>NC_013929.1:0-5074347 GCF_000091305.1 Streptomyces scabiei 87.22 | reverse complement strand
CAAGGCGACGGACGGCAAGGGCGCGGATGTGGTCCTGGACAACATGGGCGCCAAGTACCTCGACCGCAACGTCCGCGTGCTCGCCGTCAACGGCCGCCTCGCGATCATCGGCATGCAGGGCGGCGTCAAGGGCGAGCTGAACATCGGCGCCCTGCTCGCCAAGCGCGCGGCGATCAGCGCGACCTCGCTGCGCGCCCGCCCGCGGGAGGAGAAGGCCGCGATCGTCGCCGCCGTGCGCGAGCACGTGTGGCCGCTCCTCGACGGCGGCCACGTGCGTCCCGTCGTCGACCGCGAGATCCCCATGGACAACGCGGCCACGGCCCACCGGGTGCTGGAGGACAGCGGCCACATCGGCAAGGTGCTCCTGGTCGTGCCGTGACCGGCGGACACGACCGAGCCGCACCCTGACCCGACTGACCCGACTGACCCGACCGACCCGCGCGAGCCGGCCGGCCCTGCACGGTGCGGGTCATACGCACGCCGCCCCGCTCAGTACCGCCGTATCCGCAGCCCGACGAAGGCCAGACCGAGGCCCGCGCCCATCAGGATGAGGCCGCTGCCGAGGGCCATGACCCGCAGGACGGGTTCCTCGGCGGTCGCGTTGTCGGCTCCGGGCGGGGCGGCCGGCGGGGGCGGAGCGGTGTCCGGGCCCGTCGAGGTGCCGGTTCCCGGGCCGTCCGGTTCGGGGACCGGATCCTCCGAGGGCGCGTACGTGTCGTCCGGGGCCGCGGGCCAGGCCTCCTGCCGCCCGGGCCGCTCCCGGCCCTCGCCCGCGCGGCTGCCGGCCCGGGAGTTCGCGGGGCCGGGCTCGGCCGCGTGGACGGACGGTACGGCCCCCGCCACCAGGACCACGAGCAGTCCCGTGACGGGGACGAGTCCCGTCAGGCGCGTCGAGCGAAGCCAAGGAGCCACGCCCCCAGGCTCACACGCCCCCCGCCCCCCGGCATCCCGGCCCGGAGCGCGGGGTCCGCGCCCGGTCCGCGCCGGCGGCTCCCGCGTGCACGGTGGATCACCCTGAGTGGGGGGCACCAGCCCGGTGGGGTGGGGGCGTGGGAGAGAATGAACGGCATGGAGATGCCGAGGAACGAACGGTCGCCCGAACAGCCCCAGATCCTGGTCGTGGGCCAGGACGGAATGGCGGTGGGCGGCGGAGGAGACGAGGACTCCCGAGAGGTCCCGGTGACGGAGATGGTGGAACAGCCGGCCAAGGTCATGCGCATCGGCAGCATGATCAAGCAGCTGCTCGAAGAGGTCCGGGTCGCCCCTCTCGACGAGGCCAGCCGGGCGCGGCTGAAGGAGATCCACGCCAGCTCGGTCAAGGAACTGGAGGACGGTCTGGCGCCCGAGCTGGTCGAGGAGCTGGAGCGGATCTCCCTGCCCTTCACGGACGAGGCGATCCCGAGCGACGCGGAGCTGCGGATCGCGCAGGCCCAGCTGGTCGGCTGGCTCGAAGGTCTCTTCCACGGGATCCAGACGACGCTGTTCGCCCAGCAGATGGCCGCCCGGGCCCAGCTGGAGCAGATGCGCCGCGCGCTGCCGCCCGGCGTCGGCGGCCACGAGGGCGACGACGACCCGCGGACGATCGGCCGCTCGGGAGGCCCGTACCTCTAGGGCCCGTCGGGCGACACCCCGTCCGGCACTCCCGCACACACTCCCACCCCCCACGCACGCAAAGGGCCCGGCACACGAGGTGCCGGGCCCTTCCACATGCCGGGGTGCGCGGGGCGTCAGGACGGGTTGCCCGAGGAGACCTTGAGGACGATCGAGGGCATGTCCTTGGGGTCGACGTCCTCGTCGGCCGACGGGTACTGCTCCATCACCGTGCCCTCGCCGTACGTGTTCTCGTCGACCTTCTGCACGTCGTACTCCCAGCCCGCGGCCTGGAAGCACTTCTTCACCGAGTCGATGTTCTTGAAGGTGAAGTCCGGCAGTTCGATCTTGTCCGGGTCGTTGTACGACTCCACGGGCTCCGTGCACGCGGTCGTGTCGATGACCTTCGAGGTGTCCGGTCCCTTGTGCCCCTCGACCACGGTCGGAGAGGAGGAGGACTTGCCCGGACCGCTGTCGCCGCCCTCGCCCTCCGTCCCCTTGCTCAGGGTCAGTGCCACGATCAGCCCGCCGACCGCGAGGACCGACACGGCGACCGCCCCCAGGATCACGCCCTTGTTGCTCTTCCCGCCCCCGGAACCCCCCGCCGACGGCGAGGACTGCTGAGGCGAGATGGTGTACGGCGGCGGGGTGGCCGACCCCTGCTGCGGCGCGTACTGGGCCGTCTGCGGCGGGGTCGGGTAACCGCCCTGCTGCGGGTAGCCGTAGGACGGGGCGGGCGTGGGCGTCGGCGGACCGTAGCCGCCCGTCGCGTGCGGCTGGTACGGCGTCTGGACGCTGCCCGGCTGCGGCGCGCCCGTCTGGTCGATCGGGGGGAAGACGGCGGAGGAGACGCCGGCTCCGCTGGGCATCTGCGCGCCCGGCACGATGCTCGGTGCGACGGCCTGGAGGGACGCGGCGACCCGCATGCACTCGCCCCGCATCGCCTCCGCGCTCGGGAACCGCTCGTTCGGGTTCTTCTTCAGCGCGCGGGCGATGATCGCGTCGACGGCCGGCGGCAGGGAACGGTTGATCGAGGAGGGAGCGACCGGCTCCTCCTGGACGTGGGCGTACGCGATGGCCAGCGGGGAGTCCGCCTCGAAGGGCAGCCGCCCGGTGGTCAGCTGGAACAGCATGATGCCGACCGAGTACAGGTCGGAGCGGGCGTCCACGCCACGGCCGAGGGCCTGCTCGGGCGACAGGTACTGGGGGGTGCCGACGACCATGCCGGTCTGCGTCATCGACGTCACACCCGACTGCATGGCGCGGGCGATGCCGAAGTCCATGACCTTCACGACGTCGCGCTTGGTCATCATCACGTTGCCCGGCTTGATGTCCCGGTGGACCAGGCCCATCTCGTGGCTGATCTCCAGCGCCGCCAGCACGTCCGCGGTGATCTTCAGCGCCGTGTCGGCGGGCATCGCGCCGAGCCGGGCGACGTCGGCGTCGAGCACCGAACCGAGCGGCTTGCCCTCGATGTACTCCATGACGATGTACGGCGTCGTCATGCCGTCCATCTCGTCCTCGCCGGTGTCGAAGACGGAGACGATGTTGGTGTGGGTGAGCTTCGCCACGGCCTGCGCCTCACGGCGGAAACGCTCGCGGAAGGCCTGTTCGCGGCCGAGTTCGGTGTGGAGCGTCTTGATCGCGACCTGCCGGTCGAGCACCGAGTCGTACGCGAGGTGGACGGAGGCCATACCGCCCTCGCCGAGCAGGTCACGCAGCTGATAGCGGCCACCGGCTAGCGACCGCCCCGCGTACCGGCCCTGTGCGGCGTCCTGGCTCATCTTCCTGCGTCCCCCATCGGCGCGCGAAAGCTGCTGGCGTTGCTCCCGCGATTCGGTGATCCCTGATCCTGCTGGTGATCCTTTGAGCTATTCCCGGCCAAGTCTGCCCCAGGGCACCGGCACGTCAAGCGCGGTGCCCGATCCGTGACCGTACGCGAAAGAAGCGTCGCGGAAGCGTTACAGGGGGCCTACGCCCGGTACACAGAACTTGCACGAGTGCGCGCGCTGCGGGTTTCATGGCCGACTCGACCTATGGATCCACCTTGAACCCGTCGTGAACCCCGTCGCGCATCCAACCCGGACCGGCCCCTTGCGTGAAGGCTGTAGCGTGGCCGACGGAGACCGTAACAAGTACCGCGCGGACCGCGGGCAGAAACGACGGCGAGGACTGATGGCACAGCAGCAGCGCTCTCAGGGCCCGTCCGACCCCGAGGCGGCTGGTGGCGGCATGTCGGACGCGCCGGAGTTGTGGGGCAACGGCGGCCTGGTCGGCGACGGTCGGTACCGGATGACCCACCGGCTCGGCCGGGGCGGCATGGCCGAGGTGTTCGCGGCGGAGGACGTGCGCCTCGGCCGTACGGTGGCGGTCAAACTGCTCCGTTCCGACCTGGCCGAAGACCCCATTTCCAAGGCCCGCTTCACGCGTGAGGCCCAGGCCGTGGCCGGTCTGAACCACCACTCGATCGTGGCGGTCTACGACTCCGGCGAGGACGTCGTGAACGGCACGCCCGTGCCGTACATCGTCATGGAGCTGGTCGAGGGCCGCACCATCCGCGACCTGCTGATCAACGCGGAGGCGCCCGGCCCCGAGCAGGCGCTGATCATCGTCTCCGGTGTGCTGGAGGCGCTGGCCTACTCCCACCAGCACGGCATCGTGCACCGCGACATCAAGCCGGCGAACGTCATCATCACCGACAACGGTGCCGTGAAGGTGATGGACTTCGGCATCGCGCGCGCCCTGCACGGGGCGTCGACGACGATGACGCAGACCGGCATGGTCATGGGCACGCCCCAGTACCTCTCCCCGGAGCAGGCCCTCGGCAAGGCCGTCGACCACCGCTCCGACCTGTACGCCACCGGCTGCCTGCTCTACGAACTCCTCGCGCTGAGGCCGCCGTTCATCGGCGAGACCCCGCTGTCGGTGGTCTACCAGCACGTCCAGGACATCCCGGTACCGCCCTCCGAGTCCTCGGACGGGGCGGCGCCGCCGGAGCTCGACGGCCTCGTCATGCGCTCCCTCGCCAAGGAGCCGGACGACCGGTTCCAGACGGCCGAGGAGATGCGCGGCCTCGTGCAGTACGGCCTGCAGATGCTGTACGACCAGGGCGGCCACACCGGCACCTGGAACACCGGGCCCGTCGCCATGCACGACGGCAGGCACACCCCGCCGAGTGGTATGTCCGGTACGACGGTCATGCCGCACCCCGGGGACGGCACCTCGCAGATCCCGCAGCCGATCCTGCCCGGATACGGCGGCGGCCGGGACGACGGCGGCTTCGAGGGACGGGGCAACCGGGGCAGCGGCCGCGGCAAGCTGTGGATCCTCGCCGTTCTCGCGGTGATCGCCATCTCCGCCGGTGTCGCGCTGGCGCTGAACACCAAGGACAACGGCAACGGCAGCGGCGGCCCCGGGACCTCGAAGTCCCCGACGGCGACGTCCTCCAGCAAGGACAAGGACACCAAGGAGACACCCACCGACGAGGTGACCGAGGAGGAGACGCAGGACAACACCGGCTCCGGCGACAACCCCGACTACACGCCGTCGTACACGCGGTCCCCGTCCTTCAGCCAGTCGCCGACGGACGAGCCGACGGACGAGCCGACCTCGGAGGAGCCGACGGCCTCCGAGGAGCCGACGACCTCGGAGGAGCCCGAGCCGCCGGTGACCGAGAGCCCCGACGAGGGCAGCAGCGGCGACACCGCCGGCCTGCCGGGCGGCATCGGCGACGACGAGGGCTGATCCGCGTGTGCGCCCAGTGGCCTCCGGGTCACTGGGCGCACATCTCGCCCACCGTCCTGGCCCCCAGGGCCCGCGGAACCGAACCGCGGCCCGAAGCGCAGACATCCGGCCGCACGGATGGAGCAACTTCCGCAGCCGATCTCGACGCCCGCCCCCGGTGAACCCTTCCCGTGGCCGGGGTGGCCGGGATAACGTGCCCGTGTTCCGGCCCCCTGCCGGGCTGCCAACCAGTGCTGTGACCAGCAACTGTTCCCGACGGACACGATCCACGGGGACCCCCTCCGACCGATTTACTTGGAAATCCAAGGAAAATCGCAGGTCAGTAGGGGTTTCACAGGAATGTGGAGCACTGGGTAACGTGCCTCGTGCAGGGCGCTCGCCGGGGCACCTGTCACGTCTGTTCCCGGCCAAGGGCACCCACCCCGTGCACGGGCACCGGGATCAGGCGAGCCGCACTGGTCTTCGGCAACCCCGGGGGCCGGACCGACGGAGGAGCACACGTGACCGTGGAGAGCACTGCCGCGCACAAGCCGCGACGCAGCGCCGCAGGCAAGACCGGCACCACCGGCAGCAAGGCGGCCGGCACCACCGGCACCAGGCGCGCCGCGACCGCCAAGAAGCCGACGAACGCCCAGCCCGAACTCGTCCAGCTGCTGACGCCCGAGGGCAAGCGTGTCAGGAACGCCGAGTACGACCCGTTCGTCGCGGACATCACCGCCGACGAGCTGCGGGGCCTGTACCGCGACATGGTGCTGACCCGGCGCTTCGACGCCGAGGCCACCTCCCTGCAGCGCCAGGGCGAGCTGGGCCTGTGGGCCTCGCTGCTCGGCCAGGAGGCCGCCCAGATCGGTTCCGGGCGGGCCACCCGCGAGGACGACTACGTCTTCCCGACCTATCGCGAGCACGGCGTCGCCTGGTGCCGCGGTGTCGACCCGGCCAACCTGCTCGGCATGTTCCGCGGCGTGAACAACGGCGGCTGGGACCCGAACAGCAACAACTTCCACCTCTACACGATCGTCATCGGCTCCCAGACGCTGCACGCGACCGGGTACGCCATGGGCATCGCCAAGGACGGCGCCGACTCGGCGGTCGTCGCCTACTTCGGCGACGGCGCCTCCAGCCAGGGCGACGTCGCCGAGGCGTTCACCTTCTCCGCGGTCTACAACGCGCCGGTCGTGTTCTTCTGCCAGAACAACCAGTGGGCCATCTCCGAACCGACCGAGAAGCAGACCCGCGTGCCGCTGTACCAGCGCGCCCAGGGCTTCGGCTTCCCGGGCGTCCGCGTCGACGGCAACGACGTCCTCGGCTGCCTCGCCGTCACCAAGTGGGCGCTGGAGCGCGCCCGCCGGGGCGAGGGCCCCACCCTGGTGGAGGCGTACACGTACCGCATGGGCGCCCACACCACCTCCGACGACCCCACCCGCTACCGCCTCGACGACGAGCGGGTGGCCTGGGAGGCCAAGGACCCGATCGCGCGCCTGCGCGCCTACCTGGAGTCCGAAACCGACACGAACGAGGGATTCTTCGCGGAACTCGAAGCGGAGAGCGAGGCGTTGGGAAGGCGAGTGCGCGAAGTGGTGCGTGCCATGCCCGACCCGGACCACTTCGCCATCTTCGAGAACGCGTACGCGGACGGACACGCGCTCGTGGACGAGGAGCGCGCCCAGTTCGCCGCGTACCAGGCGTCGTTCGCCGATGTGGACGAAGAGGGGGGCAAGTAGCGATGAGCACGCAGACAGCCGCGCAGACGGCGGGGCAGAACGCCGGGCAATCCGCCGTGAAGAGCATGGCGATCGCCAAGGCGATCAACGAATCGCTGCGCAGGGCCCTCGAAGCCGACCCCAAGGTCCTCGTCATGGGCGAGGACGTCGGCAAGCTCGGCGGGGTGTTCCGCGTGACGGACGGCCTGCAGAAGGACTTCGGCGAGGACCGGGTGATCGACACCCCGCTCGCCGAGTCGGGCATCGTCGGCACCGCCATCGGCCTCGCCCTGCGCGGGTACCGCCCGGTGGTCGAGATCCAGTTCGACGGCTTCGTCTTCCCCGCGTACGACCAGATCGTCACCCAGCTCGCCAAGATGCACGCGCGCTCGCTGGGCAAGGTCAAGCTCCCCGTCGTCGTCCGGATCCCCTACGGCGGCGGCATCGGCGCGGTCGAGCACCACTCCGAGTCCCCGGAGGCGCTGTTCGCGCACGTCGCGGGCCTGAAGGTGGTCTCGCCGTCGAACGCGTCGGACGCCTACTGGATGATGCAGCAGGCCATCCAGAGCGACGACCCGGTGATCTTCTTCGAACCCAAGCGGCGCTACTGGGACAAGGCCGAGGTCAACCCCGACGCCATCCCCGGCCCGCTGCACAAGGCCCAGGTCGTCCGCGAGGGCACCGACCTCACGCTCGCCGCGTACGGCCCGATGGTGAAGCTCTGCCAGGAGGTCGCCGACGCGGCGGCCGAGGAGGGCCGCGCCCTGGAGATCCTGGACCTGCGGTCGGTGTCCCCGCTGGACTTCGACTCGATCCAGGCGTCCGTGGAACGGACCGGCCGCCTGATCGTGGTGCACGAGGCCCCGGTGTTCTTCGGCTCGGGCGCGGAGATCGCCGCCCGCATCACCGAGCGGTGCTTCTACCACCTGGAGGCGCCCGTCCTCCGTGTCGGCGGGTACCACTCCCCCTATCCGCCGGCCCGGCTGGAGGAGGAGTACCTGCCGAATCTGGACCGGGTGCTCGACGCCGTCGACCGCTCGCTGGCGTACTGAGGGAGAGGTCCGTGACGACGATGACAGACACGTCTCCGCGCGAGTTCAAGATGCCCGACGTGGGCGAGGGACTCACCGAGGCCGAGATCCTCAAGTGGTACGTCCAGCCCGGTGACACCGTCACCGACGGCCAGGTCGTCTGCGAGGTCGAGACGGCCAAGGCCGCCGTCGAACTGCCCATCCCGTACGACGGTGTCGTCCGCGCCCTGCACTTCCCCGAGGGCACCACGGTCGACGTCGGCACGTCGATCATCGCGGTGGACGTGGCGGGCGGGGCCCCGGCCTCGGCGCCGGCCGCGGCTTCGGCCGAGGCAGCCACGCCCGCCCGGCCCGTCGCGAAGCCCGAGCCGGTGGCCAAGAAGCCCGAACGCAAGCCGGTCCTCGTCGGCTACGGCGTCGCCGAGTCGTCCACCAGGCGCCGCCCCCGCAAGGGCGTGCCGCCGGTGGCGGCGCCCGCCGAGGACACCCTGTACGCGGCCACCGCGATCCAGGGCGTCCAGGGCGAGCTGAACGGACACGGTCACAGCGCCGGCGGGCCCCGCCCGCTGGCGAAGCCGCCCGTCCGCAAGCTGGCCAAGGACCTCGGTGTGGACCTCGCGACGATCACACCGTCCGGCCCGGACGGCGTGATCACCCGTGAGGACGTCCACGCGGCCGTCGCCCCGCCGAAGGCTCCCGAGCCGGTGGCCCAGGCGCCCGTGGCCCCGGCCGCTCCCGCCGCCTCCGTCGCGGCTCCGGCCCCGGTGGCGTCGTACGACGGCGCGCGCGAGACCCGGATCCCGGTCAAGGGCGTCCGCAAGGCGACGGCGGCGGCGATGGTCGGCTCTGCCTTCACCGCGCCGCACGTCACGGAGTTCGTGACCGTCGACGTGACGCGCACGATGAAGCTGGTCGAGGAGCTGAAGCAGGACAAGGACCTCGCGGGTCTGAGGGTCAACCCGTTGCTGCTGATCGCCAAGGCACTGCTCGTGGCGATCCGCCGCAACCCGGAGATCAACGCCTCCTGGGACGAGGCCGCCCAGGAGATCGTGGTCAAGCACTACGTGAACCTGGGGATCGCGGCGGCCACCCCGCGCGGTCTGATCGTGCCGAACATCAAGGACGCCCACGCCAAGACGCTGCCCCAGCTGGCGGAGTCGCTGGGCGAACTGGTCTCGACGGCGAAGGAGGGCCGCACCAGCCCCGCCGCGATGCAGGGCGGCACGCTCACCATCACCAATGTCGGGGTCTTCGGCATCGACACCGGCACGCCGATCCTCAACCCCGGCGAGTCCGCGATCCTCGCGGTCGGCTCGATCAAGCCGCAGCCGTGGGTCCACAAGGGCAAGGTGAAGCCCCGTCAGGTCACCACCCTGGCGCTCTCCTTCGACCACCGACTGGTCGACGGGGAGCTGGGCTCCAAGGTGCTGGCGGACGTGGCGGCGATTCTGGAGCAGCCGAAGAGGCTGATCACGTGGGCGTGAGGCCCTCGACCGAGTAGGCTGACGGGAAAGGGCCGGTCGCAAGTTGCTGTTGCGACCGGCCCTTTCCTCGACTCCGCTCAGGTGCCGTCAGCGGCGGTTGAGCACGTACACCGGCGTCCCGTCCTCCGCCGCGCCCCTGGGGTGGATGCAGGCGTGCTTGCGCAGCAGCCGCAGACATTCGTTGACGCGGTGCACGGACAGCCCCGTACGGCCCGCGATCGCCTCCAGCGGCTGCCGCAGCTCTCCCTTCTCGACCAGCACCGGGGCGATCACGACGGCCACCGTCCACACGTCCTCCGTCACCGACAGCCGCTCCCGCCAGTCGGCCAGCACGGTCTCCGTGGTGGGCTGCTTCGGGACCGTCGTGGTGTCGGACACCGGCCGGGCGAGAGTCAGGGCGTCGAGCCGGTCCGCGATGCGCTCCATGGCCTGGGCCATGACCTGCTGGGCGGCGAGGGCGGCGGTCTGCAACTCCACCATCTGCTCCTGCAGGGCGATGGACCTGTGCTGTGCCACCGTGAGCTGCTCGTCCGCCTGGAGGTTGCGCTCCTCCAGCCGGACGATGGCCTCCGCCACCTGCTCGGGCATGGCGTAGGCGATGGGCGCGCCCGGCTCGGAGGGTTGCACCTCGGCCTCCTCCAGGGTGTAGGAACCCTCGCGCTGAACGGTCTCGATCACCTCCACGGCCCATTGCTTGAACGGAGCCGCAGTGGGCTTTGTGCAGGCGGTGACGAGAAAGAGGAGGCCCTGCATATCGATGAGAATCAGGTCTCGACGCCACCCTCTACCTGCGGGAATGCTGAGACCGTAAGTCCTGCTGACGGTCTCGAGGGCCGCTCGGTGTTCTAGCGGGACATGGTCGGAGACCGCTTTGCTGGGGCTGGTATGTCCTAGTTCCTTGCACACATCCACAGCCGGGAACCAATGAGCTCCGTCCGGCATGGTCAGCCGGCGGACGCGAGCTCCGGTAGCCGCGTAGACGAAGTCGCTGATGTCGATCGCCTCGTGCCGGGGGCCGGGCTCGGGCTGGTGCCTGCTGGGTTCGATCATGTGAACCACCTCCGCTGCGGAACGTAGGGCGGAGGAAATCGAATATGCCAGTTGAACTAACCATATTCACCCGTGCGAGGTAGAAAGCCCGGTTCGGCTTGCGCGAGGAAAACCGGAAGGGGGCCACCGCGGTGAGCGGTGGCCCCCTTCCCGTGCGTCCGGCGAGGCGGGCCTAGAGGGCCGCGAAGCCGTAGTTGAGGAGCTTCTTCGCGTCCGCCAGACGGGCGTCGGCGGAGGTGGCGGTGAGGACCGTGCCGTAGATGGTCTTGCCGTTGCGCGTGGCGGCGAAGACGAGACAGTACTTGGCCTCGGTGCCGGAGCCGGTCTTGATGCCGATGGTGCCGTTGTAGGTGGTCAGCAGCGGCTTGTTGGTGTTCTCCCAGGTGTAGTAGCGGTAGCCGCCGCTCTTGGTCGTCACCTTCTGCTTCGTGGTCACCGTCTTCACGATCGTCTTGAACGTGGAGTTCTTCATCACGCTGCGGGCGAGCGTGGTGAGGTCCTTCGGCGACGACTGGTTGGTGCCGTTGCTGATGCCGTCGAACGAGTCGAACTTCGTGTTCGTCATGCCGAGGCTCTTGGCGGTGGAGTTCATCTTGCCGATGAACGACTTCACGCGCGCGGCACGCGTCGAGCCGGTGCCGAACTTGTCGGCGAGCGCGTACGCGGCGTCGCAGCCCGACGGCAGCATCAGCCCGTAGAGGAGCTGACGGACGGTGACCTTGTCGCCGACGATCAGACGGGCCGAGGAGGCGTCGTTCTTGACGATGTAGTCGCTGTACGCGCCCGCGACGGTGACCTTGGCGTCCAGGTTCAGGTTCTTCTGCGACAGCACGACCTTGGCGGTCATGATCTTGGTGGTGGAGCCGGTGGCACGCGGCGTGGTCGCGGTCTTGCCGAAGCTCCTGCCGGTCGCCGGGTTGATCACGAAAGCGCCCTTGGCGTTGAGCGTGGGCTTGGCGACCGCGGCCTGTGCGGGCGCGGAGCCGACGACTCCGGTCGCGATCATCGCGCCGGTGGTCACGACGACTGCAGCGGCTCTGCGGACACGTACGCCCTTTATGGCGGTAATCAAGTTAAATACCCCGATTGCGTCAAATGTCTGTGGAGCGCGGCCACTTGGGCTCCGGGTTTCGGGCAAGCAGGGCCGCTTCTCGTGTGACAAGTGAGTAGCACAAAAGGTTGCGCTCCGGGTGGTGCGGGGGGCAATTCAGGCCCACCTCACACCCCTTCGACAGCCTTACGGCGGTTTTTCGTCCGGATCGTGGACGCCGACGGCGATGCGTACGTGTTGTATCTATGCTGTGGACATGGCTTCCGCCCCCGCTCCCTCCGCCACCGGCACCCTCCCCGCCCCTGCCTCCGTCGTGAAGCAGCCCCCCGCGGCCGACCGCGTCTACACCCACGTCAAACAAGGTGTCCTGGAGCGGCGTTACGAGGGCGGCACGCTGCTCACCGAGGGCGAGCTGGCCGAGGCGGTCGGCGTGTCCCGGACACCGGTGCGGGAGGCGCTGCTGCGGCTGGAGGTCGAGGGGCTGCTCAAGCTCTACCCGAAGAAGGGCGCCCTGGTGCTGCCCGTCTCCGCCCAGGAGATCGCGGACGTCGTCGAGACCCGGCAGCTGGTCGAGGAGCACGCCGTCCGCAAGGCGGTGCCCGCCTCGCCGCGGCTCCTGGCCCGGCTGGAGGAGCTGCTCGACCAGCAGAAGGCCCAGGCCGCCGCCGGGGACCTGGCCGCGGCCGCCGTGACCGACCGCTGTTTCCACGCCGAGATCGTCCGCAGCGGGGGGAACGAGATCCTCTCCCGCCTCTACGACCAACTCCGCGACCGGCAGCTGCGGATGGGCGTCGCCGTGATGCACGCCCACCCCGACCGCATCACCAAGGCGCTCCACGAGCACGAGGAGATCCTCGGGGCGCTGCGTGCCGGTGACGCGGAGGCGGCCGTGGCGCTCGTGCACGGGCACGTCAACTGGTTCTCCAACCTGGCGCGGGGGGAACTGCGTTGAGCCGCCCCGTCATATCCTCGTCCGCCGGGTCCCTGCCCGGGGACCCGCCCGGCGGCCGTCGCGCCCTCGCCGTCTGGGGCGTGGGCGTCTCCGTCTACTTCGTCGCCGTCATCTTCCGCACCTCGCTGGGCGTGGCCGGCCTCGACGCCGCCGACCGCTTCCAGGTGGGCGCCTCCGCCCTGTCGACCTTCTCGATCCTGCAACTCCTGGTCTACGCGGGCATGCAGATCCCCGTCGGCCTGCTGGTCGACCGGCTCGGCACCAAGAAAGTGCTGACCCTGGGCGTGCTGCTGTTCACGGCCGGCCAGATCGGCTTCGCGCTGTCGTCGTCGTACGGCACGGCGCTGGCGTCGCGGGCGCTGCTGGGCTGCGGTGACGCGATGACGTTCATCAGCGTGCTGCGGCTGGGCAGCCGCTGGTTCCCGGCCCGGCGCGGGCCGATGATCGCGCAGATGGCGGGCCTGGCCGGCATGGCGGGCAACCTGGTCTCGACGCTGCTGCTGGCCCGTCTGCTGCACGGGGTGGGCTGGACGGCGGCGTTCGCGGGCAGTTCGGTCGCCGGCCTCGTCGTCCTCGTCCTGACCCTGCTCTTCCTGAAGGACCACCCCGAGGGGCACGAGCCGGAGCCCTTCCCGCACCACGGGGCCGCGTACGTGCGGCGGCAGATCGCGACGTCCTGGCGGGAGCCCGGCACCCGGCTCGGGATGTGGGTGCACTTCACCACCCAGTTCCCGGCGATGGTGTTCCTGCTGCTGTGGGGGATGCCGTTCCTGGTCCGGGCGCAGGGCCTCAGCCGTGGCACCGCGGGTGAACTGCTCACCCTCGTCGTCCTGTCCAACATGGTCGTCGGACTGGTGTACGGCCAGATCGTCGCCCGGCACCACACGGCGCGGCTGCCGCTGGCGCTCGGCACGGTCCTCGCGACGGCGACGGTGTGGGCGGCCACGATCCTGTACCCCGGCGGCCACGCCCCGATGTGGCTCCTGGTCGTCCTCTGCGCGGTGCTCGGCGCCTGTGGTCCGGCGTCCATGCTGGGCTTCGACTTCGCCCGCCCTGCGAACCCGCCGGAACGTCAGGGCACCGCCTCCGGGATCACCAACATGGGCGGTTTCGTGGCCTCCATGACGACCCTCTTCGCGGTCGGCGCCCTGCTGGACCTGACCGGCGACGACTACCGTGTCGCCTTCTCCGCCGTGTTCGTCCTCCAGGCCCTCGGCCTGGCACAGATCCTCCGGCTGCGCGGCCGAGCCGCCCGCCGCGAGAGGGAACGCCTGGTGGCGAGCCGGGTGGAGACGGTGCACGTCCCGGTCTGAGGGCCCGCCGACGGCGGGTCCCCCGGACGCGGCGGCTAGACGGTCACCGCGAACGCGCGCAGGATCGCCGCGATCAGATGCGGGTCGCCCTCGGCCTTGATGCGGTCGGCGACGAGGTCGGCGGTGACGCGGCCGCAGGCCAGGCGGACGTAGGTCTCCCAGTCGAGGGTGAGGGTGGCGGCGGGGCCGAGGGCGGGGGAGGTCTCCAGGGTGCCGCGGCCCTGCATGTCGACGCGGACGGTCCGGATGAACTCCACCGGGCCGTGCACGTCGAGGACGACCGCCGAACTGCGGGGCGCCTGCGCGTCCTCGGCGATCACCTTCGGCAGGACGGAGAGCAGCTCGTCCCGGACGACGTACGCGCCCGGCGAGTCCAGGTTCCCCGGCTGCCCCAGTGCGGCGCGCAGGTCCTGTTCGTGGACCCAGACGTCGAACGCGCGGTTGCGCATGGCCTGTTCGAGGGTGATCTCCGTGCCGAGCGGACCACGGACCTTGTGGCCCGGGTCCCGTGACTCGTTGCGCAGCTGGCGGTTGCGCCGGATGATCGTGTACTCCAGCTCGGAGGTCATCTCCGGCGCCGTGTGGTGGCGGCGGGCGTCGACCTGCATCTCCATGTACCGCTGGTGCTCGGTCCGTACGTGGTACAGGTCGCGCGGGAGGGTGTGGATCGGCCGCGGGTCGCCGAGCATCTCGCAGTCCAGGCCGATGACATGGGAGACCACATCACGCACCGACCAGGCGGGGCACGGCGTCCGCCGGTTCCACTCGCCCTCCACGAGCGGCGTCACCAGCTCGGATATCGCGTCCACGGAGTGGGTCCAGGCGTCGGCGTAGGGCTGAAGAGTGGGATGCAGACTCACGGAAACGGGACCCCTCGGGCGGTCGGTACCTGTCAGTACGGTCGGTGCGTGTGGGTATGTGGGTGGCGGTTTCGGTGGGGGCGTCGGCGTTGACGGCGGTGAGTGGGCGTCGGCGGCTGTCGGTGGGTGTTCTGAAACGTTAAGTTACGCTGCTGTGAGGCACCCCGGCAGTGCTTTGGTGTGACGATCGTAGGCCGGTGTGGACGGCTCGAATGCCAGGACGGTGGTAGTGTGCGCGCCTCGCTCATCCAGATCGGCGTAGAAGAGGACGAATCGACCGATTCGCGCAGGCGGCGCGTGGCCTCGTTGGTGCGGGAGCAGGCCGGTGCCGATCTCGTCGTCCTGCCGGAGCTGTGGACCACCGGCGCGTTCGCGTTCGAATCCTTCACCACGGCGGCCGAGCCGCTGGAGGGGCCGACGTACGAGGCGATGGCCAAGGCGGCGAGCGACGCCGGCGTATGGCTGCACGCGGGCTCGATCCCGGAACGGGACCCCGACGGGCCCCTCTACAACACCTCCCTGGTCTTCTCACCGTCCGGAGATCTCGCCGCCGCCTACCGGAAGATCCACCGCTTCGGCTTCGACCAGGGCGAGGCCGTGCTGATGGGCGCAGGCTCGGAACTGGTGACGCTGCGCCTGCCCGGGACGACCCTCGGCATCGCCACCTGCTACGACCTCCGCTTCCCCGAACTGTTCCGCGGGCTCGT
The DNA here is from genome assembly GCF_000091305.1 of Streptomyces scabiei 87.22. Lineage (GTDB taxonomy): Bacteria > Actinomycetota > Actinomycetes > Streptomycetales > Streptomycetaceae > Streptomyces > Streptomyces scabiei. The sequence continues at coordinate 5,058,865 of NC_013929.1, read as the reverse complement.
CGACGCGGGCGCCGAGACCTTCGTGCTGTCGGCGGGCTGGCCGGAGCGGCGGCGCGCGCACTGGACCCTGCTGGCGCGGGCGCGGGCCGTGGAGAACCAGGCGTACGTCCTCGCCTGCGGAACGGCCGGTACGCACGCGGGAGTCGCCCAGGCGGGCCACTCGATCGTGGTCGACCCGTGGGGCGAGGTGCTGGCGGAGGCGGGCCCCGACGAGGAGGTCCTGACGGTGGAGTTCGACCCGGCGAAGGTGGCCGCCACACGCGAGCAGTTCCCGGCTCTCAAGGACAGGCTGCTGGGGCTGGAGCGACCGCGCCGCTGAGCCCCGCCGGGAGCGGCCCGAGCCGGTCGCCGGTCGTCAGTCGTCCCTCTCCCGCTCCGCCAGGTTGATCACGCACACCGTGACGGCGATGAGCAGTGCCGGGTCCGCGTCGTCGCGGACGACGTCGAGGCCGTAGGTCTCGCGGACCCGCAGCCACCTGCGGGAGATGTGCGCGAGGAGTTCGCCGTCGTACTCGACCACGAACTCACGGTCGAGGATCTTGCCGCTGACGTCGAGTTCGGTGCCGTCGGCGAGGGAGACGCGGTAGTGGTTGCGCAGCAGGGAGAGGCGTTTGCGGCGGACGGTGGCCAGCGGCTCGCCGTCGCGTTCGACGACCATCGTGTCGCGCAGGGCGAACATCTTGCGGCGGATGTCGATCAGGACCCGCCCCTGGGTGTCCTTCAGCTCGAAGGTGTCCCGCAGCCGCATGGCCTTGCCGTCGACGAGGAACTGCTTCGTGCCGTGCTCGTCCTCGATCCAGTAGTCGTCACCGATGCCGAGGAGCCGGTCGCGTACGAGGAATCTCATGCCTTCAGGCGTTCCCCGCGACCGGCTCCGAAACATCGGCGGTAGGCCGAATGCGGCTGCCCGGTGGCCCGTGGCCCCGGTTCGGGTGCCGTCGGCGCCCGCGGGGTCAGTAGCCCCGCTGCTGTCGGTCGTCCTCGATCACCGGTGTCGTGGGCGGCACCACCACCCGCCGACGCCTGGCGATGCTGCTGAAGGTGGCGACACCGATCAGTCCGACGATCATGAAGATGACACCGACCAGGTCGAGGTTGACCCCCTGCATGTCCCAGTCGGTGGCGAACGTGAGGATGGCCCCCACGGCGATCAGGATGATGCACCCGCCCAGGCCCATGAGTGTTCCCTCCAGTGTCCGGTCGGTTCGGCCGGTCGTTCCGGTCGTTCGGTCCTACCGGTTGACATCGGGTACCCGGACGGGCCGCTCCGTAACAGCGGCGGGGGGACTGACCCGGCGTCAGCCCTCCAGGAAGGCCGCCAGCGCGTTCGCCAGCAGGTAGGGGTCCTTCGCGCCGCACAGTTCGCGGACGCTGTGCATCGAGAGGATGGCGACGCCGATGTCGACGGTGCGGATGCCGTGGCGGGCGGCCGTGATGGGGCCGATGGTGGTGCCGCAGGGCATGGAGTTGTTGGAGACGAACGTCTGGAACGGCACGCCGGCCTTCTCGCAGGCGGCGGCGAAGACGGCCCGGCCCGAACCGTCCGTGGCGTAGCGGTTGTTGACGTTGACCTTCAGGATCGGGCCCTCGTCCGCGCGGGGGTGGTGCGTCGGGTCGTGGCGCTCCGCGTAGTTGGGGTGGACGGCGTGCCCGGTGTCGGAGGAGAGACAGACCGTGCCGGCGAAGGCGCGCGCCCGGTCCTCGTAGGAGCCGCCGCGGGCGAAGACCGAGCGCTCCAGCACCCCGCCGAGCAGCGGGCCGTCCGCGCCGGTGTCGGACTGGGAGCCGTTCTCCTCGTGGTCGAAGGCCGCGAGCACGGGGATGTACGGCAGCTCGTCGGCGGAACCGGCGACCGACGCGAGGGCGGCCGTACCGGCGTGCACGGAGAGGAGGTTGTCCATCCGGGGACCGGCGAGCAGGTCCTCGTCACGGCCCAGGTACGCGGGGGGCTCGACGGAGTGGGTCATCAGGTCCCAGCCGGTGACCTCACCGGCGGGGATGCCCGACTCCTCCTCCAGGAAGGCGATCAGGTCGCCGTCGCGGACGTCGTCGCCGAGACCCCAGACGGGCTGCAGATGACGCTGCTTGTCGAGTTTCAGACCGTCGGAGGTGACATTGCGGTCGAGGTGGATGGCGAGCTGGGGGACGCGCAGGAGCGGTCTGTCGACGTTGACGAGGCGGGTGGTGCCGTCGCGCAGGGAGAGCCGCCCCGCGAGGCCGAGGTCGCGGTCGAGCCAGGAGTTGAGCAGCGGGCCGCCGTAGATCTCCACGGCGATCTGGCGCCAGCCGTGCGCGCCGCTGTCGGGGCGGGGCTTGACCCGCAGGTTGGGGGAGTCGGTGTGCGCGCCGACGATGCGGAACGGGGTGTGGGGGGCGGCGCCCTCCGGCACGTACCAGGCGATGATCGCGCCGCCGCGCAGCACGTACTTCCCGCCCAGCGAGCCGTCCCACGCGTCGGTCTCCGCGACCTGCCGGAAGCCGGCCTTCTCCAGCCGCTCCGCGGCGCTCGCCACCGCGTGGTACGGGGTCGGGCTGCTCGCCAGGAAGGTCATGAGGTCGTCGGTGTGGCCGCGGTCGAAGCGTGGGGGTGTGCGCATGGGGTTCACCTTAACGACGTACGAGGGCCCGCTCCCGGGGGATGGGAGCGGGCCCTCGTGGGTGAGCGTGCGGGGGAGGGGGCGCCGGACGGACGGGCAGGGTCCGTCCGGCGCCACGACCGGGACGCGCCCGGGGCGGGCTGCCTAGAACGCCGACTCGTCCAGCTCCATCAGGTCCAGCTCGACACCCTCGGAGATCTTGCGGGCGAGGGTGACGCCCGGCAGGACGTTGGCGGCGAAGAACTTCGCCGCCGCGATCTTGCCGGTGTAGAAGGCCTTGTCCTTGGCCGAGGCGGTCGGGAGCTTCTCGGCGGCGACGGCCGCGCCCTTGAGCAGCAGGTAGCCGACGACCACGTCACCGGAGGCCATGAGCAGGCGGGTGGTGTTGAGGCCCACCTTGTAGATGTTCTTGACGTCCTGCTCGGTGGCGGCGAGGTCGGTGAGGAGGAGGCCGACGATGGCCTCCAGCTCGACGGCGGCCTTGGCGAGGTGCTCACGGGCGGTGTCCAGCTGCTCGCCGCCCTCGCCGAGCGCCAGGAACTTCTTGATCTCCTCGGCGAGGGTGTTCAGCGCCGCGCCCTGGTTGCGGACGATCTTCCGGAAGAAGAAGTCCTGCCCCTGGATCGCGGTGGTGCCCTCGTACAGGGTGTCGATCTTGGCGTCGCGGATGTACTGCTCGATCGGGTACTCCTGCAGGAAGCCGGAGCCGCCGAAGGTCTGCAGGGACTGGGCGAGCTGCTCGTAGCCCTTCTCGGAGCCGTAGCCCTTGACGATGGGCAGGAGCAGGTCGTTCAGGGCCTCCAGCGCCTTGAAGTCCTCGCCCGCCGCCTCCTTGACCTGGATCTCGTCCTGGATGGAGGCCGTGTAGAGGACGAGGGCGCGCATGCCCTCCGCGTACGCCTTCTGCGTCATCAGCGAGCGGCGGACGTCGGGGTGGTGCGTGATGGTGACCTTGGGTGCGGCCTTGTCCATGAAGTCGGCCAGGTCGGTGCCCTGGACGCGCTCCTTGGCGTACTCCAGCGCGTTGAGGTAGCCCGTCGACAGGGTGGAGATCGCCTTCGTGCCGACCATCATGCGGGCGAACTCGATGATGCGGAACATCTGGCGGATGCCGTCGTGCTTGTCGCCGATCAGCCAGCCCTTGGCCGGGTGACGGTCGCCGAAGGTCATCTCGCAGGTGTTGGAGGCCTTCAGGCCCATCTTGTGCTCGACGTTCGTCGCGTACACGCCGTTGCGCTCGCCCAGCTCGCCGGTCTCGAAGTCGAAGAGGTACTTCGGGACGAGGAAGAGGGACAGGCCCTTGGTGCCGGGGCCGTGGCCCTCGGGGCGGGCGAGGACGTAGTGGAGGATGTTCTCCTCCATGTCGTGCTCACCGGAGGTGATGAAGCGCTTCACGCCCTCGATGTGCCAGGAGCCGTCCTCCTGCTGGACCGCCTTGGTGCGGCCGGCGCCGACGTCGGAGCCCGCGTCGGGCTCGGTGAGGACCATCGTGGAGCCCCACCGCTTCTCCACGGCGACCTGGGCGATGTGCTTCTGGACCTCGTTGCCCTCCTCGAAGAGGATGCCGGCGAACGCGGGGCCCGAGGAGTACATCCAGACGGCCGGGTTGGCGCCCAGGATCAGCTCGGCGAAGGCCCAGATCAGGGAGCGGGGCGAGGTGGTGCCGCCGATCTCCTCGGGCAGGCCGAGCCGCCAGTACTCGGAGTCCATGAAGGCCTTGTAGCTCTTCTTGAAGGAGGCCGGTACCGGCGCGGTGTTCGTCTCCGGGTCGAAGACCGGCGGGTTGCGGTCGGCGTCCGTGAAGGACTCCGCCAGCTCGTTCTCCGAGAGCCGGGTCAGCTCCTCCAGGATGCTCTTCGCGGTGTCCGTGTCCATCTCCGCGAACGGGCCCGTGCCGTACAGCTTGTCGCGCCCGAGCACCTCGAAGAGGTTGAACTCGATGTCGCGGAGATTCGACTTGTAGTGCCCCATGGCGACGGCTCCGTAAGAGAGATCGGCGAGGCACTGGATCCTCGCGCTTGTTCACATACCAACGAGTAGCTTCTCTGTCGATGATGCTACCCATCGGTAATAAGAAGCAACCCCGAGCCGTCCATCTGTGACTCGTTACGCTTTGCCGCATGTACGGCTACGACCAGAGCGCCGGTTCCCAGCAGCAGTACGCCCCGCCGCCGCAGCAGCAGATGCCCGGGCAGATGCCCGGCGGCCAGATGGGGGGCGGGTACGGGCAGCAGCCACCGCTGTACCCGGAGCCGTCCCCGCCCTCCCTCGCGGACGCGGTCCGCGCCTTCACCACCGGCCAGCTGGCCGCGGAGGACTTCCAGCAGGTCTTCGCGACCTCCAAGGTGTACTGCCCGCGCGGCGACAACCCGGGGTTCCTCGCGCTGCACAACACCCAGCAGCCGGTGATCCCCATGTTCACCTCGCTCAAGGAGCTGCGCCGGTACGCCGGCAAGGAGTCCAAGTACTTCGTGATCACCGGAGCCGAGGTGATCGACCTGCTGCCGACCGGATACGGCTTCGTCCTGGACATGGAGGGGGAGCACCGGATGGTGTTCGACGCGAAGGCCGTGGAGCAGATGGTGGAGTTCGCGATGCGGCGGATGTATGGCTAGACGCCATTGCTTCGCAGACGGGTGATGCGGCGCGCGCGGCCTCCCGTGACCCCCGGATGGGCCGCGGTGGCGCCGTGTCGGCGCGCTGAACCGTTTCCTCGCCGGTGACCGGGATGGTCGTCCCGCCGTTGGTCCTCCGGGGCCAACGGCGTTCTGCTGTCCGGGACCGCGCGGGAATGGGATGCGGCTCGTGCGCTGTTGGGGGTAGCAGAAAGTTCAACAGTCAACTAAACTGAGCGCACAAGGAGGTACCGACATGCCCGCAGTGACCGTCGAGAACCCGCTGACCCTGCCCCGTGTCGCCGCGCCGACCGACGCGGTGGCCCGGCCGGTGCTCACCGTGACGACCGCGCCCAGTGGTTTCGAGGGCGAGGGATTCCCGGTCCGCCGTGCGTTCGCCGGGATCAACTACCGCCACCTCGACCCGTTCATCATGATGGACCAGATGGGTGAGGTGGACTACGCGCCGGGAGAGCCGAAGGGCACCCCCTGGCACCCGCACCGCGGCTTCGAGACCGTCACCTACATCATCGACGGGATCTTCGACCACCAGGACAGCCAGGGCGGTGGCGGCACCATCACCAACGGCGACACCCAGTGGATGACGGCCGGCTCCGGCCTCCTCCACATCGAGGCGCCGCCGGAGTCGCTGGTCATGTCCGGCGGTCTCTTCCACGGCATCCAGCTGTGGGTGAACCTCCCGGCCAAGGACAAGATGATGGCCCCGAGGTACCAGGACATCCGCGGCGGCCAGGTCCAGCTGCTCACCACCCCGGACGGCGGCGCGCTCCTGCGCGTCATCGCCGGTGAGCTGGACGGTCACGAGGGGCCGGGCATCACCCACACCCCTATCACCCTGCTCCACGCGACGGTGGCGCCGGGCGCGGAGATCACCCTGCCGTGGCGCGAGGACTTCAACGCCCTCGCCTACGTCCTCGCCGGACGGGGCACGGTCGGTGCGGACCGGCGGCCGATCCGTCTCGGCCAGACGGCCGTGTTCGGCTCGGGCTCCTCGATCACCTTCCGCGCGGACGAGCAGCAGGACGCGCACACGCCCGACCTGGAGATCGTTCTCCTCGGCGGACAGCCGATCCGTGAGCCGATGGCCCACTACGGCCCGTTCGTCATGAACACCCGCGACGAGCTGCAGCAGGCCGTCGAGGACTTCCAGAAGGGCCGGCTGGGGACGATCCCGGCGGTCCACGGGATGACCCCCGAAGGGGTGTAGAACCGTAGTTCTGCCGGCAGTCGGCTGCCGGTCTGTTCAGGCAGAAGCCCCGTCCACGCGTGGACGGGGCTTCCCGTCTTTCGGTTCACCGCGTTCCGGGTGATCATGCCCACCCGGAAAACCGCTGGATCAGCCTTCCTCCCCCTGCGTAGGTTTTGGCATGTCCACCCGGTCGGCTGACCTCCGGGACGGGTGGCTCTCAGGGGGAGATCAGCACGCCTGACCGCCCCGGCCCACAGGCCGGGGCGTCGTCAGGCGTGCCCGCTGCCCTCGCCGTAAGGACAGGGGAACGGGGACAGACCATGGACAGAGTGCTCGACGACCAGGGAGTCCGCCGCCGGGACGCACTGCGTCCTCCGGTCGCTTGAGTACTGAGGCCCCGCTGCTCCTGCGCTTCCGCACGGCCGTCGCGGTCGTCCCGACCGCCTGCTCGGCGGCCGCGACCCCGGCCCTGGCCCTCGTGCGGCGGCTGCCGCTCTGGTCGGTCCCGGTGGTGTGGACCGTGGCCCTCGGCCTGTGGGGGCTGTCCCGGCAGCACACGGTGTGGCGGGACGAGGCCGCGACCTGGCAGGTGGCACGACGGTCGGCCCCCGAGATCTGGCACATGCTGGGGCAGGTCGACGTCGTCCACGGGCTCTACTACCTGCTGATGCACGGTCTCTTCGCGTGCTTCGGCCCCGGAACGACGACCCTGCGGCTTCCCTCGGTGCTGGCCATGGCGGTGGCGGCCGCCTGTGTGACGGTCATCGGCCGCCGGCTGGCCGGGGTCCGGGCGGGCCTGGGCGCCGGGCTGGCGTTCGCGCTGCTGCCGGCGGTGCAGTTCCACCTTCAGGAGGGCCGCCCGTACGCGATCGTCACGGCCGGCGCGGGACTCTCGACGCTGCTGCTGGTGACCCTGCTCCACCGGCAGCGGGACGGCGGCCGGGGGGCGCGCGGGGCGGCTCTCTGGGCGGCGTACGGGGCTGCGCTCCTGGTGTGCGGGCTGCTGAACTGGCTTTCGCTGCTGATCGTGCCCGCGCACGCGGCGACCCTGGTGTGGACGCGGGCGGCGCGGCCGGTCTGGGCGCGGTGGGCGGCGGCCTCGGCGGTCGCGACGGCGGCTGTCCTGCCGTTGATCCTCTTCAGCCGCGGGCAGTCCGGTCAGGTGTCCTGGATACCGCCGCTGACCTGGCACATGATGATCGGGCCCGCCGTCCTGCTGACGATCGGAGGGCTCGGGGCCCTGCTGGACCGGCCCCGGGCGGGGCGGCTGTCGGTCACGGCCGTCGCGCTGCCGTTGCTGGCGGTCCCGCAGCTCGGCCTGCTCGGCCTCTCCCTGATCCAACCCCTGTTCCTGGAACGCTATGTCCTGTCCGCGATGGTGGGTCTGGCGCTCCTGATCGGGGCGGCCCTCGGCGCGGCGGTGCAGGCCGTCCCGCCGCGGTTCCCGCAGGCGGCGTCCTGGCTCGTCCCGGTGGTGGTCGCCGTCGCGACGGTGGCGCTGCTGCCGCAGTCGCTCGCCGAGCGGTCCCCCGCCAGCCGCGTCGACGACGTCCTCGCGACCGCCGAGGACGTACGACGCCTGAAGCGGCCCGGCGACGCGGTGGTCTTCGTGCCGGCGGCCCGGCGCGACACCGCGCTGGTCTCCCCCGGCGACTTCGCGGGCGTACGGGACATCGCGCTGGCCGTGAGCCCCGAGCGGTCCGGGACGCTGAAGGGGGTCGAGGCGGACCCGGCCCGGATCCGGGCCGCGATGCTCGCGCAGCGGCGGATCCTGCTGGTCACCGACAGCCCCGACGTGGCGAAACCCCCGACGGCGCGACGGGACAGGACCAAGGCCGCCGTCCTGGAGCGCTACTTCACTGTGGTGGCGGACGAGCGGTCCCACGGGCGGTGGCTGCTGGTGTACGAGCGGGACTGAGCGGGGGCGGGCCTCGGGGCGGTCGCGTCCCGGTGCCGTGCCGTGCCGTGCCGCCCGGTCGCGGGCGGGTCACCCGGGCGGGGTGTCACAGCAGGGCGGGGGAGTGCGGGGCGTGATGCCCTGGGGGTGTGCAGGTGCTTCCCGAGGGCGTGCGGCGTGTGGCCGCGTGGTGTGCCGTGCTGCTGCTCGTCGCCGGGGTGGGGTACGTCGGTGTCCGGCTGTGCGTGGAGTTCCGGACGGCGCTCACTCCGGTGCTGCTCGCCCTGCTGGGGACCGCGCTGCTGGGGCCGTTGCACCGGAGGCTGGTCGGGGCGGGGGTGCACCGGTCGGTGGCGGCGGGGCTCACCTGTGTCGCCGTGCTCGGGATCGTCGGCGGCGCCGTGTACGTCGTGGCCGTCGCCCTCGTCGAGACGGGAGACCAGATCGTCGCCTCGCTGCGGAACGCGGCGGACGATCTCGCCTCGCACTTCGGGGCGGCCGGCACCTCGCTCGACGATCTGGCCGCCCATGCGAAGGAGCTGCTCGCCCGGTTCGGCGGGACGGCGGCCTCGAACGTCATCAGCGGGGTGAGTGTCGTCGGTGAGGCCGTGGCCATGGCCGTCCTCGCGCTGTTCCTCGTCTTCTTCTTCCTGCGGGACTCCCACCGGGCCGTGGCAGCCCTGCGGGCCATGTCGCCGCGCGGGGGCGCGGACCTGGTGGAGGCGATCGCGCGGCGGGCCTTCGAGGGAGTCGAGGGGTTCATGCGGGGGACGACGCTCATCGCGCTCATCGACGCGGTCTGCATCACGGTGGGCCTGCTGATCCTGGACGTGCCCGGCGCGATCGGGCTCGGCGCGCTCGTCTTCGTGGGGGCGTACCTCCCCTATCTGGGCGCGTTCGTCTCGGGGGCGGTGGCCGTGCTCGTCGCGCTCGCGGACCGGGGGGTGGTGATCGCGCTGTGGGTGCTCGGGATCGTCTTCGCGGTGCAGATGCTGGAGGGGCATGTGCTCATGCCGATGATCCAGAGCCGGACCGTGCAGATGCATCCGGCCGTCGTGATGCTCGCGATCACGGCGGGGGCGTCGGTGGCCGGGGTGCTCGGCATGCTGCTCGCGGTGCCGCTGACGGCGGCCGTCCTCGGGGTGGTGCACGAGCTGAGGGGGCGGTACGCGGTGGAGGGGGCCGGGGGGTGAGCCCCGACGGGCCGGGCGGGCCCCGGCCCCGTGTGTGCGGCTCCTAGACGAGTCATTCCGATGTGATCAGTGGTCGTAGGCGATCAAGGATCGAATGACGGGCTGACCGGTCTTGTGGTTGTGCCAGATCGCGGCGGCCATCGCAAGGATGCGCTGGGCGACGCGGACGGCGACACCGTCGAAGGTGCGGCCGCCGTGCCGTTCCAGGTCGAGCTGGCCTTTGAGGGTGTCGTTGACAGACTCGATCAGCTGCCGCACCGACTTCAGGAGACTCTCGCCCCTGCGCTTCTTCTCGCGCTTGAACGAAGGACGCAGCAACTCCGCGCCCCGGAGGGCCAGATCGGCCTCGAACTCCTTGGAGGCGAAGCCCTTGTCCGCGATCACCAGCAGCCCCGGCCGGCCCGCAGCCAGGTGCGGTTCGCGATCCAGCATCGCGGACAGCACTTCCCGCTCGTCCGTTTTCGGGTTCGCCAGTGCCCACAGGATCGGCATGCCGGTCGGGGTGCACACCAGGTACAGGCGCAGGCCCCAGAAGAACCGGGAGTGCGAGGCGCAGTACCCGTATCCGGCCCAGCCGGCCATGTCCGACCGCTTCACCGTCGGACGCGAGCGGCCACACTCCACCGGCGTGGAGTCGATGATCCAGTGGTTGTCGAACCAGAAGTCCGTATCGACGGCCAGCAGCCGTATCACCTTCTTGACCAGCGGCAACGCAGCCCTCAGCCGCTTGTTCCAACCCGGCTGCCTGGGCACGTACGGGAACATCGCTCCCAGCCGGGAATCCACGAACCGCAGCCACCGCGACTCCGAAGTGAAACCCAGTAGAGCCTGCGCGACGGCAAGAGTGACCAGCTCGGAATCCGTCAGCCGCGGCGGCCGGCCCAGCCATCGGGTACCGCCGATCCCGTCGTCGATCTTCACGTACAGTGCCGTCAGCAGGGCGTCCAGGTTGTTCGTCACACAGCGATCTTGGACGCCCTGTCTGCGTTCCCGGACACACCGTCAGCATTCGGAATGACTCGTCTAGTGCCGCGGCAGGCAACGTTCGCCCCGTCGCGACGCCCGGCACGCTCCCCCACTCTCGGCTTCGCTCGAGCGGGAGGGCCCCCACCGCCGCACCGGGCACAAGCCCGAGTACATCCAGCACGAGGGCATGCGCCCGGCACGCCGAGAGCACGCACCGGACGCCGCTCCTTCACGGGCAAACGTTGCCTGCCGCGGCACTAGTTCATCGGTCTACCGGTCTCCCGTTCGAGCCGTCCGGTGGTGGCGTCTCGTGCAGCTCGAACCAGGTGCTCTTGCCGTCGCCGCGGGGGTCCACGCCCCAGGCGTCCGCGAGCATGTCCATGAGGACCAGGCCGCGGCCGGAGGAGGCGAGTTCGCCGGGGTGGCGTTTGTGGGGGAGGGCGTCGCTGGCGTCGGTGACCTCGACGCGTATCCGGCGCTTGCCGCCGTCGCCGGTCACCTCGGCGACGAGGAGGGCGTCGGCGTCCGTGTGGACGAGGACGTTGGTGAGCGTCTCGGAGACGAGGAGCACCGCGGAGTCGACCTGGTCGCGGCAGTTCCAGTCGTGGAGCAGTTCGCGCACCTGCTGGCGGGCGCCGGCGATGCGTTCGGGCTCCGCCTGGGCGACGGTGAGCGCGGTGCGGCGTACGGGCGGGCGCAGGGCGTCGTCGTGGTCGTGCCCCTCGCTCTTGCGGCACAGCAGCAGCATCGCTATGTCGTCCTCCCGCCGGTCGGCGAGCGGGCCGGGCGTGTGGTGCGAGGAGGGGCCGTGCACCCCTTGCACCAGCGCGTCCGCCAGCGCCTCCAGCCGTCCCGGCGCCAGACCCGCGAGGCCCGGGTCGGCGGTGGCTAAGACGGCGGTGCCCGGCCCCTCGCCGAGCGGCTCCCCGGCGGGCCCGTCCCCGGGTGGGGCCGGGTCGAAGGATTCCAGGATGGTGCGGATGCGGCGCCAGCCGGTGTCGAGGTCGTGGCCGCCCGTCTCGATGAGGCCGTCGGTGCACAGCAGCATGGTCTCGCCGGGTTCGAGGACGAGCCGGGTGGTGGGGTAGTCGGCGTCGGGGTCGATGCCGAGGGGGAGCCCGCCCGGGGTCGGACGGACCAGCACCGTGCCGTCGGCCATGCGGACCACCGGGTCGGGATGCCCGGCGCGGGCGATGTCGAGCACGCCGGACGCCGGGTCGACCTCGACGTAGAGGCAGGTCGCGAAGCGCAGGTCGGCGAAGTGGGCGGCGGAGTCGTTGGTGACGCCGTGCAGGAAGCGGGAGGCGCGGGAGAGGACGGCGTCCGGGGGATGCCCCTCGGAGGCGTAGGCGCGCAGGGCGATGCGGAGCTGGCCCATGAGCCCGGCGGCACGTACGTCATGGCCCTGGACGTCACCGATCACCAGGGCGAAGCGGCCGCTCGGCAGGGCGATCATGTCGTACCAGTCGCCGCCGACCTGCAGCCCGCCGCCGGTGGGCACGTACCGTGCGGCGACGCTCATGCCCGGTATCTCCGGCCCCAGCGTGGGGAGCATTGTGCGCTGGAGGCCGTCGGTCAGTTCGCGTTCGGTCTCGGCGGCCCCCGCGCGGGAGAGCGCCTGGGCGAGCATGCGGGCGACGGTGGTCAGCACCGAGCGCTCGTCGGGGGTGAAGGTGACGGGGTGGGTGAAGCCCGCCATCCACGCACCCATCGTGCGCCCGGCGACGGTCAGCGGCAGGAACGCCCACGACTGCCGGGCGAACTGTTCGGCGAGCGGCCAGGCCGTGGGGTAGCGGGCCTTGTAGTCCTCGGGGGAGGAGAGATAGACGGCACGGCCGGTGCGGGCCACCTCGGCGGCCGGGTAGTCCGTCTCCAGCGGCATATGGGTGAAGGGGCCCTCGGCGCCCCGGCTGTGACCGTGGTGGCCGATGACGGTGAGACGGTCGGCCTCCACGCCGAAGACGGCGAGCCCGTCCGGGGAGAATCCCGGCATCGCCAGGCCCGCCGCGACCCGCAGCACCTCCTCCGTGGACCGCGCCTCGGCCAGCGCGCGCCCGGCGTCCAGCAGGAACGCCTCGCGCGAGCGCCGCCAGTCGCCGGTGACGGACGGCGCGCGGGCGGCGGTCGCCGGCGAGGGTTCGGTGACCTCCTGGAGGGTGCCGATCAGCTCGAAGGACCTGCGCACCGGGTCGAACGTCGGCTTGGAACGGCTGCGGACCGTGCGGAGCACCCGGCCGTGTTCGTCCATGACCCGGATCCGCACCTCGGCGAGGGTGTCCTCGGCGACGGCGAGCTGCACCACCGACACGATCTCGTTCCAGTCGACGGGGTGCAGACGGGACCGCGCACCGGCCTGGGTGAGGGTCGCCGGCTCGGCGGCCAGCCCCAGGAGCCGGGCGGCCTCGGCGTCCACCGTGACGGTTTCGGCAGCGCTGTCCCAGGTCCACAGTCCCGTCGCGAGGGCGGACAGGACGTCCCCCACAGTGGGCGGGGGCTCACCAGTGCGCATTGACCCACTCTAAGAACAGCTGATCGGACCGTGCCACCGGCGCTGTACCGGGTACCGATCGGGACCGGAGGCACGACAAGGGAACACGACCGGTGGCGACGGAGGTGACGGCAATCGACGCTAGCGACAGTAACCGCTTGCGGTCCTGCCCATGGCTATGACCGTGTGTATCCGGTCAGGGTTGAGCCTCTCGTGCGAGAGGGCTCTCGTCCGTCAGCGGTAAATGGTGGGGAGGTGATCTCGGGGTGGCCGGTACCCTGGGGCTTGTTTCACGTGAAACATCGGCCGTGAGACACCGGCCGTGAGGCACCCGCCAGATCCCCGATCAGCGAAGGCTGGATGAACGACGATGCATCGGTACAGGTCCCACACCTGCGGCGAGCTCCGCGCCTCTGACGTCGGCACCGACGTCCGGCTGAGCGGCTGGCTGCACAATCGGCGCGACCTGGGCGGCATCCTCTTCATCGATCTCCGCGATCACTACGGCATCACGCAGCTGGTGGCCCGTCCGGGCACCCCGGCCTACGAGGCGCTGGACAGGATCTCCAAGGAGTCGACCGTCCGCGTGGACGGCAAGGTCGTCTCGCGCGGCTCCGAGAACGTCAACCCGGACCTGCCCACCGGCGAGATCGAGGTCGAGGTCGGCGAGGTCGAGCTGCTCGGCGCGGCCGCCCCGCTCCCCTTCACGATCAACGCCGAGGACGGGGTCAACGAGGAGCGGCGCCTGGAGTACCGCTTCCTCGACCTGCGCCGCGAGCGCATGCACCGCAACATCATGCTGCGTACGGCAGTGATCAGCGCCATCCGTCACAAGATGACGGCCCTCGGCTTCAACGAGATGGCGACCCCGATCCTGTCCGCCACCTCCCCCGAGGGCGCCCGCGACTTCGTCGTGCCCTCGCGCCTCAACCCGGGCAGGTTCTACGCCCTCCCGCAGGCCCCGCAGCAGTTCAAGCAGCTGCTGATGATCTCGGGCTTCGACCGGTACTTCCAGATCGCGCCCTGCTTCCGTGACGAGGACGCGCGCGCGGACCGTTCGCCGGGCGAGTTCTACCAGCTCGACGTGGAGATGTCCTTCGTCGAGCAGGAGGACGTGTTCCAGCCCATCGAGAAGCTCATGACCGAGCTGTTCGAGGAGTTCGGCAACGGCCGGCACGTCACCTCCCCGTTCCCGCGCATCCCGTTCCGCGAGTCGATGCTCAAGTACGGCTCCGACAAGCCGGACCTGCGGGCCCAGCTGGAGCTGGTGGACATCACCGACGTCTTCGAGGGCTCGGAGTTCAAGGCCTTCGCCGGCAAGCACGTACGCGCGCTCGCCGTGCCGGACGTCTCCGCCCAGCCGCGCAAGTTCTTCGACCAGCTCGGCGAGTACGCGATCGAGCAGGGCGCCAAGGGCCTCGCCTGGGTGCGGGTGGCCGAGGACGGTTCGCTGTCCGGCCCGATCGCCAAGTTCCTCACCGAGGAGAACGTCGCCGAGCTGACCAAGCGCCTGTCGCTGGCCGCCGGTCACGCGGTCTTCTTCGGCGCGGGCGAGTTCGACGAGGTCTCGAAGATCATGGGCGCGGTCCGCGTCGAGGCCGCCAAGCGTGCCGGGCACTTCGAGGAGGGCGTCTTCCGGTTCTGCTGGATCGTCGACTTCCCGATGTACGAGAAGGACGAGGAGACCGGGAAGATCGACTTCTCGCACAACCCGTTCTCGATGCCGCAGGGCGGTCTGGAGGCCCTGGAGACCCAGGACCCGCTGGACATCCTCGGCTGGCAGTACGACATCGTCTGCAACGGCGTCGAGCTGTCCTCCGGCGCGATCCGGAACCACGAGCCCGACATCATGCTCAAGGCCTTCGAGATCGCGGGCTACGACCGTGAGACCGTCGAGGAGCAGTTCGCGGGCATGCTGCGCGCGTTCCGCTTCGGCGCCCCGCCGCACGGTGGCATCGCGCCCGGCGTCGACCGCATCGTCATGCTCCTCGCGGACGAGCCCAACATCCGCGAGACCATCGCCTTCCCGCTCAACGGCAACGCCCAGGACCTGATGATGGGCGCGCCGACGGAGCTGGAGGAGGCGCGGCTGCGCGAGCTGCACCTGTCGGTGCGCAAGCCCCAGCCGAAGTAGGGCCTGCCCTTTTCGCCAGGCTTTTCCGTGAAGGGACCGGAAATCGTTCGTCGATTTCCGGTCCCTTTCGCGTGCGCGCACCGGAAAAGCCGGTGAACCGTCCAATGTGACGCGCTGCCCGGCCGGACCGGCGGGGATGCACCGCCGCCGCGATGCCGGTACCGGCCCTGACCTCGGCCTCCGCGTCCGCTTCGGTGTCGCCGGCCGAGTGCCACGGGGTACGCGGCAGATCACGCCCGCCCGTATTCCCGCCGGAAAAGGACGGCGATTTCGAGCCGCTTCTCCTTCCGGAACGGAATCCGCGCGCGAATGCGAGGTGAACCACAGGTCCTTCCCATGGCTTTGACAGCCTGCCTCCCTAATTTCCTGGCCATGACGGGAAACCAGACCGGAAACGAGAAGGCCCAAGGGCCGAAGCACAAGCGGGACCTGACGCGCCGCAGGGTCGTCGTGGCGGGCGCGGGCGCCGTGGCCGCCGTGGGCGTGGGCGGAGCGGTCGTCGCCACCGCGAGCGCGGGCACCAAGGGCGAGGCGGCCAGGAAGACCCTCGCCACCGCGAGCGCGAGCGCCGGCGAGGAGTGCTACCGGCTCACCTCGGAGACCACCGAAGGCCCGTACTACATCGACGCGGACAAACTCCGCCAGGACATCACCGAGGACAAGGAGGGCATCCCCCTCACCCTCCGGCTGAAGGTGATCGACGCCGAGACCTGCAAGCCGGTCCGCAACGCGGCCGTCGACATCTGGCACTGCGACGCGCTCGGTCTCTACTCGGGCTACGAGAGCTTCTCCGAGGGCGGCGGCACCCCGCCGACCGACGCCCCCACGGGCACCCCCACGGACGTGCCGACGGGTGAGCCGCCGGCCGGGGGCGGCGGGGGCGGCGGGGGCGGTCACGAGGAGCCCACCAGCGACACCCGCTATCTGCGCGGCACCTGGAAGACCGACCGGCAGGGCCTCGTCACCTTCGAGACGGTCTTCCCGGGCTGGTACCGGGGCCGCTGTGTGCACATCCACACGAAGGTCCACGTCGACGGCGAGTGGACGGACGCCGGGTACGAGGGCGGCACCACCTGCCACACCGGACAGTTCTTCTTCGCCGAGGAGGCCGTGCTCGACTCCGCCGAGGTCGAGCCGTACTCCACCTCCACGACCGAGCGCACCACCCTCGACGACGACACGATCTACGACGGCAGCGGTGTCCAGGGAGGGCTGCTCAAGCTGAAGTACCGGAAGAAGAACGACATCTCCCGCGGTGTCGTCGGCTCCCTCACGGTCGGTGTCGACCCCGAGGCCACGCACACCGGCAGCTGACCCGGCCGCCGTACGTCCGGCCCGGAACCCCCTGTGGTTCCGGGCCTTCGGCATGCGCCGGAGCCGCGCCGGGTACCCGCCGGGGAGGTCATCAGGTGACGCACAGGTTTCCCGACGGAGGAACACAGCGGGAGGAGGTGTGATGGGACGTACAGGGTGAGGGAACCCGTAGGAGCTGGAGGAGGCCATGAAACCGGTCGTGATGGTGGCGGTGTTGCTGGTCGTGGGGGCGGTGGTCGCGATCGTCGCGCGGCGGCGGTCCGTGGGCGACCCCGGTCCGGCGTCCGGCCTGGACGCGGAGGCCGACGCCAATCGCCGGGTCGTACGGCTGGGCGGCAGCCTGGCCGGCATCGACGTACGCGCCCAGGCCGGGGCGGGCGGGGCCGCGGCCGAGTCCCTGACCGACGCCACCGAACGCCTGCGCACCGCCCGCGCCCAGCTCGCCCGGGCCCGCACGCCCGACGACTACGCGCGGGTCTCCCGCACGGCGGTCGAGGGGCTGGACCATGTGCGGGCGGCCCGTGCCGCGCTGGGCATGGAGACGGGGCGGCCACCGGCCACCGCGAGCGGCTCGGTCACCGCCACCCGCTGACCCTCCGGCCGGCGGGACACCTGGGACGACACGCGTCTTCCGCTCACTCGGGGTCCTCCTCCGGCGGGGATGCCAGCGCCTCCTCCTCCAGAAGGCGTTCGGCGATGTCGTCGGCCCAGGTCTGGGCCCAGCGGCGGAGTTCCAGGACTGCCTCCGCGTCCAGCCCGTGGCGGACGAACTCCCGGTCGTCGAGCCACTCGGTGCCCTCCAGACGGGACTGCAGGTCGGTGAGATCGAAGGTGCTGGACGTGGCGGAGGTGTGGCGCCGGGCCAGTTCCTCCAGTTCGGTGACGGTCCGCTGCGCGGTGGCCGCGTGCACGGCGATCAGGTCGCGGGCGGCGCCCCGGTCGGCCACGGCCCGGACCTTGGCGCCGAGCACGTCCTCCAGGGAGAGCGTCGGGCCCCACGCCGTGCGGACCGGCGGGTGCCAGAGGGTTTCCTTCAGCAGGTCGAGGGTGTGTTCCTCCGCCGTGACGGGATCGGTGACGAGGAGACGGGCGGAGAGCGGGGACGTCTCCACCGCGTGCGCCGCCCAGCCGCGTTCCGTCAGGCCCGCCCGGACCGCCGCGGCGATCTCCGCCATCGGGGCTGCGTGCTCCGTCGCCACCTCCATGTCCCGGCCGGGCGGCCGCGCCTGGACGAGCCCGTGCGCCTGCGCCGCGAGATCGCCGGTGAGGGCGAGGGTGTACGGGGCACCGGTCTCCAGCACGTCGTCCAGGAGCCGGCGGAGTTCGTCGGGGACGCCGTTCACGGGTGCGCCCCGAGGACGGCGGGGCGCTGCGGTGCCGGGTCTCTGCGGTGCCGGGAGGGGGCCATGCGGGAATTATCACGGCCCCGCCGGCCGGACCGGTCGGTACGGCTCAGTACGGCCGGCGGCCCAGCCAGTTCCCCGGCGGGTCGAAGTTGGCCACCACGAAGGTCCAGCCGTTCCCGCATCGGGCGCCGGCCGCGCCGACCCGTGTCGAGGTGCGCCAGACCAACTGGGTGTAGTGCAGGCACTCCCGGTCGTTCACGCAGGCGTTGGAGGGGCGGTCGTAGTCGTCCCGCTCGTCCAGCCAGAGGCGGGCCGCGTCCGCGAGGGAGTAGCGCGGGTTCGACCCCTTCGCCAGGTTCTCGCCGAACCGGCTGTTCGAGTGGATCAGCTCGCAGTCGGCGACCCGCACACGCGCCCACCGCCGGGCGTGCGCGGCGACGGACTCGTCCCAGACCAGCGGGGGCACGCCTACGTCGGCTCGCGCCTCGTTGACGACCGTCAGGAAGTCGCCGATCTGCGAGGGTCGTGCCGGGGGCGCCACCGAGCCGGCCGCCCCCGGCGCGGTGGCCGTCGTCGCCGTGATCGCCTCCACGGCCGTGGGCCGGGGGCCGGCCGCCCGGGCCGTCACCGGCGCGAGGGTCAGCAGGGCCGCCACCGCGGCCGTCGTCGCGCGCCACCTGTCCCGGCCGGGCGCCGGACCTCGTCCCACCACTGCTTCCGTTCCCCTCTTCGTGCCAACTTCCCTGCCACCGCCGACACTTGTACGGCAGGTGCCGTAGCGTGCGAGGGCCCAAGGAGCGCTCTGCCACCCCATCGGGGGAAACGGGGGCGGCGGGGGTTTGGGCCGGCCGCCACGGGGGCGGCGGGGATTGGGGCGGACGCCCCGGCCGGCCCCGCCTCCGACGGTACGGTCGCCCGGGGCGGTGCGCGCGTTCGGTGCGCGGCAGAGGGTGGGGCGGTGCGTTGTCGGGTGCGGGTGCGTGGGGGCTTCTCGCGCAGTTCCCCGCGCCCCTGAAACCCCAGGCCCTGCGGGCCTGGAAGCCCGGAGCCCCATGGCCCTGAAAGGCGGCCGGTGTCGGGCGTGAGAAGCACGGGGCGCAGCCCCTGCTTCTCAGGGGGCGCGGGGAACTGCGCGACCAGCCCCCACGCACCCGCACCCGCCCACGCACCCGCCACTCCCTCCACCGACCCGGGGGCCGGTGGCTACGGTGTGTGGCCGCTGGTCGGGGTGTGGGTGAGTCTGGAGGGCAGGTACATCACTCAGTGCTCGCCCGAGGTCTCCACCGCACGGTCGGAGAACAGGTCCTCGGCGCGCTCGACCGTGCCCGCCCGGTCGAGCCAGGCACTGACGAGGGTGAGGTCGGTGCACGAGGCGATGCGTTCACGGACGTCCTCGGTGACGGGGACGCCGCGTACTTCGAGGACGCGCAGGACCCCTTTGGCCTCGCCTTTGGCCTCGCCCTCCAGGTAAGCCGTCTCGCGGACGGTTCCGCGACCGGGAAAATAGCTGACGAAGCTCATGATGTCCCTCTACTTTTCTCCGGCGGGGGTACCCCGCAGGTTGATTTCCAGGAACTCGTAGAAGTAGTCGACCGCCTTCTCGTCCGTCGCCTGCAGGGCGCGGCCCATCGCGTCCAGTATGTCGTTGATCAGGGCGTTTCGGGCGTGGGTCAAGGCGGAGAAGGCGGCCATGGCGAGGTTGTTCGCCGCAGTCCTCGCGTCAGTGATCACCGGAAGGTTGTCCGGTCCGACGACCATGGGGTGGGTGCGCTGGGTGGTCCAGCCTCGGGTGCCACAGTCGAAGGGGCCCGACGCCCACTTGGCGGTGCGCCGGTCCTGGCAGACGACGAGCAGGAGCACGGGCAGCCGGTACTTGGACTGGAGGTACGAGACGTAGTACGGCCAGCTCATCTCCTTGCCGGGCTTCCGGTCGCCCTGTACTTCGACGGCGAGCATGAAGTCCTCCCCGTCGGACGGGCCGATGCGCAGCACGGTGTCCACGCGCCGCTCCAACGGCTTGGTCTCCGTCACGTCGGTGGTGAGCGCGTCCACGGTCGCCTTCCCGGGAAAGGGGAGGCCGAGCACCTGGAAGACAGGTGCGAGGATCTCCGGCCTCTCCTGGAAGATGCGGTGCAGGCCCTCATGGGCTGATGTGACCATGAGGGGAGGCTAGGGAGCATTCAGGCGTGGTCCGGGGCGACTTGAGAGTGGATCACTCTTTCGAGTAGCGGCAAAACGTTCACGCCGTCATCTGCGCAGCCCGGCGGGGGCGTCGCTACGCGGGTGTGCCGAAGTTCTGGGTCCAGTAGTTGCCCGGGCCCGCCAGGCCGATGCCTATTTCCTTGAAGCCGCAGTTGAGGATGTTGGCCTTGTGGCCGGGGCTGTTCATCCAGCCGTCCATGACGCTGTCGGCGGTGCCGTACCCGGCGGCGACGTTCTCGCCCGCCGAGCGGTACGCGTAGCCGACGCGGCCGAGGCGGTCGGTCATGGAGGAGCCGTCGGAGCCGGTGTGGGACATGTTCGAGTGGTCGGCCATGTCCTGGCTGTGGTTCTGCGCGGCCTTGGTGAGCTTCGCGTCCACGGTCACCGGCGAGCAACCCGCCTTCGCGCGCTCGGCGTTGACCAGTTCCAGGACGCGGTCCGCGGGGCCGGAGTCCGCGCTGGTCGGGGCGGGGGCGGGGGTGACCTTCGCCTTCGCGGGGTTCGGGGTGTTCGCGGGACCGGTCGGCTTGTCGGCGGTGTCCGCCGGCTTCTCGGCGGGCCGGTCGGCCTTCTTCGAGGGGGACGCGCTCGGTGTGGGGCTCGACCGGCGCTTGCCCGGCTTGCGGGACGGGGTGGGGGAGGCCGGGGCGTCCGCGACGGAGATCCGTTCCCGCTCGGAGGGCGTGCTCGACGGTGTGGGATCGGGTGCGGGGTCCGACTTCTGTCCGCCCCACCAGGAGGCGGCCGTGTCGCGCCAGCCGCCGGGCCCGTCACCGCTCACGACGAGGGTGGTGCCGCCCACGGCCACCACGGCCACCACGACCGCTGCGGCTATGACGGCCCTCCGGCGTCCGGCACCCCGGCGCTTCGCCTTCGCGGCGTTGCGGGCGGAGGCCCTCGGGGCGCCCTTCTTCCGGCGGTGACTGCTCATGCATGGCCTCACAGACTGGTCCGGCTTCGGTCCGACGGCGTCGCGACCTCGGCGGCCGTGGCCGTGGCCCTGGCGAGCCCGGTCATTATGGAGACCGTCGAGCACCCCGGGCAACGAACATGCGTGCTACTTCGGGTGTGGTCCTGGTTACGTTCCGTGCAGGCTCCGCCGTCGACGAGGCGCACCCCCGGCGCACCCGCCCCCGCGTCAACACCCGTCCGGGACCAGGCAGAAAGCCGTTGCGCGCCGACGGCCGGAGCCGACGTCACGGATCTCGGCCGTCGGTTCGATTCGGTATCCGGTGGCTGAAATGGCCGATAGATGCAAGGAGGAGTGCGTTGTCGCCCTCGAAAAGCGGGGCGATTGACTCCATTGCGGCACATTTCGGTCGTGACGCATGTCACCCCGATTCGAGGTGGGTGAAGGACGGCCGCAGACTGGAAGGACGTGGCGGGGCTCCCGTAGAGCGGATCCTCGTACGGAGATTCCCGAGGCCCCGCGACGGATCGGCCGTGGAGGAATCATGACGGCAGTCACGCGGGCGCAAGCCCCGGTCGAGATCGAGGGCGACGGCCTCGAAGTGCGCATCCAGGACCTGGGCGACGGGATGAGCGTCGCGTTCCTCAGGCTGCCCCAGGGCATCGACATGACCCCGGCCCTCAAGGGCCTCCCCGACGATCTGTGCCAGTGCCCGCACTGGGGCTTCGTGGTCCGCGGCCGGCTGCGGATGCGCACCAAGGAGGGTGAGGAGTTCTACGAGGCCGGACAGGCCTACTACTGGTCCCCCGGCCACTCGCCGGAGGCCCTTGAGGACGTCGAACTGGTGGAGTTCTCCCCGACGAAGGAGTTCCGGGAGGTGCTGGACCACATCAAGTGACCGGCACCCGCTGAGCCCCGCCCGCCGGCCCCCGCCTGCCCGCACGACGGTGGCCGTCCTCAAGTGGCCATCGAGGAAGTTCAGTTCGGCGGCAACCTATCCGCGAGCCGCGACCACACATGAGTCGGAACCCCCTTCACAGGGGCTCCACACGAACCACGTGTTCCCCCGCATCACGTACGTTACGTAAGGACTCATCCGTGGCCTCTGCCTCCCCGCGCCCGTCCCACCGCCGGTCCCTCCGCAAGCGCCGGACCCTCGTGGTCTCCGCCGCCGCCGTGGCCGCCGCGGTCGGCGCAGGCGTCCTCGTGATGAACGCCAGTGCCAGTCCCGCCGACCTGTACCACCAGGTGCTGCCCGCCAAGGACGGCTGGGCGGCGTCCGGCTCCGGTACGACCGGCGGCGCGAAGGCCGACGCGGCGCACACCTTCACGGTGTCCACCCGGGCGGAGCTGGTGAAGGCGCTGGGCTCCGCCACCGACACCACCCCCCGGATCATCAAGATCAAGGGCACGATCGACGCCAACACCGGCGACTCCGGCAAGAAGGTGACCTGCGCGGACTACGCCTCCGGCACGGGTTACTCGCTCTCCGCCTACCTGAAGGCGTTCGACCCGTCGACCTACGGCAAGAAGGCTCCGAAGGGCGCACAGGAGACCGCGCGCGAAGCCGCCGAGACCAGGCAGAAGAAGAACATCGTCTTCAAGGTGCCCGCCAACACCACCCTCGTGGGCGTCCCCGGCACCAAGGCGGGCATCCTCGGCGGCAGCCTGACGGTGCAGAACGTCAAGAACGTCATCATCCGCAACCTCACCTTCGCGGACACCCAGGACTGCTTCCCGGCCTGGGACCCGACCGACGGCTCGTCCGGCGAGTGGAACTCCAACTACGACGCCGTCACGGTGCGCGGCGCGACCAACGTCTGGGCAGACCACAACACGTTCACGGACGCGCCGACCTTCGACAAGACCGAGGCGACCCACTACGGCCGCAAGTACCAGGTCCACGACGGCGCCCTCGACATCACCAACGGCTCGGACCTGGTGACCGTCGAGCGCAACCAGTTCCTGAACCACGACAAGACGATGCTGATCGGCTCCAGCGACACCGACTCCAGCGGCAAGCTGCGCGTGACGATCCACCACAACCTGTGGAAGGGGATCGTGCAGCGGGCACCCCTGGCCCGCATCGGCCAGATCCACCTCTACAACAACGTGTACGACACGACCACGGTCAACGGCTACGCCCCCAAGTACAGCATCGACTCCCGCGCCAAGGCCCAGGTCGTCGCGGAACGCAACGTCTGGAGGATCCCGGCCGACGCGAAGGCCGCGAAGCTGCTGAGCGGCGACGGCACGGGCTCGGTCGCCGGCACCGGCAACATCGTCAACGGCAAGGCCACCGACCTCGTCGCCGCGTACAACACCGCGAACTCGTCGAAGAAGCTGAAGACCACGGTCAACTGGACCCCGGCCCTCACCGCCGGCCTCCAGAGCACGGTCACGGACCTGCTGACCGACCTGACGGGTACGGGGACGTCGGCCGCGGGCGCCGGCCTCCTGTCGTAGCCCTCATGAACTCCTGGCCGGGGGCGCCACCTTGAGGCCGGGAAGGTGTCCCGGACCCGATCAGGAAGGGGTCCGGGACACACGCGAAGAGGGGCCCGGGGCGCGAGCACGCTCCCTGGGCCCCGTGGGCTGAGCGGCCGCCCCAGCCGATCAGGTGGTCTACGAGTGGCTCGACCGTGGAGGGGTCAAGCAGCACCACAGGTCTCAGAATCCCAGATAGGTGATCTGGACGACGTAGACCCGCTCGCTGCGTGCGACGACCTGGTACGTGAACATGCCGCCAGGGACGATCATGTTCCCGCCCTTCGGGTCGAACCCGGCATGGGCGCCTCCCTGTACGTGGAGTGCCTCCGCAGCCCTGACCAGTTCGTTCGCCTTCTTCTCCACACCCGAGAGGAAGCCGGGTGGAGCAGTGCGGGCGGCCTCCTCCGCGCCGAAGGCGTACTCCCACTTACAGCTCACCCGCGCACAGCCTTCATGGCCTCGTCCAGTACGTCGCTCAGCTCTCGTAGCGCTTCGTGCGTGACGACGGGATCCTCGTGCTCCAGGTCGCTCGTCGCGCGAGCGTGGCGGGCGGACAGCTCGGGGCGGCGGGCGATCTCGATGTCCCTGGCCCAGGCGAGGACCCAGCTCTGTACCGGACTCAGGGACTGCCACTCGACGGCCTTGGCGAAGGCTTCGTCCTTCGTCCTCTGCATCTCTTCCAGACGGCCCGGGTCGACGACGGCGAGGGCGGCGCGCAGGGCGTCAGGAGTCTGTTCGGGGCGGGGGATCAGCTCATGCCCGTGATCGGCCTGGGTGCTCATGGTGTCCTCCAGAGGGTGCCCCGGCCAGAGTATCCGGCGAAGGGCGAGCAGGCTCTCGCCGCTCACCGCGCCACCTCCAGGTGTCCGTGCGCCAGGCCGGAATCCCCGGCGGGGCGCTCCCGGCAGTCGCGGCACCGTGCGCCGGGGCCGGGCGAGCGGAAGCCGCGGTCACAGCCGTCGCAGTTCCGGACCTTGTACTGGACGGGCGTGGGTGCCGGCTCGGCGGCGGCAGGGGCGCGCCACGGTGGCAGAGGCGGGAGCCGGTCTGTCAGGCGGTGGGCCAGGAGGGCGGCCGGGCGGTACAGGGGTTCGGCGGGCAGGTCGCTGGTCAGGGCGTCGCGTACGGCGGTGGGGGTGAGGTCGCGCTCCAGCCAGGCGGCGACACCGGGAGCGAGGTGTTCGGCGTCGGTGGCGGAGAGCAGTAGGCGGGGGTCTTCGCGGCGGAGACCGGCGAGGATGTCGGTCGCTGTCCGGAGGAAGGCCGGGGAGGTGTACCCGGGCTGGGGCACGGCGGGGAGGGCTCGGCGAGGGGGCTTCTTCCGCTGCTCGGCCGCCCGGCGGGCCGGGGCACCGGCCGCGTGCTCGGGTGCGTCGGCGGGCGCGTCCCCGTGTCGGCCCGGCTGGTTGCAGGAGACGGTTCGGGTGACGATCCGGCCGCTCTCGGTGCGTTCGCGGGTGCGGCGCAGGTAGCCGTGGGTCTCCAGTTCGCGCAGGCCGGCGGCGATACGGGCCGAGCTCTCCGGGAAGCGGCCGGCGAGCGTCCTGATGTCGACGCGGGCGCCGGTGGGGAGCGACTGGATGTGGACGGCGAGCCCGATGGCCAGCGCGGACAGCTCCGGGTGCTGGGCGAGGTGGTTGCCGACCACCGTGAAGCGGGTGGAGTGGCGGGAGTTGTCGTGAATCACGCCGCCCGTGCGGGTGCTCCGGCGCGGGTTGTTTTTGCCCGTGGGACGGGCCTGGGCGTGCGGGTGCACGCTAGGGTTCTGCGTATCCATCGGGAAGTCCTGTCTTCCTCGGTGGTCAGGCCCTCGCACTGGGATTGCCGTCCCGGCGGGGGCCGTCGCATGTCTGCGGTTGTGTGGTGCCGCGCTGAGCGTAGAGCAGTCAACCTGTCCCGAAGCCAGCCAAGTTGGTGATGTTCACTCGCGAGAGTGAGCGGGAGCCGCGGGCGGGAGGGGTGGGGCTTGGTGGGGTTTCTTTCCCCATCATGTTTCTTTGGGAAGATCACCCGTGGCACCGGAGTTCGGGTTTCTGGGCTTCGGTGGGAGGCCGGGTCCGGGGCTGCACGCCGGGCGGTGCGCCGAAGCCGAGCGGCGAGGCAGCCCGTGTGGTGAAGCTGCCCCGACCGAAGACACAGGTTGTTGAGCAGGACTAGTCGCTGTGATCGGCCCGGCGCAGGATGTCGCGTTCCCGGCCCGTCCGGGTGTCGAGAGAGTCCTCGTGGTCGATGACGATGGTGTCGTCGGCATCCTGGGCCCGGAGGTGGGTCCCGTAGGCGTCGGTCGCCCTCACCAGAAGCGCGTCCTGGTGTGCCGCGGGCCAGCTCTGGAGCAAATAGGACTCCACGACCTCGTCCACCACCGTGTGGTCGACAGCCTTGTCCCTGCCCCGGGCATGGACACGCAACCTATAGTGGCCCGGCCCTCGCGAAGCCAGCGAGGGCAGGTCCACGGGGTCATCCATGGGGGGAGCGACGAGCGCTTCTCCGGACGGGGACCGCCATGAGATCTCGGCGATTTCCTCCCAGTCCGCAGCGGGCTCGGGCTTCGCGGCATGCAGCTCGACGGTCACCCGGACGTCACCGGTGTGGATCCCGGTCGACACCTCGATGGCTCCGTCGACGGCCGACACGAGCCCGTTGTGAGACGAGTCGAGGTCATCGGCCACGGGCCCCTCCGGATCCGAGATCTTGAAGAGGTGATACTCGGCGGGCACCAGAGCGATTCGGATCTGGACCGGCTCATTCACCGGCGAGAGCCCGACCAGCGGGTCATCGGGCGACGAACTGCGTGAGGATCGCCTGCACTTCGTAGATGTCCACGCCCTTGGTGAACGTCTTCTCGATCGGTTCGTGGGTGCCGGAGAGCCAGATCTTCAGCTCGGCGTCCAGGTCGAAGTGTCCGGCCGTCTCGACCGCGAAGTGCGTGATGCTGCGGTACGGGACCGAGTGGTACTCGACCTTCTTGCCGGTGATCCCCTGCTTGTCGATGAGGATCAGTCGGCGGTCGGTGAACAGCATGGTGTCGCGGATGAGCAGGTATGCGGCCTGCACCTGCTCCCCACGCCCCAGCAGCCGTGCGTAGTCCTGCTGGGCCTTGCCGGTGTCCACGGTGTGCGCGTTTCCGAACAGTGCCATGCACGGGGAGACGCGCACCCGGGTGTTCGGGTTGCCTCCCCTACTGCTCGGGCGTGCCGCCGAAGCGCTCCTTGTACGTCTCCAGGTCGTCGTCGGTGAGCTTCGCGAAGAGGACCGGGGGGACCGTGAAGGGGGTGCCCGCGGGGACGAAGGCGAGGGCCCTGGCCTCCTCCGCCGTCACCCAGGCCGCCGTGTCGTCCTTCAGGGCGAACGCGGCGCGCATGGCGGCCGAGGACGCCGGGATGAAGGGCTCGGAGACCACCGAGTAGAGGTGGATGAGGTTCATGGCGGTGCGCAGGGTGAGGGCCGCGGCGTCCTGGTCGGTCTTGATCTCCAGCCAGGGGGCCTTCTCCTCCAGGTAGGAGTTGCCCGCCGACCACAGGGCGCGCAGCGCGGCCGCCGCCTTGCGGAACTGCAGGGCCTCCATCTGCGCCTCGTACTCGGCGAGCAGACGGGCGATCTCCTCGCCGAGACGGGTCTCCGCCTCGCCCGCCGCCGCGCCCGCCGGGACCTCGTCGCCGAAACGCTTCCTGGAGAAGGACAGCACGCGGTTGACGAAGTTGCCGAGGGTGTCGGCGAGGTCCTTGTTGACCGTGGCGGTGAAGTGCTCCCAGGTGAAGGAGGAGTCGTCCGACTCGGGGGCGTTGGCGATGAGGAAGTACCGCCAGTAGTCGGCCGGGAGGATCTCCAGGGCCTGGTCGGTGAAGACACCGCGCTTCTGCGAGGTGGAGAACTTGCCGCCGTAGTACGTCAGCCAGTTGAAGGACTTGACGTAGTCGACCTTCTTCCACGGCTCGCGGATGCCCAGCTCGGTGGCCGGGAACATCACCGTGTGGAACGGGACGTTGTCCTTCGCCATGAACTGCGTGTACCGGACGGGGTGGTCGCCGCCGTCGGCCTCGTACCACCAGGACTTCCAGTCGCGCTTCTCGCCGTCCGGGGCGGCGTCCGACCACTCCTTCGTCGCGCCGATGTACTCGATCGGGGCGTCGAACCAGACGTAGAAGACCTTGCCCTCCGCCGCCAGCTCCGGCCAGGTGTCGGCCGGTACCGGGACGCCCCAGTCCAGGTCACGGGTGATGGCGCGGTCGTGCAGGCCCTCGTTCAGCCACTTGCGGGCGATGGAGGACGACAGGTGCGGCCACTCCTCCTCGTGGGCCGCGACCCACGCCTCGACCTCGTGCTGCAGCTTGGACTGCAGGAGGAAGAGGTGCTTGGTCTCGCGGACCTCCAGGTCGGTGGAGCCGGAGATGGCGCTGCGCGGGTCGATCAGATCGGTCGGGTCCAGGACGCGGGTGCAGTTCTCGCACTGGTCGCCGCGGGCCTTGTCGTAGCCGCAGTGCGGGCAGGTGCCCTCCACGTAGCGGTCCGGGAGGAAGCGGCCGTCGGCGGGCGAGTACACCTGGCGGATGGCCCGCTCCTCGATGAACCCGTTCTCCTTGAGGCGGCGCGCGAAGTGCTGGGTGATCTCGACGTTCTGCGGGGAGGAGCTCCGGCCGAAGTAGTCGAAGGCCAGCGCGAAGCCGTCGTAGACCGCCTTCTGCGCGTCGTGCGCCTGGGCGCAGAACTCGTCGACCGGCAGGCCCCGCTCCTTGGCGGCCAGCTCGGCGGGGGTGCCGTGCTCGTCCGTCGCGCAGATGTACAGGACGTCGTGGCCGCGCTGGCGGAGGTACCGGGAGTACACGTCCGCCGGGAGCATGGACCCCACCATGTTGCCCAGGTGCTTGATCCCGTTGATGTACGGAAGGGCGCTGGTGATGAGGTGTCGAGCCATCGGGGGATGCTCCCAGGTCGGTCGATTTCGTGAGTCTTGAAATCCTAGCCGACATGGGTGTGCCGCCCGCCTCCCGTTTTGACGGGTGGGAAGCGGGCGGCACGGGGTGGTGCGGGCGTGCGGCGGGGTTGTGGTGCGGGGTGCGGTGCTACGGGCGCCAGGTGGCCAGGATGCCCTCGTAGACCTCGGCGTCCGTCAGTTCGCGCGGGGTCTCGCCGGCCAGGAAGTGGGAGGTCGTGGCCGTCTTCAGCTTGCGGAGGTAGTCGAAGGCCTTGTTCTCCGGGTCGCCGAACGCGACGAACGCGAAGTGGACGCCGGGGTGGTTCTCGGCCGCGTCCGCGAGCGCCTGGTTGGCCGGGGTCTTGGCGTCCGGGGCGCCGTCGGTCTGGAAGACGACGAGGGCGGGGGCGCCGGCCGCCGCCTTGCGGTGCTGGGCGAGGACCTCCTCGACGGCCAC
The DNA here is from genome assembly GCF_000091305.1 of Streptomyces scabiei 87.22. Taxonomy (GTDB): domain Bacteria; phylum Actinomycetota; class Actinomycetes; order Streptomycetales; family Streptomycetaceae; genus Streptomyces; species Streptomyces scabiei. Next base: position 5,030,134 of record NC_013929.1, on the reverse strand, counting down.
GTGGTAGCTGGTACGGCCCATGCGGCCGAGGCCGGCGTGCAGGTCGTCGACCTTGTTGTCGAACGCGTCGAGGGTCAGCTCGCCGGTGCCGTCCAGTTCCGTGGAGAAGAAGACGACCGGGACCGTGGTCTTCTCGGGGTCGAGGTGGGCGGCGAGGGCGAGGGTCTGCTCGCCGAGGGCCTGGGCGGAGCCGTCCTTGTAGTAGCCGCGCATCGACGCGGAGCGGTCCAGGACGAGGTACACCTTGGCGCGTACGTCGGTGAGGTCCCGCTTGGCGAGTACGGCACCGGCGGCGTCGTAGGCGGTGCGCAGGCCGGCCGGCAGGGCCTCGGCCTCGCCCCCGCCTCCGCCTGTGGTGGAGGACGGGACGGCCTCGGCTTCGCCCTCGGCCCGGTCGGCGTCCCCACCCGCACCACCCGTGCGGCTTTCGTCGTCGGCCTCGGGTGCCACCTGGGGGGCGGCCCCGCCGTCGGCGTCCGCGGCTTCGGGGGTGGCCTCATCGGCCACGACGACGAGGTCCGCGGCTTCGGAGGGTTCGGCGGCGACCGGTTCGGCGGCCTCCGGTTCGGGGGTGGCTTCCGGTTCGGCGTCGACGGCCGGTTCGGGGGTGGCCTGCGGCTCCGGGGTGACTGCTTCGGGTTCCGGGGTGGCTTCCGGTTCGGCGGCAGCGGCCGGTTCCGGGGAGACCTCGGGCTCAGGAGCGCTCTCGGGCTCCGGTGCGGCCTCGGGCTCCGGTTCGGTCTCGGCGGCGGCCTTCGGTTCTTCGGCGGCTTCCGTGGCGTCTCCGGCCTCAGAGGCCGACGGCCCCGGCTCGGCCGACGCCTCGGTCTCGGTGACGGACGCGGGGGTCGCCTCCGCTGCGGGCGCATCTGCAGGGGCCTTGGCGGCGGGCTCCGGCTCGGCTTCCTGCACCGGCACCGGCTCGACATCCGCGACGGCCTCGGGCTCCACCTCGGTGGTCGGGGCCACGGGCTCGGCGTTCCCCTCCGGCTCCGTGGCGGTGTCCGCCGTCGCGGGCTCGGCCTCGGCGACCGGCTCGGACGCGGCTTCGGCGACAGGCTCGGCGGGCTCCTCGTCAGCGGCACTCTTCACGTCGGCCGCGGCCGACACCTCGGGCCCGGCCTTCTCCGCAACCTCCTCCACCTCGGGCTCGACGGCAGCGGCGGGCTCGGCCTCGGCGACCGGCTCGGCCTCGGCGACGATCTCCGGCTCGGCGGCGGCGACCGGCTCCGGCTCGGCCTTCTCGGCGGGCTCCACCTCGGGCTCGACTGCAGCGGCGGGCTCCACCTCGGGCTGAACGGCGGCGGGCTCCACCTCCACCTCCACCTCCGGCTCGGCGGCAGCGGTGGTCTCCGGCTCGGCGGCAACGACAGGCTCGGCCTCGGTGACCGGCTCGGGCTCGGCCGGGGGCGTCTCCGCCTCGGCCTTCGGCGTGGCCTCAACCGCGGCGTCCTTCTCCACAGCCGCCGCGTCCGTCTCCGGAGCCGACGCGCCCTCCTTCGAAGTCTCCGCGTCCGTCCCCGGAGCCGCCGCGGGCGTCTCCGGTGTTCTCTCGGTCGGCTCGCCGTCCCGCGGCTTCGGGACCGTCACGTTGTCGAAGGCGGCCGAGACGAGGTCGTCGGCCACGGAAGAGGTCGCGGGCTCGGTCGCCGGGGCCGGGACCCTCGGCTCGGCGGCCGGCGGTGTCGCGGCCCCCTCGGCCGCCGCCGCGGAGGTGTCCTCCGGGGCGGAATCCCGCTCCGCCTCCTGCGAAGGAACCGTGTCGCGCCCCTTGCGTGAGCGGCTGAACGCATTCCGCAGGAGAGAGAGAATGCCCATGTGCGCAACCCTTCGGGTGAGTTGAAGCCGTCAATCCCTGGCCAGGACGGACACGTAAGGTTAACGGCCAGGCGCGGTGATCTTGGGGTGGGGCGGGTCCTTTCACTAACTCCGCCACCCCGCCCTGTCAACACCGCCCGGACCGCCGCAGGTTCACCCCTTGTTCACCTCGCGTCCCCGCGCTCGCACGCACGCCCCCCTAGCGTCGCGCTCACACCAAGAATGTACAAAGAGCACCGAGGAGCGCGCTGTGCGCAAGCTGCTGCCCATGATCGGCTCGCATCCCGGCGGCCGTTCCGCCCTGACCTGCCGGTTCCGCTGTGGTGACGCCTGCTTCCACGAGGTACCGAACACCAGTTCCAACGCCTACGTCGGCGATGTCATCGCGAGCGCGCTCAGCCGCCGCTCGGTGATGAGGGCCGCCGCCGTCGTCACCGTGGCGGGCGCGGCCGGCACGGCCGTCACGCTGGGTTCCGCCGCCCCCGCCGCCGCGGCCACCACGGCGGAGTCCGCCGAGGCCGCCAGGACCGCCGCGGCCAAGGGTGGCAGGAACAGGGCCGCCCGCGGTCTGCGGTTCACGGCCGTCGAGCCGAACACCGCCGACACCGTGACCGTCCCCGAGGGCTACCGGCAGAACGTGGTCATCCGCTGGGGTGAGCCCATCCTGCGCGGCGCCCCCGCCTTCGACCCCGAGAACCAGACGGCCAGGGCCCAGGCCGGGCAGTTCGGCTACAACAACGACTTCCTCGCGCTGCTCCCGCTCCAGGGCGAGCGCGACCGCAAGCTGCTCGTCGCGAACCACGAGTACACCGACGAGATCCTGATGTTCCGCGGCTACGACGCCGCCAACCCGACGCGTAACCAGGTCGAGGTCGCCTGGGCCGCCCACGGCCTGTCCGCCGTCGTGGTCGAGGAGGACCGGCGCACCGGCAAGCTCACCGCCGTGCCCCGCCACCAGCTCAACCGGCGGGTCACCGCCACCACCGAGTTCCGGCTGACCGGCCCCGCCGCCGGGTCGGCGCTGCTGAAGACCTCCGCCGACCCGACCGGCACCAAGGTCCTCGGCACGCTCAACAACTGCTCCGGCGGCACCACCCCCTGGGGCACCACGCTGCACGGCGAGGAGAACTTCAACCAGTACTTCGCCAACAGCAGCCGTATCACCGACAAGCGGTACGGCATCGGCACCGGCGCCAGCGAGCGCAAGTGGGAACGGTTCGACAAGCGGTTCGACGTCGCCCAGGAGCCGAACGAGGTGCACCGCTTCGGGTACGTCGTCGAGTTCGACCCGTACGACCCGTCCTCCACCCCGCGCAAGCACACCGCGCTCGGGCGGTTCAAGCACGAGGCCGCCACCATCCGGCTGACCTCGGACGGGAGTCCGGTCGTCTACTCCGGCGACGACGAGCGCTTCGACTACTTCTACAAGTTCGTCAGCAGCAAGCGGATGAAGAAGGGGTCGGGCCGTTCCGTCCGCGAGTACAACCTCTCGCTGCTGGACGAGGGCACGCTCTACGTCGCCAGGCTGACCGGCGACTCCCCTGCGATCGAGATCGACGGCACGGGCAAGCTCCCGGCGGACGGCGAGTTCGACGGCGCCGGCGAGTGGATCCCGCTGGCGACCGCCACGGCCGGGGGTGCCGTCTCGCACGTGGACGGGATGACCGCCGAGGAGGTCTTCGTCTTCACGCGGCTCGCCGGCGACAAGGTCGGCGCCACGAAGATGGACCGCCCCGAGGACATCGAGCCCAACCCCGTCACCGGCAAGGTCTACGTCGCCCTCACCAACAACTCCAACCGCGGAGTCGGCGCCAACCCCAAGGCGGACGAGGCCAACCCGCGCAACGCCAACAAGCACGGCCAGGTCCTCGAACTCACCGAGCACCGCAACCGGCCCGAGAGCACGACGTTCGGCTGGCTGCTGTTCCTCGTCGCGGGCGACCCCGAGGACCCGGCGACCTACTTCGCCGGCTTCCCGAAGGACCACGTCAGCCCGATCTCCTGCCCGGACAACGTGGCCTTCGACCCGCACGGCAACCTGTGGATCTCCACCGACGGCTCGCAGCTCGGGTCGCACGACGGTCTGTTCGGTGTCGCCACGCGCGGCAAGCGGCGCGGTGAGCTGAAGCAGTTCCTCACGGTTCCGAGCGGCGCCGAGACCTGCGGCCCGATCATCCAGGACCGCCGCGTCCTGGTCGCCGTCCAGCACCCGGGCGAGATCGACGGAGCCACCGTCGAGAAGCCGAAGAGCACCTGGCCCGACGGCCCGGGCCGCTACGTCCGCCCGGCGGTCGTCGCGGTGTGGCGCGCGGACGGCGACGACATCGGCGTCTGATCTCGTCCGCACATGCGCATGCGGGCCGTCCTCCTGTCGGGGAGGACGGCCCGCACGTCTGCGGGTGCCGCGTGGTTCAGGGGGCCAGGCAGCCGACGCCCGGGAGGCCCGCCGGGTCCACGAGGGCGGCCGGGTCGGCGAGCGCGGCCGGGCTGACCAGTTCGGTCAGGCCGGCCGGAGTCTCGGCGACACAGGTGACGGTGGTGACCGGGTCCGGGATCGCCACGGCGGCGGGGGCCGCGGTGCCGGCGAGGGCGAGGGTTCCGAGCAGGACGGTCGCGGTGCGACGCATGAAAAATCCCCTTATAGGTAGGGCGGTTGAACAGGATTGATCATGACTGCTCCTCGGCCGCGTACTCGCCCCCCGTCACCCGCGCGGGGCTGACGTAACGATTCGGCGCCTGCGCCGGGTTGACCCGGGGAACCGGGAGACCCGGACCGGCCGGCGGGGGACCCCGGGTCACAGGGGCGTGGTGATCGCCCGTGCCGCCGCCACCTCCTGGCGCAGCGGCTCCAGCACGCTCCCGGGCGGCCCGCTGAGGTCGGAGCGCACCTCGTAGAGGTTCTCCGTCCTGCGCAGCCCGTCCGACAGTTCCCGCAGCTGCAGCGTGACCTGGTCGACCTCGGCGGTGGACGGCGGCTCCGCGCCCTGCTTGATCCTGACCCGCGCGGCCGTCGTCGCGTCGACGATCCGTTCGACCGCAACGACCAGCGGCCACCAGGCGGCGGCCCGCCGGCCGATGGGCGGCGGTTCGGTGAGGGCCCGCTGGAACTCCGTACGGATGGCGGACAGGTCCCGGTAGAGACGGCGGCGCATCCGGACCCGGTCGGCGGGGGCGGCCGCGCCCCTGCCGAAGGTCTGCTCGACGTAGGCGGCCGTGTCGGCGACGGCGTCCGCGAGCCGGGCGCCGACCCGGGCGTGCCAGCTCTCCGGCCAGAGCAGATAACCGGCGACCAGGGCGATCGCGCAGCCCATGAGGGAGTCGACGAGACGCGGTACCAGCAGGCCGGTGCCCTGGTGGTTGAGGATGTCGGACAGCAGCAGGATCACGGGGGTGATGGCGGCCGTCTGGTACCCGTAGCCCCGGGGGGTGAACACGGGGATGAGCGGTGCGAGCAGCAGCATCACGGGTACGTCCCACCAGCCGCGCGGAACCTCCGCGAGGATGCCGGCCGCGACCACGAGCCCCACGACCGTGCCGAGCGCCCGCAGCAGTGCCCGCGAGAACACCGACCCGAAGTCCGGCTTCAGGACGAACGTGATGGTCAGCGCCACCCAGTAGGAGCGCGGTACGGGCACGAGCGACACCAGGGCCTGCGCGATGCCGATGCACAGGGCGAGTCGCAGGCCGTAGCGCCAGGAGGCGCCGGAGAGGGCGACGTTGCGCGCGACCCGGGCGGCGCGCACCCCCAGCGGGGCGGGGCCCCCGGCCCGGTCGCCGGCCTTCCGCAGCGCGTCAGGCGACTTCTCGGTGGCGACGTCGGCGGCGTGCCGCAGCGCCTGGTCGACCGCCCGCCCGATCTCGCTGCGGGGCTCCGGCAGCCGCAGGCCGAGGGGCCCCGAGTACCCCGTCTCGACGGCCTCCGCGAGATGCCGTACGGCCACCGGGATCTCGGCGGGCAGCGGTCTGCCGGACAGCCGGACAGCGGGGGCGGCCTCCACCAGCGGGGTGATGGCGTTCAACTGGGCCAGCAGCCGCACCAGTTCGGGGCTGCGGCCGTGGTGGCGGGCGCGGCGGGCGAGCACCAGGTCGTAGGACTGGTTCAGGGACTGGGTGACGATGTGCCGGGCCGCGTCGTAGGCGTCCGCCTGGCCGGCGGGATCGTCGCCGGTCGTGGTCGCGAGCAGGTCGGCGACCTTGCGGTAGGTGTCCGCGACGGAGTCCCGTTCCGGAACGCCCGCCCTGAGGGGCCAGGCGAGCAGGGCCAGGACGAGGACCAGGAGGCCGCCGCCGGTCATCAGGACCGGGGCGAGCCACCACTGCCCCGGCATCGGCAGGCCCGCGCCCACCACCGAGTTGAGGAGCAGGAGCAGCCCCGACACGGAGGCCACCGCGCCGATCGACGAGATCATCCCGGAGACGAGGGCGGCCAGGGTGAGCGCCCCGACGGTGACCCAGCCCTGCCCGTACACCAGCGAGCCGAGCGTGATGCCGACGGCGGCGAACAGCTGCGGGATCGCGATGTTGATCAGCCGCATCCGGTACGCCGCCGCCGTGTCGCTGATGACCCCCGACAGGGCGCCCATGGAGGCGAGTGCGCCGTACTCGGGCCGGCCGGCGGCGAGGCCGAGCGCCAGCGGCAGCGTCAGCGTGATCGCCGCGCGGGCGACGGCCGGCCGGTTGACCGGGGTCGGCTGCGGCTGGAGGTTCCGCACGAGCCAGTCGGGCGGGGCGAGGCCGATGGGGAACGGGCGGGACATGTGCCCATTATGACGGGGGGATTCCGGGGGTTCCGGGGGGTGTTTGTGACCTTTTGGTTCACCCGCGCCGGTGCAGGGCCAGATCCACGGTGACGGCTTCGTGGTCGGTGCCGGACAGCTTGAGGAAGCGGATCCCGCGTGCGGAGAAGTCCTCGTGGGAGACCAGGACGTGGTCGATCTGGGCGCCGAACCTCGGGGTCGTCCGGGACGGCCAGGTGGGCCTGCGGTCCTGTCCCGTCAGCCGGGCCGCGTCGCTCAGGCCGGTGTCGAGGACGGCCCGGAAGGCCGCGTGGTCCTGGGAGGCGTTGAAGTCGCCGGCCAGGATGGCCGGCGTCTTGCTGTCCTTCGCGGCCCAGGCCCGCAGCGCGTCGAGCTCCCGGCGCCAGGTGTCCAGCTCCCCCGGCAGCGGGGGCATGGGGTGGGCCAGCTGCAGCCGTACGGGCCGGCCCTCGATGTCGGCGATCGCGCCGGGCATGCCCATCGAGCCGGGGACCGGGGCGGCGGACGTCAGGGGGTAGCGGCTGAGGATGACGGAGCCGGCGGGGCCGTAGCCCTCGATGGACTGGCGGTACGGGTACTCGACGGGCTTCTTCTTCGCGCCGCCGGTGCCGCCGGTGCCGCCGTTGCGGTCGTCGAGGTAGCCGAAGGTGTCGCGGAGGGTGGCCGAGCAGGTGAGTTCGCACTCCTCGACGAAGACGATGTCGGGGTGGTCGCGGCGTACGGCCTTGATCAGGGCGTCGGTGCCCTGGCCGAACTCCACGTTCGACGTCATCACGCGGACCTCGGCGAGCACCGGGCCGGTGGGCTCGGTCGCCTTCCCGTAGGGCTCGATGTACCAGGCGAGCGCGGCGAGGACGATGACGCCCCAGGCCAGGCCGGTCCACCAGCGGGCGACGAGGGAGAGGAGCAGGGCGAGGGCGGTCGGGGCGAGGAGCCAGGGCAGGAACGCGAGGAGTTGGGGGACCGGGGTGAAGGCGTCCGCGTCGACGGTGCGGGAGAGGACCACGAGGGTGACGCCGAGGAGGAGCAGGGCGGCGAGGGCGGCCTTGCCGCGGTGTCGCTTGCGCCGGCTCGGGGGTGGGGTGGCTTCCGGTGTCGGGTCGGGTGTCGGGTCCGGCGTCGGTTCCGGCCGCTCGATGGTCGCGCTCTCCACGGGCCGGGGCCTCTCGTTCTTGGTGCGGGGGTCTTTGTTAGGACGGGTGGGGTGGGGAGAAGGTTGCGTGGGGAGTGGGGTGCGTGTTGTGGGTGCGGATTGGGGGGTGTGGGGGGTGCGTTGTCGGGTGCGGGTCCGGTGGGGCTTCTCGCGCAGTTCCCCGCGCCCCTAAATGCTCAGGCCCTGCGGGCCTGAAAGCATCCGGCCCTGCGGGCCTGAAAGCCGGGCCTCGCCGCTGGAAGGCCGGGTACCCGCCCCTGGAAGGTCGGGCCCCGCCCCTTGGAAGCTGGGCTTGGCATGCCTGAAAAGCACGGGTGGGCCGTGCTTTTCAGGGTGGGCCGGTTCGGTCGGGCGGGGGCGTCACATGCGGGTGTGGGACTCCGGGGCCGTTGCCAGGGACCAGATCACGAAGACCGCTACGCCGATGCAGATCACGGACCAGACCGGGGCGTACGGCAGGAACATGAAGTACTCGATGGCGAACAGGGACGTCAGGGCGATGCCCACCGCACGGGCCCAGTCGCGGCCCTGTATGACGCCGTAGCCTGCGGCCAGGACGGCGACGCCGAGCACCAGGTGGATCCAGCCCCACGAGGTGAGGCTGAACTCGAACACGTAGTTCCCGATGTTCGTGTACACGTCGTCCGTGGCGATCGCCGCGATGCCGTTGAGGATGCTCATGACGCCGATGACCATCATCAGGACACCGGCGAAGACCATCCCGCCGTGGGCCCACTCCGAGCGGGCCTCCCGGTGGCGCGAGGGCGTCTCCTGCGACGTGGGGTTCGAGCGCGGTGCGGTGCTGTGCTGGGCCATGAGGGCCTCCTCCGACGGATGGACAGCTCACCCGCATGCTCACGCGCGGGGCGGGGCGCCGCATGCGGTGTAGGCCGAACGGGTGAATCGCCTCCGTCACGCGGCCGGGGGCCGCGCCCCGTCCACCCGTGCCAGGAAGCCCTCCAGCGCCTTGTTGAACTCGTCCGGGCGCTCCAGGTTCGGCAGGTGGGCGGCGCCGTCGACGACGTGGAGGACGGAGTCGGGGAGGGCGGCGTGCATGGCCTCGGCGTCGGATACGGGCGTGTACGTGTCGTCGGCGCCCACGACGACCAGGGCCGGGACGGTGACCCGGGTGAGCAGCTCGCGGTAGTCGGGACGCTCGGCGCGGCCGCGCAGGGCGGCCGCCGCACCCACGGGGTCGGTCGCCGTCATCATGCCGCGCACGTGGGCCACGGCCCCCGCGTCCGCGTACGGCGCCACCATCTTGAACAGCACCTCGTCGGCGTACCCCGACATGCCCTCGCGCAGCAGCCGGTCGGCCATGGCATTGCGGTGGTGCCGGCCCTCGGGGGTCTCGGCGGCGGGGAAGGTGTCGGCGAGGAGGAGTCCGCGGACGCGGTGCGGGAAGAGGCGGTAGCACTCCATCGCGATCTGGCCGCCCATGGACAGGCCCCCGAGGACGAAGTCGCCGATCCCGAGACGGTCGAGCAGGGCTTCGATGTCGCCGGCGAAGGCGGACAGCGGGGTGATGCCCGGGACCACGGGGGAGGCGCCGTAGCCGCGCAGATCGGGGGCGACGACACGGCGGGAGGCGGCGAACGCGGTGATCTGGGGGTGCCACATCGTGCGGTCGAAGGGATGGCCGTGGACGAGGACCAGGGGGAGGGGGCGGGACGGGCCCGCATCCCCTTCGTCCTCGTATGCGAGGAAGGTGGCGGTCATGATCCGACCCTAGGGGCGCCCCGTCGGTCGGTGCAATAAGATCTTTGCCCTCGGTGCAATGTGGTGAGGGCCCGGGAGAAGGCGGGGAACGGTCGTGGCCGACTACCGGCGTATCGCCGATCGCATCGCGGACGACATCGCCGCCGGGCGGCTGCGGCCCGGCGACCGGCTGCCGCCGCAGCGGGTGTTCGCGCGCCGGCGGGGAATCGCCGGGTCGACCGCCGGGCGGGTCTACGCGGAACTGGTGCGCCGCGGTCTGGTGGTGGGGGAGGTCGGACGGGGGACGTTCGTCCGGGCGGCGCCGCCCGGTCCTGCCGGGAGGGCACTGGCGGAGCCGGCAGGCGCCGCGCCCGTGAACCTGGAGCTCAACTACCCTTCCGCGCCGGGCCAGTCGGAGCTGCTGGCCGCCGGGCTCGCGCCGCTGCTGCGGCCCGACGTGCTGACGGACGCGCTGCGCACGGCCCCGGCGGCCGGGACGCCCGCCGCGCGCGAGGCCGCCGCCGGTCTGCTCGCCACGGAGGGCTGGCGCCCGGCCCCGGACCGGTTCCTCTTCACCGGCAACGCCCGCCAGGCCATCGCCGCCGCCCTCGCCCACCTCGTACGGCCCGGGGCCCGCGTCGGCGTCGAGGCGCTCACGTATCCACTGGTCAAGGAGATCGCCGCGCGGCTGGGCGTGACCCTCGTGCCGCTCACGACGGACGGGCAGGGGCTGCGGCCGGAGGCGGTGGCCGCCGCGCACCGGGCGGCGCCGCTGTCCGCGGTGTACGCGCAGCCGACCCTGCACAACCCGACGTCCGTCACGATGGGCGACGGGCGCCGGAGCGAACTCGCTTGTGTGGTGCGGGAGTTGGACCTGCCGGTGATCGAGGACCGGATCTGGTCGTTCCTGGGGGACGGGGACGGGGACGGGGACGGGGACGGGGGCGCGGGGGGCTCCGGGGCGGGGGCTCCGCCGCCGCTGGCCGCGTACGCGCCGGAGCGGGTGTTCGTCGTCGACGGGCTGTCCAAGCGGGTGGCGCCGGGGCTGACGGTCGGGTTCCTGGTGGTGCCGCGGGGGCGGGCCGGGCAGGCGGCGGACGCGGTGCGTTCGGGAGGCTGGGCGGCGGGGCGGTTCGCGCTGGAGGCGGGGGCTCGGTGGATCGGGGACGGGACGGTGGGACGGCTGGTCGCGGCGAAGCGGGCGGACGCGGCGGCGCGGCAGCGGCTGGTCGCCGAGGAACTGGCGGGGTTCGCCGTACGGGGCAATCCGCGGGCGTACTACGCCTGGTGGGAGCTGCCGGAGCCCTGGCGGGCCGACACGTTCTGCGCGGCGGCGGCCGAGCGGGGGGTGGCGGTGACCCCCGGGTCCGCGTTCGCCGTCCCCGCGGTGGGGGCGGGGGCCGGCCGGGCGGAGCGGGAGGCGGGGGCCCCGGTCGCCGCTTCCGCGTCGGACTGCGTCAGGCTCGGACTCGCGTCGGTTCCTCCGCCGGAGCTGGCGGGGGCGTTGCGGACGCTCGCCGACGTCGCACGAGGCGGTCCGTGAGCCAGGCGATCGCGGCCACGGTGGTACCGAGGCCCAGCAGACCCCAGGTCACACTGCGCAGGGTGGCGGTGAGCGCGTCGTAGACGGCGCCGGCGGCGGCCGGGGAGACGTCGGGCGGCAGGTCGGCCAGCGTGAGGTGGCGGCCGAGGGCGACGGCGACGCCGAGCAGCGCACCGCCGAGAGCCGCGCCGAGGCCCGTCGCGCAGACGGCCCGACGGCGTTGTGTCGCGACGAGAATGCCACCGGCGGCCAGCGCGAGGGCGCCGACCGGGAGCCAGAACGCGGCGATTTCGAGCACGCGGTATCCCTTTCGAAGCTGGACCAGTTCCGTGGCCGACAGCACCTCGACCTCGGTGTGCGCGACGGGGATGCGATGGGCGAACGGCACGTGGTCGCGGACGAGTTGCCGTTTGACGAGTTCGCCGATCGGCGCGAGGTCGAGCATCACCGGGCGGACCGCACCGGCGTACGCGCCCCCGCCGTGTGCGCCGCCACGGCCCGCGCCCCCGCCCTCCGCACCCTCGCCGTCCGCGCCCCCGTCGCCCGCGCCGCTCCTGCCGTACGCGCCCTCCTCCCGCACCGCCGTCAGCACCGCGTCGTGCGCCGCCCGGTTGGTCAGATGCCAGGCCGTGCGGAACGCCTCGGTGCGGGTGAAGGAGTGGGCCGCGTCGTACGTGAACTCCGCGACCGGCCGCCGCAGTCGCGGCCCCACCCGCACCTCGCGCAGGATCCCGGCGGCGACCGCGTCCGCGAGCGCCTCCCGGACGGCGGGGTCGGCGGCCAGCGGTGCCATGACGGCCTCGTAGCGCGTGCGGTCCGCGATCTCGTACGTCGCCCACGCGGCCAGCGCGCCCGTCGGCATGAGCAGGCAGGCGAGCACGGTCAGCGCGGCCGACAGGGTGCCGCGGGCACGGGAGAACACCCCTCCAGGCAAGACCCCGGCCCGGCGCCGCGCGAGCGCTCCCGCCCCGGGTGACTGCGAATGGCCCCCCAGGACAAGCCGAACGGGGAGGACCGGGCGAGGCGGCCGGCCTGCCGTTCGCCCGGGGGGCGGGGGCCGTGCGGGGCTGGGGCCGTGCGGGGCGCCTCCGGTGGAGCACTCACCCGAACGGGTGTTACCTGGAGGGGAGGTGACAGGGGGTAGCGAGGGGGCGGTGAGGAGGCCGAACATGCGTGGTCATTCAGGTGCCCCGGTCCTGCGGGGCCTCGTCGCGGCCGGGATCACGGGCGGTGTGCTGACGGTGACGGCGCTCGGGACGGCGTCCGCGGCGGTGGACCGCCCGGCGGTCCGCTCCCACGCCGGCCACGAGGGGTCCGTGCGCGGCACGGTCGTCGCCCGCGGTGATCTGAACCTCCGTGAGCAGCCGACCACGCACTCCCGCGTCGTCGGCTACCTCGCCCCCGGCAGCCATGCGCGCGTCGACTGCGTGGTGCGCGGTCAGAAGGTCTTCGGCGACCGGCACTGGTACTGGCTCGCGGGCGTCCGCGGCTGGGCGAGCGCCGTGTACGTCGACACCCACGGCCGGTCCGTCCCCGCGTGCACGGACCCGTGCCCGCGCTGGAAGGACTGCGATCCCTGCCAGGACGGGCACGGGCACGGCGACGGGAACGGATCCGTCTCGTTCACCTGGACCTTCACGGCCTCCGGCACCTGGGAGCGGACGGAGGACTGAGGCGCAGGACCAGGACCGGGAACGGGGTGACGGGGTGCCGGGGACGTACGCGGTGCGAGTGGCCGCCGGCTCACCGCAGCCGGTGGCCCGTCGCGTCCTCGTGCGTGTAGTAGCGGTAGAAGTTGACCACGAGGAACCCCGCCGCGACGGCGAGGGACATGGCCACGGAACGCAGCACGGAGTGCTGGGACGCCTGGCTGTAGAGGAACCCGAACGCGCAGCCCGCGAAGGCGGCCCAGAGAGCGGCGTGCAGTTCGCGGCGCAGGCGCGGGGCCACGGTCAGCACGGCGATGTGCAGCGCCGCGAACACGAACGCGGTCACGAGGCCGAACAGGACGTTCCAGCCGGTGATCGGGCCGGCGTCGCGGTTCATGGCCGCCGCCCAGTAGCCGTAGACGAGGCCGAGGGCCACGGGCACGATCCGGTTCGCGAGCGCGTGGGTGCGCTCGCTGAAGACGTCGGGCGTGGCCGGCACCACCGGCCTGCCCGGAGTGGGTGCCATCTGCGCCATGGGAGCACTCCTCTCTTCCCGCCCCCGCGACTTGCCGCCCCGACTACCAGAGCACACCTGGGACGACCCCCTGGCAAGTCGGACGACGAAGCCCGTGACGAAAGTGCGGGGCCGTTGTGCCGGGGCCGGGGCTGAGGCACAAGGGGCCGGGGTGTGCGGATGCGCCGGGCGTGGCGGCGTGCTTCGCTGAGGGACATGCGGGTTCCGATGCCGGGGCCGCGTGCGCGTCGGGAGCCCGATCCCGTCGAGCGGCACCCGCCGCTGCGGGTCCGGGGGCATGACATCACCTGGCTCCCGCCGCTGGTGGTGCTGTTCGCGGTGCCCGTGGTCGACTGGTACACGGGCGGCGACTTCCGGATCATCTCCTGGCTGGTGCTCGTGCCGGGTCTGGCCGCCGCCGTGTGCGGGGTGTGGACGACGGCGCTGTTCGCGGTGCTCTCGATGCTCATGTACTTCGTGGGCGACAACTCCTGGCCGCACGAGTACCGCACCGGTCTGCCCGACTTCGTCCTCGTCGCCCTCGGCGGAATCCTCTCCGTGCTCGCGTGCGCGGTCCGGCTGCGCGGGCAGGAGCGGATGCTGCACATGCGGGCCGTCGTCGACACCACCCGCCGCATCCTGCTGCGCCAGCTCCCGCCGGACGTCGGCGGCCTGGACCACGCCGAGATCTACCTCGCCGCCGACAGCCAGGCCCGGGTGGGCGGCGACTTCTACGACATCCAGCCCAGCCCGCACGGCACCCGCGTCGTCGTCGGTGACGTCCAGGGCAAGGGGCTCGCGGCGGTGGAGGCGGCGTCCGTGCTGCTCGGCACGTTCCGCGAGGCCGCCTACTGCGAGGCCGACCCGGTGACCGTGGCCGAGCATCTGGAGACCCGGATGGTGCGGCACGTGCGGTACTGCGCGCACGTCGGCCGCGACGACTCCGAACGCTTCGCCACCGCCGTCCTCCTGGACTTCCCCGAACTCCGCAGCGAACGGACGGACTGGGGACCGGACCTCGCCGGCCTCGACGCCCTGACCGTGGACATCGTCAACTTCGGCCACGAGCCCCCGCTCCTGGTCCGCCCCGACGGCGTGCGCTTCCTGCCGCTGCGTGACGGACTCCCGCTGGGCCTCGGTGAGCTGGACCCGCGAACCCGCCGGACGGCCACGGTCCGGCTCGCTCCCGACGAGACGCTGCTGCTGGTCACGGACGGGGTGACGGAGGCCCGCGACGGCGACGGCGTCTTCTTCCCCCTGCGCGAGTACCTCACCCGCGCCCTGGTCGCCGGGCCGGCCGCCCTCGACCCCGCCGCCCTGGTGCGTCTCGTCCGCGACGGCGTCCTCGCCCACACCGGCGGCGGCCTCGACGACGACACGACGATCTTCGCGGTGCGCCGGGCGTCGGAGCCGATGCGCAGGGCGCCCGGGACCCCTAGGTGAGCGCCCCGGCCGCGCTCCCTCCTCGCCTCTTTCCCCGTTCGCACGTGCAGCGGTTACGGTGCTGGCAGGCGTACGTGATCGGCGGGGAGCCGACGGGAAGCCGACGGCGAGTCGACGAGGAACGGCGGGGAGACAACGATGCCCGGAACAGTGCTGCTGCTGGCGGCCTCGCCCATGGGCAGGGGCTGCCTGGTGGACGCGGCCTCCGTGCTTCCCGTGCTGGCGGCCGTCACACCCGAGGTGCTGTCGGGCACGGGCACGGCGAACGTCGTCGAGCTGGCCGATCCGGTGGAGCCGCAGGCCGTCCTCACCCGGCTGCGGGCGGCGGCCACCGCGCCGGGCCCGCTCACCGTCTACCTCACGGGACAGCTCCAACTCGACCGCAGACAGCGGCTCGTGCATCTGGCGCTGGCGCGTACGACGCCGGCGACCGTGCGGTACACGGCGTTCCCGTGGCACTGGATCGTGGAGGAACTGCGGCTGCGCGCCCCCGGATCCACGACCCTCTTCGTCGACCTGCACGCCGACGCGGAGGTGTGGCGGCAGCTGGCGGAGCAGCCGCTCTCGGCCGGGCCCGGGGTGAGCCTGTACGGGCGGGTCGCGCCGCCGGCGGGCGGGGTGCGCCGGGCGGTGGCCCTGCCCGGGTACATGAAGGCGCTGGCGACGATACTGCGCAGCGGGCAGCGGCCGGCGGCCGCGGTCCTCCACGAGCAGGTGGTCGCGCGGGCCGGGGGCCACGGTGACCTGGTGCTGGCCCGGGACGCCACGGCACCCCCGGCCACGACCCCGCACGGTGCGGCCGCTCCCGTGGCCGCCGCCCCCGCGAACCCTGCCCCCGTGAACCCTGCCCCCGTCGACCCGGGCCCCGCGAACCCCGCCCTCGCGGACCCGGACCCCCTGCCCGCCGACCCCCACAGCGCCATCGCGGGCGCCGTCGAGGCCGGGCAGCACGTCGAGGCCGCCGGGCTCGCCGCCCGCTGGGAGCAGGGGGCGCTGCGGGAGTTCGGGGACGGGTCGGAGGAGGTGCTGCACTGGCGGGAGGTGCGGGCGGACCTGGCGATGTTCGCGGGGGACGCGGCCGGGAGCTGCGAGACCTGGCTGGGGGTCGCGGCGGCGCGGCTCGCGGCGGGGCGGCCCGCGCGGGACCCGGCGGTCGAGGCGGCGGTCGACCGGGCGCACCACCAGTGGGGGCTGGTCACGGACACGGGGCGCGCCCTCGAACTCGGTGCCGTGCTGGTGGAGTTGCGCGGCCGGGTACCGGGCCGCCGGGCCGGGGCCCTGGCGCACGCCCGGCAGCGTCTGGCCGAACTCGCTCGGCAGGAAGATGAGTTGAGGTCGGCCCAGCACGTACCCGGTCAGTCGAGCCGGTCGATGAGCCGTCGTCCGTCCGTCGTAGATCGATGAGCCGTCGATCAGGGCGAATGCGGGGCCGACCTCGGAGGGGAGTCGTACGGGGCCGCACCGGCACTGCACAGGGTGGACACCGTACGTTGATCACTTAAGCGGTCGCCGTTCCGGAACGGATCGGAGCCGGATCAGAGAATGATCAGAAACTCCTCTGCCGCTCGCAAAGTCCACCCCCGGTCACAACCCGTGGGCCACGGCGGGTCACTCAGGACGAGGCCGGGATCAGCACCCTGAACCACGCCCCCCGGTGCGACGCGTGGGACGGTTCCAGCGTGATCGTCCCGCCGTGGGCCGTCGCGATCGCCGCGACGATGCTGAGGCCGAGCCCGCTTCCGGCGGCCCGTGTCTCCTCACCGCGCACGAAGGGGTCGAACAGCCGGGCGCGCAGGTCGTCCGGGATGCCGGGGCCGTCGTCCAGGATCTCGATCACCCGGTGGCCGTCCTCCGTGCCGAGCCCCAGGGTCGTCGTCGTCCCCGGCGGTGTGTGGACCCGCGCGTTGGCCAGCAGGTTGGCGACCAGCTGATGCAGGCGTAACGGGTCGCCGGTGACCGTGTGGTCCCCGGGGGCGAGCAGCAGCCGCACGGGGTGGCCGGGGTGGCAGTCGCGGGCGGCGGAGACCGCGTCGCGGCACAGCTGCGCCAGGTCCACGCAGGTCAGTTGCAGGGGCTGGCCGAGGTCGAGGCGGGTCAGCAGCACGAGTTCGTCGATGAGCGTGCTCATCCGGCCGACCTCGGTGGCGATCCGGCCGAGCGCCTCCTGCCGCATGGGCTCGTACGCGGGATCGCCGACCCGGGCGAGTTCGGCGTAACCGGAGATCGTGGTCAGCGGGTTGCGCAGTTCGTGCCCGGCGGCCGCCATGAACTCCCGCAGCCGCCGCTCGGTGTCCTCCCGCTCCCTGACCTCACGGCGGCCGAGCCGGCGCGCGCCGAACAGGACGGTGGCGAGGAGGGGCAGCGCGGCGGCCGTCTCGACCCGGAGGAGGCGTTCGACCGCCCGCCGGTCCTCCGCCGTCGACCTCGCGATCACGACGTAGCCGCCCGCGTGGTTCCGGTCCGTCCGCGGCACCCGCACCACCAGGGCCCGGTAACTCCCCCCGAACGCCGAGGGGTTGGTGCGCGCCGCGTACGTCCGCAGCCGGGCGGGGGTGAGCGTCGGGAAGGCGGGGAGCCCCTTGGACCCCGGGTGGCGCTCCACGACCCTGCCCTCGGCGTCGAGGACGAGAACCAGGTCGTTCCGGCCGACGGGCGGGGCCGGGACGAGGGCCGGGGCGGTGGTGGGCGCGGGCGCCGGCGCGGGGGCGTACGCCGAGGCCGGGGGCGGCGCCGGTACGGGTGCCGACGCCGTCACCGCCGCGGACGGCGGGAGCGAGGCCGTGGTCACCTCCGGGCCCGGCGCAGGAGCCTCCCGGGCACCCGGACGCGTACCCGGAACCGCCCCCGCAGCCGCGACCGGACCACCGAAACCGCCGAGTGCGCCGGCCCGCGCTATCTCCTGGTCGGTGCGGGCGGTGAGCTGCTGGGCGAGGGTGTGGGCGGAGAGGGCGGCGACCGCGCCCAGGGTGGCGAGGGTGGCGATCAGCCAGAAGCCGACGGTGCGCCGGCCCGCGCGATGGGGGCGGATCGGCTGTTCCACGGGCGACAGGGGGCGGCCGGGGAGCGGCCGGAGGCACGTGTCACTCGGCGCGAGCAGCCCGGCCGCCCTGATGTTCTCGCCCAGTCCGGTGAACCCGCTCATCCGACCAGCCCGTTCACGCCGTCCAGCCTTCCGTGGCCCTCGCCATCGTCGCCCGCCCCTCCCCCGGCGGCTCCCTCCCTCAGTGCGTGCACAGTTGGTAGCCCACGCCCCTGACCGTCCGTATCAGCGACTGGCCCGGCTCGCCCAGTTTGCGGCGCAGGTAGTAGATGTACGTGTCGACGACGCCCGACCCCTCGTCGCGGTGGTTCCACACGCGTTCCTGGATCTGGCCGCGGGACAGGACGCGGCCGGGGTTCTCCATGAGGTAGCGCAGCAGGGCGAATTCGGTGGTGGTGAGGTCGACCGGCCGGTCGGCGGCCCAGACCTGGTGGGCGTCGGCGTCGAGTTGGATCGCCCCGGCGCGCAGCCGGTTGCGGTCGGGGGCCGGCCGTCCGCCGCCGGACCGGCGCAGCAGGGCGCGGACGCGGGCGGCGACCTCCTTCAGCTCGAACGGCTTGGTGACGAAATCGTCGCCGCCCATGTCCAGGCCGCGCACCCGGTCGTCGACACCGCCGAGTCCGGTGAGGAACAGGACCGGCACCGCGTTGCCCCGGTCGCGCAGGGTCCGGCACACCTCGAAGCCGCCCAGGTCGGGGAGGTTGACGTCGAGGAGGATCAGATCGGGGTCGTGGCGGGTGACGGCCTGCAGTGCCTGACGCCCGGTCGCCGCCGCGGTCACCTGGTATCCGAGGAACTCCAGCGCCATGGTCAGCATGGACCTGATCCCCTCCTCGTCGTCCACGACGAGGAGGCGCCCGGTGGGTGCCGCGGTGCCCGCCGACGGGGACTGCGCGGCGGAAGTGGCTGGTGGGACTGCTGATGGGGCGGAGGGCACAGGGGTGGTCATGTCCTGTTCCTTTGCGGCCGTGACCTCAAATTGAGATCTCAAGTTTCGGCAGAGTCCGTATCGTCACACGTACCGGCAGGTAACGGAGAGCGGTTCCGGATTGATCCGGAACGACCCGTTCCCCGCCTTCGTCCCCCTCCGCCCGCCCTGCCCGGGACAGCGGCGAGCGCCGCCGGGGGACCCGTGGATCCGCCCGTCGGCGCTCGCCGTACTGCCGTGACCTGCGTCTAGTCGGTGAAGATGAAGTACTTCCAGGCCCCGTACGTCGTGGTGTTGACGTTGTCGCCCGAGGCCGTGTCGCGGTACTCGGAGCGGAAACGGAAGCGGATGTTCGTGGTCGGGGTGCCGGTGAGGGTGATGTTCGACCCGCCGGAGGTGCCGAGCTCGAAGTACTGGGCGCCCCAGTCCCGCCATGCGCCGTCGTAGTAGTACTCCAGCTGGAGGCGCTGCTGACGGTTCGGGTAGTACGTCATCACGGTCTTCAGGACGGGGTCCTTGGACTTGCGGACGAAGTGGTACTTGTGGCCCCAGGCCGTCTGCGTCTTGTAGTGGCCCGAGATCGACGACGAGATCTTGACCTTGGTGTAGACGGTGTTGGTGACCGTCCTCGCCTTGTAGCGCGAGTCTCCCGCGAACTTCACCGAGAGCTTGGTGTCACGCTTCAGGTCGACGGTGGCCGACAGGTTCCCCTGCGAGTTCACCGTCCCCGACTTCACCAGCTTGTTCGGCCGGTCGGAGCCGTAGGGGTCGGCCCAGATCTCGACCTTGCGGTTCTTGTACGTCGTGCCGAGGTGCGCCGTGAACTTCACGTCCGCGCCGTAGGAGTAGGTCTTGCGGTTCTTGTCCAGGGTCAGCGTGGGCGTCGCCCGCGAGACCTCGACGGTGTCGGAGGCGGACGCGGCGGTGTGGTCCGCGTCCCCCGCGTACTTCACGGTGTACTTGACCTTGCCGCCGGCCGGCGGGGTGTCGGAGAAGCCGTAGCTGCCGTCGGCGGCCACGGTCACCGCGGCGAGGGCCTTGCCGGACGTGGACTCCAGGTCGGTGCGGGTCACCGTCAGCTTCACCCCGGCCGGGAACGCCGCCTTCGAGGTGATCTTGCCCTTGACCGTGAGCTTCTTGGCGCGGGTGGCCGTGGCGGGGGCGTTGACGGTGAGCGTCGTGAGCGCCCTGGTGGGGGCGTCCAGCGTGCGCAGCGAGTACACGCCCTCGTCGTTGTACGTCACCGCGAACAGGCGGGAGCCGTCCGGCGCCCAGGCCAGGCCGGAGTCGGGCAGCTCGTCGCCGCCGCTGCCACTGCCGGTGTTCGGGAAGTCGTACTCCCGGACGGAGGTGGTGGAGCCGGGCTCGTAGATGTAGATGTCGGGCTCGTAGATGCCGTCGATGCCCGCCGCTACCGTGCCGTCGGGCGCGATGGCGACCGAGTTGGGGTAGGTGTCGCTGGCGTAGGTGCCGTCCGCCGTCAGGTCGGAGGTCTTGAAGACCTGGTGGTGGTACGGGGAACCGCTGGCCACCACGACGCGCTGCCCGTCCGGGGTCACCGCGAGGTCGCCCATGTTCCCGCCGCCCGTGTCCACGGCGGCCGTACGGGAGGCGGTGCCCGAGGAGACGTCGTACACGGCCAGCTTGCTGCCGCCGGGCTCACCCGCGACCAGGGCGCCGGAGCCGGGGGCCGCGTCCAGGACCGGCGCGTAGTACCAGAGGTGGGTGGTGTCCTGGTCGAGGGCGACCACGGGCTCCTCGCCGGACAGGTCCAGCGAGCCGATGTCGCCGTCACCGGCCGCGCCGTAGCCGAACCAGAGCCTGCCGCCGGCCAGGGCCAGACCCACCGGGGCGTCGCCCACCGGGTAGCGGGCGGACTCGGTCTCCGTCGCCGTGTCGATCGCCACGATCTTGTCGGCGTCGCGCACGGCCCCGTACAGGGTGCCGGAGTCGGCGGACAGCTCCAGGCCCTGGACGCCCGGCAGGTTGGTGAACTGCTTGCGGACGATGCCGTAGTAGTCGGTGACGACGATCTTGCCGTTCGTCGGGTCGCTGATGAAGACCCGCTGGTGGACGCCGTCCACCACGATGTCGGCGCTCGACGCGACCGGCAGGACCTTGGTGCTGTCGGCGGACGCCGTCGGCGCGACCGTGAGCGCGGCGGAGCTGAAGAGGACTGCCAGAGCGGTGGCAGCCGGAAGAGTGCGCATACGCACGGTGTCGAACCCCCCGGTACGAAGAAGTGGGTGCGTCCTCGCGCGGGGCCGGTGTGTTCGACCTGTGCGGCGCGTGTGACGCATGTGAAGCGTGTGCGAAGACTAAGTCATGCCACGGACAAGAGGGTCACAGGGGGTGGTGGAGAACTCAAAGCATTTACGGGACGCACGTCCACTCCGGCGCGCGCGCCGTCCGCGCACCCCGCGCGCGGTCACCCGAACGGCCCTGAACTGCGCCGTCACCCGGTCGGCCCACTGCTATCCACAAGGGGAGGGGACGTATCCGACGTACCCGCGAAGGGAAGAACCACCCATGGTCAGCCTGTCCGTCGACCTGTCCGTCGACTTCGCCCGGGGCCTGAACGACGCCTGGTCCAAGGTCGCGCAGTTCGTTCCGCAACTCGCCGCCTTCCTCGTCGTCCTGGCCGTCGGCTGGTTCGTCTCGAAACTGATCGCCCGCGTCCTCGACCGCCTCCTGCGCAAGGCCGGCTCGGAGCGCCTCTCGGAGCGTGCCGGAGCGTCCCGCCTGCTCCAGGACTCCTCCTACGACCTGACCGGCATCCTGCGCCGGATCGTGTACTACGCGCTGATGCTGCTCACCCTGCAGCTCGCGCTCGGGGTCTTCGGCACCAACCCCGTCAGCGCGATGATCAACGACATCGTGGCCTGGCTGCCGCGCGCGGTCGTCGCCGTCGTGCTCGTCGTGGTGGCGATGGCCATCGCCAACGCGGTGCGCGCCGTCGTCGGGGGCGCGCTCGCCTCCGTCTCCTACGGCCGGACCCTCGCGACCACGGTCTGGGCCTGCGTCGTCGGTCTCGGCGTCATCGCGGCGCTCGGCCAGGCCGGCATCGCCCAGGACGTCACCCGCCCGGTCCTCTACGCCGCGCTCGCCACGGTCGCCGGGATCCTGGTCGTCGGGGTGGGCGGCGGCCTGATCGGGCCGATGCGGCAGCGGTGGGAGCGGGCGCTGACGACGGTGGAGCGGGAGACCGTGCACGCGCGGGGGAGCGTGGCGGCGTACCGGGAGGCGCGCGAGACCGTCCCGGCCAGCCGGACGACCGCCGACGTCTGACGGCCGCCCCCGGCGCGTCGTCCGCTTCCGCACACGGGTCCCCGCATCCCCTCGTCAGGGGTGCGGGGACCCGTGCGTTCGGCGGTCGCCACCCCCTCTTCCCGGGGCGGACGCACAATCTCCCTCCGAGAGGGATAGCCGTGCGCGGCCCGGCACGTCGTGAGGGGTGCCGAGAAGGGGGAGGGTCGATGAAGGCATCGAGTCACGACGAGTTCCGTGAATTCGTGGCGATGCGCTCCACCGCGCTGCTGCGGCTCGCGGTGCTGCTCACGGGAGGGGACCGGCACGGAGCCGAGGATCTGCTGCAGATCGCGTTGATGAAGGTCTACGGGCGCTGGTCGAGCATCGAGCAGCCCGAGGCGTATGTGCGCCAGGTCATGTACCGCCAGCAGGTCAACCGCTGGCGGCTGCGTCGGCACCGCGCGGAGACGACGGTGCCCGTCCTCCCCGAGTCGTGCACCGACGCCGACGCCGGGGCCGAGTCGGAGCTGCGGATCGCGCTGTGGGCGGCGCTCGGCCGGCTCTCGAAGCGCCAGCGGGCCGTGGTCGTCCTGCGCTACTTCGAGGACCTGCCGGAGGCCGAGGTCGCGGCGCTGCTGAGGTGCCCGGTCGGC
Source organism: Streptomyces scabiei 87.22 (assembly GCF_000091305.1). Classification (GTDB taxonomy): domain Bacteria; phylum Actinomycetota; class Actinomycetes; order Streptomycetales; family Streptomycetaceae; genus Streptomyces; species Streptomyces scabiei. The sequence goes on along the minus strand of NC_013929.1, from coordinate 5,007,689 downwards.
ACCGTGCGCAGCACGGCACACAGATCGCTCGCCAAGCTCCGGGCCCTCGTACCGGAACTGGGGCCCGCCGGGCCCGCGGAGGACCAGACACAGCAGCTCGCGTTCACGCCGAAGGGGGTCCAGGGATGACGACGGAGCAGGTGGAACGGAAGATCCGGGAGACGCTGCACGCCGTCGACCTGGACCGCGTACGGGCGCCCGGCGATCTGGTGGACAAGGTGGTACGCAGGCGTGCCCGGCGCCGCTTCGCGCAGGTGGCGGGGACGGTGGCGGCCGTGGCCGGGATCACCGTGGGAGCGGTGTTCGGGTTCGGGGGCGGCCCGGGGAGCGACCAGGACCGGCCGGTGCGGCCGGCGGCGCAGACGCCGGAGGGCTGGCATCCGTGGCGGACCGAGGCCCGGGGCCTCGTCGACCGGGGCTGCATGGTGGACGGCTCCGCGCTGTACTGCGCCGGGTACAAGTACGACGCCGTGAAGTTCGACGCGAACACCGGCGAACGGCTGTGGACGGTCAAGGCGATCGGCGACGGCTCCGGGCCCGTGTCCGTGTTGAGCCGACCGGTCGGCGTGCGCGACGGCGTGCTCTACGTCTACCGCGCCCACACCGCCGAGAAGGGACCGGGCGGGAACTACGCCCCCGGCACCGACCTGGCGGCGGTGAACACCGACACCGGCAAGGTGCTGTGGTCGGTGCAACTGGCGAGTGACAACCGCGACGACCAGGCCGCCGTGCTCATCGACGGCGCGGTCCTGGCCAACACCCCGAGGGACCGGACGCTGTCGGCCGTCGACCCGCGCACCGGCAAGGTGAAGTGGCGCCACAGCTGGGGCAAGGGCATCTGGTGCGACCGGGTGGCGCTGAGCGGCGTGCCGTACCTGCTGTGCTCGCCGGAGACCAAGAAGCCCGGCCCGACCGAGTTCCTCCGTCTCGATCCGGCCACCGGACGGACCACCAAGGTCGCGTCCCTCCCCGACAGGCAGCAGATCGTCGGGACCTGGGGGGACCGGATCGTCCTGACCACGGTGCCGGAGCGGACGAGCGTGGTCTTCGAAGAGGAGGAGCAGAAGGCGAGGACCGAGAGGCTGACCGTCGTCGACAGCTCGGGCAGGCAGACCCCGCTGTCCTACCCGGTCCGGGGGACACAGGTCGCCAAGGCCCTCGTCGGGGACCGTCTGATCTCCGTGACCCGTGCGGGCCGGGCGTCCTCCTACTCGCTCACCACGGGCAAGGTCCTGTGGACCGCCCCGGTCGGCATCAAGGTGCCCGAGTTCGAGTCGAACTGGCCCGACCTGGCGAAACCGGTGGTGTCGGCGCACCGGAACGTCGTGTACTTCTTCGGCCCGAACGGCGATCTGTCCGGCCTCGACGCGGACACGGGCGAGCGGATCTGGCGCGGACACATCGACGTCGGCAAGGACGGGGCCATGCCCCAGGCACTGGTCTACGGGGACGTCCTGATCGCCCGGAGCGGCAGCCGCATGGTCTCCCTCCTGCCGAGTCTGGACGGCTGACCACACGGCCCCGGCCCTGGCGGCCGACCACGTGCTCCTGGCCGGGACGGCGCCTCTCCGTCCCGGCCGGCAGCGCGAGTTGCGGTAAAGCGGCCGGTGTAAGCGGGGTTACTGGCATGCTTACGTCATGGCAGGTACGGCCGAGCGTGACGATCCCGAGGTCATCGGGCGCAGGGTGCAGCGACTGCGGACGGAACAGGGCCTCACACAGCGTCAGTTGGCCGAACCGGCGTACACCCCGGCGTACATCTCGACCCTGGAGGCGGGCCGTGTCCGCGCCTCCGAACCGGCCCTGCGGCACATCGCCGAACGGCTCGGCGTGGACTACGAGGAGCTGGCCACCGGCCGCCCCGCCGGCTTCGCCACCGAGCTGCGGCTGCGGCTGACCGGCGCCCAGCGCACCCTCGCCGGCGGCGCCACGGAGGCCGCGGCCGAGGAGTTCGCGGCCGTCCTCGCCGAGGCGGAGGAGCACGCACTGGTCGCGGAGCACGCCGACGCGCTGCTCGGGCTCGGTGAATGCGCCCTGGAGACCGGGGACCTGGAGAGCGCCCGGCTGCGGTTCGAGCAGGTCGAGCAGTGTCTCGGCGACGCCCCGCTGTCGGCCCGTGTCCCCGCCCTGCGCGGTCGCGCCACCGCCCACTACCTCGCCGGTGAACTCCGCTACTCCTGCTATCTCTACGAGTCCACCCTCGACGAGCTGAACCGCAACGGCCTGCACGACCCGGACGCCTTACTGCTCCTCTACACCGGCGTCATCGCCCCCTACATGGACATGGGCGCCCACGCCCGCGCCGCCCAGGCCGCCGAGCTGGCCCTCGCCCTCGCCCCGCGGTCCGGCGATCCCGCCCTGGTCGCCCGGATGCACCGCTCGGTCGCCCGCACGATGATCGCCGAGGGCCGGATCGCCGAGGCCGACGCCTCGCTCGCCAAGGCGTCGGAGCTGTACCGGCAGCTCCAGATCCGCACCGAACTGGCCAACTGCCACTGGATGCGCGGCTATCTGCACGCCCAGAACGGCGACTACGCCCGCGCCGAGGACGAGCTGCGCGAGGCCCGCCGCATGCTCTCCGCCAAGCGTGCCGCCCTCTACACCAGCCAGGTCGCCGTCGAACTCGCCGACGTCCTGCACCGCCGCGGCAAGTCCGAGGAGGCCGGCGAGCTGCTCCGCGAGGTGCTCAGCGACCTCAGCTCCGAACGCGGCGCCCTGCACTCGGCCGCCGCCCACCGCCTCCTCGGCATCATCGCCGAGGACGCCCGGGACGCGGACACCGCCGAGGAACACTACGTACGGGCGCTGAGCCTGCTGGAACGCGCGGGCGCCGCGGGTGACCTGGCCGACCTGTGCCGTCTGCTCGGTGACCTGTACCGCCGTTCCGGCCGTGTCGAGGCCGCCCTCGACGCCTATCGCACCGGCCTCGGCCACCGCACCGCCCCGGGCACCACCACCCTCGGCCCGGCCCCCGCGCAGCCCCCTCTGTGACGCGGGCTCAGTCGTCGAAGGTCCGGGACACGAGGACGGTGCCCTCCTTGTCGTACACCGTGACCCTCTCGGTCAGGCTCCGCAGGCGCTCGGCGTGCGGGGTCCCCGCCTTGCGGTGCGTGAGCACGTACCAGGCCCCCCAGTCCTTCTTCCCGGACAGCCGCAGGACCGTGCCGTCGAGGGTGCGGCCGTCGCTGAGTTCGAGCCGGACGCCGGCCGCCGGGGTCCGGGTGCCGAAGTAGAGGCCGGACAGGAGGGCGTAGTCGGTGCCCGACACCGCCTCCTGCATCGCCGCTCCCGGGCGGCTCCTGTCGATGTCCTCGTCGAGCAGGTTCTGGAACTCGACGAGTTCGGACATCAACGGCTCGTACGCGTGCTTGCCCTTGCCGGTGAGCCAGATCTGCGTGCCCTTGCCGACGTCCACGCGCTCGCCCGGCTCGACGACGCGCGTCTGCCCGGCGTACGGTCCGGCGATCCGGGCGGGCGTGGGCGAGGCGCTCGCGGTCGGCGCCGGCGGCGCCATGGGCCGGACGGTGGGGGGCGGGCCGCCGGGCCGGAGCGTCAGCACCAGGGCGAACGGGAGCAGCAGCAGGGCGCAGCCCGTGCCCAGCGCGGCGGCCCGGCGCCGCCGCCGGACGGCCCGGCCGTCGTGCTCGATGGCCCGCAGCGGCACGGCCTGCGGGGTGATGTCGTACGCGGCGTCGGCGAGGGCCTCGCGCAGCAGCCGCCCGGTACCGGCGTCGTGCGCGCCGTCCTCGACCGTACCCACGTCGGTTCCGCCTCCGTTCCCTGTCCCTCGTGCTGCGGTGGTGTCCGGGCCGGTCCCGGGGGTGGGCTGGTTCATGGGCGGGCTCCGGAGACGGGCGACGGGGCGGCGTGGGCGGCGCCGGCGAACTCGGGGTGCGCGCGCAGGGCCTGCAGGCCCCGGCGGAGGTGGGTCTTGACGGTGCCGAGGGAGCAGCCGAGCAGCTGGGCGATCTCCGTCTCGCCGAGGTCCTCCCAGAAACGGAGCACCAGTACGGACCGCTGCCGGGCCGACAGCGCGGCCAGCGCCTGGAGGACGGCGGCCCGCTGGGCGATCGACTCGGCGTGCCCGGCGTGCCGCTCGTGCACCCGCTCGGGCAGGAACGGCGTCAGCAGGTGGGCCACGCGTCTCTTGCGCACGCGGCTGATGTTGTTGTTGACCAGCGAGCGCCGGACGTAGAAGTCGACGTCGTCGCGCGGTATGCGCCGCCAGCGGGCGTACACCTTCGCCAGGGTGGTCTGCACGAGGTCCTCGGCCTCGTGGAAGTCTCCGGTCAGCATGTGCGCGGTGCGCACCAGACGGGGCCAGGCGGCGGTGGCGTACGCGGCGAAGTCGGCGGCCTCCGGTGATCCGGGTTTCTCCTGCGGCACGGGCGGCGGTCCTCGGGGCTCGGGAACGGGGGAGCATGCCGTGCGGGAGCGGGGTGGTCAAGTCCCGCTCCCGCACGGCCGGTTCGGCGCGGTCGTCGCGACAGGGTCACCGCCGCGCCGAACAGGGCGGTCAGCGCAGCCGCAGCCGGGAGTAGACGCCGCCCTCGGTGTCGTGGACGGTCACCCCGCGCAGGAACTCCTGCCCGTCGTCCACCGCCGGCAGATCCGCGACGGCGTACCAGACGCCCCAGCCCGGCTTCCCGGGCAGTTCGATCAGCCTGCCCTGGACCGGGCCCGTGCTTGTGCGGACCGTCACGCGGGAAGCGGTCCCCTTGCCCCCGTAGTAGACGCCGGAGAGGTAGTAGCGCCCCTCGAAGGCGGACGCCTGGAGGGACACCCCCGGCCGGGACAGGTCGATGTTGCCGTCGACGACACTGCGGAACTGCGGGAGGTCCGGCAGGTCCGGCTCCAGCCAGTGCTTGCCCTCGGCCGTCATCCAGAACTCGAAGCCCGGCGCGGCGACGACGTGCTCACCGGGCTGGACGATGCGCGGAGTCGGCGCCTTCCGGGCGGCCGTCGCGGCCTCCGCGACGGCGGCCACCGTGCCGGCGCCGTGCGCCGCCTCCCCCCGCGAGGCGGCGTACGACGCCGTCGACGCCCCCGCCAGCAGCGTGGTCAGCGCTGCGACGGCGACGAGTGTGCGCATCCGTGTCATGGTCATGAACGGACGACCCCCAAAGGTGTGTTGGTTCAGGTGCGTTGGTCTGACACTCCTGAAACCCGGGAGGCGTACGGCACGGATGACACGGCTGGGACGATTTTTTCCGCGGCTTCCCCGCCGCCCCGTCCCCCTGCGTGTCACCTCACCGCAGAGCGCTGCCCCCCTTCCACTCCGCCCAGTCCAGGTTCCAGTCGCCGTAGCCGTTCCCGACGGCCACGGTCTCCTCCGAGCCGGTCACCTTCACCACGTCACCCGGGATGACCTGGTCGTAGAACCGCTTCGCCGTGCCGTCGTCCGCGAGACCCACACAGCCGTGGGTGACGTTCTGGCGGCCCGCGTACGTATTGGCCTTCGGGTTCTCGTGCAGATACGTTCCGGAGGTGGTGAGGTGGACCGCGTTCTCGTACCAGCCCGCGTACGAGTCGCCGTAGCCGACCGTGCGGGAGTCCATGAACACCCGGCTCTGCTTGTCGGAGACGACCATCGTGCCGTTCCACGTGTCCATGCCGGGCGCGCCGGCGGTGACGGGGATGCGCTCGGTCGAGCCGTCCTTCTCGACGGTCATGACGTGGCGGCGCACGTCCACCGTGGCGACGAGCGAGCGGCCGATCGTGAAGTGCCGGGTCAGACCCGCGCCCACCTCGACCGTGACCTTCGTGCCGGGCTTCCAGTAGGCGCGGGGCCGGTAGTCGACGCGCTGCCCGTCGGCGAGGTTGTGGTCCTTGACCCAGCTCCAGGACCCCTCGGTGCCGTTGTCCGTGCCGACCTTCAGCTCCTTCTCCACCCGTGCGCGTTCGGCCGGCGCGACGGGCCGGCCGAAGGTGACGGATATCGGCATGCCGACACCCACGGTCTGCCCGTCGGCGATGTTCACGCGCGCCCCCTCCAGGGCCTTCGGCGGCGCGGGGGCCGGCGTCGCCCGCCCGGCCCCGGTCTTCCCCTCCCCCGCCGAGTCCGCCCGGGCGTGCGCCTTCGGTATCGCGCTCGGCCCCTCGACCCGTACTCCCTCGCCGACCCCCGCACAGCCCGTGAGCGTCAGCGCGAGCGCGCACGCGGCCGTCGCCGCGAGCGCGTGGACGAGACGCCGGGCCCGCCCCGCCCCCGTCGTCCCGCCTTCCGCGGCTCTCTTCCCCGAGCCGCCGTTCCCCGTGGTCATGGTCCCCCCAGTGGTCTTACGACCAGATGTCCGACGCGGTGTGACACCGCGATGTGTTTCGATGTGTGGCGTACGTACGGGACCTGTACGCACGGCGGGGGCGGCCGGGTTGCACGGCGATGCGAGGAACTTCGGGAAAACCGGCGGGGGGCATGACCGAGGAAGAGTTCGACACGTTCTACGCGACCGCGTTCCCCCGGCTGACCGGCCAGCTCTTCGCCTTCACCGGGGACCACGGGGAGGCGCAGGACGTGGTGCAGGAGGCTTTCGTACGGGCCTGGGACCGGCGGCGGGACTTCCTCGCCGACGGGGCGCCCGAGGCATGGATCCGGACCGTGGCGATGCGGCTCGCGGTGAGCCGGTGGCGCCGGGCCCGCCGCTGGCTGGACCTGGTGCGCCGCACTCCTCCCCCGGACCACGTGCCGGGGCCCGATCCCGAGCGGGCGGTACTGGTCGACGCGTTGCGCAGGATTCCGGAGGCACAGCGGATGGCGGTGGTTCTGCACCATCTGTGCGACTTGAGTGTGGAACAGGTAGCCTCCGAGACCGGCGCCCCCGTGGGCACGGTCAAGGCCCGGCTGTCCCGGGGGCGGGCGGCGCTGGCACGCGAACTGGCCCCCGGCGAGGGTGAGAAGGAGGACGGCCGTGTCCGATGACCTCACCGTCCGGCTGCGCGAACTGGCCGAGACCGCCGAGACCCCGCCGCCCGGCTCCGGTGCCGAGGTCCGTGCCGTCGCGGGCCGCAGGCGCCGCCGGCGCCGGACGTCCGCCGCCGTCGCGGGCGGCTGCGCGGCGGCCGGCCTCGCCGCCGTGCTCACCCTCAACGCCGCCTCCCACGGCACGGAGCAGCGCCCGGCCACGACCGCCAGCGGTTCGGCCAGCGCGTCGGCCGCTCCCGACGTCACGGTTGACCTCTCGAGCCGCGTCCTCGTCTACGCGGGCCGTGAACTGCCCATCACCGCCGGCAAGGACGGCGAGCCGACGCCGACCGGCCTGATGAACGTCACCCGCAAGCTCGACACCGCGAGGTTCTCCGGCGACACAGTCGGCATCGGTGAGGGGTACACGCTGAACCTGAACTGGGTCGTGGAGTTGTCGCCCGTCGCCACGGGTGCCACGACGGAGGCGGGGCAGCTCGGCGACGCGGACGCCGCCACCCCCGCCAGCGGGAGCACGAGCCCCGCGCCGACGCGGACCGGGCGCCCGATGTCGCTCTGGATCGCCGCCATCGCCCACAACGAACAGGCCCCCGGCACCCGCGATGTCACCAGCGGCTGGATCGGCCTGCGCACGGCCGACGCCCGATGGCTGTTCGAACGCCTGCCCGAGGATGCGGTCGTGGACATCCGGAACCCGCGCTCGACCCCGCCCCCGACCCCGTCCGCCAGCCCTTCCTCGGGCGAGGGGCGGGGCTAGGGCCCGGCGCCACGGGCCCGTACGGGGGAGTGGCTCACCCGTACGCCCCCGTGCGCTGGTGGGCGGGCCCGGGTGGTGTTGGCGTGGGAGCGGAAACATCGTGCTCCCGGGAGGCTCCGCCATGCGTCGTCCGTACCGTGTTCTCGCCCGGGTCGTGGTCCTCGGGATGCTCGCGGGCGCGGCGGGCTGCTTCGTCGACGATCCGGGGCACCCGCGCGGTTTCCCCGAGGCGGCCGTCGACGACACGGCCTCCCCCTCGCCCTCCGCGCCGTCCGCCCCCGCCCTCACCGACGCCCGGGCCCGCAGCGCCCTGCTCCGCCAGGGCGACCTCGGCGACACCTGGGCCGGCACCAAGGGCGCGGCGACCTGGCGGGACGGCCTCCTCAAGGGCCGCACCGACCGCCCCGAGTGCCAGGAGCTCCTCGACGCGGTGTACGCCGAGGACGTCCTCGGCAAGCCCCGGGGCGGGACGGCCGTCGCGGGCTTCGACGACTTCGAGTACGGCGCCCAGCTGCGCTACCAGGTGGGCGCGTACGACCGGGCCGACGTCGACGCCCGGCTCGGACACCTCCGTCAACTCGTCGACGAGTGCGGGAAGTTCACCATCACCGGCTCCCAGGGCCGGGAGCACGGCGCCGAGGTCGCCCCGGTGGACCTGCCCGGCGACCTGGGCGACGCCCGGCAGGGCCTGCGGCTGGTCGTCAGCGGTGACGTCGAGGGCGAGGACAGCGCCCTCACCTTCGACCTCGCGACCGTCCGCGTGGGCGACACCGCCGCCCTCGTCACCCACGGCGGCCTCTACGGCATCGACGACACCGCAACCCGCGACGCCGCCCGCGCGGGCGCGAAGCGGCTCCGGGACGTCCTGGAGAAGGAACGGCAGGGCGCGACGAACGGCGGGAAGACCCCGAAGAAGGACCCGAAGAAGGACCCGAAGAAGGACCCGAAGAAGACCGGTGAGGCGAGCCCGGGGACGAGTCCCGAGGACGACCGGACGACGACTCGGCCTTCCGAGGAGGAGACCACCGAGGAGGACACCAGCGAGCAGGACACCTCCGAGGAGCAGTCCCCGGACGGGACGTCCGCCGACGAGGACGACTACTCCGACGAGGCCGGGCGGCCCGCCCGCGTCACCGGCCCGCCTCCTTCCCCTCGTTCAGCAACGGCGTGAGTATCGCCGCCAACTCCTTCTCGTCCAGGCGTGCTTGGACGGCACCCGCGATCCTGCCCGCCCGGTCGACGAACAGGGTGAAGGGCAGGAACTGCGGGTTCACCATGCCGCGCGGCAGTTCCAGGAACTGCCGGCCCTTCGGGTCGTGCAGGCTCGGGTAGGTGAGGCCGAACTCCCGCTGGAAGGCCCGCGCGTTCCGTCGTTCGACGTCGGTGCTGATCCCCAGGACCCGCACGCCCCGGTCCCCGAACGTCCGGTACGTGCGCTCCAGGGCGGGCGCCTCGGCCCGGCAGGGACCGCACGAGGTGGCCCAGGCGTTCACGACGACGACGTCGCCGCGGTAGTCGGAGAGACGGACCTGCTTCCCGTCGACCGTCCGGCCGGAGAACACGGGAGCGTCCGTGCGCTCGGCCACCGGAACGCGCTCGAACGGCTGGGGCATGCCCGACTGCGCCGAGTCCGTGTCGAGCACCAGCGGTTCGCTCGTCGAGCAGCCGGACAGCAGCACGACCACGAGCGCGCACAGGGCCGCCGGCCGGGCCGTCTTCCTGATGGCCATCGGGTGCTCCAGCTCCGTCAGTGGGTGTGGTGCGGCGGTGTCGTGGGAGCCGTGACATCGGAGGGAGCGAGGCACTCGTTGTCCTGTCCGAGATGTCTCACGACGGGGGAGAGGCCCACGAGGACGGCGTCGGGGGCCGCCTCGCCGACGGTGAGCTGCACCTCGACGGACGGCTCCCGGCCGTAGGTCACCAGCACCTCCCGGCCGTCGTCGTCCGTGCTCGTACGCCAGGCCCAGTCCACCCCGTCGACCTGGGTGCACGCGTCGTCGGTGGCCCCGAGCCGGGGGAAGCCGCAGCGCGCGACGACGGCCCCGTCGCCCCAGACCGCCGCGCCCTCCGTCGTGGTGTCCGACCGCTCCAGCCCGGCCAGCCGGTCGGGGTAGCGCTCGCCGACCCGGGCGCAGGCGGGATCGCCGGCCAGGGGAGCGGCGGCGAAGCTGTAGGTGGGTGCGCTCAGCAGGTGCACCGTCACCGCGGCGGCGAGGGCGAGGGCGCCGACGGTCGACGCGGCGATCCAGGTGCGGCGGGACATGCCGAGATCGTACGGGGTGCGCGTCGGCGTCCGCCGCTCAACCTCGTTCGGAGGAGGGCCGCACCGACCGTCCCGTGCCCGGCTTCACGCCCCACACGTACACCGCGTCGTCCTCGTGCATGATGTTCCAGAGCCGTTCGGCGTCCGCGTAGCGCAGGTTCACACAGCCGTGGGAGCCGCCCCGGAACAGGTCGTCGAGGACGCCGTGGAAGGCCTGCCCGTCGTTGAAGAACTGGGCGAACGGCATGGGGGCGTTGTCGTACAGGTCGGAGTGGTGGTCACGGTTCTTCCAGTAGACCGTGTGCCAGCCGGTACGGGTCTCCTGGCCGTCCCTGCCGGTGCGCACGGGCACCGGCGCGTAGATCACCCGCTCGTCCTCCTGCACCCACATCAGCTGACGGTCGAGGTCCACACACGTCACCTGGTACGTCCGCACCGGGCACTTGCCGGCCGCGTTCGGGTCGGGTCGGGCCTGCACGACCAGCATGGTGCGGTAGGTGGCGAGGCCCGCGTAACCGTCGGCCGGCCGCACCCCCGTGCGCTGCTGGAACGCGCGGATCGCCACGCAGTCGGCGGGGGACTGACGGCCGTCGGCGGGAAGCCGGAGATGGCGTTCCAGGTCCCACTGGTAGGGGCCGGTGCGCGTGACGCACTCCGGCGCGGGCGCCGCCGCGGCGGCGGGGACCGCCGTCCAGCCCAGCAGGGCGGAGGTCACCGCCGCGACCGTACGTATCCGGGTCCTGCGTGTCCTTCGTCGGGTCGTCAAAGCGGCCTCCGGTACTCACACACTCGCTCGCCGAACCCCCTCCCAGAGATACGGCATTCCGCGCGCCCCGGAGACGTCCTGCTGGGCCGAACGGGAACCGGCCTCGGGCCGCCCACCGGGATGTCCTCCGGTGGGCGGCCCGTGCGGTGCCGCGAGCGCTCGGGTCAGCCGTCGGCCGTCAGCCGTCAGCCGTCAGCCGTCTGCCGTCCCGGTCCGTCGGCCCGTCAGCACTTCTTGCCCTTGCACGCCTCTCCCCGCTGGTTGCGCAGCTTCACCAGCAGCCCGCTCCCGGACGAGGCGTTCGCCGGGGTGAGGACGTACGGCCCGGTGACCGGCTGCTTCGGCTTGAGGTAGCCCTCGGGGACGTCGGTCTCCACCAGGTGGTACGTGCCGGGCAGCAGCGAGCCGAACGAGCAGGTGCCGGCGCGGGAGGTGGCGCAGTCGTTGACGAAGCGGTCCTTGCGCATACCGCCGCGCTGCAGGCCGGGCACGCCGTTGGTGTTCTGCCACAGCTCGAACACCGCTCCGCTCAGCGGCTTGTCGGTCTTCCTGTCCAGCTTCAGGAGCGTCAGCCGCACCGACTTGGTGAGGCCGGCGTCGACCGTGTGGTTCACATGACCGGGGTCGCCGACGCGGACGACGGTCCGGCCGTGCGTGTCGGCGTCGGAGTCGATCGCGCGGTTCGAACCGGCGCCCTTCACGGTCCACTTGAGGGAGGCGAGAGTGGGCCGCCCCGGCAGCGCGGTGGTGTCGACGCCGCGGTGGTCGAAGGAGACCCGGTAGGTGGTGTTGGGCCGCAGGCCCTGGCCGCTGCCGATGTAGTACTCGCCGTTGGCGTCCGTGCGGGCCGTGAGGTCGGGGCCGGGCGACAGCGGGTCGAGCGTCACCTTCACGTTCCTGACCGGCGGCTCGGAGGGGTCCTGGATCCCGTTGCCGTTGACGTCGTACCAGACCCGGTTGCCGATCTGGACGGGTGCGCGGTCGCAGACCATCTCCAGGTCGGCGAGGCCGTTGCCCTTGCCGAAGAGCAGCGCACGCCGTGCGGCGTCGGCACTCCAGGTGTTCTGGACCGTCAGGTTGCCCTCGGTCCGGCCCTTGCCGGTGTTCCAGCGGCGGACGCCCTGCTCCCAGGGGTGGTTGTCGAAGGGGTCGTAGACCGTGCTCCACAGCCTGTTCCGGAACGGCTGGAGCGCCGTGCCGCCCTGGGTGACCTGGTCCTCGTGGGCGTCGGTGAGGGCGGTCGAGTCGTCGTAGAACTCGCCGTGGCCCGGCCCCTCGTCGTTGTTGGGCCGCGCCCCGTAGAGCGCGTCGCACCGGGCGTTGTTCTCCAGCGTGTACGTGGCCCCGGAGGCGCACACGCGCAGCACGTCACCGGCGGCGACGGCCCGGACCAGGCCGCTGTTCCGGGCGTTGAAGGGGTAGGTCGCCGTCCCCTGCATGTCGGCGAAGCGGTCGCGGAAGCCCAGCACCAGGTCACCGTTGTCGGCGATCTCGATGTTGGACAGGATCGGCTGCGGCGCGGAGACGAAGGAGAGGTGCCCGGGCACGGGGACCCGCTGGTTCCACGCCTCCCACATGGCGCTCAGCGGCTGGCCGACGGTGGCGGGCTTGGTGCAGCGGGCGACGCTCGCGGGCAGCCCGGTGAACCGGTACGCGCAGCCGCGCGGGTAGTTCATCGCCGTGTGGAACAGATGACGGAACGAGCCCTGCCGGAACTCGTAGACGTGCGCGGTGACCTCGGACGGGTCGCCCCACGGGGCGCTGCGCGTCACCGTGTTCTCCGCGCCGCACACCCCGCCGACGAGCACCCGGCCGCCGCGCACCCCGATGCCGTACGGGTGCCAGCGGCCGGCGCAGTCCTCCGGCTCGGGGATGACGTGCGAGCGGTACCTGCCCGGGTACACCCCGTCGCCGCTGCCGCGGATCGGCACGGTGTACAGCCGGGAGTCGTTGAGGCTGACCGCGTAGAGGGTCCGGCCGTCGCCGGAGACGTCGACGTCGCCGAGGCCCTCCCGGCCGACCCGGCTGTAGACGGGGTAGTCCCGGAGCCAGTCGTCGGACTCGTCGTGCTCGGTCAGCAGGCCCGGGAGGGTGACGAAGGTGCTCACTCCGGAGGCGCTGTTGCGGCGGTAGACCGTGTTGGTCGCGCCCGCCGGCCCGTACGCCGCGTGCCGCTTGACCAGTGTGCCCATGTAGGTGTTGCCGGTGCGGTCGTTGCCGATGCCGAACACGGCGCCCTGCTGGGTGTTGTTGGTCAGCCGCTCGACCGTGCCGCCGGGGTGGGTGTCGGAGAAGTTCCCCGCGAACCGCACCAGGCCCTGGTGGGTGTCGGGGGCGTCGCCCTTGGTCAGGTTGCAGGTCACCAGGTCGGGGTTCTCCTGGCAGTAGACCCCGGGCTCCCAGAAGCCGGTCGTGTACGTCACGCTGCGGTTCCGGGAGACGTCCACGAAGCCGACGCCGCTGCGCATGACGCTCGGGCCGTCACCGAGTCCCGCGATCGCCGGCTGCAGGGTGCGCGGGTCGGGGTTGTGGACCTGCACGCGGTACCTGCCGCCGAGCAGGGTGGTGGCTGACGGCTGGAACCAGGCGACGCCGTAGGAGTTGGTGGTCAGGGTCACCACGGTCCCCCGGTCGTCGGTCAGGGTGACCCGTACCCCCGCGCGGCCCTTCTCCAGCCCGGTGTCGTACGTCCCGTCGACGTCCACGTCGTTGACGACGCGGACGGTCACGTTGCCGTCGCCGGGTGCCCGGCCGGCGACCGGGCCGCCGGAGCCGGGGCCGGCCGGGACCGCCTCGCCGGCCGGGCCGAGCACCAGCGCCGCCGAGACGGCCAGGACCAGACCCACGCCCCCCGGAGTTCTTCGCTTCACGCCACGTCCTCTTCTCCTGATGTCCTGCCGAGGCGACGGAACCCGGTGCCCGAAGCCGACGCCTGCATTCATATGAAGTGCCAAGCGCGACTAATCAGGCCGAACGGGGCACGGAAGGGAAGGGAGGCGGCGGCGTGATGCCGGGAATGTGGAGATTCGGGGGAGGTAGGGGTGCGGGGACGCGGACGGCGGCCGGGTGATGTTCACCCGGCCGGGCCAGTGACGGCGTCCCCGCATGGCGTACCGCGGGGAATGGGGGTAGGCCGAGGCAGGTCAGGCCGGAGGATCCGCGAGCGGTTCCGCCAGGGACTGTTCCGCCCAGATCACCTTGCCCTCGGGCAGGAAGCGGGTGCCCCAGCGCTGGGTGAACTGGGAGATGAGGAAGAGACCGCGGCCGCCCTCGTCGGTGGTGCGCGGGTGGCGCAGATGGGGCGCGGTGGCGCCGCCGTCGAACACCTCGCAGATCAGGGTGCGTTCGAGGACGAGCCGGAGCCGGATGGGTCCGGCCGCGTGCCGGATGGCGTTGGTGACCAGCTCGCTGACGACCAGTTCGGTGGTGAACGCCAGCTCGTCCAGCCCCCACACCCCGAGCTGCCGTGCGGTCGTCTTGCGGGCCTCCGCGACGAGCGCCGGGTCGGCCGGCAGCTCCCAGGAGGCGACCCGGTGCGCGGGCAGCCGCCGGGTACGGGCCAGCAGGAGGGCCACGTCGTCGGTGGGGCGGGCCGGGGCGAGGGCGTCGAGGACACGCTGGGCGTGCCGTTCGAGGGAGGGCTCGGGCCGGGCCAGCGCACGGCACAGCGCCTCGCGGGAGGACCCGGCGAGCAGGCCGTCGGTGTGCAGGGCGATGACGGTGCCCTCGGGGAGGTCCAGCTCCAGCGCCTCGAAGGGCTGCTGGTCGACGCCGAGCGCAGGCCCCCGGGGCAGCGCGGGGAAGGTGACCGTGCCGTCGGGGGCGACCAGGGCCGGGGCCGCGTGTCCGGCGGCGGCCATGGCGCAGGTGCCCGACACCGGGTCGTGGACCACGTACAGACAGCGGGCCCCGACCGTCGGGCCGCTGCCCCCGTCCGGCTCGGCGCCCTCCTGCCGTGCCGACTTGGCCACCATGTCGTCGAGGTGGGCGAGCACCTCGTCCGGCGGCAGATCCAGGTCGGCGAGGGTGCGGACGGCCGTACGGAGGCGGCCCATGGCGGCGGCGCCGTCGATGCCGTGGCCCGCGACCTCGCCGATGACCAGGGCGACGCGGGCGCCGGAGAGCGGGATGACGTCGTACCAGTCGCCGCCGAGGCCGGTGAGTTCGTCGGCGGGCCGGTAGCGGGCCGCGACCTCGGCCGCGTCCTGCTCGGGCAGCCGGCGCGGCAGCAGGCTGCGCTGGAGGACGAGGGCGGCGTCGCGCTCGCGCGTGTACCGGCGGGCGTTGTCGACGCAGACGGCGGCCCGGCCGACCAGCTCCTCGGCGAGGCCGAGGTCGACCGCGTCGAAGGGGTCGAGCCGGTCGCGCCGGAAGAACGTGGTGATGCCGAGCGTGATGCCGCGCGCCCGCACCGGCACGATCATCACGCTGTGCAGCCGGAGCGCCTCCGCGGGCAGCGCCCGGCCCCCCGGCACGGCCTTGGCCCACTCCGCCGACAGCGGGTCCAGCCGCGGCTCCGACCACGAGCGGCCCTCGACGAGCACCCGCACCGGCGGCGAGCCGGCCGCGTACGAGGCGAACGCGCCGACCTCCAGGACGGCCTCCGGCACCCCGTCGTGCACGGACTGCTGGGCGACCCGCCGCAGCGGGACGGAATCGTCGTCGAGGGGGCCCGGCTCGGCTCCCCGCAGTACCGAGTCGAGCAGGTCCACGGTCACGAAGTCGGCGAGCGTCGGCACGACCACGTCCGCCAGCTCCTGCGCGGTCCGGCCCACGTCGAGGGTCCGGCCGATCTGCTCACCGGCCCGGTCGAGCAGGGCCAGCCGGATACGGGCGCGGTGCTGCTCCGAGACGTCGACCACCGTGTAGTACACGCCGATCGGGCGCCCGTGGTCGTCCTCCAGCCGGGTGAACGACATGGCGTGCGCGGTCTCGCGGTGCGGTGCCGACCGCAGCCGGCCCACGTGCTCGTAGTCGAGCACCGGGACGCCCGTCTCCAGCACCTTGCGCATCTGCGCCTCGATGCGCTCGGCGTCGAGGCCGGGCTGCACCTCGGCGAGCCGCAGCCCCACGCGCTCGTGCGCGCGGCCGCCGCCGAACCGCTCCAGCGCCGCGTTCGACCACACGAACCGCAGCTCCGTGTCCACCATCGCTATGCCCACGGGCGACCACGCGGTCATCCGCTCCAGCACCGTCCGGCTCATGTCCCAGCCGGGAGCGTCCGAGGCATCGGAGACGAGGGCCACCCAGTGGGCCGCCCTGAGCGGATCGGGGCCGGAGGGCGCCGGGGACGGGGAGAAGGGCAGGCGGGCGGACGGCGAGCCGGGTCCGGACACGGTCTGCCGGACCGCGGGCCCGCCCTGGGCGGCCGCCCAGGAGCCGGGCACCGGAGCCGGGCGCGCGCCGCCCCCGGGTGCCGTCCGCGGCGCGCCCGAAGCGGCGGACCGGGACGACTCGGGCCGTGGCGGGGCGGGCTTGGGCGGGGGCGGTCCGTGCCGGGCCGGGCCCCCGGGAGCCGGCCCCCGGACGGGTGCGGCGGGAGACGGTGGCCCGGCGTGGGAAGGGGACGGGGGTGCCCCCTGGGCCGGAGACGGCGGGGTGGGCCGGTCCAGGGAGGGACGGCCGGGGCGGGGGGCGGACCGGCCAGCGGGTGCGGACGCCCCGGTGGAGCCGACCGGGCCCGAGCCGTACGCCGGCCGCGCCGAGCTTCCCGCCGGGCCCGAGCCGTGTGCCGGGGCCGTGCCGCTCGCCGGGCCCGGGTGAGCCGGCGAGGTGCCCGCGGTGCGGGTGGCCGCTGCCGGGCCGGGGGCGCTCACCGCCCAGGGGCCGCTCATCGCCGCAGGGTCGTCCGTCGGCGCTGAGCCACCCGTGTGACCCGTCGAGGTCGCCTCGTGCGTGGGGACGACGCGGACCATGACCTTGAGGGGGTGGCCGTCGCGGTGGCGGGCGGTGAGGATGCCGGACCAGCCGCCGAGGGCCCGATGCGTTTCGGCCAGGAGGCCGATGCGTTCGTGGTCCTCGTCGAGCAGGAGCGTGCGGACGCTGCGGCCGAGGATCTCGGCCGCCGGATACCCGAAGAGCAGCTCCGCGTCCCGGGTCCAGCTCGTCACGAACCCGTCCGCGTCGATCAGCAACGGCGCGGCATCGGCCACGTCGAAGCGCTGACGGGAAACGGCACTGTCCCTGTCGGTCCCCACGGCGACCCTCTCTGTCGCTGAGACGCCCTCAGGCCCCATTATTCACCTTGTGTGATCGCAGGTGGGCCAACTCGTGACGGCGCAAATCGCGCGGTCGCACGCCGCGGCGCACGGACCGGGCGCGCCGCGAGCGCTCACCGGGCACCCGACCGCCGCGCACGAGTCCCCCACGCCCGGGCGGGATCGTGCCGGATCGGGCGCCATCGGGACGAAGCCGGCTGCACGTACACCCCCGCTCCGCACACGCGGGCACTCCCGTCCGCCATCATCCATGCAGCCGTACGCCGGTAGTGCGCCCCCGTACGCCCCCCAAGCTCCGGCGTGTCGAAACAAGCGCCCCCTCCGCGGAAGGGCGCGAAGGGGGCGGGGGAAGGTCAGCCCGGCATCGAGGCGTCAGCGGCCGCGGGACTCCGGATTGCGGGACCTCGGGTTTGCGGGACCTCGGGTCTGCGGGACTCCGGTCGCGGGACTCCGGCGACCGGGGCGGCCGACGAACCCGCCGTCACCCGCGCGCAGTTCACCGACGTCGGGCGAGACGGATGTTCCTGTCCCCGTCAGGGACGGACGGCGGCCGGTGCCTGCGGCCCGTGCCGGAACTCGGGGTCCACCTGGGCGGCCAGGTCGTGCCCGGTGGCGGCGTCGGCCCACGCGGCGGCGTTGCGGAGGTGGAACTCGACGGCCTGGCGCTGGAACGTGACCCAGTCCTTCGTACGGGTGTCGACGGCAGCCCTCAGCTGCGTCAGCGTGTGCAGGTTGTGCGCCTCCAGCTCGCCCTGGGGCCGCCCCTGTTCCTGCGCGCGGACGTACGACGACTGCACGCAGTACGCCAGCAGGTCGTCACCGACGTGCTCCTTGAGGAAGAGCAGGTCGTCCTCGCCGGTGACCTTGTTGCCGACGACGGCGATCGGGACGCCGAACTCGGCGGCGTGCTCCCGGTACTGCCGGTACACGGACACGCTCTTCCGGGTCGGCTCGGCGACCAGGAAGGTCATGTCGAACCGGGTGAAGAGGCCGGAGGCGAAGGCGTCCGCGCCGGCGGTCATGTCGACGACGACGTACTCGCCGGGCCCGTCGACGAGATGGTTGAGGTACAGCTCCACCGCGCCCAGCTTGGAGTGGTAGCAGGCCACGCCGAGATCGCTCTCGTCGAAGGCGCCGGTGACCATCAGCGGCACACCGTCCACCCGGGCGACGTGCCGGCCGTGGACCTCGTCGTCCCCGAGCAGTCGCAGCAGCCGCGAACCCCGCCCCGGTGGGGTCGTCTTCACCATGGCCTCGCGCGAGACGATCCGCGGGTTCGTGCCGCGCAGATGGTCCTTGATCTCGCCGGTGCGCGAACTGAGCGCAGGGGCGCCGAAGTTCTCGCTCTCGTCAAGGCCGAGCGCGTGCGCGAGATGCTGGTTGATGTCCCCGTCGATCGCCACGAGCGGCGCTCCCGAGCGGGCGAGATGCCGGGCGAAGAGCGCGGAGAGCGTCGTCTTGCCGCTGCCGCCCTTGCCTACGAAGGCCACGCGCATGGACCGTCACCCCGCTCGCCGTCGGCGGCACCGTTGACGCCGATAATGAAAATGGATGTCATGAACGTAGCGTCCGGAGCGAGGGACAGGATTGTCAAATCCGCCCCATATCAACTCACCCGCGAGGCCCGGCGGGTTGGTGAGCCCTTTACGGTGCTCCGACTCGCCGTTGGGGCACTCGTGAGGTCGCCGTGAGAACTCGGAGGAGTTGATTCCCCTTGTGTCCCAAATGTGTGACACCGAGGGCGTGGTCGTCTCCGAGGCGGCGGCGGAGCCGGGGGCCGAGGCGTCTTTTCCCGAGGTTGACAGCCCCTACCCAGTGGTAAACGATGTGCAGACTCTGTGGCTCAAGTGACCCTTGGGCCCAGTGTTTTCTTCGACCACTCACACCCTGGCGCGGCCCCGGACGGGCACGGCCTCGTGCTGCCGTCCTGCTGCCACGCCCCGGGTCGGGTCTCGTACGTTCGAGTTCGAGAATGGGATCTGCATGTCCATAGTGAGACGTGTCATCGTGAGCCGCCTGGTGGGAACGGGCATCGCGGCTCTCGCGCTGAGCGCGGCCGTGTCGGCTCCGGCCTTCGCCACCGACACGCCCGGCGGCGACGGCTGGGGCAAGAAGAGCTACGCCCCCGGCCAGGGCGCGGGCACCCCCACCGAGACCGACCGCTGCGAGTTCTCGCTGGACGGCGTGAAGTTCGCCGACTGGGTCAAGCTCGACGAGCAGAACCTCAAGCCCACCGACGACGGCAAGGTCCACATCAAGGTCCGCGCGGCCTCCGACGCCACGACCTGCACGGTCTCCCTCGCGTCCTACCTCGCCCACGGCCCGACCTTCGCCACCTCCGGCGAGCAGGTCCTCGTCGACTTCGACACGGTGACGGTCAAGCAGGGCGGCGCGGACTCCCTCGACATCGCGGTCCCCGACGCGGGCTGCTTCGGCCAGGTGGACCTGTACCGGGGCAAGGTGAAGTTCGACGGCAAGTTCGACGCGAACGACGGCTTCGAGCACGGCGACGTCCCCAAGGGTCCCGACCGTCCGGTCATCAAGGACAAGCTGATCGCGGCCTGGAACGGCGGCACGAAGGACTGCACGACCGAGCAGCCGCCGGGCGAGGAGAACCCCCCGGCCGAGGAGAACCCCCCGGCCGAGGAGCAGCCGCCGGCCGAGGAGCAGCCGCCGGCCGAGGAGCAGCCCCCGGCGGACGAGAAGCCCCCGGCCGACGAGAAGCCTCCGGCCGACGACACCCCGAAGACCGAGCCCTCTCCCTCCGACTCCGCCCCGGCGGCCCCCACCCCCAACGGTGGTGAGCCCGGCGACCTCGCCGAGACGGGCGGCGGCAACGCCATCCCGATCGCCATCGGCGCGGCGGGCCTGGTGGCCGCGGGCGGCGCCATCTTCGTGGTGACGCGCCGCAGGGGCGCGGGCCGCACGGGCGCGTGACGGGCTCGTAGTCCTTCTGGACGATGCGGTGCCCCCACCTCCACGGAGGCGGCGGCACTGCATCGGTCTGTCCGGCGGACAGCGCCCGTCGAGCAGGTCCCCCTCGGCTACGCAGCCGCGCCGCGGAAGCGGGCCAGGAGCGCCCGGGCCTGCTCGGCGCCGGCGTCGAAGAACTGCGTGGCCGGGGCAGGCGGCACGGCGGGCCCCTGCATCCGGACCTCGTCGCAGGTGAAGCAGAACGCCGCCTCGAACAGCGGCAGGTCGAGGGCGGCGTCGTACGCCCGGACACCCCATCCCGGCGAGAACCCACAGCGATGCCGCACACCGCCGGGCAGGCTCTCGACCAGGTCCAGAACCTCGGCGACCTCCGCCCCGACCCAGTGGCCCACCACCGCACCGGGGTACGGGGCGCCCCGCGTGCCGGGCAGCCCGGAGATCCTGACGACCTCGATCAGAGCGGTGGCCGCGACAGCGGGCGCGGGAAGCTGCATGACCGCAGTCTGCCCGTCACCGTCACCGTCACCGTGACCGTCACTGCCACCGCCTGCGGCCTCGGGTGTGACTACGCCGCCACCAACTGTCCGGTCGGCGTGACGCCGAACGCCCGTCCCCGTACGGCGAAGTCCGACGTGCCACCGTCGTCCGCCCAGGCCAGGAAGACGGATTCCGCACCGTCGCCGAAGGCGGCCGCGGCGCAGAGCTGGAAACGGTCACCGGCCGTCGCCGTACTGACCTGGACCTTGTCGCTGAGCGAGAGCGCGGTGTCCGAGCACATCTTCGCCATGACGGTGGGAACGGTGTCGAAGGTCGCCGCGCTCTTCTCCACCCAGGCGAGGAGGAAGCGTCCGCCCGGCAGCGCGGTGAGGGCCGGGCTGGAGCGGTTGAAGTCCCGCGGCTGCCCCGCGGTCACGCTGGTGATCTCTACGCCCCCTCCACCGGGGGCGTAGACACTGGCCTCCACGGTGGTCTGCGGGACACCCAGGTCGCTGGGCCCGATGCCGTCGATGTGCGCGACGACGAACCGTCCGTTGTCCAGCAGCGTGATCGCGTTGTCGCCCTTGAAACCGGAGGCGTTGGGCTGGACCTCTCCGCCCTGCGGGACCCCTTCGAAGTCGAAGACCCGGAAGGTGAGCCTGCCTCCGCCGATCGACGAGGGGTCGGTGGTCCAGGCGATGACGTAGTTCCCGTCCGCCAGTACCGTCACGGCCGGGTTCACATGGAAGCCCTCGGTGGTGTTCACCGTGAACTCCGGGCCGGCCTTGATGCCTTCGGAGGTGAACCGCTGGGCCCGGATCCGCTGGTCCGCGCGGGACCCCGCCCAGGTGACGAGACAGCCGCCGTCGACCATGTTCGTGACGGACGGCCGGGTCGCCGGGTCGATCTCGGCGCCGTTGACCTGGACCTCGGGCCCCGACGGCTGCCCGCCGACGAACCGCCGCAGCTTCAGCTGTGGGCCGGGCGGCGGGTTGAAGGCCTCTTCCCTCCAGACCGCGAACGACGAGAACCCCGCGGACTCGATCGTCGGCCACTGCCGGTTGGTGTTGCCGCCGAGCGCCGCCGCCGGGCTGCTGACCTGGAACTCCGCGCCGAGCTTGGCCCCCGTCACGCCCAGGTTCTGCCCCTTGATCCCGGCGTTGCTCTCGTCCGCCCACGTGGCCATGTACTGCGCACCGAGGACGGAGTCGACGGACGGTTGGAACTGAGCGCCGCTGGTGGTCGTACTGACCATGATCTCGCCCATGCCGTACTCCGTTTCGCCTTGGTCTCTTGACTGCGGATGACGGATGCGGGGGCGGCACGGGCGCGGCGCTACCAAAAGCGTGACACGCCCTTGCACCCTCTGCATCCGCATGTGCGCGGTCGCGGGTCCTCACCCCGGGAGCGAGCCCCGGGCGACTTCAGCCGAGTCGGCGCTGTCCCAGCCGTTGCCCCCGGCTCTCGGCCACCCGGATCGCGTCCGCGAGCGCCTCGCTCAACCGCTGGACGAGAAAACGGAGTTCAAGGTCCGGAGTGTCGGCCGTCAGCATCTCCCCCGCGTGACCGAGCAGTTCACGGCCCATCCCGAGCCGCACGCCCTCCACGACATCGGCTGCCCGGGACACGGCACCACACTCCCCGTCCGTGACCAGGTAGCAGGCCTTGCCCCCCTCTCCGACCCACGGCAACAACCGCATCTCATCCGCCGCTTCGCCGTCCATCAGGCGACCTCCAGCCCATGGATCCAGCACGGACCGGGCATGTCCATCCCCATCGCCGCCATCGCCGACTCCCGCCGCCGGAGCCGTTGCTCGTGGGCAGCGACGTAGGGGCGTACGGCGACGGTGGCGGCACCGTCGAACTGCTCGTCGAGGCCGTAGGGGGAGCGGTGCGCCGGGAGGGGGGCCGGGGCCGTCGCGGTCCACCGGTCGAGGAGCGGCTCGACAGCAAGCCGATCTCCGGCGCGCCGCCGCCCGGTGCCGCGAATGAACAGAAGCCGCAGCCGCCGGGCGGCCCGGCGGATAGGGTCGAGCACGTCGATGCTCCTAGCTCAGCGTTGACCATGCCCCGGGAGGTCTTACCCACCTCGCCGGGGTCTTTCATGGCACCAGACGGTATCGGCTACCGGTGCACCTGTCTACACCTAGGTGCACCGGCAGTCCTCTATGTTCGAATCTCCGCCGCTGTGTACGGTTCTGGTGTGATCGATTTCGACCCCACCCGGCCCAAGTGGGTCCAGATCGCCGATGTGCTCCGGACTAGGATCGCCAGCGGTCAGTACCCGCCCCGCACGATGATCTCCGAGGTGCGGCTTGAGCAGGAGTTCGGCGTGGCACGAACGACCGTCCGCAAGGTGACCGCGGCCCTGCGCGCGGAGGGCCTGATCACCACGACCCCGGGCATGGGCTCCTTCGTCGCCGAGCCCTCTCCTGTCACGGATGAGGTCGGCTGAGGACCGACCCGCCGCACGGACGTCGGATGAGTGCCGCGCGGACCTCGTAGAGGGTGGGCCTGTCCTCGGGAGCGTGGCTGAGCATGGCGTTGATCAGTTCGCCCAGCTCACCGGGCGCCTTCACGGGGCGGCGCCGACCGTCCGCCACGGCTTGTCTCTGCACGGGTCGAGGAGCGTCGTCCGGGTATTCGACCGCTCGCCAGCCGGTGGCGGAGATGAGCAGGGACGCGCCGAGGGCGTAGATATCGGCTTCCGGTGTCGGCTCGGCTTCGCCGGTGGCGAGCACACTGCGGGCGATCTCGGGTGCTTCGTAGTGGACCAGGCAGCCGCGGAACGGGAAGTCGTATCCCTCGGGCACGCTTCCGCCACGGGCGAGGGCGAGGTCGACCAGGTGCGACCGTTCGGGCCCGATGATGAAGTGAGCGGGCTGCACGTCACCGTGTGCCCAGCCCTTCGCGTGCAGTTCGGCCAGTGCCTCGACGCAGCCCAGGGCAACGTCCGTGTGGGGCGCGATGGACGAGTCCGGTCGACGGCAGGGTTCCCACAGCCGGTACAGGTCCGGGCCTTCGTGCCACGGCTGGAAGTTCCACGTGCCGCGCTCCCACTCGCCGTAGGCGATCTCATCGAGGCCGAGCCGATGCAGTACGGCACCCTCGCGCGCCGGCGCGAGCGCGGTCCAGGGCTGGGCGGCCCAGTCGGCCGTGGCCTCGATCGGGTGGCCGAGCTTCACGGCGTAGTGACCCCGTGGGCTCTCCACCTCCCAGACCGTGGAGCCCCGGCGGTTGATGACCAGGTGGTGAGCCGTGGGCATGAGCGCGTCGAGCACCACGATCGGCAGTTCAGGGGTTGGGCCGGACAACGTCTCTTCTCCTTCCGGGCGGACGCGACCGACTACGAGTCGTGGCCGGTCGCGTCGCTGTGGGGTGGGGTCAGTCCTGACCGTAGGGTCGGCCGCAGTCCGAGTCGCACTGCGCGAGGTTCGTGCCGTCCACGGTCCACAGCTCGTCGAAGACCATGAACCCGGCCGCCTTCATGGCGTGAGCCGAGGCAGCGACCCGCTCAGGGTCACGCGCCCCGCCGCCCGGCTTCGGGTTGTGGTGCAGGAAGCGCCCCGCGTACTGCTCGCACAGCTGGGCGTACTCCTTCGTGTGCAGGATGAGCGCGTGGAGGCCGAGGTCCACGTCGTCCGACGGGACCATGGGGACCGTCGCGGTGGCCGCCGTGACCACGAACGCGAGCGCCTGGTCCGCGATCCGATCGGCATCGGAAACAGTGGTGAGCGGGAGCGGCGCCGGACGGGCGGCGGCTTCGGTGAGCAGCAGCCGCTCAAGCGTTATCGGCACTGCGCGGGGCCCTGTGGAGTGGACGCAATGCCTAAAAAGAGTGCATGCATTGCCAACTCGCCGGCACGTAACTCGGGCACTCTTGATCAAGCGGCGACTCGGAGAACGGAGCCGCGCTGTCGGCCCAGGCGTCTATGGCCGGAAGTTGTGAACGCGTTTCATAATGCGGCTGTCGAACAGACACAGAGGAGATCCATGAATCTGCGGCGCAAGTCAGCGGTGGTACTTTCCACGCTTGCCCTGGCATCTGCCGGCATAGCGACAACGGCTACCCCTGCGGCGGCTGTTGGAGGGTGCCCTTCTGGAAAGCTCTGCCTGTATGAGGGCACAAACTTCACATCTCTCACCTTCACCAGTGCCAGCACCAAGCTCTGCTACGACCTGGCTTCCTTCGGCAACGGGTTCCGGAACGGCGTCCGTTCATACGTCAACAATCTTCCGGTGAAGGCCGAGGTGTTCCACAGTATCGGCGCCAGTACCGTCGTGCTGGACGGGACCATCAGTCCCGGTGGATCCAGCTCCAATACCGGCAGCACGACTTTCGGGGCCAGTGGTGTCGTATGCACGGGTGGAGCGCGATAGGCAGGAGCTGCCACCTGCCATGAATGAGCTCCAGCCCACGGCGTTGGAGCAGTCCTTCCTCACCAGGCAACGCGCATCAATCACGTTGCGCACCAACCGGGAGAGCGGATGCGAATCGCAAAGAAAATTTCGGCAGCAGCCATCACGACAGCGGCGATACTTGGAGTCGGCCTGGCTACCGCTGCACCAGCTGCCGCTGCTGGCCCGACGGGGTGCAAGAGCTGGCGCGACAGCAACTCCGTGAGGGGCTACGCGGACTGCTCTGGCGGCGCCGGATACGTTCGCGTCGTCGTCACGTGCAGGGATTACCGCGGCGTGGACTCGAAGCACGAGGGCTCGTGGATTGCGGCCTCGTCATCAGCCGCATCGGTCTACAGCTGTGGAGGCCAAACGGCCTGGGTTGTAGCCGCCACTTACCAAACGAAGATAGAAATCCGCTAGTTGCAGAGTGGGCATTAAGTCCCGATTTCCCGCACTGAATTTTTCTGACAACTGAAAAACGGAACTCTTCGCACCGAACCCAAAAAGATCAAATTTGGGCATATGGACTACGCCTCCCATTCTAGCCACAGCCAACGCGGGAGGCGTGGTCCATGGTAATCCGGACAAGGTGAATAAATGCACCAGATAGTGCTCCGGGTCATTGCAATGAGCAGGACCCCAGCCAGATAACTGCGCTTCTTCGAGTTGGCCACCGATCGGGTGATGGGCCGTGAAGCGCAACGAGCGATTCCCGCGGGCTGTTGATCGAGATGTCTGACGTCTTTAGAAGCCATCTCATTTGGATGACTCGGTATTCTGTGGGTCATGGTGGGGATCGTTGAGCGGCTGGTGCCGGACGAGTTGTGGGAGTTGTTCCAGCGGGTGGTGCCGGAGGCGCCGTCGCGGCCGCAGGGCGGTGGTCGGCGTCGGCACGGCGACCGGGAAGTACTGGCCGCGATCGTCTTCGTGGCTACGTCGGGTTGTACCTGGCAGCAGCTGCCTTCGGCGTCGTTCGGCCCCTCCGGAGCGACCGCCCACCGGCGGTTCGCCGAGTGGACGAAGGCAAGGGTGTGGGCCAGGCTCCACCGCCTGGTCCTCGACGAACTCGGTGCCCGCGGTGAGCTGGACTGGTCGCGGTGCGCGGTCGACTCGGTGAACATGCGGGCCCTGAAAAGGGGGACCTGACGGGTCCGAATCCTGTCGACCGGGGCAAGTACGGATCGAAGATCCACCTGATCACCGAACGGACAGGTCTGCCCATATCTGTCGCCATTTCCGGGGCCAACCTGCACGACAGCCAGGCCCTGATCCCGCTCGTGAAGGGCATCCCGCCGATCCGCTCGCGCCGAGGCCGACGACGGCGCCGGCCCGGCAAACTCCACGCCGACAAGGGCTACGACTACGCCCACCTGCGGCGATGGTTACGCAAGCGCGGCATCACCCACCGCATCGCCCGCAAGGGAGTCGAGTCCTCACAACGGCTGGGGCGCCACCGCTGGATCATCGAACGCACGATGGCATGGCTCGCCGGCTGCCGCCGCCTCCACCGACGCTACGAACGCAAGGCCGACCACTTCCTCGCCTTCACCAGCATCGCCTGCACCCTCATCTGCTACCGCAGACTCACCAAATGAGATGACTTCTTATCGCGCTGCTCGGGGGCCTCGTTGGTCATCCATCCTGCCGCACTCGACCTACCAGCGCGCTCCCGCGCTGTGCGCGGGCCGCGAAACCCCGCCATGGAAAGGCATCAGAGGCAGTCAGCCTTTCACCTGGGATCTTGCCCGATCCTATGGATCAGAAGGTCGTCGGCTCGAGCATGGTCGCCTCTTGTGGGCGTGCCGGATGCGCGTAGGCAGACCCTGCGGAGCGTGTCATGAGGTGCCGGGCAGCGAGCGCAGGCGGCCCGAGCGAGGGATCTGTCGCGGCTGGGGAACGGGCCGCTCAGGTCCAGCCCTCTCGAGCCGTCCGAGATTGAGCAATCCTCCCGTCCTCGCACGTACCCGTACCCGAGTGCACTCGGGTTTCGGAACGCGGACGGAGATCAGGGCATGGTGAGGAAGCTGTCGCGTGGTGGGGTCGCGTTGGCCGCGGGCCTGGTTGCCCTGCCCTTGGTGGCGGCGTGCAGTGGGGGCGGGGACGAGGCGAAGGGGAAGGCCAGTCCTGTCGCCGCGGCGGTCGCGCCGGCCAAGGTCGAGGTGATCGCCGAGCTGACGGGGTGCGAGGTGAAGATCCGGACCGAGGCGGAGGAGCTGCGTGAGGGCGTGTGCCAGACCTCGGCGGGGGACTACCTCATCACCACCTTCCCCAAGGAGAAGCTGAAGGAGGTCTGGCTGGAGTCGGCCTCCATGTACGGCGGGAAGTACCTGGTCGGTCCGCAGTGGGCCATCTCCGCCAAGCCCCCCGTGCTCAAGAAGCTGAAGGCCAAGGTGGGCGGCACGATCCGGGACCTGAGTCAGCCGAGCGCCTCGTAGTCGCTGAGGGTGTACGCCTCCTCGTCGTCGATCGCGTCCTCGTCCCAGTCGATGGAGAGGGCGGTCGGACGGCCGTCCTTCGCGTAGTCGACGTCCACGATGTCGGCGCCGTCACGCCGTGCCGTCTCCGCCTGCTTCAACAGCCCGGCGATGGTGGGGACTTCGGACGGATTCCGTTCCACCGCACGGCGGGCGCTGTCGTCGAGTCCAGTGGCCTTCACGACTTTGCCGTCCCGGACCGTCACCGCGAACGTGCCGATCAGCGAACGTTCACCCTCGCTCGACGTGAGGGTGAACCGGTACGCGGACGGCTCCTTCCAGGAGGGTGCCGGTGTCGCCACCTCCCTCGGCTCCTCCCTGCACGCGGAGAGCGTCGACAGCAGCGTGCCGGCCAACGCGGCGGCGGTCAGGGCGCGGTGGCGTACTCGTACGGTGGCGGGTGTCGTCATGGTGGTGGCCTCCTGGTGGGACGGGCACCACTGAGACGCCGGACGGGCCCACGACGTTCGGCGGGACCGCCGCGCGGCTCGACATCCGGCCCGACGCGGGGCGGAGGGCTCTGTTCCGGGGAGCGAGGGGGCAGCATGGCCTCATGACGAAGCTGTCCGCACCTTCGGCCCCTTCCGCCTCCCCGTCCACCTCGTCCCCGTGCACCTCGTCCCGGTCCTCCTCCTCGCTGCTGTCGCTGTGGTCCCAGGACTCCGTGCTGTCGATCGGATCGGTCGGATCCGTGCTCTCCGTGGGGTCCGTGGGCTCGGTGCTGTCCGTCGGCTCGATCGGGAGCGCCCTGTCGGTCGGCTCGATCGGTTCCTCCCTGTCGCTGATCTCGACCGGGTCGTGGCTGAGCACGGGGTCCCTGTTCTCCGCGCAGTCACGGTGGTCGGTGCTGTCGTGGCGTTCCCGCGGGGGCTTCATGACCGCAGGGGCGGTGGGAGCGGTGGGTGTGGCGGCCGGGGGCGCTCTGCTGCTGACCCGGCTGCTGAACAGGGCGGACAGCGCCACCCGGTGACGTCACCCCGTCACGGCGCCGCTCGCCGACCGGACCTCGCTCACGTCCTGCGCCAGGCGCCGAGCAGCTCGTCCGGACCGTAGGCCGCCTGGAGGCCGGAACAGCCGACCCCGCTGCGGGAGACCGCCACCAGGGGGACGGGCCGGTCGGTGAGCGCAGCCCGGTGCTTCTGCAGCGCGGCCAGATCGTGGTCGTCGAACGCGGAGTTCTCCAGCCACTTGACCGAGCCGAGGAAGAGCAGCTCCTTGGCCACGGGCTGCCGGTCGGCGCCCACCAGGTCGATCTCGACGTCGTTGCTGCGGGTCCAGTAGCCGCCGATCGCCGGGGCCGCGGGGAGCTGCCCGTCCGGCAGGAGGCGGGCGAGCGATTCGCGGACCAGGGGCTCGATCGCGCGGCCCCGCCAGCTCGTCCACCGCTCCTGGATCCGGGCCAGCGTGAGATCTCCCCGCATACGCTCGATCTCCGCCATGTGCGGGTCCAGGAACATGAGCCAGAACCGCAGGTAGGGGTCGGCCACCCGGTAACGGCGTTCCTTCGACGGGCGCAGCGATACGGGCAGTTCGGCCGCCACCACCCGGATCGTGGGCGCGACCGTCGGCCTCGCGCAAACGCGAGAGCCCCGCTTCGCTTGCGCGAAACGGGGCTCTCGGGATGGAGCGCCGGGCAGGCCTTGCACCTGCATTTCCCCACAGGAAGTGGGGCGTCTTTCCTTGGACCACCAACGCATTGAGTACTACCGGGTGTTTCCGTTTCCGGTGAGCGGCTCGTGATCAACTATAGCGGATCCTCGGGGGTGTTGCATCCTCGAAGATCCGCCGGTCAGAGCAAGTGCGCCTGGGGCGCGTACTCGACGACCAGGTACTTGGCGTTGTGCTCGCCGAAGGCCGCGCGGAGGATCGGTTCGGCCGTCGCGGGGTCGTCGACGCCGATGACGATGCGGCCGGTGCCGTCGAGGCCGACCTCGCGCAGGTCGAAGGTGCCGTCCCAGCGGGTCATGTCCTCGCTGATCCGGTCGAGGAGGACGGTGAGGTCCCGTTCGTTGATGTCGTGGTCGTGGATGCGGAGGGTCACGCCCCGCTCGGCCGCGTCGCAGGCGGCCTTGTCGAAGGCGGCGGAGGGGATGCGGTAGAGGTCCGCGCTCGCCGTGTCCTCGTCGACGACCAGACCGGCGTAGGCGTCGGCGTGGCGTCCGGTCGCCAGTTTCTCCAGGCGGGTGAGGGTCCGCTGCAGCGGGGTGTCGTCCACGGTGTCGGCCCTCTCGGGGAAGCTGCCCTCCGGGCGGGTGCCGTCGCAGGTCGTCGTGGCGGCCGGTACGGCTGCCACGGTCTGCGCGCCGGCCGTCGAGCCCTGGAGCCCGCCGAGAGCCAGGACGGCGACGGCCACGGCCACGATCGTGCCGGGCCTGACGGGTGTGCGCTCGGCCATGTGTCCCTCCGGTGTTCGCCGATGTGGGGCCGCCCGGGTGGGCGGGACCGCGATCGGTACTGAGACGCCGGAGGAGGGCGCGGCGTTCGGCCCGTGGGCCGGAGATTTCACGCCCTCGCCGTTCTCACCCCGTCCGTCGCGTCCTCAGCGTCGCGCGGGGGTTGCGCTTCCTGAGCTTCGCCCGTCTCTGTGGGCCGCGGGCGGCCGGGGTCAGGCGCCAGTAGCCGTACGGGTTGTGGAAGAAGTCGTCGTCCTCGAACCGTTCGCACTCCAGACGGTTCATGATCCAGCGCGGGGCGTCCTCGGCGATGCGGAAGCCCTCGCCGTCCTGGACGCCGTGCTCCGGCTGCTCCGTCAGCAGGTAGTACGACGCGATCTGCATGGTGGCCATCCAGTCGAGCATCAGCTTCGGCTCGGGCACCCCGGTGGTTCCGGGGGCCAGCTCCACGTCGGCCTCGCCCAGGAGGTGCATGCCGCAGCTGTGGTAGACCTCCCCGTCGTAGATCACCGGCGCGACCCAGGCCCGGACGAGGGCGCTGGCCAGGTCGTCCACGGTCTCGGCGGCCGCCGCCTCGCTCGCCAGGGCCAGCCACCGCTCGCGCCCGCAGGTCACCCCGCTGGACTCGTTCTTCACCGCGGTGGCCCCGTGGGCCAGCAGGGCCGCGGTGACGGCCAGTGTGCGGCGGGACACGTCGAGGCCGGTGGCCTGGGAGATCGGGGGCGACAGGACGTAGACGACCGAGTCGTGTGCGTCCACCGCGGCCCAGTCGCTCTCGCCGAACCCGTCGTCGCCGGTGATCTGGCGGGAGCCGAGCGCGGCGTCGAAACACTCCCGCATCCGGGGGTCCGGCTCCTGCTGGAACTCGTCGAGTTCGAAGTCCCCGCCACCGGCCTCCTCGACCACGCGGCCGAGGACGTCGGGGTCCAGGCCCACGCCGATCGCACACAGCACGTGCCTGGGCGTCACACCGTACGCCGGGACCACGAAGCGCGTGCCCTCGATGACGTGTCCTTGCCATGCTTTGCTCATCGGCACAGCATCGCAGACGCCCGCACGAGGTCCGGGCCGCCCGGACGCCAACACGCCTGCCGCACAAGCCCGTTCGTGTGTCTCCCCGCGCCCCGCGCCCCGGGGAACGGGGCACGGAGAGACGGGGCACGGAGAGACGGCCGGTCACCCCGGCCGTGCCGGTCGGTTCAGTAGCCGACCCGGAACGTCGCGTCCGCCCTCTCCGTCGCCGTGGAGACCGGGTCGATGCGGAGCACGTAGTTGCTGTGGCGGATGTAGCGGGTCGGGTTGTTGTACGAGCGGAAGGACGACCACGTCGAGTCCGCGAGGCCGGCTACCCGGGTGAACGTGGCGTCGGCGGCGAAGGTCGACGTGCCGTCGTTCACGTCGAGGCGGAGGGCGTAGTCGTAGTGCCGGAGGTAGCGGGTGGGGTGGCTGACCGACTGGAAGGAGACCCCGGAGGAGTCCGCCAGGCCCGGGACCAGCTTCCACTGGGAGTCGGTGAACGGGTCGAAGGGGTACTCGTCGATCCGGCCGACGTAGTTGCTGTGGCGGACGTAGCGGGACGGGAAGTTGTACGACTTGAGGCGGTTCCAGGCCGGCGCGCCCCACCGGGCCAGCAGGTTGGTGTACTCGGTCGAGGTGATCGGGTGGATGCCGCAGTGCTTGGAGTTGAGCGGCTGGGTGTAGAGCCTCTGGTCGAGGGCGGTCCAGGTGCCGGAGGCGAGGTTGCCCGACTGCCAGGCGTAGAAGACGCCGTTGGGGGTGTACGTGTCTCCCCAGAGGTACCAGGTGTCGGAGGTCAGGGACTTCACCACCGTGGGTGCCTCGGTGCCGCCGTGGGAGGCCGCGGTGCTGAACGGTGTGAAGCTGCCGGGGTTCAGGGTCGTCGAGCGCGCGCCCACGAGGGTCTGGTTGACCTTGTAGTAGAGGTAGTTGACGCCGTTCACGCCGACCGTGAGGTTGCCGTCGATGATGTCGTAGCCGGGGTCGAAGAAGACCTGGGGGCTGGACGTCGTGACGAAGTCGGTGGTGTAGCTGACCATGATGACGTTGTGGCCGCTGCTGTTCACCGAGGAGTAGAGGATGCCGTACCGGCCGCGCGCCGCGTCCCAGTAGGCCTCCGGGGCCCAGCTGTGGGTGGTGGTCATGTCGTGCAGCTTCACGCGCCGGTAGCCGGTGAAGGTCCGCAGGTCGGTCGAGTCCCAGACGTGGATGTAGGTGCTGTTGTAGTTCCAGTCGGTGCCCTTGAGGTCCGTCGCCAGGACGACGAACGTGCCGTCCTGCTTGCGCATCAGGAACGGGTCGCGCAGCCCGCCGGCGCCCTGGGTGGGGGTGACCAGGGGTGCGTTCTGGTTCAGCGGGGTCCAGTTGAGCCCGTCCTGGCTGACGGCCAGGTGGAGGCCGTAGTCGGCCTCCAGCATGGTGGTGGACTCGGTGAAGTAGACCATCGCGTACGCCGAGTCGGCGGCGTGGGCGGTGCCCGCGCCGAGGGTGAGCACACCGGTCGCGGCCAGCGGCACGGTCGCCGCCGTGCCGAGGAACATACGGCGGGAGAGGCCGGGCCCGCTGGTCATGTCGTTCATGTCCGGCTCCACTTCTGGTTGTTCTGGCCGTTGCAGGACCACAGGACGAGCTTCGTGCCGTTGGCGGTCGCGGCGTTGTAGGCGTCCAGGCAGAGGCCGGAGTTGACGTTGACGATCGTGCCGTCGGCGTTCACGTGCCACTGCTGGTTGGTGCCGCCGTGGCAGTCCCAGATGACGACACGGGTGCCGTTGGAGGTGCCGCGGTCCCAGGCGTCCAGGCACTTGTTGCCGTACACGACCAGTTCCTTGCGGGAGGTGTACTGCCAGACCTGGTTCTGGCCGCCGGAGCAGTCCCACAGCTGGGCGTCCGTGCCGTTGGTGATCGTGTTGTTGTCGATGTCCGCGCAGCGGCCGGAGCCCGTGCCGGTGATCAGCGTGCCGTTGGTGCCGGGCAGCGGCCGTACGACGATGCCTTCGAGGGTGGGGGCGCCGGTGAACGTGATCGTGTTGGCGCTGCCCTTGGTGAGCGACAGGGCGACCGAGATGGTGCCGGGGGAGGAGCCGGTCGGCGGGAAGGAGACCTTGGTGGAGGTCTGGCCGTTGACGGTGAGGGTGCCGACGCGTGCCGTGGAGGTGTTGTTGGTGTAGGAGACGTCGACCGTCTTCAGCCCGGTGTTCCCGGCGACCACGCCGGAGAAGCTCGACGTGCCCGTGTAGGTGCTCGATGCCTGCTCGGTGCCGCCCTTGACCGTGAGCATCACGGAGGTTCCGGCCGGGACGCTGGTGGTGTAACTCGTGCCGGGCGTACCGACGTCGGTACGGCTCCACAGGTCACGGACGGTCGCGGAGGC
Source organism: Streptomyces scabiei 87.22 (assembly GCF_000091305.1). GTDB lineage: Bacteria > Actinomycetota > Actinomycetes > Streptomycetales > Streptomycetaceae > Streptomyces > Streptomyces scabiei. The sequence goes on along the minus strand of NC_013929.1, from coordinate 4,974,696 downwards.
GTTGGTGAGGCCGAGGTCGGACCAGCGGACGGTCATGTTCTGCGTGGTGGAGGTGCGGTTGAGCAGGACGACCGCGCGGTTGCCGGTGCCGGAGAGGACCTTGCCGTAGACCTGGAGGCCGGTGGTGTCCTCGGCGACCTTGACGCCCTGGAGGCCGCGGGGGTCCTGGTCGACGGCGATGACCTCGGAGTTCTTGAGGATGTTCGCCGTCTCCGTGGTCATGGTGGAGAGGTCGTTGCCCGCGAGCAGCGGGGCGCCGGAGATTGCCCACAGGTTCATGTGGGTGCGGTCCTGGGCGGCGGTGAGACCCATGCCGATCATCAGCATGTCGGGGTCGTTGTAGTACCCGGTGTGCTGGGCGGTGGGGTGCACGTTCCGGTCGTAGTTGGTCAGCATGCCCGCGTACGTCAGGCCCTGGCCGTGGTAGAAGATGTCCGTGTTCGTCCGCCACATCGGGCCCATGCCCGGCGCCCAGTTCCAGGGGTTGGAGTAGCCCCAGTTGCACAGGGAGAGGGCGAGGGGGCGGCCGGTGGTGGCGGTCGCGGTGGCCACGGCGTCGCTGATCGCCTGGTAGGTCGTCTTCGGGTCGAGGCGCTCGGCGTCGCCGCCGCACCAGTCGACCTTCACGAAGTCGAAGCCCCACTGGGAGAACCGCGTCATGTCCTGGACGTAGTGGCCCTCGCTGCCGCTGCCGGGAGCGGCGGGGCGGCCGGTGGGGAAGTAGTAGCCGCAGCCGTCCTTGCCGGCGTCGGTGTAGATGCCCGCCTTCAGGCCCTTGCTGTGGATGTAGTCGGCGATGGCCTTCATGCCGCCGGGCCACTCGGCCTCGTCGACGGTGATGTTGCCCGCGCTGTCGCGGGTGCCCTGCCACCAGCCCTCGTCGATGTTGATGTACTCGTAGCCGGCCTCGGGCAGCCCGGCGGCGACGAACGCGTCGACCTGCTTCTTGATGACGTCGTAGTCGACCTTCGCGGCGAAGGCGTTCCAGGAGGCCCAGCCCATCGGGGCTTCGGGGACGGGGATCTGGCGGTCCGTCACCGCGACCGGGGCGATGTCGGTCAGCGTCCGGGGGGTGGGGGCCGCGGTCGGCGGCTGGGCGAAGATCAGGGCGGCTGTGGCGGCGGTCGCCAGGGTGACCGCGCGGATCACCGTCTTCCTGCAAAGTCGTTGGAGACCACGGGAGTTGGCACGTGGAGGGGAGGTCATGCGGCTCCTTCGATGGATACCCGGAGATCGATATCTCGAACGGGGATCGGCACGCCGAACATGCTGGCTGGCCGAAAGTAGAGCCGGGAGAGAGGGAAGTCAACGGGTGTGGCAGAGGTGGTTTTTGAACCGGTCACATTTTCTGCGGTGCCGAGCCGGGATGGGGCTCGGCGTCGCGCCTTGGCGGTCGCGTCGGACGATTGGGAACACAGATGCGCCGAGTCCGAGGGAGGGGGGTTGGCCTTGATGGCTTTCGGCCCGGTCAGGCCTTGTGGCCGGTCACCTTCGCTGCACTCGCAGGAGGTGCGCAGCGCGAGGGACCGGAAGGGCTACCGCTTGGCCCGCCCGCGGCCCCAGGCGGCCAGCGGCCCGAGCGCGTCGTTGAGGCGTGTCCCGTCGTCCGTCAGTGAGTACTCCACGCGGGGCGGCACCTCGTCGTAGGAGACGCGTCGCACGATGCCGTCCGTCTCCATCTCGCGCAGATGCGAGGCCAGCACCTTCTCGCTGACCCCCGGAAGCAGCCGGCGCAACTCGCCGAAGCGGCGGCTCGGATGCTCGTGCAGGGCCCAGAGAATCAGCACCTTCCACTTGCCGCCGATCACCTCCATCGCGGTGTCGATCCCGCAGGCGTGCTCGTCCGGTGCGCCCGGCCGGTTCAGCGTCGTCATGTGCCCCACCCCTTTGACGTGCTCGCTCTCCTCAGAGTAACCACCCACTCCGAAGTGCCTACTTGATCACGTCCGCGCCCGCGACCAGCCTGTTCGGCATGACACAGAACGCTCTGGAGAAGACCTCCGTCACCCTGCTGGGACTCGGCGCGATGGGCACCGCGCTGGCCCGTGCCTGGCTCGCCGCCGGCCACCCGCTCACCGTCTGGAACCGCACTCCGGCCCGCGCCGAGGCGCTCGCCGCCGAGGGGGCCAGGGTCGCCGGCAGCGCCGCTGAGGCGGTCGCGGCGAACTCCCTGGTCGTGGTCTGCCTGTTGGACGACGCCTCCGTCGACGAGGCAATTGCGGGTGCCGACTTGGCCGGACGCGACCTGGTGAACCTGACCACCAGCACCCCCGCCCAGGCCCGTGTCCGCGCCGAACGGGCCCGTGAGAGAGGCGCCCGCTATCTGGACGGCGGCATCATGGCCGTCCCACCGATGATCGGCGTCCCCGAGGCCGGCGGTTACGTCTTCTACAGCGGCTCGCGCGAACTCTTCGAGCGGCACCGTACGACCCTGGGCGTGCCGGCCGGCACCGCCTACGTGGGCGAGGACGCGGGCTTCGCGGCCCTGCACGACGTGGCCCTGCTCAGCGCCATGTACGGGATGTTCGCCGGGGCCGCGCACGCCTTCGCCCTGATCCGCAAGGAGGACATCGACCCCGCGTCCCTCGCCCCGCTACTGGCCGACTGGCTCACCGCGATGGCCCCGTCCGTGCACGGCACCGCCGACCGGCTGCGGAGCGGTCGCTACACCGGGGGCGTGGTCTCCAACCTGGCCATGCAGGTGGCGGGCACGCCGACCTTCCTCACCACCGCCGAGGAACAGGGCGTCAGCCCGGAACTGCTCAACCCCTACTTCGCGTTGATGCGCCGCCGGTCGGCCGAGGGCGGTGGGGAGGAGGACCTGACCGGGGTGATCGACCTGCTGGTGCGCTGACCGGCGTATCGGTGGGTGGCCGCCGCACCTCGGCCCCGCCTCGCCGCCGGGCCATGGGATGCGTCGGCGGCGGGGCGTCGGTGCGGTGCCGTCCGCGCGTACCCGCTACACGTGGCCCACGACGTGGGCGGCACCGGGAGATGCCTGAACGGGCTGTCGGCAGTCCGGGACGGCCGGTGGCGGGGGCTGGCCGTCGAGGGCTCGGCAGAGGGCGGCGTGGAGGTGTTCGGCTTCGGCGAGGGTGAGGGTCAGCTCGGTATGGGTGGGGTGGCCGCCGGTGTGGGTCAGCCGCAGGGGGACGGCGAGACGATCGTCGTCGGTCCGGCGCACCGGTCGTCCTGGTGCGCGCTCGATGGTCCAGCTCATGATGCGCCGCCCCTTCCGATTCTCGCGAGGCGGTACGCGCCCCACAGTTCCTGCCCGGCCTCGCACCCGTCCTGCGCCTTGGGAATGCCGTTGCAGCCCCGGTCGCACCTGCGGGTGTGCTCGAACCACAGCCGATAGGTGCGGAGCATGGGCATCTCGTCGCGCCGGACGGCAGCCTTCACTCGTCCGTCGGTCACCGGCTCACCTCCGCGAACCGTCGTGTGCGAGCCGGTGACACCGAGCAGCTCGGGGTACGGCCACGTGAGCGGGTCTGAAAGGCGCACTCAGGCTTTCGCTCGGCGGCGGCCAGGTAGGGCCGGACCATGGCGGTCGCAGCGCCATCGAGGGGGGTGTGCAGTCCGTACGGGGAGCGGTGGGCCGGGAGCGAGGGGGGCGCCGTGAGAGGCGACTCGGAAAGCCGGTCGGTGGCGGATACCGCCGTCCGCTCGCCCGCTCGGCGTCTGCCGGTGCCGGGCGCCCATACGCCCAGTACCCGTTTCACCCATGTGTGGATAATGCTCACTGCCATCAGCTCCTCTGGGTTTGGCTGGTGGCCACGCCCCCGGACGGTTGCGCCCGTCGCGGGGGTCCTCACTTCGCAAGCGGGTCTGTGGCCTGTGTCTGTGATCAGAGCCTCGCCGCATGCCGCTCCTGGTGGCGCTGCGGTCCCACCGAGGCAGCCGTCATGGTCATCGTCGCGTCCCTCCCAAGCACTCGCGTTCGGCGTGGTCCATCACCGGCCGTCGAGGCTGCCGTCCCACTAGGCTCGTCCGGTGATGCATATGAAGGTAGAAGTCCGTGATCACTGCTTGAAGTGACTGCGAGTACAAGTGTTTTGCTTCGCGCACGGAAATGGGGCTGTTTATGCAGTCGAGTTCGCGACCAGCCCTGACCAGCAGTCAGGGAACGACTGCTCGCCCTCGCACGGGCGTCATTTCCGGCCATGTCTTCCGGGTCATACGAGAGCAGGCGGGGCTCACCCAGGAGGAAGCGGCTGAGCGGCTGCGTGTGTCCGCGGACACGATCGCCGGGTGGGAGTCCGGCCGTCGCCCTCTGACCGCTGTACCGGTCGGGCAGATGCTCGTGCATCGTCACCGGCTCATGCAGATGGGCACCGTGCCTGCGCTCCTTCGGGCCCTCGATCGTGCCCTGGAGGCAGACGTCCTCCTCGCCGGCGCCCTCGACGGTGCGGCTGGGGTCGAGGACAGCCCGCTCGGAGCCTGCGTGATGCAGCGTGATCTCGTCGAGGTGCTTGCTTGGCCTCTCAACCGCGTACCGCCCCAGCCTGTCCGGGACTTGACCGCCGCGCGCCGCAGGCGCCGAGGACCCGCGCCGGCCGGGCCGGAGCTGTCGGCATCCGACCGGACTCGCTTCTTCACGCAGATGCGGCGCACGGCCGAGCAGGCACGTGGAGAGGATCAGTTCCTCCTACGCCGCCAGGCCTTGTACCTCTCCGGATACGACGATCAGCCCGACACATCGCAGTGGCTCGCCCACCAGCAGGCCACTGAACGCCCCGGCGACTGGCTCACCCGCTGGCTCAACTCTCGTTCCGTCGCAGCCGTCTCGGCCCGGCAGGGAGACCGGGACCGCATGAGCCACTTCATCGACACCGCGCTGATCGACGATGACTCCGGTGAGGCGGCGAACCTGAACTACTGGGCGTACTGGATCGGCGAGACCGCCCATCTGGAACTGACCGACGACTTCATTGCCACCCGCACCCCCGGGCCATGGCCGGGTGACAAGCTGCTCGTTCACCTCGCTCAGGGATTGGCTCCGAATCACGGTTACGTCGACCTCAACATCCACTCTGTGTGGTCCCTGCTCCAGGTCCGGCCTCACCTGCTGCGATCCGGTACTGCTAGTGCTATGACCGCATAGGTTCGCCGGGTGGGCGGTCGTAGCGGTTGGATGTGCGGTGACATCCGATCCGACCGCTGGAGGCGCGGTGGCCGAGCCCGTCCGTGTGCGCAGACTGACCGACCAGGAGGGGCAGAAGCTGCAGCAGATCGTGCGCCGGGGCAGCGCCAGTTCTGTTCGCTACCGGCGGGCGATGATGCTGCTGGCCTCGGCAGGCGGGAACCGAGTGCCGGTGATCGCCCAGCTGGTGCAGGCCGACGAGGACACCGTCAGGGATGTGATCCACGCGTTCAATGAGAAGGGCCTGGCCTGCCTGGACCCTCAGTGGGCGGGAGGCCGTCCCCGCCGACTCAGCGATGACGACGAGGACTTCGTTATCGCGACGGCCACTACCCGCCCGGTCAAGCTCGGCCAGCCGTTCACCCGCTGGTCGCTGCGCAAGCTGGTCGCCTACCTGCGCAAAGTGCACGGCCGGCTGATCCGCATCGGCCGTGAGGCGTTACGGTGCCTGCTCGCCCGCCGCGGCGTCACCTTCCAGCGCACCAAGACCTGGAAGGAGTCCCCGGACCCCGAACGGGAGGCGAAGCTGGACCGTATCGAGCACGTCTTGGACCGCTTCCCGGACCGGGTCTTTGCGTTCGACGAGTTCGGCCCGCTCGGGATCCGGCCCACCGCGGGCTCGGGCTGGGCCGAACAAGGGCGTCCCAACCGGCTGCCGGCCACCTACCACCGCACCCACGGAGTCCGGTATTTCCACGGCTGCTACTCGGTCGGCGACGACCGGCTGTGGGGCGTGAACCGGCGAAAGAAGGGAGCCGTGAACACGCTGGCCGCGCTGAGATCGATCCGTGCCGCCCGGCCCGACGGCGCACCGATCTACGTGATCCTGGACAACCTCTCCGCCCACAAGGGTGCCGACATCCGTCGCTGGGCGATGAAGCACAAGGTCGAGCTGTGTTTCACCCCGACCTACGCCTCATGGGCGAACCCGATCGAAGCGCACTTCGGACCGCTGCGGCAGTTCACCATCGCCAACTCGAACCACCCCAACCACACCGTGCAGACCCGGGCCCTGCACGCCTACCTCCGCTGGCGCAATGCCAATGCCCGCCACCATGACGTCCTGGTCGCCGAACGCAAGGAACGCGCCCGTATCCGCAGCGAGAAAGGCATCCGCTGGGGCGGCCGACCCGCTCTCGCCGCATGATCAGGCAACATGGCGAACGTTCCAGGTCACAGCACCACCTCCGCCGCGGATCTGTCTGGGCTACTTGACCAGCCGGAAGGCGGGGTGCCCAACCCAGGCCCGCAGGAACTCCGCCGATCCCAGCGCCATCCAGTCGTCGCCCGCGATCCCCGACACCCCCGGAAGGCCGGCGACGACCGACGCCTGTCCGTCCAGCAGCTCGACATTGGCCACGCCTCCGATGACGTCCATGACAGCAGCGGTCAGCAGGGCCGTGGTCACGTGATCGATCTCGCGATTGCAGCAGGCGCTGACATTGACGGCATGGGTCGGCCTGAAGCCGAGGATGGCCTCCACCTCGGGCTCGTCCGCGTGCTCAGCCTCGAAGGTGCTCTCGTCGCCGACACCCGGCCCCATCAAGTAGACCAGGAAGGGCCGACGCCAGTCCTCGCGCTGCGGATTGAATCCCACCAGGGCTGTGAGCTCCTCGTCCGCGGAGGCGTTGCCGAGGAGTGGAAGCGGGAACGGCTTTCGCCAGTCCTTCTCTCGCCTGTCCTCGACGCCCAGTCGCTCTGCGGGCACGTTGACGTCGAAGAACCCGGGCCGCTTCTCGTCGAAGTGGGAAGAGAGCCCCACCATCAACGCGCGGAACTCCCGCAGCGCAGCCGGGGAGAGCGGCTCCGCCAACTCGATCACCAACGTCGGACCAGACATGCTGGGAGCCTAGTTTGATCGGCTCCGCAACCGCTCGCATTGTTCCCACACCGCATCCAGCCGGTCCGAGCACCGACGCCGCCAACCCGGCGAACCTATGCGGTCAGAGCACTAGCCGGGCACTGCGCGACCGGCTGCCCGTGATGTTGGATAGCCAGGAGTTGTCGGCGCGCGGGCGCCGGGAGCTGGAGAGCATTCGGTACGCGATCCGCCTCGCCGAGGCGTGAGAGGAGTCCGACGGTGGCTGAAGACCTGTCCGCGGTGGCGCGCTTCCTGTACGAGGCGGGGACGCTGAAGCAGACCAAGCGCACCGGCTGGTGGATGGCCGGCGTACGCGACCCGGAGTCGGTGGCGGAGCACTCGTGGCGTACCGCTCTGCTCGCCACGATCATCGCGAAGCTCGAAGGCGCAGATCCCGCACGTGCGGCCTACCTCGCGGTGTGGCACGACTCCCAGGAGACGCGGACCGGTGACGTGAATTACCTGGGCAAGAAGTACTCCACCGAAGCGGATCCTCAGGCGGTCACTGCCGACCAGGTCGCCGGTATGCCCGAGATCCTGGCCTCGGCCGTGCGGGAACTCGTCGCCGAATACGAGGCGAAGGATTCTGCCGAGGCCATCTGCGCCCGGGACGCCGACAAGCTGGAATGCATGATCCAGGGCGTTGAGTACAAGGCCCAGGGTTATGAGAACGCGCAGCGCTGGATCGACAACAGCCGCGGGCGGCTCACCACGAAGTCGGCCAACGAACTCGCTGACGCGGTGCTGGCGACCGGGTCGCTGGACTGGTTGCGTACAGCGCTGGGTGAGAAGCGGAGTTGATCTCGGCCCTGTAGTCGAGGCAAGGCCGGCAAGGCGCTCGGCCGGGAGTGTCCGGCCGAGCGCTTGTCGTGGTCGTCTGTCGCTACGCCGACTCAGTCATGCGGGCTACCTCGTCGCCGTCGGCCTCCTCGACGCCGCCGTGGCCCCCGCCACGTCCGTCAGCGGGCGCAGCCGGTACGTGTACGTGTAGTCGCGGTTGGCGAAGAGCTTGTACTCGTCGTGGGTGTGGGCGCCCCAGCTGTTGTCGCCGCCGACTCCCATCTGACGGTGGTTGACGCGCAGGACCGGGGTGTCGCGGGGGGTGAGGTGGTAGTCGTGGCGCAGGCCCGTCGACAGGTCCTCCGGGGTGAAGTACGAGGCGTTGATCTCGATCAGGCCGTCGCCCGAGACCAGCAGGCCCTCACCGTTGCGGTCCGTGACGGCGGCCCAGCGGACGTCGGTCTTGTTGCCGTTCTCCTGGGGGCGGATGTAGCCCGACCACTGGTCGGCGATGTCGCCGGAGTAGAGGCCCACGTCGGTGCCGTTGTTGCGGTCCCAGTGGTTCTCCTCGGGGCCGCGGCCGTAGTAGTGCAGGCGCTCCAGGCGGCGGTTGAGCAGGAACAGGGTTCCCACCTCCGGGATGTACGGCAGGGAGGAGGCGCCCGGGTGCAGGGTGTTGTCGACCTTGATCTCGGCGTTGCCGAACACCGTGTAGGTGGTCGTGTAGGTGGACTCGGTGGTCGTCGGGAGCGTGCCGGTGACCTTGATCTCCACGGCCCGGTCGTCGCCCAGGGAGCGGACGGTCACGGACGTCACCTTGCGGTTCGTGCCCGCGTCCCGCCAGGTCTGGTTCCGGGTGTGCTGTCCGTTGCCGTGGTCGTTGTCGGTGGGGGCCCGCCAGAAGTTGGGCACCGGTCCGTCGGAGATCAGCCGGTTGCCGCCCGCCTTGTACGAGGTGATCGTGCCGCTCGCCTTGTCGACGGTGACGGAGAAGCGGCCCGGGTAGCCCTTGCCGGTCACCGTGACGGCCTCGTCGCTCTCCTCGTACGTCAGCTCCGGGACGTCCGCGAGCGGGACGGGGGTCACCGCCGGGCTGCCCGCGTCCACGGACAGCTGCTCCCGGGCCACCTCGAAGCCGGCCTCGGCCCACGGGGCGGAGTCCTTGGTGGTGAAGGAGAGTTCGAGGAAGTACTCGGTGCCGGGGGCCGGGGAGGCGGGGAGGTCGAAGGGGACGGTGATGTCCTTGGCGGACAGCGGGCCGACGTCCAGCTGGTCGCGGGTGAGGCGGCCCTCCTGGATCTTCCTGCCGTCGGCCACCAGCGTCCAACCGCCGTCGAGTTCCCGGAGGTTGGTGAAGAGGAACTCGTTGGTGAGCGTGACCTTCTTCGAGGCCAGGGTGGTGCCGGTGGCCGGCTTCGCGTGCACGGCCTGGTAGATGCGCTTGACCTCGGCGGCCTTGCCGGTGTGGCCCCGGTCGGCCTTGATGATGCCGTCCGCGACGAAGGCGCCGTCGTTGGGGTTGTCGCCCCAGTCACCGCCGTACGCGAGGAACGAACGGTCCTTCGCCCGGCTCTCCTTCACCTCGACCGTGGCCGCGTCGAACCAGAAACGCACCCCCTCGTCACCGGCGCCACGCCCCGTGGAGGCCAGTTCGGAGCCGCTCAGGGCGCGGGCGTACACGCGCGCCCGCCGGATCGTGCCGCTGAGTTCGCGCGTCGGGTTGTCCGTGTCGGTGCCGAGCGCGAGCGGGGCCACGTTCGCGCTGGGCCGCCGGGTCGTGCTGCGGGTCGCCTTCACCTCGCCGTCGACGTAGAGGGTGAGGGACCCGGAACCGGCGTCGAAGACACCGGCGACATGGTGCTCGCGGCCGGTCCAGCCCTCGGCCGGGAGGCCCCAGCTGACGCTGACCCACTGGCCGCCGCCGTAGATGAAGAACTCGATGCTCTTCTCGCTCTGCTTCAGCGCGTAGTGGGTGTCGCCCTTGGCGATGATCGGCTGGTGGCCGCCGGTGACGTGCGGGGTGAACCACGCCTCCAGCGTCAGGGAGCCGGTGAGGTTGAGGGCGGGGTCGCGGGTGAAGCCGGTGGCGCCGGAGAGGCCCTTGTCGCGGCTGAACGTTCCTGCGGCGGTGAGCAGTTGGCCCTGCAGCTTGCTCGGGCCGGCGTCGGTGAAGACCTTCAGCCGCGGGATCGGCCAGGTCAGCGACTGGTCGACGAAGTCCCAGATCCAGCCGCCCTGGAGGACGGGGTAGCGCCGGACGAGGTCCCAGTACTTCTTGAAGTTGCCGGTCGAGTTCCCCATCGAGTGCGAGTACTCGATCATCACGTACGGCCGGGTGTCGGAGGTGTCCTTGGCCCGCTGCTCGACGCGTTGCGGGCTGTCGTACATCTCCGACCGTATCTGGCTGATGGTCGGCCGGTCGTCGCCCTCGTACTGGATGACGCGGGTCTTGTCGTACGACTCGATCCAGTCGCGCATGGCGACGAAGGTGGAGCCGCCGCCCGCCTCGTTGCCGAGGGACCAGATGACGACGGAGGCGTGGTTCTTGTCGCGGTGGACCATGTTCCGGGCGCGGGCCACGCACGCCTTGGTCCAGTCGGGGTCGTTGCCGGGGAAGCGGTCCCGGATGCCGTGCGTCTCCAGGTTCGTCTCGTCGACGAGGTAGAGGCCGTACTCGTCCGCCAGCTCGTACCAGAGCGGGTTGTTGGGATAGTGCGAGGTGCGCACGGAGTTGATGTTGAGCCGCTTGATGATGCCCATGTCCTGGACCAGGTCGGCGCGGGTGAGCGCCATGCCCCGGTCGGGGTGCATCTCGTGGCGGTTGGTGCCCCGCAGGGAGACCGGTTTGCCGTTGATCCGCATCAGCCCGTTCCTGAGCGCGAACTCGCGCAGGCCGACGCGGTGGGAGAGGGTCTCGACGACCTTGCCGGCCGGGTCGCGCAGCTGCAGCACGGCCGTGTAGAGGGTCGGGTGCTCGGCGGACCACAGCTCGGGGGACGGCACGGACCGGGCGGCCTGCACGGTCACGTCCTCACCGGTGGCGGAGGCGCCGACGGTGACGGACTGGACGAGGGGGCGGGACCAGACGGCGTGTCCGCCGGCGTCGTAGAGCTGCGTCTCCACGGAGTACGCGCCCTCGTGCCCGGCCGCGTAGGCGCGCACGCTCGCGGTGACGGACAGCTCGGCGGTGGTGTAGCCGTCGCCGAGCGGGGTGTCCAGCTTGAAGTCGCGCAGGTGCACGGCCGGGGTGGAGTAGAGGTAGACCGAGCGGAAGATGCCGCTCAGCCGGATCATGTCCTGGTCCTCCAGCCAGTCGCCGTCCGAGTACCGGTAGACCTCGACGGCGATCTGGTTCGACCCCGGCTTCAGGTGCGGGGTGATGTCGTACTCGGCCGGGTCGTAGGAGTCCTCGTGGTAGCCGACGAGTTCGCCGTTGATCCACACGTAGTGGGCCGACTTGACGCCCTCGAAGTGCAGGAAGGTACGGCGGTCGCCGGCCGTCCAGTCCTTGGGCAGGTTGAAGCTGCGCCGGTACTGGCCGACGGGGTTGTAGCGCGTCGGCGCGTTCGGCGGCTGCGCCTCCTCGCCGAGGCCGTTGGGGCCCCACCAGGGGTAGGTGATGTTGATGTAGATGGGGAAGTCGTAGCCGTGCAGCTGCCAGTTGGACGGCACCGGGATGGTGTCCCAGTCGCTGTCGTCGACGTCCGTCTTGTAGAAGTCCTCGTCCCGGTCGCCGGGCCGTTCGACGTACGCGAACCGCCACTTGCCGTCGAGGCTCAGCCGGTACGGGGAACGGGTGCGGTCGGCGGCCAGAGCCTGTCTGACGTCCGCGTACGGCATGAGGGTGGTGTGCGGCGGTTCGGCGCCGACCTGGAAGAGGGCCATGTTGCCGGACCACTCGGGGGTGCCGTCGGCCTTCGACGCGAGGAGCGGGGCCGCGTGGGCGGCGCCACCGGAGAGGGCCACGGCGCCGAGGAGGGCGGCGCCGCCCTCCAGCAGGCGGCGGCGGCTCATGACGGGGCGGGCGGCGGGGGTGCCTGTGTGCGGGTGCGGGTGGGGCATGTACCGGGGCCTTCCTCGACGACATTGGGGAGTGCACGTGCTGAGGAGCGTCGGATGGTGTCCGAAGTTGTTGAAAAACCGGGCCCACCCTAGGACTTCGACCAGAACGGGAGCAATGAATCTGTCGCACTTTGTGCGATCGTGAGGGCGTGGGGCCCGGTGCGGTCGGGAGCGCGCGAGGGTGACGGCCACGTGGGTGCGTGCGCGGGTGTTGCCCGCCGCGGGCCCGTCCCGCCGCTTACGGTGCCCCCATGGTGGTGGGTGTGGTGTTCGCGTTGTGCGCGGCGGTGTGCATGGGGACGGCGACCGTGCTGCAGGCGCTGGGCGCGCGGCGGACGGCGGTGGACGATTGTCGAGGCCGGGGCCGGACCGTGGTGGAGGTGCTGCGCGGCTGGCCCTTCCTCGCCGGGGCGGGCCTCGACACGGCGGGCTTCGCGGCGCAGGTGGTGGCGTTGCGGCTGGTGCCGTTGTTCCTGGTGGAGGCGGCGGTGGCCGCGTCGCTGGCGGTCACGGCGGTGGGCGGCACGGCCGTGCTGGGGCTGCGGCTGAGGCGGGCCGAGTGGGGAGCCGTGGCCCTGGTGTGCCTGGGCCTCGCCACGCTCGCGGTGTCCGCCGGGCGCACGGGCGACGGGCACGGTGACACCGGGCTGCGGGTCGTGGTGCTGGTGGCGGCGGTGCTGGTGGTGGCGGGCGGGTGGGCCCTGGGTGGCCGGCTGCGGCGGGGCCGGGCGGTCGTGCTGGGAGCGGCGGCGGGGCTGAGCTTCGGCCTCACCGCGATCGCCGTACGTCTGCTGCCGGACGCCACCGTCCCCGCGATTCTGGCGCAGCCGGCCGCGTACGCCGTCGTCGTCTCCGGTCTCGGCGGCTACCTGCTCCTCGTCCAGGCCCTCCAGTCGGGCTCGGTGACGGCGGCCACGGCGGCGATGGTCATCTGCGAGACCGTCTGGCCGGGCGTCTTCGGGGTGGTCTGCCTCGGCGACTCGACACGGGCCGGGTACGGGTGGCTCGCGGTGACCGGGTTCGTGGCGTGTGTGGGGGGCGGGGTGGCACTGGCGCGGTTCGGGGAGGCGGGGGAGTCGGGAGAGGCGGGGGAAGCGGGAGAGGCAGGGGGAGCGGGGGAGGCCGGGGAAACGGCGGACCGGCGGTGACCTGTGTCCGGCGGTGACCTGTGTCCGGCGGTGACCGTGCCCGGTGGTGAGCGTGCCCGGTGGGCGGCAACCTTCGCGGGGGCCGCGGCGACCTTGTCGTGCAGTGAAGGCACGTGAAATCCCGCCCCCCACCCAGGGAGTTCACCATGCGCACCACCCGAGCCACCGGTCTCTCGGACCCCGTCGACTCCACCGGCACTCCGCGTACCACGGGCACCCCGCGTACCACGGGCACGTCGGCCACCCCCCACCTCCGTATCGCGAGACTGCTCACCGTCCTCGCCGCCGTCCTGGCCGTGCTGCTCGCGCCCGGTCTGACCACGCCGTCCGTCGCGCAGGCGGCGAACGACCGGGCCGCCGTGCAGGACCGGGCCGAGGCGGCGGTCACCGCCGAGGCGGCCGTCTGGAACCCGCCCTCGCACCTGGTCCAGCCCCTGGGCGAGGTCTGGAACCACGTCGAGTCGACCTACGGGAACCTGTACGGCTTCCGCAACTACGGCTGGGACCAGGTCATGGCCAACCGCGGGAGCGTCAACTACTGCGTCCGCTGGGAGTCGGACCAGCCGGTCAGCACCGCCCTGCGCGACCAGATCCACGCCGCGCTGAAGAAACAGTTCGGCAAGTGGATGGCGGCCATGGTCGACAACGGCCAGGGCCACAACGCCTGGCCGTACACCACCGTCCCCGTCAACATCGTCGGCTGGGCGGTGAAGAACCGCTCCACCCTCCAGTGGACCGACAACTCCGTCGACGTCTACACCAACATGCTGGACGGCGCCGGAGCCCCGCAGTGCGCTCCCGACTGCGGCCGCTTCTTCCACCAGGACGGCAACTACTCACGCTGTCCCGGCGGCGCCGCCCGCCACTACGACCAGTCCCTCTGGCTCACCGAGGGCTTCGGCGGCGGCGCCGGCGGTGACTGGGGGCAGCGCATGGGCCGCTCCTACTTCACCGGCGCCCTCGGCCAGGAGAACATCCACATCTACCTCCACGAGGTCGGCCACACCTTCGGCCTCGACGACTTCTACGACTGGTCCCCGACCGGCCAGTGCTGCTTCCTCATGAAGGCCGGCAGCGCCACCCAGATCACCGAGTTCGACACGTGGATGTTCCGCGACTTCTGGCGTCACCTGAAGTCGCGTTACGGCCTCTGACACTCTCCCGTCACCGGCGTGCGCGGGGCCGTGACAGATGTCATGGCCCCGCTGTGAAGGCGCTCGTCCGCGGGAACGATGTGGCGCGGACCGGCTGTTCGTGACAATCGCTGTACAGGGCAAGGGAGTTGACCACCCGGGCCCTGAGGAAGCCGGACGTGCCCGGGTCGGGCACGTCGGCGTCGTCACGAACGCCGGAAACGAGGGATCAGCCGTGCGCATCACCCATCTCGCCGGGACAGCTCTGGGCACCACACTCCTGCTTCTCACGGCGGTACCGGCCGCCTCGGCCGTGCCCGCGGCGGGCAGCACCGCCGGGAGCAAGGCTCCCGGGGCGGGCAGACTGGACCGGGCCGAACTGCGCGGCACGCTCGCCGCGATCCACGAGGCCGGGATGTACGGCACGTACTCCTCGGTGCGCGACGGCCGCGAGCGCTGGACCGGCGCGGCGGGGCTGGCCGACGTGGACACCGGGCGCAAGGTCACCCCGGGCATGCGGCACCGCGTCGGCAGCATCAGCAAGACGTTCACGGCCGTGGCGGTGATGCAGCAGGTGGAGCGGGGCCGGATCCGCCTCGACGCCCCGGTCACGCGCTACGTCCCCGAGCTGTTCAGGGGGACCGGCACCGACGCGAACGCCCGGGAGCGCGGCGACGCCATCACCGTGCGCATGCTGCTCAACCACACCAGCCACATCGGCGACTACGTCCTCGGTGCGTTCCCCTCCCTCAAGCAGAACTCCACCTCCAGCCTCGACGAGAACCGTTTCCGCTCGATCAGCCCCCGGGAACTGGTCCGGCTGGGCCTCGCCGCCGGCGCCACCGGCACGCCCGGCGCGCAGCCCGGCTCGTACTCCAACACCAACTACGTCCTCGCCGGCCTGATCCTGGAGAAGGTCACCGGCCAGAAGGCGTCGGCGTACATCACCCGGCATGTCATCGACCGGGCCGGGCTGCACCACACCTCGTTCCCGCGCACCCCGCACATCAAGGGTCCGCACGCCCGGATGTACGAGTCGTTCTACGGGCTGATCGACCCGCCCCGCGACTACAGCGTCTACGACATGTCCTGGGCCTCCACCGCGGGCGCGATCATCTCCACGACCGACGACCTCAACCGCTTCTACCGCGAACTGCTCACCGGCGGCCTCGTCGGCCGGGCGTCCCTCGCGGAGATGCGGCGCACGGTCCCCGTGCTGGTCGGCCCGGAGTCCACCATCGACTACGGTCTCGGCATCTACGCCCTCGACCTCCCCGGCTGCGGGCGCTTCTGGGGCCATGACGGCGGTGTCTTCGGCGCCGGGACCATCAGCTTCACCGGCGCGGACGGCAAGCGGCAGCTCTCCCTGGGCTACAACCTGATGAAGTACCAGCGCCTCAACGAGGAGGGTACGGAGCTGGAGCCGAGCCCGATCGACGAGGCGCTCATCATCCACCTGGTGAAGGGGCTGTGCCCGTCCCTGGACACGGGCCCGGGCTCCGGGGCGGCGCTGAAGTCCGGGATCGCGGCGGCGGACGTCCGGCGGCTCCTGCCGGACGGCCTGCCGGACGTGGGCCTGTCCACCGGGACCGGCCCGCTGGCCCCGAACCGTCCGGTGGCCCCGAAGCCCTGATCGTCGGCCGCGGTGGGTAGGACGCTTCCGTCACCGCCCGCACGGCCCGGGGAGCAGCGTCTTGCCCACCTTCGTCATCTTCGACCTGGAGTTCACGACCTGGCCGGGGGCCATGGAACAGCACTGGTCGGGCCCCGGCCGGCTGCGGGAGATCGTGCAGATCGGCGCGCTGCGGCTGAACGAGGAGTACGCGGTCGTCGACTCGTACGACACCCTGGTCCGGCCGGTGGTGAACCCGGTCCTCTCGCCGTACTTCACGACCCTTACCGGTATCGGGCAGCAGGCGGTCGACCGGGACGGACTCGCGCCGGCCCGGGCCCTGGGCGACTTCCTCGCCTTCTGCCAGGGCCAGTCGGTGTTCTCCTACGGCAACGACATGGTCGTCGTCGGCGAGAACATCGGCTGGGCGCGGGCCCGGGGCGAGGAGATCGGGCCCAGCGCCCTCACCCCCGGCTTCGTCAATCTCCGCCCCTGGCTGAACGCCGTCGCCCCGGCGACGGCGGGCGTCAACTCGGGCCGCCTGTGGAAGGCACTGGGCCTCCCCCGGCCCGGCGTCCCGGGCGACGAACACGCGGCCCTCTTCGACTGCCACTCCATCGCGCTGGCCCTGCGGCACCTGGCGGGGCGGGGGGTCGTGCTGCCGGACGGTCTCCTCCCAGGGCGCTGATCAGCTCCGGGCGCGGCCGGCGAGGCGGTCCAGCTCCTCGCCGACCGCCTCGCGCAGTGCGTCGTGGCGCGGTCCGAGCGCGTACCGCTCGTCGCTCCACCGCTCCGGCGGATACAGCCACACCGGTCTGCCGACCAGCTCGGGTGGCTCCCACTCGTAACGCGGCCACACATGCGCGTGCAGGAACGGGTCCTTGTTCCCGAGAATCTCCAGGTTGACCCGCCGGAACGCCGGATCCAGCCGGGCGCAGGCCCGCTCGACGGCCTCGCCCAGCCGGTCCATGTCGGCCAGGAACGCGGTCCGCCTGCGCGCCGGCAGCTCCGACAGCCGTCCCACCGCCGGATCGTCCACGAGCAGCACGCAGTACCCGGGCAGGAACTGCGTGTCCCCGATGACCGCGAACCCGGCGGTGAGCCTGCGCAGCACGGTCGGGTTGTGTCCCCGGAGCGCGCTGCCGATCCGGTCCGCCCGCCAGTCCGCCACAGTGGAATCCATGTCGGGCGACCCTAGCAACCGCCCGCGCCCACCCCGAGGAGTCCGTATGTCCGAGCGCGCACACCTGTCCGAGGGCGAAGAGCCCGCCGTCCGTGAGCTGCGGCTGGTCGTCACGGCCGTCGACTACGACGCTGCGCTGCACTTCTACCGGGATGTGCTGGGGCTTCCCGAGCGGGCCGCGTTCTCTTCGGACGGCGGGCGGGTGTCGATCCTCGAAGCGGGACGGGCGACGCTGGAGATCACCGATCCGCGGCACGCGGAGTTCATCGACGAGGTGGAGGTCGGCCGTCGGGTGGCCGGGCACGTGCGGGTGGCTTTCCAGGTGGACGACTCGACCGCGGTGACCGCGAGGCTGGCGGCGGCCGGCGCCGAGGTGCTCGCCGAGCCGACCCGCACCCCGTGGAACTCCCTGAACGCCCGCCTCGAAGCGCCGGGCGCCCTCCAACTGACCCTGTTCACCGAACTCGGCGACGGTGAGGGCGGAGAGGGGGACGGCGGGGAGGGAGACGGCGGCGGCGATGGGAGCTGAATCACCATGACCCGGCTTTGCATGATCATGCGTTGGCGTGCATAATCTTCCTATGTCCAAGGTCCTCACCTCTCTTCCGGCCGGCGAGCGCGTCGGCATCGCCTTCTCGGGCGGGCTCGACACCTCGGTCGCCGTCGCGTGGATGCGCGACAAGGGTGCTGTCCCCTGCACCTACACGGCTGACATCGGCCAGTACGACGAGCCCGACATCGCCTCGGTGCCCGGCCGCGCGAAGACCTACGGTGCCGAGATCGCGCGCCTGGTCGACTGCCGCGCCGCGCTGGTCGAGGAGGGCCTGGCCGCACTGACCTGCGGCGCGTTCCACATCCGTTCCGGCGGGCGGGCGTACTTCAACACGACCCCGCTCGGCCGTGCCGTCACCGGCACGCTGCTGGTCCGGGCGATGCTGGAGGACGACGTCCAGATCTGGGGCGACGGCTCGACCTTCAAGGGCAACGACATCGAGCGGTTCTACCGCTACGGCCTGCTGGCCAACCCGCACCTCCGGATCTACAAGCCCTGGCTGGACGCCGACTTCGTCACCGAGCTGGGCGGCCGCAAGGAGATGTCCGAGTGGCTGGTCGCGCACCAGCTGCCGTACCGGGACTCCACGGAGAAGGCGTACTCCACCGACGCCAACATCTGGGGCGCCACCCACGAGGCCAAGACCCTGGAGCACCTGGACACCGGCGTCGAGACCGTCGAGCCGATCATGGGCGTCCGGTTCTGGGACCCGTCGGTCGAGATCGCCACCGAGGACGTGACGATCGGCTTCGACCAGGGCCGCCCGGTCACGATCAACGGCAAGGAGTTCGCCTCCGCCGTCGACCTGGTGATGGAGGCCAACGCCATCGGCGGCCGCCACGGCCTCGGCATGTCCGACCAGATCGAGAACCGCATCATCGAGGCCAAGAGCCGCGGCATCTACGAGGCGCCCGGCATGGCCCTGCTGCACGCCGCGTACGAGCGTCTCGTCAACGCCATCCACAACGAGGACACCATCGCCCAGTACCACGCCGAGGGCCGTCGCCTCGGCCGGCTGATGTACGAGGGCCGCTGGCTGGACCCGCAGGCCCTGATGATCCGGGAGTCCCTGCAGCGCTGGGTCGGCGCGGCCGTCACCGGCGAGGTCACCCTGCGGCTGCGGCGCGGCGAGGACTACTCGATCCTCGACACCACGGGCCCGGCGTTCAGCTACCACCCGGACAAGCTGTCCATGGAGCGCACCGAGGACTCGGCCTTCGGCCCGGTCGACCGGATCGGCCAGCTCACCATGCGCAACCTCGACATCGCCGACTCGCGCGCCAAGCTGGAGCAGTACGCCGGTCTCGGCCTGATCGGCACCGGCAGCCCCACCGTCGGCGCCTCGCAGGCCGCCGCCACCGGCCTGATCGGCACCATGCCGGAGCTGCCCCAGGGCGGCGCGGAGGCCATCGCCTCCCGCGGCGAGGTCTCCGAGGAGGACGCGCTGCTCGACCGTGCGGCGATGGAGTCCGGCACGGACTGACCGCCGGGCGGTACCGGTTCGCACCACGGCGGCCGTACCGGTTCGCACCACGGCCGAGGCCGGCTCGACGCCCACCCGCGTCGGGCCGGCCTCGCGCCGTCTCCCGGAGGGATCAGACCGTCTCCCGGAGGGATCAGGCACTGCCGTGCTTCCGCAGCGCGTCGAGGATGCGGCCCGCCGTCAGCCCGATGTTGAACGAGGTGACGGAGGAGCGGGGGGAACGGGGGGAGCGGGGGGAACGAGTGGCGGGCGCGAGCGCCTCGATCTCGCCGAGCAGGCCGTGCGCGTCGCGCGGCAGCGCGCCGTACCCGTTCACGTACCGGCTGATCCCCCACCACGCCTCGTACCGCACGAGTTCCGACGGATCGTGGAGGTGGCCGAGCAGGAGGCGCCCGTCGCCGTCCTCGTCCTCGTCCAGCAGGGAGACGACGGCCGCCCTGACCTTGTCGGACGGGTGGCCGATCAGCCGCCGTACGGCCGGAAGCGCCTCGGGATACTCGCCGAGCGCGTTCCGGGTGTGGCGCAGGACCGTCTCGTCGGCCGTCAGGAGGGCGAGCAGCGCCTCGACCGCCGCGCGCCGCTCGCGGCGGGGCCGCCCGTGCCCCTCCGATCCCCCTGCGCCGCCCCGCCGCGGGGGAGACGTCCGACAAGAACGACCGCTTGCGGGGTCCGGGAGTGGTGCGGGTCCGGGAGTTGTGCGGGTCCGGGAGTTGTGCGGGCCCGGGAGTGGTGCGAACCGGCTCGCGCGGCCGAGGAGTTCGGCCTTGACCTCAACCTTGCTCAAGGTCCTACGGTCACCGTACGGCTCGCACGCGGTGCGGGCTCCGCGTGTTCCCGGCCCGTCCGTTCCGAAGGGATTCCGATGACCCAGCAGGTCTCCGACGCCGAACTCGCCGCACAGCCCGCCGCGTACTGGACCGGTGTCGCCTACGAGTCCCTCATCGCGTACACCCGGGCCCGGCAGGCCGAGAAGGGTCATACCCAGCCCCAGTTCTGGCTGCTGCGCAACCTGTCGCCGAACGACCTCTCACCCGACGGCGGCGGGATGACCCTGCCCGAACTGCGGGCCGCCATGGCCTCCTACCTCCGGCCCGAGGACGATCTGGAGACGGAGTCCGAGGGACTCCTGGAGCAAGGCCGGCTGACCCGGGACGCCGACGGCCGGCTGTGGCTCACGACGGCGGGGGAACAGGCCCGCGTCGAATTCGCCCGCAACGCTCCCGCGGTCCGCGCGGCCCTCCACGAGGGCATCGACGACGCGGACTACGTCATCACGGTGAAGGTGCTCCAGCGGCTGATCCGCAACGCGGGCGGGACGGTCGCCTGAGCGCGCCCGCCACGCGGGTGAGGGAAGCCCCGGCCAAGGTCTCGGCGTCCCGCATCACACGCAGCGCCAGATCGCGACGGGTCACCGGCCAGCCGCCCGCCTCGGGGAGCCAGGACACCGGCTCCCGCGCCCGGAGCAGTGCCAGCTTCGGATGCGGATCCCGGGCGAGTTCGGCGAGCGTGGTCGCGGCACCGAGCGGCCAGGAGCCGACGACGCTCATGACGCGCCCCGACAGGGCGGCAGGGAACGGTTCATACCGGTGACGCCGACAAAGCGCCGACGGCCCGCGGCCACCCGGCGGACACGGCCGGTCGGCGTCCTAGTCGTCCCCGTTGTTGCTGTTGCGGGAGTTGGAGCTCTTGCTCGCCTTGAGGACGATCTCGCTCAGCACGTCGGTCGCCGTCGCCACGCCGCGGGCCCAGCGGGGGGCGTCGCCCCGGGCCGTCCAGTAGATGCAGACGATGCCGCCGATGGCGAGCAGCATGATGACGGACAGGATGAGTACGAGCACGGAGGCCATCGCTCTCTGTGGGGTGAGGGGTTAGGGGTGAGGGTCGTGGTGGCGGCGATCCCGCATGTCTCGGTCAGGCGTACGACAGGGAGACGCGCGGGGGCGGGGGCAGGTTCCGCCCGGTCGTCCCCGGTCCCGCCCGGCCGGCCTCGGTCGCGTCCGGGGTGTCAGTGGGGCGCGGTACGTTCCGGGCATGGGCATCTACGTGGTGAGCGTCGGCAGGCAGGAGTGGTTCGAGGAGGGGGAGGAGCCCGAGGACGGCCTGGGGCGGGTGGCTCGCGCACTCAACGACGAGCTGCGGCGCCGGGGGCTGCCTGCCTTCGAGTCGATGCCCGAGAGGACGGAGCCGGCCCGGGGCTCGGGGCTGACGTTCGAGGAGAAGCTGGTCCCGCCGATGGACGGGTTCGTGCGGCTGTGCGAGGCGCTTCTCACGCGTGCGGAGACCGAGACGCTCTGCGCATGGACGGTGCTGGTGCCGATACCGCTGGAGGAGGACATCCGGCTGGACGGCGTCGGGTCCGCCTACACGGACTCGACCGTCGTCGCCGGCGCTCCCCGGGTGCTGGCCCTCGCCGAGCGTCTGGCGGCGGCCGTCGAACTGCCGCCCGAGACCCCGGCGACGTGCGACAACCTCGACCTGACGATGTGGTTCCTCGACGGCCCGGCGAAGGAACTGGCCGCGCGCCGGCCGGGCCCGTGGGCCGACGACCTCGACACCGCCTTCTACGTGGCCCTGTACCTGCGCGCGGCCCAGCACGTGCTCCGACGCGGCTGCCCCCTCGTCTACACCTGAGTCACCCTCCCCAGGAACGCGGCCAGCGTGTGCGTGGCCGTGTTGTGGGCCGTGGCCGCGAACAGCGGGTCGAGGTGGTTCATGCCCTCGTCGGACTCGTAGACGGCGTACGGGATGCGGGACTCGGCGACGACGCGGCGGGCGCTCTCCACGGCGGTGCCCCGGTAGGCGCTGGTCTGGAAGGCGTAGAGGGGTATGCCGAGGCCGGAGGCGTGGCGCAGGCGCAGGCCGAGGGAGCGGGCGAGGTCGGTGTCGGCGTAGGCGTCGCTCACGTCCAGGTCGACGGAGAGACGCGCGGGCCAGTACCACTCCCACACACCGGGCACCGGGCCCGCGTACGCCTCGGCGACCCGCCCGATCGGTGTGATCCCCGTGTCGACCCACCCCCGTACGCCGTCGGCGTCGGCGTCGGCCTCCGAGGCCAGGTGTCCGGAGTGGACGCTGATGTCGTTCGGCCAGCCGAAGCCGGCGTCCACGAAGGTGCCGAGCAGCGCGGCGTTCGTCACCGGGAACGGCACCCGCAGCGCCTCGGGCACCCGGTCCTGGAGGACGGACCGTCCCTCGGGGTCGTGCCGGGCGTACCAGCCGGCGAGCTGGTACCAGATCTGGGTGCTCTCCGCCCGGTCGCCGACGCCGACCGCGCTGAGCGTCATGTCGAAGACCTGTCCGCCGGCGATCGCCGCGAGCCGCTCGCGCACCTCCTCCGGCGAGTCGCGCACGGGCGCCCCGCTTCCCTCGAACGCGCCGCGCACGCCCCCGTCGAGGACCGCGAGCCCGGCGAGATCCCGGTGGCCGGGCCGCCCGCCGAAGTCCCAGGCCGCGTACGCCATCGCGGTGGTCGCCCCCCAGGAGTGGCCGCCGAGCACGACCCGGCGCCGACCGCCCGCACGCGCGGCGCGCACGACGCACCGCAGGTCGTCGAGGGTCCGGGCCAGCCCCCACCGGCCGAAGTACCCGGCGGTGGCGGGCTCCAGCGTCCGGTACCGCCCGTCGAGGTAGTGGCCGGCCGGGTCCGCGCCCTCGAACCCGCTCCGGTCGGCGAGGCTCTCCTCGCGCCGGTCGACGGCCCACACCTGGATCCCGGGCACCGCCGCCACCAGATCCCGCGCCATCAGCCGGAAGTCGTTCGCCGCACCGAACATCCCCGGCACCAGCACCACCACGGTCCCCGCGTCCCGCGGCCCCACCTTCAGCACATGCACCCGGTCGCTCCCGACGGGCCCGCCCCCGGCCCCGACCGCGATCGGCACGTACACCTCACCGCCCCGGCTCCCGACGGCCGAGGCGGATCCGCCCCCGGCCCCGACCCCGGCGAGCACGAGCCCACCGCCCAGACCACCACGCAACACCGCTCTACGCGCCAGACACTTCGTCATCTCCGGTCGTCTCCTTGGAAGTTGGGGGGCAACGACGCCGGGTCCCAGCTTCCTCCGGGGTGCGCGGGGGTTGATCACCGGGTCACCGGATCGGACCGTTTCCGGCGGATCGGCGTATGTCGGCGCGTGGCGCACTAGAGTTTCGCCTGCGTCGAATGTGCGGCATGTCACACGGGAAGTGGGTGGCGGGCGCAGGGGGTCCGGCATGCCCGTGTGCGGGGATTGGGGGCTTTCATGCACGAGATGACCAAGGGCGCCAACGTGGGGTTGGCGGCGCTGAGCGACAACGTCGACTCGGTGAGCGTGACGCTGGGGTGGGCCAGTTCGACCGGCGAGGGCGACGCGGACGTCTCGGTCATGCTGCTCGGCGAGCACGGAAAGGTGCGCGGCGACGGCGACTTCTACTTCTACAACAACCCGGTGGCCGACGACGGCAGTGTGCAGCTCCTGGGCAAGAAGCCCGCCGGGGAGGGCAGCGAGGACCAGATCGTCTTCGATCTGACGGCGATCCCGGCCGACGTCGAGCGCATCGTCGTCGCCGCGAGCCGTTACGAGGACGCCCGCTTCGGCGAACTCGACGACCTGCGGGTGACGTTGGCGGACGGCTCCGGTGAGGGGCTGCTGCGGTTCGCGATCGACGACGCCGGATCGGTGAGCGCCTTCATTTTCGGCGAGCTGTACCGCCGGGCGGGTGAGTGGAAGTTCCGGGCCGTCGGCCAGGGCTACGACACCGGACTGGCGGGCCTCGCGACCGACTTCGGCGTCGACATCGACGACGACGCCGGAGACGACGACGCGGGTGAGGCCGAGGCCGGCGCCGCAGCCCGGGCGGACGACCGGGACGACGCCCGGGCCGAGGGCACGGAGGTGCGCGCGGAGGTGGGCGGCGCGGCGCCCCTCGCCGCTGCCGTGAACGAGGCCGTGGCGGCCGAAACCGCAGCCCCCGCTGTCGAGCAGGAGTCCCCCATGGCGGCGGGCCTTCCCGCGGTGCCCGCGCCTCGGCAGCCCCGGCAGCCCGGCGAGGATCCGGAGCCGGGCGGGCCCCGGAAGGCGGCCACGCGTCCCCGTACCGCCAAGAAGAAGGTCACGCTGCCCAAGGCGGTGAGGAAGTCCCTGGCGGAGAACGACTCCTGGAGGGAGGCTCGGCTCTTCCCGGTCTCCGCGCTGAAGAGCGACCGTGACCGCGAGATGCGGGCCTCCTCGGTGCTGCTGTCGGTGATGGCGCAGGTGCCGGAGTTCGGCAGGAGGCTCACCGCCGCGTTCGGGGCGCCGGCGGGCCGGACGGAGACCTTCACCGAGGTGTCCCTGCCGCACGGCGAGACGCCGAGGCGCCCGGACGGGGTGATCCGGGTCGAGCGGGCCGGCAAGCTGTGGACGGCGCTGGTGGAGACCAAGACCAACGGCAACGCCCTCAAGGCCGAGCAGGTGCAGGCGTACATGGACATCGCCGCGCGCCGCGGCTACGAGGCCGTGATCACGCTGTCCAACGACGTCGCGCTGGAGGGCAGCCCGCTCGTCGAGGTCAAGATCGACGGCCGTCGCAAGCACAAGGTGGCCCTCTGGCACCTGTCCTGGGCCGAGGTCACCCATCAGGCCCAGATGCTCATCCGGCACGAGGGCGTCGGCAACAGCGCGCACGCCTGGCTGCTCCAGGAGCTTTTGCACTACCTTCAGCACGAGAACTCCGGCTGTCACGGCTTCCAGAACATGGGCGCGGCCTGGGTCCCCGTCCGCAACGGCATCGACGACGAGACGCTCTGCCAGGGCGACCCGCGCACGCTGGAGGTCGTCGAGAGCTGGGAGCGGCTCATCCGCCAGGTCTGTCTGGGTCTCGGCGGCGAACTGGGCCAGAAGGTGCTTCCGGTCCGCCGTGCCCGGCGCGGTACCGATCCCGGGGCCCGGCGCGCGCGGATGGCCGACGAGCTGTGCCTGCGGGGGACACTGCAGTCGGAGGTGCGCATCGAGGGCACCCCGGGGGTCCTCGCGCTCAGCGCCGATCTGCGGACCGGCAAGCTGCGGACGTCCATCGAGGTCCCGGCGCCCGAGCAGGGCTACCCGCTCAACTGGGCCAAGCGCCTGGTGAAACGGCTGGCCGAAGCGCCGGCGGACCTTCATGTCGAGACCCTTGTCGAGGGAGAGACTGGTGGGCCCCGGGGCACGCTGGAACGGCTGCGTCCCGAACCGGCGGACCTGCTCCCGGTGAACGGGGCGCAGATCACCGGCTTCCGGCTCTCCCTGTTCAAGGGCATGGGCAGTACCCGGGGCAACGCCGAGTCCGGTTTCATCCGCAGCGTCGACGACGCCGTGCACCGGTTCTACGCCTCGGTCGTCACCCACCTCGACCGTCCGTCCGGCCGC
Organism: Streptomyces scabiei 87.22; assembly: GCF_000091305.1. Lineage (GTDB taxonomy): Bacteria > Actinomycetota > Actinomycetes > Streptomycetales > Streptomycetaceae > Streptomyces > Streptomyces scabiei. The sequence goes on along the minus strand of NC_013929.1, from coordinate 4,949,373 downwards.
CGGGCCGTCGCCGAGGAGCGGGCCGTCACCGCCGGCGGCTGACCCGGGCACGGGCCGAGTCCGAAAGGGCCCTACGTCTCCTCGTCGAGGGCGATCGCCGCCGTCGGACAGACGGTCGCCGCCTCGCGGACGGACGGGTGGTGCGGCGGGGCCGGGGTGGGGGTGAGGAGGGCGACGATGCCGTCCTCGTCGCGCTGGTCGAAGACCTCGGGGGCGATCAGGACGCAGCTGCCGGCGCCGCAGCACCTCGTCTCGTCGACGCGGACCTTCATGGGAGGTTCCTTCCGTCCGGTCGGCGGGGGCGTCCGGCGGGGTTCACCAGCGCACCGGTACTTCGCGCAGGCCCCCCACCAGAAGACCCTCCAGCCTGCGCAACTCGGCCGGGGGGACCGCGAGTTCGAGGGTGGGGAGCCTGTGGAGGAGGACTTCCAGGGCGACCTGCAGTTCGGTGCGGGCCAGGGCCTGGCCCAGGCAGGAGTGGGGGCCGGCGCCGAAGGTGAGATGCGGGTTGGGGCTGCGGGTCAGATCCATCTCGGCCGGGGAGGAGAACACCCGGTCGTCCCGGTTGGCGGAGGACATGCCGCAGAAGACGGTGGTGCCGCCGGGCAGCACTTCCCGGCCGAGGGCCACGTCCTCGCTCAGCTGGCGCCGCATCCCGAAAGCGCTGAGGTTGGCGTCGAAGCGCAGGACCTCCTCCACCGCCGTACGGACCAGGGATGGGTCGGCGAGCAGCTGCTCCCAGCGGCGGCGGTCGGCCAGCAGCAGCGCGGCCATCTTGCCGATCATGTTGGCGGTGGTCTCGTGTCCGGCCACCAGCAACCCCATGCCGGTGGCGAGGAGTTCGGCGTCGGTGAGGCGTTCCGCCTCCGGGAGCGCGGTGCTGTCCACGACCAGCATGCTGAGCAGGTCCTCACCCGGCTCGGACCGCTTCGCGGCGACGAGGTCCGCCATGTAGCGGGTGAACTCCGTGAACGCCGTCCGGGTCTCCTCCTTCGAGAAGCGGCTGACGTTCAGGAACGCGTCCGACCAGTGCGAGAAGAGGTCCCGGTCCTCGGCCGGCGCGCCGAGCAGTTCGCAGATGACGTAGACCGGGAGCGGGAAGCCGAGCGCGGCCTTGAGATCGGCGGGCTGCCCGCGTTCGATCATGTCGTCCAGCAGCGATCCGGCGATCCGCGTCATGCCGGGGCGCAGGGCGGCCATGCGTTTCGCGGTGAAGTACCGGCCGACCTGGCGCCGCCAGCGCAGATGCGGTTCACCGGCCTCCGGGATCGCCAGCGGGTACGCGGCCGACGCGTCGGTCGCGACGCCGCCCGAGCCGTCCGCGGACAGGCGCGCGGAGTCGTCCCCGGCGCGCGGGCGCGCGAAGCGGGGGTCGGAGAGGAGGGCGCGTACGTCGTCGTACCGGCTCACGAACTTCGCCCGGTCCCCGCTCGGCAGTTCGACCGTGGCCACCGGGCACCGCTCCCGCAGCCGCTCCCAGGCGGCGGGCGGGTCCAGAGGGCCCTCACCGGTCATCGGCAGCCGGATCACCTCGTCGTCCGGGGGCGCACCGGTCCGGGTCCGGTCGCCGCCGCTCGTGCCGCTCCCGCTCCCGCTCGCCGTGCCGCTCCCGCTCGCCGTGCCGCCGCTCGTCTCGACCTGGCTCATGTCGTCGTCATCTCCTGGTGGGGGAAGGGGAGATGACATCGCACGCTACCCGGATCGTGCATGATGCATCAATGGTGCATCATGCACGATCCGTGCATGGCGCAATCTCGACGTAGGGTGTGGGTCCGATGGAGGCCGGACAGCCAGGAGGACACCGGTGGATGCCCGAGAGGCGGGAGAACGCATCGAGCGGGAACTGCTGATCCTGACGCGGAACCGCGAGACGACGGCGCCCCGCGGTGTCCGCGACGGCGGCGCCCTCGACCGCAGCGCCTACGTCCTGCTCAGCAGACTGGAGGCCCAGGGGCCCATGTCCATCCCGGACTTCGTGGAGGCGTTCGGGTTCAACGCCTCCACGTTCACCCGGCAGACCTCGGCGCTGCTGCGTGAGGGCCTGGTCGAGCGGACCCTCGATCCCGACGGGGGCGTGGCCCGCAAGTTCCGTGTCACGGACAAGGGGTCGGCGCGTCTGGCGGCGCAGCGCGAGGAGTTCGTCACCGGCCTCACCGGTGTCATCGCTGACTGGCCCGCCGAACGTCTCCGGCGCTTCGTCGCCGATCTGGAGCGGTTCAACACCGACATCGAACGCGTCAGCGGACGTTCCTGGCCACGTCCGGTCCCGATGGCCGACGAGCGCTGAGGGGCACCGGACCGGCGCTGACCGGCGCTGACGGGCGCCGACCGGCCCTGACCGGCCGACGGGCACCGGCAGGCAGGTGCCGGGGCCGCCCGACACCGCCGGACGGCGACCGGCCCCGCGCGCGACGGACGAGGTCCTGCCGCCGCGCGCCGTACGTCAGTTCACGCACACGATCCCGAGCAGGCACAGTCCCGAGGGTGACGTCGTCGCCGTGTCGGAGCCCGAACCGTCGGCCGCGCCGGTGCCGTTGCCGCCGCCCGTGCCCGAGCCGTTGCCGTTCGCCGAGCCGGTGTCGCCACCGCTCCCCGTGTCCGCGCCGGTACCCGTGTCCGCGCCCGAACCCGTACCGGTGTCCGCCGAGGAGCCGGGGTCGTCGGTGGGCGGGGGCGTGGTCGCCCCGTCCGCGGGGGTGTCGGTCGCCGTCCCGCCCGGGGCGGCGGCACCGGTCCGGGCGCGCTCGGCGGACGGCGTGGCCGGCGAGGTCCGCGGGGCATCGGGTTGGCTCGCGCGGGAGCCGGACCGGTTCGCGGCGGAGCGGTCGCGCGAGGTGTCGCCCGACGGCGTCCACCGGGTGGGCGCGTCCGCGGTGCGCCGGGCGTCGTCGGTCTCCGTCCCCGTCCCCGTCCCCGTCTCCGGCGTACGGCCGCGCTGCGAGCCCTGTTCCTCGAGGGCGCCCAGGCTCTCGGCGTCCGGCGCCGTGGCCGCCTGGGTGCGGTCGGTGGACTGCCGGTCCATCCCCAGCACGGTCAGACCGCCGCCGACCAGCGCGACCGTGGTCGCGACCACGGCCCGGCGCTGGTTCTTCTTCCACCGCGCCAGCTGACGCCGCCGCGCGGCCCGCCCGCGCGACGGCTCGGGGACGCCTTCCAGGTCGACATCGACATCGGCGCCCGCGGGCGCGTCACCGGTGCCGGGCGTGACCGCGGGCGCCGGGAACCCCTCCACGGGGCCGCCCTGTGCGCCGCCGTCCGCCGCTCCGTAGTCCCAGGTGACCGCCGGGATGCTCACCGGCCCGGTCGACGGGCCGGCCGGGGCGACACGGCTGTCGATCGCGGCCGGCGCGATGTCGGGCGCGTAGGCGCCGCAGCCGGGGCACACGAGGGCACCGTTGAGGTGTCGGCGACATGAGGAGCAGTAGTCCATCGAGGTCTTCCTGTGTTGACACGCCGTCGACCCGCCGGGCCGCGGCCCGGCCACGTCACGTTCGCACGTGGGATCGAGCGGATCGAGCGGTCAGCAACGCTAACGAGCCATTCTCAGAGCTGTGTGCAGGCTGTGTGACGCTCCTGAGGGGATTCACCACGGACTTGGAGCCGGTTCCGCAGGGACGCACCGGCATGTGTGCGACACGTGCCCACCGCGCTTTTCGTCGAAATCCGCGACAACAGGCAACCTCCGCACCTGATTTACCGGTCTCACAGGTTGCTCACAGGGCGGAGCATTCGAGTCCGGTCGGCCGGGACGTGTTGGGGTGCGTCCGGGCGGTTCCGGCCGTCGTCCGTGGGTTGTCCAGTCCGATGCCACCGACCATGGCACTCGCAGACGAGGAACCGATGACCAGCCAGATGACCAGCCCGACGAACAGCCCGAACAGCCCGGGGAGCGACGGCGCCGCCCAGGACCGCCGCAGCCGCCTGAAGCGCCCCGGCCTCGCGGCCCTCGCGTCCCTCACCGTGGTGGCGGCCGTGGCCGGCGCCGCGCCCGGCGCCGGTGCCGCGCCCGCCGCGAAGCCCGGGACGCCGCAGATCAAGCTGATCGCCGCGTCGAAGTCCGTGACCCTCACCCGCTGGGAGGGGAACAGCGGCGTCAACCTCCAGCTCGGCACGTACCTGTCGGTCGACAACGCGCCCCTGGAGTTCCAGGTGACGCGGAAGTCGTACAAGGACCCGATCGTCGCCAAGCAGATCCTCCGCGACGGCAAGACCGTGAAGACCCGCACCCTGCCCGCCGGCACGGTCGACGACTTCTCCGGGCTGACAGGCTTCCTGGAGATCTCGGTCAAGGACGCGACCGGCAAGCAGGTGGCGAAGACCAAGGGGAACTTCTGCCCGAACAACGCCTCGGGCCGCATCCGCCCGGACGCCCCCTCGACCAACCACTATCCGCAGAGCTGCTCCACCAACCCGTGGACGCTGGGCTCGGTGTGGGGTGTGGAGAAGGGCTGGGCCACCAACACCACCGGCTACGACTACGACAATACGGTGGACCTGCCCGTCGGTGAGTACACCGCCCAGGTACGGGTCGCGAAGAAGTACCGCGACCTGTTCGGCATCCCCGACAGCAAGCCGACCGTCAAGGTGACGGTCCGCAAGGACGACGACGGCGGCGAGGGCGGCGAGGGACTCACCGCGTCGAAGTCCTCGTCGTCCCACCACGGCGGTCACGGCGGTCACGGCAGCGGCCACTCCGCGCAGTCGGCCCCGGCCGGAGCGCCGGCCCTGGACGGCCACCACTACGGCCCGCGCGGCGCCGACGCCCCCACCCCGCCCCAGCTTCCGTTCGCCCTCGTCGACCGGGGCATCGCCAAGCACCTGGGCGACGGCGCCGGCCACACCGACGGCTCCCGCATCGCGCCCGCGCTGAAGGCCAACGCCAAGCGGCCCACCGGCAAGGCGGGCGTCGCCAAGAGCGTTCCCAAGCCGGACCTGCGGTCGCTGCCCGCCTGGGACATCGCCATCACCGACGGCGAGGACGGCGACGTGGCCGGCAAGGACTACCTCGCCTTCAGCGCCAACGTCTGGAACGCGGGCCCCGCGCCCCTCGTCGTCGACGGCTTCCGCAAGCCCGGCGCCGACAAGATGGACGCCTACCAGTACTTCTACGACGCCAAGGGCAAGCAGATCGGCTACACGCCCACCGGCACCATGGAGTGGGACCCGCGCGAGGGCCACGAGCACTGGCACTTCACGGACTTCGCCAGCTACCGCCTGCTCAGCGCGGACCAGTCCAAGCAGGTGCGCTCCGGCAAGGAGGCGTTCTGCCTGGCCAACACCGACGCCATCGACTACACGGTGAAGAACGCCAACTGGCACCCGGAGAACACCGACCTGTCCACCGCGTGCGGCTCGGAGGACGCCATCTCCGTACGTGAGGTACTCGACGTCGGCTCCGGCGACACCTACACCCAGTACCGTCCCGGCCAGTCCTTCGACATCACCGGCCTGCCGAACGGCACGTACTACATCCAGGTCATCGCCAACCCGGAGAACCGTCTCCAGGAGACCAACCACAAGAACAACATCGCCCTGCGCAAGGTGGTCCTGGGTGGCACCCCGGGCGCCCGCACGGTGAAGGTCCCGCCGCACGACCTGATCAACGCCCGCTGACCCACGTGTCGTAGCGACACGGGTTCCGCCGCGGACAGTGACGCCCCCCAGGCCCTCGGGCCCGGGGGGCGTCGTCGTGGGGAGGGGCGGGCCGGGTCAGGTCCGGCCCGCCCCGGCGGTCCGTGTGCGCTCCTCGGCGGGGTCCGCACCGGCGGGGGCGGGGGCGGCCGGGCGGCGTCCGGGGATGAAGGACGCGAGGACGAAGGCGAGGAGGGCGGCGCCCGCGCCGATGGCCATGACGACCTTGAAGCCGCTCTCGGAGGGCAGGGCGTGGCCGCCGAAGTCGGTGGTCATCTGGGCGAGGATGACGCCGGCGAGGGCACCGGCGAACGAGGTGCCGAGCGAACGCATCAGCGAGTTCAGGCTGTTGGCGGCGGCCGTCTCGGACGCCGGTACCGCGCCCATGATGAGGGCGGGCATCGCGCCGTAGGTGAAGCCGATCCCGCCGCCGATGACGCAGGAGACCAGGACGAGGTGCCAGACCTCGCTCATCAGGACGATGTTGAGGCCGTACCCGGCGGCGACGATCAGCGCGCCGGTCATCAGCGTCACCTTCGGGCCCTTGGCCCTGGTGAGCGCCGCGGACACGGCGGACATCGCCATCATCACCAGGCCCTGCGGGGCCAGCACCAGACCCACGGTCATCATCGACCTGCCGAGGCCGTACCCGGTCTGCTCCGGCAGCTGCAGCAGCTGCGGCAGCACCAGGGACATCGCGAACATCGAGAAGCCGAGCGCCACCGAGGCCAGGTTGGTGAACAGCACCTGGGGGCGGGCGGTGGTCCGCAGGTCGACCAGCGGCTGCTTCGCCCGCAGCTCGTAGAGGCCCCAGGAGGCGAGGATCAGGACGGCCGCGGCGAACAGCCCGAGCGTCGCCGCTCCGGTCCAGCCCCAGTCGGCACCCTTGGAGACGGCCAGCAGCAGGCAGACCAGTCCGGCGGAGAGTCCGAGCGAGCCGAGCAGGTCGAACCGGCCGCCGGTGCGCACCTCCGACTCCGGTACGACCGCCAGGACCAGCAGGAAGGACAGGGCGCCGAGGGCGGCGGAGGTCCAGAAGAGCAGGTGCCAGTCCCAGTTGTCCGCGATGAACGCGGCGGCGGGCAGACCGAGCGCGCCGCCGACGCCCAGCGAGGCGCTCATCAGCGCCGTCGACCCGGCGAGGCGCTCGGCGGGCAGCACGTCCCGCATGACGCTGATGCCGAGCGGGATCACGGCCGCCGCCAGTCCCTGCAGCCCCCGGCCGACGATCATCGGGAGGAGGGAGTCGGCCAGGGCGCAGACCACCGAGCCGGAGACCAGCAGCACGATGCTGAGCAGCAGCATCCGCCGCTTCCCGAACATGTCGCCGAGCCGGCCCACGACCGGTGTCGCCACCGCCGCCGCCAGCAGGGTCGCGGTCACCGCCCACGCGGCGTCGGACGCCGGCGCGTCCAGCAGTCTCGGCAGCTCCGGCACGATCGGGATGACCAGCGTCTGCATCAGCGCGACGACGATCCCGGCCAGCGCCAGCACCGCCACCACGGCGTGGGGCCGTGCCGGGGCGGCGGCCCCCGCGTCGGCGGGTCGGGCAGGGGGGTGGGACATGGCGGGGCCTCCGTGCGGAGCGAGGGGCGGGGGAACCGGGGAAGAGGTCGTCGGGCGCACTCTTTGATTGACTCAGTCAACCGTAAGTCCATTGCTTGACTTACGCAAGTTAAATCCCCGCGGCCCTTCACTCCTGCGGCCCCGCCCCTGATGCCCCGCCCCCTGATGCCCCGCCCCGTGGGGCCCTGCCCTGGGACCTCGGCCCTGGCGCCTCAGCCGATCGGGACCGCCTGGCCCGTCACCCGCGAGCGGGGGTCCCCGGGGGAGACGTCGAGGCGCAGGTCGCTGGGGCGGCCCATGTCCTCCCCCTGCCGGATCGTGACCGTGGCCGGGGCGGTGACCAGGCCGAGGGTGCGGAGGTATCCGCCGAAGGCGGCCGCCGCCGCGCCCGTCGCCGGGTCCTCCACGACCCCGCCCACGGGGAACGGGTCCCGGGCGTGGAAGCGGTCCGGCGACTCCCGCCACACCAGGTGCACGGTCGTCCAGTCGTGCCGCCGCATGACCTCCGCGAGGGCGTCGAAGTCGTAGGCGAGGTCGGCGAGACGGGCGCGGGAACCGGCGGCCAGGACCAGGTGCCGGACGCCGCCGAAGGCCACGTGCGGCGGCAGCGCCGGGTCGAGGTCGCCGTCGGACCAGCCGAGGGCCTCCAGGGCCGCGTCCCGCTCGGGGGCGGTGGCGGGGCGGGAGTCGGCCGGCACGCTGGTGAGGGTGGCGCGGGCCGTGCCGTCGGAGGCGTCGACCGAGGTGGCGACCGGGATCTCGCCCGCGAGGGTGTCGAACAGGACCTCGCCGGGGCCCAGCCGCTCGGCGAGGGCCACGGCCAGGGCGACGGTCGCGTGCCCGCAGAACGCCACCTCGGCGAGCGGGCTGAAGTACCGCACCCGGAACCGCCGCGCGGCCTCGTCGGCGGCGGTGACGAAGGCCGTCTCCGAGTACCCCACCTCGGCGGCGATCGCGAGCATCGCCGCGTCGTCGAGTCCGGAGGCGTCGAGCACCACCCCGGCCGGGTTGCCGCCCGCCGGGTCGTCGGTGAAGGCCGCGTAGCGCAGGACCGCGGGCAGCCGATCCCCGGGCGACCGGTCCCCGGGCAGCGGGTCCCCGGAGCGCGGCGCACCGGCCGACGGCTCGGGGCGGGGCAGCGGGCTCGTCACGTTCGTGTCGTGGGTCATGGCTCCACGCTGTCACCGGACCGGGATCGCGTCCAACGATCTGTTTCGATCCCTTCCATCGGGAAAGTCGATGGCCGGCCTAGGCTGGCCGGGTGGACACCAGACTGCTGCGCACCTTCACCACCCTCGCCCGGACCGGCGGTTTCACCTCGGCCGCCGCCGAACTGCACCTCGCCCAGTCCACGGTCACCGTGCACATCCGCACCCTGGAGAAGGAGCTGGGCACCCGGCTCTTCGACCGCCTGCCCACGGGCACGCTGCTCACGGAGTCGGGCCGGCGTCTGCTGGAAGGGGCGGAGGAGGTCCTCGACGCCGTGGCACGGCTGCGGGCCGGCGGCCGGGAGGGCGACGGCGCCGTGCGGGGGCGGGTGCGGGTCGGGACCCCGGAGTCCCTGTGCGCGACCCGGCTGCCCGGGGTGATCGCGGCCCTGCGCACCCGCCACCCCGAAGTGGACGTCGACCTGCACGCGGCCGGAACGGCGGAGTGCGTCGCGGGGCTGCGGGCCGGACGGCTGGATCTGGCGCTGCTGCTGGAGGACGAGGCCGACTTCCCGGAGATCACCGCCGAGCCGGTCGCGCACGAACCGCTCGCCCTCGTGTGCGCGCCCGGTCATCCGCTCGCGGCGCGCAAGCGCCCGGCCGGCTGGGCGCGGCTGGCGACGGAGAGCTTCTTCCTGCTGGAGCAGGGCTGTTCGTACAGCGACGCGCTGGAGCGGCGGCTGCTCGCGCTGCCCGGGACCGGCCCCCGGCTCACCCGGTTCGGCAGCGTGGACGCGGCACGGTCCTGCGCCGCCGCCGGGCTGGGGCTGACCCTGCTGCCGCTGACGACCGTGGCGGAGTATCTGGAACAGGGGCGGCTGACGAGGGTGCCGGGCCCCGGCTTCGCCGATGTCCCCGTGCGGCTGGCCCGGCACCGCAGACGCTGGACGGCACCGGCGACGGAGGCGTTCGCAACTGAACTGGTACGGCAGTTGGGCGCCTGAGCCCGAACCTCGGGGTGGCGGCGCACGGGGTTCGCCGCCTGCGCCTCACCGCGCCCGCCGGGGCGGGCCCAGCGGCGGGGGCAGGGCGCTCAGGGCCTCCGGCGGGACGGTGTGGTCGAGGAGGTGGAGGGGGGCGGCGCGGACGCCGGCGGCCTCGGCGGCGTCCCAGTGGGCGAGGGCGCGGGGCAGGTCGACCAGGCCGTGGACCTGGGGCAGCCGCGTACCGGAGGCCGGGTCGGCGAGGTGGGCGTGGAGCAGGGACTCCAGGCGGCAGGAGGCGAGGGTGCCGGGGAGGTGGAGCGCGAGGTGCTGCCCCGTCCGGCCGGCGGCCCCGGTGAGGGCGGTGAGGACGGCGGCGGGGAGGTCCGGTGCCGGGTGGGTCTCGGTGGAGTCCAGGGCCAGCAGACCGCCCCCGACGACCAGGACGTCCCGCGCGTCACGCATCCGCTCCAGGGCCCGCCCGGTGTCGAAGCAGTGCGGGAAGGAGTCGTCCACGACGATCGTGCCGGGCCGCAGCCGGTCGATGTCCAGCAGGGTCGTCGGGCCGCCGCCGACGGCCGTGACGACGACGTCGGCCGTCTCGTAGACCTCGGCGGGGAGTGCGGCCCGGTCGGCCGGCTCGACGACCCGTACGGACAGGGCGGGGTGGTCGGCCAGGAGTCCGGCGGCGAGCCGTCGCAGGCGGGGGGCGCTGCCCGGCACGTCGCAGAGCAGGAGCCGGGCCGGCGGGCGGGGGCTCAGGGTGAGGAGCAGCCGCAGGGACGAGGTGCCGATGGAGCCGCAGCCGACGACGGCGAGGGTGAGTCCGGCCAGGTCCCGTCCGGTCGCGGTGAGCGCGGCCCGCACGGTCCTGACGACGGCGACGGTCGTGGTGGCGTGACCGGTGGTGAGGACGCTTCCGGTGGCCGGGGAGGTCTCGCGCAGGACGTCGTAGCCGTAGCCGGTGAGGGCCGGGATCATGCCCGCCAGCGAGACACTGCGGGCGCCGAGCGAGACGGCGTGGTCCACGGCGCGCGCGGTCAGGGCGGCGAGGCCGGCCGGGCCGCCGGCGTGCGGCGGGCCGGTCAGTTCGTCGGCGAAGAGGGGGAGCGCGACGAAGCCGGATCTGCCGAGGGGCGTGGTGACGCTCTCCAGCAGCCTGGCCCGGCCGTCCGGGAAGAGCAGGGCGCGGATCGCCTCACGGCCGGGTGCGGTGTCCGGGGGGAGCCCGGCGTAGGCGGCGAGCTGCCGCGGGGCGGGGAGGTAGCCGACGAGGGCCGCGTCCAGGGCCGGAGCGGCGACGGTGGTTCCGGTGGCCGCGGTGGTCTCCGTACGCGCTGCCTGCTCCAGTTGGCGGCGCAACTCCGCTGCGAACTGCGTCAGTTGCTCGGCCGAGAGGGCGGTCGCCGGCACCCGGGCCGTGATCCGCAGGCCGTTGCCGTCACTGTCACCGCTGCCGTCTGCGGGGTCGCCGGTCGCCGCGGGGCGTACGGCGAGGAAGACGTCGGTGCCCACGGGCGGCGGCGCGAGCGCGGTGTCGGTGTCGTCGGCCCGGAGGGTCAGGACGGTGTCGGGCGGTGCGCCGAGGGCGGTGAAGTCGAGGAAGGTGAAGAAGAACTGGGCGGTACGGGGCAGCCCCTGGGGCGTACGGAGATCCAGCGGCCCCGCGGTACGCGCCGCGACCGACTCCGCTGCGATCCGGCGGAGATCTTCGTCGAAGCCGTCGAAGCCGTCGGCGGGGGAGCCGCCGTCGGGCGAGCGGCCGTCGGACGGGGGCGCCGGGCGCAGGGCCACCGCCTCGGCGAACGGGCCGAAGGCGCGGTGCGCGTCCCGTGTGCTCCCGTCCCGGCCGGTGACGGCCAGACCGAGGACCAGGTCGCGGCGGCCGGTGAGGGCGGCGAGGGCGCGGTGGTACCCGGTGAGGACCGGGGCGTGGAGGGTCGTGCCCGCGGCCTCGGCGAGGCGGCGCAGGGCGTGGGTGCGGGCGGCGTCGAGAGTGAAGGCGGCGGTGTGGAAGGCGGGGGTGGTGCCGTCCCGGTGGGGCGCGCGCAGGACCGGCGGGGCGTAGGGGGCGAGATGGCGGGCGCGGTACGCCTCCCCCTCCGGGGTCAGGGGCGGCCGGGGGGCCGTGCGGTGCAGCACGTGGTCGCGGAAGGTGGACTCCAGGGGCTCCAGGCCGTGGGGGAGCCCGCGCGCGAAACGGTCGTACACGGTGAGGAGTTCACGGGTCAGGAGGGCCGCGCTGTAGCCGTCGCCGATGAGGTGGTGGGCGTGGACGAGGAGCACGTGGTCGTCCGGGGCGACGGTGAGCAGGCGCAGCCGCAGCAGGGGCCAGGCCCAGGGCTCGAACCGGCGGCGGGCCTCCTCGGCGGCCCGTTCCTCCAGGAGGCCCGGGTGGGCCAGGGTCTCCGTCTGCACGGGGAGCCTTAGCGAGGACGGGAGTTCCTGCTGCACGGGCGGGCGGGCGCCGGCCGGGAAGACCGTGCGGAGCATGGGGTGGCGGGCCACGAGCACGTCGACGCACCGCTGGAGGAGATCGGGGTCCAGGGGCCCGCGGACCCGGAAGCGGGCCAGCCAGGCGGGGTCGGCGTCCGGTGTCCCGGAGGTGAGGGTGTCGGCGAGGAGGAAGCCCTGCTGGGAGGGGGTGAGCGGGTAGGGGGTGAGGTCGTGCGCGGGCCGCCGGTCCTGCGGGACGTCGGGGGTGGTGGCGTCGGGGGCGGGGGCGTCGAGGGCCGCCGCCAGGGCGGTCAGGGTGCGATGGGTGTAGACGGCGGTCGGGCGGGGCAGGGCGGGACGTTCCCGGCGCAGGCGGGAGAACAGTTCCAGCACGGTGAGGGAGTCACCGCCGAGCGCGAAGAAGTCGTCCTGCCGGGATATCAGGGACTCCGGCACGTCCAGCAGCGCGGACCAGGTGCGCGCCAGCAGGCGTTCGGTGGGGGTCCAGGGGGCTGCGGGCGCCGCGGGGGGCAACTCGGTTTCCGTGCGCGGGAGTTCGGCGGCTGCCGCGGCGCGTGGAGCGAGGCGGTTGCGGTCGATCTTGCCCGTGCCGGTCAGGGGGAGGGCCGGGAGGGAGTGGACGCGGGCGGGGAGCATGTACGGGGGCAGGGTGCGGGAGAGGAAGGCACGCACCTCGCGGGGGTCGAGCGGGGAGGTGCCGGTCCTCGGCTCGACGTACGCCTCCAGCCGTCCGTCCCGCAGCAGCACGGCCGCGCGGGCCGTGCCCGGGTGGGTGAGCAGGACGGCCTCGATCTCGCCGGGTTCGACCCGGTGGCCGCGGACCTTGACCTGGTCGTCGAGCCGGCCCAGGAACTCCAGCACCCCGTCGGCGCGGCGGCGCACCCGGTCGCCGCTGCGGTACCAACGGCGGCCGTCCCGTTCGGTGAAGGCGGCGGCCGTCAGGCCGGGGTCGCCCAGGTAGCCGGGGGTGAGGCCGAGGCCGGCGATGAGCAGTTCGCCGGGCTCGCCGGGGGCGCTTTCGCGTCCGTCCTCGCCGATCACGGCGAGTTCGGTGCCGGCGACCGGGCGGCCGATGGGGAGGTGGCGTACGTCGTCGCCGGGGCGGGTGTCGATGAGGTGGCAGGTGGCGTTGACGGTGGCCTCGGTGGGCCCGTACAGGTTGGCGATCCGGTGGGCGTGCGCGGGACGCGGGGCGTCGCCGGCGGGGGTGCCGAGGAGGTCGAACCAGCGGCGCACATGGGCCGCGGGCAGCGCCTCGCCGCCCACGTGGACCCAGCGCAGGGCGGAGAGGTCGGGGGCCGTGCCGTCCCGCCGGAGACGGTCCTCGGCGGCGGTCAGCAGGCGTTCCCACAGGGTGGGGACCGAACTCCACACCGTGATCCGGTCCGCCACGACGCGGTCCAGGAGGGCCTCGGGGTCGCGCAGCAGGTCACGGGAGAGGGTGTGCACGGTGGCGCCGGCCAGCAGCGGGGCCAGCAACTGCCGTACGGAGGCGTCGAAACAGACCGACGCCGTCTGCGCGAGCCGGTCGCCGGGGCCGTAGCCGAACGTGGCCAGGGACCAGTCGAGGTAGTTCGTCATCGACCGGTGGGTGATGGGGACGGCCTTCGGGCGGCCCGTCGAGCCGGAGGTGAAGATGACGTACGCGACGGCCTCGGGGGAGGGGGCGAGCGCGGGGGTGTCGGCCGCCGGGGCGATGGTGCCGGGCGGCGAGGTCTCGGGCACCTCGGGCACCTCGTGCGCGTCGGGCACCTCGGGCATCACCGGCACCGCCGTGACGCCGTCCAGGGCGGCGGCCGTTCCCCGGGCCGCCCGGTCGTGGACCAGGACGCGTACGCCCGTACGGGACAGCTGGTCCCGGTGCCGGGCGCTCGGGTGGGTCGCGTCCAGCGGTACCCAGCCGGCGCCCGCGCGCAGGATGCCGACGACCGCGGTGACCGTGTCCGTGCCGCCCGGTTCGGTGAGGAGTCCGACCAGGTCGCCGGGGCGTACGCCGTGGGCGCGCAGCCGGGCGGCGAGGGCGGCGGAGGCGGCGTCGAGGGCCGCGTAGGTGAGCGTGGTCCCGTCGCCGGCGTCGACGGCGACCGACAGGGGTGTGGCGCGGAAGCGGGCCCGCAGGCGGTCCACGAGGCCGTCGCCCGCCACCGCGGCCGGGGCGATTGCCGGGCCCGTGGGGGTGGCCGGCGCGGTGGCCGGGCCCGTGACGGCGGCGCGCAGTTCGGCCACGTACTCGTCGGCGAGGCGGCGTACGGTCTCGGGGCGGAAGAGGCGGGCCGGGTGGTTCCACGACAGGCACAGGGCCGCGTCGGCCTCCCAGCACAGCAGCCCGAGCCGGGTGGCGGCCGAGGCGGTGGCCGCGGCCGTCGGGGTGACGGTGACGGGCCAGTCGGTGCCGTGGACGACCGGGAAGCGGGCGAAGCTGAAGCCCGCCTCGGCCGCCGTGCGCGGTGCCGGGCCCGTGGCGGGCCGCAGCCCGGACAGCAGCCGGGCCAGGTCGGTGCTGCCGGGGGTCGCGTGCGCCTCGGCCTCGGCCCAGATCCGCCGCAGCCGGTCGGCGAGCGCGGTCACCGGCTCGTCGGGGTCGACGTCCACGAACACCGGCAGGGTGTCGGCCAGCGGCCCCACCAGCGTGTCGATACCGGGGACCGGCAGCTCCCGCCGGGCCCGCGCCACGTTCACCGCGACGGCCCGCCGCCCGCTCCACCGCGCCAGACAGCGCCCGTACACGGCCAGCAGCAGATGGAACAGCGAGACCCCGTGCCGTGCGGCGGTCTCGCGGAGCGCGGCGGTCAGCTCCTCGTCGATGCCGGTGCGGTGATGGGTGAGGGGCGGCGCGGGGGGCGCCTCGGGGTCGCCGTCGTACGGGAGGGCGGGGGAGGGGACGGTGTGCGCGGCCAGGCGGTCGCGCCAGTACCGCCGGTCCTCCGCGTACGCCGGCGAGCGGCGCCCGGCCTCCACGGCGGCCGCGTAGTCGGCGAACCGGGCCTGCGGCAAAGGGAGTCGGGAGAGGTCGTCCCCGCGTGCCAGGGCCGCGTGGAGCGACCAGAGTTCCTCGGCGAGCAGCTTGAGGCTGTAGCCGTCGGCGGCGGCGTGGTGGACGACCAGCAGCAGATGGGCGAGGTGCGCGTCGGCGGGGTCGGGCACGAGGACGGCCCGGACCGGGTCCTGTGCCGTCAGGTCGAACGGGCGGTTGCACAGGTCGTGTTCCAGCTGCCGCAGGTCGAGCGGTTCCCGTACCTCGAACCAGCCGGGAGCCGTGTCCACGGGCCCGGCGGGGGCGGCGTACTGGCGGGGGACCGCGCCGTCGCCGCCGGTGAACCGCAGCCGCAGCATGGGGTGACGGGCGGCGAGGACGGCGAACGCGCGGCCGAGCAGCGCGGGGTCGAGCGGGCCGCGGACGCTCTGGCGGAGGTAGCCGTAGGCGGTGAGGCCCTCGTGCAGGGTCTCGGTGGTGTGGAAGGCGAGTTGGAGGGGCGTGAGGGGGTGGGGGGCGTACGGACCGGGGCTCGGCGCCAAGCCGGACGCCGGGCCGGATGCCGGGTCGTGAGGTGGAGGGGACGCCGGGGACGGTGTGTGCGGCGGTGGCGTGGCGGCCAGATGGGCGGCCAGTTCGCCGAGGGTGCGGTGCTCGAAGAGGAGGGTGGCCGGAAGGGGGCGTCCGAGTTCGCGTTCCAGGCGGCGGGCGAGGTCGACGGCGGTGAGGGAGTCCAGGCCGAGGGTGAGGAACTGGGCGTCGTCGCCGATCTCCTGCGGGGGCCGGTGCAGGGCCTCCGCGAGCAGACGGCGTACGAGGGCGGCGACCTCGGAGGTCGCGTGGGTACCGGTACCGGTACCGGTACCGGTACCGGTACCGGTACCGGCACCGGTGCTTGTGCTTGTGCTTGTGCGTGTGCGTGTGCGTGTGGGCGTGTGAGGGCTCGGCAGGGGCCGTTCGCCGGCGGCCGCGGGCGCCGCCACCAGGACGTGGGCCGCGTCCAGGGCGACCGCCGAGCGGAGACCCGCCAGGGCGGCCCCCACGGTCATCGGCGCGGGCCCGTGGTGCGGGCGCCCGGTGTGCGGGGGCGGGCCGCTCGCCAGGCCCGTGTCGGCGACGGGGCCGAGGGCGATGCTCTGCCAGGGGCGGCCCGCGGCGCGTTCGGCGCCGGCGAAGGCGTCGAGGAAGGAGTTGGCGGCGGCGTAGTCGCCGAGGGCGCCCGCGAGCCCGGGCAGCACGGCGGAGACGGACGAGAGGACGACGCACACGGCGCCCTCCCGGCCGTGCCGGCGCAGTGCCCCGGCGAGCAGGGCGGTACCGCGGACCTTCGCGGCGAGGACGGCCTCGATCTCGTCGTCGGGTTTGCCGCGCAGGCTCCCGGGACGGGCCGTGCCCGCCGCGTGGAACACCGCGTCCAGGGACGGCAGTCCGGCGACGAGCGCGTCGACGGCGGCCGCGTCGGTGATGTCGGCGGCCTGGTAGCGGGCGTCGGCGCCGAGGGCGTGCAGGTCGGAGAGCAGGGCGTGCGGCGGGGTGGTCGTGCGGCCGGTGAGGACCAGGGTGGGGGTGCCGCGTTCCGCCAGGTCACGGGCGAGCGCGGAGCCGAGACCGCCCGCACCGCCGGTGATCAGGTAGGTGCCGTCCGGGGGGAGCGGTGCCGGGGCCGCCGGGGCGGCGGCGACGGCCGTACGGGCGAGTCGGCGGCCCGCGTGCCGGGCGACGGTACCGCCCGCGCCGGGGGTGGCGGTGGCGCTCAACTCCTCCTCCAGCGCCGCGAGTCGGGCGTCGAGCGGGTCTCCGGCACAGAGGTCGACGCCCAGGGAGGAGAGCCCGCGATGTTCCTCGGGCAGGGCCAGGGCGAAGCCGTGCAGGAGGGCCTGCGCGGGGCGGGGGCCGGGGCAGCGGTGGGTACCGGAAGCGGTGCCGGTGTCGGCGCTGGTATGGGTGTCACCGGTCGGGTACGCGTTCTCCGTGATCAGCAGCAGGCGGGCGGGGCCCGTGCCGAGCGAGGACAGCGTCTCGCGCAGGGCGGGCACGGCGGTGCCCGCCTCGTCCGCCGCTCCCTCGGCGGCGGCGAACCACAGCACGCTCTCCGGGACGGCGGCCGTCTCCGGGGCGACGGCCGTCCCCTCGCCCTCCGCCGATCCCGGCACGAGCGCTCCGCGCGCGGCGAGCCGGGCGGTGAGGGCCCGGCGGAGCGGGGTGTCGGCGCCGGTCAGGCGGGCCCGGGGCATGGGGCCGGGTGCGGTGCCGAGCGGGGCGTCCCGCCACAGCAGGGGCCGGACCAGGGGCTCCGTCGCGGGGGCGGCCGTACCGGACCCGGCGGGCGGTGTGACGAGCCGCTGCGGCCAGTACCGGCCGCGCTGGAAGGGGTACGTGGGCACGGGCACCCGTCGTGCCGTGCGCCGGGCCGGGGACGCCGGCGCCGCCGGGTCCAGCGGAGCCCCACGGGTCCAGAGCCGGCCGGCCGTCTCCAGCAGGGCGCCCGCCCCCGCCCCGGCCGTGGCGGGCAGCGCGGTCAGGACCGTCACGTCGGAGGGAGCGACACCGGGCCGGCCGGCGGCGGTCGCGCGGACCGGCGCGCCGAGGGTCGCACCGGCGCCGAGTTCGACGAACGTGTCGTAGCCCTCGTCGAGGAGCCGGGCGACGGCGTCGCCGAAGCGGACGGGGCGGATGGCGTGCTCGCGCCAGTAGCCGGAACCTGTGCCTGTGCCTGTGCCGGAACCTGTGCCTGTGCCGGAGCCTGTGGCGGAGTCGGTCTCGGTGCCGGAGCCGGGGGTGAGGTCGGGGTTCCAGTGGCCGGTGACCGTGCTCAGCAGCGGAACGCCGGCCCGGTGGACGGTCAGGGCCTTCGCCGCGTTGTGGAGCGGGTCGAGCACGGGGTTCAGCAGCGGCGAGTGGAAGGCGTGCGAGACGCGCAGCCGGCGGGCGGCCACGCCACGGGCCGTGAGGACCGCCACCGCCCGGTCGACGGCGTCGGCGGCGCCCGACAGCACCACCTGCGTCGGTGAGTTGACGGCGGCCACGCAGAGCGCGCCGTCCGACTCGGCGAGCACGGCGGCGACGGTCTCCTCGTCCCCCCGTACGGCCGCCATGGCACCCGGTACGGACAGCCGGCCCATCAGGCGCCCGCGTTCGGCGGCGAAGCCGACGGCCTCGGCCGGGGACAGGGCCCCGGCGACGCACGCGGCGGTGATCTCGCCGACGCTGTGCCCCACGACCGCGTCCGGCGTCACTCCCCACGCGGCCAGCTGCCCGGCCAGCGCCACCCCGAACGCGACCAGCAGCGGCTGCGCCACCTCGGTGCGGGCCAGGTCGGCGGGGTCGGCGTCCTCGTCCAGACACCAGGCGGCCGGCGAGCGGCCGAGCACCGGCCCGGTGAGCGAGGAGACCTCGTCCAGGATGTCCCGGAACACGGGTGCCGTGCGGTACAACTCCCGTCCGAGCCCGGCCTGTTGGGCGCCCTGTCCCGGAAGCACGAACACCGTGCGGGGCCGGGCCGCGCCCGCCGTGCCCGCCATGCCGGCCGTATCCGCCGTGCCCGGCTCCCCGGCCGCCTCCAGCCGCTCGGCGAGGTCACCGCCCTCCGTCACCACGGCCAGCCGGTACGGCCCCTCGTCCCGGGCCGTGTTGACGGTGCGGCACACCTCGCCCTCGTCGACCCCGGGGTGGTCCCGCAGATACGCGGCCAACTCGGCGGCGGCGGCGCGCAGTCCGGCGGCGGAACGGGCGGAGAGGGTCAGCAGACGCGGGCCCTCGCCTGCCCCGGCGGACACCGCGTCGGCGACCTGCCCCGGCGCCTCCTCCAGCACCGCGTGCGCGTTGGTGCCGCCGAAGCCGAAGGAGTTCACGCCGGCGAGCAGCGGGCGGCCCTCCGCGCTGCCGGGGCCGGTCCATTCCTCGGCACCCCCGGCGTCCCCGGTGACCAGCCGGAAGCCGGGAGCCGCGTCGGCGAGGAAGGGGGCCGGCGGCGTGGAGTGGGGCGAGGGCGGGAGGCGGCGGTGGGAGAGGGCGAGGACGACCTTGACGAGGGCGGGCATGCCGGCCGCGTTGAGGAGGTGCCCGAGGTTCGCCTTGACCGAGCCGAGCCCGCGCGGGACGCCGTCGGCGCGGGGCGGGAACGCCTGGCCGAGCGACCGCGCCTCGACGGGGTCGCCGATCGGCGTACCCGTGCCGTGCGCCTCGACGTACGACACGTCGGCCGGATCGACACCGCACTCCTCGTACGCCGCCCGGATCACCTCGCGCTGGCCGCGCGGGGCGGGGGCGAGCAGGCCGAGCGAGCGGCCGTCGTTGTTGACCGCCGTACCGCGTACGAGGGCGAGGACCGGGTCGCCCGCGGCGCGGGCGTCGGCGGGGCGGGCGAGGACGAGCGTGGCGCCGCCCTCTCCGGGGACGAAACCGTCCGCGTCGGCGGCGAACGCGCGGCACCGGCCGCTCGGCGACAGCGCGCCCGTCGCTTCGAGGAGGCGGTGGCCGGTCGGCGTCAGGCCCAGGTTGACGCCGCCGACGACGGCGAGGTCGCACTCGCCGGCCAGCAGGCTGCGCCGGGCGAGGTGCAGGGCGACGAGCGCGGAGGAGCAGGCCGTGTCCACGGCGAGGGCGGGGCCGTTCAGGTCCAGCACCTGCGAGACGCGGGCGGCGATCAGGTTGGGGAGGTTGCCGGTGAGGGCGGCCGGGTGGCGGGCGAGGTCCCCGTCGGCGGCCTCGGCCAGGATCTCGCGGTACCCGCTGTCACCGGTGGCCGCGAACACCCCGATCCGGCGGCCCGCCCGGCGGGGGCCCGCGTACCCGGCGCGTTCCAGTGCCTCGTGGGCCAGCTCCAGGAAGATCCGTGCCTGGGGGTCGGTGGCCCGGGCCTCCGCCTCGTCCATGCCGAAGAAACCGGCGTCGAAGGCGGCGGGTTCGGTGAGGAAGGAGCCCGTGCGGGGCCCGTCCCCCGGCCTGCCCTCGGGCAGGCCGCCGACCGTGTCGCCGCCGCTCGCGAGCAGGTCCCAGAAGGCTTCCGGCGTCCCGGCCCCGGGGAAGCGGCAGGCGACGGAGAGAACGGCGACCGCACCGGTGGGCCCGACGCCGGGAGCATCGGGAGCGCCGGGAGTGCCGGAAGCCCCGGAAGCCCCGGAAGCGCCGGGGGCCGCCTCGCCGGACGGTTCCCGCCCGCCCGTCGGGAGCGCCTTCGCGCCCTCCTCCAGCAGGCGCAGCACTTGGCCGGAGAGGCCCGCCACCGTGTCGTGGTCCCGCAGCGCGCCGGGTTCCACCGTCACCCCGAACACGTCCTCCAGTCCGGCCAGTACGGTCATCGCGCGCAGCGAGGACCCCCCGAGGTCGAAGAACCGCTCGCGCGGCCCCACGGCGGACACAGGCACCTCCAGCGCCCGCGCCCACACCTCCCGCACCGCCTCCCGGACCTCCCGCGGCGACCGGGGAACGCCCGCCGGTCCGTTCGCCCGGCTCGTCGCCCCGGTCCTCCCGTGCCCCGCCGTGGCCGGCCCCGCCGCCGGGTGAGCCGTGTCCCCCGCCGCCTCCGTCCAGCGCGCCTCCACCTCCGTGTACGCGCCGGCCTCGTAGCGCGTCCGGAGCACCCCGCGGCGCAGCTTCCCGCTGGTGGTCCGGGCGAACGCCCCCGGCGGCAGCGGCAGTACCCGGACGTCGTCGTGGCCGAGGGTCTCCCGCAGCCGGGCGGCCGCGGCGCGGAGCACCGGTGCGGCGGCCGAGGGGGCGGGCCGGGCCCACTGCACGAAGGCGACGGCCCGCTCGCCGCCGCCGGCCGGGTCGGTGGACCCCACGACGGCCACGGCACCCGGCGGCAGCCCCGGCGTCGCGGCGACCGTCTCCTCCAGGTCGGAGGCGTGGAACGTACGGCCGTTGACGAACACCACGTCCTTGTGGCGCCCGGTGACGCACAGCCGCCCGTCCCGCAGGAAGCCGAGGTCCCCGGTGCGCAGCCAGCCGTCGTCCCCGAACGCCTCCGCGCTCGCCTCGGGCGCCCGGTGGTATCCGCGCCCCAGCTGCGGCCCCCGCACCTCCACGTGCCCGACCCGCAGTTCGCCCAGCGGGCTCCCGGAACCACCGGTGATCCGTACCTCGCAGCCCTCCACCGGCCGCCCCAGGTCCATCAACTCCACCGCGCGCGGACCGGGTTCGGTCTCCGTCACCCGGCCACGGGCGAGCGCGGCCCGGTCCAGCACCAGCGGCTGCGCGCTTTCGCCGAGCGGCGGTACGGTCACCGCGAGGGTCGCCTCGGCCAGGCCGTACACCGGCAGCGGGGCGCGCGGGTCCAGGCCCGCCGGGGCGGTGAGGGCGGTGAACTCCCGCCAGACGCGGGGCGCGATGGGTTCGGCGCCGACGAGCAGCAGCCGTACGCAGCCGAGGTCGAGGCCGTCGAGCGCGGTGGCGGGGACCCGGCGCACCGCGAGCGCCAGGGCGAAGTTCGCGGCCGACAGCAGGGTCGCGCGGTGGCGGTCGACGGCCTCGAACCACAGGGCGGGCCGCTTCGCGAAGGACAGCGGCTCGATGCGTATCTGCTTCAGGCGCGCGGCCATGGGGACGAGGTGGGTGCCGATGAGACCCATGTCGTGGAAGTACGGCATCCAGGTCGCGAGCACGTCGTCCGGGCCGATCGCCATCGCGGTGCGGATCTGGCGGATGTTGGCGAGGACGCCGGCGTGTGTCAGCTCCACGCCCTTGGGGGCGCCGGTGCTGCCGGAGGAGAACTGGAGGAAGGCGACATCGCCGGGGGCCGGCCGGTGCAGCTGCCGCGGCGGACGGCCGCGCCGGAGCGTGTCGAGCCGCAACATCCTGATGGGGAGCGGGACTTGAGACCCGGCAGCCTCGCTCTCCTCGCCCGTCGCCGCCACGACGGCGGCCGTGGTCTCGTCCACCACCACGGGCGGCCTGCCGAGGAGCTCCCACACCGGGCCGATCCGGCGCGGCTCCGGGGCGAGCGGCACGGGTACGGCCCCCGCCGCCAGCGCGCCCCAGAACATCGGCTGGAAGGCGTCGCCCCGGTCGGCGACCAGCGGCAGCGGGGTGCCGGGCGTGACGCCCGCCGCCCTGAGCCCGCCCGCCACCCGCAGGGCGTCGTCGCGGAGATCGGCGAAGGTGACCGCGTGCTCGCGGCCGTCCCCCCGGACGTGGACGACGGTCCGGCAGGGGGTCTCCCGCGCGGCCCCGAGCAGCACGTCCAGCAGCGTCGACGCGGCTCCGTCGTTCACATGTTCGTTCGATCTCTCCACGTCCGGACCCTACAAGCGGTCCCGTCCGGAGCGATGCCGCCGCCGGGCCGCGCGTGTCCCGGCGGAACTCCTCGCGTGCCCAAGGGCCCTACGTCCAGCTGTGGGCCACGTCCACCACCAGGCGGCCCGGGAGCTGCAGCACCCGGAACGGCAGGCGGGCGCGGAGGCCGAGGCCGATCTGGGTCTCGCCCTCGAAGCTGCCGGCGAAGCGGGTGTCGCGGAAGGTGCGGTAGCCGGAGAGGTCCACGCCGGGCAGGGGCTCGGCGACCTCACCGGGGTAGACCACCGCACCGGTCCCGGGGTGGTGGCTGGGGGCGGCGACCCGGATCTCCAGGATGGCGCCCCCGTCCACGGGGATGACGTCGCCGGAGGCGGTCTGGTGGAGCCGGTCGACGTACTGCACCCAGTGTCCGAGGCGGTCGCCGCCGTCGGGGACGTCGAACACGATGCGGTCGTAGCAGTCGTGGCGGCCGGTCCTGATGTCCGCCAGCGGCACCGTGCCGCTGTCCGGGACGCCCTTGAGGCCGCTGCCCCAGCCCGTCGGGCAGGCAGCGGTGCCCCGCCCGGCGCCCCCCGGTGCGGCACTGGCGGTGACCGCTGCCGTCGCGATCGCGGCCCCCGCGAGCGCGAGTGCCAGGACCATGGTTCTGATGCGTCGCATGCTGCCCCCTGTGTGACCACGCCGAGTCGGTGCTGTCGTCGGAGGGGACGACCACAGCCGCCGGAAGGTTGTGTTCCGGCGGCGCCCGCCGCCTAAGTCCGCGCCACCGGGGAGCCGTTGCGTTCCGGATGGCGGCGGACCGCCGGGGCGGGCGAGGGGACCTTGTGGAGGAGGGGCGCGGCGGTGGGGCGCCCGGTGCCGGGCGGACGGCTCACGTACTGGCTGTGCAGACTGTCGTCGATCCGCCAGAGAATGCCCGTGGTGCGGCCCGTGGGCGCCGCCGGGTCGAGTTTGGCGGTGAACGAGGCCAGCCGGTCGTAGAGCGTCCTGGCGCGGGCCCCGGTGGCGGTGAGGTCCGAGGCCGTGGCCGCGCGCAGGGCGTCGAGGACCAGCACCAGGTTGTGGCCGGAGAGCTGGACGTCCTGCATCCCGCCCTCCGCCTTGGTGATCCGGCCCGGCGGCAGGTTGGGGTCGGTGCCGAGGCGGGCCGCCCCGGTCGCGGTCGGCCCGACGCGGTCGTACGGGTCGCGCGTGCTCTGCGTCCAGCCGGGCTCCCAGGCGCCGAACGCCGTGCGGGCCAGGAAGGTCCAGGTGTCCTCGTGGCAGCGCAGGGTGAGGTACGAGACGCCGGCCGCCTGCCGGAGCGTGGCGTTGTGCTGTTCCAGGGCGACCCGGTTCGCGGCGAGGGCGGCCCGCAGGACCACCCGGTCCTCCTCCCGCCAGCGCCGCTCCTGCTCACCGCGCTGCGCCCGCAGCTCCCGTTCGAGCTGCTGGTTCCGCGCGTACTGCTCGACGAACGTCGTGACCAACGTCTTCAATGCCTTGAACATGCCGCCTGCTGAGGTCGGGCCGGAGATCCGGGTGACGCCACATCCTGTGTCGCAGCGGCCAACGACCGTCGGCGGACCATGGTCACGCCCGGCGGCGGGCCGACCCGTCAACTCGCCCCACCACACGCTCTGTTGACGCGCGGCCCGGACCGGGGGAGCCGTTGTGGAATTCCTGTGGCGGGCTGCCCTACGTGCGGGTAGAGCACTAGGGTCTGCCGTATGAACGCACGGCTGGCCCTGCTCAGCACGGTGGACCCCGGTGTCGCGGAGAGCGAGGTCTTCCGGCTGGCGCTCCAGCACGCGGTCGGGGAACTAGACGCGCTCGGGGGCATGGTCCATCTGCGGGGGCCGATGTCGGCCCTGCGTCTGGTGTCGGCCTGCGGCCTGCCGCCCGCGCTCACCCGCCCCTGGGAGATCATCGACCAGGAGGGCCCGCTGCCCCCGGCCCGCGCGCTGCACCAGGGCGGCGGAGTGTGGTCGCCGCTGGGTTCCACGGCCCCCGCCTGGCCCGGCACCGGTCTCGCCGCGTTACCCGTCTCGGGCTGTGACCGCACCATAGGCGCGCTCACCGTCCTGACCGGTGACCGGGGCGAACCCACCGGTCTGGAATGGGACTTCCTGCGGGCGGTCGTCGACTGGACCGAGGACCGCATGGCCCAGGCGCCCCCGCCGACGGGCCCCGCGCAGCCCGAGCCGGGCGCCGACCGGCTGCGGCAGGCGCTCAAGGAGGTCAGCCTCGGCTCCTGGGACTGGGACATCCGTACCGGCGACCTGATCTGGGACGAGGCGGCCCTGGAGCTCTACGGCACCAGGCCGGCCGAGTTCACCGGCCAGATAGAGAACTGGATGCGGATCGTCCACCCGGACGACCTCGCCCCGACCCTCGCCGCGGCGGAACGGGCGATCCGCGAACACGGCGTCTACGAGGCGGAGTACCGCGTACGACGCCTCGACGGCACCTGGGGCTGGACGCGGGCCCGCGGCCGGGCGACCTACGACGAGCACGGGCGGCCGCACCGGATGATCGGCGTCGGCTGGGAGAGCGACGAGTCGCGGTCCGCGCGGGACGCGCTCGACCGGGCCCTGCGGCACATGAGCGACGGCTTCCTGGCCGTCGACGACGACTGGCGGATCACCTTCGCCAACCTGGAGGCGGAACGCACCCTCGGCCTCTCCGCGGCGGAACTGTGCGGGCGGCTGCTGTGGGACCTGCCCTCCGTGCGCGAGACCCCCTGCCTGGAGAGCCGCTGCCGGGAGGCCGCCGCCGAGGAGAAGCCCGCCGGGTTCGACGTCCACGTACCCGACACCGGGCTCGTCCACCATGTGCGGCTGGTCCCCGGCCCCGACGGCCGCACCATCTACTTCAGCGACGTCACCGAGAAGCGACGGCACGAGGAGGAGCGCCGCGAGACCGAGCGCGCCGCCGCCGAACGGGCCCACCGCATCGCCGCGTTGACCACCGCTCTCGCCAAGGCGACCACCTCGCAGGACGTCGTCGACGCGGTCGCGCTCCGGGTCCTGCCGCCGTTCGCCGCGGCCGGCCTGCTCGTCCAGACCGTGGAGAACGGCCGCCTGCACAACGTGGGTGCCGTCGGCTACACGGACGACTTCATCCACCTCGTCGACCGCCGCCCCAGAACGCCGTTCGGGCCGGTCTGGGACGCCATCGACACCGGCACCCCGGTCTTCATCTCCTCACCGCGGGAGTTCGCCGAGTACGTCCCCCAGTACGCCGACCTGCCCGCCCGCTCGGGCAAACAGGCGTGGGCCTTCCTGCCGTTGACCGCCTCCGACCACACCTTCGGCATCTGCGTCGTCTCCTTCGACCGGCCGCGTCGCCTCACCGACGAGGAACGCACCCTGCTGACCGCGATCAGCGCGCTCCTCGCCCAGGCCCTGGAACGCGCCCGCCTCTACGACCTCGAACACACCCGGTCCCGCGAACTCCAGCGCGCCCTGCTCCCCCAGGACCTGCCGGCCCTCGCCGCCTGCGAGTCGGCCGCCCGCTACCTGCCGGCCGGGCAGGGCATGGATGTGGGCGGCGACTGGTACGACGTCATCCCGCTCTCCAGCGGCCAGGTCGCCCTCGTCGTCGGCGACGTCATGGGTCACGGCCTGTCCGAGGCCGCCACCATGGGCCGCCTGCGCACGGCCGTGCACACGCTCGCCGACCTCGAACTGCCCCCCGACGAGATCATGAGCCACCTCAACGACATCGTCGGCACCATGGGCGAGGAGTCGTACGTCACCTGCCTGTACGCCCTCTACGACTCCACCACCCAGGTCTGCTCGATGGTCCGCGCCGGGCATCCGCCGCCGGCGCTGGTGTGCCCGGACGGGACCGTGCGCTTCCCGGAGTGGGCCGCCGACCCGCCGCTCGGCGCGGCCGAACCGCCGTTCGAGACGGTGGAGTTGAGCGTGCCCGAGGGCAGCCTGCTCGTGCTCTACACCGACGGCCTGGTCGAGTCGGCGAAACGCGGCATCGACGAGGGCATGGCCGACCTGGCCGGTCTGCTGCGCACCGCCCACGAGGACGGCACCGCCGCCGACCTGGAACGCCTCTGCGACACCCTCACGCACGGCCTGCTGCCCGCCGAGCACGCGGCGGCGGACGACGCGGCCCTTCTCGTCGCCCGCCTGCACGCCCTGACCGGCGACCGGATGGCCTCCTGGTCCCTGCTGGACGACCCCAGGGCCGCGGGGCAGGCCCGTCGCCACGTCCGCGACCAGCTCGCGGCCTGGGGCCTGGACGACCTGGCCCCGACCACCGAACTCCTCGCCAGCGAACTCGTCGGCAACGTCGTACGCCACGCCAAGGGCCCCGTCCGGCTGCGCCTGCTGCACGGCTCCGCGCTGGTCTGCGAGGTCTTCGACGGCAGTCTCACCATGCCCCGCATCCGCAGGGCCGGCGACACCGACGAGGGCGGCCGGGGCCTGCAGCTGATCACCGCGCTCTCCCAGCGCTGGGGCACCCGGTACACGCCCACCGGCAAGTGCATCTGGACCGAACAGTCCCTCACCGGCCCCGACCGAGCCTCACCGCCCGCCTCGCCGGAGGGGCCGCCGCTGGTCCCGGAGGACTTCGACGGCGACCTGGACACGCTGTCCTTCGGGGACCTGGACCTCGGCCCGGACCACGCCCGGTAGCCGCCGGGCGTGACCTCAGGGGCAGGAGGGGGAGGCCACCGGCAGCGAGTCGGTCTCGCTGTAGATGTCCGTGTCCTTCATCCAGCCCCAGGCGCCGTTGTCGGCCTCGGTCCACACCCAGCGGGTGGGGTGCGGCCCTCCCACGTGGGCTCCGGCGTCGTAACGGCACTTGAACCAGCTGGGGTTGCTGTGCATGTACCCCACCACCTGGAACGTGTACGGGTCCCGGTAGACGGGCGCCCCGGACACGTTGTTGCACCACCAGTTGCCGCCGCTCTGCCAGCAGGGGTTCGCGGCGGACGCGGTGGGCGCGGTGAGGAGGGCGGCGCCGGTGGCGAGCACCGTGCCGGCCAGCACGACGCCGAGTCGATTCGCGATGCGCATGATGTCCTGTCCCTGGTTCAGCGGTCACGGAGGACCCGACGGTCCCGTCTCCCCATGGTCAGGGTCGGCTCCCGGCCCGCACCACGGCTTTCGAACCTGGTCGAATGCCGCAGGCCGGGCCGCCTTCGAGGAGGTCGGAGCCCAGGGCGGTGAGGGTGTGCAGGACGATACCGCCGAGCCGCCGGCTGGTGAGGAGCCCGGACTCCCGGAGCACGGCCACATGGTGGCTGACGGTCGCCGGGCTGAGCCCGACGCGGGCCGCCACCTCGCTCGTGGTGCGGCCGTCGGCCACCTCCTCCAGGACGGCGGCCCGGGCCCGGCCGAGCAGCGCGGCGAGGGCCTGGTGCGTGCCGGCGGCGGCGGGCGGCGGGGGCGCCAGCCAGCGGGGGTCGTGGGCCACGGGGTGGACGAGCACCGGGGGCAGGGAGCCGTCCTTCAGCACGATCGGGCCGGGCCAGCAGAAGAAGGACGGGATGATCCGCAGGCCCCGCCCGTCGAGGTGGAGGTCGCCGCGCAGATGGGAGCCGGCGATGTGCAGGACCGGCGCCGACCAGCGCACGCTGGGGTGCAGCCCCTGCGCCAGCCCCGAGAAACCGGACCGCAGCAGTGCCCTGGCCGCGGCGGAACGGGCCTCGTCGAAGCGGGCGCGGACCTGGGTCCAGTACGGGGCGACGAACCGTTCGTGATGACGGCGGACCAGGCCGCCGAGCCCGCGCAGTGCCTGGGTGTCGCCGTCGGCGAGCGGCCGCGACCAGCCCGGCAGCGACCGGGGGAGGGACAGCTCCGTGAGGTCGGTCCGCAGCCGGGCCCGGGGCGTGGCGAGCAGTGCGTCCAGGCCCGCCTCGAAGCCGCCGACGGCGCCGGACGGGGTCAGGAAGTCCGCCGAGTAGCCGCGTGGCGGGGCGAGCCGGCGCAGCCGGGACAGCTCGGGGTCGAAGGGGCCGCGGGAGGCCCGGCGCCAGCGGCCGAACACCAGGGGGCCGTCCCGGTTCTGCAGCAGATGCAGGCTGAGCAGCCCCTCCCACAGCGGGTCGGGCTCCTCCGCGAGGACCACCCGGGCCAGGTCGTCGTACGTGAAATGGATGCGCAGCGCCATCGGGCCGGCTCCCCCCAGATCTGGATGTGCCGCGGACGTGCGAGACCCCGGGGCGCGCGCCGTGGAGGGACGGGCGCCCCGGGGCCGGGGCCGGCCGGTCGGATCACCGGCCGGCCGGGTCGTCGAACGGGCCGGCCGGTCAGCCGACCTTGCCGAGGCTGTCGACGCGCTCGTTGACGCCGTTGCGGAGTTCGCCGAGCGTCGTGCCGGGCGGGGCCGTCTTCGGGGTGGAGGACGGCGGCTGGGTCTCGTCCGCGCAGGTGGTGCCGCGGGCCGGGACCTTCAGGTCGACGAGGTAGTCGATCACCGCGTCGGTCGCGCAGGCGCTGCGGCCGAACGCCGTGTGGCCCTCGGCCTCGAACGTCACGAGCGCGGCGTTGTCGAGCTGGTGCGACAGCGCGACGGCGTGCTCGTAGGGGGTGTCGGGGTCACCGGTGGTGCCGAGGACCAGGATCGGTGCCGAGCCCTTGGCGCGGAAGGAGCCGTCGTAGCGGCTGGGCGTCTCGGCGGGCCACTGGACGCACGCGGTGGCGTGCTGGTGGTCGTAGGTCGGCGGACCGAACGCCATGGCCGGGCCCAGCAGCGGCGCCGCCGCCGCGTTGGACTCGACGTTCCACTCCAGCTTGTGCAGGCTCTTGGGGTAGTCCTTGTCGACGCACTCGACGACCACGTTCGGGCCGAGGAAGTCGAAGCTGGCCGGGGACGGCGGACGCAGCAGGAACGAGGTGTTGTCCCGCGCCTGCGCCTTCTTCAGCGCCGCGCCGAGCGAGGGCCAGATGACCTTGCCCTCGTTGATGTTGAACATCAGCCGGTAGACGAGGGTGTAGCCGTTGGCCCTGCCGCCGCTCGCGGTGGTCACCGGGTTGGCGTCGAGGTCCTTCTTCAGCTGCTCGAACGCGCCGCGCGGGTCGCCGTCGCCGAAGCCGCAGACGGGCTGGTCGGAGGCGCACCAGTCGAGGAAGCGGCTCATCGAGCCGTCCAGCGCCAGGTACTGGTCGCGGTCGTAGGCGTAGGGCCGGTAGGCGTACTTGTACGGGTCGTACGCGCCGTCGAGCGTCAGCGCCCGCACCCGCTTCGGGAACATGGCGGCGTAGACGGTGCCGATGTACGAGCCGAACGAGCGGCCGTAGTACGTCAGTTGCTCCTCGCCGAGCGCCTGGCGCAGCAGGTCGATGTCGCGGGCGACGTACTCGGTGCCGACGTACGGCAGCAGCGAGCCCGAGTTGGTCTGGCAGGCCGCGTCGAACTCGGCGGCCTCGGTCAGTGCGGGACCGAACGCGTCCGGGCCGGGGACGCCCTTGGCGTCGGTGACGGCCTTGGTGTAGCGGGCGTCGTCGAAGCAGGTGAGCGCCGAGCTGCGGCCGACACCGCGGACGTCGTAGCCGAAGACGTCGAACGACTCGCGCAGCTTGGCCGGCAGGCCGGCGTAGTTGTTGCGGACGTAGTCCACGCCGGAGTTGCCAGGACCGCCGGGCTGCATGAACAGCGTGCCCTTGCGCTTGGTCTGGTCGGCGGCCTTCTTGCGGACCACCGCGAGGGTGATCTTGGTGCCCTGCGGCTGCCGGTAGTCCAGCGGCACGTCCGCGTTGGCGCACTCGAAGCCGCCCTGGCAGTCGGACCAGGCCAGCGTGGGGACGGGCGGCGGGGTGTAGGCCGACTGCGGCTTCTGCGCGGTGTCCTGCGCGGCCATCGCCTGGGTCGCCGTCCCCGTGCCGGCGAGGACGAGGGCGGTCAGCGCGGCGCCGACGATTCTGAGACGTGAGAAACGTCTGGGTGCATGGTGAAACGTGGTCATGGGCGTGTTCCCCCTGAGCGGTAGAGACCCCTGAGAACCCACTGGTCAATGTGAGTTCGGAGAATGTCTAGCTGAAGAGACGGTAAAAAGGCCAGAGCGGTGCCGTCATGGCCGACTTTCCACTCAATCTCTCCACTACCCCACGGTAGTTACCGTTCGCGGCCATCCCTTCGTAACCTGGGCGCGACCCCGGCCGGCTTCCCGTACGGGCCCTGCCGGCACCCCCCACCAGCACGAAGGATCCACGCACGTGTCATCCAGCACCAGTCGTCCCAGGATCGCCCTGCTCGCCGTGGCCGTGGCCACCGCCGGTCTCGCCCTCGCGGGCCCCGCCGCGGCGGCCGCGCCGCGGGCCGCCTCCACCGTGGCCACGTCCCCGCAGGCGTCCGCCATACCCGTCGGCTTCGCCGACCTCGCCACCGTCCCGCTCACCGCCGACGGCCGGAGTCACGAGGTCACCCTGGCCTACCGCAACGACTCGGGCGCGGCCCGGACCGTCGCCCCGCAACTCCTGCTGGAGTCCCCGGACTCCGGCCCGTTCCTCGACCCGGCGGACGTCGAGGTCGAGCACCGCACCGCCGGAGGCTGCTGGGAGACCGTGGCCCTCGGCAGCCAGACCGGCACCCTCTTCACCGACCTGAGCGCCGCGCGGCGCACCCTGCGGGCCGGCGCGACCCTCGCGGAGCTCTACCGCGTCACCGTCACCGACCCGGCGGCCGTGGGCACGGTCCACCCGAGGATCGCCCTCTACTGACCGCCGGGCAGCCGCGAGAAGGCGCGTGACGGGGGTCACATCCCGTCATGTCACATCGGACCCGGTCCGGCCCGTCCTCGTGTCGTCACCGCATACGACGGCACGAGGAGCCCGCCATGGAAGCACGTCTGAACCTGCTCGCCAGCCCTGTCGCAGGAAAGCTCGTCAAGCACCTCGTCGCGGCGAGCAAGGCCGTCGACGAGACGGGGCTGCCGGTCACCACCCAGGAGCTGGTGAGGATCCGCGCCAGCCAGATCAACGGCTGCGGATACTGCCTCGACATGCACACCAAGGAGGCCGCGCACGCCGGGGAGACCGCCCAGCGGCTGCACCTGGTCGCCACCTGGCGGGAGGCCACGGTCTTCACCGAGGCCGAGCGTGCCGCGCTGGAGCTGGCCGAGGAGGGCACCCGCATCGCCGACGCGGCCGGCGGCGTCCCCGACGAGGTCTGGGAGAACGCGGCCAAGCACTTCGAGGAGGACCAGCTCATCGCCCTGGTGGCGCTCATCGCCCTCATCAACACCTTCAACCGGCTGAACGTCATGCTGCGCCAGCCGGCGGGCGACTACCAGGTCGGCATGTTCGGCTGACCCGGCGGGGGCGGCCGCGTCACGTCCCGTCGCGCTGGGCGAACTGCAGGGAGAGGGCCTGCAGGACGTCCGCGGCGGTGGTGTCGGTCCGCCCCTCGTCGTGCACCTCGGCGAGGTGCACGAAGGCGTAGGAGAAACAGTTGACGAGGCCCACGATCGCGGGCCCCAGGGCGTCGGTGATGATGCCGGTCGCCTCCTGGGCGCTCGCGTCGGCGGGCAGCCTGATCACGGGCAGGGTCTCCGTGAGCAACGCGGAGACGGCGCCCGTCAGCGCCACCTCGTCCCCGGGATGCTCACGGACCTGCCGCCGCATCTCGATCGCCTCGGTGAGGATGCCCACGACTCGCCGCATGATCTCGGATTGCTCCACGGGGGGAGCCTTGCCCAACTCGCCCCTGAGTAACCGACCTGGGGCGGACCCGCACCGGGTCCGCCCTTTCGACATGCCTGCGCACGGCCCTTTCAGGCGTTCGGTTCGCCTTCTTCGGCGGAGTCGTCGGCCGACTGCTCGGCCTGTACGAACGTGCCCTTGATGGGGACCGTGATGACAAGTCCTTGATCGCGGAGTTCGCGGACGGCTCGCCGAATCGTGTTGACGGCGACGCCGTACTGATC
Organism: Streptomyces scabiei 87.22; assembly: GCF_000091305.1. Lineage (GTDB taxonomy): Bacteria > Actinomycetota > Actinomycetes > Streptomycetales > Streptomycetaceae > Streptomyces > Streptomyces scabiei. The sequence goes on along the minus strand of NC_013929.1, from coordinate 4,917,507 downwards.
GGCGAGATCGCGCTCGGCGGCAAGGCGTGCCCCCACGGGCAGGCGGCCCGTGCGGATTTGCTCGGCGATGTGGTGCACCACCTGGAGATACACGTAGACGTGGCTCGTCGGGTCGGGGCTCCACTCGCGCTCGTTAGCCATGGCTGCACGCTAAGGCGACTGGTAGCAGCGCACCACATGAGGCAACGTCCGCATGCAACCTCATGCTTCAGGTTGCTACCTATTGCTTCCTAAGGCAAAGTGGTCACGAGAGACCCCGGCGAGGTGTGGAGACCTCCCGGGGCACGGCCCACGCTTACAAGGAGCGTCGACATGACCGACCTTATCCCCCGCGCCCTGCAATGGCTGCGCATCCTTTTCTCCCCGGGCACCGGAAAGCGGCGCCTCATCCGCCATCGCCCGTACCTCTGCCTGCACTTGACCGCCGTACGCCACTCCTCCGCCTTCGCCTCGGCGCCCGCGTCTTCCGGTCTCCCGCGTCACCGTTCCCCGTACGGCCTCCACGCCCCCATCGACGGCGCGGCCTCGCCCCTCGTCCGCCCCTACCTCGCCGTCCACGAAGACGAGGCCGCTCTCCAGCAGCGCCGCCGTCTCGCGCTCGTCCTGGCTGCAGACTTCGGGGTGGACCTCGACCAGCACTTGGTCGGAGTGCAGAAGGTGGCGGTCTGATGGAACACCTCAACGGCACACCCGTACCCGCACCCGGCCGCGGGCCCGTAACCGGCCGTGCGTCCGCGCCCCGGCTTCTGCCCTGGCCGTCCCCGGAGGGCAAACCCTCCTACCTGGTGACGGACCACCACGGCGGCTATCTCTCCCGCCTCGCCGACGACGTGGAGGCCACCCAGCTCGCCACCGGCACCGACGTACTCGGCCTCGCCCGCACGGTGCTGGACGACCCCACCTCGCCGTACACCACCGGTGACCTACAATTAATTGTCTATGGAAGATAATTCGTTGGAAGATGAGTGATGGCTGACGCTGACCTGAAGCTGCTGTACCGGGAGCTGGTCTCGCTGGAGATCGAGTTGTGGGGCGGCATCGAGGAGCGGTTGCGGGCGGAGTACGACCTGGCGCTGACCTCGTTCGAGGTGCTGCACCTGTTGTCGAGGCGGCCTGGGCGGCGGATCCAGGACATCGCGGAGGAGTTCTCGATCACGGTGGGCGGCACGAGCAAGGTCGTCGACCGTCTGGAGGCGGCGGGGCTGTGTGGCCGGAAGGCCAATCCGAACGACCGCCGTTCCTCGATCGTCGAGCTCACCGCTGAGGGGCGGAAGCTGGTGGACGGGGCGCTGAAGGTCTTCGAGGAGGAGCTGGAACTGCGGATCGGGTCGGTGATTCCCGAGGAGTCGGTACGCGAGGTGACCGCGGTCCTCAGCACTCTGCGGGCGGCCGGACGTGCTCTGGACGCGGAACGCAAGGCCGCGGGTCAGACGCCGGTTCCGGCGATGAGGGCCCCGAAGCAGCCCGGCCGGTCGGCCTCGTGAGCCGGAGCGTCTCGGGCACGCCACTGGGCGGCCTGCGGGACGGATGACCATGCTCACCTGTTCCGCAGGCCGCCCAGTGGCGTTCAGTCGGCGATGCCGTTGAAGGCGATGACTTTGTCGATGTGGGCGCGGACGAGGAGATTGCCAGGTCCGCCGTTGCGGGCGGCGTACTCCTGGGTGCGGTCTTTGCCCATGTAGCGGGCGCCGAGGAGGCCGCCCCAGTGCAGCATCTCGTCGGGGAGCGTGGAGGTCTCGGCGTGTCCTTGGAGGATGACGAACGCGTAGGGGGGTTGGTCGTCGTCGACGCAGAGGGCGAAGCGCCCGTCGCGGGCGAGGTTGCGGCCCTTGACGCCGTCCTTCTCGGTCGTGAGCACGATGTCGTCGCCGTCGAGAAGGAACCAGACCGGTGTGACGTGCGGGCTGCCGTCGGCCCGGACGGTCGACAGCCTGCCGGTGCGGGTGCCGTGGGTGACGAATGCCCGCCACTGCTCGTCGGTCATCCTGCGCATGCGATGCCTCTCGCTCTGGTGGGGGCCGTTCGTCGTGCCCTGCGGCCGGCCCGGCCGCAGGGCACGGGCGGAGTGAGGTCAGCGTCCCCAGAAGGCGTCCTCGGCGTTCTGGTCGCCGGAGAAGAGCCACATCTCGGTGATCTTGCCGTTCTGGATGCGCAGGAGATCCACGCCGTCCATGGCCATGGACGTGTCGCCGCGGCGGCCCGTGAAGTGGATGGTGGCGGCTACCAGGTCACCGTTGCCCGACAGGGAGTGGATCTTGTCGATGGCGAAGGTGCCCTGGCTGGCCTCCATCATGCCGCCGAGCATCTGGAAGACGGCCCCCTGCCCCTTGTGCTCGCCGGAGAACTGGTTGGCGCCGGGCTGGTGCCAGACGATCGCCTCGTCGAGGAGTTCGCCGAGGGCGGCCATGTCGCCGGTCTGCACGGCCTGGAAGTAGGTGCGGGCGATGTCGATGTTCGTGCTGGTCATGGTGTGTTCTCCAGAGGTTGTCGTGCGGGGGTGGCGGCTAGCGGGCGAAGTCGAGGCATCCGGCCAGGCCGGCATCGGCGAACGCGGTTTCGATCTCTTTTCGGCCTTCGGTGAAGTGGGCCCAGCTGTCGAAGTGGGCGGGGACGACCCGGCGGGCGCCGAGCGTCTTCGCGGCCTCGGCACCCTGGACGCTGTCGAGGGTGAGCAGGGCGCCGTCGAAGGCGAAGGGCATACGGGCTCCGCCGAGGAAGAGGATCGCGGTGTCGACGGGAGCGAACCTCTCGGCGATCTCCTCGACGTGTTCCAGGGCGGCGTTGTCGCCGCTGACGTAGACCGGAGGCAGGTCGTCGCTGGTGAGCATGAAGCCGATGACGTCACCGGTGATCGGTTCACAGCCGACGGGGCCGTGCCGGGCGGGCACGCCGGTGACGGTCACGGTGGCGCCGTCGGGCCGCCGTAGCTCGGCCGTCCGCCAGGGGGCCAGCCCGTGAGCGTTACCTCCCAGGCGACCGGCGCCACTTTCCGTGGTGAAGACGACGGGGACCTCGGACAGGAAGGTGCGGCCGGTGTGGTCGAGGTTGTCGTCGTGCTCGTCGTGGGAGAGCAGGACGGCGTCGACGCTGCCCAGGTCGGCGGCGGTTACGGGCGCAGGGGCGGTCTTGACGAGCTTGTGGTCGCCGGGGAGCGGCATGGGGTAGTCGCCGGGTGGGTCGAAGGTGGGATCGGTGACGAACCTGAGCCCGCCGTATTCGATCACGGTGGTCGGCCCGCCGTGGACACGGACGGGGATCTGTTCGCCGGTGGCGCTGGCGCCGGGCATCGGGAAACCTCCGGGTGGAGTACGGGCAGGGCAGGACATGGTCCTGGGGAACCGGTCAGCGGGCGGGTGCGGAGAACACGCCGAAGTGGTTGCCGGCCGTGTCCCGCAGCCGGGCGAAGGTGAAGCCCGCGGAGTCGGAGACCGGTGCCATGAGCACCTCGGCGCCCAGTCGCTCGGCGCGGGCGACGGTGGCGGCGACGTCCTGGACGACGACGTAGAAGACCGCGTAGTCGGGAAAGCCGCCTTCCGAGTCCCAGACTCCACCCGCCGGCTGCTGGGCGCCCGGCGTCATCACCGAGTGGTAGGTGACGCCCGGGGTGTTGGTGTTGAGGACGTACTTCCAGTCGAAGAGCTCGCCGTAGAACTCCTTGACCTTCTCCGGCTGGTTGGTGCCGAACTCGAACCAGGCGACCGAGTTGATGGCGGGAACGGTCATGACACTCACTCCTCACCCCATACCCGGGGGCGCAGAAACTCTCTGAGATGAATTGGACTCGATGGGTGACGGCGGCTCTGCGGCTGCGACTCGGCGAGCCGACCCGCAGGAAGCGTGACCGCGAGCCTTGATCAGCTGTCGCCCAGCCAACCATTTATATTCTGTGGAATCAACTTCCTGAGATTATTGTTCCATGGGTGTGGGTCCGGCGGCGTCCCGCCGACCGTCCCGCTGACAGCTCAGGAGCCTGGCCGCCCAGGAGGCGACGGTGAACGGCAGGAAGGAAGTCGGCCATGGAACCGGTCGAGATCGAGGCGAAGACTCTGATCCAGAAGTCGAAGACCCCGTCGAACGACTACGTCATCAACCCCTACACCGGATGCGTGCTGGGCTGCGCCTACTGCTTCGCCTCCTTCGCGGGGCGGCAGTTCGGCCGGTCCGTCAAGGAGTGGGGTGACTACCTGTACGTGAAGAAGAACGCGGTCGAGCTCGCCCGCACAGAGCTGGCGAAGATGCCACAGGACAAGCGGCAGGGCACCATGCTGCTCAGCTCGGTCACCGACCCCTACCAGGGCCACGAGACGCAGTACCGGCTCACCCGCGGCATCCTGCGCGAACTGCAAGCGGTCGGGTACCCGGGCCTGGTGCGCATCCTGACCAAGTCACCCGTCGTCACCCGCGACATCGACCTGCTCACCGGCCTGCCGCGCGCCGAGGTCGGCATGACGGTGACCACCAGCGACGACAAGGTCAGCCGATGGCTGGAGGTCCGCGCCCCGCTCGCCTCCCGCCGCCTGCGCACCCTCGCCGAACTCAACGAGGCCGGCATCCCCACCTACGCCTTCGTCGGCCCGCTCCTGCCCCACTTCGCCACCCAGCCCGAACTCCTCGACGACCTCTTCGGGCAGCTCGTCGAAGCCGGGGTGGGCGAGGTGTTCATGGAGCACATCAACCTCAAGCGGTACATCCGCGAGCGCATGGACCAGGTCCTTGCCGACGAGCCCGAAGAGGTCCGCGAGGCGTACCTCCGGGCGCGGACCAAGGAGCACCGCAAACAGCTCGACGCGATCGTGGCCGAGCTGCTGGACAGGCACGGACTGCGACTGCGCTTCGAAGAGGTCGTCCACCACGACGACAATGACGCCCTGCGGGCAAGGCTCTCATCCTCGGCGTGACCATGACCATGGCCGTCACCAAGGTCGCTAGGCCAGGCGTACGTCAGGCGGTGACGCCGGACTCGGGATCCGGCACCGCCATGGCCCACGTCCCCATGGCCTCCAGGACCTCGCGCAAGCCCTCGCCGAGAGGAGTCAGCGCGTACTCGACGCGCGGTGGGATCTCCGCGTACGTCGTGCGGGTGACGATGCCGTGCCGCTCGAACTGACGCAGTCGACTTGTCAGAGTGTGCGGACTGATGCCGGGCAGAGCCTCGCGCAGCTGGTTGAACCGGTGCGGGCCGTGGAGCAGCTCGCGCACGATCAAAGTGGCCCACGGGCCGTTGAGCAGCGTGAGGAACCGGGCGACACCGCACTCAGGCAGACAGGGATCAGTCACAATTTCGACCGTACCCCATTAGTGCAGTTGATGTAACTGGTGCATTGCATGCACTAATGGCGTCATGACCTACGTGATTCATGGCGCCACCGGCGCCCAGGGCGCCCCCGTAGTCGCCGCTCTCGCCGCCGCGGGCAAGACAGTGACAGCCCTGACCCGCAACCCCGACGCCGTCGTGCCCGGCGCGCAGCACGTCCTGGCCGCCGACTACTCCTCCGCCGCCGACCTGACCGACGCCTACCGAGGCGCCGAGGGAGTCTTCATCCACTTGCCGGTAGCTTCGGAGAAGGACCGCCAGACCTACGCGCACAACATCCTCACCGCCGTCAGCGAGGCCCGGCCGGGCCGCGTCGTGTTCGTCCACCAGCGGCTTCCCCATCGATTCCGCTATCGGCGGTGCCGCCGCGGCCCTGGCCGGCCTCACCCGTGGCTTCCGCGTCGGTGCCGCCGGTGTCGGCGGTGCCGACCGGGCCGCGGGGAAGCATCCGGTCCAGCCACTTCGGCAGCCACCAGTTGGCCCGGCCGAGGAGTGTCATGGTCGCCGGTACCAGCACCATGCGGACGACCGTGGCGTCGATGAGGATCGCGGTGGCCAGGCCGAGCCCGAACATCTTGGTGGAGGGGTCGTCGGCGACGGCGAAGGACAGGAAGACCGCCACCATGATGAGGGCGGCCGAGGTGATGATCCGGGCGGTGCGCGAGACGCCCTCGACGATGGCCGTGCCGTTGTCGCCGGTGCGCAGGTACTCCTCGCGTACGCGGGAGAGGAGGAACACCTCGTAGTCCATCGACAGGCCGAACAGGATGGCGAAGAGGAACATGGGGATGAACGACACGATCGGAACCGTCGCTTCCAGCCCGATGAGTGCGCCTCCCCAGCCCCACTGGAAGACCGCGACCATGACGCCGTAGGCCGCGCCGATGCTCAGCAGGTTCAGCAGGACCGCCTTGAGCGGTACGAGCACCGAGCGGAAGACCAGCATCAGCAGCAGGAACGACATCGCCAGCACGGCGGCGACGAACGCCGGCAGTCGCTCGCTGGTGCGTTGCCCCACGTCGGACAGGCTCGCGGCGGCGCCGCCGACGTGGGCCCTGGCCGGGCCGTGCCCGATCGCCGTGGGCAGCACGTCGGTGCGCAGCCGGGCGATGGTGTCGGCCGTGGCCTCGTCCTGAGGGCCGGTGGCCGGGAACACCACGAGGGTCGCGATGCCGGTGGCCCGGTCGACGTGCGCCGGCGCGACGGACGCGATGCCCGGATCCGCCGCGACCGCCCCGACGAGTCGGTCCAGCACTCCCGGATCACCGGCGGGGTCCGCGGCGACGACGAGGGGACCGTTGGTGCCCGGGCCGAACCCCTCGGCGACGAGGTCGTAGGCCCGGCGCTCGGTACGGCCGGGGGGAAGTGAGCCGTCGTCGGGCAGGCCGACGCGCAGGCCGAGCACGGGCAGCGTCGCGGTCAGCAGCAACCCCGCCGCGCCGACCGCGTACGGCACCGGATGCCGGCCGACGTGCCCGATCCAGCGACGCCAGCCGACGGCAGGAGCGGCGCCCGCCGCTACGTCCCGCCGCCGCCCGGCCCGAAGCGCCCGGCCGATCCGGCCGGCCCGGGCCAGGCGCGGGCCCGCCGCGCCGAGGAAGGCCGGCAGCAGCGTCACCGACGCGAGCACCATGATCAGGACGACGATCGAGACGGCGACCCCGCCCACCGTCATGAACGGCACGTTCGCGACCGCCAGGCCGAGGATCGACACGACGACGGTGCCGCCGGCGAAGACCACCGGCCGCCCCGCCGTCGCCACCGCCCGTCCGGCCGCCGTCCGCGGATCGACCCCGCCCGCGAGGTACTCCCGGTGCCTGGCGAGCACGAACAGCGCGTAGTCGATGCCCACTCCGAGCCCGACCATGCTGCCCAGGACCGGGGCGAAGGTCGGGACGTCCGTGACCCCCGCCAGGAGCGTCATCGTGGCGACCCCGACGGTCAGTCCGAAGACCGCCATGCCGATCGGCAGCGCGGCGGCGACGAGCGAGCCGAACGCCAGGAACAGGATCGCGGCCGCGGCGAGGAGGCCGATCAGCTCGCTCGCGCCGCCGTCGGGGTCGGAGAAGGCGTAGAAGAGGTTCCCGCCCATCTCGATGCGCAGGGGCAGTTCGGCGCGCAGCCGGTCGCCGAGACCGACGAGGGCGTCGAGGTCTTCGGCCGAGAGCCGGCTCTGGTCGGGGTACTGCACCCGGACGACCGCGATCCGCCCGTCGGCCGAGACGAGGCCGCCGCGCACGGCGGCGTCCCCGCGTGCGTCGAGTGCCCCCGCCGGGTCGCTCGTGCCGAGCACGTGCGGCAGCCGCTCCACCTCGGCCCGCAGCCGCGTGAGAGCGGTGCGCGCGCCGCCCCGGTCGAAGAACGTCGCAGCGCCGTCGCGGGGCGTGACGACCACTTGGGCGGTCATCCCCTCCTGGCCGGTGCGGGCCCGCCCGATCAGTTCCGCGGCTTTCTGCGAGTCCAGTCCCGGAGCGGTCATCGAGTCCGCGGTCCGCCCGCCGAAGGCGACGGCGGCGAGGACGGCGAGCGTGGTGGCGACCAGCCATGCCGCGATCACCCGCCAGGGATGGCGGGCGGCGCCTGCGCCCAGGCGCAACAGGGCTTTCGAGAGCATCGGGTCCTCCAACCACCTCGTCGGCCGTCCTTGTACGGCCGCCGATGCCGAGACTCGTCGCCACGGCGCTCCGCGGCATCGGCCCGCGGGCCGCGGATCCGTCGGCCCCGGGGCGGAGCGACAACCCGTCCTTTCGGCCGATGCGCGGCCCGCCGCGGTCCCTAGGCTGAGAACCGTGCTCCGAGACGACCTGCGAACCCTGTGGACCGAACCCCGGCCGCCCGACGCGCCCGCACGGGTGCGGCGGGACTGGGCGCTGCTCGCCGCGGGCCTCGCCGGTGTGGCGCTGGAGGCCACCCTGCGCGAGGACGTCGTGTGGCGGCCGGTGGCGGTGGTGTTCGCCGTATGGCTGTGGCTGCTGCCCCTGTGGCGCCGTACCCGCCCGCTGGCGACGGTGACGCTGGCGTTCGGCTCGGTGGCCCTGCTCCAGGTGGTCTGGCTCGTCGCCGGACCGCGCGAGCCCGTCGGCCTGTACACGGGCACGGTCGTGCTCGTGCTGGTGTACGCGCTGCCCCGGTGGGGATCGGGACGCGAGACCGTGCTGGGCGGCGCGGTGATCCTCGCGGTCGGCACGCTGTGTGTCGTCGCGGACGGGACCCCGGTCGTCGAGAAGGTCGTGGGCCTCGTCTTCCTGCTGCTGCCCGGGGTGGTCGGGGCTGCCGTGCGGTTCCGGGTGACCGCTCGCGAGCGGCAGGTGGAGCAGGTGCGCTCCCGCGAGCGCGAGCAGCTCGCCCGGGAACTGCACGACACGGTGGCCCACCACGTGTCGGCCATGGTGATCATCGCTCAGGCGGGCCGGGTGCTCGCGGGCACCGACCCGTCCGCCGCCGTCGAGGCGTTGGAGGGGGTCGAGGAGGAAGGGGCGCGCACGCTGGAGGAGATGCGTGCCATGGTCGCCGCGCTGCGCGACCGCGAGGTGGGCGCCGAGCTGGCGCCGCCCGCCGGAGTCGCGGATCTGGAGCGCCTGGTGCGTACCCCGGGTGGTCGCCTCAGGGTCGACCTGGGGCTCGACGGCGAACTGGACGCGCTGTCCCCCACCGTGGACGCTGCCGTCTACCGGATCGTGCAGGAGTCGGTGACCAACGCGCTGCGCCATGCGGTCGACGCGACCGACCTCGTCGTCCGGGTCGCCGCGGAACGGCACACGGTACGGGTGAGCGTGCGCGACAACGGCCGCCGCACCGGCCGGGGTCGCGACGGATACGGACTGACCGGACTGCGCGAGCGCGCGACCCTGCTCGGCGGCACACTACGAGCCGGCCCGGGTACCGACCGGGGCTGGCATGTCGAAGCCGAACTGCCGAGAGCGAGGAGCGAGAGCGGTGTCCATTCGCGTCCTCGTCGCTGACGACCAGACGATCATCCGCACCGGGTTGCGGATCATGCTGAACGCCCAGCCCGGCATCGAGGTGGTCGGCGAGGCCGCCGACGGGCGGGAGGCGGTGCGCCTGGCCCGCGAACTACGCCCCGACGTCTGCCTGTTCGACATCCGCATGCCCGTACTCGACGGGCTCGAGGCCACCCGGCTGGTCGCCGGCCCGGACGTCGCCGACCCGCTGGCCGTGGTCGTCATCACCACGTTCGACCTCGACGAGTACGTCTACGGCGCACTGCGTGCCGGCGCCCGCGGATTCCTTCTCAAGGACACGGGACCGGACCTTCTGGCGCAGGCCGTACGGTCGGCGTCCGAGGGTGAGGCGCTCATCGCGCCCAGCGTCACCGTCCGCCTGCTCCAGGCCTTCGCGGACGTGCCCGCCGGCCGGCCCGTGGCCCAGCCCGTCTCCCCCGTCACCGCCCGCGAGGAGCAGGTGCTCCTCTCCGTCGCCCGCGGGCTGACCAACACCGAGATCGCCGACGCGCTGCACATCAGCCTCAGCACGGTGAAGACGCACCTGGCCAGCCTGATGGCCAAGCTCGGCGCCCGCAACCGGGTCGAGATCGCGATGTGGGCCTACGAAACGCGCCGTATCCTCCCCTCCACCTGAGCCGGGGTGCCGGGCCGTGTCCCCCGAGTCCCGGCCCGGACACCGGTTCACCGGTCGGCTCACGACTGTTCGACGACCGCCGGCGAGCCCCTCGCCCGAGGCATGATCCGGGCGACCGGCCCCAGGGTCGTCGGAAGGGCCTCAGGCCGCTTCCCGCGACGCGCCTTCCGCCGGGCCCTCGGTGCCGCCCCCGGCCGGGTGGCCGACGACCGCCGGTGAGTCCCGCGCCCGAGGCATGATCCGGGCGACCGGCCCCAGGGTCGTCGGAAGGGCCTCAGGCCGCTTCCCGCGACGCGCCTTCCGCCGGGCCCTCGGTGCCGCCCCCGGCCGGGTGGCCGACCGGACCCCCGCCCGTGCCGTCCGCCGGTCCGCCGGTCGTGGCCCTGGGCGACCCGGCGGGCGTGTCACTGTCCGTTCCGCCCGTCCCGTGCTCGGCCGAACCCTGCCCCGAACCCGCGGTCGCGCCCTCCCCGGAGCCCGTGACCGCCGCTTCCCCCTGCCCCGGGTAGAACTGCGCGTACCACCGCCGCAGCGCCCTGATCCCCTTCTCGTGCGGCAGCAGGACCGGGCGGGGCTGGTGGATCTTGTGGTCCCAGATCTGGACCTCCTCCCGTACCTCGCCCAGCGCCTCGGCCCGGAAGACCAGCTTGAACAGGGGGGTGAGAAAGGGGAGCCAGGCCGGTTTGCGCAGGTAGTACAGCATCCGCAGCTCGCTCGTGCGGTCGTCGACGGGCGTGGTGAGCGCGACCGCCGTCACCGACAGCACCGGCCCGTGGACCCGCACGACCATCACCCCCGGCCCGTACATGTACGAGTCGAACGTGTTGTTGATGTCCCAGGCCAGCACCCGCCTGCTGATCGTCCCCCGCGCCTCGGCGAACGGCCCGTCCTCCCGCCACCGCTGGACCGGCGGCTCGCTCTGCCCGTGGATGAAGTGGAAGTGGGACTCGTCGACGATGTTCTCGCGCATCTCCTGGATGTGGATCCGCGCCCGGCAGACGTCGTCGATCGGCGAGGCGAAGTCCAGTGACCCCGTCTCCTCGATCTCCGGCACCTCCCAGGCCGGCTCGCCCGGCCCGGCGTACACGAACACGAGCCCGCTGTGCTCCCGCACCGGGAAGCCGCCGATCGACACCTTGGGCGTCCGCGTGGCGAACGGCGCCTCCACGCACCGCCCGTCCGTCCCGAACCGCCACCCGTGGAACGGGCACTGCACCGCCCCGTCCACGACCTTCCCGCCGACACCCAGGTGCGCGCCGTAGTGCGGACAGTGCGCGTCCCGCACGGCCGCCCGTCCGTCCGACCCGCGGAACGCGATCAGCGCCCGCCCGAAGTAGTGCAGGCTGACGACCCTCCCCGCCCGCAACTCCCCGCTGCGCAGCACCGCGTACCACCCGTGGGGCACGCTCGGCATCGGATACTCGTCGGCCCGCGGATCACGGGGCAGGGCGGCCGGATCGAGGATGCTTTTGTCATGGCTCCGACGAAGTCGCATGAGGGCGATGCTAGTGGCGGTCGTGATCTCCGGCCCAGAACTGGTCCTATATTCAAGGAAGTTGGCGCATACGGATCGGGGCGGCGGGCCGGTGGGTCGGTGGGCCGGTCACGACGGTGACCCGTAGGCCGCGACCATCACACCGAGGGCCACCCGGCTCACGTCCTGGCCCTTGGCGTCCGTGGAGTTGACGCTGTAGACGAGGGTGCGGGAGCCGTCCCGGGTGGAGGCGATGGCCGCGTTGTAGCCCCAGCGCCCGCCCGTCTTGCCCCACACCTCCCGCCCGCCGAGCACCTTCCGGGCGAGCCCGACGGCGTACTCGGCCGGCTTGCCGCTCGGGAACGCCGCCACCCGCGGCACCGTGAACATCGCCTCCAGCAGCGGCCCGCGCGGCACGATCCGCCCCCCGAACAGCGCGTCGGTGAACCGCTCCAGATCAGCCGCGGTCGAGACGAGGTCCCCGGCCGCCCACCCGTCGGTCACCCCCCACACGGTCACGTCCCGCAGCCCGGTCGTCCCGTCGTCCAGCGTCATCCGCTGGTATCCGTGGTTGTGCGGGCCGGTGATCCGGGGATCCGCCCCGGGGGCGTACGTGTCCCGCAGCCCGAGCGGCTTCAGCACCCGCCGCGCCAGCTGCCGCTCGTAGGAGTCCCCGGTCACCCGCTCCACCAGCAGCCCGGCGATCGTGTAGCCGATGTTGAGGTAGTGCTGCCGCTCGCCCGGCGCGAACTCCCGCTCCTTCGCCGTGGCCGAGCGCACCATCGCCTCCGGGTCGTGGACCAGGAAACGGTTCGCGTACCACTCCTCGACCGTCGACCCCGGGAAGTCGGCCGCCGGGATCCCGTGCGTGTGATCGAGCAACTGCCGGACGGTGACACCGCCGTACGAGGCCGGGATCAGGTCCGGCAGATAGGCGCGGACGCTCCGGTCGAGGTCGACCTTCCCCTCCGCCGCCAGCCCCAGCACCACCGCAGCCGTGAACACCTTGGTCACCGACCCCACCCGGAACCGGGCGCGCGGGTCGGCCGCCCGCCCGCTCGTCAGGTCGTGCACCCCCGAACTGCCCCGCCACACCCCGTCGGTGCCCCCGACCCGGACGAGCGCGGCGGTGGCGTCGGCGGTGGGCAGCCCGGCGACGGCGGCCTCCAGGGCGGCGGCCGTCGCGGGGTCCGTCGCGGGGTCCGTCCGCGCCGTGCCGGGGTCCACATGCGGTGGCGCGGTCATGTTCGCCGTTCCGCCGGGAGAGGGCGACGCGGCGGCCGGCAGGGCCGCCGGACCCGTCACCGTCCCCAGGACGCAGGCGGCGGCGAGCAGGGTGCGGGTGGCGCGCTTCATGAGCAACTCCGTTGATGTGAGCCGGTGTTCGCGACCGCACGGTCGCTCTCGACGGCTCCATCCTGCTGACCCGCGGACCTGCGCGGATCGCCCGCACAGGGGGTCTTCGACGGGCGGCCGCGGTCACTCCCTCGCCGACGCGGGGGAGACCCCGGGCCGGGAAACTCCCCCGGCCGGGGGACCGGCGGCCCCGTGCGGCGCGTCCCCCGCCGCGATCAGACCCGTCTCGTACGCGCAGATCACCGCCTGGACGCGGTCCCGCAGCCCGAGCTTGGCGAGCACGTTGCCGACGTGCGTCTTGACCGTGTGGTCGCTGACGACGAGCTCGGCGGCGATCTCCGCGTTCGACAGCCCCCGCGCCAGCAGCAACAGCGTCTCGCGCTCCCTCCCGGTCAGCAGGCCGAGCCGCGGGTCGGGCCGAGGGGCCCGGGCGGCGGGCGGCCGTGTGTACTGCTCCACCAGCCGCCGTGCCACGGACGGCGCGAGCAGCGAGTCGCCCCGCGCCACGACCCGTACGGCGTGCACGAGATCGTCCCGCCGTACGTCCTTCAGCAGGAACCCGCTCGCCCCCGCGTGCAGCGCCTCGTACACGTACTCGTCGGAGTCGAAGGTCGTCAGCATCACGACCCGGCAGGCACCGCCCACGTCGCCGCTGCCGCCGCCCCGCCCGGCTCTCTCGGCACCGATCGCCCGGCATGCCTCGATCCCGTCCATGCGGGGCATCCGGACGTCCAGCAGCGCCACGTCGGCGCGGTGCCGCCGTACCGCCTCCACCGCCGCCGCCCCGTCACCCACCTCGGCGACCACCTCGATGTCCGGCTGGACGTCGAGGATCAGCGCGAAGCCGCTGCGCACCAGCTCCTGGTCGTCGGCCACGACCACCCGGATCGTCATCTCCCCGCCCCCGTCCCCGCCGCGGCCGTCGTGCCCGCGAGGGGCGCCACCGGTATCCGCACCCGCACCACGAACCCCCGCCCGCCGGGCCCCGCCCCGGTCTCCGCCGTACCCCCGTGCGCGGCCGCCCGCTCCCGCACGCCGACGAGCCCGTGCCCGCCGACGTGCCCGGCGCGCGGCCCGCGCCCGTCGTCCGTCACCTCCACGCGCACCTCGTCCTCCCCGTACACCAGCCGCACGCGGACGGTACGGGCGTCCGCGTGCCTGACCGTGTTCGTCAGCGCCTCCTGCACGATCCGGAACACCGACGCCCCGGCGGCGGCCGGCAGCGCCCGCTTCCGCCCCACCACCTCGTGCACGACGTCGAGCCCGCTGCCCCGCACCCGGTCGAGCAGCCCGGCCAGATCCCCAGCCCCGGGCTGCGGTGCACGGGACACGCGTTCCTCCTCGGCCGCCTCCCCGGCCCCTTCGCGCAGCACGCCCAGCATCCGCCGCAGCTGGACCATGGCGTCCCGGCCGGCCTCGGAGATCGCGTCGAACGCCGCCTCGGCCCGTTCCGGAGCCGTCCGCACCGCCACCGGCCCGGCCTCCGCCTGCACGATCATCAGGCTCACGGCATGGGACAGGATGTCGTGCATCTCGCGGGCGATCCGGGCCCGCTCCCGCGCGGCGGCGCGCTCGGCCTCGACGTGGTGCGCCCGCTGACGGGCGTCGGTCAGCCGTCCGAAGACGTAGGCCGCCGCGAAGACGAAGGCGGAGAAGGTCAGTTCACGCGCCGACCGGCTGTTGAGCCCCACCCCCACCGGCACCGCGACCAGCAGCAGCAGTCCGGTGACCAGCCGCTTCCAGGGCGGCGAGAGGACGGCGACCGTGTAGACGATCACCAGCCCGCTGTACGGCAGCGGTTGTCCGGGCCCGTCCAGCGTCAGCCGGTAGACCAGGCTGGTCACCATGATCGCCAGCAGTACGGCGAGCGGGGCCCGGCGCCGCCACACCAGGGGCACCACGGTCAGTGTCGTCAGCCCGTACGCCGCCCAGGTCGGCGCCGGCAGCCCGCCGGCCCGCGGCACCACGAACGGCATCGTCACCGCCGCCTGCACCAGCAGCGCGACCCCGCCGTCGACCACCCACGGATGGGCCTCCCCGAGCGCCCGCCCCCGTTCCCACCACCCGCGCGCCCCGCGCACACCCCGTAACCCCGTCACGACCCCACACCGTAACGGCGATCCCGGCGCGCGACCCACCGTCGCCCCCTTCCGGCTCGGGCGTGAGCCGTGTGAAGAAACCTGTACAACCGCGCACTGGCCCTTCCACGACGGCGAACGCCAGGATGGTCACCCGGAGCCCGGGGAGCCCGGGGAGCCCGGGGAGCCCGAGGGGGCCTCACGAGGCCCGAGGGGGTAGCTGATGAGGTCGCGCTTACGCTGGGTCCCCGTCCGGGGAGAGGACGCCATGGTCGAACGCGACCAGCCCTACGCGGCCGTCCTGCTCAGGTTCGTCGTCCTGGTGGGCCTGCTGACCATGCCGGTGCTCGTCTTCCACTGGGGTGCCTGGTTCCCGTTCGCCGGCGCCGCCGGTTACCTGCTCTGGGAACTGGCCCGCACGCACCGCGCCCTCGACGAACTCGCCCGCCACTGGAACGAGCGGCACGGGCGGGGACAGGAGCAGGAACCCCTGCGGCAGCCGTGACGGGCGGGCGCTGAACGGAGGCAGACGCACGGATCAGGCGCACGGATCAGGCGCACGGATCAGGCGCACGGATCAGGCGCACGGATCAGGCGCACGGATCAGGCGCACAGATCAGGCGCACGGATCAGGCGCACAGGTCGGGCGAACGCGTTCAGGAGGCGGGCGGCGGCGCCGGCGCCGTACTGCGCCGCCGTACGAGCCGCGTGGGCACCAGCGTCGTCCCGTGCCCGGCCGTCCCTTCCTCCGCGCCCTCCCGCATCTTGCTGAGCACGCCCCGCACACACAGCCGTCCCACCTCGGCGAAGTCCTGGTGGACGGTGGTGAGGGGCGGCAGGAAGGACGCGGCCTCCGGGATGTCGTCGAAGCCGACGACGCTGACGTCCTCGGGGACCCGGCGCCCGCGCTCGTCCAGGGCGCGCAGCAGCCCGAGGGCCATCTGGTCGTTGGCGACGAACACGGCCGTGCAGTCCGCCTGTTCGGCGATCCGCAGCCCGGCCCGGTACCCCGACTCCGCCGACCAGTCGCCCCGCACCAGCGGCGGCGCCGGGCGCCCGGCCTCCTCCAGCGTGGCGCGCCAGGCGTTGGCCCGTCGCTGTGCCGCGAAGGAGTCCTCGGGCCCGGCCAGATGCCACACCGTCCCGTGCCCCAGCTCCAGCAGATGCCGTACGGCGTCCCGCGCGCCGCCCGCCTGGTCGGTGTCGACGACGGTGTACCGGTCCCCGGCGTCCGAGTCCGCCACCACGACCTGCACGCCGGGCGGCACCGACACGGTCGCCGCGTCGAGCAGATGGACCTCCATGATGACGATGACGGCGTCCACGGCCAGCTCCCCGAGCCGGGAGAACGCCCCGTTCACCTCGTCCTGCGTCGGCACGGCGACGGGCAGCAGCGTGACCGCGTACCCCTCGCGCGCGGCGGAGGTGGCGATCGCGTCGAGGGTGCGGATGTTGCCCAGGGTGGAGAGGGAGAAGGTGATCACGCCGAGCGTCCGGAACTCCCCGCGCCGCAGCGCCCGCGCGGCGCTGTTGGGCCGGTACCCCAGCTCCCGCATCGCGGCGAGGACCTGGCGCCGGGTGTCCTCGTTGACCCCGGCGAACCCGTTGGACACCCGGGAGACGGTCTGCGACGAGACACCGGCGAGCCGTGCGACGTCCCCCATGGAGGGCCCCTGCCGGGGCCGGGCGGAGCGTCTTCTCGTGCTACGACCGTCGGTCGCGTCCACCTGATGTCCCCCGACTCTTCCGTGGTTCTCTGCCCGGTTCCGTACCTGAATGTCTGCCCGCTGTTCCGGCCCCCGCGCCCCGTCCGCCACACCCGGAACGCCGTGTCGATCTCTTACGAATCCTTGACCGCCGCGATTCGGACAGTGTAGACATCCGCCTCAGTGGATGTTTACGTAAACATCCGCCGAAGCGCATCACTCGTAAACCCCATGAGAGCGTGCCGAACCGCTCCGTACACGCCTGAAAAGCAGCAGAACGCACGCCTCGCAGGAACCGCACCACGCTGAACGCCGGCCCCTTTCTCCGTGTCTCGCCGGGACGTGACACACGGAAGAGTTGGAGTACTCGAATGGCACACCGCACCCGTACGAGACGGCTCTTCGGGGCCATCGGCGTCACGGCCCTGGCCACCGGAACGGTCATGGCCACGACCTCCCTGCCGATGGCGCACGCCGACACGGCCGCCGTCGCCTCGGTCACGGTCCGCCCCGACCCCTCCTACAAGGCCGACAGCTTCGAGGGCTGGGGCACCAGCCTGGTGTGGTTCGCCAACGCCACCGGCGACTACCCCCCGGCGGTCCGCGAGAAGCTCGCCGACCTGCTCTTCGGCAAGGACGGCCTCGACCTCAACATCGCCCGCTACAACATCGGCGGCGGCAACGCCCCCGACGTCAAGGACTACCTGCGGGCCGGCGGCGCCGTCGAGGGCTGGTGGAAGGCCCCGGCGGGCACCACCCGCACGGACGTCGACTGGTGGGACGCCGACGACAAGAACGACTGGAACAAGGACGCCGACGCCACCCAGCGCTGGTGGGTCGACCGCATCAAGAACGACATCGACCACTGGGAGACGTTCAGCAACTCCCCGCCCTGGTTCATGACGGAGAGCGGCTACGTCTCCGGCGGCTTCGACTCCACCAAGGACCAGCTGAAGGCCGACTCGGTCGACGACTTCGCCAAGTACCTGGTCGGCGCCACCGAGCGCCTGGAGAAGGCCCACCACATCAAGGTCGACACCCTCGACCCCTTCAACGAGCCGAACACCAACTACTGGGGCACCAAGCTCGGCGCCGACGGCCAGCCGACCGGCGGCCGCCAGGAGGGCGCGCACATCGGCCCGGAGCTGCAGCAGAAGGTCATCAAGGCGCTCGCCCCGGTCCTGAAGAAGTCCCGTTCGGACGCGGAGATCTCCGCGATGGACGAGACCAACCCGTCCATCTTCGCCACGAACTGGAACTCCTACCCCAAGGAGGTCCGCGACCTCGTCGGCCAGATGAACGTCCACACCTACGGCACCGGCCAGCGCACCATGGTCCGTGACCTCGCCAAGGCCGCCGACAAGCCGCTGTGGATGAGCGAGGTCGAGGGCGACTGGGGCGACGGCCAGAGCTTCACCGACATGCGCCCCGGCCTGGGCCTCGCCCAGCAGATGGTCGACGACCTGCGCGAACTGGAGCCCCAGGCCTGGGTGTTCTGGCAGCCGGTCGAGGACTACGACAACATGAAGCCGGGCGGCGAGTCCGCGAAGGGCGGCAACTGGGGCTCCATCCAGATGTCGTTCTCGTGCAAGTCGTCGGACACGCTGAAGTCGTGCCCCATCTACACGAACACCAAGTTCGACACGGCCCGTAACTTCACGCACTACATCAAGCCGGGCGACCGCCTGATCAAGACCGACGACAAGTCGAGCACGGCCGCGGTCGCGAAGAAGGGCAAGAAGGCGACGGTCGTCCACGTCAACAGCACGACGGCCCCGCGCGCGGTGACGCTCGACCTCTCCCGCTTCGGTGACGTCGGCAAGCACGCACGGGTCACCCCGGTGGTGACGGACGCCTCCGGCAAGCTGGTCCGCCAGAAGGCCGTGGACGTCCGGGACAAGAAGGCCACGATCACGGTCCCGGCCCAGTCGGTGACGTCGTTCCTGATCAGCAGCGTCTCGGGCGTCGCCGCCTCCGCCGCCGAGCTGCAGGACGACCACACCTACACCCTCAACGGCGTCCAGAGCGGCAAGAACCTCGCCCTCGCCGCCGACGGCAAGAGCCTGGTCATCAAGAACCCGAACGCCGCCACGGCCGCCCAGCGGTGGACCCTGGACCGCGTCGGCACCGGCCCGACGGGCAACCGCACCCGCTACGTCCTGACCGAGGCGGCCTCCCACAAGCGCCTGGCGGTCCGGGGCGGCTCCCTGGTCGCCGAACCGGACACGGGCGCCCGTGACACCGCCACCCAGTGGATCCTCTCCAGCACCGGAGACTCCACCTGGACCCTGGTCAACACGGCCACCGGCCAGCTCGCCGACGTCGGCGGCCAGTCCACGAACGACGGCGCGGGCGTGGGCCTGTGGATCCCCAACTCGGGCACCAACCAGCGCTGGAAGCTGACGGACGTGACGCCGGCGTCGTAGGCGACGGCCCGGGACCGCGTCCACGGCCCATGAGGAAGCCCCAGGCATCGCCCTGGGGCTTCTTCGTGCGCCCGTGCCCTTGCGGCCCGGCGCGTTCGCGCCGGGCGGGCTCTGCTTGAATCGGCCCGTGATTCCCACCGACGCACCGGACGAGCCCCGGCAGACAGGGGAGTTCGCCGTCTTCCTCGGCGGGGCGTCGGTGGCGTGCTGGTTCTGCTGCCCGTTCTGGATCCTCGTCTCCGTGGCCGCCCTGCCCCTGGCCCTCGCCGGCCTCGCGCGGGCCCGGGTCGAGTACCGGGCATCGGCACAGGGCCGAACGAACAGGTCACGCGCCGTCGCCGGCGGCGCACTGTCCCTTCTGGGAGCAGCCGCGGCGATCGCCTACCTGATCTTCACGGCCACCCACCCGGACCTTCTGATCCAGGATTAGCGGCTCCGGCCGGCCGTGGTACCACTATGGCATTTCCAATGCCATAGTGAGGGGTATGGGAGACAGTGAAGAGTTTCCGCCTGGTGACGGGCCGAGCAGCGGCATCTCGGTCACGCTGACGGCCGGTACGTTGCAGGCCATTCGTGAGCGGGTCGGCAAGCGGGGAGTGTCGGCGTACCTGGAGAGGGCGGCGCAGCGACAGATCGAGCGGGACGGCCTCGACGAGC
Source organism: Streptomyces scabiei 87.22 (assembly GCF_000091305.1). Lineage (GTDB taxonomy): Bacteria > Actinomycetota > Actinomycetes > Streptomycetales > Streptomycetaceae > Streptomyces > Streptomyces scabiei. The sequence goes on along the minus strand of NC_013929.1, from coordinate 4,897,897 downwards.
TGATCGCAGGCTTCGAAGAGGTGCACGGGCCCGCCGACCCGGAGGCGGTGGCGGCGAAGAGGGCGCGGCTCGCCGGCGATGGTTCCGGGGCGGAGGCCGCCGCGTGAGTGGTGCGCTGGTTCTGGACAGCGAAGGGCTGGCGAAGGCGGTGCAGCGGGACCGGGAGGTGCACGAGTGGCTCGTGGCCGCCCGGGAGGCCGATCTCCCGGTCGTCACTTCGGCCGCGGTGCTGGTCGAAGTGATGCATCCCCGGATCAACGATGCCGCGCTGCGGTGGACGCTGTCGCGACTGCGCGTGGAGCCGGTGACCCAGGCGCTGGCCCAGTCGGCCGCCGCGCTGCTTCGGGCGGCGGGGCTGCACGGCCACAAGTACGCGATCGACGCCATGCTGTGTGCGACGGCTCTGCAGCAGCCGGGCCGGGTGACGGTCCTGACGCCCGACGTCGAGGATGTCGGCCTGCTGACCGCCGGCCATACGCGGGTGGTGGCGGCGAAGGTCTGAACGGCGGTCCACGGATGCGGCGGTTGCCACCTCGGCAGGCGCGCATGCCCTACCGTCGTGTCTCTGAAGCGCGTGCCGGGGGGATCATGGCGTACAGGATGACCGACGACTACGCGTCGACCATGGTGACCGTCATCCCCGTCATCCTGGTCGTTGCCACCGTCGAGTTCCAGGCACTCTGGAACCGCGAACCAAGGCCGTCGGCAGGAGGGGGCGTCACGGGACGGTTGGCATGGGACACCGTTCTCCTGGTGATGTGGAACGGCCTCATCGTCAGCCACGCTGCCGTCGAGGTGAAGCTGATCATGTGGCTCGCCACCACGGAGCGGCCGGAGTCACCGGATCTGGCCTGGGCGGTCGCGTTCGTCGCGTGGCTCGGTCTCGCATGTGTGGTCGTGCTGACCGCGCTGCTCACGCTCGGGGCCGTCCTCCGCGTTCACGTCGCGTTGCTCATGGATGCCGTGCGAGACATGAGGCGGCATCCGAGTGCAGGAAGCCGGCCGACTCCGCGTCGGCCGCGGCCGCGCATGCGTCCGAGCAACCCTGCTCACCGCTCGGTTCGCGGTCCTCGTCGTGCGTCGCGTACGAGGCGCGATGCGACACCGCCGTCGTAGACCCCTTCGTGCTCGCCCACTGAGCCCTGTTCATCTGCTGTGCCGCGACCGTCCCGGCAGGCCGATGGAGCGGCCTGCCGGGACGGTCGACAAGTCGCCCGCGTCGGAAGACTTCCACGCGGACCCCGTGGAATGCGGCACCCGGGGCGAGACCTGAACCGACCGGCGGCAGTCCGGCCCGGTCGGAGGTGCGGGCTCCCCGTCGAGGGCGCGGCAGAGCGCGGCGTGAAGATGTTCGGCTTCGGAGAGGGTGAGGGTCAGGTCGGTGTCCGTGGTGGGTCCGCCGGCCAGGGACAGGCGGAGGTGTACGGCCAGGCGGTCGTCGTCCGTGCGACGAACGGGGCGGCCCGGAGTGCGCTCGACGGTCCAGTCGGTAGGCGCGCAGCAGGGGGATCTCGGTGCGCGGTTCTGTGGGCCGACCGCTCCGTACGGCGGTCATCGACACGCCTCCTCTGCCAACCGGGCCGCGGCTCGCGCGCGTTGACGTACCTCGGGCTGGAGAAGGTAGATGCCCACGAGAGTGCTGTCGTGGAGCGCATGCGTTCGATCGGCGTGGCCGTCGAGACCGCCGTTGAGGTTCCGCGACCGGGCCGCGCGACGCAAGAAGAGGCCAACCTGTTGGGGATCAGCGTCGGTGAGCTGCTGACCCGTATCGAGCGCACGTACTACGACAGCGACGGACGCCCCGTCGAGACGGCAGACATCGCCGTGCCGGACGTGCGCTGGGAGATCGCCTACGAGATCCCGATCGACTGAGCCTCGCGGGGCGGGTGTCTCGCCGAGCTCGCCGATGACCGGGTCCGCTTCACCGGCGCCCGACCATGCAAGTCCCACGCCGGCTTCGCCCCGTCACCCACGCCTCCGGCAAGAGACGCTTCGTCGGCCGCCGCTTCGTCAAGAACAACCGGCTCATGCGCGCCGGCTTCTTCTCGGCCTTCTCCGCCCCCCAGGCCCTCACTCGGAGCCACACCCACTACCGACGCCGCGACGGGTCCATGCTGTCGAGGGCGAACTCAATCAGAGGGCGTGACCGGGGCCCGCAGGCCGAGCCACTGATCGGCGTCCCAGGCCCGGAACCGCTCCGCTTCGGCGAACCCCAGCTTTGCCGCCAGGCGCATCGAACGGACGTTGGCGGTCTGGGTGGCGAGCACCACCGGCTCACCCGGAAGGGCGTCTTCGAGCCAGTTCAAAGCCGCCGCGCACGCCTCGGCGGCATACCCGAACCCCCACGCCCGCGGCAGGAACAGGTAGCCGAGATCGACCTTCCCCACGGCAGCGGGGCAAAGGTGTTCCTTTGCTCTCCTGAGCAGGATCTGGCCGATCATCGCCCCTTCGAGGTCGACGACGAGACTTCCGGGCCACCGCCCGGGCACCTCGGACATCTCGCGCTCCAGCTCGTCACGCGGGCGTGGGCCGCCGAGGTAGGTGTGCACCTCCGGCGAGGCGTGCAGCTCGATGAACGCCGCACGGTCCCGGGCCTCGGGCTCACGCAGCACGAGCCTCTCGGTCTTGATCGGTGCAGGAGGCCACGCAACGGGTCCGAGATCATTCATGCCGGCCAGCCAATCAGCGTCCTCAGTGGTGATCAAGACTCACGGCCGCTCGTCCCCGTCCCGCGTCGAAGCCCCACATGTCACGCCATATACGCCGCGCAGAGCGCCCGAGCATCGGATCGCAGACCACTCTGACCTGCACGAACCTTGTGACGGGGGCTTGGCTGCTGCTTCACTGTGGCGACCTACGGGCCGTGCGGCAGTCCCGGTATCCCCGCTGCCGTCATGCCGTCGTCCAGAAAGCGGGGGCATGAACGATTCAGTGCTGATCACGACCGGCCTGCCCGTCGCGCTCGCCGTCATCATGTTCGGCCTCGGGCTCTCGCTCACGACGGCCGACTTCCGGCGTGTGGCCCGTTCGCCGAAGGCGGTCGCGTTCGCCCTGACCGTGCAGATCGCCGTGCTGCCGCTGCTCGCCTTCGGGCTGGTCGTCGGCTTCGACGTGGACCCGCTGCTCGCCGTGGGCGTGATGCTGCTGGCCGCGTCCCCGGGCGGCACCACCGCCAATCTCTTCAGCCATCTGTTCCGTGGTGACGTGGCGTTCAACATCACCCTCACGGCGATCAACTCCGTGCTGGCCGCCGTCACCATCCCCCTCATCACCAACCTGGCCATCACCTATTTCGACGTCGAGGGCGATCTGGGGCTGCAGTTCGGCAAGGTGCTGCAGGTGATCGCCATCGTGCTCGTCCCGGTCGGGCTCGGCATGCTCGTCCGGAAGCGCTCCCCGGAGTTCGCCGCCCGCGCGGACCGTCCGGTCCGGGTGTTCTCGATCGCCGTCCTGGTCGCGGTGTCGCTGGGGGCGCTGCTGGGAGAGCGGGAGAACCTCGCGGACTACCTTCGCCAAGTCGGCCTGGTCACCGGCCTGTTCTGCCTGGCGAGCCTCGCCATCGGCTACGGCGGCGCGAAGGCCCTCCGCCTGAACGAGCCCCAGGCCGTGGCCAGCGCCATGGAGGTGGGGATCCACAACACCACGGTGGCCCTCACCATCGCCCTGAGCATTCTCGACAGCACCGAGGTGGCGGTTCCCAGCGCTGTGTACTCGGTCCTCATGTACATACTGGCGACGGCCTTCGGCTACGCCATCACCCGGACGCGCGCGAAGCATCCCTCGACGGCGAGCTGAGCCCGTGAGCGCCTACGGAGAGGGAGGGGCGGCCGTGACGACCATCGCGGTGACCGGACACCTGGACCTGACCGACGGCACCGTCCCCCTCGTGCGGGCGGCCCTGGACACACTGCTCAGGCCGTACGCCGTCGACGGGCGGCTCGTCGGGGTGTCCTGTGTCGCCAAGGGGGCCGACACCCTGTTCGCCGAGGCCGTGCTCGCGCTCGGGGGACGGCTGGTCGTCGTCACGCCGTCGCGGGACTACCGCCGCAACACCGTCGAGGCGGAGCACGGGGCGTCCTACGACCGGCTCGTCGAGGCCGCCGCGGAGGTCGTCGCGCTTCCCTACGAGACGGCCGGACGGCAGGCGTACGAGGCCGCCAACGCGGTACTCGTCGAGCGGGCGGACCGTCTCGTCGCCGTCTGGGACGGGGTGCCGCCCACCGGCAACGGCGGCGGCACCGCCGACGCCGTCCTCGACGCGCGGGCGGCCGGCGTCCCCGTGGACGTGGTGTGGCCGGACGGGGCCGCCCGACGCGGGTGAGGTGCCGCCGCGGACCGCATGGCCGTGCGGGCCCGGGTGCGGGACCGTGGAGTGAGGCGGGTTCCGCGAGCGCACGGATCCCGCACGGATCCCGCACGGATCCCGCACGGATCCCGGGCAGGCAACCGGACAGACACCGGAGGGATTCCGGACGGAAGGAGACCCCCATGAAGTCGACGCGGCCTTCGGACACGCGGGCCACCGACGCGCGGGACGACGGCGGTTTCGGTCCGTTCCTCACCGCGTGGGACCGGGCGCACCCCGCACCCGTCACCGACCCCGACTGGCGGCATCTGCTGGACGAGATGGTGCACCCCGGCACCACCCGGGCGTTCCACCGGCTGGCCGAGGCCAGGACCGTGGCCTGAGGCCACCGCCCCGGCGTGCGGGACCGGCGTACGAGACGGGCGTGCGAGACCGGCGTGCGAGACGGGCGTGCGAGACCGGCGTACGGCTCAGGCGTGCGTCGTCAGCACCACCAGCCGCTGTGTCGCCCGCGTCATCGCGACATAGTGGTCCACCGCCCCCTCGATGCCCTCCCCGAACCCCTCCGGGTCGATGAGGACCACCAGGTCGAATTCGAGGCCCTTCGACAGTTCGGGGGTCAGGGTGCGGACCCGGGGAGACGCCGGGGTCGTACGGGGCGGACCCGCCGCCGCGATGACGCAGGCGATGCCGTCGTCGTGGGCGGCCAGCCACGTCTCCAGGGTCTCCTCCAGGGCGGAGACGGGGCCGTGGACGACCGGGACGCCGCCGCTGCGGATCGAGGTCGGCACGTTCGCGTCCGGAAGCACCGCCCGGATCACCGGCTCCGCCTCCGCCATGATCTCCTCCGGCGTCCGGTAGTTGACCGTCAGGGACGCCTGCTCGACGCGGTCGAGGCCCACCCGCTTCAGACGCTCCTGCCAGGACTCGGTGAACCCGTGCCGGGCCTGGGCGCGGTCACCGACGATCGTGAAGCTCCGGGACGGACAGCGCCGCAACAGCATCCGCCACTCCGCGTCCGTCAGCTCCTGCGCCTCGTCCACGACGACGTGGGCGAACGGCCCCGCGAGCAGGTCGGGGTCGGCGGCGGACAGCTCGGAGTCGTCCACCAGGCTGACCTGCGCGTCCTCGCCCCGGAGCATGTTCACCAGGCCGATGCCCTCGTCGCCGTCGGCGCCGGAGTTGGCCACGGCCTCGATCAGGTTGTCGACGACCTGGCTCATGCGCTCACGCTGCGCGGCCAGGGTCGCCGCCTGCCGCCGCTTGCGGCGGGCCGTCTCCGGGTCGCCCAGGCGCTGCCGGGCCGCGTCGAGGAACGGCAGGTCGGACGTCGTCCAGGCCCGGGGCTCGTCGCGCTGGAGACACCGCACCTCCTCGCGGGTCAGCCAGGGCGCGCACAACCGGAGGTACGCCGGCACCGTCCACAGGTCCCCGACCAGGTCCGCCGCCTCCAGCAGGGGCCAGGCACGGTTGAAGGCCGTGACCAGGTCCCGGTTCTGCAGCAGGGCCCGGCGCAGGAGGGCGGGGGAGGGGGCGGCGGTGGTCTCCGGGTCGGGATCGGGGTCGGCCTCGGCCTCGTGCCGGTCCGTCAGGATCGTCAGCAGTTCCTCCCAGACCTGGTGCCGGGCCTCGTTGTGCGGGGTGCCGGGTTCCGCCGCGTCGAAGGCGGCGGTCCAGTCCTCGGGGCCCAGCCGGATGTCGGACCAGGGGGTGGTGACCGTCATGCCCTCGGTGGGGGGTTCCTCGTAGAAGCGCACGGCCTTCTCGATGCCGGTCACCAGCGCCGCCGACGCCTTCAGCCGCGCCACCTCCGGGTCGCTCTCCGTACCGGCCGCCGCCCCCTCGGCGACCAGGTCGCGCAGGATGCACGTCTGTACGCCCTCCTCGCCGAGGCTCGGGAGCACGTCGGCGACGTAGGAGAGGTACGGGCGGTGCGGGCCGACGAAGAGGACGCCGCCCCGGCGGTGGCCCAGCCGGGGGTCGGAGTGCAGGAGGTACGCCGAGCGGTGCAGGGCGACGACGGTCTTGCCGGTGCCGGGGCCGCCGTCCACGACCAGCGCGCCCCGGGAACCGGCGCGGATGATGGCGTCCTGGTCGGCCTGGATGGTGCCGAGGACGTCCCGCATGCGCTCCGACCGGTTGGTGCCGAGGCTCGCGATGAAGGCCGACTGGTCGTCGAGGGCGGCGGCGTGGTGGCCGGTGCGTCCGTCCAGCTCCTCGCGGGAGAAGACCTCGTCCCAGTAGTCGCTGATCCGGCCGTTCGTCCAGCGGTAGCGGCGGCGGCTCGTCAGGCCCATCGGGTTGGCGTGGGTCGCGCCGAAGAACGGCTCGGCGGCCGGGGACCGCCAGTCGATCAGCAGCCGGCGCCCGGTCACGCCGTCCGTGAGTCCGAGACGGCCGATGTAGACGGGTTCGGGGTCGTCCGGGTTCACCATGTGGCCGAGGCACAGGTCCAGGCCGAAGCGGCGCAGGGTGCGCAGGCGGGCGGTGAGACGGTGGACCTCCGTGTCCCGGTCCATCGCGTGCCGGCCCATACCGCCGGGAGCCCTGCGCGCGGCGTCCAGCTGGGCGGACACCTCGGCGATCGACCGGTCGAGACAGGTGGCGAGCGCCTCGAAGTACCGCTCGTCGGCCGCGATCAGCGCCGGGTCGGCCTTGGCGGAGAGACGGGCGGGAAGGTCGAACGCGCTGGGGCCGGTGGTCGGGGGGTTCATGTCAATCGCTCCGAACGCTTCGAATGCGGGGTCGCTTGCGGCCACGGGTGCCGCCGGGTGTCGGCCATGGGTGGTGCCGGGTGTCCTGCCTGCGGTGCTGCTGATTCTGCTGGTGACTGGTCCTCCTGGGGCCGTCTGTGGGGCGGGCCTGCCGGCTGTCGCTGCCGACCGGGCCTGTGGCACTGGCCCGCCGGACGAGGCTGCCGGCCGGGTCCGCGTGCTCGGTGGTGCGCGCTCGGCGTGCGCACCCGGTCGTGGGTGGAGGGTGGCTCGCCGCGATGCCGTCGGCACCGGCTCGGCCCGGAGATTCTGCGCCACCACGGGGGCCTTGCCGCAAGCCCCCCGGTGCGCTATAGGTTGAGAGTGGCAAGGAGAGCGTGACGTCCTTGCCTTTGCCTTTGTCCGGACGCCATTGGGTGCGCGCCGCCACGTGGCGGACCTCGAAACGCCACGGGCCGTGCACGGCCGCCGATCCGGCGGGCTCCTCGCGCAGTTCCCCGCGCCCCTGGAAGTGCAGGCCATGCAGGCCCCCGAAAGCCAGGGCCTGCGACCCCGAGAGCCAAGGCTCCGCGGCCCGAACAGTACGGGACGCGGAAGGCACGGCGAGCCACAGCCCCCGCGCCACCAGGGCCCTCGGCCACCACCACGGGCCCTCGACACCACCACGGTCCCCGACCCCGCGGGACACGCCCCACGCCCCGCCGCCGCATCCGGGCGGCGCATCCGGCGACGCCGAGGGAGGACGCGAGGCATGCCGGACACCATCCCCGACCCGGTCCTGCGTGAAGTCGTCGCCGAGATCCGCGCATGGTCGGCGACGCGATGCCATGAGCCCAGCCCTCACGGCATCAGGATCGTGGCGACCACCCGCGACGCCGCCCACGCCCTGCTGTACCCGGGCACCGGATCCAGCCAGGACCCGGTGTTCTTCGCGGTCGCCCGGGGCGACTTCCACCTGATCGGTTCGGGGCCCACCCGCACCGGGGTGTGGGCCGGCCTGTTCGTGAAGTACCCCCCGGCGCGCGTCACGTCCTTCACGCTTCGCCCGGAGGCGTACATCCCCGTGCTGGATCTCGGCAGCCTGGGCCAGGTGTACCCCGCCCCCGGACCCCCCTGAGCCGAGACCTCACCGGCAGAGCCCGAGGGCCCCGCTCGTTCACAAGCTCGGATGACCGTCGCTTCACGACGCCATCCCGGCAGCCTCGAACGCACCCGCACCGGCTCTTCCCGTAGGCACCGAAGTGCCACTGAACAGCGACTCACCGGCCTCCGAGGCGGCACTTCGCTACGCCTCTCGTGATTCATCCATGTGAACACAACACACGTACACATCTATTGACGTGTCCAGAACACCCCCTGACACTCATCTGGAGAAAGCGCTTTCTGGCTCTGATTCCGACTCTGACTCTGTTCGGCCGACCCGTCCAGGAGATCGACGATGCATACGACGCACATGAGACCCGTCACGGCGACGGCGAGCGCAGCTCTGGTGGCAGCCCTGCTGGTCGCGGTGTCCGGTACGGCGGCACAGGCCGCGACCGCGCGGTACGAGGCCGAGGCGTCACCGGCCGTCTGCACCGGCACCATCGACTCCGACTGGGCCGGGTACACGGGCAGCGGATTCTGCAACGGCACCAACGCCGCCGGCGCGTACGTCCAGTTCACCGTGACCGCACCCGCATCGGGCACGGCGACCCTGGCCGTACGCTTCGCCAACGGCACCACCGGCACCCGGGCCGCGAGCGTCACGGTGAACGGCGCCGCCGCCGCGACCACGTCCTTCGAGAGCACCGGCACCTGGTCGGGGTGGACCACCAAGACGCTGACCGTGCCCGTGACATCGGGCAGCAATGTCGTCCGCGTCAACCCCACCGGCTCCACCGGCCTGCCCAACATCGACCGCCTCGACGCCACCGTGCCCGACGGCGGCACCACGCCACCGCCGACCGGCTCCACGCTGTACGTCTCGCCGAGCGGGACGGACTCCGCGGCCGGCACCATCTCCGCCCCCACCACCCTGACCTCGGCGATCGGCCGCATCACCGCGGGCGGCACCATCTACCTGCGCGGTGGGACGTACGCCCAGGCGTCGACCGTCACCATCCCCGCCGGCAGCTCCGGGACCGCCGCCGCCCGCACCCGGCTGTCCGCCTACCCGGGCGAGACACCTGTCCTCAACTTCTCCGCCCAGAGCGAGAGTTCGTCGAACCGCGGGCTCCAGCTCAACGCCTCCTACTGGCACGTCTACGGGCTCGTCGTCGAGCGCGCCGGGGACAACGGCATCTACGTCGGCGGCAGCGACAACGTCATCGAGCGGACCGTGACCCGCTTCAACCGCGACACCGGGCTGCAGCTGGGCCGGGCGGCGTCCACCACCCCCGCCGCCGACTGGCCCTCGGACAACCTGATCCTGAGCGCCGAGTCGCACGACAACGCCGACTCCGACGGGGAGGACGCGGACGGGTTCGCTGCGAAGCTCACCACCGGCACCGGCAACGTCTTCCGCCACGCGGTGGCCCACAACAACATCGACGACGGCTGGGACCTCTACACCAAGACGGACACCGGCCCCATCGGACCGGTGACCGTCGAGGACTCGCTCGCCTACGCCAACGGCACGCTCAGCGACGGCTCGCAGGCCGGCAACGGCGACCGCAACGGCTACAAGCTCGGCGGCGACGACATCGCCGTGAACCACGTCGTCCGGCGCAGCATCGCCTACGGCAACGGCAAGCACGGTTTCACGTGGAACAGCAACCCGGGCTCCATGGCTGTCTCCGGGAACGTGAGCATCGACAACACCGAGCGGAACTTCAACTTCGACGGCGGTACGTCGGTGTTCCGCGACAACACCTCCTGCCGCAGCCGCAGTGGTACGAACGACCGGATCATCGGCAGCTCCGACAGCTCCAACCAGTTCTGGTCCGGGACGAACGGCTCCCGCTGCTCCTCCTACTCCGGCGGCCTGCACTGGTCCTTCGGAGGCGACGGCAGCCTGAAGGTCACCTTCGGATAGTCCTCACGCCTGCCTCACTCCCGCCCCGTCCCGGATCCCGCCGCGTCCGCGAAGGCCGTCACCGCCCGCGCGTACGCCTCCGGACGGGTCACGTGCGGGATGTGGCCCGCGCCCTCGAAGGTGAGGGTGCGGGCCCGGGGGAGGGCCTCGGCGAGGCGGCCGGTGATCGCGGCGAACCACGGCGGGCTGTCCGTGCCCCGGGTCAGCAGGACCGGCCCGGTGCGGGCGGCCAGCCCGGCCAGGTCCAGGTCCGCCCCGCGCGGGTCGCCGTGTTCGTCGAGGAACGTGGAGGCGTTGGCGAGGAAGGTCTGCCGGACCGGGGCGGGCAACCGGTCCCAGGTGCCGGGGCCGACGGCGATCTCGTCGGTGAACCGGCGGGCCGCGGCAAGGGGCTCGTGGGCGCGGAGACGGTCGAGGACCGAGGCGTACCTCTCCTCGACGGCGGTCACCGGCGGTCGCAGGCGGGGGTCGTCGGTGACGAGGCCCGTGAGCGGGGGCTCGTGCGCGACGAGGCCCCGGAACAGGTCGGGACGGCGGGCGGCCAGACCGAGGGCGGTCGAGGCGCCGAAGGAGGTGCCGGCCACGTAGGCCGGGGCGAAGCCCAGGGTCTCCATCAGGGCCGCCAGGTCCTCCTCGTCCTCGTGCCGTGCGCCCTGTCCCGGTGGGCGTTCGCTGCGGCTGTGGCCGCGGCGGTCGTAGACCAGGACACGGAAGCGTGCGGTGAGGGCGGGGAGGGCCGGCAGCCAGGTGTGGTGGTCGCCCCAGGAGCCGTGGACCAGGACCAGCGGGTCGCCGGCCCCGGCCACCTCGTAGAAGAGTTCGACGCCGTTCGCCTCGGCCCTTGGCACGCCCGGTCTCCTCGTTCGTCGGTCCACTGGGGGTGGTGCTGTGGACTTCAACGACAGGGCGCCGCCCGCGGCACTGCGGCGTGGGTGCTCAGCCGCGCGGCTCGCCGATGTTCACCATCCACGGCACGCCGAAGCGGTCCGTGCACATGCCGAAGACGTCGCCCCACATCTGTTTGTCGAGGGGGACGGAGACGGTCGCGCCGGCGGAGAGCTTCTCCCAGTAGCCGCGCAGTTCGGCTTCGTCGTCACCGCTGAGGCTGACGGAGAAGCTGGACCCGGGGGCGTACTCCATGCCGGGCGGGGTGTCGGCGCCCATGAGGGTGAAACCGTTCGGGGTCTCCAGCATGCCGTGCATGATCTTGTCGGCCCCGGGCGCGTCCGGCGAGCCGAACGCGCCGAAGGTGTTCAGCACCAGCTCACCGCCGAACACCTCGCGGTAGAACTCCAGCGCCTGCCGGGCATCGCCGTCGAAGCTGAGATACGGGTTGAGTCGCGAGACCACGAGAACCTCCTGAAGGGACTCGGAACTCCTGAAACGGAGCAAACGGTCAGATGTCCGGAGACTAGCCCCGGCCACTGACAACGGCATGCCGTGGCCTCTGTCACACACACCTGTCAACGCGTCAAGTCTTCACAAAGTACCCGTCGGTACCGGGAGTCCCGACTGTTACTTTTCCTTTCAAGATTCCCGCATCCCCCCACGAGGCCCCCCATGCCCCTCCCCTCTTCCGGCATCCGCGCGACCGGCCGGCACCGCAAGGCCAAGGCCCCGAACCCGGCGCTGCGACGGGCGGCCGTCCTCGCCCTGGTCGCGCCCATGGCCGGGACGATCATGGCCGGGACATCTGCCTTCGCCGCCGACAAGGCGACCGCCAAGCCCGGCGCGACCGAACTCGACCCCGCCGAGCAGAAGATCGCGGACAACCTGAACACGCGCGGCCAGGACACCCGCCTCGGCACCAGGCTCGGCGGTGTCGTCATCGACGCCAAGTCCGACAAGGTGGTGTGGGGGCACAACGCGGACACCGCGCTGATGGCCGCGTCGAACACGAAGCTCGCGACCGCCACGGCCGCGCTGACGGTGCTCGGCCCGGAGCACCGGTTCACCACGAAGGTCGTGTACGGGGACGGCACGCTCACCCTCGTCGGCGGCGGCGACCGCACGCTGACGACCGCCGACCTCGACGCGCTCGCCGGGACCGCCGTCGCCGGGCTGAAGAACGCCGGGCTCACCTCGGTGAAGGTCCGGATCGACGACAGCCTCTTCCCCGAACCGACCCTGGCCAACGGCTGGAACACCGGCTACTACCCCGACTCCGTCGCCCCCGTGCGCGCGCTGGTCGTCGACTCCCACAACGTCGACGACACCTCCCTCGACGCGGGCGGCGTCTTCGCCAAGCAGCTCGCCGCGCGCGGCGTCACCGTCGACGGCGGTGTCACGCGCGGCGTCGTCGGCAAGGGGGACGTGCCGGTCGCCTCGCACACGTCCGGCAAGCTGTCCGCGGTCGTCAAGCAGATGCTCAAGGTCAGCGACAACGACATCGCCGAGTCGCTGCTGCGGCTGACCGCGCTCGGCGCCGGCCGCTCCGCCACCTTCGAGGACGGCACGGCCGTGGTCCGCGAGGTCCTCACCCGGTACGGCATCTCGCTCGGCAACTTCGAGATGTACGACGGCAGCGGGCTGTCCCGCGCCACCCGCATCCCGGCGCGGACCATCGCCGACATCGTCGACCTGGCCGCCGACCCCCGGCACGCCCGGACGCTGAGGTACGTCATCGACGGGCTGCCCGTCTCGGGCGAGGCGGGGGCCACGCTGGGCCCGGAGTTCGGCCGTTTCGACACCGCCGACTCCAAGTGCGCGGTCGGCCAGGTCATGGCCAAGACCGGCACCCTCACCGGTGCCGTGGCCCTGAGCGGTCTGACCAAGGCCCAGGACGGCGAGTGGAAGGTCTTCTCCTTCATCGAGAACGACTCCACCGCCGGGCCGTCCGACATCAAGGACGCCCTGGACGGCCTCGCGGCCACCGTCAACGGCTGCTGGGCGTAGCGCTCACCCCTCCAAGAACTCCACGGACGCCGGGTGTGGGGACGGCCGGCGTCCGTGGGGCCGACGACGCCGTCGGGCACCGCCGTACGCCCCCGGACGGTGTGGCAGCCCCGGACGGTGTGTCAGGGCCTCAGAGGCCGAACTCCTGCGGGGGGAGGCCGAGCGCCGCGCACGCCTCGCGCAGGACCTGCTCCTCGGACTGGGCGATGTACCCGTCCGCGCCCGCCACCACGAAGCCGGTCTGGACGACCGCACGCGCCTCCGTCGGCTTCTTCGCGGCCTTGGCGATCTCCTGCATGGCCTCGGCCTTGCCGTGCTGGAAGTTGGCCGACAGCTGGCCGACGTGCTTGTTGAAGCGCTGCCGCAGCTGGTCCGCCGGGAAGTTCTGCAGGACGTCGTTGTTCAGGATGAGCGACTCCACGTGCTGCCGCTCGTGCTCGTCCACGTTCCCGTCGGCGGCGGCGACCAGCGCGCACATGGCCATGCTGGCGTCCCGGTAGGCCCCGCTCTTCAACTCCGTCTTCAGGGAGGTGAGCTGGGACTTGAGCGCGCTCACCAGCTGGGCCTTCGAACCGCCGCCGGACCGCCCGGAGCCGGAGGACCCGGTGGAGCCCAGGGGCCCCGCGCCGGGCCGCCCGTGCCCGGTGCCGCCCCGCGCTCCCTGCGCCTGCTGCTGCAGGCCCTTGGCCTGGTCCTTGATCCGATCCCACATCGCCATGCGTTGCCACCTCGGCTTCAGCCCGTGTCGTGCCGGTCGTTCCGGTCGTCCGCGTGCGTACCGCACGTCACCCGGTGAACGGCCGTCACCCCCTCCGGAGTTCCGGGGCCGGGGTGGTGGGGGTCAGCGGCCGTTGCCCTTCGCGGGGGCGCGACGGCGGCCCTGGGACGGGCGGCCGCGACGGCCGCGCGACGCCGGGCGGGCGGCCGGCTGCTCGGTGACCGGCGGGGCGAGGACCACCGGGACGCCCGAGGGGGCCTGGGCGCCCGTGATGCGGTTCAGGTCGGCGCCGCCGGAGCGGACCCTGGTGGTCGTCGGCGTGATCCCGGCGACGGCCATCAGCCGGGTGACGTCCCGGCGCTGGTGCGGCAGGACGAGGGTGACGACCGTGCCGGACTCGCCCGCGCGCGCCGTACGGCCGCCCCGGTGCAGATAGTCCTTGTGGTCGCCCGGCGGGTCGACGTTGACGACGAGGTCGAGGTCGTCGACGTGGATGCCGCGCGCGGCGACGTTCGTGGCGACCAGCGCCGTCACGTCACCGTCCTTGAACTGGCTCAGGGCCCGGTTGCGCTGCGACTGCGACTTGCCGCCGTGCAGGGCGGCGGCGCGCACGCCTACCGCCAGCAGCTTCTTGACCAGCCGGTCCGTCGCGTGCTTGCTGTCCAGGAACATGATCACTCGGCCCTCACGGGCGGCGATCTCGGTCGTGGTGGCGTGCTTGTCGTCGTCCTCGATGTGCAGCACGTGGTGGTCCATCGTGGTGACGGCGCCCGCGGACGGGTCGACCGAGTGAACGACGGGGTCGTGCAGGTAGTCGCGGACCAGCCGGTCGACGTTGCGGTCGAGGGTGGCCGAGAACAGCAGCCGCTGGCCGCCCGGACGCACCTGGTCGAGCAGCGCGGTCACCTGCGGCATGAAGCCCATGTCGGCCATCTGGTCGGCCTCGTCGAGGACGGTGATCGCGACCTGGTCCAGTCGGCAGTCGGCGCGGTCTATGAGGTCCTTGAGCCGTCCGGGTGTCGCGACGACCACCTCGGCGCCGCCGCGCAGCGCGCTCGCCTGCCGCCCGATGGACATCCCGCCGACGACCGTGGCGAGCCGCAGCCGCAGCGCGCGGGCGTACGGGGTGAGGGCGTCGGTGACCTGCTGCGCCAGTTCCCGGGTGGGGACGAGGACGAGGGCGAGCGGCTGCCGGGGTTCGGCGCGCTGCCCTGCCGTGCGGGCCAGCAGCGCGAGACCGAAGGCGAGCGTCTTGCCCGACCCGGTGCGCCCGCGGCCCAGGACGTCCCGGCCGGCGAGCGAGTTCGGCAGCGTCGCGGCCTGGATGGGGAACGGGGTGGTCACCCCTTCGGCGCGGAGGGTCTCCAGCAGCCGCCCGGGGAGTCCGAGTGCGTCGAAGGCGTCGACCGCGGGCAGCGCGGGCGTGACGGTCACCGGCAGCGCGAACTCACCGGCGGCGGGCACGGCGGCGGGCCTGCCGCCTCCACCACGACGGCTCCGGCCGCTCTTGGGCGCGCCGTTCTTCGCGGCGCCGGTCTGGGCCGCACCGTTCTTGGGCGTGCCGTTCCTGCCCCCGCCGTTCCTGGCCGCACGGGAGGAAGTGCCCGGGTTGCCCGACCCCGACCCCGACCCCGACCCCGCTCCGGCTCCCGTTCCCTGGGCGCGGGTGCGGTTGCCCCGGGAGGAGCCCGCACCGGTGGAGCCCTTGTCCGAGCGGGTGGCAGAGCTCTGCTCCGTACGGGGGCGGGAGGAGCTGCTGCTGTTGGTACGAGCCGTGCGGTTCATGGGGACCTTCCTCGATGCGGCGACGCCGGTCACACACGAGCCGGGGCCCGCACCTTTCGGGCGCGGGCCCCGGCTCATGCGTACGCGTCAGAGTCAGGCGGGAACGATGTTCTCGGCCTGGGGGCCCTTCTGGCCCTGCGTGACGTCGAAGGTCACCTTCTGGCCTTCCTGAAGCTCACGGAAGCCGGAGGTGGCGATGTTCGAGTAGTGGGCGAAGACGTCGGGGCCGCCACCCTCCTGCTCGATGAAGCCGAAGCCCTTTTCCGAGTTGAACCACTTCACGGTGCCGGATGCCATGCTGTAACTCCCTTGATGCAGTGCCCGGAGTCCACACTTTGCGGACCCGGTGTCGCAGCACGGTTCGACCCGACGGGAAGATTCGAAAAGTCCCGGAAAGTCCCGGAAACAACAAAGAGTGCTCGTCGACGGAAGGTCGAAGAGCACTCAGAAGCCTCTGGTAACCAAAACTGCCACTTCATGTCAAGGTAGCACAGGCTGGGGGCGAGCGCTGTGAGACACGGGACACGACACCCCCAGCGGGATTTCCGACGCCCGTCCGGCGTCAGCCACCGGAGGGCGGCGGCGGTGGCTGCTGCGGGTGCGACGGCGGTGCCGGCGGTGGTGCCGACGGGTACGGCTGGGCCGCGGGGGTGCCGGGGGCGCCCGGGGTGGCGGCGGGCAGGGCCTGCCAGTGCTGCGGGGCCGGAGGGGCCTGTGCGGGCTGTGCGGGTTGTGCGGGCTGCGGGGCCGCGAACGGGTGAGGGGCAGGACCGGGGAGGGCTCCGGCGTGGCCGCGCAGGGCGAGGAGGCTGGTCACGGCCCCGCCGAGGGCGAGCAGCAGGGCGACGGTCAGCAGATAGAAGCCCGGACCGAAGGTCGTGGTCCGGCCGTCCCCGTCCCACTGCGTGTCGTTGAAGGCGTCCGTCAGCACGGTGAGTGTCGTGCCGAACAGCAGCACCCCGCCGGCGATGCCGAGCGCGGGCGCCGACGGGGACCGGCGGCCGCGGCCGCTCAGGAGGAGCACGGCGGCGGCGAGGGCCAGCAGGCCGCCCAGGAGGAGAGGGACGCCGGAGAACTGGGTGACCGAGGTCGGCGCTTCGGTCACTCCCCAGTTGGAGTAGGACCATGCCTTCGCGACGCTCTCGTAGGCCGGTTGCGCCTTCTTCCCGTCGCCGAGGTACTGGACCGACTTGTCCAGTGTGGCGAACGAGCCGCCGATGGCGAGGAGGGCGCCGAGTATGAGCAGCGCGCCCGCCGCGCGGTGGGTCGTCCCCGCCGGGCTTCCCGGCGGCGCGGGCGGTCTGCCGGGACCGGCGGCCGGCGGGGCCGCGTAGGGGTACGGGGCCCCTTGCTGCGGGGGCGGGGCCGGCCAGCCGGGTGCGGGTGCGGCCTGCTGGGGCTCAGGGGTGGGCGGGCCCGCGTACGGGCCGGACCGGGTCGGTTCCGTCATCGTCCGATGATAGGGAGCGGAGATCGTGCGCATAAGGTGAAGTGGCCCCGAAAATAAGGGAGTTGAAGATACAGTCCTCTGCTCTGTTCGCCGGTCGTGATATCGGATCTGCATACGTCCATCTCAAAGCATCACTGTGCGACCAAAATTCGTTACTCTCCGGGCATGGCTCTCCTCGGTCGCCGGCGAAGCACGACCAGACTCGCACCCGAACTCGACGACTCCGACCTCGGGAAGGTACGCAAGCGCCTGGTCGAGAGGGGGAGTTCGGGCGGCCGCAGTCTCGCGGTGGCCATGATCGAGCAGTTGCTGCGCGACAGCGGGCGGGACTGGGACCGCCGGGCCCACCGGCTGAGCGTCCTCGCGGAGTCGGCGTCACCGCCCCTGCAGCGCTCCTGGGCCGAGGAACAGCCGCAGGACCCGGACGCGCAACTGCTGTTCGCCTGGGGCGTCCTGCTGCGGGCGCGGTACGAGGAGCAGCCGGTGCCGGGGGAGACCCGGGAGGCGCTCGACGCCTGCGAACGCGCCGTCGCGCTGCGGCCCGAGGACCCCACCCCGTGGGTGGTGCGGCTCGGACTGCTGCGGCTGTGGCGGCGGCCGGCCGCGGAGGTGTTCCCGCTCTGGGACGAGATCGTCCGGCGCGATCCCTGGAACCGCGAGGCCCACTTCCAGATGCTGGGCTATCTGTCGCCGTGGGAGTGCGGTTCGCACGCGCAGACCGTCGACTTCCTGGACCGGGTGCGCGCGGGCGCGGCGCCCACGGCGCCGACGGCGGGCCTGGAGATAGCGGCCCTCATCGACCTCTACCAGGGCACCCTCGACCAGGGCGGTCTCGAAGCGCTCACCGCCGTGCATCTGTGGAGCCGGCCCAACGCGGTGGCGGCCCTGGGCCGGGCGCTGGCCGACTGGCCCCGCCCCGGGTATCTGACGCACGCGGCGGCCGTCGCCGATCTCAACCTGCTTGCGTACGCGCTGGTGCAGGCGAAGCGGGCCGGGGAGGCGGGGGAGGTCTTCCGGGCGATCGGGGGGCTGGCGACGGCGTATCCGTGGGCGCTGGAGAGTGACGACCCCGTGGCGACGTTCGGCGCGTGGCAGCAGCGCGCGATGAGCTGACGTTCGCGGCGGGTGGGTGCGGGTGGGTGCGGGTGCGCTGTCGGGTGCGGGCCCGGTGGGGCTTCTCGCGCAGTTCCCCGCGCCCCTGAAAAGACCAGCCCCCACGCGCCCGCACCCGACAACGCACCGCACCCGAAGGCACCCCCAGAGGGCTACCGCCTGTTCGGCGCCCCCGCGAGCAGCGGCATCGCCATCCCGGCCAGCAGCGCCCCCGGCACGGCCAGGCCGAGCCAGACGGCGGTGGTGGTGTCGCCGCCGATGAGGGTGGGGAAGTTGGCGACGATCAGCCAGATCGCACCGGCGATGCCACCGGCGCCCAGGGCCGGGGCGATCAGCGTGTTCCACAGCCGGGTGTCACCGGACTGCTCGTGGCGGAAGTACACGATGACCGACACGGAGGTCAGCAAGTACAGCAGCATGATCGCCAGCACGGCGAGACCGCTGAGCCAGGAGAAGAGGGTGATCACGGGGTCCTTGCCCGCGAGGGCGAAGGGGAAGACCAGCAGCGCGGCCACCCCGGTCTGCACGACACCCGCGAGCCACGGCGACTGGCGGCCGTTGAGCGTGCTCAGCGCGCGCGGCAGCAGGCCCTCCCGGCCCAGGGAGAACAGATAGCGGTTGGCCGAGTTGTGGAAGGCCAGGATGCTGGCGAAGAGCGAGGTGGCCAGCAGGATCGGCAGCGCGTCCCCCGCCCACGCGCCCAGCTCCGAGGCGACCGGCGCGGCGACGAAGGCCGCCCCGTCCCCGGACTCCAGGGCCTTGCCCGCGGCGGCCGCGCTGGAGTCCGGGCCGTGCGCCGAGATCAGCATCCAGGACGTGAACGCGAAGAACGCGGTGACGAGGACGACGGCGAGATAGGTGGCCCGGGGGACCGTCCTGTGCGGCTCGCGCGCCTCCTCGCCGTAGATCGCGGTCGCCTCGAAGCCGAACATCGACGCCACCGCGAACATCAGCGCCACACCGGGCGCGCCCTCCAGCGCCGCCGACAGGGAGAAGGAGGAGCCCGGGGCCAGTCCTTCGGGGCCGCCGCCCTTGAGGAGCATCACCACGCCGAAGACCAGCAGCAGACTGATCTCGGCCAGCACGAACACCGCGAGGACCTTGGCGCCCACGTCGACGCCGGTCGCGCCGAGCCCCTGCACGATCGCCATCGTGCCGAGCGCGAACAGCCACCACGGCACGTCCGTGTCCAGGTACTGCAGGGCCAGCCCGTTCATCACCGAGCCGAACAGGCCGTACACCGCCGCCTGGATGGCGTGGTAGGCGAGCAGGGCCACACCCGCGCTGCCCGCGGCGGCCGTACCGCCGAGTCCCTTGCCGACGTAGGAGTAGAAGGCGCCCGCGTCCACCACATGGCGGCCCATCGCGACGTACCCGACGGAGAAGAGCAGGACGACCACACCGGCCACGACGTACATCGCGGGGACGCCGGGGCCGTTGCCGATGGCTATCGCCACCGGTGCCGCTCCGGCCACCCCGGTCAGCGGCGCCTGCGCGGAGAGGACGAAGAAGAGGATGCCCAGGACGCCGAGCGCGTTCTGTTTGAGGGAGCCGGTGGACGCGTAACCGTCGCCGGCCGCGTGCCGCATTCTGGACGCACTTGTAGACATGTTCTACCTGTCGGGCGAAAGGGAGGGATGTGGTTTCGGCTCAAACGAGCTGCCCCATGTTTGCCCCAACGGGCCTGCCTGGCAAGGGAGTGACACGTGTAGGGCCACAGATTGTTCGGGTACTTACGACGTTCCGTGTGCGCTCTCGTCCCGGGCGGCCCCCGGCCCGCCGGTGCCCGGTTTGCGGTCTCGAATGAGAGTGAAAAGGTAGCAATCGGACATATCAAAGGTAGCGACGCGAGCCTCGGCGCGGGGTGGTCTCGGGCGAGAGTGAGATGAGCGGTCATGGAGCGGCATGCCGTCGGCGGACCGGGGGCGGACCCGGGCCCGGACACGGTCGGGGAGACGCCCACCGCGCGGGCCACCGTCGACGAACACGGCACGGTGACCGGCTGGAGCGCGGGCGCCGAACGGCTGCTCGGCTACACGCCGACGCAGATCCTGAACCGGCCGGCACTCGTCCTGCTCGCCGAGGCGCCCGCGCCGGGCGCCCTGCCGCGCTTCTCCGAGTTGTCGCGGTGGCACGGCACGCTCGTCCTGCGGCACCGGGACGGGCGGCGCGTGGAGGTCAGGGTCCTGGCGCACCACCGCACGTCGTACTGCGGGACCCGCGACTGGTCCCTCGTCTGCGCCCTCACCGGCACCCGGCCCCGCCCCGGCGACGACGCTCTCGCGCTCCGCGGCTTCCTCGACTCCCCGTGCTGCTCGACCTCGGTGCACGACACGGAACTGCGCTTCCGCCGGTCCAACCGGGCCTCGGGCGCCGCCCTGGGGCTGGACGACGACGCCCTGCGCGGGCTGCGGATGACGGAGGCGGTGGACGACCCCGCCGCCGGCGAGGTCGAGCGGCTGATGCGGCGGGCGCTGGAGACCGGCGAGCCGCAGTACGTGGAGAACCACGCACGCGCCCCCGACGAGACCCGTGAGCACGCGTGGTCGGTCCACTGCTACCGGCTGGAGGACGACGACGGCCGGGTTCTCGGCGTGGCCGCCACCGGGCACGACACGACGGAGCAGTACTGGGCCCGCACCCGCCTCCAGCTGATCGCGGAGGCCGGCCGGCGCATCGGCAGCACCCTGGACGTGACGCGGACGGCGCAGGAGCTGGCGGACGTCGCGGTCCCGGACCTCGCCGACTTCGTCAGCGTCGATCTGCTGGCCTCCCTCGACGAGCGGCACGAACCGCCCGAGCGGGTGCCGGGGGCGGGCCGTGCCCTCGGCCTGCGGCGCGTCGCCCACCAGTCCGTGCTGCCCGGCAGCCCGGAGGCGGTCGTCGCGCCGGGCGAGGTGGACGAGTATCCGGACGGCTCGCCGCCGGTGGAGAGTCTGCGCTCCGGGCAGGCCGTGCTGTACCGGGTGACCGAGCCCGCCATCGCCGACTGGGTGGCGCGCGACCCGCTGCGGACCGCCCGCATCCGCGACTTCGGGTTCCACTCGGCGATGACCGTGCCGCTGTCGGCCCGCGGGACCACCCTGGGCGTCGTCGTCTTCGCCCGTCACCGGCACCCCGACTCCTTCCAGGACGACGACCTCGTCCTGGCCGAGGAACTGGCGGCGCGCGCGGGGGTCAGCATCGACAACGCGCTGCGCTACACCCGCGAGCGCGGCACGGCCGTCACGCTGCAGCGCAGCCTGCTGCCGCAGAGCCTGCCCGAGCAGGACGCGGTCGAGGTCGCCTCCCGCTACCTCCCGGCCGGTGCCCGCGCCGGGGTCGGCGGTGACTGGTTCGACGTCATCCCGCTCTCCGGGGCCAGGGTGGCGCTGGTCGTCGGTGACGTCGTGGGCCACGGCATCCACGCCTCCGCGACCATGGGCCGGCTGCGGACCGCCGTCCGCACGCTCGCCGACATCGACCTGCCCCCCGACGAACTGCTCACCCATCTCGACGACCTCGTGGCCCGGCTGGCCACCGAGGCGGAGGCCGGTGCGGAGCGGGCTGCGGAGGGCGGGGCGGCGGTGGGCGACACGACCGCGGGTGTCGTCGGGGCGACCTGCCTGTACGCCGTGTACGACCCCGTCTCGCGCCGGTGCACGCTCGCCCGGGCGGGGCATCCGCTGCCGGTGGTGGTGGGCCCGGACGGCACCGCCGGACTGCTCGACCTGCCGGCGGGGCCCCCGCTGGGCCTGGGCGGACTGCCCTTCGAGTCACGGGAGACCGAGCTGCCGGAGGGCGGCCTGCTCGCCCTCTACACCGACGGCCTGATCGCGTCCCGGGGTGGCGGTGACGGTGGCGGCGTGGACGGCGGAGGCAGCGGTGGCGGGATCAACGGCGCCGGCACCGACGTCGACGACGGCATCGCCCGGCTGCGGCAGGCGCTCGACGCCCCCGGCGCCTCGCTGGACGCGCTGTGCGACCGGGTCCTCGGCGCCGTACTGCCGCGGCGGCCCACCGACGACGTGGCCCTCCTCCTCGCCCGGCCCCGCGCACTCGACCCCGCACGGGTCGCCACCTGGGAGGTGTCCCCGGATCCGTCCGCCGTCGCGGAGGCACGCAAGAACGCCCTGGGCCGGCTGGAGAGCTGGGGACTGAACGACGCGGCCTTCGTCACGGAGCTGGTTGTCAGCGAACTGGTCACCAACGCCATCCGGCACGCCGAACCGCCCGTGCGGCTGCGCCTGATCCACGACCGGAGTCTCATCTGCGAGGTCTCCGACGCCAGCAGTACGGCACCCCACATGCGCCGCGCCCGCACCTACGACGAAGGGGGTCGGGGCCTGCTCCTGGTCGCCCAGCTGACCCGGCGCTGGGGCACCCGCCCCACCTCCACGGGCAAGACGATCTGGACGGAGCAGGCCCTCGACTGACCCTCGGACGACCCAGGCCGTCCGTGCGGCCTACGGCCTGTTCTGCTGCTTGGGGCCGTTCAGGGGGTCGGCGGCGTGCCGGGGGCCCTGCCCCGCGGAGAACTGGCCGACCAGTTCACGGAAGCAGACGAGGGCGGTGATCGGCGGGATCCCGACGATCACCATGGCCAGCACCGAACTCGTCGACTGGCCGATGCACAGGGCCACCGCCGTGGCGGAGCACAGCAGCATCACCGCCCAGGACTTCCGCGCGGTCCGCTGCTGGACGGAGGCCCGCAGGATGGACAGGCCCGCGAGCAGCCACGGCCCGTAGACGGTCAGGGGCCACCAGCGCGCCAGATGCTCGGCCACGACCAGCAGCGCGATGCCGCGAAGCTGACCGTACGAATAAGAGACGGACCAATAAAGCATTGTCAGTGCGCAGACGGCGATTGTCGTAATTAAGAAAAAGACAGGGACGATCCTAGGGTTTTTCGAAAGGAAGTGGGTCCCCGGGCGTGGCCGCCGCCGGCTGACCGGGCGGCGCGGGCGGTCGCGCAGGTCCGGCAGCGGGGGGACCGGGACATCCATGGTGTGCGCCATGTACGGCATGTGGATCAGGTCTTCGTTCGGGTCCCACACACCCGAAGCGGCTCTCGGGCCGGGGAGCCAGATGGGCTGCGTCTCGAACGGCTGGGGCCCGTCGAAGTGATGATCCACCGCGTCGTAATCGGTTCTCATTTTGTATCCAGTCCATTCGGGATCCGCTTTTCCGACCGGTACGAGAGGAGTCGATACCTGATTTTGGGCATTCGGGAGAATAGCGATCGCCGGGGGTTTTCGCGAGTTTCGAATCGTGATCGATGGCCGTTGAAATGCTGCGAACGCGCGTGGCTCCGAACGAGTGGACTCGACTCGACGCGTCCGGGAGGGGGCTCTCGGCCCGGGGCCCGGATGGTGACGTGGGCGCCTCTGTTCCCCGCTCCGGAAGAGGCGCCCCTCCATGCGACGTACCCCCTCCCGCCGTCTGCCGGCCGCCGCCGCGCTGGTGGTGTCCGTACTGATCCCTGTGGCGGTGGCACCCGCCGTGACCGTCCACGCCGCGGCCGGCCGCCATGCCACGGTCGACCGCCACGGCACCGTCGACCGTCACGAGAAGGACGAGTGCCGGCCGGGCGGTCTCGGCCGGGAGCTGACCGCCCGGCTGGACAAGGCCGTCGCGAAGGTCCGCCGCGAGGCCGCCATCCCCGGCGTCGCCGTCGGACTGTGGATGCCCGGGCGGGGGTGCTACGTCCGCGCGACCGGCGTCGCCGACACCGCCACCGGCCGGCCGATGACCACCGACCAGTACATGCGGATCGGCAGCGAGACCAAGACCTTCACCGTCACCGCCCTGCTCGAACTCGTCGACGACCGCCGGCTCCGGCTCGACACCCCCATCTCCCGCTATGTGCGTGGGGTGCCGAACGGGGACCGGATCACCCTGCGCCATCTCGCGGAGATGCGCAGCGGCCTGTTCCCGTACAGCGCCGACTCGGACTTCGTGCGCGCCCTGCTGAGCGACCCGGCCCGTTACTTCACCCCGCGCGAGCTGCTCGCGTACGGCTTCCGGCACCGGAACACCTTCGAGCCGGGTGCGCAGTTCCAGTACTCCAACACCAACCTCGTCCTGCTCGGTCTGGTGATCGAGAAGGTCGGTGGGCGGCCCCTCGCCGAGTTCATCCGCGAGCGGGTGCTCGGCCCGGCCCGGCTGCGGCACACGCTGTTCCCCGAGGGGCGCGAGTTCCCCGAGCCGCACGCGCACGGCTACACGAACCAGACGCTGAGCGGTGAGGTCGAGGACGCCACGGACTGGAACCCCAGCTGGGCCTGGGCGGCCGGGGCGATGATCTCCGACCTGCACGATCTGCGCCGCTGGGCCAGGATCGTCGCCACCGGGACCCTGCTGAGCCCGCAGACCCAGCGCGAGCGGCTGACGATGCTGCCGACCGGTTTCCCCGGCACGAGCTACGGCCTCGGCATCTTCGAGTCCGGCGGCTGGATCGGGCACAACGGCTCCATCCCGGGCTACCAGAGCGTCACCGTCCACCTCCCCTCGCGGAAGGCCACCCTGGTCGTGCTGCTCAACACCGACATCACCCACGAAGGACAGGAGCCGTCCTCGCTGCTCGCCCGCGCGATCACCGAGATCGTCACCCCGGACAACGTCTACGACCGTCCCGCACCTCCGCGCTGACCTATTTGTGGCATATGCACGCATAGGCCGGAACGGGTCGGATACCCGGCCGCCATGATGCGGACGCTGAAACGACATGACAAGCGGCCCGACGTCGACCAGGGCGCCGAACGGGACGCCGAACGGGACGTCGGGCCGGACGAGCGGGTGGAACAGCGGGCGCCGGACAGCCCCACGCAGCTGTCCGGGCGCTCCTGGCGGTCGGTGCTGAAGGGCACCCTGAAGGAGTTCAAGAAGGACGAGCTGACCGACCGGGCGGCGGCCCTGACCTACTACGGCATCCTGGCCCTGTTCCCGGCGCTGCTGGCCCTGGTGTCCCTGCTGGGGATCGTCGGGGAGTCGGCGACGCGGGAGGTGCTGGACAACATCCAGAAGCTGGCGCCGGGCGCGGCCCGGGACGTCCTGACCAACGCCGTCCAGCAGATGCAGAACAACGCCGGGCTCGGCTCGGTCATGGCGATCGTGGGCCTCGTGCTCGCGGTGTGGTCGGCCTCCGGCTATGTCGCGGCGTTCATCAGGAGCGCGAACGCGGTGTACGACATCCCCGAGGGGCGTCCGGTGTGGAAGGTGCTGCCCGTCCGGGTCGGCCTGACGATGGTGCTGATGGTCATGGCCGTGATCAGCGCGCTGATCGTGGTGTTCACCGGCGGCCTCGCGCGCGAGGTGGGCACGGCGCTCGGGGTCGGCGACACGGCGCTCACCGTGTGGTCGATCGCGAAGTGGCCGGTGCTGATCCTCCTGGTCACGATGATGATCGCGGTCCTCTACTGGGCCACCCCCAACGCGAAGGTCCGCGGCTTCCGCTGGATCACCCCGGGCAGTCTGCTCGCCCTGCTGATCTGGATGGCCGCGTCGGCCGGGTTCGCGTTCTACGTGGCGAACTTCGGCTCGTACAACAAGACGTACGGCGCCGTCGCGGGTGTGATCATCTTCCTGGTCTGGCTGTGGATCACGAACCTGGCGATCCTGCTGGGCCTGGAGTTCGACGCGGAGCTGGCCCGTCGGCGTGCCGTCGAGGGCGGCCATCCCCCGCACGAGGAGCCGTACGTCCAGCCGCGTGACACCCGCGCGTGGGACGAGGAGGACCGCCGCCGCCTCGGCACCGACTCGGGGACCGGGTCCTGAGGGGCCGACCGGGTTGCGGTCCGGGGGGCGGGCGGGACACGCCGTCGGATGGGTTATCGGGGGGGTTGGGGCGAACCTGGTCATATCTTGCGGAATATGACGAAATGGCATATTGCCTTTGTGGCGAGTATCGCGGCGGTCATCGGGGTGGGGCTCGGGGCCGCCCCGTCGGCCGTCGCCGACCATCACCGGACCCATGTGGTCTTCCCTGGGGAGTCGATCCAGCAGACGGTCGACGCCGCGGCGGCGGGCGACACCGTCCTCGTGGCCTCCGGCACGTATCGAGAGAGCGTCAGGATCACGACGGACGGGCTCACACTGCGCGGCATGGGCCGCGGCACCGTCGTCGTGCCGGCCACGACCAAGGCCGCCGAGAGCTGCGCCGACGGCAACGGCATCTGCGTGGCCGGGACCAAGGACCGCAAGGTCGAGGACGTGACCGTCGCCGGGCTCACCGTGGCCGGCTTCACCGGTTCCGGGGTGTTCGCCCAGGACACCGACCGGCTGACCGTACGGCACGTGACCGCCGAGAAGAACGGCGTGTGGGGCATCGCCCAGGAGCGTTCGGTGCGCGGGGTGTTCCGCAAGAACACCGCGCGGGACAACGGCGACGCGGGACTGTTCCTCGCGAACACCGTCAAGGCCGAGCAGGGCGCCACGGACAGCGGCGGCGCCGTCGTCGCCCACAACCGCCTGGAGGGCAACCGGATCGGACTCACCGTCCGGCGCCTGCGCAACCTCACCGTCGCGGACAACCACCTCACCGGCAACTGCGTGGGCGTCTTCGTCGTGGGTGACGAGAACATGCCGCGGGCCGGCGCGCTCACCGTGCGCGACAACCTCATCGAGCGGAACAACAAGTCCTGCCCGAAGACCGCGCGGCTGGACGCGCTGCAGGGCACCGGCATCGTGCTGACCGGCGCCGAGGACACCCTGGTGACCCGCAACCGGATCACGGAGAACGTCGGTGCCTCCCCGCTGTCGGGCGGCATCGTCGTCTGGAAGAGCTTCGTGGGCACCACCAGCGAGCGGAACCGGATCACCGACAACGTGCTGGAGGGCAACGCCCCGGCGGACATCGTCAACACGGACACCGCCGGCAAGGGCAACACCTTCACGGGCAACACCTGCCGGGCGTCCAAGCCTGCGGGCCTGTGCTGACCGGCCCCGGTCGTCCCACGAACGCGAAGAAGGAGGACGTCGTATGACGACCGCTCAGACCCGACAGACCACCACCGCGCCGGTCTCCTCGGACAAGGCCCCGCACCCGGCGCAGGACACCTCGGCGCCCCCGCCCCCCATGCGGTTCAGGGAGCTGGTGTTCGGCGCCGCCTGTGCCGCGGCCCTGCGTGCCGCCGCCCGGCTGGGGGTCGCCGACGCCCTCGGTGACACCCCGCTGTCCGCGGAGGACATCGCCGCCGCGGTGAAGGCCGAACCGAAGCCGCTGCGGCGGCTGTTGCGGGCCCTGTCCTGCTACGGCGTCTTCACCGAGCGGCCGGACGGGACGTTCGCGCACACCGACATGTCCCGGCTGCTGCGCGAGGACGACCCGCACAGCCTGCGCGCCATCGCCCTGTGGTGCACCGAGCCGTGGACCTGGGACGCCTGGCCGAAGCTCGACGAGGCGGTGCGCTCCGGCCACAACGTCGTCGAGGAGCTGTACGGCAAGGAGTTCTTCGTCTACCTCAACGAGGACGCCCCGGAGTCGGCGGACGTCTTCAACCGCGCCATGACGACCTCCAGCGTGCAGTCCGCGCGGGACGTCGCCGACTTCCTCGACCTGTCGGGGAGTTCGTCCGTCGCCGACATCGGCGGGGGACAGGGCCACGTCGTGGCGAGCCTGCTGGAGAAGCACCCGGAGCTGCACGGCACCCTGCTCGACCTGCCGCGCGTGGTGGAGAACGCCGACCCCCGGCTGCGGCCGGGCGGCGCGCTCGCGGACCGCACCCGCGTCGTCCCCGGCGACTGCCGTGAGGCCGTCCCGGTCCGGGCCGACGTGTACGTCATCAAGAACATCCTGGAGTGGGACGACGACAGCACGGTCCGGCTGCTGCGCAACGTCATCGCCACCGGCGGCCCGGGGACCCGGGTCGTGGTCATCGAGAACCTCGTCGACGACTCGCCCTCGATGCGCTTCAGCACCGCGATGGACCTGCTGCTGCTCCTCAACGTCGGCGGGGCCAAACACACCACCGAGAGCATGACCCGCCGACTGACGGACGCGGGACTGGTGATCGACGACGTGCGCCCG
The DNA here is from genome assembly GCF_000091305.1 of Streptomyces scabiei 87.22. Taxonomy (GTDB): domain Bacteria; phylum Actinomycetota; class Actinomycetes; order Streptomycetales; family Streptomycetaceae; genus Streptomyces; species Streptomyces scabiei. The sequence goes on along the minus strand of NC_013929.1, from coordinate 4,869,894 downwards.
GTCAACGCCTATCTGCACGCGTTCGACTGCCACGTGCCCGGATGACCGTACGGGCCGTCGGGCACGCGTCTCGCACGTGCCCGACGGCCCGACGGCGGTTCAGGAGCGGCCGTCCCGCTCCCACCGGTAGAAACGGTTCGCCATCGCGTCCTTCGGCGAACGCCAGGTCGCCGGGTCGTACGCGGTGACGTACGACGACAGCCGTTCGCTGATGGCCCGGAACTCGGGGTGTCCGGCCATCTTCGTGATGACCGGCGTGGGGTCCCGCTCGGACTCGACGAGGTGGATGTAGACGTCGTCGAACTGGAAGAGGCTGCGCCGGGAGACCCCGATGAGGTGCGGCAGCTCGCCCCGGTCGGACTCCTCGAAGATCTTGGCGATGTCCGGGGCCGACCCCGGGGCCATCCGGGCGACGATCAGGGACTGGTGCATACGGTGTTCTCCGTCCGGCTCGGTCGGTCGGCGCGTGGGGCGCGTGGGGCGCTCATGGTGCGCGTGGCGCTCAGTCGGTCAGGCCCGGCGCGGCGCCCTGTTCGGCGGCGGCCTTCTCGATGCGGTCCCGGATCAGGGCCATCTGCACCTTGGAGTTCCGGTTGATGTTGTCCGTCATCCAGTCGTCGTCGACCGGCGCGTCGGGCTTCATCGCGAAGTCCTGCGTCCAGGTCATCCGGGTGCCGGTGGGGACCTTCTCGTACTCCCACAGGATGTTCATGTAGGCGAAGGGCCCGGTCTCGACGCGGCGGGCCTCCACGCTGAGGGTGTCCCGGTCCGCCTCGCGCTCCGAGACCCAGCTCCACACCTTGCCGTTCTCGTCCGGGTGCATGGTCAGCCGGAACGTCACCCGGTCCCCCTCCCGGGAGAGGATCTCGGCGGTGGCGTACTCGCTGAACAGCCGGGGCCAGTTCGCGACGTCGTTGGTCATGTCCCAGACCAGGTCGACCGGGGCGGCGATGGTGATCTCGTTCTGCGTGTGTCCGGCCATGTCAGGCACCCGCCATCAGCGCGGTGTTGACCTGGTCGAGGAACTGCCGGGGGCTCCGGCTCTTCTCCGCGTCCGGCGGCATCGGTGTGCCGTACCGGTTCTCCAGCTCGCCGACGATGCCGAGCAGACCGAGCGAGTCGATGCCGATGACGTCGAAGCCGGACTCCAGGCGCCGCTGGAGCTCCTCCGGGGTGACGGTGACCCCGGCGGCCTTCTTCATCAGCTCGGACAGCTCTTCCACGGTGATGCGGTCACTCATGCGGTTCTCCTTGGTGGTGCGTCGGTGGTGCGTGGTGAGGGGTGGTCAGGAGGCGTTGCCGGGGCCGAGCCGCAGCACCAGTGCCGCGTTCGAACCCATGAGGCCCCGGCTGAGGACCAGCGCCGTGCGCGGCTCGGCGGCGCGGGCGGTGCCGGTGACGAGGTCGAGGTCGTGGCAGACGTCGAAGACGTTCGGGGTGGGCGGGATCACCCGGTGCTCCATCGCGAGCACGGCCGCCGCGACGTCCAGCACGGCCGCCGCCCCGTTGCCCCGGCCGATGGCGGTCTTCGGCGCCGTGACGGGGACCCGGGTGCCGTGCGCGCCGAGGGCGTCCGCGATCGCCAGCGCCTCCGCACGGTCCGCCTCCGGTACGCCGAGGGCGTCGGCGAAGACCACGTCGATCTCCTCCGGGGCGCAGCCGGCCTCGTCCAGGGCGGCCCGGATCGCCTCGGCGAGCCCCGCGCGGGACTCCTCCCAGCGGGAGGCGCCGGTGAAGGTGGCGGCATGGCCCGCGACCAGGGCCCGCACGGGCGCGCCCCGCTCCCGGGCCGCGCCCTCGGCCTCCACGACGAGCATCGCGCCGCCCTCGGCGGGCACGAACCCGCAGGCCGCGGCGGTGAACGGCCGGTACGCGCGGTCCGGGTCGGCCACGGTGCTCAGCTCCGGATAGCCGAGCTGGCAGACCATGGAGTAGGGGGCGAGCGGCGCCTCGGTCGCGCCGGTCACCATCACGTCGGTGCCGCGCCGCACGGCCCGTGCCGCGTGCGCCACGGCGTCCAGACCGCCCGCCTCGTCGGAGGCGATGACCCCGCAGGGGCCCTTGAAGCCGCGGCGGATGGAGATCTGGCCGGTGCTCGCCGCGTAGAACCAGGCGATGGACTGGTACGGGCCGACGAAGCGGCTGCCCTTGGACCACAGCTGCTGCAGCTCCCGCTGCCCGAACTCGCCGCCGCCGGAGCCGGCCGCGGTGACCACGCCCACCGAGAACGGGGCCGCGTCGGTCTCGGGCCGGTCCAGGCGGGCGTCGTCGAGCGCCTGGTCGGCGGAGGCCATCGCGAAGTGCGTGAACCGGTCGGTCTGGACGAGGTAGCGCTCCTCGACCGCCGACGGCGGATCGAAGTTGCGGACCTCGCCCGCCACCTTGAGCGGCAGGTGCTCGCAGCCCTCGCGGGTGACCCGGTCCAGGACGCTGATGCCCTCCCGGGTCGACTTCCAGAACGTCTCGGTGCTCGTTCCGTTGGGCGCGACCACGCCGATTCCGGTGACGGCCGCGCGCCGAGGACGCCGTTCGCTCATCGTGTCTTCTCCCTCGGCAGGCTCATGACCACCGCGGACTGGAACCCGCCGAACCCGCTGCCCACGGAGAGCACGTTGGTCAGCTTCCGTTCGCGGGCGACGCGCGGGACGTAGTCCAGGTCGCACTCGGGGTCCGGGGTCTCGTAGTTCGCGGTGGGCGGGACGACCTGGTGGGCCAGGGCCAGCGCACAGGCGACGACCTCGATCGCGCCGATCGCGCCCAGCGAGTGGCCCACCATGGACTTGATGGAACTCATGGGCGTGTCGTAGGCGTGCGCGCCGAGCGTCCGTTTGACGGCGGCCGTCTCGTGCCGGTCGTTCTGCTTGGTGCCCGAGCCGTGCGCGTTGACGTAGTCGACGGCCGTGCGGTCCAGCCGGGCGTGGTCGAGGGCGTCCTCGATGGCCCGCGCCATCTCCAGCCCCTCACTGGTCAGACCGGTCATGTGGTAGGCGTTGCCGAAGGTGGCGTAGCCCCCGATCTCGCAGTAGATCCGCGCGCCCCTGGCCTTCGCGTGTTCCAGCTCCTCCAGGACGAGCACGGCGCCGCCCTCGCCCATGACGAAGCCGTTGCGGTCGGCGTCGAAGGGACGGGAGGCGTGGGCCGGGTCGTCGTTGTCGGGGGAGGTGGCCTTGATCGCGTCGAAGCAGGCCATGGTGATCGGGGAGATCGGCGAGTCCGAGGCGCCGGCTATGCAGATGTCGGCCCGGCCCTCCTCGATGGTGTGGAAGGCGTACCCGACGGCGTCGAGTCCCGAGGTGCAGCCGGTGGAGACGGTCTGCACCGGCCCGCGTGCCTCGAAGCGCTCCGCGACCGTCGAGGCCAGGGTGCTCGGCGCGAACGCCCGGTGCAGATGCGCTCCGGCCTCGCGGTGGTCCACGTCCCAGCGCTGCCCGCCATGGCTGACCAGCACGTAGTCGTGCTCCAGTCGGGTGGTGCCGCCGACCGCGGTGCCGAGGGAGACCCCGACCCGCCAGGGGTTCTCCGCGGCGAGGTCGAGTCCTGAGTCCCGTACGGCCTCCTCACCGGCCACCAGGGCGAACTGGATGTACCGGTCGCACCGGGCGATCTGCCCGGCGTCCAGTCCGTGGGCCGCCGGGTCGAAGTCGCACTCGGCGGCGATCCGCGAACGCAGCCCGGACGGGTCGAAGAAGGTGATGCCGCGTGTCGCCGTGCGACCGTCGGCCAGCAGGTCCCAGAACGCCGGGACCCCGATGCCGCCAGGAGCGACGATGCCTATGCCGGTGACCGCCACGCGCCTGGTCATGAGCGGACCTGAGGTCGCTCGGCCCGTCCGGCGTGGGCCGCCTCCACCGGGATCGGTACGCCGTTCGCGTCCTCGGTGTCGACGTGGCCGAGCGGCGGGCTCGGGGCCAGCGGGCCGAGGTGGAAGACCATGCGGGCCTCCACCTTGCCGACGTTGCGGAACCGGTGCCGCATGTGGGCGGGGATCAACAGCCCCTGCTCCGGCTGGAGTTGGTGGGGCTCGCCGTCGAGATCCACCTCCAGCTGTCCGCAGATGACGTAGATGAACTCCTCGGAGTACGGGTGGTAGTGCTCGGCGATGCGGTCGCCGGGCGCCACGATGGCCACACCCATGAAACCGCTGGTGGAGCCGACCGTGGAGGGGGTCAGCATGGCGCGCAGATCGCCGCCGCGCCGGGTGTTGGGCTCGACCTCGCTGACATCCACGATGCCGGGATGGCGATTGATCACGACGTTCCTCCGAACATGAGCTGCGTCGGGCGGGTGCGGGGGTCGGGGGCGTGCCCGGTGGACGGGCACGGCCCCCGGTGCCGGGGATCAGGCGTCGGGCGCCCGGCGGTCGGTGACGAGGTCCATGCGGGCGACCGTGAGCAGGCGGGCGGGGGCGCCCTCCCTCGGCGAGCCGTCCGCGCCGAGGGCGCCGCCGTCCAGGAGCGCCGTCAGCTCGGCCGCACGGGCGCGGTCGGTGAGGCCGAGCACGGGGCCGGGGTCGTTGTCGATGCCGCCGCGCACGTCGACCAGCCGCACCACGATGTCGTCGCGCTGGAAGATCGTGCTGCGCAGCACCGGCCCCTGCGGGTCGTCCGCCGCCGCCTCGTCCTGCCGGGCGAGCAGTTCGGCCAGCTGCAGACCGCAGCCCTCGCGGGCCGGGTAGTACAGCGCGTGCCGTACGGCGTCCGGGCTCTCCTGGCCGGCCGTCACATGGTGGACGGCGGGCAGCGCCGCGCGGGTGAAGAAGACCCGGGCGGAGTCGGGGTCGTCCAGGTCCCGGTCCTGCTCCAGATAGGGGTTGATGGCCTCCTCGACGGCCCGCACCTCGGGCTGCCGGGCCACGTGCCGCAGCGCGGCGAGCAGGTCGCCCCGCACCTCGACGGCGCGGACCACGCGGTTGCCGTGCATGAACAGGGAGGTGCGGCACAGGCGGGTGGTGTCGTCGACCTTCGGGTCCGGCGCGGCGTAGTCGGCGAGGATCCGGGCGACCTTCTCCTCGCTGCCCGGCTTGACCGTGAAGGTGAGCGCGTGCCGGATCAGGCCGTCGCCGATGCGGGGCGAGGTCTGCAGCCGGCGCTCGCCGGTCTCGGCCGCCACGGCCGGGCCGCCGGTCTCGCGGACGATGTGGAAGCGCAGGGAGCGGGTGTCGCGGACGCAGTTGTGCAGCGGCTTGACCATGTCCACGTGTTCTTCGCTGTTCACCCAGGTGAGGAACGGCGGGGCGGACTCCCACTCACTGGTGATCAGCCACTGGGAGGGGTTCTCGATGGACTGGCACAGCTGGTCGCTGACGTGCCCGGGGACCGACGCGACCTGGTTGCACAGCTGCTCGTACGCCTCCAGGAACTGCTGCTGGGCGCCGTCGTAGACGTCCACGAGGAGGACGACACGGAGCCGGGAGCCGTCGAAGACGGACTGGGAGACCCGCTGCGACACCTGTCGCTTCAGCGTCTCCGTAAGACGTTCGGACGTGGTGGTCATCCTGCGCACATCTCCTCGGTGGGGGGCGGGGACGGACGAACGTCGGCCGGTTCGGCGAGACGTCGGCGTGCCTCGATCCTGGGCCCGCCCCTTCCGGCGCGCGACTCGTATGCACTGCGCGGGTGACCGGTGCGCCGCCCGGGTGACGGCCTCGCCGGGGCGGTGCGGAGCCGTACCACCGGCCAACCGCGGTCGGGCGGTCTGCGCCGCCGAGCGCCGGCCGGGGGCGGGGCGGGCTGCCGGCGTACGCGGCCGAGCCGCCGGTGGGGGTGGGGCCGGTGGGCCGGACCTCCGGGTGCGTCCTCGCTGCCGGGCGAGCCCCCGCGGAGTCGGCCGCAGAGTCGACGCCTCGTCGGGTGTGCGGGTGGCGCGTGCGGTGTGATGGATCGTCAGGTCCCTTGCCCAGGTGCGCGCATGACGCGGCCGGCCGGTACCGGGGGCGTCCCGGTGCCGGCCGGCCGTGTGTTCCCGGGTCAGTCCGTCGCCAGCAGGGTGGTCAGGGCCTCGCGCAGCGTGGACTCGGCGTCCGGGACCGCTCCCGGGGACCGCCATGCCACGAACCCGTCGGGGCGTACGAGGACGGCGCCGGGGGCGGTCGTCCCGTGGGCGGCCGCCCAGTCCCTCTCGCCCTCCGCGGTCAGCTCGGCGTCCGGTCCCGTGCCGAACCGGTACGAGGTCAGGGGGACGGACATGGCCTCGGCGAGACGGAGCGCGGCCGCGTGCCATCCGTCGGCCCCGCCGGCGGCCGCGTCGCTGAGCAGGACGAGGGAGCGTTCGTACAGGTCCAGGGTGGAGATGCTGTCGCCCCGGTGACGTACCGCCAGATGGGGGGCGCGGCTGCCGGGTTCGCCGGTCAGGTCGAGGCCCTCCGGGACGACCGGCGCGGTCGGGTCGGTGCCGAGGACGGCTCCCCGGGGGTAGCGGTAGCCGAGGGCCACGTTGAGGATGCCGCGCTGCGGGCCCCCGCCCCCGCCGACCCCCGGGGCCGGTGCGAAACCGGGGTGGCTGTGCTCGACCGAGCGGGCGGCGGCACGGGCGCTGGTGGCCTCCGCGACCGGGCGGCGCTCGGCGTCGTAGGAGTCCAGCAGAGCCTCGCCGGCCCAGCCGCCGAGCACCGCCGCCAGCTTCCAGGCGAGGTTGTGCGCGTCCTGGATGCCGGTGTTGGAGCCGAAGGCCCCGGTGGGGGACATCTCGTGGGCGGAGTCGCCGGCCAGGAAGACGCGTCCCGACCGGTAGCCGCGGGCGACGCGCTGGGCCGCGTGCCAGGGGGCCTTGCCGGTGATCCGGACGTCGAGACCGGCGACGCCGACCGCGCGGCGGATGTGCTCGACGCACCGCTCCTCGGTGAACTCCTCCAGGGTCTCGCCGTGTTCGGGGTGCCAGGGCAGGTGGAAGACCCAGTTCTCCCGGTTGTCCACGGGCAGCAGCGCCCCGTCGGCGTCCGGGTTCGTCAGGTAGCAGACGATGAAGCGGCGCTCGCCCACGACCTCGGCGAGGTCGCGGGAGCGGAAGGTGACGCTGACGTTGTGGAACAGGTCGCCGGGGCCGCTCTGGCCGATGCCGAGCTGTTCGCGGACGGGGCTGCGGGGGCCGTCGGCGGCGATGAGGTACTGCGCGCGGACGGTGGTGTGCTCGCCCGTCTCCCGGCTCTTGACGACCGCGGTGACACCGGAGGGGTCGCTGTCGAACGACATCATCTCGGTGGAGTACCGCAGATCGCCGCCGAGCCGCCCGGCGTGCTCGAACAGCACCGGCTCCAGGTCGTTCTGGCTGCACAGACACCAGGAACTGGGGCTGAACCGGGCGAGGCCGCCGCCCGCGTCGATCTCCTTGAACAGCCACTCGCCCGCGTCGCCGACCAGGGTGGGCGTCTGCAGGATGCCGTGGTTGCCGGCGAGCGTGGCGGCGGCCCGGCGGATGCCCTCCTCGACGCCGGCCGTCCGGAACACCTCCATCGTGCGGACGTTGTTCCCCCGGCCGCGCGGGTGGATGGAGGTGCCGGAATGCCGCTCCACCAGCAGGTGCGGCACCCCGAGCCGGCCCAGGAACACCGAGGCCGACAGACCGACGAGGGACCCCCCGACGATCAGGACCGGGACCTCGTGGGCCGCGGTACCGGTGGGACCGTTCCGGTCCGGGCTCTGTCTCATCGCGTTCATCGCTCCACTCCAGCGCGTCGTGTCCGCCGACTCGGCCGGATACGGCCGGGGGCTTCATCCATGCCCCGCGCCACGGGCCGGGGCCCAGGCTTCACCCGCTTAGGGGGCAGACTCCGCCCGGCCTCCGGTGCGGCCCCCGCCCGGCCTCCGTCCGCTCAGGTACTCGGGTGCGGATGAGTACGTGTGCTCTGTCCGGCCGAGGGGCGCGCCGGGAGGCTGGGGGCATGAACCAGCGACTCCTGAGATCCGTTTCCCCCCTGCTGCCGGCCGCGGTGACGGCCGTGGCCGCCCTGACGATGTGGGCCGCCTGGCTCGGCTGGGACCAGCGGCTCGATGTGCACCCCGACGGCACGTCGACCGGCCCGTACGAGGCGTGGCAGGTGATCGGCCTGGTGCTGACGCTGCTGGTCCCGGTGGTCTGGGCGGCGTCCCGGCGGCACATCGCGGGCGCCGTCGTCGGCACCACGGCCGGTCTGGCCGTGGCCTCCTTCTACGACTGGTCGGACGACGCCAGCGGTCTCTTCTTCATCGGCGTGATGATGGTGACGGTGGGGACCGCCGCCGTCACCACCGGCCTCTCCTTCCTGGTCGCGGCCCTGTGGTCGCAGCCTCAGCCGCCGGTGCCGGTGCCGGTGTCGGCGCCGGCGCCGGCGCCGGTCACGACGTAGGCCTCGGGGTCGAACCGGGCCAGCCGCCGCCGCATCCGGCCCGTGGACCAGGGCCAGCTGAAGCTGTTGACGCCGTTGTCGTCGAGGTAGTAGCTGGAGCAGCCGCCCGCGTTGTAGACGGTGGACGGCAGCGCCTGCCGCACCTCGGCGTTGAAGGCGGCCTGCACCTCGGGGCGCACGTCCATGCTGGTCAGGCCCGCCGAGCGGAAGTGGCGCACCGCGCCCGCCACATGGTCGAGCTGGGCTTCGAGGACGGCGTAGGCGGAGGAGTGGCCGGTGCCGAGGTGCGGGCCGAGGAGGACGAACGCGTTGGGGAAGCCGGTGACGGTGGTGCCGAGATAGGCGTCCGGGCTGCCCTTCCAGTGGTCGTCGAGGGCGGCCCCGTCCGCGTCGAACACGCGGTGGGCGATGGGCATGTCGAGGATGTGGAAGCCGGTGCCGAGGATGATCGTGTCGACCTCCGCACGGCTGCCGTCAGCGCCGACGATCCGGCGGCCCTCGACGGCCCGGACGGCCGTGGCGTGCACGGTGACGTTGGGCCTGGTCAGCGCCTGGTAATAGGTGTTGGAGAACAGCAGCCGTTTGCAGCCCAGCGTGTAGTCGGGGGTCAGGGCCCGCCGCAGTGCCGGGTCCTTGACGGTGGCCCGCAGATGGAGCGTGCCGACCTTCTGCACGGCCCGCAGGAGGGCCGGGTGGCGGAAGCCGACGCCGAGGGTCTCCAGCGCCGTGTACTCGGCCCGGCGCAGGGCCCGCCCGGCCGCGGGGAGGTTGCGCAGCAGCCATCGTTCGGCGCGCGGCACCGGGTGGTCGGGCTTGGGCAGCACCCACTGGGCGGTGCGCTGGAACAGGTGCAGCCGCTCGACGCGGGGCTGGATCTCGGGCACGAACTGCACGGCCGAGGCGCCGCTGCCGACGACGGCCACCCGGGCGCCGGTGAGGTCGTGGTCGTGGCGCCAGCGCGAGGAGTGGAAGACCTCGCCGGGGAAGCCGTCGAGGCCGGGCAGGTCGGGGAGCCGGGGCTCGTGCCAGGGCCCGGCCGCGGCTATCAGGAACCGGGCGGTGTAGCGGTCACGGCTGGTCTCGACGTGCCAGCGGGCGTCGGCCCGGTTCCACTGGGCCCGGGTGACCTCGGTGCCGTAGCGGATGAGCGGGGTGACCCCGTACGCGTCCGCCGTGTCGCGGAGGTAGGCCCGGATCTCGGGCTGGCCCGCGAAGGCCCGCGTCCACTCGGGGTTGGGCGCGAAGGAGTACGAGTACAGGGCGGAGGGCACGTCGCAGGCGCAGCCCGGGTAGGTGTTGTCGCGCCAGGTGCCGCCGAGGTCGTCCGCCTTCTCGACGATCACCAGGTCGCGGACGCCCGCCTCGCGCAGTCTGATCGCCGCGCCGATGCCGGAGATTCCGCTGCCGATGACCAGCGCCTCGACGTGACGGGTCTCGCGGGTGACGGCGGCGGCCGGGCTGCCGGTGGCGTCGGGGGTGCCGGGGCTGTCGGGGGTTTCGGGCCGGGGCATCTCAGGCTCCTGTCCGGGCGGGGAGGGCGTCGGTGGCGTCGGTCGCGTCGGTCGCTTCGGCGGGGCCCACGGCGGAACGGACGAGGGCGCGGGTGGTGCGCAGGGCGGTCTCCAGGACCGCCGGGCGGCGGCGGGGGTCCATGAAGTTGCCGCCCATCACCTCCAGGTCGGCGGCGCCGGGTTCGATGCGGACGACCCGGGTGCCCGCCGCCCGCAGCGCGGCGCACTCCGCGTCGAGCGTGCGGGTCATGACCCGGCGCAGCAGCGCCTCCGCCCGGCCGAGCCCCCGGCGCGGTCCGGGGGAGCGCGAACTCATCGGCGCGACGACGTACACCTCGTCGAGTCCGTTCGGGACCAGCAGGTCGGCGGAGGCGGTGGAGAGGATGCCGCCGTCGGCGTACCGCCGGCCCCCGATGGTGACGGGCCGGTACCAGCCCGGTACCGCCCAGGACGCCCGGAGCGCGTCCCGCAGCGCGGCCGGCGGGGTGTCGGGGTGACCGAAGACGGTACGGCGGCCGGTGTCGAAGTCGGTGGCCACCAGCCAGGTCGCCGGATGCCGCACCCATCGGCCGGGCGGCGTCAGCGCGTCCGCGAGGGTCACCAGCCGGCGGTCGTCGCCGCGGCCGTGGGGCAGCAGGCCGGACAGCCCGGCCAGGACGGGAGCGGTGCGGCCCAGCGCGCGGCGGGCCAGGCGGGGCGAGCCGAGGAAGGCCGCGGGCCGGGGCGGCAGCGCGGCGGGCGGGGCGGCGACGTGCCGGAGGAGTTCCGGGCGGGCGCCTTCCAGGCCCAGTTGCGCGGCCAGCAGCTCCTCCACGCCGACACCGGCGCCGAGCAGTGCGGCCACCTCGGCCCCGGCGGAGGTCCCCACCAGGACGTCGGCGTCCCGCGGGTCCCAGCCCGTGGCCCGCTGGAGCGAGTGCAGGGCGGCCGTCGTCCAGGCCGCTCCGAGTGTTCCTCCACAGCCCAGCACCAGGCCCCGGGAGGGGGTCGTCCGGGCCGGGGTCGTTCGTGTGCTCGTCGCGGTCACTGAGGTCTCTCCGCCCATTCGGGATACCGACGAGATCCGGATACTAGCGGTATCCGAAAGCGGTGGACAGCCCGTGCCGGAGATAGGATCCGGGTGCCGGGAGAGGGCGCGACCGCGCCGGTACCCGAGAACCGCGCAGGACGGGAGAGGGAGCGAGACATGGCCCGCCTCAGCCGCGTCGAGAGCCAGGAACGCACGCGGGAGCGGCTGGTCGCCACCGCGCGGCAGCTGTTCCTCTCCCACGGCTACGCCGCCACCTCGCTCAGCGACGTCGCGGAGACGGCCGGGTACTCCAAGGGAGCCGTCTACTCCAACTTCCGCGGCAAGGGCCATCTGTGCCTCGCCGCCCTCGACGACATCCGGGCCGAGCAGCTGGCGCTGCTCACGGACGCCGTCCTGGGCGGGGCCGGGATCGACGAGCGCCTGGCGGCCTTCGCCGGGTGGGCCGAGGCGCACATCGGCGACGAGGCGTGGACGACGCTGGAGGTCGAGTTCCTCACCAGCGCCCGGCACGACGCCGAACTGCGTGACGAGATCACCGCGCGGGTCGGCGTGGTCCGCGAGGCGCTCGCCGGGCTGCTCGACGCGCTCGCCGCGGAGCTGGGCGTCGCTCCGGCGATGCCCGCGGACCGGGCCGCGGCGGCCCTGCTCAGCCTGGGTATCGGGCTCGGTGTCCAGCGGGTCGCCGACCCGACGGTCCCCACCGCCGTCCTGACCGAGACCCTGCGCCTGGTCCTGCGGATGGACGGGACGGCCACGGCCGGCTGACGACCCGACGGCCGGCTGACCACCCGACGGCCGGCTGACCGCCCGACGACCGGGCTGACCGCCCGACGACCCGGCTGCCTGGTCACCGGTCCCGGCGGGGGCCGCTTCCGCTCCGGCGCCGGGCCGCCTCGCGGCCGACCGCCCCGGGTGCCCTCAGGCCCGCCCCCGTGACTCCGCCGCGCGGCGGGCCAGGGAGTCGAAGACCACCGCGATGAGCAGCACCCCGCCGGTGATCATGAACTGGACCGCCGGCTGGACCCCCAGCAGGGCCATGCCCGAGGCGATCGACTGGATGATGAGCACCCCCAGCAGCGCCGACCAGGTCGAGCCGCGCCCCCCGAACAGACTGGTGCCCCCGATGACGGCGGCGGCGATGGCGTTGATCAGCAGCATGCCGGAGCCCGGGACCTGGGTCGCCGAGGTGAGCCGGGAGGCGACGAACAGACCGCCGACCGCCGCCAGGGTCCCCGAGATCAGGAACACCGAGATCCGTACCCGCGAGACGTCGACGCCGGACCGCCGTGCCGCCTCCACACCGCTGCCCAGCGCGAGGACCTGCCGGCCGTACACCGTGCGGCGCAGCAGGAGGTCCGAGGCGACGACGACGGCGAGGAAGATCAGCAGCGCGAGCGGCAGCCCCTCGAACCGGTCCAGGACGAAGACCGTGGCGAACGCGACCGCCGCGAGCAGTGCCGTACGCAACCAGATCTCGCCCTTCGCCCGGCAGGGCATCCCGGCGGCGGCACGGCGCCGGCGGTCGCGCCGGCACAGCAGGAGGTACGCGGCCGGGCCGAGCGCCGCCAGTCCGTAGGTGACGGCCGGGGAGCCGAAGGACCGGGTGGTCAGCTCGGCGACCAGCCCGTCGTCGCTGAAGCTGATGGAGCTCTCCGGTCCCAGCAGGTAGAGCATCAGGCCGTTCCAGGCCAGCAGGCCCGCCAGGGTGACCACGAACGCGGGCACGCCGATCCGGGTGAACACGAACCCGTGGAGGGCCCCGGCCGCGGCCCCGCAGCCCACCGCGACGAGCACGGCGAGCCCTTCCGGCATGCCGTGGTTCACGTTCAGCGCCGCGAACATGGCACCGGAGAGCCCGGCCAGGGAGCCCACCGAGAGATCGAGTTCGCCGATCAGCAGCACGAAGACGACGCCGACGGCGACCATGCCGGTGCCGACGATCTCCACGCTGAGGACGGACAGGTTGCGCGGCGAGAGGAAGTTCTCGTTGAGGCTCTGGAAGACGGTCCAGGTCACGGCGAGCGCGAGCAGGGCCGGCACCGGACCCAGCCCGCCCGCGTGCACCCGGTGGCGCACGGCACGGGCGTATGCGCGGGGGCGGTCGCCGTACCACCGGCGCCCGCTCTCCTGCCGGTCCTTCGTCTCCCCGCCGTCCTCCCGGCCGCTCCCCCTCACGGCCATGTCTCCTCCGGGCCGGTGCTCCGATGGTCGGCGGTGTTGTCCACCGCGCCGGTGATGGAGGAGATGATCTGCTCCTGGGAGGTCGTGCTCACGTTGAACAGCCCGTTGTTGCGGCCGAGGCGCAGGACGGCGATCCGGTCGGCGACGGCCTTGATGTCCCCCATGTTGTGGCTGATGAGGAGCACTCCGGTGCCCCGGTCGCGCAGTTCCTCGATGAGGTCGAGGAGCTGGTTGGTCTGTTCCAGACCCAGGGAGGCGGTGGGTTCGTCGAGCAGCAGCAGACGGGGCGCGCTGACGAACGAGCGGGTGATCGCGACGACCTGGCGCTGTCCCCCGGACAGCGTGGCGAGCGGCACCCGCACATCGGGGATGCGGATGGAGAGGGTGCGCAGCAGCTCACGGGTCCTGCGCTCCATCTCCACCTCGTCGAGGACGCCGTACCGGTGGATCTCCCGGCCGAGGAAGAGGTTGCCGACGACGTCGAGGTTTCCGCACATCGCCAGGTCCTGGTAGACGGCCGCGATGCCGAGGAGCTGGGCGTCCTGGGGGCGGCGGATCTGGACGGCGGTGCCCTCCCACTCGATGACGCCCTTGTCGGCGGGCCCGACCCCGGAGATCACCTTGACCAGGGTGGACTTCCCGGCCGCGTTGTCGCCCACCAGGGCGACCACCTCCCCGGCCCTGATCTCCAGCTCGACGTCCACCAGCGCCTGGACGGCGGCGAAGCGCTTGGACACGCCACGCAGGGCCAGCAAGGGCTGAACCACCGGGCCACCTCCTGGATGCGGCTCACGGGCTGAGTCCGGCCTTCTCGCAGGCGGACCGGAGCTTCGGGGTGCAGATCTGGGCGATGGTGTACATACCGTCCTTGACCAGAGTCTCCTCGATGTTCCCGGCCGTCACCGGGACCGACGGGAGCAGGACCGCGGGGATGTCCTGGTCGGTGGGGCTGTCCACGGTTCCGGTGGCGATGCGGTCGACGCTCTCGCCGCGCCCCAGCGCGACCGCCATCTCGGCGGCGGCGTCGGCCGCCGGCTCGAACGGCTTGTAGACGGTCATGTACTGGTCCCCCGCGACGATGCGCCGCACGGCCGCGAGGTCGGCGTCCTGTCCGGTGACGGGCGGTGGCGGCCGGACCCCGCTGGCGCCGAAGGCGGAGACCACGGCGCCGGCGAGGCTGTCGTTGGCGGCCAGGACACCGTCGATGGCGTTCGCGCCGAGGGCGGAGATGGCGCCGCTCATGTTCACGTAGGCGTTCTCCGGACGCCATCCGACGGTGTCGTACGACTTGCCGATCTTCACCTTGCCCTCCAGGACGGAGAGGGCGCCGCGCTTGTACCAGCCGGCGTTGGGGTCGGTGGTGGCGCCGTTCATCATGACGATCTGACCGCCGTCCGCCTCGGGGCCCATGGCCTTGAGGAGGGCCTCGCCCTGGAGCCTGCCGACGGTCTCCCCGTCGAAGGTGACGTAGCCGGAGATGGGGCCCTGGGCGAGCCGGTCGTAGGCGACGACCGGGATGCCGGCCCGGTCCGCGGCCTCGACCGAGGAGCGCAGGGCCTTGGGGTCGACCGCGGCGACGATCAGCACGTCGACCCCCCGGGTGATCATGGCGTCGAGCTGCTGCCGCTGGACCGCCGGTTCCGCCGTGGCGGCGACGGTGGCCGCCGGGCAGCCCGGGCACAGCTCCTTGAGCCTCTTCTCGATCAGCGGTCTGTCGAACTGCCCGAAGCGGGAGGCTCCGCCGCCCGGGAGCAGGACACCGACGGTGAGGTCGTCCCCTTCGCTCCCGCTCGCACCGCCCTCGTCCCCGCCGCACGCCCCGGTCAGGACCAGGCCGACGGCGACCACGGCCGCCGCTGCCGTCCGACTGAGGGACCTTCGCTTCACGGCCGACCGGCCGACACCGAGACCCATGTTCGGTTCCTTAGGAAGATTTGCCCGATCCTAACCCGCTATGTGCGCCTTCCATCCAGCGTAGTCACGCGGCGGTCGGGGTCCAGTGCGGTCCGATGCGGTCCGGTGCGGTCCAGTGCGATGCGGGTGCGGGGTGCGGGGTGCGGGGTGCGGGGTGGTGCGAGGTGCGTCCCGGGGCGTGTGCCGGGTGCCCGGCTCCGGGGCGGGGTCGGGCGACGGGTCCTGTGAGAGGGGTGCCCGCCGGGTTCGCCGGGTGATTCGTCGACGCGCGGTACGTCACGCCTGGGTGCACCCGGGCAGTTTCGCTCCGGTATGACCCCTTCCGTTTCTTATGTACATCCAAGGCCGCGTCACATGCGTCTTACGAGGCAAGTCCCCTGCTCGCAAGGGAAGTTCACCGCCACCGGAGGACCCGATGCAACGACGCCTCGTCATCTCGGCCATCACCACAGTCCTGTGCGGCACCACACTGGTCGGTACCGCCACATCCGCCTCGGCCGCACCCCGCGCCGTGGACTGCCGCAAGGTCAAGTGCGTCGCCCTCACCTTCGACGACGGTCCGGTGGCCGACACCCAGCGACTCCTGCGCCTGCTGAAGGAGAGGGACGTCAAGGCGACCTTCTACGCCGTCGGCGTGAACGTCCAGAGGAACCCCTCGACGATGAAGGCCGCGGCCCTCGCCGGTCACCAGATAGGCAACCACAGCTGGGACCACGCCGATCTGACCAGGCTCAGCGCTACCAAGATCAAGTCACAGCTGTCCCGTACGGACGCGGCGATCAAGCAGGCGACCGGCATGAAGCCCACCACGTTCCGCGCCCCGTACGGCGCTCACAACGCGGCGGTCCGCTCGGCCGCCGGACGGCCGCTGGTGCACTGGAGCGTCGACACCCTCGACTGGAAGTACCGCGACTCCGCCCGGCTCATCAAGTACGTCAACGCGCAGACCAGACCCGGTGACATCGTCCTCATGCACGACATCCACCGGACGACGGTCGACGCCGTGCCCGGCATCATCGGAGCCCTCGAGGACCGCGGCTTCCACTTCGTGACCGTCGATCAGCTCTTCGCCCCGGCCAAGCTGCCCAGTGGAAAGGTCACGTACCACAACCGCGCCGCCTACCGGCCGTGAACGTCAGCCGGCACCGGGCAGCGCACCGGAGACCGGGCCGCCGGGCGCTTCGCTTCCGGCGCGGCGGCGGTACTCGGCGTTGAGGCGCTGCGCCTCCTCCAGCTGGTCCTCGAGGATGACGATGCGGCAGGCGGCATCGATCGGGGTGCCGCGGTCGACGAGTTCGCGCGCTCGCGCGGCGATGCGCAGCTGGTAGCGCGAGTAACGGCGGTGTCCGCCCTCCGAGCGCAGCGGCGTGATCAGCCGGGCCTCACCGAGGGCGCGCAGGAAGGCCGGGGTGGTGCCGAGCATCGCTGCGGCCCGCCCCATCGTGTACGCGGGGTAGTCGTCGTCGTCCAGGCGATCGCCCAGGTGGTTGTCTGCTGTCATGTCACCTCGTAGTACAACGCGTCGAGGGGCCCTGATGCCGTACGGCACCAGGGCCCCGAAGGAAATTCAACACCATCTGTCGGCTCTTGTGCTGTGCCGACCTTCTGTTTCCGCTACCAGCCCTGACGAAGGGGGGTGCGGGGATCGCGGCTGCTTGACCGGAGACCACCTTCCCATCCGGGGTCTTGCGGTACCCGGGCCGAGTGTTCCTCGGGCCGGGCGATCCTGATGGCGTCTCCTCCGTTCTTGCTCGTGTGCGGCGACCCTGCCGTTCCGTGTCCGGCAGGCCGCCAGTCCGTCTTGATGCGTCAGAGACTAGTCGCACCGAAGGGCAATGTCTACAGCGGCAACGACAGATTTCAATCGTCTGGAGGCATAGATTGTCTGTGACCAGCGGTGACGGGCGACATGCGCTCCGTGGCTAGTTGGTTGGCCGGTCCGTTCGCTGTTCCGCCCGCTCGGCGGTCCAGGTGATGAGGGGCGGCTCGACCCGGGCGCACAGGGGCCCGCCCCGGGCGTCGGTCAGGCCGAGGCGTCCGACCAGCAGTCCGTCGCGTGCGGCGGCGGCGAGGACGTCGGCGGGGATCACGTCGAGCATCAGCTTGGCGCGGCGGAACATCGTGAAGGTGCCCGACTCGTCGACCGTGCCCCAGGACAGGTAGACGAACCGCCGTCCCAGCCGGTTCTGCACATGGGGCCCGCTGATCCCGGCGCCGGCCGGTGACCCGCCCGGGGTGCACTCCAGGGTCCAGGTCGCGGACGGGGCGTCGCCGGGCTGTGGGTCGAGGAGTTCGGCCGGACGGTCACGGCGCTGCACCGCGACATGGAGGTTGTCGTACGCGGGGACCCTGCCGTCGGCGGAGGCGGGGCGGGTACGGCCGGGGAGGTCGACGGCGTCGATGCGGATGCGCATGACGGCCATCATCCCGCCCGTCCTCCCTCCAGGGCACCGCCAGGCCACCGCCATGGCACCTACATGGCAACGCCGAGACGCGCCAACACGACGGCTGCGGACGTCAGTTGGCCGACGTGCCGCCCATGGTGGGGAAATCGGCCAGATCACGTCGTCCCGGCGCGGGCGCCGTGGCCCATGCTGGACGTCACCGAGAACCACACCCCGGTTCTTCGCGGCGTGCGGCAGGGGAAAGCGTTTGTGGGCTTTCCGTTGACACCCGGCACATCCGCTCCTAATGTCACGCCAATCTCGCCAAACTTCTGACCATGTGACGAGATTTCGAACGACGGGAAAGGCAAGTGCCCTGCGCAGCACCGGAGTCGGCACGGACGTGGCCGGGATGCCGTGGCACAGCCCCACCCCTGTCCAGGTGCACGCGGGCAGCGGGACCACGACAGCCGCAGGGTCCCGGAGTGCCGACGCGTCCGGGCACCGGCCCGACCGAGGTGCCGGGCGACGCGATCCGCGATGACCCGGCGCGTTTTGCACCCCCGCCCACCGGTGCCGAGGCGGAACCGCGAGGCCGCGGGGCGGACCCTCCGCGACCGGCGCCGCTCCGCCCGACGTTCGGTCCGTCCCGACGACGACAAGAAACAGGGAACGATCACCATGCCCAACCGAAGAGCCGCGCTCGCCACCCTCGCCGGAGCGGTCTCGCTCGCGCTCACCCTGTCCGCCTGCGGCGGTGAGACCAGTCAGAGCAGCTCCGAGCGCGGCACCATCGGTATCGCCATGCCGACACGGGCCTCCGAGCGTTGGCTCACCGACGGCAAGAGCGTCGTCGAGGACCTCAAGGACAAGGGGTACGAGACCGAGCTGCTCTACGGTGATGACAATCCGCAGACCCAGGTCGCGCAGATCGAGAAGCTGATCAAGCAGGGCGTCGACGCGCTGATCATCGCGGCGATCGACAACAAGTCGCTCAACGGCGCGCTCGAACAGGCAGCCGCCGCGAAGATCCCCGTGATCTCCTACGACCGCCTCATCCTCGGCACCAGGAACGTCGACTACTACGTCTCGTTCGACAACGAGCAGGTCGGCCGGCTCCAGGCCCGCCACATCATCGAGAAGCTCGGCCTGGAGGACGGCAAGGGCCCGTTCAACATCGAGCTGTTCGCCGGCTCACCCGACGACAACAACACCAAGTTCTTCTTCGACGGCGCGATGCACCTGCTCCAGCCGTATCTGGACAACAGGCAGCTGGTGGTCAGGTCCGGCCTGACCGACATGGACAAGATCACCACGCTGCGCTGGGACGGCCCCACCGCCCAGAAGCGCATGACCCAGGTCCTCTCCCAGTCGTACCGGGACCGGCAGGTCGACGCGGTGCTGTCGCCGTACGACGGCATCTCGATCGGCGTCATCACCGCGCTGAAGGCCGCCGGTTACGGCACCGCCGCCAAGCCCCTGCCGGTCATCACCGGGCAGGACGCCGAACTGGCCTCGGTGAAGTCGATCATCGCGGACGAGCAGTCGCAGACCGTCTTCAAGGATCTCCGCCAACTCGCCGGCAGGGCCGCGAACATGGCCGACGACATCCTCAACGGGGAGACGCCGGAGCTGAACAACAGGAGGGCGTACAAGAACGGCGTCAAGGCCGTGCCCGCCTACCTGCTCCAGCCGATCAGCGTCGACAAGTCCAACTACGAGTACGTCCTGGCCGCGAGCGACCTCTACACAGAGGAGGAGCTCAAGTAGACCGGGCCGAGTGACCCGGATCACGCCGGGAGCCCGCTCACTTCCGGCGCCTCGGCCGGTCATCACCAACGACACGTGCCGACACGTGCCGCCGGGCGCCGCGGGCGTGGCGCCCGGCGGACCGACGGAAAGGACGCGACCGACATGACCGAACCCGTGAAGGGCCCCGCCGCCTACTTCCCCTCGATCGAGAAAAAGTACGGCCGCCCCGTCGCCGAGTGGAAGGACATGATCCGGGCCTCGCCGCTCACCAAGCACATGGAACTCGTCGCCTGGCTCAAGAGCGAGCACGGACTGGGCCACGGCCACGCCAACGCCCTCGTCGCCCACACGCTCGCCGAAGGGTGAGCGGAGGGCTCCGCCGCGCCGCCGGTCCCGTGGACCCGCGGGCGTGATGTCCTGGTATGCGTTCTTAGTGTGGTCTGGTCTGGCCTGGTCTGGCCTGGTCTGGCCTGGTCTGGCCTGGTCTGGCCTGGTCTGGCCTGGTGTGCCCGTGTGCGGGTACTCGTGACTCCGGGCCGCCGATCGGACCGCCGGGATCACCCGGACCGCGGTGGCCGGCGCGCGCAGAGAGGGGCCACGGCATGCAGACCTTCCTGCCCTATCCCGATTTCCGGGCCTCGGCACAGGCCCTGGACCGCCGCCGGCTCGGCAAACAGCGGGTCGAGGCGCTGCAGGTGCTGCGCGGGCTCGTCCGGCCCGGGTACGGGTGGCGGCGGCATCCGGCGGTGCGGATGTGGGCGGGTTACGAGGAGGCGCTGGTCCGCTACGGGCTGGAGATCTGCGCGGTGTGGTGCGAGCAGGGCCACCGGGACACCTGCGCGGCCACCCTGGTCACCGATTTCACGGAGTTCCGGCCGGGCGCCACGACCCGTGACCAGGCGGGCCTGGCGACCGCCGGGGAGCTGCCGCCCTGGCTCGGCGACGACGCCTTCCACCGCAGCCACCGCTCCGCGCTGCTGCGCAAGGACCCGGACCTGTACGCGGGCTCCTTTCCCGGCGTACCGGACGACCTGCCGTACGTATGGCCGGCGTCCGACCGGGAAGAGGTCTCCCGCTGACCGCCCGGTGCGGGCGTCACCTCTCGCGCTTCACCCCTTCTTCCTGCGGTGCAGCGCCTGCGGCCGGTGGACGGCCGTACGTCCGGACTTGTCGCTGCGGACCAGGTACTGAGGGTCCTCGGCGGAGGCTTCGACGGTGCGTCCGGCCGCCTCGGTCCGCTCGGTGATCTTCTTCTCGACCTTGCCCGTGGCCTCGGACCCGTGACTCCTCCACGCCACGCGGTCGCCCTTGCGCGGCTGTCGCTTCCCGGCCATGCGGCACCTCCTGTCGGTCAGCTCGCGAGTGCCCCGGCGGAAGTGTCCGGAAACGACCCGCAGGATCCGTTTCGAACACATGGCTGGCGTACCGCAACCGCCATGGCCGAATATGTGTCTCACTCTCCACGCGACCCGGTCCCACGGGAGCGGGTGGAACGGCGGCGCACGGCGGCCCTGGGGGTGGAATGAACACATGGGCGGTGCCCGGATACACCGAGTCGCTCGAACTCGGGTCCGGGGCGAGCGGGCGGGTCGTACTCGCCGTGCACGAGGAGACCGGTGTCCCGGTCGCGGTGAAGTACCTCAGCGAGCCCCTGCGCACCCGCCCGGGCTTCGTGCGTGACTTCCGCGCCGAGGCGCGGCTGCTCGGCGGACTCGACAGCCCGCACGTGACGGGCCTGTACGAGTACGTGGAGAGCCCGCACGGCGCCGCGATCGTGATGGAGCTGGTGGACGGTGTCTCCCTGCGGACGCTGCTCTCCAGGCAGGGTCCGCTCGACCCCGAGGCCGCGCTCGTCATCCTCAAGGGCTCGCTGCTCGGCCTCGCCGACGCGCACCGCGTCGGCGTCGTCCACCGCGACTACAAGCCGGAGAACGTCCTGGTCGTCCCCGACGGGGAGTCCAAGCTCGTCGACTTCGGGATCGCGGTGGACGCGGGCACCAGCGCCGGAGTGGCCGGAACGCCGTCCTACATGGCCCCGGAGCAGTGGACGGGCGAGCCCGCCTCGCCCGCCGCCGACGTGTACGCGGCCACGGCCACGTTCTTCGAGTGCCTGACGGGCCACAAGCCGTACGCGGGGGACAACCTCGCCGAACTCGCCCTGCAGCACATCGACGCGCCCGTCCCCGCGGGCGAGGTCCCCGAACCCCTGCGGGACCTGGTGCGGCGGGGGCTGGCCAAGGACCCGGAGGAGCGGCCCACGGAGGTCGCGGCCTTCGTCACGGATCTGGAGGCGGCCGCCGGCGGCGCCTACGGGCCCTACTGGGAGGAGCGCGGCCGGAGCCGCCTCGCCGCGCTGGTGGCGCTGCTGCCCCTGCTGCTGCCCTCGGCCCGCGGCGGACCCCGGAGCAGCACGGACACGGCCCGTACGGTGCTGAGCCAGGGGTCGGGCCGGGGCTGGGCGCGGTCCTGGCGGCCCGGCCGGCCCGGGATGCTCGTGTCCGGGGCCGCCGCGATCCTGGGCGTCCTCCTGACCTACGGCATCCAGTACGCCCCGGGAGCCGCCCCGCAGGAGGCGGCCCAGGCCCTGGCCACCACCAGCGCCGGGCCCGGTACGGACACGGCGGGGCCCACCGCCGAGCCCTCCTCCGCCTCCCCGTCCCCGTCGGCGTCCCCGTCCGGGTCGGCGGACGCGTCGGCGTCACCGGGGCTGTCGCCCTCGGCACCGGCGGCCACCGACACGGGGGAGCCGTCGGCCACCGCCACCACGACCGTGGACCCGGTGACGACACCGCCCGTGGACACGGAGAGCACGCCGGCGCCGACGACGTCGGCCCCTTCCACGCCCGCCGCCACGGCCGTCAAGGACGTCACGGTGTCGGCCTTCCGGCAGACGGGTCTCTCGACGGCCACGTCGACCGTCGAGATCACCGCGGACGGCACCGGGCCGGTCTCCGTCACCGTCTCGTTCTTCAAGGGCGACACCTTCGGACAGCTCGGCGCCGCGGACGGCGCGGCCCAGACCTTCCAGCGCACGGGGGCGACGCGGTACACGATCACCGTCGAGCACACCTTCGGACGCGGTGGCTGCTACTGGGCGGTCCAGGGCACGACCAGCCCGGCCTCCGCCGACGGCGGCGCGTCGCAGCAGCTGCTGACCAGACAGTGCGAGATCCGGTGACCGCCCCGCCGAACGGCCCGTACCGGCCGCAGGACTGGCCTCCGGCGGCGTCCGACGACCCGGAGCCGACCGAGGTGCCGCAACCGTCAGGGGAGCAGGACGCCACGGTCCGGTTCGGCCCGGCCGGGGAGCAGGCCGACGAGCACGGCGGTACCGTGCGTCTTGGTGCGGCGGGGGAGCAGGGCACCGTCCGTCTTGGTCCCGCCGACGGGCGCGGAGCCACGGCCCGGTTCGGTGCGGGCGCGGTGCAGGGCACCCCTGTGCGTCCCGGCCCCGCCGACGAGCCGGGCGCGACCGTCCATCTCGATCCGGCCGACGACCACGGCGGTACCGTGCGTCTCGGTGCGGCGGGGGAGCAGGGCACCGTCCGTCTTGGTCCGGCCGATGAGCAGGGCACCGTGCGTCTCGGTCCGGCCGACGAACGCGGCGGCACCGTGCGTCCCGGTCCCGGCGACGGGCCGGGTGCGGCCGTCGATCCCGGGCCCGTCGGCGAGCACGGCGCCACCGTCCGTCTCGACGGTCCCGTCGACGGCCGCCCGCCGGGCGGTGAACCCGCCTCCGACGACGCCGCGTACAGCGCCACCGTGCTGGCCAGCCACTGGATCCAGCGGCCCGAGTCCGGTGACACGCTCGTCGAGGAGTTCCCGACACGGCCCGCGACCGAGACCGGGACGATGCTCTTCACGGCGCCGGAGCCGGGTGCGGGGCCCTGGCCGGGGCCGACGCCGCCCGATCGTGTCGAGGGCACCCTGCTGCGCTTCGGCCCGGGCGTGACCCCCGAGGTCGCGCACCGCACCCACCGGACGCTGCCCGTGGTGCCACCGGTCCCCGTACCCCGGCGAAGACGGCTGCGCCGGCACGCCCTGCCCGCCCTGGTGCTGCTCTGCGTCCTCGCCCTCCTCGCCTGGCAGCGCCTCGGCCCCTCCGTCCAGGTGAGGACGGTGGCGGCCACGGTCGAGCCGAAGGTCCTGGGGTGCGACGGCACCGCGGACATCGTCGGTCTCGTCCGCACGAACGGGCGGCCGGGCACACTCACCTACCGCTGGACCCGCAGCGACGGCACCTCCTCGGGCGTCCTGCGCGAAGTGCTGGTCCGGGACCAGCGACAGGCGCGCCTGCACCTGCTGTGGACGTTCCAGGGCAAGGGGCGCCAGGAAGCCCGCGCCCAGCTGCGCATCCTCTCCCCGTCCCGGCGGACGGTCTCCGTCCCGGTCACGTACGCCTGCTCCTGACGGGCTGGACCGGACCGCCTCCGGGCCCGCCGCCCGGCGGGGTGACGACAGCCGACCGGCGGGGCAACTCCCGTGGGACGGCGGGTGGTTGGCCGCACATCCGGCTCGGCAACGTAGCCCCGGTGAGCGAGACCGAAAGTACCGAGAAGCCGCCTCCGCCCTCCCTGCCCGCGCCCGCGTCGGCACCCGGGTCCGGCACGTTCGCGGAACGCGCCGCGCCGACGGCGCGGCTGGTCGCCGTGGACCTGGCCCGCGCCCTGGCCGTGTTCGGGATGTTCGCCGTGCACGTGGGCCCCTTCCCGACGCCGGGGGGCGGCGTCGGCGACTGGTTCCTCGGTCTGGCGAGCGGCCGCGCCTCGGCGCTGTTCGCCACCCTCGCCGGGTTCTCCCTGACGCTGATCGCGGGCCGCCCGGAACCGAAGACCGGCCTGGCCGGCCGGCAGGCGAGGGCCCGGATCGTGATCAGGGCCGGGGTCCTGCTGGTGCTGGGCGTCGCGCTGGCGACGACGAACTTCGGCGGGGCCGGCATCCTCAACTTCTACGCCGTGTACTTCCTGCTGGCCCTGCCCCTGCTGCGGCTGCGGTCCGGCACGCTCGCGGCCGTCGCCGTCGCGCTCGCGGTCGTCACGCCGCAGCTGGCGTTCGCCCTGCGGGCGCTGCTCTCGGAGTCGCTCGTGCGCACCATCGACTCCTACGACCCGATCGCCCGCCTCTCCGGCGTCGGCGTCCTCGACCTGCTGCTCACCGGTCTCTACCCGGCGATCACCTGGATGACGTTCGTCGTCACCGGCATGGCGCTGGGGCGGCTGGACCTGGCCTCCGGCGCGGTACGGCGTCGGCTGGCCGTGGTCGGTCCGGCGATGATCGCGTTCGGCTACGGCGTGTCCTGGCTGGTGCTGCGGGTGTCCGGCGGCGATCAGAAGATCATGTCCGGGATGCCCACCCCGGAGGAGTTCGAGGCCATGAAGGACTCCGGCGGAGCGGCGGCGTCCTTCGACATGCCGGTCGGCAGGGGACTGTGGGGCCCGGACGCGTGGGGGCTGCTGGCGGCCGAACCGCACAGCGGTTCCACGTTCGACCTGATCGGCAGCCTGGGCATCGCGATCACCGTGCTCCTGTGCCTGACGGTGGCCCTGGACCGGCTGCCGTGGCTGGGCCGGGCGGCGACCCCGGTCATCGCCGTCGGCACCATGTCGCTGACCCTCTACGTCGGCCACATCCTGGTGATCCTCGCCCTCCCCGGCGAAGCGGCCGCCCCACCGGAGTCCGCCTCCACCCCGCTGCTGCTCTCGTTCATCGCCGGCGCCGTGCTGTTCGCGGCGGTCTGGTCCCGCTACTTCCGCCGGGGCCCGCTGGAACACCTCCTCCACCGCGCCACCACCCTGGCGAGGTCCGTCCGCTGAGCCCCGCCCGGCCCGACGCGAACGGGGCCGCGGACCGTGGTGGCCGCGGCCCCGCCCGGGCGTCGGGGACGGGGTGGGATCAGGACGGGTCGCCGTACTGCAGACCGCGTCCGTTGGTGCCGACGTAGACGCGGCCGAAGGTGTCGGGGTCACCGGTGACGACACCGACGCCGCCGATCGCGCCCCACTGGTGGGCGTCGTCGTTGACGCGGAGCCAGGTGGCGCCCTTGTCGGTGGAGCGGAAGACTCCGGTGACGTCCTTGACCGTGCCGATCAGGTACAGCGCCTGGTAGTCGGCTCCCGACGCGGCCTTGCCGAAGCCGAGGGCGGACGCGGACCGCACCGACGTGAGCGTGGTGAAGGTGCGGCCGCCGTCGGTGGAGTGCAGCAGCCCCTTGCCGCCGCCGGCGATCCAGAGGTCCCCCGCGACGCCGGGAACGGCCGTGAGCCGGCCGGAGGGCAGGTTGTCGGCGCGGGCGGTGAAGGTGGCGCCGCCGTCGGTGCTGGCGTGCAGCGTGCCGCCGGACAGCGAGTAGAACGTCCTGGCCGAGGAACGGTCGGCGACGACCACGGCACCGCTGCCCAGGCCGCCGGCCCTGGACCAGCTCGCCCCGTTGTCGGTCGAGCGGTACGGGGCCTCACCGGCCTCGGTCCAGACGATGGTGGAGCCGTCCGCCGACAGCGCGATGTGACCGTCCTGGGCGGAGGGCACCGGCTCCGCCTTGAAGCCCTTCCAGCTGGCGCCGCCGTCGGTGGAGTACGCGCCGTCCTGCGCGCCGCCACGGCCGACACGGACCATCGTCGAGGGCTTCGACTGGGCGAAGTCGATGTCGGTGCTGTTGCTCATCATCGGGTTGTCCAGCCGCCCGGACGGCACCTTGGTCAGGGAGTCGTGCCGGAAGCCGCCCTGATCGCCCATGGCGGTGACGACGGCGGCGCCGCCCGGAGGGGCGATCGCGTCCATCAGCGCGGTCTCCTCCAGCCCTCGGGCACCCATGGCCCAGTGGCTCGTGCCGCCGCTGTCGGAGGCGTCGGCGTCCTTGCTGCGCAGGATGCCGTTGCCGGTGCCGTACAGCGCGTGCCCGGAGTCGAAGGGGTCGATGGCCAGGGCGGTCATCCAGTGCCCGGTGTGGGTGCCGACGTAGGGGGCGGCGGAGGCGCTGCGCACCGACTTGTCGGCCAGTGCCTTCCAGTTCGCGCCGCCGTCGGTGCTCCGGTAGATCTCGTCCTCGGGCCACCAGCGGCCGAGGGTGGTGACCATCACCGTGGACGGCTTGCGCGGGTCGACGGCCAGACCGGAGAACCCGTAGGAGCCCTGGGAGGGGGAGATGTCCTTCCACGCTCCGGTGGCCGGCGCGTACTTCCACACCGAGCCCCCGGTCACACCGTTGGGTCCGAGGGCGTTGGTGTAGGTCAGGTACAGCGAGCCGTCGCCGGAGAGCACGCCGTGCTGCGGCAGCTGGCCCGTGGGCTGCCCGGACACGGTCTGCCAGGTGGTGCCGCCGTCGGTGGAGCGGTAGAGGGAGGCGGACTTGTCGGCGACGCCGACGTAGATGGTCCCGCTGCCGGCCTTGCCGTACGTCACGAAGGAGATGCCGGCGCCGCTGCCCGCCCCGTCCTTGACCGGGAACGAGGAGACCTGCTTCCAGCTCGCGCCGTGGTCGGTGCTGCGCCACAGGCCGTTCTTCCGGGTGCCCAGCAGCAGGGTGCCGTTGTCGGCGGGGTCGACCACCAGCCGTTCGCCCGCGCCGCGGCCGTCCTCGTTGCCGCCCAGTTTGAAGGGCAGTTCGGTGCGCTTGAAGGTGCGGCCCCGGTCGGTGGAGCGCAGGATCGCGCCGTTGCCCGCCCAGTCGTTGGTGTAGGTGCCCGCCCCGAGGTAGAGCCGGTCGGGGTCGACGGGGTCGGTGGCCAGCGAGTCGATGCCCAGCAGGTTCCAGTCCTTCTCGCCGATCCAGTCCGTCAGCGGGATCCACTGCTCGGCCCCGGTGTCCCAGCGGTAGGCGCCCCCCATGTCGGTGCGCGCGTACAGCAGGCCCTTCTCCTTCTGGTTGAACACCAGACCGGTCACGTAACCGCCGCCCACTACCTGGGCGTTCTTCCACACATACGGCCCGGTCCTGGCCGGGACCTGTGTGCCGCCGGTCCCGGACGCCCCGGTCCCGCCCACCTTCACCAGCTTCCACTGCTGGTGGGCGCCGCCCTTGCCGGGATACTGGATGACCGCCGCGCCCTGGGCCGTGGAGGCCCCGGAGACGTCCAGGACCTGGCCGCTCCTGCGGGAGGTGAGGGTGACGGCGCCGGACGCCCCGCTCACGTCGTCGATCCGCCACTCCTGGGAGGTCGCGGAGCTGTCGGTCTGCTGCTCGGTGGCGGCGGACTTCGCGGTCGAGTTGCCGGTGACCCCCAGCACCTTGCCGCTGTTGCGGTTCACCAGCTCGTAGTAGCCGCCCCCGGCGGGCTTCAGCCGCCACTGCTGGTTGGCGGTGTTCTGGTCGGTCCACTGCTGGATACGGGTGCCGTCGGCGGTGGAGAAGCCGTTGACGTCGAGCACCTTGCCGCTGCGCACGGAGACGAGCTTGTAGAAGGCGTCGCCGTCGATCGTCGCGGCCTGCGAGTCCTCCTGCGTGAACAGGAGATACGGGACGACGGCGAGGGGCGCGCCGAGCAGCACGGCGGTGGCGGTCCAGCGACGACGGTGACGCCCGCGGCGCCCGCCGTTCGTGGGGTTGTTCATGGGGAGCTGGTTCTCCTTGCGAGCCGTTCACGAGAGAAGGCGGATCCGGACACGTGAACCGGCCGGATCCGCTTCCTTGTGGTCACAGCCCCCGCAAAGGGTTGCCTCGAGATGACGGACTTTTTCAGGTCATCTCGTCTTCGGGTCCATGCGCCCGCCGCTCCCCGCCCGCCTGCGCTTCCTGCCCGCGCGCGATGCCCGCCGCCCGCGATCCCCACCGCCCGTGACCGGACGACGCGCCGTCAGGTCTGTGTCATCAGACCGGACTCCCACACCCATGCGGCGATCCCCACGCGGTTCCGGACCCCCAACTTCCCCCGGAGCGTGGGACGCCTGGTGACCGGCCTGGTGCTGCTGGTGACACTGTGCGCTCCGCTGGTGTTCGTCATGGCGTTCATGGACCTGCCCGCGACCATGCGTGCCGCGATGGCACCCGGGGTCGCCCTGATGGTGATCCCGTCGCTGGCCGTCCTCGCCCCCTGGATCGTGCCCCCTCTCATCCGCCCGACGGCCGCCGTGATCCGTCTCCTCGACCGCCGCGTCGGGCGTGTCGCGGCGGCGGGGCTGCGGGCGACGCCCGCCCGTGCCACGGCCATGGCGGTGCCGGTGCTCCTCTCCGTCGGCATCGCCGTCTCCCTGCTGGGCGCCGGGGCCACCATGGGGAAGGCGGTGCAGCGGCAGGCCGCACAGGGGCTGCGCGCCGACGCGGTCGTCACCGCGGAGCCCGGCACCCGCCTTCCCGCGTCGGCACCCGCCTTCCCGCGACGGCACCCGCCTGGTCCGCCGGGAGCGCGACGGCGCTGGTGGCGACGGAGGTCACCGCCCCGCCCTCGTGGTACGACGACCGGCCGGTGGCCGCCGGCGCCTGGGGCGCCGACGGACGTCCCCTGTCCGAGGTGCTGGACCTCGATGTGCGGGAAGGCCGGATGTCCGCCGTGCGCCCGGGGACCTTCGCGGCGGGTGCCATGCAGGCCGACGGACACCACTGGCGCCTGGGCGTGAAGGTGAGGCTGGCCCTGGCGGACGGCTCCCGGCAGACGCTGACCCTGGTCGCCGTCTACGAACGGGACCTCGCCTTCCCCGAGTTCGTCATCCCGCGGTCCACCGCCCTGCGGCACACCCCGTCCGCGTACGCCGACCGGATCCTGCTCACCGGGCCGGCGGCCGACTGGCTCCGTGCGCGGGGCCAGAAGGTCGCCTCCCGCACCGCCTACCTGGACGACCTCGCCCCGCGCAACGCCGCCGACGACCTGGCCTCACGGCTGATCGTGGCCGTCGTCGCGGGCTACGCGCTGCTGGCCGCCGCCAACACCAGCTCCCTCGCCCAGCGCGACCGGCGGGCACAGCGGGCGTACCTGCGGGCCATCGGCCTCGGCCGTCTCC
Organism: Streptomyces scabiei 87.22; assembly: GCF_000091305.1. GTDB lineage: Bacteria > Actinomycetota > Actinomycetes > Streptomycetales > Streptomycetaceae > Streptomyces > Streptomyces scabiei. Next base: position 4,840,872 of record NC_013929.1, on the reverse strand, counting down.
AGCTGCTGCGCTGCGTGCTGTACGAGGCCGCGGGCGCGACGGTCGTCGGCGTGGCGCTGGCCGCCGTCACCGCCGCCGCGTGTCTCGTCCCCCTGGCGGTGGTGCTGGGCACCGGCACCCTCCCGGCCGTCGACGCCCCCTGGACCGCCGGCGTACTGGCCGCCTCGGTCCTGGCGGTCGCCCTGCCCGCCGCCTGCACGGCGCACCCCCTGTCCGACGCCCGGAAACAGTTCGCGAGGAGAGCGGCATGAAAGCGCGGCGAACGGCACCGAACACAGACGGGAACCGGAGTCTCGGCCGGCGGTTCCGGCTGCTGTTCCTCGGCGAGTCGGCCTCCGCCGTGGGCACCGCGGCCTCGGTGTCGCGCTCCCGCTGGTCTTCCGCGGGTCGTCGCGGGTCGCCGCGGCTCAGCCGGTCGCGAGGGAGACCTCCGTCGACTTGAACAGGGCGGTGACGGGGGAGCCCTCCGTCAGGCCGAGGTCGGTGACCGCTTCCCTGGTGATCGCGGCGGTCACTTCGCCGCCCTCGACCGAGATCCGCACCGAGGCCATGGCGGACCCGGTGGCGACCTCACGCACGGTGCCGGGGAGCCGGTTGCGGATCGACAGGCCCTCCACCGCGCCGGTGGCCAGCGCGACCTCGGTGGCCTTGACCAGGGCGCGTACGGCGGTGCCTTCGGCGAGGCCGAGGTCCTCGACGGCGTCGAGGGTGACGGCCGCGGTCACCTCCTGACCGCCGTCGAGACGGACCTTGACCGTCGCCATGGCCTCGCCCGGAGTGAGGGCGGTGACGGTGCCGGGGAGCTGGTTGCGGATGCTCAGGCTCATGATGGGGCGCCTCGCGGGAGAGGGGATTTGGCCGGTTTCGGGCTGTTGTGGTCCACCGTAGTCCGGGGAGGGTGCCTCCCGCGCGAGCCTCGTCGCGACCGAGAGGCGAGGGCAGCCCCCCGCCTCGTGGACCTCGCTCGACGGTGCCGGGCAGGCGGGGTACGCGGATTTCGGTCAAGCGGGGTACGCATGTGTCTGCGCGGCCTTGACCGTGGCCCAGACCTCGGCGCCGGGGTGGAGGTCGAGTTCCGCGGCGGCGACCGTCGTCAGATCGGCGGCCAGGGGCAGTTCGCCGGTGAGGGCGGTGCGGATCTGGTCACCGTGGGTTTCGAGGCCGGTCACCTCGCAGCGCCAGAGGTTGCGGGCGCTGGAGCCGGCGGGCCGGTCGCGGTGGAGGGTGACCGCGCCGGGCGGGAACGCGACGAAGACGGGGCCGGTCATGTCCTCGGTGATGGTGATCGCGGGACCGTCGGCGATGTGCACCGTGTGCCCCTGCGCCTCGCCCCGATAGAGGTTGAGGCCGACCAGATGGGCGATGTAGTCCGTGCGCGGGCGGCGGGCGATGTCACCGGGGGTGCCCTCCTGCACGACGTGCCCGTCCTCGATGACGACGAGACGGTCGGCCAGCACCATCGCGTCCAGCGGGTCGTGCGTCACGAGTACGGCGACGGCCTCGAAGTCGTCCAGGTGGCGCCGGAGTTGGGCGCGGACGTCGAGACGGGTGCGGGCGTCGAGGGCGGCGAGCGGTTCGTCGAGAAGGAGCAGCCGGGGGTGGGTGGCCAGGGCGCGGGCCAGGGCGACGCGCTGCGCCTGCCCGCCGGAGAGCCGCCGGGGTTTGCTTCCGGCGTGGTCGGAGAGGCCCATCCGCTCCAGCCACGCGGCGGCCTCCGTCCGCGCCTCGGCCTTGCTCGCGCCGTGGCAGCGGGGCCCGAAGGCCACGTTGTCGAGCGCGGAGAGGTGAGGGAAGAGGAGATAGTCCTGGAAGACGACCCCGACCGGGCGGGCCTCCGGCGGCGTACGGTCCAGCTCCACGCCGTCCAGACGCAGTCGGCCGCCGTCCGCCAGGGGGACGAGACCGGCGAGCGCACGCAACGCCGTCGTCTTGCCCGCCCCGTTGGGGCCGAGCAGGGCGACCACGTCACCGGGCGCGGCGGTGAGGGCCACGTCGAGCCGGAACGCGGGGCCCCGTTCGACGACCAGCCGGGCGTCGAGCCCGTCACCGTTCGGGGCGGGGGCGGGGGCAGTGAGGGCGGGCTTCTCGGTGCGGTTCATGAGGCGGTCATCCAGCGGTCGCGCAGCCCCGCCAGCACCGCGATCGACACGGCGAGCAGGACCAGACTGAGGGCGATCGCCGCCTCCGGGTCGTTCTGGAGGGCGAGGTAGACGGCGAGGGGCATGGTCTGGGTACGGCCGGGGAAGTTGCCGGCGAAGGTGATGGTCGCGCCGAACTCGCCGAGCGCGCGGGCCCACGCCAGCACGGCGCCCGCCGCGACCCCGGGCGCGATCAGTGGCAGCGTCACCCGGCGGAACGCCGTGAAACGGGACGCTCCCAGCGTCGTCGCGGCCTCCTCGTAGCGCGGGTCGGCGGCCCGCAACGTGCCCTCCACACTGATCACCAGGAACGGCATCGCCACGAACGCCTCCGCGACCACCACCCCGGCCGTCGTGAACGGCAGCGTCACCCCGAACCACGCGTCCAGCCACCGGCCCACCACCCCGTTGCGGCCGAGCGCCATCAGCAGCGCCACACCGCCGACCACCGGCGGCAGCACGAGGGGCAGGGTGACGAGGGCCCGTACGAGACCGCGTCCGGGGAAGTCGACCCTGGCCAGCAGCCACGCCAGGGGCACCCCGAGCACCAGGCTGACCACGGTGGCCGCCGTCGCGCAGAGCAGCGACAGCTGGAGCGCCTGCCAGACCTCGGTACTGGTGAGCAGGTCGGGCATGCTCCGCCAGGGTGCCCGGACGAGCAGGGCGACGAGGGGGAGGACGAGGAAGACGAGGCCGAGCAGCGCGGGCAGCAGGAGGGGCAGCGGGGCACCCCCGTGACGCCTGCGGAGGCGGCCGTGACCCCGGACGCGGCGGCGCCGCGGGCCCCCGTCCAGGGTGTCCACGGCACCGGCCTCGTCCGGGGACGAAGAGGGCGGGGAGGTCACGGCTGGAGGAATCCGGCTGCGGTGAGTACCTTCTGGCCGTCGGCGGACCGCACCAGCTCGATGAAGGCCTTGGCGGTCTCGGTGTTCTTCGACTCCTTGAGGAGGGTGATGGGGTAGTCGTTGACGGCGTCGGCGGACTCGGGGAACTCCACGCCCTCCACCTTGTCACCCGCGGCCTGCACATCGGTCTTGTAGACGACGGCCGCGTCGGCCTCCTTCAGCACCACCTTGTTGAGCGCGGACTTCACGTCCTCCTCGTAGGAGACGGGCGTGAGCTTCAGCTTGCTCGCGTCGAGGGCCTTCTTGGCGGCGGCGCCGCACGGTACGGCCTCGTCGCATAGCACGACCTTCAGATCGGAGCCGGTGAGGTCCTTCAGGGAGGCGATCTTGTCCGGGTTGCCGGGGAGGGTGGCGATCTCCAGCTGGTTGCGGACGAAGGTCTCCGGGGCGCCGGAGGCGTCGCCGGCGTCCGTGACGACGGCCATCGTCTTGGGGCTGGCGGAGGCGAAGACGTCCGCCGGGGCGCCGCCGGTGATGCTCGCCGCGAGCGCGTCGCTGCCGCCGAAGCTGAACGTCACCTTCGTATCCGGATGCGCCTTCTCGAACTGCTCGCCCAGCGTCGTGAAGCTCTCCTTGAGCGAGGCGGCGGCGAAGACGGTCACCTCACCGGACAGCTTGTCCGAGCCCGAGCCCGAGGCGTCCGCCTTGGAGCCGGCGTCGTCGGACGAACCGCCGCAGGCGCTGAGGCCCAGCACAGCGGCGGTGCTCACCCCGACCACCTGCAAGGTCCGGCTGATCCGACGGGTCCGGCTGATCCGGCGTACGGAACGGGTCATCACGGGTCCACTCCCTCTGGTCCTGAACGGACTCAGCCACGGTCTTGCGACCTGATCCACAATCTCTCGACGACCCCGTTGTGCGACCTCATCCGCTTGCTCACGACATGCCGACTCACGGCCGACCACCGCCGTCAGTGCAGGCCCCGAGATCGACGGACGCCTCACATGAGTCGGCGTCGACACCGCAAGGCAAGGCAGCCGAGTCATCGATCCGGTAGGTGCGCACGCGCCGATGATACGTCCGCAGATGCCAGGCAAGAATCCCCTGTCTCATCGCATGAGCAGCGCGTACTGCCAGTTGGCATGGTATGTGCGATTGTGCGGGAGAGGTGTGCGGGTGCGGTCATGCGGGCGGTGGTAGCCCGTGAGCCGGTCCCTCGCGGCTGCCCGTACGACCGCCGGACCGTCGGCGGAACTCGTCCTCACCGGCGACCTGGCCCGCCCGGCCCGGCTGACGGTGCCCGATCTGCTCGCGTGGCCCCAGCACCGGGCCCAGGTGGTGTTCGAGTGCGCCACGAGCGGTGTCCGGCACCACACCTTCACCGGTCCGCTCCTGCACGACGTGCTCAGGGACGCGGGCCCCGCCTTCGACGCCGCCCGCCGCAAGGACCGCCTGCGCTTCCTGATCGCCGTACGCGGCGCCGACCGCCATCACGCCCTCCTGTCGTGGGCGGAGATCGACCCGGACTTCGGCCGCGCCCCCGTCTCCTCGCCACGACCCTCGACGACACCCCGCTCGACCGCACCGGCGCCCAACTGGTCCTGCCCCAGGACCGGTGCGGGGCCCGGTACATCAGCGGGATCGAGGCGATCCGGATCGACGGTGGCTACGGGGCGTGGGGCTGACGGGGCCGCAGCGCCGGGGGTGCGGGTGCAGTGGTGGGGTCATGGGCCGGCTGGTGAAGTCTGCCGACGTCCGCACACCGCCGCACGGATTCCGGACCGACACGCACCAGCAGTACACGTACCCCGTCGATGCCGGTGGTTGAGGCTTACTTGCTGCGGGTGTTCACCGGCGGCAGGGGGATGTGCAGATCTGCGGCGTCCCTTACGGTCGGTTCGTGTTGATCGATTCGGGTGAGCCCCGCAGGCTCGGCGTTCCGGCCCCCGAGGCGCGGTTGCGCTTCGAGACGGAGCAGCGGGCGGCCGGGGGCGGGCCGGGGCGCAGGTTGCTCGTGGTCGACGGGGAGCCCGCCTTCGAACTCAGCTTCTGGTGCGGAACGTGCCCGCTCCTGTTCCGCCGGCTGGAGGCCGCCCGGCAGACCCTGTCGCTGGAGGGTGTGCAGCAGACGCTCACCGGCGCGCTGGCCCATCCGGACGACGGTGGCGTGATCGATGCGTTCGGTTCGTTGCTGCCCGAGGGCGAATACCTTCCGGTGCTGCTCAGTGTGGAGCCCCGTCTGGTCGTCCCCGGCCAGGAAGGCGACTACTTCAGCGGCGAGCAAGTGGCAACGTGGGGACTCGACCAGTTCTGGGGGCTCCCGGAGTACCCGCACACGCCGTACTACCGGACCTTCGAGACGACGGTCGACCGGTCCGCTCATCTCTATGAATTCGTCGTGCCCATGGTCCCTCCGACATGGAACACGAGAGAACGCGTCGAGGAGTATGCCGAACTCATGGACCGAGCAACGGTCCCGACAGCCGTGGCCGTCTCGACGCTGGACATGTGCGAACCCGCCTCCGGCCTGCCGGCCGACCACTACCGGCACTGGGGCCTGACGCATTTCCTCCTCGACGGTCACCACAAGATGGAGGCGGCGGCCACGATCGGTCGCCCTGTGCAGCTCCTCTCGCTCCTGGCCCTGGGCGAGGGCCTGGCCGGACCTGAAGCCTGTGCCCGGCTGCCCGCCCTGCGCGCACAACCCCGCTCGGTCCGATCCACGGGTGCCTGAACCGGGCGCTGCCTGGTGGGGCGGCGGAGGGCGACGATCCTCTCCCCAGGATCCGCTCGCGAGCCGACCTGATCCTCGACGCCGACGCGGCGATGACCGCTCCCCAACCCGGCAGAGGGGCGACCGCCGGGTTCGTGTCACGCCTCGCGGACGCGCAGCGACCCGCAGACCACGAAACCGTCATCCGATCCGTCCGAGACGAGCAGCGCGTTGAATTTGGCCTTATGCCTGTCCGGAATGTCCACGAACTCGTCGATGCGGGTGGTGGCTGCGTCAGGGGCAGCGGAGACCAGAAGCTCGGAGTAATGGGACTTCAGCTTCATGCCCAGGACGTTGAGAAACTCGATCTCCACCGTCCCGTCCAGCCCGCCTCCCGGGTGACTCCGCAGCACAAGACGGCGATGGGACACCTGGTAGGACCAGAGCTGGAAGGGCCGTCGGAAGCGGAGGGGCAGCTCCCCCTCCCGGCGCGCTACCTGCGACTGCACAAGGTTCACCCTCCCTGAGGGGCTGGAGACGGCGTCCCCTCTTCGCCGTACCACCGCGGCGGAGCGACTCGGTGGTCATCAGAAGGCCGGTCGGCCTGCGCCGACGACCAGAGCTTCGCTGCCCAGAGGGCAGGCCCCGTACCCCAGTCGGGCCCGGGGCTCGGGGCGCGATCGCGTCGCCTGCCTTGGCGGGCGCACCGGCAACCTTCCGTTCCCAGGCTCAAACAGGGGCCCAAGGCTCTCCCAGGACTCGGCGCCGACTAGCCATGCCCGTCGACAGGGGCGGGCGCCTGGAAGACCCCTTGTGGTTGCGTCCCGACTCTGTACGGTGCGATCGGCACACATGCTAGTGACGAACAGTTGGGGCGGCTATGACGGAATATCTGTCCGAAGCTGATCCGCGATGGGCTGAGCACTCGGGCGGAGAGGGGCACCACAGTGCCCCGGAATGGAGCCCGGAGGACTTGGAGCGCGCTGGAAAGTTCTTGGCTGAACTCGCACCGCAGGCCCGGCAGATGTTCGAGTATCTGCTGCGCAACCCCGGCCGGAAGATCCACTGCACGGAGCTGGTGGACATGGCCCTGGGCGGTCCGAACGAGGACGCTCCGGCGCAGCGCGTGGCAGGCGTGATGAGGGGAATGCACAAGGCACACAGCAATAGTGGGCGGCGGCTTCCGTTCTACTGGTGGGAGGCTCCTGAGGGGAGCGCGGGCGCGACGTACGCGGTCCGCCCCTCGGTGGCGGCGGTGTTCCTGGCTGCGATCCTCGGCACTGCCGACAAGTAACCCGGCCACTCTGGTCCGCCCCGTCGGACCACCCAGGAGTGCTCACCTACGGCGTCGTTCAAAACGCTCGTGGATGTCAGGACGATGCAAGCATGTCGCCGTGATCGGCACCGATGTCAGCGGGATTACCGACGAACGCGCCGCCGCAAGGCTTCGGCAGGCGCTCGACGACTACCGAGCCACGTACCGTCCGGAGTTCGTCGCAGAGTATGCGCAGCAGTGAGAAGTTCGCGCTTGCCGCCCGGCTCTGGCGCCGTCGCCGACGAGTATCTGTGCAGCCGGGGAACGGGGAGGCTCAGGCCACGACGGGAAGCGGAGCGACGGTACATGGCTGGCGAAGTCTGGTCTGTTTCAACAACTCCTGCCCCGGTAGCCTCCCCTGTGCCAGGAGCGCACCATCCCCCCACCCCCCAGGTTCGCGTGCCGGCGTGGACGACACCCGCTTGTCTCTCCCCATGGCAGCCGGGTGCTCTCGCTCGTTCGCCGCCTCTAGGAGGATCACGGTGAAAGTTCGCACCAGAAGCTCGGCGATCATCGGCACTCTCTGCCTCGTCGCTTCCCTCGCCCTGACCACGGCGTCTGCCGAAGAGCTCAGCACCCCACGTCCGGCAGCGAAGGCCGTGCTCAAGAAAGTGGCCACGGCCCAGAATCCATCCGCCGGCGCCTCGGGCCCCGGTGGCACGGTCTGGATAGCCGAACGCGCGGGCAAGGTACGGGTCTTGGGTGACGACGGGCTCGGCGCGCCCGTCCTCGACATATCCGGCGAGACCACCACCAACGGCGAACGCGGCCTGCTGGGCATCACGTTCGACAAGAAGTTCGAGCATTTCTACATCTCGTTCACGAACCTCCAAGGCACCAGCACCGTGGACGAGTTCGCGGTGCGGAACGGCAAGATCCAGCCGGACACCCGGCGCACCGTCCTCACCCAGACACAGCCCTACGCGAACCACAACGGCGGCGACATCGCGTTCGGCCCCGACGGCTACCTCTACATCGCCCTCGGCGACGGCGGCTCGGCCGGCGACCCGCACGGCAACGGGCAGAACCTCAACACACTGCTCGGCAAGCTGCTGCGGATCGACCCGAGCGGTGGCAGGCCGTACGCGATCCCGCCGGGCAACCCGTTCACGGACGACCCGAACGCGAAGGACGAGATCTGGGCGTACGGGTTGCGCAATCCGTGGCGGTTCTCCTTCGACGCGGGCACGGGCGACCTGCTGATCGGCGACGTCGGCCAGAGCGCCTGGGAGGAGATCGACTGGGCCCCGGCGACCAGCAAGGGCGGCGAGAACTACGGCTGGTCCCAGATGGAGGGCAACCATCCCTTCCGGGGCGGCACGGAGCCCGCGAACCACGTACCGCCGATCCACGAGTACGACCGCAGCGGGCCCGGCTGCTCGGTGACCGGCGGATACGTCTACCGGGGCGAGGCGATCCCGGACCTCAAGGGCCAGTACGTCTTCAGCGACTACTGCGACGGCACCATCCGCACCCTGCAGATGAAGAACGGCAAGGTGACCGGCGTGAGCGACCTCGGAGTCGACGGCGGCCGGGTCGTCGGGTTCGTACAGGGAGGCAAGGGCGAACTGTACGTACTCGACCTGCGCGGCAGCGTCTCCCGCATCGACCCCGCGTAACCGGACAGCCCCTCTCGACCCGTTCCGGCGCGACCCTCCAGGCCACGAGGGTCCGCGCCGGACACTCCTCCGAGAAGAGCACGCCGGTCCATCAGCACCCCGACGAGGAGCGGCAGCGCGGTCTCACCCCAAGGCTGTGCGGGAGTGGCGGCAGCGACTTCACGCTGTCGATGACGAACTTCTGAGGCGAGGTGTTCAGGGGGCGTAGCCATCGTGTGTGAGCCGTCTGGCGGTACGGAGTTGCTGTACAGCGACCGGGCAGGGAATCGACCCGCCGACTCCTTCACCGACCGCGAGCAGCCGCCCTTCCCGGTTCGTCTGCGGCATGCCGGGCCGTCACCAGATAGCCCGCAAAACGAACGTCCGGCCTGGCCTTTGCCCACCCGTCCGCTTCCTTGACCGGAACCAGCACGGTTGTGCCCGGGACGGGGTGGTTCACTTTGTCCGTAGCGCCCGGCGGCACCTCGTAACGACAGTGCACCTCGGCGATCGACATCACCTCCACCGAGGTTCGTGTGTGCTCATCCGCCTGGCCGTGATGCTCCTCGCGGAAGTCGATCTCATCCGCGCGTTCGCTGCCGACGACGTCGGCGTAATCCTCCGGATCGACCTCCAGCAGTGTCCAGGAGACGACATCCCCTGGCGCGAAGCTCTGCCCGCAGCACTGGATTTGCCAGTCGTCGACCCAAATCGTCAACGTCATACCGCCATTGTCCGCCGAGCGACCGGAGCGCATCGGGGGCCTCGCGCATGATGTACGACGCCCGCTTCAGGAGTTCGATCTACCCTCGTCTTGGTCCGGACTTGCTTCGGGCACCGGTGTCGGACGTGGTGGTCGCGTGTCGCTGCGGAGTCGGTGGACCGTTTTCGTGCCGCGGGCTGAGGTTGTGCATGCCCAGGACCCGAGTGTCGTCTCGGGGTGGCGCCGGGTTCCACTGCTCTGGGTGTTGGGGTGCTGTCGTAGGGACGGGAATCCGTTGGTCAGCCGGGGTTCGGCAGGAGTGCGAGCCGTTCGAGGGCTGTAGTGATGTGGCTGGTCCAGGGCCAGTGCCGGACCAGGTGGAGGATCCGCCGACGGCCGGTGGTCACGAATTGCCCGGCTGCGGTGAACAGGCGGAGCCGCAGTCGGCGGGGCTCCCAGCACCTGGCCTTGCCCGTCAGAGCGAGCTCGCCATCCAGGCCGGCAGGTCCAGTGCGATCTGCACGATCTCCAGCCAGATCCGGTTCTGGGCGGTGCGGTGCAGAGGGAGATTCCGCGGGCCAGTAGCCCGGGCGGTCCGGATGCGGTCCTCGGCCCGGGCCCGCAACCGGTGACGGAGCTCGGCGATCGGCTGGTCGGACGTGTTGGTGGCGAAACAGGTCAGCCGCATGCCGTCCGAGTCCGTGAGTCGCAACTGGGCCTCGGGGTGCGGCCGTTCCTTCCTGACAACCAGCCGCATGCCCTTGGGCCGGCCGACCAGGACATCGCCGGTGAGTTCAGTGGCCCAGGCGCCGTCACGGATCTCGCCCTCGGCCTCGACGGCGGGCGTCCAGGCGGACTCCCGGAACCGTCAGTACGTGCTGGTGGATCGCCTCGGTGATCACCATGCCGACCGAGTAGGACAGCCACCGCCCTCGCTGAGCGAGCCAGACGACGAAGTCGTGGGTGCCGCCCGCGGAGTCGGTGCGTATCAGGGTCTGCCGTCCGCGCCGGTACTTCTTCGGCATGTGGGCCAGGGCCAGTTGGGCGGCGGTGATGTGGTCGGCGGCCGTGTTAGAGGCCGTTCTCTTTCCGAATGTCGTGTGCGGATTCCGCTGGTCAGGCACGAGATTGCGGCTGTGGCGGGAGTCTCGACTCGTTGTTGGTCGAGTCGGTGGGGGTGGCGGATGCCGTCGATGCGGGCGGTCCTGGAATCGCGGCGGAAGGCCGCTGCCGTGCGGGTGGATGAGCTCGAAGCCGAACTGAAGCGGGTCCGGGCAGACTTGGCGGATGCCGAGGAGGTTCTCAAGCTTCGGACGATCGGCCTCGAGCAGTATCTGGAAGCGCTCGCCGAGGAGGAACAGCCGGCCGAGACAGTCGTTGGCCCGTCGCCGAGGACGCCGGTGGGTCCGCGCCGTGCGGTGCCGCATCGACAGAACGCGGCCGGGGTCGAAGACCTGTCGGTGGACTACCAGGCGGTGATGGCAGCCGCGGCCGAGGCCGGGAACGACGGGCTGGGTGCCCGGCGGGCGGCCGTGGTGCTTGGCTGGGACAGTGCCTCGGCCTCACGCGTCGAGGGTGCGAGAGCACGGCTGAAGAGGCTGGTGGAACGGGGCTGGCTGGTGGAGACGAAGCCTGGGAGGTTCACCCTGCCGTCAGGACTGCAGGCCGACGAGATCGTGCGGCCAGGCGGCGGCTCATCAGGGCGATCATCGACCAGCGGATGACGGCTTCGCTCGTGTCGGTGCGGCGTTCGTAGTCCCTGACCAGGCGGCGGCTGCGCAGAAACCACGCAAAGGACCGTTCGACGACCCAGCGGCGGGGCAGTGGCTGGAAGCCGCGGACGTCCTCGCTGCGGCGGACGATGTCGAGGACGAGGCCGAGGTGCTGGCTGGTCCAGTCGGTGAGGTGGCCGGTGTAGCCGCCATCGGCCCAGACCCGGGCCAGCCGCCGGAAGCGGTCGGCCGCCGCTTGCAGAAGGGACCTGGCGCCGTCCCGATCGGTCACGGACGCCGGTGTGACCAGCACGGCCAGGAGAAGTCCGAGCGTGTCGGTGAGCAGGTGCCGCTTGCGACCGTTGATCTTCTTGCCCGCGTCGAAGCCCCGTGAGCCGAAGGTGACGGTGGCGTCTGCCTTCACCGACTGCGAGTCCACGACCCCCGCGCTCGGCTCGGCGCTGCGGCCTTCGCCGGCGCGGACGGCTTCCAGCAGCCGGTCGTGCAGCTCGGTGACCAGTCCCGTGTCCCGCCAGCGGGCGAAGAAGGCGTAGACGCGCGGCCAGGGCGGGAAGTCCGCGGGCATTGCCCGCCACTTGATGCCGTTGTCGACGAGGTAGCGCACTGCGTCGATCATCTGCCGGTGGCAGTAGCCCTCCGGACGCCCGCCGCGGCCCGAAAGCCAGCCCGGCACCGGCAGAAGGTCCCTCACCACGGCCCACTCGGCGTCGCTCATGTCCGAGCCGTATCGGGGCCGGCGCTGCGGCCGGTCGACCGCGTTCCCGAACCTGTGGGCGAGGCAGTCACACCCACGAGTGGACGAACTGGACTCGGCGACCACGACCACGCGACACTTCGACAACAGGGCCTCTTGCTTCTCGCTGGACTCGACATCCGCGAGCTACCAAGAGGCCCTTCCTTCATGTACCCGCCCCGGACAACTCACCCGAACCAGGACCCCGTTCGAACCAGACCGAGCGCACGACCGGATAGAGAACAGGCAGTTACTGACCTTTGTGGCGTGATGTCGTTGGGGGCTGACGAGGTGTGATCGTCGCGGTATGCCGGTTGTGTGAGATATCCGCAGGGTGGTGGGCTGACGCCGGAACGGCAGGCGTTTCGCGAGCGGATCCGGCTGGAGGCCGCGGAGCGATTCGCTGCGGGCGCCTCCAACGCCGAGGTCGCCAAGGACTTACGGGTGAGTGTGCGCTCGGTGCAGCGCTGGCGCCGAGACTGGCACGACGCCGGCACCGAGGGGCTGCGTTCTGCCGGGCCTGCGTCACGGCCCAAACTGAGTGAGGCCCTGTTCACCGTGCTCGAGCAGGAGCTTGCCAAGGGGCCGGTCGCGCACGGCTGGCCGGACCAGACGTGGACGCTGTCGCGGATCAAGACGGTGATCGGGCGCCGGTTCCACAAGAGCATGACGCTGTCGGCGATCGCGCGGATGCTGCACCGGCACGGCTTCAGCCACCAGGTCCCGGCCCGCCGGGCGGTCGAGCGTGACGAGCAGGCCGTGGCGGGCTGGGTGAAGGAGACCTGGCCGCAGGTGGAAGGTCCGTGGCGGCGCTCGACGCCTGGCTGTGCTTCGAAGACGAAGCCGGCTTCTCGATGACGCCGCCCACCACCCGCACCTGGGCCCGACGCGGACTTACACCCCTCATCCGGGTGCGGGGACGCTCCCAGCGCACCGCTTCTCCATCGCCGCTCTGGCCTGCTACAAGCAGGGTGAACGCTCACGGCTGATCTACCGGCCGAAGCGGCATGTCGATCACAAGCGGGGCGGCAGACGCAGTTTCACCTGGACCGACTACCGCGATCTGCTCATCGCCGCACACCGGCAGCTCGGCGCCCCCATTGTGCTCGTGTGGGACAACCTCAACGTCCACAAGGACCGCCGATTACGGGAGTTCATCGACACCCACGACTGGATCACCTGCTACTTCCTGCCGGCCTACGCACCCGACCTCAACCCCGTCGAGGGCATCTGGTCCCTGCTGCGGCGCAGCAGCCAGGCCAACACCGCCTTCACCGACCCCGAAAACCTCATCAGCACGATCCGACGCGGTCTCCGCCAAATCCAGTACCGCAGCAACCTCATCAACGGATGCCTCACCGAAACCGGTCTCGCCTTGACGACATCACGGCGACAACGTCAGTAGAGCCTGCGTTGCCCCGTCTGAGCAGGGCTGCCACGGGCTCACCGGTGCCGCCCGGTCCGTGGTCGACGAACCCCATCAGCGGGTGGTGCCCGTAGGTTCGCCTCCACGTCGGTGCGGCGTCCTCCTTGTCCGAATGCGCGATCACCAGCACCCCGTCGAGGTCGACGGTCACCGTCCCGCCCGCATCAGGCGCTTTGCCGTCGGCCAACCGCCAGACATGTCGGCGGACTTCAGCCCGCGCGGCACGAATGGCCCGCAGGGCCTTCTCGCCAGAGGCGGCAAGGGTGTCGATGAGGCGGGAGACCGTCGGGTCGGTGGCCACCGGCCCGAACACGGCCGGCTCGGCCCGCAGCATGACGACATCCGCGAGGCAGTCGCCGCCCAGCGCGACCGCCAGGGCCACGTCCTGAGTTCGGGGCTCCTGACGGCGTCAGCGCCGCGAATCCGCCACTGAACCGGCTGTCTTGCGGCTGACCGTCTTGCACTGGGGTGCAGCGGTCTGGGAGAGGGACCCCTCTATGCCGACGGTCGGCGTACCACGTCGTCGTCCGTCACCTCGTACACGTCGATGCGCAACAGCTTGCGAACATGCGCCGGAACGCGCTCGACGGCCTTCACGGACGAGGACGGCACCACCAGCGCGTACCGCGTGTGGGGTTCCTGGCTCGTCATCCGCCGCAGCAACTGTCCGTAGGCGATGTCGGCGTCGATTCCCTTCTCACTGGTGCGGCCCTTGGCTTCGCATATCAGCCGCTCATCGCCGCGCACGGCTTCGAGATCGGTCCAACGGTCCGTGGGATCAACCAATGTCCAGCCCTGGGCAAGAAGCCACGTACGGAAGGCGTCGATGACCCGGTCCTCGTCGCTGTGGCGTGCCAGGATCCCCTTCAGCGCAGCCAGGTCCGTCTCCCGGTTACGGCGCAGTCGTCCGCGACCGTCCGCATCGAGGTCGGCCGGCCGGATCACGATCAGCCGCAGTCCGTGCGCGGGAATCTCCGTATCGCGCCGGGCGTCGTACAGCGCTCGCTGCTCGCCCCGGTGGACGCCGCTGACGGTGAGCCTGTCGGGCTTGTCGAAGTGGGGCATGGGCTGGTTGTGCTGGAGTTCCCGGTATTCGACCACGAGTTGGTGGCCGGGCCAGTAGGCGTCGACTGGCAGTTTGGCCCGCCGACCGCCCGCCCCGAGGTCACCCTGCAGCCAGTCGAACTTGTGCTGGGGCAGTGCGGTCTCGCCGAGCACCTGGTTGCACAAGCCGACGACGTACGCCTCATCACTGTCGTCTCTCGTTCCCATGAGCGCGCATCATGCCAGCGTTCGCAGTCGTCGAGGCGGGTCCTTCGAGGCGGCTGTCACACCGGAACGAACGGATCTCAGAGATCGTCTTCATCGACGGGCTCGGGTTCGCGGATGTAGGCGAGGTCAAACACGTAGCGTTCGGTGACGGGGCAGTCGTTCCACGCCTGGGTCAGGTGGTCTTCGAAGGTGTTGTCCGTGGGGTGGTCGAGGCTGCTCTCGTAGTAGTCCGCGGTCGCCTGGCGGCCGACCCACCAGGCTTGGCCTTCGTAGACGCCAGGGCGGGGCAGGGTCATTTCCCCCGCGGGCCCGTACTCCAGTTGGTTGACGACGAGGACGCCGGTTTCGGACTCGATACTCACGGAGACTTGGCCTTCCGCGTCGGCGGGCGGGGCCGGCGGGGTGTCCCAGACGCGGATGGCGACCTCGACGTCGATGTCGGGTTGCAGACTGCGGAGGTACAGGTGGTAGCCGTTGCCGGCCACCACCTGCCTGCGGGCAGCGGCCATGGCGTCGTCGTCGCCGATGTAGGCGTCGGCGTCGTAGACCTCCACGACGCGGCGGGCGGGTGTGGCCTTGCAGCTGTATTCGGCCAGGAGCGCCATGATGCCGCTGCCCTTCTGCTAGTTGGTGATCTTCATGTAGAAGGCGTCGCCGTCCAGGATCCGGTTGAGGGTGTACATCTGGTCGAGCCTGCGACCGCCGGTCTCATTGTCGGCGCCGTCGATCAGCCGGACGGAGAACCGGTTGTCACCCTTGGTGGAACCCTCCTTCGTGGAGGCGAAGGGGTACTCGTCGCACTGAAGGTCGGTTCCCGCGTAGTCGCCCCATACCTTCCCGCATTCCTTGATCGAGCGGGTGCGGTTGTTCTTCTGCTTCTCCTTGTCGACCAGCCGGTGCAGCGGTTCCTTGACCCCTGGAACGCTCTTACCGGGCCAGGAGGGGAAGGTCCGCTCGGGGCGGTTCAGGGCGTCGTAGATGTGCAGGGCGCTTTCGTTGACCGCCGGCTTCTGGCTCATCACGAGTTCCACACGGGCCTTGGTGAAGACCGTTCCCTTGAACGTGCCCGCGATTTTTCCGGCGTAGTCGTAGCGAACGCTCGAGTTGTAGACGCTGCCTCCCCCAGTGAAGGGGGCAGCATTGGGGGAGCTGGCACTCAGGTCCATCGAAACGGTCGAGAGGGCGCGCTGCTGATTGCCCTGATCGTACAGAGCGCCCTTGTCCGGGGAGGTGTACGTGAGGGTCCAGTGAGGCCTGCTGTCCCACACGCCGAGCAACTCGTCACGGGCCTCGGTCTGAGGCGCGGTCACCTTGGGGTCCGGATCGCTGTCGGATGCGTTGATGCTGTGGCGGAAGTGCTGGCCGAGCCGCCATTTCGTGGCATCTTCGCTGGGTATGGGCTGGACCCATATGTTCTCGATGCCGGCGGCGTAGTCGACGCGCCGACTGCCGTCGTAGGCGAAGCCGAGGACCCATTGGTCGAACTTGAGGCGGCCGAGCGTGGTGGTGCCCCTGATGTCCCTCAGGACCAGATCGAAGGGGCGCTTCTGGCAGCTTTCGAAGCGGGACTTGATCCACCCGGTGGCGGTCTTGGCCTGCGCCGCGTAGTAGTTCATGGCTGCGAGTGGGACGACACCTGGCGAATGGTCCGGGCACCCGACGCCGAACCCGGCGCCGTCCCGATCACCACCATGCGACACCCAGCCGCATCGGCAACCGCCGCCGACATCCCCAACCCCGACGCGGGCAGCCCCGCCACCTGGGCAGCCTGACGCGGCTGAGCTCGCGCAGACGAGGGCCCTGGCCTCCATCGCTTTGGAGGCCAGCGCCCTTTTCGCGTTACCAGTGGAAACACGCGACACCCGGGCCAACACCGAAGCATCAGCGCGGCGTTGTCGATCCACCCCGCCATCCAGGAGCGAGCCACCTCCCGCCGTATCCAGCGCAAATTCTGGGCGGGGAAGGGTCCGGAAACGCTAGCCTCGCCCCCCGTCCCACTGCAGTCCTGGAGATCTCATGGCAGGCGAGCTCCCGCGGCTCAAGCGTAAAAGCGCCGAGTCCAAGCCCGAAGTGGCTCCCGAAGAGGTCCTGTACACCGACACGGACCGCAGCGAGGACACCCTGGACCCGGATCTGTCGTCTTGGTGGTGGTACGACTCCGGCTTCCGCCCCAAGGGCCGGAACTGGCCCCTCATCTGGGCATACATCATCGAAGGCGGCGGGTCCACCAAGACCACCAGCGCCACGTCCATGGCCGTCATTGCCGCCCTGGACGGCTACCCAGGCGTTGTCTTCGACCTCGACAGCAACATGTCGTCGACCACCGTCCTCGGCTACGACGAGACCGCCCTCAAGGGCAAGAAGACCGCGATCGACCTGTTCTACGGCAGGGCCACCCTGGACGAGGTCGCGCTGCCCGCCCGCTACCGCATCGGCGACGGCGACGACTCCGAAGAGGACTTCGAGCCCATCGAGAACCTGCGCGTCGTGCCCGGCAGCCCCGCCATGGCCGACGCGGACCGCGCCATCGCAGAGGACGCGGACCGCAACGACTGGTTCGCCGAGATCCTGCACTCCTACAAGGGCGACGAAGCGGTCTTCTACCTGGACTTCCCGGCGAGCTACGGCAAGATGCCTTCCTCCGTGCTGCGCATGCTGGACGAAGAGGACTCCGTTATCCCGTCGATCAAGGCCGACCCCAAGGCCGTCAAGCTGGTCAAGCGGCTCACGGACGAACTGGAGCGAGTCCGCGACAAGAACCGCGGCAGCCGGTCCGTCCCCGGCCGGCCGACACTCAAGCGCTTGATCCTCACCGGCACGTCGCCGCTGACCTGGAAGGACCAGGTGGCAGCCCGCCGCGGCACGGCCGCGGCGGAGGCGATGTACAGCTCCGTGCTGTTGCCCTACATCCGGTACTCGGCAGACGCCGAGAAGATCTACGAGGACGCGGTTCCCCTGCCGATCCTCCTGCCCGACTCGGTGGCCTCCGTGGACTACCGGGAGGTGACGAGGTGCATGTGGACTGTCCCGTATCTCAACGAGTGTGGATGCGACTACTGCGAGGATCCGTGACCGCCTCGACGGCCTCTGCAGTGACGGGGACTGCACCGTCTGGTACCCGCGTGACGGCCGCCCTGAGCTCTCACCCGCCCAGTTCGCCACCGTCTGCGTGCTGCAGTACATGATGAACCTGTCCGCCTTCCGCGACCGACTCGCCGAAGGCGACCGCGCCGACCGGCTACTGGGCCTCGCACTCACCCGGATCCGACGGGCCGGCCTGCTCAACGGGGCGCGTCACGCAGCGCACCGACCCCGCCCACGTCCTGTCCGCCGCACGGGAGCTGACCCGCCTGGACCTGGTGACCGAGGCGGTCCGCGCCGTGCTGGAAGAGGGGGCCCGCGACGCACCAGAGGTGCTGGATGAGTTGGTCACCGCCGAATGGGCCCAACGCTACGGCCGGCCGGTTCGCCTGTGCTCCCAGCCCAGCCACCCCGTCGCCCGCCTGGAGCAGGTGGGCAACGAAGCCCGCGAACTGCTGCAACGCCCTGACGACCGGTTCCCTCGGGTGGCACGGTGCCGGCAGCCCTTGCCGATCTCCCGCGGGCTTGCACGGTGTCCCCTTCTGCATGGGGCGACCACAGCGCGCTGTCGTTCGACGTCTTCGGGAACCGGCGTACCCGGTGGCCGTACCGGGCATGGTGAACCGCCCGGCCATACCAGCGCCGCGCAAGTGTCCCTTCCCGTAAGCGACTTAGAAGTCATCTCATTTGGTGAGTCTGCGGTAGCAGATGAGGGTGCAGGCGATGCTGGTGAAGGCGAGGAAGTGGTCGGCCTTGCGTTCGTAGCGTCGGTGGAGGCGGCGGCAGCCGGCGAGCCATGCCATCGTGCGTTCGATGATCCAGCGGTGGCGCCCCAGCCGTTGTGAGGACTCGACTCCCTTGCGGGCGATGCGGTGGGTGATGCCGCGCTTGCGTAACCATCGCCGCAGGTGGGCGTAGTCGTAGCCCTTGTCGGCGTGGAGTTTGCCGGGCCGGCGCCGTCGTCGGCCTCGGCGCGAGCGGATCGGCGGGATGCCCTTCACGAGCGGGATCAGGGCCTGGCTGTCGTGCAGGTTGGCCCCGGAAATGGCGACAGATATGGGCAGACCTGTCCGTTCGGTGATCAGGTGGATCTTCGATCCGTACTTGCCCCGGTCGACAGGATTCGGACCCGTCAGGTCCCCCTTTTCAGGGCCCGCATGTTCACCGAGTCGACCGCGCACCGCGACCAGTCCAGCTCACCGCGGGCACCGAGTTCGTCGAGGACCAGGCGGTGGAGCCTGGCCCACACCCTTGCCTTCGTCCACTCGGCGAACCGCCGGTGGGCGGTCGCTCCGGAGGGGCCGAACGACGCCGAAGGCAGCTGCTGCCAGGTACAACCCGACGTAGCCACGAAGACGATCGCGGCCAGTACTTCCCGGTCGCCGTGCCGACGCCGACCACCGCCCTGCGGCCGCGACGGCGCCTCCGGCACCACCCGCTGGAACAACTCCCACAACTCGTCCGGCACCAGCCGCTCAACGATCCCCACCATGACCCACAGAATACCGAGTCATCCAAATGAGATGGCTTCTTAGCCGCCCTTCACTCGACCTATGCTGCGGGTCACATGAAATGCGCCTCGTCATTTGAGGCGGTCGTGGGCTGGAGAGGCAAAGTGACGTCCGAGGGTCCGGTAAAGGAGTGCGTGGCCTCGATTTAGGGGCGCGCGGAGGCGCGCAACCCCCGAATTGGTCTAGATAAGAAACAAACCCCAGGCCACTGACCTGGGGTTTCATTATGGAGCGGGTGACGAGAATCGAACTCGCGCTCTCAGCTTGGGGAGCTTGGGGAGCTTGGGTCTCTTGGGGCGGTTGCTGCGCTGACCTGCGGCGGAGTGCTGTTGTAGCCCGGTTTGCACCCACATCCAGTCCCCGCTGTTCCCCGTGGTTCCCCGCCGGATCTGGCACGCGAATGGCACGGCCTCTTCGCCCCGGAGTGTCTGAGCCTCAGCCGACGACAGTCAGCCACGACGGCGGGCGGAGCCATTGTCAAGACTTGTAGATCGAGTCGTTCGCGTCGGTGATGCTGTCGCTCGGGTCGAGGAGGTAGGCACCCCTCGCGACGCCTCGCAGGATGCTGTCGGCGGTTGCCTCAGAGGTCAGGGTGGTGGAATCCAGGACATGGGCCTCGTAAGCGGCCAGGTTGCTGAACTGGCCGTGCAGTGAGCGAACCGGCTCGGGGTCGGTCAACGCGTCGCCGGCCCGGCTCGTTGCCCGTTCCAGTGTGGTGTGTTTGTCCGGCCGAAGGATGACGTAGCTCAGCGGCAGGGCCCGCTCCCGGGCCGTCACGCGGAAGAAGTCGATGAACCAGGGCCCGACGATGCCGTCGCAGATCACCTGGTAGCCGCCCTCGGCGTAGCCGAACGCTGCCGAGACCAGTACCTGCAGAACCACCTGGTTCTGCTCGTGCGCTTCGGGCAGGTAAGGCGCGATCCAGCCCCGCTTGATAGAGCGCCAAAAGTCGTCACTGTGCAGGTGAACGCTGGGGGTCAGGTGATCGGCCAGCAATTGCGCCACGGTGCTCTTGCCGGCTCCGGGCGGCCCGGTCAGGACGATCACCTGACCGTGGTGAGGAGATGTCCGAGAGAGGGGCGGCGGGTTCATGCCGCCACCGTGCCAGGTTCGACCAGCACACCGCTTTCGAATTTGGCTCCCGCGCGAACAAGGGACACCAGGTGGGCGCCGGTGATCGCGCCTCCAGCGGTCGGATCGGAGGTCACCGCACATCCAAAGCTACGACCGCCGACCCGGCGAACCTGTGCGGTCACAGCACTGGAGATGAACGAAGCCACCGGCAGCTGGTCTGAGCGGGTTCGCGGACCCATTCTGCTGTTACTCACTTTCGGGTGACGGCCCGGAATCCCAGCAGGGTGGCGCACCATGGCGGAGAGAGGCCCTGCCCCAATCCCCGCAAGACCTCCCGCGACCTGTGGGTACGTCAACGCGACCATATGCGACATAAGTGAGCGTTGCATTTGAGGGTAATGGAAATGTGGTCAGCAGGTAACAGAGGTCATGTTCTGCCCGTGGGTGTCCGGTGGTGTGGACAAGGTGTGTGTGCGGCCAGCCGGTCGCCGACGCACACCACACCGGATCCCGGGGCCTGTTCAGGCTGTCGGGGATGGTGTCCGCACCCTGAGGGGGACTCATGTCCGCTTCCGCTTCCGCTTCTGTCACCGCCCGCAGCCTCGTCGCCGCCGCGCTCGCCGCCGGCGCCGTGGTCTCCATGGTCACGCTGCCGGCGTCGGCCGCCGACCACGCCCGTCCTGAGCGGTCGAGGGTGACGATCTCGGACGTCCAGTACAACTCCCCCGGCCACGACGACGGCTCCAACCGCTCCCTGAACCGGGAGTGGGTGGAGATCACCAACAACGCCCGCCGCAGCGTCAACCTCGACGGCTGGACCCTGAAGAACGAGGACGGCAAGACCTACACCTTCGAGGACTACCGCCTGGAAGGCCGTACCACGGTCCGTATCCACACCGGACGCGGCCGCGACACCGACACCGACCTCTACCAGGACAGCCGCCGCTACATCTGGGACAACCGCGACACCGCCACCCTCCGCAACGACCGCGGACGCTACATCGACAGCGACTCCTGGGGCCACCACCACGGCGGCGGGCACCACAACAACGGTGGCGGGCACCACAACAACGGCGGCGGGCACCACAACAACGGTGGCGGGCACCACAACAACGGTGGCGGGCACCACAACAACAACGGTGGCGGCCGCCACCACTGACCCCACACCACGCGCACACCCTGACAACAACACGGGCGCGCCCGGCCACCCACGGCCGGGCGCGCCCCTGTCAGTGCAGCCGATGGCCACACTCTGGCCCTTGCGCGGTCAGCCGCATGGCCTTTGACACAGCTCGCACCACTCCTCAGACGCTGGGTAGTCGGGCGGACCTCCGGGCATGGGGCAGGCGAAGAGGGCAACGACTCCGGTCCGGTATCGGCTCTGCCGGCCGCATGGTGGGGTCGACGGCCGGACCGGAGCTACCACCGACTACTCGTAGGTGGTCGCAGCTCGTAGAGCTCGTGTCTGCTGCCGACGTGATCAGCAGAAGCGGTCATGAGAGGCACCCTACTTGGCATGCCTGCGGTAAGGCCGAGCCTGATGAGCACCGGCTTAGAGCTCGTAACACGATCTTGCTGGCGTACCGCAGCAGGTCGGGGGCACTGGGTTGAGTAGGTTGCCGCTGCCGAGGCCATACACGTGCTACGCCGGAGTCATGCTGGGATGAAGCTCGGCCACCAGGGTGGGACGTTGCCCGGGCACAACGGGGCGGGGTAGGAGTCCGGCATGCCGAGCCATGTGACAAGGAACCAGGTGAACCACAGGGTGAAGATGAGCCCTGCAGTCAGGGCTGTCCTGCGATGACGTTTTCCTAGGGTGCTGTGCAGGACCACCCACGGAACCGCAGCAGCGATCCATATGAGAGGGACAAGAAACAGCAAAGTCATGCCGTTGGTCACGCCGTTGCCGATGTCACAAGCAGCCCATGCATTCCCAATGGCAGCAATGGACACCACCGCAGTCAGCCCACCGAAGAGGACACCAAAGCCAGTTCCTCTGAACCAGCGGCTCGGAGGACTCGACGGCGCTGCTCCCACGATCATCTCCCCTCCTCGCCGTAGATGCGGAGAGTACCAACGTGCTGAAGCAGCCTGCTGGTGTCCTGGCCTGCCCTGACACCGGTCAGCCGTTCTTGAGCTTACGAAGCCGTCGCCAGCTGCCACCGTCGCCCAGGTCGATGCCCTCGCCGAGGCGGTGGGGATGCGGTGGCGGCTCATGGTCCATCTCGGCGCGTACGGGCCGATGCGGCCCGAGGAAGTGGCCGGCCTCCGCCGCCGGGACGTCGACCTCTCGGGACGTCGGAGGGCTTCCGGTTCTACGACCTCCGGCACACGGGGCACACGCTCTCCACACGCTCCGGGGCCACGCTCAAGGGCACCATGGTGCGTGCCGGCCAGTCCTCGGAGAAAGCGGCGCTGATCTACCAGCACTCCGATGACGAGCGGCAAGAAGAGGTCGCCGCCGAGCTGGACGCGACCGTGCGGAAGGCTATGGCTGCGGCCAAGGGGAAGGAGCGCGACCAGCCTTCTGGCACGAATCTGGCACGCGGCGAGTGATCGCAGCGGGCAGCAAAACGGCCCAGGTCTTTGACCTGGGCCTTCTTCATGGAGCGGGTGACAAGAATCGAACTCGCGCTCTCAGCTTGGGAAGCGACGGCGCTTGAGGAGCCGGATAGCGTCTGACCTGGTCATACGTGATCTGGAATGGCAGCCGGGAGCGCACGGTCGCACCGTAGTGCACGGAGCAGTTGCGTGCGCCCAGCTGACCCCTCAGCTGCTGCCCGGGCGCGCACCTTTTCCCGGGACCCTCGGGGTCTTCTTGCGCACCCCGGCCGCGTGTCGCCGGGCCCGGCAGGTGGTGGAACCCGGTCCGCCCTTCTTGCCGTTGACGACCTGGCGATGCCGGTCCACCGACCGTCACGCACCCGGCCTTCGGCAGATGCCAACGCCGTATGGCCTGCCGAACGGTCGTAGGCCGGCCGACCATGCCTAACGATCGTAATATTATGAATATCAGGTCACTGACCAGCCTTGAAGGCGAGGCAACGGCCTTACGGAGTGATGGAGGAAGCTCGTGGCGCGCTATGCCAAGGAGCACAAGCAGGTTACGCGGCGACGGATCATCGAGCAGGCCGGCCACCGGTTCAAGCGGGACGGGATCGACGGATCAGGCGTCTCCACCCTGATGGCGGACGCCGGGCTCACCAATGGAGCCTTCTACGCCCACTTCGATTCCAAGGACGATCTCGTCGCCCATGTCGTCGCGGCCGAACTGCGCTCACAGGTGGCGAGTTACGACACGTTGCGGCCAGGTCGCCTCGGACTCGAGGACCTGGTTCGCGAGTATCTGTCACCCGGACACCGCGACCAGCCGGGCACCGGATGTCCCTCCGCCGCCCTGCTCGACGAGATCGGCCGCTGCGAAGGCGCGACCAAGCAGGCTTACACCGAGGGTGCGAGCGCCATCCTGGACGAGATCGCCGCCCGGCTGGCACCTGGCGATCCGAAATCCGCTCGCGGCAAGGCCATCGGGCTCTACACCATGATGGTGGGAACGCTGCAACTGTCCCGCGCTCTCTCCGACCAGAGCTTCGCTGACGAGGTTCTGGAACAGGGAA
The DNA here is from genome assembly GCF_000091305.1 of Streptomyces scabiei 87.22. Taxonomy (GTDB): domain Bacteria; phylum Actinomycetota; class Actinomycetes; order Streptomycetales; family Streptomycetaceae; genus Streptomyces; species Streptomyces scabiei. The sequence continues at coordinate 4,817,113 of NC_013929.1, read as the reverse complement.
TCGAGAACGCTCTCACGTTCATGAGCTGAGAGTGAGTCGGTGGGCGGTGGGCGGTGGGCGTCCGCTCACGCGTCGGCGCTGAGCCCTTACGCCCGCTCGAAAAACTCGAGGGCTGCCGACACGAACTGCTCGTGGAACTGGAAGATGCCGCCATGGCCGGCGTCGGGGTAGATCACCAGCTCGGCGTTCGGCAGTCGCCGCGCCAGATCCGCCGAGTTCGATGTCGGAACCATCCTGTCGCTCTCGCCGTTGGCGACTAGCACTGGCTGGTGAACGCGGGACAGATCGTGGGGCCGCTCCAGGCCCCAGCGGTGAATGGCCTTGAGCTGGGCGCCGTACGCGGTGAGGGAGATCGCCTTGTCCCGGCCTTCGGTGCGCTCCTTCAGCCGGGCCAGGAACTCCTTTCCGGCTCGACGCCCGTTGGCGGTGCGCGTGAAGAACAGGAACTGCTTCGGGTCCTGGAGGGTGAACAACGCCCGGAGGGTGTCGAGATGCGACACCCGCGTCACGTTCTTGATGCCCTCGCCGCCCGCCGGACCGGTGCCCGCGAGGATCAGCCTGCGGACGAGTTGCGGATCGGTCTGCACGATCACCTGGGCGATCATGGCGCCCATGGAGAAGCTGAGGATGTCGACGCGATCGAGCCCGAGCGCCTGGATGAAGGTGACGGCGTCCTTCGCCATCTCCTGAATGGTCTTCGGAGTCGATCCGGTGGTGGCGCCGACGCCCCTGTTGTCGAAGGTGATGACCCGGTGCTTGGCGGCTATGCCGTCCACGACACGGGGGTCCCAGTTGTCCAGGACCGCGGCGAGGTGGGTGATGAAGACCACCGGGACGCCGGTCCTGGGACCGAGGTCACGGTAGGCGAAGGTGACGCCCCCGGTGGTGAGGGTGCGGTTCGGTGCGTTCTTGTACGAGGTCACCACGTCGCCTCGTACGCCTTGTGCGTCGTTCACGGCTGTGCCCTTCGGTTGGAAAGTGCGCGCAGTTCCCCGGGTCGCCTGGCTGCGGCTGCGATCTGCTGGTCGTCAATTGAAGTATGACCGTAATTTCATCGGGTGCAAGTCACCGGGGCGGTCGCCCTTGTCCCAGGGGGTGGCGTCGACACGGCTCGGCACCCATGGATGAAGCGGGTCGAGCGGGGCAGGCCGCTCGGGCCATCCCCGCGAGGCGGCACCTGTCCCGGTGGGCCGTCGGCCGTCACCTCCCGGCGGGTGCACTCGCCTCCCGACGCGAGGGCCGAGTTGCGATCCATCGACCCGGTCCTTAATATTATGTTCGTAATTTAATTTCTCGGCGCGTGCCTCCCCAGAGAGCATCCAGCCGTCGAACAGACGCCGGATCGAGAGCTCCCGCTCCTCATGCGCACGATGTGCGGCGGCCCGGGGCTGCCTGCGGCAGGAAACGGAGACGACGATGAGGGCCTTCCTGGTCGACCACTACGGCAGCCGGGCCGGGCTGCGCGCCGGTGAGGCGCCGGACCCGGAGCCGGGCGCGAACGACGTACTGGTCCAGGTTCGTGCCGCGAGCATCAACCCGCTCGACCGGATGATCCGGGACGGGAAGATGAAGACGGTCCTGCCGTACCGCGTCCCGTTCATCCTGGGCAACGACCTGGCCGGGACGGTGGTCAGGGTGGGTGCGGCCGTCACGCGGTTCACGGTGGGCGACGAGGTCTACGCACGGCCCGACAAGGACCGCATGGGCACCTTCGCCGAGCTCATCGCGGTGCACCAGGACGACCTGGCGATCAAACCGGCCACACTCAGCATGGAGGAGGCCGCCTCCCTCCCCCTGGTCGCCCTGACCTCGTGGCAGGCGCTGGTCGAGCGAGCCCACGTCCAGCCGGGCCAGAAGGTCCTCATCCATGCCGGCTCCGGCGGCCTGGGCACGATCGCCATCCAGCTGGCGAAACAGCTGGGTGCGCAGGTGGCCACCACCACGAGCACGGCCAACATCGACGTGGTGAGGAGTCTGGGCGCGGACGTCGTCGTCGACTACAGGACGCAGGCATTCGAGACCGTCCTGCACGACTACGACCTGGTCCTCGACGCGCTCGGTGGAAAGACCCTGAAAAAGTCTCTGGACGTACTCAAACCGGGCGGAAAGATCATCAGTGTCGCGGGCCCTCCCGACGCCGCTTTCGGCAGGGAGCTGGGCGCGAATCCGATCATCCGGCTGGCGATGTCGGCACTGAGTTACCAGACCCGACGACGCGCCCGGCGACGTGGCGTCACCTATTCCTTTCTGTTCATGAAGGCCAGCGGAGACCAACTTCGTGAACTCACCGGGCTCATCGACACCGGGAAGATCCGACCCGTCGTCGACACTGTCTTCCCATTCGAATCGACCCCGGAAGCGCTGGAGTACGCCGCGGCAGGGCGCGCGAAGGCCGGAAAGGTCGTCGTCAGGATGCCGTGAGGGACCCCTGTCCTTCCCTGCCTGCGCCGACGAGAACTCTGCGAAAACCGCACGCCGTTGTGAACATGAGCAAGTCCCAGAAGCACATGATGGCAACGAAACGACCTGTAGTGCTGGTGACAGGCGTGTCCTCCGGCACCGGAGAGGCCACGGCCCTCGCCCTTGCCGAAGCGGGTTTCGAGGTGATCGGAACCAGCCGGAACACCTCGAAGGTCACCCCCCCCGCGACGGCGTGACCTTCCTCGACCTCGACGTGAGCAGTGACGCCTCGGTCGCCACGCTCGTCGAGCAGGTCATCGATCAGTTCGGCGGGATCGACGTCCTGGTCAACAATGCCGGTATCGGCTCGGCGGGCGCCACCGAGGAAAGCTCCCTGGCGCAGCACCAGCACGTCTTCGACATCAATGTCCTCGGCGTCATCCGCATGACGAAGGCCGTCCTGCCCCACATGCGCGCCCAGGGCTGCGGCCGCATCATCAACCTGTCGTCGATCTACGGCTTCATGCCCCAGCCCTTCATGGCCGCCTACATCGCGTCCAAGCACGCGGTCGAGGGCTACTCCGAGTCCGTGGACCACGAGGTCCGTGAGTTCGGCGTACGGGTCCTGCTCGTCGAGCCCGGCGGGACCGACACCGCGTTCGAAGGCAACCTCGTACAGCCCGACACTCCGCTGCCGGTCTACGTGCAACAGCGGCGCCTCGTCGACCGAGTGGTCGCCGAGGCGGTCACCGGCGGCGACGCCCCCACCGTCGTCGCCCGCGCCGTCGTCACCGCGGCCACCGCACACAAACCACGGCTGCGCTCCACCGCCGGCCCGGCCGCCCGGCGCATCAGCCTGCTGCGCCGCATCGCTCCCACCCGACTCTTCGACCAGCAGATCCGCACATTCAACAAGCTGGCGGCCTGATACCCCAGCCGCCCATCGGAGCGGATCACGCTCCGGCCCCGATCCCGTGAAGCCTCGACCAGGTGACTCCCAGCCGGATCCGCCGACGAGCCGCCGAGCTTGGGAAGCGAGCTTCGGCCGGAAGAACGCCGTCTCGGGAACGCCTGCCCGATCGGCTTCCCCGGCCGAGGTCCAGCAGGCCCGCTGACGGTAGACCTCAGGCTGTCCCAACGAGCCCGCGGCGGCCTGGGCCACGAGAGAGGTGTCCGGCGTGCCCTCCACGTGCCCGATCTTCGTGCGCCCAGTGGCCTGTTGCTGCGGAGAAACCCTCGCCAACGCACAAGCCCCAGGCCACTGACCTGGGGCTTCAAGAAGAGCGGGTGACGAGAATCGAACTCGCGCTCTCAGCTTGGGAAGCTGATGTTCTACCATTAAACTACACCCGCGTAAGACGCCGGTCGGTGCCGGTGTCGGAACGCATCGTTACTTTACCTCATGTCGGGCCCCGCGCGCTGAAGGCGTGGGGCCCGGTTGTGTTCGTGGGGTGGGGACAGGGCTGCGGGGCGCGGGAGTTGGGGCGTACGGTGGAGGCGCGGAAGAGGGTCCGGGTGGGCCTTCGGCGGGATCGGAGTGCCGCCTGGAGGGCCGTCCCAAGTATCCCGTAATGTGGCGGTTCGTCGTCAGGTCGACGTAGGTCGACAGCCAGACGCGCCTCTTGGGGAAGGGACACTTGGACTTGATGGAGCGCACCGTCGTCCGCTGTGCCGATGGGCACATGTTCAGCACCGCTTCGTTCCCGATGCAGCAGGCCGAACGCCTCGGCCCCGGTCGGCTCATGCGCTGCCCGCGCTGCGCCCGGCTGCGCAGTGTCGTACCGGTGGCACTGCAGAAGCGGTGACGGAAGCAGCAACAGCAGTAGCGAGCGGTAGCAGGCCGTAGCAGGAGAAGTGGCGGAAGCGGCCGGTCGCGGTCGTGGACGCTGTGGAAGCGGGCAGGGCAGGGACAGGCGCGCGGGTACGTCCGGCTGGTTAGGGGCGGCCCGCGCGCCTTGCGTATCCTCGGGGCGTGCTTCTCTCAGACAAGGACATCCGGGCCGAGATCGACTCCGGACGGGTACGCATCGATCCGTACGACGAATCCATGGTGCAGCCGTCGAGTGTCGACGTGCGTCTCGACCGGTTCTTCCGGGTGTTCGAGAACCACCGGTACCCCCACATCGATCCGTCCGTCGAGCAGGCCGACCTCACGCGGCTCGTGGAGCCCGAGGGCGACGAGCCGTTCATCCTGCACCCGGGCGAGTTCGTGCTCGCGAGCACCTACGAGGTCATCACCCTCCCCGACGATCTCGCCTCGCGGCTGGAGGGCAAGAGTTCCCTCGGGCGGCTCGGGCTCGTCACCCACTCCACCGCCGGGTTCATCGATCCCGGCTTCTCCGGGCACGTGACCCTGGAGCTGTCGAACCTCGCGACGCTTCCGATCAAGCTCTGGCCGGGCATGAAGATCGGGCAGCTGTGCCTGTTCCGGCTCAGTTCGCCGGCCGAGTTCCCCTACGGCAGCGAGCGCTACGGCTCCCGCTACCAGGGGCAGCGCGGGCCGACCGCCTCCCGCTCCTTCCTCAACTTCCACCGGACCCAGGTATGAGCACCGGGCGGTCGGCCGGGACCGGCGGCGACGCGCCCGCACGCGAGAACCTCACCTACGAGGCGTTCGGCACCGCCGTACGCGAACTCGCGCAGACCGTCGCCGACGACGGGTACGAGCCCGACATCATCCTCTCCATCGCCCGGGGCGGCGTCTTCGTCGCGGGCGGGCTGGCCTACGCCCTGGACTGCAAGAACATCCACCTCGTGAACGTGGAGTTCTACACCGGCGTCGGCACGACCCTCGACATGCCCGTCATGCTCGCGCCGGTTCCGAACGCGATCGACTTCTCCGACAAGAAGGTCCTGATCACGGACGACGTCGCCGACACGGGCAAGACGCTCAAGCTGGTCCACGACTTCTGCCTCGACGCCGTGGCCGAGGTCCGGTCCGCGGTGATCTACGAGAAGTCGCACTCGCTCGTGAAGTGCGAGTACGTGTGGAAGCGGACGGACGACTGGATCAACTTTCCGTGGAGCGTCCTGCCTGTGGTCCGTAAGGCGGGGGAGCCTGTCGTGCCGTCGAAGGAAGCGCTCTGACCTGGCTTCTGTCCGGGCCGCGGACGTCACTTCACAGCGAGGTTGTCCTCGGACGACGTTGACGGCCCGGTGGCGTTGTTGCGCGGGCACCGCGACCTCCTTCGACACGCCGATCGCCACCGGCTACGACGACTTGCCAGAGCTGCTTCCCCACCTGATCCCCTGTCTCCTTGGGGCGTCGAGCGGGCTGACATGGGGTCAGGTACCAGGGTTCGATCAGGGTTTGATCAGGGGTCATCCCTGATGAGACGGGCAGCCGGTGCGGATGAGACTGGTGGCCGGGCCGGTACGTCGCCGGTGCCCACGCCACGGTTTTGGGGAGCCCCATCATGCACAGCTCTGCCCGTCGGACCCGTCGGACCCGCCTGACCCGTTGGACCGCCACGGCCGCCTGCGGAAGCCTGCTGACAGCCTTGGCCGCCGGAGTGGCCGTTCCCGCCTCCGCCGCCGCTTCGGGCCCCACGCACGCCACCGCCCCGGCGTCCTTGCCGGGGCTGGATCCGGTCGCGCTCAAGGCGGCCATCGGCGGGCTGCCGAACGCGGACGTCACCGGTGCGCTGCTGCGGATCACCGGGCGCGCGGGCCACTGGTCGGGCACGTCGGGTGTGGGCGATCTGGAGACCGGCCGGGGCGTGCCGCCCGACGCGCACATCCGGATCGGCAGTATCTCCAAGGTCTTCACCGCCACGATCGTCCTCCAGCTCGCCGCCGAGCACCGGATCGATCTGGACGAGCCCGTCCAGCGGTATGTGCCGGGTGTCCTGCCCGCCGGTCTGCCGCCCGTCACGGTCGGCCAGTTGCTCAACCACACCAGCGGTCTTCCGCGGGGTGCCGACAGCCCCGACTTCGGGGACGACAGCCCCGAATGGTTCGCCGCCCACCGTCTGAAGAGCTTCACGCCGCAGCAGGTGATCGACCTGATGGCGGGCCAGCCCATGCAGTTCACGCCGGGCACCGCACAGCAGTACAACGGGATGAACTACTACGTGGCCGGCCTGCTGGTCGAGAAGGTCACCGGGCACGGCTTCGCCGATGAGATACGGTCCAGGATCACCCGGCCTCTCGCCCTGCGCGACACCTATGTCCCCGACGCCCGGGATCCGCGCCTGCCGAGCCCGCACTCCCATGGCTACCTGATGACCAAGGCCGCGGACGGCACCACACGTCCGGTGGACGTCACCGACCAGAGTCCCTGGCCCTGGGCCGAGGGCGGCATGATCTCCACCCCGGCCGACCTCGACCGTTTCCTGACCGCCCTCTTCCGGGGGCGCCTGCTTCCGCCGGCCCAGCAGGCCGAGCTGTTCACCGTTCCCGACGTCCCCAGTGTCCGCAACAGCCAGTGCCGTACCGAGACCGATGCCGGCCGGGCCTGCATGGCCATGGGGCTGATGCGGGTCAAGGCGTCCAACGGGGTCGTGGTCTGGGGCAAGACCGGCTCCCGTCCCGGCTACACCAGTGGGGTGTTCTCCACCCGCGACCTCTCCCGCAAGATCGTCTACTCCCTCAACCCCACCGGCTTCGACGGCGCCGAGATGCGGTACATACAGCAGATCGCCGCCGCCTCCTTCGGCCCCGTGGTCCCGGCCGGGGGCTGACCCTCGACGAGGCCGTGGCGTCGAGGAGGGGTGGGCCCCGATCCGGGCGGCGGGACGCGGGGCCGGGAGTGTGGGGCCGGCCGACGCCGCCCGGAAGGACCGGGAGGGCAGAGGGTGCGAGGGGTCAGGGGGCCGGGCGGGGGCGGACGCCCCAGGGCTCGAAGTCGTAGATGGTCTCGTTGATGCGGAGGCCGTCGACGGCGCCGATCCACATGAAGTCGCGGCCCTTGCCGACCGCGGCGCTGTAGATGGTCGCCGGTTCGCCGCCGTCCTGGAGCGCTGCCATCACCGCGTCGAAGTCGCACAGGTCCGACTGCTCGCAGTTGGTCTGGACGCCCGCGGCGCCCGTGAGGAACCAGGTGCCGGTCTCGGTGGCGTCGAGGTAGTCGGTCCAGCGGTTGGTCACCGGGGCGGCGGCCGGTACCCACACGAGCGTGGAGTAGGTGATGCCGGCGTTCGGGGCGGCCAGGTTCGGGTCGATCTCGAACCTGATGTTCGGCATGTTGGTCGGGCCGCCGTAGTCGACGTTCTCGCCCGTCTGGAACACATGGAAGCCGACCTCCTTGAGGCTCGACACCGGCCTGCTGAAGAAGTCGACCTCATTGCCGAAGTCGACCTTCTCGTTGGTGGCGGGCGTGGTGGTGGTGCTGCCCGCCACCTCGATGCCCAGGCTGCCCCGGCCGTACGGCGGTCTCCCCTCCGGGCCCAGCACGCCGAACGAGCCGAACGGGCCGTTGCGCAGCTCGGCGACGGGGGAGCCGATCGTGTTGCGGGTGATCACGCCCCAGTGGTCCGAGCGGCCCTGGTGGCCGTCCCCGTGTTCGTCCCCGTCGCCGTTCCCGTCGGCGGTGGCGGTCCCGGGGAGGATGGCGGCGGACAGGGCGACGAGCAGGGTGGTCAGGAGCACCGTTCCCCGGCGGATGCCAAAGCGAGCTTTCACACGCACTCCTTGTGGAGGTTTGAGTGGTTCAGGTCGCGATGACGTTATCCGACGGTATGTAAATTAATGATGATGATGTGGCTCTTATATGAGTATTTGGTCCGTTTGGGCATGCGGTCCGTTTGGGCATGCGGTCCGGTTTGGGTATGCGGTCTGTTCGGGGAAAGCGGCAGGGCCCCGGCGCGGTGACCGCGTCGGGGCCCTGTTCGTGAGCGTCGGGAGATGTCCCGCCTAGAAGGTGCCCAGCTTGATCAGCGACAGGATCGCCACCAGCTGGATCGCCGACGCGCCCAGGGCCTTCGGCCACGCGAGGTCGTGGGACTTGGCGACCATCAGGGTCAGGAGGGCACCGGCGGCGACCCAGGTGATCCAGCCGAGGATCTGCACGAACGGGGCGTCACCGCCCGCGAACATGGCGACGACCAGGCGGGGCGCGTCCGTGACGGACATGATCAGCATCGAGAGGCCGACCGTGGGCTGCCAGGCGCCGTCGCCGCCGAGCTGGCGGGCCAGGGTGTGGGTGACCACGCCCAGGACGAAGGTGCTGACCACCATCGTCACGGCCGTGACGAGGACGATCGGCACGGCGTTCGAGAGCGTCGCGTTGATCGCGTCCTCGCGGGCGCCGTCGAAGCCGAAGACGGCCAGCAGGCCGTACAGGAACGTCACGATCAGGGTGGGGCCCCACACCGCGTAGTCGCGCATCACCAGGAACGTCTGGTTCGGGCTGGTGACGATGCCCTTGAGGAGCGCCTTCCACGGCAGCCGCGGGCCGAGCGGGGCCGCCGGGGCGTTGCCCGCCCGGTAGGTGTCGCCCTGCTGGTACGGGTCCTCGCCGACGGAGAACATCTGCGTGTGCCCCGGGTTGTTGGCCGCGTACGGGTCGACGCCGCCCTGGGGGTGCCCGCCGCCGTCGCCGAAGTACTCCGGCTCGCCGTGGTTGCCCTGGCCTCCGTGGTTCCCGCGTCTTCCCTGGGCGCCGGGGTGCCCGCCGCCGGGCGTCTGCGGCCAGCCGCCCTGACCGCCGCCCCGGCCGCCGCCGTGCGGTGGCCCCGGGGGCGTCTGGGGGTAGCCGTACGACGGGCCGCCGGCCTGCGGGGCCTGCTGTCCGTACGGAGGGTTGTGCGGTCGCGCTTGAGGAGCGCCGTTGTCCCGGCCGCGTCCGATCCTGAATCCAGCCACGTCATCGAACGTACCTGGTCCCGGGCGGCAGCGTGCCGGGCCGGGGCCGACCGGCCCGGCTTTGCGGCCGAGCTGTGACATCCCCTAAGGGATCGTCAGGGACGCGTAAGGGGTGCGGGCGGACGGCCCGTTGCGCGGGTTCGCGCAGGTCGGCCCGGCCGCCCGCCGACACGTCACCCGGCGCCCCCACCAGCGCCTCACTGCTGCCTCACCACTGTCCCCCCGGGATGTCAGTGGCTGCTCAGGTACCTCCCGTACGACAGGGCCGAAGCCGGGGAGGGCAGGCCGAGGTTCTTCGGGGTGAGGGCGCGGGAGTGTGTCACGGAGGCCCTCGGGAAGACCCAGACGCCGCCGGAGCCCGCGTTCTCGCCCGGCGCGCCGACGGCCATGTCCGGGACGCCGTCCTTGTCGTAGTCGCCGGTGGCGAGGGCGGTGCCGAAGGCGTCGTTCTTCTCCGCCACGCCGGGGACGCGGGGACGGTCCTGGTGGTACGGGACGGACGTCGCCTCGCCGAACCGGTCGACGATGCCGCCCTCGTGGCCCAGCAGCAGGGTGGCCGCGCCGGCTGCCTTGCGGGTGCCGATCGCCTCGCCGGGTGCGCCCGCGACCAGGTCGTCGCGGCCGTCGCGGTTCCAGTCCAGTACGGCGAGGGAGGCGCCGAAGCGGTCGCCGGGCTCGGCGACGCCGTACACGCCGATGGTGTCCTGGTTGAGGGTCTGCGAGCGCAGGCCGAAGGACTTCTTGTCGCCGTAGAGGAGGTGGATGCCACCGCCCTTGGCGTACGACTCGGGGCCGCACGGGTCGTCGATGTTCTCGTCGGCGATCTCGCGGCACTCGCCGAGGGCCAGGTCGTCCAGGCCGTCGCCGTCGAAGTCGCCGACGGCGAGTGCGGAGGCGGCGCCGTTGTCGGAGTTCCAGATGTTGGCCATGCGCCGCTCGGACTCGTCCCACGACCACAGCCGGACGTGCGACTGCGTGAAGGGGGCGTCGACCGTGTGGTAGGCGAGGGCCAGGTCGTCGACGCCGTCGGCGGTGAAGTCGCCGGTGGCGAGGACCGGGGCGCGGCCGCCCATCGGCGTGGTGAGGACGGTGGTGATGACGTCGTTCTCGCCGTTGTCGACGACCGCGTGCACGGCCACCGTGTCCCGGCCGCCGACCACCAGGTCCCTCTGGTGGTCACCGGTGAGGTCGGCCGCGGCCACCGACATGCCGTACGCCGACTTCGCCGACGGGCCGACCATGGTGTTGGACCCCGGGCCCGTGCCGCTCTTGGCGCCGCCGACGACGATGATCACGCCGGCGTCGGTGCCCGGTCCGTTGTCGAAGTCCTCACCGGGGGTGCCGACGATCAGTTCCGCCATGCCGTCGTTGCTGAGGTCCTGCAGCAGGACGGACGCGCCGAAGCGGTCGCCGGTCTCCGGTGAGCCGGGGACCTCGGCGGTGGCCTGGCTGACCCGGATGCTCCCGTGCGCGCCCAGGCCCTTCTTGCCGCCCCAGACGAGGTTCACGTAGCCGGCCTTCGCCTTGCCGTTCACGGTCGCGTCGGGCATGCCGACGGCGAGGTCCGCGTAGCCGTCGCCGTTGAAGTCGCTGGTCACGGCGGTGGGGGTCGGGGCGGGTTCGGTGCGCGGGGCCGCGGCGGCGGTCGTGGCGAAGGTCAGGGCGAGGGCGGCCGTGGTGGCGGTGGAGGCCGCCACGGTGGCGGCGGCCAGGGCGTACGTCCGTCGGTGCGTCCGTCTGTGCACGGGTGGCTCCAGGTGGGTGGCCGAATGTCGAGGGTGTGGCTCGTTCACCTGTGTGACACCTGGAGGCCGTGCGGGGTTGTGCGCGCGGGGCCGGAAGTCTCGCCGCCCCGTGCGGATTTTCGCGGCAGGGGTTGGGCCCGGCCGGAGCCGGGCCTACGACCGGAGCCGGGCCTACGACCAGAACGCGGCTTCCTTGTCCAGGTCCTCTTGGCACTCGTCGATGTCGGTGATCTTGTCGCCGACGATGCGGAAGACCAGGCAGCCGTTCTGCTCGATCCGGCTGCCGCCGCGTTCGGCGGTGTAGCGGTGCACGGAGACGGCGTGGCCCCGGCCGTCCACGCAGATATGGCTCAGCTCGACGCGGAACGTCCCGTCGGTCTCCTCGAAGAGCCGCTGGTAGACGCCGATGATCGCGTCCTGGCCCTTGTGGTCGCCCGACAGGAGGTGGCTGCCGGGGATGTGGTGCGTGCAGTCCGAGGCCATCAGGCCGCGCAGGGTGTCCAAGTCGCCGCGGGTGAAGGCTTCGTAGCCCTTGCGGACGAGCGTCGCGTTCGGATGTTCGGCCATGGGGATCGCCGGCTTTCCACTGCTTGTGACGGTTTCCTGCTGTGGGGGTCATTGTCTCGCGCGGCCGGGGGCCTTCGCGAGCGCGCGCGAAGGCCCCCGGCCGGTGCGTCGACCGTGCCTGCCGCACGGGCGGCCGGCGGCGGTTACTGCAGCATCCCCCGGATCGTGTCGCCGTCCACGGCCGTCGCGCCGGTGGTGGTGACACCCTTCGACGAACCCCGCAGAACCAGGGAACCGTTCTCGGCGAGCACGTACAAGTCGGCCCTGCCGTCGCGGTCGGTGTCGCGGAGGCGGATCGTGTGGCCGAAGTACTCGCCGGCGGTCACGGCGCCGGGGACACCCGCCGTGCCGCGGGTGAGGAACTGGGAACCCTTGGCCGTCAGACCGGACGGGCCGCCGTAGAGGACGTGGACGGCACCCGCCCCGTCCTTCCCGCCCACGCCCTCGCCCGGGGCGGCCACCGCGAGGTCGCGGTAGCCGTCGCCGTTCACGTCACCGGCGGTGACCGAGTCGCCGAAGGCGTCGTACGACTCCGGGGTGTCGGCGATGCCGGACGTGGCCTGGGTGAAGCGGGCCGACGCCGACGGGCCGGAGGCGGAGCCGTACCAGACCGTCACGCGGCCCTTGGACCGGTCGTAGACCGGTGTGCCGATGGCGATGTCGCCGTACCCGTCCTTGTCGAAGTCGGCGATGACGCCGTCGCCGCCGCGTTCGGCCTGGCCGCCGTTGCCGTTCACGCGCTCCAGGCGGAGGGTCTTGCCCGGGGAGAGCTTCGTGCTGCCGCCCTTGATGAACCAGGCGTCGGAGGCGATGTACTCCGGGGTGACGACGTCGCCGATGACGACCAGGTCGGTCTTGCCGTCCTTGTCGATCTTGCCGGAGACGACGGCGGTGGAGTAGAAGCTCGACGTGTCCTTGTCGAGGACCGTGACCGCGCCCTTCACGCCCGACCTGGTGAACGCGCCCCGGTAGACGTACGTCTTGCTGTCGCGGACGAGGGCCAGGTCCGGGGAGCCGTCGCCGTCGAAGTCGCCGGTGGCGAAGTCCCGGGCCTCGCCGGAGACGCCCTTCGGGCCCTTGAACGGGACGGTCGTGCCGCCGGACAGGCCCTTCGGGCCGCCCCAGAGGACGGTGACCGTGCCTTTGTCCTTGTACGTGCCGACGTTCTCGCCGTTGGCGGAGACCGCGAGGTCGCCGTAGCCGTCCTTGTCGAAGTCCGCCGCCGTGCGGATCTCCCCGAAGAAGTCGTCCGTCTCGTCGGCGCCGGGGACGCCCGCGCTCGCCTGGTCGATGAACTGGGTCTTCGTTCCGGGTCCGTCGGCCGTGCCGAAGGTGACGAGGACGCCGCCGCCCTTGCTGAAACGGGTTTCGGTGCCGTACGAGAAGACCGCGGTGTCGCGGTGACCGTCGCCGTTGAAGTCGTCCGCGTACTTCGCGGGCGCGGCGGCGGCTGGGCCCGCGGAGAGGGAGAGCGCGAGAGGGGTCACGGTGGCCGCCACGAGCGTCGCGGCCAGCGTGGCACTACGGAATCGCATGCATGTCCTTCGAAGGGGAGAAGAGAGGGAAGAGCGAGGAGAGGGAAGGGCGGGGCTACTGGGCGAGCTGCGCGCCGAAGCTGTACGCGGTCTCCTCGAGCCCGACGTTCGTCGCCGTGATGCTCCTGGCGCCCTTGGTGGTGAGGCCGGAGGCCGTGCCCTTGAGGACCAGGAGGGCGCCCCGGGTGTTCTCGCCGGGGGCCGCGACGACCAGTTCGGCCCTGCCGTCGCGGTTCAGGTCGATCAGGCGGACGGCGCCGCCGAAGCCGTCCTGGGTCTCGGGGGTGCCGGGGACGCCCGCGGTGGCCTGGTGGTAGGACCGGGCGCCCTTGGTGGTCAGACCGGCGGCCGAGCCGTACAGGACGGTGACCGAGCCGGCGAACGGTGTGCCGCCCACGCCCTCGTACCGCGCGCCGACCGCGAGGTCGGCGTACCGGTCGCCGTTGATGTCGCCGACGGAGAGCGAGCCGCCGAAGAAGTCGCTCTCCTCTCCCGTGCCCGGCACGCCGGGGGTGTCCTGGTTGACGACCGTCGGGGTCTGCGTGAGGTCCGGGCCGCCCTTGCCGCCGTACCAGATCTCCACCTGGCCGCCCAGGTGGCCGGTGCCCTCCTGGAGCGCCGGGTCCTCGGGGTTGGCGAGGACGAGGTCGCCGTAGCCGTCGCCGTTGATGTCGCCGACCGTGACGCGGCCGTCGCCCTCGGCCTTCGGCATGTCGACGACGGTGGTCTTCCCGCCCTTGTACGTGTGGTACCTGACCCGGCCGCCGGGGTCGGCGGCCGTGAACTCGGTGTAGACACGCTCGGCGGCCCTGTCCCCGGTGAGGTCGCCCGCGCCGACGTCGCGCGTGGAGCCGACGGTCTTGACGTAGCTCGCGCTCGCCGCCGCGCCGGTGGTCCTCTTGAACGGGCCGTGGTAGATCCGGGTCTGCCGGAGGCCGGTGACGGTGAGGTCGGGTGAACCGTCACCGTTGAAGTCGGCCGCCGCGAGGCCGTGGCCGTAACCCTGCTCGGCGGCGATGTCGGAGGGCTGGGGCAGCGCGGTGCCGCCCGAGAGGCCCTTCCTGCCGCCCCACAGGATGGTCACCTGGCCCACGTACGTGTCGACGCCGACGCCCTCGCCGGTCGCGCCGACGGCCAGGTCCGCGTACCCGTCCTTGTCGAAGTCGGCGGAGGCGAGGCTGGCGCCGAAGGAGTCCTGCCGCTCGGCCTTGCCGGCCACTCCGCTCGTGTTCTGGGTGATCACGCTCCGGTTCGCTGCCGAGACGCCCGACTTCGAGCCGTAGAGCACGATCACCGCGCCGGCCGACGACGCGCCGTCGACATCGGTGCCCGGCGCGCCCACCGCGAGGTCGCGGTAGCCGTCGCCGTTGTAGTCGTCCGCGAACCTGGCGACCGCCGCGCTCGCGGGAGCGGCCAGGGCGAGCGGCGTCAGTCCGGAGGCGAGGAGGGCCGCGGCCAGGAGGAAGGGGCGAGTGCGCATGGGGACTCCAGGAGGGAGGAGGGCCGTGGCGGGCGGGGCGCGCCCTTCGCGGGCAGGACCCGCACCCTTGCCGGATGCGGGTCCTGCCCGGCGGACCGGTGCGTCAGTTGGCCGCGTTCGCGCCGAAGACCGGCTGGCCGGCCGTGGAGACGCCGACCGCGGACGGGGCGAGGGAGCGGGAGCCGGTGGTGGTGATCTTCGTGCCGTTGGAGGGCAGGTAGAGCAACGAGCCGTTGTAGTCGTTCTCGCCGTACGCGCCGGCCGTGAGGTCCGCCTTGCCGTCGCCGTTGACGTCGGTGAGCTTCACGTCGCTGCCGAAGTGGTCCTCCGTCTCGTCCGAGCCGGGGACACCGGCCGTGGACTGGGCGAAGTACTGGTAGCCGGACGTGGTGTTCAGGCCGGACTCCGCGCCGTACAGGATCGTCAGGGCGCCCGCGTCGACGACCCCGCCGAGGTTCTCGCCGGGGGCCCCGGCCACCAGGTCGGTCCTGCCGTCGCCGTTGATGTCGCCGAGGGACAGCTCGCTGCCGAACCAGTCGCCGCGCTCGGAGGAGCCGGGCACGTTGCCGGTGTTCTGCGTCACCGCGACCGTGGTGGCCGGGCCGTCGGCGGAGCCGTAGGCGATGTGCACCTTGCCGCCGGTGGAGGACTCGGGCACGGAGGGCTCGCTGCCGTCCTTCGACGGGTCCCAGTCCTGGCCGGTGACGATGTCGCCGAAGCCGTCGCCGTTGATGTCGCCGATGCCGGTGATGATGCCGCGCTTCAGCTCCTGCGCTCCGGCCGCACTGAGGCCGGAGGCGGTGCCGGGCACGTACCAGTTGGTGTTGTAGCCCCAGTCGGTGTCGGTCTCGAAGCCGTTGACGACGAGGTCGGTCCGCTTGTCGCCGTTGACGTCGCCCGCGCTCATCACCAGGGTGCCGGTGTTGCCGCCGGAGCGGATGTCGGTGGTGAAGCTGTAGCGGCCGCCGGCCGTGCCGGACTTGGTGATGCCGCCCTTGAAGACGTAGACGCGGTTCGAGGAGGAGCCGACCGCGAGGTCTTCCGTGCCGTCGCCGTCGAAGTCGCCGGACGCGAGGGCCGTGCCCCACTCGTCGTGCGAGGAGGCGGCCGGGTCCTTGACCGTGGTGGCGCCGGACAGACCCTTCGCCGAGCCCCAGACGATGAGGACCGTGCCGCCGTCGGTGTCGCCGTCGACGTCCTCGCCCGGTGCGGACACGGCGAGGTCGTCGAAGCCGTCGCCGTTGTAGTCGCCGTAGGCGCTGACCCAGCCGAAGCCGTCGTTCTTCTCCGCGCTGCCGGGGACACCGGTGGTGTTCTGGCTGATGGTGGTGCGCTTCGACGAGGTCACGCCGCTCGCCGAGCCGTACAGGGCGACGATCTGGCCGGCGCCGCTCTTGCCGCCGACGGTGGCGTTGCCCGCCGAGTACGCGACATCGCCGAAGCCGTCGCCGTTGAAGTCGGCCACGGGGTGGTGGACCGAGTCGGCCGCCGTCGCCGTCGCGGCCGAGAAGGTGAGCAGACCGCCGGTCAGCGCGGCCGCCGAGGCCGTCGCGAGGGCGAGTCGCAGGTGCTTGTGCATGCGGGAATCTCCTGCCGCATGCGGGACGCCTGGCAGACGTCCCGCAGTCAAATGGGGTGCTTTCTGTCCGTGTTCGCCCGGAGTTCGCCTGAGCTTCACGTGAAAGTTGGCGAACAAGAGACCGGTGAGGCGGCAGGAGGGTTGTACGGGAGTTCGAGAAAGTTTTCGCATGCGGTGCACGCGGTGCACGCGGTGCACGCGGTGCACGTGGTGTGTGCGGTGCGTGCGGTGTGTGCCTACGGTCAGTCGGCCGCCTCGCCGCCGAGGTTCGGCGAACCGTGGGTCGACACACCCACGGCGGACGGGGCGAGGGTGCGCACGCCGGTCGTGGTGATCCTCGTGCCGTCGGAGAGCAGCTGGACCACGGACCCGTTGCCGCCGTTCTCGCCGGGCCTGCCGACCGTCAGGTCCGCCCTGCCGTCGCCGGTGACGTCGGTGAGCTTCACCTCGGAGCCGAAGCCGTCGTACGTCTCGTTCGTGCCGGGGACGCCGGCCGTGGCCTGGGTGAAGTACTGGAAGCCGGACTGCGTGTCCAGACCGGCGGCCGAGCCGTGGAGGACCGTCACCGCGCCGGTGTCGACGACCCCCGACAGGTCCTCGTCGGGCGTGCCCACCACCAGGTCCTGGAAGCCGTCGCCGTCGATGTCGCCGAGCGAGACCTCGGAGCCGAAGCCGTCGCCGCGCTCGGAGGTGCCGGGGACCCGGCCGGTGTCCTGGGACACCGCCGTGGTCGAGGCCGTCACCGGTCCGGCGGCCGAGCCGTAGGTGATGTTGATCTTGCCGCCGAGGACGGAGCCGGGCGCGGAGAGTACGTCGGGGTCGTCGATCGGGTCCCAGTGCTGGCCTGTGACGATGTCGCCGTAACCGTCGCCGTCGATGTCGCCGATGGCGCTGACGAGGCCGGGCTTCAGTTTCCGGGCCGAGGCGACGGACAGGCCGGTGGCCGTGCCGGGTAGGTAGAAGTTGACGTTGTGGCGCCATGCGCCGCCGGTCACGATGCCGCTGACGATCAGGTCGGTCCGCCGGTCGCCGTTGACGTCGCCCGCGGTGAGGTCGAGCGCGCCCGTGAACTCCTCCGACCTGATGGGTGCCTTGACGGTGCGGTACGAGCCGGGCTTGCCCGACCTGGCGATGCCGTCGCCGAACACATGGACCGTGCTCGACGCGGTGCCGACCGCGAGGTCCTCCGTGCCGTCGCCGTCGAAGTCGCCCGCCGCCAGCGACTTGCCCCAGCCGCCGTGCGCGGAGGGTGCCGGGTCCGCCAGTGCCGTACCGCCGGACAGGCCGCGCGGTGAACCCCACACGATCGTGACCGTGCCGGTGTCCCGCACGCCTGCGGTGTCCTCCGTGGACGCGGACACCGCGAGGTCGTCGAAGCCGTCGCCGTCGAAGTCGCCGTACGCGCCGACCGAGCCGAAGCCGTCGCCGACCTCGGCACTGTCGGGGATGCCGGGCGTGTTCTGGCTGATCGTGGTGCGGTCCGCGGCCGTCACCCCGCGCGGCGAGCCGTACAGGGCGACGATCTGACCGGCGTCGGCCTTGCCGTCCACCGTGGCGACGGCGGCCGAGTACGCGACGTCGCCGAAGCCGTCGCCGTCGAAGTCGGCCACGGGGTGGGGGACCGGGTCGGCGGCCGTGGCGTTCGTGGCCGAGAAGGTGAGCAGACCGCCGGTCAGCGCGGCCACCGAGGCCGTCGCGAGGGCGAGTCGCAGGTGCTGGTGCATGCGGGATCTCCTGCGGCTTGCGGGACGTCCGGCAGCGGGCGCCACCGGCGATGGGGTGCCCGTTCCGTCCCGTGCGCCTGGGTGCGGCAGGGGCCGGGAGAGCGTCGGCGAACAGGAGACCGCCGAAGGGGTGAGGGGGTTGTACGTGAACTCGGGCGACAGACAGCGGGGTTGGGCGGGCCGCGTGCGCCGAACGTTCTCCGGCACTCGTGCGTCTGCGGTGCGAGGCCACGACAGACGTGCCGTCGAACGGTGGGAGACATGATGCTGAGCGGTACCCGTGCACGGATCGCCCTGACCGTCCTTGCGATGACACCCCTGGCCGTCGGGTGCGCGGCACTGGAGACCGGGGGCACGAGTTCGGCCTCGTGCGTGTTCGCCGTCGACTACGACGACCGGACCTACGTCGACGCCGGCAAGGTCCGCCACACTCTCGGCGCCGAGGTGGGCACCGCACGGGACTCGGTCTGCGAGGACCAGGGCGGCGGCGAGGAGGACCGGGTGGCCCCCGGGGACCTGGGGGACTACACGGCCTACGCCATCAAGGGCGTCGACACCGAGGACGCGATCGCGGTCCGCGACTCCCCGGAGGGCGAGGTGCGCGTCGTGGTTCGCATGGGCGGGGACGGAGGGGTGAGGGAGACGGCCGAGCGCCTCTTCGGGAAGGACGCGCGGGGCGGTGACGGCGAGGGCACCGACGTGAACGACGAGCCGGGGGACGACACGGGCGACGGCGGTTCGGACAGCGGCGACGGCGGCGGCGCGGACGTGGGGAAGTGTGCGCTCGTCGTGGAGTACGGGAACGAGGAGTACATCGGCCGGGGCGACGCGAGGATCGAGCTGGGGGCCCGGGCCGGGCTCGCCCGTGCGGTGCCCTGCTGGGACACGCCCGGCGAGGTCGACCCCTCGGCCGAACCGCAGGCGTACCGGGCGTACGAGATCAAGGGGCTGGACCCGGCCGACGCGATCGCGATCCGCTTCTCGGCGGACGAGAAGCCGTTCTTCATGGTCCGCGTGGGCGACGACCTGCCGCCGGAGGTCGAGGCCCTGCTCGCGGCCGAGGAGGGGTAGCGGCGCGGGCACGAGCCGTACGTCCTTCTGAGCAGTCCGTCCTTCCGAGCAGCACGTCCCGAGCAGCACGTCCCGAGCCGTGCGTGCCGAGCCGTGCGTGCCGTGCCGTGGCGTGGCGGTGCCCCCGGTCCGAGCGGACCGGGGGCACCGTACCGAACTGCCGTGCGCGGAGCGCTACTCGACCGGCTGCGGCTCCGGCTCGCTCTCCGCGTCCGTCGAGCCCGCCGGGGGCTCGTCCTCGTCCGGGACGGGTGTCTTGACGGACTCCAGCAGCAGCTGGGCGACGTCGACGACCGTGATGGACTCCTTGGCCTTGCCGTCGTTCTTCTTGCCGTTGACCGAGTCGGTCAGCATGACGAGGCAGAACGGGCAGGCGGTGGAGACGATGTCCGGGTTCAGGGACAGGGCCTCGTCGACGCGCTCGTTGTTGATGCGCTTGCCGATCCGCTCCTCCATCCACATCCGCGCGCCACCGGCACCGCAGCAGAAGCCGCGCTCCTTGTGGCGGTGCATCTCCTGCTGGCGCAGGCCCGGGACGGCCGACATGATCTCGCGCGGGGGCGTGTAGATCTTGTTGTGACGGCCCAGGTAGCACGGGTCGTGGTAGGTGATCAGGCCCTCGACCGGGGTCACCGGGATCAGCTTGCCCTCGTCGATGAGGTGCTGGAGCAGCTGGGTGTGGTGGATGACCTCGTAGTCGCCGCCGAGCTGCGGGTACTCGTTGCCGAGCGTGTTGAGGCAGTGCGGGCAGGTGGCGACGATCTTCTTCGCCGACTTCGGCTTCGCGGACTCGGGCACGACCTTGCCCTCGTCGTCCGTCTCCTCGCCGAAGGCCATGTTCAGCGCGGCCACGTTCTCCATGCCGAGCTCCTGGAAGAGGGGCTCGTTGCCGAGGCGGCGGGCGGAGTCACCGGTGCACTTCTCGTCGCCGCCCATGATGGCGAACTTCACGCCCGCCATGTGGAGCAGTTCGGCGAAGGCCTTGGTGGTCTTCTTGGCGCGGTCCTCGAGGGCGCCGGCGCAGCCGACCCAGTACAGGTACTCGACCTCGGACAGGTCCTCGATGTCCTTGCCGACGACCGGGACCTCGAACTCGACCTCCTTGAGCCACTCCAGGCGCTGCTTCTTCGCCAGGCCCCAGGGGTTGCCCTTCTTCTCCAGGTTCTTGAGCATCGTGCCCGCCTCGGACGGGAACGCGGACTCGATCATCACCTGGTAGCGGCGCATGTCGACGATGTGGTCGACGTGCTCGATGTCGACCGGGCACTGCTCGACGCAGGCGCCGCAGGTGGTGCAGGACCACAGGACGTCCGGGTCGATGACGCCGTTCTCCTCGACGGTCCCGATCAGCGGGCGCTCGGCCTCGGCCAGGGCCGCGGCGGGCACGTCCTTCAACTGCTCCTCGGACGCCTTCTCCTCGCCCTCCATGCTCTTGCCGCCACCGGCGAGCAGGTAGGGGGCCTTGGCGTGCGCGTGGTCCCGCAGCGACATGATCAGCAGCTTCGGGGACAGCGGCTTGCCGGTGTTCCAGGCCGGGCACTGCGACTGGCAGCGGCCGCACTCGGTGCAGGTCGAGAAGTCGAGGATGCCCTTCCAGGAGAACTGCTCCACCTGGCTGACACCGAAGACGTCGTCGTCACCGGGGTCGGTGAAGTCGATCGGCTTGCCGCCCGAGGTCATGGGCTGGAGGCCGCCGAGCGCCGTCGCGCCGTCGGCGTTGCGCTTGAACCAGATGTTCGGGAAGCCGAGGAAGCGGTGCCAGGCGACACCCATGTTGGTGTTGAGCGACACCGTGATCATCCAGATCAGCGAGACACCGATCTTGATCATCGCGGTGAAGTACACCAGGTTCTGCAGGGTGCTCGGGTCCAGGTCCCGGAAGGCCGTGACCAGCGGGTACGAGGCGAAGTAGCCGGCCTCGTAGTGGTCCACGTGGTGGATGGCGCCCTCGAGACCGCGCAGGGTGTAGATCGCGAGGCCGATGGTGAGGATGACGTACTCGACGAAGTACGCCTGCCAGGCCTTGGAGCCCGCGAAACGCGACTTGCGGCCGGCCCGGGAGGGCAGGTTGAGCAGCCGGACGGCGATCAGCACCAGGATGCCGAGGATCGTCATCACACCGATGAACTCGATGTACATCTCGAACGGCAGGAAGCCGCCGATCACCGGCAGCGTCCAGTCGGCCTGGAACAGCTGGCCGTACGCCTGGGCGAGGGTGGGCGGCAGCGTCAGGAAGCCGATCGCGACGAACCAGTGGGCGAAGCCGACGATCCCCCACCGGTTCATCCGGGTGTGGCCGAGGAACTCCTTGACCAGGGTGATCGTGCGCGCCTTCGGGTCGTCCGTGCGGCTGCCCGCAGGCACCGGCTGACCGAGCTTCACGAAGCGGTAGATCTGCGCCACGGCTCGGGCGATGAGCGCAACGCCGACCACGGTCAAAACCAGCGACACGATGATCGCGGCGAGTTGCATTGGGGGCTCCTCGGGCCTGCGAGGGTTTTCCTCCGGGGTGCCTGCCCGGCTCCTCGGAGATCATGAGAGGTCATTACTAAGCGGTAACTTATGCAGTCCGTCTGAGACTACCCAGTTCTCCAGCCGCACTGTAGCCAGGGGGGCGGTGATCTGCGTCGCTGAGGGTTGCCTGAGTGCGGGCCTGTCGCGCGGAGGGTGGTACCGGGGTGAGGGGACGGGGGCCTGCGCCGGGTCCGGCGGCGGACGCGGGGCCGAGGGTGGTGTGGGCGCGCTGTTTCAAAACGATCGTGTTATTCATGAGAAATTGTGACATTCGCACCTAACGTGGACCCGTGCTGTACGGAATCCTCGCCGCCGCCTCCGCCCTGTTGCTGACCGCCGTGCTCTCGGCGGCCGTACGCCTGCCCGCGCTGCGGCTGGGGATCGTGGAGCGGCGGCGCGGACGCCGGGTGCCGGTGCTCGGCGGAGTCGCGGTGATGGCCGGGGTGGGGGCCGTGGCGTGGGTGGGGGAGTGGAGCGGGGTCGCTCCGCTGGGGCAGGAGGCAGGCCGGCTGATCGTCGCGGGCGCCGGTCTGGGGCTGCTCGGCCTGGTCGGTGACGTGTGGCGGCTGCCGCCGGTGCTGGCGGCGGCGGGGGTCGTCGCCGCCGCCGCGCTGGTGGTGCCGTACCACGAACTGGGCGTGCTGGGCGGGGTCTCCGGGATCGCCTGGATCGCTCTCGTGGTGCACGGGTTCAAGGGGATGACGCGGTCCGACGGGGCGCTCGGGGTGGTCGGTGCCGTCACCGCGTTCGCGCTGAGCGGGTGCGCGGCGGCCGAGGTCATGGACGGTCTGGCGACGCTGTTCAGCGTGCTGGCGGCCGCGCTCACCGGGTTCCTGATGCACAACTGGCCGCCCGCGCGGGTCGTGCTCGGCACCTGCGGGGCGCTCTTCGTGGGCTTCGTGCTCGCGGGGGGCGTCCTGCACGTGTACGCCGTCGGGTACGGGGCGGGTGTCGGGGCGCCCTTCGCCCTCACGGCCGTGGCGACCGTCGACGCGGTCCTCGTCCTCGTCTCGCGGAAGCGGGCGGGGCGGGAACTGTGGCGGGGCGGGCCGGACCATCTCGCCCACCGGCTGCGGAGGATCGGTCTCACGCCGCCGGGGGTGGTCGTCGTGCTGGGGATGCTCGCGGCGGGGTCCGCCGGGGTGGGGCTCGCCATCCACATGCTGTGGACGGAGCCGGGGACCGCGTGGTGGGTGGCGGGGGCGGCCGGGCTGGTCGTCCTCGGGATGCTCTTCGTGCCGGTGGGGCCGCCGCGGGGTGCGCGGGCCGGTGCGGGGGCCGGTACGGGGGTTGTTCCGGCCGCCGCTGGTGCCGTCGCCCGGCGTGCGCGGGCCACCGGCGCCCGGGCGGTGCCGACGGGCGTCCACCGGGTGCCGGGCGCCGCCGCCCGTCGGTCCATCCCGGGGGGCCGCGCCCCCGGCCCCTCGCCCCGGCCGAGCCGCCTCGGCCGCCAGGAAGCGGCGGAGCTGGGGCGGCGGGGGTGGGTGGGGTAGGTGGAGTGGGCGGAGTAGGTGGGGTAGGTCGGGTAGGTGGGGTACCGGCTCCCCTGGCCCCGGCTCCCCTGGCTCCCGGCCCCGCCCGGCTGTCATCACCCTTGTGCACACAGCCGCCACCGTCCCGTATTCGCAGGTCAGCGCGTGGTTGCGTATAAGGAAAACATAAGAGTTGAGCCTACTCGACTCAGCTCTGTTGACCCATCGGGAGCCGTCGTGCACACTTGAGTCCGTTCCACTCAAGTCATTGTTGGAGGAATTGAAATGGCACGTGCGGTCGGCATCGACCTGGGCACGACTAACTCCGTCGTCAGCGTTCTTGAAGGCGGCGAGCCCACCGTCATCACCAACGCAGAGGGCGCCAGGACCACGCCGTCCGTCGTCGCCTTCGCCAAGAACGGTGAGGTGCTCGTCGGCGAGGTCGCCAAGCGCCAGGCGGTCACGAACGTGGACCGGACCATCCGGTCCGTCAAGCGTCACATGGGCACGGACTGGAAGATCGAGCTCGACGGGAAGCACTTCAACCCGCAGCAGATGAGCGCCTTCATCCTGCAGAAGCTGAAGCGCGACGCCGAGGCGTACCTGGGTGAGAAGGTCGCGGACGCGGTCATCACCGTCCCGGCGTACTTCAACGACTCCGAGCGCCAGGCGACGAAGGAGGCCGGTGAGATCGCGGGGCTGAACGTGCTCCGTATCGTCAACGAGCCCACCGCCGCCGCCCTCGCCTACGGCCTCGACAAGGACGACCAGACGATCCTCGTCTTCGACCTCGGCGGCGGCACCTTCGACGTGTCGCTCCTGGAGATCGGTGACGGCGTCGTCGAGGTGAAGGCCACCAACGGTGACAACCACCTCGGTGGTGACGACTGGGACCAGCGCGTCGTCGACTACCTGGTGCAGCAGTTCCGTGCCGGCCACGGCGTGGACCTCGCCAAGGACAAGATGGCCCTGCAGCGTCTGCGCGAGGCCGCCGAGAAGGCGAAGATCGAGCTGTCCTCCTCCACGGAGACCTCGATCAACCTGCCCTACATCACGGCTTCCGCCGAGGGCCCGCTGCACCTGGACGAGAAGCTCACCCGGGCCCAGTTCCAGCAGCTGACGGCCGACCTGCTGGAGCGCTGCAAGACGCCGTTCCACAACGTCATCAAGGACGCCGGCATCGCCCTCTCCGAGATCGACCACGTCGTTCTCGTCGGCGGTTCCACCCGTATGCCCGCCGTCGCCGAGCTGGTCAAGGAACTGACCGGCGGCAACGAGGCCAACAAGGGCGTGAACCCGGACGAGGTCGTCGCCATCGGCGCCGCGCTGCAGGCCGGTGTCCTCAAGGGTGAGGTCAAGGACGTCCTGCTCCTCGACGTGACCCCGCTGTCCCTCGGTATCGAGACCAAGGGCGGCATCATGACCAAGCTCATCGAGCGGAACACGACGATCCCGACCAAGCGGTCCGAGATCTTCACCACCGCCGAGGACAACCAGCCGTCCGTGCAGATCCAGGTCTACCAGGGCGAGCGCGAGATCGCGGCGTACAACAAGAAGCTCGGGATGTTCGAGCTGACCGGTCTGCCGCCCGCCCCGCGCGGTGTCCCGCAGATCGAGGTCGCCTTCGACATCGACGCCAACGGCATCATGCACGTGACCGCGAAGGACCTGGGCACGGGCAAGGAGCAGAAGATGACCGTCACCGGCGGCTCCTCGCTGCCGAAGGACGAGGTCGACCGGATGCGCCAGGAGGCCGAGAAGTACGCGGAGGAGGACCACGCCCGCCGCGAGGCCGCCGAGAGCCGCAACCAGGGCGAGCAGCTCGTCTACCAGACCGAGAAGTTCCTCAAGGACAACGAGGACAAGGTCCCGGGCGACATCAAGACCGAGGTCGAGGCCGCCGTCGCCGAGCTGAAGGAAGTCCTCAAGGGTGAGGACACCGCCGAGATCCGCACGGCCACCGAGAAGGTCGCCGCCGTCTCGCAGAAGCTCGGCCAGGCCCTGTACGCCGACGCCCAGGCCGCGCAGGCCGCGGGTGGCGAGGCCGGCGCCGGCGCCGGTGACGCCAAGGCCGACGACGACGTCGTGGACGCCGAGATCGTCGACGAGGACCGTGAGCGCAAGGACGGTGCCGCGTGACGGAGGAGACCCCGGGCTTCGACGAGCAGCAGCCGCAGTCGGCTCAGCCGCAGCAGCCTGATGTCCCCTCCGGCTCTGACGACGCCGAGCCGAAGGCCGCCTCCCAGGAGGGGGCGGCCCCGGCCGGGGACGCGGCTGCGACAGCCCAGGTGGCCGGTCTGACGGCACAGCTGGACCAGGTGCGTACGGCGCTCGGTGAGCGCACGACGGACCTCCAGCGCCTCCAGGCCGAGTACCAGAACTACCGCCGACGGGTCGAGCGCGACCGGATCACGGTCAAGGAGATCGCCGTCGCGAACCTCCTGACCGAACTCCTGCCCGTGCTCGACGACATCGGCCGGGCGCGGGAGCACGGCGAACTCGTCGGCGGCTTCAAGTCCGTCGCCGAGTCGCTGGAGACGGTCGCGGCGAAGATGGGCCTGCAGCAGTTCGGCAAGGAGGGCGAGCCCTTCGACCCGACGATCCACGAGGCCCTGATGCACAGTTACGCGCCCGACGTCACCGAGACGACGTGCGTGGCGATTCTCCAGCCGGGGTATCGCATCGGCGAGCGCACCATCCGCCCCGCGCGGGTGGCCGTGGCCGAACCGCAGCCCGGTGCGCAGACCGCGAAGGCAGAGGAGGCCGAAGGTGCCTCCGGTGCCGACGACAAGGAGAGCGGTGGCCCGGACGAGGGCTGACGCAGGCGGCCTGCGGGACGAGCGGAAGGAGGGACGTCGCGGATGAGTACCAAGGACTTCATCGAGAAGGACTACTACAAGGTCCTCGGCGTCCCCAAGGACGCCACCGAGGCCGAGATCAAGAAGGCGTACCGGAAGCTCGCCCGCGAGTTCCACCCGGACGCCAACAAGGGGAACGTCAAGGCCGAGGAGCGCTTCAAGGAGATCTCCGAGGCCAACGACATCCTCGGTGACCCCAAGAAGCGCAAGGAGTACGACGAGGCCCGCGCCCTCTTCGGCAACGGCGGGTTCCGCCCGGGGCCGGGCGCCGGCGGCGGCTCGTTCAACTTCGACCTGGGCGACCTCTTCGGAGGCGGCGCCCAGGGCGGGGGACAGGCGGGCGGCTTCGGCGGGGGCATCGGCGATGTCTTCGGCGGCCTGTTCAACCGGGGCAGCTCCGGCACCACGCGGGTGCAGCCCCGGCGCGGCCAGGACATCGAGTCCGAGGTCACGCTGAGCTTCACCGAGGCCATCGAGGGGGCGACCGTCCCGCTCAGGATGTCCTCGCAGTCTCCCTGCAAGGCATGTTCCGGCACCGGCGACGCCAACGGCACACCCCGGGTGTGCCCGACGTGCGTCGGCACCGGCCAGGTCGCGCGGGGCTCGGGCGGCGGCTTCTCCCTGACCGACCCGTGCCCGGACTGCAAGGGCCGGGGCCTGATCGCCGAGGACCCCTGCGACATCTGCAAGGGGTCGGGCCGCGCCAAGTCCTCCCGCACCATGCAGGTCAGGATCCCGGCGGGCGTCTCCGACGGCCAGCGGATCCGGCTTCGGGGCAAGGGCGCGCCCGGGGAACGGGGCGGACCTGCGGGCGACCTGTACGTCGTCGTGCACGTCGACCCGCACCCGGTGTTCGGCCGCAAGGACGACAACCTCACGGTGACCGTCCCGGTGACCTATGCCGAGGCGGCCCTGGGCG
The DNA here is from genome assembly GCF_000091305.1 of Streptomyces scabiei 87.22. GTDB lineage: Bacteria > Actinomycetota > Actinomycetes > Streptomycetales > Streptomycetaceae > Streptomyces > Streptomyces scabiei. Next base: position 4,790,445 of record NC_013929.1, on the reverse strand, counting down.
GTGAGGTCCGGGTCCCGACCCTGGGCGGACCGCCGGTCACCCTGAAACTGCCTCCGGGCACCCCCAACGGCCGTACGATGCGGGCCCGGGGCAAGGGCGCCTTCCGCAAGGACGGTACTCGCGGGGACCTGCTGATCACCGTCGAGGTGAGTGTTCCGAAGGACCTGTCGGGGAAGGCTCGTGACGCCCTGGAGGCGTATCGCGAGGCGACCGCGGACGAGGACCCGCGGGCGGAGCTGTTCCAGGCCGCGAAGGGAGCATGAAGGTGATGGACGGCCGCCGTAGACAGAACCCGTTGGGCAGAGCGTACGAGCTGACGGAAGAGACACCGGTGTACGTCATCTCGGTGGCCGCCCAGCTGTCCGGTCTGCACCCGCAGACCCTGCGCCAGTACGACCGCCTGGGTCTGGTCTCCCCGGACCGCACCGCCGGGCGCGGCCGTCGCTACTCGGCCCGTGACATCGAACTGCTGCGCACCGTCCAGCAGTTGTCGCAGGACGAGGGCATCAACCTGGCCGGCATCAAGCGCATCATCGAGCTGGAGAACCAGGTCGCGGCCCTCCAGTCGAGGGTCGCCGAGATGGAGGCCGCCCTCGACGGCGCCGCCGCGACCATGCGCCAGCGCGAGGCCGCGGTCCACGCCTCGTACCGACGCGACCTGGTGCCGTACCAGGAGATGCAGCAGAGCAGCGCGTTGGTGGTGTGGCGGCCGAAGGGGCGTCCGGCGCCGTCGGACTGACCATCCCGCGTACACGGAAGATTTTTTTGTACGCGGAAGGGCCCGGAGGTTCACCTGAACCTCCGGGCCCTTCCGTGTCGAGTGTCGGGTCCCGGGGCCAGTTCGGTCGGGGGCGGTTGGTGAGGCTGCCGGGCGGCTCGCGTGAGCCGAACAGAGCCTAGGATCAAGTGATGTTGACAGCGCGCTCATCCGCCGAAGCACATCTGTACATGGACCTGCATCGCTGTGAGTGCGGGTCGGGCGAGTTCGACCGTCGGCATCGCCTGGAGCTGCGCGGCGATGCTCTGTTCGCGGTGTACGAGGGTGCTTGTGCGCCGTGCGGACGGACCCGCCGTTTCGAGTTCCGTATGACGGAAGAGATTCCGCCGCCCCCGCCGGCCTTCGGTGGGGCAGAGCCTTCGCAGATCATCGATCCCGCGGAGTTCGAGGAAGTGGCGGGCCGACTCGCCGAATCCGCGGGAATTCAGCTCCTCAACACCCCTGAGTCGGAGCACCACAAGTTTCGGGGAGCGATAGCCTACGTCGTCGCGGCGTACGAGGAGATGCTCAAGTTCCTTCCTCCGGACCAGGATGCCATTCCGGCCGGCGCGTTCGTGTCGGAGGTGGGTAGGGCCCGCTACCGGCATGATCCCCGGAACTACGAGCGCGGCATGTTGGAGATGAACGTCCGCGACGCCCGCGCGGTCCTCGACGACATCGACGAGGTCAGCGCCAAGGGCGCAGCCGCCACCTCCGGCGCCTGAGGGAGTTGATTTCCTTGCCAGTTGTGAACAGCGAGCCGGTATCCGGACCCAAGGTCCGCACGACACCGCGGGAGTTGGCGACGGAGCTCGCCGTACTGACCGAAGTGGACTGGCGGAAGGTCTGGCCAGGAGCAGGTGGTGGCTACCGGCCCGACCCCGCGTGGCTCGCCCAGTTCGACTGGCAGGTGATCGACTTCCAGTGGCGCACCAACGACTGGGGGCCGATAACGGTGCAGACCCGCACCGGCAAGCGGCATGACCTGGTGACCACGACGTCCCACTCGCGGGATTACGCCCGGGCCTCTCATCGGCTGTGGTCCGGCGGCGATCCTGACCGGCACAAGGGGGTGCACACCAGGGAAGCGGCTGAGGCGGCCACGGCGTGGGCCGACTACCTGGCGGCCGCTCGGAGTGTTCTCGGCGCGCCCACGTGGGACGGCGCCTGGGACGGTGCCGGATTTCCGGTCAGCTTCGGCCGGAGGTTCGGAGCCGATGACGAGCGGCGGCGGTACAACCCGTACCGGCTGGCCGTGTGGAATCCGCAGGAGCCCGGGGCCGCGGTGATCGCCCTCGAGATTTTCGCCGACGCCTTCGGCCGGCACTCCGTCGACCTGAACCTGCACGACCCCGCGCGTATCGTCCTGGACGACAGTGACGCCGAGGTGGAGAAGGTCGTCCAGGTCACCAGGAGAGGCACGGCCCCGGGCGCCCCGCGAATCCTCGGCGATCCGGACCCGGTGGACATGCCGGACACGACCTGGCAGGACGTGGGCACACAGCTGCGAGCGGTCGCGAGCTGGGACTGGGACGCGATCTTCGGCGCCCACGAGTGGAACCGGGCATTCTCCTCGGTCGACGAACTGGAGCGCTGGGCGCGAAGGATCGGCTGGACCGTGTCCGGCGTCGACACATCACAGTGTGTCTCCGTCACCACCGGGGAAGACCTCACGCTGTGGCTGCCACCGGTGCTCCGCTACCCCGCACGCGTGAACTGGCTGGAGGCCAAGCTCTGGAGGATCAGCTCCGAGCCCTCCTCGCGCCACCACACGAACGTGCTCGACCCCGCGGCAACCCTGTGGACGGACTGCGTGGCTGCGGCCACCGAGATCCTGGGCGAACCCGGGTACTGCGGCGACCCGAACGGACGGGGGTACCCGAAGGAGTGGAAGAGCCGGAGCCATGGCCTGAGTCTCAAACTCGACACCCGCTGGGTGGCGATCTGGCCCTCAGCGGGCGAGCCCGCTCCCGCCATCGGGCTCTTCATGCGCGGCGGATTCCTGGAGCGGGGCTACGAGAGCGAAGCCGCACAGCTCGACCTGCGGATCTGGCGCCCGGCCACGCCCCGCCCCATCTGACCACCGCGCCGCGTGGCCGGACGGATCAGATCTCGGGTGGGCGGCAGGTGATGTTGATCAGCGGTGTTCGCAGTTCGCCCGGTTCGGGTGCGAGGCCCAGGTTCACCTTCAGGACGGTGATGCGGTCCTCGGCATGGCGCTCCCGCCAGATCGTCATCCGGTACGGGCTCATGTGCTCCAGCCGGAGATCGCGGGGCATGAGCCAGTGGTGTTCGTGCCAAGGCTCGGGGAAGTCCGCATCGTCCCAGGCGCCCGAGTACTCCGGTTCACCGAGGAGGGGCCGGAGAGCCGCTTCGTAGGCGCTCCAGGCGTCGACGGCACGGTCGAGGACGGCGTCGTTCTCGGTGGTGTTGTCGGCGCTCAGACCCCAAGGGGTCCAGCTGACGAAGTGCACCGGCGCCCAACCTCGCTCCTGGACGGGATAGAGCGCCATGCCCTGCCCGGTGGGGCTGCTGACGTCCAGGACCCATTCGGCGGACCGCGGCGTCCAGCCGAACTGGGCGCACCAGTCCTCCAGCGGCCGGCCCGGAGCGGGCGGCCCCGCCCACACCGTGGGCCAGTGCACGCGCTCGAGTGCCCGGAACTCGTCGACCAGTTGGGCGGGAGTCCGGTTGCGTCGTGCCGTCGCCACTACCTGTCACCCCTCTCGGAAACCCTTCTCGAAGTCTGAGTCAACGGTGATCCCCCGCGTGGTGGGCGTGCAGTTCGATCCGTGTGCTCGCGAGCCGGGGCTGTTCCTCGGACCCCATGCCGAGCAGCACGGTGAGTTCGATCGAAGGCGACCCCGGGCCGTCGAGGTGCCACAGCGCCAGGCGTCGGGGTCGCTCCGCGCCGCCCCGGGAAGCGTTCCGCGGCACCACGGGGAAGTCACCGGAGTTCAGCGCACCCTGCCACGAGGGCGCTCCCAACTCCGCGGTGACGGCCTCCGCGTAGGCCTGCGAACGCTCGAGGGCCAGGTCCCGCAGCCGTGGGTTCTCGTCGAGTGTCTCTCCGCGGAGCGCCCAGATGGTTGAGCTGATGGATGTGATCGGCTGCCTGGTCCTCCCGTGCCGGACGAAGTGGAAAAGCCCTCCAGGGGCCGTACGCACGTACTGCCGGTGGTTGTGGTGCCAGAGCGGCTCCCAACCGAGGCCTCCGTACCACTGCTTCAGGTCTTCCTCGCCCTCCGGCATCGCGGACCAGCGCCCGGGCCAGCCGCTGATCTCGAGCGCGAGCAACTCGTCGAGCACCTGCCGCGGACTGCGGCCGGCGATCTGGTGGGCCATCGATACGCTTCCCGTCCCGGGTTGTCGGTGTCCTCTCGAACCTGTGGCTACTGCTGCCCCGGCCAGTTCGGCGGCGGCCCCTGGGTCCAGCCGCCCGGAGGCTGCTGGGGCGGGGTCGGCTGCTGGGGCACACCCCAGGCGCGGGGATCGGCCGGCTGACCCGGTGACGGCGACCACGGGGTTCCCGGGGTATGCGGTGCCGCCGGAACATACGGCTGGTGGGGCGGCATCGCCTGAGGAGCGGCGGCGTACGGCTGCTGCAGCGCTGCGGCGTACGGCTGTTGCGCTGTTCCGGGCTGCACCGGCGGGTAGTGATGCTGTGGCTCCGGGTGCGCCTGCTCCGCGGCGATGGCGGGGGCCGGGCTGTGGTGCGGCAGGGCGTCGAAGCGGGGCAACGGCTGTGTGCTCACCCGGTCCAGCAGGACGACATTGGGGTTGCAGTCGGCGGCGTGCACCTGCACGGCTCCGCCGGGCTGCCGCTCCACCACCAGCAGGTTGAACTCGGCGAGCGACTGGAGCTGCGTGGGTTCGAGGGCGTACTCGTAGACGCGCTGCCGCCCGGTCGCCAGGCTTGTGCTGTCGCTGTCACCGGTCGTGTGGGTGGTGGACTCGTTCGTGGTGTGCGTGGTGCTGGTGGAGGTGCCGGTGGTCTCGCTGTAGCTGCCCCCGGAGTTGGCGGAGTCCGAGGTCGAGAGCGGGTTGAACCAGCCCTGGTAGGTGGAGGATCTGCTGCTGCCCCAGTTCCTGCCCTCGGTGACCGAGTGGCTGGTCGTGGTGGATCGGCTGAGGGAGGATCCGAGCGTCTTGGCGACCGACGTGTTGACGGTCCGCCCCTCGGTGTCCGTCAGGGAGTGCAGGACGAAGGAATGGTGGCGGCCCAGGAAGTCCGCGGCGACCGTGGCTTCCTGGTGATTGCCGAGCCGCATGAAGGCGACCGTTCCACCGCCGATGAGTTCCTCGCCCGCCTCCCTCAAATGCGAGTGCACGAACGTGAGTTGTGCTCCGCGCCGCTCGCAGAGCTGGGCTAGGCTCTCGAGATGGCGTCGCTGGAGGCCCTGCTCGCCGAGCACCACGACGACGCCCGGGGCCTCCTCCTGGAACGAGGAGAGCCGCCGCATCACGCTCTGCATGGCGAGGTCGGCCAGCAGTTCCGTGCTCGCCGAACCCGCGCTGAAGTCCAGGGCGACACACGTCAGATAGCCGGGCCCGCGGCCCTCACGGGCCGTCCCCAGCTGCTCCAGCGGGTGGACGAAGGACGCCAGCCGGATGAGGCTGTCCCGCATCTGGTCCTTGTTCTTGTCGGTGAACAGGTCGTCCGCGATGCGGTTGCGCTCCTCCCTGCTCAGCGCCTTGGCGTCGTCGGTCTCACCCACCAGGACCCGCAACCCGGCACCGATCCGCGCAAGGGACACGTCCTCACCCAGAGCGCCGCACAGTTGCGTGAGGATCCGGGTGTACACGGCCCGCTCGGCCCGGCCCGACTCCGGGCTGTCGCCGTGCATGGCCTCGACCAGGGCCTGCACCAGTTCGTGGGGCGCGAGCCCGCCCACGATGCCGCTCTCCGTCATACGACTGGGCAGCAGTTGCACGTCCACAGGGACGCCGCCCGCCTCGGCGAGCACGGACAACTCACGGCACACCAGGGCCTGGGTCAGGTCCAGCACGATCAGTGGCCGGTCGCGCAGCGTCGACGCGCCGAACACGGTGAGGAAGCCCTCCCGCCCGCGCTGGCTGCCCCCGAAGACGTCCAGCCGCCGGGTGTCCGCTCCGAAAGGCAGGGCTCCCCAGGCGTCCAGGCCGGCGACCCACTGCGTCTGCTGTCCCTCGTGGAGCGTCCAGCGCTGGTGCCATGACTGCCAGTCGTGCTGGAACCTTTCCTCCAGCGCCTTCTCCTGGGCGGTGCGGGCGCGGGTGGCGAAGGAGAACCGCAGCGAGGCGTAGAGGGCCCGCGCCACCTGGATGCCGATGACGACACCGCCGAGGGTGAGCATCACCGTGAAGAGGAGGCTCAGCAGGTAGGAGACCACCGCGACGGGGATACCGATCCTCAGCGCGGAGCTGATGCGGTCCTTGCGGTCCAGCCGGGCGGCCTGTACGCGGTTCTCGTAGCTGCCGTCCAGCGCCTGGCGTTGCGGCTCGGCTTCGACGAAGGGCTGACGCAGGGACTCGGGGTCGCGGTAGACCCAGCCGACGCGCTGTCCGGGGTCGAAGAGTCTCAGATACGGGCCGAGCGGCCCGGCCTCGGTGTTCTCGATCGTCATGGGAGGGCTCCAGGCCGGTCAGGCGACGAAGGTCTCGATCGCGCGTATGCGCTTGTGGATCGGCGGGTGCGTGGACATGAGGCGCGCCATCGGCCGCTGCTTCCGGCGGGCGTCGTCGGCCCCCTGCGCGTGCCATCCGGTGAACACGGCGACCAGGAGGGGGCCGTAGCCGATCAGGCCCGCGAACCGGTCGGCCCGCAGTTCGCTCTGTCGCCCGGACCAGGCGAGCAGGAACGGTACGGCGTAGAGGGCCAGCGCGGCCGGGAAGGTGAACAGCAGGGCGATGGCCAGTATCCCGAGGAATATCACGAACAGCCCTGCGAGGATCTCGGAGATCCGGGCGAGGACGCGGATCACGAGCCGCAGGGCACTCATGACGAGCCGGGCGGGTACGGCGTACCAGTGGCCGAGCAGCCCGGCCCACGCGTGGCCGCCGACATGATGGCCCAGCTCGTGCGCGAGTACGGCGGCCAGGTGCTGGGGCGGAAGGTTGCGCATGGCGCCGCGGGTGACCCCGACGATGTGACCTGCGGCGGCGGAGGCGTTCAGTTCGTCGGTGTCCTCCATCCACAGGTCGTACCTGGACCCGTCGATGCCGGCGCGATGGGTGACCTCGTCCCAGATCGGCTGGAGAACGGCGAGTTCGCTGCCCAGGGGTTCACGCATCTTGAAGTACAGCTTCGCCAGGCCGCGTTCGGCCGGCCGGTTGAACACCAGGACGCCCGATGCCAGCCAGGTGACGACGAACGCCACGTCCACACCGCTCGGCATGGACAGCGATACCAGGAACATCACCAGCAGGCTGCCCAGGAAGAGGGGGATGTTGAGCAGCAGGGTGGTCACGGACGTGGAATCGGCACCCCGGCGGACCTCGGGTGTCCCCGCCGGGATGTGGGCAGCGGGAAATGAGACACCGGGGGCGGTGGTGGGCGGGGCCGGGGGAGGCGGTGCGTACTGCTGGTACTGCGTCGTCTGAGGAAGAGCCGACGGCGGCTGGGCGGGCTGTGCGTACTGCGGCTGGGCGGGCTGTGCGTGGGCCGGGGCCTGCGGAGCCGCGTACAGCGGATGGTGGGGTGCCTGGGGCGGCGGCATCTGCTGCGTGGCGTAGGGGGGTTGTGGTGCCTGCGGAGGCGCCGGGTAGTGCTGCTGGGGATGCTGCTGTTGCTGGTACGGCGGCGGTGCGAACTGCTGGGGTGGAGCCGCCTGGTAGGGCGGCTGCGCCGGAGGCGGATGCGCGGGGCCCTGCGCGTACGCCTGCGGAGGGTGGGCCGGGCCGCCGTACTGCGGCATGGTCGGCGGCGCACCGGGAACCGGGTACGCGGGCGGTGCCTGGTGCGGCCCGCCGTGGGGAGGTTGACCAGCGCCGACCGGCCGGCTCGGTTGGTGCGGATCGACAGGATGGGTCACGTGAGAGGTCCGCCCTGGGGAGAATGCGTGCCGAAGAGGCAGTCACATATGGACAGTTGAGAAATGACCGTCCCGAGGGCGGCAGCACGTACGCCTCTGATGATTGAACTCGCCCCCGTGACCGCCGAAGCGGACAGCCAGTCATTATTCGCAGCCGAAACATGCTGCACGAATTCGTCCCCCGAGTCCAGTTGGAACCACGGGAAACGACGTCACAGTTGCAAGGCTTGGCCTGGGGCGCGGCCGGGCCTAGGGTGTAGCCGCAAGATCGACAACGGGGGAGACGTTGCCAACCGCACTGCTTGCGCATGATCCTGGTCAAGTGGGAGCCGACGTCCCTTTCTTCGCGGCGTCGGACATCTCGGGCATCAAGGGTGGTTCGCTCGTTCGCTGGAGTGAAGCCGGCCGAGGGGCGGTCTGACCCCATGGACACCACGTCGTACGCCGGCGCATGGCAGCGCTTCGTCGGCATGGAGGCATGTCTGCTGCGCGAGGTTCCGCGCCGGCGCCTCACGGACGACCGGCCGGGCGGCCCCGGTGACGACCTGCACGCGCAGCGGTTCGCCGCACTGGTCTCCGCGCATCACGCACGACGCCCCGAGGACCCGACGGGCGGCGCGGTGTGCGTCGGCTGGGCACGCCGGGCGGCGGACCGGCCGATCGACGTGATGGTCGGGGGGAGCAGCCTGCTCGGCGGTGGTGCCGACGCGGAGGGCGGCACCACGCTGCTACGGCTCCCCGCCGGCGCGCGTGGGCTGGCCCGGCCGACGGGGACCGCCGCATCCCTGTTCGCGGACTTCCCGCACTGGAGCGTCGTCGCCGGTGTGACCGACGGGCTGCTCGTCGACGCGGAACCGAACGCCACCGGGACCGGCGCCGCACGACAGCGGCCCAGCCTGGAGGACTGCCTCCTTGCGGTATGGCAGGAGCCCTTCGCCTGGATGGTGTTCGCCGAACCGGTGCCCGCCACCGAACTGGACGATCTCACCGGCGACATCGCCGACGAGCAACGGCGGGCGATGTCCAAGGCGGACGGTTCGCCCGAGTACGCCATCGCGGCGGCCCGATTGGAGCGACGGCACAAGGATCTGGCCAAGGCGACGGCCACCGGACTGTGGCGGATACGCCTGCTGGCGGGTGGCCGCACGCCGGAGGACGCGACCCGCGTCGCCGCGCTGGTCTGCGCGTCCGCGGACCTGGAGGGGCTGCCCTACGCGCTCCGGCCGACCGGGCACGTCGGAGACCTGCCCACGGCGCTCGGCGGAGTTCTCCCCACCCCCCAGGAGTATCCCTTCCACGCAGGATCCGACCTGCTGGCATCCCTGGCACGGCCGCCCGCGCAGGAGATACCCGGCGTACGGTTCGCGCTGCGCCCGGAGTTCGACGTCACTCCCGAGACCACGGGCCGTCCGGCCGCGGCCGACACCCCGCCCCCGGTCCGGCTCGGGTCCGTGCTCGACCGCAACCGCAGCCCGGTGGGCGACCTGGAACTGACCCGCTCCACCCTCAACCGGCACACCTTCGTGTGCGGGGCGACGGGCGGCGGCAAGTCCCAGACCGTGCGCGGTCTGCTGGAAGCGGCGACACATGCGGGCATCCCGTGGCTGGTGGTGGAGCCGGCCAAGGCCGAGTACCGGTTCATGTCGGCGCGGCTCGGCGACACGAGCGAGGTCGTCGTCATCAGACCCGGCGACCCCGACGCGCTCCCGGCCGGCCTGAACCCCCTGGAACCCTCGGCATACGCGAACGGCGAGCGCTTCCCCCTCCAGACGCACCTGGACATGGTGCGCGCCCTCTTCCTGGCCTCCTTCGACCCGCAGGAGCCGTTCCCCCAGGTCCTGAGCGCCGCGCTGACCCGCTGCTACGAGGACCTGGGCTGGGACCTCACCCTCGGCGAACCGCTCCTCCCGGGCACCGAGCCCCGCTACCCCACCCTCGAGGACCTGGAGCACACGGCCCTGAAGGTCGTGACCGACATCGGCTACGGCAAGGAGGTCGCCGACAACGTCCAGGGCTTCATCAAGATCCGCCTGGCCAGTCTGCGCCTCGGTACGACCGGCCGCTTCCTGGAGGGCGGCCGCCCGCTCGACTTCGGTGAACTCCTGCGCCGCAACGTCGTCTTCGAGATCGAGGACGTCGGCGACGACAAGGACAAGGCGTTCCTGATGGGCACGATCCTCATCCGGCTCGTCGAGTACCTGCGCATGGAACAGCGTGTGACCCGGCGACTGTCCTTCCCCTTGCGGCACTTGAGCGTCTTCGAGGAGGCACACCGGCTGCTCCGCCGGGCGGAGGAGGGCGGCGCGAGCGCCCACGCGGTGGAGATGTTCGCGGGTCTGCTGGCCGAGATCCGGGCCTACGGCGAGGGTTTGATCATCGCCGACCAGATCCCCTCCAAGCTCCTTCCGGACGTCATCAAGAACACGGCGGCGAAGGTGGTCCACCGCCTGCCGGCCCAGGACGACCGCGAGGCGGTCGGCGCGACCATGAACATCACGGCGGCCCAGTCCGAGTACCTGGTCACCCTGCGGCCGGGCGAGGCCGCCGTCTTCACGGACGGCATGGACTACCCGCTGCTGGTCCGGATGCGGGACGGAACGGACCGCGAGGACGCGGGGGCGATCCGGCCTGCGTCGGCGGCCGCGCTGACGGGCGAGCGCAGTCGGGCGTGCGGCCCCTGCTGCACTCCGGAGCCGTGCACTCTGCGTGATCTGCGCAGGGCGCAACGGCTGATGGACCAGCCGGAGCTGCGGATCGCGCTGTGGGCGGAGATGGCGGTGGCGGCGCATCTGCTGGGGTGGACCACGCCGTTGCCTGGTGAAGCGATGCGGCGGGAACTGGAGGTGTACCGCGGGCGGGTCCTGGACTGTGCCATCGGTCAGGCAGTGGACCGCGCGGTGCACAGCCGGGTGGGCGCGCCCGCGGCTCCGGGAGCTCTCGCGGAGCATGTGGCGGGGATGATGCGGGCCCAGTTGGCGGACCAGGACCCCTGTCCCGTGGGCGAACCGAGGTTCAAGGCGCGCAAGGGGACGAAGACTCGGGAGTACTACCACGGGCGATGCACACCCTCCGTGCTGGAGAAGCTCGTCGGTTGCCCCGATCCGTCGGAGGAATGGAGAGAGCGCTTCGGGCGGGCGCTGGGCCGCTTCGAACGAGTGACCAGGAAGCCGCGGACAGGACAGGACGAAGGAGGGAAGCGATGAGTGAGATCAAGGGCGAGGATTCTCACTCGTCGACGGAACACACCTACGAGGGAGCTGACGGTCCGCCGTCCTGGCAGATCGACGAGACGGGCGAACCCGCTGAACCTTCCGAGACCGACGCCGCTCGCGGCCCGTACGAGGGTGGTGATGGGGCGTCGGACGAGGGGGAGCCCGAAGAGCCACCCGAACCGGATCGCCTGGCTGTGGCCACGGACCGCGATGTGGATCTGAGCCGCCTCGGAGTGGATGTCGTCTGGCGCGAAGGCCGGGAACCCCTTTACCGTAGCGACAACCGTGAGCCGGCCGAGGTCTTCGCCAATGGCTTCGAGGCACGTGACCTTTCGAATACGGATCTGCGCGAGTACGTGCGGGAGGACGACCCGTCCGCGTTCGTGAGCACGTCGTACCGCGAGGATATCGGTGATGATTTCGGAGGAAAGTACACGTACGAAATCGATGCGCCCGGTGGGATCGACGTCAACAAGACGCTGGGAGACCATCCGCTCTCGTACGAGGAAGAGGTTGCCTTCCCTGGCGGGGTGCGCGGCGAGTACATCAAGTCCGCTGCTCCCTACGACTACAGAACGAGTGAACTCGGCGAATCCGTTCCCAATCCACACTACATACCAGAGGGTGAGCGTGTCCGAGACAACTGAGATCTTGTACGACAAGGAGATCTCTTTGGTCGCACAAGACGGAGAAAAGACCGGCAGGCTCTTGGCCGAGTTCACGGGATCCGATTACACCGTCCACGTGACGTGGGGCTCAATGTCGTCGCGCCACACGGCGTGGAATCTCTTCCAGGCTTTGGCACAGGTCCGGGGGGACCTGGAGAAGTACGGTCTGCAGCCGGCTGTCGAAGGTGCCTGCATCGATGTCTATCCCAGCCGGATGGCCCTCGAGATGGGGGGCGGTCGTCGGGCCTACCACTGGGCCGGCGGTGGCCGTCCGGTGACCGTGGACATCTTCGACGACGTACCGGTCTCGGATCACGCACGGCTGGCATCGGTCAACGCACAACGGACGGCCCACGAGCAGCGTCAGGGGAACGGCAATGAATGAGGACGGGGCGGTGCGGATTCCTCCGGTGACCGACGAGATGCGTGCGCAGGCCGCCGCTCAGCCGGACGGATGGGTCTACGCCATCGACGCGTACTTCGACCCGAACGGAGAGGTTCCGCCGTACGGCGTGGTCGGTGCCTGGAAGGTTGATTCGCGGGGCCGGCTCACCGGAGAGTTCACGAACAACCCCAACTACCGTCCTTCGCCTCGCACACTCGGGATGGCGGAGCCGACCGACGACGTCGACGCGGCGATTCAGCTGGCGGCGGCCGGCTACGGCTCCGAGGCCGATCTGAAGCGCGCCTTGCTGGACGCCGTCGTATGGGTGACCCGTGACGCGCAGTACGTCTCCCCGGTCGCCCTTCACACGAGTCCTGCCCAGGCGGCGAATTCGGCACGAGAACTGCATCGGACCGCCTTCGGTGAACTCCTGGCGCACCTGCCTGAGGGTGCCGTCCTCAGGCTGAACCCTGGTGGTTCGGCGTCCGTCGACATCCCTGTGGCCGACCTGAGGAGTGCGACGTGAGCACCCTGACCACTGGCCTGCTCGGATCTGCCGGCGGGCGCAACGCCAGGCGGCAGTCGCGTGTATCGGCTGACATGGGTCGACGGGGCGTTCCACTGCGGGCGCGGAGGCGCGCCGCTCGCTGACGGCGGGCGATGTCTTCCCTGTCCAGAACCAGCAGCGCAAGCTCGACCAGATCGGCACGGGCGGCGCGACCGGCCACGTCACCGGCCCCCACTTGCACTGGGAAGTTCTCGTCCCCGGCGTCGACAGCCCCTTCGTCGGCGGCCAGGACACCCCGACTCTGACGACCCGGTGCTGTGGTCCGCCGCGAACGTCCGCGTCCACGGCGGCGGCGTCTCCGGCCTCGGCGCGATGCGCCGGCCGCGCCGATGAGGGAGTGCGGTGTCCGCGCGTCCGGCACGGAGCGTGCGTATGGCCCTCGGCCGCTGAACCATTCGTCGTGGGGCTACGTCTCACCAGGGGAAACGCAGAAGTCGCAGAAGTCGCGGAAGGGGAGGCACGCATGGCCATGGTCGGGCTGTTCTGGATCGCCGAGGACGGTGGGGTGTACGTCGGGGCGCAGCCGGAGGGGTTCGGGCCCGGGGTGCGGCTCACGCGGGACTGGGTGGAGGGGCTCGGGACCGGGCAGAGCGCGGTGTGGGGCTGGTCGGAGATCCGGTCGGTCGCCGTGCGGTACGTACGGGTCCGCTCCAGCGCCCGGCTGCTCGCCACCTCGGCCGTCGACCTCGTCACCAACGCCGTCGTGGGCGGCGGGGACGCCGCGGCCGCGTTCGAGGTGCACCTGGAGACCGCCGACCGGACGGTCGAGCTGAACACCCAGTCCGCGGCCGCCCTCGGCGGCTACGTCCAGTCCGAGTACGACCTCTCCGTCACGTTGCTGGAGCGCATCGTGGCCGGTACGGCGGAGGTGGAGACCCTGGCGGACTGGGGCCGCGCCCACGCAGCCGAAGGCACACCGCGACGCGAGGACCGGGAGGCCCTGCTGCGGGAGTGGAGCGGGGGCTCATAGCCGGGGGGCCGAACGGCGTGTGGGCCCAACCGCCGACGGGTTCACCGGCGTGGGCCTGACCTCGGTGGTCGTGCGCTCTACGGAGGCCATGGGCGTTCACGCCGCCGGCACCGCAGACCCACGAGGCCCCGGCGAGCCCGGCCCGACCGGCCCTGCCGATGCACGACCTGTACGGGCCCGGGGGTGCCCGAGCCGCCCGTGCGTGATCGATCTCGCCGAGGTGGAGCACTACAGGCTGTCCGACGCCGACAACCGGCGGACCCTTCGCGAGCGGATCGTCCCCGGTCCCTCGGCGAGCCGCGTCGGGAAGGAGACGCCCATCGTGGTGTTCCTGATCGGCCGGCCCGGCGCCGGCAGGAGCCGGTCACCGAAGTGGTGGCCCGGCGCCCTGATCCGCCATGACCGTTTCGCGGACGTCGACAGCGACCTCCGCAAGCCGCCCCGGCCGACGCGGCAGACAGCGGCCCCCACCACGACCACCCCTGCCCTCCCGCCCCCACCACGACCACCCCCGCCCCGCCCCTCCCGCCCCCACCACGCCCGGCGTGAGGTCCGCCACCCCCCACCCCCGGGCCCCCGCCCGGACCGGCCCCCGGCACTCCGCCGGCAGGCCCGGCGAACCGGCCCGGCCCCCGGCGCCGGGGCGGCCGGCCGTGGCCGTCCAGAACCCGCGGCCCCCCACCCCGCTGACCTGCCACCCCACCCCCGACGCCGCGGGAGCCCCCCTGCCGCGTACCCCCTGCGCCCCCAACGACCGCCCGCACGGGAGCCGTTGACCGAGAGCGACATTTCGCCCCTGCCGGGGACCCGCGCCCCGGGAAGGGCGGGCGGCGACAGCGGAAGCCCTTTGCCTTACCCTCTTCACACCGAGACCACACAAGGCTGTTGTCATCTCGTTAAGTGATGGGTCCTTGACGCTGAGGTGGTCACCGCGTTGGCTTTCAGCCACATGGGTCGCAGTTGCTGCACCCACGCCCGGAAGGCCCTTGATGTGAACGCCCGTACCACCCGTAATACCCCTGGCACTCGTATACGTCGTCGCACCACCGCCCTGCGCCGCGCCGCCACCGCCCTCGCCGCCTCCGCGGCGGCCGTCTCCCTCGCCGCCTGCGGGGTCGTGGACGTCGGGGACAGCGCGGAGGCCAGCCCCACGAAGGGCGACGACATCACGGTGGGCGTGCTGTTCCCCGACAAGGACACCAAGCGGTACGAGCAGTTCGACTACCCCAACATCAAGAAGAAGATCGCGGAGCTCACCGACAACAAGGGCATCACCAAGTACGCCAACGCGGAGAAGGACCCGGAGACCCAGACCGGGCAGATGAAGCAGATGGTCGAGGACAAGGTCGACATCATCATCGTCGACGCCGTGGACTCCAAGGCCATCGCTCCCGCCGTGCAGTCCGCACACGACGCGGGTATCCCCGTCATCGCCTACGACCGCCTGGCGCAGGGCCCGATCGACGGTTACGTCTCCTTCGACAACGAGCTCGTCGGGCAGGTGCAGGGCCGCTCGCTGGTGGAGGACCTGGGCGACAGCGCCGCCAACAAGATCGTCATGATGAACGGGTCGCCCACCGACCCCAACGCCGCCATGTTCAAGGAGGGCGCGCTCTCCGAGCTGCAGGACAAGGTGACGATCTCCGAGACGTTCGACACCAAGGACTGGGACCCGGTCGTCGCGAAGGCGAACATGGAGAAGGCCGTCTCCAAGCTGGGCGTCGACAACATCGACGCCGTCTACGCCGCGAACGACGGCATCGCCGGCGCCGTCATCGACGTCCTGAAGACCGCCGGTGTCGCCAAGGTGCCGCCGGTCACCGGACAGGACGCCGACCTGGACGCCGTGCAGCGGATCCTCACGGGCGACCAGTACATGACCGTGTACAAGTCGTTCCCGACGCAGGCCGCGGCCGCCGCCGAGATGGCCGTCGCCAAGGTCCAGGGCCGCTCCATCGAGTTCGACGCACTTGCCAAGGACAGCATCGACTCCCCGACCACCAAGAAGATCCCGGCCCAGCTGGTGCCGCCGGTCGCGCTGACCAAGTCGAACATCAAGGACACGGTCGTCGCCGACGGCATCTACACGGTCAAGCAGATCTGCACCTCGGCCTTCAAGGCCCGGTGCGAAGCGGCCGGCCTGGAGTAACCCCCGAAGGCCAGACAGGCCGGGGCCCCGCCCCCGGCCCCGGGCCACCGGAACCCCGCCCAGGGCCCTTCCCGGCCCTCTCAGGCCACCCGCGTGAACTCGATCGTCACCTCCGGCGGCCCCCCGGCCACCCCCCGGTAGACGCCCTTGTGCGGGGTCACGTCGTCGTAGTCGCGGCCCCGGCCGACGACCACGTGGGACTCGTCGGCGGGGACGCGGTTGGTGGGGTCGTAGCCGGTCCAGTCGCCCGCCCAGTACTCGATCCAGGCGTGGCTCTGCCCCGCGACGGGCCGGTGCAGCTCGGCCTCGCGTTCGGGGTGGAGGTAGCCGGAGACATAGCGGGCGGGCAGGCCGAGGGCGCGGAGCATGCCGAGGGTGAGGTGGGCGATGTCCTGGCAGACTCCGGCCCCCTGCTCCCACGCCTGGGCCGCGCTGGTGTGCACCCCGGTCGCGCCCGGCACGTACGCCACGTGGTCGGCGACCATCGCCGAGACCGCCGTCGCCGTCCCGTGCACGTCGAGGCCGGCGGACACCTCCCGGGCCCGGTCCAGCAGCGCGGCCGGCAGGGTCGTACGGCCGGTCGCGGCCAGGTACTCCAGCAGTCGGGAGCCCGCGCTCGCCCGGTGGACCTCCGCCCACCCGGGCGCGTCCGGCAGCGGCTCCGGCGGGGCCGTCTCCACCAGGCTGGTCGCGGTGATCGTCAGGTCGGAGTGGGGCTCGATGAGGTCGAAGCCGGTGACCTGGGTGCCCCAGTAGTCCCAGTACGACCAGGTCGGCGTCGAGGGGTTCACCAGCACCCGGGCGTCCAGGGTGGTCTGGCCCGGCAGGGTCAGCGGGGTCATGCGGACCTCGTTGTGGGAGGAGGCCGCGGGCTGCGCGTACGCGACGCGGGTGATGTGCCGGATGCGCAGGCGCCGGGTCGCCCGCCCACCCGCCCCGGCTGCTCCGGCCGCCTCAGCCGCTCCGGCCGCTCCAGGCAGGTTCATCGTGCTCACGCGCCTTCCTGGGCCCACTCGACGGGCCCCTGGTACGGGAAGAACTTCTCGGCCACCGCCTCCGCCGAGGCCATGCACGCGTGCTGCAGATCCCGCAGCAGCGTCGGCAGGCCCGCCTCCAGGGACTCGGAGTCGAGGTATTCGAGGTGGGTGCGCAGGGCGCCGATCGGACGGCGGGCCGGGTCCTGGCGGGGGCGGCCGAGCGCGGCCAGGCACTCCTCCGCCGTGGTCAGCGCGTGCAGCGCCGAGCGCGGGAAGTCCCGGTCGAGCAGCAGGAACTCGGCGACCTTGGGGCTGTCGCCGAAACCGCCGTGCACCCGCGCGTACGCCTCGTCGGCGCCGCTCGCGCTCAGCAGGGTCGGCCAGTCGGGCGCGTGCGCCGCGTCCAGCACCCGTACCGACAGCAGCCGCACGGTCATGTCCACCCGCTCCAGGCTGCGGCCCAGCACCACGAACCGCCAGCTGTCGTCGCGGCTCATCGTGGAGTCCGCAAGCCCGAAGAAGAGGGCCGCGCGACGCCGTACCAGCTCCAGATACGCGTACGGGCCGCCCGTGCGGCGCGCGGCCGTGCGCTGGTCGGCGAGCGCGTGCCAGGTGGAGTTCAGGCACTCCCACATCTCCGACGACACCGCCTCGCGGGCGCTGCGGGCGTTGAGCCGCGCGGCCCCGAGCGCGCCCTCGATGGAGCCCGTCGAGCGGGCGTCGAAGGCCAGCCGGTCCAGGACCTGCTGCATGTCGCAGTGCACCTCGGGCGCGTCGACGCCGAGGATCGCGTACAGCGAGCGGCAGGCCGCGTCCTCGTCGCGCCAGGGGTCCTCGAGGAGGCGGTGGAGGTAGGCGTCGAGGATGCGGCCCGTCGCGTCGGCCCGTTCCACGTACCGTCCCGTCCAGGTCAGGGCCTCGGCTATCCGGGAGAGGATCACGTCGTTCACTGCTGCTGCGCCCCTTCCTGTACGACCGTACGGGTGCCGTCGGGGTCGAGCTGGCGCGGCGCCTTCTCCGGCAGCGGACCCGGCCCGCCGGTCTCCTCGAAGCGCTGCTCGGCGGTCCCCTCGGCGAGCACCCAGGTGTCCTTGGAGCCGCCGCCCTGGCTGGAGTTGACGATGAGGTTGCCCTCCTGGAGGGCGACCCGGGTCAGCCCGCCGGGCAGCACCCACACGTCGCTGCCGTCGTTCACGGCGAAGGGCCGCAGGTCGATGTGGCGGGGGGCCATGCGTTCGCCGGCGAGGGTGGGGGAGGTGGACAGCGCCACCGGCCGTTGCGCGATCCAGCCGCGCGGATCGGCCCGTACGGCCTCCCGGGTGCGCTCCAGGGTCTCCCGGTCCGCCTTCGGCCCGATGACGATGCCCTGCCCGCCCGCGCCGTCGACCGGCTTGATCACCAGCTGGTCGATCTGGTCCAGGACGGCCTCCAGCTGCCCGGGTTCGTCCGGCCGGAAGGACTCCACGTTCGGGAGGACGGGCTCCTCCCGGAGGTAGTAGCGGATGAGGTCGGGGACGTAGGTGTAGAGGAGCTTGTCGTCCGCGATGCCGTTGCCCACCGCGTTCGCGAGCGTGACGTTCCCCGCCATCGCCGCGCCCATGATCCCCGGGCAGCCGATCACCGAGTCCGGCCGGAAGTGGAGGGGATCGAGGAAGTCGTCGTCGAGCCGCCGGTATACGACATGGACGGGCATCTCCCCGCGGGTCGTCCGCATCCACACGCGGTTGCCCCGGCAGACGAGATCGTGCCCCTCCACCAGCTGCACGCCCATCAGCCGTGCCAGCAGGGCGTGCTCGAAGTAGGCGGCGTTGTTGGGGCCGGGGGTGAGGACGACCACGCGCGGGTCTCCGATGCCGCCGGGCGCGGCGGCCCGCAGCGCGGCGAGCAGCCGTTGCGCGTAGCCGTCGACGGGCACCACGTGCTGCTCGGCGAAGAGGGAGGGGAACACGCGGGTCATCGCGCGCCGGTTCTCGATGACGTACGACACCCCGGACGGCACCCGGACGTTGTCCTCCAGCACGCGGAAGTCGCCCGCCTCGTCGCGTACGAGGTCGATGCCGGCGACATGGATACGGACCCCGCCCGGCGGTTCCACCCCGTGCGCGGCCCGGTGGAAGTGCGGGGAGTTGAGGAGCAGCCGCCAGGGCACGACCCCGTCCTCGAAGGCCCGGCACGGCCCGTAGGCGTCCGCGAGGTACGCCTCCAACGCCCGTACGCGCTGCGCCACCCCGCGCTGGACGAGGTCCCATTCCAGGGCGTCCAGGATCCTCGGCACCAGGTCCAGCGGCCAGGGCCGCTCCTCGCCCGCGAAGGCGTACGTCACGCCCCGGTCGGTGAACGCGCGGGCCATCTGGTCGGCCCTGAACCGCAGTTCGCCCGGCTCGATGGGCCGGAGCGCCGCCAGCACCGGCTCATAGGCGGTCCTGACCTCACCCGGCCGCTCAAACATCTCGTCCCACGCGTCGGCCAACGCGTAGGCGTCAAATATGTCCGCCATGGCCCGACGGTAAGCGCGCTCCGTAACACCCCGGTCACCGACACGTTTCCGCCGTCTTGCGACGGCGATCGCGACCTGCGGAAACGGAGGGTTTGACGTACGGCCGGACGGGGGAGTCGCCGGTTCCGTGATCCGGTGCCCACGAGGAGCGCCCGCCCGCCCCGCGCGAACTTCAGCTTATTGCAGAGCGCACTACCTGAGGGGTGCAGAGAGCAGGACGTACCTTCCGTTATCCGGACGTAAACAGGGCAGGGCTGTGTTGCGGTGTCGGTGCGGGCCGCGCATAGTTGCGCTGCGAACAGGTCGGAACCGGGGGTGACGTGGGTGATGGCCGGGCACGCGACCGAGGAGCATCCGCACGGGGCCGACCGGCTCTGCGCGGCCGGGGACCGCGTGTACTCCCGAGCCGTACGCCGGGGCCGCGTCCCGCGCGAGGACGCCGACGCCGTGCCCTGTCTCCTCGAACTCGCCCTGCTGCACCCCGACCCCGACGACATGGGCTGGCTGGTGCCCACCTCCCCGCAGGAGGTGATGACGCGGCTGCTGCGCGGCGTCCACGCCGAGGTCAGCGCCAGCCAGGCGCGGATGGGCGCGGCGGTCGACGCCGTCGAGTGGTACGCGGGACTGGGCAGTTCGCGGATGCGGACGCCGGCGGAGAGTTCGGCGATCCGGGTGCTCGACGGGCTGGCCCGGATCCGGGCGGCGATCGACGAGGCCACCGACCGCTGCACCGCCGAGGTGCTGACCGTGCAGCCGGGCGGCATCCGCCGCGAGGACGAGCTGCGCGAGGGGCTGCACCGGGCGCTGGCGATGTGCCGCCGCGGGGTGCGGATGCGGGACCTGTACACGCATGTGGCCCGGCACGGGCAGGGCCTGCACAACTACATGGAGATGATGGGGGAGTCGGCGGAGGCCCGCACCCTGGACGAGGTCGTGGAACGCCTCATCGTCTTCGACCGGACGGTGGCCTTCATCCCCGCCAACACCGACCGCACCATGGCCCTGGAGATCCGCCACCCGGCGCTGGTGGAGTACCTGGTCACCGTCTTCGAACGGCTGTGGCGCCTCGGAGTCCCGCTCGCCGCGTCCCTGCCGTCGGCCGGCGTCGCGGGCATCACGCACCGGGAGCGGTCCATCGCGGCGCTGCTGGCGGAGGGCCACCAGGACGCGGTGGTCGCCGAGCGGCTGGGCATCAGCGTCCGCACCTGCCGGGCCCACATCGCCCGCCTCTCCGAACGCCTGGGCGCGGCCAGCCGCACCCAACTGGGCGTCCGTATCGCCGCGGCCGGCCTGGACGGCCCGCCCCGCACTCCGCCACCGGACGCCCTGGCCGCGCCCACGGAGTCCTCCACCGCCCGGTGAGCCGGCCGCCTAGTGTTCCGTGCCGTCCTGCTTGAGGATCCCGGACTCCGCGATGCGATAGCCGAGCTGCGCCCGGCTGCCGCTGCCGAGTGCCGTCGCCAGCTTGGCTATGTGGGCGCGGCAGGTGCGGACGTTCATGCCGAGGCGCCGGGCGATGGCCTCGTCGACGTGACCCTCGACGAGGAGTTTGGCGATGGAGTGCTGGATGTCGGTGATGCCGTCGGGGGCGGTCTCGTAGGGGGCGCCGGCGTTCAGGGGGACCGAGCGGCCCCACATGAACTCGAAGACCTTGATCAGGTAGCGGACGAGGCCGGGATGACGCAGTTCCAGGGCCACCTGTCGATCGTCGCGCGTCGGGATGAACGCCACGGTCTCGTCGCAGATGATGAGCCGCTCGACGAGTTCGTCGATGGTCCGGTACTCCACCTTGTCGTTGGAGAACTGATCGACGTAGGCCTGCGTCTCGGGGCTGTACCGGGCCGTGTGCTGGTAGAGCGTCCGGATCCGCACGCCTCGGTCGGTCAGGGCCCTGTCGCGCTCCAGTCCCTGCTGAAGGATGCGTTCGAGGCGGCGCCCGCTCGGCTGGACCGTGAGCATCTCCGCCTGGCACTGGACCGTGGCCAGGTCGAGCGCCGCGTTGATGCGGTCGAGGCCCTCCAGCACGGTGATCGCGTGCGTGGCGGCGGCCCCCTGGGCACTCATCGCCATGAACGGCTCGAATGCGTCGGCCAGCTGTATGGAGAAACGCCTGCGTTCGGTGATCTCCTGCTCTATGGGGTTGAGGCGCTGGGCCAGGGCGACCGAGGGGGGAACGGGACGCAGCCAGTTCGCGTCATCCAGGTCGGGGTGCAGGAGGCCGAACTCCATCAGGCAGGGGGCGGACTTCACATCCGCGCGAGCAATGCGTCCGGTGCGCAGAGCGGTCGCGTAGACGCGGCTTCCTTCCTCGCACAATTCGGTCACCGCATGGGGATGTGTCGCGTTAGTCCTATTTATCACCAAATCTCTACCCCCCAGGGTCCTGAACGTGCAGGAACATGATGCATCGATTGTGTGGCCATGACGTGCCCGAATGAGTCATCGTCGTACTCGACGGGGGAAGAGGGGACCTTCAAGTGAGGACGAAGCCGATTATGCGTAACAAAATGCTTCGCTCGGTGCTTGTCGCCGCCTTCTCCGCCGTTGTGGCCTTCGGGACTCTGAGTGGCCTTGCTGGTGCGAAGGGTGATGACCGGACCGACGGCAGCCGGGGTTCGGTGCACATCTCCGCCGCCGCCAGCGACGAGCACGACAGCAGCTGGGGTGTCACGCCCGCGCTGCCGGCCGACAGTAGCTGGGGCTGACCGATGACCACTCCTCCCGACGACCGTTCCTTCCGCCGCGAGATGGCCACCGCCTATCGCTCCGGTTGGCACTTCATCGACCTGGCCACCGCCATCCCCCACAGCGGTGACTCGTTGATGGTGACCGTGTTCGGCGAACCGGTGGTGGTGACCCGGGACGAGGACGAGGACATCCGGGCGTACCGGTGTCTGCGGCGACCGCGCGGCGCGCCGCAGCCAGTGCGGTGTGCCGTTCGGTACGGGATGGTCTTCGTCAATCTCGACCAGCGCGACCACCGGCTCGCCGAGCCGGAGACACCGGCCTCCACGGCCGTTACAGCCACCCCCCGCAGTGCCTGAAGCGATTCCCCCGTCGTTTCAAATCGCTCAGGCGCTTCCCCCCAGCAGCGGCGTCACCGTGACCTGAACACGGTGACGCCGCTGCAGGCTTACGGGGACATTTCTGGATGTCGGCCGGTATCGGTACGGGCCCGCCCGCTCGTCCATCTGTCCGAAAAAAGGTCAACCGGCAGCGGACGGTGACCGTCAGCCGCGCCCCAGCGCTCCGGTCAGTTCGATCTCGATGACGACCCGGAGCGGGTTCGGCCGAGGCTGCCTGCCGTAGCGCTCCGCGTACCGCCGTTCCGCCTCCGCGACCCGTTCCCGGTCCTCGTACACCCGGCCGAGCCCCTCCAGCGTGGCCCAGCGCGCCCCCTCCAGCTGGCACACCGCCACCCGCGCGCCCACGTCGCCCGCCGCGCGCACGTGCCGTGCCTTCGCGCTCCCCGAACGGGTGATCACCCGAGCGATCCGGGCCTCCGGGTCGTATGTGACCCCGACGGGCACCACATGAGGGCTGCCGTCGGCGCGGAGGGTGGTCAGGGTGCACAGATGACGCTCCCGCCAGAAGGCGAGGTAGGCGGCATCGGGGTCGCCGGGGTCCACTCGATAAGTACTCACGGCCTGGAATCTAGCGGGAAAGCGGGATACCCGGCCCTCGGGGGGTTTCGGCGGGGCCGTCGGTGCCCCGGTGCCGTCCGGAACACTCCCCGCTCCACACTTGAGTGGAATAGACTCAACTTTATGCACGTTGCCCAAGTCACCGTGACCGACGCAACGGCTGACGCAACGGCCGACGCCAGGAGGGAAACGCGAACGTGGACGCCGAGCTGACCAACAGGAGCCGGGACGCGATCAACGCGGCCAGCAACCGGGCCGTGTCCGAGGGACACGCCGACTTCACCCCCGCCCACCTGCTGCTGGCTCTGCTCCAGGGCCAGGAGAACGAGAACATCACCGACCTGCTCGCCGCCGTCGACGCCGACCAGGCGGCCGTGCGCGCGGGCGCGGAGAAGATCCTGGCCGGTCTGCCCAGCGTGACCGGCGCCACCGTGTCGCCGCCCCAGCCCAACCGCGAGCTGCTCAGCGTGGTCGCCGAGGCCCAGGCCAAGGCGAAGGAGCTGGGCGACGAGTACGTCTCCACCGAGCACCTCCTGATCGGGATCGCGGAGAAGGGCGGCCAGGCCGGGGACGTACTCTCCCGGCAGGGGGCGAACGCCGGGAAGCTGCAGGAGGCGTTCCAGAAGGCAAGGGGAGGACGCAGGGTGACCACCGCCGATCCGGAGGGCCAGTACAAGGCCCTGGAGAAGTTCGGGACCGATTTCACCGCCGCCGCGCGGGACGGGAAGCTCGACCCCGTCATCGGCCGGGACCAGGAGATCCGGCGTGTCGTGCAGGTGCTCTCCCGCCGGACCAAGAACAACCCCGTCCTCATCGGTGAGCCCGGCGTCGGCAAGACCGCCGTCGTCGAGGGGCTCGCCCAGCGGATCGTCAAGGGGGACGTGCCCGAGTCGCTGAAGAACAAGCGGCTGGTCTCGCTCGACCTCGGCGCCATGGTCGCCGGGGCCAAGTACCGGGGCGAGTTCGAGGAGCGGCTGAAGACGGTCCTCGCCGAGATCAAGGACTCCGACGGCCAGATCATCACCTTCATCGACGAGCTGCACACCGTCGTCGGCGCGGGCGCCGGCGGCGACTCCGCCATGGACGCCGGCAACATGCTGAAGCCGATGCTGGCCCGCGGCGAGCTGCGCATGGTCGGCGCGACGACCCTCGACGAGTACCGCGAGCGCATCGAGAAGGACCCGGCGCTGGAGCGCCGCTTCCAGCAGGTGCTGGTCGCCGAGCCGACCGTCGAGGACACCATCGCGATCCTGCGCGGTCTCAAGGGCCGCTACGAGGCCCACCACAAGGTCGTGATCGCGGACGCGGCCCTGGTCGCCGCCGCCACCCTCTCCGACCGGTACATCACCTCCCGCTTCCTGCCCGACAAGGCCATCGACCTCGTCGACGAGTCCGCCTCCCGGCTCCGGATGGAGATCGACTCCTCGCCCGTCGAGATCGACGAGCTGCAGCGGTCCGTGGACCGGCTCCGCATGGAGGAGATGGCCCTCGACAAGGAGACCGACGCCGCCTCCCGCGAGCGCCTGGAGCGGCTGCGCCGCGACCTAGCCAACAAGGAGGAGGACCTGCGGGGCCTCACCGCCCGCTGGGAGAAGGAGAAGCAGTCCCTCAACGCGGTCGGTGAACTCAAGGAGAAGCTCGACGAGTTGCGCGGGCAGGCCGAACGCGCCCAGCGCGACGGCGACTTCGACACCGCCTCCAAGCTGCTCTACGGCGAGATCCCCACCCTGGAGCGGGCGTTGGAAGAGGCGTCCGAGGCCGAGGAGGAGGCCGCCGCGTCCAAGAACACCATGGTCAAGGACGAGGTCGGCGCCGACGACATCGCCGACGTCGTCGCCTCCTGGACCGGCATCCCGGCCGGCCGCCTGCTGGAGGGCGAGACGCAGAAGCTGCTGCGCATGGAGGAGGAGCTGGGCCGCCGCCTGATCGGCCAGACCGAGGCCGTACGGGCCGTCTCCGACGCCGTACGCCGCTCCCGCGCGGGCATCGCCGACCCGGACCGCCCCACCGGCTCCTTCCTCTTCCTCGGCCCGACGGGCGTCGGCAAGACGGAGCTGGCGAAGGCGCTGGCCGACTTCCTCTTCGACGACGAGCGGGCCATGATCCGCATCGACATGTCGGAGTACAGCGAGAAGCACAGCGTCGCCCGGCTCGTCGGCGCGCCCCCCGGGTACATCGGCTACGAGGAGGGCGGCCAGCTCACCGAGGCCGTCCGCCGCCGCCCGTACTCCGTCGTGCTGCTGGACGAGGTGGAGAAGGCGCACCCCGAGGTCTTCGACATCCTCCTCCAGGTGCTGGACGACGGCCGGCTCACCGACGGACAGGGCCGTACGGTCGATTTCCGCAACACGATCCTGATCCTCACCTCGAACCTGGGCAGCCAGTACCTGGTCGACCCGGTCACCACCGAGGCGGAGAAGAAACAGCAGGTCATGGACGTGGTGCGGGCCTCCTTCAAGCCGGAGTTCCTCAACCGCCTCGACGACCTCGTAGTCTTCTCCGCCCTGGACAAGGCGGAGCTGGAGCGCATCGCCAAGCTGCAGATCGAGCGCCTGTCCAAGCGTCTCGCCGAACGCCGTCTCACCCTGGAGATCACCCCCGAGGCCCTGGCCTGGCTCGCGGACGAGGGCAACGATCCGGCCTACGGCGCCCGCCCCCTGCGCCGCCTCGTCCAGACCGCCATCGGCGACCGCCTGGCCAAGGAGATCCTGTCCGGCGAGGTCAAGGACGGCGACACGGTCCGGGTGGACGCGTTCGGCGAGGGTGAGGGGCTGATCGTGGGCCCGGTCCCGTCGCTGGAGAAGAAGCCGTGACAGGGGCCGATCGGGGGTACCCGAAAGGTTCCCCGCCACGCTCGTAGCTGAATCCCCCGGCGGATCCGGCCAAGGGCGACGAACCGCGCGGGGCGGGGGTTGCCACCCCCCGCCCCGCATGGGAGAGGATGGCGGAATCCGTACGAAGGGAAAATCACGGTGAGCATCGACCCGTCCTCGATTCCGAACTTCGGGGGCCAGCCCGAGCCGCAGCCCCAAGGGCCGGCGGGCCCCGTCGTCCCGGATCAGGACCTCGTGAAGCAGCTCCTGGACCAGATGGAGCTGAAGTACGTCGTCGACGACGAGGGTGACCTCGCGGCGCCGTGGGAGGAATTCCGTACGTACTTCATGTTCCGTGGCGAGGGTGACCAGCAGGTCTTCTCGGTGCGCACGTTCTACGACCGCCCGCACCAGATCGACGAGAAGCCGTCTCTGCTGGAGACCATCGACGACTGGAACCGCCGCACCCTGTGGCCGAAGGTCTACAGCCACACGCACGACGACGGCACGGTCCGCCTCATCGGCGAGGCCCAGCTGCTCATCGGCACCGGCGTCAGCCTGGAGCACTTCGTCTCGTCGACGGTCAGCTGGGTGCGGGCCGCCATCGAGTTCGACAAGTGGCTCGTCGAGCAGCTCGGCCTGGCCGAGGACGTCGACGAGGCCGACAAGCCCAAGGACGGCGAGGGCGACGACGACGGCGAGTAGTCGCCGTCGAACGCCCCGCAGGTCCAGCACCTCCACGAGCGCCCGGCCGGGGCGCCCGTCGGCCACACCGATGCCGACGCGCCCCGGCCGGGCGCTCGCCGTCGGCCTCGGTGCCTCGTGGAGGAGCCGGCGGTCAGCCCGCGAACGCCTTGCGGAGCCGTTCCGCCGCGTCCGTCAGCACCTCCGTGCGCTTGCAGAACGCGAACCGCACGAACGGCGCGCCGGCCTCGCGGTGGTCGTAGAAGACCGCGTTGGGGATGGCGACCACGCCCGCGCGCTCGGGCAGGGAGCGGCAGAAGGCGAACCCGTCGCTCTCGCCCAGGGGGCGGATGTCGGTGGTGACGAAGTACGTGCCCGCCGTGCGGAACACCCCGAACCCGGCGTCCGCGAGCCCCGCCGACAGCAGGTCGCGTTTGGCCAGCATGTCCGCCCGGAACGCCTCGAAATAGCTGTCCGGCAGCGCGAGGGCCTCGGCGACCGCGTACTGGAACGGCCCGGACGCCACATAGGTGAGGTACTGCTTCGCCGAGCGCACCGCCGTCACCAGCCCGGGCGCGGCCGTCACCCAGCCCACCTTCCACCCGGTGAACGAGAACGTCTTGCCCGCCGAGCCGATGGTGACCGTCCGCTCCCGCATCCCCGGGAACGTGGCCAGCGGCAGGTGCTCGGCGTCGTCGAAGACCAGGTGCTCGTAGACCTCGTCGGTCACCACCAGCAGATCCCGCTCCACCGCCAGCTCGGCGATCGCGGTCAGCTCCGTACGGGTGAGGACCGTCCCGGTCGGGTTGTGCGGCGTGTTGATCAGCAGCAGCCGGGTCCGGTCGGTGACGGCGGCCCGCAGCTCGTCGAGATCCAGCCGGAAGCGCCGCTCCTCGCCCGGGTCACCGGATCCCCCGGCGGTTGCCCCGGACGGCCGGAGCGTTACCGGTACGCGCGTCCCGCCCGCCATCGCGATGCAGGCCGCGTACGAGTCGTAGTACGGCTCCAGGGCGACCACCTCGTCGCCCGGCTCCAGCAGCCCCAGCAGGGCGGCCGCGATGGCCTCCGTGGCGCCCGCCGTGACCAGGACCTCCGTGTCCGGGTCGAACTCCAGCCCGTACCGTCGCCGCTGGTGGTCGACGATCGCGGTCCGCAGCTCGGGGACGCCCGGCCCCGGCGGGTACTGGTTGCCCCGGCCGTCGCGCAGCGCCCGTACGGCGGCCTCGCGGATCTCCTCGGGGCCGTCGGTGTCCGGGAAACCCTGGCCCAGGTTGATGGACCCGGTCCGCAGGGCGAGCGCCGACATCTCGGCGAAGATCGTCGTTCCGAACTCGGCGAGCCGCCGGTTCTGCGCCGGACGAGGGGTGCGGGCGGAGCTTGCGCTGGAGGTCATGGCCGTCATCCTGCGCCCAACCTCTGGAGTTCCTCAACTTCGCTTTGACCGGTGGGACGGGCGGGCATCCCCCCGTCACGCAGGACTCATGGGGGGCCTGCAGGGGGAGTGAAAGGCAGGTCCGGAGATGGACATCGTCTTCTTCGTCATCGTGGGCGCGGTGGTTCTGGTCGGCGTCGTTTCGAGCGTAGGCCGCGGTTCGCGGCCCGGCCGCCGGCGCTCGCACAGCTGGTGGGCGGACGGCCGGTCGTCCCACCGCAGCGGGGGATCGTCGTGCGGCAGTGGGTCCTCGTGCGGTGGCGGGTCCTCCTGCGGCGGCGGGTCCTCCTGCGGTGGTGGCGGCGGTGGCTGCGGCGGCGGAAGCTGACCGCGGCGTCGCGGCGCACGGGGGGTGTGGTCGTGGACGAGAACATGAGACTGCTGGTCGCCGTCTGGGCCGTGTACGCCGTGGTCATGACGGTGATCGTCGTGGTGGCCCGCAGGCGCGGCCGGCGGCGCAGCTGGTGGGCGGACGGCGGGGGATCGTCGGACGGTTCGTCGGGTGGTTCGTCGAGTGGTTCGTCGTGCGGGGGTGGGGGCGGGGGCTCCTGCGGGAGCGGAGGGGACTGAGGACGGGTCGCCGTCGCATACCTGCCCGGGGCAGCAGACGACTGCGGCCTGCCCGAGGCCGCGGGGTGAGAGCGCGGTCCGCAGCGAGGCTCTGATCCCGGCCTCAGGTTGGCCGGGGACAATGAGCGGCAAAAACATCGACCGTAAGGGGGCGGGCCGACGTGCGGATCATGATCGCGGATGATGAGGCGGCCATCCGTGAGTCGCTGGAGCGGGTGCTCCAGGTCGAGGGGTACGACACCAGCGCCGTCGCCAACGGCTTCGCCGTGCTCGACGGGGTCGTCGGGGCGGACGGTGACACGCTGGATCTGCTGATCCTCGACGTGATGATGCCCCGCCTCGGCGGGCTGGAGACCTGCCGGCGGTTGCGGGCCGCGGGTCGGGATCTGCCGGTGCTGATGCTGACCGCCCGTGACCAGGTCTCCGACCGGGTCACGGGGCTGGACGCGGGCGCCGACGACTACCTGCCCAAGCCGTTCGCCACCGAGGAGTTACTGGCCCGGGTGCGGGCCCTGCTGCGTCGGCGCACGCCGGCCGACGAGGAGTCGCAGATCCTGTCGTTCGCCGACGTCCGGCTCGATCCCGACAGGTTCGAGGCGTGGCGTGGGGGGCGGCCGCTGCGTCTGACCCGGACCGAGTTCTCCCTCCTGCAGGTCCTCATGAGCAACGCGACCCGGGTCCTGACCCGCGACGCGCTGTTCGAGGCGATCTGGGGCTTCGACATGAGCGCCACCGCCAACAACCTCCAGGTGTACGTGAGCTACCTGCGCCGCAAGACGGAGGCAGAGGGTGAGCCGCGATTGATCTACACGCTGCGCGGCCTGGGTTACGTGCTGCGGGAGACTCCTCCGTGAGCGGGCCCGCCGGCCGGGAACCGCGCCGGCTGACCCGATGGTGGCGCCGGCGGTCCCTGCGGACCAGGCTGACGGTGATCGCGGCGACGGCCGTCGCGGTCAGCGTGTTCGTGGCCTTCCAGGTGGCCAGCGAACTACTGAGCTGGGAGCTGCGGGACAGCGTCGAGAATCAGCTGCGCGCCGACTCCCGCGTCCTGGCGACGGACGCGCAGCGCGCCGGCCCGGCGCAGGTCCGGCTACCGCCGTATCCCGGATCCGGCCGGCTGGTGCGGATCGTCCTGCCCGACGGCTCGACCCGGACGCCGGCCGGCCAACCCGCGCTGCCCCCGGTCGGTGAGCAGGCCGGGCGCGTGGCGCGGGGCGCGTCGGCCGACCTGATGGAGTCGAACGGCGGCGACGAGGACGGGTACCTCGTCTACACGCTGCGGGCGGGCGACGGCGCGGTCCAGGTGGCCCAGGTCGCCGACGACGGCCCGGTCAACCAGTTCGGGTTCGGCATGCTGCTGATCGGGCTGCTCTGCGTGGCCGGCGGCGCCCTGGTCGGGCGGACCGTGGCACGGACCGGGCTGGCACCGATCGACCGGCTGACCGCCGCCGCGGTACGTGTCGCGCACACCCGGGATCTCGACGCCGGCATCCCGGACGAGGGCGGTGGGGAGATCCGGCGGCTGATCCGGTCGATCAACGACATGCTCGCCGCGCTCAGGGACTCCCGGCGGGCCCAGCGGCTGCTCGCCGAGGACGCCACCCACGAGCTCAAGACCCCACTCACCAGCCTGCGTCTCAACGTCGAGCTGCTGATCCGCCTCGATCGGCGCGGCACCCTGGACAGCGCACTGCCGGCGGAGAGCCGGACCCGGCTGCTCAACGATCTCGGCGCCCAGGTGGCCGAGTTGAGCACCCTTGTCGCCGAGCTGACCGACCTGGCGCGCGGTGACGTCAGCGACGAGAACACCGAGCTGCTCGACCTCGCCGACGTGGTGGTGGCCGCCGTGACCCGGGCACGTTCCCGCACGCCCGACGTCGAGGTCGCGCTCGACGTGACCTCCGTGTGGGTGAGCGGGCGTCCCGCCGCGCTCGAACGGGCGGTGCTCAATCTCGTCGACAACGCCGGCAAGTGGTCCCCCGCGGACCAGCCGGTCCAGGTCCGGCTCCGTGCCGAGGACGCGTCGGCGGTGCTGGAGGTCGACGACGCCGGGCCGGGCATCGACGCCGCCGACGTACCGCGGGTGTTCGACCGGTTCTACCGTGCCGACAGTGCCCGGGCGTTGCCGGGATCCGGTCTGGGGCTGTCGATCGTCCAGCGGGTCGTCGACGCCCACGGCGGCCGGGCCGGCGTCGCCCGCTCCGCACGCGGTGGCGCGCTGCTCCGGGTCGACCTTCCGGCCGCGGCCCCGCCCGCCCCGCCCGCCCCCATCGCGGGGCTCACCGCCGGGGAGGACACCGCGGTGCGCTGACCCATCCCGGCGGCGCGGCGCAGGACCCGAGGGCGGCGACCCTCGGGCCCGCGAAAAAATCCGGGACGGGCCTGGGTCCCAGGTCCGTCCCGGATCTCGTCCGTGCCGCCGCGCTCACCGTTGCAGCGCGGGCTCCTCGTGCTCGGCGAGCGACTGTCGACGGACCGGTGGCTCCGCCGCCGGACGGGACAGCCGGCTCGGCCACCACATCCGCCGGCCGATCAGCAAGGTGAGGGCGGGCACCAGGACCGACCGCACCAGCAGGGCGTCCAGCAGCACGCCGAAGGCGACCAGGAAACCGACCTCGATCAGCATCACCAGCGGAAGAGTGGCGAGGACCGCGAACGTGGCCGCCAGGACCAGACCCGCCGAGGTGATGACGCCACCGGTGGCCGAGAGGGCTTTGAGCAGGCCCTCTCTGGTGCCGAGACGCACGGCCTCCTCCCGGGCCCGGCTGGCCAGGAAGATGTTGTAGTCGACGCCGAGCGCCACCAGGAACAGGAATGCCAGCAACGGCACCGAATTGTCGATCCCCTTGAACCCGAGGATCGTGTCGAAGACGAACACGCTGCCGCCGAAGGCCGCGGCGAACGAGACGATCACAGTGGCCATCAGGACCAGCGGGGCCAGGATCGCGCGCAGCAGCAGCCCGAGGACGATCAGGACCACGACGAGCACCAGCGGGATCACCAGCTTCTCGTCGCGCTGGGTGGTCACCTCGGTGTCGAGGTTCTCCGCACTCGGCCCGCCGACGATCGCCTCCGCCCCGCTCACCGCGTGCACGGCGGTGCGCACCCGCTTGACCGTGTCGTACTCCGCGGCGGTGTCCGGCGCGTCCTTCGGGAACACGGAGATGTTGGCCCAGCCACCGCTGGTCTGCTCCGGGACGGCCAGGGCCACACCGCGCGTGTTTTTGACGATGTCGAGCACCCGCTCCCGGTGCGCCGGGCGGGTGAAGACCGTCATCGGCTGGCCGCCCAGCTCCGGGAAGTGCTGACGGAGCACGGTGAAGCCGGTGACCGACTCCGGCGCGGACAGGAACTGGTCCTGCTCCCGCAGGGCGCCGGTGTTGCCCGCCAGCCCGAGGGCGAGCACACCGAGGACTCCGAGCGAGCCGAGCGTCGCCGGCCACCGGCGGCGGCCGAGGGCGGTGCCGAGCCGCCCCCACAGCCCCGGCTTCTCCTCCGGGGCCGTGCTGAACCGCGGGACGGCCGGCCAGAAGATCCGCCTGCCGAGCACCACGAGCACCGCCGGGAACAGCGTCAGCATGGCCACCAGCGCGCACAGGATGCCGGCCGCACCGATCGGACCCAATCCGCTGGTGCTGTTCAGGTCCGCGACGAGCAGGCAGAGCAGACCGGCGACCACGGTGGCCGCGGACGCGACGATGGCCGGAGCCGCGCCGCGCAGTGCGTGGACCATCGCGACCCGGACGTTCTCATGGTGATGCAGTGCCTCCCGATATCGAGCGATGAGCAACAGCGCGTAGTCCGTGCCGACGCCGAACACCAGGATCGTCAGCAGCGCCGAGTTCTGGTCGTTGACCACGATGCCGAAGCCCTTGACGAGCAGGTAGACGGTCCCCATCGCGGTCAGTGCGGCCGCGCCGACGGCCAGCAGCGGGATGATCCACAACACCGGGCTGCGGTAGGTGAGGATGAGCAGGAGCGTGACGACGACGATGGTGGTGAGGAGGACCTGCACGTCGATGCCGTCGAAGACGGCCTCCATGTCGCCGTCGATCGCGCCCGGGCCGGTCACGTCGAGTTCCAGGCCGGAGGGGCGGTCCTTCGCGGCGTCACGCAACGGGCCGACGATGTCCTCCGGCGCGCCGTAGGCCGTGCTCACCTCGAGGGTGAACATCATCGCCTTGCGGTCGGTGGAGGGGCTCGTCGGTGAACCCTCGTCGTCCTCGTCGGCCGCCGCCGTCGCCTTCGGCGGGTACCGCTCGGCAAGGGTGTCGTAATGGCGTTCGACCGTCGCGCGGTCGGCGTCGGTCATGCCGGCGGCGCGGTGGTACACGAAGACGAACGTGTTGCTGTCACCACCGGGGAGACGGTCGTCCAGCACCGCCACCTTGGTGGACTCGGCACCGGCCGGCAGGGTGTCCACGGCGCTGTCGGTGGTGACCGAGCTCAGCTTTCCGCTCAGCGGCACCATGCCGGCCGCCAGCACCAGCCACAGGCCGATCACCAACCAGGGCACCCACCGGCCTGCCAACCGACCGGCCCGGGCCTTCCCGGACGGTGCTGCGTCGACTGCCATCACTTGCCTCCTGCATACGGGTTGCATCGCTTCTCTGGATGCCGACTTCCTACGGAGCGAACCTGAGACGACCGTTAATGCGGTGCTCAGGCCGGTCGGCCGAACCATGTGTCCAGCGCACGCACCGGCGTGGCGGCGTCGGGGTCCCGCCCGGCGGGCGTCCATGTCGCGTCCGTCCCGGACGTGTACTCACGCGCGATCGTGGGAGAGCAGCTCGTACGAGCTCTAACGCTCGTCTCAGGTTCGCTCGGTAGGAATTCGGTATCCGGACGAGCGATGCGGCGGGACCGGCGTGGTCGGCGTCGAGGTCGAAAACGACGAACGGTCGATCCGAGGCATCTCGCAGACGGATGCCGCACGGATATCGCACGGATGCCGCATCACACAAACACCTGAAAAGAGACTGACATGAAGCCCATGGGACGCCGCGGCTTTCTCACCGCCGCCACGGCACTTGGCGTCGGTGCCGGCCTGTCCACGCATGCCATTGTCTCGGCAGCGAACGACAACGAGACTTCGGGCAAGAACTCGGACAAGAACTCGGACAAAACTTCGGACATTGCACTGCGGGACCAGGACCTGCCCTTCATCGGCACGGAAGAAACCTTTTCCACCCGTGAGTTGATGGTGCTGAACGACAGGCTGTTCCTCGAGGACACCGGTCTTGCCGAGCTCGGCCCGCGCCGCATCGGTGCCATGGACGAGGCGGGGATCAACGTTCAGATCCTCTCCGCCCATACGCCAGGTGTGCAGAATGTCAAAGGCCGGAAGGGCATCGATTTCGCGTATCGCCTCAACAAGATGCTCGTCGATGGACCGATGGCCGCCTATCCGGGGCGCTTCAAGGCATTTGCCACCTTGCCTCTCCAGGACCCGGAGGCCTCGGCGGACGAGCTGGAACGCACGGTGCGGGAAGACGGCTTCCTGGGTTGCCTGACCAACGGAATCATCGGGAAGAAGTTTCTCGACCATCCCGAATTCGAGCCCCTGCTGGCGCGCGCCGAAGCCCTCGATGTGCCGATATACATCCATCCGGGCCTGCCGCCCGACGAGGTTTTCGACATCTATTACAGCAATATGCTGCCGGAATACCAGAAGGAGTTCCAGGACCAGGTTCTCAGTATCTCGGCGTATGGATGGCACCAGGAAGTCGTCACTCAGTGCCTCCGGATGATCACCTCAGGAGTGTTCGACAGGCATCCCAAGCTCCAGATCATCATCGGCCATATGGGGGAGGGTCTTCCGTTCTTCTACGAACGCATCGTGGAGAAGATGAGCGAAGTGACCGAGAAGAGTCTGGACAAGCCGTTCGAGCAGTACTTCCATGACAATTTCTGGTTCACCACCAGCGCATTCCCCCAGACTGAGCTGCTCGAGCTCCTACTGAAGCACATAAGCGTGGATCGAGTGATGTTCGCGACCGACTACCCGTTTGCGAACATGAAAACCCAAACCGACTGGTTCCGGGGAGTCGATCTGCCACGCGACGCCAAGGAGAAAATCGCGTTCCGAAATGCGGAAAAACTGCTCGGAATAACAGTTCCCGCGAAGTGACGCACCTCGCTGGTGGTACCGATCGTCGTCCTCGTCCTCACGCGGTGGTGGCGCCGGCTCGTCCTGTGGGGGACGCTCGTCCTCCTCCTGCGGTGGCAGCGGCGACCGCCCCCGCGAGAGACAAGCTCTGGACTTGCTCAACTCTGCTTTGAGCGGTCCGCGGCGGGGGAATCCCCGCGACACGCAAGTGAGCGAGGCGCCCACGGGGGGCCGCTTCGGGGGACTCGAAAGAAAGAGGGGAGGGTGACGCCATGAACGCGATCGCGGTGATCGGCTTCATCCTGGTGGTGGTCTGCGGGCTGCTGGCGCTCATCGTGGCGGAGAGCCGCCGCAGGGCGCGCGCGGCACGGGCGGGGGCCCGGGGCGGCAGGACGTCCGGCCGTGGCGGCAGCGCCCACCGCAGTGCCCACCGCACCGGCGGCCGGGGTGGCAGCGACTCGTCGAGCAGCAGCGACAACAGCTGGTGGGTGCTGGGGGCGGCCGGCGTCGGGGACAGTGGCTCGTCCCACTCCTCCTCGCACGACGACCGGGGTTCGTCGCACGGGGGCTCGTCGCACGGAGGCTCGTCGCACGGGGGCTCGTCGTGCGGGAGCAGCAGCTCGTCCTGCAGCAGCAGCTCGTCCTGCGGGAGCAGCAGCTCTTCCTGCGGTGGGGGGTCCTCCTGCGGTGGCGGGGGCGGATGCGGTGGAGGCAGCTGACACGGGGCAGCTGAGCTCCACGACGCGAGCGCCCGCCGGAGGTCGTCCCGGCGGGCGCTCGTGTGTGTGGAGCCGCGCGGACGGGGCAGACGGCCCGGTGCGCTCGACGCTGCTCGCGGGCCGGCGCGCGGGTAGCACTTCTGTTCACGCCTGAGTACGCCGGGTGGGCCCGGTCGTTCGACGGGCGCCGCCCCCGTGTGCGCGCGCCTGGCTCGATGGGCGCGTGGGGAGTGTGTCGACCGACGGGGCGTACGCCTGGTTGAACAGTTGAGCTGGCCTGCCCTCGGGGGGATGGAAAGCACGCCAACTTGGGTAAAAACGCTGTGGTTGCACCACAGTTCATGATTCCCTATAAATCGCCAACGCAGCCCCCGGACGTCCCTCCCGGCAGGCCTGACACGGCTGACCGGACCGACTGGGACGTCGTCCTCACCCGACCTGGCTGACCGGGCCACGATTCCCGGTGCCGACCGGGGTGCGCCGGACCCACTCCTCTTCATCGTTGCGTCGCTGCGGAGCCGACCCATGCTCACGACCCTGAACACCGCCTACACCGACACGCGCGCGGCAGACCTCGCCTGGGCCCTGGGCCGCGAGCCGCTGCCCGCGCTCGCCACGCTCGATCTCGAACTCGGCGGCGCGAAACTGCAGTTGCGGCTGCTCGGCGCGTCCCACCAGGTGCTTCTGGAGGAGGAGCGGGGCAGTCACTGCTCGGAGACGGTCGCGTGCATCCCGGGGTCCAGCACGCCCCTTCCGCTCGGCGTGGCCAAACGGGCGGACGACTGGGAGTACGAGTTCGCCGCCCGCGTCGAGGTGCTGTCCCCGGGTTCCTTCGCCGGCCGCGCCCAGGAACTGCTGGCCCTCGTCTCCGATCACCCGCACGGTCTGGCCGGGGTCTTCCCGGGCAGCCCGCACGCCTTCACGGCGATGCTCGCGCAGTGGCACGAGGGACAGGTGCACTGGCGTACGTGGCACGCGTATCCCCAGGACGGGCAACTGGTGGCCACGAGAACGAGGGTGGGCGTGCGGGCATCGGTGCCGACGCCCGTGCCTGTGCCTGTGGCGCTGTGAGGGGCGCGGGCAACTGCGCGAGAACGCTCCACGCACCCGCAGCCGCCCCACCACCCGAACCCCAGAGCCATCCAGAGCCCTGAGGCACCCGGCCGAGCGTCGCAGACCACCCGTGTGGGTGACCCGGCGGAGCGCGACCGTGACGGTAGCGTGCCAGGAGTGATCGAGCCGCACGCCCCCGCACCCCCTGGCGCCCCTCCCCCCTGGCGCGGCGACGGAGGCCCGGGCGCCCAGGCGTGGTTACCGGTCCGCCCGGGAGTCGGCCGCTTCCTCGTCCTCGCCGGCGTCTTCGTCTGCGCCGCCTGCGGACTCGTGTACGAACTGGAACTCGTCGCCCTCGCCTCGTACTTGATCGGGGACTCGGTCACCCAGGCCTCCGTGGTCCTGTCGGTCATGGTCTTCGCCATGGGCATCGGCTCCCTCGCCGCCAAACGTCTCTGCCCCCGCGCCGCCCTCGGCTTCGGCGCCATCGAGGCCGCCCTCGCCCTGGTCGGCGGCTGCAGCGCCCTCGTGCTGTACGCGGCGTTCGCCTGGACCGGCGACTGGGGCGGCGTGTGGGCGAGCGGTTCCCGCTACCTCCTCGTCGCGTTCTCCCTGGCCATCGGACTGCTCATCGGCGCCGAGGTCCCGCTGCTGATGGAGCTGATCCAGCGCATCCGCCGCCAGGACGCCGTCGGCACGGTCGCCGACCTCTTCGCGGCCGACTACGTGGGCGCGCTGGTCGGCGGCCTCGCCTTTCCCTTCCTCCTGCTGCCCTGGCTCGGCCAGCTGACCGGCGCCCTGCTCACCGGCACGGTGAACGCCCTGGTCGGCGGCGCCCTCGTGCTCGGACTGTTCCGGCACGACATGAGCCGCCGGGACCGACGGCTGCTGCTGACCGCCAATCTCGTCGTTCTCGGCCTCCTGGCCACCGCCGCCGCGCACGTCGACGACTTCGAGCGCGCGGCCCGGCGCGCCGTGTACGGCAAGGACGTCCGGGTCGCCCTGCAGACCGACGTCCAGGAGGTCGTCCTCACCGGTGGCAGGCACGGCCGTCCGCTCGCTCTCTTCCTCGACGGCCGCCTGCGCATCAGCGGCCGCGACGAGCAGCGCTACCACCGGGCGCTGGTCCGCCCGGCCATGGAGGCCGGACCCCGTGCCCGCGTCCTCGTCCTCGGCGGCGGCGACGGCCTCGCCGCCCGCGAGGTGCTCCGCCACCGGGACGTCCGCCGGGTGGACATCGTCGAACTCGACCCGGGCGTGGTGCGCCTCGCCCGCACGGACCCCGCGCTCTCCGCCCTCAACGGCCACGCCTACGCCGACCACCGCGTCCGTGTCGTCACGGAGGACTCGTTCGGCTGGCTGCGCGGCGCCCGCCCTGCCCGGCCGTACGACGTCGTGATCTCGGACCTCCCCGATCCCGGCATCACCGCGAGCACGAAGCTCTACTCGCGGGAGTTCTACGGCCTGGCCCGTGAGGTGCTGGCCCCCGACGGCCGCATGGTGGTGCACGCGGGCCCGGTCTCGTCCCGGCGGCGGATCTTCTGGACGGTCGACGCGACCGTGCGCGCCGCCGGGCTGCGCACCACGCCCTACCGGGTCGCCGCCGGAGCCCCGGGCTTCGTCACCGGCCCCGACCGCACGGCCCACACCTCCCGCGCCCCCCACGACTGGGGTTTCGTCCTGGCGACCCGGCCCGGCGCGACCCGGCCCCCGTCACCGGACCTCGGCAGCGGAGCCGTCCGGCTCGACGCCGCCGACCGGATGCCGGGCCT
Organism: Streptomyces scabiei 87.22; assembly: GCF_000091305.1. GTDB lineage: Bacteria > Actinomycetota > Actinomycetes > Streptomycetales > Streptomycetaceae > Streptomyces > Streptomyces scabiei. The sequence continues at coordinate 4,752,453 of NC_013929.1, read as the reverse complement.
GTCACCGTCGACGCTGGTGCACCCGAGGTACACCGGCTGAGCCGGGAGGACGACCGGGGCGTGCGAGGCGTTCGGGCCGCACGGGGCCGGGTGGGGCGGAAGTACGGGCAAGAACGCGTATGTACGGGTGCGGTGCCGTGCCACGTGGGTAGGCTCGGATTCCATGGAGCATGAGGTGTTCGTTCCGGTTCCCGTCGGCCGCCTCCGGGAGGCGCTGTCCGACCCCGAGCGGGTGGCCCGTGCGGTCCCCGGGCTCCAGCAGGACGCGGGTACCGCGCCCGTCGCCGGCCGCATCAAGGTGCGCGTCGCCGGCCACACCATCACCTATCGCGGCACCCTCCGCGTCACCGCCCGGGACGACGGCTCCTACGCCGTGGAGGGCGACGCCGCCGAGGCCCGGGGCACCGGAACCGTGCGGCTCGCCCTCACCCTCCGGCTCACCCCGGCCTCCGAGGGCACCACCCTCACCTGCACGGGCACCGCCACCGCCGACGGCCGAATCACCGAACTCCCGGCCGACGCGGTGGCCTCGGCGGCGACACGGCTGCTGGGGAGATTCGTGGAGAACCTGGCCACGACGGCCGAGCCCGAACCGAAGCCCGCGGAAACCGCCGACGAGCCGCACGCCCCCGCCGAATCCGAGCCCGAACCGCCCAGCCGGGCCGAGTCCGAGCCCGAACCCCCCGCCTCCGTCTTCGACACCGACGTCCCGCCCTCCGCCCTGGACCCCTTCGACGAGGAGGACTTCGTCGCCGGGGGCGAGCCCCCGGCGGAGGCCGCGCACGCCCGCCGGACGATGATCGGCCGGAGCGCGGAGGAGGTGGACCACGCGCCGCCCCGCGGCCGCTACGCCCCGGTCCCGGCCCCCGAGCCCGTCTCCGCGAGCGCCACCCTGCGCTGGGCCGCGCCCGCGGCGGCCCTCGCCGTGGCCTCCGCCATCGTCGTGACCCGGGCCCTGCGCAGGCGCCGCTGACGACACCGGCCCCGGGCGGCCAACTCCACGGCGGGGTCGGCCAGTAGGGTCGAGGCGTGAGTAGCGAAGAGATCACGTTGGCCGCGGGTGACGCGGAGGTGGTGCTCGCACCGGCGAACGGTGGCCGGGTGGCGGGCCTGCGGGTCGGTGGCGCCGAACTGCTGCGGCAGGGCGAGCGGTTCGGAAGCTTCCCGATGGTGCCCTGGTGCGGACGCATCCGCGAGGGACGGTTCCGCGACGGCGGCACCGTGCGGCAGATGCCCCTCAACGCCCCGCCGCACGCCATCCACGGCACGACCCGCGAGGACGCCTGGCGCGTCGCGAGCCACAGCGGCACCGAGGCCGTCCTCACCTACGACCTCGTCGAGCCCTGGCCCTACCCCGGCCGGGTCACCCAGGTGGTGACCCTCACCCCGGACGCCCTCACCCTCACCATGTCCGTGGAGACGTACGACTCCTCCTTCCCGGCCCAGATCGGCTGGCACCCCTGGTTCAACCGGAGCCTGGACGGCGACGGCGAGGACGTCACGGTCGACTTCGCGCCCGCCTGGCAGGAGGAGCGAGGCCCGGACCACCTGCCCACCGGCAACCGCGTCGACCCCCGGCCCGGCCCCTGGGACGACTGCTTCGGCATGCCCGGCGGCGTGGACGTCACCCTCACCTGGCCGCAGCGGCTGGAACTGAAGGTCGCCTCCCGCGAGGAGTGGGTGGTGGTCTACGACGAGCAGGCGGAAGCCGTGTGCGTCGAACCCCAGACCGGGCCGCCCAACGGCCTCAACACCCACCCCCGGCTGGTCACCCCCATCGACCCCCTCGAAGCCACGACGACCTGGACCTGGCGGCGCCTGTGAGCCGACCGCGGGCGCGCGGGGGCGTACGGCGGGCGGACAGGCCCCCTTTAAGCTGACTGCCATGACTGACGTGGACGTACGTGGATCTTTGCTGCAGCAGATCAAGGACAAGGCCGTGGTGCACGGCAGGGTGACCCTGTCGTCGGGTCTGGAGGCGGACTACTACGTCGACCTGCGCCGCGTCACCCTCGACGGCGAGGCCGCCCCGCTCGTCGGTCAGGTACTGCTCGACCTGACCGCCGACCTGGACTTCGACGCGGTCGGCGGGCTCACGATGGGCGCCGACCCCGTCGCCGGCGCGATGCTGCACGCGGCCGCCGCGCGGGGCCGCCGGCTGGACGCGTTCGTCGTCCGCAAGGCGGCCAAGGCGCACGGGCTGCAGCGGCGCGTGGAGGGTCCGGAGATCAGCGGCCGTCGCGTCCTGGTCGTCGAGGACACCTCCACCACCGGCGGCTCCCCGCTGGCCGCCGTCGAGGCCGTGCGCGAGGCCGGGGCCGAGGTCGTCGCCGTCGCCACCATCGTCGACCGGGCCACCGGCGCCGCCGAGAAGATCGAGAAGGGCGCCGGCGTCCCGTACCTCTTCGCGTTCTCGAAGGACGAGCTGGGCCTGGACTGACCTGCCGTCCCACGGCCCCCGATACCGGCGGGAACCCCGAGGTCAGGGGTTACCGAAGAGTTCTGGACGCGCTGACCGGAGCATCGGGTCGCGTCTGGAAGGATGGGGCCGACGATGATGTCGCAACCCTAGGTCAGGGACCGTAAGCACAACGCCACCCGCACATACAAGGAGCGGACCATGCCCATCGCAACCCCCGAGGTCTACAACGAGATGCTCGACCGGGCGAAGGCAGGCAAGTTCGCCTACCCGGCCATCAACGTGACCTCGACCCAGACGCTGCACGCCGCGCTGCGGGGCTTCGCGGAGGCGGAGAGCGACGGCATCGTCCAGATCTCGACCGGCGGTGCCGAGTTCCTGGGCGGCCAGTACAGCAAGGAGATGGTGACGGGCTCCGTCGCCCTGGCCGAGTTCGCGCACATCGTGGCCGAGAAGTACCCGGTCACGGTCGCGCTGCACACGGACCACTGCCCGAAGGACAAGCTGGACGGCTACGTACGTCCGCTGCTCGCGGTGTCGGAGGAGCGGGTCAAGGCCGGCCGCGACCCGCTGTTCCAGTCGCACATGTGGGACGGCTCGGCCGAGACCCTGGCCGACAACCTCTCCATCGCGCAGGAGCTGCTCGCCCGCGCCGCCGCCGCGAAGATCATCCTTGAGGTCGAGATCACCCCGACCGGCGGCGAGGAGGACGGCGTCTCGCACGAGATCAACGACTCCCTCTACACGACGGTCGACGACGCGATCCGTACGGCCGAGGCGCTGGGCCTGGGCGAGAAGGGCCGCTACCTGCTGGCCGCCTCCTTCGGCAACGTCCACGGCGTCTACAAGCCGGGCAACGTCGTCCTGCGCCCCGACCTCCTCAAGCAGCTGAACGAGGGTGTGGCCTCCCGCTTCGGCAAGGAGTCCCCGTTCGACTTCGTCTTCCACGGCGGCTCGGGCTCCACGGAGGAGGAGATCCGCACCGCCCTGGAGAACGGCGTCGTCAAGATGAACATCGACACCGACACCCAGTACGCCTTCACGCGTCCGGTCGCCGCCCACATGTTCCAGAACTACGACGGCGTCCTGAAGGTCGACGGCGAGGTCGGCAACAAGAAGACGTACGACCCCCGCACCTGGGGCAAGCTCGCGGAGGCGTCGATGGCGGCCCGCGTCGTCGAGGCGTGCGGCAACCTGCGCTCCGCCGGCACGAAGATCAAGTAGCCCGACCGGGCCCGGGCGACCCGGGCCCCGGCCGCCTACCACCGCCCCTGCCCGCAGCCGCGCACGCGACTGCGGGCAGGGGCGTGTCCGTGCCCGCGGTCGGCCTCGGGCCTCAGTCCCGCCTCCCTCTCCGGCGCCGACTTTGGTCCCGTACCGCTCCCGTACCGCTTCCGTTCCGCTCCCGCACCTGGCCCGGACGCCCGGGGCGCGGCATGATGCGGACCATGGCCGATGTACGCCTTGCCTCCCCCCAGGGCAAGTGGATCCTGCTGACCACGGTGCTCGGCTCCAGCATGGCCATGCTCGACTCGACGGTCGTCAACGTGGCCCTCCCGCGCATCGGCCTCGATCTGGACGCCGACCTCGCGGCCCTCCAGTGGACCGTCAACGCGTACATGCTGACCCTCGCCGGGCTGATCCTTCTCGGCGGCGCACTGGGCGACCGTTTCGGCCGCCGCAAGGTGTTCGTCGTGGGCGTGGTGTGGTTCGCCGCCGCCTCGCTGCTGTGCGGCATCGCCCCGAACGGCGGAGTGCTGATCGCCGCCCGGGCCCTCCAGGGCGTCGGCGGCGCCCTGCTCACCCCCGGATCGCTCGCGCTCATCCAGGCGTCGTTCCACCGCGACGACCGGGCGAAGGCGGTCGGCCTGTGGTCCGGTTTCGGCGGCATCGGCGCGGCCGTCGGCCCGTTCCTGGGCGGCTGGCTGGTCGACGGCCCCGGCTGGCGCTGGGTCTTCCTCCTGAACGTCCCCCTGGCGCTCCTCTGCATCCCCGTCGCCGTCCGTCACGTACCGGAGTCGGCGGACAGCCGCAGCCACGAGCGGGGCTTCGACATCCTGGGGGCGGTGCTCGGCGCCGCCTCCCTCGCGTTTCTCACCTACGCGCTGATCGAGGCCAGGGCGGGCACGCTCGCGGTCGCGGTCACGGCACTCGCCGGCGTGGCGACGGCCGTGGCCTTCGTCCGCGTCGAACGCCGCCGGCCCGACCCGATGATGCCGCCGGAGATGTTCGCGTCCCGCCAGTTCACGGCGGTCAACATCGTCACCCTGTTCGTGTACGCGGCCTTCGGCGGCTTCTTCTTCCTCGCCGCCCTGCAGCTCCAGGTGGTCTCCGGGTACTCCGCCCTGGGCGCCGGCACGGCCCTGCTCCCCATCACCGTCCTGATGCTGCTGCTCTCCGCCCGCGCGGGTGCCCTCGGCGAGCGGATCGGCCCCCGCATCCCGCTGACCGTCGGCCCTCTGCTGTGTACGGCGGGTGTGCTGCTGATGCTGCGCGTGGGCCCCGACGCCGCGTACGCCACCGACGTGCTCCCCGCCCTGCTGGTCATGGGCCTCGGCATGGTCACCCTCGTGGCCCCGCTGACCGCCACCGTCCTCGCCTCGGTCTCCACCGACCACGCCGGTGTCGCCAGCGGCATCAACAACGCCGCCGCCCGGGCCGCGGGCCTGCTGGCCGTGGCGGCGCTGCCGCTGATCGCCGGGATGGGCCCGGAGGCCTACCGCTCACCCACCCAGTTCGACAGCGCGTTCGACAAGGCCATGCTCGCCTGCGCCCTGGCACTCCTGGCCGCCTCGGTCCTCTCCTTCGCCACGGTCCGCCGACCCGCCCCCGACTGCCACCACCCCGAATGCCGCACCCACGGCTGCGTGACGGCTCCGCCGCTGGAGGGCCGGCAGCAGGGCGAGGCGGCGCCGGAGCGGCGGGGCGAGGCATCGCCGGGGCAGCAGGGCGGGACGGCGCCGGAGTAGCGGGCGCGAGCGGGGCGGCGGGTGCGGTGCCGTATGCCGTGCCCGTGCCGTGCCCGTGCCGTGGGCTGTGCCGGTGGCGGGGTTCCGGTCCGGTGAACCACACCCCCCGCATGGGCCAGACTGGAACCCATGACGATTCACGAAAACCTCCTCGGCGGCCCGCCCCCGACCCACCTGCCCGACTCCCCGGAACCCCGCGAACTCCTCGCGGGCGGCACGCCCCCGGCCGAGGTCGCCGCCAAGTACCCCACCTCCTCCCTCGCCTGGGCCCAGCTCGCCGACGAGGCGTACGAGCGGGGCAGCGTCGTGGAGTCGTACGCCTACGCCCGTACGGGCTACCACCGTGGCCTGGACGCCCTGCGCCGCAGCGGCTGGAAGGGCCACGGGCCCGTGCCCTGGGAGCACGAGCCGAACCGCGGCTTCCTGCGCGCCCTGCACGCCCTGGCCCGCGCCGCGGGTGACATCGGCGAGCAGGAGGAGTACGAGCGCTGCTCCCAGTTCCTGAAGGACTCCTCGGCGACGGCGGCGCAGACGCTGGGCTGACGCGCCGGAGTGACACGCCGGGCCGACGCGCTGCGCTGACGCGTTGCGCCGACGCGCTGCGCTGACGCGTTGCGCCGACGCGCTGCGCTGCGGCACTGCGCTGATCGAAGGATTGTTCGGGCGGGTCCGCCTGGTGTGACCAGGCGGACCTTGCGGTGCGGGGGTGGTATCACCGAACATGCCGGTGGGGACCGGGGCCCCCGTGTCGGAATTCGGCAGGGGCGGACCGCTACCCGGAGCACACATCAGGAGACAGCGATGTCCCTCACGGCTCAGCCCCACGAGGCTTCGGAGCCCGAGACCCCGCATCTCGACTTCCAGGGCACGACCCCGTACGAGGACTACGTCCAGGCGGACGTCCTCACCCACCTCCAGCACCCCCTCTCCGACGACCCCGGCGAGATGGTCTTCCTGGTCACCACCCAGGTCATGGAGCTGTGGTTCACCGTCATCGTCCACGAGTGGGAGACCGCGACCGCCGCGATCCGTGACGACGACGTGGCCAGGGCGAAGGACGCCCTGAAGCGTTCCGTCCGCGAGCTGGAGGCCCTGACCGCCTCCTGGAAGCCCCTCGGCCAGCTCACCCCGGCCCAGTTCAACTCCTACCGGGCCGCCCTCGGCGAGGGCTCCGGGTTCCAGTCGGCGATGTACCGCCGGATGGAGTTCCTGCTCGGCGAGAAGTCCGCCTCCATGCTCGTCCCGCACCGGGGCGCCCCCCGCGTGCACGCCGAGCTGGAGAAGGCGCTGCACGAGCCGAGCCTCTACGACGAGGTCCTGCGGCTGCTGGCCCGCCGCGGCCACGCGATCCCCGAGTCCGTCGTACGCCGTGACGTCTCCCAGCGCTACGAGCCCTCCCCCGAGGTCGAGGAGGCGTGGACCGAGCTGTACTCCGGCGACCCGGACCACGAACTCGCCCGCCTCGGCGAGGCGTTGACCGACGTCGCCGAACTCGTCTGGCGCTGGCGCAACGACCACCTCGTCGCCACCCGCCGCGCGATGGGCTCCAAGGCCGGCACGGGCGGCTCCGCCGGGGTGGCCTGGCTGGAGAAGCGCGCCCGGAAGAACGTCTTCCCCGAGCTGTGGACGGCGCGCTCCCATGTCTGACATCACCGCGTCCAGCACGGAACTGATCGCACGGGCAAAGGAGTCGGACGCGGCCGACGTGCTGTCCGGCCTGCGTTCCCGCTTCGTCCTCGACGACGCCGTCTACCTCGACGGCAATTCGCTCGGCGCGCTGCCGGCCTCGGTCCCCGGACGGCTCACGGACGTCGTCCACCGCGAGTGGGGCGAGATGCGCATCCGCTCCTGGGACGAGAGCGGCTGGTGGACTGCGCCCGAGCGGATCGGCGACCGGATAGCCCCGCTGGTCGGCGCGGCCCCGGGCCAGATCGTGGTCGGCGACTCCACGAGTGTCAACGTCTTCAAGGCGGTCGTGGCGGCGGTACGGATGGCGGAGGAGGACTCCGCCTCCGCCGGCGGCCGTCGTGACGAGATCCTGGTCGACGCGACGACGTTCCCCACGGACGGCTACATGGCCGAGTCGGCGGCCCGGATGACCGGCCGTACCCTGCGCCCGGTGACCCCGGCGGAGGTCCCGGCCGCCCTGAGCGACCGGACGGCTGCCGTCCTGCTCAACCATGTCGACTACCGCACCGGCCGCCTCCACGACCTCCCCGCCCTGACGGCGGCGGTCCACGAGGCCGGCGCCTACGCCGTCTGGGACCTCTGCCACAGCGCGGGCGCCCTGCCCGTGGACCTGGACGAACACGGGGTCGACCTCGCGATCGGCTGCACCTACAAGTACCTGAACGGCGGCCCCGGCTCCCCGGCCTACCTCTACGTCCGCAGGGACCTGCAGCCCCGCTTCGACTCGCCCCTCCCCGGCTGGACCTCGCACGCCGCCCCCTTCGCCATGCGCCCGGCCTACGAGGCCGCGGCGGGGGCACCCCGGGGCCGGGTGGGCACGCCCGACATCCTGTCGATGCTGGCCCTGGAGGCGGCGCTGGACGTCTGGTACGAGGGCGGCGACGGCGGTGCCGCCGGGGCCGGGGCGACGATCGCCGCGGTCCGCGCCAAGTCCCTCGCCCTGACGGACTTCTTCCTGCGCTGCGTGGCGGCGTACGTCCCCGAGGGCCGGGTCGAGTCCCTCACCCCGGTCGCCCACGCGGAGCGCGGCAGCCAGGTCGCCCTGCGCTGCGACGACGCCGGCGACGTCATGAAACGCCTCATCCACCGGGGTGTCATCGGCGACTTCCGCCACCCCGACGTCCTCCGCTTCGGCTTCACCCCGCTCTACGTCACCTTCGCGGACGTGGAACGGGCGGCGCGCGTGCTGGCGGAGACGCTGGGGGAGGCGGGGTAGCGGGGCGGTTCTGCTGTTCGGGGCCGGGTCCGGGGCCGAGGTGGGTCCGGGCCCGGGTCCGAGGGCGATCCCGAGTCCGAGGGTGGTTCGGTCGTTCCGGCTGCGGGGGAGCGCTGCCGGGGCGGCGGCGACTTCTCTGCCGGGTGCCCCGGGGATCGTCCTGGTGGCGGGCCGTCGTGCCGTGCGGGGCGGGAGAGGGTGCTCGGCGGCCCCGGTGGGCGAAACCCCTCGGCCCACCGCCCCGGCCGGCCGTCCCGGGGCTCCTGACCCGGCGTCACATCCCGGTGTCGACGCACGTCACGGGCCTGATACCGTCCCCGCCAACGGCAGGCACCCCTTTCCCAGGAACGCGCCTGCCCAAACCCTTCCAAATCCGTTTCACCCGAGAGGTTGGCGCATGCCGGACGACGACGCCGCAGCCCGCGATGCCGCCGAAGAGGCATCCGCCTTCTCGCACCCGCCGGTCGCCCCGGACAGCACGGCCGCCTACGGCGACCACCCCGACCAGGTGATCGACTTCTACGCCCCCCGCACCTCCGCCACGAGCGCGGACGCGGACGCGGGAGCGGGCGCCGGGGCGGGCGCGCCTCCCGGGGCCCCCGTGGTCGCGGTCCTGCACGGCGGCGCCTGGCGAGCCCCGTACGACCGGCACCACATCACCCCCTTCGCGGACTTCCTCGCCCGCCACGGCTTCGCGGTGGCCAACATCGAATACCGGCGCGGCAGTTCGATCCCCGCCCAGAGCGGCCTCAACGGCACCCCGGCCCCCACGGCGGGCCGCTGGCCGGAGACGTTCGACGACATCGCCGCCGCATTCGACGCCCTGCCGGACCTCGTCCGTGCGGCCCTGCCGCAGGCGGACCCCCGCCGGACGGTCGTCACCGGCCACTCCGCAGGCGGCCACCTCGCCCTGTGGGCGGCCGCCCGCCACGTGCTCCCGTCCGACACGCCCTGGCGCGCCTCCCGCCCCGCCCCCTTCCGCGGTGTCGTCGCCCTGGCCCCCATCGCCGACTTCGCCGTGGCCGAGAAGCTGGACGTCTGCGGCGGTGCGGCCGGTCAACTCCTCGGTGGCCAGGGCAAGTTCACCGAGCGCCGCCCCTACGCCGACCCCGCGCTCCTCCTCCCGACCGGCATCGCCACCACCCTCGTACAGGGCCGCTCCGACATCGTCGTCCCGCAGGCCGTCGCCGAGGCGTACGCCGACGCCGCGGCCCGGGCGGGCGAGGTCGTGGGCCTGACGCTGCTGGAGGACGTGGGCCACTTCCCGCTCATCGACCCGGCGGCGGACGCGTGCGCGGTGGTGGTGGAGGAGATCGCCCAACTGGCCTGGTGAACCCCGACCGGCCCACGGGGCCCGTCACGGCCCACGTCCTCCCCGCTGATACCCGTAATACCTGAGAGCCAGATCCCAGGTGAGCTCCACGGCGGGACGCCGACGACGGTGATCGTTCCATAACTTCCTTGCCTGGACGGCCCGATGGACGGGCGGTCCCGGCAGGGAAGGGGTGGGCGGCATGGGGGTCGCGACAAGGCCGGAGGCAGACCTCGGGACACCCGCGGGACCGCGTCCCACGGCGCAGCCACCGCGGCCGTCCCCCGGGCCGAAGGCCCTTCGGCGTATCCCTCGTCGGCCCCGGCTCCCCGGGGCGCCCCGGCTGCGCCGCACGCTGCTCGCGCTCCTGGTGGCGACGTCCGTCGTGGCCCCTGTCTCCGCCGCGGCCAGACCGCGGATCCCGGCCCCGCCCCCGGCATCCCTCGCCCCGCCGACCCCGACGACGCTCCGGTCGACGTACGCGGCCAACCGCGCGAACGCGGCGGAGGCGGCCCGTACGGCCGACGCCCACGGGGACCGCGGCAGAGCCGCGACCGACCGGCGGCTGGCAGCACCCACCCGCAGGCTCCTGCGGTTCGACGGCCGAGGCCCCGGCCAGGTCGTGGAGGTCCTGGGCGACCTGCTGCACGCCGACCACACGGCGGTCCTGGTCCCGGGCTCGGACACGAGCCTGGACACCTACGACCGCTTCCGCACAGCCGCACAGTCCCTGTACGACCGCACGGGCCCGGACACGGCGGTGATCGCCTGGCTCGGCTACGAGACCCCGGGAACGATCAGCACGGCGGTCCTCACCCCCACCCGAGCCGAACGGGCGGCCCCCCGCCTGCGCTCGTTCCTGCGCGAACTACGCGCCCTGGTGGGCGACTCCACCGGCCTCACCCTCGTCTGCCACTCCTACGGCACGGTCGTCTGCGCCCACGCCGTCACCGGTTTCGACGACGTCGACGACCTCGCCCTGATCGGCAGCCCCGGCACCGGCGCGGACAGCGCGGCCGCCCTGCGCACCTCGGCACGCGTATGGGCGGCCCGGGGCACGGACGACTGGATCGGCACGGTCCCCCACACCCGGGCCGGCCTCTTCGGCACGACCGTCGGATTCGGCCCCGATCCCACGTCCCGCGCCTTCGGCGCCCGTGTCTTCGCCGCGGGCCCGGCAGGCCACAGCGACTACTTCGCTCCCGGCTCCGCGCCCCTCGACAATCTGGCCCGCATCACCCTGGGCGCGCGTGCGGAGGTCACCGATGCGTGACCACCCCACCCTCGGGCCCACTGCCGTCCGTACGGCCGCCCGCCGGGCCGTCCGGCACATCGAGGCCGCCACCCCACCCGGCCGGGACCGGGCCGTGGACGCCCTGCGGGCCCTCGCCATACTCGGCGTCATCCTGGGCCACTGGCTGGTCACCGCCCTGGTCGCGGACGGCGGCACGCTCCACACCACCAGCCCGCTCTCACACATGCCCCAACTGGCCCCCATCTCCTGGCTCTTCCAGACCCTCGCCGTCTTCTTCCTGGCGGGCGGTCACGTGGCCACCAGAAGCCACTCCTCGGCCCGGGCCCGCGGTGTCACCTACCTCCCCTGGCTCCGCGCCCGTCTGGCCCGTCTGTTCCGGCCGGTCGTGGCCCTGCTGACGCTGTGGACGGCGGTCACGATCGCCCTCCTGGCCACGGGCACCCGCGTGGACACGGTCCACACCCTGGTGAAGCTGGCCCTGTCCCCGCTGTGGTTCCTCCTCGTCTTCGCCGCCCTCACGGCGGCGACCCCCTTGCTGGCCCGCCTCAACCCGCTCTGGCCCCTGGCCGTCGTCCTCCATGTGGACCTCATCCGTTTCGGCCTCGGCGGCCCGCAGGGCCTCGGCTGGATCAACCTGGCCGCGGGCTGGCTGGTCCCGTACACGCTGGGCGCGGCCTGGGCACGAGGCGAACTGGAGCGCCCGCGCGCGGGCTGGACCCTGCTGCTGTCCGGCACGGTGGCGACGGCGGGCCTGATCGTCTGGGCCGGCTATCCCGCGTCGATGGTCGGCGTCCCCGGCGCCCGGATCTCCAACCTGAACCCGCCCACCCTGGCCGCCGTCACCTTCGGCCTGGCCCAGTGCGGTCTGGCGCTCCTGCTCCGCGATCCTCTCCGTCGCGTCCTGCGTCGCCGGCCCCTGGCCTGGGCGGCCGTGGCGGTCGTGAACCTTTCGGCGATGACCGTGTTCCTCTGGCACCAGACGGCGATGATGGCGACGACCGCCACCGGACTGACGGCAGGCCGACTCCCCGGCCTGCACACCCTCCCCGACGATCTCGCCTGGGTGGCCGCGCGCCTTGCCTGGCTGCCGGTGTTCGCCCTGGCGCTCCTGCTCTGCCGGGCGGCCTTCCACCGTCACGAGAACCGCCGTCCACGTACCCGCGAGGGTTCCCCCGCGGTGCGCGTCCGGCCACGGCCCGACGGGGCACGGCAGTCGAGGAATACGGAGACCGAGGCGGTGCGACATGCCTAGGGTGGTGCGGATGAACGGGGTGGAGAAGCGGTTGACCAAGGGCCTTCGGGTGCTGCGCCAGGATCTGTGGAGCGCCACGCCCCACCCGCTGCCCCCCTCGGTCTGGCTCCGCTGGCTGCCGCACGGGATGGTCTTCCTGATCGCCTTCGGCACCACCATGGCCGCCGCCGATCAAATGGTCGACCGGTACGGACTCGGCACCGAGTACGGCCTGCTGTGCGCGGTGGTGCAAGGAGGGGCGGTGTCGCTCGCGCTGTGGCGGCCCGTGCCCGCGTGGTGGCTGTCGACCGTCCTCATGGCCGTGGCGGCCGTCGGCGCCCGTGCCCACCTCGCCCTGAACCCGACGTCGGACAACCAGCCCTTCTGGCCGTGGACCGGTTCCGGGATCTTCGCGCACGCCACGGTGCTGTTCCTGCTCGCCCTGCGCCTGCCCACCCGCGTGTCCGCCGAGGTGCTGGCCCTCACCGCACTGCTCACGTACGTCCTGCAGGAATTCGTCGGCAGTGCGAACCACGAGCCGTCGGGCATGCTGGCCCTGGCGATGTTCACGGGCGTCACCATCCTCGGCGGCGCCCTGCGAGGCCGCCGCGAGGCCCGCACCCAGCTCGTCGCACAGACGAGCATCACCGCCGAGGAGCGCGCCCGCCGCACCGTCCTGGAGGAGCGCAGCCGTATCGCGCGCGAGCTGCACGACGTGGTCGCCCACCACATGTCGGTGATCTCCATCCAGGCCCAGGTCGCCCCGCACCTGACGGAGAACCCGTCCGAGGAACTGAAGGAGAACCTCCACGGCATCCGGCAGAACGCGCTGGAGGCACTCACCGAACTCCGCCGCGTCCTCGGCGTACTGCGCTCCGAGTACCCACCGGACGGCGGCCCCGACGATCCCCGGGCGATAGCGGGCGTCACCGAGGGCACCGCCCCGCACGCCCCGCAGCCCACCCTGGACCGCCTCGACGCGCTCGTCGACAACACCCGCGCGGCGGGTCTCGCGGTGGTCACCGAGATCCACGGGGAGGTGCGCCCCCTGCCGCCCGGCGTGGAGCTGTCGGCGTACCGCATCGTGCAGGAGGCACTGAGCAACGCCCTGCGGCACGCGCCGGGTTCGACCGTCCGCGTGGAGCTCACCCACTTCCCGCGCGGTCTGCAGGTACGGGTCATCAACTCCCGCCCAGCCCGTGAGGCCCCACCGTCCCCCGGCGCCGGCCACGGGCTGCTCGGCATGCGCGAGCGCGCCGCGATGCTCGGTGGCACCCTCATGGCGACCGAGACCTCCCACGGCGGCTTCGCCGTCGTGGCCTTCCTCCCCCGCGACGGAGACCCCGGCGGCGAGCCCCGGCTCGCACCGGACACGACAGGAGAAACGAGTCCATGACGAGCAGCACCATCCGTGTACTGATCGCGGACGACCAGCAGATGGTCCGGCAGGGCTTCTCGGTGCTGCTCGACATCCAGCCCGACATCGACGTCGTCGGCCAGGCCGTGCACGGCCTCGACGCGATCGACAAGGTCGCCGAACTGGCCCCGGACGTCGTCCTGATGGACATCCGCATGCCCGAGCTGGGCGGCATCGAGGCGACCCGGCGCATCACCACCGAGCGCCCGCACATCAGAGTCCTCGTCCTCACCACCTTCGACCTCGACGAGTACGTGTACGAGGCGCTGCGCGCCGGCGCGTCCGGTTTCCTCCTCAAGGACGCCTCCGCCGACCAGCTCGCCGAGGCGGTACGGGTCGTCGCGGCGGGCGACGCACTGCTCGCGCCCGGGGTGACCCGCCGCCTCATCGCCGAGTTCTCCCGCCTCGGCACCGCTCCCCGCGCCCCGCTCAAGGAGCGTGTCGGCGACCTGACCGAGCGGGAGACCGAGGTGCTCTCCCTGATCGCGCAGGGCCTGTCCAACGCCGAGATCGCCCAGAGCCTCGTCGTCGCCGAGCAGACGGTGAAGACCCATGTGGGCCGCATCCTGGTCAAACTGGGTCTGCGCGACCGCACCCAGGCAGCGGTCTTCGCCTACGAGTCGGGCCTGGTCCGCCCCAAGGGCTACTGAGCGGACGCCACCACCGGGGGACCCGCGACGCCGGCCGGGCGGTACCCGTAGTACCTGAGACGGACCCGGACAGACCCTCCTCACTGGTGACGACGCCGGAACCCCTCTGCGCCTACCGTTTTCCATGTGACGGAGACGACCCAGACCCAGACGATGCCCTTGCGAGGCGGAGCCAGGCCGAGCAGCCCGGAGTTCCGGCTGGCCATGGACGCGTGGCACAGGCTGCGCCAGGACCTGTTCCACGACGGGTTCGCCTACCGGCCGATGCCCCCGATGAAGATGGACGGCCCGTTCACCGGCCGGCTCTCCGGCCGCCTCCGTGTGTACGTGGCCTGGGCCCCGCACGCGGCCGTGGTGGCGGCCGCCCTGCTCTCGATGACCATCGCCGCCTCCGCCGGAGACGGCAGCGGGATCGACACCCTCCTGGCCACCGGGTTCGCCCTGTGCACGGTCCTGGCCACCATGATCAGGCCCGTGGCGGCCTTCTGGGCGTCCATGATCACGGCCCCCATGACCGCGGTGGGTGCCGGTCAGTGGGACGACTGGCCGTGGACGGCCGGCAGTTTCGCGACCCACCTCGTGGTGATGACGGTCGTGGCGCTGCGCACCCGGCCGCGCATAGCCGCCTGGATGTGGGTCCTGACTGCCGCTTACGGAGCGTTCATGGAAGGAACCCTCGGCGGCGGCCACTACGCGACGAACAACACGATCCCGCTGCTCTTCGTCTCCGCCGTGACCCTGCTGGCAGCCTCCGCCCTGTCCATACGCCGCACCGCCCAGCGCGAGGTGACCGCCCAGCAGACGGTGACCGAGCACGAGCGCTCCCGGCGCACCCTCCTGGAGGAGCGCACCACCATCGCCCGGGAGCTGCACGACGTGGTGGCCCACCACATGTCGGTGGTCGCCATCCAGGCCGAGGCCGCGCCCTACCGGGTGGAGAACCCGCCGCCGGAGCTGGAGCAGGCCTTCGCCACCATCCGGGAGAACGCGGTGGCCGCCCTCACCGAGCTGCGCCGTGTCCTCGGTGTGGTCCGCGCCGAGGACTACGAGGCCCCGGACGCCCCGCAGCCCACCCTCGCCGACCTCGACGGCCTGCTGGCCAATGTCCGGGAGGCAGGGCTCACGGTCGACAAGGCGGTCACCGGAGCGGTCCGTGAGCTGCCGCAGGGCGTGGAGCTGTCGGCGTACCGCATCGTGCAGGAGGCCCTCAGCAACACCCTGCGGCACGCACCGGGCGCCTCGGCCCGTGTGGAGATCGGCTATGTCCTCGGCGGGCTCGGCCTGCGGATCGTCAACGGACCGTCCCAGGAGGTGGTCCTGGTGAAGTCCACCCATGGCACGGGTCACGGCCTCACCGGCATGCGCGAGCGCGTCGCGATGCTGAACGGCGAGATGACCACGGGCGAGACGGGGGACGGGGGCTACGAGGTGACGGTGTTCCTGCCCGTGTCCAGCGTGAGCGAGGCCGACGCATGACGATCCGCGTGCTGATCGCCGACGACCAGATGATGGTCCGAGAGGGCTTCTCCGTACTGCTCAACGCGATGCCGGACATCGAGGTGGTCGGCGAGGCGGTGAACGGCCGGGAGGCGGTCCGACGGGTCCGGGAGCTGTCGCCGGACGTGGTCCTGATGGACATCCGGATGCCCGAGCTGAACGGCATCGAGGCCACCCGGGAGATCGTGGCGTCGGACGACGGGGCGAAGGTGCTGGTCCTGACCACGTTCGACCTCGACGAGTACGTCTACCAGGCACTGCGGGCGGGAGCCTCCGGCTTCCTCCTCAAGGACGCCTCGGCCCGCCAACTGGCCGACGGGGTGCGGGTGGTCGCCGCCGGGGAGGCGCTGCTCGCCCCGTCCGTCACCAAGCGGCTGATCACCGAGTTCTCCAAACTGGTCCAGGCCCCCCGTCCCTCGGCGGCCACCCAGCTGGCGTACGGCGAACTCACCGACCGGGAGACCGAGGTGCTGGTTCTCATCGCCCAGGGTCTGTCCAATTCGGAGATCGCCGAGCGCCTGGTGGTCGCCGAGTCCACGATCAAGACGCATGTGAGCCGGGTCCTGGTGAAGCTGGGTCTGCGGGACCGCACCCAGGCGGCGGTGTTCGCCTACGAGGCGCGGCTGGTCACCCCCGGCTGACGGGCCCGGGGAGCGGCTCTCTTCGCGGGGACGCGTCGGTTCCCCCTGGTCATGGGGCCCGCTCGCGGGTTAGCGTCCGGTCATGGCAGCTGCTTCCGACCTCGCTTTCGACCCGTGGGACCCCGACTTCGTGGCCGACCCGTACCCGGCGTACGCGGAGCTGCGGGCCCGGGGCAGGGTGCAGTACTTCGAGCCGACGAACCAGTGGCTCGTCCCGCACCACGCAGATGTCTCGGCCCTGCTGCGGGACCGCAGGCTCGGGCGGACGTACCAGCACCGGTTCACGCACGAGGACTTCGGCCGGGTCGCGCCGCCGGCGGAGCACGAGCCGTTCCACACGCTCAACGACCACGGCATGCTCGACCTGGAGCCGCCGGACCACACCCGGATCCGGCGGCTGGTGTCGAAGGCGTTCACACCGCGCACGGTGGAGCGGCTGAAGCCGTATGTGGAGGGACTGGCCGGTGAGCTGGTCGCCGGGCTGGTCGAGGCCGGCGGGGGAGACCTGCTGACGGACGTCGCGGAGCCGCTGCCGGTGGCGGTGATCGCCGAGATGCTCGGCATCCCCGAGTCCGACCGGGCCCAGTTGCGGCCCTGGTCGGCGGACATCTGCGGGATGTACGAGCTGAGCCCGTCGGAGGACACGGCGAAGCGGGCGGTGCGGGCGTCGGTGGAGTTCTCGGAGTTTCTGCGGGAGCTGATCGCGCACCGCAGGGCGAAGCCGGGTGAGGACCTGATCTCGGGCCTGATCGCCGCCCACGACGAGGGCGACCGTCTCACCGAGCAGGAGATGATCTCCACCTGTGTGCTGCTGCTGAACGCGGGCCACGAGGCGACGGTGAACGCCACCGTGAACGGCTGGTGGGCGCTGTTCCGGAACCCGGAGCAGCTGGCGGCCCTGCGCGCGGACCACGCGCTGGTGCCCGCGGCGGTGGAGGAGCTGATGCGGTACGACACCCCGCTGCAGCTGTTCGAGCGGTGGGTGCTGGACGACGTCGAGATCGACGGGACGACGGTTCCGCGCGGCGCGGAGATCGCGATGCTGTTCGGCTCGGCCAACCACGACCCGGCCGTGTTCGCCGCCCCCGAGCGGCTGGACCTCACCCGCACGGAGAACCCGCACATCTCCTTCAGCGCGGGCATCCACTACTGCATCGGCGCCCCCCTCGCCCGGATCGAACTGGCCGCCTCGATGACGGCCCTCCTGACGAAGGCCCCGGCACTGACGCTCGCCACCGAGCCGACCCGGAAGCCGAACTTCGTGATCCGAGGGCTGGACGGCCTGGCCGTCGAGGTCTGACCCCCTTCAACCGCCGGACCCCGGCCCCGGCTCCGACCTCGGCCCCGAACACGGACCCGAACCCGAACCCGGACCCGATCCTCCGGCCCCCGGGCGCCGGCGCCGGGCGCACAGTGCCGCGATCAGCAGGCAGACGGCGGCCGGGACGGCCGCTCCGGCCAGGGCGACGAAGGGGAGTTCGGTGACGAGGACGGTGTAGTCCATGCCCTCGCCCTCGAAGCCGCCCCGGAGATGGCGCCGGGTGCGGTCGGAGGTGCTCCAGGCGAGCGTCGCGGCCACCGTGCCCGCCGCCGACAATGCACATCCGCCGCACCCCGAAAGGCTCTCCCGGTCCACCCCGCGACTCCCTGCCCGTCCGCCCCTGTCCGGCTCGCATGCCCCGTGTTGCTCCGGGGCGGGTCGGCCGGTCGGTCCACGACGGGAGGGACGCGGGCTCCGCTGCCGTGGTTCTCCCGGCCGGGGCAGGTGCCACGGCCAGGGAGGCACGAGACCGCACCGGCGGCCGGAACCCGCCACGCCGCCGCAGTCGGCGAACCGCTCCGCAACGCACCCCTCAGCTGCTGAGATCCCGCCGTCGCAGCCCGGCCAGGCCGCCCGCCACCAGCAGCACCGCGATCCCGGTCAGGACCAGTACCGGCGTCCACTCCATCTCCCCGCCCGGCAGCTTCGGCAGGTGGCCGAAGGGCGAGAGGTCGAGGACGGCCCGGGGGGCGTCGAGCGCGGGGCCGATCCAGCCGATGAGCAGGACGGCACCGGCGAGGCCCCAGGCCGCCGGCGCCGCACGGGGGGTGAGGCCGTAGAGCAGGACCGCGCTGCCGCCGACGACCCACACCCCGGCGACCTGGACGAGGCACCCGGCCAGGATGGGGCCGGCATCCTTGCCGTAGCCGAGGGTGAAGCCGAGACCGGCGAGGAGCATGATCCACACGGCTCCGCCGAAGGCGACGGCCAGGTGCCCGGCGGCCCAGCGGACGCGGCCCACCGCGTTGGCCAGGAGCGGTTCGGCACGGCCGGAGGTTTCCTCGCCGTGCAGCCGCAGCACGGCGGCGACGACGTACAGCGCGGCGATCAGACCGAGCATGCCGATCATCGAGGCGAGGAAGGCGTCGGTCAGGCCGGACCGGCCGCCCATCCGCTCGAAGATCTGGCGGGCACCTTCGTTGTCACCGACGAATTCGGCCGTGCCCTCGGTCAGCCCGCCGTAGACGAGTCCGGCGAGGAAGAAGCCGATGCTCCAGCCGAGGACGCTGCCGCGCTGCAACCGCCAGGCGAGCGCACCGGCCGTGCCCAGTCGGCCGGTCGCGGGTCCCGGCCGGGTCGGCAGGAAGCTCATGCCGACGTCGCGGCGCCCGGCCAGCTGGTACGCCACCGCGCCCTGGAGCAGCGTCGCGGCCACGAACAGGGACAGCACCCACCACCGTTCGTCGGCGAACGAACGCTCGTTTTCC
This sequence comes from Streptomyces scabiei 87.22, assembly GCF_000091305.1. Lineage (GTDB taxonomy): Bacteria > Actinomycetota > Actinomycetes > Streptomycetales > Streptomycetaceae > Streptomyces > Streptomyces scabiei. The sequence goes on along the minus strand of NC_013929.1, from coordinate 4,733,409 downwards.
AGCCACCCCAGCGGCGACATCCACGTCAAAAAAGACGAACCGTCGTTCGCGGACGAGTCCCCTGCCGCCCGCAGCACGAACGCCAGACCCAGCACCCCTGCCGTCAGCCCCCGCGCCAGCCGGGCGCTCTCCGTCAGTTGTGCCACGACCGCCGCCATCGTCGCGAACACCATCCCGACGCCCGCGATGCCCAGCCCGAACGCCACCGCGCCCGCGGCCCCCTGCCCGGCCAGCCCGAGCGTGACGAGCGCCGCCAGGCCGCCGTTCGCGACGGCCGCCGTGAGTAGGGCGGCCGTCAGCGGCGCCCGGCGGCCGACCGTGCCCGACGCGATCAGTTCCTGGCGGCCGCTCTCCTCCTCGTCGCGGGTGTGGCGGATGACGACGAGGAGGCTCATGATCGCGGCGAGCAGACCGGCGTAGACGCCGACGCGCCAGGCGGTCAGGGCGCCGAGGGAGTCGTCGAAGACGGGACCGACCAGGGCGCGCAGGGACGCGTTGGTGGTCATCTGGCGCATGAGGTCGGCGCGTTCGGCGGCGGTGCCGTACAGGCTGCGCAGGCTGTTGGGCATGGACAGGACCATCAGTCCGGTCACCGCGACCCAGACCGGAACCATCACACGGTCCCGGCGCAGGGCGAACCGCAACAGGATGCCCGTGCCGGCCAGTTGGTCGGCCCCGCCCGACCGGACGGCGAACGGACCGGCCGATCCGGCCGATCCGGCCGATCCCGCCTGTCCGGCCGAGGGGGCGGACTCGGCTGATCCGGTGGTGGAGGCGGTCATCGCGCGACCGCCTCCTCCCGGGTGCCGCGCGTGACGTCGTCCTGGTAGTGCCGCAGGAACAGCTCCTCCAGGGTCGGGGGAGTGGACGTCAGGGACCGTACGCCGGCGTCGGTGAGGGAGCGGAGGACGGCGTTGAGCTTGTCGGTGTCGACCTGGAGGTGGACGCGGTTGCCCCGGACGTCGAGATCGTGGACGCCGGGGAGACCGGTCAGACCGTCGGGCGGCCCGGCGAGTTCGGCGGTGACGGTGGTACGGGTGAGGTGGCGCAGTTCGGCGAGGGAGCCGCTCTCGACGGTCACGCCCTTGCGGATGATGCTCACCCGGTCGCACAACTCCTCGACCTCGCTGAGGATGTGGGACGACAGCAGGACCGTCCGGCCCCGGTCGCGCTCCTCCCGTACGCACTGCTGGAAGACCTCCTCCATCAGCGGGTCCAGGCCCGAGGTCGGCTCGTCCAGGATGAGGAGGTCGACGTCGGAGGCGAACGCGGCGACGAGGGCGACCTTCTGACGGTTGCCCTTGGAGTAGGTGCGGCCCTTCTTGGTCGGGTCCAGTTCGAACCGCTCGACCAGTTCCGCGCGGCGCCCCGCGTCCAGCCCGCCCCGGAGCCGTCCGTAGAGGTCGATGACCTCGCCGCCGGAGAGGTTCCGCCACAGGGTCACGTCGCCGGGGACGTACGCGATGCGGCGGTGCACCTCGACCGCGTCCCTCCACGGGTCGTGGCCCAGGACCTGCGCGGCGCCCGAGTCGGCGCGGAGCAGGCCGAGCAGGACACGGATCGCGGTGGACTTTCCGGCGCCGTTGGGGCCGAGGAAGCCGTGGACCTCGCCGGAGGCGACCGTCAGGTCGAGGCCGTCCAGCGCGTGGGTTCGTCCGAAGGACTTCTGGAGTCCGGAGACGGTGATGGCCTGCGTCATGTTCAGAACGTACGCTTAATTCAGAAATTTGTGAAGTTAAGGAAGGGTGTGAACTGCCGGTAGGGTGGCGACAGGGCCTGACCAGGGAGTATGCGGACCCGCGGAGGGGCCTCACGACGACGGCGGGCGAGGGAGTGATCAGGGATGACGGATCCGGAGACCGGCGCCGGGGCGGAGACCGATGCCGTGGCGGAGGCCGGGGGGCGTGACGCCGAGTCGGTCTCCCGTTTCGTCGAGAACTTCGCGGCCCAGCTCGTCGAGGCCGGGGTCCCGCGTATGCCGGCCCGGGTCTTCGCCGCGCTCCTCGCCTCCGACACCGGTGCGCTGACCTCCGTGGAGCTGGGCGAACAGCTGCAGATCAGCCCGGCGGCCGTCTCCGGCGCCGTCCGCTATCTCGCCCAGGTGCGCCTGGTGTCACGGGAGCGTGAGCCGGGTTCGCGCCGCGAGCGCTACCGAGTCCACAGCGACCAGTGGTACGAGGCCCTCACCAACCGCGAGGCCATCATCAAGCGCTGGCAGGAGTCCCTGCGCGAGGGGGTGGCCGGCCTGGGTGTCGACACCCCGGCGGGGCGCCGGCTGGCCGAGACCCTCGCGTTCTTCGAGTTCGTCGAGGTCGAGGTCGAGGCCGTGATGCGACGCTGGCGCACCCGCCGCGACGAGCTGTTCCCTCGGGGCTGAGCGGGGCTGAGCGGGGCTGAGCGGGGCTGAGCGGGGCTGACCGGGGAAACCGGCGGGGCCGGGGGTGGGCGGCTATCCCTCCGCTTTCTCGGCGCCCGTCTCCGTCCGGCTCGCCAGGCGCTCGTGGCGCTGCCGCGCCGCCTGGGGGCTCCCCAGGCCGAGGCCGAAGGCGATCTCCGGCCAGGTCATGCCGCGGCCCCGGGCCATGTCGAGGAGGCCGAGCTCCAGTTCGTCCATCTCGCCGCGTGCGAGGGGGATCAGGGTCAGGGCGGCGGTGATGTCGGCGCGGTCGACCTCGGCCTCGCCGTCGTCCGGCAGCGCGGCGCCGCTGAGCAGGTACGAGACCAGCCTGATCGCCTCGTGCGGGCCGAGGACGTGCGGGTGTACCTGGCGGCGGCGCTGCTCGTCCGTGGCCGCATGCCGCTCGGCGATGCGGAACAGGGACGTGTAGACGCGCTGGGCCCGGGCCTCGTCCGCGTTCGGGGGCGAGAAGGGATCGTCGGGCTGCTGCGGAGGCGTTGACGGCATGCAGCCAGCATCGAATGCAAACAACTTGTTGTCAACGCTTTATTTCCTCCTGCCTGCTCCACGAACCCTCACGGCTGGACACGGCTCGGCGCCGTGCCCGATGATCCCCGCATGATCCGTACCGCCACCGTGGACGACGTAGCGGAGATCGGCGCGATGATCCGCGAACTCGCCGACTACGAACGGGCCGTCGAGCAGGCCCGGGCCACGCCGGAACAGCTCCGCGAGGCCCTCTTCGGCGAGCACCCGGCGGCGTACGTGCTGATCGCGCAGGACGACGACACGGCCGCGACCGTGGGCTTCGCGCTGTGGTTCCCGCGCTTCTCGACGTGGACCGGTACGCGGGGCATGCATCTGGAAGACCTCTTCGTACGCCCCGGCGCGCGGGGTGCGGGGCACGGCAAGGCCCTGCTCGCCGCCCTCGCCGCGCTCTGCGAGCAGCGGGGTTACGAGCGCTTCGAGTGGTGGGTGCTCGCCTGGAACGAGCCGACGATCGACTTCTACAAGTCGCTCGGGGTGGAACTCCTGGACGAGTGGACGGTGTGCCGGCTCACCGGTGCCCCCCTCAAGTCCCTCGCCGCCCAGGCCCCGCCCGTCGTGCACGGCGCCGACTAGCGGCCTCAGTCGGAGGCGTTCGGGCGAGCCCTGCCCGCCGCCTTCCTCGCCGCGCGGTGCCGTCTGGCCAGTCGCATCGAGTCGAGGCAGGAGACGCCGTCCCTGCGGCAGGCGTCCTTGCAGGCCACGGCATGGTCCAGCCATGCGCTGAACGTGGCCATGACCTGATCCGGCGGTACGGTGCCGCCCGGCCGCCCCGGTTCGTCACTCATGCCGTACGCCTCTCACCCGGGTACGCCGTGACGCACGCCCGCGCGAGGTCCCGCTCGGCCGCGTCACCGTGGCCCTCCCGGGACCACGAAGTACGCCCATACGCACTTGGTGAACGGCCGCGTCTCATGCCCCCACCGCTCGGCGAGGGCGGCGACGAGCACGAGGCCGCGCCCGCCGTCCTGTTGGGGATCCGGCTCCGCCCGCAGGGCAGGACCCTTCGCCTTGTCCGGGTCCGACACCTCCTTCAGCTTCGACGTGGAGCCGATCGTGGAAGCTGTGACGCTGGAGAACCTGCGGGGCACGTCCATCCTTGAAGCGCCCGAGGATCTCGCCTCTTACACGCTTGCCTTCGACCAACTACGATCGGCAGCACTGGCACCGGATGCAAGCGAGCAGCTCATTCGGCGCGCGCGAGAGAGAATCAAGGACGAAGCGTCGTGACCCCTGAGTTCATAGGCCCGTTCTGGAATTCCTCGTACACCACAGGTGAGGGACAATGCGTCGAGGTCGCCCTCACCTCCACCGGCGGTCGCGCCATCCGCGACAGCAAGAACCCCCACGGCCCCCTCCTGCACCTCTCGCCCACCGGCTGGCAGGCCTTTCTCGACGCCACCAAGGACAGCGCTCGGGTGGAGTAATCACCAGCCCGTGGCGATGCCGCACGGCTTAGCATGGAGGGGTCGCCCTAAAGCGATACCCCCGTGCCGGAACCCCGGCTCGATTACGGCGAGCCGGGGTTTCCGATGGTGCGACTGGGCCCTCAGGCGGCCATTGCCGGAATCAGTGGTGACCGCCGATCACGCGGAAACTACCCACGACGGCCACACGCTCCAGCTGCTGCTGGCCGGCGACCGAGTTGCTGGAGCTGTGCGGACCCACCGTGGCAACAGGGGCGCCGTTGTCGCAGGTGACCCCGTTGAAGAACTCGACGGTCCGGTCGCTCTCGTTCCGGATGTTGAAGCTGGTGGTGTTGATCGGCGGAACGATCAGGCTGTTCACGTTGATCACGGCGATGCAGGAGCCGGGGTCGGCCGAGTAGGACCGCTCGTTGATGTAGATGCGGCCCTCCTCCCGGTTGTCACCGCGGCCCTCGCCCCGGCCCTCACCTCGGCCCTCGCCCCTCTTGCCGCCCCAGCTCTCCTTGCCGCCGGGGTCGGACGAGGCGTTCGAGCCGGCCTCGGTGCCGGTGCCGTTGCCGCCGCGCGGGGCGACGGGGGCCGCGTCCTGGACGAGCGAGGTGGTCTTCGGGGCGGACTCCAGAGCGGAGCTGGCGTACGTGACACCTGTGGCGGCCGCGACTGCCACGCCGACGGAGGCGGCGATCACCGTGACTTTACGAGTGCGCAATGCACTTCCCCTTCTCTTCGTTCTCGTCGACAGGACCTGCCGACGAGAACGAACGTAATGACGGCCATTTCCGCTGTCATGTCGAGGAGATCCGGCGCAGTGTGAAAATTAGGCTGGACGGTCGCATGAATTGTCGCCCCGGAGGGTGACGGTCGGCGCGCCTGACGCTGCATCAAAATATGGCAATGAGCTGGTGTTTTGATCCGAGCGAAGCGTCTCTCGGGAGCGCGCTGACACATCGTCACTCTGTTGGGGGTGCGGTGCGGGGTGCGCCCCCTGAGTACTCGTCAGGCTTTTCTCGGGCGACATGGCTGACGCCCTCTCAGAAACCCACGGCATGCGAGGAAATGGCCTTTCGGCCCCTCGCGTGAATTCGCATCCGATTCATCATCGCAACGGCGTGTCGCGCCCTCGCGGGAGCATTTCCGTGCCTATCGTGACCGTCCCTGTGCCGAGGGCCGGGGCGCCGGTGACGCACGCCCCCGCGCGCTCGCCCGAAGGGGTGGATACGGGCATATCGCCGTGGGCGCTGGGCAGGTCGCCGTGTCAGCTGTGGCTGGCCCCTGCCGTCCGACCACCGTTCCCGGGAATCCGCCCATGCGCCAACTCGCCGTCCTGTCCGCGGCCTTCGCCGTCCTCCTCCCCGCCGCCTCCCCGGCTCTCCCGGCCACCGCGCCGGCCGCCCCCGCCGCCGTACCGCCGGGGCATGTGTACTTCTGGCCCGAACACGGTCAGATGGGCCCGGGCGGCGCCTGGGACTACGCGCCGCCCGGCTACCGCGAGGCCGACGCCCGCGTGAAGCGCCACGCGTACTCCTTCGACTCGCACGCCCCCGTCAGCGTCTTCGCGATCCACTACCGGTCCGGCGGCGGCTGCCTCTACCGCGAGATCCGCCCCGACGACTACGACGACGACTGGAGCGAGTGGGCGACGAGGTTCGACGGCGTCAGCGACACGCGGATGGGCTGCGAGGCGGGCTGACCGATGGGAACCGTCGAGCGGGCGGAACCCGCGACGCACCCCCGCCGCCGTACGGCTCCCGCCGTGCTCCTCGTCTGCGGTCTGTTCCTCGCCGCCGGTACCGCGTGCGCGGCGCCCCCGGCCCCGCCCCGGCTCTCCCCGGACGACGTCATCAAGGCCGCGACACAGCGGCTGACCGACGCCTGTCTGACCGGCCGGGGGCTCGCTCCGCCGCGTCCGGGGCAGAGCGCGGCCCCGGGCGCCGAGCGGGCGCGGGTCGCCGATGCGCTGTTCGGGGCCGGGCGCAGGGAGCTGTCGTTGAGGCTGCCGACCGGATACGTCGTCCGCGCCCACACCGACGGCTGCCTGGCCGCGGCCCAGCGCAGGCTCTACGGCGACCAGCGCCGCTGGTTCCGTACCTCCACGATCGTCAACAACCTCCGACCCGAGGCCGTCCACACCGACCGCACCCTCGCCGAGGTCCGCGCGGCACACCGTACGGAACTCGCCGAGTGGGAGCGGCTGCGGGCCCGTGCCCTCACCGAAGCCACCTCTCTGATCGGCCCTGGCAACCCCCACCCCTGAAGGGAAAAACAGCACAGTGAAGCGCTTCACCGCCCTGTTCTCCGCGGTACTCCTCTCCGCCGGCGTGGTCCTCGCGTCGTCGGGCTCGGCGCAGGCCGCGGCCTGCGGCAGCGGCAACTTCTGCGTCTGGACGGACGCCAACTTCTCCGGCATGAAGATCGAGTGGCCGGGCGACGACCACTGGTGGGAGAGCAACATCGCCGACGCGGACTCCTCCTGGGCCAACCACGGCATCTCCGGCGCCGGCATCAAGGACCACGTCAAGGTGTACTCCAGCGGCAACCTCGGCGGTCACATGACCATCTGCCTCACCCCCGGCCAGGAGGTCGGCTACAACGGAGCCGCCAACGACGACGGCGACTCCCACACCTGGGCCGCGAGCTGCTGATCCGATCGGCCAGGGGGCGCCCGTCACGCACCGGGCGCCCCCGCCCCGAGGCGCCCGCCCGCACCCGCCCGTTCACCCCGGCAGCGTCAGCCCCCAGGCGCCCTCCCGTACCGTCCACGTCCGCGTCCGCACCGGCCCCGCCACCAGGGAGTCCGCCCGGTAGCGGAAGTCCGGGCCCGACACGGTCACCCGGTGGCCGACCGCGTGCAGCGGGGACGCCTCGGCGCCCACCGACACCGGCCGGATCTCGACGTCGGCGCCGCCGTCGGTGCCCGGCGTGATCGACACCGCCTCCACGGGCTGGTCGAGGTCGACGAGCAGGACGCCGTCCACCTCCACCCGCAGCCGCGAGGGCCCGGCACCGCTGCCGGGGGCCACCCGTATGCGGGCCGGCCGCAGCGGACGGGACAGCCCGGGAGGCCGCGCCGGCCGCGTCGACAACGTACGGGCGAGGGACTGCGGCCAGGCGCGCAGCCAGTGGTGCGGGCCGGGCGGGGAACCGTCGTCCGCCGGACCGCCTGCCGCCCCCGGCGCCCGGTCCGCTCCCGAGCCCGCGCCGGCGCCCGTCCTCGGGCCCGCACCTCCGCCGGGCCGCCCCGGCCGCCCCGAACGACCCTTGCCCATTCCGGTCCCGGTCCCCGTCCCGGTGCCAGGTCCCGTGTCCCCGGCCGGGGTGCCCTCTCTCCCCTCCGCGCTCTCCGTGCGCCGGGGAGAGGACGCGCCCGGCAGGACCGGGATGCGCAGCGTGCCCAGCACCACCCCGTCGCTGTCGTCGACGAGCAGATCCAGCCGCCGCTCGACACCGTCCAGGGCGGCGCGCGCCGCCGCGACCGCGCCGGTGGGCACGCCCAGGGAATGGGCCAGACCCAGCGCGGAGCCGACCGGGACCAGGGAGAGGGCGCACGACGCCAGCTCCCGCCGGCGATGCAGGAGCGCCACCGCCCGCAGCAGCGCGCGGTCGTCACCGACCACCACCGGCCGCCGCGAACCACGTCGTGCGAGCGCCCGCGCGAATTCCTCGGGCCCCTCCGGAAGACACACTTTCGTACTCGCCGCACCCGCGCTGAGCACGTCTTTCGCGATCCGTACGGCCTCGCCGTCCGTGCGACGGGCGAGGGGGTCTATGACCACGAGGAGCTGGTCGGGAGTCGCCACCTCGGTCCTGCCTCGCTTCCTCGGGTAGCATCTTTGTGCAAGAGCCCCTTGCGCTATTGCGCCAGGGGCTTCGTCTATTCCGGGGCATCCGGGTCCGACAGGTGCGACCAACGGCGGTCGCGGCGCACGCGATGCATATGAGCCAGCGCGTACGCCCCCGACCTTGGACATGCCCCGCCCGGAAGGGGTGTACGCGCGTGCCCGCACTTGTGCTGCTCGGTGCTCAGTGGGGTGACGAAGGCAAGGGAAAGGCGACGGACCTGCTAGGTGGGTCCGTCGACTATGTGGTGCGCTACCAGGGCGGCAACAACGCCGGCCACACGGTAGTCGTGGGTGACCAGAAGTACGCCCTCCACCTCCTCCCTTCCGGGATCCTCACTCCGGAGTGCACTCCGGTCATCGGTAACGGTGTCGTTGTCGACCCGTCGGTCCTGCTCTCCGAGCTGAGCGGTCTGAACGAGCGCGGCGTCGACACGTCCAAGCTCCTGCTCAGCGGCAACGCCCACATCATCACGCCGTACAACGTGACCCTGGACAAGGTCACGGAGCGCTTCCTCGGAAAGCGCAAGATCGGCACGACGGGGCGGGGCATCGGCCCGACCTACGCGGACAAGATCAACCGCGTAGGTATCCGCGTCCAGGACCTCTACGACGAGTCGATCCTGACGCAGAAGGTCGAGGCGGCCCTCGACGTCAAGAACCAGGTCCTCACCAAGCTCTTCAACCGCCGGGCCATCTCCACCGACCAGGTCGTCGAGGAACTGCTCGTCTACGCGGACAAGCTCGCCCCGTACGTCACCGACACGGTCCTGGTCCTCAACCAGGCCCTGGAGGAGAACAAGGTCGTCCTCTTCGAGGGCGGGCAGGGCACCCTGCTCGACATCGACCACGGGACGTATCCCTTCGTCACCTCGTCCAACCCCACCGCGGGCGGCGCCTGCACGGGTACGGGTGTCGGGCCGACGAAGATCAGCCGGGTCATCGGCATCCTCAAGGCGTACACGACCCGGGTCGGGGCGGGTCCGTTCCCGACCGAGCTGTTCGACGCGGACGGCGAGGCGCTGCGCCGCATCGGCGGCGAGCGGGGCGTGACCACGGGCCGCGACCGCCGCTGCGGCTGGTTCGACGCGGTGATCGCCCGCTACGCGACCCGGGTGAACGGTCTGACGGACTTCTTCCTCACCAAGCTCGACGTCCTCACCGGCTGGGAGCAGATCCCGGTCTGTGTCGCGTACGAGATCGACGGCAAGCGCGTCGAGGAACTTCCCTACTCGCAGTCCGACTTCCACCACGCGAAGCCGATCTACGAGAACCTGCCGGGCTGGTCCGAGGACATCTCCTCGGCCAAGTCCTTCTCCGACCTGCCGAAGAACGCCCAGGCGTACGTGAAGGCGCTGGAGGAGATGTCCGGCGCGCCGATCTCCGCGATCGGTGTCGGTCCGGGCCGCGACGAGACGATCGAGATCAACTCGTTCATCTAGGGCCGCACACAGGGCGGTGACGCACCTCGGGCCGGGCACGCGCACGCGTGCCCGGCCCGCTGCCTCTTCCCCGGTCGGGCCCCGCGCGCATACCGGGCATATCCTGAAATGGCGCGCGATCCGCGCACGTCACACGGCCCGGAGGAAAGGTGAGTGCGATGCGCATGCTCTTCAAGGCACGGTTCGACACCGAGAGGTCGAACGAGGCCATCCGGAACGGCACCCTGGGGAAGCTGATGCAGGCCTCCATGGAGCAGGTCAAGCCGGAGGCGGCCTACTTCACGACCGACCAGGGGCACCGCACCTGTTACATGGTCTTCGACATGCAGGACAGCTCCGAGATGCCGGCGATCGCCGAGCCGTTCTTCCTCGACATGGGCGCCGAGGTCACCTACACCCCCGTGATGAACGCGGAGGACATGCAGAAGGGCCTCGCGGCACTGGGACGCTGAGCCGGCCGGTCGCCGGGCCCCGGCCGAGGACGAGCAGTCGGACGATCAGCTGAACACGATCATCGATCCCTGCGCCAGACTTCGGGTCGCCGCCGCGTGCAGCCCCAGCCAGACGTGCCGTTCGCGGGCGAACGGACTGGGATCGTAGGGCGCCGGAACGGCCGGCTCCTCCAACTCCGTGGGCGCGAGCGGCGCCTCGGGGCGGGCCGGAGGGTTCGCCGGGTCGATGCCGATGGCGGCGGCCACGAATTCCAGTTCCCGCAGCAGACCCTGGGACGAGCCCAGGGGACCGCCCCCGGCGAGGAGTTCGTCGCTGGACAGGGGCTGTGGGAAGTCGACCGGGACGTAGGCGCCGGCGTGGTCGTAGTGCCAGACCAGGTGGGACTGCTGGGCCGTCGTCTCGAACATCTCCAGCAACTGCTCGTAGTCACCGCCCAGCGCGTCCACCGGGGTCACCTCCAGGCCGCAGACCTGGAGCAGATAGGCCCGGCGCAGGAAGTGCAGCGCGTCGTAGTCGAAGCCCGCGACCGGGGCGACCTCCCCGGTCAGCCCGGGCATGTACTGGTACACCGGGACCGGCGGCAGCCCGGACTCGCCCAGCAGCCTGTTGTAGAGCGCGAGTTCCTCGGCGAAGGGATTGTCGGGCGTGTGGCACAGCACGTCGACGAGCGGGACCAGCCAGAGGTCACAGGCCAAAAGAGAACTCCTCGGTCATCCGGCACGCACACGGACGGTGAAGACGTGTTCGCGTACGGCGCACAGTGGTCAGGGAAGCGTAGTCGCTGAACGCGGCTTCAGTCCCCTGCGTGCAGGTCCCATACCCACACTCCGCCCGCCCACTTACCCGGGCGCCCGACGAGCTTGTCCACGGCCTCGCGCAACTGTCCGTCGTACGGCTGCGGACGCAGCACCAGGGCGCCGGCGTGCCAGTACGCGAAGTCCTTGCGGGCCTGCGCCCGCCAGTTCTCGCCGATCACCGGGACCTTGCCGGTGTAGCGGACGTCACGCAGCAGGTTGGAGGTGTGGCGGGGGGCCGCGCCGTAGATGCCGACGCGGTCCTCGCCGAAGGGGCCGTTGAAGTAGCCGCCGGGCATCCGGAAGCCGAAGCGGGCCGTGCTCTGCCAGCGCAGGGCCTCCGCGTTGCCCGGGTCCGGCAGCGGCACGGGCACCAGGGTCTCGCCGGCCCCGGTGTCGACGTACGACGCCCAGGTGCCGTCGGCGATGAACGCCGGGACCTCGGTGCGGGGCTCGGACCGCAGCGGGGCCGGGACGATCGGGAGCAGGGCGAGGGTGATCGCCATGAACCCCGCGTACCGGGTGCCGAGGCCCGGGGCGGCGGCGAGCCGCGCCCAGGCCAGGGCCAGCAGCATGCCGAGGACCGGGGCGCAGATCATCGCCACCCGGCCCTCGATGACCGACTCGAACAGCGGCTTCTCGGCGAGCAGTGCCCACGGGCCGGGCAGGACGATGTCCGTGCGCGGGAGACGGATCTCGGGTCCGAGGGAGAGCACGGCGGCGGCGACCGCCGTGCAGGCCAGCGCCTTCACCAGGGTGCGTTCCCACAGGCGTACGACGATGCCGAGGGTCAGCAGGGCCAGCGGCCAGCCGTAGAAGGCGTTCTGCTCGGTGGGGTTGAGGGAGAGCGCCTCGGCCCGTTCCCGGTCGCCCGCCAGGGAGCGTTCGGCGAAGGAGAGCAGGGCGAGCGGGCTGTTGCCGGAGTTGCTGCCGTGCGCGATGTTCCCGTAGCTCTGCGGGCCGAAGAACTGCCAGCTGAGCGGGAGGGTGACGAGGGGGAGCACGACCAGGACGGCGATGCCCAGGCCCTTCAGCAGCGGACGCCAGGCGTCACGGGCCACGTCCCGACGCAGGAGCCCGTACGCGACGGCGAACAGCAGCATGCCCATCGCGGCCAGGAGGAGGGCCTCCTCGCCGAGGAAGATCTGGTAGGCCGCCATCAGACCGAGGACGATCCCGTCCCGCTGGGTCCGGGCGCCCGTGCACAGGCGCAGCGCCCGGTCGACGATCAGCGGGATCATGAACAGGACGACGAAGTTGGGGTGCGCGTTGGCGTGGCTGACCATCGGCGGCGCGAAGGCGGCGAGGGCCGCTCCGGCGAAGGCCGCGCCCCGGTGACGTTCGACCCGTCGGACGATCAGCCAGTACCAGGAGGCGGCCGTGGCGGCCAGGCCCAGGGTCATCACCAGGGCCAGCGTGACCGCCGGCCCCAGGGCGAGGGTGACGGGGGCGAGGGGGACCGACAGGCCCAGCATGACCGTGTTGGCCATCAGGTTCACGCCGTCGGGGAAGCCCTGGAAGGTGGTGAACAGGGGGTTGCGCAGATGGACGAGGTTGTCGGCCGTGACCGCGAAGAACCACTCCCACTGGTTCTGGTCCTGGAGGGAGTCGGGCAGATAGCGGCTGTCCGGGCCGAGCCAGCGGCCTATGTGGAGGGCGACGGCCATCACCAGGAAGAGGGTGACGGCGAGGAGGTCGGCCCGGCGGACGGAACGGGCCCGCAGGACGGCCAGTTCACCGAGGACCCGGGCGTAGTCGCCGGGCTTGATCTTCGAACCGGGCTGGTGGGACCAGCGGACGGGGACCTCGGCGACGGGCCAGCCGCTGCGGCGGAAGTACCGCAGGATCTCCACGTCGATGCCGAACCCGTCGAGCCGCGAGGCCCCGAACGCCTCGCGGGCGCGGTCGCCGTCGAACAGCTTGAAACCGCACTGGGTGTCGCGGATGCCGGGCACCGCCACCCCGCGTATGAGCAGGTTGCCGGCGCGCCCGAGTGTCTCGCGCAGCCGGTGCTGATGGCGTTCGATGGTCGCGCCGGGCGCCTCGCGCGAGCCGATCGCGGCCGCGCACCCGTCGGAGAGCGCCTTGTCGAGCCGTTCCAGCTCCTCGATGGGCGCGGCGAGGTCGGCGTCCGTGAGCAGGACCCGGCGGCCGTGCGAGGCGAGGACACCCAGCCGCAGGGCGTGTCCCTTGCCCCGGTTGCGGGGGCCGCCGGAGACGAGCTGGACCCGGGCGTCGCGGGCGGTGACGGCGGCCACGACCTCGGCCGTGCCGTCCGTCGACCCGTCGTCGACGACGATGATCTCCCAGCGGGCCGCGGCCTCGGTGGCCGCGAGGTGGGCGATGATCGCGTCGAGGGTGGGGGCGAGACGGCCCTCCTCGTTGTAGGCGGGGACGACGACGGAGAGGTCGACGCTCGTCTGTCCGCCCGCCCTGGGGGTCGTGCTCATCCGCCCGCCAGGCGTTCCACCAGCGTCAGGGACCGCTCGTCGTACCCGGCGATGATCTCCTGCGCGCTCTGTGTGTCGCGGCGGGTGAGGGCGTCGACGAGGTCGGGGTGGTCCGCCCACAGCCGGCCCTTGAGATCGTCCGTCCAGTCGCTGCCCTGGCGCAGGTGCTGGACCGCGCACACCCAGGCCTGGACGCGCAGCCGGTGCAGGAAGTCGGTGAGGTAGGGGTTGCCGAACAGGGCGCTCAGCTCGCGCCAGAACCGCAGGTCGTAGCCGATCAGGATGTCCAGGTCCCCGGCGGTGGCGGCCCGCCGCGCCTCCTCGCCGCGCCGCCGGACGCCGGCGAGCGCGGCGGCCGTACGGGCGTCGACCTCGCGGTTGCCGAGCCGCCGGAACATGCCCTCGGTGACCAGGATGCGGGCCTCGACCATGTTCCGGTAGTCGCTCACGGAGTACGCGTGGACCTCGAAGCCCCGGTGCTGCACGGCGTCGAGCAGCCCCTGCGCGGACAGGTCCACCAGCGCCTCGCGCACGGGCGTCGCCGAGACCCCGTACTGCTCGGCGATCTCCTTGACCGTGAACTCCTGCCCCGGCTTCAGCCGTCCGGCCAGCACCTCGTCACGGAGCGCGTCCGCGAGCTGCTGCCGCAGGGTGCTACGGGTCACGGCGCCATTGCCGCCGGTGCCGGTGCCGGGCATCGTGGTCTGGATCCCCCATCCGCGTACGCGTACGCATGCTGTGCGTGCTCTCTGAGTCTCTTACGAGCACGTCACCTTACGCGTTCGGGTTTCGGGGAGGAGTTTTCGCCCTTCCTCTCACACTTCGCCGGCACCGGGGAGGCGGCCGGCCTCACACCGTGTGCTCGTCCGCCACGGACAGGGCCGTGTCGAGGGCGGCGAGGCCCTCCTTGAACTCGGTCTCCGTGATGTTGCACGGGGGGACGACATGGGTCCGGTTCATGTTGATGAAGGGCCACAGACCGTTCGCCTTGGCGGCGGCGCCGAAGGCGAGCATGGGCGCGTTTGCCTCACCGGCCGCGTTGTAGGGGACGAGGGGCTCGCGGGTCTCCTTGTTGCGCACCAGTTCCAGCGCCCAGAACATGCCGGTGCCGCGCACCTCGCCGACCGAGGGGTGGCGCTCGGCGAGTTCGCGCAGGGCGGGCTCCACGACCGAGGCGCCGAGGCGGGCGGCGTGGGTGACCACGCCCTCCTCCTCCATCACGTTGATCGTCGCGACGGCGGCGGCGCAGGCCAGCGGATGCCCCGAGTACGTGAGGCCGCCGGGGTAGGGGCGCCGGGCGAACGTCTCGGCGATCGCGGGGGAGATCGCCACGCCGCCGAGGGGGACGTAACCCGAGTTCACGCCCTTGGCGAAGGTCATCAGGTCGGGGACGACGTCGAAGAGGTCGGCGGCGAACCAGGTGCCCGTGCGCCCGAAGCCCGCCATGACCTCGTCCAGGACGAACACGATCCCGTACTTGTCGCACAGCTCCCGGACCCCGGCCAGATAGCCCGGCGGCGGGACCATGATCCCGGCCGTGCCCGGGATCGTCTCCAGGATGATCGCGGCGATGGTCGACGGCCCCTCGAAGGTGATCGTCGTCTCCAGGTGCTCGAGCGCCCGCGCGCACTCCTGCTCCTGCGTCTCCGCGTGGAAACGGGTGCGGTAGAGGAACGGCGCCCAGAAGTGCACGACCCCCGCCGTGCCGGTGTCGGAGGCCCAGCGGCGCGGGTCGCCCGTGAGGTTCACGGCCTGCTGGGTGCCGCCGTGGTACGAGCGGTAGGCGGCCAGCACCTTGGGGCGGCCGGTGTGCAGCCGGGCCATGCGGACGGCGTGCTCGACGGCGTCGGCGCCGCCGTTGGTGAAGAAGATCTTGTCCAGGTCGCCGGGGGTGCGCTCGGCGATCAGCCGGGCCGCCTCCGAGCGGGCCTCGACGGCGAACGCCGGGGCGAAGGTCGTCATCGTCG
Organism: Streptomyces scabiei 87.22; assembly: GCF_000091305.1. Taxonomy (GTDB): domain Bacteria; phylum Actinomycetota; class Actinomycetes; order Streptomycetales; family Streptomycetaceae; genus Streptomyces; species Streptomyces scabiei. The sequence continues at coordinate 4,718,096 of NC_013929.1, read as the reverse complement.
CGGCCTGCTCCTGGATCGCCGCGACGACCTTCGGGTGCTGGTAGCCGATGTTCGTGTAGACGAGGCCGCTGGTGAAGTCGAGGTAGCGCCTGCCGTCGTAGTCCCAGAAGTACGAGCCTTCCGCTCCGGCGACGGCGAGCGGGTCGATGAGTTCCTGCGCGGACCAGGAGTGGAAGACGTGCGCACGGTCCGCGGCCTTCACCGCGGCGCCGGCCTGGGGGTTCGGCTGAGGGGTCATGAGGGCGAGGGTAGGCGGCGGGGACGGTGAGCGGACATCGGCGACGTGTATGGGCCGCGCTGCCGCCGCACGACACAGTGTCGCGCCACGCCGCGGCCCGCCGTCATGGCCTGGTTCTTCAGAGGCACGTCCATTGACAACATGCTGTCGAAATGACAGCATGTTGTCATCAAGAGGGTCGAGGTCTTCAGGAGGAGCCATGGCCGAGCACAAGCCCGTTCATCTCGCCGTGTACGACACCTACGCCGACTGGGAGACCGGCCACACGACCGCCTTTCTCGCCCGGGCCGGCCGCCGGATCCGGACGATCGGACCCGGCCCCGGCCCCGTGCGGACGATCGGGGGCGTACGCATCCAGCCCGACGACGTCCTCGACGGACTGCGCCCCGAGGACAGCTCCTTGCTGATCCTCACCGGCGCGGACCTGTGGGACGCCGGCGACGACCTGGCGCCGTTCGCCCGCAAGGCGCGGGAGTTCCTGGCGGCCGGCGTGCCGGTCGCGGCCATCTGTGGGGCGACCGCCGGCCTCGCGCGGGAGGGGCTGCTGGACGACCGGGACCACACCAGCGCGGCCCCGTTCTACCTGGCCGCCACCGGATACGCGGGCGGCGGCCGGTACGTCGAGGCGGACGCCGTCACCGACGGGCTCCTCGTCACCGCGGGCCCCACCGAGCCCGTCGCCCTCGCCCGTGAGGTCTTCCGCCTCCTCGGCGTCTACGAGGGCGAGGTCCTCGACGCCTGGTACCGCCTGTTCCACGACTCGGACGCGCAGGCGTACGCCGTCCTGGAGGCGGCGGGACGATGAGCCGCGACCAGCAGGACCTGCTCAGCCGCACGGCCGTCGGGATCTTCCGGCTGAACGGCCAGTTCCTCTCCGTGGCCGACGAGTTGACGCGCCCGGCCGGGCTGACGGCCGCGTGGTGGCAGGTACTGGGCGCGGTGCTGCCCGAGCCGCTGCCGGTCGCCGGGGTCGCCAGGGCCATGGGCATCACCCGGCAGAGCGTCCAGCGGGTCGCCGACCTCCTCGTCGGCCGGGGCCTCGCCGAGTACGTGCCGAACCCGGCCCACCGCCGCGCCAAACTCCTCGCCCCCACCCCGGCCGGCCGTGCCGCGATCGACCGGGTCGAGCCGGGCCACGCGGCCCTGGCCGCCCGCCTCGCACGGGAACTGGGGGAGGGGGAGTTCGCGGAGACCGTACGGGTGATCGAACAACTGTCGGGTGTCCTCGACCGTCTCGCCACGTCACCGGACGTCGACGCGGCCCCGGCCGCTGTTACGGAACCGTAGACACCGCTCCATCCGCCTCCCCGTGCGGCCCCACTACGATCGGTCCGTTGCGTACGTACGCGACGTACCCGTACGTACGCGTACACATCTGCAGGGGGAGACGGGGGACGTTGGCCATGGAGAAGCTCGGGCCTGGGGATCCGCAACGCATTGGGGCGTACCGGCTGCTGGCGCGGCTCGGGTCGGGCGGCATGGGCAACGTGTACCTGGCCCGGTCCGAGCGCGGCCGTACCGTCGCCGTGAAGCTGGTCCGCCAGGAGCTGGCCGAACAGGAGGAGTTCCGGGCCCGGTTCCGGCAGGAGGTGCGGGCCGCACGGCAGGTGGGCGGGTACTGGACCGCGCCGGTCCTGGACGCGGACACCGAGGCGGGCATCCCGTGGGTGGCCACCGGATACGTCGCCGGGCCGTCCCTGCAGTCCGTGGTCGGGCGGGACCACGGGGCGCTGCCCGAGCGGTCCGTACGGATCCTCGCGGCGGGCCTCGCGCACGCGCTGGAGGACATCCACGCGGCGGGCCTCATCCACCGGGACCTCAAGCCGTCCAACGTGCTGGTGACCATCGACGGGCCGCGCGTCATCGACTTCGGCATCGCGCGGGCGCTGGAGACCGTCACGGACGGCGGGCTCACACGCACCGGCGCGCTCGTCGGCTCGCCCGGCTTCATGGCCCCCGAACAGGTGCGCGGCGACCGCATCACCCCCGCCTGCGACGTCTTCTGCCTCGGCTCCGTCCTCTCCTACGCCGCCACCGGCACCCTCCCCTTCGGCGCCGCCAACTCCGGCGTCCACGCCCTGATGTTCCGCATCGCCGAGGAGGAACCGGATCTGGAGGGGCTGCCGGAGGGCCTGTACGACATCGTCCGGGAGTGCCTGCGCAAGGACCCCGCCGCCCGTCCGACCCTGGCGCAGATCCTCCAGCGCACCGGCGCCGAGGACACGGTCTTCGCGGGCCGGTCCCGGGACCCCTGGCTGCCGAGCGCCCTGGTGGCCCAACTGGGGCGGCACGCGGTCCAGTTGCTGGACGCCGAGGATCCGGAGGAGCCGCCGGCCGGTACGGACGGTACGGAAGGGGCGGGGGCGCCGGGGGACACTGCGGTCGAGGGCGAGCCGGGAGGGCCGGCGGACGGCGGTGCTCCGGGGGCGTCCGTGCCCGCCGGGCAGCCGTCCGGGGTGCCCGCCCCGGCACCGGCCGCGCCCGCGCTCCCGCCGACAGCCCCGCCCGTGTACCCGCTGGGCGCCCCCGACGCTCCCTACGGCGGGTCCGGTGCCGCCGAGTCCTCCGGTGCCGGTGGGGCGGCGACCCCGGCCGGACACCCGGCCGCCGTGCCCGGGGCGGACACGCCGCCCTCGCCGGGCGCCGCGCCCCTGGACCGCATGCCGACGCAGATCGCGGGGACGGGCGCCGGCGCGCAGCCGCCCCCGCCCAGCGCCCCGCCGGGCCCCGCGCCCGCCGGGTACGGCTTCCCGCAGCACTACACGCAGCAGCCCGCCGGCGGGTACGGGCAGCAGCCCGCCGCCCCCGGGTACGGCTACCCGCAGAGCGCGCCGTACGGGGCATACGGGCAGGGCGGGGTCGGGCCGGGTGCGTACGGGCAGGGCGCGTACGGCGGTGGGCCGGGGGCCGGTGCCGCTCCCGGGGCGGGGCTCGGCCCGACCCCGCCCTACGGGCCGCACCCCGTGCCCGGGCTCGGCCCCGGCACGGCTCCCGGCGGGCAGCCCGAGCCGCCGCGCGGCAACCGGCGTTCCTCCGTGTTCCTCGTCGCCGTCGCGCTGGTCGTCGCGCTCGGTGCGGGCGGCTCGGTGTACGCGGTGATGAACAAGGGCGGAAGCGGGGGCAAGGAGGACGACGCGAAGGGCGGGGCGACCACGGGCGCGTCGGAGACACCGGGGCCGACGTCGTCCGAGCCGACGGATCCGGAGACCTCCCCGCAGGAGACCACCGAGTCGCCCGACGCCGGCACGGTCCCGGAGGGCTACCTCGGCACCTGGACCGCCACGCTGCCCGGCTCCGACACCCGCGAACTGGTCCTTCGGCAGGGCGAGGTCGGTGACACGGTCCTCTCGCTGACGGCGGACGGCCCGCTCGACGGCGGCGGCACGTACCACTGCGTGTTCGAGGCGGCGCTGACGGACGAGCCGGCCGACGACGGCCCGCTCAGCATCGGCCCCTCGACCGTCAGCACCGGTGAACCGGCCACGTCCTGCTCCCCGGGCGCCGCCACCACGGTCACCCTGCTGCCGGACGGGCAGCTCCGCCGGGTCGACACGGCGGGCAAGTCGGTGACGTACACGAAGTCGGACTGAACGGAGGCCGCTGCCTCCGGCTCGGGGCGGGTGGGGTGCGTGGTCGGATGCGTGCGTCGTCGGCTGCGGGTGCGTGGGGGCTGGTCGCGCAGTTCCCCGCGCCCCTGAAAGCCCGGGCCCCTGCGGGCCTGCAAAGCTCGGGGCGCAGCCCCTGCTTTTCAGGGGCGCGGGGAACTGCGCGAGAAGCCCCACCGGGGCCGCACCCGACGACGCACCGAACCCCCCACGCACCCCACCCGCTAACGAGCCTCCGGCGGCCGCTGTCGAGGCATGTTCGGCCGGGCCCCCGGCGGCATCGGCACCCGCCCGTTGCCGCTCACCTCGGGCCGGGCCGCCGGGCCTCCGACCTGCACGCCGAGCGGAGCCGGACCCGTCCGGAACTCCACCATCCAGTCCGCCGTCTCCGCCCGCACCAGCTCCGTCACGTCCTCGGAGAACCGCCGGAGCACCCCGAGACACCGCTCCGCGGCCTCCCCGGCCGTCCCCTCCGCGGGCCCCAGCACCTCCCGCGCGCTCTCGGAGGCCCAGTCGAACCGCAGCATCTGGAGCCGCCGCTGCACCGCCTGCGCCGTGGCGACGTCCCGCATCCACCCGGAGGTGACGCCGAAGAACCGGTCCACCCCGACACACGCCACGCAGGTCAACAGGGCGAGATACCCCCAGGGGGCCGCCCCGCCCACCGCCCCCGTGAGGTCGAGCAGCGGCAGCGCCGCCCCGGTGAGCGCCCCCGCCGCCGCCCCGATCCGCAGCACCCGCGCCGTCACCCGTTTCCACACCCGGTCCGTGAGATACCACGCGGCCGTCTCCAGCGCCGCCCGCTCGACCCAGTGGTACAGCTCCTCCAGCCGCTCCGCCGGCGCCCCCCAGTCCCCCTGCGGAAACGGCCGCCCGGCCGGATCCCCCACCCACGGCCCGGCCGCCGACGACCACGGCTCCGCCCACAGCCCGGACCCCTCACCCCGCCCGTCCTGGGGTCCCCCCTCGGGCTGCATCTCCGGCTGGCTCACCCGGCACTCCCTACGTACGTACGGCGCTCACGCACCACCCTGACGCGGCCGGACCCCTTCCTACCGCCCAATGGGTGGCGAAGATGGTGTTTTCACCGCTTTTCCCCTGGAAGATGCCCTTGATCAGATATACGAATCCCCGCTGACTCACTCGAAAGAGTGGCGCGGCACGGGCCGGGCCGACCACGTAGGCTCGTGGCGACCGTAAGAACGTGAACGGTGACGCCCGTCGGTGGACGGTGCCGCCCGTGAGTACTCGTGCGAGGGAGCTGAACGTGATCCCCGGTGGTGGCCAGCCCAACATGCAGCAGCTGCTCCAGCAGGCCCAGAAGATGCAGCAGGACCTGGCGAAAGCACAGGAGGAGCTCGCGCGGACGGAGGTCGACGGTCAGGCGGGCGGCGGCCTGGTGCGCGCCACCGTCACCGGCTCCGGCGAGCTGCGCGCGCTGAAGATCGACCCCAAGGCGGTGGACCCGGAGGACACCGAGACCCTCGCCGACCTGGTCGTCGCGGCCGTCCAGGCGGCCAACGAGAACGCCCAGACCCTCCAGCAGCAGAAACTGGGCCCCCTCGCCCAGGGCCTCGGCGGCGGTGGCGCGGGCATTCCCGGCCTGCCCTTCTGAGCGCCTCCGCGACCCCTGTCCGACCCCATCCGAGCCCCGTACCGCCTTCCTCGGAGCGGCGGGGGCCGACTACGGTACGTACTGAATGACACCAGGAAGGACGGCAGTCCGTGTACGAAGGCGTGGTCCAGGACCTCATCGACGAGCTGGGGCGGCTGCCCGGCGTCGGTCCCAAGAGCGCGCAGCGGATCGCCTTCCACATCCTGCAGGCGGAGCCGACGGACGTTCGGCGGCTGGCGCACGCGCTCCTCGAAGTGAAGGCGAAGGTCCGCTTCTGCGCCACCTGCGGCAACGTCGCGCAGGAGGAGCTGTGCGGGATCTGCCGCGACTCCCGCCGTGACGTCACGGTCATCTGTGTCGTGGAGGAGCCGAAGGACGTCGTGGCGATCGAACGCACCCGCGAGTTCCGGGGCACGTACCACGTCCTCGGCGGCGCGATCAGCCCGATCGAGGGCGTCGGCCCCGACGACCTGCGCATACGGGAGCTGCTGGCCCGCCTGGCCGACGGCAGGGTCACCGAGCTGATCCTGGCCACGGACCCGAATCTCGAAGGCGAGGCCACGGCCACGTACCTCGCCCGCATGATCAAACCCATGGGCCTCAAGGTCACCCGCCTGGCCAGCGGCCTCCCGGTGGGCGGCGACCTGGAATACGCGGACGAGGTGACCCTCGGCCGCGCCTTCGAGGGGAGACGATTGCTGGATGTCTGACGCCACGCTGCACGCGACGGACCTGAACCCGGACGACTTCGCGGTCCAGATCGCGGACCAGATCGAGAGCTTCCTGGTCGCCGTCACCGAGGTGGCCAAGGGTGACGAGCCGGACTCGGCCGTTCCCTTCCTCCTGCTGGAGGTGTCCCAGCTGCTCCTGGCCGGCGGCCGTCTCGGCGCGCACGAGGACATCGTCCCCGACGAGCGCTACGAGCCGGACCCGGGCCCCGAGACGGACGTCGACGAACTGCGCGAACGCCTCGCCCTGATGCTGGAGCCGGTCGACGTCTACTCCGAGGTCTTCGACCCCTACGAGCCCCGCAAGGCGCCGGTACCCGCCCGGATCTCCGACGACCTCGCCGACGTCGTCGCCGACCTCCGCCACGGCATGGCCCACTACCGCGCCGGCCGCACCACCGAGGCCCTGTGGTGGTGGCAGTTCTCCTACTTCTCCAACTGGGGCTCCACGGCCTCGGCGACGCTGCGCGCCCTCCAGTCCCTGGTGGCCCACGTCCGCCTCAACCAGCCCCTCGCCGAGCTGGACGGCCTCGACACCGACCAGGAACTGATGGGCGACGAGACGCTGGAGTTCGAGGCGGGGCAGGTCATGGCAGAGGAGATCGCGGGGCCGCTGGGACTGGGCAGGAAGGTGCAGTAGTCGGTCACCCTACGGACGGGGGGCAGGGTTCACTGCGGGAGCCGGGCGCGACATCCCAGGGCGTCCAACTCCCGCCATACGCATGACGATTCCCGCCACGAGCGGTCATCATGTGACGTATGAGTGCTTCGTTCGGCCACCACCCTGTCGAGGACTCCTCCGCCACGGCGTCCGGCGCGGGGGCCGTGGCCGCGCGCGGTGATGTCGGCCTGGCACAGACCGGGGCCGGATCGTTCGGCGTGCACATCGGCAATGCCACGCTGCTGTCGCCCGAGAACTTTCCCACCGCGGCTTCCGTCGATTGTCCGCCGGGGCTCAGCAACCTCCCGTCCCGCGTGGCTCTCTTCGTCGGCAGGGACCACGAACTCGCCGTCCTTGACGAGGCTTTGGCCACACCTGGGGAGGCGGTGGTACATGCGATGCACGGCCTCGGCGGTATCGGCAAGTCCACGCTCGCCGCCCGCTGGGCGACCCTGCGAGGGCCGGAACACGCGCCGGGCTGGTGGATCACCGCGGACAGTCGTGCGGCGCTCGACTCGGGGCTGGCGGCCCTGGCCGCGGCGCTCCAGCCCACGCTGGTAGCTCTGCTCCCGCAGGAGCAGCTCAGCGAGTGGGCCCGGCAGTGGCTGGCCTCCCACAGTGGCTGGCTGCTCGTCCTCGACAACGTCTCCGATCCGGCCGATGTCGAGCACCTCCTCGCCCGGGCGACCTCAGGCCGGTTCCTGATCACGAGCCGACGGTCGACCGGTTGGCGGAGCATGGCGAAGGAGGTGCCGCTCGGAGTGCTCTCTGAAGAAGAGGCGGTAACCCTCTTCACCCGGGTCCGGGGCGAGGACCCGGACATCGCCGTACTCTGCGAGGAACTGGGCCACCTCCCGCTGGCGGTAGCCCAGGCGGCGGCGTACAGCGTGGAAACAGGCTGCACCGTACGCGAATACCTGGACGACCTCGCCGCCTATCCGGCTGAGATGTACGAGGCCACGGACGAGGGCGGTGACCATCAGCGAGCAGTGGCCCGCGTCTGGCACATAACGCTGGACCGTCTCGCGGACGATCCGCTTGCGGTGCGTATCCTGCTGATGATCGCCTGGTACGCCCCCGAAGGCATCCCACGCTCCCTGCTCGCCCGACTCGGGACGCCTCCGGCCGTGCGCCGGGCCCTCGGCCGCCTCGCGGCGCACAGCATGATCACACTGAACGACGACACTGTGTCCGTGCACCGACTGGTGCAGGCCGTCTCCCGAACGCCGGGGCAGAACGACCACCACCGCCGTCCCGACGCGATCTCGGCTGCCCGAGAGAGCGCGGTGGCGGCACTGACAGCGTTGATCCCGGAAGACGCTGACGCTCCGGTCGCCTGGCGGGCGGTGCAGGCGGTGCTGCCGCACATCGAGGCGCTGACCGGATACGGATCACCTGGGACCGCTACGGAGGCGGAGGCGGGGTTGTGCCTCCAGGCAGCCCGTCAACTGATGTTCTCGGGAACCCGTTCGGCGCTGCGCGCGATCACGTTGATCGATCACGCCGAGGCGGTATACACGCGGCTTCTCGGTGTCGAAGCGCGACAGACCCTCGAAACCCGCGTCGAACGCGTGCAGGCCCGGCGGTGGGCCGGCGGCCCCGGAGCGGCGGCTCCCCTGGCCGACGCCGTGCTGGCGGACTGTGTCCGAGTGCTGGGTGAGCGCCACCCCCTGACACTGACGGCATGTATGCGCGTTGCTCGAACAGCTGGGCTCATGGGTGACTCTGGACGGGCCAGAGAGCTGCTGGAGAAGGTCGTCGAGGGGCGGGCATCGGCTCTTGGCGACAGACATCCGCGAACCTTGGAGGCAAAGGGCCACCGCGCCATGGAGATCCGGAACTACAAGGATCTCGTGTCGGCTCGTTCGATGCTGCAGCAGGTGCACGGGGACTGCGTCGAGACGCTGGGGCCGGAGCACCCGGTGACGTTGTCGGTTCAGAGCAAGCTGCTGCTGATAGCGCCGAGTTCGAGGGTCATGGAGGGGCCGATCGGGAAGATCGTGGCCTCCTGGGCCCTGACCGGATCCGACTTCGTCCTCGGTGATCTGCTGCAGCACTTCGACACGATGCTGCGGTCCACGAGTGCGCAAAGCTTGTACAGATGCCTGGAGGCGGAGGCGGAGGGGGACGTGGAAGCTGCGGAGCAGCACGTGGCCACTTACGAGCGGGTGTTCGGCGAGGATCATCCGAAAACCCTGACCGCGAAGATGACGCTCGTCCAGGCCTATGTCTCCACCAGGGATGTCGACCGGGGAGCAGCCGTGTTGGAGCAACTGGTCGCGGACGCAACACCGGTGTTCGGCGGGGACGATTCGTTTGTCGCCGCGATGAGCGCCATACGAGGCCTGGTCGATCTGGCGCCTTTCCACGTACCGCGAAATCCCGGCCGGTCCGAGCGGGCCACAGGCGGTCCGGACGGTGTCGAGAACGGTCCGGCTCGCGTGGTGAAGGGCGGGCCCGATCCTGAAGAACTCGCCCGATGGAACGCCCTGTTCGGAACGCTGAGCGAGAGCATCACCTCGGGGACCTGGGACCCCGCGGCCACCGTGGAGGCCATGACCGACTTGTGGAAGACGGAGCGACGAGGCGGCCCGGCGGTCGATGGCACAGACGCACCCGCCGACGCAGGCACCGATGCCGTTGCGGAGAAGAAGAACTGATGTCACGTCAGTGATCTGTCCGTGATGGTGGGACTCTCCCCATGGGTCCTGACAACCGCCACAATGCCCCCATGACACTGAAGCCATGGGCATGGGCCGGCCTCGCGATCGCCGGGGTGGGCGTGGTCACACTGGTCGGATTCGCCTTCGTCGACCTGGGGTCGGCGGATCAGATCGCCAGTGTGGCGGGCGGATCCGCGGGTGTGATCGGCCTCGTCCTCGCCGCCATCGTGCAGTTCGGTGGTTCGTCGACCCCTCCGGCCCCACCGACACCGACGCCGTCGCGGAATGTCGACGCGTCCGGTGTCGGAGCGATCGCCGCGGGCGGCAACATCGGTACGGTGTCGACCGGCCCGTCCTCCGTCGCGCCGCCCGCCCCCGCCCCGGCGCCCTCCGTGTCGGCCACCCCCGCCGACGGCGTGACCGCCTCCGGCCACGGCGCCATCGCGGCCGGCGGCAACATCGGCTCAGCCTCGACCGGCGGTACGGTCCCGCCGACTGCCCCACCGCAGGCTCCGCCCGCTGCCACCCCGTCTCCTTCTGCCGCTCCCGGCCCGACCGCGAACGTGACCGCCTCCGGCCACGGCTCCATCGCCGCGGGCGGTGACATCGGCGCGGCGTCCACGGGCGCCTGATGGACGCCGAGAGGGGGGTGGCGGTGGAGGCGTCGGGCGGGAGGTCGATCGCGTCGGGCGGATCGATCGGCATGGCCTTCGCCGGGGAGCACGTGGCTCCGATCTTCGTCGGACGGATGACGGCCCCGCTGCCGACGGAGGCGTACGAGCTACCCGCGTGCATGGCCCGTACGGTCAACCTGCCGGAGCGGGCGAGACCATTCGTCGGCCGGGAGCGTGAGCTCGCGGCTCTGGACGAGGCGTTCGCGGACCCTGCCGGAGCCGTCGCCCAGGTCGTGCACGGGCTGGGCGGCATCGGCAAATCGACCCTGGCTGCCCACTGGGCCTCGGAGCGGACAGACGCGTACAACCCCGTGTGGTGGATCACGGCGGAGACCGAGGCGGATCTGGACATGGGCCTGGCCGACCTGGCGGTCGCGCTCCAGCCCGCATTGGGCGACGTACTCTCCCGGAGAGCGCTGCGTGACCTGGCCGTGCGGTGGTTGTCCACGCACGAGCGCTGGCTCCTCGTCCTGGACAACGTCTCCGATCCGGTCCTCGTGAAGGCGCTCCTCGGCCGGTGTCCGGACGGCCGGTTCCTGATCACGACCCGGCAGGCGGCCGGGTGGCAGGGGATCGCGGAGACGGTCCCGCTGGATGTGCCGGACCTCCCGGGAGCCGTTGAACTCTTCGAAAGAGTCCACGACCGCCCTCACGACGCCGAGTCGGCGGCCGCGACCGAGGAATTGTGCCGAGAACTGGGATGTCTTCCGCTGGCCGTGCGCCAGGCGGCGGCGTACTGCCGGGAGGCGGGCATCACTCCGGGGCGGTATCGGGAGCAACTCGCTTCCCATCCCGAGCAGTACCTGACCCAAGCTCCGGAGGGTGGACGCGCCATCGGCAAGGTGTGGCGGGTGACCCTGGACCGGCTGGCCGACACACCGCTCGCGGGGGAGATCTTCCGCGTGATCGCTTGGTGGTCGTCCGACGGAATTCGCCTGCCGTACCTGGAGCCGCTCGGCAGCCCACCGGAAGTGACCGAGGCGATTCGCCGACTGGCCGCGTACAGCATGATCACGCTGCGTGGGGACGAGATCTCGGTGCACCGTCTGGTGCAGGCGGTGGCGAGGGCCGCGGATCCGGAGGATCCGCACAGGCGACCCGAAGCGGTGGCGGCGGGCCGCGAGAGCGCGGCGGCGGTGCTGAGCGCCCGAGCGAACGACAAGACGAGCTTCGCCCACATGGATTGGTTCACCCACGCGAAGACGCTGCTCGGGCATGGGGAACCGGAGGCGGAACAGGCTGTACTGCTCTTCACTCTGGTCGCTCGCTGGAGCGAGAGCTTTACCGGCGAGGGCGGCATCGAGGCGGTGGAGCGAGCGACGCGTCTCGCCGAACGTATCTGCGGGCGGCGGCACGAGACCACCCTCCTGGCAAGGAAGATGCTTGCCAACCGGCTCTTGTTGGAGGGGGACTGGGCACAGGCATACCTTCTGCTGCTGCAGAATCGGTCGACGACAGCTCGTATGTTCGGCCGCAAGGATCCGCGGACACTGGTGGCCCGGGCATGGCTGGCACACGCACTGCTGGCCGGCGGAAGAGTCTGGGACGCGATGCGCCTGGCCGAGAAGTCCCTGCGCAAGGCGGAGCGGACTCTGGGGGACGATCACCACGTCACGGCGAAGCTTGGTGTGCTTCTGGCGGATGTCCGGGTGGGGATCGCCGAACGAGATCCCTCTCGGTACGCGCAGTCCGCCATCGCCGAGGTCGAACGGCTGCGCAACCAGGCCGTCCGGAGAGAAGCGGGGAAGCGTGGCGAATTCTCCGAATTCAGCGCCGCTCAAATCCTGACAACGAACCTGATGGGTCTCTATCTCATGACTGGGGACCTCCAACAGGTCATCCGGTTGAACCAGGAGTTCGCCAACGACTGCGCGGAGAAGCACGGCGAGTCGCACGCGTGGACCCTGTCCGCCCGGATGGGGCAGATCGAGCTGCTGCTGGAGATCGGAGATGCCGATCGTGCCCGGGTCCTTCTGGATCGGCACCGAGCGGAGTGGGAGTGCCTGGTCGAGGACCCCCGCCTACCCAAGCCGGTGCGCCGGTCGCTGGGCGATCTGCTCCGCGCACCGAGTCCGTGACGCCTCGCGCACGGCTTGCTTCCGCCCGATGGCATCCGCCGGTTTCCCGGTAGCGTGTCCTCTCGGCTGTCAGGCCGCATACGCGTACGTACGTCAGCCACGTGCAACGCCCTGCCCGTCCCCCGACAGGAACCGGACCCAGTGACGTGACCGTTGTCCTGCTCCTTCTCGCCGCCGTGGCCGTGACCGCCGCGGTGCTGGGTCCTCGCACGCTGCTCAGGGCGAGGTGGCCCGAGCGGGAACCCGTGGTCGCGCTCTGGGCGTGGCAGTGCCTGGTCGCGGCGGCCCTGCTGAGCTGCCTGGCGGCGCTGGTGCTGGGCGCGGCGGCGGTGTTCGGGACCGTGCGGACGCACGCCTTCGCGCCCGCGCCCCCGGAGGTGACCGCCGCGTACGACCTCACGGCCGCGCCGCCCTGGACGGCCGTACTGACGCTGGCGCTGGCCCTGGGCGCGGCCTGGAGCGGGGCGATGCTGGCCCGGGAGCTGGTCGAGGCCCGGCGCCGCCGGCAGCTGCGCCGGGCGCATCTGCGCGAGCGCGCTCCCGACCTCCCGGCCGGGCTGCCGCAGACGAAGGGTCCGCTGCTGGTCCTGGAGGACGAGTACCCGGACGCCTGGCTGATGCCGGGAGCCCCGCCCCAACTAGTCGTCACGACCGGCGCGTTGGGAAAGTTGAGCGACCGTCAGCTGGACGCCGTCCTCGCCCATGAACTCGGGCACGCCCGCGCCCGCCACGACTGGCTGCTCCACCTCTCCACCGCCCTCGCCACGGGCTTCCCGCGCGTCCCCCTCTTCGCCCACTTCGCCGACCAGACAAACCGCCTCGTCGAACTCGCCGCCGACGACACGGCGTCCCGTCGCTGCGGCCACCTGACCACGGCCCTGGCCCTCATCGAACTCAACCAGCACCGGGGCGTGTTGAGCTGCTCCAACACCCGCCGCCTGCTGGGCGACCGGGTCGAGCGGCTGCTGGAGCCGCCGCCCCGCCTGGACCGCACCCGCCGCGCGGCCACCACCACGGCCGCAGCGCTCCTCGCCCTCCTCCCGCTCCTGATCGCGTTCGCGCCGGCGCTCGGGACGCTCTAGCCGGGCTGCTGCTCCTGGAGGAAGTCCAGCAGCACGGCGGTGAGTTCGGCGGGGGCGTCCTCCTGGACGAGGTGCCCCGCACCGGCGATCGGCTCGAAGCGCGCGCCCGGCACGAGACCGGCCAGCTCCCGCCCCTTCGCCAGCGGGATCCACCCGTCCTCCTCGCCCCAGCACACCAGTGCCGGGATTCCGATCTCCCCGTACCGGCCCTGGATCTCGTCCGTGTGGGCCTGGTCCGCCTGGGCTATCTGCCGGTAGAAGGCGGGCTGTCCGTGCTCACCCAGCCACGGCCGCACGAGCCGGTCGAGGACGGTGGGATGCAGGCCGGGACCGCCGGTGGAGGCGATGTACTCGCGCACCAGGGCCCGGTGCAGTGCGGGCGGCAGCTGTTCGAAGACCGCCGCGTGCCGGCCCAGCAGCCGGAAGGAGGGCGTGCCCCACGGGGCGAGCGCCACGGGGTCGACCAGGGCGAGCGCGCGGTAGCGGGCCCCGTGCAGCAGGTGGGCCCGCAGGGCGACGGCCCCGCCGAAGTCGTGCGCGACCACGACGGGTTCGTCCAGCCCCCAGTACGCCAGCAACTCGGTGAAGACCCGCCCCTGCGCGGCCAGGGACACGTCCTGACCTGTGTGCATGTCCGACTCCCCGTACCCGGGCATGTCCCAGACGAACACCTGGTGGCGGTCGGTGTCGGCCAGCGCCTGGGCGATGCCGCGCCAGACGTAGGAGGAGAAGGGGGTGCCGTGGCAGAGCACGACGGGTTCCCGCCCGGCCTCCCCGATCGTGCCCCACCGCACGGCCCCCGACGCACTACGGAACGTCTCAGTCAGCAGCACTTCGCTCATGGCTGTCTGTTACCCCGGGGAGCGCGGTCGTCACTGCGGTGGGCAGTGACTCCGGTTCCACGTACGGAGCTTGAGGCGTCGGCCCGGAGTACCAGCAGTCCGTTCGCGGTGGTCCAAGTCGAGTTACAGCGACTCGGAGGGCGGGAACTGCCTCGAATCGCCTTCCGGCGCGAACGGCCGACCGTCCGCGCCTCCTCTTGGGCCTCCTGCATCGCCGCAGGTCAGCCCGGAGCTTAAGCCCCGGGACCCGAGCTCTTCCCATGGGTTTCCAAGCCTCTGGGAAAGACTGAAGAACCAACCCAACCAACCAAGCTCGTAGGTGAGTTGAAGGGACGTAACTCGAAAGGGTGACGTTCCGTGATCGACTTGCTTCGGAACGTGAAGCCGCTCTAGGTTCGCGGCATCTGACCACATAGATCGGCCCCGGCCGGTGCGCCAACACCATTGCCAGGGCCTAGACCTACGGATCGAATGAGGCTCGATCGTGGCTTACGCCCAGCTTAGTGCTGCCCTGCATTCCCCGTCCCACCCGATGGCCAAAACGGGTTACGGGAAACGCTCCGTGGGTGACGAAGACTCGCATGCAGATCCGAACTTCGCACACCTGAGCCCCCGCGACGCCGAGATCGCCGTCTTCATCGACCACCTCGAAGACGGCCACGCCATGGGCCACAAGGTGATCGCGGCGCAACACCCCCGCTACGGCCAGCAAGCCGTACGCACGTCGTCGGGGCGCCTCGTCCACGCCGGCCATCTGCGCTGGATCAAGGAGCACCTCACCATCGAGGACGGCTCGATGCGGTGGGTAACGCGCACGTACTGGTCGCGTACGCCCAGGTCGGTGGAGTGGTGGGCGGACTTTGCGCGAGAGCGCGACGGCAGGGACGTGACGGAGCACTACCGGTCGGGACTGGCCCGGGTCGAGGAGAAGGAGCCCGAGGAGCCGACCGACCAGGAGGAGCCGACCGCGCCCGGCAGGGCGGAAGCTCCCGCCCCGGAGCCCAGCACCGCCTACCTGACCCTCGCCGACGTCCGCTCCGCGGATCCCCGTATGCCGCTGTCCGACGCCGACTGCCATTCCCTCGAATCCCTCGTCACGCAGTGGCTGTCGCGTGGCGCGACGCCGGACGACGTCACCAGGGCACTGACGGACGGACTTCCTCCGGATGTCACCAACCCGGGCGGATTCGCCCGCAAACGATTGGAAGACAAGATGCCCCCGATGAAGCCCAAGAAGGCGGAGATCCGGCAGAAGGCCGCCCGCCGTGCGCGCATCGACAAAGTGATCATGGTCTGTGGTCTGTGCGAGGCGGACGAGCGGACCGTCGAGCTCGTGAACGGGCTGTGCCGCGAATGTCTCGCGGAGTGCGAGGCGGACGGGCCGATGCCGGTGTACACGCCGATCCCGGAAACCTTCCTCCCCGCCCCGCGCACCGGAGGCATGCCGGTCAGGGCACCATGAAGTCGAGCCCGTGACGACGGCTCGGTCGTAGTGTTCAACCAGCCGGAAGGCGGGCCGCCCCGGAAACGGGGTCGGGCCCTCTCGCGCACGTCATCATGTTCTCCATGGGCGAGGGGATGGCGGAAGCGTCGGGTGAGCGGGCCGTGGCCGCCGGGCGGGACATTGGGAACGCGGCCACCGGGGACTTCGTCACCCAGATCGCCCAGGCCACGGTGCTCCCGGCGGAGGCGTTCGCGCTCGATCCCTGCGCGTCCCGCGTGCGTCATCTACCCGACCGGACGGGTCAGTTCGTCGGCCGCGAACGTGAACTCCGGCTGCTGGACATGACGTTCGGCGAGACGGGTGGCGTCGTCGTCCACGCCGTCCACGGGCTCGGCGGCATCGGCAAGTCGACGCTCGCCGCGCACTGGGCCGCCGCCCGCGCGGCAGACTTCAATCCCGTCTGGTGGATCACCGCGGAGACGGAGTCCGACCTCGACGCCGGGCTCGCCGCACTGGGACGGGCCCTCCAGCCCGCCCTGGTCGGCATCCTGACGGAGGAGGCCCTCCGCGAACGTACGATCCAATGGCTCGCCTCGAACGAGGGCTGGCTGGTCGTACTGGACAACGTCTCCGACCCGGACGTCATCAAGCCGCTGCTGGCACGGGCGTCAACCGGACGGTTTCTCGTCACCACCCGCCGGGGGCCCGTGAGTTGGCGGTGCATCGCCCGCACACTGGACCTCGACGTCCTGGCGCCGGACGAGGCCGTCGAGCTGTTCACCGGGATCTATGACGGCCCTGCCGACGGGGTCGAGGAGCTGTGCGCAGAGCTGGGGTGCCTGCCGCTGGCCGTCGACCAGGCCGCCGCGTACTGCCGCGAGGCGGGGATCACTCCTCGGGCGTACCTGGAACTGCTGGCCAGTTATCCGGCGGACATGTATGCGGCCACGGCGGAGGGCGGGGACGCGGAGAGGACCGTCGCGCGGGTGTGGCAGGTGACGCTGGACGCGCTCGCGGACACCCCGGCCGCCGCCGCCATCCTGAGGCTCATCGCCTGGTGGGCGCCGGACGACATCCCCAGGTCGTACCTGATGGGGACCGGCGGGCCGCTGCAAGTGACCGAGGCCGTACGGCGGTTGGCTGCGCACAGCATGATCAAGGTGCGCGGGGAGGTGTTGTCGGTGCATCGGCTGGTGCAGGCCGTGAGTCGGGCGGGTGAACTGGAGGAGATGGTCGCGGCGCGGGACGCGGCGGTGACGGTTCTGGTCGAGCACCAGCCAGCGGCCGTCATCGCCCATGACGCCGCACGTCTGTGGGCGACCCATGCCGAGGCGCTCGGCGGTTGCCTGAGGGAGGAGTTCGACACACAACTGCTTACGGCCCTCCTCGGGCGGGCGGGGACGGCGTTCGCGCGGGAGTATCCCCGACGCAGCGTCGAACTGGCTGACCGGGCCGCACGGTCCCTCGCACGCCATCCGGAATGGACGAGCTCGGACGGTATATACGACGTGCTGCTCGCCCTGTATGTCCTCAACGGCGCAAGGGCCCGCGGGATACCCCTGGCCGAGCGGCAACTCGCGGTCAGAAAGCGCACCCTGGGCGATGCGCACCCGGGGACGATCACCTCTCTCATCTCGCTTGCGAGGGCCGTATGGCACACCGACACTCAACGGGCACGGGCTCTGGCCGAACAGGCGGTCGAGACGGCGTCTGACGTTCTGGGGGCGGATCACCGGCTGACGTTCAACGCCGAGGCGGCCCTGCGTGACATCACGGAGCAGCGTCCGGACCTGCACACCCTGGAGTCCCGGCTCAGGAGGGCGCACGGGCTGTTCGGCGTGGACGACATGGAGAACGTCGGTGTGGAGAACGATCTCGTCGACGCGCTGGCCGAGGCCGGGGAGCTGGAGAGGGCGGCGGCGCTGGCAGAGAAGGTTGCCGAACGGTGCCGGGCGTTCCTCGGTGACACTGATCAGCTGACGCTGACCGTTCGAGCGAGGCACGTCCGCTTGCTGGTCGACACGGGCGACATGAGCCGCGCCCGTGAACTGCTTCCCCCTCTGGCAGCCGATCTGGACCGACGCGCTACCACCTCGGGGGACCGTAGCCTGATCGGCCAGGCCCTCGATCTGATCGACCAGCTCACCAGCCTGTTGGGTCGCCTCGGAGAGTAAGTTGATCATTACTCTTCGCGCTTTGTATGACCCTTGTCCCACCCCTGTATCTCCCCTGCACACCCCCTAACCGGCGTCACGCGAATCTGGAGTCACTTCCACCGCACACGAAGCGGAGGCAGTAACACCCCAACTTCGCACAGGAGATCGCGATGACCCGCAAGAACCGCATACGCGCCGCCATCGTCACCGCCACCGCCCTCGTCACCGCCGGCACGGTCACCGCCGGGGTCAGCATGGCTGGCGCCGAGGCCGCGCCGAAGCAGCCCTCCAAGAAGGAGATCGCGGCTCTCTTCGATGGCTGGAACAAGACGCTGAGGACCGGCGACTCCAAGAAGGTGGCGGACCGCTACGCGAAGGACGCGGTGCTCCTGCCGACCGTCTCCAACAAGATCCGCACGGACCGCGCCGGCATCGTCGACTACTTCAACCACTTCCTGGAGAACAAGCCGGTCGGCAAGAAGACCAAGACGATCATCAACGTCCTGGACGCCAACTCGGCGATCGACACCGGCTCGTACTACTTCATCCTCACCGACCCCAAGACCGGCGAGAAGCGGCGCGTCGACGCCCGCTACACGTACGAGTACGAGAAGCGCAACGGCGTGTGGAAGATCGTGAACCACCACTCGTCGATGATGCCCGAAGGCTGATCCGCCCGCCGGATCCCAAAACGTGGCTGGGCTCGACCCCCCGGCCCAGCCACCCCGGACCGGCTGAGCCCACTCTCCCGGCTCAGCCGCCCCCGTGCCGCGCCGCCCGCAGGGTGAGCGCGACGCACAACCCGCCCCCGGGTGAGTCCTTCAGGGCCACGGTCCCGTTGTCGTCGGTGACGAGTTGCTTGACGACGGCGAGGCCGAGGCCCGAACCGCCCTTCCCGGTGAGGCCCTGACCGCGCCAGAAGCGGTCGAAGGCGCGGGACTTCTCGGCGTCCGACATGCCGGGCCCCTCGTCCAGCACCGACAGCACCACCTCGTCGCCCCGGCTCTCCACCAGGACCGTGATGGTCGCACCGTCCGGCGAGACCTCCAGGGCGTTCGAAAGCACGTTGTCCAGGACCTGGTCCAGATGACCGGGACTGGCCAGCACCAGCGGCCGGCCGTCGGCACTCCCCCTGAGCGTGATGGTGACTCCGCGCTCGTCGGCGGCCGGTCTCCACACGTCGAGGCGTTCCCGGATGACATCCCGCAGGGACAGCGGTTCCGCCGCCGTCACCTTCGCCTCGGCTCGCGCCAGCACCAGCAGGCCGTTGACGAGGCGGCTCATCCGGACCACCTCGGCGGTGGCCTGCTCCACGTCCTCCCGTACGAACTCGTCGTCCGTACCGTCCGCGATGTTGTCCAGGGACAGTCGCAAGGCCGTGAGGGGAGTGCGGAGTTGGTGCGAGGCGTCGGCGACGAAGATGCGCTGCGACGCGATCAGCGTGTCCAGACGCTCGCCCGCCTGGTTCAGCGTCCGCGCCAGGGTCTGCGTCTCCTGGGGCCCCGTCACGGGGGAGCGGGCCGTCAGATCGCCGTCGCTCATCTTGCTCGCCATCTCGTTGAGCTGGCGGAGGGGGGCGGTCAGGCGCCGCGCGGCGAAGACACCGATGCCTGCGGCGGCCAGAAGGACGAACACCGCCAGGCCCGCCCTGAAACCCCAGATCTGCCAGAGCCGAGCCGTGAGGTGGTCGGTCGAGAACATGATCCGGACGGCGCCGACCACCTTCTCCGTGTCGGTCTTGCCGTCCGGCGAACGCTCGAAGGCGGGGGCCGTGACCACCAGGTTGTCGCCCCAGATGAAGTCGGAGCCCCAGTCGACCGTGCTCCGGCCGTGCTCCAGAGCACGGCCCAGCGCCGCGTCCGCCTTCGGCTCCCCCAGCCTCTCCGGCGCACATCTGTCGGTCGCGGTGACCTCGACCTTCTCCTCCTCGGGCGGGTACGCCCCCGCCAGCTGCGCCAAGGCCTCGCAGGAGGCGGTGTCGCCCACGCCCAGCAGCCGGGCCATCGTCTTGGCCTCGCGCTGTACGGCTTCGCTGGTGTCGTCCCGCAGCTGATCCGTGAGCGTGAACGCCACCGGCACCGTGAACAGAGCGATCGCCACCGCCACGAGGAGCACGTAGCTGCGGATGAGCTGACGGATCATGACGTGCCGTCGCCCTCACGCGGGGAGCCGGAGGTCTCGGCGTCCTCCTTCTCCTTCTCGTTCACGATCAGCCGGAACCCCACGCCCCGTACCGCCTCGATCGTGATCGCCCCGGCCAGCTTGCGCCGTAGCGCCGCCACGTGGACGTCGAGCGTCTTCGTCGGCCCGAACCAGTTCGCGTCCCAGACCGCTTCCATGATCTGCTCGCGCGACATCAGGGCGCCCGGCTCCTCGGTGAGGAAGGCCAGGAGGTCGTACTCCTTGGGGGCGAGCCCCACCTCCGTACCGTCGAGGTGGACGCGCGCGGCCTTGCGGTCGACGGTGAGGCGGGGGCCGTAGCGGTCGGGCCCGGCGGGCGCGTCGGCGGCGCGCGGCTGCACCCGGCGCATCACCGCCCTTATGCGGGCGATCACCTCGCGGACCCCGAACGGCTTGGACACGTAGTCGTCGGCGCCCAGCTCCAGGCCGACCACGCGGTCCGTCTCGTCGCTGCGTGCGCTGATCACGATGATCGGCACCTGGCTGCGGTCCCGCAGGGCCTTGCACACGTCGAGGCCGTCGGTGTCGGGGAGACCGAGATCCAGGAGGACGACGTCGTACGGCCCGCCGTACGACAGCGCGGCCCCGCCCGTGTTGACCCACTCCACCTCGAAGCCGTACCGCAGGAGTCCACGTCGCAGGGACTCGGCGACCGGCTCGTCGTCTTCCACCAGAAGTACGCGCACAGGCGAACCATAATCGTTGAACTTTAAAGACGGTCCACTGCCGAGCCGAAGGTGCGGCGGTCGCAGGCGTCGAGGAGGGAGAATCCTTCGTATCGCCGGGGCGGGGAGCCTTCGCTCGTCGACGACGTCCGAGCAGCGAGCGACTACGGGGAGTGCCCATGGTGGAGGCGTCGGGGGAGCGGGCCGTCGCGTTCGGCGGGAGCGCGCGCAATGCCGCCACCGGGGATCACGTCACGCAGATCGACACGCAGATCGACCATGCGACCGTATTGCCGGCGGAGGCCTTCCGGCCGATGGGCGAACTGGACAAGCGGCTGGTGAAACTGCCGGTCCCCACCAGACTCTTCGTGGGGCGGGAACTCGAACTCGGCCTGCTGGACCAGGCGGTGGGCGCGTCGGAGGTCGTAGCCGTGCACGGCCTGGGCGGCATCGGTAAATCCACGTTGGTGGCGCACTGGGTCCGGGCGGCCACGACCGACGCCAACCCCGTGTGGTGGATCGCCGCCGACAGTCCCACTGCGATCGACGCGGGCCTGACCGGGCTCGGTATGGCCATGCAGCCGGAACTCGTCGACGTACTGCCCCCACAGGCATTGCGGGAGCGGGCGGTGCAGTGGCTCGCCACACATGAGGGGTGGCTGATCGTCCTCGACAACGTGAGTGATCCGGCCCATGTGGAACCGCTGCTGGAGCGCGCGCCGGGCGGCAGGTTCGTGATCACTAGTCGACGGGCGACAGGGTGGCACGAGGCGGCCACCTGCGTGGACCTGGACGTCCTTGACACGGCACACGCGGCCGAACTGTTCGGGCGTATCTGCCCGGCGGGCAGGGCCGGGGCGCCCGAACTGGCGGGAGAGCTGGGCAACCTGCCGCTCGCGGTGGAGCAGGCGGCGGCGTTCTGCCGGGAGACGGGCACGTCGGCGGAGCGGTATCTGGAGATGCTCGCCGCGTACCCGGCGGACATGTTCGCGGCGTCGGCCGAGGGCGGGGACCCGGAACGGACGGTGGCCCGGGTGTGGCGTGTGACGCTGGACCGGCTCGACGAGGGTGACCTCACGGCGGGCGTCCTGCTGTCCGTGCTGGCCTGGTACGCGCCGGACGCGATTCCCCGGAGTGTGCTGGAGGCCGGGGCCAGACCTCTGGCGGTCGCTCAAGGGCTCGGGCGCCTCGCAGCCCACAGCATGATCGCGATGCAGGGTGACACGATCTCCGTCCACCGCCTGGTGCAGGCCGTCGTCCGGACGCCCGGTGGGGAGGAACCGGCAGAGGCCGAGTTCATCGCTCTCGCCCGGAACCACGCGATACGCCTGCTCCTCACGGCCCTGCCGGAAGACTACGAAGACATCGGTTGCTGGCCGACGTGGCGCTCCCTGCTGCCGCATGTCCAAGCGCTGGCCGACCATGTGGCACCGGACGAGGAGGTCGAAGAGCTGGGCCGGCTGGCGAACGAGACGGGAATGTTCCTCTGCGGCCAGAAGGCTGCGCGGGAGGCGGTACCTCTGCTGGAGCGCGCTCACAACATCTGCGTAAGGCTCCTGGGGTCCGAAAATCCCAACGCGCTGACGGTGGCGAGCAACCTCGCCCAGGCATACGCGGAGGCCGGTGATCCAGGCCCCGCGATCACTCTGCTGCAGCGGGTCTGCGAGGACGGCTGGCGGGTTCTGGGCGCGGGCAGCCCCGAGTTCGCGGTGCTCCTCGGCAACCTGGGCTCGGTGCACTATGCGGCCGACGATCTGGACATGGCGATCGAGCTGCATGCCCGATCGGTGGAGATGCTGCGGAACACCGTGGGGAGAGACGACCCCCGGACCTTCCGGGCCCGGGGCAACCTGTTGAACGACCTGATCTCGGCGGGCCAGGGCGAGCAGGCGGTGACCGTGATGGAGGAGTACGTGGAGGACGCGGTACGCCGCCACGGCGAGGACCATCCGGTCACGCTGAACGCCCGCAACAACCTGGCCGGGGCGTACCGGGAATCCGGCGACCTCGATCAGGCCATCGCACTTCTGCGGCGCAACGTCGCCGATCGCGAGCGTCTTCTGAGCCGGAGCCACCCGCAGACCTTGCTGTCGCTGAACAACCTCGGCGGCGCGTACCACCGGGCGGGACGAACGAGTGAAGCCATCTCCGCTTACCAGGAGGCCTGGGAAGGGTACGTGCGCTCACTGGGCGAGGACCATCCCAGTACGCGCAAGGTGCGCGACAACCTGGTGGACACCACCCATGAGGCGGCCCACCTCGAAGCCCCACGCCTCGAGTGACCTCCCCCACTTTTGGACTGCCCCGCACTCCCACCGGGCAGGCACCACCCCGGAGCGGTCGGACCCCATGATCTCCCGTCGAAGAAGCCGGGTGAAATTCGGTGGACGCCCGGAGAAAACCCAGGTGATCAAAGGGTGAGCGGGACATCTCACCATGCGGTACCAGGGAAGGGATATTCGGCCGCTCGTTAGACTGAGCCGACCGCCGCAGCACGTTCGACGACGTAAGAACAACGTATGAGTGCGTGTGTATGTGCGGAAATCAGAGACTGAAACGGAGCGAGGAGCGCACGTGGGCCTTGTCGTGCAGAAGTACGGAGGCTCCTCCGTAGCCGATGCCGAGGGCATCAAGCGCGTCGCCAAGCGGATCGTGGAAGCGAAGAAGAACGGCCACCAGGTGGTCGTCGTCGTTTCCGCGATGGGCGACACGACGGACGAGCTGATCGATCTCGCCGAGCAGGTGTCACCGATGCCCGCCGGGCGTGAGTTCGACATGCTGCTGACCGCCGGAGAGCGTATCTCCATGGCGCTGCTGGCCATGGCGATCAAGAACCTGGGCCACGAGGCCCAGTCGTTCACCGGCAGCCAGGCAGGCGTCATCACCGACTCGGTCCACAACAAAGCCCGGATCATCGACGTCACGCCGGGGCGCATCCGGACCGCGCTGGACGAGGGCAACATCGCCATCGTCGCCGGTTTCCAGGGTGTCAGCGCCGACAAGAAGGACATCACCACCCTCGGCCGCGGCGGGTCGGACACGACCGCCGTCGCGCTGGCCGCCGCGCTGGAGGCCGAGGTCTGTGAGATCTACACCGACGTCGACGGCGTCTTCACCGCCGACCCGCGGGTCGTGAAGAAGGCGAAGAAGATCGACTGGATCTCCTCCGAGGACATGCTCGAACTGGCGGCGTCCGGTTCGAAGGTGCTGCTCCACCGCTGTGTCGAGTACGCCCGCCGCTACAACATCCCGATCCACGTCCGCTCGTCCTTCTCCGGATTGCCGGGCACCTGGGTCAGCAACGAGAAGCCAGAGTCGCAAGGGGACCACAAGGTGGAGCACGCCATCATCTCCGGAGTCGCCCACGACGTCTCCGAGGCCAAGGTCACGGTCGTCGGCGTCCCGGACAAGCCGGGCGAGGCCGCCGCGATCTTCCGCGCCATCGCGGACGCCGAGGTCAACATCGACATGGTCGTGCAGAACGTGTCCGCCGTGACGACCGGTCTGACGGACATCTCCTTCACCCTTCCCAAGACCGAGGGCCGCAAGGCCATCGACGCCCTGGAGAAGAACAAGGCGGGCATCGGCTTCGACTCGCTGCGCTACGACGACCAGATCGGCAAGATCTCCCTGGTCGGCGCGGGCATGAAGACCAACCCGGGCGTCACCGCCTCCTTCTTCGAGGCCCTCAGCGACGCCGGGGTGAACATCGAGCTGATCTCGACCTCCGAGATCCGTATCTCGGTCGTCACCCGCGCCGACGACGTGCCGGAGGCCGTGCGCGCCGTGCACACCGCCTTCGGACTCGACTCCGACAGCGACGAGGCCGTCGTCTACGGGGGTACGGGTCGCTGATGGCCCTCATCCACGGAGGCGGCGGTCGTTGATGGCTGTCGATGCCGGGCGCACCGGCAGGCCGACGCTCGCGGTCGTGGGCGCGACCGGTGCCGTCGGCACCGTCATGCTCCAGATCCTGTCCCACCGGGCCGACATCTGGGGCGAGATCCGTCTGATCGCCTCCCCGCGCTCGGCCGGCCGCAAGCTGGCCGTGCGCGGGGAGCAGGTCGAGGTGGTGGCGCTGTCGGAGGAGGCCCTCGACGGGGTCGACGTCGCCCTGTTCGACGTACCGGACGAGGTGGCGGCGCACTGGGCGCCGATCGCCGCCGCCAAGGGCGCGGTCGTGGTGGACAACTCGGGCGCCTTCCGGATGGACCCGGAGGTGCCCCTCGTCGTCCCCGAGGTCAACGCGCACGCCGCCCGCGTCCGGCCGCGCGGCATCATCGCCAACCCCAACTGCACCACCCTCTCCATGATCGTGGCACTCGGCGCCCTGCACGCCGAGTTCGGGCTGCGCGAGCTGGTGGCCTCCTCGTACCAGGCCGTCAGCGGAGCGGGCCGGGCCGGGGTGCGGACCCTGCGGCAGCAGATCGCCCTGGTCGCCGGTACGGAACTGGGGACGACCCCCGGTGACGTACGGCGGGCGGTCGGCGACGACACGGGGCCCTTCCCCGAGCCCGTCGCGCTGAACGTGGTGCCCTGGGCCGGGTCGCTGCGCGCGGACGGCTGGTCCTCGGAGGAGATGAAGGTCCGCGACGAGTCCCGCAAGATCCTCGGCCTGCCGAAGCTGCCGGTCGCCGTGACCTGCGTACGGGTGCCGGTCCTCACCGTGCACTCGCTCACCCTGCACGCCCGCTTCGAGAGCGAGGTCACGGTCGCCAAGGCCCGTGAGATCCTCGCCACGGCCCCCGGGGTCGTCCTCTACGACGATCCGGCCGCGGGGGAGTTCCCCACCCCCGCCGACGTGGTCGGTACGGACCCGACCTGGGTCGGGCGCGTACGCCGGGCCCTGGACGACCCGACGGCCCTGGAGCTGTTCGTCTGCGGCGACAACCTGCGCAAGGGTTCCGCCCTGAACGCCGCGCAGATCGCCGAGCTGGTGGCGAAGGGCGCGTAGGGGGCCGGGCCCGCTTCGCCCCGAACACATGAGCCCTTGTCGGCGGCGACGTGTAAGTTCTTCGAGTCGGCGGTTCGCCGGGCGGAGAATTTCCGGCCGCGCCGCCGTCGGGTCTCCGGGTTGATTCAGGCCTCCCGGCGACCGAGGATTTTTCCTCCCCGTCCGCCGCAACCGCGCGGCGGGCGGGGAGCGTCTTTCACGGGCGCCCTTCGGCGGGGCTGGGCGCGAACACTCGGGGCTTAGGGGAAGAGCTGGTACGCATGAGGGCGTTCGACGTGCTGTCCGGTGTTCGGCGGGCCGTACCGACAGCTGAGCGCGGCGTGCCGTCGGGCGCGGCTGCCGCACCGGCCCGCGCAGGTGTCTTGCGGGCACGTGTGCGATCTGACGTAAAAGGCATGGCTGCCACGTACAACCCCGACGGGGGGTCGCGGGTCCAACAGGCGTGGCAGAGGTACTCGAATTCACCGCGGTACAGACGAGGGGCGCCGCCCTTCGTCCACCCCGCCGTCCCCGCTCGCCCGGTTCGGCCGGCGGCATGCCGGTGATCGCGCCGATGCCAGCGGCGCGGCCGACCCGCATACCGAACCAGCGCGACGGCGCGGAGGACACCTCGACGCTGCCGGCCTCCGGCACGACGGTCGACCACCTCACCGAGACCTACCGCGCGCACTACCGCTCGCTGCTCGGGCTCGCGGCGCTCCTCCTCGACGACACCGCCTCCTGCGAGGACGTCGTCCAGGAGGCGTTCATCCGCGTGCACTCGGCGCGCAAGCGTGTCCGTGAGCCGGAGAAGACGCTCGCCTATCTGCGCCAGACGGTCGTGAACCTCTCGCGCTCCGCCCTGCGCCGCCGCATCCTCGGTCTGAAGCTGCTCTCGAAGCCGATGCCCGACATGGCCAGCGCGGAGGAGGGCGCGTACGACCTGCTGGAGCGCGACTCCCTCATCAAGGCGATGAAGGGGCTGCAGCGCCGCCAGCGCGAGGTCCTCGTGCTGCGCTACTTCGCCGACATGACCGAGGCCCAGGTCGCCGAGACCCTCGGCCTCTCTCTCGGCTCGGTCAAGGCGTACGGTTCCCGGGGCATCGCGGCACTGCGCGTTGCCATGGAGGCGCCGGCATGAGTACGCACGGCAAGGGCACCGGACCCGACCGCGGCGACGGGCAGGACGGCCGCGGCGGACGGGATGAACGCGGAGCCCAAAGGCGCGCCTCCTGGGGCCGCCGGGACGACGACGAACGCGCCGCGGAGCGCGGGGAAGCACGCGCGGACGAGCGCGGGCCGGACGGGCGCGCCGGGGGGCGCGCGCTCGGAGAGCACGAAGAAACGCCATCGCACGCTGGGAACGGAACTGTGAATCACGGCCCCGAAGAACAAGGCCCCCGCCCCCCGGGCCGGCCTCTCGAAGGCCGCACTCCGGACGACCCGCCTTCGGACGACCTGCCGTTGGACGACCCGTCGTCGGAGGGCACGCCGTCGAAGGGCGTCCCGTCGGAGGGCGCGCGATCGGCCGGCGCGTCGTCGGTGGAGCCGCTCCCGGAGGGTGGCGAGCTGTCGAAGGACTCGCCGTCCGAGAGCTCACCGTCCGAGAGCTCACCGTCCGGGGACTCGCTGTTCGAGGACTCGCCGTCGGAGGGCACGCGGCCGGAGGGCACGCGGCCGGAAGGCACACGGTCGGAGGGCACACGGTCGGAGGGCTCGCAGCCGGAGGGCACGCGGTCGGAGGGCTCGCAGCCGGAGGACTCGCCGTCGCCGGGCGCCGCGGGTTCGGGGGTCGCGGACCTGCCTTCGGGTGACTCGCTGTCGGCGGGCTCGCCGTCGGGCGAGCCGGCTTCGGACGAGGTGCCCGCGGACGAGGTGCCTTCGGGTGACCGGCCTCTCGACGACCGGACTGCGGGTGACCGGCCCGTGGGTGACCGGCCTTCGGAGGGCGGGCGCGCGGCCGACGATGCCGACGTGTCGTTCCTGAACGCGCTGCGGTCCGGCGGCCTCGGTTCCGGTATGCCGGGGCCGAACGGCTCGGGCCCGAACGCCTCGGGCCCGCACGGCGCGGGACCGAAGGAGACCGACGGGTTCGAGCCGGGCGACGAGCTGGTGCTGCGCAACCTGCTGCACCGGGCGGTGTCGGAGATCGAGCCCAGGGACGGCACGCTGGAGCATCTGCGGCGGGCGGTACCGGCGAGGCGGGCGCGCAAGCGTCAGGCCGTCGTCGGCATGGCGGCCGCCGCGCTCTTCATCGGCACGGCGATCCCCGCCCTCGTCCACGTCTCCAACTCCACCGGCTCCGACCTGCACACCTCCATCACGGGCAACGGCTCGCAGACGCAGGGCAGCGGCGGCGGGTCCAAGGGCCAGACCGGCGGTCACGACGCCTCGGGCGGTGGCTCCGGCGGCTCGAAGGAATCCGGCAAGGGCGCCGACAAGGGCAAGGGCGACAAGGGCAAGGGCGGGAACAACGGCGCCGCGGGCGGCACACAGCCGACACCCACGACCGCTGCCTCGGGCCTGTGCACAGGGGCCCAGCTCGGCGGCGGTGGCAGCGTGGGCGCACCGGACTCCAGCGGGGCCGTCTACGGCTCGTTCCGTGTCTCCAACGTCTCCGGCACCAGCTGTACGGTCAGCGGCCCGGGCGGTGTGAGCGTCTCGCCGCAGGGCGCGGCGGACGGGGCGAAGCTCACCGTGTTGAACCATGTCACGGGGGACGCGGCCGCCGGACTGCCCGACCCCTCGCTGTCCCTGACGCAGCTGGTGCTGGCACCCGGAGCGGCGTACGAGGTGCGCTTCGCCTGGGTGCCTTCGGAACCCTGTCCCACCACCAGCGGCGGCACGACCGACGGCGGCGGCACCGGCGGCACGGATCCGTCACCCGACCCGACGCCCACGGGCGAGGAGACGCCGGGCACGACCACCGACGGCTCCAACTCCGTCTCCACCCAGCTGTTCACCGAGGACGGCACCGTGGACGGCAGCGTCCTCGTCTCGCACACCGCCGAGGGCGGCGTCGCCACCTTCAGCACGGGCGTCGGCAACGCCTGCGCGGGCGTGGTCTACCGCACGGGCCTGATGGCGGGCGCCTGACCGAGCGGCCACGGCCGCGGCCACAAACGGCTGCGGCTGCGGGCGGGTGTGCGGGTGACGGGCGGAGCCGGCCCTACGTGGCCGGCTCGGCTTCCCGGGCGACGGCTTCGTCCGTCCCGCTTTCGCCCGCCCGGTCGGTGTCCGGGACCAGGCCCAGTTCCGCGTCCCGGAGGAACTCGACCTCGCGGCGCACCAGCCGGAACCACATGAAGACGACGAAGCCGGCGAAGACGAACCACTCGCCGGTGTAGCCGAGGTTCTGGAAGGCCTTGAGGTCGAGGCCGGTGTTCTGCGGGGCGGTCGCGGGCACGGCCTTCATCCCCGAGTCGGCCCTGTCCAGCGTGATCCAGGCGTCGTACAGCTTGTCCGGCACGAGGTTGACCAGCGTCGCCGCGCTGATTGCCGACGTCTGCCCGGCCGGCAGTCCGCCCTGGACGGGCACGCCGTTCGACCCCGGAGTCTCGGACGCCTGCAGCGAACCGGTGACGGTGACCTCGCCGGAGGGCGCCGCCGGGGCGCGGTCGGCCCGCGCGGCGCCGGGCAGCCAGCCCCGTACGACGGGCAGTGCCCTGCCGTCGTCGGTGTGCAGCAGCGTCAGCACGTAGAAGCCGTTCCGGCCGTCCAGCTCGCGGTTCGGCACGAGGAGCTGCTCGCCGTACCGCCCGGTGACGGTGGCCAGTTCGCCCGAGGTCTCCTGGTCCACCGGCAGCAGCTCGTCCAGCGGGCGCGCGGGGTCCCGGTCCGCCGGGTCGATCCGCTCGGTCGCCGCACGATGGTCCTGCATCCGGTCCTCGAAGCGGCTCAGCTGCCACGACCCCATGAACACGC
This sequence comes from Streptomyces scabiei 87.22, assembly GCF_000091305.1. Lineage (GTDB taxonomy): Bacteria > Actinomycetota > Actinomycetes > Streptomycetales > Streptomycetaceae > Streptomyces > Streptomyces scabiei. Next base: position 4,688,607 of record NC_013929.1, on the reverse strand, counting down.
AGAAGGGGATGGCGAGCAGCACGAAGACGTTGATCCCCCACCATCGGGGCGTCAGCAGAAACCGGTACACGCCTTCCACCGTACGGTGCCCGCGCCGGTCGCCCGGCTGCGGGGTCGGCGCCCGCGAGCCCTCCGCGCCCGGCCTCGGTACCGCCCCGGCCTCGGTACCGGCCTGAGTACCGCCCCGGCTTCAGTACCGCCGCAACCTCAGTACCGCTCGACGAGGTGCTCACGTCCGGCCGGCGGCTCGTACGGCTCGGGCCAGAAGTCGGTGACGGCGGCTATCCGCCCGTCACCGTCCCCGGTGAAGAACGAGACCGCGTACATCTCCTCCAGTCCGACCGTGACATGCACCCAGCTGACGACCTGCCCGGGCTCCGCGACGATCCGCTCGATCCTCGCGTGCCAGTCGCCCGGATACTCCCGGTTGAATTCCACATAGCGCTCCCTGCCGCGTATCCGCTCCCGTGTCTGCGGCAGCTCGTACACGACGTCCTCGGCCAGCGTCCCGGCGAACGCGGCCCAGTCCCGGCCCTCGGCCGCGGCCCAGAAACGCTCCACGGTCCGGCGCAGACCGGCACTGTCTGTCGTTGAGGTCATGGGGCGAGTCTGCACCCGGCCACTGACAGCCGGCCCGGACGAGCCCCGCCACGCGGGGTCCCGGGGCGAAGTTATCCACAGGCTGGGGACCTCGGCCGCACATTGTCGTGCGGGCGGGGCAATATGGGGCCATGACTGAGAGCAACGGGGCCACCCCGCAGCAGCAGAGCGGATCCATGCCCGACTGGGAGAAGAGGTTCCGGGCGCCGAGGGTGTCCCTTCCGGACTGGGCGGAGGACGCACCGCACCGCTCGCTGTTCGTCTCCAACGCCACGGGCACGTACGAGTTGTACGCGTGGGACCGCGCCACCGGCGAGCAGCGCCAGGCCACGAACCGGGCCAACGGCACGACGGACGGCGTGCTCTCGCCCGACGGCGCATGGATCTGGTGGTTCGACGACAAGGACGGCGACGAGTTCGGCGTCTGGCGCCGTCAGCCTTTCCACGGCGGCCCCGACGAGGAGGGCGCCCCGGGCCTCGACCCGTCCTATCCGGCGGGCCTGGCCCTCGGCCGCGACGGCCGCACGGCGGTCGTCGGCCGCTCCACCGACGAGGACGGCTCCACGATCCATCTGTCCCGGCAGGGCGAGGCCCCCGTCGAGATCTACCGCCACCGTGAGTCGGCCGGTGTCGGCGACCTCTCGCACGACGGCTCGCTGATCGCGATCGAGCACACCGAGCACGGCGACGCGATGCACTCGGCGCTGCGCGTGGTCCGGCCGGACGGCACGCCGGTCGCCGAGCTGGACGACACCAAGGGCGGCACGGTCGAGCTGGGCCTGGAGGTGCTGGGCTTCGCGCCCGTGGTCGGCGACACCCGGCTGCTCATCGGCCACCAGCGGGGCGGTCGCTGGGAGCCCCTCGTGTGGGATGTGGCCTCCGGTGAGGAGACCGACCTCGGACTCTCCGGCCGGCTGGAGGGCGACCTGAGCGCCGAGTGGTATCCGGACGGCTCCGCCCTGCTCGTCGCCCACAGCTTCGAGGCCCGCAGCGAGCTGTTCCGCTACGACCTGGCGACCCGCGCCCTGGAGCGGGTGGACACACCGCGCGGCACCGTCTCCGGGGCCACGGCCCGCCCCGACGGCAGCGTCGAGTACCTGTGGTCCTCCGCGGCCGAGCCGCCGGTCGTCCGCTCCACCACCGGCGAGGTCGTCCTCGACCCGCCGGGGCTGAAGTCCCCCGGCTCGGTGCCGGTGGAGGACGTCTGGGTGGACACACCAGGCGGCCGCGTCCACGCCCTGGTCCAGCGCCCGGCCGGGGCCGGCCCGTACCCGACCGTGTTCGACATCCACGGCGGCCCGACCTGGCACGACAGCGACGCCTTCGCGGCGGGCCCGGCCGCCTGGCTGGACCACGGGTACGCGGTGATCCGCATCAACTACCGGGGCTCCACCGGCTACGGCCGCGCCTGGACCGACGCCCTCAAGCACCGGGTCGGCCTGATCGAGCTGGAGGACATCGCGGCCGTCCGGGAGTGGGCGGTCACCTCCGGCTTCGCCGACCCGGAGCGGCTCGTCCTCACCGGCGGCTCCTGGGGCGGGTACCTCACCCTCCTCGGCCTCGGCACCGAGCCGGACGCCTGGTCGCTCGGCATCGCCGCCGTCCCCGTAGCGGACTACGTCACCGCGTACCACGACGAGATGGAGGCGCTCAAGGCCATGGACCGCACCCTCCTGGGCGGTACGCCCGAGGAGGTCCCCGAGCGCTTCGAGGCGTCGTCGCCCCTGACGTACGTCGACGCGGTGAAGGCCCCCGTCTACATCTCCGCCGGGGTCAACGACCCCCGCTGCCCCATCCGCCAGATCGACAACTACGTCGACCGGCTGGCCGGCCGGGGCGCCGTCCACGAGGTCTACCGCTACGACGCGGGCCACGGCTCCCTGGTCGTCGACGAACGCATCAAGCAGCTCCGCCTGGAACTGGACTTCGCCGAGCGCCACCTGGGAGGACGTCCCTGAGAGAGCGGGAGCACCCCGCGCCCTGAAAGGGGCGCGGGGAACCGCCCGAGACCCCTCGCCGAACCCGCGGCCGGCCGACGACGCGGAACCCCCTCAGGCCGCCACCAGCACGCGCTCGTCCTCCCGTCCCTCCTCCTCCCGGCATGCCTCCGCCGACGCCAGCAACCGCACGAGCGTGCTCCGCGCCCGCGCCACCCGTGACCGCACCGTCCCGACGGGGCACCCGGCCAGCTCCGCCGCGTCCTCGTAGGACAGCCCGAGCATCTGCGTGAGCACGAACGCCTCACGCCGCTCCTCGGGCAGCGCGCCCAGCAGATCGGTCAGCGCCACACCGTCGTCGAAGCCGGGCAGCCCACGCGGCTGGGCGTGCTCGACGGCCAGCCGCCAGTCCGGCACGTCGGACAGCCGGGGCCGGGCCGCCGCGTACCGGAAGCTGTCGGTCACCGCCCGCCGGGCGATGGACAGCAGCCACGTACGGGCGGAGCACCGGCCCTCGAACCGGTGCAGGCTGCCGAGGGCCCGCAGGAACGTGTCCTGGGCGAGGTCGTCCACCGCCTGGGGATCGGCGCAGAGATGGGCGACGAACCGTCGGACGTCTCGCTGCAGCGCGCCGACGAACCGTTCGACGGCCTCCGGGTCCCCGCCACGGGCGGCCAGCGCCCAGGCGGTTATGGACTCGTCGGTCGTGGACCGGGGCGACGAACCCGATCCGGGCAGGGGGGCAGAAGTGATCACCTGGTGTCCTTCGTGGGCATCCGGGATCCGGACCGCCGGCACGGGCACGGGGGCGCACACGGTCACACGGCACAGCCGTAAGGACGGAGGACGTCCCGGTGAACGTGTGCGCGTCCGAGAACGCGCCGGATGGTCCGGTGAGCGAGGGAGGGCGGCCGTACGGCACGCGCGGGGGCGGCGTACGGCCGAAGCCCGAGGCGTGAGCCGGTTGGCTGCCTCGGGTCACCGGCTGTCGTCAGATGACAGCTGTCCCTGCGGGCGGACCCCGAGAGGTGATCGCGTGGACGAGAAGGAGCCGGCGCGGCGAACGGTCCGTGCGACCGCGGCGCACCCGCGGACGCGGCCGCTCGGCGACGACGTGCAGCGCGAGCGACAGCCGCAGCGGCGCGGCCAGCCGGCCGGCCACGGCCCGCAGCAGCCCGAAGGCCGCGCGTTCGCCGAACGCCAGCCACAGACCGCACAGCAGCGCGGCCAGCAGATGCGCGGCGAGCATGCCGGACGAGGACGCGTACAGGGACGCGAGCGAGGACATGAGCGACGAGGAGGGCTCGGCCGAGCCGTCCAGGAGGTGGCCGGTGTGGTCCACATGACCCAGGTGACCGCCCGCACCCACGGAACCCATCGCTTCCATGGAGCGCATCGGGTCCATGGAAGCCATCCGGTCCATGGATGCCATCCGGTCCATGGAAGCCGTCGAACCCATCGCGCCCGCACCGCCGGCGGCGGCCGACGGTACGGATGGCTGCGACAGTTCGAAGCCCCAGTGGAGGGCCGTCTGGGCGGCGACCACGACGGAGGTGATCAGGGGGAGTCCGCGTTCACGTCCGGCCAGGCACCAGCCGACGGCAGCGGTCACGACCGCCCCGACGGCCATCGCCCGCCAGGGGACGTGACTGCCCGACATCAGCACGTGGCCCAGGGCGGCGAGCAGCACACAGACGGCCGCGAACATCGCGGCGCGTGTCGTGCGCGAACCCCACCCTGCGGTCATGGCGCCCCATCCTCGCATCCGGACACCGCCGTCACCCCGTCCCTCTTGAGTACGGATGTCCACCCGTCGTCGCACTCACACCGCCAACTGTGATCCGGATCACTGAGAAACCGGTCGGGTGTATGGGGCAGTCTTCTGACTCGTGGGGACCCCTTCGCAGGACAACAGCCGTAACGGCCGGAACGCACAGGCGAGTTCGGGCGGACGACCGGACCGGACCGATCCGCCCGACCCGGTGCCGGACCCGGCGGTGACGACCGACCCGGTGCCGGACCCGGTACCGACGACCATCCCGCCGCCGACAACGACCATCCCGCCGCCGGCAACGACCGGCCCGGCCGCGACGGCGACCGGCCCGCGTACCCCGTCCGGTCCGGGTGTCCCGCCCGGTCGGCGCGCGCCGTCGGGCCCGCTCGCCGCGGGCAGGCAACCCGCCCCGGGCCGGCGCGGCCGAACGGCCGCCGACTCCGGCGCCCACATGGTCGTCTGCGGGGACGACGGGCTGGCGCACCGGCTCGCCGCGGAACTGCGGACCGTGTACCGGGAACAGGTGACGCTCGTCGTGCCGCCCACGGCGCGGGTCGCGCAGCGGCCGGTCGTCGGGCGCGCGCGGACCGCCGCCGCGTTCCTCGACCGGATGACGGCCGCGGTCAACCGGGCCACGGGCGCCCCCGACCCGGCGTCCGGCGACCGCACCGGCGAGGCCCGCACCGGCGAGGCCCGCACCCGGGACGGCGGCGCACGTGTCCTGGAGGCGGGGGAGGCCACCGAGGCGGTGCTCGCCGAGGCCGGGGTGGAGCGGGCCGCCGCGCTGGCCCTCGTCTACGACGACGACGAGACCAACATCCGTGCGGCGCTGACCGCCCGGCGCCTCAACCCCCGTCTGCGGCTGGTTCTGCGGCTCTACAACCGCCGCCTGGGGCAGTACATCGAGGAACTGCTCGACCAGGCGTCGGCGTTGGCGGCCGGCGACGGCGAGGCCGACGGGGTCGACGGGTTCGGCGCCTCGACGACCGTCCTCTCCGACGCCGACACCGCCGCGCCCGCGCTGGCCGCGACCGCCGTCGCCGGGACCAGCAAGGTCGTACAGACGGAGGGGCTGATGCTGCGGGCGGTGGAACGCCCGCCGGGCCGCGGCGGCCAGAGCCCCGGCGGCCTCTGCACGCTCGCCCTCCTGTCCGCGACCACCAACGACCCCGCCGGAACGGAGGGTTCCGAGGGCAGCGGCTCCCGCGGCCCCCAACTCCTGCCCGACGAAAGGGCGGTGGCGGAGGCCGGCGGACGCGGAACGGTCGTCCTCGACACCGTGCGCTACGCGGGGCCCGCGCTGCCGCCGAACAGGGCGGGCGGCGGTCCGCTCGGCGCCGTCGGCTCGCTGCTCTCGCGGCGGCTGCGCTGGTCGCTCGCGGGAATGATCGGGTGCGTGTTCGCGCTGGCCGTCGCGCAGATGGTGATCACCGGCGAGCATCCGCTGCAGGCGACGTACGCGACCCTCCTCGACCTCTTCGGGATCGCCGACCCGGCGACCGACCAGAGCGACTCCCGCCAGGTCCTGCAACTCCTGTCCGGGCTCATGGGCTTACTCCTGCTGCCCGTGCTGCTGGCCGCCGTGCTGGAAGCCCTCGGCACCTTCCGCAGCGGCACCGCCCTGCGCAAACCGCCCCGGGGTCTCTCCGGGCACGTCGTCCTCCTCGGCCTCAGCAAGATCGGCACCCGGGTGCTCGCCCGCCTGCGCGAACTCCACATCCCGGTGGTGTGCGTGGAGGACGACCCGGAGGCGCGCGGTCTCGCGGAGGCCCGGCGTCTCAGGGTGCCGGTGATCCTCGGCGACGTGACCCAGGAGGGCGTCCTGGAGGCCGCCAAGATCCACCGCGCGCACGCCCTCCTCGCCGTGACCAGCTCCGACACGACGAACCTCGAAGCCGGCCTGTACGCCCGTTCCGTACGGCCCGACCTGCGGGTCGTCCTGCGCCTGTACGACGACGACTTCGCCACCGCCGTCTACCGCACCCTGCGCGCCGCCCACCCGGGCGCCCTCACCCGCAGCCGCAGCGTCAGCCATCTCGCCGCGCCCGCCTTCGCCGGCGCGATGATGGGCCGCCAGATCCTGGGCGCGATCCCCGTCGAACGCCGCGTCCTGCTCTTCGCCGCCGTCGAGGTCCGCGGTCACCCTCGCCTGGAGGGCCGGACCGTGGCGGAGACCTTCCGGGCGGGCGCGTGGCGCGTCCTGGCCCTCGACACGGCCGCCCCCGCGGAGCCGGACACCGAGCGGACGCCGGGCGCGCCGGGGTCGGGCCTGGTCTGGGAGCTGCCGCCCACCTACGTCCTGCGCGCCGAGGACCGCGTGGTGCTGGCGGCCACGAGGCGCGGCCTGGCGGAACTGCTGGGGAGGCGTGCGGTGGCGGACGCGTAGCGGGGTGCGGCCCGGCGCCCCGCTTCTCAGGGGCGCGGGGAACTGCGCGACAAGCCCCCACGCACCCGCGGCCGACCAAGCACCGCATGCACCCCCACTCACCCCACTCACCCGCAGGCGACCCCGTGCGTCTCCCACGCGGGAAACGGATCCTCGAACCCCGCCGCGGAAGGCACCTCCCCCTCCCTCACCAGACAACCCGCCAAGGCCGAGCGCAGCGCCTCCGCCCGCAGCCCCGTCCCGATGAACACCAACTCCTGCGCGTACGAAGCCTCTTGAGCGTACGGAGCCTCCGACGCGAACGCCGCTTCCTCCGCACCCGGCGCCGAGTCGTCCCGCGCGGCCGACGGCTCGAACCGGGCGACGGAACCGGCCTGCGACCACAGCCCCACCACACGCGGCCGACCGGCGAGCGTGAAGAACCCCTTGGAGCGCAGGACGTGTCCGAAGTCCCCGCTGTCGAGGGCCTCGGTCACGAAGGTCCACAACCGCGCCGGATGGAAGGGCAGCGCGGACCGGAACACGGTCGAGGAGATGCCGTACTCCTCGGTCTCCGGCACATGGTCCCCGTTCAGCTCCCGCACCCACCCCGGCGCCTGCTGCGCACGTTCGAGGTCGAACACCCCCGTGCCGAGCACCTCCGCGACCCGCACCCGGCCATGGCTGACCGGCACGATCCGCGCCGCCGGATTCAGCCGGGCCAGGGTCGCCGCGAGCCGCTCGGCGGTCGCCGCGTCGACGAGGTCGAGCTTGTTCAGGACGATCACGTCGGCGAACTCCACCTGGTCCATCAGCAGATCGCTCACGGTGCGTTCGTCGTCCTCGTACTGGTCGAGCCCCCGGGCCGCCAGCTCGTCCCCGCCCGCCAGCTCCGGCAGGAAGTTCACCGCGTCGACCACGGTGACCATGGTGTCGAGCCGGGCGAGGTCCCCGAGCGTGGCCCCGTCGTCGCGCGCGAAGGCGAAGGTCGCGGCGACGGGCATCGGTTCGGAGATCCCCGAACTCTCGATGAGGAGGTAGTCGAACCGCCCCTCGCGCGCCAGCCGGTCCACCTCCTCCAGCAGATCGTCGCGCAGGGTGCAGCAGATGCACCCGTTGGTCATCTCGACCAGCCGCTCCTCCGTGCGCGACAGCGCCGCCTCGCCGCCGCGCACGAGGGCGGCGTCGATGTTGACCTCGCTCATGTCGTTGACGATGACGGCCACGCGGAGCCCCTCGCGGTTGGCGAGGACATGGTTGAGCAGGGTGGTCTTGCCCGCCCCGAGGAACCCGGAGAGGACGGTGACGGGCAGCCGTTCGTACGTTATGGCCGTCGCCCCTAGCCCTCGGGGTGGAGCAGCCCGCGCTCGTACGCCCTCAGCAGCCGCTGCGGTACGAGATGGGTGGCGCCGTCGACCGTGAACGGCACGGGCTGCGGCGTGCTCGCCTTCCACTGGGCGCGACGGTGACGGGTGTTGCTGCGGGACATCTTCCGCTTGGGTACGGCCATGGGGTCCTCCTCCACGGGCTTCACAGGTGACGGACCGGACGCTACATGAAAATGGATCCCATTACTAAAAGGGGCCTCCGGTGCGGTACGCCACCCCGCGACCGTGAGCAATGCCGTCATGCGCGCCGTATGGGGAGAAGGGGGCGAACCGGCCCCCGCCCGGCCCAGCCGTTCCCTACGGAGGTACCGTCCCCCGTGGCCACCACCAAGGAAGAAGCCCCCCAGCGCGGGCGGCACCTCGACCCACCGCTCGTCCTCACCATGCTGCTGGTCCTGGCGGTCGTGGCGCAGGGCCCGCTCCGCGGTCTGCTGTCCGCGCCCGTGACGCAGAGCTGGATGACGGTCTTCGTGGCGGTGGTCGTCCAGGCCCTGCCGTTCCTCGTCGTCGGCGTGCTGCTGTCGGCGGCCATCGCGGTGTTCGTGCCCGCCTCCTTCTTCGCCCGCGCGCTGCCCAAGCGCCCCGCGCTGGCGGTACCGGCGGCGGGCATGGCCGGTGTCGTCCTGCCGGGGTGCGAGTGCGCCTCGGTGCCGGTGGCGGGCGCCCTCGTGCGCCGGGGCGTGACCCCCGCGGCGGCGCTCGCCTTCCTCCTCTCCGCCCCCGCGATCAACCCGATCGTCCTGACCGCGACCGCCGTGGCCTTCCCCGGCAACCCCGAGATGGTGCTGGCCAGGTTCGTGGCGAGCCTGCTGGTGGCCTGCACGATGGGCTGGCTGTGGCAGCGGCTGGGCCGCGGTGAGTGGATGCGCCCGCCCGAGCGGCCGTCCTACGAGGGACAGAGCAAGGGCGCCGCCTTCTGGGGTTCGGTCCGGCACGACGTGATGCACGCCGGCGGGTTCCTGGTCGTCGGCGCGATCGCGGCGGCCACCCTCAAGGCGGTCGTCCCGGCGAGCTGGCTGAACGCCGCCGCCGGCAACCCGGTGATCGCGATCCTCGCCCTGGCGGTCCTGGCCGTCCTGCTCTCCATCTGCTCCGAGGCGGACGCGTTCGTGGCGGCCTCCCTGACCCAGTTCTCCCTGACCTCCCGGCTCGCCTTCCTGGTCGTCGGGCCGATGATCGACCTGAAACTCTTCGCCATGCAGACCGCCACCTTCGGCCGCGCCTTCGCGCTCCGCTTCGCGCCCGCCACCTTCGCCCTCGCGATCCTGGTGTCGGCCCTGGTCGGGGCGGTGTTCCTGTGAACCGTCAGGCCCAGACCGTCATCCTGTTCCTCACCGGCGGCGCCCTGCTGCACGCGGGCTTCACCGACCTCTACCTCCGCTACGTCAAGGCCGGCCTGCGGCCCCTCCTCATCGGGGCGGGCGTCGTCCTCATAGCCGCTGCCGTCGCCACGGTCGTGTACGAACGCCGGGCGCGGCGCCGGGGCGACGAGGAGCACGGCCACCACGAACCCCGGGTCTCCTGGCTGCTCGTCCTGCCCCTGCTGGCCCTCGTCCTGGTCGCCCCGCCCGCCGCCGGGTCCTACACCGCGATGCGCACCGGCAGCGCACTCCAGGAGCAGCCCTGGGGCTACCCCGCCCTCCCCGCCGCGGGCCCGCTCCGGCTGAGCGTCGCCGACTACGCCGGCCGCGCGGTGTACGACAAGGGCCGCGCCCTCTCCGGCCGCCCGCTCAAGATCGCCGGATTCCTCGCCCTCGACGGCTCGGGCCACCCCTACCTCGTCCGCATGGCTCTCAACTGCTGCGCCGCCGACGCCCAGCCCGTAAAGATCGCCCTCACCGGCGAACTGCCGGCCGTCCTGCGGCCCGACACCTGGATCGAGGTCACCGGCACCTACAGCCCGAAGCGGACCGAGGACCCCCTGAACGGCACCGCCGTCCCGTACCTCACGGTCACCGCCACCAAGCCGGTCAAGGCACCCGAGGACCCGTACGACGAGGCGTGGAACGGCTGAGAGCGCGGGGTGGCCGGGGATGTCCGGAGGCGTCAAAGCGGACGCGGACATGAAAGAACCCGGTCGCTGGCGACGGGGGATGCACCAGCGACCGGGCTATGGCCAAGGCTAACAAGGCTGGTCGTCGGACGGGAGCCGACTGCTCGACTGGGTTGTGGAGTTGTGATCGGTATCACGTGAGGGGCAGGCCCGCCCGGCCCGCGCCGGCGCTGGGGTGTGTCCGAGCAGCGAGGAGCCCGGCAGGACCGCGCCCCGTGTCACGCCACCGCGCGCACGGCCCCCGGCGCCGCCTCCCCATCTCAGGACGCCGTCCCAGGCAACGCGTGTCCGCGCAGCTCAGGGTGGGTGGGACGGTTGCGTCGTCGCGGGTTGGGCGGTGGTGCTTGCGGTGGTTCCTCGGTGTCTTCGAAGCTGTGGGTGTCGCACCGGCCGGGATGGATCGAGACCCCGGTACAGCGTGGTGACGACTCCCTCCTATGCCTGTGTACCGGGCATCCGTGTGCCTATGTGCCTGTGTGCCCGTTTGCTCGGGTGCCCGGTGTGCGACCGTCCGGCGGCGCCCTGCGACGCCCGGCGCTCCACGCCTTCGGGGCGGGGACATCCGGCTGGGAGGGACCCCTGATGACAACTCACCATGAAGGAAGACACGACATGATCAGGAACACCCGCACACGTCGTCGTCCGGGCCGCCGTGCGGCCTTCGCCGCCGGCCTCGTCCTGGCCGTCGGACTCGGTGTCCCGACACAGGCCGCGGCGCAGACCGCCGCCACCCCCACCTCCGCCACGACATCAGCGAAGCCGGCCGCCACGCCGCGGTCGATCACCGGGTTCAACGGCGACGGGATGACCCGGGTCGCCGACTTCTTCGGTGCGTACGTGGACGCGAAGGACGACTCCCCGGGCCCGGACACCGCGCTGGCGAAGGCGCTGCGCAAGCACTACCTGACGTCCGCCTTCGCCGAGCGGCTGAAGGCGTGGGAGAAGAAGAACAAGGTGGACGGCGTCCTGCGGGCCCAGAACGTCCCGGTGGAATGGACGGTGAGCGAGAGCGGCAACGGCCGTCACATCGTCGTCACCCTTACCTTCGGCGGCGGGGAGTCGCCGACGAAGACGACCAGGTTCGACGTGAAGCACAACCTGTTGGGCGACATCAGCGACATCAGCGACATCAGCGACATCCGGGCCATCGGCAAAGCCCCCGCGAAGCCGTCCGCCGCGGTGCGGTCGGTCAAGGGCAGGACCGGTGAGTCGGTGACCCGGGTCGCCGACTTCTTCGGTGCCTACGTGGACGCGAAGGACGACTCCCCGGGCCCGGACACCGCGCTGGCGAAGGCGCTGCGCAAGCACTACCTGACGTCCGCCTTCGCCGAGCGGCTGAAGGCGTGGGAGAAGAAGAACAAGGTGGACGGCGTCCTGCGGGCCCAGAACGTCCCAGTGGACTGGACGGTGAGCGAGGGCCGCAACAGCCGCGAGATCGCCGTCACCCATGCCTTCGGCGGAGGGGAGACGCCGTCGGTGTGGACCAACCTCGTCGTGAAGCTGGAGCCGGTGTACGGCGACGTCACCGACATCCGCACCAGGCCCACGCACTGAGGACGCGGTCGCTCCGCCCCCTCCGCCCGGTCCGCCCGGTCCGGCTTCGGCCGGAGGGCGTCTCGTCAGCCGCCGTCCGCCGCCATGTTGGCGGCGGGGATGGGGACCCAGCGGCCGGGTTGGTGGGAGATGCGGTCGTACCGGTAGCCCTCCAGCCCCGTGATGCTCGTGCTGCGGAACGGGCGGCCGTTGTCGTCGACGCGGACCGTGCCGGTGCGGCCCTGTGAGGACCAGGCGAGGTCGAGGTACCAGTCGCAGGTGCAGGTCCGGTTGAGCGTGGTGACCACGAGGACCTCGGGCTTTTGCAGGGAGACCCGGTAGGGGAAGTCGATCGCGGGGATGCGCGTACCCGCCCCGTCGTCGCCGGGCATGGAACGGGCCCGGGGCCGGTGCGCGTCGAGGTCCACGGCGAAGTAGCGGGGGAGGATGCCGGCGCCGCAACCGTCGCTCAGGGAGTAGACGACGCCCCGGTCGACGGCGGGAGCGGCGCGGTCGACCACGCGTACGTACAAAGCGTCCAGGACGACGGCTGCGCTGCCCCGTCCCTGGACCATGATCTGCACATCGGCGGTGCCGGCGTGCACAGCCCGCTGGGAGGTGACCCACGCCTCGACATCCCCCAGGTTCGGCGGGGGTGGTACCTGCCGGGACCCCTTGTCCACGACGTAGTCCTCGCCGCAACCGTTGAGTCCGCGTGTGTGGAAGTCGGCGGTCCAGGTGAGGGGCGCCACCACCGGGGCGGCGCCGGCGTCTGCCTGGTTCGGCTTGAGGTCGCCGCGTGTGACCGAGCCGGAGGGGGTGCCGGCGGCGGACGAGGTGAGGCCGAGCAGCGCGGCGACGAGCGAGGCCGCCAGCGCCGTCGCCCGCACGGGGCGGCGCCGGTCACGCCCGCCGGGGACCCGCGGCCGGGGCGGTGCGCTCGGCTCGGGGCTCCGGCCGGTCGGCGGGATCACCCCGGGTGCCTCCACGGCCGACCTGCCGCTGTTCGCCGGGGCGGCGCCCGCGGGACCGAGGGACGCCGCTGGATCCGTGGTGACCTGGGGCGCTCGTGTTTGCCGGGTGCCGGACGGGCGTGACCGTTGCCGCGTGGCGTAGGCCATGATCCACCGGCGGTGCAGCTCCGAGCGTTCCTCGGGGGAGGCGCCGCAGAGTACGGCGAACCGCTCGATCACGGCGAAGTCCTGAGGGACCGCCTCTCCGGAGCAGTACCGGTGCAGAGTGGAGGCGTGCAGGTCCAGTCGGCGGGCCAGCGCCGCGTAACTGCGGTCGGTACGCGCCTTCAGCCGCGTCAGCAGAAGCGCGAACTCCGCGATGTCGTCGTGGATCGAATCCATGTGATCCGTGCTCGTATCCTCTTGTCGGCCCGCAGCACGCCGAGCCTCTCACAGGACACGCACAACCACCGTCCACACCGGGCCCGTTCCGCGCACAGCCCCGCTCCTGCGGGGGCGGAGAACCGGCAGCCTTGCGCGTTCCGGCATCCACCCACGCAGGCTGGTCAGCCGCAGGAACACCCGACAGCGGCCGGGGCCTCGTCGGCGGCCTGGCTGGTGCAGCAGCCATCGCCGGTGGCGTTGGGGTCGGCGCTCTTGCCGAGGGTGTCGGCGTCGGCCTTGACGACGTAGACCTCCCACGGCTCCTTGCCGGGGCCGTGGACCCACACCTTGTCCTGGAGGGCGTAGCAGCAGGAGGTGTCGTTCTCCTCGAAGGTGGCCAGGCCGGCGTCCCTCAGGCGGGTGGTGGCGGCGTTGACCTGGTCGGTGGACGCGACCTCGACGCCGAGATGGTCCAGGCGGGTCTCCTCGCCGGGCTCGCCCTCGATGAGTACGAGCTTGAGCGGGGGTTCGGCGATGGCGAAGTTGGCGTAGCCCTCGCGGCGCTTGGCCGGTTCGGTGCCGAAGAGCTTCGCATAGAAGGTGATCGAGGCTTCGAGGTCGCTGACACGCAGGGCGAGCTGGGCACGAGACATGACATGACTCCGATCTGCTTGCATTGATGTCTGTCGATACAGAGCTTGCGCCTTGAATCGAGAAACGTCAACATAGAAGAATGTCGAAGCAAGAAATTTTGGTGATCGGGCAGGACGACGGGCCCGCCGGCTGCTGCCCGGGGCTGGTGACCGCCCCTCTGGATGACGTGCAGGCGGCCGACCTGGCGAAGATCTTCAAGGCGCTGGGCGACCCGGTCCGGCTGCGGCTGCTGTCGATGATCGCTTCGCGGCCGGGCGGCGAGGTCTGCGTGTGTGAACTGACACCTGCCTTCGACCTCTCGCAGCCGACGATCTCGCATCACCTGAAGCTGCTCCGGCAGGCGGGGCTGATCGACTGCGAGCGTCGCGGGACGTGGGTGTACTACTGGGTGCTGCCGGGCACTCTGGACCGGCTGTCCGCGTTCCTGGCGACCACGCAGACGGCTGAGGCGACCGCGTGAGCGCATCGCTCGGCCGCCGGGCGCTCGCTGAGGCGGTGGGTTCGGCCGCCCTGGTCGCGGTGGTGGCGGCTCCGACATCCAGGCCACCGAACTGACCGATGACGTCGGCGTCCAGTTGCTCGCCAACTCCCTGGCCACCGTGTTCGGCCCGGGCGTGCTCATCGCGCTGTTCGGGCCGGTCTCCGGCGCGCACTTCAACCCCGTGGTGACGCTCGCGGCCTGGTTCACCGGCCGCCGCACCCCCGACGGGCTGACCCTCCGGGACCTGGCCGCGTACCTCCCGGCCCAGACGGCCAGGGCGATCGGTGGCGCCGTCCTGGCCGATGCCATGTTCGCCGAGCCGTTGGTCCAGTGGTCCACCCATGACCGCTCCGCCGGTCACCTCTGGCTCGGTGAACTGGTCGCGACCGCCGGGCTCGTCCTGCTCGTCCTCGGCCTCGCCCGCACCGGCCGCACCCAACTCGCCCCCGTCGCCGTGGCCTCCTACATCGGCGCGGCGTACTGGTTCACGTCCTCAACGTCGTTCGCCAATCCGGCCGTCACCATCGGGCGCGCCTTCACGGACACGTTCGCCGGCATCGCACCCGCCTCGGTCATCCCGTTCATCGTGGCCCAGCTCGCCGGTGCCGTCATCGGCCTCGGCCTGGTCGCCGCCGTGTTCACCCACCCCGCACCGCCCCAGACCGGCACCGTCGTCACCGACGGCGAACCCGAACTCGCCACCCCCTGACCCGCCCTGCTCAGAAAGACACCCGTGATGACCACTGCCGACGCGCGCCCCTCAGTCCTGTTCGTCTGCATCCACAACGCCGGCCGCTCCCAGATGGCCGCCGCCTTCCTCACCCACCTCGCGGGCGACCGCGTCCAGGTGCGCTCCGCGGGTTCCGCCCCCGCCGACACCGTGAACACCGCCGTGGTCGACGCCCTGGCCGAGGTGGGCATCGACATCTCGGCCGAGGTCCCCAAGATGCTCACCGTGGAGGCCGTCCAGGCGTCCGACGTCGTCATCACCATGGGCTGCGGCGACACCTGCCCGGTCTTCCCCGGCAAGCGCTACCTCGACTGGGGGCTCCCCGACCCGGCCGGACAGGGAGTCGAAGCGGTCCGCCCTATCCGCGACGAGATCGAAAAGCGCATCCGCGGCCTGGTCGACGACATCGCCCCGGCGAGCTGACCATGGGAGCGGCTGACGAGTACCGCATCACCTCGATGCGCGCCGAACACGCCCACCAGGTCCTGACGATCTACCAACTGGGTATCGACGAAGGCAGAGCCACCTTCGAGACCACCGCCCCCACCTGGGAAGAGTTCGACGAGACAAAGCTTCCGCACCACCGATACGTCGCCCTCGACGGCGCGGGCATGGTCCTGGGCTGGGTCGCGGCCGTGCCGGTCTCCGACCGATGCGCGTACGCCGGCGTCGTCGAGCACTCGGTGTACGTCCACCCCGACGCACGAGGACACGGCATCGGAGCCGCACTGCTCCGAGAATTGATCAGGTCCACCGAGGCCGCCGGGATCTGGACGATCCAATCCGGCATCTTCCCCGACAACACCGCCAGCCTCGCCGTCCATCAGAAGACAGGCTTCCGCGTCGTCGGCACGCGCGAGCGCCTAGGTCGACATCGCGGCGTATGGCGCGACGTCGTACTGATCGAACGCCGGAGTCCAGCGCTCTGACACGTCACAGATCGGAGAACGAGGAAGGCCCGGCGCTGATTTCTCAGCACCGGGCCTGACCTGCTGTTTCACTGTCGGGGTGGCGGGATTTGAACCCACGACCTCTTCGTCCCGAACGAAGCGCGCTGCCAAGCTGCGCTACACCCCGATTGTCACTGCTTGTCGCGGCGACGTCGTTTACTTTAGCCCACCGGTGGCCGGAGACGAAATCCGGTTTTCGGGGCGTCGGTCGGGGCGGTCCGGGCGGCCCCTGCGGGGGTGTACGGGGTCGGGGCGGAGGTGGTCGACCACGACGAGGAGGAGCGCGAGGGCGTAGAAGGCGAGGCCCAGGAGCAGGGCGTTGCCGAGCACGCTCTTGTAGCCGTGGCGGTCGACGTCCAGGAAGGGGTAGAGGTACGGGGCCGGCCAGTCGGGGGTCACGAAGGCGGCTCGGCCGAGGGTGAACGCCAGGAACCCCAGCGGGTAGATCAGCCAGGCCGTCGCGTGGCTCAGGCGTGGCGGTGCCGGGCGGGTCAGGAGCAGCCAGTCCACCACCACCGCGAGCGGGATCGCCGTGTGGAAGGCCGCGTCCGTCCATGCGAGCCAGCCGGTGGGGGCCGCCGGGGTGCCCGTCGACGTCATCGTCATGGAGAAGGGCGTCGCGTCCCTCGTGAGGACCAGGTGGTGGACCAAGGCCGTGATCACGGCGTAGAGAACCGTGCCGAGCGTCATCCAGGACGGCAGGGGGCGGCGGGCGAGCCACGCGCCGCGGGCCGAGGCGGCGAAGACCAGCGCCACCAGGGCCGTGCTCTGGACCGCGAAGTGGCTGAACGCCCGCAGCGGGCTGCCCAGCACCATCTCGATCACCACGGCCGCTGCCGCCGCCAGTGCGACCAGGGCGCGGTACGCCGCCGCCGGTGCGCGTCGTGTCGGTGCCACCACCGCCGTCGCGGGCACGACGGATGTCACCGGTGCGGGGATGCCCGAGATCGCGGGCAGGTCGGGGATGTCCCTGGGTATCGGTGCGGTCATGCGCTCACGCTAGGACGCCCCCGTGAAACGGGCCATTCGGGATGATCCGTACGAGGGGGGTGTTTCGTCGCCTGACCACTCCGTCTGTGGCGGCTCCGGCGCTGCTGCCCGCTGGCTCGAGGCTCGCCCCTCCCCGTCCCCTTACCTCTACTTTTTCCGCGCCACCAACGTGAGCAGCGATGCCTCCGGCGGGCACGCGAACCTCACCGGGGTGTAGCGGCTCGTGCCGCAGCCGGCCGACACGTGCATGTACGCCGTGCGGCCGTCGGCCGTGTGCGTGGAGAGGCCCTTCACGCGGTCGGTGTCGAGGTCGCAGTTGGTGACGAGGGCGCCGTAGAAGGGGATGCAGAGCTGGCCGCCGTGCGTGTGGCCGGCGAGGACGAGGGGGTAGCCGTCGGCGGTGAAGGCGTGGAGGGCACGGAGATAGGGAGCGTGCACGACGCCCAGGGAGAGATCGGCGGAGTCGGACGGGCCGCCGGCCACGCGGGCGTAGCGGTCCCGCTTGATGTGCGGGTCGTCGAGGCCGGTCAGCTCGACCGACATGCCCTCGATCTTCAGCGTGCCGCGGGTGTTGGTGAGGTTGAGCCAGCCCGCCCCGTCGAATCCGTCCCGGAGGTCCTCCCACGGGTTGTGGACGGCGCCGACCACCGGCTTGTTGCCGTTCAGACCGTGGCGGCCCTGGACCTTCTCCAGGAGATAACGGGCGGGGTTGCGCAGGGTCGGGCCGTAGTAGTCGTTGGAGCCGAAGACGTAGGCGCCCGGGAACTCCATCAGCGGACCGAGCGAGTCCAGTACCTCGGGGACGCCCTCGGGGTCGGAGAGGTTGTCACCGGTGTTGATCACGAAGTCCGGGCGCAGTCCGGCCAGGGACCGCAGCCAGCGCTGCTTCTTGCGCTGTCCGCTCACCATGTGGATGTCGGAGACCTGGAGTATGCGCAGCGGACGCATGCCCGGTGGCAGCACCGGCACCGTCACCCGCCGCAGCCGGAAGGAGCGGGCCTCGATACCCGCCGCATACACCAGACCGGCGGCACCGACCGCCGCGATCCCCAGAGGTACTCCGTATCGCGCTTGCATGTGTCCATCGTGTCAGACCCCGTCGGCCCCGAGCACACACCTGTGGACAACCGCCGGCCAGCCACCCGCGCCCGCCAACTCCCCCTGTGGACAACTCACTCCGGACTGTCCACACGACCGATGTCCGACCAAGGGCCGACCGAGGTTCTACCTACGTCCGACCGACGTCCCGGCCATCTCCTGTCCTTCCCTGGACAGAACCCGAGCCCTCACCACCCGGCGCCCGACCTTCCCCCCACCGCACACACCAGCGAAATCAAGGCGCGCTCTCCCCACCACACCTGCGACAATCGGCCCCATGACCACGCTCAAGTCGAAGCTGCAGGAAGACCTCAACGCCGCCATCAAGGAGCGCGACGAGCTCCGCTCCTCGACGCTCCGGCTGACCCTGACCGCGATCACCAAGGAAGAGGTCGCCGGCAAGGAGAAGCGCGAGCTCTCCGACGACGAGGTGCTCCAGGTGATCACCAAGGAGGCGAAGAAGCGCCGCGAGGCCGCGGACGCCTTCGCCCAGGGCGGTCGTCCCGAGTCGGCCGAGCGGGAGAAGGCGGAGGGTGCGCTGCTCGCCGAGTACCTGCCCAAGCAGCTGTCCGACGAGGAGCTGAAGCAGATCGTCGTCCAGGCCGTCGAGGAGGCCCGGGCCGCCGGTGCGGAGGGCCCGCGCGCGATGGGCCAGGTCATGAAGATCGTCAACCCGAAGGTGGCCGGGCTCGCCGAGGGCGGCCGCGTCGCCGCCCTCGTCAAGCAGCAGCTCGCGAGCGCCTGACCAGCCCCGGCAACCAGTCCGGGAGACGCGGTACAACGGCGGTGGGGGCGCCCCTTCTCAAGGGGCGCCCCCACCGCCGTACTCATTCACCCGGCCGGTGACGGTGGCCGTCAGCCGAAGCGGCCTCCGTTGCCGTTCCCGTTGTTCCCGCCGTTCGTCTGCCCCTGGATGAAGTTCTCCGGGAAGCTGAACTCCGGGGTCGGGAAGGTGTTGCCGCCGTCGGCGCCGCCGATGAAGCCGCCACCGTTGCCGCGGTTGTCACCGTTGCCGTTGTCGTCGTTGTTCCCGTTCCCGTTGCCGTTCCCATTGCCGTCGTTGTCGTCGTCCCCGCGGCCGCGCTCCGGCCGGTCCTCGGGAAGGTAGACCTTGTTGAAGTCGGGCCGGGGCTTGCCCTCCAGCGCGCCGGTCATCATGTCGCGCCAGATCGGGCCGGGGACCTTTCCACCGAAGACCTTGGGGTACCTCTCACCGCCGATGACGATGTTCACCATCTGACGCTCGTGCGCGGGGTCGCCCACCCAGACGGCGCCGGCCATGTTCGGGGTGTAGCCCACGAACCAGGCCGCGTAACGGCCGTCCGTCGTACCGGTCTTGCCGGCGCTGGGGCGGCTGGGGCCGAGGCCGGCCTCCGTACCCGTACCGTCCTCGACCACACCCTTGAGCAGGGCGCTGATGGTGTCGGCGGTGTTCTCGGACATGGCCCGCGAGCAGGTCGACTTCGGGACCTCCAACGACTTCGACTTCTCGCCGACCCGCTGCGTGATGGACTCGATGGCGACCGGCGTGCAGTACATCCCGCGCGCGGCGAAGGTCGCGTACCCGTTCGCCATGGTCAGCGGGGACATCTCCTGGGTGCCGAGAGCTATCGACGGAGCCTGGTCGATCTTGCGGCCGTCGGCCCGCCCGACGCCCATGCTCTTGGCCATCTTCGTCACCGGGCAGATGCCGATGTCCGCGATCATCTGCACGAAGTAGGTGTTGACCGACAGCGCGGTCGCCTTCCGCAGGGAGTACGGTCCGACCTCGCTCGCGCTCTCGTTCTCGAGCTTCGCGGCGGCGGTGCCGGTGCCGTTGCGCCAGGTGCCGCCGCCACAGGTGGGGATCGGGCTCGGATAGGCCATCCGGTACGGCGAGGGGTAGACCTTCCCCGGGGACATGCCGTCCTCCAGGGCCGCCGCGGCGACGATCGGCTTGAACGTCGAACCGGGCTGGTAGCCCGCTCCGCCGCCCATGGACTCGTCCACCGAGAGGTTTATCGTCGTCTCGTTCTTCTTGGTGTCGAGTCCGTACGGCCTCGACTGCCCCATGGCGAGGATCTTGCCGGTGCCGGGCTCCACGATGGTGGCGGCGGTGGCGACCTCGTCCTTCTGGTAGACGTGCCTCTTGACGGAGGCCTGGACCGACTTCTGGGCCTTCGGGTCCATCGTCGTCCGGATCGTCAGACCGCCCTGGTTCCAGATCTTGGCCCGGGCCTCCTTGGACTTTCCGAACATCGGATTGGTCAGGAAGACCTCGCGCACGTAGTCGCAGAAGAAGCCCGCGCCCTTGACGGCCGTGATGCAGCCGTTCTTCGGCTTGCTGATGTCCAGCCCGAGCGGCTTCTCCTTGGCCTTGTCGGCCTCCGCCTGGGAGATGTCACCGAGGTCGGCCATGCGCTGCAGCACGGTGTTGCGCCGCTTGGTGGCTTCCTGGGGGTCGTTCACCGGGTCGTACCGGCTGGGCGACTGCACGATTCCGGCGAGGAGCGCGGCCTCGTCCACGTCCAGGTCCTTGGCGGACTTGGAGAAGTAGCGCTGCGACGCGGCCTCGACGCCGTAGGCCTGCTGGCCGAAGAACGTGATGTTCAGGTAGTTCTCGAGGATCTTCTTCTTGCCGAGTTCCTCTTCGAGCTGGATCGCCTTCTTCAGCTCGTTGATCTTCCGGCCGAGGGTCTGCTGGGTGGCCTGCGCGACCAGCGTCGGGTCGTCACCGGCCTCCTCCACCGCGACGTTCTTCACGAGCTGCTGCGTCAGGGTGGACGCGCCCTGGGCGACACCGCCCTCCCGCGCGTTCCGGTTGAGCGCCCGCAGGACGCCCTTCAGGTCGATCGCGCCGTGCTGGTAGAAGCGGGCGTCCTCGATGGCGATGATCGCCTGCTGCATGTACGGCGAGATCTCCTTGAGATCGACCACCGTACGGTCGCGGCTGTACACCGTGGCGATCGTGTCGCCCTTGCTGTCGAGGATCGAGGTGCGCTGGCTCAGCGGCGGCTGCTTGAGGTTGGCGGGGAGCTCGTCGAACCCCTCGACCGACCCCTTGGCCGCCAGCCCCAGGGCGCCGACCGCGGGCAGCGCGATGCCCGCCATGACGGCACCGGCGAGCACGCTGACACCTAGGAACTTGGCGGCCTGCTGCGTGGCGGACAGACCACCACCCGAGCGCTTGTTTGGCATGAGGGCAGCCTAATCCGTAGCGACGGCCGTTCCGAAGGAGCCGGTGGGTCCAGAGGGGTACGGGTGCCGGATCGTGACATCCGGTGTCCGCCATGGGGGTGGCGCGGGTGTGAACGCCCACCTCACGGGGGTGGAACGCGCACCCCACGGGGGTGGCGCATGTGTGGGGGCGGCCGCCGAACCAGGCCCGGCATGGCGTCGGCACCTCTGCGGCATGGCGCCGGCACCTCCGCGGCGAGATGCCGCGGAGGCGAAGAGAACATGAACGGTTGTCTACGTTCCCATTCGCCGGACACGCGCGCAGGCGTTGGCCTAAGCTGCTCTCAACTGTCACAGCCATAGGCCCTTGTATCAAGTACGTCCAGCGAGCCCGAATCGTTCTGACGTTCTTCCGATTTTTTTCGAGTGCCGTGTCCGAATACGCCTCGTGTGTCATTCAGTGTCCGTTGTGACGCATGTCAACCATCCCGTTCTGCCGGGAAAGTCACGTATGCCCTCAGGTCACTCCCGCGGGTGATCTGCCGCTTACGCATAGTCCGTTCGGGCCATTCAAGATTGGGCCCGAAGGGGGTGTTGCGCTGTGCCCACCTTCCGTAACGTCCTCAACTGGCGGCGGTGAATATGCCGCTGCCGCCGTGGGGGAGCCTCGATTCGGGAGAGGACGGCGCCGGTATGGGCTGGGTAACCGACTGGAGTGCGCAGGCTGCCTGCCGCACTACCGATCCGGATGAACTGTTCGTTCAAGGAGCAGCGCAGAACAGGGCCAAGGCGGTGTGCACCGGTTGCCCGGTGCGGACGGAGTGCCTGGCGGACGCGCTGGACAACCGCGTCGAGTTCGGCGTGTGGGGAGGAATGACGGAGCGTGAGCGTCGCGCACTGCTGCGCAGGCGTCCGACCGTCACGTCTTGGCGCAGGCTGCTGGAGACCGCGCGCACGGAGTACGAGCGTGGCGCGGGCATTCTGCCGCTCGACGATGACGAGATCTACGAGAACTACGCGGCAGTGAGCTGACGGCGACGGCCCCTCCGGGCCACGTCGGTCGAGGGCGCCCTTGAGGTGTCGGCGCGTCGGGCAGGTGTGCCGGCTCTCGGGTGCCCCGAGGCGTGGATCAACGGGCGGGCCGTGGTGCGGCCTTGGTGGTCTTACGGAGACGGACCACGGAGACGGGCCACGGGAGCGCTCCACTGGGCGGACCAGGGGACGTCCTGGCCTGCCGCACCACACAGTGATGCAGCCTCGGCGGCTCATGCGGTTGTGTGGCAACCGTCGTTGTCGGTCGTCTGTACTCGTGCACCTCGTGCGGGTGGCCGTCGTCGTGCGTGCGGTCCTGTGCCTCCTGCAGTGCCGCAGCCCTGAAGTTGTGTAAGTGCCGTCAGGTCCTCCGGTCGTACGGTCCTGCCGTCGTGCGGGGTCGGGCGGCGCGCGGGCTTGCGGCAGGCGTGGACGGCCGGCCGTAGGTTCGATCAGGCAGGCATCGGTCCTGTCAGGCGTCGGTTCGCTCAGCCGTCGGTCCTGTCGGCTGTCGGTCCGGTCAGTCCTCGGAGACGGGCAGCTCCGGCCTTATGGCCGCGAGCCGGTCCCCGATGTCGCGCAGCCCCGCCAGGTCGTGGACATCGCCGGGCAGGGCGGCCACCTCGGCCACGGCCACCTCGGGATGCAGCGCGGTGAAGCGATCACGGGTGCGCTGCTCGCGGGAGAGCATCCGCATCCGTTCGGCGTGCAGTCTGAGCAGGCCCGACGTGAGCTGTTCCACGGTCAGGTCCGGGGCGGGGGAGCCGTCCTCGGTGCCGGTCGTGGCGGGAGAGTCGGAACTGGCCGGACTTGCCGGACTGCCTGCACGGTCTGGACTGCCTGCGTGGTCTGAGCTGCCGGAACGGTCTGAACTGTCTGAACTGCCTTGCGTGTCGGGAGAGTTACGAACTGCTTTCCCGTCCATCTGATCCACAATGCCGGGCTCTTCAAGATTTTCCGCGGCGGCGAGCGCACGCTCCGCCGACAGCTGGGCCGCGCCGCTGCCGTGCACCCGGTTGAGCACCAGCCCGGCCAACGGCATGTCCTCGGCCGCCAGACGCTCCACGAAGTACGCCGCCTCGCGCAGCGCGTCCCGCTCCGGCGCGGCCACCACGAGGAAAGCCGTGCCGGGCGCCTGGAGCAGCTTGTACGTGGCGTCCGCGCGCGTACGGAAACCGCCGAACATGGAGTCCATGGCGGCCACGAACGTCTGTACGTCCTTGAGCAGCTGACCACCCAGCAGCTTGCCCAGGGCGCCCGTCATCATCGACATGCCGACGTTCAGGAACTTCATCCCCGCCCGCCCGCCGACCTTCGCCGGTGCCAGCAGGACACGGATCAGCTTCCCGTCGAGGAACGAGCCGAGCCGCTTGGGGGCGTCCAGGAAATCCAGCGCCGAGCGTGACGGGGGCGTGTCGACGATGATCAGGTCCCACTCGTCCCGGGCCCGCAGCTGGCCCAGCTTCTCCATCGCCATGTACTCCTGCGTGCCCGCGAAGCCCGCCGAGAGCGACTGGTAGAAGGGGTTGCCCAGGATCGCGGAGGCACGGTCCGGGTCCGCGTGCGCCTCGACGATCTCGTCGAAGGTGCGCTTCATGTCGAGCATCATGGCGTGCAGTTCGCCGTCCCCGTCGATGCCCTTCACCCGCCGCGGGGTGTTGTCCAACGAGTCGATGCCCATGGACTGGGCGAGCCGCCGGGCCGGGTCGATGGTGAGCACGACGACCTTGCGACCGCGCTCGGCGGCCCGCACCCCCAGGGCCGCCGCCGTGGTCGTCTTCCCCACCCCGCCGGCGCCGCAGCACACCACGATGCGGGTCCGCGGATCGTCCAGCAGGGGATCGACCGCGAGGGGGCGGGTCGAGCCGATCACACGGTGTCCCTCAGGGGAGTGGGCCGCTTCGCGTCCAGTGGCCTCGTGTGCGGTGGCCTCGTGCGCGTTGGCCGGGTCCGGAGTCATGAGATTCCTTGCTGACGCAGTTCCGTGGCCAGTTCGTAGAGGCCCGCCAGGTCCATTCCCTCGGCGAGCAACGGCAGTTCGTGCAGCGGCAGGCCCAGCTCACCCAGGACGCCCCGCTGTTCGTGCTCCAGGGTGTACCGCTCGGCGTACTCCTCGGCCTGCGCGAGCAGCGGCTCCACCAGACGCTCGGCGTTGCCGCCGCGCCGCGCGCCGCCCAGCCCCGCCGTGGACAGGGACTTGGCGACGGCCGTGCGCGGCACCGTGCGCGCGAACTCCAGCTCGTCGGCGTCCAGCAGCTCCGGCCGCACCATGTTGACGATGACCCGTCCCACCGGCAGCTGCGCGGCCCGCAGTTCGGCGATGCCGTCGGCCGTCTCCTGGACGGGCATCTCCTCCAGCAGCGTCACCAGATGCACGGCCGTTCCGGGTGATTTCAGGACCCGCATGACGGCCTGGGCCTGATTGTGTATCGGGCCGATCTTGGCCAGGCCCGCCACCTCGTCGTTCACGTTCAGGAAACGGGTGATGCGGCCGGTGGGCGGCGCGTCCATCACCACGTGGTCGTACGTGAACCGCCCGCTCTTCTCCTTGCGGCGCACTGCCTCGCAGGCCTTTCCGGTCAGCAGCACGTCCCGGAGGCCGGGCGCGATGGTGGTGGCGAAGTCGATGGCGCCGAGTTTCTTCAGGGCCCGGCCGGCCCCGCCGAGCTTGTAGAACATCTGGAGGTAGTCCAACAGGGCCAGTTCGGGGTCGATGGCCAGCGCGTACACCTCCCCGCCCCCGGGTGCCACCGCGATTTTCCGCTCCTCGTACGGCAGTGCCTCCGTCTCGAAGAGCTGTGCGATGCCCTGCCTGCCCTCGACCTCGACCAGGAGGGTGCGTTTGCCCTCGGTCGCGAGGGCGAGCGCGAGTGCGGCGGCGACCGTGGTCTTTCCGGTCCCGCCCTTGCCGCTGACGACCTGGAGCCTGCTCACGTATTCGAGCCTAACCAGTCGGCGCGCGGCATACGCGGGAGGCTGTGGACAACTTCTGTTCCGCCCGCCCGACGACCGCGCCGGTCCAGCCCGCCGGCCCCGGCCCGTCCCTGCCGTCATGCCCCGCGCGGAGGGCGGGGAACCCACGCAGTCGGGGGAGGGGAAACCCCACGCGGTCGGGGTGTGTCCCCGTGCCCGTCCGGGGGCCGCCCCGACCGGCACCGCCCGTCCGCGACCGAGGCGGATCCCGTGCCGGGCGGCGGCCGGGCAGCGGATAAGGTCGGCCGCATGACCAAGTGGGAATACTCAACCGTGCCGCTGCTCGTCCACGCCACGAAGCAGATTCTGGACACCTGGGGCGAGGACGGCTGGGAGCTCGTCCAGGTCGTCCCCGGGCCGAACAACCCCGAGCAGCTGGTGGCCTACCTGAAGCGGCCCAAGCCGTGAGCGCCGTCGAGGCCAGGCTCGCGGAGCTGGGGCTGCGGCTGCCCGAGGTCGTCCCGCCGCTGGCCGCGTACCAGCCGGCGGTCCGGTCCGGTGTGTACGTGTACACCGCCGGGCAGCTCCCCATGGTGGACGGCAAGCTGCCCGTCACCGGCAAGGTCGGCGCCGAGGTCACCCCCGAGGAGGCCAAGGAACTCGCGCGTACCTGCGCGCTGAACGCCCTCGCCGCCGTGAAGTCCGTGGCGGGCGACCTGGACCGTGTCGCACGCGTGGTGAAGGTCGTCGGTTTCGTGGCCTCGGCCTCCGACTTCACGGGGCAGCCCGCCGTGCTCAACGGCGCGAGCGAACTCCTGGGCGCCGTCTTCGGCGACAAGGGTGTCCACGCGCGCAGCGCGGTCGGTGTGGCCGTCCTCCCGCTGGACGCGCCGGTCGAGGTGGAACTCCAGGTGGAGCTCACCGTCGCGTAGCGACCGCCGGGACCGCCGGGACCGCGGAGGCTCACTCGAACATCCGCCCGTGACGAGTTAGCCTCCGCCCATGGCAAACGGGCAGTGGTACCCACCCGAATGGCCGGACCGCATCCGCGCACTCGCGGCCGGCACGCTGACACCGGTGGCCCCCAGACGGGCCGCCACCGTCATGCTGCTCAAGGACACGGCCGACACGCCGGTCGTGCACATGCTGCGCAGACGCGCCTCCATGGCCTTCGCCGGGGGCGCGTACGCCTATCCCGGCGGTGGCGTGGACCCCCGCGACGACGATCACCAGATCGGCTGGGCCGGCCCCACGCGCGCGTGGTGGGCGTCCAGACTCGGTGTCGGCGAGGACGACGCCCAGGCGATCGTCTGCGCGGCCGTGCGGGAGACGTACGAGGAGGCGGGCGTGCTGCTCGCCGGGCCCGATCCCGAGACCGTGGTCGGGGACACCACGGGCGACGACTGGGAGGCGGACCGCGCGGCGGTGGCCGCACGGGAGCTGTCGTTCGCGGAGTTCCTGGAGCGCAGGGGGCTGGTCCTGCGGTCCGACCTGCTGGGCGCCTGGGCCCGCTGGATCACCCCCGAGTTCGAGTCCCGCCGCTACGACACCTGGTTCTTCGTGGCCGCGCTCCCGCAGGGGCAGCGCACCCGCAACGCCTCCACGGAGGCCGACCGCACCGTGTGGATCCGGCCAGGGGACGCGGCGGACGGCTACGACAAGGGCGACCTGCTGATGATGCCGCCCACCATCGCGACCCTGCGCCGGCTCGCCGAGTACGACACGGCCGCCGCCGCGCTCGCCGCCGCGCCCGCCTGCGACCTGACCCCCGTCCTCGCCGAGGCCCGTCTCGCGGACAACGACGACGTGGTCCTCTCCTGGCCCGGCCACGCCGAGTTCACCAAGCGGATCCCGGGCGCCGGGGACTCCGGATGACGGACGGGACCACCCTGCCGGGCCGACCGGACGGCGGGGCCCCGCCCCCGCGCGCGTCCCGCCCCCTGCCGTGCACGCCCCGTACCCCGCCCGTACCGCTGGAAGGCACTCGCGCATGACCGACGCAGCAGCTCTCCCCGGCCGGCCCAGGGGTGGCGTCCTGTCCGGGCCCGCCACCGCGCGCGCGGTCAACGTGCTCGCGCCGAACGCGTCCCCGATGACACTGGACGGGACCAACACCTGGATCGTCGCCGAGCCGGACTCCGACCTGGCGGTCGTGATCGACCCGGGCCCGCTGGACGACGTCCACCTGCGCAGGGTCGTCGACACGGCGGAGAAGGCCGGCAAACGGGTCGCGCTGACCCTGCTCACGCACGGCCACCCGGACCACGCGGAGGGCGCCGGCCGCTTCGCCGAACTGACCGGGACGAGCGTGCGGGCCCTCGACCCCGCCCTGCGGCTCGGCGACGAGGGGCTGGGCGCGGGTGACGTCGTCTCGGTCGGCGGTCTGGAGCTGCGGGTCGTACCCACCCCCGGGCACACCGCCGACTCGCTCTGCTTCCACCTCCCGGCCGACCGTGCCGTGCTCACGGGCGACACGGTCCTGGGACGCGGGACGACGGTCGTGGCCCACCCCGACGGCCGCCTCGGCGACTACCTCGACTCCCTGCGCCGCCTCAGGTCCCTCACGGTCGACGACGGCGTCCACACCGTCCTGCCCGGCCACGGCCCCGTCCTGGAGGACGCCCAGGGTGCCGTCGAGTTCTACCTCGCCCACCGTGCCCACCGGCTCGCCCAGGTCGAGACGGCGGTCGAGAACGGCCACCGCACCCCCGACGAGGTCGTCACCCACGTCTACGCGGACGTCGACCCCTCCCTGTGGCCGGCGGCGGAACTCTCGGTGCGGGCGCAGCTGGAGTACCTGACCGAGCACGGCCTGATCTGACTCCGTCCCTGACCCCGTCGCCGACCCCGTCGTACGCCTGAGCGGCTCTCTCCGGCCCCGCGACCGACGAACAGCGCCTCGGGTGCCCCTGGGACATCCAAGGCCCCAGAGGCCCCTCCCAGGGCCGCCCAGGGGCGTTCGTCAGTCCGCCGGTCCGGGTGCTGCCGTGCCAGGAGACACTCCGCCCGCCCTCGTCATGGGTGGCCGCCGGGCCGTGGCGCCTTGATTCCGTGCACGCGCGTGTACTCCTCGGCCAGCCAGGGCCCGAGGTCGTCGAGATACGTCCGCAGTACCCCGGCATCGGCACCCGGCTCGTATCCGGCCGCCGCCGCCGCGCGCATCTGGGCGGCCCGCCCGGGGTAGTACGCGCCGAACGCCTGCGCCATCTCGTGCAGATCGCTGGTCCAGCCGTTCCACCGCGGCATCACGAGGGTGAAACCGGTACGGACGAGCCGCCGGGAACAACCCCGGACGAGCATCCGCCGGGCGTCGTCGCCGGCGGCCTCCGCGACCCGCGTGCGCCAGCGCGGCAGGAGCAGCGCCAGGTCGCCGTTCGTCTCCCGGGCGAGGAGGGAGTCCGGCCGGTAGCGGGGCAGCCGCTCCGCGAGGTCCTCGCCCAGGAGAGGCGTGCACAGACAGGCCAGGAACCAGCCCAGGTCGTACCTCTCCAGGTCGCTCAACACCTGCGCCCGGCCGACGAGGAGGGTCCCCGCCCCGTCGATCTGGGGAAAGCGCGCGTCCAGAGCGGCGTCCAGCGACCGGGCCGCCGTCCGGTCGGCCTCCGTGGGCTCCCCGAGCAACACCAGAAGCAGATCGAGGTCACTGCGCCCCGGACGGGCCGTACCCCGGGGGATCGACCCGTAGAGGTACGCACTGTGCAGCCGTCCCGCGAACACCGCCACGATCCGCTCCCGGGCCGCCGCGACCACCGGCGCGAACGTCTCGCCGACCCGCCCCAAGGCCCCCTCCCGCTCGATGTACCCGCGGCTGTCCAGCCCTCTCGCGCTCCCCGTTCCGGCCACACGGCCACTGTGCGGCGAGAAGAGTCCGGGGTGCAGGTCGTTTTCCGGGCGGGGCTCCGGTTCCCCGAGACCGGAACCGGCGGGTGGCGGGGCGGCGGAGTGGTGAGGGCACAACGAAACGGGCCCGCCTCGCGAACGAGACGAGCCCCATCGACGTACCGACGGTCCTGCCCGCGGCGTACGAACGGCCGTGCGACCTGGCCGGTGCTGCGAAACTCCGGCCGTCACACGCCCCGCATCGGCCGTCACACGCCCCGCATCGGCCGTCACACGCCCCGCATCGGCCGTCACACGCCCCGCATCGGTCGTCACACGCCCCGCATCGGTCGTCACACGCCCCGCATCGGTCGGCACACCGCGCCGACCGACGACGCGGCCCGCGTCAGCGGGACCGCTTGGCCAGTCGTTCCACGTCCAGCAGGATCACCGCGCGGGCCTCCAGCCGCAGCCACCCTCGCTGCGCGAAGTCCGCCAGCGCCTTGTTCACGGTCTCCCGGGACGCGCCCACGAGCTGCGCCAGCTCCTCCTGGGTGAGGTCGTGCACCACATGGATGCCCTCCTCCGACTGCACGCCGAACCGCCGGGAGAGGTCCAGCAGCGCGCGAGCGACGCGCCCGGGCACGTCCGAGAACACGAGGTCGGACATCTGGTCGTTGGTCCTGCGCAGTCGGCGTGCGACCGCCCGGAGCAGCGCCGCGGCCACCTCGGGACGCGCGTTCAGCCAGGGCTGGAGGTCGCCGTGGCCGAGGCCGAGCAGCTTGACCTCGGTCAGGGCCGTGGCGGTCGCCGTACGCGGCCCGGGGTCGAACAGCGACAGCTCGCCGATCAGTTCACCGGGGCCGAGCACGGCCAGCATGTTCTCGCGGCCGTCGGGCGACGCGCGGTGCAGCTTGACCTTGCCCTCGGTGACCACATAGAGGCGGTCACCGGGGTCGCCCTCGTGGAAGAGAGCGTCACCCCGCGCGAGGGTCACCTCACTCATGGAGGCGCGGAGTTCCGCGGCCTGCTCGTCATCGAGCGCCGCGAAGAGCGGGGCGCGCCGCAGAACGTCGTCCACGAGTTCTCTCCTTGTCGACCTGCTCAGGGGATCTTGCTCCCCGTAGTACCAGGGGACCGTGTTCCCCATCTTGCCGGGCGGACCAAACAGTGTGATCTGTCACAAGGATGCCGCACACATGTCCCGGGGTAAGCGTCAGGGGTCCAATTGGGGGCCGATCTTCAGGGCCCGGGGCGGATGTCGGTGCCGGGCTTTAGGCTGGCCGGGTGTCCAAAACGCCGGTGAGAGCACAGGCCAAGGGGGCTGGGCGGGTGGCTGCACGTCGCGATTCCGCTGTGGGCGAACAGGGCTCCACAGGAGCGAACAAAACGGCAAAGGCGACGAAAGTGTCCGATCCATCAATGGTGGAGAACTCCGCCCAGAAGACCGCGGCCGAGGTGAAAAAGGCCGCCCCGGAGAAAAGGGCAACCGCTCAAAAGCCGCCGGCTGCGAGGAAGGCGGCCATGAAGAAGACGGCTACGAAGAAGGCAGCCGTGAAGAAGGCGGTGAAGACACCGGCGAAGACACCGGCCCCGAAGACCGCGGCGGCGAAGAAGACAGCCGCGACGCAAAGCGCGGTGCCGGCACGAAAGGCGGCCTCCCCCCGAAAGGCGGCCCCGGCGAAAGCGACCACCGCCGCCACCGCCGCCTCTCCCGCTCCCGCCAAGCCCCCGACACCCCCCGCGGCCCCCAAGAACGAGTCACGGACCGCCCTCGTCCGCCGAGCCCGCCGTATCAACCGCGAACTCGCCGAGGTGTACCCGTACGCGCACCCCGAGCTGGACTTCGAGAACTCCTTCCAGCTGGTCGTGGCGACGGTGCTGTCCGCGCAGACGACCGACCTGCGGGTCAACCAGACGACACCGGCGCTCTTCGCCAAGTACCCCACCCCCGAGGACCTGGCCGCGGCCGTCCCGGAGGAGGTCGAGGAGATCCTGCGGCCCTGCGGTTTCTTCCGCGCCAAGACGAAGTCGGTCATGGGACTGTCGAAGGCCCTGGTGGAGAACCACGGCGGTGACGTCCCCGGCCGTCTCGAAGACCTGGTCAAGCTGCCCGGCGTCGGCCGCAAGACCGCCTTCGTCGTGCTGGGCAACGCCTTCGGCCGGCCCGGCATCACCGTGGACACACACTTCCAGCGGCTCGTACGGCGCTGGCGGTGGACCGAGGCGACCGACCCGGACAAGATCGAGGCGGCCATCGGCGGGCTCTTCCCGAAGAGCGAGTGGACGATGCTGTCGCACCATGTGATCTTCCATGGCCGCCGTATCTGCCACGCCCGCAAACCGGCCTGCGGCGCCTGCCCCATCGCGCCGCTCTGCCCGGCGTTCGGCGAGGGCGAGACCGACCCCGAGAAGGCCGCGAAGCTGCTGAAGTACGAGAAGGGCGGCTTCCCCGGCCAGCGCCTGAAGCCCCCGCAGTCCTACCTCGACGCGGGCGGCATCCCGGCCCCGCCCCTCGGAGCCGCCGGATGACGGGCGCCACGGAACGGCACGGCACGCCCCCTCCCCGTCCCGGTACCCGCCACCCACACGAGGGACATGAGGCACCAGTGGAACGATCAGCGGTCTCCCGGGCGTTGGGACCGGAAGAACGATGGGGGTGGCGATGACACGCGCGAGCCGGACGGACGGCGGCACGGACACCGACAGCGGGCACGGCGCACAGGGCGGACACGCGGTCCTGGACCGGGCGGGCCTGCCCGCGTGGCTGGACCCGGTCGCGCACGCCGTCGACACGGTCGAGCCGCTGCAGCTGAGCCGCTTCCTGCCGCCGGAGAACGGCTCGGGCCGGCAGTCGGCGGTCCTGATCCTGTTCGGCGAGGGCTCGGGCGGCCCCGAGCTGCTGCTCATGGAGCGCGCCGGCTCGCTCAGATCGCACGCCGGCCAGCCGTCGTTCCCGGGCGGTGCCCTCGACCCCGAGGACGGCGACCCGCGGACCGACGGCCCGCTGCGGGCCGCCCTGCGCGAGGCCGAGGAGGAGACCGGCCTCGACCCTGCGGGAGTCCAGCTCTTCGGCGTGCTGCCCAAGCTGTACATCCCGGTCAGCGGCTTCGTCGTGACGCCCGTCCTCGGCTGGTGGCGACAGCCGACCCCGGTCCGGGTCGTCGATCCGAACGAGACGGCCCGCGTCTTCACCGTCCCCGTGGCGGATCTCACGGATCCGGCCAACCGGGCCACCGCCATTCACCCCCGCGGCTACGCAGGCCCGGCATTTCTGGTCGAATCGGCCCTCGTGTGGGGGTTCACGGCCGGAGTGATCGACCGTCTGCTGCACTACGCGGGCTGGGAGCGCCCCTGGGACCGTGAGAAGCAGGTCCCGCTCGACTGGCGCTCATGACAGGGTGGCTGCCGTGCTGCGTCGTCCGGGGCCCGTTGCGTCTCCCTGGCGCCGCGCGGCGGACCGGTCCCCCGGTCGGCCTGTAGTGCTGGCGAAGTGACGAGGCGAGGCTTGAAGCGGTGAACGTGCTGGACATCCTGTTGCTGGTCGCCGCGGTCTGGTTCGCGATCGTGGGCTATCGACAGGGCTTCGTCGTCGGCATCCTCTCGGTGATCGGCTTTCTGGGCGGTGGCCTGGTCGCGGTCTACGCCATGCCCGTCATCTGGGACTGGATGACCGACAACTCCGAGGTCAGCACGGCCGCCGCCGTGGTCGCGGTGGTTATCGTGATCGTCTGCGCCTCGGTGGGCCAGGCCCTGACCACCCACCTCGGCAACAAACTCCGCCGCTACATCACCTGGTCCCCGGCCCGCGCCCTGGACGCCACCGGCGGCGCCCTCGTCAACGTGGTGGCCATGCTCCTGGTCGCCTGGCTGATCGGTTCCGCCCTCGCGGGGACGACGCTGCCGACGCTCGGCAAGGAGGTCCGCAACTCCAAGGTGCTGCAGGGCGTGGCGGGGGCTTTGCCCCACCAGGCGGACACCTGGTTCGCGGACTTCTCCTCGGTCCTCACGCAGAACGGATTCCCGCAGGTCTTCAGCCCGTTCTCCAACGAGCCGATCACCGAGGTCCAGCCCCCCGACCCGGCGCTCGCGAGCAGCCCCGTCGCCCAGCGCGCCAAGCGATCCATCGTCAAGGTGATGGGTACGGCGCAGAGTTGCGGCAAGGTCCTCGAAGGCACCGGCTTCGTCTTCGGCGAGCGCCGGGTGATGACCAACGCGCACGTGGTCGGCGGAGTGGACGAGCCCACGGTCCAGATCGGCGGCGAGGGCCGCAAGTACGACGCCAAGGTCGTCCTGTACGACTGGGAGCGCGACATCGCCGTCCTGGACGTGCCGGGACTGAAGGCGCCCGCACTGCACTTCACCACCAAGGACGCCGTCGGCAGCGACGACGCGATCGTCGCGGGCTTCCCGGAGAACGGCGCGTACGACATCCGCCCCGCGCGCGTGCGAGGGCGCATCACGGCCAACGGCGCCGACATCTACAAGCGCGGCACCGTCCACCGTGACGTCTACTCGCTGTACGCGACCGTCCGTCAGGGCAACTCGGGCGGCCCGCTGCTCACCCCCGAGGGCAAGGTGTACGGCGTGGTCTTCGCGAAGTCCCTCGACGACCCGGACACCGGCTACGCCCTCACCGCGGACGAGGTCCAGGAGGACATCGCCAAGGGCCGTACGGCCAACCAGCAGGTGGACAGCGACAGCTGCGCCCTCTGAGGCCGGGCGGGTCCGGTGCGGTGCTGAGCGGGTCGCTCCGCGGCGGTGACGTGCCGAGCGGGTCGTCCCGCGGGGTCAGGGACGGGAATGGCGCAGCCGGGCCGAGACCCAGCGGGCCCGGCGACGCAGGATGCGCGGAATTCCCAGCCGGGGATCCGTGTCCCGCAACTGCGGGGCGCCCCTCTGGTGGGAGCTCAGGCCCGCGGCCGAGCGGCGGTTGCGTGCTGCGTCACTGTAGTCGTGCGTCCAGCCCATACCCCGACGTGTGCCCCCGCCCCAAGGTCCATAACCGCCCCCACGCCCCCCAATTGGCCTATGCGCCGGGCATGTAACTGTTCGTAGAACAGCCGTTCACGTCAGGGGTGCGGGAGGCCCCGGCGATGCCCTCCGGCACCGCTCACGGGCACCGCTTCCGGGGCACCGCTCCCGGGGTACGGCTCACCGGTCGGGCTCGGGATCCTTCAGCCAGTTGATGAGCTCGGCCGAGAACGCCACCGGGTCCTCCTCGTGCGGGAAGTGCCCCAGACCGTCGAACAGCCGCCAGCGGTAGGGCGCTTCGACGTACTCCCCGGACCCGGCCGCGCTGCGCGTACGCATCACCGGGTCGAGTGAACCGTGCAGATGGAGGGTGGGCACCCGGACCGGCCGCTTCATCCGGCGGTTGAACTGGATGCCGTCCGGGCGGGCCAGGGACCGCACCATCCACCGGTAGGGCTCGATCGAGCAGTGTGCCGTCGACGGGATGCACATCGCCCGCCGGT
This sequence comes from Streptomyces scabiei 87.22, assembly GCF_000091305.1. Taxonomy (GTDB): domain Bacteria; phylum Actinomycetota; class Actinomycetes; order Streptomycetales; family Streptomycetaceae; genus Streptomyces; species Streptomyces scabiei. The sequence continues at coordinate 4,654,320 of NC_013929.1, read as the reverse complement.
ACGTCTCCACCGCCTCGTCGTCGGGCAGGCTCGGCCCCGACCAGTCGCGGATCAGCCGGCCGACCAGGGCGCCGTCGTCGGCGGTGAGCCGGCGCTCGGGAATCCAGGGCCGCTGGAACCCCCAGATGTAGGAACCCGCCGACGTCTGCTTGACGTCCGAGAGCATCGCCGACCGCCACCGCCGAGGATGCGGCATCGAGGACACCGCGAGCCGGCGGACGAGCTTGGGACGCATCACGGCGGCCGTCCACGCCAGATAACCGCCCAGGTCGTGGCCGACCAGCGCGGCGTCGGGCTCGCCGAGGGACCGGACGACCCCGGTGATGTCCAGGGCGAGGTTCGCGGGATCGTAGCCCCGCGGTGTGCGGTCGCTGCCGCCGACTCCGCGCAGGTCCATCGCCACGGCCCGGAAGCCCGCGTCCGCGAGGGCGACCAGCTGGTGCCGCCAGGTCCACCAGAACTGCGGGAAGCCGTGCAGCAGCAGCACCAGGGGCCCGTCGCCCACTTCCGCGATATGGAAACGCGCGCCGTTGGCCGCCACGTCCCGGTGGATCAGCCCCTTGGCGCCGGGCACGTCGAGCCGTACGGGGGACGCGGGCTGATTCGAGGGGGCGGCCGAGGCGGTCGCGGGGTCGGTCATGACGTCGAGCGTGCCACAGCCTCGACGACGTCGTCGGCCGGGGCGGGCCGACGGGGGTGGGGCTTGGCGTTCTGCAGCACGCCCGCCGTCTCCTTCATGGACGCGGCGACCTTCTGCGGGCCCTGGCCCTTCTTGGCCTTCTTCGAGAAGACCACGCCGATGAGCGTCAGCACGACAGCGATCACGACGTTCGCCGCGAACGACAGCAGGAAGCAGATCGCCAGGTTCCACTCGCTCCAGGTGCGGATGCCGTACGCCAGCGCGAAGCTCAGCATGGGCAGGGAGAAGAGCAGGACCGCGCCGGCCGCGGTGAACGCCCCGCCGCCGATCACCCCGCGCTTGACGTCCTGCCTGAGCTGGGCCTTGGCCAGCGCGATCTCGTCGTGCACCAGCGCGGACATCTCGGCCGTCGCCGAGGCGAACAGTTGGCCGACCGTGCGTTCGGCTCCGACCGGGCTGCCGTCGGGTGCGCTCATCGGGGTCTCCCTCATATGCGTTTGTACGGTCCTGTCTGCGGTCCTGTCAGATCATGCCGGACCGTCGTCGCCGTCGCCTGCCCCGCCCGCCACTTCGGCAAGCCTGCGGTGCTCGGCGGCCTTGCGTTCGTAGATCGCCGCCATGCGCAGGTGGTACTCCGGGTCGTCCTGCTCGTAGACGTCCGGGATGCCGTCCTGGTCGTCGTCGCGCTCCTCCGCGGCCCACAGCGCCTGGTACTTCGCGTTCCTCATCTTCAGCAGCACGCTCGCCAGGACCGCCGCGACGAGCGAGCCGGTGAGGACGGCCGCCTTGACGCCGTCGGTGAGCACCCGGTCGCCCTCGAAGGCCAGTTCGCCGATGAGCAGTGACACGGTGAAGCCGATCCCGGCGAGGGTGGCGACCGCGAAGACGTCGGGCCAGACCAGGTCCTCGGAGAGGGAGGCCCGGGTGAAGCGGGCGGTCAGCCAGGTCCCGCCGAAGATCCCGACGGCCTTGCCGACGACCAGTCCGAGCACCACCCCGAGCGTCTCCGGCTGGGTGAAGACCTTGCCCAGCGCGTCGCCGGAGACCGCGACGCCCGCGCTGAAGAGGGCGAACAGCGGCACCGCCACACCGGCCGACAGGGGCCGCACGAGGTGCTCGATGTGTTCGCCGGGGGAGCGTTCCTCGCCCTCGCGCCGGGTGCAACGCAGCATCAGCCCCATCGCGACCCCGGCGATGGTGGCGTGCACGCCGCTGTTGTACATCAGCGCCCAGACGACGAGCGCGAGCGGCACATAGACGTACCAGCCGCGTACGCCCTTTCTGAGCAGCAGCCAGAACACGGCGAGGCCGGCGAACGCGCCGCCGAGGGCGGCGAAGTCGAGGCCGTCGGTGAAGAACACCGCGATGATCAGGATCGCGCACAGGTCGTCGACGACGGCGAGGGTGAGCAGGAAGGCCCGCAGCGCGTTCGGCAGGGAGGTGCCGATGACGGCGAGCACGGCCAGCGCGAAGGCGATGTCGGTCGCCGTGGGCACCGCCCACCCGGACAGCGAGCCGCCGCCGGCGAGGCTGGTGAGGGTGTAGACGAGCGCGGGCACGGCCATGCCGCACAGCGCGGCCACCACGGGCAGCGCGGCCGTCCTCGGGTCCTTGAGGTCACCGGCGACCAGCTCGCGCTTGAGTTCGATGCCGGCGACGAAGAAGAAGACCGCGAGCAGGCCGTCGGCGGCCCAGTGCGCCACCGACAGGTCGAGGCCGAGCGCCGAGGGACCGAAGTGGAAGTCGCTGACGCTCGCGTAGCTGTCGTGCAGCGCGGGGACGTTGACCCAGACCAGCGCGGTCACCGCGGCCAGGAGCAGCAGACAGCCGCCGACGGTCTCGGTGCGCAGCGCGTCGGCCACGAAGGTCCGCTCGGGCAGGGAGAGCCGGCCGAGGACCTTGCGGGTGGGGGTGGTGCGGGGCGGGGCCACGGGGGAGACCTCCGGTCGGGGGCAGCACGGACTCACTCGCCGACCAGACTTCCCGGCACACCTGTTCTTTAGCTTAGCTAACGGGCACCCCGCGCGCTCGTCGCGGGGTGCCCGTCAGCGGTCGTACGTGAGAGTCGAACCGGGCGGGTCAGTCCTCGCTCGGTGCCGCCGGCAGCTTGGCCTGGATCAGGTCCATCACCGTGGAGTCGGTCAGCGTGGTGACGTCGCCGAGCTGCCTGTTCTCCGCCACGTCACGCAGCAGACGCCGCATGATCTTCCCGGAGCGCGTCTTCGGCAGCTCCTGCACCGGCAGGATGCGCTTGGGCTTGGCGATCGGACCGAGGGTGACGCCGACGTGGTTGCGCAGATCGGCGACGAGGCCCTCGTCCTCGGCGTTCGCCGTGCCGCGCAGGATCACGAACGCCACGATCGCCTGACCGGTGGTCTCGTCGGCCGCCCCGACGACGGCCGCCTCGGCCACGGAGGGGTGCGACACGAGAGCGGACTCCACCTCGGTCGTCGAGATGTTGTGGCCCGACACGAGCATCACGTCGTCGACGCGCCCGAGGAGCCAGATGTCCCCGTCGTCGTCCTTCTTCGCCCCGTCGCCGGCGAAGTACTTGCCCTCGAACCGCGACCAGTACGTGTCGAGGAACCGCTGGTCGTCACCCCAGATGGTGCGCAGCATCGAGGGCCACGGCTCGGTCAGGACCAGGTAACCGCCACCGCCGTCCGGGACCTCCCGCGCCTCGTCGTCCACCACCGTGGCGGAGATGCCCGGCAGCGGCGTCTGCGCCGAGCCCGGCTTGGTCGCCGTCACGCCTGGCAGCGGGGAGATCATCATCGCGCCGGTCTCGGTCTGCCACCAGGTGTCCACGATCGGCGTCGTGTCGGCGCCGATGTGCTTGCGGTACCAGATCCACGCCTCGGGGTTGATGGGCTCACCGACCGAGCCGAGCACCCGCAGACTGCTGAGGTCGAACTTCGCGGGGATGTCGTCGCCCCACTTCATGAACGTGCGGATCGCCGTGGGCGCCGTGTAGAGGATCGTCACCCCGTACTTCTGCACGATCTCCCAGAACCGGCCCTGGTGCGGGGTGTCCGGCGTGCCCTCGTACATGACCTGCGTCGCGCCGTTGGCCAGCGGCCCGTAGACGATGTACGAGTGGCCGGTGACCCAGCCGACGTCGGCCGTGCACCAGTACACGTCCGTCTCCGGCTTGAGGTCGAAGACGGCGTGGTGGGTGTACGACGTCTGGGTGAGGTAGCCGCCGGAGGTGTGCAGGATGCCCTTGGGCTTACCCGTCGTGCCGGACGTGTACAGGATGAACAGCGGGTGCTCGGCCCCGAACGCCTGCGGGGTGTGCTCGCTGCTCTGCCGGTCGACGATCTCGTGCCACCACACGTCACGCGCGTCGTTCCAGGCGACGTCCTGTCCGGTGCGGCGGACGACGAGGACGTGCTCGACATTGCCGGCGCGGTCGGCCGCGTCGTCGACGGCGGGCTTGAGCGCGGAGGGCTTGCCGCGCCGGTAACCGCCGTCCGAGGTGATGACCACGCGCGCGTCCGCGTCCTGGATACGGGTCGCGAGCGCGTCGGCGGAGAAGCCGCCGAACACGACGGAGTGGGCGGCGCCGATCCGGGCGCACGCGAGCATCGCCACGGCCGCCTCCGGGATCATCGGCAGGTACACCGCGACCCGGTCGCCGGCCCGGACACCCAGTTCCAGCAGGGCGTTCGCCGCCTTGCTGACCTCGTCCTTCAACTGGGCGTAGGTGAGGGCCCTGCTGTCCCCGGGCTCCCCCTCGAAGTGGATGGCGACCCGGTCGCCGTTGCCGGCCTCGACATGCCGGTCGACGCAGTTGTAGGCGACGTTGAGTTCGCCGTCCTCGAACCACTTGGCGAACGGCGGATTCGACCAGTTCAGCGTCTCGGTCGGCTCCTTGGCCCAGGTCAGCCGCCGGGCCTGCGCCGCCCAGAAGCCGAGCCTGTCCGCCCTGGCCTGCTCGTACGCCTCCGCCGTGACGTTGGCGTTCTCGGCCAGGTCGGCAGGCGGCGCGAAGCGGCGCTCCTCCTTCAAGAGGTTGGCCAGGCTTTCGTTGCTCACGACATCTCCCTTACGGTGCTTTGCCGGGGCGACCGTTGTGTCCCAGGCCACAGCTCATCAGACCCGGACCCCCGATGACAAGGGTCTTCCTCTGATTGGTTTAGACCTGTGGGCGGGTGGCCCCGCGGCCAGGACGCCACCCGTTCCCACGGACCCGGACGGAGATCGGTTCACGCGCGCGTGTCGTGCAGGACCGTTCCGGTCGAGCCGGGCGTCCCGGTCGGGTCTGCCGTACCTGCCGTACCTGCCGTACCTGCCGTACGTGCCGGGTCTGCGGTACCTGCCCGGTCCGTCGTCGCGGCCGTGGGGGAGACCCGGTCGAAGACTCCGCCGTCCGGAGCCTCCTCGGTGAGCAGGTACGCCTGTGCCTCGCCCACGTGGAAGTACATCCCGTGCAGTTCGAGCGCGCCGTCGCGCAGGGCACGGGCGACGGAGTCGTGGGCTCTCAGGTGTTCCAGTTGCTGGATGACGTTGGTCAGGCACAGCTGTTCGACGGCATCGGCCGGTTCGCGGCCCGCCAGACGGGCCCAGGGGCGGTTCTTGTCGGTCGCGCGGTCCAGGCTGGGCCTGCCGTGCCGCAGCCAGCGCTTGAGGGGGGACTGCGCGCCGTGCGGGTCGGTCTTGAGCAGGGCCTGCATCGCTCCGCAGCCGGAGTGCCCGCAGACCGTGATCGACCGGACGTGCAGCACGTCCACGGCGTACTCGATCGCCGCCGCCACCGAGTCGTCGCCGCTCTCCTCGCCGGGCAGTGGCACCAGGTTGCCGACGTTGCGTACGACGAAGAGGTCGCCGGGACCGCTGGAGGTGATCATCGACGTGACGAGCCGGGAGTCGGCGCAGGTCAGGAACAGCTGCGAGGGCTGCTGCCCCTCGCGCGCCAGCCGGGCCAGCTCATCCCGGACCAGCGGAGCGGTGTTCTGCTGGAACGCACTGATGCCACGGGCCAGTTGATGACCGCGCGGCCCCTCGGCCGCCCTCTCCCGGGGCGTGCCCGCGGCCGGGGTCGACGGGGCCTCGCACTGGTGATTGCGCCACGGTGTCCAGGGCCGGCAGCGGCAGCCGGCCGCCGAGGTGCCGGCGGGTTCGGCGATCCGGGTACCGGCGCGTCCGGTGATCTCGACGGAGCCCCCGTGCGCCTGGTGCGCCTGCTGCCAGTCCTGCAGCGACTCGTACGCCGCGTGGTCCATGAACGATCCGTCCAGCTCCACGACGGCGGGCGCCGAGCGCGGGACCTGGTGCAGGGCGCGGCTGAGGCGCGGCACGGCGAGGAACGTCAACTGGCCGCGCACATGGACGTGATGGACCCCGTCCTCCTCCTCGTGCGTGATGCGCGTACGGGTGAGGCGGTGCAGGGCGACGCCGACGGCCACGGCGATACCGAGCGCGACCCCCTCCAGGACGCCCAGCGCGACGACACCGAAGGTGGTGACGGCGTAGACCAGCACCTCGCGGTGACGGGTCACCGTGCGGATGTGGTGCAGGGAGACCATCTGGACGCCGACGGCCATCACGAGGGCGGCGAGTGAGGCGAGGGGGATCAGCTCCAGGCAGGGGACCAGGAACAGTGCGGCCGCCACCACCCAGACGCCGTGCAGCATCGTGGAGTGCCTGCTGGTGGCGCCGGCGCGGACGTTGGCGGTGCTGCGGACGGCGACGCCGGCGATGGGCAGGCCGCCGAGGATGCCGGAGACGACGTTGGCCGCGCCCTGGCCGCGCAGCTCCCGGCCGAGGTCCGAGCGTCCCACGTCGGTCCGTCCCGCCACCAGCTTGTCCATGGCGACGGCGCCGAGGAGCGACTGCACGCTGCACACCAGGGTGGTGGTGAGCACGGCGGCGAGGATGCCGAGCACCGGTCCGTCGGGCACGCCGGCCAGGGCATGGCTCCGCCAGGACGGAAGGTCGACCTTGGGCAGGCTCAGGGCGGCGATCGAGGCGGCGGCCGTGGCGCCCGCGACGGCCACGAGGGCGGCCGGGACGATGCGCAGCCGCCGGCCGACGCGGCCGGGCAGGTGCGGCCAGGCGAGCAGCAGGACGAGGGTGAGGACGCTCACGGAGACCGCGGCGGGGTCCAGATGGGCCAACTGGGCGGGCAGAGCACCGATGTTGGCGCTGACCGAACTCTGCGGGGTGCCGCCGAGCACGATGTGGAGCTGGGCGACGGCGATGGTGACACCGATGCCGGCGAGCATGCCGTGCACGATCGCGGGGCTGACGGCGAGCGCCGAACGTGCCACGCGCAGCTGGGCCAGGCCCAGCTGCGCGAGGCCGGCGAGGACGGTGATGGCGCAGGTGGTGCGCCAGCCGTACTGGTGGATCAGGTCGGCGGTGACGACGGTGAGACCCGCCGCCGGGCCGCTGACCTGCAGCGGGGAGCCGCCCAGGCGCCCGGCGACGAGACCGCCGACGGCGGCGGCGACCAGTCCGGCCTGGAGCGGGGCGTCGGTGGCCAGGGCGATGCCCAGGGACAGGGGGAGAGCGATCAGGAAGACCGCGATGGAGGCCGACAGATCGGCGGCCGGGACACGGAACCGGCGACGCGGTCCCTCCGGGGGGCTGTGCGGTTGGTGATCACACTCCGTCCGGTTCGGGTCCGGGTCGGTGGCGTGGGTGGGGACGCAGGCGGACATGGTCTCCCGTCTCCTCCGGGGCTGCGCGGTCGCGTGGGTCGCGGCCGTGGGGCACGGCGTTTCAGTGGCGGGAATTCTCAACGCTCAGTAAACGAATCGTAATGCAGAGTAAAGGATGTGCAAGAACATTAGCCGCAAATAGGTCATTAGATCACTCGGGAGGATGAATGGAGCATTTCATCGGCTTGTCGTATTAATCATGATCGGAACTCTGTGCGACCTTGGCCGCTCTGCTCCCGAGCCAAGGAAGAAGGTGGGCGGAACATGGCCGTCACCCAGAGGATCACCGCCGGTGTCACGCTCGCCGCGACCTGCGCCGCGGCGCTCGCCGGATGCGGAATCGGTGAGCCGGCGGGCACCACCGGCTCATCCGGCACCGGAAGAACGGGGAAGGAGGACCGGGGCGTGTCCGCCACGAAGGAGGGTGTGCCGGCACCGCCGAAGACGGCGGTCCGTCTGATCGGCGACGGCTCCACCGCGTACACCGGCGTGCAGCCCCACCTCCCGAGGCCCGCACGCCTGAAGCCCGGTCAGAAGCCCCCGCAGTTCGTGGTGTTCTCCTGGGACGGCGCGGGGGAGGACAGCCAGCGGCTCTTCTCGCACTTCCGCAAGGTGGCACGGGCCAACAACGCCACCATGACGTACTTCCTCAGCGGCGTGTACATGCTGCCGGAGGAGAAGCGGGACCTGTACCGCCCGCCCCAGCACTCCCCGGGCCGCTCGGACATCGGCTTCAACGACGTCCGCGGAATCAAGGACACCGTGGACCAGCTGCGGGGCGCGTGGCTGGAGGGCAACGAGATCGGCACGCACTTCAACGGCCACTTCTGCGGTGCCGGCGGCGGGGTCGGCGAGTGGTCGGCCGAGGAGTGGAAGAGCGAGATCACCCAGGCCAAGGCGTTCGTGAAGGCGTGGAAGACCAACACCGGCACGGGCGAGGCCGAGCCGCTGCCCTTCGACTACGACAAGGAGCTGATCGGCGCCCGCACGCCCTGCCTGGAAGGCCGGACGAACTTCATGCGCGCGGCCCGTGAACTCGGCTTCCGCTACGACACCAGCGGTGTCAAGGACCAGGTCTGGCCCGAGAAGAAGGACGGGCTGTGGGACTTGTCGATGCAACTCGTCCCCGTCCCGGGCCGCGAATTCGAGACGCTGACCATGGACTACAACTTCTACGTCAACCAGTCCGGGGCCCGGGCCGGGGCGGCGGGGCAACGGGAGCACTGGGGTGATCAGTTCCGCGACGGACTGCTCGCCGGCTTCGAGCGCGCCTACGAGGGCAACCGTGCGCCCCTGATCATCGGCAACCACTTCGAGTCCTGGAACGGCGGCGTCTACATGCGTGCCGTCGAGGAGACGATCGAGGCGGTCTGCGGCAAGGCCGACGTGCGCTGCGTCTCCTTCCGGCAGCTGGCCGACTGGCTCGACGCCCAGGACCCGGAGGTCCTGGACAGACTGAGCACCCTGGGGGTCGGGCAGGCGCCGACGAGGGGCTGGAAGAGCTTCCTCTCCGCCGGACCGGCACCGGCCCCGAAGGGGGTTCCGGGAGCTCCGGCGGCCAGGCCGAAGGACTGAGCGGCGCCGGCGCGCGGGGGTGGAGGCGGCCAGGTCGGGGCCCGGAGCCGGGCCAGGGCAGGGGTCGGCCCTGCGCTGAACGGGCGCCCGGGCTCAGACCCTGGCCGCGACGTCCTCGGTGAGCACGAACTCGGGGTCGATCTGCGCGGCCAGGTCGGACCCCGTCCGCTCGTTGCCCCAGCTGCTCGCGTTCTTCAGGTGGAAGTGCGCCATCTGCCGGGTGTAGCGCTCCCAGTCGCGCAGCTCGTACGTGGCGTCGGCGGCTTCGTGCAGCGCGCGCAGGGCCTCCCGGTTGGGCGCCTCCAGGCGCTCGAAGCGGGGCGGGCGCCCCTTCTCCAGGGCGCGCACCCAGTCCGAGTGCCCGAAGGTCACCAGCAGGTCGTCGCCGACCTCGGAACGGAGGAAGTCGAGGTCGTCGTCGCCCCGCACCTTGTTGCCGACGACCTTCAGGGCGACGCCGTAGTCACTGGCGTACTCCTTGTACTGGCGGTAGACGGAGACGCCCCTGCGGGTCGGCTCGGCGACGAGGAAGGTCATGTCGAAGCGCGTGAACATGCCGGACGCGAAGGAGTCCGAACCGGCCGTCATGTCGACCACCACGTACTCGTCGCGGCCGTCCACCAGGTGGTTCAGGAACAGCTCCACCGCACCCGTCTTGGAGTGGTAGCAGGCGACCCCCAGGTCGGCGTCGCTGAAGGGGCCCGTGACCATCAGACGGACGGCCCCGCCGTCGAGTTCCACCGGACGGGCACAGGCGTCGTAGATGGCGTTGGGCTCGCAGATCCGCACCAGGCGCGAGCCGTCGCCGGGCGGGCTGGTCTTGATCATCGTCTCGGCGGAGGCGATCCGGGGGTTGGAACCGCGCAGGTGGTTCTTGATCAGTGCCAGCCGGTCGCCCATCGCGGGCAGTTCGGCGGCCTCCGACTCGTCCAGACCGAGGGCGGCGCCCAGGTGCTGGTTGATGTCGGCGTCGACGGCGACGACCGGGGCTCCGGAGGCGGCGAGGTGGCGGATGAACAGGGAGGACAGCGTGGTCTTGCCACTCCCGCCCTTCCCGACGAAAGCAATTTTCATGTTCACTAACGGTAGTGGGGTGAGCGCCGAGGGTGTCCGTGCGGCGACGGAAGACCACTCCTTCGAGGGTCGGTGGCGAGTGCGCGTACTGTCGTACTCATGAGTACGACTGGTGCGGCCGCCGATCCGCTCGCGGCCCTGGCAGAGCTTCCCGGCGTGGCCGAGTCCGTGGAGTCCGTGCGCAAGGCCGTCGACCGCGTCTACGGCCACCGCGTCATGCGGCGCCGGAGCAACGCGGTCACCTCCGAGGCGGCCCTGCGCGGCGCGCGTGGCTCGGCGGCGCTGTCCGGCGCCGACTGGGCCCTAGAAGAGGTGCGCCGCCGCACGGACTTCAGCGGCCAGGACGGGGACGACGAGGCCCGCACCATGGGTGCCGCGCTGCGGCTGAGCGCCGAGGCGGGCCAACTGCTGTCGATCTGGCGGCAGTCCCCGCTGCGGGTGCTGGCGCGGCTGCATCTGGTGGCGGCCGGCCATGACGACGCGCGCGTGGGACGGCCCCGGCAGGACGGGGAGCAGGCCGACGAGCCCCTGATCGAGCTTCCGCTGCCGGGTGCCGCCGAGGTCGCCGGACGTCTCGACGGCCTCTCCGGGCTGATCATCCGGGGCGGTTCGGCCCCTGCCCTGGTGACCGCCGCGATCGTCCACGGCGAACTGCTCGCGCTGCGGCCCTTCGGCAGTCACAACGGCCTCGTCGCGCGCGCCGCCGAGCGCATCGTCCTGATCGGCAGCGGGCTGGACCCCAAGTCGGTGTGCCCGGCGGAGGTGGGCCACGCGGAACTCGGCCGCGCCGCCTATGTGGCCGCCCTCGACGGCTACGTCTCCGGCAGGCCGGAGGGCATGGCCGCCTGGATCGCCCACTGCGGCAGGGCCGTCGAACTGGGTGCGCGCGAGTCGACGGCGGTGTGCGAGGCGTTGCAGCGCGGAGCCGCGTAGGCGCGGCGGGGACCTGGGGACTCGGCTGTTGGGGAAACCGGCGGAGAACCCCCGGGAAAGGGTTGCGGCGGTACGAGAATTCGTACCGCCGCTGGCATGTTCACCTGGTTACCAAGCGTCCTCGATATATGCCCATCAGGCCGGGAACTATGGCCCGTGACCTGGTGCGGCTGGCCCGTAATCGACGGGTCGACGTCGCGTGGGTGCCTGGTGTTCATGCTAGGTCCGTGGGGCCAAAATGAGTTTTTAAAGGTGATCCTCTCGGATGTCCTTTGGTCTCGCGGGCCTTGAATCCTTTCTACTCCAGGATCGGGACAAGCGGAACCCCTCGATGTGCTTCTTTACTTTTAGGTTCAAACAGCGTGAATCGACCGTGGCGACGAGGCCACCCGGGTCAGGCCGTCGCCACCCGGCGCCGGCTCGCGTACCAGACGAGACCGGCGGTGGCCGCCGCGGCGCCTATGGCGGCGGCCGCGAGCAGGGCGGGACGCGGCGGCACGGCCAGACGCTGCTTGAGGCGCACCGGGCGGTGGAAGTCGAGGATGGGCCACCCGCGTGCGAGGGCCTCCCTGCGCAGGGTCCGGTCCGGGTTCACCGCGTGCGGGTGCCCCACGGCCTCCAGCATCGGCAGGTCCGTCGCCGAGTCGCTGTACGCGTAGCAGTGTGCGAGGTCGTACTCCTCGGACTCGGCGAGGTCCCGGATCGCCTGGGCCTTGGTCGGGCCGTAGGCGTAGTACTCCACTTCCCCGGTGAAACAGCCGTCGTCGCCGACGACCATCCGGGTCGCCACCACCCGGTCGGCGCCCAGGAGCTCGCCGATCGGCTCGACCACCTCGGCGCCGGAGGTGGAGACGATGACGACGTCGCGCCCGGCGGTGTGGTGCTCCTCGATGAGGGAGGCGGCCTCGTCGTAGATGATCGGGTCGATCAGGTCGTGCAGGGTCTCGGCGACGATGTCCTTCACCTGCTGGACGTTCCAGCCGCGGCAGAGCGCGGACAGATACTTCCGCATCCGCTCCATCTGGTCGTGGTCGGCGCCGCCCGCGAGGAACACGAACTGGATGTACGCCGTCCGCAGGGCGGCTCTGCGGTTGATCAGGCCGCCTTGGTAGAACGACTTGCTGAAGGTGAGCGTGCTCGACTTCGCAATGACCGTCTTGTCCAGGTCAAAGAAGGCCGCTGTGCGGGGCAAGGAGTGGTTTTCCACGACGCCGAGCATATGCGCCCGCCATTCGGGCTAGTGTGGGGCGCGTGGGTTTGCCTGAGATGCCTCTCGGGTACACCATGGAAGTCACGGATCGTTCGCGACCGTGCTAACGCGGTCCGGCTCCTCCCCCCCCGAGTCGGCCGTGAAGACGACCCCCACTCTCCCCCCCGGTGGGGGTCGTCGCATGTCCGCATGCGTTTCTCCCTCCGCGACCCGGCCCACGAAGCCTCTCCGAGCCTCGTGGGCTTTCCTGTGCCTCAACGCAGGATACGTCACTCTCCGTAGTCGTGGGGCTGCGCTGCGGAAGTCGTTCCGGAGTCGCCTGTTCGGGTGACGGAGATATTCACAGCCATCGAGTTGTCCACAGATTTAGACCATGATCCACATCATTTCCGAGATCGCCGCACCGTGATTGCAGCGCATCCCGACGGCGGCCTCTTCACGGCCGGTTCCGTTTCCGGATGCGTGGGGCCGGTATCCGTCGGCCGCCCGGACGGCGGCCGATCACCGGCCCCCGCACAGGAGTTGACCACGGGCGCTCGCGATTCGGACCACATGGATCACGCGGATCATGCCGATCACGCGGATCACATGGAGCACGCCGATCACGCGGAGCGCCCCGGGCGAAGCAGTGAAGGGGCTGGGAAACATGGCGGGAGCCATCACCGACGACCGGCCGCCCGCCGCCGAGGGGCGGCAGGGCCGGCCGTTGATCGTCACCGAGGACGTGGAGCTGCTGGACGACCTGTTGCGCCTCTGCGCGGCGGCGGGCGCCAGGCCGGAGGTCCACCACGGGGTGCCCGAGGGCCGGGGCCGGTGGGAGGCGGCGCCTCTGGTGCTCGTCGGCGACGACGCGGCACGGAGACTGCGCGGTGCCACGCGCCGACGAGGAGTCGTGCTCGTCGGCAAGGACCAGGACGACTCCGGTGTCTGGCAGCGGGCCGTGCGGATCGGCGCCGACCACGTCCTGATGCTGCCCGACGGCGAACAGTGGCTGGTCGACCGCATCGCCGACGTGGCGGAGGGCGTCGGCCGGCCCGCGCTCACCGTCGGCGTGATCGGCGGCCGGGGCGGGGCCGGCGCGTCCACACTGGCCTGCGCTCTCGCCGTCACCTCGGCGCGGCAGGGCACACGGACCCTACTCGTGGACGCCGATCCGCTGGGCGGCGGCCTGGACGTGCTCCTGGGCGGCGAGAGCGCCGACGGACTGCGCTGGCCCGCCTTCGCCGCCTCGCGCGGCCGGGTCGGCGGCGGCGCCCTGGAGGAGTCGCTGCCGGAACTGCACTCCCTGCGCGTGCTGAGCTGGGACCGGGGCGACGCCGTCGCCGTCCCGCCCCAGGCCGTGCGGGCGGTCCTCGCCGCGGGCCGGCGGCGCGGCGGGGCGGTCGTCGTCGACCTGCCGCGCCGCATCGACGAGGGCGTCGCCGAGGCACTCGCCCAGCTCGACCTCGCTCTCCTGGTCGTCCCCGCCGAACTGCGCGCGGTCGCCGCCGCCTCCCGTGTCGCCTCCGCCTTCGGCATGGTCCTGCGCGATCTCCGTGTCGCGGTCCGCGGGCCGTACGCCCCGGGACTCGGCGACCACGAGGTGGCCCGCCTGCTGGGGCTTCCGCTCGCGGGCGAGGTGCCCACCGAGGCCGGTCTGCCGGACGGCGGCAGACCACCGGGCGGCGCCCCGCGCGGACCGCTCGCGCGCTTCTGCGAGGGCTTCTGGGAGCGGGTCGCGGTCAGGGGTGAGGCGGCGTGAAACGCCTGCCCGGAGAACAGATGCCGGGGCCCGCGACGTGCCCACGGCCGGCGGTCGGAGGTGCGGGCGTATGAGCGGGATGCCCGACGACGGTCTGCTGGACGGGGTGCGTCAGTGGCTCGTCGAGAGCGGCGCCGAGCCGACACCGGCGCGGGTCGCGCAGGCGCTGCGGGAACGGGGACGGGTCCTTGGCGACGCCGAGGTGCTCGGGGCGGCCGAGCGGCTGCGGTCGGAGCTGGTGGGGAGCGGACCGCTGGAACCGCTGCTCGCCGACGCGTCGGTCACCGACGTACTGGTGTCGGCGCCGGACCGGGTGTGGGTGGACCGGGGCGGCGGCCTTGAACTGACCGGGATCTCCTTCCCGGATGCGGCCGCCGTACGACGGCTCGCGCAGCGGCTGGCAGCCGTCGCCGGACGTCGGCTGGACGACGCCCGGCCGTGGGTGGACGCCCGGCTCCCGGACGGCACCCGGCTCCACGCGGTCCTCCCACCGGTGGCCGTCGGATCCACGTGCCTCTCCCTGAGAGTCGTCCGGCCCCGTGCCTTCACCCTCGCCGAACTGGTGACGGCGGGCACCGTGCCGCCCGGCGGCGACCGCGTCCTGCGGGCCCTGATCCGCTCCCGGTTGTCGTACGTCATCAGCGGCGGGACGGGCACCGGGAAGACCACGCTCCTGAGCGCGCTGCTCGGCCTGGTCGACCCCGGCGAGCGGATCGTGCTGGCCGAGGACTCGGCGGAGCTGCGGCCCGATCATCCGCATGTGGTGCGCCTGGAGGGCAGACCGGCCAACCAGGAGGGGGTCGGCCTCGTCGAACTGCGGGATCTGGTGCGCCAGGCACTGCGGATGCGCCCGGACCGCCTGGTGGTCGGAGAGGTGCGGGGCGACGAAGTCGTGGCGTTGCTCGCCGCCTTGAACACCGGCCACGAGGGCGGCTGCGGAACGCTCCACGCCAATGCGGCGGGCCAGGTACCCGCCCGGCTGGAGGCGCTCGGCACGGCCGCCGGGCTAGACCGGGCGGCACTGCACAGCCAGTTGGCGGCCGCGCTGTCGGTGGTCCTGCACCTCGTACGGGACCGGGGCGGGCGACGGCGGATCGCCGAGGTGCATGTGCTGGAGCGGGACGGGTCGGGGCTGGTGACGACCGTGCCGGCGCTCCGCTGGGGCGAGGAGGCGTTCGTGTACGAGCGGGGCTGGGAGCGGCTGCGGGGCCTGATCCGAGAAGGGCTGCGCGGCGCAGGTGGCGAGGTTCCGGGAGGGCCGGAGGAACCGGACGGGTCGAACGTGCTGGAAAGGAGAGGGCAGTGGTGACGGGGGTCGGGGAGATGTCGGTCGGGGCGGTGGCCGTGGCCTGCGCGGGGGCAGCGGGCTGGATGTCGGCCGAGACACATGGCGCCGGTATTCGGAGGGCGCGGCTGCTGCTGCCGGGAGGCGGGCCGTTGGGGCCACCGCCCTGGGACCGGGTGACGGCCCGGGCGCGGCGGCTGGGGGCCGAGTGGTGGGCGCCGGTGGCCGGACTGGTGATCGCGGTCCTGGGAGCCTCGGTGCTGCCGGTTCTCGCGGGGGTGGCGGCCGTGCCGGTGCTGAGGCGGGCGCGGCGGGCGGCGGAGGATAACGGGGCCCGGCAGCGGCGGGGCGATGCGGTGCTCGCGCTGTGCTCGGCGGTCGCAGGTGAGGTGCGGGCCGGGCGGCAACCGGGTGCGGCGCTGTCCCGGGCCGCGCGGGACTCCGGAGGGCTGGGGGATGCCGGGGCGGCTGTGCTGGCGGCGGCTCGGTTCGGCGGTGATGTTCCGAATGCCCTGGCGCTCGCGGCCCGGCAGCCGGGCGCCGAGGGTCTGCTGGGACTCGCCGCGTGCTGGCGGGTGGCCGTCGACCGGGGTGCGGGTCTCGCCGCCGGGCTCGACCGCCTGGAGGGCGCCCTGCGCGCCGAGCGGGACCAGCGGGCCGACCTACGCGCCCAGTTGGCCGGTGCCCGCTCGACGGCGGTGATGCTCGCCGGGCTCCCGGTCCTGGGGCTTCTGCTGGGCAGCGCGCTCGGCGCCGATCCCCTGCACGTGCTGCTGCACAGCCCGGCCGGGCTGGGCTGTCTGTTCGTCGGGGCGGTGCTGGAGGGCGCGGGGTTGTGGTGGGCGCTGCGGATCGTGCGGGGAGCTGAGGCGGCATGAGCGGCGAGTTCGTCCACAGGCTGGGGACGGTGGTCTGCGGGGTCGGAGGGCTGTGGTGGCTGGCCCGTTCGCTCGGCACCGCGCGGCGTGAGCGGAGGCTGCGGGCTCGGCTGGCGGCGGTGCTGGCCCTCGCCGCCGCGGGTCCGCCCCGGCGGAGCCGCGTTCCCCCGGACGCGGTACGGCGGTGGCTGCCGGTCGGCGGAGCGGTCTGCGCGGGGTGGGTGCTCGTCGGAGGTGTCCTGGGGCTGGTGGCGGGCCCGGCCGCCGGAGTCGGGGCCTGGCTCTGGCTGCGGAGGGCGCGGCGCGCGGGCGCCGATGCGGAAAAGGCGTACGACGCCGCGGCGGTCTCCCGGCAACTGCCGCTCGCAGCCGACCTGCTGGCCGCCTGCATCACGGCCGGGGCGAGCCCCGTGGTGGCCGCCCGGGCCGTGGGGGAGGCCCTGGGCGGGCCGGTGGGCGAGAGCCTGGCGAGGGGCTCCGCGGAGGTGCGGCTGGGGAGTGAACCGGCAGAGGCCTGGCGCGGGTTGGCGGCCCTGCCCGGTGCCGGGGCGCTGGCGAGGTTGCTGGAACGCGCAGACGAGTCCGGCGTACCGGCCGCGTCACCTGTCGCCCGCCTCGCCGCCGAGGCCCGTGCGGATCGGGGCCGTTCGGCGACGGAGCGCGCCCGCCGGGCCGCCGTGATGATCACCGCGCCGGTCGGGCTGTGCTTCCTGCCGGCCTTCATCACCGTGGGCGTGCTGCCCGTGGTCATAGGGCTCGCGGACGGGCTGTTGGGAGGTGGTGGCTGATGCCGGCCGCCTGGTCGGCGGTGACGGCGATCAGCGGTGATCGAGTGATCGCGTGATCGGTAGGGATCAGCAGCTGTGTGGCCGTCGGTGGCCATCGGCAGCAAGACAACGAAACCTCACGGGGGTTGGAATGAACAGTTCGTCGAAGTCGTCGAAGTCGTCGAAGTCGTCGAAGTCGTCGAAGTCGTCGTGGGCGTCGAGGACGTTGGGATCGGTCCAGGCGGCGGGGGAGGTGCTCCGCGCGTGGCTCGTGTGTGCCGTGATGTGCCGGGTGAGGGCGGCGCGGAGGGACGCCGGAATGGTGACCTCCGAGTACGCGGTCGGGATCATCGTTATCTTGGGTAACCGAATGGCGTCAGGCATGTAAGGCAAGTCGGGTAGTTCTGTACTTGCCTGAACGGTATCCAAGGGGTGTAAGGCACGTTGGTTACGTCTGTTGTCCTGTACCGGCACTACCGAGCTGAGAGGGCTATATCGGGGGACGGGTCCACGTACTGGGTCGTTGTCAACGAAGCCTTCGAGCTGCACATTGAGGCGTGTGCCTGGATGGCAGGACTCAAGAGCAACGACCGGGCCTACAACACCCAGCGGACGTACGCGGGACGGATCGCCCTGTATCTGTCGTACTGCACTGAGAACGCGGTCGACTGGACGCGGCCCTCCTTGGCTCAGCTGATGGCGATGATGCGGTGGTTGGTCGAAGAGCCGCTGCCGCCGAAGGGACGCCGCCCGGCAGCTGAGCCGCGCTTTCGCGACAAGGGCACGGCGAACAAGATCATGGGTACGGTCGGGGAGTTCCTGACGTGGTCCGCGCTGCAGGGATGGGTCCCGGCGAGTGTGGTGAGCCAGCTCGTGCAACCGAAATTCCTGCACTACGCCCCGCCCGGGTTCGATGCGGGCGAGGACGGCCAGCACCGCACGATCCAGGCCCGACGGATCAAGTACCGCGTCGCAGTGCCGGGTTACGAGTGGCTGTCCGACGACCAGATCGAGAAGGTCCTCGGCTGTACGACGCACGCCCGCGACCGGTTCCTGGTGGCCCTGCTGGCGGTCACCGGCATGCGCATCGGCGAGGGCCTGGGGCTACGGCGCGAGGACATGCACTTTCTGCCCGACTCCACCTCGCTGGGCTGCCGGGTCGCTGGGCCGCACGTGCATGTGCGGCGCCGCTTGAACAGCAACAACGCCTATGCGAAGTCGCACTATCCGCGGTGGATTCCGGTGGAGGCCGGCACCGTGGAGCTGTACGCCGCCTACCGCTACGAGCGCGACGCGGTACCGGAAGCCGGGGGCTGCGACATGGTGTTCGTGAACCTGTTCCGCGCCCCGCTCGGCGAGCCGATGAAGTACCCCAGCACGTATGAGCTGTTCAAGCGGCTCGCGGCCCGTGCTGGGTTCCGTGCCCGTCCGCATATGCTGCGGCACTCGGCGATCACCCGGTGGCTCCGCTCCGGGGTGGACCGCGACGTGGCCCAGAACATGGCCGGCCACCAGTCGCCGCAGTCGATGGACCCGTACACCCACGCAACCGACCAGGACAAGCGCGATGCCGTCAAGCTGGTTGCCGCCAAGCGGAAGGAAGCCCGTCAGTGACGGTGTCCGGCAATGTCGTCCCGCTCCATCAGCTCCGACGGGATGCCGGCCAGGCAGCCAACGGTCTGCCCCCGAAGGTCCTTACCGAGTGGACCGCGTGGCTGCGCGAGCGGATCGAACCCGGCTGGCGGCCCGGTGAATGGGACCACGACGCGCACCTATTCAGCGGTGACGTCGACCACGCGGGCACGGCCATCTACCGGTGTGATGTAGCTGCCTGCGACGCGCTCACTCGCATCCGGCGGGGGCTGTGTGCCACCTGCGAGAAGGATCGCCGTCACAGCAGCCTGGGGCTGAAGGAGTTCAAGGCCGGGCATGTGCCGGACCGCAATCGGGCGATCTACGGTGAACGGGCCGACTGCCGCGTTGAAGGGTGTCCGCGGGACTCGGTCCTGTGGGGCCTGTGCAACGCGCACGGCACGCTGCGGCACAGGGACCTGCAGCGTGACCCCGACTCCGGGCTGGAGGCGTGGATTGAGCGCCAGACGCCGTACCCGCCGGCACCCGCCTGCCTTGTTGCGGGCTGCCGCTACGACGCGCGGGCTACTTGGGGGCTGTGCGGCATACACCACAGCCGCTGGAAGAAGGCCACAGCCGTCTCCCGGGGACGGCGGTCTGCGCCGCCCTCGACGTGGCTGGAGCGGCAGGCGCCGTTCCTGAACGTCCACCAGTTCTCTCTGGCCCCGCTGTATCCGGTGGCCCGCCTGGAGATGCTGTACGCGCTGCAGCTGCGCGACGAACGAAGCCAGAAGATCGACCCGGTGGCCGTCCGGCAGGCTGTCGCGCATCTCGCGGAGCGGGTCGATTCGATCGCCGCGGCGACCGTCGAACAGTTGCCGAGCGGGACGCAGGCGAATGTGGACGCTCTGGTGCGCGAGACGCACCGTGTCCTGCGCTCGGCGTTCGAGCGTTTCGAGGGCGTCGACCCGACCAGCAGGGACGTGCTGGACATGTCCGAACTCGGGGTCAAGAGTCTGCGTGGTGGCACCACCCAGCGGCCGCTCGGCCTGGACGTGACGGGCATCCGCCAGCCGTGGCTCCGGGAGATCCTGGTCACCTTCATCGCCGAGACGAAGCCGAACACCACCGAGGCTAGACGGGGGCTGCGGGTGTGCGCGGCGGCCTCCCGGGCCCTGGATGTCCGGCCGGGTGGGGGCATGGACCCGGCCAAGCTGGTGTTCGCCGATATGAACGCCGTGGTCGACACCTTCCGCGTGCTGCCCAAGCTTGACGGCGGGGCCATGTCGGGCAAGCAGCGCGGTGCCCTGCTCTCGTTCTTCTTCAAGATTCTCGACTACAACCGGGCCGCGGGGCATCTGGACGGCATGTCCGCGAGCTTCGCCCGGCACTCCAGCCACGTCGTCAAGGCGGAGGAGGTCGATGAGGACGATGTCGGCAAGGCCCTGCCCGAGTCGCTCATCGCCCAACTCGACGACTACGTGGACCTGCTGGGGCAGGGAGTGACGCACGGAAAGATGACGCCTGAGCAAGTCCGCGCCATGGCCCGCGCGGTCTACGAGCTGCTGCGGGACACCGGCCGGCGCCCTTATGAGATCGCCGAGCTGCGGACGGACTGCCTCGAACACGCCGATGGCGAATGGCTGTTGATCTGGGACAACCGCAAGGGGCGGCGCCTGAACCGGCGCCTGGAGCTTGAGCGCGACACTGTGGAGACCATCCGCACGTGGCGGGCTGTGCGTGACACGCTCGACCTGCCCACAGGCAGCGAAGGATTTCTGTTCCCACCGGCCGGCGAGAACGGCAAGATCCGCCACTTGGGGCCGGAACACATCGCGGCGATGATCCGCAAGTGGGCCGACAACGCCCCCATCCTGCTGTCCGAGGAGTTCAGCCGGGACGGCGACCGGGTGCCGTACGACCGCTCGCTGGTCTACCCGTACGCCTTCCGCCACTCGTTCTGCCAGCGATACGCGGACGCGGGAGTGCGCATGGAGGTGCTGCGAGAGCTCATGGACCACAAATCCATGCAAACCACCCAGCGGTACTACAGGATCAGTCACAAGCGGAAGCGGGAGGCGGTCAACGTGATGCGCCTGCATACCGTGGACCGCAAGGGCAGGTACGCGCCGATGGCCTCGGCGACCGCGTACGAGGCCCGCTCGGTGGCGGTGGTGTTCGGTAACTGTACCGAACCGTCCAACGTCAAGGCGGGCGGAAAGGCGTGCCCGATCCGTTTCCAGTGTGCCGCCTGCCCCTTCTACCGGCCGGACCCGTCCTATCTGCCGGTCATCGAGGACCACATCCGCTCGCTGAAGGCCGATAAGGAGATGGCGGTCATGATGGAGGCGGACGGGTTCGTGGTGAGGAACCTGGACGACCAGATCACGGCCTTCAAGGGGACCGTCGAGACACTGCGGAAGCTGATGGAGACTTTGGGACAGGACGAGCGGGACGAGGTCGAGGAGGCATCGGCCGTCCTGCGCAAGGTGCGGGCCGCCCAGGGCCACGGCGGAGCCGTGGCCCTGGGTATGCCCGGATTTCCTGGCCAGCGGGGCGGGAGCACGGCATGAGCGAGGCGAAACGCTCCCCCGGCGACGTCCTGCGCGAGACACGTAAGAAGGACAGCCGGACCAAGCGGGCCAAGGTGCTGGCCACGGTGGACGCGATGAAGGCCAGGGGCGAGACGGTCACCTTCCTCGCCGTCGCCCGTACCGCCGGGGTGTCCAAGTGGCTCGTCTACGCCGAAGGCGTCCGCGAGCACGTCGAGGCCGCTGTGAAGAGCCAAGCCAAGGCCGGCCGCCGCACGAAGCTCGCCGGCCGGGACGCCTCCGCGGCAAGCCTGGCCACCGACCTGGCTCTGGTCCGCGAGGAGAACAAGGCCCTGCGGGAGGAGCGCGACCGTCTCAAGAAGGCCGTCCAGCGCTCGCTGGGCGCCCAACTCGATCAGGCCGGGACCAAAGAACTTAACCAGCGGGTCAACGAGCTTCTGGCAGCCGTGGAACGGACCGCTCTGGAACGCGACCAGATACGGGCCGAACGGGACGAGTTGAAGCGCAGGCTCACCGAGGCCGAGGACGATCTGGCCGCCGCCCGGGCCGCGGGCAAGGAGATGTTTAAGCGGATCAACCGCACCTGATGGGGGCGCGAAGAGAAGCGGCCCGGCGACTGTCGCCGCCGGGCCGCTGGACGCATTGGGGAAGGTCAGGCCGAGGCGGCGGACTGGCCCGAGGTCAGCTCTGCGATCTGAGCCTCCAGATCCGCGATCCGCTCGGCCTGGCGACGCATGGTTCCCTGGTTCTTCACGACCTTGCTGCCCAGCCTCTCCACTCCGCTGAAGGTCCGGATGCCGCCCTCGGCGGCATCCGCCATCTGCCCGAACGCTTCACGGTCGAGACTGTTGGGGTTGTGAGCCTCGAACGAGCAGGCCCGGTGCATGTCGCCCATGTACGCGACGGCCTTGCGGCAGGCGAGCAACGCGTCACGAGCACCGAACTCGTCGCC
This sequence comes from Streptomyces scabiei 87.22, assembly GCF_000091305.1. Lineage (GTDB taxonomy): Bacteria > Actinomycetota > Actinomycetes > Streptomycetales > Streptomycetaceae > Streptomyces > Streptomyces scabiei. The sequence goes on along the minus strand of NC_013929.1, from coordinate 4,632,476 downwards.
CTGGCCCACCTTGTGGAAGCGGGTCACCCTCGCACCGCGCCTGAGCGGGTCGCGCGACGGCATGAACTGCTCCAGCCGGTGCCCGAGTTCGTGGGCGGCGGCCCGAGCCTTGGGCACCGCACGTCGCAGGCGACGATCGGGGATGCCGGTGCCGCGGGAGATGTCCGCGTAGGACAGCTCACGGCCCGCGTTGGGCCCGAGCCACAGCAGGACGTCGATGGCATCCTGCTCCAGCTGGGAGGGAGTGTCACTGTCGCGTTCGCGGCTCATCCCAGCTTCCTCTCGCTCTCGTCCAAGAACGCCTGCAGGGCCTCGTCGTTCAGTGCCGTGTAGGGGCCGGAGGCCAGGTCACGGATGAATTCCATCGCCGCCTGCGAGGCCCCGCACAGCTCGGCGATCGCCTGGCTCCTCTCGTCGGTGAACTGCACCTGATGGCGCTGTAGCAGCGACAGCGCCCGCAGGGTGCCCAGGCGGATCTCCGTCATCTCGGTGAAGACCTGCAAGGCCACATCGGGATCGGCCCTCTCCTTGGACACCGCTCGTACGGCCCGCACCACCTCCGTGGTCTCTGCGTCGCGCGCGCAGTCGTCCGGCGGCGTCTCGACCGTTGCGGGGATCTTCTGCGAGTCGAGGTGCCGCTCACGTTCCCCGGCCGCCTGAGATGCCGCTACCGCCCGGTCTTCGCCCTGCGCCTGCTCCTGGCGCCGGTTGAACTCCTCCAGGCCTTTCTGGGCCGCACTGCGCGACGTAGCGTCCGCCACGACTGCGGCTGTCAGCGCTGCCGGATGCCCGGCGATGAAGATGGAGCTGGTCGGTTTGACCCCCGCCCGCTCTGCCTCGTTCTCGATGGCCTGGCGGCGTTCCTTCTTCAGGTGCCCGCCGTAGCTGCGGTAGTAGCCGTTATCGCCGAAGAACGCAATGGCGTCCTCGTCGGGGAGCTTCACCTCGACGTCCGGGGCCAGCTCCGCGGAAGGGCGGACGATTCCATCAGCGGCTGCCCGTTCCCATGCCTCATGGAAGGCCAGGACACGCTGAGCGCTCACCCCCGAGCGGCGGGAGAACTCCAAAGCGCTGACGCGGCGGTGAACCTTTTTCGGATCCGAAAAAGGTTGCCGGTCCGTCCGCCTGCCCTGCCCGGTACGAGGGGTGACGCGGCGGGCAATCAGCAGTGCTCGGGCCCAGCCACCCTTGCGTTCGTGAGCGGCGAACTCCTGGATATCGGCGTTGAGGCTGTCCTCGCCGTCGTCGGCGACCGGCTCCATCACGCCCCTACCAGGTCTCGGGCGCGGGCCTGCCGGCGGACAGCGGCGGACTTCTGGTCTCCGACCTTGACTCTGATCCATGTGGTGAGGACTTCCATGGTGCCGAGCGCTTCCTCGCAGGCAGCCTGCTGTTCGTCGTTGAACGTGACCGATCGCGGGTAGCGATTCATGCAGGCGACAGCCTGGTCCCGCAGCCGCACCAGGTCCCGGGCCAGAACCTGGGCCTTGTCGGGCTTGTCGCCGCCGCAGTCGGGGCCGCGCGTCTCGCGTTCCCTGCGGCGCTTTTCGTCCAGGACTCGTTTGATGGCGTCATGGACCTCTGCGTCCTTCTCCACAAGGTCGCGCAGAGCCTTCTCGCGTTCCTCGGGCGCGAGCGCAGCCAGATAGTCGGCCATCGAGGTGGCACCGGACGGGTCAAGGAGGTCCCGCAGGCCCGGCTCCGTGCCCAGAGCCCGCTGGTACTGGGACACGCTGATACGGCCGAGGCCCGTCGTCTCCCGCGCCTCGGCAAGCAGCCTGCGGAGCGTGCTGTAGTCCTCATCATGCGGTTTACCGGAGGGCGCCAGGCGGGCGCCTTCCCGCAGCACGCTGTAGCAGACGTGGACGCCGCTGTCGGCCACGAGCTGCCGTACCGGCGGGGTGCACATGCGGGCGGTGTGCCGGTACTCCCGGGCCGTCCTGGGGCTCAGGCCGATCTCGTCGCAGTACTGGTCGAAGGCGCCGTCGGGGCCCGACGGCGTGACGCTCAGCAGCTTGTCGCCGATGACTAGGCGGTTCTCGCAGCCCTCGTTCATCAGCTGACGGCCCTCGCGCACGTCCTGGTCTGTGTAGCTCATACGGATGTCCCATCGCAGTCAGTTCGACGGGCGCACACTAATCAGCCGAAATCACAAAAATACGCGCACCCAACTGGCTCGGAAGAGAGGCAAGTTGACGCCATCGCCTCGCGGCCTGCGATGCAGGCGCGTCACCGCGCCCTACGAGGGTCACCCACGAGGGGGACCGGCTGCCGCTGTGCCTGCTCTCACGACAGTTGAATAAGTGAGCCCACCCGTAGCGGGACCCCGGATCCTGTCCACTTCGCACCGCTCCGCGAAGAGTGACCATTAGCGCGAACAGGAAGGGGGCTGCCCCGGGCTCAAGACCCGTCCTGCAGCGTCGATAATGCCGCAGGTCAGGTCAGGTTTCGCTCCAGCCAGGTCTTCGTGAGGGCCTTGATCTTGGTGTCCTGGTAGAGCCGGTCGGGGGTCCCCTTGAAGTTGCGGACGGCGTCGAGGAAGGCGCGGTCGCCGCGGCCGGTGAGCTTCGGGTCGATCAGGTCGAGCAGTTCCTGCCACTTCTTGCGCGGCCATTCATCCTGGAGCTTGAGCCGGATCTGCGAGTTCGCGAAGGCTCGAAGGGCGATCGCCGCCTGGTAACCGTCGAACCGGCCGATGAGCTCCTTGTAGATCGGTTCCGCGTTCCAGGCGGGCCCGTAGCCGTTCGTCAGGAAGACATTGACCAGGTGGACGACGTAGCTGCGGACGGCCTGCTCGGGGATGTCTCCGTGGCGGCCGACGACGTCCTTGAGCCGCTGAGCCGCGGGCGGCTCCTCGGCAAAGTTGCGCATGTGCGCCTCGTGGGCCCGCTTGAGGTCGTCCAGGGCCTGCTGAATCTCGGCGACGCGCTCGGGCGCGGGGAGGTAGGAGGACCCGCCGACCAGGTCCAGCAGTTCCCTGGCGCGGATCGCCCGGTCGGTGTCGGCGTTGGCCGTGAAACGGGCGAGCTTGATGCCGACCTCGTTGCGGGAGTCCTCGCTGACCAACGGCCAGAGGTCGGGCCAGAGCGAGCGGACGTTGTCGAGGATCTCCGGGGTCGCGTCGGCGGGGGTGTAGATGCCGAAGAGGCCGGCGGCGAGGTTGTCGGCCTGGTCCTGCTCCAGCCCGTCGAAGAACGCTGCGATCTTCTTCAGCTCGTCCTTCGGCAGCCGCTTGGACTTGATGTTGGTGAGGAGCTTGCCGATCGCGGCGACGACGTTGCGAGGCTGGATCCGGAAGACCTCCTTGATGCAGGTCTCCAGCCACTCGGCCAGCTTGAGGCCGGTCAGCTCCTCGATGTTCGGATGCGCGGCGCTCGCGTGATTGCGCATGTAGTTGATGTGGATGAGCTGCTTGAAGCCGATGTCGCTGACGAGCTTGATCTTGTTGGCGGCTTCCAGCAGCTTGTAGTCGTCGATCTGGGAGAGGTCGTCGCGGGTCTTGAGGTTCTTGCGGCGGGCGGGGTCGGTCTCGGCGAGGTCGAAGAAGTAGTCGACGTCGAAGGCGGCGACGTGGTCCCGCAGCCGGTTGATCGTCTCGTTCCAGAGGTAGTTCAGCGCGGCGTCGAACAGCCCGACCGAGCCTGCCATGATCATCTTGGCGATGTAGGGCGCGTCCGCCCGCTCCTCGGCGGTGAGTTCCTCGATGACGTCGGGTGTGTTTCTGAGGAGGGTCTCACGCTGCTTGGCCGCGACGATGATGTTGTCCGTGGGCAGCCCCCAGGCCTCCAGCACCTGGAACATCAGATCTTCGAATGCCTCCAGATCCGCGCGAGCGGCCTGGACCTGGACCGAAGACTGCGGTGCGGGAACTGGCAGGTTTTCGGGGACGTCCTGGGGACTCATTTGTTCCTTCTCCGATGAGAGATGCTCGTCCTCGCCTCGCGGCGGGGAGTTCTAACGGGGGCCTCTGCGGCGTAGTCCGGGCGATCGTCCCGACGTCCGCCGTAGCTTCCGGATCACCCCGGAGCCCGATGTTGTCCCGGGCCCGTTGGGGGCGGGCTGTGGCGAGCGATTGGACACGTCAGCCTGGTATTTCGGGCGATCAGTTTGTCGCATCGTGCACGGAACAGGGAGGGGATTTCCTTTTCTGCAGGTCACCGACGCGAAGACAGCCGAGACGGCCTTGTTCTCGTACAGCTACCGCCAGGTGGCGCGTAGCGCAGTGTCACTGCCGTGGTCTTCGTTTCTCAACTGGTCGTCGGAGCCTCGGCTTCGGCCTGCCGGGCGCGCCGCTGTGCGCGTACGCCAGTGCCAGACCTGTCCGGGGCAGACCAGTCCGGCTCGTCCCCGGGGTCCTTCGTTGCCATCTTGGTCACCGGCAGCCCGGCGGCCCGGCCCCGGGTGTGCTGGCTCGTATCGCATGTCAGCAGCCGTACCTCGCGGCCGGCCAGGCCCTGTATGGCCACCGTACGGTCGATGATCTCGATGTCGGGTCGGTCCAGGCGGACGTGGCCGGGCGGATCGAGGACGATCTCCACGTTGACCCGGCCGAGGGTGTCGCCGCCCGAAGTGTGCTCTCCCTCGTGCAGGATCCCGTGCGTTCCGCCGGCGAGAACCTCATCCAGGCGGCCGAGGGTGTGGGCGGCACGCCAGCGGGCCCGCTGCTTGCTGGCATCCTTGAGGTCGTCCAGCTCGTCGACCACGACGATCGGGAACAGCAGGCGCACGAACTTCCAGCGCGGTACGTTGAGGATCTCGTGCAGGTCCACGTCGGCCAGCTTGACCTCGTTCTGGATGTAGAAGCTGGAGTCCGCGACGACGAACTCCTCCCGCTGGCTCCATCGGCCGATCTGCGTGTCCAGCGCGGACACGGCCGCCTCAAGCGCCTCGACCCGCTCGGCGACCTCGAGTTGCACCAGACCGTTCACGAGGCGCTGCTGAGAGGTACCGGCGAGCGTGCCGCAACTGCCCAGCAGCGCCCGGTACCGGTCGGTGAACACGAGCTGGTCGAGGTCCCGGTCGCTGATCTGGGAGCGCAGCATCCGCGCGGACTCAGTGGCCCACTCCAGGTACTCCAGCAGTGCCGCGAAGGCGTTGCCGTAGGGCTTCTGCAGGTTCAGGGCCGTGGTGTGGACGCCGCTGAGGGCTTGGCGGATGTTCTTACGGTCTGCGCCGGGGCGCGGTGTGATGAGCATGCGGCGATCCTGCCAGCGCGGCCCGCTGGCGCGCCTGAGGTTTCCGACGCCGCCGCTCTCCAGCAGCACGATCGCAGCGCAAGTGGTCACTCAGCGCTACAAGCCACTTGGCGGCGGAGGCTGTCGTGGCCATCGAAGTAATCGGCACGGATGTGTCGGACCCGCGTGGTACGACTGCAACCCAGCAGAGTTCGAGCAGACGGGCGGTCAGCAGTGGGGCGACAGGAAGAAGCGATCCGCGTTGCGGACGAGCTCTTGGCCGACATCGAGCTCAAGCGGTTGAAGGCGTCCGAGGTCGTCCTGAAGGCGAGCAGGCTCGCCCGGCTGGTCGGCCACACCGAGTTGACGGAGTTCCTCGGATTCGAGCGCAACGGGTACCCGACCGACGGTTCTGCTAGGGCGTGGGTCGGACGGGCAGGCCGGTGGGCCGATAAGGAGAAGAACACCTTCTACACCGTGTCGATCGCGAAAGTGGAGGGCCATGCCGAGTCTGCCCAGCAGGCCATCGACGCCCTGCGCGGCGGGGGTAACTACTCAGGCGACATGCTCATCCCTGCGTCGCGCGATCATGACTCGCGGATCCTCCAGTCATCAAACAACCTCGGCACGTGGATCGGAATCTGCGGGCAAATCGTCGCGACCGTCTACGACATGACTACCGAGATCTACCACGAGCTCCTGTTCAGCGAGCTCCAGGCGAGTCTGTTCGCGGACACTCAAAAGAAGGTCGACGGATCCTTGGCAGCGGCGAGCGGGAGTGCGCTCGACAAGATCGAACGCGTCTCTGACCGTCTCCGGGACGGTGACCCTGAGTCTGTCAGCCAGGCCCTCACCACCTGCCGCCGGTTGATCGACTCCTGCGCGGACTACGTGTTTCCGGCTGAGGGTGAGCCCTATGCGATCGGAGACGGGGTCACCCTGAAGGTTGGGCCGCAGCAGGTGCTGAACCGGCTCCAGGCCCACACCCACGTCTGCGGGGCGTCCAAGAGTCGCAGGGACCGGCTGCGCCGGACCCTGTCCGATCTCTACGATCGGTGCTCTGCAGGCACGCACGCCGAGGTCACCATCGACGAGGCCCGCTTCATCTTCCTGCAGACCTACATCGCCCTCGGCGAGATCCTGACCTTGAGCGCGCCTGAGGACGGCGAGTCCTGACACTGCCGCAAGACGAACCCTGACAGCACGTCGGTCTCGAACCGCTCCAGTTCCTCCGCCGACGTGCCCCGCCCAGTGCTCACGCAGGTCCGTACGAAGGCGTCGTCGGTGACCACCGTCTCCGGCTTCACTCCGCCGTCGAGGTTAAGCAGGGTGCCCGGGCCCCAAAGGCGTTGTGCTTACTTGACGATTAAATTCAGGTCACTTGTCCAGGTTCGATTTCTGCTGCGAACAGAACGGCTGCTGCCTTGAGGATGCCGTTGAGGCGTCGAAGGTCCGCGTTCTCCTTCTCAAGTTGACGGACTCGGGCATTGACACTTGCAGCAGCGTAGGGATTTCTGCCAGCTTCCGCATCAGCCTTGTTGACCCAGTGTCGTAGCACCTCCGGGTGGATCCCAAGGAGCTCTCCCACCTGCCTCACGATGGCGGAGCGTCCGGGGATGGCCGGTCTCATATCAATAACCATCCGGACTCCCCGCTCAATCAATTCTGGTGGGTACTTCCTCTTGGCGGGCATCGACGCTTCCTCTCCAAGCAGCCTGGCTTCGCCGACGGCCGTCCCTTGACTCGGCAGGTCTAAAGCGCAGCACTCAGCGCTGATTATGCACAACTGTTCATGGCGGTCAAATGGGCGCAGATGTCAAGTCGGATTCGTGCCCCACCTTGATCCGCCCGACCCCCTCCTCCACGCCTTCGGCATGCATCTGCGTCGGTTGCGCGAGGCTCGTGGGCTCACGCTTGAGGAGCTCGCCAGCAGAAGTGGGATGAGTTTCCGCGGAGTGGTCTACATCGAGCACGGGCAACGGAACCCAAGCTTGACCACCTTGCTCAACCTTGCGCGCGGCTTGCAGGCCGAACCTTCGATGCTCCTCGCGATTTTCGATGGTCGTGACTGGGGCGACAACAACTAGGGGTGGTATCGCAGGGGCGGCCCTGCGGGTGCGGTCTGCTGCCGTGGCAGCTGTGAGGCGGTGGTGGCGGCCTCACAGCAAGGTTGAGCCCAGGGCCCTTCGGTCCGCGAGTTTGGCCGGGAGAGGGCGGTTGCGTGATTTGCCCGCACCCGTAGACGCTGCGGTTTTACTCGGGTACCAGAGGCTTCGTTGCTGGAGCGCAGGCCCTGCAGATCGTGGAATCGACGGGGTTCACGGGAGGAAGCCGGGGCGGCCGTCGGCGGCGGTGAAGTTGTAAGTGGTGGCCTCGGAGAGGACGCCGAGGGGTGGATCGCCGTTCTCGATGATCACAGCCTGGCCGGGGAAGGAGAGCATGTCTTCATAGAAGCGGTCCACGACGGTGGATGTGATGCGCACGTCGGGTAGGTCGGGGTCCTGTGGGGTGTTCTTCACTGGCTGGCGGTAGGTGACCACGGGGGAGTCCAGGACGACGAAGCCGAGGTGGGGGAGGTCTCGTTCGATGCAGAAGCGGGCCAGGGAGGTAGTGAAGGCCGAATGCAGTACGGATCGCACGCCCTTGCCACGGCCGGCGCGCGGGCGGCCCCCGGCCCGGATCTCGGCGTTGTACTGGTCGTACCCCGAGTTGTCGACCGCCGGTATTTCCCAGCTGCTCAGGGTGCGTTGGAGGACCGAGTCGAAGCCGTTGACGACTCGGGCGGCGATGTACTGCGCAGGCCGGGTAGCGGGCACCGCTCCCTCCCCGTCGAGGCGAGAGCGCTTTTCCTCAAGTTCCGCGATCCGTGCATGCAGTTCCAGCCCCCGCTCGACTGCAGATCGTGCGTCCAGCAGTTCCTGAAGGCCCTCCCGGAGCGGTGCAAGCTGGCCCTCGGCTTCGGCGATGAGTTCGTCCAGCGCTTCAAGGTCGTCCTTGACGGACTGCCAGGTCTGGGCGAGCTCTTCCTGTTCGCGGGCGAGGTCGGCGATGGTGGGCAGGAGGTCGGTGAGCAGGGCGGTCGTCTTCGCGGCCTCCGCCTGCACCGCAATATGGAGCTGAGTGGCCTCCTGCTGACTGTGGCCTGGGTGCTGGTGCTCGGGGTCGGCTCCACAAAAGACGCAGGTTCCGACGCGGAAGTAGCCGAGGATGCTGCCAGCTTCGTTGACCATTACCAAACGCTCCAGATCGGAGCGGTACTGGTCCTCCAGCAGGCTGAACCGTCCAAGCAGATCGCTGACCTCGGCCAGCCGTTCGTCTAGCCCAGCAAGTCGGCGGGCGTGTGTCATGCGCTCGCGTACCGCTTCGCGGTGGCCTTCGTCGGCCGCGCGCAGGGCAGTGTTTTGCGCGTAGATCGCGGTTTTGACTCGCGCCAGGCGGTCTTTCAAGTCGCGCTCGTTCTCGTCCGACTCAAGCTTTGCGGATAAGTCGATCACGAGCTGGTCCAAGAGGTTGATTTGTCCCCTGTTCACACGCCTCTGTCCCGCGTTGGGTCCGGTGTCGACGGGAGGATCTCCCTCCCCGGTCAGGAGGAATCGCATGACCGATGTCTCCGCGGTGCGGGTGGTGGCTGTGCCGGTGCGCAGGACCGGGGAGGACATGGCGATCATGCGGTCCTCTGTAACCACGGACAGGTGCACCAGATCGGTCAGGGTCAGGGGGCGGGTGCCACCGGCTTCGTTCTTGCGGATGAGGACCTCGTCTAGACCCATAGCGCGCATCAGGTGAATCGAGAGGCTGTTCTTGCTACGGGCGTTGTGCACCGAGTTCACGATGGCGTCTGCCGGGCGGTGAACCAGGTCGCGGAGGTCCTCGCGATGCAGATGCGTAGAGTTGGTGCCGGGGCGCCGGACGAGAGTCAGCGGGCTGCCATCGGGCAGCAGCAGCCCAAGGAGGATCTGGGTGTATCCCTCGGCTTCGTCGACCATGGCCAGATGGGCGCCGCCGAGCATGTACTCGACAGACCTGACGATGAAGGTCTTCCCGGTGTCGGAGGCACCATAGATGGTGGTCAGTTCAGGGCCGAAGACGATTTGCGCTGATGGCTTGCCCGAGCCGGCGTAGGTGAGGTGGACCAGCTGGAGACTACCCACGATGGCCCTCGAACGGGCGGATGGTCACGGGAGCGGGCGGAGTCGTTAGCAGGGACTGGGTGGTGGCGCGTACGTCGGTGTCCGGGGCCCATTGGTGGACGGCCCACTCGGCACGCTCGCGGAGCCGCAGGACGTACGGGGCTTCGAGAACGTCCACGAAGGCCGGACCGCGTTCCGTGGCCCGGTAGACCAGGCCGGTCCCGTCAGCTTCGAGTTCGGCCAGGCCGGCGCGGATGAGCACCAGAAGCGCCTGTTCGAGGACCGTGCGCTTCAAGCCGAGCTCTCCCGAGCGAGCAGGCAGATCCGGGTGCAGGCTGGGTGGTCCGTCGAACTCGGCGCTGTGCAGCACGGCATGGTCCAAGAGCGCCAGCTGGGCCAGGTCCAGAGCATCGGGATGGCTCTCCGAGAGCAGCACTAGTGCCCGCACGCCGATCTCCAGCGGGCTGTTAAGCGGTTTCATGTCCCTTCTCCCTCGCACCACGTGAGCTCGTCCTCGTTCGCCAGGTGATGACATACCCCGGTACGGTCCAGAGTTCTCACGTGCTGAGCGAAAACCGTCTGCGTCAGCCCGGCACTGATCGCCTGCGAGGTGACGGCCTGTAGGCGCTTCCACCCCGTGGGGTGGTCGTCCCTCGCCACATTGATCACGGCGTCGTATATGTCTTTGACGATGGCCTCGAAATGCCCTGCGGGGTAGGCCTCCTCCCCGAAGCGGCGCAGGGACTCGGCGCTGAAGAACGCTTCACGCTGGTGGCGCAAGTGCGGGCCAGCCGTGGGGTGCTGCGCAATCTGGGCAACGCTGCTGGCATCACTGGGCCAGCGCTCGGCGTAGACCTGGAAGAGCTGCTGTACGTAGCGGGCCTCGCGCGGCTCCGGCTTCTCGGGCGGTGTCATGACGGCCGGGCGGGGCGGGGACTCCGGTGGGAATCGCTTCACCCAGAAGTCAGTAGTCTTGTGCTGTTCAAGCATCTTCTTCATGTTGACGGTCTGAAAGATCTCGAACGACGTGTCCGCCGCCAACTCCTCGACCTCGCGTCTCAACCGCGGGCCCAGGTCTGTGATGATCTTGTCCGTGGTTTCACGCAACGCCTCCACGAAGGCCTTGCGGGTACCGACCGGGCGTTGCAGGGCCTGCTGCAGGCTGGGGCCGATGGACGGGGCGACAAAGGTGTATTGCTCCGGCACGATGAACTGACCGGTGACCACGCCTGCGAACATCTTCCGAATCTCACCCGCAGCAGTGCTCCAGGCCAACGTTCCCTTGTAGCGCTTGCACTGGTAGTTGTGCCAGGGACCTTCCAGGCCCTGGCGAGTGAGGAATGCGGCCACGTCGATGCCGTGGTCGCCAGCGCCTCCTTGGCGCTCTACCCGCACATACAGGCTGTCCAGCACGGGCACCCACTCCTCGACGAACTTCTCGAACTCGTCGGGATCGTAGGTGAAGACGATCTTCTCGGGCGACGGCATAGCCGGAAACTGCATGGCCGTTGGATAGTTGAGGATGAGTGACGCAACACCTGCCCGGCGTTCTGCTCCCTGCGGGCCCTGACTCGGATCCAACATCTCCCCCTGAATGCTGCCGCCACATCCCGCCGACGGACCCACTAGAGGTATCACTGGCAGATCGTTCACGAAAAGACCACAGCCGAGCGAATAGGAGCCAGGGACCGGTGTGCCCAGCAGGCAGACACCCTCGTCGGGTGTGGGCCGGTGATTCGTCGGCTGGCCAGTTCCCGCGCCACGGTCAGCCGTCCGGAGTGAGGTCGACGTCCTTGCGCAGGATGATGGTTCCGGCAAGTACATGGACGGCGACCAAGATGACGATGAACCGTTCGAAGGGGTTGCTGGCGTGATCGAAGATGCCTGAGTGTGAAGGCCCCCCAGTCGCCAGCGGGAGGTCTGCACCGTCCCTCTTGGTCCCATTCCCGAGTGGTCCTGCGAGGGGAGGTCGTCGGGGCTGGCCGTGAGTAAGGGGCCGCTTCGCCGCCACCTCGACGTACGGCATGCCGTACAACGCCGTTTCCGTTCGGCGCACCGGCCCTTTGAGATCCTGCGCTCACGACGCGAACCCGCGGGCCGCCCACAGGATGTCACCAGGGGCCGTCCCGCACTGGGCCCATGCAATACCGACAGCTGCGTGCATGCACACGGTTTCGTTGCCCAGGGGGATCGGCAGGGCGATCTGGGACTGCATCCACGCCGCGGCGTTGTGCGCGTCTTCGGGATCGAAGCCATCGGACAGGATGACGAACTCGTCACCTCCGTACCGGGCAACCGTGTCGCCGTCGCGTACGGCCCGACTGAGCCGCCGGGCGATCTCGATGAGGACGCCGTCCCCCGCGTCGTGCCCGAAACGGGTGTTGATCGCTTTGAAGTCGCGGAGGGCAAAGAACACCACGGCTAGGCCATGGGTGTTGTCGTCGCCTAAGGGGGCCCATACGTGGGTGTGGGGGGACGTGGCCTGGTCGGCGTGGCCGAGGTAGGGATCGTCGCCCCCCTCCGCGGCGGCGTCGGACCCGTGCTCCCGGAGTGCGCAGAGCCGGGCGCCGATACGGGCGTGCAGTTCGGTGGAGTTCGGCAGGCCGGTGAGGGCGTCGTGCGAGGCGCGGTGGGCGAGAGCGAACTCGCGGTGCTTGCGCTCCTCGATGTCCTCGACGTGAGTGAGCAGGAAACGGGGGCCGTCGGCGGCGTCTGAGATCACGCTGCAGCGCAGCGAGACCCACAGATACGTCCCGTCGCGGCGCCCGAGCCGCAGCTCTGCGCGCCCGCCCTCGGCGTGGGTGCGGAGCAGGGTGCCTATGTCCTCGGGGTGGACGAGGTCGGAGAACGAGTAGCGGCGCATGGCGGAGGCCGGGCGGCCGAGCATACGGCACAGCGCTTCATTCGTCCGGAGGATGCGGCCGTGCTGATCGCCGCCCATCTCGGCGATGGCCATGCCGGACGGGGCGTACTCGAAGGCTTGCCGGAAGGATTCCTCGCTGGCCCGCAGCGCCTGCTGTTCCCTTTCTTGTCTGACCAGTGCGCGTTGCATGTTCGCGCGCAGCCGCGCGTTGCTGATCGCGATGGCGGCCTGGAAGGCATACTCCTCCAGATCCCGGCGCTCGTCCGGCCTGGGACGGCGGCGGGTGAAGGGCCGGTCCACGGAGATCACACCAAGCAGCTCACCGTGGGAGGCGCCGGAAGCGCTCGGGGTGTACATCGGCGCGAAGAGGCGGTCGGACGGATGCCACTCGTTCTCGAACCGGGGGGCAGGGCCGTCGGTGTACCACTGCGGTACGTCGTCCTCGTCCAGCACCCAGCCCTCGGTGTGCGGTATGAACCGCAGGTCGCCCCAGGCCTCGCCCATACTCAGCCGGCGGTCCCAGGAGGCGCGGGAGCCGACGCGGCCGGTGATCGTCGCCTCGGCGGCGGAGTCGCCCGCGAAAGAGGCGACCACGAGATCGCCGTCCGGGCGGACGAGGTTGACGCACGCCAGCTCGTAGCCGAGACCAGTCACGACTCCATCGGCGACGATCTGCAGGGTGTCCGCGAGACTACGGGCGAGATGGAGACCCTGGACCGCGGCCTGCAGATTGTGACTCTTGTCGATGGCGAGCGCGCTGCGGGTGGCGAAATCGGCGACGATCGACAGATCGGCTTCCTGGAAGGCCTGTTCGGCGTGGTGCAGGAGGACCGCCGTGCCGATGATCCTCCTGCGACCGTGCAGGGGCACGAGGACGGTGTGGCCTCCGGCGGGTGTCGCGTGCCCCTCACCGAGGAGTTCCGGTAGTGCGGCGCCACCGACCGGCGAGTCGGTGGCGACCGGCATTGCTCCGTGCAGGACTTCGAAGAGCGCACTGCCAGGGTGTACCTCGCATAGCGCGGTACTCCCTCCCGCGTGGAGCGGGTGCACCTGTTGCAGCCGCAGCACCAGCGGGCCCACGTGTTCTTCGTCGCCCACCGGGATCGGGTCCCGCAGATAGACCATGATCGCGTCGGCGACGGTGGGGACGACGGCCCGGCACAGCCGCGTCACGATGTCCTCCGGGTCCCTTCCCTGGGTGATCTGGCGCGCCGCCTCGGAGATGTCGCCCTGGGAGCCGGCGGCCGGAGGACGTGGGGATTCGAGCGCGGGGAAGGCTGTCTCCTGGCTGGTCGGTGGGTTGTTCGAGGTTGTTCCGGACAACTCGACGGGTTGGTTCACCAGGTTCTGCCCGGGCACGGAGACACCGGCTTCCGCTGGAAAAGCTGAGGGAATCGAGGACGACCAGTAGCCCACCTCGTTGGCGGCCTGCTGAACGGCCTCGTGCTCCTCGTCGAGGACGGCGCGCGCCTTCTCTAGCGCACGGTCCACGTCGTTGAGCGTGGCGTCGTCGGGGCTGAGCGCGTGCAGATCGGGCGGGGAAAGCGGCGCCGGCTCCTGTGTCCGGGAGGGCCCGTCCTCCCCCATGCGGAGCCGCAACTCTGCGAGTTCGGCCTCCAATACGTGGATACGGCGTGCGGCGTGGTCGGCGACCTGCTGGGCGATGCCCCGCTCTCGCTCAGCGCGAACCAACTGTTCGCGTAGTTCCGTCTCCTGCCGTTGCGCCCGGGAGAGAAGTTCCACCACCCCTTGACTGCCGGGGAGTTCGACCGCCATCGACTCCAGCGCGTCAAGTCGACGCCTCAGTTCGGCGACCTTCGCCTGGGCCTGTCCGAGCATGATGAGCAGCCACGTGGCCATTGACAGGGCCTGTTGCCGCCCGTGCTCGCCAGCCTCGTAGGCCTGCCGGGCGCGCTGCATCTCCTGGAGGACCTCGATGGTCCGGTCCTTGGCCTCCAGCAACTCCCGGGCGGGCACCAGCTCATGCGCCTCTGTGAGTGCTGTGGGGTTCGCGCCCGCCCGGTCCCACAGCGTCCTCGCCTCCCCGAGGCGTCGCTGGGAGGGGTCGGCCTGTTCGTTGGGAAAACATACGTCGGCCACGGCCTCGACAAGATCCCACTCCAGCGACTCGCCGGACAGCCGGTCACGCAACTGGCGTAGCTCGGGCACGGCCCCGGCGACGAAGTGCTCGGAAGTGAGCCGTGCGTGCAACTCCCGCACAGACACCGCCGATTCGTCGAGCCAGGACCGCACCACCGCGACCAGCTGGTTGATCTCGACGCACGAGCCCCGGGCCGGTCCCCACGGCCGCCCCGCCCGCTTCCTCTCGCCGGCCACTCGTTCTCCCCCATGGTTTGTTCGCCGGACAACCCCCTGTTGTCACCGGAAAAACATCCAACCGCCCCACCTGCCGTTCCGCCCGGGGATCGTCGTAATTCGTCATCGACACCACACGATCCAGGCGGTGCCTTCATGAAACACACCTTCCCGGCGTTCCTGCTCCTCGCGCTGGCGGTGGCCGTCCTCTTCTCCGTCGTCGCCGGGGCGATCGCCTTCGCCCTCGCCCGCTGGGAGGGAGTCGCGACGCCGACCGCCCTGTCACGCTGCGGCATCGCGTTCGCCGCGAGCCTCACCCTGTGGCTGGCCACCTTCGCGGCGTTGGACCAGACGTAGCGGAAGGGGAACAGGGGACAGGTGGACAATGGGCCTTCTGCAACACGCTTTGCAGCGTGTTGCAGAAGGCCGTGATGTGAAGGAATGCTGCACGATGTCCTCGGGGTCCGCCGCGGACGGCGGGACCCCCTGATCACGCAGCCGCCGGCGGGCGAAGCCGACCATCTGCCCGTACCGCTCGGCGAACAGGGCCGACACCGCCTCGACGTGCTGCTGCTCAGCCATTCCGCCCCCGCTTCCCCGTACGGCGTCCCGTGCCCGCCCGGCCACCAGACTTGCCCCTGGCGCGGATGAGCTTGGATTCGCCCTCCGCGCGGTTGCGGAACGCGATGCTCTTCAGCACGCTGCTCAACCCCGGCGCGAACAGCAGCACCAGGAACACGACGACGCCGATACCCGGCAACTCCGCCGGACTCCTCCAGTTTGTGGCCTTTCAGTGCCTCACCGCGAAGCAGCAGCCGTACGCGCCCTGAGAGGCGTTCAGCCGCCAGATTCTTGACACGGTAACCAAGATTCCTTGGCGGGGTTTCAGGGGCAGCCGCTGCGGTTCGGCTGGGGCGTGCGCATCGCTGCTCCGGCTCGTTGTCCTCGGTGTACGGCGTGACGGGAATGGCCGTCAGCATCGAGGAAGGAGCCCGACGGTGGCCGGTGCACGGATCATGACGGCCGACCAGGCGCGGGTCATCCTCGGCGAAGCGGCTGCGGACACGATGCGCACCGAGGCGGAGCGCTGGTACAGCTTCCTGCAGCAGCGGTTCGAGGAGGCGGAACGGATGCCGAAGTACCACCGGATGCTCGGGGAGGCGTACGGCAGGTTGACGGTGCACCTCGACCACGGCGACACCCAGACCGCGCTGGAAAGCCTCGACTGGATGCGGGCGGAGGCACAGTTCTTTGCGAATCACCCCGCTTTCCCGATCGAACTGGTCGGCGAGTAGGTGCTCTCGCGTGATCGCCGCTCTGAGTGGGGTGGCCTCAGCCGCCGTACTCCGTGGAGGCAGGTGAGGTGACAGACAACACAGGCCCCAAACCGCGAGATGCCGGAAACTATCGGTAAATAGGAAATATTGCCCCATGAGTCGGTCCTTAAATGCTCTTACGCAGCCGCTTATCTCGACGCCAAGCTAATTATCGATCGAAGCGATCAGGAGCGATCGAACGACGAACAATAAGAACCCGCCCCCGGAAATAGTTTTCCGAGAGCGGGTAAGCGGAATGTTGACTACCGAACTTCCTCTACGGATCCCGTGACGGTCTGGGATGGCCTTCGGACTTTGCCGAACGAGGCCAGCTCCCGCTCGTCAGGGAAGCGGTACTGGCGGTATCCGGTGACGACCAAGGCCTTGCGGCGAAGAGTCTTGAGGGCGTTCTCGACGGTGGCCAAGCTGATGGACAGTGCGTCAGCGATGTCGGTCTGCGACGGGCCCTCGATCATGCGGCCGTATCGCACGCAGGGGACGGCGCACCGATGGAGAAGGTGGACGAAGAGACCGGCGAGCCGTTCCTCGGGGAGAAGGCTGCGACGGCCGTAGACCCGCTCGCCCGTCACGAGTTGGTCCGTGAGTACCTTGGAGAGCGCGACCGATACGGCAGGGTTCCCCTCGGCGATGCCCCGCATGCGTGTGAGCGGAAGTCCCAAGGTGAGCGTGCTGTTGAGGCAGCGAGCGGTGGGAGCGTGGAGATCGGGGTTGAAGATCTCCGTGATCCCGAGCACGGCTCCGGCGCCATGGATTCGCACCGTCGCGTCCTCGCCGTACTCGGACTCTTCGTACACGCAGCCGGACAGTACGACGTGGACCATAGCGCCGGCGGACCCCCTCAACTGGGTGTTTCGGCTGCTCGATCGGGTCACCGCAGCGTTGACGAACTCGTGGCGGAGACCCCGGGGGAGCTCGGACAGGAAGGGGTTGAGGTCGATGAGTTCACGAACCGCGCGGGAGCCGGAGAGCCCGTGCTCGACGCGCCCCGTCTCCTCGTCGAACGCATACACCGAGTTGCCCAGGACCATGCGCTGCGGCCTGCGCGTACGCGTGCGCAAGTAGTTGTCTGCGAACCCGGCAGGGGCCTGGCCCATCAGAGGACACCCCCCTGGTTGGCAGTGCCCGGCTCGGCGCCCGGAGAAAGCGCGGCGGTGCCGCCGGGCTCGGCGGGCGCCATGGTCACGGTGGTGGTCGGCGTCGGCTGCGCTGGGGAGAGTGGCTCGACGATGCGCGGGATGACGGCGAACAGCACGGCTACCGCGGCGAGGACGGCCGCGATGCGCGCGGGCGTGGACGACAGGGTCTTGACGACGAGTACGGCGGTCGCTGCGGTGATCGCGACGATCATGACCGCAGCCGTAAGGAAGTCCATTCCTTCGATCCTTCTGAAGTTGTGTCTTGGCCGGTCCAGCTGAATAAGTCACATAAGAGGACCCCTGGCCGAGTGGTTAGGTCGACAAAAGAAGGGGCCGCTCTTGATCGAGCAGGATATAGCACGGGCTCCGCGTCGCGGAAATGTCACCCTTGGGCAAGGGATTCGCGGACCTGCACCACAGCGGGTAGCACGCAAGTGCACTCTCCCTAGAAAAAGGGGATTACTTGCGGGTAGCAGTCGACACCCCCGAAGAATAGGGAATGGATCTACAGGGTCCACCGTTACATTCAACAGAGCTGAAGTTGTGCCTTGGCCGGTCCAGCGACAGCTTGTCGGGGCCCTCCGGGGGTGGTTCCCCAGAGGGCCCCGACCAGTAGAGATAGCCTCTGAGCTGTGGGAATGTGGTAGCGAGTGAACATTCGAAACGTGAGAGTGGCGGCTCCTTAGGGCCGCCACCAGTCGTTTGCGGGGCCTGACCAAAGACGCGTCCTGCCTGCTGCCGACCAAGAGCAGCGGCGAAGCCTACCGGGTGGGTCTGACACTCCTGATGTGCGGCAAACCACACCGGTACCTCGCGCGGAAGAACTCTGCTCACCTTCGAGCTGGAGGTTCCTAGGACTCGCCCCGGCCGGTGTGTGCCTCACGCACCGACTGCCGGAGCGTCTCCATCAAGTTGACTGCCGGTCATGCTGCTTGGCGTCGACGATGTTGGCGAGGCCTGGGCGCAGTGGTCACTTGGCGACTCGCCCACGCCGGTACACCCTGCTCAACAGCACGGCCCCGGACGGGGAGCCCGGTTGTGCACCTCACCACCCGCCGGGCGGGGACCATCATTCGTCGTGACGTAGGGCGAGGACCGGAACGGTTCGAGCTGACCAACGTTCAACTGTCTGACGGCACGTACGCGGCCGAACCCGTCGACCGGTACGTCTGATCGATCGGCACCATGCTGGAGGGCCCCGCCAACGCGGGCCCTCCAGATCGTGCGTCACATCTCGACTCCGTGTCCGCTGACTTCGACGGCCGGTGCCTCGTGCTCCGGTTCGGGGCGCTGGACCACGACGGGCTCGTCGCGGCAGGTGCCCTCGGCGCCCCTCCATCTCGCGAGTGCTGTCCGTTCTCGTGGGCAGACCCACATGCCTAACTTGCCTTACGCCTCTCCAATAAGTTGACCTGTAGAGACACTTGACAGCACTAGATAAGTGTCCCGGCGGTGGCCTTCGCTGCGGTGCTCTACAAGGTGGTGACCAGCGGGCAGGTCCAGGAGGAGTTGCAGCAGATCGTCGGGCGGGCCCTCAATGGCGGGGTCTGAGCGGCGCGCCGGGCGGGGGCGAGGCGGGGCGCTGGGCGGCGACGGCGGGTTCGTGACGGCCGAGGCGGCCATGGTCCTCCCCGGGATGGTGCTGGTCGCGACGGCGCTCGTGTGGGGACTGTTCGCCGCCTGCGCGCAGATCCAGGTCGTGGACGCCGCCCGGGCCGGCGCGCGGTCGGCAGCCCGGCAGGACCCGTCGGCCACGGTCGTGGCGACCGCGCGGCACACGGCGCCGGACGGGGCGGAGGTGACCGTGAGCCGGGAGGGTGACCTCGTCCGGGTCATGGTCTCGGCCCCGGTGCCGGGGCCGGACGGGCTGGGCATCGACGTGAGCCATGCGGCTGTGGCGCTGGCGGAGGAGACGGTGGGGGCGGCCGGCACGGAGGGGGTGAGGGCCGGGTGAGCACGTCCTCGTGGCTCTACGGGCGGTCCCGGCCCGCTTGGCCGGACCGGTCGATCAGGCCGGGCTGTCCGGCCGGGTCGGCCAGGTCAGCCAGGTCAGCCAGGTCGGGTTGTCCGCCCAGGCCGGCCAGATCGGTCCGGTCGGTTCGGTCAGCCAGGTCGGTCCGGTCGGACAGAGGATCCGCGACCGTCTGGGCGGTCGGTGCGATCGCCGCGCTGTGTGCCGTCTTCGGTGCCGTACTCATGCTGGGGCAGGCCGTGGTGATCCGGCATCAGGCGGCCGCGGCGGCCGACCTCGCGGCCCTCGCCGCCGCCGATCACTGGATGAAGGGCAGCGCGGGGGCCTGTGCGACGGCGCGGCGGGTGGCGAGGGCGCAGGGCGGCGGACTCGTGCGGTGCGAGGTCGAGGGGGAGATCTCGGACGTCACGGCGGTCTCGGACCTGGGGCCCCTCACCGCCGAGGCCAGGGCCAGGGCGGGCCCACCGGTCGCACCCGGCTCACCGGTCCCATCGGGCCCGAGAGCCTCGGGGTAGGGCTGGAGGGCCTCTGGAGAGCCGCTGAAGGGTCGTACAGGCCACCGCGCAGGGCGGGACCGGGAAACCTGTGCGGTCACCCACACGGCGGCGGCCTGCGGGCAGCCACGGCCCCGAGTCGTCAGGTGCCGTAACCCACCCGGGTCCGTGACCCGGGTCGACCCGGAACCCGGGCCCGGGAACCCGCCCGGCGCCTCAGGGCGTCCGGTCCGCCGACGGAGTGTCGGGGGCAGCCCGGAGCAGTTCGGTCAGCAGGCGTACGGCGCCCCGTTTGTGCAGCGGGTCGTTGCCGTTGCCGCACTTGGGGGACTGGATGCAGGACGGGCAGCCGGCGTCGCACTCGCAGGAGGCGATGGCCTGGCGGGTGGCGGTGAGCCAGGCGCGTGCGGTGTGGAAGGCGCGCTCGGCGAAGCCCGCGCCGCCCGGATGGCCGTCGTAGACGAAGACGGTCGGCAGCAGGGTGTCCGGGTGGAGCGGGACGGAGACGCCGCCGATGTCCCAGCGGTCGCAGGTTGCGAAGAGCGGCAGCATGCCGATCGAGGCGTGTTCGGCCGCGTGGAGGGCGCCGCCGAGGATCTCGGGGTTGATGCGGGCCGCGTCGAGCTGGTCCTCGGTGACGGTCCACCAGACCGCGCGGGTGCGCAGCGTACGGGGAGGGAGGTCGAGCTTGGACTCGCCGAGCACCTCACCGGTGATGAGGCGTCGACGGAGGAAGGAGACGACCTGGTTGGTGACTTCGACGGAGCCGTAGCACAAGCGGCCGTCGCCCCAGGGGACTTCGGTGTCCGTCTCCAGGACGGAGATGGCGGTGGTGTCGCGGGCGACGGTCGAGTAGGGCGGGTCGGCCTGTTCGACGAGGGCGACGGAGTCGTCCAGGTCCAGTTCGCGCACCAGGTACGTACGGCCCTGGTGCAGGTGGACCGCGCCCTCGTGCACGGTGGTGTGGGCGGCGCCCGCGTCGACCGTGCCGAGGAGCCGGCCGGTGCCGGTCTCGACGACCTGGACGGGCCGGCCGCCCTGGCCCCGGATGTCGGCGAGGTCGGCGGCCCGCTCGCGGCGGGTCCAGTGCCAGGCCTTGGCGCGGCGGCGGAGCAGTTTCGCGGCCTCCAGCTGCGGCAGCAGTTCCTCGCAGGCGGGTCCGAACAGGGGGAGGTCCTCGTCCGTGAGGGGGAGTTCCGCGGCGGCGGCGCAGAGATGGGGGGCGAGGACGTAGGGGTTGTCGGGGTCGAGGACGGTCGATTCCACCGGTTGGTCGAACAGGGCCTCGGGGTGATGGACCAGGAAGGTGTCCAGCGGGTCGTCGCGGGCGACGAGGACGGCGAGGGCGCCCTGGCCGGCGCGTCCGGCGCGGCCGGCCTGCTGCCACAGGGAGGCGCGGGTGCCCGGGTAGCCGGCGATGAGGACGGCGTCCAGGCCGGAGATGTCGATGCCGAGTTCGAGGGCGGTGGTGGCGGCGAGGCCGAGGAGCTCGCCGGAGTGAAGGGCGCGTTCGAGGGCGCGGCGTTCCTCGGGGAGGTAGCCGCCGCGATAGGCGGCGACGCGCCGGGCGAGGGAGCGGTCGACCTCCGCGAGGCGCTCCTGGGCGATCACGGAGATGAGCTCGGCGCCGCGCCGGGAGCGTACGAAGGCTACCGAGCGGACGCCCTGCACGACCAGGTCGGTCAGCAGGTCGGCCGTCTCCGCGGTCGCGGTGCGCCGCACCGGCGCGCCCTTCTCGCCGTGGAGTTCCGTGAGCGGGGGCTCCCAGAGGGCGAACACCAGTTCACCGCGGGGTGAGGCGTCGTCCGCGACCTCGGTGACCGGGAGACCGGTGAGGCGGCGCGCGGCGACCGAGGGCTCGGCGGCGGTGGCCGAGGCCAGCAGGAAGACGGGCTCGGCGCCGTAACGGGCGCACAGACGCCGCAGGCGGCGCAGGACGTGGGCGACGTGGGAGCCGAAGACGCCCCGGTAGGTGTGGCACTCGTCGATGACGACGTACTTCAGGGCGCGCAGGAAGGAGGACCAGCGGGGGTGGGACGGGAGGATGCCGCGGTGGAGCATGTCGGGGTTGGTGAGGACGTAGTTGGCGTACTGGCGCACCCATTCGCGTTCCTCGACGGGGGTGTCGCCGTCGTACACGGCCGGGCGGACGGCGTTTCCCAGAGGTTGTGAAAATTCCTTCACAGAGCGGCGCTGATCAGCCGCGAGAGCCTTGGTGGGCGCCAGGTAGAGCGCCGTGGCGCCGCGGCCGTTGGGGGCCTCGGAGCCGTCCAGGAGGCGGGACAGGACCGGGACGAGATAGGCCAGCGACTTGCCCGAGGCGGTGCCGGTGGCGACGACGACCGACTCGCCGTCCAACGCGTGCTCGGCCACGCGTGCCTGGTGGGCCCAGGGGTGTTCGATTCCGGCGGCCTGGACGGCGGCGAGCACTTCCGGCCGGATCCGGTCGGGCCAGACGGCATGGCGGCCCGCACGTGGGGGCACATGCTCCGTATGAGTGATGCGCGAAGCCCGGCTCGGCCCCGAGGCGAGCCGGTCCAGGACTGTGCCCGGCGAGGGGCTGGAAGCGGTGTCCGTCGGGGATCGATCGGATCGGTGATTCTTGGCCATCGGCATCGAGTGTGTCACCGGCGTGACGGACAATGGAGCCAAGGCGTCGTGCACGCCTGCCGGTAAGTGATTGAATGCCATCGCGGCTGGCGAACCGTCCCGGGGGCTTTCAAGCCGAGGTGTCCCGAGGGGCGAACGCTCGATAGCAAGGTGCTGGAGGATCCGTGGACCTGTCCCTGTCGACCCGTACTGTCGGCGATCGTACGGTCGTCGAGGTCGGTGGCGAAATCGACGTTTATACCGCGCCCAAGCTGCGTGAGCAGCTGGTCGAGCTGGTCAACGACGGGAGTTTCCACCTCGTCGTCGACATGGAGGGCGTCGACTTCCTCGACTCCACCGGGCTCGGCGTGCTGGTGGGCGGCCTGAAGCGCGTACGGGCCCATGAGGGCTCGCTGCGGCTGGTGTGCAACCAGGAGCGGATTTTGAAGATCTTCCGCATCACCGGTCTGACCAAGGTGTTCCCGATTCACACCTCGGTCGACGAAGCGGTGGCGGCCACCGACTGATCGCGCCCGTCCGGGCCGGCGCCCGGTACGGCAAGAGACAAGTGAGGGGGACCGGGCCCGTGGGCCCGGCCCTCCGACCGCACGCCCGTAGTTCCGAGGGGGATGCATGGCCACCGTTGAACTCCGCTTCAGCGCGCTGCCCGAGCACGTCAGGACCGCCCGACTGGTGGCGGCAGCGGTGGCGCGCAGGGCCGGAGTGGACGAGGCCGTTCTCGACGAGGTCAGGCTGGCCGTCGGCGAGGCGTGCACCCGTGCCGTCGGACTCCATCAGAGCGGCGGTATCTCGGCGCCGGTGCAGGTGTCGCTGATCGAGGAGGAGAAGCAGTTCTCCATCGAGGTCGGGGACGAGGCACCGCACGCCGTGCCCGGTGACAAGTCGTCGGGCGCCGGTGGTGACGTGGACGCTGACATCGAGGAGGACGACATGGGCCTCGCGGTGATCAGTGGTCTCGTCGACGACGTCGAGGTCTCGGCGGGGGAGCACGGCGGACTGATCCGCATGACCTGGCCGACGACACCGTCGGTCGTCGTACTGCCCTGATCGTTCCTTCGACCGCTCCGATCTTCTCAACTTCAAGTAATACCGCCGAGGGCCCTGCTGAGCAGGGCCCTTCGCTTTTTTCCGGCTTTTATTCCGATCACCGTTCATCGGAACACCGGAATTCGTGAAGGAATTCACGATCATTCACGCGATAATTGATCAAGCGTCAATGCCTTTGAGGCGTTACTTCTTTCGAGTAGCGTGGTCGCGCGCGGATCATTTGCTGGCGGGCATGTGAAGACCAATTCCGCTTGCCGTGCACTGTTTTGATCGGGATCTCCTCCCTACAATCCGTCCACATCTTGAGCTCAGCCCAAGCGTCAAGGAGGACGAATGGCGGGGCTTTCTACCCCTCAAAGGTTTGACCAGACCACGGACTTCGCAGCCGCGGTACTGACCGACGACAACCGGATCATCGTTCTGGTGATCGGCTTCGTCGCCCTGGCCGCGCTCGCCGTCGCCGGGGTCCTGGTACGCCAGGTGCTCGCAGCGGGCGAGGGCACCGACAGCATGAAGAAGATCGCGACGGCGATCCAGGAAGGCGCCAACGCCTATCTGGCCCGGCAGTTGCGCACGCTCGGTGTATTCGCCGTGGTCGTGTTCTTCCTGCTGCTGTTGCTGCCCGCGGACGACTGGAATCAGCGCGCCGGCCGCTCGGTCTTCTTCTTGATCGGCGCGGCGTTCTCGGCGGCCACCGGCTATATCGGTATGTGGCTCGCCGTGCGCAGCAATGTGCGCGTCGCCGCGGCGGCCCGGGAAGCGACACCGGCGGAAGGAGAACCGGAAAAGGATCTCACCGCCGTCTCGCACAAGGCGATGAAGATCGCATTTCGCACCGGCGGCGTCGTCGGGATGTTCACCGTGGGCCTCGGGCTCCTCGGGGCAGCCTCCGTGGTCCTCGTGTACGCGGCCGACGCGCCCAAGGTGCTGGAGGGCTTCGGTCTCGGGGCCGCCCTCATCGCCATGTTCATGCGTGTCGGCGGCGGCATCTTCACCAAGGCCGCCGACGTCGGCGCCGACCTGGTCGGCAAGGTTGAGCAGGGCATTCCGGAGGACGACCCGCGCAATGCCGCGACCATCGCCGACAACGTGGGCGACAACGTCGGCGACTGCGCGGGCATGGCGGCGGACCTCTTCGAGTCGTACGCCGTGACCCTCGTCGCCGCGCTGATCCTCGGGAAGGCCGCGTTCGGCGACTCCGGGCTCGCGTTCCCGCTGATCGTTCCCGCGATCGGCGTGCTCACCGCGATGGTCGGCATCTTCGCGGTGGCACCCCGCCGCAGCGACCGCAGCGGAATGTCGGCCATCAACCGCGGCTTCTTCATCTCCGCGGTGATCTCGCTGGTCCTCGTCGCCGTCGCCGTCTACGCCTACCTGCCGTCCTCGTACGCCGACCTCGAAGGCGTCACGGACACGGCGATCGCGGGCCACGACGGCGATCCAAGGGTCCTCGCCGTCCTCGCGGTGGCCATCGGCATCGTGCTGGCCGCGCTGATCCAGCAGCTGACCGGCTACTTCACCGAGACCACCCGGCGTCCCGTGAAGGACATCGGCAAGAGTTCGCTCACCGGCGCGGCCACGGTCGTCCTCGCCGGCATCTCCATCGGACTCGAATCGGCTGTCTACACCGCGCTGTTGATCGGGCTCGGCGTCTACGGGGCGTTCCTGCTCGGCGGTACGTCGATCATGCTCGCGCTGTTCGCGGTGGCGCTGGCCGGCACCGGCCTGCTCACCACGGTCGGCGTCATCGTCGCCATGGACACCTTCGGGCCGGTCTCCGACAACGCGCAGGGCATCGCCGAGATGTCCGGCGACGTCGAGGGCGCCGGCGCGCAGGTGCTCACCGACCTGGACGCCGTCGGCAACACCACCAAGGCCATCACCAAGGGCATCGCCATCGCCACGGCCGTCCTCGCGGCCGCCGCGCTGTTCGGCTCGTACCGCGACGCGATCCTCACGGCCGCGAACGACGTCGGCGAGAAGGTCTCCGGCGAAGGCGCGCCCATGAACCTGATGATGGACATCTCGCAGCCCAACAACCTGGTCGGGCTCGTCGCGGGCGCCGCGGTCGTCTTCCTCTTCTCGGGGCTGGCGATCAACGCGGTCGCGCGGTCGGCCGGTTCGGTGGTCTACGAGGTGCGGCGGCAGTTCCGCGAGCGGCCCGGGATCATGGACTACACCGAGCAGCCGCAGTACGGCCGGGTCGTCGACATCTGCACCAAGGACGCCCTGCGGGAGCTGGCCACGCCCGGTCTGCTCGCCGTCATGGCACCCATCGCGATCGGGTTCACGCTCGGCGTCGGGGCGCTGGGGGCGTATCTCGCGGGCGCGATCGGCACGGGCACGCTGATGGCGGTGTTCCTCGCCAACTCCGGTGGTGCGTGGGACAACGCCAAGAAGCTCGTCGAGGACGGCCACCACGGCGGCAAGGGCAGCGAGGCGCACGCCGCGACCGTCATCGGCGACACCGTGGGCGACCCGTTCAAGGACACGGCGGGACCGGCCATCAACCCGCTGCTGAAGGTGATGAACCTCGTCGCGCTGCTCATCGCGCCCGCGGTCGTCCAGTTCAGCTACGGCGAGGACAAGAGCGTCGCGCTGCGCGTCGCCATCGCGGTGGTCTCGATCGCCGTGATCGTCGGGGCGGTGTACGTGTCCAAGCGGCGCGGGATCGCCGTGGGCGACGAGGGCAACGCCGAGCGGGTGGCCAATTCGGCGGACCCGGCGGTGGTTTCGTAGAAGGCCTCGGCCCGGTCTCCTGACCGGGCGCCGGGCCGAGAGCCGGACCGGACCTGCGAGGGCCCAGCTCAAAGGGCGGGCGGGCGACGTGCGTTGACACGTCGCCCGCCCGCTCGCGTTCCTGTCGCCCGTTCTCCGTGAGCCTTCTCTCTCTTGGTGCAAATGGTTACAAAAGGGTGCACTGGGGGTGCTCGGCACACAGCTGCCACCCATGTGGCGTGTATGTTCCGGGGCCGAGAGCCATGGAAGGGACCGATCCGGTGAACAAGAAGCTCGCTGCCGCACTGTCCGGCGGTGCGGTACTGGTACTGGCGCTGTCCGGCTGCAGCAGCGACGACAAGACGAACGACAAGCTGAACTCCTGGGCCAAGCAGGTCTGTGACTCCGTGCAGCCGCAGATCAGGAAGATCGCGGCGGCCAACGCCTCGATCCAGAAGGAGACCTCGGACGACAGCGCTCCGGCGGACGTGCAGAAGGCCGACTCGCAGGGCTTCCAGGACATCTCCGACGCGTACAAGGCGATGGCCACGGCCATTCAGCGGGCCGGGGCGCCCGACGTCGAGGACGGCGCGAAGAAGCAGAAGGCCGCCGTCGCCGAGCTGAACCAGCTGTCCGCCGCCTATGGCGAGCTGAAGAAGAAGTCGGACGCGCTGAACACCAAGGACCAGGCGAAGTTCGCCGACGGTCTCGAAGGGGTCGCCACCGAGCTGGAGAAGCTCAGCAAGACCGGGAGCGACGCGCTGAAGGAGCTGGAGCAGGGCGAGGTGGGCCAGGCGATGGCCGAGCAGCCGAGCTGCAAGTCCGCCACCGCCCCCGGGATCCCGTCCGTACCGGCCACGTCCAGCCAGGGCTGAGCGGGGGTCCGCCCCGGCCGCTGCTGAACTGCCGCGGCCGTACGGCGGCGCGGACGTCGGCGCGGACTGCGGCGCGGTCGTCGGCAGCCGAGCGGCGCCGCGCCGCGCGACTACGCTGGGCGGCGTGAGTGACTCCAGCCTGTCTTCCCTGCCCTCCACCGACCGGTCCGACGTCGCCGCGCGGCTTCGGAAGGCGCTGATCGGTGCCGAATTCACCGCCGACGGGCTTCTCGAACTGCTCGGTGCCTCCGCGTACGCGGCCCTGGCGCGCAGTGAGGTCGTGCCGGCGCTCAGGGCGACGCGCGGGGACACCGCGCTGGCGGCGCTCGTACGCCTGTTCCTGCTGCAACAGGCGGTTCCCCGTGCCCGGGTGGAGGCCGTGCTGCCGCTCGACGCGTGCGTCGAGAGTGGCTGGCTCGTTCCCGCCGGTGCGGACGGCGACGGGATCGCCGCCGCCGTCGACGTACGCCCGTACGGCGGACCCGACGGTGAGGACTGGTTCATCGTGTCCGACCTGGGTTGCGCGGTCGGCGGGGCCGGAGGGATCGGCAGCCGGGACGAGGGTGTGGTGCTGGGGGTCGGTGGCGCGTCCACGACCCTGGCCGGGATCACCGTGCGGACGCCCGTCGGCTCCGCGCTCGACCTCGGGACCGGCTCCGGCATTCAGGCCCTGCACGCCACGCGGCACGCCACGCGCGTGACGGCCACCGATCTCAACCCGCGCGCGCTGCACATCACGGCGCTCACGCTGGCGCTCTCCGGTGTGCCGGCGGCCGATCTGCGCCAGGGCTCGCTCTTCGAGCCGGTCCGGGCCGACGAGCGGTACGACCTCGTCGTGTCCAATCCGCCGTTCGTGATCTCACCGGGCGCGCGGCTGACCTACCGCGACGGCGGGATGGGCGGGGACGATCTGTGCCGCACGCTCGTCGCGCAGTCGGGGGAGCGCCTGAACGAGGGCGGGTTCGCGCAGTTCCTCGCCAACTGGCAGCACGTGGAGGGCGAGGACTGGCAGGAGCGGCTCCGGTCCTGGGTGCCGCGCGGGTGCGACGCGTGGATCGTGCAGCGGGAGGTCCAGGACGTCACGCAGTACGCGGAATTGTGGCTGCGGGACGCGGGAGACCACCGCGGTGACGTGGCCGAGTACCGGGCGCGGTACGACGCGTGGCTCGACGAGTTCGAGGCGCGGAAGGTCAAGGGTGTCGGGTTCGGGTGGATCACGCTGCGGAAGACGGCGGCCGCGGACTCCGCTCCCTCGATCACCATCGAGGAGTGGCCGCATCCGGTCGAACAACCGCTCGGCGAGGCGGTGCGGCAGCACTTCGCGCGCGTCGACTACCTGCGGTCGAACGACGACGCGGCGCTCCTCGCCGCACACTTCCGGCTGACCACCGAGGTCGTCCAGGAGCAGGTCGGGCTGCCCGGTGCCGAGGACCCCGAACACGTGGTGCTGCGTCAGAACCGGGGCATGCGCCGGGCCACGAAGGTGGACACGGTCGGCGCGGGATTCGCCGGTGTGTGCGACGGCACGCTCAGCGCGGGGCGGATTCTGGACGCCATCGCCCAGCTCGTCGGCGAGGACGCGGTGGCGCTGCGCGACCGGACGCCCGGTCAGATCCGGCTCCTCGTCGAACAGGGGTTCCTCGAACCGGTCCGGTGAGCCGTCTGCCGTCTGCCGTCTGCCACTTGTGACCTGCCGCCTGCCGCTGCCGCCTGTCCATTCGTCGTCATCGCGCCGGGTCCGCGCGCCCGGTGACGATTTCCGGACCGTCCGGTGACCGTACCGGTGCCCCGCGCTGCGCCCCTTCCTGTGACCTCTGGGGCGTATGAGCATCCCTGGAGCGCATGTACTCCTTGTGTCTGGATTGATACGTAAAAGGGCTCCTGTCAGTGGTGCGTGCGAAGCTATTTTCAAGAGACGGATTCGACGTGTCCTCGGGGGAGGCACGCGCTGTCTCTGGGGGAGCGGGGGGTCGCGATGGCTGGGGAGCCGGAGCAGGGCCAGGGCAGGATCATCAACAACCGGTACCGGCTGCTGCGCACTCTGGGCGCGGGCGGCATGGGTCGGGTCTGGCTCGCGTACGACGAGGAGCTGGCCTGCGAGGTCTCCATGAAGGAGATCTCCCTGCCCGACGTCCCGGTCGACGCGACCGAGCCCGCCCAGCGCATTGCACGGGCCCGTAGCGAGGCCCGGCACGCCGCGCGGCTGCGCGGACACCCGCATGTGGCGACGGTCCACGACGTGGTGCTGCACGAGGGCCTGCCGTGGATCGTCATGGAGTACGTGCCGGACGCGATCGACCTCCAGGCGGTCGTACGCCGGCGGGGACCGCTCGCGCCCGAGCAGGTCGCCCGGATCGGGCTCGCCGTCCTCGACGCCCTCACCGCGGGCCACCGGATCGGCATCCTGCACCGCGATGTCAAACCGGCCAACATCCTGCTGGCCGCCGACGCCTCGGGCGACCTCTACGCCCGTGTGCTGCTCACCGACTACGGCATCGCCCTCCAGCCCGAGTCCCGCGAGCCCCGGCTCACCGCGACCGCCGGCATCCTCGGCACCCCCGGATATCTGGCGCCGGAGCGTGCGCGGGGCGAGCCGCCCACCCCGGCCGCCGACCTGTTCTCGCTCGGCGCGACGCTGTACGCGGCGGTGGAGGGCCGCGGCCCGTTCGACCGGCACGGCGAGTACGCGACGCTCACCGCCCTGCTCGGAGAGGAGCCGACACCGCCCGCCCGCGCCGGTGAACTCGCCTCCGTCCTGCACGGACTGCTCATCAAGGACCCGGTGCGCCGGCTGTCGCCGGAGGCGGCGGCACGCGGACTGCAGCGGGTGGCCGGAGCGGGCGGTGAACCGGCCACGCCGGGCTGGGGAGCCACCCCCGCGTCCCCGCCCGGCGCCTTCGGTCCGGCCCCCGGCACCCCGGGTACGCCCGGCGGACACGGCGCCGCCGGTGCGCCCCCGGGGTACGTGGCGAGCGCCCCGCCCGGGTACGTCGCCGCCGGTCAGCACGGCCTCGGCGGCACCCCGAACACGCCCGGCGCACCTCATTCGCCGTACACCCCGAACACGCCCGGTGTACCCCAGTCGCCGTACACCCCGAACACGCCCGGCGGACCCCAGTCGCCGTACACCCCGAACACACCGGGCGCCCCCCACACGCCGTACGCGCCGCAGGCTCCCGGAGCCCCGCACACCCCCGGCGCGTCACCCGCCGCGCCGAACACCCCGCACACCCCGGCGGGCGGCCCGGGGGCGTACGACCCGTGGCAGCAGGGGCAGCAGCCGCGCGGTCCCTACGGCGGCTACAACCCGTACGGGGGAGGCGCGGCCGGGAACGCGGGGTTCCCGACCGTCACGGCCGGGGGACCGCCGCCCGGTGGGCCCCGGCGCAGGACGCCCGCGGCGGCGATCGTCGGGATCGTGGTCG
Source organism: Streptomyces scabiei 87.22 (assembly GCF_000091305.1). Lineage (GTDB taxonomy): Bacteria > Actinomycetota > Actinomycetes > Streptomycetales > Streptomycetaceae > Streptomyces > Streptomyces scabiei. The sequence goes on along the minus strand of NC_013929.1, from coordinate 4,602,379 downwards.
CCGTGCTGCTGGTGGCGGGCGGCGGGACCTGGGCCGCGATCCACTTCTCGGGCGATCAGGACACCGGAGGCTCCGACACGTCCAAGGAGCGCGAGCCGCAGCCGGGCTCGGAGTACCCCTACGGCGAGCAGGCCGCCCTCAAGAAACCGCTGGAGGTGGGGGACTGCGTGAAGGCGGTCTGGACGGGCACGGCGTTCGACTCGGTGCCCGACCTCGGCGTGGTCGACTGCGCCGAGGACTGGCCGGACGGCCAGGTCGTCGCGGTGGAGCGGGCCTCGGACCACGCCGACGCGAAGGCCGGCGGCGCGCGGCGCTGCGCCGCGCAGGCGGACACGATCGCCGAGGCCCTGCCCGACGCGGGGGTCTACGCGCTCGTCCCCTCGAAGGAGGGCTTCACCACGGCCAAGGGCGGTACGGCGTGCCTCGTCCTCGGCAGGCACGTCCCGATCGGCGGCGAGGTGGGCCGGCTCAGGGACGTGGGCATGAACCTGTGGCCCACGCAGATGGCCGTCGGCGACTGCTGGGACTACACCACCAGGGAGGACGACGAGGGGTACGACGCCCCGCTGACCGACTGTGCCGAAGCGCACACCGACCAGGTCGTCGGCTCGGTCCAGGCGCCCGCCAACATGACCTTCGACGGCGCCCTCGCCGAAGGCGGAAAGCTGTGCACCAACCGGTTCGAGTCGAGTTGGGCGCCCGGCACCGAGCTCATCGTGTCGGGATGGGTGTCCGACAAGGACGAATGGAAGAAGGGCTTCAGCAAGGTGGTGTGCACGGTGCGCAACGCCGACGTGTCGAAGACGACCGGGAAGATACGCACACCCGGCTCGGTCTGAGGGACGGTACGCCTCGCGTTCACCTCGGGTTCGCGCGCCCGCCGCCCGTCCGTGCCAGCCTCCCGTCCCGGGGTGGTCGAGGGGTGGGAGGACGGGACATGGAGAGCGGACCGGCGATCTTCGTGGGAGGGGTGTTCGCCCTGTTCGGGGGCGCGCTGTTGCTGTGGACCGTGTCGCGGCTGCGCCGGGGTGAGCCGGTCGCCCAGGGGGTGCGCCCGGCGCTGTCGGCGTCGCTCGCGAGCGGCACGGCGGTCACCGCCCTCGTGCTCGGCGCGTGGTGCCTCACCCGCGTCTGAGAGGGGCCGGGCGGCCGGGGCCGACGGGCGTGCGAGGTAACCGAGATGTGACGCTCCGCATACTCCCCGAAAGGGTCGCTGCACACGCCGGGCGGCAGGAATGGCGGTAGTCGGGTTACCGTTCGAGTGGCCGTTGCGGGCTTTTCCCGTTTGACACGGGGGCGGGATGTACCGTCACACTCCGCAGCGTCAGCATGACCCGACCCCCGGGCCGGCCGCCGAGCCCCGTGCGCGGCTACGGCCTCCGGGGGTGCCGCCCCGGGACGCCAGCCTGGGGGGACCCAGCGTCGACCGGAGAGAAGAGCGAAGTTGTCCCCGACCAGCGAGACCGCGAAGGGCGGCCGCCGACTCGTCATTGTCGAGTCGCCTGCCAAGGCGAAGACGATCAAGGGCTATCTCGGCCCCGGCTACATCGTCGAGGCGAGCGTGGGGCACATCCGCGACCTTCCCAACGGCGCCGCGGAGGTGCCCGAGCAGTACACCGGCGAGGTGCGCCGCCTAGGCGTGGACGTCGAGCACGACTTCGCGCCCGTCTACGTGGTCAACGCGGACAAGAAGGCGCAGGTCAGGAAGCTCAAGGATCTCCTGAAGGAATCCGACGAACTCTTCCTCGCCACCGATGAGGACCGCGAGGGCGAGGCCATCGCCTGGCACCTCCAGGAGGTGCTCAAGCCCAAGGTCCCGGTCAAGCGGATGGTCTTCCACGAGATCACCAAGGCCGCGATCCAGGCCGCCGTCGCCAACCCGCGCGAGCTGAACCAGCGCCTCGTCGACGCCCAGGAGACCCGACGCATCCTCGACCGTCTCTACGGCTACGAGGTCTCGCCGGTCCTGTGGAAGAAGGTCATGCCGCGGCTGTCGGCGGGCCGCGTCCAGTCCGTCGCGACCCGGCTCGTCGTGGAGCGGGAGCGGGAGCGCATCGCGTTCCGCTCGGCCGAGTACTGGGACCTGACCGGCACCTTCGCCACCGGCCGCGCCGGTGACGCCTCCGACCCGGCGTCCCTGGTCGCCCGTCTGCAGTCCGTGGACGGCCGCCGGGTCGCGCAGGGCCGCGACTTCGACTCGGTCGGGCAGCTCAAGGGCGCGAACGTCCTGCACCTGGACGAGGCGAACGCGCGTGCGCTGGCCGCCGCCCTGGAGAACACCCGCTTCTCGGTCCGGTCCGTCGAGTCCAAGCCGTACCGCCGCTCGCCGTACGCCCCCTTCCGCACGACGACGCTCCAGCAGGAGGCCTCGCGCAAGCTGGGCTTCGGTGCGAAGGCGACGATGCAGGTGGCGCAGAAGCTGTACGAGAACGGCTTCATCACCTATATGCGTACGGACTCCACGACGCTCAGCGAGACCGCCGTGGCCGCCGCCCGTGCCCAGGTCACCCAGCTGTACGGCGCCGACTACCTGCCGGCGCAGCCGCGGACGTACGCCGGGAAGGTCAAGAACGCGCAGGAGGCGCACGAGGCGATCCGGCCCTCGGGTGATCGTTTCCGTACGCCCGCCGAGACCGGTCTGACCGGCGACCAGTTCAAGCTCTACGAGCTGATCTGGAAGCGGACCGTCGCCTCCCAGATGAAGGACGCGACCGGCAACAGCGTCACCGTCAAGATCGGCGGCACCGCCTCCGACGGCCGGGACGCCGAGTTCAGCGCCTCCGGCAAGACGATCACGTTCCACGGCTTCCTCAAGGCCTACGTCGAGGGCGCCGACGACCCGAACGCCGAGCTGGACGACCGCGAGCGCAGGCTGCCGCAGGTCGGCGAGGGCGACGCGCTGTCCGCCGAGCAGATCACGGTCGACGGGCACGCCACCAAGCCCCCGGCCCGCTACACCGAGGCGTCGCTGGTCAAGGAGCTCGAAGAGCGCGAGATCGGCCGCCCGTCGACGTACGCGTCGATCATCGGCACCATCCTCGACCGGGGCTATGTCTTCAAGAAGGGCACGGCCCTCGTGCCGTCCTTCCTGAGCTTCGCCGTGGTCAACCTGCTGGAGAAGCACTTCGGGCGGCTCGTCGACTACGACTTCACCGCCAAGATGGAGGACGACCTCGACCGCATCGCGCGCGGCGAGGCCCAGGCCGTGCCGTGGCTGAAGCGGTTCTACTTCGGCGAGGGCACGGGCTCCGGCGGCACTGCGGCCGAGGCCGGCAACGGCGACGGGGACCACCTCGGCGGCCTGAAGGAACTGGTCACCGACCTGGGCGCGATCGACGCCCGCGAGGTGTCGTCGTTCCCCGTCGGCGACGGCATCGTGCTGCGCGTCGGGCGCTACGGCCCGTACATCGAGCGCGGTGAGAAGGACGCGGAAGGGCATCAGCGGGCCGACGTGCCCGAGGACATGGCCCCCGACGAGCTGAGCGTCGAACTCGCCGAGGAACTGCTCGCCAAGCCCAGCGGCGACTTCGAGCTGGGCGCCGACCCGGCGACGGGCCATCAGATCATCGCCCGCGACGGGCGCTACGGCCCGTACGTCACCGAGGTGCTCCCCGAGGGCACCCCGAAGACCGGCAAGAACGCGGTCAAGCCGCGCACGGCCTCGCTGTTCAAGTCGATGTCGCTGGACACGGTGACCCTCGCCGACGCGCTGAAGCTGATGTCGCTGCCGCGCGTGGTCGGCGCCGACGCCGAGGGCCAGGAGATCACCGCGCAGAACGGCCGGTACGGGCCCTATCTGAAGAAGGGCACGGACTCGCGCTCGCTGCAGACCGAGGACCAGCTCTTCACGATCACCCTCGAAGAGGCGCTGGCGATCTACGCCCAGCCCAAGCAGCGCGGGCGGGCCGCCGCCAAGCCGCCGCTGAAGGAACTGGGCGAGGACCCGGTCAGCGCGAAGCCGGTCGTGGTGAAGGACGGCCGCTTCGGGCCGTACGTCACCGACGGCGAGACCAACGCGACGCTGCGGTCCGGGGACAGCGTGGAGGAGATCACTCCCGAGCGCGGGTACGAACTGCTCGCGGAGAAGCGGGCGAAGGGCCCCGCCAAGAAGACGGCCAAGAAGGCGCCGGCGAAGAAGACGGCGACCAAGACCGCGGCGAAGAAGGCCGCGCCGGCGAAGAAGACCGCTGCCGCGAAGACGGCTGCTTCGAAGACGGCCGCGGCGAAGAAGGCGGCTCCCGCGAAGAAGGCGGCTGCGAAGAAGGCGACGTCGGCCGGGGAGAGCGCCTAGTCGCTCGGGGGTGCGGGTTGTTCGGCGACCGTGCCCATGGCGTGGTCGGTCGCGCAGTTCCCCGCGCCCCTGACGGGCGCCCGTGCGCGGCGGTGGCCGGAAGTGCCTGCCTTCGCCTCGTCGGATGTGTGTGTTTCGTGTGACTTGGTCGTGCGCCGTGCGTGCGTTCGGGCGCTGCTTCTGGGTGTCGGTGCGTGCCGATAGGCTGAAAGCATGATGCGAGCCGAGCAGCCTACGGCCCACGACCCGGCCTCCGACGACGCCCTGGCAGCCGACTCCAGGGAGCGCGCCGTCCGGGCGCTGCTGCGTCGGCCGCAGCTGAAACGGTTGTGGGGCGCACAGCTCGTGGGCGGGGTCGGCGATGTCCTCGCCCTGTTCGTGCTGGTGCTCCTCGCCTTCCAGGCGTCGATCGCCGAGGGGGCGTTCGGCGGTGGATACCGGGGTGTCGCACTCACCGTGGCCGCCGTCTTCGGTACGCGCGCCCTCGCGACCCTGCTCTTCGGGGCCGTACTCCTCGGCCCGCTCACCTCGCTGACCGCGCAGGAGGGCCCCCTCGACCGCCGCTGGACCATGGTCGGCGCGGACGGGGTGCGGATCCTGCTGCTGATCGTCGCCCCCCTGTGGATCGACTGGACGACGGACAACGCGCTCGCGGTGCTGCTGGTCACCGCGTTCGTGGTCGGGGTCGCCGAGCGGTTCTGGACAGTCTGCCGGGAGAGCGCGGCACCCGCGCTGCTGCCCGCGCCACCGCTGGAGGGCGCGACCGTACGGCCGCTGCCGGACCACATGGACGCGTTGCGGCGCCTGGCACTGCGCACGACGTTCGTCGCCGTGCCTCTCGCGGCCGTCGTCCTCGTCGTCGCGTCCCTGCTCAACAACCTGCTGGGCGCGGGGCTCGACTGGTTCGCGCAGCACCAGGCCGCGCTCGCCTCGTACGTCGCCGCCGGGCTGTTCGCCGCCTCGCTGTCGCTGGTGACGTTCCTCGAACTGCCCAGGACCCGCACCCCGCGCGCGCGGTCGCCGCTGGAGGGGCTGCGCCGGCCCCGGACCGGCACCGGTGTGGACAAGGGCCGTACGGGCGCGATCCCGCTCCTGGTGCCGGCCTGCGGTGCGGTCGCCGGTGCGATCGCCGCCGTCGTCGCCGTGGCCGTGCTGCACGCCAAGGACCTGGGCGGCGGGCCGGTGCTGTTCGGGCTGTTCGTCGCCGCGGTGACCGGTGGTGTGGGCGTCGGGATCCGACGGGCGCCGTCCGTGCTGCCCTCGCTGTCCCGGCGCCGGCTGCTCGCCCTCGCGATCGCCTTCACCGGTGTCGCCCTGCTCGCCGCGGGACTGACGCCGGACGTCACCAGCGTGGTGCTGATCCTGGGGCTGGCCGGCGTCGGCGCGGGCATCGCCGCGAACACCGGGCACACCCTGCTGGACCAGGAGGCCGAGGACTTCCGGCGGGCGCGGACCACCGAGCATCTGCACGCCGTCGTACGGGTGTTCGTGGCGGTGGCGGCGCTCGTGGCGCCGCTGGTCGCCGCGGCCATCGGGCCGCACCGGCTGGAGAGCGGGAAGTTCGTGTTCGCGCACGGAGGCGCGGCGTTCACGCTGATGCTGGTGGGGGCGCTGCTGCTGCCGGTGGCCGCGCTCGTGCTGGCGAAGGTCGACGACCGTTCCGGGGTGCCACTGCGGCAGGATCTGCGGGACGCGCTGCTGAAGGGCGACGACCCCGTGCAGGCACCCGCGGCCACGGGGTTCTTCATCGCCCTGGAGGGCGGTGACGGGGCCGGGAAGTCCACCCAGGTCGAGGCGCTCGCCGAGTGGGTCCGGGCCAAGGGGCACGAGGTCGTGGTGACGCGGGAGCCGGGGGCCACCCCGGTGGGCAAGCGGCTGCGGTCGATCCTGCTGGACGTGTCGAGCGCCGGGCTGTCGCACCGGGCCGAGGCGCTGCTCTACGCCGCCGACCGCGCCGAGCACGTGGACACGGTGGTGCGTCCCGCGCTGGAGCGGGGCGCCGTCGTCATCTCCGACCGGTACATCGACTCGTCCGTGGCGTACCAGGGGGCCGGGCGCGACCTCTCGCCCACCGAGATCGCCCGGATCTCGCGGTGGGCGACCGACGGGCTCGTGCCGCATCTGACCGTGCTGCTGGACGTGTCGCCCGAGGCGGCGCGCGAGCGGTTCACCGAGGCGCCGGACCGGCTGGAGTCGGAGCCGGCGGAGTTCCACGAGCGCGTGCGCGCGGGGTTCCTGACGCTGGCCGCCGCGGACGCCGGACGGTACCTGGTCGTCGACGCCGCGCAGGACCCGGAGGCCGTGACCACCGTGGTCCGGGCGCGGCTCGATGTGATGCTGCCGCTGTCCGAGGCCGAGGTGCGGGCGCAGGAGGAGGCCCGGCGCAAGGCCGAGGAGGAGGCGCGGCGCAAGGCCGAGGAGGAGGCCGCGCGCAAGGCCGAGGAGGAGCGGCTGGAGCGGGAGCGCCAGGAGGAGCTGGCGCGGCTGCGGGCCGAGGAGGAGGAGCGCAAGCGGCGCGAGCTGGAGGAGGCTCAGCGCCGCGAGGCGGAGCGGCAGGCCGAGGAGGCCCGGCAGCGGGCCGAGGAGGCGCGCCGCCGTGCCGAGGAGGAGCAGGCGCGGCTCCTCGCGGAGGAGAAGGCCCGTGCCGCGGAGGAGGAACGGCGGCGGGTCGAGGAGGAGCGGCGCCGCAAGCAGGCCGCGGAGGAGCAGCGGCTGCGGGCGGAGGCGGAGGCGCTCCGTCTGGAGAAGCAGCGGAAGGCCGAGGAGGCGCTGCTCCGCGCCGAGGAGGCACGGCGGGTGGCCGCCGCGGCGGAGGCCGAGCGGGCCGCTCGGGCCGAGGCCGAACGGGTCGCGGCGGAGCGGGCCGAGGCGGAGCGCGCGGCCGAGGCCGACCGTGAGGCCAGGGCCGAGGCGGAGCGGGCCGCGGCCGCCCGGCGGGCCGCGGCGGAGGCCGAGCGGGGCGCTGGGCGGGAGCAGGCCGGCGGGGGTTCCGGTGCGGGCTCCGGCAGGGGTTCCGGGAGCGACGACGCGGTCACGGTGGCCACGCCGTTCGTGACGCCGACGAACGCGTCGGGCGGGCCCGCGGACGAGACGGCCGTGCTGCCTCCGGTGCGGGAGGACGGGCCGGGTCCGGCCGGTTCGCCGCGAGTGTCCGGATCTTCGCGTGCGGCGGACTCCGAGACGACGGCGAAGCTGCCCAAGCCGCCGGTACCACCGGCGGGGGCGGCCGCGGAGGACGAGACCGCCGTGCTGCCGCCGGTACCGCCGGGCGCGGCGGACGAGACGGCGGTGCTGCCTCCGGTGCGGGACGACCGGGTGCCGCCGGGGTACTTCCGGGACGAGCGGCCCGCGCCCGACGGGGCGGAGGGGCGCACGCGCGAACTCCCGCAGGTCGACGAGCAGGGGACGCCACGGCGCCGCCCCCGGTCGGACTGGGCCGAGGAGACCCCGCTGGACGATCTGCCCACGCTGGCGGACGAACTGCTCGGGTCGCACGACGAGGACGACACCGACGAGGGGCGGGGCTGGCGGCGCCGACGCCGGTGAGCCGGGCCCGGTGAGCGGTGCCGGGCCTGGTTGTCGGTGGGGTCGCGCACAATGGGGCGCGGAGCGGTGTCGTAGACGGAGGGCGGTGGGTCATGGCCGTGTGGGACGACCTGGTGGGGCAGGAACGCCTGAGCGCGCAGTTGGACGCCGCCGCCCGGGACGCGGACGCGATCGTCACGGCAGCGACGACGGGCGCGACGCCTCCGGAGGCGTCGAAGATGACGCACGCGTGGCTGTTCACCGGGCCCCCGGGCTCCGGCCGGACGACGGCGGCGCGGGCGTTCGCGGCGGCACTGCAGTGCGTGAGCCCGGACCGGGCTCTCGGGGGGAGCCCCGGCTGCGGGTTCTGCGACGGTTGCCATACGGCACTGGTGGGGACCCACGCCGATGTCAGCACCGTGGCGGCGGTGGGTACGCAGATCCTGGCCGACGACATGCGGGACACCGTGCGGAAGTCGTACACCTCGCCGGCGAACGGACGCTGGCAGGTGATCCTCGTCGAGGACGCCGAGCGGCTGAACGAGAAGTCGGCGAACGCGGTGCTCAAGGCCGTGGAGGAGCCCGCCCCCCGGACGGTGTGGATGCTGTGCGCGCCCTCGCTGGAGGACGTGCTGCCGACCATTCGCTCCCGCTGCCGGCACGTGGGACTGCTCACCCCGTCGGTGGACGCGGTGGCGGACATGCTCGTACGGCGGGAGGGCATCGAGCCGGAGGCGGCCGCGGTGGCCGCCCGGGCCACCCAGGGGCACATCGAACGGGCCCGGCGGCTGGCCACGGACCCGAGGGCGAGGGAGCGGCGGGCCGCCGTGCTGAAGCTGCCGTTGCGGGTCGAGGACATCGGTGGGTGCCTCAAGGCCGCGCAGGAGCTGGTGGACGCCGCGTCGGAGGAGTCCAAGCAGCTGGCCGAGGAGGTCGACACCAAGGAGACCGAGGAGCTGAAGGCGGCGCTCGGCGCCGTGCAGGGCGGACGGATGCCGCGCGGCACGGCCGGGGTGATGAAGGACCTGGAGGACAAGCAGAAGCGGCGGCGTACGCGGGCGCAGCGGGACAGCCTGGATCTCGCGCTGACCGAGCTGACCGGGTTCTACCGGGACGTGCTGGCCCTGCAGTTGGGGTCGCGGGTCGCGCTCGCCAATGTCGAGGTGCGGGACAGCCTGGAGCGGATGGCGCGGGGCGGCACACCGGAGGCGACGCTGCGGCGGATCGACGCGATCGCGGCCTGCCGGGAGGCGCTGGAGAGGAACGTGTCGCCGCTGCTCGCCGTGGAGGCGATGACGATGGCGCTGCGGGCCGGGTGACGACGGCCGGTGCGGCGGGCCCGGGGGCGGGCCGGGCGGCGGGGAGCCTGGGGGCCGGGGCACGGGCGGTGTGGCGGCCGGGGCGGCCGGGGCGGCGCGTTCGGTTGACCGTGTCACTCGTACGAGGCGCATTCGTTGCCATTCGTGATCAATTGAGCGGTTCTGGTTACCCTCGCGAGATGCACACCAGGCGTACTTCCCGGCCGAACCGGTCCCTGCGGGCCGGCGGCGCGTTGCTCGCTGCCGCCGTGCTGCTCGTCGCGGGCTGCTCCTCCGGCGGTTCCAGTACGACGGCCAGGGTGACGGACGGGGGGCCGGGCCTCGGCGCGCAGCCCCGGGCGACACCGCCGGTACCGGCCGCGTACCACCGGCAGAAGCTGCGCTGGCGCGACTGCGAGGTCCCGGGTTTCCAGTGCGCCACGATGAAGGCGCCCCTCGACTACGCGAAGCCGGACGCGGGTGACATCCGGCTGGCGGTCTCGCGGCGCAAGGCGACGGGCCCCGGTGAGCGGCTCGGTTCGCTGCTGGTCAACCCCGGCGGGCCGGGCGGGTCGGCGGTCGGCTACGTGCAGGGGTACGCGGGCATCGGCTACCCGGCCGAGGTGCGTGCGCGCTACGACATGGTGGCGGTGGACCCGCGGGGCGTGGCCGGCAGCGAGCCGGTGGAGTGCCTCACCGGACGCCAGATGGACACGTACACCCAGACGGACCTCACCCCGGACGACCGGGGGGAGAAGGACAAGCTGGTCACGGCGTACAAGCGGTTCGCGGAGGGATGCGGGAAGCGGGCGGCGCGCCTGCTGCGGCACGTCTCCACGGTGGAGGCGGCCCGGGACATGGACATCCTGCGGGCCGTGCTGGGCGACCAGAAGCTGACGTATGTGGGCGCCTCGTACGGGACGTTCCTCGGGGCGACGTACGCGGAGCTGTTCCCCGAGCGGGTCGGACGGCTGGTGCTGGACGGCGCGCTGGACCCCTCCCTGCCCGCCCGCCGGCTGAACCAGGAGCAGACGGCCGGGTTCGACACGGCCTTCCAGGCTTTCGCGAAGGACTGCGTGGGGCGGAAGGACTGTGTGCTGGGGAGTACGCCGGCGCGGGTCGGCGAGAACCTGCGCGCGTTCTTCGCGCGGCTGGACGCACGGCCGCTGCGGACCGGTGACGCCGACGGCCGGCGGCTCGGCGAGTCCCTGGCCACGACGGGCGTGATCGCGGCGATGTACGACGAGGGGGCCTGGCCGCGGCTGCGCCAGGCGCTCTCCGAGGCGATCCGAAGGGGGGACGGCGCCGGTCTGCTCGCCCTCTCGGACAGCTACTTCGAACGCGGCCCCGGCGGTACCTACTCCAACCTGATGTATGCCAACGCGGCCGTGAACTGCCTCGACCTCCCCGCCGCCTACAACAGCCCCGCGGAGGTGGAACGGGCCCTCCCGCAGTTCGAGAAGGCGTCCCCGGTGTTCGGCCGGGCGCTCGCGTGGTCCTCCCTGAACTGCGCGTACTGGCCGGTGCGGGCGACGGGCGGACCGCACCGGATCGAGGCGAAGGGGGCCGCCCCGATCATCGTCGTCGGCACCACGCGGGACCCGGCCACCCCCTACCGCTGGGCCCGGGGCCTCGCCTCCCAGCTCTCCTCCGCCCGCCTCCTCACCTACGACGGCGACGGCCACACCGCCTACGGCCGGGGCAGCGCCTGCGTCGACTCCGCGATCAACGCCTACCTGCTCCGCGGCACGCCCCCCGTGGACGGAAAGCGCTGCTCAGCGCCCTGAGCACCGACCACTGGGACGGGCCGCCCGGGCCCGCCGCCGGGTGCTCCGAACCCTGGTTCGGAGCGCCCGGGAAACTGTGTAGACTTACCGACGTTGCTGATCGCACCATGGTGCGGACAGCGCGCCGCCTTAGCTCAGATGGCCAGAGCAACGCACTCGTAATGCGTAGGTCTCGGGTTCGAATCCCGAAGGCGGCTCCATGGTGAACCCCAGGTCAAGCTTTTGACCTGGGGTTTCTTGTTTTCGTTGGCCTTGGGATTCGGGCGAATCGGGCGCCTGTGGTCTATGCATCGTAATGCGTAGGTCGCAGTTTCACATGCTGTTATCGATAGGCTACCGCAGGGCTGTGACCTGCTGCTTTGCTCAGCTGAACCACGGAGCCCGTCAAGATCTCGATATCTTCGGTGGACAGCCGGTGGACAGCCGGTGGACAGCCGGTGGACAGCCGGTGGACAGCTGTGCGTGATGGACAGTCAGGAGTTCTCTCGCCGAGTCCGGGTTCTGGCGCCGGTCGGGTGGTCCGGGCGCTGCGATCAGCGGTCTCGGTCTTGTGTCGTTCCGACAGCCGTAGGCGGAATCGGCGGTCCCACGATACGCATGGGGGAACGGCCTCGGGGTGGCGCTCAGCGTCGGAGGGCGACGACCTCGCCCTCCGCGTTCATGGCGCGGAGCCGTCGCGCAGACTGGAGCAGGGAGACTTGCGCGAAGGTGAGCCGGACTTCGTCTGGTAGGGCGACTCGGGACAGCCTCTGGCGGTCGTGGACGCCAAGTACAAGGCGAACGCCCCGGAGGCTTCCCGGACGCCAACCTCTACCAACTCCTCGCCCTGCACCAGGTTGGGGCTGCCGACCGGACATCTCGTCTGCGCCAGAACCAACGCTCCGCATGCCGCACACGTCATCCGCAATGCCGACATCCGCATCCACCGGCACGCCCTCGACCTTGACCAGCCACCGGAGCGACTGCTCGCCGAAGTCTCCGGGATCGCCACGAGCCTTGGGGCACCTCTGGGTTCGTCGGCGCTGCCGACCTGACGCCCACCTCCGAGAAGACGAACACGTCACCGAGCTGATCCGCATCAAGGAGCCTGAATGACCGACCTGACGGACGAACTCCACTTGCCAGACCACGACTCGGTGCTCGACCAGGCCATCCCCTTCGACAAGGTGCGCTGGATGCTCCTGTTGCCCGACGCCACGTGGTGGCCCGCGGAGCTCGACGCCTGCCCTACGCCGGAGTGATGGCCCCGAGCGGGCCGCCGAACGGTGTTCACCATCGCCCGCGAGGCCGGAACCACCACGGGCAACCGGCACCTCCTGGTCGCGGCGCTCGTGTGGGGCACAGGTACCAAAGCACAGTCCGTACACAGGCGGGGGAAGATCTCCGCGAACACGTCCCCGACCGGACTCGACGCCTGCCTGGACGCGGCACTCGGCGTGTTGGGCGAAGAGGGCGCCGTTCAGGCGTATCGGGCATAAAATAACGATCAACGCATCCCCTATCTGGGTGCGGCGTTCATCACCAAGGTGCTGTACTTCGCGGGCACGGCAAGCTCGTCGCGAAGCGGCTGAACCCTGGTGGCGTTCTCGCGTTCAGCCATGCCGAGCCCATCGAGGGCTACGAGGGCCCACAGGCGATGTACGGCAACCTACTGAAGTCCCTCGACCTGCCCCTTGGCCCACCACAGGAACGCGGCGGAGTGCTGCTGGTTGGCGAAGCCCTGGCCGACGAGGGTGCTCAGGAGGTCGTTACTCCAGAGGATGAGTCGGCCGAGGGTCCAGTTCACCGACTCGGGGGCCGGCAGCGCCAGTCCGTAGACCATCCGCGCGATCTCGCGCTTGCCGCCCGCCTCGGTCGTGTACTTGAGGATCGTCAGGAAGTCGTCGGGGTACATCACGCAGAGAACCCTTGTGAGGAGGGCCTCTTTGAAACCGGTCATGGCGAACGGCTTGGTGCCGGACAGCAGGTGCTGGAGCCGGTCTTCGAGCGGCAATTCGTCAGGTCCGCGCAGGAGGTACTCGATCGTCTGACGGGTCGCCTCCCCTGCCGCAGCATCGCCCATGTCGTTCCACGCGGAGTTGAACGTGGCCTGATTGCCGGGCCGGGCTCCGACCTCGGAGTTGGCGAAGTCCTTGAGGACTCTGGGGTCGCACGTCCACAGCCCGTCGGGAGAGAAGATCCGCTGGTACTTCGTCCAGTAGGCCGCCACGTCGGGGTCGAAGCCCGGTTTGATCGCGAGGTACCGCTCCTTCAGCAGGGCCGCGCGCTCCAGCCGCTCGGGATCGACGTCCTCAGCTTTCGGGAAACGGGCCTTGAGGTCGTCGAACGATCGGGGCGGATTCGCCTTCGGGAGAGTGGGCTCCTTGTGCTCCCACTCATAGCCGCACCGGTGTGTCACGAGACGACGTCCGCCGTCGAGCACGCGGATCACCTCGATGTCCTCGTCGTCGCTGCACAGTGGACACATAACCAACGCCATGGCTACCCCCGTCCCAACAGTGCTCGTGCCCGCCCCGAGCCGATGCACTTCTCCGCCCAAGCACCGCATTCTTGCATTCGGCAAAGGCGGCCTGGATGTGGGGCCATCCGGCGATACCGGGGTCGGGGACTTCCTGCCCGTCGGATCCGCCTATCCGCTGCTACGGCTCATACCGGCCCCCGGAGCCCCATGGCAGCCTGGGCAGCGCGCCGCCCTGCCGTCGGACAACGGATCCGAGCGGGGTGTCTCTCCCTACGAGAACAGGAGCGCCTCGCAGGGCCATGCTGGGCATCCTGAGCAACAGCTTCGTTGGTGCCCGGGAGGTGGCGCTATTGCGTCCACTGTCTCTTCATCGATGATGTCGCCGTCACCGTCGAGGCCGCCCAGGCCGCGGGCATGCAGGCGCATCTGCTCGAAGACAACGTCCGGACCATCACGCGCATCGCAGCTCAGCAGAGGGAGGTACCCGCCCTCTCAGACGCGCCACGCACATAGGATGCGCACACTCTTCATACTTTGGTTCCACCAGTTCAGCGAGGTGGCTCGTGCCCGCATCCGCCGTGACGCCCGACGATGTGGTCCGCCACGTCTTCCGTTACCTCGCGGAGGTGGGTGAGAGCCGCACCAAGCCGGTGCGGACGTACGACGATGCCAGGCACCAGGTGTGGTTCGCCGACCTGCCCGCGCAGTTCGGTTCCTTCCTCATCGACGCGGTCCCCGGTGACATGCCGTTGTGGCTGCGGGCCGACCGCCCCGTACGGCACGAACCGCCGGCTCCGCCGCTGCCGCTCGCCCACTGGCTGGACGACCGGGAGATCCGCGACTCGGCGAGGGAAACGCCCCCCGAGCCGCGGGCAGAGACGGACATACCGGCGGACGAGATCTCCGCCGAGGGAAGCGCACGCACCCGGCACATCACCGTGTCCCTGGCCGACTCGCCCCAGCGAGACACCGTGTACGCCCAGTGCCGCGCCTGGTCCCGTGAATGGGACGGGTGGGCACGTCGCGACCGCGCCATGAAGCCCCTCGTGCGTGCCTACGACCGCCTCTACCGCCTGTGCGTGGACGCCTCCGAACTCGGCGAGACCTTCGAACTGGTCGTCGGATTCGGCTACCTCACATGGTCGGCGCAGGGCGAGCCGATCCGCCGCCATCTCGTCACCTGCCGGGCCGTCATCACCATCGACCCCGACACCGGAGCCATCACCGTCGGACCCGACCCCGAGCACGGCAGCCCGGTGCTGGAGGAGTCCATGCTCGATGCCGCGCAGAAGTCGCGGGCGGACACCCGCGCCCTCGTACGGCAGGAGCTGGAAGCCGCCGGCGACACCACGGATCCGCAGCTCGCCGACCATCTGCACCGGGCCCTCACCACCTGGACCATCGCGGCCCACGAAGCAGGACGCTACGACCGCGCACCGAATCGGCACCGGGCAGCGGGAGACCCCGCCGTACCGGTCGTCAGCTTCGCACCGGTGCTGCTGCTCAGGGAGCGCACCCGGCGCAGCATGCTCGAAGCGCTGCGCGCCGTCGCCCTGTCCATCGAGCAGGGCGCCGAGCCCACCACCCTGCTGCGGGCGATCGCCGGCGCGGGCGGTGACCGGCCGCTGGGGGAACCGGGCAGCGGTGACGCCGCGGGACCGCCGCCGGAGCTGTACTTCGCGCTGCCCTCCAACGACGAACAGCGCACCATCGCCGAGCGGCTGAGGGACCGGGATCTCGTCGTGGTCCAAGGGCCGCCGGGCACCGGTAAGACGCACACCATCGCCAACCTGGTCACCGACCTTCTCGCGCACGGCAACCGCGTACTGATCACCAGCCATACGGCACGTGCCCTGAAGGTCCTGAAGGACAAACTCCCCGTTGGCATCCGCGAGCTGTGCGTGAGCCGTACCGACGACGGAGTCGGGCAACTGGAACTGGAGCAGTCCGTCAAGGCCATCCTCGACCGGCAGGGAGACTTCTCCTCTCGGGCGCACCGGCGACGCATCCAGGAGCACGAAGAGCGCCTCAGGTCCGCCCGGTCCTCGCAGGCGCTCGCCCTGAAGGCGTTGCGCGCGCTGCGGGAGCAGGAGACGTACCACCATCCGGCCGAGATCGGCGACTATGAGGGAACCCTGGCCCGGATCGCTCAGCGGCTCGCCGGGGAACACCCGCGGTTCGGCTGGATCGGCGTCGTCCCCGCCGACGCCCCGACGCTGGACGCCGAGGTTCTCACGCGCCAGCGTCGTGCGGCGCTCGCCTTCACCGACCGACACCGTGCTCTTGCCGCATCGGTGAGTGCCGCGCTGCCCGCGCCGGGACAGCTGCCCACGGCGCCCGCGTTCGCCGAGGCGGTCGAGACGATCAAGACGGCGGAGGCCGATCTCGCCGCGCTCCGGCAGAACGGCTTCGTCTCCCGTCTCGACGACGCCGTGTCCGCCCTTACCCCGGCACAGCAGGACCAACTGGTCACCGCGCTCGACCACTTCACCGCCGCGGCCCAGGCGGCCACATCGATGCCGACGGCCTGGGCCGAGCTGCGCGACGAGATCCTCGCCGGGCAGGACCTCGGCGCGCGCAGCCGCCACGAGCGCACCACCGCGGCCCTGACCGCGATCGAGGAGGCGGAGCGTGTCCTGGGCGCCACCCTGGTCAGCGGGCTGGAGGCGTACGACGTGCCGACGGCGCTCGGGCTGGCCGCCACCCTGCGGGACGGGCTCGCGTCCGGCGAGAGACTGCGCGGGGTCATGGGGCTGAGGACCCGGCTGCGCAAAGCCGTCGGCGCCTTCCCCGAGACCGTGCGGGTCGACGGCCGCGCCGTGGAGACAGCGATCGCCGCGTCCGCCGTACTGCACCGCGTCACGCTGGAACGACATCTCCAGGACATCGAGCGGGAGTGGGGCGACGGCCCCGACGCCTGGCAGGCCACCGCCCGGCGCACCGCCCGCCTGCGCCAGGACGTCGCCACCCTCACCGCCCTGACCACCCTCGCCGACCTGCGCCACGCCGTGGTCGGCGCCGACAGGGCCGCGCCGGGGCTGGCAGGCATCGACTGGGGCAACCGCGACCAGGCAGACACGGTTCGGAGCGTCCTGCGGGCCAGAGCGGCACGCCGGGCCGCCGACCCCGCCCGCGCTCTGATCGACGACGCCTTGCGCGTACTGCGCGCCGCGGCGCACCGCAGGGGAGCCTCGGCTGCCCTCGAACGGGCCCGCGTCGCGGTCGAGTCCCGCGACCCGGCGGCCTACGGCGCGGCGGTGAACGACGTGGACGACCTGCGGGAGGCGCTGGCGCGCAAGAAGGCGTGCGACGACGCCTACCGGCTGGTCGCGGCCGAACTCCCGGACCTCGCGGACAGACTGGAATCCACATCTGAGGACGACGAGTGGGGCACCAGGCTCGCGGACTTCGAGGCCGCGTGGGCGTGGTCGGTCTGGTACGACCGTATGAAGGAGCTGACGGACCCGGCGGCCGAGGCCCGGCAGCTGCGGCTGCTCGCCGAGGCGGATGTCAAGATCCGCATCGGCCTGGAACGGCTGGCGGCCGACAAGGCCTGGTTCAGCTGTCTGTCCCGGCTCACGGACGACCAGGCCGTGGCCCTCACCTCGTACCAGCAGAACGTCCGCAAGCTGGGCAAGGGCACCGGCAAGTACGCGGCCACCTACCGCAGACAGGCCCGGGAGAGTCTGCAGGCCAGCCAGGCGGCGGTACCCGCGTGGATCATGCCGCTGCACCAGGTGACCGAAACCGTGCCGATGGACCGGGCCGGACGATTCGACGTCGTGATCGTCGACGAGGCCAGCCAGTCCGGTCCCGAGGCGCTGCTGCTCGCCTGGCTGGGCGCGAAGGTGATCGTCGTCGGCGACGATCAGCAGGTGAGCCCCGCCCAGGTGGGCGTGGACCACGACGAGCAGTTCGCGCTCCAGCGACGGCTCCTCGCCCAGTTGCCCGCCGCCCGCCGCAACCTGTTCACACCGACCGCCAGCCTCTTCGACATCGCGTCCGGTCTGGCCGGAGGCCGCGGCAGGCTGATGCTCCAGGAACACTTCCGGTGCATGCCGGAGATCATCGGATTCTCCAACGAGCTCTGTTACGGCGGCCGGCTCCAGCCGCTGCGACAGTACGGTGCCGACCGGCTGCCGCCCTTGCGCCCGGTGCACATACCCGATGGCTACGTTGAAGGCAGCGGACAGAAGCAGGTCAACCGTTCCGAGGCGGTGCGGCTGGTGGAGGAGGTCGCCCGGTGTATCGCCGACCCCGCCTACGCGGGGCGCACCATGGGTGTGATCACCCTGCTCGGCGCGGGGCAGAAGTACCTCATCGAAGACCTGCTGGCCGACCGGATCCCGCTGGACGAGAGACAGCGCCGACGGCTGCGCGTGGGTAATGCCGAGGAGTTCCAGGGCGACGAGCGCGACATCGTCTTCATCAGTACGGTCGTGTCGCTCACCGGCCCCGACGGGCCGCGCCGCATCGGCCACTTCAGCAGTTCCCTGAACCGGCAGCACCTCAACGTGGCCGCATCCCGTGCCCGCGACCAGGTGTGGTTGTTCCACAGCTTCACCCTCACCGAACTCGGCGAGACCGATCTTCGGCGTGCTTATCTGGACTGGTTCTCCCGCCCGGCCGAGGAGCAGGACGGCCTCGGACTCGGCGAGGTCCGGCCGGACGTTCCGCACGAGGCCTTCGACAGCCTCTTCGAGCAGCGTGTCTACCTGGCCCTGCGGGCCCGGGGCCACCAGGTGCGGCCGCAGTATCCGGCCGGCCGCTACCGCATCGACCTCGTCGTCGAGGGAGGCACCAGACGCCTTGCCGTGGAGTGCGACGGCGACGCGTTCCACACGGAGGAGAACGCCGACGCGGACGCGGCCCGCCAGCGCGAACTGGAGCGAGTGGGCTGGACGTTCGTCCGCATCCGCGGCAGCCGCTTCTTCCTCGACCCGGAACGGGCACTCGAACCGCTGTGGGCGGAACTCGACCGACTCGGCATCGAGCCGGCGGTGCACCCACCCGCACACCGAGCTGCCGAGGACAGCCGCATCGACCCGGCCGACGAGGCCGGCACGGTCCCGACAGGCGACGGCGACGTCGTACCCACCGGCAACGCAGAGCCCGCGCCCTCTGCTGCCCCATCCGCCGGGCGACAGGACATCCAGCCCGAGCCCCCGCACGGCACGGACGAGGCACAGCCCCGATTCGTGACCGTGGCACGGCTGCACCGCGACGAGGTCAATGCAGCCCAGCACGCGTTCAGCATGCGGGCGACCGTGCCCGGGACCGCACGGTTCCTCGGGGGAGCGGGTGCGCCGGGCTTCCCAGGGGCCGATGCCGTGGACATCCTGCGCGAGGGGCATGCCGTCGTGCGGGTCGCACACCCCGAGGTACAGGCCATGATCCGCACCGCGATCGCCCACGCAGACGTACCGGTACTGGGAGACGACGGTCAGGTGGGGCTGGCGCGGTACCACGCACCCGGATCCTCCGGCGCTTCCGACGGCCGTACGACAGAACTGCTGCGTGCACGACCGACAGCTGACCGGGCCCCGGTGAAGAGTCTTCCGGCCGTGCCGCGGCAGCCGACCCGCGGCGACGAACCCACCCCCGTGACGGGATCCGCGGTGCCGGGCGGTGCCCGGTCCTCCCTCAGCCTCCCGGTCGACCGGCTCAGCGTCGCCGCCCATCGACGGGTGCAGCGCGAGCTCCAGCGCGTGCAGGACGCGCTGGACCAGCCGCTTCCGGAGATCGTGGCCGTGGACTCGTCCTCCAGGAAGGCCCAGCTGGCCGACCACGACCGGCGGCGCCAGGCCCTGCAGGAGCGGCGCAGCCACCTGCGTGCCGTGCTCGACCAAGTTGTCCCTGACTCCTCCCTGACGGGCGGGGCGATGGTCGTCCCTGGATGCCTCGTCGGAGTTGAGGACCCGGACGAGCCCGGCATCATGACGTACGAGATCGCGATGCTCGCGGGTGACGAGGCGGAGCGGCTGAGCCCCGACACCCCGCAGGGGAAGGCGCTGATGTGGCGAGAGGTCGGGGACGAGGTGAGCTGGCAGACGGAGCGGGGTACGCGCATGCGCGTCATCGTCCGGTACATCCAGGACTGAGAGACCGCAGCGGAGCGGGGCTGTGCGGCGGCTGCGGGGCGGTCCGTAGCTGGTCGTGGCCACGAGGTGGAACCGCATCTCGATACAGCCCCGCGTCCCGCGAGGCCAGTTTGCTGGCGTGCGCGACCCGGGAGCGCTCCGCAGCCGCGGTGAGCCGGACGTGCTCTATCGCCAGGCGCGCGGCCCGGTCCTCCAGCGCCGTCAGGTACATCCGGCGGATACGGAGCGTCAGGCCGGTGGTGACGGCCTTGGTCGCCGTCCCGAGCAGGAAGAACGGGCCGAGGGGGCGTTTGCGACCGGCGCCAGGAAGAAGACGGCGAGGGTCAGTTCGACGAGGCTCACCCCGGCGGCCCAGCCCAGAACCCGCAGGGATCCGCGCAGAGCCAGGCTGTACAGAGCGACCAGCGCGCGGCGCAGGCCAGCTGCCACACCCCCAGCGACCGCTCGATGAGGGACACCAGACAACTCATCGGAGGTGGGGAAGGCCGGCATGCTCATCGGTCGGCACTGCCGGGCGGGACGACCCATTCGGTGGGTTGGCCGGTGAGGGAGGCGATCATGTCGAAGTCTCCGTCGTAGTGGAGGACCGTTCGCCGGTTCAGTTCCGCTGTGGCGGCGATCAGCAGGTCGGGGAGGGACAGAGCGCGGTGGAAGCCTGCGTTGAGGGCATGGCGCTGGATCTCGAGAGCGCGGGTGAAGGTGTCGTCGTCGGTGCGGAGGTAGTCGAAGGCGTGGAGCCAGGTGCTGATCCGTGTTGCTTCCGAGCTGTCCCGTGCGGAGTGGATCATCTCGAACTCGGTGGGTTGGCATACGGCGAGGAGGTAGCGCTCGTGCAGAGGCTTGAGCACCTCCTTGACGCTCGGCTTCGTCCAGCGGGCGAGGGCGGACTTGTCGATCAGGTAGCGGTCCTGCATCAGGCGGCCCGGCCTCCGTCGCGGTCGCCGTTGTGCTTGAGGGAGCCGTCTGCGTTGCGGGGCCCGGTGTTCTCGACGATCTCACTGAAGTCGAGCTCGCCGGCCTCCATGGCGTCGAAGCCCTCCTGCCGCAGGTGCCTCTTGACGGCGTCTTCCATGGCGAGGCGGACGGCTTTGGCCTTCGTTTTAGTCCCGAAGATGCGCATGGCCTCGGTGACCATGTCTTCATCGAGGTCGATGACGGTTCTGGCCATGTGGATGGTCCCTTCGCAGATGCCCCTGTCAGTGAAACGATACCATTTATACACTATGGAAGATATCGTTTCGATCGGAGGTCTCGTCGCGGATGGAGGCTGCGGCGTTCGTGGTGAAGTGCCGCGCGGTTGCTCCTTGTGGGAAATGGGCAGTCGCCCTCATGTCAGGCTCTGCCCCTGCCAGGGATTTCGTCAGAAGCGATGGGACGGCGAGAGGCGGTCGGCCAAGCAGTCCCGCCGGTGGACAGCCGGTGGACAGACGCCTTTGGGCGGTGCATCACGGGGCAGTACGGGTCAACCTGCTGCACGTGCTCTGATCAGGCAAAACGTCACCACGCAGCACGACGAGTCACCACGCAACATGATCGCTCATGGTCTCGTAATGCGTAGGTCTCGGGTTCGAATCCCGAAGGCGGCTCCATGGTTAACCCCAGGTCAGGCCTCTGACCTGGGGTTTCGTGTTTCGGATGACCTTGAAATCGGTCTAAATCGCGTCTTTGGGATCTGTGCATCGTAATGCGTGGGTCGGGGGTGTGGTTTCCGTGACCGTGTAGACGGCCTGAGTCTCTGAGCTGGGCTGTTGCTCATCCGGGAGGGTCGGGTCAGGCATACGCGATGAGGTTCGGTGGACAACCGGTGGACAGGCGTGCGTGACACTCCATCAGGCCTGTGGTTGCACCTGGATCGACAGGGTGAAAATACGACCGTCTTCGATGCGTCGATCGGAAGCGGCGGGGCTGTCCGGTCCGGACAACTTCAGGTCGGACACGGTCAGCTACCCGTCTGCGATGCCGTCGTATGAGGGATGGCGTCCTCGGGCTCGTAGTGGCCGTTCCAGTTCGAGCTGGGCAAGGAGCCGGAGGCGCCCGCACATGCTGTGCTGGTCCTGCGCCGGTCCGTGCCGAACCTTGGCGGGCTACCGCGTCGACGACCGTTGGCGGGAGCGGGTGCACGTCCTTCGCGCCGAAGCGGATGATGAAGGTCGGCCGTCCGGGAACGTCCTCCGGATTTCAGTGTCCGGCTCAGGGCGACGGCGTCCTCCGGGGGCAACGTTGGCCCTAGCCTGACAGTGATGGGTTGTGCGCAGCGTGCGCGAGGCCAGCGGGGGCTCCATCCTGCCGGTGCGTCGGCTCTCCGGTCACGATCCGGCCGAAGTGGGCGGATCCGTTGTACGCGTCGCGTGCTTCCTCCCGCGCCAAGGGCTGCTCATGGGCATGGGCGGTGCGTGGGGTGGAGGGCTGTGGGGCGGTTCAGTCTCGAAATGCCCTTGATCCGGTAAAGGGAGTCCCATACGTTTCTTTGGCCACTGCTGTACGGCATGGCCACATCAATTTCATAGCGGGCTCTGGGGAGAGCCTGGAGGGGGACAAGGGTATGACCAACCCTTGGTTTCGGGGGCTTCGTGCTGCCCGGACGCTTGGCGTGCTGCTCGGTGGCGCCGTCGTCCTGGGCTCGTTGCCCGCCGTCATCAGTCCGGCCACCGTGGCCAGCAGCACGCCGCTTGCCTCGGCCGAGGCAGGCGCGTTCGCACTGGCCGCTGAGACCGGCGAACCAGTGGAGATCATTCAGCAGCGTACCGAGGACGAGCTCGTCTTCGCCAACCCGGACGGCTCGTTGACCAGCGAGAGCAGTGTCCAGCCGCAGCGGGTGGAGCGTCCCGACGGCAGCTGGGAGAAGGTGGACGCGACCCTGGAGCGCCGCCCGGACGGCACGGTCGGTCCCAAGGCCGCCGTCGTCGACCTGGCCTTCGCGGCGGCGGGCTCGTCCGACTTCGTCACACTTGGCGAGGAGGGCAAGTCCTTCACACTGAGCTGGCCCACACCGCTGCCCGAGCCGGTTCTCGACGGGGACACCGCCGAGTACCGCGAGGTGCTCCCCGGCGTGGATCTGCTGGCCACCGCCTCGGTCACGGGTTACTCGTACGTCCTTGAGGTCAAGACGCCCGAGGCGGCCCGCAGCTCTGAACTGGCCGAACTACGGCTGCCCGTACGGGCGGAGGGCCTCGACCTGTCCACCGGACCGACCGGTGGTCTCCAGGCCGTGGACGCCTCCGGCGAGCGGGTCTTCGGCGGCCAGGCGCCCAAGATGTGGGACTCCGCAGACTCCGGCGACGAGGTCCCGGCGGACGCTGTGCCCGCCTCCGGGTCCCAGACCCTGCCGCAGGAGGCGCCGGACGCGGGTGCCAAGGTCGCCGACATGGTCCTCGACGTGTCCCCGTCCGCGGTCACCGTTGAGCCCGACCGCGCTCTGCTCACTGCCGCCGACACCGACTTCCCGGTCTACATCGACCCCGAGGCCGGTATGTCCAAGAGCGAGTGGCTGTATGTGTCCAGCGCCAACCCGAGCACGGAGTTCCACAAGTTCAAGAAGGACGAGGGTGTCGGCCGCTGCTCGGCCGACACCATCGGTGGCATCTACTACGTGTGCAGCGGCTCGCCGTACACGAACCGGATGTACTTCCAGTTCTCCACGGACGGCTGGAAGAACCGCACCGTCTCCAAGGCGGTCTTCGAGGTCTACGAGAGCTTCTCCTTCTCCTGTACCAAGAGCACCGTCAACCTGCACATGGTCGCCGAGGGCGGTGTCGACTCCGCGACCAACTGGAACAACAGGCCCAAGGACGGCGACCTGCTGGTCGACAAGTCCGTCGCGTACGGCAGGGGCGACAGCTGCAGTCCGGACGCGCCGCCGAGCTGGGTCCTTTTCGCGGACAACGCCGACGAGTCCAACGAGAACCTCACTTCCTCCGTCCGCAGGAAGGCCGCCGGTGAGGATCCGATCGCCTTCTCGCTGCGGGCCGCCGACGAGGGCGACCCCAACTCCTGGAAGCGGTTCCGGGGTGACAACGCCAAGCTCGTCGTCACTTACAACACCCGCCCGAGCAAGCCCACCGGGGAGAAGCTGAGCAACCCGGAGGAGAAGACCTGCACCACCGACAACACCAAGCGGCCGTGGATCCGTGACGCGACCCCTCGCATGTCCGTCACGGGTACCGACGCCGACTCGTACACCGACGGCACCGGCCAGAACCTCACCGCGACCTTCCGGGTGTGGGACCAGGTCGACGGCCGGCCCGAGGTCTACGAGGGCAAGGACGGACCGCAGAACGAGGGCAGGTTCGAGCGGGAGATCCCCGTCAGGGAGCTGAAGCACGGCCACGGCTACAAGTGGCACGCCCAGACCTACGACGGTTCCACCGGCAAGCTCAAGGACTCGGGGTACTCCGAGTGGTCCGACTGGTGCGAGTTCGTGGTCGATGTGGAGAAGCCTGACACCAAGCCGCGCGTCGAACCGGTGGCGGACGAGGCCGACCTTCCGGCGGGCGCCAAGCGGCACTTCACCCTCTCCGCCAACGGCAACTCCGACTCGGTCTTCAAGAACGACGTCGAGTTCTATGAGTGGGACCTCGGCAACGACACCCCCACCCGCAAGGCCGACCCGGCCTCCCTCGGCGGCAAGGCGACCATCGAGGTCGCGCCGAGCACCTTCGGTCCGAACGTGCTCTACGTCCGCAGTGTCGACCGGGCCGGCAACCGGGGTCCGCTGGAGAAGTACTTCTTCACCGTTGACCGCGCCTGCGCCGATGTCCTCGCCGACACCTGCGCCGCCGCCGTCTACGGCCTCGACCAGACCTCCGGCACCACCGCCCCCGACACCTCCGGCCACGACCGGGACCTGACGGTCAAGGGCGCCGACTGGGTCGCGGGCAACAACGCCGCGAGCGATCCGGCCGACAGGGCGCTGCGCTTCAACGGCACCACCGACCACGCCACCGCCGCCTCCGCCGTCCACACCGGCCAGGCGTTCACCGTCTCGGCGTGGGCGCGGCCCACGAAGCTGGACCAGAACATCTCGGTGATCAGCCAGGCGGGAAGCCAGGGCAACGGCTTCAACCTCTACTACTCCACCGCCTACAAGCGCTGGATCTTCGGCCGGCACGTCAGCGATACGGCGGATTCCGACCTGGTACGCGCCATGGCGGCGAGCGAGCGCCCCGCGACCGTGAACAAGTGGGTCCACCTGGCCGGGACCTATGACCCGGTGGCCCGGAAGTTCACGCTCTTCGTCGACGGCGAGGAGCAGGGCAGCGCCACCGTCACCGACGTCTGGAACGCCACGAAGGGGCTCAACGTCGGCCGCTCCCAGTACGGCGCCGACTGGTCCGACCCGTTCGCCGGTGACATCGATGACGTGCGCCTGGTCCCCGGCCTGCTGTCGGGGACGGAGATCTTCCGGCTCGCGAACAATCGATGACCGCTGACGACCACTGACGACTCCCGACCAGAGCCGTCCACCCGGGTGCCCGAACTCCTCGGGCACCCGGGGCACTTTTCCACACCCATATACGGGAGGGGGAGCGCGCGTGCGCGCATCTCGCAGACACAGAACACACCCCTGGGCCAGAGCCCTCGGTGTCACCCTCACTTCAGCCCTGACCGTCACCCTGCTCCAGGGCACGCCGGCCCTCGGCGACGACCCCGACGAGGCCAGGGAGAAGCGGCGCCCCAAGACCCAGGACGTCGCCTCCACCCCGGTCGTCGACCAGGACGGCACGGCCACCCCGCTCAAGCACACCAAGGGGTACGGCAAACCCCTGGACCTCAAGGCCAACTGGCCGAAGGCCGGCAGCGCCACCGTCGATCTCGCCGGTTCCAAGAAGCGCGGCGCGCTGTCGAGCGCCAAGGCCGGCTCGCTCCCGGTCCGCGTCGGCCCGCCCAAGGGCATGACCCGTTCCACGATGGCGGCCGCCACGCCCACCCGCGCCAAGGTCGACGTCCTCAGCCACGCCGCCGCGCGGAAGGCCGGCATCGACGGCCTCCTGCTCAAGGTGACCCGGGCCGACAGCCGGACCACGAACGGCAGGGTGTCCGTCGAGGTCGACTACGCGGCCTTCGCCCAGGCCTACGGCGGTGACTGGGCGCAGCGGCTGCGTCTGGTCGAACTGCCCGCCTGTGCGCTGACCACGCCCGAGGCGGCCAAGTGCCAGAGCGTCACCCCGTTGAAGACCGACAACGACGTCCGTGAGCAGCGGCTCACCGCCGATGTGGCGGCGCTGTCCTCCGCGAAGGCTCCGCTGCTGGCGGTCGCCGCCGGACCGGCGGGCGGTTCCGGCTCGTACGCCGCGACCTCGCTGGCTCCGTCCGCGTCCTGGCAGGTCGCCGGGCAGACCGGCGGCTTCACCTGGCAGTACCCGCTGCGCGTGCCGCCCGCCGTCGCGGGCCCCTCCCCGCAGCTGGGCCTCGGCTACAACTCCGCGTCCACGGACGGCCGTACGGCCTCCAGCAACAACCAGACGTCCTGGATCGGCGAGGGCTTCGACCTCAGCGCCGGCTACATCGAGCGCTCGTACCAGGCCTGCACGGAGGACGGCCACGACGAGGCCGGGTCGCAGAAGTACGACCTGTGCTGGCACTCCGACAACGCCACCATGAACTTCGGCGGCCGGGCCGGTGAGCTGGTCAAGAAGGGCGAGAACGAGTGGCGTCTGAAGCAGGACGACGGCACCCTCATCGAGCGTAAGTACGACGGCTCCAACGCCGACAACAACAACGAGTACTGGGTCGTCACCACCACCGACGGCACCCGCTACCACTTCGGCAAGGGCAAGCGCGAGTCCGCCGACACCGAGTTCACCGGCTCCTCCTGGGAGGTCCCGGTCTTCGGTGACGACAAGGACGAGCCCTGCCACGCCGACACCTTCAAGGAATCCCGCTGCCAGCAGTCGTGGCGCTGGAACCTCGACTACGTCGTCGACGTGCACGGCAACACGATGACGTACTACTACAGCACCGAGACCAACAAGTACGACTCGGTGCGCGGCGACAAGGTGGTCTCCTACGACCGCGGCGGCTACCTGAAGCGGATCGAGTACGGGGAGCAGGCGGGCAAGGAGAACACGACCACCGCGCCCTCGCAGGTCGTCTTCACCACCGCCGAGCGCTGCACGGGCGCCGCCGCCGACTGCGAACCGGCCGATCTGAAGGAGTCCACGGCCAAGCGCTGGCCGGACGTGCCGTTCGAGCAGATCTGCACCTCCGACACCGAGTGCAAGGACCAGTGGTCCCCGACCTTCTTCTCCCGCAAGCGGCTGGCGAAGGTCACCACCCAGGTCCTGGGCGCGGACGGCAAGACGTACGGGGACGTCGACGAGTGGGACCTGGCGCACAAGTACCAGAGCGCCGACACCACCCACGCCCCGGCCCTGTGGCTGGAGTCGGTCACCCACTCCGGCAAGGACGGCGCCCACAAGCTCCCCAAGGTCACCTTCTACGAACGCCAGGACGCCAACCGGGTCCACTCCGACGCCCACGACCGCCTGCCCATGTACAAGTGGCGTATCCGGGCGATCCAGTCGGAGACGGGCGGCACGATCTCGGTCAACTACAAGCCGACCGAGTGCACCCCGTCGAACCTCCCCACCCCCGAGACCAACACCAAGCGCTGCATGCCGTCCTTCTGGTCGAAGGAGGGCACGATCGGGGAGAAGGAGGACTGGTTCCACAAGTTCGTCGTCGACACGGTGATCGAGGACGAGGTCACGATCACCGGCCCGAACAAGGTCACCTCCTACGACTACTCCGGTGCTGCCTGGGCCTTCGACGACAGCGAGCTCGTCAAGACCAAGAAGAAGACCTGGAACCAGTGGCGCGGCTACCGCACCGTCACCATGAAGACCGGTGAGGCGGGCGGCAAGCAGCTCCGCAGCCAGACCACCTACCTGCAGGGTATGGACGGCGACCGGGAGAAGGACTCCGGCGGCACCAAGTCCGTCACCGTCACCGCCTCCGACGGCACGAAGGTCCGTGACGACGCCCGCCACCAGGGCTTCGCCGTGGAACAGCAGAGCTTCAACGGGGCCGCCGAGGTGACCGGTTCGGTGAGCACCCCGTGGAAGTCCGAGCCCACGGCGACGGAGGGCAAGGACGAGGCGTCCTACGCGGCCGTCAAGACCATCCACACCAGGACGGCGTTGGACGACGGCAAGGTCCGTCGCGCCGCCATCGAGCACTTCTACGACTCGTACGGCATGCTGTCCCGCTCCTCCGACTCCGGCGACCTGACGGTCGAGGACGACGACACCTGCACGACGAACGAGTACAACCGCAACACCGCCGCCAACCTGCTCACCCTGCTGAAGCGCGTCACCGTCGTCCCCGTCAACTGCGACGAGGGCGCGCCGACTTCGTACAAGGGCGAGGCGGTCTCCGACGTCCGCACCTGGTACGACGACCGCGACACCTACGGCACCACGCCCACCAAGGGTGACGTGGTCCGCAGCGAGAAGGTCAAGGCCTACACCGCCGACGGCACCCCGCAGTACGTGACCACGTCCACCGCCAGGTACGACGCGCACGGCCGTGTCGTGGAGTCCGCCGACCAGGCGAACAACGCGACGAAGACGACCTACACGCCCACCACCGGCGGCCCGGTCACCGGCATGAAAGTCGAGGACCCGCTCGGCAACACGACCACCTCCACGGTCGACCGCCGCTGGGGCCTGGTCACCGCCACGGTCGACCCCAACAAGCAGCGCACCGACCTGGAGTACGACGCCCTCGGCCGTCTGCTGAAGGTCTGGCTCCCGGGACGCGCCAAGGCCTCGGACACCCCGAGCCTCGAATACGCCTACCTGATCCGCAACAACGCGCCCGTCGTCACCACCACCAAGTCGCTCCTTCCCAACGGCTCGGTGGCCACTAGTCACCAGCTCAGCGACGGCCTTCTGCGCCCCCGCCAGACCCAGACCCCGGCGGCGAACTCGGGCCGCGTCATCACCACCACCGAGTACGACACCCGCGGTCTGGCCGTGAAGGAGATCGGCCCCTTCTACAACACGGCGGCCGTCGGCACGACGTTCGTGAATGTGGTGGACGCCTCCGAGGGGACCCCTCGGGAGACGGAGACGGTCTACGACGCGGCGGGCCGCGCCACCGACTCGATCTTCCGCGTCGCGGGCACCGAGAAGTGGCGCACCAAGACCGCGTACCACGGCGACCACACGACGGTCGACCCACCGGCGGGCTCCACGCCGACCGCGACCTACACCGACGCGCAGGGGCAGACGACCAAGGTCCTGGAGTTCAAGGCATCCTCGCCCACGGGAGCGGCGGGCACGACGTCGTACGACTACGACGCGGCGGGCCGCCTCGTTGAGGTCAAGGACGCTGCGGGCAACGTCTGGTCGTCCGAGTACGACGTGCGGGGCCGTCAGACCAAGGCCGTCGATCCGGACGCGGGCACGTCGTGGATGACGTACAACGACCTCGACCAGTTGAAGACGATCCGCAACGACCGTGAGATCACCCTCACCTACACCTACGACAAGCTGGGCCGTCAACGCTCGCTGTACAACGGCGACAAGAAGCTGACGACTTGGGAATACGACAGCGCGACCGTGCCGAACGGCAAGGGGCGTCTGACCTCGGCCACCAAATGGGTCGGGGACGACGGCTACACAAGCTCAGTTGACGCCTATGACGTGGCGGGCCGGCCGACGAAGTCCTCGGTGACCGTCCCGGCCTCCGAGGGCAAACTGGCCGGGACATACACGGCTACGGCGTCGTACAAGCCGGACGGCTCGATCGACGACATCGGCCTCCCGGCGGTCGGCGGCCTCCCGGCGGAGACGGTCACCACGGGTTACACGGCGACCGGTCTGCCGTCCTTCACCCTGGGCGACTCGACGGACTACGCCCGCGAGACGCGCTACTCCAACTACGGCGAGATGCTCCAGCTGACCCTGGGCACCGCCAGCGCGGACAAGTACACCTGGCTCACCAACACCTACGAGGAGGGCACCCGGCGCCTGGAGCGCGCCCGCATCGACCGGGAGATCGTCAAGACCTCCGACTCCGACATCACCTACGGCTACGACGCCACCGGCAACATTCAGAAGATCGCCGACGCGCCCGAGGGCAAGACGGCGGACGTCCAGTGCTTCACCTACGACTACCTGCGCCGCCTGACCGAGGCATGGACCCAGACGGCCACCACCTGCGCTCCGAGCGCCGGTGAGGCGACCGTCGGCGGCCCGGCCCCGTACCGGCACTCCTACACCTACGACGCGGCGGGCAACCGCACGAGCGAGGTCCGCCACGCGACCGGCACGACCGGCGACGCGGCGATCACTCAGTCAACGACGTATGTACCCAAGGCCACGGACACCAAGGGTGGCACGCACGCCCACGCCTTGAAGTCGGCCGAGGTGCGTACCGCGACGGCGGCCAAGGAAGCGACGGCGGCCCAGAGCTTCCAGTACGACGAGGCGGGCAACACCGTCCGTCGCACCAAGGCGGCGACGGACCTCTCCCCGGCGGTCGACCAGAAGTTGAACTGGGACGAGGAGGGCCGCCTGAGCGCGGTGACCCCGTACCTGTCCGGCGACAACCTGGACGAGGCGAACAAGACCTCGTACGTGTACGACGCCTCGGGCGGACGCCTGCTCCGCAAGGAGAAGGGCGCGGTCACGCTCTACCTGGGCGGCCAGGAGATCCGCCTGGACACGGCGAAGAACACGCTGGCTGGGACCCGCTACTACTACCACGCGGACCAGGAGATCGCCGTACGGACGACTTCCGGGGTGACCTGGCTGGTCGGCGGCCAGAACGGCACCGCGGAAATCGCCATCAAGGCGGCGGACTCGGCGATCACACAGCGCCGCACCCTCCCCTTCGGCGAGGCGCGCGGCGCCAAGCCGGCGGCAGGTGCGTGGCCGGGTGACAAGTCCTTCGTGGGCGGCACGGCGGACGCGACGACGGGGCTGATCCAGCTCGGTGCCCGCGCGTACGATCCGGCGTCCGGCCGTTTCGTCTCCGTCGACCCGGTACTGAACGTCGGGGACCCGCAGCACCTCAACGCCTACGCTTACGGCCGCAACAACCCGCTCGCGTTCCCGGACCCGACGGGTCTGTACTGGGGCGAGTCCTGGATCAGCCCGATCGGTCACGGCGCCCTGGATGCCGTGGGCCTGGTCCCCGGCTTCGGTGAGCCCGCCGACTTGCTGAACGGCCTTTGGTACACGGCTGAGGGCAACTACATCGACGCGGGCCTGGCCTATGCCGCGGCGATTCCGCTCGCGGGCTACGCGGCGTCGGCGGCGAAGGGCGCGCGCTACGTCAACAAGGCGGTGGACGCCGCCGACACGGCGACCGACGCCACGAAGGCGACCGAGAAGACCAAGGACGCGGTTGACGCGGCCGACAAGGTCACGCCGCCGGTGACCCCGAAGCTGAAGGAGAAGCCCGCTCCGGCTCCGCCGGCCAAGGCAAAGGAGGCCCCCCAGGCCAAGAAGGGCGACTCCGGCGGCAAGAAGGGCGACGGCGCGGAGGCGAAGTCCGACGCCGGTGGCGGGGGCGGCAAGGACGCCGAGGCTCCGGCCAAGGGCAAGGCCTCCGCCGAAGAGCAGGGAAGCGGCAACGTTTGGAAGAGCAGTGAAGAGCTCAGCAAGGCCACCGGAAAGACGACAGCATCCAGAAATCGCGCCATTGATGCCATCATCAGCGAAGATTTCCCGGACCTCAATCTCACCCATCGCCCCGTTTACAGCTACGGGGTAAACTCCGGCATGGCGAAGCCTAACGTAGGAACGCACATTGGATTTAAGCGGTTTGCTAGTCGGGCGCTCCTTCGTAATACTGTGGTCCACGAGGAACTGCACCACCGCTGGTTCGCGCGCGGTCTCAGGAACCATCATCCACGCGACGGCTCCGGGACATCGGAGCGATTTTATGGAATCATCGACCGCTACATGTCGATCAGGGGCTGGTCATGACAGAACAGGCAGCTCGGCTACCCGGGCCGTGCCGCGAGTGCGGCGGGGTCGGCACGGAGTGGCTGGTGCAGTCCACCAACAACGGGTGCCTCAGTTGGGAAGTCGAGTGGGATTGCAACACATGCGGAATCTCGCACGACTCGGGTGAGGGTTGGGCACCGTCAAGAGTGCGGAACGCGATCCTGGAGCAGCATGGACCCCATTGCCTGAAACTCGTCGATGTTACAGCGCACGGGGGAACACTGCTGAAGTCCTTCCGAGTAGCCTTCGGTACGTCAATTCAAGAGGCGAAGAGACTGTCGGATGAACTGAAACGGTCTGGCTTTGAAGGCACGCTAGTGGAAACCGCGCTCCTCTCCGAGTTGTTGGAGAAAAACGGAATCTCCAGTGTGACGCAGCCTGGTCGCTGTAGCTAGGCAAGGAGGCCCGGCCCTGCCAGTCAGCACTGGCAGGGCCGCTTCGCTTAGCTTGGCGTTCCCGCTCGCTCGTCACCCGACCTGCTGATCTGTGGTGTTATCCGGGACAGCGGGGGCGGTCGTTCTCCACGCTTCAACTGGCGGGGACTCGTGAACGATCGAGGTTAGACGTGCAATCCATGGTCGATCTCGTGGAGATCCCACAGTTGCCTCCGCTAACCTCTCCAATAGATCGACGGTGTCGCTGGCAGTTCAGCAGCAGTATCACTGGCGGGTCGGCGAGAGCGTGACCGGTGGACAGTCGGTGGACAGACGCCTTTGGACGGTGCGTCACGGGGTAGCACGAGTCAACCTGCTGGACGTGCTCTGATCAGGAAAAACGTCACCACGCAGCACGACGAGGCACTTCGCAACACGAACGCTCACGGTCTCGTAATGCGTAGGTCTCGGGTTCGAATCCCGAAGGCGGCTCCAGTGAGACCCGGTTCAGATCCTATCTGAACCGGGTTTTTTCCTTCCTCACGCTTTGTGGATGGGAGGTATGGCGCTGCGGGACGACGGGATCGGCGAGATCTTCAAGGGGCCTGGTCTGTAGAGGCCGATCTGGGCTCCGTGAGGGCGCTGTCCAGGGTGTCACCGACGCTGCCGATCGAGGAGTCGATGCCGGACCAGGTCGTGATCGCCCGGGAGAACACGTCCGAGACGAAGGCGACATGGGCGATTCCAGACCAGGTGGGCACGTAGGCGAAGTCCGCCACCAAGCTGGATCTCGTACTGGCGCCGACCGCCGTTGCATCTGCCGTGCCCGCTACGGATCCTCACCCGTTGCGTGGACCCCTGCCACCCCGGAAGTGTGTGCCCTCGCCACCACCGTGGACCGCTGCTGGAACGAGAACGCCGTGTTCGTCGACACCGGACACAACAACGTCAAAGGCGAGAGCATCAACCGCGTGATCAAGCTCGCCGAGCCCGCGCCGCCCGCGGACGTCTCAACGCTCAACCATGCGGACCCGACATGGCCACGGGATCACCTGCAAAGCGCGAGCCCTATGGCGACGGAGTGCCCGTGGTAGCCGCAGGACCTACGACCGGCCAAGAGGGCCGGGAGAGCCGGAACAAGGGCGAAGGGGCACAGGTGGTCGATGAGTTCAGCAAAGGGAGGCATGCGCATTGCGGACCGCTGAAACGGCGTTGGGCGTCGGGAAAGGCCCCCGAGTCTCGGGCACCTAGTCGGCGGCCACTTCACTCGGCGGGCGGGGACGGAAGGCCGACGTCCACAAGGACACACGGCGTTCCGTCCCCGACCCAACAACCTCACTTGCGCCGCTAACCAAAAGCGCGGTCATACTTCTCGCACATTTCAGGGCCGATGCGTGCGCGCATCTCAGGGTCCTTGAACCATGGTGTCGCTGTGACCTTGATAGGAGGAAGATTGCCGGACAAGACAACCGCGACGTCCTTCGGCAAGGTGCGCAAGTATTCGATCGGTGCCAGCCGCATGTCCTCGATGCCGTCGGTAACCGTTATCCGCCGACCCTTGTTCGGGTTCGAATCTTGGTATGAGTACCCGACCTTGAGTTGCGAAACGGACTGATCGCCGATCAGTCGGGAAAGCCGGTCAAGTGTACTGTCGTCCGAGGACCCGGGCAAATATAGCCGCGTGGTGTGATTCCCTAGAACAGTAGGAGCCCGCGTGCCATAAAGCGTGCTTATCTGCGACTCGTCCTGCCAGATCGACATGATGACGATGCCGAATCCGCGATAAGTCGCAGCCATCTTGTCGAGAGTCGGCAACGGCGCAACGTTGGCGGCTTCTTCAAGCAAGAGCAGTGGGGGATTCAGCAGAGGGCCAGCACCCTGTCGCTGCTGCCGCTTGCGAGCTGCCCGGAGATAAGAGTTCGCCACCGTCTGAAATACGGGGCGTAGCAATTCTTGCTCTTCCTCGTCGCTGACGGCATAGATGGTGCCGCCCGTGTCCAGTACGTTTTCGATGTCCAGAACCTGGCGCCCGAAAGGGCTGTACGGCTTCCCCTTCTCATCGAACCTGATGTCCGTTGTCGGCGCCATCTGACCGGACACGAACGGTTTGAGGATGAGGTCCGCATTGGCGAAGATGAAACCCAGATCCTTGAAATGGCGCCCCTGAGTCGCCTTCATTCCGCGACGGGCCAACGCCAGATCTTTTTTCGACTCCGAGTCCGTAATGGTGGTCTCGTATTCGTCGAAAAGTGCCTCAATCCGGTCGAAATCCTTGTAGCCGCTCCAGTCCGCAACATCCAGCATTGACTTATTGGTCTTCCGGGCGATCCACAACATCGGCGCCAGGGCTATCTGGGTCAGATTGATGAAGTAACGCACCGCCCCGTCCTGACTGGCACCCTCCATCACCGCCTCGGAGAGCCACTGAGCGACCTTGTCGGCGTCGCTGAAATCATGAATCGCCATGAGCGGTGACCAGGCGCACAGATACTTACGCTGATGTTCCGGCCACTCCCCCGTGGGGTCGAAAATGTAGACCGGTCGGCCAAGCCCCTCGCCCCGAAAATTCAGCGTCAGATCTGCGACGTCATTCTTCGTGGATGTGACGAAGATGGAATCGGGCCAGGTCAATATCGTCGGTACGACATACTTCACCGTCTTCGACGAACCCGTTGGCGCGATGACCGCGATCGAGGTGTAGCGCGAAGTCGCCACCTTGACCGACGGCTTGTCCGCCATTTCGCCCAGGTAGACCCGCCCGGTGAGGGTGTTCCTGTCGGGGACCACCAGGGATTCGAGATCTGCGGGCTGTGCCCATATGGCGGATTTGTCCCGTTGCTCCTTGCGGGCCTTGACCGGGCGTGTGCGACGGTGCCGGGCCAGCGAGCGAGAGATCTGGGAAATCGCGATCGTCGCCGTGGTCCCTGCCGTGACGACCAGGACGAAGAGGGTCGACCAGAAGAACCAGTCGGGTCCCAGCACGGACCGGTCCTCGGCCGGCCATGCGAGCGTGCGTTCGTCCCAGTGCATGGTCAGCCCGACGGGGAGCGTAAACGAAGCGGAAAACGGCTGGTTGGGCCAGGAGCCATGGGTGGCCAGCGCGACGATGCCTCCCGATACCCAGGCCAATACGCCGAGACCCCAGGTGAGGCCCAGCAGGCAGGTCACGAACACGCCGATCACTTCATCCGTCGACCACACGTGAGGGGGCCTGTCAGTAACGGACTTGCTCATCATGCTCTTGGACACGCCATCGGCACCTCTCTGTTCAGGTGAGATGTCCCGTTCACCACCGAGGACCATTCACCGCGAGTCTAGCGGCGAGGTGCTCGCCAAAGCGTTTACCTCTGCGCCGACTTGGCCATCCGAGCCATGGACGACAGTACTCGTGGAGCCTGTTGAGTCAGGGGCGGTGGGCCGTAACCTGTGAAGCCGTCTGGCAGGGAGGGGCGCTTCGGCCTCGCCCAACGGCCGGGGGCGGTAGGTACGTACAAGAGGAAGCGCAGGACTCCGGGCTGCCCTCGGTCCACGGGCGTCTGGGCTCTGGAAGCGGCCGTGCGACGGAACCGGCCGCCGTACGCACCGGTTGCCCGCCCAGCCGCGATCGGTGCCTGTACCAGCGGCGTGGTCTGGGCCCGCGCACACCCGTACCGGCGCCCAGCGGGCCACCAAGCCGGGACCTGCCGTGCATCGTACGCCGCCTGCGTGAGGTGACCGGCCTGCCCGTCGGAATCCGCATCACTACCCCTGCCGGGCGGCACAGGTGTCCCTCTCCGCCGGCCGCCGGAGTGCGCGGCACGGGTTTGCCCCCGGACCGCCTTCCTCGCCAGCACGTTTCACCAGGAGAGGAAGCTCGTGAAAGCGCGCACTGCCGCCCGTGCCGTCAGCATTGCCCTGGCGGCTCTCGGCGCACCCTCACGGGCGGCGTCGATACGGCGAGCGCCGCAGCAAAGCCGAACGGCATCGACGACCTCCCCTCGGGCGGGAGGAAGCGCGCGGTGCTCGTCTTCCAGTTTCCAGTCGCGGGACTCCTCCCGGAATGACGAGCGCGTATCCGTCCACGACCTGCGAAGGACCGCGCCCGTACTGGGGCCGAGGCCCACGACGTCATGGCCCGGCGAAAGATGGGCGAGTACGCGACCACCTGGTACACGAACTGCCCGGTCGGCATCCCGAGAGCCACCGGCGGCATCGCTTTGATGTGCCAGAGACCACCAGGACGCTGCGGCAGGGCCGGAGGGGGCTCCTGGCTCTCCCGGGCCGCGGTCCCCTTCACCTTGCTGCCGAAGTGGGGCGCCTGCCGGCAGTTGCGGCGTCCGGCGTCTCCCGCACCGCTCCGGGGCCGGCCACAGATCCCCTTGGACTCGCCCGCCCTTGTCCTGCCGCTGGGGTCGCGCCCTGTTCATGACCCGCGCCGAATCGACCGCGTCGGGCGCCGGTGCGGGCACGGACTGTTCGGTGTTCATGGGATTTGACCCACGCGTGATCACCGCCACCCGGACTCCCATATCACAGATTGAGCATGACGGTATGTCAGTGTCACCGCCGGGGAAAACGCGGGACATCACGGCGATCTTGAAAGCGTCCCCGCCTCTGATACATCCTCAACTCATCGTCGAGAGTGGCGATACCGTCCACATTGCGGTCAACGGGCCTGTGTAACCTGACCCTTCCTCAAGGGAGCAACGCATCCCCTCATCGCCAACAGTTCGATGAGGTCTGTTGAACAATCGGCCACAACAAGGAGGACATCGCGTGAGCCAGGGAAGCGACCTGCTCGACGCTTCGCCGGATGACGGCGCAGCACGGTCACGGGAGCAGCGGACACGACCGCCCGGTCTGTGGGCCGATCCGGTAGCCCACCTCGCTTCCGCCGTGGAGCATCCGTGGTATCGGATCGTGACTGCTGTCAATGCCTCTATCTTGGCCAGCACTAGTTCGTTCTACCAGTCGCGAAACGTTTCTCCGGTGCTCATGCCGGTCACGGTCAGCTCAGTGTCCAGCCCGATGGGGCTCGGCAGCGACAGCTTGCCGGTACAGATCGACCTGCTGGGGGATCGCACCTACCTGGCCGATTCGATGCAGTTCCAGTTGGAGTTCATGCTGCGTCATGGTCTGGAGGGCGCGTACTACGTCATGCCGTCCTTCCGAGGGGAGGACGCCGACCAGACACATCTCAACCAGTTCTTCCATTCCGAGGCGGAGATCTGCGGAGGACAGGAAGAGGTCATGAGCCTGGTCGAGGCGTACATGGGCGCCCTGACCGAGGGCCTGTTGGAGGGAGCGGTCGGCGCTCACATCGAGAGGTGCGCGGGCACCACCGACCACCTTGAGGAACTCCTCAAGCGACCTGAATTCCCGCGCATCACCTACGACGAGGCACAGGACCTCCTCGGATCGAACGCCTTCACGCTGAAGGCGCCAGAGGCCCCAGCCATCACACGACACGGCGAGCAGGCCCTCATCGAGCACTTCGGCGGTGCTGTGTGGCTGTCCTCTCCGCCGTCCCTCACGGTTCCGTTCTACCAGCGAGTCGATGAGCGGGGCCGAGCGCACAGCGCCGATCTTCTCCTCGGCATCGGCGAGGTGCTCGGTTGCGGTGCGCGGCACATCACTGGCGAGGAGACCCGTCAGGCGCTCGCCGACCACTTGATACCGGAGTCCGACTACACCTGGTACGTCCGGATGAAGGATGACTACCCGCTGGAAACCGCAGGGTTCGGTCTCGGTCTTGAGCGGTTTCTGCTCTGGGTCATGCAACACGACGACATCCGGGACCTCCATGTGATGCCCCGCATTGCCGGAAAACCCTCCTGGGTTTGATCGTCAGTCGGTCTCTGACCGGCTGGTGAGCCAGTTGCGGAGGATCTGGCCGGTGATCTCATCGGGGTCACGCGTCGCGTCCAGCACCACAACGTCCGGCCGGTTTTTCGCCATCCCCAACATGTGTCCCTGGACTTGGCGGAGGAGGTCCACGGACTCATCGGTCCGCTGTCGTTTCCCGGCCCGCTCTTTGAGCCGTCGCACCGCCGTCTCTGCGGGAAGATCCAGCAGATAGGTGCGGTGCGGCCGGGGATAGAGCGACTGGGCTCGGCCGACCCAGTCGGAAAGGCCGTCGTAAGCGACAGCGGAGGCGTGGTAGGACAGCGGCCCACGGTCCCACACAAGGGTGATGCCTTCAGCAAGCAGGGGCGGGAACCTCGTCTTGGTGAAGTATGCGACGTCGCAGGCGAAGACCCACTCACGCAGCTCGACGGGTATCGCCGGATGGTAGGCGTACGGGTCCCCGGTCAGCCGCTCGGCCAAGGTATTGACGGTGCGAGCGCCGAACGCCTCCACCACCGCCGGTTCCGCGCGGACTCCGGCCGCCGTCAATGCCGCAGCGACCCGGCCGACCTGAGTGGACTTGCCCGACCCGTCGATCCCGTCGATGGAAAGCAACAGCGGGTGTGACATATCGATTCCTACCAAACCGAGGCGACGGCTTCGGCGGCCATCGTTGGAAGTGTCTCCGCGTTGCGGCGGAGGGCGGGTAGATCGCTGGGCGTGTAGTACGCGGACAGGAGCCCGATCGCCGCGAGCTCCAGGGCTACCGCGGTCATCACCGCTGGAAGCAAAGGCTTGGCCGCCGCTGCCGCGGCCTTGTCGGTTTCGCGGTATCCGGCCAGGACGGATTCGACCGCAGTGCGGTCGAATCCGGTGGGCACCGCTCCGTAGGCCGAGCTGAGGCCGCGGTAATTGACCCAGCCGAAGCGCACCAGGGACTCACCCAGGTCGTGGGCCCGGTCGTCGAGGCAGGCGTTGTCGAAGTCCACGACCCCGACGATCGTCTCGGTGCTGTCCCGTGTCTCTCCGAAGATCAGGTTGAACGGATTGAAGTCGCCGTGCACCGGCAGCACCTCGGATCCGTATCCGGCCTCGTATGCCTCGGTCCGGGACCGCGCGATGGCGGCCAGCGCGAGTCGGGCGAAGTCGTGGATCTCCTCGCGTACCGGCTCGGGTTGCTCCGCGTCGTCCTGGAGCAGGCTCACCAGGCTCTCGGCGCTGGAGAACGCGTCACGCATCCCTGGCAGGCCGTTCATCCGCGTCTGCCGTGCGTGCGTGTGCAGCCCGCCCAGTGCTCGTCCGGCTGCCCTCGCCTCGCCGTAACCGCCGGTCCAGCTCCTGCCTTCGACGTAGGGTTGGAGGGTGAAGATCGAGCCGGTTCGGCGGTCATGGAAGAAACCCTGACCCGAGTGCGTGACCAGTGGCCGGGCCACTGGGGCGCCCAGTTCATGCAGTTGGGACAGGAGTTCGGTCTGGAACGCCGCGAACTCCACCGACGAGCAGTACCACGGCAGTTCCTTCAGAAAAAGGACGCCCTGCTCCGACTCGATGAATACCTTGCGAGCCGTCTCCGTACGTCGTCGCAGGTCGATTATCGACTTGTTGAGTGAGAAGAAAGGCAGCACCAGCAGGCGCTTCAGCCCGAACGCCGCCTGTACCCGGGCGAGCTGGTCGTCGGAGATCACACCGATCGAAGTGTCGAGCGGCTTCGCGTCCGTGCTCATCCCTGCTGTTCCTCTTCGTGAATGCGCTGGGCGACGTCCTGAATGCCGTGGCGGAACTCGGCGGCGGTCGGCTCCTTTGTGAGTACCAGTGGGATGGACGCCGCGAGGCCCGGTGGCTCTGGCGCGAACGGCACACGCGCGAGCAGGTCAAGATCGTCCAGTGTGCCGTCGCTGGTGGATGCGAACAGCCGTGAAGATCTGCCACAGAACTCACAGCAGAAGTGGCTCATGTTCTCCACGTAGCCGAGGATCGGGAGGCTCAGCTGTTGCAGCAGCCGACGGCCGCGCGCGAGGTCCTGCGTGGACAGCACATGTGGCGTGGTGACCAGGGCGACCCGCATGGGCACGCGGGTGAAGACCTGGCGGTGCAGGTCGTCGAAGCCGGGCGGCATGTCCACGATGACGTGGTCGTAAGCCTGCCAGACGTCGTGGAAGAGGATCTGCGTCAGGGCGCCCTCAAGGTACTTGCCGCTGAGCAGTCCCGCCTCGTGTGGGCGGACGAAGAACCCCAGCCCAGCGATGTCCACCCCGCCGTACCGGCCGGGTTGAACACGGAAGTCCACCATGGCCGGTGGTTGGCCGACGAGCCCTGCCACCAGATTCTGGACATTCGGGCCGGACAGGTCCAGGTCCACCAAGCCGACGGAGGCACCTAGGTCGCTCAGCGCATACGCCGTGTTGACGGCGATCGTGGACTTGCCGACGCCACCCTTGGTGCCGTATACGGCCGTGAACCGGGTCATGTCTCGGGCCAGTGGTGGTGGGCCCGCACGGCTTTGTCGCCGCCAGCGGGCGACGTGGCGATGACCGCGTCGTCCCTGACGAAGGACACGTCAGGCAGCGGATAGACGAAGTGTTCCTTCATGACACCGGCATACGCGCCCGCATTGAGCACGCCGACCAGGGTGCCCGGCCGGAGCGGCCCGCAGTGGTTCTCACAGATCGTGCTGCCGAGCCGGTCGACGAACCGCACCGGCGTCCGGGTCTCGCCCTGGGCGAGGGGCTCCAGCCGCTCCACCCGGAACCGATGACCGGGCGCCGGGATCAGGTAGTTCGTCGTCGCATCCAGGATCGCAACCATGACGCCGCCACTCGTCCGCATGTCTACCACTCGGCTGAGCAGGGACTCGGCGTCGGCGACCAGGAACCGGCCGAGTTCGAGGATCGTGGTGCAGTCGAGATCCGCGTCGATCCGGTCGGCGAGCGCGCGAAACATCTCCACTGCGCTCTCGTCGCCCACCTCCAGTCGGCTGGCCAGCCCGCCGCCCACGTCGATGTAGTCGAGAGCGACCGCAGGATGCCCGGACAGCGGAGCCAGCGCGGGTATCAGCCGGTCCAGGGTGTCGAGGTGAGCGGTGCCGTCGAGCCGGTTGGCCAAGTGGTGGAAGCTGACACCGCCGAGAACCAGGCCGGACCCCCGGAGCAAGTCCGCAACCGTCGGCAGTTGGGCGACGGAAATCCCGAGGACGCCGTACTTGCCGAGCGTGTCACTCTCGCCCGGCACGCAACCATTGACGCGGAAGCCGATCCGGCCGGCCGACGCGTCCGCGCGCCGGGCGTGGAGAAGGCCGCGCAGCTCAGCGAGTGACTCCAAGTTGACTGTGACGCCGGCGTCGACCGCGGTGGCGAGATCCGCACCCTCACGGCCCACACCGTTGTAGACGATGTCGTACGGAGCGAATTTCGCGGTGCGGGCAAGGGCCATTTCCATCTCGGAAAAGGCGCTGACACCCGCCCCCGCCGCACGCACGGCGTCAAGGATCGGCCGGTGGTAGGAGGCTTTCACGGCATAGGTGACCCGTATGCGCGGGTGTGCCTCCCGGGCCAGGTTCACCCCGTCGGCGATGCGGTCCAGTTCGACCACAGCCGAAGGCGTGGCCGTCGCCGGCCACGCCGCTCGGCGCAGTTGCCGTAGCGCCCGGTCAGCCGCTCCACCCGAGTCGGTCGGCAGATCAGTCGTGAAGGGGAACAAGCTCGTACCCCTCGGGACCGTCCTGTACGTTGTAGCCGGCCGCCAGGATCTGGGCGCGCAGCTTGTCGGACTCCTCGAACTGCTTCGCCGAACGGAGTTCCCACCGTTCCTGTGCGAGCCGGACCACCGCGTCGGGGATCTCGGCCGGCTCCTTCGAGGCAGACTCCAGGTCCAGCCCCAATACCTCATCGAAGGCCAGGATCAGGCTCAGCTTGGTGGCGTCGTCGACATCGGGGTCCCTTGCGAGCTGCCACAACTCGGCGACGGCGCGCGGCATGTTGAGATCCTCCGCCAGTGCCTCCACGAATCGCGTGAGGTACGGGCTGTCGGGGCAATCAGGCAGCTCCGCCCCCGCGCCGACGGACTTCTTCCAAGCGGCGACCCGGTGCCGCAGGCGTCG
Organism: Streptomyces scabiei 87.22; assembly: GCF_000091305.1. GTDB lineage: Bacteria > Actinomycetota > Actinomycetes > Streptomycetales > Streptomycetaceae > Streptomyces > Streptomyces scabiei. Next base: position 4,560,660 of record NC_013929.1, on the reverse strand, counting down.
CAGGGCGTTCGCGGCCTGTTCCAGCGCGGTGGGCGAGAACGACAGCGGGCTCCGATAGTGGCTCAGCAGGACGAGGTACCGGAATTCGAGCGGATCGAAGCCTTCCTCGACGAGCGTGTCGAGGGTGATCTTGTTGCCCTCGGACTTGCCCATCCTGCGCTCGCCCTCAAGGGTGAGGAAGGCGCCGTGCATCCACCAACGTGAGAACGGGACACCCGTCGCCGTCTCACTCTGTGCGATCTCGTTGGTGTGGTGGACCGGAATGTGGTCGATGCCGCCGAGGTGAAGGTCCAGCGACTCGCCCAGGTATTCCATCGCCATTGCCGAGCACTCGATGTGCCAGCCGGGGAAGCCGACACCCCAGGGTGACGGCCATTCCATGTCGCGTTTCGGAGCCTCCGGCGGGGAAAACTTCCACAGTGCGAAGTCCGTGGCGTGACGTTTCTCGCCCATCGCCACCCGCTCGCCGGCGCGCAGGTGCTCACGGGTGTCGTTCGGGGTCAGCTTGCCGTAATCGGGCACGAAGGAGGTGTCGAAGTACATGCCGTCATTGGTCCGATAGACGACACCCTTGTCCTCCAGCCGCTGGATCAGCGCGATCTGCTGGGGGATGTGTTGGGTGGCCCGCAGGACCAGATCCATCGGCAGGATGTTCAGCCGGCCGGCGTCCGCGAGGAAGATCTCCGTGTACTTCTCCGCGACCTCCCAAGCGGTGGCCCGCTCGGCGGCGGCCGCCTTCGCCATCTTGTCGTCGCCGCTGTCCGCGTCACTGGTCAGGTGGCCCACGTCCGTGATGTTCATGGCCGCCTGGACGGAGTAGCCCGCGAATCCCAGGACCCGGCGGGCGATGTCGGCGAACAGGTAGGTCCGCATGTTGCCGATGTGTGGCGCGCTGTAGACGGTGGGCCCGCACACGTACATCCGGACAGCGCTGTCCTCGGCAGGAGTGAAGTGCGTGCTGGTGCGCGACAGCGTGCTGTAGAGCGAAAGGCTCTGCCTCAGCTGCTCGCTTGCCGATGGATTGGTCACGGACATCATTCCTTGGGCAGGAGCGGTACGGAACGGCTGGTGAAAAGTTCGACCTCGTCCCGTTCCACTCGCTTCTGCAGAAGCATGACGGAGAAGCCGGCATAACTGAGGTTCTCGTTGAACAGGCGCATGAAATAACCCATCCGATGCCGAATCTGTGCCTGCACACCGGGATCGAGGGCTGCGAGATGTTCCTTGTCCATCAGACCGTCGCAGTACCGTTCGATGTCGTGATCGTCGATGAGGTCGTAGACGAAATCGGACTCGTAGTAGAGCTCGAGACCGGGCGCCTTTTCGTAGAATGCGCGCCAGTCGTTCTTGCTCATCACGTCAACAGGCGTTCCGATGGCGTCGGACACCTGGCCGACGATCTTCTGCGATGGCTGGCTCCGGTAGTAGATCGGTACGGCGATCACGGTGCCGCCGACCTTGACCACGCGCGTCACCTCGCTGAGCATCCGGGCCTTGTCGGACACGAACGAGACCACGTTGCTGACCCAGACCGCGTCGAAGGAAGCGTCCTCGACCGCGAGCTCCCGGGCGTCCTGTACCTGGAACCGCACCCGGTCGGACAGCCCGTGCAACTGGGCGTACGACTCCGCCTCGGCGACCGAATTCGGGTTCACGTCTATGCCCACCACCGACGCTCCGGTGAGCAGCGAGATATTGACCGATGTAAAGCCGGTGTTGCTCCCTATCTCGAGAACCCGGCTGTTCGATCCGATCCGGGCCTGGACCGCGACCTCCTGCACCGTCCGCACGCCGCCCGAGGGTCGGTTTCGCTCACGGATCAGGCCGACGAAGCTCGAGTAGTCCATCTCGGACACTGGCACGGCGACCGGCACGGACGTATCGGCAGCGCCCTTGACCACGACGGTGGACTCCTTACGCGTAGGGAAACCTCACTGGCCGGGCTGCAAGGCATCCAGGACCCCCATCCGGCCGACCGACTCTACGTCAGTTACATCCGTTCATGCTAACCGTATGGGAACTGGCCCGAACTGCCGGTGAGGGCTTGGCGACTCGTCAGGCGTGCTCCCAGCCATGGACCCTCACCGAGTTCCTCGGAGGAGCGACCGCAGGGACTGAAGACGGGCCGGAGCGGGAAGCCTTGGCGAGGCCACTGGCTCAGCTTGCGCCGAGGGTGGGGGTGATCGCCGCCTTGGTACCGTGGCCGGGGTCAGCCTCCACATCGGGTGAGCCGCGGCCAGACGGTCACACATTGGCAAGGAAAGGGCATGTGCGGGGCATGAGTAATGTCGACATAGCGTGGGGGGACGGCGACGACGTCCTCGGTAATTCTTCGTGGGACGAATTCGTCGGCACGACCGGTTCGATTTTCCAGGACAGTCGATTTCTGCTGACGTGGTGGCGCGACACCGCCACGAAGAATCCAGCGTCACAATTCTACGCCGCTACTTTTGCGGACGGCGGGGAAACCATCGGTGTCTGTGCCTTCGAGCTGAACGACGGCACTCTGTCCTTCGCCGGTGGACAGGATGTCGTCGACTACATGGGCCCGGCCGTCGCTGACGGCCGGGAGAGCGCCGTGGCCGACGCCGTGGTCCGGCTGGCTTTCGACGAGCCGCGGTGGGAACGCGCACACCTTGCCGGGCTCCCGGCCGACGGGCCCTTGACCCAGGCGCTGATCGACGCCTTCCGCTGGCGAGTGCCGCAGGCCGAGGTCGGGGTCCACGACCAGGCGCCCCGCATCCTGTCGGCGCCGGAGGGCTACCTCGGACTGCTGAACTCCAAGAGACGAGGAGAGGTGCTCCGCAAGCGGAAGCGCCTGGAGGAGGAGATCGGGCCGGTGAAGGTGGTTGCCTCCACCCCGGACACCTGGTCCAGCGCGTTGGAACAGTTGCTCGCCTGGAAGGCCTCGGCGACGCCGGCGATGCGCGACTTCGTGACCGAGTACGGCGACTTCGTCCGCAACCTGGTCAAGGAACTGGCTCCGAAGAACGCAGCGCATGTGGTGGAACTCCGTGCGCAGGACGACCGCGCTGTCGCTTCCGCGATAGTGCTGACACATCGGCGCACGAAGTACCTCTACAACATGTCGTACGACATGACGACGGTCAGTGCCTCCAACAACGGGCTCGCGCCGGGAGTCGTCCTCGTCTCCCACCTGGCCGAGGCCACCCTTGAGCAGGGGTTCGTCTTCGACTTCCTCAAGGGCGCACAGGACTACAAGGTCCGCCTCGGCGGCGTGCCGGAGGGCATTGTCACACTGTCCTTCTCCCGCTGAGTCTCCCGCGCCGATACCGCGGTCTCGTCGAGGCGCAGCATCGCCCGGCCGGTGTCCAGCGTGGCCATGACGCCGATCGGCAGTGTCGTGATCGGCACGGTGTGGCCGAGGTCGACGTCGGTGAGTGCGGGAAGGCCATGGCCGGCGGCCAGGTCCCGCAGGCACCGATCCAGGTCGTCCGGCCGGTCGGCGCCCGGCGTGCGGCCGAATACCAGGCCCGCGGCGTCGCGGAAGAACCCGGCTGCGGCGAGCGTGGCCAAGTCCCGCCGGACAACCGCCACCTCGGACTCGTTCGTCTCCAGAAAGACCAGGCAGCCGGTCGTCCGCGGACAGTACGGGGTACCGAGCAGGCCCACCACCGTGCTCAGGTGGCCGCCGACCAACCGTCCGCGTCCGGCACCAGGCCTCAGGACACGCCAGGGCCCCGCCGGTACCCGAGACCGTGGACGATGGTCCTCCACCTCCCAGCGCGGTGACTCCACGGACGTCGCGGCGGGCGGGCGCAGCACCCGGGAGCCGCCGGGACGCCAGGAATCGAGCAGGCCGGCCGCCCCGTACGGGTCGATGCCGTCGGCATCACCCATCGACGGGACGACGGTGGGACCGTGGAACGTCACGATGCCCGAACGGACGTACACCCCGAGCAGCAGAGAGGTGATGTCACTGAACCCGCACAGCGGTTTACGAGCGGCTCTCAGCAGGTCGAAGTCCAGGTGGGGGAGCAGCTCGGCGGAGCGCAGGCCGCCGGTCGTACACAGGATCGCCGAGATCTCTTCGTGCTGGCAGCACCACGCGATGTCCTTCGCGAGAACCTCGGGCGCGGGCCGATCACTGTCGTCCCACCACGCATGCGGCGCGGGGACCGGCCGGAAACCAAGACCGGTCAGCGCCTGCAGAGCTCGCGCCAAACGACGCGGAAAGCGGCTCACCGAACTCGATGGCGTGACCAGGCCGATGGCCGAGCCCGGCAACGGAGCGTACGGCTTCACCACTCCTGCAGCGGATTCCATCGGTGCACCCTAGCCTCGCGCTTTCATGAAGCGGGCTGTCCAGCAGGCGGTCAGGAAAGCAGAAAGTGCCTCTGACCAGCAAGAATGAGGATTGTCGAGGTCCTTGTTCCTGCCACCGCCGGAGGCACTTCCCAGGTGAAGCACTCTATCGGGTCCTATCCCCGCGTCCGTGTCCAGGACGACGGCCGCCAGGTGGTCTCCCAGGCCGGGTCGGTCCTGCTCGTCGAAACGGTCCGGAAGACCGGCCTTGACCAGGCCATATCCCATGCTCTGGCTCCGTGGCGCAAACCGCGGGCCGTCCACGATCCCGGCAAGGCCCTCCTGGACGTCGCCCTGGCGGTCGCGCTGGGCGGGGACTGTCTCGCGGACGTCGCGATGCTGCGGTGCGAGCCGGCCGTCTTCGGCCCGGTCGCCGCCGGCCCGACCCTCTCCCGCCTGATCGACACCCTCGCCGCCTCCGGGGAGAAAGCCCTGCAGGCCATCCGGTCCGCACGGTCCGAAGTCCGTTGCCGTGCCTGGTCGCTGGCCGGCAAGAACACCCCGGACGCCGACGGCCAGGTCGTCATCGATCTCGACGGCGTCCTCGTGATCGCCCACTCCGACAAGGAGGACGCGGCCCCGACCTGGAAGAAGACCTACGGCCATCACCCGCTGACGGCCTTCCTCGACCACGGACCAGGCGGAACCGGTGAGCCCGTCGCCGCCCTCCTGCGACCGGGGAACGCGGGCTCGAACACGGCAGCCGACCACATCACCACCGCCCAACTCGCCCTGGCTCAAATGCCGAAGCGATACCGGCGAGGGCGACAGACCCTGATCCGCACCGACTCCGCGGGCGGCACCCACGACTTCGTGTCCTGGCTCGCCCAGCGGGGGCGCTGGCTGTCCTACTCGGTCGGCATGACGGTCACCGAAGCGATCCACGAACACGTGCTGAAGGTCCCCGCCTCAGCCTGGACACCGGCCGTCGAGACCGACGGCGAGGCCCGTGACGGAGCCTGGGTCGCCGAGCTCACCGGCAAGCTCCTTCACGGCTGGCCCAAGGGCATGCGACTGATCATCCGAAAGGAACGGCCCCATCCCGGCGCCCAGTTGAGAATCACGGACGCGGACGGCATGCGGATCACGTGCTTCGCGACCAACACCCCGGACCGGCCGATCGCCGCGCTCGAACTCCGTCACCGGCTGCGGGCCCGGGCCGAGGACCGGATCCGGGCCGCCCGCGCCACCGGCCTGCGCAACCTGCCACTCCATACAACAGCCCAGAACAAGGTCTGGCTGGAGATCGTCCAGATCGCCCTCGACCTGCTGGCCTGGATGCTCATGCTTGCCCTCACCGGCAAGGCCCGGCTCTGGGAACCCCGCCGCCTGCGATTCCGCCTGTTCTCCGCGGCCGCTCAGCTCGTCACCACCGGCCGACGCAGGATTCTCCGCCTCACCCGCCACTGGCCCTGGACCGACGAGATCACCACCGCCCTCGAACGGCTCGCGCTCCTGCCCACCCCCGGCTGACCAGCGGATTCGCCTGTCCCTACGAAAAGAGAACCCAGCCCGGAGCAGTGGAACCCGGCGCCAACCCGACGCGACACTCGGTCCGCCGGCATGCCCACCATCAGCCACAGAAAGCGAAACGGTCCACCGACTCCGTCGGCGGACCGTCATGCAAGATCGAGGCTAGCCGCGTTGTTGTCAAAGGTGATCGGTTAGTATCGTTTCTCGGCGCCCGGTTTGACCGAGCGTCATGTTGTGGTGAAGTGGCCGAGAGGCGAGGCAACGGCCTGCAAAGCCGTCTACACGGGTTCGAATCCCGTCTTCACCTCTATCCCTTCGGTCAGACACATGCCTGTTCGACTCTCTGAAGGTTGGCAGATTGATTCACGGCATAGTGGCATGCGTGGTAAACCGGTTGGCTGCGCCACAGTTGATGGCCCCTCTGGGACAGCGCGTCACCGGGAGCCTCGCATGAGCCGGACGTTGTCGATCCGCTTCGCGGCACAGGAGATCAGCGCGACGGTCCACGCCGACGCTGAGCAGGCCATCGCGCCGGTGCTCGCTTTCGTGCAGCCGCACTTCTCGGTCGATCCGGTCGACCCCATCCAGACGCACGGCCTGCCCCTGCGGATCTCCCCGCTGGCCGACTGGACACGCCCGTCCGGCGAGCCGCAGCGGACGATGGTCCGCAAAGGCCGGTCGGACGCCAGCCATGTCTGGGGTGACCTCTGGCAGGTCGAAGACCGGACAGTGATCGAAATCAAGTCGAGCCGGACGGTCTTCGACCTGGCCGCCGACGGGTCCGGAGTGCATGTCTACGTCAGCGACACCTCGCGCTATCACCTCTCCGATTTCCTGCGGGAGGCCATGTGGGAGCTGGCCGCGGTCGGCGGCGGCACGTTCATCCACGCGGCATCGGTCAGCAACGGGCAGGTGGCGTTCGCCCTGGTCGGTGACAAGGGGGCAGGAAAGACCACGACCGCCCTCGACCTCGTTCGAGGCGGAGCCGACTTCTATTCCGGCGACATTCTCCACGTGACCACCGACGCCGGTCAGGTGTACAGCTACCCCGACTACCCGGGGGTGTGCTGGGGCACCATCCGCGCCAACCCGGAGCTGCTGAAGGCCGCCGAGGAGTTGGGCCTGGAGCAGTCGCCGGACGACGGCGCCAAGGTCCTCATGCCGCATGATATTTACGGGACCGCGCTCGGTGTCCGGAAGTCCGCGCCACCACTCCCGCTGGGCGCGATCATCATCGCCAACGTCTCTGCTCCCGGCGCCGCCCGGATAGAGTCGGCCGCGCCGAGATGGGACCTGCTGGAGACGCTGGAGCGCCCGGGCAGCGACCCTGGCGAAGGCTGGGAACCGTTCCTCGACGAGGCGGGTCGCCGCTACGCACGCTCTGGCAGCGAGCTGCGCACCAGCCCTCTGCGCCCGGACGTGCCGTGGTACACCAGGCTTGGTCGGGGACGCCCGTCGCCGGAGGAGATCGCCGGGCTGCTCGACAAGACCAGTCAGGCCGCTGTACCGGAGAGCCGCGATGGCCGGTCTTGAGCCGTATCGGGACGAACTGCTCAGCGCGGTCACGGACGATGGCACGGGCAACTGGCTGAATCTCCTTGCCGCGAACGGTTTCCGGATTCAACCCCACTCCAAAGGCGTGGAGTTCGAGATCAAGTACGCGCCGCAGCGGTCCGGAACCCACGGTGAGCTGGGGGACTGCGCACGGAGCCTGCTTGCGCCGGACGGCCTGCCGGACGGCGTGATCTCTCCACCGTGGCTCGTGTTCCGGGCTACCACCGTCGAGTACTGGCTGCTGGGCTCCACAGAGTTGAGCAAGCAGCGCAAGTCCGATGGCACGGACGCTCTGCGACGGAGCGCAGATCAGACCTTCCGGGACTCGGCGAGCGGCACGGCACTTGTCCAGGGTTACCGCAGCAAGGGCGTCAAGCGGAAGGTGCACCAGATCTTCCGGGACCCGGCCACCGGCACGCCGCTTGTCCAGGCGACGGAGGATTTCCTCACGGACCCGGATCGGATCACGGCCGCCTTCGCGGGCTGCGACGGCAGTGCGGGTGTGGTGTACAAGACCCGGGCGAAAGGCCACTACGTCCATCTTGCCGACGGGATCGTCTTCAACCTTGTCGAGTCCCGCTGCCGGATCGGTGACGCCGAACAGATCCAGCTGGAGCTGGAGTACGGAGCCCACATCCATCACGAGTCGCGGGAGCCGACCACAGAGTGCACCGAGGCTGAACTCCGCACCCGCCTGTGGAACCTTCACCATCTTCTGACGCCACGGATCGACGAGGCGAACCTGGCCACGACCGCCGAGCTCAAGCGCGACTTCGTCCAAGCCGCCCGCGACAAGCACACCTGATGTCGACCACTTCTTAGTCACGTCCTTGCTGAGTCCGTCGATCCGGACGGCGTACGGCAGCTGCTGCGCAGAAGGCGACCGTGCTCTCCGGTGACAGCCTGACGGACATCGTGGGGAAGGGACTCGGCGACCCGGCCCCGGTCGTCGTCGGCCAGGAGCTGCGCGTCGGTGACCGCGTCCGCGCGTGTGCCCCGCGCCCGCGTGTCCCCGGACGCCGATACGGTGTGCGGCTCACCGTCGGTTCGCAGGGCCGGGGAACGGACGGCTCGGGCGGTCACGCTGTTCCGACGGCCTGCCGTACCGTCCGAGTACGGTCAGGGCACCTCTGCGGCGTGCCCTCCTCCTCGCGCGCAGAGCCGGGCGGGGGATGTCGATCCGCTTCGGTTCGTCTCTGATCGTGGGAGCGTCGAGCGGGGTGATCCCGGGTTCTCGTTCCCGACGTCCGCTGATGATCCGGTGAGGTGGAATGCTCGCTCTGCAAGGCCGGAACCAGTGCTTCACAAGGAAAGGAAGCGAAGCTGGGGGCGTCGTGGTATGCCACCAGGAAGTCCGAGCGGGCCTGGACCGAAGGTGTCGGGTTCTTGCGGCAGGGCCGGACGGAGTTAGCCGTGCAGTGCTTCGAACTGGCTTTGCAGCACGATCCGTTCGCCGCTGATGCCTGGCTGGGTCTGCATGCCGCCGGGCATCGTCAGGCCGAGGCCGTAGAGGCGATGTTACAGCACAGGGGTTCCTTCGGTACTCTGCGCAGCAAGCACAACATGCAGTTGAAGTCCCGGTTCGACCTCGGTTTCCATGTGACGTTCCGTCTGGAGACCGCGCGTGACCTCTGGCTCGCCACCATGGCGGGGCTTCTGCGCGAACGGCGGCTGGGCGAGGCGTGGCAGTCCATGGCGGAGGCCCAGCTGGACTGCGACGAGACGCGATGCGTGTGCACGAGATACGCCTTCCTGAAGCAGGACTGGCCGCTGGTCCTGCACTTCTCGCGGAACATCACCGACGCGTTCCTCCGGGACGAGGCGCAACTCTATGTGGCCAGAGCCCTCGTGGAGCAGCGCGTCTTCCATGAGGCGATCAGCACCCTCGCTCCGCTTCCGCAGGCCCTGGACAAGGAAAGTCGTTTCGAGGGAGAGGTCGCCTATGTGCGGGGCCTCGCGCTCGACGGGCTGGACAGGCCGGAGGAGGCACTGCGGCATTTCCAGTACGCCTTCCGCTGCTTTCCCACCCTCGCCGATGTCGTCACCCGAGCCAAGGCCGTCACCGTCCCGGCCACCGACACCCCGGACCAGGAGGCATCGCCCAAGGCGGTGTCCACGGAGGATGCTTCGGCCACCCCTGATGTCGTAACCCGGGGGTTGTGGCTCAGCGAGGCGATGGAGCTGCTGGACGGCATGGTGGGCCTGGAGCCGGTCAAGCGGCAACTGCGCACACCCGTGGCTCGGTTGCGTAGGACCGTTGTACGCCGAGAGCAAGGTCTGCCCTCCAGCCCGGGGCCGCAGCACTTCGTGTTCGCCGGCCCGCCGGGGACGGGCAAGACCACTGTGGCCCGGGCGCTCGGCAAGGTGTTCGCCGGCCTCGGACTGCTTGAGCGCGGACACGTGGTGGGGACGCAGCGTGTTGACCTTGTCGGCCGGCATCTCGGCGAGACGGCCATCAAGACGAGCAAAGTGATCGATTCCGCGCTGGGTAGGCATTCTGTTCATCGACGAGGCATACGCGTTGTCGAACAGCGGCTATTCCGGCGGCGACGCCTTCGGTGACGAAGCGCTACAGGTCCTGCTCAAGCGTGCCGAGGACGACCGGGACCGACTGGTCGTCATCCTGGCCGGCTACCCGGACGAGATCAACGCGCTGCTGGCCACCAATCCCGGACTGGCCTCACGGTTCACGACCCGTGTGCACTTTCCCTCGTACTCCGCCGATGAGCTCGTGCGGATCTCCCACGGTTTCTTCGACTCCCAAGGCGATGTCCTCGATGAGGATGCCGCCATGGCACTTCGCGGCCACTGCGAGGCTGTGGACGACGGTCTCGTCGATCGGCTGGGCAACGGCCGTTTCGCCCGTGAACTGTGCCGGAAGTCCACGGCACTTCGCGATCTGCGTCTGTACGACCTCTACGGAGGTTCCGACACACCCACCCGGGAGGAGATCGTCACCGTACGCCTCGCGGACGTCTCGGCCGCGTACAGGGAGCTTCACGACAGCGCGATCGCCCCCTGAACGGCGTGCCGCCCGACCCGGCCGCCGAACCGGGTCAGGCGAGCTGTTCCGTCGATCCGTCCGGGTGGACGAGAAGATGGATCGTGCTGCCGAAGCGGTCGTCCGTGATGGCCGCCAGAGCGGGACCCCCCAGGTGCTGGGCGCGCTGGTGGAGGATCGAGAGGACGACGTCCTGGATGTCGCCGTAGGGCGGGGCGGTCACCGGAACGCCGTCGACCAGACCGGCGTTGGGCGAGAAGACCCGTATCTGGGCGCCCTGCACATCGGGCGTGCCTGAGGGGTGGGGCGCTTCAGTCATCGTTTCTTCCTTTCGGCCGGTCCCCCGGCCGGGGCGGCTCCCGGTACGGGACAGCCGCTCGTGGTCTCGTTTTTGTCGACCAGGTTGTGGGGACGGACGTACGTGCCCCGTGAGACACGTTCCAGCTGACCGGACTTGACCAGAGTCGACAGTATGTTGCTGATGGTCTTCGAGGTGGCACCGTACCGGCTGGGCGGCATCAGGTGCAGCACATCGCCGGCCGAGAACGCGCCCGGGAAGGTCGCCAAGGTCCGCACCACGGCGGCACGGACGCTGGAGATGACCGCCGGATGATCGCGCGGCCCGGCGTCCGTGGAACCGTCACCGCGCGAGGTGGGCGATGGGGAACCATGGGCAACCGGCGTGCCGTTCGTGTCGATGCGGGGCAGGAAGGCCCGAAGCTCGTGCAGCGCCGTGCGGACCGTCTCCAACCGGGGATCGAGGTCCCCGTCGGCTGTGGCCGTCAGCATGGTGGCCACCTTCTCTATGTTGGAGAGGGGAAGGAGCAGATCCCGCAGCAGCGGTCGCAGGAAGTCGCGTCGCAGCGCTGCCACGGGGTCGGTCATCGCGAGTTTGAGGCCCACGGAGCCGGTGAGAACGGACGGGGTGCTTGCCTCGCCGCTCTCGCCCGAGGGACCGTCGTCCGTCGGCAGCATGGACACCAGGGCCGCCCGCAGATCGCGGATGCTGCTCAGGGTCTCGGGCGCGACATCGCCGCCCGGCACCCTGGTCAGCATGGCGGCGACCTGCTCGACGCTGAGCACGGCGGGCAGTGCGGACCGCACCAGGGGGCCCAGTACGGCCTGTCGTACGGCCTCGGCCGGGTCCTCCAGCGAGAAGACGATCCGCTCTCCGGAGTCGACCCCTGCCATCGGATCTTCGTCCCTGCCTTCCAACGATGCTTCCGTCCCGGACGGGGCGTCCGATCGCGCCGGTGCCGGTGCGGCTGCCTCGGCCTGTGCCTCCTTCAACAGGTCCTGCTGCCGCTCCCGTTGCTCGTGAAGCATGTCGAAAGCGTCCAGAATCTGTTCCAAGTCGGGAGTAGCCTGATCGCCAGGAGGCCGATACGGAACCGAACCGCCGGCACGTGATCGCAGGCGAGCGAGTCGCCAGGGCGTGGACGTGCAGCCGGAACGGGTCGTGTCACGCTGGGGAAGATCCCCGTTCTCGTCGCCGATGTGGAGTCGACGGCGGATCCAGCGACGGTCCTCGGCGGTGGTCGCGGCCGTGTAGCCGTACGGCTCGGCGTGCGCGATCGCGTCCTGCAGGCACTCGGCCCACAGTGGACAGGACGCGCACAAGTCGCGTGCGGTGTGCAGAAGTACCAGGTGGTGACGGCGCTGACTTGCTGATTCCTCGGGCGTGGGCCGGGCCTTCTCCAGCAGCGGGTGCTGGAACACGTCAGGGCGCCGCTGGCAGGACACCGCGGCATCGGGGACGCGAGACCGTACGACGGGCTTGCGCGAGGACGGTATGGGTGGTGCAAACAGCGCCGTATGGCTTGCCATACGCATGTGTGTAATCCCCCGTGATGATCTATGATCACAAGGAACTCTAGAGCAATCTGTCAACCGTGCGCAACGCATATGCAAATGATCCGGTTCGTTCACGCATAGGCGAATCGAGACATTCACGGCCACGTCAACTGTCTCTGCCGGTAGGGCTCTTGAGGCCGAACCGCCTGCCGGAAACCCTCCGCATCCTGGAGCGCACGGCCTGTACGCTGCCGCCGCGCAAAGTCAGGAACGCGCTGACCCCGACGAAACCGAGGGGGACGCCCGCTTCCGGCCAGACCATCCCCACACCCGACGCGATGGCGATGATCAGGTCGGCGCCCACGACCGTGACGCCGCGTCCTCCGGGGTGGTTCTTCGGGATCCAGGCACCGAGGAGCACCATGCCGGCCAGCGCCCAGTACCCGAACACCGCCTCGCCGCTGACGACCGGCGAGGTGCCCCAGCGAGCCGCTTCACCGGCGGTGGCGAAGTAGCTGGTCAGCCCGGCGGTGAGCACAGTCGACGCGATGGCCAGCAGCAGTTGTCGACGGCGCCGCATGGACCAGACGACCAGTCCCAGCGTGAGCAGCCCGCAAACCGCGACGAAGGACGAGCCGCTCGACGACGCGAGCGCGAAGAGGGTGTAGGCCGCGGCGAATCCGAAGGCGATACGGGGGAGGAGCCTGACGGCCCACGCGTCGTTGCGGTCCTGGCGGACGAAGCGCCGGAGCAGGGCCGAGGCACTCCCCCTCCCCACACGCTGCCGTCCCGTCGGGCCCGGCTTCGACGCCGGCTTCCCGCCGACCCGGGGATGCCGTGTCCTCGTCCTCATGAGAGTTCACCGGTGTCCAGGCGCTCCGGGCCGGTGCGCACGGTCGCACCTGCCCGACGGCCTTGCGGACGGCCTGTGTTCAGTACGGGCACGGGTGTCTCCTCGATGTCGGTACGGACGGAAGGTTCGGACGGAAGGTGGGGGAGGACGGAGGGGAGGGGCGCCGCCGTGAGAGCGGCGCCCTGGGGCTGCTACGGATTGCCCGAGTTGCTCACACGGCCACCGGAGCCTGTGCCGTTGGCGCCGGATCCGGTGCCGCCGTCGCCCGAGCCGTCGCTGTTGCCGCCGGATCCCCCGCCGGACCCACCGCTGTTGCCGCTGGAGCCACCTGCGCCTCCGCCGGAGTTGCCGGAAGAGCCTCCGGAATTACCGCTGGAGCCCCCGCTTCCGCCGCTGTTGCCGCCTGACCCGGTGCCGCCGCTGCCCGAGCCACTGACACGACCACCGCGCCCGGAGCCTCCCGTGGACCCCGAGCCTCCGTTGGACCCGGAGCCGCCGGACGTTCCCTGGGTGCCAGTGCCAGTGCCAGTGCCAGTGCTAGTGCCCGTGCCCGTGCCTGCGCGGGTGCCGCCCGAACCGGGCGGGTTGGCCGTTCGGTTCGCGCCTTGGTTCGGGTTCTGCGGCGGGTTGCCGCCGTTGCGCCTGCGTTGCACGGCGCTTCGTCCCGCACGCCAGGCACGTCCGACCCTCTGGTCCCCGGTACCGGCCTCTGTCCTTCTCGCTCCGGTGGCCGCTACTCGGCCGGTGCCCCCCGAGGCGCCGCCCGACCCCTGGCCGGGACGCTGCAGGCCCTTCTTGCCGACCCACCAGTCCGAGCTTCCCTTGCCGATGGGTCGGCCTGCGTTCGGATCGATCTGACCGCCTCCGAACGCCGGCGTGAACTCCCCGCTCGTCAGCTTCTCGATGAGCTTCCGGATCATCATCACGACGGCGATGCTCACCAGCATGAGCAGCAGCAGCTGACTGCCCAGCGCGATGTCCGCCGGGAAGATCATCTGATACAGGACCAGCAGCAGTGTCAGGATCACGCTGAAGCCCGCCCGCAGCACGAAGCTGTGCACGAAGGCCTCCAGCCAGCCTCTGAGCAGTTTCTGCTGTGAGGGGTGCATCCCGATGGCGGCGACCAGGGGGAGCATCACGATGAGGATCAGGGTGACGGCGTGCCAGAGGAGGGTGAGTCCGCTGAGGACGATGACCATCACGCCGACTACGAAGGATGCGAGCAGGGAGTAGAAGGCCACACCCACCCGGGCCCCCGCGTTCTTGCCCGCCCAGGTGTCGAACGCCACCGGGTAGATGTTCTGGTCCGGAGTGTCGTCGGTGTCGATGTCCTCACCGCCCGCGATGTCCTTGCGGATGGGCACCCACTCGTCGTCCATCTTGTTCAGATCCTTGCCGAGGTCCTTGTTCGTCTCGGACTGGGCCACGAGCTGACGGACGCGAAGATCCTCGCAGCGGGCGCCTCTGCCGTAGGAGCATGAGGCGTTCTTGTCGTTCGGGACGCAGACCCCCCCGCTGACCTTGCCGTCGCCCTCCTTCTTGAAGATGCAGTTCTTGCCCGGCGCACCGAACTGCCCCAAGGCCCAGGGGCGGAAGATGAGCGTGTCGTACATGGCGCAACTCGACTGCCGCAAGCCCTTGTTGTAGTTGTCCTTCAAATCGCAGGGCGGCTGCATCTCGCCCGACACACCGGCCAGGGCGGTCGACATCAAGGCCGTGTTGGCATCACCGATATGGCTGTCGGACCATGTCACGAACCTGTCGTAGTTGCCGCCGGTGAGGAAGGCCATGACGCCGATGATGCTGAGCGCGGCCCAGGAGACACCGGCCCACACCTCACGCGTGTCGCCGGCGCGCCACTTGGTGAACACCCACAGGCCGACGAGCAGGATCATGATGACCACGGCGGGTTGCAGCACGTTGTCCTTGAGGGTCGTCACGATGCTGTCGCGGCCCTCGTACAGACCCGCCATCGGGCTCGGGTTGGAAGCGGTCTCCTTGATGGAGATCGACATCCGCGTGAAGAACTTCGTGAACGTGAAGATGGTGTCGGCCGCGCCGTTGTAGACCAGGTCCATCACGGCGCAACTGTCGGCTCCGCTTCCGAGGTCACCGTTGTCCTCGGAGGCGTCGCCACGGCCCTTGAAGGTCTGGGAGAAGTTCAGCCCGCGTAGGCCGTTCAACTCGTACATCGTGTACATCTCGGGCGGTCGTGGCATCTTCACGGCCCCGGTGACGCTGCCGCTGATGTTGAGACCCTTCGCGTTCTCCTTCTCGTCCGTCGCCCCCTCGTCCCACTGGTTGTAGGCGGGGAACACGCTCTCCGCGTCGCCCGCAGTGTCCATCTGGTACTGGTCGTCGCCGGTGAAGTTGCACGAGAAGTCCGCGTAGGCCGAGGACGGCGCGGCGAGGGTCAGGGATATGAGGGTCAGCGCCACGAAGAGGACGGTGCGGACGGCCGAGCCCGTCCTGCCGAGGGTGCGGCGCAGCGTGTGGCGCGAGGACATCTGGATTCCTTGGACGAATGCGGACGACGAGAGCCGACGACGCACGAGGCGGTCAGTCGGTCGGGAAGTGATCACTGAGGAAGCAGCCGGAGACGAGCCCCTGCTCCTTCTCGAAGCCGCTCGGAACAGTGAAGTCCGGATCACAGGTCAGATACTTCAGGCGCGAGGCCTTGAGGCCCTCGACCGTGCCGGCGCCCGCCGGAACGACGGCGAAGTCCTGTCCCACCAGGAAACCCGCGTGACCGTCCCGGTCGGCGGCCGTCTGGAACTTCTTCATGTCCTTGATGGTGAGCAGTGCGATGGGGGCGCCGTTCCCGTCTTGGCAGACGGCGCGATCCCCGATGGCCCATGAGGCGTCCGCGGCCTCTTCCTCGCCCCACGCGGTGCTGCGCCCGGAGTCGTCGTATTCGTCGCCCGTGGTGAGCTTCTCGCAACGGACGAACGTGGTGAGGTACTCCGCCACGGATGCCATGTCCGAGGCGCTGGGCAGATCACTGTCCGTCGACCCCTCGTCGCTCCCGCACGCTCCGACCGCGGCCAGAGAGACAAGGGCGGCGCCCAGCGCCAGCGTTCGCTTGATTCGCATGCTGTCCGTTCCGTTCCCCGTGCTGTTGAGTGGTGGTGGCGCTCTGACAGGTCACGCCGGCTGGGCTTCGGTCTGCTCGGCCGGCCGTGCCGGGGCGGGGTCCGCTTCCTGCATGAACTTCCAGTCCCAGACACTCGTCGGTGGGTCGATCGCCTGCCGGGCCGGACGGCTCGTGCCGTTGGTGTCCGTGGCCGCGAGAATCTCCTGGAAGACGAGGTCGACCGCGACCGTGCCGACCCGTTTGTCGGCGTCGCGCTGCAGACACACACCGGTGCGCAGCTCCTGCAGCGCCGCGATGACCTTGGGGTCGTTCTCCGGCCGCCCCAGCAGCGGGGCCACCAGCGACGCCTCCTGGGCAGACTTCTGCTTGAAGGCGAAGACGGTGTGGATCTGGTTGGCGCCACCGCTGCGCGCCTCGGAGTCCTCGATCTGGACCAGGTCGATCGCCTGCTGGGTGATCAGAACGGTGACCGCCATGTAGGAGCGGCCCTGCTTCAGCGCGCGGCGCATCAGATCCCGGCCGCTCTCCGTGGCGGTGACGACATAGGCCTCGTCGACGAAGAGGGCCTTGGGCCGCAGACCGACCTCACCCGTCACCGGGTTCTTCTCGTAGCCGACGTCGAGCATCTGGCTTCCCAGTTCCACGACCGCCATCAGAGCCGTCGCCGCCAGACGCTCCGCCGGGTTCCAGCTGCGCGGATCCGAGGCCGCGGGGGACTGGAAGCCGCGCAACGTGATGACTGTGCGCCGCTTGCGCATGCTGGAAAGAGGCTTGGGCCGGTCCGAGAAGGCGAGCCGTGCGTAGGGCAGTGTCCGTAGCTCGGTGAGGAGCATCTGCGCCAGCTTCAGGTCCTTCTGGGCCTCGCGGTCCCCCTCCGCCACCGCCGCGTCGTACGCCGCGACGACCTCGTCGACCACCTGCCACAACGTCGGCCGCAGGATGCGGCGTTCGGCGTCCCGTGCGTCCATACCGTGCTCGACGGCCTGACGGACGGCGGAGTTGTAGCGGCTGACGACGGTGGCCATCGCCTCGATGACGGGCAGTCGTACGCGCTGGTAGTCGTCGTCGCCGAGGAAGCCGCGGAGCATGGATTCGGCGAGCAGCCGGCCGGCCGGTACGTCGCGGGCGATCACCCAGGGGTCGAGTACGCCTGCCTGGCCCTTGAGCAGGTCGACCACTTCGGTCTCGGCCCAGAAGTCCGGGTTGATCGGCCGAAACCGGCTGGTGGAAGTACCGAGGATGCCCGCTTCGGCGTCCGAGGCGAACTCCGGGTCGTTGACCTGGGAACCGAAGCCCAGGTAGTAGCACAGCTGCGCGAAGTCGGTCTTGGGGTCGATGACCAGGCAGCGCACGCCCGACTCCGACTCCTCGTAGAACTTCTGCAGTGCCAGTGAGGACTTGCCACCGCCGGAGGCGCCGACGATGGCGAGGCCACCGCCGTCGTTGCGGGCGGGACCCACGTGGAGTGAGTAGTGCACGGGCATCTTGCCGGCCCAGCCGACCAGGCTGCCGACCCAGCCCAGTCGCCGTCCGGAGCGCGTCTCGGGATTGTCGCCCAACTCCGTTCCCGCGGTGGGCAGTCCGGCACCCAGCTGCTCCACCTCCTGCAGACGGAGGTACGGGGCGATCGGCAGCTTGGGCGCGTCACCGGGAAGCTGTGACTGCAGCAGACGCCACTGCTGGCGTGTCGGGCGCAGCAGGGTGACCTTCAGGTCCTGCTTGAACTGCATCTCCAGCACCCGGCGCCGGCGTTCCAGCTCCTTGAGGTCGGGGGCGGAGATCGTGAACCGGATCTGCGCCTCCATACCGGGCATCTTGTGTTCTTCGATGTCGTCGACGAGGTCCTTGGAACGGGCGACCTGGCTCGCCAGTTTGGTGTCCGGGCTGCGGCCCGAGGAGGCCATGTCCTTCATCTCGTCCATGAGGTTGCCCCGGATCTTGTCGGCCCGGTCCTTGAACCTCAGATACGGGATGAGCGTGAACCGCATGTCGATCTCGACAGGGAACTCCACGTTCTGCGAGGTGTAGCGGGCCCACGCAGACGACTGACGGAAGCGGGTCTCGGCGGGCCAGTTGGCGGCGACCAGCGTTGTTGTGTAACTGGTCTGCCGTTCGCCGGAGATCTCGTCGTACTGATGCAGGACGATGTGGGTCTTGCGGTTCTCGCCGGAGAAGTCGACGACCAGGTCGAACTGGTTCGGCCCCCACGAGCGTGAGCCGAGCACCGGCTCGGGCGGCACCGGCAGGTCGCCGTGCAGGGGCTTGCGGATCAGCCAGACGAGCTCCTGACGGGTCAGAGGGGTGCCGCCGAGCCCCTCCAGGCTCTCGTGCACCTCCGTGGCGATCTGCGTCCACTCGGCGAGGAGGAAGGGGGACAGATACTCGTCCGAGACGCCCGTGGCCGAAGAGGCCGCCCTGTCCGCCGAGTTGCGCACACCCTGAAGCAGGGCGGGCTCCTCGTACGGCTCGTCGTCGCCTGCCATCACACCGCTCTTGCCGTTGCGCTTGAGCGACCCCAGCTTCACCAACAGAATGTTGCGCTCGCGCAGGGCGCCGATGCGCTCCTGGTACTCGGCCTTGCGCAGGTTGTACGCCTTGTAGTTCTCCGTCGGATCCCAAGCGACCGCGTTCAGGTCCTCCGCCCAGCCCACCGCCGTGATCGGCTGGTAGACCTTGCGGTAGTGGCACTCGACGTTGCGGTCACCGCGGGCGAGGTTGAGCAGACCGCGCGCGGGAGCCTCGGCCATGGCCTGCAGCTCTGTGGCGTTCAGATACTCGTCGATGGCGGTGGGCAGTACCAAACCGGTCCACACCGAGTCGCCGTGCACGAACAGCATGTCGTCGGCGTAACGGTAGGGAAGACGCAGGTCCTCACGCCGCCCGGCGGCTGAGCCGCCGGACGAGGACGTGCCCTGCCGCTTCGGGGCCCGGCCCTGCTCCTGGCCCTTCTTGCCCGAACCGGCCGCCATGATCAGGGCGATCACGAAGAAGGCGACCGCCGCGCCCAGGAGGATCAACAGGAACATGGATAAGTCACCTTGCGGTTAGCGGAAGTTGGCGTCGGATGGTGGTCATCGGTCCCTCGCGGTGAAGGCCGAGCCACGTGCGGCGGCGGCCTGTCGCGCGGCGTCGTACCGCGCGTGCCAGCGCGGTGCGCCGGGCTTCCAGAGAATGACCTGCCAGTGCAGTTCCTCCGGCTCCTGGTCCGCGGCGAGCCCCTGAAGGCGTTTGGGCTGCAACCACCAGTCGGCCCACACGACCAGTTGGTGGCTCAGCGTGAGTGCCGAGGGCAGCGGTCTGCCCCAGACGAAGTAGACGGCCAGCGGCGGCCCGAAGTAGATGACCGCCGTCAGCATCGACAGGCTGAGGAAAGGGAGGAACGTGGACGTGGTGAACAACAGCACGAGCCAGAACAGCCCGAAGCCGAAGGCCGCGCCCAGCGCGGGCAGCAGCAGACCCGGAAGCGGGATGTTGCCCCAGTTCCAGATCCGCTTCGGGCGGTTCACCAGGTCGGTGTGGTCGTATGCGACCAGTGGCGTGGGAGCTTCCTGCGTCATCGCTCCGAACTCCCCTAGTAGTGGTGGTGGATGAGCGGGATCAGCCGTCGCCACCGATCTGGGTGCCCAGGGAGATGAGCACACCGGCGAGACCGCTCGCGCTGCCGATGATCAGGGCCGCCAGAGCGATCATGCCGAAGCCCTGGAAGGCCTCGCGCAGACCCTCGCCCTGCTTCATGGAGATGAGCATCCGGATGCCGAGGATGAGGAGCGCGATGATGGCGACCGTCGCCCCCGCGGTCCGGAGAATGTCCTGGATCTCCGTGAACATGGAGTCCAGGGTGGTGGCGGCCAGCAGCTGCATGGTGGTTCCTCTCACAGAGTTACTCGTGTGGCGTCAGTCGTCTTGCGGGTGGACAAGGACAGGAGCGGCCCCTGACCTCAGTTCGCGCCGGCCTCCTCGTCCTGCGAGGACCCGTCGCCCGGTGAGGAGGAGGCGGCCGGAGCGGAGGGAGTGGCCTTGCCGGTGCCCGGCTCGTCCTTGGAGGGCTCGGTCTGCTCGTCGTCGCCCCTGCCGCCCTCGGCATCGAGCAAGCCACCCCGGATGTCCTTGATGAACCAGCCCTGGGCTGTGTTCACCACAGTGATCCGGTACGAGCGCCGCGCTGTGTCCCCCTCCGGGTCGGCCCAGTCGACGACCACCCGCAGCTCTACGGCCTGCCCGGTCTTGTAGGAGTACGGAGCGGAGCCCTGGACGCCCTTCGGCACCAGCGCCACCACGTCGTTGACCTGTGGTTCGGACAGGCGGCCGGACAACCCGGTGGTCGCGGCGAGCGTGGCGCCCTGTGCGGTGAAGCGGGCCAGGGTGGTCCTGTCCGACTTGGCCCACGCCTCGAAGTAGCCCGGAAGTACGGTCTGTTGCAACTGCTGGCCCAGGGCGGTGTCGACGTCCTCGCTGTCCCGGTCGACCTCCGGCACGTCCGAGCGAGGCGGCATGGGCATCTCACCGACGTCGCCGGCGATACGTATGCCTTCGCCGGTCGTCAGGTTCTTGACGTACACGGGGACGGTCAGCGTGGTGAGCCCGCCGTCGTCCGTACGTACCTGGATGCCCAGGTAGCGACCGTGGTCGTTGTATTCGGGAAGCTTCTCGCTGGTGCCGTCCCAGGTGGCGGTGAGCGCCTTGCGGGTGCCTTCGCCGCTCCAGCCGCACTCGGGATCGACGCCCGCGGACGTGTACCGGGCGAGTGCCGCCCGGCGATCGGACGCGGTCTCCGGGGAGTAGGTGAGGCAGAGGGTCGCGTACTGCTCCGCGAACGCGGCCGCCTGCTGCGTCGGGAACTCGGTGAGCCCGTAACGGGCCACGTCGTCCTGGTCCAGAGCGGTCGTGCCCGCCCCCGAGGACTTCCCGATGAGCAGTCCCGTCACACCGCACGAGCCCAGCGCGAACAGGCCCGTGGTGATCAGCAGGGCCGCGCGCAGACCGACGTGGGTACGGCGCCCGCCGGACGGCAGGCGGCCGCCCGGCCTGGGCACGTCGAAGTCGCCCGAGGACTTGCGCGGTGCGGTCTTTCCGCCCTGGTCCGAAGCGCCGGCCGAGGGTCCCACGGCCGTGCTCACGGACGCCGGGGCGGGAGCGGGTACGGGGCTCTGCGCCGGTGCCGTCGCCTGCGCGGACCTTCCGGCCGGGACGCTCTTCCTGGCGGATGTCCCGCCCTTCTGGCGCTGTTGCTTCGCCGCCTTCTTGGCCTCGTACTCGGCCTTGCGGGCGGCCCGCGCCTGCTCGCGCTTCTCCTTCTTGGACCCCGTCGTGGGCCGGGACTCGCGCGGCGGCAGTGCGGGCACGGCGGCCTGCCCTGCCTGGGGCGCGCCCCGGACCCAGGCCGCGGCGACCTGTGCGCGGGCCGCCTCGGGCGACAGTTGCCACGACTGCTGCGGCTGCCCGCCCCGCTGGGCGTAGCCGCCGTGCTGGTCGTCGGGCCCCTGCGCCTGCGCAGGCTCTTGTCCCTGCCAGGGTTGCTGGGGAGGACCGAAGGGCCCGGGCTGCCCTGCGGGCTGGCCTCCGCCGACCGCGCCAGCAGAGCTGTTGTGGTCTGTCATCGAGTCGGTAACTCCAGCCAGTTGATTTCCCGTCAGTGGTCCTGCCCGCATCACCGGGCTGTACGACGGGCCCTGGTCCGGCCAGGTGCGCAGGCAGTGTGACAAAGACCGGTCGCCGAACCGCTTTCCTTTTCCCGCCGGTGCCTGTCCGGGACTTGATGAATTCCCGAACGGATTCCCCGGAGGCGAAGTGAGGAATCGGAGCGGGAATCCGCGGGAGGCGCCCTGTGCCGTCGCCCCGTCCTGGATCACAATGCGCGAGGCACGTCCGTCCCGCGTACCCGTATGTCTCCCGAACATCCAGGGACCGAGACCGTCATGCGGATCATGTCGGCTCCGGCACGACCCGAACGTCAGGCTTAGGCGAAGGACGAGAGTTGAGCGACCAGAACGGGCAACCGCACATACCCGACCCGCGCAACTGGGACACAGCCGCGCAGCAGGCCCCCTCGGTCCCCTCGCCGGCTCCCTCGGTTCCTGCCCAGGCCCCGTCGGCTCCTGCCCTCGTCGCGCAACCCACGCCGGTCCCGCAGATGTTCCAGGCCGACCGGGCCTGGGTCGACGGCTACGAGCCGGGGAACCCCTGGCAGGCCCGGCTGTGCATGGAGACCCCGTACGGCACGTTCGTCCATCCACTCACTCCGAACACCATTCCTGACCTGTTGGAGCCCCTTGTACTGGTGGCGCAGGAACAGCAGGGCATGCCGGTGGGCTTCGGGCCCGACGAGGATCCCGGGCCGGAAGACGAGGACGTCCACGTCGAGGACGACGAGCAGCACTGGAGCCGGCGCGTCCAGAGCGGTCGGGCTGCCCGGCTGAGTGGCTGGTCCGCGGTCCACAACCTCTGGCAGCGCGAGGATCCGACGGCGCGGATCGTCATGGGTGGGATCGTCGTCCTGGTGCTGCTGATCGGCATCCTCGTCTCCTGACCCGGCCCCCGGGAGGGCCACCCGTGGTTGATCGGGGCGGTCACGGGGGTGCGGGCGGGGTACCGCATTCCTTCCTTTCTCCCGCCCCTTTCCCACCGAGGAAAACGCCCGGATCTCCTCGCGCCCCTCCCCCTACCGTGTCGGCGAGCACCCTGGCCATGCCGCCGCACGGCCCAGTACACGAAGGAGACACGGGAACGTGGAGCTGCCTGCGGACGACAAGCGCACCGGGCTTCTGGCCCTGGGGGTGCTCGGCATCCTCTTCGTCCTCGTGCTCGTGATGTTCACCGTCTTCGACGGGGACGACGAGGGCGGCGAGGAGGACGGTCCGGCGGCTGCCGCGACCGGACAGACAGACTCCGCCACGGGGGGTCAGGACTCCTCGGACACGGACGAGCCGTCCGGCGGCGGGCCCTCCCCGATCGTGACCGGTGCCGAACTGTCCCGGGCACACGCCGTGATGGCCCGGTACATGGCCGGGATCACCACCTACGACCACCGCAGCGACAGCCGGGCCTGGAGCGGCCCGCTGCTCGAACTCACCGTGGACGACACACGGATGAAGCAACTGACCGCCCTGCCGACCGGTAAGGCGTGGGACACCTGCGTCGCCGAGAAGTGCTCCTCGAGAGGTGACGCCGAAGTCGTACGGGACGCGGTGATCTCGGCCGACGTGACACGGAACAGCGGCCGGAGCATCTCCAGCCTGGTGAAGGTGACGGCCACCGCCACGGCGGCCGGCGACACCACCACCGAGACCAACCGCTGGCTGGTGAGCGTCGAGGAGAAGAGCGGCCGGTGGGTCGTGTCCGGCTTCGACGTCTTCGGCCTCGGGGACGTGGGCGCCTCCGACCAGGCCGGGGAGTGATGTAGCGATGGTGGCTCCCGCCGTACTGGCGGCCGCGGCGAAGGCGGCGAAGGCGGCCAAGACCGCGCAGAAGGCCAAGCAACTGCTGGACGGTCAGCGCGGCAAGAAGGGCGGGAAGAAGCCCGGTCGCAAGACCAAGGTCGCGGCGGTCGGCATCCTGCTGAGCGGCGGCGCGTGTTTCGTTGCCACCATCATGGTCATGAACATGGTTGGCGGGCTGGGGGCGGGGAGCAGCAACGCCTCCTGCACCGACTACGCCGACAACGCGAACGCGGGCAACACGGGCGCGGCGGCGGCCACCAACCCGATCATGCCGGCCGGCAAGATGTACATGCCGAGCGAGACCGCGCGCAACGAGATACCCCCGAAGATGATCCTCGCGGCCATGCGCGGCGCCGCCAACTACGAGGGCCTCGACTGGACGATCATCGCCGGGCAGATGTACCAGGAGACCAAGTTCGGCCAGGACAAGTCCGCGGCGCCCGGCGGCAAGAACTCGGCCGGGTACATGGGCATCCTCCAGTTCGGGAACCCGGCCTGGCAGGACTACGGCGACGACGGCAACGGCGACGGCAAGGAAGACCTGTACAACATTGACGACGCCTCCTGGGCGGCCGCCAACTTCCTGCACGCCAAGAAGGTCGAGAGCGGCCCCTGGCAGGCGCTGCTGAGCTATTCGGGCTCCAACGCCTCCAACACGATCTACCCGCGCGTCGTCCTGACCCAGGCGGCCCGCTACCGCGGCGAGCTCACCGGCGACAAGGACCTGATCAAGCGCTGGTACGCGCATCTGAAGGAGACCGTCGAGAAGAACCCCGACTTCCCCACCCTGGGACAGCAGTCGGACATCCCCGAGCCGGTGGGCAACGACGCACAGGTGGGCAAGGCCCTCAGCATCGCCGCCTCGGCCCCCCGGGACTGGTCGACCCCGCCGCTGAACGGTACGGCCAACGTGGGCAGCGTCACCGCCGCCGGTCTGACCACTGCGCTGAGCCCGGCCGGGTACACGGTCGCCGACGATGACACGGACATCCTCGCCGCTCCCGAGGCGGAGCGGCGTGACGGCTGGCAGTGGCCGATGAAGCAGGGCACGTACATAGCCGGGACGCCCTACCACAAGTCCGGCAGCATGTGGAGCCTCGGCTACCACACGGGACTCGACCTCGTGGCGCCCACCGGCACCCCGATCTACGCCGCGGCGGACGGCACGGTCGTCTCGGCGGGCCCCGGCGGCTCGTACGGCAACATGACGACGATCGAGCACAAGGACGGTGTGATCACCCTCTACGCCCACCAGGTCCGCATAGATGTGACGCGCGGCCAGCAGGTCAAGCGCGGCGACCGGATCGGCCTGGTCGGTGCGACCGGCAATGTCACCGGCCCGCACCTGCACTGGGAGGTCCGCGTACCGGGGGTGGACAACCCCTTCGTCGGCGGCCGTGACGCGGGACCCGGCATGGTGGACCCCGATGCCTGGGTGGCGGGCCGGCTCAGCGCGAACCCGGACTACGGCACGGTGCCCGGCTCCAACGAGCCGGCGAAGGACGCCCAGTACGCCGACTGCGCGGAGGAGAACGGCAGCGCGGCCGTCGCTCCCGACGGAGCGGGCGCCACAGGTGTCCTGCCCGACTCCGACGACCCGGTGATCCGGGCGGTGCTGGGCTGGGCCCAGCGCGGCCTCGGGACCCCGTACGTGTACGGCGCGCCGCGTCTGCAGGGCGAGAATCCCAAGAGCTTCGACTGCTCCAGCCTCACGCAGTGGGCGTACTACATGGCCAGCGGCGGGAAGATCAACATCGGGAGCACGACGCGCGACCAGCAGCCCTATCTCAGGGCGCACAAGGTGCCGTTGTCGGAGGCGCAGCCGGGAGACGTGATCTTCTTCCGGCCCAACGGCGACGGGACGTCCGGACACGTGGGCCTGGTCTGGGACCCGAAGGGACACCAGATCATCCACGCGCCCAGGCCGGGCAAGACGGTGTCCTTCAGCAAGTGGGACTACCAGGACGAGATCACCGGTGTGTACCGCGTACCGATCCCCGAGGGCACCAACGTGGTCGAGGGCGACGGTCGCCGGGAGGCGGCCTGACGGGACCGGTTGGTCCGGATCGCGACGGCCGGCAGGGGACCCCGGTACATGGATCAACGTTCCGTGTGGGAAGCCCAGTTCCTTTTGGCGTGGTCCTGCCGCAGACCGCGGTCGGTGAGGCTCGGGTGCATCCGACCCCAGGTGATTACCTCGGTCCTGCCGTAGCGGGTGGTGTCCGTGACCGTGGTGACGCCGGGGGGATCGTCCAGCTGCCACCCGGCGGCTCGTGCGCCCGTGCGTTGCGCTGCGGCAGGAGTGGTCACGACTCGGTGTCCCGAGAAGCCGGGCATCAGCCTGTCCTACGCCGAGCAGGCCCGGCCGGTCGTTCTCGCCGACGCGTTCACCCTCGGCGCCGACACATCGGCGACGAATCCGGCGCCCTGATGTTCGGCTACCAGGTCCGCACCCCTTGGAGCTCGGCCTTGGTCGATCGTACGGAGGCGGGTTGACCCTCGACCTTGTTCAGGGATGAGAGTGCCGGGTGTGGAGAACGACATGCGCAGCATCGGCGACATGGCCGGCGACAGCGGCCTGGGTGTGAGTGCCCTGCGGTTCTACGACCGGGCCGGGGTGCTGGTGCCGGCCTGGGTGGATCCGGTGAGTGGCTATCGCTGGTACGCACCGGAGCAGCTCGAGGAGGCCCGGTTGCTGGCCCGTCTGCGGCGGGCCGGTATGCCGCTGGCGGACATCCGGCTGGTGCTGGCCGGCTGGTCGGCCGCGGACGGTGATCTGGTCCGGGAGCTGCTCAAGGCGCATCTGCACCGGCTCGGACAGAGGTTGTCGGACGCCCGCGGTGAGTTCTCCGCACTCCGAGCACTACTCGACCACAGGGAGAACGCCATGACCTCGCTCCGTATCGCCTCCGTCCGGCTGTCCGTCGCCGCACCCGAGCTGGCAGCCGCGCTGGACACGGTCCGTTTCGCGGTGAGTACCGACCCCGGGTTGCCGATGCTCGGCGGGGTCCTGTTCGACATCGAGGGCGGGAACCTGCGGACCGTGGCCACCGACCGGTACCGCATGGCCGTCGCGCGGGCCGGAATCACCGGGCACGACGAGGGCCGGGTCCAGGCCGTTGTGCCCACCCCGCTCGTCGACGCGATGCGGGCGCTGTCGGTCGGCGGGGGAACCGCACGCCTCGCTGTCGACGGTGACCGCGTGACACTGGACGCCGGGGACGGGCAGGCGGCCGGTCAGTGCCTCGACCACGACTTCCCCGACTACCGCCGTCTCCTCCCCGCCGACGGCGGGCGCCGTGCCCTCGTCGACGTGGCGGCCTTCCGGGAGGCGCTGGAGACCGGGCCCGTCCGTTCCGGGGAGGCCGGAGCGGACCTCAGTGTGCTCCGGGTCGAGGACGACGGCACGGTCGCCCTCTGCTCCGACAGCGACAGCGACAGCGACGGTGACGGTGCGGGCGCTGCGCACCGCGTGGGGGTCAACCGTGGCTTCCTGCTGGACGCGTTGGACGCGCTGGCTGCCGGCACCTGGGACCGACTGGCTCTGGAGGTGAGTGCCCCCACGGCGCCGATCGCGATCCGCCGGCCCGACGACGAGGGCGCCTTCTCGGTCCTGATGCCGGTCCGCCTGGAGGACTGACCGTACGTCCACGCCGATGTGGCCGCAACGGTCATATCGATGTGGCTCCGCACAAAAACCCAGGCCGGGATTTCGGCCTGGGTTTTCGTGCGTCCGCCGCAGGCCGTTCGTGCGGCGCTCTCGCCGCGGTTCGTGCAGCGCTCTCGCCGCCGTTCGTGCGGCGTCGTTTGCGCGGCGCCGGCCAACGGCTCTCGTCGCACGCGCTGTTCCGTGATCCGGACGGTGTGCCGGACCTCGTGTCCCGGCCGCCGTGGCCCCAGGGGCGCACGGGCCCTTGGTGGTTGAGGTGACGATCTGGTGAGGCGGGTGTGGCGTGTGTTCGCTGGAGCGATTATGGTGGTCGTGATGTGTGTCACATTCGGTTTGTTTGTGCGAAGGGTACGGGGGGCGAGAGGCAAAGTGTCCTAGGAAGGTCGGTTCCTGTTCGGGGATGTCCTCAAGTGCTTTGCTGATGAAGAGACTTGGCGATGCGTGGGGGCGGTCGGGCCGACCGGGTGCGGGGGCAGGACAGCGTGTGCTGTTCGCTGATGCGGATTCACTCTGCGGAGCTTTGGTGACTTCGGCAGGTGAACTCTGTGTTTCTCGTGTGTCGAGAGGGGCCAATTCGGCCCTAGATTTCCCCGCGTAGACCGCGAACGTCGCACATTTCGTCCACGTGTTTGGACAAGGCTCCGGCTGGGGGTTCTGGGTTCGTGTCGGATTTCTTCGACGATGTCTGGTCATGGATAGTCATGGCGACCGCCGAGACATCGTGGCGTGAGTTGATGCCTCTGGGCATCGCCGGCGCCTTCGTCTGGGGCCTGTGGCTCTATCGGGCCGTGCTCTCGCGGTTCGCCAAACCCGTGGTGAACAACTACCGGACCACCGTGTCCGTGGTGGTGCCCGCCTACCGGGAGGACGCGAGCATCCTGCTGGACTGCCTCGACACATGGCTGGAGCAGGACCCCACCGAGGTCATCATCGTCCCGGACGTGGACGACACGGAGGTCCTGCACCGGCTGTCGCAGGTGCGGGACCCGCGGGTGCGCGTGCTGGCCTTCGAGCACCGCGGCAAGCGGTCGGCGCTGGGTGTGGGGATCCGCGCCGCGACGAGCGAGCTCGTGGTGCTCGTGGACTCGGACACCCGTTGGGAGCCGGGGCTGCTCGCCGCCGTCCAGATGCCCTTCGTCGACCCCGAGGTCGGCGGTGTCGGCACCCAGCAGAACGTCTACCAGCGCAGGACCAGCGTCTGGCGGCGGATCGCCGACTGGCTCGTCAACCTCCGCTACTACGACTACGTCCCGGCCATGGGCCGCGCCGGCGCCGTGGCCTGTCTGTCCGGCCGTACGGCGGCCTACCGGCGGGCCGCGATCGAGCCCGTGCTGGAGAACCTGGAGAACGAGTTCTTCCTCGGCCGGCGCTGTGTCGCCGGTGACGACGGGCGGCTGACCTGGCTGGTGCTGGCCTCCGGCTACAAGACCGTGCACCAGTCGTCCGCGCGGGCGATATCGATGTTCCCCTCCTCCTTCCGCGCCTTCGTCAAGCAGCGCGTGCGCTGGAGCCGGAACTCCTACCGCTGCTACCTGACCGCCCTCTACAAGGGCTGGCTCTGGCGGGTCCCCCTGGTCACCAAGATCACCGTGCTGCAGATCCTGCTGACGCCCGTGACCATGGGCATGGCGCTCGGATACCTGCTGTTCAGCCGCTTGGAGCTGACCGGCCGCGGCGTGTTCCTCGTCCTGGTCTGGCTGCTCGTCGGGCGCGGGATCCGCGGCTACTCGCATCTGCGCAAGCACCCGCAGGAGCTGCTGCTGCTGCCGCTGCTCGCCCTCGTCGTCATCATGATCTCGCTGCCGATCAAGCTGTACGCGTTCCTCACGATGAACAGGCAGGGCTGGCTGACCCGTACCAGCGACCGTATCGGTGGAGAGGGACAGGACTCCGCCTCCCTGGGGAGTTCTACGCGGGTCACCGCGTCCACGTGGCCGGAGGTTCAGCAGTCATGACGCGTCACCCGCTTTCCGCCGTCCGGCGGACCCTCAGGGGCGCTGTCGTGCTGCCCCTCGCCGCCGGTCTGATACTCGCCTCGGCGGCCGCCTCCCCGGCCGCCGACGGCAACGACAAGCCCCGGGTCAACGCCGCCGACGCGGAGAACGAGACCGCGCTCGTGGCCGCCGAGGACCACCGCCTCGACCAGGTCCGCGCGGTGGCCGCCGTCGCCCCCCTGAAGGGCGGTGAGTGGAAGGCGCCGTACCGGCTGGACACCGGCGACGGCTACACCCTGGTCCTCACCGAGCGCAGCAACGCCTACACCGTCTCCGACCTGCTGGAACTGGCTCCGCAGACTTTCGTCCGCCAGCCCGACGGGGCCTACCTGCTGACCGAGAACATCTATCTCAACGCGGGCGCCAAGCTGAAGCTGTCCAACCCGGGCGGACTGACGCTGCGGATGGCCAGCAGCAACAAGGGCTTCGTCAGCATCGTCTCCTTCGGCGGCCGGCTCACCCTGGAGGGCACCCCGCAGGCGCCCCTGCGGATCACCAGCTGGAACGACAAGAAGAACAAGCCGGACAAGGACGTACGGGACGGCCGGGCCTACATCCGGGCCATCGGCGGCCAGTTCTCCATGAAGTACGCCAAGGTCGGTGACCTCGGCTTCTGGAGCGGACGCACCGGCGGCCTGAGCCTCACCGGGACCGACCGCCCCGACACCGGCAACATCGAGGACTCGACGGTGTCGCCGGGGACGAAGGCCGGCAGCGGTGGCGTCGTGGCGCAGCCCTCCGGCTCGCTGGCCACGCCGGACACCCGGTTCTCCGTGCCCAGCCTCTCCTACGTGTCCGCGGAGATCGGCCACTCCACCCTCACCGGCAACGCCTACGGGCTGTTCCTCTCCGGCGCCAACGGCGTCAGCATCAGCGACAGCACGGTGCGGAAGAGCCTGGAACACGGCCTGGTCCTGCACCGGTTCGTCACCAACGCCGTGGTCGAGCGGACCGTCTCCAAGGAGAACGGCGGCGACGGGTTCGTGCTGGCCCGCGCCACCGAGCAGGTCCGGGTCAGCGGTTCCACGGCCGAGGGCAACGGCGGCAACGGGTTCACGCTCAGCGGCCGTCCGCTCGCCAGCGGCCCCTCGGCGTCCGGCGAGTCCATCAGCAGCTACGGCTCCAACTCCGTGTCCGACAGCATCGCCAGGGACAACGGCCACTACGGCATCGAGATCTTCGGCGGCAAGGACGTCGGGGTGCAGAACAACCGGGTCGAGGGCGGCGACATGGGCATCGTGGCCCGCAAGGACGCCACCAAGGTCGCCATCACCGGCAACCGGCTCACCGGCCAGTCACGGCAGGGCATCTCGGTGCGCGACGGAGTGACCGCCGCGACGATCACCGGCAACATCGTCGAAGGCACCGAGACCGGCATCTACGTCCGGGACTCGGTCGGCGAGATCCGCGGCAACACGATCCAGGACGGCACCAACCACGGGATCACCATGGTCGGCGGGGTCTCGGAGTCGGTCATCACGTACAACGTCATCTCCGGGGTCGGCCCGAGCGCCGTGGACACCACCCGGGCCCACGGTGACATCGCCGTCAAGCAGAACCAGACGTTCGCCTGGCACGACACCAGCTCCTTCTGGGTCAAGTTCCGGCACTACGCGAGCCCGATGACGCTGCTCTGGACGTTCATCCTGCTGCTCATCCTGGTCTCGGCCCTGCTGGGCCGCCGCCAGAGCCGCAGAGGGAACCGTCGCGGCGGCCAGCGCCTGGGCGTCCACCCGTACGCGGACAAGAAGTCGGTGACCAACAGCGCCTCGGTCGTCGAGGTGCCGCTCCGGCAGACGTCCGACCGCAGCTGGTTCTCCAAGGACGAAGAGACCGCCGCCCTGCGCGTCCTGGCTCCCCAGTCCGTCCCAGCCGCCCGTCCGCCCCGCTGACGACGCGTTCCCGTCCACCGGAGTTGCTGTTCATGCCTTCCGAACCTCCCACGTCGAACGAACCGTCCGGGCAGAACGAACCGTCCGGGCAGCACGAACCGTCCGGGCCGAGCGATTCGTCTACGTCGAGCGAATCGCGTACGTCGAACGAGCCGCCCGCGTCGAGCGAATCGTCCCCGTCGAGCGAGCCGCCCACGTCGGCCGAGGCGCCCGCGTCGAGCGGCCCGTCCGAGCCGGACGGGCCGTCCCGGACGGGCGCGCCCACCAGGCCGATCGAGCCGCCTCTGCCGAGCGAACCGCCCCGGCCGAGCGTGCTGCCGCAGTCGGGCGGTTCGCCGCAGTCGGGCGAGCCCACCAGGCCGATCGGGCAGCCGGCCGGGCCGGGCGGGGCGCCCGCCCCCGAGCGCGGCTCCGCCCGGCAGCCGGCCGTCTGGCTGGCCGGAGGCGCGTTCCTGCTCGCGCTGGCGGCGCTCGTCGTGGCGGTGACGCGGGACGGCGGATCGTCGGAGCCGGAGGTGACGGCCGGCGCGACCACCGCGGGGCCCCGGGAGTCCGTCATCTCACCGACCTCGGACGAGCCGTCGGTCCTGCCGACCCGCACGGCCGCTCCCGAACCGGCCCCGACCGAGCACGCCACCAGCGGTTCGGTGCCCGAGGCGGCGGTGACCTGCCCGGCCGCCTCCGTCAAGGTGAGCGACGCCACCACGCTCGAACAGGCCCTCGCCCAGGCGCGACCGGGCGACAGCATCGCCCTCGCCAACGGCGTCTACGCCGGCAACTTCACCGCCGAGGTCTCCGGCACCGCCGAGAAGCCGATCTTCCTGTGCGGCAGTGCCGGAGCGGTCGTCGACGGCGGGGACACGGACGACGGGTACGCCTTCCACCTGGACCGGGTCAGCAACTGGCGGCTGGTGGGCTTCACCGTCCGCAACGCCCAGAAGGGCGTGATGGCGGACGGCACGGTGGGCACCGTCATCCAGGGCCTCACCGTCGAGCAGATCGGCGACGAGGCCATCCACCTGCGGAACTTCAGCTCGGACAACATGGTCCGGGACAACACCATCCGCGACACCGGGCTGCGCCGCGAGAAGTACGGCGAGGGCGTGTACATCGGCACGTCCAAGTCCAACTGGTGCACGGTGAGCGACTGCAAGACGGACGCCAGCGACCGCAACGTCGTGCTCGGCAACGACATCAGGGACACGACCGCCGAGTCCATCGACATCAAGGAAGGCACCAGCGACGGCAAGGTCATCGACAACACGTTCGACGGATCGAAGCTGAGCGGCTCCCACAACAACGACTCCTGGGTCGACGTGAAGGGGAACGGCTGGCTGCTCCAGGGCAACACCGGGAGCAACTCCCCGGAGGACGGCTTCCAGACCCACCAGCTCGTCAACGGCTGGGGCACCGGCAACATCTTCAAGGACAACACCGCGAACGTGGACGGGCCCGGCTACGGCTTCCACCTCACGACCGACGGCAACAAAGTCACCTGCGACAACAAGGCGAAGGACGCGGGCGAGGGTCTCGCCAACGTCGACTGCGCCTCCTGACCGCCCCCGCACGCGGCCCCGCACCCGCCCACCCTCGCTTCGACCTGTCCCGCAACACCCCTGGAGACCACCATGACCTGGTCGGACGACACCGACAGAACCGCGCCCCGCCTCACCGTCATAGGCACCGGCTACCTCGGCGCCACCCACGCCATCTGCATGGCCGTGCTGGGCTTCGACGTCCTCGGTGTGGACGTGGACCCCGTCAAGATCGACCGGCTGAGCTCGGGCGAGGTGCCGTTCTTCGAGCCCGGACTGCCCGAACTGCTCGCCAAGGCCCTCGACAGCGGCCGGCTGCGGTTCACCACCAGCTTCGCGGAGGCCGGGGAGTTCGGTGACGTCCACTTCGTCTGCGTGGGCACGCCCCAGCAGCGGGACTCGTACGCGGCGGACATGACCTATGTCGACGGCGCGGTCAAGGAACTGGCTCAG
Source organism: Streptomyces scabiei 87.22 (assembly GCF_000091305.1). GTDB lineage: Bacteria > Actinomycetota > Actinomycetes > Streptomycetales > Streptomycetaceae > Streptomyces > Streptomyces scabiei. Next base: position 4,527,585 of record NC_013929.1, on the reverse strand, counting down.
CACCTGCGCCGGCGCACGCTCGTGGTCGGCAAGTCCACGGTCCCGGTGGGCACCGCCGCCCGGCTCACGGAGATCGTCCGGCGGACGGCCCCGGCCGGAGCCGACGTCGAACTCGCCTGGAACCCCGAGTTCCTGCGCGAGGGGTACGCCGTCGACGACACGATGCGACCCGACCGACTGGTCTTCGGCACCGAGTCGGCGTGGGCCGAGGAGCAGCTGCGCGCCGCCTTCGCGCCGGTGATCGCCCAGGGCACCCCGGTGGTCGTCACCGACCTGCCCACCGCGGAGCTGGTCAAGGTCGCCGCCAACTCGTTCCTCGCCACCAAGATCTCGTACATCAACGCCATGGCGGAGGTCTGCGAGGCCACCGGCGCCGATGTGACGGGTCTCGCGGAGGCGCTGGCCTACGACGACCGGATCGGCGGCCGGTTCCTCAAGCCCGGCCTCGGCTTCGGCGGCGGCTGCCTGCCCAAGGACATCCGGGCCTTCAGCCACCGTGCGGAGGAGCTGGGAGTCGGTCAGGCCGTCTCGTTCCTGCGCGAGGTCGACGCCATCAACCAGCGCCGCCGGGCCCGCACGGTGGACCTGGTCCGCGAACTGGCCGGCGGCGAGCTGGCCGGAGCCAAGGTGACCGCGCTCGGGGCGGCGTTCAAGCCCAACTCCGACGACATCCGTGACGCGCCCGCCCTGGATGTGGCCAGAACCCTGCACCAGGCCGGCGCGCAGGTGACCGTCGTCGACCCGGCGGCCGTCGAGAACGCCCGCCGCGTCTACCCGGACCTGCACTACGGCACGGACGTGCTCACCGCGGCCACCGGGGCCGACGTGGTGGTGCTGCTCACGGAGTGGACCGAGTTCCGGGAGATCGACCCGGACGCCCTGGGCGCGGTCGTGGCCCGGCGCCGGATCGTCGACGGACGCCACGCCCTCGACCCGGCACAGTGGCGGGCCGCGGGGTGGGACTACCGGGCACTGGGCCGCCCCTGACCGACGGGTCCGGAAGCGGGGCCGTGCCGCCGCACGGTGACGGGCGGGCCGGCCCCGCCCGTGGCCGGCCGAGCGGTCACCCCCGCTTCTGGTGCTGCTCCGGCAGACGGCTCTCGGCGTGGGCCCACAGCACGACGTTGTCGAGATGTCCGGCCCCGCCCTTCTCCCGTTCGCGGCGGAAGAACTCGACGACCTCACGGTCGGAGTGGCGCAGGCTGAAGTGGGTCAGCACGAACAGGGTCTCCGGGTGTGCCTCGACCACCGGACGCAGTTCGCTCCACACGGTGTGCCCGACCTGCCGGGCCCGGCCGAGCCGCTCGTCGTCGAGATAGGTGCACTCGGTGATGACCACCGGGTAGTCGAACAGCCAGGGGTTGCGCGCGAAGACGCTCGGGTGGGTGTCGCCGAGGAAGGCGAAGGCGGGGCGGCGGATCTCCTGATCGACCGTACCGGGGCCCTCCTTGCGCCGCTCGGCGATGATCCGGCCGAACTCACCCGCCCGGCCGGCGGCGACCATCGACGCCTTCAACTCCTCGTACTCCGGCTTCAGGACCGTCTTCTTCTCCGCGAAGCAGTAGCCGACACACGGCACCTTGTGCAGGCACTCGACGACCCGGACCGCGTACTCCCCGCGGCGGCCCACGGAGAACTCCGCGCCCGGACGCACCCCGTGCAGACGGCAGTCCGGGGCGCGGGACGCGTCGAAGCCGGCCCCGTGGTTCAGCTCGCTCGCAGCGCGCAGGTAGGCCGCCGCGTACGGTTCGGCGGCGGCCGGCAGATAGATGTCCACCCCGGCGTCCCTGGCGGCGAGATAGTCCAGGTCCTTGGAATGGTCGAGGTGGGTGTGGGTCAGGAGCACCGTCTCCACCTGCCGGCCCTCGGCCAGCCCGGCATCGACGGAGCAGCGCAGTTCGGGGAGGTGGAAGAACGTCTTGTCGTTGGCGCGGGAGTAACCGGTCAGGGTCAGGCCGGTGCCGGGGACGCGCCAGGTCTTCCACTGGCGGAACGGGTGTCCCTGGTCCAGGAGTCGGGGGTGCTCGACGTGCCGCGGGTCAGGTGGGTGGGACATCCTGGTTCGCTCCCGGCCTCGTCGTCATGGTCCCGTGCCCGTACGGGAGTCGGGCCGATGGTACGGGGCGTCACCGGAACCGATTGCGGTATTTTCCGTGCCCACCGCCCACCGCCCACCGCCCACCGCCCACCGCCCAGCGGTGCTCAGCGGTACCGCCCCCCGTGCGATGAGGTGCTCCATGGAACTCGGCGAACGGCCCGACGGTGACAACGACGACGTGGTGGCGCCGGCGGACCTGGCCCACGACGCCCGGTTCCTCGCCTCCGCCGACCCGGACCGGCTCGCCCGCGTCCTCCACCGCGTCGACCGCTCCCGCTCACCTCTGCTGCGGGCCTACTGGCGGGCCCTGGACCGGCTGCGGGCCGCGGCGCCGGACGACCGTGCCGCCGTGCTCCAGGCGATGGCGCTCTGCGAGGAACCGGAGGCGTTCGACGGACCCGGGGGCCCGGCCGCGCACCCGGGGCTCGGTCTCGCCGAGGAGGCGGGCTGGGACCCCCTGTGGGCGGGCGGGGGCGGTCGTACGGTGTTCCACCGGCGGCTGCCGGGGCACGCGGACGATCCCACGCGGGACGACACGCGGCTGAACGTGCTGGCGTTCGGCACGGTCGAGGGACGGCCGGTGCTGGCGAGCGGGGGGCGCGACGGCGGGATACGGCTGTGGGACGCGCGGACCGGTGAACCGTTCACCACCCTCGCCCCGCCCCTGCGCGCCGCGTGCACGCTGCTGGAGTTCGGCACCGTCGACGGCCGTCCGGTGCTGGCCGCCGGCACACGGGACGGGCTGGTGCGGATCTGGGACCTCCGTACGGCCGAGCCGTCGGCGGTGTTCTCCGTGCCCGCCGGGCACGCGCGGGCGGCCGCCTTCGCCACCCTCGACGACGGTCGTCGGGCGCTGGCGGTCGCCCACGGATTCGAGGCGGACGACGGCTCCGGCCGGCCCGGCGGGCGCTACGCCGAGGACGCGGGCGGTGTCGATCTGTGGGATCCGCTCACCGGGGACCCTCTCGCCGCCCTGTGCGCGGGCGACGAGGTGATGTCGGGCGTGGCCGTCCTCACCGTCGCCGGACGGACCGCCGTGGCCGCCGTCTGCGGGGGCGACACGGTGCGGGTGTGGGACGCCACCACCGGCGAGCCCGTGGCCCGGTGGTCCGGCGAGCCGCTGCGGGACAGGGTGCCCCCGCTCACCGGGCTCCTCGCCGCCGTCGCCCACCAGGGGCGTGAGGTGCTGGCCGTCGTCGCCGAGGAGGCGACCGGGTGGGACAACCGTGAGTGGCGGCAGACCCTCTTCCTGTGGGACCCCTCGAAGGGCTCGGCGGGAGGCCGGGTCGAACGCTTCGACGTGCGGGAGTCGGAGTCGGTCCTCGCCTTCGGACGCCTGGAGGGCGGTCATGGAGGTGATGGCGCCGGCGGGGGCGACGCGGGTGGCGGGGGCGCCGGTGACCGTTCCGACAGTGAGACGGTTGTGGCGACGGTCGCCCCCCGGTCCGACGGGGCCTGGAGCGACGACGTCGAGGTCCGCGTCAGCACGCTCGCGGGACGGTCGGTCGCGGCGCTCTCCGCCCACCTCGGTCACGTCCTGACCGGCGCCTTCGGCACCGTCGACGGCACGACCGTGCTCGCCACGACCAGAACCGGCGGCTTCGACCGGACACCGGAGGACGGCCACGGAATCGTGCTGCTGGACGTCCCCGCCCGGTCCCCGGACGTGGGCGGCTTCCGGGCCGGCGGACTCGCGCTCGGCACGGACGGGCGGACACCGCTCCTGCTGGTCGGCGGCCCGTACGAGGTCCGGCTGACGGACCCGCTCACCGGACGGACGACGGCGCGCACCTCCCTGCCCCTCTGCGACGACCACCGGCACGGAGGGAGCCGGGGCGTCGCGGTCGCCCCGGCGACGGTGGACGGCAGCCCGCTGATCGCGGTCGCGGGCATCGGCCACGGTGTCGTCCTGTGCGACCCGACGACCGGTTCGGCGGTGCGTCGACTGCGCAGACACCCCGCGTGCTGGTCGAGGTTCGTGGCCTACGGGGACACGGGCCGCCGCGTCCTCCTGCCCGGCAGGCCCGCCGCCGAGGCCCGACGGGTCGACCTCCTCGCCGAGGCGGACACCAGCGGGCCGGTGACCGTGTGGGACGCCGCCACCGGGGACGTCCTCGCCACCCTGGAGTCCTTCGGGCGGCTGACCGCGCTCACGTTCGGGACGGTGGCCGGGCGGACCGTGCTCGCGACCGTCCACGGCGAGGCGCTCCGGCTGTGGGACCCGGTGAAGGGCAAGCAGCTCACGCAACTGCCGTGCGGCGCGGCCGGGTCGGCCCTCGGTACCGTCGCCGGGCGGGACGTCCACGTCTCCGCCGCCGGCCGTCGGATCCGGGTCCGCGACCTGGCGACCGGGGGGCTCGTGACGCCGGCCGACAACCCGGGGGCCGCGGTGACCTGCCTGTCGCTGGCCACGGTCGGCGGGCGGCCCCTGCTGGCCACCGGGGACACCTCCGGCACCGTACGCGTGTGGGACGCCGTGACGGGCGACCACCTCACGGTGGTGGCCACCTTCGCGCGGGTCGTCCACGACGTGCTGCTCGCGGCGATCGGCGACGAGGCGTACGTCTTCGCCCAGTCACGCGCCGGACGCGTCACCGCCGCCCGGCTGCGGCGGCCGTCCGGGGCGGCCGCCCGGGGCGGGGCACCGGAAGGGCCCCGGGACGGTCCCGGTGCAGCGGGCCGGGGGCGGTTCTAGGCGCCGTCCGGCGGATCCTCGCGGGAGAGCGAGCCCTGCGACGGGCCCGGGCGGCCCGGTGCGGCGGGGGTGTCGCGGCTCACCTCGTGGTGGTGGCCGCCGGGGCCGGGGAGGGGTTTGAGGTCGACCTGGACGCGGTGGGTGGAGTCATGGCTCACCGACCCGCCGAGGCGCGCCTCGACCACGCCGAGACGCAGGCCGGCGCCGCCCTCGCCGCCCCGGTGGAACTGGACCGAGAACTCCAGGCTGACCTGCTCCACACTGAACCGCCAGTCGCTCGCCGCGCCTTCGGCCTGCGCCCTGGCCAGCTCCGCGCGGACCGTGCCGATGGCCTCCGCGAGGCCGACCGGTTCGGGTTCGCCCATGTCACCATCCCGTCGTGTGCGTCGATCGGCCCGTCCAAGTTGGTTACAGAGTCTAGGGACGCACGATGCCCCACGCGTAGTCTGAGGCAGCATGGGGGAATTGCGTGCGGACTGGAGGCTCAGGCTGCGGCGCGGGGACGCGCACGGACCCGTCTGCGGCGCCGGCGTGCTCGTGGACCAGCACACGGCGCTGACCTGCGCGCACGTGGTGCGGGATCCGGACGCCGTGATGTGGCTGGAGTTCGCCGAGAACGGTGACCTCGAACCGGTGTCCGCGCGGGTCGCGCCCGGTGGCTGGCTGCCCGACGGACCCGGGGGCGGCGAGGACGTCGCCGTCCTCCGGCTGGACAGCCCACGGCCGCGGGCGCGTCCCGCCCGGCTGGAGACCGCGCTGTGGGGCGGGGCGGAGGTGTCCGCCACCGGGTACGCGGAGGGCTTCGACGACGGCATGTCCCTGTGGGGCCGGATCGGCGGGGTCAGCGGTGAGCGGGTGCAACTGGACGCCGTCACCAGGGCCGAGGTGGTGCGCAAGGGTTTCAGCGGCGCAGCCGTGTGCACCCGGCCCGGCGAGGGACGCCCCGCGCGCGTGGTCGGACTGGTCGTCAGCTGGCGAGGTGACATGGGGGAGTTGCTGCCCGAGAACAACCGGCTCGCCTTCTCGTACCTGATCCCCGTCGAGCGCATCGCCGAACTCTCGCCCCTGATAAAAGAGTTGAGCGGTCCGTACGCCTGGGACCATGACTTCGAGGAACGGCTGACCCGCTGGTTCGACGACCCCGACGAGGAACCGGTGAAGATCACCGTGGTGCCCCCGGGCAGCGGCAAGGAACGCTCCCTGGGACATCTGGCGCACCGGGCCGCGCTCGTCCACCGGGGCGGCACGTCCGGCAGACCGGACCTCGCCGACCACGCCCTGGGCCACATCGCCTTCCCGCCCGGCCAGTACCTGGCGTACTGGGACTGGCTGCTCGGCACCCGGCCCCGGCCCGCGCGGACGGCCGCCCCGGTGTCCGGCCCTCCGGTGTCCGGCGGACTGGTGTCCGGTGGCCCGGTCACCGTCCTCGTCGACGGCCTCGACGAGGAGCCGGAGCCGGGGCCATTGATCGAACTCCTCGCCCGATTAGGGTCGTTCGGCTTCCGGCTGCTGCTCGTCTTCCGGCACGAGGGCGGCACCGGCTGGACCGCCGCCCGTGACCGGCTCCTCGAACCCGCGCTCCTCGCCCACGCGGACACCCTCCTCGCCCGGCTGGAGCGCGCCGAGTTCAGCCGCGCGGTCCGGCACGGTGTCGTCGACAGCGCCTCCCTCGGCTCGATGACCGAGACGGCCGACCGGCGCCGGGCCGAACGCCGTCTGATCGACGAGACCACCCCGGACCGGGACCCGCAGGGACGGCTCACCCGGCTGCGCGAGCTGATCAGGACCCTGCGCGGGGACCTGCGGCGCTCCGGGGACGCGACATGAGGGGCCGGAGGCGGCCGGGGGAGGAGGTCGGGCCGGGGCCCCGGCCCGAGATGGGGCCTGATCCGGGGCCCGCCCCCGGCCCGGGTACGGGTTCCTCCGCGCCGCCCGCGCCGCCCTCCCCGTCCGCGCCGCCCTCCCCGTCCGCGATGCCAGCCCCGTCCGCCCTGCCCGTCCCGTCGGCCCCGCCCTCCCCGTCGGCGTCGTCCGGCCCGGATCCGGACGGCGAGCGCGGGACGCCCTGCCCGCACCGGCGCTTCACCGGCGCCCCCTGCGGCGGCACGGTGCTGCCCACCGGGCACTGTGCCGTGTGCGGGCGGGCTCAGGACGGCCCCCGGCTGCCCGCCCTGCCCGAGGATCCGGGTGCGTTCGGCCCCGCGGAGCTGCTCGCCCTGCCCGAGCGGGCGCCGCGCCCCGCGCGGGAACGCCTCATCGACCCCGAGGCGCCGCTGCGGGTCCGTATGGGCTGCTCGTCCCCCGAGTGCGGCATCACCTTCGCACCGCCCTACACCGTGGGCCGGGTGCCGGTCGAGGGGTACTGCCCGGCCTGCGGGGTGCCCTACTCGTACCGGCCCGAACTCGCCGCGGGCGACGTGCTGCGCGACCAGTACCGGATCCTCGGGCCCATCGCGCACGGCGGCCAGGGCTGGGTCTACCTCGCCGAGGACACCCATCTCGGGGACGTCGTCGCCGTCAAGGGCATGCTCAACCGCTACGAGCAGGACGGGGCCAGGCTCGCCGACGTCGAACGCCGCAACCTCGTCGCCATCCGGCACCCCCGTATCGTCCAGATCCGCGACTTCGTCGCCCGGCGCGACGACGGCGGCCAGGTCACCGGCGGCTACATCGTCATGGACGACGTGGGCGACGGCACCCTGGAGAAGGTCGTCAAGGAGACCCGGCGCGGGGAGTCCGTCCTCGACATCGAGCACGTCGCCGCGTACGGCTGCCAGATCCTCGAAGCCCTCGTCCATCTGCACGCCGGCGGCGAACGGGTCTTCGTGTACGGGGACATGAAGCCCTCGAACGTCGTGCACCACGGTGACGGCGTCAAGGTCATCGACCTCGGCGGGATGCGGGAGCAGGGCCAGAGCCAGCCGCCCGCCCATGTCACCCCCGACTACATGGCGCCGGAGACGGCGTTCGCGCCCATGCCCACCACCGCCCACGACCTGCACACCGTCGGAGTCACCCTGCGGGAACTCGCCGGCTGGGCCGTAGACGAGGTGCCCGGCCTCGGCACGGCCTCCTTCCGGGGTGTCGTCGACCGCGCCACCCGCGGCGACCCCGGCCTGCGCTTCGTCGACGCCCGCGAGATGGCCGGCCAACTGCGGGGCGCCCTGCGGGAGATCCGGGCCCTGCGCGGCAAGAGCGACCCGCCCGAACCCTCCGACTACTTCTGGCCGTCCCCGCAACTCCTCGGCGCCCGGCTCGGTACGGTCCCCGGCATCGAACACTGGCTGGAGCGCCCCCGGCGCGACCGCTACGACCCGCCGCTCGCCCCCGCCCTCGACCTCGGCGCGCCCACCCCCACCGAGATCGCCCGCCGGCTGCCGGTGCCCCGGCGCTACCCGGGCGACCCGCAGACCACCCGCTTCGAGGTGAGCAGCGGCTACGACCCGGGCCGCCTCCTCGACCAGGAGGACGGCAAGCCGCCCTCGGTGGAGATCCGCCTGCACAACGTCCGTGTCCTGCTGGGCCGGGACTCACGCGACGACCTGGAGCGGGCCCAGGAGGAACTGGACACCGCCGACTCCCTGCCGGGGCCGTCGGCCGTGCGCCGGTGGCGGCTGGAGTGGCACCGCGCCCTGGTCGCGCTGCGCCGGGCCGACCTGGACGGCGATCCGCGGCAAGTCGCGGCGGCCAAGGGCCACTTCACAGCGGTCCGGCTGGAACTGCCTGGTGAGTACGCGCCCAAGCTGGCCCTCGCCTACTGCGGGGAGCGGCTCGGCGACGACACGGCCGGGCCCACCGCCAGGCAGCTGTACGAGGCCGTGTTCGCCCGCAACCCCGCCCACGGCGGCGCCGCCCTGGGCCTCGCCCGGCTCGCCCTGCGCGCGGGCGACCGCCGGGCCGCCCTGCACGTCCTCGCCCGGGTCCGCCCCGGCACCCTGGACCACACCGTCACCCGTATCGCCTCCTTACGGATCCGCGCGGCCCGGCTGCCCCGGGACACCGAGCCGCTGCCCGAACCCAGCGAGGTGGACGCGGCGCTCGCCGAACTGAGCGACCTGGTACGCCGGGAACCCGGTGCGGGGGTGCCGGGGCTGTCCGAGGACGAGGCGCTGCGCCTGAGCACCGAACTGCACGAGTGGCAGCTGGACGCCCTCTACAGCCGCGACGACCGCCCCGGCCCCCGGGGCGGTGGCCGGCTCGACCCCCGCAGCCTGCGCGGCCTGAGCGCGCGGGAGCGCCGGCTGCGGGCGCGGATCGAGTCCCACTACCGCCAACTGGCCGCCCGGCACGACGGATCGGCCGCCACCCACGAACACCTCGTGGACCTGCTGCAGGCGGTCCGGCCGCAGACGGTGGTGTGAGGGGTGTGCGGATGCGGGCGGGCGGGTGTACGGGCGCGCGGGATGCCTCCGAGGCGCCCGGGCGACGGGACCGGATCCGCACGGTCCGCACCGCGACGACGGCGACGGTGACGGTGACTCTGACGACGGCCATGGTGGCGACGACAGTGCCGACCAAGGCCGCACGACGGGCAGGCGACGGCGACGGGATGCGACGGCGACGACGAGGGGGCCACGGTGACGACGGCGACGGCTCTGGCGACGGCCACGGCGACGACAGGGCCGGCCAGGGGCGAGTGCCCGACGGGCAGGCGACGGCGACGGGATGCGACGGCGACGGCGCGGGCGGCGACGGCGGCGACGGCGACGACGAGGAGGCCACGGTGACACACGACCCGGACGGAGACCCCGGCCGATACCCGAGCCCGCACCCGACCGTGGGCCCGCACCCGACCCCGCTTCCGTCCCCGACCCCGCACCCGAGTCCGCCCCCGCCCCCACCCCCACCCGGAATGCGTCGCCCCTCGCGCCCGGAGATCCGGTTGCGGGTCGACCTCGGCCGCGATCTGCGCCCGCACCGCAGCGCGAAGATCGAGGCGCATCTGCGGGTCGACGTCCGTGCCGGCGGCGCGCCGGCCGAACTGCCCGCGATCGAACTCGCCGTGATCATCGCGGTCGATGTCGCCGAGCCCCTGCGGGCGGCCGTCCGGCACGCCCTGCCCGCCGCGCTGCGCGCCCTGCCCGACGGCATCTCCTTCACCGTGCTGGGCGCCGGTCCCGAGCCCGTCCGGTGCCATCCCGGGGGCGACGCCGTGTGGGCCGTCGCCGACGAGCGGGAGAAACGCCGGGCCGCCTTCGCGACGGGCGCGATCCCGCTGCACCGGGACGGCCCGCGCCCCGCCGGATACGCCGCCTGGGCCGCCCGGGCCCGCACCCTGCTCGCCGCCCGCCCCCTGTCCGTACGCCATCTGCTGCTGATCACGGACGGCAGCAGCGCCCCCGGCGATACCCGTCTGGAGCAGGAACTCGACGCGTGCGCCGGGCACTTCACCTGCGACGTCCTCGCCCTCGGCGCGGACTGGAGCCCCGAACCGCTGCTGACGCTCGCCGAACGGCTGCACGGCACCGCCGAGTTCGTGGACGACGGGCTCGGCACGGCGATCACCGCCGCGATCCGGCGGCTGCGCCGGGTGCACGCCCCTCAGCTGCCGATCGAGGTGACCGTACGGCCCTCGGTGCGGCAGGTCGCGCTGAACGAGAAGGCACCCCGGCCGCACCGCCTCGGCGGGCTGCCCCGGCCCGGCCGGCCGCACCGGTGGAGCTTTCCGACGTACCAGTGGGAGGAGGGCGGACGCGACTACCTCCTCACCCTCGTCGCCGACGCCGACAACGACCCGCTGGAGACGTACCTGCAGTTCGCCATGGTCTCCGTCGGCGACGTCCACGCGGCCGTCACCGCCCGCTGGCACCACCCCGGACCGCCCCCGCCGGAGCTGCCGGCGGGCGCCGCCAGTGTGCGCGAGCAGAAGTCCACCACCGTGATGCGGGAGGCCCTGCGCCGAGGACTCGTCGCCCTCGGCGAGGAGCGACGGGAGGCCGCCCGGGGCCACCTGGGGAGGGCGGCGCGGCTGGCGGACCGGTTCGGCACGGACTGGGTGCTGGACGAGATCCGCGCGGTCGCCGACATCGAGGACGCGCCGGCGGGCCGGGTCCGGCTGCGGCGCGCCGTCGACGCCGACACGCTCGGGCCGATGATCCTGCGCGCCGGGTCCCGACCCGTGTCCCTGACCGACGGCGCCGGGCCCCTGCCGGGCCCGCGCTGTGGACGGTGCGCCACCCCGGCCGGGGCCGAGGCCCGCCACTGCGTCGCCTGCGGGGAGAGACTGCTGTGACCGACGACCACTCCCGCCGCGCCCCGCGCTCCTCGTACGCCGTCGGCCGGCGCCACGCGCCCTACTCCCTGGGCGCCTTCTGGCGTGCGCGGTTGCGCGGGCGGCGCACGCGGTGGCTGCTGGAGGCGCATCTGCTGGTCCTGACGGTGTGCGCGGTCGTGGCGGCCGCCGCCCTGTTCGTGTCCTGCCGGCAGATCCAGGGCGGAGCGCACACGCTGGCCGGCGAGGAGGCGCCGGCCGTGCAGGGGCTCGCCGCGACCCGCCTCGCGCTGCTGCGCGCCGACCACGAGGCCCGCGCGCTGGTGGCCTCCGAACTCGTCGACGTCGCGGGCACGGGCGAGGCGTACCGGGCCCAGCTCTCCGCCGCCGACCAGGGACTGTCCCGGATCGCGGACCGTACGGACCAGGACCTGGGCACCGTCAACGGTCTGCTCGCCACCTACGGCAACTCCCTCAACCTCGGTACGGCCATGTACCGCGACCGGCCGCTCATGCGCGACCAGAAACTCGCCGAGGCGCACTCGCTGCTCCTGCGCCGGGGCGTGGGACTCGTACCCCGCCTGGACGCGATGCAGCGGATCGAGACGAGGCACGCCGAGGTCACCGCCACCGAGGGGTGGTTGCAGCGCGGCGGCTGGTGGCTGGCCGAACTCGCCCTGCTGGCCCTGGCGCTGACCCTGCTGTCCGCGCTGTTCGTGCTGCGCGACCGCTGCGGCCGCGACTGGAACCCGTACCTGCTGGCGGCCCTCGCGCTGACCGCGCTGCTCGGGGTCGTGCCGCTGCTGACGATGTCGTCCGCGCAGGCCGGCCTCGACCGGGTGGCCGGGGAGCTGCGGGAGATCACGAAGGTCTCCCGAAGTAAGGGCGGGGGAGCGGAGTTGGAGGGCCACCAGCAGACCGTCACGGAGCGGTCCGAGGAGGTCCGGGACGTCCTGGCCGACGACACCTGGACCGTCCGCGTGTACCAGGGCACCCTCACCGGCGGCCTGCTGCTCGTCGTCCTGCCCGTGGTGGGGCTCGGACTCCGGCTCGACAGCGACTACTGGAGGCGACGGTGACCCGCCGGTTCAAGCTGCTGGTGCTGCTGGTGGCGCTGCTGCTGGTCTCGGCGGGCAGCATGGTGGCGGTCTGGTCGCAGCGGGAGGACGAGCCGGTGACCGTCCTCGGGCCGTGGACCGACGAGCAGGGCGAGCAGTTCGAGGCCGTGCTGCGGGACTTCGGTGTCCCCTTCGAGTACCAGGGCACCGCCGCCCAGCGCGAGGTGCTGCTGTCCAAGGTGCAGTCCGGGGAGCCGCCCGACATCGCGATCATGCCGGGCGTCGGAGAACTCGCCGAGTACGCGGCCCAGGGCCGTCTCAGGTCGCTGAACGGCCTCTACGCCGAGGACGAGTACGGGGCCCCGTGGCAGCCGGTGGACGAGCCCGCGCAGGAGGCGTACTGGGTGCCCGTCAAGGCGGACCTGAAGAGCATCGTCTGGTACCGCGAGGGTGAGCGTCCGGCCGGTTCGCCCGCCCCGCCGGCACGCTGGTGCATCGGGATGGGCGACGACGGGGCGTCCGGCTGGCCCGGCAGCGACTGGATCGAGGACCTCGTGCTGCAACGGGAGGGCCCGGACGTCTACGACGGGTGGGCGCTCGGCGACCCCCGCGTGCCGTGGACCGGGCCGGCGGTGCGGGAGGCGTGGGAGGCGTGGGCCGGGCTGCTGCGCCAGGACGAGAAGGCGGCCCGGCGGGCCCTGCTCACCGATCACCGGGGCCCACCCGACGGGCACGGCCTGCTCTTCGAGGGCGCGGACGACTGCGCGCTGGAGCACCAGGGCTCCTTCGCCCGCTCCTTCTACGGGGACGAGCGGCGGCGGGCGGGCCTGATGGACTCCGCACCCCTGCTGCCCGGCGGCCCCTACCGGGTCCGGGCCCACGAGGTGACCGGCGACTTCGCCGCGCTGTTCAGCGACCGCCCGCAGGCCCGGAACCTGATCGAACGGCTGGCCTCGCGGGAGGGCCAGCAGCAATGGGCCGACGCCGCGGACGTCTTCTCGGCCAACCGCCGGGTGCGACCGCGCGACCGCCCCGTGGAACGCCAGATCGCCGCGCGCCTCACCGGCACGGGCCCCCGCTGCCTCGACGCCTCCGACGTCATGCCCCCCGCCGTCCGCGACGCCTTCTACGAGGCGGTCCTCCTGACGATCGCCCGCGCGGCGTCCGGCGACGACATCGACGTACCGGGCCTCCTGGCGGACGTACAGAAGGTGGCGGCCACCCAGACGAACCGGCGACCGGCGCTGCGGAGGGTGTGCAGTGAGTAGAAGATTCCGATCATTACATTCGCATGTGCATTTGATTACACTGGCGAGGATGTAAGTCATCGGCTGAAAAGCATCAGCGGTGACGATAGGTCAAACAGTGGGACCTGGGGGTATGTGTCCGTGTGGGGGATTTATCGCCGGGGTGCGTAGAAGCCGAAGTCGATATTTCAGCCCGCATACGGAGATTCGCCCTGGGCGGTATGGCAGGTATTTCCACGGTCCTGTCCCTGCGCGCACTCGTCCCCGCGCTGGACTGGCGATCGGGCGCGTACGCGGGTGCGGTGGTCGCGGTGTGGATGACGCTCCTTCTCGGCCTGCAACTTCGGCACTGTGCCCGCGCGCTGGGGCCGTCCTCCGGCTCGTTTCCCGCAGCCTTCCTTCTGTTGCAGTCCTTTCTGGTTCTGGTTCCTCTTCCGGTCATGCGTGACGAATGGGCGGGGATCTCCGGCCTGCTGGCCGGAACGTTTCTCATCACCGTGCGCGGCGGGGCGGCCTGGGTCCTGGCGGGCGCCGTCGGTGTCGCGCAGGCGGGCGCGGTGCTGGCGGACGCGCACGCGGTCGGCGCGACGAGTCTGTCCGTGCTGGTCACCGGGTCGACCGGAGTGTCGTTTCTCAGCGTGGCGTGGCGTGTCTGGCCCGGCTCGCCGAACGCCTTCAGGCCGCTCGTGGGGAGGACGCCAGGCTCGCGGTCGTCAATGAGCGGTTGCGGTTCGCCCGGGATCTGCACGATCTGATCGGGTACAGCCTCTCGACCGCCGCCACGAAGTCCGAACTCGCCTATCGGCTGGTCGAACACAGTCCTGGCCGCGCCCGTGCCGAACTCTCCCAGGTCATCGAGGTGATCCGGGGCACGCACGCGGAGGTGCGGAAGGTCGCGCACGATCACCACCATCTCTCACTGGACAGAGAGCTCGAATCGGCCCGATCGGTACTCGAGGCCGCCGGAATCGATCCCAGGTTCTCGTCTCTCGGTGTCGATTTCACCCACCGGGCGAGCAGTGTTCTCGCGGCCGTGCTGCGTGAGGGCATCAGCAATGTGCTCAGGCACAGCACGGCCGATTACTGTGTCGTGCGGCTTTTCCGAAGGAATTCTTCGGTCACTCTCCTGATCATCAATAACGGCCCGGCTCCGGCGCGAGACGTCCGTGTTTCCTCGCCCGGCGTGGGACTGCCCAGCCTCTCCGAGCGTGTGGCCGCGCTGGGGGGCGACCTGCGCGTATCTCGTCGCGGGACGGGGGAGCGTGCCGAGTTCCGGCTCGAAGCGGTGGTGCCCGACACCGTCACCGGACTGCCCGGTGGACTCGTCAGGGGGCGAAGGCCGGTGCGGGCGAAGAGCCGGCTGATCCCCTGGACTCCATCAGATCCAGCCTTCCGCCATCGCGATCCTGATGGCGTCGACTCGGTTTCTGGCACCTGACTTGGCGACCACCGTCGAGAGGTAGTTCCGCACCGTGCTGAGCTCCAGGCGGAGCCGGCCGGCGATCTCCTGGGCGGGAGCACCCTCTGCCGCGAAGCGGAGTATCTCCGCCTCGCGCCTGGTGAACGGACTGGCACTGCCCTTCAGGGCGACGGTGGCCAGTTCCACGTCGATCACCCGTTCGCCCGTGGCCACGCGCCGGATCGCGGTCACGAGCTGGTCCAGCGGGGTGTCCTTCAGCAGGAAGCCGGCCGTACCGGCCTCCATGGCGCGCCGTATGTTCCCCGGGCTCGCGAGCCCGGTGACGACGAGAACCCGGCAGCGGGGAAGAAGCTCGCGCAGCCGGGCCGCCGCGGTGATCCCGTCCGTCCCCGGCAGATCGATGTCGACCAGCGCCACGTCGGGCACGGTCTCCAGGGCGCTTTCGATGATCTGGTCGCCCCGGTCCAGCTCGGCCACGACATCGATGTCGCCCTCCAGCCGTAACACGCCCACCAGCGCCTCCCGCAGCAGATGCATGTCCTCCGCCACCAGTACTCGGATCACAGCAGGGCTCCCCTCGGTTTCGTCCACCTGCTCCATGGCGCTGCGGAGCCGCTGGTCAGGCGGCCCCGCTCAGTGCGCCGAAGGTAGCTGTACCCCGCAGCCGTCCCCGCTCAATCCCGGCCCCGCGTCGCCTGGACCGCGCGTACGCGCAGGGCCAGGGCGCCCGGCACCAGGACGCCGAGCAGACCCAACGCGGCACAGCAGACGATCACTTGGAGCAGCGATCCGGCGGGTACGAGGGAGGCGAGGTCCACCCCGTAGGGAGCCAGCCGTCGTGCCAGTACCGACAGGTAGACACCCAGCACCGCGCCCGCGGTGACGACACCCCCGACCACGACCACCACCGACTCCCAGAACAGCATGCGCAGGATCTGGGCCCCGGTGGCACCGGTCAGCCGCAGGACGGCGAACTCTCCACGGCGCTGCCGGGTGGCCAGGAGCAGGGTGTTGAGGATGCCGACGGCCGAGAAGACGAGGAGCGGCGCCATGAGCACGCGGGTTCCCACCTCGTTCCGCCGCTGCTGCTCGCGCATCGCCCCGACACCGGCACCGTCGGCCCCCGGTCCCGCCGAAGCCGCTGCCGCCGCCTCGGCCGACACGCCGGTGGACCACGGGCCCGTGCGCGCGACCTCCGTGAGCGGGAGGGCCGTGGGGGGAAGGCCGGCCGGAGAGAGGGTCGGGTGGGAAGCGGTCGTACGGGAGAGGGCCGCGACCGGGGTCCCCGGTGGGACGGCCGTCGCGGACGCCTCGGCGGTGGTCCGGCTCCGGATGACCGCCTCCGACGCCGAGCCGCTGCACAGCAGTGCCGCGCCGAGGCCCACCGCGATGAGGACGGGACCCGACATGGCCGCCACCCGCCGTACGGCGTGCGCGCTGGTCACGGCGGCCAGTTGCCCGGTGTACCGGGACAGCAGGCGCCCCGGCAGCGCGCCCGGGACGACCAGCGGGCGCACCAGCAGCGGAGCGAGCAGCCAGGCGGACACGAGCAGGAACAGGCACAGGGCCATGGCGCCGTTGACGGCCTCGCCCGCGCCGGGCTTCGTCTCGTACCGCTGCCAGACCGCCCCCGCGAGGGCCAGGGTGAGCACCGCCGCGACCGCGCGTCCGATCGGCATGACGCGCCGCTCGATCTCCGCCTCGCGCAGACCGGTGAGCGGAGGGTCCGGGTGGGCCGGTACACCGCGGCGAGCGCGGCGAGCACGGCGACCGCCACGACGCCCAGCACCCCGATGGCGAAGCCCTGCGGGGAGAACCCCGCCTCCGGACCCGGCGGGAAGACCTGGTGGGCGATGAGCCAGCGCAGGGCGGGCCCGGCGGCGACACCGCCGGCGACGGCCCCGGCGACCCCTCCCACCAGCGCGATCACCAGGGTCTCGGCGACGATCTCGGCACGGATCTGCGCCGGTGAGGCGCCGATGGTCCGCAGGACGCCGATCTCGCGCCGGCGCTGCTGGACGACGAGCGACAGGGTGTTGCCGACCAGCAGCAGGGCGGCCAGCCCGGACGTGCCGCCGACCAGGCCCATCAGGGACTCGGCGGACCGCTCCGGTCCGTGCCCGAGGCCGGCCAGCTGAACCCGGTCCACGATGGTGGCGAGCGCGGTGAAGAGCGCGGACGCCATGACGACCACGATCAGGGAGCCCGCGTACTGCCCCAGGCGGGACCGGCAGGAGTGGACGACGAGGGAGAACATGCGTTCAGCTCCCCACCGCGGCGAGCCGCGCCGCGATCGTGTCGGGTGTGACGCTCTTTCCGGTCAGCCGGTCCGCGAGTCTGCCGTCCGCGAGGACCAGCACCTCGTCCGCCCAGGCCGCCGCCTGCGGGTCGTGGGTCACCATGACGACGGTGGTGCCGAGGCCGTCGACGGCGTCGCGCAGCAGGGCCAGGACATCGCGGCCCGAGGCCCGGTCCAGCGCACCGGTCGGCTCGTCGGCGAAGACGACCTCGGGTTGTGCCACGAGTGCCCGGGCCACCGCCACCCGCTGCTGCTGCCCGCCCGAGAGCTCCGCCGGCCGGTGCCGGCGGCGGTCGGCGAGACCGACACGGGAGAGCAGGTCGGCCAGCCGCGCGGAGTCGGGCCTGCGCCCGGCCAGCCGCAGCGGCAGCGCCACGTTGTCGGCCACGTTCAGGGCCGGGACCAGGTTGAACTCCTGGAAGACGAAACCGATGCGGGTGCGGCGCAACCGGGTCAGCCGCCGTTCGGACCAGCCCGCGATGTCCCGGCCGCCGATCATGACGCCGCCCGAGGTGGGCGGCTCCAGACCGGCCGCGCAGTGCATGAGGGTGGACTTGCCGGAACCGGACGGCCCCATGACGGCCGTGAAGGTCCCTTCGGGGAAGTCGTGGCTGACCTCGTGCAGCGCGGTGACCGCGTTCGCGCCCCGGCCGTGCACCTTGGACAGCGCACGCAGCCGGACGGCGGGCGACGGGCGGGTAGTAACGTGAGGCACGAGGGCTGGCTGCGGAGTCGGCATGCGTCAAGTCAAGTCTCTGCGACGGGCGTTGTCGGTAGAGACCGGTCGACAGCCGGGGTGGAGACCGCTCTACCCCCGGCACGGGGACGAGGGTGGGAGTGGCGCGCGAAACCAGGTACGCGCGACTGAGGGAACGGTCGGCGCGGTCGGCCGGGGCGGCGCTGTACCTGGCCACCGGTCTGCCCACCGGCCTCACGTGGCTCGTCGTCTGCTGCACGCTGCTGGCGCTCGGTGTGGCCACGCTGCCCCTCGCGGTGGGGGTGGTCCCGCTCTGCGCGGCGCTGCTCTCGGGCCTGCCGCTGGGGGCCGCCGAGCGGCTGCGGCTGCGGCTGTTCACCGGAGAACGGGGCGGATTCGGCGGGGCGACGGGGCTGGGGAAGGCTGTCCTCCCCACCGGCTCCGGCGGCGGCCCGGCCCGTACACCGCGTACGGGCGGTGGCCCCCTCGCCTGGGTGCGGCAGCGGCTGACCGAACGGGCGACGTGGTGGGAGTTCGGCTATGCCGTGCTCCACGGTGTGCTGTCCCTCGTCGAGTTCCTGGCCGTCCTCGCCGCCGTGACCCTCTGCGGTGCCCTGCTGACGGCACCGCTGCTGCGCCGCCTCACCCATGACGGTGGCCTGCGGGTGGCGGTGTTCCGGGCCGACACCGACGCGCAGGCCTGCGTACTGGTGCTGTGCGGCGGGGTCTGCCTGGTCCTCGCCCACCTGGTGCTCACCCGCTACGCACGGGTCCGAGCCCGGGCCACCGTGTTCCTGCTGGGCAGGCGCACCCCCGAGCCGGGCGCGGGCGAGGAGCAGTACATCGGACGGCTGGTGCGGTCCCGGGCACGGATCATGGACGCGTACGACGCCGAGCGCCGCCGTATCGAACGGGACCTGCACGACGGGGCGCAACAGCGGCTCACCGGGCTCATCATGACGCTCGGGCTGGCCCGGCTGGCCGTCGCCGACGCCGACGCCGAGACACGGGAACTGGTCGAGCGCGCGCACGAACAGGCCAAGGTGACCCTGACCGAGCTGCGCGACCTCGTGCACGGCATCTTCCCCGCGGTCCTCACCGACCGGGGCCTGCCCACCGCGCTCGCCGTCCTCGCGGAGAACTCCCCGCTGCCGGTGACGGTCGAGGTAGAGCTCCCGGACCGGCCGGCGGAAGCCGTGGAGGCGGCCACCTACTTCGTGGCGTGCGAGGCGCTGGCCAACGTCACGAAGCACAGCGAGGCGACCGAGGCCCGGCTCTCGCTGCGCCGGACCGGCCCGCTGCTGGTGCTGGAGGTGCACGACAACGGGCGCGGCGGCGCCGACGCCGAGGAGGGCAGCGGGCTGCTGGGACTCGCGGACCGGGTGGCGGCCCTGGAGGGCACTGTTCATCTGTCGAGCCCGGTGGGCGGGCCGACCCTGTTACACGTGGAGATACCGTGCGCATCGTGATCGCCGAGGACTCCGCCCTGCTGCGCGAAGGGCTGGTACAGATCCTCGTGAAGTTCGGCCACCAGGTCGTGGCGGCGGTGGACAACGCTCCGTCCCTGCTGGCCGCCGTGCGTGAGCACGCGCCGGAACTCGCCGTGGTCGACGTCCGGCTCCCTCCGGGGTTCCGTGACGAGGGGCTGCGGGCGGCGGTCGCGCTGCGGCACGAGCACCCCGGCGTCGGCGTCCTCGTGCTCTCCCAGTACCTGGAGGCGGACTACGCCGCCGAACTGCTCGGTGCCGCGGACGCCGGGCCCGGGGTCGCGGGAGTGGGCTATCTGCTCAAGGACCGGGTGGGGGACGTCCTCGACTTCGTCTCGCAGGCTCAACGCGTCGCCGACGGCGAGACCGTGATCGACCCGGAGATCGTACGGAGGCTGCTGGGCAGCCGCCGCGGACGCAGCTCCGTCCGTGACCTGACGCCTCGTGAGACGGAGGTGCTCGCCCTGATGGCCGAGGGCCGCTCCAACTCGGCCGTCGCCCGGCTGCTGTCGGTCAGCCAGGCCGCCGTGTCGAAGCACATCGGCAACATCTTCGACAAGCTGGAACTCCACTCCAGCGACACCGACCACCGACGGGTGCTCGCGGTGCTGGCCTACCTGCGGCGCTGACCCGCCTCCATCCACGCGCCGCTCCCCCGACGCGCCCCTCCCGCCCTCGGTCCGCGCCCCCGGCCACACCCGCAGGCCGCAAGCCCCCGCGCACCCAACGTTGTACGCCCTCTTGCCTTGCCTGGCTCCCTCTTGGCCCTCGCCTGCACCCGCGTTGGCCGGGCGGGGCGGACAGTGGTGTCCGGCGGGCGTCGGAGGATCCGGCGGGCCGTGGCCGTGGGGTCCCTGTCGTGGCGGAGGGGCCTTACGGTCCCGGGATCCGGGGCCGGAGTCCGTGTCGCGGAGTCCGCGTACCGGGCCCAGGATCACGGAGGACGTCCCGCGCACCCGAAGTGCGCGGGACGTCCACCCCCTGCCCCCTCGCCGCAACCAGCCCGGAGGGCAAGGGCGTTGACCCGTCCCGGCGGCGCCGCCAGAATGAGCCACCACCCGTTTGAGAGCGCTCTCAGAACTCGACTCCGGGCGCGCCCTCCAGGCCCGCACCCCTAGGGAGACCCATGACCGGCAGCATCGACGGCACCGGCATGACCGGCGCGACCGGCAGACCGGACCCGGCACTGGCGTTCGGCCGCCGGGCGCTCCTCGGCACCGGACTCGGGGCCGCGGCGGCGCTCGCCGTCGCCGGTTCCGGTACGGCCCACGCGGCGCCCGGTACGGCACCGCGGACGACCGGGGCCTCGGCCCGGCGGCGCGGGCAGGCGTTCCTCGCCGCCGCCATGGACGCCTACCCCGACCACGGCACCGTCCGGCTGACCCAGAGCTACACCGACCAGGCGGGCCTGTTCAGCACGGCGTTCACCTACGACAACGCGCTGGCGATCCTCGCCCACCTCGCCGTACGCACGGCGGACGGGCGGGCCCGGGCGGTGGCGCTCGGGGACGCGCTGATCTACGCCCAGGAGCACGACCCGGCGTACGACGACGGCCGCCTGCGCCAGGCGTACAACGTCGGGCCGTACGTCTACTACGACGGCGTGCCGCAGCCGGACGGGTTCGTGCGGGCGGACGGGACGGCCAACGTCGGCACCCAGTTCGGCTTCACCGGGACGGCCGTGGGCGACATGGCCTGGGCGGGCATCGCGCTGAGCGCGCTGGCGCGGCGGACCGGGGCCCGGCGGTTCCTCGCCGCCGCGGTGCGGATCGGGCGGTGGATCGAGCGCACCGGCCGTACCGACGAGCCCCTCGGCGGGTACAAGTTCGGTGTGAACGGGGCGAACGAGAAGCTGCCGTTCACCTCGACCGAGCACAACACGGACCTGGTCTGCCTGTTCGGACGGCTGGCCCGGCTCACCGGCGACCGGGTGTGGTGGGAGCGGCGCGCGCGGGCCGAGGCTTTCGTGCAGCGGATGTGGGAGCCGTCCCGGGGCTCGGCGGCCGGCGCGACGGGCGGCTTCTTCTACACCGGCACCAACGACGGCGTGACCGTCAACCGGTCCCCGATCCCCGAGGACACCCAGACCTGGACCCATCTCGCGCTCGACTCCGGCCGGTACGCGCGCTCCCTCGACTGGGCCGCCCGGGAACTGGCCGTCCTCGACCACGCCGAGCGCCGCAACAGCACGGTCCCGGCCGGGCGGTCGTACGAGGGCGTCACCTTCAGCTCCGCCAGTCTCCTCGCGAACGAGGACGCGCCCATCGCCGAGTTCCAGCCGAAGCCGAACCGCAACGGCGTCTGGTTCGAAGGCACCGCGCATCTCGCTCTCGCCCTGCGCGACCGGGGCGCGCGCGGTGACGAGTCCCGCGCCCGGCGCCTGATCGCCTCCCTCGAAAGCGCCCAGGACCACCTCGGCACCGGCCAGACCGTCGGCGGCCGCGCGCTCCCCGCCCGTGCCGGTGTCGTCTCCGCCAGCAGCCCCCTCGACACGGGCTTCGGCTTCGGCTACTACCCGTACCGGCACACGGGCGCCACGGCCTGGTACCTGATGGCGGCGGAGCGGTCGAACCCGCTGCGGGCCTGACCTCCCCGCACGGCTGCCGCGGTGGCGGGGCGGCGGGCCCCGCCCCGCCGGAATTCGCGGAGTTGGTGCGAAGGCCCCGACATGAACGGCTAGCATCCCGGCCGTGAACACGCCGTGGAAGACGGCGTGCGGACCGGCGGCCGCCGGCGGTCGCCGGCGGTCGTGAACGGGATGGGGTTGGTGTCGTGGTGGAGGCCGGGCCGCGGGTCGCTGTGGCCGTGGTGACGATGGGCAATCGGCCCGCCGAGGTGGACGCGCTGCTCTCCTCGGTGGCCAAGCAGGACCTCGCGCCCGCACGGATCGTCGTCGTCGGGAACGGCTGTCCCCTGCCCGAGTTCGCCGAACGGCTCGGCCTGCCCGGCGAGGTCACGCTCATCGAGGTGGACGAGAACCTCGGCTGCCCCGGCGGCCGGAACGTCGCCCTGGAACGGCTGCGGGAGTTCGGCGACGTCGACGTGGTCGTCGAGCTGGACGACGACGGCCTGCTCGTCGACGCCGATGTGCTGCGCCGCGTACGGGACCTGTACGCCGCCGACCCGCGCCTCGGCGTCGTCGGCTTCCGCATCGCCGACGAACACGGCGAGACCCAGCGGCGGCACGTGCCGAGGGTCGGTGCCAAGGACCCGATGCGCGGCGGACCGGTCACCGGGTTCCTCGGCGGCGGGCACGCCCTGTCCATGGCCATGCTCGGCGAGACGGGCGACTGGGCCGCCGAGTTCTTCTTCGCGCACGAGGAGACCGATCTGGCCTGGCGGGCGCTCGACGCCGGCTGGACCGTGCTGTACGCCCCCGAGCTGCTCCTGCAGCACCCGAAGACCTCACCCGCCCGGCACGCCATCTACTACCGCGTCAACGCCCGTAACCGCGTCTGGCTCGCCCGCCGCCGCCTCCCGCTGCCGCTGATCCCCGTCCACCTGGGGGTCTGGATCCTCATCACCCTGCTGCGGACGCGCTCGGCGGGCGGGCTGAAGGCGTGGTTCGGCGGTTTCGTGGAGGGCTGGCGCGAGTCGGGCGGCGAACGGCGGCCCATGAGCTGGCGGACGGTGTGGCGCCTGACGAGGCTGGGACGGCCACCGGTCCTGTAGTCCCGCGGGGCCACTGCGCCGGCCTCCTTGCTCAACGTCCGCCGGAGCAAGGGGACTTCACCAACCGCTCTGCCCGCCGACCGGTTTCGGCCCGGACTCGGCGTCCGCGTCCCGGCCGGAGCCCGGCAGCCGCACCCCGGCGTGCGTGTCCCGGCCCGAGCCCGGCAGCCGTGTTCGGCGTCCGGGCCCGGACCGCCCCCGTGACACACGAGTGCCGCGGCCGGTCACCTCGACCGGTCGTGGCACAGCGCTCGGTGCGGTTCCCGGATCCGGCAGCGGCGGCGGCACTCCCCCGAGCTACGCGATCACGCGTGCGCCGTCGCCGCCGGATCCGATGAAGTGATCACATCAGGTCCCGCCAACGGATCGCTAACATGAGCCCAACGGTTCCACGGGGAGCCGTACGGGAGGCGGCGGCGGGTCGCCGCGGGGCGGGCCCGGAACGACGGTGCGGGAAGGCAGCGGCTGTTCTATGCGGGACGGACTGCGGTTCGGACTGCTCGGTCCGCCGGTTCTGTACGGGACCGGGGACGCCGGCGGCGGCGTACGGTCCGTGGGCGGCGGCAAGATGCGCGCCCTGTTCGTCGCGCTGCTCCTCGAACCCGGGCGGATCGTCTCCGTCGACACCCTGAAGGACGTGCTCTGGGACGCCGCGCCGCCCCCTTCCGCACAGGCGTCCCTGCAGAACCATGTGACGCGTCTGCGGAGGCTGCTGGACGACCCCGAACGGCTGCGCGCGGTTCCGCCGGGCTATCGGCTGCGGGTCGACGACGGCGAACTGGACGTGCGCGTCTTCGAGGCGCACGCCCGCGCCGCCCGAGCCGCCCACGCCGAGCGGGACTGGGTCCGGACCGTCCGCGAGTCCGCCGCCGCACTCGCCCTCTGGCGCGGGACACCGCTCGGCGGTCCGCCGGCCGAGGGCCCCCGCGCCCAGGCGTTCGTCCAGCGTCTGGAGGAGGCGCGGCTGCTCCTGCTGGAGCGGCGCTACGAGGCCGAACTCCACCTCGCGCCCCGCACGGCGGGCCGGGACGCCACCGGGGCGCACCCGCTCGGCGCGCTCGCCCCCGACCTCACCGCCCTCGTCGCCGAACACCCCCTGCGCGAGGCGTTCCACCGCCTCCTCATGCTCGTCCTGCACCGCACGGGCCGCCAGGCCGAGGCGCTGGCCGTCCACCGGGACCTGCGGGCCCGACTCCTGGACGAACTCGGCGTGGAACCGGGCCCCGCGGTACGCGACGCCCATGTGGAGATCCTCCGCGCGCCCGCCGAGGAGGACCCGGGGGCCCCGGCCGGGGACACCCCCGCCGACACCCCGCCCCTCCCGGCCCAACTGCCGCCGCTGCCCGCGCACTTCACGGGCCGCGAGAAGGTGCTGGCGGAGCTGCGGGAGGCGCTGGGGAGGGGCGCCTACGAAGCCTCGGGGACCGTCGTCCTCAGCGGCATGGCCGGCGTCGGCAAGAGCGCCCTCGCCCTGCACCTCGCCCACGGACTCGCCGAGCACTTCCCCGACGGCCAGCTGTACATCAACCTCCACGGCGCCACCCCGGGCATGACCCCCCTCACCCCCGCCCAGGCCCTGGCCGCCCTGCTCCGCGATCTCGGCACCGCCCCGCGCCGCATCCCCGAACACCCCGACGCGGCGGCCGCGTTGCTGCGCTCGACGCTCGCTCCGACCCGCACCCTGCTGGTGCTGGACGACGCCGCGAACGCCGCCCAGGTGCGCCCGCTGCTCCCGGCCGGCGCCGGCTGCGCGGTCATCGTGACCAGCCGTTCCCCGCTCACCGCCCTGGACGGCGCCCACCGCTTCCCGCTCGCCCCGCTGTCGGACGACGAGAGCGCGGCCCTGCTGAGGGCCGCGTCCGGCCGTGCGGCGGGCCTGGACGCCACGCACCCCCTCGTCGCGCTCACCGGCCGCCTCCCGCTCGCCCTCCGCGTCGTCGCGGCCCGCCTCGCCGCCCGCCGCGCGCTCACCCCGGACGCGCTGGCCGGCCAACTGACCGCCACGGAAGGGAGGTTGCGTCATCTCGAATACGACGACCTGAGCGTGCGCCGCTCCCTCGCCGTCGCCCACGAGGCCCTGCGCGCCTCCGACCGCGAGGCCGAGCGCGACGCCGCCCACGCCCTCAGCCGTATCGGCGCCCTCGACCTGCCCGCGTACGGCGCACCCCTGCTCGCCCGCCTCACCGGCACCGACGAGTTCCGCGCCGAGACCGCCCTCGACCGTCTCGTCGACGTGGCCCTTCTCGACGAGACGTCCTACGGGCGGTACGTCCCCCACGACCTCGTCCGCGACTTCGCCCGCGAACTCGCCGGCACGGCCGACACCGCCGAGGCCGTGGAGCAGGCCCTGCGCTGGTACGCGGCCCGCGCCCGCCAGAGCCTGCTCGTGCTGCTCCCGCCCGGCCACGAACGCGACGAACGCCTGCGCACGACGGGGGCCGCGGCGGAACCGCCGCCCACGGAGGAGCCCTTCGCCTCCGCGGAGGAGGCGTTCGCCTGGGGCGACCGTGAACTCCCCAACATCGTCGCGCTGGTGGAACGCGGCGGCGGGCCGGCGGCGGCGCTCGTCCCCGCCCTCGTCCGCCATCTCTTCCCCTATCTGCACCGCGGCGGCCGGCTCGCCGAGCTGGACGTGCTCGGACGGCTGGCCCTGAACGCGGCGCGGTCGCTCGGGGACGCCGAGGCCGAGGCGTTCGCGCTCACGGACCGGGCGGGCCTGCACTTCATGTCCGGCCGGGCCTCGGAGGCGCTGGCCCTCAACGACGAGGGCCTGACCCTGTGGCGCAGGCTCGGGGTCGTGTCGTGCGTACGGCGCTGCCTGAACAACCGGGGGCTCGTCCTGGAGAGCCTCGGCCGGTACGAGGAGAGCGAGGAGACGCTGCGGCAGAGCCTGGAGCTGTCCCGGCAGCTCGGCGACCCCTACGGCGAGGCCGTGACCTTCAGCCACCTCGGCAACCTGTACAAGCACACCGACGCGCGCGCCGCCATCGCCCACCACGAGCGGAGCCTGGCCCTGGGCGAGCTGGCCGACAGTCTCGTCGTCCGGCACACCGCGCACTGCAACATCGGCTACGCCCACCTCCGGCTCGGCGAACCGGCCGCCGCCGTCCGCAACTTCGAGCAGAGCCTGCGCATCCTCGGCGACGACGAGGACTGGCAGGGCGAGTCGAAGTCCCGGCTCGGGCTGGTCCGGGCGCTGCGCGGGCTGGGCCGGCCGGACCGCGCCTCCCACGAGTGCGCGCTCCTCCTCGACCTCGCCGAACGCCGCGCCGACCAGTACGCCGTCGGCCTCGCCCGCCACCAGCGGGGGCTGCTCCTGCGGGCGGAGGGGCGTGCGGGGGAGGCGTACCGCGAGTGGGAGCGGGCCCGGGCGATCCTGGACGGCACGGACTCCACGGTGGCGGTGGAGCTGAGGGAACTCCTGAAGGACCACGCGGGGTGAGCGGCGCCGTCGTGCACGCGGTGAGCGGCGCCGCCGTGAGCGCTCACTTCGCGTCCGCGTAGCACTCCACGACCGCCGTGGTGAAGGGGAACCGCACCGGGGTCTGCCCGAACGCCAGCCGCCCCGACAGCTCCGACGCCTCCCGGATCGCCGTCACGACCGCGTCCGTCTCCGCGGCCGGGCAGTGCACGATCACCTCGTCGTGCTGGAAGAAGACCAGTTCGGCCGCCATCCCGTCGAGGGTGCGGCGGAGGGCGGCGAGCAGGAGCAGGGTCCAGTCGGCGGCGCTGCCCTGGACGACGAAGTTGCGGGCGAAGCGGCCCCGGGCGCGGGAGTCGGTGGAGGCGTACCCGGGCACCCACTCGGTCTCCTGCCCCTGCCCCCGGCCCTGTTCCGGGGCCCCGGGGCCGTCGTCGGCCTGGGGGATGCCCGCCTCCTCGCCCGCCGCGTCGGGGTCACCGGCCGCCGGCGGGCACGTACGCCCGAGCCAGGTCCGTACGAGGCGGCCCTCCTCGCCCGCGCGGGCCGCGTCGTCGACGTACCGCACCGCGTGGGGGAACCGGCGGCGGAGCGCGGCGAGGTTCTTGAGGCCGTCCCCGGACGTCTGCCCGTAGACGGCGCCCAGCACGGCGAGTTTGGCCTGCTCGCGGTCGCCGGAGAAGGCGCGGTCGGAGACGGCCTGGTAGAGGTCGCCGGGGCGTCCGGCGACGTCCATGAGCCCGGGGTCGCGGGAGATGGCGGCCAGCACCCGGGGTTCCATCTGGTCGGCGTCGGCGACGACGAGCCGCCAGCCGGGGTCGGCGACACAGGCGCGGCGGATGACCTTCGGGATCTGCAGGGCGCCCCCGCCGTTGGTGACCCAGCGCCCGGTGACCGTGCCGTGCGCGAGGAACTCGGGGCGGAACCGCCCGTCCCGGACCCAGTCCTGCAGCCAGGACCAGCCGTGGGCGACCCAGATCCGGTAGAGCTTCTTGTACTCCAGGAGAGGCTTCACCGCCGGATGGTCGACGCTCTCGATCTCCCAGCGGCGGGTGGACTTCACCCGCACCCCCGCCCGCGCGAACGCCTTGACGACGTCGGCGGGCAGATCGGGGCGCACGCGCCGCCCGAAGGCGTTCGACACCTCCTCGGCCAGCTCGGCGAGCCGCCGCGGTTCGCCCCCGCCCGCGTACCGCTCGCCGAGCAGTTCGCGCAGCACCTCCCGGTGCACGTCGGGCCGCCATGGCAGCCCCGCCCGGTTCATCTCGGCCGCCACGAGCATCCCGGCCGACTCGGCGGCGGTCAGCAGCCGCATCCGGTCCGGGTGGGCGGTGGCGTCGTGCCGGCGCTGCTGGTCGGCGTACACCTCGACGAGGTCGGTGAGCGGGACATGGACCGGCCGGGGCTCGAAGAGGGACGGCTGGGCGCCGGTGTCGGCCGAGCGCAGGGGCGGGTCCGGGGGGACGGGGGTGTGCCGGAGGCGGGCGAGCGCGGCGGCCGCGGAGCGGGGCTCCCCCAGCCGCCCCTCGTGTCCCAGCAGCAGGGTCTCGGCGTCCTCGACGTCGTAACACCGCTCCACCCGGACGCCCTCGGCCAGCAGCCGCGGATAGACCGCGGAGGTGGACCCCCACACCCACCGCCCGACGTCCGCCCGCCGGCGCACGGCCCCCGCGAGGTCGGACTCCCGCGTCACCGGCCCCGCGAGCAGCCCGTCGGGCCCGAGGGGGGCGACCTCCGCGCCACCGTCCTCGGCCGGAGCGAGCGCCCACCTGTCGGCCATGGGTGCGAGTGTGACAGGGGGGTCTGACAACGAGGCCGAGGTGCGGGCGAGGCGCGGCCGGACGGTCCCTACTCCGTGCTCTGTCCCTGGCCCTTGCCCTGCACGATCGACCGCAGTGCGGCGGTCACGTCCGCCTCCGTGGCCTCCTTGGTCACCCCGAGGCCGCTCAGTACGCCCTGTCCGTTCTCGAACTCCAGCAGGGCGAGCAGGATGTGTTCCGTGCCGATGTAGTTGTGGCCGAGGCGCAGGGCCTCGCGGAAGGTGAGTTCGAGGACCTTCTTGGCCTCGGGGCCGTAGGGGATGAGTTCGGGCACCTCGGGGGCGGCCGGCGGCAGGGTGGCGGTGGCGGCCTGCCGCAGGACCTCGGGGGAGACGCCCTGGGCGGCGAGCGCCTTGGCGGCGAGGGCCTCCGGCTCGGAGAGGAGCCCGAGGACGAGATGGGCCGGCACCCCCTCGACGGCACCGGCGGCCTTGCCCTCGTTGTGCGCGGCCGTGACCACGTTGCGGGCGCGCGGGGTGAAGCGGCTGAACCCCTGGCTGGCGTCGAGATCGTTCTCGGCCTTCGGCACGAACCGCTTCTGCGCGGCCTGCCGGGTCACCCCCATGCTCTTGCCGATCTCGGTCCAGGAGGCGCCCGAGCGCCGGGCCTGGTCCACGAAGTGCCCGATCAGATGGTCGGCCACCTCACCGAGATGGTCCGCGGCGATCACCGCGTCCTGAAGCTGGTCGAGGGGTTCCGGGTGGACCTTCTTGATGGCGTCGATGAGTTCGTCGAGACGGATGGAAGCGGTGGCTCGCGGATTCGTCGTCATGTGTCAACCTTAGGTTGACACCCTTCGCCTGTCAACCTTGAGTTGACAAGGGGGAGCGCGTGACGACGCCCCCACCACAGCGCCCCGAAAGGGGCGCGAGGAACTGCGCGCCCAGCCCCCACCCACCCGCACCCGCCCCTCCACCCGCGCCTCCCTCCCAGGTGGGCGTGGCCACCGGAGCCGCCGCCCGCCCCCGCCCCACGCGCCGCACTCCCCGGTGGGCGAGGTCACCGCAGCCGCCGCCCCCGTCCGGACGCCCGCACGGCGCACCGGCGACCCGTGACCATGGCCCGACCGCAGCCGCCCTGAAGGGGCGCGGGGAACGGCGCGCCCAGCCCCCACCCACCCGCACCCGCCCCTCCACCCGCGCCGCACTCCCCGGTGGCGCCCCCGCCGACCTCCGCACCCCAAGGAAACGCTCACTGCCCCGCCGCCGCCCCACCACTCGCGGCAACCCCCGCCACCACCCCGCACGCCCCCACACACGCCCCCACGACCACCCACGGCACCGCCACCCCCACCGGCGCCGACAGCAGGGCCAGCGCGCCCGCCGCCCCCGCCAGGTTCACCGCGGTGACCACCCCGCCCAGCACCACCCCCACCAGCACGGCGAGCAGCGCCTCGCCGACCACGACCACCCGCACCTGCGCCCCCGTGGCCCCGGCCAGCCGCAGCGACCGCAGCTCCGCGCCCCGCGCCGACGTCGCCATCATCAGCGTCCCGGCCAGCGAGATCGCCGCGTACACGAGCGCGATCCCCAGCACCACGAGGAAGCCGAGCCGGGTGTGCGCCTTCGTGCCGGGGCGGTTCGCCGCGAGCCACTCCCCGGCCGGCCGCACCGTCGCGCCGGTGCCCGCCGTCGTCCGCTCCAGCGCCGCCGCGACGGCCGCCCGGTCCGCCCCGCCGTCCACCCGCGCCTCGACCCGGTCCACGAGCGCCCCGCCGGCGTTCGCGGCCGTCACGTACGCCCCGTTGTCCCCGGTCCCCCGCGCCAGCACCGCCACGATCCGCAGCCGTACGGGACGCCCGTCCCCGAGCCACACCCGCACGCGGTCCCCGACCGCGTGCCGCTCCCACTCCTCGTTCACGACGATCGACCGGTCGTCGAGATCGCGCACGTCACCGGCGACCACCGGCAGCCGCGACACCGTCGCGAAGGCCGGAACGTCCGTCACCGCCCGCGCCTCGGAGCGCACCAGCGCGCTCCCCTCCTCCACCGTGTACACGGCGGTGGCCGCCGACCCGGCAGCGGTCGCTCCGGGCACCTTCCCGGCCCCTGCCGGCAGACCCTCACCCGTCACCACGAAGTCCGCCCGGGTCCGCGCCCGGGCCTCCGCCCCCTTCGCCTCCGTCACCGTGGCCGCGGACCCGAGCAGCGACCCGGCCAGCGCCACGGTCACCAGCACCGGCGCGGCGACGGCGGCGGTACGGCGCACCGAGGTGGCCGCGTTCTCCCGGATCAGCAGCCCGGTCGCCCCGGGCAGCGCTGCCCCCAACAGCCGTACGACGGGCCGGACGAGCAGCGGCGCGAGCGCGGCGGCCGCCGTCACCAGGAGCATCGGCTGGGTGGTGTACGTCTTGCGTTTCAGCAGCTCGGCCGGGTCGGTGCCCAGCTTCCAGGCCAGCAGCCCCAGCCCGCCCGCGAGCAGGAGGGCACCGATCACCCGGCGCGCCGGCGGCAGCACCCCGGTGTCCACGGACGCCTCGCGCAACGCCTCCACCGGCCCGGTCCGCCCGGCCCTCCGCGCGGCCGCCCAGGCCCCCGCGAGCGCCACCGACACCCCGGTCCAGAACGCCACGTGGTACGGCCACACCACCGCGTCCGGCACCGCGAACCAGCTCGGTGCCACCCCGCCGTCCACCAGTTCCCGTACCAGCACGGGCGCCCCCCACGCCCCCAGCGCACACCCGGCACCGGACGCCAGGACGCCGACCGCGGCGGCCTCGCCGAGCAGCATCCGCCGTACCTGCCCCGGCGTCGCGCCCGCCATCCGCAGCAGCCCGAACTCCCGTCTGCGCAGCGCGACCACGAAGGCGAACGTCGACGCCGTCACGAACACCGACACGAAGGTGGTGACCCCGCCCGCCGTGCCGAGCAGCGAGTTCACGGCGACCAGCGCCTCCGCGTCCCGCTCGTGGGAGGGATCAACCTCCCGCCGCGCGTCCCCTGTCAGCACCCGCGCCCGGTCCCCGACCAGCGCCTTCACCTCGGCGACGGGCGCGTCCACCCCGACGGCGTCGGGCCCGTCCGGCCCCCGCCCGGCCGCGTCCGTCGTCACCGGCCCCAGCGCGCGCAGCCGTGCCACGAGCCGTTCGTCCACAGGGTGTGGATACGCGAGCCGCTGCGTCACCCGGGCCGTCCCCGGCCCCCGTCGCACCTCGACGGTCAGCCGGTCCCGGCCCGCCACCACGACCGGCGAGGAACCGAAACGCTCCGGCGCACGCGCGGGCGGATCCAGCGTCGCCGCGAGCCCGAGCCCCATGGCGGTCATCACCCCGACCCCCAGCGCCACGGCGACGAACGACCCGAGCAGCGCGGCCCACCGCGTACGCAACGACGACAGCGTCAGCACGTCACACCCCCGGCCACGGCGGTCCCGGCCGCGCTCCCGGCGGCAGTGCCGGTCGCGGTTCCGGCCGGGGCGCCCCCGGCCCGCCGTTCCAGCCCCGCCATCCGCGCCGCCACCGCCTCCACCGTGGGCCGGGCCAGTTCCCCGCTCACCCGCCCGTCCACCAGGAACACCACCCGGTCCGCGTACGACGCCGCCACCGGATCGTGCGTCACCATGACCGTGGTCTGCCCCTCCCGGTCCACCAACTCCCGGAGCAGGCACAGCACTTCACGGCTGGTCGTGGTGTCGAGCGCCCCGGTGGGCTCGTCGCCGAAGAGGACCGCCGGGCGGGTGATCAGGGCCCGGGCCAGGGCGACCCGCTGCTGCTGCCCGCCGGACAGCTGGGCCGGCCGGTGTCCGGCCCGCTCGGCCAGCCCCACCCGGGCCAGCGCCTCGCGCACCGCGCCCCGCGCGGGCCGCCGCCCGGCGAGCCGCAGCGGCAGGGCGACGTTCTGCGCGGCGGTGAGCGAGGGAAGCAGGTTGAACGCCTGGAACACGAACCCGATCCGCTCCCGGCGCAGCAGCGTCAGCCGCCGCTCACTCAGCCCGGCCAACTCGACCCCGTCGACCTGGACCGTCCCGCCGGAGGGCCGGTCCAGCCCCGCCGCGCACTGCAGCAGCGTCGACTTCCCCGACCCCGACGGCCCCATGACCGCCGTGAAGGTCCCGGCCCCGAAATCGAGGTCCACCCCGTCGAGGGCGGCCACCTCCCCGTACGACCGCCGCAGCCCCCGTACGCGTACGGCGGCGACCTCCGCCGCCCCCGCCCCCCGGGCCGTCCCCGCCGCCGTCTCCGCCGCTCGTGCTGTATCTGTCGTGGTCATGCTCCAAGCCAACCGCCCGTGCCCCGCCCGCACACGACCACTGGAGGGCGTCCCGGGGGTAGGGCCGGCCCTACCCCCGGGCACCTCGTGACACGATCGAACACGTGAGTACGACCAGCACGGTGGACCGCGCCTTCGAGGCGGCCCTCTACGCCGACACCGACACCGCCCTCGACACCGGCGCCTCCCTGCTCGCCGCCGACCCCGCGGCCGACGCGGAACTGGCCCGGCGCGGACGGGAGTTCGTGGCCGGGGCCTGGCGGCGCGGCTGGCAGCCCGCCGACGTCGTACGGTTCGTGCGGCGCGAGCTGGAGGACGAGCACGTCACGCTGCTCGCACGGCTGGTCGTCGAGGAACACGAAGAGGACCGGGGGCACGCGAAACCGCGCTCACCCGGCCCCCGCTGGGCCGCCCAGCTCGACGAGATCAGGGAACAGGCCGCCCAGCGGGCCCGCGCGGACCGTTTCTCGTACGCCACCACGGCCCTGGAGCTGTACCGCCTCCTCCTGCGGCTGCCCACGCTGGAATCCCTGGACGGCCCGCGGGCGTCCGGCGGCGCGCAGAACTCCCCCCACCCCGAGTCGCGCATGCTCGGCCGTATCCGGGCGCTCCTCGCCAAGGCGGAGGCGACGGGGTTCCCGGAGGAGGCGGAGGCGCTCAGCGCGAAGGCGCAGGAGCTGATGGCGCGGCACAGCATCGACGAGGCGCTGCTGGCGGCCCGCGCGCACAGTGCGGACACCCCCGGCGCGTGCCGGATCGGGGTCGAACCCCCGTACGAGACGGCCAAGGCCGTGCTCCTCGACGCGGTGGCGCGCGCCAACCGCTGCGAGGCCGTCTGGAACGAGGCCCTCGGCTTCTCCACGGTCGTGGGATTCGAGGCGGACCTGGAGGTGGTCGAACTGCTCCACACCTCGCTCCTCGTCCAGGCCACCACGGCGATGACCAGGGCGGAGGCGGCCCAGCGCCGGTCCGGCCGGAAGCGGACCAAGACTTTCCGGCAGTCGTTCCTGGCCGCCTACGCCCACCGCATAGGGGACCGGCTGGCGGAGGTCGCCGAGGCCCAGGTCGCCGAGGCGGAGGCCGGGGGCGTGGGCGCGCACGGGGCGGGCGCGGCGGAACAGGACCTGCTGCCCGTCCTCGCCGCGCGCGATGTCGCCGTCCGCGAGCAGGTCGGCCGGATGTTCCCGGAGACGGTCACCACGCGCGTCCGGGGCGTCAGCGATCTGGCCGGCTGGCAGCAGGGGGCGGAGGCCGCCGACCGCGCCCAGGTGAGGGCGCGGCCCCGGCTGCCGTCCTGACGCGGTGAGCGACGCGGTGAGCGCCGCGGGGTCCGACCAGGAGTCCGACGGGGTGCTCGACGGGGTGCCCGGCGCGGTGACGGACGCGCCGGGTCAGTCGCCCACCGGCAGGAAGGGCCCCACCGTCGCCTCCAGCGTGCTCTCCGACGCGACCGCGACCTCGGGGTCCGGCCACTTGAAGCTGCTCACCTTGCTGTCCCCGGGGAGGGTCAGCTTCACCGTGTCCACCGCGGCGCTCTTCTCGGCGTCACCGGCGACCCCGCGCACGTACGCGATGGTGAAGGTCATCGACTGACCTCCCTCCAGCGTCACCTCGGTGTCCTGGGAGGCGCCCTTCTGCGGCTTGAGCGCCCAGGACTTGTCCCCGGCGAACAGGTCGACCCCGGCGAGGCCCTTCAGCGTGCAGGCGGCGTCGCCCTTGTTGGTGACGGTGACCGGCACGCCGCCCTCGTCACCGGCGGTCGGCGCGGCGCTGCTGGGGCCGATCTCGAAACCGGCCCGCGCGGCCGTGCACGCGCCGCCCTTCGACGCGCTCGCGGGGGTGGAGGCACCGGTCTTGCCGTCCTGCCCTCCGTCACCTCCGTCGCTCCCGCCACAGGCGGTCAGCGTGAGGGCCGCGAGGAGGGCGGCGGCGATGGCGGTCGGAGCGGTGCGCATGGAGTTCCCGGGGGTGTTCGTGGCTGTCGCGGCACAGCCGATGGCGACGTGAGAGGACGAACGGGCCCCGAAACCCGGAGGCGCCGCGGCCCGTTCCTCACATGATCTACGATCCCGGCCCCACCGCGGGCCCGATCGGCGACCTTGGCCCACGGCCCGGTCTAGGACCCGGCGCTCGCCGTGGGCAGATCGCCGGGGAGACCGGTGGGCAGGTCCGTCGGCAGCCCCGAGGGCAGCGACCCCGCGGCCTTCCGGAACGTCTCCTGGCCGGCCTTGCCCTCCCAGGTGATCGTGAGGGACTTGGCGCCGACCTTGTCCACCATGCCCTCGGTGCGGGCGTCGCTGCCGTCCTGGCACGTGAGGCTGAACATCTGCATGTTCTCCGCGTCGGAGACCTTGCCGCTGCACACCGAGGTGCCCACGAAGACGGCGGCCTCGTCGCCGTTGACGAACAGGGCGACCGCCTTGCCGTCGGTCGTGGCCAGCCAGTTGCCCTGCAGTGCGGTCGCGACGCCGGGGGAGTCCCCGGAACCGCCGCCGTCCTTGCTGTCGTCCGGCTTCGGGGCGGCCGACGACTCCTTGGCGTCGGAGCCGCCGCCACCACCGCTGCACCCGGTCAGCACGAGCGCGACCGTGAGCCCGGCCGCCGCGGCCGCGACGCGCCCGCGCCGACGAGCGGAGGACGCCCTGCTCACGGGCCTTGCCGTAGTAGCCGTAGTCACTGGAGATCTCCCAAAGCCGTGGCCGGCCCTCGTCCGCCGCACCCTCTCGGCAAGCTACCAGCAGCCCCCGGCCCCTCGAGCCCCCGCCTCGACCTCCGGGTCGCCGCCCCCTACCAGGACGACTTCCGCACCCCCGGCAGGAACCCCGCGTGTGCCTGTTCCCGCAGGTTCACGCGGGAGAGGCCGAACGTGCGGAAGTAGCCCCGGGGCCGGCCGTCGGCCTGGTCCCGGTTGCGGACGCGGGTCGCGCTCGCGTCGCGGGGCTGGGCGGCCAGTTCCCGGCGGGCGGCTTCGCGTTCGGCGTCCGTGGTCTCCGGCCGCCGGAGGATCTCCTTCAGCTCGGCCCGCCGCACGGCGTACCGCGCGACGGTCTCCCGCCGCTTCTCGTTCTTCGCGATCTTGCTCTTCTTCGCCATCAGACCCGCACCCCCCGCGCGCGGATCCGCGCGACCGCGGCCTCGACGCCGATGACGTCCACGGTCTTGATCCCCCTGGCGCTCAGCCGGAGCCGCACATGGCGGTTCTCGCTCGGCAGCCAGTACCGCTTGGACTGGATGTTCGGGTCGAAGCGGCGGGACGTACGCCGGTGGGAGTGGGAGATGCGGTTGCCGAAGCCGGGCCGGGCTCCGGTCAGCATGCAGTGGGCGGACAAGGTGACGCACCTCTCTCGATCAGGCAGTGCAAATGGAATTCATTTTCAGTAAGATACCAGCATGGCACGCAACGAACTCCGCCCGGTCGTCAAACTCCGGTCCACGGCCGGCACCGGATACACCTACGTCACCCGCAAGAACCGCCGGAACGACCCGGACCGGCTGACGCTGCGCAAGTTCGACCCGAGGGCCGGCCGCCACGTCGACTTCCGAGAGGAGCGCTGACCGACCATGAAGAAGGACATCCACCCCCCGTACGGGCCCGTCGTCTTCCGGGACCGCGCCGCGAACCACACCTTCCTCACCCGCTCGACGATGACGAGCGGGAAGACGATCGAGTGGGAGGACGGCAACACCTACCCCGTGGTCGACGTCGAGATCTCGAACGTCAGCCACCCCTTCTACACGGGCACCGCGCGCGTGCTGGACACGGCGGGCCGCGTGGAGAAGTTCGAGAAGCGGTACGGCACCGGAAAGAAGCGGGGCTGACCGACGTGACCCAGCTGTCTGTCGCGATCGTCGGCGGCCTGCACGCCGACGCCCGGCGGGCCGCCGTCGAGGCGCTGCTCGCCGGGGTCCCGGGCAGCGTCGCGCTGCACCACGACCTCTCCACCGCCGCCGACGGCACGGTCCTGCGGACGATCCGGGACGCCGCGGGCCTCGTCGCCACCGGCGAGACCCCGCTCGTCAACGACTGCGCCTGCTGCGCCCTGCGCGAGGACCTCGTCCCCGAACTGGAACGCCTCGCCGGGGCGGGGCTCACCCGCCTCGCGGTGGTCGAACTCTGGGACTCGGTGGAACCGAAGGCCATGGCCGAGGTCGTCGCGGCGAGCGGTCTGCCGCTGACCTCGGTGATCACGGCGGTCGACCCCGCACTCCTGCTGCCCTGCCTCGGCAACGGCGACGACCTCGCCGAGGCCGGCCTGGCCGCCGCCCCGACCGACGAACGCACGGTCGCCGACACCTTCGCCCGCCAACTCGAATACGCCCCGGTCCTGGCCGTGCTCGACTCGGCGGAGGCGGACGACGAGGACAGGGCCCTGCTGGCCCAGCTCCACCCGACCGCGCAGAGGGTGTCCATCGGCGGCCGGTGGCGTGCCCCTGAAGTTGCCGGAGGCCCTGAAAGGGGCGCGGGGAACTGCGCGACCGGCCATCACGCACGCGCACTCGACGACGCACCGCAACCCCTACGGCGCCCGTCCGCCCTGCTCGCCGCCGCGTTCGCCGGTTTCGACGTGGAGGCGGCCGCCGCCGCCCAGCACCCCGCCTGCGCCCTCCTCCCCACGGACGCCGACGAACACGGCGTCACCACCCTCGTCTGGCGCCGCCACCGCCCCTTCCATCCCGAGCGGCTGTACGCGGCCCTGGAGGACCTCTGCTGCGCGGCCGCCCGCAGCCGCGGCAGGTTCTGGCTGGCCGAGCGCCCCGACACCCTGCTGCACTGGGACGCGGCCGGTGGCGCGCTGTGCGTGGAGTCGGTGGGCCCCTGGCTCGCCTCGCTCCCGGACGCCGCCTGGGACATGGTGCCCCCGGTCCGCCGGGCCGCCGCCGCCCTCGACTGGCATCCGGAGCACGGCGACCGCTGTCAGCACCTCGTCTTCACCTCCCCGGGCCTGGACCGCGACGGACTCGAACAGCTCCTGGAGTCCTGCCTGCTCACCGACACCGAGTACGCCGCCGGACGCGCCGCCTGGGAACGGCTGCCGCGCCCCTTCGACACCTTCCTGGAGGTCTGACCGCCATGCCCCGCAAGCCGGAGCGCAAGCCCGCCAAGTCCCGCCCCAACCCGCTGGACCAGGCGAAGATCACCTACATCGACTACAAGGACACCGACCTGCTGCGGCGCTTCATCTCCGACCGGGGCAAGATCCGCAGCCGCCGGGTCACCCGCGTCAGCGCCCAGCAGCAACGGCAGCTCGCCCGCGCCATCAAGAACGCCCGCGAGATGGCCCTCCTGCCGTACGTCTCCCGCTGACGACGGTCACCGGCGAGCCCCGTCACCCGGCGAACCCCGCCCCCCGGCGCCGCCGCCCACGGCTTCGCAGGTGAGGCACCGCCCGTCACTCTCGTACCACCACCCCCACCCGGCCCCCGGGGAGGCTCCACGACCTCCCCGGGGGCGCTCTTTTCCCGCCATCCTGCGCCCGCCGGGCCCGCGCCCTGAACCGCCGGGACCCGCCTGCCGTAGGGAGGGACAGGGGGACACGAAACAGGACGACACCGGATCTCCCCAGCCGTCGATGGAACAGGACCGCCCCGATGTGCGTCTCTCCAGTGCCTCGGCACTGTGACTACGGGATCACCCCTCGTGCACGTGCATCTGCTCGTGCATAAGCAGATGCATCCGCTCATGCAGGGGCACGTGAACGAAGCTATGATCCGGGGCAGTTGACCGCTGCATCACTGGCAGCACGGGCATCACTGGCCACACCAGTGCCAATGCGCATCAAGCGCACCACTGCACCACCCCGGGGAGCGACCTGTGGACCACGACGTGTACGGCGTGGATGACGTGTACAACGGCATGGCCGCGACGGAGCTGACCCAGCTCCACGCGGTGGCCTGGCAGAAGAGCCGGCACAGCAACTCGCAGGGGAACTGCGTGGAGTTCGCCCGGCTGCCCGGCGGCGAGGTGGCGGTGCGCAACTCCCGCTTCCCCGACGGCCCGGCACTCGTCTACACGCGCGCAGAGATCGAGGCGATGCTTCTGGGCGTCAAGGACGGTGAGTTCGACCACCTGGTCGGATAACCCCCGCCCGGTGGCGGGGGAGTGGCGGGAGCCGCCGGTGTGACACGCGTAGAACCGCGGCGCCGAAGAGCGCCGCGGTTCTCAGTGCGCGGAGTGCGGGCCCGGTGCCGACGGCACCTGGAACAGGGCCCACACCAGCTTGCCGTTGAGCGAGCCGCCGAGCGGATGCCAGCCCCAGCTGTCCGCGAAGGAGTCCACCAGGAACAGTCCGCGCCCCGACTCCGCCGAGAAGTCCTCGGAATCACCCGCCACGGGGCTGTCATGGCTGGGGTCGCGCACCGCGCACACCAGCCGCTCGGTCCAGCGCATCAGATGCAGCCGTACGGGCGGGTCCTGGTCCGGGCGCGTCCCGTTGCCGGAGGGCAGACCGTGCCGCAGGGCGTTGGTGACGAGTTCCGAGACCACGAGACAGACGTCGTCGAAGCGGTCGTCCAGCTTCCACTGACCGAGCGTGCCGCGGGTGAACTGCCGTGCCTCGCGCACCGCTTCGTAGCGCGGCGGAAGCGCGCAGGACGCGGCGTCGGACACGGTCGCGGGATCAAGTGGCGGAAGTCCCTGCCGTAAGGGTTCGAGCATGGTCGATCCATTCGTCCCCATGCGAGGCACTCCCGGGTGTCTGCGGTCGTTGCGATGCAGCGGTGGCGCGGGACCATGGTTTCTGATGCGTACAGCAGATGCAAGGGCAGATGCACGTGCACGCGCCCGAAATGGACATGCCCATACCGCTTGCTCAACATTTCTTCTGGCACTCTGCTCCTACTCCCCCCGCGTCCCGCCCGTCTCGGATGTTGAAGACTTTCCATTTCTGTAACCGGGCGAGTGCGGATCGGAGTGGTTTAGTGGCAGACTGCGGCCCTTGAAGAAGTTGGGGAGGCTGGACGAACGTGGGCGCCGGTGAATCGAGCGGGTCGGTGGTGAGGCGGATGCTGCTGGGCTCGCATCTCAGGCGGCTGCGCGAGTCGCAGGGGATCACGCGGGAGAAGGCCGGGTACTCGATCCGCTCCTCCGAGTCGAAGATCAGCCGGATGGAACTCGGCCGGGTCAGCTTCAAGACCCGTGACGTGGAAGACCTGTTGACCCTCTACGGCGTCACCGACGAGGCCGAGCGCACCTCACTGCTCTCCCTGGCGAAGGAAGCCAACGTCGCCGGCTGGTGGCACAGCTACTCGGACGTCCTGCCCAGCTGGTTCCCCACCTACGTCGGCCTCGAAGCGGCCGCCCACCTCATCCGCAGCTACGAAGTCCAGTTCGTGCACGGCCTGTTGCAGACGGAGGCGTACGCCCATGCGGTGGTCTCCCGGGGCATGAAGGGCGCGAGCGAGGCCGAGATCGACAAGCGGGTCGCCCTGCGTATGGAGCGCCAGAAGTACCTGGTGTCCGAGCGGGCCCCCGAGTTCCACTGCGTCCTCGACGAGGCCGCGCTGCGCCGGCCGTACGGCGGCAGCGAAGTGATGCGTGGTCAGCTCCAGCACCTGATCGAGATCTCGGAGCGCCCGAACGTACGGATCCAGGTCATGCCCTTCCGTTTCGGCGGCCACGCCGGCGAGAGCGGCGCCTTCACCGTGCTGAGCTTCCCCGAGTCCGACCTCACCGACGTCGTCTATCTCGAACAGCTCAGCAGCGCCCTCTACCTCGACAAGCGCGAGGACATCGCCCAGTACGAGCGGGCGATCAGCCAGCTCCAGGACGACTGCCCCTCCACGGACGAGAGCCGGGACCTGCTGCGCGGGCTGCTGCAGCTCTCCTGAGACGCCGGCCCCGCCGAGTCCTTCCCAAGGATTCCCGGCCCCGCGCGCGTCTCTCCGGGCGCGCTCAGGGTCTTCACCGAGTCTCCAGAGTTGCTCTCCAACTCCCGTTACCCGCACGTACGATGACGAGTGATCAATCTTGATCGATGCCGACTGATTGAGGATCACATGTCGTCCTACTTCACCGACCTGGCACAGCAGTACATCGGCGGCGAGTGGCGCCCGGGCTCAGGCTCCTGGGACATCATCGACTTCAACCCGTACGACGACGCGAAGCTCGCGTCGATCACCATCGCCACGGTCGACGAGGTGGACGAGGCCTACCGGGCCGCCCGCGCGGCCCAGAAGGAATGGGCCGAGGTCAACGCCTACGCGCGTCGCGCGGTCTTCGAGAAGGCCCTCAAGGTCATCGAGGAGCGCGAGCGCGAGATCACCGAGGTGATCATCGCCGAGCTGGGCGGCACGCATCTGAAGGCCGGGTTCGAACTGCACCTCGCCAAGGAGTTCCTGCGCGAGTCGATCCAGCTGGTGCTGCGCCCCGAGGGCAGAATCCTTTCGTCACCCGTCGAGGGCAAGGAGAACCGCCTCTACCGCGTACCGGTCGGGGTCGTGGGCGTCATCAGCCCCTTCAACTTCCCCTTCCTGCTCTCGATCAAGTCGGTCGCCCCGGCCCTCGCCCTCGGCAACGGCGTCGTGCTGAAGCCGCACCAGAACACCCCCATCACCGGTGGCACCCTGGTCGCGAAGATCTTCGAGGAGGCCGGCCTGCCCGGCGGGCTGCTCAACGTCGTCGTCACCGACATCGCCGAGATAGGCGACGCCTTCATCGAGCACCCGATCCCCAAGGTCATCTCCTTCACCGGCTCCGACAAGGTCGGCCGCCACGTCGCCACCGTCGCCGCCTCGCACTTCAAGCGCGCGATCCTCGAACTGGGCGGCAACAGCGCCCTGGTGGTCCTGGACGACGCGGACATCGACTACGCCGTCGACGCCGCCGTCTTCTCGCGCTACGTCCACCAGGGCCAGGTCTGCATGGCCGCCAACCGCATCCTGGTCGACCGCTCCGTCCGGGCCGAGTTCACCGAGAAGTTCGTGGCCAAGGTGCGGTCCCTGAAGGTCGGCGACCCGAGCGACCCGGGGACGGTCATCGGCCCGGTCATCAACGCCTCCCAGGCGGACGCCCTCAGGGCCGTCGTCGAGCAGGCCCTCGCCGAGGGGGCCACGGCGCTCGTGCACGGCTCCACGACCGACAACCTGGTCGAGCCGTCCGTCCTCACCGACGTCCCCGCCGACTCGTCCCTCCTCCGGCAGGAGGTCTTCGGCCCGGTCGCCTTCCTCATCCCCTTCGACGGCGAGGACGAGGCCGTGCGTCTCGTCAACGACACCCCGTACGGGCTCAGCGGCGCCGTCCACACCGCCGACATCGAGCGGGGCGTGCACTTCGCCAAGCAGATCGACACCGGCATGTTCCACGTCAACGACGGCACCGTCCACGACGAGCCCCTCGTCCCCTTCGGCGGCGAGAAGCACTCCGGCGTCGGCCGTCTCAACGGCGACACGGCGGTGGACGCGTTCACCACCCAGAAGTGGATCTCGGTCCAGCACAAGCGGAGCTTCTTCCCGTTCTGATCGTCCGCGACCGACGCGACCGATCCCCGACGCGCGGACCCTTGCGGACAGAACCTGACCGCAAGGGTCCGTAACTTGGTCGGTGTCAGAGGGGCTCACCCGAGTCCCCCGGTCCGGCGAAAGGCAGACGGTCATGGTCACGCACGTGAGCGCGGAGGCGAAGGGCGACGAGCGAGGGGCACTGCTCGCGTTCATCGAGGAGCAGCGCGGCGGCATCCGGCGGGCGCTGCTCGGACTGACCGACGAGCAGGCGTCCACCAAGCCGAGCGCCGGCGACCTGTCCCTGGCCGGCCTCCTCAAGCACGTCGCCGAGGTCGAGCAGAGCTGGCTCGCGCGGGCCAGGGGCGAGGCCCCGGCGGTGCGGCGCGACGAGTCCAACTGGCACGAGACGTTCGCCCTGGTCGGTGACGAGACCGTCGAGTCCCAGCTCGCGTACTGGAAGAAGGTCGCCGCCGAGACGGAGTCCTTCATCAGGTCGGTGGACAGCCTCGACGACACCTTCGCCCTGCCGAACGACCCCTGGTTCCCGCCGGAGGGCCGGGTCTCCATGCGCTGGCTCGCCCTGCACCTCATCCGCGAGACCGCCCGGCACGCCGGCCACGCCGACATCATCCGTGAGTCGCTGGACGGCGCCACCGCCTTCGAGCTGGTGGCGAAGGAGCAGGGGGCCAGCTGGGGGTGACCCGCGGTGGTCCTACGCTGGGCGCATGTCAGCGATCCGTCTTCTCGTGCTCGGCGCCGTGCGCCAGCACGGGCGGGCCCACGGCTACCAGGTGCGCAACGACCTGGAGTACTGGGGCGCGCACGAGTGGTCCAACGCCAAGCCCGGCTCGATCTACCACGCCCTGAAGCAGATGGCGAAACAGGGACTGCTGGTCGCCCACGAGGTCGCCCCCTCCACGGCCGGCGGACCGCCGCGCACGGAGTACACGATCACCGACGCCGGCACCGAGGAGTTCTTCGCGCTGCTGAGGCAGTCCCTCGCCACCTACCACCAGGAGCCGGACGTGCTCTCGGCCGGGCTCGGCTTCATGGTCGACCTCGACC
The DNA here is from genome assembly GCF_000091305.1 of Streptomyces scabiei 87.22. Lineage (GTDB taxonomy): Bacteria > Actinomycetota > Actinomycetes > Streptomycetales > Streptomycetaceae > Streptomyces > Streptomyces scabiei. Next base: position 4,484,749 of record NC_013929.1, on the reverse strand, counting down.
GGGCGGAGGTGCTCGGCCTCCTCCAGGAGCGGGTGAAGGCCATCGGCGCCTGGCGCGAGGGCATCACCGAGTACTACGCGCCCGAGGAGGGCCCGGCCCAGTTCGGGCACATCGGCGAGATCATGAACTTCTGGCTCGACTCCTCCGACAGCGGTGCCGCGTGGACCCGCAGCCTCATCGAGCGCATCCGCGGCGGCGCCTACACCTTCGCGGGGGAGGGCGAGCCGTTCGTCGGCGTCCTCGCGGAGGGCCAGGACAACCCGTACGCGACGGGGGAGCGGCATCCGGGGGACGCCCGCTAATCAAGTTTGACCACCAGGGGTTTCGCGTGGTTACCTTCCTGGGTTGTAGTCAACTTTGACTACCGAAGGACGGTGAGGGGGAGTGAGCGGTGAGGCGAACATCCACCGATGGGGAGGTCCCGATGGCGGCGGACGCGGCGGTCACTGTCGAAGGGGTGCGCAAGACGTACGGCGGAAAGGGCAGGGGCGGCCAAGGGGGCAAGGTCGCCCTCGACGGACTCGACCTCCGGGTGGCGCGCGGCACCGTGCACGGGGTGCTCGGGCCCAACGGCGCGGGCAAGACGACCCTGGTCAGGATCCTGGCGACCCTGCTACGGCCCGACGCCGGCCGGGTCGAGGTCGCGGGGCACGACGTGGTGGCGCACGCGCGCGAGGTGCGCTTCCGCATCGGCCTGCTCGGCCAGCACGCCGCACTGGACGAGGAGCTCGGCGGCCGGCAGAACCTGGAGATGTTCGGCCGCCTCTACCACCTGGGCGCCCGCCCCGCGCGTGCACGGGCCGACGAGCTCCTGGAGCGCTTCGGCCTCGCCGACACCGGCCGCAAGGCGGTCAAGCAGTACAGCGGCGGCATGCGGCGCCGCCTCGACCTCGCCGCGTCCCTCATCACCGAACCGGAGGTGCTCTTCCTGGACGAGCCGACGACCGGCCTCGACCCGCGCGGCCGCACGGAGGTCTGGGACTCCGTCCGCTCCCTGGTCGGCGGCGGTACGACGGTCCTGCTCACCACCCAGTACCTGGAGGAGGCCGACCAGCTCGCCGACCGGATCTCCGTCGTGGACGGCGGCCGGGTCGTCGCCGACGGCACGGCGGACGAGCTGAAGCGCCTGACCGGCGGCGACCGCATCGACATCGTCCTGCGTGACGTCGGCCGACTGGGCGCCGCCGCGGCCCTGTTGCCGGTCCCCGAGTCCGACGTCTCGGTCGACACCGACCGCCGCCGGCTCAGCGCCCCGGTCACCGACCGCATGACGGCCCTCACCACGGTCGTACGCGCCCTCGCGGACGCCGGTATCGAGGCCGAGGACATCGCCCTGCGCCGCCCGACCCTGGACGAGGTCTTCCTGCACCTCACCGGGGACGACCGTACGAAGGAGGCCGTACACGCATGACCACGACGACAGCGACGACCGCGCACACGGGTGCGGGCGTGCACGCCCTGACCGACTCCTGGACCATGACCCGCCGCGAACTCGCCCACTGGGCACGGCAACCGGTGCAGCTGCTGGTCGGGCTGGTCTTCCCCGTGATGCTGCTGCTGATGTTCGGCTATCTGATCGGTGGCGGCCGCGGGGTCACCGGCGACTACCTCGACTACCTGGTCCCCGGCATGCTCGCGCTCACCATGGCCTTCGGTCTGGAGAGCACGATGCTGGCCGTCACCCAGGATCTCAACAAGGGGGTGATCGACCGCTTCCGTTCGCTGCCGATGACCAACGGGGCGGTCCTGGTGGGCCGTTCGGTCGCGGACATGCTCCAGTCGGCGGTGGGCCTGGCCGTCCTCATGGCCGTCGCGTTCGCGCTCGGCTGGCGCGCGCACGGCGGACCCGCGGCCTTACTCGGAGCGGTCGGCCTCCTCCTGCTCTTCCGCTTCGCCATGCTGTGGATCGGCATCCACCTCGCGATGCTGGCCGGACGGCCCGAACTCCTCACCGCCGTACAGATCCTCGTCTGGCCGGTCGGCTTCCTCTCCAACGCCCTCGCCACCCCCGCCTCCATGCCCGACTGGCTCGGCACGGTCGTCGACTGGAACCCGATGTCCCACACGGCCACGGCCGTCCGCCACCTCTTCGGCACCCCGGGCGCCGAAGCCCCCCACCTCTGGACAGCGATCGCCTGGCCCCTGGCCCTACTGGCGGTCTTCTTCCCGTTGGCGGTCCGCAGGTTCGCCCGCCTGAGCAAGTGATTGCACGGGCCGAAAAGGCAGGGGCGCAGCCCTTGGAGGACGGAACGGGGAGGGGCGGCGAAGATCCCGGCCGCACCACCCCAGGGCTAGGGCCCTTCTGACGGATCTCCGCGGCGTCGCGACGCCCGGCACGCCCTCTCGCCGCACCGGGCGAAAGCCCGAGTACGTCCAGTACGAGGTCTTCCGCCCGGCACGCCGAGAGCACGCACCGAACGCCGCTCCTTCTCCCACGGAGATCCGTCAGAAGGGCCCTAGTGGTGGAACCCCGTCGCCGCCCCCGCATCCCGCGTCAACGGCCCCCGCTGCCGCCGCAGTTCGGGCAACAGGCTGCCGAGGTCCTCCATGAACAACCCCGCGAGATCCGACGTGAACCCGTTGCGGCACACCACCCGCAGCACGGACAGATCCTCCCGGTTCTCCGGGAACGTGTAGGCCGGCACCAGCCACCCCCTCTCCCGCATCCGCCGGGCCACGTCGAAGACGTCGTACGCGGTGACGTCCTCGTTCGTGGTGAACGCGAACACCGGCAACTCGTCGCCCCGTGTGAGGAGCCGGAAGTCCCCGAACCCGCCGACCTGCTGCGCGAGCAGCGTCGCCACGTCCCGCGTCGACTGCTGCACCGCGCGGAACCCCTCACGCCCCAGCCGCAGGAACGTGTAGTACTGCGCGACGACCTGCGCCCCGGGCCGCGAGAAGTTCAGCGCGAACGTGGGCATGTCCCCGCCCAGGTAGTTCACCCGGAACACCAGCTCCTCCGGCAGCTCCTCGGCGGACCGCCACAGCGCCCAGCCGACCCCGGGGTACACCAGCCCGTACTTGTGCCCCGAGGTGTTGATCGACGCGACCCGGGGGAGCCGGAAGTCCCAGACCAGCTCCTCGTCGAGGAAGGGCGCCACCATCGCGCCGGACGCGCCGTCGACGTGGACGGGCACGTTCAGCCCCGTACGTTCCTGCAGATCGTCAAGGACCGCGCACAGCTCTGCGATCGGCTCGTACGACCCGTCGAAGGTCGAGCCGAGGACACCCACGACCCCGATCGTGTTCTCGTCGCACAGCGCCGCGGCCGCCGCCGGGTCGAGATGGAACCGGTCGCCCTCCATGGGCACCTGCCGGGCCTCGACCTCCCAGAAGTTGCAGAACTTCTCCCAGCAGACCTGGACGTTGACGCCCATCACGAGGTTGGGCCGGGCGTCCGCCGAGGGATACCGGTCGGCGTTCCGCTTCGCCCACCGCCGCTTGAGGGCCATCCCGGCGAGCATGCAGGCCTCACTGGACCCGGTGGTCGAGCAGCCGACGGCGGCGGCCGGGTCCGGCGCGTTCCACAGATCGGCGAGCATCGACACACAGCGCCGCTCCAGCTCGGCCGTCCGCGGGTACTCGTCCTTGTCGATCATGTTCTTGTCCCGGCACTCACCCATCAGGACCCCGGCCTCGGGCTCCATCCAGGTGGTGACGAAGGTGGCGAGGTTGAGCCGCGAGTTGCCGTCCAGCATGAGTTCGTCGTGGACGAGCTGGTACGCCGTCGAGGGGGGCAGCGGGGCGTCGGGGAGCCGGTGCTTGGGCGGGGCCTCGGTCATCCCGCCCGCCGGGTTGGCCTGGCCGTAGAAGGGGTTCACGGCGAGCCGGTGTCCGTCCTTCCGGCCGTTCCCGCCGTCCCGCGCGTCGTCGCTGTCCCATCGGTGCAGTGGCATGAGTCCGACGGTAGGTCCGCCGCCGGGGACGCGCATCTCACGCGTGTGCGTCAGGGGCGCGCGGGGCCCGTGAGGACGATGTGCCGGTCGTCTCCTCCGTCGATTACGCTGCCGAACGCGCATCACGGAGGACAAGAGCGAACACAGCAGGTGGAGTTGCGCGTGCCGCGGACCCACGTGCGCGACCGGGGAGGGACGGCGGAGTTGCCCACCCTTGACCATCTGATCGACGAGCGGCCGCTGCGGCTGCGGTTCCTCCAGCCGGGCCACGCCGCCCGCTACGGGGCGAACAGGGTCACCGAGGTCGTCGCCCGCCCGCTGGCGGACCCGCCGCACCCGCTCGGCGACCTCTCGGCCGACACCCCGTTCGCCGACGGGACGCTGTTCCTGGCCACGCTGAGCACCCCCGGCCCGACCCGGGCCCACCTGCGGGCCCTCGACCAGCTGATCCGGCTCCTGGCCCGGCGCAAGGCGTCCGGTCTGGTGATCGGCACCCCCGGCCACGAGCTGGGCACCCTTCCCGACGCCGTCCTCACCGCCGCCAACCGTCTGCAGCTGCCCCTGCTGACCACCTCCGCCGAGACCGCCGCCTGGGGCCGTGTCAACGAGGATCTGCGGCTGCGGCGCGCCGAGCTCGCCGAGCGCCAGGTCGCCCATCTCGACGGTCTCCTCAACCGGCTGCCGGCCCGTCTCGCCGACCCCACGGCCGCGCGGCGCATCGCCGACTGGCTCTCGGTGGCCCTGGACGCCGAGGTGCTCGTCAGCTCGGCCCGGCGCGGCGTCCTGGCGGCCGTGCCCGACAGCGCGCCCGCCGGACTCGCCCACGCCGTCATCACCGGCGCCCACGGCGCTCAGTACGGCGCACACGCCTCCCCACACGCCTCCCCGTACGACGCGGCGACCGCACCGCAGCCGGGCGCCGCCCCCGCCGGCACCATGCACACCCGCATCGTGCCCGTCTCCCCAGGCGCCCCCACAGCCCGCACCGCCCCCACAGCCCCTTCAGTCCCCTCGGCCCCCAGCGCCCCCAGCGCCCTCGATACCCCCGCCACCCTCGGCTTCCCGGCGGACGCGGACGAGGTCAGGCTCGCCATCGCCTCCCACACCCCCTTCGACAGCGCGGGCACGGCCCTGATCCGGCACGCGGCGAAGCTCCTCGGCCTGTGCGACCAGGCCCGCCGTGAGCACCAGGCCACGACGGAGACCCCGAGGGCGGTGCGGCATGCCGCGTTCCAGCTGCTCATGCGCGGAGAAACGGTTCTGGCGCAGGTGGTCTACACGGGCGCCGCGCAGGCCCTGCTGGACACCGACACCGCACGCGTCTACGTCGTCGACACCGGCCCGCAGGAGCGCGAGGCCACCCTCAGCTGGTGCGAGCGGGCCCTGGCCGAGCAGGCCATCGTCTCCGCCTGTCCGGGCAAGCCCCGGCACATCCTGATCCTCGACCCCGTCCGCGAGAGCGACCGGGTCGAGACGCTCCTCAAGGAGATGATCGCGGCCCGCGAGGGCCACCTGATGGGCCAGAGCCGCCTGCATCCGCTCGCCGAGACCGCGGTGGGCTATCTGGAGGCACTGACCGCGGTGGGCGACGCGGCCGGGACCCCGCACCGCGTCCGGCTGGGCGGCTCCCGGGCCAAGTTCGCCCCGCTCCTGCCCAGACGGGAGGCGAAGGCATGGGCGGCGGCCCTGATGGCCCCGCTCCTCGACGACTTCCCCGGCCGGGGCGACGAGCGCAAGCTGCTGCTGGAGACCCTCCCCACCGCCCTCGGCTTCAAGCACACCGAGGCCGCCGGCGGCCTGGGCGTCCACCGCAACACGGTCACCCAGCGGCTCACCCGGGCCGGGAAGATCCTCTCCCTCGACCTCCGGGGCTCGGCCAACGACCGTGTCCTGACGCTGCTGGCCCTCGACATCCTCGCGCTGCCGGACCAGGGGACTCCCTCGGACGCGGGCGCCCCCGACCGCTCCCGGGCGCCGGACTTCGCGGCGCTGACGGCGGCCGCCGTCGAGGACGGCGGCCCCACGGCCTGGGCCGAGGAGCGGCTGCGCCCCGTACGGGAGGATCAGCGCGGCCTCGTCGAGACACTCTGCGTCTGGCTGGAGTCCGACCTCAGCACCCGGGAGGCGGCCCGCGCCCTGGGCCTGTCCGAGGCCACCGTCCGCAACCACACCCGCGACGCGGCGGCCCTCCTCGGCATGGACTTCTCGACGAGGACGGTGGGCGTCACCGACACCGACGTGGTGACCGTGGCCGACATCGCCCTCGCCCTGCACGTCCTGCTGGGCCGCCCGGCCCTGACCCAGCCGCCCCGCCCCTGACCGCCGGGGCACGAGTCCGCCGTACCCCTGCCTGGATCGGACGGACCCGCAACCCGCGCACGTGCCCCCGCACGCGCGCGGGCGGCTCGGGTGCCCCGGCGGCGCGAGCGGCCTGCCGGCCCGCCGACGCCACACCTGGCCCGCACCCCCGTGCCGGGCCGGGCGTCTCGTCGACGGACACACCGTAGGAGGACCGCCGGGCGGCGGGCCATGGCACGGATGCACAGTCCGCACGCCCGGACTTCGCGTTGTGCACAGGGAGACGCGTGTGACCGGACGCCAGTGCGTTTCACCAGCACCCGGCCCTGCGGAACCGCACAGTCCGCCACGGTCCGCGCGCGTGCCCGGCGCGTACGGCACGAAAGGACTTGCACCTCACGCGACGTGAGGACCCAGTCTTGAAGACGTACCGAGAAAGGGAGCGGAAGCATGGGCCACACCGTGGGACAGGTCGCGGGCTACGCCGGCGTCACGGTGCGCACGCTGCACCACTACGACGAGATCGGTCTCCTCGTCCCGAGCGAGCGCACCGGCGCCGGTCACCGCCGCTACGGCGAGGACGACCTCGACCGGCTCCAGCGGATCCTGTTCTACCGGGAACTCGGCTTCCCCCTCGACGAGGTCGCGACCCTGCTCGACGACCCGGAGGCGGACCCGCGGACGCACCTGCGCCGCCAGCACGAACTGCTGACCGCCCGGATCGAGAAGCTGCGGAAGATGGCCGCGGCCGTGGAACACGCCATGGAGGCACGCAAGATGGGCATCAACCTCACCCCCGAGGAACGGTTCGAGGTCTTCGGCGACAAGGACCCCGACCAGTACGCCGAGGAGGCGGAACAGCGCTGGGGCGGCACGCAGGCGTACGCCGAGTCGCAGCGCCGGGCCGCCTCGTACACCAAGGCCGACTGGAAGCGCATGCAGGACGAGGTGGCCGACTGGGGCGCGCGCTACGACGCCCTGATGACCGCAGGCGAGGAACCGGCCGGCGAGGCCGCCATGACCATGGCCGAGGAGCACCGGCAGCACATCTGCACCTGGTTCTACGACTGCCCGTACGAGATGCACGAGAACCTGGGCGAGATGTACGTCTCCGACGAGCGCTTCAAGGCGTTCTACGACGCCATGCGTCCGGGTCTTGCCGAGCATCTGCGGGACGCGATCCACGCCAACGCGGCCCGGCGGCGCCCCTGACCCCCTCCCGACCCCACCGCTGACCACACAGCTTGGTCTCAGTGCGGCCACAGGGCACCCTGGGGGAGCCGGTGGAACCTAGCGGGGTGACCGTGCGTTGATAGCTTTGGTCACCCCTGTGGGCCCCACCGTCGTGGGCCCCCGCCCACAGGCCCGCACTGTCTCTCACCCCCCAGGAGCCCGGAACCGTGACGACGATCGCCCTCGGACCGAGCTGGTTGGATCCGGACTATCTGCTCGACTCGTTCGGTATCTGGGGCCTGCTCCTGATCGTGTTCGCCGAGTCCGGCCTCCTCATCGGCTTCTTCCTGCCGGGCGACTCGCTGCTGTTCACGGCGGGCATGCTGATCGCCACCGACGTGCTGGACTTCCCGCTCTGGCTGGCCATCGTCCTGATCTGCGTCTCCGCGATCGTCGGCGACCAGGTGGGCTACATGTTCGGCAAGAAGGTGGGCCCCGCGCTCTTCAGGCGGCCCGACTCCCGCCTCTTCAAGCAGGAGAACGTCACCAAGGCCCACGAGTTCTTCGAGAAGCACGGCCCGAAGTCCCTGGTCCTGGCCCGCTTCGTGCCCATCGTGCGGACGTTCACGCCGATCATCGCGGGCGTCAGCGGCATGAAGTACCGCACGTTCCTCATCTTCAACATCGTCGGCGGCATCCTCTGGGGCGCGGGGGTCACGCTCCTCGGCGCCTGGCTCGGGCAGATCGATCTCGTCCGCAAGAACATCGAGGCGATGCTCATCCTCATCGTCCTCATCTCGGTGCTCCCGATCATCATCGAACTCCTCAAGGCGAGGAAGGCGAAGAAGAACGAGCCCCAGCAGTCCTCGCAGCCCCCCGCCGCCCCGGCCATGGACGACGCCACGACCCAGCTCCGCCGCGTCCCGTCCTCCGACCGGCCCCAGCAGCAGCCGTACGGCCCGGACCAGGGCTACGACAACCAGGGTTACCAGCAGCAGGGCTACGGCAACCAGGGCTACCCGCAGCAGGGTTACGGCGGCCAGGGGCACCAGGGCCACCACGGCGACCAGGGCCAGGGCCGGCAGGACTACGGCTACCAGCAGCCCCAACAGCAGCCGTACGCCCCGCAGTACCCCCAGGGCAACCAGTACCCGCCGAACCAGAACCAGCAGGGGTACCAGGGCCAGGACTACCCGCAGTACTGAACGCCGGAAGTACCGAACGCCCGCGGTACCGAACGCCCGTAGTGCCGAACGCCCGAGGCCCCGCGACCCGCTCCTGCGGGGCGCGGGGCCTCGGCCGTTCAGAAGCCCCTGGTGCGCTTCGCGGCCTTCCGGCCCGCCCGCGCGGCGCCCGGCAGGAAGAGCCGGAACACCTCGGACCCGAGGTTCACCCCGATCGCGATGGCCATCGCCAGCGCCGCCGCCTTCGTCAGCGACACCAGGCCCGCGTCCACGTCGTTCTGCGCGAACCCCAGCAGCCCGAAGTACGTCGCCGAGCCCGGGAGCAGGGGCCCGATCGCGGCGGTCGTGTAGGGCAGCGCGGAGGCGAACCGGTAGCGCGAGAGCAACTGCCCGAACAGTCCCACGAGCCCCGCGGCCACCGCCGTGGAGGCCACCGGCGAGATCCCGCCCGCCTCGTGCATGGCTCCGTACACGGCCCAGGCGACGCCCCCGTTCAGGGTCACCGCCAGCACGGTGGACCGTTCCTGCTGGAGCAGCACCGCGAAGGTCAGCGACAGCAGCATCGACGCCCCGAGCTGCAGCAGCGGGCGGTCCGCGCTGCCGAGGGCCGCGTCCGGGTTCAGTTCGGCACCCACCTTCACGCCGAAGTACAGGACGAGCAGCACCCCCACCACGATGCCCACGAAGAGGTACATGACCTCCAGCAGCCGGGCGGAGGCGGTGATGTAGAAGCCGGTGAGCCCGTCCTGGACACCCGCGACCAGCGCCCGCCCGGGCAGCAGGGCGAAGAGCCCACCGGTGATCACGGCGGACGCGGCCACGTCCACGTGCGTCACCGTCAGGGCCACGCCGATCGCCGCCGGAGGCATCGCCGCCACCAGGAACTGGTAGAACTCAGGCAGCCCCCGCCCCGAGCACAGCCAGGCCAGCCGGTCGCCGAGCATCGCGCCCAGCGCGGCGGCGACGAAGACGACGACCCCGCCGCCGACCAGCAGGGAGGCGGCGCCCGCGAGCAGTCCGCTGGCCGCGGTCAGCGCCCAGCCGGGATAGGGGTGCCGGTTGCGCCGTATCTCCGCGAGGCGCCGGTATGCCTCCTCCAGCGAGATCGCGCTCTCCGGTGCGCTGAGGTCGTCCACCAGATGGAAGACGGCCGCGAGCCGGGTGTAGTCGGTGGCCCGGCGCCGTACGATCCGGGCCGCCGTCACCGGGTCGTCCACCAGCGACGGCTGGTAGGTGACCGACAGCTGGGTGAAGGTGACGGTCGGCTCGCAGCGGTCGAGGCCGTAGGAACGGCACACGGCGAACATCGCCGCCTCCACGTCCTCCGCGCCCTCGCCGCCCGCGAGCAGCAGCTCCCCGATACGCAGGGTGAGGTCGAGTACGCGCGGTACCGCGGGCCCCGTGTCGCCCTCCGCGCGCGAGGGCGGCTCCGGCGCGGGACGGTCCGCCACCGGCATCCGGAGCATCGTGCGCATCCGGTCCTGCCAGGGCACGTCCTTGGTCAGACTGACGGCCGGAATCCCGCCCGCCGGGGTGAAGGCGACCGGCGCCTGCCGCGCGCTGTAGGTGCGCGGCACGCTGAACGCGGACCCCTCGTGCTCCGTCGCCGGCGGCTCGGGCTGCGCCAGCCCCTCCGGCAGCGCGAACTCGGAGGTCGTCTGTGACTCCGACTCCGCCCCGGCGGCCGGAACGTCCAGCCCGGCCGGGATCTGGAACTCCGAGGTCACCGACGCCTCGCCGTCGATCCCCAGGGCCACGCCCACCGGCACGAACGCCTCGCCCGCCTCGTCCGACACCGGCTTACGGCCCTCCCCGGGTCCGCGCTTCCCCGGTTCCGTCACTCCCACTTCGCCGCACTCCCTGAACGACACCTCAGTACGTCTCAGTATGCGCACCGGCACACACCGGCACACGAACGGGCCGCGCGCCCCTCCAGGGGGCACGCGGCCCGTTCGTGTGATCAGCCGACAAGTGTGGCCAGGGTCAGTGACCCTGCTCCTTGAAGCGCAGGTACGACTTCTCGACCTCGGCCTCGGCCTCGGTGCGGCCGACCCAGTCGGCGCCCTCGACGGACTTGCCGGGCTCCAGGTCCTTGTAGACCTCGAAGAAGTGCTGGATCTCCAGGCGGTCGAACTCCGAGACATGGTGGATGTCACGCAGGTGCTCCACACGCGGGTCGGTCGCCGGGACGCACAGCAGCTTGTCGTCGCCGCCGGCCTCGTCCGTCATCCGGAACATGCCGATCGCGCGGCACTTGATGAGGCAGCCCGGGAAGGTCGGCTCGTCCAGGATGACCAGCGCGTCCAGCGGGTCGCCGTCCTCGCCGAGAGTGTTCTCGACGAAGCCGTAGTCGGTCGGGTAGGCGGTCGAGGTGAAGAGTCGACGGTCCAGGCGGATCCGACCGGTCTCGTGGTCCACCTCGTACTTGTTCCGCGAACCCTTCGGAATCTCGATCGTGACGTCGAACTCCACCGGTGGCTCCTCCATGATCAACACATAGTTCTGGTGGTTAAGTGTCCCTCACGCAGGTGGGTGATCGCGAAAGGGGCTGGTGGTCGTGCGGGAGCCGAAGGTCTGGCGGGCCGCGAGACCGCATGTGGCGCGGGTCGCGCACAGCGTGAAACCGGGGATCGCGCGCGTCACGCGCGCCGTACGGCCCGGTGCCGCGCGCGTCGCACGGGTGGTGAAACCCGGCGTCGAACGCGTCACGAGCGCCGTCACGGCACGCTCTTCGCAGCTCGCGGGGAGCACGAAGAAGCTCACGACCCTCCAGTTCACCGCCGGCGCGGCCACCCTGGGGCTGGTGCTCTCGGCCGGGGCGGTGACCGCCGCCGGACCCTGGGACTCCTCCGGTCAGCGTACGGCCGAGCGCGACCGGGCCGCATCGGGGGCCCGTCAGGGTGGCGCAGATCACGGACGCGGCTCGGGGCGGTCGTCCGGCACGGCAGGGGCGCCCAAGCCCGCGCCGAGCGCCCCCGCCGTGCTGGCCGGTGTGGACGGCGCCTCCGGCGCGAACTCCCTGCCCGAGGCCGGCGCCCTGGCCGCCGCCCTCGACCCTTTCCTGAAGGCGCCCGTCCTGGGCCCCCGCCGCGCGGCCGCCGTCGTCGACGTCAAGACCGGCGAACGGCTGTACGCCCAGAACGCGGACGACGCCCTGACCCCCGCCTCCACGACCAAGATCGCCACGGCCGTCGCGGCCCTCTCGGCGGTCGGCCCCGACCACCGCATCGAGACCCGCGTGGTCCTGGCACCCGGCTCCGCCGAGGCCGTCCTCGTCGGCGGCGGCGATCCCACCCTCACGGCCCACAAGGACACGGGCGGCTACGCGAGCCTGCGTACCCTCGCCGACAAGACGGCCGCCGCCCTGGAGAAGCGTCACCTCAAGAAGATCACACTCACCTACGACACCTCCCTCTACGAGGGCCCCGAGCAGCACACCATCGGCCGGAACGGCAATCTCGCCCTGGTCGTCCCGCTCATGGCCGACGAGGCCCGCCTCAACGACTCCTCCAGCGGCAGCGCGGACCGCGACCCGGACCCGGCGGCGGCCGCGACCGCCACGTTCGCGGACCTCCTGGAGGAACGGGGCATCGGCACGCGGACCGAGGGTTCCGCCCGGGCCCCGAAGGACGCCGCGGAACTCGCCGCGGTCTCCTCGCCGCCCCTGACGACCCTGGTCGAGCGCATGCTCACCCACAGCGACAACGACATCGCCGAGGCCCTCGCCCGCCAGGTCGCGCTCGCGACGGACGGGAAGCCCAGCTTCGACGGCGGCGCGGCGGCCATCAAGAGCGCGCTGAAGAAGCTCGAACTGCCCCTCGCGGGGGTCGCGTTCGCGGACGGCAGCGGCCTGAGCCGGGGCAACCGGCTCACCCCGGACCTCCTCACCGCCCTCCTGGCCAGGTCCGCGGACCCCGCCCACCCCGAACTCCGGACCGTCCTCACCGGCCTGCCCGTCGCCGGCTTCACCGGCACCCTGCGGAGCCGCTACCCCGGCGACGCCATGGGAACCGGCGTCGTCCGCGGCAAGACCGGCACCCTGAGCAACGTGAACACCCTCGCCGGCACGGTCGTCGACGCCGACGGCCGGCTGCTCGCCTTCGCGTTCCTCGCCACGGAGACGGACCTGGCCGACACCGACCTCGCCAAGAAGGCCCTGACCGACGCCACCTCCACGCTGGCGAACTGCGGCTGCCGCTGAGGCCGGGGAGAGCAGGGGCGAAGCCCCGTGCTCTCAGGGGCGCGGGGCAGAGTCGACGTGCGGCTCCGCCGCGTGGGCGCGAGAACCCCCACCGACCCGCACGTACCCACCGGCCCTCACGCACCCTCACCCCACGGCCTGCCCCCAGCGGCAGCGCTCACGTACGGTTGACGACATGACTCGTATCGGTGGTGCCGAGATGGTCGACTGGAATCTCGCGGTGGCGACCGCGACCCGGCTCGTGCGGCCGGGCCCCGAGGTGAGCCGCGACGAGGCCAGGGCCATCGTCGCCGAGCTCCGCCGGCACGCGAGGGCGTCGGAGGAGCACGTCCGCGCCTTCACGCGGATGCTGCCCGACACCGGCGACGACACCCCCGTGCTGGTCGTGGACCGGCCCGGCTGGGTCCGGGCCAACGTGGCCGGCTTCCGGGAACTGCTGAAACCGCTGCTGGAGAAGATGCAGGAACGTCGCGGCAGCACCCCGGGCGGGGCCGTCCTCGGCGCGGTCGGTGGCAAGGTCACGGGCGTCGAGCTGGGCATGCTCCTGTCGTTCCTGTCCTCCCGGGTCCTCGGCCAGTACGAGACGTTCGCCCCGGCGACCCGCGAACTCCCGGCGGGCGAGAACGGCGGTGGCCGGCTGCTTCTCGTCGCGCCGAACATCGTGCACGTGGAACGCGAACTGGACGTGCGGCCGCACGACTTCCGCCTCTGGGTCTGCCTGCACGAGGAGACCCACCGGACCCAGTTCACGGCGGTCCCCTGGCTGCGGGACCACCTGGAGGGCGAAATCCAGTCGTTCCTGGCCGAGACCGAGGTCGACCCCACGACCTTCCTGGAGCGCATCCGGGAGGCCGCCCAGTCACTCGCGGGTGGCCGGCCCGAGGGAGAGGTGGGCGACGACGGTCACTCGATCGTGGAGTTGGTGCAGACCCCCGCGCAGCGCGAGATCCTCGGTCGGCTGACCGCCGTCATGTCCCTCCTGGAGGGCCACGCCGACTTCGTGATGGACGGCGTCGGCCCGGCCGTCGTGCCCTCGGTCGCGGAGATCCGCGAGAAGTTCCAGCAACGGCGCGCCAAGGGCGCCTCCCGCCTGGACCAGGCCCTGCGCAAGCTGCTCGGCCTGGACGCCAAGCTCAGGCAGTACAGGGACGGCGAGCGGTTCGTACGGGCGGTCGTCGAACAGGTCGGCATGGACGGTTTCAACCGCGTGTGGACCTCCCCGAACACCCTGCCGACCAAGGCGGAGATCGCCAAACCGGCGGACTGGGTCGCCAGGGTGCACCGCAAGGCGGAGTCGTGAGCCACGCGTGAGCGGGGTGGGCGAAACCGGCCGACGGCAGGCGAACGCACCTCCAATCACCCGTCCGAGGGACCGTGAGCGAAGGGTAGGCGTGCAATGCTCGGGGAACGGCCCGGTTCTGTCACCATCTACACACGCTGAGTGACTGAACTCGGGCTCACCTCCCGACAACTTCATGAAGGGAACCGGACATGGGTCCCCACCCCGCGGTCGCGGCGATACGCCTGGCGGTCCGCCGCGTACTCCACGACCTCCTCACCGAACTCGACACCCACGACGCCCCGCACGCGCCCGCCCGCGCGACCGCCGGCGCGCCGTCGCCCACGGGCGCACGACCGGCGTCCGCGCCCCCCGTGGCCGGCCCGCCCGCGGTCGTGCCCATCGACGTCAGGCGCGGCGCGTCCGCGCGCCCGGGTGTCCCGCGCCCCGGGACCACCGGCGACGAGCGGCCGCTCGTGCTCGTGGCGTGCTCCGGCGGCGCCGACTCCATGGCCCTCGCCTCCGCCCTCGCGTTCGAGGCGCCCAAGCTGGGCGTCCGCGCCGGCGGCATCACCGTCGACCACGGCCTGCAGCCCGGCTCCGACCTGCGCGCCGAGGAAGTCGTCCTGCGCCTGCGCGAACTGGGCCTGGACCCCGCCGAGTCCGTCGCCGTGACCGTCGGCCGCGACGGCGGCCCCGAGGCCGCCGCCCGGGACGCCCGCTACGCCGCCCTCGACGCCGCGCTGGAACGCCACGGAGCCGCCGCCGTCCTGCTCGGCCACACCCGCGACGACCAGGCCGAGACCGTCCTGCTCGGTCTCGCCCGGGGCTCCGGCATCCGCTCCCTGTCCGGCATGGCCGCGGTCTCGGGGGCCGACGGCCGCTACCGCCGGCCGTTCCTGCAGCTCGACCGGCAGACCGCCCGCAAGGCATGCATGGTCCAGTCGCTGCCCGTGTGGGACGACCCGCACAACACCGACCCCGCCTACACCCGGTCCAGGCTCCGCCACGAGGGGCTGCCCGCCCTGGAGAAGGCGCTCGGCAAGGGTGTCGTCGAGGCCCTCGCCCGTACGGCCCAGCTGTCCCGGGACGACGCCGACGCCCTCGACACCTGGGCCCGTCAGGCCGAGCCCGGCGTCCGGGACGCCGCCGGCCTGCTGGAGTGCGCGAAGCTCTACGCCCTGCCGCCCGCCGTACGCCGCCGGATCCTGCGCCGGGTCGCGATCGAGGCCGGTGCCCCGGCCGGTTCCCTCTTCGCCCGGCACATCGAGGAGGTCGACCGGCTCATCACCGGATGGCGCGGTCAGGGGGCCATCAATCTCCCCGGCCGGGTCGTCGCCCAGCGCCAGGGTGGCAGACTGGTGATTCGGCAAGGCTGAATCCGGACGCCGAAGGGGCCCTCGTGCAGGGCCCCGAACCCCCCGCACGGGGTGTGCGCGTCCGGGAGCGGCCCTGGGACGACCGACCGAAAGTGATGCGGGTGGACGCGAAAGACATGGGTGCCGACCTCAAAGAGGTGCTCATCACCAAGGAAGAGATCGACGCGAAGCTCGTCGAGCTGGCCTCGAAGATCGACGCGGAGTACGCGGGCAAGGACCTGCTGATCGTCGGAGTGCTCAAGGGCGCGGTCATGGTCATGGCGGACCTCGCGCGGGCGCTGTCCACCCCGGTCACCATGGACTGGATGGCCGTGTCCTCCTACGGCGCGGGCACCCAGTCCTCGGGTGTGGTGCGGATCCTCAAGGACCTCGACACCGACATCAAGGGCAAGCACGTCCTGATCGTCGAGGACATCATCGACTCGGGCCTGACCCTGTCCTGGCTGATCTCCAACCTCGGCTCCCGCGAGCCCGAGTCCCTGAAGATCTGCACCCTGCTGCGCAAGCCCGACGCCGCCAAGGTCGCCATCGACGTGGAGTGGGTCGGCTTCGACATCCCCAACGAGTTCGTCGTGGGCTACGGCCTCGACTTCGCCGAGAAGTACCGCAACCTCCCGTTCGTCGGTACGCTCGCGCCCCACGTCTACGGCGGCTGAGCAACCCCGGTAAGACGCTCGGGAACCCCAGCGGGTTTCGCGCCGTTGGAGCATGCGTGGACGGGATTGCGAGCAGTCCCCTGCGGCTTCGGGTGACAATGCTGGGGTACCGTCCGAAGAACAGTCTTTTATCAAACTCACTATGGCAGGAGGGACGGGGCGGCACCGCTCCGTATGGATGGACGTGAAGCGATACTTCCGTGGGCCAGTCATGTGGATCGTGCTGGCCGTCCTTGCCGTGGTCGTGTTGATGCAGGTCGTCGGCTCGTCCGGCGGCTACAAGACGGTGGACACCGGCCAGGTGGTCCAGGCGATCAATGACAACAAGGTCAAAGAAGCCAAGCTGACCACCGGCGAAGAGCAGCTCATCAAGGTGCAGCTCAAGGACGGTCAGAAGATCGAGGACAGCTCGAAGATCCAGGCGAGCTACATCGGCGACCAGGGCGTCACCCTCGCCAACACCCTGCAGGACAAGTTCCAGAACAAGCAGATCCCCGACGGCTACACGGTCTCCCCGACCAAGCAGAACGCTTTCGTCGGCATCCTGCTGTCCCTGCTCCCCTTCGTCCTGATCGTCGTCGTCTTCCTGTTCCTGATGAACCAGATGCAGGGCGGCGGCTCCCGGGTCATGAACTTCGGGAAGTCCAAGGCCAAGCTCATCACCAAGGACACCCCGAAGACGACGTTCTCCGACGTCGCCGGTGCGGACGAGGCGGTCGAGGAACTCCATGAGATCAAGGAGTTCCTGCAGGAGCCGGCCAAGTTCCAGGCCGTCGGCGCCAAGATCCCCAAGGGTGTGCTGCTCTACGGCCCGCCCGGTACGGGCAAGACGCTGCTGGCGCGTGCCGTCGCCGGTGAGGCGGGCGTCCCCTTCTACTCGATCTCCGGTTCCGACTTCGTCGAGATGTTCGTCGGTGTCGGTGCCTCCCGGGTCCGTGACCTCTTCGAGCAGGCCAAGGCGAACGCCCCGGCGATCGTCTTCGTCGACGAGATCGACGCGGTCGGCCGCCACCGCGGCGCCGGCCTCGGCGGTGGTCACGACGAGCGCGAGCAGACGCTGAACCAGCTGCTCGTCGAGATGGACGGCTTCGACGTCAAGGGCGGTGTGATCCTCATCGCCGCGACGAACCGCCCGGACATCCTCGACCCGGCGCTGCTGCGCCCGGGCCGCTTCGACCGTCAGATCGCCGTCGACCGCCCGGACATGCAGGGCCGTCTGGAGATCCTGAAGGTCCACCAGAAGGGCAAGCCGGTCGCGCCCGACGTCGACCTCGGCGCCGTCGCCCGCCGCACCCCCGGTATGACGGGTGCCGATCTGTCCAACGTCCTGAACGAGGCCGCGCTCCTGACGGCCCGCAGCGACAAGAAGCTGATCGACAACCACATGCTGGACGAGGCGATCGACCGTGTGATCGCGGGCCCGCAGAAGCGGACCCGGATCATGTCGGACAAGGAGAAGAAGATCACCGCGTACCACGAGGGCGGTCACGCCCTGGTCGCGGCGGCCTCACCGAACTCCGACCCCGTCCACAAGATCACCATCCTGTCCCGGGGCCGCGCCCTCGGGTACACGATGGTGCTGCCGGACGAGGACAAGTACTCGACCACCCGTAACGAGATGCTCGACCAGCTCGGCTACATGATGGGTGGCCGCGCCGCCGAGGAACTGGTCTTCCACGACCCGACCACGGGCGCCTCGAACGACATCGAGAAGGCCACCGGCCTGGCCCGTGCGATGGTCACCCAGTACGGCATGACGGAGCGTCTGGGCGCCATCAAGTTCGGCGGCGACAACTCGGAGCCGTTCCTCGGACGTGAGATGGGTCACCAGCGCGACTACTCGGAAGAGGTCGCCGCCCTGGTGGACGAGGAAGTCAAGAAGCTCATCGAGAACGCGCACAACGAGGCCTGGGAGATCCTGGTCGAGAACCGCGACGTCCTCGACAACCTGGTGCTCCAGCTGCTGGAGAAGGAGACGCTGGGCAAGGAGCAGATCGCCGAGATCTTCGCCCCCATCGTCAAGCGTCCGCCCCGGCCCGCGTGGACCGGCTCCTCCCGCCGCACCCCCTCCACCCGTCCGCCCGTGCTCTCCCCCCGGGAGCTGGCACTGACGAACGGCGCGAACGGCGCGACGCCGGCGATCACCACCAAGGCGCCCGTCGACGCGACTCCGGAGGAGAACGCGGAGAGCTGACGCACCACCCGGTGAGAACCGGCCACCGGGAGCCCCGGCTTCCGGCCCGGATTCCTCACCAGGCCCGGAATGGATGCCGTGCCCCCCAGGTTCTAGCCTGGGGGGCACGGCATTTTCGTATAACCGGAACATGGCCGAAAAAATGAGACGCGTGGCCGTGCGCGTCGCAGGCTCGGCCCAGGAGCGAGGCACAGCATGACCGACCCCGTGACGCTGGACGGTGGCGGCGCCATCGGCGAGTTCGACGAGAAGCGCGCCGAGAACGCCGTACGGGAGCTGCTGATCGCGGTCGGCGAGGATCCCGACCGGGAGGGGCTCAAGGAGACGCCGGCGCGGGTGGCGCGGGCGTACCAGGAGATCTTCGCGGGGCTGTGGCAGCAGCCGGAGGACGTGCTGACCACGACCTTCGACCTCGGGCACGACGAGATGGTGCTCGTGAAGGACATCGAGGTGTACAGCACCTGCGAGCATCACCTGGTGCCCTTCCGCGGTGTCGCGCACGTCGGGTACATCCCGTCGACCAGCGGAAAGATCACCGGTCTGTCGAAGCTGGCCCGGCTCGTGGACGTCTACGCCCGGCGGCCGCAGGTGCAGGAGCGGATGACGACGCAGATCGCCGACTCGCTGATGGAGATCCTGGAGCCGCGCGGGGTGATCGTGGTCGTGGAGTGCGAGCACATGTGCATGTCGATGCGGGGCATCCGCAAGCCCGGCGCGAAGACCATCACGTCGGCCGTGCGCGGCCAGCTGCGGGACGCGGCCACCCGTAACGAGGCGATGAGCCTGATCATGGCCCGCTGACCCGCGGGCCCTTCGGGGACGGGTCGCTCTACGTCGCCCGGGCCGCCCCGCCGCCCGTGTCGTCGTCCTCCGGGAGCTTGCAGACGCGCTCCAGGAAGAAGGCGGCCACTATGACGGCGATGCCCGCGAGGACCGAGAACCCGGCGTAGATGGCCTGGTCGCGGCGGGCCGGGACGTCCAGGGACTCCAGGAGGAAGATCCCGACCCCGCCGTACATCCCGGCGACGAGGGCGGCGACGAGGGCGCTGGCCTGGCCGAAGACGACCGCGCGGGCGGCCATCAGGGGCTCCACGCCCTTGGCGCCCGGCCGGCGCTCGCGCTGGGCCTTGAGCCGGTTGCGCAGGGACAGTGCGGTGGCCGTCAGGACGGCGGCGATCAGGGCGAGCACGATGGGCGCGGCCAGCGGGACGCTCGGCAGCGTGTCCAGCGAGTTCCACAGCCGGGCCCCGGCCCAGGACAGCACCCCCGCCACCACGAACACCGCGGCCAGCGTCCTGATGCGCAGCTCTTTCACGATGCCCCTTCGACGAGCCCGATGCGGCGGCGTCGGGGATGTCCCGACCCGGTAGACCTTAACGACTACGCGGGCAGGTGGAGTTCCAGGTCGGCGCGGGGCGTCACGCCCTCGCGGGCGACACCGTCGAGGAGCGCGGCGACCGGGCCGCGGCCCGTCAGCAGGGCGTCGGGGTCGACGTCGTGCCAGGGGACGAGGACGAAGGCCCGCTCGTGCGCGCGCGGATGCGGCAGGGTGAGCAGCGGGTCGTCGGAGACGACGTCCGCGTACGCCACGATGTCGACGTCCAGCGTGCGCGGCCCCCAGCGCTCGTCCCGCACCCGGTGGAACGCCTCCTCCACGGCCTGGGCCCGCTCCAGCAGCGAGGAGGGCGGCAGGGTGGTCTTCAGGACGACGACCGCGTTGAAGTACGAGGGCTGGCTGCCCGGCGCCACCCCCCACGGCTCGGTCTCGTACACCGGCGACACGGCCTTGACGCGGACGCCCGGCGTGTCCTCCAGCGCGTCGATGGCGCCCTGGAGGGTCTCCAGCCGGTTGCCCAGGTTCGAGCCGAGGGAGAGGACCGCCCGGCGGGGGTTGTGCAGGGTCGAGTCGGCCTCGTCCACCTTCCGCACGACGGAGGCGGGCACCGGCTGTACGGTCGGGTCGCTCTGACCCGCGGTGAAGGACGCGGTCATGCTCGGCTCCGGGTGATGGTGACGGTCACGTCGTCGAAGGGGACGGTGATCGGCGCGTTCGGCTTGTGCACGGCGACCTCGACCTCCTGGACCCCCTCGTGCGCGAGGCACGCGCGGGCGATGCGCTCGGCGAGCGTCTCGATGAGGTTCACCGGCTCGCCCTCCACGAGGGCGACGACCTCCTCCGCCACGATCCCGTAGTGCACGGTCTTCGCCAGGTCGTCGTCGGCGGCGGCGGGCCGGGTGTCCAGGCCGAGCGTGAGGTCCACCACGAAGGTCTGGCCCTCCTCGCGCTCGTGCGGGAACACCCCGTGGTGTCCACGGGCCCTGAGGCCACGCAGCGCGACACGATCCACGCGAATCACTCCTGCAGTCGTCGGGAACGGCCGGTGCCACCCGCCTCGTCCGTGTCGTCCGTACGCGGTCGGCACACCGGCCACCTTCGAATCTACCTGCGAGCGACGACAACGCTCACGCACGTGGACCCGGGTGGACCGCCTACCCCGTCAGGAGGGTGTGTCCTCGCTCTCGTCCTCATCGGTTTCGGTCAGCACCGGGGAGCCGTGGTGCGACCAGAGCTTCCAGCCGTCGGACGTGCGCCGGAACACGTTCGTGGCCACCACCAGCTGGCCCACGAGCGGCCCCAGCTCGTCACTGCCGTCCGGCGCCGGAGCGCCGCTGAGGATGTTCTCGGTGCAGGTGACGAGCGCGGTGTCCCCGGTGACCGACACATGCACGTCGGTGAGGAAGAACTGGATGTACTCCGTGTTCGCCATGATCAGCGCGTACGACCGCAGCACCTCGCCGCGCCCGGTCAGCACCGGCCAGCCGGGGTGCACGCAGGAGATCACGCCCGTCTCGGCGGGGTCGTGGTACTCCTCGTCCACGCCCACGTCGGCCGGGACCAGCCAGAGCGAGGAGAGCGTCTCGAAGTCGCCCTGTTCCATGGCCTCGTAGAAGGCCCGGTTGGCGAGTTCGACCTGTTCGACGTCGGTGTGGGGAGCGCTCACCGCTCCCGGGCCCCTTCGACGGCGCGGGCCACGCGGACCGCGTCGGCGGTGGCGCGCACCTCGTGCACCCGGACCGCCCAGGCGCCCTGCCGGGCGGCCAGGGCCGACACGGCGGCGGTCGCGGCGTCCCGCTCGCGCGCCGGCGGCGGGGCGCCCTCCGGGCCCGCCAGCACCCGGCCGAGGAATCGTTTGCGGGACGCGGCCACCAGCAGGGGGTGGCCGAGGCCGAGCAGCCGGTCGAGGTGGGCGAGGAGGGAGAGGTCGTGCTCGGCGTCCTTGGAGAACCCGAGTCCCGGGTCGACGACGACACGGTCCGCGCGGACACCGCCCTCCAGGACGGCCTCCACGCGCGCGTGCAGCTCCCGCGTCACCTCGGCGACGACGTCCTCGTAGACGCCGCGGACGTTGCCGCCCTCCAGGAAGCCGCGCCAGTGCATCACCACGAAGGGGGCGCCCGCCTCGGCGACCACCGGGATCATCGCGGGGTCGGCGAGGCCGCCGCTGACGTCGTTGACGAGGGCGGCGCCGGCGGCGAGCGCCTGTTCGGCCACGGAGGCGCGCATGGTGTCCACGGAGACGGTCACGCCCTCGGAGGCCAGGCCCCTGACGACCGGGACGACCCTGCGGAGCTCCTCCGCCTCGTCGACCCGGGCCGCGCCGGGGCGGGTCGACTCTCCGCCCACGTCCACCAGGTCCGCGCCCTCCGCGACCAGGTCCAGGCCGTGCTTGACGGCCACCGTGGTGTCGAACCAGCGGCCGCCGTCGGAGAACGAGTCGGGGGTGACGTTGACGACCCCCATGACCGCGCAACGGTCCCACACGGGCATTCCGGCCACCCGGCCGCGCCCGTTCTGCATGCTCATGCGTCAAGCCTAGGCCCACGGCGCCGGCGGCCCCGACCCGAGCCGAAGCCGTCCGGCGCTCGCGCGTCCGGGTTTCCTCGTGCGTCCGGGTCCGCCGGCACGGCCCTAGGCCGCCCGTACGTTCTGTTCGCCCACGCCGTGCTCCGCCACCGTGTGGGCGCACGGCCGGTGGGTCTTCGCGCGCAGGCGCAGGAAGCGGGGGAGGGCGAGCTGGACGAAGCCCTCGGCCTGCATCGCGGCGAGGCCGATGCGGGGCAGGTCGCGCGAGGCGGCGTAGACGACGAAGCGCGGCTCCCAGCGGGGGCGGAACTTCGCGTTGAACTTGTACAGGGACTCGATCTGGAACCAGCGGGACAGGAAGACCAGCAGTCCGCGCCACGCGCGCAGCACCGGGCCCGCGCCGATCTTCTCGCCGCGCGCCAGGGCCGAGCGGAACATCGCGAAGTTCAGGGACACCCGCTCGACGCCGAGGCGGGGGGCCGCCTCCAGGGCCGCGACGATGAGGAGCTCGTTCATACCGGGATCCGCCGAGCGGTCGCGGCGCATCAGGTCCAGGGAAGCGCCGTCGGGGCCCCAGGGCACGAAGTGGAGCACGGCCTTCAGGTCGCCGTACGCCCCGGGGGTCTCGTCGGCCCGGTGGGCGGTGGCGATGAGGCAGTCCCCGTCGGCCGGGTCGCCGACGCGGCCGAGTGCCATGGAGAAGCCCCGCTCGGTGTCGGTACCGCGCCAGTCCTCGGCGGCGCGCCGGATCCGCTCCAGCTCGGCCTCGCCGAGGTCACGGACGCGCCGGACCCGGGTCTCGTAACCGAGCCGCTCGATGCGCTTCACCATTTGACGCACGTTGCGCATCGCGCGTCCGGCCAGGGAGAAATCCGCGACGTCCACCACCGCCTCGTCGCCCAGTTCGAGGGCGTCGAGACCGGTCTCGCGGGTCCACACCTCGGCGCCCGTCTCCGAGCAGCCCATGACGGCGGGGGTCCAGGAGTGGGCCTTGGCCTCGTCCATGAACCGTTCGATCGCGCCGGGCCATGCCTCGACGTCGCCGATCGGGTCGCCGCTGGCCAGCATCACGCCGGAGACCACGCGGTAGGTGACCGCCGCCTTGCCGCTGGGGGAGAAGACGACCGCCTTGTCGCGGCGGAGCGCGAAGTGGCCGAGCGAGTCGCGGCCGCCGTGCCGGTCCAGCAGGGCGCGCAGCCGGGCCTCGTCGTCGGCGGTGAGGCGGGCCGCCGGGTGCTCGGGGCGGAAGGCCAGGTAGACGGTGGTGATCGCGGTCAGCAGGCCGAGGGCGCCGAGCGAGAAGGCCACCGTCCAGGAGGTGTTGCCGAGGTAGCCGACCGGGCCCTCGAAGCCGAACAGGCCGTAGATGACGTGTTCCAGCCGGTCGGCGAGGCTCGGGTCGCCGACCATGCGGTGCGGGTGGGCGCTGACGACGAGCAGGCCGAGGAGGATCGAACCCGCGCCCATCAGCACGAAGTTGGCCAGGGCCCGCCAGCGGCTGGTCGGGTCGGGCAGGGCGCGGAACTCCTCGCGGTGGCGCAGGAGCGGGACGAGCAGCGCGACCGAGACGAGGACACCGACGAGCGAGTGACGGTAGGTGAACTGGGCGATCGCCCCGGCTGGCAGCAGGACCACGGCCGCGCGCCAGGCCCGCCTCTTGCGCCGGCGCAGGCCGTGGGCGAGCAGGAGCAGCAGGACGCCCACGCTCAGGGAGAGGGCCGCCGCGAACGGGCCGAGGGCGCCGGGAAGCACCTCGGCCAGGGCGTGCATCCGGCTGTAGCGGAAGCGCGGGAACACCCCCGCGGCGATGTCCACCAGCCCGACCAGCGTGCAGGCCCTGGCGACCAGGGCGGGCACGGCCTCGGGGCGCGGCCCGCGCAGCGCGCCGCGCACGGCGCCGTATCCGCGCCCGGCGGCGCTCACCGGGAGGTGGTCCGGACGAACCGGAACCTCGCCCGACTTTTCCCCATCTGTCCTGACAGACATCGCATCCCATTGTTCCGCGAGTGAGCTTGGATCCGGCGCCTTTCCGGCATCCGGCGACATTGCGCCCTCTAGGACGGTGCCGTGGCGAGCGAGGTTCACTCTCCAACGGAAAGCTGAACCCAAGGAAAGCCAAAGGTAAGGAAAGAAAGGTCGGCAGGGGACAACCCGATGGGTCTTACGAGCAACAACGTGCTGTTCCTGGCGGTTCTGTCCGCCGTGCTGCTGTTCGTCGGCACGGTGTGGCTGTGGCCCGGACTGGCCCGCCGCGGCTGGCGCGCGGTCGGCGGCCGGGTCGCCGCGCTGCTGGCCACGCAGATCGCCCTCTTCGCCTGTGTCGGCCTCGTCGCGAACCAGGCGTTCGGGTTCTACGCCAGCTGGGCCGACCTCCTCGGCCGGGAGACCGGCCAGGGGGTGGTCGTCGACCACGACGGCGCCGGCACCGGCGGCGGTCCGTTGCGGGTCGTCGGCACCCGGCCGGTGGACGTGACCGGGGGCGAGCGCCCCCAGGTCGGCGGCCAGATCCAGAAGGTCGAGATCGCCGGCCGTACGACCCGGATCGCCACCCCCGCCTACGTGTATCTGCCGCCGGAGTACTTCCAGGCCCGGTACCGCACCCGGACCTTTCCGGCCGTCGTGGTCCTCACCGGCTACCCCGGCACCGCCGAGGCGCTCGTCAAGGGCCTCCACTATCCGCGGACGGCCCACGGGCTGGCCCGCGAGGGCGCCGCCCAGCCGATGATCCTGGTCATGCTGCGGCCGACCGTGGCACCGCCGCGCGACACCGAGTGCGTGGACGTCCCCGGAGGCCCGCCGGCCGAGTCGTTCTTCGCCCGGGACCTGCCGGACGCCGTGGGACACCACTACAGGGTCGGCAGGAAGCCCGGCAGCTGGGGGATCGTCGGCGACTCCACCGGCGGCTACTGTGCGCTGAAACTGGCCATGCACCACCCCCGGGTGTACGCCGCCGGGGCGGGCCTCTCGCCGTACTACGCGGCCCCGCACGACCCGACGACCGGTGATCTCTTCCACGGCGACAAGACGCTGCGGAACGAGGCGGATCTCTTCTGGTATCTCCGGCACAGGCCGGCGCCGGACACCTCTCTGCTGGTCACCAGCAGCAAACAGGGAGAGACCGACTTCAGGACCACGTCGGAGTTCATCGAGTTGGCGGAGAAGAAGCGGCCGACACGGATCTCGTCGATCATCCTCGACAGCGGCGGACACAACTTCAACACGTGGCGGCGGGAGATCCCGGCGACTCTGCAGTGGATGAGCGGGCGGCTGAGCGACCGGTGAGGGGCGTGCGGGCCGGGGCGCGCAGGGGGCGGCGGGAGCGCCGGCAATTCGACGGAATTCACCGGCCGGAGGGGAGCGTCAGATGTGGCCAAGACGTATGCGGATTCAATGAGGTTGATCCAACAGAGGAGTTGCCGGTGGACGCATTGGTGCACCGGCGGTGAGGGAGCTTGTGAGGGCTTGTGAGAGGTGAGAGGGACGGCTGAGTTTTTACGGCCCGGGCCACCATCATTCGCCTACGCGCGGTAAGTTTCTGGCCATGCCACGTGGACGTCACCGCCATTCACCTCCTCTGCACAGGCTGCTGCCCCCCACGGCTATCGCCGGCGTCTCGCTCGTCTGCGCCCTCGGGCCCTGGGTGTTCTCCGAGCCGTCCGTGCTCCGGGTCACCGCCGCCATCGCGGCGGCGACCGCGGCCGTGGGCGCGGCGGTGATGCGCCGCTGGGACGTCGAGGCGGGCAAACGCGTCGCCGACCTCACGCGCGCGCGGGCGAGTGACGAGTGGCGTCACGAGGAGCGGATCGCCGAGCTGGAGACCGACCTCGACGAGTCGCGTGAGCTGCGGACCAAGCTGGAGCACAAGCTCCGGGCCAAGCGCACCGAACTCGCGGGCCTGCGCAACGAACACGCCGCGCTGCTGCGCCGCTACGCCACCGCCGAGACCGAGCGGGCCAGCGCCCTGGAGGGCCGCCGCCTGCTGGAGATCGAGGCGACGGCCCCGGAGGAGGCGCGGGAGCTGCCGGCGGCCGGTGCGGGTGAGGACGCGGGCGGGAGCGACAAGGACAAGGCGCGCCCGGCGGCCGAGGCATCGCCGGTGCCGCCGCAGGGCGTTCCGGCGGCGGGGGCGCCGTGGGCCTCGTGGGAGACGGCCTCCAAGGCCGCCGCGAAGGCTGCGGAAGCGGTGGAAGCGGTGGAGGCGGCCAAGACCGCGAAGGCCGCGAAGTCGGGTGCGTCGGAGGACGCGTCCGAGGACGCGCCGGACGACGGGGCTGTGGCTGCCCCGGCCGGGGCGGGTGCGGGCGGTCCGGCGGCCGACGGGGACGCGACGGACGGCGCCAACGAGGCCGCCGGTGCCGAACCGGCCGACGAGGAGGCGCTGATCGCCGCCGGGACGGACGAGGCGGACTCCGGGGCCGGGGAAGGGCCCCTCGAAGGCACCGGGGAGAAGTCGGCGGGTGCCCCGGTGTTCTCGCCGTCCGGGTCCGGGCTCTTCCTGCGCGCCAACTCGGCGCTGGACCGCATCATCACCCAGCGGGGCTCGGCCGAGGACCGGGAAGAGGGCGCCGAGACCACCGGCGAGGCCGGGACCACCGGCGAGGCCGGGACCACCGGCGAGGCCGGGACCACCGGCGACGCCGAGACCGAGGCCGAGACCAGGATCGAGTCCGTGTCCGAGGGCGACGAGCGGCCCGAGGCCGAGGTCGGGACCGCGGACATGACCGGGCCCGAGGCGACCACGGAGCCCGAGTCCGAGGCCCCCACGGAGCCCGAGGCCGTCGCCGAGCCCGAGCCGGTGTCCGAGGCCACCCTTGAGCCCGAGTCCCGGGCCGCCCAGGTCCCGAACGAGGCGGCAGCGCCCGCCGACGCGGAGGCCGAAGGCGCCCCTGCCGCAGGGGAGAACGCCGCCGAGCCCGAGCAGGAGGCAGGGCCCGAGCCCGAGCAGGAGCCCGAGCCCGCCGGCACCACGAAGGCCGGCGCCGACGCGCCCGTGCCGGGCGGGACGGTCGGCGAAGCGCCCGCCGAGGACCGGGCGCCGAAGGGCGGTGCGCCCAAGGGGCCCTGGCCCGAGGGCGATCCGGACGGGCCGACCGGCGGAGGGACCCGGCAGGGACGTTCCGCCGGGCCGGCACAGGACACCGCCGCGGTGCTCACGGCGGAGGAGGACGACGCGACGGGGAAGTCCGTGGCGGTCCGCGGACACGAACGCGCGGCCGCCGACCCCGTACCCGCGGTCACCGCTCCGGCCCCCTCGACGGGGGCGGGGGAGCTGACACGGGTGGAGCCGTCGGGGCGGGCGCTGCCCGCGCTCCCGCCGGCCGGTCACTTCACGGTGCCCACCGCTGTGGCCGTCGTGCCGGCCACGCCGCAGCGGCGGGCCGCCGTCGAGGGCGGGTTCGACTTCTTCGGTACGCAGAAGGGCGCGGACGCACTGGAGGCCGTGCAGAACGAGGACCTCGCCGACGTGGTCGGCCAGGAGGCCCTCGCGCTCCACAAGGCCGAGTCCGAGGCCCGGTTCAAGCCGGCCGACGAGGCGTCCCGCGGTGTCGGCCAGGTCATCGACCTCACGGCCCACGACGAGACGGAGCAGATCGACCTGAAGGGCCTGCGCACCGCGGCCTCCTAGCGACCAGCGACCAGCGACGAAGGACCCGCGACGAAGGACCAGCGACCGCGTCGCGGCACTGGTCCCCGTGGGGCGCCCGGCATCAGCCGCCGGGCGCCCCACGTGTCGTCCGCCTCCGTCCCGGACTCACGCCATCCAGCGGTCCGGCAGGGCCTCCCGCCGCCCCGTGCGGGATCGTTCCGCCTGGGCCCGCAGCAGCTCAGCCGCCTCGCCCGCGTCCCGCAGCCGCGCGGTCACGGTCTTGGAGGCGCCGGTGTCGACATGGACGTCGGCGAGCCCGTGGTACCGCTGCCAGGGCCCCTGCGCCAGCCGCACGCTCTGCACCTTCGCGTGCGGGACGAGGTCGAGCCGGCGCCGCAGCAGCCCGTGCCGCGCGGCGAACACCGCGTCGCCGACGGCGAGTCCGTACCCCCGCCACCAGAACGGCACGCACCACCGGGCCCGGTCCGGCGGGCGGACGAGCGCCACCGAGTCCGGCACGCTCACCCCGGGCAGCACGTGCGCGATCACCGCCTCGGCCACCTCGCGCGGCGCGACCGGCACGAGCACGGAGTTCGAGGAGCCGGCCACGTCCAGCTCGACCCGGACCCATCCGCGGCGCCGCCACAGCAGCGGCTCGACGACACGGACGGTCTGCACGCGGCCGGGCGGCACCGTCTCGTGGGCCCGGTCGAGCAGCCCGTGGTCGATGCGGAGCCCGTCGGGGGAGTCGCCGACCGTCCAGTCGTACTCCCCGACGAACCGCCCCACGCTGCTCGCCCCGGCGGCGCCGAGCAGCGGCAGCGCGGTCGCGAGGACGGTCCACACGCTCTCCGTGGCGAACCACAGCACGGACGGCACGACGACCGCGGCCACCAGGGTCCCCCAGGTGGCGCCGGTCAGGACGAGGGACATGGCCAGCACGCCCGCCGGGACCCTGAGCAGCTGCCGCACGGGAGCCTCGCCGACCTCGTGCGCGGTCTCCGGCGCGAAACCGGCGGCCCGGGCGAGGAGTTCGGCCCGCAGCGCGCCCGCGTGCGCCTCGCCGAGGTAGGCCAGCTCGTCCTTCTTGTCGGTGCCCACGACGTCCAGCTTGAGCTTGGCGACCCCCGCGATCCGGGCCAGCAGCGGTCGGGTGACGTCGATGGCCTGAATGCGTTCGAGGCGGATGTGGGCGGTGCGGCGGAACAACAGGCCGGTACGGATGCGCAGTTCGCTGTCCGTCACCGCGAAGTGGGTGAACCACCAGGTCAGGAACCCGTACAGGGCGGCGGCCGGGATGAACACGCCGAGCGCGATCAGCAGGGTCGTGGTGTCGAGCCGCATCAGATTGCGCTGCGCCCCGTCCGGATCGTGCACGGCCCAGCCGATCAGCACCGCCACGGGCGCCCAGGCCCGCCGCAGGGGCGTCACCGGATGCAGCCGGTGCTCGACGACCGCCGGCGCCCCGTCCACGCCACCGCCGCTCAGCTCCATGGCCTCCCCGCCGTCCGCCGTGCCCGCCGCCCCACCGGCGTCCTCCGCCCCGTCCTCCGGCCGGTCGCCACGGGGCGTCTCGTGCGCGTCCCGCGCCGGCACCGTCACAGCCCCGCCGATCGGGCCTCGCCCAGCTGGGTCAGATGATCGCGCAGGCGTTCGGCCTCGGCCGGTTCGAGGCCCGGTATACGGGCGTCCGAGGCGGCCGCGGCCGTGTGCAACTGGACGCTCGCCAGGCCGAAGTGCCGTTCCACCGGCCCCGAGGTCACCTCGACCAGCTGCATCCGCCCGTACGGCACCACGGTCTCCTCCCGCCAGAGCACTCCCCGGCTGATCAGCAGGTCGTCGGCGCGTTCGGCGTACCGCCAGGACCGCCAGTTGCGGCCGATCATCGGCCAGCCCCACAGCAGCGCGCCCAGCGGCAGCAGCGCGCACGCCGCCCAGGGCGGGCCCGCCAGCCGGCCCGGCAGCACGGCCGCGGCGATCGTGAGCGGTACCAGCCACACCACCAGCAACAGCCGCCTCATCCGCAGCAGCCCGCGCGGCAGTCCCGTCCAGACCGGTTCGCCGTCCGCGCGACCGGCGCCGTTCTCCAAGGTCCCCGTCTCCATTCCGTCAGCGTACGTACGACAGACTGTGTCCATGACTCCCCCGACGGAGACCCGAGAGACGACGGTCGGTATCGGCGGTGCCGCCGAGAGCACGGACATGGTGCTCAACATCGGCCCGCAGCATCCGTCCACCCACGGTGTGCTGCGGCTGCGGCTCGTCCTCGACGGCGAGCGCATCCAGCACGCCGAGCCGGTCATCGGCTACATGCACCGGGGCGCGGAGAAGCTGTTCGAGGCGCGCGACTACCGCCAGATCATCATGCTCGCCAACCGCCACGACTGGCTCTCCGCCTTCTCCAACGAGCTCGGCGTCGTCCTCGGTGTCGAACGCATGCTCGGCATGGAGGTGCCCGAGCGCGCGGTCTGGACGCGTACGCTCCTCGCCGAGCTGAACCGGGTCCTGAACCACCTGATGTTCCTCGGTTCCTACCCGCTGGAGCTGGGCGGCATCACTCCGGTCTTCTACGCGTTCCGGGAGCGCGAGGAGCTGCAGAACGTCATGGAGGAGATCTCCGGCGGGCGCATGCACTACATGTTCAACCGCGTCGGGGGCCTCAAGGAGGACCTCCCGGCCGGCTGGACGGCACGCGCGCGTACGGCGGTCGCGGACGTCCGCTCCCGGATGGGCGTCTTTGACGACCTGGTCCTCGGCAACGAGATCTTCCGGGGCCGTACCCGTGACGTGGGCGTCCTCTCCCCGCAGGCCGTGCACGCGTACGGCGTCAGCGGCCCGATCGCCCGCGCCTCCGGCGTCGACCTCGACCTGCGGCGCGACGAGCCGTACCTGGCGTACGGCGAACTCCAGGACGTCCTGAAGGTCGTCACGCGGGAGGAGGGCGACTGCCTCGCCCGCTTCGAGTGCCTGCTGGAGCAGACCCACAACGCCCTCGCCCTCGCCGACGCCTGCCTCGACCGGATCGCCGACCTGCCGCCCGGCCCGATCAACCAGCGGCTGCCGAAGGTCCTCAAGGCGCCCGAGGGCCACACCTACGCCTGGACCGAGAACCCGCTCGGCATCAACGGCTACTACCTCGTCAGCAAGGGCGAGAAGACCCCGTACCGCCTCAAGCTCCGCTCCGCCTCGTACAACAACATCCAGGCCCTCACCGAACTGCTGCCGGGCACCCTGGTGGCCGACATGGTGGCGATCCTGGGCTCGCTGTTCTTCGTGGTCGGGGACATCGACAAGTAGGGCCGGTGATCCGGGGCCGCTACGGGGTGCCGCCGGGGAACGGGTCCGGGATCCCGGCCGGCTGCACCAGCCAGCCGAAGTCGCCCAGCCCGCCCCGCGCGGTCAGTTCGGCGGCCTCGCCCGCGCCCGCGAGGGCCCGTACGTACGCCGCCGGGTCGGAGGTCGCGAGGGCGAGCGGCGGACGGCCCGCGGTGACCCCCAGGGCCCGCAGCGCCTCCCGCTGGGTGAGCAGACGGGCCCCCGGCAGCGCGCACGCGTCCAGCGCCACGTGCGCGGTGAGGTCG
Source organism: Streptomyces scabiei 87.22 (assembly GCF_000091305.1). Lineage (GTDB taxonomy): Bacteria > Actinomycetota > Actinomycetes > Streptomycetales > Streptomycetaceae > Streptomyces > Streptomyces scabiei. The sequence continues at coordinate 4,453,456 of NC_013929.1, read as the reverse complement.
CACGACCCGTCCGGGACCGGCGCGGTCTCCCTCCCCTCCCGGAACCCGGTGAGCGTCCCGAAGGGCGGCCTGGCGTCCGCCAGGTGGCCGTAGTCGACCGCGACGGCGAGCCCCCGCGCCACGCCCGCCACGGCGGCGGCCCACGCCCGGTCCCTCGGCAGCCCGACCTCGGCCCGCAGCCCTTCCCCGGGCCCCGGCGGCCACCACCTGTCCAGCCACCGGGCCGCCTCCCCGGCCACGGGCTCCCCGAGCCGCTCGCTCCCGTCCTCCCGTACGAGCACCAGCCGGGCCGTACCGGCCGCGTCCACCTCGACGACGTCCACGGGCACGTTGTCCAGCCACTCGTTGGCGAACAGCAGCCCGGTGACCCCCGTCGGCGGTTCCGCGTGCCACTCGATGCGGTGATCGAGACCGTCCGGCCTCCCGGCCAGTTCGACGGCGTACGCGCGCGTACGGGACGACACCGGCGCTGGCAGGGCCGCCAGCACCCCGCTGACCAGCTCCCCCCGCCCGGCCCCCAGGTCCACGAACGCCAGCTCGCCGGGATGCCCCAGCGCCTCGTCCACCCGGCACAGCAGCCGTGCCACGGCGGCGGCGAAGAGCGGGGAGGCGTGCACGGAGGTCCGGAAGTGCCCGGCGGGCCCCTCCGGCCGCCGGTAGAAGCCGGCGGGCCCGTACAGGGCCTCCTCGGCCGCGTCGCGCCAACGACGCCAGGTTTTCGGCCCTTCCGGGGCGGCGGGCGGTGACGTGTGCGGTGGCGCGGGACGATCCCTCATCACGTCAGGCTATGCGGAACGGCTAACACGGCCTCCACCTTGGGGAGTACGTGCCCCGGTCACGGATCGGCCCTCCGGTTGACCCCGGCACACCGACCCCTTCCCTACGCTGGGTCACGTGCAGCGCCTCTATGACTTCCTCCGCCGGCACCCGACATGGGTCGACGGCTTCTGGGCCGTCGTCCTGCTCGGGACGAGCCTGGTGAGCGGGCCGATCGACTCGGTCTACGCGAACGACATCAACGAGCCCGCGTTCGTGGTGATCTCGCTCGCGCTCTGCCTGTCGATCGCCCTGCGGCGCCGCATGCCCGAGAAGATGCTGGTGCTGGCCGCCGCGGCGGGCATCGCCCAGCTGATCGTCGGAGTACCGAGGATCCCCGCCGACTTCGCGATGCTCGTGGTCATCTACACGGTCGCGGCGGACGGCGCCCGCTGGGCCTCCTGGTTCGCCCTCGGCGGCGGCCTCTGCGCGGCCTCGCTGGCGCAGCTGCGCTGGACCGAGCAGCAGACCAGCACGCTGGGCAACGCGGTGCTCGCCGTGGTCCTGACCGTGCCGTTCGCGCTGGCCTGGGTGCTCGGCGACTCCCTGCGCACCCGCCGCGCGTACTTCGCGCAGCTGGAGGAGCGCGCCGCCCGGCTGGAGAAGGAACGCGAGGCCCAGGCCAAGGTCGCGGTCGCCGCCGAGCGCGCCCGGATCGCCCGGGAACTGCACGACGTGGTCGCGCACAACGTCTCCGTCATGGTCGTCCAGGCCGACGGCGCCGCGTACGTCCTCGACGCCGCCCCCGACCAGGCGAAGAAGGCGCTGGAGACCATCTCCTCCACCGGCCGTCAGGCCCTCGCCGAGATGCGCCGCCTGCTCGGCGTGCTGCGCACCGGCGAGCACAAGGAGGTCGGCGAGTACGTCCCGCAGCCCGACGTGGAGCAGATCGACGACCTCGTCGAGCAGTGCCGGGTGGCCGGCCTGCCCGTCGACTTCAAGATCGAGGGCACCCCGCGCCCACTGCCCAGCGGGGTGGAGCTGACGGCGTACCGCATCGTCCAGGAGGCCCTCACCAACACCCGCAAGCACGGGGGCCCGAACACCGGCGCGAGCGTCCGGCTGGTCTACTTCGACGACGGGCTCGGCCTGCTGGTCGAGGACGACGGCAAGGGCGCGCCCCACGAGCTGTACGAGGAGGGCGGCGCCGACGGGCAGGGGCACGGCCTCATCGGGATGCGGGAGCGCGTCGGTATGGTCGGCGGCACGCTGGACGCGGGGCCCAGGCCCGGCGGCGGCTTCCGGATCAGCGCCCTGCTGCCCCTGAAGCCCGCACACTGACACCCGCTCCTTCAGACCCCTCGCGAAGACACGGAAGAGGACCCGATGGCGATCCGCGTGATGCTCGTCGACGACCAGGTGCTGCTGCGCACCGGTTTCCGGATGGTGCTGGCGGCCCAGCCGGACATGGAGGTCGTGGCGGAGGCGGGTGACGGCGTCGAGGCCCTGCAGACGGTCCGGACGACCGAGGTGGACGTGGTCCTGATGGACGTCCGGATGCCGAAGCTGGACGGCGTCGAGGCCACCCGCCGCATCTGCGCCGAGCAGGACCCGCCGAAGGTGCTCATCCTGACCACCTTCGACCTCGACGAGTACGCCTTCTCCGGGCTGAAGGCGGGCGCGTCCGGCTTCATGCTCAAGGACGTGCCGCCCGGCGAGCTGCTGGCCGCGATCCGCGCCGTGCACAGCGGCGACGCGGTCGTGGCCCCCTCCACCACCCGGCGGCTGCTCGACCGCTTCGCCCCGATGCTGCCGAGCACCGGCTCGGAACCCCGGCACAAGGAGCTGGAGCGGCTCACCGAACGCGAGCGCGAGGTCATGATCCTCGTCGCCCAGGGCCTGTCCAACGGCGAGATCGCCGCCCGTCTCGTCCTCTCCGAGGCCACGGTCAAGACCCACGTCGGCCGCATCCTCACCAAGCTGGGCCTGCGCGACCGCGTCCAGGTGGTTGTCCTCGCCTACGAGACGGGACTGGTCCGGGCGGGCGGACAGGGCTGACCGGCGCCCGGGGCCTGCCGGACGGGCCCTACTCGCCGGCGACCTTGCCCACCAGCGTCACGAAGTCCGCGACGGCCCCGTGCACGTCCGCCGCCGTCCACTCCAGGGCGGCGGCCCGCACCTCGATCTCCGTGACCGCCAGCCCCGGCCCGCCCCGGTCCCAGGGGCGGGCGAAGAGCAGCGCGCCGGTCTGTTCGCCCTGACGCACCGACGCCTCCGCGACGACGTCGACCTCGTACGGCAGCCAGACCTGGAACTCGTGGGTGTGCGGCTCCTCGGGGTGCACCCGGGCCCAGGGCACCCCCGCCGCCGCGAACCCCTCGCGCAGCGCGGCGGCGACCACGCGCGCGTGGCGCACGTACTCCGGCAGCCGGGGCAGCTCCCGCTCCAGGCCGACGAGGGCCGACAAAGCGGTGGGGAACTGCTGGAAGATCTGGCCCCCGTACCGGTGCCGCCAGGACTTCGCCTCGTCGACCAGCGTCCTGGGACCGGCGACCGCGGCACCGCCGTAGGCGCCCAGCGACTTGTAGTACGACACGTAGACGCTGTCGGCGAGGGCCGCGATCTCGTCGACCGGGCGGCCGAAATGCGTCGTGGACTCCCACAGGCGGGCCCCGTCGAAGTGGACCACCGCCTCCCGCGCGCGTGCCGCCTCGGTGACCTCCTCCAGCTCCTCCCAGGAGGGGAGCGCGAAACCGGCCTCCCTGAGCGGCAGTTCGAGCATCAGCGCCCCGAACGGCTCGTCCAGACCGCTCACCTCCTCGGCGGTCGGCTGCCGCGGCTCGCTCGTCAGCCGGACCGGGCGCAGGCCGCTGACCTGGCTGAAGGCATGGCGCTCGTACATCTCGGGGTGCGAGAGGGCGTGCAGGGCGACCGCCGGGTTCCCGGTGCGGGCCGCCCAGCAGCGCAGCGCCACCTGCTGGGCCATCGTGCCGGTCGGGAAGAACGCGGCGGCCTCCATGCCGAGCAGTGCGGCGGTCCGCTCCTCCAAAATCTCGACGACCCCGTTGCCGTACATGTCGGCGGTCCGGTCCAGGTCGTACACCTCCGCGGCCGAGTCCAGCAGCGCCAGCCGCTCCCGGACCGTCGCCAGCGCACTCGCCCGTGCCAGCACCCGCCCGGCCGCCCGATGGGCGGCCTGCCGCCGCTCGTACCGTTGCCTCACCGCATCGCTCATCCTGGGATCATCCCCCCGGCCCGCCCCGCCCGGCACCCGGATTTCGAGCCGACGGGGCCGCGCGACCGGGGCCCGTCACGACCCGCGGGAACGGGCCGCGGCCGTCCACGGCCTGTGGACGACCGAACGCCCCTCGAACCAATCGCGTTAACATGACGAGAAATCGTCCGGTACCCAGAGCGGACTGGAACGGGAAGGCCACCACCGAGTGAGTACATTCCAGCAGCCAGAGCCGAAGGACCGCCCCGCGCGGCTCGCCGTCGGGGTCGTGGGCGCCGGCCGCGTCGGCCCCGCGCTGGCGGCGTCGCTCCGCCTGGCGGGCCACCGCCCCGTCGCCGTCTCGGGCGTCTCCGACGCCTCCCGCAGGCGCGCCGCCGAACTGCTGCCCGACGTGCCGCTGATGTCCCCCGCCGAGGTGCTGCGCCACGCCGACCTGGTGCTGCTGACCGTCCCCGACGACGCCCTGCCGGGCCTGGTCGAGGGCCTCGCCGAGACCGGCTCCGTACGGCCGGGACAGCTGCTCGTGCACACCTCCGGCCGGTACGGCGCGAAGGTGCTGGACCCCGCGCTCCGGGCGGGTGCGCTGCCGCTGGCGCTGCACCCCGCGATGACGTTCACGGGCACCGCGGTGGACGTGCAGCGGCTCGCCGGGTGCTCCTTCGGGGTCACCGCCCCGGACGAGCTGCGGATGGCCGCCGAGGCCCTGGTGATCGAGATGGGCGGCGAGCCCGAGTGGATCGCCGAGGAGAACCGCCCGCTCTATCACGCGGCCCTCGCCCTGGGCGCCAACCACCTGGTGACCCTGGTCGCCCAGTCCATGGAACTGCTGCGCACGGCCGGCGTCTCCGCCCCCGACCGCATGCTCGGCCCGCTGCTCGGCGCCGCCCTGGACAACGCGCTCAGGTCGGGCGACGCGGCGCTCACCGGTCCCGTCGCGCGCGGGGACGCGGGCACGGTCGCCGCGCACGTCGCCGAACTGCGCGCGCACGCCCCGGCGACCGTCGCCGGGTACCTGGCGATGGCCCGCGCGACCGCCGACCGGGCCCTCGCCCACGGCCTGCTCAAGCCGGAACTGGCCGAGGACCTCCTCGGCGTGCTCGCCGGCGGGACGGACCGGACCACCGGAGCGGGCGGCACCGACGGGACCGAGGGGGACGCCCGATGACCATCACCGTGCTGCGCACCGCCGGCGAACTGTACGCACGCGCGCGTGCGGGACGCCGGGCCGTCGTGATGACCATGGGCGCCCTGCACGAGGGCCACGCCACCCTGATCCGCACCGCGCGCGAGATCGCGGGCGGCACGGGTGAGGTCGTCGTGACGGTCTTCGTGAACCCCCTCCAGTTCGGCGCCGGAGAGGACCTCGACCGCTATCCCCGCACCCTGGACGCCGACGTCGAGCTCGCCGCGGCAGCGGGCGCCGACGTGGTGTTCGCCCCGTCCGCCGACGAGGTCTACCCGGGCGGCGAACCACAGGTCCGCGTCACCGCGGGACCCATGGGCGAGCGTCTGGAGGGTGCCTCCCGGCCCGGCCACTTCGACGGCATGCTCACCGTGGTCGCCAAGCTGCTGCACCTCACCCGCCCCGACGTGGCGCTCTACGGCCAGAAGGACGCCCAGCAGCTCGCCCTCATCCGCCGCATGGTCCGCGACCTGAACTTCGGCATGGACGTCGTGGGCGTGCCGACCGTCCGGGAGGACGACGGCCTGGCCCTGTCCAGCCGCAACCGCTACCTGTCCACCGAGGAGCGCCGCACGGCTCTGGCGCTCTCCCAGGCACTGTTCGCCGGCCGCGACCGGCACGCCGCCCAGGAGGCGCTGCGCGCGCGTGCCCGCGAGGTGCCCGCCACGCGTGCCCGTGCCGAGGCCCTGAGCGCGATCGGCGAGTCCCGCGCGGCCGCCGACGCGCACGCCATGGCCAAGTCGGCCCCCGGCGGCCCGGCCGCCGTCCGCGCCGCCGCCCGCCTGGTCCTCGACGAGGCCCGGCGCATGAAGCCGCCGCTCGCCGTGGACTACCTGGCCCTGGTCGACCCGTCGGACTTCACCGACATCCCCGACGACTTCACCGGCGAGGCCGTCCTCGCCGTCGCGGCCCGGGTGGGGACGACCCGGCTGATCGACAACATCCCCCTGACCTTCGGACCCCTCGGAGCCGCCTCGTGACCAGCACCGGCATACGACTGCACGCGCCCGCACCGGGCTGGTCCATCGACGCTGACGTCGTGGTCGTCGGCTCGGGCGTCGCCGGACTCACCGCCGCGCTGCGCTGCGAGGCCGCCGGTCTCAGCACGGTCGTGGTCACCAAGGCCCGCCTCGACGACGGCTCCACCCGCTGGGCCCAGGGCGGCATCGCCGCCGCCCTCGGCGAGGGCGACACCCCCGAGCAGCACCAGGACGACACCCTGGTGGCCGGCGCGGGCCTGTGCGACGAGCAGGCGGTACGGCTCCTGGTCACCGAGGGACCCGACGCCGTACGCCGTCTGATCGCGACCGGCGCCCACTTCGACGAGTCGGAGGAGGGCGGCCTGGAGCTGACCCGCGAGGGCGGCCACCACCGCCGCCGCATCGCGCACGCGGGCGGCGACGCGACCGGCGCCGAGATCTCCCGGGCACTGGTCGAGGCCGTCCGCGCGCGGGGGCTGCGCACGGTCGAGAACGCGCTCGTCCTGGACCTCCTGCTGGACGCCGACGGCCGCACCGCCGGTGTCACCCTGCACGTCATGGGCGAGGGCCAGCACGACGGCGTGGGAGCCGTCCACGCCCCCGCCGTCGTCCTCGCGACGGGCGGCATGGGCCAGGTCTTCTCGGCGACCACCAACCCGTCGGTGTCGACGGGCGACGGCGTGGCCCTCGCCCTGCGCGCCGGGGCGGAGGTCTCCGACCTCGAGTTCGTCCAGTTCCACCCGACCGTGCTGTTCCTCGGCGCGGACGCCGAGGGCCAGCAGCCCCTCGTCTCCGAGGCGGTCCGCGGCGAGGGCGCCCACCTGGTCGACGCCGACGGCGTCCGCTTCATGCTCGGACAGCACGAGCTGGCCGAACTGGCGCCCCGCGACATCGTCGCCAAGGGCATCATGCGCCGCATGCAGGAGCAGGGCGCCGAGCACATGTACCTGGACGCCCGGCACTTCGGCGCGCACATGTGGGAGCACCGCTTCCCGACGATCCTCGCCGCCTGCCGCGCCCATGGCCTCGACCCCGTCACCGAGCCCATCCCGGTCGCCCCGGCCGCGCACTACGCGTCCGGCGGCGTCCGCACCGACTCCCACGGCCGGACCACCGTCCCCGGCCTCTACGCCTGCGGCGAGGTCGCCTGCACCGGCGTCCACGGCGCCAACCGGCTCGCCTCCAACTCCCTCCTGGAGGGTCTGGTCTACGCCGAGCGCATCGTCGCCGACATCGCCGCCGCCCAGGCCGGGAACGGCCTCCCCGCGCGCGTGCCCCAGCCCGTCCCGTACGCGGCGAAGCCCGCGCACCCGCTGCTCGAATCGGAGATCCGGTTCGCGATCCAGCGGACCATGACCGAGGGCGCCGGCGTCCTGCGCTCCGAGACCTCCCTCGCGACCGCCGCCGAGGCCCTGGACCGGCTGCACGCGCAGGCCCGCGACACCCTCGCCGAGAACGGCAAGACGGCGGAACCCGGCGTCGACACCTGGGAGACCACCAACCTCCTGTGCGTGGCCCGGGTCCTGGTCGCCGCCGCCCGGCTGCGCGAGGAGACCCGCGGCTGCCACTGGCGTGAGGACCGCGCCGAGCGCGACGACACCGCCTGGCGCCGCCACATCGTCGTCCGGCTGAATCCGGACCGGACGCTCGCCGTACACACCACGGATACCGCAGACTTCCCCCCGACCCGGCCGCATCACCAGGAGCAGTGACAGACGTGAGCACCCCCGAACTTCCCCTCGCCTCCGGCGGCGGCTGCGGCGACGGCTGCGCCTGTGGCGCCGACGACGGCCTGACCGAGGCGTACCTGGAGTGCGGGCTCGACCCCGCGCTCGCCCAGCTCCTGGCCGACGCCGGACTCGACCCCGTCGAGGTCGAGGACATCGCCAACGTCGCCCTCCAGGAGGACCTCGCCCACGGCGTGGACGTCACCACGGTCGCGACCATCCCCGAGGACGCCCGCGCCACCGCCGACTTCACCGCCCGTGAGGGCGGCGTCGTCGCGGGCCTGCGGATCGCCGAGGCGGTCCTCTCGGTGGCCTGCACGGACGAGTTCGAGGTCGAGCGGCACGTCGACGACGGCGACAGCGTCGAGGCAGGCCAGAAGCTCCTCAGCGTCACCGGCGCCACCCGCGACCTGCTCACCGCCGAGCGCAGCGCCCTGAACCTGCTGTGCCGCCTCTCCGGCATCGCGACCGCCACGCGCGCGTGGGCGGACGCCCTGGACGGCACGAAGGCGAAGGTCCGCGACACCCGCAAGACGACGCCGGGGCTGCGCTCCCTGGAGAAGTTCGCGGTCCGCTGCGGCGGCGGGGTCAACCACCGCATGTCCCTCTCGGACGCGGCCCTCGTCAAGGACAACCACGTGGTCGCCGCCGGCGGTGTCGCCCAGGCGTTCGAGGCCGTGCGCGCGATGTTCCCCGAGGTGCCCGTCGAGGTCGAGGTCGACACCCTCCACCAGCTCCGCGAGGTCGTCGACGCGGGCGCCGACCTGATCCTGCTCGACAACTTCACACCGGTCGAGTGCGAGGAGGCCGTGGCGCTCGTCGACGGCCGCGCCCTCCTGGAGGCCTCGGGCCGGCTGACGCTCACCAACGCCAAGGCGTACGCGGACACGGGCGTCGACTTCCTGGCCGTCGGGGCCCTGACGCACTCGTCCCCGATCCTGGACATCGGCCTCGACCTGCGCGCGGCCGAGTAGGGCGGGGACGGCCATGCTGCTGACGATCGACGTGGGCAACACCCACACCGTCCTCGGTCTGTTCGACGGCGAGGACATCGTCGAACACTGGCGCATCTCCACCGACGCGCGCCGCACCGCCGACGAACTGGCGGTCCTCCTCCAGGGCCTCATGGGCATGCATCCGCTCCTCGGCGAGGAACTGGGCGACGGCATCGACGGCATCGCGATCTGCGCGACGGTCCCGTCCGTCCTGCACGAGCTGCGCGAGGTGACCCGCCGCTACTACGGAGACGTCCCCGCGGTCCTCGTCGAACCGGGGGTCAAGACGGGCGTCCCGATCCTCACGGACAACCCCAAGGAGGTCGGCGCCGACCGCATCATCAACGCGGTCGCCGCCGTCGAGCTGTACGGCGGGCCCGCCGTCGTCGTCGACTTCGGTACGGCGACGACGTTCGACGCGGTCAGCGCGCGCGGGGAGTACGTGGGCGGCGTCATCGCCCCCGGCATAGAGATCTCCGTGGAGGCGCTCGGGGTGAAGGGCGCCCAGCTCCGCAAGATCGAGGTGGCCCGGCCGCGGAGTGTGATCGGCAAGAACACGGTCGAGGCGATGCAGTCCGGGATCGTCTACGGGTTCGCCGGGCAGGTCGACGGGGTGGTGAGCCGGATGGTCCGCGAACTGGCGGACGACCCCGAGGACGTGACGGTCATCGCGACGGGTGGGCTCGCGCCGATGGTGCTGGGCGAGTCGTCCGTGATCGACGAGCACGAGCCGTGGTTGACGTTGATCGGGTTGCGGCTGGTGTACGAACGGAACGTGGCCCGGCTCTGAGGGACGCGGCAGGGGGTGCGGGGTGAGGGTCGTACGGCGGGTGCGGGTCCGGTGGGGCTTCTCGCGCAGTTCCCCGCGCCCCTGAAAAGCAAGGGCTGCGCCCCGTGCTTTTCAGGCCCGCAGGGCCGTTGGCTTTCAGGCCCGAAGGGCCTGGTGCTTCTAGGGGCGCGGGGAACTGCGCGACCAGCCCCCACCCACCCGCACCCGACAACGCACCGCCCCCTCGCCCCGCCGCGCGCCCCCGTCCCCCCAGGCGGGTGGTCCCCGGCGCCACACGCCCCGATCGACCCGCTTTTGTCTGATTAGCGCGTATCGTCGCGGCATGCCCACGCCCCACGGAACCCGCGGCGGCATGGCGTTCGGCGCCGAGGAGCTTCGTGTGCTCCGCCGTGCCCTCGCCCTCGCCCTCAACCCCAGCCCCGCCTCGGCGCAGGAGGTGCAGGACTGCCTCCGGCTCGCCGAGTCCGTCGACGAGGCGACCCGCGAGGACGCCCGTCTGAGGGCCTTCCTGCTGGCCGACCTCGCCCGCTACCGCGCCGCGCTCCCCGGCACGCTCACGGGCTACGCGGCCCTCCTCGCACAGGCCCTGGACGCCGGGTACCGTCCCGGCCCGGACGACCTCACCGCCCTGCGCGCGCTGCGCGGCAATCCCACCGCCGCGGCCCTTCTGGAACGCTGCCGCCCGCTCGCCGAAGAGGACGTGCGCGCCCGCTTCGCGGGGCGCGCGGCCCCCTCGGCGGTGGTCGTCCCCGCCTCCCGCTCCGGCTCCGGCCGCTCCCGGCTCCGGCTCACCGCCCTCCCCGGCGGCCTGCTGGAACCCGGCGCCCCCGCCCTCGCGCACGACGCCGCCGGGGATCCCGCCGCACCCAAGCCCGGCCGGCCGTCCCGCCCGGCCCGGCCCGCCGAGAAGCCGGGTCCCGTCCCGCGCCCGGACGCCCCGAGTCCGGCCCGCCGCCCCGTCCCCACCCCGGGCGAGGTCTTCCCGCCCAAGCGCAAACCGGCCGCCCCGCCCGCGAATCCGCCCCAGCAGCTGGCCGCCGTCTAGCCCTGGCTAACCTGGACCCATGGACTACGTCTCCGCGCTGCTGCCCCCCTTCGTGATGGCCGTGCTGTTCCTCGCCCTCATCAGGGTGATCGTGAAGACCCAGGGCGGCTCCAACAAGGCCAAGGAGGACGCGGCGGTCGACGCCGCCCTCGCCCGCGCGGAGAACACCCGCCAGGCCGGTGACGCCGGCCCCGGCGGCAACGGCGCCTGACGCGACGCCCCATCGGCGTACGACTCGTGTGTTTTTCGAGTCGTACGCCCTTTTCGTTCTGCTTCCAGCGGTTTCTCCGGATATTGTGCGGAACTGTGCCTCGCCCCTTGGGAGAACTCGAAGACGCGGTCATGACGCGGGTGTGGAAGTGGAACCGCCCGGTGACCGTTCGGGAAGTCCTGGAAGACCTCCAGAACGAACGGACCATCGCGTACACCACGGTGATGACCGTGCTGGACAATCTTCATCAGAAGGGCTGGGTGCGCCGCGAGGCGGAAGGCCGGGCCTATCGATATGAGGCGGTCTCCACGCGTGCCGCCTACGCGGCCGCACTGATGAACGAAGCCTGGTCGCAGAGCGACAACCCCGCGGCCGCCCTCGTCGCCTTCTTCGGGATGATGAGCGAGGAACAGCGTCAGGCGCTCACCGACGCCGTGCGCATCGTGCAGGGCCCCGGCACCGCCAAACCCGAACCGCCCGCCGGCGCCGCCCCGGCCGTCGAAACCCCTGTGGAAACCCTGGGCGAATCCACCGAATCGTCCGGCGAAACACAGGGGACCCCCGGCGAATCCCCTGATCTCCCCGGGCGATAGCGTCCGCTCATGCCAGCATCGAGTCCCGAAGTCACCTCAAAAGCCATCACCGTCCGGCGGGCTCGGACCAGCGATGTCCCGCACGTACGCCGCCTCCTCGACTCGTACGTCCAGCGCAGCATCCTGCTCGACAAAGCGACGGTCACCCTTTACGAGGACCTCCAGGAGTTCTGGGTCGCGGAACGGGACGACAACGCCGAGGTCGTCGGCTGCGGCGCGCTGCACGTGATGTGGGAAGACCTCGCGGAAGTCCGCACTCTCGCGGTGAACCCGGCCGCCAAGGGGCTCGGCGTCGGCCACCAGTTGCTGGAGAAGTTGCTCCACACCGCTCGCTGGCTGGGTGTTCGCCGGGTTTTCTGTCTGACCTTCGAAGTCGAGTTCTTCGCGAAGCACGGCTTCGTGGAGATCGGCGAGACTCCGGTCGACACCGATGTCTACGCCGAGCTGCTGCGTTCCTATGACGAGGGCGTCGCGGAGTTCCTCGGTCTCGAACGGGTGAAACCGAACACCTTGGGCAACAGTCGGATGCTTCTGCATCTGTGATCGTCGGCCGATCCGCAAGGAAGGCAGACGTTCATCGGGGAACCCCGGCCCCTATTCAACCGGGGCTCCTTGCCCAGGTGCCCTATGTCCGAAACGCGCATGTTTCCGGTCTTCCCGGGGCTCCCCGCCCTCTCGGTCGCCTCTCCCCGGTCTCTCCCCGGTCTCTCCCAGGGGTTTGTGTTTTTCCTGGAAAAGCGGTTTGCTTTCCGACGTACTGCAGTACTGCATATAACAGGGGACGCGAAACAGCGGTGCACGCCGCAGGCCCTCGGCCCTGAAGTTATCGATGAAAGGAAATCCGGTGGCACAGAAGGTTCAGGTCCTTCTTGTCGATGACCTCGACGGCGGCGAGGCGGACGAGACCGTCACGTTCGCGCTGGACGGCAAGACGTACGAGATCGACCTCACGACCGCCAACGCGGACAAGCTCCGTGGCCTGCTCGACCCCTACGTCAAGGGCGGCCGTCGTACCGGAGGCCGTGCTGCGGGGGGACGGGGCAAGGCCCGTGCCGCCGCCGGCGGCAGCCAGGACACCGCGGCCATCCGCGCCTGGGCGAAGGAGAACGGCTACGAGGTCAACGACCGCGGCCGCGTCCCCGCCTCCATCCGCGAGGCCTACGAGAAGGCCAACGGCTGAGATTCCGACGGCCCGGTGCTCGCGCGCCGCAGCCGGACGCGGTGGCAGTGCGTCGCCACCGTGTCCACCACCCGCACGAGGTCAGGGGCGACCCCACCGCCCCCCAGCGCCGACAAGCTCGGCAGCGAGGGTTCCATCTCGCACCCCGGCTCGGGGGGCCGCAGCCACACGGCGGCCCCCTGTGAACCGGCCTCCCCGCGCCCGCCCACCGGCCTCACGGCCCCGCCCGGTGGCGCCGGCGCCACCAGGTGACCGCCCGTTCCGACGGCAGTGAGGTCCAGGTCGAGGCCGCCCCAGTCCAGCCACTGCAGCAGGCCCGGCAGCTCCTCCGCGCAGCCCGCCGCGACCAGCAGCAGCATCCGCCCGCCGCGCAGCGCCACCGGTGAGCCCGGACCGGGCACCGGACCCAGATGCCTGAGTGCCGCGACGCCCGCTTCCTCCGGTACGTCGAGCACATCGAAGCGCAGGCCCGTAATGAGGTGTACGGGCGCCCCGGGCAGGGTCGCCCAGCCGAGGTCGTTCTCGTACCACCGCCGCACCGCGTCGCACGCGGGATCACCCGGGACATCGCGGGCGACGGCACCCGGGACGTCGCTCGGGTCGAGCGGTCGGCGGGGAAGGGGGACGATGGCCATGTCAGGAGCAACCGTGCGAAGAGGCCCGGAGTTACGCTGGGTATCTGCTCGAATGCGAGGAGTACCGGGAAAGGGGGCGTTCGGCTATGAGTGACGGCGCAAGGATGTTCGCCCTTAGCGGAGGGAACCGGTGCATCCGGCATGGAGTGTCAGTCCCTACGGGTAAGACATCCCTAGTGGGAGGGGGCGACACGCAGGAAAGGCCGTCTCACGTTCGCCATCGGCGTACTGATGGTGGGGGTAACTGCCTGGCCTGCGGGAACATCGTCTCGCACCATCGGGTTGGAGCAGATGTCGGCGTTCGGGACCCAGGAGGCAGCAACTTCTGTCTCCGCGAGAGCGGAGGTGAACCGGACGGTGTCGGCAGTTGGAATGAGCGGTCCCCGCTTGCGGGACTAAGCTGCGGAAGGACAGAGAGGGGAGCGTCCCCTCACTGCCTGACCGCTCTGAGGAGCGATTAACGATGTTCGAGAGGTTCACCGACCGCGCGCGGCGGGTTGTCGTCCTGGCTCAGGAAGAAGCCCGGATGCTCAACCACAACTACATCGGCACCGAGCACATCCTCCTGGGCCTGATCCACGAGGGTGAGGGTGTCGCCGCTAAGGCCCTGGAGAGCCTCGGGATTTCGCTCGAGGCGGTCCGCCAGCAGGTGGAGGAGATCATCGGGCAGGGGCAGCAGGCTCCGTCCGGCCACATCCCCTTCACCCCCCGTGCCAAGAAGGTCCTGGAGCTGTCGCTCCGCGAGGCCCTTCAGCTGGGCCACAACTACATCGGCACGGAGCACATCCTGCTCGGCCTGATCCGTGAGGGCGAGGGCGTCGCCGCCCAGGTCCTGGTCAAGCTGGGCGCTGATCTCAACCGGGTGCGGCAGCAGGTCATCCAGCTGCTCTCCGGTTACCAGGGCAAGGAGACCGCCACCGCCGGCGGCCCCGCCGAGGGCACCCCCTCGACGTCCCTGGTCCTCGACCAGTTCGGCCGGAACCTCACCCAGGCCGCTCGTGAGTCCAAGCTCGACCCGGTCATCGGGCGCGAGAAGGAGATCGAGCGGGTCATGCAGGTGCTGTCCCGCCGCACCAAGAACAACCCGGTGCTGATCGGTGAGCCCGGCGTCGGCAAGACCGCCGTCGTGGAGGGCCTCGCCCAGGCCATCGTCAAGGGCGAGGTGCCCGAGACCCTCAAGGACAAGCACCTCTACACCCTCGACCTCGGCGCGCTGGTCGCCGGCTCCCGCTACCGCGGTGACTTCGAGGAGCGCCTGAAGAAGGTCCTCAAGGAGATCCGCACCCGCGGCGACATCATCCTGTTCATCGACGAGCTGCACACGCTGGTCGGTGCGGGTGCCGCCGAGGGCGCCATCGACGCCGCCTCGATCCTGAAGCCGATGCTGGCCCGCGGTGAACTGCAGACCATCGGTGCCACCACGCTGGACGAGTACCGCAAGCACCTGGAGAAGGACGCGGCCCTGGAGCGCCGCTTCCAGCCCATCCAGGTCGCCGAGCCCTCGCTCCCGCACACCATCGAGATCCTCAAGGGCCTCCGTGACCGGTACGAGGCGCACCACCGCGTCTCCATCACGGACGAGGCCCTGGTGCAGGCGGCGACGCTCGCCGACCGGTACATCTCGGACCGCTTCCTCCCGGACAAGGCGATCGACCTGATCGACGAGGCCGGCTCCCGGATGCGCATCCGCCGGATGACCGCGCCGCCGGACCTCCGCGAGTTCGACGAGAAGATCGCCGGCGTCCGCCGCGACAAGGAGTCCGCGATCGACTCGCAGGACTTCGAGAAGGCCGCCTCCCTGCGCGACAAGGAGAAGCAGCTCCTGGCCGCCAAGGCCAAGCGCGAGAAGGAGTGGAAGGCCGGCGACATGGACGTCGTCGCCGAGGTCGACGGCGAGCTGATCGCCGAGGTCCTCGCGACCGCCACCGGCATCCCGGTCTTCAAGCTGACCGAGGAGGAGTCCTCGCGTCTGCTGCGCATGGAGGACGAGCTCCACAAGCGGGTCATCGGCCAGGTCGACGCCGTCAAGGCGCTGTCGAAGGCGATCCGTCGTACGCGTGCGGGCCTCAAGGACCCGAAGCGCCCCGGTGGTTCGTTCATCTTCGCCGGCCCGTCCGGTGTCGGTAAGACCGAGCTGTCCAAGGCGCTCGCCGAGTTCCTCTTCGGTGACGAGGACGCGCTGATCTCCCTCGACATGTCGGAGTTCAGCGAGAAGCACACGGTCTCCCGTCTCTTCGGTTCGCCCCCCGGTTACGTGGGCTACGAAGAGGGCGGCCAGCTGACCGAGAAGGTCCGCCGCAAGCCGTTCTCCGTCGTCCTCTTCGACGAGGTCGAGAAGGCCCACCCGGACATCTTCAACTCGCTGCTGCAGATCCTGGAGGACGGTCGCCTGACCGACTCGCAGGGCCGGGTCGTGGACTTCAAGAACACGGTCATCATCATGACGACCAACCTCGGCACCCGGGACATCTCCAAGGGCTTCAACCTGGGCTTCGCGGCCTCGGGCGACAAGAAGACCAACTACGAGCGCATGAAGAACAAGGTCTCGGACGAGCTGAAGCAGCACTTCCGGCCCGAGTTCCTCAACCGTGTCGACGACGTCGTCGTCTTCCCGCAGCTGACGCAGGAGGACATCCTCAAGATCGTCGACCTGATGATCGGCAAGGTCGACGAGCGCCTCAAGGACCGGGACATGGGCATCGAGCTCTCCCAGGCCGCGAAGGAACTGCTGTCCAAGAAGGGCTATGACCCGGTGCTGGGTGCGCGACCGCTGCGTCGCACCATCCAGCGCGAGGTCGAGGACACCCTCTCCGAGAAGATCCTCTTCGGCGAGCTGCGCCCCGGCCACATCGTGGTCGTGGACACCGAGGGCGAGGGCGACGCGGCCACCTTCACCTTCCGGGGTGAGGAGAAGTCGGCGCTGCCGGACGTCCCGCCGATCGAGCAGGCGGCCGGCGGTGCGGGCCCGAACCTGAGCAAGGACGCGTAACCGCTGCGCTCGGCCTGAGCAAAGCGACAAGGGGCTGCCCCGGGACTTCGGTCCCGGGGCAGCCCCTTTTTGCCGTGCCGGGGAGTGCTCCTGGTTGTCGGGTTGGGGCGTCGGCAGGGAAATGAGTGACGCGGACCTCGTAGTCGCCGTCACATGCGCGCGTGCTTTCCGGCCGTTATCGGTGACGAGCCGCACAGGTCTTTTGTCCGGTACTAGGCGGAATAGTGGCGAGAGATCGTCGGGCAAAACGGACATTCGGGTCTCGGGGTGAGGGATTCGGTTCGTGCTGTGCAGGTGAGGGGCGGTTTAGGGGGTGATGTCAATGTGAGGTGTGATTGCGGGATATCTACGACTTTCCGTCGTAGGTCACATGTTTGAGGCGTTTCGGGGCGTCGGGGTACCAAGGGGTGTCCCGTTCGGCGGACGCAGAAGTGCGCCGGGTGGGACGCGTGTCCGTCGAGGCACGTTCCCCTGTCTCCGTCCCCCGTGAGGTACTCCATGTCGCAGCGTGTTCGCACTCCCCGTTCCGGTATGTCCCAGCTCCGCGTCCGCGCCGCCGTGATGGCCGTGGGCGTGGGTGTCTCGGGTGTGCTGGGGGCCGGGGTCGCGGCCGCCGCCGGTGGTGCCCAGGCCACGAGCGCCGGCACCGCCACCGTCCAGGCCGCCGCCGCCAAGAAGGCGGTCTCCTGGGTGAGCCCCGTCAAGGGCTACAAGCTGAGCGCGCGCTTCGCGCAGGCCGGCAACATGTGGTCCGCCAAGCACAGCGGTCAGGACTTCGCCGTCAAGAGCGGTACGGCCGTCGCCGCCGCGCACGGCGGCACCGTCGTGAAGGCCGGCGGCAACGGCGCCGGTGACGGTCCGGCGTACGGCAACGCCGTCGTCATCAAGCACGGCAACGGCACGTTCTCGCAGTACGCCCACCTGTCCAAGGTCGGCGTGAAGGTCGGCCAGGTCGTGAAGACCGGGCAGCGCATAGCCTTCTCCGGCAACACCGGTAACTCCAGCGGGCCGCACCTGCACTTCGAGATCCGTACGACTCCGAACTACGGCTCCGCCATCGACCCGGTCGCCTTCCTGCGGACCAAGGGCGTCAAGGTCTGAGTCGCTCGCGCCTCGGGCCGTGGCCCTTCAGCACGGGCCGTAGTCCTGGCCCGTGCCGCACATCGGAGTGTCGGCGTAGTAGTCGTTGAGCCAGACCATGATCAGGAGCGACACGATTCCGACCGCCACGGTGACGGCGAGGGCGATGCGGTGGCTTCTGCGGTCGCGGGCGGCGCGCTCCTCGTCGGTCATCCGGGCGTGGTCCTCGGCGTTCACGCGGGCCTCCTCGTGCGGGTGTCCGGGAGACTCCCGAAAGCTCTGCGGGTCTACCCGGAGACGACGGGCTTCAGGCATCCCCGGTTCCGCGGTGTGCCTGGGTCACCAGGTCGATCGCGACCTCCAGGACCGCCTTGCGCTTCTCCTCGGGGTCGCCCTCGACGTCCCGGAGGACGAACATGCCGGCGTGCATGGTGAACAGGGCGCTGGTGCAGCGGACCTGGTCGGTCAGGGCGGCGTCGGGTTCCTTGATGGAGTCGATCAGCCGGAGCATGCGGTCCTTGAACGTCTCGCCGACGCTCAGCTCGCGCACCGTCGCCTGGTTCTCCTGCATGAAGCGGAACAGGGGGGCCACGTCGACGAGGGCCACGCTGTAGCGGCGCAGGATCTCGCGCTTGGTGTCGAGGGTGCGCGGCTGGGTGCCGGCCCAGTCGATCAGCTCGTCGATCGGCCGCTGCAGATCCTGGAAGAGGCTGACGAGGATGTCTTCCTTGGTCTTGAAGTGGTAGTACAGCGCCGCCTTCGTCACGTCGAGGCGTTCGGCGATCTCCCGCAGTGAGGTCTTCTCGTAACCCTGCTCGGCGAAGAGTTCGAGGGCGACGTCCTGGATGCGCTGGCGGGTGTCGCCGCGGCGCTGCCGTTTCGCCGCCGGCGCGGGCGCTCCGTGGGGCACGTCCGCCGCGCCCGCCACGTCCGCCGCGCCCGTCGCGTCCGCTGTCGGGTCGCTCATCCTCGTACTCCTCGCCGTCACGGAAGGTCCTGCACCGGTCAAGCCTCGACCAAGCCGGTCGAACTTACTTGACGCCCGGCTAGTTAGGGGCCTAGCTTCCCTTAGTGTAGACAACTAGCCGGTCGGCAAGTAAGTACTCGGTGGCTCCGGGGGGAGTGGAGGACCGCGATGGATGCGGAGACGAAGAACGACGTGAGCGGTGGGTCCGGCAAGGACGGACCGCAGCCGCGCAGTGTGCGGGTGGTCCTGCTCGCGCTGATGATCGCCATGCTGCTGGCGATGCTCGACAACATGATCATCGGCACCGCGATGCCGACGATCGTGGGCGAGCTGGGGGGTCTGGAACATCTCTCCTGGGTCGTGACCGCCTACACGCTGGCGACCGCCGCCTCCACCCCGATCTGGGGCAAGCTCGGCGACCTCTACGGCCGCAAGCGCATCTTCATGACCTCGATCGTGATCTTCCTGATCGGTTCGGCGCTGAGCGGTATGGCCCAGGACATGGGCCAGCTGATCGCGTTCCGCGCGGTGCAGGGACTCGGCGCCGGCGGGCTGATGGTCGGCGTCATGGCGATCATCGGCGACCTGATTCCGCCGCGTGAGCGCGGCAAGTACCAGGGGATGATGGCCGGTGTCATGGCTCTGGCCATGATCGCCGGACCGCTGGTGGGCGGGTCCATCACCGACCACTGGGGCTGGCGCTGGTCCTTCTACATCAACCTGCCGCTCGGGGTCGTGGCGCTGGTCGCCATCAGCGCCGTACTGCACCTGCCGAAGCCGTCGCGGGACGGGCGGTCGGCGCGGGACATCGACTACCTGGGTGCGGCCCTGCTGACCGTCGGCATCACGGCGATCGTGCTGGTCACGACGTGGGGCGGAACCGAGTACGCCTGGGGGTCGGCCGTCGTCATGGAGCTGATCGCGCTGGGTGTGGCCTCGCTGGTCGGCTTCCTGTTCGTGCAGAAGCGGGTGGCCGAGCCGGTGATCCCGCTGCACATCTTCCGCAGCCGGAACTTCACGCTGATGTCCCTGATCGGTTTCTTCACCGGCTTCGTGATGTTCGGCGCGGTGCTGTTCCTGCCGCTGTTCCAGCAGTCCGTGCAGGGGGCGTCCGCGACCAACTCCGGGCTGTTGCTGCTGCCGATGCTGGGCGCGATGCTCGCGGTGTCGATGGTGGCCGGACGGGTGACCACGGGAAGCGGCCGCTACAAGGTGTTCCCGGTCGTCGGCAGCGTCCTGATGATGGTGGGCCTGTTCCTGCTGGCCCAGATGGACACCGGTACGAGCCGGCTGACGTCCGGGGTGTACATGGCCGTGCTGGGCGCCGGCATGGGATGCCTGATGCAGATCACCATGCTGGTCGCGCAGAACAGTGTCGAGATGAAGGACATGGGTGTCGCCTCGTCCACGACCACGCTGGCCCGCACGCTCGGGTCCTCGTTCGGGGTCGCGATCATGGGGGCGCTGTTCAACAGCCGGGTCCAGGACGTGATGGCCGAGCGGGCCGGGGCGCTGGGGTCCCAGCTGACCGAGCGGTCGGCTCAGCTGGACGCGGCGAGCCTGGCGAAGCTGCCTGCGGCGGCGCGGGAGGCGTACCAGTACGCGGTGGCTTCCGGGACGCACTCGGCGTTCCTGCTGGGGGCGGTCGTGTCCGTGGTGGCGCTGGTGGCCGCGGTGTTCGTGAAGGAGGTGCCGCTGCGGGGGGCCGGGGGGCCGTCGGCGGTGGACTCCGCCGGTGCGGGTGCCGGTGGGGCCGAGGCGAAGGAGGCGGCAGGGGTCTGATCGGGCCGTTCCCCCCGGGTGCGCGGGAGAGCTCGGGGGGTTCGGTGCGGGTGCGGGTGCGGGTGCGGGTGCGGGTGCGTGGGGCTTCTCGCGCAGTTCCCCGCGCCCCTGAAAAGCAGGGGCTGCGCCCCGTGCTTTTCAGGCCCGCAGGGGCCTGGGTTTTTAGGGGCGCGGGGAACTGCGCGACCAGCCCTCACCGGACCCGCACCCACCCACGCTTCAGCCCGCCCCGTCCAGCGAAGCCGGCAGCATCGGATAGCTGCCCGTGTTCGTGGGGGCGTGTTCCGGGAGCCACAGGACCGCTACCGCGCCCTCGGCCGGGACGCCCTCCGGGGAACCGGGCGGGCGGACGTTGCGGAAGGTGAGCCGGGCACCGAGAACGCGGGCCTGCCCGGCGGCGATCGTGAGCCCGAGGCCGTGCCCCTGCCCCGCACGGTCGGAGGCACCGGTGCGGAAGCGGCGCGGGCCGTCCGCGAGCAGGTCCTCGGGGAAGCCGGGCCCATGGTCGCGGACCCGGATGACCCGGCCCTCGACGGACACCTCGATCGGCGGCCTGCCGTGCTTGGCCGCGTTCGCCAGAAGGTTCAGCAGGACACGTTCGAGGCGGCGGGGATCCGTGGTCACCTCCGACTCGTGCACGACCCGCACCCGCACGTCCGCGTCCTTCGCCGCCACCCGCCGGGCCACGAACTCGCCCAGCATGATGTCCTGCAGCTCGGCCCGCTCGGAGGCCCCGTCGAGGCGGGCCACCTCCAGCACGTCCTCGACGAGGGTGCGCATCGCCTGCGCCCGGTCGCGGACCAGCTCGGAGGGGCGGCCCGGCGGCAGCAGCTCCGCGGCCGTGAGCAGACCGGTCACCGGCGTGCGCAGCTCGTGCGCGATGTCCGCCGTCACCCGCCGCTCCGCCTCGATGCGCTGCCGCAGGGTGTCGGCCATGGCGTCCACGGCCCACGCCAGCTCGGCCGTCTCGTCGCGTACGACACCGCCGATCGCGTCCCGCACCCGTACGTCCGACTCGCCCTTGGCCACCTGGTGCGCGGCGGCGGCCGCCTTGCGCAGCCGGCGGGACATCTGGCCGCCGATGAGCACCCCGAGGGCCGAGCCGCCGAAGACGACCGCGATCGAACCGATGAGCAGCGCCTGGTCGAGGTCGCGCAGCACCGCGGAGCTGTGATCGGTGAAGTCGGTGTGCAGGGACAGGACCCGCTTGTCCTTCAGCGGAACGGCCGCCCAGATGTCGGGCACCCCGTTGCGGCCCTCGGTCACATAGGTGGCGCGGCGGCCCTCCGCGACCTTGGCCAGCAGGTCCTTGGGGATGTCCGGGTCGTCGAGCTGCACGCCGAAGGCGCCGGACTTCAGCGGGCGGCCCGACTCGTACATGCGCTGGGCGACCTGGATGCGCTCGTCGGCGAGGTCGCGCGAGTTGTCGAGCATCGACACCCGCGCCGCGTTGTGCACGACCAGGCTCAGCGCGATCGCCACCAAAGCCCCGACCAGCGCGATCGCCGCGCTCAGCTGCCACCGCAGACCGGTGCGGATGCCCGAGGCGAGCCCCGCGCCGGGCCGTCGGCCGACGACGCCCGCGGGCGCCGGCTCCGGCCCTCCTCGTATCCCCCTCGTGTTCATCTCGCCCCGCCCCGCTCAGGCCTTGAGCTTGTAGCCGAAGCCGCGGACCGTCTCGATACGGTCCTGGCCGATCTTCGCGCGGAGCCGCTGGACGTGGACGTCGACGACCCGGGTGTCGCCGCCCCAGCCGTAGTCCCACACGCGTTCGAGCAGCTTGTCACGGGAGAGGACCGTGCCGGGGGCCGACGAGAACTCCAGCAGGAGCCGCATCTCGGTCGGCGTCAGCGCCACCGGCACACCGGACTTCAGGACCTCCATGCCCTCGGTGTCGATGACCAGTTCGCCGAAGGTGAGCACCCCGCCGGTGCTCGCGGCCCCGGCCTCCTCGGCCCTGGTGTCACCGCCGCTCGCGTGCCCGAAGCGGCGCAGCACCGCACGGATCCGGGCGACCAGGACGGCTCCGTCGAACGGCTTGGTCACGTAGTCGTCGGCGCCCGCCTCCAGGCCCAGCACCACGTCGATGGAGTCGGCACGCGCCGAGAGCATGATCACGGGCACGGTCGACTCGTCACGGATGCGGCGGCACAGGGAGACCCCGTCCAGACCCGGCACCATGACGTCCAGCAGCGCGATGTCGGGCCGGTCCGCGCGGAACGCCTCCAGCCCCGACAGTCCGTCGGGCATGGCCGTGACCGCGAAGCCGTCGCGCTCCAGTGCGAGCTGAGTGGCCTCGCGGATCACGTCGTCGTCCTCGACGAACAGGACATGGGTCTGCTCTGCCATCCGGTGATCTCGCTCGCTCTCGGTCGGGGTGGGACGGAACCGGTCTGGTCGTTCGTGCGCGGCACGCTGCCCTGCGCCCGGGTCAGCCCGTCTCGGGGGTCGCCGTCTCCGCGCCGCCCACCGCGCTGCTGTACTCGGTGCGCGTGCTGGAGCGCTGGACGAAGCCGTCCTTGATCCAGCGGTAGGTCGTGACCTCCTCGCTGGACGGGTAGGACGACGGGTCGCCGTTCTCGTACAGCTGCCGGGTGACCATGAGGTCTCCCCGGTCGATCTCCGCGTAGACGGGCGGCTGTTCGGAGAGGAACACGCTCCGGTACGTCCCCTTCTCCGAGCGGTACACGTACGACGCGACCCCGACGGCGTCCGCGCAGGTCATCACGTTGACCACGAGGTCGTCGCCGGAGCCCCCGGTCAGGTTCCCGTAGGACACGTCCACCGGGTACTCGTCGGCCACGCACGGCTTCAGATCGCTCTTGACGGTCCGGCTGACCTCCGGGTCCGCGCGGACCATGCGGACGACCTCGTCGACACTCGGGTGATCACCGTCGCTGTCGCTGTCGCCGTCGACCGACGCGGACAGGGAGGGCGAGGCCGCGCCCGCCGCGAGGGAGTCGTTGTCCGCCGGTCCCTCGTCCCGGGCACCGGTGCCGCCCGTGCCGCAGGCGGAGACGAAAAGGCCGAGGGCGGCGAACACGGTCACCGCCGTGATCACCGCCTTCGACGCCTGCCGGACCCCTGGTCCCGGGCCGGCCGCTGTACTCAGGCCGCGCAACGCTCCTGCTCCTCGCTCGCTTCGAACGCGCGGGCGGCACGCTCGTCGATGTCCCGCGACTCCAGCTCCTCACGGAGCCGGGCCAGCGCACGGTGGAGCGTGCTCTTGACGGTGCCGGCCGACATGCCGAGGGCGGCGGCCGTCTCCTCCGTGGACATCTGCTCCCAGTGTCGCAGCACCACGACGCTGCGCTGCTTGGGCGCCAGCACCTTCAGGATGTCCATCAGCAGGGCGCGGTCGGCGTGCTGCTCGGTGGAGTCCTCGATGCGCGCGTCCGGCAGCTGCTCGGTCGGGACCTCCTCCAGCTTCCGGGCCCGCCACCACTCCGTCCGCGTGTTGATCATGACCCGGCGCAGATAGGCGTCCGCCAGCCGCTTGTCCGCGATGCCCTCCCAGCGGCCGTACGTCCGCGCCAGCGCGGTCTGCAGCAGGTCCTGGGCGTCGACCGGGTCCGGCACGAGCCGACGGGCGCTGCGCAGCAGCGCGTCCTGCCGGGTACGGACGTACTCCTCGAATTCGAGCACCTCGCCGTGCGCCATGATCAACCGCCTCCGTCCCCGTTTCCGGCTCCGCGCCGTGGCGCGGCGCCGGGTGTCCGCCGCTTCGTCTCGCTGGTGCGATCCGCTCGTGCCGCCCGGCCCGCCGGTACGTTTCGCGGGTTCCTGCGGTACGCCAATGAAGCTACGGAGGGGTTGTCACGGGGACGTCCGAACCAGCCTGCGGTGAACGCTCGGCTGTCCGTCGGTTGTGTAACAGAAGGAGGAACGGGGTAAAGCGCTCCACGCTTTGGGATGGTGATGTGCCGTTTCGCCCCGTCCGGCGCGGGCGCGGTCCGTGTCGCGGTCGGGCCCCGGCCGTGCGTGGCCCGTGACGTACGGCGGGCCGGCCGTCAGGTGAGGGGCAGCCGGTAGAGGCCGCCGTGCAGGGGCTCCACCAGACCGTCGGAGACCAGCCCGTCGAGCGCGCGGGCGCGCTGCACCGGCTCGTCCCACACCCGGTCGAGGACCGCCTGCGGTACGGGCGCGATCGCGTCCCGCAGGACGGCGAGGAGCTTGCCGCGGACCTGCCGGTCGGTACCGGCGTACGTCTGGCCGCGCCGCGCCGGCCCCTCGTGCGCGGGCTTCCCGGCCAGCCGCCACGCGCACTGCCCGGCGATGGGGCAGCGCCCGCACGTCTCGTTCTTCGCCGTGCACACCAGCGCGCCCAGCTCCATCGACGCGGCCGCCCAGCGGGACGCCGTGCCGTCGTCCTCGGGCAGCAGCGCGCGGGCCAGCTTCCGTTCGGCGGCCGTGGTCGCGTTCGGCGGGTACTGCGTGCCGCTGACCGCGCGGGCGAGGACCCGCCGCACGTTCGTGTCGAGCACGGCGTGCCGCTGGCCGTAGGCGAAGGACGCCACCGCCGCGGCCGTGTACTCGCCGATCCCCGGCAGCGCGAGGAGCTGCGCGTGGTCCCGGGGTACGTCCCCGCCGTGCCGTTCCGTTATGGCCACCGCGGCGCCGTGCAGCCGCAGGGCGCGGCGCGGGTATCCGAGCCGGCCCCAGGCGCGGACCGCCTCGCCCGGCGGTTCCTTCGCGAGGTCCGCGGGGCGCGGCCAGCGCGCCAACCACTGTTCGTAGACGGGCAGGACGCGGTTGACCGGCGTCTGCTGGAGCATGAACTCGCTGACCATCACCCCCCAGGGGCCGGCCTCCGGGCGCCGCCAGGGCAGGTCACGGGCGTGCGTCTCGAACCAGGAGATCACCGGGGTGTGCAGGGTGGTGGGTGCGGCCGAGGGGGCCGGGGTGGGGGTTGCGGTGGCTGGGCTGCTCTGGGGCTTCGTGGGTGCAGTCATGGCACGGTCGATCCTGCCATGCGGGTTCTGGTGGCGGTGGCTTCTGGTGGGGGGTGTCTGGGGTTCGTCGGCGGGTGCGTTGTCGGGTGCGGGTGAGTGAGGGCTGGTCGCGCAGTTCCCCGCGCCCCTGAAAAGCCGGGGCTGCGCCCCGTGCTTTTCAGCGTCCACACCGGCCGCCCTCGAGGCCCCCGAGGCCTGGGCTTTCAGGCCTGCGGGGCCTGGGCTTTTAGGGGCGCGGGGAACTGCGCGAGAAGCCCCACGCACCCGCACCCGCCGACGCACCCGAACCCCCGAGCGAAGAGGCGCCCCCCACCCAAGCGGAGCGCCCCCTCACCCGCCCGCCCGCCACCCCAGCTCAGGCCCCAGCTTCGTCGCGACGTCCGTCAGGATCTGGACGTAGTCCTCGTGCTCGAAAGTGAACGGCAGCGCGAACGCGACCTCGTCGACCTCCCGGAACGCGACCTGGGCCCGCAACCGCTCGGCGATCTCCGCCGACGTGCCCACCAGGTCCGGCGCGAACAGCATCCGCGCCGGGCCCTGCGGCGCGGCGGTCCGGGGCAGCCGCTTCGCCGCGTACGCCTCGTACTTGGCGCGCTGCTCCGGCGTCGCCGAGTCGGTGGGGATGACGACGAGCCCCTGAGACACCCGGGCCGCCTCCCCGTCCGGGTGGTGCGCCCGGAACTCCCGGATGTGGGAGAGTTGGACGGCGGCGAAGTCCACCGCCCCGGTCGTCTCCCCCTCGGCCTTCACCACGCTGCTGGTCAGGAAGTTCATCCGGTTCTCACCGGCCCACCGCGCCGACCGGAGGCTGCCGCCGCCGTACCACATACGGCCGCCCAGCCCGGGGGACTGCGGCTGCACCCGGTCGGAGAAGACCTCGAACCCCTCGGTGCCGCTGAACTCGCCCGCCTTCTCGCCCCGGACGAACCCCAGGAGCCGCCGGACGCGTTCGAAGCCGAAGTCCTCCGCGTCGGCGGTGTCCGGGTAGAGCGCAGCCTTGACGCTGTCGTAGTGCATCGGGGGCCCGACGCTGATCCCCGGGTTGAGCCGGCCTCCGGAGAGCAGGTCGACCGTGGCCAGGTCCTCGGCGAGCCGCAGCGGGTTCTCCCAGCCCAACGGGATGACGGCGGTACCCAGTTCGATGCGGCTGGTGCGCTGCGAGGCCGCCGCCAGGACGGCGACGGGGGAGGAGATGCCGTACTGAAGATGACGGTGGCGCAGCCACGCGCTGTCGAAGCCGAGCCGCTCACCCAACTCGATGATCTCCAGCGTCGACTCGTGACCCCGGCGCGGATCGTCCTCGTCGAACAGCCCGATGGTCAGGAACCCGAGCTTGCGCAACGGCCTCGGCGCCGACGCGGTGACACCGTCCTCCACGGATCCGTCCATGGTCCTCTCCCAGCACTTCGACACACTTCGCGGTGATGGGGAGATTGTGTCAGCCGGGGATTGCGGGACCATGAACGGATCTGTGGGGCGCGGAAGTTCACACTGCGGGCGAGGCACCGGAGCGGTCACGGAGGGTGCCCGCACGGGTCGTGTGATCACGTAAAGCGATCATGTGGCGTTCCGTCGGGGCGGTGAGGGGAACGACCGGGATGATGATCCGGAAAAGTTGAGGTTTCGGGCGGCGGGTGGGGCCGGTGAAGGGCTCGATCTCTCGTACAGTTTGCGCCGTGGGATCTCTGCGCAATCCGATCGGGCCGCTTCCCTCCACCATCTACTGGCGACGGAGGGCCGTTCTGCTGACCGTCGTCGGTCTGCTGGCGATCCTGGTCGTCTGGATCGTCACCGGCGGCGGGGGCGGCGGGAACAACGCGGGGGAGCCCGACGGCAAGAACCCCGTCACCTCGATCACCCCCGGCCCGTCGGATTCCGGTCCCGCGATCAGTGAAGCGCCGGGCGGGCGGGACGAGTCGGGCGACGAGTCGAGCGCGGGCGGGGACGGTTCGGGCTCCGGTTCGGGGTCCGGCTCCGGTTCGGGTTCCGGTTCCGGAGGGTCCGACGGCGGGTCCGGCACCACGGGCGGGGGCACGTCGGACGACGGCGGCAAGAACGGGAGCAGTTCCGGGGAGCAGGTCGAGGCGGGGTCGAGCCTGCCCAACTGCACCGCCGGAGCGGTGAAGTTGACCGTACGCAGTGTGCACAACGCCTACGCGCCCGGGGTGAAGCCCACGTTCGAGCTGATCGCGCGCAACTCCTCCGGCGGTGACTGCAAGCTCGATCTCGGGCCGGACAACACGGTGGTGACGATCACCGCGGCCGACGGGGACGACGCGTTCTGGGCGTCCGACGACTGCCACGAGACCGCGGGCAGCCTGTTGTTCCGGGTGCCGGCCGGGGACCGGGTCACCTACACCCTGGAGTGGAACCGCGACCCCAGCGCGCCCAACTGCGCGACACCGTCGGCGGGTTCGGCAGCCGCGGGGACGTACCTGCTGGAGGCGAAGGCTCCGGGGCTCGCCACCGCCAGGGCGTCGTTCGTACTGGAGAAGGACTGACGGACGGGGCCGGGCGGGGGCGCGCCCCGGGACGTACCGTCGGCCGCACCGCACCGCACCGCCACCGCTGCCCGGTCCGTCCGGACGTGGCTAGACGTACCGCTCCAGGATCGAGGACTCCGCCAGGCGTGACAGGCCCTCGCGGACGCTGCGGGCGCGGGCCTCGCCCACGCCGTCGACCGTCTGGAGGTCGTCGACGCTGGCGGCCAGGAGCTTCTGGAGACCGCCGAAGTGCTCCACGAGGCGGTCGATGATGGCACCGGGCAGACGGGGCACCTTGGCCAGGAGGCGGTAGCCGCGCGGGGAGACCGCGGAGTCCATGCCTTCCGGGGAGCCGGTGTAGCCGAGGGCGCGGGCGACGGTGGGCAGTTCGAGGAGCTCCGAGTGGGCGAGGGCGTCGAGTTCGCGCAGGGCCTCGTCGACCGTGCGGGAGCGCTTGGCCGTCGGCTCGGGGACGTAGTCCCGCACGACCAGTTCGCGCTCCGGCTCGACGCCCGCGATCAGCTCGTCGAGCTGGAGGGCCAGAAGACGGCCGTCCGTGCCCAGTTCGACCACGTATTCGGCGATTTCGGTGGCGATGCGGCGGACCATCTCCAGGCGCTGGGCGACCGCCGACACGTCCCGGACCGTGACCAGGTCCTCGATCTCCAGCGCGGAGAGGGTGCCGGCCACCTCGTCCAGCCGGAGCTTGTACCGCTCCAGGGTCGCCAGGGCCTGGTTCGCGCGGGACAGGATCGCCGCCGAGTCCTCCAGGACCCGCCGGTGGCCGTCGACGTACAGCGCGATCAGTCGCATCGACTGGGAGACCGAGACGACCGGGAAGCCGACCTGCTTGCTCACCCGGTCGGCCGTGCGGTGCCGGGTGCCGGTCTCCTCGGTGGGGATCGTCGGGTCGGGGACCAGCTGCACGCCCGCCCGGAGGATCTTGGAGAGGTCCGAGGAGAGCACGATGCCGCCGTCGAGCTTGCACAGCTCCCGCAGACGGGTGGCCGTGAACTCGACGTCCAGGACGAAACCGCCGGTGCACATCGGCTCGACGGTCTTGTCGAAGCCGAGCACGATGAGCCCGCCGGTGTTGCCGCGGAGAATCCGCTCCAGCCCGTCGCGCAGGGCCGTACCTGGTGCCACGGCGCTCAGTGAGGCGCGCATCAGGCCATCGGCACCGGAGCTCCCGCCGGACTTTCCGGGAGCTGCTGCCCGGTCGTTGGCTGCCACTGCACTCCTCCGGTCGCGGGTTGGGGGCGCTCCCGTTTCGCACGCGTGGTTCGTACGGACGGGCGAGACCTGGGCAAAGTCTACCGGCGCTCCTCCTCGTCCCGTGGGGCCTCTCGCCGACGGGATCGCGGCAGTACCCGCAGCGCGTCTCCCATGTCGGCCACTTCCAGCACCTTCATACCGGGAGGAACCTTGCCCGGATCGGACGGGACGAGCGCGTGCGTGAACCCCAGGCGGTGGGCTTCGGACAGCCGGCGCTGGACGCCCGTGACCCGTCTGACCTCGCCCGCGAGGCCCACCTCACCGATCGCCACGAGGTTCTTGGGCAGGGGGGTGTCGGTCGCCGCCGAGGCCAGGGCCAGGGCGATCGCGAGGTCCGCGGCGGGTTCCGAGAGCTTCACGCCGCCGACCGTCGCCGAGTAGATGTCCCGCTTGCCGAGGGCGCTGATCCGGCCGCGCTGCTCCAGGACCGCGAGCATCATCGAGACCCGCGAGGTCTCCAGGCCGGACGTCGTACGGCGGGGGGAGGGCAGTTGCGAGTCGACTGTGAGCGACTGCACTTCCGCGACCAGCGGGCGGCGGCCCTCCAGGGTGACGGTCAGGCAGGTGCCGGGGACGGGCTCGTCGCGGCGGGTGAGGAAGAGGCCGCTGGGGTCGGTGAGGCCGGTGATGCCCTCGTCGTGCAGCTCGAAGCAGCCGACCTCGTCCGTGGCGCCGTAGCGGTTCTTGACGCCGCGGACCAGGCGCAGGCGCGCGTGCCGGTCGCCCTCGAAGTGCAGGACCACGTCGACGAGGTGTTCGAGGAGACGGGGGCCGGCGATGGCCCCGTCCTTGGTGACATGGCCCACCAGGAGCGTCGACATGCCGCGCTCCTTGGACGCGCGGATCAGGGCGCCGGCGACCTCGCGGACCTGGGCCATGCCGCCGGGGGCGCCGTCGATCTCGGGCGAGGCGACGGTCTGGACCGAGTCGAGGATCAGCAGGGACGGCTTCACCGCGTCCAAGTGGCCCAGCACGGCGGAGAGGTCGGTCTCGGCGGCGAGGTAGAGGTGGTCGTGCAGGGCGCCGATCCGGTCGGCCCGCAGACGCACCTGGCTCGCGGACTCCTCGCCCGTGACGTAGAGGGTCGGGTTCTCGGCGTCGGCGGCCTTGGCGGCGACGTCGAGCAGCAGGGTGGACTTGCCGACGCCCGGCTCGCCCGCGAGCAGGACCACGGCGCCGGGGACCAGGCCGCCGCCGAGGACCCGGTCCAGCTCCGGGACCCCGGTGGTGCGGGCGGTGGCCTGGCGGCCGTCGACCTGTCCGATGGGCACGGCGGAGGTGGTGACCCGGCCGGGGGCGGTCGTACGGACGGCCGGCGTGCCGTACTCGTCGACCGTGCCCCACGCCTGGCATTCGGGGCAGCGGCCGAGCCACTTGGCCGTCTGCCAGCCGCACTCGGTGCAGCGGTAGGACGGCCGGTCCTTCGCGGTTTTCGTACGGGCAGCCATGCACGAACCGTAACGGAGGGCACTGACACCGACGCCGGTACTCCGGTTCCGGTGCCGTGACCCGGGCAGGGCAACCTAGCGGCGGGGGCCGATCGTCAGGGCGGCAGGGCGGTACGGGACGTAGGCGGCGCCGTCGAGACCGAGGGCGAGTGCGGCGGTCTGGAGGGCGCCCGGGGTCGCCGAGGCGCCCCAGCGGCCGGCGTCCAGGCGGGACTCCAGGGCCTGCAGGGCGGCGACGGTCTCGGCGGTGGTGAAGGCGCAGTGGCCCTGGCGTTCGACGTAGGCCTGGCGCAGCAGCGCGGCGTCACCGGAGGCGCGCACGCGTGCGGCGAAGCGGGATTCCTGTTCGACGGGGACCAGGTCGTCGGCGACGGTGTGGACGTCCAGGAGCGGGACCGCGAGGCCCTGGCCGGCGGAGGAGGTGCGTTCGCCGGCCGCGACGGCGGACGGGTCGGCGGTGACAGTGGCGTGGGAGGTCAGGTTCCGCAGGTCGGCGCGCAGGTCGAGGCCGGCCTTCCGGTACAGGGCCCTGACCAGGGGCGCGTGCTGGGAGGCGGCGAGCACGCGCGCGTAGTCGACGCCCTTGTTCCCGGAGTTGTTGCCGCCGAGGGCCTTCTCCAGGTGGTAGCGGGCGGGTTCGACGCGGTTGAGGACGCCCTGCGCGAGCCACGCGTACTGCTGGGCCTGCTGCTCCTCCCGGTCGCCGGCGGCCGGACGCTGCTTGCCGGGTGCCCAGGCGGGCAGGTTGAGGTATGCGGCGGCGAGGGCGACACGGGCGCGGCCCTCGGGGGTGCGCTGCGCGGCGACCGCGGCGTCGGTGAGCTGCCGGCCGGTCGTGGCGCCCTCGGCCTCGGAGGCGAAGTCCACCAGCTTCACCGGGGTGTCCGGGAGCAGCAGCCGGGCGATCGTGTACTCGGCGTCGAGCTGGTAGGTGTGCAGGTCGTTGGCGCCGGCCACCAGCCCGCAGAGGCCGAGGGCGCCGTCGATCCCGCCGGCGCCGGAGCGCGCGAGCCGGGCGTTGACCAGGCCGCCCATGGACTGCCCGACGGAGAGCGTGCGGGCGGGTTCGCCGATCCTGTCGGTGACGGCCGCGACGGTGGCGACCTGGTCGCGCTCGGCGCTCTCCAGGGCCCAGAGGGTCTCGCTCACGTCGTAGGACGAGCCGGTGAGCGCGTAGCCCTCGTCGAGGAGCCGCAGGCGTACCGCCTCGCTGGGCGCGTTCTGGGGCGCGGTGCCGCCGAAGCCGTGGCTGAACACGATCAAGGTGCCGTTCCAGTCCTCCGGCACGTCCGCGATCCAGGCGGCACCGTCCGGGAGGGTGCCGGTGAGCCGCTCGGCGGCGGGCGCGGCGGCCCGGGGAGCGGCCGTCGAGACGGAGCCGCTGGTCAGCGCGAGGACGACGGCGGCCGCCAGGGCGGTGGCCGCGCGTGCGGCGGGTGCGTGGGGGAGGCGTGTACGGCGGGTGCGTGCGGTCATGAGAGTGGGGCTCCTGACTCGGCGTACCTGGAAGTAACTTGGACCCCTGGGAACTTAGGCGTGCCGCTTTCTGCGGTCAACAAACTGCACAACGTTGGCGGGATGTCGCCGGAACCCGGGGTTCCTGTCCCCTTATGAGGGATCGTTTCACCCGTACGGAGTAAAAGTGCCGAAGGGGCGAGAAGGGGCAGCTTCCGGGCGCCTACCGTCCATGAATGATGAGCATCAGTCCGGAAACCTCGACCCGCACCACCGGCGCGCACCGCATGTACAGCGAGGCGCGTGATCGGGCGGCCGCGCGGGCGGTGGCGCAGCGCACGCCGCCGCGCTACGAGCCGTACCTGGACGGCCTGTTCACCTACTGCATGTCCGTGCTGTGCGACCACGACGCCGCGACCGCCGCCCTGGCGGACGTCCTCGCGCTCGCCGAGCGCCGCCGGGGCCCGGACGACGCCGACGGCCGCCGGGCCCGGCTGTACGCGCTGGCCCGCTGGGCCTGTCTGCGCGGGCTCACCGAGGTCCGCCAGAAACGGCCCGGCACGCACGCCACGGGACGTCCGCCGGCACACGGAAGCGCGACCGCGTCCCCGCGCGCCCCCCAGGCCGCCGCCGGGTCCGCCGCCCTCTCCGAGGACGAGGAGCGGCGGCGCCGGCGTGAACTGGCCCGGCTCGCCTGGCCGGAGGCCGCCGGCACCACACCCGAGCAGCGCGAGGCACTGGAGTTGGCCGTCCGGCACCAGCTCACCGCGCCCGAGGTCGCCGACGTGCTGGGGATGGAACCGGCCGCCGCGCGGGAGTTGCTCGCCTCCGCCGCCTGCGAGGTGGAGCGCACCAGGGCGGCCCTGGCCGTCGTGGAGAGCGGTGCCTGCCCCGGCGTCTCCCGCCTCGCCGGTGACCAGCCCTTCGTCCTGAGCGCCGCCCTGCGCCGCGAACTCGTCCGGCACGTCGACGACTGCCCCGTCTGCCGTCGCGCCGCCGAGCGCGCCGTCCCCGGCCACTGGCCCGGCACCAGCGTCACGCCCGCCGCGCTGCCCGTCCTCGAAGCACCGCGCGCAGCCCTCGCTCCCGCGACGGCGCACCCCACGCGCGCGCGTCGCGGCGGCCCCCGCTTCGACCGGCGCGGCTTCCCCATGGACCCGAGGGACCGCGCCGCCCGCCGAGACCGGCTGCGCGCGCGTGCCGTCACGACGACCGTCGTGGCCACCGTCGTCGCCGCGCCCGTCTTCGCCCTCTGGGCCGCCTACCGGGGCGCCCCCCTCATCGGCGAGGGCGCCGACGGCCGCTCCGTCAGCGCGGGCGAGGAACAGGGCGACGGCGACGGCACCCTCGGCGAGGGCGGCGGCGACACCTACGAGAACGCCGGCAACGCCCGCAGCAGGCCCGGCCACCGCGCCGGCAAGGGCGCCGCGGACGACGTGACCGTGGAGGTCACCCAGGGGAAGGGGCGGGGCGCGCTCTCCGTCACCGCCGCGAACGACGGCGACACCACCCTCGTCACCCTCAGGGCGACCGGCGACTCACCCGTGCGCTGGTCCGCCCGCACCGGCGCCGACTGGCTCTACCTCAGCCGCTCCTCGGGCACCCTGGAACCCGGCGCGTCCACGACGATCAAGGTGTACGTCGACCAGCTCAGCGAGCCCGCCGGGTACTGGACGGCGGAGGTCTCGCTCGCCCCGTCGGGAGCCGTGGTGACGATCGAGGGCTACGGCCCGCTGCCGACGCCCCCCGTCGACACCCGGCCCACCCCGCCGGACCCCGACCCGGGCCCGCCGAAGCCCACGCCTCCGCCCCCGGCACCCGACCCGGACCCCACGCCCACCGGCCCGACCCAGCCCGGCCCGACCCCGGCACCCACCGACCAGACCCCCACGGACCCCCCGGGCCCGACCGCACCCCCGAACGACGGCGGAGGCGACCCCCCACCGGCCTCGTAGGGACGACGGGAGACGGTCGCGGGGCGGGCGGCAGGGCTTTTGGAGCAGGGCAGGCGCACGACGGCCCGTACGAGCCGCCGCACCCGATCCGAGGTCGTCGGCTCGCCGGCCGCGCCGCCCGCGTGCACCCCGCAGCGCGGGCTCCGTCCCGCCCGGCCCGCTCCGGCTACGGCCGAGCGGGACCCGGCGGGTCCGCCGGATGGGGTGCCACCAGCGGCAGGCGGGACGCCAGCCGCTGCTCGCACAGCTCGACCAGGCGGTCGTAGCCCGCCTTGCCCATCAGCTCGACCAGCTCGGGCCGGTAGGACACGTACACCGGGTCGCCCGCGCCGTGCGCCGAGGTCGCCGACGTGCACCACCAGTGCAGGTCGTGACCGCCCGGACCCCAGCCCCGGCGGTCGTACTCGCCGATCGACACCTGCAGCACCCGCGTGTCGTCGGGCCGGTCGATCCAGTCGTACGTACGCCGGATCGGCAGCTGCCAGCAGACGTCCGGCTTGGTCTCCAGCGGCTCACGGCCCTCCCGCAGCGCCAGGATGTGCAGCGAGCAGCCCGCGCCCCCGGCGAAACCCGGGCGGTTCTGGAAGATGCACGACCCCTTGTACGGGCGGGTCTGGCGGTCGCCGTCCTCGTCCTTGGAGACCCAGCCGGTCTCCGTGCCCACGTCGTGGAACTGCCAGATCTCCGGAGTGAGCCTCGCCACATGCCCGGCGACGCGTTTCTCGTCGTCCTCGTCCGAGAAGTGGGCGCCCAGGCTGCAGCACCCGTCGGCGGCACGGCCGGCCTGGATGCCCTGGCAGCCGCTGCCGAAGACACAGTTCCAGCGCGAGGTCAGCCACGTCAGATCGCAGCGGAAGACCTGCTCGTCGTCCGCCGGATCAGGGAACTCCACCCACGCGCGCGCGAAGTCGAGCCCCTTCTCGTCCGGCGCGGCGGGCTCCGCCGAGCCCTTCGCCGACCTGGCCGGCCTGGTCTCCGCCCTCGCCCGCGAAGAGTCGCCGGTCACGGCCGCCTGCGCTGCCGACTTGTCGGCCTTTGCCTTTTTCGTCTTTGGCACCCGTCCAGGGTACGGCGCCGGAGACCGCATCGAGGACCTCGCACGGCCCGGCTGGCAGTAGCGTTCCGCCCATGAGACTCGGTGTCCTCGACGTGGGATCGAACACGGTGCATCTGCTGGTGGTGGACGCACACCCGGGCGCACGCCCCCTGCCCGCGCACTCGTACAAGGTGGAGCTACGCCTTGCCCAACTGCTCGACGAGGCCGGGGCCATCGGTCCCGAAGGGGTCGAGAAACTCATCGCCGTCATCCACGAGGCGCTCCAGGCCGCCGAGGACAAGGGCGTGGAGGAACTGCTCCCGTTCGCGACCTCCGCCGTGCGCGAGGCCAGCAACGCCGACGAGGTCCTCGCCCGGGTCCAGGACGAGACCGGCGTCGAACTGCAGGTCCTCACCGGCTCCGAGGAGGCCCGGCTGACCTTCCTCGCGGTCCGCCGCTGGTTCGGCTGGTCGGCCGGCAAGCTCCTCGTCCTCGACATCGGCGGCGGCTCCCTGGAGATCGCGTACGGCATAGACGAGGAGCCGGACGCCGCCGCCTCGCTCCCGCTCGGCGCGGGCCGTCTCACCGCCGGCTGGCTGCCCGGCGATCCGGCCACCCCGGACGACGTCCGGGCGCTGCGCCGCCACGTCCGGGCCCAGATAGCCCGCACGGTCGGGGAGTTCAGCCGGTTCGGCGCGCCCGACCACGTGGTCGCCACCTCCAAGACCTTCAAGCAGCTCGCCCGCATCGGCGGCGCGGCCCGCTCCACGGAGGGGCTCTACGTCCAGCGCGACCTCAAGCGCGACTCCCTGGAGTCCTGGGTCCCCAAGCTCGCCGGCATGACCACGGCCCAGCGCGCCGCGCTCCCCGGCGTCTCCGAGGGCCGCGCCAACCAGCTCCTCGCGGGGGCGCTGGTGGCCGAGGCCGCGATGGACCTCTTCGAGGTGGAGACGCTGGAGATCTGCCCCTGGGCACTGCGGGAGGGCGTGATCCTGCGACGCCTGGACCACATGGGGACGGCGTAGGGGGCAGGGGACAGGAGGGGCCCCGCGGGCTTGAAAGCACGGGGGCGCAGCCCCTGCTTCTCCAGGGGCGCGGGGAACCGCGCGAGAGGCCCCACCGGACCCGCACCCGCCGACGCACCCTCACCCCCGCGGCGCCCGGGCGCACCGCCCCCAGCCCCACCCGACCCGCCCCACCCCGTAGGCTGTCCCGCGTGGCAGAACCCGTACGGATCCCGGATGCGAAGGTCGCCCTGTCCACGGCCTCCGTATACCCGGAGTCGACGGCCATGGCCTTCGAGATCGCCGCGCGCCTGGGCTACGACGGCGTGGAGGTCATGGTCTGGACCGACCCGGTCAGCCAGGACCTGGAGGCCCTGCGCCGCCTCTCCGACTACCACCAGATCCCCATCCTCGCCGTCCACGCGCCGTGTCTGCTGATCACCCAGCGGGTGTGGTCCACCGACCCGTGGGTCAAGCTCCAGCGCGCCCAGGCCGCCGCCGAGAAGCTCGGCGCGAGCACGGTCGTCGTCCATCCCCCCTTCCGCTGGCAGCGCCAGTACGCGCGCGACTTCGTCACCGGAATCTGGCGGATGGCGGGCGAGACGGACGTCCGGTTCGCCGTCGAGAACATGTACCCCTGGCGCTACCGCGACCGCGAGATGCTCGCGTACGCCCCCGACTGGGACGTGACGAAGGACGACTACCGGCACTTCACGATCGACCTCAGCCACTCCGCGACCTCCCGCACCGACGCCCTGGAGATGGTCGACCGCATGGGCGACCGCCTCGGCCATGTGCACATGGCCGACGGCAGGGGATCGGCCAAGGACGAACACCTCGTCCCGGGCCGCGGCAGCCAGCCCTGCGCCGAACTGCTGGAACGTCTCGCCCAGCGCGGTTTCGACGGCCACGTCGTGATCGAGGTCAACACCCGCCGCGCGATGTCCGCCGCCGAGCGCGAGGCCGACCTGGCGGAGGCCCTCGCCTTCACCCGGCTGCACCTCGCCTCCGCCGTGCGGGTCCCGCGACCGTGACCTCCGCCACCCCCCGCCGCCGGGGCCGGCCCTCCCGCACGGAGTCGGCCGACACGCCCGCGGCCCGCGACCGTATCCTCGCCGCCGCCCGGGAGGAGTTCTCCGAACGCGGCTACGACAAGACGTCCGTACGCGGCATCGCCAAGGCCGCGGGCGTGGACTCGGCGCTCGTGCACCACTACTTCGGCACTAAGGAGCAGGTGTTCGAGGCGTCCATCGA
Source organism: Streptomyces scabiei 87.22 (assembly GCF_000091305.1). Classification (GTDB taxonomy): domain Bacteria; phylum Actinomycetota; class Actinomycetes; order Streptomycetales; family Streptomycetaceae; genus Streptomyces; species Streptomyces scabiei. The sequence continues at coordinate 4,416,446 of NC_013929.1, read as the reverse complement.
GGTGGCCTTCGGTCCGCTGCTGAGCGCACCCGGCTCGATCGCCGAGGGCCCCCTCGACGGGGTGGGCGAGCGGCTGGCCCGCTTCTTCTTCGGGGTCTGGGAGAACCCGGCGACCCGCGCCGCGCTGCTCGCGATCGTCCGGTCCGCCGTGAACAACGAGGTCGCGGCCACCGTCTTCCGCCGTCTGGTCTCGGCGCAGCTGCTGCGCCGCGTCGCCGCCCGGATCGAGGGCCCGGACGCGGAGCTGAGGGCCGAGCTGGCCGCCGCACAGCTGGTGGGCATCGCGATGCTGCGGTACGTGATCAAGGTCGAGCCGCTGGCCTCGGCGGACCCGGAGCAGATCATCAGGAGGGTGGCGCCGGTGGTTCAGGCCCACCTGACCGCGCCTCTTTAGGGGGCGGGGAACGGCGCGAGTTCAGGGGCGCGGGGAACGGCGCGAGCACCCCTTCCACGCGCACCCGAAAACCGAGACGGCCGTCCCACATTCCGGTCATCGTGTCCATCCCCTGGATGACCGGCGTACGCTCGACCTCAGTCATAACTCTCCGAAGGAGCGAGGCGAGCGCGATGCCCGAGCTGAGGTCCCGCACAGTCACCCACGGCCGCAACATGGCGGGCGCCCGCGCCCTTATGCGCGCCTCCGGTGTACCGGGCGCGGACATCGGCCGCAAGCCGATCATCGCGGTCGCGAACTCCTTCACCGAGTTCGTGCCGGGCCACACCCACCTCCAGCCGGTGGGCCGGATCGTCAGCGAGGCGATCCGCGAGGCCGGCGGCATCCCGCGCGAGTTCAACACGATCGCCGTCGACGACGGCATCGCGATGGGCCACGGCGGCATGCTGTACAGCCTCCCCTCCCGCGACCTGATCGCGGACAGCGTGGAGTACATGGTCGAGGCCCACTGCGCCGACGCCCTGATCTGCATCTCCAACTGCGACAAGATCACTCCGGGCATGCTGAACGCCGCCCTGCGGCTCAACATCCCGACGGTCTTCGTCTCCGGCGGCCCGATGGAGTCCGGCCGGGCCACCCTCGTCGACGGCACGGTCCGCACGCTCGACCTGGTCGACGCGATCTCCGACGCGGTCAACGACAAGATCTCGGACGAGGACATCCTCCGTATCGAGGAGAACGCCTGTCCGACCTGCGGCTCGTGTTCCGGCATGTTCACCGCCAACTCGATGAACTGCCTCGCGGAGGCCATCGGACTCGCCCTCCCGGGCAACGGCTCGGTCCTGGCCACGCACACGGCCCGCCGGGCGCTGTACGAGAACGCGGGCCGCACGGTGATGGACATCACCCGCCGCTACTACGAGCAGGACGACGAGACGGTCCTGCCCCGCAACGTCGCCACCTTCGCGGCCTTCCAGAACGCCATGGCCCTCGACATCGCGATGGGCGGCTCGACCAACACGATCCTGCACCTGCTGGCCGCCGCCCAGGAGGCGGGCGTCCCGTTCGACCTGGACGACATCAACGAGGTCTCGCGCCGGGTGCCGTGTCTGGCGAAGGTCGCGCCGAACGTCGCCAAGGACCGCACGTACTACATGGAGGACGTGCACCGGGCCGGCGGCATCCCCGCCCTCCTCGGCGAACTGCACCGCGCGGGCCTGCTCAACGAGGACGTCAACTCGGTTCACAGCCCGTCCCTCGCCGACTGGCTGAAGACCTGGGACGTGCGTGGCGGCTCCCCGTCGCCGGAGGCACTGGAACTGTGGCACGCGGCACCCGGATGTGTCCGTTCCGCCGAGGCCTTTTCCCAGTCCGAGCGCTGGGAGGCCCTGGACGTGGACGCCGAGGGCGGCTGCATCCGCTCCGCCGAGCACGCCTACTCCAAGGACGGCGGTCTCGCGGTCCTCAAGGGCAACCTCGCGGTCGACGGCTGCGTGGTGAAGACCGCCGGCGTCGACGAGTCGATCTGGACGTTCGAGGGCCCGGCGGTCGTCTGCGAGTCGCAGGAGGAGGCCGTCCAGAAGATCCTCATGAAGGAGATCAAGGAGGGCGACGTCGTCGTCATCCGCTACGAGGGCCCCAAGGGCGGCCCCGGCATGCAGGAGATGCTCTACCCGACCTCGTACCTGAAGGGCCGCGGGCTGGGCAAGTCCTGCGCGCTGATCACCGACGGCCGTTTCTCCGGCGGCACCTCGGGCCTCTCCATCGGCCACGCCTCGCCCGAGGCGGCCGGCGGCGGCACGATCGCCCTCGTCGAGGACGGCGACCGCATCCGCATCGACATCCCGAACCGTTCGATCGAGCTGCTGGTCGACGACGCCGAACTGACCCGCCGCGAGCAGGCCCTGGGCGGCGTCTACGCCCCGAAGAACCGCGAGCGCAAGGTGTCGGCCGCACTGCGCGCCTACGCCGCGATGGCCACCAGCGCCGACAAGGGCGCGGTCCGGGACGTCAGCAAGCTGGGCTGAGGAACCCCGCGCCGAGGCGCGGAACCGTCGAGTCGAGGGCCGTCCCGCTGCGGGGCGGCCCTCGGCCGTGGAGGCCGCCCGCCCCGCCCTCACCCCGCCGTCACCCGGCGGGAGGGTCACCAGCTTCCCGGATCGCTCCCGTCCAGCCCGAGCACCGTCCCGTCCAGCGCGCCCGCGCAGACCCGCCCGCCGACGACCACGGGCTCGGGCAGCGAGGCCGTGACCCGGCCAGGGTCACCGAGCCGCGACGGCGTGTCCCCGCTGATCCGGCCCTTCCGCAGGTCCACCGCGAGCAGCCGCCCGTCCGAGGCCGTGAAGTACAGATGCCGGTCGCCGGCGACCGGCGCCGAACCCCGCGCCACGCCCGTCTCCGTCCGCCACACCTGCCTGCGGGCCTTCATGTCGACGGCCGCCAGGGCACCGCCCGCGCCGCTCAGCAGGTACACGACGTCACCCCGCACGACCCCGCGGGCCTGCTGGAGCGGCACGGGCAGGGCGACCCGGACCGTCCTCCCGGTGCCGGTGCCGGTGCCGGTGCCGGTGCCGGGGTCGTACCGGACCACGCCGACCGTGTCCTCGTAGGCGCCGCCGATCGAGGTGAGGAAGACGGCGCCGTCCGCGGCCCCCGTCAACTCCAGGCGCCCCTTCAGCCGCGTGTCCCAGCGCACGTCCCCCGACGCCGGGTCCACCGCGGTGATCCGGGTCCGGGCCCCCGCCCCCTCGCCGGTGACGTACGCCAGGTACGCCGACCGGTCCCCGTCGAACGACGTGAAGTACGCCTCCGGCTGCCCCGGGATCCGGCCGCTCCACCGCGTGTCACCGGTGGCGGTGTCCACCCCGGTGACGGTCCCGTCGGCGGCGGTCAGCAGCAGCGTGCCGCCCGCGTAGTGCCTGCCGCCGTACGCGGAGACGTCCCGCTCCCACCGCACCTCGCCGGTCTTCGGGTCCAGCGCAAGGGCCCGGCGGTTCTCGTCCGTCAGCACCTGCACCAGCCCGCCCGACACGACCGGCGGCCCGCTCGCGCCGAGCGCACCCGACCCGTCGACGGGGTGCCGCCACAGCACGCTGCCGTCCGCCGGGTCCAGCGCGGAGACCAGCCCCGGCTGCGCGCACAACAGCTTCCCCGCCCCGTACGAGCACTGCGGCGCGCTCTTCTTCCTCGCCGCCGGTCTGGTGACCCAGGCTTCGAGCGCGGGTGCGGCGGCCGCGCGACCGGCCCGGGGCGAGGTGTCACCCCCGTCCGGCCGCCCGCCCTCGCTTCCCAGGGCCCGCACGGAGGCGAACCCCCCGCCCGCGACGAGCACCACCGAGGCGGCGACCAGCACGGCCCGCACACGTGACCGGCCCCCGAGCCGGCCCGCACGCCGCCCGGAGTCCCCCCGCCCGTCGGGCGCGTGGCTCTCGCCGGGCTCACCGGTCCCGGCAGGGCCGCCGAGCCCGGTGCCGCAGTCGGCTTCCGCCTCGGCCTTGACGTCCTCGTCCTCGTCCTCGTCCGCGTTCCGGGTCGTGCCCGGCGACGACACCCAGCCCGTGCCCTCCCGCTCCCGCTGGGTCGTCATGAAGGTCTGTGTGTCGTACGAGGCGGCCACGGACCGGAGCGCGTGCATCAACTCGTCCGCCGTCGGCCGGTCCTCGGGCTCCTTGGCCAGACAGGCACCGACGAGGGGCGCGAGGTTCTCGGGTACGCCGGTGAGGTCCGGTTCGTCGTGGACCACCTGGTAGGCGACGACATAGGGACTGTCGGAGTCGAAGGGCCCGCGTCCGGTGGCCGCGTGCACGGTGACCGAGCCGAGGGCGAAGATGTCGGCGGCGGGCCCGACCTCCCGCGGCCGCCGGAACTGCTCGGGCGCCATGAACGGTGGCGTGCCGATCAACTTCCCCGTCTCGGTGCGCAGTTCGCTGTCCTTCGGCCGGGAGATGCCGAAGTCGATGACCTTGGGACCGTCCTCGGCGAGCAGGACGTTGCTGGGCTTGAGGTCCCGGTGCACGACACCCGCGCGGTGGATGTCCCGCAGGGCCTCCGCGAGCCCGGCCATCAGCCGCCGCAACTGCCCCGGCGGCATGGGCCCGTTCCGCTTGACGTGCTCGGCGAGGGTCGGACCGGGGATGAAGAGGGTCGCCATCCAGGGCCGGGCACTGTCGGTGTCGGCATCCACGACCGGTGCGGTGAAGGCGCCGCTCACCTGCCGGGCGGCGGCGACCTCCTGCCGGAAACGCCCTCTGAACTCGGGGTCCTTCGCGAACTCGGCGTGCACCACCTTCACCGCGAGCCGCAGGCCGGACGTGGAGGCGGCCAGGTGGACGACGCCCATCCCACCGGAACCCAGATACGACTCCAGGCGGTACTGGCCGGCGTACTCGGGAAGTTCCGGTTCCGCTCCCGACCCGGTGCCGCGCTGCGGTGCCATGGGTCCACCCCCGTGCTCTTTCGGCCGCTCGCGCGACGTTCGGAGCCTAGTCGATGACCCGTACGGGACAGAGGCGGCCTGCTGGCCCGGACGCGCGTAAAACGCACAGGTGTGCGTGGCCTGAATCAGGGGTATCAACGGGTCCCCACGCCTTGCGTGGGGACCAAACGGGGTTTTCAACGGGGTTTCACACGGGGGGAGTTCAGCCATGTCCATCGACCATGTCGAAGAGATCGCGGAGGACGGCGAGGGGGAGCGGGCCGGTACGGCGTCGGCAGGGGTTTCGGCCACCGCCGCGACGGTCACGGCAGCCGTCCGCCGCTACTCGATCGCGCCGGGCGTCCGTCTCAACGTCCGCAGCGGACCGAGCACCGGCTACGGCGTCGTCCGCGTCCTCTCCGAGGGCGCCACGGTACCGATCTACTGCCAGACCCCGGGCCAGACCATCTCCGGCCCCTACGGCACCACGAACGTCTGGGACAACATCGGCGACGGCGAGTACATCTCCGACTCCTACGTCTACACCGGCAGCGACGGCTACGTGGCCGGCCGCTGCGGCTGATCCGGGACGACCGGCCCGGCGCCCGGGGCAACCGACCGGGCGCCGCTCCGACCGCTCAATGCCACGGCCCCGGCCCTGACGGCGACAGCCCTCGGGGCCGGCGCCCCGAGCCCGCTCCCGACCCGGAGCGATAATCGACCCGTGAGCGACAAGCCGAAGAACGACCAGGCAGCGCGGGAGCCGGAACAGCGGCAGGGTCCGGAACAGCGGCAGCAGCCGGAACAAGGGCAGGCGCCGCACGGAGCGCAGGCGCCGCAGGACGGTCGGGTGCCCCTCGACGCGTCCTCGGCGACCCCCACGGGCCCCCGCCCCGAACCCATCCGCTTCTTCGGGACGACCTGGCTGCACCACGACGGCACCTACACGGCACGCCGGGCGGCCGTCACCGCCGGCTCGCTCGCCGCCCTGGCCCTCTCCTGCCTGGTGCTGCGCCTGGCCTACGACGGCCTGCAGCTCGCGGCGGTCGGCGGGTTCGTCAGCATCCTGCTCGTCCTCATGTTCGCCGTCTGCAGCGCGCTGGCCTTCGGCCACACCTGGGGTGCCTTCGCCAAGCGCCCCGACCCGGCCCGCCACTCCTCCCTGCGTGGCCTCCTCACCATCGGCTTCCTCGGCTCCCTGACCGCCTACTTCCTCCGCTCCCTCAAAGAGGCCCCGGGCGAGTCCCTGCACCGCGAGGAGTTCACGGCGGCCCGCCGGCAGTACGAGCGCCGCACGGCCAAGCGCACGAAGAACCCGGCAAAGCGCCGCCGCCCCTGACCTGCCGGCAAGGGACGGCCGGACACCCCCCCCGACGCCACCCCGCCGGGCCACGATGTCCCCCATGGCCACATCCCGTCCGCACGCCTCCCGCACCGTCCGAGCCCACTCGTTCAACACCGCCGCGGCCCGGTACGCGGCGAACCGCCCCTCCTACCCGCCCACCCTCTTCGACACCGTCGAAGCCCTGGCCTCGCGCTCCCTCCACGGAGCCCGCGTCGTGGACGTCGGAGCGGGCACCGGCATAGCCACCGCCCTCCTCCACGCCCGCCGCGCCGACGTCCTCGCCGTGGAACCCGGCGCGGGCATGGCCGCCCAGTTCCGCCGCACCCACCCCCGCATCCCCCTGGTCCGAGGCGACGGCAACGCGCTCCCCGTCGCCACCGCCTCCACCGACTTCCTCACCTACGCCCAGTCCTGGCACTGGACCGACACCACCCGCTCGGTTCCGGAGGCCCTGCGCGTACTCCGCCCCGGCGGAGCACTCGCGCTGTGGTGGAACACCGCCGCCGTCGACGTCCCCTGGATCGCCGACGCCACCCTGCGCATCCACCGCTTCCTCGGTGTGGACCCCGGCACGCCGATCGAGACGAGCGCTTCCGGTGCGCCCGCGGCCCTCGCCGACACCGCGGGCCGCCTCGACTTCACACGCCGCCAGATCCGCTGGAGCCGCACGGTCCCCCTGGACACCCACCTGGCCAACATCGCCAGCCACTCGGGGTTCCTGGTGCTCGGCGACGAGGCCACGTCCGGGTTCCTCACCGCGGAACGGGCCCGCCTCCGCGCACTCTTCCCCACCGAGACCATCGAAGAGACCTACGACGTGGACCTCCTGGTCGCCGTCCGCCCCTGACCAGCCCCTCCCCGGACCACCTCCCTCGCCCGCCCCCAACTCCCCGGCCGCCTCCCGCCGAGCGCCCGCGCACACCCCGTCGCGCCCGCTCGCGCTTCCGCCTGCCCCGGCCCGGAACCCACGGGGCCCCGCCCGCGCAGAACCCACCCCTCACCGACTTGACGGCCCACCCGCTCTGCGCAATATTCATCACATGATGAATAACTCCGGGAGCGAGCCTCCACCCCGACCCGGCACCTCACCCTCCCCGTCCGCGGACACCGCGCCCCACCCGGCCGTCCACGCCCGGAACCTCACCGTCGCCCGAGGCCCGCGCACCGTGCTCCGCGGCCTCGACTTCGCCGTCCCCCCGGGCCAGATCACCGGGCTCCTCGGCCCGTCCGGCTGCGGCAAATCCACCCTGATGCGAGCGATCGTCGGCACCCAGGCCAAGGTCACCGGCACCCTGGACGTCCTCGGCCGCCCCGCGGGCGACGCCACCCTCCGCTCCCGCATCGGCTACGTCACCCAGGCCCCGTCCGTCTACGACGACCTGACCGTCACCCAGAACCTCGCCTACTTCGCCGCGATCCTCGACCCCGGCCGCGCCGCCGCCGACCGCCGCCGCGAGAACGTCACCCGGGCCATCGCCGACGTCGACCTCACCGCCCACGCCGACGCCCTCGCCGGCAACCTCTCCGGCGGCCAGCGCAGCCGCGTCTCCCTGGCCGTGGCCCTCCTCGGCACCCCCGAACTGGTCGTCCTCGACGAGCCCACCGTCGGCCTGGACCCCGTCCTGCGCCGCGAACTGTGGGCGCTCTTCCACACCCTCGCCGAGGAGCGCCGGACCACCCTCCTGATCTCCTCCCACGTCATGGACGAGGCCGAGCGCTGCCACCGCCTCCTCCTCATGCGCGAGGGCCGGATCCTCGCCGACGACACCCCCGAAGCCCTCCGCACCCGTACCCACGCGGACACGGTCGAAGAGGCGTTCCTCCGCCTCGTCGACGAGGCCAGGGCAGCCGAGCCCGCCGCGACCGCGCCCACCGCCACGACCGACGCACACCCCAAGGAGCCGGCGCGATGACCACCACGACCCCGTCCACGCCCCCCGCGGCCCCCCGCCCCAGGGCCCTCAGCTACGCCCGCACGACCGCCACGGCCGCCCGGGTCCTCCGCCAGCTCGGCCACGACCCCCGCACGATCGCCCTGCTGATCCTCATCCCGTGCGTGATGCTGTTCCTGCTGCGCTACGTCTTCGACGGCAGCCCACGCGTCTTCGACTCCATCGGCGCCTCACTCCTCGGCATCTTCCCGCTGATCACGATGTTCCTGGTCACCTCGATCGCGACCCTGCGCGAACGCACCTCGGGCACCCTGGAGCGCCTGCTCTCCATGCCTCTCGGCAAGGGAGACCTCATCGCCGGCTACGCCCTCGCCTTCGGCACCCTTGCGGTCATCCAGTCCGCCCTCGCCACGGGTCTGGCCGTCTGGTTCCTCGACCTGGACGTCACTGGCTCCCCCTGGCTCCTCCTGGTCGTCGCCCTCCTCGACGCCCTGCTGGGCACCGCCCTCGGCCTCTTCGTCTCGGCCTTCGCCTCCTCCGAGTACCAGGCCGTCCAGTTCATGCCGGCCGTGATCTTTCCCCAACTCCTCCTCTGCGGCCTGTTCACCGCCCGCTCCGCCATGCACCCCGCCCTGGAGGCCATCTCCGACGTCCTCCCCATGTCCTACGCGGTCGACGGCATGAACGAAGTCCTCCTGCACACCGACATGACCGCCACCTTCGTACGCGACATCGCGATCGTCGCCGGCTGCGCCCTCCTGGTCCTCACACTGGGAGCGGCCACTCTCAGGCGCCGGACGACCTGACGCCCGGCCGTCCCACGCCGGCCGCCCGCCACCACGCCCGGCCGACGTCCCGCCCACCGGACACGCCCGCCGAACCCCCGTCCCCGGTGCGAGGATGGCCCCAGGACGACGCACCCCGGAGGGCACCCGCACCATGAGCCAGAAAGTCGCAGTCCTCGGTACCGGCAAGATCGGCGAGGCCCTGCTCAGCGGCATGATCCGAGCCGGCTGGGCGCCCGCGGACCTCCTGGTCACCGCCCGCCGCCCCGAACGCGCCGAAGAGCTCCGCACCCGCTACGGCGTCACACCGGTCACCAACGCCGAGGCCGCGAAGACCGCCGACACGCTCATCCTCACGGTCAAGCCCCAGGACATGGCCACCCTCCTCGACGAACTCGCCCCGCACACCCCCGCCGACCGCCTGGTCGTCAGCGGCGCGGCAGGCATTCCCACCTCCTTCTTCGAGGAGCGCCTGGCCGCAGGCACCCCCGTCGTCCGTGTCATGACGAACACCCCCGCCCTCGTGGACGAGGCCATGTCCGTCATCTCCGCCGGCAGTCACGCGAGCGAGGCCGATCTCGCGCACGCCGAGGAGATCTTCGGCGCCGTCGGCAAGACGCTCCGCGTCCCCGAGTCCCAGCAGGACGCCTGCACCGCCCTCTCCGGCTCCGGCCCGGCGTACTTCTTCTACCTGGTCGAAGCCATGACCGACGCGGGCATCCTCCTGGGCCTGCCCCGGGACAAGGCCCACGACCTGATCGTCCAGTCCGCCATCGGCGCGGCCACGATGCTCCGCGACAGCGGCGAACACCCCGTGAAGCTCCGGGAGAACGTCACCTCTCCCGCCGGCACGACGATCAGCGCCATCCGCGAACTCGAGAACCACGGAGTGCGCGCCGCACTGATCGCCGCGCTGGAGGCCGCCCGCGACCGCAGCCGCGAACTGGCCTCCGGCAAGAAGGACTGACGCCCCGCGCGGTCAGCCGCCCAGCAGGCCGATCGCCCGGTACGCCTCGTCCACCCTCGGCCGGGCCATCCCTCTGGCCTTCTCCGCACCCAACCGCAGCACCCCCTCCACATACGCAGGATCCGCGCACAACTCCTTGTGCCTCTCCTGTACGGGCCTGAGGAGCTCGACCACGGCCTCTGCGGTGTCCTTCTTCAGTGCTCCGTACGATTCATATACACCGCTCAGGTCCTCGGGGTTCCCACCCTCACAGGCGGCGAGGATCTCCAGCAGGTTGGCGAGCCCCGGCCGCTGACCCGGGTCGTAGACCACGTCCCGCCCGCTGTCGGTCACGGCCCGCATGACCTTCTTCCGGACCACGTCCGGCTCGTCCAGCAGATAGACGATGCCCGGCCCGACGTCGTCGGTCTTCCCCATCTTCGACGCCGGGTCCTGAAGGTTCATCACCCGGGCCGCGACCCGCGGGCGCGTGGCCCGCGGCACCACGAACGTGTGCCCGTACCGCTGGTTGAAGCGCACCGCCAGGTCCCGGCTCAGCTCCACGTGCTGCGTCTGGTCATCACCCACGGGCACCTCGTCCGTCCCGTACGCGAGGATGTCGGCGGCCATCAGCACGGGATAGGTCAGCAGCGACAGCCGGACACTGCCTCCCCGGTCCCGCTCCCGCGCCGCCTTCTCCTTGTACTGGATCATCCGGCGCATCTCGCCGTCCGTGGCCACACACTCCAGCAGGTACGACAGCCGCGCGTGCTCATCCACATGACTCTGTACGAAGACGGTGCACAGCTCCGGGTCCAGTCCCGAGGCCAGCATCAGGGTCGCCGCCTGCCGGGTGAGCCGGCGCACCCGCGCCGGATCGTGGTCCACGGTCAGCGCGTGCAGGTCCACCACACAGAACAACGCGTCCGTCCGGTGCTGGTCGACCTCGGCCCACCGCCGCACCGCTCCCAGGTAGTTCCCCAGCGTCAGATGCCCCGTCGGCTTGATGCCGCTGAAGACCCGTGTCATCTCTCCACCTCCTGATCAGGACCGCCGCCACCGGCCGGCCGCCCCTCAGGAGGGAGATACAAAAACGGCCGCCGGGTCGGCGGCCGTCGAGTACATACGTGTGTACGGCCGCCCTCAGGCGGCCCACCACTGCTGGTGACACGTACGCGTAGTCATGGGGGCCAGGCTACGCCTCGCGGGACCGCGCGGCAGCGAGTTGACACACCCCGAGCCGGTACGTAGTGTTCTCCGGGTTGTCCGACGTGAGCGCCGACCACGGTCGGTCCCCGGACAGCCATTCGCAGGTATCCACCAAGCATCGACGATCCGTCGTCGTTTCCTTGGCATGTGTATGTGCGAAATGAGGAATCCGCGTTCGAAAGGACGCAGACCCCGATTAGCTCGGGGGCGAGGAATCCGCTAAAGTCTCACTCGTCGGAACGGCCCAACAGCCGCGAAGACAAACCCCGCTGACTGGGAATCAGGCCCGAAAGGATCTGGTAGAGTCGGACTCGCCGGAAAGGGAAACGCGAAAGCGGAAACCTGGAAAGCACCGAGGAAATCGGAACCGGAAATGGTCTGATAGAGTCGGAAACGCAAGACAGCAAGACCGAAGGGAAAAGCCCGGAGGAAAGCCCGAGAGGGTGAGTACAAAGGAAGCGTCCGTTCCTTGAGAACTCAACAGCGTGCCAAAAATCAACGCCAGATATGTTGATACCCCGTCTCCAGCATCTGCTGGGACGAGGTTCCTTTGAAGTAAAACACAGCGAGGACGCTGTGAACCATCGGACTATTCCTCCGGTGGTTCCGCTCTCGTGATGTGTGCACCCGATTACGGGTAAACATTCACGGAGAGTTTGATCCTGGCTCAGGACGAACGCTGGCGGCGTGCTTAACACATGCAAGTCGAACGATGAACCACTTCGGTGGGGATTAGTGGCGAACGGGTGAGTAACACGTGGGCAATCTGCCCTTCACTCTGGGACAAGCCCTGGAAACGGGGTCTAATACCGGATACGACACTCTCGGGCATCCGATGAGTGTGGAAAGCTCCGGCGGTGAAGGATGAGCCCGCGGCCTATCAGCTTGTTGGTGAGGTAACGGCTCACCAAGGCGACGACGGGTAGCCGGCCTGAGAGGGCGACCGGCCACACTGGGACTGAGACACGGCCCAGACTCCTACGGGAGGCAGCAGTGGGGAATATTGCACAATGGGCGAAAGCCTGATGCAGCGACGCCGCGTGAGGGATGACGGCCTTCGGGTTGTAAACCTCTTTCAGCAGGGAAGAAGCGAAAGTGACGGTACCTGCAGAAGAAGCGCCGGCTAACTACGTGCCAGCAGCCGCGGTAATACGTAGGGCGCGAGCGTTGTCCGGAATTATTGGGCGTAAAGAGCTCGTAGGCGGTCTGTCGCGTCGGATGTGAAAGCCCGGGGCTTAACCCCGGGTCTGCATTCGATACGGGCAGACTAGAGTGTGGTAGGGGAGATCGGAATTCCTGGTGTAGCGGTGAAATGCGCAGATATCAGGAGGAACACCGGTGGCGAAGGCGGATCTCTGGGCCATTACTGACGCTGAGGAGCGAAAGCGTGGGGAGCGAACAGGATTAGATACCCTGGTAGTCCACGCCGTAAACGGTGGGAACTAGGTGTTGGCGACATTCCACGTCGTCGGTGCCGCAGCTAACGCATTAAGTTCCCCGCCTGGGGAGTACGGCCGCAAGGCTAAAACTCAAAGGAATTGACGGGGGCCCGCACAAGCAGCGGAGCATGTGGCTTAATTCGACGCAACGCGAAGAACCTTACCAAGGCTTGACATACACCGGAAACGGCCAGAGATGGTCGCCCCCTTGTGGTCGGTGTACAGGTGGTGCATGGCTGTCGTCAGCTCGTGTCGTGAGATGTTGGGTTAAGTCCCGCAACGAGCGCAACCCTTGTTCTGTGTTGCCAGCATGCCCTTCGGGGTGATGGGGACTCACAGGAGACTGCCGGGGTCAACTCGGAGGAAGGTGGGGACGACGTCAAGTCATCATGCCCCTTATGTCTTGGGCTGCACACGTGCTACAATGGCAGGTACAATGAGCTGCGAAGCCGTGAGGCGGAGCGAATCTCAAAAAGCCTGTCTCAGTTCGGATTGGGGTCTGCAACTCGACCCCATGAAGTCGGAGTTGCTAGTAATCGCAGATCAGCATTGCTGCGGTGAATACGTTCCCGGGCCTTGTACACACCGCCCGTCACGTCACGAAAGTCGGTAACACCCGAAGCCGGTGGCCCAACCCGTAAGGGAGGGAGCTGTCGAAGGTGGGACTGGCGATTGGGACGAAGTCGTAACAAGGTAGCCGTACCGGAAGGTGCGGCTGGATCACCTCCTTTCTAAGGAGCATCTAGCTGCCGCAAGGCAGCCAGGGCCACAACGTCGGCGAATGTTCGACGGTGGTTGCTCATGGGTGGAACGTTGATTATTCGGCCGGTTCGTCGGGCCGGAGGCTGTGAGTACTACCCCTTGTGGGTGTGGAAAGCATGATCTCCGGACGAGAGACCGGTCGGGCACGCTGTTGGGTGTCTGAGGGTATGGCCGTACGGCTGCCTTCAGTGCCGACCCCGGTAAAAATTCGCGTGAAGCGGGTTGTGACGGGTGGTTGGTCGTTGTTTGAGAACTGCACAGTGGACGCGAGCATCTGTGGCCAAGTTTTTAAGGGCGCACGGTGGATGCCTTGGCACCAGGAACCGATGAAGGACGTGGGAGGCCACGATAGTCCCCGGGGAGTCGTCAACCAGGCTTTGATCCGGGGGTTTCCGAATGGGGAAACCCGGCAGTCGTCATGGGCTGTCACCCTTGCCTGAACACATAGGGCAAGTGGAGGGAACGCGGGGAAGTGAAACATCTCAGTACCCGCAGGAAGAGAAAACAACCGTGATTCCGGGAGTAGTGGCGAGCGAAACCGGATGAGGCCAAACCGTATGCGTGTGAGACCCGGCAGGGGTTGCGTATACGGGGTTGTGGGATCTCTCTTTCACAGTCTGCCGGCTGTGAGACGAGTCAGAAACCGTTGATGTAGGCGAAGGACATGCGAAAGGTCCGGCGTAGAGGGTAAGACCCCCGTAGCTGAAACATCAGCGGCTCGTTTGAGAGACACCCAAGTAGCACGGGGCCCGAGAAATCCCGTGTGAATCTGGCGGGACCACCCGCTAAGCCTAAATATTCCCTGGTGACCGATAGCGGATAGTACCGTGAGGGAATGGTGAAAAGTACCGCGGGAGCGGAGTGAAATAGTACCTGAAACCGTGTGCCTACAAGCCGTGGGAGCGTCGGGCAAGCACTTGTGCTTGCCTCGTGACTGCGTGCCTTTTGAAGAATGAGCCTGCGAGTTTGCGGTGTGTTGCGAGGTTAACCCGGGTGGGGTAGCCGTAGCGAAAGCGAGTCCGAACAGGGCGTTTCAGTAGCACGCTCAAGACCCGAAGCGGAGTGATCTAGCCATGGGCAGGTTGAAGCGGAGGTAAGACTTCGTGGAGGACCGAACCCACCAGGGTTGAAAACCTGGGGGATGACCTGTGGTTAGGGGTGAAAGGCCAATCAAACTCCGTGATAGCTGGTTCTCCCCGAAATGCATTTAGGTGCAGCGTCGTGTGTTTCTTGCCGGAGGTAGAGCACTGGATAGGCGATGGGCCCTACCGGGTTACTGACCTTAGCCAAACTCCGAATGCCGGTAAGTGAGAGCGCGGCAGTGAGACTGTGGGGGATAAGCTCCATGGTCGAGAGGGAAACAGCCCAGAGCATCGACTAAGGCCCCTAAGCGTACGCTAAGTGGGAAAGGATGTGGAGTCGCAGAGACAACCAGGAGGTTGGCTTAGAAGCAGCCACCCTTGAAAGAGTGCGTAATAGCTCACTGGTCTAGTGATTCCGCGCCGACAATGTAGCGGGGCTCAAGCGTACCGCCGAAGTCGTGTCATTCCAGCGTATAGGGCCAACGCCTGCTGGGATGGGTAGGGGAGCGTCGTGTGCCGGGTGAAGCCGCGCCGGAAGGCAGTGGTGGACGGTTCACGAGTGAGAATGCAGGCATGAGTAGCGATACAAACGTGAGAAACGTTTGCGCCGATTGACCAAGGGTTCCTGGGTCAAGCTGATCTGCCCAGGGTAAGTCGGGACCTAAGGCGAGGCCGACAGGCGTAGTCGATGGATAACCGGTTGATATTCCGGTACCCGCTGTGAAGCGTCAAACATCGAACCAGGCGATGCTAAGTCCGTGAAGCCGTCCCGGAGCCTTCGGGCAAAGGGGAGTGGTGGAGCCGACGAACCAGACTTGCAGTAGGTGAGTGATGGGGTGACGCAGGAAGGTAGTCCATCCCGGGCGGTGGTTGTCCCGGGGTAAGGGTGTAGGCCGTGATCTAGGTAAATCCGGATCACACAAGGCTGAGACCTGATGCCGAGCCGATTGTGGTGAAGTGGATGATCCTATGCTGTCGAGAAAAGCCTCTAGCGAGTTTCATGGCGGCCCGTACCCTAAACCGACTCAGGTGGTCAGGTAGAGAATACCGAGGCGTTCGGGTGAACTATGGTTAAGGAACTCGGCAAAATGCCCCCGTAACTTCGGGAGAAGGGGGGCCATCACCGGTGATAGCACTTGCTGCTTGAGCTGGGGGTGGCCGCAGAGACCAGCGAGAAGCGACTGTTTACTAAAAACACAGGTCCGTGCGAAGCCGTAAGGCGATGTATACGGACTGACGCCTGCCCGGTGCTGGAACGTTAAGGGGACCGGTTAGTCACTCTTCGGGGTGGCGAAGCTGAGAACTTAAGCGCCAGTAAACGGCGGTGGTAACTATAACCATCCTAAGGTAGCGAAATTCCTTGTCGGGTAAGTTCCGACCTGCACGAATGGCGTAACGACTTCTCGACTGTCTCAACCATAGGCCCGGTGAAATTGCACTACGAGTAAAGATGCTCGTTTCGCGCAGCAGGACGGAAAGACCCCGGGACCTTTACTACAGTTTGATATTGGTGTTCGGTTCGGCTTGTGTAGGATAGCTGGGAGACTGTGAAGCTCGGACGCCAGTTCGGGTGGAGTCGTCGTTGAAATACCAGTCTGGTCGTGCTGGATGTCTAACCTGGGTCCGTGATCCGGATCAGGGACAGTGTCTGATGGGTAGTTTAACTGGGGCGGTTGCCTCCCAAAGGGTAACGGAGGCGCCCAAAGGTTCCCTCAGCCTGGTTGGCAATCAGGTGGTGAGTGTAAGTGCACAAGGGAGCTTGACTGTGAGACCGACGGGTCGAGCAGGGACGAAAGTCGGGACTAGTGATCCGGCGGTGGCTTGTGGAAGCGCCGTCGCTCAACGGATAAAAGGTACCCCGGGGATAACAGGCTGATCTTCCCCAAGAGTCCATATCGACGGGATGGTTTGGCACCTCGATGTCGGCTCGTCGCATCCTGGGGCTGGAGTCGGTCCCAAGGGTTGGGCTGTTCGCCCATTAAAGCGGTACGCGAGCTGGGTTTAGAACGTCGTGAGACAGTTCGGTCCCTATCCGCTGCGCGCGCAGGAATATTGAGAAGGGCTGTCCCTAGTACGAGAGGACCGGGACGGACGAACCTCTGGTGTGCCAGTTGTTCTGCCAAGGGCATGGCTGGTTGGCTACGTTCGGGAGGGATAACCGCTGAAAGCATCTAAGCGGGAAGCCTGCTTCGAGATGAGTATTCCCACCCACTTGATGGGGTAAGGCTCCCAGTAGACGACTGGGTTGATAGGCCAGATATGGAAGCCCAGTAATGGGTGGAGTTGACTGGTACTAATAGGCCGAGGGCTTGTCCTCAGTTGCTCGCGTCCACTGTGTTGGTTCTGAAACCACGAACAACCCCATCCCTGTTTGGTCACGGGGGATGGTGCGGTTGAGTGTTTCATAGTGTTTCGGTGGTCATAGCGTGAGGGAAACGCCCGGTTACATTCCGAACCCGGAAGCTAAGCCTTACAGCGCCGATGGTACTGCAGGGGGGACCCTGTGGGAGAGTAGGACGCCGCCGAACAAATATTGAGAAAACCCCCGTCGGGAAACCGACGGGGGTTTTCTGCGTTCGGGCTTCGTTTAGGGTCGGACCATGCGCTACGACCTCGTGATCTTCGACAATGACGGCGTTCTCGTCGACAGCGAGCCCATCTCCAACCGGCTCCTCGCCGAGTACCTCACCGAACTCGGGCACCCGACCTCGTACGAGGACTCCATCCGGGACTACATGGGGTCGGCGATGCACCGGATTCACGAGCTCGTGCTGGAGCGGACCGGGAAGAAGCTGCCGGAGGACTTCGACGACGTCTTCCACCAGCGGGTGTTCGCCGGGTTCGAGCGGGAGTTGAAGCCCGTACCGGGCGTGGTCGCCGTGCTGGAGAAGCTGGTCGCGGACGGGGTGCCGTACTGCGTGGCGTCGTCCGGGAGTCATGAGCGGATCCGGGTGGGCCATCGGACGACCGGGCTCGACCGGTGGTTCGGGGAGGGGCTCGTGTTCAGCGCGCAGGACGTGGGGCGGGGCAAGCCGGCGCCGGATCTCTTCCTGCACGCGGCCGAGCGGATGGGCGTCGCTCCCGAGCGGTGTGCCGTCGTCGAGGACAGTCCTCTCGGGGTGCGGGCGGGGCTCGCGGCCGGGATGGATGTGTACGGGTATACGCCGATGACGCCCGCCGGGAAGATGCCCGGAGCCAGGGAGTACTTTTCGGACATGGGGGAGCTGCTCGACCTGCTTAGTTGAGCAGTATTCAACTTCCTCTACCCATGAGTAGGCCGCGCCCCCTACTGTGCCGCCATGACAGATGTGCTGCGGCGCGGTAGGGCCGCGTTGGCGTTCAGCTTCTTCGCCCAGGGTGTCGCCTTCGCGCTGCTCGTGACGCGGATTCCGGCCATCCAGGACCGGTACGGCGTCTCCGACGGACTGTTGCCCCTCTTCCTCGCCGCCGTGCCGATCCTCGCCGGGGTCGGCAGCGTCTGCACCGAGCACCTCGTGAAGCGAGTGCCGCCGAGCCGGGTGCTCAGGTGGTCCCAGCCCGTCGTGCTCCTGGCGCTGCTGGGGGTGGGTGCCGGTGACCGGATGGTCGTCCTGGGCGCGTCGTTGGCGGCCTTCGGGCTGGCGGTCGGAGCGCTCGACGCGTCCATGAACATGCTCGGCGTGAGCCTGCAGCGGTCGTACGGGCGGAGCATCATGCTCGGTTTCCACGCCGTGTACAGCCTGGGCGGGATAGCCGGGGCCTCGCTGGCGTGGGTGGGGGCGCACTGGGATCTGGCCCTGCTGTCCCTGTATCTGCCGGTGGGTGCCGTACTGCTGCCGGCCGCCCTGGTGGGGAGCCGGTGGTACGTGGACGGGAGCGGCCCGGAGGACAAGGGTCCGGCAGCCGCCGCGGAGGGCGGGAGCGTCGCCTTCAAGTTGCTGCTGCCGCTTTGTCTGGTGATGTGCTTCGCCTACATCGGCGACTCGACCGTCTCCAACTGGAGCGCCAAGTACCTGCAGGACGTGCTCGGCAGCTCCGACCAGCTGTCGACCGTTCCGTACAACGTCTACATGGTCACCACGCTGCTCGGGCGTTCCATCGGGGACTTCGGGGTGCGGAGGTTCGGGGCCGCGGCCGTCGTGCGGGCCGGAGCGGTGGTGGCGGCGGTCGGCTTCGCCGTGGTGGCGGTGGCGCCGGGGGCCTGGGTGGGGATGCTCGGGTTCACCTTGCTGGGGCTAGGGCTGTGTGTGCTGGTGCCGCAGACGTTCGCGGCGGCGGGACGACTTTTCCCCGGAGCTTCGGACGCGGCCGTCGCGCGACTGAACATCTTCAACTATGTCGGTTTCCTGATCGGTTCTCCGTTGGTGGGGGCCCTGGGCGACCTCTGGAGCTATCGCGGGGCGATGCTCGTACCGATGGTGCTGGTGCTGGTGACGTTGGTGTACGCCCGGTCGTTCGAGACCGAACCGGACCGATACGGTGACGGGCATGAGCGGCCGCGCACAGCTGATGTGGGACGAGGCAGTAACGGGCTATGACTTCGGCCCGGACCATCCGATGGATCCGGTCCGGCTCGCGTTGACCCGGAGCCTGGTGAGTGCCTTCGGGCTGGACCGGGAGATGGACGTCGTCGCGGCGAAGCCGGCGGGGGAGTCGACCCTGCGGCTCGTGCACCGCGAGGACTACGTGGCGGCGGTCAGGGCCGCGTCCGCCGACCCCCGGGGCGCGGACGCGGCGTACGGGCTGGGGACCATGGACGATCCGGCCTTCGCCGGCATGCACGAGGTGTCCGCGCTCATCGCGGGGCAGTCGGTGGGGGCGGCGGAGGCCGTGTGGCGCGGGGACGTGCTGCACGCGGTGAACTTCGCGGGCGGGCTGCACCACGCGATGCCCGGCAGCGCGTCGGGGTTCTGCATCTACAACGACGCGTCGCTCGCCATCGCCCGGCTGCTGGAGCTGGGGGCCGAGCGGGTCGCGTACGTGGATGTGGACGTGCACCACGGCGACGGGGTACAGGCGGCGTTCTGGGAGGACCCGCGGGTTCTGACGATCTCGCTGCACGAGCATCCGCGGACCCTGTTCCCGCAGACCGGATGGCCGGAGGAGACGGGGGCCGCGCCGGGTGCGGAGGGGTCGGCCGTGAACGTGGCGCTTCCTGCGGGGACCGGGGACGCGGGATGGGTGCGGGCGTTCCACGCGGTGGTGCCGGAGCTGATCGCGGACTTCCGGCCGCAGGTGCTGGTGACCCAGCACGGGGCGGACACCCACTTCGACGACCCGCTGGCACATCTGGCGGTGTCGCTGGACGCCCAGCGGGCGGTGCAGGTGGCGTTGCACGAGCTTGCGCACGCGTACGCCGACGGGCGGTGGGTCGCGCTCGGCGGGGGCGGGTACGCGGTGGTGGATGTGGTGCCGCGGTCGTGGACGCATCTGGTGGCGATCGCGGCGGGGCGGGAGATCGCGCCGGAGACGGTGATTCCCGAGGAGTGGCGGCAGCAGGTGTTCGCCCGGACGCGGCAGTTGGCGCCGGCGCGGATGACCGACGGGCGGTGGCCGGTGTCCTGGGCGGACTGGGAGGCGGGGTACGACCCCGCGGACCGGTTGGACCAGGCGGTGCTCGCGGCGCGGAAGGCTGTGTTTCCGTTGCGGGGGCTGTTGCCGTAGGGGTTTCTCGCCCCCGCCGCCCCTACCCGTCCCATCCTCCAGGGGGCTGCGTGCCCCCGTCGGCACCCCGTCAGAGAATCGGGGCTCCGCCCCGGACCCCGTTCGCGCAGTTTCCCGCGCCCCTGAAGGGAAGCGCTAGGCCAACTGTGTGGTTGTAGGAGGGATTTGGTGTTCGGGGGCGGTCAGTGCGTCAGCATCGGGGCGTGGTGAGTGGCGCGGCGTTGCGGGAGCATCTGGTGGTCTGCGGGCTGGCCGGGCGGGTCGCCACCGCCCGGGAGACGAGTCTGCGGAGCTATCGGTTGTTCGCCGCCCGGGACCCTCGCTTTCTGATCGGACTTGATCCTGAACTGTCCTGGCGGCAGCGGGATGTGCTCGATCTGATGGCGGAGAAGTGTGGTGTTTCCGCCGACCCGGGACGCACTTCAGGGCAGGATGTCATTGACCCCGAGCGCACGATGGATGCGCTGGACCGCTTCGCGGAACGTGTCGCGGCGGTCGCTCACCGTGGCGGGACGGTGCTCTTCGGTACCGGGCACCCGCATCGGCTGATCGGTTTCTACGGCGCACTGGCAGACGCCATGTCGACGGCAGGATGTGAAGTTCTCACCCCGGCGACGGGTAGACGTGTCGACATAACGACCCGGTTCGGTCTACGCACGCACAACCTCGACTACGTACGAGGAGTCGCCGTCGTCCGCGAGGCGCCTGCCCTGCGCTCCGGTTGTGCGACCGGCGTGCACACCCACTCGCCGCTCCCGGTTCGGACGGTTCTGGCGGCCGCGGCGGAGGCCGGCGGGCCGCTCCCGGAACTCGTGGTCGGCGACCATGGATGGGTCTGCGGGGCAGGTCAGCTGGGGTTCGAGGCGATCGGACTCGCCGATACGGACGATCCGGCCCTCTTCGTGGGCGAGACGGAGGGGCGGGTGTCCGTCGCCGTTCCGCTTGATGACGGTGTGCGGTCTGATTACTACCGACCACTGACCCGCTACGTACTCAATCGGGCGTGTCTGTCACAGTAGGCCGCCGACGGCATCCCCTCTTCCCCACTCGCATCACCCGCCCCTACATTGGGGAGTGAGCACGCAACGACGAAGAGTCACCGGAAGGGGAAGCCGGTGGCCGTCGAGTGCGGAAGGTTCAGGTGTGTCATGGCTGCAGCTGGCGAGAGGCCTCTGAACGAGGTTCAGTTCCTGACCGTGGCGGAAGTCGCCTCGGTGATGCGAGTGTCGAAGATGACCGTGTACCGCCTGGTGCACAGCGGTCATCTGCCGGCGATCCGGGTGGGCAGGTCCTTCCGGGTGCCGGAGCAAGCGGTCCACGAGTACCTCCGCGAGAGCTATGTGGGGGTGGAGACGGCCTGACGGCCACCGGGGCCGAGGGGCTCCCGGAGGACGTGCGGTACCTCCGGAGGCCCCCCCGCTCCGCCTCGATTACGACCTCAGCGCTCGGACGGGTAGGCTGGCCCCTCGTAGGTCGTATGGGCCCATGGCGCCCAAACGCCGAGTGATGAGAAGTGAGCGAGGGTAGTCGTGGGCTCTGTTATCAAGAAGCGGCGCAAGCGGATGGCTAAGAAGAAGCACCGCAAGCTGCTCAAGCGCACCCGCGTTCAGCGTCGCAACAAGAAGTAAGGCGGTCCGGCCCCGGGAACGGGGTCCTGGCCGGCCCCCCTCGCGTAAGGGGGCCGCACGCCTTGCTTTCTTGCGCGAGCGCTGTCGAGAGCGCGTTGCCGTGGCCCTCCACCGAATGCGGTGGGGGGCCACGGTGTTTTCGGCGCTCGTTGTTTTTGCCGGTCATTGACGGGGTCGTGGTCACCACTCCGCAACATCGACCCGCTAACGTGGCGGCACACGGGGAACGCGGCAGAGAACGAGCAGAGTTACGCCTATGTGAGCGGACGTCTGGAAGGAAGGCGCTGATCTTGGGGAAGGTCGTGCTCGTCACCGGTGTGGCCCGTCAGCTGGGAGGCCGTTTCGTACGGCGCATCCAGCGGGACCCGCAGGTCGACCGGGTCATCGCGGTCGACGCGGTGCCCCCGGCACATCATCTGGGCGGCGCGGACTTCGTGCAGGCCGACATCAGGCAGCCGGCCATAGCCCGCCTGCTGGCCGAGCACAACGTGGACACCGTGGTGCACATGGACGTCACGGGCACCCCGCTGGGCAGCGGCGGCCGGGCCACGCTGAAGGAGACCAACGTCATCGGCACCATGCAGTTGCTCGGTGCCTGCCAGAAGTCCCCGCTGGTCAAGCGGCTGGTCGTGAAGTCCAGTACGAACGTGTACGGGTCCGCGCCGCGCGACCCGGCCGTGTTCACCGAGACCATGCCGCCCAAGTCGCTGCCCAGCGGCGGCTTCGCCAAGGACACCGTCGAGGTCGAGGGGTACGTCCGCGGATTCGCCCGGCGGCGGCCCGATGTGGCCGTGTGCGTGCTGCGGTTCGCGAACATCCTCGGGCCGAGCGCGGATTCACCGCTCGCCTCGTACTTCTCGCTGCCGGTGCTGCCGACCGTGCTGGGCTACGACCCGCGGTTGCAGTTCGTGCACGAGGACGACGTCATCGAGGTCCTGCGGATCGCCTCCCACGAGCCGGCGCGGGGCACGCTCAACAGCGGCACGTTCAACATCGCGGGGGACGGTGTCCTGCTGCTCTCGCAGTGCGCGCGGCGTCTCGGCCGGCCGACGGTGCCGCTGCTGATGCCGGCCGTGAGCTGGGTCGGCTCGATGGTCCGCACCCTGGGCTTCACCGACTTCTCGCCGGAGCAGCTGAGGCTGCTGACCCACGGGCGGGTCGTGTCGACGAACCAGATGCGCGAGACACTGGGCTACCGGGCCAGATACACGACCACGGAGACCTTCGCCGACTTCGCCCGCAGCAGGGGCCCCGGCCTCCTGCCCCCGGAGGCCCTCGCTGGGGCCATCGACCGGATCGCCGACCTGCCCGTGTCCACGCCGGGCGGCGGCCACCCCCCGACGCAGAGCGCCAACTGAGGAGCGCATCAACGATGGCGGATGCCAAGGTCATTCCCTTCGACGACGACCGGACGCGCGGCGGCGCCGTGCAGCGCCCGCCGCGTCGACGGAGTACGGGGAGCCGGCGCAAGGGCGACAGCGCGGTCGTCCGGGATGTTCGTGAATCCGGCGAGGTCCAGGCCCTCCCCGGACGGACGACCAGCACCGATGATGTTCCTGTGACACGGGAGAAGCCGGAGCCGCCCCTGGAGGCCGCCGAGGCACACGACGGCGGCGCCCTGGAGCGCCGGATCGCGGGCGGTCTCGCGTTCCTGCGCAAGCGGCTCACCGGCGACTACGAGGTCGACGACTTCGGCTACGACGCCGAACTCACCGACCAGGTGCTGATGTCCCTGCTGCGGCCGGTGTACGAGAAGTACTTCCGGGTCGAGGTGAAGGGCATCGAGAACATCCCGACGGACGGCGGCGCCCTGATCGTCTCCAACCACTCGGGGACACTGCCGCTGGACGGCCTGATGATGCAGGTCGCCGTGCACGACAACCACCCCACCGGGCGGCATCTGCGGCTGCTCGCGGCGGACCTGGTCTTCATGCTGCCGGTGGTCAACGAGCTAGCCCGCAAGCTCGGCCACACCCTCGCGTGTGCGGAGGACGCCTCACGGCTGCTGCAGCAGGGCGAGCTGGTCGGGGTCATGCCGGAGGGCTTCAAGGGCCTCGGCAAGCCCTTCGGGGACCGCTACAAGCTGCAGCGCTTCGGCCGCGGCGGCTTCGTCTCCACCGCCCTGCGCGCCGGCACGCCGATCATCCCGTGCTCGATCGTGGGCGCGGAGGAGATCTACCCGATGATCGGGAACTCGAAGACGATCGCCCGGCTGCTGGGCTTCCCGTACTTCCCGATCACGCCGACGTTCCCGTTGCTCGGTCCGCTGGGCGCGGTGCCGCTGCCGACGAAGTGGACGATCCAGTTCGGCGAGCCGATCCCGACGGACGGCTATCCGCCGGAGGCCGCCGAGGACCCGATGCTGATGTTCAACCTGACGGACCAGGTGCGCGAGCAGATCCAGCACACGTTGTACAAGCTGCTGGTGCAGCGGCGGTCGGTGTTCTTCTGAGGGGTCAGGTGTAGGGATTCGGGGTGGCTGTGCCGTCGGACGGAGTTCGGCGCAGCCGTCCGAAGCCCGCGAAGCGTCGCGAGGGCGGCAATGTGGATGGGTCCCGATGCTGATGTTCAACCTGACGGACCAGGTGCGCGAGCAGATCCAGCACACGTTGTACAAGCTGCTGGTGCAGCGGCGGTCGGTGTTCTTCTGAGGGGTCAGGTGTAGGGATTCGGGGTGGCTGTGCCGTCGGACGGAGTTCGCCACACCGTGTACAAGCTGCTGGTGCAGCGGCGGTCGGTGTTCTTCTAGTGGTCGCTTCGTACGCACGTCGTACGACGGTGGGGGCGCCCTTCTTCGAGAAGGGCGCCCCCACCGTCGTCAGGGGTCAGTCGTTGCTCTGGCCGTCGATGCCCAGGCCCGGGAGGAGGCCCGGGAGAAGGGGCGGGAGGGTGACGTCGGGCTGTTCGGCCGACGTGGACCTCCCCGTCGACGGGGAGGTGGGGGCGGTGTCCTGCTGCGGCGGGTCGAGCAGGCCGCCGGTGGTGCCGCCGACGAGGCCCTCGCCGCCGCCGGCCGAGGTGGACGGCTTGGGCTTCCCGGTGGTGTCCTCGCGTTCGGCGCCGGTCGAGCCCTCGGAGGCGCTCGGGGCCGGGCGGCCGGGGTCGGTGGTGCCGGGGGTGCCGGAGCCCGCGGAGCGCTGCCTGCCGTCGCCGCCCGGGGTGGGCGGTGGGGGCAGGAGCGACGAGTGCGGGGCGACCTCGTCGTCTATGGCGTCGAAGACCGACGAGACCTGCCGGCTCACGTCTCCGAGCTGCACCGGCAGCCGGTCGCGCAGCACGCCCCAGGCCTCGCGGTGGGACCGGGAGAATGCCGAGAGGGCCCGGATGGGGCCCAGGGACTCCGGGTCCCGCTCGTACGCCTCGTGGAGCAGGCGGTGGCCCTCGGAGGCGTCGTGCCGCATCCCCGTGAGGGCGCGGCGGATCTCGCCGAGGGACTCGTGGTCGAGCTGTCCGCCCCGGCCGCGCTCCATGAGGCGGCGGGCCTCGCCGAGCCGGGTCGACGCCTGGTCCAGATAGAGCCGGCCCCGGTCGTCGGTGTCGTCGGCCAGGGTGAGTTTCACGTCTTCGATGCCGCGCTTGAGGCCGTAGAGCGAGTCACCGGGCAGGGCGTCCGAACTTGCGGCGGCCACACCGCCGAAGGCACTCGCGGCCACCCCGACGCTGAGCCCGCCGGCGGCGAGACCCTTCGTCAGACGGGACCGTGGTCGCAGCCTGCCCAGCGGACTCGCCCGGTGCGCGCCCCGCGCCTTGCCCGATCGCTGTTCGGGCACCGAAGAGTCCGACGCCTCGCGCCCCGGCAGCGTGCCGTCCCGCAGCATGGCTTCCATCGCGGCCACCAACTGGGCGCGATGGACGACCTTGACCTCGGGGTCGAGCACCGGCTTGGGCAGCTCGTCCAGACCGGTGGTGAGGGCCAGCATGTGGTCCTGCTCGGTCTGCCGCGCCGCCGGTGCCGGTTCCGATCCCTCGGGCCGCTCGGCCGCCGTGCCCTGGTCGGACAGCTCCTCCAGGGCCTGGGCGAAGGCGTTCGCCCGCCGGTGCGCCGATACGTTCGCGATCACTGGCGGCACCTCCTCTCGTCATGACGGTCGACTCCCCAGGGGGTCCTGAGGGTTGCGCGTCCCCGACCGGTCCACACGATCGAGTGATCGGTGTCGGCCAGGCGCGACCACAGGGAGCCTGTATCCCGCACAACGAGCGGTGTGGCACTTGGGTTACGGACGGCGGGTGATTGGGCGAGGAAGTCAACCGACGTGGACGGAGAGTCAGTTGACGATGGCGGAACGTGGCCGGTCGCCGCCCTCGGCGCGGTGCCGCTCAGGGCCGGTGATCCCGGTCGGCGGGGTCAGCGGGCGTCGTCCGGGAGGAGGCGGGCGAGGGTGCGGACCGCCCGGTACTGGAGGGTCTTGATCGCACCCTCGTTCTTGCCCATGACGCGGGCGGTCTCGGCGACGGAGAGGCCCTGCAGGAAGCGGAGCGTGACGCACTCCTGCTGCTGGGGGTTGAGGCGGCGTACGGCTTCGAGGAGGGCCGCGTTGGAGAGGGACTCCAGGACGGAGTCCTCGGGGGAGCGCTCGACCTCGTTGGCGTCGAGCATCTCGCCGGTGGTGACCTCCAGCCGGAAACGGCTGGACTTGAAGTGGTCGGCCACCAGGTTGCGGGCGATCGTGACCAGCCAGGCGCCGAAGTCGCGGCCCTGCCAGGTGAACGTGCCGATGCGCCGCAGGGCGCGCAGGAACGTCTCGCTGGTGAGGTCCTCGGCCGTGGCCTTGCCGCCCACGCGGTAGTAGATGTAGCGGTAGACCGTGTCGCTGTACTGGTCGTACAGGCGACCGAAGGCGTCGGCCTCGCCGGACTGGGCGCGTTCGACGAGGTCCATCATGCGGGCGCTGTCGCTGTCCGCGGCGGGACGGCGGGTGGTCGTGGCGGTGGATCCCGAACGACCTCGTCTGCCGACCGTCGCGCTGCCGTCGGCCAGTGCGTAGCACGGGCCGACGGGCGCGGCGGAGGTGGCGAGGGCGGGGACGGCGTACGCGGTGGGGACGAAGCCGCGCAACAGTTGGTTGACCGTCGCGCGCAGCGTAGCCAGGCCCGAGGCGTCAACCCCGACATGTGGGTACACGGGACTCCCAGAGGCAGAGCTTCCATCACGTGCAGTGCGGAACCTTTCACCCGTCGTAGCGACGGAGGGGTACCGGTTTGCGTTTGAGGAGAATAACGCTTCGTGCAGGCACTGCTACACCCAGTTGCTCAAATCATCGATTACGTCGCTTCTGTTACTGATTGGCGGCTGCTCAAGTGCGTGTCCGTGATCGGTTGTTGACCGATCGGGTTCGTGTTCCGTCTGGGTGCGGGGCGTGTTGTGGTCGGGTGCGGACGGCGTGACTGAGGGGGGCCGCGTGGGGGTAGGACCGCTGGAATGCGGGGTCGCGGGGCCGCACGCACGAACGCCGGAGGGGCTGGTTTCCCAGCCCCTCCGGCGTTCGAAAAACGACTGACAGTTCAGTTTCAGCGGCGTCGGCGGTGCAGGGCGATCGCGGCCGCCGTGCCGCCCGCCACCGCGCCCACGCCCGCCGCCGCGGGGAGGCCGACCTTGGCGGCCTTGCGGGCGGTGCGGTAGTCCCGCAGACGCCAGTCCATGTCCCGGGCGTGCTTGCGGAGTTTGCTGTCGGGGTTGATGGCGTACGGGTGACCCACGAGCGACAGCATCGGGATGTCGTTGTGGGAGTCGCTGTACGCGGCGCAGCGGGAGAGGTCGAGGCTCTCCGCGACGGCCAGGGCGCGCACGGCCTCGGCCTTGGCGGGGCCGTGCAGCGGTTCGCCGACGAGCTTGCCGGTGTAGACGCCGTCGACGGACTCGGCGACCGTGCCGAGGGCGCCGGTCAGGCCGAGGCGGCGGGCGATCACCTGGGCGATCTCCACCGGCGCGGCCGTGACGAGCCAGACCTTCTGGCCGGCGTCGAGGTGGGCCTGGGCCAGGGCGCGGGTGCCCGGCCAGATGCGCTCGGCCATGTACTCGTCGTAGATCTCTTCGCCGATGATCGTCAGTTCGGCGACGCGGTGGCCCTGGACGATGGAGAGCGCGGAGTTCTGGGCGTCCTGCATGTGCTCGGGGTCCTCGGACCCCGCCAGCCTGAACCACGCCTGCTGCCAGGCGAATCGGGCGAGGTCGCGGGTCTCGAAGAACTTCCGCTTGTACAGGCCGCGGCCGAAGTGGAAGAGCGAGGCGCCCTGCATGACGGTGTTGTCGAGATCGAAGAAAGCGGCGGCCCTGTCGTCGCCGAGGACCGGGAACACCGGTTCCTGGACGGCGTCGGGTGCGGGGGAGATGTCCTCCAACTCCTGGGAGGACTTGCGCGCTGCCTCCGCAGAGGCCTCGCCTGCCAAAACGCTCCGCGCCGTGGCGGAGCGCCTACGGGGAGTGAGCCATCCGAGAGCGGCCATGTCGTGAGCATAGCCAGTCTGTTCGGTGGTTCCGGAGCCTGGAGGTTCGCGTGCTGTGAACTCTCCGCGGCCGTGTCGTTAAAGCAGTGTCGCGGACGGCGTGTCCCGGTGTGCAACGGGTCGCGACGGACGGGGAAAAGAGCAGGTCGTGCGCTGTGTGGTGAGCGAGAGGCGGGGACATCGGGCGCGGAGCGACAATGGCCGTCATGAGTGCCATGTTCCGGCGGACGCCGAAGAATTCCGGTGAGCGTCTCGTCACACTGATCGGGAAATCCGGGTGTCATCTCTGCGACGACGCCGAGGCGGTGATCGGGAAGGTCTGCGGTGAGCTGGGCGTTCCCTGGGAGAAGAAGGACATCGAGGAGGATGCGGAACTGCACCGGCAGTACTGGGAGCAGATTCCGGTCGTGCTGGTGGACGGTGCCCAGCACACCTTCTGGCGGGTCGATGAGGAGCGCCTTCGCAAAGCCCTCGCATCAAGGTGACGATGATGTGACCTGACCGACCAGTCCAAGTGGTCCCAATAGTCGCTTAGGATCGATGGGCTGGTTGGTCTCGGGGGCGGGATTCGTGAGGAGAGTGTGCGGTTTTGCCCCTGTCGTGCAAGGCGTCCGGTGAGGAACGACGGTGCGTGTGCGCCGGTTCCGTACGCGTGCGTCGCGTGTGCGTGACCCCGGTCACGTTGGCCGGGCAAATCGGACACCATCTTTGTGCACGCGTTCACAAAGACATAGCCTGCTGTCGACGGGGCGGTCTGGGGACGCACGACCGCCCGCAGCCCCGCTCTACCCGCAGGAGCACCGTGGCAACTGGCCGAACTCACCGACCGGCGACCCGTAGCCGAGGGATTCCCGAGGCCACCGTCGCCAGACTTCCGCTGTACCTCCGTGCTCTGACCGCGCTCTCCGAGCGTTCGGTACCCACCGTTTCATCCGAGGAACTCGCGGCCGCGGCGGGGGTCAACTCCGCGAAGCTGCGCAAGGACTTCTCGTACCTCGGTTCCTACGGGACCAGGGGTGTGGGATACGACGTCGAGTACCTCGTCTACCAGATCTCGCGTGAGCTCGGGCTGACCCAGGACTGGCCGGTCGTGATCGTCGGTATCGGTAATCTCGGCGCCGCGCTGGCCAATTACGGCGGGTTCGCCTCCCGTGGTTTCCGGGTGGCCGCGTTGATAGACGCCGACCCGGCGATGGCGGGCAAGCCTGTCGCGGGGATCGCGGTGCAGCACACGGACGAGCTGGAAAAGATCATCGATGACAACGGTGTGTCGATCGGTGTGATCGCCACGCCCGCGGGCGCCGCCCAGCAGGTGTGCGACCGGCTGGTCGCCGCCGGGATCACCTCGATCCTGAACTTCGCGCCCACTGTCCTGTCCGTGCCGGACGGCGTGGACGTCCGCAAGGTGGACCTCTCCATCGAGCTGCAGATCCTGGCGTTCCACGAGCAGCGCAAGGCCGGCGAGGAGGCCGCGGCCGAGGCCGCCGCCGTGGCACCGGCTCCCCAGGAGTCCGGGAAAGGGCCCGACGGGGATGTCCCCGCCGTGATGCCGGCATGAGTCTCCTGGTCGTCGGACTGAGTCACCGCAGCGCTCCGGTGAGCGTGCTGGAGCGGGCTGCGCTGTCCCTGGACGCGCAGATCAAGTTGCTTCAGGACACGGTCGCCGCGGAGCCTGCCGCCGAGGCCGCTCTGCTCGCCACGTGCAACCGCATCGAGCTGTACGCGGACGTGGACAAGTTCCACGCGGGCGTCGCCGAGCTGTCCACGCTGCTCGCCCGCCACAGCGGCGTCGGGCTCGACGAGATCACGCCGTATCTGTACGTGCACTACGAGGACCGGGCCGTCCACCATCTGTTCTCCGTGGCCTGCGGCCTCGACTCGATGGTCGTCGGCGAGGGGCAGATCCTCGGGCAGATCAAGGACTCGCTGGCCCGCGCCCAGGAGCTGCACACCGCCGGGCGGCTGCTCAACGACCTGTTCCAGCAGAGCCTCCGGGTCGGCAAGCGGGCGCACTCCGAGACCGGGATCGACCGGGCCGGGCAGTCGCTGGTGACCTTCGGTCTGGAGCAGTTCACTGCGGGCGCGGACGTCACGAGCTGGGCCCGGGGCAAGCGTGCCGTGGTGATCGGCGCGGGTTCCATGTCCTCGCTGGCCGCCGCGACCCTGGCGCGCGCGGGCGTGGGCGAGATCGTGATCGCCAACCGGACGTACGACCGGGCCGAACGGCTCGCCCGGATCCTCACCGAGCAGGGCGAAACGGACGTGCTGGCCCGCGCGGTACCGATGGAGTCGGTGCCGGGCGAGCTGACACGTGCTGACATCGCGGTCTCCTGTACGGGGGCCACGGGCCTGGTCCTGACCGCCGGTATGGTCGCGGCGGCCGTCGAGGGCCGGGTGCCCGAAGGCGCTCCCTCGCGACCGGCGGCCCGCCCGGAGATCCGTACCGGCATACGGGCCGTCCTGCCGCCGACCTCCGTCGGCAGTGACGACGACTGCCCGCTCGACCTGCCGGCCGTCCAGGGCGGCGGCTTCTCCGTGCACGGGGAGGACGCGGTCGCCGGGATGGACGCGGCCACCCTGGAGCAGCACGCGGCCTGGGTGGACAACGCGACCGTGGACCGGCGCGCGAGCCGCCGCACGCCGGAGCGCGAGGCCCCGCGTACGCCCGCCGCCGACGCCGAGCTGATCACCGCGCTCGTCGCGGCCGTCGCCGTCAGCGGACGGATCACCGAGCTGCGCCGTCCCGAGGCGGTCGTCGAGGTGCCCCGGCCCGCGCCCGTGCTGGCGCTGCTGGACCTGGCGATGCCCCGCGACATCGACGCGGCCGCGCACCGGCTCGCCGGGGTACGGCTGGTCGACATCGAGTCCCTCGCCGAGGTCTCCGCCGACGCGCCGATGGCCGCCGACGTCGACCTGGTGCGGAGGATCGTTTCGGACGAGGTGGCCGCCTTCGGCGCCGCTCAGCGTGCCGCGCACATCACACCCACCGTCGTGGCGCTGCGTGCCATGGCCGCCGATGTCGTCGCGAGCGAGATCGCCCGCCTGGAGGGCCGGCTTCCCGGCCTCGACGACAAGCACCGGGGCGAGATCACCCAGACCGTGCGGCGCGTGGTGGACAAGCTGCTGCACGCGCCGACCGTACGGGTCAAGCAGCTCGCGGCCGAACCCGGCGGCGCCGGGTACGCGGACGCGCTGCGGACCCTGTTCGACCTGGACCAGGAGACGGTCGCCGCCGTGTCCCGGGCCGTGGACAGCGACCAGCGCACAGCCGGCGGCCAGTTCGTCGGAGCGAACGCCGAGAACCGAGGGCGATCATGAGTGAGCCGCACAACAGGGCCCTGAGGCTCGGGACCAGGCGAAGTACCCTCGCCATGTCCCAGTCCAGGCAGGTGGCGGACGCGGTCCGCCGGCTGACCGGGCGGCCCGTCGAACTCGTGGAGATCACGACGTACGGCGACGTCTCCCGCGAGCAGCTCGCGCAGATCGGCGGCACGGGTGTGTTCGTCGCCGCGCTGCGCGAGGCGCTGCTGCGCGGCGAGGTCGACTTCGCCGTGCACTCCCTCAAGGACCTGCCGACCACCTACCCGGACGAGCTGACGCTGGCCGCCGTGCCGGTGCGCGCGGACGCGCGGGACGTCCTGGTCGCCCGGGACGGACTGACGTTCGAGCAGCTCCCCGCGGGCGCCCGGGTCGGTACCGGTTCGTCGCGCCGGATGGCCCAGCTGAACGCCTACGCGCGCGGTCACGGGCTCACGATCGAGACGGTGCCGATCCGCGGGAACGTCGACACGCGCATCGGATACGTACGGAAGGGCGAGCTGGACGCCGTCGTCCTGGCCGCCGCCGGACTGAGCCGGATCGGACGGATCGACGAGGTGACCGACTTCCTCTCGGTCGACACTGTTTTGCCCGCCCCCGGCCAGGGGGCACTGGCGATCGAATGCGCCGCAGCCGATGCGGAGCTGATCGCCGCGCTCGCCGGACTCGACGACCCGGACACCCGGGCCGCCGTGACCGCCGAGCGGTCCCTGCTCGCCGCCCTGGAGGCCGGTTGCAGCGCACCTGTGGGTGCGTTCGCCGACCTTCTGGCCGACGGGCAGACTGTCAAGGAGATGCGCCTGCGCGGCGTCGTCGGCACCACCGACGGCTCGACGCTGGTGCAGCTGTCCACCACCGGTCCCGTGCCCGAGACGTACGACCAAGCAATGGCGCTCGGCCGTGAACTCGCCGCCGAGATGCTCGCTAAGGGCGCGGCCGGTCTGATGGGGGAGCGAGCACATTGAGCCCCACCACCCTTCCCGCCGGTCCGGACCACGGTCACGTCACCTTCCTCGGTGCCGGACCCGGGGATCCGGGACTGCTGACACTGCGCGCCGTCGAGGCCCTGGCGAACGCGGACGTTCTCATCGCCGAGCACGATGTGCTCGACGTGGTGCGTACGCACGCCCGCGCCGGCGTCGCCCTACTGGACACCGACTCGAGCCCGCCGTCGGCTCTTGCTGCGGCGTCCTCGGCCTCTTCCGCGGCTACTTCAGCGGATACGTTTGCGGGCACAGGCACGCCTCAGCTGACGGTTGTTGACGGCGCGTCAACAACCGTTGGTGCACCCGCTGTGCGGGATGCGGCACATCTTGTCATGGAGGCCGCGAGGGGCGGCAGGCGGGTCGTGCGTGCGGTGTCCGGGGACCCCGGACTCGACACGTACGCCACCGAGGAGATGCTGGCGTGCGCCGCCGCCGGCGTGCCGTTCGAGGTGGTGCCCGGTGTGGCCGCCGCCGTGGGCGTGCCCGCGTACGCCGGTGTGCCGCTGCGGGACGCGCAGGGCGCGGACGTGCGGTTCGTCGACGCGCGCACGGCCTCCGACCGGTGCTGGGCGGAGGTCGGGGCGTCGGACGGGACCGTGGTCGTCTCGGCGACGCTGGAGACCGTGGCCGCGGCCGCCGGTGAGCTGGTCGCGGCGGGCCGCAAGCCCGATACGCCGATGACCGTGACGGTCGCCGGTACGACGACCCGGCAGCGCACCTGGACCGCGACGCTCGGCACGATCGCGCAGACGCTGAAGCAGGCCAAGGTGCTGCCCTCGCCCGAGGGCGGCCGGCCGGTGATAGTGGTGGTCGGCGAGCGCTCCTCGGCGGCCCAGCGCGACCAGCTGTCGTGGTTCGAGAACAAGCCGCTCTTCGGGTGGCGGGTCCTCGTCCCGCGCACGAAGGAGCAGGCCGCCTCGCTCTCCGACCAGCTGCGCTCGTACGGGGCCGTGCCGCACGAGGTGCCGACGATCGCGGTCGAGCCGCCGCGCACGCCGCAGCAGATGGAGCGGGCCGTGAAGGGGCTCGTGACGGGGCGCTACGAGTGGATCGCTTTCACCTCGGTGAACGCGGTCAAGGCGGTGCGGGAGAAGTTCGAGGAGTACGGGCTCGACGCGCGTGCCTTCGCCGGGATCAAGGTCGCGGCGGTGGGTGAGCAGACGGCCAACGCGCTCATCGCGTTCGGTGTGAAGCCGGATCTGGTGCCGAGCGGTGAGCAGTCGGCCGCCGGGCTGCTGGAGGACTGGCCGCCGTACGACCCGGTCTTCGACCCGATCGACCGGGTGTTCCTGCCGCGGGCCGACATCGCCACGGAGACGCTGGTCGCCGGGCTGATCGAGCTGGGCTGGGAGGTCGACGACGTCACCGCGTACCGGACCGTGCGGGCCTCGCCGCCGCCGGCCGAGACGCGGGAGGCGATCAAGGGCGGTGGTTTCGACGCCGTGCTGTTCACCTCGTCGTCCACGGTGCGGAACCTGGTCGGCATCGCCGGCAAGCCGCACAACGTGACGGTGATCGCCTGTATCGGCCCCGCCACGGCCAAGACGGCCGAGGAGCACGGGCTGCGGGTGGACGTGATGGCTCCCGAGCCGTCCGTCCACAAGCTGGCGGAGGCGCTGGCGGACTTCGGCGTACGCCGGCGGGCCGCGGCGGTCGAGGCGGGCGACCCCGTCACCCGGCCGAGCGAGCGGCGGCCGGGAGCGCGGCGGCGTAGATCCACGACCTGAGCCGAGGCGTGAGAAACGGGGCGGTGGCTGCTTGCGGCTGCCGCCCCGTTGCTTTGGCGG
The DNA here is from genome assembly GCF_000091305.1 of Streptomyces scabiei 87.22. Lineage (GTDB taxonomy): Bacteria > Actinomycetota > Actinomycetes > Streptomycetales > Streptomycetaceae > Streptomyces > Streptomyces scabiei. The sequence goes on along the minus strand of NC_013929.1, from coordinate 4,382,372 downwards.
ACGCGGTGCTTCGCTCTCGTGGGCGAAGCGACACATGCCCGACCGGGTCTGCTCAGGTGGGGAACTCGCCCAACCAGTCGCGCTGGAGAAGGTGCTTGGGCAGATAGCCGGACTCGATGCCGACGGTGAATCCGCCGTCGTACGCGAGGCAGGCGACGGCGAGAGGGCCGAGTGCGACGGCTCCGTCGATGTCCGTCTCCCGGCTCTCGTCGCGCGTCCAGTACAGCCTGTGCAGCTTCAGCGCTTCCTCCAGGGCAGGACCGAAACCCGTCTCGTTTCTGCGCACGAAGTTGTAGAAGAGATTGATCGGTGGATAGAGGACGCCCTGGAGGAGGTCTCGTGGTGCGATTCGCGCAACCGCGGGGTCCGAGGACTGGAAGGTGACGGTCAGCTTCTCCACCAGGCCCGGACGCCGCAGCCAGTAGGTCTGCAGGGTGTCGACCCAGTGGTAGACGTACTCGTCGTACTGCCCCTCCGGCGCACGCAACCGCTCCACGGGAATCTCACACAGCTGCGTCATACGCTGCTGGTCACGGCAGATGACAGCCAGCCAGAAGGCGGTGAGCCAGTTCCCGGCATCGGCGGCGGACAGCCGGCCGCTCGCGGCAAGGCGACGCGTCTTGTGGTTGATGCGGCACTCGACGTGCCCCTCACTCGCCTCCGACACCGCGAAGAGCGCCGAACCCAACTGCATCGCGGTGACTGCGGCTTCCCAGGTCTCCACGGCCGATGCTTCGGGGTCGGCGACACAGCGTGCCTGCAGTGCCATGACGGCACTGGAGAACGCGAAGTCGATCATCTCTGTCGACTCTTCGAGTTCGTCGACGTCCCGGGCGACGGTTTCGCCGAGGCGCTCCACAAAGCGCTCGGTGTCGGGGATCACCACGCCATGCCTGGCGACAGTCACGGTCACGGAAGAGTCCCCCTGCTGATGTCGAACCGTCGGTACTGGTAGCCAGTGTACGTGCCCGAGTTCCTCTCCCCCTTGACGACCACATATTCCAGCTTGCCGTCTCTGAGTGCCGCCCTGAGGTCGTCCACGAGTTTCAGCTCTCCTCGCTTTCTCATTTCCCGGAGAATGTCGAAGAAATACTCTCTGCTCCCTTGGGAGACCTTCTTTCCGTTCGACAGGGATCGACCGCCGAGTTCCGTGCCCGTGCTGCTCTTCGCCTCGACGACGACTATTCGGCCGTCATCGTGCTTCCATACCTGGTCGAACTGGTCGTTCCCGTTCTTCGGGCCGAGCAGGGGCTGTTTCTCGAAGTCCGGGTAGCGCTCGGCGATGTAGTGGTGCTCCGCCGCATGCTCGCCGAACGCCTCGGTTGCCTTCCCCATGGCCGTGTGGGACTCCTTGTAAGCCCCTCGCGCCTCTCCCCACTCCGCGGCGGAGTCGGCCGTGCCATGGATTTCATGGGCCTTTCCGGTCTCCGCCCTCCACTCCTTGACGACGTTGTCCCACTGGACGGCGAAATGGCGTTGCCGTGCCGCCCCGTCGAGTACCCCGAGCCTGGCCTGGCTTGTGACGGTGTCCGCGCCCACGCTCATGTATTCGTCATCGAGGAAATGCGGTTCAGGTGCCGCAGGAGTGTCCTTGGCCTGAATCCATGGAGAGTCCTCCGAGAGTCGAGCGAGCTGGGGCGGCGTGAAACCGCTCTCGTCCTGGAGTTTCAGGTTCTTCCGCCAGCCATTGTCCTTGTAGTACCGCTCCATGTATCCCGGCTCGTGGTTGGCGCGGTAGACCTGAATCTCTTCGATCTGCTCCAGGGACAGGGAGCCCCGGGGCCCATAGGGATTGGCTCCGTCGCGCATGAAGGCAGGTCGCGGAGTCTGCGCTGTCGGACCAGGATCGTCACCGTCGGATCGCGGACCGCCGTTCGATCCGTCGCCTGCCGCGTCGTCACCGGGGCGCCCGATGTCATCCGAACCACCGCCACCCCGGCCCCCTGGTGCATCGCCACCACGGCCGCCGGTGTCCCCGGGCCCGTCGCTCCCTCGGCCGCCCGTGGCCACCGTGTCGCTTCCTCGACCCCCCACCGCCGCGGAGTCCCCGCCCCGCGCACCGGCCCCCAGCGCGACCGGCTCCCGCGCACCGGTGCCATTCGCCGACTGCTCCTGCCGTCCGGCGCTCTCCCCGGCCCGCTGTTCGGCCGTCGGCTCGTGGCGGAGGTTTTCCAGGGACTCGCGGATCGTGCCGTCGGCGTTGTGCATGAGGAGGGTTTTGGTGTCGAGGTAGACGACCTGGCCCTCGGGGGTGGTCATGCGGACGGAGTTGTCGGGGGTGAGGCCGGCCGGGAGGTCGTCGGCGATGTTGGGTGTGTCGGCTATCCGGTACGTGCCTTCGCCGAGCCGGATGTGGGTGCCGTCGGTGATGCCGCGCAGGCTCGCCATGACGTCGCCGATCTTCACCGCCGTACCGCCGATGCCCTTGGCGATGTAGGTCATCGGGTCGACGATCCGGCCTGCCTTGCCGGCGAAGGAGATGGCCCTGGCCACGGCTCCCGCCTTGCCGGTGGCCGCGGCCGCGCCTCCCGCGCCGCCCGTGAAGACGGTCGTCAGGACGTTGAACGTCACCGCTCCGGCCGCCCGCGAGGGGTTCTTGCCCCACTCGTCGTAGGCGATCAGTGCCTTGCCGGTCTCCACCACCGCCGTGCGGGAGTCCCGTAGCCAGGAGGGGAGTTTGTCGGCCGGAGTGAGCCAGTACGCGGCACCGAGCGGTGTTCCGGTGATCAGGATGCCGGTGGCGAGTTTGCCGAGGCCGACCCAGGCCTGGCCCGCGGCGTCCCAGCCGTTGACGCCGACCAGGGTGCCCAGGCCCTTGATCGTGCCCCAGACGCCGTCGACGACGAAGCCGACGGTGAAGTCCCAGGCGTGTTCGTGGATGTAGTACCAGGGGTTGGACTCCTCGACCGGGTCGCCCCAGGGCAGACCGCCGGCGTTGTCCAGGTCCTCGGCGCGGTAGCCGTAGGTGTTCTTCTTGTCCGTGCCGTCGCCGACGGCGAGCGGCTCCCCGCCGACCAGCGCGACGATCTTGTTGTGGCAGGCGCGTTCGGCGGCCTGGAAGGCGGTCCAGGCGGCGTTCACCGCGTTGCGGCGGGCGGTGTTCTCGTCGATGAGGTCGCCGTCGGCGACCCAGTCCTCGTCGTCGGCGACGCGCCGTTCGAACGCCGCCGCCTCCGCGCGCAGCGCGTCGAGGCGGGCCACCAGGGGCCGCACCTCGGCCGCGTAGTCCAGCAGCGCCTTCGACACCGTGCTCAGCTCGGTCTGCAGGTCGTGGCCGGCCGCGGCGACCGGCGCGGTCGTCGCGAACAACTGGTCGGCCTCGGGAGCCTTGTAGAACGGCTGCAGGAGATGGAAGTTGGCGTCGATCAGCAGTCCCGCCGCGCCGACCGCCATCCCGTCGAACGCGATGTCCCCGGCGTCCGTCTCCAACTGCTCCAGATTCCCGGTGAACTCCGGTATCTCGGCCGAGACAACGGGCCTGTCCTCGCTCACGTCTACCCCCGTGGACGCCCTCGCAGATCGCTTGTTCGATCATTTGTACCAAAGTTGCGATCGCGATCCCACGCGGTTCTGGCCAAGGCTCAGCTCCGCCGGGATGCCCGCCTCCCGGAGGGGACCTGCTGCCGACGAGGTGTTGGCAAAGGGGCGGGCGGCGCGGGCGTAGCGTAGGTGTATGTCGAAGTACGGATCGTTTCCCGGTACGCGGCCCCGCCGGCTTCGTACGACGCCCGTGATGCGGCGCATGGTGGCCGAGACACGGCTGCATCCCGCGGACTTCATCCTGCCCGCGTTCGTGCGGGAGGGCGTGAGCGCGCCGGTGCCGATCTCGGCGATGCCCGGGGTCGTGCAGCACACGCGGGACAGTCTGAGGAAGGCCGCCGTGGAGGCCGTCGAGGCCGGGGTCTCCGGGATCATGCTGTTCGGGGTGCCGGAGGACGACAAGAAGGACGCGCTCGGCACGCCGGGCACCGATCCCGACGGGATCCTGCAGGTCGCCATCCGTGACGTGCGGGCCGAGGTCGGGGACGAGCTGCTCGTCATGTCCGACCTCTGTCTCGACGAGACCACCGACCACGGGCACTGCGGGGTGCTGGACGCGGAAGGGCGCGTCGACAACGACGCGACCCTGGAGCGGTACGCCGAGATGGCCCAGGTGCAGGCCGACGCGGGTGCGCACGTGGTCGGGCCCAGCGGGATGATGGACGGCCAGATCGGGGTCGTCCGGGACGCGCTCGACCAGATCGGGCGCGAGGACGTCGCCGTGCTCGCCTACACCGCCAAGTACGCCTCGGCCTTCTACGGACCCTTCCGGGAGGCGGTCGCCTCCTCGCTGAAGGGGGACCGCAAGACCTACCAGCAGGATCCGGCGAACACGCGGGAGTCGCTGCGGGAGCTGGCCCTCGACCTGGAGGAGGGCGCGGACATGGTGATGGTCAAGCCGGCCGGCCCCTACCTCGACATCCTCGCGCGGGTCGCGGACGCCGTGGACGTGCCGGTCGCCGCGTACCAGATCTCCGGTGAGTACTCGATGGTCGAGGCCGCCGCCGAGAAGGGGTGGATCGACCGGGAGCGGGCGATCCTGGAGACGCTGACCGGGATCAAGCGGGCCGGGGCGCGGAACATCCTCACGTACTGGGCCGTCGAGGCGGCCCGGATGCTGCGCTGAGCATCCGACACCGCCTCGCCTCGCCTGCCTCGCCTCGACTTGCCTCCGGCCCGGTAGGTGCGGTCCGGTCCGCGTTCAGTACTGGAGGGCGTCCGCCGCCGTCGACTGCCAGTAGGTGACGGCCACGGAGTTGTCGACGTGGACGCCCTTGGCCGGGAGGGCGGGGGAGGCGGGGGAGCCGGCGTCGCTCCCGGGCTTGCGGCCCTGGAAGTGGACGACGACCTTCTTCTCCGTCGCGCCGGGGCCGCCGCTGCCGTCGCCGGAGGAGAGGAGGACGCCTCCGTAGCCGGACTCGCCGGGGGCCAGCGTCACGACGGCCTGCGGCTGGGACTCCTCCATCACCCGCGGGGCGGACTGGGCCTCACCGAAGCGCACCGTGGGGTAGTAGTAGAGGTCGCAGTACTTCGAGCCGGTGTTCTTGACGGTGATCAGCAGGTGGTTGATCGGGCGGGTCACCGGCTTCGCGGTCACCGTGGTGTTGGCGCCGTTGCAGGTGACGCGGTTGGCGGGGTCCGAGGGGTCGGTGGAGGTGGCGCTGCCGCCCCGGGTGCCGGTGCCCGTGCTCTTGCCCGTCCTGGCGGACGCCTGGTCGGTCGTGGAGCCGCCGGTGGTCGTGTCCGAGCCGCCCGTCGTCGTACCACCCGTGGCCGTCGTACCGCCCGTGGTCGCCTCCGAGCCGCCCGTGGTCCGTGAGGCCGAGGTGTCGCCGTTCACCGGGCCCTCCACCCTCGTGCCCATGCCGTTGTCGCACGCCGTCAGGGCGAGGGCGGCCAGGGCCACGCCGGTCGCCGCGAGCAGACGGGCGGGGCGGGCGGAGCGGGTGGGGCGGGTGGAACGGAACGTGCGCATGACTGATCCCTTTCGGACAAAGCCGGTTGAGCAGGCTGAGAACAGGTGGTCGAAGCCGTGCCGCTCGACCGGTGTGCCGGGAGCGGCGTGCTTGGATGACCAACAGCTTGTGGGGTGATGCGTCCCGGCCGCCACGGCCGGCGGACGATACGGGACGCTGGAATGCCCGAACCCACTCTGAACTGGGGGAACGTTCCTTCGCTGGAACGCGGAACGGGACGTGCGGGCATGAGGAAGACGGAGGAGAACGTGTCGGGGAGCGGTACCGCGAACGGTCCGGGGGCCGATTTCGCCGAGCTGCTGCGGGAGTTGAAGGAGCGCTCCGGGCTGAGTTACGGAGTGCTCGCCAAGCGGCTCCACATGAGTACGTCGACGCTCCACCGGTACTGCAACGGGGATGCCGTACCGACGGACTACGCCCCCGTCGAGCGGCTGGCCCGTCTCTGCAGGGCGGCCCCGGACGAGCTGGTCGATCTGCACCGGAGGTGGGTGCTCGCGGACGCGACGCGGCGGCGCAGGGGGAGCGACTCCGGCGGCACGGCGACGGCACCGCACGCGGCGGCCCCTGAGGGGGACGGGGTCCCGGAGGAGGACGCGGTCCCGGAGGAGGGCGCGGTCCCGGAGGGGGACGACCGCCCCGTGGAGACGCTGGTCGGCGGCGCCGGTTCCGTGAGAGCGGCGGGCGTGCGCCTGCCGGCTCGGCGGCGTACGCGGGTCGCGCTCGTCGCCGGTCTGGCCGTGACCGCCGTGCTCGGAGCGGTCACGCTCGCCGTGAGTCTGCCGTCCGACGCGGAGGGGGAGAGGACGGGAGCACGACGGGCCGGGGACGTGACCGTCGGCGTCCGGGAGTCCCCGGGGGAGGCGGCGGGCGGCCCGGGCCGGTCGGCGCCGGCCGTCACCCTGCCCTCCGGCTCCGAGAGCGGGGCGGGCGACAAGGACGTGAAGGGCGCGAAGGAGGGGAAGGGCACCGGCGAGGCCGGTACGTCCTCGGCCGGTGGTACGCCCTCCGGCTCCGGTGCGAAGGGCGCGGACGCCTCCCGTTCCGTGCCGCTGTCCGTGAAGGTGGAGCCGTACACCTGGGAGAGCCCCTGCTCCCAGCGGTATCTGACCGCCCGTCCGCCGGCCGAGGTGGCGCCGCCGCCTCTGGAGCAGGACGCGAGGGCCTGGGTGTCGTCGGCGGGCGCCGTGTCCTCGGGGGAGCAGTTCCTGACCCTGACCGTGCAGGGCTCCGGCAAGGAGACCGTGGTCGTACGGAGCCTCACGGTCCGTACGGTCGACAAGCGGTCGCCCCTCGCCTGGAACGACTACGCGATGGGCTACCCCGGGGTCGGCTGCGGGGCCGGTGTCCCCACCCGGTCCTTCACGATCGCCCTCGACGGGGCGCGCCCCGACGTGAAGCCCAAGTCGGGCACCGGGAACTTCCCGTACTCCGTCAGCGAGTCCGACCCGGAGACCTACTACATCACCGCCGACGCCTCGGCGTACTACGTCAGTTGGTACCTGGAGCTGAAGTGGAGCAGCGGCTCCCGCAGCGGCACGCTGATCGTCGACGACGACGGCGAGCCGTTCCGCACGAGCGGGAACAACGGCCGCCCGGCGTACGAGTACCCGCTCGGCGGACCGAAGTGGGTCGAGGAGGGGACGACGCTGGGCGAGGAGGCGGGGAGCTAGTGCCGCGGGCCCAGGCGGCCCCAAGGCGGCGGTGGGTGGGCTTCCGGATCCGGGCGGCGCCAACTCGCCGCTCGGGTTAGGTTGTTGGTTATTCAATGACCCGCCCCCCCCAGGGAGAGCCACATGGCCGGTGACGCGCTCAGTCAGGACCCCGCCGAGCTGCGCAGGAGGATCGACACGACCAAGGCGCACCCGGCACGGGTCTACGACGTCTTCCTCGGCGGCAAGGACAACTACCCGGTGGACCGGGACGCGGCCGCCGCCGCGCTGGCGGCCAATCCGCGGGGCTACCTCGACGTCCGCCACAACCGGGACTTCATGCGCCGCGCGGTGACCTCGCTCGCCCGGGACGAGGGCGTCCGGCAGTTCCTGGACATCGGCACCGGGCTGCCGACCGGCGAGAACGTCCATCAGATCGCCCAGGGCATCGCCCCCGACTCCCGGGTCGTGTACGTCGACAACGACCCGGTGGTGCTCGCTCACGCACGCGCCCTGCTGACGAGCGGGCCCGAGGGCATCACCGACTACATCGACGCCGACCTGAAGTCACCGGCGCAGATCCTGGAAACCGCCGCGAAGACCCTCGACTTCGACCGGCCGATCGCGCTGTGCCTGGTGGCGATCCTGCACTTCGTGGCGGACGACGAGGCGTACCCGGTCGTGCGCGAGCTGATGGACGCGCTGCCCGCCGGGAGCCGGCTGGTCCTCAGCCATCTGACCGAGGACCTCAATCCGGCGAGCATCCGTGCCGTCAAGGAGACGTACACCAAGCGCGGGTTCACCTTCGTGCTGCGGTCCAGGGACGAGGTCGCCCGCTTCTTCGAGCAGAGCGGTCTCACGGTGGACGAGCCCGGGGTGGTGCCGGCGCACCACTGGCGGTTCGAGGACGGCGCGCCGCTGCCGGCGGCGGTGGAACCGCACGTGCTGGCCGCGATGGACGACATCGAGAAGGTCCGGCACCGGGACATCAACGACGTGACCGACGCGGACATCAACGTGTACGTGGCGACGGGACGCAAGCAGTAGCGACGGCTGGTGGCCCCACCCGGGGCACCTCGCCCCCCCGGGCGTCCTCGCCCCGGGGGTACCTCGCCCCCGGGGGTCCTCACCCCCCGGTGCCGAACCACGTCTGCGCCAGTGACTCGAAGTCCTGGCGCGGCGGAGCGGGCAGGCTGCGCAGGTACCAGTCCAGGTCGCTGTAGACGTGCAGGAGGGTGTAGGCCATCAACTCGCGCGGGTCGAAAGGCGCTTGGCCGTACGCCTCGTAGAAGAGCTTCAGCAGGGCGGGGTCGGCGCGGGTCAGGAGCAGGCCGACGCCGACGAAGTCGTAGGCGGGGTCGCCGACCATGGCCGGCTCGAAGTCGAAGAGGCCGGTGAGGCGCCAGCCGTCGTGCGGGTCGACGGTGAGGTGCTCGCGCATGTACTCGGTGTGCAGCAGGACCGGGCGGCGCGTGGTGGTCAGGGGCACGGAGCGCAGGAAGTCCGGGATCTGTTCCAGCCAGGGGCCGGACAGGCCGCCGATCTCCTGCTGTTCGACCGCCGTCGCGCGCTGGGCGGCGAGGAACCTGCCCCAGTCCGTCGGCCCGGTGAGCGGGACGACCGGGGTGGCGTCCAGGGCGTGCAGGGCGGCGAGACCCTCGGCGGCCTCGACGATGACACGTTCCTGGTCGGGCCGGGGGATCCGGGGCCACGCCTCGCTGAGATCCTCACCCGGCAGCCGGGACATCAGCACATAGCGCCAGCCGTTCTTGTACTGGTCGGCCGCGTGCAACCGGGGTGTGGGGATGGGGAGTTTGCCCCACAGTATCGACAGCAGGCGGGCCTCGCGGACGGCTTCCGTCGCTTCGAAACCCGGATAGAGCTTGAGGACGAGGGCATCGCCGACGGCGTACACCGGCAGCGAGCCCTCGGGGAAACGTACGATTCGCGCGCCTGCGAGACCGAGCTGCGCACAGAGATCCTGGGCAGCAGGTCGCAGCAGCGCCTCGTCACCGACGACTTCTCGCAACTCGTCGTTCGTGTCCACGCTGGGCAGCATGGGCGCAGCCTAGGGGGTGCGGGGCGCGGTCCGCATCGCGGAAACGGTGGGTGTAGTGGGCACACACCTGTCTAGGGTGCGGGCAGGGGCGGGACCGGGCCGTCCGCGAGGGGTGAAGGAGCCGTGGAATGGGTGCCGTGGAAACCGAGCGGGCCGCGCGTGACGTGGGGTTTGTCGCCCGGACGGAGGGCGGGGACGCTCCGGTGGGTCCGGCCGGGGGCGGGGGCGCGGCGGCCGTGCCCGGCCTCGCCGAACGGGTCGCGACGGTCGGAGGTTCCCCCGTTCGGGACATCCTCGCCGTCACCTCGCGTCCCGAAGTCGTCAACTTCGCGGGCGGGTTGCCCGCCCCGGAGCTGTTCGACGCCGAGGGGATAGCGGCCGCCTACCGCGACGTGCTCGCCGAGTCCGCGGGTCGCGCCCTGCAGTACGCGACGACCGAGGGCGAACCGGTGCTCAGGGCGGCGCTCGCGGCGCGGTACGGGGCGCGCGGACTGCCGACCGGCGCGGACGAGGTCCTCGTCACCACCGGCTCGCAGCAGGCGCTGTCGCTGCTCGCCACCGCGCTGCTGGAGCCGGGCGACGTCGTCCTGGTCGAGGACCCCTGCTATCTGGCGGCGCTCCAGGCGTTCCGCTTCGCGGGGGCACGGGTGGTGGCCGTGCCCGGCGACGGGTACGGCGTGGACCCGGCGGCGCTGGACGACCTGGTGGCGCGGCTGCGCCCCAAGCTGTTCTACACCGTGCCCACCTTCCAGAACCCGACCGGACGCACCCTCCCCGCCGAGCGACGGGCGGCCGTCGCCTCCGTCGCCGCGCGGCGGGGGCTGTGGATCGTCGAGGACGACCCGTACGGCGAACTCCGCTTCGAGGGCGACCGGATGCCGTGGATCGCCTCCTGCCCGGGGGCCGAGGACCGCACCGCGCTGCTGGGCTCCTTCTCCAAGGTGATGGCCCCCGGAATGCGGCTCGGCTGGCTGCGCGCACCCGCGGGGCTGCGCCGGGCGTGCGCGGTCGCCAAGCAGGCGGCCGACCTGCACACCCCGACCGTCAACCAGCTCGCCGCCGCCCGCTATCTCGCCGACCGCGACCTGGACGCCCATGTCGCCCGCGTCGCCGGGGCCTACCGGGAGCGCCGCGACGCCATGCTCGACGGCCTCGCCGACGCGCTCCCGGAGGGCTCCGCCTGGAACCGACCCGAGGGCGGCATGTTCCTCTGGGCCCGCCTGCCCTCCTCCTACGACACCACCGCCCTGCTGCCACGCGTCGTCGAGCAGGACGTGGCGTACGTGCCCGGCGCGCCCTTCTACGCCGGTGAACCGGACCGGTCGACCCTGCGGCTCTGCTTCGTGACGCAGACGCCGGAGGAGATCCGGGAGGGGCTGCGCCGGCTGGGGGCGGGGTTGCGGGGGGTCGAGGTGTGAGGGTGAGGACGGCAAGGGCCCCGTTGGTCTCAGTGGTGGCTCAGTCCCACCAGAAGGACCAGAGGGGAGCGTTGAGGAGGGTACGGGCGTAGGCGGGGCGGGTGGCGTTGTCCGTGTCCTGGGAGATGTTGTCGGGGCAGAAGGCGAAGTGCTCGTCGGCCACGGCCTCGGCCTCGGCCTCGGTGGTGGGCGGGGCCGCGACCGAGAGGACGAGCTCGGCGTGGGCGAGGGCGACGACGCGTATGCCGAAGCGGTCCTCCCAGGAGCGCAGGACCGCGCAGAGCCTCGCCACGTCGTTCTCGTGGTTCAACGGGCCGGTCCAGCCGATCGCCGCCGGGATGTCCGCGCTGCGGCGGGCGGGGACCAGGGCGATACGGAAGTCCCTCAGCCGGGAGGGACCTTTCACCAAAGCGTCGGCGGTGTCGGCGGCGTGGGTGTCGGGATCGGGGGCCGGGTGCTGAGCCTGGACGAGGGCTTCGGCGAGGCCCGGCCAGTCGGGGTCCTCGGCAAGGGCGTGATCGTCCCAGAACTCGGCCAGGACCTCGTCGGCGTCGTGATCACCGGGGTAGGACATCTCGCCCGGCCTCAACCCCCACCTCTCCGGCCCGCCCCGGCCGTCCCCGACGTCCAGCAGCACCGGGAGGAGACCGGCCGTACGGCGGGCGGGCTGGACGGCTGTCCAGGAGCCCTTCGTCGCCGGCTCGTCCGCGCACCACAGCAGCGGTTCGTGCCACGGACCGTCGTCCGTGGCGTCGATCAGCCGCCCCTGCGGAAGCGGGAGTTCAAGCCCGAGCACACGCCCGCTCGGGTCGGCCGCCAGCTGGGGCAGCGGATTGGGAAGGGTCGCCATGCGAGCGACTGTAGGGGCAGGCACCGACAGCGGCCCGGCCGGTCGTGCCTGAGCACGACCGGCCGGGCCGCGATGGTCCGTTCGCCGTGGGGCGGTCAGAGCTTGTCGGGGGTCCTGATGCCCAGCAGGGCCATGCCCCGGTGCAGGGTGCGGGCCGTCAGGTCGACCAGGAACAGCCGGTTCTCGACCTGCGCCGGCGACTCGGCCTTCAGGACCGGGCACTGGTCGTAGAACGAGGTCAGCAGCGTCGCCAGCCTGAACAGGTACGCGGCCAGCTTGTGCGGCTCGTACGACTCCGCCACCTCGGCCACCGCCTCGCCGAACTGGTCCAGGTGCAGCCCCAGCGCGCGCTCCGCCGGGGCCAGTTCCAGCTCCGGGTGGGCGGCCGGGCCGGCCTCGCCCGCCTTGCGGAGGATCGACTGGATACGGGCGTACGCGTACTGGAGGTAGACGGAGGTGTCGCCGTTCAGCGAGACCATCTGGTCCAGGTCGAACTTGTAGTCCCGTACGGCGGAGGTCGACAGGTCGGCGTACTTCACCGCGCCGATGCCGACGTACCGGCCGTTCTCGACGATCTCGTCCTCGGTCAGGCCCACCTTCTCGGCCTTCTCCCGGACCACCGCCGTCGCGCGGTCGATCGCCTCGTCGAGCAGGTCGACCAGACGGATCGTCTCGCCCTCACGGGTCTTGAACGGCTTGCCGTCCTTGCCGAGGACCGTGCCGAAGGCGAGCTGGAACGCCTTGACGTCGTCGTCGTTCAGCCAGCCCGCCCTGCGCGCGGTCTCGAAGACCATCTTGAAGTGCAGGGACTGGCGGGCGTCCACCACGTACAGGAGGGAGTTCGCCTTGAGGTGGAAGACACGGTCCCTGATCGCGGAGAGGTCGGTCGCCGCGTAGCCGTAGCCGCCGTCGGACTTCTTGACGATCAGGGGGACCGGGTTGCCGTCCGGGCCCTTGACGTCGTCGAAGAAGACGCAGAGGGCGCCCTCGGAGCGGACCGCGACGCCCGACTCCTCCAGAAGGCGGCAGGTCTCGTCCAGCATGTCGTTGTAACCCGACTCGCCGACGATGTCCGCGTCCCGGACCTCCATGTCCAGCTTCTCGAAGACGGAGAAGAAGTAGATCTTCGACTCGTCGACGAACTTCTGCCAGGTGGCGAGGGTGTGCGGGTCGCCCGCCTGGAGGTCGACGACCCTGCGGCGGGCCCGCGTCTTGAACTCCTCGTCGGAGTCGAACAGCTTGCGGGCGGCCTTGTAGAGGCGGTCGAGGTTCGACATCGCCTCCTCGCCGCTCACCCGGGCGTCCTTGTGGTCCAGCTCGTGCGGGTGCTCGTCCAGGTACTGGATGAGCATGCCGAACTGGGTGCCCCAGTCGCCGATGTGGTGCCTGCGGACCACGTTCTCGCCGGTGAACTCCAGGATCTGGACGACCGCGTCACCGATCACGGCGGAGCGGAGGTGGCCTACGTGCATCTCCTTCGCCACGTTCGGCTGGGCGTAGTCGATGACCGTCGTCCCCGGGCGTTCCGCCGTGGGGACGCCGAGACGGCCGGTGTCGTCCGCGTACCGCGCGGCGAGGTTCTGCGTGATCGCGCGGTCGGTGAGGGTGATGTTCAGGAAGCCGGGGCCCGAGACCTCGATCTCGCCGATCAGCTCACCGGACTCCACCCGGGCGACGACCTGGGTCGCCAGCTCCCTGGGGTTGGCCTTCGCCTTCTTGGCCAGCGCGAGGATCCCGTTCGCCTGGTAGTCCGCCCGGTCGCTGCGTCGCAGCAGCGGGTCCGCGTCCGCGGTCGGCAGGGTGGCCGAGAGGGCGGTTGCGAGGCGCTGGTGGACGGAGGCGGTGAGGGACGTGACCGAAGCCATCAGGGGGGCCGTTCTCCTTGGGGTACGGGTGGATGTCGTTCAGTATCCCACGCTGGGCAAAGGGGTTTTTCTGTGGCGGGGCGGGAGGTGGGGGGTCGGTTTGTGGGTGGGTGCGGGCCCGGTGGGGCTTCTCGCGCAGTTCCCCGCGTCCCTTGAAGGCCAGGCCCTGCGGGCCTGGAAAGCGCGGTTCGTGGGCGGGTGCGGGTGCGGGTGCGGATGCGGGTGCGTGGGGGCTGGCCGCGCAGTTCCCCGCGCCCCTGAAAGCATCAGGCCCCTGCGGGCCTGAAAAGCCCGGGGCGCAGCCCCGGCTTTCAGGGGCGCGGGGAACTGCGCGAGAAGCTCCACCGGAGCCGCACCCGCCGACGAGACCCGCACCCCCGAGTAATTGGGCGCCCGGTTCGACCCACGGAGTGAGAGGCTGGGAGAATGGCGCGGCCGCCCGGGACCGTACCCGGCGGCCATGGAAACTCCAGGAAAAAGAGGACGTGCCGATCGTGGCTCAGAGCACCGAGACCACCGACTGGGTCTCCCGTTTCGCGGATGAGGTCATCGAGGAGTCGGAGCGTCGGGCCCCCGGCAAACCGGTCGTCGTCGCGTCCGGGCTCTCTCCCTCCGGCCCGATCCACCTCGGCAACCTCCGCGAGGTCATGACCCCGCACCTCGTCGCCGACGAGATCCGCCGCCGCGGCCACGCGGTCCGGCACCTGATCTCCTGGGACGACTACGACCGCTTCCGCAAGGTCCCGAACGGCATCGACGGCGTCGACGGCTCCTGGGCCGAGCACATCGGCAAGCCGCTCACCTCCGTGCCCGCCCCGCCCGGCTCCACCCACGCCAACTGGGCCGAGCACTTCAAGGCGGCCATGGTCGACGCGCTCGCCGAGATGGGCGTCGAGTTCGACGGCATCAGCCAGACCGAGCAGTACACCTCCGGCGTGTACCGCGAGCAGATCCTGCACGCCATGCGGCACCGCGGGGACATCGACGCGATCCTCGACCAGTACCGCACCAAGAAGGCGCCGGCGAAGAAGCAGCAGGCGCAGCAGAAGCCGGTGGACGAGGCCGAGCTGGAGGCCGCCGAGGGCTCCGGCGCCGCCGGTGAGGACGACGGCAGCTCCGGCGGCGCCGGGTACTTCCCGTACAAGCCCTTCTGCGGGAGCTGCGGCAAGGACCTCACCGCCGTCAGCGCCTACGACGACGACACCACCGAGCTGACCTACACCTGCACCGCCTGCGGCTTCTCCGAGACCGTCGCGCTGAACGAGTTCAACCGCGGCAAGCTGGTCTGGAAGGTCGACTGGCCGATGCGGTGGGCGTACGAGGGCGTCGTGTTCGAGCCGAGCGGGGTCGACCACTCCTCGCCAGGGTCCAGCTTCCAGGTCGGCGGCCAGATCGTCGGGATCTTCGGCGGCCGGCAGCCCATCGGGCCGATGTACGCCTTCGTGGGCATCAGCGGCATGGCCAAGATGTCGTCGTCCAAGGGCGGTGTGCCGACCCCCGCCGACGCGCTGAAGATCATGGAGCCGCAGCTCCTGCGCTGGCTCTACGCCCGGCGCCGGCCCAACCAGTCGTTCAAGATCGCCTTCGACCAGGAGATCCAGCGGCTCTACGACGAGTGGGACAAGCTCGACGCCAAGGTCGCGGACGGCTCCGCCCTGCCCGGCGACGTGGCCGCCCACGCGCGCGCGGTGGGAACCGCGGCCGGTGAGCTGCCCCGCACGCCCCGCCCGATGCCGTACCGGACGCTCGCGTCCGTCGCCGACATCACCGCGGGCGCCGAGGACCAGACCCTGCGCATCCTCAGCGAACTCGACCCCACCGACCCGCTGTCCGGCCTCGACGAGGTACGGCCGCGGCTGGACAGGGCCGAGGCGTGGATCAACACGCAGGTTCCCGCCGACCAGCGGACCGTCGTGCGCGCGGAGGCCGACGGCGAACTGCTGAAGTCGCTCGACGAGCCGTCCCGGCAGTCGCTGCGGCTGCTCCTCGACGGGCTCGCAGAGCACTGGTCCCTCGACGGGCTCACGCACCTCGTCTACGGCGTGCCCAAGGTGCAGGCCGGATTCCCGGCGGACGCCACGCCCAAGGAACTGCCCCCGGAGATCAAGACGGCCCAGCGGACGTTCTTCGCCCTGCTGTACCACCTGCTCGTGGGCCGCGACACGGGCCCGCGCCTGCCCACGCTGCTGCTGGCGGTGGGGCAGGAGCGGGTGCGGTCCCTGCTGGGGGAGTAGCGGGCACCACGGTGCTGTGAAGGGGGGTGCCCACCGGGCACCCCCCTTCGTGCTGGGGCGGCGCAGGGACGCCGGTGCGCGGGCAGCCGATCCGCGGAGAAACCGTCACGATCATCACGCATCACCCGTACGCTACGAATCGGCGGTCACGTCCGGGTCGTACCGCCATGCCCTTCCGCGGCAACTCCTCCGCACGGGTCGGTCACTCTCGGTCAGGATGCCTCGGGTGCCGTTCCGCAGACGCCATCGGGAAGCCATGCCTGCCACGTCAGATCCCCTGTGCCGGGTCGTCATCACCTACGCCCGTGTGGAACAGCACCACCGGAAGACCTTCCGCGGTCACGCGGCGGACCTGGAGCGCAACGGCGTCGAGTTCTTCGACGACCAGGACATCCCGCCGGGCGCCCCGTGGGAGACCACGCTGTTCGACAGGCTCGACCGGGCCGACATCATCGTGCTGCTCCTGTCCTCGCACTACGTGGCCTCCGACTACTGCATGGAAGTGGAGTTCCCGCGGGCGATGCGACGGTGGCAGGCCGGCGAGTGCCGGCTGTTCCCGGTGAACGTCGCCCCGTTCGACCTGACCCAGGGATCTCCTCTGCGGCAGCTCCAGTGGATTCCCAGTGGCAAGTCCGTCACGGAGTACGGGGCCGCCGCGGCCAGGGAGTGGAGGAAGGTCACCCAGGAGCTGCGGAGGATGACCGAGGGCCTGGGCGGCGCTCCGGCGGCCGGGACGCCGGCGGCCCCGCACCGGACCGGTGGCGGAGCGAGGACCCCGGGAGGCGGGCCGGCCACGCCCGGCAACAGCATCACGGGGAGCGTCGTGCACGGACCCGCCGTACAGATCGGTGAGTTCACCGGGAACCTGAGCATCGACTCGGCGCAGCAACCCCCGGCCGACGGGCCCCGCAGTTGAGCGCTTCCCCGTCCGGCGACAACATCGTCGTCGACAGCACGATCGGGACCCTGGTCCAGATCGGCGTGATCAACGGGCCGGCCGTTCTGCAGTTCGTCCAGCAGGCCCCGTCACCGGTCGATCCGCTGGAACGGGCCGCCCGGACCCTGGCCGAGAACGTGCTCCGCCAGTGGCGTGCGGAGGCGAACGCCTGGGACATCGCCAAGCCGGAGCCCATCCGGGTGCGGTGGAGGGGCAGTTGGCCCGACGCCGATCACGCGTACAACGTCGGGGGCGAGGTGGCGGGACGGGGCGACCGGGTCGGCACCATGGCCGAGGCGTTCCTGGCGCTCCGACAGCGGCGCCTGGTCGTGCTGGGCGAGGCCGGCGCGGGAAAGACCACGCTGGCGGTCCTGTTGACGCTGGACCTGCTGGCCCGGCGGTTCAAGGAAGGCGGCAGCGGTCCGGTGCCGGTGTTCCTCCCCCTGGAGACATGGAACGCCGAACGCGACCATCTGCACACCTGGCTGGCACGGCGCATCGCCGAGGACCACCCCGCCCTGCCGCGCATCGGCGGCCGGCACCCGGCGGAACGGCTGGTCTCCGACGGCCTGATCCTGCCCGTGCTCGACGGACTGGACGAACTGCCCGCGCACCGGCAGTCCTACGTCGTCGAGGCCCTCAACCGTGCGCTGGGGGAAGGCGATCCGCTGATCCTCACCTCACGCACCGCCGCCTACCGCGGCGTGGTGCGGGAGATGAACGGCATCTCCTCGGCCGCCGCCGTCGAGGCACTGCCGGTCGGCGGCCCGGACGCGATCGCCTACCTGGAGAGCGGCACACACCCGCGCCACCTGGAGCGATGGCAGCCGGTCTTCGAGGAACTGCGGGAGAGCCCGCCCGAGCCGGTCGCCCTCGCCCTGTCGAACCCGCTGATGCTCTGGCTGGCCCGCCGGGGGTACGCGGCCCCGTACACCGACCCCGCGGAGCTGATCGACCCGAGGCGGTTCCCCACTCCCGCCTCCATCGAGGAACACCTGCTGGAACACATCGTGCCCGCCGTCTTCGGCCCGCTGCCGCACGCCCCGGACCGGTTGCACGCCCCGGGCGCCCGGGATCCCGTCCGGGCCCGACGCCATCTGGCCTTCCTCGCCGGCCAGCTGACGAGCCGTGACAGCACCGAGTTCGCGTGGTGGCGGCTGCACCGCGTACCCGCGGTGCGCCTCGTCACCGTGCTCGCGGCACCCCTGCTGTGCGCGCTGAGCGCCTGGGGGATCAAGGTGCTGAACGGGTTCCTCGACCGCTCCGTTTCCGAGTCGTCCGCGCTACGGATCGGGGCGGAACTCCCCTTCTCGACGGCCCTGGTCCTGACCGGGCTGCTGCTGGCGTTCCGGAGACTGTGGTTCCGCCGCTACGACGACGGACGGCCGCGACGGCTCGCGAACCCCTTCCGGCTGGGGGCCGCCCTGCGCTCGGCCGGAAGGGCCACCACCCTGCGCAAGGCACTCACGGCCGCCGCGGTCCCGGTCCTGCCGACAGCGGCGCTGTGTGCCTGGGCGCTGACGACCCCCTACGCGGCCCCGCTCGTCACGATGGCCGTGTGCTCCACCCTCCTCGCGCCGCTGCTGCTCGTGGTGATCTCCGCGCCGTCGGACACCGCGGACACGAGCGGCCCCGACGAACTGCTGCGGGACGAGCGCCGGGCCCTGCTGCTCTCACTGGTCACGATCGCCCCGCTCATCGGCGCCGGGCAGGGCGCGATGGACTGGCTGCTGCCCGAGGTGTCGGGCGCCGGAGTGGTGTGGGCACTGCTCGGCTGGTCGGGCGCGGCCCTGGTGATCGTGCTGTTCAGCCCGTGGACCCGGTGGCTGCTGGCCAAGACGTGCCTGGCGGTGGTGGACCGGGTTCCGTGGTCGCTGATGACGTTTCTGCGGGAGGCGCACCGGGCCGGTCTGCTCCAGCGCGGCGGCGGGGTCTACCGGTTCCGCAACCTGCGGCTCCAGGAGCACTTCTCGGGACGGGGGCAGCCCGCTTCGGCGGGAGGTTTCCCGGCGCGGGGGGAGGCCGTGCCCGCCGGCGGTGACGTCTTCGCCGCGTTCCGGCGGGAGCCCGGCGGAGCCGTGCGGAGCACCCCCCGGCCCTCGCTCGCCGGCATCGAGGAGGAGCCGCTGGCGGGGCGGCCCAAGTGGGCGGTGCACGAGGACGAGCACGGGTTCCGGGCGTGGGGGCGCCACCGCGGTCTCACGGTGGCGCACTGGAACACGGTGGCCCTGGTCGCCCCTCTCCACTTCGTCCTCTTCGCCGCGTACGGGGACTGGCGCACCGGGTTCCGGTTCGTGCTCTTCTGGCTGGGGCTCGGGGTGGTGGTGATGTTCAGCAGCCTGCTGAGGAGACCACTGGTGCTCGATCTCCGGCTGACCCGGGAGGGCCTGGCGTACACCGTGGGCCGTCACGAGGCCGCTGTCGCCTGGCGCGACATCGCCCGCGTCGAGGTGTCCGAGCTGTCGCACCGGGGCTGGAAGGGCGGCACCTACGGAGTGGTGGTCACCGTGTACCCGGGCGCCGCGACCCATCACCGCAGGCTCCGCGTGGGCGAGCGGCGGTACGTCGTCCTGCCGCTGATGTCCCTGAGCCCTTCGGTGCCCACGGATCTCGGGGCGGCCCTGGCCCGCTTCGCGGGTCCCCGCTGGAGCCCGCCCGTGACGGGGCCGGGGGCGCGCCGCGCCTGACCGCCGGGGGATTTCCGGCCGTGCCACAGACAGCCCAGAACCTGACGGAGCACTACTAGGCGATGTGCTCGTCCGTCAGTTCCGCGTTGAGGCGGTTGGAGAATCGGTTCACCATGCGCTTGGCCTCGGCCTCGTCGAGCGTGACGCCGTACGTCGCCTCGATGTCGGCCATGAGCCCGCGCGGGGTGGGCGCCCCGTTGCCGCCCTTGGTGTTCTCGCGGAAGACCTGGTAGTAGTCCTCCTCCGTGGGCTCCGGGGAGCCGCCGCCGTCACCCAGCTCGCGGGTGCGGCCGGGGCCTGCCGGGATGGGAAAGCTGCCGGTCTCCTCCGGGGAGGGTTCCCGCTCCTGGAGTTCCCGCTCGTCGAACTCGGGGGTCTCGAAGCGCTGCTGCCGGTAGCGGGGGTCCCTCGGGTCCGGCTCGAACCGCTGGTACTGCGAGAACTCCCGGTCCTGCGAGTACGCCTGGTCCCGCGGGTGCTCCGGGTCCTGCCGGTACGGGTCCGGGCCCTGCTCCTCGTACCACTCCTCGTAGTGTTCCTCGGGGTCGTACGAGGGGTCGTAGCCACCCTGGTAGGGGACCTCCTGGGGATGGCGGGCGTGCAGCCAGGGGCTCTCGTCGACCGGCGGGTCCTGCTCGGCGTACGCCCCCTCCCGCTGCCCGGCCCGGTCGGGGTGCCCGGCGGGGGCGCTCTCCAGCTGGGGGCGCTGCTCGGCCGCGGGGGCCGCCGTGCCCGTACGGGCCGCGCCGGGGCGGACGTCCGCGGCCGGGGCGATCTCCGCCGGCGGCAGCACCGCGGGCTCTATGCCCGCCGCCGCCAGGCCCGCCGGGGCCGTTTCCGCCAGGGGGACGCCGTAGCGCGCGAGGCGCAACGGCATCAGGGACTCCACCGGGGCCTTGCGGCGCCAGGCCCGGCCGAAGCGGGAGCGCAGGCGGGCCTGGTAGACGAGACGTTCCTGCTCCAGCTTGATGACCTGCTCGTAGGAGCGCAGCTCCCAGAGCTTCATACGGCGCCAGAGGAGGAAGGTCGGCACGGGCGAGAGCAGCCACCGGGTGAGGCGGACGCCTTCCATGTGCTTGTCGGCGGTGATGTCGGCGATCCGGCCGACCGCGTGCCGGGCCGCCTCGACCGAGACGACGAACAGGATCGGGATCACCGAGTGCATGCCCACGCCCAGCGGGTCCGGCCAGGCCGCCGCGCCGTTGAACGCGATCGTCGCCGCGGTGAGCAGCCATGCCGTCTGGCGCAGCAGGGGGAAGGGGATGCGGATCCAGGTCAGCAGGAGGTCCAGGGCCAGCAGGACGCAGATGCCGGCGTCGATGCCGATCGGGAAGACGTAACTGAAGTTGCCGAAGCCCTTCTGGAGGGCCAGCTCACGCACCGCCGCGTAGGAACCCGCGAAGCCGATTCCGGCGATGATGACGGCGCCGAACACGACCACGCCGATGAGAACGCGGTGCATTCGAGTCAGCTGCATTGGCGCGGCCACCCGTACTCCCCTCCCCTTGCGTGTTGTTGCGCGCAACAGAGTGGCACATGTGTACGTCGGACAGATGGGCGGAGACTGCCGAGCCCGGCCCCCACGGGGACCGGGCTCCGGCGAAAGCGCAGGTGGAGGGGGGCTACGACCGGGTCTTCCGGCTGCCGGACGTGGACGAACCCGAGTCCGAATCGGAATCCGAGCCACCGCGTGCGTCGGAGCTCAGGTCCGAGCCGGAACCACCGGACGACGACGACTTCGTCTCCTTCTCCGACGGCTTCGTCGCCTTGTCCGAGGGCTCCTCGGAAGCGCCCTTCGACGGCTTCCCGGAAGCGCTCTTCGACGGGGACGCGGAGGCGTCCGTCCCGTCGTTCGCCTTCTCGATCGCCTTCACCGCCTCCTCGGCGGCGGACTTCGCCGACTTCAGCAGCCCGGCCGCGTCCGGCGTCTTGTCACCGGCCAGACCGGCGCCGTTGTAGTCGAGCGTGACGACCACGTTCGCCGTGCGCACCACGATCGTCTGCTGCTTGAAGGTGTCGCCGTCCTTCTTCAGGTCGTACTTGACCACCGTCGCCTGGTCGCCCGTGCCCGTCAGCGGCTCCGTCTTGACGCTCTTCGCGCCGTCCACGGCCTTCGCCGCGGTCACCTTCGACTCGTACGCCTTGGCCGCGCGGTCCTCACCGGGCCCGTTCGCCTCGTCCGAGGCCAGCAGGTGCAGCGACACGCTCAGCCAGCGGTACTGGGAGCCGTCCACCCCGTTGTTGTCGAGGCTGATCCAGCGGCAGTCGCCGGTCACGTTCTCCTCGGCCTTGTTGATGGCCTTGCCCGACTTCACGCCCTTCGGGACCACCGACGTCAGCGTCTTGTCGGAGAACACCTCGCAGGCGTCCGGCAGCGAGGCGTACTTCGCCGCGACCACCTCGGGGGTGGCACTCTGCGGCGCCGACCGGTCCGCCGCCGCCGGCGTGCGGTCACCGGAGGCGCTGTCCGAGCCGGAGTCCGACGAACAGCCGGCCGCCAGCAGCATCGCCGGCACGACCGCCGCGCCGACGAGAACCCGGGCCCGGCCCGGACGCCCGAAGTGCCCGACGCCCGTCATCCGCGGCGAACGCGCGACGCGCGACGACTGATGCTGATCTGACTCTGCGGCTCGTTGCATGGTTCCTTCACAATCGGATCGGGTCTCCGAGAGGCCACCGTACGCGGTGAAGAAGAAGTGCGGTTCTGATTCAGGTGGTTCACGCGGGCGCCCGAAACGCCCCCGAGCATCCCTCAGTCGTCGAACGCGGCGGCCAGCAGGTCCGCCAGATTCCGGGCCCTGTCCTGCATTTCCTCACTGTCCGGCACCACCGTCGTGGTCGCCGGCTGCTCCTCGTACTCGACGGTCACGATCACGTTCGACGTGCGGAAGACCACAGTCACCGTCCGCTGCTTGCTCGTCCCGAGCCGGTCGTCGAGGAACGCCTCGTCGCCCAGGCCGTCGAGTGTGCGGGGCTGGAGGGAGGCGGGCGTGCCGGACGGGGAAGGGGAGGAGGAGCCCGCGGAACCCGAGGAGCCGGCGGTGGACGTGGAGGAGCCGGACGGGGAGGCCGTGCGCGACCCGGAGACGGTGGGACGCGCCGACGCCTCGGCGGTGCCCGCGCCCGTCTCCGCCGGCTCGTCGGTCCCGTCGTCGCTCGCCCCGGTCTCCTCCGCGCTGTCGGTCGGCGCAGGCTCCGGGAGGTCGGCCGCCTCGACCCTGCCGCCGTACACCTCCTGCGCCTTGCCGTCGTCGCTGACGGCGTTGCCCCAGGACACGACGCGTTCGAAGCGGACGAGCAGATAGTCGGTCGCGTCCGGGGACCCGACCTTCCAGCGGCAGCCGGCGTTGCGGTCCGTGTCGTACGTCTGCGTGGCCTCGCCCTCGTACGCCTGCTTGCGCTGGGCGGCGCCGGGGAGTTGCCCGATGCCGGGGAGGAGGAGGTCGAGGGTGCTCTCGTCGACCGAGCCGCAGGGTTCGGGCAGCGTGTCGTAGCGGCCGGGCTGGGCGACGGTGGCGCTCGCGGTGGGGTCGCCCGGGCGGGGGTCGTCCTCGGAACCGTCGTCGCCGGAACCCGTGCACGCGGTCAGCAGTGCCGCGAGGAGCACGGCGACGCCGGGTACGTACGCCTTGCGCTGCACGGTGGGGCTCCTCTCGACGGGGTCCCTCGGGACGCCTGCGCTGTCCTGCCTGTGGTTATTGACTTGCCGCCCAGGGGTGACCCCCGGGCACCATGTGTATCGCACGCACTGCCGTGGACGCCGGTCCGGCATCCCTTTTCGCCGCCCTTGGCGCCGGTTTTGCGTTCTGAGACTTTCATCTGTTCTTCGGGGGAATGAGGGCGTTTTGTCGTACGTCGAGATACCGGGCGCGAAGGTACCCATCCGTCTGTGGACCGACCCCGCGTCGGTCGAGGAGGGCGCCCTGCAGCAGCTCCGCAACGTCGCCACCCTCCCCTGGATCAAGGGCCTGGCCGTCATGCCGGACGTGCACTACGGCAAGGGGGCGACGGTCGGGTCCGTCATCGCGATGCGGGGAGCGGTCTGCCCGGCCGCGGTGGGGGTGGACATCGGCTGCGGAATGTCAGCGGTGAAGACGTCCCTGACGGCCAACGACCTGCCCGGCGACCTCTCCCGGCTGCGCTCGAAGATCGAGCAGGCGATCCCGGTGGGCCGGGGCATGCACGACGACCCCGTCGACCCGGACCGGCTGCACGGGTTCGCGTCCGGGGGGTGGGACGGCTTCTGGGAGCGGTTCGACGGCGTGGCGGATGCGGTCAAGTTCCGTCAGGAGCGGGCCGGAAAGCAGATGGGAACGCTCGGCGGAGGAAACCATTTTGTCGAGGTCTGCACTGACTCGACCGGTTCTGTCTGGCTGATGCTGCACTCCGGCTCCCGGAACATCGGCAAGGAGCTGGCGGAGCATCACATCGGCATCGCCCGGGAACTCCCGCACAACCAGGGCCTGGTCGACCGGGACCTCGCCGTCTTCGTCGCGGACACCCCGCAGATGGCGGCCTACCGCAACGACCTGTTCTGGGCGCAGGAGTACGCGAGGTACAACCGCTCGATCATGATGGCGCTCCTCAAGGACGTCGTCCGCAAGGAGTTCAGGAAGGCGAAGCCGGCCTTCGAGCCCGAGATCAGCGCCCACCACAACTACGTGGCCGAGGAGCGCTACGACGGCATGGACCTGCTGGTGACCCGTAAGGGCGCGATCCGGGCGGGCTCCGGGGAGTACGGGATCATCCCCGGCTCGATGGGCACCGGCTCGTACATCGTGAAGGGCCTCGGCAACGAGAAGGCGTTCAACTCGGCCTCGCACGGCGCCGGCCGGCGGATGAGCCGGACGGCGGCGAAGCGGCGCTTCTCGACCAAGGACCTGGAGGAGCAGACGCGGGGCGTGGAGTGCCGCAAGGACTCCGGTGTCGTGGACGAGATCCCGGGCGCCTACAAGCCGATCGAGCAGGTCATCGACCAGCAGCGGGACCTGGTGCAGGTGGTGGCGAAGCTGAAGCAGGTCGTGTGCGTGAAGGGCTGAGCCCTCTTCGGACACGGCCGTGAGGCGCACGGCTGTGTCCTCGCGGGCGTGGCCGGGATCGTGTACGGGCCTCGCGGTGGGTGGCGGCGGCCGTCGTCCAGGACGGCCGGCGGCGGTCGTCGTCTACGACGGCTGCGTCAGTTCCTCCGGGAGCAGGCCGAGCTGGTTCATGAATTCCATCTGGTCGAAGTAGAGCCGGTAGCTGGTGATCCGGCCGTCGTGGACGGTGGCGAAATCCACGCCGCGTATCCGGATGTTCCGCTGGGTCGCGGGGATCGACGTGCCGTCGGGGAACTCCAGCGGGCCGGTGTTCCTGCCGCTGTAGATCCCCTCGTCGACGGCGGTGTCGCCGACCTCGAACGACGCGAGCGACTCGAAGGCGGCGTCGGGCACCGCGTCCGTCATCTGGCGCCAGTACTCGGCGATGTCGTCCCGTCCGTGGATCTCGCCGCCGTCGGGGGTGTGGGCGACCGCGTCCTCCGCGAAGAGGTTCGCGATGGTCTTGGGGTCCTGGTGTGTGGTGAGCGCCTCGGTGAGCTGGTCCATCAGCTCGCGGGCCTGTCCCATGATCCACCTCCTGTGCAGGGGATCACCCGTCTCATTGTCTCACCGCGCGCCTATCCTGGCTCCGCGGATCGCTGTTCGATTCGTCCACAGACGCGCACACGTTCAGGAGCAGCTCATGGCCACCGCCGTACCGTCCGCCGCCTCCCGCATCGCCGTAGTCACCGGGGCGAGCGGCGGGATCGGCGCCGCCACGGCCCGGCAGCTCGCCGCAGCGGGATACCGCGTCGTGCTGACCGCGCGCCGCAAGGACCGCATCGAGGCGCTGGCCGAGGAGATCAACGACGCGGGCGGACAGGCCACCGCGTACCCCCTGGACGTCACGGACCGCGCGGCGGTCGACGAGTTCGCGAGCGCGTTCAGGACCATCGGCGTGCTGGTCAACAACGCGGGCGGCGCGCTCGGCGCCGACCCGGTGGCCACCGGCGACCCGGCCGACTGGCGCACGATGTACGAGACGAACGTCATCGGCACGCTCCACGTCACCCAGGCCCTGCTGCCCGCGCTGACCGCGAGCGGTGACGGCACGGTGGTCGTGGTGTCGTCGACGGCCGGGCACGGCACGTACGAAGGAGGCGCGGGCTATGTCGCCGCCAAGCACGGCGCGCACGTCCTCGCCGAGACGCTGCGGCTGGAGATCGTCGGCACCCCGGTCCGGGTCATCGAGATCGCGCCCGGCATGGTGAAGACCGACGAGTTCGCCCTGACCCGCTTCGGCGGCGACGAGGCGAAGGCGGCGCGTGTCTACGAGGGTGTCGCCGAGCCCCTGACCGCCGACGACGTCGCCGGGACGATCACCTGGGCGGTCACCCGGCCCAGCCATGTGAACGTCGACCTGCTCGTGCTGCGCCCGCGCGCGCAGGCCTCCAACACCAAGGTCCACCGGGAGCTGTGAGCGCGGAGGAGGGGCTGACCCCCGAGAAGCGCAGGCTCGCCGAGGAGAAGAAGAACGAGCGGTACGTGTGGTGGTACCTCGCGTACTTCCTCTTCGGCATCCACATCGTCGCCTTCGTGATGATCTACGCGGTCCTGCACGCGAAGTAGCCTCCGGGCGTCCTCCTCTCAGGCCGGGGACAGCGCCTGCGCGTACGCCCTCGGCGGCACCCCCACCGTCGCCGTGAAGTCGCGGACGAGATGGGCCTGGTCGGCGTACCCGAGGTCGGCGGCGAGGGCGGCCCAGTCGACGGCCCGGTCGGTCTCGGCGCGCTCCAGGGCCTCGTGGATGCGGTAGCGCAGGATGACCCACTTGGGGCCCACGCCGACGTACGCCGAGAACAGGCGCTGCAGGACGCGTACGGAGACGCCCTCGGCGCGGGCGAAGTCGGCGACACGGCGGATCGTGCGGTCGGCGCGGATACGGGTGACCAGGGCCATGGCGAGGTCCGCCTGGGGGTCGGGGTCCGGGGCGAGCCCGGTCAGGAACGTGTCGAGGGCGGCGACACGGGTGTCCTCGTCGTCGGGGTCCAGGACCGGGGCCGGGGTGATGCCCTGGCCCGGGAGCGCCTCGGGCAGGCGTACGCGGCGGCCGGTCCAGTGGGTCGCGGGGTGGGACGGGGCGAAGGGGCGGAAGCCGCCGGGGCGGAACTGGATGCCGCAGACCCTGCCCCTGCCCTCCAGTCTCTGGGTGAAGAGGCCGAGGCCGATGCCGGAGATCTCGGCGACGGGCTCCTGTCCCTCGTGCCGCTGGAAGACGACGTTCACCGAGGGGTGCGGGACGACCTGGGAGACGTACGGCTCGGACAGGTCCCAGTCGATCAGCCAGTAGTGCTCCAGATACGGGCGCAGCGGCTCGGCGGGTTCGCGGCGGCGGAAGCGGACCCGGGTGAAGAGTTCCCCGGCGTCGACGATGCCTCGGGTGTCACGGCGTGGGGCGGCCATGGGGACAGCGTAGGGACGGCCACTGACAGGGCCTGGGGTCCGGCGGTGCCCGGGGTCCGGCGGTGTCCTCGCTTCCTTCGGTGCCCGGGCGTCGATGGGAGCGAGGAATAGTGGAGAGAGGGCGCTCGTTCACGGGTATAGTTGAATCGTAAACAACCTGGGAGGGTGGCAGCGATGATGCAGTTCGGGATCTTCAGTGTCGGAGACGTGACTCCGGACCCCACCACGGGCCGGACGCCGACCGAGCGCGAGCGCATCAAGGCGATGGTCGAGATCGCGCTGAAGGCGGAGGAGGTCGGCCTCGACGTCTTCGCCACCGGCGAGCACCACAACCCGCCGTTCGTGCCGTCGTCGCCCACGACCATGCTCGGCTACATCGCCGCGCGCACGGAGAAGCTCGTCCTCTCCACCTCCACCACCCTCATCACCACCAACGACCCGGTGAAGATCGCCGAGGACTTCGCGATGCTCCAGCACCTGGCCGACGGCCGGGTGGACCTGATGATGGGGCGCGGCAACACCGGACCCGTCTACCCGTGGTTCGGTCAGGACATCCGGCAGGGCATCAACCTCGCCGTCGAGAACTACGCGCTGCTGCGCCGCCTGTGGCGCGAGAACGTCGTGAACTGGGAGGGCAAGTTCCGCACACCGCTGCAGGGGTTCACCTCCACGCCCCGCCCGCTGGACGACGTGCCGCCGTTCGTCTGGCACGGCTCGATCCGCTCGCCCGAGATCGCCGAGCAGGCCGCCTTCTACGGTGACGGTTTCTTCCACAACAACATCTTCTGGCCGGCCGACCACACCAAGCGGATGGTCGAGCTGTACCGGCAGCGGTACGCCCACTACGGGCACGGCACGCCCGAGCAGGCGATCGTGGGTCTCGGCGGTCAGGTGTTCATGCGGAAGAACTCGCAGGACGCGGTACGGGAGTTCCGGCCGTACTTCGACGTCGCGCCGGTGTACGGCAACGGGCCGTCGCTGGAGGACTTCACCGACCAGACGCCGCTGACCGTCGGGTCGCCGCAGCAGGTGATCGAGAAGACGCTGGCCTTCCGGGAGTACGCCGGTGACTACCAGCGGCAGCTGTTCCTGCTCGACCACGCGGGGCTGCCCCTGAAGACCGTCCTGGAGCAGCTGGACCTGCTCGGCGAGGAGGTCGTGCCGGTGCTGCGCGCGGAGTTCGCGAAGGGCCGCCCCGCGGACGTGCCGGACGCGCCGACGCACGCGTCGCTGCTGGCCGCGGCCGGGAAGGGCGCGGGGAAGCCGGGCACGGAGTCGAAGGACGGGGAGTCGAAGGACACGGAGAAGAAGGAGCGCGTGGCATGAAACTGGTCGTCGTCTCCGCCGGGCTGAGCGTGCCGTCGTCCACCCGGCTGCTGGGGGACCGGCTGGCCGCGGCGGTCGTCGGACAGGACGCCTCGGTGGAGGTCCAGGTCGTCGAACTGCGCGACCTGGCCGTGGAGATCGCCCACCACCTCACCAACGGCTTCCCGGGCCGCAAGCTCGCCGCCGCGCTGGACGCGGTGGCGGGGGCCGACGGCCTGGTGGTGGTGACGCCGGTGTTCTCCGCCTCGTACAGCGGTCTGTTCAAGTCCTTCTTCGACGTGCTCGACCGCGACGCGCTGGCGGGCAGGCCGGTGCTGGTCGCCGCCACCGGCGGGTCGGCCCGGCACTCGCTGGTGCTGGAGCACGCGATGCGTCCGCTGTTCGCGTATCTGCGGGCCGTGGTGGTGCCCACGGCGGTGTACGCCGCCTCCGAGGACTGGGGGGCGGAGGGGCTGGCCGGGCGGATCGAGCGGGCGGCGGCGGAGCTGACCGGCCTGATGGGCGGCCTCTCCCGGCCGCCGGCCGCACCGCCGGCCGAACCGGAAGGGCTGACCGTGGTCCCCTTCGCGGAGCGGTTGGCGGCGCTGCGGGGCTGAGCGACACGGCCGGGGCGCCCGGGTCCCGAGGACCTGGGCGCCGAGGCATGCGGCCGCGTAGGGCGTGAGGCAGTGCACGGCGTGCAGTCGCGTACGGCGTGCGGCCCGCGTAAGGCGTGCGGCGGTGTACGGCGTGCGGCCGCGCACGGCGTCAGGTCGCTTACGGCGTCAGGTCGCTTACGGCGTCAGGTCGCCTACGGCGTCAGGCCGCTTACAGCGTCAGGCCGCCTGTTGTTTCCGGCCGCCCGCGCAGGTCCCCGCGCCCCTGAAGTACGCCGGAGCCGCCCTCTTCGCCGCGCGCAGCCCCCGGCCCAGCCAGGCCCGCGCCCGTGTCGCCCCCCGTTCCCAGGTGCGGTGGACCCGCGTCCCGCGCAGGTCGGCGAACAGGCGCTCGTACTCGGCGACGATCGGGGCCGGGTCGTAGCGGTGGGCGCTCGCGAGGGCGGCCCGGCCCATGGCGCGGCGCAGGTCCGGGTCGGCGATGAGGTCCAGCAGGGCTTCGGCGAGGGCGTGGGGGTCGTCGACCGGGACCAGACGGCCGTCGACGCCGTCGGTGACGATCTCGGCGGGGCCGAGCGGGCAGTCCGTGCTGACGACGGGCACGCCGCAGCGCATGGCCTCGACGAGGGTCATGCCGAACGACTCGGCGTCCGAGGCGCTGACGACGATCGAGGCGCGCGCGAACTCCTCCTCGATCGGGGTGTGCGGGCCCATCAGGTGGGCCCGGTCGGTGAGCCGGAGGTCTTCGGCCTGGGCCTCCAGCCGGCCCCGCTGATCGCCGCCGCCGTAGATGCGCAGCTGCCAGTCCGGTTCCTTCGCGGCGACCTTCGCGAACGCCTCCAGCAGGAGGTCGAAGCGTTTGCCGCGGGCCAGCCGGCCGGCGGCCGCGATGACGGGAGCCGTGCCGTCCGACGGCGCGACCGAGGCCGGCGGGACGATGTTGGGCACCGGCATCACCCGTACGCCCGGCAGTTTCATCCGCGCGCGGTACACGGCCGCGTCCGCCGCCGTGGTCGTCACCACCGCGTCCAGGGTGCGGTAGTGGCGGGCGAGGACCTTGCGCAGCTGCTTGCCGTGGGCGTCGTGGCGCAGGTGCTCCTGGCCGATGCGCAGAGCGCGGCGGGGGGCGAAGCGGGAGACGTAGACGTTGATGCCGGGGCGGGTGCCGATGACCACGTCCGCGCCGCAGCGGGCCAGATAGGAGCGGACCCGGAGGTCGGTGAGACGGCTGTACTGGCGGTGCCGCTTGTCCGCCGTCGGGAAGTCCACGGCGGGCTGCACCTGGGCCGGATCGCGCAGGTCAGGGCTGTAGGTGCGGATGTCCACCAGGGGGACGAGCGTGACCCGGGGGTCGATCGCGAAGCGTGGTTCGTCCAGGTGGCGGGCCATCGAGGCGATCTCCACGTCATGGTGGTCCGCGAACGCCGACGCCAGGTTCAGCGTCGTACGGACGGTGCCGCCGATGGCGTACGCGTTGTGCAGCAGGAAAACGATCTTCATGCGGCGGCTCAATGCCCTGCCTTCCCGACGGGTGAGGGGTGCGGTCGCGCGGTGGTGCGAAGGTGGCACGTTTGTCTGATTGTGCTGCTGATGATGGCGGTTTGACTGCTTCGACCCTTTGTACTCCATCTGTTCGCTCCGGCCGGGTTCCCGTGCGGGCGGGTGTCACACGGACGACGCTGCTCCGGCGGGGTAAGCCGGGCACGCGGCCGGGGTGAGAGGCCGGTAACGGACGGGGTGAGAGGCCGGTAAGAAGGGCCGTCCGGTGCCCCTGACGAGGTGGTGGGCGCCCGTGACCTTGGCAGACTGGGGGGGTGCCCCAGAACGTGCTGCTCGCCGAGGACGACCGCGCCATCCGCCATGCCCTGGAACGCGCGCTGACCCTGGAGGGGTACGAGGTCACGGCGGTCGCCGACGGCGTCGAGGCGCTCGCCCAGGCCCACCGCACCCGGCCCGACGTGCTCGTGCTGGACGTGATGATGCCCGGCATAGACGGGCTCCAGGTCTGCCGTGTGCTGCGCGCCGAGGGCGACCGGACGCCGATCCTGATGCTCACCGCGCTCGTGGAGACCGCCGACCGGATCGCCGGTCTCGACGCCGGCGCGGACGACTACGTCGTCAAGCCCTTCGACGTGGAGGAGGTGTTCGCGCGGCTGCGCGCGCTGCTGCGGCGCACGGGCAACGCGGACGGCTTCGCCCGGCCCCTCCCGCCGCCGGCCGGCGCGGCCACCGCCACCGGCGCCCCGGAGACCGGCGGGCTGCTCACCGCCGCCGGGCTGCGGATGGACGTGCAGGCGCGACGGGCCTGGCGCGGGACGCGTGAACTGGAGCTGACCCGCACCGAGTTCGACCTCCTGGAACTCCTCGTCCGCAACGCGGGCATCGTCCTCGACCACGCGACGATCTACGACCGCATCTGGGGCTACGACTTCGGGCCCGGCTCCAAGAACCTCGCCGTCTACGTCGGTTACCTGCGCCGCAAGCTGGACGAGCCGGGCGCCCCGGCGCTGATCCACACCGTGCGGGGTGTGGGGTACGCGCTGCGGGAAGACTGAGGGCGCGCCCGGTGCCGCCGCGTCCCGTGCGGGCACTGTCCCGGCTGCTCTCCCGGCTGCGGCCGGTCCCCTCGCTGCGGGCGACGTTCACCGTGTCGTTCGTGGCGGTCGCGTGTGTCGTCACGGTCCTCGTCGGGATCCTCAGCTACAGCGCGGCCGCGCGGCTGGTGCGGGTCGACGAGCAGACCGTGTTCTCCGAGGTCGTCCGTGATCTGCGGGAGCTGGTCGAGCAGGACCGGCTGACCCCGGAGGACTTCGCGCCGAGCGGCAGCGGCGGTCCCCGCGACGACCTGATCCGCTCCGGCCGCACGGACGTCCAGGTGCTCGGCCCGCACGGGGAGATCCTGGAGGAGGGCGCCCCCGGCCTGCCCGTACGGGACGAGGACCGCCGTACGGCCGACGGGGCCCTGCCCGGGGTGATGGTCGAGCACGGCGAGGTCGAGGTCGGCGACGACCGCTACCGGGTGGTGACCGTCGCGCTGGGCGGCGGCCGGGGTGCCGTGCAGGTCGCCCAGGAGTTCAGCGACACCGAGGACCTGCTGCGGGAGCTGCAGCAGCGGACCCTGCTGTTCGTGTCCGGCATCGTCATCTCCGCCGGGCTGTTCGGCTGGTGGCTGGCCCGGCGGCAGACCCGGCGGCTCGTGCAGCTGGCGGGGGCGGCGGAGGACGTGGCGCGCACCGGGCAGCTGGGCATCCAGGTGCCGGTCGCGGGCCGGGACGAGGTGGGGCGGCTGGGCCGGTCCTTCGACCGCATGCTGGTCCGCCTCGCGCAGTCGGAGGAGGACCAGCGGCGGCTGGTGCAGGACGCCGGGCACGAGCTGCGCACCCCGCTCACCTCCCTGCGGACGAACATCTCGCTGCTCCGGCGCATCGACGAGCTGCCGCCCCGGGTGCGCGCGGAACTCGTCGACGACCTCTCCCAGGAGGCCCTCGAACTGACCGATCTGGTCAACGAGCTGGTGGACCTCGCTGCCGGACAGTCCAGCACCGAGCCCGTGCAGCGGGTCGACCTGGCCGATCTCGCCGAGGAGGTCGCGGGGACCGCCCGCCGCCGTACCGGCCGCGAGGTCGTCGTCCGCGTGGCCGGTGACACGACCGTCGAGGGCCGGGCCGGGGCTCTCCAGCGGGCCATCTCCAACCTGGTCGAGAACGCGGCGAAGTTCGATCGCGCGGGGTCCGGCGCCATCGTGGTCGTCGTGGCGCGGGGGTCGGCGGGGAGCCTGGGAGAGCTGGGCGGCCTGGAGGAGCTGGGGCAGGGCGGGGGGCCGGGGGGCCTGCGAGGACTCGGGGGTGCGGCGGGGCCGGGGGCCTTCGGCGAGCCGGGTGGCGTGCGGGGATCAGGCGGCGCGCGTGACACGGGTGGTGCGCGCGTCTCGGGTGGTGCCCGTGACGTGGGTGGCGGGCGGGAAGCGGGTGGCGGCCCGGAAGTCGTCCGCGTGGAGGTCCTCGACCGGGGGCCGGGCGTCCCGGACTGCGACCTCGAACGCATCTTCGACCGCTTCTACCGTGCCCCGGACGCCCGCAGTCTGCCCGGTTCCGGGCTCGGACTGTCGATCGTGCGCGCGGTCGCGGCCGCCCACGGCGGCGCGCCCTTCGCGTTCCGGCGGGAGGGCGGGGGACTGGTGACCGGGTTCACGGTGCGGGGCGCGGGGGAGTGACGGCGGGCCGGGGCGGGCGTGGTGACCGGGCGGATGCGAGGCGGTCGCCCGGTACGCCGTCGGCGCCGTGTCAGGCGGTCGGGCGGGCCGCTCCCGCGCTCCAGCGGCCGAGGATCGGCTCGCCGAGGGTGCGGGCCGTCCGGCACAGGGTCTGGCCGTAGCGGGCGAAGAGTTCGTCGCGGTCGTCGAAGTGGCCGAGGTCGGCGACCACCTGGGCGGAGAGGTCGCAGGCCGCGCCGGGGGCCGTACCGCAGGCGTCCCACCGGACGCCGGTTCGGGCGATCGCGTCGAAGAGGGTCTCGCCGCCCTTGTTGGAGAAGCCGTCGCCTTCCCGGGCGGGGGCGTCGAAGAGGTCGCCGATCGGGACCCACGCGCCGCTGATCCTGAACTCCGGCCAGGCCAGCAGCACCTGCTCCGGCACGAACGGCTTCAGCCGGGGAAACCTCGGGTACCAGAAGGTGCCGTCCACCAGCAGCCCGCGCACCCGTGTCCGTACGCGCACGGCCCGGGCGACCGCCTCCAGCGCGGCCATCCGCTGGCTGCACGAGCCGCGGCGCAGCCGCAGGGTCCGCGACACGCGCCGGCAGTCCTCCACCGAGTACACCGGGCGTACGTTCCGCGCGATGATCCGGTGCGCGGTCCGCAGCGCGTCACGCGGCGTCGCCTCGCTCAGCACCCGGCGCGCGAGCGCCCCGACCAGTGGGTCGTCGTGGTCCAGGATCGCCGTGGCCCGCGTGGACCCGGCCACGCCCGCCGGCTCCCGGGCGGGCACCCCGGCCCGCCTGGCCTGCGCGTTGTACGACATGAGCAGCCGACTGGTCATGACAGTTCCGTCCCCGTGTCCCTACCTGTTCGCACCCCTGGAGGGGGCGCCGCCCGTCCCCTGCGGGCGCCCGCCGACCATCATCACACGAGGTTCCCGGCCGGGCCGCGGGCCGCTCGGGACGAGGGCGGGACCGTGGCCGCCCCCTGGCGCGGAGGGGCGCTTTCGTAGTACTTCCACCGACCCCATTGCGGTGGCGCGAACGGGCCGACTACGGTCGGTCCTGCGCTTACGGAGAGTGGTCGGCCGATCACTCGTGTGCACCCCTGTCGAACCAGCCCTGCACCCAGACTCCATCCCCTGCGTACCGCCAGTTGACGTGCACCCCGGGCCGTAGGCACCCGAGGAGGAGCCACCGACGCGGTAGGGACCGAGCAATCCCTTCTCGTCGCAACGGAGTTGATGACCCATGACCGAGACCACCCATGGCTTCGCCGCCCCGATCCCGGGCACCGCCCCCTGGCTCTCGCCCGCGGCGACGACGTACACGCTCGTCTGTCCGTCCCTCGACACCTCCCCGTACATCGCCCGCGATTTCGTCGCCACCGTCCTGCGTGCCCTCGGCCTCGACACCCTGGTCGACGCGGCGGCCCTGTGTACGTCCGAGCTGGTCACGAACGCCTGTGTGCACGCCAAGGGCGGAGGCTCGGTGCTCCGGCTGGCGGTCGAGTCCTGGCGGGTCCGGGTGACCGTCTACGACGGCGACGAGACCCCGCCGGTCATGCGGGAGTCGACCCCGGGCGGCTGGGAGGAGGGCGGTCGCGGCCTCTACCTCGTGGACGCGCTCACGGAGGGTCACTGGGGAACCTCCGCCACCGCCCCCGACGGTGACGGCCTCACCCGGCCCGACGGCAAGGCGGTGTGGTTCGACCTGGCGGCACCGGGCGGGTCCGTGCTGGGGTGATCCCCATGCGAAGCAGAGCAGAGTTCATCGCGCACGCGTACGGCCTCGGAGGCGGGGCGTGGGACATGGTGCCCGTCGCCCGGGGGGCGTTGGGACAGGTCTGGAGGCTGTCGGGCGGGGGTGACGGCGGAGGGCCGTGGGCGGTGAAGGAGCTGTTGTTCGGGTGTGACGTCGAACAGGTGGGCCGGGAGGCGGCCTTACGGGACGCGGCCGATGACGTGGGGATCTCGGCACCACGGCTGTTCGCGGACCGGGACGGGGCGTACGTCTCGCGGCTGCCCGACTCGATGGGCGGCGCGTACGTGAAGGTGTACGACTGGGTCGACGGCGACGAGGCGGATCCGGCCGATCCGGAGACGCTTCGCTGGTGCGGGCGGACGCTCGCTCTGTTGCACAGGGCCGGTGAGGGCGCCGGGGAGACGCCGGCCGACTGGTACGAGCGGTGCCCCGGGAAGGACGACTGGGCCGCGCTGTGCGAGACGGTCGGGCGGGCCGGGATGCCCTGGGCGGACGCCCTGGAGCGGTTCGCCGCGACCTCGGCGGTGGAGTTGGCGCGGTACGTCGGCCCGTCCGGGGGCGAGGACGTGGTGACCTCCCATCTCGACATGCGGCCGCAGAACGTGCTGGTGGGCCGCTCCGGGCCGGTCCTGCTCGACTGGGACAACGCCGGGCCGGTGTCGGCGGAGCGTGAACTGGCCCGCGCCGTCCATGTGTGGGCCGGGGGCGACGACTTCCGTGCCGATTCCGCCCGGCGGCTGGTTCGTGGCTACCGGGACGCCGGCGGCCGCGCGGTCGTCCGGGGGGTGGAGTCGTTCTCCATGCTCTTCGCGACGGAGCTGAACTACATCCGGGTGCAGGCCGAGTGCGCGATCGATCCCGAGGTGACCGAGGCACAGCGGGAGTTCGCGAGCGCGCAGGTCGTGGGCCTGCTGGGCAGGCTGCCCGATCCGGCCGCCGTCTCCCGGCTGGTGGAGGCGCTGGCTCCCGAGTGGTGAGGCCGCCCGGGAGGCCCGCTCAGGCGCGGTCGATGTGCACGTTGGTCGACTTCACACGGGCCGTGGCCTCCATGCCGACCTCCAGGCCCAGTTCCTCCACCGCCTCCCGGGTGAGCAGGGAGACCAGGCGGTGCGGGCCCGCCTGGATCTCGACCTGGGCCGCCACGTCACCGAGTTTCACGGCGGTGACGATGCCGGGGAAGGCGTTGCGGGCCGAGGTGTACGGGGCGTCGGCCTCGTCGGCCGGGGCCGAGGCCAGCTCCACGGAGAAGGCGGCGAGGTCCGTGCCGTCGATGAGCCGGCGGCCGTTCTCGTCGCGGCGGGTCGCCACCCGGCCCGCGTCCGCCCATCGCCGCGCGGTGTCGGGGCTGACCCC
Organism: Streptomyces scabiei 87.22; assembly: GCF_000091305.1. GTDB lineage: Bacteria > Actinomycetota > Actinomycetes > Streptomycetales > Streptomycetaceae > Streptomyces > Streptomyces scabiei. Next base: position 4,346,443 of record NC_013929.1, on the reverse strand, counting down.
GAGCAGCCGCGCGGCCTGACCGATCGTGTAGGACTGCATGGCGCCAAGATATGCGCCCCCGGCAGTACGCCCGGCCCCGCCACCGGTCACGGGTCACCGGTCACGGGTCACCGGCCACCGGTCACGGGTCATCGGTCACGGGTCACCGGCCACCGGTCACGGGTCATCGGTCACGGTCACGGTCACGGTCACCGCAGGGTCGTCAGGAACTTCCCCAGTCGGGTGATGCCCTCGCGCAGTTCGTCCGCCGAGGCCGCGTACGAGAGGCGGACATGGGTGTCGGCGGTGTGCGTGCCGAAGTCCCGGCCGGGCGTCAGCGCGACATGCGCCTCCCGCAGCGCCCGCTCGCAGAACTCCCACGACGTCAGTCCGGTCCCGCCGACGTCGAAGTAGACGTAGAACGCCCCGTCGGGCGGTACCGGGACCGGCAGCCCGATCCGCTCCAGCCCGTCCAGCACGAGCGCGCGCCGCTCGCCGAACTCCACCCGGCGGGCCTCGCAGACCGCCAGCGACTCGGGGGTGAAACAGGCGAGCGCCGCGTGCTGCGCGGGAGCCGAGGCGCAGAGGAAGTAGTTCTGCGCGAGGCGTTCCAGCGCCGGGACGAGCGCCTCGGGGACGACGCACCAGCCGAGCCGCCAGCCGGTCATGCCGAAGTACTTCGAGAAGCTGTTGATCACGACGGCCCCGGGGTCGTACGACAGCGCGCTGCGCGGCGGCCGGCCCCGCTCGTCGTGGTCCCCGAGGTCGAGGTAGATCTCGTCGACGAGACGCCACGCGTCGCGTTCCCGGGCCAGGTCGCAGAGCGCCGCCAGCTCGTCGGCGGGAACGGAGGTGCCGGTGGGGTTGGAGGGGGTGGCGACCATCACCCCGCGCGTACGGTCCGTCCAGTGCGCCCGCACCGCCGCCGCGTCCAGCTGGAACCGGCTCGCGGCGGTGGTCGGCACCAGGGTCACCTCGGCGCCGAAGCTCTCGACGATCTGCCGGTTGCAGGGGTAGGAGGGGTCGCCGATGAGTACCTGGTCACCCGGGTCGACGAGCGCGGCGGTGGCCAGGACCAGCGCGGCCGAGGCACCGGCGGTGACGACGACCCGCCCCGGGTCGATCTCGACGCCGTGCCGGTCGCCGTAGAACCCGGCGACGGCCTCCCTCAGCGCCGGCAGCCCAAGGGCCGCCGTGTACGTCATCGGCCGCCCGTCCATGACCTCCCGCATCGCCGCCACGACGGCCGGGGGAGCGCCGAAGTCCGGTTCCCCGAGGCTGAGTTTGACGACGTCATGGCCCTGCGCGGTCAGCGAGGCGGCCTGCTTGGCGAACTCCATGGCGTAGAAGGGGGCGACGGCCCGGGCCCGCCGCGAGACCCGCACGCCCCCGGTGTCCCCCGGCCCACCCGTACCGCTCACCTCACTCATGCCGCTCGCATCACTCACGTCGCTCACGCCGTTCACATCACTCATGCCGCTCATGCTGCGGCCGAGAGGCGGCCCGGGGCCAGTACCGACCGACGTGCGGACGGCACCGGCCCCTGCCCCCGGTCGGTGTCCGCTACGCGGTGAGCGCCCCCGCGACCAGCCCCGCCGCCCTCGCCACCAGCGCGTTGTCCGTGGGGCCCGCCGGGTCGTACTTGGTGGACAGGACGGACAGGACGAGAGGCGGACGCCCCGGCGGCCAGACGACGCCGACATCGTTGGCGACCCCGTACGCCGACCCGCCGCCGGTCTTGTCCGCGAGCGTCCAGCCGGCGGGCAGGCCGGCCCGGAAACGCTCCACGTTCGTCGAGTTGGCGATCAGCCAGCCGGTCAGCAGCTCCCGGTCGGCGTCCGGCAGGGCCCGGCCCAGCAGGAGCCGCGCGTAGGTCCCGCCGATCGCCCGAGGGGTGGTGGTGTCCGTGATCCGCCACGGTTCCGCCGTGTTCAGCTCCGGCTCCCAGCGGTCGAGGCGGGTCGCCCGGTCACCCAGCGAGCGGCAGAACCGGGTGATCGCGGTGGGCCCGCCCAGCTCGCGCAGCAGCAGGTTCCCCGCCCCGTTGTCGCTGTGCGAGACGGTGGCGGCGCACAGCTCCCCGACGGTCATCCCGGCCGCGACGTTCTCGTCCGTGCTCGTGATGGGGCTGTAGCCCGCCGCCGAGGCGTACTCCTTCGTGTAGAAGATCCGCCTGCCGAGGTACGCGCCGTCGCGGTCGAGGTCCCGTAACACGGCCCCCGCGGCGAGGGCCTTGAACACCGAGCAGAGGGGGAACCGCTCGTGCGCCCGGTACGCCACCGTGCGCCCGGTAGCCGTGTCGTGGGCGAAGACCCCCAGCCGCGCGGCGTACTCCCGCTCCAGCTCGCCCAGCCGCCGCCAGAGCCCCGCGTCACCGGGGGCCGCGGCATACGCCGACCCGGCACCGAGCGACCCGAGAACACCCGCGACGCCCAGACCACCCAGGCCGAGCATCGCGCGACGGCGAGGGTGCGCTCCTGTGGTTCCTACGGTCCGCAAGATTTCCTCCGTACCCGAGAACGATCTCTGTCGGTACACAGGACGCGACGACCGGGACACCCGGTTTCGTGTCCGGGACGCGGGCGGGCGCATGACGAGGGCGGGGTCGTGAAACCCCGCCCGGACCTCCAGGAGGTCAGCTCACGGCCACACCAGGCAGTACGGCTGGTGCCCCGCCTCGTGCAGGCGGTGGCTGAAGTCCTGCCATTCGTGGAGCAGTTGGTAGACGTTGAAGGCGTCGCGGGGGCCGCCGCGGTCCGGGACCGTGGACCAGATGAACGCGGCCGCGCCGACCGCCTCCTCGCCGATGCCCCGGAGCGGGTCGACGACGGTCATCGGGAGCTTGACGACCGCGTAGTCGGGGTGGAGGACGACCAGTTCCAGCGGGGGCACCTTGTGCAGGGGGACGCCTTCGATGCCGGTCAGCACCATCGCGGCCATCGTCTCCGGCTTGATCTTGGTGAACATGCCGTTCATGCCGAGTTCGTCGCCGCCGAGTTCCTCGGGGCGCATCGAGATCGGGACACGGGCCGCGGTCGCGCCGTCGGGCGCGCCGAAGTATTTGTACGTCACCCCCACCCGACCAGCATTCCCGCTCCCCGCCCGGAGCCGGTTGACCACGTGGTCCAGGCCGTCCGCACGGCCCGTGCCGTCCGCGCTCTCGACGCGGTCCGTACGGTCCTTGCGGTCCGCGCGGCTCCTGCGCTCCGCGCGACTCCTGCGATCCACCAGGTCAGGCCGGTCCATCCGGTCCGTCTGATCCATTCCGTCCACACGATTGACGCGATCCACATGATCGGCACGATCCATACGGTCCATACCGTCCATACGGCTGCGGCGCCCGATCCGCTCAGGCCCGGCGCCCTGGATCCGGTCGGAACCATGGGAAGGGACCCGGTCGGAACCGCTCTGTATACGGTCGCCACCGGTCTCGGGACGGCCGGAACCCGCTTCCGGACGGTCGGTGTGGTCGGTACGGTCGGCGTCGCCCCGCGGACCGTGTGCGTCGTGTGCACCCTGCGGACCGTACACGCCCGGCCGACCCTGCGGGGTGTGCGGGGGCTGTGACCCCGCCGACGCCGACGGCCCCGCCGACGCCGGTGGCACGACCGGGGGCGGCGGCACGGGCGGTACGGGAGGTGTCGAGGGCGCGGGGGGCACGTGCGGCGGCACCGGCGCCGCCCCCTGCGGACCGCCGGGACCCGCCGCTCCGCTCAGCTCGCCCGGCGCGGTCCGCTCGCCCGGAGCGCTCCGCTCCGGGGAGCCGCCGCGATCGGCCGAGGCGCCCCGGTCGGTGGACGCGCCGCGCTCCTGACGGGTCTCCGCGGCCTCCTCCGCCTCGCGTCGGTGCCTGCCCCGCCGGGCACGACGAGGACCGAGGTCACCGGTCCCGTCGCCCAGTCCGCCACCGCGATGCATATCTCCACCCGAACGCATTTCTGGGCCGCGTGACCCCCGCCGCGCAACCCGATCATCGTGTCAGTGACCTCCCCCGCGACCGCTCGCCGAAACGTGTGCGCAAACACCAGTCGGCGGGATCTCCGGAGCCTCTGACACCATGGCCTGTGTGAGCTATCCGTACGAAGCCCCAGTTTCGCAGACTCTTTTCTCGCGCGCGGCGGCCGTCACGCCCGGCGGCGTGAACTCTCCCGTGCGCGCCTTCCGTGCCGTGGGCGGTACGCCCCGGTTCATGGTGTCCGGTACCGGTCCTTATCTGACGGATGCCGACGGCCGTGAATATGTGGATCTTGTGTGTTCGTGGGGTCCCATGATCCTCGGGCACGCCCGTCCCGAGGTCATCGCCGCCGTGACGGAGGCCGTCTCGCGCGGTACCTCCTTCGGTACGCCCGGCGAGGGCGAGGTCGCGCTCGCCGAGGAGATGGTGGACCGGGTCGGGCCGCTGGAGCAGGTGCGGCTGGTGTCCAGCGGGACCGAGGCCACCATGTCCGCGATCCGGCTGGCCCGCGGCTTCACCGGCCGCGGCAAGGTCGTGAAGTTCGCCGGGTGTTATCACGGTCACGTCGACTCGCTGCTGGCTGCCGCCGGCTCCGGGGTCGCCACGTTCGCGCTCCCCGACACCCCGGGCGTCACCGGTGCCCAGGCCGGCGACACCATCGTGCTGCCCTACAACGACCTCGACGCCGTACGGGCCGCCTTCGCCGCCCACCCCGGCGAGATCGCCTGCGTCATCACCGAGGCGTCCCCCGGCAACATGGGCGTCGTACCGCCGCTGCCGGGCTTCAACCAGGGCCTCAGGGACGTGTGTGCCGAGCACGGCGCCCTGTTCGTCTCCGACGAGGTCATGACCGGGTTCCGCACCAGCCGGGCCGGATGGTTCGGTGTCGACGGTGTCGTCCCCGATCTGATGACCTTCGGCAAGGTCATGGGCGGCGGCTTCCCCGCCGCGGCCTTCGGCGGGCGCGCCGACGTGATGGCGCACCTCGCGCCCGCCGGGCCCGTCTACCAGGCCGGCACGCTCTCCGGGAACCCGGTCGCGACCGCCGCCGGCCTTGCGCAGCTGCGGCTGCTGGACGAGGCGGCGTACGACACCGTGAACGCCGTCTCCGCGCAGGTCCAGGGGCTCGTCACCGAGGCACTCACCAAGGAGGGCGTCGCGCACACGCTGCAGAACGCCTCCAACATGTTCTCCGTGTTCTTCACGGACACGCCCGTGCGGAACTACGAGGAGGCCAAGGCGCAGGAGTCGTTCCGCTTCAACGCCTTCTTCCACTCGATGCTGTCGCAGGGCGTCTATCTGCCGCCGTCGTCGTTCGAGTCGTGGTTCGTGTCGACCGCGCACGACGAGCGGGCGGTTCAGCGGATCGCCGACGCCCTTCCGGCGGCGGCGCGGGCAGCAGCGGAGGCTTCGGCAGCATGAGTGACATCACAGTCGTCCATCTGATGCGGCACGGCGAGGTCGCCAACCCGGACGGGATTCTCTACGGGCGCCTCGGCGGGTACCACCTCTCCGACCTCGGGCGGCGGATGGCCGACCGGGTCGCCGAGCATCTGGCGTCCCGGGACGTCACGCACGTGGTGGCGTCCCCGCTGGAGCGGGCGCAGGAGACGGCGACGCCGATCGCCAAGGCGCACGGGCTGGACCTCGCGACCGACGGGCGGCTCATCGAGGCGGACAACGTCTTCCAGGGCAAGACGTTCGGTGTCGGCGACGGTGCGCTGAAGCGGCCGGAGAACTGGAAGCACCTGGTCAACCCCTTCAAGCCGTCGTGGGGGGAGCCGTACGTCGACCAGGTCGTCCGCATGATGGGGGCGCTCGACGCGGCGAAGGACGCGGCGCGGGGGCACGAGGCGGTGCTGGTCTCGCACCAGCTGCCGATCTGGATCGTGCGGTCGTACGTCGAGCGGCGGCGGCTGTGGCACGACCCGCGGCGGCGGCAGTGCACGCTGGCGTCCCTGACGACGTTCACGTACCAGGGCGACAAGATCGTGTCCGTCGGGTACAGCGAGCCCGCGCGGGATCTGGTGCCGGCGCATCTGCTGGCGGGGGCCAAGCCGGTGAAGGGGAAGGGCAAGGCCTTCGGAGCGTGAGCGCTCCCTTCGGAGCGTGAGCGCTCCGCGCTTCGCTCCGGCGGGAGAACCGCGGGTGCGGTGCGAGGCGGTGGGGACTGGAAACGGAGCGTCAGCGACCGCGCCAGTCCCCGGCCTCACTAGTTCCGGCAGATGCTGACCGGCAAGGCACGGCTCTGCACGGAGAGGTCAGCGCTCGGCGGCCAGAACAGGGGCGGGTAGATGATGTCGCCGTCCGCGTGGGCGACCCACGAGCCTTCGGCGCACGGGGCGGCCGTGTCGACCGAGATGGACGACGAGAAGTTGTTCTGGTTGTCGCCCACGGAGGCCGTCGCCCCGTTGCGGGTGAGTTCGGCCGCGATGCTGAGCGAGGTCACCCACGAGCTGCACGTGGTTTCGGCCTGCGTGGCTATCCTCGGAGTCCCGCCCACGAAGGTGAACCACGGACTGTAGACCGTGAGGACACAAGTGATCGTGTCCTGCGGAGCCTTGACCACTTCGGCCTTGGACGCGCCCAGGGACAGGGTGGCCCGTGTGGTGCCCTTGGGCAGCGTGAAGCTACGGCTCACCGACGAGCGGCCCGTGGTGCCGGCCCGAGCCGATGCGGCGGCGTCGGTGGGCGACGATGCGTTCGCGGCCGGGATCGCCGCCAGCAGGGCGGCGGTGCTCACGGCGGCCATCGTCAGGCACCGGACGGTCCCGCGGACGTGACGAGGCATGTGCGGTAAGGACATGTCGATTCCCTCGCATTGATGGGTCAGGATGATGCGCAGACCGGTGATGCACGACCGGTGATGCTCGACCGGTCCCCGCTCCGGTGGAGCGGCCGGCGCTACCGCTGCGATGAAGACACCGGAGGGCTGTACGGATTTCTCCGGCGTGGGCCGGAACGCCTCCGGCCTGCGGCCCGCGGCGTTGTCCGACACCGCAAAGCCTAGAAAGCGGCCCTTGCAGAAATGCGGGAGTCCCTCTGTATCCGCCGCGCCGTCCCGTCCACCCTGCTGATCTGCGAAATTGCCGCTCATCGAGCACCGTGATGCCTCACGACCGGCGACAACCGGCAGCAGACCGGCAAGGACCGGCAACCGACGGGCGGATCGAACGCCGGGTCACGCGGCGGCGTACGGCGTGCGGTCGTCGGCCGTGTGCCGGTGTTCGTGCCCTGCCAGGAGTGCTCGGCCACGGGACATCAGGAAGGGTCGTTCGGCTCCAGGGCCCCGGACGCCACACTCGGTTTCCGGGGACCCCGGACGCAACACTTGACTTCCGGGGGCGTAAAGATTTTCGTTCTTCGGAGATCAATGGGAACCCGTTCGTCCTGTCGTGCCTCTCAGTCGGTGTGCTTCACGTGAACGGGTGCGTGGAACGACCGAGGGGAATGTAATGCGCGAGATATCGCGGAGGGGGATGCTCGGGCTCGGTGTCGGGGCGGGGGCGGCCGCGGGGCTGGGGCTGACCGGGTGCGGGACGGGTCTCGGGGGGAAGCCGGACGAGGCCGGCGGATCCGGGGGCGACGGGAAGAAGCCGGGGAAGAAGCACAGGCCCGGCAAGAAGGCGAAGCCGCTGGGTGACGGCTCGACCTCGTACACGGGGAAGCAGCCGAACCAGCCGGGCAGGCCGCGGCCGCTGGAGCCCGGCGAGAAGCCGCCGCAGTTCGTGGTGTTCTCCTGGGACGGGGCCGGAGACGTCGGGAACGGGCTTTTCGAGCGGTTCCTGAAGGCCGGTCGGGACCATGACGCCCATATGACGTTCTTCCTCTCCGGAATCTATCTCCTGCCGGAGTCGAAAAAGCGCGTGTATCTCCCGCCGAACAACGCCCCCGGCGCCTCCGACATCGGTTATCTGACGGACGAACACATCAAGTCCACGCTGGGTCACGTGCGGACCGCATGGCTCGACGGACACGAGATGGGCACCCACTTCAACGGTCACTTCTGCGGCGGTTCCGGCTCGGTCGGGAACTGGACGCCCAAGCAGTGGCGCAGCGAGATCGAGCAGGCGAAGTCCTTCGTCAAGGAGTGGCGGACCAACAGCGGCTGGACGGACGTCGAATCCCTGCCGTTCGACTACGACAAGGAGCTGATCGGCGGCCGCACGCCCTGTCTGCTGGGGCAGGAGAACCTGCTGCCCACGGCCCGCGAGCTGGGCTGGCGCTACGACTCCTCCTCGCCCGGCGGCCTCCAGATGTGGCCCAGGAAGAAGCAGGGCATCTGGGATCTGCCGCTGCAGTCCGTGCCGTTCCCGGGCCGCAGCTTCGAGGTGCTGTCCATGGACTACAACATCATGTTCAACCAGTCGCAGAACTCCACCCAGGCCCCGCCCGCGAACTACCCGGCCTACCGCAAGCAGGCGACCGGCGCGTACGTCGCCGGGTTCCAGCGCGCGTACGAGACGAACCGGGCGCCGCTGTTCATAGGCAACCACTTCGAGGAGTGGAACGGCGGGGTCTACATGGACGCCGTCGAGGAGGCCCTGAAGCACATCGCGCGGGCCAAGGAGAAGGCCAAGGACGGGGAGATACGGATCGTGTCCTTCCGGCAGTTCGTGGACTGGATGGACGTTCAGACCCCGGAGGTCCTCGCCAAGCTCCAGACCCTCGGGGTGGGCCAGCAGCCCACAGGCGGGTGGAAGGAGTTCCTGGGGGCCGGTTCAGCCGCCTGACCTGCGGACAAGGGGGCCGGTGACCCCGCCCGAAGCCCCCGAAACGGGCATGCGAAACTTTTCACATGAGTGTCCGTACGAGCCGCAGTCGTGCCGCTTTGCTCTCCGCCGGGGCCGCCGCCCTGGTCCTGACGCTGTCCGCCTGTGCGGGCGGCGGCATCGAGGGCGGAGGCGGGCAGACCGGGTTCATCACCGGCTCCGACGGGATCGCGACGGTGAAGAAGGGGGACCGGGACACCGCGCCCGATCTCTCCGGCAAGACCATCGACGGCGACCGGCTGGACCTCTCCGCCTACAAGGGCAAGATCATCGTCCTGAACGTGTGGGGCTCTTGGTGCGCACCGTGCCGTGCCGAGGCGCCCAACCTGGTGAAGGTCTCCCAGGACCTCGCCGGCCGGGGCGTGCAGTTCGTCGGCATCAACACACGGGACACCAGCACCCGGCCGGCACTCGCCTTCGAGGAGCAGTACAAGGTCACGTACCCGAGCCTCTACGACCCCACCGGCAAGCTGCTGCTGCGCTTCGAGAAGGGCTCGCTCAACCCGCAGCTGATCCCCTCCACGCTGGTCATCGACCGGGAGGGCAAGCTCGCCGTGCGCACGCAGCAGCCGCTCAGCGAGGAGAAGCTGCGCAAGATGCTCAAGCCGATCCTCGCGGAGAAGTGACGTGCCCGGAATGTCCGTCACGGCCGCCGCGCTGACCACGACCGCCACCGAGATGAACGAGACCGTCTTCAACGGCGCCCTGCTGCTGGCCCTGCCGATCGCCGTCCTCGGCGGACTCGTCTCCTTCTTCTCCCCTTGCGTCCTGCCGCTCGTGCCCGGCTATCTGTCGTACGTCACCGGCGTCGGCGGCACCGACCTGGTCGACGCCCGCCGGGGCCGGATGGTGGCCGGGGCCGGACTGTTCGTCCTCGGCTTCACCTTCGTGTTCGTGTCCGGCGGCGCGCTCTTCGGGTTCTTCGGCCAGACCCTGCTGGAGCACCAGGAGATCCTGAACAAGGTGCTCGGCGGGCTCATGATCGCCATGGGGCTCTTCTTCATGGGGCTGATGCCCTGGTTCACCCAGCGGGAGTTCCGCTTCCACACCAGGCCGGCCACCGGGCTCGTGGGCGCCCCGATACTCGGCGCGCTCTTCGGCATCGGCTGGGTTCCCTGCATCGGACCCACCCTCACCTCCGTCAACGCCCTCGCCCTCGAACAGGCCAGCGCCGGTCGCGGGGCCCTGCTGATGGTGGCGTACTGTCTGGGGCTGGGCCTGCCCTTCATGCTCGCCGCGGTGGCCTTCCGCAAGGCGCTCGGCGCCTTCGCCTGGGTCAAGCGGCACTACGTGTGGGTGCTGCGCATCGGCGGCGGCATGATGATCACGATCGGACTGCTCATGCTGACCGGCGCCTGGGACCGCATCATTCAGGAGATGCAGGTCTGGTCCGCCGGTTTCACCCCTGGGATCTGAGCCAATGACGACGGACCTGAGCCAATGACGACGACCGACTCCGGCAACCGCGAGAACGCCGCCCGGCCCGCGAGCGGGACCCCCGACGACAACGACCTCGGTGCCGCCGGCTCGCAGCTGTCCACCGCGCCGGAGGAGGACGCGCCCCACCTGCCCTCGCTCGGGGTGATCGGCTGGGCCCGCTGGTTCTGGCGGCAGCTGACGTCCATGCGGGTCGCGCTGCTGCTGCTGTTCATGCTGTCGCTCGCGGCCATCCCCGGCTCCCTGATCCCGCAGTCGGGCCAGGACGAGTCCCGCGTCGCCGACTTCATGCAGCGGCACGACACCCTGGGGCCCCTGTACGAGAAGCTCGGGCTGTTCCACGTCTACAGCTCGGTGTGGTTCTCGGCGATCTACATCCTTCTCTTCGTCTCGCTCATCGGCTGCATCGTGCCCCGCACCGGGCAGTTCGTCGGCCAGCTCCGCGGCCGTCCGCCGGGGGCGCCCCGGCGCCTGACCCGGTTGCCCGCCTACGCGACCTGGCGCACGCAGGCCACGCCGGAGCAGGTGCGGGAGGCCGCGCTGCAGGCGCTGAAGAAGCGCCGGTTCCGCGCCCATGTCGCCGGGGACGCCGTCGCCGCCGAGAAGGGGTATCTGCGCGAGGCGGGCAACCTCGCCTTCCACATCGCCCTGATCGTGATGCTCGTCGCCTTCGCCTGGGGCCAGCTCTACCGGTCCGAGGGCAACAAGCTGATCGTCGAGGGTGACGGCTTCTCCAACGTCCTCCCCCTGTACGACGACTTCAAGTCCGGCAATCTCTTCACCGCCGACGACCTCAACCCGTTCAGCTTCGACCTCAAGAGCTTCCGGGCCACATACGAGACGAGCGGCCCCAACAAGGGCACGCCGCGCGTCTTCGAGGCCGCCGTCGACTACGCGGTCGGCGCCGACGGCAAGCAGCGGTCGACCAGGATCGAGGTCAACAAGCCGCTGGAGATCGGCGACTCGAAGGTCTACCTCGTCAGCCACGGATACGCCCCCGTCCTCACCATCAAGGACGGGCGGGGCAAGGTCGTCTTCCAGGACGCCGCGCCGCTGCTGCCGCTGGACTCCAATGTCACCTCCACCGGTGCGATCAAGGTCATGGACGGTTACACCGACGCCGCGGGCAAGTGGGACCAGCTCGGTATCCAGGCCTTCTTCCTCCCGACGTACGGCGGCAAGAACACCGCCGTGGTCTCGCAGTACCCCGCGCTGCTGAACCCCGTGCTCAACCTGGAGCCGTACCACGGTGACCTCCGGGTCGACGGGGGCATCCCGCAGAGCGTGTACCAGCTCGACAAGTCGAAGCTGAAGGGGTTCAAGGACTCCAAGGGCGCCCAGGTGCGGGAGAACCTGAAGATCGGCGAGTCCATGACGCTGCCGAACGGCGCGGGCACGATCACCTTCGACGGGGTCAAGGAGTGGGCCGGCTTCCAGATCACCCAGCAGCCCGGCAGCGGCTGGGCCCTCGGCGGCGCGATCACCGCCATTCTCGGTCTCGCCGGATCGCTGTTCATCCAGCGCCGACGGGTGTGGGTGCGCGCGGTGGCCGGCCCCGACGGGGTCACCGTCGTCGAGATGGCCGGGCTCGGCCGCAGCGAGTCGGCGAAGGTGCCGGAGGAGCTGGGCGACCTGGCGGCCGCCGTGCACGACAAGGCTCCCACCGCCGCCGAGACCGGGCCCGACGCCGCGACCGGTCCCGAGCACCACACCACCCCCCAACCTCCAGCCGTACCGTCCGAAGGGGCTGAGCAGCAGTGACTCTCGCCGCCGCCACCAACGAAAACCTCGCGAACATCAGCAACACGCTGATCTACTCCGCGATGGCCGTCTACACCCTCGCCTTCTTCGCCTACATCGCCGAGTGGCTCTTCGGGAGCCGGAGCAAGGTCGGCCGTACGGCCGCCGCGCTGACCGCCGGCACCAAGGACGCCAAGGACGCCAAGAAGGCCGACGCGCCTGCGGTGACGGTGCAGTCCGCAGGCGGGACCAGCGTCCTGGAGCGGCCGAAGGTGGTCGTGCGGGCCGCCGCCGGTGCCCGGGACGTGCCGGACGGGCCCGGCGCGCACGGCGGGGACGAGCAGGGCGACCTCTACGGCCGTATCGCCGTGTCCCTCACCGTGCTGGCCTTCCTCGTCGAATTCGGCGGGGTGCTCACCCGGGCCCTCTCGGTGCAGCGGGCGCCGTGGGGCAACATGTACGAGTTCAACATCACCTTCTCCACCGTGGCCGTCGGGGTGTACCTCGCGCTGCTCGTGCTGAAGAAGAACGTCCGCTGGCTCGGGCTTCCGCTGATCACGACGGTCCTCCTCGATCTCGGTCTCGCCGTCACTGTCTTGTACACCGCCAGTGACCAGTTGGTTCCCGCCCTGCACTCGTACTGGCTCTACATCCACGTCTCCACCGCGATCTTCTGCGGCGCGGTCTTCTACGTGGGCGCGGTCGGCACGATCCTGTACCTGTTCAAGGACTCCTACGAGAGCAAGCTCGCGGCCGGCGGACGGCCCGGCCGGTTCGCGACCTCCGTCATGGAGCGGCTGCCCGCCTCGGCCTCCCTCGACAAGTTCTCGTACCGCGTCAACGCGGCCGTCTTCCCGCTGTGGACGTTCACGATCATCGCGGGCGCCATCTGGGCGGGCGACGCGTGGGGCCGCTACTGGGGCTGGGACCCCAAGGAGACCTGGTCGTTCATCACCTGGGTCGCCTACGCCTGCTACCTGCACGCCCGGGCCACGGCCGGCTGGAAGGGCCGCAAGGCCGCGTACATCGCGATCGTCGCCTTCGCCTGCTGGCTGTTCAACTACTACGGCGTCAACATCTTCGTCAGCGGCAAGCACTCCTACGCGGACGTGGGCCTGGCGGCGCTCCGGTCCGTGGGGGCCTGACCGCCTCCTCGGGTCTAGGAAGCGGAACCGTCGGCGGCGTCGCGGCCTACGCCGTCCGGTCCGTTTTCTCTACAACTCCGGTATCACCCACCGCGGTCGTCTCCTTCCCAGGGGGGAGGGAAGGGCGGCCCGGTGGGGGATCCACAGGGGTGGCTCTTTCTTGAATGATCTTTCCTGTCCGAACGTGTGACCGGAAGGATCGAATTCGTGCGCAGAAGACGTCTCATGCCCCTGTTAGCCGTGAGCGTCACGGCTACGTTGGTCCCCGCACTCGCCACCTCCACGGCAACCGCCGCTCCGGCGGCCTTCCCGGCGGCCACGTCTCTGTCGACCGCCTCCGCGTCGACCGCCGCGGGCGCGCTGGACCCGTACGTGAAGCAGAAGCCGAAGTGGAAGCGGTGCGACGCCGACGCTCCCGCGAAGTTCAAGTGCGCCACCATCAAGGTCCCGCTGGACTACCGGGCCCCCGGCGGCAAGCGGATCGACCTGGCCATATCCCGGCTGAGGAGCACCGCGCCCGACAAGCGCCACGGTGTCCTGTTCTCCAACCCCGGCGGCCCCGGGGGCTCGGGGCTCTTCATGCCGCTGGGGGTCCAGGAGATCCTGCCCAAGGCCGCCCAGCGCAAGTACGACCTCATCGGCTTCGACCCGCGCGGTGTGGGGCGGAGCAGCCCGGTCTCCTGCGGTCTGAAGCCGAAGGAGGAGGACTGGCTGCGGCCCTACAAGAAGAAGACGTTCGCCAAGGACGTCGCCTGGGCCCGCACCGTCGCGGACAAGTGCGAGAAGAAGGCGGGCGCCACCCTCCGGCACATCACCACGCGCAACACCGCCCGTGACATGGATCTGATCCGGGCGATCCTCGGTGAGAAGAAGATCTCGTACCTGGGCTACTCGTACGGCACCTACCTCGGCGCCGTCTACACCCAGCTCTTCCCGGGCCGGGCCGACCGGTTCGTGCTGGACAGCGCGGTCGAACCGGCGCGCGCCTGGCGGGGGATGATCCAGTGGTGGGCGGAGGGCGCCGAGCCCGCGTTCGACCGGTGGACCGAGTGGGCCGCCGCACGTTCGGCGACCTACGGCCTCGGTGACACCCCGAAGAAGGTCGACCGGACCTTCTGGGACCTGGTCGCGCAGGCCGGTGAGAAGCCCATCGAGGTGGACGGGCAGGCGGTCACCGGTGACGACATCCGCAGCGGTATGCGCGGGGCGGTCTTCAGCCCGGAGTTCGCCTCCGACATCATGATGGAGCTGAAGAAGGCCGCGGCCGGCCAGCCCGCCTCCGCGAGGAAGCTCGCGGTGTTCGCCGGCTCCGAGAGGTCCCGGACGGCCGGTGCCGTCGCCGCCGCCAAGGTGCCGTCCGACAACGGGATGGCGAGCTTCTGGGCCGTGGTGTGCGGCGACAACTCGGCCGCGTGGTCCCGCGATCCCGAGAGCTACCGACGGGACGCCATCGCGGACAAGCGCCGCTACCCCCTCTTCGGTGACTTCGCGTCCAGCATCAAACCCTGTGCGTTCTGGGACAAGTCCGCGGAACGGGCGACCAAGGTGAACAACAAGGTGGGCTCCCTGGTCGTCCAGAACGAGTGGGACTCGCAGACCCCGCTGCCCAGCGGTCAGGCCCTGCACGCCGACCTGAAGGGCTCGAAGATGGTCACCGTGCACGGCGGCGAGGGCCACGGCGTCTATCCGAGCGGCAACGCCTGCTCGGACGGCGCGGTCAACGGCTACCTCCTCACCGGGAAGCTCCCGGCGAAGGACGTGACCTGCGAGGCGACGACCGGCTCGAACGAGGAGGCCCGGAAGAACCGGCAGCGGGACATGCTCCCCGGTTCTCCGCTTCCGGAGCGCGCCCCGGACCGTTTCTGAGCCGTGAAGGCGGGGCGGAACCTCCTGGCGAGGTCCGCCCCTTCGGGCTGGATCGCGGGTCACCCCACGCGCAGGGGGCGGCCCGCGAGCGCGTCGTCCGGCCAGTCCCTCGACGCCCGCCGCAGGAGGACGTCCGCGGCCGGTCGGCCGGCGGATAGCTGTTCCAGCTCTCGGCCCAGGCGTTCGGCGACCTCCGGGTCCGGCAGGACGAGGGGATCCGTCAGCTGCCACACCGCGTGCAGCACGCGGCGCACGCGCGCGTGCAGGGCCGGGTCCGGGCGGCCGAGGGCCACCGCGCCCCGGTCGTCCGGGCCGTCGCCGTTCGGGCCGTCGTCGTGCGGGGCCGACGCGATGAAGGCCAGGGACGTCAGCCAGGTGCGGAGGTCCGTCCCGTGGAACGTGTCGCAGAGGTGCGCCACCGCGAGGTCCGCGTTCCCCAGGGCGAGTTCGTGGTGCGCCCGGTGGGCCGCGCGGGCCGGACCGTAGTGGTCGGCCAGGGTGCGGTGGACCGACCGGCTGCGCTTGTGGTCCGGGTCCCGGTCGCGCAGCCCGAGCAGGAGCAGGGTCCGCAGGAAGGGGTCGCCCACGAAGTGACCCGGCGTCGGGGCGTGGCCCTCCCGGGCGAGGCGGTCCTCCAGGGCCAGGACGGCCGACTCGTCGAAGCCGTCCGGGAGCCGGGACCCGGCGAGGGCGAGCGCGGAGTCACGGTCGTGGGCGGCGGCGAGAACGGCCAGCGCGTCGAGGTGACGCTCGTTCGGGAGGAGACGGTCGAGCAGGACCCGGTACGTGGGGCGTTCGCCGTGGTCCTCGTCCTCGTCGTGCACGACCATGGCGGCGGACAACAGCCCGGTGAGGGTGGTGACCCCTCGGGGCAGGTTCTGGCGGGCCGACTCGGCGATCAGCGCCGTGCCGAGCGGACTGCCGCCGGTCAGCCGGTGTGTCGCGTACGGCAGCCGGGGAGGAACCGGCACGCCCGCGCAGGCCGCGCCGATGACATGGAGCGTGTTCTCGGGGGAGAGCGCGGGCATCGGGATCAACAGGGCGTGGGACGACGGCGTGACGCCCGGTGTCCAGCCGCCGGAACCGGTCGCCTCCGGCAGGGTGCGGCGGGCCGCGTGCCGCAGCGCCGGGTGGCCCTGCCCCCGCAGTCCGGCGAAGAACGCCACCTGGTCGGCCCTTCCGTCGGCCCGGTCCCGCAGCACCGACTCCAGCAGCCTCCGTCCCGCCGCCTCCTGCACGTTGTCGAGCAGGATCACCGGCCGCCCCGCCCGCTGCGGGCGTGGCACGACCCCCGCGTACGCGTCGTCCAGGTCCGCGAGCAGCGCCCGTACGAGATGGTGCTCGGCGTGGGTCCGGGCGTCGCCGCCCGCCCTGAAGTGCCGTGACAGGAGGACCAGGCCGCGCTTGGGGCTCCCGGCCGCGTGCGGGTGGTCGCGGTACCAGACCGCGCCCCGGCGCAGCCGCCGGTGCGAGGACGACATCCCCTCGCTGAACGCCTCCAGCGCAGCCTCGATGATCGCCTCCACCGCCGGCCGCCCCTGCGCCGACAGCGACGACACCAGCCGTGCCACGGCCTTCCCCACCCACCGTCCCGCCAGCCAGCCGCCCGTGTCGCTCAGCAGCAGGATCCGCTCGGCCTCCGCGCAGATCCTCGGCAGTCCGCGGTCACCCCAGCCCCCGGCCGCGACGGCGAGCAGCCCGCACGCCAGCCGGGGGAACGAGATCCGCCCCGCCCCGGCCACGGGCTCACCGAGCTGCTCCGCGACGGCCGACAGCGCCTCGTACACGGGCGACCAGGTCTCCGGGGGCCGTCCCGGGGGAGGCCGGTCGAACCGTGTCTCCTCACCGTCGATCAGTGCGACGGGAGTACGGCTGCGGTACGCCGCCCGCAGCTCCCGCAGAGCCGTGCTCTTGCCGAGGCCCCGGGCTCCCGCCAGCACGATGAAGGGGAGTTCCTCGGAGTGCCCGTATGCCGTGGGTATCCCGGAGAGGGCGTGGGTCGGCGGTGTCGCCGTTGCCGTTGTCATAGCTGCTGTGGTTATCAACAGCTGTGGAGAGAGGGGCAGTTGTTTCGGAGTACGGCGAAGTCTGCCCGTTCGCTTACGAACCCGACCGCACGGCGCCTATGAAGGAGAGCCAGGCGGATCGGTTGATGACCAGGACCGGGCCGTCAGGGTTCTTGCTGTCGCGGACGGGGACGAGGCCGGGGATATCGGGGGCGATTTCGATGCAGTCGCCGCCGTTGTCGCCGCTGTGGCTGCTCTTGATCCAGGTCGCCATTTCCAGGCAGTCGCCGCCGTCGTTGCCGCTGTGGCTGCTCTTGATCCAGATCGCCGTGCTCAGGTCGTACCTGTCCATGACGCTCGTACCCCTCCATCACGTCGCTGATCAGAGCGGCGGACTCGCGGGCTGACGGGATGTCCGCTCTGAGCACATCATAGGTCTGGCTGTCGCGGGCGTAGGCCGCCGGATCGTTGGTGAAATGGCCGCTGTGCTGCGACTCCGAGTAGACCCAGCGCTCGTCGGCCAGGTCGATCAGCGACATGGAGACCTTGGGGCGGACGAGACCGTAGAGATCCGCCGGAACCACCTGGATGCGAATGTTGGGCCGCTGTCCGACGCTGAGCAGATGGGCGCACTGGTCACGCATGACCTCCGGGCTCCCGACCGCGTTGCGCAGGCAGCTCTCGTCCAGAACCGCGACGTACAGCGGGCCGCCGTCGGCCAGGAAGCATGGCTGGCGGCTCATCCTGGCCCGGACACGCTCGTCCGCCTCGTCGCCGGTCACGACCTGGGAGAACAGTGCGTGTGCGTAGGCCGGCGTCTGCAACAGGCCCGGGATGAGCTGCTCTTGGTACGCCCGCAGCCCGACAGCCACCGAGTCCATCTCCACCCGGCGCTCGAACCAATCCGGATGCTGGACGGCCGGATACCAGTCCACCTTGGCCCAGATACGGGCCAACACCCCACCCGAGTCCAGCACCTCATCGCACCGCTTCGCCAACTGCTCGCTCGGTACCCGCGTGCCCGCCTCGACCTTCGCCACCTGCGAACGGTCGCACGGGACCTCTCTCGCCAGTGCCTCCTGCGTCAGCAGGGCCGCCTCGCGGTAGTGCCGCAGCACCTCGCCGAACAGGGCCGAACTCCCCGCCCCGCCCGCCCCTTCCGCGTTCCGCCGTGTCATGACGTCCCCCTCGTGCTGCCCGTGACAAAGGCGCAGTGCCACACGTACCGCATTGAAGGCGACCGTTCCCTTCCGCGACGCTGTGTACACCCAGAGTGACGGAACAGGGCTGTGGAGTGCGCGTGGAACCAGAAGGACAGCTTGTCTACGATCCGCGGACGCGGCGCGTGGGGGAGTACCGGGACAGGGTCGGGCCGTACGCGATGCTGCGCCCGGTGGGCGGTGGCCGGGAGTGGGAGGCGGACCCCGGGACGCTGCGGCCGGCGACGGCGGCGGAGCGGATCGGGGCGCAGGTGCGGGCGGCCAACCAGCGGACGAAGAGGAGGGTGTGACGTTGCGACGGGATGAGCAGCTGGAGCGCCCGCCCGTTCCGGTGCCGGGTTGTGCGGCCTGCGCCGAGCTGGACGTTCGGCGCGGGGAGGCGCGGGCCCGGTACGACCGGAGCGCGGAGACCGACGCGAACGTGCTGCTGCGGCACCATCAGCGACGGGAGCACACCGGAGGCGGCCGTACGCGCCGGGTGTTCCGGTACGTGCCGTACGTCATCGCGCAGGACGCGACGGCGGAGCCGGAGTACGAGGCGCGGTGTGTGTCGGGGGACGAGACGGAGTGCGGCGCGGAGTCGGGCGTACGGAGTGACGCGGCGGCCGTGGAGGAGTGGCAGCGCAGGCACACGCAGGAGACCCGGCACCTGCGCTACCGGCGGAGCTTCGGCGACTACTCGGTGCTGGAGCCGCTGGAAGAGGTGCCGTTGTGATGTCTTTGTCAGTCTTTTAGGGAGATTATCGGGTTACCGCGTAGTGGGCCGGGTAGGACGGTCTCACTGTCGGCCGGAGGGTGGGACGGCGTTGATGGAGATCCTTGCTCTGGTCGCCGCGGCCTTGGTCGCCGGTGTCGTGGCGGGCACCCAGACAGGTGTGTCCGAGGGGGTCGTGGAGTGGTTCAGGCGCAGGCGTCAGCGCGCGGCGTTGCCGGGACCGGAGGATGCCTCGGCGGCTTCGGAGAGTGCGTCGCCGGGACCTGACCCCGGTCCGGGAGGCGGCACCGGGAGCGCGCCGGTGGGGCCGGACGCGGCGACGCCCGGCGGGGGCGCGACGTATCACACGCAGATCATCGAATCCGAGAACGTGTCGGTGGGCGACGGCACGCAGATCAACTACGGCGGGCGGCCGCGTCGGAGCCGCCGACGCCCAGGGGGGCGGGTATGAGGGGCGAGAACTCCGGCCGTCACGTTGGCGGCGGCCTTGACCCGGCCGTGCCAGTCCGGTCGGCGCGCCCCCTGCCGCCTCCCCCGCCCCCGGCCGGCGGGGAGAGCCCGAGGGCGGTCCGGAGGCGGGTGCGGGTGGTCCGGCGGGGCCTGCTGTGCGAAGCGGTCCTGATCGTGGGATGCCGCGGGGTACAGGTCGGTGATCACAACGAGCAGTACAACCAGTACACCTACCGCCTGCGCACCCCGCACCTGGACTTCGCCCCCGTGCTGCGCCGCGCCGACGTGCGGGAACGGCTCGCCGCACTCGCTCTCGACCCCGAGAACCCCGACAAGCGGGCCGCCGTCATGGGGAAGCTGGGTGCCCGGACGTGGAGCGTGCGGCGGGACGCGGTGGAACTGCGTGCCGTCCGGCGGGAGGACGGGGGCCGGAGCGTGCCGCGGGCCTCCGCCGTGCCGCCCCCGGTCGGGGCGGGCCGGGGGCAGTCCTTCGTGTTCATCCGCCACTGCCGGGACGTGCAGGTCGGTGAACACCGCCGCCAGTACAACGACTTCGCCTATGTGTGCCCGCGCCCCAGGGTCGACGAGCGGCAACTTCTGCGTGAGAGCCCGGGGTTGAGGGAGGCGCTGGTCGACGTGGTGACCGGCCGGGCGACGGCCGACGCGCTCTCGGACGAGATCCACCGAGCCTTTCGCGCGGCGTCCTTCGCGCCCCCGCCCCACCCGCCGCAGCGGTCCGGAACGCTCCAGGGGTACGACGGCGTCACCGTCGGACGCGGCAGCAGGGCCATCGACGAAGCGCGGCTCACCGCCGAGTTGAACGGGCGGAGGCTGGTCCGCGACATGAGGCGGGAGGCCGATGTGGTCGCACGCCGACGCCGGATGCTGGGTCGGGGTGAGGGGTTGTGAGTCGGGTGCGCGGTGTTTCCTGACGCGCCACGACGGCGCCTACGGCCGGTCCGGGCCCAGCGCCTCGCGGACGGCGGCCACGATCGCCTCGGTGTCGGCTCCCAGCGCGCGGGCCGCCGAGGTGAAGTCGCGGGCCAGTGTGGCGAGTTGCACCGTGTGCGGCCGGACCGGGCCGGTGGGGGGCGCTGCCACTCGGGTGCCCGCGCCCCGGCGGGTGCGGATCAGTGCGCCGGCCTCCAGCTCGCGGTAGGCGCGGGCCACGGTGCCGGGGGCGAGTCCGAGGTCGGTGGCCAGCTGGCGGACCGTCGGCAGCCGGTCGCCCTCGGCCAGCCGCCCGGTGACGATCAGCGCGGCGAGCTGCGCGCGGATCTGCTCGTACGGCGGGACCTGGCTGGTGGTGTCGACGCGGACGGCGGCCTCACTCATCGTCGAAGTGCCCCTCTGCCGCCTCGTCGTCGACGGCCCGGGGTGCCACCACGGTGACGAGCGACCAGACGACGGTGAACAGGTTGAGCAGGGCCAGCGGGTAGAACACCCAGAAGGTGAGCACGCCCAGCACGCCGGCGCAGCCCGTCTCCGTGAGCGCGAGGGAGACCATCAGCACGGCGTACAGCTGCTGGCTCGACACCAGCAGGCCCCAGGCCCCGGTGACCGCCCACGCGCGGTCCCGGCGCTGCTGTTCCCCGCCCGGGCCGTGCGCGATGCGGCGCAGGGCCCAGACGCAGGTGGGGGTGGCTATGGCGAGCGCGCCGAACATCGGGAGGGTGTAGTAGAGGCCCGGCCAGGGCCCGGCGGTCGCGCGCATCCCGTTGCAGGTGAGGGTGAGGACCTTGCCCGTACTGAGGATGCGGGCGGGGTCGACGGAGGCCGTGGCGGCCGTGATCACGAGCAGGACGGCCAGGGAGATTCCCTGGAGGGCGATCAACGGGCCCATGTGCGGGGGGACATGGTCTCTGACCAGGCGCGGGGCGAGACTCGCGGTGCGGACCGCCTCCTGGGGGCGCAGGGTGAGTGCGTCGGCGAGGAGGACCCCGGCCACCGCGCACAGGCCGAACGCGGTCAGGCAGAACACGACGCGCTGCTCGAACTCGACCTCCCCCAGCGTGGACAGCGCCTGGGCGGCCACGAGACCGATGGCCAGTCCGGACCAGCGGGCGTAGTGGTCGGCATGGTCGAGGAGCCGGTGCTGGAACGGGGCGGTGTCGAGCATGCGGAGATCCCCCCGGATCATCTTGTATCAAGCGGTGAGTACAAGATGCCGTGGGGCGGGATCTTGTGTCAAACACTCGATACAAGATGAGGCGGTCGCCGGGGCGGATGTGCTTCCGGGGGAGGAGAGGGGCGGCGGCGGGAGGTCAGCCGACCGTGATCGAGTCCAGCTGCGCCCGCAGGTAGACGTGCGAGTCCACCGGCGGGTGCGCCACCCGGCCGACCGGCGCGGGCACGGACTCCACGATCGTGCCCGGGGTGCACTCGCCGAAGTACACCAGCGACATCAGCTCCTCGGTGGGTTCGTCGGCCGGGGGCGGCAGCACCCGGTGGCGCCCGGAGCGCCAGCGGTCCCCGGTCCAACGGGCCAGCAGATCACCGACGTTGACGGTGAAGGCGGCGGGGTCGTACGGGGCGTCCTCCCAGCCGCCCTCGTCGGTGAACACCTGCAGCCCGCCCTTCCCGGCCTGCCGGTCGAGGATCGTGACCGTGCCGAAGTCGGTGTGCGGGCCGATGCGGAACTGGCCCGGCACCGGGTCGCCGATGACGTCCGTGCCCGGGTACCAGTTGATGTTGAAGCCGTAGGTGGGGTGGCTCATGTGCCGGGAGAAGAAGTCCGGCTCCAGACCGAGCGCCTCGCCGAGGAGCGTGAGCAGCAGGTTCTCCAGCTCGCCCATCCGGGCCAGGTACTCCTCGCAGAGCGCCCGCAGGTGCGGCACCTCGGCCGGCCACACGTTCGGCGCGTACCACTCGGCGTTCACGACCGGGTCGTCGAACGGCTCGTGCGTCGCGAACGTCAGCGACTCCTTGAGGTCCGGCGGGGTCTCCGTCCCCTCCGCGTACCCGTTGGCCTCGGCGCCCGGCCCGAGCCAGCCCCGCCCGCCGACCTTGACCTCGTACGCCCGCTTGGTCTCGGCGGGCAGCACGAAGAAGGCGCGGGCGGCCTCCCGGACGCGGGCGCGCAGGGCCGGGTCCACGCCGTGGCCGGTGACGAGGAGGAACCCGGCGCTCTGCAGCGCCTCGTCGACGGTGCGGGCGATCCGGGCGCGGGCCCCGGGGCCGCCGTCGCGCCAGGGGCGCAGGTCGATGGTGGGGATGCGGGGCCTACCGGCCCCTGCCGCTGCCGTCGCCGATGTCGCTGGGGTCACCGATGTCCTCGTTCCATAGGGCCGGTCGCTGTCGGACGAAGTCGCGCATCAGGGCCACGCACTCCGGGTCGTCGAGGAGCACGATCTCCACGCCGTGTTCGGCGAGCCAGTCGTGCCCGCCGTGGAAGGTCGTGGCCTCCCCGACGACGACCCGCGAGATCCCGAACTGCCGCACCAGCCCGGAGCAGTACCAGCACGGCGACAGCGTGGTCACCATCGTCGTGCCGCGATACGTCCGCTGCCGCCCCGCCGCGCGGAACGCCGCCGTCTCGGCGTGCGTGGAGGGGTCCCCGTCCTGGACACGGCGGTTGTGGCCGCGCCCGAGCAGCGTGCCGTCCGGTCCGTAGAGCGCGGCCCCGATGGGGATGCCGCCCTCCGCCAGCCCGGTCCGGGCCTCCTCGACGGCGGTGGCGAGCCATGCGCGTGCCTGTGCCTGGTCCATGACCCCACTCTGCCCGCGGGACGCCTCTCCCACCTGCCCGGCGCCGGATCAGGGCGGCGGGAGGAGCGGGCCGAGGGGGCCGAGGTCGAGGTTGAGGTCGTCCAGGGTGAGGCCGTAGCGGTCGCAGAGCTCGGTCATCCGGTCGTGCAGGACCATCAGGGTCATGCCGAGCCGTTCTTCCTGGTCCTCCGTGAGACCGCCCCGGTCGACGCGGTGCAGGGCCTGGCGTTCCATCAGCTGGCGGAGCAGCTCGACGATGGTGAGGACCAGGCGGACGAGGTCCCGCTCGACCGTGTCGGGGTCGGTGCGCAGCCGCCGGGCGACGGCTCCCGGGCCGGGCCGCCCGGCGGGCGGCGGCGGGGGAAGGTCCTCCGGCCGCGCGGGAAGCAGGGAGAACGCGCGGCTCGCGGCGTCTGCCACCTCCCGGAGCCGGTCGCCGTGGGGGCCGCCGTCAGACCGGGGGTCCGGGACCGTCATCGGTGCCGCCTCCTTCCAGGGGCGCCGGCCCGGGCAGGTCCAATGCCCACTGCTCGTCCATCTGTTCGCGTACGGCGACGATCACCGCCCGCAGCGACACCCGCACCAGGTCGATGTCCGCCACGCTGAGGACGAGGTCTCCGGTGAGGACCACCCCGCCGCTCAGGAGCCGGTCGAGGAGATCGATCAGCGCGACCTGCCGCCCGCTGATCGGGCGGTCGTCGTCGGCGTACACGGCAGGGCCGTCGGGGTCGCCGTACAGGTCGCCGTACATGCTCAGGACCGCTCCTCGTCGGTGTCGTCGGCCTCCTCGCGCACCGGCCTGCGCCGCTTGCGCGGGGGTTCGGCCGGGCGGCTCTCGGTGCGGCTCGCCTGGCTCGCCTTGCGGCCCGTGGCGCGGCGCTCGGCCGATCCGGCCGGTCGCGGCTTCCGCGCGGGCAGCTCCGGCGGCGCCTCGACACGTTCGCGCAGCTCCCGCACCTCGGCGCGCAGGCGCTCGTTCTCGTCGGCGAGCGAGCGCCGGCCGTCGGAACGGGACGCGCGGGAGGACAGGGCGGGATCGTGCTCCCACCAGTCGATGCCGATCTCCTTGGCCTTGTCGACGGAGGCCACGAGGAGGCGCAGCTTGATGGTGAGCAGCTCGATGTCGAGCAGGTTGATCTTGATGTCCCCGACGATCACGATGCCCTTGTCGAGCACGCGTTCGAGAATGTCGGCGAGGTTCGCGCTGGAGCCCTGACCGCCGCCGTACGGGTACGGGCTCCGCGTCGGCGAGGGAACGGGGGAGTCGGACGGGGTCACGGCTCGCTCGACCTCCTCCTCGACCTCACCGGTTCGTCGTCCTCGTCCTCCTCGTCGTCAGCCTCCTCGTCCCCGCCCGGCTCCTCGTCCTCGTAGTCGTCCGCGGCCTCGTCGTCGTCCTCCCACTCGCCTTCCTCGTCCTCGTCCTCCGCCCGGGGTTCCTCGTCGTCGTACCGGTCCTCGTCGTCCTCGTCGTACCGGTCCTGCGCGTCGTTCCCGTCCTCGTCCTCCTCCTGCTCCTGGACCTCTCCGTCGCGGATCTCGCCGCGCCAGCCGCCGGTGGCCTCGCCGCGCATCATCACGAACGTGCGGTACAGCTTGAGGTCGAGGCGGGCACGGCGGCCCTGGGCCCGGAAGAGTCCGCCCGTCTTCTCGAAGAGTCCCTTGGGGAAGTACTCCAGGACGAGCAGCACCTTGGTGAGGTTGTCCCCGAGGGGGTGGAACGTGACGACGCCCCGGGTGGTGGCCTTGTCGCCCTCGGAGGTCCAGGCGATGCGTTCGTCGGGTACCTGCTCCGTGATGGTGGCGTGCCAGTGCCGGTTCGACTTGGCGACCTTGACGTGCCACTGCGTGGCGACCTCGTCCTTCTGCTCGACGCCTACCACACCCTTGGCGAACCGCTGGAACTCCTCGAACTGCGTCCACTGGTCGTACGCCTCACGCACCGGAACGCCCACGTCGATGTCCTCGATGATGGTGTGCCCCTTGCCGCTGCCGCCCGAGGGATCCTTGCCGTGGCCACCCTTGGAGAGGGCCTCCTTGGCCTTCTCGGTGACGCTCCCCGCCTTGTCGGTGACCTCCCCGGCCTTCTCGCCGACGGTGTCCTTCGCCCTGTCCGTGACACCCTTCGCCTTGTCGACCAACGCGTCCTTGGCATGGGAGGCGGTCGTCCTCACCGCTCCCGCGCTCATGTCGCCCAGCTTGCGCGCGCCCGTGCCGAGGCCGTGGCCCACGCCCTGGAGCATCACCGAGAGCCGGGCCTGGATGTAGTCCTCCAGCTCCTCCTTCAGCCGGCTCGTGCCCGCGTTGCCGTTCGCGTGCCCGTTCCCGCCGGCTTCCTCGTCCTTCCTGCTGAGGGTGCCGGTACCAGCCGAGCCGCCTTTCGCCGTTCTGCCCTCAGCCATCGTCCTGCCTCCTCGACCGTGAGCCGCTGCCGCTCTTGGAGCGGCTCGCGGCGGCGGTCTTCTTCGTCGCGCGCGGTGCGCTCTTGCGGGTCGTGGACCCGCCGCGCGGGGTCGTCGAACGTCCGCCGCTCCTGCGGGCGGTGGTGCCGCCGCCGGACCGGGTGCCGCCGCCGGACCGCTTGGCCGGCCGCTTCCGGCCCTCCGCGGCCTTCTCGTCCTCCCCGCCGTTCTCGTCCCCGGCGCCCTCCTCGTCCTCCGCGTCGGCCTGTGCGTCTTCCTGTCCGTCGTCCTGCTCCTCGTCGCTGCCGTCTTCGGCCTCGTCGTCGGTGTCGGCCTCGTCGTCGGTGTCGGCATCCGGGTCGGTGTCCGTCTCCGCCTCGTCCTGCGCGTCGTTCCCCTCGGCCCGTTCCCGCAGGCCCGCGGTGCGTTCGTGCAGGGATCCGGCCAGGCTGTCGGCCTTCGACGACAGCACGGAGGTCGCCGCGGCCTTGCCCGCGCCCGTCAGTTCGGTGCGGATCTGCCGGGTGAGGTCGCCGAGGAACGGGGCGTCGATCGCCTTGCCCAGCTGTCCGGGTCTGACCTGGGAGCCGGCCAGCAGCGCCCCCAGGCCGAGGGCGAGTTTGGCCTTCTTCGTCCGCCCCAGCAGGTACCCGCCGAGGACGGCGGCGCCGATCGTGGCGTTGTTCATGACTGTGCCTCTCTCTGCTGCTGGAGCCGGTAGGCGCTGATCTCCTCCAGCCGGTGCAGCAACTCCTCCTCGCGTCGCGCGAACTCCTCCTCGCCGACCTGCCCCTCGCCCCGCGCGCGCTCCAGCCGCACCAGCTCCTCCTGGACGGGAGCCGGGTCGTAGTACTCGTCCTCTGCGGCCTGCCGCACCTTGTCGACCACCCATCCGACGCCCCGCACGGGAGCGAACGGCAAGGTCAGAATGGTTCCGACCAGTCCCACCACAGCGCCTCCTCAGGGAACACGCACGTCAGACGAAGCTGTACGGCGGCAGCGGTCCGCGCAGCCGCAGCTCCGCGCCTTCACCCAGCGCCTCGGCCAGCTCGCCGCCGGCCTCGGCGAACTCCTCGGACCGCTCCTCGTCCACCAGGAAGGAGGCGCTCACGAAGTACTGCTGGGACGGCGGCGAGAGCTGCTCGGCGCGGGCGTACGGCCGCAGCGCGGCCAGGGCCTCCTCACCCAGCGCCTGCTGCCGGGCCTGCACCTCCGCGGCCACGAGTTCACCGAGGGCGAGGCGGTCGTCGTACGTACCGCCGCCCTCGCGGATCCTCTCGTTCAGCTCACGGGCCTGCGCGGACTCCGTCAGGATGGCGCGCAGGAGGGTGTCCTCGTCCGCCACGCCCTTGACGTTGAACTCCGCGCACCCCGTGAGTTCGTCCAGGCGCCGGGAGTAGGTCTCGGCCCGCTCCTGGAGCAGCGCCTCGACGGCGGACTCGTCCTCGGCGACGAACCCGAAGCTCAGCGGGAGGATGGTGCCGTCGGACCGGAGCTGTTCCTGGACCTCGTGATGGGCCTCCACGTCCCGGCGGCTGACCGAGAGCACCTCGGGGGCCTCGCTGACGACGGCGCTCAGACCGGCGCTGCTGACGGCCCGCAGCTCGGCGGGGTCCTCGCCGACGCCCCTGACGTCGTCCAGGCCCAGCGGATGCGCCTGCTTGGTGATGGCGTAGACGTACACCGACATCGGCTCGCTCACTCCTCACGCTCTCGGGAGGAACGGCGGCTCGCGCCGCGCTCGGAGCGCACGCGCTGCCTCTCGCGGCCGGACTCGCGGTCGTCGTCGTCCCCGCGCCCCTTGTGGAGCGAGTCGGTGACGGCCTCGACAGCGCCCGTGAGCGCCCCTTTGCTCTTGCCCTTGGCGCCCGACTCGACGGTGTTCCCGACGATGTCCGTCAGCTGGGAGGGGGCCTTGCGTCCCGATTCCAGGTCCAGCCGGTTGCACGCCTCGGCGAAGCGCAGGTAGGTGTCGACGCTGGCCACCACGACCCGGGCGTCGATCTTCAGGATCTCGATGCCCACCAGGGACACCCGCACGAACGCATCGATGACCAGGCCCCGGTCGAGGACCAGTTCCAGCACGTCGTAGAGGTTCCCGGAGCCACCGCCACGGGCGGCACCGGCGCCGCCCTCGCTCTGCGGCACCACAGTCACGATCTCTTCCCTTCCGGTACGGGAAGCCGTACGCCGGAGGGCTTTCGGGGCGCGACCGTGTCGGGGGCCACCGGGATCCGCGAGGCGGGTCAGCGGTGGCCGCGACCTCGGCGGCTCAGCGGGAACCCCGGTCGACCTGTGCGCGCGTGTACCGCCGGCCGCGCTCGTACGCCAGCAGCTTGCCCGCGGGATCCAGGGCGACCCGGTAGGCGGCCATCACACTGGTCGTCTGCGGGACGCGCTCCAGTTCCAGGACCTCGACCTGGGCCTCCCAGCCCTCCTCGGTCGGCTTCAGCGCGGAAACGGACTCGGGAGCGCGGCCCAGCAGCTCGGCGAGCTGCTCGATCGCGTTCCGCATGGCCTCGGGCGCGGAGACGCGGTCCTCGGCGGACTCCGACTGCCGCGACGAGGAACGGCGCTTCTCCGACTCCCGACCGTTCATCACTGTCACCTCTTGTCCGTATACCCATCATCGCCCTTTTAAGCGGCATATGTGAATTTCTCAGGTATCGGTGTGGGTCAGGTACGTGTGCAGGTGGCCCGCCCCCTCCAGCATGGCCGCCGTACGGGCGGTCAGGGCGGTGTGACGGGTCGTGACCGCGGTCCGCAGCGCCTCGGTGCCGCCCTCGTCGCGGAGGTCCTCCAGGACGGGGCGGATCTGGTCCAGGAGGTAGTGGCTGCGGCGCAGGGCGAGGATGAAGCGGGCGTCGCGCACCTCGTCGGGGGCGTAGTGGCGGTAGCCGGTGCCGCGCTCGCGGCGGGGCGCGAGGAGACCGGCGGCCTCCCAGACGCGGAGCGTCGAGGTGCGGACCCCGAGCAGGGCCGCGACCTCCCCGATCAGCAGGTCGGTGCCGGGGACGTCGTCCTCGGGCGGCTCCCCGGCCAGCGTCCGCAGCGCCTCAGTGGTCGCCCGCAGCGCCACCCGCTCCGTGTGCAGCGCCGCGTGCGCCTCGTCCACCAGCGCCAGCGCCCCCGGCACGTCCCCCTCGTGCACGGTCCGCATGATCCGGGTGGCCGCCACCGCCCCGTACCCCTTCGACAGGGCCCGGTACGTCAGCAGGGCCCGCCGGTGCGCGTCCCCGAAGACCCGGTACCCCGACTCCGTGCGCGGGACCGGCGGGAGCACCCCGGCCGCCTCGTAGTTGCGGATCTGCTGGGTGGAGACGCCGGACAGGCGCGCGAGGTCGACGGGGCGCAGGCGGGGCGGGTGCTGCCGGTGCGGCACGGGGCTTCCTCGGCGTACGCCGGTCCTCGCCGTCCTCCTCCCCGGACGTCAGTCCTCGCTGTCCTTCTTGTCCCGCTGCTCGCCCTTCTCCTGCTCCTGGCGCCTCAACTCCTCCTCGCGGCGGCGGAGGTCGGCCTCCCAGCTCTTGAGGAGGGACTCGTCCTTCTTGTTGTCCTCGGCGAGGGACTTCAGGAACTCGGGGTTGTCGTCGGGGGCGACGTACTCGGTGCGATGGTTGCGGTGCCACTCGGAGGGCGTGCGTCCGCCGCCGGGGCCACCCCGCAGCTTTCCGGCGACGAGCCAGGCGATGGGGCCGACGATCCAGAACAGCAGGATGATGAAGACCCAGGCGATCTTCGGCAGGTGCTTCGCCTCGTCCTCGGGGGTGTTGAGGCAGTCGATGAAGGCGTAGATCGTCAGCGCCAGCGGCACGAGGTACATCAACACCCTGAGCATGGAACGGCCCCCTGGAAGCGGTGGTGGTGACATCGGGGCAGTGCTCGGGGCCCCGTGACGGGGTCAGGGTAGCCCCTCGGGGATACTTGACCGCATGGCTTACGACGATCTTCGCTCCCTGCTCCGCGCACTGGAGCGCGAGGGCGATCTCAAGCGCATCAAGGCCGAAGTCGACCCCTACCTGGAGGTCGGGGAGATCGTCGACCGGGTCAACAAGGCCGGCGGCCCCGCCCTGCTGTTCGAGAACGTGAAGGGCTCCTCGATGCCCCTCGCGATGAACGTCTTCGGCACCGACCGCCGCCTGCTGAAGGCCCTCGGCCTGAAGTCGTACGGCGAGATCAGCGAGAAGATCGGCGGTCTGCTCAAGCCCGAGCTGCCGCAGGGCTTCGTCGGGGTGCGCGAGGCGTTCGGGAAGCTCGGCGCGATGACGCACGTCCCGCCGAAGAAGGTGAAGGCCGACAGCGCGCCCGTGCAGGAGGTGGTCCTCCAGGGCGAGGACGTGGACCTGGACCTGCTCCCCGCCCTCTTCACCTGGCCCAAGGACGGCGGCTCCTTCTTCAACCTCGGCCTCACCCACACCAAGCAC
This sequence comes from Streptomyces scabiei 87.22, assembly GCF_000091305.1. Taxonomy (GTDB): domain Bacteria; phylum Actinomycetota; class Actinomycetes; order Streptomycetales; family Streptomycetaceae; genus Streptomyces; species Streptomyces scabiei. Next base: position 4,316,624 of record NC_013929.1, on the reverse strand, counting down.
CCCGAGACCGGCGTCCGCAACCTCGGCCTCTACCGCCTCCAGCGCCACGACAAGCGCACCATCGGCATGCACTGGCAGATCCACAAGGACAGCCGCAACCACTACCAGGTGGCGGCGAAGAGGGGCGAACGGCTGCCGGTCGCCATCGCCTTCGGCTGCCCGCCCGCCGTGACGTACGCCTCCACGGCCCCGCTCCCCGGGGACATCGACGAGTACCTGTTCGCCGGGTTCGTCTCGGGCAAGCGGATCGAGATGGTCGACTGCAAGACCGTGCCGCTGCAGGTGCCGGCGCAGGCGGAGGTCGTGATCGAGGGCTGGCTGGAGCCCGGCGAGATGCTCCCCGAGGGCCCGTTCGGCGACCACACCGGCTTCTACACCCCGCAGGAACCGTTCCCCGCACTGAAGATCGACTGCGTGACGATGCGGAAGCGGCCGCTGCTGCAGTCGATCGTCGTGGGCCGCCCGCCGACCGAGGACGGACCGCTGGGACGGGCGACGGAACGCTTCTTCCTGCCCCTGCTGAAGATCATCGTCCCGGACATCGTGGACTACCACCTCCCCGAGGCGGGCGGCTTCCACAACTGCGCGATCATCTCGATCGACAAGAAGTACCCCAAGCACGCGCAGAAGGTCATGCACGCGATCTGGGGCGCCCACATGATGTCCCTGACCAAACTGATCGTCGTCGTCGACTCCGACTGCGACGTCCACGACCTCCACGAGGTCGCCTGGCGGGCGCTGGGCAACACGGACTACGCCCGCGACCTCTCGATCGTCGAGGGCCCGGTGGACCATCTGGACCACGCCTCCTACCAGCAGTTCTGGGGCGGCAAGGCGGGCATCGACGCGACGAAGAAGTGGATCGAGGAGGGCTACACGCGGGACGGGGGCTGGCCCGACATGGTCGAGTCCGACCCGGCCACGGCGGCGCTCGTCGACCGCCGCTGGAAGGAGTACGGCCTGTGACCAGCGCCTCCGCCGCGATCCCGCAGCCGGGCCGCACCAAGGCGTTCCTGCGCCTGGTGATGATCGAGCACTCGATCTTCGCGCTGCCCTTCGCGTACATCGCCGCGCTCACCGCCATGTTCCGGCTGGACGGCAACGTCCACTGGGTACGGCTGCTCCTGGTCACCGTCTGCATGGTGGGCCTGCGCACCTTCGCGATGGCGGTCAACCGGATCATCGACCGGGAGATCGACGCCCGTAACCCGCGTACGGCCCACCGTGAACTGGTGACCGGCGCGATGTCGGTCAAGCACGCGTGGACCGGCGCGCTGATCGCGGTCGTGATCTTCCTCGGCTCGGCGGCGCTGCTGAACCCGCTCTGCCTCGCGCTGGCGCCCGTCGCGGTGATCCCGATGGTGGTCTACCCGTACGGCAAACGCTTCACGAACTACCCCCAGGCCATCCTCGGTCTCGCCCAGGCCATGGGGCCCGTCGGCGGCTGGCTCGCCGTCACGGGGGAGTGGTCGTGGGAGGCGGTCGTCCTCGGCCTGGCGGTCGGCATCTGGATCGGCGGCTTCGACCTCATCTACGCCTGCCAGGACATCGACTCCGACCGCGAGTCCGGCGTGCTGTCGGTGCCGGCCCGCTTCGGCGTCCCGGCGGCGGTCTGGGCGGCGCGGGTCTGTCACGTCCTGACGACGGCCCTGTTCGCCTGGTACGCGGTCCTCACCGACGCGGGCGCGTTCCTGTGGCTGGGGCTGGCGATCGTGGCGGGCGCGTTCGTGTACGAGCACACGATCGTGCGTCCGCACGACCTGTCCCGTCTGAACCGGGCGTTCTTCTCGGTCAACGGGTTCATCGGCATTGCCCTGTTCGTGTGTGCGCTGCTGGATCTTCTGGTTCGGGGTCTGACCTTCTGAAATGGTGCGGCCTACCATCGAGGGCAGGACCCCAGGGAGGCCAGCGTGACCGTCTCGGGCATTGACCGCCTGCACTCGCAGCTCAGCAGGCTGGAGGACATGTTCCCCGGCTATCTGACGGAGATTGTCGAGGGCAGCATCGTGATGAACCCGGTCAGGCCGTTCCACGGGAAGACGATCCTGAGGGTGTCAAGGGACCTGGAGGATCAGCTTCCGCCGACCTGGGCACTGGTCAGCGACGTGGCGTTCCCGTTCGACGACGCCAACGAGTTCTGCCCGGACATCGCGGTCATCCCGGCGGAGGCGGAGGCGGAGAACCGCAGCTCGTATCCCGCCGACCTGATCGAGTTCGTGGCCGAAGTGGTGTCGCCGGAAAGCATTCGCCGTGACTACGAGATCAAGCCCCGCCGGTATGCCGCCCTGGGCGTCACCCACTACGTGATCCTGGACCCGCTCCAGGGCCACGCCGTCACGATGTGGAACCCCGGCCCTGACGGCTACCGGGGCCGCGACACCATTCCCTACGGCCCTGACCTGACCCTCGACACCCCCCTGGGCAAGCTCACCATCGCCACCGGCCGGCTCCCCGTGGACCCGAAGGCGCGCCCTACGCGGTGAGCGCCGTGCGGGGTTCGCGGCGTCGGAAGACGAACGCCGCCACCACCCCCGCCACCAGCCCGATCAGATGACCCTGCCAGCTGATGCCGGTCTCGTTCGGGGCTATGCCCGCGAAGATCGCGCCGCCCCAGACGGCCGCGACCAGGACACCCACCGCGACCCCCAGCAGCCGGCGCTCGACGAAGCCGGTGACGACGAGGAAGCCGAAGAGCCCGAAGACGACGCCGGAGGCACCGGCCGTGTTCGTGTTGTCGGGGGACACGAGCCAGACGCCCAGCCCGTCCGCGACGATGATCAGCGCGCAGACGGCGGCGAAGCGCCGCAGACCCCCGAGCGCCGAGAGGAACCCCAGCACCAGCAGCGGCACGCTGTTCGCCGCGACATGGCCGAAGCCGAAGTGGATGAACGAGGCGGGCACGACATCCGCCAGCTCGGGCACCGAACGGGGGACGATCCCGAAGTCGTCCAGCGCGTGACCCGTCGCCACGTCGATCACTTCGAGCAGCCACAGCAGCGCCACCCAGCCCACCATCAGTTTGGCCGCGGCCCTCGCCCGGTCCCCGTGCGACCACTCCCGCTCGGGACTCAGTGCCCCGCGCACTCCACCCGCCATGTCCGACCCCCGTCTCGACTCGACTCGTCCCTCCGGGAAAACGGTCATGCCCCCTTGACCGGTTCCCGCCCCGCGGCGCCGGATAGGCTCGGGGTCGTGAACCCAGTCAAGCCAGGGAAGACGCCGCGTACGCCTTGGATCGTAGGGGTGTCCGGCGCATCCGGCACCCCATACGCCGCGGCCGTGCTGCGCGCGCTCCTCGCCGCCGGCGAGAGCGTCGACCTCGTGGTGTCCCGGGCCTCACGGCTCACCCTGCTCGACGAGACGGGTATCTCCTTCCGGGACGCCCACTGGCGCGAGGACCTGCGGGAATGGCTGGCCCGGGGCGCCGACGGCAAGCCCGGCACGTTCGCCGTGCACCTCGACGACGAGCGCGTGCGGCACTGGAGCGCCGGGGACCTGGCCGCCGGACCGTCCTCGGGCTCGTACCCCGTCAAGGGGATGCTGGTCGTGCCCGCGTCGACCGCGTGCGTCGCGGGCGTGGCCCTGGGGCTCTCCAAGGACCTGCTGCAGCGGGCGGCGAGCGTGACGCTCAAGGAGGGCCGCCGCCTGGTGGTCGCCGTACGCGAGACCCCGCTCAACGGCCAGACCCTGCGGCACCTGGTGACCCTGGACGAGGCGGGCGCGACCGTACTGCCCGCGTCCCCGGCCTTCTACGCGGGAGCCACGCACATCCAGGACCTGGTGGACTTCGTCGCCGGACGGGTGCTGGACGCGGCGGGCGTCCCCCACACCCTGTACCGGCGCTGGGAGGGCGAGGTGGGCGGCGCGCGCCCCGCGCACACGACCACCTGAGCGCCCCGCACGCTCATCCCCCCGCGACGCACGACCCGTACGGCCGCACGCATCACTCGCACACCACTGCACGCATCACTCACCACGCAACTCTTCAGACGCAACTCTTCAGCGGAAGGCAACCGATCGCATGGACGCGGTGGACAGGCAGCTCATCCAGGCCCTGAGGGAGAACGGCCGGGCCTCCTACGCGGAGCTGGGACGCCTCGTCGGTCTGTCGGGACCCAGTGTCACCGACCGCATCAACCGGCTGGAGGCGGCCGGGGTCATCACCGGCTATCGCGCCACCGTCGACGCGGCCTCCCTCGGCCTAGGCGTGACCGCGCTCATCGGCATCTCCCTCTCCGACGCCGCCGACCACGAGGACGTGGCGACACGCCTGCGGGACCTGGCCGAGATCGAGGACTGCTGGTTCATCGCGGGCGACGACTCCTTCATGCTCAAGGTGCGCGCCCCCGACGTGGACGGCCTGGAGAAGACCATCCGCCGGCTCTCCGGCACGAAGGGCGTCTCCCGGACCCGTACGACGATCGTGCTCTCCACGAAGTGGGAGAACCGGGTCGGTGAGCTGCCGGAGGAGGAGCAGTAGGGCGGTGCACGTAGGGTTGAGCGGCAAGTCGGTCCAACGGTCGGTCGGTGAAAGGTGTGGGCATGGACGTCGGGCTCAAGCGTGAGCTGGAGGAGAAGGTCCGCTCCGGCGAGCGGCTGACCCGCGAGGACGGCATCGCGCTGTACGAGTCGGACGACCTGGCCTGGCTGGGCGGTCTGGCGCACGAGGTGCGGACGCGGAAGAACGGTGACGTCGTCCACTTCAACGTCAACCGCCACCTGAACATGACCAACGTGTGCACGGCCTCGTGCGCGTACTGCTCCTTCCAGCGCAAGCCGGGGGAGAAGGACGCGTACACGATGCGCATCGAGGAGGCGGTGAAGCTCGCCAAGGCGATGGAGGGCGAGAACCTCACCGAGCTGCACATCGTCAACGGGCTGCACCCGAACCTGCCGTGGCGCTACTACCCGCGCTCCCTCAAGGAGCTGAAGGCCGCCCTCCCGAACGTCTCGCTGAAGGCCTTCACGGCCACCGAGATCCACCACTTCGAGACGATCAGCGGCCTCACCGCCTCGGAGATCCTCGACGAGCTGATCGACGCGGGCCTGGAGTCGCTGACGGGCGGCGGCGCGGAGATCTTCGACTGGGAGGTCCGGCAGCACATCGTCGACCACCGCACCCACTGGGAGGACTGGTCGCGGATCCACCGCCTGGCGCACGAGAAGGGGCTCAAGACCCCCTGCACCATGCTCTACGGCCACATCGAGGAGCCGCGCCACCGGGTGGACCACGTGCTGCGCCTGCGTGAACTGCAGGACGAGACCGGCGGTTTCCAGGTCTTCATCCCCCTGCGCTACCAGCACGACTTCGTCGACATGCAGGACGGCAAGGTCCGCAACCGCCTCCAGGCCCGCACGCAGATGGCGACCGGCGCGGAGGCGCTGAAGACCTTCGCGGTGTCACGGCTGCTGTTCGACAACGTCCCGCACGTCAAGGTCTTCTGGGTCATGCACGGCGTCCAGACGGCCCAGCTGGCGCTGCAGCACGGTGCCGACGACATGGACGGCTCGGTCGTCGAGTACAAGATCACCCACGACGCGGACAACTACGGCACGCCGAACAAGCTGACCCGCGAGGACCTGCTGGACCTCATCCGCGACGCGGGCTTCCGCCCGGTGGAACGCAACACGAGGTACGAGATCATCCGCGAGTACGACGGCCCGGACCCGGCCCGCAGGGAGTCCCCGCAGCCGATGCGGGTCTGAGAGGCCGCAGGCGAGCCTGAAAAGCACGGGGCGCAGCCCCTGCTTTTCAGGGGCGCGGGGAACTGCGCGAGAAGCCCCACCGGGCGGACGTGTGGGGGCGAGGGGCGCAGCCCCTCAAGGATGGGACGGGTAGGGGCGGCGGGGGCGAAATCCCTCTTGAGGCCAGCCGCACGTAATGACTACGGTCACCTCATGCCCCTTACGTTCCACCTGGACCCACCCCTCACCCCCACCCTCCACGAGCACATCCTCACCCTCTGGTCGGACGTCTCCAACGCCGGCGGAGCCGTGGGCTTCGTCCCCCCGGTCACCCCGCAGGACATCCGCCCGGAACTCCTCAAGCACCTCACCGCCATGGCGGACGGCAGACACCGCCTCCTCGTCGGCCTCGACGAGCACGGCACCCCCGCCGCCACCGCGTTCTTCGCCTTCAACACCCACCGCCTGATGACCCACTGGGTCTGGCTCTACACGGTGATGGTCCACCCCGCCCACCAGGGCAGGGGCCACGGCCGCGCCCTCATGACGGCGGCCGAGTCCGCGGCCCGCGGCTTCGACGGGATAGACGCCATCCGCCTCGGCTGCCGGGGCGGCCACGGCCTGGAGCACTTCTACGCCTCCTGCGGCTACAAGGAGGTCGGCCGGGTCCCCGGCGCCATCCGCGTCGCCCCCGGGGACCACCGTGACGACATCACGATGCTCCTGCCCCTGACCTGAGGCCCGGCAACCCCCGTGCAAGATCGCACGCCGACCGTGCTTCACTGGAAGGCGCCCTTCGGCAGACGCGCCCCTCGGCGGCGTCCGGAACGGAAACGGAAGAGTGGATTGAGATGCTCCGCTACACACTGATGCGCCTCGGTATCTTCGCGGGCTGCTTCGTGGTCGTCTGGGGCCTCGTCTATTCCGGCGTCGCGCCGCGCGGCCTCGGCTCCTCCAACGGCATGTGGATGATCATCCTCGCCCTGCTCGTCTCCGCGCCGATCAGCTTCGTCGCCCTGCGCAAGGAGCGCGACCGGGCCTCCGAGCGGATCGCCCCGCGCCTCGACCGCTCCATCGACCGCGTCAAGTCCAACCTGGCGGCCAACCGCAACCAGGAGGACGAGGCCGACGACGAGGCGCGGACGCCGGTGGCGGCCGAGAAGGCGACGGCGGGCGACGGCGTGGACGGCACCGAAGCGGCCGAGCCCGCCAAGACCGCAGAGCCCACGTCGGGCCAGGCTTCGTAGAGTCCCTCCCCGCCGCCGGAACCGTACGCTTGCCCGCATGGGTGCTGTGAAGAGCAAACGGATGCCCCGCGCGGTACGCGAACAGCAGATGCTGGACGCGGCGGTGCGGACTTTCGGGCAGCGCGGCTACCGGGCCGCGTCGATGGACGAGATCGCCGAACTGGCGGGCGTGTCCAAGCCGTTGGTGTATCTGTACCTGAACTCCAAGGAAGACCTCTTCACCGCCTGCATCCGCCGCGAGGTCACGGCGCTCACCACCGCCGTACGCGCCGGCGTCGATCCCGAGCTGCCCGCCGACCGTCAACTGTGGGAAGGGCTGCGCGCGTTCTTCACGCACACCGCCCGCAACCCGGACGCCTGGGCCGTGCTGCATCTGCAGGCGCGTACGCACGGGGAGCCGTTCGCCGCCGAAGTGGCGGCGATGCGGGAGGACATGGTGGCGTTCGTGACCGGGCTGATCCTGGTCGCGGCCCGGGAGGCCCGGCGTGATCCCTCGCTGCCCGAGCGGGAGGTGGCGGGCCTCGCCGAGGGCCTCGTGGGCGCCGCCGAAGCCCTGGCGGCCTGGGCCAACGCGACCCCCGGCATCACCGCCCGGCAGGCCGCCGCGACCCTGATGAACTTCGCGTGGGCGGGCCTGGGCGACCTCATGGAAGGCCGCCCCTGGGCTCCGCCGCCCGAGGGGGAGCCGGGGGAGTAGCGACCTTCGTCGGCCGCGGGTCCGGTGGGGCTTCTCGCGAAGTTCCCCGCGCCCCTGAAAAGCAGGGGCTGCGCCCCGTGCTTTCCGGCCCTCGAACAGCGACCTCCTACGCCGCCCCCCACTTCCGCAGCGTGGGTGCCACCCGCTGCCGCCCCACCCGGTACAGCGACTTCGCCCCGCTGCGGGCCACCCGCCGGACCACGGCCTTGACCCGCCCCGCGTCACCCGCGGCGAACGTCCCCGGCAGGGGCCGCCCCTGCTCGTCCAGGCCGTGCCGGACGAGGAGGTCGCCCAGGTAGAGCCCCGCGCGCTGGGGCGTGTAGTAGGGCCGCAGCGGCGGCAGAACGGCACCGGCGCGCAGCGCGTCGATGCGGGCGCGCGCGGCGGCGTACGGCTCGGACTTGCCGATGCCCTGCGCCCCCGACCAGGCCGGGTCGGGCTGCGGCAGCGCCCCCGCGTCGATGTCGTCCCAGGAGGCCAGGCAGCCGGAGTGGAGGAAGTAGTGGTTGCCGTGCGCCTCCCGGACACCGAAGTCGGTGAGGATCGCGGTGGGGATGCCCCGGTGCATCGACTCCAGCGCGGCCGTGGAGCTGACCGTCACCAGTAGATCCGTACGGTCCAGGACCTCGCCCATGTTGCCGTAGACGAGCCGCAGGTTGGGCGGCACGGTGTCGGCCAGCTCCTCGACGAGGAGCTGGTACGGGTCGGCCTCGACGTGCGTGGTCGCCTCCCCCGGCATGCTGCGCAGCTTGATCAGCACCTCCCGGCCGGGATGCAGACGGGCGTGCGCGGCCGCCCGTTCGAGGAGCGCCAGCCGCGCCGCCCTGCCCTTCGGCACGGACGGCTGCACGGCGAAGGTCAGCGTGAACGGCCGCTCGACGGCGGCCGACGGCAGGTACGGGTCGCCCCCCAGGAACGGCAGCGCGCACTCCACGACCGTGTCCGGGTCGACGCCCACACTCGTGAACGCCTTCCGGAAGCGGGCCGCGTCGTAGGCCGAGTTGGCGAGGACGAGATCGCTGCCGGCGCGGGTCAGCAGGCCGTCGACCATCTTCTCGTAGACGACACCGACGTACCCGGTGACGGTGACGGGCCGCCGCTCCCGCCCGTCCCACGCGAGCCCCAGGCTGTGCGTCAGCGTGAGGACCGTGCCGCCCAGCAGCGCCATCACGACGACGTCGGCGGCGGCCAGCTCCTCGTCGCCGACCAGCTCGGCGGCGGACACCTCCCGCCGGGTGTCCGGCACGATCCCGATCTCGGCGAGCTGCCGCTCGGTCGGGGTCGACCGGCCGCTCAGGAAGTACGCGTCGAGCGCGTGCCCGGGCGCGAGCTGCCGAGCCACGGACGCGCCCCACTTCCAGCGGGTGTCGGAGTCGGCGAGAACGGCGATGCGTCTGGGAGGCATGGCTCAGGGCCCTTCCTGGCGTGAATCGTCCGGCGCGCGCCCCGGTTCGGCATGTTCGCGCGGTGCGGAGAGATTAAGAAGAAATCCTGAGCGTCGGATGAGCGATTTCCCGCGGAATGCGGGCCCGGCTGATGCGGAAGCGGTGCGTCCGCCGGGCCGGGCGCCGTAACTGCCCCGGTTTGCGGGGCAGTTGACGAACGAGAGCGCCGATCCGCGTCGCCTCCGCGTCAAGAAGAGTTCGAGCGATGTTCACGTGTGCTCAGACAACGAGCGGGTACACACGGCCGCTCACATGGACCCGCGGCCGGACCCCCTGTCCGCCCGGCGCCGCGGCGTCGCCGCGCAGCTCGAAGCCGCCCCAGGTCTGTCCGTCGGCCGCGTACGTCACCGTGCCCGGCAGGGACACCGGGGCCCGGAACTCCGCGCGGACCCGGGTCGCCGGGGGTGTGCCGTGCTCGGCGAGGCAGCGGGCCACGGTCCACATGCCGTGCGCGATGGCCCGGGGGAACCCGAACAGGCGGGCACCGAGCGGATGCAGGTGGATCGGATTGCGGTCCCCGGACACCGCCCCGTACCGCCGCCCCACATCCCCGCCCCACCGCCACTCGACCACCCCGGGCAGCACCGGCTCCCCCTCCGGCCCACCCCCACGAACGGCCTCCGCCCGGTCCGGGTCGCCCGGCACCCGCCCGGCCCCACCCTCTCCGGCCGGCCCGCTCACGTTCCCGGGCGCCTTCCCGTCCCTGCGTCCGTGCCGGGCGAGATAGGTGCTCCGGGACTCCCAGGAGACTCCCACCCCCACCCCGAAGCCGCCCTCCTCCTCGCTGCCGTCGCGCACCTCGGTCACCACCGTCGCCTCGGTGCCCCGGCGGTGGGGTGTCAGCCCGTCGACGTACACGGTGATCTCGTACTCCCCGTGGGCGGGCAGCCGTCGGCGGCGGGTGATCTCGATCGACGTGTGCACGAGTCCGAGGAGGGGGAGAGGGAAGGAGCGGCCGGACATGATGCGCATGGCCAGCGGAAAGCCGAGGACGTGCGGATACGTCAGCGGGAGGGCGTCCTCCCCGGTGGGGAACCCGCAGACGCGCTCGTACGCGGCGAGCCGGGCGAGGTCGATCCGGACGCCGGGCAGGACGAGCCGCGGGAATCCGCCGGCGGGCACGTCCGGGGAGTCCGCGCCCGCGAGCCCCCGGCTCTTGCGCGGCGAGCGGAGGGCGCCCCTGGCCAGCGCAGGGCCGAGGGCCGGTGGGGCGGCGAGGACGTGCGTCGGCTGCATCGGACGGTCTCCCCTTCCTCGCGCCGGGCTTCCACTCCCCGCGCCGGACCCGCTTCTTACTCACGAGTCAGGTTACCCGAGGTAAGGGCTGAGTGGGTCTCTCCGGGCCCGGTGGACATGAACGACCCTCAGGTAACTTGGCACCCCCTTGACCTGCGCATGTACCGCGCACCGGCGGTCTGCGACACTGCACATCCCCGGCCCCGTTCCGCCTCCGGACCATCGCTACACTCACACGCACCTCACACACCAACCCCGTACGATCCGGGCACAACGAACGCCCAGGAGCCGCCCGTGTCCAGCCTCGAACACACCGAACCCGCGCCGGTGGAGCCCGAGTTGAAGCGGCTGGACGGCACCGTGCGGGAGGCGTACGTACCCGCGCTCGCCGAGTCGGCGGCCTACGGCTCCCTCGCGGACATCCCGTTCGACAACGCGACCCACGCACCCGACTCGGTCGTCCTCAGCCGCAAGCGCGGCGGCGGGCCGGCGGACGGAAACGCCGACGGGAGCCCGGACCGGGAGCGGGACGCCGACGCGGGCGACGGCGAGTGGCGGGACGTGACGGCGGCCGAGTTCGCCGCCGAGGTGCTGGCGCTCGCGAAGGGCCTGATCGCCGAGGGCCTGATGCCGGGCGACCGCATCGCGATCATGGCGCGGACGACGTACGAGTGGACGCTGCTGGACTTCGCGGCCTGGGCGGCGGGTCTGGTGACGGTCCCCGTCTACCCGACCTCCTCCGTCTTCCAGACCCGCTGGATCCTCCAGGACTCGGGCGCGGTCGCGCTGGCCGTGGAGACGGCGGGCCAGGCCGCCGCCCTCGGCCCCGAACTGGACCGCATCCCCGACCTGCGCCACATGTGGGTCTTCGACAAGGGCCACCTGGGCCGGCTGGCCGAGCTGGGCCGGGACGTGTCCGACCAGGAAGTCGCCGTACGGCGCGGGGTGCTGGGCCCCGACACCCTCGCGACCCTCATCTACACCTCGGGCACGACCGGCCGCCCCAAGGGCTGCGCCCTCACCCACGGCAACTTCTGCGCCGAGGTCGACAACGCGATCGACCTCCTCTACCCGATCTTCCGCGCGAAGACGGACGAGGAGGCGTCCACCCTCCTCTTCCTCCCCCTCGCCCATGTGTTCGGCCGCATGGTGGCGATCGGCTGTATGCGGGCGCGGGTGCGCCTCGGCCACTCGCCGAGCTTCCGCACCGAGGACCTCCTCGCCGACCTCAAGTCCTTCCGCCCGACCTTCCTCCTGGTCATCCCCTACGTCCTGGAGAAGGTCTTCAACACGGCCCGCGCCTCCGCCGAACGCATGGGCCGCGCCTCCTCGTACGACAGGGCCGCCGCCGTGGCCCGCCGTTACGGCGAGGCCCTGGAGGCCGAGCAGCACGGCACCGGCCCCGGCCCCTCCGCCTTCCTCAGAACGGCCCGCACCTTCTACGACCCCCTGGTCTACCGCCGCATCCGCAAGGCGCTGGGCGGCAGGGTCCGTTACGTCATCTGCGGAGGCAGCCCCCTCGGGCGCCGCCTGGCCGCCTTCTACGCCGGCGCGGGCATCGACGTCTTCGAGGGCTACGGCATGACGGAGACGACGGCGGCCGTGACGGTCACCCCGCCCAACCTGCCCCGCCTGGGCACGGTCGGCCGTCCCCTCCCCGGCACGCGCGTGCGGATAGCCGCCGACGGCGAGATCCTCCTGCACGGCGGCCAGATCTTCCGCGGCTACTGGGACCCCCAGGCCGGCGGAGTCGTCCCCGCCGGCCCCGACGGCTGGTTCGCCACCGGGGACATCGGGCGGCTCGACGACGAGGGGTACCTCACGATCACCGGCCGCAAGAAGGAGATCCTCGTCACCGACAGCGGCAAGAACGTGGCGCCGGCCCCGCTGGAGAACTGGCTCCGCTCCCACCCCCTGATCGCCCACGCCATGGTCATCGGCGACCGCCGCCCCTACGTCACCGCCCTGCTCACGCTGGACCCCGAGGGCATCACCCACTGGGCCCTGATGAACGCCAAGCAGGACCTCCCCCTCGACCGCCTCGCCACCGACCCGGACCTGCGCGCCGTCCTGCAGCGCGCGGTGGACGAGGCCAACCGCCTCGTCTCGCGCCCCGAGTCCATCCGCAGGTTCACGATCGTCCCCGGCGGCTTCACGGAGGAGGAGGGCCACCTCACCCCGTCGATGAAGCTGCGCCGGGAGGTCGTGGAGCGCTCCTTCGCGGACGAGATCGAGGGGTTGTACGAGAAGTAGTCCGCGCCGGGGGCCGACGCCCGCGGAACGGACCTACATCCCGGCGGCCGGATCACCCTCCCCCAGCCCGACCCACCAGTGCCCGTCGTCCCTCACCAGCAGCAGCTCCTGCTTCTGGCCGGTCCTGTCGTAGGTGAGCCGGACGGGATTGAAGTAGTCCACGACCCCCTCCTCCACCATGACGTCGACGTGCCCGCGGGCGCCCTCGCCGAACTCCCGGACCTGGTCGCGGGCGGCGCCCCGGGGCTCCTCGTACGCGGGCCCGGCCAGCTCCGTCAGCCCCTCCACATCACCGGCCCTGAGCCGCTGCACGTACGCCCGCACGACGGTGTCGACGTCCTCGGCGGTCTCCCGGACATCGGGGTACCTCGACGTCTCGGCCCGCACGGTGACGTCGACGCGGGGGGAGGAGGCGAGCGAGTACGGCGCCCGGAACCAGTTCCCCCACACGACCGCCCCGACCCCGAGCACGACGACCAGCCCTCCCCAGCCCAGCAGCACGCCCCGTCTCTTCAGCGACCCCACGACCCACCCCGTTCCGATCCGTTCCGACCACTCGGCCGATGCCGACCCTCCCTGAGAGAGTCGTCTCGGCAGGGGGAGGTTGTACGGCCTGACGCATGCCCAGGTCAACGGCCTGTCGCACGCCGGGACGCAGCCGATACCGTGCGGTCACATGGAACGAAGACGCATGAGGCAGCTGTTGTCCTCGACGTGGGGCCGGCTCTCGGCTGCCGCCCTGCTCCTGGCCGCCGCGCTCTGGGGCTGGTCGGCGGTCCGGACCTTCGGAGAGCCGGGCGACGGGGACCCCTTCGCGGACCACCTGTCCCTCCGTCGGCTGGGCGGTCTACGCCGCCGCCGTCCTGTTCCTCGGCCTCCACCGGCGTCAGCTGCTGCCGGAGGCCGGAGCCCAGGACGCACGACGGGTGCTGGACGGCATCCGTTCCCTGCCCACCTCCGCCAACGGCAAGGTCGCCCTGGCGTTCGCCGCGCTCGGCGTGACCGGGTGGATCTACGTGGGGGTAGGGGTGCGACTGCTCGGCTGGGACCTGCCACTGTTCCCGCCCGGCGACGACGGAGAGCTGGTCGTCCTCGCCGGGACGGTCGCCTGCGCCACCGCCGTGCTCTTCGCGGGCACACACATCAAGGAGCGCCGCTGACCCGGCCGACCGACGTCGCGGACAGCTCGGCGACCACCTCGTCGTCCGCGTCCCCCTCACCGGAGGGCACCGGCACGAACCCCAGCGAGGTGTACAGGCGCTCGGCGGCGGTGTTCTCCGGGCGGTACGACAGGCGCAGGACCGTACAGTCCGGACGGTCCGCCAGCCGGCGCAGCAGGGTCCGCGCCACCGCCCGCCCGACCCCCCTGCCCTGCTCGGCACCGTCGATCAGCATCCCGCCGACCCAGTACGAGCCGTCCTCGTCCCGCCCCCACATGACGTGCCCCACCACGGTGTCGTCGGCGCGGACCGCGAGCGAGTGCCACACGCCCTCGCGAAGGGACAGCAGGAGATACCGAGCGGCCAGCGCCGGAACGTACCGCCGCTGGCCGTCCAGGGGAGCGATGTCCGCGACGGCCCGCCAGTTCTCGTCGTCGACCTCGTGCAGGGCGATCCGCCGCCCCACCCCGTCCACCAAGCCTTGATCGATCATGCGGGAAGGCTACGGCCGGCCCGGCCGGCGAGGAAGGCGGTTCGCGAGCCCTCGCCCTGACTCCCGGGGCGAGTTGATTCCCCGGCCCCGTTCGGGAACGCCCCCACGTCCCGTGCCGTCATAAAGGGCGCGGTGTCACTCCGGGGGAGGCTGACAGCAGTGGAGTCGGGGACGGATCTGCCGGGGCGTGGTGGCGCCCCCACGGGCGAACGCGGGCCCGGTACGGGAGGCGGGGGGACGGATCGTCCTCCGCGTCCGCGCGGGCCGGTCGCGGCCGTCGTCGCCCTGCTCATCGTGGGCGTGCTCGTCGCCGCCGGGGTGTACGTGGCCAACCGGGACGGGACGACCGGTGCGTCCCCGGGCCACGGGCCCGCCTCCTCGGCGGCCGACGGGTCCTCGGGCGGCGCGCGGGACGGGGCGAACGACGTCACGGTCCGTGTCACCGCCGAGGACGGCGGGAGCTGGGTCTCGGCGAAGGACGCGGCCGGCGAGCTGCTCTACGAGGGACTGCTCCGGCGGGGGGAGGCCAAGACCTTCTCCGCCGAGGAGTCGATCGATCTGGTCCTCGGCGAGGCGAGCGCCCTCCGCCTCGTGGTCAACGGGAAGAAGATCGACGGGGACTTCGCCTCCGGCAAGGTCACCCGACTGACCTATACGAAGGACGACTGACTCTCCGCGCCCCCGAAAGCCCCGGCACCGGGAAAAGGCAGGAGCCCCTTCGCCGAAAGGCAAGGGGCTCCTTGGGTACTGCAATCAGACGTCGTCAGAGGGGCATCCCTCGATCAGACGGGCGTGACGTTCTCCGCCTGCGGGCCCTTCGGGCCCTGCGTCACGTCGAAGGAGACCTGCTGGTTCTCCTCCAGCGAACGGAAGCCGTTCGCGTTGATGGCGGAGTAGTGGACGAAAACGTCCGGGCCGCCACCCTCCTGGGCGATGAAGCCAAAGCCCTTTTCGGCGTTGAACCACTTCACGGTTCCGGTAGCCATAAGCCCTCCTTGGGCCCAAAGGGTTGCCCTGCTCCAGAACCCTGCAAGTGTGAAAACAAGATGCCGCACAACTGCATACGTCTGAAAAGACGAGAGCCCGCGGTTACATGCTCCGCAGGCTCTGTACTGCAAGGGAAACCAAACTGCAACTTGCGGCGAGCCTAGCACGCGGGCAGGGGAATGCAATAGAGGGCAAGATCACGTCACCCGGATGTTTGATCGGCCCGACTCGGGGGTTGACGCATCGCCTCTTCCGCCTCACCGGCCCCGCCGACGACACGCCGCCGAAAGCATTGACACGTGAAGGGCATCCGGTGTCGGGAGCGCCTCCCGGCCCCCGGAGCCCGCACCGTACCCCATGAGGGCTAGCCTCGCGATGTGGACAATTCTCGCAACCGGCCGCGCGTCGGCCACATCCAGTTCCTGAACTGCCTGCCTCTGTACTGGGGGCTCGCGAGAACGGGCACGCTCCTCGACTTCGAGCTGACCAAGGACACCCCCGAGAAGCTCAGCGAGCAGCTGGTGCGCGGCGACCTCGACATCGGGCCCATCACGCTCGTGGAGTTCCTGCGCAACGCGGACGACCTGGTCGCCTTCCCCGACATCGCCGTCGGCTGCGACGGGCCGGTGATGTCCTGCGTCATCGTCTCCCAGGTGCCCCTGGACCGCCTGGACGGCGCACGCGTCGCACTGGGCTCCACCTCGCGCACCTCCGTACGCCTGGCGCAGCTGCTGCTGTCCGAGAGCGTCGGCGTGCAGCCGTCGTACTACACCTGCCCGCCCGACCTCCCGCTGATGATGCAGGAGGCGGAGGCGGCGGTGCTGATCGGGGACGCGGCGCTGCGGGCCAACCTGCTCGACGCGCCGAACTTCGGCCTGGAGGTGCACGACCTGGGCGCCATGTGGAAGGCGTGGACGGGACTGCCGTTCGTCTTCGCGGTGTGGGCGGCGCGGCGGGACTACCTGGAGCGGGAGCCCGAGGTCACCCGCAAGGTGCACGAGGCGTTCCTGGCCTCCCGCGACCTGTCCCTGACCGAGGTGGCGAAGGTCGCCGAGCAGGCCGCACGCTGGGAGTCCTTCGACGAGCAGGTTCTGGAGCGGTACTTCACCACCCTGGACTTCCGCTTCGGCGGGCCTCAGTTGAGCGCGGTCGCCGAGTTCGCGCGGCGGGTCGGCCCCACCACGGGATTTCCGGCGGACGTGAAGGTCGACCTGCTTTCCTGAACATTCACCCCGGAGTTCCCGTCGAAGTTACGGGAATTTCGTTTGACGAATTCCACGGTCCGTGGCATCTCCCGCCGACCGGTCGCCGCCGCCCGCATTCCCCTTCGGGCGTACGGCACTACGCTGCTGGGGAGTCGTGCGCCGGGACGAGTTCGTACGGGGGAACGTACGGGGTGACGCGCGAGAGACGTACGGGGGAGGTGCCGCCCATGCAACCGCTCGATGCCGGCGAGCCCACGGTCGTGGGGCCCTACCGGCTGCTGGGCCGGCTCGGGTCCGGCGGGATGGGCCGTGTCTATCTGGGGCGCAGCGCGGGCGGCCGTACCGTCGCCGTCAAGATCGTGCATCCGCACTTCGCCCTGGACGAGGAGTTCCGCGCGCGGTTCCGGCGCGAGGTCGACGCGGCCCGCCGCGTGGGCGGCTCCTGGACGGCCCCGGTGCTGGACGCGGACCCGGAGGCGTCCGTCCCCTGGGTGGCGACGGGCTACGCGGCCGGCCCGTCCCTCGCGGCGGCGATCGCGGACGGCGGGCACCTGCCGCCGCACTCGGTACGGGTCCTGGGCGCGGGCCTGGCGGAGGCGCTCTCGGCGGTGCACGCGCTGGGCCTCGTCCACCGCGACGTGAAGCCGTCGAACGTCCTGCTCACGGTGGACGGCCCGCTCCTCATCGACTTCGGCATCGCCCGCGCCACGGACGGCACGGCCTCGCTCACCTCCACGGGCGTGTCCATCGGCTCCCCCGGCTACATGTCCCCCGAGCAGATCCTCGGCAAGGGCATCACCGGCGCGGCGGACGTCTTCTCCCTGGGTGCGGTCCTCGCGTACGCCGCGACCGGGCAGTCCCCCTTCCCCGGCGACTCCTCCGCCGCCCTCCTCTACAAGGTCGTCCACGAACCGCCGCTGCTGGACGGTCTGGAGGGCGACCTGCGGGACCTGGTCGAGCGCTGCCTGGCCAAGGACGCCGCGGCCCGCCCGGGCCCCGACGAGATCGCCCGCACCCTGGCCCTCGAGGGCGCGGCCCGTCTGGTGTCGGCGGGCTGGCTGCCGGGGCCGCTGGTGGAACAGGTCGGCCGCAGCGCCGTGCAGGTGCTGAACCTGGAAGCGGCGGCGGACGTCCCGTCCGGGCCGGTGGGGTTCAGCAGCCCGTCGGTGGCGGGAGGCCCGACCGGTGACGGGCCCGCCGCGAGCGGGGTGTTCGGTCCGCCGCCGGTGATGTCGTCACAGGTGTCGCAGGCATCGCAGGCGTCACCCGCGTCGCCCGAGACGTATGTGCCGGGGCAGCGGACCGAAGGGGTGGTGGCGGACGCGGCGCCCCCGGCGCCCGGCAAGCTGTCGGTGAGCGTGGCTGCCTCGTCCACGGCCGCCGCGAACGGGCGCGGCCGGAGGGTGAGTTGTTCGGTCGCCCTGGCGATCGCGGGAGTGTTCGCGCTGGTGGGCGTGGGCATGCTGGTCGGGCCCGGGACGCTGTGGGGCCGGGAGGACAAGGGCGACGCGGCGGACAAGGTGCCGTCGGCCGAGGCCAGTCCGAGCGGCAGCGGCCAGGACACGGGGGCGCCGGGGGACGCGACCGGCGAGCTGCCCAAGAAGTATCTGGGCACCTGGGAGGGCGACGGCTACGCCCTCTCCGGCAGCCTCCCCGCCGGCACCTTCACCGTCACCCTCGAACAGACCGCGGTGGGCGGGACCTTGGGCACGTTCCGCTCCGTCGACCTCCTCGGCGGCACCTGCGACGACAAGCTCGTCCTCAAGAAGGTCACCGAGAAGAACATCGTCGCCACGAGCATCGCCGACACCAAGAACAACCCCGGCACCTGCACGAGGAACACCCACGAGATCACCCTCACCCCGGTCGGCAAGGAACTCGACTACACCTCGACCAACGCGGACGCGGGCAGACCGACGGCCCGCTTGGCAAAGGTGGAGTAGCGCGGCGGGCCCTGAGAAGCAGCGGGCGAAGCCCTGCTTCTCAGGGGCGCGGGGAACTGCGCGACCAGCCCCCACCGAACCCGCGGCGGGGCATCGAAGGGGCACAGCCCCTGGAGGAGGGACGGGTAGGGGCGGCGGGGGCGAGAACACCACCGCGGCGAGGGCGAGAACCCCGGTTCACCCCCACCCCGCCCCCTCATAGGCTGCCCCCGTGGATCCGGACCCCTGGCTGATCGCACTCACCCTGGCCGCCACCCTCTGGGGCGCGGCCGCGGGCACCCTGCTACCCCGCCCCGCCTACCGCTTCACGGCCGACGAGGACACCCCCTGGCACCACGCATGCCCCGCCGGTCACCCCCTCGCCGGCCCGGCGGCCGGCTGGCTGGGCCCCGCACGCTGCCCCAGCACCCCCACCGCCTCCCCGGCACCTACCGCCCCGCCCTCCACAACCCCGCCCTCCACAGCCCGACCCCTCGCAGCCCCACCCCCCACCTGCGCCTACGGCCCCCGCACCCCCGTCGTCGCGACCGTGACCGCTCTCGTCTGCGCCTCCCTCGCCCTCGCCACAGGCTTCCGCCCCGAACTCGCCGTATGGCTGCTCCTCGCCCCCCTGGGCGTCCTGCTCGCCCTGGTGGACCTCGGCGCGCAACGCCTCCCCGACCCCCTGACGCTGCCCTTCGCGGGCCTGGCGCTCACCCTGCTGGGCGGTGCCGCGTTCGTCCCCGAGCACGCGGGGGAGTGGCGGACGGCGGCCTACGGTGCCCTCGCCCTCGGCGGCTTCTACTTCCTCTTCTTCCTCATCCGACCCGTCGCCCTCGGCTTCGGCGACGTGAAGCTGGCCGTGGGCCTCGGTGCCGTCCTCGGCTGGTACGGCTGGGGCGCGCTGTACCTGGGCACGTTCGCCGGCGCGCTCATCGGCAGCGCGTACACAGTGGTCGTGGCGGTCCGGGGCCGCGCGGTGCGCGGGCAGCTGGTGGCCCTGGGGCCGTTCATGATCGCCGGGGCGTACGTCGCGCTCCTGCTGGAGGCGTACGCGGCCTGAACGGGCCCCCGTTCCCGGGTTGTCCACAGGCGGACGGGCTGACGTCGGGTGAGGCCCGGCCCTGGCGTAGGCTGGCTCGGTCTGTTCAACCCTTACGAAAGGGACGCTCCCGGTGACCGAGAAGGCCGACCTCCAGTCCGTTCTCGACCGTGCCGCCGCGGGCGGGCGGATCACGCCAGAGGAGGCGCTCGACCTCTACCGCGACGCCCCGCTGCACGCGCTCGGCGCCGCCGCCGACGCCGTCCGCCGGCGCCGGTACGCGGGCACGGAACACATCGCGACGTACATCATCGAGCGGAACATCAACTACACGAACGTCTGCGTGACGGCGTGCAAGTTCTGCGCGTTCTACGCCCCGCCGAAGGCCAAGGACAAGGGCTGGACGCGCGATCTCGACGACATCCTGCGCCGCTGCGCGGAGACCGTCGAGCTGGGCGGCACCCAGATCATGTTCCAGGGCGGACACCACCCGGACTACGGGGTGGAGTACTACGAGACGCACTTCGCCGCCATCAAGAAGGCCTTCCCGCAGCTGGTCATCCACTCCCTCGGCGCGTCCGAGGTCGAGCACATGGCCCGGATCTCGAAGGTCGGCGTGGAGGAGGCGATCACGCGGATCCACGCGGCCGGTCTCGACTCCTTCGCCGGCGCCGGCGCGGAACTGCTTCCCGAGCGCCCCCGCAAGGCCATCGCCCCGCTGAAGGAGAGCGGCGAGCGCTGGCTGGAGATCATGGAGATCGCGCACAAGCTGGGCGTCGAGTCCACGTCCACGATGCTCATGGGCACCGGCGAGACCAACGCCGAGCGCATCGAGCACCTGCGGATGATCCGAGACGTACAGGACCGGACGGGCGGCTTCCGGGCCTTCATCCCGTACACCTACCAGCCCGAGAACAACCACCTCAAGGGCCGTACGCAGGCGACGCTCTTCGAGTACCTGCGCATGATCGCCATCGCCCGGCTGTTCATGGACAACATCGCCCACATCCAGGGCTCCTGGCTCACCACCGGGAAGGAGGTCGGCCAGCTCTCCCTGCACTACGGGGCGGACGACCTCGGTTCGATCATGCTGGAGGAGAACGTGGTCTCCTCCGCCGGTGCCAAGCACCGCTCCAACCGCATGGAGATCATCGACCTGATCCGCAAGGCCGGCCGCGTCCCGGCCCAGCGGACCACGACCTACGAGCACATCGTCGTCCACGAGGACCCGGCGAACGACCCGGTCGACGAGCGCGTCATGTCCCACATCTCCTCCACGGCCATCGAGGGCGGCACGGCCCACCCCGAGCTGAAGCTGCTCAACGCCAACTAGGGCTCCTGTGCTGACGATTCACGCCGCCGAAGAGGTGCGGCGCACCTGGGACGACCCGGAGCCGATCAAGGACGGCGCCGTCGTGGTGGACGGCGCCGTGGTCCGGGCCGTCGGGGCGGCGGACGCCGTCCGGCAGCGGTTCCCGGACGCCCGGGTGCGGCAGTGGCCCGGCGTCCTCGGGCCCGGCCGGGTGCACGAGGGCCCGCTCCCGCAGGCCCCGTCGCCCCGCGAACGTATCCACGAGGTACTGAAGTCGGGCGCGACGGCCGTCCTGGACCAGCACGCCGGCACCCCGGAACTCCGTGCAGCCGCCGCGCGCAACCACCTGGTCGTACTGCCCCGCCCGCACACCCCGGCGATCGTCGAACTGGGCCGGGCGGACCTGGTGGCCTTCGACGACTCCGGCGCCTGTGTGGCCACGGTGTGCGCGGGGCGCCTGGTCCACCGTCGCCGCTGAGCCGCTGAGCCGCTGAGCCGCTGGGGCACCGTCGGCTCCCGCCGTCAGGGGCGTGGGGAGAACGCCTTCCCGAACGCCCCGTCCTCCTGGTCGACCCCACTGCAGTCGACCAGCGCGTCACGTGCCGCGCCCCCGCACTCCCGGTCCCGGAACGTCGCCCACATCGACACCCAGGCCACTCCCTTCTCCTCCGCGAACTCCCGTACCTGCGCCGCGTCCTCCAGGGTGAACGTCTCGTTGTCGATGTCGTTGACGCCCAGCATCGGGGTCAGCGCCAGCGCCCCCCACGCCGTGGCCTCGCTCGTGCCGAAGACCGCGCGCAGCTGCCGGTGCGCCGACTCGGCCGCCCGCTGTGCGTAGTCGCCCATGTCACCGTCGTACGAACGGGCGTAGTTCATGGTCATGATGTTGACCGTGGTGACCTCCACGCCCTCGGCGGCGGCCGAGTCGAGCAGGGCCATGCCGTGGGCGTCGAGGCCGGACGGCATGACGGGGAGGGTGAAGGTCACGGAGAGGCCGGGGCGGTCCCGCTGGAGCAGCGCGATCGCCTCGGAACGCAGGCCGACGGAGGCGGTGTCCTGCAGCGCGTCGCCCTCGACGTCGAAGTCCGCCGCGGTCGAGCCGGCCGCGTCCAGGGCCGCGCCGTACGCCTCGGCCAGCTCGGGCGCGCTGTCGCAGACCTCCGCCAGCTCCGGCCCGGAGGCGCCGCCGAAGGAGACCCGCGCCGAGGCCCCGGAGGCGGTGAGTGCCGTGATCCGGGACCTGACCGCCGGGTCGTCGACGGCCTTCGTGCCGTTCCACGCGGGCGTGCACGCGTCGCCGTCGGCGATCACGAACGCCAGGTGGTAGGAGGCGGCCGACCCGGCGCCGTCGAGGTCGGAGGCGTCGGTGGCGCTCACGTACGGCGCGTACTCCGTGACCGGCCCGGGGGCCGACGGGCCCGTGGCCGTACCCGCCGACCCCGCCGGGCCCCCGGGTACGGACCCGGCCTCGTCGGTGCTCGCGGTGCAGCCCGCGCAGGCCAGGACCGCCAGGCAGAGCAGTCCGGCGGCCGTTCCCAGGGAATTCCTCACGGTACTCACAAGGGAAATGAAGCACACCCGACCGTGCCTTATCCGTGCTTCCACGGAATTGCGGAACCGAATCCGCGTCACGGCACGGTGACCGGCAAAGGGTTGGCCGGTCGGGCAAAATTGGCCTTACCGGCCGCATGCTCGGCCCTGAAAGCAAACCCCTCATGCTTCGCAGTCGTTCACGGATTATCCGGGAAAGCGGACGGGGCGAGGTGTCTCCTTCCGGAATCCCGCGGGAACAGTCGGGAATTGCCCGACCGATGACCGCTCCCTGTCCGGAAGAACACGGGCCCGGTCCGTCGATGAAAATCTCGCCCCTCCGTCGGCGCGCGACAGGGCCGGGTGCCGTGGGGGAGTCCGGGCCGTACTGCCACAATGGGGCCCGTGACCCGCGCATCCCTGGACAAGCAGCCGCACGAAGTCGCCTCGATGTTCGACCGCGTGGCGAAACGGTACGACCTGACCAACGACGTGCTGTCCCTCGGACAGGACCGGCGCTGGCGCAAGGAGGTCGCGCAGGCGGTCGACGCCCGCCCCGCCCAGAAGATCCTGGACCTCGCGGCCGGCACGGGCACCTCGTCCCAGCCCTTCGCACGGACCGGCGCGTACGTGGTCCCGTGCGACTTCTCCCTCGGCATGCTCCGCGTCGGCAAGGAGCGCACCCCCTGGCTGCCGTTCACCGCGGGCGACGCCACGAGACTGCCGTTCAAGGACGACACCTTCGACGCGGTGACCATCTCCTTCGGCCTGCGGAACGTGCAGGACACCGACACCGCGCTGCGCGAGCTGCACCGGGTGACCAAGCCCGGCGGGCGCGTCGTGATCTGCGAGTTCTCCCACCCGACCTGGACACCGTTCCGGACCGTCTACACCGAGTACCTGATGCGCGCGCTGCCGCCGGTCGCCCGCGCGGTGTCCTCCAACCCGGACGCCTACGTCTACCTCGCCGAGTCCATCCGCGCCTGGCCCGACCAGGCGGGCCTCGCCGAGCGGCTGCTCAAGGCCGGCTGGGAAAAGGTGGCGTGGCGCAACCTGTCGGGCGGGATCGTCGCGCTGCACCGGGGGTTCAAGGCCCTCTCCTAGGGCCCGCGAGGCGCCCGCCGCGCCCCCGTTTCACCCGTACGAGGGATGCCCGCGAGGGAATCCTGTTGACGGGAACCGGTCAACAGAAACTACCGTCCGTTGATACGTCGGCACGCGCCGGTGATGTCCCTGACGCACCGGCGCTTCCCCGACCACGGCGCATCACGGCCCGAGTTCTCTGGATGACGGAGCGTTCCATGACGTCCTACTGCCCGCACTGCGGAACACCCGGCCCCGACGAGGCGCGCTTCTGCATGAAGTGCGGCCGGGAACGCCCGCCGGTCCCGGCGGCGGCGCCCGGCACGGGCAGCGGGGCGACTCCGGTGCCACCACCCGCCCCACCGGCCGCCCCGCCGACGGTTCCCCCGGCGGTCTCCCCGACGGCGGGTCCGCCCTCGGCTCCGCCGGGTGCCCCACCGCTCGGCCCGCCCCTTCCTCCGCCTCCGCCCGAGTACGCCCCCGTCCCCGCCCGTCCCTCGCCCGTCGGCGCCTTCCTCGGCCGGGCCTTCCGGGGCGACTGGGCGGGTTCGGCCCTGGCCGCGCTCTGGCCGGTCGGGCTCCTCCTGGTCACGGCCGTCGCCCTGGCCGTCCCGTCGTACGGCCAGGGCGACGGCGCGGGCGAGGAGGACTTCGTCGGCTTCGGCGACCGTCTCGCCCTCGCCCTCGCGGGCCTCCTCCAGGGCCTCGGCGGCGGCTTCACGATCTCCGAGCCCGGCGGCGGCGACTATGCGGGCGACTATCCGTCCGCCGGGGGCGCCCTCGCCGTGTCCCTGGTCCCGCTCACGGTGACCGCCCTCTTCGTCGGGGCCCTCTTCATCGGCGTACGGCTGCTCCGCACGCGGCTGGCGACCCGGGGCGCGTACGGGGGCGCGTACACGAGTGCTCACGGCAGCGCGCACGGGAGCGCTTATGGGGGTGTGCCGGGCGGCACGTACCCCGGCGCGTACGGCGGCACGCACGCCGGAGTACCCGGGGCGACACCCGGTGGCGGCCGTACCGCCGGACTCGAAGCGGCCGTGCGGGTCACGCTGCTGGTGACGGCCGCCGTTCTCGTGCTCGCGCTGTTCGGGCAGCCCGAGATCGCGGCCGTCGAGGTCTCGACGTCGGTCTGGCGCGCGACGCTCGGCGCACTGCTGCTCACCGCCGCCGTCAGCGCCGGCCTGCTGCAGCGCGACGACCTGGCGGCCTGGCTGGCCGTCCGCCCCGGCCCCCGGGCCCTGTTCCGGGCGACCGGAACGGCCGTACGGGCCATGGCGATCGTCCTCGCCCTCTGCTCGCTCGTCGCGTTCGTCGTCCTCGCGGCGAACGACGAGTGGCAGGCCGAATGGGACGAGGACCTCAGCCCGCTCCTGCTCGTCCTGCTCGTCCTGCCCAATCTCGCCGTCCACCTCCTCGGTCTCTCCTGGGGCGCGTCCGTCCAGGGCGAGGCGGGCCGTACGAGCCTCGGGGGCGGCTCGTCGTACGACGGCGACTCCTCCGGGGACTACGGGCTCACCGAGTCCAGCCCCTACGGCGGTGGCTACGAGCACCGGGCCTTCGGGCTGTCCGAACTGGGTGACGCAGTCAACTCCTGGGCGGTCGTGGGCGCGTTGACGCTGGGCGCGGTCTGCGCCCTGACCCTCGGGATCGTCGCGGCCCGCCGCTCCTCGGGCCGCGGCGAGCAACTCCTCGCCGCCGGTGTCTTCTTCGGTCTCTTCCTCCTGCTCGCCGGGGTCGGCGGCTTCGGCATGGAGGCGTCCGGTTCCGCCAGGACGGAGCTCAGCAGCGAGTTCTCGGCCGCGGGCCAGGTGGACGTCGGCCTCGATCTCGCCGAGGCGCTGCTCTTCGGTCTCCTGTGGGTCTTCGGCGCGGCCTTCCTCGCGCCCTATCTGCTCCGGATGACGGGAGCGCGCACGGCGGTCCTCGCCCCACCGGTCCCGGCCATGCCCAGCGGCGGCCCGACGGCCCCCGGGGTCCCGCACCAGGCCTCCGTGCCGACCTCGACCCAGGTCACGGCTCCGGTCACGGCGGCGTACGAGCCGCCGCTCGTCGAACTCGGCCACCAGTACCAGCACCAGCAGCCGCCCGCGGCCCCGGCCGGGACCCACGGCCGGGCGCTCGTCTGGATCGTCACGATCGTCGCGGCCCTCGTGATCGGCGGGGGAGGGGCGGCGGCGATCCTGCTCTGGCAGAAGTAGAGGGGCCCGGAGGGAAGTGGCGGCGACCCGCGCCCGGCAGGGGCGCGGGGGCGCCCCGGGCCCCGGAGGCGTACGCCGGGCTACCGACGTGCCGCGAAGGGATCCCCCGGCTCGTCCA
This sequence comes from Streptomyces scabiei 87.22, assembly GCF_000091305.1. Classification (GTDB taxonomy): domain Bacteria; phylum Actinomycetota; class Actinomycetes; order Streptomycetales; family Streptomycetaceae; genus Streptomyces; species Streptomyces scabiei. The sequence goes on along the minus strand of NC_013929.1, from coordinate 4,291,011 downwards.
GCGCCCTGCGCAACCCCGGCGGCGGCCCGCCGTGGCGCGGTTCGCGCACCCCGCCGCCGTCGTCGCCCGACTCGAACCACACGGTCACCGCGGCCCCGCGCGGCACCTTCACGCCCGGCGGCGGGTACTGCCGTACGACGTGGTCCACGGCGGCGAGTCGGAGGTCGGGCCGGTCGGGTGCGACGAGGGTCAGCCCGTCCGCCTCGGCCGTCTCGCGCGCGTCCACGGCCATCAGGCCGACGAACCGTGGCACACGCACTTCGAATGACTTGGGTGTTATGCGCACAGATGTTCACCCCCAGCGGTACCGGCAGGGTAGCCGCCGGGCGGGCCCGACCGGAAGCACTGCGTGGCAATCTGCGGCAAATCGCTACTCTGGGTGACGAGTTGACGAAATACCGAACGAAGAGCCCCTTGAACGGCTCTCGTCGAACGGCTCCCCTCGATCAGCCCCTCACAACGCCAGCCGGTAGCAGTGCCCCTCCTGCCGGGTGACCGGTGTCGTGTAGGTCTCCGCCAGCTCCATGCCCAGCCGCCGGGTCACCGCTATCGACCGCTCGTTGCGTGCGTTGACCATCGCGACGACGCTGCCGACGCCCGCCGCCCGCACCCGCTCCAGGGTCTGTACGGCGGCGGCGGTCACGTACCCCTTGCCCCAGTGGCCCCGCGCGAGCCGCCAGCCGATCTCGATCTCCCCGGTCGGACCCCACTCCCGGGGCCACGGCTGGGCGCCGGTGAAACCGATGGCCCGGCCCTCCTCGTCGAGCATCGTCCACAGGCAGAAGCCGTGTTCGGCGTCATGGCGGCGCTGGCGCGCGGTGAGCTCCTCGTAGACGGACAGCTCGGCGCCACGGCCGCCGTGGAACTCCATGACCTCGGGATCGTCGAAGATCCGGTGCCAGGCGAAGGCGTCCTCGTCGGTGGGGACGCGCAGCCGTACGTCGGGCAGAGCTCGGTTCACAGGGGCAGCCCTTCAGCCGATGATCGATACCGCTGAATAGACTGCCCATGTCCGACCCCTGTCGGCACATGTTTTCCGGCCGTCCGGTTCCGCCGACGGCCGGCAGGCTTCGCTCCGTACCGTCTACTTCTTGGGGAGAACCCGTCGTGACCGAGCCCCAGCCCCTTACCGAACACACCGCCGATGTGATCGTCGTCGGGGCCGGGCCAGCCGGTTCCACCACCGCGTACTACCTGGCCAAGGCCGGCCTGGACGTACTGCTCCTGGAGAAGACCAGCTTCCCGAGGGAGAAGGTCTGCGGCGACGGCCTCACCCCGCGCGCCACCAAGCAGCTGGTGTCGATGGGCATCGACATCTCCGAGGAGGCCGGCTGGCTCCGCAACAAGGGTCTGCGGATCATCGGCGGCGGCGTCCGCCTCCAGCTCGACTGGCCGGATCTCGCCTCCTACCCGGACTACGGACTGGTCCGCAAGCGCGACGACTTCGACGAGCAGCTCGCCCGCCAGGCACAGAAGGCGGGCGCCCGGCTGTACGAGCGCTGCAACGTGGGCGCACCGGTCATCGACGACCGCACCGGCCGGATCACCGGCGTGCACGCCAAGCTCGGCGAGGAGAAGCGGGAAGTCACCTTCCACGCCCCGCTGGTGGTCGCGGCCGACGGCAACTCCACCCGGCTCTCGCTCGCGATGGGCCTGCACCGCCGCGAGGACCGCCCGATGGGCGTCGCCGTCCGCACGTACTTCACCTCCCCGCGCCACGACGACGACTACCTGGAGTCCTGGCTGGAGCTGTGGGACAAGCGCGGGCCGGGCGAGGACCGCCTCCTGCCCGGTTACGGCTGGATCTTCGGCATGGGCGACGGCACGTCCAACGTCGGTCTGGGCGTCCTCAACACCTCCGCCGCCTTCAAGGAGCTGGACTGGCGCGACGTGCTGAAGGCATGGTGCGCGTCCATGCCCGAGGAGTGGGGCTACACCCCCGACAACATGACCGGGCCCATCCGCGGCGCCGCCCTCCCGATGGCCTTCAACCGCCAGCCCCACTACACCAAGGGCCTGCTGCTGGTCGGCGACGCCGGAGGCATGGTGAACCCGTTCAACGGCGAGGGCATCGCCTATGCCATGGAGTCCGGGCAGATCGCCGCCGACGTCATCGTCCAGGCCCACGCCCGGGCCACCCCCGGGCAGCGCGAACTCGCCCTGCAGCGCTACCCGCAGGTCCTCAAGGACACCTTCGGCGGCTACTACACGATGGGCCGCGCCTTCGTGAAGCTCATCGGCAACCCGAAGATCATGAAGCTCGCGACGCAGCGGGGGCTCACCCACCCGCTGCTGATGAAGTTCACCCTGAAGATGCTGGCCAACCTCACCGACCCCACCGGCGGCGACGCGATGGACCGCATCATCAACGGCCTGAGCAAGGTGGCCCCGAAGGCGTGAGGACCGGGCCGGCCCGACGGGGTGTTCCGGGCCGGACCGGCACCACACGACGGGCCGGCACCACCCGCCGGGGAGGTGTCACCCGTCGGCCGCCGTCCCGGTCGCGTCCACGCGCGGACGGTGAGGTGTAACGGCCCCGGACGCGGGAACCCGTCAGGCGCGACGACAGGGCCCCGTGGCGGCGGGAGCCGTCCCGTACCCCCGTGCGGGGCGGCGGCGGCCCTGTGGGGCTCCTGGGGCCTTTCCGAGGGCAGCCCGGAGGGCCGCTTCCCCTCGGGGAGAGCGGCCCTCTCGAAAAGCGTCCGGGGCGACCGCGTGCGGGCGCAGCCTCAGAGCACGCGCACCGCGCCGGTGGCCGGGTAGCCGGAAAGGTCCTGGATGACGACGCCCTTGGAGGGGTTCGCCGCGTCCAGGTACTGGCCGTTCCCGACGTAGACACCCACGTGGTACGCGGAGCCCTTGGCACCCCAGTACAGGATGTCGCCGACCTGCAGGTTGGACAGCGAGACCTCGGTGCCCTGCATCGACTGGTCCTGCGAGACCCGGGGGAGGCTCACGCCGACCTGCTTGAAGGCGGCCTGTACCAGCGAGGAGCAGTCCCACGCGTTGGGGCCGGTGGCGCCCATGACGTAGGCGTCGCCGAGCTGCGCCTTGAGGAAGGCGATGACCGTGCCGACGCTGCCACTGGCGGGCGCCGTCGTCGTCGTGGTGGTCGTCGCCGAGTTGGTGGTGAGGGTGGTCCGCTCGCTGTCGCGCGCGGCACGCTCGGCCTCGGCCTTGCGCTCGGCCTCGGCGGCGGCCTTCTTGCGGGCCTCTTCCTTCTTCGCCTTGACCAGGTCCTTCTCGGCCTGCTTGGCAGCCTGTTCGGCGGCCGTGTCACGCTCGGCCTGCAGCTGGTAGTCGGCCGCCATCGCCTGCGTGGCGTCCGCGGACTGCGCCGCCTGCGTGGCCAGGTCGGCCGTGAGGGTGGGCAGTTCGAGCGTCTGCGTCACCGGCTCCGCCGCGAAAGCCGACGTGGACGCGCCGGCCACTGCCACGGTGCTGAGAACGCCACCGGCGACTCCGGCGCGCATCGCGATCGAGGACGCGTTGCGGCGGGGTTTCCGGTGGCTGCGTATGTGAGCGGTGTGGGACATGGGTACAAGCGGTACCAGCGACTCCTCCATACCTTCAAGAAACGTGTGCTGCGCCACAGTTGTTCAACGGAGGCCCCAAATTCCCTGTGCGTCACTCTTTATTGACGCCGTAACGGGCATAGCGGACACCGGCCATCATGGCCGTGATCATGCGCTTTCGTGAATACGCCCGAATTGCCCTGTGCTTACCATCGATCGCAGCGAGTGGCCAAGGCTCGTTGATTTGATCTCCCTGTGATGTGACACAGGTCACAGCGCTGTCGCTGTCGACGCGGCGTCCCGCGCGGAGGGCGTCCGCCTCCGGCGCTCGTGAACGCGTGCACGCGTCCACATCCGTGCGCGGGACTCCCTCCGAGGTGTGAACGCCGCGCTCTACCAAGCGACCCCGTCCAGCACCAATTTGCATGCAGCGGAAATCTCTTGATATGGAGACGACCCTCGTGACCAGCGGTAACGAACGAAAATGTCACTTCTGGTGATCAGTCTGGCGCTTCCGGTATGAAGATCGACGGCCGTCCGAGTCCATGATCCACCGTCAGGTGGTGGAGATCACAAACTCGGTGCTGTACCCCGTGTCGCAGATCACAGACCGGCAGGCATAGGATGCGGGGCAGTTGGGCTTGTGACCTGCTTCACATGTTCGCGATCTTCGTCGGGACGGGCGGAGTTCGTGGGACCGGTGGGGCCGGTGAACAGGGCCGACGCAATCCGCCAGCAGTCAGTGCCGACTGAGAGGAGCGAGGAGCGGTGAACGCCTATGCGCCCATCCTCGTACTGGGAGCCCTCGGGGCAGGCTTTGCGATCTTCTCCGTGATCATGGCCTCGCTGATCGGCCCGAAGCGCTACAACCGGGCCAAGCTCGAGGCTTACGAGTGCGGGATCGAGCCCACCCCCACGCCGGCCGGCGGAGGGCGTTTCCCCATCAAGTACTACCTGACGGCGATGCTCTTCATCGTCTTCGACATCGAGATCGTCTTCCTCTACCCCTGGGCCGTCACCTTCGACGCCCTGGGTGTTTTCGGGCTCGTGGAGATGCTGCTCTTCGTGCTCACCGTCTTCGTCGCCTACGCGTACGTCTGGCGCCGCGGCGGCCTGGAATGGGACTGAGGGGCCTTTAAGCCATGGGACTCGAAGAAAAACTGCCGAGCGGTTTCCTGCTGACCACCGTCGAGCAGGCCGCGGGCTGGGTGCGCAAGGCGTCCGTCTTCCCCGCCACCTTCGGCCTCGCCTGTTGTGCCATCGAGATGATGACCACGGGCGCGGGACGCTACGATCTGGCGCGCTTCGGAATGGAGGTGTTCCGGGGGTCGCCGCGCCAGGCGGACCTGATGATCGTGGCCGGCCGGGTCAGCCAGAAGATGGCGCCGGTGCTGCGGCAGGTCTACGACCAGATGCCCAATCCCAAGTGGGTGATCTCCATGGGGGTCTGCGCGTCGTCGGGCGGCATGTTCAACAACTACGCGATCGTCCAGGGCGTCGACCACATCGTCCCCGTCGACATCTACCTGCCGGGCTGCCCGCCGCGGCCCGAGATGCTGATGGACGCGATCCTCAAGCTCCACCAGAAGATCCAGACGTCCAAGCTGGGCGTGAACGCCGAGGAAGCGGCCCGCGAGGCGGAGGAAGCGGCACTCAAGGCGCTCCCCACCATCGAGATGAAGGGGCTGCTGCGATGAGCGACGCGAACGGGTCGAACGGGGTGAACCCCGAGAAGGACCTCGCCGCCTCCAACCTCCCCGGCCAGCGCGGCGACGGCGGTGAGGAGATCCGCGTCCAGCGCGGCATGTTCGGCGCGAACAACGGCGGCGACACCTCCGGCTACGGCGGCCTGGTCCGCTCCGTCCGGCTCCCCGGTGAGGCGAACCGCCCGTACGGCGGCTGGTTCGACGAGGTCGCCGACGAGCTGGAGGGCGCCCTGGAGGAACAGGGCCTGGTCCCCGAGAACGTGATCGACAAGACGGTCGTCGACCGCGGCGAGATCACCTTCCACATCGAGCGCGAGCACCTGCCGACCGTCGCCCGCACCCTGCGCGACGACCCGGCCCTCCGCTTCGAACTGTGCACCGGCGTCTCCGGCGTCCACTACCCCGGCGACAAGGGCCGCGAGCTGCACGCCGTCTACCACCTGCGCTCGATCACCCACAACCGGCTGATCCGCCTGGAGGTCTCCGCCCCCGACGCCGACCCGCACATCCCGTCGCTCGTCCCCGTCTATCCCACCAACGACTGGCACGAGCGCGAGACGTACGACTTCTTCGGCATCGTCTTCGACGGCCACCCCGCGCTGACGCGGATCATGATGCCGGACGACTGGCAGGGCTTCCCGCAGCGCAAGGACTATCCCCTCGGCGGCATCCCCGTCGAGTACAAGGGCGCCCAGATCCCGGCTCCGGACCAGCGGAGGTCGTACTCATGAGCACGCAGCACGCATCGGCGGATTCCACCGCCTCGGCGCGCGAGACCACCGAGGGCACCGTCTACACGGTCACCGGCGGCGACTGGGACGAGGTCGCCCAGACCGCGGCCCGGTCCGACGACGAACGCATCATCGTCAACATGGGTCCCCAGCACCCGTCCACCCACGGGGTGCTCCGGCTGATCCTGGAGATCGACGGCGAGACCGTCACCGAGGCCCGCTGCGGCATCGGCTACCTCCACACCGGCATCGAGAAGAACCTCGAATACCGCACGTGGACCCAGGGCACCACGTTCGTGACGCGCATGGACTACCTGACGCCGTTCTTCAACGAGACGGCGTACTGCCTCGCCGTGGAGAAGCTCCTCGGCATCGAGGACGAGATCCCCGACCGCGCCACGATCATCCGCGTGCTCCTGATGGAGCTGAACCGGCTCTCCTCCCACCTGGTGTGCATCGCCACCGGCGGCATGGAGCTGGGCGCCACCACGATCATGATCTACGGCTTCCGTGATCGTGAACTCATTCTCGACATCTACGAGCTGATCACCGGCCTGCGCATGAACCACGCGTACATCCGGCCCGGCGGACTCGCCCAGGACCTGCCGCCCGGCGCGGTGGACCAGATCCGCGAGTTCGTGAAGAAGATGGAGAAGAACCTCCCCGAGTACGACAAGCTCGCCACCGGGAACCCCATCTTCAAGGCCCGTATGCAGGACATCGGCCACCTCGACCTGGCCGGCTGCATGGCCCTCGGCGCGACCGGCCCGATCCTGCGCTCCGCCGGCCTCCCGCACGACCTGCGCAAGGCGCAGCCGTACTGCGGGTACGAGACGTACGACTTCGACGTCCCGACCGCCGACACCTGCGACTCCTACGGCCGCTTCCTGATCCGGCTGGAGGAGATGCGCCAGTCCCTCAGGATCGTCGAGCAGTGCCTGGACCGGCTGCAGCCCGGCCCGGTCATGGTCGGCGACAAGAAGATCGCCTGGCCCGCCCAGCTCGCCCTGGGGCCGGACGGACTCGGCAACTCCCTGGACCACATCAAGAAGATCATGGGCACCTCCATGGAGGCCCTGATCCACCACTTCAAGCTGGTGACCGAGGGCTTCCGCGTCCCGCCGGGACAGGCGTACGCGGCGGTCGAGTCGCCCAAGGGCGAACTCGGGGTGCATGTCGTCTCCGACGGCGGCACCCGCCCCTTCCGGGTCCACTTCCGGGATCCGTCCTTCACCAATCTGCAGGCCATGGCGGCGATGTGCGAGGGCGGCCAGGTCGCCGACGTCATCGTCGCCGTCGCGTCCATCGACCCCGTGATGGGAGGCGTCGACCGGTGACCACCACCCCCGAGGGCGTCAGCCTGGGCATGCCCCAACTGCCCGCGCCCGACTTCCCGGACGACGTTCGAGCACGGCTGGAGCGGGACGCCGCCGAGGTCGTCGCCCGCTACCCGGACTCCCGGTCCGCCCTCCTGCCGCTGCTGCACCTCATGCAGGCGGAGGAGGGACATGTCACCCGCACCGGCGTGCGGTTCTGCGCCGACGTGCTCGGCCTGACCACCGCCGAGGTCACCGCGGTCGCCACCTTCTACTCCATGTACCGGCGCAGGCCCTCCGGCGACTACCAGGTCGGCGTCTGCACCAACACCCTGTGCGCGGTGATGGGCGGCGACGCGATCTTCGAGGCGCTCCAGGACCACCTGGGCGTCGGCAACGGCGAGACCACCGACGACGGCAAGGTCACGCTGGAGCACATCGAGTGCAACGCGGCCTGCGACTTCGCGCCGGTCGTGATGGTCAACTGGGAGTTCTTCGACAACCAGACCGTCGACAGCGCCAAGCGCCTCGTCGACGACCTGCGCGACGGGGCGGAGGTCGCCCCCACGCGAGGGGCGCCGCTGTGCACCTTCAAGGAGACCGCGCGGATCCTCGCCGGCTTCCCCGACGAGCGGCCCGGGGCCGTCGAGGCGAGCGGCGGCGCGGGCCCCGCCTCGCTGGTCGGCCTCCGCCTGGCCAAGGGCGAGACCGGACCCGCGCGCGTGGTCCACCCACGGGACGGTGGTCCGCAGGACGAGCCGCGCGGCAAGGTGCACGAGCCGTCACCCACCGAGCACCTCAGTTCGCACGACGCGCCGCAGGACACGTCGGCCTCGGACCCTGCCCACCCGGCCGGGCCTGCAGCCGAGGAGGGGGAGTGATGACGTTGGCACCCGAGATCAAGGGCACCAGCCCGGACAAGCTGCTCGCACCCGTGCTGTCGGCCTTCTGGGACGAGGACCGGGCCTGGTCCCTCGACGTCTACCGCAGACACGACGGCTACGAAGGGCTGCGCAAGGCACTGGCCATGTCCCCGGACGACGTCATCGCGTACGTCAAGGAGTCCGGGCTGCGCGGCCGGGGCGGCGCCGGATTCCCGACCGGGATGAAGTGGCAGTTCATCCCGCAGGGGGACGGAAAGCCGCACTACCTCGTCGTCAACGCCGACGAGTCGGAGCCCGGGACGTGCAAGGACATCCCGCTCCTCTTCGCGAACCCGCACAGCCTCGTCGAGGGCATGATCATCGCGTGCTACGCCATCCGCTCCTCGCACGCCTTCATCTATCTGCGCGGTGAGGTCGTCCCGGTCCTGCGGCGGCTGCACGAGGCCGTCCGTGAGGCCTACGAGGCCGGCTTCCTCGGCGAGAACATCCTGGGCAGCGGACTCGACCTCGACATCACCGTGCACGCGGGCGCGGGCGCGTACATCTGCGGTGAGGAGACCGCGCTGCTCGACTCGCTCGAAGGCCGCCGTGGTCAGCCGCGACTGCGTCCTCCCTTCCCCGCCGTCGAGGGCCTCTACGCGTGCCCCACTGTCGTGAACAACGTCGAGTCCATCGCGTCGGTTCCCGCCATCCTGCACAAGGGCAAGGAATGGTTCCGGTCGATGGGCAGCGAGAAGTCCCCCGGCTTCACGCTCTACTCGCTCAGCGGCCACGTCACGAGCCCCGGCCAGTACGAGGCACCGCTCGGCATCACGCTGCGCCAGCTCCTGGAGATGAGCGGCGGAATGCGCCCCGGACACCGCCTCAAGTTCTGGACCCCGGGCGGCTCCTCGACCCCCATGTTCACCGACGAGCACCTCGACGTGCCTCTCGACTACGAGGGCGTGGGCGCCGCCGGTTCCATGCTCGGCACCAAGGCACTGCAGTGCTTCGACGAGACCACCTGCGTGGTGCGGGCCGTCACCCGCTGGACCGAGTTCTACGCCCACGAGTCCTGCGGCAAGTGCACCCCCTGCCGCGAAGGCACCTACTGGCTGGTCCAGTTGCTGCGTGACATCGAGGCCGGCAAGGGCGTCATGAGCGACCTCGACAAGCTGAACGACATCGCCGACAACATCAACGGCAAGTCCTTCTGCGCCCTCGGCGACGGCGCCGCCTCGCCGATCTTCTCCTCCCTCAAGTACTTCCGCGCGGAGTACGAGGACCACATCACGGGCCGTGGCTGCCCGTTCGACCCGGCCAGGTCGACGGTCTGGGCCGACAAGGACAAGCACGCGGAGGTGAACGCATGACCGTGACCACGAGCGCTCCCTCCGGGGGCGGCGAGGCGGCGGTCCCGCCGGAGGACCTGGTCTCGCTGACCATCGACGGCATCGACATCAGCGTGCCCAAGGGCACCCTGGTCATCCGGGCCGCCGAACAACTCGGCGTCGAGATCCCCCGCTTCTGCGACCACCCCCTCCTCGACCCGGTCGGCGCCTGCCGCCAGTGCATCGTCGAGGTCGAGGGCCAGCGCAAGCCCATGGCGTCCTGCACGATCACCTGTACCGACGGGATGGTCGTCAAGACCCACCTCACCTCCCCGGTCGCGGAGAAGGCGCAGAAGGGGGTGATGGAGCTCCTGCTCATCAACCACCCCCTGGACTGCCCGGTCTGCGACAAGGGCGGCGAGTGCCCCCTGCAGAACCAGGCCGTGTCCCACGGACAGGCCGAGTCCCGCTTCGAGGGCAGGAAGCGCACCTACGAGAAGCCCGTACCGATCTCCACGCAGGTGCTGCTCGACCGTGAGCGGTGCGTGCTGTGCGCCCGCTGCACCCGGTTCTCCAACCAGGTCGCCGGCGACCCGATGATCGAACTGGTCGAGCGGGGCGCGCTGCAGCAGGTCGGCACCGGAGAGGGCGACCCCTTCGAGTCGTACTTCTCCGGCAACACCATCCAGATCTGCCCCGTCGGCGCGCTGACCTCGGCGGCGTACCGCTTCCGCTCCCGCCCCTTCGACCTCGTCTCCTCGCCGTCGGTCTGCGAGCACTGCTCCGCCGGCTGCGCCACCCGCACCGACCACCGGCGCGGCAAGGTCATGCGGCGCCTCGCGGCCAACGACCCCGAGGTCAACGAGGAGTGGATCTGCGACAAGGGACGGTTCGCGTTCCGCTACGCGCAGCGCCCGGACCGGCTCACCACCCCCCTCGTCCGCAACGCCGAGGGCGTCCTGGAACCGGCGTCCTGGCCGGAGGCCCTGGAGGCCGCCGCCCGCGGACTCCTCGCCGCCCGCGGCCGGGCCGGAGTGCTGACCGGCGGCCGGCTCACCGTCGAGGACGCCTACGCGTACAGCAAGTTCGCGCGCGTGGCCCTCGACACCAACGACATCGACTTCCGCGCGCGCGTGCACAGCGGCGAGGAGGCCGACTTCCTGGCCGCCCGCGTCGCCGGCCGGGGCCGGGACCTCGACGGCACCGGCGTCACGTACACCTCCCTGGAGAAGGCCCCCGCGGTCCTGCTGGTCGGGTTCGAGGCCGAGGAGGAGGCGCCCGGCGTCTTCCTGAGGCTGCGCAAGGCCTGGCGCAAGCACAAGCAGCAGGTGTACTCACTGGCCACCCACGCCACCCGGGGCCTCGCCAAGGCCGGCGGCACGCTGCTGCCCGCCGCGCCCGGCACCGAGACCGAGTGGCTGGACGCCCTCGCGAGCGGTTTCGGGCTGGACGAGGACGGCACCCGGGCGGCCGAGGCGCTGCGCACCGAGGGCGCCGTGATCGTCGTCGGGGAGCGGTTCGCGTCCGTGGCGGGCGGCCTCACCGCCGCCGTCCGGGCCGCGTCCCTCACCGGCGCGAAGCTGGCGTGGATCCCGCGCCGGGCCGGGGAGCGGGCCGCCGTCGAGGCGGGCGCGCTGCCGTCGGCGCTGCCGGGCGGACGCCCCGCGACCGACCCGCGCGCGCGGGCCGAGGTCGCCGCCGCCTGGGGCGTCGCCGAACTCCCGACGCGCTACGGCCGGGACACCGGACAGATCGTCGAGGCCGCCGCGACCGGAGAGCTCGGGGCCCTGGTGGTCGCGGGCGTCGAGGTCGCCGACCTGCCCGACCCGCCGCGCGCGCGTGAGGCGCTCACCGCGGTGGGCTTCCTGGTGTCGCTGGAACTGCGGCCCAGCGAGGTCACCGACCGGGCGGACGTCGTCCTTCCGGTCGCCGCCGTCGCCGAGAAGGCGGGCACCTTCCTCAACTGGGAGGGCCGCGCCCGGATGTTCGAGGCCGCGCTGAAGCCCGACCAGATGACCCGCCGGGTGGCACCCACCGACGGACGGGTCCTGCAGATGCTGGCCGACGCCATGGACGTCCACCTGGGGCTGCCCGACCTTGCCACCACGCGCGCGGAGCTGGACCGCCTCGGCGGCTGGGACGGCGCGCGGGCCCACGAGCCGGTGGAGGTCGCGGCCGGACTGCCGCGCCCGGCCGCCGGGGAGGCCGTCCTCGCCGGACACCGGCTGCTGCTCGACCAGGGCCGCCTCCAGGACGGCGACGAAGCCCTCGCCGGTACACGGCACGCCGCCCACGCGCGCGTGTCCGCCGCCACCGCCGCCGAGGCGGGCGTCAAGAACGGCGACGTCCTCGCGGTCAGCGGCCCCGCAGGAAGTGTCGAACTCCCGCTGCAGATCACCGAGATGCCCGACCGCGTGGTCTGGCTGCCGCTGAACTCCACCGGCTCGGGCGTCGCCTCCGACACCGGGGCGCAGCCCGGCGCACTCGTCCGTATCGGCCCCGCGACGCTCGCCGCCGAGGCCCCCGAGGAGGTGGAGGCATGAGCGCGTACTACCTCGCCGCGGAAGACCTCTCGATGTTCGGCCGCGACCCCTGGTGGCTGGTCGTCGTCAAGGCGGTGTTCTGCTTCGCCTTCCTGATGATCACCGTGCTCTTCTCCATCGTGTGGGAGCGCAAGGTCGTCGCCTGGATGCAGCTGCGCATCGGCCCCAACCGGCACGGCCCCTGGGGCATGCTCCAGTCCCTCGCCGACGGCATCAAGCTGATGCTGAAGGAAGACGTCATCGTCAAACGCGCGGACAAGGTCGTCTACGTCCTCGCACCGATCGTCGCGGCCATCCCGGCCTTCATGGCGATCGCGGTGATCCCCTTCGGCCCGGCCGGCAACGAGATCTCGATCTTCGGCCAGCGCACCACGATGCAGCTCACCGACCTGCCGATCGCGATGCTCTACGTCCTCGCGGTCGCCTCGGTCGGCATCTACGGCATCGTGCTGGCGGGCTGGAGCTCCGGCTCCACCTACCCGCTGCTCGGCGGCCTGCGGTCCGCCGCCCAGATGATCTCGTACGAGATCGCCATGGGCGCCGCGTTCGCCTCCGTCTTCCTCTACTCGGGGTCGATGTCGACCTCCGCGATCGTGGAGGCGCAGCAGGACCGCTGGTACATCGTGCTGCTGCCGGTCTCGTTCCTGATCTACATCGTGACCATGGTCGGTGAGACCAACCGGGCCCCGTTCGACATGCCGGAGTCCGAGGGCGACCTGGTCGGCGGATTCAACACCGAGTACTCGTCGATCAAGTTCGCGATGTTCATGCTCGCCGAGTACGTCAACATGGTCACCGTCTCCGCCGTGTCGGTGACGCTCTTCCTCGGCGGCTGGCGGGCCCCCTGGCCCATCAGCACCTTCTGGGAGGGCGCCAACCACGGCTGGTGGCCGATGCTCTGGTTCGTGGTGAAGGTGCAGCTGCTGCTGTTCTTCTTCATCTGGCTGCGCGGCACCCTCCCGCGCGTCCGCTACGACCAGCTGATGAAGCTCGGCTGGAAGGTCCTGCTGCCGGTCTCCGTGGTCTGGCTGATGCTCGTCGCCACGGTGCGGACCCTGCGCAACGAGAACTACGACTTCGCCGAGATCGCCCTGTACGTGGCCGGCGCCGTCATCGTGCTGTTCCTGCTCTCCGTCGTCGCCGACATGTTCCGCGACCGGCGCGAGGCCCAGGACCAGCCCGCCGAACCGGCCGCCTTCGACCCCATGGCCGGCGGGTTCCCCGTACCGCCCCTGCCCGGACAGACCCTCCCGCCGGTGCCGCGCAGGCGTCCGCGCCGGGAGCGGGAGCTGATTGTCAGTGGCGGGTCCGATACTGACAGTGACGGATCTTCGAATGGGAGGGAGGCGTCCGATGGCTGAGGAGCCGAAAGAGAACAAGCAGGGTTTCCAGAACCCCGTCGCCGGCTTCGGCGTGACCTTCAAGGCCATGTTCAAGAAGCGGCTGACCGAGCAGTACCCGGAGCAGCAGAAGACCACGGCCCCGCGGTTCCACGGCCGGCACCAGCTCAACCGCCATCCGGACGGCCTGGAGAAGTGCGTCGGCTGCGAGCTGTGCGCCTGGGCGTGCCCCGCCGACGCCATCTACGTGGAGGGCGCCGACAACACCGACGAGGAGCGCTACTCGCCGGGCGAGCGGTACGGCCGCGTCTACCAGATCAACTACGCCCGCTGCATCCTGTGCGGCCTGTGCATCGAGGCGTGCCCCACGCGCGCGCTGACGATGACCAACGAGTTCGAGCTGGCGGACAGCAGCCGCGCCAACCTCATCTACACCAAGGAGCAGCTGCTCGCCGGGCTGGAGGAGGGCATGGTCGACTCGCCCCACTCGATCTTCCCGGGCACCGACGAGCAGGACTACTACCGGGGCCTGGTCACCGAGGCCGCGCCCGGTACGGTGCGGCAGACGGCCGTCTCCCGGGGCGAGAAGCCCCAGGAGGCCGCCTCCACCTTCGGTGAGGACGAGCCGGCGTCACAGAAGGCGGGCGGCCGATGACGCAGCAACTCGCCGCCGCGGCCACTCTTTCCGCCGGCACCTCCACCGGTGAGGCCTTCCAGTTCTGGGTGCTCGGCACGGTCGCCGTGATCGGCGCCCTGTGCACCGTCTTCATGAAGCGGGCCGTGCACAGCGCGCTCTGTCTCGCGGGCACGATGGTGATCCTGGCGGTGTTCTACCTCGCCAACGGCGCCTACTTCCTCGGCATCGTGCAGATCGTCGTCTACACCGGCGCGATCATGATGCTGTTCCTGTTCGTGGTGATGCTCGTCGGCGTCACCGCGGCGGACTCCCTGAAGGAGACCATCAAGGGCCAGCGCTGGCTGGCCCTGCTGTGCGGCGCCGGCTTCGGCATCCTGCTGATCGCGGGCATCGGCAACGCCTCGCTGACGGAGTTCAGCGGCCTCGGCACGGCCAACGCGGGCGGCAACGTGGAGGGTCTCGCGGCCCTGATCTTCACCGACTACGTGTTCGCCTTCGAGCTGACCGGCGCCCTGCTCATCACGGCCGCCGTGGGCGCCATGGTCCTCACCCACCGCGAGCGCACCGAGCGCCCCAAGACCCAGCGCGAGCTGGCCGAACAGCGTGTACGCGAGGGCAAGCACCTCCCGCCGCTGCCGGCCCCGGGTGTCTATGCCCGGCACAACGCGGTCGACATCCCGGGCCTGCTGCCCGACGGCACCCCCTCGGAGCTGACCGTCAGCAAGACGCTGCGGGACCGGGGCCAGGTCCGGGACGTGTCGACCGAGGCGCTCAACGACCTCAAGGCCCTGGAACAGCGCGCCGAGGACCGCCTGGAGCGCACCCCCGGCGGAACCGGCGGCAAGAGCGGGGAGGCATCGAAGTGAATCCCGTCAACTACCTGTATCTCGCCGCCCTGCTGTTCACGATCGGCGCCACCGGCGTCCTGATCAGGCGGAACGCGATCGTGGTGTTCATGTGCGTGGAGCTGATGCTCAACGCCTGCAACCTCACCCTGGTCGCCTTCTCCCGGATGCACGGCAATCTCGACGGCCAGATCATCGCCTTCTTCACGATGGTCGTCGCCGCCGCGGAGGTCGTGGTCGGACTCGCGATCATCGTGTCGCTGTTCCGGTCCCGCCACTCGGCCTCGGTCGACGACGCCAGCCTGATGAAGCTGTAAGGGGTCGGAAGAATCGTGGAGAACCTGATTGCGCTGCTGATCGCGGCGCCCCTGCTCGGAGCCGCGGTCCTGCTCTGCGGCGGCCGGCGGCTCGACGCCGTCGGCCACTGGATCGGCACGGCGCTGGCCGCCGCCTCCTTCGTCATCGGTGTCGTCCTCTTCGCCGACATGCTCGGCAAGGAGGCCGAACACCGCGAGATGGGCCAGTTCCTGTTCAGCTGGATCCCCGTCGAGGGCTTCCAGGCGGACGTCGCCTTCCAGCTCGACCAGCTGTCGATGACGTTCGTCCTGCTGATCACCGGAGTCGGCTCGCTCATCCACGTGTACTCCATCGGGTACATGGAGCACGACGAGCGCCGCCGCCGCTTCTTCGGCTATCTGAACCTGTTCCTCGCGGCGATGCTGCTGCTCGTCCTCGCCGACAACTACCTGCTGCTGTACGTCGGCTGGGAGGGCGTCGGCCTCGCCTCGTACCTGCTGATCGGCTTCTGGCAGCACAAGCCCAGCGCCGCGACCGCCGCGAAGAAGGCGTTCCTGGTCAACCGCGTCGGTGACGTGGGCCTGTCCATCGCCATCATGCTGATGTTCACCACCTTCGGGACCTTCGCCTTCGGGCCGGTCCTGGCGGCCACCGGTGAGACGAGCGAGGGCAGGCTCACCGCCATCGCGCTGATGCTGCTGCTGGCCGCCTGCGGCAAGTCCGCCCAGGTGCCGCTGCAGTCCTGGCTCGGGGACGCGATGGAGGGCCCGACCCCGGTCTCGGCCCTCATCCACGCCGCGACCATGGTGACCGCCGGCGTCTACCTGATCGTCCGTTCCGCGGACATCTTCAACGCCGCCCCGGACGCCCAGCTGGTGACCACCGTCGTCGGCGCGGTCACGCTCCTCTTCGGTGCGATCGTCGGTTGCGCGAAGGACGACATCAAGAAGGCCCTCGCCGGCTCGACGATGTCGCAGATCGGGTACATGGTGCTCGCCGCGGGCCTCGGTCCCATCGGCTACGTCTTCGCGATCATGCACCTGGTGACGCACGGCTTCTTCAAGGCCGGGCTGTTCCTCGGTGCCGGTTCGGTCATGCACGGCATGAACGACGAGGTCGACATGCGCAAGTACGGCGGCCTGCGGAAGTACATGCCGGTCACCTTCGTCACCTTCGGCCTCGGCTACCTCGCGATCATCGGCTTCCCCGGCCTGTCCGGCTTCTTCTCCAAGGACAAGATCATCGAGGCGGCGTTCGCCAAGGGCGGCACCGAGGGCTGGATCCTCGGCGGCGTGGCCCTGCTGGGCGCGGCCATCACCGCGTTCTACATGACGCGCGTGATGCTGATGACGTTCTTCGGCGAGAAGCGCTGGCAGCCCGACGAGCACGGCCACGAGCCGCACCCGCACGAGTCGCCCAAGGTCATGACGATCCCCATGATCGTCCTGGCCGTCGGATCGGTCTTCGGCGGCGCGTACTTCAGCATCGGCGACCGGTTCCTCCACTGGCTGGAGCCCGTCACCGGTCACCAGCACGGCCACCCGCCGATCGGCGCCGCCGCGGTCACCACGGCCACGGTCGCCGTGATGGTCATCGGCGTCGGCCTCGCCTGGCTCCAGTACGGGCGCAGGCCCGTCCCCGTCGTCGCCCCGCGCGGATCGCTGCTCACCCGGGCCGCCCGGCGCGACCTCTACCAGGACGACTTCAACCACGTCGTCCTCGTCCGCGGCGGGGAGCACCTCACGCGCTCCCTCGTCTACGTCGACCACACCCTGGTCGACGGTGTCGTCAACGGCACGGCGGCCTCGATGGGCGGCCTCTCCGGGCGGCTGCGCCGGATCCAGAACGGCTATGCCCGGTCGTACGCGGTCTCGATGTTCGGCGGTGCTGCGATCCTCATCGCCGCGACCCTGCTGATGAGGGCGGTCTGATACCGATGTCCTTTCCTCTGCTGACAGCGACGGCGGCGCTCCCGGCCCTCGGGGCGATCGCCACGGCCGCGGTACCGGCCCAGCGGCGCAACGCCGCGAAACTGCTGGCGCTGACCGTCTCGCTGGCCACGCTCGTGCTCGCCGCGATCGTCCTGTTCCGCTTCGACCCGGACGGCGACCGCTACCAGCTCACCGAGTCCCACGCCTGGATCGCGGACTTCGGGGTGCGCTACGAACTGGGCGTGGACGGCATCGCGGTGGCGCTGATCGCGCTCACCGCCCTGCTGATCCCGTTCATCATCCTCGCGGGCTGGCACGACGCCGACCCCGTGGAGACGGGCAGCAAGCGCTGGCGGCCCACACAGGGCTACTTCGCTCTCGTCCTGGCCGTCGAGGCGATGGTGATCATCTCCTTCGAGGCCACCGACGTCTTCCTCTTCTACATCTTCTTCGAAGCCATGCTCATCCCGATGTACTTCCTCATCGGCGGCTTCGGCGACCGCGCCCACCAGCACGGCGAGGAGACGGCGGCCACGCAGCGCTCGTACGCCGCCGTGAAGTTCCTCCTCTACAACCTGGTCGGCGGTCTGATCATGCTGGCCGCGGTGATCGGCCTGTACGTGGTCGCCGGGAACTTCTCGCTCCCGGAGATCGCCGAGGCCCGCGCCAACGGCACGCTGGAGATGGCCACCAGCACCGAACGGTGGCTGTTCCTCGGCTTCTTCTTCGCCTTCGCGGTGAAGGCCCCGCTGTGGCCGCTGCACACCTGGCTGCCCAACGCCATGCAGGAGTCCACCGCCCCGGTCGCCGTCCTCATCACGGCGGTCGTCGACAAGGTCGGCACCTTCGCGATGCTCCGCTTCTGCCTGGGGCTGTTCCCCGAGGCCAGCGAGTGGGCGACGCCCGTGATCCTCGTCCTCGCGCTGATCAGCATCATCTACGGGGCGCTGCTCGCGGTCGGCCAGCGCGACATCAAGCGGCTGGTGGCCTACGCGTCGATCTCGCACTTCGGGTTCATCATCCTGGGCATCTTCGCGATGACCAGCCAGGGCCAGTCCGGCGCGACGCTCTACATGGTCAACCACGGCATCTCGACCGCCGCGCTCATGCTGGTGGCGGGCTTCCTGATCTCCCGGCGCGGCTCCCGGCTCATCGCCGACTACGGCGGTGTGCAGAAGGTCGCCCCAGTGCTCGCCGGCACCTTCCTGATCGGCGGCCTCGCGACCCTGTCGCTGCCCGGACTCGCCCCGTTCGTCAGCGAGTTCCTGGTCCTGGTCGGCACCTTCGCGCGCTACCCGGTGATCGGGATCATCGCCACCGCCGGCATCGTCCTCGCCGCGCTCTACGTCCTCGTCCTCTACCAGCGGACGATGACCGGCCCGGTGAAGGCCGAGGTCGAGGGAATGCCCGATCTGCGGGCACGGGAGCTCGTGGTGGTCACCCCGCTGATCGTCCTGCTGCTCGTCCTCGGCGTCTACCCGAAGCCGCTCACCGACATCGTCAACCCCGCGGTGGAGCACACCATGTCCGACGTCCAGAAGAAGGACCCCCAGCCCGAGGTGGAGGCGGCCAAGTGAGCGCATCAGCCGTCCACAGCCTGTGGACAACCGCGGCCGACCCGATCACGAAGATCGACGCGCCGAAGATCGAATACGGGCAGCTGTCGCCCACCCTGATCGTCATCGCGGCGGCGATCCTCGGGGTGCTGATCGAGGCCTTCGTCCCCCGCAAGTCCCGCTACTACGCGCAGGTGTTCCTCTCCGTCGTCGCCCTCGGCGCGTCCTTCGCCGCGGTCGTCGCCCTCGCGGCCCGCGGCTACGGCACCACCAAGGCGGGCATCGCCGCCATGGGCGCCGTCGCCGTGGACGGACCGGCCCTGTTCCTCCAGGGCACGATCCTGCTGGCCGGCATCCTCGGCGTCTTCACCTTCGCCGAACGGCGCCTCGACCCCGAGACGCACGGCAACAAGGTCGACTCCTTCGCCGCGCAGGCCGCCTCCGTGCCCGGCAGCGACAGCGAGAAGGCGGCCGTCAAGGCCGGCTTCACCACCACCGAGGTGTTCCCGCTGCTGCTGTTCGCGATCGGCGGCATGCTGATCTTCCCGGCGGCCAACGACCTGCTGACCCTGTTCATCGCCCTGGAGGTCTTCTCCCTCCCGCTGTACCTGCTGTGCGCCGTGGCCCGCCGCAAGCGGCTCATGTCGCAGGAGGCCGCGGTCAAGTACTTCCTGCTCGGCGCCTTCGCCTCCGCCTTCACCCTCTTCGGCATCGCCCTGCTGTACGGCTACGCCGGCTCGGTGAACTACGCCACGATCGCCCAGGTCGTCGACGGCACCATCGGCGACATCAACCCCGCCCTCGCCGACACCATGGGCAACGACGCACTGCTGCTCATCGGCTCCGCCATGATCGTCATGGGCCTGCTGTTCAAGGTCGGCGCGGTGCCGTTCCACATGTGGACGCCCGACGTCTACCAGGGCGCGCCCACCCCGGTCACCGGCTTCATGGCCGCCGCGACCAAGGTGGCCGCCTTCGGCGCGCTGCTCCGGCTCCTGTACGTCGTCCTGCCCGGCCTGCGCTGGGACTGGCGGCCGGTCATGTGGGCCGTCGCCGTCGTCACCATGCTGGGCGGCGCGATCGTCGCCATCACCCAGACCGACATCAAGCGACTGCTCGCCTACTCGTCGATCGCCCACGCCGGGTTCATCCTCGCCGGTGTCATCGCGGCCTCGCCCGACGGCGTCTCGTCCGTGCTGTTCTACCTGGGCGCCTACTCGTTCGTCACGATCGGCGCGTTCGCCGTGGTGACCCTGGTGCGCGACGCGGGCGGTGAGGCGACCCACCTGTCCAAGTGGGCCGGGCTCGGCCGCAGATCGCCCCTGGTGGCGGCCGTGTTCGCGGTCTTCCTGCTCGCCTTCGCGGGCATTCCGCTGACCTCCGGGTTCGCGGGGAAGTTCGCCGTGTTCAAGGCGGCGGCGGAGGGCGGCGCGGGCGCGATCGTCGTGGTCGGTGTGATCTCCTCTGCCATCGCCGCGTTCTTCTACATCCGCGTCATCGTGCTGATGTTCTTCAGCGAGCCGCGCCCCGAGGGGCCGACCGTCGCCGTGCCGTCGCCGCTGACCATGACCGCGATCGCGGTCGGTGTCGCCGTCACGCTGGTGCTCGGCATCGCCCCGCAGTACTTCCTGGACCTCGCGGGACAGGCGGGGGTGTTCGTGCGGTAGCGCTCCGCTCAGGCTGTGCGGACATGGCGGGACCCGGCGCCTTCAGGCGCCGGGTCCCGCTGCTCGT
Source organism: Streptomyces scabiei 87.22 (assembly GCF_000091305.1). Taxonomy (GTDB): domain Bacteria; phylum Actinomycetota; class Actinomycetes; order Streptomycetales; family Streptomycetaceae; genus Streptomyces; species Streptomyces scabiei. The sequence goes on along the minus strand of NC_013929.1, from coordinate 4,270,666 downwards.
ACGGGGCCGGGTCCCGCTGTCGCCACCCGGCCGGGACCGCCCCGCACGGGTGGAGCCTGTGGATAACTCTGAGGCTGTCGGTGCGGGCGCCTATGGTGGCAGGGGCTGGAGGAAGCACGGACGGCCCCGGCGCGATGGTGCGGTACGCGGGAGCGCGGGCCGCGAAGACGCAGCGACGCAAGGGCGCAGGGCGCAGGAACGCAAGGGCGCGGGGGACGGGCGATGATCGGAACGGGCGGGACGAGTGTGATGGCGGACGAGGGCAGGACCACCGGGACGGACAGCGAGGCGCTGGCCGTCCTCCACCGGGTCTTCGGGTACGACGCCTTCCGGGGCGAGCAGGCGGCGGTCATCGAGCATGTGATCGCGGGCGGCGACGCCGTCGTGCTCATGCCGACCGGCGGCGGCAAGTCCCTCTGCTACCAGATCCCCTCCCTGGTCAGACCCGGTACGGGCATCGTGGTCTCCCCGCTCATCGCACTGATGCAGGACCAGGTGGACGCCCTGCGGGCGCTGGGCGTGCGTGCCGGGTTCGTCAACTCCACCCAGGACCTCGACGAGCGGCGCCTGGTGGAGGCCGAGTTCCTCGCGGGGGAGCTGGACCTGCTGTACCTGGCGCCGGAGCGCCTGCGGCTCGACGCCACCCTCGACCTGCTGGGGCGCGGCAAGGTCGCGGTGTTCGCGATCGACGAGGCGCACTGCGTCTCCCAGTGGGGCCACGACTTCCGGCCCGACTACCTGTCCCTCTCCCTGCTCGGCGAACGCTGGCCCGACGTGCCGCGCATCGCGCTCACCGCGACCGCCACCCGCGCGACGCACCGCGAGATCACCGAGCGGCTGGCCATGCCCCGCGCCCGCCACTTCGAGGCCAGCTTCGACCGGCCCAACATCCAGTACCGGATCGTGCCCAAGGCCGACCCGAAGAAGCAGCTCCTGTCCTTCCTGCGCCAGGAACACGCGGGCGACGCGGGCATCGTCTACTGCCTGTCCAGGAACTCGGTGGAGCGCACGGCGGAGTTCCTGAGCAAGAACGGCGTCGCGGCGGTGCCGTACCACGCCGGTCTCGACGCCGGCACCCGCGCCGCGCACCAGTCGCGGTTCCTGCGCGAGGAAGGGCTTGTGGTCGTCGCCACGATCGCCTTCGGCATGGGCATCGACAAGCCCGACGTCCGTTTCGTCGCCCACCTGGACCTGCCGAAGTCGGTGGAGGGCTACTACCAGGAGACCGGCCGTGCCGGACGCGACGGACTGCCCTCCACGGCATGGATGGCATACGGCCTCAACGACGTCATCCAGCAGCGGAAGATGATCCAGAGCAGCGAGGGCGACGAGGCGTTCCGCCGCCGTGCCGCCGGCCATCTGGACGCGATGCTGGGGCTCTGCGAGACCGCCCAGTGCCGCCGGGGCCAGCTCCTGCAGTACTTCGGCCAGGAACCGCAGGCCGAGGGCTGCGGCAACTGCGACACCTGCCTCGAACCGCCGGAGACCTGGGACGGCACGGTCGCCGCGCAGAAGGTGCTCTCCACGGTGGTGCGGCTGCAGCGGGAGCGCGGCCAGAAGTTCGGCGCCGTGCAGATCGTCGACATCCTGCTGGGGCGGCGGACCGCGAAGGTCATCCAGTTCGACCACGACCAGCTCTCCGTCTTCGGCATCGGCGAGGAACTCTCCGAGGGCGAGTGGCGGGGCGTCGTCCGGCAACTGCTCGCGGAGGGCATCCTCGCGGTCGAGGGCGAGTACGGCACGCTCGTGCTCACCGAGGAGAGCGGGGCGGTGCTGCGGCGGGAGCGGGACGTGCCGCTGCGCAAGGAACCGAAGAAGCCGGCGACCACGCGGTCGGCGTCCTCCGGCCCGGGCTCCTCCGGCTCCGGCCGGGGCGACCGCAAGCCGAAGGCGGCGGTCGAACTCCCCGACGAGCTGCTCCCCGTCTTCGAGGCCCTGCGCGCCTGGCGCGCAGACCAGGCCCGCGAACAGGGCGTCCCGGCGTACGTCATCTTCCACGACGCCACCCTCCGCGAGATCGCGGCCATGGCCCCCGCGTCCGTCGCCGAGCTCGGCACGATCAGCGGAATCGGCGAGAAGAAACTGGCCACCTACGGGGAGGGGGTGCTGGGGGTGCTGGGTTCGCTGGGCGGGGACGCCGACGGGGCGCCGGCCTCGGCTCCGGGGCCGGCCCCGGCAGAGGGGAACGCGCCGGGTTCGGCCTCGCGGGGCGACACCGACAGGGGGCGACAGGACTACGACTGGCCCGACGTGGAGCCGGAGCCCGAGCACGACGACTGGGCCTAGGGCTGTGAGAACACGACGGCCGCCGTCGCCCAGGACATAGCGGTGGAACTCATGCGCCTTGCCGACGACGAGAACAGCGTCGTCGTCCGCGTGGTGGGACCGGATGCCGGGTGCCCGCCGAGGGACGGCTGCCTCGACGTCGAGATCACGGTGACCAGCGCATTCGCCAACGGGCATCTCAAGGAGGTGTATCTGCTGCCGGAAGACCTGGAGGACTGGGCGGACGCGCTCGACCTGCTCGCCGAGGGCCGACCGGTGGTGTGGATGGACGACGGCCGCAATCCGGAGGTCCGGATCGCACCGGCGGGGCCGTACCACTCCCGAGGTCGTGACCTCGAAGCCGTCGAGGTCACGGTGAGGGACCCTGTCGTGTCGCTCACCTCGGTCCGTGTGCTGGTGCGGCTGCCGGACGACTGGGTCCAGGCCCAGCGTCTGAGACTCGACCGGGTCCGGAAGGCCTGGCCGTTTCCGCCGGGCTGACTCCGTCCCCGTGGTGTTCCCGCACGTGACCTACGCGAGGCGGTCCGGCCGGTCCGACAGCGCGCGGGACGCGTACGCCCTCACGTCCGCGTCGGAATCCTTTGTGGCGGTGGTGAGGGCGGTGCGGGCCTCCTCGGTGGTGGTGTGGCGGGTGAGGGAGAGGACCGTGGCCTTGCGGACGTCGGCGTTGGGGTCGGTGAGGGTGGTGGTCAGGGCGGGCACGGCCACGGGGGAGGGTGCGGTGGACAGGGCCGTGGCGGCGCCGGCGCGGACCTGCCAGGCGGGGTCGGTGAGGGCGGTCACCGCTCGGGCGGCGAGCGGCGGCGGGCAGCCGACGGTGCCGAGGGCGGCGTAGGCGGCCGCGCGGACCAGGGGGTCGGGGTCGCAGGCCAGGGCCGTCAGGGCGGGGAGGACGGCCGGGGGCAGAGGGTGCGCGGCGTCCGCCGCGACCGTGGCCAGCGCCTTGGCGATCGTGACGCGGACCTCGCGGGAGGGGTCGGTGGTCGCGGCCCCGGCCAGTTCGGCGGCGGCGTCGACCGAGACGAGGGCGCGTACGGCCTCGATGCGGACGGCGATGTCGGAGTCCGTCAGGGAGGCCGCGTACAGGGCGGTGTCGCCGAGGCTCAGGGCACGCAGCACGTCCAGGGCGACGGCCCGGACGACCGGGTCGGGCTCGGCCAGCGCGGCGGCGAGGCCGTCGCGGAGGGCGGGCTCGGGCGGGAGTGTCTCGACGAGTTCCCGGAGCGAGGCCGCCGCGGCGGCGCGGACCTCGGCGGCACCGTCGCGGAGCGCCCCGGCGAGGGCGCGGCCGGTGCCCGGCGGGAGCGTCTCGGTGAGGACGGCGACCGCCTCACGGCGGACGGCGGGCGCCGGGTCGGCCAGGTAGGGCTGCAGCGCGGCGAGTTCGGGCTGCTCCTCGGCGAGGGCGACCAGTTCGAGGAGGCGGGGGGAGGAGGTCTCGGGGGTGGGGTGGGAGGGGAGGGGGAGGGCCCCCTCCCCCGACCCGGCACTCGCCGCCCCCGGAACCCCCGCGGCCACCGGCGCCACCTCCCGGGACCCCGCCGTAGCCACGTTCTCCGCGTGGACCTCGCCGAGGTGGCGGGAGGGCCCGCCGACCGGGGTGAACTCCTCGACGGGCACGAGGTAGGGGGCGACGGGGCGGGCGGTGAACTCCATCGCACCGGACGGGGACTTGCGCAGGTCGAGGTGGTGGAACCAGGAGGCGTCGTCGCGGTGGGGATGGTCGAGGCGGTCGTGGTAGAGACCCCAGCGGGACTCGGTGCGGGCCAGGGAGGCGCGGGCGGCCATCTCGGCGCAGTCGCGGATGAAGGAGACCTCGGCGCAGCGCATGAGTTCGTGCGGGGTGCGGGCGCCCATCCCGGCGATGTCGTCCCGCATCCGCTCGAAGGACTCCAGCGCCAGGGACAGGCGGGCGCCGGACTTCGGCGGCGCCACGTAGTCGTTGACGAAACGGCGGAGCTTGTACTCGACCTGGGGCTGCGGAGGACCGTCCGGGTGGCGCAGCGGACGGTAGATCAGGTCGTGCGCCTCGCGGAGCTGGTCGGCGGGCAGTTCGCCCTCGTACGGGGTGTACCGGGAGGCGTCCGCGCCCGCGAGGTCGCCGAAGACGAAGGCGCCGATCATGTAGTTGTGCGGGACACAGGCGAGGTCACCGGCCGCGTACAGGCGGGGGACGGTCGTACGGGCCTGGTCGTCGACGCGTACGCCCGAGGCGGAGTGGCCGCCGCACAGGCCGATCTCCGAGATGTGCATCTCGATGTCGTGGGTGCGGTAGTCGTGGCCGCGGCCCGCGTGGAAGGTCCCGCGCGTGGGGCGTTCCGTCGTGTGCAGGATCGACTCCAGGGCGGAGACGGACTCCTCCGGGAGGTGGCTCAGCTTCAGATAGACGGGGGCGCGGTCGGAGGCGATCTCGGCGGCGAACTCGGCCATCATCTGGCCGGACCAGTAGTCGGAGTCGACGAAGCGTTCGCCGTGCCGGTTGACCTGGTAGCCGCCGAAGGGGTTGGCGACGTAGGCGCAGGCGGGGCCGTTGTAGTCCTTGATCAGCGGGTTGATCTGGAAGCACTCGATGCCGGTCAGGTCGGCGCCCGCGTGGTAGGCCATGGCATAGCCGTCGCCCGCGTTGGTGGGGTTCTCGTAGGTGCCGTAGAGGTAGCCGGAGGCGGGCAGCCCGAGGCGGCCGCAGGCGCCGGTCGCGAGGATCACCGCTCCGGCGCGCACGGTGACGAACGCGCCGGTGCGGGTGTTGAACCCGACGGCGCCCACCGCCCGCCGGTCCTCGCCCTCGCCGGCCGTCAGCACACGCACCGGCATGACCCGGTTCTCGATGCGGATCCGCTCCCGCATCTCCCGGCGCCGCAGCTGCCGGTAGAGGACCTTCTTGACGTCCTTGCCCTCCGGCATCGGCAGCACGTACGACCCCGAGCGGTGCACCTGGCGGACCGCGTACTCGTTGTGCTCGTCCTTCTCGAACTTCACCCCGTACGACTCCAGCCGGCGCACCATGCCGAAGCCGCGGGTGGCGGTCTGGCGGACGGTGGACTGGTCGACGATGCCGTCGTTGGCGCGGGTGATCTCGGCGACGTAGTCGTCCGGCTCGGCGCGGCCCGGGATGACGGCGTTGTTGACGCCGTCCATGCCCATGGCGAGGGCGCCGGAGTGGCGGACGTGCGCCTTCTCCAGGAGCAGGACGTCCGCGCCGTGCTCGGCGGCGGTCAGGGCCGCCATGGTGCCGGCGGTGCCCCCGCCGATGACGAGGACGTCGCAGGTCAGCTCCTCGGCGTCGGCGAGCGCCGGGATCGTGAGGGAGGTCTCCACCGTGTCCACCGGGATGCCTTTCGGGTGCTCGGACACCTGAGTACTCGGGTACCTGGGTGCGCGGATACTGGGGTGCTCGGATGCCTGGGTGCGTGCTCGCTCAGCCGCCGAGCGAGGTCAGGACGTCGCGGCGCAGGGCCGCGCGCGCCGGGTCGTCGTGGGCCGCGCGGTCGCGGGGGCGCGGAACCTCCCGTACGGCGGTGAGCCGGCCGGAGCCGAGGAGGGCGACGCGGTCGCCGAGGAACAGGGCCTCGTCCACGTCGTGCGTGACGAAGACGACCGTGGCGCCCGTGCCCCGCAACACCTCCACCAGCAGGTCCTGCATCCCGGCGCGGGTCTGTGCGTCGAGCGCGCCGAACGGCTCGTCCATCAGGACGGCGCGGGGGCGACCGGCGAGCGCGCGGGCCAGCTGTGCGCGCTGGCGCTGTCCGCCGGAGACGCGGTGCGGGAGCTGCCGCGAGTACTCGGCGAGCCCGACCCGGGCCAGCCACGCCTCGGCCTGGCCGCGGCGTTCGGCGCGGGGCACGCCCCGGACGGCGAGCGGGAGTTCGACGTTGGCGCGCAGGGTGCGCCAGGGCAGGAGGGCGTCCTCCTGGAAGACGAGGGCGCGTTCGGCACCGGGGCCGGTCAGCGGGGTGGCGTCCTGGGTGATCTCCCCGGCGAGCGGGGGCAGCAGGCCCGCCAGGGTGCGCAGGAGGGTCGACTTGCCGCAGCCGGACGGGCCGACGACGGTGAGGATCTCGCCGGGGGCGATGTCCAGGCCCACGTCCGTCAGGGCGACGGCGTCGGGGCGGCCGAGGTCGGCGCGGTGGAGGGCGAGACGGGTGCCGCGCCCGGCGGCGGGCGCCCGCCGCCCCTCGGCGGCCGGGGCAGATGTCCCCGTGCTCTTCCCGGCGGCCGGGGCAGAAGCCGCTGTGCTCTCCCCTGCGGCCGGCGTCGGCGTCGGTGCCGGTGTCCCCGTCCCCTCCTCGACGGCCGTCGCCGGTGGCCGCGTACGGACCTGGGCCGGGGTCTCAGACGAGGTGCTCATCACGTGCCTCCTCGGGATCGGTCGTGGCGGTGTCGGTGGCGGTGGCCGCGGGCTCGGTGGTCGCTGGGGCGGCCTGTGGTCCGGTGGCGCGGGGCGCGGTGGTGCGCGGTCCCCGGGGACGGGTGGCGGGGGCGGCGGACGTGCGGGGCAGCCAGTGGGTCAGCCGGCGGCCGACCAGCTCCACGGCGGTCGACGTCAGCCAGCCCAGCACCCCGATCGTGGCCATGCCGACGAAGACGCCGGGGTAGTTGACGACCGTGTAGTCCTGCCAGGTGCGGTAGCCGACGCCGTACTGCCCGGAGATCATCTCGGCGGAGATCACACAGATCCACGACACCCCGATGCCGACCGACAGACCGCCGAAGATGCCCGGCAGCGCGCCCGGCAGGACGACCGAGGCGAGGATCCGCCCGCGGCCCCCGCCCATCGTGCGGACCGCCTCCTCCCACACCGGGGTCAGCGCCCGTACCGCGTGCCGGGTGGAGACCAGCACCGGGAAGAACGCGGCGGTGAAGGTGATGAAGACGATGCCCTGCTCGTTGGAGGGGAACAGCAGGATCGCCACCGGGACGAGGGCGATCGCGGGGATCGGGCGGATCACCTCCAGGACCGGCCCGAGCAGGTCCTCGGCGAGGCGGGACCGGGCGACGAGGATGCCCACCGCCACACCCAGCACCGCGGCCAGCAGGAAGCCGGTGAGGATGCGGGTGAGGCTGTCGGCCAGATCGGTCCAGTAGTCCGGCCCGGTCACCCGCTCCGCGAAGGTGTGCGCCACGTCGGTGACGGTGGGGAACTGCGAGAAACGCAGCCACACGTCGACGTCCAGGCTGGTCAGCAGCTGCCACAGGGCGAGGGCCGCGACCAGGGACAGGGCGCGCAGGCCGTAGCGGGTGGCGGGACGGGGGCGGGGGCCGGGGGCCCGCACGCGCCGGGCGCCGGTTTTCGCGGGGCGGCTCACGAGGCCCGTTCCAGTGCGGCGGCGTAGGTGATGACCTCGGCGCCCTCGTGCCCGGCGACGTACGCCTTCGCCGTGGCCGGAGCGACGAAGGGCAGGAGCCGGTCGCCGTCGGCCACCCAGACCGCCTTGTCGGCGAACCACTGGGTGCCGGTGGTGGCGTCCGGGACGTAGGCGGCGCGGATGCCGTCCTTGTGTCCGGCGACGTAGGCGAGGAGTGCGCCGGGCGTCTCGAACGACCTGGTCTCGTCGGCGTTCCTCGGCCAGACCTCGCTCGCGGCCGGGGCCGGTTCCGCCGCGAGCTGCTGCGCGTAGGAGGCGCCGAGCGCCTTGCGGACGTACCGGTCGTCGACGAAGGAGTCCACGTCCACGTCGCCCGTCAGTTTCGCGGCCTTGAGGACCGGCACGTCCTTCTTCAGGGCGGCGATCAGCGCGGGCTTGAGCGCGGGGTCGAAGGTCGCGATGCCGTGGGCGCCGTTGTAGAGGTAGACGACCTCGGCGGGCAGACCGGTGGCGTCGGCGACCTTCTCGGCGGCCTCGACGGGGTGCTCGTGGAGGTAGTCCGTGGCCTTGGCCTGGGCCTTGAGGAAGGCTTCCAGGACGGCCGGCCGCTGCTGCGCGAAGTCCTCGCGGGCGGTCACGCCGTGGAAGGTCGGCAGGTCCAGCTGGGCCCCGTCGTACAGGGCCTTCGCCTTGCCCTGGTACGTCAGCAGTCCGGGCCAGGCCACGAACTGCGACAGCGCGTCGGTGCTGCCGGCGGAGAGGGCGGAGGCGCCGACGGCCGGCTGCTGGTTGAGCTTCTCGATGTCCTTGTCGGGGTCGAGGCCGGCCTCGCGCAGCGCCCGTACGAGGGTGCCGTCGGCCGCCGACCCGATGCTCGTCGAGACCTTCCTGCCCTTCAGGTCCTTGAGCGTGCCCAGCTTCGAACCGGGCGCCGTGACGATGGTGTTGAGGCCGCCCCGGAGGTTGTAGCCGGTGGCCGCGACGAGCCGGGTGGGCTTGCCGAGCTGCTTGCCGCGGGCCGCGTTGAGCAGCAGCGGGAAGTCGCCCATCGAGCCGATGTCGATCTTCCCCGCGGTCATCTGGGCGGTGATGGGGGCGCCGGTGGCGTAGTCCTGCCAGTCGACCTTGTACGTAGTCTTCCCGCCGAGCGCGTTCAGCTCGTCCTCGAAGTAGCCGAGGGAGCGCAGGAGCGTGCCCGCGGTGACGGTGTTGATGGTCTTGGACTGGTAGCCGACGGTGACGGTGACCGTCCCGCCGTCCGCCGCGGTGTCACTGCCGTTGCCGCAGGCGGTCAGCGTCAGGGGCAGCAGGAGGGCTGTGGCCAGGGTGACTGCTGTGGTGGCTGGGGTGGTCTTCATGGGAGTTCGGGCCTCTCACCGGAGCGTTCAGCGGAGCAGGTAGGGCATGTTGACCGTGACGGCGCCGGTGGGACAGCGGGCCGCGCACGGGCCGCAGTACCAGCACTCGTCGACGTGCATGTACGCCTTGCCGTTGCTCTCGTCGATGGCCAGGGAGTCCAGCGGGCACATGTCCACGCAGAGGGTGCAGCCGTCGATGCACTTCGACTCGTCGATGGTCACGGGCACGTCGGCCCGCTGGGGCGCCACAGGCATGGCTGTCTCCAGGGAGGGGCGGAACAGGGGGCTGTTACAGGGAGCGGTGCAGCAGACCGCTCATCGAGATGCGGTCGCCCCGGAAGCGGATGAATTCCAGGTCGACCGGCCGGCCGTCGGCGAGGTGGGTGAGCCGTTCCAGCATCAGGACGGCCGAGCCGCGTGGGGCTTCGAGCACGGCGGCGGAGTGGGTGTCCGCGTTCACCGCCTCCAGGGTGATCTCCGCATGGCCGAGGCGGTGGCCGGTGATCGTCTCCAGCAGGCGGAAGACGTCGGTGTTCTCCAGGTCGGCGCCGAGCAGTGCCGTGCCGAGGTCCAGGGAGCCGAGGGTGAGGGGGATGTAGGTGAGGTCGAGGGAGAGGGGGAGGCCGTTCAGCCGGCGCAGGCGCTCGATGTAGAGGACGTCGGTGCCGGTCGGGAGCCGGAGGCGGTCGGCCACCGGGGCGGGGGCCGGTGCGGGGCTCATGGTGCGGACCTCGTTGGTGACCGTGCCGTGTTCGCGGAGGGTCTCCGCGAGCCCCTCCAGATGGTCGAGCCCGTGGGGGTACTTCCGGGCGACGACGACGGTGCCGACGCCGGGGAAACGTTCCACCAGGCCCTCGGCGCGCAGCAGGTCCAGGGCCTCGCGGACCGTGTTGCGGGTCGCGCGGTAGTCGGTGGCGAGGACGGACTCGTGGGGGAGGGTGCCGTCCCCGAAGCCGCCGGTGAGGAGCTGGCGGCGCAGGAGGTCGGCGAGCTGCCGCGCCTGGTCCGCACGCAGCCGGCGGCGCGCACGGTGGGCGGCGACGGTGGTCGCGCCCTGGCCGGCGTGCTCTCGGACGCGGTCGGTGGGTGGCATGTTTCGAACCATACCGAAATGGTGGGGAAGGAAATGTTGCCGGAGTATTGCGCCACGTGGCCGCCCCGGCCCGGCTGTTCTGAGCTGGGCTTATGCGACGGTGTGACGAAGATCTGCCACCGACCTGTCCAGGGAGTGGGACCAGAGGGCCGCCAACTGGGACGCCCCCTCCTCCCATGCCGCGCCCCCGAAAGGGGCGCGGGGAACGGCGCGAGCAACCACGACGTACGCGGGCGCCGCCGACGAACCGCGGCCTTCACGGCGAAGAGGCGCCCGTCGACGCCCGAGTGCGGGGCGCACTTGATCTGCTGCCGCGCCCCCGAAGGGGCGCGGGGAACGGCGCGAGCAACCACGACGCACGCGGGCACCGCCGACGAACCGCCGCCCTCACGGCGAGGAGGCGCCGCCCGGCGTCCGAGCGCCGGGCGCACTCGATCCGGCGAACGCCCCCGCCGCAGGCGACTAGTCCCGCGCCCGCACCCGCCCCCTCACCTCGCCCAGTTCCACCCGCGTCCCCCCGGGCCCGGGGGCCCAGCCCGTGAGGGTCACCTCGTCGCCGTCCTCCAGGAACGTCCGCTTGCCGTCGGGGAGGTCGAGGACGTCCCGCCCGTTCCAGGTGAGCTCCAGCAGCGAACCCCGCTCACCCGCCTCCGCCCCGCTGACCGTGCCGGACCCGTAGAGGTCGCCCGTACGCAGGGACGCGCCGTTGACGGTCATGTGCGCCAGCTGCTGCGCGGCCGTCCAGTACATCGTGGAGAACGGCGGCTCCGAGATGACCTGCCCGTTGATCGCGACGCTGATCCGCAGGTCGTACCCCCCGAGGTCGACGTCCGGCCCGGAGTCGTCCAGATAGGGCAGCAGCGGATGCGTGCGCTCCGGCGGGGCCACCCGCGCCTCGTCCAGGGCCTCCAGCGGAGTGATCCACGCCGAGACGGACGTCGCGAAGGACTTGCCGAGGAAGGGGCCGAGTGGAACGTACTCCCATGCCTGCAGGTCACGGGCGGACCAGTCGTTGAGCAGGCAGAGCCCGAACACGTGGTCGCGGTAGTCCCGCAGGCCGACCGGCCGCCCCATCTCCGAGGGGACGCCCACCACGAACCCGACCTCCGCCTCGATGTCCAGGCGTACGGACGGGCCGAACACGGGCGCCGGTTCGGCGGGTGCCTTGCGCTGCCCGGACGGCCGTACCACCTCCGTGCCGGAGACGACCACCGTGCCGGACCGGCCGTGGTAACCGATCGGCAGATGCTTCCAGTTGGGGGTCAGCGGGTCCGGAGAGTCCGGACGGAAGATCCGGCCCACGTTCCGCGCGTGGTTCTCCGAGGCGTAGAAGTCGACGTAGTCGGCCACCTCGAACGGCAGATGCAGACGTACGCCGGACAGCGCGTGGAAGTGCGGCGCGATCGTCTCCCGGTGCGAGGGCACCGTGAGCCACGCGGTCAGCGCCCGGCGGAGGTCCGACCAGGCGGTGCGCCCCGCCGCCAGCAGGGGGTTGAGCGTGGAGTGGGCCAGGAGCGCCGCGTACGGGGAGCCGAGGGCGTGGGCCGCGGCGGCGGCGTCCAGGACGTGGTCGCCGAGGCGGACGCCGACCGTACGGGCGTCGGAGCCGGCGGGGGAGAAGACGCCGTAGGGGAGGTTGTGCGGCCCGAAGGGGTGGCCCTCGGGGACGTCGAAGGGATCGCCTTCGGGGACATCGAAGGGGGGCATCGGGTGCTGCCTCGCTCTCGTGCTTTCCGTCGTTCCTCTGGTCGCGGCACACGTTACGGGGCGGTGCGAAGATCGGGGAGTGTCTGAAGAGTGCGTAATGCACCGATAAGTTGGCGGAAGGGGGGAAAGGTTCCGTCTTGACGTCCCCCGGGGGACTTGGGCCGGCCGAGACCCGGAGCGGGTGCGGCCCGCGTGCCACCGTGAACCCACCAACCCACCAACCCACCAACCCGCGCACCCGCGCACCCGTGCACCCGTGGTCCCGGCGGTGGCCGGAGGCCGGCGCGCGGGTGCGTGTGGTGGCGCGCGGCCGGGGTGTGGCGGCCGTCGGCGCGCCCCCGTGGAACCGGCCACGGCCGCACCCCGGGCCGCTGTCCGGAACGGCCCGGTTCTGGCGCGAGGGTTCGACGGACATAGGTACGGACGTGCGGAACTGCGCGAGGTCGCCGGCGGCGGGGGTGCGGCGGGCCGGTCACGGGGTTCGTGCGCGGGATCGGCGGACAGGGGCGTCCGGGCTCGCAGGCCGAGAGAGGGCGACTGAACTACCGTTCGGGCAAAGGGTGTTGACGCGAGGGGCGGTCACGGTGGCCGGGATGCCGGACGTCGTCCGGCTACCGTCGAACCGATGGGGTGTGGCATCCGTATTCTCTGATCATGGCCGCTCCCACCGCATATTCACTCATCGCCACTGACCTGGACGGAACGCTCCTGCGCAATGACGACACGCTCTCCGACCGGTCCCTCGCCGCGCTGGCGCGGGCCACGGCGGCGGGTGCCAGGCACCTCGTGGTGACAGGACGGCCGGCGCCCAGAGTGCGCCCACTGCTGGAGGATCTCGGCGGCAGGGGGCTCGCGGTGTGCGGACAGGGCGCGCAGTTGTACGACCACGGCGCGGACCGGCTGCTCTGGTCCGTCACCCTGGACCGCGAGCTCGCCGAGACCGCGCTCGGCAAGATCGAGGCCGAGGTCGGGCAGCTGTACGCCGCCGTCGACCAGGACGGCGTCGACGGCCTCACCCTGATCGAGCCCGGCTACCTCATGCCCCACCCCACGCTGCCCGCGGTGCAGGTGCCGCGCCGGGACGACCTGTGGTGCGAGCCGATCAGCAAGGTGCTGCTGCGCCATCCCTATCTGTCGGACGACGAGTTGGCGTCGGCGGCGCGGATGGCGGTCGGCTCGCTGGCGACGGTCACCATGTCCGGGCCCGGAACCGTCGAACTCCAGCCGTGCGGCATCACGAAGGCGACGGGTCTCGCCCTGGCCGCCGACCATCTCGGGCTGACCGCGGACCGGACCATCGCCTTCGGTGACATGCCCAACGACATCCCGATGTTCGACTGGGCCGCGTACGGGGTCGCCATGGCCAACGCCCACCCCGAACTCAAGGCCGTCGCCGACGAGGTGACCCTCTCCAACGAGGACGACGGCATCGCGGTGGTCCTGGAGCGGCTCTTCCCGTGAACGGGCTGTTCCCCTGGGCCCGCCGGCCCAGGGGAACAGATGGAACAGATGGAACAGATGGAACAGATGGAGCAGGTGAGCCGCAGGGCTCAGTAGGCGCCGAAGACGTTGTCGATCGAGCCGTACCGGTCGGCGGCGTAGTTGCACGCCGCCGTGATGTTCGCGACCGGGTCGTACGGGTCGTACGGGGTGCCGGACACGTGGTACGCGGCGAACGTCGGGTCGATGACCTGGAGGAGGCCCTTCGACGGGGTGCCCGCGGCGGCGTTGGAGTCCCAGTTGTTGATGGCCAGCGGGTTGCCCGAGGACTCGCGGATGACGTTGCGGTAGATCCCGTTGTACGTGCCGGGGATCCCCTTCTGCGCCATGATGTCCAGCGACTCGCGGATCCAGCCGTCGAGGTTGTTCGCGTACGTCTTGGCCGACGCCTGCGTGGCCGTGGACGTCTTGGACGCGGTCGACGCCTTCTTGGCCGCGACCGGCTTGGTGCCGTTCAGCGTCAGCTTCAGGCCCGGGCGGATCAGCGCCGGGTTGTCGCCGATGGCCGCGCGGTTGTTCTTGTACAGCTGCTGCCAGCCGCCCTTGGTGTGGTGCTTGCGCGCGATGGAGGAGAGCGTGTCGCCGGAGACCACGGTGTACGTCGTGGCCTTGGGCACCACCGCGGCGGGCGCGGCCTGCGGGGCCGACTGCACGGAGGTGACGGCCTGGGCCGGGGCGGCGGCGTTCGCGGTCGTGGCGACCGTGAGCGGAAGGGCCAGCGCGGCCCCGCCGGTGCCGGCGGCGACGAGGCCACGGGTCAGCGCGTTGCTTCTGGGACGACGGTGTTTGCCTTGTGCGGGCATGCTGAATTCCTCTCCGTCGCCTGCGAGGTGAGCTGTCGGGTTCGGGCTGGAGATGCCCGGCCTCGCGCGTCGTCCCGGCGGCCGCTGTGCGTGCGGCGTCCGCTGGGCGTACTGCGCGTGGCTTCACCCCTAGCCGGTCCGAAGGGGGTTCTCCGGACCGACGGCTTACCTGGGTCCCCCGCTCCTGCCGTGCGTGGATGAGTGGTGATGGGTGGGGAGTCCGGGGCGGCGGCAGGATTAGGCGGTCCGTCCGGACGAGGTGTGAACGTATGCGAGAGCACACGATCGGAACAAGTCCCGGTTTGGCGCTTTGGTCCAGTTGACCTTGAGTTTGCTGTGATTCGACCCAAGATCGGCTTTTCGTCTCCTGGCTCAACTTGCCTACCGCAAAGGGAAACTCGACGGCGTGGCATGCGTGCGTCGCGCGGCGGGACGGAGAGGGCTGGTGACTCAACTCACGGGAGGAGTCGGGTGAAATGAAAGTAAGCGGCAAATCGGTCAACTCGGACCAAGGGGGGTGGGTTCAAAATGGGTGAAATCGGCACACGCGGGGAAGGGTGGCCGGTCCGGGGTGGGCCTGGTGACGGCAGGAGTGCGGGCCGGAGGTGTGGCTGGAGGTGTGGCCGGGGGTGCGGAGGCGTTTCCGCCGGGGAGAACGGGTACGCGTCGCGGGTGGGCGCGGGCAGGGGTGCGGGCAGGGGCGTGGGTGGGTGCGCGGGTGGGCGCGGACGGGTGCGGCACGCGCGTCGATGGATATCGGCGTGTATGAGTTGATCAAGAATGGGAGGAGTGCGGTCCCATACCACTCCAGGCGAAGCCGTGGGCGCTCGTGGTGATCGAAAGGTGACCGGATACGCTGACTCGGGTGATGACAGCGACAGATCGACAAACCGTGTCATCGACCGTGAAAGCGACCTAGACCGACCGTGTGACCGTCATCAGACGTCAGCAGACAGGAGAACCCTCGTGACCGTCGTCGAGCCGTTCGGGCTGAGCGCGCGGGACCAGGCTCTCGAAGCCGATGTCCAGGCCGGAATGGCGGCCGTCGAGGAGGGTCTGCTGGAGGCGACCAAGAGCGAGGTCCCGTTCATCCAGGAGGCCGCCCAGCATCTGCTGCGCGCGGGGGGCAAGCGGTTCCGCCCGCTGCTGGTGATGCTCGCGGCGCAGTTCGGCGACCCCTACGCGCCGGGTGTCGTGCCCTCGGCGGTGGTGGTCGAGCTGACCCATCTCGCCACGCTGTACCACGACGACGTGATGGACGAGGCCGAGGTCCGCCGGGGCGTGCCGAGCGCCAACGCCCGCTGGGACAACTCCCTCGCCGTCCTCACCGGCGACTTCCTCTTCGCCCGCGCCTCGCACGTCCTCGCCGACCTCGGTCCCGATGCCGTCCGTATCCAGGCCGAGGCGTTCGAGCGGCTGGTCACCGGGCAGATCCTGGAGACCGCCGGGCCGCGCGACGGGCGCGACCCGATCGACCACTACCTCGACGTGCTCGGCGGCAAGACCGGCTCGCTGGTCGCGGTCGCCGGACGGCTCGGCGCGCTGATGGCGGGCGCCGACGAGACCGTGGTCGACGTGCTGACCCAGTACGGGGAACGCCTCGGGGTGGCCTTCCAGCTCGCGGACGACGTGCTCGATGTCGCCTCCGACTCCCACGAGTCCGGCAAGACGCCCGGCACGGACCTCCGGGAGCATGTGCCGACCATGCCGGTGCTGCGGCTGCGCGAGCGGGCGGGGCGGCTGGGGCTGCCGGAGGACATCGCCCTGTGCGAACTGCTCGACTCCGACCTGACCGACGACGCCCGCCTCGCCGAGGCCCTGTCCCGCCTCCGCGTCCACCCCGCGCTGGAGCAGGCCCGCCGCGACACGGTCCGCTACGCCGAGGAGGCCCGGTCCGCCCTGTCGCCGCTCCCGGAGTGCGACGCGAAAGCGGCCCTGGTGGAACTGTGCGACGCGGTGGTGCACCGGGCGGGTTAGCCCCGCCGCAGGTCACCGCGCCGGTTGGCCCCGCTGCGGGTCACGGGGCGGGTTGGCCTCGCTGTGGGTCACGGGGCGGGTTGGCCCCGCTGCGGGTCACGGGGCGGGTTGGCCCCGCTGTGGGTCACGGGGCGGGTTGGCCTCGCTGCCGGCCTGCGCGAAGGCGGGGCCTGTCGCGGCCGGCTCCGGTGGGGTGCGGCGGTCGTCGCCGGTCCCCGGTCCCGGTTCGCGGTATGGGCGGTGGCCGGGCGCCCGGACCCGTACCGGTCGGCCGCCGGCTGCCGACGCTCCTGACGGACGTCCGCGGTTGACCACCCCAGGCTCCCGGCCGCCCGGCGTTCCGGTCGCCGACGGTCCCAGAGATGTTTGCGGTTGGCCAGCCGGGCTCCTGGTCGCAAGGCGTTCCGGTCGCCGACGGGCCCGAGAGACGTGCGCGGTTGACCACGCCGGGCCCCTGGTCGCACGGCGTTCCGGCCGCCCGGTCCCTGTGCCTTCTGTCTTCCGGCGGGATCGGTCTCCCTACCCTCCGACCCTTCGACCCTCCGGCAGCCTCGGCCTTTCCGCCCCTTGGCCGCCCGAGTCCCTCCGCCCCTGGTCGCCCGAGAAGCTCCGCCCCTGGTCGCCCGAGTCCCTCCGCCCCCGGGCCGCCCGAATCCCTCCGCCCCTGGTCGCCCGAGATCCTCTGCCCCCTGGTCGCCCGAGTCCCTCCGCCCCCGGCCGCCGCAGTCCTCCGGCCTCGCCGGGTCGGCTGCCCTGCCCGCCTCTCCCGCGCAGAAGGACGCCGCCTCAGTCCTCCAGACGCACCCGCCGGAGCGCGTCCCGGGCCCGGCCCCGCCTCTCCCCGCGGCGCGAGGCGCGCGTCCGGCGACGGCATCGCGCACACCTCCCGGCGGCCCGGCCCGGCCCGGCATCGGCACCCAACCCCCGGCGGGCCCGCACCCGTCGTAGGCCCGGCGGCGCCCCTGACCGGTCCAGGCCCGCTGCCCCTCCCCCCGAGCACCCGTACCCGCACCCGCCACCGCACCCGTGCGGCACGGCAGGCGTCGGCCGGGGCCGTCGGGGTACTCCGACCACACCCCCGCGGCCGTCTGCCCCGCACGACCCCTACGGGTCGGGTGGACGTTCGGACGCGTTGTGTCATCCCGTAGCAGTACGCCGAGTTGAGCCCGGAGTCTGACGCTTCTCCCCGGCCGATTTGGTCAGATGGGTATCACCACTCCTCACCGATTCGGGTGAGAATGGCGGCTCCGAGAAGATGCCGCCGCCGACGACGGAGGTAAGGCACACATGGCACCGTACGAAACCGACGACAGCGCCCGGTCCGGCGACGCCGCCGTGCTCGCGGCCGAGGCCGAGGAGACGCGCTCGGCACGGCGACGCAAGGCCGCGCGGTACGTCGTCCCGGTCACCGTGCTGGGCGTCGCCGCCGCGACCATCGGGCTCGTCCCGGCCTTCGCCGGCTCCGGTGACCCCGATCTGCCGAAGATCAGCGCGCAGGAACTCATCGAGAAGATCGCAGCCTCGGACGTCGAGCAGGTGTCCGGCACGGTGAAGATCACCACGGACCTCGGCCTGCCCGACCTGGGCGGCCTCGCGGAGGGCCTCGTCTCGCAGGCCGCGCCCTCCGGCGGGGACGGCGCGGACGGCGGCTCGGCCGCCGACCCCTCCGCCAAGCTCCTCGAACTCGCCGCCGGCACCCACACGTTGCGGGTCGCCACCGACGGTCCCGACAAGCAGAAGCTGTCGCTGCTGGACGACGCCGCCGAGTACAGCGTCATCCACAACGGCGACGACCTGTGGGCGTACGACAGCGCCTCGAACGAGGTGTACCACGCGACCGACGCCGGCGAGGGCAAGGACCGGCGCGGGCCCAAGGGCGCCCCCGACGCCTCCGAGGACGTGTCGGGCACGCCGCAGCAGCTCGCCGAGGAAGCCCTCAAGGCCGTGGACGACACCACGTCCGTGACCGTCGACGGGACCGCTCGGGTCGCCGGGCGGGACGCGTACAAGCTGGTGATCGAGCCGAAGCAGTCCGGATCGACGGTCGGGGCGATCTCGATCGCGGTCGACGCGAAGACGGGGCTGCCGCTGAAGTTCACGCTCACCCCGGCGAGCGGCGGCTCGGCCGTCGTGGACGCGGGCTTCACGAAGGTCGACTTCGGTAAGCCGAGCGCCTCGACGTTCGATTTCACCCCGCCGAAGGGCGCCAAGGTCACCGAGGCCGACGAGGCGGGCAAGCAGGGCGATCACGTGTCCGGCTTCGGCGACTCGCTGTTCGGGGAGCCCGGCAAGGGCGAGGGGTTCAAGGACGGGAAGAACACCGAGTCCCGCAAGGAGGGCAAGGGCCCCCGTGACTCCGGGAAGGGATCCGAGGACGAGTTCGCGAGCGGGCCCGACGGGTTCAAGACGATCGGCAAGGGCTGGAGCACCATCGCCGTGTTCGGTGACGGCGCCGAGGGCGGCGGTATGCCCACCGGTGGCGAGTCCTCCGGCGACGCCGATGCCGACGGCTTCCTGAACTCCCTCGGCGACCCGGTCAAGGGCGAGTTCGGCTCGGGTACGGTCTTCAAGACGCGGCTGATCAACGTCCTGTTCACCGACGACGGCACGGTGTACGCGGGTGCCGTCACCAAGGACGCGCTGGTGAAGGCGGCCGACGCGGCGAAGTAGCGATGCCGGCCGGTGGGCCGGAGCGGCGACACCGCCGCTCCGGCCCACCGGCCGTACCCGAGGGGAGCCATGACCGACGCAGCCATCCACACCCAGGGGCTGACCAAGACCTTCCGCGGCGGCCAGGTGGCCGTGGACCACCTGGAGCTGACGGTGCCCGGCGGCAGCGTCTTCGGCTTCCTCGGCCCGAACGGCTCGGGCAAGACCACCACCATCCGCATGCTGATGGGCCTGATCGAGCCGACCTCGGGCACGGCCCGGGTCCTCGGCCTGCCCATGCCCCGCTCCACCCGGACGGTGCTCCCGCACGTGGGCGCCCTCATCGAGGGCCCCGCGCTCTACGGCTTCCTCTCCGGCCGAGACAACCTGCTGCGCTACGACTCCGCCGACCCCACCGCCGACCCGCGCACCCGGAGCGCACGGGTCGCCGCCGCGCTCGACCGGGTGGGGCTCGCGGCCGCCGCCGGCAAGAAGGCGAAGGCGTACTCGCTGGGCATGAAGCAACGCCTCGGCCTCGCGGCGGCGCTGCTCCAGCCGCGCCGCCTCCTCGTCCTGGACGAGCCGACCAACGGCCTCGACCCGCAGGGGATGCGCGAGATCCGCTCACTGGTACGGGAGCTGGCGTCCGACGGCACCACCGTCTTCCTCTCCTCGCACCTGCTCGACGAGATCGAGCAGGTGTGCACCCACGCCGCCGTCATGGCCCGCGGCCGGCTCGTCGTCCAGGGCCCGGTGAGCGACCTGGCCGCGGGCGCGCGCGGCCGTCTCGTCGTCCTCACCCCCGACACTGCGGACGCGGCCCGGGTGCTGAAGGAACAGGGGATCGCGGACGTGGTGGTGGCCGAGGCGGAAGGCCGGGTGACGGCGGAACCGCCCCCGCCCGGCCGTGACCTCGCCGAACTGACCGCGGCGCTGGTCGCCGCGGGCGTCCGCGTCCGCGGCTTCGCCCTCGAACGCGCCTCCCTGGAGGACGCGTTCGTGGCACTCACGGGGGAGGGTTTCGATGTCGCGGGCTGACACACCGGCCGACACGCCGGCCGACACGCCGACCGACACGTCCGGGGAGACGGAACCGAGGGAGACATCCGTGGCCGAGGCCCGGCCGGAGACCTCCGCACAGGCCGCCGTACCCGCGCGCACCCCCGGCCTCCTCTGGACCTTCGGGCTGTTCCGCAGCGAGTTGCTGACCACCTTCCGCCGCTGGCGGACGATCGCGCTGCTGGGTGTGCTCGCGGCGGTGCCGGTCCTGGTCGGCATCGCGGTGCGGATCGAGACGGGAGACGGATCCTCGGCGGGCGGCGGCCCGGACGGCGGTGGCGGGCCGGCGTTCATCGCGCAGATCACCAACAACGGGCTGTTCCTGGTGTTCACGGCCCTGGCCGCGACCCTCCCCTTCTTCCTGCCGATGGCCGTGGGCGTGATCGCCGGGGACGCGATCGCGGGCGAGGCGAACGCGGGCACCCTGCGCTATCTGCTGGTCTCACCGGCCGGCCGCACCCGGCTGCTGCTCACCAAGTACGCGACGGTCATGACGTTCTGCCTGGTCGCGACCCTGGTCGTGGCCGTCTCCGCGCTGACGGTCGGGGCGCTGCTGTTCCCGCTCGGTGACCTGACGACGATCTCCGGCACGAGCATCGGCTTCTCCGAGGGCCTGCTGCGGGCGCTGCTGATCGCCCTGGCGGTGGCCGCCTCGCTGACCGGGGTGGCGGCCCTCGGCCTGTTCGTCTCCACCCTCACCAACAGCGGTATCGCCGCGATGGCCACCACGGTCGGGCTCCTCATCACCGTCCAGATCCTCGACCAGATCCCCCAGCTCGACGCCCTCCACCCGTACTTCTTCTCCCACTACTGGCTCTCCTTCGCCGACCTCATGCGCGAGCCGGTCTACTGGGACGACCTCCAGCGCAACCTCGGCCTCCAGGCCCTGTACGCGGCGGTGTTCGGCTCGGCGGCGTGGGCGAGGTTCACGGCGAAGGACATCACCGCCTGACACCGCCTCAGGCGACGGCGGCTTCCGTGTCGTAGGGGAAGCGGGCGTACGGCGGCTCGTCGGGCCCGGTGAAGAACGTCTTCGCGCGGGTGAGGGCCGCCGTGTCGCGGAGCACGTCACCGGGCTTGCTGCCGTTGCCCAGCAGGACTCCGCCGAACCGCATGCCCAGGTACGCGGCGGAGTGGTTGAGCGTGCCCACGAGCGGCTCGGCGACCTCCTCCTCTTCGTGCGCGAGCGCGGTGACACCCCACAGGGTGCGGCCGGCCATCGTCGCCTTGAAGTCGACCCCGGGCGTGCGCAGCCACCCCGCCCAGTGGTCGAGGTACCGCTTGACCTGGGCGGACACGGAGTACCAGTACAACGGCGACACGATCACGAGGTCCGTGGCGGCGAGCGTGGCGTCCAGCAGCAGAGCCCTGTTGTCGCCCCGCGGCCGTACGTGGTCGCTGTCGTGCCGCAGATCGGCGAAGTCGGGCAGCGGGTGCGCCGCGAGGTCCAGCCAGTGCTGCTCGACTCCCTCCGGCAGCTGCTCGGCGGCCGCGCGGGCCAGCATTTCGGAGTTGCCGTCCGACCGGCTGCTGCCGAGGACGAACAGGAAACGTCGGGTCATGGGGTCCCCCTGGGGCGGTGCGCGGGTCGGTCGCGCACGACGACTACATGCATGGACAATATATGCACATGCATGAGATGTCGAGGAAGGGCGAGGGGAAGGGCGGGGCGAGGGGACAGGGGAGGGAGGGCAGAAGAAGGAGAGGCAGAAGAAGGAGAGATGCAGAGGTGCGGGGCTCGCACGTCCGGCCGGCGGGGCTCTCACGGCCGAGCGTCGAAGCCCGTGCCCGGCGACTCCAGCAACAGGGCCATGACACCGACGAGCGTGGCGCTGCTGACGATCTCCCGGCGGGTGATGAGGCCCGGCACGTCGGCCAGGGCGATCCACTCCAGGCGATCGGACTCGTTGCGTTCCGTGGGCTCGCCGACGCGCCGGGCGTCGTCGGTGCGGAACACGAAGTGCCGGGTGTCGGTGACGCCGGCCGCCGGCTCGGCGTAGGCCAGTTCCCGCAGTGACCCCGGCCGCCAGCCGGTCTCCTCCTCCAGCTCCCGCGCCGCCGCCTCCTCGGGACGTTCGCCGTCCTCGACCAGGCCCATGGGCAGCTCCCAGGCCCAGGTGTCCGTGACGAAACGGTGGCGCCACATCATCAGGACCCGCCGCCGGGCGTCGACGGCCGCGGTGACGGCGAGGTCCCGCAGCCGGACCACGTGGTAGTCGCCGCGGGTGCCGTCGGGCTGCTCGACGTCCAGCGAGCGCAAGCGCACCCAGGGGGTGTCGTGGATCACGTGCTCACCGTGGACGGTCCATCTCATGCCGGGTCTCCCGCTCTCGGTCCGGGGTGGTCCCGGACGGCTTCGGCGGCTTGCGCCACCCGCAGCAACAGTGCCTCTTCGTTGTGCCGTGCCACCAGCTGCAGTCCGATCGGGCAGCCGTCGGCGCCGAACCCGGCGGGAATGCTCGTGGCGGGGTGCCCGCTGAGGTTGAACGCCCAGGTCAGGGCCGTGGAGTAGCGGTCACCGGGGCCCTCGTGACCGTGGGGCGCGTTGGGTGTGGTGGGGGTGAGGATCAGGTCGGACTCGGTGAGCAGCGCGGCGAGCCGCCGGTCGTTCTCGGCGCGCAGTTCCCGGGCGGCCCGGAGGGCGGCGGTGCCGGCGTCGGACGCCGGAGCGGAGCGCAGGGCCGACCAGGCGGGGGCGGGGTCCTCCAGGCGCGGCGGCGCGCTCGGGCGCACGAGCCGGACGAGACCGGCCTCCGCGAGGCGGAGCGCCGCGCGGTGGGCGACGGCGGCGGGTCCGGGATCGGTGTCGGCGAACCCGAGGTCGGCCGACCAGACGGCGGTGGGCTGCCCGTACTCGCCCTCGGCGGTCTCACCCGCCACGCACCGCCAGTACGCCGCCGCGTCCGAGGCGTGGCGGGCGAGGACGCCGGGGGCCGCGAGGCCGGTGCGGTCGGGGGAGGGGAGGCGGCCGTTGGTGGCCTTCAGGCCGACGACGCCGCACCAGGCGGCCGGGATGCGGACCGACCCGGCGCCGTCCGTGCCGGTCGCCATCGGGACCAGGCCCGCGGCCACCGCCGCCGCGGACCCGGCGGAGGAGCCGCCCGGCGTCCGGTCGGCCCGCCAGGGGTTGACGGTCCGGCCGCCGGCCCCGAGCCCCCAGGTCTGCCAGGGGGTGCCGGGGCCGGGCACGGAGGTCGCCCCCACGGGCACACACCCGGCCGCGACCAGCACCCGCGCCGCCCGCAGCCCGCCCCGCCCCTTCACCCCGATCGGCACCCCGGCCAACGGCAACCACTCACCACGGGCGACCCGCGCGTCCACCTCCGCGGCCCACCGCAGCGCGTCCTCGGCCCATACCTCGGCGAACGCGCAGAGCGTCGGCTCGGCCCGCTCGATCCGGGTGAGCGCGTCGGCGACGACATCGACGGCGCGCAGTTCGCGGGCCCGCACCCCTTCGGCGGTCCGTACGGCCGAGAGCGGCGGGGCGCCGTCGTGCGCGGTCACGGGCGTGGTCACCGGCCCGGTCCGGCCTGAGTGGGCGGCTTCGGCGGGTGGGGGAGCTGGACACGGGCCTGGGCGGAGGGCCCGGCCGCCGGGTTGGCCGTACCGGGGCCGACACCTCCGTTCCCGGCCCCGGTACGCGTACGGTCGGTCGGGTCCGCCGACCAGACCACCCGCCCTTGAACCCGCACCCCCGCATTCATGGGCGCCCGGCCTTCGAAAGCCTCGGCGTCCATCGCGTGTTCGTGTTGTGCAGTTCCCTCTCCGTGTCGGTGATCGACACCTTGATCGGGATGCCCGGCCGCCCGCCCACCTTGATCAGGAAGCGCCCGCGCCCCGGCGGCTCCTCGTTGCCACCGGTGCTCGCCCAGCCCGGCGGCGAGGACCACGACGACACGAGGTCGATCTCCCGTTCCGACAGGCCGACGATCTCGCCGAGTTCCCTCATCTCCGAACGGGGAAGACCGGCGCACACCACCATCCCGGCCCGCTCCACGAAGCCACGCGCCTTCGCCCGGTCGGCCGCACTGCCCAGCGCCTCCGCGTCCTTGAGGGTGTGGGTGATCTTCGCGTCGCCGAGGCCGAGGGAGCGGTTCAGGCGGGTGAGGGCGTCGATGCGTTCCACGATGCCGGAGGCGGCCCGCAGCGGGCGCCACAGCTCGTCCAGCACCGTGAAGAACCAGCGTTGCGGAGCCAGCCCCGCGTCCGCGAGGGCGTGGGCCGCGGCGACCGTGCCGAGACCGTCCGACCAGGCGGCCAGCATCGCCGCGGCCGTGAGCTGCGTGTCCGCCTCACCGATGCGGGAGATGTCGACGCACACGGCCGGCGAGGCCGGGTCGATGCGGGTGGAGGTCTCGGAGGCGAAGGTGTCGCCGAGAGGGCCGTCCAACACGCCCAGCAGTGAGCGGTGCAGCGGGTCCACCGCCTCCTGGTAACGGGTCATGTTCCCCCGGTCCAGGGTGACCGCGCGGACCCGGTCCGGGCCCTCGTCCAGGACCTTCAGCAGGTCGGGCAGGAGCGGGGCGCGCCCCGGCTTGGCCCGCTCGGTCAGATGGTGCAGGCAGGCCGAGAGCACGGACTGCTCGTGGTCGTCCATGGGGCGGCCCCGGACGATCGTGATCAGCGCCGCGACCATGTTCAGGACCCGCCCGTGCGCCTCCGCCGCCAGCACCCGGCCCCGTTCGCCGCCGATGCGCAGCGCCGCTTCGCCCATCGCACCGGGGTCGAGGACGTTGATGCCGCCCACCCCGCGTCCGATGGAGATCACCTGGCCGCCGAGCGCCCGTACGGTGTCGGCGTAGTCGGGCTTGAGGTCGCCGAGGACCAGCGGCGTGATGCCGGTCGCCGCCATGCCGATCAGCATGCGGTTGACCAGGGTGGACTTGCCGAGGCCCGGCATGCCGAGCATGAAGAGGGACGGGTTGGAGATGTAACGGGCGCGGGTGAACCAGGAGATGGGGTCACCGCAGACCGTGGCGCCCGTGTGCAGGTGCTGGCCCAGCGGCACCCCGGTCATGGGGGCGCCGGAGCCCGCGGCGAACGGCCACAGACCGCACGCCTGGACCGTCGTCGCCCTCCACATCGCCGGCGGGTCGACATGGCCGACCTGGCCGCCGCCGGGGCCGAACCACCCGCGCGGGGGCGCGGTCTGAGGACGTACAGCAGCGCGCTTGCTCACAGCGCCTCCCGGAGCTGGTACGGAACGAGGGTGTGCTCCCACGGCAGCAGGCCGACGGGGAGCGTGCAGGTGAACGCCGAGGCCTGCATACGGTCGGCGGGGCGCATCAGGATGCGGGACGACGCCTGGAGGTTGCGTACGGTGATCGCCGCGTCCGGGAGCTGCTCCTCGCTGTCGACGGTCACCGTCACCATCAGCGAGAACTCCACGAGCCCGGCGCCCGCCGCCTCCTCGGCGGCCGTCTGCTCGGCCGCCTGCATCTCGGAGCTGGCCCGGGCCTGGACCAGCCCCCGCTTGGAGCCGGCCATGAAGTGCGCGGTACGCCGGTCGGCCTCGACGATGCGGGCCGAAGTCGCCGGGTCGATGGGCCGGTAGACGAGCGAGACCCGCTTGCGGCGCGTGCCCGAGGCCGGCTCCAGCAGGCCCCGCAGCACGCTGGACCGGACCGTGCCGCGCGGCGCCAGTGTCAGCATCCATGTCCGCGAGACACCCGAGTCGTGCTTGTACGCCTGCACCGACTCCACGGCGGCCGCCGGGCCCGCGTCCGCCCAGTCGAGGCCGGTCGTGGACTGTTCGCCCCGCGCGCTCAGCACGTCCGGGGCCACCGCGGGGTCGTACGCCACGCGGACGATCTCCGAGAGCCGCTCGGCGGACAGCGGGTAGGCGGAGCCGCCGCCGGCCGCGACCAGGCCGGACAGCAGACCCGGCAGCCGCATCGACAGGTCGGTGATGACGTCCTGGACGTCCCGCTTGGGGCCGCCGGTGGGGCCGTAGGTGAGAGCGATGTACGTGTGCATCTCCGAGGAGGCGGAGGGGTAGCGCGCGACGACCTCCTCCATCACCGCGCGGGCCGCCGCCGGGGCGTCCGGCGCGATGCGCGGCAGGACCTCGGCGGCCAGCCGGGTCCCGGTGTCGGGCGCCGTCTCCACGACGACCTGGGCGCCGCGCAGGCCGGGCTCGTGGGAGAGCCGGGCGAGCCAGTCGCCCCAGGACGCCACCCAGATGTCGACCTGCTCGGGGTCGACCAGCGAACCGCCGTCCGGCTCGCAGGCCAGGACCACCGTGCAGAGGTTGCGGCCGGGGTGGTGGAGCACGCCGAAGGCGCGGTTGTAGGCGTCCCGGCCCTCGTACATCCTGGTGCGGGCCAGCAGGCCGGGCGGGTGGTGGCGGCCGCCGGGCCTCTTGGAGAGCGGGCCGGAGACGTAGGTGGTCGAGCCGTTCGCCTTGCGCCTGAGCCAACCGATACGCACCGCGACCACCTGGTAGATGTTGCGGCCGTCCACCGTGCGCAGCGCGAGCGGCGCGAGGAAGAGGCCGAGGGGGATGAGGACGAGGATCGCGGCCGACAGCGAGACCAGCGAGGCGAGGAGCGCGACCAGGAGCCCGCCGAAGGCGACGACGGTGCCGAGGAGGCCGAGGGGGCCGAGGCCGGGGCGGCGGGGCCTGCGCCAGTTTCCGTAGGTGGGACGCGTGAGGGCGTCGGTGGACATGGGGTTTCCTTCTTCCGGCTGAGGTCGCTGGGTCGAGTGCCTACGAGCTCGGGTGGATCTGTGTCGGTCGTGGCCGCGGGCCACCCCGCGCCCCGTCGGGGGCGCGGGGCCCGGCCTACTGGTTGTGGCCCTTCATCCCGTCGTTGTCGTCGAGGGAGCCGGCGACCTCGGACGCCGCCTGCATCCCGGTCTGGACGACGACCTTGGCGGCCTGC
This sequence comes from Streptomyces scabiei 87.22, assembly GCF_000091305.1. Classification (GTDB taxonomy): domain Bacteria; phylum Actinomycetota; class Actinomycetes; order Streptomycetales; family Streptomycetaceae; genus Streptomyces; species Streptomyces scabiei. Next base: position 4,244,044 of record NC_013929.1, on the reverse strand, counting down.
ACCGCGACGGCCGCACCCGCCGTGGCCGCGCCCGCGGCCGCTGTTCCGGCGGCCGCTCCGGCGCCTCCGGCGGCGCCACCGGCCCCGCCCGCCGAGGAACCCGCGCCCGCCGAGGGCGAGCCCTGGGGGCCCGCGGAACCGCCGGCCCCGCCACCCCCACCGCCTCCGCCGGAGGCCCCCGCGATGCTGACGGCGCCCGACGCCATGTTGTTGGCGGCGCCCATGGCGACCGTGCCGCCGGAGGTGCCGCCCAGGGCGGCCGTGGCGGGGACGATCAGTTTGAGGAGGGCCGGCAGCGCGAACACCGCCATGATCAGCATGCCCATGCCCGCGATGATCGCGTTCAGGTCCTTGGTGCCCTTGGTCATCGCGGTGGCCGAGTAGATGATCAGGGCCGCCGCCGGCTTGTAGAGCAGCCAGGCGGCGAGCCAACCGACGTGCTTCTTCCACCAGCCCTCGCCCCACCCGGTCATCGAGGAGACGGCGGCCAGCGGCAACGTGCCGACCAGCATGATCAGGACGCCGATGCGGATGTACATCAGCACGATCTGCACGAAGCTCGACAGCATCACCAGCAGACCGAAGATCAGGACCAGGCCGGGCTGATTGAGCGTCAGTACCCCCAGCATCGTGGAGGCGCTGTCACCGAGTCGGGACCGCGCGTACACGTCCTTGGCGTACGCGTCCGACGCCGCCATCAGGGCCGTGACCACGGGGACCGAGGCCGCGCCGACGAGGATGACCTTCCACATCCCCATGAACGCCTGCTTCATGGACTGGCCCTTGCGGTCCACCGCCATGCGGATCGCGGCGATCAGCAGCGAGGCCACCGCCACATAGGCGACGATCCAGTTGACCTCGGCCGTGATCTGGCCGATGGGACTGCCCGCGGCCGCTTGGCCGTGGCCTCCGCCGTTGCCCGCCGGGTCCGGCACGTCGACGCTCAGCCAGACGCCGTTGAGGGCCTTGAGCACCTCCGCCGCGCCGTCGCCGATCGCTTTGGCGAAGACGACCACGGCACCCTCGGTGAACTGCTTGCCTCCCTCTTCGATCACGCAGTCGTAGAGCTTCCAGGAGCAGGCCATCTCACGCCTCCCAGGTGACGAAGCCGTCGGTGCCGCTGACCTGCGACACCCCGCTGTAGACCGTGCCGTCGGGGTCGGGGCTGAGCTTCCAGTCGCCGTCCTGCCAGCGCATGGTCACCGAGGCGGAGCCGAAGCCGCCGTCGCCCATGCCGCGCACCAGGACCATCACGGTCGCCCGCGTCTCGTCGTACGACAGGACGGTGAAGCCGGCGTAGCCACCGGCGTCCGGCGAGCCCGTGGTGGACTTGTCGGCCTCCTGGGAGCGGCTCGCGACCAGCGCGTCGCGGCCCGCTCCCGGTACGACCTGCTGCCTCACGACCTTGCGCCAGCCGTCGTAGCTGAGGTGGTCCGTGATGGAGTGGGCCGCCATGACGGCGCCCATCGGGGTGTGCGCGAAGCAGGACCAGACCGGCCCGTCGTACTTCAGCGGGCCCGCCGCCTTCGAGACCGGGACCAGACCCGTGCCGTTGGCCTTCCAGCGGAAGTCGCCCGGCGCCTCGGTCGGCTTGGCCTGATCGCGGTCGTCGGTGCGGCAGCCCGCGGGCCGCGTGTCCGAACCGCCCTTCTTCGAGCCGGACTTGCCGCCCGGGGGCGAGGCCGAGGTCGGCGCGGGGTCCGGGTCACCGGACGCGCCGGCCGGCCCCTGCCCGCCGTCGCCCGTCACCGCGAAGAGGACCGCGAGGACGAGCAGCACCACCAGGAACCCGGCCGACAGGATCCAGCCCCGCTGCTGCCAGAACGGCTGCTCCCACTCTCCGCTGCCCCCGTGGGCCCGGCCGGAGTTCAGCATCGTCGCTCCCCCTTTCGACGTGCTCGGACGGCTAGAAGACGAAGTTCACGAGCGGGCCTGCGGTGGCGACCAGGACACAGCCGCCGAGGACCATGCCCAGCCGGCCCACGTGTTCCGAGCCCTCACCGCGGCGCATGGAGATCGCCATCATCGCGCCGGTGATCAGCACCCCCGCGACGCCCGCTGCGGTGCCGGCCCAGGCCACGATGCCGAGCACGGTGTCGACCTTGCCGGTGAGTTCGGCGGGGGCGTCGCGGTTGGGGTTGGGCACTGTGCCGTCGGCCAGGTAGAGGGACTGATGCGCTTTGGCGGCTATCGCGTGCAGCATGGTTTCTCCCCGTGGTCTCGATCGGCCCGCCGTTGGGCGGCGGTCCGACGTCGACCGATGTGAGCGGATGGGACATTGGGTGCTTCCGGGACCGGCACGACGTGCCCGGGTTCCCGGCCGCCCTGTGAGCTTGGCGACTCCCGTGGGGCGAAACCAAGCGATGTGGTGATCCAGCACTAGCCGGTGACGTGCTCGTGACAGACGGGAACCTCTCGTCATGTCCGAGACGGTGACGTGTCGTCAGAAAGGGTTGGACCTGCGGAGAAGCGGAGTGCTTCGCACCGGTGTTCGTCTTCGACGCGCTTCACATACGGCAACGGCACGCCGGTTCACGAGGAACAGATGGGCCGTCGCCCTTGCCCTGCCTGCGGGCCTGCCGGGCGTGCGCTCGCGGTCCGTCGGGTGTGTGTTGGCGGGTCAGTCGGGTCTGCGCTCGCGGTCCGTCGGGCTTGCTGTGCGCCTGCCGCCGGGGGCCTCGTCCACGGCCTGCTGGGCGTGCGTCCGTGTGCCGCCGGGCGCGTTGTCCACGGCCCGCTGGGGCCCGGCGCGGGGGCCGTCGGTGTGCTGTGCGCATTGCCCGCGGCCCGTCGGGCGTGCGTCCGCGTGCCGCCGGGTGCCTTGGCCGCGTGTCCGCCGGATGCGCGCTCGCGGTCCGGCGGGCGACCTGCTCACGGTCCATCAGGCGTGCGCATTGAGTGTGCCGGGCGTCCTGCCGTGGCCTGTGGGGCGTTCCGTCACGGCCTGCCGGGTGCCTTGTCCATGGTCTGCCGGGCGGTCGCTCACGGCCCGTCGGGCGTACGTCCGCGTGCCGCCGGGCGGTTTGTCGGCGGTCTGCCGGGCGCCCTGCTGGCGGACCATCAGGCATGCATTCCACGTGCCGGGCGTGCGCTCACGGTCCGTCGGGTGCGCCCCGCCCGCGGGCCGGGCAGGGCGTCCGGCCGCGGTCTGCCGGGCGCCCTCTTCGCGGTCGGCCCGGGCGTGTCGGCCGTGTGCTGTGTCCGTGCGTCGCCTACATCACGAACGCCACGATCGGGCCCGCCGTCGCCCCGATGACACAGGCGCCCAGCACCATGACGAACTGGCTGAGGTGCTCGTCGCCCTCCCCGGACCGCAGGGAGATGGCCATCCGCGATCCGACGAGCAGCAGCCCGCACACCCCGGCCGCGGTCACCAGCCAGGCGAGGATGCTCAGTACGTAGTTCAGCTGGTTGGTGACCGCCGCCGGAGGCCCGGCCAGGGTGCCGGCGACGTCGTACACGGTGCTGCTCATGGGGTCCTCCCGGTCAGTCGGGCCAGTGCCGCGCTCTCCCGAGGCGGGGGGCCGGTGAGATCTCCGGTGCGCCAGGCGGGCACCCACGGCACGCGGTAGACGTCGATGACGGAACCGATCACCTTCATCCGCTGCACGAGCGGCCGGGGCAGCCGGCCGGGCGCGTCCGCGACCAGCACGATCGCGTCCAGGTCCAGTCCGGGCGGTGCGTCGCCCCGCCGGAAGATGTCCAGGGTGTGCGAGACCGCGTCGAGCCCGGCCGCGTGCGTGCGCCCCACCAGGAGGACCGACGCCGGCTCGCCCTCTTCGGGGCGCGGCCAGTTGCGGCCCGTGTCATGGCCGCCGAAGACCGCCGCGAGGGTGGTGGACCCGGCACCCCCGTGCGTGGCGACCCAGGAGAACCGCCGCGTGCTCGCGGCCGCCCGGGACGGCGGGTCCTGCGGCCGCGCCTCCGGTTCCCCGACCGGACCGCGCACCCAGATTTCCGGCCCGGCCGCCTGTCCCGTGCCCGGCTGCATCACCGCATCACCGCTCTCCACCACTCCCCGTTTCCACCGCTGATCCCAGCAGTCTTCCTGAGTTGCGGCGTGCCCGTCGCACCCCGGTGCGGTGCCCGCCGCCGGTTCCGTGTCCGGCGAGCCGCCCACCACCGATCTTCACGGCGTACGGACGGCTTGGGAATCGGGGCGTGAGTTCCTGCGACGAGCCTGTGACGCACCGGTGACGCGCGGAACGAGGGGGAGCGGCGAGACTCGTCGACAGGGACTCAAGTGGCAGGAGCATGACTGGACTTCGCCACTGCGGCGCTGAGGGGAGCAGATGTCCAACGGGGGAGGGTCCGTCACGACCTGGGTCGTCGGCGGCTGCGTGGCGGCCGTGCTGATGCCGGTGGTGATGATGGTCGCGGTGAGCGGGGGCGGTGAGGCCGAGGCCGAGGAACAGGGCGGTGGCGGCGGCCTCAAGGCCGGTCAGGTACCGGCGGAGTACGTGCCCTGGGTGCTTAAGGCGGGCGCCATGTGCGACGTCATCAAGCCGGCCGTGATCGCCGCGCAGATCGAGGCCGAGTCGGGATGGAACCCGAACGCCAGGTCCCCGGTCGGCGCCGAGGGACTGAGCCAGTTCATGCCCGGCACCTGGCCGAGCTGGGGCAAGGACGACGATGGCAACGGCCGGGTCTCCCCGTACGACCCCGGCGACGCGATCATGGCCCAGGGCCGCTACGACTGTGCCCTCGCCCGGCAGGTCCAGGGTTACAAGGACAGCGGCCAGGCGACCGGCGAGACCCTCGACCTGGCGCTCGCCGCGTACAACGCCGGGCCGGGCGCCGTGCAGAAGTACGGCGGCATCCCGCCCTACACCGAGACCCGCAACTACGTCGTCCGCATCAAGTCACTGATCTCCAAGTACGAGTCGGTGGACGACCCGCCGGGCAAGCTCCCGGACGGCAAGGAGATGGCCATGCCGGTCGCCGGCAACCCGCCCGTGACCTCTCCGTACGGCTGGCGCATGCACCCCATCCTCGGGGTCCGCAAGCTGCACACCGGTACCGACTTCGGCGTCGCCGAGGGCAAGCCGGTCCTCGCCGCTCGCGACGGCGTGGTCACCTTCGCGGGCTGGACCAACGGTTACGGCAACCGCGTCGTCATCTCCCACGGCACCATCGACGGCGACCGCATCTCCACGACCTACAACCACATGCTCGGCGGCCTGAGCGTCAGCGCCGGCGACAAGGTGAAGGTCGGCCAACGGGTCGGCCTGGTCGGCTCGACGGGCTACTCCACGGGCGCCCACCTCCACTTCGAGGTGATGCGGAACGACGCGTACGTGGATCCGGCGCCCTGGCTGGGGTTGTAGTGCGCACGCGGGAGACGCGGGAGACGCGGGACATCCGGGGGACATGGGCCACGCGAGCACGGCGCTCGTGGTGGACGACGCGATCGGCGAGGAAGGACACTGAGGTGAGGAGGGGGACGAGGGTGAACGCGAAGCACGAGGCGCATGGCGGGCGCGCGGGGCGTGACGAGCGCACCGGGTGGCACGCGACCGCGCCCGCGACCGGGGGACGCGACGGCGCGCGCAGGGCGTGCGCGGCGGTGCTCGCGACGGTGACCGGTGTGGCGGTCCTCGCCGCTTGCGGCCTGGAGGACCACCGTGAGACGGCGGGCGGCGGCACGGCCACGTCCGCCCCGCCCTTCACCCCCAAGGCGCCCCTGCCTTCCGGCCGGCCGCTCGGCCCGGACGCGCATGTCCCGCGCCCCACCGGGGTCGACGGCACCGACGCGACCGCCGTCGCGGAGGCATGGGTGCAGGTCGCGTACGGCCACGACACGAAGTACGACACCGGCCCGCGCGACGCCGTCCTGCGCTCCGCCCGCTGGTTCACCGCCGCCAGGGCGAAGGCCGAGCGCTCGTACCGGCCCGCGAGCGGCGCCGGTGAGCAGTGGAACTCCTGGGCCGCGCACGAGGCGTGGACGACCGTCGACGTGGAGGCGGACGACGACGGCGACGCGCCCGCCGACTCGGCCCGGGACGCCTACCGCGCCCTCTTCGTCGACGGCACGGCGCACGGCCGTGACGGCTGGACGGGAACCGGGCCGCAGGCCACGGTGTACGTGAAGCTGGTCCGCCCGGGCAAGGGCGAGCCATGGCGGGTGGACGGTGTGCGTACGGTGGAGGCAGCGGTCTCGGCACCGGACCCGTCAGGCTCCGACTCCGCCGCCCCGTCCACGACTTCTCCTTCTGCCCGACCCGAGTGAGGGAACGATGACTCGACTCAGCCGCGAACAGAAGCGGGAACTCAAGCGCACGGGACGCGCGCCGGCCGGGCTCACCCCGATCGACGTACGCGTCTCCGCCGAGACCGGTGCGACGGTCGGGGGCATGCCGGTGCCGCCGGCCGCCGGGGAGAGCCTGCAGAACGCCGCCCTCGACTACCTCCACCGCCTGGCCCTCGCCACCGGCCATCCCGTCCTCGCCACGGTCCACGACGAACGCATCGGCTACGTGGTCCTCCTCCAGGTCCACGTCGACGGCTCCAGCCACTACGCCGGAGAACCCGTGCGGGTGGGCGAGCCACGGGGGTACGTGGGAGCGGCCGGGCCCGCGCCCGGTACGGCCCCGGCGCCGCACCCCGGCGAGGCGACGCCCCGCTGGGCGGCCCCGGAGGCGTTCGAGCAGCCGGCGCCCGCGCCGGGCCCTCGTCGCGACAGGTCGACCCATGTCCTGCGCGCGGTGCCCGAGTCGGCAGCCGCCGAGTCGCAGCCGCCGGCCCCCGCGCACCAGGTCCCGCCGGAGCCGCGCCGGCAGCCGGAGCCGACGCCGCACGGCCAGGCGCAGCCTCAGGCACACGCGCAGCCACAGGTCCAGCCCCAGCCGCAGCCACAGGCCGAGAGCCGGCAGCGTCACGAGGTACGGCCGGAGGCACGGGCCGAGTGGCAGCAGCACCCGGACGTACGGGCGGAGGCCCAGGCTCCGCCGCAGGCCGCGGCCCCGCCGCAGTGGCAGGCTCAGGCCGGCCCGGAGCCGTCGGGGTACCCCGGCCCGGGGCCGCGGCCGTCGGTCCCCGCACAGCCGAAGCGGGAACCCAGAACGCTTCCGCTCGCGGCGGCGAAGCCCGCCCCCGCGCCCCCGCACGTGCCGGAGCCGGCCGCCGCCGAGGCGACGCCGGAGGCGCCCTCGGCGCAGCCCATGGCTCCGCAGCCGAAGCGGGAGCCCCGGACGATGCCGCTCACGGCGGCGAAGGAGAAGCGGGAAGAGCAGGCGCAGCCCGCGCCGGGCAAGGTGGCGCCGTCGACGTTCGTGCTGCGCGCGGTACCGGAACCGACGGAGGGCCCCCTGGCCCGCCCGCAGGCCCGGCCACCTCGCACGCCGGACCTCCCGCCGACCCCGCCGGGCGGCGCGTCCGACCCGGGCGGCACCCCGCAGGCACCCGGGCCCGCCCCCGCGACCGGTACCGTCTCGCCGCCGACGGGCGAGTTCGGCCCGCTCCTGGACGCGGAGATGTCTCCCGCCCCGGCCTCCCCGTCGTGGCACCCGGACCAGGCCGCCGTCCCGCCGGCCCCGGCCTCCCTGGAGCCGCAGCCCTGGCCGCCGGCCCCGGTCGGCGAACCCGCCCCGGAGCAGACCTACGACCCGTCCGTGCCCATGGACTCCGTGCCCGTGGACTCCCTGCCGGACGCCGGGCCTGCCTCGCTGGAGCCCCAGCCCTGGCCGCCGACTCCGCCTCCGCAGCCGCCCCGCGCGACGGCGACCGCGCCGGCCCCGGAGCCCGCGCCTCCCACGCCGCTCCTGCCGGAGGAGTCCGCGACGGACGCCTACTCCGCTCCCGAGTGGGCGGTGCTGGAGGAGGACAGCGACCCGAAGCCCGCGCCGGTCCGGGAGTTCGACGCGGTGGCCGAGGCGGTGCTGGACACGCCGGAGGAGGACGGCGGGGCGGCATCACCGTTCGCCGAGCCCATGTCCCGCATCAACGAGGCGGTGAAGCTGGGCCGTATTCAGGAGGCCGCGGAGATGGCCGAGCAGACCGTCGCCCAGGCGAACGCCGCGCTGGGCCCACTCCACCCCGAGGTGCTGAAGCTCCGTGAGCTGACCGCCTACATCGCCTACCTGGCCGGTGACGCCCTCCGCTCCTTCCACGTCTCGCTCGACCTGGCGGGAGTGCGCCACCGTCTGCGCGACGAGCGGGCCGCGTACGGCAACATCCAGAGCGCGGCGGCCGCCTGGCGCGCGGTCCGTGACCCGCTCCAGGGACTGCACCTGGGCCGGGACCTGATCGCCGTCTGGACCGACCTCGCCGCCGAAGAGGGGCCCGCCGCCGACGACCTGGAACAGCTGGAGAAGGCCCGCACCAGGATGACCCGCCTTACCGAACGGGCCCGCGCCCTCGACTCGGCCCCGTACGCCCATGGTCAGTGACCTGGGAGGACACCGTCCGGACAGAGGACCGGCCGGTACCCCGACCGGGGGACCGGCCGGGGCCGGCGCCCGCTTGCGACGCACCGTCCCTGCCCGCACCCCGGAGACGCCGGGCGACCCGGTCACAGGCCGGGGCGCCCGGGCGGCACGGCTGCGCTCCCCGTACCGGTCGTCCTCCGCCCCCTCCGCGCCCCGCCCCCGGGTCGAGGTCACCTTCAACGAGCTGACCGGCACCATGAGCTGGCGCACCCTCGACCGGGCGGCGCCCGCGTCCGGCGGCGCCCAGGACAGCACCGCGCGCACCCCGGGCATCGCGCATCGCCGTACGCCCGGGACCGCTCCCTGGAGCGCCCGCGCCGCGGCCCTGCGCTCCGCCGGTGTGGACCCGTCCCGGGCTCCCGCCATGGGTGCCGCCCCGATCCCGACGCACCCCGCCGCCGTACGGTCCGCCCTGAGTGTCGACGTGGCCGCGCTCACCCCTGAGGCCGGGCGGAGCCATCTGGCCCGGCTCGGTGCCCTGCGTTCCGAGGCGGCGGCCGGACTCGCCCATGGCGCGGGGATGCCCACGGCGGTCGCGTCCCGCCTCCGGTCGACGAGCGCCACCCCGGCCCACACCCACGCTCTCACCGCACACCACACCTCGGCCGCGATCCGCCCGCCGGCCGTCGCACCCACCCGTCCGCGCACCCCCGACGCCCCCACGCACCGGCCGGGACGCTGACCCGCCCGACGCCCGACGCCCGACGCCCGACGCCCGACGCCCGACGCCCGACGCCCGCGCGCACCCACCGCCCCGCCCGGGACCGGCCACGGCGCTCCCCGCCGACCGGCCGACCCCGGGCCTGCACCACCGGGAATCCAGGACCCCAGGCGCTGCCTACTCCGACAGCTCCCACACCGCGTACGCCGCCGCGTCGCTGTTCCGGTCGAGCGCCGTGTCGTTGATGTTCGACGTGTTGTCGCAGGACGAGTGGTAGCAGCGGTCGAACGCCTGGCCGGACGTACCGCCCCACTTGGTGGCCTGCGCGGCGGTCTTCGTGCGGCTGGCTCCGGTGAAGAGGCCGCCGACGGGGACGCCCGCGCTCTTGAACGGCGCGTGGTCGGAGCGGCCGTCGCCCTCGGTCTCGATCTCGGTCGGGACGCCGATCCCGGTGAAGTAGTCCTTGAAGGTCTGCTCGATGACCCGGTCGTCGTCGTAGACGAAGTACCCGGGGTTCGGCGAGCCGATCATGTCGAAGTTGAGGTAGCCGCTGATGCGGGCCCGGTTCGCCGAGGACAGGTTGTTGACGTAGTAGCGGGAGCCGACGAGACCCAGCTCCTCCGCGCCCCACCAGGCGAACCGCAGGTGCTTCGTGGGCTGGTAGTTCGCGCGGGCCACGGCCAGCGCGGTCTCCAGCACGGCGGCGGAGCCCGAGCCGTTGTCGTTGATACCGGCACCCGACGTGACGCTGTCCAGATGTGAACCGGCCATGACAACCTGATTCGTGTCGCCGCCGGGCCAGTCCGCGATCAGGTTGTAGCCGGTGCGGCCGCCGGACGTGAAGGACTGCGTGGTGGTGACGAAGCCCGCCGCGTCGAGCTTGCCCTTCACGTAGTTCAGTGACGCGGTGTAGCCGGCGCGGCCGTGGGCTCTGTTGCCGCCGTTGGCCGTGGCGATGGACTGGAACTGGGACAGGTGGGCCTTGACGTTGGCCAGGGGGAGGTCGGGAGCGGCGAGCGCCGCGGCGGGGGCGGGCACGGGCGCCGCCCCGGCTATGGACCCGGTGGTGAACAGCGTGGCCACCGCGACGGCGGCGGCGAGGGTGGCGCGGCGTGCGGCTGGAACGGAGAGCTTCATAGTGGGGGCTCCGGATTCCATGGAATCACCCTGGACGCACTGTTGATGTGTCCATGGCGAAACCGGTGAATGAGGTGCCTGGATGGTGCGGGCGGGACTGACTCTCCGTCAAGGGTGCTATTTGGCCAGCGGGGTTCGCGCCTCGGCCACCTCGGCGACGGCGGTCAGCTCCTCCAGCCGCCGCCGCGCCGCCCGGGCCGTCCGCAGTGCGTCCCAGGTCAGCAGCGACAGCGCCAGCCACACCAGCGCGAAACCGGCCCACCGCTCGGGCGGCATCGCCTCGCGGAAGTAGACAACGCCCAGCAGGAACTGGAACACCGGCGCCAGGTACTGCAGCAGTCCCAGCGTGGACAGCGGCACCCGGATCGCGGCCGCCCCGAAGCAGACGAGCGGCAGCGCGGTCACCAGTCCGGTCGCGGCCAGGAGCAGGGCGTGCCCCGTCCCGTGCGCGCCGAAGGTGGCGTCCTGGCGGGAGCCCAGCCACAGCAGATAGGCCAGCGCGGGCAGGAACTGGATCGCGGTCTCCGCGGCGAGCGACTCGACGCCGCCCAGGTTGACCTTCTTCTTCACCAGCCCGTACGTGGCGAAGGAGAAGGCGAGGCAGAGGGAGATCCACGGAGGCCGTCCGTACCCGACGGTGAGCACGAGGACGGCCGCGAAGCCCACGCCGACCGCCGTCCACTGCACGGGCCGCAGCCGTTCCTTCAGCAGCAGGACGCCGATGGCGATGGTGACGAGCGGGTTGATGAAGTACCCGAGGGAGGCCTCGACCACCTGGTGGGCGTTGACCGCCCAGATGTACACGCCCCAGTTGACGGTGATCACCGCCGCCGCGACCGCGACCAGGGCCAGCTTGCGCGGCTGCCGCAGCAGCTCACCGGCCCAGGACCAGCGCCGCAGCACCAGCAGGGCGACGCCGACGACCGCGAGGGACCAGACCATGCGGTGGGCGAGTATCTCCACCGCCCCGGAGGGCTTCAGCAGCGGCCAGAACAGCGGGACGATCCCCCACATTCCGTACGCGGCGAAGCCGTTCAGCAGCCCTGTCCGGTGTTCGCCCCTCGACTGCGCCGCCACGGCCCCTCCTTCTCACCGGCCGCACCACCGCGACCCAGCCCTCACGAAGGTAACGCCGAGCACCCCCGACTGTCATGCCCGTATCGGCATACGGTCATGACAGTCGGGGGTGGCCCCGAGGCGGGCGGTGGCCGCCCCGGCGGTCAGCCCTTCAGGGCCGTCGCGATCGAGTCCGCGAGCGGGGTGGTGGGGCGGCCGATGAGGCGGGAGAGGTCGCCGGAGGAGATGGCCAGCTCGCCCTTCTCGATGGACGCGTCCACGCCCGCGAGAACGGCGGCGAAGCCCTCGGGGAGGCCGGCGCCGGTGAGGATGCCGACCAGCGCGTCGGCGGGCACGGGGTTGTTCGCTATCTCCTTGCCCGTCTGCGCGCTCAGCTCGGCCGCGTACTCGGCGAAGCTCCAGGCGATGTCGCCGCCCAGCTCGTACGTCTGGTTCTCGTGGCCCTCACCGGTGAGTACGGTGACCGCGGCGGCGGCGTAGTCCGCGCGGGGCGCGGAGGAGACCCGGCCCTCGCCGGCGGCGTGCGTGACGGCGTTGTACTGCAGCACCGGCGCGAGCTGCTCGGTGTAGTTCTCGTGGTACCAGCCGTTGCGCAGCAGGGCGTACGGCAGACCGGAGGCGAGCAGCGCCTCCTCGGTGGCCCGGTGGTCGTCCGCGAGGGCGGCCGTCAGGCTGCCGGGCGCGCTGGTGTAGGCGAGGAGCGCGACCCCGGCCGCCTTGGCGGCGTCGATCACGACCCGGTGCTGGGCGGTGCGGTCCTTGTCGACCTCGCTGCTGGAGATCAGCAGCACCTTGTCACCGGCGGCGAAGACGCCGTCGAAGGTCTCGGGGGCGCTGTAGTCGGCGACGGCGATCTTCACGCCGCGCGCCGCGAACCCGGCGGCCTTCTCCTCGCTGCGGACGACGGCCGTGATCTGCTCGGCCGGAACCTTCTCCAGCAGCCCCTCGACGACGAACTTGCCGAGGTGTCCGGTCGCTCCGGTGACGACGATGCTCATGGTGAAACTCCTCCAGGGGGGCGGGTACGCCACTAACCCTAGGGAGTGCGCTAACTCTGCGAAAGTACCCACTTTGAAGTAAGGTACTGGCATGGCCGTAAGTAATGTACGTGTGATGTCGACGCAGCCCGCGATCACGGACGGGCCGAACGGCGGCGAGGGGATGTGCCCCCACCGCCTCGTCCTGGAGCACGTCACGAGCCGCTGGGGTGTCCTCGTCCTGATCTCGCTCCTGGAGCGGCCCTACCGCTTCGGCGAGCTGCGCCGGGCCATCGGCCGGGTCAGCGAGAAGATGCTGACCCAGACCCTCCAGACCCTGGAGCGCGACGGCCTCGTCCATCGCGACGCCAAGCCCGTCATCCCGCCCCGTGTCGACTACTCCCTCACCGACCTCGGCCGCGAGGCGGCCGAACAGGTCCGCGCCCTCGCGAGCTGGACGCAGGAGCGCATGGACCAGGTGCAGGCGGCCCGCCGGACGTACGACGAGGCGCGCCGGGCGTACGACAGGGCCCGGGCCTGAACCAGACCCGGGCCCCACGCTCGCGAGGTCGGCCGTCAGCCGTTCATGCTCAGCCCACGACCGTCCAGGTGTCCCCGCCCGCCAGCAGTGCCGACAGGTCGCCCTTGCCGAACTGCTCGATGGCGGAGTCGAGTTGGTCGGCCATCTGGGTGTCGTAGACGGGCCGCCGGACGGACCGCAGGACCCCGATCGGGGTGTGGTGGAGGGTGTCCGGGTCGGCGAGCCGCGACAGCGCGAACGCGGTCGTCGGGGACGCCGCGTGCGCGTCGTGGACCAGGACCCGCGACTCGTTCTCCGGTGTGACGGTGACGATCCGCAGGTCACCGGTCGCCTCGTCCCGGACGACCCCTCGAGACCGGTCCGCCCCGAACCGGATCTGCTCGCCGTGCTCCAGCCGGATCACGGCCTCCTCCGCCTGCTGCCGGTCCTTGAGGACCTCGAAGGCGTTGTCGTTGAAGATGTTGCAGTTCTGGTAGATCTCCACCAGGGCCGTACCGGGGTGCTCCGCGGCCTGACGCAGCACCTCCGTCAGGTGCTTGCGGTCGGAGTCGACCGTCCGCGCCACGAACGACGCCTCCGCGCCGAGCGCGAGCGACACCGGGTTGAAGGGCGCGTCCAGCGACCCCATCGGCGTCGACTTGGTGATCTTCCCGACCTCGGAGGTGGGGGAGTACTGCCCCTTGGTCAGGCCGTAGATGCGGTTGTTGAAGAGCAGGATCTTCAGGTTCACGTTGCGCCGCAGGGCGTGGATGAGGTGGTTGCCGCCGATGGAGAGGGCGTCGCCGTCACCGGTCACCACCCAGACCGACAGGTCGCGCCGCGAGGTGGCGAGCCCGGTCGCGATGGCCGGTGCCCGCCCGTGGATCGAGTGCATCCCGTACGTGTCCATGTAGTACGGGAAACGGGACGAGCAGCCGATGCCCGAGACGAAGACGATGTTCTCCTTCGCCAGGCCCAGTTCGGGCATGAAGCCCTGCACGGCGGCGAGGATCGCGTAGTCACCGCAGCCGGGGCACCAGCGCACCTCCTGGTCGGACTTGAAGTCCTTCATGGACTGCCGCGCCGTGGCCTTGGGGACCAGCTGCAGCAGCTCGTTGCCGATGTCAGCCATCGATGGCCTCCTTGAGAGCCGTGGCGAGCTGCTCCGCCTTGAACGGCATACCGTTCACCTGGTTGTACGAGTGGGCGTCGACCAGGTACTTCGCCCGGATCAGCGTGGCGAGCTGGCCGAGGTTCATCTCGGGGATCACCACCTTGTCGTAACGCCTCAGCACCGCACCCAGATTCCGCGGGAAGGGGTTGAGATGCCGCAGATGGGCCTGGGCGATGGACTCCCCGGCCGTGCGCAGCCGCCGTACCGCCGCCGTGATCGGCCCGTACGTCGAGCCCCAGCCCAGCACCAGGGTCCGGGCCTCGTGCGGGTCGTCGACCTCGACGTCGGGGACGTCGATGCCGTCGATCTTCGCCTGCCGGGTCCGCACCATGAAGTCGTGGTTGGCCGGGTCGTACGAGATGTTGCCCGTGCCGTCCTGCTTCTCGATGCCGCCGATCCGGTGTTCGAGCCCCGGCGTGCCCGGGATCGCCCAGGGACGGGCGAGGGTCTCCGGGTCGCGCTTGTAGGGCCAGAAGACCTCGGTGCCGTCGTCGAGGGTGTGATTGGGGCCCTGGGTGAACTGCACGGTCAGGTCCGGCAGTTCGTCCGTCTCCGGGATGCGCCAGGGTTCGCTGCCGTTGGCCAGGTAACCGTCCGACAGCAGGAAGACGGGCGTGCGGTACGTCAGCGCGATCCGTGCCGCCTCGATGGCCGCGTCGAAACAGTCGGCCGGGGTGCGGGGCGCGACGACCGGCACCGGCGCCTCGCCGTTCCTGCCGTACATCGCCTGCAGCAGATCCGCCTGCTCGGTCTTGGTCGGCAGGCCGGTGGAGGGCCCGCCGCGCTGGATGTCGATGACGAGCAGCGGCAGTTCGAGCGAGACCGCGAGCCCGATGGTCTCCGACTTCAGTGCCACGCCCGGACCGGAGGTGGTGGTGACGGCGAGGGAACCCCCGAACGCGGCCCCCAGCGCGGCCCCGATGCCCGCGATCTCGTCCTCGGCCTGGAAGGTCCGCACGCCGAAGTTCTTGTGCCTGCTCAACTCGTGCAGGATGTCCGAGGCCGGCGTGATCGGGTACGAGCCCAGGTAGAGCGGCAGATCAGCCTGCCGGGAGGCCGCGATCAGCCCGTACGACAGTGCCAGGTTCCCGGAGATGTTCCGGTAGGTGCCGACGGGGAAGGCGGCGGCGGCCGGCGCGACCTCGTAGCTGACCGCGAAGTCCTCGGTGGTCTCGCCGAAGTTCCAGCCGGCGCGGAAGGCGGCGAGGTTGGCGGCCGCGATCTCGGGCTTCTTGGCGAACTTGGCGGCCAGGAACTTCTCGGTGCCCTCGGTCGGCCGGTGGTACATCCAGGACAGCAGGCCGAGCGCGAACATGTTCTTGCTGCGCTCGGCCTCCTTGCGGCTGAGGTCGAAGGACTTGAGCGCCTCGACGGTCAGGGCGGTCAGCGGCACCGGATGGACGCTGTAGCCGTCCATCGACCCGTCCTCCAGCGGGCTGGTCGCGTAACCGACCTTCTGCATCGCCCGCTTGGTGAACTCGTCCGTGTTGACGATGATCTCCGCGCCGCGCGGCACGTCACCGAGATTCGCCTTCAGGGCGGCCGGATTCATGGCGACGAGCACGTTGGGCGCGTCGCCGGGGGTGAGGATGTCGTGGTCGGCGAAGTGCAGCTGGAAGCTGGAGACGCCGGGCAGGGTGCCGGCGGGGGCGCGGATCTCGGCGGGGAAGTTCGGCAGGGTGGAGAGATCGTTCCCGAACGACGCCGTCTCGGAGGTGAAACGGTCACCCGTGAGCTGCATCCCGTCACCGGAATCCCCGGCGAACCGGATGATCACCCGATCGAGTCGGCGGACGTCCTTCGTCCCGGCCGGTTTGCGCTGTTCTCTCAGTTCTCCCAGAGCGGCCTCGTCGGCCTGCTCCGCTGGGCTGCTGACCTGGCTGGTCACTGAACTGGACCTCCCTCGGGGCGGCTGTCCGGGAACGGCCGTCCCGCCGGCCCTCCCAAGAACAACATTACGTCGGCAAGGGTGACCTTCCCTGGCTCTTTCGCCCGATGGACGTTGTTTCGCCGTCGCCCGGCGCCCTGACTTGTCATGTTTTACCCGTCCGTGTCACTTCCTCCGAGGACGCGCACAGCCCGGCGGGCGGTTCTCGGTCCGGACGGCGACGGGCGAGTGGCACGGGCCCGCGTCACCGCCTCGTGCGTCGCGTCCCGCGTGGCCGCCCCGGCTGCCCCCTCCTGTCTGACACGGTGTCAGAGGATCATGAGTTGAGGTAGGTGAGCACCGCCAGCACCCGGCGGTGGTCCCCGTCGCTCTGCGACAGCCCCAGCTTCAGGAAGATGTTGCTGACGTGCTTCTCGACGGCTCCGTCGCTCACGACCAGCTGCCGGGCGACCGCCGAGTTGGTCCGCCCCTCCGCCATCAGCCCCAGCACCTCACGCTCCCTGGGGGTGAGCCCCGCGAGCACGTGCTGCTTCCGGCTCCGCCCGAGCAGCTGCGCGACCACCTCCGGGTCCAGCGCGGTGCCGCCCCGCGCCACCCGGACCACCGCGTCCACGAACTCCCGGACCTCGGCCACCCGGTCCTTCAGCAGATAGCCGACGCCGCGACTGGACCCCGCGAGCAGTTCGGTGGCGTAGCGCTCCTCCACGTACTGGGACAGGACGAGCACCCCCAGCTCCGGATGCTGCTTCCGCAGCTGCACGGCGGCCCGTACGCCTTCGTCGGTGTGCGTCGGAGGCATCCGTACGTCCGCCACGACCACGTCCGGCAGGTCTCCCTGCGCCGCGAACTCCGTGATCGTCTTGATCAGGGCGTTCCCGTCCCCGACCCCCGCCACGACGTCGTGCCCACGGTCGGTCAGCAGCCGCGTCAGCCCTTCGCGCAACAGCACCGAATCCTCGGCGATGACCACCCGCACCCTGTCCTCCACGTCTCGTCCCCCCACGACACCCGCCGCCGGCCGACCCGTGTTCCGGGCCCGCCCCGTACGACAGCCCCCAGCATTTCAGCATCGGGACGCCGGGGCTCCGTCGAGAGCAGGGATTCAGGTCAGGAACACCGGGCAACTGGCCGAATGCCGCCGCCCCGGAGGGGAGGACACGCAAGCGCGCCCAGGGGCGGACACCCCTGGACGCGCTTGCGTGCTTTCCCCGCCGCCGTCCCGCCTCGCCTCCGTCAGGCCGCCCCCACTTCCCTCAGGCCCCCCACTTCCCTCAGGCCCCCGTCCCCTTCAGGCCCCCGTCCCCTTCAGATTCAGGCCCCCGTCCCCTTCAGACCGCCCGCCACGGCAGCTCCGCCGTCACGCGGGTCGGGCCGCCGGCCGGGGAGTCGACGACCAGGATGCCGTCGACCGCACCGATCCGTTCGGCGAGGCCCGCGAGGCCGGAGCCGCTGCCGGTGTCGGCGCCGCCCACGCCGTCGTCGGCGACCTGGAGCATCAGCCGGTTCTCGACCTTCCACACGTCCACCGTCGCCCGCGAGGCCCCCGCGTGCTTGCTGACGTTCTGCAGCAGCTCGGAGACGGTGAAGTACGCGATGCCCTCGATCGCCGGCACCGGCCGCGCCGGCAGGTCCACGTCCACCACCACCGGCACCGTGCACCGCGACGCCACCGACGAGAGCGCCGCGTCGAGGCCCCGGTCCGTCAGCACGGCGGGATGGATGCCCCGCGCGAGGTCCCGCAGTTCCTGGAGCGCCGTCTTCACCTCACCGTGCGCCGAGTCCACCATCACCGCCGCCGCCCGCGGGTCCTCCGCCAGCTTCTCCTTCGCCAGCCCCAGATCCATCGCCAGCGCCACCAGCCGGGCCTGCGCCCCGTCGTGCAGATCGCGCTCGATCCGCCGCAGATCGGCGGCCGCCGTGTCGACCACGACGCCCCGGTCCGACTCCAGCTCCACGACCCGCGCCCCCAGCCGCGACGGGCCGAGCAGCGCACCCACCATCACCCGGTCGACCGTCGTCAGCCCCCGCACGATCCACGGCGAGGCCATCGTGAAGAGCAGCCCGACCAGCGCGGTCATGGTCACCTCGAACGGGTTGTCGAGATACACGGAGTGCGTCTCGTCCCCGTACAGCTGCAGCCCGTCCTGCCCGGCCCACACGGGGAACACCCAGAACCACAGGGGATACGTCAGCATCGCCCACCCGTACGTCCAGAAGGTCACCGCCACGACGAACGAGAACACCGACCACGGGAACTGGATCACCGCGTACAGCAGCTGCCGCCACGACGACCCGCTGCGCAGCACGGCGCCCATCCACGCCATCGCCCCGCGCCCCTTCGGGCGCAGCGGCTCCGGCGCGGACACCTCCGCCCCGAGCAGGGCCCGCGCCCGCGCACGCTCCAGCGCGCCGAACCCCCGGCACCCGGCCAGCCCCGCCGCCAGCACCGGGACCCCGAGGAACGTGACGAGCAGCCCCGCGCCGACCGACACCATCGTCACGGCGTACGTGAACAGCAGGATCCCGACCGGCAGCCCGAGCAGCACGTACCCGAACTCCCGCCAGCTGCGCGCCTCGACCGGCGCCCGCAACCCGGCCGGCAGCCGGTGCCGCCGCTCCTCGCCCCAACTCCCGTACCCGTCCCCGTACTCCATGGCCATCACCGTCGCCCGCCCTCGCTTGTCCCGCAGTCCCGATGTCGTACCTCCACCCTCCTCGCCCCCGCCCGCCGGAACCATGGAGCGCGTCGGCCTCTCGTTGCGGGGGTTTTCCCCACCCTCCCGGACCCGCTCATGCCGAAGGGGCGCCCACGACCGGTCGTGGGCGCCCCTTCGGCATGAGCGGGTCCTAGCAGGTCCGGGTCACCGCCCCCGCCAGGGCAGTTCCGCGGTCACCGTCGTGGGCCCGCCCACCGGCGACTCGATCACGAACACGCCGTCGACCGCGTCGAGCCGCTCCGCCAGCCCCGCGATCCCGCTCCCCCCGTCGAGCCGCGCGCCCCCGCGCCCGTCGTCCCACACCTGGATCAGCAGCCGGTCGTCGGACCGCCAGACATCCACCGAGGCGGCCTTCGCCCCGCTGTGCTTGCTGATGTTCTGCAGCAGCTCGGACACCGTGAAGTACGCGATGCCCTCGATCGCGGCGGCCGGCCGTGCCGCCAGGTCGACGCTCACCTTCACCGGCGCGGCGCAGCGCGAGGCGACCGAGGAGAGCGCCGCGTCGAGCCCCCGGTCCGTCAGCACGGCGGGATGGATGCCCCGCGCGAGGTCCCGCAGCTCCTGCAGCGCCAGCTTCACCTCCCCGTGCGCCTCCTCCACCATCGTGGCGGCCGCGTCGGGGTCCTCCAGCAGCTTCTCCTTGGCCAGCCCGAGCCCCATCGCCAGGTTCACCAGCCGGGCCTGCGCCCCGTCGTGCAGATCGCGTTCGATCCGCCGCATGTCGGCCGCGGCCGTGTCGACCACCACCCCCCGGTCGGACTCCAGCTCCGCGATCCGCCGCTCCAGCTCGTCGGACGGCGACAGCAGCGACCGCACCATCGCCCGGTCCACGTTCGTCAGCCCCCGCACGATGAACGGCAGCACCGGCCACGCCACGAACAGCCCCGTAAGGGTGATGACGAACGTTGCGACGGCCCACGGCATCCGGATCAGCTCGTACAGCATCGAACGCCAGCCGACGGGATCCTTCACGCTCATCCACACCTGCGCGACGAACCCCTCGTCCGCCCGCCGGCCCTTGCCCCGGAACGGCAGCGGACTCGGCTCGTCCACCCGTACCTTCAGCAGCCCCCGCGCCCGCATCCGCTCCAGCCGTCCCAGCTGCCGGGCCCCCATCAGCGCGGCGGCGAGCAGCGGAAAACCGATCACCGTCAACGTCAGGAAGGCACTGGTGAACAGCACCGTCGTCACGTACACGAACCCGAGCAGCGCGCAGGGCAGGTTCGCCAGCAGATGCGCGATCTCCCGCCACGTCTGTCCCCCGAAGGCGAACCGCGCCGGCGGCAACGGCTCCGACGGCGTCTGACGGGAGGGCAGCGGACGACCGGACGGCCGTCCGGAGCCGGAGGTTGGGGATGCGGTCATGCCCTCCACCCTGCCCGCCCGCTCAGGCTCCGCGCCATGAGGCGGACCGCCCCGGCCGCCCTGGGGAAAACCCCACCCCACCCCGTGCTGTGCCATCCCGCCACTCTCTCCCCACGCGTCGTCCCGCCCGGCCGGCCCGGCACCCGGGAGCACCGACCCGTGACGGGCTGCTTACGGTCTCTTTAGCAGGGCCTAGACTCCCGTGCGTACAGATCGTCGAACAGCGAAGCACGTACGGCGTCCGCAACACGTCCGTACGAATCGCCTGGCCAGGGAGCGAGGGACGGACGTGCCGGAACCGACCGCCGCCGTAGCGGCGCAGCCGACCGTCGCCGTCGCGGCGGACTACTTCCAGTCCTACTCGGTGGTCGGGCTGCTCGCCGCGGTCGGCGTGCTCTTCGTCGCCGTCGCCTTCGGCGCGGGACGCCTGCTGCGCCCCGAGGTCCCCACCCGCGAGAAGCTCCTGACGTACGAGTGCGGCGTCGACCCCGTGGGCGAGGGCTGGGCCCACACCCAGGTCCGCTACTACGTCTACGCCTTCCTCTACGTCATCTTCGCCATCGACTCGATCTTCCTCTTCCCCTGGGCGACGGTCTTCGCGGATCCCGGCTACGGCGCGACGACCCTCGTCGAGATGTTCGTCTTCCTCGGTTTCCTCGCCGTGGGCCTGCTCTACGCCTACAAGAAGGGCGTCCTGACGTGGACGTGACCCCAGAAACGAACCCCTCGCAGGCGGCGGACGCCCCGGGACCCGTCCTTCTGCCGGAGCCGAAGCGGCTGGGCGCCCTCGCCCGTCTCGCCCCGGAGCCGATGAAGGTGATCCTCAACTGGGGCCGCCGCTACTCCCTCTGGGTCTTCAACTTCGGCCTCGCCTGCTGCGCGATCGAGTTCATCGCCGCGTCCATGGCCCGCCACGACTTCATCCGCCTCGGCGTGATCCCGTTCGCGCCGGGCCCGCGCCAGGCCGACCTGATGGTGGTGTCGGGCACGGTCACGGACAAGATGGCCCCGGCGGTGAAGCGCCTGTACGAACAGATGCCGGAACCGAAGTACGTCATCTCCTTCGGCGCCTGCAGCAACTGCGGCGGCCCCTACTGGGACTCGTACTCCGTCACCAAGGGCGTCGACCAGATCATCCCCGTCGACGTCTACGTCCCCGGCTGCCCGCCCCGCCCCGAGGCCCTGCTCCAGGGCATCCTGAAACTCCAGGAGAAGATCGCCCGGGAGTCCCTGAGGGAGCGGTACGGCACCGGTGGCGGCCCCGCCGCGGAGGCCGGCCCGTCGACGGCGGCCCTGCAGAGCGGCCTGGTGCGGCCGCCCGCCCCCGCGGCCGGCACCGAAACGGCCACCGGCGGCACCACCGAAGTGGGGGACAAGTGACCGGCTGGCTGCCCGCCCCCGCCGAGGAACTCTTCGGCCCGGAGGCCACCGCCGAGGAGTCGTACGGCGTCCTCACCGTGGACGTCCCGTCCGCCTCCTGGACCGAGGCGCTGCGCACGGCCCGCTCCACCCTGGGCTGCACCTACTTCGACTGGCTGAGCGCGGTCGACGAACCGGGCACGGGCTTCCGGGTGGCGGCGCACGTGGTGGCGCTGGCCCCGGTCCGCCGCCTGCTCCTGCGCACCACGGTCCCCCACGAGTCCCCGGTCCTGCCGACCGCCGTCGGCATCTACGCCGGCGCGGCCTGGCACGAACGCGAGACCCACGAGATGTTCGGCGTCCGCTTCGAGGGCCACCCCGCCCTGGACCACCTGCTCCTCCCCGAGAACTTCGAGGGGCACCCCCTGCGCAAGGACTTCGTCCTCGCCGCCCGCGTGGCCAAGGCATGGCCCGGGGCGAAGGAGCCGGGGGAGCCTGCGGCGGGCGCGGCGCACGGTGGGCCGAAACGCCGCCAGATGCTTCCCCCCGGTGTGCCCGACCCCAACGAATGGGGCCCCCTCAAGGGCCAGCTCCCCCCGGCCCCGGCCCGCCCCGCCCGGGGCACCGCCCGCCCCGCCGCCGACCGCCCGCCCCGGCGCACCCGCACCGCGGCCGAGGGCTCGGCCGGCCAGACGGCCGCCGCTCCGGCTCCGGACGCTCCGGGTACGCCGACCGCCCCGCGTCGCGCCCGCTCGGCGGCCGAGGGTTCGGCCGGCCAGAGGGCTGCCGCTCCGGCTCCGGACGCTCCGAGTACGCCGGCCGCCCCGCGTCGCGCCCGCTCGGCGGCCGAGGGTTCGGTCGGCCAGAGGGCTGCCGGCCCGGCCCCGGACGCGAGCGACAGCCCCACGCCCCCGCGCCGTACGCGCGGCGCGAGCGAGGGGTCCGCCACACAGCGCGCCGAGTCTCCTGGGACCGGGCCCGACGCGACCGAGCCCGACCCGACCGGGCCCGACGCGACCGAGGTCCGGCCCGCCTCCGACCCTCAGCCCGCCTCCGACCCTCAGCCCTCCTCCGGCGCCGAGGCCGCCCCCGGCGCCGAGGCTGCCCCCGCCGAGCGGACGTCTCCCGTCGAGCGGACGTCTCCCACCGGGCCCGCGCCGCAGCCCCGCTCCTCCCGGCCCGCCCCGCGCAGCGCGGACGCCCCCTGGCACCACGCCCGCCCGGCCTTCGACGACCCCCAGCCCACCAGGCAGCCCGACTCCGAGCCGCAGCCCGAGGCGCAGCCCGAGCCCGCAGCGCAGCCCGACCCCGAGCCGCAGCCCGAGCTCGCGGGACAGTCGGACCCCGAGCGCAACCCCGAGCCCGAGGCCCGGCCCGAGCCCGAGGCCCGGCCCGAGCCCGAGCCCGAGGCCCGGCCCGAGCCCAAGGCCCGGCCCGAGCCGCCCGGCCCCGCCACCGACGACGCGCCCCACGACAGCGCGGACCACGGGGACAAAGGCACCCCCGCCGACGTCACCCCCCGCGACACCCCTGACCCCGAACCCCCCACGGGAGGCTCGCAGTGAACGACGCATCGGACGTCGCCCTGCGACTCCTCGTCGTCTTCGTCGTCTTCCTCACCTTCCCGCTGATCATCGGCCAGACCGAGCACAAGGTGATGGCCCACATGCAGGGCCGCCTCGGCCCCATGTACGCCGGCGGCTTCCACGGTTGGGCCCAGCTCGTCGCGGACGGCGTGAAGTTCGCCCAGAAGGAAGACATCGTCCCGGCCGGAGCCGACCGCCGTGTCTTCCAGCTCGCCCCGGCCGTGGCCCTCCTGCCGTACCTGCTCGTCCTCCTCGCCATCCCGGTCGGCCCCGGCGAGGGCGCCGTCGGCGAGGTCATCGACGCCGGCGTCTTCTTCGTCCTCGCGGTGATGGGCGTCGGCGTCCTCGGTTCGCTCATGGCCGGGTGGGCCTCCGCCAACAAGTTCTCCCTCCTCGGCGGCCTGCGCACCGCCGCACAGCTCCTCGCGTACGAACTCCCGATGCTGCTCACCGCCGCCTCGGTGGCGATGGCGGCCGGCACGGTCTCCCTCGTCGGCATCGTGGACGCCTTCGAGTGGTGGTGGCTCCCCTGGCAGATCGTCGGCGCGATCGTCTTCTTCGTCGCCGGCCTCGCCGAACTCCAGCGCCCGCCCTTCGACATGCCCGTCGCCGACTCGGAGATCATCTTCGGCGCCTACACCGAGTACACCGGCCTCCGTTTCGCCCTGTTCCTCCTCGCCGAGTACGCCGGCATCGTCGTCCTGTGCGGCCTGACCACCGTCCTCTTCCTCGGCGGCTGGCACGGTCCCTGGGGCGCCGACGGGCTCGGCTGGGTGTGGACCCTCCTGAAGACCGCCGTCCTCGCCTTCGTGGTCATCTGGCTCCGCGTGACCTACCCCCGGCTGCGCGAGGACCAGCTCCAGAAGCTCTCCTGGACCCTGCTCGTCCCCCTCTCCCTGGCCCAGATCGCCCTCACCGGCGTCGTCAAGGTGGTGATCCGGTAACCATGGCCCCCCTTCCCGGCAGTGGTCTGGCCAAGGGCCTGGCCGTCACCCTCCGCACGATGACGAGGAAGACCGTCACCGCGCAGTACCCGGACGTCCAGCCCGAACTCCCGCCCCGCACCCGCGGCGTCATCGGGCTCTTCGAGGAGAACTGCACGGTCTGCATGCTGTGCGCCCGCGAGTGCCCGGACTGGTGCATCTACATCGACTCCCACAAGGAGACGGTCCCGCCCTCGGCCCCCGGCGGCCGTGAACGCAGCCGCAACGTCCTCGACCGCTTCGCCATCGACTTCTCCCTCTGCATGTACTGCGGTATCTGCATCGAGGTCTGCCCCTTCGACGCCCTCTTCTGGTCCCCGGAGTTCGAGTACGCCGAGACCGACATCCACGAGCTGACCCACGAGCGCGACAAGCTCCGCGAGTGGATGTGGACCGTCCCCTCCCCACCGCCCCTGGACCCCTCGGCCGAGGAACCCAAGGAACTGGCCGCCGCACGCAAGACCGCCGAGAAACTGGCGGCCACCCAGGCCGCCGAGACGGAACAAGCCGCCCCGACCGAGCCACCGGAGGGAGACGCGTGAGCCTCGCCGCCGCCGTCACCACGACGGACCCCGCCCTGGCCGCCTCCGCCCTGGCCGCCGTGGAGACCCGCGGTTTCCTCTCCCCGACCGGCGTCGAGATCGCCTTCCTCCTCGTGGGCCTGGTCACCTTCGGCGCCGCGCTCGTCACCGTCACCACCCGGCAGCTCGTGCACGCCGCCCTGTGGCTGGTGGTGGCGCTCGGCGGGCTCGCCGTCGAGTACCTCCTGCTCACCGCCGAGTTCATCGCCTGGGTGCAGGTCCTCATCTACGTCGGTTCCGTCGTCGTCCTCCTCCTCTTCGGACTGATGCTCACCAAGGCCCCCATCGGCCGCTCCCCGGACGCCGACTCCGGCAACCGCTGGGCCGCCCTCACCGTGGCCGTCGCCGCGGCCGCCGCCCTCGTCTGGGTCGTCGTCGACGCCTTCCGCACCACCTGGATCGACCTCGACGGCCCGGCCGCCGGCTCCACCGAGGCCACCGGCGAGAGCCTCTTCCAGAACTGGGTCCTCCCCTTCGAGGCCCTCTCCGTCCTTCTGCTGGCCGCCCTGGTCGGCGCGATCGTCCTCTCCCGCAAGGCGAAGGCCGGCACGCCTCCCACGACCCCGGCGACCGCCGAGGTCCCCGGATCCGCCGACGGAGGTGCCCGCTGATGCACCTCGCCTACCCGGCCGTCCTCTCCGCCCTCCTCTTCTGCACCGGTCTCTACGGCGTCCTCGCCCGCCGCAACGCGATCCTCGTCCTGATGTCGGTCGAGCTGATGCTCAACGCCGTCAACCTCAACCTCGTCGCCTTCGACGTCTGGCTGAGCAAGGCCGCCGAGGAGACCCTCCACTCCGGCCAGGCCCTGACCCTGTTCACGATCACCATCGCCGCCGCCGAGATCGGCATCGGCCTGGCGATCGTGCTCGCCGTCCACCGCAACCGCGGCACCGCCGACATCGACAAGCTCCGCGACACCGCCGAGGGCCACGAGCCCGTCGGCCCCGAAGACCCCGCCGGCCCGGCCGAGGACGAGGAACCCGGCCGCCCCGAGCGGAGCGAGAAGGCTGAGGCCACCACGTGAGCACGACCACCCTCGCCGTCCTCGTCCCCCTCCTCCCGTTCCTCGGCGCCGCCGCCGGCCTGCTCCTCGGCCGCACCGCCCCCGGCTTCGTCCGCCCCCTCGCCGTACTCCCCACCCTCACGGCCTTCGCCCTGGCCGCGCTGGTCGCCGTACGCCAGGGCGGTGACGCCGCGGTCGACGCGGCCACCCGGCTCACCCCGACCGGCTCGGTCCCCATCGACCTCGCCCTGCACATCGACGGCTTCGCCGCGCTCGTCGCCGTCCTGGTCGGCCTCGTCGCCACCTGTGTGCAGATCTACTCCACGGGCTACCTCCGCGACGACCCGCGCTACCCCTCCTACGCCGCCCTCGTCTCCCTCTTCACCTCCGCGATGCTCCTCGTCGTCTACTCGGGCGACCTGATGGTGCTCCTGGTCGGCTGGGAGATCATGGGCATCTGCTCCTACTTCCTGGTCGGCCACTACTGGGAGACCCCGGAGGCCCGCGCCGCGTCCCTCAAGGCCTTCCTGGTCACCAAGCTCGGCGACGTCCCCTTCCTGATCGGTCTGTTCGCCCTCGCCACCGACGCCGGGTCGTTCCGCATCACCCGGATCCTGGCGACCGTCGCCGAAGGCGGCCTCGACCACCCGACGCCGATCGCCCTGCTGCTCCTGGCCGGCGTCGCGGGCAAGTCGGCGCAGTTCCCGCTCCACACCTGGCTGCCCGACGCGATGGCGGGCCCGACCCCCGTCTCCGCGCTGATCCACGCCGCGACGATGGTCGCCGCCGGTGTCTACTTCGTCGCCCGCCTCCTCCCGGTGTTCGCCGCCTCCTCGGCGGCCCTGGTCGTCCTCGCCGTCATGGCCGCGGTGACCATGACCGGCTCGGCCCTCGCCGCGCTCGCCCAGGACGACATCAAGCGCGTCCTCGCCTACTCGACGATCGGTCAGCTCGGCTACATGACCGGCGCCCTCGCCGTCGGCGACCGCGGTGCCGCCGTTTTCCACCTCATCTCCCACGGCGCCTTCAAGGCGCTGCTGTTCCTCGCGGCCGGCGTGATCATCCACGCCGCCGGCACCAACTCGCTGGCCGCCATGTCCCGCATGGGCCACCTGCGCGCCCGCGTTCCCGACGCCTACTGGACGATGACCGTGGCGCTGCTCGCGCTCGCCGCGATCCCGCCCTTCAGCGGCTTCTTCTCCAAGGAGTCCGTCCTCGGAGCCGCCGAGCACGCCGCCGGCGGCCACGCCCAGCCCGTCCCCGGCGCCGCCGGCTGGACCGTCCTCGTCGCCGGCGTCCTCACGGCCCTGCTCACCGCCGCCTACGCCACCCGGCTGTGGCTGCTCACGTTCCACGGCAAGGGCACCGAGGCCCCGGACCACGGCCGCCAGCCCCTCACGATGACCGCCGTGCTCTGGGTGCTCGCCGTCCCCTCCCTCGCCTTCGGCGCGCTCGCCTACGGCAGGCTCCCCGACTGGTTCGACGGCGACGGCCTGGCCCCCACCCTGACCACGTCCGTCCTCGGCACGGGCGCCGCCCTGATCGGCGCCCTGCTGACCTACGCGGCCTGGCGGTCCACCCGGGCCGAGGCCGCCCGCGTCCCCCTGGGAGCCGTCGCCGCCCACCCGGAGGCGGACGCCGGAACGGTCGAGGCGGAGGCCATCGCCGGCCACACCCCGGCCTACGGGGACGTGGCCTCGGCACCCGACCCGGCGGACCCGGGCCGCCGGCTGCTCGGCCCGCTGCACCGCCACGCCGCCGCCGGCTTCCACCTCGACGCCGTCTACGCGGCCCTCTTCGTCCGCCCGGTCGAGGCCGGCGCGCGTCTCGTCCGGTTCCTCGACCGCGAGGTCGTCGACACCTATGTGAACGGCGCGGGCAGCCTGTCCCGCCTGCTGGGCGCGGCCGTCCGCCGGGCCCAGACCGGCAACGTCCAGACCTATGTGAGCGCGCTGCTCGCCGGCACCGTCGTCCTGGTGGTCGCCGCCCTCGTCGTCGCCACGGGAGCGTGAGCAGGCGTGATCGATATCAACGAGTCCGTGATGCAGGTCCTTCTGGCGTTGATCGTCGTCGGCCCGCTCATCGGTGCCGCCGCCGCTCTCGTGCCGGCCCCGCCGGGGCTGAAGGGGAAGTCACCCGAGCAGGCCGTGCTCCGGCACGGGGCCACCGTGACCGGCGCGGTCCTCATCGCCGCGATCGTCCTCGCGCTCGGCTTCGACCACGACCAGCCGTCGAAGATGCAGGCCAGTACGGACATCAGCTGGATCCCCGCGCTCGACGTGCGCATCCACCTCGGCATCGACGGCATCTCCCTCCCCCTTCTGGTCCTGACCGCGCTGCTGGCCTTCCTCTGCGCGCTCTACTCCTTCTTCAAGCCGCCCACGGGCCCCTCCCCGAAGGCGTTCGTCGCCCTGGTGCTCGTCCTGGAGTCCGGCACCCTCGCGACCTTCGCCGTCCTCGATCTGCTGCTGTTCTTCCTCGCGTTCGAGACGGTGCTCATCCCGATGTACTTCCTCATCGCCCGCTGGGGCGGTGAGCAACGCACACAGGCCGCCTGGAAGTTCATCCTCTACACCCTGCTCGGTTCCGTGGTCATGCTGCTGGGCCTGCTCCTGATCGGCGTCAAGGCGGGCACATTCGACATGGTGGCACTCGCCACTGACAGTCACCCCGGGCTGACCACCACCGTGCAGGTCGTCGCCGCTCTGTCGATCGGGATCGGGCTCGCGGTCAAGACCCCGATGTGGCCGCTGCACAGCTGGCTGCCGGACGCCCACACCGCCGCCCCGACCGTCGGCTCGGTCCTGCTGGCCGGTGTCCTGCTGAAGATGGGCACCTACGGGTTCGTCCGCATCCTGCTGCCGATCACACCCGACGGGTTCCGCACCTTCGCGCCCTACCTGGCCGCCTTCGCGGTCGTCGGCATCATCTACGGCTCCCTCGCCTGCCTCGCCCTCGCCAAACAGGGCGCGAAGGGCGACCTCAAGCGCCTCATCGCGTACTCCTCCGTCGGCCACATGGGCTTCGTGCTGCTCGGCATCGCCACGATGACCCCGACCGGCGTGAACGGCGCCCTGTTCGCCAACATCGCCCACGGCCTCATCACCGGCCTGCTGTTCTTCCTGGTCGGCGCCCTCAAGGACCGCACCGGCACCACCGACCTCGACACCCTCGCGCGGGAGACCGGCGCCGCCCTCTACGGCCGTGCCCCGCGCCTCGGCGGCCTCCTCGCCTTCGCCGCCGTCGCCTCCCTCGGGCTGCCGGGACTCGCCGGGTTCTGGGGCGAGATGCTGGCCCTGTTCGGCGCGTTCGAGCCCGCTGAGGGCCTCAGCCGCCCGGCCTTCCTCACCTTCATGACGATCGCCGCGTTCGGCACCCTCCTCACCGCCGCGTACCTGCTGATCGTGGTCCGCCGGGTCTGCATGGGCGCCGCCCCGACACAGCCGCAGGAAGGGACGCGACTCGCGGACGTACAGCCGTACGAGTTCGCGGCCTGGACCCCGCTCGTCGCCCTCACCGTCCTCGCCGGCCTCTGGCCCGCGGCCCTCCTCGGTCTGACCGACCCGGCCGTGCAGCAGCTCCTCGCAGGAGGCACCCGTTGAGCCCCTTGGCCCAGCAGCCGGTCCCGGCCCACGCCCCGGTCCCCGTCCAGACCCTGGCCGAGTCCGTCGTGCAGTCGGTCGACTGGGTCGCGATCGCGCCGCCCACGATCGCCGCGGTCGTCGGCCTCGCCGTGCTCGTCGCCGACCTCTTCACCGACGACCGCAGGAAGGCCCTGCTCGGCTGGGTCTCCGTCGCGGGCCTCGCCGTCTCCCTGCTGGCCCTGCTGCCCCTCCTGGACGGCGACCGCGCCACCTTCTGCCTGACCGGCTCCCCGGACGTCTGCAGCTACACCGCCGACCGCTTCACCCTCGTCGTCCAGTTCCTCGTGCTCGGCAGCGCCCTCCTCACCGCCCTGCTGTCGTCGACGGCCCTGAACGACGACCGGAAGGCCCTGCCCGCCGGGGAGTTCTGGTTCCTGCTGCTGTCGTCCGCCGCGGGCGCGGCGCTGCTGCCCGCCTCCCGCGACCTCGCGACCCTCGTCGTCGCGCTGGAGGTCGCCTCGCTGCCCGCCTTCGCCCTCGTCGGCATCCGGCTCGGCGACAGGCGGTCCTCCGAGGCCGCCCTGAAGTTCTTCCTGTCGTCCGTCACCGCCACCGCCGTCAGCCTGCTCGGCATCAGCTTCGTCTACGCTACGACCGGCACCCTCTACCTCACCGAGATCGCCGACCGCGTCCAGGACGTCGACGGCCAGTTCCACACCCTCACTCAGGCCGGCGTCGTCCTCACCCTCATCGGCTTCGCCTTCAAGACCGCCGCGGTCCCCTTCCACTTCTGGGTCCCCGACACCTACGTCGGCGCCCCCCTGCCCGTGGCCGCCTACCTGTCGGTCGTCGGCAAGGCGGTCGGCTTCTCCGGGCTGATCCTCATCACCGTCGTCGCCCTCCCGTCGTACGCCGACATCTGGGGCCCCGCCCTCGTCGCCCTGGCCGCGCTGACCATGACCGTCGGCAACCTGGGCGCGCTCGCTCAGCGCTCCACGCGCGCGTACAGCGCGGTCCGGCTGCTCGCCTGGTCCTCCGTCGGCCAGGCGGGCTACCTGCTCGTCCCGATCGCGGCGGCCGCGTACGCCGACAACACCGAGGACGCCCGGCAGGCCGTCGGCTCCACGGTCGCGTACGCCCTGATGTACGCGGTGGTGAACCTGGGCGCCTTCGCCGTGGCCGCCCTGGTCGGCCGTACGAGGACCCTGAACCGTCTCGACGACTACCGCGGTCTGCACGCCTCCCGTCCCCTGTCCGCCCTGCTCCTGGCCTTCTTCCTGCTCTGCCTCGCGGGACTGCCGCCGGGCGTCATCGGTCTGTTCGCCAAGGTCACCGTCTTCTCGTCGGCCGTCGACGCGGGCCTCGGCTGGCTGGCCGTGGTGATGGCCGTCAACGTGGTGATCGCCCTCTTCTACTACCTCCGGTGGACGGCGCTGCTGTTCCGCGCCCGCGAGGAGGACGCCGAAGGCGCCGGCGCGGCAGCCCCGCACCGCGTCCCGGCGCCCCTGACCGCCGCCCTCGCCCTGACCGGCATCGCCGGCATCGTGCTGTCCGGCGCACCCCAGCTCGTCCTGCGTTTCGCGGGCATCGGTCTCTTCTAGGGCCCGGGCGGCCGGCCCGCCCCACCCGGACGGCCCACCGGCAGGGCCGCGCGCACAAGGGAACTAGTGCCTCCCGCCTGGCGTTGACCAGTACGGGAAGGTCCACTGAGAGGTGGAGTCGACAGCGACCAGCAAGCAAGGGGTTCCCCTGCCGCACGACTTGGAGGGCGTACCGTGCACCGCCGGCACAACGGGCTCAGGACCGCCGTACTCCTCGGGGGACTGTCCGCACTCATCATCGTCATCGGAAGCCTGTTCGGCCGTGTGGGCCTCGTCATCGCGGTCGTCGTCGCCCTCGGCACGAACGCGTACGCGTACTGGAACAGCGACAAACTGGCTCTACGCGCGATGCGTGCCCGCCCGGTCAGCGAGTTCGAGGCCCCGGCGCTGTACCGCATCGTCCGGGAACTCTCCATGCAGGCCCGGCAGCCCATGCCCCGCTTGTACATCTCCCCGACGGACGCCCCGAACGCCTTCGCGACCGGCCGCAACCCGCGCAACGCGGCCGTGTGCTGCACCGACGGCATCCTGCGCCTGCTCGACGAACGCGAGCTGCGCGGCGTCATCGGCCACGAGCTGAGCCACGTCCACAACCGGGACATCCTCATCTCGTCGGTCGCCGGCGCCCTCGCCTCCGTGATCATGTTCCTGGTGAACTTCGCCTGGCTGATCCCCATCGGCCGCTCGGACGACGACGACGGCCCCGGCCTCCTCGGCATGCTGCTGATCATGCTGCTGGGCCCGCTCGCCGCCTCCCTCATCCAGCTCGCCATCAGCCGCTCCCGGGAGTACGAGGCGGACGCCTCCGGCGCACACCTCACCGGTGATCCACTTGCTCTCGCCAGTGCTCTTCGCAAACTGGAAACAGGGACCAAACAGCTGCCGCTGCCCCCGGAGCCCCGGATCGAGACCGCGAGCCACATGATGATCGCGAACCCCTTCCGGCCCGGCCAGGGATTCTCCAAGATGTTCTCGACACATCCGCCGATGGCGGAACGCATCGCCCGACTCGAGAAGATGGCAGGTCGCCCCCAGTGAAGACCATTCTGAACATCATCTGGCTGATCCTCAGCGGCTTCTGGCTCTTCGTCGGCTACCTGTTCGCAGGGTTGCTCCTGTGCATCACGATCATCGGCATCCCGTTCGGGATCGCCTCGTTCCGCATCGGCGTCTACGCCCTGTGGCCCTTCGGGTACAGCGCCGTCGAACGCCGTGACGCGGGCGCGCCGTCCTGCGTCGGCAACATCCTGTGGCTGCTCCTCGCGGGCTGGTGGCTGGCACTGACCCACATCGTCACGGGCCTGGTGCTCTGCGTCACGATCATCGGCATCCCCTTCGGTATCGCCAACTTCAAGCTCGTGCCGGTCTCCCTGATGCCCCTGGGCCGCGAGATCGTCCGCTCCGACCAGCCCTTCGCCCAGCAGCGCTTCTAGGGCCTGTCGCCCGGCCGGGGGTGGTCCACCGCAGCGGCCCTACCCGCTGCGTCCGGCCCACCACCGCCGTACGCCGTACGCCGCCGCCCCCACGCCCAGGACGGCGGCGCCCGCGCCCACCGACGCCGCCGGCAGCGCGAACGCCAGGACGGCGCACCCCGCCAGCCCGATCACCGGCACCACGCGCGCGAGGGGCGCCGAACCCAGCGTCCAGGCCGACGCGTTGGCGATCGCGTAGTACGCCAGGACGCCGAAGGAGGAGAACCCGATCGCCCCCCGGACGTCGACGGTGGCGGCCAGTACGGCGACCACGGCACCGACGGCCAGCTCGGCGCGGTGCGGCACCTGGAAGCGCGGGTGCACGGCGGCCAGGGCGCCCGGCAGATGCCGGTCCCGGGCCATGGCGAGGGTGGTGCGGGAGACGCCCAGGATGAGTGCCAGCAGCGACCCCAGCGCGGCCACCGCGGCCCCCGCCCGCACCACGGGCACCAGCCCCGGCACCCCGGCCGCCCGCACCGCGTCGGCCAGCGGCGCGGTGGCGTGCCCCAGCCCGCCGGAGCCCAGCACCGAGAGCACCGCGACGGCGACAGCCGCGTACACGACCAGCGCGATGCCCAGCGCGAGCGGGATCGCGCGCGGGATGGTGCGCGCCGGATCCCGCACCTCCTCGCCCAGGGTCGCGATCCGCGCGTACCCGGCGAACGCGAAGAACAGCAGCCCGGCCGCCTCCAGCACCCCGCCCACGCCCCCCGAGGCGCCGCCGCCCAGCCGTCCCGCGTCCGCCTCCCCGGAACCCAGGCACACGACCACCACGGCGGCGAGGACCGCGAGCACCACCGCCACGATCACCCGCGTCAGCCACGCCGACTTCTGGACGCCGCCGTAGTTCACCGCCGTCAGCGCCACCACGGCCGCCACCGCCACGGCGTGCGCCTGCCCCGGCCACACGTACGTCCCCACGGTGAGCGCCATCGCCGCGCACGAGGCCGTCTTGCCCACGACGAACGCCCAGCCGGCCAGATACCCCCAGAACGCGCCGAGCCGCTCACGCCCGTACACGTACGTGCCGCCCGACGCCGGGTACCGGGCCGCCAGCCGCGCCGACGACATCGCGTTGCAGTACGCCACCACGGCCGCGGCCGCGAGTCCGATCAGCAGCCCCGACCCGGCCGCACGCGCGGCGGGCCCCAGCGCGGCGAAGATCCCCGCGCCGACCATCGACCCGAGGCCGACGACCACCGCGTCCCCCACCCCGAGCGTGCGGCGCAGCTCGGCGCCCGATCCGGCCTGTGTCATGCGCCGCACCCTACTGACCACCGCAACCACCGGATGGCGCGTCGGCGTCCTCCCGGACAACAGGACGGGACGACACGGTGCCCGGCCCCCGTGTGGGGGGAAACACAGCACGGCCGGCGCAGCTGTACGGCACGAAAGGGCAGGTTCACGGCATGAGCATCATCGGCTGGATCGTTCTGGGGCTGTTGGCCGGCGCCATCGCCAAACTCCTGCTGCCGGGCCGGGACCCGGGCGGCTTCATCGGCACGACCCTCATCGGGGTCGCGGGCGCGTTCATCGGCGGCTGGATCTCCGCCCGCTGGCTGGACCGCCCGATCTCCGAGAACTTCTACGACGGTGCCACCTGGGCGGCAGCGATCGGCGGCTCCCTGGTCCTGCTGATCGCCTACCGCATCCTGTTCGGCCACTCGCGCCGCTGAGCACACCCGTCGCACGCGAACCCGGGTCCGGCCCGGGTCCGCGCGCGGACGATCACCGGTAGTTGACGAACTGCACCGCGAAGTCGAAGTCCTTGCCCTTGAGGAGGCTGATCACGACCTGCAGGTCGTCACGGCTCTTGGAGCTGACGCGCAGCTCGTCGCCCTGGACCTGGGCCTTGACGCCCTTGGGGCCCTCGTCGCGAATGATCTTCGCCACCTTCTTGGCGTTCTCCTGGGAGATGCCCTCCTCGATCGACGCGAAGAGCTTGTACTCCTTGCCGGACAGCTGGGGCTCACCCGCGTCCAGCGACTTCAGGGAGATCCCGCGCTTGATCAGCTTGGACTGGAAGACGTCGAGGATGGCCTTGACCCGGTCCTCGGAGTTCGCCTCCATCAGGATCTTCTCGCCGGACCACGAGATCGAGGCGCCGACGCCCTTGAAGTCGTAGCGCTGCGAGATCTCCTTGGCGGCCTGGTTGAGGGCGTTGTCGACCTCCTGCCGCTCGACCTTCGAGACGATGTCGAAACTGGAGTCGGCCATGTCCTGTGGCTCCTTGAAATCGAGGTGTCGGGGGGCGACAAGCCTAGCCACCCCGGCCGCCGCGAGTACTGATCAATCAGGTGGCGGAGCACCCCCGGGCATCAGGTATCGTTTACGTCGTTGCCACAGAGCACCGCCGAAAAGCGGTTCGAAGGGCAGCAATCCCAGGCGGTGTGCCCGAGTGGCCAATGGGAACGGACTGTAAATCCGTCGGCTATGCCTACCCAGGTTCGAATCCTGGCGCCGCCACGTGGAGGGAAGCCCCTCCGGACTGTGCAAGCAGTCCGGAGGGGCTTCTTCGTGTGCGTGGGTGTTCCGGGAGTGTCAGTACGGCCGGGCACACTGACCGCATGTCATCGCGTCGAAGGAACTGCCCCGAGTGCCGCCGTGAGATCGCCGTCGTGGCGGGGCGGTTCGCGCGGCACGATCCGCCCGGCGCGGCCGGGGACCTGGTGTCGTGTCCCGGGTCGCGCAGGCAGGCCCTGATCGGAGCGGCCCAGCCCGCGCTCGACGGATACGTCGTGCCCGAATTCCCCGGTCAGCTGCCGCTGTTCTGAGTCCCGGGGAACACCCGCGGGTGTCTCAGTTGCCCGCCACCGACTTCACGGCCACGGACACGGGCGTCGAGCCGCTGACGAGCTCCAGGGTCAGACCGGCGGTCGCCGGGGTCTCCAGGAGTTCGGCGAGGGTGGCGGCCACGTCGTCGCGCGGGACGGGGCCGCGGCCCGTGGACGCCTCCAGGCGGACGAGGCCCGTGCCGGCGTCGTCGGTCAGCATCCCGGGGCGCAGGATCGTCCAGTCCAGCGCGTCCAGACCGCGTACGTACGCGTCGGCCTCGCCCTTGGCCCGCTGGTAGACGTCGAAGATCTCGTCGCCCTCGTGCGCCGGGTCCGCGCCCATGGACGAGACGACGAGATGACGGCGCACGCCCGCGCGTACCGCGGCGTCGGCGAACAGGACCGCGGCGCCGCGGTCGACCGTGTCCTTGCGGCCCGCCCCGCTGCCCGGTCCGGCGCCCGCCGCGAACACGGCGGCGTCCGCGCCCCGCAGATGGGCGGCGACCTCCTCGACCGACGCCGACTCCAGATCGCACAGCACCGGTTCGGCACCGGCCGCGCGCAGATCGTCCGACTGCTCGGCGCGGCGGATGATCCCCGCGACCTCGTGACCCCGTGCGGCGAGCAGTCGCTCCAGCCGCAGCGCGATCTGACCATGACCTCCGGCGATGACAATGCGCATGACTCCGACCGTACGCCCGAACGGACGCGTGCGCCGCACAACCATCCGGCCGTCCCGGGTGTCTCACCCATGTTCGCCGTGTCGGCGGACAACGGAACCACGGGGGGAAACATCACCGCCATGCGTACAGCCACGCGCAACAAGAACGTCGTACGCCGTGCCTTCACCGGTGCCGGCTGCGCGGCGGCCGTGCTCGTCACGGTGGCCGCGTGCGGCACCGTCCAGAACCTCACCGCGGGTCAGAAGGTCGACGGCGCCGTCGAACGGCTGGGCGAGCAGAAGTCGCTGGCCTTCGGGATGCGGCTCGACGCCGCCCCGAAGGACCTCACCGCGCTGATGGGCGGGGACGGCGAGGAGATGCCGCCGAAGATGACGAAGTTCCTCACCGGCCTGCGCGTCGACGTGTCGGTCACGTCGAAGAAGCCGCTGGCCGAGTCCGGTGAGAAGGACATCGCCGGAATGGGCATGAAGGTCTCCGGCCACGACGGTGTGCTCGTCGAGTACCGGGTCGTCGGCGACTACACGTACTACCGCGCCGACATGGAGGCCATGGGCGACGCGATCGGCCTTCCGTTCCCGACCGCCGACGAACTCCCCGAGAGCGAGCAGCACTTGCGGCCCGTCCTCGAAGGGGACTGGGTCAAGGTGAACAACGCCGAGCTGCGGAAGGGCACGGGGGACGGGGCCGGCTCGGGCAGCTCCGACGAGGTCGACGCCAAGACCCAGAAGAAGATGCTGGACGCCGTCCGTGGTGTCGTCGCCCGCGAGGTCGGTTTCAGGACCAGGGACAGCGGGGACGGCACCGAGGTCGTCACGGCCAAGGCCAACTTCCGCGACCTGCTCACCGGCATCGTCGACAAACTCCAGCCGCTGGAGGGCGAGCTGCCGCCGGGAGCCGAACTCCCCACGGCCAAGGACATGAAGGACGCGCCGAACAAGAACGTCGCGGTCGACTTCACCCTCAAGAACGGCGACCTGACCCGGATCGAGACCGACCTCGCCGTCCTCGCCGACGACCCCGAGGGCGCCAAGGCCCCCCTGGTGCTGACCTTCGGCAAGGCCGGTGCCATCAAGGCCCCCAAGGGCGCTTCCGAGCTCCCCCTCGACGAGTTCGGCGGCCCCTTCGGCGGCGCGCTGTTCGGCGTCTGACGCAGCAGCGTGCGAGGCGCGAGACGCGCGTGAGGAGCACAACAGCCCCCCGCGCGCGCCTCGCACGCCCGTACCCCACCCCCGCATCCGGCAACTCCCGCCCCCGCCCCCGCATTCGGCACTCCCGCCCCTCAGGACGGCTGGCCCCGCCCCTGCCGCGGCAGATCCACCGCCGCCCCCGCCCCGCCCGCCGCCGAGCCGCAGTACTCCCGTACCGCGCTGGTCCGCGCCACCACGCGCCCCCGGTGCACGACGACGCGGCTGTACCCGAGCGAGAGCACTCCCGCGAGCCGGGTGCCGCGCACCGCGAGGAGTTCGGCGGGGAAGCCGGCCTCGACGCGTACCTCGGGCAGACCCAGCCCCGCGCGCGCCACCCCGCTGACGGCGTCGTACGCCTCCTCGGGCCGCAGCCCGTACCGGGAGGCGAGCAGGAACGCGGCCTCCAGGGGGTCCCCGCGCCCGACGGGGTTCGACACGTCCCGCAGCGCCCCGCTGCCCGCCGCGACGCGCACCCCGGCCGCCCGCAGGAGCCGTACGGGGGCGGTCTCCCGGCCGTCCACGGTGCCGCAGCCGCCCTGCGGGAGACAGACGACGGTCACGCCGGCCGCCGCGAGCTGGTCGGCGGCCCGTCCGGCGGCCTGCGCCGGAAGACGGGTGAGACCGCCGCACGGGCCCAGCGTGACGCCCGGCCGCAGCCCCCCCGCCATGGCCGTGAGCCGGGCGAGGCGGGCCGGGTCGTCGCCGTCGGTGTGCAGGTCGACCGGGCAGCCGTGCTCGGAGGCGATCTCCAGGACCGCCTCCACGTACCCCGTGGGATCCGGGTCCAGGTCCGGGCAGCCGCCGACCACCGAGGCGCCCATCTTCACCGCGTCCCGCAGGATCGCGAGCCCGTCCGCGCCGGCCACCCCGGTCAGCACCCGGGGCATCGCCACCGTCGTCAGTTCCGCGAGCCCGCGCAGGGTCTGCCGCGCCCGGAGCACCGCCGCCAGCGCCTCCAGACCCTGGACGTCGCCCACGTGCACGTGCGAGCGGACGGCCGTGGCGCCGTGCCCGAGCTGCAGCAGCGCGGCCTCGGTGGCCCGGCGCTGGACGTCGTGGCCGTCGTGGGGGACCGGGCCCTCGACGTCGGCCGACAGGGCCGTGTCGCCGTGGGCGTGCGGCTCCGCGGGGGCCGGCAGGAGCAGATGGCCGCCGAGGTCCACCCGGGTGGCGGGTGTCCCGGACGCGGCGGGTCCCGCGCCCAGGCTGCCCGCCGTGCCGACCGCCTCGATCCGCCCGCCGCCCAGTCGTACGTCCACCACCCGGCCGTCGGTCAGCCGCGCCCCGCACAGCAGCAGGGAGCCTGCCTCGTCCGGGCCGGACGGCGGGCCGGAGGAGGAGGGGGACGGCTGCGGCTGGCTGTCGGGCATCGCACTCCCCGGGGGACACAAGATCACGCAGAGTGAGTCGAGCCTAGGCGGGCGGCACCTCCCCGTCGCGGAGGAGCGCAATAGTCGTACCGGTGTGCCTCTCCTGCCGGAGGAGCGCCGCGAAGCGCCGGGGCGGCCCGGTACCGACGGGGCGCGTGGGGCCCGCGTGGCCTGGGTGAACGGCACGGGAGCGGCACGGCCGACCGTTCCGGACTACGGCCGGAGCGCCGCCGGACGGCCCATGGATGCGGGCCCGGAAACGGATTTGGGCGATCGGCGGTGGGGCGTGTAATGTCTTCATCGCTCGCCCCAATAGCTCAGTCGGCAGAGCGTCTCCATGGTAAGGAGAAGGTCTACGGTTCGATTCCGTATTGGGGCTCTGGTGTGAAGGGTTCCCGTCGCAAGGCGGGAACTGATCGCATCAAAGCGGTGTAGCTCAGTCGGTAGAGCAAGCGGCTCATAATCGCTGTGTCACCGGTTCAAGTCCGGTCACCGCTACTGACGGTAGCCGATTGCGGGGTCGGTCCTTCGATCGGCTACTCTTTTATGCGTTAAACCCTGTCCCATCCGTTCGTCAAGGAGCACTCACGTGGCTGCCACCGACGTCCGCCCGAAGATCACGCTGGCCTGCGTGGAGTGCAAGGAGCGGAACTACATCACCAAGAAGAACCGGCGTAACAACCCGGACCGACTGGAGATGAAGAAGCACTGCCCGCGTTGCAACGCGCACACCGCGCACCGCGAGACGCGATAAATCAGGCTCGTACGCGAGGCCGTCCCCGAGAGATCGGGGGCGGCCTCGCGTCGTTGCACGACCCGTACCGGTCAGTACCGCCGTACCAGCCGTATCAGGGCCGCGTACCGTCCGCCCTGTCCGCCGAGCAACCAGGAGGTGCCGAGCCGATGGCGCTCGACCAGTCCTTCGTGGGGCGTTCCTACCCGCCCACCGACCCCTACGAGGTCGGCCGGGAAAAGATCCGCGAGTTCGCTGAGGCCGTGGGGGACACCAACCCCGTCTACACCGACCCGGAGGCCGCCAAGGCGCTCGGGTACGCCGATGTGATCGCCCCGCCGACCTTCGTGTTCTCGATCACCTTCAAGGCGGCCGGACAGGTCGTCCAGGACCCCCAGCTGGGCCTCGACTACAGCCGGGTGGTGCACGGCGACCAGAAGTTCGCCCACCGGCGCCCGGTGCGTGCCGGCGACCGCCTCACGGTCACCTCGACCATCGAGGCGATCAAGTCCATGGCGGGCAACGACATCCTGGACATCCGCGGCGAGGTCCACGACGAGTCCGGCGAACACGTCGTGACCGCCTGGACCAAGCTCGTGGCCCGCGCGGCCGAGGGGGCGTGAGGATCCGATGACCGCCAAGATCTCCTACGACGACGTCGAGGTCGGCACCGAACTGCCGGCGCAGACCTTCGGCGTGACCCGCGCCGCCCTGGTCCGGTACGCGGGCGCCTCCGGCGACTTCAACCCGATCCACTGGAACGAGCGGTTCGCCAAGGAGGTGGGCCTCCCGGACGTCATCGCGCACGGCATGTTCACCATGGCCGAGGCGATCCGTGTCGTCACCGACTGGACCGGCGACCCGGGCGCGGTCGTCGAGTACGGCGTCCGCTTCACCAAGCCGGTCGTCGTCCCCGACGACGACGAGGGCGCGAGCATCGAGGTCAGCGCCAAGATCGGCGCCAAGCTCGACGACAACACCGTCCGCGTCGACCTCACGGCCATGAGCGCCGGGCAGAAGGTCCTCGGCATGTCCCGGGCGGTCGTACGTCTGGCCTGACCGCCCACGCGGCATGGCCGCACCCCACGGTCCCCCGCCCCTCCCGGGTGCGGGGGTCTCGTATTCTTGAGCCCGTGCAGGAACTCCACGACGCCCCCCTCGCCCCGCTGACCACCTTCCGGCTGGGCGGGCCCGCGCGCCGGCTGATCACCGCGACCACCGACGACGAGGTGATCGCCGCCGTCCGCGAGGCCGACGACACCGGTACGCCGCTGCTCCTCATCGGAGGCGGTTCCAACCTGGTGATCGGGGACCAGGGCTTCGCCGGGACCGCGCTGGTCGTCGCCACGAAGGGCTTCGCGCTCGACGGGACACGACTGGAACTGGCCGCCGGCGAGGTGTGGACCGACGCGGTCGCCCGGACCGTCGAGGCCGGACTCGCCGGCATCGAGTGCCTGGCCGGCATCCCCGGCTCCGCCGGCGCCACTCCGATCCAGAACGTCGGGGCTTACGGCCAGGAAGTCGCCTCCACCGTCACCGAGGTCGTCGCCTACGACCGCCGCACCCGCGAGACGGTCACCGTCCCGAACACCGCGTGCGCCTTCTCGTACCGCCACAGCCGCTTCAAGGACGAGCCCGAGCGGTACGTCGTCCTGCGGGTCCGGTTCGAACTGGAGGACGCCGGCGGCCTGTCGGGGCCGGTCAAGTACGCCGAGACGGCCCGCACGCTCGGCGTCGAGCCCGGCGACCGGGTGCCCCTGGCCCGGGCCCGCGAGACCGTGCTGAAGCTGCGCGCCGGGAAGGGCATGGTCCTCGACCCCGAGGACCACGACACCTGGTCCGCCGGATCGTTCTTCACCAACCCGATCCTCGCCGACGAGGAGTTCGCCGCGTTCCACGCGCGCGTGCGGGAGCGGCTCGGTGCGGACGTCACCCCGCCCGCGTACGCCGCGGGCGACGGCCACACCAAGACCTCCGCCGCCTGGCTGATCGACAAGGCGGGCTTCACCAAGGGGTACGGCACCGGCCCCGCCCGGATCTCCACCAAGCACACCCTGGCCCTCACCAACCGGGGCGCGGCCACCACCGAGGACCTGCTGGCGCTGGCCCGCGAGGTCGTGGCCGGAGTCCGGGACGCCTTCGGCATCACCCTGGTCAACGAGCCGGTGACGGTCGGCGTCAGCCTCTGACCGGAACCGCTAGACCGCCACGGGACCGGCCAGCCAGTCGTCCACCCCGGACAGCAGCTTCGCCCGCTCGGCCTCCGGCGCCGCCGACGCCCGGATCGACTGCCGGGCCAGCTCCGCCAGTTCCGCGTCCGTGAAACCGTGGTGGTGCCGGGCGATCTCGTACTGGGCCGCGAGACGGGAGCCGAACAGCAGCGGGTCGTCCGCGCCGAGCGCCATCGGCACCCCGGCCTCGAACAGAGTGCGCAGGGGGACGTCCTGCGGCTTCTCGTAGACACCGAGCGCCACGTTCGAGGCGGGGCAGACCTCGCACGTCACGCCCCGGTCCGCGAGCCGCTTCAGCAGCCGCGGGTCCTCCGCCGCGCGCACGCCGTGCCCGATCCGCGAGGCGTGCAGATCGTCCAGACAGTCCCGCACCGAGGACGGGCCGGTCAGCTCACCGCCGTGCGGCGCCGAGAGCAGACCCCCCTCGCGCGCGATCGCGAAGGCCCGGTCGAAGTCCCTCGCCATGCCCCGGCGCTCGTCGTTGGAGAGCCCGAAGCCGACCACGCCCCGGTCCGCGTACCGCACCGCCAGCCGGGCCAGCGTGCGCGCGTCCAGCGGGTGCTTCATCCGGTTCGCGGCCACCACCACCCGCATCCCGAGCCCGGTCTCCCGCACGGTGGTGTCCACCGCGTCCAGGATGACCTCCAGCGCCGGGATCAGCCCGCCCAGCCGCGGCGCGTACGACGTCGGGTCCACCTGGATCTCCAGCCAGCCCGAACCGTCCCGCACGTCCTCCTCGGCGGCCTCCCGCACCAGCCGCTGGATGTCCTCGGGCCCTCGGACGCACGAGCGCGCCGCGTCGTACAGCCGCTGGAACCGGAACCACCCCCGCTCGTCCGTGGCCCGCAGCTTCGGCGGCTCCCCGCCGGTCAGCGCCTCGGCGAGTGCCTCGGGCAGCCGCACCCCGTACTTGTCGGCCAGTTCCAGCACGGTCGTGGGCCGCATCGACCCCGTGAAGTGCAGATGCAGATGGGCCTTGGGCAGTTCAGAGAGATCACGTACACGCTCCATCGCCCGATCCTGCCGCACGCCCCCGCCGTCCCGGTAGCGGAATCCCCGAACGTGGTCCGGCTCGCACGAACGACAGGGGGCCGCCCACCGGAATCGGTGGACGGCCCCCGGCGGCACATCTCAGTCCCGGGCCTCCGCCAGGAGCTTCTGGATGCGGGAGACACCCTCGACGAGATCCTCGTCACCCAGGGCGTACGACAGCCGCAGATAGCCGGGGGTGCCGAAGGCCTCGCCCGGGACGACCGCCACCTCGGCCTCCTCCAGGATCAGCGCGGCCAGTTCGACGGTGTCCTGCGGGCGCCTGCCCCGGATCTCCTTGCCGACCAGGTCCTTCACCGAGGGGTAGGCGTAGAACGCGCCCTCGGGCTCCGGGCAGAACACGCCGTCGATCTCGTTGAGCATCCGCACGATCGTCCGGCGGCGGCGGTCGAACGCCAGCTTCATCTCCTCGACGGCCGCCAGGTCGCCGGAGACGGCGGCCAGCGCGGCGACCTGGGCCACGTTGGAGACGTTCGACGTGGCGTGCGACTGCAGGTTGGTCGCGGCCTTCACGACGTCCTTCGGCCCGATGACCCAGCCCACGCGCCAGCCCGTCATCGCGTACGTCTTCGCGACACCGTTGACGACGATGGTCCGGTCGGCCAGCTCGGGCACGACCACCGGCAGCGAGTGGAACTCCGCGTCTCCGTAGACCAGGTGCTCGTAGATCTCGTCGGTCAGGACCCACAGGCCCTTCTCGGCGGCCCAGCGGCCGATCTCCTCGATCTGCGCGCGGGTGTAGACCGCGCCGGTCGGGTTGGAGGGGGAGACGAACAGCAGCACCTTCGTGTTCTCGGTGCGGGCCGCCTCCAGCTGTTCCACGGAGACCCGGTAGCCGGTGGTCTCGTCGGCGACCACGTCGACGGGGACACCGCCGGCGAGACGGATCGACTCCGGGTACGTCGTCCAGTACGGCGCGGGGACGATGACCTCGTCGCCCGGGTCGAGGATCGCCGCGAAGGCCTCGTAGATGGCCTGCTTGCCGCCGTTGGTCACGAGGACCTGCGAGGCGTCGACCTCGTAACCGGAGTCGCGCAGGGTCTTCGCGGCGATCGCCGCCTTCAGCTCGGGCAGACCGCCGGCCGGCGTGTACCGGTGGTACTTCGGGTTCTTGCAGGCCTCGACGGCGGCCTCGACGATGTAGTCGGGGGTCGGGAAGTCGGGCTCGCCGGCGCCGAAGCCGATCACCGGACGCCCGGCGGCCTTGAGGGCCTTGGCCTTGGCGTCCACGGCGAGGGTGGCGGACTCGGAGATCGCGCCGATGCGCGCGGAGACCCGGCGCTCGGTGGGAGGGGTTGCAGCGCTCATGGGCCCCATCGTTCCAGACCGGAAACGCGCCGCACACGCGGGTTTCACAGACTGAACAGCGACGGAACAACCGTCCGTATCCGCGGCCGGAAACGGTCGATCTTCGACGGACAACGCCCCTACGGACGCTTTCTGTTCGACGACAGCCCTCGGACCACGTATGCTCTGTCCTCGTTGGTCTTCACCGGCCGCGCCCGTCAGGTGCACACCGTGCACTCGCTCGGATGCGGTACGTTGGTGGAGAACCACAAAGGGTCGTAGCTCAATTGGTAGAGCACTGGTCTCCAAAACCAGCGGTTGGGGGTTCAAGTCCCTCCGGCCCTGCTACACACTCCTCACGCCAGGATGTGTGCGCATGTACGTACAGCAATGTTCCGCCGTGCGGCTCAGACCGGGCGCGGCACGGCCACGACCCGGACCGGAATCAGGTGAGGATGAATGACGGACGCCGTGGGCTCCATCGACACGCCTGATGCCCAGGACGAGGTGCCCGAGGACAAGAAGAAGACCCGCAAGGGCGGCAAGCGTGCCAAGAAGGGCCCGCTGAAGCGCCTCGCGGTCTTCTATCGCCAGATCATCGCGGAGCTGCGGAAGGTCGTCTGGCCGACCCGCGCCCAGCTGACGACGTACACCTCTGTGGTCATCGTCTTCGTCGTCATCATGATCGGCCTTGTCACTGTGATTGACTTCGGCCTAGACAAGGCCGCCAAGTACGTCTTCGGCGGCTGAGCCGAAAGCGAAGGGCGCCGCGACTTGGCGCCCCTTTTCGCATGTTCCACCCCCATGATCCAGGAAGAAGCAGCCACGTGTCTGACCCGAA
Organism: Streptomyces scabiei 87.22; assembly: GCF_000091305.1. Classification (GTDB taxonomy): domain Bacteria; phylum Actinomycetota; class Actinomycetes; order Streptomycetales; family Streptomycetaceae; genus Streptomyces; species Streptomyces scabiei. The sequence goes on along the minus strand of NC_013929.1, from coordinate 4,199,777 downwards.
CCTGAAGGACGCCATGGAGCCTCGCGGTGAAGGTGCCGAGTCCGTGGATGACGAACTCGACATCGTCGAGGGAGCGGACTCCGAGGACGGCGTCGACGAGTTCGAGACTGCCGAGGCCGAGGCGGGGGAGCCGGCCGAGGAAGAGGCCGTGCACGACGAGGACGACACCGACGTCGAGGACTCCGACGGCTCCGACTCCGAGGACGAGGACGCCGAAGAGGCTGAAGAGGCCGTCGAGGAGGAGACCGAGCCGGTCGACCCCGTCGAGGCCCTGCGTGAGGAACTGCGGACCCTGCCGGGTGAGTGGTACGTCATCCACACGTACGCCGGTTACGAGAACCGCGTGAAGACCAACCTCGAACAGCGTGCCGTCTCGCTGAACGTCGAGGACTTCATCTTCCAGGCCGAGGTGCCGCAGGAAGAGGTCGCGCAGATCAAGAACGGCGAGCGCAAGACGATCCGCCAGAACAAGCTGCCCGGCTACGTCCTCGTCCGCATGGACCTGACGAACGAGTCCTGGGGCGTCGTCCGCAACACCCCCGGCGTCACCGGCTTCGTGGGCAACGCCTACGACCCGTACCCGCTGACCCTGGACGAGATCGTCAAGATGCTCGCCCCGGAGGCCGAGGAGAAGGCCGCCCGCGAGGCCGCCGAGGCCGAGGGCAAGCCGGCTCCCGCCCGCAAGGTCGAGGTCCAGGTGCTGGACTTCGAGGTCGGCGACTCGGTCACGGTCACGGACGGCCCGTTCGCCACGCTGCAGGCGACCATCAACGAGATCAACGCGGACTCGAAGAAGGTCAAGGGCCTCGTGGAGATCTTCGGCCGCGAGACGCCGGTCGAGCTGTCGTTCGACCAGATCCAGAAGAACTAGCCGGTCACCGGCTCCTTCTGGACCATCGCTTCCGACCAGGTCGGACGGGCTGTCAAAAGCTCGTCTGACCTGCTCGGTTTTTGGCCGCACATCCATACCCGTTATCGTTGTGCGGTATGCCTTCATCCGGGACGCGACCTGGACGAAGGCGCACTCGAATCGAAAGGACCCGGAGAGCAATGCCTCCCAAGAAGAAGAAGGTCACGGGGCTCATCAAGCTCCAGATCAACGCCGGTGCGGCGAACCCCGCCCCGCCGGTCGGCCCCGCGCTCGGTCAGCACGGCGTCAACATCATGGAGTTCTGCAAGGCCTACAACGCCGCGACCGAGTCGCAGCGTGGCTGGGTGATCCCGGTGGAGATCACGGTCTACGAGGACCGTTCCTTCACCTTCGTCACCAAGACGCCGCCGGCCGCGAAGATGATCCTCAAGGCCGCGGGTGTCGAGAAGGGCTCCGGCGAGCCGCACAAGACCAAGGTCGCCAAGATCACCGAGGCGCAGGTCCGTGAGATCGCCACGACCAAGCTCCCCGACCTCAACGCCAACGACCTGGACGCCGCGTCCAAGATCATCGCCGGCACCGCCCGTTCCATGGGCATCACGGTCGAGGGCTGAGTTCCCCCTTCGTAGAACCTCGCGGCAGCCGTCGACGGCGGCCGCGCGTGGCAGGGCCTGCTCGGCCCGTACCACGACTCCTTTTCAAGAACACACAGGAGCAGTTGTGAGCAAGCGCAGCAAGGCTCTCCGCGCTGCGGACGCCAAGGTCGACCGGGACAAGCTCTACGCCCCGCTCGAGGCCGTCCGTCTCGCCAAGGAGACCTCCACGTCCAAGTTCGACGGCACCGTCGAGGTCGCCTTCCGTCTGGGTGTCGACCCGCGCAAGGCCGACCAGATGGTCCGTGGCACCGTGAACCTCCCGCACGGCACCGGTAAGACCGCCCGGGTCCTGGTCTTCGCGACCGGTGACCGTGCCGAGGCCGCGACCGCCGCCGGCGCCGACATCGTCGGCTCCGACGAACTGATCGACGAGGTGGCGAAGGGCCGTCTGGACTTCGACGCCGTCGTCGCCACCCCGGACCTCATGGGCAAGGTCGGCCGCCTCGGCCGCGTGCTCGGTCCCCGTGGTCTCATGCCGAACCCCAAGACCGGCACCGTGACCCCGGACGTCGTGAAGGCCGTCAACGACATCAAGGGCGGCAAGATCGAGTTCCGAGTCGACAAGCACTCGAACCTGCACTTCATCATCGGCAAGACGTCGTTCGACGACACCAAGCTGGTGGAGAACTACGCCGCGGCGCTGGAGGAGATCCTCCGTCTGAAGCCGTCGGCCGCCAAGGGCCGCTACATCAAGAAGGCCGCCCTCAGCACCACGATCGGCCCCGGCATCCCGATCGACTCCAACCGCACCCGCAACCTCCTCGTCGAGGAGGACCCGGCCGCCGTCTGAGCCTGACGCTCACGGCAGCCGCGTCGCGGTCGCACAGCCCTGGCACGAGCCCCGCAGCCTTTCGAGGCCGCGGGGCTCGTGTCGTTCGCCCGTGTGCCCGTACGGCTGTCCGCACATCCGTCCGCCGCGTCCGCACGGGAGTCGTAAAGCGCACGACAGCCGTCGTCCGGCGGCGCTAGTGTCCCTGCCGTCCCACACGGGTGGGGCGTGAGGTTCCAGGGGGACAGATGAGGTTGGCCGGGCACGGCTCCGTACGTCGTCACAGAGCCGTCGGCATCGCCGTCGTGGCCGCACTGCTGGGCGGTGCCACCGCCTGCGGCGCGGAGCCGGGGGCGGAGACCGGGACGAAGCCGAAGACGTCGGCGGAGGCCGGGGCGAAGCCCACGACGCCCGCTGAGGCCGTGGCCCGGGCCGCGGAGCGGACGACGGACATCGCGTCGCTGCGCTACCGGGTGACCGGGACCCTGCCGGAGCACGGGAAGATACGGGCGGAGGCCGCGATGACCGCGCGGCCGACCGCCATGCGCATGGACCTGACCGGGTGGGGCCCGAGCGAGGACAAGCCCATTTCGGTGCGGTTCGCCGACGGGGTGATCTACGCCGAGGGGGACGCTGCCGCCATCGGCGCCCCGGCGGACAAGAAGTGGTTCAGCGCCGGGCCGGCCGTGTGGGGACGCGGCGCGGCGGACAACAACACGTACCGCGTCCTGCCCGCTCCGCTGGAGGCGAGCCCGCTCGCGCAGTCCACGCTTCTCACCGGCGCGAAGAAGGTCAGTGAGGTCGGTGCCGGGACGGTCGAGGGCGGCGGGACCACGCACTACCGGGGCACGGTCACCTGGAAGAGCCTCCGGGCGGCCCAGACGGCCGCCCGGGACAAGGCGACCCGGGAGCTGCGGACGAGCAGTCTGGACCAGTTCATGATGCTGGGCATCGAGAAGACGCTCACCGTGGACCTGTGGGTCGGCGAGGACGGCCGGGCCGAGCGGTACCGGCTCCGGGGCGAGACCCACGCCCTGAAGGAGGGGCGCATGGTCGACGGGGGCCCGCTCGACCTGACCGTCACCCTCCTGGACGTAGGCCGGCCGGTGACCGTCGAGACCCCGCCGGCCGAGGACACGGTCGACCTCGCCGAGCGGGTGGACGGGGCCACGGAGGGCTGAGCGGGGGCCTTGGGGGGCGGATTTGCCCGACGGGGACACGGTCCCGTACTCTTCCGAGGAAGCCAAAGACCGCTGGTCGTTGCCGTGTGCTCGTGAGAGGGCGCGGTGGCCGAAGGATCCGCTGAACCGCGGACGACCCGCGCAGGTGACTGTGGAAGTTGCTCCTGGTCCGGTTCCGTCTCGTACGGGATTCGTCCGGTCGAGTCACGCCCCGTGCGCCTGCGCCGGGGCGTTTCGTTTTCCTCAGCCCCTTCTGAGCGGTCCTCATCACCCGGAAGGAGGCCGACGCTCTATGGCAAGGCCCGACAAGGCTGCCGCGGTGGCCGAGCTCACGGAGCAGTTCCGTAGCTCGAACGCCGCCGTGCTGACCGAGTACCGGGGTCTCTCCGTGGCGCAGCTCAAGACGCTGCGTCGTTCGCTCGGTGAAGACGCCCAGTACGCCGTGGTGAAGAACACGCTGACCAAGATTGCGGCCAACGAGGCCGGGATCTCGACGCTCGACGACCTGTTCAACGGTCCGACGGCGGTCGCCTTCATCACCGGTGACCCGGTGACGTCGGCGAAGGGTCTTCGTGACTTCGCCAAGGACAACCCGAACCTCGTCATCAAGGGCGGTGTCCTTGACGGCAAGGCGCTGTCCGCCGACGAGATCAAGAAGCTCGCGGACCTCGAGTCCCGCGAGGTTCTGCTCTCCAAGCTGGCGGGTGCCTTCAAGGGCAAGCAGTCCCAGGCTGCGCAGCTCTTCCAGGCGCTTCCCTCGAAGCTCGTCCGCACCGTGGACGCGCTCCGTGCCAAGCAAGAAGAGCAGGGCGGTGCCGAGTAACTCGGCTCGCGAAATGACCGCCGCCTGAGGCAGTCCGCCTCGGAAATCGGTCGTAGCGGGCCGTCGTACGCCCGCCAGACATGTACATCCGGCACCTGCCGAATTAGTGGAAGGAAGCCATCGTGGCTCTCACCCAGGACGAACTGCTCGCCGAGTTCGAGGGCATGACCCTCATCCAGCTCTCCGAGTTCGTGAAGGCGTTCGAGGAGAAGTTCGACGTCACCGCCGCCGCGGCCGTCGCCGTCGCCGGCCCGGCCGGGCCGGCCGCCGCCGCCGAGGCTGTCGAGGAGCAGGACGAGTTCGACGTCGTCCTCACCGGCGCCGGCGAGAAGAAGATCCAGGTCATCAAGGTCGTGCGTGAGCTGACCTCGCTGGGCCTGAAGGAGGCCAAGGACCTCGTGGACGGCGCCCCGAAGCCCGTTCTCGAGAAGGTCGCCAAGGAGGCCGCCGAGAAGGCTGCCGAGTCCCTCAAGGCCGCCGGCGCCTCCGTCGAGGTCAAGTAAGGCCTCGCTGGTCCGCCAGCTCTCCTGGATCCGCGAGGATCCGTGCGGGGCGGTTTCGAGACAAGCCTAGAAAACTTGTTCGAGGCTGTAACGCGAACGTACCGAAGGGCGATCACCCAACTGGGTGGTCGCCTTTCGGCGTTCCGGAACGTCGGCGGATGGCTGCCTTGCACTGTCGGTGGCGGCGAGTATGGTGATCTTCGTCGTGCCTCCGACACCCCAGGTGGCGAGCCGCGAGTGACGATCGCGGCACCGGGGTCGGGCATGAGGGGCCTTGACGAACGGCACGCGGCGCGCAATTCTCAGGACGCGTCGTCACACCGATCCGAACTCCGAGGCATGGATCGACGACGAAGAGGGCAGTATCAACGTGCGTTGAGGGCGTGGGCTTGCGTAGGTGTCGAGAACAACGAGGGTCTCAAAAAACCCGCACTGGACATCAGTGTGCCAAGTGGCTACACTGACCCTTTGCGCTGCCTGTTAGCTGTCCCCTGCCCGTCACCAGGGGCATGCCCTCGCTTGAGCATCGACGAACAGACCATTCCCGACCTGGCCTTTCGGTCAGATCAGGAACAGCCTGCTCTCTTTGCGCATAAGAGGGGCCGGTACGCGCGTAGTGAGTCCGAGCCCTCGGAAGGACCCCCTCTTGGCCGCCTCGCGCAACGCCTCGACCTCGAATACGAATCCCGCCGCCAGCACTGCCCCGCTGCGCATCTCTTTTGCAAAGATCAAGGAGCCTCTCGAGGTTCCCAACCTGCTCGCGCTGCAGACCGAGAGCTTTGACTGGCTGCTCGGCAACACCGCCTGGCAGAGTCGGGTCGAGGAGGCTCTGGAGAACGGACAGGACGTCCCCACCAAGTCCGGTCTGGAGGAGATCTTCGAGGAGATCTCCCCGATCGAGGACTTCTCCGGGTCGATGTCGCTGACGTTCCGCGACCACCGTTTCGAGCCGCCGAAGAACAGCATCGACGAGTGCAAGGACCGCGACTTCACGTACGCGGCCCCGCTCTTCGTCACCGCCGAGTTCACCAACAACGAGACCGGCGAGATCAAGTCCCAGACGGTCTTCATGGGCGACTTCCCGCTCATGACCCACAAGGGCACCTTCGTCATCAACGGCACCGAGCGTGTCGTGGTGTCGCAGCTGGTCCGTTCGCCGGGTGTCTACTTCGACTCCTCCATCGACAAGACGTCCGACAAGGACATCTTCTCCGCCAAGATCATCCCGTCCCGGGGTGCCTGGCTGGAGATGGAGATCGACAAGCGCGACATGGTCGGTGTGCGTATCGACCGCAAGCGCAAGCAGTCCGTGACCGTCCTCCTCAAGGCACTCGGCTGGACCACCGAGCAGATCCTGGAGGAGTTCGGCGAGTACGAGTCCATGCGCGCCACCCTGGAGAAGGACCACACCCAGGGGCAGGACGACGCGCTGCTCGACATCTACCGCAAGCTGCGTCCGGGCGAGCCCCCCACGCGTGAGGCCGCGCAGACGCTGCTGGAGAACCTGTACTTCAACCCCAAGCGCTACGACCTCGCGAAGGTCGGCCGCTACAAGGTCAACAAGAAGCTGGGTGCGGAGGCTCCGCTCGACGCGGGCGTCCTGACCGTCGAGGACGTCATCTCGACGATCAAGTACCTGGTGAAGCTGCACGCGGGCGAGACCGAGACGGCTGCCGACAACGGCACGACGATCGTCGTCGAGACCGACGACATCGACCACTTCGGCAACCGTCGTCTGCGCAGCGTCGGCGAGCTCATCCAGAACCAGGTCCGTACGGGTCTGGCGCGTATGGAGCGTGTCGTCCGCGAGCGCATGACGACCCAGGACGTCGAGGCGATCACGCCCCAGACCCTGATCAACATCCGGCCGGTCGTCGCCTCCATCAAGGAGTTCTTCGGCACCAGCCAGCTGTCGCAGTTCATGGACCAGAACAACCCGCTGTCGGGTCTGACGCACAAGCGTCGTCTCTCGGCGCTGGGTCCCGGTGGTCTGTCCCGTGAGCGGGCCGGCTTCGAGGTCCGTGACGTGCACCCCTCGCACTACGGCCGCATGTGCCCGATCGAGACGCCCGAAGGCCCGAACATCGGTCTGATCGGCTCGCTCGCCTCCTACGGCCGCGTCAACGCGTTCGGTTTCGTGGAGACGCCGTACCGCCGGGTCACCGACGGTGTCGTCACCGACGAGGTCGACTACCTGACGGCCGACGAGGAGGACCGCTTCGTCATCGCGCAGGCCAACGCCACGCTCGACGACGACATGCGCTTCACCGAGAACCGCGTCCTGGTCCGCCGTCGTGGCGGCGAGGTCGACTACGTCCCCGGGGACGACGTCGACTACATGGACGTCTCGCCGCGCCAGATGGTGTCGGTCGCGACCGCCATGATCCCCTTCCTGGAGCACGACGACGCCAACCGTGCCCTCATGGGCGCGAACATGATGCGTCAGGCCGTGCCGCTCATCAAGAGCGAGGCCCCGCTCGTCGGCACCGGCATGGAGTACCGCTCCGCCGTCGACGCCGGCGACGTGGTCAAGGCCGAGAAGGCGGGTGTGGTCCAGGAGGTCTCCGCCGACTACATCACCACCACCAACGACGACGGCACGTACATCACGTACCGCCTGGCCAAGTTCGCCCGGTCCAACCAGGGCACCTCGGTCAACCAGAAGGTCATCGTCAACGAGGGCGACCGGATCATCGAGGGCCAGGTCCTGGCCGACGGTCCGGCCACCGAGAACGGCGAGATGGCGCTGGGCAAGAACCTGCTCGTGGCGTTCATGCCGTGGGAGGGTCACAACTACGAGGACGCGATCATCCTGTCGCAGCGCCTCGTGCAGGACGACGTCCTCTCCTCGATCCACATCGAGGAGCACGAGGTCGACGCCCGTGACACCAAGCTCGGCCCCGAGGAGATCACCCGGGACATCCCGAACGTCTCCGAGGAGGTCCTCGCCGACCTCGACGAGCGCGGCATCATCCGCATCGGTGCCGAGGTCGTCGCCGGCGACATCCTCGTCGGCAAGGTCACGCCCAAGGGTGAGACCGAGCTGACCCCCGAGGAGCGGCTGCTCCGCGCGATCTTCGGTGAGAAGGCCCGTGAGGTCCGTGACACCTCGCTGAAGGTGCCGCACGGCGAGATCGGCAAGGTCATCGGCGTCCGCGTCTTCGACCGCGAGGAGGGCGACGAGCTTCCCCCCGGTGTGAACCAGCTGGTGCGCGTGTACGTGGCGCAGAAGCGCAAGATCACCGACGGTGACAAGCTCGCCGGCCGTCACGGCAACAAGGGTGTCATCTCCAAGATCCTGCCGATCGAGGACATGCCGTTCCTGGAGGACGGCACCCCGGTCGACATCATCCTCAACCCGCTCGGCGTCCCGTCCCGAATGAACCCGGGACAGGTGCTGGAGATCCACCTCGGCTGGCTCGCCAGCCGCGGCTGGGACGTCTCCGGCCTCGGCGACGACTGGGCGAAGCGTCTGCAGGTCATCGGCGCCGACTCCGTCGCCCCCGGCACCAACGTCGCGACCCCGGTCTTCGACGGTGCCCGCGAGGACGAGCTGGCCGGTCTGCTCCAGCACACCATCCCGAACCGCGACGGCGAGCGCATGGTGCAGCCGACCGGTAAGGCGAGGATGTTCGACGGCCGCTCCGGTGAGCCGTTCCCGGACCCGATCTCCATCGGGTACATGTACATCCTCAAGCTCCACCACCTGGTCGACGACAAGCTGCACGCCCGGTCGACCGGTCCGTACTCGATGATCACCCAGCAGCCGCTGGGTGGTAAGGCCCAGTTCGGTGGCCAGCGCTTCGGTGAGATGGAGGTGTGGGCGCTGGAGGCTTACGGCGCCGCGTACGCCCTCCAGGAGCTGCTGACCATCAAGTCCGACGACGTGACCGGCCGCGTGAAGGTCTACGAGGCCATCGTCAAGGGCGAGAACATCCCCGAGCCCGGCATCCCCGAGTCCTTCAAGGTGCTCATCAAGGAGATGCAGTCCCTGTGCCTCAACGTGGAGGTGCTGTCCTCGGACGGCATGTCCATCGAGATGCGCGACACCGACGAGGACGTCTTCCGCGCTGCGGAGGAGCTTGGCATCGACCTGTCCCGGCGCGAGCCGAGCAGCGTCGAAGAGGTCTGACGGGAGTTCGGAGGCCTTCACCGCGAGAAGCATGAAGGCCTCCGGCCCCAGGACCCCCGTATCAGACCCCATGACTTACAACCCTGAGAGGGATTGACGCATAGTGCTCGACGTCAACTTCTTCGACGAGCTCCGGATCGGTCTGGCCACCGCTGACGACATCCGTCAGTGGAGCCACGGCGAGGTCAAGAAGCCCGAGACGATCAACTACCGCACGCTCAAGCCCGAAAAGGACGGACTCTTCTGCGAGAAGATCTTCGGTCCGACCCGGGACTGGGAGTGCTACTGCGGCAAGTACAAGCGTGTCCGCTTCAAGGGCATCATCTGTGAGCGCTGTGGCGTCGAGGTCACGCGCGCCAAGGTGCGCCGTGAGCGGATGGGCCACATCGAGCTGGCCGCTCCCGTCACCCACATCTGGTACTTCAAGGGCGTCCCGTCGCGGCTGGGCTACCTGCTCGACCTCGCCCCGAAGGACCTGGAGAAGGTCATCTACTTCGCGGCGTACATGATCACGTACGTCGACGAGGAGCGCCGCACCCGCGACCTGCCCTCGCTGGAGGCCCACGTCTCCGTCGAGCGCCAGCAGGTCGAGAACCGCCGGGACGCCGACCTGGAGGCCCGCGCCAAGAAGCTCGAGACCGACCTGGCCGAGCTGGAGGCCGAGGGCGCCAAGGCCGACGTGCGCCGCAAGGTGCGCGAGGGCGCCGAGCGCGAGATGAAGCAGCTGCGCGACCGTACGCAGCGCGAGATCGACCGTCTCGACGAGGTGTGGACCCGGTTCAAGAACCTCAAGGTCCAGGACCTGGAGGGCGACGAGCTCCTCTACCGCGAGCTGCGTGACCGCTTCGGCACGTACTTCGACGGCTCGATGGGTGCCGCGGCGCTGCAGAAGCGCCTGGAGTCCTTCGACCTGGACGAGGAGGCCGAGCGCCTCCGCGAGATCATCCGCACCGGCAAGGGCCAGAAGAAGACCCGTGCGCTCAAGCGCCTCAAGGTCGTCTCCGCGTTCCTGCAGACCAGCAACAGCCCCAAGGGCATGGTGCTCGACTGCGTGCCGGTCATCCCGCCGGACCTCCGCCCGATGGTGCAGCTGGACGGTGGCCGCTTCGCGACCTCCGACCTGAACGACCTGTACCGCCGTGTGATCAACCGGAACAACCGACTGAAGCGGCTTCTCGACCTCGGCGCGCCCGAGATCATCGTGAACAACGAGAAGCGCATGCTCCAGGAGGCCGTCGACGCGCTGTTCGACAACGGCCGTCGTGGCCGTCCGGTCACCGGTCCCGGCAACCGCCCGCTGAAGTCCCTGAGCGACATGCTCAAGGGCAAGCAGGGTCGATTCCGTCAGAACCTGCTCGGCAAGCGTGTGGACTACTCCGCGCGTTCCGTGATCGTCGTCGGTCCGCAGCTGAAGCTGCACCAGTGCGGTCTGCCGAAGGCGATGGCGCTGGAGCTGTTCAAGCCGTTCGTGATGAAGCGGCTCGTGGACCTCAACCACGCGCAGAACATCAAGAGCGCCAAGCGCATGGTGGAGCGCGGCCGCACCGTCGTGTACGACGTCCTCGAAGAGGTCATCGCCGAGCACCCGGTGCTGCTGAACCGTGCTCCCACCCTGCACCGCCTCGGCATCCAGGCCTTCGAGCCGCAGCTGGTCGAGGGCAAGGCCATCCAGATCCACCCGCTCGTCTGCACCGCGTTCAACGCGGACTTCGACGGTGACCAGATGGCCGTGCACCTGCCGCTCTCCGCGGAGGCGCAGGCCGAGGCCCGCATCCTGATGCTGTCCTCGAACAACATCCTCAAGCCCGCCGACGGCCGTCCGGTGACGATGCCGACCCAGGACATGGTCCTCGGTCTGTTCTTCCTCACCACCGACGGCGAACTGCGTGACACCAAGGGCGAGGGGCGTTCGTTCGCCTCCACGGCCGAGGCGATCATGGCGTTCGACGCCGGCGAGCTGGCGCTGCAGTCCCAGGTGGACATCCGCTTCCCGGTGGGCACCATCCCGCCGCGCGGCTGGATGCCGCCGGCGCGCGAGGAGGGCGAGCCGGAGTGGCAGCAGGGTGACAGCTTCCGGCTGAAGACCACGCTGGGCCGCGCGCTCTTCAACGAGCTGCTGCCCGAGGACTACCCGTTCGTCGACTACTCGGTGGGCAAGAAGCAGCTCTCCGAGATCGTCAACGACCTGGCCGAGCGCTACCCCAAGGTCATCGTGGCGGCGACGCTCGACAACCTGAAGGCGGCCGGCTTCTTCTGGGCGACCCGTTCCGGTGTCACCGTGGCCATCTCCGACGTCGTCGTTCCCGAGGCGAAGAAGGAGATCGTCAAGGGTTACGAGGCGCAGGACGAGAAGGTCCAGAAGCAGTACGAGCGCGGTCTGATCACCAAGGAAGAGCGCACGCAGGAGCTCATCGCGATCTGGACCAAGGCGACCAACGAGGTCGCCGAGGCGATGAACGCGAACTTCCCGAAGACGAACCCCATCTTCATGATGGTCGACTCGGGTGCCCGCGGAAACATGATGCAGATGCGTCAGATCGCCGGTATGCGTGGTCTGGTGTCGAACGCCAAGAACGAGACGATCCCGCGTCCCATCAAGGCGTCCTTCCGCGAGGGCCTGTCCGTGCTGGAGTACTTCATCTCCACGCACGGTGCCCGTAAGGGTCTGGCGGACACCGCCCTGCGTACCGCCGACTCGGGTTACCTGACCCGTCGTCTGGTGGACGTCTCGCAGGACGTCATCATCCGCGAGGAGGACTGCGGCACCGAGCGCGGTCTGAAGCTGCGGATCGCCTCGAAGGACGAGGCCGGCATCCTGCGCAAGGCCGAGGACGTCGAGACCAGCGTCTACGCCCGCATGCTCGCCGAGGACGTCGTCATCGACGGCAAGGTGATCGCGCCGGCCAACGTGGACCTGGGCGACGTGCTCATCGACCAGCTCGTGCACCACGGTGTCGAGGAGGTCAAGACCCGCTCGATCCTGACCTGTGAGTCCAAGGTCGGCACGTGTGCCATGTGCTACGGCCGCTCCCTGGCCACCGGCAAGCTGGTCGACATCGGTGAGGCGGTCGGCATCATCGCCGCCCAGTCCATCGGTGAGCCCGGCACCCAGCTGACGATGCGTACCTTCCACACCGGTGGTGTGGCCGGTGACGACATCACGCAGGGTCTGCCGCGTGTCGTCGAGCTCTTCGAGGCCCGTACGCCCAAGGGTGTCGCGCCGATCTCCGAGGCGGCCGGTCGCGTCCGCATCGAGGAGACGGAGAAGACCAAGAAGATCGTCATCACGCCGGACGACGGCAGCGACGAGACGGCGTTCCCGATCTCGAAGCGCGCCCGTCTGCTGGTGAGCGAGGGCGAGCACGTCGAGGTGGGCCAGAAGCTCACCGTGGGTGCCACCAACCCGCACGACGTGCTGCGCATCCTGGGTCAGCGTGCCGTCCAGGTCCACCTGGTCGGCGAGGTCCAGAAGGTCTACAACTCGCAGGGTGTGTCGATCCACGACAAGCACATCGAGATCATCATCCGGCAGATGCTCCGCCGCGTGACGATCATCGAGTCCGGCGACGCCGAGCTGCTGCCCGGTGAGCTGGTCGAGCGCTCGAAGTTCGAGACCGAGAACCGTCGTGTGGTCCAGGAGGGCGGTCACCCGGCCTCCGGTCGTCCGCAGCTGATGGGTATCACCAAGGCCTCGCTGGCGACGGAATCCTGGCTGTCGGCCGCCTCCTTCCAGGAGACGACCCGAGTCCTGACGGACGCGGCGATCAACGCCAAGTCCGACAGCCTCATCGGCCTCAAGGAGAACGTCATCATCGGTAAGCTCATCCCGGCCGGTACGGGTCTGTCCCGCTACCGCAACATCCGGGTCGAGCCGACCGAGGAGGCCAAGGCCGCGATGTACTCGGCCGTCGGCTACGACGACATCGACTACTCGCCGTTCGGCACGGGCTCCGGCCAGGCCGTTCCGCTGGAGGACTACGACTACGGTCCGTACAACCAGTAAGGCGTACGTCTGAAGCATCGAAGGGCGGTCACCCCGTGGGGGTGGCCGCCCTTCGGCGTGGGCGGGGCCGTCTGCCGCTGATCCCCTAGAATGTGGGACTGCCTTGGTGGCAACGGCGTTCCGTTGCGACGCCCTCCGCGGAGGGCGAAGGACGAAGGCGTGGGGGACGTATGCGCCGATGCCCGTGCGGAGTCGTGGCCGTGCGGTCCGATCAACTGGTGTGCCGGGCGTGCTTCGCGCCGTACTCCCTCGACGCCTCCGCCCGAGTCGAACTCGTTTTCCCCACCGGGGTGTTGACAGTCCCCGCCGGCCGGCCGCTCGTGCTGGGCAGAGAGGCCGACGCGGTCACAGCCCGGCTGCTCGAACCGTACGGCAACCTCTCGCGTCGGCACGCCTCCGTACGGGTCGACGCGGACGGCTGTGCCTGGATCCGCGACGAGGGTTCGATGAACGGCACCTTCGTCGAGGAACGCAGGATCGTGTCGGGGGAGTGGGTGCCCCTGGTCGTCGGAGACCGGCTCAGGCTCGCGGCCGACCTGTGGGTTCTCGTCCGTGCCGTGGAGGGGGACGACGCGTGAGACCCGATGGGTACGCCCTGCCCGAGCCGCTGGCCGGCCGTTTCCCCGACGGCGCCGTACCGATCGGCCAGGGGGCCGAGGCCGATGTCTACCGGGTGAGCGAAGGCGACGGCACCCGCCGCGCCGTGAAGCTGTACCGGCCGGGCGTGCACGCCGACCGGACGGTCTGGCGGAAGCTGGGGCTGCTGCAGCACCCGGCGATCGTGCGGATGGTGTGGCACGGAAGCACAGCCGACGGGCGGGACTTCGAGGTGCTGGAACACCTCGGCGGCGGCTGCCTGCAGGACCGGCTGGGCGTCGCCCTGGGGGAGAAGCACGTCACCTCGCTGGTGCGGCGGTTGGTGGGAGGACTGATCTGTCTGCACGAGGCGGGCATCGTCCACCGGGACCTGAAGCCGTCGAACCTCCTCCACCGGAACCGGAAGCCGGACAGAGGCATCGTCATCGCGGACTTCGGGATCAGCCGGGGGCGGGGGGAGGCGCTCCGCACGACCTCGATGACGCTCGCCTACGCACCGCCGGAGTATGTGCTGAACCAACGGTTCACTCCGGCGTACGACTGGTGGTCGCTCGGCATGATCGTGCGGCAGTCGGCCACCGGTACGCCGCCGTTCGCTGGCCTCGACGAAAGGGACATCCGGGAGCGGCTCGCCGGCGGTGAGATCTCCCTGGAGAACGTGCCGGGGCGGCGGCTGCCGGTGCTGTGTGCCGGGTTGCTGCGCCCTGAACCGGAGGACCGCTGGACGGGGCGGCAGGTGCTGGAGTGGCTGGACGGGCACGACATGGCCGTACGCGTCGAGCGGCCCGAGCCGCGCCTCGGTGCCCCGTCGACCCGCCGTGATCCACCATCGCCGCGCCCCGCACCCGCACCCGCACCGCCCCTGCGGGGACTGGCCTACGCCGGAGAACTCCACACCACGCGGCGGAGCCTCGCCGCGGCGATCCGCCGCCGTCCGGACGCCGATCACCACTTCTTCGGCACCATGGGATCGCCCGAGGCGCCCTCGGAGGTGTGGCGTGAACTGCTCGGGTGGTTGCGGGAGTTCGACGACCTGACCGTCGCGGAACGAGAACAGCGCACGAAGCTCATCGACCGGTGGCTCACTCGCGATCTGCCCGCCCCGCTCAAGCTCCTGCGGCTGCTGCTGTGGCTCGACCCCTCGGGCGCCCCTTCGTACCGGGGGCAGGACCTCGACCTGGATCAACTGGCCGCCACGTGCTGGAGGGCACGTCAGAAGGGAGACAGCGCCGACGCCGACCTCGTGGCCGCCCTGAGCGGAGAGATGCTGGACACCCTGGGAGAGTTCCCCGCGCTGCGGGACCTCAGGGGCGTAGGGCTCCGGTGGGAACAGGCGGCCCTGCAGTGGGAGACGGCGAGTGCGTCGACCATGCCCAAGCCGTTGCGGAACACGGCGGACCCCGGACTGAGGGCCCTGCTGTTGCTGAGCGTGCTGCCGGGCGGGGCGGCCGGGGAACGGTTGCGCGAGCTGGGGACCGGGCTGCCGGATCCGGAGCAGGACACCTCCTGGTACCGGCGGCTGTACCGGCTGTGCAGCGCCGAATCCGCTCTGCTGGGTGACGTCGTCCGGGCGTACTGGGGCCGCACCGCCGCAGAGGAGCAGGAGCAGTGGCGGGCGGCGGCCGAGCAGCGTGCCCGACGGATGAAGGCCGAACGGCTGGAGGACCAGCGCAAGGAAGCCGAGCGCAGGAAGGCCGAGCGCGCGGAAGCCGACCGCCGGACTCGGCGTGCCGCCGAGCAGGCTGAGGAGCAGCGGAAAGCACGACTGAAGGCCGCCGAGCGTGAGGCGGAAGAAGCCGAACTGGCGGCTGAGTACTACGCGGTCCTGGACGCCTGGGAGGAGGGCGAGCGCCGACGGCTGTCGTTCGTGGCACGGCAGAGGGCGGCCTTGCAAGCCTTGTTCTGGGGCAGCAGCCTGGTGACTCTGACCGTGGTGGTTTCCTACGCGGTCTGGGCGGTCACCGGCCATGAGCGGGTCGCATCGTGGCTGGCCTGGGAGACGGGGCTGATCGCGCTGCCGACACTGTGGATCGCGATGAGGGCCGCGTATGGACTGGGCGATGCGTACCGGCCGGCCGTGTGGCTGCTGCCGTACGGCCGGGAGGGCAGGGCGTCCTGGTGGGAGCACGGTCGTCTGGGGTCGGCCTCGCGGTTCGGGACGGGCCTGGTGAGCACGGCCGTGTACATCTGGGGAGCTGGGTCGATCTGGGACCTCACGCGGGCCGAACTGGATCGGGAGCCGCATGTCGTGCCGCTGTTCCCCCTCGTCCTCGCGGGAACGCTCGGTCTCCTCGTCGCGTTTGTGCTGCTTGACCTGGTGAAGCAAGGCGAGACGCCGAAGAGCGTGGGGTACACACGGCGCGAGGCTGCGTTCGAGGCGGCGAAGCAGGCGGTCAGGGACCGGTGGCCGGGGGTGCAACTCAGGCCGAGGAACTGGTTCCGGCAGCCCTGACCGGTCAATCGGTCAGGCGCAGCCGCTCGATCACGCGGCGCAGCCGGTGGTGCGGCGGCAGGTCGCGGGCGGCCTGGTCGCGCAGTCGGTTCAGCGTGGCCTCGGCGTCCTCGTGCCGGCCCAGCCCGTCGAGGGCCCGGACGCGGCCCAATCGAGCGGCTGTCAGGGCGGGATGGGTGTGCCGGTCCGCGGCCTGCAGACACTGAGCGATACCGGCGAACGCGGTGTCCGCAGTGTGGAACCGGCCGGTGGTCAGGTGGTGTTCGGCGTCCTCCAGGGCCTGCCACAGATCGTCGTCCGGTGGTGGGGGCGCGGCACCTGTCTCGATCTCTCGTTCCGCCGCCAGATCGACCGCGGCGCCGGGCGACGGCGCCGGGTCGTGGACCACGGGCTGCTCGACCGTCTCCTTCGGCCCGCCTCCCCGCTGCGTGGGCGTGTAGGCGAGCCGCGGTCGGCCGGCCGCCTCCAGCCGGTCCAGGATCGTCCGGAGCCGGACCGCCGAGCTGAAGGCTGTGGGGCGGGCCTTGGGGTCCTTGTCGAGCATGGCCGTGATCAGTGCGGCGAGGTCGGCCGGTACGGGGAGCCGGGGCGGCTCCTCGTTCAGCACCTTGAGCAGTGCCACGTCCCCGTTCGCGTCCCCGAAGGGCGTGCCTCCGGCCAGGAGGGCGTACAGGGTCACGCCCAGCGAGAACACGTCCGACGGGCCTGCCGCCGTGGCGCCGCGTGCCTGCTCCGGTGAGGCGTAGCCGGGTGTGCAGCCAGGGGTCGTACCCCTGCGTGTCAGCAGCGGGGCGGCCGGGGTGAGCGCCGAGACCAGACCGAAGTCGCAGAGCTTGGGACGGCCCGTGCCCGTCAGCAGGATGTTGGCGGGCTTGACGTCCCGGTGCCAGATCCGCAGGTGGTGCGCCGCCGACAGTGCCCCGGCGGTCCGGGCACAGATGTCCACGGCCTGCGCCACCGGCAAGGGACCGCTCTCCCGCAGTTTCTGCGCCAGGCTCGGGCCGTCCAGGAACTCCATCACGGAGAAGGGGGTGCCCTGGTGGGTGCCGCGGTCGAAGATCGTGACGATGTGGTCGTGGGCCAGCCTGGCCAGTGCGCGGACCTCCCGGTCGAAGCGGGCCAGTGCCTCTTGCCGCAGGTCGCCGGAGAGTTCGGCGAGCGGCTGGAGCACCTTGACCGCCACGCGCCGTCCCAGTTGCTCGTCGACCCCGGCGTAGACCTGGCCCTGGCCGCCCGCGCCGAGGAGCCGCTCCAGCCGGTAGCGGTCCGACAGGAGGGCGCCCTCCGCCGACGCGTGTTCGCTGCTCATCCGCGCCCTCCACGGCCATGCGGGGGACGCGGACGCAGCATCGTCGGGCCCGTGTCGGCGGAAGTCAGCGGGCGGGGCGGCTCGGCGGGCGTGCTCTCGAAGACGTACTGCCGGCCGCTCAGTTCCAGGGCGACCGTCTCGTGCAGGAGTACCAACTGTCCGGAACGCAGGATCCACGTGCCGTCCCGGCGCAGTCGTACGTCGTCGTCGCCGGTCCGCCTGATCACCGTGCCGTTGGAACTGGTGTCCCGGATCCGGACGCGGCCGTCCGTGAACGCGACCGTGATGTGGCCGCGGCTCATCCAGGTACGGGCGGCGAAGCCGAGCCAGGGTGCCAGGGCGACTCCGTCCTGCCGCGCGGGCGCCCGGCCGACGGCGACCTCCGCGCCGAGCGGCACCACGAACCGGGTGCGCACGGTGTCGTCGACCCGCACCTTCAGCTGGACTCGGTCCGGCGTGGTTCCCACCGGGTCGAGCACGAGTTCGTGGGTGGGGCACCAGCTCCTGCCTCGGCGTCGGCGCGGCAGGGGCTGGTCGGTTGTCCGGCCGGTCCCGAACAGGGGACAGTCGGCTTCGGGGCACCGCCAGACCGTGGAAAGCAGATCCCGGCGTACACCGGGGCCCCGGCGGTCGCAGAGCCCGTGGGCAAGCAGGTCGGACTCCTCCCGCTTGCGGGAGATCTGCCACTCCTGAGGGGTGGGCATCACACGAGGGAGCACCGCGATGCCCAGGCCCGACGTGTCCGGTACGGGGCGGAGGAAACTGTCGGTGTTCCCGGCGATCCAGGCGTGGTCGGGAATCTGGTCGGCGAAGTTGTCGCAGGTGACCGCGGGCATGTCCAGGGCCTCGACGAGCTCCAGCAGCCGGGGATCCGCCACCGGCCGTACCTCCAGGAGGCCTTCGGCGGCCCACCTGGCCAGCAGTGCGCGTTCCGCAACGGTCAGGTGGGTGTCGTGGAGCAGGGACCGGTCGCACACACCGTAGACCCGGACGGAGTCGTCGCGGGCGAAGACGGCCAGTGCGTCGGCGAGCCGGGTGAGCCGGGACAGGTCGGCGGGTCGTTCGTTGATCAGGCCCTGTTCCCGCACCACGTTCGCGACGTCGACGACGAAGTCCGCGGTCATCGCGTCGAGCGAGAGTCTGGTTCCGGTGTGCCCGCCGCTGTCGTTGCCGGTGTCCATGACGGCTCAGCGTAGAAGCCCCGTTCCGTGGACGGAGGCGGGTCACGGAACCGCGACGGAAGATCGTCGAACCGTGACACAACAGGGGCAAGGGAACCCGTGCTCGGGGGCGGGTGTTGGAGCATCATGGAGGAACAACCAGTCCGGGGGAGTGTTTCTCGTGTCGAACCCGTCGTGGCAGCCGATTCCTTGGCAGCAGGCGCAGGGCAGCAGCCCTTCGATGCTCGCCGCACACGCCGACCGTGAGCGTGCCGTGGATGTCCTGAAGGCGGGGTTCAGCGAGGGCCGCCTGCCGCAGGACGAGTACGAGCGGCGCGTGGAGCGGGCCTACAAGGCGCGCACAGTGGGGGAGCTGTCCCTCCTGGTCGCCGACCTGCCCCAGGGCCCCTCGGGGATGCAGCCGACCGCGATGGGCGCCCCGGTGCCCAGGACGTTCATGCCGGCGCCCCTGCCGCCCCCGGTGACCAACGGCAAGGCCGTGGGGTCCATGGTGTGCGGCGTGCTCACCACCATGACGATGGGGCTCACCGGCATTCCCGCGGTCATTCTCGGCCACACCGCCCGCGCCGAGATCAGGCGTACGGGCGAGGGCGGCGACGGCTTCGCGCTGGCCGGGATCATCCTCGGCTGGCTCTCCGTGGCCGGCTGGGCCTTCTTCCTGGTCCTCATCGCCGTTCTGGAGACGTCCGCGAACGTCTGACGCCGGGGCCGCGCCCGGGAGTTCGCGGGGGCGCGGGACCGTGCCGGTCGCCGGTTCCGCCGTGCGGGCGCCCCCTGTCCAAACCACCGCCCGCCCATTTGTTTTGACCATAGCGAATGAGGTAGGTACGCTCAGACCTTGTGCCTGGGGTGTGCCCTGGCTCTCGTGCGTGCCTTCAACCGCACAGGGGGAGCCGTAAGCGGCCGCCGTACTCTGCGCCCTTTCTGCCTTGCGGCGGGAGTCAGCAGTTTCGACACACCCGACCGCGTGGGTCGGCGAATGTTCCAGGTTAGCTTCACCATTCGGCACACAGAAACCGGAGAAGTAGTGCCTACGATCCAGCAGCTGGTCCGGAAGGGCCGGCAGGACAAGGTCGAGAAGAACAAGACGCCCGCACTCGAGGGTTCGCCCCAGCGTCGCGGCGTCTGCACGCGTGTGTTCACGACCACCCCGAAGAAGCCGAACTCGGCCCTGCGTAAGGTCGCGCGTGTGCGTCTGACCAGCGGGATCGAGGTCACCGCTTACATTCCGGGTGAGGGACACAACCTGCAGGAGCACTCCATCGTGCTCGTGCGCGGCGGCCGTGTGAAGGACCTGCCCGGTGTTCGCTACAAGATCATCCGCGGTTCGCTCGACACCCAGGGTGTCAAGAACCGCAAGCAGGCCCGCAGCCGCTACGGCGCCAAGAAGGAGAAGTAAGAATGCCTCGTAAGGGCCCCGCCCCGAAGCGCCCGGTCATCATCGACCCGGTCTACGGTTCTCCTCTTGTCACGTCGCTGATCAACAAGGTGCTGCTGAACGGCAAGCGCTCCACCGCCGAGCGCATCGTGTACGGCGCCATGGAGGGCCTGCGCGAGAAGACCAGCAACGACCCGGTCATCACGCTGAAGCGCGCGCTGGAGAACATCAAGCCGACCCTCGAGGTCAAGTCCCGCCGTGTCGGTGGTGCGACGTACCAGGTTCCGATCGAGGTCAAGCCCGGTCGCGCCAACACGCTCGCGCTGCGCTGGCTGGTCGGTTACTCCCGCGCCCGTCGCGAGAAGACCATGACCGAGCGTCTGCTCAACGAGCTTCTCGACGCGTCCAACGGCCTCGGTGCCGCTGTGAAGAAGCGCGAGGACACCCACAAGATGGCCGAGTCCAACAAGGCCTTCGCGCACTACCGCTGGTAGTCGCTACCCCCATCGAGACCGAGAGAAGACCGAAGCCTTATGGCTACCACTTCACTTGACCTGGCCAGGGTCCGCAACATCGGGATCATGGCCCACATCGACGCGGGCAAGACGACCACCACCGAGCGGATCCTCTTCTACACCGGCGTCAGCTACAAGATCGGTGAGGTCCACGACGGCGCCGCCACCATGGACTGGATGGAGCAGGAGCAGGAGCGTGGCATCACGATCACCTCTGCTGCCACCACCTGTCACTGGCCGCTCGAGGACAACGACTACACGATCAACATCATCGACACCCCGGGTCACGTGGACTTCACGGTCGAGGTGGAGCGTTCGCTCCGCGTCCTCGACGGTGCCGTCACCGTGTTCGACGGTGTCGCGGGTGTCGAGCCGCAGTCCGAGACGGTGTGGCGTCAGGCCGACCGTTACGGCGTGCCGCGTATCTGCTTCGTCAACAAGCTCGACCGGACCGGCGCGGAGTTCCACCGCTGCGTGGACATGATCAAGGACCGCCTCGGCGCCGTCCCGATCATCATGCAGCTGCCGATCGGTGCCGAGATGGACTTCAAGGGCGTTGTGGACCTGGTCCGCATGAAGGCGCTCGTGTGGTCCGCCGAAGCGGCCAAGGGCGAGATGTACGACGTCGTCGACATCCCGGCCACGCACGCCGAGGCCGCCGAGGAGTACCGCGGTCGCCTGGTCGAGACCGTCGCGGAGAACGACGACGAGATCATGGAGCTGTTCCTGGAGGGCCAGGAGCCCACCGAGGAGCAGCTGTACGCCGCGATCCGTCGCATCACCATCGCGTCCGGCAAGTCCGACGGCGTCACGGTCACCCCGGTGTTCTGTGGCACCGCGTTCAAGAACAAGGGCGTCCAGCCCCTGCTCGACGCGGTCGTGCGCTACCTGCCGACCCCGCTCGACGTCGAGGCCATCGAGGGTCACGACGTCAAGGACCCCGAGGTCGTCGTCAAGCGCAAGCCCTCCGACGAGGAGCCGCTGTCCGCGCTGGCGTTCAAGATCATGAGCGACCCGCACCTCGGCAAGCTCACCTTCGTCCGGGTCTACTCGGGCCGCCTGGAGTCCGGCACCGCCGTGCTGAACTCCGTCAAGGGCAAGAAGGAGCGCATCGGCAAGATCTACCGTATGCACGCGAACAAGCGTGAGGAGATCGAGTCGGTGGGCGCCGGCGACATCATCGCCGTCATGGGTCTGAAGCAGACCACGACCGGTGAGACGCTGTGCGACGACAAGCAGCCGGTGATCCTGGAGTCCATGGACTTCCCGGCGCCGGTCATCCAGGTCGCCATCGAGCCCAAGTCCAAGGGTGACCAGGAGAAGCTGGGTGTCGCCATCCAGCGTCTCGCGGAGGAGGACCCCTCCTTCCAGGTCCACTCGGACGAGGAGACCGGCCAGACCATCATCGGTGGTATGGGCGAGCTGCACCTCGAGGTGCTGGTCGACCGTATGCGCCGTGAGTTCAAGGTCGAGGCCAACGTCGGCAAGCCTCAGGTCGCGTACCGTGAGACGATCCGCAAGGCCGTCGAGCGCGTGGACTACACCCACAAGAAGCAGACCGGTGGTACCGGTCAGTTCGCCAAGGTGCAGATCGCGATCGAGCCGATCACCGAGTCCGACGGGCCGGCGTACGAGTTCGTCAACAAGGTCACCGGTGGCCGTATCCCGCGGGAGTACATCCCGTCGGTGGACGCCGGTGCGCAGGAGGCCATGCAGTTCGGCATCCTCGCGGGCTACGAGATGACGGGCGTCCGCGTCACGCTCATCGACGGTGGCTACCACGAGGTCGACTCCTCCGAGCTGGCGTTCAAGATCGCCGGTTCGCAGGCCTTCAAGGAGGCCGCGCGCAAGGCTTCTCCCGTTCTTCTTGAGCCGATGATGGCCGTCGAGGTCACCACGCCCGAGGAGTCCATGGGCGACGTCATCGGCGACCTCAACTCCCGCCGTGGCCAGATCCAGGCCATGGAGGAGCGCAGCGGCGCCCGCGTCGTGAAGGGCCTCGTGCCCCTCTCGGAGATGTTCGGCTACGTCGGAGACCTCCGCAGCAAGACCTCGGGTCGCGCAAGCTACTCGATGCAGTTCGACTCCTACGCCGAGGTTCCGCGGAACGTCGCCGAGGAGATCATCGCGAAGGCCAAGGGCGAGTAACGCACCGCGTTCCACGCACCGCGTCCACACGCTTTAGGCTTGACTCCGGAGCCTCAGGGGGCAAACACCCGCGAACACGGGTGTTTGCCCAAGGACCCGGACTTTCCAGCAAAGATCACCTGGCGCCGATGAAGCAAGGCGTTCCAGAACCACTCCCAGGAGGACCCCCGTGGCGAAGGCGAAGTTCGAGCGGACTAAGCCGCACGTCAACATCGGCACCATCGGTCACATCGACCACGGTAAGACGACCCTCACGGCCGCCATTACCAAGGTGCTGCACGACGCGTTCCCGGACCTGAACGAGGCCTCGGCGTTCGACCAGATCGACAAGGCTCCCGAGGAGCGCCAGCGCGGTATCACCATCTCCATCGCGCACGTCGAGTACCAGACGGAGACCCGTCACTACGCCCACGTCGACTGCCCCGGTCACGCGGACTACATCAAGAACATGATCACGGGTGCGGCGCAGATGGACGGCGCCATCCTCGTCGTCGCCGCCACCGACGGCCCGATGCCGCAGACCAAGGAGCACGTGCTCCTGGCCCGCCAGGTCGGCGTTCCGTACATCGTCGTCGCCCTGAACAAGGCCGACATGGTGGACGACGAGGAGATCCTGGAGCTCGTCGAGCTCGAGGTCCGTGAGCTGCTCTCCGAGTACGAGTTCCCGGGCGACGACCTGCCGGTCGTCAAGGTCTCGGCGCTCAAGGCGCTCGAGGGCGACAAGGAGTGGGGCAACTCCGTCCTCGAGCTGATGAAGGCCGTCGACGAGAACATCCCGCAGCCCGAGCGTGACGTCGACAAGCCGTTCCTGATGCCGATCGAGGACGTCTTCACGATCACCGGTCGTGGCACCGTCGTCACCGGCCGTATCGAGCGTGGTGTCCTCAAGGTCAACGAGACCGTCGACATCGTCGGTATCAAGCAGGAGAAGACCACCACCACGGTCACCGGCATCGAGATGTTCCGCAAGCTGCTCGACGAGGGCCAGGCCGGTGAGAACGTCGGTCTGCTCCTCCGTGGCATCAAGCGCGAGGACGTCGAGCGCGGCCAGGTCATCATCAAGCCCGGTTCGGTCACGCCGCACACCGAGTTCGAGGCCCAGGCCTACATCCTGTCCAAGGACGAGGGTGGCCGCCACACGCCGTTCTTCAACAACTACCGCCCGCAGTTCTACTTCCGTACGACGGACGTGACCGGCGTCGTGACCCTCCCCGAGGGCACCGAGATGGTCATGCCCGGCGACAACACGGAGATGAAGGTTGAGCTCATTCAGCCCATCGCCATGGAAGAGGGCCTGAAGTTCGCCATCCGTGAGGGTGGCCGGACCGTGGGCGCCGGCCAGGTCATCAAGATCACGAAGTGACCTTGAACTGACCCGGTAGGTCCGAGGACCCGGTTGGGTCCGAGGGCTCGGTAGTTCTCCGGGGAGGCCCGTACGACTTCGGTCGTACGGGCCTCTTCCGTTTCCCCCGACACGCGCCGGCCGGTGAGGCCCGCGGCCCCTTTCCTGTAACGCCTTTCCCGCCCCGGTCCAAGTACCAGTGACAGCACGACCGACCACGGGAGGTACGTACCTTGGCACCGGACAGCAGAGGCCGCGGCGGTCCGCCGGGAGGCGGCATGTACGATCCGGCGGCCTTCGAGGTCTTCTACCGCCGCCATGTCGACGCCGTCACCCGCTTCATGGCCCGGCGGGTCACCGATCCGCACACCGTCGCCGATCTCACCGCCGAGACCTTCCTCGCGGTGATCGACTCCGCCCGCGCCTACCGCCCCGAACTCGGAAGCGAGACGGCCTGGCTCTACGGCATCGCGCGCAACGTGGTCGCGGCGGAGGCGCGGCGCAGCGCACGGCAGAGCGTGCTCGGCGGCCGGATCGCCGGCCGCCGGCTGCTGGAGGCAGACGACATCGGCCGGCTGGAGGACAAGCTCGACGCCGAGGCGGCCGGACGGCGGGCACTGGCCGCGCTGGACGGGCTCCCCGAGGGCGAGCGCGCGGTCGTCGAACTGGTCGCCGTCGACCAGTTGAGCGTCTCCGAGGCCGCCACGGCGCTGGGGATACGCAAGGTCACGGCACGCGTACGGCTGCACCGGGCCCGCCGGGCGCTCCGCTCGGCGGCGGTGGGCAGTGACCATCCGGCAGGGCTCAGCTACGCAGGGGGAGAGGCATGACCACGAGGACGACGAAGACCTTCGAGGACCGGCTGCTGGACGAGCTCCGGCGGGAGATCGCGCTGCGCGCCGAGGACGCGCCCGCGCCCGTGCCCGCGGTCCGCCGCACGGTCACGACCCGGCGGGCGCTGGTCGCCCTCGCGGCGTGCGTCGCGGCGGCGGGGGTGGTGGTGGGGCTGCCGTCGTCGAGCGGTGGGTCGAAGGCGTACGCGGTGGAGCGGAACGACGACGGCACCATCACTGTGACCGGTGAGGACCTCGCGGCCTGGGAGTACCGGGGAGAGTTGGCGGAGCAACTGCATGACCTGGGCGTTCTGACGAGCTTCGACAGGCCCAGGAGCGGCTATGTCTGCGCGAAGCCGCGCGGCGAGACGCCGGGTCCGGAGAAGGTCACGGATCCGACCGCTCTGTGGACGTACACCCTGCGTCCTGGCGACACCCTGGTCTTCGAGGACCCGGAGCCGATCAAGGACTCGGTCAGCCCGGCCGGGGTCATGTACGTGGTCAAGGGGAAGGCGAAGCCCTGCAGGGAAGTGCCCTACGAAGGGGCGAAGTGGCTCGAGGAGTCCTTGAAGTGAACTAGGCCGAGCCGCCCGCACGGCACCGGCCGTGCGGGCCGCCCCGGAGCTTCGGCACTTCGAAACTATTCGGCGCGTACGACCCGTTGTCCCCTCGCTTCACTCCCTCCACCATTTGTCATGGCGCTGAGCAAATTCAGCCTTCGGGACGACCGGTCGAGGGGTGTGGCATGTCCGCGGACGTCAGTCGGAGAACGGTTCTCGGAGCGGGTGCGGGGCTCGCCGTGGTGCCCGCTCTGCCGGGGGTGGCGCGGGCGGAGGAGGCATCCGTGGGGGGCGGGCTCACCGGGGGCGGGCCGAAGGTCACCGACCCCGGCGCGTACCTCTCCTTCACGCCCGTGCCGGGGGCGTTCGCGCTGGTCGGTGCGCCGGTGGTGGTCAGCCCCGAGGATCACCCCGGGGTCGTACGGGTCGCGGGGGATCTGCGGGACGACATCGAGCGGGTGACCGGGGTACGGCCGGGGGACGAGACGGCGGCCGAGATCGTGCTGGTGGGGACCATCGGGCGCAGTCCGCTGATCGACGGTCTGATCGAGGCCGGGAAGCTGGACGTCGAGGGGGTGCGGGGGAAGTGGGAGACCTCCCTGCAGACGGTCGTCGAGCGGCCGATGCCCGGGGTGCGGCGGGCCTTCGTCGTCGCCGGCAGCGATCCGCGCGGCACGATCTTCGGTGCGTACGACGTGTCGTACGGCCTCGGTGTCTCGCCCTGGTACTGGTGGGACGACGTGCCGCCGGTGCGCCGGGACGCGGTGTACGTGCGGCCGGGCCGGTTCGGGCAGGGCACGCCGGCCGTGAAGTACCGGGGGGTCTTCATCAACGACGAGAACCCGGCGCTCGGGACCTGGGCGCCGGCGTTCTTCGGGCCCGGAAAGGCGCCGGGGCACCCCGGGGGCTTCACCGCTGACTTCTGGGCGAAGGTCTTCGAGGTGCTGCTGAGGCTGAAGGGGAACTACGTCTGGCCGGCGGTCTGGGGGCGGGCCTTCGCCGAGGACGACCCGGAGAACCACGCGCGGGCGAAGCAGTACGGGATTGTCATGGGCACGTCGCACGAGGCGCCCATGATGCGGGGAATCGAGGAGTGGAACCGTCATGCGGTGCCCGCCGTGCGGGACAGTGCGGGCAACGTGGTGACTCCCGGCCGGGACCCCTACGGGGGCACCGGGGAGTGGTCGTACCGCCGGAACGCCGAGGCCATCAGGGAGTACTGGCGGGACGGCATCCGGCGCATGGTCGACGAGGACTTCGAGGGCGTCGTCACGCTGGGGATGCGGGGCAACGGCGACACGAGCCTGCCCGACGGCGACGGCATCGAGCTGATGCGGGAGATCATCGACACCCAGCGGCGGATCATCGCGGAGGTGACCGGCCGCCCGGTGGAGGAGACCCCGCAGGTGTGGACCCTCTACAAGGAGGTCCAGCGGTACTGGGACCGGGGGCTGCGGGCACCGGAGGACGTCACCGTCGTCCTCACGGACGACAACTGGGGGAACATCCGCAGGCATCCGGACCCGGAGGAGCCCGTACGGCCCGGGGGCTACGGGTTGTACTACCACTTCGACTACGTGGGCGTCGGCCGCAACTACAAGTGGGTCGACACGGCGAACCTCGTGAACCTGTGGGAGCAGCTGCACCAGGCGGACGCGTACGGCAATCACGGTCTGTGGGTGGTGAACGTCGGCGACCTGAAGGGGAACGAGCTGCCGACGGAGTTCTTCATGAACTACGCCTGGAACCCGGGGCGTTGGGGCGTGAAGGAGCTGGAGGAGTGGGAGCGGGGTTTCGCGCGGCAGAACTTCGGGGCCGAGGCGGCGGCGGAGATCGCCGAGGTGCTGGGCGCGTACGGGCAGCTCCAGGCCCGTCGCAAGCCGGAGCTGCTGAACCGCCGGATCACCCTCGACGAGGCGAAGGACCCCACGAAGGACGAGCGGGCGATCGTCTACGACGACCGGGCGACGCCGTTCTTCTTCGGGCACCGTGAGCTGGAACGCGTCACGGAGCAGTGGCGGGCGCTCGCGAAGCGGGCCGAGCGGGTGGGGCGGCGACTGCCGGCGGCCCTGCGGGACGCCTGGTTCGAACTGGTCGGCTACGAGGTGGCGGCCACCGCGAACCTGTACGAGCTGCGGGAGGCGGAGTTCCAGAACCTGCTGTACGCGCGGCAGGGACGGGCGGCGGCCAACGGTCGCGCCGAGGCCGCCGAGGCGGGACTCGCCCAGGATCTCGCGCTGGCCCACCGCTTCAACTCCGAGGTCGCGGGCGGGAAGTGGCGGGGCTTCCAGACCCAGCCGCACATCGGTTACGGGGACGTGGAGCGCTACGGCCCGAACGCCGGATGGCAGCAGCCGGAGCGGAACAACGTGGCGCTGCCGGACGAGATCTTCCCCCAGGTGCGGCGGATCGAGGTGCCGGAGGCGGCGGAGCTGGGGGTGGCGGTCGACGGGGCCGACGACGCGGGGGAGTGGTGGCCCCGGTCCCGTGCCGAGGCGGTGCTTCCGGTGTTCAGCCCTTACCGGACCGGGCCCCGGCAGTACGTGGAGGTCTTCAACCGGGGGCGTACGCCCTTCTCGTACCGGATCGAGTCGTCGGCGCCCTGGCTGGTGGTGGACCGGACCCGGGGGCGGGTCGAGGAGCAGGTGCGGGTCGGGGTCCGGGTGGACTGGGGGCGGGTTCCGGCCGGGGGCGCTCAGGCGTCGTTGACGGTGAGCGGGGCCGGGGCCTCGGTCGTGGTGAAGGCCGTCGCGGAGAAGCCGTCGGCGCGTGAGGCGCGGAGGCTGCGGGGGTTCGTCGAGGCGGGCGGATACGTGGCGATCGACGCGGAGCACCACACGCGGGCGGTGGGGTCGCGCGACGGCCGGGTGGGCTGGCGCCGGATCGAGCGGATCGGGCGTACGGGGGCGGGGGTGACGCCGTGGCCGGTGACCGCGGCCCGGCAGACGCCGGGCGGGTCCGGGCCGCGGCTGGAGTACACGGTCGGACTGCTGTCGGCCGTGGACGAGGTGACGGTGCTGGCGTACCTCTCGCCCCGGAACCCCGCGCTCGCGACGGGCGGGCTGCGGTACGCCGTCTCCTTCGACGCGGACGCCCCGCAGGTCGTCGACATCCACGCCGCCACCGGGGCCGACGACGGGCTCATGAACAAGCAGTGGGCGCGCCACACCTCGGACAACGTCAACGTGACGGCGACCCGGCACACGGTCGCCGGACCCGGGGTGCACCGGCTGACGTTCTGGATGGTCGACCCGACGGTGGTGCTGCAACGGCTGGTGATCGACACGGGTGGGCTGACACCGACGTATCTGGGGCCGCTGGAGAGCCACCGGATCTGAGAAGGGACTCGTACACGATGACGACGTACACGAACCGCCTGCGCCTGCCCGTGCTCGGGCTGGTCGCCGGGGCCCTGCTGTCCACGGCGGTGGCCGCGCAGCCGGCCTCGGCGCACGGGACTCGTCCCGGGCCGCCGTTGCGGGCGCTCGCCGAGCGGGCCGGCGTCCGGATCGGGACGGCCGTCGACCTGGCGGCCCTCGCGGACGACCGGACCTACCGCAGGACGACGGTCCGGGAGTTCGACTCGGTGACCGCCGAGAACGCCATGAAGTGGGAGTCGGTGGAGCCGCAGCGGGGGGTGTACGACTGGAAGGCCGCCGACGATCTGGTGCGCTTCGCCCGCAAGAACGGGCAGGTCGTGCGCGGGCACACCCTGGTCTGGCACAGCCAGTTGCCGGCCTGGCTGACGGCCGGGGTGACGGACGGGTCGATCGGGGCGACGGAGCTGCGCGGCATTCTCCGGAAGCACATCACGACCGAGGTGAAGCGGTACAAGGGGAAGATCCAGCAGTGGGACGTGGTGAACGAGGTCTTCGAGGAGGACGGCAGCCTGCGGAACTCGGTCTGGCTGCGTGAGCTGGGGCCGTCGTACATCGCGGACGCCTTCCGCTGGGCGCACGCCGCCGACCCGAAGGCGAAGCTCTTCCTCAACGACTACAACGTGGAGGGCGTCAACGCGAAGTCCACGGCGTACTACGAACTCGCGAAGCGGCTGCGGGCCGAGGGCGTGCCGGTGCAGGGGTTCGGTGCCCAGGGGCACCTGGCGATCCAGTACGGCTTCCCGGGCCGGGTCGCGGAGAACCTCGCGCGCTTCGGGGCGCTGGGGATGCGGACGGCGTTCACGGAGGTGGACGTGCGGATGATCCTGCCGGTGGACGAGACGAAGACGGCGACGCAGGCGAGCTACTACCGGCAGCTGCTGGACGCCTGCCTGGGGGCGCGCAGCTGCACGTCGTTCACGGTGTGGGGGTTCACGGACAAGTACTCGTGGGTGCCCGGGGTCTTCGACGGCGAGGGTTCGGCGACGCCGATGGACGAGACGTACGGGCGGAAGGCGGCGTACGGGGCGCTGCGGGACGGGTTGGCGGACGGGCGCCGTGGGCAGCGGCCGGTGACTGCCGCCCCAGCGGGTCAGTAGCGGCTGCGGAACAGGGCCCGGTCGCCCATGAACTCGCCGGTCATGGCCGCCGCGGCGAGCCGGTCCGCGAAGCGGTCGTACGCCGCGTACTCGCTCTCGGTGAGCGTGACCCGGCGTGCGCCCCCGGCCCGGCCGCCGTCCGCGCTGAGGGCGCAGCGGTCGGGGGTGAGTGCGGCGGCCAGGGTCGCGACGTCCTGGTCGGGGGCGAGGGTCAGGACCGCGACCGTCCGGTCGACGGTGCCGGCGTACGCGCCGGGGCTCGGCACGCTCTCGATGTCCGCCGAGCCGTCGGGGTGGTGGGTGACGAGGAGCGAGGGGTTGGCCTTCGCGCCGGCGCGCAGGGCGCGGCGGACCCGCTTGAGGGCGCGCAGGTCCTGCTCGGTCACGGTGACGGGGTGCAGGGGTATCAGCGGGGTGCCGTCCGGGGCGCGCAGCGCGCTGCCTCGGGCGGGGTCCGCGGTGACTCCCCTCAGACAGCGGCGGCTGCGCAGCGCGGGCGGGAACGCGCGGTGGACGTTTCCCCAGGCGTCCAGGCAGGTCGGCGCGTCCAGGCCCGTGAGGTTCTCCAGCCCCGGCGGGTAGGCGGGCGCGATGTGCTCGCCGACGCCGTTCTCCCGGGCGGCCCAGGCCGCGTGGTAGGGGGCGAGGAGGCGGTCGTTGGTCATGTAGAAGTCGTGCAGCCACTGGGGGTCCTGCGGGACGAGGACCGTGACGATGGCGGGGGCGCGTCCGGGGCGTACGGGGCGTGCGGGAGGCATACCGGTCCCTCTCGTTGATATCGTCATCACGACGAGATTATATCGTCAGATCGACGATATTCCTAGGGAACCGGGCGGCCACGCCCGTTTCCCCTCGGCTAGCCTCACCGCATGTCTCTCACCGTTGATCAATTGACCGGGTATGGGGAGCGGGATCTGGACGCCGATCTGGCGCGCTGGTTCCCCGATGCGCCGCGGGTCGACGTCCCGACGTCGACCCGCCCGGTCGCACCCTTCCTCGCCAGGCTCCCGCCCGACGCCGCCACCGCGCTGGCCGCCTTCGACCGCCGGGTGCGCTCGGGAACCCTGCCCGGCGGGTTCCTCGACCTGTACGACTGGTCGTACGCCTTCGACTTCGGGGCCAACGGCTGCCGGATCCTCGACTCCGACTACGAGACGGAGCTCTCCGACGACGACGTCTGGTCGCTCGGCGCCGACGGCGGAGGCAACTACTACGTGATGCCGGCCAACGGCCGGGTCGCGGTGTGGTTCCACGAGGAGGAGGTCATCGAGGCCGAGACGCAGTTCGACAACCTCGACGTCTTCCTCTGGTCGGTCGTCCGTCACCGGGCCGTGCGCGCCGGGGTCCTCGACCTGGCGGCGGTCGAGGCCGACTTCCGCGCCCTCGGCCAGCCCGGCGTACTGGCGGAGGGGACCGGGCTCCTCGCCTCGCTCAAGTGAGGGCGCGACCGTGAGAACGCGACCTCGCCGGACCGTCCCGTCCGTCCGCCGCCGACCTCGCGGCTGTCGTCATGGCCGCGCCGGGTCCTGCCCACTGGACCGGCAGTCGCGGCAGCGGCTTCCCGCCGGTCCCCGGAAGCCGCGGTCGCAGCCGCCGCAGTTCGTCATCGCGTAGTGGACGGACGGCGGTGACGCCGGGGCCCGGAACGGCGGCGGGGGCGGGAGCTGGGCCGCGAGGCGGTGGGCCAGCAGGGCGGCCGGGCGGTGGAGCGGCTCGGGCGGGAGATCGCCGGTCAGGGCGTCACGTACGGCGGTGGGGGTGAGGTCGCGCTCCAGCCAGGCGGCCAAGCCCGGGGCGAGATGGGCGGTGTCGCAGGCCGAGAGGAGCAGGCGGGGGTCCGCTCGGCGCAGGTCGGCGAGGAGGTCGGTGGCGGTCCGGAGAAGGGTGGGGGAGAGGTAGCCGGGCTGAGGGACGGCGGGGAGGGGCTTGCGCGGTGCCTTCTGCTGCCGGGGGGCGCCTGTTCGGTGTACGGGCCGGCCCTCGTCCTCCGTGTGGGGGCGGCCGGGCTGGTTGCAGGAGGTCGTACGGGTGATGATCCGGCCGCCGGGGATGCGTACGCGCTCCCGGCGCAGGTACCCGTGGTTCTCCAGTTCGTTCAGCGCGGCGGCGATCCGAGTCGCGCCCTCCTGGAAGCGGGCGGTGAGGCTCTTGATGTCGACGTGGGCGCCCTTCGGCAGCGACTGGATGTGAGCCCCCAGCCCGATCGCGAGGAGCGACAACTCCGGATGCTGGGCGAGGTGGTTGCCGATCACCGTGAAGCGGCTGGTGTGACGGGTGTGCTCGTGGATCAGGCCGCCGCCGGAGCGGGGGGCCGGGTGCCGTTTCGGGTGCTTGTTGTCGGCAAGCCGGGCACGGGCGCGCGAGGGCGCGCTAGGGTTCTGCGTATCCATCGGGAAGGGGCTTGTCTTCCTTGGTGGTCAGGCCCTCGCACTGGGATTGCAGTCCCGGCGAGGGCCGTCGTACGTCTGCGGTTGTTGTGCGGTCGCGGTGTCGTGCTGCGCTGAGCGTAGGGGTAACAACCGCTCCGAAATCCAGCCGAGTTGGCGATGTTCACCCGAGAGGGTGAGACGGCCTGCCGGGCGGGAGGAGGGGTGGGGTTTGGTGGGGTTCTTTCTCTCCCGGGTTCTTTGGAGAAAGACCGCCCGTCGCACCGGAGCCCGCATTTCCGGGTCCCGGTGCCTGTCGGACGGTGACCTCGGCCCAGACCGTCTTGCGTGGCGGCAGTCCCGGTGCGGTGCCCCAGCGGTCGGCCGGCGCCTCGACGAGGAGGAGACCCCGGCCGGACTCGGCGCCCGGGCAGGGGTGTTGGGTTGTTGTCAGCTGTTCACCGCGCGTGTCCGTGACCTCGAAACACGTCGCCGAGCCGGCGCGGCTGCGCGATCCGATCGGCGCGGTCGAGGAGCTGATCTGGAACAGCGTCGACGCCGACGCCGGGCACGTCGTCGCCGCCCGACCGGTCTCCAGTCGCACCTTCACCATGACGTCGGTTTCTCCGGTTCTGTCATCCATACCTGAGCGAGGGCACAATCTGCTCTCTCCGGTGGGTCCGACGTGTGCGATCGCCGCGAGATCACTCTTGGTACTCTGCCGCCTCCCGTAGGAACACGCTTTCGAAGAGGTGTGAATGAAGTCAGGCAGACGGACCGTAGCGGTGGCCACGCTCGTGGGGGCGCTCGGGTTCTCGGTGCTGAACGCGCCGGCGGCTCAGGCGGCGGACACCGGGATCACCGTGTCGGACATCGTCATCAACAAGGGCAAGCCGATCGTGGTCGGCACGACGAAGGAGGTGCGGCCGTCCGTCACCTTCAAGATCGCCCTGCCGGCGGGGCTGAGCACCGCGAACCCCTCCGGTTACACCGCCCACCCCTTCATCTACCGCGGTGACAGGGCCAAGGCCGTCGACACCGGCGACGGTTACATCGGCCCGGGCATCTACACGTGCTTCGAGGTCGACGCCAGGCACTCCCGCTGCGAGGGTGAGTTCCACATCGACCCGCACTGGAGCCGGAAGCAGGTCAACACCAACGCGGCCGCCACGACGTGGAAGACCGCCGTCGTCATGCGGCTGTGGAAGGCGAGCGGCGGCCTCAAGACCGAGGAGTACGAGACCCGGTCCACGACCGTCCAGCTCAAGCGCGCGGCCAGGGCCACGGTCGCCGCCACGCCGGAGACCGTGACCAAGGGCAGGAAGGTCACCGTCACGGGCAAGCTCACCCGGGCGAACTGGAGCACCAAGAAGTACGGCGGCTACAGCGGCCGTACGGTCAGCCTCCAGTACCGGGCCTCGGACGCCACCTCCTTCAAGACCGTCAAGAAGGTCACGACCGGCAGCACCGGCGGCCTGAACACCACGGTCACCGCCTCGGCCGACGGCTTCTACCGCTGGGTGTACTACGGCAACTCGACGACCGACGCCGTCACCACCGCCAACGTCTACGTCGACGTCCGCTGACCTCCAGCCTCAGCGGAGCGTCGGTACCTCGCCGCCCTCGGCCCGCGTGAGCGTCACCCCCGCCAGGCCCCGCAGTCGGCGGTCCGCCACCGCGGCCAGCGCCTCGGCGGCCGGCGGGGTCGGGCCGAGGCCGATGGCATAGCGGACCGGGGCCGTGGCGAACGGGCGCGGCCAGGCGTGGCAGCCCGGCGCCAGCCCGGCCAGGTCGGTGATCAGGGCTCGCATCCGGCCCCGTACCCGGCCCTCGTCCACGACCCCGTCCGTACCCGCGCCCGCCGTCACGACCGCCCAGGCGGCGTGGCGGCGGTGCAGCGGGGGAGGGGCCAGGACCTCGGTCCACGAGGCGCCCTCCTCCAGCAACTCCCAGGCCCGGAACAGCTCCTGGGTGATCAGGTCGCGCATGTCCGCCGTGACCTGGTCCGTGCAGGAGCGGACCGGGGCGGACGGCGTGGCGACGGTGAGGGGCCCGGCCGGGGCCCCTTCGAGGCCACCGACCGGCTCGCGCCAGTCCCAGGCCGCCCAGGTCGCGAAGAAGTGCCGCAGGAGGCAGGAGGGCGGCAGATCTCCCGCCTCGCCCGCCGTGCGGGCCGCCAGCACGGACCAGGCCAGGCCCGGCAGGCCGCCGAACGGCGCCGAGTCCAGGCCCCGGGCCCGCGCCCACGCCTTGACCTGCCGGGCGAGCCCGGCGAACGCCGGACCGCGACCGCCCACCGAGGCGAGCACCGCCTCGGCGTCGCTCACCGCGCTGAGCGCGAGCGCCGCCGCCTCGCCCAGCTCGGCCCGGCGGTCCACCGCCTCCCCCGGGTCCATCGCCCCGGTGGCCACGACGGCCAGGTCCACGTCCAGGCCGTCGAACCGCAGCCGCAGCCCGGGGACCCGTGCCCCGACGACCTCGCGCACCTCCGAGGCTCCACCCAACTCCCTGCGCAGGGAACCGAGTTCGACGGTTCCGGGGAGCGCCGCCACCAGGTCCAGGTCCGCGCCGGGCAGCGCGCAGCCCATGCGCCGGGAACCGGCCACATGCACGACACCGCCGGGGAGCGCGTCCGCGACGAGGCGCCTGACCCGGTCGGCCGTGCCGGCCTCGCGGTCCCCCTCGGGAGCGTGGGGCACCGCCTCCTCCGCCCAGCGCACCTCACCCGTCCCCAGGCTCACCGTCGCCCGCACCCGCATCGGCTCGTCCCCGCGCCGCGACAGCAGCGCCAGTTCGCCGACCCTGGCCGACCGGGGGGCGAGCCGGGCCGCGCACGCGGCGGCCAGGGCGTTCGGGTCGGTGGTGCGCCCCAGGCTCAGGTGCGGGGTGAAGCCCTCCTGACGGCCCCGGCAGCGCGGAAAGTGGCGTACGAGGGTGCTGTGCAGCTCGGCCCAGGGCCACTCGCCGGCCGCCGCCGGGTCCAGCCACACCGTCGCGTCGTCCCGGTGGCCGAACCAGTGCACGCCCTCCAGCCGGACGTCGAACGGAGCCGTCACCGCCCCGGCGAGCACCGAGGCCGCCTCCTCGAAGGCGTGCTCCGGCACGAAGCCGAAGAGGACGTTCACATGGGGAGGCCAGCGGTGGATCTGCGGGTCGTGCGCACGCCGGATGTCCTGCAGCGGCGGCCACAGCTCCTCCGGAGGGAGCCACGCCAGGGCCGTACGGGCCGTCGGCCCGACGTCCAGCGCCGCGGGGGCGGAGTCGGCGGTGCCGGACCCCACCTCCGCCCGCACCCCGTAGTGGTCCGAGACGAAGAGTCCGTCCGGCGAGGGCGTGTCCCCGTACAGCTCGGCCGAGCGCACTGCGAGCCCCGGCCCGCGCACCAGCACCCGGTCCAGCCGGGACGCCCGTCCCGTCAGGGACGAGACCGCCGCCAGCGGGTTGGCGACCGGGTCGAAGGTCGGGGTCGCGTCGTCCGGGCCGTGCGTCTCGCTCCAGGCGTCCCGCATCCCGAGCGTCACCTGGGGGGTGTCGCCGCCGTCGTTGAAGTCGCCCAGCAGCACGAGACCGGCGTCCAGGGCCGCGAACCCCTCGGCGATCCGGGCCAGTTCGGCGGTGCGGCGGCCGGCGCCGTCGGCGGAGTGGTCGCTGCTCAGATGCGTCGCCGCGACGACGAGGGGACGCTGCCCCGCCTCCACCACGACCGAGGCCACCGCCTTGTGCGGGCCCAGCGCGTGGAACGCGGCCTCACGCACCGGCAACCGGCTCAGCAGCAGCAGCCCGCACTCCGCCACGTCCCGCCCGCGCGGGTCGGACCCCAGCGTCCACTCCGCCCGCACCCACGGCTCGCTCAGCAGCATCGCCAGCAGGGCCGCCTCGACCTCCTGCAACGCGATCACGTCGACCTCGGCGTCCCGCAGGGCGCGCAGCAGCAGCGGCCTGCGCCCGGCGCTGTCGATGAGGTCGGCGTCGTAGCGGTCCCAGAGGGTGTTCCAGGTCAGCACCCGGACGTTGTCCCCGCCGGCCGCGCCGTCGGCGCCCCGGGGGGCGCGCACGGGCGCCCACTGTTCCCCGTCCCACGCGTGCGGCGTGCGCGCCGTGAAGAACGGCGCCCGCAGCAGACGGGACTCCCGCACGCGCCCCGCGTCCGTCGCGTCGATCCGGTCCACGCCCGTCGCCCGGTCCCAGACCAGCTCGCCGTCCGCCTCGACGAACAGCACCCGGTGCCACGGGATCTCGCCGCCGGGCACGAACGCGGGCAGCGGGACCCGCTTGGGCGCGGCGCCGCGCTCCAGCACGCCGAACACGAAGCGGGCCGGGTCGAAGCGCGCGTCCCAGCGCACCCGGTGGTAGATCTCCTCGCTCGTCCGCACGGTTCCTCAGACCTCTTCCTCTACTGTCCCGCTCGCCCCGACGTACCAGGTGCGGTGCGCGTCGCCCGGGTACGGCGGGGCGAAGCGGTGCAGCTGGGCGGTGAGCACCTGCGGCGGTACCGGGTGGTCGCGGCGGGTGTTGCGCCGGATCAGCTCGTCCTCGTCGACGAGGACCACGGCATGGGTGATGAGGGCGTTGCGGCGCTGCGCGACCGCGTGCACCAGCGCGCGCTGCCGGTGGGTGAGCGAGGTGGCGTCCCACACCGCCGTCCCGCCGGCGGCCAGCGCCGCGTCCAGCCGGTCGAGCCCCTCGCGCAGCACGTCCGGGTTGGCCCGCTGGTCGGCGCGCGCTCCCCGCGCCCCGCGCAGCTCGTCCAGCGAGACGTACGCGTCCACGCCTGCGAGCCCCCGCGCGAAGGTGCTCTTGCCGCTGCCCGACGGCCCGACCAGCTGGATCAGTCCCGGATAGGCCCCCGACCGCCAGCGCCAGGTCGCGGCGACGGCGCCCGCGGCGTCCGTGACGCGCCCCCGCGCGTACGCCTCGCGCGCCTCGGCCCGGCACCGGACCGCCGCGTCGGGCGACAGCCCGGCGAACGCCTCCCGCACGGCACCCTCGTCCAGCGGCCGCACCTCCTCGGCGTGCAGCGCCGACCACTCCACCAGCTCGCGCGCCTCCTCCGTCGCCGCCGTGGCGCGGGCGACCGCGTGCAGCAGCCCGAGATCGGCGGCGAGGGAGAGCCGGGCCAGGCCCGTACGGCGGTCCTCGTCCGGGTACGGCCGGTGCAGCGCGGGGTGCAGTCCGACGAGGTCGGCGACCCGGCGCGCGAGCGGCATGCCCACGACCCCGGCCAGCCGGGCCGCGAGCCGGGCGCGGCGGCCGCCGGGGCCGTGCGCGTGCAGCAGCGCGGCCAGGACGCCGGCGAGCCGGTCGTCACCGGTCCGCCCGGCGCCCGCGTCGAAGCGGGCGAGCGCCTCCCGGTCCCCCTCACCGGGCAGCCCCACCGCCTCCGCCAGCGCGTCGGCGTCGGCGTGCGCGCCGGAGCGCACCGCCCAGAGCGGCGCCCGCGCCCCCAGACCGTTCTCGACGACGGCCGCATGCATCCAGTGCGTGCCCGTCGTCACGTGCCCGGCCCGCACCCACTTCGCGACGCTGGCGCCGAACTCCTGTGCGCCGAAGCCGTCCACGACCCGGACGACGTACCCCTCCTGGCGCGCGAGGTCCAGCCGCAGCGCGCGCAGCGCCCGCTCCTCGAACACGCCCCGCCACAGGACGCGCGGCACGGGGACACCGAGTCCGCGCAGCAAGGCCACCGTCCGGTCCCAGTCCAGACAGCGCCCGTCCGCGTCCCACACCGAGAAGCCGTAGAACCAGCTGTCCAGGTCGTCGTAGGGGAGCGAGTGACGGGCGAACATGTTCTCGCCGCACACCCGCCAGCCCCGGGGTATCGCGGGGCCGATCCGGGCCTGGAGCGCCTTGACCCAGGTACGGGAGGGGTGGTGCGCGGAGTCCGGTGAGCGGGCGTGCAGGCCGTCGGCGTACAGCGTGGTGTTCTCGCCGTCCAGCTTCTCGGTCACGACGACCTCGCGGCCGCGCAGCCCGGACAGGTCGGTGACCCGGAGATCGTCGGCGGTGGCGCCGGGGGACCAGGGCAGATGCCGGGTCCGCGGATAGTGCGTACGCATCGTGAACGTTCCCCCGTGAGCCGCAGTACCTGATCAGCGTAGGAGCGCGGGCGGGGGCGGGCGAGCGGATTACCGGCGGCTTAGGGTCCCGGTATGAAGCCCAGAGCGGGAGTCGGGCTCACCTCGGTCATGGTGGGGCTGACGCTGACGACCGGCATGATCGAGGCCGTCAGCTTCCTCGTGCTCGGCCCGGTCTTCACGGCGGTGCAGACGGGCAACCTCCTCTTCCTCTCCTTCGCGCTCACCGGTGCCGCCGGTCTGTCCCCGGCCGCCGCGGGCGTCTCGTTCGGGGGGTTCACGGTCGGCGCGGTCCTCGGCTCCCGGTTCGAGACGAGCGTGGACGCCCACGGCCGCCGCTGGTTCGTCCCGGCGCTGCTCGTCGAGGCACTGCTGCTGGGGCTCGGCGGACTGGTCGCCTGGCGCACCGGGCTCGACGTGACGGGCGGCCCGGCGGACGACCCGCACTACACCGTCGTCGCCCTGGTCGCCGTGGCCATGGGCGTGCGCAACATCACCACCCTGCGGGCGCGGGTCCCGGACGTCCCCACCACGGTGTCCACCCGTGCCCTGACCGCGCTGCTCAGCGGCCTGCCCCCGCACCCCGACGGCCGTCTGGGGGCGGGGGCCAGGGACGAGGGCCGCCGCCTCGCCTCGGTCGCCGCGATGTTCGCCGGCGGCCTGCTGGGCGCGTGGCTGCTGCTGCGGGCAGAGGTGCACCCGGCACTCGTCCTGCTGATCCCCGCCGCGCTGGTCCTCGCCCTGGGCGCGGGGTACTGGGCGATGCAGCGGGGGCGTACGCCGGAGGCGCGCAGCCCGGCCGAATCGTGACGCCCCGGCGAAGTGGCTCTGGATCATGGACGCATGAGTTTTTCAGTGAGCCGTCTCGTCGGTGCGGCTCTCATGGTCGCCGGCATCACCGTCAGCCTCTGGCTGGCCCTCGGCATACCCCAGGAGTGGACCGGAGGGATGCGGTGGACGGGGGGTGCGCTGCGGCTGACGTCCTTGGGGGTCATCGCCCTCGGAGCCTGTCTGGTGTATCCCGATCGTGCGACGGACACCACGGACGACGCTCCGACGAGCGCCGATGCCCACGTTCCGTGCCCCGCCGACACCGCCGCCCCCGAGGGGCCCGACCCCTCCCGGGTTTGACCTGCGTCACTCTCGGGGTAATCTCTCCGGCTCGATTGGCGGAGCCGGTGGGCCGTATGGCAGACTAGCGGGGTTGCTCGGTCGAGTGTTGATGCTGCGCGCCTCCCGCCGGGAGGACCGGAAGCGAGTCCCACAGTACTCGTCGCCCCAACTGCCTTACGGCAGCGCTGGAGCGGACGTACGGGAATCTTTCGGGAAGTGTCAGTGCGGCACCGGCCAGGCACCCGGTGGGCTTCTGCCCCCGGCCCACGGCTGTAGGTAGGGCCGTGTTTCCCGGACAGGGGATGCTCGAACAAGGGGCATCTGTGTCAGCGGAAGCGCGACACGCCCGACCGCGTGGGTCGGCGGAGCGGGTGACGGAACACCGGGTTCCAGAGCGTTAAACGAGACAAAGGACTACTGAGTAGCCATGGCGGGACAGAAGATCCGCATCCGGCTCAAGGCCTACGACCACGAGGTCATCGACTCTTCGGCGAAGAAGATCGTCGAGACGGTGACTCGCACTGGTGCGTCGGTCGCGGGCCCGGTGCCGCTGCCCACTGAGAAGAACGTGTACTGCGTCATCAAGTCGCCGCACAAGTACAAGGACTCGCGCGAGCACTTCGAGATGCGCACGCACAAGCGCCTGATCGACATCCTCGACCCGACGCCCAAGACCGTTGACTCTCTGATGCGACTCGACCTCCCGGCCGGTGTCGACATCGAGATCAAGCTCTAGGGGTCGGTGATCTGAGAATGGCTAAGCAGATCAAGGGAATCCTGGGCGAGAAGCTCGGCATGACGCAGGTGTGGGACGAGAACAACCGTGTTGTTCCGGTCACCGTCGTCAAGGCCGGCCCCAACGTCGTGACCCAGGTCCGTACGAACGATGTCGACGGCTACGAGTCGGTCCAGATCGCCTTCGGCGAGATCGACCCGCGCAAGGTGAACAAGCCCCTCAAGGGCCACTTCGCCAAGGCCGACGTCACCCCCCGCCGTCACCTCGTCGAGATCCGCACCGCGGACGCCTCCGAGTACACGCTGGGCCAGGAGATCTCCGCCGAGGTCTTCGAGGCCGGCGTCAAGGTGGACGTGACCGGCAAGAGCAAGGGCAAGGGCTTCGCCGGTGTCATGAAGCGTCACAACTTCAAGGGCCTCGGCGCCGGTCACGGCACCCAGCGCAAGCACCGCTCTCCCGGCTCCATCGGTGGCTGTGCCACCCCGGGCCGTGTGTTCAAGGGCCTCCGCATGGCGGGTCGCATGGG
This sequence comes from Streptomyces scabiei 87.22, assembly GCF_000091305.1. Lineage (GTDB taxonomy): Bacteria > Actinomycetota > Actinomycetes > Streptomycetales > Streptomycetaceae > Streptomyces > Streptomyces scabiei. The sequence goes on along the minus strand of NC_013929.1, from coordinate 4,159,232 downwards.
CAACGAGCGGGTCACCACCCAGAACCTGACCGTCCACGCCGTTGACGCGGAGAAGGGTCTGCTGCTCATCAAGGGCGCTGTCCCCGGTCCGAACGGCGGCCTCGTCCTGGTCCGCACCGCGGCCAAGGGGGCCTGAGGTACCGATGAGCACTGTTGACATCCTTTCGCCTGCCGGCGAGAAGACCGGAAGCGTCGAGCTCCCCGCGGAGATCTTCGGCGTGGAGAAGGTCAGCATCCCGCTGATCCACCAGGTCGTCGTCGCGCAGAACGCGGCTGCCCGTCAGGGCACGCACAAGACCAAGACCCGCGGCGAAGTCCGTGGTGGCGGTAAGAAGCCTTACCGGCAGAAGGGCACCGGCCGCGCCCGTCAGGGCTCGACCCGCGCGCCCCAGTTCGCCGGTGGTGGCGTCGTCCACGGCCCGCAGCCGCGTGACTACTCGCAGCGGACCCCGAAGAAGATGAAGGCCGCGGCCCTGCGCCACGCCCTCACCGACCGGGCCCGTCACAACCGCATCCACGTCGTCTCCGGCGTGATCGAGGGCGAGAACCCCTCCACCAAGGCCGCCAAGTCGCTGTTCGGCAAGATCTCGGAGCGCAAGAACCTGCTCCTGGTCGTCGAGCGCGCCGACGAGGCCGCGTGGCTCTCCGCCCGCAACCTGCCCCAGGTGCACATCCTGGAGCCGGGCCAGCTGAACACGTACGACGTGATCGTCTCCGACGATGTGGTCTTCACCCAGGGCGCCCTGGAGTCCTTCGTGTCCGGCCCGAACAAGGCCAACGACACCGAAGGGACTGAAGGCTGATGGCTATCCGTCACCCCTCCATCGCCTCCAAGGCGGCCAAGGCCGCCAAGGCCGCGCGCGTCGCCAAGGCGAAGCGTCACGCCACCGAGGGCAAGAACACCGTCGTCACCGCGCCCAGCAAGGCGTTCACGGACCACCGTGACGTGCTGCTGAAGCCGGTCGTGTCGGAGAAGAGCTACGCGCTCCTCGACGAGGGCAAGTACACGTTCATCGTGGCCCCCGACGCCAACAAGACCCAGATCAAGCAGGCCGTCCAGGCGGTCTTCTCGGTCAAGGTCACGGGCGTGAACACGCTCAACCGCCAGGGCAAGCGCAAGCGGACCCGCACCGGTTTCGGCCAGCGTGCCGGCTCCAAGCGCGCGATCGTGACCCTTGCTGAGGGCGACCGTATCGACATCTTCGGCGGTCCGACCGCGTAAGCGGGTCGGATCGTCCGATATCGGACGAGGACTGAGAAATGGGAATCCGCAAGTACAAGCCGACTACGCCGGGCCGTCGCGGCTCCAGCGTCGCCGACTTCGTCGAGATCACGCGGTCCACGCCGGAGAAGTCGCTGGTCCGCCCTCTGCACAGCAAGGGCGGCCGTAACAACGCCGGTCGTGTGACCGTTCGCCACCAGGGTGGCGGACACAAGCGCGCCTTCCGTGTCATCGACTTCCGTCGTCACGACAAGGACGGCGTGCCGGCGAAGGTCGCGCACATCGAGTACGACCCCAACCGCACCGCGCGCATCGCGCTGCTGCACTACGCGGACGGCGAGAAGCGCTACATCCTCGCCCCGCGCAACCTGCAGCAGGGCGACCGGGTGGAGAACGGTCCCGGGGCCGACATCAAGCCGGGCAACAACCTGGCGCTCCGCAACATCCCGGTCGGTACCACGATCCACGCGATCGAGCTCCGTCCCGGTGGCGGCGCCAAGTTCGCCCGCTCCGCCGGTACCTCCGTGCAGCTGCTCGCGAAGGAGGGCGCCTACGCCCACCTCCGCATGCCGTCCGGTGAGATCCGTCTGGTCGACGTGCGCTGCCGCGCCACCGTCGGCGAGGTCGGCAACGCCGAGCAGAGCAACATCAACTGGGGCAAGGCCGGTCGCAAGCGCTGGCTGGGCGTCCGCCCGACCGTCCGCGGTGTGGCGATGAACCCGGTTGACCACCCCCACGGTGGTGGTGAGGGCAAGACCTCCGGTGGTCGCCACCCGGTCAGCCCCTGGGGTCAGAAGGAGGGTCGTACTCGCTCGCCGAAGAAGGCTTCGAGCAAGTACATCGTCCGCCGCCGCAAGACGAACAAGAAGCGCTAGGAGCGGGTTTAGATGCCGCGCAGTCTCAAGAAGGGGCCCTTCGTCGACGGACACCTCATCAAGAAGGTGGACGTACAGAACGAAGCAGGCACCAAGAACGTCATCAAGACCTGGTCCCGTCGCTCGATGATCATCCCGGCCATGCTCGGCCACACGATCGCGGTGCACAACGGCAAGACCCACATTCCGGTGTTCGTCACCGAGTCGATGGTCGGCCACAAGCTCGGCGAGTTCTCGCCGACGCGCACCTTCCGGGGTCACGTCAAGGACGACCGGAAGTCGAAGCGCCGCTAAACGCGGGGTGGAATCGACCATGACAGACACTGGAAGGACAACCATGGAAGCCAGGGCCCAGGCGCGGTACATCCGCGTCACGCCCATGAAGGCCCGCCGCGTGGTGGACCTCATCCGTGGCATGGATGCCACGGAGGCTCAGGCGGTCCTGCGTTTCGCCCCGCAGGCCGCGAGCGTGCCGGTCGGCAAGGTGCTGGACAGCGCCATTGCCAACGCCGCACACAACTACGACCACACGGACGCCTCTTCGCTGGTCATCAGCGAGGCGTACGTGGATGAGGGCCCGACCCTGAAGCGGTTCCGTCCGCGTGCCCAGGGCCGTGCCTACCGGATCCGCAAGCGGACCAGCCACATCACCGTGGTCGTCAGCAGCAAGGAAGGAACCCGGTAATGGGCCAGAAGGTAAACCCGCATGGGTTCCGGCTCGGTGTCACGACCGACTTCAAGTCGCGTTGGTACGCCGACAAGCTGTACAAGGACTACGTCAAGGAAGACGTCGCCATCCGTCGGATGATGACGTCCGGCATGGAGCGCGCCGGCATCTCGAAGGTGGAGATCGAGCGCACCCGTGACCGCGTCCGCGTGGACATCCACACCGCGCGTCCGGGCATCGTCATCGGCCGCCGTGGCGCCGAGGCCGACCGCATCCGCGGTGACCTCGAGAAGCTCACGGGCAAGCAGGTCCAGCTGAACATCCTCGAGGTCAAGAACCCCGAGACGGATGCCCAGCTGGTCGCCCAGGCCGTCGCCGAGCAGCTCTCCTCCCGCGTCTCCTTCCGTCGGGCCATGCGCAAGAGCATGCAGTCCGCCATGAAGGCCGGCGCCAAGGGCATCAAGATCCAGTGCGGTGGCCGCCTCGGTGGCGCCGAGATGTCCCGCTCGGAGTTCTACCGCGAGGGCCGTGTGCCCCTGCACACGCTCCGCGCGAACGTGGACTACGGCTTCTTCGAGGCCAAGACGACCTTCGGCCGCATCGGCGTGAAGGTCTGGATCTACAAGGGCGACGTCAAGAACATCGCCGAGGTCCGCGCCGAGAACGCCGCTGCCCGCGCCGGCAACCGCCCGGCCCGTGGTGGCGCTGACCGCCCCGCCGGCCGTGGTGGCCGCGGTGGCGAGCGTGGAGGTCGCGGTCGTAAGCCGCAGCAGGCTGCCGGCGCCGAGGCCCCCAAGGCCGAGGCTCCCGCTGCCGCCGCTCCGGCTGAGAGCACCGGAACGGAGGCCTGAGGGACATGCTGATCCCCCGTAGGGTCAAGCACCGCAAGCAGCACCACCCGAAGCGTCGTGGCCAGGCCAAGGGTGGTACGACGGTCGCGTTCGGCGAGTACGGCATTCAGGCCCTCACGCCGGCGTACGTGACCAACCGCCAGATCGAGGCGGCCCGTATCGCCATGACCCGCCACATCAAGCGTGGCGGCAAGGTCTGGATCAACATCTACCCGGACCGCCCGCTCACGAAGAAGCCCGCCGAGACCCGCATGGGTTCCGGTAAGGGTTCCCCTGAGTGGTGGATCGCGAACGTGCACCCGGGCCGGGTCATGTTCGAGCTGTCCTACCCCAACGAGAAGATCGCCCGTGAGGCCCTGACTCGCGCAGCCCACAAGCTGCCGATGAAGTGCCGGATCGTCAAGCGCGAGGCAGGTGAAGCGTGATGTCGGCCGGTACCAAGGCGTCCGAGCTGCGCGAACTGGGTGACGAGGAGCTGCTCAACAAGCTCCGCGAAGCCAAGGAAGAGCTGTTCAACCTCCGCTTCCAGGCGGCGACCGGTCAGCTCGAGAACCACGGTCGGCTCAAGGCCGTCCGCAAGGACATCGCGCGGATCTACACCCTGATGCGTGAGCGCGAGCTGGGCATCGAGACGGTGGAGAGCGCCTGATGAGCGAGAGCAACGTGACTGAGACGAACACCGAGGCGCGCGGATTCCGCAAGACCCGTGAGGGCATCGTCGTCAGCGACAAGATGGACAAGACCGTCGTCGTCGCCGTCGAGGACCGCAAGAAGCACGCCCTGTACGGCAAGGTCATCCGCAGCACGAGCAAGCTCAAGGCTCACGACGAGCAGAACGCCGCCGGCGTCGGCGACCGTGTCCTCCTCATGGAGACCCGGCCGCTGTCCGCCACGAAGCACTGGCGTGTCGTCGAGATCCTCGAGAAGGCCAAGTAATTTCCTGCGGGGCATTCCTCGCAGGACAGTTCCGCCAGGCTCCGGGGGCCGTTCCTGAACGGCCCCCGGGGAACCGGCAGACAATCAGGAGATAGACGTGATCCAGCAGGAGTCGCGACTGCGTGTCGCCGACAACACTGGTGCGAAGGAAATCCTTTGCATCCGTGTGCTCGGTGGCTCCGGTCGCCGCTACGCGGGCATCGGTGACGTCATCGTCGCCACCGTCAAGGACGCGATCCCCGGCGGCAACGTGAAGAAGGGTGACGTCATCAAGGCGGTCATCGTTCGCACCGTCAAGGAGCGCCGCCGTCCGGACGGCTCGTACATCCGCTTCGACGAGAACGCCGCTGTCATTCTCAAGAACGACGGCGACCCTCGTGGCACCCGTATCTTCGGCCCGGTCGGCCGGGAGCTGCGCGAGAAGAAGTTCATGAAGATCATCTCGCTCGCGCCGGAGGTGCTGTAAGCATGAAGATCAAGAAGGGCGACCTGGTCCAGGTCATCACCGGTAAGGACAAGGGCAAGCAGGGCAAGGTCATCGCGGCCTTCCCCCGCGAGGACCGCGTCCTGGTCGAGGGTGTCAACCGGGTCAAGAAGCACACCAAGGCCGGCCCGACCGCCAAGGGTTCGCAGGCCGGTGGCATCGTCACCGTCGAGGCGCCGATCCACGTCTCCAACGTCCAGCTGGTCGTGGAGAAGGACGGCAAGAAGGTCGTCACGCGTGTCGGCTACCGCTTCGACGACGAGGGCAACAAGGTTCGCGTTGCCAAGCGGACGGGTGAGGACATCTGATGGCTACCACCACGACTCCGCGTCTCAAGACGAAGTACCGCGAGGAGATCGCGGGCAAGCTGCAGGAAGAGTTCTCCTACGAGAACGTCATGCAGACCCCGGGCCTCGTCAAGATCGTGGTCAACATGGGTGTGGGCGACGCCGCCCGCGACTCCAAGCTGATCGAGGGCGCCATCCGCGACCTCACCACGATCACCGGGCAGAAGCCGGCCGTCACCAAGGCCCGCAAGTCCATCGCGCAGTTCAAGCTGCGTGAGGGCCAGCCGATCGGTGCCCACGTCACGCTCCGTGGCGACCGCATGTGGGAGTTCCTGGACCGCACCCTGTCGCTCGCGCTCCCGCGCATCCGCGACTTCCGTGGTCTGTCCCCCAAGCAGTTCGACGGCCGTGGCAACTACACCTTCGGTCTCACCGAGCAGGTCATGTTCCACGAGATCGACCAGGACAAGATCGACCGTACCCGGGGTATGGACATCACCGTGGTGACCACGGCGACCAACGACGCTGAGGGCCGCGCCCTCCTTCGTCACCTCGGCTTCCCCTTCAAGGAGGCGTGAGCGAGATGGCGAAGAAGGCTCTGATCGCGAAGGCTGCTCGCAAGCCCAAGTTCGGCGTGCGTGGCTACACGCGCTGCCAGCGCTGCGGCCGTCCCCACTCCGTGTACCGCAAGTTCGGCCTGTGCCGCGTGTGCCTTCGTGAGATGGCTCACCGTGGCGAGCTGCCGGGCGTGACCAAGAGCTCCTGGTAGTCCCGTCTTTTAGGGATTCCCGAAGCTCTCGGTAAGCACTGGGCGTGTCAGGCGCCCGCCCTTCCATGGCTTAGGCTTGGAGGGTTGGGCGCCTGACGGTAGCCCGTACGACTTACTACGCCGTAGGTCCCCGCACCGCACCCGTCCCGCCACCGAGTGGGGAGAGGGATGGCGCATACAGGAAACCCCGGCGAGAGAGGCCGAAGGCCAATTCATGACCATGACTGATCCGATCGCAGACATGCTTACGCGTCTGCGGAACGCGAACTCGGCATACCACGACTCCGTGACGATGCCGGCATCGAAGATCAAGTCCCACATCGCGGAGATCCTCCAGCAGGAGGGCTTCATCACGGGCTGGAAGGTCGAGGACGCCGAGGTCGGCAAGAACCTCGTCCTCGAGCTGAAGTTCGGCCCGAACCGTGAGCGCTCCATCGCGGGCATCAAGCGGATCTCCAAGCCCGGTCTCCGGGTTTACGCGAAGTCCACCTCCCTGCCCAAGGTGCTGGGTGGCCTCGGCGTGGCGATCATCTCCACGTCCCACGGGCTCCTCACCGACAAGCAGGCCGGCAAGAAGGGCGTAGGCGGAGAAGTCCTCGCCTACGTCTGGTAGCGGAAAGGAATCGGAGGAAAAAGCTATGTCGCGTATTGGCAAGCTCCCCATCACGGTTCCCGCCGGCGTGGACGTCACCATCGACGGCCAGACGGTCTCGGTCAAGGGCCCCAAGGGCTCGCTGACCCACACCGTCGTTTCGCCGATCGAGATCGCCAAGGGTGAGGACGGCGTTCTGAACGTCACCCGCCCCAACGACGAGCGTCAGAGCAAGGCCCTGCACGGCCTGTCCCGCACGCTGGTGGCGAACATGATCACCGGCGTGACCCAGGGTTACGTGAAGAAGCTCGAAATCAGCGGTGTCGGTTACCGCGTGCAGGCCAAGGGCTCGAACCTCGAGTTCGCGCTCGGCTACAGCCACCCGATCACCGTCGAGGCGCCCGAAGGCATCACCTTCAAGGTGGAGAACCCCACGCGGTTCTCGGTCGAGGGCATCGACAAGCAGAAGGTCGGCGAGGTTGCGGCCAACATCCGCAAGCTGCGCAAGCCCGACCCGTACAAGGCCAAGGGTGTCAAGTACGAGGGCGAAGTCATCCGCCGCAAGGTCGGAAAGGCGGGTAAGTAAGCCATGGCATACGGTACGAAGATCGCTAAGGGCGACGCTTACAAGCGTGCAGCCATCAAGCGGCGCCACATCCGGATCCGTAAGAAGGTCAACGGTACGGCTGAGCGTCCCCGCCTGGTCGTGACCCGCTCGAACCGCCACATCGTGGCCCAGGTGATCGACGACCTCAAGGGTCACACCCTTGCGTCGGCGTCCACCCTGGACTCGTCGATCCGTGGTGCGTCGGAGGACAAGTCGGCGCAGGCCGGCAAGGTCGGCGCCCTGGTCGCCGAGCGTGCCAAGGCCGCCGGTGTCGAGGCCGTCGTGTTCGACCGTGGTGGTAACCGGTACGCGGGTCGCATCGCGGCCCTGGCCGACGCCGCCCGCGAGGCCGGGCTCAAGTTCTGAGCTCGCTGCGTAGCTAGCGGAAAGAGAGAGGTAAATCCAATGGCTGGACCCCAGCGCCGCGGTGGCGGTGCCGGTGGCGGCGAGCGGCGGGACCGGAAGGGCCGTGACGGCGGCGCAGCTGCCGCCGAGAAGACCGCGTACGTTGAGCGCGTTGTCGCGATCAACCGCGTCGCCAAGGTTGTGAAGGGTGGTCGTCGCTTCAGCTTCACTGCGCTCGTCGTAGTGGGCGATGGCGATGGCACCGTGGGTGTCGGTTACGGCAAGGCCAAGGAGGTGCCGGCCGCGATCGCCAAGGGTGTGGAAGAGGCCAAGAAGCACTTCTTCAAGGTCCCCCGTATCCAGGGCACCATCCCGCACCCGATCACGGGCGAGAAGGCCGCGGGCGTCGTCCTGCTCAAGCCTGCTTCCCCCGGTACCGGCGTCATCGCCGGTGGCCCGGTGCGTGCCGTGCTCGAGTGCGCCGGTGTGCACGACATCCTGTCGAAGTCGCTCGGTTCGTCGAACGCGATCAACATCGTGCACGCGACCGTGGAGGCCCTGAAGGGCCTGCAGCGTCCCGAGGAGATCGCGGCCCGCCGCGGTCTGCCCCTCGAGGACGTCGCTCCCGCGGCTCTGCTGCGTGCGCGTGCCGGGGCTGGTGCTGCGTAATGGCACAGCTCAAGATCACGCAGACGAAGTCGTACATCGGCAGCAAGCAGAACCACCGTGACACCCTGCGTTCCCTTGGTCTCAAGGGCATCAACACGCAGGTCGTCAAGGAGGACCGCCCCGAGTTCCGCGGCATGGTGCACACCGTCCGCCACCTCGTGACGGTTGAGGAGGTCTGATCATGGCGGAGAACAACCCGCTGAAGATCCACAACCTCCGTCCGGCTCCCGGCGCCAAGACCGCCAAGACCCGTGTCGGTCGTGGTGAGGCGTCGAAGGGTAAGACGGCCGGTCGTGGTACCAAGGGCACGAAGGCCCGTTACCAGGTTCCGGAGCGCTTCGAGGGTGGCCAGATGCCCCTCCACATGCGTCTCCCGAAGCTGAAGGGCTTCAAGAACCCGTTCAAGACGGAGTTCCAGGTCGTGAACCTGGACAAGCTCGCCGCCCTCTACCCCGAGGGTGGGGAGGTCACCGTTGCCGACCTGGTCGACAAGGGTGCCGTCCGCAAGAACAGCCTCGTCAAGGTCCTCGGCCAGGGCGAGATCACCGTGGCACTGCAGGTGACGGTCGACGCCGTCTCCGGCTCCGCCAAGGAGAAGATCACCGCCGCCGGCGGTACCGTCACCGAGCTCGTCTGAACACATCAGGCGTCTCGATGACTTGAGCGATCCCGACCGGGGATACCCCACAAATGGGGTATCCCCGGTTGGTCGTTCCTAGGGAGGCAGTCCCGCCGGTAAGGTGGCCTGCACTGTCCGTTTTTCACAGGGGACCCCACACCGGGCACTCGTCGCGGCAGTTAAACGTTACGTAAGTCGTCCTCATCAGAATCTCAAAACCGTCACCCTTGACGCAGTAGCGCGGGGGTCGCAGGAGGCACCGTGCTCACCGCGTTCGCCCGGGCGTTCAAGACGCCCGACCTGCGCAAGAAGCTGCTCTTCACGCTCGGCATCATCGTGATCTATCGGATCGGTACGCACATTCCGATCCCGGGTGTCGACTACACCGCCGTCCAGTTCTGTATCGACCAGACCAAGAGCAACTCCGGTCTCTTCGGGCTGGTCAACATGTTCAGTGGTGGCGCGCTGCTGCAGATCACGATCTTCGCGCTCGGCATCATGCCGTACATCACGGCGAGCATCATTCTGCAGCTGCTGACCGTGGTGATCCCGCGTCTGGAAGCCCTGAAGAAGGAGGGGCAGGCCGGTACGTCGAAGATCACGCAGTACACGCGTTACCTGACGGTCGCCCTCGCCGTCCTCCAGGGCACCGGTCTCGTCGCCACCGCCCGCAGCGGCGCGCTGTTCAGCCAGTGCCCGCAGGCCAACGCCATCGTTCCCGACGACTCGATCTTCACCACCCTGGTCATGGTCGTCACCATGACCGCCGGTACGGCCGTCGTCATGTGGCTCGGTGAGCTGATCACCGACCGCGGCATCGGCAACGGCATGTCGATCCTGATGTTCATCTCGATCGCCGCCACCTTCCCGTCCGCGCTCTGGTCCATCAAGGAGCAGGGTGACCTGGCGGACGGCTGGATCGAGTTCGGCATCGTCATCGCCGTCGGTCTGGTCATGGTCGCGCTCGTGGTCTTCGTCGAGCAGGCCCAGCGCCGGGTTCCGGTCCAGTACGCGAAGCGCATGATCGGCCGTCGCTCCTACGGCGGCACGTCGACGTACATCCCGCTGAAGGTCAACCAGGCGGGCATCATCCCCGTGATCTTCGCCTCGTCGCTGCTCTACATTCCCGCGCTCGTCGTGCAGTTCTCGGGTTCCACCGCGGGCTGGGCGGCCTGGATCCAGAAGAACCTCGCGGACACCGCGGCTCCGGCGCACATCACGGTCTACTTCTTCCTCATCATCTTCTTCGCCTTCTTCTACGTGGCCATCTCGTTCAACCCCGAGGAAGTCGCGGACAACATGAAGAAGTATGGTGGCTTCATCCCGGGCATCCGGGCTGGCCGACCGACCGCTGAGTACCTGAGCTACGTACTCAACCGGATCACCTGGCCGGGTTCGCTGTACCTGGGTCTGATCGCTCTCGTGCCGACAATGGCGTTGGCGCCCCTCGGGGCAAACCAGAACTTCCCGTTCGGCGGTACCAGCATCCTGATCATCGTGGGTGTGGGTCTGGAAACCGTGAAGCAGATCGAGAGCCAGCTCCAGCAGCGCAATTACGAAGGGTTCCTCCGCTGATGCGAATCGTCCTCGTCGGGCCGCCTGGTGCGGGTAAGGGAACGCAGGCCGCGTTCCTGGCCAGGAACCTGTCGATCCCGCACATCTCCACGGGCGACCTGTTCCGGGCCAACATCAGCAAGCAGACGGAGCTGGGCAAGCTCGCGAAGTCCTACATGGACAAGGGCGAGCTGGTCCCGGACGAGGTCACCATCGCCATGGCGAAGGACCGGATGGAGCAGCCGGACGCCGTGAACGGCTTCCTGCTCGACGGCTTCCCGCGCAACGTCTCGCAGGCCGAGGCGCTCGACGTGACGCTCCAGGACGAGTCCATGAACCTGGACGCGGTGCTGGACCTGGAGGTCCCCGAGGAGGAGGTCGTCAAGCGGATCGCCGGCCGGCGCATCTGCCGCAACGACTCCGCCCACGTCTTCCACGTCACGTACAAGAAGCCGAAGCAGGACGGCGTCTGCGACGCCTGCGGCGGCGAGCTGTACCAGCGGGACGACGACTCCGAGGAGACCGTCCGCAAGCGCCTGGAGGTCTACCACACCCAGACCGAGCCGATCATCGACTACTACAAGGCCCAGGGCCTCGTGGTGACGATCACGGCGCTCGGTCCGGTGGAGGACGTCACCCAGCGCGCGATGGAAGCGCTCAAGCGTGAGGACGACGGCCAGTAGGCCGTCGGACGGTACGTCGGCCGCGGTGCCCGTGAGGGGCGTCGCGGCCGTACTGTTGTGTAGGCACGACCCAGAGTTCGACATTCGCGGAAGACGGAGAGCGCAGGCCCCCATGGTGCAGATCAAGAGCCCCGAGCAGATCGCCAAGATGCGCGAGGCGGGGCTGGTCGTCGCAGCCATCCACGCGGCCACCCGTGAGGCCGCCGTGCCGGGTGCCTCCACGAAGGATCTCGACGAGGTGGCCCGCAAGGTGCTCGCGGAGCACGGCGCCAAGTCGAACTTCCTCGGGTACGGCGGCTTCCCGGCGACGATCTGCACCTCGGTGAACGAGGTCGTGGTCCACGGGATCCCCAGCGACGAGGTCGTCCTGAAGGACGGCGACATCATCTCCATCGACTGCGGCGCGATTGTCGACGGCTGGCACGGGGACGCGGCCTACACCGCGTTCGTGGGATCCGGTCACTCCCCTGAGCTGATCGAGCTGTCCCGGGTGACCGAGGAGTCCATGTGGGCCGGGATCGCCGCCATGAAGGCGGGCAACCGGCTGGTGGACGTCTCCCGGGCCATCGAGACGTACATCCGCCGGCAGCCGAAGCCGGGCGGCGGCAAGTACGGCATCGTCGAGGACTACGGCGGCCACGGCATCGGTACCGAGATGCACATGGACCCGCATCTGCTGAACTACGTCGAGCGGCGGCGCGGCAAGGGGCCGAAGCTCGTCCCCGGGTTCTGCCTGGCGATCGAGCCGATGGTGTCCCTGGGCACCCCGAAGACCGAGGTCCTCGCGGACGACTGGACCGTGGTGAGCACGGACGGGACCTGGTCCTCGCACTGGGAGCACTCGGTCGCGCTGACCGAGCAGGGGCCTCTCGTCCTGACGGCCCCCGACGGCGGCAAGGCGAAGCTCGCCGAGTACGGCATCGTCGCGGCCCCCGATCCGCTGGGCTGAGTCCGTCCGCCGGTCCCCCCGGAGCATGGAGAGACGCTCCCGCGGGGCGGCGTAAGGATCATCGGCCTTGGGCATGCATACCGAATTCGTGTTTCTGGAGGCCCTGGCGTAGACTGACTCGTCGGCTCTCGTGTTTCCGTGTGTCCTCATTCGGTTACACCGAGTCGATCAAGGTAGTCGATTCGAAGGGCGAAGCGTGGCCAAGAAGCAAGGTGCCATCGAGATCGAGGGCACTGTCGTCGAGTCTCTTCCGAACGCCATGTTCAAGGTCGAGCTCCAGAACGGCCACCAGGTCCTGGCACACATCAGCGGCAAGATGCGTATGCACTACATCCGTATCCTCCCTGACGACCGGGTCGTGGTGGAGCTGTCTCCGTACGACCTGACGCGTGGCCGGATCGTCTACCGCTACAAGTAGATCTTGCCTCCGCTCTCCGTGCCCCGGTCTCCGGGACGCGGGTGGTGGCACTGACCCGGAGAACCTCACCCCATGAAGGTCAAGCCGAGCGTCAAGAAGATCTGCGACAAGTGCAGGGTGATCCGCCGTCACGGTCGGGTCATGGTCATCTGCGAGAACCCGCGCCACAAGCAGCGCCAGGGCTGACGCACGACCGAACCCTCTGCTCGATTCGCAGAGATTCGCGCGACGCAAGCTGAATATGTTCATACGCAGGACCCAGACGCGCTGAGCGTCTGACACCCCCGGCTCGGAGGCCGGGGACCCGCGTCGTACCTACTCCTCTCCTACAAGAGGAGGCCGGCGGCCGGGGCCCGGTTCTGTGGAAGACCTCCGACAATCACCAGGAGCCATTGAATGGCACGCGTTTCCGGTGTTGACATCCCGCGCGACAAGCGTGTGGAGGTCGCCCTCACCTATGTGTTCGGCATCGGCCGGACCCTCTCCCAGGAGACGCTGGCAGCGACCGGCGTCAACCCCGACACCCGCGTCCGCGACCTCTCCGAGGAGCAGCTCGTCGCGATCCGCGAGTACGTGGACAACAACATCAAGACCGAGGGTGACCTCCGTCGCGAGGTCCAGGCCGACATCCGCCGCAAGGTGGAGATCGGCTGCTACCAGGGCCTCCGTCACCGTCGTGGTCTGCCCGTCCGCGGTCAGCGCACCAGCACCAACGCCCGCACCCGCAAGGGCCCGCGTCGCGCCATCGCCGGTAAGAAGAAGCCGGGCAAGAAGTAGTCCTCAGCGGACAACGCTTCATCAGCGGTCTTCGCTGTAGGACCGACCACCTCCCCGTAGGAGTTTGTAGATGCCCCCCAAGGGTCGTCAGGGCGCTGCCAAGAAGGTGCGCCGCAAGGAAAAGAAGAACGTCGCTCACGGCCACGCGCACATCAAGAGCACGTTCAACAACACGATCGTCTCCATCACGGACCCCTCGGGCAACGTGATCTCCTGGGCCTCCGCCGGCCACGTCGGCTTCAAGGGCTCCCGGAAGTCCACGCCGTTCGCCGCGCAGATGGCCGCCGAGTCGGCCGCCCGTCGCGCGCAGGAGCACGGCATGCGCAAGGTCGACGTGTTCGTCAAGGGCCCGGGTTCGGGTCGTGAGACGGCCATCCGTTCGCTGCAGGCGACCGGTCTCGAGGTCGGCTCCATCCAGGACGTCACGCCCACCCCGCACAACGGCTGCCGTCCCCCCAAGCGCCGCCGCGTCTGACCCTCCGGGTCGGGTGCGCGACTGCTTGGTCTGAGGTTTTCGGGCGGTATGGCTCTTCGGGGCCATATCGCCCGTACCCTTGTAGTTCTCAAGGGCGTCAAATAGTGGGCGCCCCTGACAGAAGGATCACCACATGCTGATCGCTCAGCGTCCCTCGTTGACCGAAGAGGTCGTCGACGAATTCCGCTCCCGGTTCGTGATCGAGCCGCTGGAGCCGGGCTTCGGCTACACCCTCGGCAACAGCCTCCGTCGTACGCTCCTGTCGTCGATCCCCGGCGCTGCTGTCACCAGCATCCGGATCGACGGTGTCCTGCACGAGTTCACCACCGTGCCGGGCGTCAAGGAGGACGTCACCGACCTGATCCTCAACATCAAGCAGCTGGTCGTCTCCTCGGAGCACGACGAGCCGGTCGTGATGTACCTGCGCAAGCAGGGCCCGGGTCTGGTCACCGCCGCCGACATCGCGCCCCCGGCCGGTGTCGAGGTGCACAACCCCGACCTGGTCCTCGCCACGCTCAACGGCAAGGGCAAGCTGGAGATGGAGCTGACGGTCGAGCGCGGCCGCGGTTACGTCTCCGCCGTGCAGAACAAGCAGGTGGGCCAGGAGATCGGCCGTATCCCGGTCGACTCCATCTACTCGCCGGTTCTCAAGGTCACGTACAAGGTCGAGGCCACGCGTGTCGAGCAGCGCACCGACTTCGACAAGCTGATCGTCGACGTCGAGACCAAGCAGGCCATGCGTCCCCGTGACGCCATGGCGTCGGCCGGTAAGACCCTGGTCGAGCTGTTCGGTCTGGCCCGTGAGCTGAACATCGACGCCGAGGGCATCGACATGGGTCCGTCCCCGACGGACGCCGCGCTCGCCGCCGATCTGGCGCTGCCGATCGAGGAGCTGGAGCTCACCGTTCGGTCGTACAACTGCCTCAAGCGCGAGGGCATCCACTCCGTGGGTGAGCTCGTCGCCCGCTCCGAGGCCGACCTGCTCGACATCCGCAACTTCGGTGCGAAGTCGATCGACGAGGTCAAGGCGAAGCTGGCGGGCATGGGCCTGGCGCTCAAGGACTCGCCTCCCGGGTTCGACCCCACCGCTGCCGCGGACGCCTTCGGTGCGGACGACGACGCGGATGCCGGGTTCGTGGAGACCGAGCAGTACTAAGAGCTCGGGACCGACTGCCGGTTCTTGGCTGCCGGCCCGCTGTGGCTGGTCGCGCAGTTCCCCGCGCCCCTATGGGGCGCGGGGTCTCCGACGAGCAAACCCGCTCGCTCGGATACTGACCCCGGTACCTGATACGGCCGGGGCAGACACCTAGGAGAAACACCATGCCGAAGCCCACCAAGGGTGCCCGTCTGGGCGGCAGTGCCGCGCACGAGAAGCTGCTCCTCGCGAACCTCGCGAAGAGCCTCTTCGAGCACGGCCGCATCACCACCACCGAGGCGAAGGCCCGCCGTCTGCGGCCGTACGCCGAGCGTCTGATCACCAAGGGCAAGAAGGGCGACCTTCACAACCGCCGTCAGGTGCTTCAGGTGATCACGGACAAGAGCGTCGTCCACACGCTCTTCACCGAGATCGGCCCGCGCTACGAGAACCGTCCGGGTGGTTACACCCGTATCACCAAGATCGGTAACCGCCGCGGCGACAACGCGCCCATGGCCGTCATCGAGCTGGTCGAGGCGCTGACCGTCGCGCAGGAGGCCACGGGCGAGGCCGAGGCCGCCACCAAGCGTGCCGCCAAGGACGCGGAGACGCCTGCCGCTGAGGCCAAGGTCGACACCGCCAAGGCCGACGACAGCGCGGACGAGGCTGCCGAGGAGTCCAAGGACGCGTAAGCGTTCTGCGGGGTGCTGTGCGGTCGGTGGCTGCGGGTTCGCCGTGGTTGATCGCGCAGTTCCCCGCGCCCCTGGACGGGGCGCGTCTGAGTGGGTCCGTTCCTGTTAAGGGAGCGGGCCCGCTTTTTTGTAGCTGAGAGGATCTTCGTGTGAGTGATGAAGCGGCGCCCGGTCATGTCCGCGTCCGGCTGGACCTGTCGTACGACGGGAGCGAGTTCTCCGGGTGGGCCAAGCAGGCCGGGGGGCGGCGGACCGTCCAGGGGGAGATCGAGGACGCGCTGCGGACCGTGACGCGGTCCGGGGAGACGTACGAGCTGACCGTGGCCGGGCGGACCGATGCCGGGGTGCACGCGCGCGGGCAGGTGGCGCACGTGGACCTGCCGGAGGCGGTCTGGCGTGAACACCACGAGAAGCTGCTGAAGCGGCTCGCGGGGCGCCTGCCGAGGGACGTACGGGTCTGGGCCCTCAGAGAGGCGCCCAGCGGCTTCAACGCGCGGTTCTCGGCGATCTGGCGCCGGTACGCCTACCGGGTCACCGACAATCCCGGTGGGGTCGATCCGCTGCTGCGCGGGCACGTGCTGTGGCACGACTGGCCGCTCGACGTGGACGCGATGAACGAGGCGGCCCGGCTGCTGCTGGGCGAGCACGACTTCGCCGCCTACTGCAAGCGGCGCGAGGGGGCCACCACCATCCGTACGCTCCAGGAGCTGAGCCTGGTGCGGGGGGACGACGGGATCGTCACCGCGACCGTGCGGGCCGACGCCTTCTGCCACAACATGGTGCGCTCGCTGATCGGGGCGCTGCTGTTCGTGGGGGACGGACACCGGGGCGCCGACTGGCCGGGGAAGGTGCTGGCCGCGGGGGTGCGGGACTCCGCGGTGCACGTCGTACGGCCGCACGGGCTGACGCTGGAGGAGGTCGGCTACCCGGCGGACGAGCTGCTGGCCGCGCGGAGCAGGGAGGCGCGGAACCGGCGGACGCTGCCGGGGGCGCCCGGGGCCGGCTGCTGCTGACCCCGGGGCGGCCGGGCGGGGGCGGCTACCCCTCCGCCGCGGCGGCCGCCTGGGTCTCGCCCCGGCGGCGGATCTGCTCGAAGGTGGACCTGGCGAGGTCGTCGCCGGCGATGAAGACCGCCTTGTCCTTCTCCGTGACGTCCTTGCCGTCGGTGAAGCCGGACAGGGTGAAGTAGGCGTAGCGGCCGTAGGAGTTGAGGGTCGTCCGGCAGAACGTCGTGCGGCAGAAGGTGGGGACGCCCTCGCCGGAGAGGGAGACGATGGTGCTCTTCTTGTCCCAGTCGTCCTTGACCTTGGTCGCCTTGGCCTCGGTGTCGAACAGGGCGACGCCGATGGTGACCGCGATCTTCTCCCGGAAGTAGGTCACGCGCATGAAGCGGGTGCAGTCGTTGCTGCTCAGGAGGGTGCTCACGGTTCCCTGGACGGCCGAGGCACAGTTCGTCGTCGAGGCCGTGGCGCCCTTGCGGTAGACGACGTCGTCGCGCTTGGTCAGCTGGGAGCCCGGGAAGAGGATGTTCGGGCTGATCGGCGCCTTGTCCTTGCCGGAGCTGGAGATGAACTCCTTCGGGTCCAGCGGCGGCGGGGCCGAGGTCGGCGCGAAGGACGGGTCGGCCTTGGCGCTGGCGCTCGGGATGTCCCCGGCGGACGGCAGGCTGTTCGGGCCGTTCGCCGTGGTGTTGCCGCTGTCGGTGTTGACGACGGCGACGGCCACGGCGACGCCTATGCCGACCGTGGCGAGCGCGCCGCCGACGATCAGCAGGAGTCTGCGTCGCCTGTTGCGTGTTTCGGACTGCTCGGCGAGTGACGCCCAGTCCGGGGTCCGATTATTGGTGGAACCCCACTGATTGTCCCACGGATCGTGGGAACCCCCGGGGCTCCACTGAGACCCCCCCTGCCCAAAGCTCATGGGCCGCAGTTTAGACGGACGAAGGCATGCCTCACCCGGTTACGTGTGCGGCATGCCTTCGTCAGTGGTCAGAGGCGTGGCCGGGGCCGTTTTGACCCGCCCGGGGCAGCGCGAGTACGCTTGCCGCTTGTTATGCGTATTGGCTCGGCCGTTCTCAGGCGCGAAGCCGCTACGTAGGTTCCCTGGAGCAGTTACCAGTGGGCGGCATACGGACATCGTTCCCGGCACTGTCGTCCCCAGCTGCACGATCGCTTCAGTGATGCCATGTGTCAGCACCCATCCACTGAAGAAGAAGGCTGCGAAGTGCGTACGTACAGCCCTAAGCCCGGCGATGTGACTCGCCAGTGGCACGTCATTGACGCTCAGGACATCGTCCTGGGCCGTCTGGCTACCACTGCCGCGAACCTCCTCCGCGGCAAGCACAAGCCGACCTATGCCCCGCACATGGACATGGGCGACTTCGTCATCATCATCAACGCCGACAAGGTTCACCTGTCCGGCAACAAGAAGACCCAGAAGCTGGCGTACCGCCACTCCGGCTACCCGGGTGGTCTGCGCTCCGTCCGTTACGACGAGCTGCTGGCGAAGAACCCCGAGAAGGCCGTCGAGAAGGCCATCAAGGGCATGATCCCCAAGAACACCCTGGGCCGTCAGATGATCAGCAAGCTGAAGGTCTACTCGGGCGACCAGCACCCGCACGCTGCCCAGCAGCCGGTGCCGTTCGAGATCACCCAGGTCGCGCAGTAGTTCCGGCCACACCCCAAACAGAAAAGAATCTGAGGAGAACCGTGGCCGAGACCACCGTTGAGCAGCCGGTCGAAGAGACCGAGACCGAGCTCGTCGACATGGAGAGCTACACCACCGAGTCCGAGGTCCCCGTCGAGGGTGAGTACACCTCGGAGTCGCTCGCCGGCCGCTTCGGCGACCCGCAGCCGGCCGCCGGCCTGGGCCGTCGCAAGAACGCCATCGCCCGCGTCCGGATCGTCCCGGGCTCCGGCAAGTGGAAGATCAACGGTCGCACCCTTGAGGACTACTTCCCCAACAAGGTGCACCAGCAGGAAGTCAACGAGCCCTTCAAGGTCCTGGAGCTCGAAGGCCGTTACGACGTCATCGCCCGCATCTCCGGTGGCGGTGTCTCCGGCCAGGCCGGTGCGCTCCGTCTCGGTGTCGCCCGCGCGCTGAACGAGGCCGACGTCGACAACAACCGTGGCGCCCTCAAGAAGGCCGGCTTCCTCCGCCGCGACGACCGTGCGGTCGAGCGCAAGAAGGCCGGTCTGAAGAAGGCCCGCAAGGCCCCGCAGTACAGCAAGCGCTAAATCCCGGCGCTTCGCCGCACCGCTCGCTTCGCCCCGGTGGCACACTCCCTGTGCCGCCGGGGCGGTTTGCGTAGCAGGGTTGACGGTTCATCGCAGACGTACACGCAGACTGTCGGTACAACCCCGAAAGGGGGAGGACAGTCTCAGGGGATGTACTGGGTCCCGGGACGAGAGGGACACTCGGTGGACACCCGGTACGAGCCGCACATTCTCAGCAATTCGGAGGACACCACTGTGGGACGACTCTTCGGCACGGACGGCGTGCGCGGTGTCGCCAACGCGGATCTGACGGCCGAGCTCGCGCTCGGACTCTCCGTCGCGGCGGCACACGTACTCGCCGAGGCGGGAACGTTCGAGGGCCACAAGCCGGTGGCGGTGGTCGGACGGGATCCGCGGGCGTCCGGAGAGTTCCTGGAGGCGGCCGTCGTGGCCGGCCTCGCCAGCGCGGGCGTCGACGTGCTGTGTGTCGGTGTCCTGCCCACGCCCGCTGTGGCGTTCCTCACCGGGGAGCTGGGCGCCGACCTCGGCGTGATGCTCTCCGCCAGCCACAACGCCATGCCCGACAACGGCATCAAGTTCTTCGCCCGCGGCGGCCACAAGCTCGCCGACGACCTGGAGAACCGCATCGAGGGCGTCTACGAGGAGCACCGCACCGGGGCGCCCTGGGACCGGCCGACGGGCGCGGGGGTCGGACGCGTCCGGTCCTACGACGAGGGCTTCGAGCGGTACGTCGCGCATCTGCTGGCCGCGCTCCCCAACCGCCTGGACGGCCTGAAGATCGTCCTCGACGAGGCGCACGGCGCCGCCGCCGGGGTCTCGCCGGAGGTGTTCACCCGGGCCGGTGCCGAGATCGTCACCATCGGGGCCGAGCCGGACGGGCTCAACATCAACGACGGGTGCGGGTCGACGCACCTCGGGAAGCTGCGGGCCGCGGTCGTCGAGCACGGGGCGCACCTCGGCATCGCGCACGACGGGGACGCGGACCGGTGCCTCGCCGTGGACCACCAGGGCGACGAGGTCGACGGGGACCAGATCCTCGCGGTGCTCGCGCTGGCCATGCGGGAGCGGGGGGAGCTCCGCTCGGACACCGTGGTCGCGACCGTGATGTCCAACCTCGGCTTCAAGCTGGCGCTGGAGCGGGAGGGGCTGCGGCTCGTGCAGGCCGCGGTCGGGGACCGTTATGTGCTGGAGGAGATGAAGGAGCACGGGTACGCGCTCGGGGGCGAGCAGTCCGGGCACGTGATCATCTCCGACCACGCGACCACGGGTGACGGCACGCTGACGGGGTTGCTGCTGGCGGCCCGGGTCGCGCAGACCGGGCGTTCGCTGCGGGAGCTGGCGGGTGTGATGGAGCGGCTGCCGCAGGTGCTCGTCAATGTGCCGGACGTGGACCGCTCGCGGGTGTCCACGTCGGCGGAGCTGGCGGCGGCGGTTGCCGAGGCCGAGGGGGAACTGGGGTCCACGGGGCGGGTATTGCTGCGGCCCTCGGGGACGGAGCCGCTGGTCCGGGTGATGGTGGAGGCGGCCGACATCGAGCAGGCGCGTTCCGTCGCGGGGCGGCTCGCCGACGTGGTGAAGTCGGCGCTCGGATAGGTCCGGGGTTCGTTCCGGGTAGGGGCGTGGGGTTCTGTGCTTGGCGGGCTGCGGGTTCGTCGTGGCTTGTCGCGCAGTTCCCCGCGCCCCTTTTGTGCTGGGCCCCGGCTATGAAGTGCTGCGCTGTCGTGACCACAGCCACTTCTGGAGCAGCAGGGTGAGAGTGCCTGCCAGGACGATGCCCAGGAGGTTCAGGAGCAGTTGCTCCGTCGAGCCGGCCGTCTGTTTCATGTCGCCGTAGGCCAGGGCCACCGCCGCGTTCGCCGCCGCCGGGACCGTGGTGACCGAGATGGCCACGCCCACCAGGGCCCCGGACTTGGCCGAGGTGAGGGAGAGGGTGCCGGCGATGCCGGCCAGGACCGCCACGATGAACGAGAAGGCGTCGGGGGCGTAGACGAAGGCCGTGTTGGGGCGGTCGGCCTCCAGTTTGGCCTCGGTGAAGTAGCCGAGCGCGTCCATGAAGAGGCTGAAGGCGACCGTCACCGCCATGGCCGCCGCGAAGCCCACGAGGAGCGCGATCAGGGAGCGCAGGGCCAGGCGCGGGTGGCGTTGCACGATGGACGTGCTGATCCCGGCCAGCGGACCGAACTCGGGGCCGACGGCCATCGCGCCCACGATCAGGACCGCGTTGTCCAGGACCACACCGCAGGCCGCGATCATCGTGGCGAGGGTGATGAAGGCGACGTAGGTGACGGAGAGCGTCGACTCCTCGTGGGTGGCGTCCGTCAGGTGCTCCCACAGGACCGCGTCCGCGCCCTCGCCGGGCGCGTCCTTCTCGGCCTTGTCGGCCCGCTCGGAGAGCGACAGGTCGATGTTCTCGACCGCGATGGAGCCGGTGCGGTCCAGGTCCAACGCCCGTAGCGCGCCGATCAGTTCGTCGCCCGCCTCGCGCGCCACGTCGCACATCACGACGTCTCCGGCGGGGTCGCGGGCGGCGCCCGCCATGACGACGAGGTGGGTGGTGCCGACCGTGTCCTCGATCAGGCGTACCACCTCGTCGGTCCGGCCGGACGGGGTGATCAGGCGCAGATGCAGCATGCCCGCAGGGTAGCCGGGCCCGGTGGAGCTACAGCTTCCGGAGGCTGAGGCGGCGGACCTTGTGGTCGGCGCCCTTGCGGATGATGAGGGTGGCGCGGCCCCGGGTGGGGGCGATGTTCTCGACCAGGTTGGGCTTGTTGATGGTGCGCCAGAGGGTGCGGGCGTAGTCGAGGGCGTCGTCCTCGGATACCTGGGTGTACTTGCGGAAGTAGGAGTCGGGCTTCTGGAAGGCGGTCTGGCGGAGCTTCTTGAAGCGGTTGAGGTACCAGCGCTCGATGTCGTCGGCGCCGGCGTCGACGTACACGCTGAAGTCGAAGTAGTCGGCGAGACCCACGCGGGTGCGGCCGTCGCTGCCGGGCAGGGCGGGCTGCAGGACGTTCAGCCCCTCGACGATGAGGATGTCGGGGCGGCGGACCGTGAGTCGCTGGTCGGGGACGATGTCGTAGATGAGGTGGGAGTAGACGGGGGCCGTCACCTCGTCCTTGCCGGCCTTGATGTCGGCGACGAAACGGGTCAGGGCCCGGCGGTCGTAGGACTCGGGGAAGCCCTTGCGGGAGACCAGGCCGCGTTCCTGGAGGTCCTTCATGGGGAGCAGGAAACCGTCGGTGGTGACCAGCTCCACCCGCGGGTGTTCGGGCCAGCGGGCGAGGAGGGCCTGGAGGAGGCGGGCGACGGTGGACTTGCCGACGGCCACGGAACCGGCGACGCCTATGACGAACGGGGTGCCCGACTGGGAGCCCTGCTCGCCCAGGAAGGTGTTGAGGGCACCGCGCAGGCCGTCGGTGGCGCCGATGTAGAGGTTGAGGAGCCGGGACAGCGGCAGATAGATGTCCCGGACCTCGTCGAGGTCGATGACATCGCCCAGGCCGCGCAGCTTCTCGACCTCCTCGGCGTTGAGTGGGAGCGGCGTCTTTTCGCGCAGCGCGCTCCACTCGGCTCGGGTGAGGTCGACGTAGGGAGTCGCCTCCGGCCTGGGCCGGTGGGCGCTCCGCGGCAACGAGGAGGCCGGTGAGATCACAGTCCATTGTTAACGGAGTTTGAACAGGGTGACGGGGTGGGGTCCGTCACGCCGGGGGGCACGTTAGAGCATCAACTCCTCACTGTGGGTGAAAAGTGGCGAAGGTATGGACCTGGGGTGGAGGTGGGACTAGCGTCCGGGCCGCCGGGGAGGGAGCCGCCTTCCGGCCGACCCGGGGCTGTGAGCCCGGGGGAAGCGAGGTTGTCTGATGCCTTTTGGTGTACCTCTGCGGGTACGGGACGCCGTTCGGCGGGGGGCCGGCCGCGGTGACGCGGAGCTGGCCGGGCAGGTGTGCAGCGAGCTCTCGGTGGATCTGCCGGACGAGGATCTGGGCGAGTGTCTCTCCGACGCGATGGACATGTACCGGATGGGGAGCAAGCCCCGGTGCGAGGAGGCCGAGTACCTGGGGATGGTGCGGGAGGCGATCGAGCGGATCGAGGAGGGGAGTTGAGCGGCTGAGCCGGTCGTGGCGCGGGCCGGTCGTGAGGCGCGCCGGCGTGGGGCGGGCCGACGGGGGCGTCAGGCCGTGATGTCCCGCCAGGCCGCCGGGATCGACTCCGCCACGTCGTGGGCGCCCGCCGGGGCTCCGTCGGCGGCGTAGCGGCCCGCCAGGCCGTGGACGTACGCGGCCGCGCTCGCCGCGTCCAGGGGGGAGAGGCCGGCGGCCAGGAGCGAGCCCGCCAGGCCCGAGAGGACGTCACCGCTGCCGGCGGTGGCGAGCCAGGGCGTGCCGGTGGCGTTGACGCGGACCGGGGTGCCGGGGTCCGGGGTCGCGATCAGGGTGGTGGAGCCCTTGAGGAGGACCGTCGCGTCGTAGGCGCGGGCCAGGTCGCGTACGGCGGTGAGGCGGGACGCCTCGACCTCCTCGCGGGAGATGCCGAGCAGGGCCGCGGCCTCGCCGGCGTGCGGGGTCAGCAGGGTCGGGGCCGTGCGGGTGCGGACGCTCTCGCGGTCGGCGAGGCGGAGGCCGTCGGCGTCGAGGAGGACGGGGACGTCGGTGGAGAGCGCCTCGGCGACGGGGGCCGGGTCGTCGCCGGCTCCGGGACCGGCGACCCAGGCCTGGACCCGGCCCGCCTTCTTCGGGCCCGTGTCCGAGACCAGGGTCTCCGGGAACCGGGCGAGCACCGCGTCGCCGGCCGCGCCGACGTAACGGACCGCGCCCGCGCCGCCGCGCAGGGCGCCGGCGACCGCGAGGACCGCCGCGCCCGGGTAGCGGGCCGAGCCCGCCGCGATGCCCACGACACCCCGGCGGTACTTGTCGCTCTCCTGCGACGGGCGGGGGAGGAGGGCGGCCACGTCGGTGTGCTGGAGGGACTCCAGGGCGGGGGTGGCCGGGAGGGTGTCCGCGAGGCCGATGTCGACCAGCCGGACCGAGCCGGCGTACGTGCGGGCCGGGTCGACGAGGAGGCCCGGCTTGTGGGTGCCGAAGGTGACGGTGAGGTCGGCGCGGACCGCTTCGCCGTACACCTCGCCGGTGTCCGCCTCGATGCCGCTCGGGAGGTCCACGGCGACGACGGTGGCGGGGGAGGCGGCGGCCAGGGCGGCCAGGCGGGCCGCTTCCGGGCGCAGGCCGCCCTTGCCGCCGATGCCGACGACGCCGTCCAGGACGAGGTCGGCGCGGCGGATGTGGGCTTCGGCGGCGGTGGGGGTGGCGGTGGTGCCGCCCGCCCGGAGGAGAGCGTGAAGGGCGGCCTGGTGGGTGCGGTCGGGGGAGAGGAGCACGGCGGTCACTCCCGCGCCCCGCCGTGCCAGGCGGGCGCCGGCGTACAGCGCGTCGCCGCCGTTGTCGCCGCTGCCGGTGAGGACGACGACGCGGCTGCCGTAGACGCGGCGGGGGAGGATGTCGGCGCAGGCGGCGGCCAGGCCCGCGGCCGCGCGCTGCATCAGGGCGCCGTCGGGGAGGCGGGCCATGAGGGTGCGTTCGGCTGTGCGGACGGTTTCTACGCGGTGGGCTGAGCGCATGGGGACGAGTCTGCCTTGTGTGGGGGGCCGGGTGCAGCTGGGCCGGGGGTGCTGCGGGCTGGGCTCTGTTGCTGTCGGGTGGGGTGCGTGGTCGGGTGCGGGTGCGTGGGGCTTCTCGCGCAGTTCCCCGCGCCCCTAAAAGACACAGGCCCCTGCGGGCCTGAAAGCCCACGGTCGTGTGGGCCGGAAGTCAACGGTCCTGCGGGCCTGAAAAGCTCGGGGCGCAGCCCCTGCTTTTCAGGGGCGCGGGGAACTGCGCGACCAGCCCCCACTCACCCGCACCCGACCACGCACCCCGCCCGCACCCGACCACGCACCCGACAACGCACCCCACCCGCACCCGCAGCGCGCCGCGTCACCCCTCCGCGATCACCACCGCCGATGCCACCCCCGCGTCATGGCTCAGGGAGATGTGCCAGGACGTGACGCCCAGCGCGGAGGCCCGGGACGCCACCGTGCCGGACACCCGCAGGCGCGGCTGGCCGGAAGGCTCGACATACACCTCCGCGTCGGTCCAGCGCAGCCCGCTGGGCGCGCCGAGGGCCTTCGCGAGGGCCTCCTTCGCGGCGAAGCGGGCCGCGAGGGAGGCGACGCCCCGGCGTTCCCCGCTGGGCAGCAGCAGTTCGCTCGGGAGGAAGAGACGGTCGGCCAGACTGGGCGTGCGCTCCAGCGAGGCGCGGAAACGGTCGATCTCGGCGACGTCGATGCCGACTCCGATGATGGGCATGATCCGCACCCTACGGTGGACGCGGCGGCTCTCACTCCACGGTCACGGACTTCGCCAGGTTCCGCGGCTGGTCCACCTCGTTGCCCCGGGCGGTGGCCAGTTCGCAAGCGAAGACCTGGAGGGGGACGGTGGCGACCAGCGGCTGCAGCAGGGTCGGGGTCACCGGGACGCGGATCAGGTGGTCGGCGTACGGGACGACCGCCTCGTCGCCCTCCTCCGCGATGACGATGGTGCGGGCGCCGCGCGCGCGGATCTCCTGGATGTTGGAGACGATCTTGTCGTGCAGGAGGGAGCGGCCCGCCGGGGAGGGGACCACGACGACCACCGGCAGGTCCTCCTCGATCAGGGCGATCGGGCCGTGCTTCAGCTCGCCCGCCGCGAAGCCCTCCGCGTGCATGTAGGCCAGCTCCTTGAGCTTCAGGGCGCCCTCCAGGGCCACCGGATAGCCCACGTGCCGGCCCAGGAACAGGACCGTGTCCTTGTCGGCGAGGGTGCGCGCCAGCTCCCGTACCGGCTCCATCGTTTCGAGGACCCGCTCCACCTCGCGGGAGATGCGGGAGAGGTCGCGGACCACCGCCCGGATCTCGTCGCCCCACTTCGTGCCGCGCACCTGGCCGAGATAGAGGGCGACGAGGTAGCAGGCCACCAGCTGGGTCAGGAACGCCTTCGTGGAGGCGACGGCCACCTCGGGCCCCGCGTGGGTGTAGAGGACCGCGTCGGACTCGCGGGGGATCGTCGAGCCGTTGGTGTTGCAGATGGCGAGGACCCGGGCGCCCTGTTCGCGGGCGTGCCGCAGGGCCATCAGCGTGTCCATGGTCTCGCCGGACTGGGAGATCGCGACGACCAGGGTGTGCGGGCCGAGGATCGGGTCCCGGTAGCGGAACTCGCTCGCCAGCTCCACCTCGCAGGGGATCCGCGTCCAGTGCTCGATGGCGTACTTGGCGATCAGCCCGGCGTGGAAGGCCGTACCGCACGCGACGATGACCACCTTGTCCAGCTCGCGCAGCTCCGCGTCGCGGATGCGGACCTCGTCCAGGCTCAGGGTGCCCGCCGCGTCGATACGGCCGAGGAGGGTGTCCGCGACCGCCTTGGGCTGCTCGGCGATCTCCTTGAGCATGAAGTAGTCGTAGCCGCCCTTCTCCGCCGCCGACGCGTCCCAGTCGACGTGGTACGAGCGGACCTCGGCGGGGCGGCCGTCGAACGTCGTGACCGTGACGCCGTCGCGGCGCAGCTCGACCACCTGGTCCTGGCCCAGCTCGATGGCCGAGCGGGTGTGGGCGATGAACGCGGCCACGTCCGAGGCGAGGAACGCCTCGCCCTCGCCGACCCCGACGACCAGCGGCGAGTTCCGGCGGGCGCCCACGACCACGTCCGGCGCGTCCGCGTGCACCGCGACCAGCGTGAACGCCCCCTCCAGCCGGCGGCACACCAGGCGCATGGCCTCCGCGAGGTCGTCGCACGAGGAGAACTCCTCGGCGAGCAGGTGGGCGACGACCTCGGTGTCCGTCTCGGAGAGCAGGTCGTGGCCGCGCCCGGCCAGTTCGGCCCGGAGCGCGGCGAAGTTCTCGATGATGCCGTTGTGGACGACGGCGACCCGGCCCGCGTTGTCGAGGTGCGGGTGGGCGTTGGTGTCGGTGGGGCCGCCGTGGGTGGCCCAGCGGGTGTGGCCGACGCCGGTCGATCCGGTCGGCAGCGGGCGGCCGACCAGCTCCTTCTCCAGGTTGACCAGCTTCCCCGCCTTCTTCGCGGCGGCCAGGCCCCCGTCGGCGAGGACCGCCACGCCCGCGGAGTCGTACCCCCGGTACTCCAGCCGCCTCAGCCCGGCCAGGACCACGTCGAGCGCGGACTGCGCGCCGACGTATCCCACGATTCCGCACATATCAACCCCTGTGTCGTACCGTTCGCGACCTGTCGTGTGCCAAGGGTGACTGTACGTGACGCCGATGGTGTCCGGTGAGCCCGCATATCGGGTGACTTCCTCCATGCGTATCGGGTGACCGTACGCGCGGCGACCGCGTCCGGGCGAGTGCGGCACGTATCGCTGATCACATGACGAGCCGACAAAAGACGAGCCGGCGAACGAGGCTCGGGGCCCTGGCCGTGTGCCTCGCCCTGGTGACCGCACTCCCGGCAACCGACGCCGCCGCGGCCCCCCGCGCGCCGATCTCCGCGCCGCACCGCTCCGCCGTTCCGCCCGGTGACGGCCCCCTCGTCCCCGGTGTGCCGCCCGGCCCGCACCAGCCCTGGCAGATCGACACGCCGGACCAGGCGCTCCCGCCCCGGGTGTACGCGCCCGGCGCGGCGGAGGACGCGGTGGAGCCGAGGCGCGCGGCGGCCGGGACGTACGACCTCATCGAGTACGTGCCGCTCGGCGAGGCCCAGGCGTTCGCCGCGGCCGCCGTCACCTGTACGAAGCTGGCGGGGCCCTACCAGCGGCAGGTCGAGCGGTATCTGCGGCGGAAGGTGGACGGGAAGCAGTCGCGGGCCGACTGTCTGGCGATCCGGGCGTTCCAGGTCAAGCAGCGCATCAAGCCGGCGATCGGCTTCGCGGGGCCGGTGACCTGGGCGCGGATGCAGCTGCTGGCCGCCCGCAAGAACCCCAACGCGGCCGGGAAGTGCCCGGTGCGCACGTACCGGGTGGCGTGTGTGGACCTGTCGCGGCAGCTCACCTGGGTGCAGAAGGGGAAGAAGGTGGTGTTCGGGCCGGTGCCGATGCGCAGCGGGCGGAAGGCGTACCCGACCCGGGCGGGGTGGCACACGGTGTACTGGAAGCACAAGAACCACTGGTCGACGCTCTACAACACGCCTATGCCGTACAGCCAGTTCTTCAGCGGCGGACAGGCGTTCCACGCCGTCTACGGGTCCATCTACACGGAGATCGGGTCCATGGGCTGTGTGAACCTGCGGCTGGCGGACGCGCGGACGCTGTGGGGGGTGCTGAAGACGAAGGACCGGGTCTTCGTGTGGGGGAAGCGGCCGGGGAAGTGAGGCGGGCGGGGCCGGGTCGTTCGTACGTCAGGGGCCGCGCCCGTTCGAAGGGGACGTCCGTGGCTCTGAGACACTGGGGCTGACATGAGTGAGACAGCACCTCTGCGGAGCGCGCCCCTGCGGGCCCGTGCCGAGATCGATCTGGATGCCCTGCGGGCCAATGTGCGGACCCTGCGCGCGCGGGCGGCGGGTGCCGAACTGATGGCCGTCGTCAAGTCCGACGCGTACGGCCACGGGGCGGTCCGGTGTGCCCGGGCCGCCGTCGAGGCGGGCGCGACCTGGCTCGGGACGGCCACGCCGGAGGAGGCGCTGGCGCTGCGGGCGGCGGGTCTGTCCGGGCGGCTGATGTGCTGGCTGTGGGCGCCGGGCGGACCCTGGCGTGAGGCGGTCGAGGCCGACATCGACGTCGCGGTCAGCGGGCTGTGGGCGCTGCGGGAGGTCACCGACGCCGCCCGCGCCGCCGGACTGCGCGCGCGGGTGCAGCTCAAGGCCGACACCGGGCTCGGACGCAACGGCTGCGCGCCCGGCGACTGGCCGGAACTCGTCACCGAGGCGCTGCGGGCCGAGGCCGAGGGGCTGGTGAAGGTCACCGGACTCTGGTCGCACTTCGCCTGCGCCGACGAGCCCGGTCACCCCTCCATCGAGGCCCAGCTCACCCGCTTCCGCGACATGATCGCCCACGCCGAGGAGCAGGGCGTCCGCCCCGAGGTGCGGCACATCGCCAACTCCCCGGCCACGCTCACCCTTCCGGACGCGCGCTTCGACCTCG
Source organism: Streptomyces scabiei 87.22 (assembly GCF_000091305.1). Taxonomy (GTDB): domain Bacteria; phylum Actinomycetota; class Actinomycetes; order Streptomycetales; family Streptomycetaceae; genus Streptomyces; species Streptomyces scabiei. Next base: position 4,130,295 of record NC_013929.1, on the reverse strand, counting down.
TCCGGACGGGCATCGCGGTCTACGGCGTCTCCCCCAGCCCGGAGCTGGGCAGCGCGGCCGACCTCGGGCTGCGGCCCGTCATGCGGCTCAGCGCCTCGCTCGCGCTGGTCAAGCACGTCCCCGCCGGCCACGGCGTCAGCTACGGCCACCACTACGTCACGCCCGGCGCCACCACCCTCGGCCTGGTCCCCGTCGGTTACGCGGACGGGGTCCCCCGGCACGCCTCCGGCACCGGGCCCGTCCTCGTCGGCGGCAAGTGGCGGACCGTCGCGGGCCGGGTCGCCATGGACCAGTTCGTCGTCGACCTCGGCGGGGACGAACCCGTCGCCGGGGACGAGGTCGTGCTGTTCGGGGCCGGTGACCGGGGCGAGCCGACCGCCGAGGACTGGGCGCAGGCGGCCGGGACCATCGCGTACGAGATCGTCACGCGCATCGGAACCCGTGTCCCGCGCGTCTACGTCGATACGGGTGAATGACCGGGCGCGTGCGGCCACGCGCGCGGCCCCCGAGGATGTGATCACGGGTGTCCGGCGCGGGCGCGCCGGGGTGTGATCCGGGGCACGTCCGGGCACGGGCATGAGCGGGCGGCCCCCGAACACGAGTAAGTGAAAGACGTACAGGACTGGACACTCCGTACGGATGTGCGGAGCGACAGCGACAGCGGTAGCGGGACCGGCAGCGGGACCGGACGTCGGCGAAGAGGAGCGGGACGTGAGCGAGAGCAGCGCGGAGGCCGTGGAGGCCGTCGCGAGCGCGGCCGCCGCCTCGGCCGCGTCCGGCGACGGCATCTGGCGCAGAGCGGGTGTCGCGGGGGCGGCGATAGGCGTGGTCGCGGCGGGCGCGGCGGCGGGCGTCGCCATAGAGCGGCTCACCGTCGGACGCGGCATGCGCCGCAAGGCCCAGCTCGCGCTCGACTCCACCGGCCCGTACGGGACGCTGCGCGGCACCCCCGGCAAGGCGTACGCCGACGACGGCACCGAGCTGTACTACGAGGTCGACGACGTCGAGCCCGAGGCCGGGCTCTCACCCCGCAGACGCCGCCTCTTCGGCCGCAAGGCCCCGGCCCCGGTCACCGTCGTCTTCAGCCACGGCTACTGCCTCAACCAGGACTCCTGGCACTTCCAGCGGGCCGCGCTGCGCGGGGTCGTGCGGACCGTGCACTGGGACCAGCGCAGCCACGGCCGCTCCGGCCGGGGCGTGGCCCAGGTGCGGGACGGTCTGCCGGTCGCCATCGACCAGCTCGGGCGCGACCTGCGGGCCGTCATCGACGCGGCCGTGCCCGAGGGGCCCATCGTGCTCGTCGGGCACTCCATGGGCGGCATGACGGTCATGGCGCTGGCCGCGCACAGCCCGGAGCTGATCCGCGAGCGGGTCGTGGCCGTCGCGCTCGTCGGTACGTCCTCGGGGCGGCTCGGCGAGGTCAACTTCGGGCTGCCGGTCGCGGGCGTCAACGCGGTGCGGCGGGTGCTGCCGGGAGTGCTGAAGGCGCTGGGGCAGCAGGCGGCGCTGGTGGAGCGGGGGCGGCGGGCGACCGCCGATCTGTTCGCCGGGATCATCAAGCGGTACTCGTTCGCCTCGCGGGACGTCGACCCGGCGGTCGCGCGGTTCGCCGAGCGGATGATCGAAGGTACGCCCATCGACGTGGTCGCCGAGTTCTATCCGGCGTTCACCGAGCACGACAAGACCGAGGCCCTCGCGGCCTTCGCGGAGCTGCCGGTGCTCGTGCTGGCCGGGGTCAAGGACCTCGTCACGCCGAGCGAGCACAGCGAGGTGATCGCCGACCTGCTGCCGGACGCGGAGCTGGTGCTCGTCCCGGACGCCGGACATCTGGTGATGCTGGAGCACCCCGAGGTGGTGACCGACCGGCTCGCGGACCTGCTCACCCGGGCGGGGGCCGTGCCGGCGGGGGCTACCGTTACTGGTTATGGAAGCGCCAGCAGCACCGCACGTCCCGGGTGAGTCCGGGCCGTCTCTGCGGATCACCGTTCATTCGCCCGACCGGATGCGGGACCTGGGCCGTCGCCTGGCCAAGCTCCTGCGCGCGGGCGATCTCGTGATGCTCAACGGGGAGTTGGGCGCCGGGAAGACCACCCTCACCCGGGGGCTCGGCGAGGGGCTGGAGGTACGGGGTGCGGTCACCTCGCCGACCTTCGTCATCGCCCGGGTGCATCCCTCCCTGGTGGCGGGGCCACCGCTCGTCCACGTCGACGCGTACCGCCTGGGCGGCGGGCTCGACGAGATGGAGGACCTCGATCTCGACGTCTCGCTGCCCGATTCGGTGATCGTGGTGGAGTGGGGCGAGGGGAAGGTCGAGGAGCTGACGGACGACCGGCTGAGCGTCGTCATCCACCGGGCCGTCGGGGACACCACGGACGAGGTACGGCTGGTGACCGTCACCGGGCTGGGTGAACGGTGGGCGTCGGTGGAACTGGGTGTGCTTTGCGCGTAGCGCTCCGCCTGTGCGCTCCGCCTGTGCGCTCCGCTGGGGCGGGGCGTGGGTTCCGACGGGGTGTCGGTAAGTGTTGCGCGGGGTGTCCTCGGCGTGGTCACATGGGGACAGTTCTTGGTTAGGTGTACCTAACCTGGTTCGCCCGGCACCAGGAGGCGTCCATGTCGACAGCGGAACACAGGCCGAGGCCGTCCTCCTCCGGGGCGGGCGGGGTGTCGATGCGGGACCTTCTGGCTGCGTGTGCGGCGGCGAAGGTGATTTCCACGCCGCCGGTAGCTCCGCCTGTTGCTCCGCCGGTCAAGGGGGAGGGGCGGCGCGGGGTGGATGAGCGGCGTCCCAGGGCTGCGGCGTAGCGCTCCGGGTGGGGTGGTCTCGGTCCGGTCGCGGCTGCGGGTGGGTGGGGGCTGGTCGCGCAGTTCCCCGCGCCCCTGAAAAGACCGGCGGTGCCCCTGGCCGGTGACCAAGAAAGCGCCCGGCTGCCCGCGCCCCTGAAATGACCGGCGCGCCGCCGGCCGGTGACTAAAAGGCGTCGGCTGCCCGCGTCCCGGGAGTGACCGGCGGTTCCGCCGGCCGGTGACCAAGGAAGCCCCCGGCGGCCACCAGAACCCCAGCGACCAGCAGTTCCCCGGCGGCCGCGTCGGACCCCTACTCGACCACGACCACCTTCGTGCCGATGCCTGCGAACATCCACATCGCCTTGCCGTCCTTGCGGGACTCGCGGATGCCGCCCGTCTTGGTGGCGGGGTCGGGGTCGGGGGTGGAGCCGTCCACCGCCGCGCTGAAGCCGATGGAGACGCCGTCGACCGTGGCGAAGCGGACGACGTTCTCGATCGGGGTGCCGTCGGAGCCGGTGACGGCGGCGGAGCGGGACGAGACCGTGTAGGTCGCGGGGGTGGGGTCGACCGTGCTGGGGGTGACCTCGAACGTGCGGGTGACCTTCTCGTTGGCGCCGACCAGCCAGACGCGGTCGCCGTCCAGGGAGTAGACGACGCGTTCGCCGGTGCCCGAGCCCTCGGGAAGGAGCTTCTCCGTGTCCTTCTTCCGCTCGCCGGGAGCCTTGGACTTCGGAAGTGCCGAGGACTTGGAGGGGGAGGGCTTCCCGAGGTCGTCGGGCACGTGCGCCGACGCCTGATAGGCGAGGAAACCGACTGCGGCGACCGCCGCCGCGGTGAGCCCGGCCACGATTACCGAGCTGCTGCTGGCCACCTTCTGAGTCCACCTCTCGTACCCACGTACGCCTTTGAAGCACGTCTGTGCTGTGACGGTAGCAGCAGAGGGGACGTGTACCGGGTCGGCCGTGGCCCGGCCCGAAGCGCCGTAGGCTGTTTGCGTGCTCTTGCTCGCTCTGGATACCGCCACCCCCGCCGTCACCGTCGCGCTGCACGACGGGACGGACGTCGTCGCCGCGTCGAGCCAGGTGGACGCGCGACGCCACGGGGAACTGCTGCTGCCCGCCGTCGACCGGGTTCTCGCCGAGGCGGGCACCCACCTCGACGCCGTCACCGGCATCGTCGTGGGCATCGGCCCCGGCCCGTACACCGGGCTGCGCGTCGGCCTCATGACCGCCGACACCTTCGGCCTCGTCCTCGGGGTCCCCGTCCACGGCCTGTGCACCCTCGACGGACTCGCCTACGCGGCCGGTGCCGAGGGCACGGTCGAGGGGCCGTTCGTGGTGGCCACCGACGCCCGGCGCAAGGAGGTGTACTGGGCGCGGTACGCGGACGCGCGGACGAGAACCACCGAACCCGCCGTCGACCGGCCCGCCGAGATCGCCGACACCGTGGCCGGACTGCCCGCCGTCGGCGCCGGCGCGGTCCTCTACCCCGACGCCTTCCCGGACGCCCGCGGGCCCGAGCTCGTCTCCGCGGCCGCCCTCGCGGCGCTGGCCGCCGAGCGGCTGGCCTCGGGCGCGGAACTGGAGGCGCCCCGGCCGCTGTACCTGCGGCGGCCCGACGCCCAGGTGCCCAAGAACTACAAGGTGGTCACCCCCAAGTGACGACCCCGGTGCTGCGCGAGATGCGCTGGTGGGACATCGAGCCCGTCCTGGAGCTGGAGAAGGACCTCTTCCCCGAGGACGCCTGGTCCCGCGGCATGTTCTGGTCGGACCTCGCCCACGCGCGCGGACCCCACGCGACCCGGCGGTACTACGTCGCCGAGGACGCCGACGGACGGATCATCGGCTACGGGGGCCTGGCCTCCGCCGGGGACACCGCCGACGTACAGACCATCGCCGTCGCCCGCGAACACTGGGGCACCGGCCTCGGCGCGCTGATCCTCACCGAGCTGCTGCGGACCGCCACCTCCTTCGAGTGCGCCCAGGTGATGCTCGAATGCCGGGTCGACAACGTCCGCGCCCAGAAGCTCTACGAACGCTTCGGCTTCGAGGCGATCGGCTTCCGCCGCGGCTACTACCAGCCGGGCAACGTGGACGCCCTCGTCATGCGCCTCAACGACCCTTCCGCATCCGTACAAGGAACCGAGATCAATGGCTAGGTCCATGGCTGACGAACCCCTGGTCCTCGGGATCGAGACCTCCTGCGACGAGACCGGCGTCGGCGTCGTGCGCGGCACGACCCTGCTGGCCGACGCGATCGCGTCGAGCGTCGACGAGCACGCCCGCTTCGGCGGGGTGGTCCCCGAGGTCGCCTCCCGCGCGCACCTGGAGGCGATGGTCCCGACCATCGACCGCGCGCTGAAGGAAGCGGGCGTGAGCCCGAAGGACCTCGACGGCATCGCCGTCACCGCCGGGCCCGGCCTCGCGGGCGCCCTGCTGGTGGGCGTCTCGGCGGCCAAGGCGTACGCGTACGCGCTCGGCAAGCCCCTCTACGGCGTCAACCACCTCGCCTCCCACATCTGCGTGGACCAGCTGGAGCACGGGGCGCTGCCCGAGCCGACGATGGCGCTGCTGGTGTCGGGCGGCCACTCGTCGCTGCTGCTGTCCACGGACATCACCTCGGACGTACGGCCGATGGGCGCGACCATCGACGACGCGGCGGGCGAGGCATTCGACAAGATCGCGCGCGTGCTGAACCTGGGCTTCCCCGGCGGCCCGGTCATCGACCGGTACGCGCGCGAGGGCGACCCGCAGGCGATCGTGTTCCCGCGCGGTCTCACCGGGCCGCGCGACCCGGCCTACGACTTCTCCTTCTCCGGGCTGAAGACGGCCGTGGCCCGCTGGATCGAGGCGAAGCGGGCGGCCGGCGAGGAGGTGCCGGTACGGGACGTGTCGGCGTCCTTCCAGGAGGCCGTCGTGGACGTACTGACCCGCAAGGCCGTGCGCGCGTGCCAGGACCAGGGCGTCGACCACCTGATGATCGGCGGCGGCGTGGCCGCCAACTCCCGGCTGCGGGCACTGGCGTTGGAGCGCTGCGAGAAGGCGGGCATCCGGCTCCGCGTGCCGCGGCCGAAGCTGTGCACGGACAACGGTGCGATGGTCGCGGCCCTCGGCGCGGAGATGGTCGCCCGCAACCGTCCCGCCTCCAGCTGGGACCTCTCCGCCGACTCCTCCCTCCCGGTGACCGAACCGCACGTGCCGGGGCACCACCACGACCACGACCACGTGCACGAGGTGAGCAAGGAGAACCTCTACTCGTGACCGTCGCGCTGATGTGGGAGGCACGGGCGGTGGAAGGCCGGGGCTCCGAACTGCTCGCCTGGGCACGGGAGCAGGAGCTTCCGGTACGGCCGCTGCGGCGCGAGACACTGCGCGCGCCCCAGGACCGGGTGCTCGTCATCACCTGGTGGGACGCGGACTACGACGCCGAACTGCCCGAACTGCCCGATCCCGGACCGGAGTTGGTCAGTCGAGCGGTCCACCGGTGGCGGTTCGAGTCGCTGGAGCCGGACGGCTGAGGCGGCGGTACCGGCGTTCGCCGAGCCGGTCCAGGGCGGGGAAGCAGAGGGCGAAACAGAGCAGCGGCACGCCCCCGACCAGGAGCAGGGTGTGGGGCGGCCGGTCGGTGAACGCCGTCCCCAGGTCGACGACGAGCATGACGGCCGCGAGGACCAGGCTCGCGATCACCGCCCGCCGCGCCGCCGTGCGCCGCCGCGCTCCTCGCTCGATGCGGGCCTCCACCTCCGGCCGCTCCTCGGCCGAGGTCAGCCCGAGCCGCAGGGCGGTGGCGTACAGGTCGGCGACCTCGGCGATCGGATCGGCCAGCTGGTACTCGTCGAGGTGAGGGAGGCGGGCCCGGCGCCCGTCGACTGCGTAGAGGTACCCGGACCAGCGGGGGACGCCGCCCTTGTTGTCTTCGACCCGGATGCCGTAGATGTCCGGCCACGCCCAGAAGCGCGTGCGCAGCGGTCCCCGCACGGTGATCCCGTCGACCGTGACCGACGTCCGCGCCCGCCACTGCTCCAGCACCACCCGGCTCACCGTCGCCGCCCAGGCGGCCACGGCCAGCACGTTCCAGCCCGACGGGCCGAGCGTCGCCATCGCGTGCAGCGCGCTCGCGATGATCAGCGTCGCCGCGACCAGCGTGGTGAGGAAGGCGGGCGGTACTCTGCGCCGCTTTCGGTACTCCCGTTCGATGCCGTCGTCCACCGCGCTGTTATAGCCGCCCTCGGTGAGCGTGGGGTAAGGGCGCCCCTCGCGCGTACGGAACGGGGAGTACGCGGCTGTTCGATGGACAGTACCGTGAGCGTGCGGTCACTCTGGGTCGATGGTGCACGGTGTGGAGTGGGCGGCGCAAGGGCCGGGTGGTGAGCCCGAGTCGTCGGACAGCATGCGGGCGTTCGGGGCGGTGGTGCGGGCGCTGCGCGAGCATGCGGGGGTGAGCCGGGAGGAGTTCGGGGCGCTCGTCCATCTGTCCCGACACTCCGTCGCCTCCATCGAGTTGGGGCGACGGCTCGCGGACCAGCGGTTCGTGGAACTGGCGGAGGAGGCCACGGGCGGCACGGGGGCGGTGCGGGGGGCGTTCCAACACATGGCCCGACAGCCGGGGCTGGCGGCTTGGTTCAGGACGTGGGCGCGCTTGGAGCGGGAGGCCGCCGTTCTGGATACGTACGAGTGCAGGCTTGTGCCGGGCCTGTTGCAGCCGGAGTCGTACGTCCGGGCGGTCTTCGAGAACGCGGTCCCGCCCCTCACCGACGGTGAGTTGGACACGCAGGTGGCTGTCCGGATGGAGCGACAGCAACTGTTGCGGGAGCGCCCCAACACCTCGTTCAGCTTCATCATCGAAGAGGGCGTGCTCCTGCGGGGATTGGGTGGCCAGGAAGTAACGCGCTGCCTCTTGGACTACTTGCTGGAGTGCGCCGCGTTGCGTAACGCGAGCCTTCAGATCATGCCGTTGAAGCGCACGCAGCATGCCAGCCTGTCGGGGCCGCTCCAGCTGGTGGAGACACCGGACGGACGGCGGCTCGCCTATGCCGAGGGGCACATGAATGGTCGGCTCATCGCTGACGCGAAGGACGTGGCTCTCCTCAACCAGCGTTATGCGAAACTGCGGTCGCAGGCTCTCACTCCGGAAGACTCCGTGAGCTTGCTGGAGCGACTGCGAGGAACCCTATGACTACCGCCGAACTCGCTTGGTTCAAGTCCAGCTACAGCACGGACCAGGGTGACAGCTGCATCGAAGTCGCCCTGGAGTGGCACAGGTCCACCTACAGCGGCACCCAGGGCGACAACTGCATAGAGGTGGCCCCGACTCCCACCACCATCCACATCCGGGACTCCAAAGACACCACCCGCCCCCACCTCGGCCTCGGCCCCGCCGCCTGGGCCGCGTTCGTCGTGCACGCGGCGGCCCAGGCGGACTGAGCACCCTCAGTTCTGTACGGCCCGGACCTCCGTCCCGCAGTGCAGCCGGCGGTCCGGGCCGACCTCCCGTACCGCCCCCTCCAGCGTCAGCTGCACCCGGTGGCGGATGTCCGTGCTCGACGCGCCCAGGCGCAGTTCCAGGGCGCCCGGTTCCACCACAAGCCGTCCTGAGCGGTCCGCGAAGCACGAGACGTCGGGGTGGAAGCGGAACGTGACCCGCGAGGCATCCCCCGGCCCCAACTCCAGCCGCTGATAGGCGATCAGGCGGATGTCGGGGCGCGTCACCGAGGCCACCGGGTCGTGCAGGTACAGCTGCACGACCTCCGCACCCGCCCGCTCACCCGTGTTGCGCACGGTCACCGACACGTCGTACCCCTCGTTCTCGAAGTCCGTCCACGCGAACGTCGTGTACGAGAGGCCGTGCCCGAAGGGATACAGCGGGGTCGGGTCGATGCTGCTCGCGCCGCCGAGGAGGCCCATGGGCGGCTGGAGATACGTCCACGGTTGGCCGCCGGGGCGGTCCGGGACGCTGACCGGGAGGCGGCCGGAGGGGGAGATGCGGCCCGACAGCACTCCCGCCACCGACGGGCCGCCCTCCTCCCCGGGGAAAAAGGCCTGGACGGTGGCCGCCAGCCTGTCGTTCCAGCGGCCCAGCGCGTAGGGGCGGCCGGTCAGGAGGAGCAGGACCACCGGCGTGCCCGTGGCGACCAGCGCGTCCAGCAGCTTCCCCTGGACGCCCGGCAGCCGGAGGTCCTCCGCGTCGCAGCCCTCGCCGGAGGTGCCCCGGCCGAAGAGCGCGGCGCGGTCGCCGAGGACCGCCACGCAGACGTCCGCCTCGGAGGCGCGGGCGACCGCCTCGGGGAACCCGCCGGTGTCGGTGCCGTCGACCGTGCTGCCGGCGGCGTACGTGATCTTCGCGTCGGGGAGTTCCGTGCGCAGGGACTCCAGGACGGTCGGGATCTCGATGCCGAGCGCGGTGCCGGGGTGGGCGGGCAGGACGTGCGACGGGAAGGAGTAGCAGCCCAGCATGGCCAGCGGGTCGTCGGCCCGGGGGCCCACGACCGCGATCCGCAGGTCGGGGGCGAGCGGCAGCACGGCGCCGGGGTTGTCCAGCAGGACCACCGACTCCTCGGCGAGGCGGCGGGCGAGGGCGCGGTTGCGCGGGGGGTCCAGGTCGGCGGCGGGGGTGGCCGGCTCGGGGGTCCAGTCCTCGTCCAGGAGGCCCAGTTCGCACTTCTGGAGGAGGACGCGGCGGGCGGCGAGGTCCACCAGGGACTCGGGGATCTCGCCCGCCTTCACGGCCTCGATCAGGGGCTCGCCGTAGCAGCGCGGACTCGGCAGCTCCACGTCGACACCGGCGGCCAGCGCCGCATGGGCGGCCTCGGCGCGGCTGCCCGCCACGCGGTGGTTGGTCTCCAGGAAGCCGATGCCGAAGTAGTCGGAGACGACCGTGCCGGTGAAGCCCCAGTCGTCGCGCAGGAGTTCGGTGAGCAGGCGCCGGTCGGCGGAGACCGGGACGCCGTCCGTCTCCGTGTACGCGGCCATGACCGAGCGGGCGCCGCCCTCCCGCAGTGCCATCTCGAAGGGCGGCAGGACCACGTCCGCGAACTCGCGGACGCCCGCGCGCACGGGCGCGTGGTTGCGGGCGCCCACCGAGGCGGCGTACCCGGCGAAGTGCTTCAGCGTGGCCACGATCCCGGCCGACTCCAGCCCCCGCACGTACGCCGAGCCGATGGTGCCCACCAGGTACGGGTCCTCGCCCACGGTCTCCTCGACCCGTCCCCAGCGCGGGTCGCGGACGACGTCCAGGACGGGGGAAAGCCCCTGGTGGACGCCGACCGACGCCATGTCGTGGCCGATGTTCCGGGCCATCTCCTCGACGAGCGAGGGGTCGAAGGTGGCGCCCCAGGCGAGGGGGACCGGGTACGCCGTCGCGCGCCAGCTGGTGAAACCGGCCAGGCACTCCTCGTGGGCGACGGCCGGGATGCCGAAACGGTTCGCGGCCATGATGCGGCGCTGGAAGCGGGCCAGCACCTTCGCGCCCTCGGCCGGGTCGAGGGGGGCCGTGCCGAAGACGCGGGTGAGCTGGCCGAGGCCCCGGGTGATCAGCTCGTCGAAGTCGAACGCCTCCGTCATGCCCGCCTCGTCGGGGGCGATGTCCTCACCGTTCGCGTCGTTCTTCACCCACACGCCGTACAGCTGCGCGGTCTTTTCCTCCAGGGTCATCCTGGAGAGCAGGTCGTCGACCCGGGCCGCTGCGGGCAGGGCCGGGTCACGCCAAGGGGTTGTCATGAAACTCCTTCAGGAGTCGGCGAGTTTCAGAAGGTCGCGGGTGCCGAAGCAGGTGGGTCACTTGCCGCCCACACCCATCAGCCCGCCCACCAGCGCCCGCCGCGCCACCAGGTACACGGCGAAGATCGGGATGCCGGAGAGGACGACCGAGGCGAGCAGGGCGGGGATGTTGACGCCGAACTGGCTGACGTAGTTGAACAGGCCGAGGGTGAGCACCCGGGGCTCGTCGGACTGGGTGAAGATCAGCGGGAACAGGAAGCCGTTCCAGGCCTGGAGCGCGGAGAAGATGACGACCGTGCTGATGCCGCCCTTGGCGAGCGGGATCGTCAGCTGGAAGAGCACCCGCAGCGGCGAGGCGCCGTCCAGGGCCATCGCCTCGTACAGGTCCTCCGAGACGTCCCGCAGGGTGCCGACCAGGACCAGGACGGAGACCGGCATCGCGAAGGCGGCCGTCGGCAGGATGACGGCCAGGAGGGTGTCGTAGAGGTCGAGTTTGGCGATCAGCAGATACAAGGGCACGACCACCGCCTGCGCCGGGATCGCCACGCCCAGGAGGAACAGCCGGAACGCGGCGTTCGACCAGCGGTCCCGGGTGCGGACGGCGACGTAGGCCAGCGGGATCGACAGCACCAGGACGATGCCCACGACCGACACCGCGACGATCACCGTGTTGCTCATCAGATGGCCGAAGCCGCTGGTGAGGACGGTGTTGTAGTTGTCGAGGGTCGGGTCGGTGGGAGGCTTGAGGGGGTTGCCCGTCAGGGCCTTGTCCGCGCCCGTGAGCGACGCCGACAGCATCGCGTAGATCGGGATCAGGACGATGACCAGCCAGACGAACGCGCCCAGGCCCGCGACCGGGTTGGCACGCCTGGTCCAGTGCCGGCGGCGCCGGGGTGACTCCGTGGACGGGCTCCCGTCCGGCTGCCGGGTCTTCGTGGGGCGCGCCAACGTGTCGTGTGACACTCCGTCACATCCCTTCGCGGGTGCTGCGCATGGCGCCGAAGCCCGTCAGCCGGACCAGGACCAGCGAGAGGCCCGTCGCGGCGATGACCAGGAACGACGCGATGGCGCTCGCGTAGCCGAAGTCGTACGTCTTGAAGCCGGCCTCGTACATCAGGTACGGCAGGATCGCGGTGTCCGTGCCGGGGCCGCCCTTGGTGAGGATCAGGACCGTCTCGAAGTACGTCAGCGAGCCGACGACCATCAGGACCGTGGACGTGGTGATCGTGTGCCGCAGCTGCGGCAGCGTGATCGAGAAGAACTGGCGGTAGCGGCCGGCGCCGTCGATGGCGGCGGCCTGGTAGAGGACCTCGGGGATCTGGCGGGCCCCGCCCTGGTAGATCAGGGTGTGGAAGGGGATGAACTGCCAGCCGCCGACGAAGACGATCGCGAGGAACGCGCCGCTCTGCGAGCCCAGGGTGTCCGCCTGGATGATGCCGAAGTTCGGGTCCAGCAGCGCGTAGAACAGGATCGCGATGGCGGTGGAGGAGAGCAGGAACGGCACGAAGAAGACCGCGGACAGGATCGCGCGGTTGCGCTGCCGGCCCGCCGCCCAGACGCCGAGCAGCAGGGCGATGACCGTCTGGAAGACCCAGCTGGCGACCGTCAGGACGACGGTCAGCCACAGGGACTGGGTCATCCGCGGGTCGTCGAGGAGCTTGCGCCAGTTGTCGAGGCCGACCAGCCGCGGGTCGCCCAGACCGTCCCAGCTGGTGAAGGAGAGGTAGAGGGCGAGGGCCATCGGGACGACCGCGAAGAACGTGAAGAACAGGACTCCGGGAAGGGCCCAGGCGGCGTGCGGACGGCCGGCGCGGCTCGCGCGGTGCTCCGGTCCCTTCCGCGCCGCCGGTCCCTTTCCCGGCGCCTGGGCCTTCTCGACCGTGACGGTCACTTCAGCCCCTTGCACGCCGTCACGAACTCGCTCGGCGAGGACTTGCCCGCGAACAGCTTGCCGATCTCCGTGTGCATCCTGGTGCCGAGCCCGTCGCCGAGCGCCTGGTCCCAGGAGAGCGTGAAGGCGGGGGCCTTCTGCACCATGTCGTACTGGAACTTCGCGTACTCGGGGTTCGGCGCGGAGCCGAGGAGGGCGGCCGCGTTCGAGGTGGTCGGCACGTCGCCGTTGGCGATCAGGGCCTTCGCGTACGCCTCCGAGGCGCAGTCCCTGAGGAAACCGACGGCCAGGTCCTTGTTCTTCGTACGGGCGTTGATGGACCAGTAGTTGGTGGGGTTGCCGACGACGTTGAGGACATCGCCGGTGCCGCCCTCGACGGTCGGGAAGGGGGCCCAGCCGAGGTTGCTCTTGGCGAAGTCCGGGAACTTGCCGAGCTGCGTCGAGTACTCCCAGGAGCCCATCAGGTGCATGGCGGCCTTGCCGCGCGCGAAGACCGCGGGGGCGCCGCCGTTGACGTACGACACCGAGGTGAACTTGGAGCCGAAGGCGCCGTCGTCGACGAGTTCCTTGACCAGTTCGGCGGCCCTGAGGATCGTGGGGTTGCCCCAGCCGTCGGCGTCGCCGTCCTGGATGCGCTTGAAGACCTGGGGGCCGCCGAGCCGGTCGACCAGGTACTCCAGCCACATCAGGTTGGGCCACAGGTCGGAGCCGCCGAGGGCGAAGGGGGTGATGCCGGCCTTCTTCAGCTTCGCGTTGTTGTCGAGCAGCTGGTCCCAGGTGGTGGGCGGCTGAAGCTTGTGCTCGGCGAAGACGGACTTGTTGTAGAAGAGGATCACCGGCTGCATGCCGCGCATCGGGATGCCGTAGTGGCGGCCCTTGAGATCACCGGCGGAGAGCACCGAGGGCAGGAAGCCGTCCTTGAGCACCGGGTCGTCGTCGATGATGTCGGTGAGGTCGACCAGCTTGCCCGCGTCCTCGTACGGCTTGATCGAGCCGCCGCCCCAGTTGAAGAAGATGTCCGGGGCGCTGGGCGAGCCCATCGCCGTGCGGAGCTTGGGGGAGTAGTCGGAGCCCGGGACCTTCTGCAGCTTGACGGTGCCGCCGGCCTTCTTCGCCGCGGCCGACTTGTTGAACCGGTCGACGCCCGCCTGCTGGACCTTCACCGCGTCGTCGCCGTAGACGAACGCGGTGAGCGTCTTGCCGTCCCCGCCGCCGGACCCGCCGCCGGAGCCGCAGGCGGTGAGGCCGGCGCCCAGCCCCGCGGTGAGCAACGAGGCGGAACCGGCACCGAGGAACCAGCGCCTGCTGAACGGCCGGGCGCCCGTGCTCGTACCGGCGGCCTGACCTCTACTCGACTCCATGACAGCACCCTTCGCGAATGTTCAGCCGGTCGACAAGACGAATGTTTCGGATGACACTTCGAATGTTCCGGGAACGTATGGCCGCCGAAAGGGTTCGTCAAGAGGTCGCGCAGGGATACGATCCCGCTCATGAAGCCCGCGAAGCCCGAGGAAATCCAGACAAGAGCGCGTGCGTCCCAGTCCACGCAGACCGCGACGCTCGCCGAGATCGCCCGGCAGGCCGGCGTCTCGGCTCCGACTGTTTCGAAGGTGCTCAACGGCCGTGCGGACGTCGCGCCCGCGACCCGCACCCGTGTCGAGGAGCTGCTGCGCGAGTACGGCTACCGCCGCCGGCGCGCCGAGGCGAGCCGGTCGCCCCTCATCGACCTGGTCTTCCACGAGCTGGAGAGCGCGTGGGCGATGGAGGTCATCCGGGGCGTCGAGAACATCGCGCGCGAGGAGGGCCTGAGCGTGGTCCTCTCCGAGAGCGCGGGCCGGCTCACCCCCGGCCGCACCTGGGCCGACCAGGTCGCCGCGCGCCGCCCGCACGGTGTCGTCCTCGTCCTGTCGGGGCTGGACGAGTCCCAGCGCGCCCTGCTCACCAGCCGCTCCATCCCGTTCGTGGTGATGGACCCGGCGGGCGACCCCGGTGACGACGTGCCGTCGATCGGCGCCACCAACTGGCAGGGCGGCCTCGCCGCGACCCGGCATCTCGTCGAACTGGGGCACCGGCGGATCGGTGCCATCAGCGGGCCCTCGCGGATGATCTGCAGCCGCGCCCGGGTCGACGGCTACCGGGCCGCGCTGGAGACCGCCGGGCTGCCGGTCGCGGCCGACCTGATCAAGGCCGGGGACTTCCACCACGAGACCGGCTACCGGCTGGGGCTGGAGCTGCTGCGCCGCCCCGACCGCCCCACGGCCGTCTTCGCCGGCAACGACCTCCAGGCCCTCGGCCTCTACGAGGCCGCCCGCGAACTGGGCCTGCGCATCCCGGAGGACCTCAGTGTGGTCGGCTTCGACGACCTGCCGGTCGCCCGCTGGGTGGGCCCCCCGCTGACGACGGTCCGCCAGCCCCTGATGAAGATGGCCGAAGCGGCGGCCCGCCTGGTCCTGGACCTGGGCCGCCAGGACACCCCACCCACAGCGACGAGGGTAGAACTGGCAACAACCTTGGTGGTCCGAAGCAGCACGACAGCGCCGCCGGCCTCCTGAAGGGGCACGTTTCTCGGGGGCACGGGAAACTGCGCGTTCTCGTCAGGGGCACGGGAAACTGCGCGTTCTCGTCAGGGGCACGGGAAACTGCGGGATCGTTTCAGGGGTGCGGGGAACTGCGCGATCAACCCCGACGGCGGGTCACCCGGCAACGGCCCGCACCGGGCAGATGGGCTGCCGTTCTTTCCGGGGGCGCGGGCAACTGCGGGATCGTTTCAGGGGCGCGGGGAACTGCGCGAAGAACCCCGACGGCGGGTCACCCGGCAACGGCCCGCACCGGGCAGATGGTCTGCCGTTCTTTCCGGGGGCGCGGGCAACTGCGAGATCGTTTCAGGGGGCGCGGGGAACTGCGCGAAAGACCCCGACGGCGCGGCACCCGCACCACAAACCGCACCCCGCACACGCCCACCCCACCCCAACCGCGGAGCCCGTGGCTAAAAGTTGATGTATTGACGACTCGCACAACCCCCTCCACACTCCTCCGCAGTCAATCGGATGCACAACCGAAACTTTCGGAGGCACCCGCAATGAGAACCCCCAGAAATCCCAGGCGCGCCCGTCTCACCCCGCTGCTCGCCACCCTCACCGCCCTCGCCGCCGCCCTGATCGCCACCGCCCCGACCGCGAACGCCGCCCACGCCGCCGACCCGCCCCTCCGGGACCTCGCCGCAGCCAAGGGCAAAGGCATCGGCACCGCGGTGACCGGCTCCAAGCTCACCGGCACCTACGGCGAGATCGCGGCCCGGGAGTTCAACTGGCTCACCCCCGGCAACGCCATGAAATGGGCCTCCGTCGAGCCCACCCGAGGCAACTTCAACTGGACCGAGGCCGACCGGATCGTCGACTTCGCCGAGGCCCACGACCAGGACGTACGCGGCCACACCCTGGTCTGGCACAGCCAGAACCCCGACTGGCTGCAGAACGGCACCTGGACCCCCGCCCAGCTCGGCGGGCTGATGAAGGACCACATCGCACTGGAGGTCGGCCGCTACAAGGGCCGCCTCGCCGCCTGGGACGTGGTGAACGAGCCCTTCAACGAGGACGGCACCTACCGCCAGACCCTCTGGTACAACGGCCTCGGCACCGACTACATCGCCCAGGCCCTCACCGCCGCCCGAGCCGCGGACCCCGCCGCCAAGCTCTACATCAACGACTACAACGTCGAGGGCGTCAACGCCAAGAGCACGGCCCTCTACAACCTGGTCCGCGACCTGAAGGCACGCGGCGTCCCGATCGACGGCGTCGGCCTCCAGGCCCACCTGATCCTCGGTCAGGTCCCCGCCACCCTCCAGCAGAACATCCAGCGCTTCGCCGACCTCGGCGTGGACGTCGCCATCACGGAACTCGACATCCGGATGCAACTGCCGGCCACCCAGGCCAAACTGGCCCAGCAGCGCACCGAGTACGACGCCGTGGTGAAGGCGTGCGTGGCCGTCACCCGCTGCACCGCCGTCACCGTCTGGGGCTTCACCGACTCCGACTCCTGGATCCCGGACGTCTTCCCGGGCGAGGGCGCCGCCACCCCGTACGACGAGAACTACGCCCCGAAACCCGCCTACCACGGCATCGTGACGGCACTCGGCGGCACGGTCACCGACCCCCCGGTCCCGGCCGGCTGCTCGGCGGCGTACACCGTCGCCAGCCAGTGGAACACCGGCTTCACCGGCAACGTGACGATCCGCTGCGCCGCAGGCTCCTCCCTCTCCTCCTGGCGGGCCACCTGGACCTTCGGGGCGGGCCAGCAGGTCTCCCAGGCGTGGAACGCGACCTGCACCCAGACCGGCACGGCCGTCAGCTGCTCCAACGCCTCCTGGAACGGCGGCGTCCCGAGCGGCGGTTCGGTGAGCTTCGGCTTCAACGGCACCTGGAGCGGCACCAACCCGGTACCGACCGTGACCCTCGGCTGAGAAGCCCGGGAAATCTGAGAATTTCCGAAGGAAAGGCGGCAGGCAGTTCCTCGCCGTAACAATTCGGACGTACGTTCATGTGTGTGACGGGTGAAGGAAACGTGCGCGGGGACGAGGACAACGGGGGCGAGGACAACGGGGACGCGGGCAGACGGCGGCGCCGGCTGAGGATCGCCGGCTTCGCCCTCGCCGGCGTCCTCGTGCTCGCCGCGAGCGGGCTGGGCTGGACGTTCTGGCGGCTCAACTCGAACATCAAGGGCGTCGACATCAACACCGCGCTCGGCGACGACCGCCCCGCGCGGACCACCGCGACGGCCGCCCCCGAGGCGTCGGCCACCACCGACTCCCTGCCGAGCGGCACGCTGAACATCCTCGTCCTCGGCTCCGACTCCCGCAGCGGCAAGGAGAACGCCGCGCTCGGCGGCGGCGACGAGGGCGCGGGCGCCCGCTCGGACACGGCGATGGTCGTCCACGTCGACGAGGGCCGGACCGGGGCGACCGTCGTCAGCATCCCCCGCGACACTCTGGTCACCCGCCCGTCCTGCCCGCTGGAGTCGGGCGGTTCGACGGCGGTGGCGTACAACGCGATGTTCAACAGCGCGTACGCGGTCGGCGGCCCGGTCTGCGCGGTCAAGACGGTCGAGTCGATGACGGGCGTCCGCATGGACCACTACATGGAGATCGACTTCGCCGGCTTCGCCAAGCTCGTCGACGCGCTCGGCGGGGTCACGGTCACGACGGACGAGGACATCGACGACGCCGACAGCCACCTCAAGCTGGCCGCCGGCACCCACCACCTCGACGGCGAGCAGGCGCTCGCGCTCGCCCGCACCCGCCACGGCATCGGCGACGGCAGCGACCTCGGCCGTATCGGCCTCCAGCAGAAGCTGGTGAAGGCCCTGCTGGACCAGATCTCCTCGACCGACCTCCTGACGAACCCCGCGCAGCTCTACCGGGCCGCCGACGCGGTCACCGCGAGCCTCACGACGGACACCGGCCTCGCCTCGATCACCGACCTGGTGCGCCTCGGCCGGAGCCTGGAGGGCCTGTCCTCCGCCGCCACCACGACCGTGATGATGCCGGTCGCGCCCGCCCCGTACGACAGCAACCGGGTGGTGGCACGGGAACCCGAGGCGAGGAAGCTCTGGGAGTCGCTGAAGTAGGGGGCGACAGCCGGGGCGAGCGCGGGCGAAAAACTTTTCCAGGAAATCCCGGCGGCCGTGTCGATCCGGGGTGCGGCCGTTCGACGTAGGGGTGAGAGTCGGGGAGAAGCCCCGGCCGCCGACGCACCTGGAGTCACCATGCCGCGCTATCTGTCGATGGTCCGGATCGACGAGACCAACGCCCCCGCCGAGGGCCCGAGCCCCGAGCTGATGCAGCGGATGGGGGACCTGATCGAGGAGATGACGAAGGCCGGCGTGCTGCTGGACACCGCCGGTCTGTCCCCGACCGCCCAGGGCACGCGGGTGCACTGGGAGGGCGGGAAGCTCTCCGTCACGGACGGGCCGTTCACCGAGTCCAAGGAGGTCGTGGGCGGGTACGCCATCGTCCAGGCCAAGGACATGGCCGAGGCGATCGAGTGGACCAAGCGGTTCCTGAAGGTGCACGAGGAGCACTGGACGGTCACCTGCGAGGTGCGGGAGATCATGGAGCCCTGAGCCATCGGATCCGCTTGGCGAGGGCGCCGTCCGGGTGTCTGATGGTGGGCTGTGACCCCACAGCCCACCTCCGCGCCCGGTCCCGCTCCCGCCGACGCCCCCACGTCCCGGCCCGCCTCCGACGCGGCCGTCGAGACCGTCTTCCGTATGGAGTCGCCCCGGATCATCGCCGGGGTCGCGCGGATCGTCCGGGACGTCGGGATCGCGGAGGAACTGGCGCAGGACGCTCTGGTCGCGGCGCTGGAGCAGTGGCCGCGCGACGGGGTGCCGGACCATCCGGGCGCCTGGCTGACGGCCGCCGCCAAGCACCGGGCGATCGACCTGGTGCGCCGCCGGGAACGGTACGCGCGCAAGCTCACCGAGGTGGGCCGGGACCTGGAGGCGGCGGGGCCCCACCTCGACCGGCCGACCGACCCGGACGACATCGACGACGACCTCCTCCGCCTCGTCTTCACGGCCTGCCACCCCGTGCTCTCCGCCGAGGCCCGCATCGCCCTCACCCTGCGCCTCCTCGGCGGCCTGACCACCCCCGAGATCGCCCGCGCCTTCCTGGTCCCCGAGCCGACGATCGCCCAGCGCGTGGTCCGCGCCAAGCGCACGCTCGCCACGCAGAACGTCGCCTTCGAGGTGCCGTACGGCCCCGACCGCGAGGCCCGCCTCGACTCCGTGCTGGAGGTCATCTACCTGATCTTCAACGAGGGGTACGCGGCCACCGCCGGCGACGACCTGCTGCGCCCGGCCCTGTGCGAGGACGCCCTCCGGCTGGCCCGGGTGCTGGCCCAGCTGATGCCGAAGGAACCCGAGGTGCACGGCCTGGCGGCCCTGCTGGAACTCCAGGCGTCACGGGCCGCCGCCCGCACGGCCCCTTCCGGGGAACCGGTCCTGCTCGCCGACCAGGACCGCCGCCGCTGGAACCGCCCCCTCATCGCCCGGGGCTTCACGGCGCTCGGCCGCGCCACCGCCTGCGCGCCGGGCGCCCCGGGCCCGTACGCCCTCCAGGCCGCCATCGCCGCCTGCCACGCCCAGGCGTACACCTACGAGGAGACGGACTGGCCGAAGATCGTCACCCTGTACGCCCTGCTGGCCGCCCGCGCCCCGTCCCCGGTGGTGGAGCTGAACCGCGCGGTCGCCGTCTCCATGGCCGAGGGCCCCGGGCCCGCGCTGGAGATCGTGGACGGCCTCGCCGCCGCACCGGCCCTGCGCGACTACCACCTGCTGCCCAGCGTCCGCGGGGATCTGCTGCGGCGGCTGGGCCGGACGGAGGAGGCCCGCGCCGAGTTCGTACGGGCGGCCGGGCTGGCGCGCAACGAGCGGGAGCGGGCGTTGCTGCTGGCGCGGGCGGACGAGGAGGCGTGAGGAGCCCCGCCCGGGGCCCGTAGGGGTCAGACCGGGTGGCCGATCAGCATCGAAGGCGCCCCCGCGACCCGGGTCAGGAAGACCGTCGCCGCGTTGCGTCCCTGCGGCTTGACCTTCCTGCGCAGTTCCTCCGGCTCCACGGCCGACCCCCGCTTCTTCACGGTCAGGATGCCCACCTCGCGCTCCCGCAGCAGGGCCTTCAACTTCTTCACCCCGAAGGGGAGTCGGTCGGTGATCTCGTAGGCGGTGGCGTACGGCGTGACATGGTGCTCGTCGGCGGTGATGTAGGCGATCGTGGGGTCGATCAGCCCGCCCCCCAGGTCCTGCGCGACCTCGGCGACCAGGTGGGCGCGGATGACGGCGCCGTCGGGCTCGTAGAGGTAGCGGCCGACCGGGCGGACCGGGGGGTCGGGCAGCATCGTGTCGGGGGAGGCCCCGACGCCCGCCCCCGCAGGGAGCAGCATCGCGCGCCGTGCCCCCGGGGTGCCGCCCTCGCGGAACCACAGCACGGCCTCCTTCACATCGCCGCCGTCCGAGATCCACTCGGCCTCGGCGGCCGGGGGGATCGCCTCGTGCGGGATGCCGGGCGCGATCTTCAGCGCGCCCAGCGGGGCCTTCAGCGCGGCCGCCACGGCCCAGGACAGGGGCGGGGAGTAGGACTCGGGGTCGAAGATCCGGCCGCGCGCGGAGGAGCGCCGGGCCGGGTCGACGAACACGGCGTCGAACCCGGAGGTGTCCACCTCCGTCACGTCCGCCTCGCGCACCTCGATCAGCTCGGCGAGGCCGAGCGCGCCGGCGTTGGCGCGGGCGACCGCCGCCGTCAGCGGGTCGCGGTCGACGGCCAGTACCCGGAGGCCGGCGCGCGCCATCGCGATCGCGTCCCCGCCGATGCCGCAGCACAGGTCGGCGACCGACCGCACGCCGAGCGCCCGGAGGCATTCCGCCCGGTAGGCCGCCACGGACGTCCTGGTCGACTGCTCGACACCGTTCGGCGTGAAGAACATCCGCTCCGCGTCCGCCGCGCCGAACTTCGCCGCCGCGCGCTGCCGCAGCCGTGCCTGGGCGAGGGCCGCCGACACCAGGGGCGCCGGGTGGTCCCGGCGCAGCCGGGTCGCCACGGCCAGTTCCCGCGCCGGTTCGGTGCCGCGCACCTCGTCGAGGAGGGCGCGGCCCTCGGGAGTGAGCAGGGGGGCGAGGAAGGCGGCGGGGTCCTGGTCGTTCACCGGGCCATTGTCGGTCAGGGGGAGGGGGCGTGGGCCACTCGGTGGACGGTGGGGGCCGGACGGCGGTGTCGGGGCCGTGGAGAGGGGCCGTGCTGGGAGGATGCGGCGCCATGCGACTCGTACGACAAAATGATGTAAAGAGTGCGAAGCAGGCGAGTTTCTGGGGGCGGAGCAGCGTGTTCCGGGGCGGTGTCGCCGTGCTCGCCGCCGCGGTCATCGTGTCCGGGTGTGCCGGGGGAGACGAGGGAGGCGGGGAGGACGGCAGGCAGGGGGCGGCCGGACGGGAGGGCACCGCGGGGCCGGCCCACGGGCAGGAGCGCGGACAGCGGCCTCTCCAGGCGCCGGGCGCCCGCGCCCTCGACGCGTACGCCGGGAAGCTGCGCCGGGCGCACGCCGCGCGGGTCGCCGCGGCGAAGCGCTGGGGACTGGCCGGAGTGCCCCTGCTCGCGCCGCCGCCTCCGGCCGAGAAGCCGGTGCTCCGCACACGCGAGGGGTTCGAGGTGGACGGCCACGAGGAGGACGGACTTCCCCCGGTCCTCACCACCGTCCCCACCCGCGACCGGATCCTCTTCCTCACGATCGACGACGGCGCCGAGAAGGACCCCGCGTTCCTGCGGATGATGAGCGACCTGCGCGTCCCGTACACCGCCTTCCTCAGCGACTACCTGATCAAGGAGGACTACGGCTACTTCGCCCGGATGCGGGACCGGGGCGTGGTCCTCGGCAACCACACCCTCCACCACCGCCCTCTGCGCTCCCTCTCCCGCGCCGCCCAGGAACGCGAGATCTGCGGCATGCAGGACGTGATCGAGAAGCGCTACGGCGAGCGGCCCCGGCTCTTCCGGCCGCCGTACGGGAGCTACGACCGGCACACCCTGCGCGCCGCCAAGTCCTGTGGGATCGAGGTCGTCCCCCTCTGGAACGAGGAGGTCTTCGCCGACCGCTGGGAGCACCGCGAGGCGGACCGCCGGCTCCGCCCCGGCGACATCGTCCTGAGCCACTTCCGGGGCAGGTCCGACGGCAAGGGCACCATGCCCGACATGGTCCGCCGCTTCCTGGACCGGGCCACCGCCGAGGGCTACGCGGTGGCGAGGCTGGAGGACTACCTGTGACGGCCGGCGGGGCACGGGGGCGTACGCCGGGCTCCCGCGTCCGCACCGCACCCGTCGCACTCGCCGCGCTGCTCGCCCTGCTCCTCCCCGGGTGCGCGGCCGGTCCCGCCGCCCGGCCGGCTGCTACCGGGGCCGACGCGACGGCGCGCGACCCGCGCCCGGTCCCGGACACCCCCGGCGCGGACGGCAGCGCCCGCGCGCCCGGACACAAGCACCCCCACCCCCACGCACACCCCCGCACGCCCGCGTACCGCCGCTGGGGTCTCACCGCCCCCCTCGCGCCCCCGCCCCGCGAGCCCGACCGGCCCCCGCGCCTCCGCGCGGCCGGCCCGGGGCTGCCGCCCGTCGTGGACCGGGTGCCGACCCGGGACAAGGTGGTCTTCCTGACGTACGACGACGGCGCGGAGAAGGACCCGAGGTTCGTCGACATGGTGCGTGAGCTGCGGCTGCCGGTGAGCATGTTCCTGACGGACAGTGTCGTGGGGCCGGGATACGGCCACTTCGCCCGGCTGCGGGCCGTCGGGGCGACCGTGCAGAACCACACCCTGGACCACACCGCCCTGCGCGGCCTGCCGTACGCCGGACAGCGCGCCGAGATCTGCGGCCAGCAGCACAAGCTCAGACAGCGCTTCGGCGCCCGGCCGACCCTGTTCCGCCCGCCCTACGGCCTCCACGACGCCACCACGCTGCGCGCCGCCGCCGACTGCGGCATCGCGGCCGTCGTCCTGTGGCGCGCGTCCATGCAGATCCACGACCTCCGCTACGCCGTCGGCGACCGGCTGCGCCCCGGCGACATCGTCCTGGCCCAGTTCCGGGGCCCCGACCAGCTCGGGGGCGCCACCCTCACGCAGATGACGACGCGGCTGCTGCGCCGGATCCAGGAGCAGGGCCTCACCGTCGGCCGCCTGGAGGACTACCTCTGAGGCGCCACGGAGGAAGCGGTGAGGCACGGGCAGGGGCCCTCGCGGGAAGGCCGCCGCCGACCGCCCGCCGACCCGCCGCAACCCACTCGATTAGCAGTCCGCTTGACCGAGTGCTAATCACAGTCATAGTCTCAGGTCTGGCACTCCCCCCTGGAGAGTGCCAACCAGCGACGGGCAGGTCCGGCACCCGCGACGACGGATCCACCTGGTCGCCACCTCAGACAGTTAACCCCGTGAGATCTCCGAAGGGGGAGGTCGGATCGTGACGACCACCAGCTCCAAGGTTGCCATCAAGCCGCTCGAGGACCGCATTGTGGTCCAGCCGCTCGACGCCGAGCAGACCACCGCCTCTGGCCTGGTCATTCCGGACACCGCGAAGGAGAAGCCCCAGGAGGGCGTCATCCTCGCCGTGGGTCCGGGCCGCTTCGAGAACGGCGAGCGCCTGCCGCTCGACGTGAAGGTCGGCGACATCGTGCTGTACAGCAAGTACGGCGGCACCGAGGTGAAGTACAACGGCGAGGAGTACCTCGTCCTCTCGTCCCGCGACGTCCTCGCGGTCATCGAGAAGTAAGTCACCTCAAGCACATTCTGCTTGTGAGCTGCGCCCCGGGCCCCCGCCACCTTATGAAGCCGGGCGTCTGGGGCGCAGTTCGTTTCACCCACATTTTCCGAGAGGGCTGAACCGCTCCCATGGCGAAGATCCTGAAGTTCGACGAGGACGCCCGTCGCGCCCTCGAGCGCGGCGTCAACAAGCTGGCCGACACGGTCAAGGTGACGATCGGCCCCAAGGGCCGCAACGTCGTCATCGACAAGAAGTTCGGCGCCCCCACCATCACCAACGACGGTGTGACCATCGCCCGTGAGGTCGAGGTCGAGGACCCGTACGAGAACCTCGGCGTCCAGCTGGTGAAGGAGGTGGCGACCAAGACCAACGACGTAGCGGGTGACGGTACGACCACCGCCACCGTGCTGGCCCAGGCGCTCGTCCGCGAGGGCCTGCGCAACGTCGCCGCGGGTGCCTCCCCGGCCGCCCTGAAGAAGGGCATCGACGCCGCGGTCAAGGCCGTGTCCGAGGAGCTCCTCGCGACCGCCCGCCCGATCGACGAGAAGTCGGACATCGCCGCCGTCGCCGGTCTCTCCGCCCAGGACCAGCAGGTCGGCGAGCTGATCGCCGAGGCCATGGACAAGGTCGGCAAGGACGGTGTCATCACCGTCGAGGAGTCCAACACCTTCGGTCTGGAGCTGGACTTCACCGAGGGCATGGCCTTCGACAAGGGCTACCTCTCCCCCTACTTCGTCACCGACCAGGAGCGTATGGAGGCCGTCCTCGACGACCCGTACATCCTCATCCACCAGGGCAAGATCGGCGCCATCGCCGACCTGCTGCCCCTGCTGGAGAAGGTCATCCAGGCCAACGCCTCGAAGCCGCTGCTGATCATCGCCGAGGACGTCGAGGGCGAGGCCCTGTCGACCCTGGTCGTGAACAAGATCCGCGGCACCTTCAACGCGGTCGCCGTCAAGGCCCCCGGCTTCGGCGACCGCCGCAAGGCGATGCTGCAGGACATGGCCACGCTGACCGGCGCCGAGGTCATCTCCGAGGAGGTCGGCCTCAAGCTCGACCAGGTCGGCCTGGACGTGCTCGGCTCCGCCCGCCGCGTCACCGTCACCAAGGACGACACCACGATCGTCGACGGCGCCGGTGACTCCGGTGCCGTGCAGGGCCGCGTCGCCCAGATCAAGGCCGAGATCGAGAACACGGACTCCGACTGGGACCGCGAGAAGCTCCAGGAGCGCCTCGCGAAGCTGGCCGGCGGCGTGTGCGTGATCAAGGTCGGCGCCGCCACCGAGGTGGAGCTGAAGGAGAAGAAGCACCGTCTGGAGGACGCCATCTCCGCGACCCGCGCCGCGGTCGAGGAGGGCATCGTCTCCGGTGGTGGCTCCGCGCTCGTCCACGCCGTGAAGGTCCTGGAGGGCAACCTCGGCAAGACCGGCGACGAGGCCACCGGTGTCGCCGTCGTCCGCAAGGCCGCCGTCGAGCCGCTGCGCTGGATCGCCGAGAACGCCGGCCTGGAGGGCTACGTCATCACCTCCAAGGTCGCCGAGCTGGACAAGGGCCAGGGCTTCAACGCCGCCACCGGCGAGTACGGCGACCTGGTGAAGTCCGGCGTCATCGACCCGGTCAAGGTCACCCGCTCCGCCCTGGAGAACGCCGCCTCCATCGCCTCCCTCCTCCTGACGACCGAGACCCTGGTCGTCGAGAAGAAGGAAGAGGAGCCGGCCGACGCGGGCCACGGCGGCCACGGCCACGCCCACTGACCTACGACGTCGGCAGGCCACAGCCACAGGTGAGGCCCGGCACCCCCGTACGCGGGGTGCCGGGCCTTCCCCGTCTCCGAGCGTTCCCTCCCGGACCGTTCTCTCCCGGCCCGTTCCGTCTCCGCCCGTTCCGCTCCGGCCGCTCGGGGCGCCGCGCCTACTTCTCCAGGTCGTCGAGCGCGCCCAACTGCCCCATCAGCCCGAGCCGGTCGTACTCCCACCAGCCCTCGGTGATCTTCCCTTCGGGAGAGAACAGGTGGACGAGCGTCCCCGTCATCCGGACCTTCCTGCCACTGGCCGGAATCCCGAGGAAGTCCCCCGTGTGGGTCGCGTTCCAGGTCCACCGCGTGCACACCCTGTCGCCCTGGGCGATCTGGTCCTCCACGGTGAACGCGAAGTCGAAGCCGCCCCGCCACTCCTCGACGGTCCGCCGGAACGCGTCCATGCCGATGGCGTCCGGCTCCTCCGAGGGGACGTGGTCGTGGTAACCCTCCGCGAGCAGACCGTCCAGCGGCGGCAGTTCGCCCTCGGCGGCGATGGTCGCGAGGAACCGCCGTGACGTGTCGGCGCACAACTGCTCGTCCCGCACCACGTCCAGGTCCGTGAACGTGGGCATCTCCTCGCACAGCGCCACCATCTCCTGGAAGATCCGCTCCGTCTCCGGCAGCCCGGAGTTGCGCATCGCCTCCTCGTACGACGGGAACTCCACGATCTCCACGAAGTGCGACCCGTCCGACCGGTCCTTCCCGATCAGGCTGTGCGTCGCCGTCCGCTTGCCCCTGGTCTTCTCGACCCATGTGTCCATCAGCCGGTCCATCTCGTCGAACCGGCTGGTCCTGCAGTCGATGAGCTGCACGAATGTCATGGCACACCGCCTCCGACCCCCCTGGGTCCGGATGAACAGCTCCATTGTCGCGCCGGGCCGCCGCCCTCACCCGCTGGGCCGTTCGGGGGACGGTTACTGCGGCCCGTACTTCCGTCCCGTCTTCGAGCTGATCCCGCCCAGCATCCCCCGCGGCACCACCTTCACCACACCCATCAGGGCCTTGTAGCGCGGGTCGGGGACGGAGACCGTCCGGCCCCGGGACAGGTCGGCGAGGGCGGCGGTGACCAGCTTGTCGGCGTCGAGCCACATCCAGGACGGGATGCTGTCGGTACCCATGCCGGCCCGGTCGTGGAACTCGGTGCGCACGAACCCCGGGCACAGCGCCATCAGCCGCACCCCGGTCCCGGCCAGGTCGCGCGCGGCACCCTGCGTGAACTGCACGACCCATGCCTTCGACGCCCCGTAGGTGCCCCGCGGTACGAACGCGGCGACCGAGGCCACGTTCACCACCCCGCCCCGGCCGCGCTCGCGCATGGACTCGCAGGCCGCCGAGGTGAGACGGAGGACCGCCTCGCAGTGGACCTTGAGCATGCGCAGCTCGTCGGTCATGGAGACGTCGAGGTAGCGGCCCTTGTTGCCGAAGCCGGCGTTGTTGATCAGCAGGTCGACGGGGTTCTTGCGGTCCGACAGGCGCCGCGCCACCGACTCGATGCCGTCGTCCGTCGCCAGGTCCGCCGTCAGCACCTCCGCCTCGACGCCGTGCCGGTCGTGCAGTTCGGTCGCCTGCTCCCGCAGCCGCTTGGTGTCGCGCGCCACCAGCACCAGGTTGTGCCCGTCCGCCGCCAGGCGCCGCGCGAAGGCGGCACCGATCCCCGCGGTCGATCCCGTAATCAGAGCCGTTGTCATGGCGCAAGCGTAGTGACCGGAACCGTACGGTCCCCGCCCCCTCCACCGCACGTCCGGCGGCGGTTTCGCCCGTCTTCCGCGGAACACCCGCGCCGGCGGGGCGCCTTCACGGACACCGCGCGGCCCGCCGGCCCGTCACTCCTGGCGCGCCGTGTGCTTCCGCGCCCTCTCCAGCAGCTCGGGATGGAGCGCCTCGCCCGCCACCAACAGCCGTGGAAGCAGGTCGTGTTCGCCCATCGTGGCCCGGAAGGCGAGGTTCACGGTGACGTCGTGGGAGGGCCGGTGCACGATCTCGACGGGGTCCCCCGCACGGATCTCACCGGGCTCGATCACCCGCAGATACGCGCCGGGCGCGCCCTGCCGCGTGAAGCGCTTGACCCAGCCCCGCTCGCCGAGATGACGCTGGAAGTTCAGACAGGGGACACGGCCGCACGTGACCTCCAGCACCAGCTCGGGGCCGATCCGCCAGCGTTCGCCGACGAGGGCGCCGGAGATGTCGAGGCCCTCGGTGGTGAGGTTCTCGCCGAACGCCCCGTTGGGCAGGGTGCGGCCGAGTTCGCGCTCCCAGGCGTCCAGGTCCTCGCGGGCGAACGCGTACACGGCCTGGTCGTCACCGCCGTGATGCTCGGTGTTGCACACCGCGTCCCCGGCCACCCCGCTGGCGCCGACCCCCTTGGGCCCGGGCGCGGCCACCCGCACCGGCCCGTCCACCGGGCGCTTGTCGATGCCCGTGACGCGCTTCGACTCCTCCGGGACGTCGACGGCCCGGGGGCGCCCCACATTCAGTGACAGCAGCTTCATACGGGCACGGTAGGCGCGGGGGGTCAAAGTGTCGACGCGATATTCGGCTCCCCGCCCAAGCCGCGCTTATGCTCGACGGCGTGATCGAGGCCCGTCATCTCCGTGTCCTGCGCGCCGTCGCCGCCACCGGCTCCTTCTCGGCGGCCGGACGCGCGCTCGGCTGTACCCAGCCCGCCGTCAGCCAGCAGATGAAGGCGCTCGAATCCTCCGTCGGCACCCCGCTGCTCGTGCGCACCGGCCGCGAGACGCGGCTGACCCAGGCCGGCGAGGCCCTGGTGCGGCACGCGGCCGGCATCCTCGCCGGGCTCACGGCGGCCGAGGAGGAGGTCGCCGCCATCGCCGGGCTGCGCGCCGGCCGGGTCCGCCTGGTCTCCTTCCCCAGCGGCAGCTCCACCCTCGTGCCCACCGCCCTGGCGGCCCTGCGCGCCGCCCACCCCGGCACCCGGGTGTCCCTGGAGGAGGCCGAGCCGCCGCGTTCGGTCGAGATGCTCCGCGAGGGCGACTGCGACATCGCGCTCGCGTTCCGCTACGAGGGGGCGCCGGGCGCGGAGGAAGGGGAGTGGGCCGACCTGGTCGTACGGCCCCTGCTCACGGACCGGCTCGTCGGGCTCGTCCCGCAGGGGCACCGGCTGGCCCGGACGCCGTCCATCGGCATCGGGGAACTCGCCGGGGAGCCCTGGATCGCCGGCTGCCCGCGCTGCCGGGGGCAGCTGGTGCGGGTCTGCGAGAGCGCGGGCTTCACGCCCCGCATCGACTTCGCGACCGACGACTATCCGGCGGTGGTCGGCCTGGTGGGCGCGGGCCTCGGGGTCGCCGTCCTGCCGGAGCTGGCGATCGAGTCCGTACGCCCCAAGGGTGTGCGGATGGTGACGGTCGAGCCGGTGGTGCGCCGGGAGATCGTGGCGCTGACCCTGCCGGACCTGGCCCAGGTGCCCACGGTCGCGGCGACGCTGGACCGGCTGGCCGGAGCGGCCGCGCGCTAGCGCCGGACCGAGGCGCCGGACGGCTCCGGGACCGTCGAAGACCTAAAGAAACGTTCCTTCAGTCGTTCAGTCGTTCGAGGCGTTGTCGCCCCCCGGCGCGGACGCGGACGCCGTCACCAGCCGGTGGCGCGCCCTGCCCATGAGTTCCTCGCGCTCGTCCTCGGTCAGCCCGCCCCACACGCCGTACGGCTCGCGCACCGCGAGGGCGTGGGCCGCGCACTGGGCGCGGACCGGGCATCGCATGCAGACCTCCTTGGCCGAGTTCTCACGAGCGCTCCGTGCCGCACCGCGTTCTCCTTCGGGGTGGAAGAAGAGCGAGCTGTCGACCCCGCGGCAGGCCGCGAGGAGCTGCCAGTCCCACAGGTCAGCGTTCGGTCCGGGAAGGCGGGAGAAATCTGCCATTACGTGTCCCCTTGTTGCCGTTATGGGCGGAGATGGTGCCCATGACCGTACATCGACTATCTAAGGAGATGAAAATATGACTCATTGCGAATCTAGCCTCAGACACCAACAAATGGGAAGAAAAACGGCTGAATGGGGCATAGGTTGTGGTGAAACATTGAGGGTCCGTTGCGCATGTCTGCACCGTGTGCGCGCCCTCACGTAGAGTGCCGAAGGTAGCCGGCCATCCCGTAACTCTTTCGAGTGACCGTCGTTGAGACGGGCGGAGGCGGTTGAGGAAACAAGCGCTCGGGCAGGCGTTCGTGTCCGCTCGTGAGTATCGACCGCACAGGTGACGATTTCGTACCAGCCTGGAGGCTCAAGGTGACGCGCATCAGCTGCGGAGGGCGGCCATGACATCCGTCCTCGTCTGCGACGACTCCCCGCTCGCCCGAGAGGCGCTGCGCCGCGCGGTGGCCACTGTGCCCGGCGTCGAGCGCGTGACCACGGCGGCCAACGGCGAGGAAGTCCTCCGCCGCTGGGGGGCCGACCGCTCGGATCTGATTCTGATGGACGTACGCATGCCCGGACTGGGCGGCGTCGAGACCGTACGGCGGCTGCTGTCCGCCGACCCCGGGGCGCGCATCATCATGCTCACCGTCGCCGAGGACCTGGACGGGGTGGCCCTCGCGGTCGCCGCCGGCGCGCGGGGCTATCTGCACAAGGACGCCTCCCGCGCGGAACTGCGCGCCACGGTGACCCAGGCCCTCGCCGACCCGACGTGGCGGCTCGCCCCGCGTCGGCTGCGCTCCGCCGAGATGGGCGCCGCGCCCACGCTCACCGCGCGGGAGATCCAGGTGCTGGAGGGCATGAGCCACGGCCGCTCCAACGCGGAGATCGGCCGTGAGCTGTTCCTCTCCGAGGACACCGTCAAGACCCACGCCCGGCGTCTGTTCAAGAAGCTCGGCGCCTCGGACCGCGCGCACGCGGTGGCGCTCGGCTTCCGCTGGGGCCTGGTCCGCTAGGTGAGCCGCGACGGGGGTCCGGGATTCCCCGCCTGCCGCGAGGCGGGTGGGGGCGCTCACCGCGTGGTGAACGGCGTGGTGGGCGGGGCCGCGCGGAGGCCCGCTGCTCGTTTCGCCGCGGATGCCGCATCCTTGAGGTGTGGAGCTTCTCGGGGAGCAGTCGAACGAGCGGGAGGGGAGGGCGCAGGAGATGGATTCCGGCGCACCTGCTCATAACGCTTCGGTGCACAACCATGGACGTGGCGCCACGGACCGGACGGCCGCAAGGCACCATGGACCGATGCGCGACGACGAGACGACAGCGATCGGTGCGCTCGTGCATCGCGCGGTCGACGGGGACGAGCAGGCCACGCACGATCTGCTCGCCCATGTCCACCCCTTGGCGCTGCGCTACTGCCGAACCCGTCTGTCCCGGCTCCCGGGCGACGCGCGGCACTTCGTGGAGGACCTGGCGCAGGAGGTCTGCGTCGCCGTCCTCCTGGCGCTGCCGCGCTACAAGGACACCGGCAGGCCGTTCGAGGCGTTCGTCTTCGCCATCGCCGGCCACAAGGTCGCCGACCTCCAGCGCGCCGCGATGCGCCACCCCGGATCGACGGCCGTCCCCTCGGACGAGATGCCCGAGCGCCCCGACGACTCGCTCGGCCCCGAGGAGCGCGCCCTGCTCAGCAGCGACGCCGAGTGGGCCAAGAAACTCCTGGCCAACCTGCCCGAGAACCAGCGGGAACTGCTGCTGCTGCGGATCGCGGTGGGGCTCACCGCCGAGGAGACCGGGCAGATGCTGGGCATGTCACCGGGCGCGGTCCGGGTGGCCCAGCACCGCGCCCTCAGCAGGCTCCGGGCGCTCGCCGAGCAGTAGCCGTACGGGCTTCCGGACGCCTCCGCGTGAACACGGGAGGTGCGGATTCCGTACGAACATACGAAGCCCGGTATCACTTCGTACCGTGGAATGTGTGCCCCGCGCTTCCCGTTAGCATGGACATCCGCACCGATCAAGGCCATTTGGGGAAGGTGTCATGACTGCCAACGTCGACGGAGTGCCCGGAAAATTCGCGACCCTCGGGCTCACCTACGACGACGTGCTGCTGCTGCCGGGCGCATCCGAGGTGCTCCCCAACGCGGTCGACACCTCGTCCCGCATCTCCCGCAACGTCCATGTCAACATCCCGCTGCTCTCGGCGGCGATGGACAAGGTCACCGAGTCCCGCATGGCGATCGCGATGGCCCGCCAGGGCGGCGTCGGCGTGCTGCACCGCAACCTGTCCGTCGAGGACCAGGTCAACCAGGTCGACCTCGTGAAGCGCTCCGAGTCCGGCATGGTCACCGACCCGATCACCGTGCACCCGGACGCCACGCTCGCCGAGGCCGACGCCCTGTGCGCCAAGTTCCGCATCAGCGGTGTCCCGGTGACCGACGGCAACAAGAAGCTCCTGGGCATCGTCACCAACCGCGACATGGCCTTCGAGACCGACCGCTCCCGCCAGGTGCGGGAGGTCATGACCCCGATGCCGCTGGTCACGGGCCAGGTGGGCATCTCCGGCGCGGACGCCATGGAGTTGCTGCGCCGCCACAAGATCGAGAAGCTCCCCCTGGTCGACGACGCGGGCATCCTCAAGGGCCTCATCACGGTCAAGGACTTCGTCAAGGCCGAGCAGTACCCGAACGCCGCCAAGGACTCCGAGGGCCGGCTGATCGTCGGCGCCGCCGTGGGCGCCAGCCCCGAGGCGCTGGAGCGGGCCCAGGCCCTGGCCGAGGCCGGCGTGGACTTCCTGGTCGTCGACACCTCGCACGGCCACAACAGCAACGCCCTGAGCTGGATGTCGAAGATCAAGTCGAGCGTCTCCGTCGACGTGATCGGCGGCAACGTCGCCACCCGCGACGGCGCCCAGGCGCTGATCGACGCCGGTGTCGACGGCATCAAGGTCGGCGTGGGCCCCGGCTCGATCTGTACGACCCGGGTGGTCGCCGGTATCGGCGTCCCGCAGGTCACCGCCATCTACGAGGCGTCCCTCGCCGCCCGCGCGGCCGGCGTCCCGCTCATCGGCGACGGCGGCCTGCAGTACTCCGGCGACATCGGCAAGGCGCTGGCCGCCGGCGCCGACACGGTCATGCTGGGCAGCCTCCTCGCCGGCTGCGAGGAGTCGCCCGGCGAGCTGCAGTTCATCAACGGCAAGCAGTTCAAGTCGTACCGCGGCATGGGTTCGCTGGGCGCGATGCAGTCCCGCGGCCAGGGCCGGTCGTACTCGAAGGACCGCTACTTCCAGGCCGAGGTCGCCGCCGACGACAAGCTCGTGCCCGAGGGCATCGAGGGCCAGGTGCCCTACCGCGGCCCCCTGGCCAACGTGCTGCACCAGCTCGTCGGCGGACTGCGCCAGACCATGGGCTACGTGGGCGCGGCCACCATCGAGGAGATGGAGACCAAGGGCCGCTTCGTCCGGATCACCTCCGCGGGCCTCAAGGAGAGCCACCCGCACGACATCCAGATGACGGTCGAGGCGCCGAACTACAGCCGTAAGTAACAGCCGCAAGCGGTCGGCACACTGCTCCAGGGCGGTTCCGGGCACTCCGGAACCGCCCTCGGCGTGCCCGTCGGCGATACTGGTAGACGCTGAACGCATCAGGGAAAGGCCACAGACGTGACTGAGATCGAGATCGGGCGCGGCAAGCGCGGCCGCCGGGCGTACGCCTTCGACGACATCGCCGTCGTCCCCAGCCGCCGTACGCGGGACCCGAAGGAGGTCTCGATCGCCTGGCAGATCGACGCCTACCGCTTCGAGCTGCCGTTCCTGGCCGCCCCCATGGACTCGGTCGTCTCCCCGGCCACCGCCATCCGCATCGGGGAGCTGGGCGGCCTCGGCGTCCTGAACCTCGAAGGGCTCTGGACGCGGTACGAGGACCCGCAGCCGCTGCTCGACGAGGTCACCGGCCTGCCCGACGAGGCCGCGACCCGTCGCCTGCAGGAGATCTACGCGGCCCCCATCAAGGAGGAGCTGATCGGGCAGCGCATCAAGGAGGTCCGCGACTCGGGTGTCGTGACCGCCGCCGCGCTCTCCCCGCAGCGCACCGCCCAGTTCTCCAAGGCCGTCGTGGACGCGGGTGTCGACATCTTCGTCATCCGCGGTACGACCGTGTCGGCGGAGCACGTGTCCGGCTCGCACGAGCCGCTGAACCTGAAGCAGTTCATCTACGAGCTGGACGTCCCCGTGATCGTCGGCGGTTGCGCCACCTACACGGCCGCCCTGCACCTGATGCGCACCGGCGCGGCCGGCGTCCTCGTCGGCTTCGGCGGCGGCGCCGCGCACACCACGCGCAACGTGCTCGGCATCCGGGTCCCGATGGCCACGGCGGTCGCCGACGTCGCCGCCGCCCGCCGGGACTACATGGACGAGTCCGGCGGCCGGTACGTGCACGTCATCGCCGACGGCGGTGTCGGCTGGTCCGGCGACATCCCCAAGGCGATCGCCTGCGGCGCCGACGCGGTGATGATGGGCTCCCCGCTGGCCCGCGCCACGGACGCGCCCGGCAAGGGCAACCACTGGGGCATGGAGGCGGTGAACGAGGAGCTGCCGCGTGGCAAGAAGGTCGACCTCGGCACCGTCGGCACGATCGAGGAGGTCCTCACCGGGCCCTCGCACACGCCTGACGGCTCCATGAACCTCTTCGGCGCGCTGCGCCGGGCGATGGCCACGACCGGGTACAGCGAGCTCAAGGAGTTCCAGCGCGTCGAGGTGACGGTGGCGGACTCGCAGCACATGCGGTGACGTGACGCCGCGCTCGGCTTGAGCGGGGCTCTTGGGGCTCGGTCGCCTTCGGGTGACCGGGCCCTTTCGTGTGCCCAAGTGGGGTGGTGGGGGCGTGAGTTGCGGGGTGGGGGCGCGTGGGGGTGTTGGGGACGTATGTGGGCCGAACGGGCGTAGCCGGGCGATAACGTTCGTGTCCGGCGCCCCAGTTCGGCTGGGAGCCCCCTTCCAAGGACATGGTCCGGACCCCGCCCTCGGGGCCCGGCCCGATTCCGACGGACCGTCCACCGGGCTACTGGGCGGTGTCGTGGAAGGGGGCGCCCATGGGACGTCACCGCAAGCCCACCCGCTGGGACCGATTCCGTCTTCGGATGGTGCAGTGCCGGAGGAGGTGGATCTTGCGGATTTTCGGATGGTGAGCGGCCGCCCCCAAGCGGAATAGGGGCGGACACTCCGTGAACCATCCAGGAGCCTGCCGCAGAAGCCACTGCGGTGGGCTCCACCTGTTTCCGTACGGTACCGGGGTGGGGCGGTGTCTGCCACCAGCCCCGGAGGCCGGGGCCGCGTCGTGCGCCCCCTCTCACAACCTGTGCGCCGCCCCCGTGGGTGTGGCTCCCCGCGTGTCCAGCAGCAGCTGGGCTTTCACCGACAGGCCCTGGAGGTCGTAGGTGCGGTGTTGCTGGAGGAGGATCGTCAGGTCGGCGTCGGCGGTGGCCTCGTAGAGGGAGTCGGCGCGGGGGATGGGGCGGTCGAGGACGCTCCAGGTGGGGACGTGCGGGTCGTGGTAGCTGACGTGGGCGCCGAGTTCGATGAGGCGGCGGGCGATCTCGTCGGCGGGGGTGCCCTGTTGGTCGGGGACGTCGGGCTTGTAGGTGACGCCGAGCAGGAGGACGCGGGCGCCCCGGGCCGACTTGCCGTGCTCGTTGAGGAGGGTCGCGGCGCGCTGGACGACGTACTGGGGCATGCGGTGGTTGACGCGCTGGGCCAGCTCGACCATGCGCAGCGAGCGGGGGGCGTGGCCTGCCAGGTCCTGGGGGAGGGCGTGGCCGCCGACGCCGGGGCCGGGGCGGAACGCCTGGAAGCCGAACGGTTTGGTCTCGGCGCACCGGATGACGTCCCAGAGGTCGACGTTCAGGTCGTTGCAGAGCGCGGCCATCTCGTTGACCAGGGCGATGTTGACGTGGCGGTAGTTGGTCTCCAGGAGGTGGACCGTCTCCGCCTCGCGCAGCCCCCGCGCGCGTACCACCTTGTCCGTGAGGCGGCCGTAGAAGGCGGCCGCCGACTCCGTGCAGGCGGGGGTGAGGCCGCCGATCACCTTGGGGGTGTTGGCGGGGCCGAAGGCGCGGTTGCCGGGGTCGACGCGGGGCGGCGAGTAGGCCAGGTGGAAGTCGCGGCCCGCACGGAGTCCGGAGCCCTCTTCGAGCAGGGGGCGCAGGAGGTCCCCGGTGGTGCCCGGCGGGACCGGGGACTCCAGGATGACCGTGGTGTGCGGGCGCAGCCGCGCGGCCAGCGTGCGGGCGGCCTCCTCGACCTGCGTGAGGTCGGGCGAGCCGTCGGCGCCGGGAGGGGTGGGCGCGCAGATGACCGCCGTACGCACCCGGCCGAGTTCGGCGGGGCTGGTGGTGGGCTTGAAGCCGCGGGCGAGCATGCGGCGCAGTTCGCCGGGGGTGAGGGAGCCGGAGTCGGGGCCGGTGCGGTAACCGAGCGTGGCGATGCCGGCGGCGACGGCGGCCTGGGCCAGTGGCAGCCCCAACTGGCCGAGTCCGATGACGGCGAGATCTGCGGGCATGGCGTGGGCCGTCCTTCCCAATAACCGAAGCGGGACAGACGCGCAAGCCCTGTGGACTGGACGAGCGAGCGCAATGTCACACTAGGCGTAAATATGACCGATATGTGGGATTGGGAGGTCGTTTTTCTGTGCGCGTCCCGCGGAGTTATCCACAGGCCGCGGGCGGGTGGTGGCCGAAGTCGGGCGAGGCGGTCAGAATTTTGGGCAGGGGGAGAGGAACGGGTTCCCGCCCGACGGGCAGGGACAGGCGGGGCGGCGCGACCGACAGCAGGAGGCAGCGGTGAGGACAGCGGCACTGGGACCGGCGCAGCGCGCCGAGTCACTGGCGGACATGGCCGAGCGTGAGCTGGACGTGCTGGTCGTGGGTGGTGGCGTGGTCGGTGCGGGCACGGCCCTGGACGCCGTGACCCGCGGTCTGTCCACGGGCCTGGTCGAGGCGCGTGACTGGGCGTCGGGCACGTCCAGCCGGTCCAGCAAACTGATCCACGGCGGTCTGCGCTATCTGGAGATGCTCGACTTCGCGCTCGTGCGTGAGGCGCTGAAGGAGCGCGGGCTGCTCCTGGAGCGGCTCGCGCCCCACCTGGTGAAGCCCGTGCCGTTCCTCTATCCCTTGCAGCACAAGGGCTGGGAGCGGTGGTACGCGGGCTCGGGCGTCGCGCTGTACGACGGGATGTCCATGGCGCGCGGGCACGGCCGGGGACTGCCGGTCCACCGCCATCTGACCCGCGCCCACGCCCTGCGCGTCGCCCCCTGTCTGAAGAAGGACGCGCTGGTCGGGGCCCTGCAGTACTACGACGCCCAGATGGACGACGCCCGCTATGTGGCCACCCTGGTGCGCACGGCCGCGTCGTACGGGGCGAAGGTCGCCAACCGCGCGCGTGTGACCGGGTTCCTGCGGGAGGGCGAGCGGGTGGTCGGGGCCAGGGTGCAGGACGTCGAGGGCGGCGGGGAGTACGAGATCCGTGCCCGGCAGGTCGTGAACGCCACCGGGGTGTGGACCGACGACACCCAGGCGATGGTGGGCGAGCGGGGCCAGTTCCACGTACGGGCCTCCAAGGGCATCCATCTGGTCGTACCCAAGGACCGGATCCACTCCACGACCGGTCTGATCCTGCGGACCGAGAAGTCCGTGCTGTTCGTGATCCCCTGGGGGCGGCACTGGATCGTGGGGACGACCGACACCGACTGGGACCTCGACAAGGCGCACCCGGCGGCCTCCAGCGCGGACATCGACTATCTGCTGGAGCATGTGAACTCGGTCCTGGCCGTGCCGCTGAGCAGGGACGACGTGCAAGGGGTCTATGCCGGGCTGCGGCCCCTGCTCGCCGGGGAGTCGGACGCCACGAGCAAGCTCTCGCGGGAGCACATCGTGGCGCACCCGGTGCCGGGGCTGGTGGTCGTGGCCGGCGGCAAGTACACGACGTACCGGGTGATGGCCAAGGACGCGGTGGACGCGGCCGTGCACGGGCTGGACCAGCGGGTCGCGGAGTGCGTCACCGAGGACGTGCCGCTGCTGGGGGCGGAGGGGTACCGGGCGCTGTGGAACGCGCGGGCGCGGATCGCGGCGAGCACGGGGCTGCACGTGGTGCGCGTGGAGCATCTGCTGAACCGGTACGGCTCGGCGGCCGAGGAGGTGCTCGACCTGATCGCCTCCGACCCGTCGTTGGGGGAGCCGTTGCACGCGGCCGACGACTATCTGCGGGCCGAGGTGGTCTACGCGGCCTCGCACGAGGGTGCCCGGCATCTCGACGACGTGCTCACCCGCAGGACGCGGATCTCCATCGAGACGTTCGACCGCGGGACGCGCAGCGCGCGGGAGGCCGCGGAGCTGATGGCGCCGGTGCTCGGCTGGGACAAGGACCAGATCGAGCGGGAGGTGCAGCACTACGAGAAGAGGGTCGAGGCGGAGCGGGAGTCACAGCGTCAGCCGGACGATCTGACCGCGGACGCGGCCCGGTTGGGGGCGCCGGACATCGTGCCGCTGTAGCCGGGAGCGGCCGGGTCCGCCGGGTGTCGGCGGGTGGTGTCCGTCCTCCACTCGCCCTCGACCGGCCCCCACCTGTGCCTCTCCCGGCCCTTCTCGGCCGCCGCCGTGGCGGGTTGAGGGGGCCCAGGGCGTGGGGCGCTTGGCGGGTGGGTGACAATGGAGGCTCTGTCAGGGCGGGTTGCATGAGGGGACGCATGTCGGAGGCGGAGCGGGCTGGGGATTCCCGTCAGGACAAGGACGCACGTCTCCTCGCCGGGCGGTACCGGCTGGGAGGGGTGCTCGGTCGCGGCGGTATGGGCACGGTGTGGCGTGCCGAGGACGAGACGTTGGGCCGTACGGTCGCCGTCAAGGAGCTGAGGTTCCCGTCGAGCATCGACGCGGACGAGAAACGGCGCCTGATCACGCGCACCCTGCGCGAGGCCAAGGCGATCGCGCGGATCCGCAACAACGCCGCGGTGACGGTCTTCGACGTCGTGCACGAGGACGACCGTCCGTGGATCGTGATGGAACTCGTCGAGGGCAAGTCGCTGGCCGAGGCCATCCGTGAGGACGGCGTGCTCGAACCGAAACGGGCCGCCGAGGTGGGGCTCGCCATCCTCGACGTGCTGCGCGCCGCGCACCGCGAGGGCATCCTGCACCGGGACGTGAAGCCGTCGAACGTGCTCATCGACAAGCACGACGGCCGGGTCGTCCTCACCGACTTCGGCATCGCCCAGGTCGAGGGCGACCCCTCCATCACCTCGACCGGCATGCTCGTGGGCGCGCCCTCGTACATCTCGCCGGAGCGCGCCCGCGGTCACAAGCCGGGGCCCGCGGCCGACCTGTGGTCGCTCGGCGGTCTGCTCTACGCGGCGGTCGAGGGGGTGCCGCCCTACGACAAGGGGTCGGCCATAGCGACCCTGACCGCGGTGATGACCGAGCCGGTGCCGGAGCCGAAGCGCGCAGGCCCCCTCAGGGACGTCATCTTCGGGCTGCTGACCAAGGATCCCGAGCGGCGGCTCGACGACGCCGGTGCGCGGGCGATGCTCAACACCGTGATCCACGCGCCCGACCCGAAGGACGTCGATCCGGTGGACGCGACCCGGGTCGTGCCGTTGCCGCCGGTGCCGGAGGAACGCCCGAAGAAGCGCGGTTCCGGTGGCACGGGGGCCAAGGAGAGCGGCGGCGAGCGGCCGCGTGCGCCTCGGTGGTCCATGCGCAAGGGCGCGGCCGGAGCGGCGGCGGCCGGGACCGGCGCCGGTGTGGCGCGGGGCGTCGGCGGCGGGGCCTCCGGCGGTGCGCCCGGCGGGCTTTCCGGCAAGGCCCCCGGCGGGGCGGGCACCGCGTCCGCGTCCCCGGCGGCCGTGACGACGCGGTCCGCCTCGGTCGGGCTGGCCTCGGGTACCGGTGCGGCGAAGGCCGGCGGCGGCCGGGGGCAGGCCCCGAGCACGTCGGCGCCGGGGGTTCCGGGACCGCGTGCGGCGGGCGCGGCCGACAGCGCGGGGGCGGGGAACGCCGGTGCGCCGAAGCGGAGTTCCGGGTGGCCGCAGGTGCCGCCTCCGGACCTTCCGCCGCGGCCGGTGCCGCGCGCTCCGATCACGGACGTGGTGCCGCGGCGGACCCTGGCCGCCATCGCCGTGGCCGTGGTGCTGGTCGTCCTCGGGACGGTCCTGGTGCTCACCTGGGGCAACGACGACAGTTCCGACAACAGCAAGGGCGCCGACACCAAGGCGGCCGCGTCCCGCGGGGCGGCGTCGGGGAGCGACGCCGGCAGCAAGGGCGCGGACGACGACAAGGACGGCTCGGACGGCTCGGACAAGGAAGCGGACAAGGGCCAGGACAAGGGGTCCGATCCCAGTCCGGACGGTGAGACGACGGACGAGGCCGAGGGCCCCGGCGGCAGTTCGCCGAGCCCCACGGGCGGGGCCGACGGCTCCGTGAGCGGTGACGGCTCCGGCTCGGGGACCCTCAAGACCGAGACGTACAAGAGCGGTCAGGGTTTCTCGATCGGGCTGCCCGACGGATGGAAGTACCGGTCGACCGACGCCGCCGGTGCCCGCTTCTCCGGCCCCGAGGGCCAGCGGCTGCTCGTCGGCTGGACGACCACGCCGAAGTCGGACCCGGTCGCGGACTGGAAGAACCAGGAGCGGTACATGGTCCGCTCGCAGTACAAGCGGATCCGAATAGAGGCGGTGGACTACCGGGGCTGGAACGCGGCCGACTGGGAGTTCACCTATGTGGAGAGCGGGACGAAGTACCGGTCGATCGACCGCGGCTTCGTCGTCGACTCCCGGCAGGGCTACGCGCTGATGTACACCGCGAAGGCGTCCAAGTGGAGCGGGGAGCTGCGCAAGGACACGTGGCGGACCTTCACGAAGACGTTCAAGCCGAAGTCGTGAGGTGCCGGGCGCCCCGTCCGTGACGGTGTGCGCCCGGGGCGCGCATCGGTCAGTGGTGTGCGCCGGTTCGTTCGGGGTCGTGTCCGTGTGCGGTTTCGTGCCTCGGTTCCGGGGGTCGCAGGGGGCGTGCGGGGGCGCGGGACGGGGCGGCCCCCGCGATGTGAGCGCGGGCTTCGGTACTTGTGCCCGCCGGGTGAGTTCGGGGGCGGGCCTTCCGGGGAAGATCGGATGCGTTCGAGCACATTCGAGACGAACGAGATATCGCATCGAGTCAATGTGAGTTGCCTCCGGCACGTATCGTGAAGGGCTGCGGTCCGTACGCATCAAGAGCGGAACGGGCCACAAGGCGAACGGAATTGACCAACCGGGCGGTCGGGGGAGGGTGTCGTGGACGAATACGCGGGGCGAGTGCTCGCCGACCGCTATCGCCTGCCGCTGCCGCCCTCCGACGAGTACGAACTCGCCCCGGAGCTGCGCGCCTTCGACACCTACAGCGGCCAGGAGGTCCTGGTCCGGCAGGTGCCGCTGCCGGAGGTCGTCGAGGCGGAGATGCTCGACGCGGACGGGCTGCCCGAAGGGTATGTGGCGCGGGACGGCACAGGGCACCGGGGAGCGGCGCGCACCGCGCGCGGCTCCGCGGACCCCGCCGTACGCCGGGCCGTCGAGGCGGCGCAGGCCGCCGCGCAGATCCCCGACCATCCGCGGCTCGACCAGGTCTTCGACGTGTTCGCCGAGGGCGGCTCGCTGTGGATAGTGAGCGAACTGGTGCCCGCCCGCACCCTCGCCGCGCTGCTCGCCGAACAGCCGCTGACCCCGTACCGGGCGGCCGAGGTCGCCTCCGACGTGCTCACCGCGCTGCGGGCGCTGCACGCCCACGGCTGGGTCCACCGCAACATCACCGCCCGTACGGTGCTGGTCTGCGACGACGGCCGGGTGATGCTGACCGGGCTGGCGGTGGGGGCGGCGGAAGAGGCACTGTGCGGGTACGACCCGGTGCCGGCGCGGGAGTTCGAGGACTCGCCGCCCGGGGCACCCGGCGGCGGCGCGGTCGTGCCTGCCGTGGGGCCCGGCGGGGGACAGGCCGCGCGGCGTGACCCCGTACCGCCCGGTGGTCTTCCCGCCGCACGCGGGGCGTCGGCGCCCGCGCGCACCGGCGGCAGCACGTTCGGCGGCGCCGGCGGGGCCGGGGACGCGGGCGAGGACCCCGAGGCCGCGCGGCGGGCGGCGATAGAGGCACGGGCCGGACGGACGACGGCTGCGGGCGCGGACCCCTCCGGGGGGCAGCGCGCCCTGGAGGCCGGCGGGGACGCCCGGGCGGCGCGGGCGGGCGCGATCGCCGCGTACCGGGCGGGCGCGCGCGCCGCCGCCCGGGTGCAGGACGACCAGCGGGGCGGACCGGGCACCGGGCTGCCCGCACAGCGGCCGGCACCGCGGGACACCCCGGTGACGGGAGCGGGCCGGGGTGGTGATCCCGCCTCCGGCGAGGGGACGCGCCCGGTGCCGCT
Source organism: Streptomyces scabiei 87.22 (assembly GCF_000091305.1). Classification (GTDB taxonomy): domain Bacteria; phylum Actinomycetota; class Actinomycetes; order Streptomycetales; family Streptomycetaceae; genus Streptomyces; species Streptomyces scabiei. The sequence continues at coordinate 4,088,540 of NC_013929.1, read as the reverse complement.
CGGCCAGATCGCCGACCCCTACGGTGTCCTCGCCAACGGCGGTGCCACCAGCGTCTGGCACGGTGCGGCACCCCGCGGCGGGACGACCGCGTCCGCCGGCGGCGGACGGGGCGCCTCGGTCGCCGGGAACGCCTCGCCGTACCCCGCCGAGCCGCTCGGTGACGCGCCGACGGGCGGCGGCCGGGCAGGCGGCGCCTTCGACGACGGCGACACCGGCGCACACCGGCTCCCGGGACACGGCGCGCTCCAGGATTCCCGGCGCGGGCCCGCGACCGCGCTCGCCGCCGAACGGGCGCGGCAGGCGCGGATGGCCGTGGTCGGGCCGGTCACGGAACGGTGGGCGCCGGAGCAGGCCGGTCCGGTGCACGAGAACTGGCAGCTGGCGGCGCCGATCGGGCCCTCGACGGATCTGTGGGCGCTCGGCGCACTGCTGTTCCGGGCCGTGCAGGGACACGCGCCGTACCCGGAGGAGAACACCGCCGAGCTGGTACAGCTGGTGTGCGCCGAGCCGCCCGCGTTCGCCGAGGAGTGCGGGCCGCTGCGCCCGGTCGTGGAGTCCCTGCTGCGCCAGGACCCCACCGAGCGGCTGGACTTCGAGGAACTGCGCGGCTGGCTGCGCTCCCTCGTGCGGTCGGCACCCGAACCCGAGGCCGGTACCCATGTCGTACCGGCGCCGCCCGTGGACGCGAGCCGGCTGCCGATCGTACGGCGACGCGGCGAACTCGTGCGCAGGCGCCGGGCCGGGCTGCCCGCGACCAGCGCGCACGCCCGCCACAAGCGCACCCGGGAGAAGCCCCCGAAGCCGCGCACACTGGGCCGGAACCTGCTCCTGCTGATCCTGCTCGCGCTGGTCGCGGCGGTCACGTATGCCGTGGTGTTCCTGCCGAAGGCCGCGTCGAGCGACGGGCGCGGTGACACGGGCAACCGGGCCGACGGCGCCGGGCAGCACGGTCCGTCGCCCACGGCGAGCGACGCGCCCGGTTCCGACCAGAACGCGAACTCGCCCGACGGCGGGGAGAAGGACCACGACGAGGCGAGCCCGTCGCAGTCGTCCGGTTCGACGCAGACGCAGACCGGCGATCCCGAGGTCGCCCAGGGCTTCACCCTGCGCAAGGACCCCGAGGGGTTCCAGGTGGCCGTGGCCACCGGCTGGGACCGCGGTGCCAAGAACGGGCGCGGTCAGATCGTGTACTCCCGGGGCGACTTCGAGCTGATCCTCGTCCCCGGGCGGGACAGCAGGGCGACGTACGGCGGCGATCCGTTGAAGTACCAGCGGGAGGACGAGCGCGAGTTGCAGCCCTTCCGCGACTCGTCCTGGGCCACGTCCACCGGGATGCGGCTGGTCGAGGTGGGCGGGGTGAGCTCGGCCGAGGGGCAGTTCACCTGGCAGGACTCCGAGGGACGCGGCGTCTACGTACGGAACCTCGCGATCCTGCTCGACGGCCGGTACCACGTGGTGCAGGTGCGCGGCCCGGAGGCGGAGCGGGACGAGGTCACCCGGCTGTACGAGCAGGCGGCGGCCACGTACAAGGTGACCGGCTAGCGGCTAGTGGCCTGCGGGGAGCCGGACATGGTCGACGGCCGCTTCGGCAAGGGCGCGCGAGGGCGTCGGCGGGGCCAACGGGCGCGAGGGCGGGCGGGCTTCGGAAGGTTGCGTTCCGGCCGTGGAAGCGAGAACCGTCACAGTGCTGTCTCCGTGCGGCCCGGCCGGTTCCCCGGGGCGCGAGCCGCTCCCTAATGTGACCCTGTCAAGAACATTGCGGGGCAACGTGAATCAGATGCAGGGGCTGCTCCTCGCGGGGCGCTACCGGCTGGCCGACACGATCGGCAGCGGAGGCATGGGACGGGTCTGGCGTGCGCACGATGAGGTGCTGCACCGGGCCGTCGCGATCAAGGAGCTGACGGCCGCGCTCTACGTCTCGGAGAGCGAGCAGGGCATCCTCCTGCAACGGACCCGGGCGGAGGCGCGCGCGGCGGCACGGATCAACCACTCGGCGGTCGTCACCGTGCACGACGTGCTGGAGCACGACGGCCGGCCGTGGATCGTCATGGAGTTGGTCGAAGGTGTCTCCCTGGCCGACGCGGTCAAGGAACGGGGGCGCGTCGAGGCGCGCGAGGCGGCGCGGATCGGGATGTGGGTGCTGCGCGCGCTGGGCGCCGCCCACCGGGCCGGCGTCCTGCACCGCGATGTGAAACCGGGCAACGTCCTGCTCGCCGAGGACGGCCGGGTCCTGCTGACCGACTTCGGGATCGCGCAGGTCGAGGGCGACACCACCATCACCCGGACCGGCGAGATCGTCGGGTCAGTCGACTACATCGCCCCCGAACGCGTGCGCGGGCACGACCCCGGGCCGGCGTCCGACCTGTGGTCGCTGGGCGCCACGCTGTACACGGCCGTCGAGGGCAAGTCGCCCTTCCGGCGCACCACACCGCTCACCACGATGCAGGCCGTGGTGGGCGACGAAGTCGCCGAACCCGCGCAGGCCGGGCCGTTGGGGCCCGTCATCACCGCACTGCTGTGCAAGGACCCGGCGGTACGGCCCGCCGCCGTCGAGGTCGAGCAGATGCTCGCCGAGGCGGCGGAGGGGCGGCGGCCCCGGGTGGCGCAGGCGTATGTGCCGACCCGGCAGCATCCGACGGGCGTGGACGACGACACGGGTGGTGCCGCCGCGCCCGACGGTGCGGGGGGTGGGGGCGCGCGTGGTGCGGAGGGCGCACACAGGGCACCCGGTGCGCTCGGTGCGCCCGGTGGGGGTACGGCCGGTGGGTTCGGTGCGGGTACGGCTCGTGCGTCCGGTACTTACGCGGGCGGTGGGCCCGGTACGGCTCCGGTTGGTGGGCCCCGTACGGCTACGGGAGGTGTGCCCGCCGCCGGGGACCGCGGTCCGGGCGCCGGCCCCTTCGGTACTCCGGCCGCTCCGACGGCTCCGCCGTCCACGACCCGGCGGCGCGGCCGAGGCCGTACGGTCGTGACCGTGCTCCTGCTGGCCGCGCTCGTCGGCGGGGGAGGCGCCGCGGCGATGCACTACGCGGACATGTGGCGCACGGACAGCGGCTCCACGGCCGGGGCGGACGGCGCGGACGACGGGGTGCCCGGCGGGTGGAAGCGCGTCGAGGACCCGGAGGGTTTCAGCCTCGCTCTGCCCCGGGGGTGGAAGCGGCAGGTGAAGGGGACGCAGATCGACTACACCCCGGACGACCGTGAGCACTTCCTCCGGATCGCCGTCGACGACTCGCCGGACTTCGACAGCCCGTACCACCACCAGCTCGACCTGGAGGAGCAGTTGCGGGCGGCGCGGCCCGAGTACGACCGGGTGAGTCTGAAGGAGAACATCTTCCGCGACCGGCCGGGCGCCCTGTGGGACTTCACCTGGACCGCGCCGGCGAAGGACACGGAGTTCCCCGGGCCGCGCCGGGCGATCGAACAGATGTATCTCTCCCGGGACGGCGTCGAGTACACGGTCTACATGTCCGCCCCCGCGGCCGACTGGAAGACGGCGGAGGAGCAGTTCTACGCGGTGCTGCGCAGTTGGCGGCCGCCGAAGCGGTGAGCCGGGGCCGCGATGCCGGCAGTGGAGCGAACCCGGCACGAGGGTCCCCCGCACGGCGCTCGCGTGGCGCTCGGGGGTCGCGCGTACGTCGCTTGTCGGCCAGGCCGTTCCGCGGCACCGGAGGGTTTCGGTCCGGTGCGGCATGATGGGGCGTATGGGGACCGAGGGGGAGAACGTCCGTCTCATAGCGGGCCGGTACCGGCTGGAGGCCAGGATCGGCCGCGGCGGTATGGGTGTCGTGTGGCGCGCCACCGACGAACTCCTCGGCCGGCAGGTGGCGGTCAAGGAGCTGGCTTTCGACGACTCCCTGCCGGAGGAGCGGCTCCGGCAGCGCCGCGAGCGCACCCTGCGGGAGGCCCGGGCGGTCGCCCGGCTCGGCCACCCGCACATCATCGTCGTGCACGACGTCGTCGAGCAGGACGAACGCCCCTACATCGTCATGGAGTTGATCAACGGCGGCTCGCTCGCCGAGCGCATCGAGGCCGAGGGGCCCATGGACGCGCGCGAGGCGGCGCGGATCGGGATCGACCTGCTGGGCGCGCTGCGCCGGGCGCACGACGCCGGGGTGCTGCACCGCGACCTCAAGCCGGCGAACGTCCTGATGGAGACCGGAACCGACCGGGTCGTCCTCACCGACTTCGGCATCGCCCAGGTCGCCGGCGCGACCACGCTCACCGAGAGCGGGTCCTTCGTCGGCTCGCCCGAGTACACCGCGCCGGAGCGGATGGCCGGGACCCGCACCGGGCCGGAGTCCGACCTGTGGTCGCTGGGCGCGCTGCTGTGCGCCGTGCTCAGCGGTGAGTCGCCGTTCCGGCGCGATTCGCTGGGCGGCATCCTGCACGCGGTCGTCGTGGACGAGATCCGGCCGCCCGCGCAGGCCGCGCCGCTCCTCCCCGTCGTACGGGGGCTGCTGGAGCGCGATCCGGACCGCCGGCTCGACGCGACGGAGGCGGAGCGGCTGCTGCGGGCCTTCCGGGAGACCGGCCGGACACCGAGGACGACCAAGGCCCCGAGGACGTCGGCCGGTTACACCCCGACCCGGCGCGACGTGCCGCGGCCGGGGCGGGACGTACGGCGCGCCGCCGCGTCAGCGGGCGCCGCGCCGGAAGGACCGGCCCAGGGCGGGCAGGCGGCGTCCGGGGCACCCGTGTCCGGCGGCCCGGAGGTGGCCCTGCGGGAGCAGCCCGCGCAGCAGCAGCCGCGCTCCACCCGCAGCGTGCTGATCGCGGCCGCGCTGGTGGCGGCGATGGCCGGGGCGGGCGTCTCGGCCGCCGCGCTGCTTATGCGGGAGGGGGACGACGGCGGAGGCGGCGGCACGCCGGGCACCTCGGCGCCGCGGTCACCGGACGCGTCGCGGACCACGGGTGCGCCGTCCACGCCGGGCGGGTCCGGCGTGTCCGGTGGCGGGTCCGGCACGCCGGGTGCGCCGACGGACGGCACGGCGGGTACGTCGGCCGACGCCACGCCCACCGTCACGCGCTCGCGGGCGGCCACCGCGCCGGCCGCGCCCTCGGGGTACCGGCTGGCCGAGGACGACCGGGGCTTCAGCCTCGCCGTACCGGACGACTTCACCCGGGAGCCGCAGGGGAAGCGGGTGTTCTACATGTCCCCGGGGCAGGTGATCCGGATCGGCGTCAAGTTCGACGACCCGGAGGAGGGCGGGCCGGCCGGCGTGATGCGGCGCGCCCATGCGCAGGGGCCCTCGACGAACCCCGGCTACCGCGACGGCAGGGTCACCGAGACCACCCACGGCGGACGCCCGGCCGCGCTCTGGGAGTTCACCTGGGACGGCTTCAGCGCGGCGGAGGGGCCCCGGCACACCTACGACCTGTGCTGGGAGCAGGACGGGCGGCTGTACGACGTGTGGGTGTCGGCGCCCGTCGGGAAGGTGAGCGAGGCGAAGGAGTACTTCGACGTGGCGGTGGACACCTTCGTCCGCGGGTGAGCGGCGCTTCCGTGAGCGGCGCTTCCGTGAGAGGCGTTTTCGCGAGCGGCGCTTCCGTGAGAGGCGTTTTCGCGAGAGGCCCCGCGGTGCTCCCCGGTGCCCTCGGCCGGCATGCGCGTTCGTACCAAAGCGGAGATATACGGCGTTCCGCGTCACGGGTCTGTGACCGGAAAGCGACGGGGCTGGATGCCGACGGGTTCGCCGCGATACAGATGAGCGTATGAGCAGCAACGGGGGAGCCCCCTACGGGTCCGGCTACGGGTCGGACGAGCCGACGAGTTTCGGACTGCAACCGCCGCGGCCCGGCGTGCCGTACCCGGGGAACCCGTACGCTCAGCCGGCGGCGGCGGTGGCTCAGCCGACGCCGCCCCCCTCGATGCAGGCGCCGACGCCGCCCCCCTCGGCTCAGGCTCAGGCGCAGTCGCAGGCGTCGCCACCCCCGCAGGACCCCGGCACCGGTCGTCTGATCGCGGGCCGTTACCGGCTGCTCGCCAAGCTCGGCCACGGCGGCATGGGCACGGTGTGGCGGGCCCAGGACGAGACGGTGGACCGTGAGGTCGCCGTCAAGGAGCCGCGCGTACCGGACCATCTTCCCGAGCGTGAACGGGCCAACGCCTTCGAACGGATGCGCCGCGAGGCCCGTGCGGCGGCCCGGCTCGACCATCCCTCGGTCGTGAACGTGCACGACGTGGCGGTCGTGGACGGTCAGCCCTGGATCGTGATGGAGCTGGTCCGGGGACGTTCTCTGGGCGACACCCTCCAGGAGGGCACGCTCGGGGTGCGGGACGCGGCGAGAATCGGCCTCGACGTGCTCGGCGCACTGGAGGCGGCGCACGCGGCGGGCATCCTGCACCGGGACGTCAAGCCGGACAACGTCCTCCTCGGCCGCCACGACCGGGTCGTCCTCACCGACTTCGGCATCGCCCAGATCGAGGGCGAGACGAACCTGACGGACACCGGGGGCATCGTCGGCTCGCCCGAGTACATCGCCCCCGAGCGGGTGCTGGGCCAGCGGCCCGGTCCCGCGTCGGACCTCTGGTCGCTGGGCGTCGTCCTGTACGCCGCCACCGAGGGCGTGTCGCCGTTCCGGCGGAGCAACACGCCGGCGACCCTGCAGTCCGTCCTCAACGCCACACCGGCGGCGCCCGCCTCCGCCACGGGCCCGCTCGCCGAGGCCATCAACGGCCTGCTGCAGAAGGACCCGGCGCGCCGCCCGGCCGCCGCGCGCGTCCGCGAACTGCTGGAGACGGCCGTGAACCCGCCGGTGCTCGCGCCCACCCAGGAGGTCCGCACCGTCGCCGGGCCTCCGGCCGGGAACCCCAGGGGCGTCCGGATCGGTCCCAAGACCCTCGCCGGGCTCGGCGCGGTCATCGTCGCGGCGGCGGTGACGGCGTACCTGGTCGTCGCCGACCCCTTCGCGGGGCCCCTGCCGGACGGCTGGAAGCAGCGGGACCTCGGTGCGAAGGTCGCCGCGAGCGTGGGGGTGCCCGGGGACTTCGTGAAGGACACGTTCGAGCCGGACGCCACGGACGGCACCATCGCGCAGTACAGCGACCCGAGCGGGCTGATCCGGATCAACGTCGACCGGGACATCAAGAAGGACGACAAGGACGGCGAGATCCCGGACAACGCGCTGGACAAGGCGTACGCCGACTGGGAGCTGGTGAAGGACGGCGAGTACAGCCTGGACATCGCCGACACGCCGACGCCGAGGGGGAAGCCGCAGGAGGCGACGTTCGAGGGCAAGGAGGCCGCCGAGAACACCGTCAGGTACACGACCACCGACACGCAGGCACCGCGGCTGCGTGAGGCGCGGGTCCTGTACTACCGGGCGGGCAACGGCGACGTGTACCGGGTCTGGATCGACTATCCGGGCAAGGGCCACTTCACCGGGCAGGGCCGCGAGATCGCGCGTACGGCCCTGGCGAACCTGCGGCTGGAGCACACGTAGGCGCTCCGTCCCACCTACGCGCTCAGTACGCCCGCTCGGCGATCCAGGCCATGACCCGCTCGGCCACCTTCGGGTCGTCCAGCAGTGCGGCGCCGTGCGCGGAACCGGGCACGGTCTTCACCGTGACGCCGTTGGCGGGCATGTTGTGGTCCTTCTCCTCGGCCGTCTCGAGGTCGCGCGAGGGCTGGACGGGCGCGGCGTCGACCCGGGAGTGGACCAGGTACATGGGCGCGTCGTCGGCCCCGGAGGCCCGGCTCCTGGCCGCCATGTCGTTCCAGGTCTCCCGGCAGCCCGGCCGGGGGGCCGCCGTGGGGTCCACGGCCCCCTCCGTGGGCGTGTCCGCCTTCTTCCCTGTCTCCTTCGCCGCGCCGGGCCGGGTCTCCGGGGAGCAGCGGGCCAGGATGACGGCGTTGTCGCGGAGCCTGCGCTGCCGGTCCGTCGCGGTGGCGGCGTTGCCGTCCCGCCAGGCGCGGTACGGGTCGACGACGGGGGACAGGCCCACCACGCCGTCGAGGCCGTAGGCACCGGACCGGTACGTCGCCACGGTGGTCGCGATCTGGCCCCCGGTGGAGGAGCCCAGGAGCACCATCCGGTGGATGTCGAGGTCGAAGTCGGCGGCGTGGCGGCGGATCCAGTCGAGCGCGGACAGGGCGTCGGTGCGCTGGGCGGGCCAGGCGGCGTCGCTGTTCAGCCGGTAGTCCACGGTGAAGACGGCGTACCCGGCGTCGGCGAAGGTGCGCGACCAGGTGGCCCAGCCGGTGTCCTCGTGCCAGTAGCCGCCGTGCAGGATCACGAGGCCCGGCTGCGTCCCGTTCCGTTCCTCGCCGGCGGCGTTCCAGTAGGCGTCGAGGGTCTGCCGGGAGTGCGAGCCGTAGGAGTACATGGCCTCGTTGCGGTCGGCCGCGGTGCTGTCGCGCGTGTCCGCGACGAGGAGCGCGGCGACCACCGCGGCGCAGAGAACCAGACAACCCCAGAGGCGACGCACGGCCACCTGCCCTTCGAAGAACGACCCGACGGCAGGCGTCCGTTGTCCCCGGGGCCGCGGGGTCCGATCGACACGTCCGCGACCGCGTGTGGCTCGTCATGGCCACAGGGGGAGTGCCCACACGGCCTGCTCGCGTGCGCATCCGGACTATAGGCGGCCCGCTCGAACAAAAGCCAAGCGGGTCAGGGCGGTTGCCGTGAAGTGTTCGTGCGCGGCGGTGAAGCGGTCGTGCCCGGCGCCGGCCGGCACGGGCGGGGCGACGCGGCCGGTGTCCCGGAGGCGTCGCCTTGTCCGGCCCCTTGCCCCTAACATGCCGTGTCAAGTGCATGATCGGCGCGAGGGGCGAGCGAGCGTGGGCATCGAACACCTGGACGTGCGGGCGCACGCGAGGCAGCGCTGGGCGGCCAGGGGCGCACTCGCCTGCGCCGCCCTCGCCGTCCTGCTGCCGCTCGGTTACGCGCGCGCCGCGAGCCTGCTGCTCGTCGCCGGCGTCGTGCTCGGCGCCGGTCTCACGGTGGCCTCGCTGTGGTGGGTCCTGGTCCACCGCGGCGCTGTCCGGATCGCCGCGGGTGTGCTGGCGGTGGCCGCGCCGGTCGGTGTCATCTGGTGGTTCGCCGCCGTGAACCTGCTGTGGGTCGTGATCGTCTCCGCCGGGCTCTGGGCCGTGGCCGTCTGGTCCGGCAAGTTCGCCCTGAGGACCACCAAGTCCCACCACGTCCACGTGCCCGAGCACCGCACCCCGGCCCCCACCCGCCCGTTCCTCATCATGAACCCCAGGTCGGGCGGCGGGAAGGTCGAGCGCTTCCGGCTGAAGGAGCGCGCCGAACGGCTCGGCGCCACGGTCCATCTGCTCGACCCCGCGCACCACGAGGACGTCGCCGTACTGGCCCGCGACGCCGTCAGGAACGGCGCCGACCTGCTCGGGGTCGCGGGCGGCGACGGCACCCAGGCCCAGGTGGCGGCCATCGCGGCGGCGTACGACGTGCCCCTCCTCGTCATCTCCGCCGGCACCCGCAACCACTTCGCCATGGACCTCGGCCTCGACCGCGACAACCCCGCCGCCTGCCTCGACGCCCTCACCGACAAGGGGGTGGAGCTCCACGTCGACCTCGGGTACGCCAGCGGTCATCCGTTCGTCAACAACGCCTCCTTCGGCGCGTACGCCGCCGTCGTGCAGAGCCCCGCCTACCGCGACGACAAGGTCCGCACCACGCTGGAGCTGCTGCCCGAACTGCTCACCCACCAGCGGGGCCCGCGGCTCACCGCCCGCATCGGGAACGCCGTCATCGACGCGCCGCAAGCCGTCCTCGTCAGCAACAACGTCTACCGCAGCGACGACCTCGTCGGCCTCGGCCGCCGCGAACGGCTGGACGCCGGCGTGCTGGGCGTCGTCGGCGTGCGCGTCGACAGCGCCGCCGAGGCCGCCGGGATGGTCCTCGGCCCGAACGCCCCCGGGCTCAGCCTCCTCGTCGCGGACGAGATCGTCGTCGAGGCCGACCGGCCCGAGATCGAGGTCGGCGTCGACGGCGAGGCCCTGCTGCTGCCCACCCCGGTCCACTGCCGGGTCTCGCCGAAGGCCCTGCGCGTCCGCGTGCCCCGCGACCGGCCCGGCGTCCCCGAGCCCAAACCGCCCCTGGACTGGCGCCGGCTGCGCAAGCTCGCCGCCGCGGTCGGCCGTACTGCCCTGCCCAAGCACCGGGAACGGTACGGGTGGGCGCAGCGGTCGTGGGACCGGTGGCGCTGACCGTCCCGCCCGGTCCCACCCTGTCCTTCGCCGCGCCGGTGCCCCTCGGTCCGGGGGCGCGGCCCGCCGTTTCGAACAAGGTGACCGACGCCGCATTCGCGTCCGCACGGCACCACCCGCCGCGCTGATCAGCGACTTCGTTGCCAGCGATCACTGGCGCGGTGTGGACGCCCGGTGAAACCCTGTTACCGCCGGGTACCCAAAGTCGTCCGGTCCGGAATACCCTGCGCGTCATGACGGACTCGCAGGCCCCCGAAAAGACCGGCACGACCACCACGGGAACGACCGGCACGGCACGGACGACCGGCACCAACCCCCTCGCGGCAGCGCCCCAGGGCGCCCGTACCGCCGCCGACGTGGTCACCCCCGAACTGGTCGCCCAGCTCACCAAGGGCGTGGTCGGCTCCGGCCGGACCGCCAACCACACCCCGTTCACCGGTGAGAAGCTGGCCGATCTGCCGGAGTCCACCCCCGAGGACGTGGCGACGGCCTACGAGCGGGCCCGCGCCGCCCAGGCCGTCTGGGCCCAGCGACCGGTGCGCGAGCGCGCCGCCGTGCTCCTCCGCTTCCACGACCTGGTGCTGGAGCGTCAGGCCGAGGTGCTCGACCTCATCCAGCTGGAGACCGGCAAGGCCCGCCTCCACGCCCACGAGGAGGTCCAGGCCGTCGCGGTCTCCGCCCGCCACTACGGCCGCAAGGCCCCGTTCTACCTGAAGCCCAAGCGGCACACCGGCGCCGTACCGACCCTCACCAAGGTCACCGAGCTGCGCCACCCGCGCGGTGTGATCGGCCAGATCGCCCCCTGGAACTACCCGCTCGAACTCTCGGTCGGCGACGCCATCCCCGCCTTCGTCGCGGGCAACGCGGTCGTGATGAAGCCCGACACGGAGACCTGCCTGACCGCCCTGTGGGCCCGCGACCTGCTCATCGAGGCGGGCCTGCCCGCCGACGTCTTCCAGGTTGTCCTCGGCGAGGGCCCCGTCATCGGCCCCGAGGTCGTCCGGCACGCCGACTACGTCTCCTTCACCGGCTCCACCCGCACCGGCCGCGAGGTCGCCCAGGGCGCCGCCGCCCGCCTCGTCGGCGTCTCCCTCGAACTCGGCGGCAAGAACGCGATGCTGGTCCTCGCCGACGCCGACATAGAGAAGGCGGCGGCGGGCGCCGTCCGCGCCTGCTTCAGCTCCGCCGGCCAACTCTGCATCTCCATCGAGCGGTTGTACGTCCACGAGTCCATCGCCGACGCCTTCGTGGAGCGCTTCGCCGCCCGCACGAAGGCCATGCGCCTCGGCACGTCCCTCGCGTACGGCGCCGACATGGGCTCCCTGGTCGGCGAACGCCAGCTGGAGACCGTCACCCGGCACGTCGACGAGGCCGTGGAGAAGGGCGCCAAGGTCGTCGCGGGCGGCGTGGCCCGTCCCGACATCGGCCCCTACTTCTACGAGCCGACCATCCTCGACGGCGTCACGGAACCCATGTCCGTCTGCACCGAGGAGACCTTCGGGCCGGTCGTCTCGATCTACCGCTTCACGGACGAGGACGAGGCCGTCGAGGAGGCCAACTCCACCGCGTACGGCCTCAACGCCTCCGTCTGGACCAAGGACGGCCGCCGCGGCCACGAGGTCGCCTCCCGGGTCCGCGCCGGCACGGTCAACGTCAACGAGGGCTACGCCTCCGCCTACGGCAGCGTCCAGTCCCCCATGGGCGGCATGAAGGACTCCGGACTCGGCCGCCGCCACGGCTCCGAGGGCATCCTCAAGTACACGGAGGCCCAGACGGTCGCCCAGCAGCGCCTGCTGCCCATGGCCCCCTCCTTCGGCATGGACGACGAGAAGTACGCCCAGTTCATGAGCCGCAGCCTGCGGGCCATGAAGGCGCTCCGGCTCCGCTAGGTCCTCGGGCCCGCCCACCGTTCTCAACGAGGAGAGCACGTGTCGTACGACTACGACGTCATCGTCGTCGGATCCGGTTTCGGCGGCTCGGTCACCGCCCTGCGTCTGACCGAGAAGGGCTACAAGGTGGGCGTGCTCGAAGCGGGCCGCCGTTTCACGCGCGACTCGCTCCCGAGGAACTCCTGGGACCTGAAGAACTACCTCTGGGCCCCGGCCCTCGGCCTGTACGGCCTGCAGCGCATCCACCTGCTGGGCAACGTCATGGTGCTGGCCGGGGCCGGCGTGGGCGGAGGTTCCCTCAACTACGCCAACACCCTCTACGTACCGCCGAAACCGTTCTTCGAGGACCCGCAGTGGAAGGACATCACCGACTGGCAGGAGGAGCTGAAGCCGTACTACGACCAGGCCCGCCGCATGCTCGGCGTACGGCTCAATCCGACGATGACCCCCTCCGACGTGCACCTCAAGGCCACCGCCGAGCGGATGGGCGTCGGTGACAGCTTCCACCTGGCCCCGGTCGGTGTCTTCTTCGGCGACGGCGAGGACGCCGACGGCAAGGCGAAGGCCGCTCCCGGTGAGCGGGTGGCGGACCCGTACTTCGGAGGCGCGGGCCCCGCCCGCAGGGCCTGCACCGAGTGCGGCGAGTGCATGACCGGCTGCCGCCACGGCGCCAAGAACACCCTCAACGAGAACTACCTCCACCTCGCCGAGAAGGCGGGCGCGATCGTCCACCCGATGACGACGGTGGTGGCCGTGACGGAGGACTCGCAGGGCGGCTACGCCGTGTCGACCCTGCCGACCGACCGGCTGCGCAAGGGAGCGGGCCGCGTCCTGAAGGCCCGCCGCGTCGTCCTGGCGGCCGGCACCTACGGCACCCAGACCCTGCTGCACCGGATGAAGGCGAACGGCCTGCTGCCGCACATCTCGGACCGGCTGGGCATGCTGACCCGCACCAACTCGGAGGCCCTGGTCGGTGCCCAGACCGACAGCCGCCGCTACCGGAAGGCCCACGGCGCGCCCGAGGTCGACTTCACCCGGGGCGTGGCCATCACCTCCTCCATCCACCCCGACGAGAACACCCACATCGAGCCGGTCCGCTACGGCAAGGGCTCCAACGCGATGGGCGGTCTGTCCATCCTCCAGGTCCCCTACGCGGGCGGCACCGCGTCGGACGCCTCCCGTGTCCTCGGGTGGCTGGCGAACGCGGTCAGGCACCCGCTGCTGGTGGCCCGTTCGCTCTCCAACCGCCGCTGGTCGGAGCGGACCATCATCGGTCTGGTGATGCAGTCGCTGGACAACTCCCTGTCGACGCACCTCAAGCCGAAGGGGCTCGGCAAGGGCCTGCTGACGGCGCGCCAGGGTCATGGCGCGCCCAACCCCAAGCAGATCGAGGCCGCTTCCAGGGCCGCCTCCACCCTGGCCGCCGAGATCAACGGCTTCGCCGGCAGCAACGTGGGCGAGCTGATGGGCACCCCGCTCACCGCGCACTTCCTCGGCGGCTGCCCCATCGGTGCCACCGCGGCCGACGGCGTCATCGACCCCTACCACCGCCTCTACGGCCACCCCGGCATCTCCGTCGTCGACGGCGCCGCCGTCTCCGCGAACCTGGGCGTGAACCCCTCGCTGACCATCACGGCACAGGCCGAGCGCGCGATGGCGCACTGGCCGAACAAGGGTGAGCCCGACCACCGTCCGGCCCCGGGCGCGGCCTACGAACGGCTCGGCCCCGTGCAGCCGCTGCATCCGGCGGTCCCGGCGGACGCCTTCGGGGCGCTGCGACTGCCCCTGTTGCCGGTGCCGACGGTGCCGCCGAAGAAGTAGCGCAGCAGAAGAAGTAGCGCAGAAGTAGCGGAGAAGGACCCGCACCCCCCTCCGAGTGCGGGTTCTTCTCTCGTGTGCCAGGTGTGACCCGTGAGCCGGGTGAAGGGTTGCCCCCGCGATGACGGTTTTCTTGTGTGACCTGGATCACGCCCGGCTGGGGCTGAAGCGATACCCGAAACCGTTTGTGGTGCCGGGTCGCACACATGATCTGATGTGCCCTGCGAGGCCTCCGTGAGGCATGCGAAGAACGCCGTGAGGACGGGGAACATGAAGGTGGGGGACGTGAAGGCCGGGGACGTGAACGTGGGGCACGTGAACGTGGGGCACGTGAGGTCGAAGGTGTCGCGGGCGGCGGTGGCCGTCTCGGTCGCGGCCGTGCTGGGGCTCACCGCGGCGTGCGGCGGGGGCGGCGACGAGAGCAAGGACGGGAACACGAAGCCGTCGACCGACGGCACGGCCTCCGCCGGGGACGCGAAGGACGGGCAGGACGGAAAGGGTGGCGGGAAGGCCGCGCTGACCGAGGCCCAGCTGAAGGAGGCGGCCCTCACGAAGGGGGACGTGAAGGGCTACAAGATCGCCGGCATGCCCGCGGAGGACATGCCCGGCGTGCCCGTTCCCGCGAAGCCGGCCGCCTGCCAGCCCCTCGCGAACATGTTCAACTTCACCTCCGACCCGCAGCCGAAGGCCCGCGCCGGACGCACCGTGACCTCCGAGAACAAGCTCTCCGCGAGTGTCGTCTCCCTCGCCCTCGCCGCGCACGAGCAGAGCGACGCCGAGAAGGTCATGGCCGACCTGCGCACCGCCACGGAGAACTGCGACGGATACGAGCACGTCGGCAACACGTACACCGGCGTCGAGGCCCTCCCCGCCCCGAAGCAGGGCGACGAGGCCGTCGCGTACAAGCTGAAGGCCGACATCGAGGGCGCCAAGATCCCGATGTCCTTCACGGTGGTGCGCAGCGGTTCGACGCTCATCGGGTTCTACTCGACGAACATGCTGGACGCGGACAAGGCCGAGGTGCCGGACGAGATCCTCGACGCGCAGGTCGCGAAGGTGGAGAAGGTCGCCGGCTGAGCGGACGGACGACGTGACGAAGGGCCCCGCGGGACGGAGACCGCGGGGCCCTTGCGCGTCGGCACCGACGTCAGGGCCGCGCCGGTGCCTGGCAGCGGCGCCGGGGGGCGTGCGCCGCTTGGTGTGAAGGTGGACGAGGGTGGGGGCGGTGGCGCCCGGCGCACCGGGGGGCGTGCGCCTGGTGCCGACCAGGGTGCGGTGCGGGATTCCGCCGGTCGGCCCCGGGCGTCCCCGGAGCCGGCCGTTCTCTCTTGCGTGACCGGGCTGCTGTCCCCTGCCGTCCGGTCACACCCCTGGAGCGAGGTCCCACGGCGCACGGCACGATCCGTACGCCTCATCGCTCCAGCGGAGCCACGCGTGGTTCTTTCGGGCCCGGACCTGGCTGGCACGGACACCGACACCAACGAAGGGCGTCGTGCGACGGTCACGCGCCGTACGGGTGAGAGGGCAGGCGTACGTACGTGCGCCGGTCAGACGCGACCCCGGCACAGCTCCAGCAGGGTCATGGCGAGCGCGGTGCCGGGCCTGCCGAGGGCGTCCCGGTAGTGGGCGAGGACGTCCATCTCGCGGGAGAGGTTCACGCGACGGCCGCCGGACTCGATCCGGGTCTGCTGGATCACCGTGGAGACGGCCGTCCGTTCCTGGATCAGGCCGATGATCCGGTCGTCCAGCGCGTCGATGCGTTCACGGGCGTCGGCGATCACCGCGGCCGCTTCGGGGGTGCGGGCGCCGGTGGCGGTCGTCTTCGTGGCGTGGGTGGTCGCGGCGGGCGTGGTCGTGGTCGTGGTGGTCATTGGGGGAGCTCCTGGGCCGGGGGTGAAGTCGGACGTGGCTTCCCGGAGCGGCAGGACCCGGACAACGCGAGGCGCCCCGGACCTGTCGGTCCGGGGCGCCTGGAAAGTCGCTGATCAGTAGCTCAAGCAACACGACCATGGCAGCCGGCGGACCGGATGCCATAGGTAAAGAGGAAGGTCGGGTGCGTGAGCATGGGCGCCAGTATGCCACGGCCTGTCCCGGCCTCGTCCGTGCCCGGGGTCCGCCCCGGTCCGCTCCGGGCGGGGCCGGAGCCGGAGTCCCCGGTGGGCCCGTCCGGCCGGGGCGCACCCCGGTAGACTCGACCTCACAGACCCCCGCCCCACCGCCGGAAGGCACCCCGTGTCATCAGCGAACCCCGCTGCCGCCGCACCCGACACCGTCCTGGTCGTCGACTTCGGCGCCCAGTACGCCCAGCTCATCGCCCGACGGGTCCGCGAGGCCCGGGTCTACAGCGAGATCGTGCCGAGCACCATGCCGGTCGCGGAGATGCTCGCCAAGAACCCGGCGGCGATCATCCTCTCCGGCGGCCCCTCCTCGGTCTACGCCGAGGGCGCCCCCCGCCTCGACCGCGCGCTCTTCGAGGCCGGCGTCCCCGTCTTCGGCATGTGCTACGGCTTCCAGCTGATGGCCACCACCCTCGGCGGCACCGTCGACAACACGGGCGCGCGCGAGTACGGCCGTACGCCCCTGCATGTCGCCAAGCCCGGCAGCACCCTCTTCGAAGGCACCCCCGACGAGCAGTCGGTCTGGATGTCCCACGGCGACGCCTGCTCCGCCGCCCCCGAGGGCTTCTCCGTCACGGCCTCCACCGACGTCGTCCCGGTCGCCGCCTTCGAGAACGACGAGAAGAAGCTCTACGGCGTCCAGTACCACCCGGAGGTCATGCACTCCACGCACGGCCAGCAGGTCCTGGAGCACTTCCTCTACCGGGGCGCGGGCATCACCCCCAGCTGGACCACCGGCAACGTCATCGAGGAGCAGGTCGAGGCCATCCGCGAGCTGGTCGGCGACAAGCGCGCGATCTGCGGCCTGTCCGGCGGTGTGGACTCCGCCGTCGCCGCGGCCCTCGTGCAGAAGGCCATCGGCTCCCAGCTGACCTGCGTGTACGTCGACCACGGTCTGATGCGCAAGAACGAGACCGAGCAGGTCGAGAAGGACTTCGTCGCCGCGACCGGCGTCCAGCTGAAGGTCGTGGACGCCGAGGAGCGCTTCCTGAAGGCGCTGGCCGGGGTCTCCGACCCCGAGCAGAAGCGGAAGATCATCGGCCGCGAGTTCATCCGCGTCTTCGAGCAGGCCCAGGCGGAGATCATCGCCGACGAGGGCCCCGAGGTCGCGTTCCTGGTCCAGGGCACCCTCTACCCGGACGTCGTCGAGTCCGGCGGCGGCACCGGCACGGCCAACATCAAGTCCCACCACAACGTGGGCGGCCTGCCCGAGGACCTGGAGTTCAAGCTCATCGAGCCGCTCCGCAAGCTGTTCAAGGACGAGGTCCGGATGGTCGGCCAGGAGCTGGGGCTCCCGGAGGAGATCGTCCAGCGCCAGCCGTTCCCGGGCCCCGGCCTCGGCATCCGGATCGTCGGCGAGGTCACCAAGGACCGGCTCGACCTGCTCCGCGATGCCGACGCCATCGCCCGCGAGGAGCTGACGGCCGCCGGCCTCGACCGGGACATCTGGCAGTGCCCGGTGGTCCTGCTGGCGGACGTCCGGTCCGTCGGCGTCCAGGGCGACGGCCGCACCTACGGCCACCCGATCGTCCTGCGCCCGGTGTCCAGCGAGGACGCCATGACCGCCGACTGGTCCCGGCTGCCGTACGAGGTCCTCGCGAAGATCTCGACCCGGATCACCAACGAGGTCGCCGACGTCAACCGCGTCGTCCTCGACGTGACGAGCAAGCCCCCGGGCACCATCGAGTGGGAGTGAGCCCCGCCGCGCACGGCGCGGCGGAGCTCAGGTCCGTTTGAGGGTCCGCACCGGCTCTCCGGGCTTCCAGACCTGGACGACCAGATACGTGTCGTCCTCGACGTAGGTCCGTACGACCTCCGTCAGCTCGGTGTGGAAGAGGTGGAACGGCTCCGGCGGTTCCACCTCTTCGCCGTACGCCGCCTTGACGGCGGGATCGTCGACCTCCACCGCCCGCCCGCTCACCCGCACGTCACCGCCCCCCATCTCCGTGCCCGGACCCGGATTGGCCTGCAGCGAGAACCGCGGGTCCCGGCGCAGATCGAGCGCCTTGCGCGAGGCGGGCATCATCCCCAGCCACAGCTCCCCGTTCACGAACCGGACCTCCAGCCCGGTCGTCCGCGGGGAGCCGTCCCTGCGGAGGGTGGCGAGGGTGTGATGGGTGAAGGCACCGAAGCGTGCCTCGACCGTCTGTGCGAGTTCGGGTTCGGCGGCGACGAACGCGCCCCAGTTCGCATGATTCTCCGGCATACGTCGAGTCTCGCGCGGATACCCGACACCCACTGTCCGGTTACCCCGTGCGACGTACGGCGGCGGTCCGACCCGGGTGAACGGTGTGCGGTGTGGCGCGCTTCCGTGACTTGCGTAACGGTTGCGCACTCTCTTCACGGGACGGGCCTGTTCTGCCAGGGGCACCGACGGTAACTTCCGAATCGTCAAGGAAGTCACCCTGGAGGACACATGCACGGGCCCACACCGCCCCTGCCCCTACCCACCGACCAGCTCCGGTTCGCCATGCCGCCGATGCACGAGACGGTGGAGGACGAGCGGCGGCACCGCAAGGAACGCCTGGCCGGGGCCCTGCGGATCTTCGGGCGACTGGGGTTCGAGGAGGGCGTCTCGGGGCACATCACCGCGCGCGACCCGGAGTTCAGCGACTGTTTCTGGGTCAATCCCTTCGGAATGCCGTTCAAGCACGTCACCGTGAGTGACCTGGTCCTCGCCAACCAGGACGGACAGGTGATCGAGGGCCGCTACCACGTGAACCAGGCCGCCTTCACGGTCCACGCGCAGGTGCACGCCGCCCGCCCCGACGTCGTCGCGGTCGCGCACTGTCACTCCGTGCACGGCCGCGCGCTCGCCGCGCTCGGCGAGCTGCTCGACCCGATCACCCAGGAGTCCTGCGCGTTCTACGAGGACCAGGCGCTCTACGACCACTACACGGGCGTCGCCGTCGACACGGAGGAGGGCCGCCGCATCGCCGGCGTGCTCGGCAGCCGCAAGGCGCTCGTGCTGCGCAACCACGGTCTGCTCACGGTCGGCGACTCGGTCGACGCGGCGGCGTGGTGGTTCCTGTCGATGGAACGCTCGGCCCAGGTGCAGCTCACGGCCAAGGCGGCGGGACGCCTCCAGCTGATCGAACACCGGCTGGCCGCGGCGACGCGGGAGCAGGCGGGCGGCGACCTGGTGGCGTGGATCAACTACCAGCCGCTGTGGCAGGACATCAGCAGGAGCGAGCCGGACCTGCTGAGCTGACCGGGGTCCCTGCCCGGGCGCCCGAGCCGGTCACGGAGATATTCGGAGCCGGGTCAACTCGGACACCGGGACTTCACCCCGCCCCTCCCTCGCACGGAGTGGACCTGCCGGACGCGGACCGTGTCCCGTACGGCACAATTCGCTGTCATCGAGGCGCACTTGTACGGGCGCGCGGTTGTGGCAGGTAGCGGACGTGCATACGAGGCCCACGAGGCCCGGAGTCGTCCACGGAGGTGCCGACGGTGGGCGCCGGTGCCGGCGCCCGAACCGAGGTGACGGCACTGACGAGGACGACAACGGTCCTGCTGACGGCAGTGCCGAAGATGGTCATGGACGAAACAGCCGTGGCGAAGCCGATCGTGGCGAAGCCGATCGTGACGTCGAAGGTCGTGACGATGGCGACCGCGACGTGACGGCTGTGACGTGATGGCTGTGACGTGATGGCTGTGACGGTGACGGCCAGGACGATGACGGCCATGACAGGGGTCGGCCGTGCTACGGCGGCGGTGAAGAATGCGGCCGTGAAGAAGGCGGCCGTGAAGAAGACGGCAGTGACAACGGCGGCGAATGCCGAGGGACGCGGTCGCGCAGGCGGACGCGGTGCGGGAAGGCGGGCTCGGGCGTGGCGGTGCAGGAGGCCAGAGGGGGCATGGGCGCGGCCCATGAGGGCGGGTGCACGTGCGGGGACTGCCCGCACGGGGCGCGTGCGGGACATCGGCGCGCGGTCGCCGAGTTCCTGCTGAAGCGGGAGGAATTCGCGTCCGGGCAGGGCCTGCCGGCGGCCGTCGCGCACTCCCCGTCCGCCTCCCGGCAGTGGGTCTCCGACGAACTCACCCAGTCCGCAGCCCTCGTCGCCGAACGCGGGCGCGTCGAGGGCGAGGCATGGCTCGGCCGTCTGTGGCTGCGCACGGCGATCGTCGTCTGGGCCGCCGTCGTGATCCTCCTCCTCGTCCAGTCCCTCACCGCGATCGGTGCGGGCTGGACGGCCGCCCGCACCGCCGGTCTGCTCGCCGCCCTGCTGTTGGGCGCGGCACTGACGGGCGCCGGATGTCTGCACCGGGCACGCGGCGGCGCCCTCGCCCCCGTCATCGGCGAGGACAACCGGCTGTCCACCTCCCGCGCGATCGCCGCCGCCTGGGTGCTCTTCGTCGTCTTCGCGGTCCTCGTCCTCGTCGGCCGACTGGCCGCCGCCTCCGACCCCCGGGAACGCGACGCCCTCATCGCCGGACTCGACCTCACCCGCGGGGCGGGCATCGTGACCGTCCTGGCCGTGGTCTGCGGCATCGCCGTCCTGGTCCGTCGCGTCGTCGGCCTCCGGGTCCTCTCCCAGCGCCTGCAGAAGGTCCGCGCCGCCCGCCCCCGCGCCGCCGACCTCCTCACCGACGACTCCGGCCGAGGCAGCTTCACGGACATCCAGTACGTGCTCGTCAGTGCCGTCGCCCTCACTTTCGCGGCGGTACGCCTCGCCCGTCGTCCCGACCAGCTCCCGGACCTCCCCTGGGGCCTCGCCCTCCTCGTCCTGGTCTCCGCCGCCACCTACGTCGCCGGAAAGTACGCCGAGGGCGGCCGTCCCGTCGTCCTCTCCGTCGTCCGCGCCCGCGAGGCCGGCGACCTCGACGCCCCCATCCGCAACGGCGACGACATCGAGATCCGCGGCGCCGGTTTCGTCCCACCCGGCGCACAGACCGCCGACCACCTCTCCCGCATGGTCGTCCGCATCGGCGCCGTCCATGTCCATGTCCCCCTCGTCCCCGTCGCCGGCGGCTTCAGCAACCCCACCGACGCCGTCCTCACCGCCCCCGTCCCCGCCGACGTCGAACCCGGCAAGGTCGACGTCCAGGTCGTCACAGCCGCCGGCGTGGAGACCAACCGCTACACGATCGAGGTCTCGGCGGACTGAGCGACCGCGTCGGGGAAGGGAAGGATCGCGTCAGGACAGGACCACGGAGCCTGCACGGTGGCGAGACGCGGGGGTGGGTCGGCGTAGAGGCGGCGGCGCGGGCCGGAGGGCGTGCATCAGGGGGTGCGGGGCACCGGGTGGTCGGAGGCGGGCGTGGGTTGGCGTTGGCCTTGACGTTGGGGGTAGACACGGCCCGGCGTGGGCGGGGTCATGGACACGGCACCGCGTCCGCACGGCCATGGACACGGCACCGCGTCCGCACGGCCATGGACACGGCTCGGGGTAGGGACAGCCCGGCGTGGAGATCGGCGGCGAAGCCGCAGCGGGCCCCTTCCGAAAAGCATCCCCGACCCGGAAAAACACGCCCGAACCATTGAGCACCCCCACCCCTGCGAACGTATCGTCTGTTGAGGGGTCAACGGCACGGCGGACCAGAGGCGGCGCAGACCATGACTCACGACATTCGCACGGACTCCTACACCTCCTATCGCGATGGCGGCCCCGACTGGCGAGACACCGCCACCCGCTACGCCCTGTTGCCCCTGCGCGTCTTCCTCGGCGTCACCTTCATCTACGCCGGCCTGGACAAACTCACCGACAGCGCGTTCATGGCAGCCTCCGGCTCCGGCTCCATCGGCGACATGATGAGCGCCACCAGGGACTCCGCCGCCATCCCAGCCATGATCGACATGGCTCTCAAGAACCCCGTCGGCTTCGGCTACGCCATCGCCATCGGGGAACTCGCCGTCGGCATCGGCGCCCTCCTCGGCCTCCTCACCCGCCTCGCCGCCTTCGGCGGCGCCCTGATCTCCCTCAGCCTCTGGCTGACGGTGAGCTGGTCGGCATCCCCGTACTACTACGGCAACGACCTCCCCTACCTCATGGCCTGGATCCCCCTGATCCTCGCCGGCGCCCCGGTGCTCTCCGTGGACGCGGCCATCCGCTCCCGCCGTCACGGTGGCAGCAGGCACCGCGCACACGCCTACCGCTGAGCCCCGAGCCTTCTTCACCCAGGAGCCACCTCACGCTGCTCCCCCGCGCAGCTCGCTGCCGATTCGGGCTCAGCCCCCGGTGCCCCGCACGGCAACGCATCCGCGCATTCGCTCACTCCTGGCCGCCCGGGCAGGCTCATCCCGCGGAACCGCTCGGCCCTGTCGCCCCGCCCGGTTCCGCCCCAGCCGCCGTCCCGGCCGCCCCCGCGCTCCCAGCCGTACCGGCATCCTTCGCCGTCCCTGCCGTCCCAGCCGCCGCCCCGCTCTCGAACCCCGGTGGGGCCGGTGGTCCTTTCCGTTCGCTCGGCCCGCGTCCGCGCCCGCGTATCGCGAGGTTCAGGAGGCCCACCGCCCCCGCCAGACACAGCCCTCCGATCACGAGCGGTATCACCGCGAACCAAGGGGTCTGCCAGGCATCGCCCGCATCGCCCAGATACACGACACCGGCGGCGGTGAGGAAGAGGCCGGCTATGAGCTTCCCCGGCCGGAACTCATGACGCAGCACGGGCCACCTCCGCCTGCCCCACACCGACTTCGAGGTCGATGGCGAGCGTGCCGCCGCCGTCCGAACCCTTCTCGGGGGAGAGCGTCAGCCGATCGTTCTTGTCCGGTGCCACGTCCACGTCCTCCTTGTCGTCACCCGGCAACTGGATGTCGCCGAGGCCCACTTGCACATCGAGCCGAACGGTGACGTCCCGCGGGACCACCACTCTCACCTTGCCCGCGCCCACCTCCACGCTCGTCGTCAGGGTCTCGCCCTTGGGTATGTCCACCCGAGTCAGGTCCAGCGTGCCCACGCCGGTTCCCAGCTCGTATCTGGGCTCCAGGCTCTTCGCGTTGCGCGGTGTCCACTCCGTACGGGCCCAGTCGGTGGTGATGTTCGCCGGGAGCGCCGCCGTGCACGCGAGCAGCCCCGCGGTGATCAGAGCCAGGAAGATCGACCCCGCTCCCGTGCGGCCGAGGAAGGCGCTCAGGGCTATGCCCAGGCCGAACACCGTCAGCGCGCAGGCCAGGCCGGTCTGCAGGCTGGTGGCGAGAGGGTGCCCCTCCCAGGTCGCACCGGTACCGAGACCACCGGCGAGCAGCGCGAGCAGGAATATCCAGCCGCCCGTCCACCGCGGACCGCGCGGTTTCGGCGGGCGCACGGCGCGGACACCACGGGGCGCGGGCATGACACCCCCGGCGATGTTGACGGCTGCCGCCATGTCGCGGTCGGCGGACGTCCATGGCCCCCACAGATAGCCCGTGCCGCCCACGTGCTTTCCGTCCTTGATGATCGGGTCGCGCCACCAGGAGGGGTAGGCGGATGCGACGGGCGGTGCCTGGGCCTCCGGCGGGGCGTCGGCCACGGCCTGTGCGGCGAGCGGATCGGGGTCGGGGGCACCGCGCTGCTGCGACCAGTACCCCGCGCCGGCCAGGAGCAGGGAGACGACCACGGAGAAGGTCAGGACGGTGGTGTTGCTCAGCATGGAGAGGAAGACGCCGCAGCCGACCAGCGCGAAGAGCACACCCGCGAGGGCCTGGCCGTCGACCCTGCCGGTCAGCAGCTTGCGGACCTCGTTCTCCTCCTCGTCGTCATACGGTATGAACAGCCAGGCGAAGCCGTAGAAGACGAGGCCGAAGCCGCCGGTCGCGGCGAGCACCGCCAGCACCACCCGGAAGATCACCGGATCCATGTCGCACTGACGCCCGAGCCCGGCGCAGACACCGCCCAGTGTCTGGTACCGCCGGTCGCGGCGGAACTTGTGGGGAGCGGCGGGCCCGCCGGCCGGATCGTCGGGGGAGGGACGCCCCGTCGAGCCAGGTGCGGACGGGCCCGCCGTCCCGGGGGAGGGGCGGCCGGCAGCTCCGGAGGCGGAAGGACCGGTGCCTCCGGAGGCGGAAGGACCGGTGCCTCCGGAGGCGGAAGGACCGGTGCCTCCGGAGGCGGAAGGACCGGTGCCTCCGGAGGCGGAAGGACCCGTGGCTCCGGGACGGCCGGTGGTGGCAGCCTGATCCGGGTGAGCGCCCACGCTCGCCCGCTCACCCGCGCCCGTCTGTCGTCCCGGGCCTGCGTCCGCGCCCCCGGGTGCGCGCGGTTCCTCTGCCCCCGTGCCCGAGGGGGGCACGGCGTCCTGCGGCTCGTTCAGGGGCCGCCGGGCGTCCGGACCCGAGCCGGGGCCCGGCTCCGCTGCCGCGTGCTGGTGATCCGTCATGCGTCCATCGTGACCGCCGAGCCGTCCCGATGGCAGTCGGGACGACCCTGGTCGAACCCTGATATCCGCCCCGGGATGTGTTCGATCACGCCCGGACCGAAGATCAGGGGCGTCTCGGGGATCGACCCTGATGCCTCGATCCGCCGTGCGTGTGAATATCGATGGCATGCCGGAAGCCGCAGCACTGCCAGTCGACACTCCGCGGCCCCCGCGCAAGCTCTACCGCAGCAGCGACGGACGCTGGCTCGGAGGCGTGGCGCGAGGGCTCGCCGGACATCTCGGTCTGCCCGTGACCTGGGTACGGCTCGTGTTCGCCGGCCTTTTCCTCGCGGACGGTCTCGGCGCCCTGGTCTACGCGGCGTTCTGGTTCTTCGTCCCGCTCGGTGTGGGCGGCGTCGACAACCAGCGGCCGCCCGCTCTCGCCACCGAGACCTCCCCCGACGGCCGCCGCAGGCTCGTGGCCCGCAAACCCGACCGCGGCCAGATAGTCGCCCTGCTCCTCATGGTCGTCGTGGCCATGGTCTTCGTCGGCAACGTGGACCTCGGCGGAGCCGCCCGGGCCTATCTCTGGCCCACCGTGCTCGTCGCGGCCGGCGTCGCCCTGGTCTGGCGGCAGGCGGACAACGCACGGCGGGCCCGCTGGGCCGAGGTCGGCCGTCGGCGGCGGACGATCACGCTCCTTCGCTCCGTGGCCGGCGTCCTGCTGGTCACCGCGGGCGTGTCCGGGATATTCGTCCTGCAGGGCTCGGCCGCCCACCTGGGCTCGGTGCTGCAGGCCGCGCTCGCGGTGCTCGTGGGTATAACGCTGCTGGCCGGCCCGTATCTCGTCCGGATGACCCAGGATCTCTCCGAGGAGCGCCTGATGCGCATCCGCGCCCAGGAGCGCGCGGAGGTCGCGGCCCACGTCCACGACTCGGTGCTGCACACGCTGACACTGATACAACGCAACGCGGACAGCCCGAACGAGGTGCGCCGCCTGGCCCGCGCCCAGGAGCGCGACCTGCGGAACTGGCTGTACAAGCCCGAGGGCACGGGGAAGGACGAGGACGACGAGCCGGACACCCTCGCGGAGGCCGTGCGACGCAACGCCGCGGAGGTCGAGGACAAGCACGGCGTTCCCATAGAGGTGGTGGTCGTGGGCGACTGCCCTCTCGACGAAGGACTGAGCGCACAGATGCAGGCCGCGCGCGAGGCGATGGTGAACGCGGCCAAGTACGGTGGCGAGGGCGGTGCCGTGCAGGTCTTCGCCGAGGTCGAGGGAAAGACGGTCTTCGTGTCCGTCCGTGACCGCGGTCCGGGCTTCGATCTCGACGCGATACCCGCCGACCGCATGGGGGTCAGAGAATCGATCATCGGCCGCATGGAGCGCAATGGCGGTACGGCACGGCTTCGCGCCGTACCGGACGGCGGCACGGAGGTCGAGTTGGAGATGGAGAGGGCGGAGACGACGTCATGAGTGACGCGAACGGGGCGAACGACCTTGCCGCAGGCGGTTCGGGCACCGGCCCGGCCGGGGACCGGAGCGGTGCGACCGCGCAGGGCACGGACGCGGCCGAGGGTGTGCCCGACGAGTCCGGCCGGCCCGACACGCCCTCCACGACCACAGCGGCAGCCCCGGGCGCCGAGCCGGCCGGGCAGTCCGCTGCGGCCGAAAGCGGGGCCGGAGCCGCCGTCTCCGGTGCCGGGCGGCACGTCCGGGTCGTGCTGGTGGACGATCACCGGATGTTCCGTACGGGAGTGCAGGCCGAGATCGGGCAGACGGACCGTACCGGTGTGGAGGTCGTCGGGGAGGCGCCCGACGTCGACCAGGCGGTCTCGGTGATCACGAGCACGCGGCCCGAGGTGGTGCTCCTCGACGTGCATCTGCCCGGCGGCGGAGGCGTCGAAGTCCTGCGCCGCTGCTCCGCGTTGATGGCGGACGCCGAACAGCCCGTCCGGTTCCTCGCGCTGTCCGTCTCGGACGCGGCGGAGGACGTGATCGGTGTGATCCGGGGAGGTGCGCGCGGCTATGTCACCAAGACGATCACCGGCACGGACCTCGTCGACTCCATCTTCCGGGTGCAGGAGGGCGACGCCGTCTTCTCCCCTCGCCTGGCCGGCTTCGTTCTCGACGCCTTCGCCTCCACCGACGCCCCGCCCGTCGACGAGGATCTCGACCGGCTCACGCAGCGCGAGCGCGAGGTGCTGCGTCTCATCGCCCGCGGTTACGCGTACAAGGAGATCGCCAAGCAGCTCTATATCTCGGTGAAGACGGTGGAGTCCCATGTCTCCGCCGTGCTGCGGAAGTTGCAGCTCTCCAACCGGCACGAGCTGACGAGATGGGCGACGGCACGACGTCTGGTGTGAGGAGTCGACCGGGTGCCGGTGCCGATGTCGGGGCTGGTGCTTTTGGGCGGTGGGGCGGGCGCTCGGCCCTCGGCTCTGAGAGCCGCTCTGTCCCGTTCACCGGCGCTTGGCTGGGCTTGCCCAGCCAAGCTCAGCCCCGCTCCGCTGCCCGTGTCTCCCGTCCCCGTCTGCCCCGCCTCCTGCCGACCGGATGCGTCCTGGCCGCAGAGGCGTCCTGCCGGGAGTGCCCTCACCGGCGGTGCCCGGTCAGGGTCAGGTCACCCGCGTGGCTCCCGCGAACGGCATCTCGTCGAGCGGGGCCACGCGTACCGGGGCCGAGGGGTTGGGCGCGTGGATCATCTGGCCGTTGCCGATGTAGATGCCGACATGGCTGATGCCGGAGTAGTAGAAGACGAGGTCGCCCGGGCGGAGCTCGGAACGGGAGACACGGCGGCCGGCGTTGATCTGGGAGTAGGTGGTGCGGGGGAGGGAGATGCCCGCGGCGCGGTAGGCCGCCAGGGTGAGACCGGAGCAGTCGAAGGCGTTCGGGCCGGTGGCGCCCCAGACGTAGGGGCTTCCGAGTTTGGAGAAGGCGTAGGAGACGGCCGCGGCGGCGCGGGAGTCGGGGGCGTCGGCGGTGGCGGAGGCCGGGGAGACCGGACCGGTGAGGTCGCGCCGGGGCGAGAGGGAGGAGCGGGAGGCGTGCCCCGAGGTGCCGCCCGAGGTGGCGAACCGTGCCCGGTCCTCCGTGGTGAGCCGGCCGAGCAGCCGCCGTGCGTCGGACAGCTTCGAGGTGACGGTCTTCTTGTGCCGCTTCAGCTCGGTCTGGCGGGTCTTGAGCGTGCCCAGTTCCACCCGGGCGGCGCCGCGCAGCCGTTCGATCTCCAGCAGTTGCCTCCGGACGCTGGCGACATCCGCCGACTGCCGGGTGCCGACCCGCTCGGCGAGGGCGGCACCGTCAAGGTACTGGTCCGGGTCGGCGGAGAGCGCGAGCTGCCACGACGGGTCCATGCCCCCGCGCCGGTACTGCGCCGCCGCCAGTGAACCCAGCTGGTCCCGTGCCGAGTTGAGCCGTTCGGTGCGGCGGGCGGCCTGGTCGCGCAGCTCCTCGAGGTTCTCCTGGGCCTTGTCGGCCTTCTCCTTCGCGCCGTTGTACTTCTCGGTGGCGACCTCGGCTTCGAGGAACAGCTTGTTCACTTTGGCCCTGACCTGTTCGGGCGTGAGCTGCGGGTCGGCGTGTCCGGTGCCGTCGAAACCGGTCGCCGTCGCCGCGCCCGCGAGGGCGAAGGTCGCGGCCGTGCGGACCGTATGGCCGCCGAGTGAGCGCTGTCTGGGCTTGCGGTGCGCTGCCACGTGGAGTCCACGTCCTCTCCGTACGACCGCCGTCCGCGGTACGGACAGCGTCTGCCCGTACGGACCGCCTGGGGGGAGCGGTGGCACGTCCGGCGGCGGCCCGCACAGGGGGAGCGGGACGCCGCCGGACCTTCTCGGCGGTGGTGTCCGACTGCCGCCCCTGGCCGGGCGGCGGTGGGGAGCCGGTCACCTGAGGGAGGACGCTAAACCTGGGCGTGAGGGGCCGGTAACGCGTTGTACGGAAGTGGCGTGCACCGACCGTGAGGTGACCGTATGTGACCGTGATCCCACCCGGGCGCCGCCGCCTTCACGCTGAGCGATGACCGATCCGGTCATTTCGGACCACTCGGCGGCGCTGCGGTGCTATGCGACGCATATATGCAAGGTCGGCGCCCCGTCTCCGGGCGGCCCCGCAGGCCCCCGTCGGCCCCGCAAGCCCCGCAGGCCCCCGGCGCGGCCCCCGCGCCCGGGCGGCCGAGGGCTCCTCATTAGGCTCCGCGCATGGACGTACTCATCCACATCGTCATCGCGCTCCACATCATCGGCATCGCCTCGCTCCTGGGCGGCTTCCTCACCCAGATGAAGGCCATGGGCCAGGGCACCGCCCGCTTCGTGCCCGCCATGCTCCACGGCGCCCTCACCATGCTCGTCACCGGCGTACTCCTCGTCGGCCTCAACCAGGCCGACGACCAGCCCGTGAACAACATCAAGATCGGCGTCAAGCTCGCCCTGCTGATCGTGATCCTCGGGCTGGTCTATGTGAAGCGGGACGAGGAGAAGGTGGCGAAGCCACTGTTCGGCCTGGTGGGCGCGCTGACCGTCGCGAACGTGTTCATCGCGGTGCTCTGGACCTGACGGTCCGCTCCTCCCGGCGACCGCGCGGCTACGCCGGCCGCACCACGCTGTGGACCGAGGACTCGCCGTCGTGGAAGACCGACTCCTCGCGGACGTACGTGCCCGGCTTCGGGGCGTGGATCATCATGCTGTTGCCGATGTAGAGGCCGACGTGGCCGACGTTGTCGTAGAAGAGGACGAGGTCGCCGGGCCTGGCGTCGGCGAGGGGGACCGTGGTGCCGGCGGCGG
Organism: Streptomyces scabiei 87.22; assembly: GCF_000091305.1. Lineage (GTDB taxonomy): Bacteria > Actinomycetota > Actinomycetes > Streptomycetales > Streptomycetaceae > Streptomyces > Streptomyces scabiei. The sequence goes on along the minus strand of NC_013929.1, from coordinate 4,059,481 downwards.
CCTGGCCGTGGGTGGTGCGGGGGAGGTCGACGCCGGCGGCCTTCCAGGCGGCCTGGGTGAGGCCGGAGGGGTCGTAGGACCCGGGGCCGGTGGCGCCCCAGACGTACGGCTTGCCGATCTGCGCGCGGGCGAGGGCGATGGCCTTGGCGGCCTTCGTGGCGTACGCGGTGTCCTCGGCCGGGGCGGTGGTCCCCGGGATGGTGTCGGTGGGCGTGCCCGTGCCGGTCGAGGCGTCCTCCGGGGTTCTCCCCGATCCTGCCTGGCCCGCCGGGGAGTCCTGGCCGTCCTGGGGGCCCTGGGCTTCCCGGGACCCCTGAGGCGCCGTCTGGGCCGCCTGCTGCCGTGCGAGTTCCTCCGCCTCGCGGTCGACCTCCTCCCGCTCGCGCTGCTCGATCGCGCCGAGCCGGGTCCTCTCCTCGGCGGTGAGGGTGGACAGCAGTTCGCGGGCCCGGGCGAGCTTCGCCCGGGCCGTGGCCTTGCGGGCCTTGAGGGTGTTCTGTGTCTCGGTGAGCCGGTCGAGGCCGTCGCTCGCCTCCCGGCGCTGCTCCGCGGCCTCGGCCGGGTTGCTCGCGTACGCGTCGGCGGCTTCCTTCTGGCGGCCCGTCAACGGGTCCGTCGGCCGGTCCGTCGGCCGGTCCTGGTCGACGTGGGCCCGCAGGTCGTCCGCCGGCAGCGGCGACGCCTGATCGGGGGCCGACGCGCCCGTGCGGTCCTGGGCCGCGGCGGGGGAACCAGGTTCCTTCCGCGTCTCGTTGAGCTTCTCCTGGCGCTTGGTGACGGCTTCGAGGAGCGTCTCGACCTGCCTCTTCGGCCTGGGCGTCCTCTCCTTGGCCGTGTTGTAGATCTCGGTCGTCGCACCGGCCCGGCGGTAGAGGTCGCCGACCTTCTTCTCGACTTCCTCCAGGCTCGGCTTGTCGTCGGCGGAGGGTGCGGTCGTGGCCGTGGCCGCGGCCGTCTGGGACAGCAGCGCCACGGAGGTGAGGGCTGCGGTGGCGAGAGCGGGGGTGCGAATGCCCGCGCGCGTTCCGGCCGGACGCGGCTTGCGGTGCGGCGCCATGGTTCGGCGTCTCCTTCCATGGTCCGCCTACCGAGTTAGCTGTCGGGTTCGGGCGCATGCTTCGGAAGGTTTGCCCTACGGCCCTTGCCGCGTGCGGCGGTCGGGCCGATTCACCCCGGAGAACGGTGGGTCCCCGGCTCCGGCTGCCCCGATGGGCGCACCGGACTCGGCGGAGGGTCGTGCGGCCCGGCGACGTTCGCCGGTTGGGTCGTACGGCCCAGAAGAAAAAGTTAGCCAACTCGTGTGGTCCGTGTGAAGGTTGATGGTCGATATGCCCGATACGTTTTCGTGACCTTAGCCTCTTCTGTGTGGCAGGCGGTACGCTCGATCGCTCACCGTCGCACCGCGGTCGCGGTACGTGGCGCCGTGGGGCGGGTGCGCGGCGGACGCGGACTTCCCGGGGCGGCCTCCCGCTGTCAGTGCGGGCGCCTAGACTCGGAGAGCGATGAGCAGCCTCTTTGACGACAGCTTCCTGGCGGACCTCCAGGCCCCCCGCGGCCACGCGGAGGAGCCCCCGCCGCCGCCCGAGGACGATCACGTACCGGAGCCGCTTCCGGACGATCTGTTCGGCGGGAAGTTCGACGTGCCTCCGGACCGGGACGCGTACTACCGCGACGGCGCCCCCCGCCCCGCGATCGACGCGGCGGCGCTCCTGGACGGGCTGAACGACAACCAGCGCGCGGCCGTGGTCCACGCGGGCTCGCCCCTGCTCATCGTCGCCGGCGCCGGCTCCGGCAAGACCCGGGTGCTCACCCACCGCATCGCCCACCTGCTCGGCGAGCGACGGGTCCACCCGGGGCAGATCCTCGCGATCACCTTCACCAACAAGGCCGCCGGCGAGATGAAGGAGCGCGTCGAGCAGCTCGTCGGCCCGCGCGCGAACGCGATGTGGGTCATGACCTTCCACAGCGCGTGCGTCCGGATCCTGCGGCGCGAGTCCAAGAAGCTCGGCTTCACGTCCTCCTTCTCGATCTACGACGCCGCCGACAGCAAGCGCCTGATGGCGCTCGTCTGCCGCGATCTGGACCTCGACCCGAAGCGTTTCCCGCCCAAGTCCTTCAGCGCCAAGATCTCGAACCTGAAGAACGAGCTGATCGACGAGGAGGACTTCGCCGCCCAGGCCACCGACGGCTTCGAGAAGACCCTCGCCCAGGCGTACGCGCTCTACCAGTCCCGCCTCCGCGAGGCGAACGCGCTCGACTTCGACGACCTGATCATGACGACGGTCAATCTGCTGCGCGCCTTCCCGGACGTCGCCGAGCACTACCGCCGCCGTTTCCGGCATGTCCTCGTCGACGAGTACCAGGACACCAACCACGCGCAGTACGCCCTGGTCAGGGAGCTGGTCGGCACCTCCGAGCATCCCGTGGACGTACCGCCCGACGAGTGGGACGTACCGCCCGCCGAGCTCTGCGTGGTGGGTGACGCCGACCAGTCGATCTACGCCTTCCGCGGCGCGACCATCCGCAACATCCTCCAGTTCGAGGAGGACTACCCGGACGCGACGACGATCCTGCTGGAGCAGAACTACCGCTCCACCCAGACCATCCTGAGCGCGGCCAACGCGGTCATCGAGCGCAACGAGTCCCGCCGCCCGAAGAACCTGTGGACCAACGCGGGCGCGGGCGCGCAGATCACCGGCTATGTCGCCGACACCGAGCACGACGAGGCCCAGTTCGTCGCCGACGAGATAGACCGGCTGACGGACGCGGGCGACGCCAAGGCCGGCGACGTCGCGGTCTTCTACCGGACGAACGCCCAGTCCCGTGTCTTCGAAGAGGTGTTCATCCGCGTCGGCCTGCCCTACAAGGTCGTCGGCGGCGTCCGCTTCTACGAGCGCAAGGAGGTCCGCGACGTCCTCGCGTATCTGCGTGTCCTCGCCAACCCGGAGGACTCCGTCCCGCTGCGCCGCATCCTCAACGTGCCCAAGCGCGGCATCGGCGACCGCGCGGAGGCGATGGTCGACGCCCTGTCGCAGCGCGAGAAGATCAGCTTCCCGCAGGCGCTCAAGCGGGTCGACGAGGCCTACGGCATGGCGGCCCGGTCGACCAACGCGGTCAAGCGGTTCAACACGCTGATGGACGACCTGTGCACGGTCGTCGAGTCCGGCGCCGGACCCGCGACCATCCTGGAGGCGGTCCTCGAACGGACCGGCTACCTGGCCGAGTTGCAGGCGTCCACCGACCCCCAGGACGAGACCCGCATCGAGAACCTCCAGGAACTCGCCGCCGTCGCCCTGGAGTTCGAGCAGGAGTCCGGGGCCGCGGAAGCCGAGGGCGAGGAGGCGGCCGCGAACCCCGCCGGGCTCCCCGCCTTCCTGGAGCGGGTGGCGCTGGTGGCCGACTCGGACCAGATCCCGGACGAGGAGGAGGACGGCTCGGGCGTCATCACGCTCATGACCCTCCACACCGCCAAGGGCCTGGAGTTCCCGGTCGTCTTCCTCACCGGCATGGAGGACGGCGTCTTCCCGCACATGCGTGCCCTCGGCCAGACCAAGGAACTGGAGGAGGAGCGCCGCCTCGCGTACGTCGGGATCACCCGCGCGCGGGAACGGCTCTACCTCACCCGTTCCTCGCTCCGCAGCGCCTGGGGCCAGCCGTCGTACAACCCGCCGTCCCGCTTCCTGGAGGAGATCCCGGCGACCCATCTGGAGTGGAAGCGCACGGGTGCCTCCACACCGGTGTCCTCCGGACCGGCCTCCGGGGTCGCGTCCTCGCTGTCCTCGTCCCGGTCCCGTTCCTCGGCCTCGGGGGCGTCCGGCTTCGCGACGCGCCGCGGCAACGAGAAGCCGGTGGTCTCGCTCGCCGTGGGCGACCGCGTCACCCACGACCAGTTCGGCCTCGGCACGGTCGTCGGCGTCGGGGGCTCGGGGGCGAACGCGGAGGCGACGATCGACTTCGGCGATGCCAAGCCGAAGCGGCTGCTGCTGCGGTACGCGCCGGTGGAGAAGCTGTAGCGGAGGACGCGGGTCCGCCGCCCCATGACACACGTCGGGCCCCTGCGTCGGCAGGGGCCCGTTCTTCGTTCGGCCGGGGTCTTCGATCCGCCCGGTCTTCGTTCCCGTTGTCCGTGACGGGCGGTGGCCGCCACGGGGTCCGTCAGGTCGGGTCCAGCCCGTGGCTGCGGAGCCACGGCAGGGGGTCGATGGCGGAGCCGCCCGCCGGGTGGACCTCGAAGTGCAGGTGCGGGCCGGTCGAGTTGCCCGAGTTGCCGGAGTAGGCGATGGTGTCGCCGGCCTTCACGGTCGTACCGGAGGCGACCTTGTACGTGGAGAGGTGGCAGTACCAGGTCTCGGTGCCGTCCTTGGCGGTGACGATGACCATGTTGCCGTAGGCGGAGTTCCACTGGGTGCGCACGGTGCCGTCGGTCGCCGCCATCACCGGGGTGCCGTACGAGACCGGGAAGTCTATGCCGGTGTGCAGGGACATCCAGTTGACGCCGGACTGCCCGTAGTACGCGCTCAGTCCGTGCTGGGAGACCGGGAGCGCGAACTTCGGCCGCAGCCGCTCCTTGCGGGCCGCGTCGGCCGCCGCCTTCTTCTGCTCCAGCTCCTGCTGCGCCTTGAGGTCGATGCGCTCCTGCGTCCGGCTCGCCCGGTCGGCGAAGTCGTCGGCCTCGGCGGAGAGGCTCTCCAGCTGGGTGTCGAGCTGGTTGTTGGCGGTGGACGGCTTCACGGCGGTGACGTCCGACTTGACCGACGCCGTCGTCTCCGTGTCGTCCGACGTGGCTCCGACGGAGGCCGCGGCGATCCCCGCGACCCCCATGACACAGGCCGAGGGAACGGCCACGGTGAGCAGGGCGGAACGTTTGGCCGGAGCCTTGCGGCGCGACCGGGAGGCCGCGCGTGTGGCCGCCCTGCCGGGGCCGGTGCTCCTGGTCTCCGCCGGGGCGACCTCCTCCTCGCCGTCGAGGAGTGCGACGCGGTTCGCTTCGTCGCTCTCGAACTCGTCGTCCTCGGAGGGGTGTTCGTCCTGGTCGTACGGGGCGATCTGCTCGAAGGTCGCGGTCGCCTGCTGGTGGAAGTCCGCCTCGGCCGAGAGGTCCACCACCACGGTCTGCGGGTGCTCGTGGGCCTCGTACGACTCCGCGGCGGCGTCCTCGTGCTCGTCGCCGGCCGGGGTGCCGTCGCTGTTCCACTGCGTGGCGTCGAACGCGCCCGTGTCGAAGTGCTGGGCGCCGACCCACTGCTGGGTCTGGTCCGAGTGTCCCGTCAGGCCCGTCTCGTCGGACGCTTCGGCCTGCAGCCAGCCGCTCGCGTCCCACTGGCCGCTCGCGTCGGGGCCCGACGGCTGGGTCGGGACCTGGGAGAGGTGGTCGTAACCGGCCGACCAGGACGTCGTTTCGTAACTGCCCGTGTCGTACGCGGCGTGGTGCTGCGCGGCGTACGGGTCGTAGTTCAGCGTCTGGTGGTTGCCCGTCGCCCACTGCGAGGCGTCGTAGGAGCCGGTGCCGGTGTCATGGCCGGGCATGTCCCCGAAGAGAGGGTCGACCGCGAAGGTGCCGGTGGCGGTCGCAGGGGCGCCGTTGCCGGAGTCGAAACCGGTGGCGGGGACATCGCCGTACGTGGTGAAGTCGCCATAGCCGGCTTCCTGGTGGCCGTACGACGCGTAGTGCGCCGGGTCGGCTTCGGAAGCCGGAGCCGGGGGTGTTGCGGTCCCCGACGAATGACGATCGTTCACCAACTTCTCTTTCGCCTCGACGACAGGGGCTGGCAGAGCAGTGCGGCGACTGTACCCGGCGGTATGCGGGCGCGACAATCTTCAACGGGTTTCGTGCGCGCAGGAAACGGGCATTCGAGCGTCTTTCGGCGGCCAGTGGGGACGACCTTGGCCTTGCGTTCGAGAGTTGTTCGATAGTCGGTCGTCGCGTGGGGGTGACGGGACGCCCGTGCCGCCGGGGTCGAGACGTTTCGCGGGGTGACGGCGGGCCGGAGGTGGGGCGCGTTCTCGCTGCCGGAAGGAGTGGCGCGGGTCGGGCGCGTGGTGGGGGCGCGTGGATGTGCGCCGGGTTTGACGCCTTACCTCCCTGTTCTGCCGCCGTGTGGCGAGCGTCACCATGCCGCCGTCGGCGGCAGCGGGCTCACGCGACGGTCAGGCCACCCGGGCGGGCGGTGCTGCGGGCGCCGGTCGACGGATCGTCCAGCGCCTGCCGTATCTCGCCGACGACGGCGGGGTGCACGGGCAGTGCGAGGTGCCCGATGCCGGTGACCCGGATGTTCCGTGCCATCAGGTCGGGGTGGTCGATACCGGCGGTCTCCAGCGGGACCATCACATGGTCCAGATCGCTCCAGAACGCCACGAACTGCGTACGGCAGCCGGGAGCGGGCTCCCGCAGTTCCTCCAGCACCGCCGAACCGGGCCGCATCTGGCGGACGATGGGGTGCGCGTCCGCCAGCGGCACGGCCAGGGTCCCGCCGTGCGGGGTGCCGAGCGTGACGAGCGTACGGACGCGGAGGTCGCCGCCGAGCCGCTGCACGTAGTACCGCGCTATCAGTCCGCCGAGGCTGTGCCCGACGATGTCCACCCGGTCCTGGCCCGTGCGCTCGCAGACGTCCTCGATGTGCCGGCCGAGGAGTTCGGCGGCGGTGCGGATGTCGCGGGTGAGGGGGGAGTAGTTGAGCGATTCGAGGTGCCGGCCGCCGTGCTGGGCGAGGGCGCGGCGCAGCAGGACGAAGACCGAGCGGTTGTCGATGAACCCGTGCAGCAGGACGACCGGGGGCTTTTCCTCGGTGGGGAGCCTGGGGGTGTCCGCCGCGGGGATCTCGGGGGCTGTCCGGCGCTCCTGGGTCACTCCGGACGGATAGAGCAGCAGGTGACCGGCCAGGATCGCCAGTTCCAGGGCGGTCGCCTTGAGCAGCGCCACGGAGAGGCCCGCGAGGCTCGTGGGCAGCAGTCGCTCGCAGAGCGGAAGAAGGGGCGTGACCGCCCTGGTGACCTTCATGCGACCTCCCGTCGGCAGACGGGCGGACGTCTGTGTCCCCCCGTGTGCCCTAGTGAAGGGTCGCGGACGGGAGCGGCGGATGGCGGGGTGCGGGGCTGCGTGACGCGATGCGTGTGGCGCGCGTGACGTGTGGTGCGTGTGCGATGCCTGAGGCGCCGATCACGCGGCGGGGTTCGGCGCTCCTGACCCCCGCTGCCCTGTCCTCCGCCGTCTGCCGGTGCCGGTCCGTCCCGTCACCGTGACTCTTCGCGGCAGTGGGGCGGTACGGCGTCCTTCCGACGACTCTTCTTGTGCGCACGCTACCCCGTGGCGCGCACGCCGCGGGAGCCTGTGGCGTGCGGCCCGGGCGCAGCCCGGATGCCGCGATCACCTCCGTGATCACCTCGGTCCCCGCGACGCGTGAGCCGCGGAAACCGGGAGCAGTGCGCGGCGAACGTGTCCCACCGAGTGATTTCCCCCTCGCCCAGGACCGCGAAACTGCCGGTTACGGGATGCTGGAGAAGCGTTCGTTCACTTCCGGGGAGTGCGGTGCGGATAGGTGTCTTATGAAACCGATGCCGTGATGTGAACGGTTCTGCGCGGTTCGCGCGACATGGGTGACCGTGTTCTGTTACGGGTTGGTGCAGTCGTTTCATGGAGGCAGTGATGAGTGTGGCAGCCGGTCCGATCCGCGTGGTCGTCGCCAAGCCGGGGCTCGACGGCCACGACCGGGGAGCCAAGGTGATCGCGCGGGCGCTGCGCGACGCTGGCATGGAGGTCATCTACACCGGCCTCCACCAGACTCCCGAACAGATCGTCGGCACCGCGATCCAGGAGGACGCCGACGCGATCGGCCTCTCCATCCTCTCCGGCGCCCACAACACGCTCTTCGCGGCCGTCATCGAACTGCTGAAGGAACGCGACGCCGAGGACATCCTCGTCTTCGGCGGCGGCATCATCCCCGAGGCGGACATCGCGCCCCTCAAGGACAAGGGAGTCGCCGAGATCTTCACGCCCGGGGCGACGACGGCGTCGATCGTGGAGTGGGTACGGGCGAACGCGCGGCAGCCGAAGGGGGCGTAGGGGGACGTAGGGAGAGGACGGGGGCGTAGGGAGGCTGAGGCGCAGGACGGGGAGGTAGGGAGGCACAGGCCGAGGACCGGGCGCGGGTGGGTGCCCGCGCGGGTGCCCGCGCCGCCGAGAAGTAAGGCCGAGCCGGCCCTCACACACCGTCCGTCCCCGCCAGTTCCTCCCGCATCGCCGCCCGCAGCCGCAACGTCGTCGCCAGCCGCTGGAACGCCTCCGCCCAGTACCCGCCCGCTCCCGGCGCGGCGCCCTCCGCGTCCTCCGGCGTCGCGGTGAGCGGCTGGAGCCGCACCGCCTCCGCGGGGTCCAGGCACCGCTCGGCCAGCCCCATCACACCACTGAAGCTCCATGGGTAACTCCCCGCGTCCCGTGCGATGTTGAGGGCATCCACCACTGCGCGCCCCAGCGGGGGAGCCCACGGCACCGCGCACACCCCGAGCAACTGGAACGCCTCCGACAGGCCGTGCGTGGCGATGAAGCCCGCCACCCACTCGGCCCGTTCCCCGCTTCCCAGCGTCGCCAGCAGCTTCGCCCGCTCGGCCAGCGACAACGCCCCCGGCCCGCCGGCCTCCGGTGTGGAGGGTGATCCCAGCAACGCCCGCGACCACGCGGGATCCCGCTGCCGCACCGCCGCCCGGCACCACGCCCCGTGCACCTCGGCCTGCCAGCCGTCCGCGACCGGCAGTGCCACGATCTCCGCCGGTGTCCGCCCCCCGAACCGCCGTGACCATGCCGCGAGCGGTGTCGCCTCCACCAACTGACCCAGCCACCACGACCGTTCACCTCGCCCGGCCGGAGCCTTGGCCACCACGCCGTCCCGTTCCATGCCGGGGTCGCACTCGTGCGGGGCCTCGACCGCGAGCACGGTGGTTCCGGCGGTCGCCGTCGTGCCGCCCGTGCGGTCGACGGACACACACGCGGTCGCCCGTCTCGCCATCCGCCCCGCGAGCGCGGAGTCGGGCAGGGCGGACAGCAACTCCGCCGCCGTGGCCCGCACATTACGGCTGCGGTCGGCCAACGCGGTCTCCAGGAAGGGCTCGTCGGCCGCTTCCAGCCCCGTGCGCAACGTGTCGAGGAACAGGAGCCGGTCCTCCGCCCGCTCCGTCGACCACGTGCCCGACAGCAGCGCGCGCGCCGAGGCGGCGTCCTCGGCCCGTATCGCCGTGAGCAGGGCGACGCGCTCCGCGAACAGGCCCTCCTGCCACAGGCGCCGGACCCGCTCGGGCTCGTCCGCGCCGGGCAGGGCCGCACCACCGCCGGGTGCGGCGCGCAGCGCGAAACGCCACTCCTTGTTCAGCCGGGCCAGCCACAACGCCCGCCCGCCCGCGAAGGCGAGGACGGCGGGACGCAGATCGGTACGGCCGCGTGCCGCGTCCAGCAGCGCGGGCAGGGACTGCGGCGGCGCCGCGTAGCCATGCGCGTTGGCCGACGCCAGCCACTGGGGCAGCAGTTCCATCAGGTCGGGCGCTGCGCCCCGGCGTCCGCCACCGGTGCCGGGCCGGTCGGCCAGCAGCGTGGCCAGCCTTCGCGCCGCGGCGGGCGGCAGCGGCGGCCGCTCGTCCGGGGCCACCGGCGCCGGCCCCGCCGCCGCCCGCACCGGCCGTATCCCCGCCCGGCGCCGTACGGTCTCCACGGCCGCCGCGTCCAGGAACGCCACGGGCGCGGCGCGCCCCGTCGCGGGCCCGGCCGGCGTACGACGGTCCGTCCCGAGCAGGGCGGTCGTGACCAGCTCCTCCCAGGTGGGCCGCGCCGAGGCGTCTGACGCGCTGCTCATGAGGTTCCTTCCGTCCGCCGCGAACCACTGCTTCCGAACCCGCCGCTCCCGTCTTCGCTCAGCACAGCGTCACCGCCTGTCCGGCCGCCCCGTGCGCGCCCTCGGCCTCCGCCCACGCCGTCAGCGGGGTGAAGCCGTGGTGCCCGCACTCGCCGAAGACCGTCACGGGCAGCCCGCCGGAGAGGGACAGCAGACGCCACAGACCGGGGCGGGAGCGGGCGGAGGAGGTGAGCGGGAGGGCGAGATCGCCGTCGGCGTCGGCCAGTTGCCAGCAGTCGCCGTCCGGGACGGGGACCACACGACCGAGGGTGACCGGGAAGGAGTCCAGCCAGGGATCGTCCCGCAGGGCCGCGCCGTAACGGGCCGCCGCCTCGGACGGAGTGATCCCCGGGGGGCGTGCGGCGGAGGGTTCGGGCGCGGTGAAGCGCTCGCCCAGGGCCGCCCGCAGCTGACCCGTACCCGGGTACGCCGACACCTCGGCCTCGAAGGCCAGCCCGACCGGCAGCGACAGCTCGGGCGCGCGGCCGGCGGCCCCGTAGGAGAGCAGCAGCGCCGTACGGCCCGACCCGAGGCCGTGCAACCAGATGCGACGGGTGGTCAGGGAGGAGTGGGCGTCGGACGTGTCGTACTGCGCGAGGGCGAGCCAGCGGTCGTGGACCGGTGGGCCGTCCGGCGAGCCGGTCAGACCGATCCGGGAGCCGACCGTGGCCGCGAGACCCTTCGGCAGAGCATCGCGGCGCAGCCAGCCCTGGTCGAGAAGATGCAGCAGGGCGCACTCCTCCAGCAGACGGGCCGGCCAGCCGGGGCCGGAGCCCGGTATGGCCCCCAACTCCCGGACGCGTGCCGCCAGTCCCGGAGCCTGGGCGTCGACCATGCGGGCCGCCGTCTCCTCCCACAGCCCGTACCCCGCCTGTTCCGCGGCGGCCAGGCCGCCGCGGAACAGGTCGGTCAGTCGCTGTTCGAGTTCCGTCGCGCCCGCGGTGACGCGGTCGGCGCGCCGCTCGGCTCGGCGGCGCGCCGCCTCGGGGTCAGCGGACGTGGCCCCAGATGCCGCGCCCGTCCTCGTCGTCCTCGCCGCTGCGCGCGTACGGCGGCCGGACAGCCACTGCTGCGCCCAGTCCGGCGCCTGTCCGGACGGGACCGCGGCGGCGTCGCCCGCCCAGAGCAGGAGCAGCCCCAGCGCATGCTTGCACGGGAACTTCCTGCTCGGACAACCGCACTTGTACGCGGGCCCCGCGGAGTCCGCCACGTCGATGATCGTCTGATACGGCTTGCTGCCACTTCCTTTGCACAGTCCCCACACCGTCCCCTCGTCCGAACTGCCAGTACCCGACCACGGCCCTGCCGCGGCGAGTTTGCTTCCGGCTTTGCGCGACGCTGCGTCAGGTGCCAATGCCAGCACCTGCTCAGCCGTCCAGCGCACCCCCTGCTGAGTCATGTTCCGAAGGTAGATCCCACCACTGACAATTGGCTTGCGCGATCCAATTTCCGCAGGTCAGACTGGATTGTCAGTGGCGTGGTGCAGTGTGGTCAGCAGATCCGAACCGGCCGAGCTGGAGGGGGACTCAGCCATGCCTGCGTCCGTTGGAACGACCACTGTCGACCCGAGCCGCAACCAGTCCGCGCCCGCGAACACGCGCACGGGCGGTGAGGTGCTGCGGGCGCACGCCGAGCACGCCTTCGCCGAGGAACTGACCGCGCTGGCCGCCCACGACGACCGGCCCCGGCCGGCCCGCTGGAAGCTCTCACCGTGGGCCGTCGCCACCTATCTGCTCGGCGGGACGCTCCCCGACGGCACGGTGATCACACCGAAGTACGTCGGGCCCCGCCGCATCGTCGAGGTCGCGGTCACCACGCTCGCCACCGACCGCGCCCTGCTCCTGCTCGGCGTGCCCGGTACGGCCAAGACCTGGGTTTCCGAACACCTGGCGGCGGCCGTCAGCGGCGACTCCACGCTGCTCGTGCAGGGCACGGCCGGCACCCCGGAGGAGGCGATCCGGTACGGCTGGAACTACGCGCAGCTGCTCGCCCACGGCCCGAGCCGCGACGCCCTCGTGCCCAGCCCCGTCATGCGGGCCATGGCGGAGGGGATGACGGCCCGCGTCGAGGAGCTGACCCGCATCCCGGCCGACGTCCAGGACACGCTGATCACGATCCTTTCCGAGAAGACGCTGCCGATACCGGAGCTGGGGCAGGAGGTGCAGGCCGTCCGGGGTTTCAACCTCATCGCCACGGCCAACGACCGCGACCGCGGGGTGAACGACCTGTCGAGCGCGCTGCGCCGCCGTTTCAACACCGTGGTGCTGCCGCTGCCGGAGAGCGCCGACGCCGAGGTCGACATCGTCTCGCGCCGCGTCGACCAGATCGGCCGCTCCCTGGACCTGCCGGCCGTGCCCGACGGCGTCGACGAGATCCGCCGCGTCGTCACGGTCTTCCGCGAGCTGCGCGCCGGCATCACGACGGACGGCCGGACGAAGCTGAAGTCGCCCAGCGGCACGCTGTCCACCGCCGAGGCGATCTCCGTCGTCACCGGCGGCCTCGCCCTCGCCGCCCACTTCGGCGACGGCGTCCTGCGCGCCTCCGACGTGGCCGCCGGTATCCTCGGCGCCGTCGTCCGTGACCCGGCCGCCGACCGCGTCGTCTGGCAGGAGTACCTGGAGGCGGTCGTCCGCGAGCGCGACGGCTGGACCGACTTCTACCGCGCGTGCCGCGAGGTGAGCGCGTGACGGGACAGGGGGACGTGACGGCCCGGGGAGCGGGCGGGGTGCGGGGGGCCGGGCCGCTGTTGCTCGGCGTGCGGCATCACGGGCCGGGGTCGGCACGGGCCGTGCGGGCGGCGCTGGAGGCGGCTCGGCCCGAGGTCGTGCTGATCGAGGGGCCGCCGGAGGCGGATGCGCTCGTTCCGCTCGCCGCCGACGAGGACATGCGGCCCCCGGTCGCGCTCCTCGCCCACGCCGTCGACGAGCCGGGCCGCTCCTCCTTCTGGCCCTTCGCCGAGTTCTCCCCGGAGTGGGTCGCCCTGCGCTGGGCGCTGGCCCACGGGGTCCCGGCCCGCTTCATCGACCTGCCGGCCGCACACACGCTGGCCTGGGAGAGAGGGGAACCGGAGGCCGCCGAGCCGGACGGGCCGCCCGCCGAGCCGGCCGAGGCTCTCCGGGGGGATCCGCTCGCCGCACTCGCCGAAGCCGCCGGGTACGACGACGCCGAGCGCTGGTGGGAGGACGTCGTCGAGCACCGGGGGACGGGCGGGGACGTGTTCGCCCCGTTCGCCGTGCTGGAGGAGGCCATGGGGGCGCTGCGGGAGGTGTACGGCAGCGCGGGGCGCGACCGTGATCCGGTGCGTGAGGCGTACATGCGCCTGCAACTGCGCGCCGCGCGGAAGGAGTTCGGGGACGACGGGGTGGCCGTGGTGTGCGGTGCCTGGCACGTGCCCGCGCTGCGGGAGAAGCGGACCGTGGCCGCCGACCGGGCGTCCTTGAAGGCGCTGCCCAGGGTCAAGGCCGACATGACCTGGGTGCCGTGGACGAACCGGCGACTGGCCCGCGCCGGCGGCTACGGGGCGGGAATCGACTCCCCCGGCTGGTACGGGCATCTGTTCGCAGCACCCGACCGCCCCGTGGAGCGATGGCTCACCAGGGTGGCGGGGCTGCTGCGCGCCGAGGACCGGATCGTGTCCTCCGCGCACGTGATCGAGGCGGTACGGCTGGCCGAGACGCTCGCCGCGATGCGCGGCCGCCCGCTGCCGGGCCTCACGGAGACCACCGACGCCGTACGGGCGGTGATGTGCGACGGATCGGACGTACCGCTGTCGCTGGTGGCGGACCGGCTGGTGGTCGGCGACGTCCTCGGGGAGGTGCCCGACACGGCGCCGGCGGTGCCGTTGCAGCGGGACCTCACCCGGCTCCAGCGCGGGCTGCGGCTCAAGCCGGAGGCGCTGGAGCGGGAGGTGGAGCTCGACCTTCGCAAGGAGAACGACGCCGAGCGCAGCCGTCTGCTGCACCGGCTGCGGCTGCTCGGCGTCGAGTGGGGTGAGCCGACGGCCTCGCGCGGCAGTACGGGCACGTTCCGGGAGACCTGGCGGCTGCGCTGGGAGCCCGAGCTGTCCGTGCGCGTCGCCGAGGCCGGAGTCTGGGGGACCACCGTGCTCGCGGCGACGACCGCCAAGGCCGAGGCGGACGCCGTCGCGGCCGGGTCGCTCGCCGACATCACCGGCCTCGCCGAGCGCTGTCTCCTCGCCCGACTCCCCGACGCACTGCCCGTCGTGATGCGCGTGCTCGCCGACCGCGCCGCCCTCGACGCCGACGTCGGCCGGCTCGCCCAGGCGCTCCCGGCCCTCGTCCGCTCCCTGCGTTACGGCGACGTCCGCGCCACCGACACCCGGGCGCTGGCCGAGGTCGCCGCCGGGCTCGCCGAGCGGGTCTTCGTCGGTCTGCCGCCCGCGTGCGCCGCGCTCGACACCGAGGCGGCACAGGAGATGCGCCGTCATGTCGACGCCGTGCACGGGGCGGTGGGCCTGCTCGGCGAAGCCGCGGCGGACCGCGTGGCGGACGACGCAAACACGAGCGCGACCGGGATACGGGGCCGCTGGCACGCGGTGCTCCGCGTCCTCTCCGGACGGGACACGGTGCCGGGTGCGATCCGCGGACGCGCCGTACGACTGCTGCTGGACGACGGAGAGTTGGCGCAGGACGAGGCGGCGCGGCTCATGGGGCTGGTGCTGTCTCCGGGGACGGCCCCGGCGGACGCGGCGGCGTGGATCGAGGGCTTCGTCGGCGGCGGCTCCGGCGGCGGAATGCTGCTCGTGCACGACGAACGGCTCCTCGCCCTGGTGGACGCCTGGCTCACCGGGGTTCCGGCGGACGCGTTCACGGACGTACTGCCGTTGCTGCGGCGGACGTTCTCGGCGTACGAGCCGGGGGTGCGCCGCACGCTCGGCGAGCGGGTGCGGCGCGGGCCGGGGCGGCGGGCGAGCGCGGCGGCCGGCGGCGGCACACCCGGCTTCGCCGACGACCTCGACAGCGGCCGGGCGGACGCGGTGCTGCCGGTGCTGCGGCTGCTGCTCGGGCTCGACGGTGACGACGACGGCCGGGCGAACACGGATGACGACCTGGTGGGGGTGGCGGGATGACGACAGAACGACTGCGCGAGCCCGGGCGGGGCGACGGCACGGCGGACGGCGCGAGGGACACCGGAGACGGGAACGGGCGGGGACCCGGAGCACGTCCGGGCAGGCGCCCGGCGACCGTGACGGTGATGCCGCTCTGGGCCCGGCCCGGGGCGGGGGCGCGCGGATGACGACCGGGGCGCGGACACCGGCGGAGGCACGGGCGGAGGAACAGACGGAGAACCGGGCGGAAGCAAGGCCGGACGACCAGGCATCGGTGGACGCGGCCGACGAACGGCTGCGGCGCTGGCGGCTCGTGCTCGGCGGGGAGGCGGCGGACGGCACCGGGCACGCGCTCGGCGGGCGGGACGCGGCGATGGACCAGGCGCTGGCCGCGCTGTACGGGAAGGGGGACAAGTCGCGCGCGGGGCAGAACCGTTCGGCGGGGCTCGGGGCGTCGGCGCCGTCCGTGGCGCGGTGGCTGGGGGACATCCGGACGTACTTCCCCTCCTCGGTCGTCCAGGTCATGCAGCGGGACGCCATCGAACGGCTGGGTCTGTCCGCGCTGCTGCTGGAGCCGGAGATGCTGGAGGCGGTGGAGGCGGACGTCCACCTCGTCGGCACCCTGCTCTCCCTCAACAAGGCCATGCCCGAGACGACCAGGGAGACCGCGCGGGCCGTCGTACGGAAGGTCGTCGAGGACCTGGAGAAGCGGCTCGCGACCCGGACCCGGGCCACGCTCACCGGCGCCCTCGACCGCAGTGCCCGCGTCAACCGGCCGCGTCACCGGGACATCGACTGGAACCGCACGATCGCGGCCAACCTCAAGAACTACCTGCCGGAGCACCGGACGGTCGTGCCCGAGCGGCTCATCGGCTACGGGCGGGCCTCGCGGTCGGTGAAGAAGGAGGTCGTCCTCTGCATCGACCAGTCCGGGTCGATGGCGGCCTCGGTCGTCTACGCGTCGGTGTTCGGGGCGGTGCTGGCCTCCATGCGGTCCCTCAGCACCCGGCTCGTCGTCTTCGACACGGCGGTCGTCGACCTCACCGACCAGCTCGACGATCCGGTCGACGTCCTGTTCGGCACCCAGCTCGGCGGTGGCACGGACATCAACAGGGCACTGGCGTACTGCCAGTCGCGGATCACCCGGCCCGCGGACACCGTGGTCGTGCTCATCAGCGACCTCTACGAGGGCGGGATACGCGACGAGATGCTGAAGCGGGTGGCGGCGATGAAGGCGTCGGGGGTGCAGTTCGTGACCCTGCTCGCCCTCTCCGACGAGGGAGCGCCGGCCTACGACCGCGACCACGCGGCGTCCCTCGCGGCGCTCGGGGCACCCGCGTTCGCCTGCACACCCGACCTGTTCCCGGAGGTGATGGCGGCGGCGATCGAGAAGCGGCCGCTGCCGATCCCGGACCGTGCGTGAGGGGGACCGCGGACGGGCGACCGGACGGAGACGGCGGGCCGCGACCGACGCGGTAGTCGGTAACCGGACAAGAGAGGTTGAAAAGCGGACATGGCCCTGCGTCGGTGACAGGGGGCTTGCGCGACGGCGGGAGTCCCGTGCGAGGATCGGCGGCGCTTCACAGCCTTCACACGGGCGTTCGCATCTCATGCGCTTTCACCCCGTACTCCGCCGTTCCGCCGCACGGGAGGGTCCTCCCCGTCTTGACCGCAGCAGCCCCGCTCCCCGGTGCCGGTGCCGTCCTGCGCGTGACGCGCGGGGCCGCCGGTCGTCGTGCGGTGCGGGTGGGGCTGCTGGTGGGCGGGCTGTTCGCGCTGGGCGTCCTGTGCGGCGCGCGGGCGAGCGCGGCGGACGAGGGGACGTCGGCCGTGTCCTCCCTGTCCTCCCTGTCGGCCGCCGTCACTCCTGCCGCCACTGATCGCGTCGTCAGGCCGGTCGCCGAGTCGGCTGCACCGCGGGTGCACGAGCGGGGCGCTCCCGGGACCGAGCGAATATCTCCCAAGACCGAGCGGACCGTTCCCGGCACCGAGCGGCCCGGTCTGCCGGCCGTGCGGGCCCCTCGACAGGCCACCCTGATCGCCCGGACCACCCGTCCGCTCGTCGATGACGTCACCCGGCGGGTGACCGGTCCGGGACTGAAGCCGGTGACCGAGCAGGTCGTACCGCCGGTCGTCCCTCCCGTGTTACGGCCCGTCACCGCGAGCGTGCCGGTGCCGGCGGGTGACCTCGTCGAGACGGTCGCCGGCGGGACGGCCGGGGTGGTGCGGCAGCTTCCCCCGGTGGGCGGCATGCCGTCGCTGCCCGAGGTGCCGGGGCTTCCGGAGCCGTCCGGGCGGACGACGATGCCCGCGGAGGCTCCGCCTGCGGCGGTGACGCCGCGGGAGCCGGACCGGGTGGTGGCCGGCAGTCGCGGACCGGCCGTCGACGATGACGGCGGGAGCGCTGGCGAACGGGCTCCCGTTGCCCACTCCGTCGCGTCCGGGCCGAAGGCCGTGGTCGGCGGCGCGGCGGTGGTGTCGGCTCCTCCCCGTGACGCCGGTTCCGGTGCCGGAGTCGGCACCGGTGATGCTTCCGTCGTGCGGGTGTCCGCGCAGCGGAGTCCCGGCGGTCCGGTGACCGGTGTCCTCGGCGGACGCTCTGGCGTCGACAGCGGCGGGCCCCGGCACGTGGAGGCGTCGACCCTCGCGTCGCTCGACCGGGCGCCGCTGAGCGTCGTGCCCGGCGCTCCCGTGACCGATGCCCCGGACGGCGTCCGGGACCGGCACCGGGACGTCCCCGAGTTCCCCGGCTGACACCGGTCCCGGCTGGCGCCGGTCCTACCCTGCGCAGGACTGTCGTCCCTCCCTCTCGCCGAGCCCCGGCTCCACGAGTCCCGGAGGCCCGGACGACACCCTCTGCCACCGGAACCGCTTGACGGAACGAGGGCACCGGTCGCGGCCGACGCCTCCGCGGCGCGGCACCGGCTCCGGCCCGGACGCCCCCGCCCCGCCCCCGCCCCGTAGCACCGGCTTCGGGGCGGTCACAGACAGCCGACCCACGGCTCGCACCCGGACGGCCGAAAGCCGTCGGCTTGGTCCGGGCGGGAGTCGGGGACGGTGGCGGACGGTCTCCGATCGGGGAGGAGATCAACCGCCGGGGGCCCTTCGACACGAGCGAAGGGCCTCGTAGGGACCTCACCGGACGTACCCCCGTCCGGTGAGGTCCCGCATACGCGGCACGGGGTGCCAGTGAGCGCGGCATCATGTGACAGGTATCACCGCTCAGGTGTGACCCGCGATTTAGGGGCCTCCCGGAAGCAGCGATAACCTGCGAGACGGACATGCCGCGCGCTCGGACACCGTGTGCGCCTCCCTTGTGACTCACGGCGGACGTCACGTTGCCCTTCGCGGCACGCCCACGCATCCAACGAACCGCTAGCTCACTGATAGGGACGGACGCGCGTGGACCTGTTCGAGTACCAGGCGAGGGACCTCTTCGCCAAGCACGATGTACCGGTGCTGGCCGGTGAAGTCATCGACACGCCTGAGGCGGCTCGCGCAGCCACCGAGCGTCTGGGTGGCAAGTCCGTGGTCAAGGCCCAGGTGAAGGTCGGTGGCCGCGGCAAGGCCGGCGGCGTGAAGCTCGCGGCGACCGCCGACGAGGCGGTCGAGCACGCGACCAACATCCTCGGCATGGACATCAAGGGCCACACGGTCCACAAGGTGATGATCGCCGAGACGGCTCCGGAGATCGTCGAGGAGTACTACGTCTCGTACCTCCTCGACCGCACCAACCGCACCTTCCTCTCCATCGCCTCCGTCGAGGGCGGCATGGAGATCGAGGAGGTGGCGGCCACCCGCCCCGAGGCCGTCGCCAAGACGCCGATCGACGCCAACGAGGGTGTGACCCCCGAGAAGGCCCGCGAGATCGTCGAGGCCGCGAACTTCCCGGCCGAGGTCGCCGACAAGGTCGTCAACGTCCTGGTGACGCTGTGGAAGACCTTCATCGAGGAGGACGCCCTCCTCGTCGAGGTCAACCCGCTGGCGAAGGTCGCCTCCGGCGACGTCATCGCCCTCGACGGCAAGGTCTCCCTGGACGAGAACGCGGACTTCCGCCACCCCGACCACGAGGAGCTCGTCGACCACGCGGCCGCGAACCCCCTCGAGGCCGCGGCCAAGGAGAAGAACCTCAACTACGTCAAGCTCGACGGTGAGGTCGGCATCATCGGCAACGGCGCGGGTCTCGTCATGAGCACCCTGGACGTCGTCGCGTACGCCGGTGAGAACCACGGTGGCGTCAAGCCCGCCAACTTCCTCGACATCGGCGGTGGCGCCTCCGCCGCCGTCATGGCGAACGGCCTGGAGATCATCCTGGGCGACCCGGACGTCAAGTCCGTGTTCGTCAACGTCTTCGGTGGCATCACCGCCTGTGACGAGGTCGCCAACGGCATCGTCCAGGCCCTGCAGCTGCTCAAGGACAAGGGCGAGGAAGTCACCAAGCCCCTCGTCGTCCGTCTGGACGGCAACAACGCCGAGCTGGGTCGCAAGATCCTCTCCGACGCCAACCACCCGCTGGTCCAGCGCGTGGACACCATGGACGGCGCGGCCGACAAGGCCGCCGAGCTCGCGGCCGCGAAGTAAGGGACGAGGGACAGAACAGCCATGGCTATCTTCCTCAACAAGGAATCCAAGGTCATCGTCCAGGGCATGACCGGTGCCACGGGCATGAAGCACACCAAGCTCATGCTGGCCGACGGCACGAACATCGTCGGTGGCGTGAACCCCCGTAAGGCGGGCACGACCGTCGACGTCGACGGCACCGAGATCCCGGTCTTCGGCACCGTCGCCGAGGCGATCGAGAAGACGGGCGCCAACGTGTCCGTCCTCTTCGTGCCGCCGGCCTTCGCCAAGTCCGCCGTCGTCGAGGCCATCGACGCCGAGATCCCGCTCGCGGTCGTCATCACCGAGGGCATCGCGGTCCACGACTCGGCCGCGTTCTACGCGTACGCCGGGTCCAAGGGCAACAAGACCCGGATCATCGGCCCGAACTGCCCGGGTCTGATCACCCCCGGCCAGTCGAACGCCGGCATCATCCCCGGTGACATCACCAAGCCGGGCCGCATCGGTCTGGTCTCGAAGTCCGGCACGCTGACGTACCAGATGATGTACGAGCTCCGTGACATCGGCTTCTCCTCGGCCGTCGGCATCGGTGGCGACCCGGTCATCGGTACGACGCACATCGACGCGCTCGCCGCGTTCGAGGCCGACCCCGACACCGACCTCATCGTGATGATCGGTGAGATCGGTGGCGACGCGGAGGAGCGTGCCGCCGACTACATCAAGGCGAACGTGAAGAAGCCGGTCGTCGGTTACGTCGCCGGCTTCACCGCGCCCGAGGGCAAGACGATGGGCCACGCCGGCGCCATCGTCTCCGGCTCCTCCGGTACGGCCGCCGCGAAGAAGGAGGCCCTCGAGGCCGCCGGCGTCAAGGTGGGCAAGACGCCCACTGAGACGGCCAAGCTCGCGCGCGAGATCCTCGGCGGCTGACCTTCCGCTCGGCCCGGCCTTCGCGGGCCCGCACCCCTCTTCCGGGGGTGCGGGCCCGCAGGCGTTCGCGGGGGCGGCCGGCGCCGGGCGCGCGCCCCGGCTCGGAGCGGCTCCGGTTCAGTGGGCCTCCGGGTGCAGCCGTTCCGGTCCGGCGGCGCTGTCCGCCCGGAGCTTGGCCCGCAGCTTCTGCTCAGGGGCGGAGAGAGGGCCGGGGGCCGCTCGCGGCGGGACACCCTGCACCGGGACACCCGGGGGAACCGGGGCCTCGTAGTGGTCGGGGGCCGTGTACAGCGTGAGGGCGGTGGTGGTGAGGAGCAGCGTGGTGAAGGCGATGGCGGCGTGGATCCAGCGACGGGCACGCAGGTCGGCCCGGGCCCGGATCGCGGGAGGCCGGACGGGACCTGGACGGACGCCGGAGGGGAGTTCGGCCAGGAGACGGCCGAGGTCGTCGGCCGCCACCCGTTTCGGGAGCCGCTCCGTGACCCTCGCGCGGGCGTAGAGCAGCCGGCCCGCCGCGGCGGGTGTGCTCGACTCCGTCTCGGCGGCGGTGTCGGGCAGGTCGAGCCCGACGCCGTCGTAGAGGAGCAGGGTGCGGCGGTACGGGGGCGGCAGGTCGAGCAGCGCGCTCAGCAGGGCGCGGTCGGTGGGGTCGGCCGGCGGCGGTTCGAGATGCTGCCGGGAGCGGGGGCGCAGCCGGTGCCAGGGGGAGAGGGCGTACTCGTGGGCCGCCGCCCGCACCCAGCCCGCGGGGTCACGGTCCACGGCCACCTCCGGCCAGCGGTGCCAGGCGAGCTGGAAGGCGCGCTCCACCGCCTCGCGCGCGAGCCGCCGCTGCCCGGTGAGCAGATAGGTCTGCTGTACGAGGGCGGGGGCGCAGTACGCGTAGAGCGCGTCGAAGGCCTGGCCGGGTGTCAGGCGTGGTGGAGCCGGCGCCGGGAGGCCGGCGTCGGGAGGGGGGCCGTCCGCGCCGAGCGGCTGCTGCTGGTACCACTCGGTTCCGTCCCGGCCGGGCGGCCCGCCGGGCGTCCTGGTCCCGGGCCGGGTCACCGGATCGCCTCCCCCGGAAGCGACCTCCGTTGGACCGATCTGCGTACGAAAAAACACATAAGCACATATTGAGCGACACGTGCACAAATACCCCGTTACACCCGTAAAGCGCGTGTCGTTGGGAGCATGGCCGACGTGACACACGCGACCGATCCGAACGACCCGTCGGCACCACCCACGGCGTCCGGGGTACCCATGAGGCCCGTGGCCTCCGCCCCGTCCCTGTACGCGTCCTCGCCCCGGTCGCCGCTGTCGCCGCTGCTCAGGCGTGCGCGCCGACGGTCGTCCAGGCTCGTCGCCGGGGTGCTCGGCGGCGCGCTGGCGGCAGGGCTCGGCCTGGGGGCGTTCGTGGCCCTCGTGACCGTGCTGTGGATCAGTTCGCCGTACCCCGACAGCGGGCCCGGCGGGGCGCTGCACGTGGCGGCGGCGCTGTGGCTGCTCTCCCACGGCGTGGAGCTCGTCCGCACCGACACACTCTCCGGCGGCCCCGCGCCGGTCGGTCTCGTCCCCCTCCTCCTGCTCGCCCTGCCGGTGGTCCTGCTGCACCGATCGGCCCGCGACCACGCGGGCGACGGTTCCGGGGTGAGCGCCCGTGCGACGTGGGCCGGGCTGGTCGTCGGCTACACGACCGTCGGCGCGGTGGTCACCCTCTACGCCTCGGGCGGGGTGCTGCGGCCGTCGTGGTGGTGGGCCGCGCTGTGCGTACCGCTGCTCGCGGCGCTCGCGGCGGGCACGGGGGTGTGGGCGGCGCGCGGGTGCCCCCGGCCGCCGCTGCCCGCGCTCCTCGGCGGCGCCCCCGGGACGGCGGACCGGCGGCAGGTCGCGGCGGCCGCCTCACGTGCCGCCGGGGCGGGCGTGCTCGTGCTCGGCGGCGGTGGCGCGCTGCTGGTGGCCGTCTCCCTGGTGTGGCACGGCGGTGCGGCCCGTGACTCCTTCCTCCAGCTCACCGAAGGGCTGTCCGGGCGGTTCGCCGTGCTGCTGCTCTGCCTCGCCCTCGTCCCGAACGCGGCGCTGTGGGCGGCGGCCTATGCCCTCGGTCCCGGCTTCCTGCTGGGCGCCGGGCACCCCACCAACCCCCTGGAAGCCGCCGCTCCGGCCGCTCTCCTGCCCCCGTTCCCGCTGCTCGCGGCCGTCCCGGCGGGCGGGGGCACGCCGGTGTACTGGGCGGTGGGGGCGGTGCCGCTCGCCGCGGGGGTGACGGTCGGCTGGTTCATCGCGGCGCGGGCCGCCGCCCGGCCGGCGCCCTGGTCCGCGGCGCGCACGGTCGTCGCGGCCTTCCTCGCGGCCCTTCTGTCCGCCGCGGCCTTCGCCCTCCTCACCCTCCTCGCGGGAGGGCGCCTCGGCGTCGCCGCGCTGACCGCGTTCGGACCGGTGTGGTGGCAGGCCGGCGGCGCGGCCGGGGCCTGGGTGGGCGCGGTGGGGATGCCGGTGGCGCTGGCCGCGCGGTGGTGGCGGATGCGTGCCCGCAGGAGAGCGGACGAGGCCGAGAGGGCCGCTCGGACGAAGCGGTCCGCGGTGCCGGTGGCCAGGGGCGCCGGGCAGGGCGGGACGCCGGGGGAGTCCCAGGGTGACGGGGCCGGAGGCCGTAAGCGGTCGCCGGCGTCCCGGGTGTTCCGGCGCCGGGCGAGGACCACCGCGACAGACGCGGTGGCCGGCGGCTCGTCGGGCGGGCTCCGGGCGGCCGGGGTCCGCACCCGGCTCCCCGCATGGTTCCCGGGTGCGAAGGGCGCTGCGGCCGCGCCCGCGATCCCGGTCGGCTCCTCGCCCGCCACCGTCGGCGCCGTCGGCCCCCACATCCCCGAGGCGGTCGCCCTCTCCGGGGCCGACGGCATCGCCGCGGACGCCGCCGAGGCCGCTCCGGGCCAGGTGATCGACACCATCGGCGACCTCGGGCAGGCTCCGTACGACGCCCTCGACCCGTACGCCTACGAGTCCGCCGCCGTACGTTCACCCGTCTGGGACCCGGACGCCCGCGCCGCTCGCTGGGAGGCGCTGCGGGCGGCATTGCGCGAGGAACCCGCATCCGACCGGGACGACCCCGACCGTACTCCGCTTCCCGACCGCACCCCGCCTCCCGACCGCACCCCGCCTCCCGACCGCACCCCGCCTCCCGACCGGGAGGAACCCGCCTGACGGCAGCCGCTCGGCCGAGAGCGGCACGCTGTCACTGCGCGCCCAGCACCTCCCGCAGCGGCCCCTCCGGCAGGAGGTCCTTGCAGGCCTGGGCGGAGGTGGTGGTGAGGGAGTCGTTGACGCAGGTGTAGTAGTCCCGGTAGACGAACTGGGCCGTGAAGGTGACGGCGACGATGGCGAGGGCGATCGTGGAGGTCACCAGGCCGCTGATGGCCGCGGTCCGCTGCGGCCGGCCGCTCGGTTCGGGGGTCGCCGGCCGGTCCGGGTCGGGGGCGGCCGGCTTGGCGCGCAGGGCGCTGACGGCCCAGTACACGGCCAGGGAGCCGAGCAGCAGGGCGACGTAGGGCCAGGCGAAGAGGGCGAAGAAGAAGGCCCACATACCGCAGAGCAGCGAGTACCGCGCGCGTCGCTGGGAGGGGTCCGTCGGGTCCCAGCGCAGTCCGCCGCCCGGACCGCCCTCGGGGCCCTGCCCGGGCCCGCCCTGGCCGCCGGGGCGCTGTCCGAAGGGTCCGCCGGAGGAGCGGCCGGGCTGCCGGTCGCTCCACTGACTGCCCCACGGCGAGTGACCGCCGCCGCGTCCCGTGCCGTCGTCGGTGTCGCGGCCGTCCGGCCGGCGCGGCTGCCACGGCCGGTCGGGCGTGCCCTCGGGCGGCGGGGCGAACGGGTTGTCGTCCGAAGCGCCTGCGCCCTGGCCCCGCCCGGGCTGCCCGGACTGCTCGTCGGTGTCCTCGCTCTCGCGCGGAGGCGTGGGCGAGGAACTCCGCTCGCGCAGCAGGAGCGAAGAAAGGCGGAAACTGCGGTCCGGCATCAGGAGTGCGTCTTCCCCTTGGTGAGTACGGCGTGACATCGGTGGTGTGCCCGGTGGTGCCCGGCGGGGGCACGGTGCACGGGGTGGTGGACTCGGAGCCGCTGTCCGGCGGTGGGCCGCCGGCCCCGGCGGTGAGTCCGGTCGTGATCCCGGGGGTGCCCGGTCGTGGTACCTGTCCTGTTCCAGTGGTGATCTCGGCGGTGAAATCTACTGGTAGCGCATGAGCTGTCACTCCTTGAACGCTCCGCACACCGACCGCGTTCCCGAGCCCACTCCCGGCAGACGCTACCTCCCGGCCACGCCCCCGTCCCACGGGGGCCGTCCGGAGTGCCGGTATCGTTGCTGGCGGTCGGCCGCTTCGTAGACTTCCCCGTATCGGGGGGCCCGAAGCATTCGTACGAAGGTACAAGTGCTCGATCGGCAGACCTGAACGTTCCCGCAGAACCCGTAGAACCCCCGTAGAAAGGGCCCCACCGTGGCCGCCAAGCCCGTGGCCAAGCGCCTCGTCGTGCTGGTCTCCGGATCCGGCACCAACCTCCAGGCGCTGCTGGACGCCATCGCCACGGCCGGCGTCGAGGCCTACGGCGCCGAGATCGTGGCCGTCGGAGCCGACCGCGGAGCCATCGAGGGCCTCGCCCGTGCCGAGCGCGCCGGGCTGCCGACCTTCGTGTGCCGGGTCAAGGACCACGCGACGCGCGACGAGTGGGACGCGGCACTCGCCGACGCCGTCGCCGCGTACGAGCCGGACCTCGTCGTCTCCGCCGGGTTCATGAAGATCGTGGGGAAGCGGTTCCTGGCGCGCTTCGGTGGGCGTTTCGTCAACACCCACCCGGCGCTCCTCCCCAGTTTCCCGGGGGCCCACGGGGTGCGGGACGCGCTCGCGTACGGCGCCCGGGTCACCGGCTGCACCGTCCACTTCGTCGACGACGGCGTCGACACCGGGCCGATCATCGCGCAGGGCGTGGTGGAGGTCCGGGACGAGGACGACGAGAGCGCTCTGCACGAGCGCATCAAGGAAGTCGAGCGAAGGCTGCTCGTCGATGTCGTGGGGCGGCTCGCCCGCAACGGCTATCGCATTGAGGGACGAAAGGTAGTTATCCAGTGACCGCCGACAGCAACAAGCGGCCCCTTCGCCGGGCGCTCGTCAGCGTCTACGACAAGACCGGGCTGGAGGAGCTGGCCCGCGGGCTGCACGAGGCCGGTGTCGCGCTCGTCTCCACCGGCTCCACGGCCGCGAAGATCGCCGCCGCGGGCGTCCCCGTCACCAAGGTCGAGGAGCTGACCGGCTTCCCCGAGTGCCTGGACGGCCGGGTCAAGACCCTCCACCCCAAGGTGCACGCGGGCATCCTCGCCGACCTGCGCCTGGAGGACCACCGGAACCAGCTCGCCGAGCTGGGCGTCGAGCCGTTCGACCTCGTCGTCGTCAACCTCTACCCGTTCCGGGAGACCGTCGCCTCCGGCGCCACCCCCGACGAGTGCGTCGAGCAGATCGACATCGGCGGCCCCTCCATGGTCCGCGCCGCCGCCAAGAACCACCCCTCCGTCGCGGTCGTCACCAGCCCCGCCCGGTACGCCGACGTCCTCGCGGCCGTCCAGCACGGCGGTTTCGACCTCGCCACCCGCAAGCGGCTCGCGGCCGAGGCGTTCCAGCACACGGCCGCGTACGACGTCGCCGTGGCCTCCTGGTTCGCGTCCTCGTACGCGCCGGCGGACGACTCGCAGTTCCCCGACTTCCTCGGGGCCACCTGGGAGCGGGCGCACACCCTGCGCTACGGCGAGAACCCGCACCAGCCGGCCGCGCTGTACGTCTCCGGCACCGGCGGTCTCGCCGAGGCCGAGCAGCTGCACGGCAAGGAGATGTCGTACAACAACTACACGGACACGGACGCCGCGCGCCGTGCCGCGTACGACCACGACGCGCCGGCCGTCGCGATCATCAAGCACGCGAACCCCTGCGGGATCGCGGTCGGCACGGATGTCGCCGAGGCGCACCGCAAGGCGCACGCCTGTGACCCGCTGTCGGCGTTCGGCGGCGTGATCGCGGTCAACCGGCCGGTCTCCAAGGAGATGGCCGAGCAGGTCGCCGAGATCTTCACCGAGGTGATCGTCGCGCCCGACTACGAGGACGGCGCGCTGGAGGCCCTCGCGAAGAAGAAGAACATCCGGGTGCTGAAGGCGCCGGGCGCGCCCGCCGCCCCGATCGAGCTCAAGCCCGTCGACGGCGGCGCGCTGCTGCAGGTGACCGACCGGCTCCAGGCCGACGGTGACGACCCCGCCCACTGGACCCTCGCCACCGGCGACGCCCTCTCCGCCGACGAGCTGGCCGAGCTGGCCTTCGCCTGGAGGGCCTGCCGTGCGGTGAAGTCCAACGCGATCCTGCTGGCCAAGGACGGCGCCTCGGTGGGTGTCGGAATGGGCCAGGTCAACCGCGTCGACTCCGCCAAGCTCGCGGTCGAGCGCGCCGGTGCCGAGCGCGCGCGGGGCGCGTACGCCGCCTCCGACGCGTTCTTCCCCTTCCCGGACGGGCTGGAGATCCTGACCGCGGCCGGCGTCAGGGCCGTGGTGCAGCCGGGCGGTTCGGTCCGTGACGAGCAGGTCGTCGAGGCCGCGCGGAAGGCCGGCGTGACGATGTACTTCACGGGGACGCGGCACTTCTTCCACTGAGCCGCTCCGCGAGTCCTGGAAAGCAGGACGCAGGACGTACGACGAAGGGTCCGCCGGGCACACCGACGGACCCTTCGCCGTGTCCGGCCGGGGCGGGAGCATGCGGAATGGCCGATATCCCGGTGCAGAGGCGCGCGTTCCGCTGCGAGGCTCGGGGGGTCCGTTCCATCGACAGGGACTCAGGGGGTCGGTCATGCGCAACAGATCGGGTCGGTCACGCCGGGCGGCGGCCGTCGGGGCGGTGCTCGCCGTCGCACTCGGCACGGGAACGAGCGGCACGGCGGCCGCGAGCGCCACCGGGGACGAGGCGGTCGTGTCCTGTCTCCGCGGGTACGTGTGCCTTCAGCCGCTGCTCGGTTCCCAGCCGTTCATGGTGCGAGAGGGGGACCGGGCCGCGTACAGTCCCGCCCTGCGGGTCACCGCGGTCGTCAACGCCACGAACACGCCGTACTGCATCGCCGGGAGCCTGAACTATCCGCTCGGGCCCGGCCAGACGCGGACCTACGACCACTCGGTGAGCCTGGTGTCGCCGGCGGGCGGCGGCTTCTGCGCGCTGTGACACCGAGGCGTGGAGCACCGGGAGACCACACACCGAGGGCCGTACCCCTGCTGCGGGGTACGGCCCTTCGCGTTGCCCGGCGGCTCAGTAGCGCGGGCGGTTGAACCACGCCTTGCCGTTGGCGTTGCCGACGAAGACGGCGATCAGGATGCCCAGCACCACGTGGACCAGGCCGATCAGCACGAACGGGAAGACGCCGAGGATCGCGGTGATGATGCCGAAGACCAGGGTGGCCACGCGTACACCGTTGCCGCCGGACTTGAACTTCACGGCCATCATGATCGCGTAGCCGAGCCAGGCCGCCGCGAAGATGGCGATCGCCACCATCTGACCGGTGGGAATGTTGCCGAGCGCCTCGGCGAGGGCCGGGTCCTCGGCGCTGTCGCTCGCCGCGGACACCACGGTCGCGGCGATGGCGTAGAGCAGGACGCCGACCACCTGCAGGCCGACGATCACCCACAGCATGATGCGGGCCGCGTTCACGCTGCTGGGCATGGTCTCGGGTGCGTTCGGGTAGCCGCCGTACCCCTGGGAGACCGGCGGGGCGGCCGGGTAGCCGTACCCCGGCTGCTGGGGCGGGGTCTGCTGCGGGTAGCCGTACCCCGGGGCGGGCGGCTGCTGCTGGGGCTGTCCGTACGGGTTGTTCGGGTCGCCGAAGCTCATGCGGGGTTTCCTCCGTTGCCTGGTGCGGGGACGCGCGGCACGGTTCGGAGGAATGCCCTGGATCTTTTGAAATGGTCACGCCCCCCGGCAGTGCCCGCGGCACTGTGTCCCAATCGTTTTATATGCCCGCCCGGATGTCCAGCGAGATGCGGCGGGTGTTGTGCAAGTGCAACACATCCGATCTTGGCGAAAGGGGCCGGCGGGCGTCCGCAGGGCGACCGGATTGGAACCCGGCGCCCGTCATCCGCGAAGATTGGGGCCATGAGCGCCCAGATTCTCGATGGCAAGGCCACCGCAGCCGCGATCAAGTCCGATCTGACCGCCCGCGTGGCGGTGCTGAAGGAGAAGGGCGTCACGCCCGGACTCGGCACGATCCTGGTCGGCGAAGACCCCGGCAGCCAGAAGTACGTCGCCGGCAAGCACCGCGACTGCGCGCAGGTCGGCATCGCGTCCATCCAGCGTGAACTGCCCGCGACCGCCACCCAGGAGGAGATCGAGGCGGTGGTGCGGGAACTCAACGAGGATCCCGCCTGCACCGGTTACATCGTCCAGCTCCCGCTGCCCAAGGGCATCGACGAGAACCGCATCCTGGAACTGATGGACCCCGACAAGGACGCGGACGGTCTGCACCCGATGAACCTCGGGCGCCTCGTGCTGAACGAGCCCGCGCCGCTGCCCTGCACCCCGAACGGCGTGCTCACCCTCCTCCGTCAGTACGGCGTCGAGATCAAGGGCGCCGAGGTCGTGGTCGTCGGGCGCGGGGTGACGATCGGGCGTCCGATGCCGCTGCTGCTCACCCGGCGCAGCGAGAACGCCACGGTGACCCAGTGCCACACCGGTACGCGTGACCTGGCCGCGCACCTGAGGAAGGCCGACATCATCGTCGCGGCGGCCGGCTCCGCCCACCTGATCCGGCCGGAGGACGTGAAGCCGGGCGCCGCCGTCCTCGACGTCGGCGTCTCCCGCTCCGCCGAGGGCAAGATCGTCGGCGATGTCCACCCCGGTGTCGCGGAGGTCGCCGGCTGGATCTCCCCGAACCCCGGCGGCGTCGGCCCGATGACCCGTGCACAGCTGCTCGTCAACGTGGTCGAGGCGGCGGAGCGCAGTGTCGGCTGACGGCGGGGCCGAGGGCGTTTCCGGGGAGCGGCGGGGGGCGGGGGCGTCCGGCGGGACCGAGGAGTCGTTGAGCCCGGCGCGGACCGACGCTTCCCTGGCCTCGGGACCGGCAGGGACGGCGAAGGCCGCGCGAGCGACGGAGGCGGCGGGGGCGGCGGAGACGGCGAACGGGCCGTCGGGTGAGGCCGAACGGCCTCGGGCAGCGGCCGACGGCGGGTCCGGGGAGACGGCGGACGGACCGAGGGCCGCGGGGCGGTCCGGGACGACGACAGACGGGGCTGCGGCGTCGGAGAGGGTGCACATGACGAAGACCGCGGAGACGACCGGGGCGGCAGGAACAGCCGAGGCGGCCGGTACGGCCGGGGCCGTGGATGAGATCGAGGTTCGTGATCACATCAGCGTGCCCGACGCCGAGGGCAGGCCCGTCCGCGGCACCCGGCGCTTTCCGATGTTCACCAGGGACACCGCACGGCCGGAGGGCGGTGGCCGGGCGGCGCCGCGCGAGGCGCCCGCGCCCGTGCGCCAGTGGCCGATCCTCGCCGTGCTGTCCACCGTGGCGCTCGGGCTGCTGCTCACCGCCCTGGACGTGTTCCGGGCTGGCACGATCCTGATCGGGGCCGCGCTGCTCGGCGGCGCGGTGCTGCGCTGGGCCGTCCGGGACGTCGGCATGCTCGCCGTCCGCTCCCGCTTCACGGACATGGCCACGTACATCTTCCTGGGCACCGCCATCGTGCTGCTCGCGCTGATGGCCCAGCCGAAGCCGCTGCTGGAGATCCCGTTCCTCAAGGACACCCTGCACTTCACGGTGGGCGACGAGGCGGGCTGAGACGCCGCCCGCCCCGGTGCGTACGACGGCGGTCCGTCCCCTCCCCCGAGCAAGGACGGACCGCCGTCGCGCTCCACATTCCCGCGTGGCGAACGCTTCGTTCAACACCTGTCAGCCCGCTGTGGCACGGAAGTGACCATTCCGCCAAGGTGTCCGCGCCCGGCGACGGTGACGGACCCGGAAGGAAGCGGAGACGCGGGGCGCGTTCACTGACGCACACGTTTAAGAATTCGGTACCAGAGCGTTCAGGAACAGGGGCGATGTGAGCATTTGAGGTGATCCGGGATGTCTCGTGTGCAGTCCTGTGATTCCGCCCGGAAATACGGGTGGCCGGTGGGACACTGGATCGCTGACGGTGCGGGGGCGCGCGCGGCGCGCGCTCCTGCCCGAAATGCTCCCGCGCGCCCCTTTCCTGGGAACTGACATCTCGACCGGGCGCATCCCAGTGGGTAGGCCAGAACGGGGCTCGTGGAGGGCCCCGGCCAGGTCCCGGACCAGGATTCAGCGAGGGCATCATGCGCGGCACGCGGGCAGCGGGCACGGGGGGAAAGTTCAGAGTCGTACGGAGATCCGTGCGGAGATCCGTACGGGGGGAAGAGGGGGGAAGAAATGCCTCGTTGGAGGGCCTTGCCCGATGAACTCGATCCACAGGTCAGGGAGTTCGCGGGTCAGCTGCGCCGGCTCGTCGACCGCGGTGGACTGAGCATCGCAGCGGTGGCCGACCGCACGGGCTACAGCAAGACGTCCTGGGAGCGCTATCTCAACGGAAGACTGCTCGCGCCGAAGGGCGCGATCGTCGCGCTGGCCGAGGTGACCGGAACGGATCCCGTCCACCTGGCCACCATGTGGGAGCTGGCCGAGCGGGCCTGGAGCCGCTCGGAGATGCGCCACGACATGACCATGGAGGCGATCCGCATCTCCCAGGCGCGTGCCGCCCTGGGCGAGACGGGTGGCCAGGCCATCGTCAAGGGCGGGGGCGGCGGCAGGGGAGGCCGGAGCGCGACCGCGACTCCGGGCGTGGCGGGCCCGGCGGGCGTCACGCCGTCGGTGCCGGTGCAGCCGCGTTCCTCGGCCGGCGACCGTGCCTCGCGCCCGCCCTACGGTGGGGGAGCGGCCTCCGCGGGCGCGTCGCGCATCAGTTGGGGTGCCACGCCCTCGACGTCGCCCTCGTCCCCGTCCTCGACGGCGTCCTCGCCTTCGCCCGCGAGCGCGTCGCGGGCCGGCGTGGCCGGGGGGCGGTCCTCGACGGCCTCCCCCGTCTCGGGGCCGGGTTCGGCCTCGGTGCCGTCGGCGTCACCGCTCCGCGGTGCGGGCGGTGCCGCGGTCGCCGGTGGGGCCTCGGCGCCGTCCGGTGTCTTCGGCCCACCGCCGGGCGGCGGCAGGCCCGACGCCGGCGATGCCCGGCCGAAGCGGCGCGTGCCCATGTTTATCGCGGGCGCCGTCGGAGGTCTCGTCCTGATCGCGGGGGCCTTCTACCTCATCAACGGTGGCGGGAAGGACCGGGCGGACGACAAGCCGCCCAGCTCCGCCTCGACCTCGGCCGGCACGAACCCCGACCTGCCGGCCGGCGTGAAGTGCAGCGGCAAGGACTGCGAGGGCAAGGACCCGGAGACCATGGGCTGCATCGGCGACCTCGTGCGGACCGCCGACGAGGCCACCGTGGGTACCGCGCGGGTCGAGGTCCGCTACAGCAAGACCTGCCAGGCCGCCTGGGCCCGCATCACCGGCGCGGCCCAGGGCGACGAGGTCCAGGTCGCGGCGGGCATGACCAGGCAGACCGCCGCCATCGAGGAGGCCGGCGACAACATCGCCTACACCCTGATGATCAACGTGGAGGACGCGGGCGACGCCACGGCCTGCGCGACGCTGGCGTCGGGCCAGAAGGGCTGCACGGGGTAGCGGGCAGCTGGACGGAGGAGCCGCGGCGAACCGGGCGGAGGGCCCGGTCGCCGCGGCCGACGGGGCGTGGTGGCCGAACGCAACACCCGGTCGCGAGTCGGCGGGGGCGCGGCGATCGGGCGAGGGATCGGTCGCGTGGTCTACGGGGTGTGGTGGCCGAACGCAGCACCCGGTCGCGAGTCGGCGGGGGCGCGGCGATCGGGCGAGGGCTCGGTCGCGTGGTCCACGGGGTGTGGTGGCCGAACGCAGCACCCGGTCGCGAGGCCGGCGGGGCGTGATCGCCGACCGGAGGGGTGCGTTGGTGAGGCGGGGGAACCTGTCCGCGCCCCCCGGCACCGGGCGGCTGAGCCGGGGTGGAGGGCGGCAGGATCTACCAGCCGCCGGGGGCATGACGCACCGTAGTCGTCTCTGCCCTGAAAGTAGTTTCGAGGTAAAGGGAATGCTCGCCGGACTCCGGGGCATGCGGACAGTACCCCCACGGGAGTCCGGTCCGTCCGGGAGAGGATCCCCCCATCCCTCCTGGCCCGGCGCCCCCACAAAGGCGGCCGTCTGGTCCCTCCCCCCGGACCGACGGCCGCCTTTTCATGCCACCCTCTCCGTGGTGCGGCAGCGCGGAAGGACTTGTGGGCTGGGCCACACGAACCCCGGCCGTCCGGGATCCCGGATGCGCGATAGCCTGACCACCGATCTCTCTTGACGCCAAGAGATCGATCATCTGTACGTCCCACCAGGGGCAGGGACGCCCCACCGCCAGCTGTCATACGGAGAACGCCATGACCCGCACTCCCGTGAACGTCACCGTCACCGGCGCGGCCGGCCAGATCGGTTACGCCCTGCTCTTCCGCATCGCCTCCGGCCAGCTGCTCGGCGCGGACGTGCCGGTCAAGCTCCGCCTGCTGGAGATCACCCCGGCGCTCAAGGCCGCCGAGGGCACCGCCATGGAGCTCGACGACTGCGCCTTCCCGCTCCTCCAGGGCATCGACATCACGGACGACCCGAACGTCGCCTTCGACGGCGCCAACGTGGGCCTGCTCGTGGGCGCCCGTCCCCGCACCAAGGGCATGGAGCGCGGCGACCTGCTGGAGGCCAACGGCGGCATCTTCAAGCCGCAGGGCAAGGCCATCAACGACAACGCCGCGGACGACATCAAGGTCCTCGTCGTCGGCAACCCGGCCAACACCAACGCCCTCATCGCCCAGGCCGCCGCGCCGGACGTCCCGGCGGAGCGCTTCACCGCGATGACCCGCCTGGACCACAACCGCGCGCTGACCCAGCTGTCGAAGAAGACCGGCGTCCCGGTCTCCGAGATCCAGCGGCTCACGATCTGGGGCAACCACTCGGCGACCCAGTACCCGGACATCTTCCACGCCACGGTCGCCGGCAAGAACGCCGCCGAGGTCGTGGGCGACGAGAAGTGGCTCGCCGAGGACTTCATCCCGACCGTCGCCAAGCGCGGCGCCGCGATCATCGAGGCCCGTGGCGCCTCGTCGGCCGCGTCCGCCGCCAACGCCGCCATCGACCACGTCCACACCTGGGTCAACGGCACCGCCGAGGGCGACTGGGCCTCCATGGGCATCCCGTCCGACGGTTCCTACGGTGTGGCCGAGGGCCTCATCTCCTCTTTCCCCGTCACCGTCAAGGACGGCACGTACGAGATCGTCCAGGGCCTGGAGATCAACGAGTTCTCCCGCACCCGTATCGACGCCTCGGTCCAGGAGCTGGCGGAGGAGCGCGAGGCGGTTCGCGCGCTCGGCCTCATCTGAGCCGACGCCTAATTCTGAGCCAACGCCTTATAGCGTGCCCTCGCAGGCCCTGTCCCGGTTTCGACCAGGACGGGGCCTGTTCGTCGTGTACGCCGCTATCGTCGGTGCACGCATGTCGTGAGAGCGTCGGCGGCCAGGGCCTCTCCTCACACTCCCGTCTGCCGCGCGAAGGTGACGACAGGACCGAGGGGGACAGCATGACGAGGTGGGATCCGCACCAGGGGCGCTGGGTGGACGACGGCCCCGGGCGCAGCGGTCCAGGGCCGCGGGTGGCCGTCGCCGTCGCCCTCGCGGCACTGCTCGGCGGCGGTATCGGTTTCGGGGTGTGGACCCTGTCCCGGGACGACGACGGCCCGAGCCGGTCCGCCTCCGCGAGCAGTTCGCCGTCCACGCCGCCGCCCTCCGCCTCGGCGGCCGGTCCGGAGGACGGCGAGAACGCCGGACCGGCCACACCGAAACAGTCGGACACGGACTCCGACACGGCCGGCACCCCGGACACCCCCGGCTATGTCCGTTCCGACGACCCGGCAGGCTTCACCGTCGAGGTCCCCTCCGGCTGGAAACGCACCGCGAAGACGCCGACGGACAAGCCCACCGTCGTGACCTACGACTCCCCGGACGGCACCCGGATCCTCCAGCTCTTCCTGGTCAGTGAGGGCGGCCCCGCCGAGTCCATGGACCTGGCGGAGAACGCGAACTACGGTTTCGCCCGCCTCCCCGGCTATCGCGCCCTCGACCGCTCGGCGGCCGACGACGACAGCTACTCCGAGGTCGTCTACCGCTTCGACGGCGAGGACGATCTGGGCCCCCGTCAGGTCATCGACCACCGCTTCCGCACAGCCGACGACAAGATCTACGGAGTCCGTCTCAGCGCCCCCGAGTCGACGCCCCTCGACGAACTCCGGGAACCGGTCGCCATGGTGACCACGTCCCTCTGCCCGACGGGCGCGACCTGCGTACGCGGCTGAGCCCGCACCGGGCCGCCGCCGGGCCCGGTTGGCCCCTTCGGCGATCCGATCACTAGTGTGAGCGCCGATAAAGCGCACATAAGAATGTGACCGGCCGTCGCGTACCGCATCGCGTACCGAAGGGCGAGCCGGTCGCGGCACAGCAGGGGCCACGGGCCCGACGGGGGAGCACACATGGGAGAGCAGCGCAGGCGACTGCGGTCCAGCACGGTCGTACTCGGCGGGATGGGGGTCGTCGCAGCGGCCCTGACCTCTTGCGGATCCGATCCGGACCGCCGTTGCGTGGACCGCGACAGCTACGACTACGCCAACGGCTACAAGATCGTCGCGGACCGGAACTGCAACTCGGGTTCCGGCTCGTCGTCCTACGGCAAGAACAGCAGGAGCAACAGCAGCGGCAACCGGAAGCAGGCCGGTTCGGCCGACGCCGCCTGGTACTACGACGCGGACGTCAGCCGCGGCCGGGCCGAGGACGGCACCTTCAGCCGCAGCGAGGCCGTCGACCGCGACGGCTTCGGCTGCTCGGGGGACGGCGACGGCTCCGGCTCCAGCGGCGGCTGACCCGGCGGACGAGACCGAACCATGGAACGCCGCACCATCGAACCCCGCCCGAACTGGCAGGAGACCGTCGAGGAACAGGGGCTCATCTACCCGCTGACCCGCCACCCCGACGGCTCCCTGCGCCCGTACTG
The DNA here is from genome assembly GCF_000091305.1 of Streptomyces scabiei 87.22. Taxonomy (GTDB): domain Bacteria; phylum Actinomycetota; class Actinomycetes; order Streptomycetales; family Streptomycetaceae; genus Streptomyces; species Streptomyces scabiei. The sequence continues at coordinate 4,023,913 of NC_013929.1, read as the reverse complement.
GGACGAGAGCGCCTACTACGTCTTCTCGCTCCCCGAGGTCGAGGCCCTGGAGGAGGTCGTCGAGGAACTGCACGCCATGTGCCTGGCGGCGGCCGCGCACATCGTCGAGCACGACCGCTTCGCCGACCTCGGCATCACCGACCCGCGCGTCGTCGGCCTCGTCGCCGAGGCATGGCGCCGCCGGGCCGAACTGCCCTCCGTGTACGGCCGCTTCGACCTCCGCCACGACGGGACCGGTCCCGCCAAGCTGCTGGAGTACAACGCCGACACGCCGACCTCGCTCGTCGAGGCGGCCAGTCCCCAGTGGTTCTGGATGGAGGAACGCTTCCCGGGCGCCGACCAGTGGAACTCCCTCCACGAACGCCTCGTCGACGCCTGGAAGAAGCAGTCCCGCCTCCTTCCGCCGGGCAGCCCCCTGTACTTCGCGCACTCCGCCGGCGACGAACTGGGCGAGGACCTGATGACGGTCGCCTATCTGAAGGAGACCGCCGAACAGGCCGGCCTGGACACCGACTGGATCTCCATGGAGGACATCGGCTGGGACCACCTCGCGGACCGCTTCGTCGACAAGAAGCTCCGCTTCATCCGCAGCATCTTCAAGCTCTATCCCTGGGAGTGGCTCACCACCGACCGGTTCGCCCCCCACGTCCTCGCCACCCTCGACAACGGCGGCGGCACCGGGACCACGATGTGGATCGAGCCCGCCTGGAAGATGCTCCTCAGCAACAAGGCCCTCCTCGCCGTCCTGTGGGAGCTGTACCCCGGCCATCCGAATCTCCTCCCCGCCTATCTCGACGGCCCCCGTGAACTGGCCGCCACCACCGGCTACGTCGCGAAACCCCTCCTGGGCCGCGAGGGCGCCGGCGTCACCGTCCACGCGGCGGGCAGCGCCCCCGCCCTCCGCGAAGAGCCCTGCTGCTACCAGGAGCTGGCGCCGCTGCCGGACTTCGACGGCAACCATGTCGTCCTCGGCGCCTGGGTCGTCGAGGACGAGTCGGCGGGCCTCGGCATCCGCGAGTCCTCGGGGCTGGTCACCGACGAGTACGCCCGTTTTCTGCCCCATGTGATCCTCTGACGTCCGCGTTCCCCTTCGCCCTCCGCCGTCGTTCGTATGGTGGACGCCCGGACCCGGGCGTCCACCCTGCCCGATAGGGTGACCGGCGGGCCGTGACTGGCGCGCTGGGATGGGACGGACCATCGGGGAGCGGCCCGGGCAGGATGAGTGCCGTGCGCCTGGGCCGTACCGTGAACGCTGAACGCAACGTCCGGAGGTCCCCATGTCGTCCGAGCCCCTCTCCCACGAATCCACCGCCTTCCGTGCCGCCCTCGACGTGATCCGCGCCGTCGAGCCGCGCGTGGCCGACGCCATCGGCCAGGAGGTCGGCGACCAGCGCGAGATGCTCAAGCTGATCGCCTCCGAGAACTACGCCTCCCCGGCCACCCTCCTGGCCATGGGCAACTGGTTCAGCGACAAGTACGCCGAGGGCACCGTCGGCCGCCGCTTCTACGCCGGCTGCCGCAACGTCGACACCGTCGAGTCCCTCGCCGCCGAGCACGCCAGGGAACTCTTCGGCGCCCGCCACGCCTACGTCCAGCCGCACTCCGGCATCGACGCCAACCTCGTGGCCTTCTGGGCCGTCCTCGCCGACCGTGTCGAGGCCCCCTTCCTGGAGAAGACCGGCGCCCGCCAGGTCAACGACCTCTCCGAGGCCGACTGGGCCGAACTCCGCCAGGCCTTCGGCAACCAGCGCATGCTCGGTATGTCCCTGGACGCCGGCGGCCACCTCACCCACGGCTTCCGCCCCAACATCTCCGGCAAGATGTTCGACCAGCGCTCCTACGGCACCGACCCCGCCACGGGCCTCATCGACTACGAGGCCCTGCGCGCCTCCGCCCGTGACTTCAAGCCGATGATCATCGTCGCCGGCTACTCCGCCTACCCCCGTCTCGTGAACTTCCGGATCATGCGCGAGATCGCCGACGAGGTCGGCGCCACGCTGATGGTGGACATGGCGCACTTCGCGGGCCTCGTCGCCGGCAAGGTCCTCACCGGCGACTTCGATCCGGTCCCGCACGCCCAGATCGTCACCACGACCACCCACAAGTCGCTGCGCGGCCCGCGCGGCGGCATGGTCCTGTGCGACGACTCCCTCAAGGACCAGGTCGACCGCGGCTGCCCGATGGTCCTCGGCGGCCCCCTCCCGCACGTCATGGCCGCCAAGGCCGTCGCCCTCGCCGAGGCCCGCCGGCCCGCCTTCCAGGACTACGCCCAGCGCATCGTCGACAACGCCCGCGCCCTCGCCGAGGGCCTGACGCGCCGAGGCGCCACCCTGGTCACCGGCGGCACCGACAACCACCTCAACCTGATCGACGTCACCACCTCCTACGGTCTCACCGGCCGCCAGGCCGAGGCCGCGCTGCTCGACTCCGGCATCGTCACCAACCGCAACGCCATCCCGGCCGACCCGAACGGCGCCTGGTACACCTCCGGCATCCGCATCGGCACGCCCGCGCTGACCACGCGTGGTCTGGGCACCGCCGAGATGGACGAGGTCGCCGGCCTCATCGACCGTGTCCTGACCACCACGGAGCCGGGCACCACCAAGTCGGGCGCCCCCTCCAAGGCCCAGCACGTCCTCGACGCGAAGGTCGCCGACGAGATCTCCCGCCGCGCCACCGACCTCGTCGCCGGCTTCCCGCTGTACCCGGAGATCGACCTCGGCTGACCCCCTGCCGCGTGAACGGTCAGGCGTCCAGCAGCTCCTGACGCCGCGGTGGTCCGGACCCGTGCCGGGCCGCCGCGCGGCGCAGCAGGAGCGTGGCGCCCCCGGAGCCGAGGACCAGTCCCAGGACGAGGGCGGATATCGCCCAGCGGGCCTGCGCGGCCGGCTCGGGTGCGTCCGCCGCGGCCCGTGCACCGGTGACCTTCTCGTCGGGGTCGGACCCGACCCCGATCAGCTCCTCGGCCGAGTTCGTGCCCCGGCCCGCGCCGCCCGGGGTCTCGCGCAGGACCCCGAAACCTCGCAGCAGCGCCCGCAGCTCCTCCGACTTCTTCGCCTTGTGCCAGACACCGTCGCCCGACGCGGCGGTGTCCTGTGTCGTCTCCACGTCCGTGTGGATCCAGACGTCCTTGGTGTCGGGAGTCGACAGATACAGCCGGTCCACCCGCCAGGGCCTTTCATGGCTCAGCCACATCACGGTGACCATGTCGCCGACCTGATCTCCCCAGGTGTCCTCCGGCCCCCAGTCCGGAGCCTTCTCCCGGCTTCCGTCGAGTGCCGAGCCGACCGGGGCGAGAAGCCGCTCCAGAAGGTCGTACCGCTTCTCCGTCTCGTACAGCGAAGCCGTCCGCTGACTGGCCGGTGAGACCAGCAGCACGCTGGACGGTCCGCCCGCCTCCGCGGGCGGCGCCCCCAGCAGGAGCAGGGCCAGAGCGGTCAGTAACGCGCCCGCCGCCGTCAGCCGTCGCAGTCCATGCATCCGACACCCCCGATCGATCCCGGTGCGGTCCGTCCGCACACGCGGTGTCACTCCTGGTACACCGCTCGAACCGCCGGGGTTCCCATGCCGACGTGACGGATCGGTCCGGCTCCGACGGGATCGCGGGGCCGGCCCCGACGGGATCGCGGGGTCCAGCCTCGACGTATCGCGGTTTCATCCCCGTCGAAGCCGATCAGTCCAGCGACTCCGCTATCTCCCGCGCCCGGTCCTTGGACGCCACGCCCTCCAGCCGCAGCGTGTACGCGTCGCCGTGCACCCACAGCAGGGTGGGACCCGCCGTGCGCTCGGAACGGGTGAAGCGGGAGCCGTCCTCGGAGGTCATCCAGAAGCGCAGGAGGTGGGGGTCCGGGAACCACAGGGCGTCGTAGGAGCCCTGGCCCAGCCGGACCCACTCGACGGCCCGCTCGCCCGCCACGGTCTTGCCGTACTCCGGTGCCAGCCGGGCCGCGTACTCGTCGAGCCGGACGGTGCTGCCCCGCTCCTCCCAGCAGAGGCTGATCACGAAGCGGCCCTTCGGCGCACGCGTCACGGACACCGCGTCCGGGTCGCCCAGCGCACCCGGCACCAGCGGGGCGAACCCCGCCCGCCGCCCTGCCTCGGCGAGCGTGACCGGATCGGGGCAGCCCGGCGGCCCCGCCCCCGGTGCGGGCGTCGACGACGGGTCGTACCGCACCTCGACCCCGCCGAAGCCGAACCAGTCACCCACCGCCGCCCGCACCGGAGGGGTGAGGACGAGCACGGTGAGCAGCCCGCACAGCGCGGCCGTCAGCGCGCGTCGGCGTGCCCCGGCCCACCGCCGCACCGCCCGCAGCCGCTCACCGGCGCCCGGCGGCTCGACCACCGGTGCCGGCACCTGCTCGGCGAGTATCTGCCGCAGCACCCGCTCGACCATGGTCTCGTCCCCGTCGGCCCCCGGCCGGTCCAGCGCCCTGCCGAGCGCCCGCAACTCCTCGGGCAGCCGGACGTCACGCCCCTCACCGTCCGCGCCACCGCCACGCCGCACGCCACCGCCGCTCTCCGCGCCACCGCCCCCACGCTCCCGGTCCTCGCTCCGGGACGGCCGGTCCGGCTCACCCATGTCCCCCACCCCCTCCCGCCTTGCCCAGGGCCTCGCCCGGCTCGAACTCCGGCAGCAGACGGCCCAGCCTGCGCAGCGCCCGGCTCAGACGGGACTTCACCGTGCCCCGGGGCCAGCCGAGGGCCGCCGCCGTCTCCGGCTCGTCCATCTCCAGCAGATAGCGGTAGGTGACGACCAGCCGGTGTTCCTCGCTCAGCTGCTCCAGGGCGCCCAGCAGTGCCATGCGGCGCTCTATCGCCAGCGCGGCCACCGCCGGATCGGCCGAGGCCGGTATCAGCGGCTCGGCCTCGGCGTACGTCGCCTCGCGGTCGGCCAGGGACCGCTGGCGCCCCGCTGTCCGCACTGTGTTCCTCGTCTCATTGGCCACGATCGACAGCAGCCACGGCCGGAACGCGGAGCCGTCCCGGAAGCGGCCCAGTGAGCAGTACGCCTTGAAGAACGCCTGCTGCACCACGTCCTCCGCGTCCGCACCGGCACCGAGCGCCCGGGCCGCCCGCAGCGCGATGCCCGTATGGGCGCGCACCAGCTCCGCATACGCCTCCGGCTCCCCGGCGCGTACGCGTGCGATCACCGCGGCCTCATCGACGATGCGGCCCCCCTCCCGCGTTCTCACATCATGGGTACACCGCCCGGACCGGATCGGTTCCCACCCGTGTCACATCTGTTTCCGGTCGGTTCCGGAACGCCCCCCGACACCTGAGAGAATGGGCACATGGCCTCTGACCGACTCCGCGTGCTCTCCGGGATCCAGCCCACCGCCGGCTCGTTCCACCTCGGCAACTACCTCGGCGCCGTGCGCCAGTGGGTGGCCCTGCAGGAGTCCCACGACGCGTTCTACATGGTCGTCGACCTGCACGCGATCACCATCGCCCAGGACCCCGCGGACCTGCGCGCCAACACCCGGCTCGCCGTCGCGCAGCTGCTCGCCGCCGGCCTCGACCCGGAGCGCTGCACCCTCTTCGTCCAGAGCCACGTGCCCGAGCACGCCCAGCTCGCCTGGGTCATGAACTGCCTGACCGGCTTCGGTGAGGCCTCCCGCATGACCCAGTTCAAGGACAAGTCCGCCAAGCAGGGCGCCGACCGCGCGAGCGTCGGCCTCTTCACGTACCCGATCCTCCAGGTCGCGGACATCCTGCTGTACCAGGCGAACGAGGTGCCGGTCGGCGAGGACCAGCGCCAGCACATCGAGCTCACCCGCGACCTCGCCGAGCGCTTCAACGGCCGCTTCGGCGAGACCTTCACGATCCCGAAGCCGTACATCCTGAAGGAGACGGCGAAGATCTACGACCTTCAGGACCCGGCGATCAAGATGAGCAAGTCGGCGTCGACCCCCAAGGGGCTGATCAACCTGCTCGACGACCCGAAGGCCACCGCCAAGAAGGTCAAGAGCGCGGTCACCGACACCGACACCGTGATCCGCTACGACGCCGCCGAGAAGCCGGGCGTCAGCAACCTGCTCAGCATCTACTCGACCCTCACCGGGGCGGGTATCGCGGAACTGGAGCAGAAGTACGCCGGGAAGGGCTACGGTGCGCTCAAGACGGACCTCGCCGAGGTCATGGTCGAGTTCGTGACACCCTTCCGGGAGCGCACCCAGCAGTATCTGGACGACCCGGAGACGCTCGACTCGATCCTGGCCAAGGGGGCCGAGAAGGCGCGCGCGGTCGCCGCGGAGACGCTCGCCCAGGCGTACGACAGGGTCGGCTTCCTGCCCGCCAAGCACTGAGCCTCAGCACTGAGGCTCAGCATGAGCCGCACCACCTCGGCCCCGAGCGCCGACCGCACCACCCGTCGCACCACCGACAGCGCCGCACATCACTCCCGCTGCGCCTGCCCGGAACACCGCCGTGGCCGTACAGTCGATAGCCGGTGCGACGGAGTGCGCCCCGCAGGAACCCGACCACCCGCATGACACGACGACAGGAGACGACGTGGGGACCGTAACGATCGGTGTGTCGATCGCGGTCCCGGAGCCCCACGGCAGCCAGCTCCAGCAGCTGCGCGCGGGCTTCGGCGACGCCGCGGCTCACGGCATCCCCACGCATGTCACGCTGCTGCCGCCGACCGAGGTCGAGGCCGGCAGGCTGCCGGCGATCGAGACGCATCTCACCGAGGTCGCGGCGGCCGGCCGGCCCTTCCCGATGCGACTGTCGGGCACGGGGACGTTCCGGCCGCTGTCGCCCGTCGTCTTCGTGCGGATCGCCGAGGGAGCCGAAGCCTGCACCTGGCTGCAGAAGCAGGTCCGGGACGCCTCGGGGCCGGTGGCGCGCGAGCTGAACTTCCCGTACCACCCGCACGTCACCGTGGCGCACGGCATCGCCGAGGAGGCGATGGACCGGGCGTTCGAGGAGCTCGCCGGATACGAGGCGCAGTGGCCCTGCACCGGCTTCGCGCTCTACGAGCAGGGCTCCGACGGGGTCTGGCGCAAGCTGCGGGAGTTCACGTTCGGCGGGTCCGTCGTGCCCTCGCAGGCGGGGGCGCCGGTGGGGGACTCGGTGACGCTGCCGCTCGGAGGGCAGGGCTGCTCCTAGCCCGCGAGTCCGGGGCCGAGGAGGCTCGGCTCGGGCAGGGTCTACAGCGGCAGCCGGCGGAACACCGCCCTCGGCAGGTGCCGCAGGGCCGCCATCACCACCCGTAGCGAACCCGGGACCCACACCGTTTCCGAGCGTCGGCGCAGACCGAGTTCGATGGCGGTGGCGACCGCCTCCGGTGTCGTCGCGAGGGGGGACTCCGGACGGCCCGCCGTCATCCTCGTACGGACGAAACCGGGGCGCACGAGCATGACGTGGGCGCCGGTGCCGTGCAGGGCGTCGCCGAGGCCCTGGGTGAAGGTGTCCAGGCCGGCCTTGCTGGAGCCGTAGATGAAGTTGGAGCGGCGGGGGCGCTCGGCGGCGACGGACGACAGGACGACCAGGGAGCCGTGGCCCTGCGCCTGGAGCGCCCGCCCGCACACCAGCGCGGACGAGACGGCGCCCGTGTAGTTGGTCTGGGCGACCCGCGCGGCGGCCACCGGGTCGCGTTCGTCGTCGGCCTGGTCGCCGAGCACGCCGAAGGCGAGGAGGACCATGTCGATGTCGCCCTCGGCGAAGACCTTACCGAGGACCGCCTCGTGGGACTCGGGGTCGAGGGCGTCGAAGGTGACGGTGTGCGTCCGCGCGCCGAGTCCCCGCAGGTGGGCGGCCGCGTTCTCCAGGTCCGGGGAGGGGCGTCCCGCCAGCCACACCGTGCGGGTGCGGCGGGCGATCAGCCGGCGTGCCGTGGCGAGCGCGATGTCCGACGTGCCGCCGAGGATCAGCAGGGACTGGGGGGTGCCGAAGGCGTCCTTCATGACAGCTCCTGGGTGTGTGGGGGGACAGGGGGTTCCACGGCGTCCTCGGCGCTCACAGACCCAGGCGGCGGGCCAGATCCGAGACGAAGACCCCGTCCGGGTCCAACTCCCGGCGCAGTGCGCGGAATTCGGGGAGCCGGGGGTACATGGCGGCCAGCAGTTCGGGGCGCAGCCGGGCGTCCTTGGCCAGGTAGACGCGGCCGCCGGCGGCCGCGACCTCCTCGTCGAGGGTGTCCAGGAAGGTGCCGAGGCCGGGCAGGCCCGCCGGGATGTCCAGGGCCAGGGTCCAGCCGGGCATCGGGAAGGACAGCCAGCCGGGGTCGCCCTCGCCGAACCGCTTCAGCACGGCGAGGAAGGAGGAGCAGCGGCGCGCCGAGATCCGGCGCACGATCCGGCGCAGGGCCTCCTCCTGGCCGTGTCCGACGACGAACTGGTACTGCACGAAGCCGGACCTGCCGTAGAGCCGGTTCCAGTGCGGGACCCCGTCGAGGGGGTGGAAGAAGGTGGAGACGCGCTGGAGTTCACCGGTGCGGGAGCGCGGGGCCCGGCGGTACCAGAGGTCGTTGAACAGGCTCACCGCCGTACGCCCGAGGAGTCCGTCCGGAACATGGGCGGGGGCCGCCGGGAGCCGGCGGGGCCGGAACTCCAGCGGACCGGTGGACGCGTCCGGCCGGAAGGCACCCCCGCCGGGGAGGAATCCGGTACGCGCGCGCGGGGCCGACAGCCGTCCGGCACGCGCGCGCGGGGACCACGGCCCCGGCTGTTCCAGCGCCGCCAGGGGCGCGTGGTCGCCGCGGGTGAGGACCGCGCGCCCCGTGGAGGCGCCCCGGGCGAGCAGGTCGATCCAGGCCACGGAGTAGCGGTGGCGGTGGTCGCCGGCGGTCAGGCGGGAGAGGAGGTCGTCGAGGTCGCGGGCGCGTTCGGTGTCGACGGACATCCAGGACGTCTCGACGGGCAGGAGCCGTACGGTCGCGGTCAGGATGACGCCGGTCAGGCCCATGCCGCCGGCCGTGGCGTCGAAGAGAGGGGTGCCGGGGACGGCCGTGCGGATCCCCCCGTCCGCCGTCAGCAGTTCCAGGGACAGGACGTGCCGGGCGAACGACCCCGAGACGTGGTGGTTCTTGCCGTGGATGTCGGCCGCGATGGCGCCGCCGACGGTCACCTGGCGGGTCCCGGGGGTCACCGGCACGAACCAGCCCAGCGGGAGCAACACCTCCATCAGCCGGTGCAGCGAGACGCCCGCGTCGCACAGGACCGTGCCGCCGTCCGCGTCGACGGCGTGGACCCGGTCGAGTCCGGTCATGTCGAGGACGGTCCCGCCCGCGTTCTGCGCCGCGTCCCCGTACGCCCGCCCCAGCCCCCGGGCGATCCCCCCGCGCGCCCCGCACGCCCGTACGGCGGCTGCGGCCTCCTCGTACGTACGCGGGCGGACCAGGCGGGCGACGGTCGGGGCGGTGCGGCCCCAGCCGGTGACGGGGACGGTGCGGCCGGGGCTGGGGGGCGGGGGAGCCGGAGGGGCCCCGGTGGCGTCGGCTGGCATGCCCGCGACCGTATCGCCGTGTACGCGGAGGAACCGGGCGCGTCGGCGGGGCCGCTCTGCCGCCTCACCGAAATGGGTGATTAATGGGATGTCGTTCTAGATTGCCGCAGCTCCGGGACGGCCACCTAGAAGAGTGGTCTCGCATGGATGAAGTTGACGTCGTCGACGGCGTGCGCGGCCTGGACCGGCGGTTGCTCTCCGGGCTGCACGCCCGGGGCGCGGACCCGCGCGTCGCGGCCGCCACGCGCGGACTGTCCCGGGCCGGGGAACACGGCCTGCTCTGGCTCGCGGGCGGGCTGGCGGGCGCCGCCGTCGACCGGGAGCGGCGCGGGGTGTGGCTGCGCGGCACGGCGCTGACCGCCGGGGCGCACCTGGCCAGCATGGGGGTCAAGAGAGTCGTGCGACGGCCCCGCCCCGCGCGGGTGCGGCCCCTGGTCCGCACGGCGGGACGGCACTCCTTCCCCAGCTCGCATGCCAGTTCGGCGGCAGCGGCGGTCGCCGTCGTCGTCCACGGGGCCCCGGGAGCCCGGCTCGTGCTGGCCGCCGCGGCCCCGCTCGCCGCCGCGATGTGCCTCTCCCGGCTGGTGGCCGGTGTGCACTACCCGTCGGACGTGGCGGCGGGCGTGGCCCTCGGGGCGCTCACCGCGCGACTGGGCGCACGCTGGGTGGTGCACGGCCGTGGCTGAGCGCACCGTGCTGCTCGAACAGCGGACGGCACCCGGGCGGCTGCCTCCCAGGACGGGTCTCGCCCTCGGTCTCCTGCGCACGGCCCGCCCCCGCCAATGGATCAAGAACCTCCTGGTCGTCGCCGCGCCCGCGGCCGCCGGGGAACTGTTCACCCCGCGCGCGCTCACCAGGCTCCCGCTCGTCTTCGTCCTCTTCACGGCCTGTGCCGCCGCCGTGTACCTGATCAACGACGCGCGGGACGCCGAGGCCGACCGCGCGCACCCGGTCAAGCGCCACCGCCCGGTTGCCGCCGGACAGGTGCCCGTACCGGTCGCGTACGCCGTCGGCGGCGCCCTGGCCGTCCTCGCGCCCCCGGCCGCCGCGTGGCTCTGCTCTCCGTACACCTGTGCGCTGCTGAGCGCGTACCTCGTCCTCCAACTCGCCTACTGCCTCAGCCTCAAGCACGTCCTGGTCGTCGATCTGGCGGTCGTCACGACCGGGTTCCTGATGCGGGCGATGGCCGGCGGGCCGGCGCTGGGCATCCCGCTGTCGCGCTGGTTCCTGATCACCACCGGGTTCGGCGCGCTGTTCATGGTCGCGGCCAAGCGCTACTCGGAGGCCGTGCAGATGGCCGACCGGCCCGGCGCCACCCGGGCGCTGCTCACCGAGTACACGGCCGGATACCTGCGCTTCGTCTGGCAGTTGGCCGCCGGGGTCGCCGTGCTCGGCTACTGCCTGTGGGCCATGGAGGAGGGCGGCGTCCCGAACGCCGGCGTCCTGCCCTGGCGTCAGCTGTCCATGGTCGCCTTCGTCCTGGCCGTCCTGCGCTACGCCGTCTTCGCCGACCGGGGCACCGCCGGTGAGCCCGAGGACGTCGTCCTGCACGACCGCGCCCTCACCCTCATCGCGGCGGCGTGGCTCACCATGTACGGCCTGGCGGTGGCGGACTGGTGACGCGACCGCCTCTGCCCCGCGATCGCGTCGACGGCGCAGGGGGCAGGGGCGGCCGGAGCGGCTGAGCGGGCCGGTACGGGGGTACCCGGCATCGGTCGGCGGCGAGTGGGGCAGAGTTCGGATCATGGACTGGCTGAAAAAGCTTCCCGGGGTGGGCCCTCTGGCGGAGCGTCTGATGACCACGCACGCGTGGCGGTCGTACGAGCGGCTGGACCGGGTGAAGTGGACCCGGCTGGCCGCCGCGATGACCTTCATCAGTTTCCTGGCGCTCTTCCCGCTGCTGACCGTGGTCGCCGCCATCGCCGCGGCGACCCTCGGCAAGGACCGGCAGCAGGACCTGGAGGACCGGCTCGCCGAGCAGGTGCCCGGCATCTCCGACCAGCTCGACATCGCCGGCCTTGTCGAGAACGCCGGCACGGTCGGGATCATCGCCGGCGCGCTGCTGCTGTTCACCGGCATCGGCTGGGTCGGCGAGATGCGCGGCTGTCTGCGCGCGGTCTGGGAGAAGCCGGACGCCGACGAGAACCCCGTCCTCGCCAAGGCCAAGGACACGGGGGTCCTGGTCGGGCTCGGCGGCGCGGTCCTCGTCTCCCTGGCCGCCTCCACCGCCGCCTCCTGGGCCGTCGGGCGGTTCGCCGACGAGCTCGGCATCGACCGCGACGGCTGGGGCGGCATCCTCCTGCGGGTCGCCGCGTTCGCCGTCGCCGTCCTCGCCGACTTCCTGCTCCTCCTCTACGTCCTCACCCTGCTCCCCGGCGTCCACCCGCCCCGGCGCCGCCTCGTCGTGGCCGCCCTCATAGGAGCCGTGGGCTTCGAACTCCTGAAGCTGCTGCTCAGCGGCTATATGCAGGGCATCGCCTCGAAGAGCATGTACGGCGCCTTCGGCGTCCCCATCGCCCTGCTGCTCTGGATCAACTTCACCACCAAGCTCCTGCTGTACTGCGCGGCCTGGACGGCGGAGAGCGGCGAGGAGGCGGTGGAGCCGGCCGACTGAGGGGCGCGGAGGGCGTGGGGCGCGGGTTCGCTGGCGCCGGATGCGCCGGATGCGCCGGATGCGCCGGATGCGCCGGAGCGGGGGGCGCGTGCCTTCCCCGAGCCCGTCCTCAGCGCACTCGTCCTCAGCGCACCCGCGCCCGCGTACCGCGTCCCGCCCGCTCTACTTCCGCCCCCGCAGAGGCCACTTCCGGTTCACCAGGAACACCGCACCGGCCACCAGCACCAGCACACCGCCCGTGATCCCGAGAGCGACCCCGATGCCGCCGCCCCCGCCGGAGGCGCTCGCCGCCACGGACTTGCCGCCCGCACCGCCGGAGGCGGACGTCGGGGCCGTGGTCCCGGGCCCGGCGGTCGGCTCGGCACTCCCACCCGAGGTCTCCGCGCTCTTGGGCGGCACCAGTTCCCCCACCGGTGTCACCTTGCCCGAGGCCTTGAACCCCCAGTCGAGGAGGCTCGCGGTCTCCTTGTAGACCTGGTTGTGCTCGTTCTTCTCCGGGTGCATGACGGTGACCAGGAGAACCCGGCCGTCCCGCTCGGCGACCCCGGTGAACGTGGCACCCGCGTTGGTGGTGTTGCCGTTCTTCACACCCGCGATGCCCTGGTAGGAATCGAGCCCGCTGTCCCCGGTGAGCAGCCGGTTGGTGTTCTGGATCTCGAAGGACGACCGGCTCTTCTTGCCGTTCTTGCCCTTCTTCGTCTCGCCCGGGAATTTCGCCCGCACGGTCGAGCAGTACTCCCGGAAGTCCTTCTTCTGCAGCCCCGACCTGGCGAACAGGGTCAGGTCGTACGCCGAGGAGACCTGCCCCTTGGCGTCGTAGCCGTCGGGACTGACGGCGTGCGTGTCGAGGGCCTGGAGCTCCTCGGCATGCTCGTTCATGTCGGCGACGGTCTGCTTCACACCGCCGTTCATCGCCGACAGGACATGGACCGCGTCATTGCCGGAGCGAAGGAAGACACCGAGCCACAGATCGTGGACGGTGTACTTCTCGTCCTCCTTTATCCCGACCATGCTGGAGCCCGCGCCGATGCCCGCGAGGTCGGCGGGGAGCACCTTGTGCTCGTCGTCCTTGTTGAACTTCGGCAGCAGCGTGTCCGCGAACAGCATCTTCAGCGTGCTCGCGGGGGCCAGCCGCCAGTGCGCGTTGTGCGCGGCCAGCACGTCGCCCGACTCGGCGTCCGCGACGATCCAGGAGCGGGCGCTGATGCCCTTGGGCAGCACCGGCGCGTCACTGCCGAGGGCCGCCCGGGTGCCCGGCCTGCCCAACTGCTCGCCACCGACGGTCGACATGGTCGCCGGGGGAGTCGCGGACGGCGAGGCGCTCGAACTCGGGGACGGCTTCGCCGCGAAGGCCGGGGCAGCCGTCAGTGTCAGCGAGGAGAGGGAGAGGGACAGCAGGGTGGCTGAGGTGACCAGCAGGGGGCGCCTGGCGGTCTTCTGGGAGGCGGGCACGATCGAGAAAGTACATGGCTCCGACCGGTAAATCCCACCGCAGCGCGCCGTGGCTCGTTCTCGCCGACTCGCGCCCCGGCTCGCACCCCGGCGCGAAGACCCCGCGGTCGGCGGCGATACTGAACGCATGAAGCTCAGCCGCCCCCTCTCCTGGTTCCTGCTCGCCTTCGGGGTGTGGAGCTGGGTCATCTGGATCACTTTCATCAAGAACCTGTGGAAGGACGGCAGCGGGCTCGCGTTCGACGACGCGGGCGATCCGACGGCGTACTTCTGGGTGCATCTGACGCTCGCCGTCGTCTCCTTTGCTCTTGGGACGGCCATCGGGGTCATCGGGTTGCGTGGCGTGCGCGCCCTTCGCCGGACCGCGTGACCGGGAGTACGACGTGATGATCATTGTCTTCGTCCTTGTCGCCCTGCTGGTGCTGAGCGCCTTCGGGGCCCTGCACTGGTACGCCTGGCGCCGCCTGGTGCGCGACACGACCCGGGGGCCGGGCCTCGCCAGACGGGTGGGCACGGTGGTGTTCGTCGTCGGACCGGTGCTGATGTTCGCGGGGTTCGCGGCCGAGCGGGCGCACGCCCCCTTCTGGCTGCAGCGGACACTGACCTGGCCGGGCTTCATGTGGCTCGCCCTCTCCCTGTACCTGCTGCTGGCCCTGCTGGCGGGGGAGCTGCTCCGGCCCCTGGTGAGCCGTCTGGTGGCGCGGCGCGCTCCGGCGCCCGCGCCGCGGCCCGAGCCGGCGGAACGTGAGCCCGAGTTCCAGCCGGTGCCGGCGGGGGCGCAGCCCACGGCGGCACCGGAGACCGCGACCGCGCACGCCACGACCGCCACGCCCCCGGGCAACGCGCACGCCACGCCCGCCGCGCCCACGCCCGCCTCCGCCGAGTCCGCCTCCGCCGAGCCCGGGCAGCCGACGCCGCCCTCCGCGACGGAGCCCCCGCCCGTCGCCCCGTCCGCTGCCGACCCGTCCCGCCGCCTCTTCGTCTCCCGGGTCGTCGGCGGGGCCGTCGCCGCGGCGGCCGTCGGCACGGTCGGCTACGGCACCTACGGGGTCGTCCGCGGCCCCAGGCTCAAGCGGGTCACCGTACCGCTGGCGAAACTGCCGCGCGCGGCCCACGGGTTCCGGATCGCGGTGGTCAGCGACATCCACCTCTCGCCGATGCTGGGCCGGGGCTTCGCGCAGAAGATCGTCGACACCATCAACTCGACCCAGCCCGACCTGATCGCGGTGGTCGGCGACCTGGTCGACGGTGACGTGGCCGACCTCGGCCCGGCCGCGGCACCGCTCGCCGGACTGAAGGCGCGGCACGGCAGCTACTTCGTCACGGGCAACCACGAGTACATCTCCGGGGCCGGACAGTGGGTCGAGGAGGTGCGCCGGCTGGGCCTCACCCCGCTGGAGAACGCCCGCCGCGAGCTGCCGTACCTCGATCTCGCCGGGGTGAACGACATCGCGGGCGAGGACGAGGGCCAGGGCCCGGACTTCGCCAAGGCGCTCGGCGACCGGGACACCTCGCGGGCCGTCGTGCTCATGGCGCACCAGCCCGTCCAGATCCACGACGCCGTCGACCACGGGGTCGACCTGCAGCTCTCCGGTCACACGCACGGGGGGCAGCTGTGGCCGATGACGTACGTCGCCCAGGCGGCCAATCCCACGCTCGCCGGCCTGGAGCGCTACGGCGACACCCAGCTCTACGTGAGCCGGGGCGCGGGCGCGTGGGGGCCGCCGGTCAGAGTCGGGGCGCCGTCGGACATCACGGTGGTGCAATTGGCGTCGAAGCAGGCGTGACGGGGCGTCAGGAGCCTTTCCGTACCTGTTCGGAAGGCTTTTCGGCGCGCGTGGGCGCTGCACTTACCGAGTTCTTTCGCAACTCAACAAAACCTGCCTTCCGTCAACACAGCCGACTGTGGTTAGGTGATCCGCGCCACCGCGAAACCACTGTGCGCAGTGGGCCGGGTGGGGTTCTTGGGAGGGGCGCCGGATGCGGTCGGTTCGCTTGAGGATTCTCGCGTCGCTGCTGGTGCTGGCGGTCGCGGCGATCGGTGGCTGGCAGCTGCTGCCGGCAGGGCTGGACGAGAACAGGACGATCACGGTCGGCACGACCGACACGGTCACCTCGCTCGACCCGGCCGGCGCCTACGACGCCGGCTCCTGGGCCATGTACAGCAACGTGTTCCAGTCGCTGCTGACCTTCGAGCCGGGCGGCGCCATACCGGTGCCGGACGCCGCGCGGAGCTGCGCCTTCGTCGGCAACGCCCTCCTCGTCTACCGCTGCACCCTGCGCCCGGACCTGAAGTTCCCCAGCGGCCGCCAGGTCACCGGCAAGGACGTCAAGTACTCCTTCGACCGGGTCAAGCGCATCAACGCGGAGGTCGGCCCCGCCACCCTGCTCGACACCCTGCGGTCGGTCACCGCGAACGGGCTGACCGTCGACTTCCGCCTCTCCTCGCCGGACGCCACCTTCCCGTTCAAGGTGGCCACCGGCGCCGGGTCGATCGTCGACCGCACCAAGTACCCGACGAACAGGCTGCGCACCGAGGCCGGCGTCGACGGCACCGGCCCCTACTCCCTGGTCTCGATCAGCGCCGAGCAGGCCCGCCTCACCCCCAACCGCGCTTACCGGGGCGTCGCCCCGCTCACCGGCAGCCCCGTCCTCATGCGCTACTACCCCAACTCGGCCACGCTGCAGAAGGCGTGGACGGCACGACGGGTCGACGTCGTCACCCGCACGCTGCCGTCGCGGACGCTCGCCGCGCTGTCCCCCAGCGATCCCGACCAGCGGGTCACCGAGGCCGACAGCACCGAGACCCGCAACCTCGTGCTCGACGTGCGGGACGACTCACCCCTGCACGACCGCCGGGTACGGCAGGCGATGGCCGCGCTGATCAACCGCGAGAAGCTGGTCGCCGACGTCTACCAGGGCACCACCGACCCGCTCTACTCGCTCATCCCGGCCGGTATCACGGGGCACACCACCTCTTTCTTCGACGCCAACCCCCAGCCCGATCCGCAGCGTGCCCGCCGCCTCCTCGACGAGGCGGGAGTCAGCATGCCGGTGCGCTTCACCTACGGCTACGCCGAGGGCCGGGGCTCGGCCGCCGCCGAGGCCGCCGAACTGAAGGAGCAGCTGGAGGCGAGCGGCCTGTTCTACGTGACGACCAAGGCGTACGAGTGGACCGCCTTCCAGAAGCGGTACGCCGAGGGCAAGCTGGACGCGTACGGGGTGGGCTGGGTCGCCGACTACCCCGACCCCGACACCTTCGGCGGGCCGCTCGTCGGCACCGGCAACTCACTGAGCAACGGGTACAGCAGTGAGCAGGCCGACCGCCTCGTCAAGGACAGCCAGCGCTACGCGGACCGCAGCCGGGCCGTGGCCGACTTCAAGGAACTGCAGGAGGTCGTGGCCCAGGACGTTCCGCTGATCCCGCTGTGGCAGCGCAAGGAGTACGTGCTCAGCAGCGAGGACGTCGGCGGGGCGCAGTATCTGTCGGACGACACCGGCGTCTTCCGGCTGTGGCGGCTGGAATGGATATGACAGACGCCGCGTGACAGGTGACGTGATCTCGTGGGCCTGGGGCGCGCGGGAGTGACACGGCGCACCCGACCCGCGCATCTTCTGTGTCGGGGGCGGGTTCGGGGTGAGGAGCGAACGTGCTGAGACGCCACTCCTTCCGGCTGCCCCGCCATCCCGCGTCCGTGGGCCTCGTCCGGCGGCGCGTGCGGGAACACCTGACCGACTGGGGGCACGGGGAAGGCTCCCCGGACCTGGACGACATCGTGCTGGTCGCCTCCGAGCTCGCCAGCAACGTCGTACGCCACGGCCCCCTGCTGGAGCGGGAGTTCGAGGTCGCGGTGACCGCCCTGGCGGACGGGTCCTGCTTCATCGAGGTGTCGGACGAGGGGACGGCCGTGCCCCGGCTCCAGGAGGTCGGGGAGTGGGACGAGACGGGGCGGGGGCTGCGGCTGGTGGATCACATCGCGGCGGCGTGGGGGGTGTGGAGCCGGGGGCGGCACGGGAAGACCGTCTGGGCCCTGGTGGGGTGACCGGGCCGCGCTCGTGTCCGCCCCCCGGCACGACGGCGTGACCGTCGCCTCCCAGCCCGGCACGGCGGCGTGACCTTCGCTTCCCGGCCCGGAACGGCGGCGGGACCGTCGCTGCCCGGTCCGCCACGACGGCGTGACCGTCGCTTTCCAGCCATCCCGATCAGTCCTTCCGCCCTGCCGCCCCCGGATCGGGCAGTACCTTCGTCATGCCCGGCAGGAAGTCCGTGAACAGCTCGTGGACCTCGCGGACCAGGGGGCGCAGCGCGCGGAACCGGGCCAGGGAGACACCCCGGGTCGTCAGCCGGGCGCCGCGCTCGGCGAGCCGGTAGCTGCGGGCGCGCCCCTCGCTCCGGTCGAAGACCCAGTACAGGACGAGCCCCATGAGGGAGAGCCACATCAACTCCGGCAGGATCTCCCGGAGTTCGTCCGGGACCTTGGCCCTGGACCCGGCCAGCACCTCGCGGTGGATGGCGATGGACTCCTCGCGCGGCCCCTCCGACTCGGGGGAGAACGGGCTGAGCGGGCTCTGCGGATCGGCCGCGTTCTTGAAGAACTGCGCCGCGAACTCGTGGTACGGCTCCGCCACGTCCAGCCACGCCGTGAGCACCCCGGCGATCCGCGCCTCCAGGTCCTTCTCCCGCTCCAGCACGGGCCGCACCGCCACCAGGTGCTCGGCACCGATCCGGTCGTAGAACCCCTGGATCAGGTGTTCCTTGCCGGCGAAGTAGTAGTACGCGTTCCCTACGGAGACCCCGGCCTCCTTCGCGATGGCCCGCATCGTCGTCTTGTCGTACCCGCGCTCCTGGAAGAGCCGCAGCGCGGTCTCCAGGATCAGCGCGCGGGTCTGCTCGGACTTCGCGGAGCCCTTGGGGCCGGACTGTTCCGTGCCGCCCCCGGGGCCGCCGGGCTCCGCGTCGAGCCGGTCGTCGATGGGCTCTGGGCTGGGGATGTCGTTCGCTGCGGGCACGGGCAGAGCCTAACGAGTCGGGCAGGTACCGGTGTCACAGTCACCGGGAGACCGGTACACCCAGCCGTACCGCCGGTCGTACACCCACCCGGTCAGCTCGGCCCCGCCGCTCCCGCAGCCCGAGCCGGGCTGCCGGTGCGCGCCCCGCCACTTCGCGGCGGCGAGGACGGCGGTGCGCGCCAGCCGGGCCCCCGCCGGGCTGCTCAGCCGGTGCGCGAGCGGCCGGTGCTCGCGCAGCGCCCACAGGCACACGATCCAGGCGGCGGACCCCCGGTACACCTGCCCGCCGTCCCCCACGATCGTGATCTCCTCCAGCGACGCCCCGTGGTCGAGCGACGGAAACAGCCGCCGCGCCTCCTCGGACCCCGCCGCCACGAACGTCAGCGGAACCAACTGCCGCTGTCTGCCCAGCCATTCCCGCAGAAAGGCGCAGAGCCCGCACCCGGCGTCGAACAGCACGGTGAGCCCGTGGACCGGGACGCGCTCGGCGCCCCGGTCCACGGTGGCCGGCCCGGCCGCGGCGCTCACGCGTGCCCCGTCGGAGCGACCCAGCCCTGCGGCGGGACCGGCGGCAGCTGCTCCCGCTCCATGACGCCCCGCCGCCGGAACCTGTTCAGCACGAACACGTTCCCCAGGTGCAGCGCCCCGAGCACGAGCAGCACCACGCCGAGCTTCGCCGACACCGCCTCGAACACCTCGCGCGGACTGGTGATGGCGCCGTCGGCGTTCAGGTACAGCGCCACGAAGCCCAGGTTCACGAGATAGAACCCGACCACCAGCAGGTGGTTCACCGCGTCGGCGAGCTTCTCGTTCCCCTGCAGGACGTCCGAGAGGAAGATCCGCCCGTTCCTGCTCAACGTCCGTGCGACCCACACCGTCAGCCCCACGCTGACCAGCGAATAGACGACATACGCGACGACCGTGAGATCCATGTCCCCACCCCTCAGCAACATTCTTGAACGCGTTCAAAGCGTCCTGGGGGAGACTCTAGACCTCTTTTTGAACACGTTCAAGCGGTCATCCGGTGCGCGCCAGCTCCGGCCGCTTGCTGTAGTCCGTGAGTCCGATGACGTTCCCCCAGGGATCCGCGAACTCGACGGTCCATCCGGTGGCGACGGAGAACGGGGCGTCGAGCGGCGGGACCCCCGCCGCCGTGAGAGCCCGTGCGGCGGCCCGCGCATCGGGCACCTCCAGCCACACCCGCGCGGAGGCCCACACGGGCGGCCGCTGCGGCAGCTCCTCCTCCACCCGCAGCAGCAGCCCGGGCGTCTCCTTGCCCACCTTCAGCCCTGCGATCCCCGCCTCGTCCAGCCGGAACCCGACCTCGAAGCCGGCCCGCTCGTAGAAGGAGACGGCCTGGCCGAGGTCGCCGACGGGGAGGAGGACGTTGTCGAACCCGAGCAGCCCGCACGCCTCGTGGGACGCGCGCGACTCGTGCGACATGTATGACCCATGTGACTCTTTGTCTGACATGTCGTCAGATTAGAGCCTCGGCCCTGACGACCGCGGGAGCGACAGCACGGGCCCGCACGGTCGGCGGACGCCGGGCTGCGGGGCATGCGGAAGGGGCCGGTCGTGGTGTCCCACGGCCGGCCCCACTCCCGCGCTCGTTCCGGTCAGCCGATGGCGATCCGGGTCTTCCAGTAGCTCGCGGGCGCGATGACCTCCGTACCCGAGCCGGACAGGACGGTCTTGCCTCCGGCGTAGAAGCGGACCGAACCGTCCGCACGCACGGCCCAGATGTCGGGGACGCCGTCCCCGTTGGCGTCCGGCGTCCCGATGAGCAGCGGGACGTTGGCGACGGACCAGCCGGCGGAGCCGTACTCGAGATCGGTACCGCCGGAGGAGTCGGCGCCGGACGACAAGGAGTCCAGGTCGGTGCCGCCGCCGCTCGCCGCCTTGCCCTTGCGGAGCATCAGCTGGGCGTGCTCGTCCGTGCGGTACACCATGTCCGTCACCCCGTCGCCGGTGATGTCCAGGACGGTGACGATGTCGCGCTCGGTCCAGGCGGAGCCCGACAGACGGATCGCCTGGTCGATGGTGGCCCCGTGGTAGCCGGTGAGAGCCCAGAGTTCGTCGCCCGCGGTGGCGAGGAAGTCGGTACGGCCGTCGCCGGTGGCGTCACCCGTGGACACGATCTGCGTCAGCGAGGCCGGGCTGGGAGCCCCCTCGGGCAGCAGGATCTCCACACGCCTGTCGATGTCGACGGCACCGTAGCCGTCGCCGGGATACACCCACAGTCTGCCGCCGACACGCACCACCAGGTCCTGGAGGCCGTCACCGCCGTAGATGTCCCCGTTGTGGGTGATCAGAGCGCCCTTGAAGTGCCCGGAGGGCGCGCCGACGTACGGCGGCAGGTCGTCGCCGTTCGGATCCTTGTCGGGGTTGGCCCGGTAGGCGCCGGCCATCGAGTAGTCCAGGTCACCGGAGCCCTTGGCGAGGTCGTTGGTGGCCTGGGAGGGGTAGAGGGACAGGTTCCCGGCCTCGGTGACGGCCATCAGGTCCGGGAGCTTGTCCCCGGTGAAGTCGCCGGGCGAGTCGGCCTGGTCGCGCGGGGAGACGTAGAAGAAGTACTTGGCCGGCTGTGACACGTTGCCGGCGCCGTCCACGGTCCGCACGTACAGCACGTTGGGCCCGGCGGTGGGCGGCTTGGCATTGGTCAGGGTGGCGCTGACGGAGGTCGCGGTGCCGGCCTTCCGGTCCAGGTGGAAGGGGTAGCTGGGCGAGTTGAAGCCGTACTCGTACCGCACGACGTCCGTGTTGAGGGCGCGCACGCCGAAGGTGCCCGCCGTGCCGAACTTCTTCGTGCTCCACTTCGAGTCGTTGGCTCCGCTGCCGAAGCCGTTCTCGTCGGTGTCGGCGTTGGGGAAGTCGGTGGAACCGACCTTGGGCAACTTCGGCGCGGCCGTGTCGAGGACGAAGCGGCACGGCGTCTTGGCCGGGGAGAACCGGGAGTACGAACCCGCGTCGTCCCGGGCCCGCACTCGCCAGGAGTAGAGGGTGCCGTTGGTCAGTTTGCCGGTGGGGAACGCGTCGGTCGTCTCCAGCGCGGTGCCGTTGTCGTCGTCATGCGCGTTCACTTTGCCGGTCTTGCCGAGAAGGTCGCCCGTCTTCGCCCATTTGCCGTGCGGCCACAGGTCGAAGTCGAAGTAGTCGAGATTCTTGTCCTTGTCGGACGCCTTCGCGGTGAAGGTCAGACTTCCCGATCCCATCCGGACGTACGGCTGAGTGGTGGTGCATTTGGCGTCGGGGCCGAGGTCGAGGGAGGTGGGAGCGGTGGGCTTGCGGTTGTAGACCAGGTCGAGCACGGGCGGGTTCTCCCCGTTGGCCTGGAATTTCTTCCACGCGTACTGCGAGTTCTCGTCCCGGGCGCGCATTCCGAACGTGATGGTGTCCCGGCCTTCGTCGGCCTTCTTCTGGGCGGCCGCACGGACGTTGAAGCCTTCCCAGGCGTCCCGGCAACCGGACTTGTAACCGTGCGCGAAACTCTTGCTGGTGATCTTGTTTCCGTCGTGCAGCCTGGGCGCGTTCCTCCAGTTGGTGCGCCCGCTGACCTTGCCGGTGAGATGCACGCTCATCGAGCGGGCGCTGCACGACCAGGAGTACGTCTCCAGCATGTACAGCTTCGCCGACGTGATCTTCGTGCCCTTGAGGTCCTTGTCGAAGCCGATGTTGAAGTAGGAGCGCGAGGTGCCCCAGGTGTCCGACTCGAAGCCGACCCGGGCCTCGTGCGTACCGCCCTTGTTGAAGCCCTTGCCGTTGTAGAACGTGGCGTTGGGGTGCCTGCTGTACGCGGTGGTCCAGTTCTGGACGTGCTTCTTGACCGACGGGTCGACGAAGACCGGGTACGTGGTGGCCGGATCGCGGAGGAAGTCCTGGTCGGGAGTGAGGAGCCAGTTCCCTCCGGAGAGGTCGGTCTCGACCAACTCGCCGCGGGAGTCGGGGGAGGGGCCGTCGAGACCGGGCAGGCCGAGCGTGGCCGCCGAGCCGGACTGCGAGGGCTCGGGCGTCGGCTCGGCGGGCGCGGACGGTGGCGGGGAGTCCGACGGAGTGGGCGCGGGGTCGTCGTCCGAGGGCACCGGGAGCTCCTCGGGGTCCGGGTCGACCTGTTCGTCCGTCTCGACGAGTTCTTCCTCGGTGGGGCTCGCGCCGTCGTCCGGCGTGGGCGTGGACGAGTCGACGGGGTCGGGGCTCTCCACGTCGGTGGGCTGGGCGGAGGCGCCGACCGAGCCGTCGGTGACCGCCGGGGCGCCGCTGCTGTCCCACATCAGCGGCGTCGGCGACAGCGCGACCTCTTCGCCGTCGGCGTCCTCGGCGGCGAGGACGCCGGTGACCGGGTTCAGCCGGAACGACAGGTCCGGCGAGGTGATGCCGTAGGTGAGCTGCTTGGCGCGCGGGTCCGCCGCGGCCTGCCGGTTCTTCAGGACCAGCAGCTGCGCGAAGCCGTCGTCGTCGGCCGTCAGCACCAGGTCGGCACCGGGGAAGATCTCCGGGTACAGGGCGCGCGAGCCGTCCACGATCGGGGCGGGGACCGGGCCGGGCCAGGTGAGGTGGATGTCGTGGCCGTCGACGGTGAGGGTGACGAGGGTGCTCGCGTCGTCGGCGGCCGTCCTGAGGCTCTTGAGCAGGGAGACCCGCTGCGCGGCGGACCGGGAGGCGCGCCGCTCGTCGTCACGCTTCCTGTCACGGGTCGCCCCGGAGCCGGCCGAGAACACCATCCTGGCGTTGGTGGCCTTCGGCTCCCAGCCCTTCCCCGTGCGGTGGAGGTCGTAGTCGATGTCCTTCCACTCGCCGCCCACCTTGGCCCGGACCGGGGAGGAGTAGAGCTTCTTGGCCATCCTGCCGTCCGGCCGCGCCCAGGTGGTGGACCGCGCCGTACGCAGCGCCGTGACCTCGACGGGCTTCCCGGTTCTCGCCGCGCGCGCGAGCGCGGCGGCGTCCGTGACCGGCTTCGCCCTCCGGTCGCCGCTCGACCTGTCGTGCGAACCCGGCTCGTCCAGGCCGAGGCCGATGAAAGTGATGCCGGTGGCAGCGAGCGCCGCGGTGAGTACGGCGGCGGTGGTCCGTCCGCCGGGCACGCGACGCCCGTCGCGCTCCTTGCGCGTCATCGGGCGAGTTCCCCTTCCCCCGTGTGTAACCGGCGCGGGACAGGGCTCGGCCGGGCCAGCCGATGATGGCTCACGAGAGCGTTGCCGTCACGCTTCGCGAAATACGAGGGCCGAATGAGTCGGGCAACGGGGGGAACCGTAAAGAGAGTTGTGAGCAGCCTTCGACAACTACCCCCGGGGTGCATCATCTTGGGGCGAAAGGTTGCAGACCGGCCGTCAACTGCCTTGATTTCGTGGGCGTTCGCGGAAGGCCGTGCTGAAATGCGTATTTGATCGCGGACCAGTCACCGCTTCCGGTAAAGCACAGGTAAATGCACTTTAAAGCTTTACCGACCGTTACCCCATGTTACGCACCGTGGCGATCATCACATCCCCACAGTTGATCTGGCGGAACTCCACAGAGGCGACACAGAATCTGCACCATCTGATACGCCATCACGCGTGGTCCCTTCTCGGTCCCGCCTCGAATGGTCCGGGGGGACCTCGCCGTGTTCGGTCGCTTCTTGCCTGTCCGCTCGCGTCGGCTGCGCCGGGTGCGCGCGGCCGTCGTGCCCACACTCGGGGCGGCGCTGCTCGTGGGGTTGCTGCCCGCGCAGTCGTTCGCGCTGCCGCCCGACCCGGCCGCGGCCGAGAAGGGCCGCGAGACCCTCAAGCTCGAGACACTCGACGAGGACGAGACCGTCGCCGGAGCGGTCGCCGAACCCGACCTGGAGACACTGAAGGTCGACGTCCCTCCGGACCGGCAGCAGGCCCCGACGGGCACGGTCACCACACCGGCGTCCGGCACGGAGCCCGTCGACTTCGGCTCGGGCGCGAGCACCGGTCCCGCATCGGCGCGGACGACCGCGACCGCGCGCCAGGCCGACATGACCCCCGCCGGAAGTCTCCCCGTCAGTCTCGGTCGGGCCCCGGACCAGGCCGCGCCCACCGGGACCTGGCAGGTCCAGCTCTACGACCGTGCCACCGCTGTGTCCCAGGGCGTCGACGGCACCGTCGTGAAGGTCCAGGCTCCCGCGACCGGCTCCGTGCCCATCGCGGTCAAGCTCGACTACGCGAAGTTCAAGAACCTCTACGGCGCCGACTGGGCCTCCCGCCTGCGCTTCGTCCAGTTCCCCGAGTGCTACCTGACCAGGCCCGACGACGAGGCCTGCCAGGAGTACGAGGAGCTGGAGACCACCAACGACGTCCAGACCCAGTCGATCACCGCCACCGTCGACACGGCGGCGGACGGAACCGTCACGCCCGCCTCTGCCCGGAAGGCCCCCTCCGGCGGGCCGTCGATCGCCCAGGCGTCCTACCGCACGTCGGCCACCGGGGTCACCCCGGTCGCCGCCACCGGTGACACGGCCGTCGTCGGCGCGGTCGACTCCGGCGGCGGCGCCGGCGGCACGTTCAAGGCCACACCGCTGGCCTCCAGCGGCAAATGGTCGGCCGGCGGCTCGTCCGGCGCGTTCACCTGGTCGTATCCGCTGACGGTCCCGGCCGCCCCCGCGGGCCCCGCCCCCAACGTCGAGTTCAGCTACAACTCCCAGACCGTGGACGGCCGGACAGCCGTCGCCTCTCCCCAGTCCTCCTGGATCGGCGAGGGCTGGGACTACGACGCCGGTCACATCGAGCGCCGTTACCGCGCCTGCCAGGACGACCGCAAGAAGATGAGGTCCGGCACCGCCAACAACACGGCCAAGAAGGACAAGACGTCCGACCTGTGCTGGGTGTCGCACAACGCGGTGATGTCCCTGGGCGGCAGGACGACGGAACTCGTGCGGGACGCCGCTTCCGGCAGCGACCCCGAGAAGGACACCGAGACCTACCGCCCCGAGAGCGACGACGGTACCCGCGTCGAGCACCGTGTCGGCGGCACCAACGGCGACAACAACGGCGAGTACTGGATCGTCACCACCACGGACGGCACCAAGTACTACTACGGGCTCAACCAGGTCGGCGGCGGTCACGCCGACACCGACTCCGTCTCCACCGTCCCCGTCTTCGGCAACCACCCCGGTGAGCCCTGCCACGCCTCGGCCTTCGCCGACTCCCGCTGCGGCTCCGGCAAGAAGCAGGCCTGGCGCTGGGGTCTGGACAAGGTCGTCGACGTACACGGCAACACCCTGGTCGTCACCTGGAAGCAGGAGACGAACCACTACGCGGTGAAGAAGAAGTTCAAGTCCCCCGAGCAGTACGAC
The DNA here is from genome assembly GCF_000091305.1 of Streptomyces scabiei 87.22. Lineage (GTDB taxonomy): Bacteria > Actinomycetota > Actinomycetes > Streptomycetales > Streptomycetaceae > Streptomyces > Streptomyces scabiei. Next base: position 3,998,099 of record NC_013929.1, on the reverse strand, counting down.
CGTTTCGCCTACCCGAAGACCATCGAGTACGGCATGCGCGGGGACCTGACCAAGCCCTCCGCGACCGTCGAGTTCGGTGTGGCACAGCGCTGCCTGAAGTCGGCGACGGCCTGTGACGCGGCGAACTTCGCCAAGACCTCCGACCCGGGCGCCTACCGCCCCTGGTGGGACACCCCCGGCAACCTCAACTGCAAGTCGACGTCGAAGCTCTGCCCCGCCTTCCCCTCCTTCTGGACGCAGATGCGCCTGGACTCGGTGACGACGAAGGCGGCCCGCGCCGGCCAGACCGGCCTGGGCAAGGTGGACACGTACGAACTCCACCAGTCCTTCCCCGAGGACTGGTACTACACGTCCCCCGGCCTCTGGCTGAACTCGATCACCCGCCGCGGCTTCGCCCCGGGCGACACCACCGGCACGCTCCAGCACAAGGACGGTGTCAGTTTCGGCGAGTACACGGTCGGCTCCTCCTCCGAGCTGAAGGGGCGCCTGAGGGACCGCCAGCTCCCCAACCTGGTGTCGAGCGGCCCGAAGGACCAGCGTCCGCCCTTCACCCGCCCCCGCATCGGCACGGTGGCCACCGAGCACGGCGGCGACATCGAGGTCGAGTACAAGGGCGGCTGCGCGAGCGAGCCGTCGGAGGACAAGGGCAGGGACAACGGCACCTGCTACCCGGTCCGCTGGTCGCCGGACGGCGACGAGAAGAAGCCCGCGAAGTCCTGGTTCAACAAGTACGTCGTGCACTCCGTGACCGAGAACGACAAGGTCACCTCGCGGGGCAAGCCGATCTACACCCGGTACGACTACACGGACCCGGCCTGGGCGAAGACCGACGACGAGTTCACCCGCCCGTCCCTGCGCACGCACAGCGTCTGGCGCGGCTACCGCCAGGTGGCGGTCACCAAGGGCAGCAGGACCACCACCTCCGCGGGAGCGCCGCAGGCGCAGTCGTACTCCGAGACGCGCTACTTCCAGGGCGTCGGTGGCAAGGTCGAGGACTCCACGGGCACGTACACGCTCGTCGCCGACGACGAGCCGCAGTACGCGGGCATGGCGGCGGAGACCCTCACCTACCTCGACTCGGACAAGGGCACGCCGAAGAAGCGCACCCTCACCTACCCCTGGTCGAAGCAGACCGCGTCCCGGTTCCGTGAGGCCGAGGACGGCGCGGACATGGATCCGCTGGCGGCCCACCGCAGTGGTGTGAAGCGTACGGACGAGATCCAGAAGGTCGGTGACAGCTGGCGGGCCGTCCGCACCCTGACGACCGTCGACGACACCTACGGCATCCCGGTCCAGGTCGAGACGGCGGTGGTCGAGCCGGACGGCTCCGGCGAGAAGTTCTCCGACCGGATCTGCACCAGGACGTCGTACGTGCACAACACGTCGGCCTGGCTCATCGGCCTGCCCAAGCAGCAGCGCACCACGGGCACCACCTGCGCGGATCACGACAGTGCCGACCCCGCCACGCAGCTGATCAGCGCGAGCCGCACCACCTACGACAACCAGTCCTACGGCGATGCCCCGACGAAGGGTCTGGTCACGGCCGCCGCCGGGGTGAACGGCGCAGGAACCTCGTACTCGGTCGTCACGAGGACGACGTACGACCCGCTGGGCCGGGTCCGTACCGTCGCCAAGCCGGGCGCCGGCACGACGGAGATGCGGTACACCCCGGGCGACACCGGTGGTCCCGTCACCTCGGTGGAGGCGATCAACGCCAAGGGACACACGGTCACCACGACCTTCGATCCGGGCCGCAGCCTGGCGCTGACGGTCAAGGACGCCAACGGCCGGGTCATCCGCAGCGAGTACGACGCGCTCGGCCGTTTCGTGAAGGGCTGGTCCCCGTCCCGATCCTCGGGAGGCAAGTCGCCGAACGTCGAGATCGAGTACCAGCCGGCGATCGCCACCTCGAAGGAGTCCCGGCCCGCCGCCGTCACGACCAGGTCGCTGAAGGACGACGGCACGTACAGCCGTCAGGTGACCATCTACGACGGCCTGATGCGCCAGGTCCAGACCCAGTCGCAGGCACACGGCCCCGGCCGCGTCGTCACGGACACCACCTACAACGACCACGGCCTGGCCGACGAGCAGACCAGCGCCTACCTCGCGAAGAACGAGCCGGCCGCCGAACTCTTCTCGCCCAGGTCGAAGTCGCTCGTCCCGGCCTGGGTCAAGCACCGCTACGACGGTCTGGAGCGGCCGGTCAGCCAGTCGACGTACCACGACCAGAAGGCGGTGTACGCGGCCAGGACGGAGTACGGCGACACCAGCACCTCCGTGGACCCGCCCGGCTCGACGTCGCCGCGCGTCCGGACCGTCACGGACGCGCTCGGCCGGGTCACCTCGGTCGTCCACCACAAGGACGACAGCACGAGCGCCGGACGCGCGACCACGTACGGGTACGACGACCGCGGCCTGCGCACCAGCGTCAACGACCCCGCCGGCAACAAGTGGACGTACACGTACGACGCCCGGGGCCGGGTCACCTCCACGACCGACCCGGACGTCGGCAAGACGGACACCTGGTACGACGAGGCCGACCGGCCGTACAAGGTCACGGACGCCGAGAAGCGGACGACGTACACGGAGTACGACGAGCTGGGCCGGGTCAGGTTCGTCCGTGAGGGCTCCGAGACGAGCAACCCCGTCAAGTCGTTCACCTACGACTCACTGTCGGGGGCCCTCGGCCGGCCGGTCGCCTCCACCCGTCACACCGCGAACGGCGACTACATCAGCCGCGTCACTGGCTACGACACCGAGTACCGGCCTACGGGCACCGAGACGGTGATCCCCGCCAACACCATGACGACGGGTGTCGCGGGCACGTACCCGTACAAGTACACGTACACGCAGACCGGAAAGCCGCAGACGGTCACGCTGCCCTCGGTGGGCGGCCTGGCCCAGGAGAAGGTCGTCACCCGCTACAACAGCGACGGCCTGACCGAGTCGACCTCGGGTCTGGCCTGGTACACCTCCGGCGTCACCTACTCGCCGTACGGCGAACCCCTGCGGACGGTGTCCGGCTCCCAGCCGAACCGTGTGTGGACGACCAACTTCGTCGACCCCCATACCGGTCGTCTCCAGCGCACGGTCGCGGACCGCGAGACCGCCGGCCCGCACCGCCTCTCGGACAGCTCGTACTCGTACGACAAGTCCGGCGTCATCACGTCGAACGCCCGCCAGCTGTCGGACGCCTCCGGTGACACCTGGGACATGCAGTGCTTCACGTACGACGTGATGGGGGAGCTGGCCAACGCCTGGACGTCGAACATCGCTCCCGCGGGCAAGGGCACGGGCTGCAAGGCGGCGAACGGTACGACGTGGGGACCGCGTACGGACTACGCGGCCTCGTCGGGCCCGGTCGCCGACGCGCCGGACACGGCGAGCGACGCCGCCGCCCCGGACGCCTCCCTGAAGTCGAGCCTGGCGGCCACGGCCCCGGCCACCGCGACGGTCTCCACGGGCGCCACCGCCTACCACCAGTCCTTCACCTTCGACTGGCTGGGCAACCGGGCCACCCTGACCGAGGCCGACCCGGCGGACGCGACCAAGAACGTCACCTACACGTACGGCTACAACACCTCCAAGCAGCCGCACACGATGACGTCGATCGCGTCCAGCCCGGCGGGGCAGGGCAGTACGTACACGTACGACGCGGTGGGCAACACGAAACTCCGTGATCTGCCGGCCGGGGCGCAGGACCTGAAGTGGACCTCGGAGAACAAGCTCGACACGATCACGGTCGGCAGCAAGAAGACGACGTACGTCTACGACGCCGCCGGCAACCGCCTCCTGGAGAACTCACCCTCTGGCTCGACGCTGTACCTGGGCGAGACGGAGGTGACGACGGGCAGCGCCGGCGCGATCACCCGCGCATCCCGGTCCTACTCCCAGCCGGGCGCCCCGATGGTGACCCGCACCACGACCAGCGGCGCGACGACGGGGCACCAGCTCTCGGCCCTCCTCGCGGACCACCTGGGCACGGCGAACACGGCGGTCGCCCTGGCGAGCGGCCAGGCGGTCACCCGCCGAGCCGCCAAGCCGTTCGGCGAACTCCGCGGCCCGAAGCCGGCGTCGTGGCCCAACAAGCGCGGCTACATCGGCGTCGGCATCGAGGACACGACCACCGGCCTGACCCACATCGGCGCCCGCGAGTACGACCAGAACACGGGCCGCTTCATCTCGGCGGACCCGATCATCGACATCGCGGACCCGCTGCAGATGAACGGGTACGCGTACTCCAACAACGGCCCGGTCTCGAATTCCGACCCGACGGGTCTGTGCCTGACCTGCGGCGAGGGCCTGCCGATCGGAGGAACGGGCCACAACGGAACCGAAAAGCGCTATGTGGGCGCCCGTCAGGGGGCTTCTCAGGGAGGGGGCGGGGTCGGCGAGCCGAGCCGCACTCCGGAGGCTCAATGGGTGACGGCCCATACTTCGGGATCGAACGACGCGCGGCGCGTGGCCGGTCAGTACTACCTCAATGGAAGCAACAAGTTCCTCAACACCGCGAGCGGCTACTGGTACCCCCAGACCAACGTGTTCGGTACGCCGGAGACAGTCTGCTTCGGGCGCCTGGGCTGCAACAAGGCGTATGCCTACTCTCTCGACCATCCGGATGATGTGGACGGCGCGAAGGAAATCGCCGCCAACTACTGCGTCGACAATTTCGCGAAATGCCAGGCTGACGCCCGCGTCTGGGGGCGGACGATGGAGCTCGGGGAAGAGTTCGTCGAGGCCCTGAGCATGGGCCAAGGTCGCCTCTTCCTGGGCGGCAGCCGGCTGCTCGGAGGGTGCACGAAGTGTTTCCTCGCAGGAACCGACGTCCTCATGGCCGACGGCACCACCAAGAACATCGAGGACGTCGAACTCGGTGACAAGGTCCAGGCCACTGACCCGGAGACCGGCGAATCGGGTGCACGCGTAGTCACCCGCCTCATCGTCACGGAGGACGACAAGCACTTCAACGAACTCTCCATCGCCACGGAAGACGGTATCGAAAAGCTCACGGCGACCTATGAGCACCCCTTCTGGTCACCGTCAGAGGACAAGTGGACCGAGGCCGGCGACCTTGAGCCGGGCATGACCCTGCTCACGGACGAGGGCAACACGGTCATCGTCACCGGGAACCGGGCCTACACGCAGCATGCACGGACGTACAACCTCACTGTCGACGACCTGCACACGTACTATGTGCTGGCGGGGGCCACGCCGGTCCTCGTGCACAATTCGGGCGGGCTGTGTGGGCCGGGGTTCAGAACTGCATCACAAGCCGGGATCAGCCCGAACGATGCGCTGCGTATCCAAAATGCTGCCGATAAGGCCGGCCAGCCGGTCATTGTGGTCGGAAGCCGCGCGAACGGCAGCGCTAACCCGGCATCGGACTGGGATTACATTTTGTCTGGCCCGTCGAGGTCTCGGCATAGTCAGCAGAGCTCCTTGCCACGGGGAACCGGAGATGGTGAAGGAAGCGGCCGAGGGCGCGACTTCTGGCAGAACTACAATCCAAGTCGGCCAGACTATGCAGAATTGGACCCGAGTAAACCCTATGTCATATTCGAGCCCCGGAGTCGGTGATCAATTGAAAGCGTCGGAACGAATCATCAACGAGATTGCCCAGGGGCTCCTTGGCTGGGAGGAGGGGGTGAGCTGGTTCTCCTCCCTGGAGCAGGTCGAGCAAAAGGCGGTACTGCATGAGGTGGTTCGCCACTCCATGCAGGCCCACGCAACGGCGGAGGACGGCCGAGAGGGCGTTTTGCGATCCGGAGTGAAGCCGACAGCGAATCCTGCTGTTCTGATTGTCAAGGAACCGCTACTCCAGCAAATGGGAAAGATTATCAATCTCCCTGAAGCTGAGTACGTGAAGGCGTTTCGTGTTCTTCTTTCCACCTTCGTCGTGGCGGATACGCGGCGGAGGGAGCTAGAGTGTCGAGGAAGTTGCAGCCATGCTTGGCATAACTTGACATAGGAGTGATCGGCGGTCCTTTTGGCCTCTCGGCAGTGCCATCAAGTACCGGTCACCACGACTACCTGAATTCGGTTCGGCGTACAAAATGGGAGCCCCCACCAGGCGCGTGCTTGGTGGGGGCTCCCGGCCGTTTGACGGCAACGGTGACGGCAACGGTGACGGCAACGTCAGCGGACAGTTGCCGTGGAGGGCGGGTCTTCTCGGTCGTCGTTGCCCGTGCCGAGTAGGTCGTTGAGGGTGTTGATGGCCTGGCGCTGGAGGCGGAGGCGTACGTGGGCGTAGACGCCGGCGGTGACGCCTATGTGGGCGTGGCCGAGGAGTTCCTTGATGACGACGAGGTCGATGCCCTGTTCCAGGAGCAGGGTGGCGGTCGAGTGTCGGAGGTCGTGGAAGCGGATGGTCCGGAGTCCGGAGCTGTGGAGGAGGCGGCGGAAGCGGCGGGTGAGGTTGGTGGGGTCGAGTGGCTTGCCCTTCGGGGTGGTGAAGACGAGGCCGTTGTCCGCCCAGTTCGTTCCGGCCGCCTGACGCTCTTCCTGCTGCTGTTCCTGGTGGATCTTGAGGGAGCTGAGGCATTCGGTGGGGAGCGCGATGCGCCGCTCGGAGGCCAGGGTCTTGGTGTTCAGCACGGTCAGCCCCTGGCTGCGGGTCCGCTGGAGGGAGCGGTGGATGGTGGCGGTGCCGCCGTCGAGGTCGACGTCTTCCCAGTGGAGGCCGAGGAGTTCGCCCTTGCGGAGTCCGGTGCGCAGGGCGAGTTCGTACAGGGCGTGAAGCCGGTCGCCGTTGGCCGCCTGGAGGAGTTGCCGGGCTTCGGTGGCGGTGAGGGGCTGGAAGCGTCTGGGGCGGGGTGCGGTCGTCTTGATGTTCCGGGCGACGTTGCGCGGCAGTTCGTCCTCATGGACGGCGTGTTCCAGGGCGGACTTGAGGACCGCGTGGACGTACGTCACGGTCAGCGGTGACAGCCGCTTCTCACAGCACTGGCCGATGGCGCAGCAGGACCGCCGGTCCGTGTCCCGTCCCTGGGCACAGCACTGGCAGGTGGTACGGAGTCCGTCGAGGAAGGTGCGGACGTCGCGGGTGGTGAGCCGGGCAAGCTTCTTCGCGCCGAGCCCGGGGTTGAGGTGGAGGCGGATGGAGGCGGCGTAGCGGGTGTGGGTGTTCTCCCGCAGGTGGTGAACGGCGACGCCTTCCAGCCAGTACACGAGGTAGGCGCTCACGGTGCTGTCGGCCGTCGCGACAGGGAGGCCGCGGTTGCTGGCGGCGATCTTCTCGGTGAGCTTGGTCAGCGCGTCCTTGTGGGTGTTGCCAGGTGCGAGGACGTAGTGGTCATCCACCCCGGTCACGACCTTCGCCTCGGTCAACTCCCTGGTCACCGTGTCGACGAGCATCCACCGCCGACAATGTCCATCTGCCACAAGTGCATCGCACGGTCCCGCTACCAGCGCTTGTAATCCGACCGCTTCCGGCGCCGGACCCCCGGCTTTACCAGCCCATGCCGCACCAGGATCCGATACACCGTCATCCGCGACGGCACCGGCGCCACCGCACCGGACCGCTCCAGCGCATGAGCGATCCGCCGCGGACCCCAGCGAGGGTGCTTGCGCCGCAGCTCGCACACGGCCGTCTCCACCTCGGCGGAGGCCTGATGCGGACACGAGGCCGGCCTGCGTGACCGGTCCGCCAGCCCCGCCAGGCCGGAGACCGCATACCGGGACTTCCACCCGCTCACCGTCTGCCGCGACACCCCCAGCGACGCGGCGATCTCCGTCACCGTCGCACCCGCCAGCACTGCCAACACAGCCCGGTATCTCTGCTCGACAACCGACAACTCCACCAGAGCCAATCCCGGCCTCCCGCCACACGCCGCAACGACGTGCACAGAAAAGCCGATCACGGCCACCGTCAACCATCAGCTGGGATCGAACTGTCAAGCATCACCCGGGACCGGACACACTCGCCGCCCGGCGTGTGCGTTCAGATTTTCTGTACGAGGTTCAAGGCGGGCCTCGCCCGCGGAGGCTGGCCGTCGTCGCCGACAAACCCGCCGTTCAATCGGGAGGCCGACTACGCCGCAGGTGGCGAGCCGCCCCGGCAGTCGGGGGTGATCGGGGGCTGCCGGAGCGGCAACCTGCCTGGTCACCGGGCTGACCGTAACGGAGTTCTTGGCGGAGCAAGTTGTCGCCCACGACCGTCCTACGGCCGGATCGCAGGCACAGGGCCGACCAGGGGGCCGACCCTCACGCCCGCCGCCAGGCTCACCGAGGGCGGTAGCCGATGTTGCCTCTGGCAGGGGAGCGTGAAGCTCCCGGCCACTCGCCGTCAGCCGGACCGCCTTCCGTCACGATCCCCGTGCTGCCGGACTGCCTGACGCCAGGCCCGCCGCACGCCGACCGACGGCCGCCCCGGAAGTCGAGCGCCGAGCCGCTCAAAGACCCCGTACCGCCCACTTGCCCGGGGCGGGGCCCTGGATCGGGCAGGCCACCGGCCCAAGGGCGCGCCAACACCCGCGCGGATCGTGGCTGCGGCAGGTGGACAGGAGGTGAAAGGCGATCAGTCGGTGGCTTTCGGGTGTCCGGTGCCGGCATAGGTGATCCAGGCGGTGCGGTTGGCGTCGTCGACCAGGTACCAGATGCGGCCGCCGCCGGTGACCTCGTACTGCCAGCGCTCCAGCGTCTGTCCCTTCCAGACCGTAGCGCCGAGCTTGCCCTTGAGGCGGTGGTGGCGCTCGGGGTCGGCGGCGGCCCGCGGGGCGGATCGGATCTTGTCGAAGGCGCGGCGGAGGTTGCCTGCGGCGTGGCGGGAGAGGTGGTCCCAGCCGTTGGCCGCTTCGGTGTTGGCGAAGCGCAGGTCGAATTCGTCACCGATCGGGGGTGGGGCCGCGCGGTCACCGCGCTTGGGGCTCACTCGGCGGTCTCGCCTTCGGGTACGGGGACAGGGCCGAGGTCGCCGTCGGGCTCGCGGGTGAGCAAGTCGTGCAGGGCCGGGTCGGCGTAGATCTCGGCACTGTGCCGCCACTGGGCCAGCAGCAGCGCGATGGGAGTCAAGTTCTCCAGCGCGGCAGCCCCACGGGCAGTGTCCACCAGCTCGGCGAGCATCGCCTCGACGTCGTCCTCCGGGAGGAAGACCGACCAGGGCAGGGCATCAGGCAGGGCCTGTCGCAGTGCGGCGGTGTTCTCGGTGCGGACCAGCCCGGCGAGCAGGCGAGCGGTGAAGTCGACCACGGTGGAGTCCTGCGCCAGCTGGTCGGCGCGAATGAGCGCCAGGTCGCCCGCGTCGCGTCGGCGCAGGCGTAGTGCGCGGACCGCGTCCAGGCGCCGGGCGGTGGCAGCGGGGTGGTGGAGCAGCTCGCTGAAGGGTACGTCCTCGTAGGCCGTCGTCATGACATCCACAGTAGCTCGGATGTCCTGGCTCGGGTAGCGGGTAGCGGTCCGGGCGCTGCTTGGTCATGGCCACGCTGCTCTACAGGTGACCAGGAACGGACTGTCGGCGCGTCGCCTCTGACCGGGAGCGAAGCCTGCCCCTCCGAGCGGCACACCCGCCCCGTCCCGGCCTGCGCTGCCGAACCGGCGGACGGCCGATCCGCCGTGGGGCTCCAACCCTGCCTGAGGGGTCAAGATCCTTGAGGCAGTAGTGACGGCAACAATCACGAACAATCCCGGCCGAACCCGCACCTCAGCGGACCGCCGAATATGTCTTGACCTGCGAAAACGCAGGTAGAGAGAGGTTGCGCAGCACACGTGCTATGTGCTGGCGGGCGAGGCGCCGGTACTGGTTCACAACAGTGGAAGGTGTATTCCGGCCCTCCGGGGTTGGAGCAGCCAACGCTTCCAGTTCGGGAATCAGGACTTCCTTCTGGACAAGAAGGGAATGGAGCACATCCTCACTCGTCATCATCCGAAAATATGGGATGGTTCGGTAAAGGGCTCAGCAGTCTTTCTTCGGCCCCAAGTTGAGGGTTGCTGATGTTCAGGGCGTAATCGGGCAGGTCATGCGCCAGAACAGGGTCTTGCTCGTTCAGTGAGGAAGTAGGGGTATGTATCAGATTCAGGGAAACGTCAACGGAGTTGACTATGTTCTCGGCATGAATAAAGGCCGAGTCGGTCAATTCTGCCCTGTTACTCCCTGACATGAGGGATCGCGGCGTGATCGAGATCGAGACGTACCTGAGGGATTCGGGCGGAAAGTTCGTGCAGGTCGATTCCTGCACCGCCCGCCCAGTTGATGCCGACTACGTCGAGGGTGCGGTGCGAATCGCCATCCACGGAGTTGAGATCATCGGGATCAGTGAATGGGACTACGTTGACCAGTTGTAGGCATACGTGGCCAGCATGGTCCCGCAACTCTCGGCCGCAGGGTATGCGTCGACTTATTTCCCGGATCAGCCGATTGAGCTCTCTTTCCGGCAGCAAGGTTCTCGTTTCGGCGAAATCGGGGAACGGCGCGAAGAGGGTGAGCGTTTCAACGTCTGATTTTGTGGCGGCGCTGAGGGGTGCGGGAGCGGCGTTCTTCGGCAAGATTTCGGAGCTTCTGCCGGAGAACGCGGACTCCTACTTGGATTCTCGTCGCGCATTGTTGTCGTGAATTGACTCGACGCTGAGAGGCCCCGCCCAGACCCGACTCTGGGCGGGGCCTCTCGCCCTCTTGACGGCAGTAGCTGACGGCAACGTCAGCGGACAAGCGCGTTGCAGGACGGCGTGGACGCGGACCTGTCGGTGCGCCAGGCGCGGCGGGCGCCGCGTAGCGGGCCCAGGGTGGCCGAGTAGCGAGGGACTTGGCGGACTGCGAGCTGAGCGGCTTTCGAGCGCCGACGGCTGCGGCTGAGCGTTCTGGACAGCAGCCCATCTCTGCCGCAAAGAAAGGGGGGCGGGACCGTCGCTCGACGCCGAAAGCTGGCGGGCGCTGGGGCTGTTGTGGGCCAGCGCCGAAGAATGGGGCAGTGCCCCTTCGTCTGCGGGCGACGTGGGCGCTGTCCAGGCGAAGCGGCGAGCGGGCCGCCCGTCGTGGAGAACGGGCGGCCCCCTTGGGAGCTACAGCTGTGGATCAGGGAGGAGGTCTGCGCTCGGTTCCTCCCTCAGGCCCCGCAACCCCCCACCCGTCGGCTGCTCACCGCGATGTCGTCCATCCGCATCTCGAAGGCCGACGGGGACGGGTTCCCCTGGTACAGCTGCCAGCCCAGCTTCAGTTTGTCGAAGGTGGGGAAGGTGAAGTCGTCCGGTGTGCCGCCGTGGTTCTTCGTGGAGACGGTCAGGTCGGGCTGGGGCACGCCGTTCAGGTAGACCGTGACGCGGTTGTCCGTGGCGTCCAGGTGGAACTCCGCGCACTGCCACTTGCCGGCCACCGCCGGCGCCGAGGTCTTCCAGTTGGTCCAGTCGCCCGTCGGGCCCAGGTCGGAGCCCACGCCCCAGAAGTTGCCCTTGTCCGTGGGGGCGTACTGGCCGCCGAGGGGGCGGACCACGGTGGGGGAGTCGGTGCCGGAGGCCTCCGCGAGGGTCCAGTGCGCCCAGTCGGGGGCCGTGGGGAACTCGGTCACCCGCAGCCGCATCCGGGCCCAGAGGCTGTTGCCGGGCGGGGCGAGGTCGGGCAGCACCATGAAGGCGCGTCCGTTGCCCTCGGTGCGCAGGCGCAGCTCCCGGCCGTGGCCGCGCGTGCCGGGGACGACGGTCAGTGTGCCGTCGGAAGCGTCGGTGGTCCAGCCCTGGCCCTTGGTCACCGGGCCGAGCGGGAGGCGGTCGAAGTTCTCCCGGACGAGCGTGCCGCCGTACGGGGCGTCGTGGACGGGCGTCGCCGAGGCTGTGGGGGGTATCGCGATCACGATCGCGGCCGCGGCCGACAGGGCGGCCGCGGCTTTCCTCAGGATGGTCATGGGGTCAGTGTGTGATCAACCGCCCCATCCGTCACAGGAGTTGGATGCGATCCGGCCAAGTGGTCATCGCCCGCGAAGCCGGCGCTACTGCGGGAAGGCCGGCTTCAGGCTCAGCTCCGTCATGCCGTCCGTCGTGATGCCGGACTCGTCCGCCCGGAAGAACAGGGACGTCTCACGGTTCATGCTGCCGACGAGGAGGTCCTTGTCGCCGTCGCCGTCGAGGTCACGCAGGCGAAGGGCGGAGCCGAACTCCTCGTACTCCCTGGGGTCCTTGAGAACTCCCGCCGTCGCCCGGCTGAACCACTCGGAGCCCGTGCCGGACAGCCCCCGCCTGCCGCCGTGCAGGAGGTGGAAGCCGCCCGCGTCCTTCACCGACCCGACCTTCTCGCCGGGGACGCCGACCGCGAGGTCCGGGTAGCCGTCGCGGTTCGTGTCGCCGGCGGAGAGTTCGTACCCGAAGCCGTCGCCTTTCGTCGCGGCCGTGGCGACGCCCGAAGTCGTCTGGGTGATCCGGTACTTGGCGGCCGGGCCGCTCCTGCCGCCGCGCACGACGACCACCGAGCCCGCGCCCTTGTCGTACGACGTGTCGCTGACCGCCAGGTCTCCGTGGCCGTCCTTGTCGAAGTCGGCGATGACGCCGGTCGGGTCGGAGTCCGGCTCCTTGCTGTTGATCACCACCAGATTGCTGCTCCACTTGACCGTCCTGCCACCGCGCAGCAACCAGGCGTCCTGGGTCATCCTGTCCTTGCGGTAGCCCTGGCCGAGGACGTACAGGTCGGTGGCCTTGTCCTTGGTCACCTTTCCCGCGACCAGCCCCGTGGGTTCGAAGGTGCGGGAGTGGTTCGAGCGGGTGTGCCTGGTGACCTTCCCCGTCCTGCCGGCCTGCGTGAAGCCGCCCCTGTACACGGAGACGGTGTCGATGCCGTCGGCGACCGCGAGGTCCGCCCTGCCGTCACCGTCGAAGTCTCCGGTTTCGAGTTCGTTCCCGAAGCCGCGGAGGTACGTGGCCTTGACGGGGAGCCGGGTCGCCTTGGTGCCGAGACCGGACTTGGCGCCCCACATGATGGTGACCGCGCCCGCGCCGGCCTTCCCGCTCACCTTCTCGGAGCGGTCGGCGACGGCCAGGTCGGCGTAGCCGTCACGGTTGAGGTCGGCGGCGGCGAGATCATCGCCGAAGTCGTCGCCGAGGCCGCCCGCGTCACCGGCCTTCCCGGGGACGCCGGCACTGTTCTGTGTGAACGTCCTGCTCCTGTTGCCGGGTCCCGTGGCGGTCCCGTACGTCACGGTGAACTCGCCGTAGCCGGGGACCGCGTAGTCCCGGTATCCGTCGCCGTTGAAGTCGTCGGCGTGCCGGGCGGGGGCGGCACTCGCGGCGCCGGTCGAGAGGGTGAGCAGTCCGCCGGTCAGCGACACGGCCATGGCCGTCGCGAGAACCAGGCGGGTGTTCCTGGACGTCAACATGCGTCTCATGCGGGGTGTGTGTCTCCTGCGATGTGTGTGCGGGCTCGCCCGGGAGAGCCCGCACGGGATGGCTGCCTCACCGGCTGTCGCGAGCATCCGTGGACAGATGCTCGCCCCTGCGCCGGCCGTTCGCGGTCGATCTCGTTCTCGCGCCGAACAGGCTTACGGGAAAGGCGGGTTGAGGGACGTAAGGGTCGCACGGCCCGGGGCTGGGTTTTTCGCCGTGCGAGGGGGGCTTGGTGCGTCGTACAGTACGCGGACATGCCAACGCCGCCGGGGGAATTCCGAGGTGCGGGGCGAATTCTGGAGGGGAACTGCGCGGCTGGGATCCGGGCCCCTCGTCAACGGGGAGGGGCGTTCGCGGTGAGGTACGGGCGGAGAAGACGGACGGCGGTCGTGGTGGCCGTCGCGCTGGGGCTGTTGGTCGCGGGATGCGGGCAGCGCGCCAACCGGGATGAGCCGAGGGTCGCGTACAAGGAACTGCGGGACGTGCCCGAGGCGCTCGACGAGGACGGCACGACGATCCGCGTGGGGGACCCCGAGGCACCGGTCACCGTTCATCTGTACGAGGACCCGCGCTGCCCCTACTGCGAGGAGTTCGAGCAGACCGGAGGCGGTCCGGCCGCGCGTGAACGGACGCTGGGGCGCACGGTCGTGACCGAGTACACCCTCGCCTCCTTCCTGGACGGCAAGCTGGGCGGCAGCGGCTCCGAGAGGGCCGTCAACGCGCTGCGCGCCGCACTGGAGAAGGGCAAGTTCGCCGAGTACCACGCCGTCCTTTACGACAACCAGCCGGAGGAGGCGGTCGACGGCTTCACCGACGCGTATCTGCTGAAGCTCGCCGACGAGGTGGACGGGCTGCGTGGACCGGCCTTCGACTCCGCCGTCAGAACCATGAAGTACCGCGACTTCGTGAGCAGGTCGGAGAAGGCCTACGAGCGGGCCGGTGGCTCCGAGAACCCGGGAGGTCCCGGCACCCCCACGGCCGCCATCAATGGACGGCGGATCGTCGAGATGTACGGCGCGGTCCTGTACGACCGGTCCATGTTCGACCGGTTGCTGAAGACCGTGGAGCAGGACCCCATGGCCTGGGACGACGACAGGTCGATCTCACAGGACATGGGCTGACCCGGACGCACCGGTCCCGATGCGGACCGTCGCCCACGGGAACGGAACCCCGCAGACCGGCTGTCCCCTCCATCAGGGCGACCGTATGCTCGATGGCAACCTCAGCAAGGCGATGCTGCTCGCCGGGGGCACGGGGGTCATGTCCGCGGGATGTGACTCCGCCCACACGCGGGAGCGGGCCGGGGGTCCGGTCGAGGGGACAACTTCTCTCCGGGCCCTTCCCTCCTGCAATATGACGGACAGCCCATAGTCAGCCGTTCAGCCGTTCAGCAATTCAGTCATTGAGCCGCTCCGGCCGCTCAAGCAAACGACACGCAGGAGTCAGTACCGTGACCGAGCAGCCTCAGCAGCCCGCTCAGCCCCCGCAGCCGCCGCAGCCCGGATACGGGTACCCGGGCGCGGCCCCCGGCCAGCCGGGCGCCAACCCCTACGGGGCTCCGCAGGCCGGCGACCCGTACGGGGCTCCGGGCGGTTACCCGCAGCCGGGCGCGGGACAGCCCGGCTACGGCTATCCGCAGCAGGGCGGTTACCCCCAGGGCGGCGGCTACCAGGTGCCTCCCACGCCGGGCGGCGCGTACACCGGCGACCCCAACGCCCCGTACGGCTACGACCCCTACGGGCGCCCGTACTCGGACAAGTCGAAGATCGTCGCCGGCATCCTCTCGCTGTTCCTGGGCTCCTTCGGCGTCGGCCGCTTCTACATCGGTCACGTCGGCCTCGGCCTCGCGCAGCTGTTCACCTGCGGCGGCCTCGGCATCTGGGCGCTGGTCGACGGCATCATCCTGCTCACCGGCAGCAACACCACGGACTCCAACGGACGTGTCCTGCGTGGCTGAGCGCGGCCTCACCGCCCTCCGGCATCCGGCGGCGGCCCCCCTCGCGGTGGCCGCCGCCGGGCTGGCGGGCGCCGCGTATTTGTACGGCACCAACCCGCACGAGCCCGGCCACGTACTGCCCCAGTGCCCGTTCCGCTATGTCACGGGGCTCCTCTGCCCCGCCTGCGGCGGCACCCGCATGGTGTACGACCTGATGCACGGCCGCTTCGAAGCCGCCTGGCACGACAACCGGGTCCTGCTGCTCGCCGCGCCCTTCGCGCTCGCCCTGCTCGGCCGATGGGCCGTCGAGGGCCTGCGCGGCCGCCGCTGGCGCCCCGAACTGAAGCCCCGCACCCAGGCCCTGATCCTGGGTGTCGCGGTGACGTGGACGATCGTCCGCAACGTGCGCTGAGCGGCGCCGGCACGAACGGGCCGAACCGTGTCGCGTTCCCGCTCCGGACTCTCGTAAATCCCTTACGCCCGCTTTATGTTGCCCAGGTGTCGCAAGTTGGCTGGAATCGGATCACGGAATCGGAACGATCGCTGTAATCCCCTCCCGTCCGTCCCTTGCGTCTCACTACGCTGCAACCGCGACAGGGGGGATGACGGGGGACTACGTCGTGCTCATTCGTTGGCCGGTATCTGCCGTGCCCGATTGCTGCCGGTATTTTGCCGCGCCTTCTCTCCTGCGATTCCCCCCGGAGCAATCCGCTTCGGTTGTTTGAGTCAGTACATCCAGGAGTATTTCCATGACCGTCCCCACCCCTGACGCTCCCTTCGGCCACGACCCGCAGGGGCGCCCGTACTCGGACAAGTCGAAGATCGTCGCCGGCGTTCTGCAGCTCTTCCTCGGCACGCTCGGCATCGGCCGCTTCTACGTCGGTTCCGTCGGCGTGGGCGTCGCCCAGCTCCTCACCTGCGGTGGCCTGGGCTTCTGGTCGCTGATCGACGGCATCCTGTTCCTCACGAGCAACGACCGCACCGACGCCCAGGGCCGTGTCCTGCGCGGCTGATCGCGCTGCGGATCACCGCTCGGGTGATCGACCGAAGGGCCTCGTCCGCCCCGGAGCTTCCCTCTGAGCTCCGCGCGGGGACGGGGCCCTCGTGCGTGGGCCGCGCGAACGCCGCCGCCGGACACACGGAGGGCCCGCAGGTGAACCTGCGGGCCCTCCGTCATGTGCCGGGGCGGCGGATCAGAAGCGGCGCGTGATGAGCGCCCGCTTCACCTCCTGGATCGCCTTGGTGACCTCGATACCGCGCGGGCAGGCATCCGTGCAGTTGAACGTCGTACGGCAACGCCACACGCCGTCACGGTCGTTGAGGATCTCCAGCCGCTGCTCACCGGCCTCGTCGCGCGAGTCGAAGATGAAGCGGTGGGCGTTGACGATCGCGGCCGGACCGAAGTACTGGCCGTCGTTCCAGAACACCGGGCACGAGGACGTGCACGCGGCGCAGAGGATGCACTTCGTGGTGTCGTCGAAGCGCTCACGGTCCTCGGCGGTCTGGAAGCGCTCGCGCGTCGGCTCGTTGGTGTCCTTCGTGATCAGGAAGGGCATCACGTCCCGGTACGCCTGGAAGAACGGCTCCATGTCCACGACCAGGTCCTTGAGGACCGTGAGGCCCTTGATGGGCTCGATCGTGATCGGCTTCTCGGGGTTGATGTCCTTGATCAGCGTCTTGCAGGCCAGACGGTTCTTGCCGTTGATCCGCATGGCGTCCGACCCGCAGATGCCGTGGGCGCAGGAACGACGGAAGGTGAGGGTGCCGTCCTCGTCCCACTTGATCTTGTGCAGACCGTCGAGGACGCGCTCCTTGGGGTCGATCTCCAGGACGAAGTCCTGCCAGCTCGCCTCGGCCGCGACCTCGGGGTTGAACCGGCGCACGCGGAACGTGACCGTGATGTAGGGGGAGGCGGCGGACTCCGCCTCGACCTTGTCCAGAACAGGGGTAGCCATCAGTACTTACGCTCCATCGGCTGGTAGCGGGTCTGGACGACCGGCTTGTAGTCGAGGCGGACGGTCTCGGAGCCGTCGTCGCCGACCTCGCGGTACGCCATGGTGTGACGCATGAAGTTGACGTCGTCGCGGTTGGGGTAGTCCTCGCGGTAGTGACCGCCGCGGGACTCCTTCCGGGCGAGCGCCGACACGGCCATGACCTCGGCCAGGTCGAGCAGGTTGCCCAGCTCGATGGCCTCCAGGAGGTCGGTGTTGAACCGGCGGCCCTTGTCCTGGATCGCCACGTTCTTGTACCGCGCCCGCAGCTCGGCGATCTTCTCGACCGCCGTCTTGATCGTCTGCTCGGTGCGGAACACCATGACGTTGGCGTCCATGGTCTCCTGCAGCTCGCGCCGCAGCTCCGCCACACGCTCGTTGCCGGTGGCCGAACGCAGGCGCTCGATCTGCTCGACGACGAGCGACTCCGGGTTCTCGGGCAGCTCGACGAAGTCGGCCGTCCGGGAGGCGTAGTCGGCGGCGGCGATGCCCGCCCGCTTGCCGAACACGTTGATGTCCAGCAGCGAGTTGGTGCCGAGACGGTTGGCGCCGTGCACGGAGACGCAGGCGACCTCACCGGCGGCGTACAGGCCCGGGACGACGGTGGTGTTGTCGATCAGGACCTCACCCTCGACGTTCGTCGGGATGCCGCCCATGGCGTAGTGCGCGGTCGGCTGGATCGGGATCGGGTCCGTGTAGGGCTCGATGCCGAGGTAGGTCCGCGCGAACTCGGTGATGTCCGGGAGCTTGGCGTCCAGCTGCTCCGGCGGGAGGTGCGTGAGGTCGAGGTAGACGTGGTCGCCCTCGGGACCGCAGCCGCGGCCCTCGCGGATCTCCGTGTAGATGGAGCGGGAGACGACGTCACGGGACGCGAGGTCCTTCATGACGGGCGCGTACTTCTCCATGAAGCGCTCGCCGTCCTTGTTGCGGAGGATGCCGCCCTCACCGCGGGCGCCCTCCGTCAGCAGGATGCCCATGCGCCAGATGCCGGTCGGGTGGAACTGGAAGAACTCCATGTCCTCCAGCGGCAGACCCCGGCGGTACACGGCCGCCTGGCCGTCACCGGTGAGGGTGTGCGCGTTGGACGTCACCTTGAAGAACTTGCCGCAGCCGCCGGACGCGTAGATCACGGACTTCGCCTGGAAGACGTGGATCTCGCCGGTCGCCAGCTCGTAGGCCACGACACCGGCGGACTTCTTGACGCCGTCGACCTCGGTGATCAGCTGGTCCAGGACGTAGAACTCGTTGAAGAACTCCACGCCGTGCTTCACGCAGTTCTGGTACAGCGTCTGGAGGATCATGTGACCGGTGCGGTCGGCCGCGTAGCAGGAGCGGCGGACCGGGGCCTCGCCGTGGTTCCGGCTGTGACCGCCGAAGCGGCGCTGGTCGATCGTGCCGTTCGGGGTCCGGTTGAACGGCAGGCCCATCTTCTCCAGGTCGAGGACGGAGTCGATGGCCTCCTTCGCCAGGATCTCGGCGGCGTCCTGGTCGACCAGGTAGTCACCGCCCTTGACCGTGTCGAAGGTGTGCCACTCCCAGTTGTCCTCCTCCACGTTGGCGAGCGCGGCGGCCATGCCGCCCTGCGCGGCGCCCGTGTGGGAGCGGGTGGGGTACAGCTTGGTCAGCACGGCGGTACGGCTGCGCTGCGTCGACTCGATCGCCGCGCGCATTCCGGCGCCGCCGGCGCCGACGATGACGGTGTCGTACTTGTGGATCTTCATGATCGGTTACCTCAGCCCCGTGCCTAGCGGATGTTCGGGTCGAAGGTGAAGATCACCAGCGTGCCCAGCAGGATGGTGAACACCGTGGCGGTGTAGAGCAGGCCCTTCAGCCACAGGCGGGTGTTCGGGCGCTCCGCGTAGTCGTTGATGACCGTGCGCAGGCCGTTCGCGCCGTGCAGCATCGCGAGCCACAGCATCAGCAGGTCCCAGGTCTGCCAGAACGGGGACGCCCAGCGGCCCGCGACGAACGCGAAGCCGATCTTGGAGACGCCGCCGTCGAGGACGAGCTGGATGATCAGGTGGCCGATGACCAGGACGACCAGGACGACGCCGGACAGCCGCATGAAGAGCCAGGCGGCCATCTCGAAGTTGCCGCGGGTCGACTTCGGGGTCTTCTTGGTGCGCTTGCGGGGCGGCTCGATGAAGGGGGCCGGGTTGTCGGGGCTGTAGCCCGACAGCTCCCCGGCGCCCTCGACGGGGCCGATGCCGGATGCGGTGGTTTCAGTGGCGGACATCTGTCTCAGCTCCCGAAGACTTCACGGACGGCGTGGCCGAGAACGGGGTACAGGGCCCCGATCATCAGCACCAGCCAGATGCCGACGACGGACCACAGCATCGTCTTCTGGTGACGGGGGCCGTTCGACCAGAAGTCGACGGCGATGACCCGAAGACCGTTGAGCGCGTGGAAGAGGATGGCGGCGACGAGGCCGTACTCCAGCAGCGCGACGATCGGCGTCTTGTACGTGGCCACGACCTTGTCGTAGGCGTCGGGGGAGACACGGACGAGAGCGGTGTCCAGCACGTGTACGAACAGGAAGAAGAAGATGAGGACGCCGGTGACTCGATGAGCCACCCAGGACCACATTCCTTCCCGGCCGCGGTACAGCGTTCCAGCCGGCACGGAAGAACCCTCCGGGAGCGGGGATTGGGGCCGGCCGGCTTGCTTGTCGGTCTGACCCGGCCGGGTACGGTCCACCGGCCCCGGCCATGGTAGCGATGCCGTTGCGCTGGGATTGAGCCGGGAGGGTTGGTGTGATCAAACTGGCATACAAAGGTGCACGTAAGGGTGAGTAGGGGGCGGCATCCGGGGTGGGGGTGTCCGGGTGGTGCCGGGTGCGGGGTCGGTGGGGGCTTGTCGCGCAGTTCCCCGCGCCCCTGGAAGACGCACGGTTCCTCGCGCCCCTAGGGGGCCCTCGGCGCTTCGAGAGGGGTTCTTCGGGTGGTCACGTGGGTGGTGAGGCGTTCCCGTGCCAGGCGGCGCAGTTCCTCGGCGACCACTACCCGTTCCTCCTCCGGGTCGTTGGTCAGGCGGGAGCGGATGCCCTCCAGCGTGCGGTCGAGGAGTTCGTCCGGGCGGGCGGCGGCCTGGGAGATCACGAAGACATGGCCGAAGCGGGCCTCGTAGGCGGCGTGGGCGGCGTTCAGGGCGGTGTGGGCCACGCCGTAGGTGTCGTCGGGGAGGACCGGGAGGGTCTCGCCGGCCAGCGCCTCGGCCAGGTCGGCCGCCGTGAGGTCGTACGCCGCCTCGTCCGACGCGGCGAGCAGGGCGTCCAGGTCGGGGTAGGGGCGGTGGTCGGTGAGGCGGCGGGCCCAGCGGAGGCTGCGCAGGCAGGCGAGGAGGGCCTGGCGGACCGTGTCGGCGGGGGTGTGGTTGAACCACTCCAGGTCCGACGGGTCGGGCGTGCGGACCTGCTGCGGGAGGGCGACCTGGCCGGGGAGGTGGGGGAGACGGTGCGGAGGCAGCGTGGTTCCTCGGCGGTGCGTAGGGGCCGACGGGGCGGATGGGTCGGGTTGGGCAGGCTGTGCGAAAGGTGCCACCACGTTACCGAGGCGGGTCATGGGCTGTCCGTTCGATGCCCGAATTTCACCCGAACGGGAGAGTTTCGGAACCTGTGGTGGACGGATGGGGCGGTGGAACGTCGTAGGTTCGAGAGCAGGGCTCGCGAGAGAGCCGGGAAGTCGGACACGGCCGGGAGAGGGCCGGACGAGGAGCGGGGGACCGTGCGGGCGAGAGGTGCGTGAGATGTCGTGGATGCTGACCGGAACCGGGATCGGGACCGGGGGCGCGTCGTGAACCGAGGCCGGCGCAGGGCACCCCGCAGGAAGACGGCGATCACGTCGAAAGGGTTGCTCCTGGCCACGGGGGCCGTCCTGGCGGGCGGCGCGGTCGCGGTGGCCGTCACCGTGTGGCCGGGCGACGCGGCACGCACCCCCGGCGGCTCCGAGCCGTCGCGGGCAGGGTCGTCGGTGAACGCCGAGAAGGCCCCGGCCGCCTCCCCGTCGCCCTCGCGCTCCTACGCGCTGTCCCAGAAGCCGCGGACCATCCCCGCCGTACGGCAGCACGAGGCGGCCCGCGGCCCCGGCTGGAAGCCCGCCGCGGGCGGCCGGGTCGTCGTCCGGAACGCCGCGCTGGCCGACGAGGGGCGACTGACCGCCGGGGAGCTGGGGCTCTCCTACGCGGGGGAGGCACGGCCCCGGGACGGGGACGTGGAGCTGGCGCTGACCGGGGCGGACCGGCCGAGGTCGGAGGCGTACACGCTGACCGTGAAGAACCGGCGGGTACGTGTCGCCGCGCCCGCCGAGGCGGGCGTCTTCTACGGGACGCGCACCCTGAAGCAGGAGGTCCGCGGCGGCGGCACGGCACCGGAGGGCGTCGTCCGGGACGAGCCGGCCAAGCCGCAGCGCGGGTTCATGCTCGACATCGCGCGCAAGCACTTCACGGCGGGCTGGATCGAGGACCGCGTCCGTGAGCTGGGCGACCTGAAGTACAACCAGCTCGGGCTGCACTTCTCCGACGACCAGGGCTTCCGGATCGAGTCCACGAGCCACCCCGAGGTGGTGTCCCGGCAGCACCTCAGCAAGGCCCAGGTACGGAAGATCCTCGACCTCGCGGCGAGCCGGCACATCCAGGTCGTCCCCGAGATCGACTCCCCCGGTCACCTGGGGGCCGTGATCGCGGCCAATCCGTCGCTGCAGCTCAGGAACGCCCAGGGCGTGGCCGCGACCGGGGCCGTCGACATCGCGAACCCGAGGTCGGCCGTGGTGGTGGACGAGCTGCTGGACGAGTACGCCGGTCTGTTCAAGGGCGCGTACTGGCATCTCGGCGGGGACGAGTACCGGGCGCTGATGGCGTCGAACCCCGAGGCGTCCTACCCGCAGCTGGCCGCCGCCGCACGCCAGAAGTACGGTCCCGGCGCGACCGTCGCCGACCTCGCGACCGGCTGGCTCAACGACCGCGCCAAGCTGATGCGCGGCCACGGCCGGACCGTGCGGGCCTGGAACGACGGGTTCTTCCGGGGCGGCTCGGTCCAGGCGGACAAGTCGATCCAGGTCGCGTACTGGACGGGCAAGGAGATCGGGGCGCGCCCGCCCGTGGAGTACCTCAGTGCCGGGCGGCAGGTGATCAACTACAACGACGAGTACCTGTACTACGTCCTCGGCGAGCCCAACCAGTTCTTCTACCCGACCGGGCAGCGCATCTACGAGTCCTGGACGCCACGGGTGCTGCGCGGCACGACCGCCGTGCCGGCCCGGTACGACGCCCAGATCCTCGGCGGCTCGTTCGCGGTCTGGTGCGACCTCGCGAACAGGCAGACCGAGGCACAGGTCGCTGCGGGCGTGCGGATGCCGCTGCGGGCGCTGTCGCAGAAGCTGTGGGATCCGGGGAAGCCCGCGCTGAGCTGGGCGCAGTTCCGGGAGCTGGCGGGGAAGGTGAGCTGAGGCGGGCGGCGCGCCGGGGCCGTCGTGGGCGGCCCCGGCGCCGAGGGCGGTGGTCGGCGGGCTCGGGAGGCCGGTGGGCCGCCGAGGAACGCGTCGGGTAGAACCCGGTGGACGGGCGAGGCCGGTGAAACGTATGTTCCGCGTGTTCTGATCGCCGAGCGTGAGGGCCTGGGGAGGGCCGCGGTCGGCGCGTTTCGATCACACGGGGGCTTCACGATGAACTGCGCGCGCTGCGGGAACCAGGCGGCGGCACCCGGCGGAGAGCTGTGCCGGCCGTGCGAGGCGGCGGGTCCGTCCCGGGTCGCCGATTTGCGTAAGGCGGCTGATCCCCTGGGGACGGCTGATTCGCTCGGGACGGCCGATCCGCTGGGGACGGCCGATCCGCTGGGGACGGCCGATCCGCTGGGGACGGCCGATCCGCTAGGGACGGCTCCGTCGCCGGTGCACCCGGTCGCCCCGTACGCCGAGCCGCCCCTCCAGTCGCCCCACGGTCCCGCCTGGCTGCGGTCGCCGGTGGGCCTCGGGCGGACGGTGGCGATCCTGCTCGGGGCGGTCGCCGTCGCGGATGTGGTCGCGGTGTGGGCCGACCTCGCGCTCCTCGACGTGTCGGACCGGCTGGCCGGCGAGGACTGGAGCGCGGCCCTGGAGCACGACTCGGACCGGGCGGACGGGCTCGTCGCGCTCGCGGGCGTCCTCCAGACCGTCACCTACGTCGCCACGATCGTCGTCTTCCTCGTCTGGTTCCACCGGGTGCGGGTCAACGCCGAGGTGTTCGACCCCTTCGGGCACCGGAAGAAGCGGGGCTGGGCGATCGGCGGCTGGTTCGTGCCGGTGGCGAACCTGTGGTTCCCGCGCCGGATCGCGATCGACTGCTGGGACGCGAGCAGCCCGTGGGAGAAGCCGCGGTCCCACGCGCTCGTCAATACCTGGTGGACGCTGTGGCTGCTGAGCCTGTTCGCGGGAGAGGCCGGGGACAGGGCGTACCTCAGGGCCGAGGAGATCGAGGAGTACCGGCTGGCCGCCCGGCAGATGGTGTTCGCGGACTCCCTGGAGATCGTGGCGGCCGTGTTCGCCGCCCTCTTCGTCCTCGCGCTCACACGGATGCAGGACGACCGGGCGCGCCGCGGTCCGCGCGAACCGGAACCCGTCGCCGACTGAGCGGATTGCCCGATTCCGGGGGCGAACTGCCGTACATGTGTGGTCTATTCCCGGTATGGGGTACTGGGGGTACTACGTCGTGGGCAGGAGCGTTCGGCCCCTCGCCGAGCTGGACACGCTGGGCCGGGCCAAGGGGCTGACGCCGTGTGCGACGGCGGCCGGCGACTGGCAGGTGTGGGCGTACCCGACGGGCGCGCCCGGCGCCGCGACCGAGGGCGGGACCGCGAGCGCCGGTGACGTCGGGAACATGAACGCGCTGGCCCGGGAGACGGGGGCGCCCGCGCTGTTCGGCTACGTCATGGACAGCGACTGTGTGGTAGTCGAGGCCGCCGGGCCGGAGAGCGGGGCGTGGACCACGTGTCTCGCGCGGCGGGCCATGGCCGCGTATCTGGGCGACGCCGAGGGGCTCACCGTCGAGGACTACTTCCTCGAACCGGGTGACGCCGCCGAGCGTGCCGTCGCCTGGGCCGCGGAGGCCGGGCGGGCCGTCGACGCGCGAGCGCTGGCCGAGGTGTTGGCCTCAGAGCCTGGACCGGCGGACCCCTTGGCTGAAAACATTCTGTTCCGGTTGCTCGACCGGCTCGGGGTCGTCCCTCTGTGACACTCCCGCGCCGTCGCACGCAGTAAGGGGAAGTGCGAGCTCCGTATCACCGGAGTGTGGTCGAGCGGGATACAGGGGAGGCGTGATGAGCCTGGTGGAGCTGTTGGCCCAGGCCGACGAACGCGGTCTGGCGGCAAGCGGACTGGCTTGTCTTGACCGTTGCGTACCGCTTCTCGGGGGCGACGACGAAGTCCTGCGTCCGCTCTGGGCGGAGCTGGTGGACGGCGGCGAGGGGTGGGGGGCGAAGCTGGCGAAGGCACGGGGCGAACTCGCCCTGTCCGATGCCGATGCTGGTGGTGCCGGTGCCGGTGCCGGTGCCGGTGCCGATGTCGGCGCTGGTGCGCGTACCGCCGCCTCGGACGAGGAGGCGGTACTGCTGGCCCGTCGGATGCTCGACGCGGTTCCGGACGAGCGGTCCGGCGACGCGCTGCGTGCGTGGGCGGACATCTGCTCCGTCTCCGCGCTGAGGATCCATCAGCTGCTCGACCCGCTGGACGCCGGGGGCGACGACTCGGTGGCGGACTGCCGTGCGGGCCGTACCGAGGGGGCCTCCCATCTCGTCGCCGCCGAGCTGCGCCGACAGGCCGTCGTGCTCGAACTCCTCGCCCAGCACGGGGCGGCGGGGATGCGGCAGGCGCTGGGCGCGGCCACCGAGGGGCGGCGGGTGCTGCGGGCGGTCGTGTCACGGCGCGCGCGGGGGGCGCGGCGGTAAACCTCGGCTCCCTGGCGGGTCCTGTGGGTGTCCTGGGGGCGGGTGTGGCGGTCCTGCGCCGGTGTCGCGCACACGCCGAAATCGCGAAACGTCTCGTGCGGAGCGGGCGCTTTCCCGAGTGTGAGCGCACAGCAGACATTCAGTTCGGGCGGTGCCCCCGGCGTACCGGGGAGCCTCGGCACGCGGGCCGGCCACGACGGCCGGCCCGCGAACGCGGCGAAGCCCCTCCGGTGGGCGGCCGACGCGGTGGCGATGATGCGGGAAGGGGCGCGGGTGCGTCTCGACTACTCGACACAGAGTCTGTGGCGGGTGGACCGGATGATCGAGGAGATACGACGGGAGGGCGCGCCCTACGCCGCCGTGGAGCGGGTGTTGCGGGGGTTCGGGGCGTACGGCGGTGAGGTCGTGGTGCGGTGGGCCGGCGGCGAGTGGGTCCAGTCGGGCGGGGAGTTCTGGGTACGGACCCGGGACGGCCGCTACTGGGACCCGCTGGACGAGGCCCGGCGCTGTTTCGCCGGTGAGGGGTCGCTGCGGTTGCTGTGCCGCGACGCGATGTCGACCGGCGACGCGATGCCGACCGGCTGACGTGGGAAGGTTCGCCGCCGCGGGTGAGCGGGGCCTCGCGCGTGTCCCTCCGCGCCCCCGGACGGGTGCCGCGTGCCGCCGGAGGGTGCCCTGTGGCGGCGGTTGACGGTGTGACACTTCCGCCGAGCGCGACGCAGATGACCATGGGGGCTTGGCGGCGGCCGGGACGGTCCCCGCAACGCCATCCCGGCACCGACGCGGCACTGGCTCGGACAGCCTGCGGCCAGGGAGGGGAACCTCGGCGCGTGCAGGCGTACGACGGGGAACTCGGCGCAGCCGTCGCGCGGGCCCAGGCCGGGGACGAGGCCGCGTTCGCGGTGGCGTACCGGCTCGTGCATCCCGGGCTGCTGGGGTACCTGCGCGGGATCGTCGGCGACGACGCGGAGGACGTGGCCTCGGACGCCTGGCTGGAGATCGCGCGGGACCTCGGGCGGTTCAAGGGGGACGGCGCGGGCTTCCGGGGCTGGAGCGCGACCATCGCCCGGCACCGGGCCCTGGACCATCTGCGGCGCCAGAAGGTGCGCCCCCGGGCGACCGCCCTGGACAACGACCTGCTGGAACTGCCGGGCACGCACAGCACCCAGGACCAGGCCCTGGAGACCCTCTCCACCGAACAGGCGCTCGCCCTCGTCGCCCGGCTGCCGCGCGATCAGGCCGAGGCCGTACTGCTGCGTGTCGTCGTCGGCCTCGACGGCCCCGCCGCCGCCCGTGTCCTGGGCAAACGCCCCGGCGCGGTCCGTACGGCCACCCACCGGGGGCTGAAGCGCCTCGCCCAGCTGCTCCGGGCCGAGGGTGTGACGGATGACGGCTCCCGGACGCTGGGGGAGTCGAGATGACCGACAGCGACGAGGGCCCCGGCGGCGAGGACACCGACCACCGCGGCCTCCCGCACGCCGACAGGGAAGGGCACGAGATGCCGTCGCGGAGGGCGGATCCGACCGGCGCACGACGCACGGGCGAGGCAGGTGAGGGCGGAGGCGGCGAGCCCCCGGCCGACGGCTGCCGGGGCGTGAGCGACGCCGTCGGCGACGGCGACCCCGCCTCCGGCACCGCCGGCCCGGGGTCCCCCGGTACTGGTCCCACCCCCTTCGTCGACTCCCTCCTCGCCGCCGCCGTGCGCGGTGGTGCGGGGCCCGGCAGCGCGGGGGAGGCGCGGGCGGTGGCGGCCTTTCGGGCGATGTGGGAGAGAGGGGCGCGTACCGCTCGCACCCGGCGGCGCGACGACTGGCGGCCGAACGCGCGGCGTCGCCTGCAGCGCTCGATCCGCACCACCCTGGCCGCACTGCTGGCCACGCTCGCCCTCGGCGGGGTCGCCGTCGCGGCGATCGGCTCGGCCGCACGTGACGACGAGGGCGCGGGGCGCGAGCCCATGGTCGACCACGGCGGGGACCGGCGGCCCCGTTCGACGGACAACGCCCCCGCCCGTCCCGGTCCCGCCACGGCCGACCACCCCGACCGGGACCGGGGACCCACCGCGTCCCGGCAGCGCGACGGCGTCGACCCGTCGCACACCGGTGGCAAGGGCAACGACAAGGGCAAGGGCAACGGCAACGGCACGAGCGAGGGGGATGCGCGCAGGCCGTCCTCGCGTCCCGGCGCGGCGGGGGTGCCGGACGCGCCAGGTCCGCCGGACGGGGTACGGAAGCCGCCCGGCGCGGAACGCGGCCCGGCGGGTACGGGACGGAAGCCGCGCGGCGAGGTGCGGGCCCCGGAAACGAAGTGAGGCCGGCGTGCTCGCAAGACCCCCGTACTCGCAAGACACCCGGCCGACTCCGCCGATGGCAACGGCCGGGGCCGCCACCCCCCACAGGAGAGGCCCCGACCGTCGCGCGGCACGGGCCGCGCGGCGACCCGTACTACCTACAGCGCCGCCCCCGCGTTTTCTGTCACACCTCTCCGCATCACGAGTCAGTTGCATGTTCTACGGACATGGACGGTCAGCGGTTTCAGGCCGTAACGTGCCTTTCGCGCCGGATCGTGGATGGCGGAAGACCACCGCAACCACAGCGGTCCCGAGACCGCGACCATCGATCGAGGAAGGGGCGCGTGGGTGCTGGGGGACGACGCGGAGCTGACCGCCGCGGTGCTTGCGGCACAGGACGGGGACGAGACCGCGTTCCGGACTGTGTACCGCTCGGTGCACCCGCGGCTGCTCGGGTACGTGCGGACGCTGGTCGGCGACCCGGACGCGGAGGACGTCACCTCCGAGTCCTGGCTGCAGATAGCCCGTGACCTGGAGAGGTTCAGCGGAGACGCCGACCGGTTCCGCGGCTGGGCCGCGCGGATCGCCCGCAACCGGGCCCTCGACCACATACGCATGCGGGGCCGCAGGCCCGCGATAGGCGGCGACGAGGCCGAGCTGACCGCCAAGCCCGCCGAGTCCGACACGGCCGGCGAGGCGATGGAGGCCCTGGCGACCGGTCGTACGCTCTCGCTGATCGCCCAGCTGCCCCAGGACCAGGCGGAGGCGGTGGTCCTGCGCGTGGTGGTCGGCCTCGACGCGAAGACCGCCGCGGAGACCCTGGGCAAGCGCGCGGGCGCCGTACGGACGGCCGCGCACCGGGGGCTGAAACGGCTCGCCGAACTGATCGGGGAGAATCCGGAGACGGCTTCGGAGACCGACCCGGAATCCGGTGACCCGCTGGACGCCGTGCCCCGACCGAGAGCCGCGCGTGTGCGCGCGGCCACGTCCGCCGGTGTGACGCATACGCGTTCGCGGACGCAGAAGGATGTGTGATGGCCGACGAGCAGTACAGGTGGCTGAACCGCGACGCCGCGGAGCGGCTGCTGAGCGGGGAGCCGCTCGAAGCCGTCGACCCCTACGTCCGTGCTCGTGCCGACCGGCTCGCCGAGGCGCTCGGAGCCCTGGCCGCCGAGGCCGCGCCCGAGCCCGCGCGGGATCCCGAACTCCCGGGCGAGGAAGCCGCGTTGGCCGCCTTCCGGACCGTCCGGACCGCCCGTTCCGGCTCGGCGGCCCACTCCGGTGACGGCGGCGGGGCCGCGGAGCACGGTCGTGGCAGCCGCCCGCACACCACCGCCTCACCCGCGGCCGACGCGGGGCTCGTCCACCTCGGCCGCCCCCTGCGGACGCCTGCCGGACCCGGCGGCCGTCGGGGCCGCTGGGGCCGCCCCGTGCGGTTCGGGCTGGTCGCGGCGGTGGCGGCGGGGATGCTCGGCGGGGTCACGGTGGTGGCCGGCGGCGCGCTGAGCGGCTTCCACGTCGAGGAACCGGAACCCTCCGCCACCGTCTCCGCCGGCGGTTCGCCCGACCGGGGGCCGATGACACCGTCGCCGAACACCGGCAAGGGCGACGACAGGCGCGGGGCGTGGGGCGGGGCGACGCCCGACCCGTCCCCGGACGCCACTTCGAAGGGCGGCGCCCCCTCCGGCGACGGAACCGGCGGCACCGACGAGGACAAGGGGTCCGGTGCCGGCGGGCAGGGCGACGATTCCACCCGGCAGTGGCGGAAGAACCTGCTCTCCGCGTGCCGAGACGTCCGCGACGGCAAGGAGCTGGACGCCGACCGCCGGCGCGGTCTGGAGGACGCGGCGGGCGCCAGGGGCAAGGGGCAGCTGAAGCGGTACTGCGAAGGCGTCCTGGCCGGCGGCACGGGCAACCCCGGGTCCGGCAAGGCGAAGCGGTGGGGCGGCACGGGGGCGGGCGGGGGCACCGGGACCGGCACGTCGGACGGCGGGGGCGGGACGGGTGGCGGTGACAAGGCCGCGCGGACCGGCAACGGCTCCGACGATGACGACGACTCGCACCACGGCAAGGGCAACGGCCACCGTCACGGGAACGGCAACGGCAAGGGCCGGCACGGGAACGGGAACGGCAAGGGTGGCGGCAACAAGGGCCACCAGGGCGGCAAGGGAAACAAGGGCGGCAAGGGAAACAAGGGCGGCAACGGCGGCAAGGGCGGCGGCGGCGGTGGCAGCCACCGCGGTCAGTTCGCGGCGGTGACCCCGATCGGCTTCGCAGTGGCCCCCGCCCTCACCCGGGCGACCCGCACACACCCTTCCTGACCTGCGGTTTCATATCCGCCACGAATTCTTTCGCGGAACGGGTAACACTTTTGGCCGCCCCGGCGCAGTAATGAGTGAGCCGACTGGTCATCGGCCGTCGCACAGAGCCGGGGTTCCCCCCGTACCTACGGCTCGTGCACCTCGGCGCGGGCGGGACACGTTCCCCCGGTCCCGCCCGCGCCTCATTACCCCCGTGATTCCCCGTGTTCCCCCGTACTTCTCCTGACGCGTGGGACACCCTCCCGCTATGCGTCCTGTGACGCACGTCACTCCAGTGGCTGCCGTCACCAGTACACGACGACCTTGTCGCCGTTTCTGACCTGCGCGAACAGCTGAGCGATCGCCGCCTTGTCCCGGACGTTGACGCAGCCGTGCGAGGCCCCGTAGTAGCCGCGGGCCGCGAAGTCGGCGGAGTAGTGGACCGCCTGGCCGCCGCTGAAGAACATCGCGTAGGGCATCGGGGTGTCGTACAGGGTCGACCAGTGGTCACGGGACTTGAAGTAGACGTGGAAGAGGCCCTCGCGGGTCGGTGTGTACGCCGAGCCGAAGCGGACCTCGACCGTCGTCAGGGTCCGGCCGTCCACCATCCAGCGCAACGTGCGGCTCGTCTTGCTGATGCACAGCGCCCGCCCGGTCAGACAGCGCGGGTCGGGCGACGCGGCCGGCTGTCCGCCGTACGCGTACAGGTCCCACTTGCCGGGCTCCCGGGTCATGCTCAGCAGCCGGGCCCAGGTGACGCTGTCCGTCTTTCCGGTCCGGGGCAGTCCGCGCTTGCCCTGGAAACCGCTGACGGCCTGGACGGTCAGGTCGTCGTACGTCCCCGTGGGCCCGGTGAAGAGCCACGCGATCTGCCGCAGCCGTGCCTGCAACTCCCGTACGTCCAGTCCCTCGTCGCCCTGGGCCCAGAGCACCGTGGGGGCGACGGTCGGGGTGGGGGAGGGGGACGCCCTCGGCGGCGGGGTCTGTCCCCGTCCCCCCTTGTCGTCGGTGCCACCGTCGGCGTCACGGTCACCGCCGCCGTCCCCGTCGACCGTGCCGCCGCCCGCGGTGGCCGTCTCGCCGGAGCCCTGCCTCGGGGTGCCGCTCGGTGTGCCCGTCACGTCGACGCGTACGGGCCCGCGCTGGTCGCCGTGCACCTCGATCCCCGTGGCCGTGCAGGCGCCGGCCAGGGCGAGTGCCGCGAGCGCGGCCATCGATCTCCGCATGTCCTTGGTACGCATCGAGGCCCCCGTCGTCTCATGATCGGCCGCGTCCGGTCACTCTCCCGGACAGGTTTCCCGGACGTGACCCGCCGCGAACAAAAGGGCATGGTGGTGAGCAAGGTCCCAGCCGGGCGCACTCCACCGCGTGCTGACGCGCCGCTGTGCCCGCCGGGGATCAGCCCAGGCGAGTAACGGGCGAGGGTCCGAACCGGCGACAAGACGGAGGCACACCATGGCGCGCGAGTCGGAGTCCGGACTGCCCATCGAGCCGGTGTACGGGCCCGAGGCGCTGCGGGACTGGGATCCGGCGGACCGTCTCGGTGAACCGGGCGGCTACCCCTTCACGCGGGGCGTGTACCCGTCGATGTACACCGGCCGTCCCTGGACCATGCGCCAGTACGCCGGTTTCGGCACGGCCGTGGAGTCCAACGCCCGCTACCGGCAGCTGATCGCCCACGGCACCACGGGCCTGTCGGTCGCCTTCGACCTGCCCACCCAGATGGGCCACGACTCCGACGCCCCGATCGCGCACGGCGAGGTCGGCAAGGTCGGCGTGGCGATCGACTCGGTCGAGGACATGCGGGTGCTGTTCGACGGCATTCCGCTGGACGAGGTCTCGACGTCGATGACGATCAACGCGCCCGCCGCCCTGTTGCTGCTGATGTACCAGCTGGTCGGCGAGGAGCAGGGGGTCCCGGCCGAGCGGCTCACGGGCACGATCCAGAACGACGTGCTGAAGGAGTACATCGCGCGCGGGACGTACATCTTCCCGCCCGGGCCCTCCCTGCGGCTGATCGCGGACACCTTCCGGTACTGCAGGGCCGAGATCCCGCAGTGGAACACCATCTCGATCTCCGGCTACCACATGGCCGAGGCGGGCGCCTCCCCCGTGCAGGAGATCGCGTTCACCCTGGCCGACGCCGTCGCGTACGTGCGCACGGCGGTCGCGGCGGGGATGGACGTCGACGACTTCGCCCCCCGCCTCTCGTTCTTCTTCGTCGCCCGCACGACGATCCTGGAGGAGGTCGCCAAATTCCGTGCGGCGCGCAGGATCTGGGCCCGGGTGATGCGCGAGGAGTTCGGCGCGCGGAACCCGAAGTCGCTGATGCTCCGCTTCCACACCCAGACGGCCGGGGTGCAGCTGACCGCCCAGCAGCCCGAGGTGAACCTCGTCCGGGTGGCCGTCCAGGGCCTCGCGGCCGTGCTGGGCGGCACCCAGTCCCTGCACACCAACTCCTTCGACGAGGCCATCGCCCTGCCGACCGACAAGAGCGCGCGCCTCGCGCTGCGGACGCAGCAGGTGCTGGCCCACGAGACGGACGTGACGGCGACGGTGGACCCCTTCGCCGGCTCGTACGTCATGGAGCGGATGACCGACGACGTGGAGGCGGCCGCCGTCGAGCTGATGCGGAAGGTCGAGGAGCTGGGCGGCGCGGTCGCCGCCATCGAGCAGGGCTTCCAGAAGGGCGAGATCGAACGCTCCGCCTACCGGATCGCCCAGGAGACCGACTCCGGCGAACGGGTCGTGGTCGGCGTCAACCGGTTCCGGCTCGACGCGGAGGAGCCCTACGAGCCGCTGCGGGTGGACCCGGTCATCGAGGTCCAGCAGGCGGAGCGGCTGGCGAGGCTGCGTGCCGAGCGGGACCGCGCGGCCGTCGACGCCGCGCTCGCCGCCCTGAAGAAGGCCGCCGAGGGAGAGGACAACGTCCTCTACCCGATGCGGGCGGCCCTCAAGGCCCGCGCCACCGTGGGCGAGGTGTGCGACGCGCTGCGGGAGGTCTGGGGCACCCACGTCCCCGGTGACGCGTTCTGACTTTCCTGCGCCCGGCCTCACGTCCCCTGGGGCAGGGTGCGAGTGCCGCCCGTCTGGGAGGGCAGCGCTTGCGGTTCGGGACCGGCGCCCACGGCGTGTGCGCCCTGCCGATAGAACCCTGCATGCTCCTGGCACAGCCAATAGGTCGGCCCTTCCGGAGTGGTGACCTTGTTCAGGCCCGCCCAACGTTCCTCCGGGTCGAGCCGCTTGAGCAGGGCGTACATCTGCCGATACTCGGCGTGGTCCTTCGCCACGAACATGGAGCGTGACTCCCGGTCGTCGAGTTGCCTGCGTGCTTCCGGGGGAAGGCCGTCAAGCAGCGCTTTCATCAGCTCCAGGTCGTCCTTCATCACCTTGCTCAGGTCCTCGGACGCTGCACCGAGAGCCGCGCCGAAGACGGGCACGACGTACTTGAGCACCTTGAGCGTCTGATGCACGTATGGCAGCACGACGTTCGTGAACTCCGAGTTCGCGGGCACCTCGTACGGCTCGGCGCCGTCCAGCAGGTGGAACTTGCCGGGTGCTTCGCAGCACAGGTGCAGTTGGAAGACCTCACCGGGCCGCAGCCGGTGCCCGGCCTCGCGGCGTGAGACGCGCCGTACCCAGACCAC
Organism: Streptomyces scabiei 87.22; assembly: GCF_000091305.1. Taxonomy (GTDB): domain Bacteria; phylum Actinomycetota; class Actinomycetes; order Streptomycetales; family Streptomycetaceae; genus Streptomyces; species Streptomyces scabiei. Next base: position 3,964,730 of record NC_013929.1, on the reverse strand, counting down.
ACTCGGGCAGATCGACTCCTGCTGGCTCTGCTCGCGGCGCCGCAGTTCCAGAAAGCCCCGCTGCTGTTCGGCCACCATGGCGGACAACTCGGCCCGGGCCTGCTCGATCCCGCCACGTACCTCCTCGTGCCGCCGTTGCCCGATGATCTCCAGCCGGTCGAGCTTCTCCATGACCTGGCGGGTCATCTGCTCGGATCGGGCGTGAGCCGGACGCTCAATGCCCTGGAGCAGGTCGGATACCTTCATGTCCTCCAAGTGCTCGGGGCACTCGATGCTTTCCAGCGGAGGGTTGCGGGCGACCCGGGCCCGCAGCTGCTCGTGCCGGAACTCATGCCGGCATGCACTGCCGTCCGGGTTGCGGTGCGGGCAGGGTACGAAACGGGTGACGTCGAGGCCGGGGTAGCGCTGCAGAGTCTGTTCGAACCCGTCCTTGATCACGGCGAAGAAGTCGTGCGGATACGAACCACGCACGCGCAGCTCGGCCGTCTTCGCGTGCCGGTCCACCGTCACCAGTGCGGCGTGCACTCCGTCGGGGTGCTTCACCAGGGCGCCGGAACGCCAGCGAACGGAGGTGGAGAAGCGGTGTTCGCGGGCGATGAACCAGGTGGGGATCCCCGGGGGAACCGTGTGCAGCCGATACTTGAGGCGTAGTTCACGCTGGGCGAGCCGCTCCGGGGAGTTCCACTCGTCCTGGTACGGGGGCGGGTTCCACGGCAGCAGTTCCACGACGAGGCTCGCGGTCTGGTCCTCGGTGCGGTACGAGAGGTCGAAGTTCTCCATCATGCGGCTGAGGTGACGCCGCATAGACCGCTCGACGTCCCTCCAGAGCGTGGCCCAGAGGGAGCGGTGGAACAGACCTCCCTCGTTGAGGACCTCCTCGGAGTCCAGCACCCGGCTGATGTAGGTCGTCAGCCACTGGGGGCGCAGGACGACGAGGTCGCACAACTCCTCGTCGTCCGGGTAGTAGAGGAGGTCGCCGAGGCTGTGCAGCGCTGCAATGAGTGAGGTCTGGTGCGAGGGCTCGCGTACACCGGCCGTCGCGAGCAGCTCGTTCAGTTTCTCCGGCGTGATGTGCTTGTCCTCGGCCGCCCGTACAGTGTCCGCGGCCCGAAGCCAGGCGCGGGGCCAGGTCACGCCCATCAGGGGCAGCCGGGCCACTTGCTGCTGGATGACCTCCCGCACCTGGTCGACACCGACTCCGCTCGCGCTGTCCGCGCTGAGGCTCTCGACGATCAGCCCCGGATAGGTCTCCTGAAGCTCGTCGAGAGGCAGGTCTGGGGGCCGCGGACCGAGGTGCGTGGCGACCAGCACCACGGGGGCCTGCGGTGCTCTCGCCTTGATCATGTCGAGCCAGTAGTGCAGCTTGCTGCCTTCCCAGCCGATCTGCGCGTCCCATAGCAGCAGGAAGAGTGAACGGTCGGTCAGGAAGAACTGGTGGGTGGCGTGATAGATCTCCTGGCCGCCGAAGTCCCAGGTGCTGAGCCGCATGGTGACGTCCTCCCCGGACGGGGGACGCGGGTGCGGCATGTCCAGGGTGCCGACGGTGAGGCCGTGGGTGCTGTCCTCATTGGGGTTGTGGGATTCGCAGCGGAGAGCCCGGAGGAGGGAGGTCTTTCCCACACGGCCTTCGCCGACCACGACGACCTTGGACGACCACTGGCGGACGGGGTCGCTCTGGGCTTCGGCGAGGAAGGCGACGGTGGCTTCGGTGCCGGCGGCAACCACCTCGGGGGGCGGGCTGGTCAGAGGATTGGCGCCGATCCCGAGTCTGATGAGTCCCTGGAGGGAGCCCAGGCTCTTGGGCAGCTCGACGAGGAGATTCCCCCCATTTCGAGGATCTCGAGTCGGGTTAGGGCTCCGAAGCTGTCGGGGAGGGTGGTCAGTACGTTGTCGGTCAACCACAACGTTTCGAGCTCGGTGAGCTCGCCGAGCCATTCGGGTACCGATGCCAGCCGGTTCTCGCCGAGTGCGAGGAAAGTGAGCCTGGTGAGTTTGCGCAGGGTGGGGGGCAGCTCGGTGAGCTTGTTGCCGTAGAGCATGAGCTGGGTCATCCGGGTCAGGTCACCTAGGCAGGCCGGAATGGCAGTCAGCTCGTTGAAGTCCAGGTTCAGCTCGACGAGTCGGGTGAGCCTGCCGATGGACTCTGGGATACCGGTGAGCCCGTTTCGCATGGCCAGGAGCCGCTCGAGGGCGACGAGCTCGCCGATCCACTCGGGCAACTCTCCGAGCTGGTTCTCGCCGAGTGAGAGAAAGGTGAGCCTGGTGAGTTTGCGCAGGGTGGGGGGCAGCTCGGTGAGCTCGTTGCCATCGAGCATGAGCCGGGTCAGCCCGGTCAGGTCACCAACATAGGGCGGCACAGAAGCCAGCTCGTTGTGGTAGAGGTTCAGCTCGGTGAGTCGGGTGAGCCTACCGATGGACTCTGGGAGGCTGGTCAAACTGTTTTCCTGGACCGAGAGGCTCTTGAGGGCGCCGAGATCGCCTATCCACTCGGGTAACGCATCAAGGTTGTTCTGGTTGAGATCGAGCCCGGTGAGGTGTCTCAGCTCCCTTACCGCCGCCGGTACTTCCGTCAGCTCGAGGCCACTGAGGTCGAGTGATTCAGCGCCCGTCGTCCGGCATGCGTGAATCCGCGCGCCCACCGTGGTGTCGTTGTCGACCACGTCCATCTACCGATTCCGCCCCTGTCTCCGGCCATGGGACCCGCGCCCCTGAAACCCAATGTAGGGATCGCGTCACTTCTGGTCAGGGCATTCCGGAAACCCGCGAGCATCGCACGCTTTCATGCAACACTCCATCCATGTTCGGCGTCATCGACCTTCCCACCTATCTGGCAGGACTCGTCCTGATCGTCCTCCTGCCCGGCCCCAACTCCCTCTACGTGCTGTCCGTGGCGGCCCGTCGTGGGATACGGACCGGGTACCGTGCCGCCGCCGGTGTGTGGGTCGGCGACGCCGTCCTGATGACCCTGTCGGCTGCGGGGGTGGCCTCGCTGCTGCAGGCCAACGCCGTGCTGTTCGGCATCGTGAAGTACGCGGGCGCCGGATATCTGTCGTGGCTGGCGGTGGGGATGCTGCGGGCCGCGTGGGGGATGTGGCGCGGCCGCCACGAGCCGTCGGCCGGGGAGACGGGGACCGAGGCCGTCGAGGGGGAACGGCCGTTCCGGCGGGCGATGATCACCAGTCTGCTCAACCCCAAGGCGATCCTGTTCTTCGTCGCCTTCTTCGTGCAGTTCGTGGACCCCGCGTACGCCTACCCGGCCCTCTCCTTCGTCGTGCTCGGCGCGCTCGCCCAGATCGCCAGCTTCCTCTACCTGAGCGCGCTGATATTCAGCGGCACCAGGCTCGCCGCCACTTTCCGCCGGCGCAGGGCACTGTCGGCGGGCGCCACCTCGGCGGCGGGGGCGATGTTCCTCGGCTTCGCGGTCAAGCTGTCGCTGGCGAGCAGCGCCTAGTGAGCTGGTTCGGAGATGCGTGAGCAGTAGCGGCAGATTCGGTCGAGGATCTGGTCGGCGGTCTTGGTCCATTTGAAGGGTCTGGCCTGGTCGTTCCAGACCTTGATCCAGTCCTCGAGTGCGGCCTTGAGGTCGTCGAGGGAGCAGAACACCCCGCGTTCGAGGCAGCGCCGTTCCAACTCGGCGAACCACCGCTCGACCTGATTGATCCATGACGAGTAGGTGGGCGTGAAGTGGAGGTGGAAGCGGGGATGCGTGAGCAGCCACCTGTGCACCACCGGCGCCTTGTGGGCGGAGAGGTTGTCGCAGATCACGTGGACTGCCAGGCCGGGCTCGGTCTGGCGGTCGATCTCGTCGAGGAAGTCACGGAAGTCCACGGCCCGGTGCTGCGCGGACAGCTTCGAGATCACCTTGCCCGTCGCGGTGTTCAGGGCGGCGAACAGATCGACGGTGCCGTGCCGGACGTAGTCGAAGCTGCGCCGTTCGGGCACTCCGGGCAGCATCGGCAGGACCGGCGCGGTTCGTTCCAGGGCCTGGATCTGCGGTTTCTCGTCCACCGCGAACACCGCGGCGTTGGCCGGCGGGGCGAGGTAGAGGCCGACGACATCGCGGATCTTGTCGATCAGGAGCGGGTCCGGAGAGATCTTGAAGGTCTCGGTCCGCCATGGCTGCAGGCCGAAGGCGTGCCAGATACGCAGCACGCTCGCCGGGGAGATCCCCACGACCTTGGCCAGCTCCCGCTTCGACCAGTGCGTCCCACCCGGAGGCGTCTGCTCCAGCGTGCGCACCACCACCTCTTCGACCTGGGCATCGGTGATGGTTCGTGGCACTCCCGGGCGCGGTTCGTCGCTGAGCCCGTCCAGCCGGGCGCGCAGGAATCCCGCCCGCCACTTGGTCACGGTGCCCCGGTTGACGCCCAGCCGCGCGGCGACCGCGATATTGCTGCCGCCGTCCGCGCAGGCCAGCACGATCCGTGCCCGTAACGCCAGGCCCTGCGCGGTCGTCCGGCGCCGGGCCCATCCCCGCAACGTCCGCCGCTCGGTATCGGATAACACCAACGGCGCAAGCCTGCTGTCGCCCATCCCCACAGCAGACCGCAAACCACCAGCCCCGTCACCACCCAAGCCGCGATCCGAAACGGAACACGACTCAAGTGGCGACGGAAGAACTCAAAACCGGCTCACTAGGTGACACCCGCCGCGCCGCCTCGGGTGAGACCCGCCGCGGCCGCGTACGCGGTGAGGCCGGCCGGGGTCTCGCCCGCCCAGCCGACATGTCCGTCGGGGCGGACGAGGAAGACGCCGGTGCCGTAGGGCTCGTAGGGCGGGATGTGGACCCGGCGTACGTTCCTCAGCGGTGGCTGTTCCGCCGGGAGCGACCGGTCCGCCGGGCCGTCCGCGCCGACGGTGAGCAGGGTCCAGTGCGGCCCGCGGAAGATGTCGAAGAGGCGTACGCCGCCGCGCCGGCCGTCGGGCGCGCGGTCGCCGGCGCGCAGGGCGCCCGGGGGCAGGTTCTCGCGGGTGTCGACGCTGAGCGAGGCACCCCGGTAGCCGAGGCCGAGCTGCTGGGTGGCCCGGCCCCGGCGCTGCTCGCCCCGGTGCACCCGGGTGGAGAGGCCGAGCATGGCCGCGGCCATCGGACGCCGCTCCTCCTCGTACGTGTCCAGCAGGGCGTCCCGCGCCTCGCCGCGTACCACCGCGCCCAGCTTCCAGCCCAGGTTGTACGCGTCCTGGACGCTGGTGTTGAGGCCCTGGCCCCCGGCGGGCGAGTGCACGTGCGCCGCGTCCCCGGCGAGGAACACGCGCCCCGCGCGGAAGCGGTCGGCGAGCGCCGCCCGCGGCCGGAAGTCCGAGGCCCAGCCCACCTCGGTCACGTCCTCGGGTGCGAGGTGGGAGCGGGCGGCGACGAGTGTGCGGATGCCGTCCGGGGAGAGATCGACCGCCGTGCCGGGGTCCGGGAAGTTGGCTGCGAGCTGGAAGTCCTCGGTGCCCGGGAGCGGGCAGAGCGCCATGAAGCCGTGCTCGCCCGACGGCGGGAACAGGTGCCAGTTGTCGCGGTCGAGCGCCGGGACGCGGAGGTCGGCGACCAGGGTCGGACTCGGGTCGACGGTCTCGCCGGTCATTCCGATGCCGAGGAGGCGCCGCACGGTGGAGCGGCCCCCGTCGGCGGCCACGGCGTAGCGGGCGCGGACCACGGGGCCGGCGGTGAAGGAGGCGGTCACGCCGTCCGCGTCCTGGGTCAGGTCCGTCAGCTCGCGGCCGAAGGCGACGTCGCCGCCCAGGTCCCGCAGGCGGGACAGCAGGATCCGTTGGGTCCGCCACTGGGGGATCAGCCACGGGCCCTGGTACGGCTCCGCCTCCGTCGGCTCCGACACGTCGAACATCCGGTGCTCGCCCTGTCGGCCGCCCTCGCTCCAGACCATGCCGACGGGGGCGGGGGCGCCTGCGGCGCGGACCGCGTCGAGCACGCCGAGGTCGTCGAGGACCTCCAGGGTGCGCGGCTGCATCCCCTTGCCCCGTGAGCCCGGGAACAGCGCGTCGGCCCGTTCCACGAGCAGGGCGCCCACGCCGCGCCGGGCCAGATCGACGGCTAGGGCGAGGCCGGTGGGGCCGGCGCCGACGATCAGGACGTCCGTCGTGTGCGGGGTCGGGGCAGGGGCGGAGGCAGGGGTGGTTCCGCTCATGGGTTCCGATCTCCTTAACGCCGTTAAGTAGCTGCGGGCAGCAGCATGCGCTTAACGCCGTTAAGCTGTCAACGTGGTTCCCAGGAAATCCCCGAAGCTGGACAAGGCCCAGGTCGCCGAGGCGGCCCTGCGGCTGCTGAACGACGTCGGTCTGGAAGGGCTGAGCCTCCGGCTGATCGCCAAGGAGCTGGACGTCCAGGCGCCCGCGCTCTACTGGCACTTCGAGAACAAGCAGGATCTGCTCGACGAGATGGCGACCGAGATGGTCCGGCGCATGGCGGCGGACTGGGCCGCCATGCCGTCGGGGCCGGACGACGGCGTCGACTGGCAGGCGGCCCTGCGGGCGCGGATGCGGGGGCTGCGCGCGCATCTGCTGCGGTACCGCGACGGCGCGAAGGTGTACAGCGGGACGCGCTTCACGGACCTGTCGTACGCGGAGCCGATGGAGGCGAACCTGCGCGTGCTGACGGCCGCGGGCTTCTCACCGGCGGGGGCCGCGCGGGCCTGGTTCACGGCGTACAGCTACACCATCGGGTACGTCATCGAGGAGCAGTCGATGGGGGTGGATCCGGCCGGGGGCGGCGAAGGGTACGACCTCGCCGCACGCGCCGAGCGGTTGGCGGGGTACCCGCTGGCCGTGGAGGCGGGCCGGGAGATGTTCCGGGACCACGAGCGGGGGTTCGAGGTGGGGCTGGAGGCGGTGGTGGTGGGGATCGCCGTGGCGCTGCGGGGCGACGAGGCGGCGCGCAGAGGGTGGTGAGCGGCGCGGCGCGGCGGGGTGGCGGGCGGTTCGTGGGCGGCCGACGGCTGGGTGTGGTTGCTCGCGCAGTTCCCCGCGCGCGTGACGGGGCGCGGGCCCGTGGCGGGGCGGGCTCCCCGCACGTCACCGCTCACGCCTCCCCTGCAGCTCACCCTCCCTCACCCGGTGCGCCCGGACGGACAGCGCCTCAGCTCGTTCGCCTTCCTGCCGCCCTCGCCTTTCTGATCGTCCTCGTCAGCAGCGGTGGCAGGAGGTCCCGGGCGAGGGCGAGGGCGCGGGCGGGGCTCCGGGGCGGGCGCGGCCGGGTCGGGGGCGTGCGGGCCGGCGTCGGGGGGTCGGGGGGTGTCCAGTGGCGGGACTTCGGGAAGGCCGGGGCCTTCATGCCCTTGGACTTGAGGCGGATGATGCGGTGGCCGGCCGCCCGCTGGTTGCTGAGGTGGCAGTCGTTGCGTCGCGTGACCATCTCCAGCAGGGCCTCCTGGACGGGTTCCGGGTCGCCCCACGTGCCGTAGAGCTTCTGCGTGCTGAGGCAGACCGGGTTGAGGCCCCGGTTGAGGACGGCCTCCCACACGGCGACGGAGACACCGGGCGTGTGCTCCGAGCGGAAGTCGTCCAGGACGACCAGACCGCCGGGGAGGAGCAGGTGCCGGGCTGCGGTGATGTCGGCCTCGACGTGCTCGTACAGGTGCGAGGCGTCGATGTGCACGAAGCGGCAGGAGCCCGGCTCGACCTCGCCCGGGACGATCGAGCTGGGGCCCTGCAGGACGCGGGGCAGCTCGTCGTGGAAGGAGAGGTAGTTCGCCTCGAAGGCCCGGCGGGTGAGCGTACTGCGGTACGACTTGGTGGCCTCCGCCGCGTTGGCGTCGTCCGGCGCGTCGCTCTCGAAGAGGTCGCAGACCGTGTAGGACTCGCCCTCCCGGAGGTGCCGGCCGAGGAAGACGGCGCTCTTGCCCATGTAGACGCCGACCTCCAGGAGATCGCCTTTCTCGCCCGCTTCCTCCTGTCGGTCGAGAAGCCAGTCGAAAAGCATTTGGTCGAGCACCGGAAACCAGCCGGGAACGTCGTCGAGTTCACGGGGGAGCCGGATCGTGCCGTGTTCGGATGTCGTTCCGGAGGGCGTTCCGGATGTCGTTCCGGAGGGTGTTGTCGGGGTCATTCCGGGAGTCGTTTCAGAGGCCATGAGGACAGAAGACTCTCTCGCGTCGACGAGGTGACCGTGGACCGTTCAAGGATGCTGCGGAGCCTTACCGGAAAGACGGTGCCGAATCCTCGGGCCGGATGAACAGTCGGCCAATTCCGCGTTCAGGGACGGTTCAGCGCCGGCGGCCCCCGAGTGAATCGCGCAGCCAGGGCTGCAACGGACGTTCGACCCAGCGGTGCAGCAGCCAGGCCGGCGCCAGCATCAGCGCCACCGTGAGCGCGACGGTCACCGACGACGTGACGCCCAGCCCCTGGTGCAGGGCCCGGACCACGGGCCAGCCCAGGTGCTCGTGCACCAGGTAGAACGGATACGTCAGGGCGCCCGCGGTGGCCATCCAGGGCCGGTCGAAGCGCCGCAGCAGCCCCAGCGCGACCGCCGCCACGGCCACGAAACCGGCGCCGACGGCGAGGGCGATGCCCAGCTGGGAGCGGTAGGAGAAGAACTCCGGGTCCGGGGCGTGCCACAGGTCCTCGACCGTCCGGTACTGGCTCAGCAGCAGGCTGAACACCACGACCAGCCAGGCCGCGGCGTCCCGGCGGTCACGGTGCACCAGATACAGGCCCAGGCCGCCGATGAACAGCGACGCGTACTGCGGCATCAGGACGACGTCCAGCAACGGCTCGTTCGCGGCCGTGGCCAGCACCGAGGCCAGCGTCCACCCGCCGCAGAACCACAGGACCCGTCCGCGGGTCACTCCGGGTACCACCACGCACAGCGCGAACAGGACGTAGAAGCGGACCTCCGCCCACAGCGTCCAGCACACGCCCAGGACCCGGTCGGCGCCCAGCGGCATCTGCAGCATCGTGAGGTTGACCAGGAACTCGCTGACGGACACCCGCGCGAAACCGGTGACGGGGAGGGCGAAGACGGCGGCGACGAGGATCACCGCCGCCCAGTAGGCCGGCAGCAGACGGGCCGCGCGGGAGGCCAGGAACGACCGGGGCGAACGCCCCCAGCCGCTGGCGCAGATCACGAACCCGCTGATCACGAAGAACGCCTGGACCCCGGCCCAGCCGTACGCGAAGAAGCCGTGGGCGCTGGGGAACTGCGCGGCGGGCGAGGTCCCCCACGCCTTCCCGATCTCCCCGTCGCGCCCGCCGTAGTGATAGGCGGCGACGGAGAGGGCGGCGACCAGCCGCAGCCCGTCGAGCGCGAACAGCCGGGGCCGGGCCGTCCCCGAACCCCGGCCGGGGTCCGGGGAACTGCGCGACCGGCCCCCGTCCACCCGTGCCCGGGACCCGGCACGCTCGTCCGTCCTCGTCGCGGACGTCACCCCGGGGCTCACCCCAGGGCCGCTCGCTTGAGGGACCGGGCCCGTCGCGCGACTCTTCGCACGGTGGCGTTGCGCGGGATGAACGCGAGCTGGACGGGGATGCCGCCGGGCAGCCCCAGCGAGGTCAGCCGGCGCCGCTTGAAGTACCGCAGGACGTGCGCGTCCAGATGCCGCGTCAGATACGCCTCGGCCTCGCCGCGCAGCGACGGGTAGATCTTCGGCTGCATCGCGAACCCGACCGCGCGGACCAGGCCGTCGAGGTCGGCGACGGCCGTGCCCGGCCGCTGCGAGGCGACCGCGTCCCGGTCGCCCAGCTCCGGCAGCAGCGCGTCCACGATCGTGACGGGCACCCGGTTGCTGTTCTCGTACGGGGCGAGGCGGTCCAGCAGCGTGCCGGTGCCGACGCGGGCGACCGGCAGGCCGTACAGCGCGGAGGCGGTGAGCAGGGCCGTGGAGAAGCAGCCGACGACGAGGGCCGGACGCATGCGCTGGTAGAGCACCTCGGCGAGGACCGGCGTGTCCAGCACGGTCAGGTCGGCGCCGAGCCGCTCCGCCTCCTTCTCCAGACCGCGCGACCAGCGCGCCGGGGCACTGGGGTGCGGCTTGAACACGACCTTGGTGTGTCCGAGCGCGACCGCGCCGGCCAGCATCCGCACATGGAGGTTCTCCTCCTCCTCGGCCGTGAGGATGCCGAGCGCGGAGAGGTACTGGCCGAGCAGCAGCGCGGGCTCCTCGACTGCGGGCAGGCCGTCACCGGTGTCGGCGAGTTCCGCCAGCACCTTCACGAAGGCGTCCGTCGGCACGATCTCCGGCTCGACCCCGAACTCGGTGAGCAGCAGGGGCTTGAGGTCCGGGACGAGGTCCAGGTGGAGGAGACGGTCGACGCGGGTGCCGACCAGCGGGTCGATCTTGTTGCGGGTGGGGCCGTAGCTCATCAGGCCGTCCGCGTACACGGTCACGGGGGCGCCGGTGAAGATCTGGGTGAAGCCGAGTGCCGGGTGCACCTGGATGGACTCCACGGCCAGTTCGACGTCGTCGTCCCCCAGGTTCCACAGGAGCCGCAGATGCCGTTCCCACAGCGGTACGTCGTCCTGGCGCGGGGACCAGCCGCCGGGGTGGAAGGGGGAGATGGTCTCGTTCCAGGAGATCACCTCGTCGAAGCGGCCGCTCAGCCGTGCGAAGCCGGGCATCTCGTCCAGGCCGGTGGCCGTCTCCGGCGTCGCCGCGTTGTCGGAGATCAGCAGGATGCGCCGGGCGGCGGGGCGGAAGCACTCGGTGTCCAGGGCGGCGGCCAGCGTGGCCGTGCCGTACAGCGTGGACGCCATGAAGATCTGCGTGGTCATGCGGCGACCCCCGTGGCGGCGGGACGGCGGCGCAGCCGGCGCAGCCGGGTGGCGCGCTGGACGTCCATGGAGTCGAGCGCCTCGTCGAGCACGTCCTGCGGCATACGGCGCAGCGCGACGGCGCTCATCGACTTCAGTTTCCGTGCCACCGCCGGCTCGAACCTTTCGATGGATCCCAAATGGTGGGAGATGATCGCGCAATAGGTGCGCACGGCCTTGGGGAGAAGCCTGTCCGCGTCCCGGTCCTTCGCGGTCTCCGCGATGACCTGGTCGAACGCGCGGATGAAGTCCAGCTGCCGTACGTCGCCGATCTGGGTCAGGGAGGACGCCACTCCGCGTCGGTAGAAGACGCCCAGCAGCCCCACCGTGGCGAAGGACTCGGCCTCCCGGTGGAGCTTCCAGATCCACGGCCGGTCCTCGGCCGTACGCAGCCCGTGGGTGAAGTGCAGGACGCCCTTGTCGACCAGTCGGCGGTGGTAGATGCCCGCCCAGGCGAACGCGTAGTCGACGGAGGTGGAGCGGTCGGCGGGCAGGATCGCGTCCCGTGGGTTCATCACCACGCCCCGGCGCCCGTTGGGCACCCGGTGGACGGAGCGGGCCCGCCCGGTGCACTGGACGTGGTCCGTGCGCACGAAGTCGCAGCCCAGGTCCTCGATGGCGGCCAGCAGCCGGGGGAAGTAGCCGTGGGCGAGCCAGTCGTCCCCGTCCAGGAAGGTCAGGTATTCACCGCGGGCGTTGTCGATGCCCGTGTTGCGCGCGGTCGCCAGTCCTCCGTTCTCTTCATGTCTGACATACACCGCCCCCGGCAACTCGCGCTCCGCGCGCGCGAGAATGTCCGGTGTCTCGTCGCGCGAGCAGTCGTCGACGAGAATGAATTCGAAGTCCTCACGAGCATTTGCTCCGAGGCTCTTCAGGGTGTCGGGCGCGTATTGCTGCACGTTGTAGAACGGCACGATGACGGAGAGCTTGACCACCCCCGTGACGTTAGGTGGCCCTCCGGCATTCGTCTTGACCACCCGCTTGATGTCAGGTGAACGACGCGTGGCGGAACCGTGAACCAGGCGCATTCCGCCGTCGTTCGCGTCCCGATTCGCCGTTCGGCGGCGTGCTGTTAACCCTTTGTTGTATTCGGGTTGGGCCGTTCAACGGAATCGCTTCCTAGCGTCTTCGATGTGCCAGCAAGTGCTACGAACACCCTGCGAGTCGCCGTACTCGCGGATTCCGACACCCGGTGGAAATGGGGCGCGCTCACCGCGCACCGGCTCGCTCCGGAGGCGTCGGAGGTCCGCCTGGACGGCTTCCTCCTGCGCGGCCGGGCCACTCCCACGGCCCGTCAGCTGCGGGAGGTCGGCGTCCGCGCCGACTCCCTGCGCGAGGTGACCGGCCTCGAATTCCTGCGCGCCATGAAGGAGGCCGCGTACGACATCGTCCTGCTCTCCCTCGTCGGCGGGGGTGTCCAGGCGATGCTGCACGGCCTGCGCCGGGCCTGGGACGGGCGTACGAAGCGGCCGGTGGTCGTCACCGGGTACGTCGGCGTCGTCTACGAGAAGCTCGCCGACGGTCTGCTGCTGCGGCACGGAGCGGACCTCGTCCTCGCCAACTCCCGTCAGGACGCGGACCGGTTCACGGCGGTGTACGAAGGCGTGGGCGCGGACGCCTCCTCGGTCACCGAGGTCGCGCTGCCCTTCCTGGGCGGCACACCCCACCCGGGCGTCGGGGACCCGTCCGCGGAGCGGGGGCGCGGGCCCTACACGGTCGTCTTCGCCGTACAGCCCTCCGTCCCCGACAACCGCAGGGACCGTACGTACCTGCTGAACCGGCTGATCGGGCACGCCCGGCTGCACCCCGACCGCGAGGTGCTGCTGAAGCTGCGCTCCAAGCCGGGCGAGCACACCACGCACATCGAGGAACTGCCCTACCAGAAGCTGGCGGAGAAGCTGCCCGGCGGTCTGCCGGCCAACTTCCGTCTCGCCTACGGGAACATGGGCGAGGTCCTCGACACCACCGACCTGCTGGTCACCGTCAGCTCCACGGCGGCCCTGGAGTCGCTGCACCGCCGGATCCCCACCGTCGTCCTCACCGACCTCGGCATCCGCGAGACCCTCGGCAACCACCACTTCGTGGGCTCCGGCTGCCTCGCCTCCTGGGACCAGCTGGACGCCGGGTACGAGCCGGCGCCGGACCCGCGCTGGGTCGCCCGGCAGGGCGTGATGGCCGGGGGCGGCTCCGGCACGGACTCCGGGGCGGGCTCGTACGCCACCGCCTTCGACGCGGCCCGCGCCCGCGTCGCGAAGCTGGTCGCCGCGCCCGGACTGCCGCCGCTCGCGCCGTACTACACACCCGTCACCGCGCCCGGCTACCTCCCCGGCATCCTCGCCCGCCACCACCTCGGCCCCGACGGCACACCGCTGCCCGGGGCACCCGCCGCCGACCGGCAGGCCGGGCCCGTACGGCAGATCGTGCGCCGGGCGGCGCGCGGCGCCTACCGCCACGGAGTGCAGCGCGTGGCGCCCGTCATCCGCCGGATGGGAGAGCTGTGAGCCGCCACCCGTCCACTGCGCAAGGAGTACAGCCCATGCCCCACCCGGAAGCGGACCGAGCGGCCACCGCCCGCCGCGTCCTCGCCGTGATCCCCGCGCGCGGCGGCTCCAAGGGCGTCCCCGCGAAGAACCTCGCCCCCGTCGGCGGCGTTCCGCTGGTGACCCGCGCGGTCCGCGAGTGCCTCGCCGCCCGGCTGGTGACCCACGTCGTCGTCTCCACCGACGACCACGCCATCGCCGCCGCCGCCCGTGAGTCCGGCGCCGAGGTCGTGCTCCGCCCCGCCGCCATCGCCGGCGACACCGCCACCTCCGAGGCCGCCGTCCTGCACGCCCTGGACGCCCACGAGGCCCTGCACGGCGCCACGGTCGACGTGGTCCTCCTCGTCCAGTGCACGAGCCCCTTCATCCTCCGCGAGGACATCGACGGCGTGGCCCGCGCCCTCGTCGAGCACGGCGCGGACACCGCCCTCACGGTCGCCCCGTTCCACGGCTTCGTCTGGCGCGAGACGACGGACGAGCCGGCGGACGAGCCGGCGGACGGCGCGCACGGGTACGCGGAGCCCGCGACGGCTCAGCACGAGCCCCTGGCGGCCTCCGGCGGCGTGCCCACCACCGCCGGAGGCCACGGCGTCAACCACGACAAGTCCTTCCGCCCCCGCCGCCAGGACCGCCCGCAGGACCTGCTGGAGACCGGCGCCGCCTACGCCATGGACGCGGCGGGGCTGCGCAAGTACCAGCACCGGTTCTTCGGCCGCACCGAACTCGTGCGCACCGACCCCGCGCGGGTCCTGGAGATCGACGACCCGCACGACCTCGCCCGCGCCCAGGCCCTCGCGCCGCTCTTCGACGCGCACCGGCCCGGCGCCCTCCCCACCCACGACGACATCGACGCCGTGGTCCTCGACTTCGACGGCACCCAGACCGACGACCGGGTGCTGATCGACTCCGACGGACGGGAGTTCGTCTCCGTGCATCGCGGCGACGGACTCGGCATCGCGGCCCTCCGCAGGAGCGGCCTGCGGATGCTGATCCTGTCCTCGGAACAGAACCCGGTCGTCGCCGCCCGGGCCCGGAAGCTCAAGCTCCCGGTCCTGCACGGCATCGACCGCAAAGACCTCGCACTGAAGCAGTGGTGCGAGGAGCAGGGCATCGCGCCGGAGCGCGTGCTCTACGTCGGCAACGACGTCAACGACCTCCCGTGCTTCGCCCTCGTGGGCTGGCCCGTGGCGGTCGGCAGCGCCCACGACGTCGTGCGCGGCGCCGCACGCGCGGTCACCACCGTCCCCGGCGGTGAAGGCGCGATCCGGGAGATCGCCGGCTGGATCCTCGGCCCCTCCCTCGACTCTCTCGACTCCCTCACCAAGTAAGGAACCCTCCGTCATGAGCACCAACTCCCGTCTGCGCACCTTCGGTTCGAAGACCGCCGGCCCCGGCCACCCCGTCTACGTCGTCGGTGAGATCGGCATCAACCACAACGGCGAGCTGGAGAACGCGTTCAAGCTGATCGACGCCGCCGCCGAGGCCGGCTGCGACGCCGTCAAGTTCCAGAAGCGCACCCCCGAGATCTGCACCCCGCGCGACCAGTGGGACATCGAGCGCGACACCCCCTGGGGCCGCATGACCTACATCGACTACCGCCACCGCGTGGAGTTCGGTGAGGACGAGTACCGCCAGATCGACGAGTACTCCAAGGAGAAGGGCATCGACTGGTTCGCCTCCCCGTGGGACACCGAGGCCGTCGCCTTCCTGGAGAAGTTCGACGTCCCGGCCCACAAGGTGGCCTCCGCCTCCCTGACCGACGACGAGCTGCTGCGCGCCCTGCGCTCCACCAACCGCACGGTCATCCTCTCCACCGGCATGTCGACCCCGCGGCAGATCCGCCACGCCGTCGAGGTCCTCGGCAGCGACAACATCCTGCTCTGCCACGCCACCTCGACCTACCCGGCCAAGGCGGAGGAGCTCAACCTCCGCGTCATCAACACCCTCCAGGCCGAGTACCCCAACGTCCCGATCGGCTACTCCGGCCACGAGACGGGCCTGCAGACCACCCTCGCGGCCGTCGCCCTCGGCGCCACCTTCGTCGAGCGCCACATCACCCTCGACCGCGCGATGTGGGGCTCCGACCAGGCCGCCTCCGTCGAGCCGGGCGGCCTCACCCGCCTCGTCCGCGACATCCGCACCATCGAGGCCTCCCTCGGCGACGGCGTCAAGAAGGTCTACGACTCCGAGCTGGGCCCCATGAAGAAGCTGCGCCGTGTCTCCGGCGTCGTCGCCGAGGCGGAGATCGCGGCGGCGGCGGGCGAGCCGGTCGCGGTCTGAGCCTCCCTCCATCCCTGGACCACGGGTCTCCCTCACTACGGGACGGTCGTACGTCGATGAGCCCCCGCGCCGGAACCGCCGGCCCCCACACTCTCGCCTTCGTCGAGAGCCCGGTACAGCTGCTCAACGTGCTGGAGTGGGCGCACGCCCACGCCCTCGGCACACCCGAGGACCCCGGCGCGGGGCCCTTTCGAAAGGGCGGCGCGGGACTCACCGTCGTGGTGCTGTCGCCCAACGACCCCATGACCCGCGGCCAGCTGCGCCGGATGGCGGAGCTGGCCCGGGACGAGGGCCACCACGTGCGCTGGGAGGAGGCGCGCGGCGGCACCGCCGCCCCCTTCCGCACCATCGGCGGCCTCGCGCCGCTGCTGCGTGCCGCGAGCCGCATCGTCCTGGGCGACCCCTTCTCCCGGTACGTGCAGCTGCTGCTGACCATCACCCGGGCCCGGGACGTCGTCGTCGTCGACGACGGCACCGCGACCATGGAGTTCGTCTCCCAGCTGGCCCGGGGCGAGCGCCTCGTGCGCTGGCACCGCAAGGGCGGCCGCCCCGGCCCCCGCGACCTGATCTTCGCCCCGGTCTCCTCCCGGGCCCGCAAGCGCCTCACCCCGACCGCCGGCAGACGCGTCGAGGTCTTCTCCTCCATGCCGATCGACGAGACCCCCGAGGGCGTCTTCGTCACCGCCAACGACTTCGCCTGGACCCGGTCCCGCTTCGGCCCGCCCCGCATCACCAAGGGCGCCGACCTCGTGGGCACGTCCCTCGTGGAGACCGGGGTGGTGGACGGCGAGCGCTACCTCGAAGCCGTCCGCTCCCTCGCCACCGCCCACGGCGCCACCCGCTACTTCGCCCACCGCCGCGAGAGCGCCGAGAAACTCCACACCCTCGCCGCCGCGACCGGCCTGGAGATCGTCCGCCCCGACCTCCCCCTCGAACTCATCGCCCGCCGGGGCCCCATCGGCCGCACGATCCTCAGCTTCCCCTCGACGGTGGTCCACACCCTGCCGCTCGCACTCGCCGGCACGGACGTACGCGTGGCGGTCTGCGACATCGACCCGAGCTGGCTGACGGAGAACGCCTCCCCGCGCGCCCAGGGCTTCCTGTCCGGCGTCACGGGCACGGCACGGGACGTCCACCGGCTGTCGTCGGTCGTACCGGTCTGACCCGCCCCCCGGCACCCCCCGGACCGAGTGCCCCGGACCGAGTGCCCCGGACCGTGTTCGCTCCGGGGGTATCCGGAGCCGTCGCTTCCCCGGCCGGTCCCCGCCTATCGTGCCGCCTGACCGGGGAGGCGAAGCGCCCTCCCCGAAAGGGGGAGTGGTGACGACACACGGCGAACGCGCGCGGCTCACGCCGACGGCGGACGGACACCGGGTCACGCCCGCCGAACTCTTCTTCGATCTCGTGTTCGTCTACGCCATCACCCAGGTCACGGCCCTGATGGCCGCCGATCCCACCGCCCTGAGCCTGCTCGGCGGCATGGTCGTCCTGGCCCTCCTGTGGTGGTGCTGGTGCTGCTTCGCCTGGCTCGGCAACGTCGTACGCGCCGACTCGGGCGCCATGTCCGGAGTGCTGGTGGCGGTGATGACGGTCGTCCTGATCGTCTCCCTGACGGTCCCCAAGGTGTACGAGGACGACCCGGCCGGCCTGTACGCCCCCTTGCTGTTCGTCGCCTGCTACGGCGCCGTCCGCGTCCTGCACCTGGTGACCTACTGGCTCTCCGACCCCGCCGACACGGCCCTGCGCGCCACCCTGCGCCGTACGGCCCTGCTCTCGGTGCTCCCGCCCTTCACCCTGCTGCTCGTGGGCTCGGCCTTCGACGGCGTGACGCGGATCCTGATCTGGCTGGCCGCGGTGGTCATCGACTACGCGGGCATCTTCGTCACCGGCCGGTCCGGCTGGCGCGTGGCGTCCCCCGCCCACTTCTCCGAACGCCACGGCCTGATCGTCATCATCGCGCTGGGCGAGTCCATCGTCGCGATCGGCGTCGGTGTCACCGGCTACGCGGTCACCGCCCCCGTCGTGGCCGCGGCGGCCCTCGGTCTGCTGGTCTCCGCCGCCCTCTGGCGCCTGTACTTCCACGGCGTCAGCGAGCCGGCCGAACACCGCCTGGCCGAACGGACCGGCGACGACCGCACGGTCCTGGCCCGCGACGCGTACACCTTCCTGCACCTGCCGCTGGTGGCCGGTGTCGTCATCACCGCCCTCGGCATGAAGACGACCCTGCACCAGGTCGCCGACACGGGCCACTACGCCCTGTCCGAGCCCCTCCACGGCATGCCCGCCTGGGCGCTGGCCGGCGGTACGGGCCTGTTCCTGCTCGGCTCCGCCGCGATCCTGCTGCGCACCACGGGCCGCCGCGCCCCGGCCCTGCTCATCGGCGGCACCCTCTGCCTTGCGGCAGGCCCCCTGACCGCCCTCGTCCCGGCCCTGGCCGCCCTGACGGCCCTGACCGCGACACTGGCCGCGGTCCTGGTCCTCCACGCCCGCACCACCCGGCCGACGGGCGCCGCGGACACGGCTCGACGAGGCTGAGAAGCCCGGGGCCGCCCCGGCTTCTCGGATGGCGCGGGGATGGCGCGGGGGGACCGCGTGACCGTCCGAGGGCGGGCGCCCCGCCGCGCGGCGCGAGCCGGGCCCGCCGATCACCCGCCGGGTCGCCCTCCCGTCGACCTCGCGCCCCGCGTCACCCTCGTGATCCCTGTCACCCCCACCGGCCCCGCACGACCCGGCCGCGCACCACGGTCCCGGCCCCCCGATTCACCCCCGCAGCCGCAGGCCACCGCCCTGTCGTGGTCCCACCGCGCCGCCTCCCCATGCACCCTGTCGCACACACGGCGTAGCGGAATCGTCACGCGGTGGTGAGGGTTCCGGGACGGTGCGCTGGGCCGGACGTGGTATCCGTGGAGTGTGGGAATCGTCCGGACACCCCCGGACGTTTGAACGATGGGATTCGCGGGCAACCCCGGCGCTCCCTTCTCCGAGGTCAGCCCGCCCGCGAAGAGGCGGCCGGGTATACCCATCCCTGCCAATACGTATGCGTCGTGCGACCGGAAATCTTCCCCTCACGGGCTGATTTTTTGTTGATCGAGGGTGAGAAGGTCGCCCGATCGCCCTACCCTTCAGAGGGTGAACCAACTGATGTCCCGAGAGTCCGAGGCAGATCTGCCGGGGGAAGCCGAAACATCGCTCCCCGGCACGTTGCCGGAAGCCCTGCGTGCCGAACTCGTCGCCTTCCGCCGCGACTTGCACATGCACCCGGAGCTCGGCAACCAGGAGTTCCGCACGACCGCCGCGATCAAGGCCCGCCTGGAGAAGGCCGGCCTCAGCCCGCGCGTGCTCGACAGCGGCACCGGACTCATCTGTGACATCGGCGACTGGAACGGCACCGACAGCTCCGCGCTCGCCCTGCGCGCCGACATCGACGCCCTCCCCATCCCGGACACCAAGGTGGACTGCGACTACCGCTCCACCGTTCCCGACCGCGCCCACGCCTGCGGCCACGACGTGCACACCACCGTCGTCCTCGGCGCCGGCCTCGTCCTCGCCGACCTGCACCGCAGGGGCCAGCTGCCCCGCCCCGTCCGGCTGATCTTCCAGCCCGCCGAGGAGGTCCTGCCCGGCGGCGCCGCCGACGTCATCAGGACCGGCGCGCTCGACGGCGTCGGCCGCATCATCGCCGTGCACTGCGACCCGAGGGTCGACGCCGGCCTCATCGGCCTGCGCCACGGCCCCATCACCTCCGCCTGCGACCGGCTGGAGCTGTCCCTCGACGGGCCGGGCGGCCACACCGCGCGCCCCCACCTCACCACCGACCTCGTCACCGCCGCCGCCCGGGTCGTCACCGACGTCCCCGCGCTGGTCGCCCGCCGGTTCGACGCCCGCGCCGGGCTCGTCGTGACCTGGGGCCGCATCGAGTCGGGCCACGCGCCGAACGTCATCCCGCAGCACGCGGAGCTCTCCGGCACCGTCCGCTGCCTGGACATCAACGCCTGGCGGCAGGCCCCCGACCTGATCCACGAGGCGGTCCAGGAGGTCGCGGTCATGCACCGCGCCAAGCCCGAGATCAACTACATCCGGGGCGTCCCGCCGGTCGTCAACGACCCCGTCGTCACCGAACTGCTGCACGACTCGATGGTCGCCCGCCGCGGTGCCAAGTCCGTCGAGGACACCGAGCAGAGCCTCGGCGGCGAGGACTTCTCCTGGTACCTGGAGCACGTCCCCGGCGCTATGGCCCGTCTGGGTGTCCGCCGTCCGGGCGACCTCACCGTCCGCGACCTCCACCAGGGCGACTTCGACGCCGACGAGCACGCCATCACCGTGGGCGTGGAGCTCTTCACCGCGGCCGCCCTCCTGGACGCCCGCATGCGCGCCCTGGACCCCGCCGGTCTCTAGGCACCCCCTCCGCGACCCCTCCGGTTGCGCCCGGCCCACCCTCGCGGCAGCCTGGTGCGCGTGTCCGTGCGATCACCGTGCGGAGCGCGCACCTTCACGCTGACGTCACCCCTCGTACACGCACAGCGAGGGGCGGGAGAGGCACTGTGTCCGTGAGATCCCTTTCGATCCCATGGTTCACGAGGACGTAACGGCCACCGGCACGAATGGATAACGGCCAGTCGAAACCCCGTTCCCAGGAGGGTCTACGCGCGTTAATGTGCGCCGAACTGAGCACCCGGTCGCGGGGCTTTGCAGAAGATGGGGAACTTCAAGATGCGTCGGATTTCCAAACTGACCCGCGTCGCGGTGGGGGTCGCGTCGCTGGCGCTCGCCGCCACGGCCTGTGGTGGTACCAGCAGCGAGGGCAGCAACAGCGGCGGCGAGACCAGCAAGGGCGAAAAGGGTCTCGCGATCGCGTACGACATCGGTGGCAAGGGCGACCAGTCCTTCAACGACGCCGCCTTCGCGGGCCTGGAGAAGGCTCAGAAGGAATTCGGGTACAAGACCGCGGACATCGAGCCCACCGAGGGCGAGACGGACGCCGACAAGCAGCAGCGTCTGGAGTCCCTGGCCAAGCAGGGCTACAACCCCGTCGTCGGTGTCGGCTTCGCCTACGGCCCCGCCATGGAGGCCGCGTCCAAGAAGTTCCCGAAGACGACCTTCGGCATCGTCGACTCGGTCGTCGAGGGTGACAACGTGGCGTCCCTCGTCTTCGCCGAGCAGGAGGCCTCGTACCTCGCCGGCGTCGCGGCGGCCAAGGCCACCAAGACCAACACCGTGGGCTTCGTGGGCGGCGTGGACATCCCGCTCATCCACAAGTTCGAGGCCGGCTACAAGCAGGGCGTCGCGGACACCAACCCGAAGGTCAAGGTCCTCTCGCAGTACCTGACCCAGACGGCCGAAGAGGGCGGCTTCTCCAGCCCCGACAAGGGCAAGGCCGCCGCCGAGGGCCAGATCGAGAAGAAGGCGGACGTGCTCTACGCGGCCGCCGGTCTCTCCGGCCAGGGTGTCATCGAGGCCGCCGCCAAGGCGAAGGTCTGGGCGATCGGCGTCGACTCCGACCAGTACAACCAGGAAGCCCTCGCCAAGTACAAGGACTACATCCTCACCTCCGCCCTGAAGGACGTCGGCGGCGCGGTCTACACGCTCGCCAAGTCCGTCGAGGACGGCAAGCCGCTCACCGGTGTCCAGACCTTCGACCTCAAGGTGGACGGCGTCGGCCTGGCCGACTCCAACCCGAAGATGGCGGAGATCGCCGGCCTGACCGACGCGGTCGCCAAGGCCAAGGAAGGCATCATCGACGGCTCGATCAAGGTGAAGACCGAATAGGTCCGGATCCGCGACGAACGCCGACAGCGGGCGGGTGCTTCTGCACCCGCCCGCTGTCGCGTGTCCCGGCGCACCGGTCGGGCCGTACCGATCGGGGCTCCGCCGCGTGGGCGCGACCAGCCACGATGCACCCGCACCCGACACTCCGCCCCCAACACCCCCACGCCGCCCCGGACACCCTTGCAACACGGCCCCATAACAACGTGGTCCACCAGGCTTCACCCGAGGGGTCTACGCGCGTTACTCTGCGGCGAAAGCCATATAAGGCGCCGATGCTGTGAAGCACCACTGAGCAGTACCCCCCGGCGCTGTACGACAGGAGCACCACACATGCGCCGGGTTTCCCGCCTCGCGGTCGCAGGCGCAGCGACCGCCTCCCTCGCCCTCGCCCTCTCCGCCTGCGGCGGTACGTCGACGGACGCCTCGTCCTCCGCCGACGCCAAGGGCGACAAGGGCCTCGCGATCGCGTACGACGTCGGCGGCAAGGGCGACCAGTCCTTCAACGACGCCGCGTTCGCCGGCCTGGAGAAGGCGAAGAAGGAGTTCGGGTACGACACCCAGGACATCGAGCCCACCGAGGGTGAGACGGACGCGGACAAGGAGCAGCGCCTGGCCTCCCTGGCCAAGCAGGGCTACAACCCGGTCGTCGGTGTGGGCTACGCGTACGCCACCGCCGTGAAGGCCGCCGCCGAGCAGTTCCCGGACACCACCTTCGGCATCGTCGACGACTCCACGGTCCAGCTGGACAACGTCGCGGACCTGGTCTTCTCCGAGGAGCAGGCCTCGTACCTCGCCGGCGTCGCGGCGGCCAGGTCCACGAAGACGAAGACCGTCGGCTTCGTGGGCGGTGTGGACATCCCGCTGATCCACAAGTTCCAGGCGGGCTTCGCGCAGGGGGTCGAGGACACCGACCCCAAGGTCAAGGTGCTGACCCAGTACCTGACCCAGACGGCCGAGGAGGGCGGCTTCTCCAGCCCCGACAAGGGCAAGACGGCCGCCGAGGGTCAGATCGAGAAGAAGGCCGACGTCGTCTACGCGGCGGCCGGTCTGTCCGGCCAGGGGGTGATCGAGGCCGCCGCCGCGAACAAGGTCTGGGCGATCGGTGTCGACTCCGACCAGTACCGGCAGGAGGCCCTCGCGAAGTACAAGGACTCCATCCTGACCTCGGCGACGAAGGACGTCGCCAAGGCGGTGTACAACCTGGCGAAGTCGGTCGAGGACGGCAAGCCCGGGACCGGTATCGTCAGGGGCGATCTGAAGACCGGTGAGGTCGGCCTCGCCGACTCCCACCCGAAGTTCAAGAGCGACACCAAGCTCCAGGAGGCCATCACCACGGCCAAGGAGAAGATCATCAGCGGCGAGATCAAGGTCAAGACCGGCTGATCCAGCTGTACCACGAGCAGTCGCGCGACCCCGGGGTGTTCAGGCACCTCCGGAGTCGCCGGTAACCGCGGGGTTACGCGCGCTCAACGGGGTACGGGGAGTATCGCTCCCTGTACCCCGTTGTCTAAGCGGCCCCGGGGGAGCCGGGGTGTCGCCCCGGGTCTCCCGGCACCGCTTGGGCGTGTCGCCCGCTTCCGATGCCGTAGGGGCGCTACGCGCGTAGACGACCCCCTTTCCCAGGAGAGTGCGCCATCAACGCGTCCAGCAGCCCTCCGGCCGACGCCGCGGTCAACGAATCGGTGACCGCCGTCGAACTCGCCGGGATCACCAAGCGATTCCCCGGCGTCGTGGCCAACCACGACATCCACCTCACCGTGCGCAAGGGCACCGTCCACGCCCTCGTCGGGGAGAACGGGGCCGGCAAGTCCACCCTGATGAAGATCCTCTACGGCATGCAGAAGCCGGACGAGGGCACCATCGCGGTCGACGGCGAGCAGGTCTCGTTCTCGTCCCCGGCCGACGCCATCGTCCGTGGCATCGGCATGGTCCACCAGCACTTCATGCTCGCCGACAACCTCACGGTCCTGGAGAACGTGGTCCTCGGCAGCGAGAAGCTCCACGGCATCGGCGCCAAGGCCCGTCGCAAGATCAAGGAGATCTCCGAGCGCTACGGCTTCGGCGTGCGCCCGGACGTCCTGGTCGAGGAGCTGGGTGTCGCCGAGCGCCAGCGCGTGGAGATCCTCAAGGTCCTCTACCGCGGCGCCCGCACCCTGATCCTGGACGAGCCCACCGCCGTCCTGGTGCCCCAGGAGGTCGACTCCCTCTTCGCCAACCTGCGCGAACTCAAGGCGCAGGGCCTGGCGGTCATCTTCATCTCGCACAAGCTGGGCGAGGTGCTCTCCGTCGCCGACGAGATCACCGTCATCCGGCGCGGTACGACCGTCGGTACGGCCGTCCCCGCCGAGACCACCCCGCGTCAGCTCGCCGAGCTGATGGTCGGCAGCGAGCTGCCCACCCCCGAGACGGCCGAGTCCACGGTCACCGACCGTCCCGTCCTCACCGTCAAGGACCTCCGTCTGGAGGCCGTCGGCGGCAAGGCCCTGCTCGACGACATCACCTTCACCATCCACGCGGGCGAGGTCCTCGGCCTCGCCGGTGTCGAGGGCAACGGCCAGACCGAACTGGTGGACGCGCTGATCGGCCTGAAGTCCGCCGACTCGGGCACGATCTCGCTCGCCGACGACGAGATCACCTCCTGGCCCACCCGCAGGCGCCGTGAGCAGGGCGTCGGCTACATCCCCGAGGACCGCCACCGGCACGGTCTGCTGCTGGAGGCCCCCCTCTGGGAGAACCGTATCCTCGGCCATGTGACCGAGCGGCCCAACGCCAAGGGCGTCTGGCTCGACCCCAAGGCCGCCCAGGAGGACACCCGCCGGATCGTCACCGAGTACGACGTCCGCACCCCCGGCATCGACGTCACCGCCGCCTCCCTCTCCGGCGGCAACCAGCAGAAGCTGATCGTCGGCCGCGAGATGAGCCACAAGCCGCGCTTCCTGATCGCCGCCCACCCCACCCGCGGTGTGGACGTCGGCGCGCAGGCCCAGATCTGGGACCAGATCCGCGAGGCCCGCCGCGAGGGCCTGGCCGTCCTGCTGATCTCCGCCGACCTGGACGAGCTGATCGGCCTGTCCGACACGCTCCGGGTGATCTACAACGGCAAGCTGGTCGCCGACGCCGACCCCGCCACCATCACCCCCGAGGAGCTGGGCTCGGCCATGACCGGTGCCGCCACCGGCCACCTCGCATCCGAAGAGACCCCCGAGACCTCGGCGGACACGTCCGAGTCCGAGGAAGACGAGGCCCGCTGATGAAGAAGTTCGACAAGGAGCGCGTGCTCCTCGCGGTGGCCGGACCGGTCCTCGCGCTGGCCGTGGCCTTCGTGCTGACCGCGATCGTGCTGCTGGCCTCCGGCAAGAACCCGGTCGAGCCGTTCACGATCATGTTCGAGCAGGCCACGTTCTCCGACATCCAGGTCCGGATCATCAACCAGGCCTCGCTGTACTACGTCGCGGCCCTCGCGGTGGCCATCGGCTTCCGGATGAACCTGTTCAACATCGGTGTCGACGGCCAGTACCTGCTCGGCGCCATGATGGCCGCGATCGTCGGCGCGCACGTCGACCTGCCCGCGGTCCTGCAGATCCCGCTGCTGATGCTCACGGCGATCCTCACCGGCGCCTTCTGGGCCGGCATCGTCGGCGTCCTCAAGGTCACCCGCGGCGTCAGCGAGGTCGTCGCGTCGATCATGCTGAACGCGATCGCCACCTCCGTCATCGGCTACCTCTGGCTGCCGAACGTCTTCGGCGTCAAGGTCGGCAACAACAACACCACCGGCGAGATGGCCGAGTCCGGCTGGGTCCCCGGCATCGACATGGGCGAGGCCGGCGAGATCTACGGCCTGGTGCTGCTCGCCATCCTGCTCGGCGTCGGCTACTGGATCGTCATCAACCGCACCCGCTTCGGCTTCGACCTGCGCGCCTCCGGCGCCTCGGAGTCCGCCGCCGCGGCCAGCGGTGTCGACCCCAAGCGCATGGTCCTCACCGCCATGCTGATCTCCGGCGGTGTCGCGGGCCTCGCGGGCCTGCCGATCCTGCTCGGCGACACCCACACGTACAGCCTGAACTTCCCCACCGGGATCGGTTTCCTGGGCATCGGCATCGCCCTGCTCGGCCGGAACAGCCCCGTCGGCATCGCCTTCGCCGCCCTGCTGTGGGCCTGGCTCGACAAGGCGTCCCCGGAGCTGGACTTCCACGGCTACGACAAGGAGATCGCGGTCATCATGCAGGGCCTGATCGTGCTCTCGGTCGTCGTCTCCTACGAGACCGTGCGCGAGTGGGGCCTGCGCCGCCAGCAGCGCCGGGTCGGCGCCGAACTGGCCGCGGGCCACGTCCTCGGCGGTCCCGACGCGGACGCCTCCGACAACCACAACGTCAAGAAGGAGGTGTCGGGCCGATGACCACGAGCACCACCGCGACCGACCTCAACCAGCCCTCGCTGGAGCCGACCGCCCCCACCGGGCGCAAGATGTCGCTGCCCGTGCTGCTGCTGGTCATCGCCGGCGTCCTGGCACTCACCTCGATCGTCCGCATCATCACCGGCGCCGACGGCATCACCAACGTCAGCCAGATGTCCACCGCGCTGGAGCTGGCCGTCCCGATCGGCCTCGCCGGTCTCGGCGGCCTGTGGGCCGAGCGCGCGGGCGTCGTCAACATCGGCCTCGAAGGCATGATGATCCTCGGCACCTGGTTCGGCGCCTGGGCCGGCTTCCAGTGGGGCCCGTGGACCGGTGTCCTGGTCGGCATCATCGGCGGCTGCGTCGGCGGTCTGCTGCACGCCTTCGTCACCGTCACCTTCAACGTCAACCACATCGTCTCCGGTGTGGCCATCAACATCCTCGCCCTCGGCGCCACCCGCTACCTCGCGCCCCTCGCCTTCGAGGGCCACCAGGGCGGCTCCGCCAAGCAGTCCCCGCCGGTCGACGCACTCGGCGACTTCACGGTGCCAGGACTCTCCGACGCGCTCCAGACCCTCAACGAGAAGGGCTGGTTCTTCGTCTCCGACCTCGCCGGCCTGCTCGGCGGCCTCGTCACCAACGTCTCCTGGCTGACCCTGCTCGCCGTCGCGCTGATCCCCGCCACCTGGTGGATCCTGTGGCGCAGCGCCTTCGGTCTGCGTCTGCGCTCCTGCGGCGAGAACCCGATCGCCGCCGAGTCCCTCGGCGTCAACGTCTACAAGTACAAGTACCTCGCCGTGATCATCTCCGGCGGTCTGGCCGGCCTCGGCGGAGCCTTCCTCTCCATCGTCGCCAACCCGTTCTACCTGGAGGGCCAGACCAGCGGCCGCGGTTACATCGGTCTCGCCGCGATGATCTTCGGCAACTGGATGCCGGGCGGCCTCGCCCTCGGCGCCGGCCTCTTCGGCTACACCGACAGCCTCAACCTGCGCGGCGGCTCCGAGAACGTCCACGCCCTGCTGCTGCTCGGCGCGCTGCTCCTGGTCATCGGCGCGA
The DNA here is from genome assembly GCF_000091305.1 of Streptomyces scabiei 87.22. Taxonomy (GTDB): domain Bacteria; phylum Actinomycetota; class Actinomycetes; order Streptomycetales; family Streptomycetaceae; genus Streptomyces; species Streptomyces scabiei. The sequence goes on along the minus strand of NC_013929.1, from coordinate 3,937,945 downwards.
TCTGGCAGGCCGTCCGCAAGAAGTACGTCCCGGCCGCCATCACCTTCGTCATCGGCGCCCTGGTCTTCACCTGGTACGCGACCACCAACGAGGTCCCGAACCAGGTCGTCGCCGCCACGCCGTACGTCATCACCCTGATCGTCCTCGCGCTCTCGGCCCAGCGGCTGCGGATGCCGAAGGCGGACGGCCTGCCGTACCGGAAGGGACAGGGCAAGTGACCGCCGTCGACTGGGCCCGGCTGCGCACGGTGGCCCGGGACGCCATGTCCCGGGCGTACGCCCCGTACTCCGGCTACCCGGTCGGTGTGGCCGCCCTCGTCGACGACGGCCGGATCGTCTCCGGCTGCAACGTCGAGAACGCCAGTTACGGCCTCGGCCTGTGCGCGGAGTGCGGCCTGGTCTCCGAGCTGCAGAACAGCGGCGGCGGCCGTCTCACCCACTTCACCTGTGTGGACGGCAAGGGCGACATCCTCGTCCCGTGCGGCCGCTGCCGGCAGCTGCTCTACGAGTTCGGCGGCGCGGACCTGCTGCTGGAGACCCCGGCGGGCATCCTGCCGCTCTCGGAGATGCTGCCCCAGGCCTTCGGCCCGGACCATCTCACCAAGTAACTCCTGTGCGGCCCCCCTGAGTTGCTCAGGGGGGCCGCACCTTTTCAGCAGAACCTCGGAAGGAAAGCCATGACGAAGCCGACCACGATGTCGATGGACGCCATCTCGGTCATCCGCACCAAGCGGGACCGCGGCGAACTCAGCGACGAGCAGATCGACTGGGTCATCGACGCGTACACCCGCGGCGAGGTCGCCGACTACCAGATGGCCGCCCTCAACATGGCGATCCTCCTCAACGGCATGGACCGCCGGGAGATCGCCCGCTGGACTGCCGCGATGATCGCCTCCGGTGAGCGCATGGACTTCTCGTCCCTGTCCCGTCCCACCGCCGACAAGCACTCCACGGGCGGCGTCGGAGACAAGATCACCCTCCCGCTCGCCCCCCTGGTGGCGGCCTGCGGCGCGGCCGTCCCCCAGCTCTCGGGCCGCGGCCTCGGCCACACCGGCGGCACCCTCGACAAGCTGGAGTCCATCCCCGGCTGGCGCGCCCTGCTCTCCAACGAGGAGATGCTGAACGTCCTGGACGAGGTCGGCGCGGTCATCTGCGCCGCGGGCGACGGTCTGGCCCCGGCGGACAAGAAGCTCTACGCGCTCCGCGACGTCACCGGCACGGTCGAGGCCATCCCGCTGATCGCCTCCTCCATCATGTCCAAGAAGATCGCCGAGGGCACCGGCTCGCTGGTCCTGGACGTGAAGGTCGGCAGCGGTGCCTTCATGAAGACCCTGGAGGACGCGCGCGAACTGGCGTCCACGATGGTCGGCCTGGGCACGGACCACGGCGTGAAGACGGTCGCCCTCCTCACGGACATGTCGACCCCCCTCGGCCTCACCGCCGGCAACGCCCTGGAGGTCCGCGAGTCGGTCGAGGTCCTGGCGGGCGGCGGCCCGGCGGATGTCGTGGAGCTGACGATCGCCCTGGCCCGAGAGATGCTCGACGCGGCCGGTGTGAAGGACGCCGACCCGGCGAAGGCGCTGGCCGACGGCTCGGCGATGGACGCGTGGCGCCGCATGATCGCGGCCCAGGGCGGCGACCCCGACGCCCCGCTCCCGACCTCGCGCGAGCAGCACGTGGTGAAGGCGGCCGCCTCCGGCGTCCTGACCCGCCTCGACGCCTACGACATCGGCATCGCCGCCTGGCGTCTCGGCGCCGGACGCGCCCGCAAGGAGGACCCGGTGCAGGCCGCCGCGGGCGTCGAGCTGCACGCCAAGCCCGGCGACACGGTCACCGAGGGCCAGCCCCTGCTGACCCTGCACACCGACACCCCCGAGCGTTTCGACTATGCCCTGGAGGCCGTCGCGGGCTCGTACGACATCGGCGCCCCCGGCACCGCGTACGAGCCGACGCCGATCGTGCTGGACCGCATCGCCTGAGACGGCCGCACCACGGATCAGGGCGGGCCACGGCGGGTGTGGTCGCCTCCGCGATGAGTTCCGGGACTCTTCCCGGTCTACCGGTCGTGGACGCGACGACACCCGCCGTACTCGTACTGCCAGGCCCTCTCACCCGGGACGAGGTACCTCGGCTCTGTGCCGAGGTACGCGCGCGACTGGAGACGACCGGGGGCGGGACCGTGGTGTGCGACGTCGCCGGTATCGGCCCGCCGGGCCTGGCCGCCGTCGACGCCCTGGCCCGGTTGCAGCTCACCGCACGGCGGGCCGGGGGCCGGATACGGCTGCGGGACCCCGCCCCCGCGCTGGGCGCGCTACTGCGGCTGGTCGGGCTTGCCTTCGAGGTGGAGGGGCAGGCCGAAGAGGGGGAACCAGCGGGCGGTGTCCAGGAAGCAGTGGAATCCGGCGATCCGGCCCTCTGAGATCTCCAGCGCCTGCACCGCCCACGCGGTGAACCCGCCGCTGTCGGGGTCCGGCTTGTACTGCGCGAAGCCCGGCAGGCCGTTGACCTCGACGGGCACCAGGTGCGAGCCGGCGCAGGCCGCGCCGAGCGTCGTCATGAACCCGGTGATGTCGCCCGTGCCGGTCAGCCAGAGGTCGAACGGCGGCATCGTCATGACCGCGTCCTCGTGCAGCAGGGCCGTCAGCGCCGCCATGTCGTATCCCTCGAAGGCGGCCACATAGCGGTCGAGCAGCTTGCGCTGCTCCTCGTCGAGCGGGTCGGAGACATCGGCGGCGGCCTGCCCGCCCTCGGCGAGGGTCGCGCGGGCCCGCTGCAGGGCGCTGTTCACCGAGGCGACGGAGGTGTCGAGCAGCTCGGCGACCTCGCTCGCCTTCCAGGCCAGCACCTCACGCAGGATGAGCACGGCCCGCTGCTTCGACGGCAGCTTCTGCAGCGCGGCGACGAACGCCAGCCGCACCGACTCCTTCGCGACGGCGGCCTCCGCCGGGTCGTCGGTCGTCGGCAGCACCCGGGCGTCCGGCACGGGCTCCAGCCAGGTGTTGTCGGGGCGGGGGGAGAGGGCGGCCCGGGCCAGGGGCGTGGAGTCGGTGAGATCCATGGGCCGGGCCCTCTTGTTCCCCGCGGTCAGCATGTCCAGGCACACGTTGGTGGCGATCCGGTACAGCCAGGACCGCAGGGACGAGCGGCCCTCGAACTTCTCGTGGCTGCGCCAGGCGCGGATCATCGTGTCCTGCACGGCGTCCTCCGCCTCGAAGGACGAGCCCAGCATCCGATAGCAGTACCCGGTCAGCTCGACCCGGTGCTTCTCCAACCGGACATCGAGCTCCGCCGTCGCCGTCGCCGTACCGTCACCCATGGCCAACCCACCCCTGTGGCATCCCTGTGCGTACCAACACCTCGGAAGCTACCGCAGCCCACTGACAATGGCCTGGGGAAGGGAGGAAGGGGCAGGTCACAGGGGTGCGGGGCCGTTCACGAGGGTCCGCGCGGACGCGTCGCGCGGACCCGTCGGATCAGCAGGCCGGGGTCAGCGCGCGCCGGGCGCGGGCCGCGCGGGTGCCCGCCACCGTGATGCCCACGACCCCCAGCACCGCCAGCAGGCCCAGGGCGACCGTCCCGCCCCAGCCCCCCGCGTGGAAGGCGATGGCCCCCAGCGTGCTGCCCGCGCTGGAGCCCACGTAGTACGCGGACTGGTACAGCGCCGATGCCTGGGCGCGGCCCTCCTTCGCGGTGTGGCTGACCGCCGACGACGCGGCGGCGTGACCGGCGAAGAATCCGGCGGTGATGAGGACCAGGCCCAGCAGCACCACCGGGAGGGAGTCGGACAGCGAGACCAGCAGCCCGGCGGCCGTCGTGGCGCCCGCCAGGTACAGGGTGCCGCGCCGGCCGAGACGGCCGACCAGCTTCCCGGCGGTCGACGCCGACACCGTGCCCACCAGGTAGACCAGGAAGATCGAGCCGATGACGCCCTGGGGCAGCGAGAAGGGGTCCCCGGCGAGGCGGTAGCCGATGACCGTGTAGACGCCGCCGAAGACCGTCATGAACAGGGCACCGATGGCGTACAGCCGCCGCAGCAGCGGGTTCGCGAGGTGGGCGCGGACCGTGCGGGCCAGCACCGCCGGGCGCAGCGACCCGGCCACGAAGTGCTTCGGCGCGGGAAGCAGCAGCCGGAAGGCGACCGCGCAGCCGACGGCGATCACCCCGAGCACGCCGAGCGCGACCCGCCAGCCCCACTCCTGCGCGACCCAGCCCGTGACGACACGGCCGCTCATTCCGCCGACGCTGTTGCCGGCGACGAAGAGACCGATCGCCGTGATGAGGGCCTTGGGGCGGACCTCCTCGGCGAGGTACGCGGTCGCGGAGGCCGGCACCCCGGCCAGCGCCGCGCCCTGCACGGCCCGCAGCACCACCAGGGCGCCGAGCGAGGGCGCGAAGGGGATCAGCAGCCCGACCGTCACCGCGACCACCAGCGAGGCCGTCATCACCGTGCGCCGCCCGAACCGCTCGGACAGCGCGCTCATCGGCAGCACGAACAGGGCCAGCGCCCCGGTCGCCGCCGACACCGTCCAGCTCGCCGCGCTCGCCGTGCTCGCGAAGCCGTCCGAGATCAGCGGCAGCAGGGCCTGCGTGGAGTACAGCAGGGCGAAGGTCGCGACGCCCGCGAGGAACAGCGCCAGGCTCATCCGGCGGTAGCCGGGCCCGCCCGGGGCCACTCGGGTGTCGACGGCGGACGGGGAGGAGGCGGCGGGGGCTACGGCTGGGACGGCGCCCACGGTGGTGGACGCCCCGGTACTTGCGGAAGGCATGCCTCGAAACTACGGACGCCGCCGTTCATCCGTCCAATGCATGGAACCCCCATAATCGTTCCCGTGATGCATCAGCAGAGGTCAGAGCCGCGCCTGTCACCGTCCGGTGACACAGAAGACATCGAGAGCATCGAGGACATCGTCCTGCGGCTCGCCCCCCGTCTCGCCTACTTCGCCGGAGTCGCCCGCACCGAGCACGTCACCAGGGCCGCGCGCGAGATGCGTGTCCCGCAGTCGACGCTGTCGCGGGCGATGGTCCGCCTCGAACAGGACCTGGGCGTCGACCTGTTCGCCCGCCGGGGGCGCACGGTCTCCCTCACCCACGCCGGCCGCACCTTCCACGCCTCCGTCGAGCGCGCCCTCGCCGAGATCGAGCGCGCCGCCGACGAGGTCCGCGCAGACGCCGACCCCGCCACCGGCAAGGTCGCCTTCGGCTTTCTGCACACCATGGGCGCCGAGACCGTCCCCGGTCTGCTGCAGGCATTCCGCGCCGAGCACCCCCGGGTCCGCTTCAGCCTCGTCCAGAACTACGGCGAGGCCATGCTCGAACGCCTGCGCGCGGGCGAACTCGATCTCTGTCTCACGTCCCCCGTCCCGGACGCCCCCGACTTGGTGGCCCGCCGCCTCGACGAACAGAAGCTCCGGCTCGTCGTCCCGGCCGACCACCGCCTCGCCGCCCGCAAACGCGTCCGCCTCTCCGAGGCCGCCGACGAAACCTTCGTCACCCTGGAGCCCGGCTACGGCATGCGCCGCATCACCGACGACCTCTGCGAGGCGGCCGGCTTCAAACCGCGCATCGCCTTCGAGGGGGAGGAGGCGGAGACCCTGCGGGGCCTGGTGGCGGCGGGGCTGGGCGTGGCGCTCCTGCCCCCTCCGGCCGTTCCCCGGCCGGGAGTGGTGGAACTGACGGTGACGGCCCCGCGCGCGGCCAGGGAGATCGGTGTCGCCTGGCTCGACGGCCACCCGGACACGCCCCCGGTGGCGGCCTTCAAGAAGTTCCTGCTCTCCAGGCGGGGCCGCCTGCTCCACGACTGACGCGGCCCGCAGGGCCGTCGTCTCCAGGGGCGCGGGGCTGTATCGAGATGCGGCTCCGCCGCGTGGGCGCGAGAAGCCCCACCGGACCTGCAGCCGCGAGACACCCTTCAACCACCCCTCTGCGAGCGAGCCCCCCCGAAGCCGGAGGCAAGCGGCATCCGCAGCCCCAGCGGCGGCGGAGCGGCGAGCGCGTCCTCCACCGGGCGGGCGAACGCCCGCCCGAACAGCACCCCCATCACAAAGTCCGCGGCCAGCGCATGCACCTCGTCCCGGTACTGGGTCAACCCGTGCCGGTCCGCGTGCACTTCGAACCGGCAGATGTCGGGGTTCGTCTTCTTCGCCCGCGCCGCGAACCGGAACGACAGCTCGGGATCCACCCGCTCGTCGTTCGTCCCGTGCACGATCAGCACCCGCCGCCCCGACAGCTGCTTCACCGGTTCGGGCGGTGCCGCCACGTCCTCCTCGGGCAGCCAGGGGGCGATGGCCAGCACCGAGTTGACGGCCTCGTGCCCGCCCGCGTGCAGTGCCGCCCGCGCCCCCATGTGGAGCCCGGCCAGACACACCGGCACGTCCCCGTACCGCCGCACCACCTCGTCCACCGCCCACTCGGCATCCCGCGCGAGCCGCGCCTCCGTACCGTTCCAGCCCCGGTGGCGGTAGTGCACGACATGGGCCGCCAGCCCCTCCGTACGGCCCGCGCGGGCGAGCCGGCGGCCGAGGGCACGCACGGAGGCCGCGGCCAGTACGGGGGAGGGTCTGCGGGTGGATGCCTCGTCACCGGCCGGGAGAAGAAGGACCACCCCGCCGACCGTGCTCGGCTCCGGGCCGATCGTCCGCCCAAGTCGGGGCATACGGACCGGCATTGCTTGCTGCGCCATGACAGAACAGTGTCAGAAGAGAGGGTGTACGCCACCCGTCCTGTGGGTCACCGTTACGTATCGACGCGATCATCCGACAGGCGCTCTACGCGCGTAGGAGGTATCGTACGAAAATGACGAACCAGAACGACCCGACCGGTACCACCCCGGATCCGGACCAGATCCGCCGGGCGCCCAAGGTTCTGCTGCACGACCACCTCGACGGCGGCCTGCGCCCCGGAACCATCGTCGAACTCGCCCGCGACAGCGGGTACTCCCACCTCCCCGAGACCGACGCCGACCGGCTCGGCGCCTGGTTCCGTGAGGCCGCCGACTCCGGCTCGCTGGAGCGGTACCTGGAGACCTTCTCCCACACCGTCGGCGTCATGCAGACCCGTGACGCGCTGGTCCGGGTCGCCGCCGAGTGCGCGGAGGACCTCGCGGCCGACGGCGTCGTCTACGCCGAGGTCCGCTACGCCCCCGAGCAGCACCTCGACGGCGGGCTCGGTCTCGAAGAGGTCGTCGAGGCCGTCAACGAGGGCTTCCGCGAGGGCGAGCGCCGGGCCCGGACCGACGGCCGGCGCATCCGGGTCGGCGCGCTGCTCACCGCCATGCGCCACGCGGCCCGCTCCCTGGAGATCGCCGAACTCGCCAACCGCTACCGCGACCTCGGTGTGGTCGGCTTCGACATCGCGGGCGCCGAGGCCGGCTACCCGCCCACCCGGCACCTCGACGCCTTCGAGTACCTCAAGCGCGAGAACAACCACTTCACGATCCACGCCGGTGAGGCGTTCGGGCTGCCCTCCATCTGGCAGGCGTTGCAGTGGTGCGGCGCCGACCGGCTCGGTCACGGCGTCCGCATCATCGACGACATCCAGGTCCACGAGGACGGCTCCGTGAAGCTCGGGCGCCTCGCCTCCTACGTCCGTGACAAGCGCATCCCGCTGGAGCTGTGCCCCAGTTCCAACCTCCAGACCGGCGCCGCCCGTTCGTACGCCGAGCACCCCATCGGGCTGCTGCGGCGCCTGCACTTCCGGGCCACCGTGAACACGGACAACCGCCTGATGTCGTTCACGAGCATGAGCCGTGAATTCGAGCACCTTGTCGACGCATTCGGTTACACGCTCGACGACATGCAGTGGTTCTCGGTCAATGCTATGAAGTCAGCATTCATTCCTTTCGATGAACGACTGGCCATGATCAATGACGTGATCAAGCCCGGGTACGCCGAGTTGAAATCCGAATGGCTGTTCCGTCAGACGGCCTCCACCAGTGGTTCTGTCGAAGAACGGGACTGATCGGCGACTCCGGGGAGCGGCCGTGTCCACGGCGACGCGGCCGTTTTCCGATGTTTGCCTCCGGCGGGACTTTGGTGTTTACGTTTCGGCACCGCTCACCACCCGTCAAACGCATTCCAAGGACGCATTCAACATGAAGCAGTCTGCTGCCAAGACCCTCGGTGTCGCCGTCGTCGGTGCCGCCATCGCCGCTGCGGGCGCGGGTGCCGCGAACGCCGCCCCGAGCGCGCCGGTCGCCCCCGAGGCCTCCCAGGCCCTCGGCACCGTCACCCAGGCGCTGCCCGTGGAGAACGTCACGAAGGCGCTGCCGACCGCCGCCGGTGCTCTCGCCCAGGGTCAGAGCGCGCTCGGCGCCGGCCTGGAGGCGGCCCAGCCCGCCGCCGCCAACGTCCTGGCCGAGGGCCCCACCGCCCCCGTCGCCGGACTGCTCGGCGGTCTCCCCGTCGGCAAGACCCTCCCCACCAAGGGCCTCGGCGTCAACGGCCTGCCCCTCGGCGGCGCCTGAGCCGCACCACGGCACCGGTACGGGGCGCATCCCTGCGGGGTGCGCCCCGTCGGCGCACGCGGCACCGGCCCGGCGCGTCACGGCCCGGCGCGTCATGGGCCGTGGGCCTCACGGCCGTACCCGTCACCAGGCCGCGCGCGCCTTGCCCTCTGCGGGGAAGAGCACCCACAGGGCTATGTACAGCAGGAACTGCGGGCCCGGAAGCAGGCACGACAGCAGGAAGATCACGCGCATCGTGGTCGCGGAGACGCCGTAGCGCCGTGCCAGCGCGGCACAGACTCCGCCGATCATCCGGCCTTCGGTGGGACGGGCAAGGCGGCTCATGAGGGCTCCTTCGTCGGTGTAGGACACCGGCCCTCGGGCCGGCGGTGGGACGGGGCCTCCAGCGGCCACCGCTCTCTTTTCCACACCTTCGACGCTACGGTGACGAAGCGGACGAAGCGTCCCTCTACGGAGCCATCCCGACCCTGGGAATCGTCGGGGTCCGACCCTGAGGCATCTCCTCGGGGCGCGGCCGCGCCTCGCCCAGCCGGGTCCGTGCCCTGCGCCGCAGCGCCGACCTGAGCACCGGAACCACCGCGAGATGGGCGAGACCGACGCCGACCGAGTTCAGCAGGATCGAGTCGATGTCGACGACCTGCCCCGGCACCCCGGTCTGCAGCAACTCGATGGCCAGCGACAACAGTGCCCCGGCCGCCACCGACCGGGCCAGCGACGCCAGCGGCGACCCGGCCAGCCTGCCGTGCGCCAGCGGCAGCAGGACGCCCAGGGGAGCGAGGAGTGCCAGCCCTTCACCGATCCGGTGGGCCGCCTCCGGCCACCCGAGGGCCAGATCCGCTCTGATCCCGGCGAACGGCCGCAGATTCGCGGGACTCATCCAGGTGACGTCCAGCGGACGCAGTGTGATCCAGGCAACGACCGCGAGATGCACGGCGAGGAGAACACCCCCCGCCGCACGGACACGGATCCCGGCGCTACCGCCGTTCGTACCTTGAGGCTGCACGCCCCCCAAGACGCGGCCCCCGGCACGATCGGTTGCAGGATCTTTCGCGAGGGGCTCAGGAACCCCCGACCTCCGTCGACGGCGGGTTGCCGTCCCCCGGCGCCGACTGGGTCTCCGCAGCGCACTCGTAGCGGCGCAGCGTCTCGGCGCTGGTGCTGCCGAGGACCACCGAACCGTTGTCGCCGGCGGCCGCCGAGTCCGCGAACGTGCAGACGATCTGGGCGAGGGCGAACCGGGGGAGGGCGTCGGGCGCGGTGGACAGCCGCAGGGCGTCCTCGGGGTCCCCCGGCGCGGGCCCCGACACCGTGAGACCGGGCGGGACGGCGGTGCTGTAGCCGGCCTCGTCCTCTATGACGCTCGGGTCGGCGGACAGGGCGTCCAGCAGGCCCTGGGCGACGACGGCGCGCCGCCGGGCCTCCTCGGTGCCCTCGGCGACCTCCACCGAGCGGTTGACCCGCACGAGCGCCCCGGAGCACAGGAGGAACACCTCGACCGGCAGACCGGAGGGCGTCGACTGGGTGGTGATGTCCGTCGCCGACAGCTCGCACGGCACCATCGAGGGTGCCGGGCCGAAGTCCGTCGGCACCTGGGTGGCCCGGATGCCGCAGCCGGCCAGCAGCCCGGCCAGCGCTCCGGCGGCGGCCAGGACCCGTACGCCGCGCGCGCGTGCGGCCCCTCCCCGTACCTCTGGCACTCGCACGCCCCGCGTTCCCCCGTCCTCCCGTCGCCGGGTCGTTCGTATCGTCACCGACCTGCCCCCTCGGGGCCGCCGTCGGCCCGGCCGCCGTCCAGCTCGTCCGCGAGCAGCGAGGACGCGTCGCGGGGCAGGCGCAGGGTGAAGACCGCGCCGCCCTCCGGGGAGTTCGCCGCGGTGATGTCGCCGCCGTGGATGTGGGCGTTCTCCAGGGCGATGGACAGGCCGAGGCCGCTGCCCTCGGAGCGGGGGCGGGAGGCGCTCGCCTTGTAGAAGCGGTCGAAGACGTGCGGGAGGACGTCCTCGGGGATGCCCGGGCCGTGGTCCCGTACCTCGATCAGCAGGTCCGCGTCGTTCGCGTCGCCCTCGCGGACCCGGACGCGCACCGGCGAGCCGCCGTGCTTGAGCGCGTTGCCGATCAGGTTCGCCAGGATCACGTCCAGGCGGCGCGGGTCGAGCTTGATGATGATGCCGCGCTCGGCGTCGAGGTCCACCGCGTCCAGCCAGGCGCGGGCGTCGATGCAGGCGGTGATCTGGTCGGCGATGTCGACGTCGTCGAGGACGAGACGGGCCGTGCCCGCGTCGAAGCGGGTGACCTCCATCAGGTTCTCCACCAGGGTGTTGAGACGCTGGGTCTCGCTGACGACGAGCCGTACCGCCGGTTCGATCATGGGGTCCAGGCTGCCCGTGTCGGCGTCCAGCTCCTCCTCCAGCACCTCCGTGACGGCGGTGATCGCCGTCAGTGGTGTGCGCAGTTCGTGGGACATGTCGGCGACGAAGCGTCGGGACGCCTCCTCGCGGGCGCTCATGTCGTCGACCTTCTTCTCCAGCGACTCCGCCGCGAGGTTGAACGTGCGGGAGAGGTCGGCCAGTTCGTCCGTGCCGGAGACCCGCAGCCGGGTGTCCAGCTTGCCCTCGCCGAGCCGCCGGGCGGCGACGCCGAGGCGCTGCACCGGCTTCAGCACGGTCGTCGCGGCGGCCTGCGCGAGCAGCGCCGAACCGATCAGCGACAGACCCGTGGCGATCCCGAGCGACCAGGCCAGCGAGTTGAGGTCCTTCGCCTCCTCCGCGAGCGACTTGCGCATGTACCCCGTCGGCCCGCCGCCGATCATCTTCGCGCCGCCCACCAGATAAGGGGTGTCGCCGTCGATGACCCGCTGCCAGTACACGTGGTACGCGTGCTTGTTGCCGGAGGTGATCTTCTGCCGCTTGTCGACGGCCTTGCGCAGGGACGCCGGCACGTCCTCCAGCGAGAAGCCGGTGAGCGCGTTGTCGGTCGAGGCCCCGGTCACCGTCCGCCCGCCCGCGTCCTCGGCGACCAGCAGCACGCTGGAACGCTCGCCGCCGTCCGCCATCTTCCTCGCCGCGAGGCGCAGCTGGTCCTGCGTCGGATTCGGGCGCAGCGTGCTCACATGGCTCTGCATCTCCCGCTCGAAGTCGTTGAGCGCCGCGTCCTGCGCGCGCGTCTGCACGGCCTCGCGGTTGAGCCAGTACGCGATGCCGGACGCCGACACGGCGGCCGTGAGCGCCACCAGACCGAAGACGACCACCAGGCGCAGCCGCAGACTGGTGAACCGGATCCGGGACTGCATCTTCCTGCGAGCCGCGGCCCAGCCGCGGATCCCCCCCGAAGCCTTCGTCACTGAGGAGTGTCCAACCGGTAGCCCACGCCGCGCACGGTACGGATCAGCGTCGGCGAGGACGGCACGTCCTCGACCTTGGCGCGCAGCCGCTGCACACACGCGTCCACCAGGCGCGAGTCGCCCAGGTAGTCGTGCTCCCACACCAGACGCAGCAACTGCTGCCGGGACAGCGCCTGTCCGGGGCGGCGGCTCAGCTCCAACAGCAGCCGCAGCTCGGTGGGTGTCAGCTGGAGGTCCTCGCCGTTCTTCGTCACGGTCATCGCCGCGCGGTCGATCACGAGGGAGCCGAAGGTCGCCGCGTCGTTGGCCTCGCGCTCGCCGCGCCGCAGCACCGCGCGGATACGGGCGTCCAGCACCCGCCCCTGCACGGGCTTGACCACGTAGTCGTCCGCGCCCGACTCCAGGCCCACCACGACGTCGATGTCGTCGCTGCGCGCCGTGAGCAGGATGATCGGCAGCTGGTCGGTGCGCCGGATGCGCCGGCACACCTCGAAGCCGTCGATCCCAGGCAGCATCACGTCCAAAACGATCAGATCAGGCCGCTGTTCGCGCAGCAGCTTGAGGCCATCCTCGCCGGTGGCGGCGGTGGCGACACGGTGCCCCTGGCGCGTCAGTGAGAGCTCCAGGGCCGTGCGGATGGCGTCGTCGTCCTCGATCAGCAACAGGGAAGGCACGGGCTCATTCTGGCCCATGGCATGGCGCCGAATCGACCGTTGGAGCGCTCCCACCCGACACCCGCACACGATCGTGCCGTTCGCGTAGCCGTACGACTCTTTTCTGTGATCGACCTGTCCCCTGACTGGGCCCGGCCCCTGTGACAGCTCTGTGACAGTCGGCGGACACGGCGATGAAGGTGGACGGGCAATCTTTTCGGCACAGGCAAGGAAACGCCGCCCGGCAGCACGAGGGGCGGAGCCGGGGAGTACGAAGAAGCACCACGGCACAGCATCACAACCGGAAGTCCACGACGGGGGGCGCGAGATGAACACGCTGCACAGCACCAGCACTAGCGCAGTTGTCACGCGGCTCCACGACGTCGTCCGGAACACGGAGAAGTCCGGTGCGGTGAGCGGGCGGGGGTGCGCTCGCGGCACCGGGCGTCAGCACACCACGTTCATGTCGGTGGTTGACGCGCACGTGGGGGGAAGCACCACGGGGGTCCACGGGGGAACGGGGACCGCGTACGGGGAGGGCACGGGGGAGCGCCGGTCTGTGTCGGAGGCGGAGTTCACCGCCTACGTCCAGGAGCGTCGTGCCTCCCTGTACGCAACCGCCTACCACCTGACCGGCGACCGGTTCGAGGCCGAGGACCTGCTGCAGAGCGCGCTGTTCTCGACCTACCGGGCCTGGGACCGGATCAGTGACAAGGCCGCGGTCGGGGGATACCTCCGCCGCACCATGACCAATCTGCACATCAGCGCGTGGCGCCGCCGCAAGCTGAACGAGTACCCGACCGAGGAACTGCCGGAGACCGCCGGTGACACGGACGCGATGCGCGGCACCGAACTGCGCGCCGTCCTGTGGCAGGCGCTCGCCCGGCTCCCCGAACTCCAGCGGACGATGCTGGTCCTGCGCTACTACGAGGGCCGCACCGACCCGGAGATCGCGGAGATCCTCGACATCAGTGTCGGCACGGTGAAGTCGAGCATCTGGCGGTCGCTCCGCCGGCTGCGCGAGGACGAGGTCCTCAGCTTCGGCCGTGACGAGGAGGAGTCCTTCGGGGAGCTTGTCGCCTGAAGGTCAGCGGGGGGAGTGGGTAACGGGGGAAAAGCGGGGGGAGCACGGGGGAGACGGGACGTCACGGAGGCGCGGGGGAGCGCCGACGTGACGGCCGGGGGGTGACCGGCGGGGTCCGGGGGGACCACGACGGTGCAACGGGGGAAGCACGGGGGATACGGGGGAAGGCGGGACTGGAGGGCCGGGGGGTCCGTCCAGTCCCGTTTTCACGTGTGCCCGCTGCCCGATGCTCACTGCCCACTGCTCGTGCCCACCGTCCCGGCGACGCCGTCCGTGGGCCGGGTCTCAGGCCGGGGCCGCCGCGCTGCGGCCCGCGGCGGCCGCCGCCAGACGCCCCAGCGCCTCGTCCCGGTCACAGGCATGGGCGCCCAACTCCGTCTGCCGGGCCACGATCGAGCGCTCCAGACGCATCAGCCGCCAGCCGCGCCGCAACAGGAACGGCACCGACTTGCGGCCCTCGCGCAGATCGCGCAGGAAGCGGCGACGGAACGTCTTCACCGCGCCGCGGGACAGGCACAGCGCGTCCGCCAGCAGGCCCAGTTCACGGCAGCGCCCGACGATCTCGGCGGCGAAGATGCCCTCGGCGATGAACACCGGCGTGGGCCCGATGCTCAGCGCCTCCGCGCCGGTCCGCGCGCTGAGCGAGATGTCGTACGCCGGCACGGTCGTACGGCCCGTGCGGCACAGTTCCTCGATCGCGGCGACGGCGGTGTCCGCGTCCCACGACAGCGGGTGGTCCCAGTCGATGTCCGTACTGCCCGCCACCTGCGGCAGCGTCGGGTCGTCACCCTCCTTGTAGAAGTCGTCCAGCCGCAGCACGGGCAGGCCGGAGCGGGCGGCGAGGAGGGACTTGCCTGAGCCGGACGGACCGGTCAGCAGGACGACCCGGGACGGTATCGGAGGATGCGAACTCACGAGAGTCCAGTGTGAGGCATCGCGCGGCTCCCGCCGAGTCGGCGGGTCGCCCTTGGAGCGCACATCACACCTCAACTACCGTTCGTGTCTCTATGATTACTTTCCGAAACGGAAACGCACAGGACAAGGTGGCACCGCTGATGGCTCGACTCTCGGCTCCCCAGACCCCCGACGCCCGGCGCCTGCTGCTGGCCGTCACCACCGCGGGGCTCGCGCTCGGCGCGGGCGCCGGCACGGCCGCGGCGGCGGACGGCGCCGCACCGGTCGTCGACGTGCTGCGCACCCGGCCCACCTCGCTCGGCCAGGTCGACCCGCAGGCGGGCCTGCAGGCCCTCACCGGCACCGTCGGTTACGTCACCGGCCCGGTCGCGGGCCTCAAGCCCAACCCGCTGGCGGGCACGGGCGTCGACCCGCTCGACAACGGGGTGGGCACGCAGCTGGCCGACTTCCAGCCGCTGACGTCCACCGCCCTGACCGGGCCGGTGGCGCAGGCGCCGTCGATCGGCAGCATCCCGGTGCTCGGGCAGGTGGTGGGCGGGCTGCGCTGAGCACCCCTTGAACGCCCCGTGACGAGCGCGGGGAACCGCGGGGCCCGACCGGACGGTTCGCGCCGTCCCGAGGCTCCCGCGGTTCCCCGCGTCCCGGATCAGTAGGCGGAGCCCGAGGCGCCCAGCGACCCCGTCGGGTGCCAGACCGTCTTGGTCTCCAGGAACGCCGTGATGCGGTCCAGGCCGGGCGTGGCCGCCCAGTCGTCCACAGGCTGTGGACGCAGGACGCGCTTGAGGTTGTCGGCCGCCGCGATCTCCAGTTCCTTCGCCAGCACCTCGTCCGCGCCGGCCAGGTCGATCGCGTTGACGTCCTGGTGGGCGGCGAGGGGCGCCGCGATCTCCGCCGTGCGGCCGGAGAGGACGTTGACGACACCGCCGGGGACGTCGGAGGTGGCCAGCACCTCGCCGAGCGACAGCGCCGGGAGGGGGGACCGCTCGCTCGCGACGACGACCGCCGTGTTGCCGGTCGCGATCACCGGGGCCAGGACGGAGACCAGGCCCAGGAAGCTCGACTCCTGCGGGGCCAGGACCGTCACCACGCCCGTCGGTTCGGGCGAGGAGAGGTTGAAGTACGGGCCCGCCACCGGGTTTCCGCCGCTGACCACCTGGGCGATCTTGTCGGTCCAGCCCGCGTACCAGACCCAGCGGTCGATCGTCGCCTCCACCAGAGCGGCGGCCTTCGACTTCGACAGGCCCTCGGCGTCGGCGACCTCGTGCACGAACTGGCCCTTGCGGCCCTCCAGCATCTCGGCGACACGGTAGAGGACCTGGCCCCGGTTGTACGCCGTCGCGCCCGACCAGCCGCCGAACGCCTTGCGGGCGGCGACCACCGCGTCACGGGCGTCCTTGCGGGAGGAGAGGGGCGCGTTCGCCAGCCACTTGCCCTTTGCGTCGGTCACCTCGTACACCCGGCCGCTCTCGGAACGCGGGAACTTCCCGCCGACGTACAGCTTGTAGGTCTTGAAAACAGACAGGCGGTCAGACATCGAGGTACGCCTCCAGGCCGTGGCGGCCGCCCTCGCGGCCGAAGCCCGACTCCTTGTAGCCGCCGAACGGCGACGTCGGGTCGAACTTGTTGAACGTGTTGGACCAGACGACGCCCGCGCGCAGCTTGTTCGCGACGGCCAGGATCCGGGAGCCCTTCTCGGTCCAGATGCCCGCCGAGAGGCCGTACTGGGTGTTGTTGGCCTTGGCGACGGCCTCGTCCGGGGTGCGGAAGGTGAGGACGGACAGGACCGGGCCGAAGATCTCGTCCCGCGCGATGGTGTGCGCCTGGGCGACGTTCGTGAACAGCGTCGGGGCGAACCAGTAGCCCGCGGACGGCAGTTCGCAGGCCGGGGACCAGCGCTCGGCGCCCTCGGCCTCGCCGCGCTCGACGAGCGAGGTGATCCGGGTGAGCTGCTCCTCGGAGTTGATCGCCCCGATGTCCGTGTTCTTGTCGAGGGGGTCGCCGAGGCGCAGCGTCGACAGACGGCGCTTGAGGGAGTCGAGCAGCTCGTCCTGGATCGACTCCTGGACCAGCAGGCGGCTGCCCGCGCAGCAGACCTGGCCCTGGTTGAAGAAGATGCCGGTCACGATGCCCTCGACGGCCTGGTCGATCGGGGCGTCGTCGAAGACGATGTTCGCGCCCTTGCCGCCCAGTTCGAGCGTGACCTTCTTGCGGGTGCCCGCGACCGTCCGCGCGATCTGCTTGCCGACCGCCGTGGAGCCGGTGAAGGCGACCTTGTTCACGTCCGGGTGAGCGACCAGGGCCGCGCCCGTGTCGCCGTAGCCGGGGAGGATGTTGACGACACCCTTCGGCAGGCCCGCCTGGCGGCAGATGTCCGCGAAGAACAGCGCCGACAGGGGGGTCGTCTCGGCGGGCTTCAGGACCACCGTGTTGCCGGTGGCCAGCGCCGGGGCGATCTTCCACGCCAGCATCAGCAGCGGGAAGTTCCAGGGGATGACCTGGCCCGCCACGCCCAGCGGGCGGGGGTTCGCGCCGTAACCGGCGTGGTCCAGCTTGTCGGCCCAGCCCGCGTAGTAGAAGAAGTGCGCGGCGACCAGGGGGAGGTCGGCGTCCCTCGTCTCCTTGATGGGCTTGCCGTTGTCCAGGGTCTCCAGGACGGCCAGTTCGCGGCTGCGCTCCTGGATGATGCGGGCGATGCGGAAGAGGTACTTCGCGCGCTCCGCGCCGGGCAGCGCGGACCACTTCTCGAACGCCTTGCGGGCCGCCGCCACCGCGCGGTCCACGTCCGCCTCGCCCGCCCGGGCGATCTCGGAGAGGACCTCCTCGGAGGAGGGGCTGACCGTCTTGAAGACCTTGCCGTCGGCGGCCTCGGTGAACTCGCCGTCGATGAACAGGCCGTACGAGGGGGCGATGTCGACGACCGCCCGGGACTCGGGGGCCGGTGCGTACTCGAATGCGGAAGCCATGGGGATCAGTCCACCGTCACGTAGTCGGGGCCGGAGTAGCGGCCGGTGGCCAGCTTCTGGCGCTGCATCAGCAGGTCGTTGAGGAGCGAGGACGCGCCGAAGCGGAACCAGTGGTTGTCCAGCCAGTCCTCGCCCGCGGTCTCGTTGACCAGGACGAGGAACTTGATCGCGTCCTTGGTGGTGCGGATGCCGCCTGCGGGCTTCACGCCGACCTGGACGCCGGTCTGGGCGCGGAAGTCGCGGACGGCCTCCAGCATGAGGAGGGTGTTGGCCGGGGTGGCGTTCACCGCGACCTTGCCGGTCGAGGTCTTGATGAAGTCCGCGCCCGCGAGCATGCCGAGCCAGCTGGCGCGGCGGATGTTGTCGTAGGTCGAGAGCTCGCCGGTCTCGAAGATGACCTTGAGCCGGGCCGAGGAGCCGCAGGCCTCCTTCACGGCGGTGATCTCGTCGTGGACCTTGAGGTAGTTCCCGGCGAGGAACGCGCCCCGGTCGATGACCATGTCGATCTCGTCGGCCCCGGCGGAGACGGCGTCGTGGACGTCGGCCAGCTTCACGGCGAGCGCGGCGCGACCGGCCGGGAACGCGGTGGCGACGGAGGCGACCTTGACGGTGGAGCCGGCGACGGCCGCCTTGGCCGTGGGCACCATGTCCGGATAGACGCAGACGGCGGCCGTGGCGGGGGCCGTGCGGTCGCCCGGGTCGGGGAGGACCGCCTTGGCGCCGAGGGACCGGACCTTGCCCGGGGTGTCCGCGCCTTCCAGGGTCGTCAGATCGACCATGGAGATGGCCAGGTCGATGGCGTACGCCTTGGCGGTCGTCTTGATGGAACGGGTGCCGAGGGAGGCGGCACGCGCCTCCAGGCCGACCGGGTCGACGCCGGGCAGCCCGTGGAGGAAGCGGCGCAGCGTGCTGTCGGACGCGGTGACGTCGGCGAGAGCGTGGGGTGCAGCTGTGGACATGGTCACCAGACGAGCATATCTACGCGCGTAGCAGGTGTACAGCCCCCGAATTGATTGCCGGTGCCCCGGGACCCCGGGCGACCGCCGTCCGTACCGGGTGGCGAAGCCCGGTACGCACGGCGGCCGCCCGGTCGCGCGCTGCTCCGTGCTCCCGCGCACGCCCGCGCCCTCCCGCGCGGCACGGGCCGGGTGGGCTGCGAACAGTTCCGGAGCGTCGGGCAGAATCGGACGTATGAGCACCTCGGATCAATCGTCGCCCGAGCCGGAACACACCTCGGCGGCTCGTGAGCGCGCGGAGACCGGCACGGCTTCGGAGACCCCGAAGGCCGAGCAGGCTCCGGCCACAGCGGCGGCCCCCGCCTCGAAGCCCGCCAAGCCCGTGTACCGGGACCGGGTCTACCGCTCGCCCGCCGGACTGACGGGCGGGGTGTTGCTGCTCGGGCTGATGGCCTGGCTCGGCGGGGACGCGGTGGTGTCGGGGGAGGGGCGTACGCCCTGGCTGGCGCTGGCGTCCATGCTGGTGGCCGTCCCCCTGGTGGTCGCGTTCTCGGTGCGGCCCGCCGTGTTCGCCAACGACGACCGGCTGCGGGTG
This sequence comes from Streptomyces scabiei 87.22, assembly GCF_000091305.1. Lineage (GTDB taxonomy): Bacteria > Actinomycetota > Actinomycetes > Streptomycetales > Streptomycetaceae > Streptomyces > Streptomyces scabiei. The sequence goes on along the minus strand of NC_013929.1, from coordinate 3,918,979 downwards.
CGCAACCCGTTCCGGGTGATCGAGCTGCCGTGGGCGAGTGTCGTGTCCCTGCGCTCCGGCTACACCAACGAGGTGGTCGACACGAGCGGCGCCAAGTACCAGCTCTGGGCGATCCCCGTCTCGCTGCGCGGCCGCAAGAAGGCCGCCCGGCACCAGGCCCGGGAGGCGCACCGGGCGGCCAAGGGCGGGGCCAGGGGCGGGAGCGCGGGCGGCGACGCGGGGCGCACCGCCCCGGCCGGGCGCCCCGTGCGGGCGGAGACCGACCAGGTCATGGCCGATCTGCGGGAGCTGTGCGAGGCGCGGGCCAAGGCGCCCGGGTCCCAGGGCGAGCCGAGCGCGCGGTGGGCCTGGGAGGTCGTGGGCCCCGCGGTGGCGGGTGCCGTGCTGCTGCTGGTGCTGATCGCGGTCGGGTGACGGCGCTGGACGGCCGGCCTTTCGGCTGTCGCTGACGACAACGGCGACGGCAACGGCGACTGTGGGCCGGGGCCGGTGGTCGCGGACCGGGGTGGGCGGCGACGTCCTCGGCCCCGGAGGCGGGGCTCGGCGCACCCGTCCCGGAGGGGTTGCTGCTGGTGCTGATCGCGGTCGGGTGACGGGACCGGGCGGTCGGCCTTCCGGTCGTCGCTGATGGCAACGGCGCCTGCGGGCCGGGGCTGGTGGTTGCGGGCCAGGGCGTACGGCCGTGTCGTCGGTCCCGGGGCGCCGGAGGGTGCGCGCGTCTCGGATGGGGCCTGCGAAGCGTGGCAGGCGTGCGGGCCAGGGTGTACGGCGACGTCGTCCGCCCCGGGGGCGGGGCTCGGCGTGCTCGTCCCGGAAGGGGCTCGCGGGGTGTGGAGGGTGTCCGGGGCGGGCGGTTGCCGGATCAGGCCCAGACATCTGTTCTATGGTGGCTGGAAACGCGCCGGACCAGACGTCCGGGAAGCATGCGACGGCCAACACCCGGCGGATCCGGGTGTGTTGGTCCGGAACATGCCCGTGCGTCCCGCCTTCACAGCTCTGTCCGCTTGGATCGCGTCGGATCGCGCGCGGCGAACGGCGTATCGACGACGGCGGCGGAGTGTCCACGAGACGATGACCACGAACCTTGACCCCCGGCCGCAGGCCGGGCCCGCAGTGCCGCGTGCGCTGCCCGTGACCGCCGTGCCCGAGGACTGTGTCGCCTGGAGCGGGGACAAGCTGCAGGCATGGGCACGGACCCGGCCGCCCGTGTGGGTGCCGGCCAGGACCCGCCCCCTGCACCTGCTCGCCGTGGTCCCGGGCGGTCTCGTCGTCGGCTTCTGGCTGGCGAACTTCGCGGAGGTGCCCGCCGCCCTCGCCGTGCTGGTGCCGCTGCAACTGGTGTGGACCCTGGTCAGGCCCGAGGTCGTACGGGTCTCGGCGCCCCTGCTCATGCTCCTGTTGGCCTGGAACGGGGAGACGCACGACGTGCCGACCCTGCTGGGCCTCATCGCCCTGACCTTCACCTGGGCCGCGGCCGAGATCCGGCTGAGCAAGGGGCGGCTGCAGCGGCAGTGGGCCCTGGCCGCGGCCGCGGGAGCGACCGCCACCGTGCCGGACGGGGCGGGGCCGGTGCGCCGCGGCCGGTTCCTCACGTGGTTCGGGCTCGTGCTGGCCCTCCTGGGCGCGGGGCTGCTCGCGCTCGCCTCCGGCCGGGAGGCCCTCACCGACCGGGGCGCCGTCACGCTCGTCGGCTGGTTCGTCGTCGGCTGGGGGCTCACCTCGCTGCTCTCCGGCCGGCTGGGGCGCCGCCGGGCCGCCGCGCTGCGGGGCACCCCCGTGCCGGTGCTGCGGGTGCTGGTGCGCGACGGCGCCGACGGGGACGCCGAGGTCTTCGCCGCCGACGACGTGCAGGCGCTGCGCCCGCTGTTCACCGTCGCCACCGAGGAGTGGTACGACGACGGTGACGAGGAGCCCGACGAATCCGAGGGTGCGGAGGAATCCGAGGGGTCCGAGGAGCGCGTCGGGCGCGAGGCGCGGGACGAACTCCTCGACGCGATCGACGACGTCGACGATGACGACGACGAGCCCGGAGTCCTGCGGGAGGCCGTGCTGTACGGGCCGCCCCACGACGGCGCCGAGATCGTGATCGTCAGCGCGGCGGAGAGGCCCGCCGCGCCGGAGCGGCCGGACGGGCCGCAGGAGCCGCCGGACCTGCGGAAGCCGGACGAGCGGGACGGCGGGGACGCGGCCACGGGCGGTTCGGCGGCGGAGCTGGTCGTCGAGTCCTCCAGTGGCCCGGTACGTCCGCTGACCGAGCGTGCCGTACGGCGCCGGGCCGCCGCGCAGCGGGCCGGGGAGAGGCGGCACGCGGTCCACGAGGAACTGCGCGCCGAGGCGGCCACCCGCGGCCTGGAGCGGCTGCGCGAGGAGCCGCGGCCGGTACGGCGCTGGCGCGCGGGGTGGGCCGACTGGACCACCGCACTCCTGACGGCCGTCGTGGTCGCCGCCGTCGGGCTGTACCCGGACGGAACGGCACGGTACGTCGTCGGCGGTCCGGTCGGCCTCGTCGGAGTCCTGACGCTGCCGCATCTGCTGGTCTGGCGCATCAGGGCCGACCGTGCGGGCCTGTGGCTGAGCGGCTGGCGCCGGACCCGGCACATCGCGTGGGACGACCTGGCGGCGGTCCGGTGCGCCGGGTCCGTGCTGACGGTCGACAGCCGTGAGGAGTCGTTCACGTCCTGGTCCGTCCGGTCGGAACGCTGGCGCCGGCTGGAGCGAGCACTGCGCGTGGTCCACCCCTACGAGCGGACCGCGGCCGAGCTCACCGCCATGTGGCGGGAGCCCGCGCTGCGGCCCGACGGGGAGTACCGGCGCCGGGGGACGCCGCTGTGGCCGCTGGGCCTGGTGCTGGCCGTGGCGTGGGCGGCGGTGCTGGTGCTGGTCCCGTAAAGGACCCGGGGCGTGCGGGGAGCGGTCAGATGCCTGCCGCCGCCGACAGGTCCCGCTTGATCCCGGCCAGCAGGTCCGTCGCCTTCGCGCGGGCCGCCGGGAGGCCGGCGTGGTCCGCCACCGGCACCACGACCTCCAGGTAGCACTTGAGCTTGGGCTCGGTGCCGCTCGGGCGGACGATCACGCGGGCGCCGTCGAGGGTGTAGCGCAGGCCGTCCGTGGGCGGGAGCCGGTCCGTGCCCCGGGTGAGGTCCTCGGCCGTGGTGACGGTGAGGCCCGCCAGGGCCGTCGGGGGCCGCTCACGGAGCCGCTCCATGGCGCGGGCGATGACCGACAGGTCCTCGACCCGGACCGAGAGCTGGTCGGTGGCGTGCAGGCCGTGCTCGACGGCGATGTCGTCCAGCAGGTCGAGGAGGGTGCGGCCCTCCTCCTTCAGCCGCGAGGCGAGCTCCGTGATGAGCAGGGCCGCCGTGATGCCGTCCTTGTCCCGGACGCCCTCGGGGTCGACGCAGTAGCCGAGGGCCTCCTCGTAGCCGTAGCGCAGGCCCTCGACGCGGGCGATCCACTTGAAGCCGGTGAGGGTCTCCTCGTAGGGGAGGCCCGCCTTCTCGGCGATCCGGCCGAGGAGCGAGGAGGAGACGATCGACTCGGCGAACGTGCCCTGGACGCCGCGCGCGACCAGGTGCGAGGCGAGCAGCGCGCCCACCTCGTCGCCGCGCAGCATCCGCCAGTCGGCGCCGTCCCGCACCGCCGCGGCGCAGCGGTCGGCGTCCGGGTCGTTCGCGACGATCAGGTCGGGGTCCGTCTCGCGGGCCTTCGCGAACGCGAGGTCCATCGCGCCGGGCTCCTCCGGATTGGGGAACGCGACCGTCGGGAAGTCCGGGTCCGGCTCCGCCTGCTCGGCGACGAGGACGGGCTCCGGGAAGCCGGCCCGGGCGAACGCCGCGAGCAGGGTGTCCTTGCCGACGCCGTGCATGGCCGTGTAGACCGTGCGGGCGGCGCGTGGGGAACCGGGCGAGAGGACCGCGTCCGTACGGGCCAGATAGGCGTCCAGGACGCTGTCGTCGAGGGTGTCCCAGCCCGCGTCGGGACGGGGGACGTCGTCGAGGGAGCGTACGGCGTCGATCTCGGCCGCGATCCCGGCGTCGGCCGGGGGCACGATCTGGGAGCCGTCGCCGAGGTAGACCTTGTAGCCGTTGTCGCGGGGCGGGTTGTGGCTGGCGGTGACCTCCACGCCCGCGACCGCGCCCAGGTGCCTTATGGCGAACGCCAGGACGGGCGTGGGCAGAGGGCGGGGGAGGACGGCCGCGCGCAGGCCCGCGCCGGTCATCACCGCGGCGGTGTCGCGGGCGAAGTCGGCGGACTTGTGGCGGGCGTCGTAGCCGATGACGACGAGGCCGCCGCCCGCGCCCTGCTGGTTCAGGTACGCGGCGAGGCCCGCGGCGGCGCGGATGACGACCGAGCGGTTCATGCGCATGGGGCCGGCGCCGAGTTCGCCGCGCAGGCCGGCGGTGCCGAACTGGAGGGTGCCGGAGAAATGGGCGGTCAGCTCCGCCGTGTCCGCCGCGTCGATCAGCGCGCCGAGCTCGGCCCGGGTCTCCGGGTCGGGGTCCTCGGCCAGCCACGCCTTGGCGCGGGCGATCAGGTCGTCGTGCACGGGGGTCAACCTCTCGTTCTCTGTTCGTGGATGCGTCGAGATGTGTCGAGGGGGGGCGGGGGTGCGTTGCCGGGTGCGGGCCCGGTGGGGCTTCTCGCGCAGTTTCCCGCGCCCCGGAAAGCACCGGCCCCCGCCCACCCGCACCCGGCCACGCCCCCCCGGCGGAGCCCTCCGCGCTACAGGCGGTTCAGGACCTGGGTCAGCAGCGCGCCCATGCGGGTCGCCGAGTCACGGCCCGCCTGGAGGACCTCCTCGTGGTTCAGGGGCTCACCCGTCATGCCGGCCGCCAGGTTGGTCACCAGGGAGATGCCCAGGATCTCGGCGCCCGCCTCGCGCGCGGCGATGGCCTCCAGGACCGTGGACATCCCGACCAGGTCCGCGCCGATCACACGGGCCATCCGGATCTCCGCCGGGGTCTCGTAGTGCGGGCCCGTGAACTGCGCGTAGACGCCCTCCTCCAGCGAGGGGTCGATCTCCTTGCACAGGGCGCGCAGGCGCGGGGAGTACAGATCCGTGAGGTCGACGAAGTTCGCGCCGACGATCGGAGAGGTCGCCGTCAGGTTGAGGTGATCGCTGATCAGCACCGGCTGGCCGGGGCGCATGCCCTCGCGCAGACCGCCGCAGCCGTTGGTGAGGACGACCGTCTTCACACCGGCGGCGACGGCGGTACGGACGCCGTGCGCGACGGCGGCGACACCGCGGCCCTCGTAGTAGTGGGTGCGGCCCAGGAAGACGAGCGCGCGCTTGTCGCCGATCCGGTACGAGCGGACCTTGCCGCCGTGGCCCTCGACCGCCGGCGGCGGGAAGCCGGGCAGGTCGGTGACCTGGAACTCGGCCTCGGGGGCGCCCAGCGCGTCCACGGCCGGGGCCCAGCCGGAGCCCATCACAAGCGCGACGTCGTGGGTCTCGGCGCCCGTCAGCTCGCGCAGGCGCGCGGCGGCGGCGTCGGCGGCGGCGTACGGGTCGCCCTGGATGTCGTCCGGAAGAAGAGATGCGTTCACGCGTCGAGGGTATCCGGTTTGGGCCTACGCGCGTAGATGACGAGGCGCACCGGATCGGGATCGTTGCCTTGTCGTTTCCAACGGCGCGGCGGCGTGCGCGGCGGCCCCGCACGCCCCGCCCCGCGCCCTCAGCAGGGGCGTTTGCGCAGTTCCATCACGTAATCGTGGGGTGCGCCGGCCGACTCGGCCGCGTCCGCCACCTCGCCGAGGTAACGGGCCGAGGGCAGCCCGCCCTCGTAGCCGTTGAGGACGTAGACCCAGGCCGGCTCGTCGCCGTCCAGGGTGTGGACGCGGACCCGCATCCGGCGGTATATGTCCAGGCCGACGCCGACCCAGCGGTCCATCGCGTCCTCGTCCATGGGGGCGATGTCGTACAGCGCCACGAAGACCTGGGAGCGCGGTGCCTCCACGACCGTGGCCAGCGCGCCCTCCCACCCCATGTGCTCGCCGCCGAAGGTCAGCCGCCAGTCGTTCAGCCAGCCGGTGGCGCGCAGCGGGGAGTGGGGTGCCCGGCGGGACATCAGGCGCGAGTCCAGGTTGCCGGCGTAGGCGGCGTAGAGCGACATGGGGGAGAGGGTACGGGAGCGCTCCGCTTGGAGGGCCGGGTGCCTGAGGGGCGGGGGTGCCTGTTGTTCGGCGGGTGCGGGTCGGTCGTGGCTGGTCGCGCCCACGCGGCGGAGCCGCATATGTCACAGCCCCGCGCCCCTGGACGGCCCTGCGGGCCGATCCGGGAGCGGTGCCGGGTACCCCGGGGCTGTGGGGGCGGGGGGCGTGCGGGACAATGGGGCATGTGACTCGGATCGTGATCATCGGTGGCGGACCCGGCGGCTATGAGGCGGCGCTGGTGGCCGCGCAGCTCGGCGCGGAGGTGACCGTCGTGGACTGCGACGGTCTGGGCGGGGCGTCGGTACTGACCGACTGCGTGCCGTCGAAGACCCTCATCGCGACGGCCGAGGTGATGACCACCTTCGACTCCTCCTACGAGGAGCTGGGCATCATCGTCGCCGACGACACCCCGTACATCGACACGCCCGCGCGTGTCGTCGGGGTCGACCTCGGCAAGGTCAACCGGCGTGTGAAGCGGCTCGCGCTGGCGCAGTCGCACGACATCACGGCCTCCGTGACGCGCGCCGGCGCGCGGGTGATGCGCGGGCGCGGGCGGCTGCAGGGACAGCAGGATCTCGACGGCTCGCGCAAGGTCGTGGTGCGCGCCGCCGACGGGTCGGAGGAGACGCTCACCGCCGACGCGGTGCTCATCGCCACCGGCGCCCATCCGCGTGAGGTGCCCGACGCCCAGCCCGACGGCGAGCGCATCCTCAACTGGACGCAGGTCTACGACCTGGACGAACTGCCCGAAGAGCTGATCGTCGTCGGGTCCGGTGTGACCGGTGCCGAGTTCGCCGGCGCCTATCAGGCGCTCGGGTCCCGCGTCACGCTCGTCTCCAGCCGCGACCGCGTCCTGCCGGGCGAGGACCCGGACGCCGCCGCCGTCCTGGAGGACGTGTTCCGCCGGCGCGGTATGAACGTCATGGCACGCTCCCGGGCCCAGTCCGCCAAGCGGGTGGGCGACCGGGTCGAGGTGACGCTCGCGGACGGCCGGGTCATCAGCGGCTCGCACTGTCTGATGGCCGTCGGCGCCATCCCCAACAGCGCGGGCATGGGCCTGGAGGGGGCCGGCGTCAAGGTCAAGGAGTCCGGGCACATCTGGACCGACAAGGTCTCCCGGACGAGTGCGCCGGGCGTGTACGCCGCCGGTGACGTGACCGGCGTCTTCGCGCTCGCCTCCGTGGCCGCCATGCAGGGCCGTATCGCCATGTACCACTTCCTCGGCGACGCGGTGGCCCCGCTGAACCTGAAGACCGTCTCGTCCAACGTCTTCACCGACCCCGAGATCGCCACCGTCGGCTACACCCAGGCCGACCTGGACAGCGGGGCCATCGAGGCCGTCGGGGTGAAGCTGCCGCTGCTGCGCAACCCGCGCGCCAAGATGCAGGGCATCCGGGACGGCTTCGTCAAGATCTTCTGCCGCCCCGGCACCGGCATCGTCGTGGGCGGTGTCGTGGTCGCCCCGCGCGCGTCCGAGCTGATCCACCCCATCTCGATCGCGGTCGACAACAACCTGACCGTCGAACAGATCGCGAACGCGTTCACCGTGTACCCGTCCCTGTCGGGTTCGATCGCCGAGGTGGCGCGCCAGCTCCACACGCGCAAGGCGGGCGGCGGCGTCTGACGGTCCGCCGGACCGGTTCCCGCCGGGCGTCCGACCGGTCGTCCGGTCGGACGTCGGGCCTGTTGTCCCGGTGGTCGGGGGACGAGCGCGTGACGGGCGGCGGGGCCGGTCGCGGGCGGGCTGCGTGACCGGCCGTGTGGCCCATTCCGTCCCGGATGGCCCCTATATCACTTCTCGCACCACCCTGCGAACAACTTCTGCTATTCGGCGCAAACTGCTGAAAGCAGATGGTCGTTGGCGTTACTGTCAGTTTCGTGTTCGCTGCAGAACGTCGTCAATTGATCCTCGAAATGGTGCGGGCCAACGGAGCCGTGTCGCTCCGTGAGCTCGCCCGCGTCGTCCAGACCTCCGAAGTGACCGTACGGCGGGACGTGCGCGCTCTGGAGGCAGAAGGACTCCTCGACCGCCGGCACGGCGGTGCGGTACTGCCGGGCGGGTTCACGCGAGAGTCCGGCTTTCCGCAGAAATCTCATCTCGCGACCGCCGAGAAAACGGCCATCGCCGACCTCGCCGCGAGCTTCGTCGAAGAGGGCGAGGCCATCGTGGTCGGGGCGGGGACCACCACGCAGGAGCTGGCACGCCGGCTCGCGCGGGTCCCCGGGCTGACCGTCGTCACCAACTCCCTGCTGGTGGCACAGGCGCTGGCCCATGCCAACCGGGTGGAGGTCGTGATGACCGGCGGGACCCTGCGCGGTTCCAACTACGCCCTGGTCGGCTCCGGCGCCGAGCAGTCCCTCCAGGGGCTGCGCGTCTCCAAGGCCTTCCTCTCAGGGAGCGGACTGACCGCCGAGCGCGGCCTGTCCACGTCCAACATGCTGTCGGCGTCCGTCGACCGCGCACTGGTCCAGGCCGCCGCCGAGGTCGTCGTCCTCGCCGATCACACCAAGCTCGGCACCGACACGATGTTCCAGACGGTGCCGACCGATGTGATCACCAGGCTGGTCACCGACGACCCGCCCGGCCACGACGACCGCGCGGTCACCGAGCTGCAGGCCCTGGCGGACCAGGGCGTGCAGATCTCCGTGGCCGGGGCGGCGGGCGGCGGCACGGGAGGCGATCCCGTTCCGGCGCGCCCCTCACGCCGTGACGTGCCGCTGCCGGGGCCTCGCCGCAACCAGGTCCACGGCACCGCGCCCCAACTGCGCACCGCCACGGTCCTGGGGGACCAGCCGCCGGTCGGTGAACGGGAGCGGGAGCGGGCGGCCCGGGTCGCTGACCTGCGGCGCCGGTAGCCGCGGCCGGTAGCCGCGCCGCGGTGGGCGGACCTGTGGGCAGGGCGTGCCGTGTGGCCGTACGCCGACCGGTCGTTCACGTCGGCGGGTCGCTGCTCAGGCGTGTCGGCGGCTACGGGCGCAGGCCGCGCAGGGTCAGAGTCAGCAGGCGGTCGGCCAGCTCCGGATCGTCCGGGGTCTCCTCGGCCGCCAGCGCGATCGCGTGGGTGAGCTGGAGCAGGTCGCCGATCGCCACGTCGTCCCGTACGGCGTGGGCGTCCTGCGCTCGCCGCAGCAGGGCCGTGCCCGCCTCCCGGATCGGCGCGCAGCACCGGGCCAGGTCCGAGATGTTCTCGTCCGCGGCGCGGGAGTCCGCGTACGAGACCGCCATCAGGGCCTGGGCCAGACCCCGGTATTCGCCCGCACGGGTGATGACGTCGCGCAGCCACGCGACCAGGGCGGCGCAGGGCTGAGGCGCTTGTAGTCGTGTCCGGGCCCGGGCCAGCAGATCGCCCACGGCCTCCTCGAAGACCGCGCTCAGCAGGGCCTGGCGGTTGGGGAAGTGGCGGTAGAGAGTTCCGATGCCGACGTCCGCACGGCGGGCGATGTCCTCCAGCGAGGCGCCGGTGCCATGGGCCGCGAACGCGAGGCGTGCCTCGGTGAGCAGACGGGCGTGGTTGCGGCGGGCGTCCGCGCGCATGGGCCTCCGGCCGGCTGCGGGCGGCCGGGTCCCTGCGGGCGGCTGGGCCGGGGTGAGGCTCACTGCGGTGATCACCTGCTCTCTTCTGCCGGGGGCGTCTTCAGCCTAAGAGCTCGGGTGACGTGGGTGAGTGCGCGGGTGTGGAGATGGGTGGGGGACGGCTTCTCGCGCAGGTCCCCGCGTTCCGAAAGACGCAAGTCCCCGCGCCCCGAGAACACGGGGCGCGGGGACTTGCGCGAGCTGGTCAGTCCTTGATCTCGCAGATCGGGGCGCCCGAGGTGATCGAGGCGCCGACCTCCGCGCTCAGGCCCTTGACGGTGCCGGAGCGGTGGGCGTTGAGAGGCTGCTCCATCTTCATGGCCTCGAGGACGACGATCAGGTCGCCTTCCTTGACCTCCTGGCCCTCCTCGACGGCGACCTTCACGATGGTGCCCTGCATCGGGGATGCGAGGGTGTCGCCGGAGGCCGCCGGGCCCGACTTCTTCGCCGCGCGGCGCTTGGGCTTGGCGCCCGCCGCGAGGCCGGTGCGGGCCAGGGTCATGCCCAGAGCGGCCGGGAGGGAGACCTCCAGGCGCTTGCCGCCGACCTCGACGACGATCGTCTCGCGGTCGGAGTCGTCCTCGGCCTCGGTGTCGGCCGGGGCCGCGAAGGGCTTGATGTCGTTGACGAACTCGGTCTCGATCCAGCGCGTGTGGACCGTGAACGGGTCGCCGGAGCCGGTCAGCTCGGGGCCGAACGCCGGGTCACGGACGACCGCGCGGTGGAACGGGATCGCCGTGGCCATGCCCTCGACGGTGAACTCGTCCAGGGCGCGGGCCGCGCGCTGCAGGGCCTGCTGCCGGGTGGCGCCCGTGACGATCAGCTTGGCCAGGAGGGAGTCCCACGCCGGACCGATCACGCTGCCGGACTCCACGCCCGCGTCCAGGCGGACACCGGGGCCGGTCGGCGGGGCGAACGTGGTGACGGTGCCCGGCGCCGGGAGGAAGTTGCGGCCCGGGTCCTCGCCGTTGATGCGGAACTCGAAGGAATGGCCGCGCATCGGCGGGTCGTCGTAGCCGAGTTCCTCGCCGTCCGCGATCCGGAACATCTCACGGACCAGGTCGATGCCGGTGACCTCCTCGGTGACCGGGTGCTCCACCTGGAGGCGGGTGTTGACCTCCAGGAAGGAGATCGTGCCGTCCATGCCGACCAGGAACTCCACCGTGCCGGCGCCGACATAGCCGGCCTCCTTCAGGATGGCCTTCGACGCCGCGTACAGCTCGGCGTTCTGCGCGTCGGACAGGAAGGGGGCCGGGGCCTCCTCGACCAGCTTCTGGTGACGGCGCTGCAGGGAGCAGTCACGGGTGGAGACCACGACCACGTTGCCGTGGGAGTCGGCCAGGCACTGGGTCTCCACGTGGCGGGGCTTGTCGAGGTAGCGCTCCACGAAGCACTCGCCCCGGCCGAACGCCGCGACCGCCTCACGGACGGCCGAGTCGTACAGCTCCGGGACCTCTTCGAGGGTGCGGGCGACCTTCAGGCCGCGACCGCCGCCGCCGAACGCCGCCTTGATCGCGATCGGCAGACCGTGCTGCTCCGCGAACGCCACGACCTCGTCCGCGCCCGAGACCGGGTCGGGGGTGCCCGCGACGAGCGGCGCGCCGGCGCGCTGGGCGATGTGACGGGCCGCCACCTTGTCACCCAGATCGCGGATCGCCTGCGGGGGCGGGCCGATCCAGATCAGACCCGCGTCCAGGACCGCCTGGGCGAACTCCGCGTTCTCCGAGAGGAAGCCGTAGCCGGGGTGGACGGCGTCGGCGTCCGCGTCCTTCGCGGCCTGGAGGACCTTGCCCATGTCCAGGTAGCTGGTCGCCGGAGTGTCACCGCCCAGGGCGAACGCCTCGTCCGCGGCCCGCACATGCAGCGCGTCCCGGTCCGGATCGGCGTACACGGCCACGCTCGCGATCCCGGCGTCCCGGCACGCCCGGGCGACGCGGACAGCGATTTCGCCTCGGTTGGCGATCAACACCTTGCGCACGATGGCTCCCTCTCCTTGAAACAAGCCGAGTTTAGGGACTGCCGACACGGCGTTTCGACCCGTCCACAATGGTGAGCTTGCCCACACGGAGCGTGAAACGAGGCTCACTCAACCTGCGAAATCCCTTGTCGCACAGCATTGCGCAGGTCTCCATGCGGAAACCCTAGCCCTCTGATGTGGTCAAGGTCTCTGTGCGGCCGCGCTGCGGCCGGTTGGGTTTCTTTGTGGAGTCCCTACTAATGGCCCAACGATTCTTTGCTCTCGCGAGAACCCTTGTCCCGGGGTTTACCCGTTAGTAGCGTTCGCGATGTCTCGAACGCCTACCTGGGGTAACGACATGGGTCCGCGAGGCGCTGAGAGCAGCAGGACGAGAGTGGGAAGTGGGTGGGGCCGGTGATCCGCAGACCGGTGGCGGTGGTCACGGCGTTCGTGCTGTTCGCGGAAGGGCTCGGGATCGCCGGGCTGCAGTGGTTCCTCGGCACGGTCGTCGACCGGCAGAAGATGTCCCTCGCCGGGCTGGATCCGGACGCGATGTCCCTCTCCACGAAGGCCGGGGGTGTCGTCTTCGGCCTCTACTTCGTCCTCTGCGGTGTGGTCGCGCTGCTCGTCGCGCTCCGCAACCGGCCCGCCGCCGGGCTCGGGAGGATCCTGCTCATCAGCGTGGCCGTCGTGCACGGGTTGCTCGGCGCGCTCACCGTGGGGCTGGTCGGGTGGGGTGCGTTCGTGTTCATGATGGTGGTGCTGGGGCTCGTGCTGCTCACGCTGATGACGTACGACCGGCAGGACGGGGTCGCTGACGCTGTGTCCGGTGGGGCCGGTGGGGCCGGTGGGGCGGAGGGGCCCGGTGGGGCGGAGCAGGTGGCTCCTGCGGCGCCCGGCGCATCTTGACGGGCCCGGCACTCACCTCGTGACGGTTCGGCGGGACCCCCGCGTGTTCAGTGTGCGCGGGGCGCCCACAGGTCCGTGATGCCTACGCCCAGGTGGGCGAGCAGACGGCGGAGCAGGGGGAGGCTGAGGCCGATCACGTTGCCGTTGTCGCCCTCGATGCCGTCGATGAACGGGGCCGAGCGGCCGTCGAGGGTGAACGCGCCCGCCACGTGGAGGGGCTCGCCGGAGGCGACGTACGCGGCGATCTCCTCGTCGGTGGGGTTGCCGAAGTGGACGACGGTGGAGGCGGTCGCTGACGTGTGGCGGCCGGTGGCCGTGTCGTAGACGCAGTGGCCCGTCTGGAGTGTGCCGGCGCGGCCGCGCATGGACTTCCAGCGGGCGGTGGCCTCCTCGGCGTCGGCCGGTTTGCCGAGGGCCTGGCCGTCCAGGTCTAGGACCGAGTCGCAGCCGATCACCAGGGCGCCCTTCGCCTCGGGCTTCGCCGCCACGACGGAGGCCTTGGCCTCGGCGAGGGCGAGGGCCAGGTCGGCGGGGGTGGGGGCGCTGACGGCGTCCTCGTCCACGCCGCTGACGATCACCTCGGGGGCGAGGCCGGCCTGGCGGAGCAGGTTGAGCCGGGCGGGGGACTGGGAGGCGAGGATCAGGCGGCGGGGCTGCTGGTCGGTCATGTGCGTCAGGGTATCGGCGGGCAGGAGCCTCGGTCGTTCCAGCGGTGGGTGGGGTGGGTGGGGTGGCCTGGTGTGGGTGGGGGGTTCGCCTGGGGGCGGTGGGTGGGTCGGGGGCGCGCCGGGGGGTGTCCGTCCTCGGAACGGCGCGGAATCGGCTTGCTGGGAGGCGCGGGGCGTTGACGCGCCAACCGCTGCGGGCGGACACCCCCCGGCACACCCCCTTCTCGCCGTACGCGACCGGCCCCACGTTCACCGTCCGGTCCCACGTTCGCCGTCCGTCCTCGGGTTCACCGTCCGGTCCAGCGTTCACCGTCCGGTCCCACGTTCGCCGTCCGTCCGGTGTGCGTGGGGTGTCGGTCAGCGGAGGCCCAGGACCAGCATGGCCAGGAGCATGGCGCAGGCCATGAGGACGCCGAGCCGCCGAAGCATGGCCTGCGTGTCGCGCAGTTCCTTCGGCGGCTCGTTCTCAGGGTCGGACCAGAGCATGCTGCGATGGTGCCCCGGCCGGGGGGCCGGGCGCCTGAGTACGCGTACTCAAATCGGTAGGGCGGGTTCCGCTCAGCCGGGCCAGTAGGTGCGGCTCCAGGTGACCGGGCCCGGCGCCGGGAGGCGGTGGGCGGCGATGCGGGACGGGTCGGACCAGGAGTCGCGGGGGGCGGGCGCGCCGGGCGGCTCGGTGGCTGCCGCCGCGGCGCGGGCCCGGACCACCGCCAGGGCGGCGGCAAGCTCCTCCGGGGTCGGGTTTCCCCGTACGACCTTGATGGTCATGTCGGCTCCCGTGGGGGTCAGAGGGGGATGTTTCCGTGCTTCTTCGGGGGGAGGGACTCGCGCTTGGTGCGGAGTTGGCGAAGCCCGCGGACGAGGTGGCGGCGGGTTTCGGAGGGCATGACGACGGCGTCGACGTAGCCGCGTTCGGCCGCCGTGTAGGGGTTGAGGAGGGTGTCCTCGTACTCCTGGATCAGGCGGGCGCGGACCTCTTCGCGTTCGGCCTCGGGGGCGGCGGCGATGGTGCGGCGGTGGAGGATGTTGACCGCGCCCTGGGCGCCCATGACGGCGATCTGGGCCGTGGGCCAGGCGAGGTTGAGGTCGGCGCCCAGGTGCTTGGAGCCCATGACGTCGTAGGCGCCGCCGAAGGCCTTGCGGGTGATGACCGTGATGAGGGGCACGGTGGCTTCGGCGTACGCGTAGATGAGCTTCGCGCCCCGGCGGATGATGCCCTCGTGTTCCTGGCCGACGCCGGGGAGGAAGCCGGGGACGTCGACGAAGGTCAGGACGGGCACGTTGAAGGCGTCGCAGGTGCGCACGAAGCGCGCGGCCTTCTCGGAGGCGTCGATGTCCAGGCAACCGGCGAACTGCAGGGGCTGGTTGGCGACGATGCCGACCGGGTGGCCCTCGACGCGGCCGAAGCCGGTGAGGATGTTCGGGGCGAAGAGGGCCTGGGTCTCGAAGAACTCGGCGTCGTCCAGGACGTGTTCGATCACCGTGTGCATGTCGTACGGCTGGTTGGCGCTGTCCGGGACGAGCGTGTCCAGTTCGCGGTCCTCGTCGGTGAGGGTGAGGTCCGCCTGCTCGGGGAAGGCCGGGGGCTCGCTGAGGTTGTTGGACGGGAGGTAGGAGAGCAACTGCTTGACGTACTCGATGGCGTCCTTCTCGTCACCCGCCATGTGGTGCGCCACGCCGGAGGTGGCGTTGTGGGTGCGGGCGCCGCCCAGTTCCTCGAAGCCGACGTCCTCGCCGGTGACCGTCTTGATGACGTCCGGGCCGGTGATGAACATGTGCGAGGTCTGGTCGACCATCACCGTGAAGTCGGTGATCGCGGGGGAGTAGACCGCGCCGCCCGCGCAGGGGCCGACGACGAGGCTGATCTGCGGGATGACGCCGCTGGCGTGGGTGTTGCGGCGGAAGATCTCGCCGTACATGCCGAGGGCCATGACGCCCTCCTGGATGCGGGCGCCGCCGGAGTCGTTGATGCCGATGACGGGACAGCCCGTCTTGAGGGCGAAGTCCATCGCCTTCATGATCTTCTGGCCGAAGACCTCGCCGAGGGAGCCGCCGAGGACCGTGAAGTCCTGGGAGAAGACCGCGACCGGGCGGCCGTCGACCGTGCCGTAGCCGGTCACGACACCGTCGCCGTAGGGGCGGTTGGCCTCCATGCCGAAGTCGGTGGAGCGGTGGCGGGCGAACTCGTCGAACTCCACGAACGAGTCCTCGTCGAGGAGGAGTTCGATGCGCTCACGGGCCGTCAGTTTGCCCTTGGCGTGCTGCTTCTCCACCGCGCGCTCGGAGCCGGCGTGCGTCGCCTCGCCGATACGGCGCTGCAGATCCGCGAGCTTCCCCGCGGTCGTGTGAATGTCGGTGCTCGTCGGGCCTGCCGACTCTTCCGGCTCGGACATCGGGATGCGGCTCCCTGCCTGCTGAAGGGGACGTGAGGGACTCGGTGCGTACGCGGTGGTGCTTTACACGTGCTCAGAAGTGTGTGGGGTTACTCATCCGTAGCGTAGTGCTGCGCCTACCGTTCGGCAGTGCGGCGTTTACCACACTCCTGACCCCTTCCGCTTGTGCGATCGGAGCGTCGCGGCGGGACACGTCGGAGGGGTGACATCACGAGAGTGATCGAGCGCCCGTGAACCTCAGCTCGTCAGGGCTGGAATCCGTCCCCTTCTCGCGGGGCGGAGGATGTCAAACCTAGGGTGGGTTGCATGACGAACCCGCCAGGTGCACAAGGTGACCCGTCCAGCGGACCGGGTGAGCCGAGGTCGGACCGCTGGTCCGACCTCGGCCGGCCGCCCCTCAACTCCGCCTCCCTGCGCCGGGCGCTGATCCGGGAGGGCGGTCTGTGGAGCTCCCTGGACGTGCGGCCGGTGGTCGACTCCACCAACACCGACCTCGCGGGGCGCGCCGACCGGCTGCCGGAGGGGGCCGTGCTCGTCGCCGAGGAGCAGCGGGCGGGCCGCGGGCGCCTCGACCGCATCTGGACCGCGCCCGCGCGCTCCGGCCTGTTCTTCTCCGTGCTGCTCAAGCCGGGAGAGGTGCCCGTGGAGCGCTGGGGCTGGCTGCCGCTCCTGACCGGTGTGGCCGTCGCGACCGGCCTGTCCCGGGCCGCCGGCGTCGACACGGCACTCAAGTGGCCCAACGACCTGCTCGTGACCGTGGGGGGCGAGGAGCGCAAGGCCGGCGGGATCCTCGCGGAGCGGGCCGGGGCGGACGGTGTGGTGATCGGGATCGGCATCAACGTCAGCCTGAGGGAGGAGGAGCTGCCGGTGCCCGCGGCGGGGTCGCTGGCGCTCGCCGGGGCCGTGACCACGGACCGGGATCCACTGCTGCGTGCCGTGCTGCGGTCGCTGGAGGAGTGGTACGGACGGTGGCGGGCGGCCGGCGGTGACCCGTCGGCGAGCGGTCTGCAGGAGACCTACGCCGCCGGGTGCGCGACGCTCGGGCGCAAGGTGCGCGCCGAGCTGCCCGGGGACCGGTCGGTCGTCGGGGAGGCCGTGGCGGTGGACGGGGACGGGCGTCTGGTGCTCGCCACGGAGGACGGGGTGCAGGAGCCGGTGGGGGCGGGGGACATCGTGCATCTGCGGCCCGCGTGACGGGCGAGGCGGTGTGACGTGTGGGGATGGTGGGGCTTGGGCACCCGGGGGCGTGGGTCCGGCGTACGGGCCCGGAGGGCGGCGGTGGGGCGCCGGGCGCGTGCTTCGAGGGGCGCACGCCCGCGCCGGCGCCGTCCCCCGGAAGGGGGAAGCACCCTTCGGCCCACCTCACGGAGTGAGCTGGCGCACACCTGCCGTAGAGTTGAGGCCGGTCGAGTACGTGACCGCGGGAGATCGGAAGGGCAGCAGGAGTGAGCGTCGAGGACACGGGCTCCGGCACGGACGCGGACGACCGCGTGGAGCCGCCCCCGCTCTCGGCCTCGCTCGAGCGGGCGGAGCCCCATGACGTGGACGCCGATGAGGAGGACCCGCTGGCGCTGCGGCTCGAGGGGCTGATCCTCGGGGCCGAGCGCCGGTACACCCCCTTCCAGGCGGCCCGCAGCGCGGGCGTCTCCATGGAACTGGCGTCCCGTTTCTGGCGGGCCATGGGCTTCGCGGACATCGGGCAGGCCAAGGCGCTGACCGAGGCGGACGTCCTCGCGCTGCGGCGGCTCGCCGGTCTGGTGGAGGCGGGGCTGCTCAGCGAGGCCATGGCGGTGCAGGTGGCCCGGTCGACCGGACAGACCACCGCGCGGCTCGCCGAGTGGCAGATCGACTCCTTCCTGGAGGGGCTGACCGAGCCCCCGGAGCCGGGGATGACCCGGACCGAGGTGACGTACCCGCTGATCGAGCTGTTGCTGCCGGAGCTGGAGGAGTTCCTCGTCTACGTCTGGCGCCGTCAGCTGGCCGCCGCCACCGGGCGGGTCGTGCAGGCCGCGGACGACGAGGAGATGGTCGACCGGCGGCTGGCCGTCTGCTTCGCCGATCTCGTCGGGTTCACCCGGCTGACCCGGCGGATGGAGGAGGAGGAGCTCGGCGAGCTGGTCGAGGCCTTCGAGACCACCGCGGCGGACCTGGTGGCGGCGAACGGCGGGCGGCTCATCAAGACCCTCGGGGACGAGGTGCTGTACGCCACGGACGACGCGGGCGTGGCCGCCGAGATCGCGCTGCGCCTGATCGAGACCATGGCCAACGACGAGACCATGCCGGAGCTGCGCGTGGGCATGGCCTTCGGCACGGTGACGACGCGGATGGGCGATGTCTTCGGTTCGACCGTGAACCTCGCGAGCCGGCTCACCTCGATAGCGCCGAAGGACGCGGTCCTCGTCGACGGCGCCTTCGCCGAGGAGCTGACCCGCACGGGCGAGGCCCCCGCCTCCGAGGCCGAGGCCGCCGAGGCCGCGGCCGCCGCGGAGAAGGAGGGCGAGGAGCCTCCGGCGTACCGTTTCGCGCTCCAGCCGATGTGGCAGCGCCCGGTGCGCGGCCTCGGAGTCGTCCAGCCGTGGCTGCTCACGCGGAGGCCCGGGAAGGGCTGAGCCGCCTTCCGTCCGGTCCCGTCGGGGCCGTCGATCGCCGTGGGCCGCCGTGGCCGTCCTCGGAGTGCCGGAAGCCGCCTCACCCGCCGAGGGCCTCGTCGACGCAGAGGCCGACCAGGGGGACGCACAGGCCCGGCTTCGCGGGCTTCGCCGGGGTGGCCGTGTCGGCGGGGGCGGCCGGTGGGGGCGTGGAGTCCTGTGTGGCCGGCTGTCGGGGTGCTGCCTCCGGTGGCCGGGTGGGTGCGGGGGGAGCGGGGCGGGGGGACTCGGGAGCGCGGGTCCTCGGGGCGGTGTCCGCGGCGGGCGGGTTTCCGGTGACCTCGTCGCGGGAGCCCGGGCCGGAGGGGTCGGAGGGGATCTCGACACCGATGCCCGGGGCGGGCAGGAGGGTGGAGGGGACCGGCGTGGGCGCGGCCGCTCCCGGGGACCGTGGCGGGGGCGAGGCCGTGGTGCCGCCCCCCATGGGGGCGTCGGAAGTCGGGGTTCCCGCGTCGGCCGGGGGTTCGTCGGTCACCGTCGTACCGGCCTCGGTCGTGGCCTCGTCCGTGAAGCCGTCCGCCGCGCTCGGCGCCGGGCCCGACGCGCTTGCGCCGCCGCCGACGGGGTCCGACGCCACCCGCAGCAGACTCAGCGCCCCCGCCGCCAGCGCCATCCCGCCCACCGCGAACAGCAGCTTGCGGGGCCGGGGCCGCCGGTGCCGGCCGCGCGGCCGGGGTGCCGACTCGTCCGGGGCGCCGGAGGCGGGGGGCGGGAGCGGCGCCGACGACGGCCTCCAGGGCGCCGACGGCTCGGGCTCGGGGGTCCGGGGCGCCGCGGTCGGCGCCGGAGCCTCCCGGGGCGCTCGTGGTGCGGTCGATGCCGGCCGGGTGGCCGTGTCCGTCGTCATGGTTCGTCCCTCCCCTACGCGCCCGTGTCCGCCGGTGCGCCTGTGGCGGAGCGCAGGCTATGTGCCGGGACGGACGGTGTGGCCGGAGAAGGCCGGGATGTCACTCGTCCGTGGAGAAGATCGTCGGGGTACGTCAAGGGGGCACCCCGCGGGGGCTCTCGTTGGGGTGCGCGCCCGGCACGCGGATGACGCCGCCGTCCTGCCGTTCCGGATCCTCGGTGCGGTCGCGTCCGGGGCCTGCTTCGTCCGGGGTTTCCGCCGGGCGGGGGTGGCTGCGATGATCGGGGCCACAGGAGAGTTAACCCACGTTAACCGGAGGGTTCTATGGGTGACGGTGCGGCAGTGGAGCGGGCGGCAGGGGCGGAGGGGGAGCGGCGGTTCGGGGAGTTCGTCGTGGTGCGGCGGCACGGGTTCGTCGCCGAGCTCGCGCTCGACCGGCCCAAGGCCATGAACGCCGTGTCGACCGACATGGCCCGTTCCGTCACGGCGGCGTGCGCGGCGCTCGCCGCCGACCGCGACGCCCGCGTCGTCGTGGTGACGTCCACGCACGAGCGAGCGTTCTGCGTGGGGGCGGATCTGAAGGAGCGGAACTCCTTCAGCGACGCCGACCTGCTCCGGCAGCGGCCCGTCGCGCGGGCGGCGTACACCGGCGTCCTGGAGCTGCCGATGCCCACGATCGCCGCCGTGCACGGCTTCGCGCTGGGCGGCGGCTTCGAACTCGCCCTGTCCTGCGACCTGATCGTGGCCGACTCCACGGCGGTCGTGGGGCTGCCCGAGGTGTCGGTGGGGGTGATCCCGGGAGGCGGGGGCACGCAGCTGCTGCCGCGCCGGGTGGGCGCCGCGCGGGCGGCCGAGCTGATCTTCACGGCACGGCGGCTGGAGGCCGGGGAGGCACGGGAGCTGGGGCTCGTCGACCAGGTGGTGGAGGAGGGGCGGGACCGGACGGAGGCCCTGGCGCTGGCCGCGCGGATCGCCGCGAACTCGCCGGTCGGACTGCGCGCGGCCAAGCGCGCGCTGCGGCTCGGGCAGGGACTGGATCTGCGGGCCGGGCTGGAGGTCGAGGACGCGGCCTGGCGCTCGGTGGCGTTCTCGGGGGACCGGGCGGAGGGTGTGGCCGCCTTCAACGAGAAGCGGAAGCCGGACTGGCCGGGGGAGTGACCGGTGGGGTCCCGGGGTCACCGGCGGCGGTGGCCCCGGGGCCGGCGGTCGCACGGCCCGGCGGTGGCACGGCCCGGCGGTGGCCGCGGGACCGGCGGTCGCACGGCGGGCCGTACCCCTGTTCGCTTCACCAACGTCCCAAATCATCTCGAACCTCCCTAGCCTGGGGAGATGGGAGAGGACAGGCGGCTGAGGGCCGTGGTGGCGCTGGCCCGTGGGATGGCGGGGGCGCGTACGTCGCCGGAGACGTGGTGGGCGGCCGCGGACGGCTCGTGCCGGGCCCTGTCGGGCAGCTTCGCCGCGCTGTCCGTGTGGGAGCGGGACCGCGGGCTGCTGCGGGTGCTCGTGAATGTGGGGAACCGGGCCGCGGACGAGGAGGAGTTCCCCGAGGAGGAGACATACCCGGTGCACGAGTTCCCGGAGATCGCGGAGTTCCTGCACGAGCGGTGGCTGGAGGGCGGTGAGCCCAACGCCTGGGTGGAGACCGCCGCCGGACCGGTCGGCGGGCGGCGCCCCGGCGGCTACTGCCACCAGCGGGTCGCCGCCCTGCGCCGGCGCGGCCGCGGCTGCTGCGTGGTGGCCCCCGTCGTGCTCAACGGCCGGGCGTGGGGCGAGCTGTATGTGGCCCGGCCCGCCGGGGAACCCGTGTTCCACGGCGGCGACGCCGCCTTCGCGACCGTGCTGGCCTCGGTCGTGGCCGCCGGACTCGCGCAGTCCGAGCGGCTGGAGGAGGCCCGGCGGCTGGCCTTCACCGACCCCCTCACCGGGCTCGGCAACCGGCGCGCGGTCGATCTCCGCCTCGACGAGGCGATGGAGGCGCACCGGCGCGACGGCACGGTGATCAGCCTCGTCGTCTGCGACCTCAACGGCCTGAAGAAGGTCAACGACTCCCACGGGCACGCGATGGGGGACCAGGTGCTGGAGCGCTTCGGGTCCGTGCTGTCGCGCTGTGCGGCCGAGCTGCCCCGGGTGCTGGCCGCCCGGCTCGGCGGGGACGAGTTCTGCCTGCTGGCGGTGGGGCCGTCGGCGGACGAGGTGGTACGGGTCGCCGGTGATCTCTGCGTACGGGCGAGGGAACTGGAGCCGGGCGACGGGGTCGCCTGTGGTGTCGCGTCCACCGGGGATCCCATCGGGCCGTTGCTCTCGGCCCGGCGGCTGTTCCGGCTGGCCGACGCGGCGCAGTACCGGGCCAAGGCGGCCGGGTCCGTGGAGCCGGTCGTCGCGGGGCGTGAGGGGGAGGGGGCCGACGACCCGGTCGTCAGCCTCGCGGACCGGCCGCCCGCGCCGGCCGATCCCGCGCACCCGGGGGACCGGCGCCGCATTCGAGGGCGCCGGTCCACCTAGGGCGGGCAGCGCGCGCGGGGTCGAGTCGACGCGCGGCCCTGGGCTGCCCACGGCCAGGGGGGAGTGAGCCGTGGGCCGGTCGGTGGCCCGGAAGGGACGTGGCAAGGACAGGGGCGTGGCAGGGGGACGGCTCCTGCTGGAGCGCGGCCCCGCCGTCGTCCGGTATTTCGACCCTACGCGCGTGTGCCCGCCTTCCATGCTCTGACCTGGCGATTCTGATCAATCTCGGAACGTTCTCTGATCGTTTTCTGAGCGGATTCTGATCTACGCGGATAGGTGGATGCCGGATTTCGGCGAGATCGTGTGACGGGAGGTAAGGATCCCTTCCGTTCCGCGGTCGTGACATTCGGCGATTCAGTCCCTACGATCCTGAATATGGATATGCACTCTGTGGACACGGTGGTCCTCGGGACGTCCGGGGTCACCGCGGCCGACGTCCTCGCCGTGGCGCGCGCCGGCGCCCGGATCGAGCTCTCCGGCGAGGCGGTGGCCGCGCTCGCGGCGGCCCGCGGGATCGTGGACGCGCTGGCGGCCAAGCCGGAGCCCGTCTACGGCGTCTCCACCGGCTTCGGCGCCCTCGCGACCCGGCACATCAGCCCCGAGCTGCGGGCCCGGCTGCAGCGCAACATCGTCCGCTCGCACGCCGCCGGCATGGGCCCGAGGGTGGAGCGCGAGGTCGTCCGCGCGCTGATGTTCCTGCGGCTGAAGACCGTCTGCTCGGGCCGTACCGGTGTCCGGCCCGAGGTCGCGCAGACCATGGCCGACGTGCTCAACGCCGGCATCACCCCCGTCGTCCACGAGTACGGCTCCCTCGGCTGCTCCGGGGACCTGGCCCCGCTCTCGCACTGCGCGCTCACCCTGATGGGCGAAGGCGACGCCGAAGGTCCGGACGGGGTCGTACGGCCGGCCGGCGAGCTGCTGGCCGAGCACGGCATCGCCCCCGTCGAGCTGCGCGAGAAGGAGGGGCTGGCCCTCCTCAACGGCACCGACGGCATGCTCGGCATGCTGGTCATGGCCCTGGCCGACCTGGAGCGGCTGTACACCTCGGCGGACATCACCGCCGCGATCTCCCTGGAGGCCCTGCTCGGCACGGACCGGGTCCTCGCCCCCGAACTGCACGCCATCCGCCCGCATCCCGGGCAGGCGGCCTCGGCGGCCAACATGGTCGCCGTACTGAAGGGGTCGGGGCTCACCGGACACCACCAGGACGACGCGCCCCGCGTGCAGGACGCGTACTCGGTGCGGTGCGCCCCCCAGGTGGCCGGGGCCGGGCGGGACACCGTCGCGTACGCGCGGCTCGTCGCCGAGCGGGAGCTGGCGGCGGCGGTCGACAACCCCGTCGTCCTGCCCGACGGGCGGGTGGAGTCCAACGGCAACTTCCACGGGGCGCCGGTCGCCTACGTCCTCGACTTCCTCGCCATCGCCGTGGCGGACCTCGCCTCGATCGCGGAGCGGCGGACGGACCGGCTGCTCGACAAGAACCGCTCGCACGGGCTGCCGCCGTTCCTCGCGGACGACGCCGGGGTGGACTCCGGGCTGATGATCGCGCAGTACACGCAGGCGGCGCTGGTGAGTGAGCTGAAGCGGCTCGCCGTACCGGCGTCGGCGGACTCGATCCCGTCCTCCGCGATGCAGGAGGACCATGTGTCGATGGGCTGGTCGGCGGCGCGCAAGCTGCGGACCGCCGTGGACAACCTGACGCGGGTGCTGGCCGTGGAGCTGTACGCCGGGACGCGGGGCGTCGAGCTGCGTGAGGGGCTGGTGGCCGCGCCCGCCACGCGGGCCGTGGTGGAAGCCGTGCGGGCGGCCGGGGTCGAGGGGCCGGGGCCGGATCGTTTCCTCGCGCCCGACCTGGAGTTGGCCGACGCGTTCGTCCGGGACGGGCGGCTGGTCGCGGCCGCGGAGTCGGTGACCGGGGCGCTCGCCTGACCGACGGGTGGGTGGGCGCGGGAGGGGCGTGGTGTCCCGCGCCCTTCAAGACGCGGGGCCGCGCCCGGGCTTCCTGCCGCTCACAGGACGCCGGGGGCCTCGGGGCCCTCGGAGTGCTCGGGGTAGTCGCGTTCGCGGCGGATCGAGTAGGCGACGAAGGCAGCGCCCAGGCCGAGCATCGCGGTGCCGCCGATGACGTAGGGCGTGGTGTTCGGGCTGCCGGTGTCGGCGAGTTCGCGGGCGTCACCGGTGGCGGCCGCCGTGTCGGAGGTCGTGGTCGCCTGCTCGCGTACGGCCGTCTCCTGGGTCGCGTTGGCGGACGGCACGAACCAGAGGGCGCACAGCAGGGTGCCCGCGGCGGTGGCGGTCACCAACGACCGGCGGGCGGTGGACGACGCGCGACGTGCGACGGACACGGAATATCGATCCCCTTGTGACGCTGGCGAATTGGCCGTGGACGACGATGCTAATGAAAGGCGCGGGTCGTGGGAAAGTCGCGTGCCCGGTGAGCCGTACGCTCCGGAGCATGAGCACAACGGAGACATCGCAGTTTGTCCGGCTACGCGTCGAATTGGTGGTGGAGGTCGAGGACGTGGAGGCCGTCACCGGGGCCGCTCTGCGGCGGATCGCGGACGATCCCGATATGCCTGCCGATGAACGGGTACACGCCGAGAGCGCGGTGACCGAGGACACCGCGGAGGCCCTCGCCTATCTGGTCGACCCGTTCGACCTGGTCGGAGAGGTCCCCGGGGTCGAACTGGCCCAGGCCTCCTGGAGCAGCGAGGCGATCGACTACGACCCCGATTCGCCGGAATGGGGTCTCGACGAGGATGATGGCGGAGAGGACGAAGAGGAAGACGCGCGCGGCTGAGCGGTCGGGGAAATCGATGGTCCCGGGCGGCAACCGCCGCCCGGGGTTCTTTCGTCTCACGGAACGCACCAGTCACTTGCGCACCGCCGGGTCGCCGACGACCCGATGCGAGTGGAGTGGCGTATCCCACATATCCGCAGCAGCGGAACGGCTCGACGCCGTCGTGGTGTTTAAGTGCTAACGGGGATCTTCGGGGTTTTGGGGATTCGGCAACGATGGAGAAGCGTGTGATGACGAACAGTAAGCGGCGCAGGGGCCTGACGGTCGCGTCCGCACTGCTCGGCGGGGTGCTGGTGCTCTCTGCGTGCAGCGGAGGCGACGGCGACAAGGGGTCGGGGGGCGACGGCGGTGACTCCTCCCAGGCCCAGGCCGACAAGGCGGCGGCCGAGAAGACCTCCGAGGCCGACATCAAGATCACGCCGAAGGACGGCTCGGACAACGCCTCCATCAACAACTCGGCCAAGGTCACCGTGAGCAAGGGCACGCTCACCGAGGTGAAGATGACCACCTCCGACGGCACCGCCATCGACGGCGAGATATCCGCGGACAAGAAGAGCTGGGCGCCGAGCACCCAGTTGGAGCGGTCCACGGGTTACAAGATCACCGCCGCCGCCGAGGACTCCGACGGGCGCGAGGCCCACGAGAACGCGGCGTTCACCACGGTCTCGCCCGCCAACAGCTTCATCGGCAACTTCACGCCCGAGGACGGCTCGACCGTCGGCGTCGGTATGCCTGTCTCGATCAACTTCGACAAGGCGATCACCGACAAGGCCGTCGTGCAGAAGGGGATCACCGTCTCCAGCAGCTCCGGCCAGGAGGTCGTCGGGCACTGGTTCAACGCCAACCGCCTCGACTTCCGCCCCGAGGAGTACTGGAAGGGCGGCTCCACCGTCACCCTCAAGCTCGCGCTCGACGGGGTCGAGGGAGCCGAGGGCGTCTTCGGTGTGCAGCAGAAGACCGTGACCTTCAAGATCGGCCGCAACCAGGTCTCCATCGTCGACGCCAAGACCAAGACGATGAAGGTCATGCAGGACGGCAAGGTCGTCAAGACCATCCCGATCTCCGCCGGTTCGCCGGAGAACAAGACGTACCAGGGCCAGATGGTGATCTCCGAGAAGTTCAAGGAGACCCGGATGAACGGCGCGACGGTCGGCTTCACCGACGACGACGGCAAGGGCGAGTACGACATCAAGGACGTCCCCCACGCCATGCGTCTGACGACCTCCGGCACCTTCCTCCACGGCAACTACTGGGGCGCCGACTCGATCTTCGGCAACGTCAACACCAGCCACGGCTGTGTCGGTCTGAACGACACCAAGGGTGCCAACGACCCCAACACCGAAGCCGCCTGGTTCTACGACCACTCGATCGTCGGTGACGTCGTGGACATCCGGAACACCGGTGACAAGACGGTCGCTCCGGACAACGGCCTCAACGGCTGGAACCTGAGCTGGGCCGACTGGAAGGCCGGTTCGGCGGCCTGATCCACCGTCATCCGCACCGCGGCGGCCCACGGTGAGCCGCCCGGAGCTGTGAAAGACCGATGCCGCCCCTGTGACACCAGGGGCGGCATCGGTGTTTCCGGGGCCGCCGCGCCGGGTTCTCATCGGGCTCTTATCGAGGACTTATCCCTTCATCACGCGGCGTCCCTAGCTTGCCGCCATGTTCTTCACCTACCTGAGGCGCGAACTGCGCCGCCGCAGAAAGGCGGCGCTCGTCGTCGCCTCCGGGCTCGCCCTGGGCATCGCCCTGGTCATCGTGGTCAGTTCCGTCTCCTCGGGCATGGAGAAGGCGCAGGGCAAGGTCCTCGAATCCCTGTACGGCCTGGGCACGGACATGACCGTCACCAAGGCCGCCGCCGCGGCCGGCGAGGACGGCGGCGAGCGCCCGCGGTTCGAGTTCGACGCCCAGGACGAGGACTCCGACGAGAACCAGAGCAGCGACCTCGTCCGGGTCCAGGGCTTCCAGACGCTGGCGAGTTCGACCGTCGCCGAGGTCGGCGAGCAGGCGGGCGTCGCGCGGGCCGTCGGCGGTCTCAGCCTCCAGGTCATCAAGGTCGACGGGCAGTTCCGGCGCGGGCAGTTCCAGCAGGACGAGGGCGCCCAGGGACAGCAGCGGGGCGGTCCGGGCGCCGGCGGCACCGGGCAGCCGGAGGGCCGGGTCGAGGGCGGCGGCGCCCAGTTCGACGTCGACAACTACTCCGTGTACGGCACGGACGTCACCGAGCCCGCGCTGGGCCCGCTGACCTCCTCCAAGATCACCAGCGGCCGTACGTTCAAGACGTCCGAGACGAACGCCGAGGTGGTCGTCGCCGACAGGTCGTACGCCAAGGAGAAGGAGCTGAAGGTCGGTGACAGCGTCACCGTCAACAGCGTCAAGTACCGGGTCATCGGGATCGCCACGCCCGACACCGGGGACGCGGCGGCCGACCTCTACATGCCGCTGAAGCAGGCGCAGACGCTCAGCGACTCCAAGGGCAAGATCACCACGATCTATGTGAAGGCGAGCGACTCGCAGCGCATCGACAGCGTCAAGACCACCATCCAGAAGAACATCGCCGGTACCACCGTCACCACCTCCGCCGACCTCGCCGACACGGTCTCCGGATCGCTGTCGACGGCCTCGGACCTCGCCGCCAACGTCGGCAAGTGGCTCTCCATCGCGGTGCTGGTGGCCGCGTTCCTGGTCGCGGGCCTGCTCACCTCCTCGGCCGTGTCGCGCCGGGTGCGGGAGTTCGGCACGCTCAAGGCGCTGGGGTGGAAGTCGGGGCAGGTCACCCGGCAGGTCGTCGGTGAGGCCGTCGTCAACGGACTGGTGGGCGGCGCGCTCGGCATCGCGCTGGGCCTCGGCGGCGCGTACGTCATCACGGCGATCAGTCCGACGCTGCAGGCCGAGGTCGGGGCGACGGGCGGCGGGTTCGGCGGACCGGGCGCCGACGGTCCCGGTGGCGGTGGCTTCCCCGGCGGAGGCCGCCAGGCGGCTTCCAACGCGCTGGACGTGGCGCTCACGGCGCCCGTCAGCGTCACGACCATCGGCGTCGCGGTGGGGCTCGCCGTCGCCGGCGGGCTGATCGCGGGGGCGTTCGGCGGATGGCGGGCCTCCCGGCTGCGGCCGGCGGACGCGCTGCGCCGCGTGGAGTAGTTCAGCGGCGCGGCCGCACAGACCGCCGCCCGCAGCCAGGACCGTCCGAACTTCAGGGAGTCGCACATGTACGTACTGACCGGCGTCACCAAGCGCTACGCGCGCGGCAAGGACACCGTCACCGCGCTCGACGGGGTGGATCTCACCGTCCCCGACGGGGACCGGCTGGTCATCCAGGGTCCCACCGGAGGCGGGAAGTCCACGTTGCTGCAGATGCTCGGCGGGCTGGACAGGCCCTCCGAGGGGAGCGTCGAACTCGACGGGACCGACATGGCGAGGCTGTCGGAGGCGAAGCTCACCCGGGTGCGCGGCGAGAACATCGGGTTCGTCTTCCAGAGCTTCAACCTGATCCCGACGCTGACCGCGCAGGAGAACGTGGAGACGGCCCTCGTACCGCTCGGGGCCGGGGCGAAGGAGCGGCGCCGGCGGGCCGCGGAGGCGCTGGAGTCGGTGGGCCTCGGGGAGCGGCTGGGGCACCTGCCGGCCGAGTTGTCGGGCGGGCAGCAGCAACGCGTGGCGATCGCCCGCGCGTTGGTGAAGCGGCCCAAGGTGCTGCTCGCGGACGAGCCCACCGGCAACCTCGACGAGTCCACGCGCGACGAGATCATGGAGGTGCTGGAGACGCTGTGGAAGGAACACGGCCTCACGTTCATCATGGTCACCCACGATTCGGCGCTGGCGCGCAAGGCCCCTCGGGTCGCGACCATCCGCAAGGGGCGGATCACGGTCAAGGAGAACGCCGGGGCCTGAGCGCCGGCACACGAGCGACTGCGGGGGTTACCCGGGGCGTACCTGGTGAGTGTCCGGTGCGTTCCCGGGGCGGTGGGGCGCGTGGGAGCTGAGGGCGGGCGCGCGCGAGCCGCGCGTGGCCCGTCTTCGCCGCTTTACGCCCAGTCGCGAGGTATGTGACACGAGTTGACCCCCGGTCATACTGCGTAGACCGGGGGGAATTGACGCGTATGTGTGCGGAAGGTCCCCTGGCCGGATGAACCGGAACGAGGGGGAGACGTGCGCAGACACAGCAGGAGCGCGTGCTCGGCCACGATCGCCACGGTGTCGGCCGTGGCGCTGACGATGGGCCCGACCAGCCCGGCGTCCGCGATATCCGAGCGCGCGACCGGCGCGGCGGGCATGACGGGCACGACCGGCGTGCCCGGAGTGATGGGTACGGCCCACGTGACCGGCGCCGACAGGGCGGTGAGCCGGCGTATCACTCTCGTCACCGGTGACCGTGTCCTCGTCGACCACGCGGGCCGGGTGCTCGGCCTGGAGCGGGCCGAGGGCCGCTCGGGCGTCCCGGTGCGGCTGCGCGAGGTCGACGGCCACACCTATGTGCTGCCGGCCGACGCGGCCCGGCTCGTCTCCGACGGCCGGGTCGACCGGCGGCTGTTCGACGTGACCCTGCTCGACAGGGCGGCGACCCGCGCCTCCCGGAAGCAGGGCCTGAAAGTGATCGTCGGCTACACGGGCAGGGCCGCCGACGCCCGGGCCGACGTCCGGGACGCGGGCGGCACCAAGGTCCGCCGCACCCTGCGGACGCTGAACGCCGAGGCGCTGCTCACCCCCGGGGACGACGCGGCCGCGCTGTGGAAGGCGGTCACCGACGCCGACGGCACCACCGCCACCGGGGTCGCCCACATCTGGCTGGACGGCGTCCGCAAGGTCAGCCTCGACAGGTCGGTCGCGCAGATCGGCGCCCCGAAGGTGTGGAAGGCCGGCTACGACGGCAAGGGCGTCACCATCGCCGTGCTCGACACGGGCATCGACACGACCCATCCCGACCTCAAGGGCCGGGTGAAGGCCGCCAAGAACTTCTCCACCTCACCCGACACCACGGACAAGTACGGCCACGGCACCCATGTGGCCTCCATCGCGGCGGGCACCGGCGCCCGCTCCAAGGGAAAGTACAAGGGGGTCGCGCCCCGCGCCGGGCTGCTCAACGGCAAGGTGCTGAGCGACGAGGGCTACGGCGACGACTCCGGCATCGTCGCCGGCATGGACTGGGCCGCCGCGCAGGGCGCCGACATCGTCAACCTCAGCCTGGGCGGCGCCGACACCCCCGAGATCGACCCGATGGAGGCGGCGATCGGCAGACTCTCCGCGGAGAAGGGCATCCTCTTCGTGGTCGCCGCCGGCAACGAGGGCGACCGGGGCGCGGGGACGGTCGCCTCGCCGGGCAGCGCGGCTGCCGCGCTCACGGTCGGCGCGGTCGACGACGAGGACCGGCTCGCCCCGTTCTCCGGCCGGGGCCCCGCCGAGGACGGCCGGATCAAACCCGACGTGACCGCGCCCGGAGTGGCCATCACCGCCGCCGCGGCCCCGGGCAGCGTCATCGAGCGGGAGGTCGGCCAGAAGCCCCCGGGCCATCTGACGATCTCGGGTACGTCGATGGCGACCCCGCACGTCGCCGGCGCCGCAGCTCTCCTCAAGCAGCGGCACCCGGCATGGACGTACGCCGAACTGAAGGCCGCCCTGGTCGCGTCCGCCAAGGGGGGCCCGTACACACCCTTCGAGCAGGGCTCGGGCCGCATCCGCGTCGACAGAGCGGTCACACAGAAGATCGTCGCCAAGCCCGCCTCGGTCGACTTCGGCGTCCAGCAGTGGCCGCACACCGACGACAAGCCGGTCGTCAGGAAGCTCACCTACCGCAACCTCGGCACCACACCCGTCACCCTCGGCCTCACGGTGACCGGCACGGACCCCCGGGGAAGGCCCGCCCCGGCCGGATTCTTCAGGCTCGGAGCCAGGAAGGTCACCGTCCCGGCCCGCGGCCGGGCGACCGTCGGCCTGATCGTCGACACCGGACCGGGCGGGAAGCTCGACGGCGCCTACACCGCGTACGTCACCGCCGAGGGCGGCGGCCAGAGCGTCCGCACGGCGGCGGCCGTGGAGCGCGAGGCGGAGGCGTACGACGTCACGCTGAGGACGGTCGGCCGGGACGGTGCGCCCGCCGTGCACCACGTGCTCGACCTGACCGGTGTCTCCGGGCTCGCCCGGGACCGGTGGTTCACGCCGTACGACCCGGACGGCACGGTCGATCTCCGGGTGCCCGCGGGCGACTACATCCTCGACGCCGGGATCGTCGTGGACCCGGAGGACGCCACCAAGGGCGTGGACTGGCTGTCCCGGCCGAGGCTCACCGTCGACCGGAGGATCTCCCTCACGCTGGACGCCCGCACGACGAGGCCCGTGGACGTCACGGTGCCCGACACCGCCGCCGAACCGCTCCTCGCGGCAGCGGAGTTCGCCCTGAAGGTGGGCGGGAACGACTACTCCTTCGGCTGGCTGCTCGACTCGTACACGGGGCTCGGCACCGCGCACCTCGGCCCCGGGACCGGCGGCGGCAGGCTCACCCAGACCTGGGCCGGCCAGTGGACGGGCGGCACCGCGCAGTACGCCACCGTCGCCGGAGGCAGGACCGGGAAGCTCGCCACCGGCTACACCAAGCACTGGCGGAAGGGCGAGCTGGCCACCGTGCGCACCGGCCTCGGCGCGTCCAGCCCCGGCAAGAAGGGCGCGGTCTTCGCCTGGGCGGCGCTTCCCGGCGGCTCCGGCGCGCCCGCCGCGGGCGTTCCGCGGCCGCTGCCGGGGCGGCACACGCTGCGTCTGTCGGCCGCGGACGGGGTGAAGTGGACCCTCGACTTCGAGCAGTACGGCGCGGAGGACGAACAGGGCTTCCCCCTCCTCGACGCGTACTACACGACCGGCGGCGGCCGCGCCTACCGGGCGGGCCGGACGTACGCACAGACCTTCAACGTCGGGATCTTCGGCCCGCGGATCGCCGGTACCCACGGCATCCGGCGGGACGGCGCGTACCTGTACGGCATGCTGCCGATGTTCGCCGACGGCCTCGGGCACGCGGGGGCGTCCTTCTACGAGAAGGTGACGACGACGCTGTACCGCGACGGCGAGAGGTTCGCCTCGGGCGAGGACGCGCTGGACGGGGCGGGCCAGTTCAAGGTGCCCGCGGGCCGCGCCGCCTACCGGCTGACGACCTCCCTCACCCGGTCCGCCGACCTGGCCAGGGCCTCGTCACGGATCGACGCGAGCTGGACGTTCGCCTCGGAGAAGACCGCGCGCGACACGAAGCTGCCGGTCTCCACGGTCCGCTTCGCAGCCCCGTTCCTGGACCTCGACAGCACGGCTCCGGCGGGCCGCAGGGCCACCGTCCGCGTCACCGTGCAGGGCGCCGCCGCCGACGGGAACCTCGGGTCGCTGACCGTGTACGTGTCGGACGACGGCGGGACATGGACCGAGGTCGCGCTCCGCAAGGGCGTGTTCACCCACCGGACCCCGGCGGCGGGGAAGAGCGTGTCGCTGCGCGCCGAGGTGACCGACAAGAAGGGCAACACGTCGAAGGTGACGATCCACGACGCGTACGCCGGCAGGTGACGGCGCCGCCACAGGGGGAACGCGCGAGGACGCCGTGGCTCCGGCCACGGCGTCGTCCGGCGTCTCCTCCGGCGTCTCCTCCGGCGTCTCCTACGGTGTCATCTTCGGCGTCCGGGTCGCGTCCGTGCCCCAGCTGGCCAGCAGACGCAGGGCCTCGGCGGAGGGGGAGCCCGGTTCGGCGTGATAGGTGATCAGGCTCTGCTCGTGATCGTCGGGCAGCTGCAGGGTCTCGAAGGAGAGGGTCAGGTCACCGACCAGGGGGTGGTGCATGCGCTTCACGCCGTGGCTCTTCTCCTTCACGTCGTGCGTCGCCCACAGCCGCCGGAACTCCTCGCTCTTCACCGACAGCTCGCCCACCAGCGCCGACAGCAGCGGATCGTCCGGATGACAGCCCGCGTCCATCCGCAGATAGCTGACGATGTCGGCCGCCTTCTGCTCCCAGTCGACGTACAGGTCCCGGTAGTCGGGCCGCAGGAACACCATCCGCGCCCAGTTCCGCTCCTGCGCGGGCAGCTCCGACCAGTCGCCGAACACCGCCGCCGCCATCCGGTTCCAGACGAGGATGTCCGCGCGCCGGCCGGTGATGTACGCGGGGACCGTGTCCAGGGTGTCGATCAGCTGCCGCAGGGCGCTGCGCACCTGCTGGGGCCGGGCCGACCGCTTCTTCTTGTGCGCCTTCGGCTTCGCGAGATGGGTGAGGTGCGCGTGCTCGGCGTCGGTCAGCCGCAGGGCGCGCGCGATGGCGTCCAGCACCTCCGCCGACACGTTGCGCCCGTTGCCCTGCTCCAGCCGCGTGTAGTACGCCACGGACACTCCCGCGAGCTGCGCCAGCTCCTCCCGGCGCAGTCCGGGGACCCGCCGGTGCCGTCCGAACTCCGGCAGCCCCACGTCCTCCGGCTTCAGCCGGGCCCGCCGGGTGCGCAGGAACTCGCTCAGCTCGGCGCGCCGGTCCAGCGCACCGGCGGTCCCGGCCTCGCCGGGAAGCGGCTCCTGCGGGGTCTCGGGCTGTTCGTCCATACGGCCAGTATTCACGGTCGTACGCCTGGCAGCCTGACCCCGCCAGTGGTAGGACCGGCGGACGTACGCAAAGCCGTGACCTGGGTGAGCCTCGCGATGTCGGGCAGGCTGACAGTCGTACCCGGCCGGAAGGCAGGCCGGATGCGGACGACGATCAGGAGAATCCCGGCATGACCACCACTGTCGCCGCCTATGCGGCGCCCGCCGCCAAGGCTCCGCTGGAGCGCACCACGATCGAGCGCCGCGAGGTCGGCGAGCACGACGTGCTGATCGACATCAAGTACGCCGGTATCTGCCACTCGGACATCCACCAGGCCCGCGAGGGCTGGGGCGAGGCGATCTTCCCGATGGTCCCCGGCCACGAGATCGCCGGTGTCGTCGAGGCCGTCGGCTCCGGCGTCACCAAGTTCGCCGTCGGCGACAAGGTCGGCGTCGGCTGCATGGTCGACTCCTGCCGCGAGTGCGAGAACTGCCGGGCGGGCCTGGAGCAGTACTGCCTCCAGGGCAACGTCGGCACGTACAACGCCATCGGCAAGGACGGCGAGCCCACCTACGGCGGCTACGCGGAGAAGATCGTCGTCGACGAGGCCTTCACCGTACGCATCCCCGACGGCATCGCCCTCGACGAGGCCGCGCCCCTGCTGTGCGCCGGCATCACCACGTACTCCCCGCTCAGGCACTGGAACGCCGGCCCCGGCAAGAAGGTCGCCGTCGTCGGTCTCGGCGGCCTCGGCCACATGGGCGTCAAGCTCGCGCACGCGCTCGGCGCCGAGGTGACCGTCCTGTCGCAGTCCCTGCGCAAGAGGGACGACGGCCTGAAGCTGGGCGCCGACCACTACTACGCGACCAGCGACGAGGCGACGTTCAAGGAGCTGGCGGGCACCTTCGACCTGATCCTGTCGACGGTCTCGGCCCCGCTGAACCTGGACGCCTACCTCTCCCTGCTGAAGACCGACGGTGCGTTCGTGAACGTCGGTGCCCCGGAGGAGCCCGTCGCCCTCAACCTCTTCTCGGTCATCGCCGGCCGCAAGACCCTCGCGGGCTCCGGCATCGGCGGCATCCAGGAGACCCAGGAGATGCTCGACTTCTGCGCCGCGCACGGCCTCGGCGCCGAGATCGAGCTGATCCGCGCCGACCAGATCAACGAGGCGTACGAGCGGGTGCTGGCGAGCGACGTCCGCTACCGGTTCGTGATCGACACCTCGACGATCTGAGCACACCGCCCCGGGCGCACCCGCCGCCCGGGGCCGGCCCCCGGGCGGGCGCGGAATCGCACGGACCCCCCGCGCGTTGAGGAGGTGGGCAGGGGCCGGCGGTTCGCGGACCGGCCGGCCCGAGGGACCGAACCGACGATGAGTGGAGGGGCTCCGATGACTGCGCAGACGCAGAGGGCGGTGCTGGCGGGTGGATGCTTCTGGGGGATGCAGGACCTGATCCGCAAGCTCCCGGGCGTCACGGCGACCCGGGTCGGATACACCGGCGGGGACGTACCGAACGCGACGTACCGCAACCACGGCACGCACGCGGAGGGTATCGAGATCCTCTTCGACCCGGCGCAGACCGATTTCCGCGCGCTGCTGGAGTTCTTCTTCCAGATCCACGACCCGAGCACCAGGAACCGCCAGGGCAACGACATCGGCCTCAGCTACCGCTCGGCGATCTACTACGTGGACGACGAGCAGAAGCGGATCGCCGAGGACACCATCGCGGACGTGGACGCCTCCGGACTGTGGCCGGGCAAGGTCGTCACCGAGGTGGAGCCCGTCGGCCCCTTCTGGGAGGCCGAGCCCGAGCACCAGGACTACCTGGAGCGGTACCCGAACGGCTACACCTGCCACTTCCCGCGCCCGGGATGGCGACTGCCCGCCCGCGCGCAGGACTGACCTCCGACGGCGCCGGCGGTCCCGGCGACGGGCGGCGACCCGGTCGCCGCCCGTCGGTTCAGTCGGTCGCCGTCGCCGTCGCCGCTGCCGCCTCGGCCGACGCGTTCCGGATGCGGCAGTAGAACGCGGCCATCGCCTCGCCGCCGCCCCGGTAGCGCCACGGCAGGGCGTTGACGTACCCGTCGACCAGCCTGAACTGTTCGAGCGCGGCGTCGTCGCGGTCCTGCAGCGCGAGGTAGTACGCGAGCAGGTGCCGCAGCTCGGGCAGGCGCGGGTGGGCGGGGTCGGCCGCGGCGGCGTCCGCGAGGCCGGCGTCCACCCGGCCGATCATCCTCGGCGTGCGGTCGACGTCGTTGTCGTCGGACGTGTCGTGCTCGAAGTGCGCGATCAGCGGGAACGCGGTGAGCAGGCTGCCCAGCGGTGCCCGGGCCGCCGCCCGCTCGGCGAACTCCGCCGCCAGCCTCTCCGAGCCCCGCCACTTCGCACACCAGTACTGCAGTGCCGAGAAGTGGGCCTCGTAGTGGTGCGGGGCCCGGGCGGTGATCTCCGCCCACAGCCGGTCCATCTCGGAGTGCGGGTAGCCGAGCCCGAGCGCCACCCAGATCTCGGTGACGTACGGCGTCGGGTCGTCGGGGGCGAGCGCCGCTGCCCGGCCGATCTCCTCGCGGGAACGTTCCAGCATCCGGTGGAAGCCGCCGAACTGCTCACCGGTCGTGTACTCGGCCTTCTTCCCGCCCCGCAGGTCCCAGGCCAGCACCACGGTGCTGCGGGCCCGCACGACGGCGGCGTCCGGGTCGTCGGGTCGGTCCGCCTCCCAGGCGAGCAGCCAGTCGTCCTCCTTCGCCGCGATCTCGCCCAGCAGGTACGCGGTGAACGACCGGCGTTCCCAGTCCCGGCCGGCGTCGTGCATCAGCTTGGCGGCCGCCTTCCAGTCGCCGCCGCGCACGGCGGCCAGCGCCGGCTCCTGGCCGGGCGGGAGGGGACCGGCGAGTGTGACGTTCTGACGCTCGGCCGGCAGCAGTCCCAGCGCCTCGGCGGTCTCCCGGCCGGTGTCGGTGTCCGCGCCGGGGGAGAAGAACTCCTTCAGGAAGACCCCGGCCAGCCAGAGTCCGAAGAGCACGGTCGGTACCGCCAGGACGGCCAGTACCCACAGCAGTACGGTCATCGCGGGGCGTCCGTTTCGCGGGTCGGGGGGCCCTGGGGCGTGGGCAGCAGGGCCCGCAGCGGGCCCGTGTCGGGGTGGTCGGCGACCGCGGCGGCGACCGCGGCGCGCAGGTCGGTCGCGCCACCGTCCGGCGCGGGCGACAGCCGTACCGCGGCCGGCTCCGACCAGGAGAACTCCCAGCTCAGCCGGGAGTGGGCGCTCAGCTCGGCCAGCACCATGCCCTGCAGACCGTCCGTCAGCGCGGGCCGCGCGAACTCGCGGAAGGCCCGGCCCCGCGCCTCGGCCGCCTGGTCCGACAGCGGCAGCCGCCGCGCCAGCTGCCACAGCTGACCGTCGTCGATCACCTTCAGCAGTGCGGCCAGGGACGGGGCGCCCTGGGTGTACATCGCCAGAGCCCGGTGCAGCGCGGTGTCGAGGGAGGCGAAGTTCGCGGCCATCGCACCGTCGAGCAGCTCCTGCCAGTCGCCGGTGCGCCGGAACCGCTGGACGTCCTCGGTGAGGACCGCGTCCTCCAGCGCCGCCAGGGTCCGGTCGGGGTCGGCGAGCAGACCGAGCGCCGGGCCCCGGGCCTCGTCCGCGCGGCCGTCGGCGGGCAGCGCCTCGATCCGTGCGACGCGGTCGGCGATGGGCGGGTGCGAGTCGTACGGCGAGGCCGGCTCGGTGGGCAACTCGGCCCGCAGGCCGGCCAGTTCGAGCTGCCGGGCGGAGAGCATCCGTCCGTGGCCGCCGAAGAACTCACCGCGCGGCGGGAGCAGCCGGGCCTCGGCGCCGAGCGTGGCGTAGCTGT
The DNA here is from genome assembly GCF_000091305.1 of Streptomyces scabiei 87.22. Classification (GTDB taxonomy): domain Bacteria; phylum Actinomycetota; class Actinomycetes; order Streptomycetales; family Streptomycetaceae; genus Streptomyces; species Streptomyces scabiei. The sequence goes on along the minus strand of NC_013929.1, from coordinate 3,882,143 downwards.
TCATGTAGAAGCCGAACGCGGCGTCCAGCGCGGGCATCTCGCGCAGCACCGACGAGGTGGCGTCGCGACCGGCGATCCGGGCGGCCGCGGCGTCGGCGGCGTACTCCTGGCGGCGTGCGTCCGTGAGCGTGGCGCGGATGTACAGCCTGGCGTAGCAGGTGTAGATCCACGCCATCGCGCGGTAGGTGATGCCCGCGCCCGCCGTGTCGATCTCCTTGGTCTTCTTCCCCTTGGCCGCGGCCCTCGCGTTCTTCTTCTCCAGCCGGGCCCGTTCGCGTCCCGCCGTCCTGTCGGCGCGTTCCTCGAAGTGCCCGATGGTGCGCAGCACCTGGGCCCGGCCGCGGGCGGTGATCGCGGCGAGCCGGGTGTCCGCATGGGAGTAGTGCCCCAGCTCGTGGGCGAGGACCGCGCGCAGCTGCGCCTCGGTCAGGCCCTGGGCCAGCGGTATCCCGAGGTAGAGGTGGCGCGGACCGGCCCGCAGGCCGAGCAGCCGGGCGTCCTCGCTGACGGCGGCGTTGACGTCGGCCGTCAGGACGATCCGGGAGGGCGCCCGGGTGCCGACCGCGTCGGCCAGTTCCCTGACGGCACGCCACAGCCCGGGTTCGTCGGCCTCCGTCACCGCCAGGCCCGGCGGGTCCTCGCCCTTCGGTGTGCGCAGCATGAACAGACCGCGCACGAGCGGGATCGCCAGCAGTACGGAGACCACGTAGAGCTTGGCGGCGACGGCGGGCGGGGCGTGCAGATACAGCAGGTGGTCGGCGCCGGCGAGCGCCGCCAGCAGGAGCACGCCGAGCAGATGGAAGCCGGCGAGCAGCACGAGAGCGCGCAGCGCGCGCAGGGTCGCGCCCATTGGGCTGAGGTCCCCCCACGGGAAAGATCGCGAACGATCGGTTATGCGGTGAAACTGGCCAGAGGTGGACGAGTTGGGGCGTGTCCATGACCAAAAGGTGTGAGGGGCGGAGTATTTCGCACGGATGTGCGGGGTCGCAAGGGCTCACCGGACGGCCGCGACCCCGCCGGCGTCGCCTCAGTGCGGCAGCGTCGCGGGACTGCCTCCGTTGGCCTCGTAGCCCGCCACCGCCAGGGCCCGGTATATCGCGTAGTCCGAGGCCGGGTCGGAGGTGAGCGTCCAGGGAAGGGCGCCCACGTGACCGTCGACGTGCACGAGCTGGTCCATGGCCTCGGACCAGCGCTCGGAGCGGACCAGGAAGAAGACCAGCAGATGACGGACGTGGGCCAGCATCGGATCGTCCGGCCGCGCCGCGTGCACCGCGTAGAGGGCGCCGTGCACCGCCTTGGTGACGACCTCGCTCCGGTAGAAGCCCTGCACCAGATTCACCTCGGGCAGGTGCTCGAAGACCGCGAAGAGCGGCATGGCGGCCAGCAGCGACCCCTGCCGGGCCCGGGCCGCCGCCGACTCGGCGAAGGAGTACGCCAGCTCCCGCGAGCCGTGCCACTTCTCGCACCAGTAGTGCAGGGCCGCGAAATGCGCGCCCATGTGGTCCGGGGCCCGGTCCAGGATCTTCAGCCAGAGCTGCTCGAACTCCGCCCGGGAGTACGCCAGCCCGCGCGCCACCGACAGCTCGATGATGTACGGGACCGGGTCGCCCGGCGCCAGCAGCGCCGCGTCCCCGCACGCCGCCCTCGCCTCCTCCATGATGATCCGGAAGTCGTCCGTACCGGGCGTCGACGTCCGCCACGCCTGCTGCACCAGGAACTCCGCGTGCACCGCCGCACCGCCCGCGTCCTTCGGCGCCTCCGCGCGCCACACCCGCAGCCACTGCCCCCCCGGCGTCTCGCCCACCCCGCCGGGCCGCTGCGCCAGCTCCAGCGCCGCCGCACCCGCGAACGCCTGCACCCGCTGCCACCGGACCTCGCCGGCCGCCTCCGTACCCGCCAGCAGCTGCTTCGCCGCCCGGTAGTCCTGCGAACGCTGCACCACGTCCAGCACGTCCAGCAGATCCTGGTCGGGGCCCGGCATCCGCACGTCCAGCAGCTCCTGGCGCACGAACCCGTAGTCCGCCGGGTCCGCCGCGTCCGGGTGCCCCGCCTCCACCTGCTGAATGCCGGCCCTGCGGCGCGCCAGGATCGGCCATGCCACGAAGCCGATCATGAGCATCGCCATCAGGACCCAGAGAATCTCCATGCCACAAGGGTTCCAGACGCCGCCGACAAATGCCCAACCCGGTCGGGAGCCTGTGGACAACTCCGGCGACCGCGGAGGTGCCCCCACCCCCACGAGGCGCCCAGAACCCCCGCGACCGCTTACGCTCGGTACCCATGAGCGACAGCCACACCAGCCAGCACTTCGAGACCCTCGCGATCCACGCGGGCAACACCGCGGATCCCCTCACCGGCGCGGTCGTCCCGCCGATCTACCAGGTCTCGACCTACAAGCAGGACGGCGTAGGGGGCCTGCGCGGCGGCTACGAGTACAGCCGCAGCGCCAACCCCACCCGCACCGCGCTGGAGGAGAACCTCGCCGCCCTGGAGGGCGGCCGCCGCGGTCTCGCGTTCGCGTCCGGCCTGGCAGCCGAGGACTGCCTGCTGCGCACGCTGCTCAGCCCCGGCGATCACGTGGTCATCCCCAACGACGCCTACGGCGGCACCTTCCGCCTCTTCGCCAAGGTCGTCTCCCGCTGGGGCGTGGACTGGTCGGTGGCCGACACCTCCGACCCGGCGGCCGTCCGGGCCGCCCTCACCCCGAGGACGAAGGTCGTCTGGGTGGAGACCCCCTCCAACCCGCTGCTCGGGATCACCGACATCCCGGCCGTCGCCCAGATCGCCCGCGAGGCCGGCGCGAAACTGGTCGTCGACAACACCTTCGCCACCCCCTACCTGCAGCAGCCGCTCGCGCTCGGCGCGGACGTCGTCGTGCACTCGCTCACCAAGTACATGGGCGGCCACTCCGACGTCGTCGGCGGCGCGCTGATCGTCGGTGACCGGGAACTGGGCGAGGAACTGGCGTACCACCAGAACGCGATGGGCGCCGTCGCCGGCCCCTTCGACTCCTGGCTGGTGCTGCGCGGCACCAAGACCCTCGCCGTCCGCATGGACCGGCACAGCGAGAACGCCGTCAAGGTCGCCGACATGCTCACCCGGCACGCGCGCGTGTCGAGCGTGCTCTACCCGGGCCTGCCCGAGCACCCCGGGCACGAGGTCGCCGCCAAGCAGATGAAGGCGTTCGGCGGCATGGTGTCGTTCCGGGTCACCGGCGGCGAGGAGGCGGCCGTCGAGGTCTGCAACCGCGCCAAGGTGTTCACCCTCGGCGAGTCCCTGGGCGGAGTGGAGTCCCTGATCGAGCACCCGGGACGCATGACGCACGCCTCGGTGGCCGGATCGGCCCTGGAGGTCCCCGCCGACCTCGTCCGCCTCTCCGTGGGCATCGAGAACGTCGACGACCTGCTGGAGGACCTGCAGCAGGCCCTCGGCTAGGACCCTGCTGACGGATTTCCGCGGCGTCGCGACGCCCGGCACACCCTCTCGCCGCACCGGGCGAAAGACCGAGTACGTCCCGTACGAGGTCTTCCGCCCGGCACGCCGGGAGCACGCACCGGACGCCGCTCCTTCTGCCACGGAGATCCGTCAGAAGGGCCCGCGGATCCGGGCGCTCACCAGCCCGACACGGGTGGGGTCGTCGTCGACGGCGGCTCCACCCAGGGACGGACCGTCAGCGCCCACACGGCGAACGCGACCACGGCGACCGCCAGCACCACCCACAGCACGTGCCGGGCCGCCGTCCGGCGCCGCAGCATGCGCCCGCCGCGCCGTACCGCCACCGCGCACAGATCGGGCGGCACCCGCACCGGCCCGCGCTCCAGGATCTGCCGTACGGCCGACTCGCGGTCCCGCAGGCTCATGACGGAGCCACCTCCACCGCCTTCTCGGCGACCGCCTCGCGCGGCGGATGCAGGACCGTCGCCATCGCCCGCAGACAGATCGTCGTCACGCGCTCCACGGGCAGCCCGAGCAGCGCCGCCGTCTGCTCCGCGGCGACCCCCTCGTGGAGCCGTAGGACGAGGATCAGCCGCTCCTGCGGGGCGAGAGCGGCCAGGACCCCGCCGGGCGGACGGCGGAAGAGGCCGTGGTGATGCCATGCCCCGCGCGCGAAGCGGACCGCCAGCCGCTGCCGCGTCAGGTCGTAGGGGTCCTCGCCGCGCAGCCGGTCCCAGACGGCATAGGTGTGCGCGAGGGCGTCCGTCAGCAGCCGCCGCGCGCGAGGGTTGTCGTCCGGCGGCTCCGCCGTGAGCAGCGTCGCGGTCCGCAGCAGCCGCCCCGCCGCACCCGCGACGAACGCCTCGAACTCCCTTGCCCGGCGGGCGTCCTGGGCAACCTGCCGATCTCGCACCACGCCTCCCGCCTGAGGCCGACCCTGAGGGGAACGGGCCCGGTCCCGGACGAGGGCCCGGTCTCATATGAGGCCAGGAGCGGTGGCGCGGTCAAGGGTCAGGAGGCCGACGGTGCCTCCGGCGCCGCGGCCATACGGGACGAGAGGGCGGAGTTGAAACGGGTGAGGAGGGAGCAGAAGGCCACCCGCTCCTCGGGGGCCCAGTCCTGGGTGAGTTCGGCCATGAGCTGACGCCTGGAGGAACGTACCTCCTCAAGGCGGGACAGCCCGCGCGGCGACAGCTGCAGCACCACCGCCCGGCCGTCCTCCGGGTGCGAGGTCCGCTTGACCAGTCCGGTGTCCACGAGCGGCGCCACCTGCCGGGTGACCGTGGAGGAGTCGATCCCCATGCTCGCCGCGAGCGCCTTGACACCCATCGGCCCCTCCTTGTCGAGGCGGTTGAGCAGCAGGTACGCGGCACGGTCCATGGAGTTGCGCACCTGCCCGACACCGCCGAGCCGGGTCTGCTCGGCACGGCGTGCGAACACCGCGACCTCGTGCTGCAGCGTGTCGAGAAGACCGTTGTCACCGACGGTCGTCATGTCCATCGACATTTCAGGTGTTGTGGGCATGGCCAAAGGCTCAATTCATGCGTGGGGCGCTGGGTTGGGGGACAGAGTACGCGGACCGGGCGTGGGGTGTACGGGCCCCGGTGAAACACGGTCCCGCCCCTTGGTCACACCCGCGTTCGGGCCCTGTGAACTGCGAGACTCAGGTCATGAGCTACAGCACGGCTGACTCCTTTCCGCGCGTGACGATCGACGACGTGCGGGGCGCGCAGAAGATGCTTACGGGTGTTTCACGTGTCACCGCCATGGAGGGCAGCAGGCATCTGACCCAGCTCGTCGGCGCGCCGGTGCACCTCAAGTGCGAGAACCTCCAGCGGACGGGGTCCTTCAAACTGCGGGGCGCGTACGTCCGGATCGCGGGCCTGCTGCCCGAGGAACGTGCCGCCGGCGTCGTCGCCGCGAGCGCCGGCAACCACGCCCAGGGCGTCGCCCTCGCCTCCGCGCTGCTCGGCGTGCACTCCACGGTCTTCATGCCCAGGGGCGCCCCGCTGCCGAAGATCAGCGCCACCGAGGAGTACGGCGCCGAGGTGCGGCTGCACGGCACGGTGGTCGACGAGACGCTGACCGCCGCCCAGGAGTACGCGGCCGAGACGGGCGCGGTGTTCATCCACCCCTTCGACCACCACGACATCATCGCGGGGCAGGGCACGGTGGGTCTGGAGATCCTGGAACAGTGCCCCGAGGTGCGCACGATCGTCGTCGGGGTCGGCGGCGGCGGGCTCGCGGCCGGCATCGCGGTCGCGGTGAAGGCGCTGCGCCCGGACGTGCGTGTCGTCGGCGTCCAGGCGGAGGGCGCGGCCGCCTACCCGCCCTCGCTGGCCGCCGGGCTGCCGCTGGCCGTGCCGAACCCGGCCACGATGGCCGACGGCATCAAGGTCGGACGGCCCGGCGACGTGCCGTTCGCGATCGTCGCCGACCTCGTCGACGAGATCCGCACGGTCTCCGAGTACGACCTCTCCAGCGCCCTGCTGCTCTGCCTGGAGCGGGCCAAGCTGGTCGTGGAACCGGCCGGCGCCAGCCCCGTCGCCGCCCTGCTGCGCGACCCGGGAGCCTTCGAGGGCCCGGTCGTCGCGGTGCTCTCCGGAGGCAACGTCGACCCGCTGCTGATGCAGCGCATCCTGCGGCACGGCATGGCCGCCGGCGGCCGCTACCTGCAGGTCCGCCTCCGCCTGACCGACCGCCCCGGTGCCCTCGCGACCCTCCTCGGGGTGCTGTCGGTGGCCGACGCCAACGTCCTCGACGTCAGCCATGTGCGCACCGACCCCCGGCTCGGACTCACCGAGGTCGAGGTCGAACTGCACCTGGAGACGCGGGGGCCCACCCACTGCGCCGAGGTCGACCACGCCCTGCGCGAGGCGGGGTACACCGTCATCGACTGACGCGTCGGCGCCGGTCCGGCGGAGCGGCGAAGGGCCCGGTGCACGACCGGGCCCCCGGCGCCGAAGGGGCGCCGGGGGCCACGGGCGGGGCGAGGGGGCGTGCGCTCAGCTCTGGTAGGGCACGGCCTTGAGGATCTTCACCGAGGCGAACTTGCCGTTCGGCAGCTCGTACTGCGCGTCCTGGCCGACCTTCTTGCCGGTCACACCCGAGCCGAGCGGGGACTGCGGCGAGTAGGTCTCGATGTCGGAGCTGGCGTACTCACGGGAGGCGAGCAGGAAGGTCACCGTGTCGTCCTCGTCGCCGTCGAAGGCGATCGTCACGACCATGCCGGGCGCCACCGCGCCGTCCGCCGACGCCGGCGCCTCGCCGACCTTGGCGTTCTCCAGGAGCTGGGTCAGCTGGCGCACCCGGAGCTCCTGCTTGCCCTGCTCCTCCTTGGCCGCGTGGTACCCGCCGTTCTCGCGCAGGTCGCCCTCCTCGCGCGCGGCCGCGATCTTGGCGGCGATCTCCGTGCGCGCGGGACCAGACAGGTAGTCCAGCTCGGCCCTGAGCTGGTTGTACGCCTCCTGGGTCAGCCAGGTGACGTTCTCGCTGGTCTGGGTCACAGGTGCTCCTCGTAGGTACTGGGAATACAAAGCATCGCCCTACACAGAAGAATGTTCCTTCTCGAGTGGGCGAAACCACGAGCCTAACAATTGGATGGCCGAAGGGGGAGGACATAAACCACAAGCGTTACGTCGGCGCAGGTCACCGCCCCGATTCGGGGAGGCGGGGCGGACCGGGGCCCGGACGGGGCGGGGTTCAGCCCGCGTGGCAGCCGAGGAGTTCGGCCGTGGTGCCGCGCGAGGTCGTCTTCAGGGTCACGGTCCTGTCGATCTCCGTGACGTCGGCACCGAAGCGGAAGTCGGCACGGCCGACCTCGGTGCCGTCCTCCGTCTGCGAGCGCACGGTGCAGTAGCCGTCGACCCCGGCGTCCTTGTCGCCCCTGAGGTGCACCTTCACCGCTCGCGCGGAGGTATCGAAGGTGTAGATCTCCACGCTGATCCTGTTGCCGGCCACGTAGTGGTAGGCGAACCAGCCGATGAGGACGAGCAGGGCGGCGCCCAGGAAGCCGCCGATGACCTTGAGCCTGCGGTCGGCGCGCCCGTCCGCGGAGCGGCCGTAGCGGCCCTCGGGGAGCCGCGTGCTCGCCGTCGTCATGGTCGTCCTCTCGGAAAGGGGCCGGGAGCGTGCCGCCCGGCAGGGGCGTCCACGTGTCGGACCGGGAATATCCCGCCCCCCGATGCCGTCACTATAGAAGCCCCCGCCCAGCGCCTGACGGCCGCCCCGCACCGGGGTGTCCGAGCGGGACGGCAGTATGGACTCACCGGATCGCGCCGGGCCGAGTCACCGAAGTTCAGGCCGGGCGCCGAGTGACGAGGGAATGAGTCTTGACTGACCAGCTGCGACTGATGGCCGTGCACGCACACCCCGACGACGAGTCGAGCAAGGGTGCGGCCACCATGGCGAAGTATGTGTCCGAGGGGGTGGACGTGCTGGTCGTGACCTGCACGGGCGGGGAGCGCGGTTCCATCCTCAATCCGAAGCTGCAGGGCGACAAGTACATCGAGGAGCACATTCACGAGGTACGGAAGAAGGAGATGGACGAGGCCCGGGAGATCCTCGGCGTGGGACAGGAGTGGCTCGGCTTCGTCGACTCCGGTCTCCCGGAGGGCGACCCCCTGCCGCCCCTCCCCGACGGCTGCTTCGCCCTGGAGGACGTCGACAAGGCGGCCGGCGAGCTGGTCAGGAAGATCCGCGCGTTCCGCCCCCAGGTGATCACCACCTACGACGAGAACGGCGGGTACCCGCACCCCGACCACATCATGACCCACAAGATCTCGATGGTGGCCTTCGAGGGCGCCACGGACACCGAGAAGTACCCCGAGGGCGAGTACGGCCCGGCCCACCGGCCGCAGAAGCTGTACTACAACCAGGGCTTCAACCGCCCCCGCACCGAGGCGCTGCACAACGCCCTCGTGGCCCGCGGCATGGAGTCCCCCTACGGCGACTGGCTCAAGCGCTGGGACGAGTCCGAGCACAAGGACCGCACCCTGACCACGCACGTGCCCTGCGCCGACTTCTTCGAGATCCGTGACAAGGCCCTCATCGCCCACGCCACGCAGATCGACCCCGACGGGGGCTGGTTCCGGGTGCCGATGGAGATCCAGAAGGAGGTCTGGCCCACCGAGGAGTACGAGCTGGCGAAGTCCCTCGTGGACACCTCGCTCCCCGAGGACGACCTCTTTGCGGGCATCCGCTAGCCCTGGGGGACAATGCCAGGCATGAGCGTAAGCCTGGCAGTCACACACCTCGTCCCCCTCGCCAAGGAGCTGGACAAGGACAAGGTCACCCCCGGCGTCCTCGGCTTCATCGTCTTCGCGGTGATGGCGCTGGCCGTCTGGGGCCTGATGAAGTCCATGAACAAGCACATGGGCAAGGTCGACTTCAAGGAGTCGCCCGACCCGGACGCCTCCGTCGAGGAGACGGCGACGGGGGCGAGCGGCAGGACGGCCCCGGCCAAGGGCTGACCGCCGGGCCACCGGCCGACGGCGTGACTCCGTGACACCGCCCAGGTGTCGCGGAGGCACACGACGTCCCCCGGGCGGCACGAGGCGTCGCCGTGGGAACACGGGGTGTCGCCGCGGCGGCCGCCCCGGCGGGGCCGTGTCTCAGCCGTGCCCGCCCGTCACCGGCACCCCCATCACCTCCCGCGCGTGCCGGTTCGGGACCATGCCGAGGGTCCAGGCCCGCCAGCCGCTCTCCAGGTTCACACCCCGCTCCAGCAGCAGCGCGTACGCCTCGATGTACTCGGTGAGCTTCTCGTCACGCAGCGGGTGGGCGGTGCGCGACAGATGGGCCAGGTCCTCCTGGGCGACCGCGGTGCCGATCTCGACGCCGCCGGGCGCCGCGTACGGCAGCAGGGTGCACTTGAGGAAGCGGGCCCAGTCCTCGCCGCGGCGGTCGCCGTACGAGGTGAACAGACGGATCGCCTCCTCGCAGAGGTCCAGCGCCTGGGGCGTGCGGGCGTTGCCCGCGTCCACCACGGCCAGCTCCAGACAGGTCCACGCCTCGCCGTGGGCCACGCCGATGCGCTGGAAGTCCGCACGGGCGTCGACGAGGAGCTGACGGGCGAAGCCGGAGTTGCGCAGCGAGCCCGTCTGCACCGCCCGCTGGTCGCGGGTGACCCGGGCCGAATGGTGCCGCGCGCACGCCAGGCCGTAGACGTCCCGCATCCGGGAGAACATCGTGCGCGAGCGTTCCAGTTCGCGCACCGCCTGGTCGAGGTTGCCGGTCTCCTCCAGCGCCTGGCCGAGGTAGTAGCCGCTCCACGCCTCGCCGCGGGCGTCCTCGTTGTCCCGGTGGCGCGAGAGAGCCTGGCGCAGACCGTCGACGGCGGCCGAGGGGTCACCGGCCACGAGCCGCGCGCGGGCGAGCTGGGTCAGCGACCAGGCCTGGCCCCGGGTGTCCCGGGTACGGCCGAACAGGTCCAGGGCGGTGCGCAGTTCACCCTCCGCGCGCGGCACCTCGCCCATGCGCAGCAGCAGTTGGCCCAGCTGGAAGTACGCCCACCCCTCGCCGTGCAGGGACTCCTGCTGACGATGGACGACCAGCGCACGGGTCAGCAGATCCAGGGAGTCCGCCAGATGGGAGCGGTCCCGTTCCACCGCCGCCAGGGCGTGCATCGTCCACGCCCGGTCCGCCGCCAGCTGCGGGGCCGACTGGAGCTGCAGCGCCTCCAGCAGCTTCTCCGCCGCCTCGGTCAGATTGCCCTGGTGGTGCAGGGTGATGCCCAGGGAACACAGGGCACGGGCGGCCCCCGCGTCGTGGTTGGTCTCCCGGTAGAGGCCGACGACCGACGCGAGCGTCGTCCGGGCCTTGTCCAGCTCGCCCAGCTGACGGGCCGCGATACCCGTACGCCACTGGACCGAGCGGGTCAGCAGGCCCTGGTCCACCGACTGGGCCAGCTCGCTCAGCTCACCCAGGCGGTAGAGGTCGCCGCGCAGCAGGCAGTAGTCGCACAGGGCACCGAGCAGACTGAGGACCGCCGCCTGGTTCACACCCTCCGCGTGCCGCAGCGTGGAGGTGATGAAGCTGGTCTCGTCGTCCAGCCAGCGCAGCGCCTCGTCCAGGGACACGAAACCGTGCTGGCCGAAGCGGTCCGAGCGGGTCGACATGTTGCCGTCGACCAGCCGCAGCACGGAGTCGGCGAGGTCGGCGTAGGTCACGATCAGGCGCTCCTGCGCGGCCGTGCGCTCGCTCGGCTCCTCCTCGTCGAGGAGGCGGGCGTGGGCGAAGGCGCGGACCAGGTCGTGCAGGCGGTAGCGGTTGCCGTGGACGTGGTCGATCAGGCCCGCGCGGGCCAGCGCGGTGAGGTGACGGGTCGCCTCCGTCTCGTCGGTGGCCAGGAGTGAGGCGGCCGCCGCCGCGCCCAGCGAGGCACGGCCGGCCAGAGCCAGACGGCGCAGCAACCGCCGGGAGGAGTCCGACTGGTCGGTGTAGCGGAGCCACAGGGCGCGCTCCACCGGCTCGACCGGACCGTACGCGCCGAGGTCCGTGGCCAGCCGCTCCGGTGTACGCGGGCCCAGCGACGAACCGGCGACGCGCAGGGCCAGGGGCAGGCCGCCGCACAGGTGCCGGATACGGGCGACGGACGCCGTGTCGTACGAGGCGGACCCCGCCGACGCGCCCGCGGACGGGTCCGCCGCCCCGGCGCCCGCCGCCCCCGCCCGCAGCGCCGACGCGTCCTGCGCCGCCATACCGAGCAGTTCCTGCGTGCCGTCGGCGTCGAGCGCCTCGACCGGCAGCTGGTGCACCCAGGCGGGCAGGTCGGCGGGCAGGTCGAGCGCGGAGCGGGCGGTGACCAGCACGAGGCTGTCGGAGCGCTCGGGGACGAGGGCGCGGACCTGCTCGGGGTCGGAGGCGTCGTCCAGGACGATCGTCACCGGCACGGCCGCCAGATGCTGGTGGTACAGCTCGCTGAGCCGCTTGACCTGCTGGTCCTGGGAGGTGCGCTCACGGAAGAGGAGCTGGTCGCGGGGCGCGCCGAGACGATTCAGCAGATGCATCAGCGCGTCCCGGGTGGACAGCGGGGTCTCCTCCGGGCTGTCGGCGCGCAGGTCGACCACACAGGCGCCCCGGAAGTAGTCCCGCAGCTCGTGGGTCGCGCGTACGGCGAGGGCGGTACGGCCGGAGCCGGGCGCGCCGTGCAGCACGACGACCGTGGGCCGGGTCTCGGTCTCGGCGCGGGCCGCCTGCACCCACTGCCGGATCCTGCCCATCTCCGTGCGCCGCCCCGCGAACCTCTCGTCCGCCTCCGGGATCTGCAGGAACGACTGCTCCAGCACATTGCGCCGCCGCGCCGCCGCGCTCTTGTCGGCGCCCCGCAACTGGGGGGCCTTCTTCTTCGGCGTGGACGCGGCGAGCACGCGCTGCTGGTCCAGGAACGGCCGTATCCCGCGCACCTCCAGCGCCGTGAGCCACTGCAGCCGCAACTGCTCGGGGCCGCCGGGCTGGCCGAGGGCGCCCGCGCGGTGGTGCGCCGCGGGAACATGGGCGGCGGTCACCTTCAGCACGGTGGCCACGGCGCTCGCGACGCCGACGATCAGTCCGGTGCTCACCGCGGTGCCGGCGGCGACGCCGAAGGAGAGGTCGGCCACGACCGCGGTGCCGGCGGCGACGCCCGCGACCAGCAGGGGAGTTCCGGCGCCCTCCTTCGCGTAGCGCTGGCGGAAGGTGAGCCGGCCGGCCTGCGACTCGTCCAGTGCGCGGGTGTACGTCTCGTACTCCTCCGCGGCGTTGCGCGCCATCGTGTCCAGCGCGGCGCGGGCCCGGCCCAGGAGCACCACCCCGTCGGTACGGCCGCCCGACCTGCGGACCTCCTCCTCGACCGCCCGCACCAGCAGCCCTTCGGCCTCCCCCCGGTGGCTGTCCCGCATCACAACGTCCCCCTTCGCCGAAACGGCATGCCTCCGGCCAGTGTGGGGCGCGCGGCGTGACTAATCGAGAGGGCGTGAATCAGCGGGTCGGAGGCTCCGCCCGCTGGTCGGCCGACGGTCAGGGGATTGTGCCGCACTTTGGGAAAATGGGTACCTAAGATCCATTGAATCCGTAGCATCTCCCCTGAAAGTGGCAGGGGTTGCGGTGCGCGAGGATCACACGACACTGGTCGGGTTGGGGCTCAGCCCAGATGAACTGGTCATCCTGGGACTGGACATGCCTGCGACGGCCGAGCCGGCCGGACTCATGGACATCTACCTGCGACGCAGCAACAAGACGGAGGATCTGACCACTCTCCGACCAGGCGGTTGGGCAAGCGTGGATCAACCACGTCACGGCCCTTGCGCCCGATGCCCCGGTCGTCGTCGCGATGGCACGGCGGTGGCTCGCCTTCGCAGATCCGCAGAGGCAGGCACAGAAGGAAGAGACGCAGCGGGCGCTTGAGGCTGCTCATGAGCGTGTGAAGAAGCTCGAAGAGGACTTCTACGTCTACGGGAAGATGGACGAAGATCGCTTCGACGTACTGAGCGACGGCCAACGTACCTTCATCGGGAGCATGACCGCCGCTTTGGAGGCTCTGGACATCGGAGCTGATCTCGCTCCGCTCTTGCACATCGAGAAGCTGCGGGAAGCGTGGGAGGTGGCGGACACGGCGCATAGGCGCAGGCTGTTGCAGTGCGCTCTCGGGGAGAAGGGCATCACGGTCGGGCCGGCGGCCCGACGGGGGGATCACACGCCCATTCTTGAGCGGCTTGAGTTCGACTGGATCTGATAGCGGCAGCACGTGGCGCCGCTGATGGACTGGCTGTGCCCGAGTATCTGCCGGTCGGCGGTGGCGGCTGCGGCGAGGGTGCTGAGCGCGGGGCTTCTACACACCCTGCGACTGGAGAACTGTGTCCTACGGTCCTGGGTACCGCTGCCAGGCGCAGGCTGACCTTCACGAGTGCCCAACCAAGTCGCGCACGAAGGCACAGAGGCTCGGGGTGCATCGGGGGCCTCTCACTCCGTGGGGGTGAGGATGACGTGCGTGTGAACGCGAACCTGCTCGGTGTCCGGGGTGCTGTCGTCGGGTGAGAACGCGCGGTAGCTCTCCACGAGATCGTGCATCTTGCCGATGAGTTGGAGTGCGAGCTCGGGAGCGAGGCTCAGCGTTCAGTCGCTCAAGTCCGAGGAGCGGTTCCACACCCTGGACCAGTCGTCGCGGGTGCCGAGCCACGTCGCCAACTCCTGGGTGTGATGGTTCGCGACCTCGTGCACGAACATGTCGCAATGCTCTCTTTGCGAGTGATCCGGCGTGGACGGTCGTGCCCTGACCGGACAGGGCTGAGCCGGCTGAGCCACAGTCCGCCGATCGCGGCTCTGGGCAGGGCTCGGTTGTGAGCCCTCCTCGTGGCAGGTGGGTCGGGGGTCGCGGGGTGCGTAAGGATGGGGTCATGCCCAACCGACTCGCGCATGCCACATCCCCGTACCTCCTGCAGCACGCGGACAACCCCGTCGATTGGCGTCCGTGGGAGCCCGCGGCCTTCGAGGAGGCGCGGCGGCGCGATGTTCCCGTCTTCCTGAGCGTGGGATACAGCGCTTGCCACTGGTGTCATGTCATGGCCAAGGAGTCCTTCGAGGACAAGGGCACCGCCGCGTATCTGAACGAGCACTTCGTCAGCGTCAAGGTCGACCGTGAGGAGCGTCCCGATGTGGACGCTGTCTATATGGAGGCCGTGCAGGCTGCGACCGGCCAGGGTGGCTGGCCCATGTCGGTGTTCATGACGCCGGCCGCGGAACCGTTCTACTTCGGCACATACTTCCCGCCCGGGCCTCGTCAGGGGATGCCGTCCTTCCGCCAGGTGCTCGAAGGCGTCCATCACGCGTGGTCGAGCCGGCGCCAAGAGGTTGCGGATGTGGCGGTGAAGATCACGCGGGATCTTGCCGAGCGTGCGCTGGGCGCTGGGTCTGACGGATTGCCCACCGGGGAGACCCAGGCCCAGGCGCTGCTTCAGTTGACTCGTGACGTCGACTCCACCAGTGGCTGGTTCAAGGGGAGCACCAAGTTCCCGCCGTCGATGGTGGTCGAATTCCTGTTGCGCCACCACGCGCGAACGGGTTCCGTGGCGGCGCGGGAAATGGCCGAGGGGTTGTGCGGTGCGATGGCGCGGTCGAGCCTTTACGACCAGGTCGGAGGTGGCTTTCACCGTTACGTACTCCTGGCGCACGCCGATGGGCCTTTGGTACCCCACTTCGAGAAGATGCTGTACGACAACGCCCTGCTCTGCCGCGTCTACGCCCACCTCTGGCGGGCCACCGGCTCCGAGCCGGCCCGGCGGGTCGCGCTGGAGACGGCCGACTTCATGGTCCGTGAACTCAGGACGAACGAGGGCGGGTTCGCCTCCGCGCTGGACGCCGACAGCGACGACGGCACCGGTTCCGGGAAGCATGTCGAGGGCGCCTACTACGTCTGGACGCCGGAGCAGCTGACCGAGGTGCTCGGCGAGGAGGACGCGGCGCTCGCCGTGCGGTACTTCGGGGTCACGGAGGAGGGCACCTTCGAGGAGGGCGCGTCCGTGCTGCAACTCCCGCAGCAGGAGGGCGTGTTCGACGCCGAGAGGATCGAGTCGGTGCGGGAGCGGCTGCTCGCGGCACGGTCGCGGCGCCCCGCTCCCGGCCGGGACGACAAGGTGGTCGCCGCCTGGAACGGGCTCGCCGTCGCCGCGCTCGCCGAGACCGGCGCCTACTTCGACCGCCCCGACCTGGTGGACGCCGCGATCACCGCCGCCGACCTCCTCGTGCGTCTGCACCTGGACGAGCGGGCGCGGCTCACGCGGACCAGCAGGGACGGGCAGGCGGGGGCCAACGCGGGAGTGCTGGAGGACTACGCGGACGTCGCGGAGGGGTTTCTGGCGCTCGCCTCGGTCACGGGGGAGGGGGTGTGGCTGGAGTTCGCGGGGTTCCTGCTCGACCATGTGCTCGCGCGCTTCGTCGACGAGGGGTCGGGGGCTCTGTACGACACCGCCAGTGACGCGGAGAAGCTGATCCGGCGGCCGCAGGACCCGACCGACAACGCCACGCCGTCCGGGTGGAGCGCGGCGGCCGGGGCGCTGCTGGGCTATGCGGCGCAGACCGGCTCGGAGCCCCATCGCAGGGCCGCCGAGCGGGCGTTGGGTGTGGTGAAGGCGCTGGGGCCGCGCGCGCCGAGGTTCATCGGGTGGGGTCTGGCGACCGCGGAGGCGCTGCTCGACGGGCCCCGTGAGGTCGCGGTCGTGGGGCCGGAGGGGCATCCGGGGAGGCGGGAGCTGCACCGGGCGGCGTTGCTGGGGACCGCGCCGGGTGCGGTGGTCGCCGTCGGGGTGGCGGACGGCGACGAGCTGCCGCTGCTGGCCGGCCGCCCGCTCGTCGGGGGTGAGCCGGCGGCATATGTCTGCCGTCATTTCACCTGTGACGCCCCCACGACCGACGCCGACCGGTTGCGGGAGGTCCTCGGGGCGGCCCCGGTCGGCTGAAACCTGCCGGTCAGAGACCGGGGCGAGGTCGAACAACTGCTGGGAAAAAGGTAGTTGTGGGGACACATCCGATTATATGTTCCCTCGAACGGAAACACGTTTTTATCCTGAAGGGCTCCCCGGGTTCACAGTTTCCCCCTAGTCTCCTCACAGTGTCGCGGAGGGGTAACTCCCTTCGTGGCAGGGGGTTTTCAGATCCGGGGGGATCTCTCTTGCTGACGTCTGTCCTTATAGCCGTCGTCTCGTTTGCCTTGTTCTGGATGGCGGCTTTCACCCTGTGGTGGCAGATGCACGCGTGGCGTACGCCCGAAGTGCTCGCCTCCACCCGGTTCAGCAGACCGGACGGCGACGAACATGTCTCGTTCTCCCTGCTGCTGCCGGCACGCCATGAACAGGCCGTGCTGGACCACACCATCCAACGACTGCTCGAATCGAGCCACGACGACTTCGAGATCATCGTGATCGTCGGACACGACGACCCGGAGACCACCGCGGTGGCTCGGGCGGCCGAGGGGCGCGACCCCCGGGTCCGCGTGGTCGTCGACCACCACGAGAAGAAGAACAAGCCCAGGGCCATGAACACGGCCCTGCCGCACTGCCGAGGCGACGTCGTCGGAGTCTTCGACGCCGAGGACCAGGTCCATCCCGAACTGCTGTCCCATGTCGACCACGCCTTCCGCACCACGGGCGCCGACGTCGTGCAGGGCGGGGTCCAGCTCATCAACTTCCACTCCAGCTGGTACAGCCTGCGCAACTGCCTGGAGTACTTCTTCTGGTTCCGGTCCCGGCTGCATCTGCACGCGCAGAAAGGGTTCATCCCGCTCGGCGGCAACACCGTCTTCGTACGGACCCCGGTCCTGCGGGAAGCCGGCGGCTGGGACCCCGACTGCCTGGCCGAGGACTGTGACCTGGGCGTACGGCTGTCGAGCGTCGGCAAGAAGGTCGTCGTCGCCTACGACAGCGACATGGTGACCCGGGAGGAGACCCCCGGCAGTCTGGTGTCGCTGATGAAGCAGCGCACCCGCTGGAACCAGGGTTTCCTCCAGGTCTACCGGAAGCGGGACTGGAAGCAACTGCCCGGATTCCGGCAGCGGTTGCTGGCCCGCTACACGCTGATGACGCCGTACCTCCAGGCCGTCTCCGGGGTGATCATCCCGCTCAACGTGGCCGTCGCGCTCTTCCTCGACGTCCCCGTCGGCGTCGCCTTCATCACCTTCCTGCCGGCCGTCACCGCCCTCGTCACCTTCGTGTTCGAGGTCGTCGGACTGCACGACTTCGGCCGGCAGTACGGCCTGCGCGTCCGGTTCACCCACTACGTCAAGCTGATCGTGGGCGGCCCCTTCTACCAGGTGCTCCTCGCCCTCGCCGCCGTACGCGCGGTGTGGCGTGAGCAACGCGGCCGCAACGACTGGGAGTTGACCAGTCACGTCGGCGCACATCTCGCGCACGTGGACCGAGAGGACGTTCCTGCGTGACCTCCACACTTCCCGCGGAGACCCAGACCGAGGTCAAGGTCCCCGCGCAACGGACAGCTGTGCCCAGTACCGGTTCGACTGGTCGAACGCCCGCCTCCGCTTCCCCTCCGCCCGCACCGAAGCGGCTGCGCGACTCGCGCACCGACCTGGTCCTCTGCGGACTCCTCCTCGTCGCGATCATGATCGTGCAGGGGTGGAACATCGCCGACTACCCCGCCCTCAGCGACGACGAGGGCACCTACCTCGCACAGGCCTGGGCCGTGCAGGAAGGCAGGGGACTCGCCCACTACACGTACTGGTACGACCACCCGCCCCTCGGCTGGATCCAGCTCGCCGTCCTGACCTGGATCCCCGCCCAGCTCGCCCCCGAGTCGATGACCGTCGGCTCGATGCGCGGGGTGATGCTGCTGATCAGCGCCGCTGGCGCGGTCCTCGTCTACGTCCTCGGCCGCCGCCTCTCCCTGCCCCGCTGGGCCGCCGGGCTCGGCATGGTCCTCTTCGGGCTGTCCCCGCTGTCCGTGGTGCTCCAGCGGGAGATCTTCCTCGACAACATCGCGGTGATGTGGACGCTGCTGGCGTTCTGCCTCGCCGCCTCACCGAGCCGTCACCTCTGGCACCACTTCGGCGCGGGGCTGGCCGCCGCCGCGGCCGTGCTCACCAAGGAGACGATGCTCCTGGTCCTGCCCGCCGTGCTGCTCACCATGTGGCGGCACAGCCATCGCGACACCCGGAAGTTCGCCCTCACCGGCGCCGTCACCGCCTGTGTCCTGATCGGCGCCTCGTATCCGCTGTTCGCCCTGCTCAAGGGCGAGTTGTTCCCCGGCGCCGGCCATGTCTCGCTGTGGGACGGCATCGTCTACCAGATGAGCCGCCCCGGCTCCGGCTTCATCCTCACCGAGGGCACGGGCAGTCACGGCGTCCTGCGGTCCTGGCTGTACTACGACCGCGTCCTGCCCCTCGGCGGACTCGCCGGCGCGCTGCTGCTCCTGGTCACCTGGCGCTGGTCGGTGACCGCGCGCGCCCTGGCCGGACCCGCGCTCGCCGTCGCGATCCTCGCCGGCATGGCCCTGCGCCCCGGCTATCTGCCCGCGATGTACGTCCTTCAGGCCCTGCCCTTCCTCGCGCTCGTCCTCGCGGGCGGTACGGCGAGCGTCGCCCACGGCGTCCTGCGCCGGGGCCGCGGCGCGACGGAGCCGCGCCCCCTCGTCTGGGCGCGGTGCACGGTCGCCGTGGCCCTGGCCGCCCTGGCGACGGCGTACGTGGCCCCCCGCTGGTACGACGGCAACCGCACCGCGATGACGTTCGACGCCAACGCGCCCTACCGGAAGGCCGCCGCGTGGCTCGGGCGCGAGGTCGAGGATCCCGGCGGCACCCGTGTCCTCGTGGACGACGCGCTCTGGCTCGACCTCGTCCACCAGGGGTACGAGCCGGGCCTCGGCGTCATCTGGTTCTACAAGGCCGACCTCGACCCGGCGGTGACCAGGACGATGCCCCGCGGCTGGCGCGACCTCGACTACGTGGTCGCCTCCCCGACCGTCCGGCGCGACGCGGCCGACCTGCCCAACGTCCGGCGCGCGATGGAGAACTCGACACCGGTCGCCACCTTCGGCACCGGCGAGGACCGGATCGAGATCCGCAGGATCGACACCGGCGGCGCCGACTACCGCGCTCGCGGGACCGGTGAGGCGGAGGACGGACGTGGCCGCGGGGCCGGCGAGGCAGACGACGACCGCGTCCGCGGCACCGAGACCGCCGGAGGTGGCCGATGACCGGCGGAAGCCATGAGTCCACCGCCCCCGGGCACCTCGGCGACCCGGCCGTACGCGGCGCCGAGGTCCCCGAGCCCGGCGCCGTCACCATCGTCGTACCGACCTACAACGAGTCCGCCAACGTACGGGAGTTGCTGCACCGCATCACGGCGTCGGTGCCCGGACGGCTGCCCTGCGAGGTCGTCTTCGTGGACGACTCCACCGACGACACCCCCGAGGTGATCGACCGGGCCGCGCAGGACTGCCCGTTCCCGGTCACCGTGCTGCACCGCGACGAACCGGCCGGCGGACTCGGCGGCGCGGTCGTCGAGGGCATCAGGGCGGCCGGCTGCGACTGGATCGTCGTCATGGACGGCGATCTGCAGCACCCGCCGTCACTGGTACCGGAGCTGGTGGCGACCGGGGAACGGTCGTCGGCCGATCTGGTGGTCGCCTCCCGGTACATCGCGGGCGGCAGCCGGGCCGGGCTCGCGGGCAGCTACCGCGTGGCCGTGTCCCGGGGAGCGACCTGGCTCACTAAGTCCCTCTTCCCGCGCCGGCTGCACGGCATCAGCGACCCGATGAGCGGCTTCTTCGCGATCCGCCGCAGCGCGGTCACCGCCGACGTCCTCCAGCCGCTCGGCTACAAGATCCTCCTCGAACTCGCCGTGCGCAGCCGCCCGCGCCGGGTCACCGAGGTGCCGTTCGTCTTCCAGGACCGGTACGCCGGGGAGTCCAAGTCCACGGCGCGGGAGGGCTTCCGCTTCCTGCGCCACCTCGTCGGACTGCGCACCGCCTCACCCGTGGCGCGCATGCTGGTCTTCGGACTGATCGGCGTCACCGGCTTCCTGCCGAACCTGGCCGGCCTGCACGCCCTCACCTCGGCCGGCATGCACTACCTCCCCGCCGAGATCCTCGCCAACCAGCTCGGGGTCCTCTGGAACTTCCTCCTCATCGAGCACCTGTGCTTCCGCGAGCGGCGCAGGCACCGCCGGGCGTGGGACCGCCTCGGCCGGTTCGCGGTGCTCGCCAACGCCGATCTGGTGCTGCGCATCCCGCTGATCGCCCTGTTCGTCGGCCGGTTCGGGATGGGAGCTCTGTCCGCGACCGCGCTCGCCCTGGTGACGACGTTCGTCCTGCGCTTCGTGGCGACCGAGGCGCTGGTCTATCTGCCGCGAAGGACGACTCGCCGTCCGTCGCGCAAGACGTCTCGCCGTGGGGAGCACGGCGAGCAGGAGCAGGCCGAGCGTGAGCAGGCCCAGCAGGAGCAGGCCGAGCCGGCAAGGAGAGCCGTGTGAAGAACCGTCCGATGAGCCACCCGCGGGGCCGCTTCGGCCTCCGCCGCAGACCAGGGCCCCTGCCCAGGACCAGACGCAGCACGGCCCTGCTGGCGGTCGGCGCACTCGCCGCCGGCCTCCTGCTGGTCTCGCCGCAGTCCGCGTCCGCCGCCAACCTCGTCCAGAACCCCGGCTTCGAGACCGCCGGCGGCGACGGGATGCCGTACTGCTGGGAGAAGTCCGGCTGGGGTGACAACGACTTCACCTTCACCACGGTCCCGGGCGCCCACTCCGGCATCAAGGCCATGAAGGTCGAGCTGACCCGCCGGGTCTCCGGCGACCGCAAGGCCCTCATCACCGAGTCGGCGGCCTGCGCGCCCCCGGTCACGGTGGGCAAGCAGTACGACCTGGCCCTCTGGTACAAGTCGACGACCCCGGACACGTCCGTCACCCTGTTCCGGCACGACACCACCGCCGGCTGGCAGTACTGGACCGACCTCAAGACGCTGGACACGGCCGCGAACTGGACCGAGGCGACCGTCCGCACCCCCCAGATCCCGGCGGGCACCGACCGGATCACCTGGGGCGTCTCCGTCTACGGCACCGGCTCCGTCACCACCGACGACTACACGATGGACCAGGTCGCTGACCCCGTCCCCCAGCCGCAGTGCACGGGCACGCCGGACGAGTGCCTGAACGGCCGCTGGGACGTGCTGCCCACGCAGAACCCGGTCCGCTCCATGCACTCCGTCGTCCTCAACAACGGCAAGGTGCTGCTGATCGCCGGCTCCGGCAACAGCGAGCAGATGTTCGAGGCGGGGACGTTCACGTCGGCGGTCTACGACCCGAAGAACGGCACGTACAAGCAGATCCCGACCCCGGACGACATGTTCTGCTCGGGTCATGTGCAGCTCGACGACGGCCGGGTCCTCGTGATGAGCGGCAACAAGGCGTACCCGGTGGCGGGCGGGCACGGCTACGAGGGCTACAAGGACTCGTACGTCTTCGACCCGGTCACCGAGACGTACAGCAGGACCAACGACATGAACGACGGCCACTGGTACCCGTCGGCGACGGTCCTCGGCAACGGTGACGTCATCTCGTTCGGCGGTCTGCGCGAGGACTCCACGGGTTCGGTGACGGCCGAGCTGTGGTCGGACGCCGAGCAGAAGTGGCTCGAACTCTGGAAGGTCCATCAGACCTGGTCGTACTGGGGCCTGTACCCGTCGATGATCCTCATGCAGGACGGCCGCCTCTTCTACTCCGGCAGCCATGTCTTCGGCAACAACATCCCCGGCACGGGCAGCGCCTTCTACGACTACGGCGCCAACACGGTCACGTCCGTCCCGGGCCTGCAGAACAAGGACCAGCGCGACCAGTCCGCGAGCGTGCTGCTGCCCCCGGCCCAGGACCAGAAGGTCCTCACCCTCGGCGGCGGCAACATCGAGTCCAACCCCGACGCGAACGGTCTGACGGACGTCATCGACCTGAAGGTCGCGAACCCCGCGTACGTCGCGGGCCCGCCGATCCCGCAGGGCACGGTGGACCTCGGCAACGGCAAGGTCGCCCAGACGGGCAGCCAGGGCAAGATGTACGTCTCCGCGGTGCTCCTGCCCGACGGCAAGGTCCTGGAGACGGGCGGCGCCCTGCACAACCGGGCCGACCCGGTCTACGAGTCCTCGCTCTACGACCCGGCGACCAACACCTTCGACCCGGTGGCGCCGGACCCGGAGGAGCGCGGCTACCACTCCTCGGCGTTCCTGCTTCCCGACGGCCGTGTCATGACGACCGGTGACAACCCGGGCAACGGTTCCTGGAACCACGACGTGTCCGTCTACACCCCGCCGTACCTGCTGAAGGGCCCCCGCCCGAAGATCACCTCGGTGATCGACAAGGAGTGGGTGTACGGCGACACGCAGCGGATCACGGTGGACCGGCCCGTCGTGAAGGCGGAACTGATCCGCCCCGCCGCGGTCACGCACTCCTCGGACCCCAACCAGCGGTTCGTGGACCTGCCGTTGTCCGTCGACGGCAACAACATCGACCTGAACGTGACGAGCAACCCCAACCTGGCCCCGCCCGGCTGGTACATGCTCTTCGCGGTCGACGCGAACGGCGTCCCCTCGGTCGCGGAATGGGTCCACCTCCAGGGCCCGTCCGCCCTGGCCGTCGCCTCCGGTGACGCCCCCTCGGCCCACGTCCACGACTTCGCGGACGCCCCGAAGGGCAAGGTCACGGGCCCGGGGAAGAAGGCCGGGTCCAAGAAGGTCAGCCCGACGATCTCCGGCTGCGACCGCCACTACGGATCGGCGAACGTCTGCGTCCCGACGGCCTTCCCGGCCCAGGTCGACAGGACGACGGCCGCCCGCTGCGCGTGGCTGAAGAAGAACGACTACGGCCGCCTGAAGGTCAACGGCGGGGACGATCCGCTGAAGCTGGACCGGGACCGGGACGGTGTGGCGTGCGGGAAGGGAGACGTACGCCGCCGCTGACGTGGCCTTTCCTGGGCACAGGGCCTCGCGCCCGGCGGACGTCCGCCGGGCGCGAGGCCCTTTTTCGTGGGCGTGGGCGGGCGCGGGCCTCCTCAGCCCCGCCCGTCCGGTCGCGGGTGTCCTCAGCCGGCCTGCCCGGTCAGCTTCCCCGTGGCCTGCTGCTGGACGGCGGCCGAGCGGCGCAGGAAGTCGAGGATCACGTCGAGCTGCTCCTCGGTGTAACCGGCGTACAGCGCCTCCAGGCCGGTGACGAAGTCGGCGAACAGGGCACCGAAACTCGCCACGTGGTCCCGGTCGATCTCGACGATCACCCGGCGGCCGTCCGCCTGGTCGCGTGTCCGGCGGACGAAGCCCTTGCGCTCCAGCCGGTCGACCAGCCCGCTCACCGAGGCGGGCGCCAGGCCCGTGCGCGCGACGATCTCCCCCGAGGTCAACGGCCCCTCCCGCTCCAGCAGGTCGAGAGTCTTCTCCTCCGTCATGCCCAGGCCCATGCGGGCGCCGACCGCGGCGTGGAACATCACCGCCGCGTTGCTGTGCTCGCGGCCGGCCTGATGCAGCGCGGCGAGCAGTTCGCCGCGTCGATCCGCGTCGCTTGACACCCGTGCCACCCTCCCCATAAATTTCGTTCGTACGAACTAAATAACTGTGTGTTACCAGAATAGCATCCGAGGGGGCGACGTCACAATGACGACGGCATTGATCATCGGCGGGGGGATCGGCGGTCTGACCACGGCCCTGGCGCTGCGCCGCGCGGGCATCGAACCGCTGGTCCACGAGGCGTACGACCGGCCCGACGACTACGTGGGGTTGTTCCTGAACACCGCCTCGAACGGGCTCGACGCGTTCCGCGCCATCGGCGTCGACCTCACCCGTCACGTGGACGGGGTGCCGATCCCCCGTATGGTCCTGTCGAGCGGCTCGGGAAGGCGGCTCGGCGAGGTCGCGAACGGCACCCGGCTGCCGGACGGCTCCGTGAGCGTCTGCGTCCGGCGCAGCGAGCTGCAGCGGGCGCTGCGCGCGCAGGTCCGCGAGGCCGGCATCCCTCTCACCCACGGCAAGCGCCTCGACACCTACCGGACCCTGCCCACCGGGGTGGTCGCACGGTTCACCGACGGCACCGAGGCCGCGGGGGACCTCCTCGTCGGTGCCGACGGCATCCACTCCCGCACCCGCGCGCTCCTCGACCCCGACGCGCCGGCGCCCCGCTTCACCGGTCTGCTCAGCGTCGGCGGCTACAGCGAGGGCACCGGGCTGGCCCCCACCACCGGCATCCAGCACCTGGTCTTCGGCAAGCGGGCGTTCTTCGGCTACCTGGTCCGCGAGTCCGGCGAGACCTACTGGTTCGCCAACCTCCACCGCCCCGACGAACCGGACCGGCGGGACCTGGCCGCCATGACGGCCGACCAGTGGCGGCGCCGGCTCACCGGTGTCTTCGCCGACGACACGCCCGTCATCGGGCAGATCCTCGACCACCTCGTCGGCGAGGTCGGCGCCTACCCGGTGTACGACATCCCGACCAGCCCGGTCTGGCACCGGGGACCGGCCGCGCTGATCGGCGACGCGGTGCACGCCACCTCCCCGTCCGCGGGCCAGGGCGCCTCGATGGCCGTCGAGGACGCCGTCGTACTGGCCCAGTGCCTGCGCGACGCCCCCGACACGACCACCGCGTTCACCACGTACGAACGCCTGCGCCGCCCACGCGTGGAGAAGGTGGTCGCCTACTCCCGGACGCTGTCGGACAGCAAGACCGCCGGTCCGGTCGCCCGGGTCCTCCGGGACCTGATGATGCCCCTCGCGCTGCGGTACTTCGCCAACCCGGAAGCACACGCCTGGATGTACGACCACCACATCGACTGGGACCGCCCGGCGGCCGTCCGATGACCGCACGACGCGTCGACCGGCGGCGGCTGCTGAAGCTGGGCCTGCTCGGGATACCGGCGACCGCCGCCGTGGCCGGGGGCGGCTTGACGTATCTCTGGGCGGGCGCGGACCTCGACACCGCCGGAAAACTCTCCTTCACCCACCGACTCGCCGTTCCCCCGCTCGCCCGCGGCCGCCGCGACGGGGCGGGCCGTCGCGTCTTCGACCTGCGGATCGCCCCGGGGCGGCACCGGTTCCGGCCGGGGCGCCCGACCGAGACCTGGGGCGTCAACGGCGCCCACCTCGGACCGACCCTGCGCGCCGCCAGGGGCGAGACCGTCGTGCTGCGGGTGCGCAACCACCTGCCCGAGGCGACGACTCTGCACTGGCACGGCATGCATCTGCCCGCGGCCATGGACGGCGGCCCGCACCAGCCGGTCGAGCCCGGACACACCTGGTCGCCCACCTGGCGCATCGACCAGCCGGCCGCCACGCTCTGGTACCACCCGCACCCGCACGGACGGACCACCCGGCACCTGTACCGCGGCGTGGCCGGCCTGTTCCTCGTCGACGACCCGACGACCGGTCCGGAC
Source organism: Streptomyces scabiei 87.22 (assembly GCF_000091305.1). Taxonomy (GTDB): domain Bacteria; phylum Actinomycetota; class Actinomycetes; order Streptomycetales; family Streptomycetaceae; genus Streptomyces; species Streptomyces scabiei. The sequence goes on along the minus strand of NC_013929.1, from coordinate 3,856,832 downwards.
GGCCTCCCGCACCGGTACGGCGTCGACGACATCCCGGTCATCGTCCAGGACAAGCGGTTCCACGCCGACAACCGACTCGACGAGTCGGGGCCCACGATGAGCGGCGCGGGCCCGCTCGGCGACACCGTCAGCGTCAACGGCACGCTCACGCCGTACGTCGACGTCACCACCGAACGCGTGCGTCTGCGGCTGCTCAACGCGTCCAGCACCCGGGTCTACCGCTTCGGACTGACCGACGACCGGCCGTTCGCGCTCGTCGCCACCGACGGAGGGCTGCTCGCCGAGCCCCACCGGACGGACCGGGTGCAGCTGTCGCCCGGCGAACGCGCCGAGATCGTCGTGGCACCGGCGGCGGGCGAACGGCTCGTCCTGCGCAGCCACCCGCCCCGGCTCGGCCTCGACCCCTGGAACCGGCGCTTCGCCGGCGGGGACGACACCCTCGACATCCTCCAACTCCGCGCGGCACGGCGCCTCCTGCCGTCGCCGCCACTGCCCGGGCGGCTCGCCGACCTGCCCCGGACCGACACGTCGGCCGTCGCGGCGACCCGCACCTTCACCCTCTTCGGCAACCGGATCAACGGCCGCGAGATGGACATGAACCGCATCGACTTCGCCGTCACCAGGGACACCACCGAGATCTGGGAGATCACCGCCGTCGACGGTGTGCCGCACAACTTCCACGTCCACGACGTGCAGTTCCGGATCCTGACCATCGGCGGCGAGCCCCCGCCCCGGTCGCTGCGCGGCTGGAAGGACACCGTCCACACCCCACCGAACACCCCCGTCCGCCTGGCCCTCAGCTTCCGCGCCCCCACCGACCGACGAACGCCGTACATGTACCACTGCCACCTGCTCCAGCACGAGGACCAGGGCCTGATGGGCCAGTTCGTGGTCGTGGAACCGGGGGACGGGCCGGGCGCGGCACACCCCGGGCACGCGGACCGCGACCGGGCACTCGCGGAGGCGCACCGCGTCCTCAAGCCTGAGTGATCGGCCGGTAGACAGGAGCATCCCGCAGCCAGGGACAGAACGACGCCGACCGGGGCTGACGGACTTCCGCAAGTGCGTTGAAGAGATGCGGAGTTCGCGAACAACGGCACGTGATCGGCTCGACTATGCTCGCGCCTTGTCATGTCCGTCGCCAATCGCGGGCAGACCTGTGCGATGTACCAGATTCTTGGAGGCTCGATGACGTCTGTCATGCGGAAGATCGCATGCTTCGCGGGGGTGGGCGCGGCCGTCGCGGCCATGTCCTTGTCCGGTGCGTCCGCAGCCCAGGCGGAAGCGCCCACCCAGGGCTGCCCGTACCCCTGGGTGTGTTTCTACGTGGACAACGATGCCCTGATCGCGGGCAGGCCGCTCTCGAAGTATCAGGACGTCACCAGTGGCTATCAGGCGGTCACGCCCCGGCCGCACTACGGAGTTCTGAACACCCGCAATGACGACGTGGTGTACCTGCGACTTCAGAGTGGGGGCTCGATCTGCCTGGGGCCGAACAGTCAGACCGTGTTCGCCAACGCCTATGTCGTCAACGGAATAAGGATCTCCAGCAGCTCCAGGTGCTAGCAGGCCGTCCCGTCAGCAGTCGGAGCTCGGCTTCCGTTCTCAACCCGCCTCCGCACGCGTCCGCAACGCCTCCCGCACGATCGCCTCCAGTTGCTCGTGGTGCGCGCCCTTCCAGTACGCGCGGCCGCAGGTGTCGCACTGGGCGAAGACGTCGTAGGACTTCTGGGTGCCGCCCTCCAGGCGGTCGGCCACCTGGTCCTTCGTCGCCGGTTTCAGGAGGCCGTTGCAGGCCGTGCAGCGGGTCCAGGGGTGCAGGTCGGGGGCGAAACGGGCCAGTACCTCGGCCAGTTGCTCCTCCGGGTGCGTGCTGTAGACGTACGCGCCGGCCCACAGTTCGCGGCGGCGCAGCAGGCCGCGGTCGCGGCTGAGCAGGACCCGTTGCTCGGTGGCGGAGCGGGTGGCCAGGGCGGGGTCGCCGATGTCCGTCGACTCGTAGGCCGTGTCCACGCCCAGCAGACGCAGGCGCCGGGCGAGGGTGCCGAGGTGGACGTCGAGGAGGAAGCGGAGCGGGGCGCCGGGGACGCGCTGGGGGTGCTCCACCGGGCGTACCGTCACCGACTCGCCGTGCGCCGGGATGTGGGAGGCCGGGACGTCGCGGCCGTCGACGACCAGCGCGCCCACCTCCGTCAGCGGGACGCCGAGGGACTCGACCACGTGGCCCAGGGTCGAGATTCCGTCCGTGGCGAGCACGGTCGAGCCCGCACGGCGGCCATGGGGCACGAACAGGGCCAGTCCGGGGGCGACTTCGATATGGATCTCGGCGGCTTTCACCTGGTCAGGATGGCACGGGGGAGGGGCGCGGGTTCAGGGAATTTCGCTCTGCAGGCCGTGCTGCAGCGTGGTCAGGGTGCGGTCGACGAGTTCGGCGAAGTCGTCGCGGTGGCCGTTCTCGGCCCAGTAGAGGGAGGTCTCCAGCAGGCCGCCTATCAGGGACATGGCGTAGACCCGTACCTCCAGGCTGTCCGGGTCCCGGCCGGTGCGTTCGCCGATGGCGGTGCAGAGCATGCGGCCCGTCACCGACATGCTCTCCATCATGCGCGAGCGCACCGCGGGGACCTGGACCATCAGGCGCGTGCGCAGCCGCGCCACCGCCGCGTCCTCCTCGACGCCCGTGCGGATCGCCTCGCGCATCAGGTGCCGGATGCTGTCCGTCCAGGGTTCGTCCGCCGGCCGGGCCCGCAGTTCCTCCATGAGGACCGGGTCGAACTCGTCGGTGAGGACGATGTCCTCCTTGGTGGGGAAGTAGCGGAAGACGGTCGACGGCGACACCTCCGCCCGGTCGGCGATCTGCTCGATCGTCGTGGCCTCGTAGCCCTGTTCCTCGACCAGCGCGTAGGTCGCGGTGCGGATCGCCTCGCGGGTCTTGATCTTCTTCCGCTCGCGGAGGCCGAGCGGGGGCCGGTCGGTGGGGGCGCCGGCGGGCGTGGCGGTGGGGGTGCCGGAGGGCGTGCCGGTGGGGGTGCTGGGGCGTGCGGCCGTCATGCGGTCATTGTCGGGTATCGGCCCGCGTGTCGGCCAGGTCGGGCCCGCTGACCTCGCCGCCGGTGCTCCCGCCCTCCTTCGCCGCCGGGGTGCTCGGCAGGAGAGCGGCGGCCAGCAGCGCGGCGCAGCGCCGCCTCAGCGCCCCTGTCAGGCCGTCCGGGCGCACGAAAAAGGCCACGGCTCGAAAGCCGTGGCCAGGGAGAACGCGGGTCCGCGCGCTACTGGACATCATTCGCAGTGCTCCGGCCTTCAGGCTGGGGGTGAAGCGAATCTTGCGTCTGCGACGCGGAGCGTCGCGGTGTCGTTCCGGCCGAGCCGGACCCTGCCTTTCGTGAGGGTGACGATCCGTTCACATGTTTCCGGTGACGACACGGGTTCGACTTTCCTAGTGTGATCGTCATGCAGCTCCGGTACTCCTTCAGGGTGTACCCGAACACCGTCCAGCAGGCCGCTCTGGCCCGGGCGTTCGGGTGCGCGCGCGTCGTGTTCAACGACGCCGTGCGTGCCCGTGAGGACGCCCGTAGGGCCGGGCAGCCGTTCCCGACAGCCGGTCAGCTGTCCCGGAAGCTGATCACGGAGGCGAAACAGACGCCGGAGCGTGCCTGGCTGGGCGAGGTGTCCGCGGTCGTCCTTCAGCAGTCCCTGCGGGACGCCGAGACCGCCTACAGGAACTTCTTCGCCTCCCTCAAGGGCACCCGTGAGGGACCGAAACTGGGCGCACCTCGGTTCAAGTCCCGCAAGGACGCCCGGCAGTCGATCCGGTTCACTGCCAACGCCCGCTGGCACCTCACCGACAGCGGCCGCTTGAACCTGCCGAAGATTGGCGCGGTGAAGGTGAAGTGGTCCCGCACGCTGCCGAACACCCCCACCTCGGTCACCGTCATCAAGGACGCGGCCGGCAGGTTCTTCGCCTCCTTCGTCATCGACACCGACCCGGACGCCGACCAGGCTCGGATGCCCGAAACCGACCGCACCATCGGCATCGACCTGGGCCTGACCCACTTCGCGGTCCTGTCCGACGGCACAAAGATCGACTCCCCGCGCTTTCTGCGCCGCGCGGAGAAGAAGCTCAAGAAGGCACAGCGGGAGCTGTCACGCAAGCAGAAGGGATCCAGGAACCGCGCCAAGGCCCGCCTGAAGGTCGCCCGCGCCCACACCAAGGTCACCGATGCACGCCGCGAGTTCCACCACCAGCTCTCCACCAGGCTGATCTCCGAGAACCAAGGGATCGCCGTGGAGAACCTGTCGGTGGCAGGACTGGCCCGCACGCGCCTGGCCAAGTCCGTGCACGACGCCGGATGGTCATCGTTCATCGGCATGCTGGAGTACAAAGCGGCCAGGTACGGCCGCACCCTGGTCAAGACCGGCCGGTTCGAACCGACCTCCCAGACCTGCTCAACCTGTGGCGCCGTGGACGGACCCAAACCCCTGAACGTCCGGGAATGGACCTGTACCGCCTGCGGCACCGTCCACGACCGGGACCTCAACGCCGCGATCAACATCAAGACGGCCGCCGGACTGGCGGTATCGGCCTGCGGAGCGCCGGTAAGACCAGAACCTGTTCTGGCGCAGCGCGAAGAAACAGGAAGCCACGGATTCCCGACCGGCAACCGTGCCGCATAGCGGCACAGCCACCAGTCAAGGGAGGCCGGAATCCTCGCCCTTCAGGGCGAGGAGCAAGTCAAGCGTGCTGGTACGCCACCAGGGAGATGCCCACGTAGTGCGTGATGAACGCCGCCAGTGTCAGGGAGTGGAAGACCTCGTGGAAGCCGAACCAGCGCGGTGACGGGTCCGGGCGCTTGAGGCCGTAGATGACCCCGCCGACGCTGTAGAGGACGCCGCCGACGATCACCAGGACGAGGACGGTGATGCCGCCGGTGCGCATGAAGTCGGGCAGGAAGAAGACGGCCGCCCAGCCCATCGCGATGTAGCACGGGGTGTAGAGCCAGCGCGGTGCGCCCACCCAGAAGACCCGGAAGACGATGCCGGCCAGTGCCGCCGCCCAGATGCCCCAGAGCAGCCACTGCCCCTTGGCGCCCGGCAGGAGCAGCATCGTCAGCGGGGTGTAGGTGCCCGCGATGATCAGGAAGATATTGGCGTGATCCAGTCTGCGCAGGATGCCGTCCATGCGCGGACTCCAGTTGCCCCGGTGGTACAGCGCGCTCACGCCGAACAGCAGGCAGGCCGTGAGGGTGAAGATCCCGCAGGCGATGCGTCCGCGCGTGGAACCCGCGAGGGCGGTCAGCACCAGGCCCGCGACGAGCGCGGCCGGGAACATGCCGAGGTGGAGCCAGCCCCGGAGTCTGGGCTTGATCTCACCGGTGATCTGTTGGATCTCGTCGGTGATCGTGTGGGCGATCTGTTGCGGCAGGGATCGCGCGTCGGGATCGCGGCTGTCGGCCGACGTCTCCGCTTGCGCATCGGGGACGGACGCTGTCATGCCCTGCATCGTACCTACGGAACCGTAACTTACGGGAGCGTGCGGGCCGTTCGTGCCGCGTTAAGTGGCCATCGTCTCATGCGGGGGGCGCGCGGGCGAGAGGCGAGCGCACTACCCGACACCCCTGGTGAAGCCGTGGTGACACAGGGAAACCTCCCGGGTGAAATCGGGTGAGTGGTGATGGTCACGATGCTCACGTGGGCGGCCCTCTGGACATATGGGCACTCCCGTCGGATGATCAAATGAGTGCGGTCGGCACCGGATGAGCGCCAAGGGCACCACTGATGAAGCATCCGGGTCGCAGCCCCCACGGGGCCTCCAACACAAAATCCCTCATTTAGGAGCAATCGTGGCGCGCGACATCGCGGCTCCCCCTTCAACCGTCCCGACCACCCACCGAGAACTCGTGGCGTGGGTGAACGAGATCGCCGAACTGACCGAGCCGGACAATGTCGTCTGGTGCGATGGATCCGAGGCCGAGTACGAGCGCCTGTGCGGGGAGCTCGTCGAGAAGGGCACCTTCCGCCGGCTGGACCCGATCAAGCGCCCGAACTCCTACTACGCCGCGTCCGACCCGACCGATGTCGCCCGGGTCGAGGACCGCACCTTCATCTGCTCGGAGAAGGAGGCGGACGCGGGCCCGACCAACCACTGGAAGGCCCCCGCCGAGATGCGGAAGATCTTCCAGGGCGAGAACGGCGAGAAGGGCCTGTTCCGCGGCTCGATGCGCGGACGCACGATGTACGTCGTCCCGTTCTGCATGGGCCCGCTGGGCTCCCCGCTCTCCGCGCTCGGCGTCGAGATCACCGACTCCGCGTACGTCGCCGTCTCCATGCGCACCATGACCCGTATGGGACAGCCGGTGCTGGACGAACTGGGCTCCGAGGGTTTCTTCGTGAAGGCCGTGCACACCCTCGGCGCCCCGCTGGAGCCCGGCCAGGCCGACGTGCCGTGGCCCTGCAACAGCACCAAGTACATCTCCCACTTCCCCGAGACCCGCGAGATCTGGTCCTACGGCTCCGGGTACGGCGGCAACGCGCTGCTCGGCAAGAAGTGCTACGCCCTGCGCATCGCCTCGGTCATGGCGCGTGACGAGGGCTGGCTGGCCGAGCACATGCTGATCCTCAAACTGACCCCGCCGCAGGGCGAGTCGAAGTACGTCGCCGCCGCGTTCCCGTCGGCGTGCGGCAAGACGAACCTGGCGATGCTGGAGCCCACCGTCAAGGGCTGGACCGTCGAGACCATCGGCGACGACATCGCGTGGATGCGGTTCGGTGAGGACGGGCAGCTCTACGCCATCAACCCCGAGGCCGGCTTCTTCGGCGTCGCGCCCGGCACCGGTGAGCACACCAACGCCAACGCGATGAAGACGCTGTGGGGCAACTCGGTCTTCACCAACGTGGCGCTCACCGACGACGGCGACGTGTGGTGGGAGGGGATGACGGAGGAGACTCCCGCCCACCTCACCGACTGGAAGGGCAACGACTGGACGCCGGACGCCGAGGCGCCCGCCGCCCACCCGAACGCCCGGTTCACGGTGCCGGCCTCGCAGTGCCCGATCATCGCGCCCGAGTGGGAGAGCCCCAAGGGCGTGCCGATCTCGGCGATCCTCTTCGGCGGCCGCCGCGCCACGGCGGTGCCGCTGGTGACGGAGTCCTTCGACTGGAACCACGGAGTGTTCCTGGGCGCGAACGTGGCGTCCGAGAAGACCGCGGCGGCCGAGGGCAAGGTCGGCGAACTGCGCCGCGACCCGTTCGCGATGCTGCCCTTCTGCGGCTACAACATGGGCGACTACATGGGCCACTGGGTCGATGTCGCCAAGGGCAAGGACCAGGCGAAGCTCCCGAAGATCTACTACGTCAACTGGTTCCGCAAGAACGACGCGGGCAAGTTCGTCTGGCCCGGGTTCGGCGAGAACAGCCGCGTCCTGAAGTGGATCGTGGACCGGCTGGACGGCAAGGCGGAGGGTGTGGAGACGCCGATCGGCATCCTCCCGACGCCGGAGGCGCTCGACACGGACGGGCTGGACCTGTCCGCGTCCGACCTCGACTTCCTGCTGACCGTCGACAAGGAGGTGTGGCGGGAGGAGGCGGCGCTCGTGCCCGAGCACCTCAACACCTTCGGTGAGCACACGCCGAAGGAGCTGTGGGAGGAGTACCGGGCGTTGGTGAGCCGACTGGGCTGACACTCCGCGGTGATGCTCCGCGACCGGCCGGATATGGGTTGCCCTGACCAGCGACGTCTCCTCGGCCGGTCGCGGTTTTTTGTGCGCCGGGTTGTTCGGGTGCCCAGTGGCTCGGGGGTACGGGTGCGTTGGCGGGTGCGGCTCCGGTGGGGCTTCTCGCGCAGTTCCCCGCGCCCCTGGAAGCAACAGGCCCTGCGGGCCTGAAAAGCAGTGGGCGCAGCCCCTGGTCTTCAGGGGCGCGGGGAACTGCGCGACCAGCCCCCACCGGGCGGACGTCTGGGGGTCGAAGGGGCGCAGCCCCTTGAGGGAGGGGACGGGTAGGGGCGGAGGGGGCGAAAAGCACTGCCGCGCACCGGATTTCGCGGGACACTCGGGACATCCGCACCGAACCCCGAAATGAGGTGAGCGGGGTGCGTACACCCGTAAGTGACCCCCTGAAGATCGGCCCGTACAAGATAGTCGGCCGCCTGGGATCGGGCGGCATGGGCTGGGTCTACCTGGGCCGCTCACCCGCCGGCCGCGAGGTCGCCGTCAAGGTCGCCCGCCCCGAACTCGCCGCCGAACCCGAGTTCCGCGAACGCTTCGCCCGCGAGGTCGCCGCCGCCCGCGTGGTCAGCGGCGCCTACACCGCCGCCGTCGTCGACGCCGACCCCACGGCCGAACTCCCCTGGCTGGCCACCCTGTACGTCCCCGGCCCCTCCCTCGCGGAAGCCGTCCGCGCCGACGGGCCCCTCCCCGAGGCCCAGGTCCGCCCGCTCGGCGCCGGGCTCGTCGAGGCGTTGCAGGCCATCCACGCGGCGCATGTGGTCCACCGCGACCTCAAGCCGGCCAACGTCCTGCTCGCCCAGGACGGCCCCCGCGTCATCGACTTCGGCATCTCCCGCGTCGACGGCGCCCCCGGCCTCACCCGTGTCGGTGTCGTCGTCGGCACCCCGCCGTTCATGTCGCCCGAGCAGATCCGCGGCGCCCGCGTCGGCCCGGCGAGCGACGTGTTCTCGCTCGGCGGGGTCCTGGTGTACGCGCTCACCGGCCGCTCGCCGCACGGCAGCGGCGAAGGCGTGCGCGTGGAGGTCGTACGAGGAGAGCCCCGGCTCGACGGGGTACCGGCGGGGCTGCGGCCCCTCGTCGCCCGCTGCCTGGCCAAGCGGCCCGAGGACCGGCCGCCGCTCGCCGAGATCCTGGCCGAGCTGGTGGAGGAGGACGCGAGCGCCGAGGTGTGGCCGCCACCGCAGGTGGCCCGGACCATCGAGGTGCGGTACGAGGAGCTGAAGGAGCGCCATCTGCGCCGTACGACGAGCGAGTCGGTGCCGTCCTGTCTGCTGCTCCACGCGCAGGCACTGCTCGACGCCGGTCTGACCGACGTCATGGTCGCCGGGGCGGTGGTCCGTGACGGTGCCTGACTTCTTCCCGGACAGGGACTCCCACCCGGGCCGTGACTCCTACCCGGGCAGCGGCTCCTCCACGGGCCGCGACGTTCGGCCCTCGGTGAACGGCGAGATATACGACCTCGGCACGCACTGGCGGCAACTGGTGCAGAACTGGGTCGCCCGGCGGAATTACCACACGGTCCACGACACCGTTTCCGTTTCCCTGCGATTCGATCTCCAGGAGACGGGGCGGATCGTCACGGTGCGCTTCATGACCACGAAAAGACTTCTCGTGGCCTTCGCGACGGACGGGCATTACCTCCGGCAGGACCAGCTCGCCATCGCGGCGGCCGCGTCGAACGCGTGGAATACCGAACAATTGATTCCCATGCTTTCCGTGTGGGACGTGCGCGGGCCGCGCCCCTGTCTCGCCGGAGTGTGCGACCTGCCGCTGACGTGCCGCATCACCCAGGCGGACTTCGACGCGCTGGCCCATGACTGGGTGGACCGGGCGAGACAGATGTTCAGCCGTTGCCACCAGGTGTTCAAGTTGTAGAAGTGAAAAGCGTACTGATCGTAAGTTGACGAAAGTCGTCGAAACTCCACCGGCGGAATTCACCAAACCCTTCCGGCCGCCCGGTCACCTGCTCCACTATGGGATGGGCTTTTTCAGGGCCGCGGGGGCGTGCCTTTCAGGCCACGGGGGGTTGCTGCGATGGGTGCGATCAGGCGTTCGCCGTTCGTCGGTGTGCTGGTGGGGTCACTGGTCGCGCTCGTGCCGGGCGGTCCGGCCGTGGCGGTCCCCGACGCGTGTGCCGACCGGCTCACCGAGCAGTTGCAGTGCTGGGCCGGCGTGATCAAGGACGGTCCCGTCGTGATCACGCTGGACGAGCCCCTGGCGTACGAAAAGGTCGAGGAGGGCCAGCACCAGAACATCGACACGTTGCGCCGGGACCGGTACCCCCTCGTGGTCCGCGTGCCGAAGGGCGGGTCCACCGGAGAGGGCGGTACGGCCCTGCTGGTCCTGGCCGAGGGGCGGCTCGTCCACCCCGACGCCCGCATCGACCGGCTGCGACCCGGCCCGATGAGGGCTCTCAAGGACGCGGGCCTCTGCGTCGACCGCACCCTGATGTGCGAGCTGATCGAGAGCAAGGACGACAAGTCCGGCCCCCTGGACGGCAGAACGCTCATCGACGAGGGTCTGGCCGCCGACCTCCGCACCCATGTCGACGCCATCGGCCCGGCGGAGGACGAGGAGAAGCCCTCCGCCACGGCCTCACCGGGCACCAACGCCCAGCAGGGAGGCGAGAAGCAGGGCGGCAACCAGGCCGTCACCACCGATGACGAACCCGCCGGGTACAGCAGCGCCACCTGGACCGCGTTCTGGATGTGTCTCCTCCTCGCCCTGCTGCTGCTCGCCTTCGTGATCGTCATCCGGCGGTCCAGGGGCCCGGTGGCCGTGGGCCACCGCGCGGTGCTTCCCGGCCGGGCCGCCGGCGGACCCGCGCGGACTCCACCGGCGCACGCGGCGCGCGGCGCGCTCGGCGGCGGCAACGGCACCCGTGGCGGCGGTGGGACCGGCAGCGGCGGTGCGACGGGCGGGGGCGGTGGGGCCGGCGGCGCTGCCCTCGGGGGCGGCACCGCGCTCGGCGGCGGTGCTGCCCCCGGCGGTGCCGGGGCCGACGGCGGGGACGAGGCCACCACCCGGCTGCGCGTCTCGCCCACGCCCCGGTACGGGCGTCAGGTGGGGCCCCGCCCGGCGCACTCCCGCACCGCCGTCGTACGGACCGAACTCCACCCGCAGGGCTATGTCGAGCTGGACCGGGTGCTGCGCCGGGCCGTGTGGGCCGAGCCGGGGCGGCCACCGCCCGCGCCCGGCGGGCTCGTCGACGTCACCGACGCCCGGGAACGGGACTCCGACGTCCTGTACGCCTTCCCGCCCACCGCCGCCCGGCACGCGAAGGGCACGCCCAGGTGACCCCGGCGGCACCACCGAGGATTCCCGCACCACCAGAGGTATCTGCCAGAGGCATCCGCCAGAGGTATCCGCACCACCAGCGGCATCAGCACCACCACAGGCACAGGGGGAAGAACCATGCACCGCGAATACCCGCCCACGCTGCCGGCGGAGTACGCCGACATCGAGTTCGAGAACAACGCCCAGCGCATGCCGCTCGTGCTCTGCCTCGACACGTCCAGCTCCATGGCCGGCCCGCCGATCCAGACCCTGAACAACGCGCTCGCCGAGTGGACCCGCGAACTCCACGACGACGTCAGCCTCAGCTACAGCGTGGAGGTCGCCGTCGTCACCTTCGGCGGACAGGGCGTCGGCGCCTGGCGCGGACCCCAGCTCCTCGACCCGCGCACCCGCACCAGCCCCTTCATACCCGCGCACGCCTTCCAGGCACCGCAGCTCACGGCCGCCGGCGTCACCCTGATGACCGAGGCGCTGGAGCTGGCGATGCACATCGTCGCCGCCCGCAAGAGCGAACTGCGAGCCTCGGGACTGCAGTACTACCGGCCGCAGATCTGCCTCGTCACCGACGGCCTGCCCACCGACCCGACCGGTCATCTCACCGACTCCTGGCACCGGTTGGTCCCCGTCCTCGCCGAGGAGCAGAGCGCCCGCCGGTTCCGGCTGTACGCGATCGGCGTCGGCGGGATCACCGACCGGGGCGAGCAGGTGCTGAAGGCGTTCGCACCGAAGTTCAACGCCCGGATCCAGGGATTCCCCTTCCGGGAGCTGCTCCAGATGATGTCCGCCAGCGCCAACGCCGAACAGAAGGGGGCGGGGGACGAGGTGTTCGAGAAGATCTTCAGCCAGTTCAAGACACAGCGCCCGGCCTGGGAGGCGTGAGGTGAACGCCGCGCCCTGGCGGATCCACGGTCTGAGCGTCGAGGGCTACCGGCACCGGCGCCAGGGCCTGCCCTGCCAGGACGCGTGCGCCGCCACCGCCACCTCCGCCGTCGCCGTGCTCGCCGTCGCCGACGGGGCCGGCAGCCGGCCCCGGTCGGAGGAGGGTTCGCGGCTCGCGGTGCGGCTCGCCACCGAGCACTTCGCACGGCGGGCGGAGGCGGCCGTGGAGGTGCCGCCGGGCGAGGCCGTGCACGAGCTGCTGCGCGACGCCCTGCAGGACGTGAGCAACGAGTTCCTCGACCTGACCGGGGCCGACGCGCAGGACTTCGCCACCACGCTCACCGTGGTGGTGCTCGCCCCGGGCTGGATCGGCCATGTCACCGTCGGGGACGGATTCGTCGTCGTACGGTCCGGGACGGAGGACGGGGAGCGGCAGTTCCATCTGCTGCCGCAGGCCGCGGCGGTGAGCGAGTACAGCAACGAGACGGTGTTCCTGACCTCGCCGGACGTGGGGCGCTGGACCCACACCGAGTGCGTCGCGGACGACGGCGTCGACGGGGTGCTCCTGTCCACGGACGGGCTGGCCCAGGCCATGCTCAACCGGTCCGCCGACGGCGCCTCGTCGCCGAACACCTCGTTCGCCGAGGCCGTGTTCCGCTCCCTGGACGCCGCCGCCGAGGACGACCGCGACCCCAACCTGGCCGCCCTGCTGCGCTCGGACCGTCTGACCGCGCTCAACGCGGACGACAAGACCCTGCTGCGGGCCGTCCGTACGCACCGGCGGTGACCGCTCCGCACGGCGGACGCCCCTGCCGGTCGCGGCTCCGGGACGACGCGTCCGCACGGCGGCGACCAGCCCCATGACACTCGGAGGTACGGCCATGAGCGGCCGCACGGTCTTTCTCGACGGCAAGCGGGTCACGCTGGCCGAGTTGCCGCTGAAGGGCGGCGGGCAGGCGGCGGTGTACCCCGTGGAGGGGGACACCGGGATCGTCGTCAAGATCTACCGGGACACCCCCGGGCCGGACCAGGAACGGCGACTGGCGCGCATGCTCACGATGTCCCCGCTGGCCGCCCGCCCGACCGACGCCAGCCAGCCGCCCGAACTGGCCTGGCCCACCGCGATCGCCCGGGGGACGAACGGGGAGTTCCTCGGCTACGCGATGCGGCGGTTCGGCGAACCCCAGCACGTCCAGCTCGTCGGACTGTTCACCCGGGTCCAGCGCCTCAAGCTCTTCCCGGACCGGGCCGACTGGCGGTTCCTGCTGGGCGTCGCCTGGAACCTCGCCTTCATGACGGCCCGGATGCACTACGACGACCTCGTCATCGGCGACTTCTCCAGCAGCAACGTCGTCGTCGACGCCAACGGCTTCGTCACCTTCCTCGACTGCGACTCGATCGCCTTCACCGACCCGGTCACCGGCGAACTCTTCCCGTGCCTGATGCACACCACCGACTACTCGTCCCCCGAGCGCCAGGCGGGCGGTCCCGCGACCCGGCAGAGCGACGACTTCGCCCTCGCCGTCCTCGTCTACCAGCTGCTCACCGCCGGCAACCACCCCTTCGGCGGGGTTCCGCACGAGAGTGCCTCCGAGTCGACCGTCAAGGACAACATCGCCGCGAGCTGCAGTTACGTCGTCCGTCCCGAACGCGTCACCATCCCGCGCGGCACGATCGACCCCTCCGTCCTGCCGACGGAGCTCCTCACCCTCGCCAGGGCCGCCTTCGGCGCGGGCGTGGAGAACCCGGACGCCCGGCCCAAGGCCGAGGCGTGGCTCCGCGCCCTGGACAAGGAGCGCGGTGAGGTGCGCGCCTGCACGGTACGGCCCCTGCACACGTACGGCTCCCATCTGCCGACCTGCCCCTGGTGCACCCGGGCGGCGGTCACCGGTCACGACGTGTTCAACGGGCCCGGGGCGGCGTCGGTGCCGGTCCCTCCGGGGGTTCCGCCGGATCAGCCGGGGTCCTCGTACGCGGTGTTGAAGGTGTTGGCGGTGGTGGTGGGGGTGGTGCTGCTGATCGTGATCCTGGCGAACCTGGGCTGACGGCCGGTGTCGGCTGCGGGTCCGGTGGGGGCTGGTCGCGCAGTTCCCCGCGCTCCTAAAAGCATCAGGCCCCTGCGGACCTGAAAGCCAACGGCCCTGCGGGCCGAAAAGCATGGGGCGCAGCCCCGGCTTTTCAGGGGCGCGGGGAACCGCGCGACCAGCCCCCACTCGCCCGCATCCGGGAACGCACCGAAGCCACCCCCTCATCCCGACCGGTCCTCCAGATACCGCGTGTGCGACTCCTGGCGGCGAGCCTCCGCATCGCGCAGCCCCGCCGCGAGACGACCCAATTCAGCCTGCAAAAGCCCCAGTTGGCGCTCCAGGTGGCGTTCCGGAGGGTCCGTTCCCGGGGTCAGCCGGGTCCACCAGCGGGTGCGGACGAACGTGTCGACCGCCTCGGGGACGTCCTGCCGTACGGCCCGGGAGAGGGCGTGCACGCCCTCGGGGTCGCGGGCGAGGATCTCGGCGACCCAGCCGGGGTCGAGGAGGGCCGTCAGGAGCTCGGTCAGCTCGGTGAGGCGGCCGGACGCGGCCGGTGGCAGCTCGATGCCGGCCAGGTACTCCCGCAACGTACCGAAGTCGGCGCGTAACGCGTCGAGTTGGGCGGACGCGTCCGGGAAGTCCGGCAGCGGAGGCCGCTCCGGCGGGGCGAGCAGCGCGCCCGCCCCGTACAGTCCGACGACCACGGCCGGCCAGTACGGTCCCGCGACGCCCGCGAAGGTCAGTCCGAGCCCGGCGACCCCGAGCGTGCTGCCGGTGAGGTTCTTGCGGGACTCGACGTACGTCATGAATCTACTGGTAGCCACGGATCTCCTCGAAGGCGCCGTCCAGCGAGCCCCGTGTGGCGTCGAAGAGGCGGCCGCCGGTCACCTCGGCGATGTGCTCCAGTTCGTCCCGGTCGGAGTCGCCGAAGAGGATGGGGAAGACGGGGATGTGCCGGGCGGCGTCGGGCAGCCGCCCGTAGAAGTCGTCGAAGTCGGCCGGGCTCGCGCCCTCGGTGTTCTCGCCGTCCGTCATCAGCACGATCGAGGTGAACGTGTCCCGGTCCACGGCGCCGAGATGCTCGTACGCCCTGCGCAGCGAGGTGTAGATGGCGGTCTCACCGGCGGCGGACAGCTTCCGGGTGTCGGCGCGGATGCCGTCGAGCCCCGCCTTCGGGTCCGCGGGCCGCACGACATGCGTCCGTACGCTCTTCACGTCCGACCCGAACGGCATCAGGGTGACCTCCTCCCGGTCCCGGAAGTCGCCGGTCAGCTCGGTGAGCGCGGTCTTCAGCCGGTCGAGCCGGTCGCCCTCCATCGAACCCGAGGTGTCCAGGACGTACACGGTCCGCGACGGGCGGCGCAGATCGTTCTCGTACGCGTCGAGAAGGCCGACGGCCACGGACCGGCTGCCGGGGAAAGGGAGTTCGCGGCGGCGGGTGGTGTCGAGACCGGCCGCGGGCGGGACGGAGGCGACGACCGGGCGGCGCAGCGTCCGCTCGGTGATCAGCCGCTGGACGTCCGGCGTGCGCAGGGCGTCCGTGAGCCGGCGGACGTCGTCGCGGACGTCCGTGCCGGTGGAGGCCAGCGACGAGAGCGGGTAGTCGGCGGTGACGACCCCGTCGCGCGGCCGGATCACCGTCAGGTCCGGCCGCGACTTCAGCACCGACTCGTAGTTGAGGAGCGCGTCGACGTCACCGCGCCGGTCGTACGCCGTCGCCAGCCAGCCCGACGACCCCGACGTCAGCTTCTGCCCCGCGAAGAACCGCTTCAGCCGGGGTGTCGCCCGCGCCACGTCCGCGTCCGTGAGGGCGGACTGGGCACCGGAGAGTCCCGAGGCCACCGAGATCAGCGTCGAGAAACCGGAGTTGGAGCGGGACGGGTCGGTCATGCCGTACGTCAGCTTCCCGTCCGCCACCGCGTTCTCGATGTCCGACCAGGTTACGGTGTCCGGCTTCCACCCCAGCTTCCCGACGGTCTCGTTCTTCACGCCGATCGCGACGGGGCTGGACATCACCGGCGTCTGCGACACGATCTGCCGCGCCGCGTCCGGGCGGAGCCGCAGGTAGTCGTTGGAGGAGAGCCAGACGGCGTCGTACGCGTCCTTCGCCCCCCGCCGCGCGAGCAGGTCCACCGCGTCGAGCGTGCCCATGTAGGTGGGCCGGACCTTGATACCGGTGTCCTTCTCGACCCGCTCCAGCACCGGCTTCATGTCGGCGAGTTCACTGGAGGCGAGGACGCGCAGGGTGCCGGGGACGTACGGGGTGGCCTTCGCCGGGGCGGGGCCGGGCGCCGCCCGGTCCGCGCCGGTGCAGGCGGCGGTGGCCAGGAGCACGAGCGAGGCCACTGCGGCGACGGCCGCCGTCGTACGTGTTCTCGTGCGGGCCGCCGCCCCTGCTCTCGTCGGTGTCCTCATCCGAGGCCCCCTTCCAGCGCACCCTGGTTCCGGCTGCGCTCCAGGTACCGGCTCGCGTTCTGGAGTTCGGAGGTCAGGGACTCGACGGTCGCGGCCATGGTCTCCGTGGCCTGCACCTTGTAGGTGTCGATGGCGTCGAGGGTGCGGTAGATCTGCTGGAAGGCCGAGCGGAGCGTCTCCGCGCCGACGGCAGGGTCGGCGGCGATGCGCTGGATCTCGCCGCTCTGGGTGGCCAGCATCTCGGCGTTGCCCCGGATCAGGTCCTCGGTGGTGCCGCGCAGGGCGTTGACCTGGTCGACGACCTTCTTCTGGTGGTCGAGGGCGGAGGCGAGCATCACGGAGATGCGCAGCGCCGACACCGTGGTCGTGGCGGCCCGGTCGACGCCCTTGATCAGTTCCTCGTTGTTGCGCCGTACGACGTCCATGGCGAGATAGCCCTGGGCGCAGACGGCCAGCTGGGTGAGCAGGTCCTGGTGCTTCTGCCGGACGGGGAAGAGGACGTCGGCGCGCAGGGTGTCGCCCTGCTGCGGGTCGGCCCCGTCGACGTGCGTCCGGATGTGGGCCTCGACGGCCGTGTCCAGGGCCTCCGTCAGCACGACGTACTCCTGGAGCTTGCCCATGGTCTCCCACAGGCGGACCCGTTCGGTCTGCAACGCGGCACTGTCGCGCCGCAGTTCGTCCTGCCCGCCGCGCAGTGAGCCCACGATCCTGTTCAACGTCCCCTGCGCGGAGGCGTACTTGGCGACGTGGTCGCGCAGCTTGTTGCCGCCCGGCAGCCGGGACAGGAACCTGCGCCCCTTGTTCGCGGGCAGATCGCGCGGGTCCAGGTCCTCCACCACGCGCCGGAGTTCGACGAGCGAGCCCGCGACCTGCGACTGCGCGTCCCCGCCCTTGCCCGGCAGACTGCGTACGGTCCGCTCCAGCATCCGGTTGGACTGCGCGGCGGCGGCGCGCATCTCGCCCGCGCCGAGCGCGGTGATCTCCCCGACCCGGCCGGCGAACTCCGGGGAGCGCGCGTCGAGGGCGGTGAGCCCCCGCACGTACTCCTCGGCCTTGCGGGCCATGTCCGTCCGTACGGACTCCTCGACCGGCACGAGTCCGCCGGCCTTCTCCCGGGGCACGGCGGCGACCGGCGTGGGAGGGGTGAGGGTGAAAGTGGTGTCGTCGTTGCCGTCTTCGATGGTCATGTGTCGTCTTCCCCCGTCCTACCGGCCCCTGGCCCGGCGCGCCATCTCGTGCAGCACCTCGGAGGTGGGCACGGGCGCCTGCCGGACGGTCAGCCTCTGCATCAGATGTGTGGTGCGGCCGGCGATCGCCGCCGTGAACTCGGTGGCCGCGCCCTGCGGCCGGAAGCCGTGCCGGGCGGCCAGTTTGCGCAACACCGTGTCGGTGCCGAGGAGTTCGCCGAGCGCGCGGCCCTCCTCGGTGACCGGGACGACGGTGTGGTCGCTGAAGACGGTGGTGTCCGGGTAGAGGACGACCAGGTCGTCGATGTCCTGGCCCGCGGCGAGCAGGGCGGCCACCTGGGACTCGTAGACGAGCACGAGCGGGCTGCCGACGCCGCTGACGAAGTCACGGAACGCCGCGTCGGTGCTGGGCTGCTGGGCGCCCTGGACCCTGATCAGTTCCCGCATCAGCGGTGCGGTCCGGTCCAGGTCCGCCCTGCTCGCGACCACGCGGCCGCCGTTGGCGACGTTGGAGGCGGCGGCGAGGTAGAGCGCGCCCGAGCTGGAGGTGGTCGGGTCGGTGGTGGCGATGTAGAGCAGCCCCATCAACTCGCCGTACTTCTCGGACCCCTTGAGGTCCTGCCACGTCCGGCCCTTCTCGGCGGACTTCAGATAGGCGGCCATGTCGAGGACGCCCCGGTCCTTGTCGAGCGTGGCGAGCCCGTTCCCGCGCAGCACCTCGGCGGCGTCCCGGTGGGCGACCACCACGAGGGGGGAGTAGAAGGGGCGGGGGAGGGGCTCGCGGACCTTGTACTTCGCGGCCAGTTCGTCGGCGGGTGCCTTGCTGGACGGGAACGCGAAGTCGTACCCCTTCAGATCAAGGCCGTCCATGGCCCAGGATCCCGACGTCTCCGTCTTCACGGTGTAGCCCTTGGCGGCCAGGGCCTTCACCACCTGCGGGTCGGCGAAGAACTCCGCCTTCTCCGACCCGATCACTCCTCGCACGGTCTTCGTTGCCGTGCCCGTGTCCCCGGTGTCCCGGCCCGCCACGACGGCTGCCACCACGCCGCCGATCAGCAGGACCGCGAGGACGATTCCTGCGATTCGTCTCACAGGGGGAGAGTGCTCCCGGAACCCAACGTTCCTCGGCGTACCGGGTGAACGGGGAGTGAACCGGTGGTCCCGGAACGCAACGGACGGCTGCCGCCGGGGTGTCGCCGGGGGTTCGTGCTCGGCTGCCGGCCCGGTGGGGCTTCTCGCGCAGTTCCCCGCGCCCCTGAAAGGCCAGGCCCTGCGGGCCTGGAATCCAAGGGCGGCGGTCGTTGTGGGCGCGTTGTCGGGTGCGGGTGAGTGGGGCTTCTCGCGCAGTTCCCCGCGCCCCTGGAAGCAACAGGCCCTGCGGGCCTGAAAAGCCAACGGCCCTGCGGGTCTGAAAGCGGCAGGCTCCGTGGGCCTGAAAGTCACCGGCCCTGCGGGTCTGAAAAGCGTGGGGCGCAGCCCCTGCTTTTCAGGGGCGCGGGGAACTGCGCGAGACGCCCCACCGGAGCCGCACTCGCCGACGCACCCGTACCCCCGAGCTGTCAGGCGCCCAGCGGTACGGTCGCGTGCGCGTCCATCCGTTCCGCCGCCAGGATCGCCGAACCCGTGTCCGCCCGCGACGCCGCGACCACCAGCGCCCGCCCCGCGAGCGCGTGGGCGCGGCGGTGCAGCGCGGCCGCGTCCGTCTCGCCCCCGCCGGGGGCGGACCGGGCCGCGGGCAGCCCGCCCCGCAGCCATGCGACCCGCGCGGCCAGCGCCTCCGCGGCCACGTCGAGGTCGGCGGAGGGCGTCAGCGCGCGGAGCTCGTCGGTGGCCGCCAGCAGTGCCGCCAGGTGACCCGCGAGCTGGATGTCCAGCTCCTCCTCACGCGAACGGTGAGGGAAGTCGGAGGAGGTCGTGCCGGCCATCGTGTGGACCGACTTCGTGCGGATCGGCTCGTACATGGGATGGCCTCCAAGCTCTCGGACGGCCACTCTACCTTAGATCTCGTCTAAAGTTGAGCGAGGTCCGAAAGCTCTGCCTGCCTCCCCGGCCCGACGTCACGCCCGACGTCACGCCCGCCGTCACCCCTGCGCGTAGCCGTCCAGGAAGTTCCCGATCCGGGTGATCGCGGCCCGCAGGTCGCCCACCGTCGGCAGGGTGACCACCCGGAAGTGGTCGGGCTCGGCCCAGTTGAACCCCGTGCCCTGGACCACCATGATCTTTTCCTGCCGCAGCAGGTCGAGGACCATCCGCCGGTCGTCCTTGATCTTGAAGACGTCCGGGTCGAGGCGCGGGAAGAGGTACAGGGCCCCCTTCGGCTTCACGCACGTGACGCCCGGGATCTGCGTGAGCATCTCGTACGCGACGTCCCGCTGCTCCTTGAGCCGCCCGCCCGGCAGTACCAGGTCGTTGATCGTCTGGCGTCCGCTGAGCGCGGCGACCACCCCGTGCTGCCCCGGCATGTTCGCGCACAACCGCATGTTCGCGAGGATCGTCAGGCCCTCGATGTAGGAGTCGGCGTGCGCGCGGGGACCGGAGATCGACATCCAGCCCACCCGGTAGCCGGCCACCCGGTACGCCTTCGACATGCCGTTGAAGGTGAGGGTCAGCAGGTCGGGGGCGACGGAGGCCGTCGGGGTGTGCGTGGCGTCGTCGTAGAGGATCTTGTCGTAGATCTCGTCCGAGCAGACCAGGAGGTTGTGGCGGCGCGCGATGTCCGTGAGGCCGCGCAGCATCGCCTCGTCGTACACCGCGCCCGTCGGGTTGTTCGGGTTGATGATGACGATCGCCTTGGTGCGGTCGGTGACCTTCCGCTCGACGTCCGCGAGGTCCGGCATCCAGTCGGACTGCTCGTCGCAGCGGTAGTGCACGGCCGTGCCGCCCGACAGGGAGACCGCCGCCGTCCACAGCGGGTAGTCCGGGGACGGGACGAGGACCTCGTCGCCGTCGTCGAGCAGGCCCTGCATGGCCATCACGATCAGCTCGGAGACGCCGTTGCCGATGAAGACGTGCTCGACGTCCGTCTCGATGCCGAGGGTCTGGTTGTGCATGACCACCGCGCGGCGCGCCGCGAGCAGGCCCTTCGCGTCGCCGTAGCCGTGGGCCGACGAGACGTTGCGGAGGATGTCCTCCAGGATCTCGGGCGGGCACTCGAAACCGAACGCGGCCGGGTTGCCGGTGTTCAGCTTGAGGATCCGATGCCCCGCCGCCTCTAGTCGCATCGCCTCCTCGAGCACCGGGCCCCGGATCTCGTAACAGACGTTGGCAAGTTTCGTCGACTGAATCACCTGCATGCCGGTGAGCTTACGGCCCGGTAATGCGTTCCGTGTGGTGTTTTCCGCCACCCGGGGCGACCGCCGTCCCCCGGACCGCCTCCGTGCTCCCCGCCCCGCCGCACCGTGGCCGAAGATCGTGCGGCCGGAACCAACTCCTTGCTCGGCCATCACCCGACCTTCACAATGCGCATGACAAACTGCGGTGGCCGAAAGATCTTCAGTCACCCACGTGGCCCACCACGTAGCAAGAGGGGACCCCCACATGAGAAAGCCTCTCGTCGCCTCGCTGTTCGCCCTGGTGATCGCCG
Source organism: Streptomyces scabiei 87.22 (assembly GCF_000091305.1). Classification (GTDB taxonomy): domain Bacteria; phylum Actinomycetota; class Actinomycetes; order Streptomycetales; family Streptomycetaceae; genus Streptomyces; species Streptomyces scabiei. The sequence goes on along the minus strand of NC_013929.1, from coordinate 3,835,723 downwards.
GGTCGGGCGCGGCACCCGCGATCGCCGCACCGGCGCCCGCGGCGGCTCCCGTGACCTCGGCGGTCGGCACCGTCGTCGACACGGCGAACAAGGCCGTGGCCGGCCTCGCGGCCCCGGCCCCTGCGGCCAAGGCCGTCAACTTCGCCGGCACCGTCTCGCTCAGCAACTGTTCCGGCTCGGTCGTGCGGATGCCCGCCTCCGAGGACAACGACCCGGCGCTGGTCATGACCAACGGCCACTGCCTGGAGACCGGCTTCCCGGCCGCCGGCCAGGTCCTCGTCGACCGGGCCTCCAGCCGCAGCTTCGGCCTGCTCAACTCCGCCGGCACCCGCGTCGGCACCCTGCGCGCCAACAGGATCGTGTACGGCACGATGACCGACACGGACATGGCGCTGTACCAGCTCACCACCACGTACGCGCAGATCAAGAGCTCGTACGGCATCGACGCCCTCGTCTACGACACCGCCCGCCCGGCCGTCGCCACCCCCATCACCGTCGTCTCGGGGTACTGGAAGCGGACCTACAGCTGCGCCGTCGACGGATACGCGTACCGCCTGAAGGAGGGCAGCTGGACCTGGAAGGACTCCATCCGGTACACCTCCGCCTGCCAGACCATCGGCGGCACCTCGGGCTCCCCGGTCCTGAACAACGCCACCGGCAAGGTCGTCGGCGTCAACAACACCGGCAACGAGGACGGCGGGCGCTGCACCGACAACAACCCCTGCGAGGTCGACGCGAACGGCACCGTGACCGTCCGCCCGGGCATCAACTACGGGCAGCAGACCTGGCACGTCCCCGCCTGCTTCGGCGTGGGCAACAAGCTCGACCTCACCCGCAGCGGCTGCATCCTGCCCAGGCCGTAGCGGAACCCGTCAGGCGCCCCGCCGGACCGCCCGGCCCGCCAGCACGTCCGTGCGCCGGCCGTCCTCGATCACCGGGCGGCCGTCGACCAGGACGTACGGGATGCCGGTCGGCGGCGTGCGCGGCGCCTCGTACGTCGACCCGGCGGCCACGGTCGCCGGGTCGAACAGCACCAGGTCGGCGCGGTACCCCTCGCGGACGAGTCCCCGGTCCGCGAGGCCGAGCCGCGCGGCGGGCCGTGAGGTGAGGTGGGCGACGCAACTCTCCAGGGAGAGCACGCCCAGCTCCCTCACGTACCGGCCGAGATAGTGCGGGAACGTCCCGTACGCGCGCGGATGCGGCTTGTCGCCGCGCAGGATGCCGTCCGAACCGCCGGTGTGCGCGCGGTGGCGCATGACGGTCCGCACGTTCTCCTCGTGCCCGACGTGCTGGAGCACCGTGGAGCCGAGCCGGTCCTCCAGGAGCAGCCGGCGGGCGGTCGCCCAGGGCTCCTCGCCGCGCGCCCCGGCCGACCGCGCGACAGTCCGGCCCACGTACGACGACAGCGCCGGGTCGGTGACGCCAGAGATCTCGACGGTGTCCCAGTCGACGGGCACGCCGTGGCAGCCGTCGGCGCCGGTGACCTCCATGTCGTACCGGATCCGTTCGGCCGTCCCGTCGTCCCTCAGCCGCGCGAGCACCGCCTCCGGGCCGCCCTCGCCCGCCCAGCTCGGCAGCAGCGCCACGAGCGTCGTGCAGCCGGCGGTGTAGGGGTAGGTGTCGAGCGTGATGTCCGCGCCGGCGGCCAGCGCGTCGTCCAGGAGCGCCAGCAGTTCGGGTGCCCGCCCCTCGTTCACCCCGAAGTTCATGGTGGCGTGGGCCAGATGCAGGGCGCAGCCGGCCTCCCGGGTCAGGGCGACCATCTCCTCGTACGCCCGCAGCGCGCCCGCCCCGTAGGAGCGGTGGTGCGGGCAGTAGTAGCCGCCGTACGAGGCCACCACCCGGCACAGCTCGGTGAGTTCGGCGTCACCGGCGTACATGCCGGGGGTGTAGGTGAGCCCCGACGACATCCCGACCGCGCCCTCCCTGAGCCCGGCCGCCACCAACTCCCGCATGCGGTCCAGCTCTTCGGGCGTCGCCTGCCGGTCCTCCCAGCCCATGACGAGCATCCGGACCGTCCCCTGCGGCACGAGGTACGCGGCGTTCACGGCGATGCCCTCACCCCCGAAGCCGTGGTCGAGGCGGTCCAGGTACTCGCCGACCGAACGCCAGGTGAAGTCGACGTCCTCGCCGTAGCCGTTCCAGCCGGTGATCGCCCGGCGGACCTCTTCGAGGGTGCGGTCGTCGACCGGCGCGTACGACAGCCCGTCCTGGCCGAGGACCTCCAGGGTCACCCCCTGTGCCGCCTTCGCGGTGTGCTCGGGGTCCCGCAGGAGCGCGAGGTCGCTGTGGGCGTGCATGTCGATGAAGCCGGGGGACAGGACCAGGCCCTCGGCGTCGATCTCCCGCCGGGCCGTCGGCCGCTGGCACCCGGCGGCGGCCGCCTCCTTGACGATCGTGGTGATCCTGCCGCCCGCCACGACCACGTCGGCCCGGTAGGAGGGCTCGCCGGAACCGTCGACGACCTCGGCGTCGCGGAAGACCAGGTCCATGTACGTCACCTCTCGGGCTGTGCCGGGACGGGCAGCGGTCGCGACGGACTCAGAAGAACGTGCGGACGTAGTCCACGACGGTGCCGTCCGCCTCCACCACCGGGATCAGCTGCCACTTGTCGAACGACGTGCACGGATGCGAGAGCCCCAACCCCACCCAGTCGCCCACCTCCAGCGCGGCCCCCTCCTCGGTGCGCAGCCACGCGTGCTGGTCGGACAGCCCCGTGACGGTGATCCCGGCGGCGTCGCGGACCGCGCCCGTGCCCGCGTCCCGCACCACCTCGGCGGACGGCAGGTCCAGGTCGTGCGCGGCGTCCCGCTTGCCCGCGTTGGCGAACGCCTGGTCCGGCGTGGGACGGGAGACGACCTGGGCCCAGAGCCGGAACGCGGGCTCCAGGGCGCCCTCCTCCGGGACACGGTTGAAGGGAGTGAGCCGGCGGTAATGACCGGAGTCGTGCGAGACGTACGCCCCCGACCGCAGCAACTTCAGTACGGGCAACGACAGTTCGGGCAGCTCGGCGAAGACCTCGGCGACCGTGTCGAACCACGCGCTGCCACCCGCGCTGACGATCACTTCCTCCAGACCCGCGAACCGCCCCGCCTCGTCGAAGTCGACGGCCAGCGCGGTCAGCCGGCGCAGCCACGCGCCCACCCGCCCGGGGTCGGCCCGGGGCACCTCGCCCTCGTATCCGGCGACCCCCACGAGCCGCAGCGTCCCGGCGGCGGCCACCGCGTCCGCGACGGCCGCGCACTCCGCCTCCGTACGGACCCCGGTGCGCGCGCCCTCGCCCGCGCCCAGCTCCACGACCACGTCGACCGGGCGGACCGAGGGCCCGGCGGCCCGCAGCGCCGCGTCCATCAGCTCGACCCCGCGCACGGAGTCGACGTAACAGACGAACCGGAACGCGGGGTCGGCGGCCAGCTCACCGGCGATCCACCGCAGGGCGGCCGGGTCGACGACCTCGTTCGCCAGGAAGACCCGCTCGATCCCGAACTCCCGTGCCACCCGCACCTGATGGGGCACGGCCAGCGTGATGCCCCAGGCGCCGCGCTCGATCTGCCGCCAGAACAGCCGCGGTGCCATGGACGTCTTGCCGTGCGGGGCGAAGGCGAGGCCGTGGCGGACGGAGTAGGTCTCCATCAGCGCCAGGTTGTGCTCCAGGCGCTCGGCGGACAGCGCGAGCACGGGCGTGGTGAAACCGTCGGTGAACAGGTTGAGGCGCCGGTCCGCCAGCTCGGCCACGGTGCTGCCGTCGGCGTCCGGCGGGAGACCCTTGAAGCGGTGGTCGACGCGTTCCGCGGCCAGCCGGGCCAGCGCTTCGGCACTCTCGACGCCCATGAGGTCCTCCCTGACGGGGTGCGTTGCATTCACTGCAACATCCATTGCACATACCGTTGACAGCTGTCTAACATCCCAGCCGACACCGGGTCAACGGTGCCGAAACCGCCCCGCCGCCGCGACGAGGAGCCCCATCGTGACCGCCGACGGACTCCGCCGCCCCGACACCGCCCGCGTCGACGTCGTCGCGCTCGGCGAGTCCATGGTCACCTTTCTCCCCGCCCGCCCCGGACGCCTCGCCGACGTCCCCTCCTTCGACCGGGCCATCGGCGGCGCCGAGTCCAACCTCGCGTGCGCGCTGGCGGCGGCCGGGCACACCGTCCGCTGGGTGAGCCGGGTGGGGGCCGACGGGTTCGGGGACCACCTGGTCGAGACGATCGGCGGCCACGGCGTGGACGTGACCTCCGTGCGACGGGACCCCTCCCGGCCGACCGGCGTGTACTTCCGCACGGCGGAGGACCGGGCCGCCGACACGCACGAGGTCGCCTACTACCGGGCCGGTTCGGCCGCCTCGGCGATGTCGCCCGCCACCGTGGACCTCGCGGCCGTACGCGCCGGACGCGTCCTGCACCTCTCCGGCATCACCGCGGCCCTGTCCGACGACTGCCTGACCCTGCTGCGCGCCCTGACGGCCCCGCACCCCGGCCGCCCCCTGATCTCCTTCGACGTCAACCACCGCCCCACCCTGTGGCGCACCCCCGACGGCCCCCGCGTCCTCCTGGAACTGGCCCGCGCCGCCGACCTGGTCCTCGTGGGCGAGGACGAGGCCGAGGAAGCCTGGGGCGTCACGGGCGGCCCCACCGCAATCCGCGCCCTCCTCCCGGAGCCGACGACCCTGGTGGTGAAACAGGGAGCCCACGGAGCCACCCTCTTCGAACGCGCGCCCGCCCCCACGGACCGGCCGCGTACGGCGGCGAGGGGGCGTGCCGGGGGGTGTCCGCCCGCAGCGGCCGGCGTCCACCACCGAGCACCCCTCTCTCCGACGGCGCCCGCCGGACCGAGGACGGAGACCCCCCGGCGCGTCCCCGACCCCACCCCCTCCGACGGCGCCCCCGAGGCGACGCGCACCGGACCGACCACCACCTCCGTCGCCGTACCCGCCGACCCGGCCGCCTCAGTCGCCGCACCCGCCGACCCGCACGGCCCCCTCGCCCCGGCCGGCCCCGTCGACACGACCACCTTCGTCCCCGCCCCCACGGTCCGGATCACGGCGGCGACCGGCGCCGGCGACGCCTTCGCCGCCGGCTTCCTCTCCGCCACCCTGCGCGCCCTCCCCGCCCGCGCCCGCCTGCGCCACGGCCACCTCATGGCCGCCGCCGCCCTCACCGCCCCCGGCGACCTCGCCACCCCGCCGTCCCGCGACCACGCCGACCGGCTGGCGGCCCTGGACGACGCCACGTGGGGGAGACTGCGACTCGCCCCCGGCTGGACACAGGCCGATCAGGGCCCCGAGGAGGTACACACCCCATGAGCCAGACCGTCGACCGCGCGCTGAGCATCCTGCCGCTGCTCGCCGAGGGGCCCGCCGACCTCGGCCGGGTCGCCGACCGCCTCGGCGTCCACAAGTCCACGGCCCTGCGCCTCCTGCGGACCCTGCACGAACACGGCCTCGTCTACCGCCAGTCCGACCAGCGCTACCGCCTCGGCGCCCGCCTCTTCGCCCTCGCCCAGGAGGCCGTCGAGAACCTCGACATCCGCGAGATCGCCCACCCCCACCTCGTCCGCCTCAACGAGCGCTGCGGCCACACCGTCCACCTCGCGGTCCACGAGGAGAACGAGGTCATCTACATCGACAAGGTGGAGAGCCGCTACCCGGTCCGCATGTACTCCCGCATCGGCAAGCCGGTCGCCCTCACGGTCGCGGCCGTAGCCAAGCTGCTCCTCGCCGACCTCCCCGAGCCCGAGCGACGCGCCCTCGCGGCACGGCTCGACTACCCCCTGTACACGCCCCGTTCGACCCCCGACGCCGCCGCCTTCCTCAAGGAGCTGGCGCGGGTCCGCGAGCAGGGCTGGGCCACCGACCTCGGCGGCCACGAGGAGTCCATCAACTGCGTGGCCGCACCCGTCCGGGGCGTCGACGGCCGGGTCGTCGCGGCGATGTCGGTCTCCGCGCCCAACGTCGTCGTCACCGCCGACGAACTTCTCACCCTGCTCCCGCTGGTCCGCCGCGCCGCGGACGCGATCAGCGGCGAGTACTCCGGCAGAACCCCCACGTCAGACCCCGTATGACGGACAAGGACCCCCGATGACCGACAAGATCGCCCTCACCCCCGACACCCACACCGCACCCCCCGCGAAGTTCTCCCACGGCGTCCGTAAGGGCAACATCCTCCAGGTCGCCGGCCAGGTCGGCTTCCTCCCCGCCGTCGAGGGCGAGCCGCCCACCCCCGCCGGCCCCACCCTGCGCGAACAGACCCTCCAGACCCTCGCCAACGTCAAGGCGATCCTGGAGGAGGGCGGCGCCACCTGGGACGACGTGATGATGATCCGCGTCTACCTCACCGACGTGGACCACTTCGCCGAGATGAACGCGCTCTACAACGCGTACTTCGAGGAACACCTCACCGCGGTCCCGCCGGCCCGCACGACGGTATACGTGGGCCTCCCGGCCGGGCTCCTGATCGAGATCGACGCCCTGGCGGTCCTGGACCCGTCCTGAGCCTGTTCGTACGGACGTGTCCGGATGGCCCTGCGCGGCGGGACGAGGTCATGAAATCCAGATACGGACATATGCCGGGCCCGACTGTCCCCGGCACAGGATCGTCGACCATACTGCCCGCTGTGGAGCAGCGCATCGGTTCGAACAACCAGCCCCTGGCCGCCGCCGCGGTCGACCCGTCGCACATCCCCGGACTCACGGCCCCGGTGGCCGTGACGAAGGAGAAGCAGGAGGAGCCGGAGGACATCAAGCCGACGGAGCCCGTCGAGCCGGACGAGGCTGCCCCGGAGCGGAACGAGCCGGCCGCCGCCGAGGCGCCGAAGCCGTCCCTCGACAAGGCACCCGACAAGGCACCCGACGCGGAACCGGCAGCCGACGCCGCTGCCGCAGAGGACGCGGAAGACACGCAGGACGCAGCGGACGACGCGGACGACGCGGATGAGGCGGACGGCACGGTCGAGCCGGCCGACGGCCCCGTCTTCGAGGCTGCCGACCGCCGCGCGAGGATCACCGCCGACAGCCGTGGCGTGCGGCTGCGCCTGGACGACCAGGAGTGCGACTTCGGCTGGGACGAGATCGGCGCGATCGAGACGGAGTCCCCCCGCTTCGGCAAGCGTTTCACGATCACGGTCCACACCCCGGACCGCCGCTGGTACTTCCTGGAGATCGAGGCCAAGGCCAAGTCGGAGCACGCGGTCTGGGAGAAGCAGATCGACGAGGTCCTGGACGCGTACTTCGACGACGAGGCCGACCACGGCGACGAGGGCGACCGCGCTTCCGACGAGGCGGAGTCCACGGAGACCGAGGAGTCGGCGGACTCCGTCGACAGCACCCCGTAACGACGACGAGGAGCCGCGGGCCCGCCACCTGGGCGGTCCCGCGGCTCCCCTTCACGGGACGAGGTCCTGTCGGCGGACTCCGTCGACAGCACCCCGTAACGACGACGAGGAGCCGCGGGCCCGCCACCTGGGCGGTCCCGCGGCTCCCCTTCACGGGACGAGGTCCGCGCCTAGCAGTACTGCGCCTCCTTGCCGATCGACCGGTACATGCAGTCCGAGTTCTCCAGCAGCTGCAGCACCGCGTCACGGTTGCGTGAGGTCTCGCGGGCGATCACCTCGTCGGGCGGGTAGAACCCGCCGCCTCCGGCCGACCCCGGATACATCTCGAAGGTGTACGCGAAGATCTTCTGGTTGCCCCACAGCCAGTCGTCGATCGACCCGTCCGTGATGTAGAGGTCACTGGACTGCTCGGGCGTGTACCCGTTGCTCGTGGCCATCTTGCCGCCGACCGTCGCGAACGCGTTGCGGTCGTCCGTAGTCATCCCGGTCGTGGTGTTGGCGGTGGTGTACCCGAACGGCCACAGCACCAGTTCGCTGTACGTGTGGAAGTCGATCGCGGACTTGATCTGCTGGACGCCGCCCACGACCCGGCCGCGCACGAAGTTCGCCACGACCTTCACCTCGGGCGCCGACTCGGCGGCCGCACCCCGGTAGGTGTCCGAGGACGTCGACCCGGACGAGCCGCCGCAGCAGCCCCAGCGGTAGTTCCAGTTGCGGTTGAGGTCGGTGCCGACGGCCGACGAGCCGCTGTTGGGCTGCCGGTTCTTGCGCCACGAGCGGTACGAGCCCGTGGCGACGTCGTACTCGCCGCCGTCGGGGTTGACGTCCGGGATGATCCAGATCTCGCGGTTGTTCACCATGTTCGTGATCCGGGAGTCGGTCCCGTAGTCGGAGGTCAGCTCGTCGAGCAGGTAGAGCGCCATCTCCACGGTGAGGTGCTCACGGGCGTGCTGGTGATGGGTGAACAGCACCTCGGGCTCGGCCTCGTCCGTGCCGACGTTGTCGCTGATCTTGATGGCGACGATGTTCCGGCCCTGGTACGTCGTGCCGATCACCCGCTGGCTGGCGATCGAACTGTTCGCCGCGACCACGGAGTTGATCTCGTTCGTCATCTCCGCGTAGTTGTGGTAGCGGGAGTCGGCCGACGGGAAGTCGAACAGTCGTACGTCATCCTCGCCGTTCGAGCGATCCGGCGCCGCGCCGAGCTTGGTGATCTCGTAGCCCTGCTTCCGGAGCTTCTTGATCTGGTCCGCGCGTCCGGAGACGAAGACCGAGTGGTCGTCGGCGTCGTCCACCGTCACGCCGGCCTGTTGCAGCGCCGTGCGGGACTTGCTGTCCGAGTGCATGTGGACCTCGTACTGGCGGATGTCGTCCGCCGAGGCCCTGGGCCGCTCGGCGCTGGTCGCCGTCGCGTCCGTGGTCGTCGCGGCGACCGGGGCGGCGAGGGCGAGGGCCAGCAGGGTGGCGAGGCCGGCGGTGCGGCGGCCCGATCTCCTGCCCGTGCCCTCGGGCGTGGCCGACCTGCCGCGTATGCGGAGTCGCATGAAGTCTCCTCGGTTCTCCAGGAATTCCGGGGTCTCCGGAAGTGGGGAGTGGAGCGGGGGGTGGATCCTTGCGACGTGCCTTGGGCCGTGCGGACGACCTGGGGGCGTCCGGCAGGCCCTCGTGCGGGTGTGGCGCTCATGGTGGAGGTCTGGCATGACCAGGTCAAGAGCGGGAGGGCGGTCGGCGGGTGCGTAAGCCGCGCACAACCGCGTAGGGGTGAATAGGTGTCATAATCCCCCGATTGTGGACGTAACCAGGCGGGAAACAGGTATATGCACGGCCGGAAACGGGTAATCCTCCCCGTGTGCCGCGTACGTACGGCGGCAACCCTGGAAGCATGCTGCATCGCTCCGGGGGTCTCCTTCCGGATTCCGGCCCCCATTTCGCCTCGTACCCCCAACCACCCATGGGTGCGGGCCACTTGAGCGTCGAGTACGACCCCCGTCCCACCGCCGCCGCACAGGCCCGCGCACAGGTGCGCCGGCAGCTGGAGGGATGGGGACTGCTCGACCAGACCGACACGGCGGAGCTGCTGGTGAGCGAGCTGGTCACCAACGCGCTCGTGCACGCGGAGAGCCGGCTGAAGCTGACGCTGTCGGCCGCGCACGGCGTGCTGCGCTGCGAGGTGTCGGACACGGACGGCCGCCCGCCCCGGGTGCGCCGGGCGACGACGGAGATATCGGAGAGCGGCAGGGGAATGTTCCTGGTGGACGCGCTGGCCGGGCGCTGGGGCTGCCACCAGGACGGGCCGGGCAAGACCGTGTGGTTCGAGCTCGGCACCTGCGGGGCGGACGGGTGCGGTCGGCGACAGCCGTAGCGCTCCGCTGGGTTCGGCGGCTCTGGTGGCTTCGGTGGCTTCGGTGGCTTCGGGGTGCCGGGGCCGCCGTACGCTGCCGCGGGTCGTCGTTCGTCAGCCGGTTCGTCGTGGCTGGTCGCGCAGTTCCCCGCGCCCCTGACGGGGCGCGGTCGCGTGCGTGTCCGCGGCTCTGACGTGGCGGGATCGTGTGGGGTTTGCGGGGGGTGTTTTCCGGAGGCGGGAGGCCCTCTTGTCCGGGCGGGGGCTTTGGGGTTTCTTGACCTGCATGGCGGACACCACGGGAAACCCCACTGACACCCCCGCACCATCCGGCCCCAACCCCCCACCCCGCAAATCCAGTTGGAAGTACATCGGCCCCGGCATCGTCGTCGCAGCGACCGGTGTCGGCGCCGGTGACCTCGTCGCGACACTGATCGCGGGCAGCAACTTCGGTTACACCCTGCTGTGGGCGGCCGTCGTCGGCTGCCTCGTCAAGATCTCCCTCGCCGAGGCGGCCGGCCGCTGGCACCTGTCCACCGGCCGCACCCTCTTCGACGGCTGGGCGAGCCTCGGCCGCTGGACGACGTGGTTCTTCGTCGTCTACGTCGTGATCTGGGGCTTCGTCTACGGCGCGGCCGCGATGTCCTCCAGCGCCCTGCCCCTGCAGGCGTTGTTCCCGGACGTGATGGACCTCAAGTGGTGGGCCGTCCTGTGCGGCCTGAGCGGTCTGGTCTTCGTCTGGTTCAACAAGTACGAGGTCTTCGAGAAGGTCATGACCGTCCTCGTGGGCGTCATGTTCGTCGTCACCGTCTACCTGGCGATCAGGGTCACCCCCAACCTCGCGGACGCCTTCGCCGGGCTGCTGCCCGTGCTGCCCGACGAGAAGGACTCGATCCTCAACACCCTCGGTCTGATCGGCGGCGTCGGCGGCACGATCACGCTCGCCGCGTACGGCTACTGGGTCAACGCCAAGGGCTGGACGAACACCGGCTGGATGAAGATCATGCGGCTCGACAACCGGGTCGCCTACCTCACCACCGGCATCTTCGTGATCTCGATGCTCTTCGTCGGCGCCGAACTGCTGCACTCCGCGAACATCGCCCTCGCCTCCGGCGACAAGGGGCTCGTCCAGCTCGGCGACATCCTGGCCGACGAGTACGGCACGGCCACCGCCAAGTTCTTCCTGATCGGCTTCTTCGCCACCTCGTACACCTCACTCATCGGTGTCTGGCACGGCGTGAGCCTGATGTTCGCGGACTTCGTCGAGCGCTTCCGCGGCAAGAAGGCGGTGACGGGCGAGGAGGTCGCCTCCGGCCGGCGCGAGAAGTCCTGGCCGTTCCGCGCCTACCTGCTCTGGCTGACCTTCCCGCCCATCGTGCTGCTCTTCCAGGGCCAGCCGTTCCGCCTGATCATCCTCTACGGCGTCCTCGGCGCGGCCTTCCTGCCCTTCCTCGCCGCCACCCTCCTGTGGCTCCTCAACTCCTCCCGCACCCCGAGGGAATGGCGCAACGGCGTCCTCAGCAACACGATGCTCGCCCTCGCGGGCCTGCTGTTCCTGGTCCTGGCCGTGAAACAGATCGGTGACCAGCCGTGGGCGGACTTCTTCTGACGCCGTGCCGAGGGCTGCCCTGTTCCCCGCCGCTTCTCCCTACCTCGACGCGGTGACCCCCGGGGAATGTTTCACGTACGGATGAGGGATACGGTGCCGTACGAGCATCATCACGGGGCAGGGGGACGAACAGCCATGGAGCAGCCCGAGCAGGGGCACCGGCCGCCGGCGCCGGCACAGCCGTGGACGCCGCCGGGGGACCGGCCGGGTTTCGGCCCCCCGCCTCCGCCGTACACACCCCCGGCCGCGCCGCCCGGCCCCCCACAGCCGTACGCGCCCCCGCCCCAGCCCCACGCCCCGCCGCAGCAGCCGTACGGGCACCCGCCCCAGCAGTACGGGCAGCCCTACCCCCAGCAGCAGCCCGCGGGCCAAGTGCCGCTCCAGGGGCCGGAGTTCATGGCCGTCGACCGGCACAACTCCGTCGTCGTCGACGGCGGCGGTGTCGCCTTCGAGGACCACGGCGTCTCCGTCGACTTTCCCTGGCCCGAGATCCGCAGCGTCCACTACAAGGCGAGCGGCAACGGCAAGGCCCTCATGGTGGCCGTGATCCACGTCGACGGCACCTTCTTCGAGTGCTCGGTCGAGGCCAGGCCGCGCGAACGGCTCCACCAGTGGTTCGCCCACCTGGCCCAGGTCCTCGGCCACTACCGCCCCCTGGGATGACCTACGAACCCGGCCGCTCCCGGTAGTCGTCGACGACGGCCCGCTCCAGGACGGCGGTCTCGCTCAGGACCGTGCCCTCGGCGCCCATCGGGCCGTCCGCCGTGAGCCGGCTGCGTGCGCCGAGGAACGCGAGGGTGTCCCGGTCGAAGACCCACTCCGTGGCCCACTTGGCGCGTGCGTCGACCCGGCGGATGCCGAGGCCGTGGCGTCCGGCGGGGTCGACCGCGTCGTCGGTGCGGGTCACCCCGGGGATCCGCGCGGCGGCCTCGTAGAACGCGGCGGCGGTTCTGGCCGGCATGACCGTCGTGCCGAGCAGCGAGCCGATCCTGTCGAAGACGGCCTGCGCCTTCTCCTCGCCCTTCCACGTCCTGGTCAGGCGGTACAGCTCGGCCAGCAGGTCGTCGGGGTCGGTGGGCAGCGAGGCCAGCCAGTGGTAGGTGGGGCGGTCGATCCCGGCGGGGACACCGGGCGACCCGGCCGGCAGCAGCTCCCGGAGCGGGTAGTAGACACCGTCCTCGTAGTGCAGGGCCTGCTGCTTCACCGGGCCCGGTTCCTGCGACACCCACACCTCCCGCCGGTGCAGCTTCCCCGGCTTGAACGGGCCGTCCTCCACGGCCTCCGCCCCGCCCGTCAGGCTCTTGACGTAGACCAGCTGGTCGTCACGGACCGGCGCGACCTCCGTCCGCGCGGCGACGTCGGCGATCCGGTCGAGCAGGACGACGGCGCTCCCGCCGTCGGAGCGCCGCGGACCGTCGCCGGAGTCCGTGGCCGTGACCAGACCGGCGGTCAGCGCCCCGGCCAGGGCCAGCGCGGCGGCAGGCAGCCACAGCGCCGGGCGGGGCAGCCGCGGGCGGGAGCGGGGAGCCGGCGGGGCGGGAACGGCGGGCGCCGTGGCCCGGTCGTCGTCGATGAGTCGCATCAGACGGTCCTTGTGGTGAGCAAGGCGATCGGGCGGGACGTCCCGTTCGGGCGGGGTCGGCAGCAGCCGGGCCGGCACCTCGTTCATCGGGTTCCCTCCTGGATCTCCTTGAGCGGACGGGCCGTGAACACGGCCTCGCCCCGTACCTCTCCGCGACCGTGCCCCGGTTCCGTGCATGCGGCGTTCCCGGCCTTCCCGGCGTCTTCGGGGTCCTCCGCGCGCTCCGCCCGCAGCCGCTCGTCGGTGAGACGGGCCAGCCGCGCGCGGGCCCGCGAGAGCCGCGACCGCACGGTCCCCACGGGCACGCCCAGCGCCTCGGCCGCCTGTCCGTAGTCGAGGCCGGCCCACACGCACAGCGCCAGCACCTCCCGCTCCGCGCGCCGCAGCCGGCCGTACACCTGGCGCACGGCGGCGAGCCGGCGGGCGTCGTCCAGTCGCCCGGCGGTCTCGTCGGCGAAGTCGGGCACCGGGGCCGGGGCCGGCCGGCGGGCCAGGAACGCCAGCCGGCGGCCGAGACCGCGGTTGGCGTTGCGGGCCTTGTTGGTCGCCATGCCCAGCAGCCACGGCTTCACCGAGCCGCCGTCCGGCTCCAGTCGCCGCCGGGTGCGCCAGGCGTCGAGGAAGGTGTCCGCCATCACCTCCTCGGCCGTCGACCAGTCGCCGGTCAGCCGGTAGGCATGGTTGTAGACGGCCCGCGCGTACGCGTCGTAGACCTCCGCGAAGGTCTCCCGGTCGCCCGCCCGGATCCGTGCCCGGACCGAGGTCTCCGCCTCGGCCCCTGCCCGCTCGGGGTCACTCATCTCGTATGCACCTCTCCCACCTCACACCCCTGTCTCTCCGTGAGGCGGGAGAGGTTCCGGTGACCCGCGCCACAACCGGGCGCGGGTCACCCCGTGCGGCCTACGGCAGCCCGTGCACGTGCGGAGCCACCGCGTTCGACCAGGCGTTGCCCGCCGTGGCGTCCCAGTTGGTCGACCAGGTCATCGCGCCCCGCAGATCGGGGTACGTCCGCGGCGGCCTGAAGGAGCCGCAGTGCGTGGCGCGGGTCAGACAGTCGAGGGCGTCGTTCACCACGGCCGGAGCCACGTACCCGCTGCCCGCGCCCCGCGTCGAGGCCGGCAGCCCGAGCCCCACCTGCGAGGGCGCGAGACCGTTCTCCAGCTGGATGCAGGCGAGGGCGGTGAGGAAGTCCACCGACCCCTGGCTGTAGACCTTGCCGTCGCAGCCCAGCATGGAACCGCTGTTGTAGTACTGCATGTTGACGACGGTCAGGATGTCCTTGATGTTCAGCGCGGTCCTGAAGTACGCGTTCGACGTCGACTGCATGTCGATGGTCTGCGGCGCCATCGTGATGACCAGCGACGGGCCCGCCTTCGCGGACAGTGAGCGCAGCGCCTGGGTCATCCAGGTCGCGTTCAGCCCGTTCTCCAGGTCGATGTCGACGCCGTCGAAGCCGTACGTCCCCATCAGCTCGTACACCGAGTTCGCGAAGTTCGTCGCGGAGGCGGAGTCGTTCACCGCCACCGTGCCGCGCTCACCGCCGACCGACACGACGACCTTCTTGCCAGCCGCCTGCTTGGCCCGGACGTCCGCCTTGAACCGGTCGACGGTGTAGCCGCCGAGCCCGGCCGAGTCCAGGGCGAAGGTCACCGCCCCCGGCGTGGCGGTGGCGTCCGCGAAGGCCACGGCGATGATGTCGTATCCCGCCTGCACGTCCGACAGCTTCTGGACGGCGGCCCCGTTGTCGAAGTTCTGCCAGTACCCGGTCACGGCGTGCTTCGGAACACCCGTGCCACCGCCGGGGGTCGCCGTCGTCGTCCCGGTCACGGTCGCCGAACGCGCCGACTCACCGGCCGAGTTCGCCGCCGTCACCTGGAAGGTGTACGAGGTGGAGGCCGCGAGCCCCGTCACCGTCGCCGAAGTGCCCTCGGCCGACTGCACCTTCGTGCTGCCCCGGTAGACGTTGTAGCCCGTGGCGCCCGCGACCGCGTTCCAGGTCAGGGACACCGAGGAGGACGTCGAGCCCGACACCGTCACCCCGGCCGGGACCGACGGGACGGTGGGCGGCTGGTCGCCGCCCCCGCCGCCGTCGGGGCCGAAGAGGGACACGTCGTCGGCGAGGTACGCGGCCTGCCCGTACCAGCCGTGCGTGTAGACCGTCACCGAGGTCGTCGAGGCGCCCGTGGTGAAGGTCGTCGACAGCTGTCTCCAGGCCGCCGAGTCCGGTGTCCACGTCGAGACGTCGGTCGTACCGGTGCCGGTCGCGCCCAGGTAGGCGTACCCGCCGCGCACCCAGGCGCTGAGCGTGTACGTCGAGCCGGGCCGCACGGCCACGGACTGGGTGCACCGGGCGTTGTCCTGCCCGGCCGGGGCCGCCCGCAGCGCGGACGAGCCCCCGTGCACGGGGGAGGAGGCGGTGGCGCCGCTGTCCGCCGAACAGTTCCAGTCGCTGAGCCCCGACTCGAATCCGGCGTTCCTGACGTTGTTGATGTCGGCGGCGGACGCCTGTCCGGCGCCGACGAGCGAGAGACCGAGGGCGAGGGTGGTGACGAGGGCCGTGGTGACGGCTCCCGGCCGTAGGCGTGTCCGCCCCCGCGCTCGCGTCCGCATGGGTATGCGTCTTCCGTGTCTGAACATGCTCGGTACGCTGGTCCAGACCAATAGAGTTGTCAATACTCCCCGCGCGGACGCCGTTCACCCGTACGAGGGGTCTCAACCGCCGCCACCCCCTGCCGAGTTGAGGCATATGCGTCTCACTCTGTGTGGATACGGCCCGTACCTTCGGTGAGTTGATCAAGAAGATCCGGTGTTGATCTGGCCATGCCGTGGATATGGTGCTGATGCAAGAGGACGCAGGAGGGACGGCGGGCGGAACGCCGTTGCTCACAGGGGCCAGCTGAGGCGGTGGGCGACCACCCCGCCCCAGCGAACGGGGTGGTGTGCAGCGTGCCGACCGCGATAGCCGTCACCAGTTCCGGCCTGGTGCTCCCGCCGCTCGACCGGCAGACCCCGCCCGCGGCCGTCCAGCCGCAGGAGACCCTCGAAGCCTCCCTGGTCGGCATGCACGCGCTGATCGAGCAGCACGGCTATGTCATCGCCCTGCACTCGGCCTCCGGCCCGTCCGCCCTCACCCGGCGGCTGCACACGGTCCGTTCCGTGCTGGAGAGCGACCGCATCGCCCTGCTCGGCGTGGACCTGCCCCCGCTCGGCCTCGCCCTGCTCGCCCAGCAGCTGCGGCAGCTCTCCGCGTGCGACTTCAGCCCGGGAGTGCTCGCCTCCTCCGTACGCCTCCTCGCGCACTACATCTACTCCGGTGCCCTCCTCGGCTCGGTCGCCAAGCTGGACCGGGTGCCGGTCTCGCTGAAGTCGCACGCCAAGTCCTGGCTGCCGGGCGCCCGGTTCGCCGTCCTCGCCAACCCCAGGCCCCAGCTCGTCCGGCTCGACGCCGCCGGTCAGGAGCCCCTCGCCGGGCCCGAGTTCGGCACCCGGCTGCTCGTGGCGCAGGGGCCGCAGCCGCCGTCCGACTGGGTCACCGCGACGCTCGCCCCGCAGTGGCAGGTCCAGGGATCCCTGCCGGTGCCGCTGCCCGAGGAGTCCGTGCGCTGGTGGGGCACCGGCAAGCTCGTCGAGTTCGCCGCCGGGCTCTCGGACGTCTCCGTGCTCTACCAGCTCGTGTCGTCCGTACGCCGCGAGACGTGCCACTGGTGCGGCCTCGAACTCATCGGCGACCGCTGCGGGTTCTGCGCGGCCCCGTTACGGGAGCCGGAACCCCCCGCCGACGAGGCTCGCACGGCCCTTCCCCGAGGGGCCGCATGACAGCCGTACGACAACTCCACAGCCCGCGAGCAGGCGCAGACGGCAGGCCCGCTCGACTGCCCGGCACATCCCCACGAGGTGAGAAGTAGTGAACTCACGCCAGCGCCGCGGCGTCGTCCTGCTGGTCCTCTCGGCCCTGTGCGCCCTGGCCGCCTTCGCCGGGGTGCTCTCGGTGATCCGTGACGTGAACGCCAAGGTCGGGCCCGAGGTGACCGCGTACCGGCTCAAGGGCGACATCGCGCCCTACAAGGAGCTGACGGCGGACCAGTTCGAGAGGATCTCGATGCCCGAGCGGTGGCTGTCCGGCACCGCCGTCACCGATCTCTCCGAGATCCGCGGCAAGATCGCCGTCAACCAGCTGCGCAAGGGCTCCCTGCTCCAGTCCGACATGATCGTCGACCGGCCCGAACTCGAAGCCGGACAGCAGGAGATCGCGATCCTGATCGACGCCTCCACCGGTGTGGCCGGGAAGATCAACCCGGGGTCGCGGGTCAACATCTACGCCACCTTCGAGGAGAAGGACAGCGACTCCAAGAAGGACACGTCCAAGCTGATGGTCACCGACGCCCGGGTCATCGACGTCGGCAAGCTGACTCCCCTGGAGTCCGGCCAGTCCAGCAGCGACCGCCGGCGCACGGCCACCGAGGCCGTCCCGATCACCTTCGCGCTCGACACCGCCGACGCCCAGCGCGTCGCGTTCGCCGAGTCGTTCGCCGAGCACGTGCGGCTCGCCCTCGTCGGGGGCGGCGAGGCCACCGTCGTCGTACCGGACGACCGTTCGTACACCCTCGACGAGGACAAGTAGGAGGCCCCGCGATGAGGTCGGTCCGGAACGTCCGCACGGTGACGCCTCGAACGAGGGTGCGAGTGCCGAGGGTGGGCATGCTCCCGGGGGCACGGCGAACGAGCGCACCCTGCCGGTGCGGGGCGGCCGGGCCCCGCACGTCCGCGAACGGAACGGGGATCCGCCGATGACCATCCGCATCCTCCCCGCCGCCGGGGACCTCGACTCGGCCCGCGCCCTCACCACCCTGCTGGGCCAGCTGGCCGACGCCGAACCGGCACCCCACGTGTCCGACTCCACGGCCCTGCTGGACACCCTGGCGCGGCTGGCCGCCGACTCGCTGGACGAACTCCCCGAAGTGGTGATCGTCCACGAACGCATCGGCCCCGTACCGGCGTTGGACCTGGTCCGCGATCTCGTCCTGCGCTTCCCGGCCGTCGGCGTCGTCCTCGTCACCTCCGACACCAGCACCGGCGTCCTCACCGCCGCCATGGACTCCGGGGCCCGCGGCATCGTCAACCTGCCCCTCGCCTACGAGTCCCTGGCCGAGCGCGTCCAGGCCGCCGCAGCCTGGTCGGCCGGTATGCGCCGGCACCTCGGCAGCCCCGCGCCGGAGCTGTACACCGGCCCCGGCGGCACCGTCGTCACGGTCAGCGGCGCCAAGGGCGGAGTCGGCGCCACGGTCACCGCCGTCCAGCTCGCGCTCGCCGCCCGCGCGTCCGGCCGTACGGTCGCCCTCCTCGACCTCGACCTCCAGTCGGGGGACGTGGCCTCGTACCTGGACGTCCAGTTCCGCCGCTCGGTCGCCGACCTGGCCGGCATCACGGACCTCAACCCCCGCGTCCTGCAGGAGGCGGTCTACGCCCACGACACCGGCATCGCCCTCCTCCTCGCCCCCGCCGAGGGCGAGCGCGGCGAGGAGGTCACGGACCGGGTGGCCCGCCAGGTGGTGGCCACCCTCCGCTCCCGGCACGACGTGGTGATCGTCGACTGTGGTTCGCAGATGACCGCGGCCACGGCGGCGGCCGTGGAGATGGCCGACCACGCCCTCCTGCTGGTCACCCCGGACGTGATCGCGGTCCGCGCCGCCAAACGCATGGTCCGCCTCTGGGACCGCCTCCAGATCCGCAAGGCGGAGGAGACCCTGACGGTCGTCAACCGCCTGTCCCGCGCCACGGAGATCCAGCCCTCCCTGGTCGAGAAGGTCACCGGCACGAAGGTGGCCCGCGCCGCCGTGCCGGCCGCGTTCAAGGAACTCCAGTCCGTCGTCGACGCGGGCCGCCTCCAGGACCTCGACGCCCGCTCGACCGTCAAACAGGCCCTCTGGGCCCTCGCCGGAGAACTCGAACTGGTCGCCGCCCCGGAACACGGTCACGGCGGCCGCCGCCGCAGGTCCACCTCCGACCGCGCCCTGGTCCTGCGCCGCAAGGGCGGCGACCGCGGCTCGGTGACCCTCGAATTCGCCGGGATGTTCCCCCTGCTCCTGGTCACCATGACGATCCTCTGGCAGGCCGCCCTCTACGGCTACACCTACACCCTCGCCGGCAACGCCGCCGACGAGGCCGCCCGAGCCGCCACCGCCGCCTACGCGATCGACGGCGACGTGGCCGCCGCCTGCGAAAGCGCCGGCACCCAGCACCTCCCGAACGCCTGGTCCGACACCGCCATCGACTGCGCCCCCGCCGGCACCGTCATGCGAGCCGAGGTCCAGGCCACCGTCCCGCTCTTCTTCCCCGGCTTCGACGCAGGCTGGACCGTGGACGGCGAAGCGGGCGCGGCCCTGGAGGCAGCCCCCCAATGACCCAACCACGAAGCACCCACCCCACCCCCCGACCGACCCCGGCCCGCCCGACCCATGCACGCCGGGCGGTGAACCCGGGACGGACGGCGAACCCGGGACGGACGGCGAACCCGGGACGGACGGCGAACCCTGGACGGACGGCGAACCCTGGACCGGACGGTGAACGTGGGGCCGGTCGCGTACGGCGAGAAGGGGGTGTGCCGGGGGGTGTCCGCCCGCAGCGGTTGGCGCGTCAACACCCCGCGCCTCCCAGCAAGCCGATTCCGCGCCGTTCCGAGGACGGACACCCCCCGGCGCGCCCCCGACCCACCCACCGCCCCCAGGCGAACCCCCCACCCACACCAGGCCACCCCACCCACCCCACCCACCGCTGGAACGACCGAGGCTCCTCCATCCTGGAGTTCGCCGGATTCCTCCCGATCCTGCTCCTCGTAGGCATGGCCGCGATCCAACTCGGCCTGATCGGCTACGGCATCAGCCAGGCGGGCTCGGCGGCCCGCGCCGCGGCCAGAGCCGAGTCACTGCAACCCGGGGCCGGCCAGGCCGCAGGCATCGCCGCAGCCAGCGCATGGCTGAACCCGGCCCCCGCCGTGGCCCCCGGCACCGACACCACCACCGCCACGGTCACCGTCACCGTCCCCTCCGTGATCCCCCTCTTCGACCCGCTCCCCGTGGAACGCAGCGCCACCATGCCCAACGACACCGACGACTGACCCCCACCGCACCCACCTTCCACCCGCACCCATCCACCCCCACCCCGAGAGGAGTTGACCAGAAGATGAGCCTGCGATCCCGTATCGCCACCCCCGACGAAGGGGCAACCGGACGCGAGGACGGACACCTCGTGGCCGTCTACCGCGCCAAGCTCCTCGAAGAGATCGACCTGGCCGAGATGTCGGCCCTCACCGCCACCGACCGCCGCGCCCGCCTCGAACGCGTACTCGGCCACATCATCAGCCGAGAGGGCCCGGTCCTCTCCTCGGCCGAACGCTCCCAGCTGATCCGCCGGGTCGTCGACGAGGCCCTCGGCCTGGGCGTCCTCGAACCCCTCCTCGCCGATGCCTCCGTCACCGAGATCATGGTCAACGGCCCGGACTCGATCTTCGTGGAACGAGGAGGCCGCGTAGAACAGCTCCCCCTCCGCTTCGCCTCCACCGACCAGCTCATGCAGACCATCGAACGCATCGTCTCCACGGTCAACCGCCGCGTGGACGAGTCGAACCCCATGGTCGACGCCCGCCTCCCCACCGGCGAACGCGTCAACGTGATCATCCCCCCGCTCTCCCTCACCGGCCCGACCCTCACGATCCGCCGCTTCCCCCGCGCGTACACCCTCCCCGAACTCATCGACCTGGGCTCCCTCGACGAGCAGATGCTGATGCTGCTCGCCGCCTTCGTCCGCGCCCGCTTCAACGTGATCGTCAGCGGCGGCACCGGCACCGGAAAGACGACGCTCCTCAACGCCCTCTCCGGCCTGATCCCCGCACGCGAACGCATCATCACGATCGAGGACTCCGCGGAACTCCAGCTCCAGCAGGAGCACGTCATCCGCCTGGAGTCGAGACCCCCCAACATCGAGGGCAAGGGCCAGATCACCATCCGCGACCTGGTCCGCAACTCCCTGCGCATGCGCCCCGACCGCATCATCGTCGGAGAGGTCCGCGGCGGCGAGACCCTCGACATGCTCCAGGCCATGTCCACCGGCCACGACGGCTCCCTCGCCACGGTCCACGCCAACTCCGCCGAGGACGCCCTCATGAGGCTCCAGACCCTCGGCTCGATGTCCGAGGTCCTCATCCCCTTCGAGGCCCTGAAGGACCAGATCAACTCGGCGGTGGACGTGGTCGTCCAGCTCACCCGCTTCGCCGACGGCTCCCGCAAGGTCACCGAGATCGCCCTGCTCGTCTCCCACGGCCGCGAACAGTTCCGTATCGCCACGGTCTCCCGCTACGCCCCGGACCCCCTCGGCTCCGACCGGGTCGTCCACGGCCGCTTCGAGCACCTGCCGATACCGCGCCCCGTCGCCGAGAAGCTGTACGTGGCCAACGAGCCGCTGCCCCCCGCGTACGGCGTGACCGAGGCCATCGACCCGCTCCACACCCGCCAGGCCATCGGATAGCCCCGAGAGCCCCGAGGAGGCAGGACCGAACATGGCGACAGCCCAGGCACTCCAGGCACCCCTGGCGGCTCTGGCCCGGACACCCCTGGCCCAGGCCCCTCTGGACCTGGACAACACCACCCTGCTGGCCCTCGGCGCCACCGTCCTGTGCGGCACCCTCGCCGTCGCGGGCGCGCACGCGTACGTCTCCGGCCGCGCCCAGCGCCAGGCCCTGGCCGACCGTCTCGCGGGCGGCCGGGGCGGCGGCCCGACACGTACGGCGTCCGGCCGCGTCCGGCGCTTCACGGCGGTCGACCGCAGACTGCGCCGCACCCGCCTCGGCCGGGCGATCCACCTCCGCCTGACGACGACGGGCCTCGACCTGACGGCCGGCGAGTTCGCCACCTACGTCGTCCTCGCCGTCGTCGCCCTGTGGCTGATCGCGGCCGCCACCCTGGCCCCCTTCTTCGGCCCCATCGCGGGTGCCATCGGCGTGTGGGCGGCGGCGATCTTCCTCAACTGGCAACGCCAGAAGCGCATCGAGGCGTTCATCAACCAGCTCCCCGACGTCGCCCGGCTCCTCGCCAACGCCACCGCCGCCGGCCTCGCCCTGCGCACGGCCCTGGCGATGGCGGCGGAGGAACTGGAGGCTCCGGCCGGGGAGGAACTGGCCCGGGTCGCCGACCAGCTGGCCCTCGGCCGCTCCGTCGACGACGCCCTCGGCGAGCTGGCCGAACGGCTGCCCTCCCGCGAACTGATCGTCCTCGTCACCACCCTCGTCCTGTCCAACAAGGCGGGCGGCACGGTGGTCAGCTCCCTCCGCAACCTCACGCAGACCCTGGAGGACCGCAAGGAGACCCGCCGCGAGGTCCGCACGATGCTCTCCGAGGTCAACGCGACCGCCTTCACCGTCCCCCTGCTGGGCCTCGGCTCCCTCCTCCTGATCAACTCCTCGAACGACGGCGCCCTGGCCCGGGTGACCGGCTCCCCCCTCGGCCAGCTCCTGGTGCTGATCTCGATCGGCCTCTACACGGTCGGCTTCTTCGTCATCCGCCGCCTCGGCAAGATCGAAGTCTGAGCGGGAGGCGGTGACACGACCATGACGACATCGACGCTCTCCCTGCTCCTGGCGCTGCTGACGGCCCTCGCCGTCGCGGGAGCCCTCCTCGGCATCCGCATGATCCGCGCCGACGCGAAACTCCCGAGCGACCTGGCCCTCGCCCTGGAGGTCGGCGCCACCCGCGTCTCGAAGACCGGCTCGGCCGTCGACCGCCTCGGCATGCGCTTCGCCCCTCTCGTCCTGCGCCTCATGGGCCCCCGCCGGGTCGAGGCCAAGCGCCGCCGCATCGACATGGCGGGCAACCCCGGCGGCCTCACCCTCAACCGCTACGCCGCCCGCCGGGCCGTCTACGGCTTCTTCGGCGCCTTCATGGGCCTGGTCTTCCTGACCAGCGACCGCCCCCTCTTCGCCGCCTTCACCTTCGCCTTCGGGCTGCTGGCCGCCGACGCGGCCATCTGGCAGGCCGTCCGCGAGCGCAAGGACGTCATCGACCGCACCCTGCCCGACTTCCTCGACGTCCTCGCGGTCGTGGTCTCGGCGGGCCTGGGCTTCCGCCAGGCCCTGGACCGGGTCGCCGAGAAGTACGAGGGCCCCTGGGCGGACGAACTGCGCATCACCCTGCGCCAGATGGACATGGGCGTCAGCCGCCGCCAGGCTTTCGACGAACTCCGCCGGCGCAACACCTCCGAGCAGGTCGCCCAGTTCGTCTCGGCGCTCCAGCAGGGCGAGGAACTGGGCTCCCCGATCGCCGAGACCCTGATCCAGCTCGCCGCCGACATGCGCCGCACCGACGCCCAGAACGCCCGCCGCCGGGCCGCCCGCACCATCCCCAAGGCCACACTGGTCACCCTGGTCTTCATGCTCCCGGCCACGATGATCCTCATCGCCACGGGCATGTTCCTCGGCTCGGGCACCGACTTCGGCGACATCCTGGGCCGCTGATGAAAGGCCGACGCACCCCACCCCCGCCGGGCCCCACCCCCGGCACCGGCTACCTCGCCGACGACGCCACACCCCCCGCCACCCTCCGGCTCCAGCTCAACGCCCTGCAGTCCCTCTCCCGCCAGACCTTCGCGGTCCGCCTGGTCACCCTCACCATCGGCACGCCGTTCGCGATGGCCAACACCACGGACGGCCCGCAGAACCACGCCGTGCTCCTCGCCGCCGTCCTCGGCATCACCGTCTCGTACGCCATGCTCAGGGACTGGGGCCGCTTCGCCCCCCGCCTCCTCGCCCACCCCACCCTCATGGCCCTGGACCTCCTCTTCGGCGCGGTCCTCCTCCTCACCGCCTCCCCGGCCTCCCCCCTCGCCTACGCCACGGTCTGCACCCCCCTCCTCTCCGGCCTCCTCTACGGCTGGCGGGGCGCCGGTGTCCTCACCGGCCTGCAACTGGCCGTCCTCGTCACCGTCCACCGCACCTGGGAACACCACCCCGGCGCGGGCGTCAGCACCCTCCTCATCGCCGGGTTCTGCGTCGCGGCCGGCATCATCGGCGTCACCCTGCGCAACCTGATGTTCCGCTTCGGCACCGCCACCCAGGCGCTCTCCGAAGCGACGTCCCGGCTGGCCGTCGCGGAGGCCGTGGAGTCGGAACGCGCCCGCCTGGCCCGCGAACTCCACGACTCGGTGGCCAAGACCCTGCACGGCCTGGCCCTCGCCGCGGACGCCCTGGCGGCTTCGGCGGACCGCCCGGCCCCCGACCCCGCCCAGCTGCGACGCCAGGCCGGCCTCGTCGCCTCGGCCGCCCGCCGCGCTGCCACCGAGTCCCGCGACCTCCTCACCGACCTGCGCCGCCACACCGACCTGACGACGTCCCCGCCGGCGGACCTGCGCACCGAACTGGCCGCCCGGACGGCGGACTTCGCGTCCCGCACCGGCCTGCCCGCCCGCCTGGTCCACACGGGCGGGACGCCCCCGCCGCTCCCGCCGGAGACGACTCACCACCTCCTGGCGATCACGTCCGAGGCCCTGGAGAACATCCACCGCCACGCGACGGCCACAGCGGCGGAGGTGTCCCTGAGGGTCACCCCGGACACCCTCCACCTCACGATCGTGGACGACGGCGTCGGCCTCCCGCCCGCCCTCACCCTCGAAGAGGCACAGGAATCCGGCCACTTCGGCCTCCTGGGCATGGCGGAACGCGCGGACCGCGCGGGCGCCGCCCTGCACCTGGGCTCGGACGGCACCGGTACGGCCGTGACCCTGACCCTCCCGCTCCCCGCGCCCCCGGACGGCGAACCGTCCACCCCCGGCCCGCCCCGAGAGGAGGCCGCACATGCCTGACCAGCCGCAGGCCCGCCCCGGCCCACCCCTGCGCGTCCTCGTCGCGGACGACAACCCGGTGGTCCGCGCCGGCCTCACGGCCCTCCTGGACGCGCACCCCGACCTGGAGGTGGTCGCCCAGGCCGTGAACGGCGAGGAGGCGGTGGCCCGAGCCCGCCGCCACCGGCCGGACGTCGCCCTCCTCGACGTCCGCATGCCCGGCACGGACGGCCTCACCGCCCTCCCCGAACTCACCGCGCTCTGCCCCGTGATGATGCTGACGTACAGCACGGAACCCGAGGTGGTGGCCGAGGCGCTCCGCCGGGGAGCGGTCGGCTACCTGGTCCACGGGGAGTTCACCGCCGCCGAACTGATCGCGGCGGTACGGGACATGAGGGAGGGCCGCGCGACCATCTCCGCGACTGTCTCATCCTCGCTCGGCGTTTCCTACGAACCTTCACACGAAAGTCACGACCACTCTTCGCAGCTGCAACCATTTGTGAAACAGTTCGACCGACGCTCCTTCGGCCTGAGTTCAAGGGAGGTGGAGGTGATGGACCTCATCGCATCCGGCATGAACAACCGTCAGATCGCCGCCACCTGCTTCATCAGCGAGAAGACCGTCAAGAACCACATCAACCGCATCTTCGCGAAACTGCACAGCGCGACGCGCAGCGAAGCGATAGCCCACTGGCTGGGCACGACCCCCGGGGGGTGGCCCCGATGACCCCACCCGCCCACCAAAGTTGGGCCCCCGGACCCACTCCCGGTACACGCGGTCTCCCGTACGGTGATCCGGTTGGTGTCGGCATCGCGCGGGAAGGCAACCGCCATGAAGGTGAAGCACCGTTTCGAGTCCTGGAGGACCACCGTCGTCTCCCGCATGCGGGGGAAGGAGCGGGACGCGGGCGCGGGGTTCGTGGAGTACGCGGGCATCATGATCATCGTCGCGGGGATCTTCGTGATGATCGACGGGCTGGGGTTGGACGGGTTGATCTCGGGTGCGATCTTCGATGCCGTGAACAGTGTCATCGGTGGCGGCTGACAGTTCCACGACTGCACGGTGACCGAGGATCCACCCTTCCCCTCTACATCTGGCTGACGACGATCCTGCTCTTCGCGGCGTTGGCCTTCTTCGCGTTCGCTCAAGGGGCATCGGCTCGTAGCGGTGCCCAGTCCGCAGCGGACGCCGCCGCGTTGGCGGCTGCTCAACAAGCCCGTGACGAACTGTTGCTGGATCTTGAGGACGCTATCGGCGCGGGCAGTGCCGACTGGCTGGACTTCCTCGACCTGGCCGGTGCTGGGCTTCCGCTGGAAGGGGCAGACGCTGCCGCTGCGGATCTGGCAGCCCAGAACGACTCGACCCTCGAAGGCGGGGCCCAGCTCACCGAGGTGGAGGGTGCTCCGGGTTTCCAGGTCGACGTCGTGACGAACTACACCGTGGGCGATTCGATCATTCCCGGCACCGAGAGCATGACGGCAAAGGCTCAAGCGATCGCCGTCATCCAGCCGCGCTGCGACTTCGCTCTCGACGCGGATCCCAAGAAGCCTGTCTCCCTCGACTGCGACGGCGTGCCCGTGGACATCGACCCCGGAAACTTCGATCCGGACAACCTTCCCGACGCGTCCGTGATGTTCTCTGTGTATCTGGCCAAGTGAGAGGAAGCTGTACCGATGAACCCTCGGCACACCATGAAGGGCCGCAGGACAGTGACCGCGGTGGCGATCGCGGCTGGGCTGCTCCTCACGGTTGCCGGCTGCGGCGGAGGAGGGGACGACACTTCGGGGAAGAAGGAGTCGTCCTCGACTCCGTCCAACACGTCCGATGACTCAAAGGGGAAGGGCGACCAGGCAGAGACCGAGACGCCCGCCAGCAAGTCGGTCCTGGCCGAGGTCAAGGGCGACAATCTGACGCTCAAGGTCACCTCTGCCGTTCGCGACGGCGGAGGCTTCGTGACCGTCGAGGGCACGGTGACCAACAACGGCAGCAGGTCGTGGGTCGCGGCGGACTGGCGGGGCGACGAGCGCGAACTGGCCGGCAACGGCGGTTCGATCGCGGGCGCGAGTCTCGTTGATCAGGAAGGCAAGAAGAAGTACCTCATCCTGCGCGACACTCAAGGAAAGTGCCTGTGCACCAGGTTCACCGGTGCCCTGGTGCAAGGAGCGAGTGCCGACTGGTTCGCCCAGTTCCCCGCCCCCCCGGAAGCCACCACCTCCGTGGACTTCCAGGTCGGTTCCATGCCCCCCGCCACGATCGAACTCTCCGAGGGCGAGTGACGTGACGATGACCGCCCCCACCCCCCGCACCACCGTGCTGGCCGGAGCCGTGGCCGTGCTGGCCGCCCTCACCCTCGCCGCGCCCGCGCACGCCGCGGACGACCCGAGCGAACCCCCGGGCACCGTCACCACCTCCCCGCCCCCGGAGGTCGACGCCAACAGCCCGGCCCTGAAGCTAGCCCAGGGGGCCACGCTCGCGCCCGCGAAGGTCCTGGACATCAAGTCGGTCGTGGAGGACCTGGGCGGCGAGGAGCGCCGGGAGGACACCAACGAGAACGTGACGTTCGCGCTCCAGGCGGAGGTCCTCTTCCCGAAGAACAGCGCGAAGCTCAACCCCCAGGCCCGCTCCCGCATCCAGACGATCGCGGAGGAGATCAAGAAGCAGGACGCGGTCAAGGTCCGCGTCTTCGGCTTCACGGACAACCTCGGCTCGTACGCCCACGGCCTGACCCTCTCCAAGAAGCGCGCGGAGGCCGTGCACGACCTCCTCGCCACCGACCTGGACGGCAACGTCACCTTCGAGGTGCGGGGCTACAGCGAGGACTACCCCATCGCCGACAACGCCACGGAAGAGGGCCGCAAGAAGAACCGCCGGGTCGAGGTCTCCTTCCCCCGCACGTGACCTCTCGCCCCGTCACTCGTCCGGCAGCGAGTCCCGCACATCCCAGAGGTGCTCCCGCGGCCACCGCTCGACGACTCGGCACGCGGGCGCGTAGTGCCGGGTCTCACCCGCGTCGAGCCAGCGCCGTACGAGAATCTGCTCGGCGCGGAAGGGCAGCGGGCGTCCGGTCCCGAGACTCCCCAGCGCGCAGGCCGCGTCGTGGACGACGGACGGGTCCGGGTCGTACAGGGCGCGACGCAGCGCGGTGTGGACGGCCGTGTGGACGGAGGGCGGCCGGCCGACGAGTGCGGACAGGTGGGCGACGGCGTGGCCGCGTACCTCGGCGGACGGATCGCGGGCCAGGGTGAGCAGTGCCTGGAGGGCCGCACGGTCCTTCGGCTCCGTCGTGGCCTCGACCGTGAAGGCGACCGCCGCGCGGACGTCCGCGTGCGGATGACGGGCGTGCCGCAGGATCGCACGGGCGTCGTCGGCGAACCCGGACTGCGATGCCAGGCCCCGGATGAGGAGGCCCAGAACGGCCGGGTGCTCCTCCACGGCCAGCCGTGCCCGCAGCAGCTCCGTCGCCTGACGCCTGCGGTGCGCGCCGTTGCGCAGGGAGGCGTTGTAGAGACAGAAGAAGCCCATCAGCTGCGCCGCGAAGTAGCGCTCGGGGGCCCGGGGGCTGTTCAGCGCCGCTTCGGCACCCACCACGGTCTCGTCGTCCGCCCAGGTGTCCAGGGCCCAGCCCATCCGCATCCAGATGTCGTGCTCGGGGTCCCCGAAGCGGACCGCGCGCTCCATCGTCGTCGCGAAGCCGGCCCGCTTGCCGAAGTACTTCTCCAGATCCGTGACGATCACCGGATACCCGGGTACGTCCGGATGCCGGGCGGCGCCCTCCTCCGCGAAGTCCAGCGCGCTGCGGCCCTGTTCGTCGCGGAGGGCCACGTAGGCCCCGTTCTCCCGCAGCGCGTCCGCCGCCCGGTACGCGCCCGCCCCCGCCGCCAGCATCAACGCGGTCAGCCCGCCGGGCGACCGCCCGTTGACATCGGCTCCCTCGTCGAGCAGGGCTCTGACCGTCTCCTCGTCGTCGTCCCGCGCGGCCCGTCCCAGTGGCTCCAGGTCCGGCCCCCTCGTCGCCGCCGGCCTGCCGGTCGCCGACCGACAGGAACCCTCAGCCCTCACCCCCGGTCCTCTCCGCGTACGCCCGCAACGACCCCACCACCGTGTTGGTGACCGCGACCAGCGGCACGGCCACCACCGCGCCGCCGATGCCCGCGATCATGCCCCCGGCGGCGACCGCCAGCACGACGGCCAGCGGGTGCACCCGTACGGCCCGGCCGAGGATGAACGGCTGCAGGATGTGCCCCTCGATCTGCTGGACGGCGAGCACGACGACCAGGGTCATCACGGCCGTGAAGACGCCCTGCGTCACCAGTGCCACCACCACCGCCAGCGCACCCGAGACGACGGCACCCACCAGCGGGATGAAGGCGAACAGGAAGATGAAGACGGCCAGCGGGACCGCCATCGGCACGTCGAGGAAGTAGATCCCCAGGCCGATGAAGATCGCGTCGATCAGTGCCACGATCACCGTGCCGCGCACGTACGCCGTCAGCGTCCGCCAGGCGCGCGGACCCGCGTCGGCGACACCCGGCCGGGCCGCCGACGGCACCAGCTTCAGCATCCACTGCCAGATCCTCTTGCCGTCGTAGAGGAGGAAGAGCGTGGAGAACATCGTCAGCAGGATGCCGGTGAGGGCCTCGACGAGGACGGTCACGCCCTCCAGGCCCGCCGAGGTGATGGTGTCCGTGTTGTCGCTGATGGCCTCGCGGAGGTTCTTGGCGATGTCGTTGATCTGGTTCTCGGTGACGTGGAACGGGCTGTCGAGCAGCCAGCGTTGCAGCTCGTCGATGCCGTCCTGGACCTGGTTGGAGAGGTCGTCGACGTTCTCCATGACCTGCCAGGTGACGAACCAGCCGATCAGCCCCATGACGACGAAGCCGAGGACGGCGGTCAGGGCCGTGGCGAGTCCGCGCGGTACTCCGTGCCGGGTCAGCCGTGCCACGGTCGGCTGGAGCAGGGCGGTGACGAGCAGCGCGGTGGTGAAGGACAGCACCAGCAGCTGTACGGAGCTGATGATCCGCATCAGCACCCAGACGGTGCCCGCGAGGACGAGCAGCCGCCAGCCGGCCTCGGCCGCCACCCGCATGCCCCAGGGCACCGCGGAGGCGGGATCGGGCCGACGGTGGAGGACCGGGGTGGCCGTCCCGGAGTCCTCCGCGGTCCGGGCATCGGCAGGGGGCGTGGGGACACCGGACGCGGACCCGGCGTCGGACGCGGGCTCGGCATCGGAGGCGGACCTGGCATCGGAGGCGGGTCCCGCACCGGAGCCGAGGCCGCCGTCACCGCCGCCGTCCGCCCCGCTGTCGCGTCGCCGCCCGGCCCGGGCGCCGGGGCCGCCGTCCGGGCCCTCCGTCTCCGACTCGATCTCCGCCCGGCGCCGTTCCAGCCGGTCGGCCCATCCGCTCAACCCGGTTCCGACTCTGCCGAGCCACCCGGGCACCCGCGACATCATCCGCCCTCTTCCCCCGTCATCCTTGCTGGTCATCACTCCTCCCGGAGGCCGCGATCCCGCCCGGCGATTCGACCGTACATGGCCGAAGCCCTCCACCAAAGGACGGTGGAGGGCTTCGGAACGTTGAGCGGCGGGCCATCGGCCCTCGGCGGCCTACGGGCCTAGTACCAGTTGTTGGCCTGCCAAAACGTCCAGGCTTCACACGGGCTGCCGTAGCGCGATTCCATGTAGTTCAGGCCCCACTTGATCTGCGTGGCCGGGTTCGTCTGCCAGTCGGAGCCGGCGGACGACATCTTGGAGCCGGGCAGCGCCTGGAAGAGACCGTAGGCGCCCGAGGACGGGTTGACGGCCTTGTAGTTCCAGGTGGACTCGTGGTTCACGATGTTGCTGAAGCACGTCCACTGGTCGCTGGCCACGACGGCCTTCGCCATCGCCTGGATCTCGGCGACGCTGTACGAGCTCTGCGTGGGGATGTCACCGAGCGAACCGGCAGCAGCGGACTTGGCCTTGACGTCGGCCGCCGCCGCTTCCTTCGCCTTGCGCTCCTGCTCGGCCTTCTCCGCCGCCTTCTGCTTGTCGATCGCGTCCTGGGCCGCCTGCTTACGGGCGGACTCCTCGGCGTCCTTGCGGGCGCTCGCGTCGGCGGCGATGGCCTGGGCGTCGGCCTGAGCAGTCAGGGACGCGGTCTGCACCTGGGCCTGCTGACCCACGGGGATGTCGGCGAGCAACGTGGTGTCGTTCGCGACCGCCTCGGCGTCGTCAGTGGTCGTCTGGGCGGTGCTGCCCGAGGCGACTCCGACGACACTGCCGACTGCGGTGACCGCGGTGGCCGAGGCCACTGCGAATCCCCGGACCGAAATCCGGCTCACACGGTTTCCTTCCAGCATCGCCCGCCTCGGTGACCCTGGCGGACGCAATCGTGCCCCTGACGCTGGCCTCCAACTGCGGGGTCACGGAGGCGCGGGCCCGGTGGGCAACTCCTTTGCGGGAGCGCCGCGTGGTGCTCGGGCGGCATACAACGAAGGCTATGGAGTTGACCTGGTGCTGCTGTGGTGCCGTACCGCTGGGGGTACAGATGCGTCGTATGCGGGGCCTGACAGAAATGAGACTCTGCCGTAACCAGACGCCGGGAGGCAATTCAGTGGTGAGTGTGAAAGCTCACACCTCGTTTGACGCCGGAGATTCACGGAAAGCCGCACGCGCCAAGGCGCCGCCCGGCTAGGCTCATCGCCTTTGCCGGACGGCGCCCATGGGATCCAAGGGATCGGTGGCGGTACCGAGTTGGCCGTACCGGACGATATCTGTCGATACCGGCCGGGTCCGTCAGATCTGCCCGTCCTCCAGCATTTCGGTCACAAGGGCCGCGATCTGGGACCGTTCGGACCTCGTCAACGTGACGTGCGCGAAGAGCGGGTGACCCTTCAGCTTCTCGACCACGGCGACGACACCGTCGTAACGGCCGACGCGCAGGTTGTCGCGCTGGGCCACGTCATGGGTCAGGACGACACGGGAGTTCGCCCCGATCCGGGACAGAACGGTCAGCAGGACGTTCCGCTCCAGCGACTGCGCCTCGTCCACGATCACGAACGCGTCGTGCAGCGAACGGCCGCGGATGTGCGTGAGCGGCAGGACCTCCAGCATCCCGCGTGCGGTGACCTCCTCGATGACCTCGCGGCTGGTGACCGCGGACAGCGTGTCGAAGACCGCCTGCGCCCAGGGGCTCATCTTCTCGGACTCGGAGCCGGGCAGATAGCCGAGCTCCTGCCCGCCCACCGCGTACAGCGGCCGGAAGACCATCACCTTCTGGTGCTGGCGCCGTTCGAGCACGGCCTCCAGGCCCGCGCACAGCGCGAGCGCGGACTTGCCGGTGCCGGCCCGGCCGCCCATCGACAGGATGCCCACGTCCGGGTCGAGCAGCAGATCCAGCGCGATGCGCTGCTCCGCGCTGCGGCCCTTGATGCCGAACGCCTCCCGGTCGCCCCGCACGAGCCGGATGTTGCCGTCGGGCGTCACCCGGCCCAGGGCCTTGCCGCGTTCCGACTGGATCGTCAGACCGGTGTGCACGGGCAGGGTGCTCGCTTCGGGAACGTGGATCGAGCCTTCCTCGAAGAGGATGTCGACCTGTTCGCCGGCCAGGGTCAGCTCGGACATCCCGGTCCACCCGGAGGCGTCCGTGATGGCGAGCTCCGCGCGGTACTCCTCGGCGAGGAGCCCCACGGACGACGCCTTGATCCTGAGCGGCAGGTCTTTCGACACCACGGTGACGTCGAAGCCCTCGGCCTGCAGATTGCGGGCCACCGCGAGGATGCGGGAGTCGTTGTCCCCCAGGCGGTAGCCGCTCGGCAGCACGCTGGGATCCGAGTGGTTGAGCTCGACCCTCACGGTCCCGCCGAGCTCCCCGATCGGGATGGGGGCGTCGAGGCGGCCGTGCCGGACCCGGAACTCGTCGAGCAGGCGCAGGGCCTGCCGGGCGAAGTAGCCGAGTTCGGGGTGGTGCCTCTTGGCCTCCAGCTCCGTCACCACGACGATCGGCAGCACGACTTCGTGCTCGTCGAAGCGGCTCAGGGCGTTCGGGTCGGCCAGCAGGACGCTGGTGTCGAGGACGTAGGTGCGCCGGTCTGGCATACGGCGCTTTGTGCTGGTCACCACGGAAGGACGTACCCCCTCGGATGAGGTCGGGGAGCGACGGGTTCGAACTGGGCCGGTCGACGGCGCCGTTGCACGGGCCGGAAACCGGCCCTCCGCTGCTTCGTCCGTGCTGTGACCGCACGATCGGGCTGGTGCAAAGGGCCTCCCGGGCGGACGGCCCCGAGCCGCCCGCTGAGATCCGACACCCGTGGTTCGGGTGTCGACCTGACTGGCTTATGCCCTCGAAAACGCGCCGCCATGCCATGCGGTACGACGGCGTCCCGGTGAACTCCTCGTTACTTCTGCCCCGAGGGCGCTCGCGCGCACCTCACCCGTGATGCGGAGTTTCAGCCTCCGAAGCGGCGGCCGCGCACCGCGTAGTCGCGCAGGGCCCGCAGGAAGTCCACCTTCCGGAAGGCCGGCCAGAAGACGTCGCAGAAGTAGTACTCCGAGTGCGCTGTCTGCCAGAGCATGAATCCGGACAGCCGCTGCTCGCCGCTCGTACGGATCACCAGATCCGGGTCGGGCTGGTCGACGGTGTAGAGGTGCCTGCCGATCATGTCGATGTCGACGGACTCGGCCAGCTCCTCCATCGAGGTGCCCTTGTCGTGCGCCTCCAGGAGCATCGAGCGCACCGCGTCGGCGATCTCCTGGCGGCCGCCGTAGCCGATGGCGACGTTGACCAGTATCCCGTCGATGTCCGAGGTGGACTCCTCGGCCTCCTTGAGCGCCCGCTGCATGCCGGGGGACAGCAGGTCCAGCGCCCCCACGTGGTGCACGCGCCAGCGGCCGTCGGCGGCGAGGGAGCGGACGGTGTCCTCGATGATGCCGAGGAGCGGGACGAGCTCTTCCTTGGGCCGGTTGAAGTTGTCGGTGGACAGCAGCCACAGGGTGACGACCTTGACGTCCGTCTCGGTGCACCAGCCGAGGAACTCCTCGATCTTGTGGGCGCCGGCCTGGTGGCCCTGCATCGTGGTGGAGCCCGCGGCCTTCGCCCAGCGCCGGCTGCCGTCCACGATCACGCCGATGTGCTCGGGCACCTGGGCGTGGTCGAGGTGGCCCTCGACCCTGCGTGCGTAGACCTTGACCAACAGGCCGCGCAGTGTGTCGCGCAGGTTCACGTGTTCCAGCCCCTCCGGTGCGGTGACGGTCCCCTTGGAGAGCCGAAGCCTACCGGTGCCGGAGCCCTTGGGAGGCCCGGGGTTGGGGGACTTGGGGGCCCTGTCGGGGGGAGTACCGCGGCCCGGCCTGCGGCTGCGTCCCTCGGGCGGGAGGTCGTGCGTGCAGAAAAAACGGGCCGGTCCGTGGGGGGGAGACGGACCGGCCCGAGGGGGGGTTTCCACCATAACCCTTCGTGAGTGATGCTGCGTGCATCGGCGTGCCACAACTACTCTCCGGAGCCGGACGACAGCGCGACGGTGAATGCGGAATCGTTCATTCAGGGTCAGATCCAGGGGCGATCATGGCTGAATTCCGGCGGATTCGAAGGGTGAAAGGCGGTTTCCCGCAGGGAATGTGGGGTTTGCGCGACGTTGTGCGACTTCCGGGGAGATCCGGCGCGGCGTCCCCGTACGGGTGAAGCGCGGGCGGAACGCGCGCTTGACGGCGAGGGCGGGGCGCACGGCTTCGCGCAGCCCCCTCCACTGCGCGACGCCGTACCGCGCAGCTTTGCTCACGCGAATTCCCTTGGTCTGAACCTACGTGAGAGGGGTCGGAGAAGCCAAGCCGCAGGCGATAACGATGTGGACACCCCCCTATAGGTCAGGATCCGACCTCGATCGAACCTAACGTCGCTCCCATGACGGCGATGACGGCGACGAGCGCGAGGGGTGTGCACGCCATGACGGCCACGGGGAAGGGACGGACCACGAGGAGCGGGCGGACCCCGCAGGCCGGGCCGGCCGTGCCGGTCACCTGGGAGCAGGCGAGCGCACGGCGGACGGAGCGGCTGTTCCCCGGGGCGGCGTACGAACGGGCCCTCGCGCGCGGGCAGGCGGGCAATCACCCGCTGCTGCTGGTGGACGGCGTGGTCGCGGGCGTCTGGCACCAGCGGCGGCAGGGGCGGCGCACGACGGTCACGGTGGAACCGCTCGGCCGGCTGGACGCGGAGCAGGAGCGGGAGCTGGGGGAGTGGGTCGAGCGGGTGGGTGAAGTGCTGCAGGCGCGGCCCGAGTTGGCGATCGGGAAGGTCACGGTCGGACCGCACGCCTGAGACCGCCCGTCATCCGGCCGGCTTGCGGGCCTCGAAGAGGTGGCGGGCGCTGTGCGCGACGAACGGGCCCTCCCGCCGGATCCGCTCGTGCAGGGAACGCAGCTGAGGGAGGTACGCCTCGACGGTGAAACCGGGCACCATCCAGACGACCTTCTTCAGGAAGTGCACGACCGCGCCGATGTCGTGGAACTCCATCCGGAGCCGTTCGGCCCGCAGGTCCACGATCTCCAGCCCGGCCGCCTCGGCGTCGGCGCGCTCGTCGTCCGGGTGGCGGCCGCGGCGGGTCTCCTCCGGCAGCGGCCCGGTGAAGTGCTCGACCAGCTCGAAGACGCTGGCCGGCCCCACGTGCTGGGCGAAGTACGTACCGCCGGGGGCGAGCACCCGGGTGATCTCCGACCAGTGCACGCGTACCGGATGCCTGCTGGTGACCAGGTCGAACGCCCCGTCCGCGAACGGCAGCGGCGCGTCCTGCGGCACGGCCACCACCACCGCGCCCCGCGGGTGCAGCAGCGCGGTGGCCCTGGCGACGTTCGGCAGCCACCCCTCGGTGGCCACGGTCACCGCCGGGAGCCGGGGAGCGGAGGCGAGCACCTC
Source organism: Streptomyces scabiei 87.22 (assembly GCF_000091305.1). Lineage (GTDB taxonomy): Bacteria > Actinomycetota > Actinomycetes > Streptomycetales > Streptomycetaceae > Streptomyces > Streptomyces scabiei. The sequence continues at coordinate 3,800,152 of NC_013929.1, read as the reverse complement.
GCCACCCCCGGTGTCGATGTCCAGGGCCGCCGAAGCCCGATCCAGCCGCTCGCCCATCGCCCGCGCATACCCCCACGACGGCCGGGCCTCCGTGGCCCGCCCCTCGAACCAGGAGAAGTCCCACCCGTCGGTGGGCACGGCATCGGCTTCGGCGACGAGATCGTCGAAGGAGAGGGAGGAGTGGGGGGAGAGGGAGGCCATGGGGACGGATCCTGCCAAGCAGGGGAACCGGGTCGCGAGTGGTTTTCCCGGAGGGCCGAAGGCCCCTCAGGGGCGCGGGGAACTGCGCGACCGGCCACATCCGGCCGGCAGCCGCCCCACCACCTCACCCCCCGAGCTCTCAGGCGCTCCCCGACCCGACTCGACCCGACCCGACCCGGCCCCACCTCACCCGCGCTCACTCGGAGAGCACGGCCTCCGTCTCCAGCGTGACCCCGACCGCCTGGATCACCGACGCGATCCGGAACGCCTCCTGCACGGTCTCCCGCCCGACCCCCGCCCTGCGCAGCGCCTGCTCGTGCGAGTCCAGACACGCCCCGCACGCGTTGATCGCGGACACGGCGAGCGCCCACAACTCGTAGTCGACCCTGTCCACCCCCGGATCGCCGAGCACCTTCATCCGCAGCCCGGTCCGCAGCTCGCCGTACGCGTGGTCGGACAGCAGGTGCCGGGTACGGAAGAAGACGTTGCTCAACGCCATCGCCGCGGCCGCCGACTTCGCCGCCGTGTACGCCTCGGGCGACAGCCGGGCCCTGGCCTCCGGCGCCAGCTCGCGCAGCACCGGGGCCGAGCGCGAGGCGATCGCCGAGGCCAGCACCGTCCCCCACACCTGCTGCTCCGACAGCCCGGAGTCACCGAGGACGGCGTCCAGGTTCCGTCGCAGATCCCCGGCGTAGTCGGGGATCGCGGACCTCAGCGTGTCGAGCGGCATGGCGTCCTCACTCCGGGCGGGCGGCAGACGGGGGCGGGGGTCCAGTGTGGCGGGGCCGCCGGTCGGGCGCGGCACCGGCCTACTCCGTACGCAGGCCCTCCGGCCGCATGAGCCGCAGCAGCGGCGGCATGCTCAGCGCCGTGACCAGCAGGACGACGCCCGCGCCGATGCCCGCCATCGACAGCACGCCCGGCCAGTCGACGGCGACCCCGAAGCCCGTCATCTTCAGCAGTACCGCTCCCAGGGCCAGCCCGACCGACGAGGCCAGGACGAGGCCCAGCGTGATCGGGATCGCCGTCTGCCACAGTACGGACAGACCGAGCGTGCGGCGCCGGGTGCCGAAGGCGACCAGGGCCGACAGCAGCTTCCGGCGTTCGCGCAGCTGCTCCAGCTGGGAGACCAGGAGGCTCGCGCCGATCAGGACGAGCACGGCGGACGCGCCGACCAGCAGTCCGGTGCGGATGTCCGTGAACTGGTCCAGCCGGCGGGTCGACTCCCACTCCCAGGTCCGGATCAGCGGATCGACGGCGACGGCGGCGTTGCGCACCTCGTCGAGCGCGTTCGGGACCGCGGGATCGGTGCGGACGTAGACGGTGCTGGAGAGTTCGTCCCCGGTCTTCGCGGGCAGGGCGCCCGGGGTGGCCAACAGCCCTTCCCCGCCCATCCGCAACGGGTCGGTCCGCTGCGACACCTGCTTCACCTCGCCCGGCAGCTTCCAGGCGGTCTCGGCCCCCTGCTCGTCCCCGCTGAAGGACGGGTCGAAGTACAGCGTGTTCCCGGGGGCGCCCAGCTCGGCCGGATCAGCCTGCCGGATGCGCTCGGGGGTCTTCAGCAGGAAGACGTCACCGTCCCGGCACGAGGGGAGGGTGGCCAGTTCGCGCAGCGCGGCGCAGTCGCCGACGGTCACCCCCACCCATGCCTGGGGGTCCTTGGCGGTGGGGGAGACCTCCGCGGTGGAGAGCACGGCGATGGCCCGGGCCCCCTTGGCCCGCTTCAGCTCCTTGGCGGCGACGCCCACCGGCAGGTCGTCCGGCAGCGTCAGCTCCATCTGGGTACGGGTGACGTCCAGGCCGGTCGACTCGGTGTACCTGCCCTCGGCGCCGGCGAACAGCATCTGCAGGGCGATCGCGCCGGCCACCGCCACGGCGATGCCGTTGACCATGCGGGCCGCCGCGCCGCTGCTCAGCTGGAGCCTGCGGACCGCCAGCTGCCAGGACAGGCCGCCGGAGCCGAGCCGGGCGACGAACGCCTCGACCACCCACGGCAGCAGCGCGGTGACGCCGAACAGCAGCAGCACGATCCCGCCCGTCACCATGTACTCGTTGAACTCCCCGCCCTGCGCGCCCTGGCCGATCATCGGGTAGAGCAGGGCGAGACCGCCGAGCGGCGGCAGCAGCCGCCACCAGAGCCTGCGGCGCGCGGGCCTGGCCGTGCGGACCACGCCGAGCGGTTCGATGACGACGCCGCGCAGCGCGAACAGGGTGACGAGGACGGCGGCGGCGGGCACCGCGAGCGCCACCAGCAGGGCGAGCCCGGGCGAGGGGTTCAGGTAGCTCGGGAAGACACTGACGTCGAACACCTCGACGGAGCCGACGGCCTCCCGGCCGAGCAGGAAGAAGCAGGTGCCGAGGACCAGCCCCAGCATGGCGCCCGCGAGCGCCTCGCCGGCCGCGATCCTGCGGGTCATCCGCCCGTCCGAGCCGACCAGCCGCAGTGCCGCGAGCCTGCGGTCGCGCCGCTCGCCGCCGAACCGTACGGCCGTGGCGATGAAGACGGCGACCGGCATCAGCAGCACCACGAAGGCGACCAGGGTGAGCAGCAGCAGGATCGGGTCCATCTCCTCCTGCGGCTGGTCGGTCGTGCCGAAGCGGTCGATGCGTGCCACCACGGAGCCGTCGAGCCGTTTCGCGAGTCCTTCGGCTCCGGCGTAGTAGGCGAGTTCACTCGGGCCGATCAGCCCGGTCTCGCCGATGGTGCCCGCCGTCTGGTAGGGCAGCCGGTCGCGCAGGAGTTCCCCGGCGTCCGAGTTCAGCAGGTCCGCGAGGGCGGGGGAGACGACCATCTCGCCCGGCGCGGGGAACGACGTGAGCCCCGGCGGCGGCGGCGCGTCCGCGCCCTCCTGTTCGAGGAGCCGTCCCCTGATCTCCTGGTGCTGGAACTCGGTGTCGGTGTCGGCGACGATCAGGCTCCGGTCGGTCGGCTCGGAGCGGGTGTTGTTCTCCAGGTAGCCGATGCCCCGGTCCTGCCGGGCGTCCTCGTGGGCTCCCCGGCTGTCCAGGACGTTCGGTATCGCCGTGGTGAGCAGCAGCAGCGCCACCCCGAGGCCGACACCCACCGCGGTGAGCAGGGCCCGGATCCAGCCCTCACGGCCCCCGGTGAAGGTGAACCGGACCCCCATCGCCAGGTCCCGGTACCACTGGCGCACGGCGATGCTCATACGACGCGCTCCATGTCCCGGGACTTCCCGTCCCGTACGACGATCTCCCGGTCCGAGTACGCGGCGACCCGCGCCTCGTGGGTGACGAGGACGACGGCGGCGTTGGTGGACCGGGCGGCCTCGGTGAGCAGTTCCATCACGCGCTCGCCGTTGAGCGAGTCGAGCGCGCCGGTGGGCTCGTCCGCGAACAGCACCCGGGGGCCCGTGACCAGGGCCCGCGCCACGGCGACCCGCTGGCCCTGGCCCCCGGAGACCTCGCCGGGACGCTTGCGGGCGAGGTCGTCGACCTCCAGGCGCTCCATCCAGCCGAGGGCGGTCCGCTCGGACTGCTTGCGGGAGCCGCCGTTCAGCCGCAGCGGCAGCGCCACGTTCTCCACGCACGTCAGCTCCGGCACGAGCTGGCCGAACTGGAAGACGAACCCGAACTCGCTGCGCCGCAGCGCGCTGCGCTCGCTGTCGTTCATGGTGGCCATCTCGCGGCCGTTGTACGTGATCGAGCCCGAGTCGGGCGGCACGATCCCGGCGAGGCAGTGCAGCAGCGTCGACTTGCCGGAACCGGAGGGGCCCATCACCGCGACGACCTCGCCGGGGTGGATGGAGAACGCGGCGCCGTCCAGGGCGTTGGTCGGCCCGTACGCCTTGCGCACGCCGGTCGCGACGAGCAGGGAGCCGGCGGGGGTCATCGGCGGACCACCGCCTCGGCCAGTCTGCCCAGTCGGGCGGCGGTCAGCTCCAGCCATCGCAGGTCGGCCTCCAGATGGAACAGGGCGTGGTCGCAGATCAGCTGATCGGCCAGGTCGCCCTTGCGCTTGCGGTCGGTGAGGATGCGCATCATGCGCAGGTGCTCGGAACGCTGGGTGTCGAGGATGTCGGCCGCGTCGCGGTCGGTGAGCAGAGCGAGGACGACCTTCGTGTAGAGGGTCGACTGCAGATACGGCTCGGGCTTCTCGGGGGTCGCGAGCCACCGCTGGACATCCGTGATGCCGGCCTGGGTGATGGCGTACCGCTTGCGTTCGGGGCCGTCGCCGGGCTCGATGCCGTCGACCTCGACGAGGCCGTTCTTCAGCAGGCGCGACATCGTCGAGTAGACCTGGCCGTAGTGCAGCGGCCGGTCGTGACCGAACTTCTCGTCGAAGGCCCGCTTCAGGTCGTAACCGTGTCGGGGCCCGGACTCCAGGAGTCCCAGGAGAGTGTGACCGATGGACATGAGCACGACTGTACACAGTGGGTATACACCACACGTATACCTGCCGTGTATAGATGACGCAGAGCGCCGAGGGGGCGCAGGTCAGAGCCGATTGTCACGGTTCTGTCACCGAGGGCGTCCTCAAACCCGTGAGCCTGGTGGGGCAACCATCCGGCCCGTTGACACGTCCGTTCCGGTGGGATGACGTCTGCGACACGCGTGCCCGCGTGCGCATTGTCACGCCGTCACAGAGCGGACCGACTCCCTCTTGCCACAGTCCTCGGTGTTAGCTTGCTGAGCTGACAACACCCGAGTGACGTATGAGACCGAGCAGAAGTCGGAGCGGACCGGAGCCATGGGACGAGCGGAAGAAAGACGAGCGCGGCAGCGCGGCGGTCGCCGCGCGGCGCCCCAGCGCTCGTCCGGGGGCGAAGCGGCCGGCACGACGACCGTCATAGGCGCGCCCGAGGGCGGCGGCAGGGCCGCCGCCAGGGCGGCGGCCAAGGGCGGTGGCAAGAAGAAGCAGAAGTCCTTCCTGCGCCGCATGTTCACCTGGAAGAAGGTCCTCGGCACGTTCTTCGGCGTCTGCCTGCTCGGCATGGCCGCCTTCGTGGCGCTCTATCTGTCGATCGGCGTTCCCGAGGACGGAAACCCGCAGGCCACCCAGGAGAGCAACGTCTACGAGTTCTCCAACGGCAAGGTCTTCGCCCGCACCGGCAACACCAACCGCGAGATCGTCGAGCTCAAGGACGTCCCCAAGGACGTCCAGATGACCTTCGTCGCCGCCGAGAACATGTCCTTCTACTCGGACCCCGGCGTCGACTTCAAGGGCATGGCCCGCGGTCTGATCAACACCCTGTCCGGCAAGGGCAAGCAGGGCGGCTCGACCATCACCCAGCAGTACGTCAAGAACTACTACCTGACGTCCGACCAGACGGTGACCCGCAAGCTCAACGAACTGGTCATCTCCCTGAAGCTGGAGCGCAACGAGACCAAGGACTACATCCTCGCCGGCTACATCAACACCAGCTTCTACGGTCGCAGCGCCTGGGGCATCCAGGCCGCCGCGCAGGCGTACTTCCGCGAGGACGCCAAGGACCTCAGCGTCGAGCAAGGCGCCTACCTCGCCGCGCTGCTCCAGGCCCCCAGCCAGTACGACCTGGCCACCGCCACCCCCACGGGCCGGAAGCTGGTCACGAACCGCTGGAACTACGTCCTGGACAACATGGTCAAGATGAAGAAGCTGACCGCCTCGGAGCGCGCGGGCATGAAGATGCCCAAGCTGAAGCCGCCCCCGACCGCCCCCGGCATGTCCGGCCAGAACGGCTACCTGGTCGAGGCCGCCAACAACCAGCTGGCCAGGCAGCTCGTGGCCGAGAACAGGGCGTCCGACATCGAGGAAGCCAAGACGAAGATCGACCTGGGCGGCTGGACCCTCAAGCTGAACATCAACCCGAAGAAGCAGGCCGCGCTGGAGAAGGCCGTCAAGCAGCGCCTCACCAGCAAGCTCGACACCAAGAAGCGCAAGGTCGACAAGTACATCCAGGCCGGTGCCGTCTCCGTCGACCCGAAGAGCGGAAAGATCGTCGCCATGTACGGCGGCGTCGACTACGTCAAGCACTTCACGAACAACGCCACCCGCCGGGACTACCAGCCCGCCTCCACCTTCAAGCCGGTCATCCTCGCCGCCGCCGTCGACGGGGACGCCGAGACGCAGGACGGCGACCCGATCACCGCCAGCACGGTCTACGACGGTGACAGCCGGCACAAGGTCATGGACAGCGGCACCGCGGTCGGCTTCAACCCGCCGAACGAGGACAACGTCGACTACGGCGACGTGACCGTGCAGACCGCCATGAACAAGTCCATCAACTCCGTCTTCGCGCAGATGGGCGTGGACGTGGGCATGGAGAAGGTCATGGAGGTCGCCGGGAAGCTCGGCATGGACACCGAGGGCATGCAGGCCGTGCCCGCCCAGACCCTGGGCTCCATGGGCGCCAGCCCGCTGGAGATGGCCGGTATCTACGCCACGCTCGACAACCACGGCAAGAAGGTCACCCCGACCCTCCTCGCCTCGGCCACGCACCGGGACGGCGAGGTCACCTTCCCCGACCCGATCGGCGAGCAGGTCATCACCGAGGAGGCCGCCGACACGGTCACCTCGGTCCTCACCGGCGTGGTCGACGACGGTACGGCCAAGACCTCCGTCCGCGACAACCCGTCCCGCAACGGCCAGCAGGTCGCCGGCAAGACGGGTACCTCCGACGAGAACCGCTCCGCCTGGTTCACCGGCTACACCCCGAACCTCGTGACCTCCGTCGGCCTCTTCGGCGAGGACATGAGCAAGAACGGCAAGCACGTCTCGATGTACAACGCCGTCGGCGTCCCCCGGGTCAACGGCGGTGGCTTCCCCGCCCAGATCTGGGCCAGCTACACCTTCGGTGTGATGGGCAAGCCCACCAAGTTCGACCTCAACACGAAGCAGGGTGCCGCGGTCGCGCCCACCGAGTCGGCGACCCCCTCGCAGACCCCGAGCGAGACGCCGAGCGAGACCCCGTCCGAGTCGCCCTCCAGCGAGCCCCCGAAGTCCGAGTCGCCCTCGGCCTCGGAGACGACCCCGGAGACCACCCCGGAGACGACCCCGGAGACGACCCCGGAGGAGACCCCGTCGGACAACGGCGGCATCGAGTTCCCGCCGGATCCCAAGGACCCCAAGGATCCGAAGGTGGACGACTAGCGCGGGACCCGCACACGACGAAGGGGGCGCCCGGTGATCACACCGGGCGCCCCCTTCGTCGTACGCGTCAGGCCGGGTTGAGCTCGAACCAGACGACCTTCCCCGCGCTCAGCCGGGTGGCCCCCCAGCGCTTCGCCAGCCGGTTGACCAGGTAGAGCCCGCGGCCCCCCTCGTCGGTCGCCCTGGCCTGCCGGAGCCGGGGCAGCTGCGGCACGTCGTCGGTCACCTCGCACCGCAGCACGTCGGTCCGCAGCAGCCGCAGGGTGACGGGCCGCGTCGCGTAGCGCACCGCGTTTGTCACGACCTCGCTGATCAGCAGCTCGACCGAGTCGGTCAGCTCCTCAAGCCCCCAGCGGGACAACGCGTGCCGGGCCAGCCGGCGCGCCCGTCCCGGAGCCATCTCCTCCGGCTCCAGGAACCAGTACGCGACATCGCTGGGAGCGATCCCATCGAACCGCGCGGCGAGCAGCGCGATGTCGTCGTCCCGGTCGCCCGGGCCGAGCATGTCGAGCACCTCGTCGCAGAGCGCCTCCAGCGGTGGCGGATGGTCCGGCCCGGTCAGCTGCGCGGTCGCGGCCAGCTTCTCCCGCAACTGCTCTATGCCGGTCCAGACGTCCCGCAGCCGGGACTCCACGAGCCCGTCGGTGTACAGCAGCAGCGTGCCCCCGGCCGGCGCGTCCAGCTCCACCGCCTCGAAGTCCACCCCGCCCACACCGATCGGCGCGCCCGGCGGCACCCGCAACACCTCGGCACGCCCGCCCAGATGCAGCAGCACCGGCGGCGGATGCCCCGCGTTGGCGATGGTGATCCGGTGCGAGACCGGGTCGTACACCGCGTACAGACAGGTCGCCATGCGGTCCGTGCCGAGCCGCTGCGCCTGCTCGTCGAGGTGGTGCAGCACCTCCTGCGGCGGCAGATCGAGACCCGCCAGCGTCTGCGCGGTGGTCCGCAGCTGTCCCATGATCGCGGCCGAGGTCATCGAATGACCCATCACATCGCCCACGACCAGCGCGACCCGGCTCCCCGGCAGGGGAATCGCGTCGTACCAGTCGCCGCCGACCCGTGCGGTCTCGGCGGCCGGCAGATACCGGTGCGCGAGCCGAACGCCGGTGCACTTCGGCAGCGCCTCCGGCAGCATCGTGCGCTGCAGCTCGTCGGCGATGTACGCCTCGCGGCCGTACAGCACGGCCTTGTCGATGCCGAGCGCGCTGTGCGTGGCGAGCTGGGCGGCGACCAGCAGGTCGTCCTGCTCGAACGCCATCCGCTCGGGGCGGCGCAGGAAGACGGCCGCGCCGATCACCCGGCGCCGGCCGCGCAGCGGGGCGAGGATCGCCCGCTGGCCGGTCGGCACCGTCAGCTCGGCGTCCGGGCCCAGCAGTTCGGGCAGCGCGTCGTGCGCGGCCGGGGCGTCCGCGAAGACCGGGCGCACCCCCCGCAGCACCTCGGCCAGCGCCCCGCCGGGGCGTACCTCGCACTGCTCGGCGGTGACCACGGCCAGATCGACGGGCTGCTCCGGCTGGAGCGACGAGGGCATGAAGCCGCCCTCGGTGTCCCGCTCCTCGGGGATCCGGTCGGTGCGGCGCAGCCGCAGCACCATGGGCCCGGTGGGCCGCTCGTCACCGACCGGCAGCGGCTCGCGCAGATACACGAGGATCGCGTCCGAGAACGTCGGCACGGTGGCCCGGCACAGACCCATCACGATCTCGTCCAGGTCTATGCCCCGGGCGATCCTGCGGGTCGCGGCGCCGACGAACCGCAGCCGGTCGCCGTCCCGCCGCATGGGCATGGGGGCGCCCGGCGCCACACCCTGCCCGCTGCGCCGCTCCAGGCCGCCGACGGCTCCGCCGGACCGTTCCGGCTCGCCGCCGGGCTGCGCCGGGATGGTCTCCGGCGCGGGCCTCGGGCGGTGCGGGTCGGGCTCGGTGGCCGCGGGCTGGGAGTGCTCGGAGAGCGCCGGCTGGGCGTGCTCCGAGGGGGCCTGCCCGCTCTTGGCGCAGGGGGCCGCGGTGCCCGGCTCGGCCGGCGCGTCACCCATGCGTGCCTGAGCGGGTAGAGCCGCGGCGGGCGCGGTACGCATCGGCTCCTGGGTACGCAGAAGCGCCCCGCGGGGGTCCGTGGGGCCGGCGCCGCCCTGAGGGCGCTCGTGGGAGGTGGGGTGCTCCGTCACGCGTGTCGAATCCATCCGTCCGGGACTGCGCGTCGTGTGCGCAGTGCGTCCCGCAAACCCGATACTTCGTCCCGCAGAAAGGCCGATACCCGGATTACGTGTCCTGGGAACGGAATTCCCGCGTGGTCAGAGGCAGTTCCTGTGCCACACACGGTACCGGCGGGCACGACGAACGACAGTACAGCCCGTCCGCCGAGCCGTCTCCGGCTCGTCCCGGTGTAACCCTCGTACCCCTTGATCACGTCTTGCCGCCCCTCGGTGACGTACGGTCAAGCCCTGCCCGAACTGCGGGAGTTGCCCCTGTGAACTCTTGCGGAGGACGATCCTACGGTTGCGGACCCGGGGCGTATCAAGGGTCTCATGAGGACAAGTGCGCGGGTGTACGGTCCCAGTCGTCCGGGAGAGACGGTACTCCCCATGCCGGATTCGGGCGCCAGTGCTGCCAGCCGTCCGCGAACGGAGGGCCCCACGCGCGGATCACGTCCACCGCCGAACGGCCCGCCTCCCGCACCCGCTCGGCCGCCGACGCGTCCATCAGCCCGTCCTGCTGGGCCTGCGCGAACTCGTCCTCGTCGAGCCAGGTCCAGGTCCGGTCCGGGAAGACGCAGATGTCCAGGAAGTGGTCCTCGGAGTCCACACCGCCGTCCCAACGGGCCTGCGGCGTCTCCAGGTTGACGTACCAGTTCTTGAAACGCCAACCCTGCTCCCAGAAAAGCCACACCGACCACGGCTCGCCCGGCCGTGCCAGCTTCAGCACCCCGGTGCCGGACCAGCGGCCGAGCCGCACGCTGCGCGGCTTGGTGTAACGGGACGCGAGGGGTTCGGAGTTCGGCGAGGTGCCGTCCGCCAGCACGGGCCGTACGCACTCGGTGCCCGGCGCCAGCCACACGGCCAGCAGCTCGGCGTCGTCGCGTACGACCGTCACGGGGCGCGCGATATGGAAGCGGTCCCCGCCGTTCTCCCGGTAGCGCCACAGGATCTGACTCCCCGGCTCCCAGAACGCCGCCGACCCGCCCGCTTCCGCTCGTCTCACCACTCCGTCGTCTCCCATGCGCAGATATTAGGTGTCATGCGCATATGACGCTGCGGTACCGCCCACGGTTCACGCCTTGGCGGGAATCGGTAACCCGGGGGACACCCGGGACGGCCGGAACTCGCCGTACGGTCACGGCCGTGTCATCCGCAGGACATCCAGCGCCGCGTCGAGCTGCTCCCGGGTCAGGTCGCCGCGTTCCACGTACCCGCCCTCCAGGACGGTCTCCCGGATGGTCTTGCGTTCCGCGAGCGCCCTCTTGGCGACCTTCGCGGCCTCCTCGTACCCGATGTACCTGTTGAGCGGGGTCACCACGGACGGGGACGACTCGGCGTACTCGCGCGCCCGCTCCCGGTGCGCGACGATCCCGTCCACGGTCCGGTCGGCCAGCAGCCGCGAGACGTTCGCCAGCAGCCGGACGGACTCCAGCACGTTCTTGGCGATCACCGGCAGCATGACGTTCAGCTCGAAGTTGCCGGACGCGCCCGCCGTGGTGACCGTGAGGTCGTTGCCCGTGACCTGCGCGGCGACCATGAGCACGGCCTCCGGGATCACCGGGTTGACCTTGCCGGGCATGATCGAGGAACCGGGCTGGAGGTCGGGCAGGGAGATCTCCGCGAGACCGGTCCTCGGCCCCGAGGCCATCCACCGCAGGTCGTTGGCGATCTTGGTGAGGGACACCGCGACCGTACGGAGCTGTCCGGACGTCTCCACGAGGCCGTCCCGCGCCCCCTGCGCCTCGAAGTGGTCCCGCGCCTCGGTGAGCGGCAGCCCGGTGACCCGGGCGACCTCCGCGATGACGGCGGCGGAGAACCCGGGCGGTGTGTTGATGCCGGTCCCCACGGCCGTACCGCCCAGCGGGAGTTCGGCGAGTCGGGGCAGCGAGGCCCGCAGCCGCTCCACGCCGTACCGCACCTGGGCCGCGTATCCGCCGAACTCCTGGCCGAGCGTCACCGGTGTCGCGTCCATGAGGTGCGTACGACCGGACTTCACCACGTCGGAGAATTCCGCGGACTTCCGCTCAAGGGCGGCCGCCAGATGCTCCAGGGCCGGGATCAGGTCACCGGTGACGGCGGCGGTGGCGGCGATGTGGATCGAGGAGGGGAAGACGTCGTTGGACGACTGCGAGGCGTTGACGTGGTCGTTCGGGTGCACGTCCCGGCCCAGCCGCTCGCTCGCCAGCGTGGCGATGACCTCGTTGGTGTTCATGTTCGACGAGGTCCCGGAACCTGTCTGGAACACGTCCACCGGGAAGTGGTCGTCCCAGCGCCCCTCGGCCACCTCCTCGGCCGCCTCCCGGACGGCCTCGGCGATGTCCTTGTCGAGCACTCCCAGCTGGGCGTTGACCGTCGCGGCGGCGCCCTTGATCCGGGCCAGGGCCTCGATGTGGGCACGCTCGATGCGCTGCCCCGAGATGGGGAAGTTCTCGACCGCCCGCTGTGTCTGGGCCCGCCACCTGGCCTCGGCCGGTACGCGGACCTCGCCCATGGAGTCGTGTTCGACGCGGTAGTCACTCATGCCGGGTACAGCGTCCGGACCGGTCGCGGTGTTCCCGGCCGTACCCCGTAAGGGTGAGGGTGACATTCCGCACGCCGACGCCGGTGGCGTGCAGTAGCGTCAGCCCGACGAGCCGATCGTCGAACGCGGTGTCGAATGCAGCATCGGACGCGGCATCGGACGCAACGTCAGATATGTCGGATGAAATGTCGCAGAAAGAACAGGCATTGAGAAGCGCTGTCATACGCCGGTCCTGCGCGGCCGGTGCCGCCGTCCTGTCCCTGACCCTGTTCACCGCGTGCTCGGACTCGGGTGAGAGCGGGGAGAAGGGCGGATCGGGCGGCAAGAAGCCGGCCCTGTCCGCCGCGGACCTGGAGAAGGTGGTCCTGAAGGACGGGGACGTCAAGGGGCACAAGGTCAGCGAGCCCAACGGCACGGTGGACCGGAAGACGATCGAGCCCGGCAGCGACGCGTGCGCGCCCGTCGCGTACGCCATGCTCGGCTCCGTGGTCGACGAACCGGCCGCGACCGTGCAGCGCGAGACCCAGAAGAAGATCGACTCCGTGGAGGCCGCCAAGAGCGGTGACGCCTCGGGCCTCGACGCCACCCGCACCCTGCTCCGTCTGTCCGCCTACGACGGCGAGGCCGCCCAGGCCGTGATGAAGTCCCTCACCGCCTCGGCCGAGGACTGCGCGGGCGGCTTCGAGGTCACCGCCGACGGCACCTCCCAGCAGGTCACCAAGGTCACCACGGACCCCGCGCCCGAGGGCGCGGACGAGGCGATCGCCCTCACGTTCCTCAGCGAGGCGGAGGGCACGAAGGTCCCGATGAAGGTCGTCGTCTTCCGCCAGGGCGCCACCGTCGGCTACGTCACCGCCCTCAACCTGGCCTCGGCCGCCACGGGCAAGGACTTCGACTTCCCGGCGGAGGTCGTGGAGGCGCAGGTGAAGAAGCTGGCGTAGGCCCGCCGGGCCGGAGGGGCGACAGCTCCGGGCGCGGTGACGGACAGGGGCGGCCGGGGGCGTGACATCCGCTTCCGGCCGTCCCGGCTCGTCGTCGGCCCTTCGCTACGCCAGGCCGGGCCCTCGTACCGGGATGGTCGTGAACGTCGGCGCCGGGGCCGGGTCCTTGAAGAAGTCGTTGCCCTTGGCGCCATCCCGGATGGCCGCCCTCGCACTGCTCGGCCCCGGGGGGCCTCGCAGGCTTCGGGCAGCCGCGCCGGACTCCGTCCGTCGGGTGGTTGCCGTCAGCCGCCCCTATGCTCCCGGGCTCGCCCGGGGCCGGAGGGGCGGCAGCCCCGGGCGTGGCGACGGGCAGGGGTGGCCGGGGGTGTGGATCCGCTTCCGGCCGTCCCGGCTCGTCGTCGGCCCTCCGCTACGCCAGGCCGGGCCCTCGTACCGGGATGGTCGTGAACGTCGGCGCCGGGGCCGGGTCCTTGAAGAAGTCGTTGCCCTTGGCGCCATCCCGGATGGCCGCCCTCGCACTGCTCGGCCCCGGGGGGCCTCGCAGGCTTCGGGCAGCCGCGCCGGACTCCGTCCGTCGGGTGGTTGCCGTCAGCCGCCCCTATGCTCCCGGGCTCGCCCGGGGCCGGAGGGGCGACAGCTCCGGGCGCGGTGACGGACAGGGGCGGCCGGGGGCGTGACATCCGCTTCCGGCCGTCCCGGCTCGTCGTCGGCCCTTCGCTACGCCAGGCCGGGCCCTCGTACCGGGATGGTCGTGAACGTCGGCGCCGGGGCCGGGTCCTTGAAGAAGTCGTTGCCCTTGTCGTCCACGACGATGAACGCCGGGAAGTCCTCGACCTCGATCTTCCAGACGGCCTCCATGCCGAGCTCCTCGTACTCGACGACCTCGACCTTCTTGATGCAGTCCTGGGCGAGACGGGCCGCCGGGCCGCCGATGGAGCCCAGGTAGAAGCCGCCGTGCGCGCCGCACGCGTCCGTGACCTGCTGCGAGCGGTTGCCCTTCGCCAGCATCACCCGGGAGCCGCCCGCCGCCTGGAACTGCTCCACGTACGAGTCCATGCGGCCGGCCGTCGTCGGACCGAAGGAACCGGAGGCGTACCCCTCGGGGGTCTTCGCCGGGCCGGCGTAGTACACCGGGTGGTCCTTCAGGTACTGCGGCATCTCCTCGCCCGCGTCCAGCCGCTCCTTGATCTTGGCGTGCGCGATGTCACGGGCCACGACCAGCGGACCGGAGAGCGACAGCCGGGTCTTGACCGGGTACTTGGTCAGCTCCGCGAGGATGTCGTCCATCGGCTGGTTGAGGTCGATCCGCACGACGTCGCCGGCCTCGTCGAGGTGCTCGTCCGTGGTGTCCGGCAGGAACCGTGCCGGGTCCGTCTCCAGCTGCTCCAGGAAGACACCCTCGGCGGTGATCTTCGCGACGGCCTGACGGTCGGCGGAGCAGGACACGGCGATCGCGACCGGGCAGGACGCGCCGTGGCGGGGGAGGCGGACCACGCGGACGTCGTGGCAGAAGTACTTGCCGCCGAACTGCGCGCCGATCCCGATCTTCTGCGTCAGCTCGAAGACCTTCTCCTCCAGCTCCTTGTCCCGGAAGCCGTGCCCGAGCGGCGACCCCTCGGCGGGGATCTCGTCCAGGTAGTGCGCGGAGGCGTACTTCGCCGTCTTCAGGGCGTACTCGGCGCTCGTACCGCCGACGACGATCGCCAGGTGGTACGGCGGGCACGCGGCCGTGCCCAGCGAACGGATCTTCTCCTCCAGGAACTTCATCATGGAGGACTCGTTCAGGACGGCCTTCGTCTCCTGGTACAGGAACGACTTGTTGGCGGACCCGCCGCCCTTGGCCATGAACAGGAACTTGTACGCGCCGCCGTCGGTGGCGTACAGCTCGATCTGCGCCGGCAGGTTCGACCCGGTGTTCTTCTCCTCCCACATGGTGAGCGGAGCCATCTGTGAGTAGCGCAGGTTCAGGTTCAGGTAGGCGTCGTAGATGCCCTGGGACAGCGCCCGCTCGTCCCCGCCCTCGGTGAGCACGTTCTGCCCGCGCTTGCCCATCACGATCGCCGTGCCCGTGTCCTGGCACATGGGCAGCACACCGGCGGCCGCGATGTTCGCGTTCTTCAGCAGGTCCAGGGCGACGAACTTGTCGTTGCCGGACGCCTCGGGGTCGTCGATGATCCGGCGGAGCTGCGCGAGGTGCGCCGGCCGCAGATAGTGCTGGATGTCGTGGATGGCCTCGGCGGCCAGCTTGCGCAGCGCCTCCGGCTCCACCTTGAGGAACGTGCGTCCGTCGGCCTCGAAGGTGGAGACACCCTCGGAGGTCACCAGCCGGTACGGGGTGGTGTCCTCTCCCATGGGGAGCAGATCGGTGTACTCGAACTCAGGCATGTCGCCCATTCCTCACTCGACAGAACAGCGCGCTGACCTCCGTTGGCAGCGTCCACCAGCGTAGGACGTGGCCGGGAGGGCGGGCTTGTGAGGTAGGGCTCAGTTCGGTGGCCCGGAGTTGTCCACACCCCTGGTCGCGATCTATCGCGAGTGGGTAATCTGCTGTCGTGGACCTTCAGAAGCGCCCCACCCAGCACCCGCCGTTGCCGTCCGCCGAGCTGCGCGCCTCCGACGCCGACCGCGACCGGATCGCCGACCTCCTGCGCGAGGCCCTCGCCGAGGGCCGCCTCACCGCCGATGAGCACTCCGAGCGGGTCGAGGGCGTGCTCGCCGCCAGGACGGTGGGCGAGCTGGACGTCTTCGTACGGGACCTGCCGGCCGGCCAGGCGGCCCGCGGGCCGGCCCGCGCGTACGTGCCGCCGGTCTCCTCCGTGCCCAACCGCCCGACGCCCGGCGCCATCCCGCTCGACCCCGACGACCGCCTGGTGGCCGTCTTCAGCTCTTCGATGCGCAAGGGCCGCTTCCGGGCCGGACGCCGTATCCACGCGTACGCGATATTCGGCAGCGTCGAGATAGACCTCAGCGAGGCGATGTTCGAGCACCGGCAGGTGATGATCAAGGCGGTCTCGGTCTTCGGCAGCGTCGAGGTCCGCGTCCCGGAGAACGTCTCGCTGCGCGGCAGCGGCGGCGGCATCCTCGGCAACTTCGAGGTGCACGCGCTGGACTCGGACGAGACCGACGCCCCGGTGGTCTATGTGGACGGCCTGGCCGTGCTCGGGAACATCGAGGCGAGGCCGAAGCGGGGCAAGGTGATCGCCGACCTCCTCGGCCGGGTCGGGGACCATCTCACCCGCCGCGTGGACGATCATTTGCGCAGGCGCCAGGACCGTTGACGGGTGTGAATTCGGCCCTCCCGGCCCGCACTTGAGGGGGCGGGTCCGGTTGTGTCGGTGCGGTGTGGACGGCGAATTCCAGCGGATCGGGACTCAGTGCATAGGCCCGCGCACAGCGGGTAGGCCTTGCTGCATCGTCTCTCGCTCGCGAAGCCGTCGTCAGGAGTAGACCGTGCTGCATCCGCCGCATTCGTCTCTGCAGGTCGCTGCCGTTCCGCCCCAGCGGGTGCCAGTGCGAGACAGGGACCAGGACGCCCCGTGGCACACGGAGGCCGTGTGCCGGCGTGACGAGGCCGGGCTGTTCTTCGCCCCCTCCAAGGAACCCACCGCGTCCCGGCTCTCCCGCGAGGAAGCCGCCAAGCGCGTCTGCGCCCGCTGTCCCGTCATGGTCGAGTGCCGGGAACACGCACTCCTGCAACCCGAGCCCTACGGAGTCTGGGGCGGCCTGACCGCGGCCGAACGCCGGGTCGTCCTGGCCCGCAGGCGCCGCCGGGACGTGGAACTGCAGAAGGCCGCGCGCGCGAACGGGACGATAGCCGCGGCGGGCTGACACCCGTACCTCCGTGCAGCAAGGGCGCCCTCTCCGCACAAGAGGGCGCCCTGCTGATTGTCGAGGGGCGGCGCGCCCCGTCAGGGGCGCGGGGAACTGCGCGACCGGCCACGACGTACCCGCAGCTCACAACCGACCGCGGCCTTGGCTACCCCCTGCCGAGCCGGCGGAGCTACTTGGCCTTCTCGAAGTCGATCGAGCTGTAGGCCCGCAGCTTGCTCAGCCGGTGAGTCGAGTCGATCCGCCGCACCGTGCCCGACTTCGACCGCATCACGATCGAGTCGGTCGTCGCCGTCTCCGACCGGTACCGCACGCCCCGCAGCAGCTCCCCGTCCGTGATGCCGGTCGCCACGAAGAACACGTTCTCGCCGGAGACCAGGTCGTCCGTGGTCAGCACCCGGTCGAGGTCGTGGCCCGCGTCGATCGCCCGCTGCCGCTCCGCGTCGTCCTTCGGCCACAACTTGCCCTGGATCGTGCCGCCGAGGCACTTCACCGCACAGGCGGAGATGATGCCCTCGGGCGTGCCGCCCACCCCGAGCAGCAGATCGACACCGGTGCCCTCCCGCAGCGCCAGGATCGACCCCGCGACGTCACCGTCGGAGATCAGCTTGATCCGTGCTCCGGCCTCGCGGATCTCCTTGATGATCCCTTCGTGCCGGGGCCGGTCCAGGATGACCACGGTCACGTCGTCCGGCGCCGACCGCTTGGCCTTGGCGACCCGGCGGATGTTCACGGAGATCGGCGCGTCGATGTCGACGAAGTCGGCCGCCTCGGGCCCGGTGACCAGCTTGTCCATGTAGAAGACGGCCGAGGGGTCGAACATCGTGCCCCGGTCGGCGGCCGCGAGCACGGCGATCGCGTTGGTCATGCCCTTGGCCGTGAGCGTCGTCCCGTCGATCGGGTCGACGGCGATGTCGCACTCCGGACCGGTGCCGTCGCCGACGCGCTCGCCGTTGAAGAGCATCGGGGCCTCGTCCTTCTCGCCCTCCCCGATCACGACGACGCCGTTCATCGACACGGTGGAGACGAGGGTGCGCATCGCGCGCACGGCGGCTCCGTCCGCCCCGTTCTTGTCTCCGCGGCCGACCCAGCGGCCCGCCGCCATCGCGGCCGCCTCGGTCACCCGGACCAGTTCCAGGGCGAGGTTGCGGTCGGGAGCCTCGGAGGGGACTTCCAGTTCGGACGGCAGCTGATGATTCTCGGTCATCGGAGCGCACCTTTCTGATACGACGACGGCCGGACGAGGGTTCTGCCCGACTCTATCGTCAGTCCGACAAAATGAGCAGGGGACCCCACGGATGAGCGGGCCGGTGCACCTGCGACGATGAGGACGTGGCAGGTACGAAAGGCAAGCAGACCGTTCGCGACATGGTCCTCTCCCTGGGGCTCATCGTGCTGGCGGCATGGGTCATCTATCTCTTCATCCCGCACGACGAGACCGAGCGGGAACAGAAGCGCGTCGACTACCGCGTCGAACTGCTGACGGCGCGTCGCGCGGCCTCCTACCCGGTGGCCGCGCCCGAAGGGCTGCCGCAGACCTGGAAGGCGACCTCCGTCCGCTTCCGGGGCGACGAGTCGGACCACTGGCACCTCGGCTTCCACGACCCCGACGGTGATTACGTGGCGGTCGAACAGTCGGCCGAGAAGCCCTCCCGGTTCATCGAGGACGCCACCCAGGACGCGCGGAAGACCGGCACCACGCAGGAGATCGGCGACCGGACCTGGACCCGGTACGAGGGCGACCGCTACGACGCCCTCGTCCTGCGCGGAGAGGGTTCCACGACCGTGGTCACGGGCTCCGCGTCGTTCGACCGGCTGACCAAGATGGCCGAGGCGCTCCGGACGGAGTGACGGCGCGAGGGGCGGCGCGGACGGTCCCCCGCCGGGAACGGTGCGGACGGTGACCCGCCGGGAACGGTGCGGACGGTGACCCGCCCCCGCGGCGGACGTGAACACGACGAAGGGCCCCGGCGGGATCGCCGGGGCCCTTCGTCATGTGGCGGTGCCGGGACTCAGACCGTGGTGACGACGTGGTCGAAGTCGAGGCGCGGGGAGCGCGGGTAGGACGCGCCCTCGCCGGGCCTGCCGATGTTGACCACCATCAGCGGGGTGTGGTCGTCGTCCAGGAACTCCTTCTGGACGCCGGCGAAGTCGAAGCCGGTCATCGGTCCGGCGGCCAGGCCGGCGGCGCGGACGCCGATGATGAAGTACGCGGCCTGGAGGGCGGCGTTCATGCCGGCGGCCGACTCGCGGGCCGCGCGCTCGGCGAAGAAGAGGTCCTTGGCCTGCGGGAACGCCGGGAACAGCGTCGGCAGTTCCTGGTGGAACTCGTTGTCCGCGGCGAGGATGGCGACCAGCGGGGCGGTGGCCGTCTTGGCCTGGTTGCCCTCGGCCATGTGCGGCACCAGACGCTCACGGGCCTCGGCGGAGCGGACCAGCACGATGCGCAGCGGCGTCTGGTTGAACGCGGTCGGACCGTACTTGACCAGGTCGTAGATCGCCTGCACCTGCTCCTCGGTCACCGGCTCGTCGGTGAACGTGTTCGCGGTGTGGGCCTCACGGAAGAGCAGGTCCTGGGCGGCGGGGTCGAGAACGAGGGACATCAGTCAACCTTCGTGCGATGTGAGGTGTACGGCCTCGACCTTACGCGAAGGAAGTTCAAAGTTCAACCAAAGCTGTGGCGTGGTGATCCGCTTCACACCACCTCGGTGCACGGGCCCGTGTTCCACGGGCTCCACGGGCTCCACGGGCCGGAGTCATCCGGCCCGGCCGTCGTCCTCCGCGCCACCCTCGCCGTCCTCCGCCAGCGCCGCGTCCAGCCGCTCCCGCGCCCCGTCCAGCCAGCGGCGGCAGACCTTCGCCAGCTCCTCGCCCCGCTCCCAGAGGGCGAGGGACTCCTCCAGCGTCGTGCCGCCCGCCTCCAGACGGCGGACGACGTCGATCAGCTCGTCCCGCGCCTGCTCGTACCCCAGGGCGCGCTCGGTCTCCGAGGCCCCGGCCGCCCGGGTGGTCCCGTCGGCCTCGCTCACGTTGCTGGTCATGCGGCCCACCCTATGCGTCCCCTCCGACAGTCCCTGTTCCGTCGACACCCGTGCCCGTTCCGTCGACGCCCGTGCCCGTTCCGTCGACGCCCGTGGCCGTTCAGTCGGCGACCGTCCCCGTTCCCTCGACCCGGACGACGAACTCGCCCCCGGCCACCCGCGCCCGCAGCGGCTCGTCCGGCCCGGCCTCGTCCGGCGCGCGGACCACATGGCCGTCGGCCCTCTGCAGCACCGCGTACCCCCGCTGGAGCGTCGCCGCCGGGGACAGGGCCACCACGCGCGCGTGCGTGTGCGTCAACTCCGAGACCGCACGGTCCAGATGGTGCCCGAGGCAGCGGCGGCCCCGGTCGAGCAGCGAGGCCACGTGGTCGGCGCGCTCGTCGATCATGCGGTGCGGATCCTCCATCGAGGGGCGCGCGAGGGCGTGTGCGAGCCCCCGCTCCTCCCGCTCCACGAACGCCTCCACACAGCGGCGCGCCCGGTCCCGCAGCCACCGCACCCGCTCGTACTCCTCGCCCACGTCCGGCACGACCTTCTTGGCCGCGTCGGTCGGCGTGGACGCGCGCAGGTCCGCCACATAGTCCAGCAGCGGGGTGTCCGGCTCGTGCCCGATCGCCGACACGACCGGCGTACGACAGGACGCGACCGCCCGTACGAGCTGCTCGTCGGAGAACGGCAGGAGGTCCTCCACACTGCCGCCGCCGCGCGCCACGACGATGACGTCCACGTCGTCCAGCGCGTCCAGCTCCTTGACGGCCCGCACGACCTGCGGCACCGCGTGCACCCCCTGCACCGCGACGTTGCGCACCTCGAAGCGGACGGCCGGCCAGCGCCGCCGGGCGTTCTCCAGCACGTCCCGCTCGGCCGCGGAGGCCCGGCCGCACACCAGTCCGATCAGCTGGGGCAGAAAGGGCAGCGTCTTCTTCCGCTCCGGCGCGAACAGGCCCTCCGCGGCCAGCGACTTCTTCAACTGTTCCAGCCGGGCCAGCAGTTCACCGACCCCGACCGGCTTTATCTCCGTGGCCCGCAGTGACAGCTGGCCGCGCGGCGCGTACCACTCGGGCTTCGCCAGGACGACGACCCGGGCGCCCTCGCCGACCACGTCGGCCACCGTGTCGAACACCTGGCGGTAGCAGGTCACCCCCACGGAGATGTCGTGCGACGGGTCCCGCAGCGTGAGGAACACGACGCCCGCGCCCGGACGCCGCGACAGCTGCGTGATCTGCCCCTCGACCCACACCGCGCCGAGCCGGTCGATCCAGCCGCCGATGAGGCGGGAGACCTCGCCGACGGGGAGGGGGGATTCGGCGGACGTGTTGAGTGCCATGCGGCCGAGCGTAGCGGGGAGCACCGACATGGATGCCGACGAGCGCGGGAGGGGGGTGGGGGTGCCTGTGTGTCGGCGGCCGCGGGTGGTTCGTGGTTGCTCGCGCAGTTCCCCGCGCCCCTGGAAGGCAGGGGTGCGGGGAACTGCGCGAGAAGCCCCACCGGGCCGGCGGCCGCCGACGCACAGGGGCCCCACCCCCCGTCGGCCGAGGCCCCGCCGGGGAACCCCCTACGATGGAGACATGACCGCTTCGCCTGGCCGCCGCCGTGTCCTCCTCGCCGCCCCGCGCGGCTACTGCGCGGGTGTCGACCGCGCGGTGATCGCCGTCGAGAAGGCCCTGGAGCAGTACGGGGCCCCGATCTACGTCCGCCACGAGATCGTCCACAACAAGTACGTCGTGCAGACGCTGGAGCGGAAGGGCGCCATCTTCGTCGAGCAGACGGAGGAGGTCCCCGAGGGGAACATCGTCATGTTCTCGGCGCACGGCGTCGCCCCGACCGTCCACGACGAGGCCGCGCGCGGCAAGCTCGCCACCATCGACGCGACCTGCCCGCTGGTCACCAAGGTCCACAAGGAAGCGATCCGGTACGCCAACGACGACTTCGACATCCTCCTGATCGGGCACGAGGGCCACGAGGAGGTCATCGGCACGTCGGGCGAGGCGCCGGACCACATCCAGCTGGTCGACGGCCCCGAGGACGTCGCCAAGGTCGAGGTCCGCGACCCGTCGAAGATCGTCTGGCTCTCGCAGACCACCCTCTCCGTCGACGAGACGATGGAGACGGTCGGCGCGCTCAAGGAGAAGTTCCCGCTGCTCGTCTCGCCGCCCAGCGACGACATCTGCTACGCCACCCAGAACCGCCAGCTCGCCGTGAAGCAGATGGGCGCCCAGGCGCAGCTGGTCATCGTGGTCGGCTCCCGCAACTCCTCCAACTCGGTCCGCCTCGTCGAGGTCGCCAAGCTCGCCGGCTCCCGCGAGGCGTACCTCGTGGACTTCGCGAGCGAGATCGACGAGGCATGGCTGGAGGGCGTGGAGACCGTCGGCGTCACCTCGGGTGCCTCCGTGCCGGAGATCCTCGTCGAAGAGGTCCTCGAATGGCTCTCCGAGCGCGGCTACGGGGACGTCGAGCTGGTCAAGGCGGCCGAGGAGTCGATCACCTTCTCCCTGCCCAAGGAACTCCGCCGTGACCTGCGCGAAGAGGCCGCGGCCCTGGTCGCCGAGCGCACCGGACAGGGCGCCTGACCGTCGGAACACCCGCCGTACGGCCCCGGAACGTGAAGGTTCCGGGGCCGTACGCGTACCGGGACGTGAGGATCCGGCCCCCGGCGGCGGCCGGGACACCTCGGCAACGTGACGGACAGTCGTACGACGTAACGTAGGGCCATGCACATCTTCGGCGTGGACATCGGTGGTTCCGGGATCAAGGGCGCTCCCGTGGACCTGGACCTGGGCGACCTGGCGGACGAGCGACACAAGGTGCTGACCCCGCACCCGGCGACGCCCGACGCGGTCGCCGACGGGGTCAAGGAGGTCGTCGGCCACTTCGGCTGGACCGGCCCGGTCGGCATCACCTTCCCCGGCGTGGTCACCGGCGGCGCCACGATCCGGACGGCGGCCAACGTCGACAAGAGCTGGATCGACGTCGACGCGGCCGCCCTGCTGAGCGAGCGGATCGGCGGCCTGCCGGTGACCGTGGTCAACGACGCGGACGCGGCGGGCGTGGCCGAGGTCCAGTTCGGCGCCGGGCGCGACCGGCAGGGCACGGTCATCCTGCTCACCTTCGGCACGGGCATCGGCAGCGCCGTCTTCTCCGACGGCGTCCTCGTCCCCAACACCGAGCTGGGCCACCTGGAGCTGCACGGCCACGACGCCGAGACCCGCGCCTCCACCAAGGCCAAGGAGGACCACGAGCTGACCTGGGAGCACTGGGCCAAGCGCGTCACCAAGTACCTCGCCCACGTCGAGATGCTCTTCTCACCCGAGCTCTTCATCATCGGCGGCGGCGTCAGCCGCAAGTCGGCGAAGTTCCTGCACCTCATCGAAGGCATCAGGGCGGAGATCGTCCCGGCCCAGCTGCAGAACAACGCGGGCATCGTGGGCGCGGCGATGCGGGCGGCGAAGGCCGGCTAGGACGACGACGGGCGCGCAGGCGTCCGATCGGGCATCGGGCGCCGACCGGCGGACGGGGCTCCCGCCCGCCTGCCGCCGCGTCGGTCAGCGCCCCCGGGAGACGGAGCCGTGCGGCTGGGCCGGGGGCCTCGGCGCCCGCGGCCCGGCCGGCCCGCGGTCGTACGAGGCCCGGGGACGGACACCGGCGGCCGCCCGGCCCCGGACGTCCCCGTCCCGGGCCGGCCCGCCCTGCCCCCCGACCCGCGCCCGGCCCCGGACCTCCCGGCCGCCCCGGTCCTCCCGGCCGTGCCGCTCGCGTCCCCGCTCCCTCTCCCGCTCGGCGGCCCGCCGGGCCATCAGCCGGAGCTTGCGCACGGTCACGATGACCCCGGCGACCAGCGTGCCGCCGTACAGCCAGCCCGCCTGCATGGCGAGGGCGGTGACCAGGGCCATCAGATGCCCGCCGAGGCCGCCCTCGCCCTCGGCCAGCAGCGGCAGACCGGCCGCGTAGGCGATCGGTACGACGACGGGAGCGCTCGCCAGGTCCCCGCGCCGCACCCACACTGCCGTCAATGCGCTGACCAGCAGGAACAGCACCCCGTACAGGGCCGTCGACGCACCGAACAACAGTCGGTCGAGGCCGGCGAGCACGAACATCGCCAGCCCGCAGAACAGCCCGCAGCCCAGATCGGTGAGGCGCGGATTCGGCATCCGGCGCACGGCCCGCGCCACGCTCCGCACGGCTTGGACCGGTGGTGGTACGGGCCCGCGCGCGACCGGGGCGCGAGCGGGCACGTCCGCGCCGGGGACCCGTCCCGCTCTCCCCGCCTGCGGGGGAAGGGGCGGGACGCCCGGCCGCGGCCCGGTGCGAGGGGTGTGCGGGGACTGCGTCCTCTGCTGCTGCTCCACTCGTCCAACTTAGGTCGGTTAATGTGCCGAATGGGTTCACAGACACGCCGTTGAGCGGACCTTGGCCAAGCGTTCGATACCTCGCCGGAGCGGGTGGCGGCACGCCGTAAACTGGGGGATCGGCCGGCCCTCCGGCCGCTGGGGCACGATCCGCCGGACTGGCCTCAGGCCCCAGGCCCCGCCGCTTCAGCCCCCGGCCGCCTGGCCCTCCTACGTACGGGAAGTCGTAAACGTGTCGCTCACGATCGGAATCGTCGGTCTGCCCAACGTCGGCAAGTCGACCCTGTTCAACGCCCTGACCAAGAACGACGTGCTGGCGGCCAACTACCCGTTCGCCACGATCGAGCCGAACGTGGGCGTGGTGGGCGTCCCCGACGAGCGTCTGACCAAGCTGGCCGAGATCTTCAGCTCGCAGCGCGTCCTCCCGGCGACCGTCGACTTCGTCGACATCGCGGGCATCGTGCGCGGCGCCAGCGAGGGCGAGGGCCTCGGCAACAAGTTCCTCGCGAACATCCGCGAGTCGGACGCGATCTGCCAGGTCATCCGTGCCTTCCAGGACGAGAACGTCGTGCACGTCGACGGCAAGGTCTCGCCCAAGGACGACATCGAGACGATCAACACCGAGCTGATCCTCGCCGACCTGCAGACCATCGAGAAGGTCCTGCCGCGCCTGGCGAAGGAGTCCCGCATCAAGAAGGACATCGCCCCGAAGGTCGCCGCGGTCGAGGCCGCCAAGGAGATCCTGGAGAAGGGCGACACCCTCTTCTCGCAGGGCATCGTGCAGGGCTCCGGCAACGAGGAACTCCTCCACGACCTGCACCTGCTCACCACCAAGCCGTTCCTGTACGTCTTCAACGTCGACGAGGACGAGCTGACCGACGAGGACTTCAAGAACGAGCAGCGCGCGCTGGTGGCCCCCGCCGAGGCGATCTTCCTCAACGCCAAGCTGGAGCAGGACCTCGCCGAGCTGGACGAGGCGGACGCGATGGAGCTGCTGGAGTCGGTCGGCGCCGAGGAGCCGGGCCTCGCCACCCTCGCCCGCGTCGGCTTCGACACCCTGGGCCTGCAGACCTACCTCACGGCCGGCCCCAAGGAATCCCGCGCCTGGACCATCAAGAAGGGCGCCACCGCCCCCGAGGCCGCCGGTGTCATCCACACCGACTTCCAGAAGGGCTTCATCAAGGCCGAGGTCATCTCCTTCGCCGACCTCGTCGAAACGGGCTCGGTCGCCGAGGCCCGCGCCAAGGGCAAGGCCCGCATGGAGGGCAAGGACTACGTGATGCAGGACGGGGACGTGGTCGAGTTCCGCTTCAATGTCTAGCGGGTGACTTACCACGACTTAGCTGATCTTGCAAATGTGCAGTTCAGGTGGGGTCTGTCTCTTCGGAGGCAGGCCCCTTTCTCGTCCCCGTGCTGACTTGGTGCTGACCTGTGAGCACCTCTCATCACCCCACATCAGCCCTCCCGTGCTGGTTCTGTGCTGACCTGTGGGCGTAGCTCCGCATGGGGAAAACAGATGCGGTCTAGTAGCCCCGCACATGACTTCTTCACTCGCCCGCAGGGGCTCACGGAAACAATCTTGCCCCTTCCTGACGTTCTCGATCTTCGAGTCGAGGAGGGGAAGGTGTCGGGCCTGAAGTTGTTCCACATGACGAACAGCGGCGTGACCGAGGTCACGCCGCGTCTTGCCGAGGTCGAGGCGGATGTGCAGGGCCTCGTCGAGGCGCACATGGAGGCGATGCTGGGGGTGCGGTTTCTGGCGAGCGAGTACGTCATTGACTGTGCTGATGGCGGACGGATCGACTCGTTGGGGCTCGATGAGAACGGGGCGCCGGTGGTCGTGGAGTACAAGCGCGGCACCGATGCCGGAGTGATCAACCAGGGCCTCTACTACATGTCGTGGCTGATGGCTCACAAGGACGCCTTCCGGAACCTGGTCCGCGACCGGCTCGGGGCATCGGCCGCGTCCCAGGTCCTGTGGAGCGCACCCCGGCTGATCTGCGTCGCCGGCGACTTCACCCGCTACGACGCGCACGCGGTACGCGAGCACCGGCGCAGCATCGACCTGGTTCGCTACCGGTTCTTCGACAAGGACCTCATCGGACTTGAGACCGTGGCTTCCGTCACCGGGCGGACATCGGCCGCGAGGCCGGTTCGCCGGGGCGCGGTCGGGCTGCCGCCTGTCCGCGGGCAGGGCGGAGCGCTGGCAGAGCTGGCGGAGGTGGTCGATGAGGTGCTGCTCGGTCTCGGGGATGGCGTCAGCCGGGTGCAGCGCAAGCAGTACCGGGCGTATCAGCGCCTGCGGAACTTCGCCTGCGTCTGCCCGCCCCAGAAGACGAAGCTCCTCGTCTACCTCAAGGTCGACCCGAAGGAGGTGGACCTCATTCCCGGCTTCACCCGGGATGTGACGGAACTCGGCCACCACGGTACGGGTGACTTGGAGGTGCAGTTGCGCTCTGAGCGGGACCTGGAGCGGGCTATGGGCGTCTTCCGCGCCAGCTACGCGGCGGCGTAACCTCCAGCGCGCTTTGACATGAGCGGATGCGGAACTCGGCCGCTGTGGATGTGGTGGGGGTTGTGCCTTCCGATGTAGATGACAGGTAGTGGCGGTGGACCATCAATGATGCGTGGTATCGCCGGTTTGGCCAACCGGCGATACCACGCTATGTTGCCTCGCTTCGAAAGCAGAGGGCGTTCATCTGCCTCGGGCCGTCATCAGCTCCCCGTGGTTCAAGGCAGTGTCTCCCGACCGACGGAACGGATCACCTAACTCAACGGGCCTAGGCCGCTGGGAACCTCCACCTGCCGCTATTGAACGGGCGACCTCCGCTGCAGTGGTTGTTGTTTGTGTACGAGCGATGTCCGGGGCATGGTTCAGGCCGCCGAGCCCCGAAAGGCCGCATGGAAGCGGGCCGAGGCGTGGTGCCGCTTCAGTAGCCCCAGCCCGCCGCTCGCAACGACGTATTCACGTTTCGTCGGTGGCGTCAGTTCCCCAGCCAATTGATGATGGTGACCGCTGTCTGGCAGCCCGTCAGTGCAGCCATGCCAGGGGGTGTGGCCAGCCAGTTGCCGACGTTACGGATCACGGCCGTTCCTGCCCGGCCTCGCTCAGCGACATAGATGCGGACAAGCCCCATCTGTTTTTTTCCCCGGCAGCCTCATGTCCTGTTCCCTCCTGCTGATCGAAGGGAGGTCGTCGCGTCGCCCCCCTATGACCAGCGTCGGTCGGGGCGCCACCGGGGGGACGGGAGGTGATACCGGTTGACGAAAGAAGTCCGCGCACGGAAATCTGGTCTTGGCGAGTTGACGCCAGTTGACAAGGGAGTGTTCATGCCGAGGCGAATGGTGACTCTTCCCGGCGAGGAAGAACTCCCGGCGGGGCCGCTTAGGGAACTCACCGTCGGCATGTACGAGTTGTATGTCGCAGCGGGCTGCCCGAGTCTGCGCGACATCAGCAAGGCCATCACCGGTCACGACGCTGCCCCCACCACGGTGAGCCACGAACGCATACGGCAAGTCCTCACCGGCAGGGGGGACAGCGCCAGTTGTTCGGTCGTCGTCGCGATTGTGCTGGTGCTTGCCAGCATGGCTCGGCCGGCCCGCGATGCGGATGCGGAAGCCGACCGGTTCTCAAGGCTTTGGCGCGTGGTGGCCGGCCTTGACCCCTGGAAGCCCTTCCGACCGGGCCTCGATGTGCGCAACAGCAGCTCTGCGTCGCTCCCCCACAGCGACGACGACCAGGCCGTACTAGATGTCAGGCAGTTCGCCAGCCGATCGCCTAGGGACATCGCGCGGCATCTGTGCCAGGTCGGGGCCGACGAAGGCGTCGAGGCATTCCTTACGGGCCTTGTCCGGCTGAGCGACGCCATGATGATCATCCGCCTGGTCGAACAACTGCGGATGGCGGGCCTGCATGAGACCGCTCAGCGCCTTATCGAAGTGTCGGCGCAGAACCTGCCGTTTCACGATCTGAGCGAGCTCGTGTGGCGCTTTTTCAAGGAGGAGTGGCGTGTCCATTCCTTGTTGATGGCCATTGCGCGCAGCCGTACCCCCAGAGAGGTGTACGAGTTGTGGTGGCAATTGGCGGAACGTCGGCAACCAGAGGCAGAAGCCCTGAAGGACCTGTTCAAGCAGCTGCGAAGCGATGACGGCAACGCAGAGTTGGAACGACTGCTGACAGAGACTGACGCCGACTAGATCCCGGCGGGGCAGCGGAGCCAAACGACCACAGCACTGTGATCTGGACTCGGCGCGGCGACGTGGGGTGGGCGCATCGCCCTCGGCGAACGGGCCGGTGTCGCACGTGAGGATCAGTACCGCGGGTACCCGTAGCCGCTGCTGTGGGCCGCAGTGAGGCCGGGCTACGACCGTCTCTGGCCGAGTAGCGATCAAAGAGGCCAACTATCGAGCAACGTCGCAACAAGTACTCGGAGTCGAATTCCGCGATCGCGGCAACGTCCGTGGGTAGCTGGGAGGCGTGGCTCCGGGTAAGCCCGGTAGCCGAAGCGGGCGTCACGTAAGGTTCGGTGCTGTCGCATACTGGCCTGTCCGTGGAATCAGGGGACACCGATGACACAGCAGCTTTGGAGCAGCCAGAGGCATCGGACCGCCATTGGCCGCGTCGGCCTCTCGCTACCGGCCCGTCGTGCAGTTGGCGACCTTCAGCTGGAACCAGACGTGGGTGTACTGGACTACGGGTGCGGACGTGGCGGCGATGTACGGGCTCTGCAGCACCTTGGCCTTGAGGCCGCAGGGTGGGACCCGGTGCATTTCCCGGATGGACGGCGTGAGCCTGCCGAGGTAGTCCTTCTCACCTATGTCCTGAACGTCATTGAGAACCCCGCTGAACGACGAGAGACGCTCCTCCGCGCCTGGAATCTCGCCAAATCCGTGCTCGTGGTGTCCGCCCGGTTGAGGTGGGAGCGCAACCAGATCAAAGGCACGGAGTATGGCGACGGCATCCTCACTCAGCGCCGTACCTTCCAACACCTCTACGCCGCCGGCGAGCTTCGCGACTACGTTGAGGAGGCCACAGGCGTCCGCTGCCTGTCGGCGGCGCCGGGCATCGTCTATGCCTTCAAGGACGATGCGGCCCGCCTGAGCTACCTCGCCCGCCAGGTTGCCCCGGACGGGGGGTGGCTGGCGTCCGAGGACACCGCCTCGGCGATCACTTCGGTGGTTGATCATCTCGAACAGCGGGGCCGGATGCCTCAGCTTGAGGAAATGCCGCAGCCCATCATCAGCCTCCTCGGCCACCTGCGCCCTGCTGAACTGAAGCGGCTTGCCGAGCAGGAAGCCGACCCCGTGAAGGTGGAACGGAGCGCCGAACGCGGAGCCCTTGACACGCTGCAGTTCCTCGCTTTGGAGCTGTTCCATGGCCGAGGCCCCGTGAGCAGTCTGCCCCTGCCCGTACAACTGGACATCCGCGCGTTCTTCCCCTCGTACACCGAGGCGTGCCAGCGAGCCGATCGCCTGCTGTTCAAGCTGCGTGACGACGCATACGTCCGCCGCGCGATGAACGGATCGATCGCCGGCAAATTCACCGCGACCGCCCTGTACGTGCACCGCCGCGCACTTCACCGGATCCCGGCCGTGCTGCGCCTGTACGAGCAGTGCGCGAGCATCGCTGCCGGCCGTCCCGGCGAGTGGTCCGTCGTCAAGCTCCGCCACCAGGGCCGTGGCGTCAGCTGGCTCGACTACCCCGAGTTCGACACGGACCCCCACCCGCGTCTCGCGGCGTCGTACGCCGTCGACCTGAAGACCCTCAAGTCCTCCTTCACCTCGTACGCGGACTCCACCAACCGTCCCCTGCTGCACCGCAAGCACGAGTTCCTTGCCGAGGACGATCCCGACGCACCCAAATACCGGAGGCTCACGGACGCCGAGGTTCGCGCCGGCCTCTACGAGAGCCCGCACCTGATCGGCACGGAAGAAGGCTGGGAACGCGAACTCGTACGCTGCGAGCGGGAGTTGCGAGGCCACCGGCTCGTACGCCGCACAGCCAGCACCTGAGCGTCACATAGGCTCTCGACACCGGAGCGATTGTCAGTGCCGTGTGCCACGCTCCACCCGTGACCACTACCCGGATGGAGGGCCCCTGCCTGCCCTCATACCGCACGCTGTCCACCCTCGCGCTGTCCGAGCCCGAGGACCACGTCCGTGAACTCACCGACTGGGTGGAGCACGCCTCCGCCGTCACCGCCCTCCCCGGGGCACAGAACAGCTGGGATACGGCCTACAAGTGGCTGCGCCTCGCGCAGGGCCTGCGCACGGTGACGTTCGACATGTCCTACGACGACGGCGGAATGTGCTCGGCCGGCCTCGACTTCGACGCCGTCTGGACCGAGATGATGGAGGAGTGGCAGCGACATCAGGTCCGTCTCGGCTACCTGCGCGTAGCACTTGAAGGATTCGTCCGGCTGCTGCACCCGGGTACTTCCGAGCCTGGACTGGCCGTCGAGGCCGCAGAACAGCGACTGCACCACCACGGCGACTCATGGCTGGTGCATGCACGCGCGGTCGCCGATCATCTGCGGATGCATGCGCCGGACGGGGTTCTGGGCGTCGGCACGCCGGTGGCGGCAGCGGTCACCCAGGCGATTGCCTTGCACGACATGGCAGTCCGGGGCCGTGCCGCCATCCTCGAGCCGGACAGCGACGCGGACGGGAAGGTCTTTCCCACCGGGCACGGCGAGGTCTGCGCGGTCAAGGAAGCCTCCACGGTGCTGCTGCTGGGAATCCAGCTGCTGATGGCGGCAGCGGTGCAGGAGGACCGCGTCGCCGTCTTCGACGACAAGTACCTTCTCGACGGCATGTGGATTCCCGACGCATCGGGCGGCAGCCGCTGGGTGGATGAAGAGATGCCCTACGGCGAGTACCTCTCCGTGCTCCACCTTCAGCCCGGCGAGCCGCCCGAGCTCTGATTCCGCCACGGGCAGTGGCCCGCAGCGATCACGACGGCAGCCCAGGGGAAAACGACGGGTGGGCCCGAAGCCATGGCTTCAGGCCCACCCGTCGTGGCCTGCTCGACACCTATCAGGTCATGCACCATCCGGAGTCGCATGCACCTTCATCCTCATCGGCGTCGCCTTCCCCCGGGCTCTCATCGGGGATGGCTTGAGTGAGCGGGATCCCGTACCTCGTGAGATAGACGGCATCCCGCCCGAGTGCAGCCCGCCGTTGGTTGATTGTCTCCTCCAGCCGGACCGACTGAGCGAACAACTCCGGCTCGTGCCGACGCTGGTGGCGCCAGGCGCCGACTGTGCGGAAGGGGCAGAAGAAGCAGGAGCTCTTAGGCGGTACCGGCAGGCCGGCCTCGGTGATGATGCGCTCGCAGTCGTCCCGGCGCAGCCCGAGATCGAGGAGGGGGTATTCGATGACCTCGTGAGCTTCCCGCCGCCGGCGGTTGGCGCGATGGATTTCGTCGACCGAGATGCCGATGCCGACCGCCGCTGGCTCCTCCGCGGTGGCGCCATGGTCCCGAAGCCACCGCCCGACCACCTTGATCTTGAAGTCGGCGGTGCAGTTGCGGCGGCCAGGAGCGCCGTTGGCCATGCGGACCGGGATGGGGATCGACCGAGTGTCCGGCCGGTTCAGCCGCTGCATGAGCGTTTCCGTGGCCCCGTCGCGGCGACGGCGCTTGAGTTCGTGGACGTCCAGTCCCGCACGGGCGGCGTACGGGATGGCGATCTCGCGGACGTAGTCGAGGGTCGCGGGGTGCTCGCTGTCGTCGCCGACGTTGGCGAACAGAAAGGTGCGGAAGTCGATCTCTCGCTGAACGGCCAGCACGAGCAGGGCGGTGCTCTGGACACCGCCTCCGTAGGAAACGACCTTCATCGGAGGACGGTTGGGCTCGCGGGGAGCGGCCTTGGGGATGGAGTCGGTGGGATCGGCGTGATGGTCTCCGGTGCGCTGCTGCAAGATCGACATATGAGAGACAGTATGGATCGACCATTCGAGAATCAAGTGTTTCTCTCCCAGCTGCTGGCGAACAGGGCATGAGCCGTCCGCGGGCGTCGGCAACCGCGTACCGGCCGGGAACGGCGGTCTAGCGCTGAGGCTTGATGACGACGGAGTAACCCTGGGCCAGCATCGATGCGAGGAACTCGACGGCGGCGGTCTGGTCGGCAGCGGAGAACGTCCGGGCGGCGGGGAGCGGCTCCTCGGGCGGTGGCGCGGCGGAGGCGCCGTGTCTGCGTCCTCGAGGTTTCTGGGGGACGCGCCGCCCCGTGCGGAGGTCTTCGACCTCGGTGGGGACGACGGTCCGCTGCCGCTGCTGTGCATCGGCCAGGACGGTTTCCAGCAGCCACAGCGGGGAACCGGAGAGCATCAGATCGGCCTCGGCGATCCGCCGACGGTTACGCCACCGGGAAACGGCTTGGGCGTCCCTACCGAGGACGCGGCCAACTTCCTGGATACCGAGGACGACAGGTAGGTCTTCCTTGGCCTGCACGTCGTAACCTTCAGGGATTCCGGCCCTATAGGCCGCCAGGCGTTGCTGATCAGCCTGGCGGTCGCCGCCGCTGATCTGAAGCACTGTCGCCAGCAACCAGTACGGATTGCCTGAAGCGACCAGGTCAGGCTCTGGGAGGGTGCCTTCTGTGCGCCACTTCTGTGACGTCTGGCGCTCAACCCCGAAGAGGGACGCGATCTCAGTGTGCCCGAGCAGGTAGGGGACCCGCGCTTGCGACATAAGCACCTTCCCCACACCAACGTTCCTGCCAGGTGACTGCCACGCGGGCATGGCCTCCTCGCCGGGCTGTCTGCAGAGATCCTAGGCGGGCCTGCGGGCAGCCCGGCGCATCCGGCCGGTGTCTGCCCCGGAGCCGGCCTCGATGCCGAGGCCGGTCGTGACTGCCGGGGGCTACTTCAGCTCCTGTCCGTGCCGGATTTCCCATGTCCCGACATCGGTATAGAAACGGCCGAAGTGGCGAAGCCATGCGGCGATGGTCTCGGTGGTCCTTCGTGCCTGCTCGTCGGTCAGGCCGGTCTCTTCCTGCAGCGCTTGCTGCAACTCCACATTGCTCAGACGGGCACCGGCCACGAGCGCCTGGAGGGCGGGGATCTCCCGCAGCCGGCTCTCGATCAAGTCCGAGAACTCCGCCTCGGACAAGCCGGCCGGAACGCCGAGGAGCGCGAGGTCGCGCACGATGGCTGCTTTGACGGAGCGTCCGAACTGGGCTCGCCCGCAGTAGTACGGGTAGAGGGCGTCAGGGCGTCGCGTGACGGGATACCAGCCCTGCTGGGCCTCCCGTGGCTGGTCAGAGGCGGTCGGACGATGCTCCTTCAGTAGCTCGGCTTGACTTCTGACCAGGGCGGCCATGTGGGGAGTCGCCTCGACCGCCCGGGCCTCGATCTCTGCCAGTACCCGGACGATTTCGGGATGGGCGGAGGGCGCCTCCACCAGGATCTCGATGTTGGCGTTGGCGGCGCGGCCCGTTGCCTTGCCCGTGAGGTTGGCGGACCCGATCAGGCAGCGCTCGCCGGTGAGGTACAGCTTGGCATGCAGGGTCGGGCACAGCGCGATACGCAGCCTTTTGTCTTCCTCGGCGAGCTCGATGATCTCGGGATCGGATACCCCGGCCGCCACTTCTTCGGGGACCCAGCGCGTGATGCACTCGATGTCGTCGACGGTGGCGGGGAGGGCGGACAGCGCGGACGCGAGAACCTCTCGTTTGATGAAGGGCGCCACGAGGGTTACCCGTCCATGGGCGTCCGCCATCAATTCTTCGATCTGACGCCAGATGTGGCCACGTTCGGACACGCTCAGTCGGCCTTCCCGTCCACGAAGTCGCGGGCGTACCGGCCCCACTCGCGCCGCGCGTCGGCGATGCGCTCGCGGTCGCGGTCGGGGTAAGTCTCGTCTTCCATCCGGGCCCAGGAGAAGAGCAGCAGCTTGAAGGTGTCGGCGGCACGGTCGAGCCGGTCGCGCAGCTCGTTGGCGTCGGCGTCCTCGGGGACGTCTTCGAGGACGGCCATGAGCTGGGCGTGCAGCGGATGCTTCTCGTTGAAGATCACCTGCAGCATGCCGGCCATGAGGTCGATGCTGAAGAAGGCGGGGGTGTCCTGGAAGCTGGAGATCCACCGCGCGCGCAGATCCTTCTCCAGGGACTCTTCGACCATGGACTGGGCGGTGTCCTCGTCCAGGTGGTGCCGCTGGGTGAGGGCCTCGACCTGTTCCTGCCGCTTGGCCTCGGGGGTCGTTCCTTCGTCGAGCTCGTCGGTCTTGCCGGTGTAGCCCTCCTCACTGCGGCGCTTGACGGCGTCCGTGACCTTGGAAGCGACGTCATCGTCATGCCGCTTTTTGCTCTTGCGGGTCCCGAGCGTCTGCTGCTTCAGCTGGCGCCGGATGGCTGGCAGCAGCTTCTCTTCCAGGTAGAGCACGAGGTCGATCAAGGGCAGACGCGGATCGCCGAGCTCGGCAAGGCGCTCCTTGAAGCCCTTGAAGGATTCGCCGGCCTCCGCGTGCGCCTTCCAGTCGAAGTGCGCAAGGGACGAGAAGACGGTGGCGCTCTGCTTATTGTTGGTCACGCCGAAGATGGGATCGAGGTCCGGCGGGAACTCCACCTCGATGCCCCACCACCGCTCCGTCGGGTCGTAGCCGATGGCCCATGAGGCGTCGAGGTCCAGTTCCCTGCCCTGACGCACGAGCGAGATTCCGACGTTGCGCCGGGCGTGCTTGCCCCACGGCAGGATGCCGGAGTCGGTTGTACGGCTGATGCTGTCTGGCCACGGGTGGCCTTCGACGTCGGCACGGCGGGCCTCCGGGCGGGCGATGGAGGCCCGGACCGTGATGTTGTGCCGCTTGCCCTCGTGGAGCACGGGGAAGTGCATCACACCAGGTTCAGACTCGCTTCCCATCGAGAACGGCATGAACATCGGCTTGTTGTGGAACGGCTCCGGCGTGGATGTCGGCGCCATCAGGTACAGAGGGTCGTTGGGCACGGCGTGGTACTCGCCGTCAACGACCTTGCCCTCGCGGACAGGGGCCATTCGGATGTCGACGCGTCCCTTGTCGAGGTAGTGCCGGTAGACCCGGCCGATCAGATCGGCGGTGTTCTTCAGGGTGGCCGCGGCTCCGTACCAGTTGACCTTGTCCAGGTTGGTCCAGACGACGAGCGTGCCGGTGTCCCCAAGGCCCTCGCTCAGGTCTCGCCAGTAGTCCGGCAGCGGGGAGTGTCCAGGCTCGGGGACGTCGTCGGTTTCTCCCTTCTCGATCTCTTCGAGGCTGAGGTAGGTCCACATGGCGTTGCCCGCACCGTTGGTCCAGGACCACACGTCGAGCCGGGTGCACTGGGACATGCTTGAGTTGGGCAGGCCCATGCCGAAACGGCCGATGCGGCCCGGGTCCGCCCCGTCCCCGTCCCCGTACTTCAGAGCGCGCCGAAGCTGCTGTGCTTCCATGCCATGGCCGTTATCGAGGACCGCGATGGTCTCCACACGGTGGCTGGTCCGGGAGCCAACCTGGACGGGGTTCTCGCAGGCGAAGACCTCCACGAGGGTGGCCTTGGCGTCGATGCTGTTGTCGATCAGTTCGGCGAGGGCGTATGCGGTGTTTTTATAGCCGCTGTCCCGCATGGCCTTGACGGTCAGCGCAGGACTGACGATCCGGTAGTTGCTGCCGTCGCTGGTCACGCTGTCTCCCATACGTCTTCCCAGTTGGTGAATGCTTCTGCCACGTCGCCGAACCCGGGAAGCTCCGGGTTTACGACGGTGACGATTTCGCAGGTGTCCGTGCCGCCGGCCTTCGGGCCGCGGATGACGCGGCCGACCATCTGGCTGTACAGCACCAGGGACTTGGTCGGGCGGGCGATCACTGCCGCGCTGGCGGCCGGTGCGTCGAAGCCAGTCGTCAGGACACCGAAGTTGCACAGCACCATGGGGCGACGGCCGGACCCCTTGAATCGCGAGATGACCTGGCTGCGGTGCCGGGGGGAGGACTCGCCCGTCACGAACTCGGCATCGAAGCCCGCAGCGGAAAGCACCGCTGCGATTAGCCGGCAGTGGTCCACGGAGGCGGCGAACACCAGGATGCGCCGGTGCTGTTGCTGGAGCAGCTCCGTGATCGTCTGGACGATCTTGAGGTTCCACTGCTCGTCGCGCGCGAGTTCGGCCATCATGGCGGCCGGGATATCGAAGGACCGTGCAAGGAGCTGCTGGTCCCGGGCGGACAGATGCATGCCGGCCTCGGAGGCAACCGTCCGCATCAGCGGCTTGGCCAGGTAGCCCTGGTCGATCAAGGCTGCGACCGGGTTCGTGTAGCCCTCGATCTCCAGCATGACCTTCTGCCGGGAGAAGTAGTCGGAGAGCTCCTCATCTTTGGAGATGTCGGCCCACGTGCGCCCCGGGGTGGCGGTCAGCCCCAGCAGACTCGCATCGTGACGGATCGTCAGTTCATCGACTACTCGCTGGAACGTGGGTGCGATGATCTGATGGGCCTCGTCGAAGACCGTCAGCGTGCTGCGTGCTGCAAGAGTGGCCAGGAACTGCGGATCCGACTTGGCCGCCGAGACGGCCTTCTCCAGGCCGAGCACGACCAGCCCGTCGGTCATGTCTGCAAGGTCTGCCGAGGCGTTGCCCCAGACCCGCAGGACGGGGACCGGTCGGTCGCCTACTTTCGTCCAGGCGCGCTCGAACTCGACGGCGGCCTGCTCCAGCAGTTCCTGACCGTGGGCCAGCCACACCACCACAGTGGGCTCATGCTGCCGCAGATGGTCGCAGATCAGGCTCATGCCCGTTCGGGTCTTGCCCACACCCGTGGGGAGGTGCAGCACCGTCCGCCGTGAGCCGTCGTACAACAGTTCCTTGACCCGTGCTGCAGCTTGACGCTGATGCGGGAACAAGCCGTACTCCGGCCCCGCCTCCTGCTTGAACGCCGGCGGGAGGGATGGCACCCGGTCGATCGTGAAGCCGAAGAACTC
This sequence comes from Streptomyces scabiei 87.22, assembly GCF_000091305.1. GTDB lineage: Bacteria > Actinomycetota > Actinomycetes > Streptomycetales > Streptomycetaceae > Streptomyces > Streptomyces scabiei. Next base: position 3,763,064 of record NC_013929.1, on the reverse strand, counting down.
CAGGAGCTCGCGGCGCTCGTCGGCCGTCCATTTCAGGCTCTGCAGGTAGTCCAGCGGCTCCTGCTCGTCCCCCAGCGAGCCCAGGCGCTGAGTCAACTCCGCCTGCTTGGGCTTCGGAACCAGGGCAATCAGGGCCGTACGCTCAGCAGCGTCGGCGACCAGACGCTCGGCGTCGATGGCGATGGGGGCGACAGCCCGAAGGCGGTCGTCACCTGCCGTGCCTCCCTCGATCAGGTCGAGCAGAGCGCACAGCTGCTCGCCGAGATGCGCTCGGATGTACGCCATCGGCGCATCCGCGAGCAGTGCCTTGAAGGACATCCCTGGTGACCAGGTGGTCACTGCCCCACCTGCCCGGCGGCAGGCTCCAGCCCGCACGTGTCCGCAGCCGACGCGGCTGTTGTCATGAAGTTCCACCCCCAGTTGGAGCAAGCCAAGCACCGCCCCAACGTTGCTGTGACTTCAACGCTGCAGCGTGCGGACCACCCTAAAGGGGGCCACTGACAACAGGGGTGCCAATAGGCGAAAAGCCCAGCCAGGAGCGACATTTGACGGCTCCCTGCCCGGCGCGCTCGACCAAGATGTAGATCTCGCTGTGAGGCGTCCGCCTTCCACGCATCATGGAACACTCGTTCGATAAATGGCTTGCGACACCACACGTTCGAGTGATTCAAAGAGTGGATCTCGGCTCGCGGATAGGATCACGGCGAGCTACTGGTGGAACCCCGGATGCGAGGGACGGGTTCCCCCAGCAGTACATTGGTGTGCGACACGAGCGAGGCGGGGTGGCAGACAATGAACGGGCCGAATGGGTCAGGTACGTCCTATTTTGACTACAACGCCACCGCCCCGATCCGTCCCGAGGCCCTCGCGGCCGTCATCGAGGTCATGCAAGCGGTCGGCAATGCCTCAAGCCTGCACCCACCGGGACGACAGGCCGCTCACCGGGTCGACGTCGCCCGCCGTCAGCTAGCCGACCTCCTCGGCTGCTCACCCGGCGAGATCATCTTCACATCCGGAGCAACCGAAGCGAATAACCTGGCCCTCCGAGCCGCATTCAGTGCCGGAAATCCCTTGGTCACAAGCCCCGTTGAGCACCCGGCTGTCCTGGAAACAGCCCGCGCGGTCACCGCTGGGAGCCCGGAGGATCTTGTACTGCTCCCGGTCGGCGGCGACGGCCTGGTGGATCTCGGCGCCCTCGATCAGGTCTTTGCCACGCGTCGCGGGGGAGTGGTCTCCCTGATGGCGGCGAACAACGAGACCGGCGTCCTCACCGACCTCCGCGTCGCGGCCAAGGCGGCCCGTGAAGCCGGCGCACTCGTCCACACGGACGCCACACAGATCATCGGCCGTCTCCCCGTCGACGTTGCTGAACTCGACGTTGACCTTTTGTCGCTGTCGGCCCACAAGTTCGGCGGACCGCAAGGAGTCGGCGCCCTGTACGTACGCCGAGGATCCTCCCTGCCGCACCGCCCGCTCCTCGTGGGCGGCGGACAGGAGCGGGGCTGGCGCGCAGGCACGCTGAATGTGGCAGGGATCATGGGCATGGGCGCCGCGGCTGAGGCTGCGGCGCGCGGACTCGGCGAGGAGGCCGAGCGCGTTGAGGCACTGCGCGACCGCCTCGAACACCTCATGGCCGACGCCCTGCCCGAGTCCCGGATCAATGGTCGGCGTGATCAGCGCCTACCGGGCGTGACGAGCGTCACCTTCCCTGGGGTGCCGGCGGACGCAGTCCTGGCGGCGATGCCCGAGATCGCTGCCTCGGAGGGCAGCGCGTGCGCGTCCGGCGCCCCCACACCGAGCCACGTTCTCCTGGCCATGGGCCTGTCCCGGGCGGACGCAGACAGCACGATCCGCTTCTCGCTGGGCTACGCCACCACAGAGGCCGAGGTCGAGCACGCGGCGCGGGCCGTCAAACGCGCCGTGACGCAGGTTCGGGCCGCGCTGGCCGAACCCGACGGTCCCCGCTGACCGTTACCCCATTTAGCACCTCGTTAGAGCAATCGCATTGGACACAGAGAGGTCCCGGATGTCAGACAGCCGGCTTGGGGAAGCCGCCCTTTTTGCCTTCGCGCGACACGAGACGTTCGCGCCCCGCTTCGGCTGGCTGCACAAGGCGTACATGCAGGTCAAACAGGACCAGGGTGCGTTCCTCGCGGACGGTGCGCCGGTGGGGTTCGGAGTGGGCAAGAACATGGTCAACGCCATGCGCTACTGGTCGCGGGCGTTCAAATTGACCCGGGAGTGCAATCCGGCGAAGGGCACGCAGGCCAAGTTCTCCTACCCGACCTGGGAAGCACGCTGGCTTCTAGACGAGGACGGAGCGGACCCGTATCTGGAGGAGAACGGCAGCCTATGGCTGCTGCACTGGTGGCTGATCTCTTCCCGTCCCGGCGCCAAGAGCCACGCGCCGACCTGGTACACGGCCTTCCACCTCGCGCCGTTCTCCCGGTTCACGACCGCGGACATGACGCAGGTGGTCACCCGGCACGTGAACTTCTCCTACGACAAGAGCCCGGAAGAGGCGTCGATCGTCCGTGACGTTGACTGCCTTACCAAGATGTACGCGCGCAGCGTCCCGGAGAAGGCTGGCTCGCCGGGCAGCTACGAGGACCTGCTCGCCTGTCCCTTCCGCGACCTTGACCTGCTCACCTTCGTAGGTACCCGCGGCAAGCCCGAGTGGCAGTTCACCAGCGGGCACCGCACCTCGCTGCCGGCCCGGGTCCTGGCCTACGCCTGCCTCGACTACGCCGCCAAGTTCTCCCGCCAGGCCAACTCGATCTCCGTGGCCCGCCTGGCCAACGAGCCGGGCTCCCCAGGGCGCGCATTCCGCGTCCGGGAAAACGAGATCGTCACTGCACTGCAGAAGGTCGCCGCCGACCACCCGAACCTCAACCTGACCGAGGCCGTGGGGCAGCGCAGCCTCGCCTTCACGGCCGACCCCTTCGCTCTGGCGTGGGAAGTCCTCGACGAGCAATACGACTTCGTCACCCGACGCCCCAACTTCCCCACCCGTGAGAAGTGGGCCTCTATGTTCCCCCAGCTCGCCGAGGCCGAGCAGAAGGAACTCGACACGAAGGCCACGGACACGTCCGAGGCGACCGAGAAGCTCTTTGACGAGGAGACCGCCGCGTGACCACCGCAACCCCCACGCGGACCCCAGACAGTCCGGCGAGTGAGGCCCCGCAGTTCCCCGCTGGCATCCAACTCGTCGGCTCCCAGATGCGCTCGACCAACCTGGAGCGCGATGTCGAGGACGCCCTCCACGACCCGTATGTCGGCGCTCGTGCCGTCGATGTTCTGGAACGCATCGCGAGCGCGCTGGCCGACCAACGCCGGACACGGGCCTGGTCGTTCACCGGTCCCTACGGTTCCGGCAAGTCCACGCTGTCCAACTTCATCGATGCGCTGCTGGGGCGGGATGCCAAGCGGCGTGACGAGGCCGAGCGCATCCTCGATGAGGCCAGCCCTGCCCTTGCCCAGCGCGTTGCCGCAGCACGCGACGCCCTTGCGCCTGAGGGGTTTCTCGGCGGCGTGGCCACCGCACGCCGAGAGCCCGTCGTCGCGACCCTCTCCCGTGCTCTGCACACGGCGGCGGTGCGACGCTGGGGTAAGCGCGTCCCGAAGGCCATTGCCACCGCCCTGGAGGGGTGCGCCGACCCGGACCGCGCCGGCGCCAAGGAGATTCTCGGCGCCGTCACGGCTCTGACATCAGACGGGCAGCAGCCCCTGCTCCTCGTCATCGATGAGTTCGGCAAGACGCTCGAGCACCTCGCCGGGCACAATGAGTTTGCTGACGCCCAGCACGACCTGTTCCTGCTGCAGGAACTCGCCGAGCGAGCGGCCGGCCCCAACGGTCTGCCCGTCTACCTGATGACCTTGCAGCACTTGTCGTTCATGGACTACGCCTCACGGTCCAGCGAACTCAAGACCCGCGAATGGGCCAAGATCCAGGGCCGCTTCGAAGACATTACCTTCGTCCCTCACCAGGGCGACTCTCTGCACCTTCTGCGCCGCCGCCTCGACCGCTCGGCGGTCAACTCTGCCGGCCAGGCCCTGATCACCGCGTCCGCCGAGGCATCCGCGGACCTCTGGACGCAGCACGGTCTCGGCGTTCTCGCCGAGCTCGGCCCTGACCACTTCGCCGACCTCTACCCGCTGCACCCCATCACGGCCCTCGCCGCACCGATCCTCGCCGCCCAGATCGGCCAGCACGACCGCAGCCTGTCGGGCTTCCTCAACAGCGGGGAGCCCAATACCGTCCGCCACTCGCTGTCCCGGCACAGCAACCCGGACGCGGACAGTGCGAGCACGGTGCGGCTGCCGCAGCTGTGGGACTACTTCATCAACTCCGGGCGCACCGCCCTGCTCGCCTCCGCCAACGCCAGCAAGTGGATTGAAGTCGACTCGCGCATCCGGGACGCCAACGGACTCCCGGACACCGATCAGGACGTACTGAAGACCATCGGCGTCCTCAACCTGATTGACTCCGACGGGGCGCTTAGCGCCACCGCCCCGATGATCCACTTCGCCCTCCACGACCCTACCGACGTCGCAGACCCTGGCGCCTTCACTGCGCTCGAAGAGCGACTCGCCGACCTCGTGCGCCGGGGCTTCCTCGTCCACCGTGAGTTCAGTGGCGAATACCGAGTCTGGCAGGGCACCGACGTCGACATCGACGGCCGACTCAAGGACATCATCAGCCACTTCGACGACGCCGCGGTCATCGACCGGCTCGGCAGCCTCGTTCCCCAGGCATTCGTGGCAGGCCGCCACAGCCAGGTGACCGGCATGATGCGCGTGTTCTACACCGCAGTCAGCGGCCCCGAGACCAAGACTGTCGCCGCCCCCGACGAGCTCAAGGAGCCCGCCGACGGTCTCGTCGTCTTCCACCTCGGTACCGACGCCGACCGGCCCACCGTCCGCTCGCCCCTGCCCGTACTTGTCGGCACCACCCCTGACCCCGACGTCGTACTGACCACGGCCACCTACCTCGTCGCGCTGAAGGAACTCAGCACCCAGCAGGACATCGACCACGTCGCGCGCCGCGAGGTCATCGAGAGGCTCGTGCAGGCCGAGGCCGAGCTGCTCGAACTCATGCAGGACGCCTTCTACCCGCCGTCCTCCGAAGCGTCCTGGAGCCTGTGGCACACCGGCATCGCCCCCGGCGAGGAACCCGCCGCCTCCGGCCTAACCGCCCGCAGCCTGAGCGGCCTGGTCTCCCTCGCCTGCGAATCCGTGTATCCGCACACCCCGCATATCCGCAACGAGATGCTCGGCCGCCATGTCCTGACCAGCCAGGCTGCCCAGGCGCGCGGCATACTGCTGACGGCCATGCTCTCCGCCTCTGGCAAGGAGAACCTCGGCCTCGTCGGGTACAAAGCCGAACGCGCCATCTATAGCGGAGTTTTGGCCTATCTCGGCCTGCATCGCGAAAACGGGGTGGCCCAGGCCGAGAGTCAGCAAGAGAGCCTGCTCCCGTACGGCTTCTCCCCGCCCGGCGAGGGGCACGAGCACGCCCAGCCCGCCTGGAACGCCCTCAACGAGGCACTGTCCGGCGCCACCGAGCGGGTCAGCATGGAAGAGGTTATCCGTGTCCTCAAGAGTCCGCCGTACGGGCTCAAGGCCGGCGTGATCCCGGTCTTCCTGCTCCCGGCCCTGATCATCCGACGCCACGACGTCGCCTTGTTCGAGGAAGGCACCTACCTGCCCCGGCTGACCATCGATGCCGTCGAGCGCCTGGTCAAAAGCGCGGCCCGCTTCGAGGTGAAGTACACACCGGCAGGGGACGGCCTGCGCGGCAGCATCATCAAGAAGCTGATGGTCTCGCTCGGTGTGGAAGCACCGCGATCCAAGGCCCTGCGCAACCCTGACCTCCTCTCTGTCGCCAGCGCCCTGATCACGCGCGTTGCCGACCTGCACAAGTACGCCCGCAATACCAAGAACATTTCCGCCGACGCGAGCACCGTACGCACGACGATCGTCCGGGCACAGGACCCCGACGACCTCATCTTCCACGCGTTGCCGAAGGCCCTCGGCCTGCCCGAGATCCCGGCCCGCGCCCGCGCCAACGCGGAAGCTGCGAACACCTACGTCGAACGACTCACGGCGGCCGCCGATGAACTCGTCGCCATCGACAGCCAGTTGCGCGCAGAGGTCGTAGGCGTGCTCGCCAGGGAGTTCCGACTGCCGGCCGAACTGCCGAAGCTGCGCGCACAGCTCGCGTCCCGCCTGCGTGGCTTCGCCGGCGCAGTGCTGACCCCGGAACTGCGTGGCTTCGTCGACTTCGTCCTCAGCGATGGCCTGGAAGATGACGACTGGCTCGAGCCCATCGTCGTACGCCTGACCAACCTCGCGCTCGGCGACTGGGACGACCGCGAGGCCAAGGTCTTCCCGCAGAAGGCCCGCTCGATGGCAACCGCCCTCGACCGCGTCGGACATCTGCACCACGCCGGGAAGGAGGTCCGCGCGCGGGAAGAGAAACTCGACGCCCAGTTGTTGACCTTGACAGACAGCGACGGCGTGGAACAACGCACCCTCATCTACGTGCCGGAACAGGCTCGTAGCGAGGCCAACAGCCTCGCTGCCGACGTCTTGAAGCAGGCCGAGAAGGCCCTCGGACCGGACGGAGCGAGGATCCTGCTCGCGGCCCTCGCCCAGCGCGTCACCGATGCCGCGACAGCAGCGAGTGAAAGGAAGGCACAGGGATGACCGACGGAGCCGACGCTCAGAAGGTCCGGCACGTACTCGGTATCTCCGGAGGTAAAGACTCCTCAGCGCTCGCCGTCTACATGCGCAACCGCGTTCCGGAGATGGAGTACTTCTTCTGCGACACGGGCGCCGAACTACCCGAGACCTACGAGTACCTCAACCGCCTGGAGGCCGCCCTCGGCAAGTCCATCGTGCGGCTGAACGCCGACCGGGATTTCGACCACTGGATGGAGGTCTACCAGGGCACCCTGCCCAGCCCCCAGATGCGCTGGTGCACGAAGAACCTTAAGATCAAGCCCCTGGAGGACTGGGTCGGCGACGACAAGGTCATCTCTTACGTCGCCATCCGCGCCGACGAGAACCGCCTCGGCTACGTCAGCACCAAGCCGAACATCGACGCCGTCTTCCCCTTCCGCGAGGACGGCATCGACAAGGACGGCGTCATGCGCATCCTCGACGAGGCCGGCATCGGCCTGCCCGACTACTACGAGTGGCGTACCCGCTCCGGTTGCTACTTCTGCTTCTTCCAGCGCAAGCACGAATGGGTCGGCCTCAAGGAACGCCACCCCGACCTCTTCGACCGCGCGGTCGAGTACGAGGACAAGGTCCGCTACCGGCACACCGCCATGAAGGGCCGCAACTACACCTGGTCACAGGGCGAGTCGCTGCCGGAGCTGATAGAGCGCAAGGACGAGATCGAGGCCAAGCACGACGCGGCCCTTGAGCGCGCAGCCAAGCGCATCAAGCCCAACCGCCCCTTGCTGGAGGTTCTTTCCGACGCACTCGACTCGGACGACGACGAGGCCGGCTGCTCCGTCTGCCACCTCTGACGCGCAACCACACACAGCGGCCCCAGCAGCTCGAGCTGGGGCCGCTGTTGCTTTCCCGGGTGTCAAACATGCTTGTCCCACTTGCGGTTGTGACCTCGCCCAGACTGCGTCCCAGATCTCCCGCAGGAACGCAGCGCACGCGCTCACGACAAGTCGAGTCGCCCTGTGACGGAGTGACGCAACGTCACATGTGGGGCATGATGGGCGCATGGCGCTCCTGCTACCTCTGTCGGCCACTCATATGCCACCATGAGTGACGGCTCACTCACAGGCGCGGAACGGTGACGGAGAGAAACCGGGATATGCAAACTCGCAGGTATTTGATGCGGCACGGATGTCAGCTTCTCAGTTCTTCAGCAAGCCCCGTCAGGGACTCAAGGTTCCTTCCTGTCAGTGCGCATGCAGCCGGGGCTGCCCGAGATCGGGCGCTTTCTCGGTGGCGTCGCGCACGGCCTTGACCAGCTTGCAGAGTCCGAGGGCTCGATCTGTCTCCTCGGCATCGGCATCGCGCTTTGCGACAACTACACGATCGTTGAGCCGAAATGCAGGTTGCAGGTCCCTTCCGAGGCGATGCCGCATCTGATCTGAACGAACCTGCTGAACGAAAAGGGGCTACGCATGCCTACGCAGGCCAAGGAAATATTCGAGGCGCAGAGTAAGAGTGTCCGCGAGCTGCTTTCTGACAATGGCTTGGGTCTCTACCTGCCGCCCTACCAGCGTCCGTACGGCTGGGGCAAAGACAAGGTCGAGAAATTGCTCGACGACACACTGCATGGCCTCAAGAATCTAGGTAAGGCGCCGGACAGCTTCACGTTCTTGGGGACCGTCATCACCATTCATGATGTCAACCATGTCACGGTGAAGCCAATCGTCAAGTCCGAGGTCCCCTCCAAGGTCCTTACGGTGATCGATGGGCAGCAGCGTTTGTCGAGCCTTCTTATTCTGCTGGTCGGCCTGCATAACCTCATTCGTCAGCGTGCATGGAAGATTTTCAAGGGCAAGACGCCGGATCCGACCGACAGTGCTCGGACTCACCTCTACTCGGAAACGAGTGACATCCTGCAGATGCTCGGCGCGGCGTTCTATGAGCGAAAGAACTTCGGAACTACGCCGATCTACCCGCGCCTCATTCGAGCCTTCGATGATCAGTGGGCCAGGGACGAGAAGCTCAAGAAGTATGAGTCGCCGATCGCCAACCTCATCTACCAGTACTCATTGCTGGTCGATAGCGAGCCGGCAACCTCTAATCCGACGGACTTCAGGCCGACAGCGCGACAGAACGCGGGCGACGGCGAAGGTGACCTCATCAAGAGGTACAACGAGATCCGCACGGGGTTGAACAAGCTGTCGCAGCGAAAGTCCATCGAGGAGCTGGAGGATCTGCCGCCGCTAGCAACCCTTGCCACCAACATCGAGTTCCAGCGTGCGCTTTTCAATCATGAACTCGACTCCGAGCTCTGTGCTTGGCTGGGAGAGTTGGAAGACGAGCCCGAGGCTGAGCTGATGCGACTCGTTATGTTTGCTGCCTATGGCTTGAACCGCATCGCTCTGACGGTCGTCCAAGGCAAGGACGAGGACTACGCCTTCACGATCTTCGAGTCGTTGAATACCACGGGCGAGCCTCTGACCGCCTTCGAGACCTTCCTCCCTCGGGTGGTGATGGCAGAGAAGATTCAGGACTACCAGGACTCGGACGCCCACGAATACATGAAGGCAGTTCAGGGGTACCTGGACCGTTTCGCCGTCGGAGACAGGCTTCAGAACGCAACGCGAGACCTGCTGGTCACTTTCGCGCTGGCAGAGACTGGAGAGAAGCTCTCCAAGCGTCTTCCGGATCAGCGGGTCTACATGCGCGATACCTTTGAGCGCCACAAGGACTCGGCCGATGATCGGAGCGCGTACCTGCGCCACCTGCGCGACACTGCGGCCTTTATCGGGAATGCTTGGGAACCTGCGAATAACTCGCCTCGCGCGCTACCCGGGCTAGAAGCGTCCGCAATGACGGACACCGTGAAGTTGTGTCTGGCCTTCCTTAATTCGCTCAAACACACCATTGCCATCGCGCCGCTCGTGCGCTTCTACTCCGAGGCTGTCCACGCGGACGAAGGTGAGGCGAGGGAAAAGCGCGTCGCCGAGTTCGAGAAGGCGATCAAGGCGATCACTGCCTTCACGGTCTTCTGGCGAGCAACCCGCCGCGGCACGGGTAACATCGACAGCCAGTACCGGGCCGTCATGGCCGGGGCGGACTCACTCACGGGTATTGGACCCCTTGCCCGGCAGTGGGCGGAGCCCGATGCAACGAAGCCTGATCCGGACGTCGACGCTGAGGCGCTGAAGAAGGAACTTGCGGCGCGTTTGTCGGACCCTAAGGGTAAGGGCGGGGTCCCGAATTTGGCGTCGTTCCTGGCAGATGCTTCCGCACTGCCGCTCTATAAAATTAGCCCCCCGCTGGCGCGTTTCCTTCTTCTGGCTGCATATCACGACACAATTGAAGATCCGGACAATCCGGGACTGATCGTCCAAGGTAAGGCGGGGGTTGCCTCATGCTTCACCGCAGACGGTTGGGAGGACGATACACACCTCACGATCGAACACATCGCACCACAGTCGGCCACGAGTGGGTGGGATGCGGAGTTCTACAGCGATAAGGAGACCGTCCACAAGCTGGGCAATCTTGTTCTGGCGCCAGGAGCTGCCAACGCGTCCCTCAGCTCGCGGCCTTGGACCGAGAAGAAGGTCCTGTACGCGGCACTCGGTGCTTCGACGGCCGACGACGCCAAGTCAATCCTCAACAGTTCTGGCTTCACTTTCGCGCAGACGACTGAGGACCTGGCGGCCATGTCGCGCTATCTCCCGCACCTGCGAGCACTGGGCCAGCGTGAGGACGAGTTGGATCCGGCGTTCATGGATCAGCGTGCTGACGTCCTCCTACGTCTGGCCTACACACGACTCAAGGGGTGGCTCGGTCTGGAGCTGTCTGACTCCAGTAGTGATCCGGTGGTCAAGGTCGACGACGTGGAAGTCGAGAACGGTGAGCTCGACGAGAGTGGGGATGCCGGTGCAGTGGTTGGAACGGCGTAGCCCCACAGGCCAGTTGAGTGACTTTACGGCCCGGACGGGTGATCTTGAGGTCCAGCTTCGTATGTCGAGGGACGTGGAGCGGGCGCAGGATCTGTTTCGGGCAAGCTACGCGGCGGCGTGATCGGCTTCCGCTCCGGCCTTTTGGCGGAACGGCGCTTCCGTTGTGTCTGTGGTCGTAGGTGGAACCTCTCGAGGTGCGGGCAGGGCGTGGCGGTGGACTATCGATGATGCGCGGGATCGCCGGTTTGGCCAACCGGCGATCCCGCGCTATGTTGCCCCGTTCTGCGCCGGTGATCAGCGTGAACGGCTGGCGGCTAGGTTGGCCGCGACCGACGGAGGAGCCAGCGCTCCGGTAGCACGGCTGGTACTGGGCCCGCGGCCCGTAGCCTGAGCCTGGCGCGTGCCGGTCTCGTGGGCGAGGGCCTCGGAGAGATCGGACAGCAGCGAACTCGGGGTGTGCGGGGACGCGGTGATGGCCCAGGTGGGCCGGTCCGGACCGGGGCCAGCCCAGACGGTCCAGGTGTCCACGTTCTGGCTCGGATGCTGCGCGGTGAAGGCGTCGAACTGGACGCCCGCGTCCCCGGCGGGGGATGCCCAGCGGATCCATCGCCCGTCCAGGGTGTGCTTCCAGCCGGCGTCGGATAGGGGCTGCGTGGCCGCGGTGACCCTCTTCTCGTCTACCGGGGCGCCGATGGCCGTGTCCCAGCCGTCGTCGTCGGCGAGGTGGTCCAGCAGCTTCTGCAGTACCGGGGCGGGGGTGGCGCCGGTCGCGGTGAAAACCCACATGCGGTCGGAGACGGGCGTCTCGTAGGCGGCTACGGTCCATGCGGTGTCGTGGGCAGAGGCTTCGTGGATGTGCTCGATACGCAGGGTCTGGGACTCGTGGATGGCGTGGGTCGTCTCGTCCGACCAGGTCCGCCAGCGTTCCCAGTCGCTGTGTGCATCCAGGAAGGCGTCGAGGAGGTCGTCGTGGTCGCCGACGTCGGCCAGGTAGGCAGGGACGGTCTCCGGCTCCGGGCGGCCCGGTTCGGGCTTGGCTGCGGTGCAGGCGAGTGGGGTGCGGGCTTCGGCGGCGGCGCGTTCGGGGTCGGTCAAGGGCGCCGGGCCGGGGCGCATCTCGGCGCCGTGGATCTTCTCGAAGGCGACCATGGCCCCAGCGGGTGAGTCGAAGGCGTCGGCGATTTGCCGCAGGTGGTCCTCGCCGTGGAGGTAGACGGACTTGCCGTTGCGGCCGAGGTAGGTGCCGACCGCGACGGTGGTGTGGCCGTCGTAGGCGTCGGCGTGGATGAGAAGTTGGCCGTGGCGGATGTCGTCGTTGATCTTCTGGGCCTCGTTGGAGACCTCGCGGATTTCGCTGCGGGTGCACCAGGGCATCGGGTAGTTGGCCCAGGTCCATTCTTCGTCAATGGCCTCCCGGAGCCGAGGGGGGATCTCGACGGCGATGCCTTCGGCAGACAGGTGCTCGGCCGCGTCCTGCGCCCAGTAGGGCTCCGTAAGTTGTTAGGCGGTCCGGGAGGGCCGGATGTGGCTGAGTAGGGCCTGCCAGTAGTGGCTAGCGAGGAGTGGCCGTCCGGCTCTCTGGGGCGCCCTGGCTGCTGATTGAGATGTGCGCGCCTTGTGCGGTCGCTGTTTACGGAGCGGACAGCGGGGTGTTCCTCGGGCTCAGAGCATGCTGTGCCGAACGAGGAGCGGGCAATTGAATGAGCGACCTAGCCAAGCCTGGTGCGGGATCGACGCGGGAAAGGGCCACCACTGGGCGGCGGTAGTCGACGAAACCGGCGCGACCATGTGGTCGAAGAAGATCGACAACGATGAGACAGCCATCCTCGCGGCCCTCGGGGAAGTTCTTGACCTGGCGGACGAAGTCCGCTGGGCGGTGGACATCTCCGGAACGGCTTCCGCCCTGCTGCTGGCCCTGCTCGCCGCCCATGGCCAGCAGGCCGTCTACGTGCCCGGCCGCACGGTTAGCCGCATGGCTGGCGCCTACCGAGGCGAAGGCAAGACCGATGCACGCGACGCCTATGTAATCGCTGAAACCATCCGCCACCGCCAGGACTTCGCAATCATCAGGGTGCCTGCGCAGCTGGGCGCTGACCTTGCCCTGCTGACGGCGCACCGGTCGGACCTGGTTGCCGATCGAGTACGGATGATCAATCGGCTCCGTGACGTACTCAGTGGCGCCTTCCCCGCACTGGAGCGGGCCTTCGATTACTCGGCCCATAAAGGCGCCCTTATCCTGCTGACGGGGTACCAGATTCCCGCCGACATCCGCCGCCGAGGCCGGGCCAGGCTGACGGCGTGGCTCGCCAACCGCGGTGTTCGCAGCGCTGACACGGTCGCTGCCGCCGCCCTGGACGCTGCTCAGGCTCAGTACACCTCACTGCCCGGCGAGGCCGTTGCCGCCCAGATCGTCACAGAACTGGCCGTTCAGATCCTGGCCCTGGACGACCGGCTCAAGCGCGTCGATCGGCAGATCGGCGAGGCGTTCCGCACCCACCCTCAGGCGGAAATCATCGAGTCGTTGCCCGGTATGGGCCCGATACTCGGTGCAGAGTTCGTCGTAGCCGCTGGCGACCTGTCGGCCTACGCGGACGCCGGCCACCTGGCCTCTGCGGCCGGTCTGGTGCCCGTGCCGCGGGACTCGGGGCGTCGCACTGGCAACCTGCATCGTCCCAAGCGCTACAGCCGCCGCCTGCGCAGGACTTTTTATCTGTCTGCACAGACCAGCATCATCCGTGAGGGCCCTAGCAGGGACTTCTACCTCAAGAAGCGCGGCGAGGGCTGCAAGCACGTCCAGGCCGTCATCGCCCTGGCACGACGGCGAGTCAGCGTGCTCTGGGCCCTCCTACGAGACAACCGAATCTTCAGCCCGACCCCTCCGGTTCCGCAGAACAACGTAGGGAGCTCCCTCAGCGGTGCCGCTCCAGCATGAGAACGGCTGCGGCGATTGACGACATTCGATTAGGGCTGCGCCGGGACCTGCGGAAGGTGCGCCAGGACTTCAGTCGTGCGATGCCGCGCTGGGCCGGTGCCTATGCCGCAGACAGTGCACGGTTGAGGGTGGCAGCGTGAGTTCGCAGCCCGGGGGCGTCTGAGGGGGTGTCCCTCCACGAGCTGGCCCCCACATAAGCCTGGGTTGGCGAGGACCGGGGCACCCTGGCATTCGTAGACCCGGATGATCCGGCGAGCGCGCGCGGCCGTCAGGTCGTGGGCACAGGCCAGGAGAGCGGGCGGGATTCACAGCAGTTGCCCAGCCGGATGGTCACCACCTGTAAGTTCATTCCGTGCCGGCAGTGCCTGGAAGTAGTCGGCCAGGCTGTCGCCGACCCGGTCGCACTCCGCGAGGGTGCCGTCCAGCAGTACGTAGTCGGGACCGGCTTCGTGCCGAGCGCGCCTACGAGTGGGCTGGTCGAATGTGTTTAGACCGGCGCCGCCTCGTGGCTTGGATGTCGCGACGCTACACCGACAGCGGAGCACTGGTCATTGTGCAGGAAGAGGACGGGCAGTTGACCCAAGCTCCGGGCCATCAATACGCCTGCGTGGCACGACATGCAGGGTGGGTGCGGTGAGCCGCATCCGGTGAGCGAGGAGAACACAACCCAACTCAAGTATGCAATGTCGCCCGGGGGTTTGCGTACACGGCGTATGCCAACCAAGTTGCATCCCCCGCACGGCGTGCTTTATCGCGCCCAGCCGTCACTGCCTCTGCGACTGTTTTCCCTGCAAGCAACGTTCTGTAGAACGCTTCAATGAAGGTCCGTGCAGGTGCGTCGCCTACCGCCCATAGCGGGCTAACGAAGGCCGATGCTCCCCGCGCAAGAAAGGCTTCAGCAAACCCGCCCATGCTGGTCAAGCTGTGCCCTAGACGGCCTACCTGACATGCGTTAAGTATAATCAGCGGGCCACATTTCCTGTCAAAGTTCGCTTGGTTCCGAACAGTCCTTGCAGTGAGGTAAGAAGGTACATAATCCCTGCCTCGCCAATAGCCAGCGAGAAGGATACTGGAGTCTCCTATGTTGGCGCTGCTTGCCTGACCATGCCCTGCAAAATGCAGGACGTCAAATTTCCCGCCACCCAGCACACGGCGAACTTCGTTGGCCGACTTCCCAACCTCGGTCCCGCCAAGATGCTGCTCAATGAATGTCGCCTCAGCTCGGGTATCAGTGAGAGCATATTCCGGGTGTGGATAGTCCGGAACGAGGTACAGCACGCGGCCCGGGCGGGCATAGATACAGTTCGGCGGGTACCCCCCACCTCCACCGCCACCCCGAAGCCAACGGACGGCTCCCAACTGTCCGAGGAATATAGTCTCCTTCGGCAACGCCCCACCAGGTCGCTTGAGATGGATTAGCTCCCATGGGATGAATGGCTCTTCGGAAATTATCAGCACATTGCGAAGTCTTTTTCGATTATCCCAAAGAATCTTCTGGAAATCCCTAGGGAAAAGTTCATCGAAGAGCTCTCCGCCGTACTCCCTCAATTCCTGCTCGAAGGATTCTGCATCCTCTCGTGTATCGAGCCAGCGCTCTTCGATGGACTGATACATGCGCGCGACAAATGATGCGCGATCTCGAATGGGTTTCGAATCGTGATGAGGCGTGAGGATGCCAAGTGTCGTAGCAGACAGCTCATAGCGGAATATCGTATCGAGCCCTCTCTCCATTTCGATAATGCGCAACTGAATCTCGCCAACATCTGGGCCTACTGTCGGCACGCTTGCGTGGGCAGCAGTGTAGTTCTGGGTGCGCCGAGCTCTCGCGGTTGCCTTCGCCATGAGTCGAAGAGTCAACAGAGGGACTGTCGCTTCCTGGCGAACTTCCAACCAGACCTCGCATTTCCCCGCCTGAGTGGGGCGCACCTGAAACTCTAGTTGAAGAATTTGCCCCGCAGCAGGAAGTTGTACATGCTGAATTTCCTCCCCGACAACTTCGACGTTCGCCTTGGGTACGATTTGAAGAGCGAGCGGTTCCTCTTCAAAAATCTCTGCGTAACCCGTCTCAGTGACGATGTCCCTGACCCACCGCTTTAGGTCATGGCGGGAAACTGCACACGCCACTGTGGCCGTGTCATCAACTTTCACGCTGGCCGGCATTTCTGCGCGAACGTACGCTTTTACAAGATCCGACTCAGATTCGTCGCTCTGCGGAATGCGCCGGGGCCCGCCTTTTGGCCGTGGACCTGTGGAGCCAATAGGGCGGCGTTTTCCTCGTATTGGCGCGGCGCGCGCGCCCTCGCCACTACCGGCCGTTCGCCTCGGCATGAAACCAAGCCCTGCTATTTGCCCATGCCCCAAGGAATCACTCGATGCTATCTGGGTATTGGCCGCCACGACGCCAATTGGTGTCTCATAGTCCGTAACAACCTGAGGGCGGTCCCCGTAACGCAACTCGCCGGCCTCTGCCTCCACTAGGTCCACCTCAACTGCGGAATGCTCTGTGTCGAGTTTCAGTGCATCAGCGATACTCGTTCTTGATTCCACCCCCTCGAGGCGTGACCCGAGGTCCTCCGCCATATAGACATAGTATCCACCTGGCTCCAATTCGGCGGATTCGCTCGTTACGACCGCATAGTCGTACAGAGAGTTCCTCATCTGCCGGCGTACGCTTCCTGCTGAGTCCACTGCCGAGACCACCGAAATGTTGGTGTCGACGACTTGAGGCACATCAGGACCGACAAGCGTGGGCAGGGGGGGTGATTCTACTTTTGCAACAGGCTTTTCTGAAGCAGCGGAGAGGCCAAGCCATTCCCCGAGGGCCCCGCAGACCTCAGGTCGACCGAAATAGGCAAGATGATAGACCTGACTATTCGTGCCAAAGTCATACACGTCCTTGATGTGTGCTCCAGTACGCACGCCCGTGCCGAGCATTGACGAACTGTCCACCACGAGGTCATTCGGAGCCTTCATGAGTTGATCAACGAAGCCTTCGGCCAGATTGACGGCAAGCCGCAGCGGGAATTCTTTCGGCTCGTGACCGTCACCGAACACTTTTGCCTCGAAGTCTGATGAAATTATGTACCAATCTGTTCTCGACTCACGCTCACCAGTCTGCAGCTCATTTATCGTACGCACGAAATCGCTGCCAGGCTCCATTGCCGATAGCCCAGGAATGACATTGTCGGCAACAGCATAGGAGACCAAATATTTAACAAATGCTCCGACGCTCTGAAGCAGGCCAGAAATGATAGTCGGGATGCCGGCGGCGTGGGGCATCAACGAGACTACACTGGAAATACCTGCAACGATGTTCGTGTATAGATCGACGAGTCGATTCCAATTATCTGGCTCTGCGAGGCGAGTTCCGCTATGAGTTGCTGCGACAAAAACTATACGCCCCACGTTAGCTTTGGGTGGAACCGCTTCAGGAAGAAGCTGCTCGACGAAACTGCGTGCCACGAGACCGCCGCGACTGAAGCACACGATGTCTATCGTAGGTGCGAGTTTGCCGCTCCCTAGCGAGCACCGCCGCAGCAAATCTGCCGCATTCTCAAGCGGGTCGTCGCTAAGCGTGGCATGGTCGAACCCCACAACTGCGTCGTAATTCTGAACCGCCGCAGTCACGAATGAACGTCCCCACTCGGTAGCGCCCAGTATTCCGAAACTGCCTACGGTACTCGAAAAGCAGCCATGGATAAGCAGCAGCAAGCGCGGACTGCGATCGGCAGGAAGATGTACCTGTGAAATATCCTCAATGGTGTGCCACGTCTCGATTTCCGGCGAAGGGATTGCCACTAGACCGCGATGGGTGTTCCGCTCCAGGAAGGACATCGCCTGGCCTGCTACAACCCTAGCGGTGAACTTCAAAACAAATGCCCGAAGGTACCCGAGGGCGAAATCACCGATGGGACCTAGGCGGTATTCTTGAGGTCCGGCGGTCCGGCGCGCGGGCGTGTCCGGTTTCACCTCGAACTCAAAATGAATCCGCTGGCCGGACGGCGGTACTATTCGACCTTTTCTTTGTTTTTCTGTCAGGGAGAATCGTTCGCGACTCGAAGGCAGCTGCCATGAAAAGACGCCATCCTGTTCTAGAAGGACGACAGCGTCCTCGATATCTGCGACATACACATCCATGCCAAGGGTTCCACCACGCCGTGTCGGCCGTCGTCGGCCGGTAGTCGGCGCCTGCGGGCTTGGAGTGATGTTGACTTCCTCGACGAGCTCAAGCTGTTCCTTGAAAGCCTGCAACAGAGGTTCTGAAGTTTCCCCGTGATGCTGGACACTCGAGGCTTACGCTGCGAGGGCATGCTCTTGCTCGTGTCGCTGACGGGTCTCCAGCGGGGTGAGGTAGCCCCAGACTGGATGCCTTCGCAGCCGCTTGCGGTTGTAGAAGGTCTCGATGAAGGCGAAGATCTCAGCGCGGGCAGTGGTCCGGTCGGGCCAGCGGCGGGTGCCGATCTCCGCTTTCAGCAGCGCGAAGAAGCTCTCGGCGGCGGCATTGTCGTAGCACGAGCCGGTTCGGCCCATGCTCTGCCGCAGGCCCAACCTGCTTATTTCCCGGCGGAGTTCGTCAGAGGTGTACTCGGCTCCGCGGTCCGAGTGCACGATGCAGCCGGTCTGTAGCCGACCACGTCCGGCGGCCATCGTCAGTGCGTCGACCACCAGAGAGGCGCGGTGGTGGTCGGCCATCGAGTAGCCGACGATCTCGCGGGTGGCCAGGTCCAGCCAGGTCGCGAGATAGAGCCAGCCCTCGTCGGTGGGGATGTAGGTGATGTCACCGACCAGTTTCCGCCCCGGGTCGGCGGCCGTGAAGTCACGGCCGATCAGGTCGTGAGCGGGCACCGCCTTCCTCGCTGGACGGGTCAGCGACCGGCGCTTGCGCCGGGTGACCCCGGTGATGTCGCACTCACGCATGATCCGCTCCACTCGCTTGCGGTTGACCCGCCGGTCCATCCTGCGCAACTCGGCATGGATACGCGGCACTCCGTAGGTGCACCGGGAGGCTATGTGCAACACGGTGATCTCGTGGGCCAGGGCGTCGTCGGCGGCCCGGCGGGCGGCGCGGGCCGGCTCGCCGGCCAGCCAGGCGTAGAAGGAGGACCGGGCCACCTTCAGCAGCCGGCACAGCAGAGCAACGTTGTGGGTGGTCTTCTCCGCCTCGATGAACGCGTACACCTCGCTCATCGATCGCTCTCCTTCGCGAAGAAGACCGCCGCTTTTCGCAGCACCTCGATCGTCTCGGCCTGCTCACGGTTCTGCCTCCGCAGCCGACGCAGCTCTTCCCGCTCCGCGCTCGTCAGCTCACCCGGCGACCCCTGCCCGCGGTCGATCGTGTCCTGCTTGACCCAGTTCCGCAGCCCCTCGGAGCTGACCCCGATCTCCCGAGCCACCTCGGTGACGGTCTTGCCGGAGGACCGGACCAGCGCGACCGCGTCGCGCTTGAACTCCTCCGAGTACCGCCTGCTGCGGTTGCTCTTACTTCCCACCTGGCACTACTTCCTCTGGAACCTCATGTCCCAGTCTCCAGGTGTCCAACATCAAGGGGAAGCTTCAGTTCAGTAGCTCGGGCGGTCCGCCGGTTGGCTTCCCCACCCACGCGTTGTCGCCGCTTCCTGGCAGTTGGAGCGGCTACTTCGTAGGCGCTGGGGTGGATGACACGAATGCGGCCATCAGCCAGATCGGTGTGTGGCATCTCGAAGCCCCTCGCTGGGAGCGGAACTCTCTCAGTTGCCTCTCACTCCACCCTGAGTCCGGAGCGGGACTGCGTCAAACGGAGGCACAGGGCCGAACCCCGTCCCGCTAGCTTGACTTCTCCATTGAGACTCCTCATGGTCGATGCGGACCAGGACCAGCACGTTGTCAGCGACGACGGCCCAGTCGGCTGCCTCCAGGCCCAGGTGGGCGATGTGCGCCTGGGCGCCGGTCACGACGGCGGTCACGGCGCTGGGATGGGTGGGGTGGCTGTCGAGGCGGACGTGGGCGTCGATGGTGGGAGTCACGTTGGTGTGTCGTCTCTTCTGCCGGTGGCCGGGCCTTCGGGTCCGGCCACCGGCGTATTCGGGGGTTATCGGGTAGCTCGCGCGGCGCGGACGGTGCGCGCGGCCGTGGTGGTCGGCGGGCCGGCACGGATGGTCGGCGCCGGGCGCGGTCGCTGCGGCGGGACCGTTCCGGTGGCGTGCTGCCAGCGGGTGCGGACGGCGCCGATGTCGGCGAGGGAGCGGCGGGCGCCGACGACGAGCTGGAACGGGGTGTTCACTGGGTCGCCGGCGTACGCCTCGATGCGCCGGCCGGTGTACTCGGCGGTGGCCAGAAGGGAACGCTGCAGGGCCCGCTCGCCCCAGTGCTCCACGGACCCGGCCGGTTCGGCCAGCAGGCGGAGCACCTCGCCCGGTTCACTTCCGTCGTCCAGCAGACCGCGCTGCTGGGCTTCCCACAGAACGGTGACGGGGTCGACGGGCTCACGGCGGCGAGCGAGGGCGGTCAGGCACTGCCACAGCCCGGCGTGCAGCGGCCGGTTGAAGTCCTCTGGAAGCAGCCACCGGACGGACTCGATATCTGCGGGCCGCGCGGTGGCGGTCGCGAGCAACAGCAGCTCCTCCTCGACCGCCTCGGTGGAGTCGGGCGCGATGGTCGGCGGCGGTGCCACGGTACGGGGCAGGACGCCGGCGCGCGGCGGGAAGCGGCTCGCGATCTCGTCCACGACCGCGGCGAGCGCGTCGGCCTCGGCGAGCACCGTCTGGACGGGGTGCGAGAGGGAGACATCGTGGACGGTCTGGACGAGGCGTTCCGCGGCGGCCTCCAGACGGCGGCGGGCGTGTTCGGCCTCGACCATCCGCGCGTAGGCCGGCGCGTGGCGGGGCCAGGGGCAGATCTGGATGAGGGTGTGCAGATATGAGACGGACAGGCCGCGCGCCTGCTCGCGGCCGGCGGCGAGCACCTGGTCGAGCCACTTGGTGTTCTTCGCGTGCTCGGCCGGATCGGGCCGGGGCAGGGCGCTGATCGCGGCGAACAGAGCGGCGTGCGCGGCGGTGGAGAAGGAGTCGGCGGTAATCCCGGTCACGCTGCCGAGCCGATGCGGCTCGAGGAGGAGGGCACCTAGGAGGGCCTGCTCGGCGTAGCGCACGGGCTGCGGCGGATGCGTGTCGGGCAGGTCGTCTTCGTCGCATTCGGGGCTGTGGGGCATCAGGCAGCCAGGGTGAAGTCGTCGGGGTCGAGGGTGACGTCGAGGTGCGGGGCGAGGAGATGGCCGGCGAGCAATGGAGGGACCGCGTTGCCGATCTGGCTGAAGACCTGGCCTTTGTTGCCGGCCCAGGGGTAGTCGGCGGGGAAGGTCTGCAGGAGGCCCGCCTCGCGGGCGGTGATCCGGATCGGCTCCGGCCTAGCGGGGGTTTCCGTGTCCTGTGTCGGCGCAGCGGCCGGTTCTGCGACCCACGTGCACTCGTTCGCGCGGTGTCCGAAGAACAGGGTTCCCGCCGGTTCCTCGATGGACCGGATGGTGGCGTTGGCCTGGTTGTTGCTGCGCAGTGACCAAGACCAACGGTGGGCGTCGGTGCTGAACGTCGGCGCCGGAGCGCTGTCGGCACGGTTCTCACGGGTGCCGTGCCGCGCCGCCCACCCTGCGCCTTCGCGGCGGGCCTGCAGAACCACTCCAGCCGGTCGCGGCATCCAGGTGCCGCGCTCCCGGGCATCGGACAGCGTCTTTCGGGAGCCCGAAGGGAAAGGCTCGGGCCCGCCGCCGGGTCCGCCGCCAGCGCAAACGGTGGGGACGGGCCGGTCGGTCGCGCCCCACCCGAGCGCCTCAGCCATGCTCACCCAGCGGGCGCGGCCCGGACCGAACAACGATTCGGGCTCAGCGACTTGGGAGTGCGTCGGCGTGGGAGGCTGTGCCGTACGGACCCGGGAGGCGAGCAGAATCGCCCTCCTCCGCGTCTGCGGAACGCCGAAGTCCGCGGCGTTGAGGATCCCGTACCAGACCGAGAACCCCCAGCCGCGCAGGACGGCCGCGTACTGGCGCCACAGCGGCAGCACGTCGGGGACCTCCTCCATGGCCACCCACTCCGGTTCGCCGACTGTGTTGAGGGCCTGCAGGTAGCGCATCGGCTCGGCCGCCAGCAGGGAGCGCTCGTCACGGCAGGCGGCCAGGAGCTGTGCGCGGGTGTCGCGACCGGTGGCGAGGTCGGCGACCGCCTGGTGAACCAAGGGCTGGTCCACCAGGCCGAGGCGCTTGCCAGCCATGGACCATGCCTGGCAGGGCGGGCTCGCGATGAGCCCGACGGTTTTTCCAAGGAAGGGCCAGACGGGGTACAGCGCCACGTCGGTGCGAATGGTCAACTGCCCTGCTGCCGCACGGGTTTTGCAGGCCCACTCGTCCCATTCCAGGCCCACGTCCCGTACGCCGAGGACGTGAAGCGAGTGGCTCCATCCCCCCGGTCCTGCAAACAGGTCCAGGATGGTCAAGAGGCCAGTCCGAAGTCGTCCTGTACCGGCTCGACTTCACCGCGGCAGGCCCACGGGGAACAGCCGTCGACGACGCCCTGCTCCAGCTCCTGAAGGTCCGGTCCGCTGTCGGTGAGTTCTTGCTGCATCGCCGCCCATTCGGCGGCGGTGACGTGATCGATCGGGGCTTCGCTGAGCGGGACGCGGGAGCGGTGGAGAAACGCCTCACCGAGCAGACGGTTTCCGGTGGCGTTGGCGCGGGCGTTCCCCTTGCGTATAGCCGCGTCGAACTCCACCACGTCCTCCCATTCCGCCGGGGAGTTATCGCGGATGTTGCGCCATTGGGCGTTTCCGTGGAACGGGCATCCGAGGCAGCTCGATTTCGGGGTGTCGGTTAGGCCGAGCGACGTCAGGTAGCGGATGCAGTCGGATCGAGACCAGCCCATGTCGATGAGCGGGTGCCGGTTGCGCATATATTTGACGTCGGCGTCCTTGGCCCGGTGGAATTCGTCGGTGGAGATGCCGACCCACTGCTCGACGAAGACGCCCTTGGGGATGCGTGTCGGATAGGGGTAGCCGAGTAGTTCGCGGACCTTTTTCTTGATCGGTTTAATTTTGTATTCCCCTGTGCATTGCCGCCTGGTCATACCGGGTTTTCCGTCCTTGTTCAGGACGTAGAGCGGCATTGACGCAAATCTGTGGTCGGGGTCCAGGGCGTCCTTGCGTATGTTTCCGGAGGATACGCGGAGAACGGGTATGTCTGCGGGTCTGGCTATTTCTCGCTCCAGCCGGTCGAGATGGGAATAAACGGCTCTTGGTTCCCAGCCCGTGTCGGCGAAAATTGCGTAGTCGACCTTCGGGAGTATGCCTTGTGCGGAGAGGGCGAGCATGGCGCTGGACTGGATGCCGGCGCCTAGTGAAATTGCTCGAAAAGCAGGGAGTTCGGAAATCATCGGTCCTGGGGGTGAGGAGGGTGGGGGCCGGGTTCGGCGGCGAGGCGGGCGATGCGGTCGCTGATGAGCGCGGGGCGGCGGATGGGCAGCGCGTGCGTGGTGCGGGGGAGGATCTCCATGCGGGCGGCCGGGAGTTGGGCGGCCAGCTGCTTGGTGTGGGCGGCGGGGATGTGCCGGTCGTCCGCGCCGGCCATCAGCAGCAGCCGGTCGCCGAGCTGGTTGAGCATGGTGGCGTCGCGCGGCTGGTAGCGGCGCAGGCACTGCCACAGGTCGGCGAGATCGCGGGTGGGGGTGTGGCGGATGCCGTGGCGGCACGGCGGTGGCCCGTCGGCCGGCCGATCAGGGTGGGGCGCGAGGCTGTAGG
Source organism: Streptomyces scabiei 87.22 (assembly GCF_000091305.1). GTDB lineage: Bacteria > Actinomycetota > Actinomycetes > Streptomycetales > Streptomycetaceae > Streptomyces > Streptomyces scabiei. Next base: position 3,739,757 of record NC_013929.1, on the reverse strand, counting down.
GGTGTGTGGTGGGCAGCCGGTGCCGCAGCCGGTCCACGGCCTGGGGCGCGTGGGTGCAGGTCAGGGCGAACAGGCTGCGTCCGGTGGCCATAAGCAGGGCACGCGGGCTGCGGCCGGGCAGCACGCTCGCCCCGCGTGCGGTGGCCGACAGCAGCACCATGCCCCTTACGCGGGCCTGGTGTTGGGGGTGCAGGGCGGTGAGCTCCTGCAGGACGAGGGCGCCCAGGGAATGGCCGGCGAGCACGAGCGGCCCGTCGGGGACGAGGTGGGTCAGGATCTGGTGCAGGTCGTCGGCGAGCTGCCGGATCGTCAGCGGTGCCTGGCCGCGCGGGGTGTGACCGTGCGCGCGCTGGTCGTAGCGCACGACGCTCAGGCCCAGACCGGTCAGATGCCGGGCGTGGACACGCCACAGGTCCGCGGTGACGGACGCGCCGTGCACCAGCACGACCGTCGCGCCGCCGGGACGTGGGTGCACCGGAGTGTCGCGGTAAGCGGACAGACGCGTGCCGTCTGCGGCGGAGACCGACAACACCTGAGTGGCAAAGGGTGGGTTGCGCACAGGTAGGACTCCCAAACGGGGATCAGTAGGGGGCTGCCGTTCGGCGTTCGCGCCGGGGCGGTGGAACCGCCCGTCCGGCACCGCACTGCGCTTGCCGCCGTACTGGGTCGGGCGGATGGCGAGGAGGCGGCCACGAGAGGGCCGGCCAATCAGCCCGTACAGCTGTGGCCTTCGGTAGCTGTGTCGCGCTGGATCCCGGCGGCGGAGATGTTCAGTGGCGCGGGCCCGGCGTGACGGCGGGGGCAGCAACGGCGGGCGGCCGTGCCACAGTGGAGTCGCCGGGGCCGGCCAGGTAGACGGGGCTGACCAGGACGCGGTCCGTCAGGGCGAAGCCGGTTATCGCGTGCGTCCCACGGCGGCCTGCTTGGTCGCAGGAGGCGTCACGGCCGCTGTTCGGGCGGGCATGGTGGCGGGCTTGTGCTGGGCGAGGGCACGCTGGCCTGCGGCGGTGACGTGGAGGCGCTGGCCCTGGTGCAGGGATGTTGTGGTGTCCACCTCGACGAGTCCTCGCTTGATCAGGGCGTTGAGGGTGGCGACGTTCACGGTGGCCCGGTCCTTGTCCATGGCCTTGAGCACGCCGTATCGGCTGATCACGTAACGGGTGCCGCCACTTGCGGACAACCGGGCGAGGACGGCGTACTGGCTGTCCGTGATCTTCGGCACCGGTGTCGTCTGGAACGAGGACGGCGCCGGCCTGGCCCGTGGCCGCGGTCGCGGCGACCGCGTGCTCGGTGAAGCGGATGGTCACGTCGGGCTGGGCATCCGGGCTTGCGCCGTGCTGGCGCGTGGTCCAGGCCAGGCCGACGAGGTCCAGGGTGTGGGCCATGAGCCCGAAGGCCGCGACACCGGCGCGCTCGTGCGCGTCCTCGGCAGCCGCGGGCGGCAGGAGGTAGAGGGTGCGGCCCTGGTGCTCGCGGGCGGTGAATCCCGCGCCGGTCAGGATGCGGGCGGCGTTGCGGAGAGGGCGGTTGAGGACGAGGAAGGTCCATCCGTCGCCGGTCGAGCCGATGAAGATGTCGTGGTGATCGGTGAGGGCCATGGTGGTCCGGAGGGTCGTGGTGCGGTCAGCGTGATTTGGGGGTGTGGCGCAGCGCGGTTAGGCGGCCGTGTCGTAGTCGCCCTGCTGTAATGCGTGCTTGGCTATGGCGCGGGCGGTGATGGCCTTCGACGCACGGTCGGAGGCGGCGGACAGCTCGTCAGCGCCGGGCTCCAGGTACCAGGGACGCAGGTCGAGCATCGCGGCCCGCATGCCGGTGGCGAAGCACAGCGCGGTGCCCTTGGGCAGGGCCCGGATCGCGTCGGGGGGCAGGATCCGCTCCTGCCGCATCGACACGGAGGTCGACTTGCCGGACTCCGAGTGGGAGGTCGAGGTGGTCTCGACATCGTGGTCGCCGATCAGGCGGCTGAGCTTGTCGGCGAAGTCGGGGTCGTCGATACCGGAGCCGATGACCTTCACGGTCGAGGCGGACCACATGGCGTCCATGCCGGCGTCACCCCAGACCTTCTGGCCCTGGCGGTAGGACTGCAGGATCGTGATCGGGATAATCCCGCGCGACCCGAGGTGCGAATACAGATCCGGCAAGTCGCTGATCTTGCACACGTTGGCGGCCTCGTCGAGGATCGCCAGCATGGGCGGGTCGAGCCGTCCGCCGGCGCGTTCGGCCTGGGCGGTCGCGGCGCGCATCACCGAGTCCGCGCACGCCGCGATCAGCGCGGAGGCGCCGCCGCCTCCGTCTTTGCTGAGCAGGAAGAGCGTGTCGGTGGAGGTGACGAACTGCGCCGGCTGGAATTCGGGGACGCCCTTCTGCGGCGTCACCCAGGCCGCGATCTCGGAGTTGAGCAGCGTGGCGGCGTACTGGCGGGCGGTCTCGTAGATGCCGTCGCGGGTCTCGGGCGGCCCCTCCACGGTGCCCTTCAACTGCGCAGCGACGGCGGCGAAACCGTGATCACGGAGGATGTCGAGCGGGGTCCGGTCGGCAGGGAAGGCGAGCCACTGCATGATGTCGGTGATCGGCCGCTCGTCGAGAGCCGCGGCCAAGAGCAGCTGGGACAGGATGTTGCTGCCGGCCTTGGACCAGAAGTCGCCCTGCTGGGACGCATCCACGCTCGCGGCGAGGAAGTGGCCCGCCAGCCGGTTCGCCCCGTCCAGGGTGGTCGCGCCGGCCAGGGGGTTCCACCACATCTCGCGGGCAGCATGGGCGATCTGCTGCGGGTCCATGGTCCACACCTGTCCCGTCTTCGCCCGCGCTTCGTAGGCCGTGGTGAAGGCATCGCCGGCGGCCTTGTTGCTGGTGAGCAGCACCGGGCCCGGGGCGTGCAGGATGGAGGGGATCGCGAGCGAGGTCGTCTTGCCGGACCGGGGCGCCATGATCGCGACGGCGACGTCCTCGAACCCCATGCGCACCTCGTGCCTGGTGCCCTGCAGGTTGCCCAGGAGGATGCCGGTGTCCTTCGCGTCGATGTTCTTGGCGTCCTTCAGACTCGGCCGAAGGGAGCGGGCCTTGTCGGTGATCGCCCTGGCCATCAGGGGCTCGATGTCCCGGGCCTTGGCCATGTCTGCGATCTTCTTTTCCCGGCCGCCGCTGCGGCTCTTGTGCCGGGCCCATACGACGCCGCCCGCCACTGCGAGGGCCAGGAGTAGAAGGACGGGCACGATGCGGGCGCCGATCAGCAGGGACGTTTCTCCCGTACCGGGCCAGACCTGCTCGGGGTGGAGTAGGGCGGCGGTCGGCTGGTACGGCGCCCAGTCGGCTCCGGTGAGGTAGGCGGTGATGTTGCCCGACAGCCAGGCGAAGTGGGCGAAGGGGACGACGACTGCGAGCACGCCGAGGAGGAGGCGCAGAACGAGGTCGTAACCGTCGGTGGAACTGTTCGAGGAGGAGGAAGGGGGCAAGGGCTACGTGCTTCCGGGCGGGGACGTGGGGATCAGCGACTGCGGCCGTTCTTGACCGGCGCAGGCGCCGAGGGCATCGGTGTGGTCGGCGGGACGGTGCGCCGGGCAGCGAGGGTGTGGACGCGTTCTTCCAGCGCCCCGGCTACGAGTTCGGCGAGCACGTCTGTGGTCCGGCGGGTGACGACGTTTGGGTCGTGGGTCGGCCAACTGCGCACGGGGTTCGGCTCGGCTGGCGAGCTGGTGGACCTGCAAGACCGTCGACCACTGCACGCTAGGTAAAGGGCTAGTAATCGCGCTAGGTGGTGTCCTATGGGGAGAGCTAGCCGTCACGCCATGTAGCGCGCTAGCTACCCCGCTCCCCGCCCCCTGTTCGGACGTTTCCCCTCGGGTGTGCAACTCCGCCACGCCGGTGCGCGCGACGGGGGCCGGATCGGCGAGCGCGGCGGTGAACGCGGTGACCAGGCGTGTGGGAGCGTGCTCGCCGAAGCGGGCCTGTCACACGTTCTGATGCAGGCCGGCCGTGACGGTGACGAACCAGGCTCCCGGATCATCCAGCGTTCCCAGGCGCTCGACGTACGTCGCATTGTCGGGCGATATGAGGCCGCTCTCGCCGTACGGTGACCAACCGATCTGCCGCAGCGGTTCGTACGGGTCGCAGGGGGCGCTCGCTGTCGAGGCGGAGTCGGTGACGGCGGCGATGAGTTCGACGGGCGTGCGGGCGCCGAAGCTCGCGTACCAGGCGGGACGGTCCGGTTCCGCAGCGTGGCTCAACGTCCACCACTGTCCGTCGGGATCGGGTTCCAGGCGCAGGAGGGCCTTCTGGTCGGGGCTGGCGAGCAGGACGCGCGGCAGGAGGGGGTCGTTGCCATGACTTCAGCGGCAGGCACGGTAGAGAGGGATGGTGATCCAGGCCGGATCAGCGGCCGGCGAGGTGCCGCGGTGTGATGAAGTCGACCTCGACGGTCTCGGGAGCCGGGGGCATGCTCACTTCCGTGCCGCAGTCCGCCGGAGAGGTGCGGGGAGCGGTATGGGGGCCAGAGGCGAACGGGCCTTGCGGGCAGCGGAGTTGATCTCCCGGAGCGTCTTGCCGTGAGTGGCCCAGTCGTCGAGGTAGCTCCATGATTCGGCGTGATGCTCGGCGAGGGGGTCGTCGAAGTCGGCGGTGCCGGGCCTGGCGGTGGTGGGGAGGGCGTCTTGGGTGGCCAGCCACCGCTCGTGCAGTTCGTCGAGCCGGTCGAGGGCGTCGCGCAGGACGCCCAACTGGTAGACCCAGCGGCTCTGCACCGTGTTCTGCGGCAGTTGGGCCAGCTTTGTTTCGGCGGTGGCCAGCAGGTGACGGGCGCCGTAGCGGAGCGGCTCGAACGCTGTGAGGGTGTCGGCGTCGCGCTGGCTCGCGCGCATGCCGTAGGCGTGGTCGTCGTGGGGCCAGCCGTCGAGGTCGGTGTGCTCGTCGGTGTAGGCGTCCCAGGCGTCGAGGATCTTCTTGCTGTCGTTCAGATAGTCGTCGAGGTGCCGGAGGGAGTCGCGGTGTGCGTGGTGGTCGCTGGAGATGAGGTGGAGTCCTGTCGGTTCAGCGGCGAGCGGTCGGCTGGGCTGCGCCGACGTTCGCCGGGGCCGGGGCCGTCGCGGGTTTCGTCTACTGACGGCGGGTGGAGCGTGCCCGTGCGCGGAGGGAGTCGATACGGGTGGTGTGCGCGTCGACCACCTGCTGCGGGCGCAGCGCACTGGGCGTCTGCACGGCGCTGTAGTGGCCGGTGCGGTCATACATGCCGCGCTGGAGCGGGCTACGGTCGGTCAGTGCGGTGAGGAACGATCCGACCAGACGGGCGGGGGTGCGCTCGTCGAGGTAGGCGTGCCAGATGCTCGGGCCGCGGAACTTTCCGCGGTCGGGCTCACGGGTCTCGACGTGCCAGGACGGCCCGGCGCTGAATTCGCGCAACGAGCGCAGTTCGACGTGACACATGGAGTCCGGTGAATGCGCCGTGCCCTTCGAGGCGCGGTGCCAGCCCGCCACGGTCACCGGCTGCCACGGGTCCGCCTCCTGCGGCGGCGGAGCGATGAGGGCGTCCGTGAAGCCGGCGAGGACCTCGGCGGGCACGAGTTCGCCGAATTCGGCGTACCAGCCGGGCTCGGTGTCGGTGGGCTCCGCCCGCAGCCGCCACCATGCGGAGGTGGCGGACTGCGGGTCGAACTGGAGGCGGTGGCGCAGGTCGGGGCTGTGCAGGACGATCTCGGCACTCAGGGGGTCGGAGACGGCGCTCCATCCGGCGGCGGCCAGACCGTGGGTGACGTGGCGGGCGTCTCCGGGGCCGGCGAGGTGGCGGGGGCTGGTGTCGAACGGGATGCGCCCGGCGTGCTTGTCAGCGTACGCGGCGAGCTGCCGTTCGCTCAGCGGCACCGGCAGTACCCCGGCTCGCTCGTGCCGGCGCTGCCGTACAGGTCGCGGAGGTCGTCCAGGACGTAGTGGAGGGTGTGCTGGTCGGTCTGCTCCCACGCGGCCGTGCGCAACTCGGTGATCAGAAGGTCGATCTGCGCGGTGCGCGGGACGTCCGTGTGGTTGTGAAGGGCACGGGCGAGGGCGCGCAGCGTGTCGGCGAGTTGGACGGGCAGGCCCGTGTACTCGTCGAGGAGAGGCTCGACGAGGGCGAGGGCCTCCACGGGGTCGGGGTTCTCGCGCAGGTAGTCGGTGAGGTCCGACAGCGTTTCGGTCAGTGTGTGGATGGTGTCCGGGGTGAGTGCGGGCATCGGGCTCCTTGGGACGGGGCGTCGGGTCAGCGGCGGGTCCGGGCGCCGTCGGCCGGGGTGTAGGGACGGGCGGTAGTGCGTGGCCGGGTGCTTCGGGCGCTGCCCTGGGCCCAGGTGGCGGCGCGGGCGGCCGTGATCCGGGCCTGCTGCCACGCACCGAGCTGGGAGGGCTTGACGGAGACTGACCAGGTGCGGATCTGCGCGCTGTGCGGTACGCGTCCGCGCGGGCGCATCACGGGATCGGGGCTGGCGAGTTCGGTCGAGAAGGCTTGCATCAGGTGCATCGGGGTGTTGGGCGTGAAGTTGGCCGTCCACCCGTTGCCCTGCTTGTCCTTCGCTCCGGTCCACCACATCGCCGTGCCGTCGGGGCTGTGGTGGTATTGCATCCACGCGGTGCCGTCAGGGCTGGTCGCGGTGTAGTGCTCGCCCTCGAAACGCGTGTGCCAGTTCTGCTCCTCCAACGGTGCCCAGACGTTGGGCGCGTGGGCGGAGCGGGGGCGGGTGAGGGCGTCGGTCAGACCGGCGACGATCTCCACCGGGGTCTGCCGGCCCAGGTGCGCCGTCCACTCGCCCTTGGGGCCGTCCGCTCTGCCGTGAATGGTCCACCCGCCGGGAAGGACGTAGGGGTCGTAGGCGACACGGACGGTGCGGTCGGGGCTCCCCATGAGCAGGGGGCCGTTCGTCTTGGACTTGTCCCGCCATCCCGAGGCGCGCAGGAACGCCGCGACGTGGCGGACGTCGCCGCCGCCGGCGAGGGCCCGGGGCTGGACGAGGTAGTGCTGCTCGGCCTGTTCGCCCGGCCCCCAGCCCTGCCATTGCTTCTTCTTCACCGGTGCCGCCGGATGACGAGCGGTGCGGGTGCCGGGGGCTTCGCCGCACGGGTGGCGGGCTGGGTGCCGGCGTGCTTGAGGGTGTCCTTGTGCTCGTCCAGGTCGAGGGCGATGTCGTACAGCTCGTTCGAGGCGCGGCCCAGAGCGAGCCACACCTCTGCGGGGAGGAATCCCCGCTCGGCCTGGTCCTTGGCGAACACGCTGCCGGTGGCGACGAGTTGGGTGACACCGCCGAGGACTCCGGTCTCTGGGTCGAGAACGCGGGCGATGACCTGCGCGGCCTGGGCGGGGGGTAGTTGAGAGAGGTGATCGGAGAGCTGACCGAGCCGGCGGGTGATCTCGTCGGCCAGTTTCATCGGATGGGGGGCGGGGTGGGACATGCTCCTCCGGGTCAGGGGGACGGTCAGTGGTGGTGGCGGTGGCCGACGCGCAGTGTCTCGGCGAGGACGGTTTCCGGGCGGGTGCTGGCCAGCAGGGAGACGCGGTCCGGGCCGAGCGGTGTGCAGGCGCGCAGGTAGCGGCGGAACAGCGCGGTCGCGAGTCGGGGTTTGAGCCGGTGGCTGATCGGCGGGGGTGTGCGGGCTGCTACGGGTTTCTCCGGGATTGAGTGGTGCGGTGGGCGGCCCCGGAGTGCCGGGGCCGCCCGGGCGGTCTTACGGGGTGCGCCGGGCCGGTGCGGGGTGCGAGGGAGAGCTGCCCGGTGGCGGATGCTGCGTGGAGGGACGGGCGGCACGGGTGCGGGCCTTGTGCACGGCTTGCCGGTAGGCGGCTTCGTCGAAGACGCCGGGCGTGCAGTTGACCTCGTATCCGGCCAGGAGCAGGGCGGGGATGGCGCGGGTCGCCAGGCGCTTCTGCTCGGCGGCATCGAGGTGTTCGGGCACGGTGTGCCAGATGTAGAGCGGCACGCCTGTGGGGTATTCGTGGCGTTCGAGGCCGAGCTGTTCCAGCAGGTCGTGGAGCTGGGCGGGGGCGCCGGTGGGGGTGTCGGCGTGGATGGTGGTCGTCAGGGCCTTGATGTAGATCTCGACGTCCGTGCCGTATTCGTCGGCCAGGTTGGCCATGTCTGTCTCTCCGGGGTCACCGGTGGCGGGAGGCCGAGGGCTGGGCGGTGCTCGGCGGCGGTGTGGGGGCCGCCGGTTGCGAAACCCGGGCGGCGTGGTTGCGGGCGCGGAGGATCACGTGCGCGGCCTGGCTCAGGGAGCTGGCGGTGTCCCCGAGCCGTGCGAGGGGTTCGGGTTCCTCGCCGGGGGAAGTCCCCAGGAGGTCACTGGTGGCGATCCAGGCCCGGACGACCACTTCCCTGGTGAGGGGCAGCAGCCCGTTGACCGGGGCGGCGATCTCGGTCAGCACCTCGGCCGCCTCACTGCTGGTCTTGGCCGCAGAGGCCCGCTCCGCGAGATGGGCGAGGTAGCGCAGGGCCCCGTCACGTTCGCCGTCCGGTGTGGCCAGCATGTTCAGGGCGGGGTCGAGGTGGACGCTGTGACCGGCGGCGAGCAGGGCGTGCGAGGCGGTGGCCGCCTTCAGCCGCTGCTGCTCGACGGGTAGGCCGTGGGGAAGCCGGTGGTAATCACCGCGCGGTCCGGCAGCGGAGAGGAAGCCGCCGGTTCGCTGGAGGATGTCCGCCGCCTTCTCGGTGCCGCCGATGGCGACGACCAGGCTGCTGCGGGGATCCTTGGTGATGGTGATGTACTCCAGCACCCAGAACTCGGGCTCCGTCTGCTTCATCGAGCCCTGGTGGACGGCGCACGACTGCCGGCCGGAGAGGCTGGCATGGAGGCTGGGGCGGAGGTGGGCGCGGTCCGGCCTGCGGGGTGCTGGAGGGCGGTGCCGACGCCGAGCGCGTCCAGCTGCGGGCCGATCTCGCGCAGGGCGCGCGCCTGCGCCCTGGTGTCGTCACCGCTGAGGCGGTAGATGCCGCTCTGCGGGTCCTGGACGAAGCCGTGGGCGACGAGGATCACGCCGGCACGGTCGTCGACGGGTGCGGTGGCGACGCTGCCGTCGGGCTGCCAGGTCAGGACGACCCGGTCCGGCTGGGAGGGCTGGATGCCGCCCAGGGCGTTGTGCCGGACCTGGGCGAGCGCGCTGTCGTAGCGGGCGAGCAGGTCGCCGGCGACCTGCTCGGCGCCCAGGAACGGATCGTCGGCCAGGGCGATGCCGTTGGGCTCGGGGACGGCGCGGTACGCCTCGTCGGGCAGGGCGCGAGGGGCGATGGCGGCGATGAGGAAGCCGTCGCGTGCGTCGTGCCGGTCCAGCAGGACGAGCTGGGCGCCGTCGGGGCGGCTCAGGACGGCTGCCTGATGAAGCGGGCGCTCGGCGAGGGACGCGGCGACCAGGTCCAGGTCCCAGATGCGGTCGGCCAGTTCGGCGAGGTCGTCCTTGGCCTCCGGCGGGAGGTGAGTGCTGGTCCAGGTGTCGGGGAGTTCGCCGATGAGGACGTCGGCGTACGAGGCGAGGCGCTCGGAGGTGTCGTGGTTGTGCATGGTGTCCTTGGGCGAGGTGGGGGTCAGCGGCGCAGTCCGTCGGCTACCGGTGGCGGAGGGGCCGGGAGCGTGCGCGGCGGGGGGCGGGCAGGCGCACACGGCGGAGCGTTCGCGTTCGGTGGTGGGAACCTCCCCGGTGCAGGTGCTGCGGCCGGGGTGCGGGGTGCGCCGGTCGGCGAGGGCGGTGCGGGCGTGGGCGAGGTCGGTGCGGATGATGTGGAGGTGCTCGTGGGCGAGGTAGCGCAGTCGCCGGGCGGTGTAGGGGTCGGCAGCCTGGCCGACCGTCGTGGAAGTCGGCGGTGGCGGTGAGCACTTCCTCCGGTGCGGCGAGGATGCCGTCGTGGGCGGCGGTCAGCTCGGTCAGCGCGTCGGCCGCCTCGTCCGTGGTGGTGGCGTTACGAAGGCGCTCGGCGAGGTGGGCGACGGAGAAGCCCAGCGGCAGGTAACTGGTCGGCTGGGCGTCAGTGTCGAAGTCCGGGGCGCAGTCGACGTGGTATCCGGCTGTCCGGAGGCGGGCGACGGCGTCGGTGGCGAGACGGGACTCGTCGTCTTCGGTGAGGCCGGTGGGGGCGCGGTGGTAGGTCTCGTGGAGGCGGACGACGGCTATGAAACCCGCGCGCTGGAGGATGCTGTGTGCCTCGGAGTCCCGGCCGCGTGCGAGGAGTTCGTCGGAGTGCGGGTCGCGGCGGATGTCCAGGAATCGGTCGGTACGGGGCGAGGAGACGTTTCTTCTACGACGATCGGTGGGCGGTGTGCCGGGCGGCGGGCGGTACGGCGGCGGCCCGAGGCTGGACCAGACGCGCGGCGGCGCTGTCCAGGTCCTGCTGGATGGCATGGAGGCGGCGGGCGATCAGCTCCAGGCGGTGCGCCGTGTCGGTGCCGACCGCGCCGGGCTGGCGGGTGATCCGGTGCGCGGTGTGCTCGACGAGTCCGCGGACCGTGGCCAGCGGACCGACCTGCTCGTCGGCGAGCTGGGTGAGGACGCTCGCGAGCTGGGCCGACGCTGTGGGCGCCGTGCGGATTGCGGGCCGCGCCGTGGGGCCGGAGCGGAGGGGGATCAGGTGGAAGTCCTGCTCGATGCGGCGTGCCTCGTCCGCAAGGCGCCGCAGGATGTCGGCGGGCGGAGCGTGCCATGCCCCGTCGAGGTGGATCAGGTTGGCGATCACATCGATGCGTCCGGACCGGGCCTGAACGGCAATCCACCGGCAGCCGTCCTCCTTGCCGGGAATCTCGATGCCGGCAACGCGGGCGAGCCGGTGGGCGATTTCAGCCCACTCGGGTCCGGTCAGCTCCCGGTCGTCCGAATGAAGCCGGACGTCGATGCGGAGGATCGGCCTTCGGTCGTCGTCCGGGCTGACCGCGAACGGATGCTCCAGGTACGGATCTTCGAGGTGCTCGGCCCACTGGACGGAAGTCCAGGTCCTCTGCTCGTCGTCCGGGGCGAAGTAATCCAGTCCCGGCCAGTGAGCGACGACCGTGTACTCCGGCAGGCCCTCATTCGGCGAGATGGGCCGCCCCAGCGCCTCGGCGAGCGGGTCGTGCGGCGTGTGGGTGCGCTCGTTGAGGTGGGGGATCATCGGCCGCTCCGGATGTCGGCGATGTGCACGAGTTGGTTGAGGGCGGTGGTGGTGTACCAGCCGCAGTCGATCAGCTCGTCACGGCCCGCACACCGCGGCAGGAGCGCGTCTTCCATGGCCCGCAGGTAGATCAGGCAGTCCGGGCAGCGGCGCGAGAGGTGCACGAGGTAGCGGGGGTGGCCGGTGACGTAGGTCTGGGCTCCGCCGGTCGCATCACGCAGCCGCCAGCCGTCCTCGTCGGTCGGGGTGTGCCAGGACGGGGCGACGACGCGCATCGCGTCGCCCCACAGTTCCCCGCTGGCCACCCCTTTCAGGACGACGACGGTGTCGCCAGCTTGGAAGTGCTGGTGCGTGATGTCCCGGGCGGGGGTGAGCGGGTCGGGCGTCGGCGCGAACGCCGAAGTGGGCGGGGGCTGGGACATGAGTTCCTTCCACGCAATCGGTGGCGGCGGTGGGAGGAACAATGGTCCGGAGGAACGCCGGTTTGGCTAACCGGCGTTTCCCGGCTATGTTCCCCTGCCGTCAGCGGAACGGGTTCTCCGTACCGCGGTCGTTCTCGCTTGCAGCGTTGAGGAGTTCGAGCAGGTCAGTGCCTTCGGCGTCGCGCTGGTCGATCCACCATCCGGCGGCGGTGATGGAGCGTGCCTTCTCCTCCAACTCCGCCCAGTCCGCCTCGTCCCAGGTCCCTTCCACGACCAGCTCGGTGTGTGCGGCCGTCATCAGCTGGTGGCGGGAGCGCTCGCCCCACTCCAGGGCCTTGGCCCAGCCTTCCAGCGGCGGCATGTCGAACTGCTTCGCCCACGCGACGGCAGCCTCCTGCTCGGCGGCGCGCTTGGCCGCGAGCCACTCTTCCTTGGATTCGGTGTCGGCGTCGCGGGCGGCCTTCCAGCAGTCGGTGCAGTCACGCTCGGCGAGCCAGCGGGCGAATCCGGCGCGCCGGTCGGCAGGTCGGTCGGACAGGTTGTGTGCCACTTCGTGTCCACAGCTGTGGACAATTTTCCAGGTCGTGCGGACAGCCATATTCGGGGTGATCTCCTTGCGGTGGCGGGCAGTTCAGGGGCTAAGGGCGGGTCTGTGCGGTCGAGCAGACAGATGGTGGTGGCCTGCGTCGTCGCGGAGGGTCGTGCATCAGATGCACGGTTCATGCGGCGGACGGAGGTGGTCTGGAGTGCTTGGCGGTGGTCTCGGGGACGCTTCCGCCTTCTGCGTCGTCTCAGCGTGTCCTGCGGATGGCGTCTGTGGCCGCTGTGGCGATGGCGGCGGGAGCGCTGGAGGGCTGTGGCAGGTGCAGCAAGGTGGTCCCCGGCAAGTGGTGGGACTTCGCGGTGAGGGTGAGCTGGAGTACGGCGCAGCCGGCGGTCGTGAGCTGCTTGACGCGGGTGACGGCAGAAGCGGTTTCGTCGCTGCGGTAGCGGGCGTCGGTGACGATCACGAGGAGGCGGCCGGCGCCGGGGCGGCTGAGTTCGAGGCCGTGGTCGAGTGCGTCGATGGCGTCGCCGAGGTTGTGGTGGCCGCCGGTGGCGTCGAACGTCGTCACGCGCTCTGGTGCTCGGTGGGTGGGCCGGATCAGTGCGGTCAGGTGCCTGTCGTAGGCGATGGTGGCGGTGAGGGAGTCGGGGTCGGTCAGGGCTGCTGCGCGTGCCACGATCCAGGCAGCGGACGCGACGGGCGCGCAGGCGGCACGCATGGAGCCGGAGACGTCGACGGCGATACCCACACGCAGCGGTGGGGTGGGGGTGTTCCGGCGGCGGGTGTGGGTGAACGGTTGTGCGGTGGGGACCGACCCGGCCGCGCGCTGAGCGTCGCGGGCGAGGGCCGCGCGCATGTTGAGGCGGCCGGGCGGGGTGGGGCTGGTGGCCTGTTCCTCGGTCCGCTCGCGGTAGGCGGCGGCACGCAGGGCGCGGCTCAGGCGCGCGGCGGCACGCTGCTCGGCGGCGCTGGGCCTGCGGGTGCCGGTGACCGGGTTGCCGGAGGGCGCCGGTGTGCCGTCGGGGGTGACGGTGGTGCCACGGGCGTTGAAGACCGACTTGGCGGTGGCGGCGGCTTTGCGTCGCCGGCCGGCCCGCTGGGCGCGGTCCTGAGCCTGCGCCTTGGACTGCGCGGCCATGGCGTTGGCCGCTGCGGCCTGTGCCGCGAGGTCGGCGGCGTCGGTGGCTGCCGCGTGGTCCATGACGACCCCCACGGCGCCGGACAGCAGATCGGTGAGGTTCTCCGGCACGGGCAGCGCGGGGGCCGCGGTGTCCAGAGCGTCGCACCATTCTTGACCGTGCGCGAGCATGGTCGTGGCGTCGTGGTCGGCGCACCGGTGGGCTGCGGTCCAGATGCGGGTGAGGGTGGCCAGAAGATTTGCGCCCAGCACCTTTTCGCACAGATCGGCGACGGCCCGGGTCTCGCCGGCGTCCAGGATGCCGACGTCACGGCGGCCCAGGACCAGGGCCGCCACACCGGCGGCGTGCTCGATGCCCTGGAGGGTGGGGTGGGCGATGTCGGGCATGACCAGGGTTCGGGCACTGGTGCGCAGGTACGTGCGGTCCGTGGGCCGCGTGATCAGGTGTGCGCCTTCGACGCGGCTCTCCTCCAGCAGGAGCGCGGCCTCGACGACACGGGGGCTCGCTCCGGCAGGCGCCGTCCAGACGGAGTGGGCCGCGTGCGCGGCCTCGTGGACGAACACTCCCCAGGCGGCGGGATACCGCTCCTCGTCGCCCACGATCCGCGGATGGATCTCGTGGGGCTTGAGCGGGGCGAACAGGCCGGCGTCGAACTCGACCTCGCCCAGAGTGGGGAAGAACGCGGCCGGTGCGCCGCTGCGCGTGCCGGGGCGGCAGGTGACGAGGAGGTCCTGGCGGCCGGAGAGGTCGACCAGCCGGTCGCCGAGTTCGGCTCCCACCCGCAGCCACGCGGCCGGGGAGGAACGGGGCTTTGCGGGCGGGGCGCCGTCGTCGTCCCAGCGCGCGAGGGCGGCGTCGTCGTCCCGGGTGGTGGCGGGGGACTGGACGTGGTGGTGGGCGCTCATCGCGAGCGGCCCCGGTGTGCGGAGCCGGTGCTGACCGGGGGCTGCCGGGCGGCCGAGGCGGGGAGCTGCTTGCCGAGGGTGAGGGGCGCGATCTTCTTGACGCCGACAGCCTTCATGACGGCGTCGGCGACGGCGTCGCGATCCTCCACAGGAGCGATGCCGACCAGGTTCGCGAGCGCGGCCTTGGTGCCGAGGACGGCCTCGGTCTTCTGGTAGCTGAGCAGTTCCCGCAGTTGCGGGGCCCAGCCCAGCTCGCCGAGTTCGACCTGACGGGCGAGGTTCCGGGCGACCCGGACCACCCGGGCATCGATCCTCAAGGCCAGGGCGAGGTCATAGTCCGTGCCGATCTGGATCTGCACGCTGAACCGGGACGCGAGCGCCTCCGTCAGCACCGCGCCGTGTACGCCCGGATTGTGGCCCGCCACCACGTAGAAGCCCGGCTCGGCCTTGATGGTCTCGCCCTTGTGGGCCTTGACCTGGATCTGCCTGCGCCCGTCCATCGCGGGATACAGCGCCGCCAGGACTTTCGGCGAGATCAGGGTGGCATCGTCGATCAGCAGGGCACGGCCCTCGGTCATCGCGGTGACCAGCGGACCGTACTGGAAAACGTAACCCCCGCCGTCGGCCTGCGTGTACTCGCCGATCAAGTCGCCGACCGTGGTGTCGCCGTCGCCGGCGACGGTGAGCAGGTCCGGGAACGCCGCCTCCACCAGCGATGTCTTGCCGGTGCCCGGAGGGCCGTAGAGCAGCACCGGCACGTCGGCGTCGCGCAAGCGATTCAACGCCTCGACGTCGGGCAGATCGGCCAGCTCACGGGGGTGGTAGAGCTGACCCCCCGCGCGGCGGATCGGGCCGGTCTGCTTCGGAGCGGCTGCTGCGGTAATGGTCGTGCGGGCGGTGGTCGTCTGGGTGCGGGGAGCGTGGGTGCCCGGTGGGCTGATCACAGCGGTCTGCGCGGCTGCGGCGGTCTTCGCGTTCGCGCGGAACTCCGGTTGTCCGGTTCCGCCTTGGTCGGCCTCGCCGCGTCGCACCAGAGTGAGGGCGGCGTTGCGGACGGCGCCGTGGGAATGGCCCAGCTGCCTGGCCATGTCCCCGATGGTGAGTGCGTCCGCCGGACGGTCGGCCAGCAGCCGGGCCACCTTGGCCCGCAGTTCGCCACCCTTGGTGCGCGCTGGACTGGTAGGCGTTCCGGGTGTGGTCAAAAATGAGGCCCCTTCAACAGGTGCGGGTGCGGGCGGGGTTGGCGATGCGCTGGAGAGGCCGGCCGTTCTCGGAGCGGATCACGGACTGTGCTGACATCGGCGACCGGGCCGACCGGGGGCGTAGCGTCGGCGCTCACCGGCCGACCGAGGGCTCGGTCCAGGTGCAGGAGATGGCTGGCGACGAGCAGCTCGCCGGCTGCCGAGCAGGCCCGTGCGTCCGCTCCGTACCGGGTTCCGTCGCTCGGCAGGCGCAGCCTGGCGTCTCTTCGAAGCCGTCCTGGAGCAGGATCCGCCGGGCGGCGGCGTTGTAGCCGGTGGTGGTGATCTCGCCGGTGATGGTGTGCCGGATCGGCGTGAACGGCTCTGCTGGTGCTTCGGGCAAGGCGGATCTCCTATCGGTGGCGGGCTGGCGGGCTGGCGTGCTGGTGCGGGGCGGCGGAGTGGGGGGGTGTGGTGTCCACGGCGGGGCGCGGGCGGATGCGCAGCACGGGGGTGCGGTGCGGAGGCAGGACGGCGACGGTCGCGCCGAGGTCCTCGGCAGCCTCTTCGACTTCGCGGGTGAGGAACTCGATCTGCCGGCCCAGCGCCGCAAGGCGGGCGGCGATCTGGCGGCCTTGCACGCTCTCCAGCGCGCCGGCGAACTGGCCACTCGTTTCGAGGAGTTCCCGGAGACGGACCATCGGCCCCGAGATGTAGCCGCGCTGGACGGCGCCGAGGAGAGCTTCGGAGGCGTCCCCCGCGGCCTGGCCTTCGACCACGTCGCGGATGAGTTCCTGCAGCGACACCTCCGGGGCGGGCGCCGGGCGGTTGAACCGGGAGACGTCCGCGCGCAGCACACCGGGCGGGACCGGGGCAGGCAGTGCTTTCCCTGCCTCGCATTCGTGGGCGTAGTGCCCGATCACCTGCCAGCCCGGTGCGTCCGGGTCACCTCGTAGCGCGACCAGCGTCGAGTCGTCGTTCTCGACGAGGTGGGCGAGGGGGATCGGCTGCCCGTCGGCGGCGTACCACGACTCGGTCCGCTCTAGCTCGCCTCGCTGCTGAGCGGCCTGGGCCATCTCCGTCCACATCTGCTGTTCCTCGTCGGTCAGCGGGGCCTTGTGGCGGTGGTGCTTGTGCTGGTCGGCAAGGTTGCTGGCGATGGAGCTGTGTTCGGCCCAGGCGGTGAGGTGTGGCCACAGGGCCGAATGCCGCGCGAGTTCGGCCGGGGAGCCGGGGATATCCGGCTGGTCGAGGGCCCGGCGGATCTCGGCGGCGGAGGCGGCCAGGGCGTCCAGCACGGCCCGCCACCCGGCCAGGTGCCGGGCCGGTGGCAGTTCGTCGAGCGCACGCCGGGCGGCATCGAGCAGAGCATCGGCGTGCGGGGCGAGTTGGGTGGTGTACGCCTCCACCGCAGCCCTGTTGCGTCGGACTCGCGCGGCTGCCGCAGCGTCTGCGTGGACGGTGCGACCGTAGCGGTCGCATGTCATGTCGAGCGCGGCCTCGCTTTCGCGGTCGATGACCGCCATCCGCAGCCGGAAGTTGCGTGCACTGTCCGTGAGTTCCGGTGTCACCGGGACGGAGCCCTCTGGGGTCGGATTGCTCGCGGGCGTCATCGGGACCGTCCGCTGCCCGAGGCCGTCAGGTGGACGGTCGGTGCGTAGGTGGGCTTCGGTGGGATCGGTCGGGCCGAGGGCGGGGAAGTGGTGGGCGGTGTGGCGCGCTGCGTCGTTCGGCTGGCTGCTGCTTGGGCGAGACGGCTGCGGCGCTCCTGGAGCCCGTTCGGCCGGTCCGGGCGTGGTGGGTCGGCGGAGAGGGACGGGTCGGGGTGAATGTCGGCCTGCACGCTGTAGCCGAGGCTGCGCAGGTCGTGGACGGCTTGGCGGGTACGGCGCAGCCCATCGCGTTCCGGCTCGGTGAGCCGGTACAGGCCCGGCGAAAAGGGGACGGGCTCGAACTGCTCGCGGACGAGGAACCACTCGGCCAGGTGAGGGGTGAAGCTCGGTGCGGCGGTGGCGACGAAACCGTGTTCGGGATGGGCACGGAAGCGGAAGTGGTCGGACAGAGAAGGATTCCTTCTTTCTGCTGGTCAGCGGCGAGGGGACGGCGGACGGGTCGTGGTACGCCGGGCTGGTCTCAAGGGGGCGGTCCGCCGGGGGAGGGCTGGGCGAACGTCGGGGCTGGGCATGCTGTCGCTTCCGTCGTCCCGTTTGGTGAAGGCCGGCCTAGTCCAAGGCGGTGTTGGCCCACTGGTGCTGCTCGCCGTGGGCGATGGCGGCCAGGGCGGCGGCGCGGCTGTAGGCGAGCTGGATCTCGGCAAGAGGGTTCGGCAGCGTCCCGTGGTCTGCGGGTGTCGTTCAGCGGCGGTTCGGCTGCCGTGACTGGGCGGCGGGAGCTGGCTGGGTCCGTGGGCTGGTCGTGCGCGGTGTGGACGGCCCAGGCGGTGCCGGGGTGGAGGTCGGGCGCAGGGCAGCGGCGGTGTGGTGCAGGCGTGCGCGGGCCGCGACGTACTTCTCGGCCGTCATGATCCGCAGGACGTCGGGGTCGTTGCGCAGAGGCGAGTGGGTGAGATCCTCCACGGCCTCGCGCTGGAAGCCGGTCGTGGCGTAGGTCAGGGCTCCGGCGACGGCCCGGGCGAGCTGGACCAGGGTGACGCGTTCGGGCGGGTAGACCGTCTGCGGTGTGGTGAACCGTTCCTGCGCGTGTTCGATGGTGTGCTGCAGATGGTGGGCCAGCACGCCGATGTCGTCGGTGAGCGTGACCAGGTCGACGGCGTCGGGGCTGGTGGGGAATGAGGCGGCCAGTTCCTCCAGGCGCCTGGCTAGATGGTCGAATGTGGCCGGAGTGACGGAGGAAGACATCAGATCACCCCGGCCGCAGCGCTCGTCTTGTAGGTTCCGCTTTTCCGTGAGCATCCGCCGTCCAGCCACCTGGGGCGTTGACTGTGGTGAGCATTCTTGGCCGTGGGGCTGGTCGCCCGATCATGAGCACTCGCCTCTGCGATCGATGCTTGGGTGGCGGCGGTGGATAACGGGCATTGCCCTTTGCGGGCAGGCTCGTGGCCGTGGGTGGGGAGGGATTGGGCTGCTCCTTCGAGGGTCGGCTTCGCTGGCCGTGCGCGTGCTGGGGCCGCTGAGACTTGCGGCTGGAGGGGAGCTTCAAGTGTCGTGACGATCGCCGGTTGGGGTAACCGGCGATCGTCGGCTATGTTGCGCCGTGATCGAGGCCCAGGCTTCTCGTAGGCGGATGGTTCAATCCCGCCTGGCGGTCATGAATGGGAGAATCGTTCCATGCCGGATCTCTTGCCTTCAGACGACTCGGACGCCGGGACCTCCGCTCTCGACACCAGCGTCATCCCGCTCGGTGAGCGCGCCCTACGGGGCGTTCTTGAGCACGTAGTCGCTGTCGGCGACGAGGCCGAGGCGACCTACCTCGAGGTCAAGAGCTCACTCGACATGAACAGCAAGGCGACCGCGGCCAAGATCGCAAAGTTCCTCCTGGGCGCAGCGAACCGGCGTCCGGGGGAGGCGGCCCGACACTTCCACGGCTACGCGGTCCTGGTCATCGGCGTACAGAAGAACAGCGCTCCCGGAGTACCGCGCGGAACCGAGGCCCACGAGCTCGAGGACCGGCTCCGCCCCTACCTCGGGCCCCTGTTCCCGGCGTTCGAGTTCGGTCGGATTGGCATCGACTCCGACCACGAGGTCCTGTTCGTCATCGCCCAGCCGCCGGAGGATGGCCAGACGATCTTCCCGTGTCACAAGAGCTATCAGGGTGAGGACCGCCGCGACAACATCGAGGACGGCGCGATCTACGTGCGAGGCGCCAGCAACACGCGGCCCGCACGCTCCGGAGAGGTCCTCGCCCTCGTCGAGCGCGTCCGCCGGGGCGGGAAGCCACCGATTGACCTCGAGGTGCAACTGCTCGGCCCCATCTGCAGGGTCGACCGCGTGGACGAGATCCTGGAGAGCCTGCGCCGCTACGAAGAAGAGCAGTTCACCAAGCAGCTGACACCGGCTGAAGACATTATCGCCTCGACGCCGTTCATATTGCCGTCGAGCGTCTTCGGCAGCCCGAAGCCGCTGTCGACGGAGGACCGGGAACAGGCGCTCGCCGCATGGCAGTGCAAGAAGGCCGAGCACATCGCCAAGGGTCGGGAGCACCTCCTAGGCGTCGGGATGCCGGGTGCCGGTGTCCAGGTGGTCAGTCGCGATCGTTTCGTGGCCAAGCCGCGACTGATTCTGACGTTCCATAACTGCGAGGTGCTGGATTACCTAGACCCGGACGACGCCGACTTTGAGAAAGCCGTCGAACCAGTGCTGGGGCCGCACGAGCCGTTCCTGCCGAGCTTCGACCACTCGGCTATCCGACCCCTCCCTCGGGGCTATCCCGTGACCTGGAGCACCCATGGCGAGGACGCCGTAGTTGTGCTCACTCCGGAGTCGTTCCGTCCGAACGTGCCTTGGACGAGCGACCAAGACGACTACGTCATCATCGCGAAGGATCGTCATGCCAGTTCGGTGGAGGTCTCGTGGGAACTTACCGAGGACGGCAACGACGCGGTGACCAGCGGTGAGTTCCGGGTGCCCACCGAGCCCCTCGTCGACGCGGCCGACCTGTTCAAGTCGGTCTTCCTCAGTACGGACGAAGACCTCTGATAATGATCTTGAGGTGGGGCGTGGTGACCTGACTGATGTGGCGTGGGAACGCGTAACGCCCCTGCTGCCAGGTGTTGATGGTCATAGGCGGCCGTGGTGTGATCATCAGCATGTGATCAACGGGGTGTCGTGGCGTTAGGCCCTGAGGCGTCCCTGTGCGGCTGCCGGGTGGATAGGGTTCCGGGTCCGAGTGCTGCCGCGAGCCTGGAGGACCCTGTGCGGTTCATCGTTCAATCCGACCGACGTTTCCCCTCCGACGCCGGCCCCCGCGCCGCCATCCTCCTCCCTGACAACTGGGACGACTTTGGCTTCAGAACCAGCTACGACCTGTGGTTCCGCCGTACCGATGACACCAAGCCGATCGAGATTGGCCGTGTCAAGATCGCTCTGGTCGAGCAGGAACCCGGACCGAGCCCTCTGCCACTTGGCGACTTCGCCGACGGGCTGCCGGCCGGCCTTGGCGAATGGATTTCGCTCGGCCAGGACGTCCAGTACTACGAAAGGATCGCCGAGCTCAAACAGCAGGGGCGAGAGATCCTCCGAGGCTTGGGCGACATCACCGCGCTGGAGAGCCCCGAACTCGCAGAAGAGAAACTGAACGCGCTGGCAACGTCGAGTCCGGTCGTCGGCAACTCCTTTATGCGAAACCTCTCCACAAAAACAGTTCTCCGCCAGTACCGTCGCATCACCGCCGGAGGGCCCAGGCTCGCCCGCTATAAGTTCAACTACCACTCTCCCCAAGCGGACACCGAGATCTCGGCACGCCCCCCGCTGGAGTTCGAAGTCCGGCCCAACTCCGTTCCCTACAGCAACATCCACGTGCTCATCGGGCGCAACGGGGTCGGGAAGACCACACTCCTGCGCTCCTTGGCCACAGCCGCAGTGCGCCCCTTCGACCTTCCCGAAACCGCCGGCAAAATCACTTACATCGAGGAAACCGGCTTCGCGAACGTTCTGCTCGTCACCTTCAGCGCGTTCGACCCCTTTGCCAGCATCACCCCGTCCCATACCAGGACCAGCTACACGCACGTCGGCCTCACCACGCATGTACCTGACGGTGAAACCAGCGACAGCCACCCCACCCGTTTGAAGGGACGGGAGGAACTGGCCGAGGAATTCCTCGATAGCATCAGGTCAATCGCGACCTCCGGACACCAGGACCGGTGGATTAAATCCCTGCTCACCCTTGCCAGCGATCCCCAGTTTGACGCCGCCGTCCTCATCGGCGGCGACTTCATCGGTGATCGCATCAGCCCTAGGCTGATCGAAGGCATCACACATGGAGACGAGCCTGCGAACGGCGCAGGACGCTCGTGGCGCGACATCTTCATGAGTCTTAGTTCCGGACACGCCATCGTGCTGCTCACCCTCACTCGGCTTGTGGACCTCGTTGGGGAGCAGACGCTCGTGCTGTTCGATGAGCCCGAGGCGCATCTCCATCCCCCGCTGCTGTCTTCTTTCGTCCGCGCGCTGTCCGAGCTTCTGGCGGAGCGCAACGGTGTCGCCATCATTGCGACGCACTCGCCTGTCGTGCTCCAGGAAGTCCCGAGGTCCTGCGTCTACAAGATCAGTCGCTCTCGCGGGCGCGCGCGGCGTCCCAGGATCGAAACCTATGGGGAGAACGTCGGAGTACTCACCCACGAGATCTTCGGTCTCGAAGTGATGAAGTCCGGATTCTACGCCGAGATCGAGAAGGCGGTCGCCCGGTTCGACACCTATGAGGGCGTTCTCGGTCACTTTGGGAATCAGCTGGGCGACGAGGCCAAGGGCTTGGTGCACATCCTGTTCGCGGACAAGAGGGCGGAGGAGCGCTGATGTGGCCCTCGGATCCGGTGACACTCAGCGCCAGAGTCAGCTGGGAGATCTGCACTGGCGGGTCCCGCGACACGCAGAAGAATGACGGCCTGGGGACCAAGCTCCGCGCGGCCGCGAAAATCGCGGAGAAAGCCGCCGACATCTATAGGGCCGCCGCCCTGTCACGTACCCTGCACACCCTCAAGTCACAGGACTTCCAAGTCGCAGGCATACCCGGCACTACGGTGTCCGACATCGTCTACGACAGCGGCATGGTCAGTGGCGCCGGCCGCGAAATCTACGACGAGGTTATGGACGGCCGCGACGAAGACCTGTGCCCGATGTGCCGACACACCGAAGTATCCGAGCTCGATCACGTCCTGCCCAAGAAGGCATTCCCTGCCCTGTGTGTCGCCCCCGACAACCTCGTAGGGACCTGTGACTACTGCAACTCCAAGAAGAGCGACATCACCACGGAAGTCGCCAGAAAAGTACTGCTGCACCCAAACTTTGAGAACGTTTCCATGGAGCGCTGGCTGAAGGCCGAGGTTACCCCCGGGAGCCCGGGAGTCCTCAGGTACTTCGTGGCCGCACCGCCCCACTGGGATGCCATGCTCGCCGACCGCGTCCGCCATCAGTTCGGCTTCCTGGACCTGGCCACGCGCTACAGCAGCAAGGCCAACCACACCCTCGGCGGGATGCGCCAGCACTTCGCGAAGCAGCTAGAGAAGAACCGTGCATCTGGCCTGCGGATCTATCTGGAGGACCTGGCCTCAAGCCACCGCGCCGATGACCTCAACGGGTGGGCGGGCGTGGCGTACAGCGCGTGGGCCGCCGACGACGCCTTCTGCCAAGGATCCTTTAAAGCCGAACCGGCCCCCCGGGCCGAAGTCAGCGAGCACGGCATGGAGAATTTCAAGATCACATGGATGCAGGATGGTCTCCGCCGCGAGTCCGTAGTCCGCTACAGCGCGAAGGCCGCTGGAGACTACGCCAGCTACAAGCGGGCCGAAGAGGGCGTCAGCGACGTCCGGATCATCCGGTCCAGGTAGCTTCCCCGCCTTGGCCTGCAACTCGTGTCGAGGTGATGCCGAGCGTGGCGCGAGCTGGGACGCAGCTGGTGAGGACGCCACGAATGGGTGACACAGAGGGATGTTGTGTACGTTAGGCGAGGCTGGTCGAGGCCAACCAGAATGAGCTTCATGGCCCAGTGCGTGTATGCGACAACGTCCGTTTCCTCAAAAGGTAGTTAAGCGACATGACCTGCGAGGGACACGGAAAGTGCCGGGATAAGCGATGTAGTCCTCGCCCTGGACCGGGCCGCCCATCGGTGCCGCGCGCACGATGTCGGTGCGGGCAAGAAGGGTGGTCGGCCCGATGGAGATGGCGTCGGACGGGGATTTCCAGTACGTCCACACATCGTCGGCCTCGTGCCGCCCGGGCGGCGGCGGGCAGCACCACAGTGTTGTCGTTCCGTCCGGGTGCAGGTCCTCGCTCCATCCCGCACACCAGCCGACCCCCGTCGATTCCAGGATGTTCAGCCGTACGGACATGGCGTAGTCGGTGAACTCGTCATCGTCGTCTGCCCAGTTGGTGTACCGGGTGCGGACATGGGCGAGGGCCAGGTTCCGGGCGCAGGCGGCGCCGACCGGGCGGGGCAGAGCGAGCGTGCGGACGCGAGAGTCCTGCGCGAGCGGGTCGGGCAGGCGGTCCGGCGAGGCGCCGTCGAGCGCGATCACGGCCTCCCACGGCACGGACTGCCGGGTGAGGCTGGCGTGCATGGCGGTCAGGTAGTCGAGCCGGTCTTCGCGCAGGCGGCTGGCGATGACGACGGTGATCAGGGGCGGGGTGTGCGAGGGCAGGGGGAGGCTCCGGGAAGACGGCAGTGAACTAGCGGCGCGTGGCGGGACGCGGGGCGTGGGCCTTCACCGGGGACGCAGCGGGAGCGCCCGGGGACGGCGTGCTGCGCGATGCCCGGATAACCGGTGCGGGGTCGAGGGAGGACCAGGCCGCCGGGTGGTCGTTGAAGGCGGTACGCGGGTCGACGGCCCAGTCCACGACCGGGCCGATGTCCTCGTGGAGGAGGCTGATCACCTCGATGCCCTCCTTGTGCAGGATGTACCCCCACTGCATGTCCTGCTCGTCGGCGATCTCGTCGGTGACCGACATGCGCACCGGCGGGGAGCCGTCCGGGGTGATCAGGTGGTCGAGGTGACGGCTGGGCCACTGCTCGCCGCCGGTCAGCGCGGCCACGAGCGAGGGCGGGGCGCCGTCGAGGAGGTCGGTGCCGAGCTCGTCCCAGCCGACGGCGACGTCGTCGATGAGGTGACGCGACATGGCTTCCACGTCGCGTCCGAACTTGTACTGGTAGGCCGCCAGGAGCAGCGGGAGGTGGTGGCTGGGTACGCCGTCGAGCTGGACGTAAATGCCGCTGTACCCCGTTCCGGTGGTGGGGCGGGCGATGAAGGAGCGCGTGGCCAGAGGGTTCTCCAAGGACGTGCAGGCGGGTGGTGGTTGACCCCTGCGGGGTTAGGGGTGGCGGCGCACGGGGTGGGTGCCGCCGTTGCCGGTGGCCCGGCGGTGCTGCTCGCTGACCCCTGGCAACGGGGTGTACGCCGGGGTGGGCTGAGCGTCGGTGAGCGGGGTGGTGACGGCCGCGAGCGCGCGTTGGAGGCTCCGGTGCGCGGCGGTGTGGCCGAGGGCGATGTTCAGTCGGCTCTCGGCTGGTGTGGCGGTGCCGGGCCGGGGAGTATGGCGGTGGAGGTCGGCGAGGCCGGCCACGGTCGTGCTCAGATGGGTGGCCGCCCGGTTGGTGTGAGCGAGGGCCGCAGACAGTTGAGTCAGATACTCGCGTCCCACATTGGTTTGTGCGAGGGGACTGTCTGCGGACTGCCGCAGGTCCGCGACGAGGCCGGTGGACAGGTTGTACACGGTGACCAGCTGATCGAGTACCGGGGCGAGGGCCGTCGGTGCGCTGCCGCTCTGCAGCGGGGCCAGGCCGACGGTGGTCTCCGTGATACGGCGCTGCCAGATGGCCAGGCGGGCGCGGACGAAGGCATCGTGGTGGCTCTGGCTCACCGGCCCATCCCCTTGCGCGGGTTGACCCGGGGAAGGGGCGGGTGGGAGCGCGGTCCTTCGGCGTAGTCCATGACGATGTGGAAGTCGCGATGGCGCAGGTGCTGCACGGCCCTGACCAGCTGATGCCGGGTCTGCGTGGGTGTGAGGGTGTCAGGGAGGTGGCATTCGCCGGTGGCCGGGTCGAGCAGGAAACCACCGCGGAGCAGAGCGCTGTTGGCGCCGATGTAGCCGGAGCGGATGCGCGGACGCCGGTCGGCGTCGAAGGCGACGTGGACCTGGAAGTGGCCGGGGCTGCTGCGCCGGATCGCGGTGGGGGAGGTGAAGAGGTAGTCGTGCAGCAGCCGGCGCTTCAGCAGGGCCGTGGCCCGGACGGGGTCGGCGGGTACGGCGATGCCGCGCGGGGCCCTCAGGCCCTGGACGTGCTGGTGGCCGGTGTTGGCGGGCAGCATCGGCAGCACCAGATACTCGCCCGGCCGGTGAGGGCGGGGCATGACGTACAGCTGCAGCCCCCAGTGGTGGGTGAGCACGCCACGGTAGGCATCGGTGGTCTCGAAGGAGGTGTACGGCAGGGGGCCGCTGTCCCAGATCCGGTTGGCTGCCGGGTCGTCGGCGATGGCTACCGCAGGGCTAGAGGGGCGCCAGCCGGGGAGCCGTTCGGCGAGTGTGTTGGTGAACTCGGTTATGTGCAAGGGCGGTTCCTCGGGCGGTGCGTCGTTGAGGTGGAAGGTGCAGGCGGCGGAGTGGTGAGGATCGGCGCCGTCCAGGTGTCGGCTGCGGTGCGCAGCTGTTTCGACGCACGGGCCAGGTGCGTACGGGCACCGACCATGCGGTCCGCGAGTGCGTCATGCGCGGCGGCGGTCGCCCGGGCCCTAGCGGGGCTCGGCGCCTGGTGGGCGAGGTCGGCCAAGCGGCCGAGGTGGTGGACGGCGGAGCCGAGCGCCGCGAGCGCAGCTGCGGTGGGTTCGGCGGCGCTGGCGATCGTGAGGGCGGTGCGGCGGCTGATGGTCGTGACCCGGTTCGGGTAGCGGGTGGCGGCCCGGTGTCGGAAGGCGTGCTCGCCGGCCAGGTAGCCGAGCAGGCGGGCGAGGTGGCGGACCTCGTCGTCGAGGATCTCGCTCAGCCCCGGATCGGGGGGCGGCGTGAACTGGTCAGGGAGCGGGAGATGGTCGGCGACGGTGTTGAGCCGGTCGGCCACGGAGTGCAGCAGCAATCGCTGGTCGAGGTCGGACAGTGGCATCTCCGAGAGGGGGATCGGCCGGGCTACCGCCGGACTGTGGCCGGCGGGTTCGGCGGCGTCGGCGGCAGATCGGGCGTGGTCGTCGGTGGAAAGGTCGGCTGGGCGGAGCACGGCGTGGCGGCGTGACGGAAGCTGACGCTGATGCCCTAACTGGTGAGCAGCCGCACGGCGGTCTGGATGAGCACGGCGCGGTCGCTGGTGCTGTAGGAGGTGGGCAGGACGAACGCCGACTCGTGCGGGCTGTACTGGAAACGGCAGCCGAACACCATGCGGGCGTCTTCGGGCACCGACCGATACGGTGCGCCCACGACCCCGTCGGGGTACCAGCTCAGCGTGAGGGTGTGGGCGACCTCCGGTGCGGGCAACCGGTGCAGGGGCTCGGGCTGGGTTCGCTCAACCGGTGGTTCTTGGGAGGAGGGAAGCCTTCGTGCTTTCGGAACCACTGCCCAGGCAGGTGCTGGGCGAGGGCGGTGGTGAAGGCGGACAGGTCGGTGAGGGATGCGGGCATGGGTTCCTGAGGCGTTGGGCGGCCTGGTGGTAGCGGGCAGGAGCCGCCGGGAGACCGTGTGTGCGGCGCGGACGGCCTCGGAGGGGACTGCGATCGCGTGCGGGGCGTTGTCGTCGCCGAAGTAGTCGTGGGTGATGCCGTGCAGGGATAGCGCGCCGACGAGGACCTGCCCGCGGTGCAGCGGGCGGTCGATCACGACGAGCTCAAGGCGATCGGGGCGGGTCAGGATCGCGGCGCGGGGAACGCGGAATTGCATCCAGGCGCTGGCCAGAGACGCGTTGTCCCACAGGTCGTCGAAGAAGTCGAGCTGGCTGTCCGGATCGGCGAAGCCGGTTACGTGGGAAGCCCATTCGCCGGGCAGACGGTGACACAGGCCATGGGCGAGGGACTCCAGATCGCTGCCAAAGGTGGCGATGCGGACGGCCTCACGCTGGCAACGGCGGTACTCCCGTTGCTGGTTGTCGCGCCACAGTTCTTCGACGCGCTTGCCCGCAGCGGGAGAACCGGCGTCCGCGAGGATGCGGGGCAGGTGGTATTCCACGCCGATGCCTTGCCGGTCGGCGTCGGCGAGGAACCGCGTGAGGCGGGCCGGAACGTCGTGGTCGTACCTGTCGTGGATCAGGATGGAGCCGAAGACACCGCGTGGGCGCCAGAAGCCGTGCTCGGCCAGGAGCGTGTGGGCTGCCGGGGGAGCGTCGGTGCTGGTGACGGCGATGACACCGACCTGTTCGTGATCGCCGAGGCTGATGGGGGGCATGCGCTCGCCTGCAGGCCCGTCGGCGCCGGGCAACGCGACGCTCGTGCGGGTGGAGTTGGTACCGGACGTTGATGAGAAGGTCAGCTCCTGCGGCCGGTACGGTGTCGGCTGTTCAGCGGGTTCTGGCACGTGGACCTCGTGTTGTCGGGAGGGCGGGGGCTGGATCGGTTCTCGCCGTGAGCGGGTGCTTCTTCAACCTCGTGGCAGCCTCGTGATCAGGCATGCTGCGTCGACCGAGGTCTGCTCGCGCAGGCGGAGCCGATGACGGTGCGCGTGGGGCGGGGAGGGGGTGTGTACCGCCGATGAGGGAGGGGCAGCCATCGAGTTCGTCGAGCCAGCTCAGGAGCTTGGGCAGGTTCTTGTCGGGCCCGAAAGCGAGGTAGGTGCCGTCGGCGCTGTCGCAGCCGAACCACTCGGCTATCCCCAGCCGGATCCGGGAGTTGACGCGGCCCATGTGCACGCCTTTGCTGCGGGCCTTCGCCTCGCGGGCGAGCTGTTCCGCTACGGGGCCGAGTTTCCACTCGGTCGATCCGGCCAGGAACAGGACGTCGAAGTCGTCCCACGGCAGCAGCCCGGGGGCATCGCAGCCGTCCTGGGCCGCGTAGGCCGCGGGCACGCCCAGGTCGCGGATGCGGGCCAGCCACGGCAGGGACTCGGTGAGGGTGCCGGCGGCGTTGAACGGCTGGTCCGGGGCGAGCGCCCACAGGCAGCGATCAGGCCCGTACCGTTCAACGGTCCGGTGCAGCCAGGCGAACCACGCCTGGGCCCCGGGCCAGTAGCGGCCACGTCCGTCGCTGCCGAACTTGGAGTTGTCACAGGCATACAGCGCACCCTCGGGGATCCGGCTGCCTTGCGCGGGGGTGGTCATGCAGCCGATGCGTCCGGCGCTCATCGCAGCCCGTATCTCAGGCCCCGAGGGAGTGCCGAGGTAGCGCACCGTGTATCTCCCTGGAGGCGACGCCGACCGCCGTCCGGGCCACCTGCCGGCCGGGCGGAAGTCCGCGAAGTGGAGCCTGCGGCTGGTGGACCTCGCCATTTCGGGAAGGCGGCACGTTCCTGGTCTTTGAGCCGGGCGAGGGCGCGGTGAGCGTCGGGTGTGCCTGGTTCACCGTGTGCGACCGGGCATGGGGGTGGTCGCCGTCGGTGGCCCCGGGCTCGGGCCCGGCGGGAGACCGGTCCGGGTGGTCCGACGCGCGGGGGCCAGGGCACGCATGCGGTCGACAGCAGTGTGCAGGTCCTCGCCGAGACTGCGCAGGGTGGCCGCGGCGTCCTGAAGGTCGTAGTGGAGATCGAATCCGTCGTCCTGCTCGAATTCCTTGGCCTTTTCCGCGGCTGCTTCGAAGAACTCGCCGAGCCGTTCCAGCAGGCCGCTGGTGGGGTCCAGGATCTGGTGCAGCATGGCGGCGGCATCCGTAGGCGACTCGGTTGCGTTGAGCCGGTCGGTGAGCACGAGGAGCACGTCGCCGTAGACGAAGGTGCGGTCCGCGTTGCCGGAGACGTCCCGGGGTTTGGGGGTGCGGAGCGTCGGCTCAGTCGCGGACACGGTTGTGCGGGCGGTGGGCGAGGAGGGAGTTGGCAGCAGCCCGAGCTGGTCGAGGCGGTGTTCGATCGCCTCGACCAGGGGCTGGGCGCTGCCGCCATGCCGGGTTTCGGGCCGGTCAGGTGCACCGGGTTCGTCGGAGGGCACCGAGTCGTAGAGGACCTCGAACAACGAGGGGTCGTCGGGGTGCTCGCGGGTCGCGATCCAGCCCTCCGGGCTTCCGGGCGGGCGGTCGGAGGGGGGCTCCTGCGGCGGACCGATGATCAGGTAACTGTCGTCGGGGAGCGATACGCGCACGATGTAGGCGCTGAGCCCGAAATCGATGTCGCACTCCAGCCCGCGCTCTCGCAGCGGCGTGGTGATGTGCGCGTGGCGGTGCCACAGCTCCTGCCACCACGGGGTGTCCACGTTGTGATGGTCGGGAAGCGGTGCGAGCGGAGCCGCGCGGTGGGCGTCTGGAGTGCTCTCCTGGTCAGCGGCCACGGTTCCTCCTGGGGGAGGCCGGCGTGCGGTGGGGCGGAGGTATCTGGCGAGCGGGGTCGGCTTCCGGCTTCGGCACCGGACTGAAATCGAGTTCGTACTCGCCGTAGGCGGTGATCAGGCCGTGCTCCATCTGGGCTTCGCGTTCGGCGATCTGTGTCATGAGGTCCTCGTGCTCGGCCTGGCACTGCTGGTAGTCGGCCCAGTCGGCGTCGCTGAAGTGGGCGGGGCGGTTCAGAGGTCTCCTTGAAGGGGTGGGGTCGGCCCGGGGCAGCGGTGGCGGCCGCCCGGTTC
Organism: Streptomyces scabiei 87.22; assembly: GCF_000091305.1. Taxonomy (GTDB): domain Bacteria; phylum Actinomycetota; class Actinomycetes; order Streptomycetales; family Streptomycetaceae; genus Streptomyces; species Streptomyces scabiei. Next base: position 3,710,136 of record NC_013929.1, on the reverse strand, counting down.
GGGCGGCGGCGCCGGGCTCTGGCGGTGGGAAGGCGTGAGGAAGAAGCGGTGGAAGTCGAGGTGGTCGGTGAGTTCCTGGACTGCGTCACCGAGCGCCTGCGACGCGCGCCGCAGACAGGCACGCGCCGTCGCGTGTTCGACGACCATGCGGTTGTCCCGGACGTAGCTGTCGTTCTCTCCGCGCGGCCGGGGCAGTGAGAGCGCGGTCTGCGCGGTCTCGGCGAAGTGCGGTACGGCCTGGCTCGACAGGGTGACCCCGAGGGCGACTCCGCACCGTAGCCGACAGGAACTCAGGACCTCACCTAGACTCATCACTGCACCTCACGCAGCCGGAGAGGCAGCAAAGGCGCTTCAGTTTTCGTGAACTCGGCGTTTTTTCAGTGCATGCGGGCGTCGGTGTCGAAGAGCGCCAGTTCGTGGGGGTGCAGGAGGTGCTGCACGATGAAGCTGCGCCCGGCCACTTTCCACAAGCCTCGGCCCCGGTTGAGGTGGGCGATCGCGTCGGTTTCCACCGAGGTCAGGCCCAGCAGCGCTGCTGCGGCGTGGAGTTGGTCGGTCTCCTGTCGGTAGATGATGCGGGTGGAGCAGTCGGCGAGGAGTCCTTCGGCCAGGGCGCGTCCGCGGGATCCGGCGTCGCCAGCGGTGAGCAGGTCGGACAGTCGGTGGATCACCATCAGGTTGGCGATGCCCAGGCCGCGGCTCAGCTTCCACTGGGACTGCATGCGCTGTAGGAGGCCGGGGTGGCGCATGAGGCGCCATGCTTCGTCGTAGACGATCCAGCGCCGGCCGCCGTTCGGGTCGGACAGCGCGGACTCCATCCATGCCGAGGCGCAGGTCATGGCGAGGACGAGGGCAGTGTCGTCGCCGGATCCGCCTAGGCGGGACAGGTCGATGGTCAGCATCGGCGAGCTGGGGTCGAACGTGACGGTGCTCGGGGCGTCGAACATGCCGACGAGGTCGCCGTGGACGAGGCGGCGCATGGCGTGGGCCAGGTCGCGGGAGGCGTCGCCGAGGCGGCCGGACATGATGCCGCCGGCCGTGTCGAGTTCGGCGGGGTTGTTGAGGGTGGCGGCGATGTCGCCGAGCAGCGGGGTGCGTCCGCTCTCGGCGGCGCGGGTGACGACGGCGTCCAGGGCGACGTCGAGGCCGGTGTGCTCCATCGGCAGCAGGTCCCGCCCGAGCACGGTGCGGGCCAGCGAGCCGAGCAGCAGCAGACGGCGCTTGCGGATCTCACCCGCCCAGTCCGTCTCGGAGACCGACGGTGGTCGCGGCGCCGCGTCCAGGGGATTCAGCTTGCCTGGCAGTCCGGGACCGAGTGCGATCGAGGTGCCGCCCAGCGCCTGTGCCACAGGAGTCCATTCACCCTTGGGGTCGCAGGGGACGTAGACCCGGTATCCGAAGGCGATCGATCGCAGTGCGAAGCTCTTGGCCAACGCGCTCTTGCCCTGCCCGATCACGCCGGCCAACAGCACGTTGGGGTTGGTGAAGCCCTCGACCCTGCCGTACAGCGCGAACGGGTCGAAGACGAAGGACGCTTCAGCGTGGACGTCGCGGCCGATGTAGATGCCCTCGGCGCCGAGGCCGCCTTCGGCGAGAAATGGATAGGCCCCGCTTGCGGTGGCGGTGGTCATGCGGTGGGCGGGCAGCTTGAGCTTGTTGTTGCGGGAGGACGCGGGGCCGGGCCGCCCGGCGGGCGGGAAGAGAGGCGGCGGCATCTGCCGCTCCTCCACGCTGGCGCCGCTGGTATGGGCGGCGGCATTGACGCGGGCTTTCGCGGCGGCCTCGGCGAGCTGCCGTCGGGCGGCCCTGCGGGAGGCGCGGTCGGTGCCGTGCGGGGTGAACAAGGGAGAGGCCGAGGCGCGACGGGCTCGGCGCGCGGGCCGGTGGCTCATAGCAGGGCGGCTTTCACGTGACGGCGGTCTGGACGCGGTGCTGGGGTCAGACGACCGGTGAGGCAGTGAACAGAACCGGGCTGCGGTAGTCCTTGCCGTCACCGCTCCAGTCCAGCTGGATGTAGCCGTCGGCGAGGTAACGGCCGGATCCAGCCGGGTACTTGAGGGTTCCGGTCGAGTAGTAGCCGTTGCCGTAGCTGCTGCTGTGTTCGAGCGCGTACTCAAGCCCGCTGTAGGCGGCGGACTTCACGACCGGGTCCGTACCGCTGACGCTGCGCTTGGTCTGGAGCTGGAACTTGGCCTTGTTGAAGGTGTAGGTGTTGCGGTTCTTGGCCGTGTACGGGCCGTCCCAGTACACGGTGGCGGTGGTGTAGATGGTGCTGCCGGAGCGCATGGCGCAGAGCGTCACCTCGAAGTCCCAGTTGTCGGAGTCGGGGCCGGTGTACGACGGGTCGTCGACGGAGTGGCTGCTGGTCTTGCAGTGGTAGCTGGCGGCGGATGCCGGGGTGGCGGTGGCCAGGGTGGCGGTGCTGGCGAGTGCGGCGAGTATGACGGCAGCGGAGGTGGAGCGCTTCAGGGCGCGCATTGAGGGCCTTTCGGTGGTGGGGGTTACTGGCTGCAGGTGGTGGTGTGGCCGTGCAGCGGGGTGTTGAGGTCGCTCGGGGTGGTCTTGCGGCGGACGACGTGGCCTGCGGCCAGGTGTCGCTGGCAGATGGTCAGGACGGGCGGTCCCTCGGACAGCCGCTCGGGGTGGCAGCCCGTGTTTGTCGGGGTCTCGTCCGCGACGGGCAGGAGATGGAAGGCGTCGTGCACGCCGGCGGCGGCCTGGAACAGCCGGGTGCGCGCGGTGGCGAGGTGTCGTCCGGCGGCGGGGTGCGGGGGCCGGGCGAGGTCGGCGAGGTGGTCGAGCAGGTGATGCAGCGCGGTCAGATGGGCGTGCACGACGTCGAGGTGCACGCGATCCACCGGCGCTGGGGAGGGGGGCGCTGACCGGGCCAGGGCCCGGGTGTGATGGCGGACTCCGGTGCTGGCGGCGCGGAGGTAGGGGTGCGCGTCGAGTTCAGTGGTGCGGGGTTGGGGCAATGAGGGGTCCTAGCCGCCGGGGAGGCGGGGTCAGCGGCCGGTCGTGGACCGGTAGCAGCGGGGCGGGACGGGCGGCGGACGGCGCTGTGGCGGGCGGCCAGTTCCTGGCAGGAGGTGAGCAGGGCGCGCAGTTCGCGTCTCAGCTCGTCGTCGTTGAGGGATGTCAGCGCATGTCCCGGAGTCTGGAAAGGGCGTTACAGAGCGGTGCGGGCGAGGGGCAGGGCGGCGAGGGTGAAGGCCGTCGGCTGCTGGTAGTTGAGGCGGCGCAGGTCGACGCCGGCGGTGACGGCGGCGGTCTCGATCTGCGCGCAGGCCGCGTCGAGGAGGGCATCGGTGTCGGCGGTGACGGTGACCAGGCCGGTCAGGGCGACGTCGGCGTGCCCGGCGATGAGCTGGCGCTCGCGCTGTTTGACGTCGGCGTACTCGACGGAGTCTTCCTCACTGTCGACCTGGCCGCGGCGGGCGCGCTCGTTGGCATCGGCGATGATCGCCGCCTTCTTCCGCTGGACGTCCCGCAGCGCGGACTCGAGCTGCTGCGGCACATATATGAGGGAGAGGCTGCGGCGGACCCCGGCGGTGAACATGATCTGGTGCAGAAACCCGGCTCCCATCTCGGTCCGCGGCCAGTTCTCCACCCAGTACGTGGCGTGGCGGGCGGTGTCGGTGGCGAGCCGGTCGTACTCCTCGACCTGGACGACGGGCCCGGCGGCTGCCGGGTCCGCCTCGGCGCGCCCGGTGTCGGACCACTGCTGGAGCGCGGCAAGGGCCTGCGGGTCGTAGGCGGTGCGGATCACGGCGGCGATCTCCCGGGCGCTCAGCCACCCGGTGACCAGCAGTCCGGCGTTGCGGGCGGCCTGGGCGACGGAGGCGGTGGTCTGCTCCATGACGGTGAACGCGCCCGGCAGCCCTCCACCGGCCTGCGAGATCAGGCGTCTGGCGGCCTTGAGATCGAGGGAGATGGCGAGGTAGGTCTCGTGCGGGGCGGCGGCCGGGCCTGCGGAGGCGACCAGCTCGGAGTAGATCTGCCCGGCGACCGGGGTCTGGGGCTGGCCGTGCTGAGTCCAGTGGCGGACGAGGGTGTCGCCGGAGTCGGGGACCGTGCGCTCCAGGACCTGCACGGTGGCGACGTGCCCGGTGCGGGCGATACCCGCCAGCGCACGCCCCCAGCCGTTCACGTTGTGGTTCTGCGTCGCGGCGTCCAGCAGGGCGAATGCGCGGGATGTGACGCGGGCGACGGCGGTCAGGGTCTGGCGGTGCGGATCGTAAACGGCGGCAGCCCCGTTGGCGGAGTCGCCGGGGGTGACGACCTTGAGCGAGGCGGCGGTGCCGGGCAGGTGAAGGATGCCGTCCTGCCGGGGCCGAGTGAGGGGCCGGGCGAGCCAGAGCATCTGGCCGGTGCGGCGGCGCTGCGCGTAGCGGGCGACGATCGGCGCCCAGTCGATCAGGGAGCGGCCGTGCCGGCGGATCGCGACGAGCGCCCCCGACGCAGCCCACAGCGGGGCCAGGGCGACGGCGCCGAGCAGTCCGGTGGAGATTACCGTCATCAGCAGCAGCGCCAACGTGCACGACACGAGGACGAGTTGGGGCAAGGAGAGGCCGAGGAGGATGCCGCGGCGGGACCGGTGCGGGAACTTCACCGTGACCGGGGCGACGGAGAGATCAGTCAAGGGGCGGCTCCTGGAGGCGCGGGTGGAACCCGGGGGCGGGAGGGAGCGTGCACATCCCACCCCCGGGAGTCGGTCAGGGGATCAGAGGCCGGTCGGTGGCGGCGGTGATGCCGACCCGCTGGACGTGGCGTTCTGTGAGTCGGAGGAGGGGGGTGCGCCCTGCGGCGGCGTCGTGGTCGGCGGAGCGGACTGCCATCCGCCGCCCTGGCCGGACGCGGCGCTCGCGCCGGATCCGCCCGGCCAGGGGCTGCCGCCCACCTGGCCGGTGGTGTCGTCCGACACGCTCGTCGGCCCGGGCTGGACGGCCTTCTCCAGACCGGACTTGACGGCATCGCCGCCGGGCGAGACGCCCGTTCCCCCGCCGCCCTGCGGACCTTCCCTGCCGTCTCCGCCTCCACCGGTCGGGTTGGCGGCGACATCGCCGGGGAAACCGCCCCCGCCAGCGGCGTCGGGCCCCTGCGGTGCGGCGCCTGCTCCGGCTGCAGCGCCACCGGTTCCGGCGGTGGCCGCAGCTGCGGCGGCCTTGCGGGCGGCCTTCTCGGCGTGGGCCTTGGCGATCTGGGCTCCAGCGCCACCGGCCCGGTGGATGGATTCGCCGTCGGTGCCGTCGGCCGCCCAGTGCACGAACTTGAAGACGGCGTACGGGCACAGCAGGACCAGGGTCATGATCACGATGCCGGACATGACGTCGGCCAGAGCGGCGATGCCGTCCTTGGCCTCGGTTTTGCCCATGGCAGCGATACCGAGTACGAAGATCACGGTCATCAGGAGCTTGGAGACCACGAGGGTGGCGGTGGCTTCGATCCAGCCCTTGCGCCAGCGGCGTGCGACCTCCCACCCGCCACCGGCGGAAGCGAAGATGGCCAGGGTGACCATGACGAGGATGCCGACCTTGCGGACCATCATCACGCACCAGTAGAGGAAGGCGCCGAGGGCGGCGCCGAGACCGGTGACGACCGTAACGAGCCAGCCCAGTCCGGACAGGCTGGCGATCTGGTTCACCTTCACGATGCGGCGCACCGCCGATTCGATGTCCAGCTTCGCGGCTTTGAACAGGCCGTCGGAGACGGCGTCGACCACCTCGACGGCAACCGTGGTCAGGGCGATGGCGCAGAAGGCGAACAGAACGCCCGACATGGTGCCGGTGAATGCCTGTGTGAGGGCTTGTCCATCGCGTCTGACGGCGGCCCGGACCAGCTGCGCGCAGAACGTCGCCACCAGCAGAACCAGGCCCAGCGGCAAGAGCATCTCGTAGTTGTCGCGGAACCAGCCGGCGTTCAGATCGACCTTCGTGGTGGTGTTGACCGCCTCGGCCGCCAGATCGGCTGCGGCAGCTGCCAGTTCACCTGCCGACTTCGCCATCCAGTCACCGATGGCCTTGCCGGGGTCCGAGGCGAAATCCACCGCGTCGCCGACGGCGCACAGCTTGTCTGCCAGGGGAAAATCACAGAAACCCACGGGGAGTTACTCCTCCATTCTTGTGTCAGGCGCGGGTCACTGCGTGACGCTCGGAGCGATGGCGGCCAAGGTGCAGTCGTGATTCGGGCGGCACTGCACGGCGAGGGTCACGGCGCGTTCCTCGGCTCCACCACCGCCCTTCTTCCAGGCGATCTGCTGCTTGCCGTTGACGGTGACGACGTAGATGTACGCCTCGGTGATCGCGGACGGGTCGTCGGCCAGCGCCTGCTTGAACGCGGAGGGGTAGTGGCCCTCGGTGACGTGGGCGGTGGCGTGCTGGTCCTGGTCGGCCATCCGCGACCACAGCACCGGATCGGGAACCTGGCCGGAGACCGAGGCCCAGTCGGCGTACCTGGTCTCCGTGGTCATCCAGGCGCGCATACCGGCGAGTTGCTGGTCGCGGCTGGTGTCGCGGGTGTCGTAGGACCACAGCATCTGGGCCGCCGCCTTGGCGTAGGCGACCGGCTCGGCGATCTGCGGAGGCGTGGGCACCGACCCGGATCCGGAGGACGGCTTCGGGGCGGGCTCGGAGGAGGACGGGCTGTGAGCCGGGGCGGGCGCGGCGGCGTCCGGGGCCGGGTGGCCGTCCCTGCCGCCGGTCAGCAGGGCGATGATCCCGGCGATGGCGAGCAGAACGGCGAGGATGGAGGCAACGATCGCGATGCGCCGGTTGGCGGACCAGCCTGCGCCGTACGAGGACAGCGAAAAGGAGGGGAATCGTTTCCGCATCAGCGGACCTGCGACCCGAGGGCTGAGAAGAAGGCGACGATGCCGTTCGCAGCGCCAAGACCGAGGGCGGCGCCCGCGGCCACGACCGCACCCTTCTTGCCGTTGGCCTCGGCCTGGTGACCACCGGTGTGGTGACCCCAGGCCCAAACGCCGAGCGAGACGGCGAGGGCGCCGACGACGGCGATGATCCCGAACAGGTTGATCGAGTTGACGACGTTCTTCAGCACGCTCAGCCCGGGCAACCCGCCGCCCTTGGGCGAGATTCCTGGGTCGTAGGCGAGCTGGATGACGCGGTCTGAGAGAGAGACGGACATAGGGGTGGCGGGGCTCCTTGCATACGCGGGCCAGGCGAGGGCCCGCGGGAAAGAGGGGAAGCGGAGGGGGAGGTGCGCTCGGGGCGCGGAAGTGGCCGCGGCGGCGGCCCGTCCGGAGCGGTGCCGGGGCGGGGCGGCGTCAGATGACGCGGCGGGCGGCGAGAATCGTCCAGTCCTTGATCGGGGTGATCCGGACCGGCTTCGATGTGCGCGGCGCCTCGATCACGAGGCCCTCGCCCATGTACATGCCGACGTGCTCGGGCCGGGCGGCGGTGCCACGGCTGAAGATCAGGTCACCGGGCTCAAGTTGGGCGGTCGGGACCGCCTTACCCTCGTTGACCTGCGTGTAGGTGGTGCGAGTGAGCGTGACGCCGGCATGCGCGTACGCCTGCTGCATCAGGCTGGAGCAGTCGCAGCGGCCCATGGGGTCGGGGCCGTGCGCGTTGGTGCAGGAGCCGCCCCATTGGTAGAGCGTGCCGAGCTGGTGCATCGCCCACTCGATGGCCTTGCGTGCCTTCGGATCGGCGTTTGTGGGGATCGCGTATCCCTTCGGGACGCTCCCTTCGGGGATGCGGCCGAAGCCGGATCCGTCCTGGCCCGGCGCGCAGCCGGTCGTGCCGGTCGACGGTTGCTTGCCCTGGTCCGCGCCCTTGCCGTCCGCGTCATGGCCGCCGGGGAAGGTCTTGGCGATGGCTTCCTGCAGTGCGGTGGCCAGGTTCTCCCACTGCGCGTACGCGTTCGGCAGGCCGGACTTCTGCACGGCTTGGGCGGCCTGGGTGATGGTCATCTGCTGCCAGCCGTTCACCTTGAGCAAGTGCTTGTAGAACTGCTCGCTCGCATAGACCGGGTCGCGGATCTGCTGGGCGCTGCCCCAGCCCTGCGAGGGACGCTGCTGGAACAGGCCGAGGGAATCCCTGTCGCCGTAGCCGAGGTTGCGCAGTCGGCTCTCCTGCATCGCCGTGGCTAGCGCGACGATCCGTCCCTTTTTGGGGACGTCGAGCGAGAGGCCGGTGGCCACGATCGTCGCCGCGTTGGGGACCTGCTCGGCGGGCAGGTCCAGGCCCTTGATGTGGACGTTCTTGCCGGACGCGCCGTCGAGGATCTTGGTGACTTGTTCGGCGACCTTGTCGCTGTCGATGTCGCTCAGGCAGTTGCTGAAGGAGCCGCTGCTCTGCACGGCGTCGGCGGAGGAGGCCAGCATCATGCCGGTGCCGGCGATCAGGATCGGGGAGAGGAAGACGACGCCGATGCCGGCGGCGAGCGCCTTCAACCGGAGCGGACCGCTCGCCGCTCAGCGTTTTCGGGCAGGGGTGGGTAGCGAGACGTCATGAGCGTGTCCTTCGGGGTGCGGTGTCCGGCGTGCCGCGTGCGCGAGGCGTGGTGGAAGGGCGCGGCGGCCGGGGTGGGCGATCGGGACGGGCCGGCGCGGGCGAGTTGCCGCTCGCTCCGCGTGGCCGGGCCGTGAGCTAGGTGTGCCGAGGCAAGGGGGTGCCTCCGTGAGGTGTGGCGGGAAGTAGCCAGCGGCGGTGTGCGCCGGGCGGTTCAAAAACAGTAAGCGCGAATCGGCGGTTGACCAAAAAGTCGGCGTGAAGTATCGGGATCCGGCACCTCGGCAACGCACTTCTTGGTCGTCGGCGCTTTCGCCTCTACAGTTTTTGGACTCCCCCCTCGCCCTCCTCGGTCTGCGGCCCTGGGCTTCTGCATGCCCAATTCCGGCCCGCGAGGACTCCTGCGCGAGGCGGTTGGTTACCTCCGCGACTCCGCACCCGAATAGGGGTTCCTCTTTGCCTTTTTCTCTGCACCAGGGCGACGCCCTCAGCGTTCTCGCCGGCCTTCCGGACGGCTGCGTCGACTCCGTCATCACCGATCCGCCGTACAACTCGGGCGGTAGGACTGCGAAGGAGCGCACGACCCGCTCCGCGAAGCAGAAGTACACCTCTGCCGATTCCAAGAACGACCTCGCCGACTTCACCGGCGAGAACATGGACCAGAGGTCTTACTCGTTCTGGCTGACGCAGATCATGACCGAGGCCCACCGCCTCACCAAGAGCGGCGGGACCGCGCTGCTGTTCACCGACTGGCGCCAACTGCCGACCACGACGGACGCGATCCAGGCGGCCGGCTGGCTGTGGCGTGGGGTGCTGGCCTGGCACAAGCCGCAGGCCAGGCCCCAGCGCGGGAGGTTCACGCAAAACTGCGAGTTCATCGTCTGGGCCAGCAAGGGGCCGATCGACGGCTCCCGGAACCCGGTCTATCTACCGGGTATGTACTCCGCGTCGCAGCCCTCGGGGGCGAAGCGCCAGCACATCACGCAGAAGCCCGTCGAGGTGATGCGCGAGCTGGTCAAGATCAGCCCTGAGGGCGGCACGGTGCTCGACTTCTGTGCCGGCTCCGGCTCCACGGGCGTCGCCGCCCTGCTGGAAGGCCGGGACTTCATCGGCGTGGAGAAGACCGAGCACTACGCGTCGATCGCGGAAGCTCGGCTCACCGAAACGATCCGCGAGACCCTCACTCAGGACGACGTGATTCTCGCCGTCTGAGCCGCGAGCGCGCTTCCCGTCAGGGCGGCCGGCACCCAAGTCGGCAATCCGGCGAAGCGGACTTATAGCTCGCTGGCCGCTCCGCCTCGCCGATTTCGCCCTTCTCTCATTCCGCGTCTCGTAGGAGGCCAACCTTTTCATGCCCGAGCCCATAAAACCTTCTGACGATGGGGAGTTGGAGCCGGTTCGCATTCCCGATCCGCAGTTGGAGGGAATCGAGGCGAGCGTCCGACGGCTCATAGAGCAGTCGGCGCAACAGGCGCAGCAACTCGACCACCTCGCGTCCGCCCCGGAGCCGAGCGGATCGCCGTTCGCCGCGTTCGGCATGCCGGGGCTCGGCGGGCCGCTTGCCGCCGCTTTGCCGGAGCCCCGCCCGATCCTGGAACTCGACGGGGAGGAAAGGGAAGACGAACTCGACGCCTTGTCGGACTGGGTCGACGACTTCTTCCTCCCGGTCTACGGGGCGGAGGTCACCACCGCGGCGCCCTGGTGTCTGCAGTGGCAGGAGCACGACGATGTCGTGGCCTGGCTCCACGCCCTGTGGCTTGCGTACGAGCAGCACAAGGACCCCGAAGCGGGATTGAGCGGCCTGTTCGTGTGGCACCGGGACTTCCTCACCCACGCCGTTGCGGCGATCCGCGCACCGGGCGGGCCGCTGTCGGCGTGCATGACCTCTCCTCACCGGCCCGCGCACCGTCTTCTGCCCGGCCCGCCGCCGTCCGTGCGTATGGAGACGGCGGCGGACCGGGCGGAGGCCGCCGGGCCCGCCGAGCCGGACGAGCCGACGTCATGACCGCGGGAGCGGGACAGCCCGCCTTCGGACTGAGCTTCGACCCCCGCGCGCTGACCGATCTCCTCCAGGCCCCCAGCGATATCCGCGACCTGACCCTCGCCTACCTGCAGGAAGTCGTGAACGCGCAGCGTTTCGGGCTACGCCTCGACGGTGACCTGGTGGGTTATCGAAAGCTGTTCGTGGACTCGCGCAAGGACTGGCGCGTCGTCTACGGCGTCCGCGCGGCGCCCGCGGAGTCCGCGCACCCGAAGGAGATCCATGTCGTCGCGGTCCGGCCGCGTGCGGGCAACGACGTCTACGACGAGGTCGGCCGCCGCCTGGGGATGACCCGTCGGCCGCTGAGCGCCCGCACCCACGCGGCACGCTCCCGCTCCCCGCAGCTGACCAGCCGCACTCCCGTGCCCCGGCCCGGTCCGCCGCCCAGCGCACTGCCGGGTCTGCCCCGTCCCGCACACAACCCCGCGCACCATCACAGCCGCTGAACGCACGGAGCCTCGCCTATGCCCCCTGTGCCCGCGTCGACGCCAGCCCGGCGTGCGGTCTCCCCGCTCGACCATCGCATCGAAGCCGTCACCGGCCACGAGATCGACACCCTGTGGGCCTACCGCGACCGCGGCGTCCTCGACGAGCCGCACGCCCACCTGGTCGACCGGCACCGGGAGTTGGCCAAGGCCCAGACCGGTGTCACCTTCTACCTCCGCCTGCTCAACCGCCTTTCCAGCGGCGAGTTCGATGTCGATGACGCCCTGTTCGCGCGCATCGACCGCACCGTGGACCGGCTGGAGGAGGCCACCGACGCGCGGGACGCCGCTGCCCGGAAGGTGCTCGCCGCCCTGGAGCCCATCGAGGCCGCCGCAGCGGCCTTGGCGCCCGACGCGAAGCCACTCTCGACGGACGACCAGGCGGCGCTGCTCGCCATCGCCGGCGGCGCCAAGCTCTACGAACACCTGCTGACCGGCCGGATGTCCGTCACCGCCGCCTCCGGTACCCGCATCCCTCACGCCAAGGTGCAGCGGCTGGAGGACGCCGGCCTGGTCGTGAGGGATACCGGCCACCCCGTGCACGCCGGCCAGCCGGTCTCACTCACCGACGCCGGACGCGCCGCGCTGTTCGCCGCCCGCCGGACGCCCACGACCCAGGCGCCGAAGGTCCCGGCTCGACCCGGCACATCGCCGTCCACCCCGGCGCAGCGCCGCTGAACTCCATCGAAAGGCCCTTGTTGTCTCCCACCGAACCGGCGCCGGCTCGGAAGTCCATCCCCCAAGTCGACTTCGCATTGGACGACTTCGATGCCGACGAGGAGTTGTACCTCGACTTCTACCGCCAGGTCGCCGTCCGCGAGGACATGCTCGTCCCCCTCGCCGAACACCACACCCCCAACGGCGCGCACAGCTACTACGTCCTCTTCGACCGCACCGCCACTCTCGGGCATCCAGGCATGCCGCAATACGTCGCCGTGCACCTGAAGCGGGACCGGGAGAAGGAGACGTTCGACTTCGAGCAGGCCCTGCTGCCGCTGCCCGCGATGGCGCAGTCCTGGCTCATCCACCGCGGGTGCCCGCAGGACGCCATCGGCCTCGACCCGGAGCTGGGCCCACCGCCAGCGGACGAGGCGACTCGTGCGCTGGAGCGACGCCTCGCGGGCGACGGCGACCACTACGCCATGGGCTACTCCTACACCTGCGACGACCCGAACGACATGGTCACCGTCGTGGCACTGCGCGCCCTGGACGAGCGAGCCCCCAGCCCGTTCCGCGTCGTGGTCGAGGAGGTCGACACCGACGCGTGGACGCACACCTTGCGCGAAGGCGGCTTCGACACGGTGGGCGAGGCCCTGCAGTGGTGCGACGACCGGCTTATCGGCGCGGCCGGTCCTCTCCCACCGGTCCGCCCGGCAGCCGCAGCCAGCCGCCCGGCCGGTGTGGCGAAGGCCCCTGTTCCGCGCCCGCCCGGCCGCTCGCGCTGATCGGCATGGCCGACGCGGGCGGCGAAACATAGCCGACGATCGCCGGTTAGCCAAACCGGCGATTCTCCGGACTCTTATACAGCCGCCGGGACAACTCCCGCGGCGCCATTCCACGCAGCCCCTATGCCTTCACGGAGGTTTCTTCCGCATGCGCTCCACCCGAATTGCCATATCCGCGGCGATGCTCGGAGCAATCGCTCTGCCGATGCTGTCCACTACGCCCGCGAGTGCGGCCCCCGCCGCTGCCTCGACGGCCACGAGCATCACGCCCTGCCCGGACCTCCCGCCGCTGCCGTACAAGGTCCACGCGTCGGCTGTGACCATCCGTTCCAAGGCCACCACGCAGTCCACCGCGGTCGGAGTGCTCTACAAGAGCCACAAGTTCACCGTCCACAAGAAGAGCGGCAACTGGCTCTACACCACGGACAAGTCGACCGGCGTCAAGGGCTGGGTCTCCGGCACGTACGTCTACCGCGACACCCGCATGTGCCTGGACTGACAGGCATTCAGCACATGCCCGTAAGCGACTGAGCCGCCGGGTACGGCCGCCCCTCACATTCCCCCCAGGCACCGGTCTTTCCAGAACAGGAGTTTCCCTTTTGTCCGACGGCATATCCGATGACGCCGAGGACGTCGTGGGCGTGCTCACCGAACGGATCGAAGCGCGCTTCGCCATGGACATGAACCAGTTGAAGGCTGCGGTCGCCGCCGCGCCGACCGCGAACCCTGACGCCACCGACGTCGTCAAGTGGCACGGCCTTCTCGTCCAGGCTCAGTCCGCGCTCGACCGCGCGGAGGACGACCTCCTCGCCGCGCTGGAAGCCCAGCCTAGCGAGGTCGACGACCCGACGATGGGCCTCGCCCACCGCGTGAACGCGGCCGTCGCCGCACGCGACGGCCGGGCCATGGTCGTGCGGTGGCTCCTCGACCCGGACGCTCCGGGCAAGAAGGACCTCGCCGCCGAACGGCTCGCCCGCCTTCGCCCCCGAACCGGGCCTGTGGTGCAGACCAGCGCTCCCCACCGACCCACGGGTACACCCGCGCCGACGTCGGCGTGGCGGGCGGGAAGGCCCGTCCGTTGAGCCGGGTCAAGGCCAGCACCATGGACGGCGACCTGCAGAAGGTCTTCGGGAACCCGGTTCCCGAGCTGTACGAGACGGCTGTCGGCCACGATGCCTCGCCCGCCCTCGCCCGTGCCCTGGAACTGCGCTCCTTCCTGGCTCTGACCGAGGAGCAGGTCGCCCGCGTCCGCGATCGCGTGCACGCGGACATGGATCCGGACCGCGACATGGGCGAGCTGTCGGCGGACAAGCTCCACTTCGACGCGCAGTGGCTGGAGGCGGCGCTGGATGCCCGCGACGGCTACCGCGCCGCCCTCGGCGAGTTGCTGCGCACCATGCCTCCGCCCGACCAGCGGGCCCGGCCTGTCCGCACGACGCAGCTAAGGGCCACCGCAACCCTGCCCCCGTCCGCCACCCCGGCACCCCCGCGTGTCGGGGCGGCTCCAGCAAGCCGACCCTGAAAGCCGCCGCTTGGCCCACCTCACGTCCACCGAGATAGCCGGACGGATCGAGGACCTGTACGGCGCGCCGCTCGCCGACCTCGAAGCCCACGCCCAAGACCAGCCGCCCGGCATGCTCTCCGCCCTGCTCGGCATGCACGACGACCTCGCTCTCGCCGAGCGCAGCATCGACGTCCACCGCGACCACCTCGCCCGGCTCATCCATCCCGAGCGGCAGATCGGCCGGCACGAGGTCTCCCACCTTCTCGACGGCTCCCGCCGGCTCGCCGAAGCCGTCGCAGTCCGCGAGGTCCAGGCCAAGTCGGTCTTGGCCGTTTTGCAGAGCCTGGCCCGCGTCCCGGTGCCAGCGCCGTCTCCGCCGACTCCCTCGCTGCCCGTTCCGGCTCCGCCTCTTCCGGCTCAGAGCACGGCGCACAGCCGCTGACTGCAGGCGATCCCCCTTCATTCACCCAGGAGTTCCTCCCTTGGCCATCACCGCTTTGCCGCCTGACACCGACGCCGATATCACGCGGGTCACCGAGGCCCTCGCCATGATCACCCCGCGCTGGAACGTGAGGATCCTGCTGGCACTCTCCGGCCCGCCCGTCCGTTACAGCGAGCTGGCCGCCAAGGTGTCCTGGCTGCAGAACGGGCAGCTCCATCCCAAGCTCAAGGCGCTGTGCGACGCCGGTCTTGTCGAGCGCACCGAACACACCGCACGGCACGTGACTTACGGCCACACCGAGCGTGGCGTGGCCCTGCTGCCGGTCCTGCCGATGATCGTCACCTGGGCCGAGGAGCATCTGGAGAAGGCGGACCACCTGCTGCCCGCGATCGCGCAGATCGAGGACAGCCTCACCCTGCTTACCCGGCGGCACGCTGCCGCCATCCTGTGGGTACTCAAGACCCGCGAGGAGGTCAGCGGGCGGGCCCTGGCCAGGATCGTGATGCCCCGCAGCGACTGGACCAACGTCTACCCGCCGCTGCGGCAGCTCGTCGCCGACGGCCTGGTTGACACCGAGGGCATCGGCCAGCCCTACCGGCTGTCTGCGGCGGGCGACGGCCTGAGCCCCGTTCTCGGCGCCCTGTCCGCGTGGTCCGCCGGACAACCCCTCAACCAGGCGGCCCACCACCCGGTCTGGGGGCACCCGCAGGCGAAGCCCGCGCCGAGGCCGTGGGTCAGCAGCCAGTCCCGGCCGGCCCCCGCACCCCTCCCGCAGGCCCGGACAGGCGAGTCCTCTCCCGCGTGGCGCAACCGCGACCTCTTCTCCCATCCCACGACCGCCCGCCCGAAGGCGGCCGTCCCGGCCGGAGGTCCGCGCCGATGACCACCCTCTTCACCCCTGCCGAAGTACGCAACGCCGTCGAGCTGCTCGCCTCGCGCTCCTTGATCCGCCTGATCACCGAGATCGACGACAACGGGGCAATACCGCACAGGCGGCTGGCCGGTACCCTCCCCGACCTTTCCGCCCACCAACTGCGCCGCGCTGCCGAAGCGGCCCGCGCCCACGGCCTCGTCCGGACCGCACCCGGCACCGGCTTGGAACTCACCGAGTCGGGCTCGGAGTTGGCCGACCTGTACGACACGGCTGCGCGCTGGGCCCGACGCCACGCCTTCCCGACACCGGTTTGCGAGTTCAGCAGTCGCGTTCGCCACGTCCTCGACCTCCTGGCGCCTTCGCTCGCGACCGAGCGCGCCGACGGCCTCCCGCGGCCGTCCGCCGCGCGCCTGCTCAGCGACGAGGCCGAAGCGGCCCTCGTCCGTCCCCGCACCCTCCTAATTCAGTGGCTGGCCGGCAACCCTCAGATCACCCGGGTGTCCGAGCCCGAGCCGGCCGCGTGAGCGCAGCGGCTGCACCCCGGCATGCACGTCACAGCGCCGGGCTGATGCGCAGCATCTACCTGCCGCGCACGGCGGACGCTCTCGCGTTCGCGATGTGCACCTACGGCATCCCGCTGTTGGTCATGGCCACCACGCGCTCCGCCGTTCTGACGGGTGCCGCGTTCGCCCTGGAGTGGATCCCGCGGCTGGCGGCGTTCGGGTGGGCAGGGTCCGTCGTCGACCGGCGCGGGGCGGCAGTCGTCTTCCATCTTGCCTCCCTAGGGCGCGCGCTGGCCCTCGTCGCCGGCGCGGTCCTGCTCCACTTCCACCCGTCCGGCACCGTGGCGAGCGCAACGGTGATGGTGCTGGCGGCGACGACCGGCGTGCTCACCGAATTCAGTTACATCGCGGCCGAGACCGCAGGCGCTGCCGCCGGCCGACGTGCAGGAAAGCGGGCCCACCGCGTCCAGGCTGCCCTGCTCGACATCGATCAGACCGCGACCCTGGCCGGCCCCGCCCTCGCCGGAGTGCTCCTGCTCGCCGGGCCGCCGACGATGCTCGCGGTGATCACGGTGCTCTCCCTTCTCGCCGCGATGTTCGCCCTGCGTACACCTCCCTCACCCGTTGCCCCGGCCCGCGCGCCGAAGAGACAACCCGGCGCCGGACTCCTCACCGGGTGGCGCACCATCCGCTCTCTTCCGGCACTCGGCTGGCTGGTGACCGGGCTGACTCTGTCCAACCTGGCCACCGGACTCCTGCAAGCGGCCGGTCCGGTAATCGTTGTCAAGCACTTCGGGCAGTCCACCACGGCCGTCGGCCTGGTCTGGTCCGCAGCCGCCGCAGCGACGCTCCTTAGCGTCACGCTCTGCCGCTTCGCGCTCGACCGCCTGGGTTTGTGGCCGGTCGGCGCCGCCTGCGCCGCCCTCGCCTCGCTCGCCTGCTTCGCCGCCGCCCAGGCCCCCGACTACTGGTCCTACCTAGTCCTGGTCGCGGTCCTCATGGCGGCCGACGGCGGCATGACGGTGGTCCTGCGCACTCTGCGCTCCCGTCTGATCCCCGCGGAGAAGTTCGGCAGCACCCTGTCGGCGACGATCCTCGTCCTCCAGCTGCCCTTCCCCGTCGCCGGCGTATTCACCGCGCTCACCCCGCCCGACGCGCTGGGCCACGTCATCACCGTCTGCGCCGGCCTGCAGGCCCTCGGCCTGCTGTACGCGTTCGCCCGCCTGCGCACCGATCCCACCCTGCGCACCTAACCCTGCCGCGCTTTCCCCAGCCTGTGGAGAACCTCATGCCCACCACGATCCTCGGGACGAACCGCGCGAGCGGTCGCACCATCACCGAACAGTTCCACGCCTTCGACGCACACAATCCGCACGTCTACCGCGCTCTGGAACGCATGGCCGCCCGCCGCCTGGCCGCCGGCGCCACACGGGTCAGTTTGAAGGACCTCTTCGAAGACCTGCGCCGCCAACTCCCGTACGGCGTCGCCGGGCTGAACAACAACTTCACCGCCCTCTACGCCCGCCGCCTGATCGACGACCACCCCCACTGGGCCGGCGTGTTCGAGCTGCGCCGCCGCCGCGCAGCCTGAGACACCCCGTTCCCTTCCCTCGCCCTGCCGCCTACCGACTCGGAGAACCCCTTCTTGTCCGCTCGCCCCCTCGTACTCGTCGTCTCTCCGGGCGATGAGGCGGATCGCGGCTACTGCCTTGAGCAGGTGGCCGCCGCGTACGACATCGTCCTGCTGACGGGCGCCGAGCCATCGTGGGAGAAGCCGCACATCGTCGACCACGCCGTCGCCGATCTGCACGACACCACCGCACTGCTCTCCGCCGGCCGGGCTCTGGCGGAACGACACGACCTTGACGGCGTCGTCACCTGGGACGAATGGAACCTCGTCCCCACCGCCCGCCTCGCCCGCGCGCTCGGTCTGACCGCGAACTCCGTCGAGGTGATGCGGGCCTGCCGCAACAAGGCCACCGCCCGCACGTTGTTCGCCCGCCACGGAGTGCCGTCGGCAGCCTCGATGACCGCCCGGACCCTGCGGGAGGCTGAACGGGCGACGAGGACCCTCGGCTTCCCCGCGGTGATCAAGCCCGCCGCAGCGGCCGGCAGCATCGGCGTGATTCGCATCGACCGGCCCGAAGAGCTGCCCGCAGCCTTCGAGTTCGCCTCGGCTGGCGCACACCGCAGCCGCGAGGACAGCGGCGTCCTGGTCGAGGAGTACCTCGACGGACCGGAGGTCTCCGTCGAATGCGTCACCCACCGCGGCACCACCACCGCCGTCGCAGTGACCCGCAAGCGCCTGGGCCCCGCACCCTACTTCGACGAGACCGGCCACACTGTCGACGCCGCCGATCCGCTCCTCGCAACAGTGGCGCCGACCGCCGGCGCTGCCATCGCGGCCCTGGGAATTACGGACGGCGTGCAGCACGTCGAGATGCGCCTGGTCGGCGGCCGGCCCCGGCTCATCGAGGTCAACGCACGCCTGGGCGGCGACATGATCGGCCACCTCGTCCACCTGGCCACCGGCGTCGACCTCGCCCGGGCCGCCGCCGACATCACCTGCGGACAAAGCCCCGACCTGACGCCCACCCGCCACCAGGGGGCGGCGATCCGCTTCATCTACCCCGCCTACTCCGGCACCCTCACCGCCCGCCGCCTGACGGCACACGTCGGGGGAGTGGAGCGCGTGCGCTTTCAGCGACAGGCTGGCGACCCGCTCGTACTGCCACAGGACGGCGGCGATCTGTACACCGCCCGTATCGGCTTCCTGATCACCACCGGGCCGACCGCCGCCGTCGCCGAAGTCCGCGCCCAGGAGGCGTATCGCAGCCTCGACGTTCAGGTTGCCCCGGTCCCGCCGACGGCCCTGACTACCGGGCAGGGCGCCGCGTGAGGCAGATCGCAGCGCCCGAGCTGGTGCACAGCCGCCGCCTGCTGACCGGGTACTTCGCCGGACTGGGTGTGGTGATGGCCGTCTGGGGCGCGCGCATGCCGGCCGTTCAGAACGCCGCCGAGGTGACTACCGCCGGGCTTGCCCTAGTCCTGCTGGCCGCCGCCCTCGGCATGGTCGCCGGACTCCAGGCCGGCGGACGCCTCGCCCGCCCGGCCCGCCTGCCCGTGCTGCTGACCGGCGGTGCCATAGCCCTCGCGGCCTGTCTTGCCGTCCTCGGGCTCTGCTCCAGTCTAGACAGCCTCCTGGCAGCGGCGTTCACCTTCGGCATCGCGCACGGCGTCCTTGACGTCGCAGCCAATGCCGCAGCGGTCCGATGCCAGGACGCCCACGGCCGCCCCATCATGAGCCGGCTGCACGCCAGTTACAGCCTCGGCGCCCTCCTCGGCGCCGCACTCGCCGCCACCACCGCCCACACCTCACACACCGTTTTGTTCGCCGCAGTGGCAGCCGGAGCCGCTGCGGCGGCAAGCGCGACCACGCGACTCACCCGCACCGTCGCCAGCTCCGCACTCGAGGCCGTCCACCACGATGCTGCACCAGGCTCACCCGAGCAGAGGAGGCTGTCCCGGCGCCGATTGTGGCTGCTGGGCGCACTCGCCGCCGCCACGCTGCTGGGCGAAGGAGCCGCTGCCGACTGGGCCTCCGTCCACCTGCATGACCTCGGCGCGATAGCCGCGACCAGCGCCGCGGCGTACGGCTGCTACAGCGCAGCCATGGCCGCAGGCCGTCTCGCCGGAGACCGGCTCACCGCCCGCTTCGGCGCGGACACCGTCGTGCGCACCGGCGCCGCTTTGGCCGCCCTCGGCCTCGCCACCGGACTGACCGGCTCCACCACCGCCTCTGCCCTGCTCGGCTGGACGGCCTTCGGCCTGGGCCTGTCCGTCACCATCCCCAGCCTGATCACCGCCGCCGGCACCGGCGGACCCCGCGCGGTCGCCACCGTCGCGGTCACCGGCTATGTCGGCCTTCTTGCCGGTCCCGCCCTCATCGGCGCCCTCACCACCGTCACCACACTGCCGCACGCGCTGCTGCTGCCCGCCCTCCTCGCCGCAAGCATCGCAGTGCTCGCACCCAAAGCCCTGGAGAAAACGACCCCTTGACCCGCACCTCCGCCTCCCCGAGCGGCGTGGACGCCCTGATCCTCGACTACAACGGCGTCCTCGGCCTCCAGCCCAGCACCGCCATGTGGACCCGTCTCGCCGACCTCGCCGAGTGGCCCGACCAGCATCTCCCCTCGTTTCAGGACGCCTTCTGGGCTCCCCGCAACGCCTACGACGCAGGGGAACTGAGCGATCTCGCCTACTGGGCCAAGGTCCTCGGACACCACCCCGGCCCACGGTGGCTGCGCACCCTGCGAGCCGCCGACACCGCCATGTGGACCCGCACCGACCCGCGCGTCCTCGATGTCCTGCACCGCGCCCGGGCTGCGGAGCTGCCGATGGTCCTGCTCTCCAACGCCCCGGCCCACCTCAGCGACGTCCTGGACGCCACCGTCTGGCGGCGCGAGCTGATGGACCACGCCTTGTACTCCGCCCGCCTGGGCCGGTGCAAGCCCGACCCGGCCGTGTACGAACACGCCCTGGCCGCCACCGGCGTCGCCGAGCCAGCACGCGTGCTGTTCGTCGACGACCGCGAGGACAACTGCCGGGCCGCCGCCCAGCTGGGCCTGCGCACCCTCCACTACACCGGCCAACCCGCCCATCTGGAACGACAGTTGCTGCCCACCCTCGAAGGCAGCACCGCTTCCTGACCGCGCACCGCGCCGCTCAACCCCCCGGCCCAACCCTCAGGACTTTCGTGCCCGACACCGAAGAGATCGACGGCGACGTCTACGTCTCCCCCCGCTACCTCGCCGCCAGCACCTCCACCGGAGACCCGGCTCTGGAACCGCTGCTCGCGCTCGGCTTCGACCTGCGTCACGACGACCTCGGCAACGCATACGTCACCGCGCCCGACCACCGCGTCCGACTCGGCTATCTGCCCGAGGGAGACGACGACGGGCTGTGGCGCATCAACGCCTACAAGGACTCGTTCGGCCCGCCGGAGTGGGGCGTCTGTTTCAACGACCGCGTCCCCACCGAGTTCGTCCGCGCCTTCACCACCGCACTCGCCGAGGCGTACGAGCGTGGCCGGGACGCCTACCTCGCCCGGCCGGTCGCCGGGGGCGACGAGCACGATCCCTTTCTGGCTGTCGTGCCCGTGCTGAAACAGGGCTGGGAGATCGACCGCCCGCGCTGGGGCGTCTTCGCGGTCCAGTCCCCCGACGGGCTCGCCGGCCTGGAGTTCACCACCGGCGACCTCGATCCGGAAACCGAGCTGACCACACGCGACACCCGGTGGCAGCTGTGGGCGGGCAAGTCCATCGACCGGCCCGCCTGGTACGCCACGGCCAGCACCGACACGCCCGTCGCCCTGCTCACCGCCGTCACCGAGTGCGTCGCCGATCCGGCTCCCCTGCCCCGGTGGCGGGAGGAGACCTTCAGCTACATCGAGGGCATGGCCCAGCTCACCCCGATCCTTCCGCCCGGCCCGCTGGCCCCCACCCCGCTCGACGTGCGGCGGGCCGCCGCATCCCGCCGCCCGGCCGTGCTCCCCGCGGCCAGCGTCCCGCGCTGGAGCACCACCAGCCGACCGGCCCTGCCCGGTCCACGCCGATAGGACCAGCCCGACCCGACCGGAGACCCCTCTTGTCCCTGCAGGCCCCCGAGTTCTTCGCCGAACTGTGCCTCCCCTTCCACAACAGCACGGTCGTGGACAACACCTACTTCGCCGCTCCCATCCCCGGCGCACCGCTGCGGCTGCGGATCGACTTCACGCGCACCATCCACGCGGACACCTACGGCGGCCTACGCCTGGCGGTCGTCCACCCGGACCGCGGCGAGATCGACGCCGTCGCCCTCAGCTTCCTCGACCACGGCACCTTCCACCGCCGCGACGAAGCGACCAACACCCGCCCGAACACCAAGCAGCACGGCACCTTCGACACGTACCACCGCCCCGGCCGGCCCCCGTGGGAGGGAGCCGTCACCACCGGACTGCGCGACGCCATCGAGCAGTACACCGCCGTCTGGTTCCCCGGCGCCTGGACCGCGTCCGCGCCGAGCCGCGCCGCAGCCCGGACCGAGCCCACGTCTCCCGCCGTGCCGGTCACCCGCAGCGGCACCCGCGCCCGCTGAGCCGCGCCCCCACCGCCAGCCCGGTGTCCCACACCCTTCCAGCAGGAGCCCTGCCCGTGAAGAGCCACCCCTTTGAAAACCTCGACCCCGCCCAGACCGTGCAGGTCCTTCCCGCCACCTCGCCGGGCCGGGCGCCGTCGACCCGCGTACCGCATGGGCCTTCCCCTACGAGGGCTGGCCGTTCGCCCAGACCGACGACGGCACGGCCGCCGCGTTCAGCCCGTGCCTGCGACTGCAGACCACCTACGACCCCCAGCCCGACCAGCGCGGCCAGGGCACGTGGACCGTCAGCGCGCACCGGGCCCCGTTCACCCCGCCGGCCTGGCGGATCACCTTCGATGCCACCACCCCCGTCGAGCTGCTGCACGACGTCCACACCGAACTCCTCGACCTCTACCTCGAAGACCGGCACAGCGACCACGACCGGCTGTTCCAGGACGAGACGGCACCGCACGAGGCGTACGTGCCGCTGCTCACCCGCGGGTGGAGCCACGACGTCAAGACCGACGGCACACAAACGTTCCTCACCCCGGAAGGACTCGGCGGCCTACGCCACCGCTACGCCATCAGAAGCTCCAGCGAGCCGGCCTGGCGGGCCTGGGGCGGGCACCCCAGCGAGCCGCACTGGACGGCACGGTTCTCGTTCGGCACGCCCACCACGCTCGTCGCAGCCTTCACCGCATCGCTGATCTCCACCGAGCCACTGCACCGCACCGTCCAGGACGTCCCCGTCCACACCCGCAGCGCCCTCTACATCGCCACCACGACACCCAAGCAGCCTCACGGTGACACACCTGTCGCCCCGCCACCCCCCGCCCCAGTCGCTGGCCGAACCCGCTGACCTCCCCCCTTCTGATCCAAGGAGCCCTCCTCCCCGTGCACGCACGCTTCGTCCGATCCGCCGCCGTCGCGATCGCGGTGACCGGCACCCTCACCTGGGCGCCGACCGCGAGCGCCCAGCCCTCCGAACCGAGCCCCTCGGCCTCCGCCGAGACACCGGCCCCGGACGCGGGCAGCGTCGAGATCACCACCAAGGACACGGCCGGGGACGCGCTCCCCGACGCCACGTTCCTCCTGCTCGACTCCGCCGGCCAAGAAGCCGGACACGACAAGACCGATGCACAGGGGAAGCTGACCTGCTCCGACCTCGCGCCGGGCGTCTACCGCCTCAAAGAAATCTCCAGCGGCAGCCCCCTGCACGACACCGCGGCCGACCAGGACGTCATCGTCACCCCCGGCGCCATCGCCCGGGTGACGGTCGTCGACCCATTCAAGCCCGCCCACGTCACCCTCAAGGCCAGGGACAACAAGACCGGCAAGCTGCTGCCCGGTTCCACGGTGAACATCGGCAGCGGCGACACGACCCTGCTCACCCTGACCACCGGCCCCAAGGGCACCACCACCGGCGACCTCCCCGTGCCCAGCCGCAGGGCCGAATTCTGGGTCAGACAGGTCACGGCTCCTGCGGGCTACGACCTCCACACACAGGCGAAGACCTTCACCGCCGGGCCCGGGTCTCCGGTCACTGTCACGGTCACCAATGCCAAGACCGCCCCCAAGCCCCAGCCCACCGCGACCACGCCGCCCTCGGGGAAGCCGACCGACACGCCGTCGGAGAGCACCTCCGGCGGGTCGAAGCCGAAGCCGAAGGAGATAGCCACCGGCACTCGGGCCGCCGAATCCTCGCTCACCCCTGCCAGGGACGGGGCGGAGTCGGCGTCGCCGTCCGCCCCGGCAGGCTCCCTCGCCCGCACGGGAGCCGACGCCACCCCATGGCTGATCGGTGGCGCCGGCGTCCTGCTCGTCGGCGGCATCGCCGCAGTCGTCGCCACACGCCGCCGCACGACCCCCGAGCCCCAGCAGGACGAGAACACCGACACCAACTGACCGACCCTTCCCCCTGCACCCAGGCCCCCGAGACGCGCACTCTCGGGGGCCTCGCGCGTATCCGGTCCACGGCTCCTGCTCACGACAAGGACTGGCGCACGCCGCCTTCGCAGCGTGGGGCATGTGCAGGGCATTTGGAGGCCCGCAGGGCGGGGGTGGCGCTGTCGCGCTCAGCCCGCCCAGCCCAGGTCGTACACGTCGATCCCGTCCCCGTACGCGGTGAACGCCACCCACGACCGGGCTGCGAACCGCACGTCCCATCCGCCGACCACGGGCCAGGTCTCCCTCCGGACCAGGATCGCGGCGATCATCTCCAACACCTCACGCCGCCCTTCCTCTGGAAGCTCGGCCAGCGCATCCTCCACCCGGACCGCCAGATCCACCCTGTACATCATCGGCTGCCCCGTCCTCATGATCGGCTGGAGCAACACGGTAGAGACAGCCGCCGGTCCCCGCTCGCACCTGTGGATAACTCCTGACCGGGCCGGCTCAAGTCGCGCCTCCGGCAGCCGGACCGTAGACCGGACGTATGGTGCTGCGACCGCCGGTGGAACCGATGCTGGCCCGCGCCCACGCCCGCGACCAGCTGCCCACGCCAGGAACTCTGCCCGGTGACCCGGTCATTCAGCCGAAGTTCGACGGCTACCGGGCGCTGGTCTTCACCCCGTTCCCGGGGCCCGGACCCGTGCTGATCCAGTCCCGCCGAGGCAGCGTCATCCAGTTTCGCTTCCCTGACCTGGCCCGTGCCGCCGCCCAACTGCCGGACGGACTGGTTCTTGATGGCGAGCTGGTCGTCTGGGACGGCGACCAGCTGTCGTTCGAGGCGCTGCAGCGCCGGGCGGCCTCCAGCGGACGGACAGCCCAGCGGCTGGCCGAGGAGCTCCCTGCACACTTCATCGCCTTCGACGTGCTCCAGATCGACGGCACCGAGCTGCTCCGCGAACCGTACGCCGCCCGGCGCGCGGCTCTGGAGGAGCTCTTCACCAGACACCGGCTGACCGCGCCGTGGACGCTCTGCCCCCAGACCAGCGAGGTGAAGACCGCCCAGGAGTGGCTGACATCATGGACCGAGGTGTCCGGTCTGGAAGGGATCGTGATCAAGGGCGGCGCGCAACGCTACCTGCCGGGGGTGCGCGGCTGGTTCAAGATCCGCCGCAGGGACACGACCGAGGCTATCGTCGGCGGCATCACCGGATCCCCGGACCGTCCCCGGACCGCATTCCTCGGCCGCTACGACCAAGGCGGGACGCTACGGCTCGTCGCCCGCACCACCCCGTTGCATCCCGAAGTCGCCCGCGGCCTCAGCGAGCGGCTGACCGCGGCCGGGCCCGCTCACCCCTGGGCGGGCGCGCGCTTCACGACGTCGTGGGGATCGCGGACCCCGCTCGACGTGATACTCGTCGAGCCGGACACGGTCACCGAGATCGACGTGGACACCGCCCGGGACCGAGGAGCGTGGAGACATCCAGTAGGGGTTCTCCGGATCCGCTACGACATGAGGCCCGGCGACGTAGCAGCATTCGACGAGGACACGACCCAGACTGACGACTGACCGACACCGGCGGCTGGACACGTTTCCTTCGGACCCCTCTCCGTAGACGCCCACGTCCAGGGTGACGGCGCTCCGATCCGTCATGGAAGCGATGCGCTGACATATCTCATCCATGCGCCCAAGAGCACGCCCACCCCTCGTACAGGCCGGATAGTCGTCAGGCCGGTCACGCCACGTCAACGCCCAGTTCGGTGTCCGGCCGACAGAGCTGGCACGGTTCGATACTTGGATCAGTCAGTGCAGCGCGTGCCTCGTCCGCTCTGATCCGATGCGGAGTGCCCTCGGCCATGGTGCAGTCGTCCAAGTGGATCACGGCGGGCGCGGGCCCCGTCGGGGTGCGTTTCTGCTGTACGACGAAGTCCACTTCCCTCGCCGACGGCGGGGCTAGGGCGGGGAGGTGGCCCCCGCCCTTCGGCCGGCGTGCTGGCCGCTGCGCACGACGGCCCTCGGAGTCCGCGAGCGCGGCCAGCACAGCGTCCCGCTGGAGCCGCAGATAGACGGCCACAGTTTGGTGTTCCGCGATCTGGCGGTCGATGTGGGCAAGGATCGCCCGGAGCCGGAGCGGATCAGGTGGCAGCTGGGACATGAAGTGCACCATCCCTGTACGGGGGCGATTCGCACAGTCAGTTTCCTGTGCCCTTCCCCGCGTACATCGCCGACCGTGCGGCGGTCGTCTGGCGGCCCTGCCAGTACGGGTGGAACAGCCCCGTCGTCGAGAGCCGGATGAGCTTGCGTCGCAGCGACGTGCACGGCCGGGCGGCGAGCTGGCGGTAGGCGCTCTGCCGCGCTTCAAGGCAATGGGCGAGGTCGGCTGGCATGGATCGCATGCCCAAATTCAATCATGTGTTCGAATTCTGATGCCAGTGCGAACGCTGCTGACCCGACTGTCCGAAGGGGTTGTCCTCCTGTGCCATCGGACCTTGAGAGCCTGCGATCGAACTTTGGCGGACGCGAGGGCGCGTCATCGAAGATAGATCGCGCTGGTCAGCGCCAAGGGAAACGGATCCGGCGCCGGGCCAGGCGCCCTTGGAGGTATGGAAGCGATGGGGGGCCAGGTACGGGCGGGCGAACCTGGCCGTACCGCCCCTGGCGGCCTGCCTGGCGGGCATCATGTGGTCATGAGTTGGGGGAGCACGCCACAGGACGCCACGGCCGGCAGGAGAGTGATCGCAGACAGGTATGAACTGCGCGAGAAGCTGGGCGCAGGCGGCATGGGTGCAGTCTGGGCCGCGCGCGATGTCCGGTTCGGGCGAGTAGTTGCTGTGAAGGAAGCCCACGTCCGGTACCGCACGGGACCGGATCGTGTTGTCCGGGAAGCCACGGCAGCGATGCGGGTCAAACATCCGTCTGTCGTCACCGTGCATGATGTCGTGGAGGAAGGCGGGAACCTCTGGATCGTCATGGAGCACATCCAAGGCGAGTCGCTGAAGGCCCGGCTTGCGCGCGAAGGCTCTATCCGGGAGGTAGAGGCTGCCCGCATCGGGCTCGCCGTTGTTGAAGGGCTGAGGGCCGCTCACGCGAAGGGCGTGCTCCACCGTGACATCAAGCCTGCCAACGTCTTGATCGAGTTTGACGGCCGAGTCGTTCTGACCGACTTCGGAATTGCCGATATCGCAGATGACGTAACTCTGACTGAAACCGGAGACATTGTAGGTTCACGTGGATACATTGCGCCGGAGCGATGGCGTGGCGAACGGGCTGAAGCGGCTTCAGACCTGTGGGCCGTAGGTGTACTGCTCTTCGAAATGGTAGAAGGTTGGTCGCCCTATAAGCGAGAAACGATGGTGGAGTCCATCGCTGCCCTCATTGAAGGGGTGCCCGACCTGCAGAAAGCCGCACGACTCGGCCCGATAATCACCAGCCTCCTCGACGATCAGCCGACCCGCCGCCCAGCGGTAGAGGAAATCGTGGCGGCTCTCCGGAAGGTCATCGGCGACAAAGACGCTCGGCCTGGAAACGGGAGTGCCAACGAACAGCGGCAGGTTGGGGCGGACCGTGGGCTACGCATCCCAAAGCCGGGGCTAACTGCCTGGATTGGAATTTCACTTGCCGTAGGGCTGGTGGTTTCCACGCTCGTCTACGGCATGGTGACCGATCGAGATGCGTATCCGAGACACCCGAAAACGTCTGGGTCTCCGAAGACGTCTGTTCCCTCTCCGACGGCGACAAATAGATTAATTCACGTCCGCGAGAAGGCATTTACGCTGGACATCCCGTCGGGCTACGCGGCCAAGCCTAAAAACACGAACGGGCAGTATGTTTACGTGAAGGGGAAGTTGAAGATCATCGTCACAGGCGGTCGGGATGGGGCGTCCCAATTTAGCAACGATCCGGTCACCTACCAGAAGGACGAAGAATTCGAACTCCAACCTTGGCGTGATTCGACGTGGGGATCAGTTACGGATTTGCGACAGATTGAAAACAAAAACTACCCGATCGCGACAGGCGCCTTCACTTGGACGACCGCAGACGGCGAAGAGGTCTACGCCCGCAACAACGCGATACTTGCACACGACCGATACCACGTAATCCTCGTTATGGGACCAGAGCAGCAGCGTGAGCAGATCGATCACTTGCACGACCAGGTGGTGAAGACGTATAAGCCGAGAGGGTGAACCCCAGCCCTGCGGCGTGACGCTGCCCTGGCCCATCGCTCTACGTACCCGCCTTGGGCTCACCAGGGGCCGTGGACCGGCAACCGCCTCTGTTCCGGGGGCGGGCGCGTAGGCAAAGCCGGAAGTGGCGCCGAGCCTGGGGCCCTGGGAGGCGCGAAAGCGCGGGCACCCCGCCAGCGCGCTCGTGATCAGAGTTCTTCGGATCAGACTTCGACGGCACACGCTCAAGGTTCGCTGTCACAGGACAGGGGTTTTCCGTGCTCACCGTCCTACTGTGGGAGGGCAACGATCTCTCCTGGGAGCTTGAGCTTGCGGCTCAGTGGCGATGACTCGGTTGGCCTTGGCCTTGGCTTTCGTGTGCAGGGGGAGGTGGCGGGTGCTGATGGCCACGTGTCTCGTAGCGGTGGACGAAGTGGTTTTGGAGTCGGGCGTGGCGGAACTGGTAAACCGCTCCGGCCTGGCGCAGTATCCCTCGCCGATGGGCGTCGTCAATGAATGCGATCAGTGCCCAGGGTAGCCGTCCGGTCACTGGCAACCAGACTCGTGAAAGGATCAACCATCGCCCCCAGGCATCCATGCTGAGCCTGACTACGACCCCCCACACGAATCCGCCCGCGAACGCGTTGGCGAGCCCGCCCAGGTATCCGAACGCCAGTCCGAACGCCAGCCATCCCGCGAAGGACTGGAAGCCCGCGGTTTTGCGGTTGGCCGTCAACAGCTCGGAGGGGCTGACTGCGATTTTGATGTCGGTGGGGGTTTGGAGCGCGAACGCGATCCCGAACACGAGCCCGGCGATGAGGCCGGCCGGGAACCAGGTCCATAGGAGGGCCCACATCACGTCCACGGGCCCGAGCACGCGCCAGTCTATGAGCTGGCTCGCCAGCACGCCCGCGAGTCCGCTCGCGAGCCCGATGACGAGCCAGGCCCCCCATCCGAAGAACACCCCGTCCGCGAGCTGCTCCAGGGCTTGCCTTGCCCGGCCGCGGATGTGCAGCTGGATGCGTGAGGGCTCGCCTCCGTCGGACCTGAGCCCGAATCGGAGCCCCAAGGCGAGTCCGGCCACCAGCCCTCCTGCGAGTCCGCTCACGAGCCCATAGACGAGCCAGGCACGCCCGCCGCCCCTGAACGGAAACGCGAGTCCGACCGCCCCGTCCCAGCCCAGGTGCGTGCGTGCGAGGACGAATCCGATCAGGAGCCCGTTCGCCAGTGCGTTCGCCAGCGCGGCGGCGAGCCCGAACACGAGCCCGCCCACGAGCATCCGTGTCGTGCGGCTGATGGTGTTGCCCAGTTGCCACCAGGCGAGGTCTTTGGTGCCAAGCCGGTTCAGGTGCCAGGCGAGGTAGCCGAGCCAGTGTTGGACGAGGTCGGGGTCCCAGCTCCGGTAGCCGCGGTGGCTGGAGCGCTGGTCGAGGGGCGGGTGCTGGTAGACGGCGGAGGCGAACCCGCGCAGGAGATGATCTTCCAGGTCCTGAGCGGTGGCGAACTGATGGGTGTCGAGTAACTCGGCGGGGTCGCGGCCCGGGGTATCGCTGTAGATGGTGCGGGCAAGGACGACCATCAACGGGGTGGACAGCACTGCGGTGAGGTTGGCCTCGGCCAGGCCGCTCGGATGCTTGCACAAGCGGGCCAGGACCGGGTCCCACATGGTGGTGGTGCCGCTGCCGGTGGCGGTTTTGCGGGTGGTGCGAGGCAGATAGTCGGCCAGGTCGGTCCGTGTGAGGTCGTCCAGTTCGATGCCGGCCGCGGCAGTGAGGACGTCGGCGGCTGCGACGGCGGTGGCGTACTCGTCGGGGCGGCTGGTCAGCAGCAGCGGCATCCTAGTGGCGTTCAGCGCTTCCAATGCAGCACAGCGCAGTCTGTCGGCAATCTCATCAAACCCGTCCAGCACGGGCAGGATGCGGCCGGCCTCGACCAAGGCGGCGGCCAGACTCGATCCGGTCGGGCCGGGCGCGGCGAGACCGGGGTGGTCGCGCAGGAGCTGGTCGGTCAGCCAGTCCCGCAGTGAGGTGGTGGTTGGGTTCCACGACCCGAGGCTGAAGATCACCGGTACGAGATCGGTGTTGGTGCCGGTGTCGAGGAGGTCGAGGACGAACCGCAGGGTCAGCACCGTTTTGCCGGAGCCGACCCGGCCCAGGACCACCAGCCGTCCCGACGGTATCTGCTGGTAGACGTCGACGACCTGATCCAGGTGGCCGGTCAGGGCCAACGGACCGAAGGTCACCCCGGCTGGGCCACGGCGGATATTGGCCCAGTGATCTGTCAGGGCCTCGGGTGCCAGGTGCCACCGTATCGGCAGCGGGAACGGGTCATGTACCCGCTGCCGTTCCTCCTCGCGCCGCCACTGCGCTCCGACTGCCTGAGCAAGCTGGTCGGCCGCTTCCGCCAAGCGCTGGTTTCCCGCCAACGCACGGGCGGCCGGAGCTTCCTGCCGGGCCGGCTGGGACGCTGACGCCCCGTAGTTGATGGTGACGTCACCCATCACGCGGCCGACGAAGGTGCCTGAGCCGTGGTTGTGCTGGTCGCCGGCTTCCCGGCTTTGTCCGTCAGTCACCGGGAACTGTCGTGGTTGATGGTGAGCCCCCCGATCACATCGCCGGCGATGAACGTTCCCGATCCCTCATTGCGCTGTACCTGCAGGGCGGGGGCAGCGGACGGGGAAGCTGCCAGAGAACGAAGTTCTGCCAGGACCTCGGGGCGGCGTTCCGCGTGGGCGGCGAGGAGTGATGCCAAGGCGATGCGGCGGTCGTCGTCGGCAACGCCCCGCGACAGCGCGCCCAGTGCCGCGTCGCGCTCGCCCTGAGTGCCTTGCCGAAAAAGGCGGTCAACCGTCGCACGGGCGCGGTCCCATCCCAAGCGAACGGCGTCGGCGAGAATCGTTGCTGCGGCACCCGTGGCGATGGCGAGCAGTTCGGCATCAGACATGACCGCATGATGCCAGGCCACCAACTCCCCTGGCAGAGCTTCACGTTGGCTAGAGAAAGCTGTAAACCAATGGGGTAATGCCAGCCTGCCGCCTCGCGGAACCGGACCGGCGCTACTCACGCCTGGGCGCTTAACGGATCCTCATCTTGCTCTGGACCTCAGCCTTTACGACGTTCATGCCCTGGTTCGCGCACTCACTCCGTGTGCCCGTCTTCGATCCCGGGATTCGCCATCCTCCAACGAGACACCAGCAGACTGCTCCACGTCGGAGTGCCGCGAACCGTGGACGTGGCCAGCCACACCTTCACGACTTCACTCGAACGAGTGACGGTTGCAACCTGCGAGTCTCAAATCCGTGTCGCATCCGACTCCGATCCGATATCGGTCGTGAGATTCCGACCCAGAAAATGAGTTCCCACAGATGTGTAGGATCTCGCGGCTGGTTGCACAGGCCCTCGCGCTGACCAGTTGCTTCTCCGGCAGTCTCGCGCGGTGGCCGGGCGCTCTTGTCTCAAGACGGGTGGCATTTCCTCTTGGTCCGACGCCCCAGCCCGATCCGGCGACCGATCAGGCTCGGTTACACACAGCACCGCCGGTCCGAGTCATGCCCAGACTTTGTGTTCGTCAGTGAAGTATGGCCACGGCTGCCAGCCTGCAACGCCCATTTGAAGGAGGCGTTCTACTCCTCGTGCCCACGTGTCAAGGTGGGTGAGTTCCAGCAGTAGCCGCTCGATTTCCGCACGGGCCATCACGACGCGGTGGCCATGTCCGTAGATCGCCACGACGGGCTGGAGGGGCGCCATGTCGGCGCCTTCGGCCAGGACCCACTCGGCATTCAGGCCAGCTTTATGCAGCTCCTCGATGAAGTTGTCGGAAGACATCGTCACGGTGAACACCAGAACGTCGGCGATCAGCCCGGCGCACTCCGCCGGCTGTAGGGGATAGATGCCCCACGGCGGGGCCATCGTGTTGCGGGCGGCGTTGTCACCGCTGCCGAAGCAGATTTGCTGTCCGGTCAGTCGGGTGCGGCGCAGCAATGCCGCGTACGCGGAGTGGAACTGTCGCGTGGCTTCCTGTGGGCCCCAACGGTTGCCGGCCGCCGGGATGTCGAGTGCGAGCAGTGCGCGTTGCCCAGGCACGCGCATCGTCTTGAGTCCCTCTCGGTGGGCGTAGTCGAAGGCGTCGCGGAGAGCCGACAGGTGGCTGGCGTACGGTATGCCGGTTTCGATGAGACGGGCTTTGTCGGGTCCGGGCAGCGGCCCGTTCACGTCTAGTGCCTCGGCCGCCATGCGGGTCCGTGCGAGCTGGGCGCCCTCACGCCGTTTCGGGTTTGTTTTGAGCTCATGCAGGTAGATGGTCTGCAGGTTGTTCTCGTCGGGGGTGTCGAAGACAGTCGCGTCGCCGATACGTAGGCAGTTCGTCAAGTCATGCAACATCGCGAAGCGTCGGTACTCGGTCCACTGCTGCTGCATGAACTGGACCTCGTGGACGGTGCCTTCCTTAGCGAGGGTCATCGGGCCGGGCGCTTCGTTCCGCCGCAGGGTGAGGATGTAGCGGCGGTCGTAGCCGAATGCTCTCCATGCCATGGCATCCCCCACGGAACGCAGTTGCCGGCCTATGCGCTCAAGGACATCCGACTCCAGCCGCCAGTCGTCCACGTCGTGGTGGTTGCCCGCTACCAGCTCGGGCGCGTCTGCGGGGAGTTTCTCTCCCCTCTTGAGCCGCTTGATCACCCGATTTCGCGCGGCACGCGCATGACTCGCTTCGAGAGTGGCCGTCAGCAGGTCGTGCTGAAAGGCTACGAAGTCCTCGGGACCGTGACACTCCCGCAGATCGCGGATGAACCTGATCAGCCCCTCGGCGTTCTCCCGGTGGAAGGGATGCTTGATCAGCGCATCCAGCCGGTCAGGCGGCATATCGGTCAACTTCGCAGGCACCGGGCCATTGTCGGGGCTACGCCCCCAAACCCACCAGCGGTTTTGGCTGACTCGCCCACCCGAACCGAGGTGCTTGCCCGTGGGCCGTCTTCGAGTCGGTCACCGGGTGAGCCCGGACCGCTACGAAGCTGGCCAATCGGACAGGTCCAGGTGCGGGCCCGGGTGGAGGCCACTCTCTGCCAAGTGCAGCCGCCGGATGAGCACTTCTACTGCCCTCCTGAGCGATTCCTTGTCTTCCGCAGACAGCGTCAGTGAGGCCGTGGAGACCTTCCGCTCGTCGCTTCTTGCACCCAACTGACTGACCTTGTTGAAGTAGCCCGAGGACACGTTGAGCCGCTCGGCTGCAGTCTGATCCCCGTCGGCCGCCCACCTCTTCAGGTGGGTCGAGAGCCAGTACGCGGCGTCTGCAATCGGTCGGGTCCCGCTCCGCAGAGGACGCAGGCACATCGTCCGCGCCGCCTTGGTCACGTCTGTGTCCCGCCAGGACCAGTCCGGCTGCGGAGGGGCGTCGCGCTGAATGACGACGGTCGCGTCGAACGCTGTGGCCGAAGCAGTTGCGAAGTCCGCGCTGGCAACTGTTCCCTTCGCGCCAGTTGTAACCGGCTCCACGTCAGCGCCGAGGTAGTAGAGCATCACGACGAGGCGCTGATCAACTTCAAGCTCGGCCGACCAAGTATCCAGTAGCGGCATGACGGCCGAGCGTGCCTCGTCCTCGATCATCGGCGCAGCTGGCGCGGCGGCGAGCCTCGTTTCGGTGAGCGTCAGCTTCCAACCTTCGACCTCGTACGAGGCGGGGAAGGCACCTTCGAGCCAGGTCACCGGGTGTTGATCGACCCACTCGACCGCAAAGTGCAGCATGCGAACCTGTCCGGTCTCCACGGCCTCAGTATCTCGCTGCCGCGGTGGCTCTTCCACAGCCTGGCCATCCGCTCTCGCCTGGCACAGACGGCATGTCCCAGCAGCGAGACGGGACAGGGGCTTACCAGCCAATCTCAGATCCGTGGCCGATCGGCCACCGCTTGGCCATCGGTCGTGAGATTCGGTCACGGAAATTGAGATCCCACAATGTCAGCGGACAGCAGTTGTCCGTTGACAGCGAATCCAGTCTGACGCGAGGCGGCTGAGCTGCGCGGACTAACTTTGCTGTCAACGCGACCGTACAGCGCACGTTGCGCTCCGAGCGCTTCCCACGTGCGGCAACTGAAGTCAGCCAGCGGCTCCCCATCGCCGAATCACCCCGTGCCGCATAAGCAGCCATCTCTCAACCGATCATGGAACGTGCCATGGCACGGCCCGCGGATCCGTCCGCGGGCCCTCGGCCTCTACTGGCCCGTTTCCTGGGGCAGCGCCCCGGCGGGGCCGCCGGGCAGCGTCCGCCGTGCGTGAGACGACAGATCGATCGTGTGTAGTCGCGGCGGCAGCTCCGCCCGGCTGCGCAGGACCTTGAGCCTTCGCAGGGAAGCCGCCACGATGACCTCGGCCACAACGGGGACGCCGGCGGGTACGCACACCACCACCGCCAGCAGGACGTCCCCCTCGAGCGGATGCCCCGGCTGCTCGCGCAGCGACCACTCTGGGTTGCTGCTGCCCAGGCCGTACGCGGTGAGATAGCGCTCCTCCCTTGGGCTGTCCGCCGCGTACTCCACGGACGGCTCCGCCACACCGAGTGGTAGCGATAGGGCAATCCGAAAACTGCGGTTCCCGCTCGTAGCGCTCGCCGTGTCGGGGGACAGCGCGAGCGCCACGGGTGCCCTTCCGATACCGGGCGAGTCGAGCCGGATGCCGATGTTTGCCTCCTTGAAGGGGGCGGAGTCGCCGTCCGGACCAGGCCGGAACGCACAGCCGAACGCCAGCAAGAAGTAGTCGTCATCGGGCGAGGACGCCGACAGCAGCACCGGGTTCACCCCCAGCTCGTGCAGCTGTTCCAAGCTCCGCCGGGTGACATACGGCTCAGTGACGGTCAGACGACGGCGGATGCGCTCCTCGGCGGTGTTCCCCTGGAGCGTGGCGGGGACGACCAGATCGACGTCGTAGGTGGTGAGCGGCGGAAGTTCGAGAGCCATCAGCCGTTCCTAGGCTCGGGGCGGGTCCAGCCGCCGTGATAAGTGAAGGTGCCCCAGTCGCGGTACTGGGGGAAGCGGTCGCGGGTGACTGACTGGGCGTGCCGGAACGCGTGCAGAGTGTCGTGGTGCTCGGTGAGATGCCGGTACAGCTCACCGAAGAAACAGGTGGCCGCGTCAGTTCGTACCGGCCACAGACAGCCGACCACAGCCCGTGCCCCGGCCAGCAGAAAGGCGGCTGGCAGCCCGCGCGGGTTGTCAGCGAGATCGAACCGCCCGAGCGCTGATTCGCAGGCGGCCAGGGTGACCAGGTCGACGCCGCGCATGTCGTAGGCGAGCACGTCATGTGCAAACAACCGCCCATCCGCTCCATCCTCAGGCGGGTTGAGATACAGGCACTGGAACCAGGAAGTGTCCTGGCTGTGCGCGCCGTGCGCCGCCACATGCACATAGCGGGCTCCCTCGGTACCGGCCAGGAAGGACGCCGGGGTCGCGTCCGGGCCGACCAGGGTGACGCCGCCGGACAGCGCGGCCACCGCCGCCGCGTGGTCGTCCAGCACAGGCTCGGGCCGCAGCCCCCAGGGCGTGCCGCCCAGGGCGGCACCCAGCGACACGAGCCCCGTACCGGTGCGTGGCTCGGGGTCCCGGGGGCCGGTGACACAGACCGGGCTCGGCACGGTGGTCACTGTCCAGTCGTCTGCGAGGGGCCGACCCGCCAGCCTCAGGAGCGGGAAGGGCAGGTAGTGGAAGGGCCCGTGGGCCCAGAAACAGAGGTGGCGCTTGCCCTCGCCGTGGAGGCGGGTCAGTACGTCGCCTAGGGTGCCGAAGAAGTCGCCGAAGTCCAACCTCTCCTCGCCGAGCCGGGTGACCTCCCGATGCAGGGGGTCGGCCCGGGCCACCCCGCGCACCTCGGCCACGTCCTGGGCGAAGGGATGCATGGTCTGGCGGTAGCCGTCCTGGCTGATCTGGATCAGCACGTTGGGCGTGTCGAGGAATGGCCGCACACGGACGTCCTGAACACCTTCCGCGGTGATCGTCATCAGATGCAGTGCGGCGGCGCGCTCCCCGTCCGGTCCGACCGCTTCCATATCGCGTGGTTGCCAGCCGATCCAGAGCGAGATCAGCACGGTGTCGGCGGGAAGAGCGGCCATGACGTCGCTCAACGCCGGGTACGCAGAGCCGTCCTCCACCGGACCCGGCAGGTACAGGCTGCGGGAGAGCTGACGGTCGAAGGAACGCCGGAGGTTGCCCTGAAGCTCCTGGTCACTGTGGCCCTGGGCGTATTCCTGGGGACCCGCGTAGCAGAGCATCTCCAGGTCTTCGCCGAAGTCGTCCAGACGCGGGGGCACGGCCCCGCCGAGCCTGCTCTCAAGTTCTTCGGCGCGCTGCCGGAGTTCCGCGAGTACCGGGGTGGAGTACCGGGGCCCGGGGACTTCCAGTGCGCGGGAGAAGTCGAGCCCCTTGGCGGTCGCATGCAGCATCAGCAGTGCGGACCATGACTGCTCTCCCGCTGTGTGGCTGCCGAGCCTCTGGGCTGCTGTGACGAGGGCGAAGGCAGCGGTCTCGAACAGTCCCGCACACAGGCGCGGGGCGACCGACGTCCGCAGCAGGACGCCCGCTCGCATGACCTCGTCCTCGCTGCCCGCCTCGGCGCATTCCACCATCAGTTCCAGTTCAAGCAGGGCCTGGACACCCAAGCCCACGACAGCATGGTGATGTGCGGCGACCGCATGCCGGAAGACCGCATCGGCCAGTTCTCCGTCCGTCTCGTGCTGGGTGGCCGCCGCGGCCGACACGCAGGCGAGCAGGTATCCGACGGCGGTCCCGGCTTCGGGCCCCCAGTCCGGCAGCACATCGGGCAGTCGCTCGATCGCGGCACAGGCGGCCCGGCCGTCTCCGGCGTCGTAGAGGTGCGCCGCCAGATGCAGAGTGGCGGCGGGGGCGGGGTCCGGCGCCGACGTTGTCTCGGCGAACGCGCGCATGATCTCCGCCTCGGTGTCCTCACCCGGGCAGGGCGTCGGGTCGCCGGGCAGCACATGGACGTGGCTCAGCCACAGCTGCCAGAGCTGATCAGGTTCTCTGGGCGTGGGCAGCTCGGTGTGGGCGGCGGTCACCAGTTGCCGCAGGAGGTCGCGTCGGCCGGTCTCCCGCAGCAGAGGCAGGGCTTGCTCCATCACGGCCCAGGTCTCCCGTTCGCCCAGCGCCCGCAGCAACTCGGGCAGCGGCATCGGCAGCAGCTCCTCCAGCGTGTCCGGCACGGGCTCGCCGTCGGAGTCCACGAGAATTCGCCGCAGCCGCAGCGCGTTCACCGGATCACGCGCCGGGTCGATCAGCCGTGCCGCAGTCCTGGCGTTCTCCAGGTAGAGGTCTGTCATCCAGCCTTCGCCCGCGGGATCGCCCACAAGGATGAGCGCCTCGTTCACGCCGTTCAGACAGCGGGCGCGCTCGTGCCCGCGGCTCAGGCCCAGTGCACCGTAGAGGTAGGGCAGCGCCTCCAGGGCATCGTCCACGGGGTGGGGCATGGCGTCGATGGAGTCCGGGTCCACATCCTCGGCATCCGTGCTGAACAGGCTGCCGCGCAATTGGCTGCGGATCTGCCGCCGCTGGATGGCGGTGGCATCGCCCGGCCCGGGCCCCAGGAGATGCGGATGGACCCGCAGGATGCCTGCCGCATACATAGTCTGGGCCAGTTCGTCCAGTTCGCCCGCTTGCCGAAGAGTTTCGATCTGCTCGTCGGCGACGGCACAGGCCAGCCGCAGCCGCTTGCCGCTCGGCCGGACGACGAGGTCGAGCCGTACAGCCTCCACCAGCAGGTCGGCGGCCAACCACCACGGGGACGACATGCCCCGCCCCCAACGCTCCTCGGACAGGGCCATGAGGAGCCGGGCCATGAGATAGCCCGTCGACGGGCTTCCGTCCTTGACGTACTGCAGGCCGGACGCCACCAGAAGGCGCGCCAGGTCCTGGTCCAGCGGCCAGTCGGCGGACCGTATGTGCCGCTCCGCGGCCTCCTCGCTGAGATGATGCAAGTGGACGTCCTGTACGAGATCGAACAGGGCGTCCCGCACCTCGTCCTCTTGGTCACGCACTGACATGAGTCCCCCCACTCCGTCATCGGTGCAGCTCACAGGATCGTGACACAGTCGAGGGCACCAAGACGCGGGATTCGCGCAGAAGCGCAGAAGACCAGACGGGGCAAACCGCACTGCGATGTCATACGACACCCCCAGCCTGCTCGCCCCTCACGACTAGATTCACTGTCAGAGAAGTCGAAACGGCTGGGTTCGCTGTCAAACGATTGGATATGTAGGGATCGAGGGCCAGCGCATAGAGAAGTGCTGTGACCTGCGGGTTCGGAGTTATCTCACAACTGAGCCACCGGGTTCTGTCTCACGGGCATGCAGCAGTCCCTGCCGCTTTCTCGCAGCCAACGACAGTGGCTGCGATGTCGTCGCCAGCCGTCAAAGGGTGCTCACGTCGGCGGAGACGACGACGGGCCCGTCGTCGTGCAGCTCGGCCAGGGGGTCACGTCTTGGCTGGCTACCTGGCGGGGTGTAGGACCAGCGGTGTGTCGGAGTGATCGTGGCGTGATTCACGAAGAATCGTTACCCGGCAGGTGGGTTGCTTTGTCCTTCTGCTGCTCGGCCCTGCCAATAGGTGAGCTGGTGCCGGGTAGCAAGGGTGTGAGTGTGATCCGGGCCGAGCACCCGCAGGCTGACTTCCAGCAGCTCAGCGAAGGAGGCAGCGGCCCCGGCCGCGTCGCCTGTCTCTCCGTGCCAATGGGCGATTCTGCGACGCGTACGGAGGGTGCGGGGGTGGTCGGTGCCTTGCACACGCTCCTGGTCGTGTAGCAGTTGCTCGAGGGCAGCAACGGCACCAGCTACATCCCCAAGTCGTCCCCGCCATTCGGCGAGATTCCCACGAGCCTCAAGGGTTTCAGGGTGGTCCGGACCAAGAACGCGTACTTGGTCATCGAGTAGACGCTCAACTGATTCAGCGGCACCGGCCACGTTTCCTCCCTCTGCCTGCCACCAGGCTAGGCCAGCGCGGATGCCGAGTGTCTCGGGGTGGTCAGGGCCCAGCGTTTGGATTAGGTGGGCAAGGCGCTGCTCAGCTGCAGTCGCAGCGCTGGCTACGTCTCCATCCCACCCTCGCCACGCCGCCAAATGATGCGAAGTGGCGAGGGTGTCTGGGTGGTCCACACCGAGGATCCGTTCCCTGTCAGCGAGCAACTGCTCAAGGGCAGCAATCCCGCCCGACACATCCCCTGACTCCCACCTCCATTGGGCAAGACTGTTTCGGATAGCAAAGCTGTAGAGGTGGTCAGGGCCCTGTATCCGCTCCTGGTCGTGTAGCAGTTGCTCGAGGGCAGCAACGGCACCAGCTACATCCCCAAGTCGTCCCCGCCATTCGGCGAGATTCCCACGAGCCTCAAGGGTTTCAGGGTGGTCCGGGCCAAGAATCCGCATCATGTCGGCCAGTAGCTGCTCGGTAGTGGTAGCAGCACCAGCCTCGTCTCCAGTATGTGCCTGCCATACTGCGAGCTGGGACCGGGTGGCAAGGGTGTCAGGGTGGTCTGGGCCGTGACAGTTGCGGACAGCATCGGTCAATCGATCGAAGTGGTCGCGGGCGGCGGCTACCTGGCCGAATTGCCCCAGGCTGGCGCCAGCAACGAAGAGCACATCGTGCAGCTCAGGCTGGAGGAGAGCGGCCTGAGCACGACGCTGGAGCACGTCAGTATTGGCCCGCAGGGCTTGCGCGAGGGCCGTGTCGCGTTCGTCGTCCGGCCAGGCTGCGAGCAGGGCGGCGGCGGCGATGCGGGCGGTTTGGTCGCGCTGGTCAGGGGGGAGGGTGTCGCGGGTGGCGCGCTGGATGAGCTGGTGGACGCGGACGGCCTGATGTGGGTTGTCGGGGGTGTGGTGGATGAGGCTGAGCCTGTGCAGGGCGCGCAGGGCACGCACCCCGTCCCGCGGGGAGACCGGGTCCGGTTCCTCGGTGAAGCCGTTGCCGGTACGGGTGCGGTACTGGGCGAGGTGGGTAAGGGCCGGCTGGCTGGTTAGCACGCCCTGGGGGATGCCGTTGGGATCGAGTAGCGCTGCCAGTTGGAGCATGGGGCGTGCCATGCCAGCGGGGCGGAGTTGGTCGGCGCGGTCGATGGAGAGGTGCCAGGCGGCGGCGAGGGCGACGGTTTGATCGTCGGGGAGCCGGTCAGGGGCGGTGTCGGCGAGTGCGGTGGCCCGGTCGGCCAGTAGATCACGATAGGCAGCAGCGCCTAGGCCGGAGTCGATGAGATAGGCGGCGGCCTGGGAGAGGGCCAAGGGTAGGTGTCCGAGGTCGGAGGCCAGGGCGGTGAGCTGGTCGACGGACTCGACTCGGCCGTGGCCGGCTAGGGATGTGGTGAGGTAGGCGACGGCTTCGACCTCGGTGAACAGGGCGACGTCAACCAGCGTGCGACCTTCCCCAGTGAGGGCAGCGTCGCGGCGGCGGGTGGTGACCAGGGTGCGGCCGTACGGGCTGGTGGGCGGCCACAGGCCGTGCAAGTCGTCGGGGTCTGCGACGTCGTCCAGGACGACAAGCCACCGGCATGGTTTGGCTGCGCCCTTGGGCTCAAGCCATGCCAGGAACTGCTTTGCGGCCTTCTCCGGGTCGCCGGGGTCGGCCTGGCACAGTTCGACCGCTGCCTGCGCGTATCCGGTCACCACGGGCGAGCGGGCGCTCGCGGAAATCCAGACCAGGATGTCCAGGCCGCCGTCCTTCCAGGCGGCGCGGGCGTAGTCGGCGGCGAGTTGGGTCTTGCCCACCCCGCCCATGCCAGTCAGCACCTGACTCAACAATGCGGTGCCCCCACCGTCGACCGCGGCGCGCAGTCGGTCTACCTCGGCGCGGTGCTGGAAGAACTGTGCTCGGGAGGGGATGACACCGACCTGGTGCGGCCAGAGGGCTGGCTCCTGCGGCACACGCTGTTGCACCATGGTCAGCTTCTCGACGCTCACCTGGTGGATGTAGCCAGTGTTGACGAGCGCCCCCTCGGAGCCGTTGGCGTCCCCGGTCCCGGACACCCGTACCGCACCGGGGGCCCCGTCGTTTCCCGGCACTGGTCCGTGGTAGCCGGTCACCGTCGTGGCTCCGGAGGCGGCCGTAGCGTTGCCGGTGTCGGACACCTCAACTGCTGCGTTGACGCCGTCCTTCGGGCATTGTTGATTTTTGTCTGCTCTGCCCACGCGACCGTTCCCTTCTCGCCTCCGTTCTGCGTGGCGACCGGTCAGCTGTAATCGATACCGGTGATGGCCTTGCCGTCACCTTCGGCGGTGGCGTTGCCGGTCCTCTCCGCCCTCGCCGACCCGCTTCCTTGGCCCTGTGGGCGCTTGATACCCGCCACAGCGGTGCCCCCGCTGCTCGCGTGTGCCTGTCCGGTGCGGACGGCCGCATCGTCCGTACGGTTCTCCGGATGTTGGAACAGCGCCCAGAGAAAGGCTGCGATGCCGACAGCGGCCTGCACCGAAGCCCCGGTCAGTTGCCCCGCATCGGGGCTGTCCAGCAGCCAGATCAACGGCGTGGAGACAATGCCCGCCGCCGCCAGCACGAGGATCGTGATTTTCCACCCCTGTGGCATGCCTGTTCTCCCCTCGCGACACGCGCCTGCTGCCGAGCTGACGGTCCGCCACTCTGGCTTGTCCCGGACGTTTCCCTCTCAG
This sequence comes from Streptomyces scabiei 87.22, assembly GCF_000091305.1. GTDB lineage: Bacteria > Actinomycetota > Actinomycetes > Streptomycetales > Streptomycetaceae > Streptomyces > Streptomyces scabiei. The sequence continues at coordinate 3,668,568 of NC_013929.1, read as the reverse complement.
ACAGGAACGCATCCGCGCACGGCCATGGTTCCGTCTCGGTCCGGTCTTCCGGCTGTACGCGGGCCCGCCGTCGGCTGTGATGGGATTCCCTGTGCGAGCGGAGTCATGGCAGTGGAGGGGCCATTCCGTTGGCAACCTGGTGAGGCCCCTGGAACCGAACTCGTCAGGACACGATTAGCAACCAGCTTCACCCTCCATAAGGTGTGGATGCTCATTCCGGGTACGCACCCGACAGCGAAGTTAGTCGTGTGCAGCCCGCTGACGGGCCGGCTGGGTTGGATATCAACGAGTCTGCTCGTGCTGACGTTGTTCGGGATCGTGTGTATCGGATGTAGTGGCGGATGCTGTCGTATGTGACTAAGTAGTCGTGGTGGTCCATGAGTTCTGTCCAGATCTGCCTTCCGTTGAGCTTTCTGCTGATCATGCTCTCGATCAGGTCGGCGAGTTCGCCTGTGACGGGGTCGGTCAGCGGACCAGTCTCTGCGGTGGTCAGGCGTGGCGTCTCCAGGGCGAAGCGGACGTCCCAGCAGCGGAGGTTGTAGCGCTTTGCGAGCGTGCGGATTTGTATGCCTTTGAGGGCGTCTTGGGCGATGCGGTGGGCCAGGCCCTGGCGCCGGGTGAAGGGATTCTTCCTGGGGAGGCGCCGGCGTGGTTTGTTCGTGCCGCCCAGGGCGTTGGCGTCAGCTAGGGCACGTTCGAGTGCTTCGGGCGAGTGACCTGCGGCCGTAGCGAGGTTTTCGAGGAGCGGCTTGCCGAACCACTGCGGTGGGCCGCAGAGATAGCAGTGCAGGAAGCTGGGCTTGAGATGGTTGGCGCGAGCCAGGCGCCGGATGTAGGAGTTGGCGGATTCTCCGAGGCAAGGGCGGAGTCGGATCGGCAGTGGCGCAAACCGGGGCGGTAGCTCGCTGTTCATCGGGGAGTAATGGTCTTCGTGGCCGGTGACGCCGTGGTGTGGGCGGTGTGGTCGAGCGGAATGGTCTGGAGGCCCTTCTTGGTGATCTTCTCGGTGCCGGTGAGGATGGCGTCGACCGCGGCTCCGCGGATGGCGTGGGAGAGGGATCCGATCATGCCGCCGGTGTGGTCGTGCAGGAAGCGGTCGAGGCCCGTGAGTGTGCCAGGGCGGTGGTCGTGCAGCCGCAGGGTGTCCTCCATGGTGGCGACCAGGCCCTTCCATTCGCTGTTGTAGGGGAACGGGCGGGAGGGGATCAGGGTGAAGCGGCCAGAGATCTGGGCGCCCCGCGTCCCGGACAGCAGGCCGGATTCAGCGATGTCGATGCCGGCATAGACGAAGGTGGCGGGCAGGCGCTCGGAGAAGTACTTGAGGGTGTCGGCGACTTCGGCGCCGTGGCGGCTGGTGAGTGAGATGTTGTGGAGTTCGTCGACCAGCACCAGACCGACGCGGGTATCGGTGCAGACACCGACCACGGCCTCAATGATGTCGGTGATGTTCGAGCGGGCCCGCACCGGCAGGCCCAGGAAGCGGGCGAACTCGGTCGCGATCATGCGGGCGGTCGCGGCAGGTGGGATGGTGACGTAGACGACCGGGATGCGGTCCGTGAGGTGTGGGTGCCGGGCCCGGTCAAGGAGTTCGTGGGAGCGCCCCAGCTGGGTGATGGCGATGGTCTTGCCGGTTCCCGCGGGGCCGGAAACGATCAGCCCGCGGCGGGCGCTGATCGCGTGCCGGTTGAGCAGGACCAGCCGACGGCCGCAGATCGCCGTCTGCTCGACGAACGAGGTGGCGACCGTGAGCATGCGGGCGTGATGGTCAAGGCGGTCTTCGTCGTAGAGGCCCCGCTCTGTCACCGGCATCCGCTGCCAAGCGCTCCGGGACGACAGGGCCGGGGGTGCGGGTGGCCCGTCGATGAACCTCCGCCATCCGGCCAGGGTGTTCAGCTGTCGGCCGGCCTCGGCGTCGGCCTCCCGCAATACGGTGCGCCGGGCCGCCGACTTGGAGATGGTCACGGGCGCCTCCAGGGGTCGGCCAGCGGGTCGAACAGGCCCAGCGGGATGACCTCGGCCAACGAGGTGTCCGTGTCCTCATCCGTCGGTTCGCTGTCGGCCGGCGGATCGGGGATCTCCCGGGCCGGGGTGGGGGTGGTCGCCCGGGTGCGGGCGGCGATCCGGCGATCCCGCCGGGACCGTTTGACCGGAGGGTCCTTCTCGTCCAGGGGGCCGTCGTGGGCGCGTTTGAGCAGGGCGGCTGCTGCATCCGCGATCTGTGCCTCGCTCCCATTCTTCGGGACCTGTTGACGGGCGTGGTCCCAGGCCATTTCGCCGAACGGGACGCCGACGCGGTGCAGGTGTCGCCAGAACACGGTGATCCACCGGTCCCTCTCGCCGCGGCGGTCGCGTACCCAGATCCGGGAGACGTCGTAGGGGTCGTGGTGGATCTCCCACAAGCCCTTCTTCTCCGCGACCCCGGAGCGCTGACGGCGTAGCGGGTTCAACTCTGGGCTGTCGTAGGTGCGGCGGTTGATCCGGATGCCGTAGGCGTTGATTGCGTGCCACCGTTCCGGCAGTAACTCGACGTAGTCCTCACCGCTCAACGGGGCCGGAACGTAGCCGCACGACTCCAGCAGCATCGCGTATTTCTCGTTCGGCGAGAAGGCCCGCTTCGGTGCGTCCGGATCTCGCAGTGCGTCATGCGGCCGGGTCTGCCAGACGGCGACGATCCATTCGTCCAGCAGTTCCTGCAGCTCGGGCAGAGACCACAACGGTCCTTCCTCCAAGTGCCGGCCGCGACGGTCCACCGACCGGCCGGTGTAACCCGCGACAAACTGCGCGAACAGCGTCGCCACCGAACCTAGGGTCTTCTCGATCACGCCCTTCTCGAAGGGAGACGCCTTGTGCGTCGGCTGCAGCGTGACGCCCAAGAAGCGACAGGACGCACGGAAGTTGTGCGAGATGAAGACCTTGCCGTGGTCGCAGACGATCGTCTCCGGAACGATCACCGGCCTCGCCGCCGCGTGCTCCAGCCGCTCGTCCAGGGCCAGTAGCCGCCGGTGCGGCAGCACCGACCGGGACATCCGCAGTGCCTCCGGCCAGCCCGGCCGCATGCTCTCCGGCGTGATGCTGCGGGCCACGAGGGCGGAGGCGTCGGCCGCCTTCGTCGTCGGCCGCAGCACCGCCGCAGTGATCGACCTGGACGCGATATCGACCAGCGCGGTCAGCTCGACCTTCTCCGCAATGCCGTCGTCCAGCCGCACCAGGACATCCAACGGACTGGAGTCGATCTGCATCAACTCGCCCGGCGCAATGGCCGGGACTTCCCCGAAAGGGCCGGCCGGACGTGCATGCAGCGAGCGGCGCGTGGTCGCCGAGCCGGTCGCGTGTGTGCCGGCGGCGAGCTTGTCGAAGAGCCGGTAGAGCGTGCGCTCCGTAGGCATCTCGATGCTGTCAGCATCCTCGCGGGACGCCAGGATCTGCTTCGTCCGCCAGATGGTGAATCTGATCGTCCTTGAGGAGGCATCGGCCGTCTCGGCGATCGCCTGCCGCATTGCTTCAACCACCGCCGGGGCGATCCGGCCAAAGGGGGGCAGTTGCTTGGCCGACCGGCGGTCGGCCAGCCCGACAAGCCCGTCGCGGTGATAACGCTGGCGCCGCTGCTTGATGCCACTGGCCGTCACCCGATGGCCCGCTGCCGTCAGCTCGGCCGCCTTGGCCCGCTCGCGTTCGGCCAGCGAATGCCGCTTAGGGTCGAACTCCGGTCGTGGCAATGCCCCTTGAGGAGCATCCGGCGGCAAACCGTGCAATACCTCCAGAATATGGCCCTCCCACCAACGGGCCTGGTCAGCAGCCTTCTTGGGAAACTCTGCGATCCGGGCAGTCGGCGGAACCCGTCGCCCCTCCTTCCTCATCCGGCATCCCCACCGGCCAGGCGCACGACCGTGCGCGGCCCCAACAGTTCGGCAGCCATCCCCTCGGCGGACAACTCCTGCCTCCACAACAGGTGGAACAACACGGGCAGCGTCGCCAGGCGGTCGCCAGCCGCATCAGCCCCGGGCACCAGCGGTCCCGGTTGCGAGAAGACCTCCATCAGCCGGGCAGCGACCGGACCTTGCCGGCAGCGGGGGTGCCGGTAGCGCGACAGCCACCGCACGTTCGCCAGCAGCACCGCCTCCGGCACCCCCACCCGTTCGAAGCCCCACCCGGCTTCGGCGCAGGCTCGGCGCGTCACTTCGAACGCTTCGGCATCGCGCGGCGCGATCCAATCGTCGGCGCGGACGTCGACGACCACGGCCGAGCCATCCGCGCGGCGCACGAAGAAGTCCGGGGCATGCCGACGCTCACGCGAACCGTCGTGCCAGTGCAGCCAGAACGGCTGGGAGGCGATCTGCGCCACGGCGGGATCGAAGTCCATGAGCACGAGACGGTCCCGCTCCAGCCACGACTCGAAGCCGACGTGCTGCCCGGTCGTCGCCGACCAGTACCAGCCCGGAAAATGGCGCGAACCTCTCGACCACCGAAACGGCCGTACCGGAACCACGTCCTCGAACCTGACCGTCGCACAGTCCAGCAGGGGACGCCGCCGACGCCTGCCTGCGGCATCCACGCACGACACCTCGACGTACGGCACGGCCTCGTCCGCCCCAGCCCGTACGGCCATACAACACCCCCAGCGTGATCACCCCGCACGACTAGGTTCGCTGTCGAAGAAGCCGAAACGGCTGGATTCGCTGTCAAACGACTCGATTGGATGACAAGGGACAGCAGTTCGCCGGGGGCAGACAGGAAAGATCACGGAAAGACTGGCCAACGCGGGCGGGGGCATGTCAACGTAGACGACCTTGCAAGAAACCCCAGGTCAGAGATGGTGATCGCTAGTGCCCATAGCGCCCGTGGACTCCGGTTTCTCCACCACCGTCGAAGCCCTGCGGCTGCGCGAGTGGCAGCTCGGCCCCGGCCAACCCACGCTCGTGATGGACCAGTTCTCCGCAGGGGACTTCCACCTGATTGTGGACGACCGTGCGGACGTGCACGTCAGCTCGAAGGACGGCCGCCTCAACCTCGGTTGGTTCCCGCTCGGCCGTTCCGGCACGGACGGCGAGGGATGGAAGATCGCTGTGTCCGGCACGGCCAAGGTGCGTGGCTACTGCCCGTCGTTCGACATCGAGACGCTGGCCCACATCGTCGCCGCCGCCGTGGCGCGTGTGCTGGAGACCTCACGTCGTGTACGACAGCCAAGCGCCCACGAGTAGTTCTCGCTCGAGTGGCCGGCCAGCTGTCGGGCCCCACCTTTCCACCGCTCACCGTTTCCCCTCACCCCAGGAGGCTGTTCGTGACGACCCCGGAGATGACCGTCGGTGATCTCATCGACCTGCTGTCCGCCTGCGACCGGGATGCTCCGGTCCGCCAGGCCATGAACCCCTTCTTTCCGATGGCGCACCGCCTGGCGCAGGTCGTGCAGTCCGTGGACGAGACCGGCCGGACCGTCGTCTACCTCGCCGAGGGGCGGGACGAGGGCGCACAGCTCGGCCATCTGCCGCCCGGGGTCGCCGTCGCCCTGACCTGGCAGGGCCCCGTCCAGGCTCCCCCACGCCGCCCCCGCCGCAGTGCCAGCGGCAACTAGACCCGCACCGACCCCTTGGAGGCGCCCCTGTACCCCGACTTCCCGCTCGACCCGTGCACTCCGCCCGGAGGCCAGCCCGCGTTCTGGGTCGGACCCCGGCACCTGGCCGGCGACGATAGGCGCCTCTACGAGACCGTCGCCGACACGCTCGCCGGACTGGGCTGGACGAGCCTGACGATCGTCCGCGGACGGCACGAGCCCGACGAGGAGCCGGAGGACCGCCAGGTCCTGCGCAGTACCGTCCTGCACATCAGCCCCGACACCCTCCGATGGGCCCAGTGGAGTCTGGCGGACGAGCCGTTCCACCTGGGAGACTTGCCGATCGCCTGGCAGATCTCCGCCCGCGCCGAGACGAGCACCCCGCTCGCTCAATGGTCGGCCTACTTCACCCCCGATGTCCCCGGCGAGGCCGTGGCCGACTTCCTCGTTGCGCTCGACGCCCGAGACCAGCCCGCCATGCCGCTCGCCGGCCACGAGTTGGTACTCGACGCCGTCGCCGCACACGGCTGGCTCCGCGACATCGACCAGCCCCACGCGGCAGCGACGGACCCGACGTTCACCTCGCACATCAGCCTCGGCGAGGTACCGCCCCTCATCCAGGACGCCGACCCGCGCGCCCTGACGACCGAGGCGGCCGACGAGGCGGGACCGGCCGGGTGGCAGGCATGGGCCGAGCCCGCACTCGGGGCACCCTGCCTGTGGGCGGCATCCTTCGGTTCCAGCGTCCCACACGACCTCGTGGCAGCCTTCGCCGCCTCGCTCAGCTCGACCGCACCGGTCCTGCGCCGGGTGCTGCCCGAGGCCACCCGGGAGCGACTGCTGCAGGCACCGGCCTAGCGACGGCACCCCTCAGCCCGAAGGAAGAAGCCCGGTCCTCCCGAACGGGGGCGCCGGGCTTCTGGCATTTCCCTCCGGGCTCGGGCGAGCCATCGAGGCGAAGGAGGGCGACCTGGGCGACGAGTGCACGATGTCAGGGCCTGCCCGGCGTCGGTGATCGCCTCCGCCCCACGGCAGGGAAGTGGGGTGAAGTGGGGTCTACTCGGTGTAGCGGTAGGGATTCCTCACGTGGTACGGCCAGCGTCTCAAGTGGGGCAAAGTGGCCGCGCTTTGGCGTAGTGGTGCCGCCCAACGTGTGGTACTCGGTGGCCGGTCGAAGTGGCGAGAAAGTGGCGAAGGTTTGGCGTAGCGGTGCCACATCCTGTGCGGCGGAATAGCCATATGTCTCGAACCGAAGAGAAGCAGCAGCCGGCCCTTGAACTCCGTTGCGGCGGAGTGCACATCATCATTCAACGCATTTCGACCTGGCTGGTGGCGGCCTTTGTCACAGCGATGGGGAGTGGACTCGCAGCATGGTTCACGTCCCGTTAAGAACTTGCCGGACCGTGCAGCGGGGAGAGCCGCACAGCACTGCTGCCCCCGACCATCTCTTGGTCGGGGGCAGCAGTGTGTCGGGGCCCGGTCAGCTGGCTGCCGTGGCCTTGGCGAGGGCCTTGTCGAGGTGGCGGTCGACAAGGGCCGGAGAGCCGGAGACGATCAGCAGCAGGCTGCCGGCGCGGATCGCGGTCTGCTTGACCACGGTCCTCCGTCCTCCGGTGGAGAACGTCAGGAGCTGGCTCCACTGCTCGGCACCGAGGTCGCGAGGTGCGGGCAGCTTCTGTGAGGCGATGTCGATTGGGGCGCCGCCCGCGACGACCTGATAGGTCGGGCAGCCGGTCATGGCGTCGAAGATTCGTCCGATGACCTTGGACAGCTTGGTCGCGCTGTCGCTGTAGAGCTCCTCCGAGACCTCTGTGGAACTGCCGCCGTAGGTGAAGGTGGCCTTCGCCCTGTGCGGGAAGGTGAGCGTGCCGCCGGTCGTCGTGTCGCCGCCCAGTTCGCTCAGGGCCGGGCAGCCGATGACAGTGACGTCGTTGTGCTGGGTGAGGCGCTCCGGCTTGCGCAGGTAGCCGCTGCCGAGGTCGCTCTGGTCGAGCAGGCGCGTCTCCAGCGCGGCCGACGTGAGCGGAGCAGTCTGCTGGGCGGCGTCGGTCGGCGACCCGGTACGGGCGGAGGCGGCGGTGTTGGGCTTGGTGCCGGTGGTGTCGGTGAAGCAGGCGGGCACGGCGAGGAGAGTGGTGGTGATGCCGAGGATGGTGATGGCGACGCGAACGCGCATGACGGAACTGACCCCTTGGTGCTAGGCGACGGGTGGTCAGTGGGGGCCTGCGGGGCCCGGTGGGGTCGTAGGAGTGGGGGTCAGTGCCCGAGGTGGCGCAGGCAATCCTCGAACGTGGCGTGCGTCGCGTCCGCCGGTCCGCGGTTCCGGTTGAACCAGGCGGTGTCGAGGCGGGATTCTTGCTGCTGGTGGCCGACCCGGCAGCGCAGCCAGATCTGGTCGCGGGTGGAGAGGATGAGCCAGTCCCGGTACGTGCCGCACTCGGAGCAGGCGACCATCTCGCCGTCGAGGACGAGCGGCTGCTTCCACGGCATCATGGTGCCGTCGACCTGGTCGTGGCTGGGTACCCGCAGCTCCGGCGGAAGGAAGTCGTCCACCACCGCGGTCGGCTCGATGTGTTCCGGCTCGGTCGGCGGCACTCCGATCCCGGGTGGGACCTGGGGCTGCAGCTGCGCCGACAGCTCGAAGAATCGGCGCTGTTCCTCGCTGGGCTCCTTGGCCCGGCGGCGTATTCGGTGAAACACCCTGGCGTCCTCCTGTGCCTCGTCCTGCTCGCTTCATGATCGTGCCTTACGCCCCTGGCGGTTTCAATTCACAAAGTCCACAGTCGCCTTCGGGCAGGCCATCAGGCGTTTTCCGCCTCCTGGGGGCGCGGATGATGAGTGGGAACGGCGCGTGTCTCCGAGCGGATGAGTGATGTCCCCTCGGCGTGCCCGAACACGTCACGTCGGCTTCGACCGCCCACTTCGCGTCGCCTGCTGGCTCGAGTCGCCGCACCTGCGCCCTTGCGTTCCTCCTGAGTGTGCGTGCGTAGAGCCCGTGACCCACAACGCGGGCCTGAACGCCGCCGGGGTCCGCTGTGGCGTACGGCCACGCTGTCGGTCGCGAGCGGGGCGGTGGTGGTGCGCCTGCTCCTAGTCGTGTGCTGAGGCTGCACCCCGGCTGGCAGGGCTCACCGGGTCTTGCCCGATGTCTCCTCCCCGCTGCGGCGGCGGCCGGGCGCGGAAGTCTGGGGGGCCGTCCTGCGCGTTGCGGACGGGACCCCAGCGGTGCCGCTCTCGGACCGGAACGAGGAGTCGGCGGGCAGATCGGCCGTCCGCCGCAGCCGCCATACCAGCACGTCGCTCACCGAGTCCGCGGTGTCGAGTTCGCGGTGCCCTGCGGCGTCGGACAGGATGGCGGCCGGGTCGTGGCCGGCGGCTTCGGCGTCCGCGATGGTCGCGGCCAGGGCGTACCAGCCGGGCTCGGCCAGGATCTGTTCGGCGAGTTGGGGCAGCGTTTCGCGCAACAGCATGGTCTGCCGCTGGAGTATCGGCCGGCTCAGACGTCGGCCTTGCTGGTAGAGCACGCCGAGTGGCTGGGCGGCGGCGGCCTGGTAGGCGGTGCGCAGGTGCTCGGCGGCCTGGGCGGCGGCTTCGGCCTGCTGGGCGTGGCCCATTCTCGCGTGCCAGTGGGCGGCGGCGGTGATGAGGAAGAACAGCATGTCGATCGCCATCGCGGTGGTGGCCCCGTCTTCTCCGCGGCCGAGGGCGGGCCCTCCGTGGACGAGTTCGCGGGCGGCCTGGCGCAGCGCGCGGTCGTGCCCGCGTACGGCGCGTACGTGGGAGCGGGAGGCTCGCTCGAACGCTGTTGCGGCGTCTTGCAGTTCGCGGCGGGTGTGTGCGGCGGAGGTCTTCGCGAGCGCGTCCAGGACTTCGCCGGCGGCGGCGATGTGTGCGGCGGCGACCGCGTCGTCGCCGTGCTCGACGATGAGCACGGCCTGCCACGCGGCCGATGCTGTACTGCGCCTGGCGGAGGCAGGGGCACCCGCTCCCGCACGGACCGTGTCCTCCTGCCGTGGGGTCGGATCGGTCCCGGTGTCGCCGGACCAGCGCTCCCGGATGCGGGGCAGCGACAGGTCGGGGGCCAAGCGCGCGCCGGGGTAGAACACCGGCTCGCCGTCCCTGTTCAGGTCGTCGGGCAGAGCGACCTTGTATCCGAGGAGGTCTCCGGACGGCGCGGCGCGCTTACGGATCAGGAGGCCGGCGGCGGCGAGCCGGTCGAAGAACTCCTCGTCACTCCTCGCACCGGACACCGCGCGCCGTACCGTCTCGCGCAGCTCCTCGCGGGCCGTGCGTTCGCGACCCTGGCGTTCGGCCTTGTGCCGTTCGGCACTGGTGGGCCGCTGTGCGGCGGTGCCGTCGCCGGGGGCGACCTGCCGGAGCCCGAGTTCTTTCTCGATGAGACGGGCTTCGGCCTGCGCCCGTTTACCGGATCGGTGGTGGTCGGGGCGTCGGCCGTCTTCGCGCACGAGGGTGGCAACGATGTGGATGTGGTCGTCAGCGTGCCGCACGGCGGCCCAGCGGCAGCCCGCGCCGTCGCGCGGGTCGATCCCTGTGGCGGCGACGATGCGACGCGCGATGTCCGCCCACTGATCGTCGGTGAGGATCGGGTCCTCGGGCGCAGCACGCACCGAGCAGTGCCACACGTGCTTTGCCGGGCGTTGATCCGCGGCAAGAAGATGGAGGGGCTGGTCGAGCAGCTGACCGAGATCCTTCTTGGTGGCTGTCGGATCGCGTCCGGGGTCAGGCGACATGCCGTCGAAGGAGGCGACGAGATGTGGATCGACGTGTTCCTCATGGGTTCCCTTGCCGTAGAGGTAGTACAGCAGGCCCAGGGTGTGACTGCCCTGCTTGTGGATCTGTGGAATCAAGGCGCCTCGTCTGCCTGCCGGTTGGCCACCTTGTCGGCAGCCATCCTCACCGCGTCGGCCGCTCGGCGGACGTCGGCCATCACCTGGGTCAACTGGGGAACGTCACCACCGGAGTTGAGGATCTTGGCGGCTTGATTGAGATTGCTGCCGGCCCAGCCGAGCTGCCGCCTCATCGCGAACAGTTCGGTGAGCACGTCGCGTTCGGTGGCGATGGCGACCGCGGTACGGGACCGGTCGCGGGCCATGGCCAGCCCGGAGTAGGCGAGGAACCCCGCCACGCTCATCCCGGCGGCGTCTGCTCCGCCTTGGATGAGGGCGAGTTCGGACGGGTTGAGGCGGACGCTGTGCGCGCGACGCTGCTTCTTGTCGCGCGGACGCGCTCGCACCTTCGGCCGCCCCTTGTGGGCGGCTTCTGGCTGTGATCCGCCCTCGGTCGCAGCCTTCCCGACTGGCGCCCCCGGGTGCCAGTCGGGCCCCGCCACCCCAGGGGCGGGGACGGGTTCGGACACTGCCCCATCGGGGGAGTGTCCGAACCTCCATCTTGCTCGCCCCGAGACTGAGTGGGAGTCGGGATCAGGTTCCTGGGTGGTGCCGTTCTTGGGTGCGTTCGTCATCGGGATTCGGGCCTCATCATGCGGGTGTCGTGCTGGATGGTCGCGGCCAGAACGACGGCGTCGGCCGGTCCCATGAGGACGCGGACGGGTCCGTCGGGCCGGTCCTGGACGAGCGACTGGCCGGTCGGAGCGAGGACGGCGGCGTGCAGGAGCCGCCGACGGACCAGGACATCGGCCCAGGCGATGGCCTCGGGGACGGTGGGCTCGGAAGAGCGAGTGGGACGCGGAATCACGGGGTGTCTCCTGGAGCGGGACGGTGGCCTGGCAAGGAGCCGGTCCACCCGTTGCGGATAGAGCGCTGAACTGGGGCTTTGCCGGTTCAGCCGCACTCGGGGCAGCGCCCGACATGGCTGTTGAGCGCCCGGGCCATCCGCTGCTTCGTCGAGGAAGCCTGTTTTGCGCTGGCCTTCGCCGCCGGCCTGCCCGCGTGCCGCTGGGAATGGGCAAGCATGAAGCCGATCTCCCGCTCGTACTCCGCACGGACGGTGTCGAACTGGTGGCAGGTCTTCATCGTGCAGTGCTCCTTGTCTTCGTGGTGTCGTCGCTCCGAAGTTCCTGGAGGACGAGGCTCAGCCGGTCGTTCCGGCCGCCCTTCAGACCCTCGCGGCGGAGGATCTCCCGCAGCTGGACCCGGGTGACGGACTCATTGCCGTCCCGTTCGAGCAGGGCGGGGACATGGGGGCGGACCTGCTGGACGAGCTGGTCCACCGACTGCTCCAGCTCACGTGGCGGGCGCTGTGCCTGCAGGGTGCGGGACCCGCCGCGCTTCCCCTTGTGCTTCGTCCTGGTCTTCGTGATCGACTTCCGTCGAAGGGGGACCTTGTGTCCCCGGTCCCCGGTGGGCTCGGTCCCCGTGTCGGTGTCGGTCGGTCCCCGGTCCCCGGTGGGCTCGGTCCCCGTGTCGGTGTCGGTCGGTCCCCGGTCCCCGGTGGGCTCGGTCCCCGTGTCGGTGTCGGTCGGTCCCCGGTCCCCGGTGGGCTCGGTCCCCGTGTCGGTGTCGGTCGGTCCCCGGTCCCCGGTGGGCTCGGTCCCCGACTCGGCGGCGCTCGGTCCCCGACGCGAATCAGGGCCCGGAGCAGCCACTTCTCCCGTCAGACGCTCGACCCCCACGCCTCGGGCATCACCCTGCTCGGCTTCCGGATTGGCGGGACCGGTCCCCGGGACCGGGCTTGCTTCTGGGGTCTCGGTCCCCACCCTGGTCCCCGTGTTCTCGCCTCCGGTCCCCGCGCCTGCCGACGCCTTTGAGCCCGCAACCTCGGGGACCGTTCCCCTCGGGGCGCTCGGTCCCCGGTCCCCGTCCGACTCGTGGGGACCGGCTACGGGGACCGGCGCCTTCGAGGCGACCGTGGCTGCCGTTGCGGTGTTGTGCACCGGGGACCAGGGCGACGGCAGCGGGACCGTGGCGAGCGCGAGGGCGTGCCGACGGGCGGCGAGCTGGTCGAGCAGCTGTGCCCGCTGGAGGGGGTCGGTGCCGACCGAGGCCCTGCCGAGCGCCTTCGACAGGCGCCGCGTCAGCCGCCGACCTCGACGGTTCCGCTGCTGCTCGGGTGTGCGCTCGGCGAGGCGGGCGGCGAGGGCGACCGCGCGGGTGGTGGCCCGGTCCCGGGTGATCTGCGCGGCGTCGCGGTCTCGCGCGGCGATGCCGAGGCGGGACAAGAGCCGCTCGCGTGCCTCCCGCCCCAGGACGGCGATCAGTCCGTGCGAGGCGGCACCCGGGGTGCGCAGGCGCAGCTCGATCCCCATGGCCAGGTGCCACAGCATCGCTGCCATGACCGGCCCGACGAAGGCCCTAACCGTGCCGCCGATGGGACCGCTCTCTGCATAGGCGGGGATCACCTGCACCGTCGTGATCACCCAGACCAGCGTGCCCGGCAGACCAGGAGCACCCTGGGTGGCCAGGTTCTGGCGTGCCATCAGCGCGGTCGCGAAGAGCGCCAGCTCGGCCGCGGCGAACATCCCGGCCCGCTCGGCGGTGCCGGCCATGTCGAGGAAGTCGGCGGCGAAGCGCCACGAGGTGTCGGCGCTGTAGGCGGTGCAGCCGAGGGCGGCAAGGGCGGCGACCTTGACCGCCGGACTGCCGAGACGTTTCTGCGGGCGGGTTCCGCGGCGCCGGATCGTCCAGGCGGCCAGCATCAGCAGGAGGACGGCGGGCACGCCGGCGGTGAGGAGGAGGGGGAGGTCCGGAGTGACACCGAGGGCCAGGGCGGGGTGGGTCATGCGGCCTTTCCGAGAGGGGTGTGGGCCGGAGTCGGCGCTACCGGGCGGACTGCGGGCTGCTGTGTGCCGGGTGCGGCGGGCGCGGGGCTGCCCGTTGACGGAGTGGTCTTCTTCCGCTTCTTCTTGGAGCGGGGCACGCCGTAGTTGCGGTCGCGGTCGAAGACCTTGTTGGCCGCTTGCCGGAGCAGATCGCGGGCGTGCTTGTGGCTGATCTGCAGGGCAGCGGCAAGCCGCTTGGGCCGCCAGCCCCGGACGTAGGCGTGGTCGATGACGACCTGCCGTTCAGCCTCGGTCAGGTGCACGTCGCGTCCCTGGAAGAAGGCGGTCACGCGCCGGTAGTCCAGGCGCCGGTGCAGTCCGTCGTGCAGCGGGCGCCGCTCGGCTTCGGTGAGGCCGCCCCAGACGCCCTCCTTGAGGACGTTCTCCAGGGCGAAGTCGAGGCACTTGCGGCGTACAGGGCACCAGCCGCACAGCTCCTTCGCCTCCGCGATCTCCTCGTGATCCCGAGGCCCGGGGAAGAACACGGCGTCGGCGTCCTCGACGTCCATGCCGTGGCACGCTCCGCGGGTGTGCCAGCTGGTGTCTCCGATGCCGCGCAGGCCGGTGGTCGGCGCGTCGTGGGTGGTGATGTGGCGCAAGGGGCTCTCCGATGTGCTGCCGCGTCTGCCGGCCGGGGCGGTGCTCGTCGGGTGCGGCGGCGGGTGCCGGCTGCGGCGCGCGGGCGTGCGCCGCAGCCGGGGCGGGTCGGTGGTGTTGGGGTGGCGGTGCATCGGAGGGGATGCACGCGCCGGATGCGCCGATCAGTCCACGGCGGGCTGCTGGGCCTGCTGGGCGATGGCGAGGTCGAGGCGGCCGGGATGCGGTGTGGCCCGCGGCGCGGTTCCGCGGGCCACACCGTCGGGGCCGGGTCGGCGGCGGCGACACGGCTCGCCGGGCCGGGCCAGGCACCACTCGCAGCGGACGCTCAGGGCGTCGGGCAGACCCTTCGCCACGGCGGAATCGCGGGTGGCACGGGCGGGCCGGTAGGGGGCGAGGGCAGCACGGGCGGCAGGCGGTATGCAGGAGCCGATCTCCCGCAACCTCGCCTCGAGCCTCGGGTCGATCCCGTCGCGACCGCTGGTGATCGCCCGGGCCTGCGAGGGCTGCGCGGTACCGGCGGCGACGGCGCGGCGGGTGCCGACCAGCTCGGCAGTCCAGGCTGCCTGGTCGTCCGGGTCGGCGGACGGTGTCGGGTCGGAGTGCCGGGCCAGGCGGTCGCGCCGGTAGCTCTCCCAGGGACGGGCTATGTCCGCGGGCAGGATCTGGTACGGCGAGGTGCGGATGTGCTGGCGGGCGGCGATGCGGGCGTCCCAGCCGTACGGGGTGGCCATCGGCACGTCGCCGAGCAGCTCGTGCCACTGGGCGAGCTGGTCGCGGGCCTCGCCCTGGTCGGTGCGGATGGTGCGGGGGTCGAGTCGGCCGATGTAGGCCAGCAGGGCGGCGATTTCGCGGCGGTCCACCGTCAGCCCTCCGTTCCGGTCGGCTCGTCGAGGGCGGCAAGCAGGGCGGCGGTGTGCGCCTGCGTCCGCGTCATGCCCCCCGGTACGGCGGTGTTCTTGCCGGGCACGGCGTAGAGGTTCGGTCGGCTGGGAGCGTGCTCCCGGGCGACCCAGGACCGCCAGTCGGCAGCCCAGGCGTCCGCCGCCCTCGGAGCATGGCCCGCCCGGTGTGCACGCCACTTCGCGTCGGCGGCCCGAAGGCCCTGCTCGCCGAGGCGATCGAGGTGTCCCTGCTGGCGGGCCCAGGTGTGGGTGGCGGAATCGACCTGCCACTCGGCAGCCGAGAGGACGGCAGCACCACTACTGCTGTACCTCCGGTTCAAATCAGGTTCACTACGGTTCTGTGTGCCGGTTTCCGGTACATCGCTGTGCCGGTTTCCGGCACGTCGAGGTGCCGGTTTCCGTCGGTACCTGCCGGATTCCGGTACTGCCGGTTTCCGGACCCTCGCGGGGGTTTCCGGCACCTCACGGGGCCGGATTCCGCACCGCCGCAGGGCCGAGATCCGGAGCGCTGGCGTGGCGTCGGGTCCCTCCGCCGGCGCCTGGTCGGCTTCCTCGTCCTCGGCGGTCTCTGCCATGGCGGCCTTGGCGGCGAGGGGGAGGCGGTAGACGGTGCTGCGCTGCGGGCCGGTGAGGTCGTCGAGCTGCTCCAGCTCACCGGCATGGACCAGGCGGTCGATGGCCTCGCGCACCGTGGAGACGGAAGCGCGCGTGCGCTTGGCCAGGCTCGACAGCGAGGCCCAGGAGACACACTGCTCGTCGGCCACCCGGTCGGCGATCGACAGCAGGACCAGACGCGCAGTCCCCCGGCTGGAACTGTGCTCCCACACCCACTCGCGGGCTTCGCTGCTCATCGGCCGCGCCCGATGAGCAGGCGGGGCCGGCGGCCCTCCGGGGCCGGGATGGTGCGTTCCGGCTCGGTGCGCTGAGGCGTCGAGGCGAAGGCGGCTGCCGCGCAGGCCAGGCGGAAGGGCCTTTTGCGCAGGGCAGAGCGCATGCAAGAATCTCCTTCGGTGTTGCCACGCTGAGACGCCCCGTGGAAGGGATCAGCGTGGTGATGGTGGCGATACCCGCCCTTGCCGGGGCGGTACATGCCGTGAAGCGTTCGGCGTCCGGGAGTTGCACCTCTCGGGCGCCGTCGCTGTTTGTGGGCCTACAAGGCCCGGGTTGCGCGCATGCTGCTGCTCCTCGCGTTCGTCGTGCCGGACGGGCTGCCCGGGGGACGACGAACATACGCACCACCCTGCGTCAAGATCCAGAGTTGGTTCTTAAACTCTGTAGAAGTCGCGCGGCCGAGCGCGACGCGGGGCAGGTCATCATGAGCGGTCCTCGTGCCTAGGGGTATGGCGAACGCCGCAGGGAGCGATGCGCTCTGCCGCCCTCCCAGCGTTGCAACACTTTGGTGTTGCCGCGGCTGGAACATACGCCGAAGTGATCCCTGTCTGTCAACACCATAGTGTTCTGTCTCGCGGGTTGGTCTCACATCATCACTGGAGTATCGTCGGGTCTTCAGGGTGTAGATGGGAGGAGGCGGGTGATGGTGGAGTCCAGTGGATCGGCGGAGGTGTCCTCGGGGTCGTCCGGCGGTCGGCGGCTGAGCCTCGCCGACAAGCTGAACCACCTCTTCGAAACGGTGAAGAACCCGGCGACGGGCAAGAGGTACACCAACGCGGAGGTATCTCGCGCGATCCGTGAGGCCGGCGAGGTGGACGGCCTCACCGTCTCGGAGAGCGCCATTTCGCAGCTACGCTCCGGAGTCAAGCCGAACCCGACCGTGAATACCGTCGAAGCGCTGGCGCGCCACTTCAATGTCACACCCCAATACTTCTTCCCTGACTTCGATGCCGAGGAGTCCGAGAAGATCCGGGCCTCCATGGAGCTGATCGCGGCCGTGGGTGACAGCAAGGTGCGAGGACTCGCGCTGCGAGCCAATGGACTCTCGGCCGACAGCCTCAAAATGATCACGACGGTAATTGAACAGGCGCGTCGCCTAGAGGGCCTTGATAAGCCTGATAATCCCTCAGTAACGTGACCTCCCTCACCCGTTATCCCGTTTTGGCGGATATGCCTTCAAGATCCTCTTGGTCACCCGGCGAGGCTGTGTAAAGCTCCGCTCGGGCGCGGGAAATCCTCGTGTGCCGGTGAGTAAGAGTCGAGTGAGAGTTGCGTACTGCGCTTACTCGGGGCCACAGCAAGGATCTCGTTCATGTTCAATCGGCGCTATGCGCGGAAAGAAGCGCAGCTGAGGCGACAGTGCGAGGAGCAACTGCAGGGAATCGAAATATCTGACCCCTACGCGGTGGATGAAATATGCCGCCAGCTGGCGGTCAGGCGTGGACGCCCGCTGCACCTCCACGAATTGCCCGACCTGGGTGGCGTCAACGCCCCGTGCGGTCTCATGATCTCCTTCGACAGCGGAGATCACATATTTCATGTGGCGGCGACAAGCGAGCGGCACCGCGCGCAAATAGTCCGCCACGAATTGGCGCACCTACTGCTCGGGCATGCAAGCGAGAACACGAGCGTCGTGCAGTCGCTCCTGTCGGTCATGCCCCAGGGCGTCGACCCCTCGGCCGTGATCACAGCGCTCGGACGGACCAGCTACGACAGTGAGACCGAGTACGACGCCGAGATGGCTGCCTCGTCCCTCGGTGAGCTGTTCGAGGAACTGGCCTACTCCGGCCGAGAGCCAGGGCGGCCAGGCGCCATGACCCGTCTTGAAGAAGCCCTCGTTCATCCCCGGAGGAACCGCCGCTCATGAACACCCCGACCCTCGTCGCCGGCTCCCTGTGGCTCGTGACCGTGTGGCGTCTGCCGTCCATCCGTCACTCCCACAAGCAACGGAGCCTTGCGCTGACGTTCGCGGCCCTGGCTGCGGCCATGACCTTCGAGGTGCCTGCCGTCAAAGCCGTCATCAGTCACACCGCTGGCGTCACCAGTCTTACTCCGCTGCTAAAGCACCTGCTCGGCGTTACCTCCGCGGCCTTCCTCCTGGACTTCATCGTCGCCGTCGTCCGCCCGCAGGGCCTGGCCCGCCGCACCAGGCTGGCAGCGATCGCGGTGACGCTCCCCCTCATGGTCCTTTTCTATGCAATGGCCAACTGGATGCCAGGTGGGCCAGTACGGGTCGGTGAGGGCGTGCGCGCTATCTATCCGGTTCTCTACACGGCGGTTTTCACGCTGTACATCGGCATCGCCATGTTCGTCGCCACCTGGCTTTTCCTCAGCGGCGTCCGGCACAGCCGCACCCTTCTGGGCAGGGCCGGCCTCGGCCTCATGGGGCTCGGCACGCTGCTCGGCAGCCTCTATGCCCTGCAGCGCGTCGGCTTCGTCACGCTGAACCTCACCACCGGAGTCCGGTATCCGACGCTGGAGTACCAGATCTCCACTGCACTCAAGCAGTTGGCGATTCTGTCGATCGCACTCGGCAGCTGCCTGCCGCCGCTCTCCGTGGCCGTGGAGTACGTCAGATCCTGGATCATGCTCAGGCGGCTCCAGCCTTTGTGGAAGCGCCTGGCAGACGCCGCTCCCCACGTGGTGCTCTCCACATCGGTTCCAAAGCGGCGTGTGGGATTCCGACTTGAACGATGCGTCATCGAAATCGAGGACGCATGCCTGGCGCTACGTGAATACGTGTCAGCAGATGTGCGCGAGCGGGCTCGCGCGCTTGCCTTCCAAAAAGGCGTAAGTGAGCAGGAAGTTGATGCTGTGTCAGAAGCCGCCTGGCTGCGCGTGGCCGCTAGCGCCGCTCGAACAGGAAAACAGCTTGAAGGTGTTGAGCACCCGCCCCTCGGCGTCACTGGAAGGGACCGGCCGAGTGAACTCGCGTGGCTCCACGCGGTATCCCGCGCCGACGCTTCTTCGCCCGTCGTAGCAGAATTCACCCGCCAGGAAGTCGCGCTTGCCTCCTTGTCGGCAGGTGGACCGGGAAAGGACTCCTCCCATGACAACTGACGTGTACCCCGCGGAGTCCAAACTGGCACGCCGCATCACCGACTGGCTTGAGCCGAAAAACTGGATTATCGCCGTCACGCTCCTGATCGGCTGGCACACGGCGCAATGGATCGGCGTCGCCTGGGGAGCGGTCGGCGCACTCTTCGCCGCCATTATCCCCATCACCTTCATCAAGTACGGCATTCGGAAGGGCCACTGGGGCGATCGACACGTCGGGGCCAAGCCTGCACGGCTGGTCGTCATGGCCGTCATCCTGCTCTCCGTGGCCATTGGAATCCTCCTCATGGCCGCCGCAGGCGCCCCGCGGACGATGACCGCCCTCATCGTGTCGATGCTGGTCACCCTGGCGATCCTCGCCGTGATCACGTTCGTCTGGAAGATCTCCGTGCACCAGGCCGTCTCGGCAGGTGCCTGCGCGATGCTCGTACAGACCTACGGTGCGTGGATGGCCCTCGGGTTCCTCCTGGTCGTCATCGTCGGGTGGTCCCGGGTCGAGCTGCTGGACCACACACGCAACCAGGTCATCGCGGGCACAATCCTCGGCACCATCGTGGCCGCGGCCGTGTTCCAGTTGGCACGCTGATCAGTCCGCCGCCGACCAGACGGCGGGCGATCGGCGCCCGCTACTCTCGGCGCCGTGACCCAGCAACGCTTCCCGGAGACCCTGCCGCACTGCGCCTGCATTACCACTTCGGCCACGCCCTGAGCGGGGACGCCCATGAGGAGACGGTTGAGCGCTGGCAGGTATACATTCGCTACGACGGTGACACCCACGATGCCGCTGGCCCAACCCACGGCGGGGCCAGCGTCGGGCACATGGTGTTCTACCGCATCCGCCTGACCCAGCGCATGAACGCGTACTGGGCGATGGAGGCGGAGAGCGAAGAACTGTACGAGCTGGCCCAGGCCCTTCTCGACCCCTCCATGGGCTACGTCACCCTGCCCGCAGGATTCCAGGACCTCTGCCTCCGGTGGCGGAGGTGAACCTCGTAGGGATTCGTTGGGACAGCGACACTCGGTGGCCCACCCCTGAGCGGACAGCTCGCATCAGCAGAGCATCAGTGGAGGATCCTCCTGGCTCCGGGGTCTTCATCGTCCTTCCTGAAGAGGGACACAACTTCGTCGATCGCGGCTCCCTGGCGCCAATCTCATGAGACGGCACAGCTAGCCGTGGGCGGCCGGGAGGGCTTCACGCGTCCGCCTCCCGCGTTGGGCGGGGACTCGCACCGCTCGGGTGCTGCGCGTGCTGTTGGTGACCGAGCCACCCGTCCGGCGGGCTCGGGCCTCGATCTCGATCGAGGCGTTGTGATCGGCGTCGTCCTCGTGTCCGCAGTGGACGCAGGAGAACAGCCGTCCGCTGCCTTCTCGGCTGTCGGTGTCGACCGTGCCGCAGGCGGCGCAGGTCTGGGAGGTGTGGAACGCCGGCACTGCAATGAGTTGGGAGCCGTAGAGTTCGCACTTGTAGGCGAGATGCCGTCGGCGCTCTCCTGAGGCGATGGCCTCGCCCACCTCGGTGAGAAGGGGAGCGTGCGCGTGTGTTCTGTCCCCCGGCCCGGCCGGTCTGAAGACTGCCCGCAGGCGAGCGGCACGCAGGGGGCTCGGGGGTGAAGGTCGGATACGAGGTACGGCCTACTGGGGGTTTGCCTGGGAATCAGTTGCAGGTCTGCGGCGGGGAGGATCCGGCGGACTGCGGAGGGGGCGAACCAGGCGACCGGCAGAGCGCTGTCAGCTAGGCGCCGTTGACCGGTGCCTGCCTCCGCGGGGGCGGAAGGTCACCTTGGATTCCTGCAGAATTCCACGGACGAATCCGTAGGAGCGACGGCTTTCCTCCATCAGATCGCGGATGCTTGCGCCTGCTTCGTATTTCTTCTTCATGTCGGCTGCTACCTGTTTCCGGGCGGCGCCCACTATCGGGCTTTTTGGCTTGAATTTCGAGTAGTCCATCGAATGTTCTCCTCTACTGTTGGCTTTCGGCGTGTTCTGGCGGGTAGGGCGGGCCATGGATTCGGTCATGCGGTGGCCCCTGTTTTCCCTGCCCGGCGGGGTGCGACTCCGAGGATCGCCGCGGTTGCGAGCATGAGGGCGATCACCATCGTAGGAAGGCCCGGGGCGAACCACTTGAGCAGTACGGAGATGTTGAAGACGAGGTGAGCGACCGCCAGCGGGAGGAAGCCTTGGTATCGGCGGTACAGCCAGATGCGGCTGGCGGTCAGGACGGCGAAGGCGAGGGCGGAAATGCCCATGTAGGCGTGAACGGCGACTTCCACGAGACAGATGGCGGTGTATATGTGCCACGTTGGGCGTCGGGCCTTCGCCAGCAGGGTGGCTGTCGCGGCCACGATCACCACGTCCTCGATGGCCACGGTGGCGATGAAGGCGAGTACACCTTCGGCCGGGCCGACGAGTCCGAGGGTGGAGCGCTGGTCGAGTCCCACGATCAGTGCGTTGTCGAAGCCAGCCGTTCGCAACAGCTGCTCGGACATGGTGACGAGGAAGCTCCCGGCCACGCACAAGAGGTAGAACCATGAGGTGATCCCCCACGTGCGGAGGCGTTGGTCACGGTCGGCGATGTCGAAGCCGCTAGACAGCCGGGCGCCGCTGGCTCGGCATACTTCGATGGCGAGCCATGCCAGCACGACTCCGTACACGGCGGTTCCTAGGTGCCGGGCGAGGGGGCTGGAGGCGGGCGTTGTCGTGTAGAGCCAGCTCAGGGTGCACGCGGCCACCGCGGTGCGCTGGGTGAGTAGCCTTCGTCGTGTGGCTCCTTCGTGGCCGACGGTGCGGGTGGTGACCATGGCGGCGAGTAGTAACGAGGCGGTCAGGGCCGCGCCGAACTGGACCCAGTCGGCGAAGCCGTGGGGCAGCCGTTGCGCGTCGCCGTGTCCGTCGAGTCGCGATGCCGCTGTGGCCAGGGAGGGCAGGCTCGCGAGCACCAGTAAGCCTGCTGCCCAGGCAAGGAGCTGGTTCTGGCTGACGGCGCGTTTCATGGGTGGGTTCTTCCTTCTGGGCGAGGAGGGCAGTACGTGGATGCCCGGCCGTGGCGGACCGGTGCGGGCGCTGCCCGAGCGGGCTCCGGTTGTGGGCGGGCCGGGTGCGGGGGATGAAGTGACGGTCAGGCTGTGGTTGTGGCGGGTACTGGTCGGAAGCCGTCGGATTCGGGTTGGGCCGTGGGGTGTTGCCCGTGGGTGCGGGCTGCCGGGTGGTGGCCGGGGGCCGGTGGTGTTTTGGTGAGGATGGCGGCGTACGCGTTGCAGCGTTCGCCGGAGGGCAGCCGGCGAACGCCGCCCGCCCGCCACTGCGCCGTCGGAACGAGATCCCCCGGCGCCGGGCTCCACGCGTTCAGCACGGCCTGGATCTCCTCCCGTGAGCGCGGCTGGTAGGCGATTCCGGTATCGGCGAACCTGGCCTGGAGCCCCCACATCGGTGCGGGCTCCATGTCCGCCGTGGCGTGGGTGACGGAGAGGGTGCTGCCTGGGGAGAGCCAGTCGTGCAGGCCGGTCATCGCCCGGGTCGCGGCAGTGGTGCTCAGCCAGGGGAGGACGTCGTGGACCAGAACGGCGATCGGCTCCGCCCGGTCGAGGAGGCTGAGTCCCGGGTGGTCGAGCACCTCGTTGATCCGGCGGAGGTCGGCCTGGACCACGGTGGTCTGGCTGCTGTCCGAAGCCAGACGGGCGTACCCGCAGACCATGGGGTCGTTGTCGAGGTAGACGACCCGGGCGCCGGCGTGGACGGCTCGCGCGGCTTCGTGGGTCAGCTCGGGGTCGTGGCGTCCATGTTTCCGGTTCCACCTGGAGGGCAGCCCGCAGCCCAGGTCCAGGAACTGGGTGATGCCGAGATCCTTCGCGAGGGCGGTGACGGCGTGGGACCGGTGGCGTTGGTTGATCTTCACCATGGCTGGGAGCCAGGGTGCCTCCGCTGTGAGGAGTCCGGCCAGGTTCCGGTCGGCCGCGAAGTGGTCGCATCCGCCCGTCAGGTAGTTGTCGATCCGGGAGGTCGCCGGGCATGTGAACCAGTTCGAGGGCAGGCCGGTGGGGGAGGCGTGCTCTGCCGGGCCGGCGGGTGGCGTCACCACGGGGCGGGGGTGAGGACGCGGCGGCCTTCGGCGAGGAGGAGCCTGGCGATCAGCAGGGCGTGGTCCGTCACCCGCCGCACCTCCTTGGTGGCGACGGTCTCGAAACTGAGCGGGGCGGGTGCTGGATCGGGGGGTGGCGAGGGCAGAGTCGATGCGTTGCGGGGGCCTTGGTCCGTACGATGCAGGCTGGCGGTGGTGGCAAATGTCGTGCGGTGGATGTCGACGATCACGTCACGGTCGAAGGCCACCATGACCGTGTGGTGGTCGGAGAGGCCCTTCATGTCGATGACTTCGGCGTTGATCACGGCGGGCAGGAGCATCCGGCTGGTGTAGATGCGGTCGACGCGGTGTGCCGGACCGTGGGTCGGGGAGGCGTCCACGGTCGGCGCGACCGCCCGCAGGCCCGGTCCGCCGGGCAGCAGTGCGGCGTGCCGGGCGGCATCCTCCAGTTCGGCGGCCAGCAGGGTCCGGTCGGCCAGGGAGTCCATCACCCGTAGGCCCGGGGCGGTTTCGTAGCTGCGGTGTGCCCGGTGCTGGGGGTCCTTGATGTCGGCGAGTTCGGGGACGGGAGTCTCGCCGGGGACGAGCCGCGGGGGATCGACGTAGCTGTTGCAGTCCTGGCCGATCGCCAGGACGGGCAGCTTGCGGTCGGCGGTGCCGGCGCCGGTCTTGCAGGGCTCGACGCGGTCGGCGAAGCGGGTGACGTCGCCCGCCTGGACCGCCCGCAGGTGGGGGGAGTTGTAGGACAGGCGGGTGCAGGCCGCCACAAGGTCGACGTCCTCGGTGCCGCGCAGCCGCAGCGTCATCGCGACCGGGGGCAGCGGCCAGGCCGGACATGCGGTCTCCCACACGGTCAGCTGCTCGAAGACCTCCTGGTCGTAGTACAGGGCGTCGGTGCCCAGTCCGGGGCCGAGTTCGCCGGCAAGACCGAGGATCCGCTGGGACTCGTTGAACAGCAAGCGCCCGGCCCCGGTGCGGGCGTGGCCCGGGTTCTCCTGGCGGCACAGCACTGCCGGGCGCAGGGCGGCCAGCCGCTGGTACATGGTCAGCCAGGTGTCGTAGTCGCTGCGGCCGTTGCGTTCGAAGTTGCAGCTGACGACCCGGATGATCTTGCGCGCTGTCATGATCGGGTTCCTCGGGGTTGACCGTGTTCGGGGTGCCGGATGGGTGGAGGGGGGTGACGGGGTGGACCGGATGCCGTCGTCGGGACGGTCTCGGGGACAGCTGCGGTTGTGTCAGAAGGTCATGTGATCGAGGACCGGCCGCAGGAAGAGTGGAGAGGTGAACTCGCGCCCGGGAGCGCCGTGTTGGATCCAGCCGAGGCTGCAGCCGATGGCGCGGGTGTGCTCCGGGGGCGGAACGGTGATGAAGCTGCCGGTGGTCAAGTAGCGGACCGGCCGGGGCCAAGGCGTGTTGTCGAAGTGGGCGGGGACGAAGAACCACCACTGGTCTTGGTCGGCCAGCACCGCTCCGATCGGCAGGGCGGGGAACCTCTGCAGGTGTTGGAGGACGAGTTCACCGTGCTGCTGGGTGACGCGTACGGCGTCGAAGGTGTCCCCGGCCGGTACGGCTCGTGGAGCGGGGCGGGGCAGCCAGGCGTCCTGGAAGACGCTGCTGGTCTGCGCGGGTGGCGCGGCCGGGGTGATTGCCGGATGAACGGCATGGGGGCGGGATGCGGTGAGGATGTTCACGAGGAGTTCCGGACAGGTCGAGGTGGGTAGCGGGCGGGGCGAGGTCCTGGTCGGCCGGGATGCGACGCCCGTTCCCTGGGGCGTCACGGTTGGCGAGGGATGCGAAGGACCGTGCCCTACGTGGCGGTTGAGGTGGCCGGTGAGGGTGTGAGGTGGGCGGGGAGTGTGGTGTGGCCGTGGGAGACGAAGGAGGGGAACGGGGTCAGTTCCGGGGCCGGCATGGTGAGGCGGAGGTCGGGGAAGCGGGTGAAGAGGGCGGGGAGGGCGATGGTGGCTTCGGCGCGGGCCAGGGGTGCGCCCAGGCAGTGGTGGACTCCGTGGCCGAAGGCGAGGTGTTTGCCCGGTTCGCGGGTGATGTCGAACTCGTGGGCGCGGGGACCGTGGGTGTCTGGGTCCCAGCCGACGGCGCCGAAGGTGGTGAGGATGGCTTCGCCCTGGATGATCGTCTCCTCGCCGAGGTCGATGGTGGTGGTGGCGAAGCGCAGGGGCAGGGAGGTGATGGGCGGTGCCCAGCGCAGGACTTCCTCGATGGCCTGTTTCCAGGGCACGGCCCCGTTGAGCAGCAGGTCGAGCTGGTCGGGGTGGTCGAGGAGGGCGGCGATGGCGTTGCCGATCAGGTTCACGGTGGTCTCGAAGCCGGCGCCCAGGGTGAGGATGAGGGTGTCGACGAGTTCCTGTTCGCTGAGCCGGTCGCCCTGGTCCCGGGCGGTGATCAGCGCGCTGGTGAGGTCGTTGCCGGGCTGTTCGCGTTTGCGGGCGAGCAGACGGGCCATGACGCTGCGGGTGTGGGTGAGGATCTGGCCGGCGATCTCGGGCGGCGTGGTGGTGTCCATGATCATGTCGACGAAGTGGGCTGCGTCGCCGCGTTCCTGTTCGGTGAGGCCGAACAGTTCGGAGATCACCAGCAGCGGCAGCGGGTAGGCGAACAGGATCCGCAGGTCGGCCGGCCGGCCGGGGAGGGAGGCGGCGCGGGTGGACAGGGAGTCGAGGAGGCTGGTGGTGATCTCCTCGATCCGGGGGAGCAGGTCCAGGGTGCGGCGGCCGGTGAAGGCGGGGGCGACGAGGTTGCGCAGGCGTCGGTGGTCCGGCCCGTAGGCGGTGAACATGTTGGTGACGCCGGTCCAGTTGTAGATCCAGTGGGCCTCGGGGTTCGCTTCGACCCACCCGGAGGTCCACAGCTCCCAGTGCCGCGGGTCTTTGCTGACCCGGTCGTCCAGGAGCAGGTCCCGCAGAACGGTGTGGCGGGTGATCGCCCAGGCGGGTATGCCGCCGGGCAGTTCTACGCGCACGGCGGGGCCGAGGGCGCGCAGGCGGGCGGCTTCTGCGGGGATATCGCGTCCGGCGGGGTCGATGACGTACGGAAGGGATTGCCGGGCCATGCTCGGTCTCCTGTCGTGGGAAGCGCGGTCAGGGGGGTGAAGGTTGCGGGGATGTGGCGGTAGGCGGTGTGGAAGGGGCCGATGCGCCGCTGCAGGTCCTCGCGGCGGCCGTCGAGTTCGAGGTCGGGCAGCCGGCTGGTGATCTCCTCGATGGCCGTGACGGCGATGAGGATCGCGGGGTCCTTGACGGGGCAGGCGTGCGGTCCGGCGGACCAGGCCAGGTGGGAGCCCTCGCCCGACAGCGGTGCGCCGGGGCCCTGGGGGTCGGCGTTGGCGGCGGCGAAGGAGACCATGACCAGGGAGTGGGCCGGGATGCTCAGGTTGTTGATCCGCACGTTGTGCCGTGGGTAGTGCGCCGCGTAGTTCGCCATCGGCGGCTCGTCGCGCAGGACGCGGTGGACCGCGTGGATAGGGGCGAGGGCGCCGTTGGTGACGCCGGCGTAGTACCGGTCGTCGGACAGCATGATCGCCAGGGCGTTCGCGATCAGGTTGGTCGTGGGTTCCTGCCCGGCGCCCACAGTGAGCACGACATGGTGGAGCACTTCCTCGGGGCTCAGCCCCGCGGAGTGGTCCATGATCCAGGAGGTGAGGTCATGGCCTCGCTCGCCGGTCTTGAGCGCGAGGAGCCGGCGCATGTACGCCTCGAACTCCGCGTTCGCCGCGGCGGCGTTCTCCCCTCCCTCGATGAGACCGGCCAGCGCGGTCACCAGGCGGGGAGCGGCGTGATCGGGCTGCCCGAACAGCCGGTTCATCACATAGGAGGGGATCGGCCGGGCGTACTGGGCGATCAGATCCGCGATCCCGGCGCCGGCGAATCGGCCGATCAGCAGAGCGGCGATCTCACGGACCAGGTCGCGAAGGTGGTGCGGCTGGATCCGGCCGAAAGAGTCGGTGATGACCCGCCGGTAGCGGGCGTGCCGCTCACCGTCGGCGAAGAGCGGGTTGGGGCGCGGGCCCAGCATGCCCAGGACGGGTGAGTCCTTCGGCAGATGGGACACCCACACGGTGGGGTCCTTGGACCAGGTCTGGGTGTCGCGCAGCAGCTGCAGGGCGAGCCGGTAGCCGATGACCAGGTGCCCGAACACCCCGGGGCTGATCTCGATGGGGGCGACGTCGCCGAAGTGCGCGCGCATGTGGGTGTAGTAGGCGTGCGGGTCCTGCGCGAAGCCGGGCTCGTATAGGCGGTAGGCGTGCGGCAGATACAGAGGTGCGGTCGTCGTCATGAGACAGGGTCCAGGCGGGCTCGGGCCAGGCATTGGCGGGCCAGGGTGATCAGTGCGTCCAGGCAGGACAGGCGGTCCAGGGCGTTGCACATCACCAGCGGTGTGGTGTCGGCGAGATCGAGGGCGCCGCGCAGGTCCGCTTCGGCGATGTCGGGTGTGTCGGGGAAGCGGTTGACCGCCACGGTGTAGGGCAGACCGGCCCGCTCGACGAGGTCCAGGAAGGGATGGCAGTCCTGTAATCGGCGTATGTCGACGAGGACCAGAACGCCCAGGGCGCCCTGGGAGAGGGCCGGCCACAGCGGGGTGATGAAGCGGGACTGCCCCGGGGCGCCGAACAGGTAGAGGATCACCTCGTCGTCGATGGTGCGACGTCCGAAGTCCAGTGCGACGGTGGTGGTCGACTTCTGCGGCGTGAGCGTGAGGCTGTCCGTTGCGATGCTGGAGGCCGTCATCACCGCCTCGGTACTGCGCGCCGTGATCTCTGAGACCGTGCGGATCAGCGTGGTCTTCCCGACGCCCAGCCCGCCGGCCACGACGAACTTCACCAGGTAGCGCACCTGCTCGTCCACGTACGCCGGACTGCCGGGCAGCCCTTCAACCGAACCTGTCCCTCTGGAGTCCAACGAGCACCCTTTCCAAGAGCGTGGTATCGACTTTTTCGGCCTCGGGAATGGGAGCGCGGGCCTCGACCAAGCCCGCGTCCACCAGACTGCAGGCGACCACGCACACGGCGTGGACGGTCAGCCGCAGGTGCGCGGAGACCTCGACGACGGTCAGCGATCCGGCGGCGAGCAGATGAAGCAGGTGCGTCTGGGGCGGATCCAGTCCCGCGGGCTCGTAGCCGCCGCACCGCTTGAGCCGCGTCAGCTCGCCGAAGGTGTTGCGGCGCGGCGCGCTGTGCCGGCTCGTCGCCACATACGCGGGCACCGTCCGCGGCCCCGGCGGGCGCGGGCTCACCGGTGCTCCCGGGCCGGGGAGTCGAAGGCTTTGGCACCGATCCTGCCGATCAGGTTGGCCATTTCGAAGGCCACGTTGCCGATGTCCGCCCTGGCCTCGGTCCACACGGCCAGGTTCGTGTGGTTCCCGGCCGCCATGACGATCAGGAACTGCCCCCCGACCTCCACCGTGATCTGATCCAGCGCGACCTCGGCGGTGTCCGGGAGCCGGTTGAGCGCCCGCACCGTCGCCAGCGCCGTACTGAACATTCCGCTGGCCATCGCCGCAGCGCCCGCCTGCGCGTCACCGTGCAGGTTGGTCGAGCCGCCGGCCTTGAGCCCGTCATCGGTGAAGAACATGGCCAGCTGCACACCGGGCACCTCCACCAGCCGCTCCGCCCAGCCCTTCAGATCCTGTTGCACCGGCGCCTTCATCGGACGGTCCCTTCCTCGGTCTCGGCGGGGACGGAATCACTCCGGCCCCGGATGGTGCCCCGCTGCAAGCTCGTGTAGAGGCCGCGGGTCTGTTCGGCATCACGCGCCGCCACCGCTGGCTCCGGGGCGAGGCCGGAGCCAGCGGTGTGGTCCGGCTGCTGGCGGCGGCGCCGCGGCAGTGACTTCGGACCGGCCGGGGCGCCGCCGGTTACTGCTTCGGGGGTCAGCGCGGACGGCTGCCTGCCGCCCACGGGGATCGGCGAGATCACCGACGGCCGCACGGCCGGCGCCATCGCCACTAGCAGCTCCTTGCCGATGTCGAGCACAGCTCGCACGCCGCCGTACTGGGACCTGCCGAACGTGACGCGCAGCGGGTAGTCCTGGATCAGCCGCCCGACCGCGGCCAGGCCGAGGCGGACCGGGTCACCCAGCTCGGTCAGTAGGACCCTGCGCCCGGAAAGCATGCGCTCGGCGAACTCCAGGTCGTCCTCGTGCAGTCCCACACCGGCGTCGTCGATGATCACGGCTGCCCCGGAGGACGTCTCGTGGATCTCGGTATGGACCGCGATGGTGCCGGAGGAGTAGAAGACCGCGTTCGCATGCAGCTCGGCCAGCACGATGGCCACGGGCTCAGCCGCTGCCCCGGTGATCCCGAAATTACGGTCCTCGGCCAGGCAGTTGACCGTCTCGATCCGCTCGAAGCCCTCGATTCGCGACTGCGCGGCCGTCACGATGTCGGACAGATGCGTATCCTGCCGCGTCAGCCCCGGCGTGTCCCCGCACACGATTCCCGCGGCCTGCCAGCGCCGTCGCGTGAACTCGTTCTGCCGGTCCAACGCCAGAACGAACTCTTGCACCCCCGCCTGGTGAAACCGGTCTTGCATGCCCTGCAGCAGTTCCTGCATCCGGATCGACGACGACCGCGCGGACTGTGCCGTCCACCGCACCACGCTCTGCGCCGCCAGATCGACACGTATCCGCTCCTCGCGCACGGCCGACGCCACAAGATCCAGGACCTGTCGGTGCCAGCCCTCTACCTCCGTGCCCCGCAGCCCTGCATCGGCCAACGGCGGCACCGGCACATGAGGATGGACCAGATGAGTGATCAGACCCGGGAGCCGCACAGTCACCAGGTGCCGCGTCTCTTCACGCACCGCCTGCACGTGCAGCTCATACGCGGTGCGAGCGTCCACGGCCCTCCTGGCCCGGCGGCGAGCGCTCATCACGAGCCACGAGCCCGCGCTGGTGGCCGAGACAGCGCCCGCAGCGGCGAACACCGCCAGCACGTCAGGAATCAGCATGAAAAACTCCGTAGTTCAGTCCAAGTTCAGGCCGCTGGCGACGGAGAGACCGGGGCAAGAGCAGCTTCGAGCCGCCCCAACAAGAAGCGGAGCAGATGCTTCCTGGGGCCGTCGCTGCATAACTGCTGGGCTCATCTCGCCGCACGAGAACAGTCGTGGTCCGACGAGAGGCCGGTAAAGGGGGCGGTTGCCGTCGTGCATCCTCCGGCAGACGGTCTCTTCTTGCGTTCCGCTCACGTTCTCCAGGAGGGAGTCCGCGAATGAACCGAAAGAGCTGCTGTGGAATGAGAAAGTGAGACGTGACGCCGCTACGGTGTGGCTGATACGAAGGTCTTATTCGCGGGTCAGCTGCCGTACTGCCTCGGTCGACGGACGGGCGTAAAAGTAAGTGGCGCCCACGGGTGTGTTTTTCTGTCGAGACCGTACTTCCGGGGAATGAAGAGAATCTAGCCGACAGAGTGAGAAGGGCCGGCGTCGCTGCGGAAGTTGGAACGAATGCGCAGCTTGCAGTCGGGGTATCTGTGAGGCGAAGGCAGACCGTCGAGGCGGCAGATGAGTGGGACACGGTGTTCTCCGGGCGAGCGCGCAGGCTTGTCGTCTTGCGTCATGTCCGCGACGTCCGGGTGACCGTTTCCGGCCTTCGATGATTTTACACACAAACCAGGTGGGTAATCGATGCTCTCAGGTCAGAAGTCTGTGAAAAATGCATGGTGCAGAAGGGAGTTGGCGTCTAGATCGGCCAATATCGTTGCTCTGTCCGTTCGGGGATGCTGGTCAACCAGACTGAATACTTCCATTGCTGTGATGGCATCGCTGGCCCAACTCCTCCGGGGCTTTTGAGGGCGAGGCGGCTGCGGGTCTTGTCCATGAGGAAGCGTGACTCAGAGGCTGCCAGTTGGTCGCGGGCGTCGCCGACGGCCATACGGAAGCTGGGTTCGGGTGGCTTGTTGCCCCAGCCCTGGTTCCACTCGCTAATCTCGGTGGCGACCTGGTCGGCAAGTTCGGTGGCGCGCGGGCCGTGGCCGATGACGCCGATCTGCCAGAGCGAGCCGTGTTCGTCCATTCCTTCCTGTTTCGTGAGGGTTCTGCCCGGTCCGGTCAGGCGGGGCGGCACGCCAGGGGAAGGTGCGAGACCACGCGATCTGCGATGGGACTGCCCAAAATGGTGCGTTGTGGGTCTGTGCTCATGCCGTGGCCTGCCTATCGCCCTGCTGAGCTGCGAGCGGCGATCGGTGTTCTGCGCGGAGACTTGCCGGCGCGGTGCGTTCAAGGTTGTCCGGGGCGATGATCGGACGTTCAGGCTGGGGGACGGGACGTCCCAGCAGATGCTCTGCACGACGGCGAAGGGGCCAGGCGAGTTCGAGATTGTCGCCGCGGGCTGTGCTGTGGAGGAGCTGGGTGATGACGGCGAGCTCGGCGAACCGGCCCTCGGGGGTATCGAGCATGCCTTTCAGTTCGCGGCGGATGCAGGCGGCGACGGAGGGGATGAGCAGGCTGTAGCTGTGGAGCACGGCGGCGTCATAGCCGGTCGGGGCGAGGCCCCAGCCTTCCCAGTCGAAAATGTGGAGTTCGGGCGCGCACAGGTTCGCCCAGTGGAAGTCGCCGTGCGCCGTGGACCATGACGGTGGTGTGGTGTCGATCGGGGTGCCGAGGAACTGTGGCATGGCGCGTTGGAGGAAGGGCTGGTGCACGGAGAAGCGGTCGGTGTGCACCTGAGCGATGTCGTGCAGCACGGTGCGGACGGCCCGCCACCAGGTAGATCGCAGATCCGGGGCGGTGGTCAGTGCGGCGGTTGGGGAGGCGGGCCAAGTAGTGACCCGCTCGTACAGTTCCGCGCGGTAGGTCCAGTGCGCGTCGTTCCAGTCGTGAACGACGTGGAGCCGAGGGCGCGGTACCGACTCCGGGAGGGCCTGGTGGGCGGCAACGGAGCCGTTCCAGAAGGTGGAGTTGATGTCGCCGGAGGGAGCGCAGCCGACACGGAGCCAGGCTGGGCCGCTGGGAGCGATGACAGGCCCACTCAGCGTTCGGCCGCGCCACCCCCAGGTCTCGGCAGCGTCTTGCTCGGGCAGGGCGTCCAGGACAGCGCAAGCCAGGTCACGGGCGGTTCGCATCCGCGCTGTGATCTTGGGATCGTCGGGCTCTGTGAACATCAACTGCCTCCCGATGAAGGGGTCCCGGGCAGGGCGTTCGACGGGTTCATTGCGGTGTCACGTGCGGCGCGCGCGAGGATGGCCTGGGTTCGGCTGTCCAGGCCCACGCGGTTCCAGGCGAAGATCACGTGGTGGGCGAGGACGTCGCGCACGCCCCGGTGGAGAGTGCCTGCGTGTGCCGCGCCGCCCAGGCGTCGCCCCGCGGTCTCGAAGGCGTCGGCCCAGGGCGCGAGGAAGGCGAGCGAGCCACGCTTGTTGAACAGGGGACTGGTGGGGCTGGTGTTGAGTCTCATCAGGACTTGCAGCGCCGCGGTCATCCCGGTCAGCCGGGCGGTGGGTGTGTCGGAGGGCAGGGGGCGCAGCTGTTCCACACGGTGCCAGATGTCGCCCTGCTCGTGCGGTTCCTGCCCGGCACCGAAGAACAGAGCGGAGCACAGCAGCACGGACACCTCGCGGCGGCCGAGGGAACCGCCGGGCATCGTGCTGGAGTCATGACGGCGCAGGTAGTCGAGGACCCCCCGACTGTCGGCGTGGAACAGATCGTGGGCTGCGTCCATGCCCTGGGGGCCGCCGAATGCCAGGGACTCGGGTTGGTAGATGGTCTGCCACCACCGGTCCACCAGACCGTCGGCCATGAGCCTGTCCAGGATGGTGCTCACGACTTTCTCGGCATCGGCACGCGTGGCCGAGGAGCCGGGTCGGCAGCGCAGACGCCAGCAGGGGTATTTACGAAGGAACCACCAGTTGGCGAGCGCCCCCGCCTTTTCGGCCTGCCCCAGTTGTGGACCGAGGCCGGCTAGCGCGGTCTGCTCGGCGGCGTTCCAGTCGGCGAACTGGATCGAGACGGAGTACCAGCCCTGAGCAGCCTCGGCTTGAGCGTCGAGGGCGTGTTCTCCCGCGGCCTGGTAGACCTCGACGGCATCGGCGAGGTCACCGACATCCAGGCCCGCACGGGCAGCGACCTCGTGGAGCGGGGCGCCGGCCAAAACCTCCAGGACGCTCTGAGCCGCTTGGTGCGGCGATACGGCAACTTCCACTTTCCTCATCCCTTCGTGATCCGGGGGCGGCTCAGTTGATGAGCAGGCACGAGTCCCACCCGGAGACCGGCGGTGTGGTGTGGGCGGCGGTGTGCAGGGCGAGGGCAAGTCCCGCATTCCCTTCGAGAAAGCCGATGTCGTCGCCAAGGCCAGTGCGGCACTGCTGAAAGAGGTAGTCGGCTATCGCGGGCACGTGCGCCCTGACCTCCGGTGTGCACGCGTCGCGGCCAGTCCGCCAGACCGTTTGATACAGCCCGGCCCACCCGTGGCAAAGGCTGCTGTCCGTGATCCGGTTGAGCTGGTCCGGGTCGGACAGGCAGCGGGACAGGGCATGTTCAGCCCTCTGCTGTCGTGCGATATCGCGGGTGGCGATGGCCGCGAGCTGTTGAGCGCGAGCAAGGCCCGGGGTGCCGTAGCACCAACTCGGCCGCAACGGTCCGAGTTGGCCTGGCCTGCCGGTGCGCAACTGGCCACGGGTGATCCACTGCGGCCACCACGGACCCGAGTCGGCGTCCTGCCGCCAAGTATCAAGCCAGCTGCTGATCCGGTGGAGGGCTTCGTCATGCCCGTCGACGGTGATGCCCCGGCGCCAAGCCTGGGCTAAGAACGCGAGTGGCCCGGCGACACCGTGCGCGATACCGAAGTTGCTGTGACCGCCGGGGAAGGCATCAGACTGCTTGAGCTGGGGGTCGTGGAAGACCCACCACCCCGGCAGGGTCTCGTCGTCAGCCCGCAGAGGATGCGTCAGGCGTACGAGGTAGGTCAGTACCCGCTCCAAGGCGTCGTTACCGGCTGCGTGTTGGAGGAGATGGACGCCGAGCCCCGTCAGGCCGTGCAGCAGGTCGTACTCGCCGAAGGCGGGAAGCTCGCCCCGGTCGATCCGTGCATGTGCGAGGTCAACACGGCGGTGGGTGAGAGCAACGACGGACGTGTCCACTGCTGTGCGAGCTGGGCCGTATCGCACGGTCCCGTCCGCGTCGGCCGCGTGGAGTATGAAGGCGAGGGCAGGTGCGCCGAAGAGCAGGTTGGCGTTGTCCGCGGCGCTCACTCCATCCCCGGCCGCGGCCGTCACCCACGAGTGCGCGGTCTGCCAACCTCCTTCCCCACAGTGAGCGCGTTCGATGTGGAGCAGCGCGACGCCGGCCGCCCCTCGGGACAGAGACTGCTTGCTCCAGCCCCGTCCAGGAGGGAGCGGTTCGGGCGTCGTCAGCAGCCGGGCAATCGCCTGCGCGGCGGCGGACGCGAAGCGGGGCCCTACCTTCACGGCGTCCTCCAGTGTTCGCGGGCGCTCTGGCGCAGGGCTGAGGCGCGGGCCAGGCGGTGGGTGACTCGTTCGCGGTCCGGGTCGACCCCGATGGTGCGGACGTGATGCATGTGGAGCAGGGATCTGAGCACGCTGTAGGGATCGCGCTGGCGTGCAAGGTGCGTGCGGTAGGTGGTGAGGGCGGTTCTGCGTCGTTCCCAGGCGCGTGTCACGGTCTCGGCGCCCGGCGTGGCGCGCAGCGTCGCCCAGTCGTCGGCGGGGTCGGCCAATCGCATTCCGGTATCCCGCAACTTCTGGTCGAGCTTGCCCTGCTCGTGCGGAAGACGGTCGATCAGCCAGCGCATGCCGATGTCGGGGCTTTCTGCGTAGGAGGCAGCGAGGTCGACCAGGCCGGCTGCGGTGACAGCTTTGGGCGGGAGCCCGGTGTGGATGGCGAGGGTGATCTGGGCGAGGGCCGCGGCAGAGTCGGCGGCGAACACCTCGTGTGCCGCGTCCATCGCCTCGCTGTGCCCGTAGCGTCCCGCCTCGGGGCAATAGGTGGCGAGCTGGAGGTGTGCAAGAAGGCCACAGCCGCGCAGGTCGGCGGCCCACTCTCCGACCCGGGCGGCGGCCTGTCCGTACTCGCCGGGGGTGGGCAGGCGCAGGTGGAGATCGAGGTATTGCTCGGAGTCCGGGCGGGTGGTGTCGCGGTGACGCCTAAACCACCACTGCCGAAGGCCGGTCCAGCCGTCGAGGAGGCGCGGCAGGTGCTCAGTCAGGACTTCGTCCTGGCGGTCCGGATGTCCGTGAACCTGGGCGTACAGCCATTCGGAGCGGCCCGGAAGATGTCCAGCGTCGCGCTTGACGGCCGGGAGCGGCGACGACATCACCGTGTTCCGCTCGGCGGCACGCGGCTGGGCAAGGCGCAGCGTGAGGAAGAATTCGTGGGCGCGGCCCATCCAGGCCAGGTCGGCCGGGGTGGGGGCCTCCTGCAGCTCAACCTCACGGGCCGCGTCGAGGCGGTTCCTCAGCAGTGCCCGGTGGAGGGGCTGGCTTAGGTCGAGTGGCAGGCGCAGGTCGGACTCGCACGCGACGACGGCTTCCGGGGCGCGCAGCCGACGACGCCATGTCGCCAGGGCCTTGTCCCATTCGGCTGGCGTGGCAGCGGGCTTGGGAAGGTCTGCGGCCGTCAGGAGCCAGCGTGCCGGCGAGAGCACGCTGCGGCCGTAGCGCAGCCGCGGCAGGTACGGCAGGCGTACCGCGGTTCCCCAGTCGAACGGCTTGTAGACGGCGCAGCGCGCGGTGGTGATCTCGGCGAGGAAGCGGGCGAGTGGCGGCGTGAGGGTGCCTGCCTCCAGGGCATGCACGACTCGCGGTTCGACGCGCCTGCCGGTCGATAGCTGGACCAGGTGGAACTGGCGAGCGTCCGCCGTGACCGCGAGGTCGTGCAGTGGGATGAGATCAGGGTGGGGATCGCGGTGCTCAGCCAGGGAGATCGTGTGCGGGAGCAGCTGCGGCGTGCGGACCACGTTCTCGCTGCGCCGCCGACGGGGGAAGAACGACAGCTGGGCGGCAATAGCCCCCGGGGCGTCGGTACTCAGGGCGGCGTATGTGTCGGCGAGGATCTTGCGGTCCGCCTCGGGCAGCAGGTCAGCGAACCGTCCGGCCATGCTGCTGCCGGGGCGCGGGGCTGAGCTGACGAGCAGGCGAAACGCCCCCTTTTCCACCGCCTGCGGCGAGGTGGCGTGGATCTGGAATGTGAGTTCAGCGCGTGCCGGCGGAAGCATCTCGGAGGGGTCGCCG
The DNA here is from genome assembly GCF_000091305.1 of Streptomyces scabiei 87.22. Lineage (GTDB taxonomy): Bacteria > Actinomycetota > Actinomycetes > Streptomycetales > Streptomycetaceae > Streptomyces > Streptomyces scabiei. Next base: position 3,632,560 of record NC_013929.1, on the reverse strand, counting down.
ACCGCCAGTTGGCGGACCAGGGGCTCGGTCAGCACGATCTCTTCGGCACCGTCGATGACGGCCTGCTGGACAAGGGCAAGCAGGGTTTCGTCGCGTTCGGTCAGCGTGCGTGCGGTGTTCGCCACAGGCGAGCCCAGGTATCCGGCGGGCAGCCCCAGACCGGTGTCGCCGATCAGCTCGACCACGGGGACCACGGCCCCCACTCCGTACCGCTGCCGAAATCGGACGTGGAAGTCCTTCCACCGGGGATAGCCGAACGGGTAGGGCGTCAGGCGCAGTAGCGCGGAGGCGGCGGTCTCGGCCTCATGGATCACTGCCTCGGGAAGGGACACGTCGCAGTCCAAGGCTGTATCGACAACCAGAGGCTGTGGCGCGATGTCGCAGATCGCGTTCATGCGCTCAGCCACCGCGGCCCTCATGGCGTAGGCGGCGGTGGGGGAAGCAACGGTGTCGTTGTGGCACGACAGGTCGTCGTGAATCAACCGCAGGTCGTGCACCAGGCTGGTGAGGTCGGGCAGCTCGTCGGCGTCAGCCGCCTCCAGCTGTGCCCGAAGGTGGCCCAGGGCGTCCGGGACGGTCATCGACGCCCGGAGGTTGGTGAGCAGGAGGTGCTGGGCGACGAGTCCGGCCAGCAGGGAACGGATCTGCTCCGGTGGTGCGCTCGGGTACTCAGCGGCCAGCAGTGTAAGCAGTTCCTGGAACCGGATGGGCTCGCGAGCGGCCTCCGTCGCGGTGCGCACCGGACGCGTGTGTCCGACGGATATCTCGATCGGCGCGAGCACGCCGGGAGAGTCGTCGGGCGGCTCGCCGGGGACAACGAGTCGGTCCCCACGCACGAACGCGACCGGGTTCGTGATCACCGTCAGACGTTCCAGCAGGCGGGGATGCTGCTCTAGGGGGGCGATGACGGCTCCCAACCACTGCGCGTCCGCCCTGGCGACGGTGCGGTGGCTCTCGCCCCACCGCACGTAAGCGCCGGTGCCGACTTCAGCCGTGCTGACTCCGGCGAACAGACCGAACGGAGTGGCTCGCCCCTGCCAGCGCAACTGGTAGGAGGCCAAAGACACCACGAGGCGGCGCACCTGGCGGACCGGGACGGAGCGCCCCTCAAGCAGCCCCGAGATCTGTTGGGCCAGCGCAGGGCTGGCCGTCTCCACGGCGCGCCGTGCCTCCTCGTGCTGCCACGCCTGTGTCAGCCAGGCCAGCCCCTCGGCCACCACTGCCTCAGGGGAACCGGACAAGCTCAGTCCTTCGGCGAGAGGCGCCCCGTCTGGACGCGTCGTGGCACGCACGATGGGCACGCCAGCCAGCCGGTACAGCAGCCGTTCCGCTCCTGCTGTCATCAGCTCCTCTTCTTCCCTTTCGGCAGCGTGCGGGGGTAGGTGGCGCCGGCCGGGATGTCCGCCCGGCGCCACCGGCAGTGATCAGCGTCAGGCCGGGTCGCCCGTGAACGAGGCGCATGCCGTGCCCGAGCAGGTGGAGCCGCAGTTGTCGCTGGTGTCGCGCAGCAGGTCACGGACCGGCAGACCGGCCTCGATGACGCGGACGTCGAGCGTGAAGTCCACATCGACCTGAGTGGTCGCGGCTTCGAAGTTCTTCATGTTGTTCGCTCCTTCTGAATGAGATGGTGCGGTTGACCTAGCTCGCCGGAGGCAAGTCCTCCGTCGGCCAGGAGATGAGGACGCGGACATGCCGCTTGTTGATGACTCGCCCCTCGGGGAGCCGGTCATCGGGTGTGTCGGCCGGGTAGGCCGCGATGCTCGGGCCGCGCCCGCCGCGGTGGTCACGGCTCCAGACACGGATCTGCTCGGCCAAGGTGTCGGCGAGCGCGGCGGCGTCGGGACCGAAGGCGTGTGCTCCGAACTCGAACACGGGATCTGGTTCTGTGCCCAGCTTCCGCAGGGCGAGATAGGCGAAGCTGCCGCCCTCGACCACGGCCGGGCAGGCCATCTTGTTCTGGGGGGAGAGCAGGCCCGTGTCCAGCTTCGGGTCGACTGCGAGGAGACAGAAGTCGTCCAGGGCGGTGGCCAGCCACATCTGGAGCGTGTCGAACTGCTCGTGGCGTTGGATCTTCACCCCCGACCACACCTCGACCCGCTCGGTGTCGAGCGCACCGTTCAGCGCGTCCGGTTCGGTCGGCCACTCGTCGTCGAACCGCAGACCGATCTCCTTGCCGCGCAGGAGCAGCAGCCGTTCCTGGTGGGCTCCGGCTCCCTGCATCGTGACGAATCCGCAGATCTTCGCCGACTGGCTGACCAGGTGATCTCCTTCCCGGGCGAAGGTGATCGATCGGGTCAGGCCCCGCATCCGCAGCGGGACGGTGATGGTTCCGCCGTCGGCGAGCTGCTCCACCCATGCCGGAGGGATGTCCCAGCTGCCGACGGTGACGATCGTCCGGTCGTAGGGGGCGTGCTCGGCGCACCCGTCCTCGCCATCCGTGCGGACGACGTTTACTTGCGGGTATCCGGCGTTCTTCAGGCAGGCGCGGGCTCGGTCAGTGACATCTTCGTCGATGTCGATCGTTGTGACCTCGCCGTTCTCGCCGACCAGAGAGGCCATCAGCGCGGCGTTGTAGCCGCCGGAGCCGATTTCCAGGCAACGGTGACCCGGCCGAAGCCCCGCCTGTTCCAGCATGGTGGCCTGGATTTCCGGAGCGGATACCGAGCTGATTGTGATGCCGTGGTCATCCCGCTTCGTCGCCAGATGGGTCTGGGCATACGCCTTCTCCAGAGGAGCTTCGGGGGCGAACACGTGCCTGGGCACCTCACGGAACGCCGCTTCGACCTCCTTGGTCTGGATCACGTGCTGGGCCACGAGCTCATTCACGAGTTTGTCTCGCAGTTTTACTGCTGAGGGCGAGCTAGCGGTCACATCGGTCATAGAGGGGTTCCTTACGGTGCCTCATGCGCCTTCGCCTCCAGCGTCGGCGCCACTTGCATGGTGGTTCTGCGATGGATGCCGACGGGCGGAAGTCGGCTGTTGTTCAGCGCCCCAGGGGCAGCTCCTGGATCCGTTCGAAGGTGTAGGTGCGGCGGTCGGGATGCTGGGTTCCCTCACCAGCCACACGGACTTGACGCGCCCGGTCACGTGATGGCGGGCGTGGCGTAGCAGGGCTGAGGCGAGGGCGTCTGCCCGGTTCATTTCGTTGAGGCAGTGGGTGTCGACCATCCCCGTAGGCGGCCGACATGTGCGGGAAGTACGTCTCGGTGGCCTCGGGCAGGACCAGACCGGCGTTCGTCAGGCCGGCCCGGACTCGCAGATTCGTTGGCAGAGGCGGGTCCAACGGGGCGTCATGGGGCCAGACACGGGCGAGGGCCGCGCTGCGGCTAAGGGCGACCGGGCCAATGTCGACCGTAAACGGCTCCAGTTCGGCTCCCAGACGGGGGTGGGCCTGGCGCTGACTCGCGTCTGGGCACCCGGGCGTGGCGTCGGCCAACCGCCCCACGAAGGGGTCTACGGGAACGCGCGAGAACGCGCGGGGGCTGGGCATGCGGATCTCCGGGGTGCAGACGTGACGTCCAGCGTCAGTGACCGCGACGCCCGGGTGCCCGTTTCCGGACGCCACGGATTCTAGCTGGGAAGCCAGGGAGAGTTGGCTGGTCACCGGCTTGATCACGCCCTTCTGCTGATCACACAGCTCGACCATGCACGGGCTCCTTTCGGGCCGTGTCGGCGTATGACGCGGCCTGGGCCAGGACCGGGTATTCGAGTGCCAGCGTCTGCGGCGCGGTCAGGCCCGGGGCGGTCAGTTGCCAGCCGTCGAACAGCCGGGCGATCTGTTCCTTCGTCCGCAGGTGGACGGGGCAGCCGGCCGCCGTCATGGTCTTGGCGAATCTGCGCACGGGCTCGCCCGAGACATCGGCGGTGGCGTGCGTGATGACAAGAGCGCTGCCGGTGGCGGCGACGTGTTTGTACTGGTCGACTAGAACGGTCAGGGGCTGCGCCGCGGTGTCCTCGATGTGGTGGAGCACGCTGCCGAGGAGAAGGATGACCGGTTCTCGCCAGTTGATCGTCTCCAGGATCTCCCTGGAAGCGAGGATCGACTCGGGGGCGCGTACGTCGGCGCACAGGCTCTCGACGACAGCGGGCGCCTTGCCCGTCATCATTGCGTCGGCGTGAGTGTGCACCAGCACGTCGTTGTCGATGCACACGGCGCGGGCGTCGGGATGAATGCGTGTCAGGACATCCACCGGCGTAGGGCTATGGGGAAGGCCGCAGCCGAAGTCGACCAGCTGCCGGATGCCCGCGATGGCCAGGGCCTGCACCATCAGGAGCACGTACAGGCGCTCGTGGCGGACGGCGCTCTCCAGGAACGGCATGCGTTCGGCAGCCCGAAGGGCCCCCTCACGGTCGACGATGTAGTGGTCTCGCCCGCCGAGCAGGTAGTTCTGCATCCGGGCGCTCGATGGCCGTGCCTGCAACTCGGCGATCGCTGCTGAGGGGGGGATTAGCGTCGGGTGGTCAGGTCGCATGCCGCTCCACCTCGCCGGTGATCGTGTGGAGTTCGGGCAGACGCCACGATGGACCGTCCGGTGCACCGAGCCACAGCGTGTGTTCGGTCTCTCTGATCGTCACGCCCAGCTGCTCAACCTCTGGTTCTCCGGCCGCGTGCCACTGACCGAGTGCGTCGAACAGATCGGAGCCGAGATCTCGCGGCCCCCACTCGTAGATGCGTGGGGAGTGGAGGAAGACCACTGCCCGAGACACCTGATGGTCATGAATACGCAGGCGATCGGCAACGTCCCCTTCGAGCTGCGCAACGCCGCGCACGACCTGCATTCGAAGGTCAGGGCGAAGCAGGCCGGCGAACAACCGGGCCGCCGGCTGTACGTGCGCCTCCCTGGCGTCCAGGGCTTCCGACGACCTCGGGATGCCCTGCGACTCTACGGCGGTGCCCTCGCCAGGGCGGTGCTCGCGAAGCCACACGGTCTGCGGAGCCGGTTCGGCGTGGAAACGTCCAATGGCCGAGGCCCCGTCCCGCGCCACGGTCAGCACGAGCAGCGTGCTAGATCCGCCCAGAGCCGGACGGACCGGCAGGCACAGCCGGCCACCCGGACGAACCCGCGTGACCCACTCCCACGGCACACGGCGTACCGCACGATGGGACAAGAGCCCGTGGAACGAACCTGCCGGTCCCAAGACCCCGGCCTGTGGCCCGCTGACCACCCGAACCCGCGGGTAGGGGCGTAGGCGCTGCCGGGCAATTTCGGCGAGACGTTCTGTGTCCGCGACCGTTACCACCCGGCCGCCCTGGAGAAGGTGGTCCAGAGAGGCTGCCGTCCAGCCGCAGTCCGTTCCGATCTCGGCAACGGCCGTCCCTGGGACGGGAGCGAGCGCAGCCAGGCGTGCCGTGGCGTCTTGTTTGGACGGGATCACTCCCGTGACGATGCCGGGGCCGCCCTCCCCACCGTCGTCGACGTCGAACACGAGCATCTCGGAGCGATGGACGAACTTCGCCCACTCGCCGGCGTTCTTACTCCGGTCCACCCTGCGCCAGCGACCACCTCGATGCGTACGGATCACGTTGGGCACGAAGTCCTGTCGCCGATCGCAGGTGAGCACGTTCCCCGCGTGCTGGTGAACGTGGCCACTGCCCGGTCGCAGGCTGCCGGCCTCGACGCGGGCGTTCATGCCTGTCCTGCCATGGTTACGACATCTCGGCTGTTTTCACGGCCGGTCGCGGGGCCCAGGAGACGGAGCTGCCACCCTCGCGTGACCGCGTGCGCGGCCGAGGAAGCATCCAGCACCCGCAGGAGGCGTCGAGCGTCCTTGCGAACGTCGTCCAGCGGACGCTTCGCGTCGGCCGCGATCTCTTCGACGGTCTTTCCGCCGGCGAGCCCGGCCAGGACTGTGCGCTGCTCCTTGGGCAGCTCGACCATGTAGTCCACGGGCCCGGGTACGTCCAAGTGCCCGTGACGGTAGGCGAGATCCACCATGCCCGCCCGCTCCGAGGTACCGAGCTTTCCGCCTATCCGGAGGATGTACGTCTTGACCGTGCTGTTAGACACTCCCATGTCACAGGCCGTCTCTGCGGTCGTCCTGCCCTGGGAGATGCCCAGCAGAGCCTCCCGCTCCTGAGGGGAAAGCGGCGGCGAGATGGTCTCGTCCGGGGCCGACATGGTTCTACTCCTTCGGTGTTCTGGCACAGTCGTCGTCATATCGGGGGCCGGCCCACTTCGCTGGTCGGCTTGTTGGGGCGTGAGCTATCGCCCGTCGTAGAGCTGCAGGGTGAGTTCGGCGAGGATGCATACGGTGGGCAGGCTGATAACGGAAGCGAGGAGGACGGCACCCCAGTGCGCGCGAGCCTGTTGTCAGCCACGTCGAATGCGCCCTGGGGCCGGTTCGTCTCTCCGGGGTGAGCCCGAATTCGCTGGGGAGACTGGAGCGTGGTGAAGCGGCTGAGGGTGCGCCGCACGAGAGGACCTGGTCATCTCACTCACCGTCCCGCTCGCAGTCCTGTTCGGCGTAACGCAGCAGGACCTCGGTGTGGACTGCCAGACGAAACGCGTGCTCCCTCGCAGCCTTGAGCCCCTCTCCCGGTGTGACGTTGCGGGCCTCCTGCGAGCGCTCGATCGCCTCACTGCATGCGGACCACCGTCGACTCCCGGCGGAGAGCGATTCCAAGTGGATCGAGACGTAGGGGACGAGCATGGAGACATAGCCGCTGAGGGCTTGCGTGACCGCCGCGAGCGTATGCGGATGCGGGTAAATCCCCGTTCGTTCCCAGGACTTCGCCGCACGAATGGCTTCGCGAATGCGTGTCGAATCGAACCCTGTGAATACAATCCTGCCCCAGCCGTCGACCACGTCGTCAGAGGCGTCGACAGAAGGAAGGACGGCTAGCAGCTCCCGCCCGACCTCGGACATCCGCCGGTGCAGGAACGCCGCACGCACGGCGTCGCCGGGAATCTCCTCGTCGAGTAGGGCACGCACGCGTACGACCAGTTGATCGACTTCCAGGGGAGGATCGTTGGCATCGATGGGAACGACGCCTCCGAGCTGTCGCATCAAGTAGCCGCGCATGAGCAGAAGTTGCCCGTGTTGCTCGTCCGGGTCTTCGCTGACGTGGGCAGTCTCGGCGAGGACCACTTTGGTCACTTCGCGATGGAGGGGGATCTCCCGCACTGCGAAACGCGACTGTCCGAGTGCGAGGGTCGCTAAGACGGTCCTCAGGTCACAGCCCAGTCCCCTGAGTGAGCCCTCAGGCCAGGACACGCCGTCCACTTGCCCACCGCCTACCGTAGGGGCCGAGACCGTGGTGCGAGGCATCAAAGCAACTCCATCGGTGCGATGCGTATTTGGAGATAGGGGTTTCACCTCGGCGGCCCTCAAAGAGGGCCGCCGAGGCATTTCGAGCCGCCACTCGCCGACAAGGGCGGTTCGTTCAGGAGGGACACGGCGCTGCGAACTACACGGGCATAGTTCAGGGAGTTCGGAGACGCCGGTACCGCCGCACAGGACTTGATCGGGACCTCCTGGGACGTCCCGCTGTCTGTGGCGCTTGCGGGGGCCAAGCAACCCAACAGGGGCACGGCGTTGTGTCGCTGACTCGGCCCTGCTGCGGCTTCAGGCGTGACTGGGGCCATCAGGACCTCTTCGCAGGGACGTGGAAGACGCACCACGTCGTCTTGCCGTCTTTGCTGACGCCCCACTTCCGTGCGAGAACGGCGACGATGAACAAGCCACGGCCCGACACGTCCTCGTCGCCTGCGGGGCGCATTTCGGCTGGGGTTGGGTTGTCGTCAGTGACTTCGATCCGCAACTCGTCATCGGGATACCGGACGCGGAGTCCCACGTCACCGGTCCCGTGCTCGAAGGCGTTGGTCACGAGCTCGGAGACGGCAAGCACGATGTTCTCGGCTAGTTCGCCGTTCACGTTCCACAGGCCCAGGAAGGCGCGGATGATCCGGCGTGCCTGCCTCGCACATGCTGGGTTGGAGGCGAAGGCCACGTCGAAGACGCGCGCTGTCTGGGGCAGTGCCTTCGTGGCAGCCGGCGCGACGGCAGTGGCGGGGCTCATCGAGGGCCTCCCAGGTGGGCGGTGCGGGGGAGCGGGCGGTATGCGCCGCCATTGCGCCGCGCGACATGCCTCGTTTCATTGATCACCAAGCGTGTTCGCGCAGTGACTAGCGAACACCGTGCGGTACGAAAGAGGGAAGGAAGTTGCGGTGAAGTTGACTCGTCAGTAACCATGATTGGGGTGCCGGGGGAACGGACGGTCCTGACATGCTGGGTGGCATGGCAACTCTTGATGGAAACCCTGTGTCCGCAGACGACTTGCTCCCCCTGGCCCTGACCAACGTCGGCCACTTCACGTCTATGCGCGTCGATGGTGATGGCAGCATCCGGGGCCTGGCGCTGCACATGGAGCGGCTCGTACGTGACTGCAAAGCCGTGTGGGGTGCGGACCTGGACACCGCGCTCGTTCGCGACTACGTCCGCCGGGGCCTGGAGGGACAGAGCGGCCCGTGCGTCGTCCGAGTCACGATCTACGACCCGAAGGTCGAGATGGGGCACCCAGCCGACGCTGACGAGCCGCGCATCCTGGTGTCCGTGCGTAGTGCCGGCGCCCTGCCCCCGGAACCGCTGCGCGCCATGAGCGTGACGTACGAGCGCGACCTGCCCGAGGTGAAGCACATCGGTCTCTTCGGTGCCCTCCACGCCCGTGGGGCAGCACAGCGCGCGGGATTCGGCGACGCGCTCTTCGTCGGCCGCGACGGTCGCGTGAGCGAGGGCGGCACCTGGAACGTCGCCTTCATCGACGGCAACGGGACAGTGGTGTGGCCGCAGGCACCCGTCCTGCCCGGTGTGACGATGGCCCTCCTGCAGAAGCACGCCAACGGCATCGAGCACCGCACCGCCCCCGTCACCCTCGACCAGGCCAAGCGCATGGCGGCGGTCTTCGCGACGAACACCAGCATCGGGGTTCGCGCCCTGTCGGTGATCGATGACAAGGAACTGCCTACCGAGCACCCCGTGCTGAGCGCGCTCCGCGAGACATACCTGTCCATCCCCGGCGAGACCCTGTAGCCGTAGGGGGCGAGCGTGACAACGGGGGTCACACGGTGGACCGGCCGCGAAGTCACTCTGCTGCGCGAAGCGCTGCGCATGAACGGCAAGGACTTCGCTGCCAAGGTCGGCATCAGCACCAGGCAACTCGTGAACTGGGAGGGGCGGGGCGAGTCGATCAAGCCCCACCCCAACAACCAGGCCGCGCTGGACACTCTGCTCTCCACATCGTCCCCCGACGCCCAGTGGCGGTTCGCTCAGCTCCTCACCGAGCAGGCCGCAGTGGGGCACGACGAGCGAACCGAGGAGCTCCTGCGCCGCGACCCGCGCACCATAAGGCATCCGGTCGACGGCAAGGTCATGGTGCTGATCGAGGAAGGCATCTACCTGTCCGGCTCTAAGGGTGCGTCGATCTGGGTGGATACGTACCGGATCGACGTCTACTCGACGACCAACCTCGACTACGAGCAGTTCATCCGCGCCACCGGGCACCGCCCCCCGCAGCACTGGACCGGCCAGCGCTGCCCGAGCGCCCTGCACGATCACCCGGTGGTCTGGGTGACGTGGCACGACGCTGACGCGTACGCCCGCTGGGCGGGCAAGGCGCTGCCCACCGTCAGTCAATGGGAGAAGGCGGCCCGCGGCCCGAAGGGGCGCTCTTACCCCTGGGGCAGCGATCCCACCGCCGCGAAGTGCAATACCGCAGAGTCGGGCATCGGCGGCACAACACCCGTCAATCGCTACCAGTCCGGAGTAAGTCCCTACGGCGTTTTCGACCTGTGCGGAAACGTGTGGGAGTGGTGCTCTACGCCGGGAACCGACGGACCGAACCGGTACCAGTTGAAGGGGTCCGCGTTCAGCAGCCCGTTCGAGCGTGCCGCGCCGGCGCTCGAGAACGCAGCCAACTCCACGATGAAGGACAACGACACCGGGTTCCGCTGCATCGCAGCCGCCCCGTAGCTCGGCGCTTGGCGAGGCTGTGGTGAGCCAGCCCGAGTGGGCGCTCGTCGTCGGCGTCGATGTCGACGGGCGCTCTCCCCGCAGGTCCTCCTTGGGGCGTACGGAACCGATCGAACCGTGACTGTCCTCGGGAAGAGCCTTCCCTCGGACAAGAAGGAGACAGCCTCGACCCGACAGCCTGGCTGCGTTACAGAGTCGGTCTCTCCTCGGCCAAGCTCCGGCTGCGGGGACGGTCCTCCTCGTGAGCGGGGGCGGTGCCGCCCTGCGGAACGTCGTCATGAGCCCATCGCATCGCGGGTCCGGGACCTGTACCAGGGGAATTCGGAGGGGGAAAAGTTTGTCAAGGGGGGAAATAGGCGGGGGAATCCAGGCCATGATTGGATTCCGCCCCCGGACAGAGGCCACACTCATGGCAGATCCGTTCGCCGAACTACTCCTCCGGCTTCGCAAGGACGCAGGCCGGACGCAGGAGCAGCAGGCAGCCGCCATCAACGCTGTCTCCGGCCGGGACACCATGACCCGTCGAGAGATCAGTCGCTACGAGCAGTTTGAGAACGTCCCGACCAACCACACGCTTGAACAGATCGCGGCGGCCTGCGGCGTCTCATTCGAAGACTTGAGGCGGGAGGCCAAGGCCGCTCGCGCCAGGAAGAGAAAGAAATACGACCGTGAAGAGGAGGACCAGGAGGACGTGAAGCGCCGCACGTTGCTGGGGGGCGCCGCCCTTGGCGTGAGCGCGGCTGCCGAGCCCTGGGGACGGCTGGCCCTCGCCCTCGGTAAGGGTTCCAAGACCGACGCGCCTGCCGCTGCCGTACTCGTCGATCGAGCTGCTGAGTTGCACATCCAAGAACTCAGCCTTAGCGCAAGGCAGTTGCAACGCACGGTCGAGTCTCACCTTGACGCGATCACGGCAGCTCTGCCCCGTGCCGGCGAGCACGAGCGGGCTCTCACCATCGCCGCCGGAGAAACCGCAGCCCTGGCCGGGTGGGTGGCCTGGGACCTAGGGGAGGCACACAAGGCTGACGCCTATTACCAGGTCACGTCGGAGTGTGCATCGGCCGCCGGACACCCGCCACTCCGCGCCCTGGCCCTGACCTACGCCAGCTACGGAGCTCCGACGCCCAAAGAAAGGTTGAGGCTCCTTTCCCAGGCAGCACATGATGTTCGAGGACCCGGCAACGCCACGGCCGCTGCCTGGGTGCTCGGCAGGCAGGCCGAGGAGGCTGCGGCGCTGGGCGACGACACAGAGGCACTGCGTGCATTGGAACGAGCACGTTTCGCCTACGACTTTGCCGATCACACAAGCGAGCAGGCGTGGGTCCGATTCGTGACCCCTTACCGCATGGACTCACTGGCACTCTCCGTCTATGGACAGCTGGGAAGATCCGAGCTGACCGCCACGGCCGACACTGCCGTCGAGCGCCTCGGGGATGGCCTATCGGATGCAGGCGTTGTCGTCCTCGGTGACCTTGCTTCCGCGCTGCTACGCGGCGGAGACGTCGAACAAGGTGTCTACGTAACACGTCAGTTTGCGGCCGCGAGTCAGGCCAAGCCCAATACGATGGGCAAGGAGCGCGCCCGATCCATCGTGACCTGGCTTCCAGACAACGAGCGAGAACTTGCCGATCACCTAAGGCAGTTCGCGTCCTGAGGCTCGTGCCATACGCAACGCGGAGCTTGCCCGGGACGCGAACGCGTCGCGCAGCGCGTCAGCGCTTGGTCGTCTCCTCAACGACCCAGGACAGGTAAGCAGCCGATCCGCCTGTTACAGGAAGGGTGACCCACTGCGGCACCTCGTACGAGTGCTTCTCTGACACCCACGCCTCCAGCTCCGGAAGCCGGGCTGCGGTCGTCATGTACGAGATCCGCCACTCCCGCACCGTCTCGATGTCACTTTTCCACCAGTAGACGGCGGTGAACGGCGCGTCGATGTGAGCGCCCGCTGCCAGCTTGCTCTCAACCGCGCCCCGAGCCAGCGTCTTCGCCTGGTCCTCGTCGTCGATGGTCGTCTGCGCAATCACGATGTCGGTCATGCCACTACCTCTCAAGCCGGGAGTAACCGACCCTATCCAGCGGCTCCCTGTGGGTGCGCAGGTACCAGACGGTGCTCAGGCTGCGGCTTCGTGGGGGTCCTCATCCTCCGGGGAGTCGCCCGGGTGGGACCACCCCTCGACCCAAGTGCTACCAGGAGGGAGGTCCGTCCCCTGTCTCCTCCTTGTACTGCGCCTCCTTGTCCGCCGACATCGAACCAAGTCCGTGGAGTTCCTTGCCATCCGACGTAGTCGTCGCAGGCCATAGCGTTGGTGAGTGGCGACGGCCCACACCAACGCCCTTGTCAATCAAGTTAGTCGCCGCAGGTGCGCGAGGCGGACGACTGGATTCGCTGCTCAAAGACACTTCTTTCCTCGCTGGCGTTCTGGCCGCCGGGGAGCTTCCGTAGATGGGGGGTCAACGTCGTATATCCAAGCGGATTCGCCCATGGCAGACAAGAAAGAGCTCCAAGAGACTGGAACCTGCTCCGGGATCATGTCAACGTACAACACCCTGGAAAATCCAGGTCAGCGAGTGAGGCGAGATTTCGAGTCGGCAGGGAGGCCGACATTTACGGCAGCCAGCCGGTATCTCGCGCTGCTCGGCTTCCTCGTAGAGGCGCTGGACAAGGAGCACCACCTGTCTCGAATGCGACTCTCTGATCCGCCCCTTTCACTGCTCTTCACCCATATGGAGACTTGGTCGTGGAGCGTACATCAGCAAGAGGATTGTGGCGCCCATTCCGCAGCGCTGTCTCTCTGGCCAGTGAGGTCGGGCTGCTCAGTGAGGACTTGTTGCAACGCAGCTACCGCCGGTAGCAGGCGGTACTCGCGCTCCGGTGCTCGGGACAGACGGCGGGACCCTCCGGTTTCTGGCCGTACCGGCTGACCTTCTGGACCGTGCCGGGCGAAACATAGACCACGATCGCCGGTTAGCCAAACCGGCGATCGTGCCGACCATTGAGGGTGTTCGCGGCGGCTGTGCTTGGCGGTGGAGCCGTTGCGAACACAGTCGGAGTGCCGCAAGTACGCAGGAGTTTCCGCGTTGATTTGACGTGGGCTCTCGGTGTTACTGACCCGCTCTGTCGCCCTGTTCGCTCCCTCGCAAGGAACATCCACCCCATGCGCCGATCCGCGATACCTCCTGCCCTTTTTCGTCCGGGGAGGGCAGTCAAACCTTCCATGCCTACCAAATCTGCGCCCATCGGTAATGGCGAGGCGGCGTCGTGACGGTAGCGCTTCAACTTGGGCAGGTGCTGTCTTGACCGCCGGGGGCAGCAATCGGCTGCTGACGCCGGAAGAAGTCGCCGAATGGCTGAAGGTCAGCGAAGTCACAGTCCGGAACAAGTATCGCTCCTGGGGTCTCAAGGCCCAGAAAGTCGGACGTCTCTTGCGATTCCGTGAGCGCGACATCGTGGCCTACCTGGATGAGAACTACGGCTGAGTCGTTCCCTTTCCTCTTGCGGGTGAGTCATGCCCTTTTTCAATGCAGAAAGGAGGCCATATGGCCACCGTCTTCCAGAAGTGCAAGACCGAGCCGACGAACAAGTACTACCCGTGCGAGAAGACCCGCTGCGGCCACAACTGGACGGTCAGGTACCGCGAGCCCGGCGGCCGGACGGCCCGCCAGAGGGAGAAGACGTTCGCCAAGAAGACCGGCCCCGATGGCGCCGACGCCTTTGCGTCGAAGGTCGAACACGACAAGGGTATGGGTGTCTACCTCGACCCCAAGCGAGGGGACATTACCCTTCGAGCGTGGTCGAAGGAGTGGCTCGGGCTTCAGATACTCGCCGAAGGCACGCGCCGGAACTACGAGGGGTTCACCCGGAACCACGTGGTTCCGCACCTGGGTCGGAAGACGCTCGCCGGACTCGTAAAGAAGGACTTCGAGAAGTTCATCGCGGACCTGCACCGGAACGGCGAGGGCATGGCCGCGTCCACCATCAACGACCGCATGAAGTTCGTAGCGGCCATGATGCAGGCGGCCGTCACCGAAAAGCGCATAGCGGAAAACCCTGCGGCGGGCGTGAAGGTCCCCCGGACGAGCTCGTTCGCCGTGGATGAGGATGAGATTCCGACCCTCGAAGAGGTCGATCTCGTCGCGAAGTACATCTCTCCGCAGTACCGGTTGACGATCTACTTGCAGGCAGCGGCCGGCCTCCGGATCAGTGAGACTCTCGCCTTCGCTACGGAGTGTCGTCGAACCGACTTCATACGAGTCCGCTGGCAGGTCAGCTCGAAGGCGAACCGCGGGGATTGTCGGACGCGGTTTGTGCCGCTGAAGCACCGGGCGGAAGGAGAGTACCGCGACATCCCCACGGCGCCGTTCCTAGAAGAAGAAATCGTCGCCCATGCGGAGCGGTGGGACGCCGTGCCGGTGGTATTCACGGACAAGGGGGGCCGGGACAAGGAGCTGGAAGTCTTCTTCGCACCTCGCGAGCGAGGCAAGGGCACGATGCCTACGGCCACGACCTATGCGTACCACTTCAAGAAGGCACTCAAGGCAGCCGGCCTTGTCCGGGCGGACGGCAAGCCGAAGTACACCCCGCACGGCCTCCGCCACTTCTTCGCCTCGACTGCTCTGGCGAACGGTATCCCCATCCATGAGGTCTCGCGTTGGCTTGGCCACAAGTCGATCAAGACCACGGTCGACATCTACGGGCACCTCGTACCTGGCGCCTGGCACCGTTGCCGGGAGATCATGCAGGATGCCATGCGCCCGGTGTAGGTGGACGTGCCGACCGAGCCACCGCAGGAGGTCAACGTGCGAGGAAGCGGCGTAGGTGCTGACCTTGATCTCCCGTGCTGATTCTGTGCTGACTTTGCCCCCCAGAAACCGCGTTTCCGCAGGTGGGAGCGGTGTTTCAAACGTTCCGCTTCAATGTGTAGCGGGTGACGTACCGCCACGTCACTGATCTGGCAAACATGCAGGTCAATAGGGGTTCGGCTCTTCGGGGTCGGGCCCCTGGTTTTTTTCCGTGCTGGGATGGTGCCAGGAAACCTGACCCGTCGTCACCTGCCGTCACCCCTACTCATCCCTACCGTGCTGCGGTTGTGCCGGGATGGCGGTCGGCTCCGGTGCCGAGTCCCAGGCGCGGGCCGCAGCGCTTTTCCTACTCGTTTGACACGCTTGGGGTCATGGCTGAGACGACGTACGGCATCGCGGAGGGGCCAGCGACGCGGGTAAACCTGTCGCTGCCGGAGGGGACCGCCGAGGCGATCCGGGCGCGGGTGGGCAAGCGGGAGTTCTCCGCGTACATCGCCGCGGCGGTCGAGCGTGAGCTGCGCGGCCAGGTGCTGGACGAGTACCTGGCGGACTACGAGAACCGTAAGGAGCCGGGCTCCGAGCAAGCCCGGCAGCGGGCGCGGCACGTCTTCGACGAGGTGTTCGCCGAGGAGGCCGAGTGGCCCGCCGCAAGCTGAGTCACGAGGGGACGCTGGTCCTCGGCAGCGGGGGGTTTCGAAGCTGCTCGCCGACGACGAGCAAGTGGTGGCTCTGGTTGCCGAGGCCCGCTCGCGCGGCATGGAGGTCGTTATCAGCGCGCTCACCATCATCGAGGCCGTCCACGCCCGTACGAACATGTCTTGCCTGAACCGGGTGCTTTCCGGACTGCGCGTAGTCCCGGTGGGCGACGAGGAGGCGCGGGCGGCCTCGAAGCTGTTGATGGATGCCGGCTTGCGCGGGCACACCTACGCGATTGATGCGGCGGTCGCCGAAGCCGCGCTGCGACAGCACCGCCCTGTGGTCATGTTGACGGCCCCGGCGATGTGCTGGCTGCTTGGCCGCTGGGAGTGGTGGATTGCAGGCGGTACGGGAGTTGGTGAGCGCGATCAGGCTGCAGACGTTGCGCTTTGACCAGTGGGCGCCATGTCCGACGCCGCCGGGTTCGGCATTCAGGTGCCCGCCCATCTGCCCTGGTCCGCTACGGTGACTCGCATCTGGTCAGGCAGTGCGCGCCATAGCTGACCAGCGTCGACGCCGACGCCGACGGGATTGGCTGGCGACCGCCCAGCTGCTGCTAGAGCGAATCGAGTCACGGTGAGGGCGCGCAGGCTCCGGCCTTGGGAGACGTCGTCAGCCACACCTGCGGCCATTCCCACCTCGTCTTCCTGGAGGAGTTCGACAGCCGCCGGCACTGGCGGCCGTCGAGCAGATGCTGCGGGGCGGGGTTGTAGACGCCTCATCACTTCACTGGTGGGGGTAGAAGTTGGGGCGCTGGTCGACGTTGTCGTAGTAACGGTGGAACACGGGGGTGATGCCGCCGGAGAGCGGGGGGACGATCCAGCTCCAGTCTGCGGATACGGTGCGGCCCTGGCGTTCCTCCTTGGCCAGGTGGGCGAGGAAGCGCCGGGACTCCTCGTGGTGGTCGCTGATCCGGACACCTGCGGCCTCGAAGGAGTGCAGGACGGCGACGTTGAGCTCGACCAGGGCGCGGTCGCGCCACAGGGTTGACTCGCTGGTGGTGTCCAGCTGGAGGCAGGCGGCGACGGCGGGGAGCATGTTGTAGCGGTCCTCGTCGACGAGGTTGCGGGCGCCGATCTCCGTGCCCATGTACCAGCCGTTGAACGGGGCGAGCGGGTAGTCCATCCCGCCGATGCGTAGGCGCATGTTGGAGATGACGGGTACGGCGTGCCAGCGCAGGCCCAGTTCGGCCAGGCGTGGGACGTCGGGGTGGGTGATAGGGACCTCCAAGACCAGCTCCCGCGGCAGCTCGAAGAACCGGGGTTTGTCGTCGGGGGTGTCGATGACCAGGGGCAGGACGTCGAACGGCCCTTGGGGGCAGCCCTGCCAGCCGAGGCGGAGGATGGCCTCGGTGAGGTCGGCGGTGCGCGGGTCACCGAGCACGGTGCCGTCGTCGCGGCGGTAGCCGGCGTACCGGATGAGCTGCTCGTTCCACACCTGCGGGCCGGGCCGGCCGGGGGAGTCCGGGGCGAAGACCGAAATCACCGGCCTGATGCGCCCGCCGTTGGTCGCCTGGCGCAGGTGCGTGCACAAGTGCCGGTGGATCTCATCGGGGGCTGTGGCGTCCCGGCGGTCCAGGACGCGCAGGCTGTTCCAGTACAGGCGGCCGATGCAGCGACTGGAGTTGCGCCACGCGACGCGGGCACCGTACACGAGCTCGGCGGTGGTGTGCCGGTAGGTGCCCGTGGCGTCGATGGCGGCGCGGACCTGCTCCAGGCGCCGGGCGAGCGGGACGGGCTGATCGGACTGCTCCGCGTGGAACTGGCGCAGGAACTCCTCAGCCTCATTTGGATCGGCGACGCCGCAGGACTGCGGCGTCGCCGGTTCCGCCGACGGGACCGGGCCAAGGGACGAATCGGGCCCCAGTGCCGGGCACGCTGTCGGGGACGGGGCGGGCAAGGAAGGGCCCAGAGCGACTTCGGAGGTCACGATTCCTCGCAGGGGAGTAGAGCGCTGACCTCGTCAGCGGAGGCTGAGCGGCAGGGAGCGAAGGGAGCGGAATTCGAGGTTCTCGTTCCAGATCGGCTCGCCCGCCGTCCGGATGCCCGGGAAGCGGTTCAGCAGGGCGACGTAGAACCACTTCAGCTGCAGGGAGATGAGCTGCGCGGCGAGACAGGCGTGCACCCCTTGGCCGAACGACAGGTGCCGAGCGCTGTTGGGACGGTCGAGGTCGAAGTCGTTCGGTCGCTCGAACATGTTGGCGTCCCGGTTGGCCGAGCCCAGGAACAGGGCGAGAGTCTGCCCGGCCTCGATCCGTACGCCGCCCATCTCGACGTCCTTGGCCGCGACGCGCCAGGTGAACTGGTTCGAGGCGTTGTAGCGGAGGACCTCGTTCGCCGTGTTGTCCACGCACGCCTGGTCCGCCAGGAAGCGTTCGACCTGCCGCGGGTTGCGGGCGAACGCGAGCGTGCCGCTGCTGAGAGAGCCCGGCGTCGTGGGCGCGAACAACGCGATGAACACCAGCGCCAGCTGGTGCACGGTCTGTTCCGGCGTGGTCTCGGTCAGGCCGTCCTGGGCGGCTGCCAGGCGGGCGATGACGGTGTCCGGCAGGACCTTGCCCCGCATGCCCTGGAGGAGTTCGGAGGCGTACGTGTGCAGGTCGGTGAGCTTTTCCAGGATTATCTCCTGCGTCACCGGCTGATCCTTCGGACCGGAGTGGTACGTCATGATCGTATTCACGCGCGGGATGAGGAATCCGAGGTCCTCCTCGGGGACCCCGAAGGCGTGCACGGCGGAGCGTACGGGGAGTTCGGCAGCCAGGGCGGGGACGGCGTCGATCTCGGTGGCACCGGCCGGGATGGAAGCGACCAGGTCGTGCGCGACCTTCTGGAGGACTTGGTCGTAGTGCTGGTGCGCGGCACGGGTGAAGCCTGCGCGGACGGACCGGCGTAGCGCGTCGTGGAGCGGCGGGTCCGTGTACATCACCACGTTCTTGGTCCAGCGGTGGAAGATGTTGTCCGGCGGCAGCGGCTGTCCGGGGAACTTCGCGGCCAGCACTTCCGTCCCCCGGTCGGCGGTGAGCCGGGGATCCTTCAGCCCGGCGGCGCAGTCGGCGTACGTCAAGACCGCCCAGGCGTTCAGGCGCTCGACCCAGTGGACGGGGCGGCGCTGGGCCAGGTCGGCGTAGACAGGGTAGGGGTCGGGCACGATGGACGGGTCGGCGAGCGGCGAGGGGACGGTCACAGGGGCTTCCTTGGGGTAGTCGAAAAGGGATGCGGAGCCGGGGATCGCGGCAGGAATTCCGGGATGGGAGGCGAGCCCTCGATCCCGTGGTTGTCAGTCGCGGCGCATACGTGTTGACAGGGCGGGCGGCGCGGCATCGCCGGGCGGGATCTCCGGCGACGGGGCGAGCCCGGCCACGGAGCGGAGGAATCCTGTGGCGAGCGGCGGTGATTCGCAGGTGCCGTTCGGCGCGGAGATCGGCTTCTCCGACGAGGACCTGAGCTACTGCGTGCGAGCAACGGGGCTGCTGGATCAAGAAGCGGCCCACAGGAGAACCACGCTCACATGTGTTGCCTGTCCTGGTGACGGAGGCGCCGTGGCACCGGAATTCCTCTCTCTTGAAGATCGTGCGCCGGCACACCTTCATCATGGATAGGCATCCCCGACGAAATCTTGTCGATCGGTGACTGATCCTTAGCTGTTGGATGCCAGTTCCGCTATGCACCTTTCGATACCTTCGCGGACAGGGGACCTGCGCATGGCGCGAGGTGCCGACGAAAGCTGCCGCACCACGAGGCGCCTTGTCATATCCCGGTAAAGCCGGGAGGGAATTGGAGGTTTTCCCTCGTCCTGACAGCGACTGAGCTTGTGAGGTCGTTGGCGTGAGGGACGGACCGGTTCCGGCGAGGCATCCGTCGATGAGTGGGAAACATACCAGATTTCCTCATTCCGTTTCGATGGTCCGGCTGAGGTGCTCGGAGAGTGGTGAAAGCGGTGCGGGACCGCAGCGGCGACCAGAAGCCTTCCGCCGGGTTGAGGCCGGGTGCGTAGGAGACCAGCCGGTAGCGGGTCGGCCAGTCCTGCCGGGCGATGAACTGCCGCATTCCATAAGCGAGATGAACGTTCAGGATGCCCCGATGTTGCGGCAGGCGGCAGAAGACGAGGCGGCGAGGAAGGTGGCGGTTGCATCTGACCGTATATCTCACGGGTGACGTAGCGTCTGAGACGCCGGATGTCGATGGACCGGCTCAGCCTGGGAACACGCAAGCCGCAGTCCGGCCGCACTTTCCCCGGCCGACCCGCAGACCGGGCTCTCCTGGGTCGAGTTGGTCCGTGCCGTCGTGGCTCGTTCCGCCCTTCTGCCCGGCCCGCCGCCGGGGAAGTCGCCGCTGGTCGCCCTGCACAGGCCGGCGGTCGCGGACGAGGTGTTCCGGACGCGACCGCCGGAACCTTCCGGCCTGAGACCTGGCACCGAAGGCACTCACCGTGTGTATCCGGCCGGGCCAGGCCCTCCGGCTCCGCCGAACCGGCCCACCTGGTAGGCGCCGGCCGGCTGCCGGGTGATGACCAAGGGATCGCCGTGGAGGACCTGTCGGTGGCGGGACTGGCCCGCACGAAGCTGACCAAGTCCGTGCACGACGCCGGGTGGCCATCGTTCCTCAGCATGCTGGAGTACAAAGCGGAACGGTACGGCCGCACCCTGGTCAGGATCGGCCGGTTCACACCGACCTCCCAGACCTGCTCCAGGCCGCGAGGGAGTTGCCGTAGCAGTCGAGATGCGGATCCATGGGGATCCCCTGACCGAGTCGCAGTTACGCCCTACTGACCGCGCAGCCCCGCAACGTGGGACACCGAAGGCTGTGTGATGTGGCGGGAGTTCGCGACCGGCCCGCAGGCGGTCGGCAGTGCATGAGCTGCATGACGGCTGTGCCCAGGGCCATCGATCCGTGCCGCCTAGCCCCGGGCCGCGTAGTGGCACAGCAACGATCGAGAAGGCGGGAACCCTCCGGCTTCAGCCCGAGGTGCAAGTCACATCACCTGGCCAGGAGTGCTCGTAAGTTGCGTGCGTGCCGGTGGAGGCGTCCACGGTGTCCGATGCTTCGCGCAGTGCGGGCACGTCCCGGGTGGGCGACCGAAGAGCGCACGCGAGGAGGTGCGGCGTCGGCACTCCGGTGACCAGGACGCTCCCCTTCGGCCCGGTGGAGTGACCGAGGTGTGTCGTGTGGTGGCGTCTGAGCTGCATGGTGCGGGGGCAGGCCTCCCGTGCCGGGACCGTGCTGACTCGGCTCGTCCACGACCACGTTTCGGGGCCCTGGTCCTTTCTCGGGCCGGGGTGGCGCCGGGAACCCCGTGCCGAACCGTGGGCGACACGTCGTCCCTGCCGCCGTCATGCCCTCGCCGTTTCAGGTGAAACAGTGCTGCTTCCGGTAATCGCGGGGCGACATTCCGTAGGCGCAGCGGAAGTGTCTGCTCAGCATCGCGGCATCCAGCATCCCCCAGTCCGCCGCCAGCTCATTGATCTTCCGGTGCCCCAGGCTCGGATCCCTCAGATCGCATGCGAAACGCTCCAGGCGACGGCGTTTGACATAGCTCATGACGCTTTCCCCGATCGGTCCGAAAACTCGATGTAACTGACGCACCGATATGTTGTGTTCGGCCGCGAGGGTCGCCGGGCTGATCTCGGGGTCGGCCAACTGCCGGTCGATCGACTCCTGAACCGCGATCAGAAGTGGATCGCATCCCCCAGAGTAATGCTTTCCGAGCTCGGCATATGCGATTCGCGTCGCGGAGATCGCCAGGATGCGCACGACCTCCTCCATATACGAGGACAGAATCCCATCGGTTTTCATCATCTCCACAGCCAGGGTATTCAAGAACGAAAAAAGAAATCCGGATCCGGGACCCTTGGCAGCATCCGTCACGATAAAAGTCCCCCGAGGCGACACCGGGAGTCCATCCTTCGCTTCGTCGGCGAAACGCAGTACGAGGAGTCGCGAAGCAACGGGCACATTCATCGAAAAGGGAACGTCGCCGTCCGTCATAACCAGCGTCCCCGCGTCGATCTCCGTACCGTTTCCGGTACCAGCGATGAACGCCATTCCTGACAGTACGCATATGACTGTTCTCTGCGGCGTCAAGGCCGCCTCCGAGTTGATTGCCTCGAACTCGATGACGGCTGGACCGGAATCTATGATCGTCACCTTGACCCCGCCGGCCTTGAAAGATTTTATCTGCATGCCTGAGCTCGACAAAAGGCAGTACCTTGCGCTCGGCGCGTCGGCCGGAAATCGAGTGAAGCAAGATGCTTCCCCCTTCTCGGCTCCGAGCGCGACAAACAGTTCAGAACAGGCCACGGCGAGATCCTCCGCAAGGAACGAACCCAGTCGTTCACCCGCTTAGTTTGATTGAAATTTCAACTACCAGGTCAATCGGGTCTGGCGCCGGAGGCGGGAGAATCCTGGTCACAACCCGCGGGTGCGATCGATGCTCCTCGCGCGCCGCAGACGGGTCAGGTGTGCTGACATTCCGCTGCGGACGTCTCCATCGTGGGTGCGTGGACCCTCGGATCCACGTTGGGTGACTTGCTCACCCGCTGCGTCGACCGAGGGGAGGTGCGATCTGACAGGCCTGTGGCCAGCCGTCTCCGCCGGCTGGCGTCAGGCAGTCACCCGGGTCACTGCATCGCACCGCATAAACGCTCCTGCGCCGGAGTCCGTGGCGACGCCCGAGCGAGCCTCGCTCGCACGGCATGCCGCCGCCCGGGCCAGGGTGGCCGTAACGGTCGCGCCCCGTTTCTCCATGCCGTGGCCAGCGCCTCCGGAAACAGTGCGGAGAGAGAAACTCCGTCGCCGCGATCGGGTTTCCAGGTCTGTCCGAGGCAAATTTGTCCATCAGGTTTTCCTCACTCATCACGAGGCCACGAACGGCCGTAAGGGGAAGGGGCCGTGCGCGTCTTCGCTTACTGAGTCCGTGCGAGTCCGTCACTGCTCATCAGGAGGTGCTGCGCTGTACAAGAGAGCGCTGTGGGAGCGCTCCCGCTTATTGACAGTGCCCTGCGGGTGGCAGTCCAGTCAAGTACCTACTGATTGACCGGAGTTGTGTGTTGGCTCCTGAGGGTGCGCACACAGGAGCATTGTCTTGGCGGGCGGTGCGCAAGCCACCTGCGGGATTGTCGGCGCAGCCGTACGTGCGTTCATCGAACTCGCCCGTTGGGTTTACCTCACCAGCTATCCGCTCAACTGCACTCACTCGCTACGCCGGGGTGGTTGACTGAGGCGACGGCCCGCCGGACGGACGGAGTCGTCGAGCGCGAGCGCTGCCGATGCGGGAAGTCACAGGCAGCTCCCTGCGCTTTCCTCCGGTCGCGGAAGTCTGGTCTTCCTGTGTCGAATTTGTTTGTCGAAATTTTGCGAGGTGGCGGGGGCTGCAGGACCCCGGGCGCGGATCACCACCTCACCGTTGCCCGACCCCGCTGGATCGTCGGCACGTGGCCTCCTCGCAGTAGCTCCCGCTGCAAACGGAAGCCTGGCGTCCAGAGGCAACGACGCGGTCACTGACCGACAAGACTGCGCCGCGGAAACAACCCCATGATGCTTATGTTCCAACGTGCGAGAACCATTCACAGGGGGATTCCCGGTGCTACGACACCTGCTTCATCGGGACGGACAAGACATTCTGAGAACGGTTCTCCTGCAACCGCTTCTCGATCCGGCGGCCCGTCGGCCGCACGCGGTGGCTCGGGTTCTCGTAGGAGAAGCCGGCACCCGTACCCCGTGGCCCCCCGAACCGTCGTCGCTCACCACTCCTGGCGCCACTCGGCCCCACGTAGGCCCGACGTCTTTCCCCTCCCCTGCTTCCGCTTTCCATGCCATCGGCTTGAGCGCGCCCACGGGCGGCTCGACGACAGAGAGGAACGGATACCTGTGTCGCACCTGACCGGTGAAGATCTCCCGGAGGGAGCGCTCGCCACGACGTGGCCGAGTCTCCTCGAAGCGCGGGTGGCCGACACACCTGACGCCATCGCGCTCGTCGCCGGGGACACGGCGCTCACGTACGCGCAGTTCAATGCCCGTGCGAACCGGCTCGCCCGGTGGCTGAAGTACCTCGGCGCCGGGCCGGAGCGGTCGGTCGGGCTGGTGCTGGGCAGGTCCGCGGACTTCTTCCTGTGCGCGACGGCCGTGCTCAAGTGCGGGGCCGCGTACCTGCCGCTGGATCCGAACTACCCCGTGGAGCGACTGTCCTTCATGGCCCGGGACGCAGCACCCGTGGTGCTGGTGACGACGTCGGACGTCCGGGGCGACCTTCTGGGCCAGCTGCCCACCGGCAGCCTCGTGGTACTGGACGACGAGGCCACCGAGGACGTACTGCGCCGTCTGCCGGACCACGACATGGAGGACGGGGAACGTTTGGAGCCACTGCGCCCCGCGAGTCCCGCCTACATCATCTACACCTCCGGCTCCACGGGGATCCCCAAGGGAGTCGTCGTCACCCACCAAGGCGTCGCGAGCCTGATCGCGACCCAGCGTCGTCGCCTCGCCGTCACCGGCGCCTCACGCGTGCTCGCCTTCTCGTCCCCGAGTTTCGACGCCAGTTTCTGGGAGATGTCGATGGCGCTGCTGGCCGGGGCCGCGCTCGTGGTCGGCAGGCCGGGGCGGCTGCTGCCCGACGCCGAACTGGCCGCGTTGATCGCGGACCACGGAGTCACTCATGTCACTCTCCCGCCCTCGGTCGCGGGTGCGCTGGGCCCCGACATGCTGCCTCCGAGCGTGACGCTGGTCGTCGCGGGCGAAGCGTGCCCGGCGGCTCTCGTGCAGCGCTGGCGCCCGCACCGGACGATGGTGAACGCCTACGGCCCGACGGAGTCCACCGTCTGCGCCACCATGAGCGATCCGCTGGCCGACGACGTGGCGCCGCCGGTCGGCCGGGCGGTGGACGGCACCCGGATCCATGTCCTCGACGACCGCCTCGCACCGGTTGTGCCGGGAGCGGTCGGCGAGATCTACATCGCGGGGCACAGCCTGGCACGCGGGTACCTCGAGCGGCCGGGTCTGACCGCGCAGCGGTTCGTGGCGGACCCCTTCGGCCCGGCCGGCAGCCGTATGTACCGCAGCGGTGACCTCGGCCGCTGGACCCGTTCAGGAGACCTGGAGTTCGTCGGCAGGGCGGACGACCAGGTCAAGGTACGCGGCTTCCGTATCGAGCCGGGCGAGATCGAATCCGTCATCGCCGGGTGCCGCGGGGTCCGGCAGGCCGCCGTCGTCCTGCGTGAGGACCGGCCCGGAGAGCCATACCTCGCCGCCTACGTCATACCCGAGAACGCGGCCGCCGACGAGGCGGCCGGCGAGGAACCGGACGGTCAACTCGATGCCTGGCGACGGCTCTACGACGATCTGTACGGCCGAGCCGACACCGCCGACTTCGGCGAGGACTTCTCCGGCTGGGTGAGCAGTTATGGCGGGCGGCCGATCGAGGGGATGCGCGAATGGCGTGAGCAGACCGTGCGGCAGATCCGCGAACTGGCTCCGCGCCGCGTACTGGAGATCGGCTGCGGTTCCGGTCTGCTGCTCTCGCAGCTGGCGGGTGACTGCGAAAGCTACTGGGGCACCGACATCTCCGGGGCCCTGATCGAGCGGCTGCGCGGGCAGGTCGCCGAGCGCCCCGGCCTCGCGGACCGGGTCGTCCTGCATCAGCTCTCCGCCCATGAGCTGGGGAGTCTGCCCAGCGGCGGCTTCGACACCGTCGTGCTCAACTCCGTGATCCAGTACTTTCCCTCAGGCGATTACCTGTTCGACCTACTGCGCGAGGTGTCCCGGCTCCTGGTACCCGGGGGCGCGGTGTTCCTCGGCGACGTCCGTAACCTTCGTCTGCTGCGCACCTTCCACGCCGGGGGGCTGCTGGCGGCGGCCACGCACACCGACACTCCGCAGACGGTCTGCGCGGCGATCGACCGGGCCATGGCGCAGGAGAAGGAACTGCTCGTGGACCCGGAGTTCTTCACGACGGCCGTCGGCGCGCTGCCCGGCATGACGCTGGAGTCGTGCACGCTCAAACGGGGCGGGTACGACAACGAACTCAGCCGCTATCGCTACGAGGTGGTGCTGCGCAAGCATGCCGGGCCTGCCGATGACACCGGGCCCACGGACGACGCGGGGCCGGTCGTGCGACTGCGGTGGGACGGCGAGATGGCGAGCCTGGCCGACGTCGCCGATCGGCTGCGTCGTGGGAAACCGGAGCGGTTGTGCGTCACCGGGATCCCCAACGGCCGGGTGGCCGGCGAGCATGCCGCGACACTCGCGCTGTTCGACCGGCGCCCCCTGCACGAGGTGCTGTCCCTGGGGCAGGCTCCGGCGGGCGTGGCACCGGAGGACCTGCGCCGGCTGGGCGCGGAACTGGGCTACCGGGTCGACTGCACCTGGTCGTCCGAGGACGACGCCCTGATCGACGCTTCCTTCACACGCGCCGGAGCGCTCGTGCCGCGTCCCGCCCCCCGGACCGACGCGGAGCCGGACGGTTTCTCCCCGGCCCGGTTCACCAACAGGCCGGCGTTCGCCCGCCCCGACTCCCAGACGATGGCCTCTCTTCCCGGGCAGGTCGCGGCGAAGCTGCCGGCCTTCATGGTCCCGGAGGTCTTCGTCCCGCTCGACAGGCTGCCGGTCACGGTGAACGGAAAGCTCGACCGCGGCGCCCTGCCCCGGCCGCGGCGCGCCGCCCATGCCTCGGGACGTCCGCCCAGGACCGCCCGCGAGGAGGTACTGGCGGCGATCTTCGCCGACGTACTCGCGACAGCCGACGTCACAGCCGACAGCGACTTCTTCGCCGTCGGCGGCAACTCCCTGCTGGCCACCCGACTCGCCGCCGAGGTCCGGCGGCGCCTGAACACCGAGATGCCGCTGTCGTGGCTGTTCGAGTCGCCCACCGTCGGCGCGCTCGCCGCCCGCTTCGACGCGGGGGACGAGGCCAGGCCGCTGCCCGTGCCGAGCGAGTACGCCTCCGGCAGCACGGCGCCGTTGTCGGCCCAGCAGATGCAGATGTGGCACGAGTACCGCCGAAGCCTGTGTCGCGACATGTTCAACGTGCCGCTGTCGCAGCGGCTGACCGGTGCCGTCGACGCCGAGGCACTGCGCGCCGCCCTCGCCGATGTCGTCACCCGGCACGTTCCGCTGCGCACGCTCGTCCAGGACGACGGCAGCGGTCCGTGTGCGGTGATCACGGAAGCCACCGCGGACGACATCCCATGGACGGAGACCAGGACCACGCCCGAGCGGCTGTCCGAGGATCTCGCGCACGCCGCCCGCCGCCACTTCGACCTCGAGACCGAGATCCCGCTGCGGGCCGTACTGTTCACGCTCGGCCCGGACGAGTCCGTACTGCTGCTGGTCATGCATCACATCGCCGCCGACGGCTGGTCCTTCGGCCCCCTGCTGGAGGACCTGGTCCGCGCCTACCGCGCCCGGACCGAGGGGCGCGCACCACAGTGGGAGCCGCTGTCCTTCGGCTACCTCGACTACGTCGCCTGGCAGCGCCGGCTGCTCGGCGCCACGGACGACCCGAGCGACGTCGCGCTGCGCCAGGCGGAGTACTGGAGGAAGACGCTGCACGGTGCCGACGACAGGCCGGTCCTGGAGACCGACAGCCCGGCGCCGGCCCAGCAGGACTTTGCCGGCAGGTCCCTCGATCTTCCGCTCGAAGTCGGCGGCCACCGGGTGCTGACAGCCGCGGCCCGTGAGCACGGTGTCACCGTCTTCATGATCCTGCACGCCGCGCTCGTCGCACTGCTCGCCCGCAGGGGAGCAGGAGGGGACGTCACCGTCGTGACCGCGGTGGCCGGCCGGACCGACACCCAGTTCGAACCGCTGGTGGGCCTCTTCGCCAACACCTTGGCGCTGCGCACCGACACGTCGGGCAACCCCACCTTCCGCGAACTGCTGGACCGGGTCCGCGTGACCGATCTCGGTGCCTATGCCCACCAGGACCTGCTCTTCGAGCGCCTGGCCGACGTGCCACCGCCCCAGGTGTCACTCGTCCTGCGCACGGTCGCAGCTCCGCCGGCCGACCTGCCGGGCCTCACCATCAGTCCCGGCCCACGGCCGGCGAGCGAATCCGCCCGCTATCCGGTGCTGTGGACCGTGGAGCATCTGGCCTCCGCCGCGGACGGCGGGACGCTGCGCAGCCACATCCAGTACCAGAGCGGGCTGCTGCGCGACGACACGGTCGTCCGGCTCGCCCAGCAGTACGAAGTCGTGCTGTCCCTGTTGTTGAAGGATCCCGATCTCCGCGTCCAGGACCTCCCACTGCAGTGACTCCCAGGGCCAGCCCGTCCGATCCCATCATCTGTGAGGTCCACTCGATGTCCATGCTGCCGCCGGGGCGAAGCCGCACCACGGCCTCGCCCGCCGGGGCCCAGGCCGGCCCCGAGTTCACCCCCGGCCTATGGGGACGGCTCTTCGAAGCCCGTGTCGACGCCGCCCCCGAATCCACCGCGATCAACTCCGCGAGCGAGCGGCTGAGTTACGCCGAACTGAACCGGCGGGCCAACCGCCTCGCCAGGTTGCTCATCGCACGTGGCGCCGGCCCGGAGAGCCTGGTCGGTCTCGCCCTGCCGCGCTCGACCGACTTCGTGGTGGCCGTGGCGGCCGTACTGAAATCGGGCGCCGGCTACTTCCCGATGGATCCGGACTATCCTCCGCAGCGGCTGGCGTTCATGCTCGCCGACGCCGCTCCCATGCTGGTGCTGACCAGGAGTGACATCGAGCCCGAGCTGCCGGCCGAGGCGGCCTCCCGCACGGTGGTGCTGGACGACCCGGCCGTCGTACGGACCCTGGCCGACTGCTCCGCGGCGGATGTGGCGGACGACGAACGCGGCGCCCCGCTCCGGACCCGGCATCCGGCCTATGTCATCTACACCTCGGGTTCCACCGGTACTCCCAAAGGAGTGGTCCTCACCCACCACGGCATCGCCAGCCTGGTGGGCAGCCATGCGCGGGACCTGGGGATCGGGCCGTCCAGCCGGTTGCTGCTCTTTTCCTCGCCGAGTTTCGACGGCGCCTTCTGGGACGTGTCGATGGCCTTGCTCACTGGCGCCACGCTGGTGGTCGCACCGCGTGAACGGCTCCTGCCCGGACCGGAGTTCAGTGCGCTCGCCGCCGAGGAGGGCATCACCCACTTCACCCTGCCGGCCTCCACGCTCGCCGCCCTGCCGGACGGCGCTCTGCCCGCCGGGGCCACCGTCGTCAATGTGGGCGAGGCCTGCAACAGCGAGCTGGTGCGCCGCTGGTCGCCGGGCCGGCTGCTGGTGAACGCGTACGGACCGACCGAATCGACCGTCTCCGCGACCATGAGCGGACCGTTGGCCGGGGCAGGCATCCCGCCCATCGGCCGTCCGCTCTCGGACACCCGCATCCACGTCCTCGACGAGCGGCTCCGGCCGGTACCGCCGGGAGCGGTCGGAGAGATCCACATCGCCGGAGCGGGGCTGGCCCGCGGGTACCTGGGGCGGCCCGCGCTGACCGCCGAGCGGTTCGTGGCCGACCCCTTCGGGACGCCGGGCGAGCGGATGTACCGGACCGGCGACCGGGTGAGGGTGCGTGACGACGGGCAACTGGAGTTCGTGGGCCGGGTCGACGACCAGGCGAAGATACGGGGTTTCCGAGTGGAGCCCGGCGAGGTCGAAGCCGTGCTGCGCGACCATCCCGAGGTCGCGCAGGCCGCGGTGGTGGTCCGGGAGGACACTCCGGGAGACCAGAGGCTCGTCGCCTATGTCGTGCCGGACCACCCGGCCGTGCGGCAGGCCGACGACACCACCTCGGAGCACGTCGAGGAATGGCAACGGCTCTACGACGAGGTCTACAGCGCAGTGGGAGCGCTCCCCCTGGGGGAGGACTTCAGCGGCTGGAACAGCACCTACGACGGCGAGCCCATTCCCGTGCCTCAGATGCAAGCCTGGCGGGACGCCACGGTCGACAGCATCCGTGCCCTGCGACCGCGCCGGGTACTGGAGATCGGCGTGGGCACCGGGCTGCTGCTGTCCCGCCTCGCCGGTGACTGCGAGGCGTACTGGGCCACCGACTTCTCCGCCGAGGTGATCGAGACACTCGGCAAGAAGGTGGACGTCGACCCGGTGCTGCGGGAGAAGGTCCACCTGCTGCACGGTCCCGCACACGACCTCCCCGGCCTCCCCGAGGGGTACTTCGACACCGTTGTCCTCAACTCGGTGATCCAGTACTTTCCGTCGGCCGACTACCTGGTGAGCGTCCTGCGCGAGGCGGCACGCCTGCTGGCGCCGGGCGGCCGGGTGTTCGTCGGCGACATCCGGCACCTGCGTCTGCTGCGCCCGCTGCGCAGCGCCGTCCGGCTGCGCTCCGCCACCCGGCGGGAAGCCTCTGCCTCCGCCGTCCGCGCGGCGGTCGAGCAGGACCTGGTGGATGAGAAGGAGTTGCTCCTCGACCCCGCGTTCTTCGCCGCGGTACCCCGGTGGATCCCGCAGCTCCGCGGGGTACGCACAGCGGTGCAGCGCGGCACGCACCACAACGAACTGACCCGCTACCGGTACGACGCGGTGCTCATCAAGGAGCCGGTGGAAACCGGTACCGCTGCGCCGGACGCGCAGACACTGACCTGGGGCACGGATGTCAGCGGACTGCAGGAGTTGTCCGGCCTGCTGGCCCGCACCCGCACGTCGCTGCTGCTGCGCGGCGTGCCGAACAGCCGGATCCTCGGTGAGGCATCGGCCGCGACGGCGCTGACCACGGCCCGGTCGCTCGACGAGCCGTTGCGGTTGCTGCAAGAACCGGCGGCAGGGATCGACCCCGAGGAACTGCACGCCCTGGGCGGGGGCGCCGGCTGCGAGGTCCACCTCACGTGGTCGGCGCAGGACCCCACGCGACTGGACGCCTGTTTCACACCCGTGGGCGGTGAACCGGGCGCCGTCCCGCTGGCGGAGTCCGCCGACAGCGGCAGGACGTCGCCCGGTGACCACGCCAACCAGCCGACCACGCACCGGACCGGCAACGCCCTGATGGGCAAGCTCCCCGGCTATCTGGCCGCCAGGCTCCCCGCGTACCTGCGGCCCAGCGCCGTGGTACGCATCGCGTCGCTCCCCCTCACCGTCAACGGCAAGCTCGACCGCACGGCGCTGCCCCGTCCCGCCCTGTTCCCGCGGGCTGACGGGCAGGCGCCCCGCACTCCGCGCGAGGAGATCCTCGCCAATCTCTTCGCCGATGTGCTCGGCCTGCCCGGGGTGCCGAGGGACGCCGACTTCTTCGCCCTGGGCGGCAACTCGCTACTGGCCACGCGCCTCGTCGGCCGTATCGCGAAACACCTCGAAGTCGATGTTCCGATCGCCTGGATCTTCGAGACACCGACCGTCGAGGGCCTGGCCGGGCGTACCGCTCCGGCGAGCAGGCTCCGCCCGCTGTTGCTCTGCCGCGACGAGAACCACGCGGCGGTGCCGCTCTCGCACAGCCAGTACGGCATGTGGTTCATCAACCAACTCGGCGGACCCGCGAGCCGGATCTACAACGTGCCGTACTGCCTGCGGATCACGGGCCGGGTGGACACCGGGGCGCTGCGGACCGCACTCGATGACGTCGTGGCTCGTCACGAACCCCTGCGTACCGTCTTCCCCGATGACGGTGACGGCCCCCGCCAACGGGTCCTCGCCCCCGAGGACGCCGCGGTGGTCCTTCATGAGACCGACGCCGCCGAAGACCGTCTGGCCGGCCACCTGGCGCGGGCCGCGGCGGAACCCTTCGAGCTCAGGACGGACCTTCCCCTGCGCGCACGCCTGTTCCGGCACGGACAGGACCGGTACACGCTCCTGCTCCTGATGCACCACATCACCGTGGACGCCTGGTCGCTGGCCCCCCTGACGGCGGACCTGGCGCACGCCTACCGGGCGCGGCTGGGGCAGCGGGCCCCGCAGTGGCAGCCGCTGCCGGTTCACTATCGCGACTACGCCGTATGGCACAACGAGCAAGCAGCCGAGGCGCAGGACCGCGGCAGCGGCTTCGGGCGCCAGCTCGCCTTCTGGGAGCGGACGCTGCGCGGTCTTCCGGTCGAGACGCGGCTGCCGGCCGACCGGAGCCGTCCGGCCAGACCTACCTATCGTGGCGGCACCGTCCACACCCACGTCGAAGCCTCCCTCCATCAGGAACTGCTCAACTGCGCGCGGGAGACGGGCGCGACGCTCTTCATGGTGCTGCACGCCGCGCTCGCGGCACTGCTGACCCGGCTGGGCGGCGGCACCGACATCGTCGTCGGCACCGCTGCCGCGGCGCGCACGGACCCCGCGCTGGACGACCTCGTCGGGCTGTTCGCCAACAGTGTCGTCCTTCGCGTCGACACCTCGGGCGACCCGACGTTCCGCACCCTGCTCGCTCGGACCCGGGCCGTGGACCTCGACGCCTTCACCCACCAGGAGGTCCCGTTCGACCAGGTGGTGGATCGCGTCAACCCGGCACGCCACCCGGCACGTCACCCGCTCTACCAGACGGCCCTCGTCCTGCACGCACCGCCCGGCGACGGCCATCGGGCCGACTCCGTCACCCTCACCCCCGAACCGCCCCCGAACACCGGAACGGCCCGCTTCGATCTGATGTTCAACTGGGACGAGAGCCGGGACAGCGCCGGCCTCGCCCAGGGCCTCACCGGCCGTACCGAGTACAGCTCGGACCTCTTCTCCCAGGAGACAGTCGAACTGCTCCTGGAGCGGTATCTCCTGCTGCTGTCCGCCGCGGTCCGCGACCCGGACGCACGCCTTCACACCCTGGACATCCTCACCGAGCCGGAACGGCGGGCCTTCTCACCACGGCCGTAGCCGTCCGACCCCGAATCATCGCGAAAGCCACCGAAAGCACCGTCAATTCCCGGTGCCGGGCCCTCTTTGCCGACTAGGAGAAATTCACCGTGCCCTCACCCTTCGACGACCATGACGGGCAGTTCCATGTGCTCCGCAACGAGGAAGGCCAGTTCTCACTCTGGCCGAATTTCGCCGACATCCCCTCCGGGTGGCGTTCCGTGAGCGGGCCGAGCCCCCGCGGAAGCGCCCTTGAGTACATCGAGAAGGAATGGACGGACATGCGCCCGGCGTCCGTCCGTGAATGACCCGGCCAATAACATCGAGCGGGGCCACGGGTCGCCGAGAACCGGGCCGTTTACGGCTGGCTCGGCTGGGCGACCGCCGATTCCGAGGACGTGGTGTCCCTGCCGATGGTCTCGTACGGCACCGACGCCGCACCGGCTCCGGTGGTGGTCCCGAAGGCCGGCCGGGGCCGGGCGAAGCGCTTGGGCGGTGCTGGACCGGCTGGGTGGGGCACGTCGGTGCCCCACCCAGCCGAACGCCGGACGACGGAGACGGACTGTCTCGGCGCGATGCTGGAGACCTTCCGGAAACCCGGCGAGTCCGGCGTAGGTGCCGACGAGGGTTCGTGCCTGCCATCGGGTGGGCACCCGGGAAGGAGCGCGCCTGCCACGTGTCGGCTCCGCCGCCATCAAGGGTGACCTCCATTCCGCACCCGTCGCCGGTTCTGTCGTAGACGCCGTCCTCGGCGTGTTCACGGACGGCGGGCGCAGCGGTCACGAGCGTGTGATGGCCGCGTCGACCCGGCCGCGACGGCGTCCTGGCACCTGGACGCGCAGTACTTGTTGGGCAGCCGACCGCGTCGCACGGCACCTACGGCGGATTCACCGAGCCGGACCTGCAGGACTGACGTGAGTACTACCGCGACAACGCCGCCCGGCTCTCCCGGGTCAAGGCGGCCTGTGACCCGGACCGCTTCTTCAGTTTCGACCAGGCGGTATGACGCGAGACGCCGTCACGACGCCGCACGGCCCAGGCCTGCGGTCTTGGAAAGGAAACGACACCATGGAATCTCCGGCCACCCAGGTCGACCCGGCGAACTCGCCGTTGGAGCCCTATCACATCTACCCGGAGGCCAAGTCCTGCCCGGTGGCGAAGGTCGGTCTGTGGAACGGCACGCCGGCGCACGTGTTCTCCGGGTATGAGGATGTGCGGACCGTGCTGCAGGACAGGCGGTTCAGCTCGGACTCGCGCCGACCCAACTTCACCGAACTCACTCCGACGCTCCAGTCGCAGGCCGCGGCACCGCCGTTCGTACGCACCGACAATCCTGATCACCGGCGCCTGCGAGGCACCATCGCACGCGAGTTCCTGCCCAAGCACATCGAGCTGCTGCGCCCCGCGATCCGCGAGATCGTCCAGGGTGTGCTCGACGGGCTCGCCGAGACCGCGCCTCCCCAGGACATGCTCGAGGCCTTCGCCGTACCGGTCGCGTCCGCGACCGTCTTCCGGCTGCTGGGGATTCCGGCCGAGGACCGCGCGTTGCTCACCCGATGCGTCAAGGGCGTGGTCTCGGCGGTGGGGAGCGAGGACGAAGGTGCCGAGGTGTTCCGGACACTCGGCGAGTACATCGGCGGGCTCGTCCAGGACCCCTCCGAACTGCCCGAGGACAGCCTGATCCGGCGCCTGGTGACGGGCCCGTACCAGGAGAAGCAGCTCACCTTCCACGAGACCATCGGCGTGATCCTCATGCTCATCGTCGGGGGCTACGACACGACGGCCAGCACCATCTCGCTGTCCTTGGTGAGTTATGCACTGCAGCCGGAGAAGTTCTCCGTCGTCCACGAACACCCGGAGCGGATACCCCTGCTCGTCGAGGAGTTGCTGCGCTATCACACCGTCTCGCAGCTCGGACTGGGCAGGATCGCCACCGAGGACGTCGAGGTGGGCGGCGTCACGGTGCGGGCCGGCCAGATGGTGGTGGCGGCGCTCCCCCTGGCCAACCGGGACGAGAGTGTCTTCCCGAACCCGGACGAACTCGACTTCGACCGCCCGTCCGTGCCCCATGTCGGCTTCGGTTACGGACCCCACCAGTGCGTCGGCCAGGCACTGGCCCGAGTCGAACTCCAGGAGGCCATTCCCGCGGTGATCCGACGGCTGCCCGGCATGCGGCTCGCCTGCGCTCTGGAAGACCTGCCGTTCCGGCACGACATGGCCACCTACGGCATCCATGAGCTGCCCATGACCTGGTGACCGGGCCTGCCGCGAGGCGAGCACCAGTGTCACGTGCCTACGACGCGTCGGCCGAGGGAGCAGCGCAGCGGGCGGTCATACCGGCGCGCCCGCCTCTCGGCGTCGCTCGAATCCTGGTTCTGGATCACTATCAGTGCCAGGGCCACGGAGGGCCGACAGTGACCCACTTGGTGATCTTCGCCCGAACCTGATCTTGATCTGAGGTCAGGAGGGAGAGGGTGATCTGCGTGGAGGACTGGGCGGAGATTCGCAGGCTGCACCGGGCCGAGCAGATGCAGGTCCGGGCGATCGCGAGGCATCTGGGCATCTCGAAGAACACGGTCAAGCGGGCATTGGCCAGCGACCGGCCGCCGAAGTGCGAGCGTCCGGCCAAGGGCTCGGTGGTCGACGCCGTCGAGGTAGAAGACGGTCCTCGGGGGGCCGTGCTGATTCTGTGCTGACTGGAATCTCTCAGAACCCCGTTTACGCAGGTGAGAGCCTTACTGTTAACGTTCCGCTTCAACGTCTAATACGTTCGACGAAAGGCCGTCTGACCTGCGGCGAAGTGGGTCGGGCGGCCTTTGTGGTCCGCCGCGACCTACTGGCGTCGCCAGCCGTTGGCGAAGTCGCACTGGAGGTCTGTCCAGCGGCGCTGTTCGGCGGGGGTGTGGTTGGAGTAGCCGAGGCGTCCCACGCCCTTGGCCCACTCGTCCCAGAGGCCGTCGGGCACCGTGAAGCTGTCGGCGTGGTGGGTGCCGAGGCGGGCGTCGAGGCGGAGGAGGGCGCCCAGGGCGGCGGGCTGGTCGTAGTGGAGGTCGGTCCGGGGGAGATAGCGGTCGAGGTAGGCGGTGAGGATCTCAGCGTCGACGGGTGTGCCGAAGCGGGCCAGGGCGAAGCAGTAGGCGCTGCCGGAATAGCAGACCTCGCCGGCCAGGAGCAGGTCGCCGATACGTGCTCGGAACCGTTCGCGGCGGTCGACGCCGATCAGCCAGCCTGCGGTGAGACGCGAGCGCCATTCGTACCCGAGGAGGGCTTCCAGCTCCTCGTCGTTGATCGCGGAGGCGTCAGCGATCAGGTGCCGGGTAAAGCGTGTGGTGTGCCACCACCGGGGGCCCAGGAACCGTCCGCCGTTCAGGACGAGACAGCGCGGGAGGCCGCCGTACATCCTCGTCACATAGCTCTCGACCACGTGGCCGTAGCCGACTTCCTCGGGGTGCTGGGACGGCATCGGTCACCTTTCCGGGTACACGCCGGTACGGTCGATCCAGGTGGGGGGCGACGAGGATGTTGTCGTCGGCGGGGGCTTCGGAGGCTTCGAGCAGGGACCAGGTGCCGGACTCTTCGACCAGGTGCTCGACCTCCGTGAAGTGGGTCGAGATGTATTCCGGCTCGCTGCAGTTCTGCGCGGGCGTCGTACGACGGGCCGGTCGCGTCGTCGAGTTGCTGGATGAGTCGCCCCATGTGGGTGGTCATGGGTGGTCCCGGCGCCAGAAAGCGGGGAGCCACCAGCAGAGCACCGAGCGGTCGTCGGGCCACGGGGCCCGGTCCTCGGCGTCCCAGTCCTCGAAGGAGTCGCGCGTCAGGTCGATGGGGCGCCAGGCGGGGTCGAGCGGCTCGTCCGCGAGCGGCGGGCGGACGTACTGTCGGCCGTGCTGGTCGCAGGCGCCGAAGTCCTGGTAGTTCCGCTGGGCCTCGATCAGGGAGACCTTGTTCGCGCCACCGCTCATGGTCGGCCAGCGGAACTGGACCTCGTCGTCCTCCCAGAAGCAGACGGGGCAGATCTCGTACGAGCCGGGCATCGCGCCGAGTACGCGGTGCCCGCAGCACGGGCAAGGGCAGGAGTCGCTCACCTGCGCAGTCTTGTCCAAGGCCCCGCCGGGGTGCCAGGGATTTCGCCGCTCTGCGGCGCGGGCCGGGGGTGTCGATCTCCCCGGGCGGGCAGTTCTTTCTCAGGGAGTTGGTCCGGGCCGGGAGGGGACCCCATGTGGGTGGCACTGGCGATACTTGGCGTGCTCGTGGTGTTCAACGGTGAGTTCCGTGTGCTGGCGGTCGCCGCGGGCGCGCTCCTGCTGTGGGCCGGCCACAAGCGGAGCAACATGCTGCTCGCGGCGGTCGGCGCGGGGCTCCTCGCGCTGATGCTGTACGCGGCCTACTGACCCCCCGCCAGGCCCGTCTTCAGCCCGGCGCCGCACAGCGGCACCACCGCCGAGCGTGACCCCAGCGTCCCCTCCCGTACGGCCGCCCAGCAGGCCACGCCCGTGGACTCGACGTACAGGCCGCGGGAGGCCAGGTCGCGCTGGGCGTGGCGGAGCTGGTCCTCGGTCACGGTGAGGAAGGTGCCGCCGGAGTCGCGGACGGCGCGGAGGATCTGGCGGGCGCGGGGCGGGCGGGGGATGGCGATGCCCTCGGCGAGGGTGGGAGCCGTGGTGGTGTTCCCGACCAGGTCGTCCGCGCCCTCCGTCCAGGCGTGGGCCAGCGGCGCGACGGCGGCCGACTGCACGGCGCAGAGGGCCGGGCGGCGGTCGATGAGGCCCGCCGCGTGCAGCTCGGTCACGGCGAGGGCCGCGCCCAGCAGCAGCGTGCCGTTGCCGACGGGGACGACGATCACCTCGGGGAGTCTGCCGCCGAGGTCCTCCCACAGTTCGTGGACGTACGTCTTGGTGCCGTGCAGGAAGTACGGGTTGTAGACGTGCGAGGCGTAGAACACGCCGTCCGCGTCCGCCGCCTCCCGGGCCGCGCGGGCCGCGGCCTCGCGGCCGCCGTCGACGAGGTGGACCTGCGCGCCGTGCGCCCCGATCTGCTCCAGCTTCTTGTCCGACGTGCCGGCCGGGACGTACACCGTGCAGGGCAGCGCGGCCCGGGCGCAGTACGCGGCCACCGCCGTGCCCGCGTTGCCGCTGCTGTCGGCGATCACCCGCCGGGGGCCGAGCCGCAGTGCCAGTTCGGCGAGGAGTACCGCGCCCCGGTCCTTGAAGGAGAGCGTCGGCATCAGGAAGTCGAGCTTGGCCCGGATGCCGTCCTTCAGCTCGACGAGCGGCGTCCGGCCCTCGCCGAGGGAGACCGTGGGGGAGGCCAGGGGGAGGCATTCCGCGTAGCGCCAGAGCGAGTTCACGCGCCCGGCCAGCGACTTGAGCGGTGCGGGTGTGGGGGCGAAGTCCAGATCCAGGGGGCCGCGGCAGGCCGGGCAGCACCAGGCGAGGGAGGCGGCGGGGACGCGTGTGCCGTCCGTCGGGCAGAAGCGATCCGGCAGAGGGGTCATGGGCGAAGGGTAGTGGCGTCGGCCGGGGCGGCCGGGACGATCGGTGACGGTGCGTCATGGTGGTGCGGGCCGGAGGCGCTCACCCGACGGGCACCCGCCTCCCACGGGCCGCCCCGCCCCCGCGATACCGCCTCCGGACGGCCCCGGCCCTCCGGACGGCCCCGGCCCTCCGTACCGCCCCGGCCCTCCGTACCGCCCCGGCCCTCCGTACCGCCCACCCCCGTCGGCCGCTTACCATGCGCCAAGTCGTACGTCAGTTCCCACCCGCTCGGCGCAAGGAGCACCGGTACCCGTGGCCACACCCCCGCCCCTCGGCCCCCGGCCACCGCAGGGCGGTGGCCCGTTCCCGCCGCCGGGTCAGCCGTACGCGTCCCCGGTGCCTCCCAGGGGCCCGGGGCAGGCGTGGGGTCAGGCATGGGGGCGGGCGTACCCGGCGGCGCCGCCCGCCCCGCCCGTCAACGGGCTCGCGATCGCCGCACTCGTGCTCGGGGTGCTGTGCTTCCTGCCGGGCGTCGGGCTGCTCCTGGGCGTTGCCGCGCTGGTGCAGATCCGCAGGAAGGGGGAGCGCGGCAAGGGCATGGCGGTGGCCGGAACCGTGCTCTCGACGATCGGCGCGCTGCTGATGACGCTCGCGTTCACCACGGGCGGCGCGCGCGAGGCGTGGGACGGCCTGCGCGAAGCGGCGAGCGGTGTCGGCGGCACCTTCTCGGTGGCCACGGGCGAGTGCTTCGACACGCCGACCGGCACTCTGGAGGGCTACACGGCCGACGTCGACGTCGTGTCGTGCGACGGGGAGCACGACGCCGAGGTGTTCGCCGGTTTCTCGCTGCCGGACGGCCCCTACCCGGGCGACGACGCGGTCGCGGAGGCCGCCGACGACCGGTGCTACGCCCGCTCGGAGTCCTATGTGAGGGACCCCTGGGCGTATCCGGCCGACGTCGATGTCTACTACTTCACGCCGACCCGGCAGAGCTGGCGGTACGGCGACCGCGAGATCACCTGCATGTTCGGCAACACGGATCCCGAGGGCAGCCTCACCGGCTCGCTGCGGCAGGACGAGACGACCCTCGACGACGACCAGCTCGCCTTCCTGAAGGCCGGCGCGATCCTGGACGACGCCTTCGACGGCGTGCCCGACACGGAGTACGTCGAGGACGACCTGGCGGGGCACAAGGCGTGGGCGTCGCAGGTGGTCCGCGCCCTGAAGCGGCAGACCACGGCCTTGCGCGCCCACGACTGGGAGCCGGGGGCCGCGCACGCGGTCACCGACTACGCCGAGGTCCTGGACCGGGCCCGCGGGCAGTGGGAGGCGGCGAAGAGGGCGAGGGACGCCGACGAGTTCACCGACCACTGGGACAAGGCGTACCGGCTGACCGACGGCTCGAAGGTGGTCACCGCCCGCGAGGCTCTGGGGCTGGCCACCGAGCCGCCGGTGTACGACGGCGAGGGCGCCGACAGGGGCGACGGCGAGGGCAGGGCCGACGCACAGGTGTGACGCCCCTCAGTGTGGGGAGGAAAGGCCTGCACAGCGCCCTCGCTGCACACATGTCATCACATCGAGTGATTCTCTGGCCTTTGCTTGCATGGTCGAACCCACGGTTGCCACGCTGTTGCTGTCTGTGCAACCTGATGGGAGTGGCCAGTGACTTTCGGTGAGCAGCCGGCCTATTTGCGTGTCGCGGGTGATCTCCGCAGGAAGATCGTGAACGGATCGCTGCCGCCGCACACCCGCCTTCCCTCCCAGGCCCGTATCCGCCAGGAGTACGGCGTGTCGGACACCGTGGCGCTGGAGGCCCGGAAGGTGCTCATGGCGGAGGGGCTCGTGGAGGGCCGCTCCGGGTCGGGGACGTATGTGCGCGAGCGGCCGGTGCCGCGCCGGGTCGCCCGCTCCGGTTTCCGGCCCGCGGGCGGCGCCACGCCCTTCCGGCAGGAGCAGGCCGACCACGCGGCGCGTGGCACCTGGGAGTCGCGCAGTGAGCAGGTCGAGGCGGGCCGGACGATCGCCGAGCGGCTCGCGATCCCGGTCGGCGACCGCGTGATGTGCACGCGGTACACGTTCCGGGACGCGGGGGAGACCATGATGCTCTCCACCTCCTGGGAGCCCCTCGCCCTCACGGGCCGCACACCCGTGATGCTGCCCGAGGAGGGCCCCCTCGGAGGGATGGGGGTCGTCGAGCGCATGGCGGCGATCGACGTCGTCGTCGACAACGTCACCGAGGAGGTCGGCGCCCGTCCCGGCCTCGCCGAGGAGTTGCTCGCCCTCGGAGGGGTGCCCGGGCATGTCGTCCTGGTCGTCCAGCGCACCTACTTCGCCTCCGGCCGTCCGGTGGAGACGGCGGACGTGGTGGTCCCGGCGGACCGCTACCAGGTCGCGTATCACCTGCCGGTGAAGTGACGCCTGTGGGTGGGAAGTTGGGCCCGCCGGACCCGCGGGGGCGCCGTCCGAACGTAGTTCGAATTCGGTCGTTCTTGCCGCCGGGTCCCGAAGACGCCCGGTACCGGCCCGTTTGACGCGAACGGCACGGGGCCGCTGCTCGTCGGAGCGCTGGGGGGCGCGCGAGTGGTGATCGACGGCGCGTTCGACGGGGTGCGACTGCCTCGCCTTGGCTGGTTGCGTACCTCTTTGTGAAAAGACAGATTCGCTGCGTGAAGGTTAGGCGTACGCTCGGGCATATGCGGATTGCGGTTTCCTTAGGTGACGGGGCGCGGCGGCATCCGGGGGCGGGACCTGGGCGGGCCGGGGCGGGAAGGAGCGGTGGGGGTCGATGAACGACGGCACGATCACGCTTCCCTGGCTCGTCGTACGACAGGACGACAACGGCAATCGCTACCGGGTGGGCAGGTATGCGACGCGTGCCGAGGCCCAGCAGATCGCGGACAGTCTCGACAGCCGCGGCCACAAGCAGCTCTACTGGGTCGAACGTATCGGGCAGAACGGCCAGGCCCAGAACGGGCACGGCGGGAGCAACTGATTCACCACCCCGGCCCCCGTGTCCGCTCCCGTAGGCTCCGCGCATGACCGAACCGATCGTGGTGGTGGGAGCCGCGCTGC
The DNA here is from genome assembly GCF_000091305.1 of Streptomyces scabiei 87.22. Lineage (GTDB taxonomy): Bacteria > Actinomycetota > Actinomycetes > Streptomycetales > Streptomycetaceae > Streptomyces > Streptomyces scabiei. The sequence goes on along the minus strand of NC_013929.1, from coordinate 3,591,817 downwards.
TGAGTGACGGGCGACTGCTCGCCGCACGCCGCAACGCACCGCCTGAGCTGGCCGGACGTTGGGAACTGCCGGGCGGCAAGGTGGAGCCCGGCGAGTCGCCCGAGCAGGCGCTCGTACGTGAGCTGCGTGAGGAACTGGGCGTCGAGGCGAAGTCCGCCGAGCGGGTGCCCGGCGAATGGACGGTACGGCCGGGGTACGTGCTGCGGGTCTGGATCGCGCATCTGCTGTCCGGCGAGCCCCGCCCGCTGGAGGACCACGACGAACTGCGCTGGCTGACCCTGGACGAGGTGTGGGACGTCGACTGGCTGGACCAGGACGTGCCGGCCGTGATGGAGGTGGCGCGGGTGGCCTGGGGCGACGGAGGCTGAGCGATCGGCCCCGGCCGCGCCGCCTTCCGTGAGCCGCGCGGCCCCTCGCCGCCCGTGTCGGCCCGTTTCTGACAGGGCCGTCGCCCGGATCCTGGGTGCCCCTCCCCGTCGGTGAGTATCGTGGCTGCGGGTCCAGGGCGGCCGGTCGCCGGGTGCTCCGCGCTTCTCGCGGGCCCGTCGTGGGTGTGCTCCCTACGCCGTTCGTGCCACAGTGCGCCCTCGTGCGCGGTACTTCGGGAGGGATATCGGGTATGTGCCCCTTAACCCCATGAAACCGGACAGGGCCTGCTTCTGGACTGGGAAGTGATCGGCGTGATCGACAGCGGAGACGGCTGCGCCGAGTGGACCTTTCCCGCGGAACCGGGAGCGGTGCGCGACGCTCGCGCGGTGGTGCGGAGGCAGTTGCACGCCTGGGATCTCGACGCGCTCGGGGACATCACCGTCCTGTTGGTGAGCGAGTTGGTGACCAACGCGCTGCGGCACGCGACGGGACCCATCGGGGTGCGGCTCGTGCGTCCCGCCGGCCCCTCGGGCGCCCTCCTGGTCGAGGTGTCCGATCCACTGCCCGATCCGCCCCGCGAACGCGCCGCCGACGTCGACGACGAGAGCGGCCGGGGACTGCGGCTGGTGGCCTGTTCGTCGAGGGCGTGGGGTACCCGCCCCGGGGAAGCGGGCAAGACGGTCTGGTTCGAACTCGCGGTTCCCGGCTGAGCGGCCCGGTCGGTGTGCGGCGGGGTGCGGCGGTGTGCGGCGGTGCGTGGCGGTGCGTGGCGGTGTGCATCGGTGTACATCGATGTACGGAGTGAAGAACCCGGTGCACGACGGGAGTCCACGGCGTACGGTCCGGGGGAGGGGCGGCTCCCCGGGGCGCGCGTGCGACCGACTGGTTCCGGCCAGTAGGGCTGGCTGGAGTCTTTGATTCGATAGGGCACCGCCTGGTTAGAAGACTTGGGACTATGTTCCGGCCGGTCCAAAAACGATCGGGACCGTGCTGTGATCGTGAACACCGTGTTGCGCGGCGCCGTAGTGCTGGATACTGCGGGCAGCCGCCCCTGGTGACCGAAGCCGGACGCGGTGAGCTGGAGGGGACGGTTCGCGTGAGCGAGATACCAGCGAAGGCCACGAAGTCCACGGGTTCCCGGAATCCGTCGGACCGCGCGAGGCCCGAGGCCGCAGAGGATTCCGGCCTGGGCGGAGCCTCGCGCGACGCCGGGCCCGGACGCGACGAAGCGGACGCCGGTCCTCAGGGCCGCGTGGCCGGGAATCGTGGGCCGGAGAGGCGGCCGTCCGGGGAACGCGCGGGTGCGGACCGACCGTCCGGGACTCGGATCGGTGACACCGGAGGGTCCGGTGGGGCCGAGGCCGGCGCGGGTGTCATGGGTGGTCACGGCACCGGGGACTCGATGTGGCAGACCAGCGCGCCGGGTTCCATCTACGACTACATCAAGGTCGCCTCGTTCTCGATCGGACCCGACGGGCTCGTCGACCAGTGGAGCCTGCGCGCCGAGCAGTTGTTCGGCATATCCGCCGAGCGGGCCGTGGGGATGGATCCCATCGAGGCGTTCATCGACCCCGACCGGCGCGAAGAGGGCCAGCGGAAAATGGCCGAGGTCCTCGACGGCCGGGAGTGGACCGGCGTGGTCCCCTTCCGGGTGCCGGGTCCCGACGGAACGGAGGGGCTCGCCGAGGTCTATGTGATGCCCACCACCGTCGAGGGCGGTGAACGGGCCGCCGTGTGCATCGTCGTGGACGTCCGGACCCTGCGCCGGATAGAGACCGACCTTGCCGCCTCGCAGGCGATTTTCGGCCAATCGCCGTTCGGTTTCCTGCTGATAGACACCGATCTTCAGGTGAGGCGCGCCAACCACCGATTCGCCTCCATCTACGGCGGCGACGTCGACGACCACCGCGGCCGGGGCGTCCACGACTATCTGCAGTCCCCGGAGGCCGAACGGGTCGAGGCCACCCTGCGCCGTGTCCTCGAGACCGGCGACTCCATCACCGACATGCACATCACGGGCTTCGTGCCCGGCTCCGACGAGCGCCGCCACTGGTCCATCAACCTCTACCGCGTCCACAGCGGCACCGGCCGCCCCATCGGCATCGCCTGGCTCGGCACGGACATCACCGCCCGTCGCTCCGCCGCCCGCGAGGCCGCGGCCGCCCGGCGCAACCTCGCCCTCCTCAACGACGCCGGCTCACGCATCGGCAACTCCCTCGACCTGGAGACGACGGCCCGCGAACTCCTCGACGTCGTCGTCCCCGGCTTCTGCGACCTGGCCGCCGTCGACCTCTACCAGGGCCTCCTGGCGGGCGACGAGACCCCGCCCGGACTCGCCGACGGCAGCGCCGAACTGCGCCGGGTCGCCTTCGCCAGCGCCGTCTCCGACGCGCCCTTCGTCGGCGGCCCCGCCCCCGTACGGGTGGGCGCGGTCCACCACTACCCGTTCAACTCGCCCTGCGCGGACGCCCTGCGCACCGCCCGCCCGCAGGAGGTGCCGGAGGAGGGCAACCTCATCCAGTCGACGCTCGCCGTGCCGATGGTGGCGCACGACACCGTCGTCGGACTCGTGCAGTTCTCCCGTACGAAGGGCAGCGAGCCGTTCGGCGAACGCGACCGTGGCCTGGCCGTCGAACTGGCGGCGCGCGCCGCCGTCTGTATCGACAACGCGCGCCTCTACCGCCGTGAGCACGAGCGCGCCCTCATCCTGCAGCGCTCCCTGCTGCCGCCGGGCGACCCCGAGGCATCAGGGCTCGACATCGCCTGCCGTTATCTGCCGGGCAACGCGGCCACCGAGGTCGGCGGGGACTGGTTCGACGTCATCGAACTCCCCGGGCACCGCACGGCCCTCGTCGTCGGCGACGTGATGGGCCGCGGACTGCGGGCCGCGGTGGCGATGGGTGAACTTCGTACGGCTGTGCGCACGCTGGCCCTGCTGGACCTCGAACCCGCCGAGGTCCTCTCGGCACTCGACGAGATCGCCCGTGGCCTCGGCACCCCCGGCGGCGGCCAGTCGGCCTCCCGTACCTCCGCCGGCCGCCCCAGCGACAAGGACCTCTCCGAGGTCTACCTCGCCACCTGCGTCTACGCCGTCTACGACTCGGTGACCCGCCGCTGCACCTTCGCCAACGCGGGGCATCTGCCACCGGTCCTGGTCGAACCCGGCGAGAGCGCGCTGATGCTCGACGTGCCGCCCGGCATGCCGCTGGGCGTCGGGGGCGAGCCGTTCGAGGAGGTGGAGGTCGAACTACCCGAAGGCGCACTGTTGGCGCTCTACACGGATGGACTGGTCGAATCCCGCCACCATCCCCTCGACGAGGGCCTCCAGGCGTTCGTCGGTGCGCTCACGGACCCCGACCAGCCGCCCACCTCGCTGCGCGCCGACACGCCCCGGTCGCTGGAGGACGTCTGCGACCACGTCCTCAACACCCTCGACACCCACCACGGCGAGGACGACATCGCGCTGCTGATGGCCCGTGTCCAGGGGCTGCCGGAGGACTCGGTCGGCGACTGGACCCTGCCGCGTGAGCCGCGCAGCGTGGGCCGCGCCCGCGAGTACGCCCGCGGCCGGCTGCAGGCCTGGGACCTCGAACCCCTCATCGACACGGCGGAGCTGCTGGTCAGCGAGCTGGTGACCAACGCGCTGCGGTACGGCGAGGGGGAGATACGGCTGCGGCTCCTCCTCGACCGGACGCTGGTCTGCGAGGTGTGGGACGCGGGGCTGGTGCAGCCCCGGCGGCGCCGGGCCCGTGACACCGACGAGGGAGGGCGCGGGCTGCAACTCGTCGGCCTGCTGTCCGCCGCGTGGGGGTCCCGCCGTACGCCCCGCGGGAAGACCGTGTGGTTCGAACTGCCGCTGCCGGGCGGGGAGCACGGGCTGACCGATCCGGCGGAGGCGCTGCTGAGCCTGTTCTAGGGCGAGGTGCAGGGCGCCTCGTCCAGGTCAGAACAGGCCGTCCTCCGCTCTGCGGGCGCGGGTCGCCGTTCCGCCGTAGCAGGCGGGGCCCTTCGGCTCGGTCCGGCCGCTGTCGTCGGGGGGCTCGCCGAGGACGATGCCGCCCAGCAGAGCACCGGCCAGGCCGTCGCCGCCCGGGCCGCCGTACGGGTTGCCGTACGCCCGGACGTCCTGCTCGGCGAGCTGCCGGGCCTCCTGGGCGAGGGCGTGGGCCCGCCGGGTGTCCTCGGTGGCGTCGTCCGCCTCCTCCGGCCCGGCCGGATCCGACGGCACCACCCCCGTCAGGTGCCGTTCCGCCTCCGACAGTCTGATCCTGGCCGGTGCCCCCACCGCCGCCCGGTGTGTGGTGATGTAGTCGGCCGCGGCGGCGACCGCGCTGTGGGCCGGGAGGAACCAGTGGCCCTGACTGCCGAGGACGTCGAAGGGGTCGTCGAGCGGGCCGCCGGAGCGGGCGCCCTGCGCGACGGTCACCGCGGCGTGCGCCAGCTCGGCGGCGAGCCGCTCCACCCCGGTCACGAACAGGTCCGCCTGGTCGATGGCGCCCTCGGCGGCCCGCAGATGGACGGCGGCGATCCGCAGGTCGCCCGGATAGGCGGCCTGGCGGGCCCGGTTCAGCTCGGTGGTGGCGAAGACCAGGCGGTCCTTGGCCTGTTCGACATGGCCGGTGACGGGGAGCGAGGCGGCGGGGACGTACGTCTCCCGCAGCTCGGTGAGGGTGGTGGCCGCTGCCGCCGTACGGGCGGCCAGCTCGCGGAAGCGGGCCTCCGCGCACTCCAGGGCGGGCGTGATGTCCCACTCCAGAGCCCGGAGTTGGTCGAAGGCGGGCGTCGCCGTGTCCAGCCGCCGCTGTGCGGTCGTGCAGCGGGTGAGGATCTCCTCCAGCAGCACGCGTTCCTCGTCGGGCGGCAGGGCACCGCGCTCCTCCTCCAGCCGCAGACCCGCCCGGCAGGCCCCCAGCAGCTCCCGCCGGGCGTCCGCCAACGCCTCCACGAACGGCTGCACCGCGTCCCGCCCCGCGGGGGTCTCGGCGAACGCCATCGCCGGGTCGAGCGCGATCCTGGGCTCCGACTGCGGCTGGGGGGACCCGGCGGCAGCCGGGGCGTGGGGGCGCGGGTCGGTGGCGGCAGGTTCGGGGTCCGAGGGTTCGGGGTCCGTGGCGGCCGGTTCGGGGCCCGATGCTTCGGAGTCCGCGGCGGCCGGTGCGGTGTCCGACGGTTCGGGGTCCGCGGCGGGTCGCTGCCCCTCTTCCGGCTGCTGCGGTGCTCCGGCCTCCGGGCGCGGACGGGGCTCGCTCTCGTCGGCATCCGGGCTCGCCGGGGCGTCCGTGTCCCGGTCCCCGGGCCGGTCCGAGGGCGGCTCGGCGGCGCGGCCCGGGCGGGCCGCCGCGAAACGGAGTTCCTCGGCGCTGGTGCGGACGCTGTCGTCGGTCTCCACGACCAGCCGCAGGGCCCGGTGGTGGAGGTCGGGCAGCACGCCGGCCGGCGGTTCGAAGACGCCGGTCGGCGTCGTCCCCGTTCGGGCACGGCGCCGGCGTCGTACGAGCGAGTACGCGGCCACGGCGACAGCCGCACCCGCGGCGGCCACCGGCAGGATCAGGTCCGTCCCGGACGTCCCGTCGTCCACGGGCGCCGCGTTGTCGGAGCTCACCGGGCGCCCGTCGGTGCCCGGGGGCGCGGACCGCGCCGGAGCGGCCGGACGCACCGGGGGCCCGTGTCCCACGGTCGTCACACTCCGCGCGGACGGCCCGGACGGCTTGTCGCGGTCCCGGACGGCGAGTCGTCCGCCCGCCGCGGGAGCCGTGTCGGCGTGGCGGCCCGTGGGCCGCCGTTCGGCCGGCTCCGTCGCCGTGGGCAACAGAAGCCAGGCCATGGCTGCGAGCACTCCGAAGAGGGTGTGTGCCAGACGCACGGCTATGTGCGACGTGGCGCCCCGCGGTCGGTTCCTTCTCAGACGCGACGTCACATTTGGGAGCGTATGGCCCTCCCGGCGCGGTCGCGAGCGGGATGCGGCGACCGTGGTGCTCGGGCGGGCACGCGCGCTCCCCTCACCCCGCCGAGGAGCGCCTCCTGATCTTCGACCCCAGCCACACCAGCGGGTCGTACTTGCGGTCCACGGCGCGTTCCTTCAGCGGGATCAGCGCGTTGTCCGTGATCCTGATGCCCTCGGGGCAGACCTCGGTGCAGCACTTGGTGATGTTGCAGTAGCCGAGACCGTGTTCGTCCTGGGCCGTCCTCTTGCGGTCCAGGCCGGTGTCCTCGGCCGCGTCCAGCGGGTGCATGTCCAGTTCCGCGACGCGCATGAGGAACCGCGGGCCCGCGAAGGCCGGCTTGTTCTCCTCGTGGTCGCGCACGACGTGGCAGGTGTCCTGGCACAGGAAGCACTCGATGCACTTCCGGAACTCCTGCGGACGGTCCACGTCCTCCTGCATCATGCGGTACTCGCCGGGGCCGACGCCCTCGGGGGGTACGAACGCCGGGACCTCGCGCGCCTTGGTGTAGTTGAACCCCACGTCCGTGACCAGGTCGCGGATGACCGGGAAGGCCCGCAGCGGGGTGACGGTGATCGTCTCCTCCCGGGTGAACACCGACATCCGGGTCATGCACAGCAGCCGAGGACGCCCGTTGATCTCCGCCGAGCACGAACCGCACTTGCCCGCCTTGCAGTTCCAGCGGACCGCGAGATCGGGCGCCTGGGTCGCCTGCAGACGGTGGATGATGTCCAGCACCACCTCGCCGTCGTTGACGTCGACCTCGAAGTCCTCCAGGCCGCCGCCCCCGACGTCACCCCGCCACACCTTGAAGTGGGCCGCGTAGCCGCTCATTCGTACAGCTCCTCTTCGGCGAGGTACTTGACCAGCTCCTCCTTGTCGAAGAGGGCGAGCAGGTCGGGACGGATGGCCTCGGTGGTCTCCCGGGTGAGGGCGATCTGGCCGACGGCGGGATCCCAGGTCTCCGGACCGCCGGTCGGGTCCGACAGCCGGCACAGCAGGTTGATCCGGCGCCAGGCGCGGTCCATCGTCGGACGGTCCTCGCGGGTGTGGCCGCCGCGCGACTCGGTACGCTCCAGCGCGGCCCGCGCGACACATTCGCTGACCAGCAGCATGTTCCGCAGGTCGAGGGCGAGGTGCCAGCCCGGGTTGAACTGCCGGTGCCCCTCCACACCCGCCCGGCGCGCCCGCACCCGCAGGTCGGCCAGCTTCTCCAGTGCCTGCTCCATCTCGCCCTCCCGGCGGATGATGCCGACCAGGTCGTTCATGGCCTGCTGCAGTTCCTGGTGGAGCGTGTACGGGTTCTCCGGCGGCCGGCCCGCCTCCAGGCCCGGCTGCGGACCCTCGGCGGAGAACGGCCGCAGTGCCTCGGCGGCGGCCGTGTCGACCTCCGTGTCGTGCACCGGGGGCCGGGGGCCGCTCAGTCCCGCCGTGTACGCGGCGGCGTGCTGTCCCGCCCGGCGGCCGAACACCAGCAGGTCGGAGAGGGAGTTGCCGCCCAGCCGGTTGGAGCCGTGCATCCCGCCGGCCACCTCCCCGGCCGCGAACAGGCCGGGCACCCCGCGGGCCGCCGCCGTGTCGGACTCGACCGCGATCCCGCCCATCACGTAGTGGCAGGTGGGCCCGACCTCCATGGCCTCCGCCGTGATGTCGACGTCCGCCAGTTCCTTGAACTGGTGGTACATGGAGGGGAGCCGGCGCCGGATGGTCTCCGCGGGCATCCGCGTGGACACGTCCAGGAAGACCCCGCCGTGCGGCGAGCCCCGGCCCGCCTTCACCTCGGCGTTGATGGCCCGCGCCACCTCGTCGCGCGGCAGCAGTTCGGGCGGGCGCCGGTTGTGGTCCGGGTCCTCGTACCAGCGGTCGCCCTCCGCCTCGGACTCCGCGTACTTCTCCTTGAACACGTCCGGGACGTAGTCGAACATGAACCGCTTGCCCTCGGAGTTGCGCAGGACGCCGCCGTCCCCGCGCACCGACTCCGTGACGAGGATGCCCTTCACCGACGGCGGCCAGACCATGCCCGTCGGGTGGAACTGCACGAACTCCATGTTCAGCAGCGGCGCCCCCGCGAGCAGCGCCAGCGCGTGGCCGTCGCCCGTGTACTCCCACGAGTTCGACGTCACCTTGAACGACTTGCCGATGCCCCCGGTGGCGACGACGACGGCGGGCGCTTCGAGGACGAAGAAACGCCCGGACTCGCGCTCGTAGCCGAAGACCCCGGAGACCCGGCCGCCGTCCCCGTCCTTCAGCACCCGGGTGACCGTGCACTCCTGGAAGACCTTCAGCCGGGACTCGTAGTCGCCGGTCTCCTTGTGGTCCTCCTGCTGGAGCGCGACGATCTTCTGCTGGAGCGTGCGGATCAGCTCCAGTCCCGTACGGTCGCCGACGTGGGCGAGGCGCGGGTACTCGTGGCCGCCGAAGTTGCGCTGGGAGATCCGGCCGTCCTTCGTACGGTCGAAGAGGGCGCCCCAGGTCTCCAGCTCCCACACCCGGTCGGGGGCCTCGCGCGCGTGCAGCTCGGCCATCCGCCACTGGTTGAGGAACTTGCCGCCGCGCATGGTGTCGCGGAAGTGGACCTGCCAGCCGTCACCGGAGTTGACGTTGCCCATGGCGGCCGCGATGCCGCCCTCCGCCATCACGGTGTGCGCCTTGCCGAACAGGGACTTGCAGATCACGGCAGTACGGGCGCCCCGCTCGCGGGCCTCGATCGCGGCGCGCAGCCCGGCCCCGCCGGCGCCGATCACGACGACGTCCCACTCCTGTCGTTCGACCACGGACATCAGAAGCACCTTTTGTCTGTTAGAAGAGGACCGGATCGTCGAAGACGCCGGACGCGACCAGGTACACGTAGAAATCGGCGAGCGCCACACTCACCAAGGACGCCCAGGCCAGCTGCATGTGGCGGGCGTTGAGCTTCCCCACCCACTGCCACATCCGGTAGCGCACGGGGTGCTTCGAGAAGTGCTTGAGCTTGCCGCCGACGATGTGCCGGCACGAGTGGCAGGAGAGGGTGTACGCCCAGATCAGCACGATGTTGACGAGGAACACGAGGGTGCCGAGGCCCATGTGGCCCCACTCGTAGTGCTCGTCGCGGAAGGCCAGGACCGTGTCGTAGGTGAGGATGCCGGCGACCAGCAGGGCCGCGTAGAAGAAGTACCGGTGCAGGTTCTGCAGGATCAGCGGGAACCGGGTCTCGCCCGTGTACTTCTGGTGCGGCTCGGCCACGGCGCAGGCGGGCGGGGACGCCCAGAAGCCCCGGTAGTAGGCCTTGCGGTAGTAGTAGCAGGTCAGGCGGAAGCCGAGCGGGAAGATCAGGATGATGATCGCCGGTGAGATGCCCCACCAGCCGCCGAGGAGCTCCCAGTTGGGGCCGCCGCGCATGGGCGCGCAGCGTTCCGCCAGACAGGGCGAGTAGAACGGCGAGACGTAGGGGGCCGCGTAGTAGTGCGCGTCGGCGAAGGCCCGCCACGTCGAGTACACGATGAAGGCCAGCAGCCCGGCGGCCGTGGCGGCGGGGGCCAGCCACCAGCGGTCGGTGCGCAGGTGCGGGGCGGAGATCGCGGCGCGCGTACGGGTCCGTACGCCGCCGCGTCGGGGATGGGGTTCTGTTGCCGGTGGTTCCGTACCAGTGGCCAACGGGGGACTCCCGGTCGGGTTCTTGGCGTCGAGGGGGCTGGGGTTTCGGGGTGGTCGGTGACGGCGGTCAGGGAGCGCGGCGGTCGCGGGAGCCGAGGCCCTCGTCGTCCGAGTCCGTCCACAGAGAGCTGTCGTACGGGGTGTCGGGGATGGTGACGAGGTCGGGGCGGCGCGGCTTCGTCAGGGCGGGAGCGGCCTCGCCGAGCAGCGCGACGCTCTCGCGCAGGTGGTCGGCGTCGGTGCGCACGCGGCGTATCTCCAGGCCGCTGCCGCCGAGTTGTTGTTCCAGGCGGCGTACGGACCTGGTCAGTTCGTCCAGGCAGCGCCGGACTGCCGTCAAGTCGTCTTGCACGGACATGACTTGCCCTCGCTTTCAGGGGGTGGTGACCCCAAGGCGGCAATGTTCATGCGCCTGCGAGTGTCGCGCGTCACACGGGCCGGTGGGAAGTCGTGTGCGACGTTCTTTTGCGCCGGGGGAGCTCGGGGGTGCGGGTGCGGCGTCGGGTGCGGGTCCGGTGGGGCTTCTCGCGCAGTTCCCCGCGCCCCTGAACACCCAGGCCCTGCGGGCCTGAAAAGCACGGGGCGCAGCCCCTGCTTTTCAGGGGCGCGGGGAACTGCGCGACCAGCCCCCACGCACCCGCACCCGACCTGCGACCCACCCGCGCCCACCCGGAGGGACCGCGCGTCCGAATGGGTGGGTTCCGCGGCGCCCTTCGTCGTGTCGGCCGTCCCGCAGGAACCCCGTCCTCTTCAGTGGGCCGCATCCGTCTGATCAGCTCCATATACCGCCGAACGTGATCAGAGCCGCCCCCGTCCCCGTTCTCCCACCGCGGAGCGAGGAGGTCGCAGTGATGCCGATTCCCCACGACCGCGTTCGACCGCGCGCCCTGCGCCGCACCCTGGCGTTCCTGGCCGCGGGCGTGCTCACGGTGCCCGTGCTGAGCGGCTGCAGCGAGGAGGACCCGGCGGGCAGACCCGTCGCCGGACAGGACATCGCGCCCGCCGCGCGCGACCTCGTCGCCGACGGCGGCAGCCTGCGCTGGGCCGTGGACGCCGTACCGGAGACCCTGAACACCTTCCAGTCGGACGCCGACCCGACCACGGCCCGTGTCGCCGGCGCCGTCCTGCCGTCGATGTACCGCCTCGATGCCAGCGGACGCCCCCAGCTCAACACCGACTACCTGGAGTCGGCGAAGGTCGTCGCACGCGAACCCCGGCAGGTCGTCCTCTACAAGCTCCACCAGGAGGCGGTGTGGAGCGACGGCCGGGAGATCGGCGCCGCCGACTTCGCCGCGCAGTGGCGGGCCCTGTCCGGCAAGGACGCCGCCTACTGGACGGCCAGGAACGCCGGCTACGAACGGATCGAGAAGATCGAACGCGGGGACAACGACCTGGAGGTCCGCGTCACCTTCGCCCGCCCGTACGCCGACTGGAAGTCGCTGTTCTCGCCGCTGTACCCGAAGCAGGTGATGGGCACCCCCGACTCCTTCAACGACGGCGCCCGCAAGAAGCTCAAGGTCACCGCCGGGCCGTTCGCGCTGAAGGAGGTCGACCGCAAGGGAGGCGAGGTCACGCTCGTCCGCAACCCCCGCTGGTGGGGACGGACGCCCAAGCTCTCCGAGCTGGTCCTGCGCGCCGTCCCGCGGGCCGAGCGGGCCGAGGCGCTGGCCGAGGACAAGGTCGACATCGCCGAAGTCGACTCCGCGCAGGCCGAGCGGATCACGCTCGCCTCACGTGACCGGAAGAAGAAGGCGCAGGGTGCCGGTCCGCCGCTCTCGGGCAGCGGCACCCTGAGCCGGGAGGGCGCCCACGGCCCCGAGTCCGGCCTGACCCCCGCGAGGTCGCTGCGGTCCTGGGCCGTCGCGCACGGCTCGGACGAGAAGGCCGCGGACGACGAGATCGGCGCCCGCAAGAAGCGGCGCGCGGCGATCGCCGAGTACACCGCCCAGCAGTCCGCCCTGCGCGGCTTCGCGGTCCGCCGGTCCCTGGAGCCCGCCTTCACCCAGCTCGCGCTGAACGGCTCCGACGGCCCCCTCGCCGACGAGCGCGTCCGCCGCGCCGTGGCCCGCGCGATCGACCGTGAGAAGCTCGCCGCCCTCGTCCTGGAACCGCTCGGCCTGCCCGCCGAGCCCGTCGGCAGCCACCTCGCCCTCGCCGGCCAGGCCGCCTACGCCGACAACAGCGGTGCCCTCGGCGACCAGGACGCCGACGAGGCACGGGCCCTCCTCGCCGACGCCGGCTGGGAACAGGGCGGCCCCCTCGAACCCCGCGAGCCCCTTCAGGAGAGCAAGAAGGCGGCCGGCCCGGAAGGGGAGAAGACCGGCAAGAAGGACGCCTCCGACTCCGACAAGCCCGGCAAGAAGGACGCCTCGGGTTCCGACAAGCCCCGCTCCGACCGGGACGAGAGCACGTACGTCGTCGGCGGGGACGACAAGCCGTACGACGCCGACGGGAACCAGAACCTCGCCCAGGACGGCAAGCAGTTCAAGCCGGGGGGCGCGCCCGGCGCGTACGCCCCGCAGGGCACGCGGGCGCCCGCCGCGGTCGCGCGCGGGCCGCTCGCCAAGAACGGCAAGCTGCTGACGCTGCGGTTCGTGCTGCCGTCGGGACCGGGTACGGAGTCGCTGCGGGCCGTCGGCGGGCGGATCGCGGTGATGCTGGAGCGCGTCGGGATCCGGACGGAGATCACGAAGGTCGCCGACGAGAGCTACTTCAAGGACCACATCGCGAACGGCCAGTACGACCTCGCGCTGTACTCCTGGCCCACGTCCGCGTACCCCGCCACCGACGCCCGGCCGATCTACGCCAAGCCGGTGCCGGCGGCCGACGGCTCGCTGAACGTCGAGCAGAACTACACCCGCGTCGGCACGGACCGGGTGGACCAGCTGTTCGACCAGGCGGTGTCCACCCTCGACGAGTCCAGGACGCGCTCGCTGATCCGCAAGGCGGACGCCCGGATCTGGGCCGCCGCCGGGTCCATCCCCCTCTACCAGCGCCCCCAGCTCGTCGCCGCCCGCACCACCCTCGCGAACGCGGGAGCCTTCGGCTTCCAGACCCCGGTCTACGAGGACATGGGCTTCCTGAAGAAGGGCGCGAAGGGCCCGGCGCGGCCCACCGCCTCGTAGGAGATCATTCCCCCTGTGCCCCGGCCGCCGTCCCGCATCCACGCGGGGCGACGGCCGAGGCGCGAGCGAGGGGAAGGGGAGGGGCGGGGGATGCGTCGCGATGAGGAACGTCACAGCCGTGTCGCCGGGATCACCCGTGTGGTCCCGGCCTGGGTGGCGCTGTTGACGGTGGCGGCGGCGGGCTGCACGGGGGACCCCGGCGACGGGGCGGCCCGGCGCGACGACCGGGCACACGGCGTGACCTGCACGGACGGCAGGTACACCTGGTCCGGTGTCCGGCACCGGACGGAACTGACGGCACTCGGCGAGCCGGTCGCCTTCCCGAAGGGCACGCACTCCTACGAGACCCGTCTGCCGCCCGTGGAACCCGGCACGGTCCACCGGCCCACGGTCACCGGAGCACCCCGCGGGGTGTCCCCGGCCCGGGTGATCAAGGCACTGGGGACGCACCTGAAGACGGAGGAGCCGCTCGCGGACCCGTCCGAGGAGGAACGGCCCGAGGTGACGGCCTTCGGCTGGCACGCCGGCCGGCTCGAAGGCCCGTACTACCTCTGGAAACAGATCGGGTTCGTCGACGCCCGCTTCACCTACACCTGCGGTGACGCCGGTCCGGTGCGGGGCCGCGTCCACACCTGGGAGACGGTCGGCCGGGGGTTCCTGCCCTGCGACACCCCGCCGGACGGAGCGGCCGGCCGGGCGGCGGCCCGGGAGCTGTGCCCGGCCGGTTCGCGGGCGGCGAAGGCGGCACGGGCGGCGGCGCAGCGCCCCTGAGCTGGGGCTGAGCCGGTCTGAGCTGGGCCGGAGCGGCCCGGGGAGCCTCGGCGTCCGCGGCCCCGTACCATGGGGTGAGGCCGTGGCGTGTCCAGCCCGGCAGGGTCCGCGCGGCACAGATGTCAGCGCAGGCCGTCCTCACACCCGGGAGAAGCGCCTCACTATGGCCACGCGCCACGACATCCGCAACGTTGCCATCGTCGCCCACGTCGACCATGGCAAGACCACTCTGGTCGACGCCATGCTCAAGCAGGCCGGTGCCTTCGCCGCGCACGCCGCCGAGTCGCTCGACGACCGCATGATGGACTCGAACGACCTGGAGCGTGAGAAGGGCATCACGATCCTCGCCAAGAACACGGCGGTGAAGTACCACCCGAAGTCCGGCGGCGACGTCATCACCATCAACATCATCGACACCCCCGGCCACGCCGACTTCGGCGGCGAGGTCGAGCGCGGTCTTTCGATGGTCGACGCGGTGGTCCTGCTCGTCGACGCCTCCGAGGGTCCGCTGCCGCAGACCCGCTTCGTGCTCCGCAAGGCGCTCCAGCAGCGCCTGCCGGTCATCCTGTGCATCAACAAGACGGACCGCGCGGACTCGCGCATCGACGAGGTCGTCAACGAGACCTACGACCTCTTCCTCGACCTCGACGCCGACGAGGACCAGATCGAGTTCCCCATCGTCTACGCGTGTGCGCGTGACGGTGTCGCCTCGCTGACCAAGCCGGAGGACGGCACCGTCCCGGCCGACAGCAACAGCCTGGAGCCGTTCTTCTCCACGATCCTGTCGCACGTCCCGGCCCCGTCGTACGACGAGGAGGCCCCGCTCCAGGCGCACGTCACCAACCTGGACGCGGACAACTTCCTCGGCCGTATCGCGCTGCTCCGCGTCGAGCAGGGCGAGCTGCGCAAGGGCCAGACCGTCACGTGGATCAAGCGTGACGGCTCCATGTCCAACGTGCGCATCACCGAGCTGCTGATGACCGAGGCGCTCACCCGCAAGCCGGCCGAGGTGGCCGGTCCGGGCGACATCTGCGCCGTCGCCGGTATCTCGGACATCATGATCGGCGAGACCCTCGCCGACCCCGAGAACCCGATCCCGCTGCCGCTGATCACGGTCGACGAGCCGGCGATCTCCATGACCATCGGCACGAACACCTCGCCGCTGGTCGGCCGCGGCGGCACCGGCAAGGGCGCCGACAACAAGGCCGCGGTCAAGGACCGCAAGGTGACCGCCCGCCAGGTCAAGGACCGCCTGGACCGCGAGCTGGTCGGTAACGTCTCCCTCCGTGTGCTCGACACCGAGCGCCCGGACGCCTGGGAGGTCCAGGGCCGTGGTGAGCTGGCGCTCGCCATCCTGGTCGAGCAGATGCGCCGCGAGGGCTTCGAGCTGACCATCGGCAAGCCCCAGGTCGTCACCAAGCAGGTCGACGGCAAGGTCTACGAGCCCGTCGAGCGCATGACGATCGACGTGCCCGAGGAGCACATGGGCGCGGTCACGCAGCTCATGGGTGTCCGCAAGGGCCGGATGGACAACATGTCGAACCACGGCTCCGGCTGGGTCCGCATGGAGTTCGTCGTCCCGTCCCGCGGCCTCATCGGCTTCCGGACCGAGTTCCTGACGCAGACCCGCGGCACGGGCATCGGGCACTCCATCCACGAGGGCCACGAGCCCTGGTTCGGCGCGCTCCAGACCCGTAACAACGGTTCGCTGGTCGCCGACCGGGCCGGTGCCGTCACCGCGTTCGCGATGACGAACCTCCAGGAGCGCGGTGTGCTCTTCACCGACCCCGGCACCGAGGTCTACGAGGGCATGATCGTCGGTGAGAACTCGCGCTCCGACGACATGGACGTGAACATCACCAAGGAGAAGAAGCTCACGAACATGCGGTCCTCCTCGGCCGACTCGTTCGAGGCCATCGTCCCGCCGCGCAAGCTCTCCCTGGAGCAGTCCCTGGAGTTCTGCCGCGACGACGAGTGCGTCGAGGTGACCCCGGAGGCCGTGCGCATCCGCAAGGTCAACCTGGACGCCCGCGAGCGCGCCCGCGCCGCGAGCCGCGCCAAGCACGGCTGACGTTCCGTCACTTTCCTTCTGTGAAGCCCCGGTTCTCCACCCTCCGGAGAACCGGGCTTCCGGCCTGCCCGCACGGCGGGGAGGTGTCGTGGGGATACTGGGGCTTCCGGGAAGCGCGTGAAGGACCTGTGGGGGCGGCCGGCGGTTCGTCGCCGGATGTCCGATCGGCTGTCTGAGAGCTGTGAACCGCTGTTCGGATATCGGTGTTGCAGCGATCAAGTTTCGGACATGTAAACAAAAATCGTACCCTGAATGTCCGCTTCGCCGGTTTCCGTTGTGAGCTGTCAAGCGCGACCAGGTGTCAATCTTTGCAATTTTTGCTCAAAATATGGACGGTAGGGAGATCCCTATGCCTTCCGCCCTTGACGCGCGTTGACCCGTTTGGCGAAAGTTCCCCCAAACCACAGAACCTGCCGGTATCTGTGCTGCGCTCAACTCTCCAACCCCCCGGGGGAAGAACAGACATGACCAGTCCAACCAAGGCCGAGGGCTCCGGGTCCGCGGTCGCCTTGGACCCCGAGCTCGAGACGACCGCCGAGGCCGTCAAGGGTGAGAAGAAGCTTGAGGGTCGTTCCCCCGGCCAGTTGATGTGGCAACGGTTCAAGCGGGACCGTACGGGAGTCGTCTCCGCGTGCGTAGTGATTTTCTTCTTCGCGATCGCCGCGCTCGCGCCGGTCATCGCGGGCGTGTACGGCAAGAACCCCTACACCCTGTACGCGCAGGAGCCGGACTACCCCTTCCTGCTCGACGACTTCGCGATGCCCACCGGTTCCTTCGGCGGCATCTCGGGCGACTTCTGGTTCGGTGTCGAGCCCAAGCTCGGCCGTGACGTGTTCACGATGCTGCTCTACGGCATGCGGACCTCGCTGTACATGGCGGTCCTCATCACCCTGATCAGCGTCGTCACCGGCGTGCTGATCGGTATGGTGGGCGGCTACTTCGGCGGTCGTGTCGACTACTGGGTCGGCCGGATCACCGACTTCTTCCTCGGTTTCCCGCAGCAGCTCTTCTTCATCGCCTTCATGCCGGTGGTCACCGCGCTGTTCGTCGACCCGAAGGACGAGACGCCGACGTACCTGCGCGCTCTGGCCATCATCCTGGTGATGTGGTTCCTCGGCTGGATGGGCCTGGCCCGCCTGGTCCGCAGCTCCGTGCTCTCGCTCCGCGAGCGCGAGTTCGTGGAGGCCGCCAAGGTCTCCGGGGCCTCGCCCTGGCGCATCGTGCGCAAGGAGATCCTGCCGAACATCGTCACCCCGATCCTGGTGCAGGGCACGTACATGCTGCCCAGCACGATCCTCTCCATCGCCTTCCTCTCCTTCGTCGGTGTCGGCTTCGTCGAGCCCACCCCCGACTGGGGCCGTATGTTCGCCATCGGCTCCGACATCTACGACCAGGACCCGATGTTCATGGTCTTCCCGGGTGTGGCGATGGTGGTCTTCGTTCTCTGCTTCAACCTTCTCGGAGACTCCGTCCGGGACGCATTCGACCCCAAGACCGGACGCTAATCGTCCATTGGTGGGTGGGGGGACTGCCACCCCCGATCCGGGTTCTTCCCGGACCGTCAGGCAGTACTCGTGGACAACAATCGACAGGTAGGTGCATAGGCATCATGAAGCCCATCAGAACCCGCACCACGCGCGCCGTGGCCGTCGCCATCGTGGCCGGCTCGCTGGCGCTCACCGGGTGCTCGGACAACGGCAAGGCGAAGACCAAGGACACCTCGAAGTCCCAGGACGACGCCGCCGAGCAGTCGAAGCCTGTCGTCTACGGTGACGCCGCCGCCTCCAAGGGCCCCGCCGCGCCCGTCAAGGGTGCCAAGCCCGGCGGTGTCATCAACGTCTACGCGCAGTCGGACATGACCCACATGGACCCGGGTCAGATCTACGTCTCCGACGCCGGTCAGCTCGCCAACCTGCTCCACCGCGGTCTGACGAACTACCAGGAGGACGACAAGGGCAACCTGACGGTCGTCGGTGACATCGCCACCGACTCCGGCAAGTCCTCCGACGGCGGCAAGACCTGGACCTACACGCTGAAGGACGGCGTCAAGGACGAGGACGGCAACGCCATCACCTCGGCCGACGTCCGCCACACCATCGAGCGTCAGTACTCCAAGGTCATCTTCGACGGCCCGACGTACATCCAGAGCTGGCTCTCGGGCTCCGACTACCGCAAGAAGCTGCCGGACGGCCCGTACAAGGGCAAGCACCTGCCGGACTCCGTCCTGGAGACCCCGGACGCCAAGACGGTCGTCTTCCACTTCAGCCAGCCGCGCCCGGACCTCCCGCAGGCCCTCGCCATGGCCGGTTACGCCATCGTGCCCGAGAAGCAGGACACGAAGGAGAAGTACGACAAGGCCCCCGCCGCCCTCGGCCCGTACAAGGTCTCCGAGTACAAGGCCGGCAAGTCGCTGACCCTGGTCAAGAACGACAAGTGGGACCCGAACACGGACTCGGTGCGCCACCAGTACGTCGACGGCTACAACTTCACCACCACCATCGACCAGCCCAGCCAGACCAAGCGTCTGATCGCCGACCAGGGCGAGGCCAAGAACGCCATCCAGTTCACGGACTCGGTGGACCCGGCCCAGCTGTCGACGGTCATCGGCAACGCCGGTGCGAAGAAGCGCACGATCCAGGGCTACCAGCCCTACGTGTGGCAGATGACCTTCAACCTCGACAGCGCCAACATGAAGGACAAGAAGGTCCGCGACGCGATCACCTACGCGATCCCGTCGCAGGCCATGGTCCAGGCCGACGGTGGCCGCTACGGCGGTGAGATCGCCGGTGGTCTGATGGCGCCGACGCTGCCGGGCTACGACAAGGCCTACGACCCGTTCGACAAGCTGAAGAAGCCGAACGGTGACCTGGCCAAGGCCAAGGAGCTGCTGAAGGAGGCGGGTGTCAAGGAGGGCACCAAGCTGACCTACGCCTACTCCAACACCCCGCGCGGCCAGGCCCAGATGCTCATCATCAAGGACACGCTGAAGAAGATCGGCTTCGACATCCAGGCCAAGGAGATCGACCGGGCCAGCTTCTACGAGCAGATCGGCAAGCTGAAGAACCCGTTCGACCTCTACATGACCGGCTGGGGCCAGGACTGGTCCTCCCCGTCCACGGTCATCACCCCGGTCTACGACGGCACCCTGGTCGCCGACGGTGCGTCGAACTACTCGCACATCAAGGACGCCAAGGTCGACGCGCTGATCAAGAAGGCGCTCACCGAGGAGCCCGAGGCCGCGGCCAAGACGTGGGAAGAGGCTCACCACCGCATCGTGGAGGAGATCAACCCGGCCGCCCCGGTCTACTACTCGAAGCAGATCCAGCTCTTCGGATCGAACATCGGTGGTGCCCGGTACAGCACGGAGTCGAGCTACATCGACATCAACGACCTGTTCGTGAAGCAGCCGTAATCCGTCAGTCCGGCCAGTCCGGTCAAACCGGCTGATCCGCGGGGGTGTGCGCCAGGCGGAGCGCACCCCCGCGGTCGGTTCCACCCCCTCCGACCGCCGCGTTTTCGAAGAGAGCATCCACCCGCCATGCTTCAGTTCCTCATCCGCAGGCTGATCGGCGCTGTCGTCATCATGTTCCTGATCGGCGCCTTCACGTTCTTCCTGTTCTATACGATCCCCCAAGACTTCGCGCAGCTGTCCTGCGGCAAGAACTGCTCCCCCGAGAACATCGCGGTCATCAGAGAGAACCTCGGCCTCGACAAGCCCATCACCACGCAGTTCTGGGACTTCATGTCCGGCATCGTCGTCGGCCGGGACTTCGCGGTGGGCCACTGCCCCGCGCCGTGCCTGGGCATGTCCTTCCAGAGCGGCGAGTTCGTCTGGGACTCCATCGTCGACCGTTTCCCGCTCACCCTGTCGCTGACCGTCGGCGGCCTGGTGATCTTCCTGGTGCTGGGCCTCGGTTCCGGCCTGCTCGCCGCCTGGAAGCGCGGCACGGTCATCGACAAGATCGTCAGCGGCGCCTCGATGGTGCTCAGCTCGTTCCAGATCTACTTCCTCGGTCCGATCGTCCTCGGCATCTTCGTCTTCAGCACCGGCTGGATGGAGAGCCCGAAGTACGTCCCCTTCACGGAGGACCCGGTCGGCTGGGCCCTGGGCATGCTGATCCCGTGGGCCGTCATGGCCACGATCTTCACCGCCCAGTACACGCGTATGGCCCGCTCGACCATGATCGAGCAGCTGTCCGAGGAGCACGTCCGCACGGCCCGCGCGAAGGGCATGAAGCAGGGTTACGTATTCTTCCGTTATGCCTGGCGTGGTTCACTCATTCCGATCGTCACCATCATCGGCATGGACCTGAGCGCACTGCTGTCGGGCGCGGTGGTCACCGAGTTCACGTTCGACCTGGCCGGCATCGGGCGTCTGGCGGTCGAGTCCTCGACCGACAAGGACATCCCGCTGACCATGGGCGTGATGCTGTTCGGAGCCTTCTTCATCCTGCTCCTGAACATCGTCGTGGACATCGCCTACGCCTACATCGACCCGCGCGTGCGCCTCAGCTAGGAGAAATACCGTGACCACTCTGACCAAGACCGAAGGTGAGACGGCCCCGACCGGGCCGGAGGCCTTCCTCTCGGTCCGCGACCTGCGGGTGCGGTTCTCCACCGAGGACGGCATAGTCAAGGCCGTCGACGGGCTCTCCTTCGACGTCGAGCGCGGCAAGACGCTGGGCATCGTGGGTGAGTCGGGCTCCGGCAAGTCCGTGACCAACCTGACCGTCCTCGGTCTGCACAACCCCAAGACCACCACCGTCGAGGGCGAGATCATCCTCGACGGCAAGGAGCTCGTCACCGCCAAGGAGAAGGAGCTGGAGCAGCTCCGCGGCAACAAGGTGGCGATGATCTTCCAGGACCCGCTGACGGCGCTCTCGCCGTACTACACGGTGGGCCGGCAGATCGCCGAGCCGTTCATGAAGCACACCGGCGCCTCCAAGAAGGAGGCCCGGCAGCGGACGATCGAGATGCTGGCCAAGGTCGGCATCCCGCACCCGCAGACCCGCGTGGACGACTACCCGCACCAGTTCTCCGGCGGTATGCGCCAGCGCGCCATGATCGCCATGGCCCTGGTCTGCGACCCCGACCTGCTGATCGCGGACGAGCCGACCACCGCCCTCGACGTGACCGTCCAGGCGCAGATCCTCGACCTGCTCAAGGATCTCCAGCAGGAGTTCGGCTCCGCGATCATCTTCATCACGCACGACCTCGGTGTCATCTCCGACATGGCCGACGACCTGCTGGTGATGTACTCGGGCCGGGCCGTGGAACGCGGCAGCGTCCGCGAGGTGCTGCGCAACCCCACGCACCCCTACACCTGGGGTCTGCTCAGCTCGATGCCCCGTCTCGGCGGCGACACCAGCCAGGCACTCACGCCGATCCCCGGCTCCCCGCCCAGCCTGCTCAACCCGCCCACCGGCTGCCCGTTCCACCCGCGTTGCGCGTTCACCTCCGAGGTAGGCGGCAACCGGTGCAGCACCGAGCGGCCCGCGCTCGGACAGGGGCGCGACTCCGCCTGCCACCTGACGGCGGAGCAGAAGCAGACCATCTTCATCGACAAGATCCAGCCTCGGCTGCGCTAGGGAGAACCGAGACATGAGCGACAACCTCACCCTCCCCGCGCAGCAGGGCTCCAAGGACACCGCGGCCGAGACCCTCCTCCGGGTCGAGGGCCTCGCGAAGCACTTCCCGATCTACGGCGGCTTCCCGATCAAGCGCAAGGTCGGGGCCGTCCAGGCGGTGGACGGTATCGACCTGACCGTCGGCGTCGGCGAGAGCGTCGGCCTCGTCGGTGAGTCGGGCTGCGGCAAGTCCACCACCGGCCGGCTGATCACCAAGCTGATGGAGCCCACCGGCGGGAAGATCACCTACAAGGACCAGGACATCACGCACGCCTCGCGCAAGCAGCTGGCGCCGGTGCGGTCCGAGATCCAGATGATCTTCCAGGATCCGTACTCCTCGCTCAACCCGCGGCAGACCGTCGGCACGATCATCAAGTCGCCGATGGAGGTCAACGGGATCAACCCCGAGGGCGGCCGGGAGAACAAGGTCCGCGAGCTGCTGGAGCTGGTCGGTCTCAACCCCGAGCACTACAACCGCTTCCCGCACGAGTTCTCCGGCGGTCAGCGCCAGCGCATCGGGGTCGCCCGGGCGCTCGCCCTGAACCCGAAGCTGATCGTGGCGGACGAGCCGGTCTCGGCGCTGGACGTGTCCATCCAGGCGCAGGTCGTCAACCTGCTCCAGAAGGTCCAGGACGAGCTGGGCATCGCGTTCCTGTTCATCGCCCACGACCTCGCGATCGTCCGGCACTTCTCGAAGCGCGTCGCGGTGATGTACCTCGGCAAGATCGTCGAGGTCGCCGACCGTGACTCGCTCTACAACCGGCCCCGCCACCCGTACACCCACGCCCTCCTCTCGGCGGTGCCCGAGGTGGCGATCGACGACGAGGTCGAGGCCAAGGAGCGGATCCGGCTCGCCGGTGACGTGCCCTCGCCGATCTCGCCGCCGTCCGGCTGCCGCTTCCGCACCCGCTGCTGGAAGGCGCAGGACAAGTGCGCCTCGGAGGAGCCGCCGCTGATCCAGCTCTCCGGCAACCTGGCCGGCCACCTGACGGCCTGCCACTTCCCGGAGGACCCGACGACCGAGGCCCGCGCCGAGGACGTCGTCCTGGACCCGGCGCTCAAGGCGCTGGAGGACAGTGCTCCGGACGAGTCCGGGGCGAAGACCGCCAAGGACTGATCCGACCGAGGACCGAGCCGTCACGGGCCCGTCGTACGACGGTGACACCCCTCAGCCGAGGGGTTTCACCTCGTACGACGGGCCCGTTCGCGTCGGTTCCGACGGCGGCCGGGGCTGGTGGCCGGGCCTGGGCGGGCGGGGCCGGTCGCGCGCGGGCGGCCCTGGGCGAAATCGATGGCGGGTACGCGTGCTTGGGGGGACCCTGGGGTCTTGATCTCGGCCCGCCGGGCCGCTCGTACACCGACCCGTGACGGAGACCCCCGTTGACCCCCACGTACCCCGCCATCCACAGCATCACCTTCGACTGCACCGGCGACCCCTACGACGTCGCCCTCTTCTGGAGCGAGCTGCTCGGCCGCCCCTTGGCCGACGACGACAAGCCCGGTGACCCGGAGGCGCTGATCGCGGACCCGGCCGGGGGGCCGCGGTTGCTGTTCGTCCGGGTGCCCGAGGGCAAGTCGGCGAAGAACCGGGTCCACTTCGACCTGAAGCCCCACGGCCGCACCCGCGCCGAGGAGGTCGAGCGCGCGCTCGGGCTGGGCGCCCGGGTGATCGCCGACCACACCCGCCCCGACGGCGGCGGCTGGGTGCTCATGGCCGACCCCGAGGGCAATGAGTTCTGCGTGGAGCGGGGCGAGTCGGGCTGACGGAGCAGGCCGGGCTCGGCGCGCGCCGAGCCCGGCCTGCCCGCTCCTGCCTACGCCAGCCGCACCCGCGGATCGATCAGCGCGTACACCGCGTCCACCACGATGTTCGCCACCACGATCGCGGCGGCGGCGACCAGGACCACGCCCAGGAGCAGGGGGAGGTCGTTGTCGCGGACGGCCTTGATGGACAGGGCGCCGATGCCGTGCAGGCCGAAGGTCTCCTCGGTGATGATGGCGCCGCCGAGGAGGTAGCCGATGTCGAGGCCGAGGATGGTGACGATGGGGCCCATGGCGCCGCGCCAGGCGTAGCGGAAGAAGACCGTGGACCGGGACATGCCCTTGGCGCGGGCCGTGCGGACGTAGTCCTCGGCGAGGGTCTCGACCAGCTGGGAGCGGGTCATCCGCGTGTAGTTGGCGGTGAAGATGATCGCCAGGACCAGCCAGGGGAGGAGCAGGCCCTTGAACCAGCTCAGCGGGTCCTGAGAGAAGCCGACGGCGTCCGAGGGGCGGGGCAGCAGGCCCCACTGGTCGGAGAGGTAGTACATGGCCACGACGCCGACGATGTAGATCTGGAGCGAGGAGCCCACCAGGGACGCCGAGGACGCGATCTTGTCCAGGGGGCGGCCCTGCGCCACCGCCGCGATCATGCCCGTGCCCACGCCGAAGACGACGAACACGACCGTGCTGCCGAGCGCGAGCGAGAGCGTGGTGGGGAAGCGGTCGGTGATCAGGCCGAGGACCGGCTCGTGGTTGGTGAAGGAGTAGCCCAGGCAGGGTGCCGGGCAGTGGCCGAGCCCGGCGTAGTCCCGGCCGGCGAACACCCCCGTGAGCCAGTGCCAGTACTGGACGGGCAGCGGATCGGCGATACCGAGGTTGTGCCGGACCAGGGCGAGCGTCTGCGGGGTGCACAGCTTGCCGCAGGCTGCGCGGGCGGGGTCGCGGGGGGCGACGTAGAAGAGGAGGAAGGTGATGGCGCTGATGATCAGGAGGATCAGCAGCGCGCTCAGTGTCCTGCGGGCGACGAAGCGGAGCATGGCGGTTCGGGTCCCGGTCCGGCTCAGGCCTTGGCGTACAGCTTGTGGAGGAGGAACGCCGAGAACAGCGGGTCGAACTGGGCGCCGCCCACCTTGGACCCGTACAGGTAGTAGCGCCGCTGATAGGTCTCCGGGATGATCGGCGCCTCCTTGGCCATGATCGACTTGTCCAGCGTCGCCCAGGCCGCGTTCTCCTTCGTGGTGTCGGTGATGGTCGCGTCCTTCTTGATGGCCGCGTTGACCCAGCCCACGTTCAGCTGGGAGACGTTGGGGGCGTTGTTCGCGATGGTGGTGCCGTCGAAGAGCGGCTGGATGAGGGTGTAGGCGGCGGGCCAGTCCGGCGACCAGCCGTACCACATCACATCGAACTGGTTGTCGATCTGGCCGACCTGGTCGTAGTAGCTCGTCGACTCCACGGGCTTGACGACCGGGTCGAAGCCCGCTTCCTTCAGGGCGTTCGCGATGACGACCTTGGTCTTCTCGTAGGCGTCGTTGCCGCCCTGGGGATAGGTGTAGACGATCTTCTGGCCGAGCTTGCCGGCCTCCTTCAGCAGGGACTTCGCCTTCGCCGTGTCACCGCGGGGGTTCTTCAGCTTTCCGTAGGCGTCGAACTTCACCCGCCCGGCGATGTCCGGGCTGAGGATGGTGGTCGCGTAGTCGCCGGCAGACGGGCCGCCGTAGATGGAGCGGATCTGCTCCAGCGGCCAGGCGTAGTTGAGGGCCTGGCGGACCCGGACGTCCTTGATGCGGCGGCAGTTGATGGCGTAGTAGTACAGGCCGGTCAGCAGGCCGTCGATGGTGCGGGACTCCAGGGCGGAGTCGCTGATCACCTTCTGGATGCGCTCGGCCGGCACGCCGCTGTAGGCCATGACCGCGTACTGGTCGGTCCCCGAGTCCGCGATCAGCCGGTCGGTGGCCGGCAGGGCCTCGGGGCCGAACTCGAAGACGACGGAGTCCGGGTAGGCGTTGCGGATCGGGTCCGTCGCCGGGTCCCAGTGGGTGTTGCGCACCAGGGTCATGGACTTGTCCACGGAGTGCTGCCTGATGCGGTACGGGCCGCAGGAGACGGGGTCCTTGTCGTACTTCTCCTTGCTGTCGTGCGCGACCGGCACCGCGCCGTAGGAGTGCATCGCCAGCGCCCAGTTGAGGTCGGGCCGGGCCGTCTTCAGATGGAAGGTGATGGTCTTCTTCGCGGTGTCCGTGACGACGGAGGAGAGGTGCTTTCCGCTGTACGGGCCCTTGTAGACCGACCGGAAGTCGTTCGAACCGGTCAGCCAGGTCTGGACGTAGGTCGCGCCCTCGGTGGTGAAGCTCGCGAAGCCGCGTTCGATGCCGTGGCGGACGTCGTCGACGGTCAGCGCGCTGCCGTCCTCCCACTTCAGGCCGTCCTTGAGGGTGAACGTCCAGGTCTTTCCGCCGTCCGTCATGGTGCCCGTGTCGGTGGCGAGGTCGCCGACGAGCTTCATCGAGCCGTTGGCGGCGATCCTGTAGCCGGTGAGACAGCGGACGTAGAGGTTCGCGACCGTGGAGTTCCACGCGAAGTAGATGCGCTGCGGGTCCAGGTGGGAGAAGTCGTCCGGACCGATCGGGCGGATCGTGCCGCCCCTGCGCGCGCCCGGGACCGCGGGTGCGGGGCCGGTGGAGTCCGCCGCGGTGCCCACGGTGACCTTGGCGTACGTGGCGGCGGAGCCGGAGGCCGCGCCGCCGCCCGCCGTACCGCCCCCGCCTCCGCTGCTGCACGCGCTGAGGACGAGGGCGCCGCCGGCCGTCGCGACCGAGCTTGCGATGACGAAGTTCCTGCGGGAGATCGACATGGGTGTCCTGCCTGAATCAGGGAGAAGGAGTGTGCTGCGGAGGGGGCTCAGCGTCTGGTCTTCGGGTCGAGCGCGTCGCGGACCGAGTCGCCGAGGAGGTTGAAGGCGATCACGAAGATCACCATCGAGAGGCCGGGGAAGAGCATGTACGTGATGTCGCTCTGGTAGACCTGCGCCCCGCGCTGGATCATCACGCCCCAGTCGGGGGTGGGGTCGCTGAGGCCGACGCCGAGGAAGGCGAGCGCCGCCTCCGTGGTGACGTACATGGGCAGGGCGAGGGTCGCCTGGATGAGCACCGGGGTCCACAGGTTGGGGAGCAGTTCCCGGAAGACGATCCGGGCCGCCGAGGCACCGGTGACCTTGGCCGCCTCCACGAACTCCCGCTCGCGCAGGGCCAGTACCTCGCCGCGCAGCAGCCGGGCGATCGGGGCCCAGCCGAACGCGGTCATCACCGAGATCAGGCTCACGACCGTCAGCCAGGTCGGGGTGTTCTCGTCGGGCGAGACCAGGATCGAGATCAGCACCGGCCACATCGCGATGAAGAAGAGGGTGGAGGGGAAGGCCAGCAGGATGTCCACGATCCGGCCCACCAGGTTGTCGACGCGGCCGCCGAGATAGCCGGCCGTCACTCCCACCACGATGCCGAGGCCGGTGACCAGCAGGGTCGTCACCGTGGCGATCAGCAGGGAGTTGCGGATGCCGTAGAGGAGGAGGGTGAAGACGTCCCGCCCGAGCTGCGGTTCGACGCCGAACCAGAAGTCGCCGCTGACCCCGCCGTTGGGTGCGACGGGGAAGCCGAACTGGTTCAGCAGGCCGGGCTGGTTCTGGCCGTACGTCGTGTACGGGTTCTTGCCGTAGAGCCTGGCGATCAGCGGGGCGGCGATCGAGGCGGCGAAGAACAGCAGCACGATGTACGCCGAGACGGTGCCGGCGCGGTCCCGGCGGAAGCGGCGCCAGGCGATGCGGCCGGGGGAGCTGGTGGCGTGGCCTCCGGCGGTGCGGGGCGGGGTGCTGGGCGGCGCCTCGAAGGGCGTGGCCGTCGTGGATGCGGGCGAGGTCCCCATGACGTGACCTTTCAACCGGCCGTGGGGGCGGGTCAATGCGTTCGTGGGGGCTTTGACCAAGGGGAGGGGGATTGCCGAACGGGCTCTTACGGGGGTGAACCGTTCTCTTACCGGCTCTTCGGGGTTTTTTCAGACTGCGAGGGTGGGGTGCCTTTTCGGGTGCGGGTGCGTGGGGCTTCTCGCGCAGTTCCCCGCGCCCCTGAGAAGCAAGGGCTGCGCCCGTGCTTTTCAGGCCCGCAGGGGCCTGGGTTTTCAGGGGCGCGGGGAACTGCGCGACCAGCCCCCACCGGACCCGCACCCGACCACGCACCCATACGGCCCCCCAAATGTGCGATATGCGCGAAACGCGTCGATATTGTCCGGTAACAAGAAGATCGCGCACGTAGGACGAGGAGGCACCCATGCGCGGAGCCACGCACGCTCGATGGATCGCCGGCGCGGCGGCGGTGGCTCTCGCCGCGACCGCCTGCGGGGGCGGGGACGACAGCAGCGGCAGCAGCGGAAGCGGCGACTCCGGTGCCGTGCTCAGCTCCTCGTGGGGCGACCCGCAGAACCCGCTGGAGCCGGCCAACACCAATGAGGTGCAGGGCGGCAAGGTGTTGTCGATGATCTTCCGGGGGCTGAAGCAGTACGACCCCAAGACCGGCGAGGCCGAGGACATGCTCGCCGAGAAGATCGAGACGACCGACTCGCAGAACTTCACCATCACGGTCAAGGACGGCTGGACCTTCAGCAACGGCGAGAAGGTGACCGCCAAGTCCTTCGTGGACGCCTGGAACTACGGCGCGAGCCTGAAGAACAACCAGAAGAACGCGTACTTCTTCGAGTACATCCAGGGCTACGACAAGACGCACCCCGACGACGGCAGCAAGCAGACCGCCGACACGCTCTCCGGGCTCAAGGTCACCGACGAGAACACCTTCACCGTCAAGCTCACCCAGAAGTTCTCGACCTTCCCCGACACCCTCGGGTACAACGCCTACGCCCCGCTGCCGCAGTCGTTCTTCACCGACCACGACGCCTGGCTCGCCAAGCCCGTCGGCAACGGCCCGTACGCCGTCGACTCGTACACCAAGGGCTCCCAGCTGTCGGTGCGGAAGTGGGACGACTACCCCGGCGAGGACAAGGCACAGAACGGCGGCGTGGACCTGAAGGTCTACACCGACAACAACACCGCCTACACCGACCTGATGGCGGGCAACCTCGACCTCGTCGACGACGTCCCCGCCGCCCAGCTGAAGAACGTCAAGGCCGACCTCGGCGACCGGTACATCAACACCCCGGCCGGCATCATCCAGACCCTGTCCTTCCCGTTCTACGACGCGGACTGGAACAAGGAGGGCTCGGAGAAGGTCCGCCAGGGGCTCTCCCAGGCGATCGACCGCGACCAGATCACCGACACGATCTTCCAGAAGACCCGCACGCCCGCCACCGACTGGACCTCCCCGGTCCTCGGCGAGGAGGGCGGCTACAAGAAGGGGCTGTGCGGTGACGCCTGCGAGTACGACGCGGACGCGGCCAAGAAGCTGATCAAGGAGGGCGGCGGCCTCCCCGGCGGCCAGGTCAAGATCACGTACAACGCGGACACCGGCTCCCACAAGCAGTGGGTCGACGCCGTCTGCAACTCCATCAACAACGCCCTCGACAACGACAAGGCGTGCGTGGGCAACCCGGTCGGCACCTTCGCCGACTACCGCAACCAGATCACCCAGCGGAAGATGAGCGGCCCGTTCCGGGCGGGCTGGCAGATGGACTACCCGCTCATCCAGAACTTCCTGCAGCCGCTGTACTACACCAACGCCTCCTCCAACGACGGCAAGTGGTCCAACGCCGACTTCGACAAGCTCGTCGACCAGGCCAACGCCGAATCCGACACGGCGAAGGCCGTGGAGACGTTCCAGAAGGCCGAGGAGGTCGTCCGGGACAACATGGCCGCCATCCCGCTCTGGTACCAGAACGGCAGCGCGGGCTACTCGGCGCGCCTGTCCAACGTCTCCCTGAACCCGTTCAGCGTGCCGGTCTACGACCAGATCAAGGTCGGCTGATCCTCCGTGGGACGGTACGTCGTCCGGCGCCTGCTCCAGATGATCCCGGTCTTCGTGGGCGCCACCCTCCTGATCTTCCTCATGGTGAACGTGATGGGCGACCCCATCGCGGGCCTCTGCGGCGACCGGGAGTGCGATCCGGCGACGGCCGCCCAGCTGCGCCGCGAGTTCGGCCTCGACAAGCCCGTCTGGCAGCAGTACCTGACCTACATGGGGAACGTCTTCACCGGCGACTTCGGCACCGCGTTCAACGGGCAGGAGGTCACCGAGCTGATGGCCTCCGCCTTCCCGGTCACCATCCGGCTGACGATCGTCGCGATCCTCTTCGAGATCGTCGTCGGCGTCTCCCTCGGCGTCGTCACGGGCCTGCGGCGCGGGCGTCCCGTCGACACCGGGGCGCTGGTGGTCACCCTGGTCGTCATCTCCGTCCCCACCTTCGTCACCGGTCTGCTGCTGCAGCTGCTGCTCGGGGTGGAGTGGGGCTGGATCAGTCCCTCGGTCTCCTCCGAAGCGCCCTTCGACGAGCTGATCGTTCCCGGGCTGGTCCTCGCCTCGGTCTCCCTGGCGTACGTCACCCGGCTGACCCGGACGTCCATTGCGGAGAACGCCCGCGCCGACTACGTCCGCACCGCCGTCGCCAAGGGACTGCCCCGGCACCGGGTGATCCGCAAGCACCTGCTGCGCAACTCCCTGATCCCCGTGGTCACCTTCATCGGCACGGACATCGGGGCCCTCATGGGCGGCGCGATCGTCACCGAGCGGATCTTCAACATCCACGGCGTCGGCTACCAGCTCTACCAGGGCATCCTCCGCCAGAACACCCAGACCGTCGTCGGCTTCGTGACCGTCCTCGTCCTGGTGTTCCTGCTCGCCAACCTGCTCGTCGACCTCCTCTACGCCGTACTCGACCCGAGGATCCGCTATGCCTGAACCGCTGCCCGAGGAGCCCCACGTGTCGGGCGGCCAGCGCGCCCCCGAGGGCGGGGCGATCGCCGCGACCGGGCAGGACGGCACCATGGACCTCGCCACCACCGAGGGGGAGACCCTGGAGAAACGACTGGGCGACGGTCCGGCCGGCGGCGGCCCGGACGGCAAGGCCCGCAGCCTGTGGTCCGACGCCTGGCGCGACCTGCGCCGCAACCCGGTCTTCATCATCTCGGCCCTGGTGATCCTCTTCCTGGTCGTCATCTCCCTGTGGCCCTCGCTGATCGCCTCCGGCAACCCGCTCAAGTGCGACCTCTCCAAGGCCCAGGAGGGCGCGCAGCCCGGACATCCGTTCGGGTACGACGGTCAGGGCTGTGACGTGTACACCCGGACCGTCTACGGGGCGCGGATCTCCATCTCCGTCGGTGTCTGCGCGACGCTCGGCGTCGCGCTGCTCGGGTCGGTGCTCGGCGGGCTCGCCGGGTTCTTCGGCGGCCACTCGGACTCGTTCCTGTCCCGGATCACCGACGTCTTCTTCGCGAT
Organism: Streptomyces scabiei 87.22; assembly: GCF_000091305.1. Lineage (GTDB taxonomy): Bacteria > Actinomycetota > Actinomycetes > Streptomycetales > Streptomycetaceae > Streptomyces > Streptomyces scabiei. Next base: position 3,561,088 of record NC_013929.1, on the reverse strand, counting down.
CCCGGTGGTGCTCGGCGGTCTGGTGCTGCTCTCCGTGGTCACCAGCAACTCCATCTGGCCGGTGATCGGCTTCATGGTGCTGCTGGGCTGGCCGCAGATCTCCCGCATCGCCCGCGGCTCGGTCATCACGGCCAAACAGAACGACTACGTCCAGGCCGCCCGCGCCCTGGGCGCCTCCAACTCCCGCATGCTGCTGCGGCACATCACCCCGAACGCGGTCGCCCCGGTCATCGTCGTGGCCACCATCGCGCTGGGCACCTACATCGCCCTGGAGGCGACGCTCTCCTACCTGGGCGTCGGCCTGAAACCGCCGAGCGTCTCCTGGGGCATCGACATCTCCGCCGCCTCCCCGTACATCCGCAACGCCCCGCACGCACTGCTGTGGCCCTCGGGAGCGCTGGCGATCACCGTCCTGGCGTTCATCATGCTCGGCGACGCGGTCCGCGACGCCCTCGACCCGAAGCTGAGGTGAACCGCCGTCATGCTGCTCGAAGTGCGTGATCTGCACGTGGAGTTCCGGACGCGGGACGGGGTCGCCAAGGCGGTCAACGGGGTCGACTACGGGGTGGACGAGGGGCAGACGCTGGCCGTGCTCGGGGAGTCCGGCTCGGGGAAGTCGGTCACCGCACAGGCGATCATGGGCATCCTCGACATGCCGCCGGGCCGGATCACCGGCGGCGAGATCCTCTTCAAGGGCCAGGACCTGCTGAAGCTCAAGGAGGACGAGCGCCGCAAGATCCGGGGCGCCGAGATGGCGATGATCTTCCAGGACGCGCTGTCCTCCCTCAACCCCGTCCTCTCCGTCGGCGACCAGCTCGGCGAGATGTTCGTCGTCCACCGGGGCATGTCGAAGAAGGACGCCCGCGCCCGGGCCGTGGAGCTGATGGACCGGGTCCGCATCCCGGCCGCAAAGGAACGGGTACGGGACTACCCGCACCAGTTCTCGGGCGGCATGCGCCAGCGCATCATGATCGCCATGGCGCTGGCCCTCGAACCCGCGCTGATCATCGCCGACGAACCCACCACCGCACTGGACGTCACCGTCCAGGCCCAGGTCATGGACCTCCTCGCCGAACTGCAGCGCGAACTGCGCATGGGTCTCGTCCTCATCACCCACGACCTCGGAGTCGTCGCCGACGTCGCCGACCGCATCGCCGTGATGTACGCGGGCCGCATCGTGGAGTCCGCCCCGGTCCACGACATCTACAAGGCCCCGGCCCACCCGTACACCCGGGGCCTGCTCGACTCCATCCCGCGCCTGGACCAGAAGGGCCAGGAGCTGTACGCGATCAAGGGTCTGCCGCCCAACCTGATGAACATCCCGCCCGGCTGCGCCTTCAACCCCCGCTGCCCGATGGCCCGCGACGTGTGCCGCACCGACGTGCCCCCGCTGTACGACGTCGAGCCGGCGGACGGCATCCGGACGAGCGCCTGCCACTTCTGGAGGGAGTGCCTCGATGACCACCACCACGGCTGAGGCCGAACCGATCCTGGAGGTCAGCGGCCTGGTCAAGCACTACCCGCTCACCGAGGGCATCCTCTTCAAGAAGCAGGTCGGCGCCGTGAAGGCCGTCGACGGCGTCGACTTCGCCCTCGGCCGGGGCGAGACCCTCGGCATCGTCGGCGAGTCCGGCTGCGGCAAGTCCACGGTCGCCAAGATGCTGGTCCACCTGGAACGGCCCACCGCCGGCTCGATCCGCTACAAGGGCGAGGACGTCACCAAGCTGTCCGGCAAGGCCCTCAAGACCGTCCGCCGCAACATCCAGATGGTGTTCCAGGACCCGTACACCTCCCTCAACCCCCGGATGACCGTGGGCGACATCATCGGGGAGCCGTACGACATCCACCCCGAGGTCGCGCCCAAGGGCGACCGCCGGCGCCGGGTGCAGGAACTGCTCGACGTGGTCGGTCTCAACCCCGAGTACATCAACCGCTACCCGCACCAGTTCTCCGGCGGCCAGCGCCAGCGCATCGGCATCGCCCGCGGGCTGGCACTGCGCCCCGAGGTCATCGTCGCCGACGAACCCGTCTCCGCCCTCGACGTCTCCGTCCAGGCCCAGGTCATCAACCTGCTGGACCGGCTCCAGGGCGAGTTCGGACTGAGTTACGTCTTCATCGCGCACGACCTGTCGATCGTGCGGCACATCTCCGACCGGGTCGGCGTGATGTATCTCGGGCGGATCGTCGAGATCGGCCGCGACGCCGAGATCTACGACCATCCGACGCACCCCTACACACAGGCGCTGCTGTCCGCCGTGCCCGTCCCGGACCCCGAGGCCCGTGAGCACCGGGAGCGGATCATCCTCTTCGGGGACGTGCCCTCGCCGACGAACATCCCGTCCGGGTGCCGTTTCCGCACCCGCTGCTGGAAGGCGCAGGAGCGGTGTGCGCTGGAGGTGCCGCTGCTCGCGGTCCCGGCCGAGTTCCGGCTCACCAGCGGACCGGCGGCCCACGACTCGGCCTGCCACTTCGCGGAGGAGAAGCAGGTGGTCCCGACGGAGGAACCGCCGGAGGAACCGGCGGAGGAACCGACGGAGAATCCTGCGGACGATCATGCGAATGGGGCGGAATAAGCCTACAAATCTACACCAACCGCGTTAACACGCAGGCAACTTGACCGACCCCGTTCCGATATACGGACGCGGGAATCTACTACGCGTACGGCCGTGCGGGTGCCGTAAACGGGCCGGGGCTCGCCATGTAGCCCCGGCCCGTTGCCGTGCCCGGCCGCCGTACCGGGCCGTGATGCCTAGGCCATTCCGAGGGAACGCCTCAGGAAGTCCACCTGGAGCAGGAGCAGGTTCTCCGCCACCTGCTCCTGGGGGGTGATGTGGGTGACCCCGGAGAGCGGCAGGACCTCGTGGGGCCGGCCGGCCGCGAGGAGCGCGGAGGACAGGCGCAGGGCGTGGGCGAAGACCACGTTGTCGTCGGCGGTGCCGTGCACGATCATCAGCGGGCGGTGCGGCTCGGCGGGCGCGGACAGTCCCTCGTCCGTGATCAGCGAACTCTTCGCGTACGCGGCCGGGTCCGTCGTCGGATCGCCCAGGTACCGCTCGGTGTAGTGCGTGTCGTACAGCCGCCAGTCGGTGACCGGCGCGCCCGCGATGCCCGCGTGGAACACGTCCGGGCGGCGCAGTACCGCGAGGGCCGCCAGCCAGCCGCCGTAGGACCAGCCGCGGATCGCCACCCGGGACAGGTCCAGCGGATGCGAGGCCGCCAGGCCGTGCAGCGCGTCCACCTGGTCGTCGAGGGAGAGCGTGAAGTCGCCGTCGATCGCCTTCTCCCAGGCGGGGGAGCGGCCGGGGGTGCCGCGCCCGTCGGCGACCACCACCGCGAACCCCTGGTCGGCGAACCACTGCGAGGTGAGGTGCGCGTTGTGGGCGGCGAGTACCCGGGGGCCGTGCGGACCGCCGTAGGGGTCCATGAGCACCGGCAGGGGGGTGACCCCGTCGTAGTCCTTCGGCATAAGCAGGGCGCACGGTACGCGGCGTGCGCCCCCCTGTGTGAAGCGCACGCGCGGGGACATACCGGGGTCTTCGGCATAGGACGCCACGGTCGCCACGGGCTTCCCGTCCCGCAGCACCTGGACACGGGTGCCCGCCCGCTCCGGAACGGCCGAGACCAGCACGGTCACACCCCCGGCCCGCACGGCGGAGTGCACGCCGGGCTCCTGCGAGACGCGCTCCGTGCCCAGTTCGTTCACGCGGTAGACGTGGATCTCCCCGGTCTCCGGATCGGCCGCCGACGCGCCCGCCGACGCCGAGACCAGGACATCGGCGTCGGCCACGTCCAGCACCGCGCGGACGTGCAGCTGCGGTCCCGTCAGGGGCCGTTCACCGACCGCCAGCACCCGCGCGCCGCCCTCGTCCGCGACACGCACGAGCTGACCCGACGGACTCCACGAGGGCACCCCGGGGAAAAGATCAAGCCAATGTGGATCTTCGTCGGCATGCACCATCCGGGTCGCCCCCGTGTCCGGGTCGACGGCCAGGAACAACTGGCTGCGCTGGTCCCGCGCCTGTACCAGGATCAGCGGGGCACCCGCCGCTGACCAGTGCACATGCGCCAGATACGGGTAGCGCGCCCGGTCCCAGACGACCTCCGTGCGGGTACCGGAGAGGTCGATCACGAAGAGGCGTACGTCCGCGTTGGCGGTCCCGGCGGCCGGATACGCCACCCGCTGCGGGTCCCGTTCCGGCTGCGCGGGGTCCGAGATCCACCAGCGGCGCACCGGCGTGTCGTCCACGCGGGCCACCAGCAGGCGGTCCGACTCCGGCGACCACCAGAAGCCGCGCGACCGGCCCATCTCCTCGGCCGCGATGAACTCCGCCAGGCCGTGGGTGACGTTCTCCGACTCCTCCTCGGTGAGCGCCACGTCGTCCCCGCCCTCCACGCCGACGACCCGCAGCGTGCCCCCGGCGGCATACGCGACGTACCGGCCGTCGGGGGAGGGGCGGGGATCGATCACCGGGCCGGGAACGGCCAGTTCACGAGCCGTGCCGGCCCGTAGCTCGGCCACGAAGAGCCGCCCCGACAAGGCGAAGGAGGCCAACTCCACGGCCGCGTCGGTCGCGTAGCCGACGATCCCGGCGCCGCCCTCGCGCAGCCGCTCACGGCGGGCGCGCTCCTCGGCCGACAACTCCTCCGTGGAGCCGGCGAGCAGCAGACCCGGGTCGGCCGCCACGCGTTCGCCGCCGTCCGGGAGGTCCAGAACCCACAGCTTGCCGGCCCGCTCGGTACCGGACGAAGAGCGCAGGAACGCGACACGGGAACCGTCCGGCGCGACGGAGAAGGCCCGCGGCGCGCCGAGGGTGAAACGTTGTGTCCGGGCGTGTCGGCGGGGAAAGGACTCGGGCTGGGTCGTCATGCTCCGACCATATTGGCCATGCGCCCCCTTGTGCGGCCGTGCGCCGATCGATGCGCGCGTATGGATAGTTATGATCACTACCGCTGGGTGGGTATGAACCTGCTGGCCGCTGTACGGATTCACAACTGCGTCACCCACGTCATCGGTTGACGACGGCTCCGCCGTCAGCCCGTGACAACTGCTTCGGTCCCCAGGTCCCAGGGAACTTTTGGAGGTGAGCCGCCGTGGCACTCTCGATTTCGGCGGTGGTGCTGCTGGCGATCATCGTCTTCATCCTGATCAAGAAGTCAGGGCTGAAGGCACCACACGCGATCATCTGCATCCTGCTCGGCTTCTACCTCGCGTCCTCGACCATCGCGCCGACGATCAGCGAGCTGACGACCAACATCGCGGGCATGATCGGAAGTATCAAGTTCTGAGCCTCCGGCCGCCGGGCTCCGCCCGGGCCCGTCCCTGGGCCCCCGGAACCCCGCGGCCGACCGTTCCCGCGGACGACCGCGCCCGGCACGGGCCGGCTCCGGGCGCCTCGTAGGCTTGCCCCATGACGGATCTGCCCTCCTCCGGCCCCCGGCCGGGGGAACCCCTCTCCCGCGTCGGTCACCGACTGCTCCTGGTGCACGCGCACCCGGACGACGAGTCGATCAACAACGGCGCGACCATGGCCAAGTACGCGGCCGAGGGAGCCCGGGTGACGCTGGTGACCTGCACCCTCGGCGAGGAGGGCGAGGTCATCCCGCCCTCTCTCGCGCACCTCGCGCCCGACCGTGACGACACGCTGGGCCCGTACCGGGTGGACGAACTGGCCGGGGCCATGAAGGAACTCGGCGTCACCGACCACCGCTTCCTCGGCGGCGCGGGCCGCTACCGCGACTCCGGGATGATGGGCGTCGAACAGAACGAGCGCCCCGGCGCCTTCTGGTCCGCCGACGTCGACGAGGCCGCCGCCCACCTGGTCCGCGTGGTCCGCGAGGTCCGCCCCCAGGTCCTCGTCACCTACGACCCCGACGGCGGGTACGGCCACCCCGACCACATCCAGGCCCACCGCGTCGCCATGCGCGCCGCCGGCCTGGCCGCCGACCCGGCCTTCCGCCCGGACCTCGGCGAGCCCTGGGACATCGCCAAGGTGTACTGGAACCGGGTGCCGCGCGGAGTGGTCCTGGAGGGCTTCGAACGCCTCCGCCGCGATCTCGCCGAGCCCGGACGGGTGCCGTTCCGGCAGGCCGCGAGCGTCACCGATGTGCCGGGAGTGGTGGACGACCACCTCGTCACCACCGAGATCGACGGCACCGGCTTCGCGGCGGCGAAGGCCGCCGCGATGCGCGCGCACGCCACCCAGATCGAGGTCGCCGAACCCTACTTCGCGCTCTCCAACGCGCTGGCCCAGCCCCTGCTGAGCACCGAGTACTACGAGTTGGTGCGCGGCAGACGTGAAGGGGGGAGCCGGGAGAGCGACTTGTTCGAGGGGATTCCCGGTATTTCTTTCGAGGAACGGCAGAACGGAACGGCCCTGTGATGCGTACGCATGGGTATGACAGACACGTCGTGTGCGCGCACGGCCATCGAGGGGCGGTCCGGCGATGAAGCGGACGGACATGCCGACCGGCCGGGAAGGCGGCGCGCTCGCCCAGCCGTTGACGTTCCCCGCGCCGGCGCGCGCCGCTGCTCACCTGGGGCTCTTCGTGCTGGGGGCGGTGGTCGGGGTGGCCGGCGGGCTGCTCCAAGCGGCCTGGTTCCCCGGCGGATTGCTGCTCGCGCTGCTGGGTGCGGCCGGGCTCTTCCTGGGCGGCTCGCGGGCGACGGGGAGCCGGGCGGGGGCCGTTGCGCCGGCCGCCGGCTGGATGATCTCCGTCGTCCTGCTGACGTCCACCCGGCCGGAGGGGGACTTCCTGTTCGGCGTGGGAGTCGGCTCCTACCTCTTCCTGCTCGGTGGCATGGCTGTTGCTGTGATGTGCGCCACCCTTGGGTGGGGGCGGCAACCGACCGGGCCCGACGCCCGACTTGGGAAGTGACCACCGCTTCGCCGCGGTACGGGGGTGCGGGTCCGGTGTGGGTTTCCCACGCGGTCGTGGGATACGCGCCGGAAGTGGCCAGTATGGTGGTGCGCGCCGCCGAGCTGCCCGCTGAGTTGAGGTCGTGACGGGCGGCGGAGCAAACCGGGAGAACCTGCCTTGAGTCGTGAAACTGACACTTCGTCCTCCGGGGCCAATGGGCGCGGCAGCACCGCGTACCCGTCGGGGACACCGCCGTACGGCACGCCCATGGCCACCGAGGCCGGTGCCGAGGCGGCCCGCTCGGCCGCGGCCGAGCGCGCGGACGGACCGAGGACCGAGACCACGCTGACCACACGGGTCCGGATCAACATCCCCGGCTCGCGCCCGATCCCGCCGGTCGTCGTCCGCAAGCCGGTCGCCGACGGCGAGGGCGCCGCGGACGACACCGGGTCCGAGTCGGAGACCACCGGCACCACCGCCATGCCCGTGTTCACGGACACCCCGGCGCCAGCGCCGGAACCGGCCGCGCCGGGCGACGACAAGCCCACCAGCGACTGGTTCGCGCCCCGCAAGGGCGCCACCCCGGCCAAGGGCACGAGCACCGGCGGCACCAACGGCGCCGGGTTCTCCGTCGGGACCCTCGGCGGCCAGGGCGCCCCCGCGCCGGGAGTCCCCGCCACGGGCCCCCGCCCCGGAGGCACGGGCGGCACGGGCGGCACCGGTCCCCAGTCCGGCGGCCCCGCGGGCCCGCGCCCCGGCGCGACCGCCGGCCCCCGGCCCGGCGGGACCAACGGCGCCGGCCTGCCCGGGGCCACCGGCGGCCAGCCCGTCGCTCCCGGCCACGGCGGCGGCACCGGGTCCTTCGACGTCTCGGCCGCGCTGGCTGGCACCAAGCCCGAGCGCGACGACCTGCCGTACTTCTCCGACAACGGCGGGCGCTCCGGCCCGGCGGGCCCCACGGGCGGCCCCGTCACCGGCGACAGCCCGCTCGGCCCGCCGCCGGTCCAGGGCGGCCCCGGTGGCCCCGGCTACCAGGGCAACCCCTTCGGCGGCCCCGACGCCGACTTCTCCTCGCCCGGAGCCGCCGGTGCCTACGCCCGCCCCGGCGGCGGCATCAGCGACGACACCGCGGTCCTCACCCCCCAGCGCCAGACCCCCGAGCCGGGCTACGGCGGGGCCGGACCCGTGGTCGACAACCCCTCCGGGCACACCCTGACCAGCGGCATCCCGGTCGTGCCCCCCGGCACCCAGGGCACGCCGTTCGGCGCGGGCGGCCCCGACGGCGCGGTGCGGCACACCCCGCCCAAGCTGCCCGACCCCGGCCCGCAGCAGAAGGCCGCCCCGGCGAAGAACACCAAGTCCGCCAAGCCGGCCAAGAAGAAGGGCCGCAGCAAGCTCGGGCTGCTCATCGGCGGTGTGGTCGTCCTCGGCGGCGGTGTCTACGGCGCCGGTCTGCTGATGAACCACTCCGACGTGCCCAAGGGCACCACCGTCCTCGGCGTCGACATCGGCGGCGGCACCCGCGACGAGGCCGTCAACAAGCTCGACGCGGCCTTCGGCAAGCGCACCACCCAGCCGCTGCAGCTCTCGGTCGACGGCGACACGGTCTCCCTCACACCCGACCAGGCCGGACTCCAGTTCGACAAGCAGGCCACGGTCAGCGCCGCCGCCGTCAGCGACTACAACCCCGTCTCGGTGATCGGCTCGCTCTTCGGCCAGGAGCGGGTCGTCTCCCCGGTCATGCCGGTCGACGAGGAGAAGCTGCGGGCCGCCCTGGAGCGCGCGGCGGGCGGCGCCGGCTCGGCGAGCGACGGCACCGTCAAGTACCAGGCCGGCAAGGCCGTCCCCGTCTACGGCAAGGCGGGCAAGGGCATCGCCGTCGGCGAGTCCACCACCGCAGTCGAGGAGGCGTACCGCGCCCAGGTCGAGACCGGCGGCAGCACGCCCGTGCGGCTCCCGACCACGGAGCAGGAGCCGTCCGTCGGCAAGGCCGAGGTCGACCGGTTCATGAAGGAGTTCGCGCAGCCGGCCATGTCCGCGACGGTCACCGTCCAGACGGACCCCGCGCACGCCGTCCTGCTCAGCCCGCAGAACTCCCTGTGGAAGTTCCTCACCGTCAAGGCCGTCGACGGCAAGCTCGTCGACTCCTACGACGAGAAGGCGCTCAAGGAGCTCTACGGCGGCGCCTTCGACGGCGTCCTCATCACCCGGGCCAACGGCGAGAAGACCCCGGTCACCGTCGAGGACGTCTACGGCGCCCTCCGCCAGGCCCTGAAGAGCACGACGAACCGCACGGCCACCATCGAGACGAACCCGAGCTAGGCGGTTTCGAAGCACGACACGCAGGGGGCACCCGGCCCACGCCGGGTGCCCCTCGTCGTACTCCGGTGCCGTCCCCGTCACCCTCTCCGATATGACTTCTGTCATGCCGGGGTCAGGACCGCCGACACTGCCGGACGCACCCCTCTCCCGCCGACGATGGTGTCCATGACGACCACGACGAGGGCCACCGACACCACGGTGGTGGGATTCGACAAGGTGACGAAGGCGTTCGGCGACGTACGGGCCGTGGACGGCCTCACGCTCGCCCTGCACCCGGGGGAGACCGTGGCCCTGCTGGGCCCGAACGGCGCCGGCAAGTCCACCACCCTGGACCTGCTGCTCGGCCTGAAGAACGCCGACAGCGGCACGATCGACGTCTTCGGCACGACCCCGCGCGAGGCGATCGTCGCCGGACGCGTGGGAGCCATGCTGCAGAGCGGCGGCCTGATGGACGAGGTGACGGTCGCGGAACTGGTCCGGCTCGCCTGCGACCTGCACCCGAGGCCGTACCCGGTCTCGGACGTCCTCGCCCGCTCCGGCATCACCCAGATCGCCGACCGCAAGGTCCACAAGCTCTCCGGCGGCCAGGCCCAGCGCGTCCGCTTCGCCCTGGCCACAGCGGGCGACAGCGACCTCATCGTCCTGGACGAGCCCACCACCGGCATGGACGTCACCGCCCGCCAGGCCTTCTGGGCCACCATGCGCGAACAGGCCGACCAGGGCCGCACCGTCCTGTTCGCCACCCACTACCTCGAAGAGGCCGACGCCATCGCCGACCGGGTGCTCGTCCTGCACCGGGGCCGCCTGCTGGCCGACGGCACGGCCGCCGAGATCAAGGCCAAGGCCGGAGCCCGCAGGATCTCCTTCGACCTCCCGGACGGCGGGGCCGACGAGTCCGCGCTGCGGGCCCTGCCCTTCCTCACCACGATCACCGTCTCCCACAGCGGCTCCGCCGAGGGATCCGGCCGTACCGTCCGCATCCAGTCCACCGACGCCGACGCGACCGTCCACGCCCTCTACGGCCTCGGCGTCTTCCCCCGCAACCTCGAAGTCACCGGCCTCGGCCTGGAACAGGCCTTCGTCGCGATCACCGCCGCCGAGGAGGCGAAGTCCAAGTGAACAGCCTGATCAAGCTGGAACTCACCCGCGCCCTGCGCAACCGCAAGTCCATGTTCTTCTCGGTGCTCTACCCCTCGCTGCTGTTCCTGCTGATCGCGGGCAACGCGAGCAGCACCGAGAAGCTCGGCGACACCGGTCTGACCCTGCCGACCTACATGATGGTCTCCATGGCCTCCTTCGGCGCCCTGACGGCCGTCCTGATGGGCAACAGCGAACGCATCGCCAAGGAACGTGAGGGCGGCTGGGTACGGCAGCTGCGGCTCACCCCGCTGCCGGGGCGCGGCTACGTGTTCGCCAAGACCGCCAGCGCGGCCGTGGTCAGCCTGCCGTCCATCGTGATCGTCTTCCTGGTCGCCGCCACCGTGAAGGGCGTACGCCTGGACGCCTGGCAGTGGCTCGCCCTCACCGGGGCGATCTGGGCCGGCAGCCTCGTCTTCGCCGCGCTCGGTGTCGCCATCGGCTACCTCGCGACCGGCGACGCGGTCCGCCCGATCACGATGATCGTCTACTTCGGCCTGTCGATGCTCGGCGGCCTGTGGATGCCGACGACGACCTTCCCCGGGTGGCTGCAGGAGATCGCGAAGTGGGTGCCGACGCACGCGTACGCCGCGCTGGGGCAGGCCGTCGAACAGAGCCGGGCCCCGCACGCCGGGGACGTCGCCCTCCTGGTCGTCTACTTCGCCCTCTTCGCGGGCGGCGCGGCCTGGCTCTACCGGAAGGACACGCGGAAGGCGTGAGCGGCGTCGGTATCGGGCAGCGCCCGCAGAACCTCAGACAGCGGGCGATCAAGTTCCTCTGGACCGGGATCTGGCTCGCCTATCTGAGCGCCCCCGTCAGCGACCTGCTGCACGGGGGCCACAGCGACGGAGTCGTCGTCCTCGGCTGGATCGGCCTGGTGGCCTTCGTCGCCTGGTACTTCCTGCTGATCTTCCGCACCGGCCGCCGCGACACCACCCGGACGGTGCTCGGCGCGCTCACCGTCCTCGCCGCCCAGTCCGCGCTGCTCTCCCTCAGCCTCGGCCGCGAGTGGCTCGTCCTCTTCGTCTACGTGTCGGTCGCCTCCGGCGCCGCCCTCCCGCTGCGGCTCGCCCGCTACACGATCCCGGCGGTGTCGGCCCTGCTCACGGCCATCGCCTTCGCCGTGCCGGGCGGGGAGGCCTATCTCGCCTCCCTGCTCCTGCCGGCCCTCCTCGGCGGCTTCTCGATGACCGGGGTCCGCGAACTGATCCGCACCACACAGGAACTGCGCGAGGCGAGGGCCACCGTTGCCCAGCTGGCCGCGAACGAGGAGCGGCTGCGCCTCGCCCGCGACCTGCACGACCTGCTCGGCCACTCCCTCTCGCTGATCACGCTCAAGAGCGAGCTGGCGGGCCGGATGCTCCCCGGCCACCCCGAGAAGGCCGCCCAGCAGGTCGCCGACATCGAACAGGTCAGCCGTCAGGCCCTGGTCGACGTCCGCGAGGCCGTCACCGGCTACCGGCGCCCCCGCCTCGGCGCGGAACTCGCGGGTGCCCGGGACGCGTTGACGGCGGCCGGTATCGCCGCCGACCTGCCCGCCGACCCCGGATCCCCCCTCACCGACGCCTCCGAGGACAGCGAGTCCGCCCTCGCCTGGGCCCTGCGCGAGGCCGTCACCAACGTCGTACGGCACAGCGGCGCCCGCCGCTGCACGGTGGACCTCGTCCGCCGCCAGACCCTCGACGGCCCGATCCTCGAACTGACCGTGGACGACGACGGGACGGGCGCTCCGGCGGGCCCGGCGGACACCCCCGGCAGCGGTCTGGCGGGCCTCGCCGAGCGGCTGGAGAAGGTGGGCGGGACCCTGGAGGCGGGTCGCTCCCGGCACGGCTTCCGGCTGGTCGCCAGGGCCCCCGCCACGCTCCCGGGCCCGGACGTAGGATCCGGCGCATGACGCGCACGATCAAGGTCCTGCTCGCCGAGGACCAGTCCATGGTCCGCGAGGCCCTGGCGGCCCTGCTCGGCCTGGAGGACGACATCGAGGTCGTGGTCCAGGTGGCCCGCGGCGACGAGGTCCTGGCCGCCGCCCGCGCCCACGCCGTCGACGTGGCCCTGCTCGACATCGAGATGCCGGGCGCGACGGGCATCGAGGCGGCCGCCGAGCTGCACCGCGCCCTCCCGGTGGTGAAACTCGTCGTCCTCACCACCTTCGGCCGCCCCGGGTACCTGCGCAGCGCCATGGAGGCCGGCGCCGACGCCTTCCTGGTCAAGGACGCCCCCGCCGCCCAGCTCGCCGACGCCGTACGCAGGGTGCTGGCGGGCGAGCGGGTGATCGACCCGACGCTCGCGGCGGCGGCCCTGGCCGGGGGAGCGAACCCGCTGACGGACCGGGAGCGCGAGGTCCTGCGCGCGGCGGCCGACGGCTCCACCAACGCGGAGCTGGCCGAGGCCCTGCACCTCTCCCCGGGCACGGTCCGCAACTACCTGTCGACGGCGATCCAGAAGCTGGCGGTGCGCAACAGGACGGAGGCGGTCCGGACGGCGCGGGAGAAGGGCTGGCTGTGACCGCCGGGGCGGGCGACCACCGGGGCCGACGCGAGAACCCGGTGGCGACCGTCCCACGACGACCGGGGCGCCCTCAGTTCAGCAGCGCCCGGGCCGCCCCCGCCTGCCTGCGCACCTTCTCTGCGGCCCCCTCGTCCACCCCGCCCACCACCTCGGCGTACTCCTCCAGCGCGACGGCGCCCCGCACGTACTCGCCCCGCTGCACGAGCAGCCGCGCCCACTCGTACCGCAGCCGCGCCGGATGCGAGGGCATCGCCAGCGACAACTCCAGCGCCCACAGCGCGACGTCCGTCCGCTCGGGCCGGGCCGCCGCCCACGCGCGCACGTTGTTGAGGACGCGGACCACCACGTCCAGCGGATCGGCCGGTGTCAGCATCGCGGCATCCAGCGGCGCCCCGGTCGCCCCCGCGACCAGCAGCTCCGCGTCGTTGCCGGTCAGCACCCGCCCCCCGTCGAACGGATCGGCGAGCACCTGCTCCTCGGGCGGCCCGAACCCCACCACGAAGTGCCCCGGCAGCGCGACCCCGTGGACCGGCGCACCCGCCCGCCGGGCCACCTCCATCCACACCACCGACAGCAGGATCGGCAGCCCGCGCCGCCGTTCGAGCACCTGGTGCAGCAGCGAGGACTCCAGCCGCTGGTAGTCGCCCGGCGAGCCCCGGAACCCTTGGCGCTCCCCGAGCAGCGCGGCCGTCGCCTCCGCCCACGCGCGCGGCCCGCCGGGCCGGTAGGGCATCAGCCCGGCCAGCCGGTCGAGTTCGATCCCGGCGGCGTCGAGGCCCGCCTCGTCGAGCGCCCCGTCGCCCGCCGCCCCCACCAGCAGGCAGAGCAGCGCCAGGTCGGGCCGCTCGGCCCGGGCCTCCTCGGCGAACCGTCGCCGCACCTCGTCGGCCCGCTCCGGCTCCGGAGGCCGCGGCGCGGCCGGCCGGTGGCCGCTCACGGCGACCCGTCCGGCGCGGAGCCCGAGCCCGTGGCGGATTCGGTGCCGGTGCTCGTGCTGGTGCCGGTGCCGGTGCCGGTACGGGCACCCGGATCGCCGCCGGGTCCGGTGTCCTCCGGGTCCGGCTCCCGGTAGTGGTGGTACGCGTGATGCGCCACGAACCCCATCCCGGCGTACAGCGCCCGCGCCCCCGCGTTGTCCGTCTCCACCTGGAGCCAGCCCGCCGAGGCGCCCTCGTCCAGGGCCCGCCGGGCCAGCGCCGCCATCACGGCCGTCGCGAGGCCCCGCCGCCGCTGGGCGGGATCGACCTCGACGGCGGAGAACCCGGCCCACCGCCCGTCCACGACGCACCGCCCGATGGCCGCCGGCCCCGCGCCCTCCGCGCCGGGCACGGTCGCGAACCACACCGAGGGCCCGCTCCCGAGCACCTTCAGCGCGACCTCGCCGAGGCCCTTGCGCTGGTAGCGGCCGAGCCAGGCCTCGTCCGCGTTCCGGGACAGCTCCACCCCGCCCGCCTCCGCGTCCGCGACCGGCGCGAGCGCCCCGGTCCACACCTCGGCGGTGACGACGTCGACCCAGCCGCGCTCCGCCACCTCGGCGCAGAGCAGCTCGTGGGTGCCCTCGGCGCCCGTGGCCAGCTGGAGGAACGCGGGCAGCCCCCGGGCGGCGTACCAGCGGCGTACGGCCGTCAGCGCCTCGTCCAGGGGCATCCCGGGGTCGCCGAGGGGCAGGACCGAGTTGGCGCGCCGGGTGAAGCCCGCCCGTCGCCCGACCACCGCCCCTCCCGGACGCGCTGCGCGCGGCACCTCCTGGACTGCGGCCCGCAGCTCCCACTCACCGAGCGGCTCCCGCTCGACGGGCTGCCAGGCCCGCGCCGCGACCCGCGCCAGTTCCGTGAAGGAGGCGGCGGGTCCGCGCCGGCGGGCGGGCGCGGCGGGGACCACCTTCCCGGCCACCAGCGAGGACTCCTCGATCCGCACCCGCTCCCCGTCCCGCCGGGTGATCAGCAGCGCGCCGTCGTCCCATGATGTGAGAACACCAACCGTGTCGGTGAATTTCCCGCCCTCCGGGCCGCCGTCGACGACGCGCCGTACGGATACGCGTTTGCCCACGTCAGCGGCGGAGACACGGATCGCGAGACGTCCACCGGCAGAGAATTCCACAGGTCCGTCCACCCCTCCTGTTCGGATCATGCCCAGGAACGGAGATACTAGGTGCGGGCATCGACGACGCCGCGCTCCCGCGCGCCAGGCGGCGGAGCCTGAGGAGGCCCGCCAGCGCCCTATCGAGGAGGAACGACAGCGTGACCTACGTCATCGCGCAGCCTTGTGTCGACGTCAAGGACAAGGCGTGCATCGAGGAGTGCCCGGTCGACTGCATCTACGAGGGCCAGCGGTCCCTCTACATCCACCCGGATGAATGCGTCGACTGCGGTGCCTGCGAGCCGGTGTGCCCGGTCGAGGCGATCTTCTACGAGGACGACACCCCGGAGGAGTGGAAGGACTACTACAAGGCGAACGTCGAGTTCTTCGACGAGCTCGGCTCGCCCGGTGGCGCCAGCAAGCTCGGCCTGATCGAGCGCGACCACCCCTTCGTCGCCGCACTCCCGCCGCAGGCCTGAGAGCGACACCGCGGACCCCGCCGGGGTGACGCCTCGGCGGCCCCGCAGCCGCGCCGCCTCGGTCCCGTACGGCCCGATCACCATGATCGCCGTACGGGACCGGGGCGTTCGCCGTACGAGAAAGCGAGCCCGATCCCGTGTCCGCAGTCAGCGACCGTCTCCCCACTTTTCCCTGGGACAGGCTGGAGCCCTACAAGGCGACGGCCGCCGCTCACCCCGGTGGCATCGTCGACCTCTCCGTCGGGACGCCGGTCGACCCGGTGCCCGAGCTGATCCAGAAGGCGCTGGTCGCCGCGGCGGACTCGCCGGGCTATCCGACCGTCTGGGGCACCGTCGAGTCGCGCGACGCGATCACGGGCTGGCTGGAGCGCCGTCTCGGCGCCCGCGGCGTCACCCACCACCACGTCCTGCCGATCGTGGGCTCCAAGGAACTCGTCGCCTGGCTCCCCACCCAGCTGGGCCTCGGCCCCGGCGACCGGGTCGCGTACCCGCGCCTGGCCTACCCGACGTACGAGGTGGGCGCCCGTCTCGCCCGCGCCGACCACGAGGTCTACGACGACCCGACGGCGCTGGACCCGGCCGGTCTCAAGCTCCTCTGGCTGAACTCGCCGTCCAACCCCACCGGCAGGGTCCTCTCCAAGGACGAGCTGACCCGGACCGTCGCCTGGGCCCGCGAGCACGGCGTCCTGCTCTTCTCCGACGAGTGCTACCTGGAGCTGGGCTGGGACGCCGACCCGGTCTCGGTCCTCCACCCGGACGTCAACGGCGGCTCGTACGAGGGCATCGTCGCCGTCCACTCCCTGTCCAAGCGCTCCAACCTGGCGGGCTACCGCGCGGCCTTCCTCGCCGGTGACCCGGCCGTCCTCGGCCCGCTCCTGCAGATCCGCAAGCACGGCGGCATGATGACCTCGGCCCCGACGCAGGCAGCCGTGGTCGCCGCCCTCGGGGACGACACCCACGTCCACGACCAGCGCGCCCGCTACGCGGCCCGCCGGGAGGCCCTGCGCGGTGCCCTGCGGGCGCACGGCTTCCGCATCGAGCACAGCGAGGCCAGCCTCTACCTCTGGGCCACCCGGGACGAATCCTGCTGGACCACCGTGGCCCACCTGGCCGACCTCGGCATCCTGGTGGCCCCCGGCGACTTCTACGGCTCGGCGGGCGACCACCACGTCCGCGTGGCCTTCACGGCGACGGACGAACGCGTGGCGGCGGCGGTGGAGCGCCTGACCAAGGCGTAGCACTCCGGTCGCCACGCGACCGGCCGCGGCAGCGCAAAGCCCGAAGGGGCCCGGGGAACACCCCGGGCCCCTTCGCGGCGGTCGGACCGGACGTCAGCCCAGCGGGCTCTGCGCCGGGAGCTGCCCCGTCGGCAGCCCGCCCTTGGTCGCGGTCTTCGTCGTGTCCCCCAGAACGGTGCCGGCGGACCCGGCGGCCTCCCCGGCGGCCTTCTGCGCGACGGGCGTCGTCGTCTTGACGGCCTTGCCGCCGGTCTTGCTCACGGTCGGTACGGTCTGCTTCGACGCCTTGCTGCCGGTGCTGCTGGCGACACCGGTGACATTCTGCGTCGCGCCGTCCACGGTGGAACCGGCGTTGGCCCCGTCCACGGCGGACAGACCGCCGAGGTCCGGGGCGGCGGGGAGTTCGGGCGCCGCACTCGCGGAGCCGGCCGCACCGACCACGGAGGCCGCTCCCGCTGCGGTCAGCAGCGCGGCACGGGCGATCCGGCGGGTCAGGGGGAGGGACATGATGCTCCTTAGACGGAAGAGAACGGTGAAGTGTCCGTCCGTGCCCGGGAGTTGACCGACCGGGCGTGGACGCAGTGACTACCGTCCGAAGCCGCTGAAGGTTGCGGCGACCCGACGTAAAGAGTTGGCAATGCGTCGCATGATCAAATGGGGATGCAATCGGACAATCGACACCCGGCCCGACCGGCTGCCGAATCCTTACGGCTCCCTGCTCCCAACGCATCCCACGACATCGGGGTGAGCGGCCGCGACACCGCGCACCCCGTCCACACCGCGCACCGCGCGTCCCCCGCGCGGGTGAGGCTCGCGGCCTACTGTCCAGTGACGATTCGGACCTCGGCGGTGGAGTCCGCCCCGCCGCCCGCCGCGCCGCGGGCCTTGCGCCACGCACCGGCCCGGCCCTCGGCGACCCACTCCCGGCCCGCGAACGTGACGCGCTCGACGTCCAGACGGGAGGAGTTGGCCACGGCCCAGTGCGCCAGCTCCCAGCCGCGCCGCCGGACCTGCTCGGCGTCACCTGCGTCCTTGAGGGGGATGGTGACCGTCCCGGCGGCGGGGGAGGCGCTCGGACTCGGCGACGGGCTCGCCTGCGCGGAGGCGCCGCCCTCGGAGCCGACCACCGCCGCCGCGGACTCGAACGCGTCGTCCCCGAAGTCCCGCGCGAGCGCCCCGCGCACCGCGGCCGGTCCGCCCGCGACGGCGGTGCCCGGGCCGGCTGCCGGCTCCCGGCGTCCCTCGCAGGTCAGCGAGGCCGCCGACCGCCCGGTCAGCGCGGCGGCGAGCAGCGTGGCGTCGGGCTCGTGCTTGGCGTACGCCTCCGGGTAGCCGCTGCGCTGCACCTTCTGCGCGGCGACCGTCAGCGGCAGCCGCTCGTAGTCGGCGACCTTGACCAGGTGCTCGTAGAACTCGCCCGCCGCGTACACCGGGTCCTGGATCTGCTGCTCGGTGCCCCAGCCCTGCGAGGGCCGCTGCTGGAAGAGGCCGAGGGAGTCCCGGTCGCCGTGCGCGATGTTGCGCAGGCCCGACTCCTGCAGCGCGGTCGCCAGCGCTATCGTCACGGCCCGCTCGGGCAGGTCGCGCGAGGTGCCGACCGCCGAGATCGTCGCGGCGTTCGCCGCCTGCTCGGGCGTGAAGTCGTACGACTGGCCGTCGTCCTTGCCGGACACGACCACACACCGTGGTGTGCCGTTCCCTCCGGTCAGATACTGCACGGTGAGATACGCCCCGATCGCGGCGAGCACGACGAACGCCGCCATGAACTGCAGCACGCGACGGCCGCGACGGCGGGGACGAGGACCTGGGGGGAAGGGGTACGGCTCCGACACGCGGTCCAAGGTACTGGACGGTAATGGCACACGTGCAGGTCTTGTGAACAGTGATGTGAACAGCGGGGCGGGAGTGACCGGTTCCGCTCACCCGGGCTGCCCCGCACCGGCGGCGCGTTAGGGTCGGGGACATGGCCGAGACCCCCATTGACCTCACGCTGGACGCCGCGCGGCTTACCGCGCAGCTCGTCGACTTCCCCTCCGAGAGCGGCACCGAGAAGCCCCTCGCGGACGCGATCGAGACCGCCCTGCGCGCCCTGCCGCACCTCACGGTCGACCGCTACGGCAACAACGTCGTCGCCCGCACCACCCTGGGCCGCGCGGAGCGCGTGATCCTGGCCGGCCACATCGACACGGTCCCCATCGCGGACAACGTCCCCTCCCGTCTCGACGAGGACGGCGTCCTGTGGGGCTGCGGCACCTGCGACATGAAGTCCGGCGTCGCGGTCCAGCTGCGCATCGCGGCCACCGTCCCGGCCCCCAACCGCGACCTGACCTTCGTGTTCTACGACAACGAGGAGGTCGCCGCCGACCTGAACGGCCTGAAGCACGTCTCCGAGGCCCACCCCGAGTGGCTGGAGGGCGACTTCGCGGTCCTCCTGGAGCCCACGAACGGTGAGGTCGAGGGCGGCTGCCAGGGCACGCTGCGGGTCCTGCTGACGACCAGCGGCGAGCGCGCCCACTCCGCCCGCGGCTGGATGGGCTCCAACGCCATCCACGCGGCCGCCCCCATCCTGGCGAGGCTCGCGTCGTACGAGCCGCGGTACCCGGTCATCGACGGCCTGGAGTACCGCGAGGGCCTCAACGCGGTCGGCATCTCCGGCGGTGTCGCCGGCAACGTCATCCCCGACGCGTGTGTGGTGACGGTCAACTTCCGCTACGCGCCCGACCGCAGCGAAGAGGAGGCCATCGCCCACGTCCGCGAGGTCTTCGCCGACTGCGGGGTCGAGACGTTCACCGTCGACGACCACAGCCCCGGCGCGCTGCCGGGTCTGTCCCACCCGGCGGCCGCGGCCTTCATCGAGGCGGTCGGCGGCACGGCCCAGCCCAAGTACGGCTGGACGGACGTCTCCCGCTTCAGCGCGCTCGGCGTCCCGGCCGTCAACTACGGCCCCGGCAACCCCCACTTGGCGCACCGCCGCGACGAACGCGTGGACCCGGCACTGATCCTGGCGGGCGAGGAGCGCCTGAGGTCCTGGCTGACGGTGTGAGGCGCCACGTGCGGCGGATCGCGGGCGGACACGCCCACGTCCCCCGCCCGTAACCCGTATGGATCTACGCTGAGGTGAACCACCAGCACGGCGGAGGGAGCGGACATGGCGACCGGCAACCCCGAGGGCAAGGAGCAGCCACCCACGGAGCAGCGGCTGGGGCCGGTGCTGCGCAGGCGGGGCCAGGTCCAGGCGAGCACCACGGACCAGCGGCTGCTGGACGCGGGCGGCCCCTCGGACTGGGTCCACACGGATCCCTGGCGGGTCCTGCGCATCCAGTCCGAGTTCATCGAGGGCTTCGGCACCCTGGCCGAACTCCCGCCCGCGATCAGTGTCTTCGGTTCCGCGCGCACCCCGGCCGACTCACCGGAGTACGAGGCGGGCGTCCGGCTCGGCCGCGGCCTGGTGGAGGCCGGCTTCGCCGTCATCACCGGCGGCGGCCCGGGCGCGATGGAGGCGGCCAACAAGGGCGCCGTCGAAGCGGGCGGCACCTCCGTCGGCCTCGGCATCGAGCTGCCCTTCGAGCAGGGCCTCAACCCCTACGTCGACATCGGCCTGAACTTCCGCTACTTCTTCGTCCGGAAGATGATGTTCGTCAAGTACGCCCAGGGCTTCGTGGTCCTCCCCGGCGGTCTCGGCACCCTCGACGAACTCTTCGAGGCCCTCACCCTCGTCCAGACCCAGAAGGTCACCCGCTTCCCCATCGTCCTGTTCGGCGAGTCCTACTGGAGCGGCCTGGTCGACTGGCTCACCAACACCCTGATCGCCCAGGGCAAGGCGGCGGAGAAGGACCTGACCCTCTTCCACGTCACGGACGACGTGGACGAGGCGGTGGCCCTGGTCTCGAAGGAAGCGGGCAGATAACTCCCGCCCACCACCCGCGCCCCTGCTTCTCAGGGGCGCGGGGAACCGCGCGAACGGGGTCCGGGGCGGAGCCCGAGGAACCCTAGGCCAGCCCCCGCCGGGCCACCGCGGGCGCCCGGTGCCCCGCGATCGACGCCACCATGTCCACCACCTGCCGGGTCTCCGCCACTTCATGCACCCGGTACACCTGGGCCCCCAGCCAGGCGGAGACGGCGGTGGTGGCCAGCGTCCCCACCACCCGTTCCTTCACCGGCCGGTCCAGCGTCTCGCCCACGAAGTCCTTGTTGGACAGCGACACCAGCACCGGCCACCCCGTCGCGACCATCTCGCCGAGCCGCCGGGTCGCCTCCAGGCTGTGCCGCGTGTTCTTCCCGAAGTCGTGCCCGGGATCGATCATCACCGACTCCCGGGGCACCCCCAGCGCCACCGCCCGCTCCGCCAGCCCCACGGTCACCCGCAGGATGTCGGCCATCACGTCGTCGTACTCGACCCGGTGCGGCCGTGTACGGGGCTGCGCCCCACCCGCGTGCGTGCACACCAGTCCCGCCCGGTACCGCCCCGCCACCTCCGCGAGCCGGGGATCGACCCCGCCCCACGCGTCGTTCAGCACGTCCGCCCCGGCCTCGCACACGGCCTCGCCGACATCGTGCCGCCAGGTGTCGACGCTGATGACGACCTCGGGGAACCGCCGCCGAACCTCGGCGACGAACCCCACGGTCCGCCGCGCCTCCTCCGCCGCGCTCACGTCCTCCCCGGGACCGGCCTTGACCCCGCCGATGTCCACGATGGCGGCGCCCTCGGCGACCGCCTGCTCCACGCGCGCGAGCGCCGGCTCGTCCTGGAAGGTGGCCCCCTGGTCGTAGAACGAGTCCGGGGTCCGGTTCACGATCGCCATGATCACCGGCTCGTGGGGGCCGAATTCCCGCTTGCCCAGCCTGAGCATCCGCCGCGCCCTCTCCCAGTACGTCCCGCCGATCGACGGCCTTGCACAACCGCCTGCGACCTTAACTGTCAGACTCGCATGGCACGATCGGAGCCGAACACAGTCGAGGGGACCCAGCGATGTTCATGTTCTTGTTCCTGGTCGTCGCGCTCGCCGTGGTGGTCGCCGCGGTGACGCTCGCCGTCGTCGGCGGCGGCGACAACGCGGTGCTGCCGGAGGCCGAGGGCGAGCGGCTCCACGACCCGCTGCCGGCGGGCCGCCCGGTCGACCGCGCGGACGTCGAGGCACTCCGCTTCCCGGTCGCCGTCCGCGGCTACCGCATGGCGGACGTGGACGACGCCCTCGGCCGCCTCAGCGCCGAGCTGGCCGAGCGGGACGCCCGGATCGCCGACCTGGAGTCCGCCCTCGCCGGCGCCCACGCGTCGTCCGTGACCTCGCTGCGCAAGCCGGAGGAGGGAGAACACCCGTGACCGACGGCACCGCCCTGGCCGGCCCCGACGGCGCGCCGCGCTGCCCCTGGGCCCTGTCCACCGAGGACTACATCGCCTACCACGACGAGGAGTGGGGCCGCCCGGTCCACGGCGACGACGCGCTGTACGAACGGCTCTGCCTGGAGGCGTTCCAGTCCGGCCTCTCCTGGATCACCATCCTGCGCCGCCGCGAGGGCTTCCGCTCCGCCTTCGCAGACTTCAAGATCGCCTCGGTCTCCGTGTTCACCGAGGCCGACCAGGAGCGCCTCCTCGGCGACCCCGGCATCATCCGCAACCGCGCCAAGATCGAGGCGACCGTCGCCAACGCCCGCGAGCTGTCCACCTGGGCCCCCGGCGAACTGGACGAGCTGATCTGGTCGCACGCCCCGGACCCGGCCGACCGCCCGGTCCCCCGCACCCTCGCGGACGTCCCGGCGGTCACCCCCGAGTCCACGGCCCTGTCCAAGGCCCTCAAGAAACGCGGCATCCGCTTCGTGGGCCCGACGACGGCGTACGCCCTGATGCAGGCGTGCGGCCTGGTCGACGACCACCTGGAGACCTGCGTGGCCAGGAGCGCCGCCTAGGGGGCAGGGGAGCCCCCCGAACCGTCAGCGGCCCAGGTACTTGGGCTCCTCCTTCTCCACGAACGCCCGCACCGCGATCCGGTGGTCCTCCGAGGCCCCGGCCCGGGTCTGCAGCTCGTCCTCCTTCTCCAGCGTCTCGGCCAGCGAGTGGGAGAACCCGTACGCCATCGCCTCCTTGATCGCCGCGTACGCCACCGTCGGCCCCTCGGCCAGCATCCGCGCCACCTGCTCGGCGGCGGCGTGCAGCGAGGACGCCGGAACGAGCTTGTTCGCGATCCCCAGCTCGTACGCCTCCTGGGCCTTGATGCTGCGCGGGAAGAGCAGCAGATCGGCCGCGCGACCGGGACCGATCACCCGGGGCAGGGTCCAGGAGACCCCGGAGTCGGCGGTGAGCGCGACCCCGGCGAAGGAGGTGTTGAAGGAGGCCGTCTCGGCGACCACGCGGTAGTCCGCCGCGAGCGCGAAGCCGAGACCGGCGCCGGCGGCCACCCCGTTCACCCCGGCCACCACGGGCTTCGCCATCTCGGTGAGGGCCTTCACCACCGGGTTGTAGTGCTCCCTGACCGTGCTCATGACCTCCCCCGAGCCCTCGACCAGCAGCCCGATGTGCTCCTTGAGGTCCTGGCCCACGCAGAACGCCCGCTCCCCGGCGGCGGTCAGCAGCACCGCGCGCACCGCCGCGTCCCCGGCGGCCGCCTCCACGGCCTCGCGGAGCGCGACCTTCGCCGCGACGTTCAGCGCGTTCATCGCCTCGGGGCGGTTCAGCGTGATCGTCGCGAGTCCGTCGCGCACCTCGTAGAGCACGGTGTCGGCCATGGCGGTTCCCCTCCGGTGTCGCGGCAGGCGGCGTACCGGTGAGTACGCCCTCGTCTCAGCACAGCATGGCGGAGATCACGGGTGGCGGCGGGGGCCGGACGTGTGACCTGCGTCAAAGAATCACCAATGGCCGAGCACCGGACCGGGACCGTGCGGTGGCGCAGTATCGCAGTCACACCGCCGAATTGGGTGGTTTTGCTCGCGCGCGTTGCCCAAGCGATGCCGACCGATGTTGGTCATCGGGTCATGAGATGCGGGATAATGGCCTGGAAGCAATGTGTTCGATGCCGGTGTCGCGTGTCCCCAGGTGGGCCCGCGCCTGCCCTCCCGGGCCGTCGGCTTAGGCGATGAGCTGGTTTCAGGAAGGGGTACGAGCATGGCGGCCATGAAGCCGCGGACGGGCGATGGCCCGCTCGAGGTGACCAAGGAGGGGCGGGGCATCGTCATGCGAGTTCCGCTCGAAGGCGGTGGTCGTCTCGTCGTCGAGCTGACCCCGGACGAGGCAGACGCCCTCGGAGACGCCCTCAAGAAGGTCGTCGGCTGACGCGCGTAGCGACCATACCCTTTCAGTTGCCCCGGCACCGCCGCACCCGGCGGTGCCGGGGCGCTGTCGTACCGGGGGTGCCGCGGGGGCCGGACGGGCCCCGGGAGCCCTCCCTCAGCGTTTGACCGCGCACAGCAGCCCGTCGCCCACCGGGAGCAGGGACGGGACGAGTTCGGGGCTCTCGCGGACCGTGCGCAGCAGCTCCCGCAGCCGTATGACCTCGGTCGGCTGCGGGTTGGAGTCCACGGTGCGGCCGCTGGCGAAGACACCCTCGAAGGCGACCAGCCCGCCGGGTCTCAGAAGCCGCAACGATTCAGCGAGGTAGTCGAGGCACTCCAGCCGGTCGCCGTCGCAGAAGACCAGGTCGTACCCCGCGTCCGCGAGCCGTGGCAGCACGTCCAGCGCGTGGCCCGGGATGAAGCGCGCGCGGTTGCCGGCGAAACCGGCCGCGCGGAACGCCTGCCGGGCGAACTGCTGGTGGTCCGGCTCCGGATCCACGGTGGTCAGCACCCCGTCCGGCCGCATACCGTGCAGCAGGTGGATCCCGGAGACGCCGGTCCCGGTCCCGATCTCCGCCACCGCTTTCGCGTCCACGGTGGCGGCGAGCACCCGCAGCGCGGCGCCCGTGCCGGGCGACACCGAGCGCAGCCCTGCCTCGCGGGCCCGGTCGCGGGCCCAGCGCAGCGCCTCGTCCTCGGCGACAAAGGCGTCGGCGAACGCCCAGCTCGTCAGCCGGTTGCCGGTAATGACCCTCTCCTTATGTCCCCGTGGTTGCCTGGGCGTGACTGTATCCGTTGCCGTCGGGAACCTCCTGATGGGACCGGTCGTTTAAAGGGATGAGTGAGTGACGGGGGCCGCGACGGGGGCACGGGATGGACGGGGCCGACGAGCGGGCGAGCGGTTCGGGGCAGGTGCTGACCGGGTCATATGGGCCGCATCAGCCGAATGCACCACATCGGCGCACATCAATTTCCTATAAAACCGCTTATCCGGAGCTAACGGGCGAGGTGGCTATGGTAGGGGCTCCACTGGACACCACCAGAGCCGATAGGGGAGGTGCGGCCGCGCCTGTGGATCGGGGAGGAGTGCTACGGCGCTTTCTCGGATCGGCGGGCAAGCCGAAATCCGTGAACGACACCGCTGACCACAGCCACGCCGCCGTCGCACAGACCGCGACCTTCACCACGGACGCGCACGCGCAGGCGTGGACTCCGCCCACCTGGGAGGAGATCGTCAGCACCCACAGCGGCCGCGTCTACCGGCTCGCCTACCGTCTGACCGGCAACCAGCACGACGCCGAGGACCTCACGCAGGAGGTCTTCGTCCGCGTCTTCCGCTCGCTGTCGACGTACACGCCCGGCACCTTCGAGGGCTGGCTGCACCGCATCACCACCAACCTCTTCCTGGACATGGTCCGGCGCAAGCAGCGCATCCGCTTCGACGCCCTCGGGGACGACGCCGCCGAGCGCCTGCCCAGCCGTGAGCCCACCCCGCAGCAGCTCTTCAACGACGCGCACTTCGACGCCGACGTCCAGCAGGCCCTCGACACCCTGGCGCCCGAGTTCCGCGCCGCAGTCGTCCTGTGCGACATCGAGGGACTGTCGTACGAGGAGATCGCCGCGACCCTGGGCGTCAAGCTCGGCACGGTCCGCTCGCGTATCCACCGCGGCCGCTCCCAGCTCCGCAAGGCCCTGGCGCACCGCTCCCCGGAGGCCCGGGCCGAGCAGCGCCGCGGGTTCACGGTGCCGCGGGTGCCCGTGCTGGGAGGAGGGGGCGCGCCCGCGTGAGTGGATCCCGTCCTACGTCTGCCGAGCAGCACCTGGGAGACCGTCTCTCCGCCCTCGTGGACGGAGAGCTAGGTCATGAGGCGCGTGACCGCGTCCTGGCACATCTCGCCACCTGCGGGAAGTGCAAGACGGAGGCGGACGAGCAGCGCCGCCTGAAGAACGTCTTCGCGGAGGCCGCCCCGCCGCCCCCCTCGGAGAGCTTTCTGGCCCGGCTCCAGATGCTCCCGGCGGGCGGCGACGGCGACGGTTCGCCGCTGTCCGGTGGCTTCGGAGGAAGACTCGGGAGCGCGGCCGGCGGCCCCGGACTGCCCGGCTCCGCAGACTCCCGTGACTTCGCCGACTTCGGCGTCTTCGGAACCGGCGGCGACTCCTTCGGATACGTCCCGTCGGGACCGCACGGCGGCGCGCTGACGCCGTCGGAGGGCCGTGGAGTGCTGGGCGGCCGCGGTTTCCTCGGTGACCGCGGCTTCCTGAGCGGACGCGGCTTCCTCGGCACCGACCGCGGTTTCCTGGGCGGCGGACGTGACCTGTCCGGTGACGGTGACGAGGACGCGGGGACGGACGGCCGGGCCGGCCGGAAGGACACGGCCGACGACGACACCCGGGGCACGGGCGACCGCGGTTTCCGGATCCACGCCGTGAGCAGGCCGGAGTCCGAGCGCTCGGCCTCCCGCGGCATGCGGTTCGCCTTCGTGGCCGCCGGCGCGGTGTCGCTGGCCGCGATCGCCCTCGGCGGTGTGACCAACATGACGCCCGTCGAGACGGCCGACGCCCGTGGCGGTCCCGGTTCCGGCAGCAACGTCACCCCCCTGCGGACGCAGGCCGCGGGCACGGCTCCCGCTCCAGAGTCGCAGCGCCGCCGGGGAACCGTCGTGCCGCTGCTCGGGCAGGGCCGGCCCTCCCTGGGCGAGGCGCCCACCGCATCGACGGAGATCTCCGCGCCCCTGCTGCCCGGGGTCCCCGCTCCGGCCGGCCAGGACCGTGGGGCCCCGCACCCGCTGACGGCGCCCGGCACGGTCGGCGCGGCCGCCGTGTCCCCGCTGATAGGCACGCTCACCGCCGCACCCCCGCTGGAGCTGCAGCTGACCGACTGGACCTCGGCGCCCGAGCTGACGGGCCCGGGCCTGCTGACGGCACCCGACCCCGCCTCGTCTCTCCCACCCCTCTCTCCTGTCCTGCGCTGACCCCGAGTTCTGCCCACCGGCTCCCGAACCTGGTTGAATCCGGAGTGGGCCGTGTCCCGCTCGGGCCGGTTCCGGCCCGCGGCACTCGGCGAACGGTGGGCGGCGGGCCGGTCCTTGGGACGGCCCTAGGTGTGGGGAGAACATGAACGAGGGGAAGCCCACGAAGGCGAAGTGGTGGAGCCGCCCCCGAGCGCACGGCCCTGGGGCCGACACAGCGGGGGACCACATCGGCACCGAAGGGCCCGACGGGCTCACGGGACCGACCGGCGCCATGGGGAGCGCCGGGGCGAGGGACAGCGCCGAAGCCGTAGTGCTCGGTGGGGCCGAGAGGGCCGACGGGGCGGCGAGGACCGCTGGTTCGTCCGCAGGGACGTCCGTGGACGCGGTCCGTGAGCAGGACACCGAGGGCGACTTCGAGCTGGCCGGTCCGGCTGCCGGGGCCGCGCCGCGGGCACGCTCCTCGTCGGCCTCCGGCCAGGGGCACGACCCGGACGGCGACTTCGAGTTGGAGCGACCGGCCGCCACCGCTGTCGCCGCCGCCCGGGTGCCGGACGGGCCGGGCGAGGCAGCGGGTGCCAGGAGCGCCCCCGGAGCACCCTCAGGGCGCCCCAGGCCGCTGCACGACCCCGATCCCTACAGCACCCCTCCTTACGGCGAGCCCGGCCCCTGGGCCCCCGCTCCGCCGGTCCAGCACCCGGCGGCGACTCCCGCCCACGGGACAGCCGTCGAGACAGTGCCCCCGGCGCACGCTGCCCCCGCGCCGGCACACGACGAGACGGCACCGCCCGCGGCCGTGACACACACCGGCGCGGCGGTGGCGTCCTCGGCGACACCCCCGCCCGCGCCGGCGGCCCCGCAGGCGGACGCGCCCACGCCCGGTACGGCCGCGCAGCCGGAGGCCGCCCCGCCCGTCACGGCGCCGTACGCGCAGGCGTCCGGGCCCGCCCCGGCGCCCTACGCCGACTCCACCCAGCCCCCGGGGGCCTCCTACGCGTACCCCTCGCAGCCGGGGCCGCCGGCCTTCGGGGACTCCGCGCAGGCCGTGCCGCCGCCCTACGCGGGAGGGCCGCAGCCCGCGCCGGCCGCCTACGCCGAACCCGCCCGGCCGCATCCGGCCGAACCGCAGGGCCCCTGGCGCACCTACGACCCGTGGGCGGGCTCGGGGTCGCTGCAGCAGAACGGGGCCGCGGTGGACGACCTGACGCGGCGGCGCCGGCGCGGGAGGCGGGGCCTGCTGGCCGGGGCCGTGCTGATCGCTCTCGTGGCCGGGGGCTTCGGCGGGGCCGTGGGCGCGTACCTGGAACGCAACGGCGGGGTCGGGGCGGTCGAACTGCCGCAGAGCAGCGACGGCGTGACCGCGCGGGCGCCCGGCAGTGTCGCCGCCATCGCCGCCGACGCGCTGCCCGGCGTCGTCACCCTCCATGTGAGCGGATCGAGCGCGCAGGGCACCGGCACCGGCTTCGTGCTCGACGGGCGGGGGCACATCCTCACCAACAACCACGTCGTCGACCCCGCCGGTACCAACGGGGACATATCGGTGACCTTCAGCGGCGGCGAGACGGCCAAGGCCACCGTCGTCGGCCGGGACACCGGCTACGACCTGGCCGTCGTCAAGGTGTCCGGCGTCAACGGCCTCGAGCCGCTGCCCCTCGGCAACTCCGAGGAGGTCCGGGTCGGCGACCCGGTGGTCGCCATCGGCGCCCCCTTCGACCTGGCCAACACGGTCACCTCCGGCATCATCAGCGCCAAGGAGCGGCCCATCACGGCCGGGGGCGAGAGCGGCGACGTGAGCGACGTGTCGTACGTGGACGCCCTGCAGACGGACGCGCCGATCAACCCCGGCAACTCCGGAGGCCCGCTGCTCGACGGCAAGGGCCGGGTGATCGGCATCAACAGCGCCATCCGGTCCGCGGGCGGCGGCTCCGAGTCCGACGGCGGCCAGGCCGGTTCGATCGGGCTCGGCTTCGCGATACCCATCAACCAGGGCAAGCGTGTCGCGGAGGAGCTGATCAACACCGGCAGGGCGAGCCACCCGGTGATCGGTGTCACCCTCGACATGGACTACTCCGGCGACGGCGCCCGTATCGGCGACAAGGGCGACGGAGGCGCGGCCGGGGTCACCGCGGGCGGCCCCGCCGACCGGGCGGGCATCCGCTCGGGTGACGTCATCACCGAGGTCGACGGCCAGCGCGTCCACTCCGGCGACGAGCTGATCGTCAAGGTCCGTGCTCACCGGCCCGGCGACCGGCTGGAGCTGACCCTGCTCAGGGGCGGCGACGAGCGGACGGTCACGCTCACTCTCGGTTCGTCCGGGGACGACTGACCGTCAGCGGGCGGCCACGTCGGCGGGCCGCACTGACAGCAACCTCACAGGCGGGAGCGCCACGCGGCCTCCCGCCAGGCAAACAGCAGGGAAAACCGGTCGTGCGGGCGCGGTCCGAAGCCGTGCAGCGGTACCGGATCGCGGGGATGGCCGGGTACCGTGGATCCGGCCCGGACCACGGAAGACCTGCCGAGGCCCGCGGATCGGGACCGAGGACATCGCAAGGAGCTTCAGGTGTTCAATGACATAGGTGCGCTCGAGGTGGTGACGCTCGTCGTCCTCGCCGTGCTCGTCTTCGGCCCGGACAAGCTCCCGAAGGTGATCCAGGACGTCACGCGGACGATCCGGAAGATCCGCGAGTTCTCGGACAGCGCCAAGGCGGACATCCGCAGCGAACTCGGTCCGGAGTTCAAGGACTTCGAGTTCGAGGACCTCAACCCCAAGACGTTCCTGCGCAAGCAGCTGGACAACGACGAACTGGGGCTCAAGGAGATCCGCAACGGCTTCGACCTGAAGAAGGAGATGGCCGAGCTGACGGACGCGGTCCACGGCCGCGAGGCGGAGTCGTCGTCCACCTCTTCCGCCGCCGCCATCGGCTCCGGCTCGGACGGCTCCGCGTCGTCCTCGTCCTCCTCGTCCGGCGGAACCATCGACATGACGAAGAAGCCCGAGGCGGCCGAGCGTCCCCCGTACGACCTGGACGCCACCTGAGCCGTACGGGTCACACCCGTTCGCCCTTGCCGCCCGCAGGCCCGGTGCCCGAGCCTGCTCCGGCGCGCCCCTGACGTGACGCGATTCATACCGCCGCGCACCCCCGTACGGGCCGAAGCCGCCCGTACGCCGTCCTACGCGCCGGGCGCTTTCCCTGCCGCTCGGAGAGCTGTGGCTATGCTGCCCAGTTGTTGTGCGGACCGTAAGGAGAGCGAGCGACGACGCGCCCGTGGGGGGCGGGCCGCTCCGGTCCGTCGAGAGCTAGGAGGCGTCCGGCATGGAGACGACGAGTCGGGTAGGCGCGCAGGCGTCGGCCGCGGAGGGCGGACAACAGGTCCCCTCCGCCCGCCGCACGGTCGATGGTTACCTGCTGGCGCCCTTCCCCTGGTACGGCCTCGACGAGGCCTTCACGGGACCGCGCTGGCTGATGCAGGTGGGTATGTCGGCGGAGGGTGCCGTCGAGCACGGTTCGATCGGACACGGCGACGAGCCCTCGGTGCGCAACGAGTACACCGCCGCGGCGGACGACGAGGTCAAGGAGCGGTTCGCGGTCGTGGTGACCGTCGCCGCGAACGACGTGCGGCGCAGCGCGGACGGCACGGGCGTCCTGGAGGCCACGTCGGTCTCCTCCGCGGCGTGGCTGGCGGGCGTGGGGCTGCTGTCCTTCACCTGGCCGGGACAGCTGGACCACACCCGGCGGGACGACTGGCTGGACCAGCAGACCGAGACGGCGTGGGTCCTCGCGGACGACCTGGCCGGGCCGGACTGGTCGACACTGTCCCTGCCCGTGGACGGGGTGCCGACGCCGTTCCACTACCGCGAGTCCGAGTTCGGCTGGGTGCTCGCCGGGTCGACCTCGCAAGGGGTGCACGTGGGGGCGTACGGGCGGGGGATGAGCGCGTACGGGCTCGGCTTCGCCGCGATCAAGGACATCGAGGAGTACGCGTAGCGCTTCGAAGGGCACCGCCGGGTGGTACGGGGGTGCCCTTCATCGCCCTCGGGGCGCGGTGGTTCGGGGGCCGCGGGTGCCGTCGTGGCTTCGACGGGCGCCCGGTGCCCCCGGACCGGCCTAGAACTTGTTCCGCGGGGTGATGCCCAGGCTCATGCCCGACAGGCCCCTCTGGCGGCCGCCCAGCTTGCCCGCGATGGCCCGCAGGGCCGCGCCGGCGGGGGAGTCGGGGTCGGAGAGGACGACCGGGCGGCCGTCGTCGCCGCCCTCGCGGAGACGGACGTCGATCGGGATGCTGCCCAGGACCGGGACGGTGGCACCGGTGGTGCGGGTGAGGCCGTCGGCGACGGTCTGGCCGCCGCCGGTGCCGAAGACGTCGACCATCTCGTCGCAGTGCGGGCAGGGCAGGCCCGCCATGTTCTCCACGACGCCGACGATCTTCTGGTGGGTCTGCACGGCGATGGACCCGGCGCGCTCGGCCACCTCGGCCGCCGCCTGCTGGGGCGTGGTGACGACCAGGATCTCGGCGTTCGGGACCAGCTGGGCCACCGAGATCGCGATGTCGCCCGTGCCCGGCGGGAGGTCGAGGAGGAGGACGTCCAGGTCGCCCCAGTAGACGTCCGAGAGGAACTGCTGCAACGCCCGGTGCAGCATCGGGCCGCGCCAGACGACGGGGGTGTTGCCGGGGGTGAACATACCGATCGAGATGACCTTCACGCCGTGCGCGGACGGCGGCATGATCATGTTCTCGACCTGGGTGGGACTGCCGTCGGCGCCCAGCATGCGGGGCACCGAGTGACCGTAGATGTCGGCGTCGACGACACCGACCTTGAGGCCGTCGGCGGCCATGGCCGCCGCCAGGTTCACCGTCACCGAGGACTTGCCGACACCGCCCTTGCCGGAGGCGACGGCGTACACGCGCGTGAGGGAGCCCGGCTTGGCGAACGGGACCTCGCGCTCCGCCTGGCCGCCGCGCAGGGCACCCGCCAGCTCCTTGCGCTGCTCGTCGCTCATGACGTCCAGCTCGACGGTGACGCCCGTGACGCCCTCGACCGCCGCGACCGCGTCCGTCACCCGCTGGGTGATCGTGTCGCGCATGGGGCAGCCCGAGACCGTCAGGTACACGGCGACCGCGACCGCTCCGTCCGCGCCGATCTCCACCGACTTGACCATCCCCAGTTCGGTGATGGGACGGTTGATCTCGGGGTCGTTCACCGTCGACAGTGCCTCGCGCACCGCGTCTTCCGTAGCCATAGGGACGATGGTACGGCGACCCGCGCGGCCCCTGGGAGCCCCGTCAGCGGTCGCCCTTGTCACGTCCGCGCGGGTGTTCCGGCGGGAATACCGTCCGGGCCCCGCGCGGCCCGTCCCCGTCGTGCTCGTGCAGCTCCCTGACCAGGTCGTGGAGCTCCGAACGCAGCCAGTCGCGGGTGGCGACCTCGCCGAGGCCGATGCGCAGCGCGGCGATCTCCCTGGTCAGATACTCGGTGTCGGCGATCGAGCGCTCGTTCTGCTTGCGGTCCTGCTCCAGGTTGACCCGGTCGCGGTCGTCCTGGCGGTTCTGCGCGAGCAGGATCAGCGGGGCGGCGTAGGAGGCCTGGAGGGAGAGCATGAGGGTCAGGAAGATGAAGGGGTAGTTGTCGAAGCGCAGGTCGCGGGGGGCGGAGACGTTCCACACGACCCACAGGATGATGGCGACGGTCATCCAGACGAGGAACGTGCCCGTGCCCAGGAAGCGCGCGATCCGCTCCGAGAGCCGTCCGAACGCCTCCGGATCCCACTCGGGCAGCAGCTTGGCCCGGCGCGGCAGCGGCTGGTCCAGACGTGTCCGGGGGCGGGCGGTGGCCCCGGAGAGCGTGCGCTCCCGCTGAGGGCCTCCGGAGGGCGACACGCGCTCCCGTCCGCCCACGCCGGCGTGCGCCCGCTCACGGCCCGTGTGCCGCCCCTCGCGCCCCTCCCGGTCAGGAGCCATCGGTAGCCTCCCCCTCCGCGACCGTCACGGAGTCGTCCTCGTGCAGATGGAACTCCGTCTCCCGCCAGTCCTCGGGCAGCATGTGGTCCAGCACGTCGTCCACGGTCACCGCGCCCAGCAGCGAGCCGCTCTCGTCCACCACGGGCGCCGCGACCATGTCGTACGTGGCGAAGAACCCGGCGACGGCCCGCAGCGCGGCCTCCGGGTCCAGCGGCTGGAGACCGTCGTCGAGGATCGAACTGACCAGGGTGTACGGCGGGTCCCGCAGCAGCCGCTGGAAGTGGACCGTGCCCAGGTACTTGCCGGTCGGGGTCTCGTCCGGCGGCCGGCACACGTACACCTGCGCGGCCAGCGCGGGGGACAGGTCGGCGTTGCGGACCCGCGCCAGCGCGTCGGCGACGGTCGCGTCCGGACGCAGCACGATCGGCTCGGTGGTCATCAGACCGCCGGCGGTCTTCTCCTCGTACGCCATCAGCCGCCGTACGTCCGCGGCGTCCTCCGGCTGCATCAGGGTCAGCAGCCGTTCCTGCTCCTCCTCCGGGAGTTCGGCCAGGAGGTCGGCGGCGTCGTCCGGGTCCATGGCCTCCAGGACGTCGGCGGCACGCTCCTCCTTGAGCTTGCCGAGGATCTCGATCTGGTCGTCCTCGGGCAGTTCCTCCAGGACGTCGGCGAGCCGGTCGTCGTCGAGGGCGGCGGCGACCTCGGCCCGGCGCTTGGGGGAGAGGTGGTGCAGCACGTTCGCGAGGTCGGCCGGCCGGAGCTGTTCGAACGTCGCGAGGAGGTTCTCGGCGCCCTGCCCGTGCTCCTCCAGCGAGAACCCGGTGACCGCCGACCACTCCACGGTCAGCGTCTCGCCCTTGTGGCGCCGGAACGCGCCGCCCTTGCCCTTGCGGACGAAGACCCGGTCGATCTCCCAGTCCCTGCGGGCCGGCAGCTGCTGCACCGAGATGTCGAGCACCGTCACCTCCTCGCCCGTGTCCACGAGCTGGACCCGGCGGTCCAGCAGTTCCCCGACGACGAGGCGTTCGGTGGGCCGCTGTTCGAACCGGCGCACGTTCAGCACACCCGTGGTGATGACCTGTCCGGACTCGATGCCGGTGACCCGGGTCATGGGCAGGAAGATCCGGCGGCGGGTGGACAGTTCGACGACCAGACCGAGCAGCCGCGGCGGCTTCCGGCCCACCCGCAGGATGGCGACGAGGTCGCGGACGCGGCCCACCTGATCGCCGTTCGGATCGAAGACGGCGACGCCGGAGAGATGGGAGACGAAGACCCGGGGCGCGACCGCCGCCATGAGCCGCCCCTTTCCTTCCCGTCGCGAGGGGAATGTCCGCCGAGGAGGGCTTCAGGCTAGCCCGTCCCGATCGGATATGCCCTGGTGAGCGGTGCGGACGGACTGGCTCCTGAGTGCCCCCGGAGCCCCGGTACTCTGCGGTACGCCTGGACTCCCCACGAAGAGGTGCATCGCCTGTGACTGTGATTCCCCGTACCCGAAGGGCCGCACTGGTGAGCGCCGTCTGCACCCTGGTGGCCTGCGGGCTGGGGCTGACCGGATGCAGCGAGGACCCCGACGAGGGCACGAACGGGGTCGGCAGACTGGAGCCCGCGAAGATCCAGAGCACGACCCGGGCGGCGGCCGCCGCGGCGGACACGGTCCGGCTGTCCGGTGCGGTGGTGACCAGCGGCAAGACCTACCGGCTGGACATGCGCCTGAAGGAGGACGGCGGCACGGGTTCGGTGACGTCCGAGGGGTCCACGTTCCGGCTGCTGAAGGTCGGCGAACACCTCTTCCTGAAGGCCGACAAGGACTTCTGGGACCACCAGGACTCGGGGAAGAACGGCGGCGGCCACGGCGGGGGCGAGACGGACGCGGCGGACAAGCTGGACGGCATGTACGTGAAGGTGCCGACCGGGGACCCCGCCTACAAGCGCTTCAGCGGCTTCACCGACAAGAACGTCCTCCTCGGCAGCCTGCTCACCCTGCACGGCTCGCTGTCCAAGGACGGCCACCACGAACAGTCCGGCACCCGCACGATCCGCATCACCGGCGACAAGGGCTCCGGCGGCACCCTGGACGTCTCCCTGGAGGGCACCCCCTACCCCCTGCGCCTCGTCCGCGCGGGCGACGCCGGGACCATCCTCCTCACCGACTGGGGCAAGGACTTCACCCTGAAGGAGCCGGACGCGAAGTCGGTCGTGGACTACGGCCGGCAACTGCCGACGTCGTAGGCCGGCGCCCGGCACCTCGGCGCCCGGCACCCGCCGCCTCAGCCTCGTCTGCGGCGGCCGAAGAGCAGGCGGGGTACCGCCGCCGGGATCGGTGCGCGGGTCGTCGCCGAGGTCGGTACCGGGGGCTGCGCCTGGTCGCCGTCGGGCGCCGGCAGGGTCGTTCCCGTCGGCTCCAGGCGGAGCACCCGGCACTCACGGGCCCAGCGGGCCGGCATCGCCTCGCCGTCGGGGGCGTTGAGGCGTTTGCCCTTGAGTTCGGCCACGGCGGCCTCCCAGGCGGGGGAGCCGGGGGCCGGCTCGACGACGCGGGCGGCCCAGCCGACGAGCCGGCCGCCCTTGTCCTTGCTGCGGACGGTCACCACGGCCGAACCCCCGTCGACCAGATCCGGGAACGGCTGCTCGCCGGGCCCGTCACCGACCAGACACGCCGCGCCGTCGTGCCAGACGTGCCACAGCGCGCGCGAGGGCGCCGCCCGGCCCGGGAGTGCCCCGCCGCCGCGCACCCAGACGAGCCCGGACTTCTTGGTGGCCTCTTCGACGAGGGCCTGATCGAACAGCGCGTCGCCCGTCGGCGGGGCGACGGTCGGCGCATCGGGGGCCGGGAAGTCGGAGGTCATGGGGGCAGCCTAACCGTGCCCCCGCCGGACGCTCCGGCCCCGCCACCGCAGCCGGACGGGTCGGCCTCGCGCCGCCTACAGCCAGCCGTTGCGCTTCAGCGTGCGGTGGATGCCGAGGCAGAGCGCCACCGTCACGCCGAGGACCACCGGATAGCCGAACTTCCAGTGCGTCTCCGGCATGTAGTCGAAGTTCATGCCGTAGACCCCGCACACCATCGTCGGGACGGCGATGATGGCCGCCCACGACGTGATCTTGCGCATGTCCTCGTTCTGCGCCACGGACGCCTGCGCCAGGTTCGCCTGCAGGATCGAGTTGAGCAGTTCGTCGAAGCCGACGACCTGCTCCTGGACGCGGGCGAGGTGGTCGGCCACGTCACGGAAGTACTTCTGGATGTCCGGGTCGATCAGCCGCATCGGCCGCTCGCTCAGCAGCTGCATGGGCCGCACCAGCGGCAGCACCGCGCGCTTGAACTCCATGACCTCGCGCTTGAGTTGGTAGATCCGGCCGGCGTCGGTGCCCCGGGGCGTGCCCTTGCGCCCGGGGGAGAACACCTCCGTCTCCACCTCGTCGATGTCGTCCTGCACGGCGTCGGCGACGGCCACGTACCCGTCGACGACATGGTCGGCGATGGCGTGCAGCACGGCCGAGGGGCCCTTGCCGAGCAACTCCGGGTCGTCCTGCAGCCGGTGACGCAGCGCCCGGAGCGAACCCTGCCCGCCGTGCCGCACGGTGATGAAGAAGTCCCGCCCGGTGAAGCACATGACCTCGCCGGACTCCACGACCTCGCTGGTGGCGGTGAGTTCGTCGTGCTCGACGTAGTGGATCGTCTTGAAGACGGTGAACAGGGTGTCGTCGTAGCGCTCCAGCTTCGGCCGCTGGTGTGCGTGCACCGCGTCCTCCACGGCCAGCGGGTGCAGCCCGAACTCGGCCGCGATACCGGAGAATTCGGCTTCGGACGGCTCGTGCAGGCCGATCCAGACGAAGCCGCCGTCGCGGCGCACCTGACGGATCGCCTCGTGCGGCGTCAGGTTGCGCTCGAAGGCGACGCGCGCCCCGTCACGGTAGACGGCGCAGTCCACGACGGCCGTCGCCGCCTCCGCCGGACGCGTGGCGTCGTACACGCCCCCGTCCTTGCGCAGCGACAGACGCGAGGGACGGGTCGGGCGGACCGCGGCACGCAGGTTGTTGATCATCGACATGAGCAGGCTCCTTCGCAACGAAAGGCCGCCGACGACGGTTGGAACTACCCGGAATGGGGACGTTGTGACTTCGGATGTTTCGCACGTCCACAAAGCGGGGAGCACCGCACCGTCGCGGTGACAGCTTCGCTTGATTCAGATCGGGCGACGCCCGGCCGGTGAGAGCGGGGGACGTCCGATCGGCGATTCGGATCAAGACGGGAAAGAAGTGCTCTTCCGATGCGCGACGACCGACGAGCGGCACTACGCGGAACGAGGGTGGTAGCCGACGGAGCGAGAACTACGGCTACGGCGGGAGCTACGGAACTCGGCGAGCGGAAGAGCGGGTGGTACTGCCAGGTCGACTTCGGTCCATCGCAGCCCCACCTCCTCCGGCCGGTCCCCCGTGAGGGACGTTCCATACCCCGTTCGGGGTTCCCCGTAGGGGAGTCAGTCTTATCGGCCCGGGACGCGAAGGCTTGAGAAGCCTTGAGCGCGAGGCTGCAGCGTGCTGCCCGCATGCTGTCCCGACCGGCGGCCCAGAGTAACAGTCGGCTGTGGTGTCAAGGCGCCCGTTTGCCGGTTCCTGACGAGTTCTATGCTCGCATCATGGCTGATGTTCTTCCGTTGGTGGAGGCCCGTTTGCGCACCGCGCTGGGCGAACCGGACGCGCGCGCCGCGGTCACCTTCCTCGGCACGGACCGTGTCGAGGTGCTCCGTTTCGCCGACGGCGACGTCGTCCGGTACGCCACGCTCGGCATGTCCGCCCAGCCGATGGCCGACCCCGCCGCGGTCCTCGCCGACCCGGTGAAGGGCCCCCGTGCCGAACTCGTCCTGTCCGTGCGGGGCGGCATCGCCGACACCGACAAGGTGCTCCGCCCGCTCGCCGTGCTCGCCGCGTCACCGCAGGTCGAAGGGGTGATCGTGGCGCCCGGCGCCTCTCTCGACGTGGGCGGTCCGCTGTGGCCGGGCGCCCCCTTCACCTCCGTGCTCGTCGCCGAGTCCGGCGGCCTGGTGGAGGACCTCGAACTCGACGCGCCCGCCGACCCCGTACGGTTCCTGCCCCTGCTGCCGATGACCGCCAACGAGGCGGCCTGGAAACGGGTGCACGGCGCCCAGGCCCTCCAGGAGCGCTGGCTCGCCCGCGGAACGGACCTCCGGGATCCGGTCCGTACCTCCGTGCCCCTCGACTGACCGGGGGCCGGCCGAGGGCCGACCGAACGGCCCCGTGCGACTTCCCCGTGTGACGGACGGCACGCCATACGTGACCGGAGGCGGCCCGGCGGGTGGCCGAAAACCGTCGCTCCCCTTGGCCGTGTGGGGAGTTGATCCCGGCGGCCGGTCCGGCGGACCGGCCGCCGCCCGGAGACTGGTGGTCGTGTGCGGAATGTGACGCGCACACGCCGGTCGGGTGATCGTCCTTGACGCGGGGAAGCGCGGGGAGGACCGTTGGGCCCTATGAGGGGCGAACCCAGTTGCCCGAAGTGTGGTGGCCGGGTCAGGGCTCCCGGCCTCTTTGCCGACTCCTGGCAGTGCGCCGCCCACGGGACGGTGCACCCGCTGCAGCCCGTGATCCCGCCCAGCGTCGAGGCCCTCAGCGTCGTGGTGCACCGTGCCAAGGTGCCCGTCTGGATGCCGTGGCCGCTGCCCGTGGGCTGGCTGTTCACGGGCGCCGCGTTCGCCGGTGACGACCGCAGTGGCGGACGTGCCACCGCCGTGGCCTGCTCGGGTCCCGGCCCGCTCGGCGGCGTCGGCGAGCTGGTCCTCATCGCGGAGGAGCTGGGCGTCGGCCTCGGCGCGCGGTACGCGGGCATCGACGGCCCCGACCCCGGGCCGTATCTGAGCGTCGAGAAACCGCCCCAGGTGAAGGTGCTCGCCGCCGGGCGCCCCACGCCGCTGTGGCATGTCACCGGCACGCCGGACGACCGTGCCGTCTTCGCGGGGGAGGCCCTCGGGCTGTGGCTGTGGGCGATCGTGTGGCCCGAACAGACCGGGCTCCTGATGTACGACGAGCTGGTGCTGACGGATCTGCGGGACGCGGGCGCGGAGGTGGAGCTGCTTCCGTGCGGGGCGCTCTCGCCGCGCATCCTGGAGCCGTAGGAGCGCCCGTTCCCGGAGTCGTGGGAGCGCCCGTTCCCGGAGTCGTGGGAGTGTCCGTCCGGCCGTGCTCCGGTCCGCCCCTGTAGGGGGCAGTACCGGGTTTGGGGTGTGACAGAACCGGTCGCGGAGAACGCTATCCTTGAGCGTCCGCTTCCGTTTCCCACGCCTGGAGTCCGCGTCGTGCGTATCGATCTGCACTGCCACTCCACGGCCTCCGACGGTACGGACACCCCCGCCGAGCTGGTGGTCGAGGCGCGCGCGGCCGGGCTCGACGTCGTCGCGCTGACCGACCACGACACCACGCGCGGGCACGCCGAGGCGATCGCCGCCCTGCCGGAGGGGCTCACGCTGGTCACCGGCGCCGAGCTGTCCTGCCGCCTCGACGGCGTCAGCATGCATATGCTCGCCTACCTGTTCGACCCCGAGGAGCCCGCGCTGCTCGCCGAGCGCGAGCTGGTCCGGGACGACCGCGTGCCGCGGGCCCGCGCGATGATCGTCAAGCTGAACGAGCTGGGTGTGCCGGTCACCTGGGAGCAGGTCGCGCGGATCGCCGCCGGCGGTTCCGTGGGGCGCCCGCACGTGGCCACGGCCCTGGTGGAACTCGGTGTCGTACCGACCGTGAACGACGCCTTCACCGAGCAGTGGCTCGCCGACGGCGGCCGGGCCCACGTCCAGAAGCACGAGACGGACCCCTTCGAGGCGCTCCGGCTGATCAAGGGCGCCGGCGGTGTCGCGGTCTTCGCCCACCCGGCCGCCGCCAAGCGCGGCCGGACCGTGCCGGAATCGGCCGTCGCCGAGCTGGCCGCCGCCGGACTGGACGGCATCGAGGTCGACCACATGGAGCACGACCCGGCGACCCGGGCGCGGCTGCGGGGGCTGGCGAAGGAGCTGGGGCTGCTCGCCACCGGGTCCTCGGACTACCACGGCAGCCGCAAGACCTGCGTGCTCGGCGAGTACACGACCGACCCCGAGGTGTACGGCGAGATCACCCGCCGGGCCACCGGGGCGTTCCCCGTCCCCGGGACCGGCGGAGCCCGCTAGACCGCGCCCGGCCGGCCCTGCCGTCCGCACCCCCGTCAGCCTCGCGGCGGCCGCTCACCGAGCGGTGACGGGTGTCTCCCGGATCCCGGATTCCTCTGCGGAAACGATTGCCCACCGTGGTGGCCGCCCACCACACTGGGCTGCCCTCTCCACCACTCTCGCTCCCCTGCCCTTCCTCCCCCGTTCTTCACTCCCCTCAAGGCACCCCTGTGTTCGATCTCGCCGTTTTCGGTTCCCTCTTCCTCACCCTCTTCGTGATCATGGATCCCCCCGGGATCACCCCGATCTTCCTCGGGCTCACGGCCGGGCGACCCGCCCGGACGCAGAAGCGCATGGCGCTCCAGGCCGTCTGCGTGGCCGGAGGCGTGATCACGGTCTTCGGGCTGCTCGGCCACCAGATCCTGGACTACCTGCATGTGTCCGTTCCGGCGCTGATGATCGCGGGCGGTCTGCTGCTCCTGCTGATCGCGCTGGACCTGCTGACCGGCAAGACGGACGAGCCGACGCAGACGAAGGACGTGAACGTCGCCCTCGTCCCGCTGGGCATGCCCCTGCTGGCCGGCCCCGGCGCGATCGTGTCGGTGATCCTGGCGGTGCAGAAGGCGGACGGGGTGGCCGGTCAGGTGTCGGTGTGGATGGCGATCCTGGCGATCCACGTCGTGCTGTGGCTGACGATGCGGTACTCGCTGCTGATCATCCGGGTCATCAAGGACGGCGGTGTGGTGCTGGTAACCCGGCTCGCGGGCATGATGCTCTCCGCGATCGCGGTGCAGCAGATCATCAACGGGGTCACCCAGGTCGTCCGGGCCTCCTAGACCACTGCTCCGGGCCTCCTGGGCCACTGCTCCGGGCTTCCGGCGCGGTGCAGGCTCCGGCAAGGCGGAGCCCCGGACGTCACAGAGCCCCGTACGGCATCGATGCCGTACGGGGCTCCGAAGTGTGTACCGGCCCGCCCGTTACGAGGCGGTCACGTCGGCCGGGCGGATCCACAGACGCTGCCCGATGGCGGCGGCCTGCTGCACGATCCGGTTGACGGAGGCGGCTTCCACGACGGTGCTGTCGACGGGCGTGCCGCTGACATCGTCGAGTCGCAGGATTTCGAAGCGCAAGGGCTTCTCCCTTCGTCCGGTCATCCTCCTGAGGAGAACTACTGGCGGTGGTTCACAGGTCATCGGTGCCCGTGTTCCATGAGGATTCAACGGTATGCGTGTTACAAACATTCCTTACGCTAAGGAAAATTTTCGAGAACCTAATTACTAGCGGGTAAGGGGGGTGGGGTCCGTGTCTACCGGCAGGCAGGAAGACTGATTGGGACCGGTTGTGTTCGCAGCGTGACCGCCGGGACAATGGACGTGATGAACGACGACCTCCTGGCGCTCGCCGCCCGCATCGACCGGACGAACGAGCTGCTGCACCGCATGCTCGCCGAGGTGGCGAAGACTCCCTCGACGCACGCGATCTTCGTCGACGCCGGGTACCTGTACGCCGCCGTGGGGCGCCTCGCCGCGGGGACGGAGGACCGGCGGTCCTTCGACCTCGACGCGGAAGGGCTCATCGACGCGCTGATCGACAAGGCACGCACGATCTTCGCGGACAGCCGGCTGCTGCGGGTCTACTGGTACGACGGGGCGCGCCGGCGCATCCATACGGCCGAACAGCAGTCGATCGCCGAGCTGCCGGACGTGAAGGTGCGGCTGGGCAACCTCAACGCCAACAACCAGCAGAAGGGCGTCGACTCCCTCATCCGCACCGACCTGGAGTCACTGGCCCGGCACCGGGCGATCAGCGACGCGGCCCTGATCGGCGGCGACGAGGACCTGGTCTCGGCGGTCGAGGCCGCCCAGGGGTACGGGGCGCGGGTCCACCTGTGGGGCATCGAGGCGCCGGAGGGCCGCAACCAGGCCGAGCCGCTGCTCTGGGAGGTCGACAGCCAGCGGACCTTCGACCTCGACTTCTTCAAGCCGTACGTGTCACGCCGGGCCGCAGCCACGTACGACGCGCCCACCGGTGCCCGTCCCAGCCGCGAGGACGTCCGCTTCGTCGGCGCCCAGATCGCCGCGAAGTGGCTCGCCTCCCGGGGGCGGGAGACCCTCCAGGAGCTTCTCCACAGCCATCCGTACCTGCCCGGCTCCGTCGACCAGGACCTGCTCGTCGAGGCGGAGGGGCTGCTCCAGTACTCGATGCGGGGACAGGCCGACCTGCGCCGCGCACTGCGGGACGGCTTCTGGGAGCACCTCCGGGCGCAGTACTAGGAGGAGCGGGCGACGCGGTCCCAGAAGCCGATGAGGGCCTTCGCGGTCGCCTGCGGCTGATCGGTGTTCGGGGAGTGCTCGGCGCCGCGGACGACGGTGCGGTGGGCGTTCAGCCGCACGGCCATGTCGTCGAGGACCGGGATCGGCCAGGTGTCGTCCCGTTCGCCGGACAGGACGTGCACGGGCAGGTCCACGGCGGCGAGTTCGGCGACGCGGTCGGGCTCCACGCAGAGCCGGCGCCCCGTCGCGACGAGCTGGGCGGGGCTGGTGGCGAGCCAGCGGCGCCGCAGGTCGGCGCGGTCGTCGAGCCCTTCGTCGAGGGCCCCGGTCTCGGTCTCCTCCGGCTCCGGCGCGTCCATCGCCTGGATGGCCTCCCACACCTGCTCCATGTCCATCACCGCGAGGGCGTCCCGCAACAGCTTCACGCGCTGCTGCTGGTCGGCCGAGATCTGCGCGGGGCCCGAGGCCATCAGGGTGAGCGAGGCGAAGGGGGAGGCGTCCAGCAGCAGGGCGGCGCGGGAGATCTGGCCGCCGAGGGAGTGGCCGACGAGGTGCAGCGGGGTGCCGTCGCTCACGGCCTTCGCCTGGGCGAGCAGATCCCTCGCCAACTCCTCCTGCGCGTACGGGGCTTCGTCGTCCTCGGCACCCGGGCTCTCGTACTGTCCGCGTCCGTCCACTGCCACCGACCGGTACCCGGCCTCCGCCAACGGCTCGTGCAGCGCGATGAAGTCCTCCTTGCTCCCCGTGAAACCCGGCACGAGCAGCACGGTGCCGTTCACCGCGACCCCCGCCTCGATCACGGCGAACTCCCCCCGAGGGGTAAGCAGGCGGTACGCCCGGGCACCGGCGGGCGGGGTGAAGGTAGGCGGACGGCTCATGGGGCGAGCGTAACGGCCGGGCCCCCGGAGGGCTCGCGCTGCCCCGGAGTTTGGAAAGCAGTGGGCGCAGCCCCTGCTTTCCAGGGGCGCGGGGAACTGCGCGACCAGCCCCCACCGGACGGACGCCTGGGGGTCGAACCCCCGCACACGCCGAAGGCCCGGCCCCCGCAAGGGAACCGGACCTTCGGCGGACCGGACGGGCTCAGCCCTCCGCGGCCTCCACAGCGGCGGCAGCCTTCCGCGTACGCCGACGCGGAGCCGGGGCCTCGGCCGCCACCTCCGCCTCCGCGGCGACAGCCGAAGCCGTGGCCTTGCGCGTACGACGCGGCTTCGTGGCCTGCTCCTCCGTCGGCTGGGCCGGAACCGCCGCCTCGGCGGTGGCTGCGGCCTTGCGGGTGCGGCGACGGGGCGCGGCCGGGGCTTCCTCGACGGCGGCCTCGGCGGCGCTGTCCGTGGCCTCCACCGCGGGGGTGGCGGCCTTGCGGGTGCGGCGGCGAGGTGCGGCCGGGGCCTCCTCGACGACGGTCTGCGTCTCCGTGGCGGTGGCCTCGGCCTCGACGGGTGCGACGGCCTTGCGGGTGCGGCGGCGCGGCTTGGCGGGTGCCTCCTCGGCGGTCACACCCTCGGCCGTGTCGAGCGCGGCCTCGGCGGCCGGAGTCTCGGCGGGCGCCACGGCCTTGCGGGTCCGGCGGCGAGGAGCCGGCGCGGCCTCCTCGGCGACGGCCTCCACCACCGTCTCGGCGGCGGCTGCCGTCTTGCGGGTGCGGCGGCGGGGCTTGGGCTC
The DNA here is from genome assembly GCF_000091305.1 of Streptomyces scabiei 87.22. Taxonomy (GTDB): domain Bacteria; phylum Actinomycetota; class Actinomycetes; order Streptomycetales; family Streptomycetaceae; genus Streptomyces; species Streptomyces scabiei. The sequence continues at coordinate 3,517,197 of NC_013929.1, read as the reverse complement.
CTCGACGGTGTCGACGGCGGCCTCGGCGGCGCTGTCCGTGGCCTCCACCGCGGGGGTGGCGGCCTTGCGGGTGCGACGGCGGGGCGCGGTCGGGGCCTCCTCGGCGACGGTCTGCGTCTCCGTGGCGGTGGCCTCGGCCTCGACGGGTGCGACGGCCTTGCGGGTGCGGCGGCGCGGCTTGGCGGGTGCCTCCTCGGCGGTCACACCCTCGGCCGTGTCGAGCGCGGCCTCGGCGGCCGGAGTCTCGACCGCCTCCACCGACTTCCGGGTGCGGCGGCGACGAGGCGTGGGCGCCTCCTCGGCCGACTCGGCGGGCGGGGAGGCGACGCTCTCGGTCACGGTCTCGGCCGACGTGCCGCCGACCGTCTCGACCACGGCCTCGGCAGCGGGGTTCGCCCCGGCACGGGTACGGCGACGACGGCGAGGCGTACGGCTCTCGGCCTCGGCCTCGACGGAACCGGCACCCGGTGCCTCAGCGGACTCCGACGGCCTCGTGACGGCCACGGCCTCCGGGGACGCCCCGTCCGCGGTGGCTCCACCCCGCGTACGGCGGCGGCGACGCGGCGTACGCGCCGGGCGCTCACGCTCGCGCTCGGCGGACGGCGCCGGGGCGGAGGAACGGCCGCCGCGACCGCGCGGACCACGCCCGCCCGGCTCGCCCAGGTCCTCCAGCTCCTCGGCGTCCAGGCCGGCCCGGGTGCGCTCGGAGCGCGGCAGGACACCCTTGGTGCCCGCCGGGATGCTCAGCTCCTCGAAGAGGTGCGGGGAGGTGGAGTACGTCTCCGGCGGGTCGTTGAACCCGAGGTCCAGCGCCTTGTTGATGAGCTGCCAGCGCGGGATGTCGTCCCAGTCGACGAGGGTGATCGCGATGCCCTTGGCGCCCGCGCGGCCCGTACGGCCGATGCGGTGCAGGTACGTCTTCTCGTCCTCGGGGGACTGGTAGTTGATGACGTGGGTGACACCCTCGACGTCGATGCCGCGGGCGGCGACGTCGGTGCAGACGAGGACGTCCACCTTGCCGTTGCGGAAGGCGCGCAGGGCCTGCTCGCGTGCGCCCTGGCCGAGGTCGCCGTGGACCGCGCCGGAGGCGAAGCCACGCTGCTTGAGCTGGTCGGCGAGGTCGGCGGCCGTCCGCTTCGTACGGCAGAAGACCATGACCAGTCCCCGGCCGTCGGCCTGCAGTATGCGCGCGACCAGCTCGGGCTTGTCCATGTTGTGCGCGCGGTAGATGTGCTGCGAGGTGTTGCGGACCGTCGCGCCCTCGTCGTCCGGGGACGTGGCGCGGATGTGCGTCGGCTGGGACATGTAGCGGCGGGCCAGGCCGATGACCGCGCCCGGCATGGTCGCCGAGAACAGCATGGTCTGGCGCCGGGCCGGAAGCATGTTGATGATCTTCTCGACGTCGGGCAGGAAGCCCAGGTCGAGCATCTCGTCGGCCTCGTCGAGGACCAGGCACTTGACGTTCTTCAGGTTCAGCTTTTTCTGGCCCGCGAGGTCGAGGAGCCGCCCGGGCGTGCCGATGACGACGTCGACGCCCTTCTTGAGGGCCTCCACCTGGGGCTCGTAGGCGCGGCCGCCGTAGATCGCGAGGACGCGCACATTGCGCACCTTGCCGGCGGTCAGCAGGTCGTTGGTGACCTGGGTGCACAGCTCGCGCGTGGGAACGACGACGAGCGCCTGCGGCGAGTCGACGAGGTCCTCCGGCTTGGCGCGGCCGGCCTCGACGTCGGCGGGGACGACGACGCGCTCGAGGAGCGGGAGGCCGAAGCCCAGCGTCTTGCCGGTGCCGGTCTTGGCCTGGCCGATGATGTCGGTGCCGGTGAGGGCGACCGGGAGCGTCATCTCCTGGATGGGGAAGGGAGTGATGATGCCGACGGCCTCGAGGGCCTCGGCCGTCTCGGGAAAGATGCCGAGATCGCGGAAAGTCGTAGTCAGGGTGCTGCCTCTTCTGTGTACGCGGTGCGAGGCGAGCGCGGGGGTCGTGTCGGACCGTGCCGGGGACGTCGGCCGCCTCACGGGCGGACCGTGTGGCACGGGACCACTGCCGACGCTCTAGCGCTCATACCGCTGAGGGGTTCCCTCCGGACGCCGTACGCGAGGTGCCGTACGGAGAAGGAGGGCTGTCGGGTCGGAGCCGATCGGGCCACCGACCGGGCATCCTCATGCGTGCGGCCTGTCGAGATACGATCGAACGATCGAACTACGTCGACGTACCAGCAGGCGCATTACCACCATACCCCGGAATCGCGCATATGCGATGGCCGATTTGGTCACGTAGTGGTTGTCACACTGAGGGGCACGCGATGCGGCCGGGCCCTTCCCCCCTGCGCGGAGCGGGCTATTGTGCGCTTCATGACCACGTCTGACAAGCCTGAGAACGCCACCGGCGACGCGTCCGCCGACGCCGCCGACACCGCCGAGGTCACCGGGATCGCCGCCCAGGACTGGGCCCGGGCCTCCGCCGACCCGCAGTACCGCGCGGCGGTGGTGGATCTGCTGGGGGCGCTGGCGTACGGGGAGCTGGCGGCGTTCGAACGGCTCGCGGAGGACGCGAAGCTGGCGCCGACCCTCGTCGACAAGGCCGAGCTGGCGAAGATGGCGGCTGCCGAGTTCCACCACTTCGAGCGGCTCGCCGGCCGGCTCACCGAGATCGGCGAGGAGCCGACGCGGGCCATGGAGCCCTTCGTCGACGCGCTCGACGGCTTCCACCGGCAGACCGCGCCGTCGGACTGGCTGGAGGGGCTCGTCAAGGCGTACGTCGGCGACTCGATCGCCAGTGACTTCTACCGGGAGGTCGCGGCGCACCTCGACTCGGACACGCGCGGGCTGGTGCTCGCCGTGCTCGACGACACGGGGCACGCCGGGTTCGCCGTGGAGAAGGTGCGCGCCGCGATCGACGAGGACCCGCGTGTGGGCGGCCGACTGGCGCTGTGGGCACGGCGGTTGATGGGGGAGGCCCTGTCGCAGTCGCAACGTGTGGTGGCGGACCGGGACGCCCTGTCGACGATGCTCGTCGGCGGCGTCGCCGACGGGTTCGATCTGGCCGAGGTGGGGCGGATGTTCTCGCGGATCACCGAGGCGCACACGAAGCGGATGGCCGCGCTGGGCCTGGCCGCGTGAGCCTGCGGGCGTGAGCACCTGATCATGGGCGACTAGTCGTCGTGGGGTGCGGCGCCGTCCCGGGGGTGCGGGTCCGGATCGGGCCCGGCCCGCGGGTTCCGCCGCCCGGGGGCGGGCGGCCGCGACGCCGTCAGGGGGCCTTCCGGCCGGGACGCGTCCCGCTCAGGCGGTCGCCGAGCTGCTGCGTCGAAAGCGTTCCGTCGGCCGCAGCAGCAGGGACAGGGAGGCCGCCGCCACGACCAGCGCGCCGGTGAGGATCAGCGGATAGTTCGCCGAGCCGAGTGCCGTGTGCGTCAGGAAGGCGCCGAAGAGAGCGCCCGCGGTGCCCGTCGGGAGGACCAGGGTGCGCGACGGCAGACGGTGGGGCAGACGGTAGACGGCGGCACACGCCAGGGCGAAACCGAGGAGTGCGGATCCGAGCGCTTCCAAGAACATGTTCGGGTTCCCTCCCACACGGCCTGGCCTGGGCAGATCGTTCGTAGCCGGTACTACCCGCACGCCGTCGCACGCAATCATCGTCCGTCCCCGGGATCTGTCTCCTCCAAGTGGTTCGGCCGGTGGGAACCAAGGAACGTGGCCGTACGGAGGGGCCCGGTGGTTTTCACACCACCGGGCCCCTCCGTACGTCTCGGTGCCTCGTGACTACAGCGCGCTGAAGCCCACCTTGCGGACGGCCGACTCGCCGATGTCGACGTAGGCGAGACGGTCGGCCGGGATCAGCACCTTGCGGCCGTGCTCGTCCGTGAGGCTCAGCAGCGCCGACTTGCCGGTGAGCGCCTCGGCAACGGCACGCTCGACCTCCTCGGCACTCTGCCCGCTCTCCAGAACGATCTCGCGGGGCGCGTGCTGCACGCCGATCTTGACCTCCACGGCTATGTCCCTCCGACGGTCAGTGAAGTGCGCGGGCTTCCGCGCCGTACCCAGCACACATTAGCCCGGTGAGGGGACGTACACGCTCCGCCCGAGAACGCCAGGAGCGAACAGGATGCGGGAATCCCGATCGGCGTCACCGACCGGCGTTCCCGTCGGCGTTCCGCGGAGAGGCGTCGCTCAGTGCTGGTCGATGCCGTGCAGCGGGAAGCCCGCGATACCGCGCCAGGCCAGCGAGGCGAGCAGCTGGACCGCCTGCTCGCGCGGGACGCTGCGGTCGCTGTGCAGCCAGGAGCGGGCCACCACCTGGGAGAGACCGCCCAGCCCCGAGGCCAGCAGCATCGACTCCGCGCGGGAGAGACCGGTGTCCTCGGCGATGACCTCGCAGATGGCCTCGGCGCACTCGTTGGTGACCTTGTCGACGCGCTCGCGCACGGCGGGCTCGTTGGTCAGGTCCGACTCGAAGACCAGCCGGAAGGCGCCGCCCTCGTCCTCCACGTACGCGAAGTAGGCGTCCATCGTGGCCCGGACCCGCTGCTTGTTGTCGGTCGTCGAGGCCAGCGCGCCGCGCACGGACTGGATGAGGGACTCGCAGTGCTGGTCCAGCAGCGCCAGATAGAGGTCGAGCTTGCCGGGGAAGTGCTGGTAGAGCACCGGCTTGCTGACTCCGGCGCGCTCGGCGATGTCGTCCATCGCGGCGGAGTGGTAGCCCTGGGCCACGAAGACTTCCTGGGCGGCGCCCAGCAACTGGTTCCGCCGGGCTCGGCGGGGCAGCCGTGTGCCTCGCGGGCGCGCCGCCTCTGTCTGCTCGATGGCTGTCACGCCGCCTCCCAAGATCGTCCACATGCGGGTGTGCGCCGCGCCGCCATCGTACTTTTCGGTAACCCCGGTGTGCGCGGTGAGAGCGCAGAATTTCACGGACCGGACGGCGGGGAAAGTGCCGCGGACCACGCCAAACAGGGGCATGGCGGGCAGGGGGAAGCCCTTTCTCGCCCCCTGTCGTCGTCCCTGGTGGGGGTCGGGTTACCGGTAGTCGTCCTCGTCGAGGGAGACCACGCGCGCCTGTTCCGCCAGATCGGCCTCGTTGGCGGCGCCCGGGTCGGCGTCGGTCAGTGGGTCGTCCCGGTGCGGGGCGACGTCCTTGTGCTGCTCGGCGGCATCGGCCTCCGGGGCCTCGACGTCGTCGAGCTCGGTGGGGTCCTCCTCGGTGAAGGTGTCGGGATCGCGTGGGTCGACGGCCATGGTGGGTCCCTTCCTGCTGTGCCCTGCTACCGCTCCTGGTCCTGCCCCGGTGCCGTCGGAACGTTCCCTGAGGCGGCCGGGTCACGTACGGGTGCCCTGTTCGCGCGCCTGGATGCCCTCGGTTACGAGCCTAGGAGAAGGGTGATCGGGGCGCTACGCGATCACCGACGGCCCGGCCGTGAGCCCGGCTAGCTGCGTCGCGTGAGCCCGGTGAGCTGCGTCGACGGCCCGCCGCCGACCCGGCGACGACGGCTCGCCGGCCGTGTCCCCTGCCTCTGGCCGCTGCGCACCGCACACATGGCTGAATTTAAGTCCGTACCTGTGACGGCGAACACATGAGTCACTGCGTGATCGTCTCGTAACATTGCCCGCATGTCTTCGACCGAGCTGCCGTCCCTGCTGACCGCCACCGCATCGCCGAAGACGAGTGCCGTGCGTGTGGCGCCCGGCGAGAGGATGAGATCGGTCCGGCTGCCGGGGGTCACGCTGGCGGTGCGGTCGAGGCCGCCGGCGCGCGAGGGACTGCCGCCCGCTCTGTACGTGCACGGCCTGGGCGGTTCCTCGCAGAACTGGTCCGCGCTGATGCCGCTGCTCGACGGGCTCGTGGACGGTGAGGCGGTCGACCTGCCCGGCTTCGGCGACTCCCCGCCACCGGACGACGGCAACTACTCCGTCACGGGGCACGCGCGCGCGGTCATCCGCCACCTCGACGCCGCCGGGCGTGGCCCCGTGCACCTCTTCGGCAACTCCCTCGGCGGCGCGGTCGCGACCCGTGTCGCCGCCCTCCGCCCCGATCTCGTCCGCACCCTGACCCTGGTGTCGCCCGCTCTGCCCGAACTGCGCGTGCAGCGGACCGCCGTGCCGACCGCGATGCTCGCGCTGCCCGGCATGTCGGCCCTCTTCACCCGCTTCACCAAGGGCTGGACCGCCGAGCAGCGCGTCCGCGGTGTCACGGCGCTCTGTTACGGCGACCCCGGCCGCGTCACGGACGAGGGATTCCGCAACGCCGTCGAGGAGATGGAGCGGCGCCTCCGACTCCCTTACATGTGGGACGCGTTGACGCGTTCCGCCCGGGGAATCGTGGACGCCTACACCCTGGGCGGGCAGCACTCGCTGTGGCGCCAGGCGGAGCGCGTCCTCGCCCCGACCCTCCTTGTCTACGGCCGCCGCGACCAGCTGGTCGGCTTCCGCATGGCACAGCGCGCCGCCCGCGCCTTCCGCGACTCCCGCCTCGTCTGTCTGCCGGACGCGGGGCACGTGGCGATGATGGAGTACCCGGAGGCCGTGGCCGCCGCGTTCCGTGAACTGCTCGCGGACACAGGGGAGTCGGGCGGCGGGGCGGCCCCGTCCGTGGCGGAGGCCTGGGAGCCGGACGCCGGTGTTCGATCGGTTGCCGACGGACCACCACCTGGCTCGTCCGGCGGGGGGAGCTGAGGCGCGGCGTGGGACGGCACAGCCGCAAGGGGCGGGCGCCGAAAGGCGACACGAACGAGAAGACCGAGAAGACGACGACCGGGGCGGTGACCTCCGCCTGGTCGGGCGACGGCCCACCGGCCGCGCGACGCACATCGGCCAGACAGGCGGGTCCGGGGGTTCAAGGGGTCCGGGGCATGGACGGCTCGGCCGTTCCCGGCGCCGGAGGCGTTCCCGCCGCGGGGGCTCAGGCTCCGGCGTCCCGGGCGCGGCCGGACGCTCGGCCGCCAGCCGGTCCGTCGGCCCCCGAGGGGTACGGCCGGCCTCGGGACGGCTACGGTCGGCCTCGGGGTCAGGGGATGCCGGGATTCACCGGCGGTACGCCCGGGCAGCAGGGCGCTCGCCTTCCCGACGGCACGCCCGCGCACGGCTTCCCCCGTCTGCCCGAGGGCGCGTCGGCGCACGCCGCCCCCCGTTTCGCCGACGGCACTCCGGCGCACGGGATGCCCCGCCTTCCCGACGGCACGCCCGCGCACGGCTTTCCCCGGCTTGCCGGCGGCGCTCCCGCCCAGGGGTATCCGCCTGGTCGCGGTGAGCACCCCGAGCAGCGTGAAGCCGGGGGCGGTTGGGGGCACTTGGGTGCTGACGGGCGCCGGACGGGTGTCGGACACGGCGTGGCGCACGGGGCTCCCGCGGGGGCCCCGTATGGTGTGCCGGGCGAGGCGTCACCCACCGGCGCCCCGCACGGCGAACCCCCGGAGCGTTCCGGTCGCCGCATCCCCATTCCCCGGCAGCGGCAGGAGACCATGCCCCCCGGTGGCCCCCGCCAGGCATATCTGGACGCCTTCGACGAGGTCGACGACGTCTTCGCACCCGGTCGGACACCTCGCGCCGCGTCGCATGCCACCGACGGCCGGACCGAGACGGCCCTCCGGGAGAAGCCGCTGCGGGAGGGCACACGGGAGAACCCGCCGGGTCGGCCGGAGCCGGGGGAGAGCCTTCCGCGCGCGGGAGCCGAGCCCGGGGAGACGGCGAAGGGCGGCAAGGGACGGGCGTTCGCCGGCATCGCGGCCGCGGCGGTCACGACCGTGCTGGCCGTCGTCGTGGGCGGCCAGATGGCCGCCGGACAGGACGACCCCGCCCCGCAGCCGCAGGCCGCCGACGCCGGCGAACGCGAGGTGCGCGGCGCCTCACGCGGCGACGACCGGCCCACACCGTCCGGTGCGCCGAGCCCGAGCGTGACCCCGTTGTCGTACGACCAGAAGATGGGCCGGACGTACCCGCTCGCGGCGGATCTGGAGGGCGGCGGGAAGTTCGAGGCAGTCAAGGGGTTCGCCAAGGCGCCGGGGAAGGGGCAGAAGTACCGCTACCGCGTCGACGTCGAGAAGGGACTCGGCCTGGACCCCGAGCTGTTCGCCGAGGCGGTGCAGAAGACCCTGAACGACGAGCGGAGCTGGGCCCACGGCGGCGGCCGTACGTTCGAGCGGATCTCCTCGGGCACACCCGACTTCGTGATCACGCTGGCCAGCCCGGGCACCACGGCCACCTGGTGCGCCAAGTCGGGGCTCGACACGACCGTCGACAACGTGTCCTGCGATTCGGCGGCCACCGAACGCGTGATGATCAACGCCTATCGCTGGGCCCAGGGCTCGAAGACCTACGGCGACCAGATCCACGCGTACCGGCAGATGCTGATCAATCACGAGATCGGCCACCGCCTCGGCTACAGCCATGTGACCTGCGACAAGGACGGTGAACTCGCTCCTGTCATGCAGCAGCAGAGCAAGTTCCTGACGCGCGACGGGATCACCTGCAAAGCCAATCCCTGGGCCTATCCCGGTAGTTGACGGGATGCGTGAGGCGACCCCGCAGCATCTGACGCAGCGTGATGAGCTAAACCCCTAGCGCGACAAAACGCGTCCCGCCAGGGAAAGTTACGACCGTTCACCCCTTTTGGTGGTGCGACGGACAACCGTCCGTCGCACCCCCGCCTCGTCCGCATACGTTCGTCCCGCTGCGAGCCGCCGGGTGAACGGCGGCTTCTCAAACGGGAGATCGGGGGTGCACGCGTGCGCATCGGACTGCTTACGGAGGGTGGCTATCCGTATGTGAGCGGTGATGCCAGGCTCTGGTGCGACCGACTCGTACGTGGGCTGGCGCGACACGAGTTCGACATCTACGCGCTCAGCCGGAGCGAGCGGCAGGAGGACGAGGGCTGGATCCCGCTGCCGCCCCAGGTCAGCCGGGTTCGTACGGCGCCCCTGTGGACCGCCGAGGACGACGGGACCGTCCATGGGCGCCGGGCACGGCGGCGCTTCGCCGAGGCGTACGGCGAACTGGTGTCCGCGGTGTGCTCGGAGACTTCCGGCGGCGGGGCGGCCGTTGAGGCGGACCGTTTCGGCAGCGCGTTGTACGGGCTGGCCGAGCTGAGCCGGGAGGAAGGCGGCCTGGTCGGTGCGCTGCGCTCCGAGGCCGCCGTGACCACGCTGGAGCGCGCTTGTCGCGCGCCGGGCGCACTGCGAGGGGCGCGCGAGGCTCGCGTACCGGATCTGCTGACGGTCGCCGCACACCTCGAACGCGCCCTGCGCCCCCTCTCGCTCGACTGGTACGGGGACGACGGACTCGGCTCGGTCGACCTGTGTCACGCGACCGCCGGGGGCTCGGCCGCGCTTCCCGGGCTGCTGGCCCGGCACTTCCACGGGGTGCCGCTCCTGGTCACCGAGTACGGCGTGCCGCTGCGGGCGCACTACCTCGGGGCAGTCGGTGAAGCGCCGGTGCGCGCCCTGCTCGCGGCCTTCCACCGGCGGCTGACCGCCGAGGTCTACCGGCAGGCCGCCTGCCTCACCCCCGGCAACACCCACGCCCGGCGCTGGCAGGAGCGCTGCGGCGCCGACCGGGCCAGGATCCGGACGGTCTACCCCGGCATGGACGCCGCCCGCTTCGCGGAGGTGGGCGAGTCGCCGGAGTACGCGGATCCGTACACCGTCGTCTGGGTCGGCCGCATCGAGCCCGCCAAGGATCTGATCTCGCTGCTGCACGCCTTCGCCGAGATCCGCCGCGCGGAGCCCAAGGCACGACTCAGGATCATCGGAGCGGCGACGGGCTCCGAGGCCACCGCCTATCTGGGCCACTGCCGAGCCCTGGCCGCACAGCTCTTCCCCGACGAGGTCTTCCCCGACGAGGCGGACGGCCTCCACGCGGTCGGCGACAACCCCGTCTCCTTCGAGGAGATCGGGGACCCGGCCGTTCCCGATGTGGCCGGGGCCTATGCGGCGGGTGCGGTGGTCGTGCTGTCCAGCGTCGTCGAGGGCTTTCCGATCAGCCTGGTCGAGGCCATGTTCTGCGCCCGGCCCACGGTCTCCACCGATGTGGGCGCGGTCGTGGAGGTCATCGGCGGCACGGGTCTCGTCGTTCCTCCGCGCAATCCGCGGGCGCTGGCCGAAGCGTGCGTGGCGCTGTTGCGGGAGCCCCAGCGCCGTGCGCGCCTGGGCGCGGCCGCCCGCGCACGCGCTCTCGAACTCTTCACGGTGGAACAGAACGTCGAGGCATTTCGTGGCATCTACCTGGAGGTCGTCTCCCAGGCCCCGGTGCGCAAGGTCGTCCTCGACGGCACCGGTGAACCACTGCCCTTCGGAGCCCCCGCCGAGGCCCGGGTGCCCGGTCACTGGACCGACTCCCGACTGATGACCGGCGGCTTCGGTGTCGCCGGGGTGGCAGGAGTGGCCGGGGTGGCGGGCGTCGCGGGGGGTGCCGGGGGCCCGGGTCGCGGGGCGGCCAGGCCCGGGCGGCCGCGGTGGGCCGTCGACGCGCCTGAGCCGGCGACCACACCGGTGGCGGGGACCACGGCTTCGGCTTCGGTGCCGACTGCGACTGCGACTGCGACTGCGGCACCGGCGTCTGCGGCGTCGGCGTCTGCGTCGGCTTCGGTCCCGGTCGCGCCCTCGAGTTACGGGGCGCCTGTCACGACTTCGGCCTCCGGCTCCACGCCCGCCGCCGCGTCCGGTGCCGTCCCCGCCACGGCGACGCCGTCCACCCCTGCGGCCTCGGACGCGGTCCGGGTTCCGGCCGTGGAGAGGTCACCGGATACGACCGCCGGGGAGCCCGTGCCCGCGGGGGAGGGCGCGCGATGAGCGAGTTGCGGCTGGGCGGGCTGGGCGGGCTGGACGGGCTGGACGGATGGGAGGGGCGTGAGGGGCCGGACGGACGGGAGGAGTTCGATGTGGGCCATGGCGTCGCGGAGTCGGACCGCTCGGGCGTCGAGCCCGGCGCGGCAGGTGCGATGGGTGCGGCCGGTGTGATCGGTGTGATCGGTGCCGACGTCGCGGGAGGCTCGTCCGGTCCGCACCCTCCGCCGGATGCCATGCCCTCGCCCGCTCTCCAGGCGTCCCACGACCTCGTCGCCTCACTCGAACCGGCTTCCCGGCCCAGCGAGCACGGTCCCTCCGGGGCTTCACCCACGTCCGCGCCCCGACGCGGCGCCGTCGACCCCGTGAAGGCATTGATGCACCGGCACCGGGACCTCTGCGAACGGGCCGTGGACCCCTTGGAGATCGCCGCCGGGCTGGAGGCGCACGGGGTGACCGACCGCACCGCTGCCCGCTTCCGACACCGAGACGTGTTCTCTCTCGCCGAGGAGATGTACGCGCGGGTGTCGCGGGACGGGGAGGAGGTCTCGGAGCGCGAGCCGGTGCCGAACGCGCCCGGCGCGCGCGGCGGCTGGGCCGTGCTCGCCCTCCTGCCGGGCGCCCTGTGCGCGGCGGCTGTCATCGGCGTGCGCCTCACCGACGGCCGGCCCCGTCTCGCGGTCGCCGCCGCCGGAGCACTCGCGGTGGCGCTCGCCCTGCGCCTCGCCCTCGACCGCGGCCCCCTGCGCGCACCCTCGGACGCGACCGGCCGGACCCGCGTCTGGACCTGCTGGCTGGTCGCGTACGCGCTCCTCGGCGACGGTCTGCTCGCCGCCGGTCTCGACGACGGCCCCCACGGGCCCTGGCCTCTGGCCGTCGCGCCGGTGCTCGCGCTCGGGCTGTCCTGCGCCCCCGCCGTCTGGTGCGCCCAGCTCCTCGCCACCGGCGCCCGCCGCAAACTCGCCTCCAGCCGAGGTCTCGCGGAGTTCGCCGACTCCGTCAAGCCCCTGATCCTCGGCGTGTTCGCGCTTCACCTCTGTGTCCTGGCCGCCCTGCTGGCGCTGTGCGCCGAGGTCCTGCACGAGCCCTCCGGCCACGCCGGCGCGGGCGCCCTCGGCGAACTTCTCCTCCTCGCCCGCCTCCTCATCGCCCACGGAACCCCCCAGGTCCCGGTCGTCGCCCTGCGCGCGGCCGCCCTGGCCGAGGCGCTCGCGCTGGGCACGGTCTTCGCGAGCCGCCTGCCCGGCTGCTCCTTCCTGGCCGTCCCGGTCCGTGCGGTCGTGGACGCCTGGGGGGCTGGGGCCGTACCCGCCCTCGTGTGCGGCACCGCCGCGCTCGTCCTGCTCGTCCACGCCACCCGCACGCTGACCCGGGCCTCGGCCCACTCCCTGCCCTCCGGGGCGACCTGACCCGTCCGAGGCCCTTCGCCCGGCGGCCACACGTCGCCGTACGAGGTCCGGGCCGACCGACGCCCGGGGCTCGCGTCCCGGGCGCCCGTCCCGCGGGGCCGACACCGCGGGCCACCTCATCACCCACGGCACCACCCCATAAGGAGAACGCCAGATGATCACCTCCCGAACCGGAGAACCCGCCCCGGGAGCCGCCCGATGAGGGTCCTGCTGATCGGAGCCAACGGATACCTCGGCCGCTTCGTCGCCGAGCGCCTGCTCGCCGACCCGGCCGTACAGCTCACCGCGCTCGGCCGCGGCGACGACGCCGACGTACGGTTCGACCTCGCCACCGGCAGCCCGGGCGCGCTCACCCGCTTCCTGGACGCCGTCCACCCCGGAGTCGTCGTCAACTGCGCCGGAGCCACCCGCGGCGGCGCCCGCGAACTCACCCGGCACAACACCGTCGCCGTCGCCACCGTCTGCGAGGCCCTGCGCCGCAGCGGCTGCGGCGCCCGCCTGGTGCAGCTCGGCTGCGGCGCCGAATACGGACCCAGCCAGCCCGGGTCCTCCACCGCCGAGGACGCCGTGCCCCGCCCCGGCGGCCCCTACGGCGTGAGCAAGCTCGCCGCCACCGAACTCGTCCTCGGCTCCGGCCTTGACGCCGTGGTCCTGCGCGTCTTCTCACCCGCCGGACCCGGCACCCCGGCCGGCTCGCCGCTCGGCCGGCTCGCCGAGGCCATGCGCCGCGCCATGCAGTCCGGCGACGGCGAGCTCAAGCTCGGCGGTCTCGGCGTCCAGCGCGACTTCGTCGACGTCCGCGACGTCGCCCGTGCCGTCCACGCCGCCTCGCTCTCCGCCGCCCAGGGGGTGATCAACATCGGTTCGGGCCGCGCCGTGCGCCTCCGCGACGCCGCGGCCGTCCTCGCCCGCGTGGCCGGCTACGGCGGCGCCCTCCACGAACTCGACGCTCCGCCCGGCCCCCTCAGGCCCACCATCGGCCACCCCCGCCCCGAACCGGACCACGCCACCCCCGTCGCCTACCCCTACCCGGACGGGTGCGGCAGCTGGCAGCAGGCCGATGTCCGCACCGCCCGGGACCGCCTCGGCTGGCGACCCAGGATCAACCTGGAGGAGTCCCTCGCCGACATCTGGATGGAGGCGGCATGCCGTATCTGACCCCGGCGCCCTCCGCCATCGCGAACACCGGCCTGAGCCTCGGCTTCGGCATCCCCGGCTATGCCCACCCCCTCGTCGCCCCGTTGGAATGGTGCGAACTCGCCCGTCCCGGCAACCCTTTGCACTGGGTCGTCCTGAACATCTCCGACGGCCCCGGCACCCGCCCCGACCCGCACTGCCTCGAAGCCGCCGGACGGCTGCGGAACGCGGGCGTCCGTGTCCTCGGTCACCTGGACCTGACCTACGGCGCGCGCGCCCTCGGCGACATCGCTTCCGACGCGCGCCGGTATCTCGACTGGTACCGCACCGACGGCTTCTTCCTGGACCGCTGCCCCACGGAACACGGCGCCCTGCCCGACACCGAGCGCACGGCCACCGCACTCCGCGGGCTTCTCGGCGGCGGGCACCTCGTCCTCGGACACGGCACCCACCCGCACCCCGGCTATGTCGACATCGCCGACCAACTGGTGACCTTCTCCGGGCCCTGGAGCGACTATCGCTGGTCGCAGGCGGCCGAGTGGACCGCCGACCACCCGCCCGAGCGCTTCTGCCACTTCGTCCACGGTGTTCCGCGCGGACACCTCGACGAGGCGCTGCGCGTCGCCCGCTGGCAGGGTGCCGCCACCATCTACTTCACCGACCGCAGGGACCGCGGCGGCCGGACCGACCCCTGGGAGACGATGCCCGGCTACTGGGACGACATCGTCTCGCTGGTTGGAACGGGTGTCTCGGAATGAAAAAGGGCGTGGCAGTGTTACGGGGAGAACAACTGTAGTGATTGACCGACCAACGGAGTCCCCGTGTCGCTGCCACCCCTGGTCGAGCCCGCTTCCGAGCTCACCGTAGACGAGGTCCGCAGGTACTCCCGCCACCTGATCATCCCCGACGTCGGGATGGACGGGCAGAAGCGGCTGAAGAACGCCAAGGTGCTGTGTGTGGGTGCCGGCGGCCTCGGCTCCCCGGCGCTGATGTACCTGGCCGCGGCGGGCGTCGGCACGCTCGGCATCGTGGAGTTCGACGAGGTCGACGAGTCGAACCTGCAGCGCCAGATCATTCACAGCCAGGCCGACATCGGCCGCTCCAAGGCCGCGTCCGCGCGCGACTCCGTGCTCGGCATCAACCCGTACGTGAACGTGATCCTCCACGAAGAGCGGCTCGAGGCCGAGAACGTGATGGACATCTTCAGCCAGTACGACCTGATCGTCGACGGCACGGACAACTTCGCGACCCGCTACCTGGTCAACGACGCGTGCGTGCTGCTGAACAAGCCGTACGTGTGGGGCTCGATCTACCGCTTCGACGGCCAGGCCTCCGTGTTCTGGTCCGAGCACGGACCCTGCTACCGCTGCCTCTACCCCGAGCCGCCGCCGCCGGGCATGGTCCCCTCCTGCGCCGAGGGCGGTGTCCTCGGTGTGCTGTGCGCCTCCATCGGCTCCATCCAGGTCACCGAGGCCATCAAGGTCCTCACCGGCACGGGTGAGCCGCTGGTCGGCCGCCTGATGATCTACGACGCCCTGGAGATGCAGTACCGCCAGGTCAAGGTCCGCAAGGACCCCGACTGCGCGGTCTGCGGCGAGAACCCCACCGTCACCGAACTCATCGACTACGAGGCCTTCTGCGGCGTCGTCTCCGAGGAGGCCCAGGAGGCGGCGGCCGGCTCGACGATCACTCCCAAGCAGCTCAAGGAGTGGATCGACGACGGCGAGAACATCGAGATCATCGACGTCCGCGAGATCAACGAGTACGAGATCGTGTCCATCCCGGGCGCCAAGCTGATCCCGAAGAACGAGTTCCTCATGGGCACCGCCCTGGAGGCCCTTCCGCAGGACAAGAAGATCGTCCTGCACTGCAAGACGGGTGTCCGCAGTGCGGAAGTTCTGGCCGTCCTGAAGTCGGCGGGCTTCTCCGACGCGGTCCACGTCGGCGGCGGCGTGATCGGCTGGGTCAACCAGATCGAGCCGAGCAAGCCGGTCTACTAGGGTGCGTTTTGAAAGTGCTGGTCATAGCCACTCGTTGATGGCTGCGACCAGCACCGTCGCTTCGTAGCGGACGGCGAGCTTGTCGTATCTCGTGGCGACCGCACGGTGCCGTTTCAGGCGATTGATTCCGCACTCCACTGCGTGGCGCTGCTTGTAGTCGTCCTTGTCGAACTTGGGCGGGCGGCCGCCGTGGGAACCGCGTTTCTTGCGGTTGGCAATCTGGTCGCGCTTCTCCGGGATCGTGCAGCGGATGCCACGTTTGCGCAGGTAGTCGCGGTTCGCGCGGGAGCCGTACGCCTTGTCGGCACGCACCTTGTCCGGCCGGGTGCGCGGGCGGCCCTGCCCGAGCCGGGGCACCCGGATACGGCCCAGGACCACCTGGAACTGCGGCGAGTCACCACGCTGTCCAGCCGTGATGACCAGCGCCATCGGCTTCTGGGCCTGCTCGACCGCCAGGTGCAGCTTGGTGGTCAGCCCACCCCGGGATCGTCCGAGCCCGTGGTCATCGGGCTCGATGAACACACCACCTGGCGGCTCGATCTGCAGATCCCCTTTTTGCGGGCACCGGCCGCATGCTGGTGGGCGCGGGCGATGGTGGAGTCCACCGAGACGTCCCAGGTGATCAGCCCCTCGGCGTCGGCCCGGGCCTGCAGCTGCTCGAAGATGCGGTGCCAGGTGCCGTCCCGCTGCCAGCGCCGGAACAGACCGTAGACCGTCTCCCACGGGCCATACCGCTCGGGCACGTCCCGCCACGGAGCACCGGCGCGGGTGCGCCAGCGTATGCCGTCTATCAACTGCCGCTTGGTGTGCACCGGTGGCCGTCCGGGCTTCTTGCCGGCCGGGAGCAAGGGCTCCAGCTTCGCCCATTGTGCATTCGTCAGATCATGCCGTCCCACGAAGTGGATCTTGACACATCAAGATCCACTTCTGAAACGCACCCTAGACCCGGGTTCTCCCGGCAGGGGCTCGGCACCACGGGTGCCGGGCCCCTCTCCGCGCCCACCCGTACCAGCGCCCGGCGGCCCTCCCGGGCTACGCGCAGACCTTGCCGTCCTTCGGCACCGTCCCGTCCAGCAGATACGCGTTCACCGTCGAGTCGACGCACGTGCTGCCGTTGCCGTACGCGCCATGGCCCTCGCCCTTCCAGGTGAGCATCACCCCGACGTCCTCGCCCAGTTCCGCGGCCATCTTCCGCGCGCCCTCGTAGGGGGTCGCCGGATCCCCGGTGTTGCCCACGACGAGGACGGGCGCGGCCCCCGGAGCGCTCACCTCCGGCGAGTCCGTCAGCCCCGGCACCGGCCAGTCGTGGCACCAGCCCGCGGTGTCCCACCCCAGGAACTCGCCGAAGACGGGCGAGATCTCCCGGAACTCGGGCAGCAGCCTCTTCGTCTCCTCCACGCTCGGCCGCTGCTTCTGGTCCAGGCACGATATGACCCGTTGGGAGTGGGTCGTCGTGCCGTAACGACCGGACGGGTCGCGTTCGTTGTACCCGTCGGCCAGCGCGAGCAGTTCCGTGCCGTCGCCGTCCTCGGCGGCGTCGAGCGCGCTGGTCAGCGTGGGCCAGCTCCGCTCGCTGTAGAGCGGCAGGACGATACCTGTGGTCGCCAGCGTCTGGGTGAGTTCGCGGCCGGACGTCGTCGCCAGCGGCTTCGCGTCGATCCGCTCCAGCAGCTTCGCGATCTTCCGTGTGCCCGCCTCCGGGTTCTGGCCGGTGGACTTCAGGTAGTTGTCGAGAGCCCGCTGGAAGCCCAGGGTCTGGTTCTTCGCGTGGCCCACCGTGTCGGCGGTCGGGTCGACCACCGCGTCCAGGACCAGGCGCCCCACGTTCCGGGGGAACAGGTGGGCGTAGACCCCGCCCAGTTCGGTGCCGTAGGAGATGCCGAAATAGTGCATCTTCTCGTCGCCCAGGACCCGGCGCACGAGGTCCATGTCGCGGGCGGTCTCGGCGGTCGAGACGTGCGACAGCAGCTCGCCGGCGGCCTTCTCGCATCCCTCGCCGAAGTCGGCCGCGTCCTGGAAGAAGGCATTCTCCTCCATGGCGTCGTCGGGGGTGGCGTCCACCGACTCGCTCGTCTGGATCTCCTTGTCGCTGCGGCAGCGCACCCCCTCGCTCCCGGCCACCCCGCGCGGGTCCCAGCTCACCAGGTCGTACCGCTTGTGCAGTTCGCTCGTCAGCCCCGCGTACGACGGCAGCATGGACACGCCGGAGCCGCCGGGGCCGCCGAAGTTGAACAGGAGGGAGCCGAGGCGTTCCCCGGCATCGCCGGTCGCCTTGCTGCGGATCAGTGCGAGCCCGATCGTCCCCTCGTCCGGTTTCGCGTAGTCCAGCGGCACCTTCAGCGTCGCGCACTGCCAGTCCCCGCCTGGTGCGGGGCCCTCCGAGGTCGCCTCGCAGCGACCCCAGTCGAGCTTCTGCGGCGGTGGCGGCGGTGCCGGTGAGTAGGACGAGGCCTTCGCGTCGTCCGCTTCGTCACCCGGCCTGTCGTCCGCCCCGCCGCTGCACCCGGTGACCAGCAGTACGGCAGCAGCCAGGGCGGCCCCCCGTGTCAAGCGCGCCATGCTTGCCTCCCCTTCCAGCGGTGTCGTCCGCCGGATGTCCCGAATGGCGGTCATGCCATGGTATGCGGACCGTCGTGAATGCCGAGACGGCCTGTGGATAACCTTCTGACCTGCGCATTCATGTGCAGACCGTGCCTGCTTTCGGGGTCTTTCCCTTGAGCAGGTAGCCGTCCACGGCCTTCTGGACGCAGGTGTTCCCGCTGTTGTACGCACCATGGCCCTGTCCTCGGTACGTCAGCTCGATCCCGACTCCCGCGCCGAGGGCCTCGACCATCTTCCGGGCCCCCTCGTACGGCGTGGCGGGATCGCCCGTGTTGCCGATCACGAGGATCGGCGCCGCTCCCGGGGCCCGCACATCGGGATGGTCGGCCGCACCGGCGACGGCCCAGTCGGTGCAGGCGAGCAGGGACCAGGCCAACCAGTCTCCGAAGACGGGGGAGGCCGCCTCGAACTCGCCCAGCCGGTCCTCCACGTCGGCGGTGGTGTAGCGCGGCGCGGAGTCTGCGCAGTTGATGGAGACGTTCGCCGCGGTGAGGTTGCTGTACTCGCCGTTCTCGCTGCGCCCGTTCATGGAGTCGGACAGCGACATCAGCAGGCTGCCGTCCCCTTCATACGCCAGTTCGAGACCCTGGGTCAGGTACGGCCAGAGGTCCTGGGAGTACAGGGCCTGGGCGATACCGCTCGTGGCGATGGTCTGGGTGAGGTCGCGGGGGAAGATCCCGTCGATCGGCCGGGCGTCGAGGTCGTCGAGCAGCTTCGTGATCCGGTTCTCGACGTCCTGTTCGCTGTCGCCGACCGGGCAGTCCTCGGTCTTCGACACGCAGTCCCGGGCGTAGTTGTCCAGCGCCAGCTGAAAGCCCCCGGCCTGTCCGAGCGTGCCCTGCTCCGACGTCTGCGTCGGGTCGACGACCGCGTCGAACACCGCGCGTCCGACCTTCCGGGGGAAGAGGTGGGCGTAGACACCGCCGAGTTCCGTGCCGTAGGAGATGCCGAAGTAGTGGAGTTCGTCGTCGCCGAGGACCTGGCGCATGAGGTCCATGTCGCGGGCCGCGTCCGTGGTGCGCACGTGCGGGAGGGTCTTGCCGGAGTTCTCCTCGCAGGCGGAGTTGAAGGACTTGGTGGTGTCGAGGAGCTTCCTCCGCTCGGCGGCGTCGTCCGGGGTCCCGTCCTGCTGGAAGTACTCGTCGAGTTGCTCGTCGTCCTCGCACCGGACGCCCGCGCTGCGGCCGACCCCTCGCGGGTCGAAGCTGACGAGGTCGTAGCGGGTGCGCAGGGTCGCGTAGTCCTGCGCGGAGGCCGGGAGCGACTTGACGCCCGAGCCGCCGGGACCGCCGAAGTTGAACACCAGCGAGCCGATGCGTCTGTTCCTCGCCCCGCTGGTGCGCGCCCGGATCAGCGCGATGCCGATGGTGTCGCCGTCGGGCTCGTCCCAGTCGAGGGGCGCCTTCATGGTGGCGCACTGCCACTCGTCCCCGTCGGGCAGCGGGGAGGGCGCGGTGCCGCCGCCCTCGGACTCGGACGGGGCCTCGCAGGTCTTCCAGCTCAGCTTCTGCGCGGTCAGGTCCGTGTCGTCCCCCTTGACGTCGTCGCCGCACGCCGCCAGGGAGAGCAGGACGGCGGCCGTGGCCACGGCGACGGCACGGGAGCGGGGCGAGGTGGGCATGCCCCCATCGTGGAGGCGGCCGGGTCGATGCGCCCCGGGGCACGGGCCGTGCGGGTGAGAGACGCCGTGTCGGTACGCGCGTGCCGGCCGCGAGTGGACATGGCGTCACGCGAGGGTCGGCCGGGTGGCGCCCGCGCCCGTTGGCCGGCCGGCCAACGCGCGCGGGCCGGGTGAGCGCGGGACGCCCCCCACGCGCGCGCGTGCGCGTCCTGGGCTGTGTCGGCCTAGAGCGCGCCCTTCCGCGACAACTGGTTGAAGGCCAGCCATCCGGGAAGCACCGGCAGCCACAGGGTGAGCAGCCGGAACAACAGCACGGCCGGCGCGGCGACCTCCTTGGGGAGGCCGACCGCGATCAGACCGACCGTCAGGGTGGCCTCCACCGCTCCCACACCGCCCGGGGTCGGCGCCGCGGACCCCAGCGCGTTGCCCGCGAGGAAGACGACGGCGACGCTGGCGATGCTGATCGAGACGTCCTCGTTGCCGAAGGCGCGGATCGAGGCGTCCAGGCACATCACGAAGCAGCCCGTGAGAAGCAGCATGCCGCCGATGCCGGTCACCAGCTT
Source organism: Streptomyces scabiei 87.22 (assembly GCF_000091305.1). Lineage (GTDB taxonomy): Bacteria > Actinomycetota > Actinomycetes > Streptomycetales > Streptomycetaceae > Streptomyces > Streptomyces scabiei. Next base: position 3,497,097 of record NC_013929.1, on the reverse strand, counting down.
CTGCGGCCGCTGCAGCACGTCGAGCATGCGCGGGACGACACCGGCGAAGAGCGAGCGCACGCGCGTGGCGACGAACTTGCGCAGGAACGGGATCGACGTGACCACGAGCACGAGCACCGCGACCGTCAACAGGCCCGCGATGACGGTCCGGGACGGCGACAGGGAGGGTGTCTTCTCCGTGCCGGTCAGATAGCCGAAGGCGAGCAGCATCAGGATGTGGCAGCCCAGGCCGAAGAGCTGGGACGCGCCGACACTCGCCACCGCGAGACCGGGCCGCACCCCGGCGCGCTGCAGGAAGCGTGTGTTCAGTGCCACACCGCCCACCGCGGCCGGCGCCACGATCTTGACGAACGAGCCGGCGACCTGGGCCCCGACCGTCCGCAGGAACGGCACCCGCTCCGGCACGAAGCCCAGCAGGCTCATGGCCGCCGCGACGTAGCTGAGCGCGGAGAAGAACACGGCGGCGGCGACCCAGCCCCACTCGGCGTTCTGAATGAGCGGGCCGAACTCGATGTGGGTCAGCTGGGTCAGCAGGAAGTACGCGCCGATCGCGCCGGCGATGAGACTGATCAGGGTGCGGGGCTTGACCCGTTCCAGCCGGGCCGGTTCGACCGGTGCCTGGGGCCTGATCAGCAGTACCTGGTGCCGGATCTGGGTGAGCAGGTCTTCTTCGCGGGCCTCCTCCAGGGCCTCGTCGATCGCCCGCTTCTCCGCCCGCTGCTCGGCTCGTACGGCCTTCTTGTCGGCCTTGGCGGGTTCGGCCGCCGCCTTGCTGTGCTCCTCCGCGCGGGCCTGCTTGGCCAGATGGGACGCCTCCAGCACCGCCTCGCGCTCGCGCTCGGCGCGTTCCCGGGCCAGTCTGCGCAGGGTCGCGCGCGTGGAGCGCGAGAGGGCGATGGGCTGCAGCAAGGGCAGGCAGTCGGCCACGGCGTCGGGACCGAGCACGCTCACCGCCGAGGCCACCGCGCGTTCGGCGCCCACGCGCAGGCCCAGGGTCGCCAGCAGCTGGGAGACGTCCATGCGCAGCACGAGGTCGCCCGCAGCGATCTCGCCGACGCGCAGATCGGTCAGGATCACCGTGCCGGAACGATCCACCAGAATCGCGTCCCCCACGAGCCTGCGGTGGGCGATGCGCCGCGACTGCAGGGCCTTCACCTGGTGCCAGGTGTCCGACATCAGCGCGTCGGTGACCTCGTCGTCCGCCAGGGAGTCCAGGGTGCGGCCGCCGGTGTGCTCGTAGACGAGCATCACGGCGTCCGGTCCGAGTTCGGAGGTCGCGATCAGCTTGGGCGCGTTGGCGCCGGCCGCGATGGCCGCATACGCGAGGAGCGCCTCCTGCTCCAGTGCCTGGCGCAGTGACTGCAGGCTGCGACGGGTGGTGATGCCGCGCAGCGTCAGCCGGCGCCAGACGCGGTAGAAGAACCCCTGCGCCTGTTGTTCCCGGTCGACGACGGTCACGTCCAGCGGTGGGCCGTCCTCCAGGGTCACGAAGTACCGGCGGCCGCGGTCACCGCCCTCGGCCGTCTCCGGGACCTCCTCACGCGCCGCGCTCACCGGTCTGAAGCCGACCCGTCTGAGGCCGGCCATCAGGGTCCGGCCGGTCGGGCGCACGTTCGGTGAGCCGACCGCGTAGAGCGTCCCGTAGGCGACCGTCCAGCCGATCAGCACCGTCAGGATGATCGAGAACGGTGTGGTGTAGCCGGTGACCAGCATCGAGAACGCGTCCAGCAGCAGCACGATCCACAGCACGGCCCGCCAGCGGGGTCTGCGGGACATGCCGACGGCGGTCATGTACGCGATGACCGGCGCGAGATAGCCGTGAACGGGGTCGGTGAGTGCGTGGATGTCGCCGGGTGAGGGTTGGGTGAGAGCTTCCTGGATCGAGTCCGGGGCCGCCCTGGCGACCCACAGATCGGTCGCCAGCGTCACTCCGTGCGCCAGGACCGCCGCGAGCACGCCGTCGGCGATGCGCAGCCCGTCCCGCTTGATCAGGCGTTCGATCGCGAAGGCGACCGGGACCAGCAGGATGGCGATGCTGGACCCGAGGCCGGCGAGCTTGATCAGCAGATCGGGCGCCTGGCCGGTGCCCTTGTTGATGTCCTGTTCGAGCCCCGAGGTGGTGCCGTGGGCGAACGCGGCGATCGCCAGCAGCAGGACGATGCCGAGGATGCCGACCGACAGCCGCATGAGGTCGGAAGGGCGGTGCACGCGCGCGGGGAGCAGCGGTTCGTCGCCCTCGACCTCCTCGGCGTGGGCCTCTTGTCCACCGTCCGGCGCGACCTGCCGGTCCCCGGCCTCCTGTGTCACCGGGGAGGCGGTTTCGGCCACCGCCGGGGCGGGGTCCGGGGCCTTCTTCGAGACGTTCTCGGTGCCCTCGCCGCCCCCCTCGGCGGTGTCGGGGCGCGAAGAGGCGTCAGAGGTGCCCGCCGCGTCATCGGGGTGCACGCTCTGCTGTTTCATCGTCTCTTCTTGGTCTCGTATCACCAGTCACCGCCCGCACGATGGTGGCATGCCGGGTGGGCACACAGGGGCATCAGGGTGCAATGCGGGGGCGCACAGTCTGCCCGAAGACCGCCCCCGGAGCGAGGGACGCACGCGTCGGCCACCTTGTCCCATTGTCGGTGGGGTGGGGCAGGATGGGCCGGATGAGCGAGGAGAGCCTTCCGGCGGACGCCCTGCCGGAGTACGCGGAGCGGGTCCTCGAGGTCACCGACCTGATCCCGCCGGGGCGTGTCATGACATACGGGGACGTCGCCGAATGGCTGGGAGAGGGCGGCCCGCGCCAGGTGGGCCGTGTGATGGCCCTCTACGGAGGGGCGGTCGCCTGGTGGCGCGTCGTCCGCTCCGACGGTGTCCTGCTGCCCGGGCACGAGCTGAGAGCCCTGGACCGCTACCGCGTGGAGGGCACGCCCCTGCGCGAGGCGAGCCGCGCTGCCGAGGGCCATGTGCCGCGCATCGACATCAGACGCGCGCGCTGGGACGGCGGCGGGCACGCGGAGGAGCGCAGGTGACAGCCGTCGGGGCCCGGCCGGCTCCCGTGCGCCCCTTGCTCCGTTCGGGGGAAGCGGGGGATGCCGGCGGCATGCCGTACGTTCGTGGGGCGAGGGACGCATGTGTCGCGCGAGTCGGGAGGGAACAAGAGGAAGCTCTGCTTCCGCACCACTCGTCGGCGTAGCGTCGGCTCCGCGTGTCCCCCTCATTCCGCGGCCACCGCTCTCACCGGGCGGTGGGCCGCGCACCCGTCCCCCGACCACCCCTCGGCTTCGGCGCGCCGCGCCGGCAGTGACATCTCGCACACCCACCAGGACCGGCGAACCACGTGAGCTCCTCTTTCTCCACCAGGCGCCCGTCGCACCCCGAGGTGCGACAGGGGAGTCGTGGCGCTTATCGACTGGTGCGTACCCCACCGGCCCGAAGGAACCCCCCTCCTCTGGACGCCGAGCAGCGCGCGGTGGTTGACCACGGAAGCGGCCCTCTGCTCGTCCTCGCGGGTCCAGGCACCGGCAAGACCACCACCCTCGTCGAGGCCGTCGCGGGCCGCGTCGCCCGGGGAGCCGACCCCGCGCGCGTCCTGGTCCTGACCTTCAGCCGCAAGGCCGCGGTGGAGCTGCGCGACCGGATGGCCCTGCGCATGGGCGCCGCGCGCGCCCCGCAGGCCACCACCTTCCACTCCTTCTGCTACGCCCTGATCCGCGCCCACCAGGACAGCGACCTGTTCGTCGAGCCCCTGCGGCTGCTGTCCGGCCCCGAGCAGGACGTGGCGGTGCGCGCGCTGCTCGCGGGCCAGCCCGACCTGGAGCGGCTCGGCCTGGCGCACGTGCGCTGGCCGGACGAGCTGCGTGCCTGCCTGACCACGCGCGGGTTCGCCGACGAGGTCCGTGCGGTCCTCGCCCGGAGCCGCGAACTGGGCCTGGCCCCCGAGGACCTGCGGGCCTTCGCCACGCGCATCGGCCGACCGGACTGGATCGCGGCCTCCGCCTTCCTCGCCGAGTACCTCGACGTCCTCGACCTGCAAGGAGTGCTCGACTACGCGGAACTGGTCCACCGTGCCGTGCTCCTCGCCGGCCGCCCCGGCGTCGCCGAGCGGCTGGCCGCCCGGTACGACGCGGTCTACGTCGACGAGTACCAGGACACCGACCCCGCCCAGGTACGCCTCCTGAGGGCCCTCGCGGGCGGCGGCCGCACCCTGGTGGCGTTCGGCGACCCCGACCAGTCGATCTACACCTTCCGGGGCGCCGACGTGAACGGCATCCTGGAGTTCCCCTCGGCCTTCCCGCGCGTGGACGGCCGCCCGGCCCCGGTCGTGGTCCTCAGGCACTCCCGCCGCTCGGGCGCGGAGCTGCTGACCGCCACCCGGCTCCTCACCCAGCGGATGCCGCTCACCCGTCTCCCGGCCGAGAAGGTACGGGCCCACCGCGAGCTCCGGCCCGTACGGGACGGGGGGCGCGTCGAGGTCTACACGTACCCGACCCCGGGCACCGAGCTGGACAACATCGCGGACGTGCTGCGGCGGGCCCACCTGGAGGACGGCGTCCCCTGGAGCGAGATGGCCGTTCTGGTGCGCGCCGGCGCCCGCACGATCCCCTCGATGCGCCGCGCCCTCACCGCCGCGGGCGTGCCCCTGGAGATCGACGGCGACGATCTGCCCCTGCGCCACGAACCCGCCGTCCAGCCCCTGCTGACGGCCCTGCGGGCGGTCGCGCGGGCGGAGCTGGAGACGGCGGACGCGGCGGCCCCGGCCGAGGAGCCCGACGGTCCGGTCCCCGACGGTCCGGTCGAGGAGCCCCACGGCCCGTCCGAGGAGCCCCACGGCCCGTCCGGCGAACCCCGCGAGCCGTCAGGGGACCCGTCCGGGGAACCCCACGACCCGTCCGCGGATCCGTCCGGCCAACCTCACGACCGGGGCGGCGACCCGTCCGCCGAGCCCGGCCCGCCGCGGACCTCCTGGCTGGACACCGAGACCGCGCTCACCCTTCTCGCCTCCCCTCTCGCCGGCATGGACACCGCCGACCTGCGACGCCTCGGCCGGGCGCTGCGCGAGGAGGAGCGGGCCGGCGGGAACCCCGTCCCACCCCCCTCGGACGAACTGCTGACACGCGCGCTGGCGGAACCGGAGCGACTGGTGGCACACGATCCGGTGTACGCGCGGGGGGCGCAACGCCTGGGCGCACTGCTGCGGAAGGCCCGTGAGCGCCTCGCGGGCGGCGGGACCACCGAGGAGGCGCTGTGGGAGCTGTGGGACGGTACGCCGTGGCCCCGGCGCCTGGAGCGGGCCGCGCGGCGCGGCGGTGCGGCCGGGCGCAACGCGGACCGGGACCTCGACGCCGTGTGCGCGCTGTTCGCCACGGCGGCGCGCGCGGAGGAGCGCACCGGCGGGCTCGGCGCCCTCAACTTCCTGGCCGAGATCGAGGCCGAGGACATCGCCGCCGACACCCTCACCGGACGGGCCGTGCGCCCCGACGCCGTACGCCTGATGACCGCGCACCGCTCCAAGGGCCTCCAGTGGCGTCTGGTCGTCGTCGCGGGTGTCCAGGAGGGCCTGTGGCCGGACCTGCGGCGTCGTGGCTCGCTCCTGGAGGCCGACCGCATCGGCAGGGACGGTCTCGCCGAACCGCTCACCCCGGGCGCGCTGCTCGCCGAGGAACGCCGGCTGTTCTACGTGGCCGCCACGCGCGCGCGGGAACGCCTCGTCGTCACCGCGGTGAAGGCGCCGGCCGACGACGGCGACCAGCCCTCCCGCTTCCTCGCCGAACTCGGCGTCGAGCCCAGGGACGTCACCGGGCGCCCCCGTCGCCCGCTGTCCGTCGCCTCCCTCGTCGCCGAACTGCGCGCCACCACGGTGGACCCGCGCGTGTCGGAGCCCCTGCGCGAGGCCGCGGCCCTGCGCCTGGCGCGGCTGGCCGCGCTCAGCGACGAGGACGGCCGCCCGCTGGTGCCCTCGGCCCACCCGTACCGCTGGTGGGGAATGTTCGAGCCCACCGAGAGCAAGGTGCCGCTCAGGAACCGTGACCAGCCCGTCGTGCTGTCCGGCAGCGCCCTCGACCAGCTCGCCAACACCTGTGCCCTGCAGTGGTTCCTGGGCCGCGAGGTGAAGGCGGACGCGCCCGCGACCGCCGCCCAGGGCTTCGGCAACGTCGTCCACGTCCTCGCCGACGAGGTCGCCTCCGGCCGGACCCCCGCCGACCTCGACGTCCTCATGGAGCGCCTCGACTCCGTGTGGAACGCGCTCGCCTTCGACGCGCCCTGGAAGTCGGAGCAGGAGAAGCAGCACGCGCGCGTGGCGCTCGAACGTTTCCTGAAGTGGCACGTCATGGACCGCACGGGCCGCACCCCGGTGGCCAGCGAGCACGACTTCGACGTCACCCTGGAAGCGGGCGACTACGAGGTGCGCATCCGCGGCTCCATGGACCGGGTCGAGACCGACACCGAGGGCCGTGCCTACGTCGTCGACTTCAAGACGGGCAAACAGGCCGTGAGTTCGGGCGAGGTCACCCGCCACCCCCAGCTCGCCGTGTACCAGCTCGCGGTCCGCGAGGGAGCCGTCGACGAGCCCTTCGGCGGCGTACGGCCCGAAGCGGGCGGCGCCGAACTCGTCCAGCTGCGGCAGGGCGCCGCCAGGAAGAACGGCGGCGAGACCGTCCCGAAGGTGCAGGCCCAGGAACCCCTGCAGGGCGAGTGGGTGGGCGATCTGCTGGCCACGGCCGCGGGCAAGGTCCTGGACGAACGTTTCTCGCCCACCGCGGGACAACACTGTGCACACTGCGCTTTCCGGGCGTCGTGCAGTGCCCGCGCGGAGGGCCGGCACGTGGTGGAGTGAGGCCGCCCGCGGGACGGCCCGGCAACCGTTGTCAGTGGCCCCCGCTAGCCTCTCTGGAATGTCCGCCCGTATCAGCGACCCCGAGCAGCTCAAGGAGCTCCTCGGCATCCCGTTCACCCCGGAACAGACGGCCTGCATCATCGCGCCGCCCGCCCCGCAGGTGATCGTGGCCGGAGCCGGGTCGGGCAAGACGACGGTGATGGCCGCGCGCGTGGTGTGGCTGGTCGGCACCGGACAGGTCGCGCCCGAACAGGTGCTCGGTCTGACGTTCACCAACAAGGCGGCGGGCGAACTCGCCGAGCGCGTGCGCAAGGCCCTGGTCAGGGCGGGCATCACCGACCCGGACGTGATCGACCCCGACCACCCGCCGGGCGAGCCGGTCATCTCCACGTACCACGCCTTCGCGGGCCGCCTGCTGACCGACCACGGCCTGCGCATCGGTCTGGAACCCACCTCCCGGCTCCTCGCCGACGCCACCCGCTATCAGCTCGCCGCCCGCGTCCTGCGGGAGTCGCCGGGCCCGTACCCGGCACTGACCCGCTCCTTCCCGGACCTGGTCGGCGACCTGCTGACCCTCGACGCCGAACTCGCCGAACACCTCGTACGGCCCGAGGACCTGACCGCCCACGACATCGAACTGCTGCGCGAACTCGAAGGCGTCGCGCTGACCAACGCGGACCTCCGCAAGGTCCCCGAGGCTGCCGCGGCCCGACGCGAACTCACCGAGCTGGTGGTCCGCTACCGCGCGGCCAAGCGCGAGCGGGACCTCCTCGACTTCGGCGACCAGATCGCCCTGTCCGCCCGCCTCGCCGGGCTCCCCGAAGTGGGCCGCGTCCTGCGGGACGAGTTCCGGGTGGTCCTGCTCGACGAGTACCAGGACACCTCGGTCGCCCAACGCGTCCTGCTGGCCGGACTGTTCGGCGGCGGCACCGGCCATCCCGTGACCGCGGTCGGCGACCCCTGCCAGGCCATCTACGGCTGGCGCGGCGCCTCCGTCGCCAACCTCGACGACTTTCCCGACCACTTCGCCCACCCCGACGGCCGGCGCGCCACCCGCCAGGCACTCAGTGAGAACCGCCGCAGCGGTGGCCGTCTGCTCGACCTCGCCAACGGCCTCGCGGAGCCCCTGCGGGCCATGCACGCGGGCGTGGAGGCACTGAGGCCCGCCCGCGGCGCCGAACGCGACGGCGTGGTCCGCTGTGCCCTGCTGAACACGCACGCCGAGGAACTGGACTGGCTCGCCGATTCGATCGCCCACCTCGTGCGCACCGGCAAGGAACCCGGCGAGATCGCGGTCCTGTGCCGTACCGCCGGTGACTTCGCCGAGATCCAGGGCGCGCTCGTCGCCCGTGACGTCCCGGTCGAGGTCGTCGGACTCTCCGGACTGCTCCACCTCCCCGAGGTCGCCGACCTCGTCGCCGTCTGCGAGGTCCTCCAGGACCCCGGCGCCAACGCCTCCCTCGTCCGCCTCCTGACCGGCCCCCGCTGGCGGATCGGCCCGCGTGACCTCGCCCTCCTCGGCCGCCGGGCCAGGCGGCTCGTCTCCCACGCGCGCGTGGACGGCGACCAGGACCCCGACCGCCGGCTCGCCGCGGCCGTCGAGGGGGTCGACCCGTCCGAGGTGGTCTCGCTGGCGGACGCCCTGGACACGTTCCTGGAACTCCCGCTCGAAGCCGAGCGGGAGGACGACGGGTTGCCGTTCTCGCCGGACGCGCGCGTGCGGTTCGCCCGGCTCGCGACCGAACTGCGCGACCTGCGCCGCTCGCTCGCCGACCCGCTCATGGACGTCCTCCACCGGGTGCTCGCCGTCACCGGCCTGGAAGTGGAGCTCTCCGCGTCCCCGCACGCGCTCGCCGCCCGCCGCCGCGAGACCCTGTCGAACTTCCTGGACATCGCCGCCTCCTTCGCCGCCAACAGCGCCGGCGAGGCCACCCTCCTCGCCTTCCTCGGCTTCCTGCGCACGGCCGCCCAGTACGAGAAGGGCCTCGACAACGCGCTGCCCGGCGGCGAGAACACCGTCAAGGTGCTCACCGCCCACCGGTCCAAGGGCCTGGAGTGGGACGTCGTCGCCGTCCCCGGCCTGGTCACCGGCACCTTCCCCAGCACACAGGGCCGCGAGAAGTGGACGGCACAGGGGAAGGTCCTGCCGCACACGCTGCGCGGCGACGCCGACACCCTTCCCGACGTCGGCGCCTGGGACTCGCGCGGGCTGAAGGCCTTCCAGGAGGCCATGAAGGACCACCAGCACACCGAGGAACTCCGCCTCGGCTACGTCACCTTCACCCGGCCCCGCTCCCTGCTCCTCGGCTCGGGGCACTGGTGGGGCCCGTCCCAGAAGCGCCCGCGCGGACCGTCCGACTTCCTCACCGCCCTCCACGACCACTGCGCCGCCGGGTACGGCGAGATCGAGGCATGGGCCGACGAACCCGGGGAGGGCGCCGAGAACCCGGCCCTGCACCGGTCGGCGGCCGACCACGCCTGGCCCCTCCCGCTCGACGACACGGCCCTGCTGCGCCGCCGCGCCGCCGCCGCGACCGTACTGGCCCACCTGGAGAGGGCCGCGTCCCACGAGGGCACGGACCCGGCCGACCACGCCTCGGGGCACCCCTTCTCCGACCACCCCTCGTCCGACCATCCGGACTGGCCGCCTCCGTCGGACGACGAGGAGCCCTTCTACGAGGACATCCACCCGGACGACGTGCCCCACGAGGACGACGTCCCACCGGCGGACGCCTTCGGGGACCCCGGCGAGGACACCGGCGACTGGGACTCCTGGTCGTCGGACCGGCCCCCACATGTCGTGCACGCGCGCGAGGACCCCCCGGAACAGGACGCGCGACCGCCGGCCGTGCCGCACGCCCGCAGGCACCCCGCGGCCTCCGGCCTCAGCCCCGAGGAGGCCCGCACCGTCGCCTCGTGGGACCGCGACCTGGACGCCCTCGCCGGAGAACTCCTGCGGGCCCGCGCCAAGGTCACCGACGTACCCCTGCCCGCGTCGCTGACGGCGGCGCAGCTGATGCGGCTGGCCGCCGATCCGGACGGCTTCGCACAGGAGCTCGCGCGCCCCATGCCGCGCCCCCCGCAGCCCGCGGCGCGTCGCGGCACCCGCTTCCACGCCTGGGTCGAGGCCCGCTTCGAGGAGCTGCGGCTGCCCATGCTGGAGCCCGGGGAGCTGCCCGGCAGCGAGGCGGAGATCGCCGACGAACGGGATCTGGAGGCACTCAAGGAGGCATTCGAACGCACCCCCTACGCCCACCGCACGCCGTATCGCGTGGAGGAGCCCTTCCAGCTGGGGATCGCCGGACGCGTCGTACGCGGCCGCATCGACGCCGTGTACCGCCTGGGCGACGGCGACGGGGGGAGCGACGGTGACGGGACGACGTACGAGATCGTCGACTGGAAGACCAGCCGCACCCGTAACGCCGACCCGCTCCAGCTCGCCGTCTACCGGCTCGCCTGGGCCGAACAGCAGGGCGTGCCCCTGGAATCCGTCAAGGCGACCTTCCTGTACGTCCGCACGGGCGACGTCGTACGGCCCGAGAACCTGCCCGACCGGGACGCCCTGGAACGGCTGCTCCTGGAGGATGCCGGCGCCGACGCGGTGACGGCTCCCGGCGCACACCGGCCGCGACCGGCCGCGTACCGAACCGGGGCGGTCGCCGACGAACCGCCGGACGAGCACATCGGTGCGGGCCGATAGGCTCGTGAGCATGAGCCAGTCCGTTGACAGCGACGTCAGCGACGTCACCGTCGTCCGTACGTACATCCAGGACCACCGTGCCGCCTTCCTCGACGACCTCGTGGAGTGGCTGCGCATCCCGTCGGTGTCGGCGCAGCCGGAGCACGCGCCGGACGTACGCCGCAGCGCCGACTGGCTGGCCGCCAAACTCCGGGAGACCGGCTTCCCCACGGCCGAGGTCTGGGAGACGCCGGGCGCCCCCGCCGTCTTCGCTGAATGGCCCGCCGAGGACGAGGGTGCCCCCACCGTCCTGGTCTACGGACACCACGACGTGCAGCCCGCCGCCCTCGCCGACGGCTGGGACACCGAGCCGTTCGAACCGGTGATCCGCGGCAACCGCCTGCACGCGCGCGGAGCCGCCGACGACAAGGGCCAGGTGTTCTTCCACACACTCGGTGTCCGCGCCCATCTTGCCGCCACCGGCCGGACCGCCCCCGCCGTCCACCTGAAGATGCTGATCGAGGGCGAGGAGGAATCGGGCTCCCCGCACTTCCGCGCGCTCGTCGAGGAACACGTCGAGCGGCTCGCCGCCGACGCGGTCGTCGTCTCCGACACCGGCATGTGGGCCGAGGACACCCCCACCGTCTGCACCGGCATGCGCGGCCTCGCCGAGTGCGAGATCCGGCTGTACGGCCCCGACCAGGACATCCACTCCGGCTCCTTCGGCGGCGCCGTACCGAACCCGGCCACCGAGATCGCCCGCCTCGTCGCCGCCCTGCACGACGAGCACGCGCGCGTGGCGATCCCCGGCTTCTACGACGGCATCACCGAACTCACCGACCGCGAGCGCGAACTCTTCGCCGAACTGCCCTTCGACGAGGAGCGTTGGCTGCGCACGGCCCGGTCCACGGCAGCGCACGGCGAAAGCGGGCACACCACCCTGGAACGCGTCTGGGCCCGTCCGACCGCGGAGGTCAACGGCATCGGAGGCGGCTACCAGGGCGCGGGCAGCAAGACGGTCATCCCCTCCTCCGCCATGGTGAAGCTGTCCTTCCGCCTGGTCGCCGGACAGGACCCGGACCACATCCGCAAGGCCGTCGCCGCCTGGGCCGCCGAGCGCGTTCCCGCCGGGATCCGCCACGAGATCACCTTCAGCGGTTCCACCCGGCCCTGCCTGACGCCGCTGGACCACCCGGCCCTGCGCTCACTGGTACGGGCCATGGGCCGCGCGTTCGAGCAGCCGGTCCGCTACACGCGCGAGGGCGGCTCCGGCCCCGCCGCGGACCTCCAGGAGGTCCTCGACGCACCCGTGCTCTTCCTGGGCATCTCCGTCCCCTCCGACGGCTGGCACGCCCCCAACGAGAAGGTCGAACTGGATCTGCTCCTCAAAGGCGTCGAGACCAGCGCGTACCTCTGGGGCGAGCTGGCCCGGAGCCCCCGCGAGGGACACTGAAGAAGGCTCCGCACACCCGAGCCCGCCCGCCGCACCGCCCGTCCGTCCGCACCGCCCGCCCCATCAACCGTTCCACCGGGGGAGTTGGAAGCACCCGTGACCACCTGGACCGACCACACCGCAGACCGCCCCATCGCGCTCACCGCCCCCAGCGGCATCGACCGGGCCGCCCACCACCGGCTCGACGAGGCCTGGCTCGCGGCGGCGTGGAGCCACCCCACCACCCGCTGCTTCGTGGTCTCCGGCGGCCAGGTCCTCATCGACGAGACCCCGGACGGCATCACCGAACTCGTCATGACGCCCTCGTTCGAGGCGCCGCTCACCGAGGCACACCGCTACTTCCTGGGCACCGACACCGACGGTGTGAGCTATTTCGCACTCCAGAAGGACGCGCTCCCCGGCCGCATGGACCAGTCCGCGCGCCCGGCGGGCCTGCGCGAGGCAGGCATGCTGCTGTCGCCGCGTGACACGGGTCTCATGGCCCACGCGGTCGGCCTGGAGAACTGGCAGCGCACCCACCGCTTCTGCTCCCGCTGCGGCGAGCGCACGGTCATCGCGGCGGCCGGCCACATCCGCCGCTGCCAGGCCTGCGGCGCCGAGCACTACCCGCGCACCGACCCCGCGGTGATCATGGCGGTCACGGACGACGACGACCGCATCCTCCTGGGCCGCCAGGTCCACTGGCCCGAGGGACGCTTCTCCACCCTCGCGGGCTTCGTGGAGCCCGGCGAGTCGATCGAACAGTCCGTGCGGCGTGAGGTCCACGAGGAGGTCGGCGTCACCGTCGGCCAGGTCGAGTACGTCGCCAGTCAGCCCTGGCCCTTCCCCTCCAGCCTCATGCTGGGCTTCATGGCCCGTGCCACCTCGACCACCGTGGACGTCGACGGCGACGAGATCCACGAGGCCCGCTGGTTCTCCAGGGAAGAGCTGCGGGCCGCGTTCGAGTCCGGGGAGGTCCTGCCTCCCTACGGCATCTCGATCGCGGCCCGACTGATCGAACTCTGGTACGGCAAGCCCCTGCCGACGCGAAGCCACATCGGCTAGAGCCCGCCCGCGGTCACGCGCCGATCTTCTGCTTGACCTGCGCCAGCGAGGGGTTCGTGAGCGTGGAGCCGTCCGGGAAGAGGACGGTGGGGACCGTCTGGTTCCCGCCGTTCGCCTTCTCCACGAAGGCGGCGGACTCCGGGTCCTGCTCGATGTTGATCTCGTTGTACGTGATGCCCTCCCGCTCCATCTGGCTCTTCAGCCGACGGCAGTAGCCGCACCACGTGGTGCTGTACATCGTCACAGTGCCCGCCATGTCCCTGGCGCTCCTTCACGGTCTGAGGGGTGCTGGTCGCAGTGAGTGGAACGTACGCGACGGGCCCGCCATTCCCCTATACGGGTGGCGTCCGGCACCGCTGCCCTCCCACCGGCCGCGCCGGGCGCAGAGGGCGCTCCGGACGCACCGCGCGCTTCGGGCGCGCCCGAACACAGGGGCGCTTGCCGCATTAGTACGACTGCGAGGGCACGCCTGTGGACAACTCGCTCGGCCGTCTCCGGGGACCTGGCAGCATGGCCGTGTGACAGCAGCAACGCACTCCACCCTCTTCCCGCGGGTCCCCGACTCGGCCGACGCGGTGCTCGAAGGGCTCGACCCCGAGCAACGCGCGGTGGCGACGGCCCTGCACGGCCCGGTGTGCGTGCTGGCGGGCGCTGGTACGGGCAAGACCCGGGCGATCACCCACCGGATCGCCTACGGCGTGCGAGCCGGGATGCTCCAGCCCGCCAGTGTGCTGGCCGTCACCTTCACCAACCGCGCCGCCGGCGAGATGCGCGGCCGCCTCCGCCAGCTCGGTGCCGCCGGAGTCCAGGCCCGGACGTTCCACTCGGCCGCGCTGCGCCAGCTCCAGTACTTCTGGCCGAAGGCCGTCGGCGGTGCCATGCCGCGCATTGTCGACCGCAAGATCCAGCTCGTCGCGGACGCGGCCGCCGCCTGCCGCATCCGTCTCGATCGCAATGAACTCCGCGACGCCGCAGCGGAGATCGAGTGGTCCAAGGTCACCCGGACCGTGCCCTCCGACTACGCCGCCGCGACCGCCAAGCACGGCCGCGAGGCCCCCCGGGACCCGGCGGAGATCGCCCAGATCTACGCGGTGTACGAGGAGCTGAAGCGCGAGCGGGTCGTCATCGACTTCGAGGACGTCCTCCTGCTCACGGTCGGTATCCTCCAGGACCGCCAGGACATCGCCGAGCAGGTCCGCTCCCAGTACCAGCACTTCGTGGTCGACGAGTATCAGGACGTCAGCCCCCTCCAGCAGCGTCTCCTGGAGCTGTGGCTCGGCGACCGGGACGACCTGTGCGTCGTGGGCGACGCCAGCCAGACGATCTACTCGTTCACAGGAGCAACTCCCGACCATCTGCTCGACTTCCGCCACCGTCACCCCGGGGCCACCGTCGTCAAGCTGGTTCGCGACTACCGCTCCACGCCGCAGGTCGTCCACCTCGCCAACGGTCTGCTGTCCCAGGCCCGCGGCCGCGCCGCCGACCATCGCCTCGAACTGATCTCGCAGCGCGCACCGGGCCCGGAGCCCCGCTACACCGAATACACGGACGAGCCCGCCGAGGCCGAGGGCGCCGCCCGCCGCATCCGGGATCTCGTCGCCGCCGGTGTGCCCGCCGGCGAGATCGCCATCCTGTTCCGGACCAACTCCCAGTCCGAGACCTATGAGCAGGCCCTCGCGGACGCCGGGGTGCCCTACCAGCTGCGCGGAGCGGAACGCTTCTTCGACCGCCCCGAGGTACGCAAGGCGGGTGCCGCGCTGAGAGCCGCCGCCCGCTTCGGCGGCAACGACACCCTGCTCGAGGACGCCGTCGACCTTCCCTCGCAGGTGCGGGCCGTGCTGTCCGGCGAGGGGTGGACCGGTGAACCCCCCGCGGGGTCCGGCGCGGTCAGGGAACGCTGGGAGTCGCTGGCGGCCCTGGTGAACCTGGCCCACGACTTCGCCGCGGCCAGACCCGACGCGACACTCGGCGACCTCGTCGCGGAACTTGACGAACGCGCGAACGCCCAGCACGCCCCGACCGTCCAGGGCGTCACCCTCGCCTCCCTGCACTCCGCGAAAGGGCTGGAGTGGGACGTCGTCTTTCTGGTGGGTGTCGCCGAGGGCATGATGCCGATCACCTACGCGAGAACGGACGAACAGATCGAGGAGGAGAGGCGACTCCTCTACGTGGGGGTCACCCGGGCGCGCGAGCAACTGTCGGTCTCCTGGGCCCTGTCCCGGGCGCCCGGTGGCCGTCCCGGCCGCCGTCCCAGCCGCTTCCTCGACGGACTGCGCCCCGGCTCCACCGCCCGGGCGGGCCGGACCGGTGCCGGGGGCACCGGTGGCGTCGAACGGGGCTCGGCGGGCGGCCGTACGGGTCAGGGCACGGCCGGCGGCACCGAGGCGGTCGCCCGCCGCACCAGCCGGACGCCCGCCCGCTGCCGTGTCTGCGGGCGCACCCTGCGGGACGCCGGGGACATGAAGCTGATGCGCTGCGAGGACTGCCCCTCCGACATGGACGAGGGCCTCTACGAGCGACTGCGCGAGTGGCGCGCGGTCCAGGCGCAGCGCAGCGGCCAACCGGACTTCTGTGTCTTCACCGACAGAACCCTGATGGCGATCGCGGAAGCGGGGCCGAGCACTCCGGTTGAGCTCGGCCGCATCCCCGGTGTGCGCACCCGAAAGCTGCAGCGCTACGGGGCCGATGTTCTCGACATCTGCGCAGGTCGGGAGCCTGGGTGCGAGGACCGGAACGACTGATGCGAACTCGTCGAAAAAATAGTTTGCGCATGCCCCGGGAATCCCCATAGGTTCTTAGGCACGAGAGCAGCGGCCTTCTCGGAGGCCCCGGTTTCGTGGTGTACTTCATATCCGTCGGATTGGCTCGCGCCGGTCCCCATAGACGCCGAGAGGAGGCGAGTCCAGTGATCAGCATCAACACCAGCTTCACCAGCACGGTCAAAATGACCGATCGCTCGGCCGTCTCCCTGTGCATGCTCGGCGTCTCGAACCTGGGTACCGGTCTGTCCGCCATCACTGGCGACCGTCCGGCTCCCTCCGTGTCTCTGGCGGGTCTCCCCGTCCGTGAGCGCAATGAGCGACCGACCAAGGCACTGGAAGCAGCAGTAGAGGCACAGGCCCAGGCCTATGTCTTCGCGGCGGCCGGTGCCGGATTCCGGAAGCAGACGACGCAGCACCACCTGATGTGGGCCTTCCGTGGGCCTGAACCCTGGAGTGATCCAGCCTGATCGACGATCAGGCCGGCGCCTTCAGGGCCGCGGAACCCCATCCGGGATCCGCGGCCCTTCTGTTTGTCCCCGACCGGGGACTACAGAGCGAAGGGGCCTCGGGACAAGAAAAGAACCCGGTACCAGCCGCCACCGGCCAACAGGCCGGAACGACCAGACGAGGAAGACGAACCGTGCAACTCGAAGCGCACGCCCCGTCCGTACCGCCTTCCGAAACGATCCCCCCGCCCGGCCTCACGGAGGACTCCACCTTGACCCCCCTCACCGCGCTCACCGCGCTCGACGACGCCATCGAGAACCTCGGCGTACCCGTCCCCTGCCGCTCCTACGACCCGGAGGTCTTCTTCGCCGAGTCGCCGGCCGACGTCGAGTACGCCAAATCCCTCTGCCGCACCTGCCCGCTGATGGAGGCCTGCCTCGCCGGCGCCAAGGAGCGGCGTGAGCCCTGGGGCGTCTGGGGTGGCGAGCTCTTCGTCCAGGGCGTCGTCGTGGCCCGCAAGCGGCCCCGTGGCCGCCCGCGCAAGAACCCGGTCACAGCATGAACATCACCGGAACCATCGACCGCCCCCTCACGCACGATCCCAAGAAGCAGGCCCCGATGAAGCCGTCCACGAGCGAGCCCGCCGGCTCCGCGACCTCACACTTCACCACCACCGGCGCGAACACCTCGCGTCAGAACAGGACCCGACAGATGCATCTCATGCCAGAAGCCCTGGCTCGTGCGCATATGCACGAGCGCCTGCACCAGGCCGAGCAGGAGCGCCGGGCCATGCGCCTGGCGGTCGCCCGCCGGATGCAGCGCCGGGCCGAGCGCGCGTCGATGCGTGCCCGCCGTGCGCTCGCCATGGCGGTCATGCAGTAGCGGCCGCACGGCAACCGGCATAGCCGGCCCGGCCGGGCACAGCAGAACCACCGACAGCAGTGACTCCCCGCGGGGGCCGGTCCGAACGGGCCGGCCCCCGCGGTGCGTGGTGACCACGGATCCGCGGAGCGCGGGGCTATCGTCGCCGAGTGACGAGTCTTTCCGGAGACAGCGACAACAGCGGCTCGACCGCAGAACCCCACAGCCTCGTGTGCGCCCGCTGCGGCATCACCGCCGTAGCCCCTCAGCCCCTGTGGATCTGTTCCGTGGAGCACGGCCGACGGCACTACTTCTGCGAGAACTGCACCCGGGAGAACCTGCGGGCCATCGAGGGACGACTGGACTCGGCCTGGTGGTGAACCCTGGTCCGATTCCCGTGCCTTTCCTCGGGCCGGGATCGCGCGGGCGGCCGACCAGGCCGCCGCGCGAACCGCTCACGCCTCCGCGGCCGACTCGTCCTCCTCCTCGTCGGTCAGGAAACCGGGCAGCCACTCCTCCAGTTCGTCGCGCATGCGGACCGTCGCGCCGAGTTGGCACAGGACACCGATGGTGCTCAGCGTCACCCGGTGGATGAGGAGGTAGGACGGGGGCAGGTTCAGCTGCTTGCCCAGCTGATGCGCGGGGGAGCGGGGGTCGGCGATGCGGGCGGCCTGACTGCGCATCCAGCCGCGGGCGAAGGAGAACTCGTCGGCGCGGACCGGTTCGATGATCGGGTGCAGATAGTCGAGGACCGCGTCCGGATCCAGGTCTATCGACTCCTTGACGAATCCCTCCGCGCGGAGCATCTCGTAGACGGCTTCCGCCTCGCCCTCGATCGTCAGCCGAAGGGCCGCGCCGATCGTGGCCGGCAGGCCGCCCGGCAGCCGGTCCACCGTGCCGAAGTCCAGGACGCCGAGGCGCCAGCCGAGCTTCTCGTCCGGCAGGAGACGGAAGTTGCCCGGATGCGGGTCGGCGTGCAGGAGCCCGGTGCGGGCCGGACCGGAGAACAGGAAGCGGGTCAGCAGCTGGCCCGCCCGGTCACGCTGCTCCTGAGTGCCGTCGGTGATCACCTCGGACAGGGGGGTGCCCTCCATCCATTCGGTCACCAGCACCTGCTCGCACTGGTGCACCACGGCCGGGACCACGACGTCCGGGTCGTCCGCGAACTCCTCCGCGTGCGCCTGCTGGGCCTGGGCCTCCAGGCCGTAGTCGAGTTCCTCGGAGACCCGGTCCCGCAGCTCCGCGATGAGCGGTTTGATGTCCATCCCGGGGATCAGCGGGCCCAGCAGGCGTGCGAACCGGCTGAGCTGGCCGAGGTCGGAGAGCAGGGCCTCGCCCGCGCCCGGGTACTGCACCTTCACCGCGACCGCGCGGCCGTCGTGCCAGACCGCGCGGTGGACCTGGCCGATCGAGGCCGCGGCGGCCGGCTTCTCCTCGAACTCCAGGAACAGCTTCTGCCAGTCCTCCCCCATGCGTTCCTCCAGTACGGAGTGCACCGTACGGGTCGGCATCGGGGGAGCTGCGTCCTGGAGTTTCGTCAGAGCCGCGCGGTAGGGGCCCGCGACCTCCTCGGGGAGCGCCGACTCGAACACGGACAGGGCCTGCCCGAACTTCATCGCACCGCCCTTCAGCTCGCCCAGGACCTTGAACAGCTGCTCCGCCGTGCGCTGCTGGAGTTCGCGGCCCACGAGCTCCGCCGACTCACCGACGATCCGCTTGCCGAGTCCCCAGGTGGCCCGGCCGGCGATGCCGAGCGGAAGCGCGGCGAGCTTGGCGGTCCGGGTGACCGCCTTGCGGGGAAGATCAGACATGCGCCCTCCAAGTCCCAGCAGGCCGTGCCGCGTGTGCCTTGCGGGACAACCTCGTTGACCGCTGTTGCTCCGCCATTGTCGCGCGCGCCTCCCCCTCCTTCGGGGTGTGTTCCCCGTTACCTTTCGCACTGTCGCCGTTCTCGGCGGCCGAGCAGGAGCACGCGGCGTGCGGCCACACCGGGCGCGGGTGCCAGTCGAAGCCCGGTGCGGAGACCTCCCAGCGGGCTCCCGCGCTGGACGGCAGCTGCCCGTCGAGGAACGCGAGCGCATGCCCCGCGGCCAGTCCCGCGACGGTCGTGGCCAGCGTGACATCACAGGCTTCGAGCTGATGGGGGCGGCCGGAGCGCCACTGCGCGACCAGCCGCGGCCAGGTCTCGTCGCGGTCGGCACGGCTCTGGTCGAGGCAGCCCGCACATCCCGTCTCGCCGGGCAGGACCAGCGGGCCGACCACGCCGGTCCCCTCCACCACGCCGGCATAGAGATGCGGTGTGCCCGAGGTGATGAGCGGTTCGGCGGCCGACGGCTTCGGAGCGTGGACGTCGACACCGGCACGCGGGGCGAGCACCACCAGGGAGAAGCCCGGCTCGTCGCGCAGACGGTCCATCGGCGTGTCCTCGGCCGGGTGCGCGTGCTGCCGGGCCCCGCGGCGGCGACGGGGCGGGCGATCGGGTGCCGCGTGGCGGGCGGCGCGGCGCGCGGCCATGTCGCGGCGCTCACCGATCGACTCGGCCGGCAGGCCACCGGGCGTCACGTCCCACGGCTCGACCCGGCCGACATCGCGAACGTCCACCTCGCCGACGCCGGCGGCCGCGAGCAGGGAGGCGAGTGCCGCGCCCACCCTGCCCGCACCCCGTACCTGCACTCTCAGTGACCGGCGTGCCGCCAGGCGTTTCAAGGAGTCACCCGGTTCGGACGCGATCAGCGAGAGCGCGGCGGAGTCGGGACGCAGCCGCTCCATGACCTCGCGTTTGCCGCGCAACTCGTCCGCCGCCGGACCGCCGCCCGTCGCGTCGTCCAGCAGGCCGGACCGGGTGAGCCGGTCCACCAGCCCGTCCACATGGCCGTCCGGCAACCCCATCCGGCGTCCCTCTTCGCGCAGGAGCGGCAGCCCGCGTGTCCCGTCCAGCAGGGAGAGAAAACTGCCGGTCGCCGTGTCCATCGGGCCCAGCACCATGGCGTGTGCCGGTGCCAGACCGAACTGCACGGTGTTGAGGTCCCGCCAGCCGCGCCGGAGCGCGGGCTTCACCATCGGATGCATCTCGGCCCCCGTCAGCTCTGAATCGGTCGCTGGGTGCCGGCGGTGCGAGCGCACGGTTCGCCGGCGAGTGCCAGCATGCACGGACCGCGACGATGCCTGCCGAAAGTTGTCCACAGGCAACGCCATCCGTAGTACAAATCCGGCGCTCGGAGGGCGGATCGATATCGAACCCTTCCGGAGGCGGGACTTCCCCCGTGTGCAGCGGGTAACGTCGGGACGTGCCCGCCGACCCACTGCACCGCGCCGGAAAGCCACAGCGCAGCACGACGAGCCAGCCGCCGAGCGGCTCACGAGCGAGCGCGATCGAGGTCCGCAGGAGCGCGCGACGGCGTAGAACCGTCTCCGCGTACCGCGAGGGCGATCGCACCGTCGTGCTCATCCCCGCCCGGATGTCCGAGGCCGAGGAGCAACGCTGGGTGACCGTCATGCTCGACAAGCTGGCGGCGCAGGAAAGCAAACGGCGTCTCGGGGACACCGAACTGACGGAGCGCGCCGAGCGGCTCTCGGACCAGTTCTTCGGTGGTCGCGCCCGCCCCGCCTCCGTGCGGTGGGTCACCAACCAGAACACCCGCTGGGGCTCCTGCACCCCCGCCGAGGGCAGCATCCGTCTGTCGCACCGGCTGCAGGGGATGCCCGAGTACGTCGTCGACTACGTCCTTCTCCATGAACTCGCACACCTGCTCGTACCGGGGCACGGTCCCCGTTTCTGGCAGCTGCTGGAGGAGTATCCGCGCACCGAGCGGGCGCGTGGCTACCTCGAAGGGGTGGTCGCCGCCGACCGGCTGCCGCACCTGCCGCTCGCCCCGGACGAGTGACATCGTTCCCCGGCCGCTCGCCGGAACGCGGTTCGGCCCGTGCTCCGCGGGCGCGCGGCGGCCCGGAGGAGAGCATCACGGAAGGGACGCCCCGCATGTGTGTGCGTTTGTGGGAGCCGTGACCGAAGTCGCGCTTTTGTACCGTCTCTGTACCAGCCTCGTACGCTTCACGACTTTGCGGTTAGCCTGACGCGACGCACTCGCAGGCGCACGCACTTTCGGGATGGGGGACGGTCGTAACGCATGGCCAGGGAATTCCAACGCGGCCACAAGGCCAAGATCAGTGACCTCACCGCGGGTACGGATCTGTACGTAGGCGTACAGATCTCCGGCCCCGGGCTGACCTTCGACATCAGCTGCTTCGGTCTCGACGCCGACGAACGGCTGTCGGACGACCGCTACTTCGTCTTCTTCAACCAGCCGAAGTCCCCCGAGGAGTCGATCCAGCTCCTGGGTGCGCAGTCCGGTGACACGGAGTCCTTCCGCGTCACTCTGGACAGGATCCCGCCCCAGATCCAGAAGCTGTCCTTCACGGCGACCATCGACGGCAACGGCCAGATGTCGCAGATCGCCCCCGGGTACGTCCGTATCGTCGCGGGCGGCGAGGAGGTGGCCCGGTACCCGTTCGACGGCTCGGAGTTCTCCACCGAGCGTGCCGTGATGCTGGGCGACTTCTACCTGAAGGACGTGTGGCGGTTCGCGGCCGTCGGACAGGGTTTCGACGGCGGCCTCGACGCGCTGCTGAAGAACTTCGGCGGCGAGGTCGCCGAGGAGGAGCCGGCCGCCGCACCGCAGCCGCCGCAGTCCGGTGCCGCCCCCGGCTTCGCCCCACCCGCGTTCGGCGCCCCCGCCGCTCCGGCGGCTCCGGCCCCGGTGCCCCCGCAGGGATACGCGCCCCCCGCGCCCTCCCCCTCCGTGCACGCCGCGCCGACCATCGCCGCGCCCCTGCACATGCCGCCCGCCAGCACGGTCCCGCCCCCGGCACCGCCGGCCCCGCAGGGTGGCCCGTTCACCCCGCCCGGCGCGCCGCCCCAGGGAGGTCCCTTCACTCCTCCGGGTGCGCCGCCCCAGGGCGGCCCCTTCACGCCCCCCGGCGCCGCCCCGCAGGGCGGACCGTTCACGCCCCCCGGCGCTCCCGGCGCCTTCCCGGGGCAGGCCCAGCCCTTCGGCGGTGGCACGCAGCTCGCGCCGGTGCCGCCGGAGGCGGGACTGAGGGCCGTTCTGACGAAGTACTCCGAGGCACCCGTCGGGGACCGCTGGACCGAGCAGAATCCGCAACTGGTGCGGACGACGCTCACCAAGGGCGCCAACATCCTCGCCAAGCAGGGCAGCATGGTCGCCTACCAGGGCGACATCGACTTCGCCCACAAGGGTTCCGGCCTGCTCGGCAAGCTGACGGGCCAGCTGACCGGCCAGGGCATGTCCCTGATGCGCTGTTCCGGAGACGGTGAGGTGTTCCTCGCGGACGAGGGCAGCCACCTCTTCGTCATCCGCCTGGAGAACGAGCAGCTCTACACCAGCGCGCCGGGCGTCCTCGCCTTCGACGAGGCCCTGGACACGGAGGTCCGCCGGATCGAGGGCGCGGGCCTGCCGGGCGGCGGCCTGTTCAGCATGCTCTTCTCCGGCACTGGCGCGGTCGTCGTCAAGACGCGCGGCGTCCCCGTCGTCCTGCCCGTCGGCCCGGCCACCTACGTCGACGGCAACGCCGTCATCGCCTGGTCCGCGGGAGCGCAGGCCGTCACCACCACCTCGCTCAGGCTGCGCCGCTCCGGGTACGCCCGGCAGACCCAGGAGGCCGTCAACCTCCAGTTCCGCGGCGCGCCCGGCAACTTCGTCGTCGTCCAGCCCTTCGAGGTGTGAGGCAGAGCATGGACCTCCAGACACTCAACGCCCACCGCTCCGCCGCCACCGGCGTCCGTATGAGCGTGCACAGCTCCAAGACGCTCAAGGTCACCATGGTCACCGGCCAGGACCTCCTGGCCAAGGCCGGCTCGATGATCGCGTACGACGGCTACGTACAGTTCGACGGCCCGCCCGCCACCCTGCGGCGCAGCGCGGAGGAGATGGTCAGCGGCGAGGGCGGCAAGCTCATGCTCTGCCGCGGCGACGGGGACCTGTACCTCGCCGACTACGGCGGCGACGTCCTCATCCTCCACCTGAACAACGAGGCCCTGTCCGTCAACGGCCCCACGCTCCTGGCCTGCGACGCCTCGCTCCAGCTCACCATCGAGCCGGTCAAGGGCCTCGCCAAGCTCTCCGGCTCGGGCCTGACCAACCTCGTGATCCGCGGCACCGGTTGGGTCGCCCTGGTCAGCCGGGGCGTGCCGATCTCCCTCGACTGCGCCGAACGGGAGACGTACGTCGACCCGGACGCGCTGATCGCCTGGACCGACGGCCTCGACATGAAGGCCCGCCGCACCATCAAGGCCAGTGCGCTGATCGGCCGGGGCAGCGGCGAAGCCTTCCAGATCGGTTTCAAGGGACGAGGCTTCGTGGTCGTCCAGCCCAGTGAGGACACCGGCGACCGTTTCAAGATCCGTGGCTGACCGGGGCCGAGAGGAGAACAGCACACCATGCACAGCACGCTCTTCGCGCACATCCCGGTGAACCACACCGAGCGCTACACACTGCAGAACCCGCAGCTGCTCAAGACCGACATCACCATCGGCAGCAGCCCGGTCCTGGCCCGCCAGGGCGCCATGGTCGCCTTCGAGGGGCAGGTCGACTTCGACAGCCAGTACCGCAACCGCAGCTGGCGCAACGCCGAGCGGATGACCGGTGAGCGCCTCGAACTCATGCGCTGCAAGGGCAACGGGGTCGTGTACCTCGCCAACTTCGCGCAGTACCTGCACATCATGGAGGTCGGCGGCGGCATCACCGTCGACTCCTCCGCCGTCCTCGCCTTCGACGGCTCCCTGAACGTTGGCATCGTCGCCGTGGACAGCGCCGTCGAGGTGGCCTCGGCCGGGGCGTACAACCTGGAGCTGTCCGGTGGCGGCAAGGTCGTCCTGATGACCTCGGGGGCGCCGCTCGCCCTGGAAGTGACGCCCGAGAAGAACATCTGCGTCGACTCGGACGCCGTCATCGCCTGGTCCACCTCGCTGCGGACCCAGCTCCAGGCGCCGACCTCGACGTCCGCCGTTTGGCGCCGCAGGGGCTCCACCGGGGAGGGCTGGGAGATGCACTTCGGCGGCCACGGGCACGTCCTGGTGCAGCCGAGCGAGCTGCTGCCGCCGCAGCATCTGCGCACGTCCGGGGTGCTCGGGCAGTTCGGCATGGGCGGCGGCGGTCTGAGCGGCAACTCCCTCGGGGGCAGCCGCAACTGACGACGGCACGCGCGTCGGCACACGGGTAAGGGGCGTCCGCCTGGCGGACGCCCCTTACTGTGTCCGTCCCCCCGGCGGGGGCATGCCCACCATCCACCGGCAGCACACCCGCCGCCCGCCGACGCCACACCGACGAGCGACGCCGAAGAGCGACGTCAGAGCCGTGCGCGTGCGGCGTCCAGCAGACGTACGACCGAGTCGTCGGCGACGGCCGGGACCTCGGCGTAGGGGAACCAGCGCAGGTCGAGGGACTCGTCGCTGATCGCCTCGACGGCGCCGACGGGGGCGAGGGCGGCGTACTGGACGTCGAGGTGCCAGGCGCACGGCGTGTGATGGCGGTCGAGCCGGACCGGACCGCCGGGCAGGAGCGTCAGGCCCGCGATGCCGGACTCCTCCGTCGCCTCGCGCAGGGCGGAGCCCGCGAGCGTGCTGTCCCCGGGCTCGCAGTGGCCGCCCATCTGGAGCCACATGCGCAGCTTCCTGTGGAGCGTGAGCAGCACCCGGCCGCGCTCGGGATCGATCACCAGGCCGCTCGCCGTGATGTGCCCGTCGCCGCACGCCTTCCACATGCCGTCCGGGTGGGCGGCGAGGTGGTCGAGGTACGCCTGGCGCAGCTCGGCCTGGTCCTCGTAGCTCTTGAGTACGAGGACCGCGTCGTCGTGCAGGCTCACTCGGTGTCGTCGTCCTTCTTCTTGAGGTCCGGCTTCTCGGTGGAGCCGCCCGCGGCCTCGCCGAGCATCTTGTCCAGCTCGGAGAAGTCCATCTGCTCACGGTGGACGAAGCCGTCCGGGTCGTCCAGGTCGGAGGCGGTGGGCAGCATGTCGGGGTGGGCCCACAGCGCGTCGCGGCCGTCGACACCGCGCGCGTCGGTGAGGGACGCCCACAGACGGGAGGCGTCGCGCAGACGGCGGGGGCGCAGCTCCAGACCGATCAGCGTGGCGAAGGTCTGCTCGGCCGGGCCGCCCGTGGCGCGACGCCGGCGAAGGGTCTCGCGCAGCGCGTCCGCGGACGACAGGCGCGGCTTCGCGGCGGCGTGCACCACCGCGTCCACCCAGCCCTCCACCAGCGCCAGAGCGGTCTCCAGGCGGGCCAGGGCGGCCTTCTGCGCCGGGGTGTCCTCCGGCTGGAACATGCCCTGCTGGAGTGCCTGCTGCAGCTCCTCGGGGTTCTGCGGGTCGAACTGGCCGACCACGTCCTCCAGCTTGGCCGTGTCGACCTTGATCCCGCGCGCGTAGCCCTCGACCGCGCCGAACAGGTGCGAGCGCAGCCAGGGCACGTGGGCGAAGAGCCGCTGGTGGGCGGCCTCGCGCAGGGCGAGGTAGAGCCGCACCTCGTCCTTGCCGACGCCCAGGTCCTTGCCGAACGCCTCCACGTTGAGCGGCAGCAGCGCGGCCTTGCCGGCCGGGCCGAGCGGCAGGCCCACGTCGGTGGAGCCCACGACCTCGCCCGCGAGCACGCCCACGGCCTGCCCGATCTGCTGGCCGAACATGGCGCCGCCCATCGACTTCATCATGCCGATCAGCGGGCCGGCCATGGCCTGCATCTCCTCCGGCAGGATGTCGCCCATGGCGCCGCCGACGCGCTCGGCCACCGGGTCGACGAGCTCCTTCCAGGCGGGCAGGGTGGCCTCCACCCACTCCGCGCGGCTCCACGCCACGGCGGAGCCCGCGCCGGACGGCAGGGACGTCGCGTCGTCGAGCCACAGGTCCGCCAGGCGGACGGCCTCCTCGACGGCGGTGCGCTCCGCCGGGCCGACACTCGCGTCCTTGGTGCCGTCGGCGGTCCCCTGGGCGACCGTCTGGCGGGCGATCTGCTTGGCCATGTCCCAGTTCACCGGACCGCCCTCGTACGAGAGCATCTGGCCCAGCTGCTGGAAGGCCGCTCCCAGGTCGGTGGGGTTCATGGAACCGAACATCGCGGCGAACGGATTGTCGGCGCCGGGACCGCCGGCCCCGGGGAACCCGAAGCCGAACGGGTTGGCCGGTCCCTGACCACCACCGCTCTCCTGGTCCTTCTTCTTGCCCTCGTCGCCGTCGTCCGGCTCCTCCGGCGGAAGGCCGAATCCGAATGGGGTGTCACTCACGGGATTCCTCGGCTGATAGGGCCATCGGTTTTCTCCGACGGCGCGGCTGCCCGAACACCACCCAGCCTAGACACCACGGCGGGTTAAGGCCTCGGTGCTCCGCCGACCGATGGCCTGCGGCAGGATGGATGCCACCTGGTACGCACGCGTCGCCCGCGTTCGTACTGAAGACAACCGCTGGAGACGCCCGGTGAGTTCCCCAGATCCACAGGTTCGCGCAGCGCGAAACCAATCCACCACTCCCGCCGTGCGCGGGCCCGTCGTCGCGGTCACCGGTGCCGCGTCCGGCGTCGGAGCGTTGCTCACCGAGCGGCTCGCCGAGTCCGACCGGATCCGCCAGGTCATCGCCATCGACGAACGGCGCGGCGACTGCGCGGCCGCCCAGTGGCACATCCTGGACGTCCGGGACCCGGCGATCGCCGAGAAGCTGCGCGGGGCGGACGTCGTGGTGCACCTGGCGGTCGACCTCGACCTGGGCGCCGACGCGGCGGCCCGCAGCGCGTACAACGTGCGCGGGACGCAGACCGTGCTGACGGCGTCCGCGGCGGCCGGGGTGCACCGGGTCGTGCTGTGCACCTCGGCGATGGTCTACGGCGCGCTGCCCGACAACGAGCTGCCGCTCTCGGAGGACGCCGAGCTGAGGGCGACCGCCGAGGCCACCGGGGTCGGCGACCTGCTGGAGATCGAGCGCCTCGCACGCCGGGCGCCGCGCGCCCATCCGGGCCTCAATGTCACCGTAGTCCGCCCGGCGACGCTCGTCGGAGGCACGGACACCGCCCTGACCAGGTATTTCGAGTCGCCGCGGCTGCTGGTGGTGGCCGGATCGCGGCCCGCCTGGCAGTTCTGTCACGTCGAGGACCTGTGCGGCGCGCTGGAGTATGCCGTGCTGGAGAAGGTCGACGGGGAGCTGGCCGTCGGCTGCGAGGGATGGCTGGAGCAGGAGGAGGTCGAGGAGCTCAGCGGGATCCGGCGCATGGAGCTGCCGTCCGCCGTCGCACTCGGTGCCGCCGCCCGGCTGCACCGGATCGGACTGACGCCCTCGCCGGCCGGGGACCTGGCCTACACGATGTATCCGTGGGTGGTGAGCGGGAGCCGGCTGCACGATGCCGGGTGGCGGCCGTTGTGGACGAACGAGGAAGTGCTGGCGGAACTGCTGGAGGAGGTCGCCGGGCGGCACACCGTGGCCGGACGGCGTCTGGGGCGCAAGGACGCCACGGCGGCGGGTGCCGCGGGGGCGACGGTCGCGTTGCTCGGCACGGCGGCGCTGGTGCGGCGGGCCCGGAAGGCGCGGGGCCGGCGCTGAGGACGCGCCCCCTCGCCGAAGGGGGCCCTCGCTGAGGGGTGTCCTCGCCGGGACGGCGGCCGGGACCGACGCGCCCGCCCGGGCCGCCCGGCGGAACGACAGCCGGGTGGCTCTGCCGTGTCCGCGCGCCTGTAGGTACCGCCCGGCCGCCCCGCGCACGTACGCGCGTTTTCGGCCTCGTCGGGCGGGGGCCGGGTGGGGCACGATGGGGGTATGGCAGTCAATGATGATCATCCCGGTGAGGGTGAGCAGGGGGCCGAGGAGCCCGTCAAGCTGATCGGGATTCGGGAGACGGCACTCTCCGTCGACGAGGTGTTCCGCGCGGTCGGGGACGACGCGGCCGGAGGGACCGCGCTGTTCGTGGGGACCGTGCGCAACCACGACGGCGGAGCGGACGTCGACGAACTGGGCTATTCGTGTCACCCCACGGCCGAGGCCGAGATGCGGCGGATCGCGGAGAAGGTGGTCGCGGACTACCCGGTGCGAGCCCTCGCGGCCGTGCACCGGGTGGGGAACCTGGAGGTCGGAGACCTGGCGGTGGTCGTTGCCGTGTCGTGTCCGCACCGGGGCGAGGCCTTCGAGGCGTGCCGGAAACTGATCGACGACCTCAAGCGCGACGTGCCCATCTGGAAGCACCAGAAATTCTCCGACGGCACCGATGAGTGGGTCGGCGCGTAGCCGGGGCCGTGACCGGAACGCGCCCGTGCGCGTTCCGGTTGCGTAACCCGCCCCCCGGAGCGAGCGTTGACGGAGCGGACGGTTAATCTGCTGATCAGTCAGTTGTGGTTGTTTGACAGGGGTTGGGAGGCCGGCATGGCGGCGCTCGCCTGGTTGCTGATTCCACTCGTGGCGGCGATCGGTGCCGGACTGTGGGGCGGCTGGGCCAGCCGGAACCGCAGGAGCATCGAGGACGGCACCGAGCTCGCGGGCTACTCCCGCTTCCGCGAGGCCATGGAACGGTCCCACTCCGGCGGCTAGGGTGCGTTTCAGAAGTGGATCTTGATGTGTCAAGATCCACTTCGTGGGACGGCATGATCTGACGAATGCACAATGGGCGAAGCTGGAGCCCTTGCTCCCGGCCGGCAAGAAGCCCGGACGGCCACCGGTGCACACCAAGCGGCAGTTGATAGACGGCATACGCTGGCGCACCCGCGCCGGTGCTCCGTGGCGGGACGTGCCCGAGCGGTATGGCCCGTGGGAGACGGTCTACGGTCTGTTCCGGCGCTGGCAGCGGGACGGCACCTGGCACCGCATCTTCGAGCAGCTGCAGGCCCGGGCCGACGCCGAGGGGCTGATCACCTGGGACGTCTCGGTGGACTCCACCATCGCCCGCGCCCACCAGCATGCGGCCGGTGCCCGCAAAAAGGGGATCTGCAGATCGAGCCGCCAGGTGGCGTGTTCATCGAGCCCGATGACCACGGGCTCGGACGATCCCGGGGTGGGCTGACCACCAAGCTGCACCTGGCGGTCGAGCAGGCCCAGAAGCCGATGGCGCTGGTCATCACGGCTGGACAGCGTGGTGACTCGCCGCAGTTCCAGGTGGTCCTGGGCCGTATCCGGGTGCCCCGGCTCGGGCAGGGCCGCCCGCGCACCCGGCCGGACAAGGTGCGTGCCGACAAGGCGTACGGCTCCCGCGCGAACCGCGACTACCTGCGCAAACGTGGCATCCGCTGCACGATCCCGGAGAAGCGCGACCAGATTGCCAACCGCAAGAAACGCGGTTCCCACGGCGGCCGCCCGCCCAAGTTCGACAAGGACGACTACAAGCAGCGCCACGCAGTGGAGTGCGGAATCAATCGCCTGAAACGGCACCGTGCGGTCGCCACGAGATACGACAAGCTCGCCGTCCGCTACGAAGCGACGGTGCTGGTCGCAGCCATCAACGAGTGGCTATGACCAGCACTTTCAAAACGCACCCTAGGGCGTGTTGCGAAAGTCCCGCCTGCCTCGCGACGCCATGCACGCACTCTCGCCGCACCGGGCGAAAGCCCAAGTACATCCAGTACGAGGGCTTCCGCCCGGCACGCCGAGAGCACGCACCTGACGCCGCGAGGCCCGCCCTTCGGGCGAACGACGGGACTTTCGCAACACGCCCTAGGCCCGCCCCACCCCGGACGGACGGCCCCGACAGTGCGCCGACATGCCTGTCCCGTACTGTCGTTCCATGCCACGCCGCACCGCGACGATGCTCGCCTCCACCCTGATGCTGATCGCACTCCTGTGCGCGGGTGTGATCATTCCCGTGCCTTATGCGGAGATGTCGCCGGGGCCGACGGTGAACACGCTCGGGAAGCACGGCGGTGATCCGGTGCTGCAGATCTCCGGGCGCAGGACGTACGCGACCAGCGGGCATCTGAACATGACCACGGTCCGCGTCACCAGCGCCGACTACCGGATGAACCTGGTCGAGGCCGTGTACGGCTGGCTTGCACACGACAACAAGGTCGTGCCGCACGACACGCTCTACCCGGACGGCAAGACCAAGGAGCAGTCGACGCAGGAGAACGCCGAGGAGTTCAGCCAGTCCCAGGAGAGCGCCAAGGTCGCGGCCCTGAAGGAACTGGACATCCCGGTGCGGTCCTGGGTGATCGTCTCCACCGTGCTCAAGGACTCACCGGCCGAGGGCAAGCTGCACGCCGGTGACGTGATCAAGTCCGTCGACGGGACGGCGGTCAAGGCACCAGAGGACGTGGCGAAGCTCGTCACGCGGCACAAGCCGGGCGAGGACGTGGACTTCGTCATCGTGCCCGCCAAGGCCCAGGCCGCCGCCGAGAAGGCGAACAGGACGGCGACCGAGACCGAGAAGGTCACGATCACCACGGGAAAGTCCGACGACACGGGTGAGGAACGCGCCATCGTCGGCATCTCGGCCGGGACCGACCACACGTTCCCGTTCACCATCGACATCAAGCTCGCCGACGTCGGCGGCCCGAGCGCCGGACTGATGTTCGCCCTCGGTATCTACGACAAGCTGACTCCGGGCAGCCTCACCGGCGGGAAGTTCGTGGCCGGCACCGGCACGATCGACGACCAGGGCAAGGTCGGCCCCATCGGCGGTATCGAGATGAAGACGGTCGGCGCGCGGGCCAAGGGCGCCCGGTACTTCCTGACGCCCGAGGACAACTGCGCCACCGCCGCCCGGGACGTCCCCGCCGGGCTCACCCTCGTCAAGGTCGGCACCATCGGGGACGCGCTGGGCGCCCTGAAGGACATCCGCGCCGGTGACACCGCCGACCTGCCGAAGTGCAGCACGAAGGGCTGACGGGCCACGAGGGCCGACGCGGACGGACGTACGCGCGCGCGGGGGGCGCTCCCGGAGACCGGGGGCGCCCCCCACGCGCGTGGCGGCGGATTCAGTCCACGAAGGTCGCGGACAGGGCCTCCGCCAGGCCCGGCACCAGCTCCGGGCCGGTGAGGACCTCGGTCGGGGTGTCCTTCTCGCGCAGGCGCAGGGCCGAGTCACGGGAGCCGTCCCGCAGGACGGCGACCGTCATGCGGACCTCCTGGCGCTCCGGGTGGGAGGCGACCCACTGGGCAAGACGGGCCTCGTCGAGGTTCTCGGGGACGGACGACTCGGCGGACGGCGGCAGCATCAGCCGCTCCACGGTCAGCGCGCAGCCGACCACCGCGTCGGGCCAGGCGATGGTGCCGAGGAACTCGTCCAGCGCCTTGCCCGCGGGAAGCTCGTCCTGCTCGATCGGGGTGAGACCCACGGTCTCGGACTCGTTCTGCAGTCCGAGCTGGGCCGCGAGGGCGGGTTCCTGGGACCGCAGACGCGCGGTATCCACCAGGGCGAAGAGGCGAGCGGGCTGGTCCCAGCCGAGGCCGGAGGCGTACTCGTCGATCTCGAGCACGGCCCGGGTGAGGGGGTTCGCTGCCATGGGAGTGTTGGACATGGTCACAATCCTGCCTCGTTCGTCCCCTGAAGCGGGAACCGAGTAAAGCGTGAGTAAGTTGCATAGGTGAGGCCCCTGCGATCACGGGGCCCGCTGGAGGGTCCGTAGACGCGGGCCTGACGTATCGACAGCGAACTTCGAGGTGCGCACCTTGGCTTTCCAGATGCCGGACCGCGGCGGAGGCCCGACGGGGCCGCGGATCAGAGTGGGCCGACCGTCCCGACGTGTCCGGACGCTGCTCATGACGTTGGGCGTCCTTGCCGTCCTCGGCATGGTCTTCGTCATGTTCGCGGGATTCTGGACGGACTGGCTCTGGTACCGGTCGGTGAGGTATTCGTCCGTCTTCACCACCACGCTCTGGACGAAGATCGGGCTGTTCTTCGTCTTCG
Organism: Streptomyces scabiei 87.22; assembly: GCF_000091305.1. Taxonomy (GTDB): domain Bacteria; phylum Actinomycetota; class Actinomycetes; order Streptomycetales; family Streptomycetaceae; genus Streptomyces; species Streptomyces scabiei. Next base: position 3,465,153 of record NC_013929.1, on the reverse strand, counting down.
GTCTGCTGATGTCGGCCTCGGTCGGTTTCAACATCTGGCTGGCGCACCGGCTGCGGCCGCCGCTGAGCGCGATGTCGATGGAGCAGCAGAACCTCGACCGGTACCGGATGGGCATCGCGCCCTACAAGAAGTGGCTGCTCCTCGGGATCACCTCCCTGGTGGGCCTCATCGCCGGCGCCTCCGCCTCCGGGCAGTGGCGCACCTGGCTGATGTGGGTCAACGGGGTGTCGTTCGGGCAGAAGGACCCCCAGTTCGGTCTGGATGTCTCCTTCTACGCCTTCGATCTGCCCTGGTACCGCTTCCTGCTCGGCTTCGGCTTCGCCGCGGCCGTGCTCTCGGTGATCGCCGCCGCGCTCACGCACTACCTGTACGGCGGCCTCAGGGTCACCTCCCCGGGTGCGCGCGCCACCGCCGCGGCCACGGGGCACCTGTCGGTGCTGCTAGGGATCTTCGTCGCCCTGAAGGCGGTCGCGTACTGGCTCGACCGGTACGGGCTCGCGGTGAAGTCCAGCGACTTCAAGGCGACCGGCAACTGGACGGGCCTGAGGTACGTCGACGCGAACGCGTACCTGCCGGCCAAGACGATCCTGTTCTGCATCGCCGTCATCTGCGCGCTGCTGTTCTTCGCCACCATCTGGCGCCGCACCTGGCAGCTGCCGGTCATCGGCTTCGGCCTGATGGTGCTCTCCGCGATCCTCATCGGCGGGCTGTACCCGGCGATCGTCCAGAAGTTCCAGGTCCAGCCGAACGAGCAGGCCAAGGAGGCGCCGTACGTCGAGAAGAACCTGGCGGCGACCCGGCAGGCCTACGGCATCGACGGAACGGACGTCGAGGAGTACTCGGGTGTGAGCGACACCACGGACAAGGCCAAGCTCCGCAAGGACGCCGACACCACGGCCAGCATCCGCATGCTCGACCCGAACATCGTCTCGCCGACGTTCCAGCAGCTCCAGCAGATGAGGAACTACTACGCGTTCCCCACGAACCTGGACGTCGACCGGTACAGCAACGAGGACGGTGCGGAGCAGGACACCGTCATCGGTCTGCGCGAGCTGAACCTCGCGGGCATCCCGAAGAACAACTGGATCAACGACCACTTCCGCTACACCCACGGCTACGGCGTGGTCGCCGCCAAGGGCACCGAGGCCACCGCCGGCGGCCGCCCGGTGTTCACCGAGTCGGACCTGCCGTCCAAGGGCGACCTCGGCGAGTACCAGCAGCGGGTCTACTACGGCGAGAAGACCACCCAGTACTCGATCGTCGGCGGTCCCCAGAAGGAGATCGACTACTCCGACGACAGCGGTGAGAAGACCACCAGTTACAAGGGCGGCAGCGGGATCAACCTCTCCAGCCCGGTCAACCGGGCCGCGTACGCGGTGGCGTTCAACGAGCCGCAGATCCTCTACTCCGGCGCCATCGGCGAGGGTTCGCGGATCCTGTACAACCGCACGCCCAAGGAGCGCGTCGAGGCGGTCGCGCCCTGGCTGACCATCGACGGTGACGCCTACCCGGCCGTCGTCGACGGGAAGATCCAGTGGATCGTCGACGCGTACACGACCACCAACGGTTACCCGTACGCCTCCCGCACCACTCTGGGGGACACGACGGCCGACTCGCTGACCGCCGACAACAGCCAGCGCGCGGTGGTGGCCCAGCAGAACCAGGTCAACTACATCCGCAACTCGGTGAAGGCGACCGTCGACGCGTACACGGGTCAGGTCAAGCTCTACCAGTGGGACACCCAGGACCCGGTCCTGAAGACCTGGATGAAGGCGTTCCCCGACACGGTGGAGCCGAAGGCGGCGATCTCGAAGTCGCTGGAGGCCCATCTGCGGTACCCGCAGGACCTGTTCAAGGTCCAGCGCGAGCTGCTGACCCGCTACCACGTGAAGGACGCCGAGACGTTCCTCAGCGGCAGTGAGGTCTGGCAGGTCCCGGACGACCCGACCAACACCTCGGGCAACGCGGTTCCGCCGTACTACCTGAGCATGAAGCTGCCGGGCCAGACGGCACAGGCGTTCTCGCTGACCACCACGCTCACGCCCAACGGCCGGGACAACCTCAGTGCCTTCGTCGCGGTCAACGCCGAGGCGGGCACCAAGGACTACGGCAAGATCAGAATCCTGAAACTGCCGACCAGCGAACCGATCGACGGACCGAAACAGGTCCAGAGCCAGTTCAACTCCGAACAGGACATCGCCGAGACCATCAGCCTCCTCAAGAGAGGTGACTCACAGGTCGAGTACGGCAACCTCCTGACGGTCCCGCTCGACGGCGGCCTGCTCTACGTGGAACCCGTCTATGTGCGAGGCGGCGGGCTCAAGTACCCGCTGCTGCGCAAGGTTCTGGTCACCTACGGCGGCAACACGGCCTTCGAGGACACCCTCGACGCCGCGCTGAACAAGGTGTTCGAGACCGAGGGATCGCCCACGGAGCCGCCGGCGGACGACGGCGACCAGGGCACCAACGAGCCGCCGAAGTCGGGCGATCCGACGGTCCAACAGGCCCTGGATGAAGCCCAGAAGGCGTTCGACGAGGGCCAGCAGGCACTCAAGGACGGCGACTGGGAGGCGTACGGCCGGGCCCAGCAGGACCTGGAGGACGCGCTGAAGCGCGCCGAGGACGCACAGTCCAAGGCCGGCGGGACCGGCGGCAGCGGCAACGACAGCGGCGACAAGAGCGGCGACAAGAGCGACAGCGCCGATAAGAGCGACAAGAGCGACAAGAGCGACGGCGGAGACAAGAACGACGACGGAGGCTCCGGAAGCGGCTGAAAAGGCTGATGCAGGGCTCCACCCCGCACCGTGGTACGGTTGCAACACAACGGCGCGGGGTGGAGCAGCTCGGTAGCTCGCTGGGCTCATAACCCAGAGGTCGCAGGTTCAAATCCTGTCCCCGCTACTGAAGTTGAAGGCCCGGATCCTCATCAGGATCCGGGCCTTCGACGTGTTGGCGGGGGGGATCCGGGCAATCTGTGTTTGACTTGTCGCTCTGTGGGCATGTCGACAAAACGCTGTAGTGACCTCAATGGCTGCGGTATACCAGGTGTACCCAGGTTGCAGGTGGTGCGACGATGGACGTTATGGGGGACAAGGCAACTCTGTTGGAGACAGGGCGGTTTGCGCAGCGTGCCGACTTTGCGCAGCCTGACGACCTTGTGCTGCCTGCAGACTTCGCGGTGCCCGCCGAGTCCACCGCGTCGGTCGAGTCCGTGCGTACGGCGGACGAGGACGAGACGGGGGACGCCGTGGAGGAGGCGCGTCAGCGTCTCGCCGCCGAGTCCGGCGACGCCGAGGCGATGAGCGTCGTCGGAGCCATGCTGCTGCGCCGAGGAGACCTCGACGGGGCCGAGCCCTACCTGCGGGGCGCCACCGCCGCCGGGGACCGAGCGGCGGCCAACAACCTGGGTGTTCTGCTGCACCAGCGCGGTTACGCCGACGAGGCCGCCAGCTGGTGGCGGGTCGCGGCCGTCGCCGGTTCCGCCGCGGCCGCGCACGCGCTCGGCCGGCACCACCGCGAGCGCGGCGACGAACCGGCCGCCGAGTACTGGCTGCGCCAGTCCGCCGAGCAGGGGCACGCCCTGGGCGCGTACGCCCTCGCCGACCTGCTGGAACACCGCAGCGACGCCGCCGCGGAGCGATGGATGCGGGTCGCCGCCGAGCGTGGGCACCGCGAGGCCGCCTACCGGCTCGCGCGGGCGCTGGACCACCTCGCCGAGCAGGAGGAACGCGCCGCCGCGCGCGAGGGGCGCAGGATCGCGCGGGCGGCGTTCGAGAGCGCGGGCGCGGACCGTGACACCGCCCGCGAGGGCCGCCTCGTCGTCCGGGCGGGCCGCGCGGCCGCACGGGCGGGCGAGTCCGGTGCGGCCGACGGGGCCGGCGCCGCTGCCGAGGAGGCCGAGCAGTGGTACCGCCAGGCCGCCGCGCGCGGGCACCGGCGGGCCGCGCTGCACCTCGGGGCGATCCTGGAGCGGCGCGGTGAGCACAAGGAGGCCGGCCGCTGGTACCTCACCTCCGCCAAGGACGGCGAGCCGCGCGCCGCGTGCGCGCTCGGGTTCCTGCTGCGGGACGCGGGCGACACGGAGAGCGCGGCCGTGTGGTGGCTGCGGGCCGCCCAGGACGGCGACGGCAACGCGGCGAACGCGCTGGGCGCGCTGCACGCCGAGCGGGGCGAGACGCAGACCGCCGAGCGCTGGTACCGCGCCGCGATGGACGCCGGTGACGTCAACGGGGCGTACAACCTCGGGCTGCTCTGCGCCGAGCAGGGGCGGACCGCGCAGGCCGAGCAGTGGTACCGGCGGGCCGCGTACGCCGGGCACCGGGAGGCGGCGAACGCGCTGGCCATCCTGTTGCTGCAGGTCGGGGACACCGCCGGGGCCGAGCCGTGGTTCTCCAAGGCCGCGGAGGCCGGCAGCGTGGACGCCGCCTTCAACCTGGGCATCCTGTTCGCCGGGCGCGGCGACGACGTGACGGCGCTGGTCTGGTACGAGCGGGCGGCCGCCGCGGGCCACACCGAGGCGGCGCTGCAGGTCGCCATCGCGCGGCTGCGGGACGGCGACGAGCGGGCCGCCGAGCGGCACCTGCGGTGTGCCGCGGGCGGGGGCAGCGCGGAGGCCGCGTACCGGCTGGCCGCGGTGCTGGACGCGCGCCGGCCGCCGGCGCCCGCGCACGAGCTGGGGGAGCCGGTGCGGGAGAAGAACGAGTGCGAGGAGTGGTACGAGAGGGCCGCGTCCCAGGGGCACCGGCGTGCCCAGGTGCGGGTCGGGATGCTCGCCGCGGGGCGCGGAGACGTGGCCGAGGCGGCCCGGTGGTACCGGGCCGCGGCGGAGTCCGGGTCGCGGAACGGGGCGTTCAATCTGGGGCTGCTGCTGGCCCGTGAGGGGAGCGAGCCGGAGGCCGCGTCGTGGTGGGCCCGGGCCGCCGACGCGGGGCACGGGCGGGCAGCTCTGCGGCTCGCCCTCGTCTACGCGCGTCGGGGCGAGCTGGTGGAGGGCAAGCGGTGGGCCGACCGGGCCGTGGCGCTCGGCCCGGCGGAGGTCAGGGAGCGGGCGGCGAGGCTGCGGGACGCGCTGCGGGACGAGCTGTCGGCGTAGGCGCTGAATGGATTTGCGCTGGTCGATGAGCTTGACGTAGTGTTCATTTCACCGACGCGGGGTGGAGCAGCTCGGTAGCTCGCTGGGCTCATAACCCAGAGGTCGCAGGTTCAAATCCTGTCCCCGCTACTGAAGGCCAAGGGCCCGGAACCGATCAGGTTCCGGGCCCTTGGTGTATGCCCCCGAGCGGGTGATGCCGGGGGCTTCGTCGTGCACCGCCGGGGCTAGGCCGTCGTCGCGCAGGTCGGGCACAGGCCCCGGTAGGTGACCTCCACGTCCGAGACGGTGAAGCCGAAGCGCTCGGAGGCGGGGAGATCGGCGAGGGGGTTCCCGGTGGGGTGGACGTCCCGGATCGTGCCGCATCGGGCGCAGACCAGGTGGTGGTGCGGGCGGTGCGCGTTGGGGTCGTACCGCTTGGCCCGCCGGTCCGTGGCGACCTCCAGCACCTCACCGAGGACGACCAGCTCACCGAGCGTGTTGTAGACGGTGGCCCGGGAGATCTCCGGCAGCTTGGCGACGGCGCGTGTGTGCACCTCGTCGGCCGTCAGGTGGACGTGCTCGCCGTCGAGCACCTCGGCCACGACGCGCCGCTGTGCGGTCATGCGCCATCCGCGTCCGCGCAGCCGTTCCAGAAGGTCACTCATAGCCACCAGCGTAACAGCCTGGACGAACAGTTCCCGAACGGGTGTGATTTTAGAGCTTGGCTTGACTTGGAATCGATCCAATATGGGATCGATCTCGATTGACGGGCTGTGGGGCCGGGGTCCAGCAGCGGATGATGTCGCGGACCGAGACGATGCCGATCGGGGCGCCCTCGTCGAGGACGATCAGATGGCGGAAGCCGCCGTGGGTCATGGCGCGGGCCGCTTCCTCCAGGGTCCAGGACGGCGTGGCGAACACGACGTCGGTGGTGGTGTGGGCATGGGCCCGCTCGGCGTCCGGGCTCTGGCCCAGGCCGACGGAGTTGAGGACGTCGCGTTCGGTCAGTATCCCGAGTCCGCCGGCGTCCGGGTCGAGGACCACGGCCGCGCCGATGCGGCGGGCCGACATCAGGGCGGCGGCCTGCCGGAGAGTGTGATCGGGGCCGATGGTGAGGACCACTGTGCTCATGGCGTCGCGGACGAGCATGGAGTTCAGCCACCTCCTAGGGCACCCCGGTGACGGATGGTGCGGGCCCGGCGCCGGAGGCACCAATTGAGCACTGCACAAGTTCACAAGGGGGGAGCTCTCAATGTGGCAGGTAAAGCGGAGGTCAACAAGGGGGCGTGCGTGGTCAGTTCGGGGCGCCTCGGGATCACTCCGGCAGAGGAGCGGTCAGTAGCGCTCGTTCAGGTAGCCCAGCATCTCGTCGTGCAGCAGACCGTTCGACGCCGCCGCGTTGCCGCTGTGCGGGCCGGGGCGGCCGTCGAGACCGGTGAAGCTGCCGCCCGACTCGGTGACGATGATCGCGTTGGCGGACATGTCCCACAGGGACAGCTCGGGTTCGGCGCAGATGTCCACCGAGCCCTCGGCGACCATCATGTACGGCCAGAAGTCGCCGTACGCGCGCGTGCGCCACACCTCGCGGGTCAGGTCCAGGAAGCCGTTCAGGCTGCCGCGCTCCTCCCAGCCGCCGAGGGAGGAGTACGCGAAGGACGCGTCCGACAGCCGCGCGACGCGGGAGACGCGCAGACGGGAGGCCGAGCTGAGACTGCGGCCCGTGAAGGCGCCGTGGCCCTTCGCCGCCCACCAGCGGCGGCCCAGGGCAGGAGCGGAGACGACGCCGACGACGGGCTGGTAGCCGCCCTCGGCCGCTTCCATCAGGGAGATCAGGGTGGCCCAGACGGGGACGCCCCGGACGTAGTTCTTGGTGCCGTCGATCGGGTCGACGACCCAGCGGCGGGGGCCGGTTCCGGCCAGGCCGAACTCCTCGCCCAGGATGGCGTCCCGGGGGCGGGCGCGCTGGAGCTGGCCGCGGATGAGCTCCTCGGCGGCCTTGTCGGCCTCGCTCACCGGGGTCATGTCCGGCTTCGTCTCGACCTTCAGGTCGAGGGCCTTGAAGCGGGCCATGGTGGTCGCGTCGGCGGCGTCCGCGAGGACGTGGGCGAAGCGGAGGTCGTCGAGGTAGTCGGCCATGTGGCGAACGGTATCTGTCGAGGTCGGTACGGGGCTACAGGGGGCCGGAGGCGGGTCGGGGCAACGGGGTCCGCGGGAGGTCCGGGACCGGAGCGCCGGGCGGTGTGAGCGCGTGGGGCTCGGCGTGAATGTCCCGCCGAGGCCGTGGGCAGACGACGGGGAGTCACCGACGGGGGTGAGGGCGGGCGCCGTCGAGGTGGGGCGGCACGTGCCGCGCGCGCCGGCCGACGCGCGCCCCCGGGGGCCGCCGCGAACTCTTGACAGTGACTTGATGCGCGTCAAATCTGAGGGCCAGAGCCGCCCGCTCGCTTGTTAGGGAGGCGATGATGCCTGCAGCGCGGGAATCCTTGCTGGACGCCGCTTACACGGCGCTGATGCGCCGGCCGTGGTCCGCCGTACGCATGGTGGACGTGGCGGCGGTGGCGGGAGTGTCACGTCAGACGCTGTACAACGAGTTCGGCAGCAAGGACGGACTCGCCAGGGCCCTGGTCCGGCGGGAGGCGGACGGCTATCTGGCGGGCGTGGACCGGGCGCTGGCCACTCCCGCGGACACCCGGGACCGGCTGGCCGCGACCGCCGAATGGACCGTACGGGCCTCCCGGAACAACGTGCTCGTCCGCGCCATGCTCACCGGCTGCTGGAGCGAGCGGCTGCCCTCACCGACCCTCTCGGCGGTGCCCTCGTCCTCCGTCGTGCCCGCCCAGCGCCGTGCGGACGGGCCCCTGCCCGCGCCCACCGACTTCGTGGCGCTGGTGCGTGAACGGGCCGTCGCCGCGCTGTCCGGGCCCGGCGCTCCCCGGCCGGACCCGGGGGAGCTGGCCCGGTCCTGCGAACTCGCCGTCCGGCTCGCCCTGTCCTGCGTGGCGGCGCCCCCGGCGGAGGGCGGGGTCACGGACCTCGTGCGGACCGCGCTGCCGCGTCAGCTCAGCCGGTCCCTCAACCATCTGTAGCCGCCGCGGCGCCGTCCCCGCCGGGCCGCGGACTACTGGGCGGATCCGGACAGTTGCAGGCCCACGACCCCCACGATCACCAGGGTGATCGAGACGATCTTCAGGGTGGAGACGAGGTCGCCGAGGAAGATCATCCCGTAGATCGCGGTGCCGGCCGCGCCGATGCCCGTCCAGACGGCGTAGGCGGGGCCGACGTCGAGCTTCTTCAGGGAGAGGGTCAGCAGTCCGAAGCTGCCGAGGGCGAAGACGCAGAAGGCGACCGTGGGCCAGAGCCTGGTGAAACCGTGCGAGAGCTTCAGACAGACGGCGAACCCGGTCTCCAGCAGCCCCGCCACGACCACCAGCAGCCACGCCATGTCTCGTCCTCCCGTGTCCCCGCGTTCCGTGACCGCTCGGTCCGCTCCCGGCGATCTCGTCCGCTCCGGGTCCGACTTGGTGCGATTATGCACTTACCGGGTGGGCGGGGGCGCAAACAACGCGGAGGTCAGTCGCCTTCCCGTCGTTCGCGCGTCGCGAGGAGTCTGCGCAGGGAGTAGAGGCGGGCCGGGTCCGCGTGTCCGTCCGCCACCCACTGGTCCAGCGCGCAGTCCTGCTCGTCGTGGCTGCACGCCCGCGGGCAGCCCTCGGTGCCCGGAACCAGGTCCGGGAAGGCGTGGATGACCCGGGAGGGGTCGATGTGGGCCAGCCCGAACGACCGGACGCCCGGGGTGTCCACCACCCAGCCGCCGTCCGAGTCCGCCAGGGGCAGGGCCAGCGCCGAGGTGGTGGTGTGCCGGCCGCGGCCCGTCACCGCGTTCACATGCCCCGTCGTACGGCGGCGGTCCTCGGGGACCAGGGCGTTCACCAGGGTCGTCTTGCCCACGCCGGAGTGGCCGACGAACGCGGTGACCCTGCCGTCGAGGTGGACGCGGACACGGTCGGCGGCGCCCCCCGACTCCAGTTCCTCGCGGCTCGTCACGACGTGGGGGAGGTCGACGTCGCCGTAGAGCTCCAGGAGTTTGTCCGGAGAGGCCAGGTCCGACTTCGTCAGGACGAGGAGGGGCGCGAGGCCGGCGTCGTAGGCGGCCACCAGACAGCGGTCGATCAGCCGGGGGCGGGGTTCCGGGTCGGCGAGGGCCGTGACGATGGCGAGCTGGTCGGCGTTGGCGACGACGACCCGCTCGTAGGGGTCGTCGTCGTCCGCCGTGCGGCGCAGCACCGACGTACGGTCGGCGATGCGGACGATCCGGGCGAGGGTGTCCTTCTTGCCGGAGAGGTCGCCGACCAGGGCGACGGTGTCGCCTACCACCGCCGCCTTGCGGCCCAGCTCCCGGGCCTTCATCGCCATCACCACACGGTCCTCGACCAGACAGGTCAGCCGCCCCCGGTCGACGGTGAGGACCATGCCCTCCGCCGCGTCCTCGTGCTTGGGACGGATGTGCGTACGGGGACGGTTGCCCTTGCGGTTCGGGCGGCTGCGGATGTCGTCCTCGTCGGTGTGCTTGCCGTAACGGCGCATGATCCCGGTCCGCCCGTCAGTTCTTCCCGAGCATCCCGGTCCACAGGTCGGGGAAGTCCGGCAGGGTCTTGGCCGTCGTCGCCACGTTCTCGATGCGCACACCCTCCACCGCCAGGCCGATGATCGCACCGGCCGTCGCCATGCGGTGGTCGTCGTACGTGTGGAAGACACCGCCGTGCAGGGGGCGGGGGCGGATGTGGAGGCCGTCGGCGGTCTCGGTGACGTCGCCGCCGAGTTCGTTGATCTCCTTGGTGAGCGCGGCCAGGCGGTCCGTCTCGTGCAGACGGAGGTGGGCGACGCCGCGCAGCGTCGAGGGGGAGTCGGCGAGGGCGGCGACCGCGGCGATGCCCGGGGTCAGCTCCCCGACCTCGCTCAGGTCCACGTCGATGCCGTGGACCGCGCCGGAGCCGGTGAACACCAGGCCGTACTCGGTCAGTTCGCAGATGCCGCCCATCTCCGTGAAGATCTCTCGGAGTTGGTCGCCGGGCTGGGTGGTGCGCGCGGGCCAGTCGGGGATGACGATCTTGCCGCCGGTCACCAGGGCAGCCGCCAGGAACGGCTGGGCGTTGGACAGGTCCGGCTCGATCGTCAGGTCGCGGCCGAGCAGCGCGCCCGGCGTGACCCGCCAGACGTTCGGCTCGCCGCCCGACTCCGGGGTGTCTACCTGCGCGCCGACCGAGCGCAGCATGTCGACGGTCATCCGGATGTGGGGCAGGGAGGGCAGCGTCGAACCGGTGTGGCGGACCTCCACGCCCTGGTTGAACCGGGGGGCCGAGAGCAGCAGCGCCGAGACGAACTGCGAGGACGAGGACGCGTCGATCGCCACCGGGCCGCCGTCCAGCGCGCCGCTGCCGTGGACCGTCAGCGGGAGGGCGCCCCGGCCGTCGTCGTCGATCCGGGCGCCGAGGGCGCGCAGGGCGTCGATCACGCCGTGCAGCGGGCGCTCGTAGGACCGCGGGTCGCCGTCGAAACGGATGGGGCCGTCGGCGAGCGCGGCGACCGGGGGGAGGAAACGCATGACCGTGCCGGCGTTGCCCACGTCCACCGTGGCCGGGCCGTGCAGGCCGGTGGGCAGGACGCGCCACGCCTCGCCGGAACCGCCCGCGCCGGAGGAGCTGGAGGAGACCGTCTCCTCGATGCCGACGCCCATCGCGCGCAGCGCGCCCGCCATCAGGAGGGTGTCGCGGGAGCGCAGGGGGCGGCGCAGCCATCCGGGCTCGCTCGCGAGGGCGGCGAGGACCAGGGCGCGGTTGGTGACGGACTTGGACCCCGGGACGTGGACCGTCGCGTCGACGGCTCCGCTCGCGTGCGGGGCGGGCCAGAGGTCGGGCTGTGCGTTCAGGGCCATGCGGCCCACTTTAGTGGGGGTTGCCTCCGCCCGGTTCAGCCGGTTGACATGCGTCGCCCGTCGGATGCGGCTTTCGTCGTGGCCGGTCGCGCGGTTCCCCGCGCGCCGCGGGCCCCCGGAGTCACAGGTGCAGCAGCCAGCGGCCGCCCCCCGTCAGGGCGCACAGCGACACCACGTGGAACATGATCAGCCATACCGTCGCCGGGACGTGGGTCAGGCGGGAGAGCTGGTCCGCGTCCGAGTCGCCGGCCCCGCCGCGGCGGCGCTTGGCCTGGAGTTCGAACGCCGGGCGTACGCCGCCCAGCAGCAGGAACCAGACCACCGCGTAGGCGAACGCGGCCTGGACCTGGGGTCCCGCGAGCCAGGAGACGACCACGAAGGTGCCGCCGGTGACGAGGACCGTGAGGGCGCCGTAGGCGTTGCGGATCATGATCAGCATGGCGATCAGCAGGATCGTGGAGAGCCACAGCAGCAGGGTGATGCGGCCGGAGCCGAGGAGGGCCGCGCCGCCGAGACCGAGGAGCGGGGGAGCGGTGTAGCCGGCGGCGGCGGTGAGGATCATGCCGATGCCGGTGGGCCTGCCCCGGCTCACCGTGAGGCCGCTGGTGTCGGAGTGCAGCCGGATGCCGGTCAGGGTGCGGCCGGTGAGCAGCGCGACCAGACCGTGGCCGCCCTCGTGGGCGATGGTGATGGCGTTGCGCGAGAGGCGCCAGACGCCGTGCGGGACGATCGCCGCGAGCGCGGCGACCGCGGTGGCTATGACGACCCAGAGGTCGGGTTCGGGCTGGGTGCCGAAGATTTCGTCCCACAGACTCGCCAGCGAGGTGACTGCGGTGCTTTCCATGTTCTGCTGTGGCTCCTCGGGGTCGCGATCGGCTGGGGGCGGCGTGTGACGCCGGGTGGGGGTGCGGGGGCGGTGGTCGGGTGACGGGTCGGCCTGGCAGTGTGGCACCTATGTGCGGACGGTATGCGTCGAGTCGTAGGCCCGAGGATCTCGCAGGAGTCTTTGAGATCGAGACGTGGGAGCCGGAGGAGTCCCTGGAGCCCGATTACAACGTGGCTCCCACCAAGGAGGTCTACGCGGTTCTCGACCGCCCTCTGAAGGACGCCGACGACAAGCGGCCGGTTCGCCAGCTCCGGAAGCTGAAGTGGGGGCTGGTCCCGTCCTGGTCCAAGAGCCCCGAGGGCGCCGCCCGGATGATCAACGCCCGCGCGGAGACCGTGCACGAGAAGCCGTCGTACCGCCGGGCCTTCGCCGCCCGGCGCTGCATCCTGCCCGCCGACGGCTACTTCGAGTGGGTCACCGGCGCGGGGGAGCGGGAGCTGGAGGTCGAGGGCAGGAAGAAGCGCCCGCGCAAGCAGCCGTACTTCGTGCTCCCGGCCGACGGGTCGGTCTTCGCGATGGCCGGGCTGTACGAGTTCTGGCGGGACAGGACGCTGCCGGACGACCACCCGCGGGCCTGGTGGGCGACCTGCTCGGTGATCACGACCGAGGCCGAGACGTCCCCGCTGGCCGTGGCCCCGCAGGACGGCCCGCGCGCGTTGGCCGACATTCACCCCCGGATGCCGCTGATGCTCACGCCCGACCGCTGGGACGGATGGCTCGATCCCGCCCGCACCGACCCGGACGATCTGCGGGCTCTGCTCGAACCGCCGCCCGCCGGGCTGATGCGCGCCTACCCCGTCTCCACCGCGGTCAGCAGCGTCCGCAACAACGGCCCGGAGCTGCTGAAGGAGCTGGAGGGGCCCGAGGAGGGCACACTCTTCTGACGTGACCGAGATCGAGGCAGCAGCGAACGCGGCGGCGAAGGAAGAGATCGACACGGAGGCCGGCACGGCCCGTGTCAGCTGGTACGAGGCCGAGGCACCGGAACGCGTCCTCGCCCTCGGCCATGGCGCCGGCGGCGGTGTCGAGGCCCGTGACCTCCGGGCCCTCGCCGCCGTGCTCCCCGCGCACGGCGTGAGCGTCGCCCTGGTGGAGCAGCCGTGGCGGGTCGCGGGGAAGAGGCTCGCGCCCGCGCCGAAGACCCTGGACGTGGGCTGGCGAGGACTGTGGCCCGCGCTGGCGAAGCCGGGACTCCCGGTGATCGCGGGCGGGCGGAGCGCCGGAGCCCGGGTCGCCTGCCGTACGGCGACGGAGCTGGGCGCCGTGGCCGTCCTGGCGCTGAGCTTTCCGCTGCATCCGCCGGGGCGGCCGGAGAAGTCGCGGGCGGACGAGCTGCTGGGGGCCGGTGTGCCCACGCTCGTCGTCCAGGGCGGGAACGATCCGTTCGGGAAGCCGGAGGAGTTCCCGGAGGGCCCGTACGGGCTCGTCGAGGTGCCGTACGGCGATCACGGGTTCGCCGTGCCGAAGAGGGCGCCCCTCGGGCAGGAGGAGGCGCTGACCGTGCTCACCGACGGTGTCGTGGAGTGGATCGCGTCACTCGGATGACGGGTCGTGCGGCGGCCGGGAATGCGGAGCGGCGGGCCTTGGTTGTGCGGATCAGACAGTGCGAAAGACCGTGCTGACCGCCCTAGGAGAGGAAGTCCGCCGCATGGGTTCGACCTACTGCCCGAGCCGCAGCAGCCGCGCTGACCTGGACTGGACGGTGCTGCACGCGGCCAAGAGCGGCCCAGTTCGGGCGGCGGCGGGCATGGATCGTCGTCTATCCTCCGATTCTGGTGGTACCGGTTTCGGTATCGCACAGACGCTGGAGGAGGTGGGTCCGGTCACTGGGACCGACGCAGGGACCGAACGGGGCCAGGCGGAGCAGCCCGAGGGCACCGAGACCGCCGCGGAGCGCAGCGCCCGGTTCGAGCGGGACGCCCTGGAATTCCTCGACCAGATGTACTCGGCAGCGCTGCGCATGACGCGCAATCCGGCCGACGCCGAGGACCTGGTGCAGGAGACGTACGCGAAGGCGTACGCGTCCTTCCACCAGTTCCGTGAGGGCACCAACCTGAAGGCCTGGCTGTACCGCATCCTCACGAACACCTTCATCAACTCGTACCGCAAGAAGCAGCGCGAACCCCAGCGCTCCGCGGCCGAGGAGATCGAGGACTGGCAGCTGGCGCGCGCCGAGTCGCACATGTCGACCGGACTGCGTTCGGCCGAGTCGCAGGCGCTCGACCACCTGCCCGACTCGGACGTGAAGTCGGCGCTGCAGGCGATCCCCGAGGAGTTCCGCATCGCCGTCTATCTCGCGGATGTCGAGGGCTTTGCGTACAAGGAGATCGCCGACATCATGGGGACACCCATCGGCACGGTGATGTCCCGGCTGCACCGGGGCCGCCGTCAACTGCGCGGCATGCTCGAGGACTACGCCCGTGACCGCGGGCTCGTCCCGGCCGGCGCCGGAGAGTCGAACGAAGCGAAAGGCTCGGGCTCATGAGCTGCGGAGAGCCGCACGAGACGGATTGCAGCGAAATCCTCGATCATCTCTACGAGTTCCTCGACCGGGAGATGCCCGACGCCGACTGCACCAAGTTCGAGCACCACTTCGAGGAGTGCTCGCCCTGTCTGGAGAAGTACGGGCTCGAACAGGCCGTGAAGAAGCTGGTCAAGCGGTGCTGCGGGCAGGATGACGTGCCGACCGACCTGCGGGCCAAGGTGATGGGCCGGATCGATCTGATCCGGTCGGGGCAGACCGTGCCCGAGCACGATGTGACGGCGGCCTCTCCGGCCGCTCCTCAGGAGAGCTGAGAACCACCGGGGCGGAGCCCGCCGCGGAAGGGCCGTGCGGCCCCTCCCGCGGCGGGCTCCGTCGTCGCGTCGGATGCGGGGCGGAAGCGGCTCAGACCTCCAGGCCGTTCTCGATGCGCTTCAGGCCGTGCCTGGCCAGCGCCAGGTTGCTGCGGGAGCGGTCCAGCGCCAGGTAGAGGAAGAGCGAGCCCTTGCTGCTGGTCAGCGGGCGGATCAGGTGGTACTGGCGGCCGAGCGTGATCAGGATGTCCTCGATCACGTCGTTCATGTCCAGCGAGGCCAGCGTGCGCATCTTGGCCCGCACCACCTCGGTGTTGCCGGCCGCCGCCAGCTCCAGGTCGAGGTGCTGTCCGCCGCCGAGGGTGCCGAGCGACATGCCGCTCTCGTAGTCGACCAGCGCGACGCCGACCGCGCCGTCGAGAGCCATGGCTTCCTTGAGCGCCGTCTCGATGTTCATATTGCTGCCCCAATTCCTCAGTGCTGCTGACCGGTCACTGTCCGGCCAACTACGATCGACGCGAGTGACCTACCGGTCACAAACATCAACTTTTGGCCTTGTTGTGGAAGTTGGCGTTCAAAGTACTGCGCGGCGCGTGAACGTGGAGGGCGAATGGGGGGACTTGAGGAAAGGAAGCCTGCGCTCCAGACCTCCTTGGACCGGCTTCTCGACTCTCCCGGTGTCGTCGGCGTCGCCCTCGTCGACGCGGTCACGGGTCTCACGTACGCCACGGCGGGCGACGCCGCGGCGGCGGGGACGGGGGTGGAGTGCTCCGATCTCGCCACCCTGATCTCCGAGCGGCTCGGCGCCGCGGGGGCCGAGGGCGAGCTGGAAAGCGTGGTCATGACCAGCAGGCATCGCCACCAGGTGCTGTTCTGCGTGGACCGGTCGGCCGGCGACCCGCTGCTGCTGGCGGCCGGCCTCGACCGCGACCGGGCGAACGTGGCCCTGGCGCTGCGCAGTCTCGGCGACCGGGTCCGAGAGGTGCTGGCGTGAAAACCCCCTCGGCCCGCAACGTACCCGCGCTCCTCCAGGCCCTGCACCAGGAGGGCCGTACCTGCACGGTCCGAGTCTCGGGCTCCCCCGGTGGCACGATTCACCTGCGGGACGGCCTGATCGGCGCGATCGAGACACCGGGCGCGCCGACCGCGACGTCCGCGCTGCTCTCCTCGGGCCGGATCGACGACGACGCCTGGCTGGCGGCCTGCGCGGCCGAACCCGACGCCGACCGGCTCGGCCCGCACCTGGTGGCCGCCGGCCTGATCGGCGCCGCCGAACTGGAGGTCGTCTGCACGGCGGCCCTGTTCGACGGGGCCTTCGCGATGGCGCTCAGTGCGCCCGGCGGCTGGGAACTGACCGCACGGCAGCCCACCCTCCTCGTCCGTCCCGGTGTCGAGCCGCGCCCGCTGGCGGAGGAGACCACCCGCCGTATGACACTGCTGACCGCACTGTGGGGCCCCGCGGGCGACCTGGCCCGTGCCCGGCCCGAACCGGTCACCGGACACGGCGGTGCGGAGCACGACGGCCGGCTGACCCGGCGCCACCGCGACCTCGTCGACAGCGTGAACGGCCGTCGCACGCCGCGCGACATCGCCTTCGCGCGGGGCCGCGGCCTCTACGCGGTGATGCTGGACCTCATCCGGCTGGAATCGCTGCAGCTGATCAGCTGGCGGACCAGGGCCGAGCCCGGTGGCCGCCCCAGCACGGCGCCCCGGACACCGCAGGCGCAGCCGGCCTCCGAGGAGCCGTCCCCGAGAGCCGGCCCCCTGCCCAGACGCAGGCCAGGTGGAGGCTCTCCGATCGGAGACCCCGGAGCGAAGGACGGGTAGTGAGCGCCGACAGAGACCCGGCCCGCAAGCGCCGCATCCGCAGCAAGGCCGCCCGCCTCCGACGGCGGCCGGCCCGGGGAACGGCCGCGGCCGACCGCCCGGCCCCGCCCACCGGCGCCCGCCCGGCCGCCGCACCGCTCACCCCGGCCGACGGACGGCCGCCGTGCGCCGAACCGGAGGGCGCGCCGGCCGGACAGCGGCCCGCCGCGCCCGTCCCCACGACCGAGGGGACCGGGGCCGGCGGCGCCGTCGCGGCACCACCCCCGTCACCCGTACGGGACGCCGCCGGACCACTCCCGTCACCCGTACGGGACGCTGCCGGACGGCCCCCGTTACCCGTGCGGGGAGCGACGCCGGTCCCCGTGAACACCGGGGACGGCACGTCGGACGGCCCGGCCGTGCCGCCGCCCTTCCCGCCCCTGTCCACGCTGTCGGCCGAGGAACTGCTCGCCGACCAACCCTCCCTCGACATGCTGCGGCGCGTCCGCCGCGGACTGCGGGCTCTCCCCGAGTCCGACGGGCACCTCTCCGACTGAGGGGTGCCCGAGACCCCCGTACGGCACCCACGATGCCCGGCATCGCCTGCCGCCCGGACGGCACGCCACCGCAGACATCTGGACCAAGGAGCACGTCCCCATGACCGCACACGCATCGACCGAATCGCTGATGGACATCCTGGCCTCGCTGCGTGACCGGGTGATGGGCGTCGCCGAGAGCGTCCTGTCCACCGTGGACGGCCTCCTCGTCGTCGCCGACGTCGACAAGGTCCATCCCGAGTCCGTCGCCGCGCTCGCCGCCGCCACCCTCGGCGTCAGCCGCCGCATGGCCGACCAGTCCGGTGCCGGCGCGCTGCGCGAGGTCGTCGTCCGGTGCGGTTCCGGCCACGTCATCGTGGTCGCCGTCGGCGAGCGCGCGCTCCTGACGGTCATGGGCGACGACGGCCTCGACCTCGCCGCCTTCCAGCGGGAGTCCCCGGCGACCGTGGAACAGCTCTCCAAGGTGCTCGCGGCGGACGTGGCGAACTGACGAGCGGGTACGGTCTCGTCGACCGCCGGTGCGGTGCCGGCCGTCGTCCTCCCGCGGGTGTTCCGTCCCAGGGTGGTGAATCGCTCGTGAGGGTACTGTCGAGAGACTGTCTGACCCCGTCCGTGGTGGGGTAACCCATGGGTAATGAGCGGCCCTCCACGCGGTCGTGGTTGGATGCGAGGGAGAGGGTGTACCGGGGGCGGCGGCCGGCCCACTCCGACGGGAACTGACAGGCGGGAACCGTAACTGGCAGGCGGGAATCGTGAGGATCTTCGGCAAGGGACGGCATCGGCCCTCCGCCTCTTGGCGGCAGGCCACCGATCGTGCGTTCACGCTGATCGGTGACGGTCGGTACGAGGACGCGGGCGCACTGTTGACACGTGCCGCGGACCTGGAGCCCTGGCTGTCCGAGTCCTGGTTCAACCTTGCCCTGCTGCACAAGTTCCGCCACGACTGGGAACAGGCGCGGGCGGCCGGTCTGCGGGCCGTGGCCCTGCTCGACCGGGAGACGGGGGCGCCCGACTGGTGGAACGTGGGCATCGCCGCGACCGCCCTGCAGGACTGGCCGCTGGCCCGCCGCGCCTGGCAGGCGTACGGGCTGCGGGTCCCCGGGGGCGCGTCCCGGCCGAAGCCCGGCAGCGGCCCCGGTGACAACGGCGAGCCGGTGGGCATGGACCTCGGCAGCGCGGCCGTACGGCTCTCTCCGGAGGGTGAGGCCGAGGTCGTGTGGGGGCGGCGGCTCGACCCCGCGCGGATCGAGGTGCTCTCCATTCCGCTGCCCTCGTCCGGGCGCCGCTGGGGCGAGGTCGTCCTGCACGACGGGGTGCCGCACGGCGAGCGGACCACGGCCGCGGGCCACGCCTATCCGGTGTTCGACGAGATCGAGCTGTGGGCGCCCTCGCCCGTGCCGACCTGGGTGGTGCTGCTGGAGGCCGCGACCGAGGCCGACCGGGACGCGCTGGAGCGCCTCGCGGCGGACGCCGGCTTCGCGGCGGAGGACTGGTCGTCGTCGGTGCGTCTGCTGTGCCGGCTCTGTTCGGAGTCGCGGATGCCGTCCGACGAGGGCGACGGGGAGCACCTGGACCCGCACGACCACAGTGAGCCGGGGCACCCGGGGCCGCTGGGGCATGTCACGGACGGGCAGCTGTGGGCGCCGGAACGGGAGTGCGGGGTGGCCGCGCCGGCCTCGCTGGTCCGGGGGCTGCTGGACGGATGGGTGGCCGACAGTCCGGATTCCCGTGACTGGCGGGATCTGGAAGAGGTCTGTTAGGGGCTCGTGGTTCGATTTTCGGCCACAGGTCCTGCGGGGGTTCTCGCACGGTTCCCCGCCCCCTCGCAGGGGCGCCCCCCGAGCGGTGCGATCCCCGTACCCTGTATCAGCAACTTCACCGCTTGTTGTTTTGAGGAAGGCGTACGTCTGCCATGGCCCAGCAGGACACCGATCAGCAGCGCGAGGGCGTGCTCCCCGTCGACGACGAGGGGTTCGTCATCGACACGGAGGACTGCGAGGAGCGCGAGCAGGCGTACCGCGAGCGCGGCACCTCGCTGCCGATCACCGTGGTCGGGAACCCGGTGCTGCACAAGGAGTGCAAGGACGTCACGGAGTTCGGTGACGAGCTGGCGAAGCTGGTGGACGACATGTTCGCCAGCCAGCGCACGGCGGAGGGCGTGGGCCTGGCCGCGAACCAGGTCGGCGTCGACCTGAAGGTGTTCGTGTACGACTGCCCGGACGACGAGGGCAAGCGGCACACCGGTGTGATCTGCAACCCCAAGCTGGTCGAACTGCCCGCCGAGGCGCGCCGGTTGGACGACAGCAACGAGGGCTGCCTGTCGGTGCCGACCGCGTACATGCCGCTCGCCCGCCCCGACTACGCCGAGGTCACCGGGCAGGACGAGAAGGGCAACCCGATCAAGGTGCGGGGCACCGGCTACTTCGCGCGCTGCCTGCAGCACGAGACCGACCACCTGTACGGCTACCTCTACATCGACCGCCTCTCCAAGCGCGACCGCAAGGACGCCCTGCGGCAGATGGCCGAGAACGAGCCCCGCTACCCCGTGGTCGCCAACGACTGAGCCCTCCGCCCGCCGCGCCGGGCCCGCCGGGCCGCCCCTCAGGCGGCCTCCGGGCCCCGGAAGGTCCGGCGGTAGGTCTGCGGGGTCGTACCCAGCGACCGCACGAACTGATGACGCAGGGCGGCGGCGGTGCCGAAGCCGGTGCGCCAGGCGATCGCGTCCACCGTCTCGTCCGTCCCCTCCAGCAACCGCTGGGCCAGCAGCACCCGTTGACGCAGGATCCAGCGGTACGGCGTGGTCCCGGTCTCCTGCTGGAAGCGGCGGGCGAACGTGCGCGGGGACATGTGCGCGCGAGCGGCGAGCTGCTCGACGGTGACCTCCTCGTCGAGGTGCTGCTCCATCCAGACCAGCACCTCGCCCACCGTGTCGCACTGCGAACGGGGCAGCGGACGCTCGATGTACTGCGCCTGGCCGCCGTCACGGTGCGGCGGCACCACCATCCGCCGGGCGATCTTGTTGGCGACCTCCGGGCCCTGCTCCTTGCGGACGATGTGCAGACAGGCGTCGATGCCGGCCGCCGTGCCCGCCGAGGTGATCACCGGGTCCGCGTCCACGTACAGCACGTCCGGTTCGACCACCGCCCGCGGATACTGCCGGGCCAGCTCCTCCGCGTGCTTCCAGTGCACCGCACAGGGCCGCCCGTCCAGCAGTCCTGCCGCGCCGAGCACGAACACCCCCGAGCACACGCTCAGCACCCGGGCGCCCCGGTCGGCGGCCCGCCGCAGCGCGTCCAGCAGCTCCGGCGGATAGGTCCGGTGCACATAGCTGTCACCGGCCGGTACGACGACCAGGTCGGCCTCTTCGAGCCGGTCCAGCCCGTACGGCGTGGAGACCGTGAACCCGGCCGGGGTCCGCAGGGTCGGGCCCTCCGCCGAGGCGACCGCGAAGTCGTACACGGGCAGGTCGTCATCGCTGCGGTCGAGGCCGAAGACCTCGCAGACGACACCCAGTTCGAAGGGATGCACGCCCTCCATGAGGACGGTGGCCACGTTTTTCAGCATGCTGCCAGTGTGCCTGGCAAGTGGCAGTAATTCGAGGGGGTGCGGCAGTCCTGCCACTGTTTGTCAGGAGCATTCGGCGCCAAAGTGGTGTCCATGGAAACGACACAGCTGCAAGGACTCATCGGAACCCTGGCCGTTCTCGGACTGCTCGCCCTGGTCGCACTGCCCGCGATCGTCGGCATCGTGCACGAGTGGCGCGTCGACCGGCAGCTCAGGCAGGCGCAGGAACGACGGGCGTCGCACCACATCGCCCGCGCCGCATGATCGCGGTGCTGGTGCCACTGACACGTCCCCGGCACGACGACGACCGCGCGGGTCACGCCGGCCGGGGACGAGGGTCACACCGCTGACCTGGGTGGCCTAGAAGTCCTCGTCCAGGTCGACGGTGCCCTCCACCGCCACCTGATAGGCCGAGGGACGTCGCTCGAAGAAGTTGGTCAGCTCCTGGACACCCTGCAGCTCCATGAACGAGAACGGGTTCTGCGAGCCGTAGACCGGCGCGAAGCCGAGGCGGGTGAGCCGCTGGTCGGCGACACACTCCAGGTACTGCCGCATCGACTCGGTGTTCATGCCCGGCAGGCCGTCACCGCACAGATCGCGCCCGAACTGCAGCTCGGCCTCGACGGCCTCCTTCAGCATGTCGGTGACCTGCTGCCGGAGCAGTTCGTCGAAGAGCTCCGGCTCCTCCTTGCGGACGGTGTCCACCACCTCGAAGGCGAAGGACATGTGCATGGTCTCGTCGCGGAACACCCAGTTGGTGCCCGTCGCCAGACCGTGCAGCAGCCCCCGGCTGCGGAACCAGTAGACGTAGGCGAAGGCGCCGTAGAAGAACAGGCCCTCGATGCACGCCGCGAAGCAGATCAGGTTGAGCAGGAAGCGCCGGCGGTCCGCCTGGGACTCCAGACGGTCCAGCTTCTCCACCGAGTCCATCCACTTGAAGCAGAACTCCGCCTTCTCACGGATGGACGGGATGTTCTCCACCGCCGCGAAGGCCGCCACCCGGTCCGCCGGGTCGGGCAGATAGGTGTCCAGCAGCGTCAGATAGAACTGGACGTGCACGGCCTCCTCGAAGAGCTGGCGGCTCAGGTAGAGCCGCGCCTCGGGGGAGTTGATGTGCTTGTAGAGGGTGAGCACCAGGTTGTTCGCCACGATCGAGTCGCCCGTCGCGAAGAACGCGACCAGCCGGCCGATCATGTGCTGCTCGCCCTCGGACAGCTTCGCCAGGTCGGCGACGTCCGAGTGGAGGTCGACCTCCTCGACGGTCCAGGTGTTCTTGATCGCGTCCCGGTAGCGCTCGTAGAAGTCCGGGTAGCGCATGGGGCGCAGAGTCAGCTCGAAGCCGGGGTCGAGCAGGTTCTGGTCAGTCATCACAGCCGGCGCGAAGCGCCGTCCTCCAGGGGTGGTGGTCGGGTGGCGGGCGGGAATCACTGACAGGCCTCGCAGGACTCGGGGTTCTCAAGGGAGCAGGCGAGGGCCTCTTCGGAGGTGGCCTGCTGGACGGGGACGGTCGTCTCGGGCTGCCGGGCCTGGCCCTGGGCCGCGCGGGCGATTCGGGTCGCCGGGCGCGAGCGCAGGTAGTACGTGGTCTTCAGCCCCGACTTCCAGGCGTACGCGTACATCGAGGAGAGCTTGCCGATGGTCGGCGTCTCCAGGAACAGGTTCAGCGACTGCGACTGGTCCAGGTACGGGGTGCGGGCGGCGGCCATGTCGATCAGGCCGCGCTGCGGGATCTCCCAGGCCGTGCGGTACAGCGCCCGGACGTCGGCCGGGATCCACGCGAAGTCCTGCACCGAGCCGTTCGAGTCGCGCAGCGCCTCCCGGGTGCGGGCGTCCCAGACGCCCAGCTCCTTGAGGTCCCTCACCAGGTACGAGTTGACCTGGAGGAACTCGCCCGACAGTGTCTCGCGCTTGAACAGGTTGGACACCTGCGGCTCGATGCACTCGTACACGCCGGCGATCGAGGCGATGGTGGCCGTGGGCGCGATGGCGAGCAGCAGCGCGTTGCGCATGCCCGTCGCCGCGACGCGCTCGCGCAGGGCCGCCCAGCGCTCCGACCAGGCCGGCTCGACACCGTAGTGGTCGGGGTGCAGCACGCCCCGGGCCGTACGGGTCTTCTCCCAGGCAGGCAGCGGGCCGTTGCGCTCGGCGAGGTCGGCGGACGCCTCGTACGCGGCGAGCATGATCCGCTCGGCGATCCGCGTGGACAGCGCCTTCGCCTCGGGGGAGTCGAAGGGCAGGCGCAGCTGGAAGAAGACGTCCTGCAACCCCATCGCGCCGAGGCCGACCGGGCGCCACCTGGCGTTGGAGCGGCCCGCCTGCTCGGTCGGGTAGAAGTTGATGTCGACGACGCGGTCGAGGAAGGTGACGGCCGTCCGGACGGTCTCGTCCAGCCGCTCCCAGTCCAGGTCGCCCGCGGCCCGGTCGACGAACGCGCCCAGGTTCACCGAGCCCAGGTTGCAGACCGCGGTCTCCCCGTCGTCCGTGACCTCCAGGATCTCCGTGCAGAGGTTGGAGGAGTGGACGACGTGGCCCGGCTCGGCCGTCTGGTTGGCGGTGCGGTTGGCCGCGTCCTTGAAGGTCATCCAGCCGTTGCCGGTCTGCGCGAGGGTGCGCATCATGCGGCCGTACAGATCACGGGCCGCGATCGTCTTGCGCGCCAGGCCGTTCGCCTCCGCCTTGCGGTAGGCCGCCTCGAACTCCTCGCCCCACAGGTCGACCAGCTCGGGCACGTCGGCCGGGGAGAACAGCGACCACTGCTCGTCGGCGTTCACCCGGCGCATGAACTCGTCCGGGATCCAGTGCGCGAGGTTCAGGTTGTGCGTACGGCGGGCGTCCTCACCGGTGTTGTCGCGCAGCTCCAGGAACTCCTCGATGTCGGAGTGCCAGGTCTCCAGATAGACCGCGGCCGCGCCCTTGCGCCGGCCGCCCTGGTTCACGGCGGCGACCGAGGCGTCCAGCGTCTTCAGGAACGGCACGATGCCGTTGGAGTGCCCGTTGGTGCCCCGGATCAGTGAACCGCGCGAGCGGATGCGGGAGTACGACAGGCCGATGCCGCCGGCGTGCTTCGAGAGACGGGCCACCTGGTGGTAGCGGTCGTAGATGGAGTCCAGCTCGTCCAGCGGGGAGTCGAGGAGGTAGCAGGAGGACATCTGGGGGTGGCGGGTGCCGGAGTTGAACAGCGTGGGGGAGGAGGGGAGGTAGTCGAGGCGGCTCATGAGGCCGTAGAGCGCGGAGACCTCGTCCACGGCGCGCGGGGTGTCGTCCTCCGCGAGGCCGCTCGCCACCCGCAGCATGAAGTGCTGGGGTGTCTCGACGACCTTGCGGGTGAGCGGGTGCCTGAGCAGATAGCGGCTGTGCAGGGTGCGCAGGCCGAAGTAGCCGAAGCGGTCGTCGCCGGCCGGGTCGACCAGGGCGTCGAGACGCGCGCCGTGCACGCGGACGAACTCCGCGGTGCGGTCGGCGACGAGGCCCTCCCGGTGGCCCACGGCGATGGACTCGGTGAACGTCGTGACGCCCTGCGAGGCGGCCTCGGCTCGGATGCCGATGGCCAGCAGACGGGCGGCCAGCTTCGAGTACGCGGGGTCCTCGGAGATCAGCCCGGCGGCCGCCTCCGTGGCGAGCTCGCGCAGTTCCGCGACCATCTCGGCGGTGGCCGCGCGCGAGGACCGTCCGCGCAGCGCGGCGGCGGCGACCCGGCCGGGGTCGGCGTCGGGGAGGTCGACGGTCAGCTCGGTCAGGGTCCGCAGCAACGCGGAACCGGGACCGTCCGTCTCCGTCGCCGGATCGGTCGAAGCCAGGTCGGCTGAAACCGGGTCGGCTGGCGCGATGGTCACGTGGGGCTCTCCCTCGCTCGGCAAGGGGCCCGGCGGAGGGCAGGCGGCAGCTCACGAGCGCACGGGGCGTCGCGTCCACCGGCCCATTCCACGAGGCCCGGACGTCAGGCACCCGGACCGGACGGCCGGGCGCGCTGTCGACAGGTGTTCGGACTGAACAGGCGTGCGCAGAAGGGCATGAACGCACGCGAGTACACCGTTGCGGGACAGTTCCGGATTCGCACCGGATTCCCCTGCGGCGACAGCGAGCATGAGCATACATCTAGTGCCGGGGCGCGGTGTCACCCCCACATGTTGTGTCGCGTTCGGCTTCGCAGGGTGTCAGAGCGTCAACTCATGGGCGAGGAGAGTGATGTCCGGGGCCTCGGGGAGGCGGCTCCCGTCACGCTGGTGCGCGGGTGAAGCCCAGGCGTTCGTGGATGCGACGGGCCGCGTGCACGCTCCGCTGGGTCGACAGCAGCACGCGTACACAGCCCCGCACGGTCCGGGCGCGCTCCATGCGGGCCCGCGCGAGGGTCGGCCGGGCCGGTCCCGTGGACGGCGGGAGCCGGTCAGTCCACCGCCGGCCACCGGGGCAGGGTCGCCACGAAGTCCTCGCTGAAGTCGCGGGTGCCCGGTCCCAGGGCGACGCGGCCGGTGGTGCGGAGGCGGGCGGTCAGGGCGGGGGACTCGGAGTAGTGCACGCGCGGAGCGGCGGCCGGGACGAACACGGTCTGGCCCCGCGTGAGTTCGCTCGCGCATTCGACGATGACGGCTCCCTCGGCGGCGGCCACGAACGCCTCGTCCCCGCAGACCCCCACGGCCAGGGGATCGTGCAGCGGGCAGGTGCCGTCCCCGCCGTGGCGGCTGTAGGCGTCCATGTACGTGCGCATCAGCCGGGCGGCGAGGGCCGTGCCCGGGCCGGCGGCCTCCAGGGCGGCCAGGTCGGCGGGGCGGAACAGCCAGCGGTGCGAGGCGTCCAGGTCGACCATGGTGAACGGGATGCCGGAGGAGAGCACGACCTCGGCCGCGTCGGGGTCGGCCCAGATGTTGAACTCGGCGACCGGGGTGATGTTCCCCGGCACCTGGGCGGCGCCGCCCATGAACACGAACCTGCCGACGCGGCGCGCGAAGCCGGGGTCCTCCAGGAGGGCGACGGCGACGTTGGTCAGGGGGCCGGTGGCGCACACCGTCAGCTCGCCCTCGTACTCCCGGGAGAGGCGGAGCAGGGCCTGTGCGGAGGACTCCGTCGGGTGCGGGGCCGTGGAGTCGGGCAGGGTCTCGTTCCCGAGGCCCGCCCGGCCGTGGAAGGCGGACGCCTCTCGGTAGGGGAGGCGGGAGAGGGTGCGGCCGGCGCCGCGGTGCACGGGGGTGCCCCCGTCGATGCGGAGGGCTCGGGCGAGGGCTCTGGCGTTGGCGTAGGTCGCCTCGGCGGGGAGGTTGCCGCCCACCGAGGTGTAGGCCTTGAGGTCCCACAGGCCTGTGCCCAGGAGGTACTGCAGGGCTACGGCGTCGTCGATACCGGGGTCGCTGTCCAGGACGATCGGTGCGCGAGCGGTCACCTTGTCAGGGTAGCGGGGCGTTTCTCGCCCCCGCCGCCCTTACCCGTCCCGTCCTCCAAGGGCTCTGCCCCTTCGACCCCGGGCAGCTGCGTGGTCGGGTGCGGGTGGGTGGGGCTTCTCGCGCAGTTCCCCGCGCCCCTAAAAGATCAGCCCCTGCTTTTCAGGGGCGCGGGGAACTGCGCGACCAGCCCCCACCGGATCCGCACGCACCCGCCACCCGAACCGCCCACCACGAAGGGAGTCGAAGGGACAGCGCCCCTGGGAGGGCTAGGGCGTGTTGCGAAAGTCCCGCCTGCCTCGCGACGCCATGCACGCACTCTCGCCGCACCGGGCGAAAGCCCAAGTACATCCAGTACGAGGGCTTCCGCCCGGCACGCCGAGAGCACGCACCTGACGCCGCGAGGCCCGCCCTTCGGGCGAACGACGGGACTTTCGCAACACGCCCTAGTGGCTCGACCCCGCTGTCGCCGGCGGGAGTTCCACCTGGACGCCCGCGTCGCCCGCGTCCGCCGTGTAGTCCTCCGGGCTGGTCTCGTCGATGCCGTCGGGGGCGTTGAAGGCCCGCAGGGCGAAGGTGAGGACCACCGTGACCACCACGTTGAGGACGAACGCGGTCAGGCCGATGTAGCCGATCTCGCCGATGCCGGGGATCTCCGCGGAGGAGCCGCCGAAGTGCTTCTGCGTGGGGGAGGCCACGCCGTACGCGGCGACCGTGCCGTACAGCATGCCGACGGCCCAGCCCGCGAGGAGGGCCCAGCGGTGGCACCAGCGGGTGAACAGACCGCCGACGAGCGCCGGGAAGGTCTGGAGGATCCAGATGCCGCCCAGCAGCTGGAAGTTGATGGCCACCGTCTTGTCCATGGTGAGGACGAAGGCCAGGGCACCCACCTTCACCATCAGGGACACCAGCTTGGAGACCTTGGTCTCCTGCGCGGGCGTGGCGTCCGGCTTGATGAAGTCCTTGTAGATGTTGCGGGTGAAGAGGTTCGCCGCCGCGATGGACATGATCGCCGCGGGGACCAGCGCGCCGATGCCGATGGCCGCGAAGGCCACGCCCGCGAACCAGTCGGGGAACATCGTCTCGAACAGCTGGGGAATCGCCAGCTGGCCGTTCTGCACCTGGACGCCGGCCGCGATCGCCATGAAGCCCAGCAGGGCGAGCAGGCCCAGCATCAGCGAGTACAGCGGCAGGATCGTCGTGTTGCGGCGGATGACCTCGCGGCTCCTGGACGACAGCGTCGCCGTGATCGAGTGCGGGTACATGAACAGCGCGAGCGCCGAGCCGAGGGCCAGGGTCGCGTACGTCCACTGGTTGGCGTCGCCGGGGACGAGGGCCCCGCGCGGTTTGTCCGTCGCCGGGTTGGTCTGGCTGTACGCCTCGCCCGCCTTGGCGAAGATGTCGTCGAAGCCGCCCAGCTTGATCGGGATGTAGATGATCGCCACCGCGATGACGAGGTAGATCAGGGTGTCCTTCACGAACGCGATCAGCGCGGGCGCCCGGAGGCCGGAGGAGTAGGTGTAGGCGGCCAGGACGCCGAACGCGATCAGCAGCGGCAGGTCCTTGACGAACCAGTTCGTGTTCTCGCCGCCGCCCACGCCCATCACGTCCAGCACGGCCTGGATGCCGACCAGTTGGAGGGCGATGTAAGGCATCGTCGCCAGGATGCCGGTGAGGGCGACCGCCAGCGACAGGCCCTTGGAGCCGAAGCGGCCGCGTACGAAGTCCGAGGTCGTCACATAGCCGTGCTTGTGGGAGACCGACCACAGGCGCGGCAGGAACGTGAAGATCAGCGGGTACACCAGGATCGTGTACGGCACCGCGAAGAACCCGGCCGCGCCCGCCGCGTAGATCGCCGCGGGGACGGCGACGAAGGTGTACGCCGTGTAGAGGTCGCCGCCGAGCAGGAACCAGGTGACCCAGGTGCCGAACGACCGGCCGCCGAGGCCCCATTCGTCGAGGCTGTGCTCGTTCTCGGCCTTGCGCCAGCGCGCGGCCAGGAAGCCCATCACCGTGACGGCCAGGAAGAAGAAGATGAAGACGGCGAGTGCGACGCCGTTCACGCCGTCCTTCACTTCGCGACACCTCCGTCCCGCGCGGGGGACCTGCGGGCGCGCTGGTCACGCTGCCACAGGACGTACGCGGTGGCGGTGAGCGCGGTGGAGATGAGCACCCAGGCCATCTGGTACCAGTAGAAGAAGGGGATACCGATGAACGTCGGGTCCGTCTTCGCGTACGAGCCGACCCAGAGCATCGCCACGAACGGGGCGAGCAGGCACAGGGCGATGACGACTCTGACAGGTGTCACCACCGGTGGTCCCACTTCAGGCGCTTCTGACATGTCCCGGTTCCGTCCCCTCACTGGTACGCCATGGATCGCCGCTGATCATGTGCTCGACGCGCAGGAAATCTAAGGGACGGGTTCCGTCGTCCGGAACCCCCTGTCCGGATATCGGATGCGGAGGTTGTGTGTTCGGCGGCTGCCCAACTCCTGGCAGGGGTCCGTTTCCTGGCGGTCCGTCCGGAGATCCCCCTCCTTCCGAGGCGCACGGCAGCGCCGGGCCGGGGCCGTGCCCGCGCGTACGCACAGCGGGGCCTCCCGGGTCGGTGCGGCGACGCAAGGACCGTAGAACAGGAGCGTGGGTCGCGCCACACCGCGTGCACCACCTGTGACGCGGGCGCGCCCGAACGGCCGCCGCCGCGTGGCGCCGGGACCCGCGCGGCCGGCCGGCCGGGGCGCCGCGTGTGGATCAGTCCTGCGGGCGCTTGAGCCTCGCCACGAACTTGTACCGGTCGCCGCGGTAGACCGACCGCACCCACTCCACCGGCTGGCCTTCCATGTCCAGCGAGTGCCGGGACAGCATCAGCATCGGCAGGCCCACGTCCGTGCCCAGCAGACCGGCCTCGCGCGGGGTGGCCAGCGAGGTCTCGATGGTCTCCTCGGCCTCGGCGAGCCGGACGTCGTACACCTCCGCCAGCGCGGTGTAGAGGGAGGTGTACTTGACCAGTGACCTGCGCAGGGCCGGGAAGCGCTTGGCGCTCAGATGGGTCGTCTCGATGGCCATCGGCTCGCCGTTGGCCATGCGCAGGCGCTCGATGCGCAGGACCCGGCCGCCGGCGGTGATGTCGAGCTGCCCCGCGAGCGTGTCGTCGGCGGTGATGTAGCCGATGTCGAGCAGCTGGGAGGTGGGTTCGAGGCCCTGGGCGCGCATGTCCTCGGTGTAGGAGGTGAGTTGCAGCGCCTGGGAGACCTTGGGCTTGGCGACGAACGTGCCCTTGCCCTGGATGCGCTCCAGCCGCCCCTCGACCACCAGTTCCTGGAGCGCCTGCCGCACGGTGGTGCGCGAGGTGTCGAACTCGGCGGCGAGGGTGCGCTCCGGCGGGACCGGCGTGCCGGGCGGCAGCGTCTCGGTCATGTCGAGCAGGTGCTTCTTCAGGCGGTAGTACTTGGGCACGCGCGCGGTACGGACGGTCGCCCCGTTCTCGTTCTCCGCACTGCTGACGTCGGTGCTCATGCTCCGCCTTCCCGGCTCCTCGTGGCGTGATCCCTCTGTATACCTCTGCGGGCCCCGCTGGTCTAGTCCACGGAGGAGTCTGTGCTGGTCCACTCCGTGGCGGTGCAGTGGTCTACCCGAAGAGTGTGGCCCAAGCGGGCCTGTTTTCGCTGGCTTATTACATAAAGGTTCTTGCATATGTAGGTCGCATAACGGCTGGTGAGAGGGGGTTCGAGCACTCTTGACACCGCGAATGGTCTGAGCCAAGCTCCGCCTACTGGTCTACACCATTGGTCCAGGTCCTGGCCCCAGGGGCGGTACGTCCTGTCACCGAGGGGAGCAGGGGGGTTTGTGGCATCCCTGGAGCAAGGGCATCCCTGAGGAGGATGGCGTGAAGAGGAAGCTGACGACCGCGATCTGTGTCGCGGGCATGATGGTCTCCATCGCGGCGTGCGGGGGCGGCGAGAAGAAGAGCGCGGACACCGGGGCGGACACCAAGGAGCTGACGGTCTGGCTCACGGTGGACGCTCAGAACAACTGGCCCGAGCTGGTCAAGGCCGCCGACGCGGCGATCGAGAAGAAGCACCCCGGCATCACCATCACGCACGAGTACTACGGCTGGCCCGACAAGAACGCCAAGCTCGACGCGGTCCTCGCCACCGACAAGGCCCCCGACGTGGTCGAGATGGGCAACACGGAGATGCTCGCCTACATGGTCAAGGGCGCCTTCGCCCCCCTCGACGCGGCGAAGTTCGACAACTCGGCCGCGTGGCTGGACGGCCTCAAGGCCTCCGTCACCTACGAGGGCAAGACCTACGGCGTGCCGTACTACGCCGGCGGCCGCGTCGCCAACTGGCGCAAGGACGTCTTCGCCGCCGCGGGAGTGAAGTCCCCGCCGAAGACGTACGCCGAACTCACCGCCGCCCTCGACAAGGTGCAGAAGAAGCGGGGCGACAAGTTCAGCGCCTGGTACCAGCCCACCCGTGACTGGTACGCGGCCATGTCCTTCGTCTACGACGCCGGCGGCTCGATAGCCGTCGAGTCCGGCGGCAAGTGGAAGGCCAGCCTCTCCTCGCCGGAGTCCGTCAAGGGGCTCACCGAGTTCAAGAACGTCGTCGACTCGTACATGCACGGCGACAGGACCAAGGACGAGTCCGACCGGTACATCGTCTACGGCCAGGGCAAGTCCGGCATGATCTTCGCCCCCGCCTGGGAGGGCGCGACCGCCGCGGCCAAGGAGAACGACAAGACCGGCAAGCTCGCGGGCAACGTCGAGAACTTCGTGATGCCCGGCCCGTCCGGCAAGAACCTCCCCGTGTTCCTCGGCGGCAGTGACCTCGCCGTCCCGGTGAAGTCCGACGCGCAGACCGTCGCCGCCGAGTGGATCAACGCCTTCACCGGTCCCTCCGGCCAGAAGGGCCTGATGGAGAAGGGCAACCTGCCCAACAACAAGACCGACCTCGCCACCCTGAAGGACGACCCGGCGACGGCGGTCCCGGCCACCGCGGCCGAGTCCAACTGGTTCGTCCCGATGGCCCCCGGCTGGGGCCAGGTCGAGAAGGCCCAGATCCTGCAGACGATGCTGCAGTCCATCGGCACCGGAAAGAAGTCGGTCGAGGAGGCCGCGAAGGCGGCCGACGCCGAGATCGACAAGGTCATCAACAACGAGTGACGGTGACCCGCCGGTCGGGCCCGGCCGTGACGGCCGGGCCCGACGGGGGTGCCCCATCGGATCGGCCGACGGGCGCCCGGGCCCGGCCGGTGAGTGCCCCAGGGCCTGCCGGTGGGCGATTGACGAAAGTGCCGCGATGAGGCGTCGGGTTCGGTGCCGGTGCGTCGTGGCCGGTCGCGCAGTTCCCGCGCCCCTTCCCGGGCGATCGCTGCCGGCCCCTCCTTCATCTGCTTAGGAGTGCGCGATGAGTGCCGCAGACACGACAGCCCCCGCGAAGGTGCCGCCCGCGCGGCCGGCGCCACCGCCACCCCCGGCGGCACCGGAACGGCCGACCCGGAAGCGGACCTCCGGCGGAGCCGCCGTGCCCTGGGCCCTCCTCGCCCCCTGTCTGCTGATCCTCGCCGTCGTCCTCGGCTACCCGCTCGTCCGTCTCGGGACGCTGTCCTTCCAGGAGTTCGGCCAGTCCCAGCTGTGGGGGTTCAAGCCGGCGGAGTCGGTCGGCTTCGACAACTTCGCCAAGGTGCTGGGCGACAGCGAGTTCTGGACGGTCGTCGTGCGGACCGTCGTCTTCGCCACCGCCTGCGTCGTCTTCACGATGGTCATCGGAATGGCGGTCGCCCTGCTGCTCCAGCGGGTCTCCGGCTGGGTGAGGACACTCGTCAACATCGCGCTCGTGGCGAGCTGGGGCATGCCCATCATCGTCGCCACCACCGTCTTCAAGTGGCTGTTCGACTCGGACTACGGCATCCTCAACGCGCTGCTCAGCAAGCT
Source organism: Streptomyces scabiei 87.22 (assembly GCF_000091305.1). Classification (GTDB taxonomy): domain Bacteria; phylum Actinomycetota; class Actinomycetes; order Streptomycetales; family Streptomycetaceae; genus Streptomyces; species Streptomyces scabiei. The sequence continues at coordinate 3,433,232 of NC_013929.1, read as the reverse complement.
CCCCGGCGTCGACATGATCGGCCACAACTGGTTCGCCAGCGGCCCCGAGGGCCTCGCCGTCATCACACTCCTCGTGGTGTGGGGCGCGGTGCCGTTCGTCGTCATCACCCTCAGCGCCGGACTCACGCAGGTCCCCAAGGAGTTGGAGGAGGCCGCCCGTCTCGACGGCGCCGGCGCGTGGGGCGTGTTCCGCTACGTCACCCTCCCCATCCTCAAGCCGATCATCGTGATGCTCACGACCCTCTCCGTCATCTGGGACATGGGCGTCTTCCCCCAGGTCTTCGTCATGCGCAACGGACACCCGGAGGCCGAGTTCCAGTTGCTCACCACCTACTCGTACGACAAGGCGTTCGTGGTCAACGACTACGCGCAGGGCTCCGCGATCGCCCTGCTCACCGTGCTGTTGCTGCTCGGCGTGATCGGCGTCTACATGCGCCAGATGCTGAAGATCGGAGAGGTCGAATGAGCACCGCCACCGTCTCCGGTCCCCGCAGGTCCAGGCTCGGCTGGAACCTGCTCGGCCTGGTCGTCTTCCTCACCGCGGGCTTCCCCGTCTACTGGATGCTCAACACGGCGTTCAAGCCGGCCAAGGACGCGATCGACCCCGACCCGAGCCTGCTGCCGACGTCGGTCACCTTCGCCAACTTCGGCCGGGCGCTGGACATCGCGGACTTCTGGGGGCCGGTCGGCCGCAGTCTCGTCGTCTCCCTCACGGTCGTCGTCATCGGCGTCGTCGTCGGCATGCTGGCCGCCCTCGCCATCTCCCGCTTCGCCTTCCGCGGCCGGAAGGTGGTCATCGTCGGCATCCTGGCGGTGCAGATGGTCCCGCTCGTCGCGATGATCATCCCGGTCTTCCTGCTCCTGAACGACCTCGGCCAGTACGACCGCCTCAGCGGCCTGGTCCTCACCTACCTGACCTTCATCCTCCCGTTCACCGTCTGGACCCTGCGCGGTTTCATCGTCAACATCCCGCGCGAACTGGAGGAGGCGGCCATGGTCGACGGCTGCTCCCGCACCACCGCCTTCCTCCGTGTGGTGTTCCCGCTGCTCGCGCCGGGCATGGTGGCGACCTCGGTCTACGGCTTCATCCAGGCGTGGAACGAGTACCTCTACGCCCTGATGCTGATGAGCCAGCAGAACCAGACCGCGACCGTCTGGCTCGGCAACTTCACCACCAAACACGGCACCGAGTACGCCCCGATGATGGCCGGCTCCACCCTGATGGCCGTGCCGATCGTCGTCCTCTTCCTCCTCGTCCAGCGCAAGATGGCCGCGGGCCTCACCGCGGGCGCCGTGAAGGGATAACCGACCCTGATGTCACCGACGACATTCGCCACCGGCTCGCCCGGCTCGCACTCCGGACAGGACGGCCTCGCGCGGGACGCGCTGACGGTGCTGCAGCCCGGCTTCACGGGCACCACCGCCCCCGACTGGCTGCTGCGGCGCCTCGGCGAGGGCCTCGCCTCCGTCGGCCTCTTCGGCCGCAACATCACCTCGCCCGGACAGCTGGCCGCCCTCACCGCCCGGCTGCGCGCCGAGCACGAGGACGTCCTCGTCGCGATCGACGAGGAGGGCGGCGACGTCACCCGCCTGGAGGTGCACGCCGGCTCCTCCTTCCCGGGCAACCACGCCCTGGGCGCGGTCGACGACGTGGCCCTGACCAGGGACGTCGCCTTCGCCCTCGGCCGCCGCCTGGCGGAGTGCGGCGTCAACCTCAACTGGGCGCCCTCGGCCGACGTGAACGCCAACCCCTCCAACCCGGTCATCGGGGTCCGCTCCTTCGGCGCCGATCCCGCCCTGGTCGCCCGCCACACGGCCGCCTACGTCACGGGGCTCCAGGACGCGGGGGTCGCCGCCTGCACCAAGCACTTCCCCGGCCACGGCGACACCGCCGTCGACTCCCACCACTTCCTGCCCCGCATCGACGCGGACCGCTCGCTCGTGGACTCCCGGGACCTGGCCCCCTTCCGCGCCGCCATCGCCGCCGGCTCCCGCGCGGTGATGAGCGCCCACATCCTGGTCCCGGCCCTGGACCCCGACCTTCCGGCGACGCTCTCCCGCGGCATCCTCACGGACCTCCTGCGCGGCGCACTCGGCTACGACGGGCTCATCGTCACCGACGGCATGGAGATGCGGGCCATCGCGGGCACCTACGGCATCGAACGCGGCAGCGTCCTCGCGCTGGCCGCGGGGGCCGACGCCATCTGCGTCGGCGGTGGCCTCGCCGACGAGGAGACCGTCCTCCGCCTGCGCGACGCCCTCGTCACGGCCGTGCGCGACGGCGACCTCGAGGAGGAACGCCTGGCGGACGCGGCGCGGCGGGTCCGGGCGCTGGCGACCTGGACCCGGTCGGCGGCCGAAACCCCCGGCGGGACCGCCGGCGCCGACACGGAGATCGGTCTCGTGGCCGCTCGCCGCGCCCTGACGGTCACCCGCGCACAGTCCTACGAGCCGCCCACCCAGCCCCTCTACGTCGCGGCCTTCGCGCCGGTCGCCAACATCGCCGTGGGCGACGAGACCCCCTGGGGCGTCGGCGCGGAACTGGCCCGCCTCGTTCCCGGCACCGAGACGGGCACCTTCGCCGGCGACAGCGCCGGAGCCTCGGCCCTGTCGGTCGCGGGCACCCGCCGTGTGGTCGCCGTCGTCCGGGACGAACACCGCCACCCGTGGATGACCGCGGCCCTCGACCTGCTCCTCGGCACCCGCCCGGACACGATCGTCGTGGAGATGGGCATCCCCCAGGCCCCACCCCGAGGCGCCCTCCACATCGCGACCCACGGCGCGGCCCGGGTCTGCGGCCGGGCGGCGGCGGAGGTCATCGCCGGCGTCCCCCGGGAGCCGGAGCGCGGCTGAGGGTGGGGCGCGCGGCGAAGGGCTGGGCCACTTGACCGGCGGGCGGGCGCCCAGGAGCCCGAGCGGCCGTGCCGGGGCTCTCGGCAGCCGGGCCGGGGCAGACCGACGACGCGGTCTGCGAGCGGGCGGCGGCGGAGGTCATCGCCGGCGTCCCCCGGGAGCCGGAGCGCGGCTGAGGGCGGGGGCGTGCGGCGAGGGGTCGGGACACACCGCGGGCGTGCGCCCGGCGGATCCGAGTAGCCGGGCGGCCAGGGCCCTCGCGCAGTTCGCCGCCGGGGCTCCGCGATACCGCCGACGCCGCCCCTGCCCGTCCAACACCTCAGCGCAGGCCGCCCCGCGCTCCCCGCACAAAGGCGCCACGGCCCCCGATACCCGGCCGTGGCGCCCGCGCATACTCCGCTGCTCTAGATCCCCTGCCAGTCGGGCTTGTTGCCGAACGTGTAGCGGAAATAGTCCGCCAGCTTCAGCTTCGACGCGGCGCCCTCGTCCACCACGACGGTCGCGTGGGGATGGAGCTGCAGCGCCGAGGCCGGGCAGACCGCCGCCACCGGCCCCTCCACCGTCGCCGCGACGGCGTCGGCCTTGCCCTCGCCGGTGGCGAGCAGCACCAGGTGCCGCGCCTCCAGGATCGTGCCGATGCCCTGGGTGATGACGTGGTGCGGCACCTGGTCGATGTCGCCGTCGAAGAACCGCGCGTTGTCGATCCGGGTCTGCTCGGTGAGCGTCTTGATCCGCGTCCGGGAGGCGAGCGACGAGCACGGCTCGTTGAACCCGATGTGCCCGTCCGTCCCGATGCCGAGCAGCTGAAGATCCACACCGCCCGCCTCGGCCAGCGCCCTGTCGTACGCCTCGCACGCCCCCGGCACGTCCTCGGCGGTCCCGTCGGGCCCCATGAACGCCTCCAGGCCCAGTCCCAGCGGCTCCAGCACCTCCCGCCGCAGCACCGAGCGGTACGACTCGGGATGCTCGGCCGGCAGCCCCACGTACTCGTCGAGCTGGGCGACCCGGGCCCGCGAGGCGTCCACGGCACCGGAGCGGACTTTCCGCGTGAGCGCGGTGTAGATGGGCAGCGGGGTCGAGCCCGTGGCCACCCCGAGCAGCGCGTCGGGCTTGCGCCGGAGCAGCTGCGCCATCGCCTCGGCTATGAGTTCGCCACCCGCCTTGGCATCCGGAACGATGACAACTTCCACGCTGGGCCTGCCGATCTGGAAAGAAGGACTCGAAAACTCCCGGCCCGGAGCGGGGTCGGGTACATCTCGTGTGGTGTAGACCAATCTAGCAGGGGGGTTCCCGTTCCCCCAGGGGCGAACGGGGAGGCGCGGGTCACCCCGGCGTCCGGCGTTCGCGCCCGCCGCCGGACCGAAGCGGGCTACTCTGCGAGTGTCCCGTCGGCGTATGGCGGGCAGGGGAACAACAACAAACATCCGCCAACGCATGGACACACGCAGTGGTCTAGTCAACAATGCGGGTAGGGCGTGTGATCGATCAGCGGCCCCCGGCCGCCGGCGATCGCACACGAACGAAGAACAAGCCTCCGTCTTCCCCGCACAGGAAGACGGACCGAGGACCCGGCGCTCTCTGCCCTGACTGCTCCGGATCCTCACCTTCGGCCGAACGGGACCGCACACCCCGCGGCCGATGTTGCTCCGGGCTGCGGTGCCGGGAGGGCTGAGGGTCCCTCTCAGGCGCCGCGGCCCGCGGGTGTTCTCCGGGGACGCCAGGACGGCCACCGGTGCTTTCCGGTCATCTTCGTACCGCCAGGTACGCTCGCACACGTGCCCTCCATGAACGAACTCGTCCGCCAGCACACCGCTCTCAGCGACTCCGACCTGGAGTGGCTGCATCTGCTGGTGTCGGAGTGGCAGCTGCTGTCCGACCTCTCCTTCGCCGACCTGGTCCTCTGGGTGCCCACCCGTGACGGCACGCGCTATGTCTCCGTCGCCCAGATGCGCCCCAACACCGGCCCCACCTCCTACCAGGACGACATGGTCGGCCACCTGGTCCCCCGGGGCCGCCGCCCCCTGCTGGACGCCGCCCACGACGAGGGCCGCATCGTCCGCGAGGGAGACCCCGAGTGGCGCGAGGAGGTGCCCGTACGGGTCGAGTCGATCCCCGTGCGCAGGGAGGGGCGGGTACTCGGCGTCATCGCGCGCAACACCAACCTGCTGACCGTGCGGACTCCGAGCCGGCTGGAGCTGACCTACCTCCAGAGCGCCTCCGACCTGGCCCAGATGATCGCGGCGGGCGCGTTCCCGTTCCCCGACCAGCAGGTCGACATGGACGCCTCGCCGCGCGTCGGCGACGGCCTCATCAGGCTCGACGCCGACGGCATCGTCCAGTACGCCTCGCCGAACGCCCTCTCCGCGTACCACCGCCTCGGCCTGGCCGCCGATCTCGTCGGCTGCCATCTCGGCCGCACGACCGCCGAACTCGCCCCCTCCCGGGGCCCGGTGGACGAGGCGCTGGCCAAGGTGGCGAGCGGGTGGGCGCCGCGCGAGTTCGAGATCGAGTCCAGTGACGGCGTGATCCAGTTCCGGGCGATCCCGCTCAAGCCCAAGGGCCCGCGCATCGGTTCGCTCGTCCTGCTCCGGGACGTGACGGAACTGCGGCGGCGCGAGCGCGAGTTGATCACCAAGGACGCGACCATCCGGGAGATCCACCACCGGGTGAAGAACAACCTGCAGACGGTCGCCGCGCTGCTGCGCCTCCAGGCCCGGCGCATCGAGTCCGAGCGGGGCCGCGAGGCGCTCGAAGAGGCGGTGCGACGGGTCGGGTCGATCGCGATCGTGCATGAGACGCTGTCCCAGAACCTGGACGAGCGGGTGGAGTTCGACGAGATCGCCGACCGGGTGCTCGCCATGGTCGCCGAGATCTCTCCCGGCAAGGTCGTCGGCCGGCGCACCGGACGCTTCGGCATCCTGGACGCGGAGGTCGCGACCCCGCTCTCGATGGTCCTCACCGAGATCCTGCAGAACGCCCTCGAACACGGTTTCCGCGAGGGCGACACCGGCACCGTCGAGGTCTCGGCCGTGCGCGGCGGCACCACCAAGGAGACCCGTCTCCTCGTCACCGTCCAGGACGACGGCGTCGGTCTCCCCGAGGGCTTCGACCCGCACCGCTCGGGAAACCTGGGACTGCAGATCGTACGGACGCTGGTCGAGGGCGAGTTGGGCGGCACGTTCGACATGGTCCCCGCACCGGAACAGGGCACCCAGGTGATCCTCGACATCCCCGTGCGGGCCCAGAAGTAGCCGCGGGAAGCAGCCGGCGTACGGCGTCCGTGGCGGTCGGGGTACCACGGACGCCGTACCCCGAACAGCACCGAGCCCCGGACCATCATGTGGTCCGGGGCTCGGGCTCGTGGCTGGTTAGGCGCACCGGGGGCACTGCGCGCTGCGGCTCGGGGGCGGGAGAAGCGCACTCGCTGTGCGCGCCGCCAAGCTCAGGCTATTTGCTGGGTGGGATGTCAGGCGGATGCCTGACGGGCCCGGTTGCGGGCGGCGCGGCGCTTCATGGCGCGGCGCTCGTCCTCGCTGAGACCACCCCAGACGCCGGAGTCCTGGCCGGACTCAAGCGCCCACTGCAGACACTGCTCGATAACCGGGCAGCGACGGCAGACAGCCTTGGCTTCCTCGATCTGCAGCAGCGCAGGACCGGTGTTGCCGATGGGGAAGAAGAGCTCGGGGTCTTCCTCGCGGCAAACGGCGTTGTGACGCCAGTCCATGGCTGCTACCTCTCCTTGGTATTACTTGCACGTTGCTTGTGAATGTGAACGCTTTCACGAATCCCTCAACAAGTGAAGGGCCGATCACCAGACGGACTGGTGTGGTCCTGTGGATTGAGGAGGGGTTCTGGCGCTTGCGTGAGCCGGTGTTGCGGGCTGTCCCGAGCGCCACGTAGAGACTCGCAAACCTCAGCGGCGGATACAACCCCTTCCGGAAAGTTTTTTTTGATTCCTCGGTGTCGACTGTGTCACAGCCGTACTTCCATGGGGTGGACCCTGGCCTAAACGTTCGAGTGGAAGGACTTTTGCCCGTTCCGCTCACACAATCACACGCAGTGCACGGCGTACGCCTGTGAACGTCACGCTCGTCCGCAGTCCGAGGTGGTCGCCGTCCATCTGGAGGGGGAGGGGGACCTTCGAATGCAAGGTGAAGTCGGTCAGATCGTGCAGGGTGGTGGCGTGCTTCCCACGGGGTCCGCGCTCGGGGGACGAAGTGAGCAATTGTGTGCCATATCGGGCCAGCGCGGGCGTCGACATGCGGCTCAGACCGAGCACGTCGAGGCCCTTATCGAACGAGGCCTTAGGCGACGCGTACACCGGGCGATTACCCAGAAACGTCCACGGGGACGTGTTGCAGACTATGGACAGCACAAGATCCGAAATCGGATCCCGGCCCGGCCGCTCCACGGAGATCGTGCCGAGTCTGCGATGCGGCTCTTCCAGGAACTGCCGAAATGCCTGGCGCAGGTAAAGGGCGTGTGTGGATTTCCGTCCGCGTTCTCGTTGTTGCTCGACCCGGCCGATCACACCCGCGTCGAATCCGAAGCCGGCGCAGAAGGTGAACCAGCGCGACGGCACCGCCTCGTCCTCCGTGCCCGGGGTGCCCGAGGCCTGACCCAGGCCGACCGTGCGCTCCCGGCTCTCGCGCAGGGCGTCGAGCAGGACGCCGGTCGCCTCCACGGCGTCGTTGGGCAGCCCCAGCGCCCGGGCGAAGACGTTGGTGGATCCGCCGGGGACCACGGCGAGACGGGGGAGGCGGTCGGGATCCGGGCCGTGGTGCAACAGTCCGTTGACGACCTCGTTGACCGTGCCGTCACCGCCGAGCGCGACGACCAGTTCGATGTCGCCCTTGCCCTCCGCGGCCTGCCGGGCGAGGTCCCGTGCGTGGCCCCGGTACTCGGTGGTGACCGCCTCCAGCTTCATCTCGCTGGCGAGGGCGTGGATCAGGACATCGCGCGTACGTGCGCTTGTGGTGGTTGCCGCCGGATTGACCACGAGAAGTGCACGCATGGGTTGCAGCGTACCTACTGGGTGGTACCCGGCCCATACCGAGGTGCGGATCAAGGGGGAGATCAGGTAGTGACGATGAGCACGTGGGGGCGCGTGGCGGGGGCAGGGCTACCCTTCACGGGTGAGCCCTGAGCAGACCTCCACGCCGGACACCTCCGACGCCGAGCCCCGTCCCGGACGGCTGACCGCCGCGGCGGCACTGGCCGGGCTGGAGGGGGTGGCCCTGCTGGCCGGCGGCGGGGCGATGCTGGTGCTGGGCCTCGGCGGCGACTCCGACGACGTCGGCACCGGCGTCACCGGAGGGATCACCCTCGTCGTGCTGGCCCTGCTGCCGCTGATCGCCGCCCGCGGGCTGCTGCTGCGCCGGAGCTGGAGCCGGGGCCCCGCCGTCATCACCCAGATCATGGCGCTGCCGGTGGCCTACAACCTGCTGCGCGCCGACAGCGTGGCGATCTGGGCCGGCATCGTCCTGGCCGTGGTCGCCGTCACGGCGCTGGTCCTGCTGGTCAATCCCGCGACGACCCAGGCCCTGGGGATCCAGGGGCCGGGCCGGCCGGAGGAGACGAAGCGCTGACGCGCGGCGGGGGTGCGGGCCGCCGGCTACTCCTCCACGAGCAGCTTCTCCCGGAGCTGCGCCAGCGTCCTCGCCAGCAGGCGTGAGACGTGCATCTGCGAGATGCCGACCTCCTGGGCGATCTGCGACTGGGTCATGTTGCCGAAGAACCTCAGCAGCAGGATGCGCTTCTCCCGGGGCGGGAGGTCCTCCAGGAGAGGCTTGAGGGACTCCCGGTACTCGACACCTTCGAGTGCCTCGTCCTCGGCGCCGAGGGTGTCCGCGACGGCCGGGGACTCGTCGTCGGTGTCGGGGACGTCCAGGGACAGCGTGGAGTACGCGTTGGCCGACTCCAGGCCCTCCAGGACCTCCTCCTCCGAGATGGCCAGTTTCTCGGCCAGCTCGTGCACCGTCGGCGAGCGGCCGTGCTGCTGGGACAGCTCGGCCGTGGCCGTGGTCAGCGCGAGGCGCAGTTCCTGCAGCCGGCGCGGCACCCGCACCGCCCAGCCCTTGTCACGGAAGTGCCGCTTGATCTCGCCGACGACCGTCGGGGTGGCGTAGGTGGAGAACTCCACGCCGCGGTCCGGGTCGAAGCGGTCCACCGACTTGATCAGTCCGATGGTGGCGACCTGCGTCAGGTCGTCCAGCGGCTCCCCGCGATTGCGGAAGCGGCGTGCGAGGTGCTCCACGAGCGGCAGATGCATCCGGACCAGCCGGTTGCGCAGCTCCGCGTACTCGACACTGCCGTCCGGCAGGGCGCGCAGCTCGATGAACAGGGCTCGCGCCCCGCTGCGGTCCTGTGGGTGGTGCTGGGTGCTGCGCACGGTCTGCGCGTTCTGCGCGGCCGCCTCGTCGTGTCGCTCGTGCTCGCTCATAGTCCCGCCCGCCGTCACCGTTCCCCCGGCTCCCGACCGTGATCGAGTGGGGGAGGCCCCAGTCCGCCCTCGCGAGGACGTGGTGATCCGCGGGACACCTTCCGGATCCCGCTGCCCGTCGGAGGGCGCCTCGCGCTCCTCGCCGCCGGCCGGCACCGTCCACCGAGACGCGCCGGCCGCCGCCGAGGACTCGTCCTCCGGGTGCGGTCTGGCCTGCTCGGGGATGCCGTCGACGCCGTCCGCGAGATGCGCCGGCCCGCCGCGGCCGCCGTCGTCCTCCGCGGGAAGTTCCCGTGTGCCGCGTTCTTCGTCCCGCACCGGCCCGTCCCCGTCCCTCACGCCGGCCCGGGTCCCGCGCCGCGCTGTTTGTAGAGGCTGATCGAAACGGTTTTGTCGTCGGCCACCGCGGAGGAGACCTTGCCCGCCAGGGCCGACAGCACGGTCCAGGCGAAGGTGTCGCGCGCGGGGGCGTGACCGTCCGTGGTGGGGGCCGAGACCGTGACCTCCAGTGAATCGTCGACCAGACGGAAGACACAGCTGAGCACCGAGCCGGGCACGGCCTGCTGAAGCAGGATCGCGCAGGCCTCGTCGACCGCGATGCGCAAATCCTCGATCTCGTCGAGGGTGAAGTCCAAACGGGCCGCGAGGCCGGCCGTCGCCGTACGCAGCACCGACAGGTAGGCACCCGCGGCCGGCAGCCGGACTTCCACGAAGTCCTGGATCCCGGGCTCGCCTGCGATCTGGGACACCCTCACCTCCAAGGTGGTACAAGCTTTTACGGGGGCCGAGGGTCGCCCCCCGGGGTAACGCGCTACGTGGTTCAGCGGTGACGCTATCGCGCTACCGAGCGCCGTGTCCTCGGGGTCCGGGGGACCCCACCCCCTGCTGTCACTCATAGTAAGCCTATGAATACGCTCGGTGGCTAGAGGTCTGCGGGCCTCAAATAGGAAGAGCGCGCGCCGGATTGACGTACCCAGGCGCCGGACTGCCGAACCGTGTCACACGAGTACGTCGACGTGTCACGGGGTGACATGGTTCCGTCGTGCGACAGCTCCGCTGCGATGGTCATACCGGCACAGGTTCCGTCATACGAGTACATGGTCGACGAAGCACCAGCGCCAGGTCTCGCCCGCCTCGAACGTACGCATGATGGGATGGCCGCTCTCCTTGTGGTGCGCGGTCGCGTGCCTCATCGGGGACGAGTCGCAGCAGCCCACGTGCCCGCACTCCAGGCACATCCGCAACTGCACCGGATGACTGCCGGCGGCCAGGCACTCCGGGCAGGTGTCGCTCAGGGGATCGGGCTCGGGGTGCGGCAGCGCGTCCGTGTGCGTGCACTGTTTCATGATTGCCAGGTTACGACGGGTGCGCGGAACGCCGCGCGGAAAACGAAGGCGGCGGAAGCGATGCACTTCTTGCCCTTGCTGTTGCTGGTCGCCGGGAGCGCGACGGTCGCCGGTGCCGCCCGGCGTACGCCGGTGCCCGCCCCGCTGCTGCTGGTCGCGGCGGGGCTCGCGGTGTCGTACCTGCCCGGAGTGCCGCACTACGAACTCGACCCCGAGATCGTCCTGCCGCTGATCCTGCCCCCGCTGCTGTACACGGCCGCCAGCGACAGCTCGTACCTCGACCTGCGCGCCCAACTGCGACCCGTGGCGCTGCTGTCGGTCGGCTACGTGCTCTTCGCGACCCTCGCGGTCGGCTGGGCGGCCTACCAGATCGTGCCGGGGATGCCGCTGACCGCGGCCCTGGTGCTCGGCGCGGTGGTCGCACCGCCGGACGCGGTCGCGGCGACGGCGGTCGCCCGGCGGGTGGGCCTGCCCTCGCGGATCACCACGATCCTGCAGGGCGAGTCCCTGGTGAACGACGCCACCGCGATCACCGCCTACCGGGTGGCCCTCGCGGCCACCGTCGGCGAGGGCGCGAGCTGGTCGGGCGGGACGGTCGACTTCCTGGTGGCGGCCGTCGGCGGCGTCGCGGTGGGCCTGCTGCTGATGGTGCCGATCCACTGGCTGCGCACCCACCTGAAGGAGGCGCTGCTCCAGAACACCCTCTCCCTGCTGATCCCGTTCGTGGCCTACGGGCTCGCCGAGTGGGTGCACGCCTCCGGGGTGCTCGCCGTGGTCGTCGTCGGCCTGTACCTCGGCTACCGCAACTGGCAGGTCGACTTCGCCACCCGCCTCCAGGAGGAGGCCGTCTGGAAGATGGTCGCCTTCCTGCTGGAGTCCGCCGTGTTCGCCCTCATCGGCCTGCAGCTCCCGGTCGTCCTCGGAGGGCTGGGCGAGTACGAGGGCGTCCGCGCCTCCTGGTACGCCGTGGCCGTCTTCCTGGCCGTCGTCGCGTCCCGGTTCGTGTGGGTGTATCCGGCCACCTTCCTGCCGCGCATGCTGTCGCCGCGCATCCGCGAACGGGAGGAGAACCCCACCTGGAAAGGCCCCTTCGTCATCGCCTGGGCCGGCATGCGGGGCGTCGTCTCGCTGGCCATCGCCTTCTCCATCCCGCTCACGGTGAACGGCGGCGACGCCTTCCCCGAACGGAACCTGATCCTCTTCCTGACCTTCACGACGGTCATCGGGACGCTCGTCGTCCAGGGGCTGACCCTCCCGCCGCTCATCCGTGTGCTGAAGCTGCCGGGGCGCGACCAGCAGGCCGAGACGCTGGCCGAGGCCAACGCCCAGGCCCAGGCGTCCCGCGCCGCCGAGGCCCGCCTCGACGAACTCCTCGCGGACGAGCGCAACGGGCTGCCGCCCCCGCTCGTCGACCGCCTCCACACGGTCCTGGAACGGCGCCGCAACGCCGTCTGGGAACGGCTCGGCGCGGTGAACCCGGTGACCGGGGAGAGCGTCGACGACACCTACAGCCGTCTCTCGCGCGAGATGATCGGCGCCGAGCGCGAGGTCTTCGTGAAGCTGCGGGACGGCCGCTACATCGACGACGAGATGCTGCGCACCCTGCTGCGCAGGCTGGACCTGGAGGAGGCGGCGGTCTACCGGGAGGCGTCCTGAGACGGCTCCGGGTCACTACGGCCGGGGCGCGTGTTCCTCGAAGGGGCGTCCGGTGATCACGGCGGCGACCCTCGTCCCGGGCGCGAAGGCACCTTCCGCCGCCATGGCGACAAGTCCGTAGAGCACCTTGGCGACATAGAGACGCTCCACGGCCAGGGAGTGGCGGGCCTCGAAGTCGAGGGCGAAGGCGTCCAGTTCGGGCGTGGTGCGCGCGTAGCCGCCGAAGTGGAAGCGGTCGTCGAGGCTCCAGTCGCCGCGCGGGCCGCCGAAGGCCCGGTCCTGCAGCCGTCGTATCTCCTCTTCGAGGAAGCCTCCCTTGAGCACGGGAATCCCGAGGGCGCGCTGGTCGGGGGCCAGGCCGGCGGCCAGTCCCGCGAGGGTGCCGCCGGTGCCGCAGGCGATGGCCACGACCTCGGCCCGGCCGCGCAGTTCCGCCCCGAGGTCCTGGCAGCCGCGCACCGCGAGGCTGTTGCTGCCGCCCTCGGGGACGACGTACGCGTCCTCGGCGCCGACGGCGCGCAGGAGGGCGGCCAGCGCGGCCGGGTCGGACTTGTGGCGATACGTCGATCTGTCGACGAAGTGCAGCCGCATGCCGTCCGCCGCGCAGCGTGCCAGGGACGGGTTGAGCGGGCGGTCGGCCAGCTCCTGACCGCGGACCACACCGACGGTGGACAGGCCCAGGAGGTGTCCCGCGGCGGCGGTGGCGCGCAGGTGGTTCGAGTAGGCGCCGCCGAAGGTGAGCAGCGGCCGGCCGGCCGCGGCGCGCAGGCTGGGGACCAGCTTGCGCCACTTGTTGCCGACGAGCCGCGGGTGGATCAGGTCGTCCCGCTTGAGCAGCAGCCGGACGCCGTGGCGGGCGAGGCGCTCGTCCGTGACCTCCTGGAGGGGGGAGGGCAGCCGGGGTTCCAGGACGGCGGCGGGGTCGGGGGCGGAAGGCTGGCCGGTCACGTGTCCATTGTCGGACACGTGACCGGGGGGTGTGCGGTCGCCCGTGCTCGCGTCACCCGCGCTCGCGCCGTCGCGCCGAGGGGTGCGGCTACGCCAGGCGGTCCCGGACCCGTTTTCTCATGGCGGCCATGGTGAAGCCCCGGGGGTCGACCTTGCCGGGCTGCCATTCGAGGTGGCCGATGACGGACCGCTGGTTCCAGCCGTGGTGGCGGCAGATCGCGGCGGAGACGCGTTCGATGGCGTCCAGCTGGACCTCGGGCCAGAGGTCCTGGCCGTCGCCCAGGTTCTCGCACTCGAAGCCGTAGAAATGGCGGTTGCCGTCGGTGTTGGACTCGTTGTCCGGGGGGAGCGACTTCTCGGCGATCACGGCCCGCAGCACGTCGTCGTCGCCGAGACCGGCGTGGTTGGCGCGGCCGTAGCCGACGAGATGGACGCGGCCGTCCTTGGTGATGACGCCGTGGCACAGCGGGCCGGGCAGGCCCGAGTAGCCGTTGCGGCAGATGCGTACGGTGCGCTCGCTGCCGGAGGTGACGGTGTGGTGGATCATCACGCCGTGGACGGGCCCCCAGGGGCCCACATGGTTGCGGTTGTGATGCTCCCAGTCGCCGACCTCGACGACCCGGAGGCCCTCGTTCTTGAGGACGGAGAGAAACCTGCCCGCGGACATGGGTGGGGCCATGGCCGACTCCTTCGTGCCGTGCGACGGCCGCTGGTCGTGGCCGCCTCGTACGCAGGCTTGTACCCGCGACGCGCGGCGCGTGCGAGTCGTCGGCGGGGCGTGCGGGTGGATCCGGTCAGATTCACGGGGAGCTCGGACTGGTGCGCGAGCGAGGAGACAAAGGTGACGGATGTGCCCAGTTCTCCTAAGATCCATTCCCGCTCTTTCGGGTAATAGCACCAACACGCTCCGTGATGCGAGGCTGGTCGCGAGATCGGTGACCGCGAGATCAGTGCACACCCGGAGGGGAAATCCGTATGTCGGTAGGCGAAGAGGTCCGCCCGCAGCAGGACAAGCCGCAGCAGAGTCTCGGCACGGCCGCTGCCCGGAACCTGGCCACCACCACGAAGTCCACACCCCAGATGCAGGAGATCAGCTCGCGCTGGCTGCTGCGCACCCTTCCCTGGGTGAACGTGCAGGGTGGCACGTACCGGGTGAACAGGCGGCTCACCTACGCGGTCGGGGACGGTCGCGTCACCTTCGTGAAGACCGGCGACCGGGTCGCCGTCATCCCCGCGGAGCTGGGCGAGCTGCCGGCCCTGCGGACCTACGAGGACATCGACGTGCTCGGCGAGCTGGCCCAGCGGTGCGAGCAGCGGGAGTTCGGGCCCGGTGACGTCCTGGCCGAGTTCGGCAGCCAGGCGGAGGAGGTGTTCCTCCTCGCCCACGGCAAGGTCGAGAAGATCGGCACGGGTCCCTACGGCGACGACGCGGTCCTCGGCGTGCTGGCCGACGGCGCCTACTTCGGCGAACAGGCACTGATCGACCCCGAGGCCATCTGGGAGTACACGGCCCGCGCGGTCACCGCGTGCACGGTGCTCGTCCTGCCGCGGCGCGCCGTCGAGCAGCTCGCGGAGCGGGCCGAGAGCCTGAGCGAGCACCTCCAGGAGCTGCGCGCGATCCCGTCGCAGCGCACCAACAAGTACGGCGAGAAGGAGATCGACCTCGCCGCCGGCCACAGCGGTGAGCCGGACATCCCGCACACCTTCGTCGACTACGAGGCCGCGCCGCGCGAGTACGAACTCAGCGTGGCCCAGACCGTCCTGCGCATCCACACGCGCGTGGCCGACCTCTACAACCAGCCGATGAACCAGACCGAGCAGCAGATCCGGCTGACGGTCGAGGCGTTGAAGGAGCGCCAGGAGCACGAGCTCGTCAACAACCGCGAGTTCGGCCTCCTGCACAACTGCGAGTACGACCAGCGGCTGCAGCCGCACGACGGGGTGCCCAGCCCGGACGACCTGGACGAACTGCTCTCCCGCCGCCGGGGCACCAAGATGCTCCTCGCCCACCCGCGCGCGATCTCCGCGTTCGGCCGCGAGCTGAACAAGCGAGGACTGGTCCCCGAGACCGTCGACATCGCCGGGAACCGCATTCCCACCTGGCGCGGGGTGCCCATCTACCCGTGCAACAAGATCCCGGTGACCGAGGCCCGGACCACGTCGATCATCGCCCTGCGTACCGGCGAGGACGACCAGGGCGTCATCGGTCTGCGGGCCGCGAGCATCCCGGACGAGATCGAGCCCAGCCTGTCCGTGCGGTTCATGGGCATCAACGAACAGGCGATCATCAAGTACCTCGTGACGGCCTACTACTCGGCCGCGGTCCTGGTCCCCGACGCGCTCGGCGTTCTGGAGAACGTCGAGATCGGCCGCTGGCGGTGACCCTGGCGGACCGGATGCCGTGCGCCCGCCCGTCGGGGCGGGTGCACGCCGGAAGCGCCCGCCCCTCGGGGCGACCCCATGGGTGAGTTGCCGGCGGGGGACGGGGAGCGGGCGGCCGGGGCGCAGGCGATCGGCGCCCTGAGCGTGGCCGGGCTCCTGCGGCCCACGGGGGGCCGGGGCCGGAAGCGGAGGGGCGTCCTGGAGCAGGAGGGGAGCGGGGAGCCGGCGGGCACCGTGCCTCCCGGCGGAGACCGGGACGCGGAGGGCCGGACGGACCGGGGGAGTCCGTCGGGCGGACGGGAGGCGGCGGAGATCCTGGAGCAGGCCCGGGTGTCCGTCGACCCCGAACTGCGCCGCGCCGTGGGGTCCTTGCCCCGCTCGATGCGCCGGGTCGCGCGCTACCACTTCGGCTGGGAGGACGCGGACGGCACCCCGGCCGCCGGGAACGCGGGCAAGGCGATACGCCCGGCGCTGGTGCTCGCCGCCGTGCACGCGCTCGGCGGGCGCGAATCCGTCGCCGTGCGGGCCGCCGCCGCGGTGGAACTGGTGCACAACTTCACCCTGCTGCACGACGACGTGATGGACCGGGACACCACGCGTCGGCACCGGGCCACCGCGTGGACCGTGTTCGGCGTGCCCGACGCGATCCTCGCCGGGGACGCGATGCAGGCGCTCGCCCAGCGACTGCTCGCCGAGGACCCGCATCCCGCGTCGGCCGCGGCCGCCGCGCGGCTCGCGTCCTGCGTCGTCGAACTCTGCGAGGGGCAGCACACGGACACCGAGCTGGAGGGACGTCCGCCGCTGGACGTCACCCTCGACGAGGTGCTCACCATGGCCGAGGCGAAGACCGGTGCGCTGCTCGGCTGCGCCTGCGCGATCGGCGCACTGTACGCGGGCGCGGCCGAGGAGGACGTCGAGGCTCTCGACGCGTTCGGGCGGGAGGCCGGGCTGGCCTTCCAGCTCATCGACGACGTGATCGGCATCTGGGGGGATCCGAGCCGTACCGGCAAGCCGGCCGGGGCGGACCTCATGGTCCGCAAGAAGTCCCTCCCGGTGGTCGCCGCGCTCGCCTCCGGCACTCCGGAGGCCACCGAACTCGCCGATCTTTACGGACTGCCGTACGCGCAGGGAGATCTGGAGCGCACCGCGCTGGCGGTGGAGCGGGCCGGCGGCCGTGAGTGGGCACAGGTCCAGGCCGCCGACCGGATGGCCCGGGCCGTCCGGGAACTGTCCCGGGCGGTCCCCGACCCGGAGTCGGCCGGCGGGCTCCTCGCACTGGCCGAGTTCGTGACGCGACGCAGCAGCTGAGGCGGGACCGGCGGCCGACGAGGGCCGACCGAGCACCCGTCCGAGGACCGGTCCGCGGGCCGGCTGATGCTCCGGAGGCGGCCGCGCCGCGCCGACCTGACCCGGCGTGGTGTCGGCGACGCCTTCGGACGACCGGCGGGTCCCGCACATCCCCACGGTGTGCGGGGCCCGCCGCGGCTGTGCCGCCTCCCGCGCGGATGGCCGGGCGCCGGTGGTCCGGGCATGCGGGGAGCGGGCCGGCCCGGTCGGCCCTACCCTGAGAACATGGGCATCGACGAGCAAGTCTGCCCGGTCTGCGGACAGCCTGTGGCCACGGTCGTACGGCGGCACAAGACGCTGGGCGCGTGGGTACCCGTATGGAGTCCGGGGCCGTGCAGGAATCACGAGTGTGCGGCGTACGTCGACGCGGCAGTCGAGGCCGAGGAGGCCGAGGAGGCCGCCACCGAGAAGCCCCGGGCGGGCGGGACGGGCGGGACCTCCGGGGTGCCCACCCAGGAGAGGGCCTGACGGGTCCGGCCGTCACCCCGTGCCGGGCCGCGCCGCGGGTTCCCCGACCCCGGCGGACACGGAGCCCGGTGGCAGTCCGCCCGTCTCCGGGGACCGGCCGGTCAGGCAGTACGTGCCGCCCGCCGGGTCGCGCATCACCGTCCAGTGCGGGTGCTCGGCCATGACGGTGGCGCCGAGCGTCTCGTGGCGGGTCCGGGTGGCGCCGATGTCGTCGCAGGCGAGGTCGAGGTGGGCGGAGGCGGGGCGGGGAGCGTCCAGGCGCTGGAGGAGGATGCGGAAGGGCAGGCCGTCCGGTGGCCGTACGACATGGAACTCCGGCCGGGAGCCCGGGCGGGACTCCCACCCCGACAGGGCCGTCCAGAACGCGACCTCCCCGTCGAACGCGGCCGGCGCCACGTCCAGGCACACCTGGTCCAGCCGGCTCCCGTCGACCACCGGCGGCCGTACCGACTCCCCGTGCCACGGCACCGCGCAGAAGAGGTGCCCGGCGGGGGAGCGCAGCACCGCCCAGCCGTCGTCCGGGGCGACCACCTCGGCGCCGAGCCGGACCGCCCGGTCGACCAGGGCGGGGACGTCCTCCACGGCCAGGTCCAGGTGAGCGCCGCCGTCGCCGGAGACGACCCCCTGTGCCTTGACGCACGCGTCGCCGGTCCCGGGCAGCAGGGTCACGAACTCACCCCGGTCGCCCCGGGGCTCGGACAGTCCGGTCGCCGTGACCGCCGTCCAGAAGGCGCACGCCCGCGCGAACGCTGCCGCCGGCCGGTCCACGAAGGCGTACGTCCACCGGATCGCCCCCGGCGCCGCGCCCGCCGCGTCCCCGCCCGGGCCGGTGTCCGCGCCGCCGCTGCCGTTCCCGTCCGCTCCGGCCACAGCACCACTCCTGTCGTACGGCCCGGCCCCTGCGGCCGGACGCGTCGTACGGTCTCCCGTCCCGTGTCCGCGCGCAACGAGGTTTCCCCTGTTCCGTCGCCGGCCGCCGCAGGCCTGCCGTCTACCCCCGGCGCTCCATGAACCGCAGCATGTTCCCCGCCGGGTCGCGGAAGGCGCAGTCGCGGACGCCGTACGGCTGGTCCATGGGTTCCTGGAGGACGTCGGCGCCGGTGGCCTCGACGCGGGCGTAGAGGGCGTCGCAGTCGGTGGTGGTGAAGTTGACGCCACGCAGGACGCCCTTGGCCAGCAGCGTGGCGATGGTCTCGCGGTCGGCGGGCGAGATGTCGGGGTCGGCGGCCGGGGGTTCCAGGACGATCTCGACATCCGGCTGGAGCGGGGACCCCACGGTGACCCAGCGCATGCCCTCGAAGCCCACGTCACCGCGGACCTCCATGCCCAGCACGTCCCGGTAGAAGGCGAGCGCCTTGTCGTGGTCGTCGACGGCGAGGAAGCACTGGGCGAGCCTCACCTCCGGGGCCGGGAGCCCGGGCGCGGCGGGTGCGACGTTCGGATCTTTCGTAGCCATGCCCTCACGCTAGGACGCTTCGCCCGGCTCCGCCGTGCGTATGCGATGCCGGGCCGGGCGGGTCAGGCGTCTCGCCACGCACGCGGGGACCGCCGCGCCCTCCTCGTGCGGACGCGCCCGGTAGGCGCTCGGTGTCTCGCCGACCAGTTCGGTGAAGCGCGAACTGAAGGAGCCCAGCGACGTACACCCCACGGCCATGCACACCTCGGTCACCGTCAGGTCGCCGCGCCGCAGCAACGCCTTGGCGCGCTCGATGCGGCGGGTCATGAGATAGCCGTACGGGGTCTCGCCGAAGGCCGCGCGGAAGCTGCGCTGGAAGTGCCCGGGGGACATCAGCGCGGTCCCGGCGAGCGCGGTCATGTCCAGCGGCTCGGCGTACTCACGGTCCATGCGGTCCCGCGCCCGCCGCAGCCGCACCAGATCGTCCCGGTTCATGAAGCCAGCATCGCACCGGCCACCGACAACGAGGCAGGCGCGGCCGTCACCCCTTGACCGCCGAGTTGGCCACCCCCTGGACGAACCATCGCTGGAAGAAGGCGAAGACGATCAGGACCGGGAGGACGAGCAGGACACCGAAGGCGAGGATCTGCCCCCAGTCCGGGGGCTGCTGGCCCTGGAAGACGCTCATCTCCAGGGGCAGCGGGCGTACCGAGGGGTCGGAGACCATCAGCACGGGCCACAGGAACGAACCCCACTGGGTGAGGAAGGTCAGGATCGCGACCGACGCGAACGCCGGCTTCGACATCGGGACGATGATCGCGAAGAAGGTCCGCCAGGGACCCGCGCCGTCCAGCCGGGCCGCCTCCTCGATGCTCGGCGGGATCGAGCGGAAGAACGTGTGGAACTGGTAGACCGAGAAGGCGTTCGCGACGAACGGGAGCGCCTGGACGAAGAGCGTGTTCCGCTGGTCGTTGAACAGGTAGAACAGCGGTACGGCCACCGACTCGAACGGCACCAGCATCAGCAGCAGGACGAGCGTGAAGACGGCCTCCCGGCCCCGCCAGCGCAGCCGCGACAGCCCGTACGCCGCCATCGAGTTGACGAAGAGGCCGCCGGTCACCACCACGAACGCCAGCAGCAGCGAGACGCCCATGAACTGCCAGAAGTAGCCGGTGCTGTCGGAGTTCAGGCTGTCCAGGACGGCGGCGTAGTTGTCGAAGGACAGATGGGTGGGGAGGAAGCCGGACAGGCCGTCCAGGACCTCGTCGGACGGCTTGAGGCTGCCGAGGAGGAGGTAGAGCACCGGCAGCGTGAAGACGAAGGCCAGCACGGAGAGGACGGTGTAGTCGAGGAACCGGCGCAGCCGGGTGCGGGACGCGCCGGCACCCGGGCGCGTGCCCGTCGGCGGACGCATGCGCGTGCTCATGGTCGTGCTCATGCTCAGTCCTCGTTGTCGGGCCGGACGACACGGCGCTGGATCAGGGTCAGGGCGACGACGATCAGGAAGAAGACGACGGTGATCGCGGACGCCTGGCCGACGTTGTTCTGGTCGAAGGCCGTGGTGACGGCCTGGTACATCACCGTGCGCGCGGCGTCCTCGTCGAGACCGCCTCCCTTGACCAGCACGTACACCTGGTCGAAGACCCGGAACGACAGCACCGAGGTGAGCATGGCGACGAAGACGAGCGTGCCGCGGATGCCGGGCAGGGTGATGTGCCGGAACTGCTGCCAGGCGGAGGCCCGGTCGAGCCGGGCGGCCTCGTAGCGCTCGTCCGGGATCTGCTGGAGGCCGGCCAGCAGGATGACCATCTGGAAGCCCACGCCCTGCCAGACGGAGAGCACGATGATCGAGGCCATCGCCGTCAGTCCGTCGCCGAGCCAGTCGAACGCGCCCCAGTTGCCGAGACTGAGCGCGTCCAGCACGGAGTTGAGCATGCCCTGGTCGCTGCGCGCGAGGATCAGCCGCCAGATCACGGCCACGAGCGCCATCGGGAAGACGACCGGCATGAAGAACAGCGACCTGAACAGGCCGATCGCCTTCAGCTTGCGGTTCAGCAGGATCGCCAGACCCAGGGCGAGGCCCGTCTGGAGGGGGACGACGACCACGGCGAAGGTCAGGTTGTTGAGCAGTGCCCGCAGGAACGGGCCGGACAGGTCGGGGTCGGTGAACAGCCGCCGGTACTGCTCGACGCCGAAGAAGGTGGGTTCCAGCGGGGAGCCGAGGCGCACGTTGTAGAAGGAGAGCACGACGGCGTAGCAGAAGGGGATGCCGACGAAGGCGATGAGTCCGGCGACGGCGGGGGCGGACATCAGCAGTCCGTGCAGCCGTTCGCGGTTGCGGCGGGGCGGCCGCCGGGCCGCTTCGCCGGCGGGCGGGGCCTGCTTCCGGCCGGGGCCCGCCGCGGGCACGGGTTCCACGGGTTCCACGGTTTTCACGGGAGGGTCCTCTTCCCGGCCGGGGCGGGCGGCCACAGGGTGGGCGCCCGCCCCGGCCGATGGGTTCGGCTGAACCCGACGGGTCCTGGGGGTCTGACGGGGGCGTGGGGCCGGGCGGGCGCGTCGCTCCCGCGCCCGCCGCCCCGGACGCGCCTACGGGATCGCGTAGCCGGCGTTGTCCGAGAAGTCACGGTCGATGGCGCGGGCGGCCTTCGACAGGGCGGCCTTCGGGTCGGAGCCCCCGTAGATCGAGTTGAGGGCCTCGCTGAACTTCGCGGTCACCACCGGGTATCCGGCGGTCACCGGACGGGTGACGGCGACACAGGACTTGCTGATGTCGATGTCGCCGCAGGGCTTGGCCAGCTGGTCGGCGAAGAGCTGGAGCGGGCCGCCCTTCTTGTACAGCTCGCTGGCGGCCAGCGCCGACCTGGTCGCGGGCGGGGCCCCGTTGGCCTTCGTCATCGCGCCGACGTTGGTGTCGTCGAGGAGGAAGTCCAGGAAGGCGCCTCCTGCCTTGGCGTTCTTGGAGTTCGCGCCGACGCCCCAGGCCCACGAGCCCTGTCCGGTCTTCGGGCCGTCGCCGAAGTCGGGCAGCGGCAGCACGACCAGGTCGTCGCCGAGCGCCTCGCTGTAGGCGGGGTACATCCAGTGTCCGACCCAGCTGAGGGCCACCCGGCCCTTGGCGAAGGCGTTGCCGTCGGTGTTGGCGTCGACGGTGCCCTTCCAGGACTGGAAGGTCTTCATGGCCGCGACTACGGCCGGGCTGTCGAGCGCACCCTCCGCCTTGCCGTCCTTGAGCAGGGCGCCGCCGGCCGACCAGACGATCGGGGCGAAGCCGTAGGTGCCCCACTCGGTGGCGTACCCGTTGCCCTCCTGGAGGTCCAGGACCTTGCCGTCGGAGTCCTTGGCCTTCAGCGCCTTCAGCGCCGCGTCGAACTGGTCCGCCGTCCAGGCGTCGTCCAGCCCCTTCGGGTACGTCACCCCGGCCGCGTCCAGCAGCTTCCTGCTGCCGTACATGCCGAGCCCGGAGTCGAACATGCCCAGGCCGTAGTGCTTGCCGTCGATCTCGCCCTGCGCCTTGTTCGCGTCGGTGGCGTTGTCGAGGGTGCCCGCGGAGACGTAGTCGTCGAGCGGGGCGAGTTTCTTCGTGTAGACGAAGTTGGCCATCGTGGGGCCGTCGAACTCCAGGACGTCCGGGAGCTTGTCGGCCTCCGTCGCCGTGATCGTCTTGGTGTAGTCGGTCTCCGGTATCAGCTTCAGCTCGACCTTCACCTTGTCCTGCGAGGAGTTGAACGCCTTCACCGCGTTCTGCAGCGCCTGCGCCTCGCTCTTCTGTCCCTGGTGGGCCCAGACGCTGATCGTTCCCTCACCGCTGCCGGCCTCGGCGGACGTGTCGCCGCCACCGCCCCCGCCGCAGGCGGCCAGGGCCGCCAGGGGGAGGGCCAGCGCCAGGCCCGCACGGGCGGTGCGACGGAACCTCTCGGCTGTCGAGCTGGGGGTCGGGGTCATGGTGTGTGCCTCCGTGCGGGGATGAGGGTGGGAAGAGCGGGTGGCTCGGGGCGTGCCGGGGGGGCTGGGCTCTCAGGTGGTGGGGCGCCGGCGTGCCCGGACCGTGCGGTGGGGGCGTCGGCGCCCTGGGGCGGGGAGGTGGGGGCGCGGGCGCCGGCGCGCTCGGACGGGGAGGGGGCGTGCGCGCCGGGGTGTTCGGGCGGGGAGGTCACTGCGGCCCGCGCGGGCGCGGTGGCGCCGTCGTCTCGCGCAGGACCAGCCGGATGGGCATCTGCACATGGCCGGGCTGCCCGGACTCCGGCTCGTCCAGCTGCCGCAGCAGCAGCCGGGCCGCCTCCGCGCCCTGCCCGGCGACGGGCTGGGCGACGGTGGTCAGGCCGACCACGTCGGCGAGTTCGTGGTCGTCGAAACCGACCACGGACACGTCCTCCGGCACCCGCAGCCGATGCCGCCGGAGCGCGCGCAGCGCGCCCATCGCCATCTCGTCGGACTGGGCGAACACGGCGGTCGGCGGCCGGGACGCGGCGAGCAGCTCGGTCATCGCCCGCTCACCGCCGTCCACGGTGTAGTCGCCGTCCGCGACCAGCGCGGGATCGTGCTCTATCCCGGCCTCGGCGAGGACGTGCAGATAGGCGGCCCGGCGGTCGAGGGGCGTGGTCCAGTGCAGGGGGCCGCTGTCCCCGGAGATCATGCCGATCCGCCGGTGGCCGAGGTTCGCCAGATGCCGTACGGCGCTCTCCGCGCCCGCCCGGTCGTCGATGCCGACCACGGTGAAGCCGGGCCTGGGACCGCCGACGGTCGAGGCCAGCGGCACCCCGAGCGAGCGCAGGGACGCCGACTCGTCCTCGTCCGGGATGAGCAGCGAGAGCACCGCGTCGACCCGCTTGCGCACCGGCAGCTTCGTGAAGAAGCGCTTGCGTGCCTCGGGCGAGCCCAGGTTGTAGAGCAGCACGTCGTAGCCGGCCGCGCTGAACACCTGCTCGGCGGCGTCCAGCACGGTGCCGAAGAACCAGCGGCCGATGTACGGGGCGACGACCCCGATCGTGTAGGTCCGCCCGCTGGCCAGACTGGAGGCCGAGCGGGAGGCCGTGTAGCCGAGCTGTGCGGCGACGGCCGCGATCTGCCGGCGCACCTCGTCCGAGACGCCCGGCCGGCCGCGCAGCGCACGGGACACGGTGGACGCCGAGACCCCGGCGGCGGTGGCGACATCGGTGATGCTGACCGTCACGGCGGTCTTCTCCCGTCGGTAGGGCGTGAGCACGGCGTCGTCGCGTGGCTGTCGCGCCGGTTCCACGTCGGTCGGAGTGAGCTGGGGACGAGCTGTGGGGTGACGAGACCGTAAACCCGGCTCCGCTGTTGCACAAGCGTTTGCGTTCAGTTTTACTTGCGCTGATTCTCAAGAGAGACCTTCCGGAACCATGGTCAGCGCACACGTTTGGGCGCTGTGAGCGACAGGACTGCTGCGCATGCGATACGCCCCGCCCGGCCTCTGCGTGAACGACTTCGCCCTGCTCCGGGACGACGACGGCACCTACGCGGTGCTGCACCTCCAGGGCCCCTGGACCGCCGACTTCGACCATCTGCGGATGGAGACCTCCTACGGCCGGGCCACCTCGGCCGACCTGGTCGGCTGGCGGCCGGAGGGCACCGCCTTCGGCAACGGCCTGCCCGGCCGCTTCGATCAGCGGGCGGTCTGGACGATGCACCCCTTCCGCCACGGCGCCGGCATGGCGATGCTCTACACGGGCGTGAGCGGACTGACGCCGGAGGGCTGGCCGCTGCAGTCCGTGGGCCTCGCGTACTCCGACCGCACGGACGGCACGGGCTGGCGGCGCCACGGCACGTCACCGGTCGTCGAGGCGGACCCCCGCTGGTACCGCACCGCCGACCGCATGGGCTGGCGGGACCCCTTCGTCGTCCGCGACGACGAGGGCGACGGCTGGGCGATGGTGATCTGCGCCAGTGACGCCTCCCTCCCCGTGGAGGTCAGCGGCTGTGTCGCCCTCGCCACCTCCACCGACCTGGAGCACTGGACGGTGCACCCGCCGCTGATCTCCCCCGGCGACGTCGACGAACTCGAATGCCCGGTCCTGGAACGCCTCGACGACGGCAGCTGGCTGCTCCTCGGCTCCATCGGCGCGACCCGGGGCTTCGAGGCGTGGACGGCTCCGCGCCTGCGCGGCCCGTGGACCCGCCGGGGCACGCTCGGGCCGACGGGGGCGTACGCCCCGCGCGTCATCGCCGCCCCGGACGGCTCCCGGGTCGTCCTGCACACCACGCCCCGCCGCGTCGGCCTGACCGACACCGGCGACCACTGCCGGGGCATGCTCGCCCAGCCCAAGTCCCTGGTGACGGAGGAGGGTTCGGCCCCCCGGCTGATGTGGTGGCCGGGCCTGGACGACTGGCTCGGCGAGGAGACGCACGCCCCCGTCCCGCACGCCGTCGGCGAGGTCGAGATCGGCGCCGGCCCCGTCGACGTCACCCTGCGCAGCGCCACCCTCGGCCCCGGCCGCGCCGGGAGCCCCGCGCTGGGCGTCGGCTGCGACGGCAAGAACCTCCGGATCACCGGTGCCGCCGGCACCCCCCTCGCCGAGACCGTCCTCCCCGAACCGGCCGCCACCCTGCGCATCCTGACCGTCGGCGAGTACGTCGAGGTCTACGCCGACGGTGTGTTCGTCCTGACCGCGCTCTCCTACACGGGCGCCCCCGCCCCGTGGACGGCGGTCGCCGGGGAACGCACGTGGACCGTCCCCGTCCGCCCCCTGCGCCTCCCGGCCCCGGACCGTGACGACGCCTCGGCGGTCTGGCCGGGCCCCGACGCGAGTTGACCGGCGCGTGCGGCCCGCGGCGGCTTCGCGCACGCCACCCGGCCCGGTGCACGTCCGCGCCCGCCCCGGAACACGTCCGCGCCCGCCCCGGAACACGACCGCACCCGGCCCGTGACACCGCCGTGCGGGACGGCGGCATACGGACCGGGTGCGGTCGAGAGAGGCCGGGTCAGGCCTTCTTGGTCTCCCAGAAGATCTTGTCGATCTGGGCGATGTAGTCCAGCGCCTTCTGGCCCGTCGCCGGGTCGGTGGACGCCTTGGCGGCCGAGAGGGCCTTCAGGGCGTCGTTGACCAGCTGGTGCAGCTCCGGGTACTTCTCGAAGTGCGGAGGCTTGAAGTAGTCGCTCCACAGCACCGAGACGTGGTGCTTGGCGAGCTCGGCGCGCTGCTCCTTGATGACGGTCGCGCGAGCCTGGAAGTGAGGGTCGTCGTTGGCGGCCATCTTGTCCTGCACGGCCTTCACCGACTCCGCCTCGATGCGGGCCTGGGCCGGGTCGTACACACCGCAGGGCAGGTCGCAGTGCGCGCTGACCTTGACCTTGGGGGCAAACAGGCGGGAAAGCATGGAGCATTCCTTCCTCGTGATCGTCTTCTCAGGTGGGACATTACTCCCTGCGAGAGTGGTTTTGGCGGGTGCCCCCATGGGCTTAGGGCAAAAGTCCGGGGTCAGACTGGGACCGGTGGAGGAACGGAACGGGGAGGTGCCGGAGATGCCGGAGCTGTCGCGGGAGAGCGAGCGGGGCGGTGCCCTCCTGCCCTTCGGAGTGGCCGAGGTCACAGGACCGTCGATGGTTCCGACCCTGCGCCACGGCGACCGGCTGCTCGTCCACTACGGGGCCCGCCTGCGGGTCGGGGACGTCCTGGTGCTGCGGCACCCCTTCCAGCAGGACCTGCTCGTGGTGAAGCGGGTCGCCGAGCGGCGCGACGGCGGCTGGTGGGTGCTCGGCGACAACGCCTACGCCGGCGGGGACAGCACCGACTACGGGGTCGTGCCCGACGAACTCGTCCTCGGCCGGGTGCGGTTCCGCTACCGGCCCCGGCCGGAGGGTCAGCGCTCGCCGTTCGCGCTGGCCCGCTGGGCGCTCTCGGCCGCGCGTCCCGTGCTCGGCGACCGGTCGGCCTCCAGGCGTTTGCGGGCCCGGTAGGCCGCCACGTTGGCGCGGGTCGCGCAGCGGTCGGAGCAGTAGCGCCGGGAGCGGTTGGTGGAGGTGTCGAGGTAGGCGTTGCGGCAGGGCGCCGCCTCGCACAGGCCGAGCCGGTCCACGCCGTACTCGGTGAGGTGGAAGGCCAGGCCCATCGCCGCGATCGCCGCGTAGCCCGCCGTCGCGTTGGAGGGGTGGTCCGCCAGGTGCATGTGCCACAGCGGGCGGCCGTCGTCGTCCCGGAAGTCGTGGCCGGAGATCTGCGGGCTCACCGGGAACTCCAGCAGCAGCGAGTTCAGCAGGTCCACGGCGAGGGTCTCGTCGCCGCCGTTCGCCGCCTCGAAGACCGAGCGCAGCCGGGCCCGTACGGACCGGAACCGGGTCACGTCGGCGTCCGTCGCCCGCCGGGCGGCCTGCCGGCTGGGCCCGAAGAGATCGCGGACGGCCTCGACCGAGGTGAGCGTGTCCTTGCCCCGGTCCGGCTCCTCGGTGTTGACGAGGCGTACGGCGTAGTCCGAGTAATGGGCCAGTTCCACTTGTAGTCCTTACGAGGGCGCTCTATTGTCGTGATGCGGGTCAGGTAATGGCTGCTCGTGCTTACAGGGTATTACGCGGTAGGCGGAAGACGCGGTACGCGGAGGAAGGGGCCTCATGACCACCACGGCCGGCACCGACTGGCACGCCTGGCAGGAGAGCTGGGACCGGCAGCAGGAGTGGTACCTGCCGGACCGTGAGGAGCGGTTCCGGGTGATGCTGGACATGGTCGAGGCGTTCGCCGGACCCGAGCCCCGCGTCCTGGACCTCGCCTGCGGTACGGGTTCCATCACGTCCAGACTGTTCGCGCGGTTCCCGAAGGCCGTCAGCACCGGCGTGGACCTGGACCCCGCGCTCCTCACCATCGCCGAGGGCACGTTCGAGGGCGACCCGCGGGTCACCTTCGTCACCGCCGACCTCACCGACCCCGACTGGACGGCCCGGCTGCCGTACGACGCGTACGACGCCGTCCTGACGGCCACGGCCCTGCACTGGCTGCACAGCGAACCCCTCGCCGCCCTCTACGGTCAGGTCGCGGAACTCGTCCGCGACGGCGGTGTCTTCATGAACGCGGACCACATGATCGACGAGACGACGCCCCGGATCAACGCGGCGGAGCGCGCGCACCGGCACGCGGGTATGGATCGAGCCAGGGCGGACGGCGTCCTCGACTGGGCCGCATGGTGGCAGCTCGCCGCTCAGGACCCCGTGCTCGCCGCGCCGACGGCCCGCCGCTTCGAGATCTACGGCGAGCACGCCGACGGTGACGTCCAGAGCGTCGACTGGCACGCCCGCACCCTGCGCGCGCGGGGCTTCGCCGAGGCCCGCGCGGTGTGGTGCTCGCCCTCCGACTCGCTGGTGCTGGCGGTGAAGTAGCCCGCCGCTCGCACGGACGGGTGTACGAGCGAGGGGCGGTACGGAATCCCGTACCGCCCCTCGCCGTGTCGCGCCCCGGTGCTACAGCACCTTGGACAGGAACGACTGGGTGCGCTCCTCCTGGGGGTTGCTCAGCACGTCACGGGGGTTGCCGGACTCGACCACCACACCGCCGTCCATGAAGACCAGGCTGTCGCCGACCTCACGGGCGAAGCCCATCTCATGGGTGACCACGACCATCGTCATCCCGGACTCGGCCAGGTCGCGCATGACGTCGAGGACGTCGCCGACCAGCTCCGGGTCCAGCGCCGAGGTCGGCTCGTCGAAGAGCATCAGCTTCGGCTCCATGGCCAGCGCCCGCGCGATGGCCACGCGCTGCTGCTGGCCGCCGGAGAGCTGGGACGGGTAGTTGCCCGCCTTGTCGCCGAGGCCGACGCGCTCCAGCAGCTCGCGGGCACGCTCGCGGGCCTGGGCACGGCTGACGCCCTTGACCTGGACCGGCGCCTCCATGACGTTCTCGGTGGCCGTCATGTGCGGGAACAGGTTGAAGCGCTGGAAGACCATGCCGATGTCCCGGCGCTTGACCGCGACCTCGCTGTCCTTCAGCTCGTACAGCCTGTCGCCCTTCTGGCGGTAGCCGACCAGCTCGCCGTCGACGTACAGCCGGCCGGCGTTGATCTTCTCCAGGTGGTTGATGCACCGCAGGAAGGTCGACTTGCCGGAGCCGGACGGGCCGATGAGGCAGAACACCTCGCCCGTCTGCACCTCCAGATCGATGCCCTTGAGGACCTCGACGGGGCCGAACGACTTGTGGATGCCCTCGGCCTTCACCATGGCGGTCATGCCGAGACTCCCTTCGGACGGCGCGTGGGCAGTACGGCCGCCTTGAAACGCTGCATCGGTGTCGGCGGGAGGGACCGCGAGGAGCCCTTCGCGTAATGCCTCTCCAGGTAGTACTGCCCGACACTGAAGATGCTGGTGAGGACCAGGTACCAGGCGGCGGCGAGGAACAGCAGTTCCACGGTGGCCCCCGAGCTCTGGCCGATGTCCTGGGCGGACTTCAGCAGATCCACGAACTGCACCGTCGACACGAGCGACGTGGTCTTCAGCATGTTGATGACCTCGTTGCCCGTGGGCGGCACGATCACGCGCATCGCCTGCGGGATGACGATCCGGCGCAGCGTCCTGGCGTGGCTCATGCCGAGCGCGTGCGACGCCTCGGTCTGGCCCTCGTCGACCGAGAGCAGACCGGCGCGGCAGATCTCCGCCATGTACGCCGCCTCGTTGAGACCGAGGCCGAGCAGGGCCGTCAGCAGCGGCGTCATGAACGAGGACCAGTAGTCCTTGTAGATGGGGCCGAGGTTGATGTACTCGAAGACCAGACCCAGGTTGAACCAGACGAAGAGCTGGACCAGGACCGGGGTACCGCGGAAGAACCAGATGTAGAACCACGCGATGGACGAGGTCACCGGGTTCTTGGACAGCCGCATCACGGCGAGCAGGATGCCGCCGACGACGCCGATCACCATGGAGACCACGGTGAGCAGCAGGGTGTTGAGGACACCCTCGATGATGCGGTCGTCGAAGAAGAAGTCGGGGATCACGCCCCAGTTGATCTTCTTCGCCTGCGCGAACGCGTAGACGATCGAGCCGAGGAGAGCGAGCGCGATGGCCGCGGACACATAGCGCCCCGGGTGCCGGACCGGAATGGCCTTGAGGGCTTCCGGACCGGCGGGGGGAGTGTCCGAGGGACCGTCCGTCTTGCTGACGTCAACAGTCACGGGTGGAGCCTTTGCCTTTCAGAACCGAGCCGAGAATCAAGAGCCGCCGTTGACCTTGGCCTCGGTGATGGCGCCGTCCTCGACGCCCCACTTCTTGATGATCTTCTCGTACTCGCCGTTGTCGATGATCGCCTGGACGGCGGCCTTCAGCGCGTCGCGCAGCTCGGTGCTGTCCTTGGCGAGGGCGATGCCGTAGGGGCCGGCCTCGACCTGGTCGCCGACGATCTCGAAGTACTTGCCGCCGCCGGAGGTCTTCACCGAGTACGCGGCGACCGGGAAGTCGGCGGAGACGACGTCCGCGCCCTTGGAGCGCATCCGGGTCTCGGCCTCGGGGTTGGTGGCGAAGTCCTCGATCTTGAGGGCCCCCTTCTTGTCGTCCTTGCACTTCTTCGCCTGGTCCTTGGCGAGGTCGTGCGAGAACGTGTTGCGCTGCACGGCGATCGTCTTGCCGCACAGGTCGTCCCAGGTCTTGATGCCCTGGTCGTCGCCCTTGTTGGTGTACAGCGAGACACCCGCGGTGAAGTAGTCGACGAAGTCGACACCGGCGCCGACCTTCTTGCCGGTGTCGGAGTCGATGCCCTCCTGGCGGTCCTTGGTGTCGGTCATGGCCGACATGGCGATGTCGTACCGCTTGGCGGCCAGACCACCGATGAGGGTGTCGAAGGTGGCGTTCTGGAACTTGAAGTCCACGCCGAGCTGCTTGCCCATCGCCGCGGCGATGTCGAGGTCGAGACCGACGACCTTGCCCGACGCGTCCTTGAACTCCACCGGGGCGTACGCGATGTCCGAGCCGACGTTGATCACGCCCTTGTCCCGGACGGACGCGGGCAGCTTGCCGGCCAGCGGGGCCCCGCTGGTGGAGGCGCTCTCCGAGCCGCTGTCCTTGCTCTTGGTCTGGTCACCGCAGCCGGTGAGCAGCAGGGCGCCCGCGACCGCGATCGCTCCGACGACGGCTGTACGGGAACGCAGGCCGGTCGTACGACAGGTGGTGCTTGCGGTCATGGTGGGTTCCTCCGGCGGGGGTGGTGTGGAGTTGCCGACAGGTCGACGATTAACACGCGTCTTCGAGTGTGGCGACCTCGTGTGATTACGGCATCTTGCCATTCGGGCATGTGCAATCAGATGACCGGCCATGTCAAAATCGGATAACGGGTGACCCCCGTATGACCCACGAACCGCCGCGGACCGCGTGATCACACCGGATGCTGTGCGGGAATCCCTCCTTCCGGCCGCAAGATCTTCGGCGCATCTCAGGATGCGGTCGACCGCGAACCCCGCACACATGGCTGTACGGGACTTGTCGTGACGTGTACCGACTTGCCCCTTTTTCGGTCGATGAATCGAACGATCCATGATCGTCTTTAAATGACCTTCGAGTTGTGACCTTCGAGGTATCAAGACGTGTGGACTCGTCGTCGGCGCCGTCCGTCCGGTAAGAAGGTTCCTTACACCCCTCATCCGGGGCCCAGGGCGCGTGTGCGGCGCGCCCGTCGCGTCTGAGCCCGCATGAGTCGCCGTACGTATCGGTGACCTGGGACTTACGCGGTGCCCGCCCGCTCCCGAACCGGGAGCGGAACACCCTCAAACCATGAAGACCTAAGGGGTAACACCAGTGGCAGCGGAGATTGTCAATCCTCGCACCGACAGCGGCGACGGCAGTACGGGTCAGGAGGGCGGGGGGGAGCCTCTCAATTCCCTCGACTCCTTCGACCCCGCCTTCGCCCTGCACCGCGGCGGCAAGATGGCCGTGCAGGCCACCGTGCCGATCAGGGACAAGGACGACCTGTCCCTCGCCTACACGCCCGGCGTCGCGCGGGTGTGCACCGCCATCGCCGAGCAGCCCGACCTGGTCAACGACTACACCTGGAAGTCCTCGGTCGTCGCCGTCGTCACGGACGGTACGGCGGTCCTCGGGCTCGGCGACATCGGCCCCGAGGCATCCCTCCCCGTGATGGAGGGCAAGGCGATCCTGTTCAAGCAGTTCGGCGGCGTCGACGCGGTGCCGATCGCGCTCGCCTGCACGGACGTCGACGAGATCATCGAGACCGTCGTCCGGATGGCGCCCTCGTTCGGCGGCGTGAACCTGGAGGACATCTCCGCGCCCCGCTGCTTCGAGATCGAGAAGCGGCTCCAGGAAGCCCTCGACATCCCCGTCTTCCACGACGACCAGCACGGTACGGCGGTCGTGACGCTGGCGGCGCTGCGGAACGCGGCGAAGCTGACCGGGCGCGGGCTGGGCGATCTGCGGGCCGTGATCTCGGGTGCCGGTGCGGCCGGTGTGGCCATCGCCAAGATGCTGCTGGAAGCCGGTCTCGGTGACGTCGCGGTCGCCGACCGCAAGGGCATCGTCTCCGCGGACCGTGAGGACCTCACGCCGGTCAAGCGGGAGCTGGCCGAACTCACCAACCGGGCCGGGCTCTCGGGCTCCCTGGAGGACGCCCTCGCGGGCGCGGACGTCTTCATCGGCGTCTCCGGCGGTACGGTCCCGGAGGAGGCGGTGGCCTCGATGGCGGAGAACGCGTTCGTCTTCGCCATGGCCAACCCCAACCCCGAGGTGCACCCGGACGTCGCCCACAAGTACGCGGCGGTCGTCGCCACCGGGCGCTCCGACTACCCCAACCAGATCAACAACGTCCTCGCCTTCCCGGGGATCTTCGCGGGGGCCCTGCAGGTGCGGGCGTCGCGGATCACCGAGGGGATGAAGATCGCGGCGGCCGAGGC
This sequence comes from Streptomyces scabiei 87.22, assembly GCF_000091305.1. Lineage (GTDB taxonomy): Bacteria > Actinomycetota > Actinomycetes > Streptomycetales > Streptomycetaceae > Streptomyces > Streptomyces scabiei. The sequence continues at coordinate 3,400,567 of NC_013929.1, read as the reverse complement.
GCTGGCGTCGGTCGTGGGGGACGATCTTGCGGCGGACTATGTGATTCCGTCGCCGTTCGACGAGCGGGTCGCTCCTGCCGTGACCGCGGCGGTCGCCGCGGCGGCTCGGGCGGAGGGTGTGGCTCGGCGCTGAGCCCCTGGGGTGGTGGGGGTGTTTTCTCGCCCCCGCCGCCCCTACCCGTCCCCATCCTTGAAGGGCTGCGCCCCTACACCCCCAGGCGTCCGTCCGGTGGGGGCTGGTCGCGCAGTTCCCCGCGCCCCTGAAAAGCGGGGCTGCGCCCCGAGCTTTTCAGGCCCGCAGAGGCCTACGCCTTTAGGGGCGCGGGGAACTGCGCGAGAAGCCCCACCGGACCCGCGCCCGACAACGCAACCCGTACGGCCCGCGTCCGAAGCGCCGAAGTCCGGGCGACGGGACGCGTGTCACAGCGGTCCGTGGTTCCGTCGCCCCCGGCGTCCCCCTATGGTCAGGCGCATGTTCGCTGCCTACGCCGCCCGTATCGACCGTGACCGACCGCTCGACGGACTGGAGTTGGGGGACCGCCCGGCCCCGGAGCCGAGGCCCGGCTGGACGACCGTGAGGGTGAAGGCCGCCTCGCTGAACCACCACGACCTCTGGTCCCTGCGCGGCGTCGGCCTCGCGGAGGACAAGCTGCCGATGATCCTCGGCTGCGACGCCGCCGGTGTCGACGAGGACGGCAACGAGGTCGTCCTGCACTCGGTGATCGGCCAGAGCGGACACGGGGTCGGCCCCCGGGAGCCCCGCTCGATCCTCACCGAGCGCTACCAGGGCACCTTCGCCGAACTCGTCTCCGTCCCCACCTGGAACGTCCTCCCCAAGCCCACGGAACTCTCCTTCGAGGAGGCCGCCTGTCTGCCCACCGCCTGGCTGACGGCCTACCGCATGCTCTTCACCAACGCGGGCGTCCGCCCCGGCGACTCGGTTCTCGTGCAGGGCGCCGGCGGTGGTGTCGCGACCGCCGCGATCGTGCTCGGCAAGGCGGCCGGACTGCGGGTCTTCGCCACCAGCCGTGACGAGGCCAAGCGCAAGCGGGCCCTGGAACTGGGCGCGGTGGAGGCGCTGGAGTCGGGGGCCCGCCTGCCCCAGCGCGTCGACGCGGTCATCGAGACCGTCGGCGCCGCCACCTGGTCCCACTCGGTGAAGTCGCTGCGCCCCGGCGGCAGCCTCGTCATCTCGGGTGCCACCAGCGGCGACCGCCCCTCCCACGCCGAACTGACCCGCATCTTCTTCCTCGAACTCAAGGTCGTCGGCTCCACCATGGGCACCAAGGACGAACTGGAGGACCTCCTCTCCTTCTGCGCCGCGACCGGCGTCCGCCCCGTCATCGACGAGGTGCTGCCCCTGGACCGCGCCCGCGAGGGCTTCGAACGCCTCGCGGCGGGCGACCAGTTCGGCAAGATCGTGCTGACCGGTCCCTGACGATCCCGGTAGGACGACGGCCGGCCCGGTCATCCGGACCGGCCGTCGTCGTGTCAACCAGGGTTGACGATGCGGTCGTGTCAACGTAAGTTGACAACATGACCGAAGCAACGGATCTCGCCGAGCGCGCGGGCGACCGCGACCCCCGGGTCGGGCTGCGGGCCGTCGCCGCGCTGCGCAGGCTGCTGGAGCAACTGGAGTCGGTGCAGGTGCGCAGCGCGCGCCATCAGGGCTGGTCGTGGCAGGAGATCGCCGCGGAACTCGGAGTGAGCAGGCAGGCCGTGCACAAGAAGTACGGGAGGCATTGATGTTCGAACGGTTCACGAAAGACGCCCGTGCCGTGGTCCTGGGAGCGGTGGACCACGCCGAACGCACCCGAGCGGGGGAGGTGACCGAGGAGCACCTCCTCCTCTCCCTGCTGGACCGCGAGGCCTCCCGTGCCTCCTTCGCTCTGACCGCGCTGGGACTCGCCGGGGCCGACCGCAGGGAATCGGTCGAGCGGGACCTCGCCGAGGCCCGCCGCCGGGGCGGGCTCTCCCGCGCCGACGCGGACGCCCTCTCCGGCCTCGGCATCGACCTCACCGAGATCGTCTCCCGCGTGGAGGAGACCCACGGGGCGGGGGCGCTGGCGCCGGACCCGAAGGGCACCCGGCGCGGCCGGGGGCGCCTCTCCGGCCACCGCCCCTTCACCCGCGAGGCCAAGGGCGTCCTCACCCGCTCCCTGCGCGCCGCCCACGCCCACCGCGACCGGCACATCGGCGACGAACACCTCCTGCTCGCCCTCACCACCCGCCCCGGCGTCCCGGCCGAGGTCCTCGCGGACCACGGGGTGACGTACGAGGCACTGGAGCGGGTGCTCTACGGCAGTGGGGAGGCCAAGGCGGGGTGAGCGGCGCCCGGGGCGGGGCGAGGGCCTCCCCGGCTCACTCCTTGGGCACCCGCAGCACCGCACCGATGTGGGCCGCCGCCGTCGACAGGTGGCGGCGGGCGTCACGGAGCTGGTCCTCGGTCACGCCGTGGTCGCGGGCCGCGTCGCGGATGTCGTCGCGGAAGCGGTCCAGGAGACGGTCGAGGTCGCGGGCCGGTTCACCCGTGGGCGCCTCGTGCACCCAGGCGGGCTCGTAGTCGGCGGGGAACTCCTCGGGAGTGACGGAGTGGTCCGGTGCCCCGGCCCCGGCTCCCGCGCCGGTCGCACCCGAGCGTCCGAAGCCGAAGTCCTTGCCGAACTCCTTTCCGAAGTCCTTCCCGAACTCGCCGAACTCCTTGGCCAGTTCGGTCAGCCCCTCCCGTACGCCCGTCGGCCAGTCGCCCCGGGTGAAGTGCTCCTGGACGTGGTCCTGGACCCGTTTGGCGATGCGCTGCAGCTCCTCCTGGGCCTGGGTGCGGGCATGCTCCTGCGCCTCCTTGGCCTGGCGGCGGGCCCGCTGGGCCTCCTCGCGGGCCCGCCGGCTCTCGTCCTTGGCGCGGCGGGCCTGCTCCTTCCACTCCTGCTTGACGCGGCGCATCTCCTCCTTGGCGGCACGCCAGGCCGCGCTGTCACCGGCCTCCCCGGCCGCCCCCTGGTTCCCGTCACCCGCCCCGCCTCCCCTGCGGGCCTCGGACGCGGCCGCCCGCATCTCGCGGCGCAGGTCGCCCGCCGCGCCCCGTACGTCGGCCCGGATCTCGGCGGCCAGCTCCGCCACCGACTCACGGATCTCCAGCTCCAGATCGGCCAGCTCGCTGCTGCGGTCGGCCAGTTCGGCGCGGCCCGCGTCGGTGATCGCGTACACCTTGCGGCCGCCTTCGGTGGTGTGGGTGACCAGTCCCTCGGCCTCCAGCTTGGCCAGCCGCGGGTAGACGGTGCCGGCCGAGGGGGCGTACAGGCCCTGGAAGCGTTCCTCCAGCAGCCGGATCACCTCGTAGCCGTGGCGCGGCGCCTCGTCCAGCAGCTTCAGCAGATACAGCCGCAGGCGTCCGTGGGCGAAGACGGGAGGCATGTCAGAACACCTTCTTGTCGGTCGTGCGGTCGGTCACGGTGTCGGCCGCCCCGCCCGGCTCGGCGGAGGGTCCCGAGGTGTCCGCGGTCGCGTCCGGAGCCGTCCCCGCGCCGTCGCCCCTCTGCTCCTCCCCGGATCCGCCGCCCGGGCCCCCGCTCACCGGTCCACACGGCTCGTCCTCCGTGGGAGGCCGGCGGAGGAGGGCTATGGAGCCGGAGACGGTGGTGGCCCTGAGACGGCCGCTGCCCGTGCCCAGCCGGCCGGTGACCTTGTGGGCGCCCCAGGGGCCGCTGACGTGGAGTTCCTCGAAGGCGTTGGAGATGGTGCCGCCGGCGGTGTTGGCCTCGACCTCGGCGTCGGTCGGGTGGGGGAGGCGGATGGCGATCTCGCCGGAGACGCTGCTGAGGCCGACGTCCGTGGGGCCGCCCGCGGGATCGAGGTCGAGGATGATGGAGCCGCTCACGGATTCGGCCTTCACGCTGGGGCAGGAGCCCTCCATCACGGTCAGGTCGCCGGAGACGGAGCTGAGCCGGAGATCGCCCGTGAGGGCCTGCGCCTCCACGCTTCCGGAGATCGTCGTGGCGCGCACCGGACCCGCCAGGCCGACCAGGGTGGTGTCGCCCGAGACGCCCTTCACCTCCGTGCGCCCGTCCAGTCCGGACACGACCGCCGTGGCGCCGACCACGCCCACCTCGACCCGGGTGCCCGCCGGTACGGCGAGCGACACCAGGACGTCCCGGCGCCGGCCCTTGCGGTCCAGCCATTCCAGGAAGCCCTTCCAGGGCAGGTCGTCGTAGGCGACGGTCAGGGTGCCGTCCTTCTGCGTCACCGTCAGGGGCGGGCCCTCGACGGCGGACACCTCCAGGCGGGCGGAACTCTCGTCGGTGCCCACCACGTTGACCGTTCCGTTGACGACTCGCACACGCAGCGCCGTCACCGGTTCGTCGAACGTGAGCCTCCGCGGCTCGGCGACGGACCACACGGACATGGAGCTGACCTCCTCGGCAGACCCGGCAGGATGAGACGACGAAGGCGAGGGCGCAGGCGGGACGAGCCCGAGGGCGTACGCGACCGGCACACGCGCACTATCGTGTTCTCGCTCTTCACGATATATCGCGGTCACGGAAAGTCAATACACCCGTTCTGGTGACCCCGCAGGTGAATTCAGGGCAAATCGCCCTAGCGTGGAGGGCATGTCGACGGAACGCTCCCAGGGGCCCCGCGCCCCCGGTGCGCTCCTGCTCTGCCGGGCGGATCCCGACTCCGTCGCCCCCGTCGCCCAACTGCTCCGCGAGCGCATGCTGCTGACCCCGGCCGGATCCGAGTGGACCGCGCTCGTGCCGGAGGGAAAGCCCTGGCTGCAGGGCGGCGAACCCGTCGATCGCGTCCTCGGCGGCTGGGCGAGTGCCCTGGCCGTCGGCGTCCCCTGGCCCGTGCTGGCGCTGTGGTGGGACGCGGACCGCAGCGGCTACACCCTCGCCGCGGGCTTCCGCCGCACCGTCGGCTACGAGTGGCTCGCGAACGGGACCCCGGTCGGCGAGGACGAGGCGATGCGTACGTTCGCCGCCCGCCTGGGCCTGGACCCGGTCCTCGACGCGCAGTCCCTGGAGGACCTCACACGCGGTGACCCGGCGGCCGACGCCCGTTCCCGGCTGCGCGGACTGCTCGCCGTCCTCGCCCGCGCGGGCGTGACGCTCCCCGCCGGTCTCGGGCCGGGCGAGCCCGCCGACCGGCTCCGTGAGGTCGCCCGTGTCCAGCCCGGCGTCCAGCGCATCGAGTGGACGGGTTGGCGTGGGGCGGTCCGTTCGGAGCTGGACGCCCTCGAAAGGGGCCGCCTCGGCCCCTGGCTCCCCTGGGCCGGCACCCCCAGGGCCCGTGCCCTGGCCGCCGCCCAGCTCCTCGCGGGGCTCCCGCTCACGGCCTGGGGCCTGCACCGCCGGAGCCCCGGCTGGCTGACCGCGGGCGGTCTCCTTCTCGCCCACGGCACGGTGGGCCTGCTCTACGACCTGGCCCACCCGCGCGACTGATCGTTCCCCCCGCCGCCGAGGGGACGGCTACTCGTCCTCGTCCTCGTCGTCCAGCCGCGCCAGCCACGTGGCCAGCCGCTCCACCGGAACCTCGAAGTCCGGGTTCAGATCGACGAACGTCCGCAGCTGCTCGGCCAGCCACTCGAAGGTGACCTCCTCCTCGCCGCGCCGCTTCTCCAGTTCCTCGATGCCACGGTCCGTGAAGTACATGGGTCAAGGATAAGTGCGGGAAAACGGCCGGGCCGCACCCCCTGGAGAGGGGGTGCGGCCCGGCCGCGTGCCTTCGTCGAGCGCGGTTACGCGTCGAACACCTCACGCACCAGCTGCTCCTGCTCGGCCTGGTGCCGCTTCGCCGAACCCACCGCCGGCGACGAGCCGTGCGGGCGCGAGATGCGCCGCAGCCGCTCGCCGTGGGGGACGTCCGCGCCGACCGCGAGGTCGAGGTGGTCGATCAGGTTGAGGGCGATGAACGGCCAGGCGCCCTGGTTCGCGGGCTCCTCCTGGGTCCAGAGGTACTTCTCGGCGTTCGGGTACTTGTTGACCTCCGCCTGGACCTCGGCACCCGGCAGCGGGTAGAGGCGCTCGATGCGGATGATCGCCGTGTCCGTGATGCCGCGCTTCTGACGCTCGGCCTCCAGGTCGTAGTAGACCTTGCCGGCGCAGAAGACGACCTTCTTGACCGCGTTCGGGTCGACCGAGCTGTCGCCGATGACCGGGCGGAACTCGCCGCTCGTGAACTCCTCCGCCTTCGACGCGGCGGCCTTGAGGCGCAGCATCGACTTCGGGGTGAAGACGACCAGCGGCTTGTGGTGCGGGTTGTGCACCTGCCACCGCAGGAGGTGGAAGTAGTTCGACGGGGAGGTCGGCATGGCGACCGTCATGTTGTTCTGCGCGCACATCTGGAGGAACCGCTCCGGGCGGGCGGACGAGTGGTCCGGGCCCTGGCCCTCGTAGCCGTGCGGGAGGAGCAGGGTGACGCCGGAGGTCTGGCTCCACTTCTGCTCCGCCGACGAGATGAACTCGTCCACGACCGTCTGGGCGCCGTTGACGAAGTCGCCGAACTGGGCCTCCCACAGCACCAGGGACTCGGGACGGGCCAGCGAGTAGCCGTACTCGAAGCCCATCGCCGCGTACTCGGAGAGCAGGGAGTTGTAGACGTTCAGCCGCGCCTGGTCCTCGGAGAGGTACATCAGCGGCGTGAACTCCTCGCCCGTCTCACGGTCGATGATCACCGCGTGACGCTGGCCGAAGGTGCCGCGCTGCGAGTCCTGACCGGCGAGGCGGACCGGGGTGCCCTCCAGCAGCAGGGAGCCGATGGCGAGGGTCTCGCCCATGCCCCAGTCGATCGTGCCGTCCTCGACCATGCCCGCACGGCGCTGCAGCTGCGGCAGCAGACGCGGGTGGGCGGTGATGTGGTCCGGGACGTTGACCTGGGACTCGGCGATGCGCTTGACGGTCTCCGCGGTGATCGCGGTGTTCACCGAGACCGGGAAGCCGTCCTGCGGGGCGTCGGCGGCGGCGGACGCCGCCGGCTGCGCGATGGCCTCGCGGACCTCCGTGAAGACCTTCTCCAGCTGGCCCTGGAAGTCCTGCAGCGCCTGCTCGGCCTCTTCCAGGGTGATGTCGCCGCGACCGATGAGGGACTCGGTGTAGAGCTTGCGCACCGAGCGCTTCTTGTCGATCAGGTCGTACATCAGCGGCTGGGTGAAGGCCGGGTTGTCCGACTCGTTGTGACCGCGGCGGCGGTAGCAGATGAGGTCGATCACCACGTCCTTGTTGAACGCCTGACGGAACTCGAAGGCCAGCCGCGCGACGCGGACCACGGCCTCCGGGTCGTCGCCGTTCACGTGGAAGATCGGGGCCTCGATCATGCGGGCCACGTCGGTGGCGTACATCGAGGAACGCGACGACTCGGGAGCCGCGGTGAAGCCGACCTGGTTGTTGATGACGATGTGGACCGTGCCGCCGGTGCGGTAACCCCGCAGCTGCGACATGTTCAGGGTCTCGGCCACCACGCCCTGGCCCGCGAAGGCCGCGTCGCCGTGCAGGGCCACCGGCAGGACGGTGAAGTCCGTGCCGCCCTTGTTGATGATGTCCTGCTTGGCGCGCGCGACGCCCTCCAGGACCGGGTCCACGGCCTCCAGGTGCGAGGGGTTCGCGACCAGGCTGACCTTGATCTGCTCGCCGTCGAGGCCCGTGAAGGTGCCCTCGGCGCCCAGGTGGTACTTCACGTCGCCGGAGCCGTGCATCGACTTCGGGTCGAGGTTGCCCTCGAACTCGCGGAAGATCTGCGCGTACGACTTGCCGACGATGTTCGCCAGGACGTTCAGCCGGCCGCGGTGGGCCATGCCGATGACGACCTCGTCGAGACGGGACTCCGCCGCCGAGTCGATGACCGCGTCCAGCAGCGGGATGACGGACTCGCCGCCCTCCAGGCTGAAGCGCTTCTGGCCGACGTACTTCGTCTGCAGGAAGGTCTCGAAGGCCTCCGCCGCGTTCAGCCGGCGCAGGATGCGCAGCTGCTCCTCGCGCTCCGGCTTGGAGTGCGGGCGCTCGATGCGGTCCTGGATCCAGCGGCGCTGCTTCGGGTCCTGGATGTGCATGAACTCGACGCCGGTGGTGCGGCAGTACGAGTCGCGCAGCACGCCGAGGATGTCGCGCAGCTTCATCAGGGACTTGCCCGAGAAGCCGCCGACCGCGAACTCGCGCTCCAGGTCCCACAGGGTGAGCCCGTGCTCGGTGATGTCCAGGTCGGGGTGCTTGCGCTGGCGGTACTCCAGCGGGTCGGTGTCGGCCATGACGTGGCCGCGGACCCGGTAGGAGTGGATCAGCTCGAAGACCCGGGCGGCCTTGGTGACGTCGTCGTCGTGGCTGGCGTCGATGTCCTTGAGCCAGCGGACCGGCTCGTAGGGGATGCGCAGGGCCTCGAAGATGTCGTCGTAGAACCCGCCCTCGCCGAGCAGGTAGTTGGCGACGATGCGCAGGAACTCGCCGGAGGCGGCGCCCTGGATGACCCGGTGGTCGTACGTCGAGGTCAGGGTCATGACCTTCGAGATGCCCAGCTTGTTCAGGGTGTCCTGCGAGGTGCCCTGGAACTCGGCCGGGTAGTCCATGGATCCGACGCCCATGATGACCGACTGACCGGGCATCAGACGCGGGACCGAGTGGACGGTGCCGAGGCCGCCGGGGTTGGTCAGGGAGACCGTGACACCGGTGAAGTCGTCCATCGTCAGCTTGCCGTCACGGGCGCGGCGGACGATGTCCTCGTAGGCCTGCCAGAACTCGAAGAAGTTCAGCGTCTCGGCCTTCTTGATGCCCGCGACGACCAGCTGGCGGTCGCCGTTGGGCTTCACCAGGTCGATGGCGAGGCCGAAGTTGACGTGCGGCGGCTTGACGAGGGTGGGCTTCCCGTCCTTCTCCGCGTAGTGCCAGTTCATCGACGGCATCGTCTTGATGGCCTGCACCATCGCGTAGCCGATCAGGTGCGTGAAGGAGATCTTCCCGCCCCGGGCGCGCTTGAGGTGGTTGTTGATGACGATGCGGTTGTCGAACAGCAGCTTCACCGAGACCGCGCGCACGGACGTGGCCGTGGGCAGCTCCAGGGAGGCGTTCATGTTCTTCGCGACCGCGGCGGCGGGGCCGCGCAGCGTGATCAGCTCCGGGCCCTCGGCGGGCGCGGCCTGCTTCGCGGGGGCCGCGGCGGCCGGCTTGGCCGGTGCGGGCGCGGCGGCCGCGGGCTTCGCGACGGCGGGTGCCGGAACGGCGGCGGGCTTCGGGGCCGCCGGTGCGGGCGCGGCCGGAGCCGCGGGAGCGGCCTGGGCCGGCGCGGCGGGTGCCGCGGCCGCGGTGCTCACCGGAGCCGAGGCGGCAGGTGCGCCCGGCTTGTAGTCGGCGAAGAAGTCCCACCAGGCTCGGTCCACCGAGTTCGGGTCCTGGAGGTACTGCTGATAGATCTCGTCGACGAGCCACTCGTTCGGACCGAAGGCCGCAGCGGGGTTCTTACCCGCTTGGTCTGCGTCGGTCGAGATGCTCGAGTTACTGGGGGACTGTGGCGACACGGCGGCAACCGCCCTCTTCCGCTTCACAAGGTGATGGACAGCGGGAATCAAGGCTACGCCCCCGTGGCCGTGAAGGTCAGGCCGAGTCCGCTCTTCGTCGCGTAAGTCACATCGGAAAGCGTGTTTCGGGGGTGGAAATGGCGGGAAACAAGCGTGGTTCCGGTCCGGAATCGGGCTGGAGGGTGCACGCCGGGCATGCGTCGGGCGGGGCCTGCGGATATGTGCACGCGGCCCTCGGTCTGAACGCACCTGATCACACGTGTCCGGCTGCGCGGAACCGCCGTGGATCTTGTCGCTCCGCTTCGAACTTTACGTCAACTTGGGGGAGATGTAAGCACCGGGAGGATGAGCGATATTCGGCAATGGTGAGGGGATTCAGCCATGCGTGATGTGGGTATCAGCGGATTTTTCGCCCTCCGCCACCCCTGCCCCGCTCATCCGTTTCCTCCCGGCAGGAGCACCCGGATACGGCAGCCCTTCGGGGACTCGGCCACGCCGATACGGCCGCCGTGCAGGTCCACGGCCCAGCGGGCGATGGCGAGACCCAGTCCGGTGCCGCCGTCGCTGCCGGGGCCGTGCGGGGAGCTGACGGCGCCGCGGTTGAAACGCTCGAAGACGCGGTGCCACTCGGATTCGGGGATGCCGGGGCCCTCGTCGAGGACTTCGAGGTCCAGGGAGTCGGTGGTGGGACCGCGGCGGGCCTTCACTGTGACGCGGCCGTGCGCCGGGCTGTGCTTCACCGCGTTGTCGATGAGGTTGGCGACGACCTGGTGGATCCGCTCCGGGTCGGCGTTCGCGGTCAGCTCCGGCGGATGGACGTCCAGGTGCAGATGGACGTCCGTGCGGGTGTGGTTGCCGGAGCCGGAGGTGATCCCCCCGCGGGCCGAGGAGACCATCTGGGCCTCCTTGAGGACGCCCGAGAGGTACGGCCAGACCTCGAAGCGGCGGCGGCGCAGCGGGACCACGCCGTTGTCCAGGCGCGAGAGGTCGAGCAGCGTCTCCACCAGCCGCCCCAGGCGTTCGGTCTGCTTCAGGGCCGTCCGCATCGTCTCGGGGTCGGCCTGGGTGACCCCGTCCACGATGTTCTCCAGGACCGCCCGGAGGCCCGCGATGGGGGTGCGCAGCTCGTGGGAGACGTTCGCCACCAGCTCCTTGCGCTGACGGTCCTGCGCCTCCAGCTCGTCGGCCATGAGATTGATCGTGTGGGCGAGGTCGCCCAGCTCGTCCCGGCGGTTCTCGCTGACCCGGCGGGTGTAGTCGCCGCGGGAGATGGACCGGGCGACCGCGTTCATCTCGTCCAGGGGGGCGGTGAGCGAATGCGCGACGAACTGCGTGATCAGAAGTGTGGCGATCATCGAGAACACCGTGATGAAGCGCAGCTCCGTCTTGGTGTGCACGGCGATCATCGACAGACCGGTCGTGATCAGGACCGAGATGACGACGAGCGCGCCGAGCTTCGTCTTGATCGAGAAGGGACGCAGACCGCTCAGCGGTCCCGCGCCCTTGCGCGACCCCGGGTCACCGACTCCGCTCATGACGCCACCAGCCCTCTGTCCCTGTGTGCCTGGGTATGCCCGCGCACGCGGTGCGCCGGCACGGGATCAGGGAGTCGGGGTCTCCAGGGCGTACCCCACGCCGTGCACCGTGCGGATCCGCTCCGCGCCGATCTTCCGTCGCAGCGCCTTGATGTGGCTGTCCACGGTCCGCGTCCCGGACGCGTCCGCCCAGTCCCACACCTCGGCGAGCAACTGTTCGCGCGAGAGTACGGCACGCGGGGTGTTCGCGAGACACACGAGGAGGTCGAACTCGGTGGGCGTGAGGTGCACGTCCTCGCTGCGCACCCGGACTCGGCGCTGCGCGTGGTCGATCTCCAGCTCGCCGAGGCGCAGGATGCCCGAGCGCGGCGTGGTGGCGGCCAGCGCGGCCCGCTCCACCCGGCGCAGCAGGACGTGCACGCGGGCGGCCAGTTCCCGCATGGAGAACGGCTTGGTCATGTAGTCGTCGGCGCCGACGCCGAGCCCGACCAGCATGTCCGTCTCGTCGTCCCGGGCGGTGAGCATCAGCACGGGGACGGGCCGCTGGGCCTGGACGCGCCTGCACACCTCCAGGCCGTCGAAGCCGGGCAGCATGATGTCGAGGATCAGCAGGTCGGGCTGCCACGCCTCCGCGGTGTCGACCGCGGCGGGCCCGTCGGTCGCGGTCTGCACGACGAAACCCTCGGCGCGCAGGCGGGCCGCGATGGCGTCGACGATCGTCGGGTCGTCCTCGACCACGAGCACCCGGCGCTGTGCGCCCGGGGTCGCCGTGGTGCCGCTGTGGGTGGTGTGTGTCTGCTCCATCGCCCGCCCCTGTGTTGCTTTCCGGAATCCGTGGGGTGATCCCTTGACTACGCATGGCTGCGCATGACTGCGATTGACGCTTGAATGATCGGCGTCAGGCAAGCAGGGTACGGGCAGTCACCGCACCGCGGCTATCCAGGTCGGACCGCGAGGTGCACCACGTCCGGAACTCCCCGGGCAACCTCGATCTCTTCGGTACGCACCTGCTGGAACCCGGCATTCCGCAAGGTTTCCTCGAATTCCGGAGAAGGCTGCGCCGACCACACGGCCAGTACCCCGCCCGGCCTCAACACCCTTGCGCAGCTTGCCAATCCAGCAGGTGAATACAGGTTTTCGTTGCTCTCCGAGACGGTCCAGTCGGGCCCGTTGTCGATGTCCAGACAGAGCGCGTCGAACGTGTCGGATGTCTCATTGACGTACGCCACGAGATCGGCTTCCACGATGGTCGTGCGCGCGTCCCGCAGCGCCCGCGCGGACACCTCGGACAATGGGCCCGCCCGGTGCCACTCGATCACGGAGGGTTCGCGTTCGACGACCGTGATCGTCCCCCAGCGGGGGTCCGCGGCCGCGTGTGCGAGCGAGAAGCCGACGCCCAGGCCGCCGATCAGCACACTCGGCCGGGAGCGGCCGTCCAGCGCGTCGAGGGCGGCGTCGACCAGCAGCCGCTCCGAGCGGCCGTCCGAGGTGTCCATCAGGAAACAGCCGTTGGCGATGATCTGCAGCAGCTCCCCGTGCCTGCGGAGCACGACCTCCCCGTAGGGGCCCTCGCGCCGGTCGATGACTTCGGGTTCGTCGGTGATGGGCATGCGTCCATCCTTACCCGTGGGCCGCGCGGGGGCCGACGGTTTTCGGCGGCGGCAGCGGGCACTTGGGGGCTGCCGCAGGGCGTCGCCGCTGTCGAGTCCCTGTGAATCCGGGCGAGGGTGGCGGAGGTCACAGACAGGGGCGTATCGGAGCGTCGAGGGTGGGGTGAAACGGAAGGAGCGCCTCACGTTGGATGCGGAGAACCTGGAGACCGGGGCGCGGGCGGCGGCCGGGGCCGGGGTGCGGCCGTCGGTGGGCGGGCCCGTCCTCGACGGCATTCCGCGGCAGCCGGGCGCGGTGTCGGCGCGGGTGCCGGACGGGGAACGGGAGCGCGCGGGCCGCGCGGGACCCGTGATCGCCCCGGGCGCGCGCTCGCGGCTCCCACGGCCCTGGCGCCTGCTCCCCACCCCCGTCGGCACGCCCTTCACCTTCTTCTACGCGTGCGTCCTGGTGGCCACCTCGGCCGTGGCCGAGTACGCCGATCCCGCCGTGGTGCACGCACTCCACCAGGGTTCCAGTACGGACGTGGCCCACCTGGTCCTGACCCCGGCGCTCGTGCTGCCCGCGAGCGCGCTGTGGGTCGCGGGCGGGGTCGCGTCCTCGTACGCCCTCGCCTTCCTGCTCGTACTGACCGCGCTGGAGCGCCGGATCGGCGGCCGGCGCACGGCCGTGGTCTTCCTGCTGGGCCACGTCCTCGCCACCCTGGCCACGGAGGTCCCGGTGGGGTTCGCCGTCGTGGCGGGCCACCTTCCCGGCAGCTCCCTCCACCGCCTCGACTACGGCATCAGCTTCGGGGTGGCGGCGTGTGTGGGCGCGTTGGCGGGGCTGCTGGCGCCGTGGCTGCGCTGGCCCGTCCTGCTGCTGTTCGCCGGCATGCTGCTGGACGACCTGATCGCCTACACGGACCCGATGACGAACTGGGGTCACCTGCTGTCCCTGGCGATCGGCGTGGCGACCTGGCCGCTCGTACGCCACTGGCGACGGACGGACCGGGACCGCCGGGGCAGTGCGGAGACGGGCACGAGGCGGGCGCGGACCGCCGGGACGGCCACCGGCCCGGGCGCGTGACGTCCCACGGCCTCGGGCTGACGTGGGTTTCGGGCCGGCCGTCGCCCGGGCCCGGACTGACGCCCATGACTCCTGGTTCGCGCTGACGCCCTGGGCTCCGGGTTCGCCTGACGCACCGTCGCTCCGGGGCCGTACGAGGGCCTGCCGCCCCGGGGCGCGTGGGCATCCGTCAAGTCCGGCCCGTGCCTGGCTGTCGGCCGACTCCGGCTCGTGGGAAGGCCCCAGGCCGGCGACGGCCCCGTCGACCCGGCCGGTACGCCCGCCCGACGACCGGGGACGGCCGGGGTCCCGGATGCCGGGTCCGCGTGGCGAACGGATGCCGGGCCTGCGGGGCGAACGGCTGCCGGGCCTGCGGGGCGAACGGTCGCGAGGGCGGCCGCACGACAGTCCGTCGCTCCGGCGCCGACGCCACCTGCCGCGGGCCCGCCCGGACGCCCGTCCACCGGGCCCCTCCGTGCTCCGGTCCCGACCCGGACTCCGCCCGCCGTTCCACTTCTTCCCCGCCCGCTGATCGCCCACAGCGAACGTCGCCTCCCTCGGGGAACATTCCTCGGCTCATGTGCATTGAGTCGGCATAGCTCAACTTGACTGCCGAGGGAGAGATCATGGCTTCGACGTCCGCACCGCTCACCCTGCCCGTGTTGCCGCTCGACGGGGAGGTCGTGCTGCCGGGAATGGTGGTGCCGCTGGACCTCAATGACACGGATGTACGGGCCGCGGTGGAGGCCGCGCAGGCGGCGGCGCGGGCCGAGCCCGGGAAGCCGAAGGTGCTGCTGGTGCCGCGGATCGACGGCGCCTACGCGGGCACCGGTGTGCTCGGGACCGTCGAGCAGGTCGGACGGCTGGCCGACGGCGACCCCGGCGCGCTCATCCGCGCGGTGCGCCGGGTGCGGATCGGCGCCGGGACCACCGGGCCCGGTGCCGCCCTGTGGGTCGAGGGGACGAGCGTCGACGAGAGCGTGCCGGAGCCGCTGCCCGGCCACGTCGCCGAACTCGCCAAGGAGTACAAGGCACTTGCCACCAGCTGGCTGCGCAAGCGCGGCGCCTGGCAGGTCGTGGACCGGGTGCAGGCGATCGACGACGTGTCCGCCCTCGCCGACAACTCCGGATACTCGCCGTTCCTCACCACCGAGCAGAAGATCCAGCTCCTGGAGACCGGCGACCCCGTCGCCCGGCTGAAGCTCGCCACCCAGCAGCTGCGGGACCACCTCGCCGAGCAGGACGTCGCCGAGACCATCGCCAAGGACGTCCAGGAGGGGGTCGAGAAGCAGCAGCGCGAGTTCCTGCTGCGGCGCCAGCTCGAAGCCGTACGCAAGGAACTGCGGGAACTCAACGGCGAACAGGACGGCGAGGAGTCCGACGACTACCGCGCCCGCGTGGAGGCCGCCGACCTGCCGGAGACCGTTCGGGAGGCCGCGCTCAAGGAGGTCGACAAGCTGGAGCGCTCCAGCGACCAGTCCCCCGAGGGCGGCTGGATCCGGACCTGGCTCGACACCGTGCTCGAACTCCCCTGGAACGAGCGGACCGAGGACGCGTACGACATCCGGGGCGCCCAGCGGGTGCTCGACGCCGAGCACGCCGGGCTGCAGGACGTGAAGGAGCGCATCACCGAGTACCTCGCGGTGCGCAAGCGCCGCGCGGACCGGGGGCTGGGTGTCGTCGGCGGGCGGCGCGGCGGTGCCGTGCTCGCGCTCGTCGGGCCGCCCGGCGTCGGCAAGACCAGCCTCGGCGAGTCCGTGGCCCACGCGATGGGGCGCAAGTTCGTCCGCGTCGCGCTCGGCGGCGTACGGGACGAGGCGGAGATCCGAGGGCACCGGCGTACGTACGTCGGCGCGCTGCCCGGCCGTATCGTCCGGGCGATCAAGGAGGCGGGCTCCATGAACCCCGTCGTCCTGCTCGACGAGATCGACAAGGTCGGCTCCGACTTCCGGG
Source organism: Streptomyces scabiei 87.22 (assembly GCF_000091305.1). Taxonomy (GTDB): domain Bacteria; phylum Actinomycetota; class Actinomycetes; order Streptomycetales; family Streptomycetaceae; genus Streptomyces; species Streptomyces scabiei. The sequence continues at coordinate 3,384,925 of NC_013929.1, read as the reverse complement.
GCGACCCGGCCGCCGCGCTGCTCGAAGTCCTCGACCCCGCGCAGAACCACACCTTCCGGGACCACTACCTGGAGGTCGAGCTCGACCTGAGCGACGTCGTCTTCCTGGCCACGGCCAACGTCCTGGAGGCGATCCCGGAGGCACTGCTCGACCGCATGGAGCTGGTCCGGCTGGACGGGTACACGGAGGACGAGAAGGTCGTCATCGCCCGGGACCATCTGCTGCCCCGTCAGCTGGACCGGGCCGGGCTCGGCGCCGACGAGGTCGTCCTCGACGAGAGCGCGCTGCGCAGGCTCGCCGGCGAATACACGCGCGAGGCGGGCGTGCGCAACCTGGAGCGGTCCGTGGCGCGGCTGCTGCGCAAGGTCGCGGCCCAGCACGAACTGGGGCGGCGCGAGCTGCCGTTCACCGTCACCGACGAGGATCTGCGCGGACTCATCGGGCGTCCGCACCACGTGCCCGAGTCGGCCCAGGACCCGGCGGAGCGGCGGACGGCGGTGCCGGGTGTCGCGACCGGGCTCGCGGTCACCGGAGCGGGCGGTGACGTGCTCTACGTCGAGGCGTCCCTCGCCGACCCGGAGACGGGCGCGGCGGGACTGACGCTCACCGGCCAGCTGGGCGACGTGATGAAGGAGTCGGCGCAGATCGCGCTCTCCTTCCTGCGCTCGCACGGCGCGGAACTGGAGCTGCCGGTCGCCGACCTCAAGGACCGGGGCGTGCACATCCACTTCCCGGCGGGCGCGGTCCCCAAGGACGGCCCGAGCGCCGGCATCACCATGACGACGGCCCTCGCCTCGCTGCTGTCCGGGCGGCTGGTCCGCACGGACGTGGCGATGACGGGGGAGGTGTCGCTGACCGGACGGGTGCTGCCCATCGGCGGGGTGAAGCAGAAGCTGCTCGCCGCGCACCGGGCCGGAGTCACCACCGTCATCATCCCGAAGCGCAACGAGGCCGACCTCGACGACGTGCCCGCCGAGGTCCTCGACAAGCTCGACGTCCACGCCGTCACCGATGTCCGGCAGGTGCTGGAGCTGGCTCTCGCCCCGGCGGGGGTGGAGGTGCCGGTGGCGGCGTGACGGGTGGGGTGCGTGGTCGGGTGCGGGTCCGGTGGGGCGACCAGCCCCCACCGGACCCGCAGGCGACCTGGACCGTGTCCACTCCCTACCTGCGAAATACTGACCGGTGCTGCCCAGAGGCGGCCCTCGCAGGTACCCGGAATCGGAATCAGGAGCACCCACGTGCACGACGAAGGCGGAAACGGTGACGGCGGCGACGGCAGTGTCGGGGCCGGTGTGCCGGCGGGCGCCATGGACCAGGCGTTCCTGGCGCTGGAGCGGGAGTTGACGGTCCTGCTGCGGCGCGCCCGTGCCAAGTCCGGGGAGATGGCCCGTGCCGTCCACCCCGACCTGGAGTCCGCCGCCTACGGCCTCCTCGCCCGCCTGGACGAGGCCGGCCGGCTGCGCGCCACCGAACTCGCCGCCTACATCGGCGTCGGCAAGGCGACCATGTCCCGTCAACTGCGCGCCCTGGAACACCTCGGCCTGATCGCCCGCGAACCCGACCCCGCCGACGGCCGCGCCTGGCTCGTCCACCTCACGGAGGAGGGCCGGGCCCGGTTCCGTGCCGTCCGGGACGCCCGCCGGGTCGCCTATGTACGGCAGCTCGCGGGCTGGGACCGGGACGAGGTGGCCCAGCTGGCCCGGCTGCTGCACCAGTTGAACCGCGGCGTGGAGGGCTGAGCGGCGCGGGCGGCCCCCGCTCCCGCACGAGCACCTCGCTCCCGTACGAACCCCGCAACCCCGCGCTCCCGGCCGCACCGCGTCACTCCCGCACGTACACCACGCTCGCGTCGTCGTGCCGCTTGGCGCGGCCCAGGAACTCGCGTTCCACATCGATGGATTCCAGCTCCCGCACCCGCCGCACCAGACCGTGCGCCCCCACCTTGCGGACCAGGGTGAGGCAGGCCGTCCAGTCGCCCTCGCGGAACGTCTCCACCCAGCGGCTCGCGCCGTCCGTCAGGGCGAGGAGCGACCGTACCTCCGCGCGGGGGACGGTCCCCGTCACCGCCCGGGCCGCCACCGCCGGATCGGCGGCGGCCGTCCAGAAGCCGCCCTCGCGGTTGCGCACGGTCGAGTCGACGATCGCGGCCGTGGCCCGGGCGGCCGGGGGCAGCAGGGACAGCCGGTCGTCCAGGACTGCCGTCACCGTGCCGTCCGTGCGTTCGAGCAGCAGGGCCGAGTCCGACAGCACCAGGTACTCCACGGCCGCCGGCGACCAGCGGGCAAGGGCCACTGTGGCCTGTGGTGTTCGTGGGTGAGAAAGGTCACAGGTTTGGACATGGGCCCGGGCGGTACGGGAGATGGCCTGTGAGAGCACGTCGGACAAGGGCGAATCCCGCTCCGAAACGGACAGTTCGGTCAGGGTGCCGCCGAGGCGGGAAGTGAACCATGCGACCGAATGTCGACAGCCGTAGTCGTCGGGCGGTGGCGTCACGCCGTCCAGGACGACGAGGGCGCCGCCCTGTCCCCCCGCGGGCAGGGCCACCGACGCGAAGTCCTCGTTGGGGCGGAGGGGGTCGCCGGGCTCCGAGACCAGTTCGGTGCGCATTCGGCCAGTCTGCACGAGCCCGTCACGGGATTCGTGGGAGGCCGGCCACGGTCGGCGCACGCCCCGGACCCTCCCGGGAGACCGCCGGGTTTGGCATGGAATGATCGTGAGCGGTGAAGCGCGGCGGCGAATACTGTCAAAGCGCGTCGCCGACGTCCAACCGGCCCGACGTGCGGGACATCGCCACGAGCCGGGGGAACTTGCCCGCCAACTCCCCGGGGATGTTCACTCCTTCGGGTGGCGGGACGGATGATGCGGGACCGCTGCCCACCGGCACTGGGAGGGTCGGGAGCCGTACCGGGGGGACGGCCGTATTTGACGAGTTGACGGATCGTCACCCGGGCCAATGGGTACACGAGTCAGGAATGCGAGCACCGGTGCAGAAGACGCGGCCTCGGCGCGCAGACAAGCAGGCAGCCTCGAAGGCCTCCGCGGCCTCCCCGAACCAGCAGGGGACGGCGCAGGCCCCGGCCGTCGGCACCGGGCGGAAGGCTCACGTACGCAACCGGCTCATCGTCGCCGTGGCCGTCGTGGCCGCCGCCATAGCGGGCGCCGGGGCGCCCTCCGTCCTCGCCGCCTCGGAGCAACTGCACGACACCCAGAGCCTGGTCACCCTCGCCGGGCAGACCCAGGAGACGCTCACCCTCGCGCACGCGCTGGCCGACGAACGCGACGAGGTCACCGCGTACATCGCCGCCGGACGGCCCGCGTCGGCCGAGCCCAGCAAGCAGCGCGGCGACCGCGTCGACAACCAGGTCGCCGAACTCCGCGCCGACACCGGCGGCTCCGCCGAGCTGCGGGAGACGGTCAAGAAGGCCGAGTCCATCGCCGCCGTACGGCAGGCCGCGCTCACCGGCAGGAGCAGCGCGCTCGAAGCGCACACGGCGTACACCGCCGTCGTCAACGAACTCCACGCCCTCGCCGAGGAACTGGCCGAGCGGCTGCCGCCCCGCGCCGGCGGCGGCGCCCACGCGCTCGCCGAACTCGACACCGCCGTCCAGCAGGCCGCCGCCGCCCGCGGACTGCTCGTCGCCGCGCTCAGCGTCCCGACGACCACCGAGACGGTCATCGACCCCACCACCGGGCTGCCCACCACCAGGACCGGTGTCTCCGCAGCCGACGAGAAGCAGCGCGACGCCCTCACCGCCGCCGCCCAGCAGGCCCGCGTCCGCTCCGACGCGGCCCTCGCCCACTTCCGCGAGACCGCGCCCGCCGCCGGCCGCTCCTCGTACGACGCCACGGTCACCGGCCCCGAGGCCGCCGCCGCCGACACGTACCTGGCCGACCTCACCGACCAGCCCACGCTCTCCTCCCGCGAGGCGGGCGCCGGCGCCAAGAAGGTCGACGCGGCGCTCTCCGCCCGCGTGGACCTGATGCGCGGTGCCGAGTCCTCCCTGTACGACCGGCGCACCAAGGACCTCGCCCGACTGCGCGACGAGGACGTCACCGCCCTGGAGATCCGGGTCGCCGTGCTCGGCGCCCTGATGCTCCTCGCCGTCGGGGTCGCCACCGGGATGGCCCGTTCCCTCACCCGCCCCCTCGCGGTGCTGCGCATCGGCTCCGCCCGGGTCGCCGGAGACCCGGCGAACGAGGAACCGGTCAAGTTCACGGGCCGCAACGACGAGTTCGCCCAGGTCGTGCGCTCCGTCAACGCGCTCCACGCGCACGCCCTCGCCCTGCACGAGCGGCTCGCGCCCCTGGAGGGCGACCGCAAGCACCTCATCGGCCAGCGCCAGACGATGGCCGACGACCGTGACCGGCTGCGCGCCGAACTCGCCGACGCCACCGCGCACCTGACGAAGGTCCGGCACAGCGTCCACGCGACCTTCGTCAACCTCGCGCTGCGCTCCCTCGGCCTCGTCGAACGGCAGCTCGGCGTCATCGAGTCGCTGGAGGAGCGCGAACAGGACCCCGACCGGCTCGCCACGCTCTTCAAGCTCGACCACTTCGCGACCGTCATGCGCCGCCACAGCGAGAACCTCCTCGTCCTCGCCGGTCACGAGCACGTCCAGCACCACGCCGGAGCCGTCCCGCTCGTCGACGTCGTCCGCGCCGCGGTCAGCGAGATCGAGCGCTACGACCGCGTCCGCATCGGCGCGCTGCCGCCGGGCGCGCACGTCGCCGGGTTCGCCGCCGACGACCTCAGCCACCTCCTCGCCGAACTCCTGGAGAACGGCACGTCGTTCTCGCCGCCGGAGATGACCGTCGAGGTCTCGGGCCGGACCACGGGGGACGGCGAGGTCACGCTCTCCGTCCAGGACGGCGGCATCGGTGTCGCCCCCGACCGGCTCGCCCGGCTCAACTCCCGCCTCGGCGACTTCGACCCCGAGGCGCCCTACGAGCAGGAGGACGGCCAGGGCCTCGGACTGGGCCTGTACGTCGTCGCCCGCCTCGCCCACCGGCTCGGCACCCCCGTGCGGCTCCAGCCGCACGGCTCGGGCGGCACCCTCGCGCTCGTCGTCCTGCCCAAGGCACTGCTGGCCCCCACGCCCGCCGTGCCCGCGGGAACCCCGGCCTCGCTCACGCCCTCGCTCTCCCTGCCGGGTGCCGAGGCGGAGGTCAACGCGAACGTCCTGCCCGGCCGTTCCGTCGCCGTACGCCAGCCCGAGGGCGACGGCGACCCGCTGATCGAGGCGGCCGAGCGGGCGCTGCTGGCGAGGGAGGCCGTGGGGACGGCCGCCGAAGCCGCCGAGACCACCGGGAACGTCGTACCGGAAGACGACGAACCCGGGGCCGGCCCCCTGACCGGGGCCGAGTCCGTGTCCGAGACGACGATGGAGCTCTTCGCTCCGGTGGCCCCGGGGAAGGGCACCGACGAGGAGAGCGACGACCACATCGCCGCCGACGGCACCGACGCCGACGATCCGTACACGATCGAACCCGACACCCACGAGCGGGCCGCCGACGAAGGGAACGCGGCGCGCGCGACGGAGGTGTCACGGGCCGGGACGGCGGGGCCGGGGAACGAGGAGACCCCGCGCCTCACCGACAAGGGTCTGCCCAAGCGCACACCCAGGATCACCGCGCCCACGCCCACGGCACCCGCGCCTCGCGCCGGGGGTGTGAACGCCGACGAGCTGCGCCGCCGGCTCGGCGGGTTCCACCAGGGTGCCAAGGAGGGGCGCCGCGACGTCGAGGCGGAGATCGCCGAACAGTCGGGCGAGACGCGGATGCCCGCGGCCGTCGAGTACCGGACAGAGGCAGTTGACACCACGGGGGGCACTTCCGAGGAGGAAAGCAGTTGACCGCGCCCATGACCTTCGGACTGAGCAGTGAAGCCCGCAACCTGCACTGGCTCCTGACCAACCTCGTCGAGGAGGTGCCGGGACTGCTGTCGGTCGCGGTGGTCTCCTCCGACGGCCTGCTGCTGCTCTCCTCCGACCCCGGCAGAATCGCCGAGGCCCGCCAGGCGCCGCAGGAGCGGACGCAGGGCCCCCGCGGCTCCGCCGCCGACCTGGCCACCATCGTCTCCGGCATCGGCAGCCTCACCATCGGCGCCGCCAAGCTGATGGATTCCGGCGGGGTCAAACAGACGATGGTCGCGATGGACGCCGGCAGCCTCTTCGTGATGTCGATCAGCGACGGCTCGCTGCTCGGCGTGCACGGCGCCCCCGACTGCGACATGAGCGTGGTGGCGTACCACATGGCGCTCTTCGTGGGCCGCGCCGGCCACGTCCTCACCCCGGAACTCCGCAGCGAACTCCGCAAGTCCCTGGAGGCCGAGGGGGCCGGGAGTCCGCGATGACCGGCGGCCAGAGCCAGGGACCGGCGCACGGGCCGGGCCACAGAGGGAACAGGACCCGCGCCCACGAACCCGGCAAGCCCAAGCGGCCGGGCCCGCCGAAGGGCGCGAGGAAGCAGTCCGTGAAGCTCCCCGTGCGGGGCGGCGACCGCAAACCCGCCCGCGTGCGCCCCTACTCGCTCACCGGCGGCCGTACCCGCTTCGGGCACGTCCTGCTCGTGGAGACGTTCGTCGCCGTCCTCGAAGCCCCGGCCGGTGGAGCCGCCCCTCTGCCGGGCGGCGGGGCGGGTTCACCCCAGGCCAAGGTGATGCCCGAGATGCGGGCCATCGTCGAACTCTGCCGCCGTATGCGGACGGTGGCGGAGATCTCCGCGCTGCTGAAGATGCCGCTCGGTGTGGTCCGCGTCCTCCTCAGCGATCTCGCGGACCAGGGAAAGATCCGTGTGTACGGAACAGGTCACGGCCCGGGACAGCCGGACCGCGCTCTGCTGGAAAGGGTGCTGAGTGGACTCCGCCGTCTCTGACGCCGCCTCGGCCGGCGTCACCCCCGACGCCCCGGCCGGCGTCACCCCGGGCGCCGACGACGACGCCCCCCGCGTCGAGGTCGACGCCGACGCCTTCCGTGTCGACGCCGACGCCGTGCGCGCCGGGCTCGGCGCACCCGGCGTCGACGTCGACACGCCCCCGCCCGGGGGCTACGCCCGCGCCGCGTCCCGCGGTCTCGACCGGCTCGCCGACACCGCGGCGAGCGAAGCCGGGCCGGAGACCGAGGAAGAGCTGAAACCCTGGCAGTCCGACCTCAGCCGGGCCCCCATCGCCACGAAGATCGTGGTGGCGGGCGGCTTCGGCGTCGGGAAGACCACCTTCGTCGGCGCGGTCTCCGAGATCACCCCGCTGCGCACCGAGGCGCTGATGACCGAGGCCAGCGCCGGCACGGACGACCTCTCCGCGACACCGGACAAGCTCACCACCACCGTGGCCATGGACTACGGCCGCATCACCCTCGACGACGACCTCGTCCTCTACCTGTTCGGCACGCCCGGCCAGGAGCGGTTCTGGTTCATGTGGGACGACATGGTGCGCGGCGCGATCGGCGCCGTCGTCCTCGCCGACACCCGCCGCCTCGACGACTGCTTTCCCGCGCTCGACTACTTCGAGAGCAGCGGACTGCCCTACGTCGTCGCGGTCAACGTCTTCGACGGCAGTGTGCGGTACGAACCCGAGGACGTCCGGGACGCGTTGACCGTGCCCGCGCACGTACCTGTCATGATCATGGACGCACGCAAGCGGGCCTCCGCGATGGAGACCCTGCTGGCGCTGTGCGGGCACGCGATATCCCTCAGCCCCGAGTAGTCCCTCCCGCGGGGGAGGCACACGGGACGCCACGGACGAACCAGGAGACCTGTCCGGATGCGGAAGATTCTCGTCGTCGGAGCCGGCCAGTCCGGGCTGCACCTGGCCCTCGGCCTCCAGTCGCACGGGTATGAGGTCACCCTGATGTCCAACCGGACCCCCGACGAGATACGCGCTGGCCGGATCATGTCCACCCAGTGCATGTTCGACTCGGCACTGCGCCACGAGCGCGACCTCGGCCTGAACTTCTGGGAGGCCCAGGCCCCGAGGATCGAGGGCATCGGCGTCTCCGTCGCCGGGCCGGACGGTGAGCGCGCCGTCGACTGGGTCGGCCGGCTGCGCGGGTACGCGCAGGCCGTCGACCAGCGGGTCAAGATGGCCGGCTGGCTGGAGACCTTCGCCCGGCGCGGCGGTCAGCTGGTCGTCCACGGCGCCGCGCTCTCCGACCTCGACTGGTTCTCCCGCGTCTACGACCTCGTGCTCGTCACCGCAGGCAAGGGCGAGCTGGTGCGGATGTTCGCCCGCGACGCCGCCCGCTCGCCCCACACCGAGCCGCAGCGCTCGCTCGCCGCCGTGTACGTGCACGGCCTGCGCCCCCGCCCCGAGCACCCGGAGTTCGACGCGGCCCGCTGCAACCTGGTGCCCGGCCTCGGCGAACTCGTCGTCCAGCCGGTCCTCACCACCTCCGGCCGGGCCGACGCCCTGTTCTGGCTGGGCCGGCCCGGCGGTCCGCTCGACGTCTTCGACGGCGTCCGCGGCGCCGAGGAGCAGCTAGCCCTGACCCTCGACCTCATGAAGCGGTACGTCCCCTGGGAGTACGCGCGGGCCACCGGGGCCGAGGTGACCGACGCGGGAGCGGCGCTGACCGGCCGCTACACCCCCGTCGTCCGGAATCCGGTCGCACGGCTGCCCGGCGGCGTCCCGGTGCTGGGCGCCGGGGACGTCGTCGTGGCCAACGACCCGCTGACCGGCCAGGGCGCCAACTCGGCGACCAAGTGCGCGGCCGTGTATCTCGCCGCGATCCTCGACCACGGGGACCGGGAGTTCGACGAGACGTGGATGCGGCGGACGTTCGAGCGCTTCTGGCAGGTCGCGGGGCCGGCCACCAAGTGGACCAACACCATGCTGGCGCCGCCGGCCGGGCACGTGCTGGAGCTGGTGGGCGCGGCCGAGGGGCTGCCGGTGGTGGCGGATCGTTTCGCCAATGGGTTCGACGATCCGGCGGATTTCGAGGGGTACTTCTACGAGGCGGAGAAGACCCGGGCGTATCTCTCCGAGGTCTCCGGCGGGTAGCGGATTCCCCGCGCGCCAGTCCTAGAGGGACGGGAGCTTCGGCGCGTCGGCGCCGGCCGTCCGCTCCGACTTCCCGAGAGCGGCCAGCTGGGCCGGGGTGAGGGAGGCGAGGAGTTCCTCGATCTCGTCCAGGCGGTCGGATGCGGTGCCGTGTTCCCTGCTGCGCCGCTCGGCGAGGGTGAGCTGACGGTCGAGGGCCACGCGCGCCCTGCGGGCGAGGGCGGCGGTGTCCTGTTCGCCGCGGGTCAGCCGCTCGACGGTCCCGGCGCGCTCCCGGGCCACCTGCCCGATCACATGCTCCTGCTCCAGGGCCCGCTGCGGGTCGCCGGTCATCAGCAGCCGTACGTACGGGGAGAGCGCGGTGCTGCTGTTCTGGTACTGCTGCCGGGCCAGCCGGCCGGCCGCGCCCCGGCTGTCGTGCAGGGCCAGGCGGGCCCTCGCGAGCCGCCGGTCGAGGCCCGCCACCACGGCCCGCTGCCTCGTCAGCTCGCGGTCGGTCGCGGTGTACGCCTCGGCGGCCCTCTCCGTCTCGCGGTACAGGCGCCGCAGATCGGTGAGGAGATCGGCGACCGGGCGCTCGCCGGGCGGTTCCGGCGCCGCCGCGACCGGAGCGGGGACGGCGGCGAGGAGGGCGCCGGCCGTGAACACCGTCACCGTCGCCGTACCGACCAGGCGCAGCAGCCTTGCTGACATGTCGTCACCTCCCGTGCGCGGGTGGACCGTCCACCTCGCACCGGCAGGATGGGAGGAGCCGGGGGAGGGCGCGCGCCGGGTGGACCGTTCGCCGCCCGGGTGTCACTCGTCGGTGGGGCGCGGACGTGCGGGCGGCGTGGCGGACGGCCGCGCCGGGGAGCCCGGCCTCGACCACGGCCACCGGAGGCGGCGGCTCGGGTCGGCGCCGGGGGCGTACTCGTACTTCCACAGCTGGTGCATGAAGCCGCCCCGGCCGGCGTCGACCCGGCGGTAGACCAGCACGGCCGGGGGGCCGCCCGCCGCGTCCGGGACCGGGACCCGGTACGTCTTCGGGGGGTGCCCGGTGATGCCGAGCAGCACGGGCAGGACGCGCCCGTCCAGGGGGCCGCCCACGAAGGGGGTGTCTTGGCTCTTCACCGGACCAGTGTCACAGCAGGTGGCCCGCGTCGCCGACGACGGGCAGGACACGGCGGGCCAGCGCGCCGACCGCGCCCGCGGAGGTCTCGACGGACAGGGCCCGCCGGACGGCGGCGGCGGTCTGGGGGTCACGGCCGGCGGTCGCGGTGAGGCAGGCGACGAACTGCTCCACGAGCCAGTCGCGCAGTTCACCGACGTCCGGCTGCTTGCCCTCGTCGAGCCAGATGAGGGAGGCGGCCTCCACGGACGTGATCCACATCCGGACGGTCATCCGCAGCCGCAGGCCCGGCTCGGCCACCTCCAGGTGCCGCAGGATGTGCTCGGCGGCGGCGCGCCGGACCCCGTCCACGATGGCCGTGGCCCGGGAGGTCTCCACGACGCTGCCGCCCTGGAGGAGGGCGCTGAACCCGGTGGCGTGCTCGTCCACGAAGGCCAGATAGCGGTCGAGGGCGCGGGTCAGACGGCTGGTGAGGGGGCCCTCGGCGGGCTCGTCGAAGCAGTGCTCCAGCTCCTCGGCCGCCGACCGCAGGGCCGCCTCGTAGAGCTGCTGCTTGCCGCCGGGGAAGTAGCGGTAGACGAGGGGGCGGGAGACACCGGCCGCCTCCGCCACGTCGTCGAGGGAGACGTCCTCCGGGGCGTGGTGCGCGAACAGCTCCAGTGCGGCGTCCAGCAGCTGGCTGCGCCGCTCTTCCACGCTGAGCCGACGGTACGCGCGGGTGGGGGCCTCGGACGTCATACCTCGCAGGGTAGTCGGGGGTGCGGGGTGGGCCGTGCGGTTCGCGTCAGGGGGTGGGGGGTCTGGGTGCGTGTTCGCTGCCGCTCCGGTGGGGCTTCTCGCGCAGTTCCCCGCGCCCCTGAAAAGCAGGGGCTGCGCCCACTGCACTTCAGGCCCGCAGCGCCGGTGGCTCTCAGGCCCGCAGGGCCTGGGCTTTCAGGGGCGCGGGGAACTGCGCGAGCAACCCCCACCGGACCCGCACCCGCCCACGCACCCGGCACCACCCACCCCCCACCGCGCCCGTCCGGAAACGGTCACGCCAGCAGCCCCGACGAGCGCCACATCCGCCGCCCCACCCCCTGGAGCACCCCGATGTCGTCCAGGAAGTCGGTCAGCTTCCTCGCCCCGGTCTGCATGATGTCCCGCCGATGCGCACTCGCCCGCACCTGCGCGAGCGCCACCCGCCGGTCGAGGCCGACGTTCGTGTAGACCTCGGGGTTGATGAACGCCACCGCGAAGACGCGGGCGAACTCCCCGGAGGTGACCCGCGTGAAGCTCCGGGACAGCCGCGGAGCGGTCACCATCTGGCGCCGCAGCTCTTCGCGGGCGTAGCGCACGTGCCGGGCCTCCTCGACGACATGGATCCGGGTGACGCCCCGGACGAGCGGCTGGACACGCTCGTCCGGGAAGGTCAGCCGCTGCATCCAGTCGAGGATCTCCTCACCGAGGAGCGTGGAGGTGAAGGACCCGGGGGTCGTCGAGATCGTCTTGAACAGGCGCCCCAGATTGTGGTGCAGCCGGCTTACCGGGTAGTACGGGGTGCCCCCCTTGCTGATCAGCCGGGCGAACATCTTCGAGTGCCGGCACTCGTCCTCGATCTCCGTCAGCGCGTACCGCACATGCGCGCTGGTCGCCGCCTTGTCGTAGATGTGCCGGACGAGCAGCTGCATGAGGATGATCTCGAACCAGATGCCGAGGGAGGCCAGCGCCGCCGCCTCGTGCTGGGACAGCGCGATCCGCTGCTCCTCGGACATCCGCCGCCACATCGGCGTGTCGTACAGGGACACCAGCTCCGGCGGCCAGAACCACTTCCCCTCCTCGAAGGGGGCGTCCCAGTCCAGCTCCTTGTCCGGGTCGAAGGAGTGCTTCGCGGAGGACACCAGCAGCCGCTCGGCCACCTGTTCCCGGTCCTTGAGGAGCCCGAGCGCGTCGCGCAGCACCTCCGCCTCCGACACCGGGTTCGTCGTGTTCACCGAGGGCACCGTGGTCATGGCTGTCGCAGCTCCTCGCAGGGAAGTCCGTGCCGTTACCGGCGGTCATCGCTTATGAGACTACTTGTCAGCAAGGCCGTCAATCCTTTGCGCGCCACTTGTCGACGGCCGACGGACCGAACGGCCGGTTCCCCGCCGGGACGGCAGGTGCAGTAGCGTGCTGGCGTGTCCATGCCTCCACCGCACCCCCAGCAGCAGCCCCAGCCGTACGGCCATCAGCCCCAGCACCCCGGCCCGTACGGCCAGGCGTACCCGCCGCAGCAGCAGCCGCAGCCGTACGGTCAGCAGCCGTACGGCCAGCCGTATCCGCCACAGCAGCAGCCCGGTCAGCCGCAGCCCCAGGGATGGCAGCCCCCGCCGCCGCCGAAGAGCCGGGTGGGTCTGGTCCTCGGGATCGTCGGCGGGGTCGTGGCGCTCATGGTGGTCGTCGCGGTGGGGTTGTGGGTCGTCGGTACGCAGAGCACGAGCGGGTTCCCCGAGGCCGAGTACAAGCTGGCGCTGCCCAAGACCGTGCTGGACGACGAGTACAAGCTCGCCCGGGACCTGTCCGACTCCTCGGGGAAGCAGGTGGCCGACGAGGCGGAGGGTGCCTGGGACGCCCGGGACGTCAAGGCCGCCGTCGGGCAGTACACCGCGGCGGACGGGTCCCAGGGCGCCCTGATCGTCTCGGGCATGTACGGCCGGTTCAAGAACACCGACGCCGCCCGCGACAACATGCTGAAGGGTGCGGCCGAGGTCGACTCGATCACGGTCGCCGTGCAGCCCCAGGACTTCACCCCCGGCGACTCGGGCCTCACCGTCAGCTGCCAGGTGGTCACCCAGAAGCAGTCCGGCAGCGAGATCACGTACCCCATGTGCGCCTGGGCAGACGGCAACACCGGCGCCTCCGTCGCGGAACTCGGCGCGGCGAGCGTCGGCCAGGACCCCGCGAAGGTGGACGTCGAGGCCTTCGCGGAGCGGACCCTCGACGTCCGCTCCGAGATCCGGCAGCGGATCAGCTGACGGCAGCGGATCAGCTGACGGCAGCGGATCAGCTGACGGCCGCGTCCGGCAGGAGCGGCGCCGCCGGTCCGGCCGGGAACGGCGTGCGCAGGGTGAACGCGTACGGCGTGGGGCCGTGGGCACGGAGGTGGAGGAGCCGTTCCTCCGCCTCGGCCACGGTGGGGCGGTGACCGGCCGGCACCCACCACAGGGTGGCCATCGCCTCGGCCACGTGCTCGAACCACTCCCGCCTGCGGGCCAGCAGCTCCCGGTGCTGCCCCTGGTACATGAAGGCGGTCAGGGCGTCGGCGTCCCGCCACACCGACATGTTGACGATCAGCCACTCGTCGCCGAGGACGGGGACGTCCGTGGCGTTGCCGGAGTCGCTCTGCAGGCGCCACACGAAGCCGGCGGAGGAGTCGGCGACCGCGTTCACGGGATCGAGCCCGTCCACGAAGTCCTTCAACAGCGGTGAGTCCAGAGGGGCCTTGAGGCGGGCGATGTTGACCTGGGCGAGTTCGTACGGGGCGGTCGTCATGGGCGCACGATAGGCGGGGCGGCTTCCACCGTCCCACCCGTTTTCACCGTCGCCTGCCGTCGCCTGCCGTCGTCAACCGACGGTCGGTCGTCGTCGGTCGTCGTCAGCCGGAGCCCCCGAGCACCGCCCGCATCACCTCCCGCGCGATCGGCGCCGCGTCCCCGCCCCCGCTGATCTCCCCCCGTACCGCCTCCGCGTCCTCCACCACCACCGCCACCGCCACCTCGGGTTCGGGCGCGCCGTCGGACTGGGCCCAGCCGATGAACCAGGCGAAGGGGGTGCCGGAGTTGCCGATGCCGTGCTGGGCGGTGCCGGTCTTGCCGCCGACGGTGGCCCGGCGCAGGGCGGCGTTGGCGCCGGTGCCGTCCTCGACGACGCCCCGCATGAGGTCGCGCAACTGCCGCGCGGTGCCCGGATCCATCGCGCGCCGGAGGGTGCGCGGGCCCGCGCCGGCGACCGTGCGCCCGTCCGCCGTGGTGGTGCGCTCCACGAGATACGGCGACGGCACCGAACCCCCGTTGGCGACGGCCGCCGTGACGAGTGCCATCTGCAGAGGGGTGGCCCGGGTGTCGTACTGCCCGATGGAGGAGAGTGCGAGCTGGGCCCGGTCCATCTCGGTGTCGAAGGTGCTGGGCGCGACCCGGAACGGGATGCGCAGGCCCGCGTCGTCGAAGCCGAAGGCACGGGCCGTGTCCGTCATGGAGCCGAGGCCGACGTCCACGCCCAGCTTCGCGAAGACCGTGTTGCAGGACCACTCGAAGGCGTAGCGCAGGGAGGCGTTCTCGCAGCCCTCGACCTCGTTGGAGAGGGACGTCGTGGTGCCCGGCAGGGTGTACGGGGCGGGGGAGCGGGTGGGCGCGTCGACGTCCGTGACCACCCCGGCGTCCAGCGTGGCGGCGGCCGTCACCACCTTGAACGTCGAACCGGGCGGATAGGTCTGCCGCACCGCCCGGTTGAGCATCGGTCTGCTCGCGTCCCCGTTCAGCCGGGTCCATGCCTCGGTCACCTCGGGGCCGTTGCCGGAGAGCACCCCGGGGTCGTACGAGGGGCGTGAGACCAGGGCCAGGACGCGCCCGGTGGCCGGTTCGAGCGCGGCGACCGCGCCCCGGCGTGCGCCGAGCCCGAGGTAGGCCGCGCGCTGGGCCGCGTCCCGCAGGGTGGTGACGACCTCGCCGGCGGCGTTCTGGTCGCGGGTGATGTCGTTCCACAGGGGGAGGAAGGAGAGCAGCGGGTCGCTCCCGTCCAGGAGGGAGTCCTCCGCGTCCTCCAGGAAGGTCGTGCCGTACACCTGCGAGGCGAAGCCCGTGACCGGCGCGTACAACGGGCCGTCCCTGTACGTCCGTTCGAAGCGGAGCTGCTCGCCCGTGTCCTTCGAGCCGGTGACCGGGCGCCCCTCGACCAGGATGTTCCCGCGCGGCTGGCTCCACCGGGCGATCACCGGGCGGCGGTTGGCGGGGCTGTCGTCGTAGGCCCGGGACTGGAGGACCTGGACGCGGGTGGCGTTGACGAGGAGCGCGACCAGCAGCAGGGCGCAGAGTGCGGCGGCGCGGCGGATGCAGGTGGTCATGCGCCGAGGACCTCCGGGCCGGTGTTCGGGCCCGCGGGGACGGGCCCGGCGCCGGCCTGCCGCCCGGCCGAGTCGCTCATCCGGATCAGCAGGGCCACGATGATCCAGTTGGTGACGACGGAGGAGCCGCCCTGGGCGAGGAAGGGCATCGGCATGCCGGTGAGGGGGATGAGGCCGGTGACACCGCCCGCGATCACGAAGACCTGCAACGCGATGATCGAGGCGAGACCGCTGGCCAGGAGACGGCCGAAGGGGTCGCGCAGGGCGAGGCCGGTGCGGAAGCCGCGCTCCACCAGCAGCGCGTAGAGCAGGAAGATCGCGGCGAGGCCGGCCAGCCCCAGTTCCTCGCCCGCGGTGGCCAGGATGAAGTCGGACTTGGCGGCGAAGCCGATCAGGACGGAGTGGCCGAGGCCGAGGCCGGTGCCGAGCACCCCGCCCGCCGCGAACGAGAAGAGGGACTGGGCGAGCTGGCCCGGACCCTGACCCGCCTCGATCGACGCGAAGGGGTGCAGCCAGTCCTCGACCCGGCTGTGCACATGCGGTTCGAGCCAGCCGACGGCCACCGCACCCACGCAGGCCAGCAGCAGCCCCACCGCGATCCAGCCGGTGCGGCCCGTGGCCACGTACAGCATGATCACGAACAGCCCGAAGAACAGCAGTGAGGTGCCGAGGTCCCGCTCCAGGACCAGCACACCGACGCTCAGCAGCCAGATGGTGACGATCGGGCCGAGGACCCGCCCGGTGGGCAGCTGGAGGCGCTTGAACCGCCAGATCCGGCGCCCGGCGTACGCCAGCGCGTTGCGGTTCGCCGCGAGATAGCCGGCGAAGAACAGGGCGAGCAGCACCTTCGCGAACTCGCCCGGCTGGAGGGAGAACCCGGCCAGCCGCACCCAGATCCGGGCCCCGTTGACCGGCGGGAAGAGGATCGGCAGCGCCAGCAGGGCGAGCGCGGCCACCACCGAGACGTACGCGTACCGCGCCAGCACGCGGTGGTCGCGCAGCAGGGCCACGACCGTGATGAACAGCGCCATCCCGAGCGTCGACCAGTTCAGCTGCGCGGGCGCCGCCTGGTCGGCCGGGGTCTCCAGATCGAGCCGGTGGATCAGCACCAGGCCCAGGCCGTTGAGGAGCACCGCGATCGGCAGCAGCAGCGGATCGGCGTACGGCGCCCGCAGCCGCACCACCAGATGGGTCAGCAGCGCGAGCACGCCGAGCCCGGCGCCGTAGTCGCCGGCGCCGGGCGGGACGGTGCCGTTCTTCGCCAGACCGACGGCGCAGTAGCCGGACACGGAGAGCAGGACGGCCACGACGGTGAGGGTGAACTCGACGCCTCGGCGCCGGAGCGGGCGTACGGCGGGCGGGGACGGGTCCGAGGGACCCGCCGCCAGGGTCGTTCCGGCCTTGGTGGTCATGTCCGGAACTTACCCAAAGAGGATGCTTTGAGGGTCTTGTCGCTCAAGCGCACGTGCGTGGTGTCTTGAACGCGTCGATGTAGTGGGCCGATCCCCAGGCCCAGGTGCCGTCGACGAGCAGGTACCACTGCCGGGTGCCGCCGACGCTCTGACCGTCGGTCCGGCAGTAGATCTTGACGATCTCGCCGTAGCGGGCGACCCGGACGACCGCGCCGCCACGCGTCGGCGCGCTGCGCAGGATCAGGCCGGTACGGGCGACGACCTCGCCCTGGACGATCTGCTTGCTCTCGCGGGGGTCCTCCTGTCCGGCACCGGCGGCGGGAGTCGTGGCCGCGAACGCCACGAGAGCGCCACCGGCAGCCGCTATACCGAACCGCATGAGCAGAATCCGCAGGGACATCTGATGCTCCTCCAGGAAAACGGGGCGAATCTGACTATGCGCCACGCTAGGAGGAGCTCGGGCGGGGCGCCTTTCGCGATGGGCCATCAGGGAAACGACGCTCTCGGGGCAGAGGGGCAGAGGGGCAGAGGGGCAGAGGGGCAGAGGGGCAGAGGGCCGGCGCGCACAGCGGCTCCGCGCACCCTGCCGGGGCAGGGGTGCGGCCCCGTCCTTCATGGGCGCGGGGACCCCGTCCTTGAGGGGCGGCGGGGACCTCGCGGTCAGTCCCCGCCGGCCGGCAGTCGCAGAACCGCCGAGGCGCCGCCGTCCGCCGCGTTCTCGAACCGCAGCCGCGCCCCGAGCACCTCCGCCTGCCCCACCGCGATCGTCAGCCCCAGCCCATGTCCCTTGCGGGAACCCTCCGTTCGGAACCGCTGCGGCCCCTCGGCCACCAGATACTCGGGAAACCCGTCCCCGTGGTCCCGCACGGTCACCACGGCCTCCTCGGCCGTCGCGGCCACCGTCACCACCACCGGAGGCCGTCCGTGCTTGTGCGCGTTGGCCACGAGGTTGCCCAGCACCCGCTCCAGCCGCCGCCGGTCCGTCTCCACGCACGCGTCCTCGACGACCCGGACCTCGGTGTCGCCGCTGGCGTGCGCGGCCACCCGCCCGGCCAGCACCCCGAGCCGGATCGCGTCCACGTCCAGCCGCTCGCCGCCCGCGTCCAGCCGCGAGATCTCCAGCAGGTCCTCGGTCAACGTCCGCAGCGCGGCGACGCGGTCGCGCACCAGCTCCGTCGGCCGCCCCGGCGGCAGCAGTTCGGCCGCCGCGTGCAGCCCGGTCAGCGGCGTCCGCAGCTCGTGCGCGACATCCGCGGTGAACCGCTGCTCGCCGACCAGCTTGCGCTGCAGCGTGGACGCCATGGTGTCCAGCGCGGCGGCCACGGCGGCCACCTCGTCCCGGTACCGCGACGGGTCCGCCGTACGGGGGTCACCGACCCGGGCGTCGAGGTCGCCCGCGCTGATCCGCCGGGCCACCTGCGAGGTCGTGCGCAGGCGCCGGGTCACCCCGGTGACGCCGAGCGCGCCGACGGCCAGCGTGACCCCGATGGCCAGCGCCGAGGAGCCCAGGATGGCCCGGTCGAGGTTCTCGATCGTGGCCGCGCTCTGCGCGTAGTCGATCCGCACGGCCAGGGCGCCGCCGTCGGCGGGCGCGGCCGCCCACATCGCGGGGAGCCCGCCGGCGTCCCCGACCATCGTGCCGCGCCGCCCGCTCACCGCCAGCTCGCGCAACGGCCCCGGCAGCTCCCGCGCGTCGAGGGCGGCGTCGGGCGGCAGCCGGTTCCCCGCCTCGTACGCCCGCACCGCCCCGTCGAGCCGGGCGAGCGCGCGTGAGCGGGCGTCGCTGACGGTCCGGTCGGTGACGGACACATGCACGAGCGCGCCGAGCAGCGCCGCGAGCCCGCAGCACATCACCGTGATGAAGGCCAGCGCCTTCCAGGTGAGCGAGGAGACCCAGCGGCGCAGGACGAACCGTTTCCGCGCGGTCCGCTCCGCGCTCATCGCGGGCCGCCGGACGACGAGGGGCGGGCAGTGGCGGCCGGTGCCGTCGTCGCGCCGGTGGGGGACGGGCGGGCCGGTCCGCCCACGCGCAGGATCTCGTCGCGGGTGAGCAGCATCGCCTGCTGCTCCTCGTCCCAGCTCCACTGGGTGCGGTACTCGTAGCCGACGATCGCCGCGGGGGAACGGATGATCACGGTACGTCCGGCCAGCTCCACCGCGAGCACCGCGTCGTCGCTCGCCAGCACCTGCACCAGCCGGTGGGCCCGGAGCGTGTACATCCGCACCGCCGTCTGGTTGCCGGGCAGCAGCCGGAAGCCGAGCACCAGGTCGTCGTGGCCGTCGCCGGTGAGGTCCCGGTAGTAGGCCCGCAGGACGGGGCACTCGGCGCGGTCCCCGTCACCCTCGCAGTCCGCCATGCGCCTGGTGGTGCCGCCGTAGGCCGCGTCGGACCCCGAGTACATCTCGGGATGCGCGGCGATCTCGGCGCGCACGACGGCCACCGGGTCCACCTCGCGGACGTCCCCGCCGGGGACCTCGACGCCCTTGACGACCTCCGTCTCGGCCTCGCCGTAGTCGTAGGCGGGGGAGGAGGCGGGCGGCTCCCCGGGCCACAGCCGGGTCGGCCCGCTCGCGGTGGACGTCGCGCCCGCGCTCACCAGGCCGCCGGAGTCACCACAGGCCCCCAGCAGCAGGGCGGCGGCCACGGCGACCGACGCGAAGACGGCCACACGCGCGGCACGGCTGGGCACGCTGGGCACCACGGGACTCCTGGGGGCGTCGATACGGTCCAGTACACCCTATTCGTGCGGAAGTACCGCGTCCGCGTCCGGGCCGGGAGTGCCGCGCCCTGCGTCCGGGCCGCGCCCTGCGTCCGGGCCGCGCCCTGCGTCCGGGCCGCGCCCTGCGTTCGGGCCGCGCCCTGCGTTCGGGCCGCGCCCCGCGTTCGGGCCGCGCCCTGCGTCCGGGCCGTGGCCGCCCGCTACTCGGCCAGCTCCTCCAGCAGCCGTACCGTCGCCAGTCCCGTGTGCAGGTACTCCACGAACAGCTCGTTGTGCAGCGCCCACGGTGAACGGCGGGTGCGGATCAGCCGGATCGCCTCCTCGGCGGAGTGCCCGTCGCGGATCAGCGCGTGCGCCACCACCAGACCGGACCGGTTGTACCCGCTGTAGCAGCGTACGAGCACCCGCTTGCCGTCCTCCAGCGCGTCGCACGCCGCCTGCGCCAGCCGGATCACACCCGCCAGCTGCGTACCGTCCAAGGGCCCGTCCGGGATCGGCCACACATGGTGCTCGACGCCGTCGTCCGGCCCGTACCCCGGCAGCCGCAGCAGGGTCAGCACCAGATCGAACTCGTCGCGTACGACCGCGAACTCGATGTCCCCGGTGCCGGTCCGCCCCGCGAACTCGTGCCCGCCCATCCACAGCCCCGGCACGATCTCGCTCCACGGTTCGCCCGGAGCGGGCACACCCGGTTGCTTCCTGCGCGTCCGCAACGGCGCCTCCCCAAGCCCCTGACGACAGGTCGTCACCCCAAAGGTAACCGGGTTCTTGCCGATGGAGCACCCCGCCTGTTCCCATGGTCGTGGGGTGATGGTGCATGAACCGACTGCGCGTCATACCGACCTGGCGGCACGGACAGGAACGCCTGTACGTGTGCCGGACCGACGGGAGGAACGTCGCCTGGTACGACCGTGAGGCGGGCCGGGTGAACCTCCTCAGCGAGGAGCTGAGGGAGGACGTGCTGGCCGTGCTCGGCCCCTTCGTCACCGGCCCCGTGGCCGTGGGCCCGCCCCCGGTGCCCACCCCCGCCGAACTGGCCCGGCTGAGCCTGCACCCGGACGACGACCTGGCCCCCAACCGCCCCGGCGAGGCGCTGCTGATCGCCCTCGACCGCGCCCCCGGGCCCCCGCGCCGGCTGCGCCCCGACCCGCGCCGCCGCGCCCTGGCCGCCGAGCAGGCGGTCGGTGACGCGCTGGACCGGCTGGAGGGAGCCGGCTGGCACACCCTGCACTCCGTGCCGCTGCCCGGCGGCGACCGCATCCACCACCTGCTGATCGGTCCCGGGGGACTGTTCTGCGTACGGTCCCTGCACGCGCGCCGGCAACGCGTCGTCGTCACCGACCCGATGGTCGCCGTCGGCCGGCACGAACCCCGCGCGTTGCTGCGCGCGCTCCGCGCCGAAGCCGACCGCGCCTCCTACGCCCTCACCGCCGAGGTCCGTCCCGTGCTCGCCGTCACCGAGCCGGCCGGCCTCGACATCACCACGCCCCCGCGCGAGGTCCGCGTCCTGCGCGACACGGACCTCGCCCGACTCGCCCGCGCGGGCGGGCAGTTGAAGCCCGCGGACGTGGAGGGGCTGCACGCGACGGCACGGGACCGGCGGACCTGGACCCGCGTGTAGACCGGTGGACCGTCACGGCAGCGCGTGCGCGGCCTCCGCGTCGAGGAGCGGCGCCAGCAGATCGCCGTGATCCCGGAGGCGGGGGGCGATGTCCGGGGCGCGGAACACCAGGTGCGCGGGGGAGCCGCACTCCTCCACCTCGGCCCACGTCACCGGCGCGGAGACGGTCGGCTCGGGGCGGGCGCGCAGCGTGTAGGGCGCCGCCGTGGTCTTGCGGGCGGCGTTCTGACTCCAGTCCACGAACACCTTGCCGGGGCGCAGACTGCGGTTCATCCGGTGCACGACCAGGCGGGGCAGCGCCTTCTCGGCCTCGACGGCGAGTTCCCTGGCGTACTCCGACACCCGCTCCGAGGTCGCCCCGCGCACCGCCGCCAGCAGATGCAGCCCCTTCGACCCGGACGTCTTCGCGTACGCCTCGATCCCGTCCTCCGCGAGCCGCTCCCGCAGCCAGCGGGCGACCTCGCAGCACTCGACGATCGTCGCGGGTTCCCCCGGGTCCAGGTCGAGGACGAGCCGGTCGGCCTCCTCGCCGGAGCCGACGGTCCACTGCGGGGTGTGGAACTCGGCGACCTGGTTCGAGGCCCACATCAGGCTCGCCAGGTCCTGCACCAGCACCATCCGGGCCGGTCCCTCCATCCGCCGCACCTCGGCGGTGGTGACCCAGTCCGGAGTGCCCGGCGGCACGTTCTTGGTGAAGAAGACCTGTCCGCCCGGACCGTCCGGGTAACGGAGGAAGGAGACCGGGCGGTCGCGCAGATGCGGCAGCAGGGCGTCCGCGGTCGTGGCGTAGTAGTGCAGCAGCTCACCCTTGGTGAAACCCGTCGCCGGGTGGAGGACCTTCTCCAGATGGGAGAGGACGATCCGGCGGCCCTCCACCTCGGTGATCGGTGTCATGGCGACAGAATTTCACGGTTCGGGGTGAAGCGGGACGAAGGGGATGGCGAATGCGGGGAAGCGGCTGGGGGTGAGGGCAGGCGGAGGTGGGGTGGGGCCCGGTGCCCGGTGCCCGGTGCCCGGTGCCCGGTGGCCCCGCGCCGGCGAGCGTGGCGACACGCGGGGCACGAGGCGTACGGGGTGCCGGACCCCGCCGGGGCCCTGCGCGGTGTGGTCGGCCCCGGGCTGCTTGGTGGCCGTCCTCCGCGGGCGGTCACGCCCCCACGTACGCCGCCAGGTGTTCGCCGGTGACGGTCGAGCGGGCCGCGACGAGGTCGGCCGGAGTGCCCTCGAAGACGACGCGGCCGCCGTCGTGGCCGGCGCCGGGGCCGAGGTCCACGATCCAGTCGGCGTGGGCCATGACCGCCTGGTGGTGCTCGATGACGATCACCGACTTGCCCGCGTCGACGAGCCGGTCGAGCAGCCCCAGCAGCTGCTCCACGTCGGCGAGGTGGAGACCCGTGGTCGGCTCGTCGAGAACGTAGACCCCGCCCTTGTCACCCATGTGCGTGGCCAGCTTCAGCCGTTGCCGTTCGCCGCCGGAGAGCGTGGTGAGCGGCTGGCCGAGGGTGAGGTAGCCGAGACCCACGTCCGCCATCCGCTCGATGATCCGGTGGGCCGCCGGGGTGCGCGCCTCACCGGCGCCGAAGAACTCCTCCGCCTCGGCCACCGACATCGCCAGCACCTCGCTGATGTCCCGCCCGCCGAAGCGGTACTCCAGCACCGACGCCTCGAACCGCTTCCCCTCGCACTCCTCGCACGGGGTGGCGACGCTCTGCATGATCGCCAGATCGGTGTAGATGACGCCGGCCCCGTTGCAGGTGGGACAGGCCCCCTCGGAGTTGGCGCTGAACAGCGCCGGCTTCACCCCGTTGGCCTTGGCGAACGCCTTGCGGATCGGGTCCGCCAGCCCGGTGTACGTCGCCGGATTGCTGCGCCGGGACCCGCGGATCGCCGTCTGGTCGATCGCCACCACGCCCTCGGCCCCCGCCTGCCGGGCCATCGCCCCGTGCACGAGCGAGCTCTTGCCGGAGCCGGCCACCCCGGTGACGACGGTGAGCACGCCGAGCGGGATGTCCACGTCCACGTCCCGGAGGTTGTTCGCGTTCGCCCCCCGGATCTCCAGCGCACCGGTGGGCCTGCGCACCGACTCCTTCAGGGCGGCCCGGTCCCCGAGATGGCGGCCGGTGACGGTGTCGCTCGCCCGCAGCCCCTCCAGCGTCCCCTCGAAACAGACGGTGCCGCCCGCCGTGCCGGCGCCGGGGCCGAGGTCCACGACGTGGTCGGCGATCGCGATCGTCTCCGGCTTGTGCTCCACGACGAGCACGGTGTTGCCCTTGTCGCGCAGCCGCAGCAGCAGGTTGTTCATCCGTTCGATGTCGTGCGGGTGCAGCCCGATCGTCGGCTCGTCGAAGACGTACGTGACATCGGTGAGCGAGGAGCCGAGGTGGCGGATCATCTTGGTCCGCTGCGCCTCGCCACCGGAGAGCGTGCCCGAGGCCCGGTCCAGGGAGAGATAGCCGAGGCCGATCTCCACGAACGAGTCGAGGGTGTAGTGGAGCTTCGCGAGCAGCGGCGCCACCGACGCGTCCTCGATCCCGCGCGCCCATTCCGCCAGGTCACGGATCTCCATCGCACAGGCGTCGGCGATGTTGACCTTGCCGATCCGCGAGGAGCGCGCCAGCTCGCTGAGCCGGGTTCCGTCGCAGTCGGGGCACTCGGTGAAGGTGACCGCCCGGTCCACGAAGGCGCGGATGTGCGGCTGCATCGACTCGCGGTCCTTGGCGAGGAAGCTCTTCTGCAGCTTCGGGATCAGCCCCTCGTAGGTGAGGTTGACGCCGTTGATCTTCACCTTGGTCGGCTCGCGGTACAGGAAGTCGTGCCGCTCCTTCTTGGTGTACTCGCGGATCGGCTTCTCCTTGTCGAAGAAGCCCGACTCGGCGATGACCCGCACCACCCAGCCGTCGCCGGTGTAGGTGGGAATGGTGAACGGGTCCTCGGAGAGCGACTTGGAGTCGTCGAACAACTGGGCGAGGTCAATGTCGGAGACCTTGCCCCGGCCCTCGCAGTGCGTGCACATGCCGCCGGTGCGGCTGAAGCTGACCTTCTCGGTCTTGGTCTTGTCGGCACCCCGGTCGACCGTGAACCCGCCGCTCGCCGAGACCGAGGCGACGTTGAAGGAGAACGCTCCGGGTGGACCGATGTGCGGCTCGCCCAGTCGGCTGAAGAGGATGCGCAGCATCGCGTTGGCGTCGGTGGCGGTGCCGACGGTGGAGCGCGGGTCGGACCCCATCCGCTGCTGGTCGACCGTGATCGCGGTGGTCAGCCCGTCGAGCACGTCCACCTCGGGCCGCGCCAGGTTCGCCATGAAACCCTGGAGGAAGGCGCTGTACGTCTCGTTGATCAGCCGTTGCGACTCCGCGGCGATCGTGTCGAACACCAGCGAACTCTTCCCCGAACCCGAGACACCCGTGAACACCGTCAGGCGGCGCTTGGGGATCTCGATACTGACGTTCTTGAGATTGTTCTCCCGGGCCCCGTGCACACGGATCAGATCATGGCTGTCGGCGGCGTGCGGCCCGGGCGACCGCTCCTGCGTCCCCGCCCTCGTGGCCTTGGTCATCGTTCCTCCATCTGTCGTGCGGAGCCGCGTCCCGCGGTCCCGCCGGCGTCGCCCGACCGGGTCCGATCCGCTGGGAAGAGTACGTGCGGTGGTGCGTATTCCGGATGCATTTCCGCCGGGCCGGGACGAAACGGGCGTTCGACCCCCGCCGAGCCGGCCAGGAGCGGCACGGGGTCGTGCGACGCCGCAAGACGCCGCAAGACGCCGTGAGACGTCGCACGGTTCACGCTAGGCGCGCCCCGCCCCTGCGCGCTTCTCGAATCCTGACCGGCCCGCCGGGCACCCCTGATCGGTCCGCGTTACGGTGTGGACAAACCGGAAGCAGGGAACCGAAAGGTGCGTGCTGCCCGTGCGATCCATCTGGAACGGTGCGATCTCCTTCGGCCTGGTCAGCATCCCGATCAAGCTGGTGAACGCGACCGAGAGCCATTCCGTCTCCTTCCGCCAGGTCCACCTGGAGGACGGCGGCCGCATCCGTTACCGCAAGGTCTGCGAGCTGGAGGACCGCGAGGTGACGCAGGGGGAGATCGGCAAGGCGTACGAGGACGCGGACGGCACGATGATCCCGATCACGGACGAGGACCTCGCTTCCCTGCCCATCCCGACGGCCAAGACCATCGAGATCGAGGGCTTCGTACCGGCCGAGAGCGTCGACCCGCTGCAGGTGGACGCCGCGTACTACCTCGCGGCGAACGGCGTCCCCGCCGCCAAGCCGTACACCCTCCTCCGCGAGGCGCTCAAGCGCAGCGGAAAGGTCGCCATCTGCAAGTTCGCACTGCGCGGGCGCGAGCGGCTGGGCATGCTGCGGGTCGTGGACGACGTCCTCGCCATGCACGGGCTGCTCTGGCCCGACGAGATCCGCGCGACGGACGGGGTCGCCCCCGACACGAGCGTCACCGTCCGCGACAAGGAGCTCGACCTCGCGGACGCCCTCATGGACACCCTCGGCGAGGTCGACTTCGCGTCGCTGCACGACGACTACCGCGAGGCCGTCGAGGAGCTCGTCGCGGCGAAGGCGGCCGGGGAGGAAGCGCCCAGCGCACCCGCCCCGGCCCCGGGCGGCAAGGTCCTCGACCTCATGGCCGCCCTGGAGAAGAGCGTCCGCGAGGCCAAGGAGTCGCGCGGAGAGGACGTCGCCGACATCACCCACCTCTCGTCCCGGCCCACCCCGAAGCAACCGCCGGGCAAGAAATCCACCACGACGGCCCGAGGGACGTCCGCCGCCCCGAAGAAGTCCACGACCAGGTCCGCCGAGCCGGCGAAGAAGACGGCCGCGAAGAAGACGACGGCCAAGAAGACGACGGCGTCCAGGACGACGGCCGCGGCCAGGACGACGGCGGCGAAGTCCTCGGCGTCCGGAACGTCGGCGTCGAAGTCCGCCGCCTCGGCCAAGTCCACGGCGGCGAAGACCCCCGCGAAGAAGACCCCCGCGAAGAAGACGACCGCCCGCAAACGCTCGGCCTGACCTGCCCGCCCCCGGTGGCAGAGCGCGCCCCACGGGGAACGTGCACCAAGCGGAAGCCCTACGCGGAACGTGCACCAAGCGGAAGCCCTACGCGGAACGTGCACCAAGCGGAAGCCCTACGCGGAACGTGCACCAAGCGGAAGCCCTACGCGGAACGTGCACCAAGCGGAAGCCCTACGCGGAACGTGCACCACTCCCGAGCCGGCCCCTTCCTCCCGCCGTCCCCCGGCTCAGAGCACCTTCGCCCGTACCAGCGCGGAGAGCACGAGCGTGCCCGGCAGGAGGGGGAGCCAGACCGTGAGCACGCGGTAGCCGATGACCGTGGTGGTGGCGAGGCTCGCCGGCGCGCCGAAGGCGACGAGGGCGAAGACGAGCGCCGCGTCCATGGGACCGAGGCCCCCCGGCGCGGGCACCGCACCGGCGGCGGTGCTGGCGACGAGGTACGCGAAGACCATCTGCGTCCAGGACACGGACAGCCCCAGCGAGGTGCCGACCGAGGCCACCACCGCCCCCTGGCACAGGGGGAAGGCCGCGGCCCCGCCCCACAGGGAGACGGCGCGGACGGGACGGCTGTGCACGAGCCGCGTGTCGGTGAGCGCGGAACGCAGCCCTCCGATGAGGGGGCGCCGCAACGGCCGTACGGTCGTGATCAGTGTGACCACGGCGGCCAGACTGACCCCGGTGATCGCGCCGACCAGGGCGAGGGTCTCGCCCTTGGGCAGGAGTTCGGTCAGGCGGAGCGTGCCCGGGAACGCCACGACGAAGGCGATGATCACCAGCGTCTTGGCCACCGGCTTGACCGCCGAGTACAGCGCGAGCGAGGAGGTCGCACGCGCGAGCGGGATGCCCCGGCGCCGCAGGAAACGCAGGACGACCGCGTGGGCGCCGATGTTCCCCGGCAGGGCCTGCCCGGCGGCACCGGCGGCGAACTGGGTCGCCAGCAGCTGCCCGGGCGGAAGCCGCTCCGGCACGGCCCCCTGCCGTACACAGGCGGAGGCCACCGAGCACAGGGCCGTGAAGAACGCGCCGGCCAGCAGCCACCAGGGGTCGGCCGAGGCCAGCCGTACGGCCCCTTCATGGACCGTCCGCCAGTCGACCGCCGCCCAGACCGCCAGCAGCACGAGCGGCAGCAGCGTCAGCGCGAACCGCAGCCGCCGGGCGTTGACGGCAGTACGGGCGGGCAGCAGGGCCCGCAGCCTGGCGGGCGCCAGCGTCTCCGCCCGGTCGGCACAGTCGGGTTCCGGGAGCGCCGCGGGGCACGCGGCGCGGTCGGACTCAGCGAGCGCCTCGGGTACGGCGTCGGGGGCCGGGGCCGGGGTCCGGCCGGGGACCCGGGTGGGGTCCGAGCGCCGGGCCGGGCCGGGTATCAGGGGGAGGGGGTCGGTGACAGGGGACGGGGTGGGCCGCGAGGGGGGCGGCGCGTCGAGCGGGAGCGGGAACAAAGGGCACGTCGTCCTTCCGCGTCGCGTCGGTACGGCGGGGGACCGCTCCGACGGAGGCAGGGCAAGTCAAGAACGAAGGGAACCCCAGGACCGTTCCCACCCCAAATGACTCCCCGGTATGCACCACCCGAACTCCTGCCACCGCCGGAACGACGACACCGCTTCCCAGCAGCGACTCTGCCGCCGGAGCCCGCCCGGCCCCGTCCGCCCCAGGTGAGACACATGTCACTTCCCTACGCCCCCCGCGCCCGGCTTCCACCAAGATCACACCTCGCCCGCACCGCACGCCCTCATCGGCCCGCACTCTCCGCCGCAACCCGGCATCGTGCCGGCCCCCGATTCGTTCCCTCGGGGCGAAGCCGCTGGTGACGGCGAGGTCGAGAGGGCTGCCACACGTAAACTCCCCACGGACAGGACCAGTTCACCGACTTCAGAGGCCGGCGCATGAATCCCCTCACACGTACCGCCCCGACACCGTGGTGACCTGGAAGCCGACCGACACCGTGGTGACCTGGAAGGGGACCGAATCCGTGGTGACCTCGGTGGGGCCGCCCCCGGACCCGACAGCCATCCCCACCCCCGCCCCCACTCCCGCCCTCGTCCCCCGCCGCGCCACCGCCCTCCCGCCCGTACGCCCCTCCGCACCCTCCCGAGTGACGGTCTGCCGGGACTGCTGCTGCGGCACCCCCAAACTCCCCGGTGTGGACCACGAGGGCCAGACCGCCCGCCTCCGGGCCTCGGTCCCCACCCGCGTCTCCACCTGCCTGGACGCCTGCGACCAGGCCAATGTCGTCGTGGTCCAGCCCTCCGCGGCAGGCCGCGCCGCCGGCGCCCGCCCCGTCTGGCTCGGCCTGGTCAACGACACCGACGCCACCGAGGACATCGTCAGCTGGGTCCGCTCCGGTGGTCCGGGCGTCGCCCCCATGCCCCCCATCCTCGATCTCTACCTCTTCACCCCACCCCACCGCCGCCCCACCCCCTGAACGCCCCCACCGCCCAAGTCCCGCTTCGGCCGCGCCAGTTGCTCCGCTCGGCGAGGGAGCGGCCGGCGTAGTCTGCGGAGATGCACTACAAGGTATGGGACGCGCATGCCGTGGAAGCCTTCGGTGCAGCGCCGCTCACGCGTCAGCAAAGAGCCTTCCTCGAAGGTCTCCTGCGGATGCTGGATCCGCGTGCCTACGCGACCGAGCATGTGTCCGCGGTCAACAGCGCCCTGCTGACCCTCATTCGGGTGCACCACGCTCTCGAAGGCAACGTCTCGGCCGAGAGACAGCCGGTCACTCGCCTGCTGAAACGGCTGACAGCCCCCGCGCGGGTCAACATGGACACCGCCAGCCTGGTCTTCGCCGCCGTCCCCGACAACGCACAACACCTGCGCGCCGCCCGCCGCCTGGTGCACACCCTGGAGGCGACGCTCACCGACTCCACCCCGGACCACGTGAAACGGAACTACGCGGCCCGGCTGGGGCGGCTCATCGCGCCGGCGTCGAGATCCGTCCGGGACTGGTTGGTCCCCCTGTGGGAGTCCCGGACGACCCCGGGAGCGGCAGTCACCCTCCGCAACGAGATAGCCGTCGCGGTCGCCCTGCACGGACGGGACGGACTCGACCTGCGGACCGACCTGATCGCCCTGCTGAAAAGAACCTCGCCCCACGCGCCGACCGCGGAGCAGCTCGCGGCGGTCCTCTGGCCGGCCGAGCGACCCTTCAGGGTGGGCCTGGTGGTCACCGGCACCCGGGAACTCAAGAATCTGGATCTCCTGCTTCCCGGCGCGAGACAGCAGCCGGTGCCCCGTGACGCCGAACCACCGCACGAGGCGCAGAGGCAGGACACACGGCGCCGTTTCCTCAGCCGTATCGCGGCGGGCCTGGACGGCCCCGCGGCGCTGGTGACACTCCCCGTCCACGCGGCCGACACGCACACCGCCCTGCGCCGAGGACGGCGGAAGCTGAGCGAGGTGCTGGACCAGTACGCGGCGGGCCAGCGCCTGAGCCGCCTGTCACTCCACCCGCTGCTGTTCGCCACCGACACCAGCGCACACGTGGTCCACGACGACGCGAGGTCGAAGACCACCAAGGCGGCGCTCCCGCTGACCACCCACTGGCCGGCCTCGCTGGGCCCCGCCCTGCGCGCGGCCCATCTGGCGCAGCAGGTCGACGCTCCGATGACGACCGCGGGCCTGGTGTGGAGCGCGGTCGAGTCGGTGGGGATGAAGTCCG
The DNA here is from genome assembly GCF_000091305.1 of Streptomyces scabiei 87.22. Lineage (GTDB taxonomy): Bacteria > Actinomycetota > Actinomycetes > Streptomycetales > Streptomycetaceae > Streptomyces > Streptomyces scabiei. Next base: position 3,355,313 of record NC_013929.1, on the reverse strand, counting down.
CGGGACTCGACATCCTGGCGAAGGCCTGCGCACTGCACGCGGCGCGGCAACAACTCCTCGGACTGTGGCAGGTGGTGCTGCTCTCCGCACAGGCGACGGTGAGGCACGCCGCCTGGCACCACCGAGAGTACGAGCGCAGGTTGGCCCGCCTCGCGCGCAGCATGGAAAAGGTGAAGGACAAACCGGCCCCCTCGGCCCGCCGGGCCCACGAGGAGATGTCCGCACGCCACTCCGCCCTGCTCGCGCAAGCGGACGAGGCCCGGACGACGCACGACCACCTGACCCGGGAGACCGACACCCTGCTGCAGGCGCTGATGAAGGTGATCCTCAAGGACGGAGGCGACAGCCCGGACCACGGGCCGAACGGCGCGATCCACCTCAACCGATGGTTCGCCGTGCTCGCACCGCCCGAAGGCGCCCCCGCGGACATCCGGTCCGCGAACAGCTCCCTCGCGACCCTCGTCGCCCTGACGGACGGCCTGGCCGCGGAGCAGGTGGCCACCTGGCAGCGGCGTCTCGCGCACCCCGCGGAGTTCGCGACGTGGCTGCACGATCAGCAGAACACCATCCACACCCAGCTGACCTGGCTCTACGCGATGCGCAACGCGGCATTCCATCAGGGTGTCTTCGCCAAGCCGGCGGACGAACTCACGGCCCAGTCCGCCCTGGGCCTGATCGACACGGTCCTGGAGTTCCTGGGCCACTGGAGCAAGAAGGAGGTCGAGGCAGGACTCCCCCTCACCCGCCCCTACCGGGTCCTCGAACAGCTGGCGGCAAGACAGACCGACCTCCAGGCCAGACTGAACACGGACAGCACGAGCCACCCCCTGGACCTCGACCACATCACCGCCCCACCGACCACCAGGCCCTGAGCGCGAAATCGCGCCGCAGCCCGGGCCCGTTCGACCCTCAGGAACCGAACACTCCGCCGCATCTCAGCCGCGCACCCGTCGTCCGTCGGATGCTGCCTGCACCTGCCGCATCGCATCCCGCCTCACCGGCACACTCCCACCCCGGACGTCCCGTCCGGTTCGCGCTCTACACCGTGACCGACGGCCTGGAGACCCTCACGTCATGGGGGTTCTGGATGAGAAGCCGCGCCGCATCGGCAGAGGACGGAACAGGTGCCCGCACTGCGGCCTCCCGCAGGATCGGGTGGCGACACTCGGCCAGGACTGGGTGCTGCTGGAGCCCGACATGCGCCCGCCGGCCCACACAGTGCCGGCGGAGTACCGCTGGATCGAGCTGTCCGACGGACGGGTGACGGTCTACGGAGTGTGCCCGCCGGACCAGTTCCAGCGCTGCCGCATAGAACACCGCCTGGCCTGCCCGAAGCAAGCCCTCCCGGACCTATGGCCATGGCTGACCAGCCTGCGAGGCGAAAACGCAAGGCAAGCACACCGCCGGAGCGACCCGGAGCCACCACGTGTACCCCCACAGGACTGGCCGGACGCCGGCTGACGACGACAAGGGCGAGCCCCCGGCCAAGACCCGAAGGAGCCCTGACGAAACCCTTCCCCGTGCCTTTGAGCAACCCGCAATACCGCTGCCGGCTGCTCTCCTTCCAGCGAGAAGGACTCTCAGCCGATGCCGCGCAATCCGGTCCCGGGGCCGCCAGGGCTGCACGCCGTTGGCCCGCGTGCGCGGGCGGAGCTCGGGCCGGGTGTCGAGGGCTGGCATGACCTCTAAAAATTGCTGGTCAGATACGGTGACGCGATGAACGAGAGCCTGCCTGCCGACGTAGCCGACGTGCTTGCGGCAGTCCTGAACGGGGACACCCTGGCCCACATCGCGCTCCAAAGACAGGTTCCGCACCTCAGCGTGCGAGCGCGCTGTACCTGCGGGTGTGGCACCGCCTACTTCCAGCTTGACACCGGCAAGGTGGAAGCTGCGCCCACCGGCCCCGGCACGGTAGTAGCGGGCGAAGCGCAGCTCGTCACCGAAGCCGGCGAGTGCCCCGGCGAGGTGCTGGTCTTCACCCAGGACGGCTACCTGTCCTGGGTGGAAGTCTGTTCATGGAGCGACGACCTCGAAGTGACACTGGCCGCCGCGCGTCACTGGTTGCGGACAGGCTCTTGATCCCCACAACGGCGCCCGGCGGCTCCGAGACACAGCCGGCCTCACGCGTTCAAGTGCCGTGGCAAGGGTCCCATCAGCTCCCTTGCCCGACGACCGCTTCCGCGACGCTGAAGACGACATCACACTCGGCACATTGCGCATCGCCGAAGACGTAGGTCAACCTGCGGGCGATGTCGGACTGCCCGTCCGCGAGTGCGCGGGAGTGGAGTCTCCGGCCGAGCCCGTCCAAGGCTGCGGGGCTGTGGGGCCGTAGGGGCACCTGTCCCGCGGACGTGGAGGCTTTCATGTACATGCTGTCTGTGGTCGAGAAGAAGCCGCACTCGCCGAAGACGATGAAGTTCTCCGTGCCGCACGAGGGGCAGGGCACCTCGTACTCCTCGTCGTTCAACCCGTCGAGCTGCTCACCCCACACCTCTACGCCCTGGAAACTCAGCAGCGTGCCCAGCAAGTTGACGTAGTTCGCAGGATTGCCGGTGAGTCCCGGATCTTGAAGGGCTTCCTCGGTGAGGCGCGCCAGGACGGATATCTGGGAGGCGTAGGCCACTTGGGGATCGTCGCCGCCGTAGGGCCGATCTGTGCTTGCCACGATGGAGCCGGCCAGACACAGGGGCATCTGCCGGTCCGCGGCCGACCACCGCCGCGCCATCTCGGTCAGCGCAGGCAAGGCCGCGTAACTCGCCGAGTAGACGGTGCCCTGATGACACAGCCGGGACCAGAGCTCGTTCCAGAGGGGATCCAGCGCGTCAGGACCGACTGCGTCAAGCAGGCCGGGAACGTCTTCCGCCGTGCCGTAGGCGTGGTGCAGCCGAGACCAGTCCGTCATACCGATGATCCAAGCACGGCACCGCCGGACAGCGCTGCGGTGGCCCACTTCTGGTGCGCCCGGCCGACTCGTGGTTGCCGGGGTAGCCCTCGGCCCAGGAGGCGAGGCGTTCGGCGGAGGCGAACCGGCTCATGTCACCGCCTTCTCCGCGATGATCACTTCGGCGCCGGGCAGACAGAAGCACCTCCAGCGCGCTACGGGATGTATACGCCTCCCCGGCGCGCACCGAAGGTGCACTGAGTCACTGACCGGCACTTATGCGCAGTACTTCGCAAGAGTGCAGGTCAGCGTCTGCGATCGTGGTGCAGGCAGCTCGGCGTTGTGGGGACGGTGGGGTCAGGAAGGCTTGACCTTCGAGACCGGGGTGGCCGTCACCTTGTTGTCGCACAGGGCCCACCACCCGTCGTTCAGGGCGACCTGGTGCTTCCCGGAGCGCGGCAGCCCGATGACCATCGTCGGATACGCCTTCGGGGTCTTGCCCGACACGCAGTAGCCGTCGCCCTCCCCCTGGACCTGGACGAAGGTCAGCTTCACCCACGCCTTGCCGTGCGGCCGGAGCTTCACGGTGGCCGCCTTGCCCTTGCGGGTGACCTTGAGCGGGGTGTTGTGGGAGGGGGAGCCGTTGCCGGCGCCCGCGACCGTCGGGTGCCCCTTCACGACGCACGTCTTCCCGGAGATGTTGGTGAACTTCACGACCGCCGCCCCGGTCCCGGTCCCGACGGGAGGGTGGGCGGCCTGCCGGGCGCTGACCTGCAGGGCGGAGGCCGGGCAGGCGGGCGGCGGGGTGGAGGCGGTGGTGCTCGCCGCCATGGCGGAGCCGGGCAGGATGCCGGTCACCGCCGCCGCGAAGGCCGTGACCGCCGTCGTCGCCAGAGCCGCCCTGCGAAAGCCGTTGTTGTGCCGCATGCTGTCGTCCCCCTGAGTCGTCTCGTCCGCGGGTCTAGGTCGTCGGTTGTTGCCCCGCGGTACGTCGTGTTCCCGATACGTGAGTGCAGACAGGGCGGGAGAGCGGTGGCGTTCCGCGCGGCGACCACTTGTGACGGAACGGTGACGACAGGCTGCACCCGTACAGATGGCCGTCCTCGGGACACGGGGGAGGCGTGGCGGCCAGCTCGGCCTCCACGCCGTACCCGGCCTTCTCCGTGACAACGGCACGAGACACGAGCGCCTCCAGCGCGCCACGGGACTTTCCGCGCCCCCAGCGCACAACCGAAGATGCGCTGAGCCGCTGACCTGTGGCGCGAGTGTCGTTGTTCGACCATCAGGGGCAGCCTCCAGACGACCTGACGCAGGCCGCGATGGGTCACTACTGGCTTCGGCTCGTCAGGGTGAATCAACGCGAAGTCCCTGAAGGTCCTCGGGTGGTGGCTGTATTCCGTGGTGTGTGAGGTCTGCGGATGGGGGCGGGCGGGCCGACCGCTGCGGGACGTCGGCACCGGGAGTCGGTACGGTTGTAGGCGGCCGAGTTGAGCGAGCAGAGAATCAAGCCGTCGGAGAGGGTACGGCGCCTGCCGGTGAGCTTGAAGTCGGCCTATCTGAGGCAGCAGTTGCGACGGGACGGCCCCTGCAGCTTCTCCGGACAACGCGAGGACAGACGACATGCGGGGCTCACCTGACGTCCTACTCCAAGATCCCGCCCACGACTCGTCCGCGCACACCGGCACACGGCTGCACATACGCGAAGACCCCGTTCTCAGCGAAAGCGCTGATGGCGGGGTCTTTGGGCACCTCATGCAAGGTGCCCCCGGCAGGATTCGAACCTGCGCACACGGCTCCGGAGGCCCCGTGGCTAGCAGACAACGCAGCAGGTCACGGGCCTGCACACAGCAGATCAGGCGGAACGAGTCCACGGATAGTCCACGGCTGCCCGCTCCGTCTTAAGGTGTCGGTTCACCGGACGGCACGGCCTACGGCTGCGAGGTAAGCCGAAGTACTTCCAGGGCCTGGTCGCCGTGCACGTTCGCAGCCGAGCATGCGGACACTCCGGGCATGATGCTCGAACAGTCCGTTGGCCCTTCTCGGCTACGGCAACGGTAGCCAGCGGGGACCCGTGGTCAGAAGTCCGGGATGGCCACAGGCACTTCCTCGCTCTGGCCGTCCCAAGTCAGGTACAACGTGCCCGGAATGGGCTGTCCCGCAGTGCCCAACATCATGAACGCCTTGGCGTCGCCCGGTTGCAAGGTCAGATCGACAATCCTGTCCATCGTGTACGACCGCCCTCGATCGCTCACCGTGATGCCCGTGGCGGGCCCGGTGCCAGCATTGCGCAGCCTGAACCCCTGTCGCCCAGAGCGCTCGATCCGGAATTCTGGCCGGGGGCGGCTAGCTTCCTCTTCCACCGTTCGCCGCGCTGCTGCCTCACGCCGTTGATCAGCCAGCGTCTCCTCGGCAACCGTCGCCGACCGCTCCGATGCCATGCGCGACAGCCGCGCCTCTTCGACAGAGGCTTCGGCAGCGGTCCCAGACTTTTCGGCCGCGTCGGCTGAGCGCCGCCCGTCTCGCTGCGCCCTGATGCTGATCCAAAGTGCTAGCGCTGCCAGCACGAACGCAGCCCAGGCGGGCGCGTCGCCCCAGTCCCATGATTCGGTCCAGGACCGAGAGTCTCGCCAGTTCATGGGCGGACCGTACTCCTGCGAGTCGGGCTTCCGGAAACTCGATTGGCGCCACTTAACTTCTTCGACCCTTCGATACAGATATCAGGTTTTCCCGTTGGTCTTAGGGCGGAGTTTGCTCCCCTTCTTATTAATCATCTTTGCGCGCCTTTCGAGTTCATTCGCGGTTGGGTCATACACAAGCTCAACAGCCCTGGCGAAATGTTCCATTCCGTCAAGTACCCAGCCAAGAGGAAGTGGATTTCGCTCGTGGCTTCCTACGTTGCCTATCCACTTCATGGCCATCAGGTGGTCAGCTGCCTGCTGATTCTTTGCCCGAAATATTTCGATCCGCGCGTGGGTGGTTAGTCGACGTGTTTTATCTCGGGGGGACGTTTTGCGAATTCGTTGATGATCTAGTAGGGCTTCGATGGCTGATCGAATGCGGTTTGCTGCGGCGCTAGGATCCACCAATAGGATGGCTCCGGCCGATTTGGCCATTTCTCTTACTATCTCAGGTGCTGCGTCCGGGAAATCCATCAGAGGGAGCCCGGGGAGCATGTACTGGACGCTGTAAAATCTGGCGATTCCCTCTGTGGGGGGTTGGGTGGTGTCATCTGTGCTATCTAAGGTCCACATCCCGGCTACAATGTACCTATTGTCACAGCCGATCCGTGGGCATTCGATCCTTCCGTGAAAATACCCACTTACCCAATCCGGCTCCCACTCGTCGAAGTCGCGGGCGTCGAGACTTATTGCACTCTCAAACTCATCCACACTTGCTTCTAGGGAGGTTCGGCGGCAACTCGGACAAATGATGATGGGCCATTCTTCGAAAGGGCCAGCGAGTTGCTCAAATATCTGTCTATCAAAACGTGATTGCATCTTCCGCCCTTCAGTCGAAGAGAGTTTCCTGAGGATTTCCCTCTTCTCGCCGCTTCGCCTGGAAGTACGGAAGCATCGGGGTCACTGGGAGCCTGGGGCGCTTTCCCTCCAAAAGTTCTTCGACCGTGATCAATTGAATGCGCGGAAACTTCTCACCGTTGGGCGGGAAGGTGTAGAGGCCCGAGTGGTTAGCAGCATCTTGCATCGCCTTAGTGGGCTTCTTCATGGAGATGAAAACACCCATAGCGGCCTTTTGTGATTCAACAGTTCCCAGCAAATCGCGAACGTGGCCAGGATTCGTAGCTCCACCCTTCACCGACACAAGTACTCGATGAGACGCACCCTTCTGATCGATTGGAATGCGGACAACCCCGTCGACCCCCTTGTCAGCGACTTGCTTGTCATTCGGCTGGCCGGATACAAGCATCACGCACCACCGCTCGAACTCGAAGGGCGATCGCTTGAATAGGGCTTGTGCACCATCAACGTCCCGAGGAATGCCTAGAATTTCATAGTTCTTCTGGATCGACTCGGTGAAGGTGTGACGCAGTCGGGCGTCAATCAGGTCGATTGCAAGTGTCGTGATGTCAATTCCGATCCATCGACGACCGAGCCTTTGTGCCGCATCAATGGTCGTGCCGCATCCGCAAAATGGATCTAGCACAACATCGCCTTCATTAGATGAAGTGGCGATGATTCGCTCAAGCAGAGCCAGAGGCTTCTGTGTAGGATATCCGAGCTTTTCGGCTGCTCGATTGTTGATCGGGGCAATGTCTGTCCATACGTCTTGGACGAGCTGACCCGGCATTTCATCAAGGTATCGCTTGACCTGAGGGTATCCTCGCGTCGAATAAACGATCTTCCCTTCGGCCTCCAGGCGTTCCATGCTTTCCAGTGAATACGCCCAAAAGCGATTCCCTGGGGGCGGCATCCCTTTCCATTCATGGCGACTCCCCGGGCGATTTGCGGTCATGTCTGAAATTCGATACCTGCGGCCCGTGGTTTCTTCGATCCGGCGATAATCTCGATCAATATAGTCTTGATCGTATGGGACGTACTGTGGATTCCAGGTTGGGCTGCTCCCCTTCGCGTAGTGGAGAATTACGTCGTGTACCGGGCCGAAGCGGCGGACCCGATTGTGTGCACTTGTGCGCTTCCAGATGATTTCCGAAAGGAATGCTTCAGGTCCGAAAATTGCATCGAGTACTATCTTCAGGTAGTGACTGGCAGTGGGATCGCAATGCAGGTAGAGCGATCCTGTGGATTTAAGAACCCGATGCAGTTCGATCAGTCGAGCCGTCATCATGGTGAGATATGCCAAGACGTCATTCTCGCCTAGGAGACGACGCATTGCCTCAAGTGCATCTTTAATCGCGAGAGGATGGTCACCTTCGAGCAATTCCAAATATAGAGCTTCTGTCTCGTGGCTCCAGTTCCATGTGTCATCGAATGCTTCAATTTGCGCAGGGGACTCTTCGCCGCTTTTATCTTTGAAAAGAATATTGTAGGACCTATTTGAATTGAATGGGGGGTCCAGGTAGACGAGGTCCACACTCTGGGAGGGAATTAGATTTCCGCGTAGGATCTCAAGGTTATCGCCATAGATGAGCTTGTTTGTGTCTGGCTTGCCACCAAAGTTGATCGCCATGCGCGAAGTTTGCCATAGGTGAAGCTTGTGCGCAGGGGGCTGTGGATGACCGTTGGGCAGGAGGTCGACGGAACGGGTTTGGCCGGTGGCCTGCCCTGTCTGGGGTCGAGCATGATCAGGGGGCCGTACGCTGGTTGGCAACTCGGGCAGGCTTTGGGCCTGACCGCAATGTGTACGAGTGGCCCCCTGGTCTTGCTCGACGCGGGGCCCGGACCGGGGAGGTGGCTAAAGCCGTGGAGCCGACCGGCCTCAACCACGACGTACCCCCTTCTCTGGCATCGGGCGGCTGATTGCTGTGAGCGCGGCACGGGCGCCGGCCGGGCTGGAGCGGGGCGGAGACTGGAGCGCAGGCCCGGCCGGGGGCCGGGCCGCGCGCGGGGAGCGGAGCGAGCCGCCTTGAACCAGTAGAGAAAGTTTGAATCACGGAGGGGCTGGGCCAGTGTGTGTCCGATCCCGGGTGATGCTTGACAGTTCGATCCCAGCTGATGGTTGACGGTGGCCGTGATCGGCCTTTCTCTGCCGGGCTGCCCTGTGGTGTAGAACCCTGAGCATGGGGAGTGAGCGGCGGGATCGGATGCGGGCGCTTGGTGCGCGTCTTCGTGTACTTCGGGCAGAGGCCGGGCTGACGGGTGCTGTGCTGGCGCAGCGTGCCGGGGTGGGGCAGCCGACCGTGTCCAAAGTCGAGACGGGGCGCATGGTTCCGAGCGCTGATGTGCTCGACCGGCTCACGCGTGCCCTCGACCTCGACGAGCCGACCGTTCGCGGGGTGCGTGAGTTGCTGGATGCCGTGATGGCTGCTCCCGATGCTGACCCGCCCGCAGACGAGGTAACTCCGTCCGCTGGCATAACCGTTGACGACGAGGTTCGGTCGGCGCGGCTGGTGCGGTCGTTCCAGTGCGTCGTGCTGCCCGCTCTACTTCAGACCGCGGAGTACGCCCGGCAGGTCTTTGTGAGTGCGCCGAACTCGACGCCTGATGCTGTCGGTCGGGCGGTGGGTGCCCGCATCGAGCGACAGAGTGTGTTGTACGAGCCGGGGCGGGAGTCGGTGTTCGTGCTGACGGAAGCCGTGTTGCGTACCTGGCCGGGGTCTCCGGCGCTCATGCTGGCCCAGCTCGACCGGCTGCTGGCTGTCGAGAGCCTGAGCACGGTGCGGCTCGGGGTCATCCCCTGGCGCTGGCCGGTGCCGGTGCTGCCTCGCCACGGGTTCACCCTGTGCGACCAGCGGGCAGTCGTCGTCGAGACTTTCGACAGCGAGCGCGTGTCGGCCGACTCCGCCGAACTGGCCGCCTACGCGGAGACGTTCGTTCGCTTCGAGGAAGCGGCGATCTTCGGCGACGAGGTGCGGGATCTGCTGTTGCGGGTGATGGCGGACTTCCGCAACTTGGGAGACCTCCTCACTCGATAGAGGAATAATTCCTCAAGATGCCTAGCTCGGTGACGGACTGTGGGAATACTCTGCCGTTGCGCTGTCTAGCCCCCTAGACGTAGAGTGAGGGACCTTCCATGCGAACCAAGTGGTGCCGTGCCTTTCCCGGCTTGGCCGAGGAGGTGGGCCATGCTCGGCACTTCGTTGCTGCTCTGCTGGATGAGCGAGGACCGGTCGACGAAGCGGTCTTGGTCGTCAGTGAGCTTGCGACCAACGCTGTGCGGCACTCGTTGAGCGGCGCGGCCGGCGGCTGGTTCGTCGTGATCGTCGGCCTCGGCGGCGACAGCGACCTCGTGCGCATCGAGGTAGTCGACCTGGGTGGTGAACGCGAACCGCGGCTGTGTGACGTGACGGACCAGGCGGAGGGCGGTCGCGGCCTGGCGCTGATCGCCGCGTGCGCCAAGGACTGGGGCGTGAAGACCTGGCCCGACGGGCGGACCGTGTGGGCGGACCTGGTGCGGGAGAGCGCGTGACCGCATCTGTCTCGACAGTCGTCTCTGGTCGCATTGCGGGCGGTGGCGGGTGAGCCCGCGGGGTGTACCCGGTAGGCGGTCGAGCTTCTACGTGATCGGCGTAAGTACGGGACGCCGTCTCCCGCCCATTCCGTCTAGGGCCCTAGACTCCTGGTTAGTGCTAGGAGGTGAGGTCATGTCGGACGAGTTGCAGCGGATCATGGCGATTGATGATCCGTACCGGCTGTTGCGCGAGGTCACGACCAGGTTGGCCGATGCACAGCAGGAGGTGACCGAACTGGCTCGCCTCCGGCGGCGGGTGGTTCAGGACATGCACGCGCAAGGGCTGTCGTATGCGCAGATCGCCGAGAAGGCGGGCCTGAGCCGCGGGCGCATTCACCAGATCCGGCACACCGGTCCGGCGCCGGAAGGGGCCTTCCTCGGGCGGGGCTCCGTCGTCGTCGCCACTCCCCTTCGGCGTGATGACGAGCGTGGGCGGACGGTCGTCGCCATGGACGACGTCAGCTCCGGCAAGCGGCTGGAAGATCTCGCGCGGACGTACGGACTCGACGTCACCTCGGAGCATGTGTCGGTCGGTGGTGAGATCGACCTCAACCGAGACGGCCTGGTCGTCGTCTGCGGACCACGTATGTCCCAGGAGATGTGGGACACCTACGCGCAAGATCCCGTTCTGAGCTGGGAGCGCGCGGAAGACGGGCCCTGGACGGTGGTGGACCGACGTACCGGCACCGTGTACCGGTCGGGACAGGACGGCGACCCGGCTCGGCCGTACGACGTCGGATACCTCGGCCGGCTGCCGCGCCCGGACGGTAACGGGTCGCTCCTCGCCATCGCCGGTATCCATACGCAAGGTTCCCTCGGCGTCGTGCAGCTGCTTGCCAACGACCTGAACACCCTGTGGGGGCAGATCGGTGACCGCCGGTTCTCCACCCTGGTCGGGGTCGAGTACGACCCGGAGACCAGCGAACCGCAGTCCGCCGAACTGCTCTGCCCGCTCTACCGGCACGACGAAGAGGTGACGGAGGCAACGGGGTGAGGTTCACCCTCGCCACGCTGCCCGCCGAGAACGACCGCGAGAACGAGGACTTCGCCGCTGCCGCCCCCGGTGCGGCCGTTGTCCTCGACGGCGCCGGCGTGGGCGGGGCCGAGACGGGCTGTACGCATGGCGTCGCCTGGTTCTCCGGAACCTTGGGCAGCCTGCTCCTGCGCAGCATCACCGCACATCCCGCTCAGCCGCTCGTTGACTGCCTGGCCGACTCGATCGGCCTCGTCCGGTCCCTGCACGAGGACAGTTGCGACCTCGCGTACCGGGCCAGCCCGACCAGTACGGTCATTGCGGCGCGGATCGGCGGGGGAGTGCTGGAATACCTCGTCCTAGGTGACTCCTCCCTGCTGCTGGCCGACCAGGACGGCCGTACGACCGTGGTCACCGACCGGCGCCTGGACGAGGTCGGCAAGCGGCTGCGCGGGCCCGTCGACCAACTGCCCACCGGCTCACCGGAACACACCGCCGCCCTCGCCGAGTACCGGGATGCCCTGACCGGGCTCCGTAACCGGCCGGGCGGCTTCTGGATCGCCGGCCCCGACCCGCGGGCGGCCGAACACTCCCTGACGGGGGCGGTACCGCTGGAGGCGCTGACGTCCGTGACGCTGCTGAGCGACGGCGCGACGCGACTCGTCGACCGGTTCGAACTCACCGACTGGCAAGAAGCGTTGTCCGTCCTCGACTCCTCGGGGCCGGATGAGCTGATCCGCCGTGTACGTGAAGCTGAGGCCGGCGACCCTGAGGGCCGACGCTGGCCGCGCGGGAAGGCTCGCGACGACGCGACCGCCCTTCACTGGGCGCTGGGCTGACGTAATCCGCTCACGCGAGCGGTGAGGTCGCGACTTCTCGTATACCCCCCTAGACAGTTGGCGGGTTGGCGGTTACCTTAGCTGTACACCCCCCTAGACAGTTGGGAGGTGACTCCCCTTCATGCTGTCTAGGGGGGTATCCAGTTCAGATCGCGACGCTCAGCATGAGCGGCGCACACAACCAAGTGAGGTTCAGGCAATGCGTGTTATCCCCGTGGACACCTCGGCCGCGACTCTGCTCGTCACCAAGCTGCCGGAGGTCAAGGTGAGGGACCGGCAGACCGGTGAGGTCGCCGTTGACCCGGTGACCAACCAGCGGCTCATGACGGTGGAGCTGGTGTTCATCGCGTCCGGCGGCTCGGACATGATCAAGGTGACCGTTCCCGAGCAGGGCATCGGTGACGGCCTGATCATGGGCGCTCCGGTCATTCTGTCCGGCCTGATCGCCCGGCCCTGGGAGAGTGAGTTCGGCGGGCGCGCCCGGCACGGCATCGCCTACCGGGCCGACGCTGTCATGGTCAACGCCCCGGCTCCGGTTCAGGGCTGAGCGCCGTGACCGACGACTTCCGGGTTCCGTTGTCGATTCTGCTGCCGGCCCTGCTCGTCCTGGGCGTGCTGCTGGTCGTGCGCCGTCGTATGCCGGTCCTGTTCTGGTGGGGCATCGGATATCCGGTCGCTGCCCTTCGGGTGCTGGTCTCGTACCGGGACACGATGGACGCTTGCGGCCTGACGGTCCCGGCCTCGGCCGTCCGTCGGGCCACCGCCCGGATGGTCGGGCGGCAGGCTGCGCCGGTACCGCCTCGGCGGTCGTTCCCGCTGCCGACCGGGTCCGGTCTCGTGATGCGGCTGCGTATGGCGGCGGGGCAGGCTCCCGAGGACTTCATGGCCTCCGCCGACCGGCTGCGGCACGCCTGGGGCGTCCATGCCGTCTACGTCCGCACCACAAAGCCGGGGCGGCTCGAACTGCGGCTGGTCGGCTGGGACGTGCTCGCCGAAGTCAGGCCCGCCCGGCGTCGGCCGGCCTCCGATCCGCTCTGCCTGCCGCTGGCACTGCGGGAAGACGGCGAGTGGCACGTACGGGACTTCCGTACCGTGCCGCACGAACTGATCCTCGGCGCCACGCAGTCCGGCAAGTCCGTCTACCTGCGCAACCTGCTGTGCGGCCTGGCCCGGCAGTCCGTCGTCCTCGTCGGCATCGACTGCAAATGGGGTGTCGAACTGGCGCCGTTCGCGCCCCGGTTGTCAGCGCTCGCCGACACGTCCGACCGGGCTGACGAACTCCTCGACGTGCTGCTGGACGAGATGGAGGCACGGTTCCGGCTCATCGGACTCCGAAGCGGTGCCGGGAGCGGGGTTGGTCCGGACGCCGTGCTCACCTCTGACGTGTGGGGGTTGCCGGAATCCGTGCGGCCGGTACCGATCGTGGTCGTCGTCGACGAGGTGGCGGAACTGTTCCTCGCCGCGAGCCGCGACGACGAGAAACGGCGAGACGCCATGGTCACCAAGCTCATCCGCCTCGCCCAGCTCGGGCGCGCGGCCGGCATCTACCTGGAGGTGTGCGGGCAGCGCTTCGGCTCCGAACTCGGCAAGGGCGCCACCATGCTCCGCGCCCAGCTGACTGGCCGCGTCTGCCACCGCGTCAACGACGAAGCCTCGGCGAACATGGCACTCGCCGACATCTCCCCGGAGGCGGCGATCGCCGCCACCTCCATCCCGGCCCAGCGGCCCGGCATCGCCATCGTCGGCGACTCCTCCGGCGGCTGGTCCCGCGTCCGCGCACCGCACCTCACCCTCGCCGACGCTGCGGCCGTCTGCCGTGACACCGCCTCCCTGGTCCCGGACCTGTCCCGGTTCGACTCCTTCCGGCCCGCGCTCGCCGTCGAGTCAAGCGGACCGTCCTCCTCGGCCGCTGCCGTGCCCACCGCTCGCCCGGTGACCGAGTAGCCCCCTTCCTCCCACCCGGTCGGCGTGACCGCCTCGCGCCACCTCCCTACCCCTCCCATGCCAAAAACCGGAAGGAATCCGATGTTCTGCGAGCACTGCGGTGACGTCGACGGCGATGAAACCGGCGTCGACCACGACGAACGAGACTGCCCCTGGTACGGCACCGACGACAACCCCGTGACCGTCGATGCCACCGAGCTGGCCGACACCCTGACGACCGCCGCTGACGGCTCCCCCGCCCTGCGGGCCGCGATCGGCCTCCTGGTCGGTCACGGCATGTGGATCAAGCGACTGGCCGAGCGGCCCGGCCTGCTCCTCATCGACTACTCGGGCCCGTTTCCGCGGCCGTACGGGATCGACTGGCCGAAGGTCGCCTTGGCCCTGGCGTCCAGGGAACTGCCCGCTTCCGGCGGTGAGTTGCGCATCCTGGCCCTGGCCGCCTCGCTCGCCGACTCCGCTGCCCCCGTCCCGCTCGGTGACGCCGTCACCGGCCTGGACGCGACCAACCTCGACCTCGTCCTTCGGGCCGTCGCCACCGCCAACGGCCGTCCCCCGACCCGGTGACGGCCATGGTCAAGCGCCTGCGGGTGGACGCAGTGATCGTCCAGGCGGTCATCGCGGGTGCCCTGTCCTTCTCCCACCTGCACGACCTCGCCGCTGCGGCCGGACAGGGCGGCTGGAAGGCATGGGCCTACCCCGTCAGTGTCGACCTGCTGCTGGTCGCCGCCTGGCGCCGGATGCGGCAGGCCCAGGAAGCGGGGGAGGGGACTGGAGGACCACGTCTGTGGTTCCTGGTGGCCCTGGCCGCCTCCCTCGGCGCCAACGTCGCCACCGCCGGGCTCCTCGACCTCGACCACGTCCCCGCCTGGCTCCGCGTCGTGGTCGCGGGCTGGCCGGCCGTTGCTTTCTTCGGCGGCACGCTCCTCGCCCACGCTCCCCACCACCCCCGGCAAAGGCCAGTTGCCTCGGTTCCGTCGACCACCGGCCCGCATGACGAACCGCCCGCCGTCCCGCCGGCCGTCGAGGTGCCAGACCGGGACACGCTCCCGGCATCGCCCACAGTCCCCGTCTCCGACCCCACTCCTGAGCCCACCACCAGCGAACCGGCCACCACCAGCGCCGAACCGGTGGCCGACCACACCCCCGCTCGGGCCCCGGCGCCCGTCCCCGCCATCGCGCTCCCGCCCGCCCTCGTCGACCGTGTCCGCGCTCTGGCCGACGAACACCACTCCGCCACCGGCCATCCGGCCGACCCCGACGCCGTACGCGCCCGGCTCGGCCTGCCCCCGTCCATGACCGCGTCCGTCGCCGCCCACCTCTGAAAAGGAGTGCCGCCATGCATCGCCGCTTCCGCAACGTCCGCCGTATCGGCCCCGTGAACGTCGCCTCCTACATCGAACGCGGCAAGCACCGCCACCTGGCCGCCTGCACCGCGCCCCGCTGCGACTTCTCCGCCGAGTACGACTCCCGCGCCGCCGCCGAACTCGCCGCACGCACCCACCGCTGCTCGCCCTGACCTGACAGGAGACCAACCCCATGGACGTTCCGCTCTGGCTCGCCCTGCTCTGCGTCGGGGTCCTGGGCGTCAAGCTCATCCGCCCGCCCTGGTGGCTCATCACCGTGCTCCTCCTCAGCGGCTACCTCATCGCCGACAGCCTGCTGGCCCCCGTCATCAACTCCCTCGTCAAGTAACCGAGAAAGGAGATCCGTCCATGCTCCGGCCGAAGATCCCGACCATGCCTCAGCCGACCGGCCTGGTCACCCCGCCCACCCTCGTCGAGCCGACCGGCGCAGTCACCCCGGCTGCCCCGACCCCGCAACCGGTCCCCGCCACTCCGGCCCCGTCCCGCCCCGCAGTCCAGCTCACCCCCGGGACCGCGCTCGCCCTCGTCGGCGGCGGAACCGCCGTGGTCCTGGTCGTCGGCACCGTCCTCGTCTCCATGCTCCTCGCCGTCGCCGTCACGGCCGCCTCGGTCGCCGTGTGTGCCGTCGTCATCCGCTCCCTCCTGACCCACCGCTGACCTACCTCTGACGCGACAGCTCCACGGGCCCACCCCTACCCGCACTGTCTAGCCCCCTCGACAGAAGGGGGTGGGCCCGTCACACCTGAACCCCTGCAAGGAGGAACCCGCACATGCGTCCCTCGGCTCCCCTCGGAGCCATCCGCCACCTGGCCAGCCTCGCCCGACACGGCGACCTCGGCGCCTACGCCCGACAGATCCAACATCTCGGCGGCTGCGAGCGGCCCGTCCGAATGGAGGGTCACCGGCTCGATGTCCATGCCGCAACTGGAGAGATCGTCCGGGAGATCGCCGACACCGACCTTCCGGCCGGACAGCTCCTGATCCGCTGCAACAACCGCCGTGCCACCCGGTGCGCCGCCTGCGCCGAGGTGTATCGCAAGGACACATTCCACCTCGTCACGGCCGGACTGAGCGGCGGCAAGGGCATCGGCCCTGCCGTCGCCCAACACCCCCGCGTCTTCGCCACCTTCACCGCCCCCTCCTTCGGCCCCGTCCACAATCGCCCCAACGGCGGCCGGTGCCGCTGCGGCCGGACTCACCCGGAGGACGACCCCGCCCTCGGTACCCCGCTCGACCCTGACCGGTATGACTACCGCGCGGCCGTCCTGTGGAACGCCCACGCCGGCGCTCTCTGGGCCCGCTTCACCACCTACCTGCGCCAACAGCTCGCCTCCCGCGCGGGCCTCACCCGCTCGGAACTCCGCGACTCCCTCAAGGTCTCGTACGCCAAGGTCGCCGAATACCAGCAACGCGGCGCCGTCCACTTCCATGCCGTCATCCGCCTCGACGGCCCCGAGGGCGCCGAAGACACCCCACCGCCCTGGGCAACGACCGAACTCCTCACCGACACCATCCGCACGTCGGCGCGCCTTGCCGAAGCCCCCGGCCCTGTCCTGGACGCACGCCCCTACACCTTCCGCTTCGGCAAACAGCTCGACGTCCGTCCCATCCGCTCGGCCGACTTCGCGGGCACCTCGGAACTCTCCAGCCGCGCCGTCGCCTCATACATCGCGAAGTACGCGACCAAGGGCGCCGAGACCGCCGGCACCCTCGACCGCCCCATCCGCAACCCGATCACCGACCTCATCGGCTCCGGCGTCACCGACCACGCCCGACAGCTGATCCTCACCTGTTGGCACCTCGGCGCCCGCCCCGAACTCGAAGACCTGCGCCTGCGCAAGTGGGCCCACATGCTCGGCTTCTGCGGCCACTTCTCTACCAAGTCCCGCGCCTACTCCGTCACCCTCGGCGCCCTCCGCCAGGAACGCGCCGACCACAACGAAGCCCTCACCCGCGCCCGCGCCGCCGAAGCAGGCCACCCGCTACCCGACCCGGACACCATCCTCGTCCTCTCGCACTGGCGCTTCGCCGGCACTGGCCTGACCGCTGCTGAGACCTGGTTCGCGACATCGCGTCGGCCCGACGCCACCCCCGACACGGAAGGAGACTCGGCATGGATCGCCGACGAGACGAACTGATGACTGTCCCGCAGATCCTCGCCGAGCTGGGCGGAGTCTCCCGGCGCACCTTCTACCGCTGGCGGGAGCTGGGGCAGGCTCCGGAGGCGATCAAGCTTCCGAACGGTGAACTCCGCTTCTGGCGCAGTGACTTCACTTCGTGGCTTCACGGACTCGGGGAGGCGGCGTGAAGTCGCATGACGTGAAGGTGTGGGGCATCCGCAAGCGGCCGTACAAGACGCCGTCGTACGACGTGCGTTGGAAGGTCGGTGACGTCCCACCGTTCTCCGAGACCTTTCGCACCAAGGCGCTCGCCGACAACTTCCGCGCGAAGCTGCTCCGGGCTGCGCAAAAGGGCGAGGCATTCGACACGGAAACCGGTCTGCCGGACTCCATGGCACCGGTCAAAGCGTCCCTCTCCTGGTATGACTTCGCGCGGGCGTACGTCGCCATGAAGTGGCCGCATGCTGCCCCGAACTCGCGTGACAGCCTGAACGAGACGATGACACTCGTCACGACTCAGCTCCTGGGAGATCGGCCCGGTCGTCCGGCAGACGATGTGCTGCGGCGTGCCCTGCGCGGCTGGGCCTTCGTCGTCCAGGCCCCGGACGGCGAAGCGCCGCCGGTGGACATCGCCAATGCCCTCCGCTGGGTCGCCAAAGCCTCGCTGTCGCTGGCCACGCTCAAGAATGCGGCAGACATCCGCAGCGTTCTCGACTCGCTCAAGCTCACGTTGTCCGGGGCCCCGGCTGCCGCTGAGACGGTGCGGCGCAAGCGAGCCGTCCTGTTCAACGCCCTGGCCTATGCGGTCGAGCTGGGGGAGCTCCCGGAGAACCCGGTCACGCTCGTGAAGTGGAAGCTGCCGAAGGTGACCAAGGAAGTAGACCGCCGAGTCGTGGTGAACCCGCGGCAGGCTGCTGAACTCCTTGGCGCTGTCTCGTACGTCGGTGGCTACCGGCGGGCTCGTGGGCGCCGCCTGGTCGCGCTGTTCGCCTGCATGTACTTCGGTGGGCTTCGGCCGGCGGAAGCGGTGGCGCTGCGTCGTCCGGACTGCACGCTGCCGGAAACCGGGTGGGGCTCGTTGATCCTGGAGAAGAGCCGGCCCACCGTCGGCAAGCGTTGGACTGGCACGGGGGAGGTGCACGACAACCGCGGGCTCAAGAACCGGCCCGCGAACGAGACCCGCATTGTTCCGATTCCGCCCCGCCTCGTCCGCATCCTGCTCGCGCACATCGAGGAGTTCGGTACGGCCAAGGACGGCCGGCTGTTCGCCAACGAACGCGGGGGAGTGGTCGCCTCCACCACATACTGGCGTGTCTGGGACGAGGCGCGGCACCTGGCGCTCACGCCGGAACAGGTGGCCTCGCCGCTGGCTGCCCGCCCGTACGACCTGCGGCACGCCGCTCTGTCGTCCTGGCTCAACGCTGGCGTGGACCCCACCGAGGTTGCGGAGCGTGCGGGCAACAGCGTCGAGGTGCTCCTGAGCCGTTACGCGAAGTGCCTCGACGGTCGGCAAGACGTCGCCAACCGTCGGATCGCCGAACTCCTCGGGGAGGACGACGGCCAGGAGGAGGGGCCCGGCAACGGGACCTGATCCCGACACACCTTCGGCACGCGCACCTGCGGAATGATGGCCCCTGGACTACGGTCCGGGGGCCTCGTCATTTCCCTGGCCCCACCTGCGGATTTGTGCCCTGCGGCCAGTCCACACATAGTCCACAGCACCCGACATACGGCCGCTCCGAGCGGCACACGCCTGCACATACGCGAAGACCCCGGCCTCAGCGTTTCCGCTGGTGACGGGGTCTTTGGGCACCTCATGCAAGGTGCGCCTCCGTGACTCGCTTTCGAACCCTGGCGCACCCCTGTTGCGGCTGTTCAAAGCGCTAGATGGCAGTAGTAGGACGACGTCGCAGGTAGAGGTGACCGCATCAGTGGGGCCTGATGTCGCGCCGAGCGTTCGCGAGTGTCGGATGTTGGCGCCCGACGAAGTGGCAGAACTGGTCGAGGCATACCGGCGCGGCGCCACTGAACTATCGCTCGCCCGTGAGTACGGCGTCCACCGCCATACCGTGGACCGGCACTTGGAACGAGCGGGTGTTGTCAAAAGGCCGGTGGTCAAGATGACCCCGGCCAGGGTGGAACTGGCGAAAGAGCTCTACGAGCAGGGGCTCAGCAGCAACCAGATCGGGAAGAAGTTCGGTATTAGTGGCAGTACGGTCTGGAAGGCGTTGAAGCGGGCGGGAGTGAGGATGCGAGGGACTGCTGGCTAATCGACCAAGCAATGGCACTAAATGGTTGGATCCGGAAGGAGATCATCCAGGCTAGGCTCGGCATCCCTGCCCAACACTTCGCTCACTGCATTGCGCAGCGCCCGAAGACGCTCGATATTGCCACCGAGAAGTTCCAAGAGTTGAGCATCTTCCGTTTTATCGATTACCTCAGCGCTAGTGAAGCCGCTCTCGGTAAGGCGCAAGTAGTGCTCACGTTCAAGACCTGCACCAGCAAGTGCAAGCGAAGCGAGACCGGCCGGAATACCCAGCTCGAGTTGGGCAGGAATCAAGAATGAGAGGTTCGTCAAGTCCGCCACCGGGTGAAGCTCGGTGGCGATACCGATGATGGTGCCGATGACATCATGCGTCCTATTCACTACGGCACGGACTGGCCCGATGGCGTTCCTGTCCCTCCAGTGCTGCATAACGGTTCGTTCGAGCTGCGCGGCCGCGACACCATTTGTCCATAGGAGACACGCGACAGCCTTCTTTGCGCGCGCTGCGGTGACAACTGCGTCACCATCATTACTGAACGCGCTAATGACGCTAGGTGCAACCTGCTGGCGATGCAACGCACTAATGAAGGTGTTGAGTTCGACGCGTACACCGCGGGTATTGACCACCAGCCGTGTATCGTCGAGCTCCTGAGTCAACTGAGCTACGGCGATGAGTGTTGCGTGGTTCAGATCCTCAGGCCGAACACTCCGAAGGACATTCGTTACTCGGATGGCAGAACGAACGGTAAGTCCGCTCTGAGCCACGATCGCACCAAGCGAGTTTAGACGAAGCTCATCGTTACCTACATCGTCAATGAAGCCGACTCGGCACAGTTCCTGAAGAATCTGTCCAGTGCGCTCCGGATCGAACGCATTACCTGTCCCTGACAGCCGTGCCTGGTGAGCGGCAAAGCTGTTCGACAATACCGACACCACCTCGGCGCTCTGTAGCGCCCTGCCTTCGACCCGTGCGGATACAATTGCCACAACCCGCAGCACTAGCGTGTATGAGTCAGCTGACGGATCAAGCAGAGTTGAGCTGACGTTCTCCGGATCGCCCTGGACGTAACGGCCCCAGATCTCGTTGGCGTTCGCAGTCCCATACGTGAGCACAATGGCGCGCCCGTGTTCGGCGAGGCCAAGCCGCCCAGCGCGGCCCGCGATGTTCTTGTATTCCGCAACCCGATACCAAGCGTACGTGTTACGGCCCGTTCGTCGGCTCAATTCGGGCATGATGACCGTCTCGGCGGGCATGTTGACGCCCTGGGCGAGCGTAGTGGTGGCGACAATCACCCGGATCTGGCTGTCTGGCAGCCGAAACTGCTCCTCGACCACACGGCGTTCTTCCCGCTCGAGATCGGAGATGTGGAAGGCTGTGCCTCCTTGTAGACACTGGCGCAGATCGGCACTTGTCAGGCTCGGGTCGCCAGCAGGCAAGCGCTCAAGAGCCTGCGTTGCCGGCTGAAGGCCAAGTTCAGCTGCCAGATATCTGGCAGCCCCACGGGCATCACCGCGGGTGCCCCGGATCACGACTACTTGCTGACCATCTGCGACGAGCTTGCGTACGAGTGGGACCAGTAGCGTTCGAGCCCTCGATTCTCCATACTGCGGAGGGATCAGCTGCTCAATCTTCTCCTCGCCATCCGTATTGACGTACCTGTAGCTGCCGTTGGCTTCAAGTACGCCCTCATCGAGGGGCACCGGGCGCTCATCGCGCCGAAGCAGGTTTGCCTCAAGCCAGCTATCCAAGCCGCCGAGATCGCCGAGCACGGCAGATAGAGCCACGATTTGCGGCTCGATCCCTTCTTCCTTCCGGCTCTTAAGGAGCGTGAGTAGTAGCTCCAGATATTCGCCACGCGATCCGTCGACGATAGTCTGAACCTCGTCGATGACGACCACTGACACCAAAGGCAGGAGGTGAGGGAACGTCAAAGCCAAGTTTCCGAACTTCTCATACGTCAGGATGCCGAGGTCGAACTGTCCTCGAAGTAGGGCGGGCACATCGTCGCCAATGTCGCCGGTCGCGCGAATCACACGGACATCAGCTGGGCCGTAGATCCGAGTAAAGCGCTCGTACTGCTCATTGACAAGCGCCTTGGTCGGCAACAAGAAGACCGACCGGCCACCATTCTGCGTAGCGCTCAATGCAGCAAGCTCGCCGACCATGGTCTTGCCCGAGGACGTTGGTGCTATGACGAGGACGTTCTCGCCTTTTAGCAGTCCCGCCTCATTGATGGCTGATTGCTGAAGCGGATTCAGACCCGGCAGATTCGTGGCCCATGCGTCGAGTACCTCGTCCGACAGTCCATGTTCGGCGAGGCTCCGGATGTCGGCAGTAACAGGCGCTGCGATAAGTGACGGGTAGAGAGCACCGTAGCGTGGGCCCGGCGCGAAGACCGGCCAGATTACTTCGCCGTCCCATTGACCTCGAAGCGTCGGCTCCTGACGGGCCTGCGCGACACCCGATGCACTCGCGACAACTCGCTGTGTCACATACTTAAGGAGGTCGTAGAAGCTGATGCACCCGTCTTTGGCGAGGCCCTCCGGCCCGAGAAGCGCTTGCAGTAGGTGGTACGTAAGAAGCCCGTGTCCTAGGCGCGTGTCTTCCCAAGCTGGCTGATCTGCAGTGGATGCCGTCAGAATTAGCCGACCAGTGCCCGCCATCTGGTCAAGTAGTGCCTCGGTTGATAGCGGAACGCCTCCGTGACCACCTTTCGGTGTCAGAGGGGCTCTAAGTACCTTGGCGCCTGCACCTCCCGAAAAACAACAATCAAGCACTACCACGAGATGTCGGGCCGGAATATTTCCAACAAGCTCAGTGAATTCGTCCAGCGCAAGCGATGTCGCAGGCAGATTATGCGGATCAGCGTCGTAAGTGATGAGCTCGTGAGTGTCACTTCCGTGACCCGAGAACGCGATTACGACAGTGTCATCTTCACTGCTGGCTGTACGAAGACTAACGAGCTCAGCTCGGGTGCGTTCAAGTGTGGCATCAGTGTCAGTGACGAGAGTGCAATCCTCCTCTCCTAGGTTGTCCGCGAACAAGGCGCTGAGAGCGGCCGCGTCGCGCACGGCGGAGGCCAGGTTGCTGATGTACGGCGACTGGTAGCGGTTAATTCCAATGAAGAGTCCACGAAACCGTGGACGCCTTTCGTCGCCGTCAGTCATGTCCACTGCTCCTCCGCGAGCGGTGCATTATTCAGCTGGTCACGGATACTTCGCCAGTTCGGCATGAACCGCTCCATGAGCTTGGTGAAACGGTCGTCGTGGTGACGCTCCAGGTAATGCGTCATCTCGTGAACGACGATGTACTCCAGGCAGGCCGGCGGCTTCTTGGCGAGCTCGACGTTGAACCAGATGTGCCCGGTCTCGCGATTACAGGATCCCCATTTGGTCTTCATGCGCTTGATGCTCCACCGCGGCACCGATACGTCGAGGATCGGCTCCCACTTGGTGATCAGGGCCGGGATCGCGTGTCGAAGCTGTTCCCGGTACCAATGGTCGAGTAGTTCGCGTCGCCGTTCGGCTGCGGTGCTGGCTGGGACGTACAGCAGCAGTCGCTCGCCGTCGAGCTCGAAGTGAGCCCGCCCGGGGCGTTCAACGACTTTCATCCGGCGTCGAACACCCCACACGTAGTGAGATTCGCCGGTGACCATCTCTCGCGTGGACTGGCGTGCGGCTGACTGAAGTTGGTCGCGCTGCTCTTTGATCCACGGCAGACGTTGAATCACAGCGAGCCGCACCTGCTCATCGTCGAGCTGCTGCGGCGCCGCTACCCGAACGCGCCCAAGGGGTGGATAGACCCCGATGTGCAGGTTCTTGATGTTCTTGTAGATGACGTCGATGTCGATGCCACGGACGGTGAGATAGGCACTAGCGGTACTCATGACGTGCCTTTAGCAGTTCAAGCAGTTCATCGAGCCGGTCAAAGTCGGCGGGCAACGTCTGAGCAAGCGCGCGTTTGACCTTCTTCTCCTTCATCGCGTTGCCCACCCACGAGTCGGGCTTGGTGTGCAGGATGGTGGTATCCACCACTGCGGCCAGCTCCGGTGCCTGATCGAAGAAGTCGATCAGGGCGCGACGGGCGCCGTTGTCGGCCCACTCCGGGTACTCGGTGTCCGATTCGCCCTTACCCAGGTTGGACGCGTGCTCCAGTAGCTTCTCGAGGTACTCCTTGTAGTCCAGAGCGCCCTGCCGTCGTTCCTCGAGTATGGCGTCGAGTAGTTCCGACATCTTGTCGTAGTACTTCGGGTTCATCGGGCGCTCGTCGATGATCACCTTGCGCATGTTGTTGGCGATTGTCTCCGCCATCGCTTCGGGGTCCTTCTTGATACCCGCAGGAAGCTTGTCGAGCGCACCAGCCCCCATCTCGACGATCAACTGGATCAGCCCGGCTTCCTGGAAGTCAGACACGACCTCGGAGGGTTTTGCGCTGATATAGGTGTCGAGCAAGTGCCGCATGCCGGCCTCGTACTGCTTGAAGTCCACGTCCTCGCCAGCGCCGAGCTTCACCTCATCACGCACGTTGGCGTAGTGAGCGATCTCGTCCTTGATCGCTGTGGCCTCGGCGTCGCTGTAGCCAGCGGCCTGCATATCGTTGGCGAGGTTGCCGTACGCGCGGGTCACGGCCGCAACAGACTTGTAGAGCTCAACCCGCTTGGGTTCGTTGGCCTTGAGCTGCTCGGCGTTGCCCTGCTCGCGGGCGCAGAAGTACTGCTGATACTGGAGGGTGTCCTTCGGCGGTGCGACGGGTTCACAGAGTGCCCGGATCTTCTCCAGGGCCTCATCAAGGTCGTCACGGGCCTTGTCGATCCGGTCTGACAGCAGCCCCTCGATGTCCTTCGTCTCGTAGCCTTCGAGGGCACCGCCGGTGTAGTCAGTGATCGCGGATTCAAGAGAGTTGAACAGGTCGCGATAGTCGACGATGTAGCCGTAGTCCTTGTCCTCGCCGTCAAGGCGGTTGACTCGGCAGATCGCCTGGAACAGGCCATGATCCTGCATCTTCTTGTCGATATACAAGTACGTGGCACTCGGGGCGTCGAAGCCGGTCAAGAGCTTGTCGACAACGATGAGCAGCCGCATCTGGCCCGGGTCGTTGACGAACCTCTCCTTGACGTCCTTCTCGAACTGCTCGACCTTGCCCATCGCCTTATCGGCAGGCTCGTTGAAGTGGTCAGCGAGCATCTGCCGGTAGATCTCGTACTGGCGCAGCCGCTCCGTGGCACCGTGGCCGGAGTCTTCCTTGGAGATGTCACTCGCCTGCGGCGTGTACGACGTGATGATGGCGCACTTGCCCTTGAATCCAGCCTGGGTGAAGAGCTCGTAGAACTTGCACGCCTGGTAGATGCTCTGACTGACGAGAATCGCATTGCCACGGCCGTTCGACAAGCGCGGCTTGATCTCCATGTCGAGCAGGATGTCATTGACTATTTGTCGGGCACGCGGCTCCGAGCTGACAACCTTCTGCATGGTGCCCCAGCGCTTCTTGAGCTCGGCGCGGGACAAGTCCGTCATGCCACGGGTCTTGGCCTCAAACCACTGGTCGACCTTTGCCGGCGAGGTCAGGTCCTGGTCGATATTGCGTGCCTCGTAGCGTAGGTCCAGGACGACGCCGTCGGCCACACCCTCGTCGAACTGATAGGTGTGGATGAAGCTGCCAAACCTTTCTTCGGTGGTGGCTTTGTCCTCCTTGAGTAGCGGCGTGCCAGTGAAACCAATGAACATGGCTCCCGGCATGAGTGCCTTCATGGCGTCGTGCATCTTGCCCGACTGGGTGCGGTGGGCTTCGTCGACGAAGACGAAGATGTTGCCCTTAGCGTGGAAGTCCTTGGGGATGGTCGCTTTCAGCTCACGAATGAACTCGCTCTCAGCCGCATCGCGGGCGGCCTCGTCTTCCGAGCCGCGGAATTTATGGACCAGCGAGCAGACCAGCCACTCCTCGCTTACGTTCAATGTGGCCAGGAGATCGCCACCACTCTTCGTCCGGTAGATGGACTCGTTGACTCCTTGGAAGACCTTCTCAATCTGATCATCCAGTTCGGTCCGGTCGGTGATGAGGAGTACGCGCGCGTCCGGCTGGTTCTCGCGGATCCACTTCGCCAGCCACACCATGGTCAGCGACTTGCCAGAGCCCTGGGTGTGCCAGATGATGCCGCCCTCACGCTTGGCGATCCGCTCCTGAGCGGCCTTGACGCCAAAGTACTGGTTGTGCCGACTCGTCTTCTTCTGCCCCGCGTCGAAGACCATGAAGTCATGCACCAGCTCGAGCAGACGCTCCTTCGAGCAGAGCTGGGTCAAGGACCGATCGAGCGGGTCGGCGATGTCGGACGGCTCACGCCACGCCAGCCAGTACTTCTCCGGCGTGTCGATTGCGCTGTAGCGCAGCCCCTCCACGTCGTTGCCGGCCATGACGAACTGCACCGTGGTGAAGAACGGACGAATGAACTCGGGGCGCTGGTTCCCGATGCTCTGCCGGATACCTTCAGAGACGGCGACCTTCGAGCGCTTGAGCTCGATCGTCCCAAAGGCGATGCCGTTGACATAGAGCACGATGTCCGGGCGCTTCGTGTGCTGCCCCAGTACCGTCACTTCCTCCGCCAGGGCGAAGTGATTGACCTCCGGGCGTGCCCAGTCGACGAGCCATACCGTCTCCGTCTGCTCGCCCACACCAGGCTTGACCTTCACGCCGTACCGGAGCAGGCCGTAGACGTCCCGGTTCGCCTCGTACAGATCGCGACTGCTGCCGAGCGAGGCGTCGCTCTTCAGCTTGTCGATCGCCTTGTTGATGAGGTTGTCGCTGTAGCCCCGGGCACGGAGGTTTTGGGTGAGCAGCCCAACATCAATGTTGGAGTTTGCCGCGCGATACTCCCAGTTTCCGAGGTAATCGTAGCCCAATGAGTCTCGGAACAGCTCGATGACGCGATCTTGAGTCTTGCGCTCTGGCTGGCCGACGTTGCTCATGCTGCGCTCTCCTGGACGGGGAGGCGGGTGCGACCGGTGAGGAGCTGCTGCATCATGCCCTGCTTGACGTCCCGCGCCTTTGCGAGTCGTGCGTGGAGAATACTGATCTCACGGTCAATGTCGGCGAGGACCGACGCGATTGCTCGCTGCTCATCGTGTGGTGGAATGTCCACCGAGAGGCTCCTGACCGTTCCCCAATCCGAGCGGGGCATGTGCGTTCCGTACGCACCGCTCGCTGCTTCGATGAACCTCTCAGTTTCGACAATAGATCGCACGAATCGGCTATCAACGCCCGGCCGCGCACGAAGCACCCAAATCTCAGTTGTGCATAGTCCAGCCACATCCGCGAACCAGAACTTTCGCAAGTAGGCCCGCAACTTCCCAAACAGCACGTCACCAGGCCTAAAAACTGCCTTCAGCGAAATGGCGTCGGCCGCCTGCGACTTGCCGACGAGCCGCCCAGACCCACTTTCGACCTGCTCCAACTCGACGAGAGGGGTCGTCGGCGGAACATCGCGAGGCATCGCCCGCTCCCTCGAAGGGACGGCAAGCTGCTCAAAGATACCGGCCGACCAGGGCTCAGTGAAGCCGGGGAGGCGGGTCTTGCCGGTCAGGAGCTCCTGCATCATGCCATGCTTAATCACTCGCTTCTTTTCCACTAGCCGCCCGAGGTTTGCGATAAGCTGATCTATCTCCGAGAGAGCCTCTCCAATGGCTCGCTGCTCGGGGATGGGCGGAATTGGAAGGGAAACTTTTACTAGGTCAGACTTCTTGACGTGAACGAATGAGGACTTGAACCCATGCGCCTGCCTCTCGATCTCTTTCTGTACATTCTGAAGTACGAGAAACGAGTAATAAGGAGTGACCTTTGTCTTGTCTGGGGTTACCTTGAAGATATGTTGGTTTAGAACCGCATTTGGGCCAGTCCATATCCGAGCTCCAAACGACGTTCCGGTTGTGCCAGACCATGCGAAGAGGATATCACCTGCCCGAATACGATACTTCTCGCTAATTGGACCATCGTAGTAGTTGTAGGGACTATTGTCATCATTTAGGTTTTGGATCCTAATGATCGGAATACCGTGGGCCTTCCACTCTCCCGGCCTAAATGCTAGGCCGTTGATAAGTGTTAGCGTTTGGCCGATAGTATAGTCTTGCCAGCCATGTGGAAGCGCATCCATTCTTACCTGTTCGGAAAGCTGCCCTAGTTCCATTTAGCCTCCAAATTCTGGAAGTGACCTTGAGTTTGCCAACCCCTTGATGTTATGTCGAGGCTCACACGACCCCCATGGCTTTTAGGTGAGCACCGACTTGACGGTCCAGCTGCATGATCCGGCTCTCAATTTCTCCAACAGTCTCGGCATACCGTTCGCCAAGCTGCTGGATGCGGCCAACCAACGTCAAAGTCAGGGCGTTTACCTCACCAACGATCCGCTCGCTGATGGTGTTCCTCCACTTGTCGTCTAGCACGAGGGCCTTCACGTCAACCTCGGTAAGGTCGCCGTATTTCTTGAAAGTGGCGAAGTTTAGCACTGCCTCGGCTTCCTTGGCGGCCTTCTTGGCGACGGCTTCGTCGTTGTATAGCTTGATCAGGTGCTGGAGAGCCCTGACCTCTTCTGGTTCAGCTCTTTCGTGTCGAGCCACCTTGAGCCGAGTCGAAGCAAGAACCTTAGAGATCTTGCCGTCCTCCATTGCTTCAGCAAGCAGGCCGTCTTCGACAGCGTGTTCCTCGACGTATTCCTCAACGGCCCGGCCGGCTTCCTCGGCTGCCGCGTTCAGGGTGTCAACCTTGGCCTGCTCATCCGCAAAGTAACGAGTGACGACAAGCGTCGGCGGGATGAGGTCCATCTTGTACTTGGTGGCGCTGCGACCAGAGCCGATGACGAGGTCTGGGGTCTCGGAGAGCTTGCGTTCCTTGTCCTCGATGGTCTTGCGGGGCTTCGCCGCCTCACACCACCCCTCGTTCATGACGAGGAAGACGTCGTCGTGTATGACGCCGTGCCAATAAGTCATGAGCTGCTCGTAGACGTCATACTCGTCGAGCAGAGGGGTGTTCTTGAACCGGGCCAGCAGATCGTCACTGATACCAGCGATCAGGTCCTTGGGGACAGTGTCCGGGTTGAGCGCTTGCAGGATCGGCCGGTGCGCGGCGAACCAGTCGGCAACCTGGTCACGGACGTCCATAGCGAACTTCTGGAACTCATCGGAGTCCAGGATGGCCTGTTGTACCTCAGCAACGCCGACAGCCAGGTCGCTGTAGCCGGGACGGTTCGGCTTGAAGAGCGTGGCACGAAGGCTCGGGAACGCCTCCCAGTACCCGTTGAGTGCGTCCAGGTCGTGATCCGGGATTCCGCCGTGAAGGTGGGCGTGAAGGTCCTGGATGTCTTCCGGCTCGGAGGCGTCGATGTACCGCGGGATGTTGAGGTTGTAGTCGTTCTTCGGGTCGGCGACCTCGTGGAGCGGCACCATGCGCGAGTAGCGCTCGATCTCGACCTGCCTGTTGAAGACATCGACGATCTTGTGGATATCCTGGCTACGGAGGCGATTCTTGTTGCCGTCCTTGATAAAGCCCTTAGAGGCGTCGATCATGAAGACGCCGGTGCGTGCCTGGGCGTTCTCCTTGTCGAGGACAATGATGCAGGCCGGGATACCGGTGCCGTAGAAGAGGTTGGCAGGCAAGCCGATGATGCCCTTGATGTAGCCGCGGCGTAGCAGCTCCCTACGAATGCTCGCCTCGGCGTGGCCGCGGAACAGCACACCGTGCGGCAAGATGATCGCGGCCTTGCCGGTGCTCTTGAGCGACTTGAGGATGTGTAGCAGAAAGGCGTAGTCGCCGTTCTTCTCCGGCGGCCGGCCGTACTCGAAGCGGCCGTAGTCGTTCTCCAGGCCGTTGCTCCACGACTTGATCGAGAACGGCGGGTTGGCGACAGCGAAGTCGAAGGTCCGCAGCTGCCTCCCCGTGGTGAACTGCGGATTGGTGATCGTGTCACCTTTGAGGATGTCCGCGTCCTCGTTGTCATGGAGGATCATGTTCATCTTGGCCAGCGCCCAGGTGGCGTTGTCCTTCTCCTGGCCGTAGATGGTGATGCCGCGCGGTGCCTCGTCAGCCACCTTGAGGAGCAGCGAGCCCGACCCGCACGTAGGGTCGTAGACCGTGTGGTCCTGTCGGGTGCTGGGGTCGATGCCGACGACCTTGGCGAGAATGCGTGAGACCTCGGCCGGGGTGTAGAACTGGCCCTTCGATTTGCCCGATTCCGTTGCGAAGTGCCGCATCAGGTACTCGTAGGCGTCGCCGAGTAGGTCGTCGCCCTCAGCGCGGCTACCGCGGAAGTCCAGGTCAGCGAAGATCGTCACCAACTTGGAGAGGCGATCCTGCATCTCCTTGCCCTTGCCGAGCTTCTCCTCATCGTTGAAGTCCGTAAGGTCGATGACCTTGACCAGCGTCGGATTCGCCTCGGCGAGCCTGCCGATGATCTTGTTGATCTTGTCGCCGATCTCCTTGTCGCCCTTGAGGGCGACCATGTCATCGAAGGACCCGCCGACGGGGACATCGATCAAGGAGTTCGGATCGGACTTGGCCTTGTCCGTCACGTACTTCACGAACAGCAGCGTCAGGATGTAGTCCTTGTACTGGCTGGCATCCATGCCGCCGCGTAGCTCGTCGCAGCTCCGCCAGAGCGAGCCGTACAGGTCCGACTTTTTGAGAGCCACTACCACGCCACCCCCTCGTCCACGGCACGAGTTACATGCTCCCCCGAGGCGACGCCGAGGCGCCCGATCAACCTTTTCATGCCGTTACGTCCGTCCCTCATTCGTCCGACCGGGCCATCTGCATCCCCGAAAGTGATGCGTGAAGCGCATCCGCCAACGATAGCGGTAGCCACCGACACCTCACCCTTGTCTGACCACTCGGAGGCCCCCAAGCGGCCTGACTCCAGCAGGTCACCGCAGCACCGAGCGAACCAATCAACGGTGCCCCAATAGCGCGTCATGACAACGGACTTGCCCGCGGAGGTTATCTCAGCCATTACATGAGGAACTCTGACACCCCTCAGGACGTTTCGCATTAGAATGAATTTCATCTTTGAATAGTATAAACCAATTGGATGGATTGGAAAAGAAACAGAAGGGCTGCGCCATTCGGCCATTCCTGAATCGCTCGCCTTATCGGAAATGTCCGTGACTCCAGGCGGAGCCATTCATTCCGATTAAGTGCAAAGGCGTCTTACTCGGCGCTCAAGCCCTTCGCCTGCGCAGCCAGCACCGGAATCGCTTCAATCTTCTCAGCCGTGAGGTCGTTCCAGACAAGCCCCCGAGGCCGGCGACGCCCAGGGCACTGAATCACCTCGTCGGGCGTGATGATCAGGTCCACACTGAAGTCGTGCTCTGTCTCGGGGATCTCCTCGTCGACGACCTGGAGCTGGTGAACGGGCGCGACGATGACCGTCTTGTCCGTCACGAGGCCCGCCTCGATGAGAAGCGCCACCTCCAGGTCGGAATACCCCGCGCCCTTGCCGATGCGAGCACCGGAACGGTTGACCGCGACGCTGCCACAGATCACGACGTCGATGGGCCGCATGTCCTCGACGCCGACACGGCGAGCCACCTGTGAGGCGCCCCTCTTCTCCGCGGCCTGCTCGACGGGTAGCCCAAGCGTCTCGGGGTCCAGCAAGTAGAACGGCTGGAGGCTCGCCATCCTCGGCACGGCCATATAGAGGAGCTTGCCGTCCTTGAGGGCGCGGATACGGACCGGCAGTTGGGCCCAGTCGGGGTTCGCCTTGATCGTCCGGGCCCGCTTCCACACGACCAGCTCGGCCAGGCGGTCGGCTGTCACCTCGGCCCCGTAGAAGCCGGGGATCTTGCCGTACGAGCCTTCCGGCGCCGCGCCCTCACGTTCGAGCAGGCGCCACACCTGGTCACGGACGACTTCCTTGGCCTGGTCGATGTCGCTCACGTACCCCTACCGGTCCCGTTAGATCGCGGCCATGAGGGCCAGCAACCGATCGTTGACGTCCTGTACCCATGGCTCCTGTCGCCACTCGCGAAGCTCTCGACCAGCGGCAAACGCCAGGTTAAGACCACCGCCACCCCGTGTCAGCTCCACGGCGTCAATCGTCCGGTGCATGGTGGCCGCCGCCTCGTCGAGCCTGCGCTGGCGGATCAGCGACAAGGTGAGATTCCCGAGCGCGATGGCCTGGCTCTTCTGCTTCGCGGCGAGCGCCCTGGCGGTCATACGCAGGATGGGTTCGGCCCGCTCGGGCAGGTTCAAGAAGAGGTAGCACGAGCCGGACAAGCGGCCGAACTCGTTGGCCGTGTAGTACTCGGCAGCCATGTCATCGGCGCCGACCAGGTCGAGTTGTGCCTCTGCCTTCGTCAGCGCCTCCTCGCATGACTTGAGGTCGCCACTCATGGCGTAGCCCTCGGCCACGTGAAGCAAGCTGAGTCCGGTAAGGGAAGGACTGGCGGATCGTGCGACCTCCGCCGCCTGTCCTGCGAGGGTGGCGCCCTTGAGGGGGTCCTTCTCGCCGTAGAGCGCGACGAAGCTCTTGCGCAGGGTTGCGTATGCCTCGGCGTACGGATCACGCACCTGGCGTGCTGCAGCCACCGCCTCGTCCAGGTAGGCGACTGGTGCGTCGTGGTCGCGCCGCTGGCTCACGTCCCAGACGAGCTGCCCCATGAACGTGGCCGACTCGGCTTCCACCTCGAAGAGGGCTTTCCGAACACGCGGGTTGGTCGTGTTCTCCCGAAGGAACTTCACCTGCCCGTGGACCTGGCCGGCGGGACCGAGAAGCGCCGTCGAGGGTGCCTTGTCGTACCGCTCGTCGAGTTGGCGAATCCGCTCGTGCAGGTAGGCGACTGCCACGAGGTCGACCGACGAGGGGTGTTCGAGGACGTAGCTCATGCGCTCGCTGGGCTTGGCCTGGATGACCGTCACGTCATCGAGCAGGGACTGCAACTCATCGGCCGTCACCTTGAGTGCGGCGGCGAGCTTGGGACGAATCCATGGTTGGGGTTCGCTCTCGGCCGTCTCCCAGCGCACAACCGTCGAGCGCTCGACGCCCAGCCGTTCGGCGAGCTTCTCTTGGCTGTAGCCCGCAGATTTGCGACGCTGTGCGAGTCGCATGCGCTTGGCCGCCATTGCGCTTCCCTCCAGGGGCTTGGGGGCGTACCAACCATAGCCACCCGGGGGCCATTTGCGCAGGTCAAAGGTGCCCTTGCCTCTTTTTTGCGTCCTTCCTGCCCCTCGTTTGCTCTGGGTTTGTGCAGGTCAAGGGGCTTTTCTGGCCGTTACGCCGGTCCAGCGGCGCCTGGCCCCGAGCCCGCCGTTGGACCGGCTTCCAACGGCGGAAGGAAAGCAATGCGACCTGAGATTTACGGCTATATGCGCGTCGTCAGCAGCGACGAAGTTGATGACGAATCCGAGCGTGTGAAGCGCGAGTTGGCCGCGTACGCCCAGCGCGAAGGCTTCGCACTCGACCAGGTGTTCACCGAAAACATCAGGTGTTCGGAATCTGCCTTCTACGTGATGCTCGACTCCTTGAAGCGCCACGACGTACGGGACGTCATTGTTCCCTCGCTCTGGCACTTCGCTCGGCTGCCCGGCCTCCAGAACGCCATGCGCCAGCACATCGAGCAGGAAACCGGTGCGCGAATCTGGGTAGTTCAGGGGCAAGGCCGATGACCAACCAAGAACTTCCCCTGATCTACGGATACATGCGCGTCCCGCGAAGCCACACGGACGAGGAGCTACTTGCCCTTGAACGTGGTCTCCAACGCTTCGCCGCCTCCGAGGGCTACCAGTACGCCACGACCTTTCAAGAGTTCGTACCCGGCTGTACGGGAGCGTTCGGGGCGTTGGTCGCTGAACTCACCCGTGTCGGCGGTCGCCACGTGGTCGTACCGACCATTGACCACCTGGCGCTTCATCCGCTGTTGCAGGTTCACATGCTCGCGAAGCTGGAACTGGACGCAGGCGCCGAAGTCTTCGAGGTGGTCGAGTCGTGACCGAGGAGCAACCAGCATCACCGAACCGCGATTGGGTCTACACCAGCAGCCTGCAACTGGCTGCCGTGCCGACGGCCGCCAGTTGCTCGCGCATGTTCGTTCGGCTGACGCTGACGCGGTGGAACCTGTCCGATTACGTCGAGACGGCGGAGCTGGTGGTGTCTGAACTCGTCACCAACGCCGTGCAGGCGACGGGACTGACCGACCCGGAACCGAAGTCGTGGGAAATAACGGCGGAGCATGTCATCGGGGTACAGCTCCGTGCCACCGGCACGAGCTTGGTTCTGGACGTCTGGGACAGAAGCTCTGACGTACCCGTGACCGAAAACCCGGGTGACGACGCCGAAGGTGGGCGGGGGCTGTTGCTCATCGGGGCGATGGCGAAGCAGTGGGATGTCTTCCGCCCGCACGCCGGAGGGAAAATCGTGTGGGCAGAATTCGAACTGGACAGGGCGGCGAAACCACCGCCACTCAGCACCATGCCAGTACGCATCCCCGGGGCCACTAAACCACCCAAGGGGCCAGTCCACACGATGGCAGAGGAAGCGCTGTTGCAACGCTTTCTTGATGCTCTGTACCAATGGGATGAGCCGCGACCGATTTGAACCACACGACTCAAGAGAAGGCCGGCGGCCGTCTTTGATCTGACACATTGGTCCCCATACGAATTTCTCTGATTCCTGTTGAAGGGATACGCGGTCTAGATTGAGATAATTCCAGAAATGAGAAAACCCCCGCTGTCCTGGCTGGACAGTCGGGGGATTCCTTTCGATGACTTCCTTTACCCGATGGGCTGGCCCGTCATGAACGCGAAGACCAGGTGCACCGAGTAATCGGGGGTGGTGACCTCATGCTTGATGTCGCGCGGAATCAGCAGTACGTCGCCGGTCCGCGTGATGATCTGCTGAGGTTCGCCGTCCGCGCTTGGCCAGAGCGTCCAGCTTTTTGCGCCGCGCATTTGCACGATCGCACCCAGCCACTGATCGACGTGTGCGCCGATGTTGCGGTCGCCTGAGCTTGATTCGTACATACTGCACGCGACGCGACACCGAGCGAGCCGAGCCAACTGCAAGGCTGTGACGCTGTACCAGCCATCACTACGCGCGTCCATTCCTTCGTAGACACGCGTCCGGCGCCGCTCTTGGTACGCGGCCTCGATGGCATCGTTACTGACTTCGCGGTGGAATTCCGCGTCATCCACAAGCGCCACCGTCTGTGCCTCTGATCGCTCCCCTTTCAGGGGAAGTGGCAACCTTTCCAGGTATGCTGGATCAAAGGCACTGACGAAGTGAGCTACTCGCTGCTGCTCCTCGGCACGCATGTAAGTCGGCAATACAGCCGACCACAGGCGGGCGAGAAACTGCGATGCGATCGAGTTCTCTGCGACGACCGTCAACGATCAGTCGTAGATGTGCTGGCGGTTCTTGTGCAGGTCGTACCGGACCAAGCACTTGCCGGCCATGGGCGTCGCGGCGTACTCGTTGAAGTCGTCGTCACCCGGGTCGAGCACCTGCGTGGCGTGCACGGTGTCGTCGAGGCTGAGGTCGTCCAGCTTGCGCGGACGCAGCTCGATGACGCCGCTCTCGGCGTTGACGACCTGGACCAGCACCTCGTCCTCGGCCACCTCCACGCCCACGGGCGCGAACATGAGCCGGAACGAACTACCGGCCGGGTGGTCCGCCAGGATGGCGGCGAGCTGGTGAGCCAGATTGCTCTGGCTACCGACCAGAGTTTCCGTAGACATCGCGGTCACGGATTCCTCCCTAATGGAAGCCCCGGATTCTTTCAAATCCTCGAAAGGCTGATTTCATATTAAACTAATTCAGCCTTTTTGTAAATGCTTTTCTAAAGTTATCAATTAGGCCCGCTGAATCGATACTAAAAGCTCTTCGCCTGCGATTTGTGCACGTCCACGCAGGGCGTCATCTCGCCATTCAAGCAGTGTGGCGCCGAGCTTCTTCAATTCATCCTCATGCTGGCGTAGCACCTTGACGAGTGATCCATCTGATGATTCAAATAACAACCCGAGGACGAAAGGTTTTCCAGATAGCTTAGCCCTGGCGCGTGTTTCCTCTATCAGTGCGATCACTTCTTTCAATATTTGCTCCGATGTAGTTTGTTTTTTCATGATCTCCTCCAATTCTTTCATTCTTTGATTATAAATACTGGAAGAGGCGAAGCCAAGATGTAAATTTACAACGCTGCCGTCGCGCCGATTCTTATACTGGAGCTATCTTGAGGCATCGAGCATCGTGACCAGGGGCAGCCGCAGACGGCGGCGCCGGACAGCACGTACCACTCAGCCCGGCAGCCTCCCATCTCACTCTTCGTGGACCCGCCAGGCCTCGCCAGCACGAAGCGGGTGCTGTAAGAGGTAGAGCGACGTAGTATTCACAACGCCATTGAGAAAGTGTTGACTTCAAACAACACATGGTTCATAAATAGAAGTGTTGACTGAAATCAACACCTGAATTCCTCATCGGTGTCCTGCGGCTTCATGAGATGAACCATTCGGGTTCGTCGGCCGCAATTTACCGAGGAGGTGGCTCGCTATGAGCGAGCAGCCAACAGGAACAGGCCAGCTCCGTACGCTGGCTGTCCGGATTACCGAAGATCTGCGAGCACAACTGGACGTCGTCGCTCAGATCACCGGCCGCAGCACCACCGAAGAGATTCGGGTCGCCCTGGAGCACTGGGTCGAGAAGACCAAGTCTGACCCGGCCATTCTCCAGAAGGCAGCGGCAATCCGTGCCGACATCGAGCGTGAGGCACAGACGCGTCGCAACGCGATTTCGGCAATCTTCGGTGCTGAGGACACCGCGGGGGAGAAGACTGAAGAGCCAACCTCCGCCGGCCGTCCGGCTGCTCGTCGAGGCAAGACCTCTGACGAGTAGCACGCCGCTTCACCTTCGAGCGTGAGCTCAGGGGAGGCGTAGGGCGGGAGCCCACCTGGACGCGACTGATGTTGCTGTCCGGGTGGCGCTCCCGCCATTCTTCATATCTGGGCTGGCTCGGACCATATCTCTGTTAGGAAGATTGGCCCGCAAAGTAGACCTTGGCGACTGACGTCCGAGGCGGAAGTTTGTACTTCTCACCTTCTTTTGCCACCTTCTCGCGATCAACGACCTGCACGGTCCATTTGGCTGACGACTTTTCGACTAGCTTTACACCAGGACCTGAAACGATGATGCGATCTGACTTCTCGCAGTAGTACATATGGATCAGCTCGAACGGCAGCGGATCTACGGCACCGCCGATTCGCGCCTGACATTTATCGCCGCCGGTAAGTTCCATTGCCCAGGGCTTTGGTTCGGCTTCTGGCTTCATTTTTTGGACTTTTCCAGCTGAGTAGAGCTCTCGGAGTTGCTTGTCCCACGGCGACACGCCACAGAGGAGTGAAGTCCGATCCGGCTTCACCCAACATACGTTCGCTGAATCTGCGGTAGTGCCGCACCAGACGATGTCGGCGTCGACTGCGGAGGGGGATGGGGAGTGGCACTCCACTTCCCGCATTTCATGGACGATCGTGTATTCAGAACCGGGCTCCCCTGAATCATCAAGCGGCGCGATTGTCACCACTTCCGTTGAAGATAGTGACTTCTCGGACGAAGGCTCCGCGCTGCAAGCAGATGTGCCTACGAGGATAATCCACATACCCGCAGCAAGGAGTAGCCTCGTTTGCCTCATGGATGCCACTACGAACCCCTCGTTAGTCTAGAAAGGCCAAGCCGTTTCAAGGAAGTGCCAGGATCTGCTCGCATCGTTTTGGCTCAGACCCTGAAAACTTCCCCTCGCTCTCGTAGCGCTTCCAATCCTCGGTGAAGTAATGCTCCGTGTCCTTTGCGACACCCATCGAGCGATACGGGCCACGCGTTACGGTCCCCTTCGTGCTGCCCTGGACGTAATCAATGAAAAGCATCCACTCGTAGTTTCCCTTGCAGCTCAAGGTGTTTACGGTAACCTGCGCTGGGTCACTACGACTGACGGTGAATGCAGGCCCAATTAGTTCAGTCGGCGGGGGTGCCTCGCCGTCCACCAGCATGCTCGCTTCGCCTACGACTCCCTTATCGAATAGCCTACCCCCGTCCAGATCAAGTACGAACTCCCTGTGGTACATATCGCCACATCCGCCGCGGGGCTCGTAAACCCACTTGGGTGCAGGCAGCTCCCGCAGTTTCTTGTGGTGGATGTTTCTAATCTCTACGGGCTCATCTGTATTTCCCGAGAGGTCGATAACCAACTGCCCCGACTGCCAGGACCCGCCACCTGACGCAGCGGCAATCTTAATTCGGGAGTCCTCTTTTGTCGTCAAGGGGAAAGACTGGATACTGGAGCCACCCGGTTGCATGGCAACCATAGTGGCTCCGTCACAGCCGCGGAAAGTAGGCCACGTCGTATTGACGTTGAGTGGGGCTGCTTCTGCTTCTCCTTCTCCTTCTCCTGCCGACCATTTCCACCACAGGCCTAGAGCGGCGCCCACGGTAACGACGAACGCAGTACTCAGAGACAGCAGAATCCGTTGCTTCTTCCGCTTGGCGGCCGGCGGAGAGGGAGGCGCTGGGTTCGGTGAACCAGGTTGCTGCGCCGATTGTGGAGGGATCGTCGCAGCCACGTGGCTGTTCATGAGCTCGCGAAGCTCATCTTGATGGCTCGCGACGTATACCTTGAAGCGTGACTCAAACGCTGCAAGCAGCTCGCCTTTCCGCCTCTTGATAGTCGAGGAACTTTTCTCTACCCAGACTCCCGCGCGAAGCTGGCGCTGTCCTCGCGATCCACGGTTTTCTTCCTTCTTTTCCTCTATTCTCCATTCGGCATCGTTTGGTCTCCATGATTGACGCTTGAGACTAAAGGCAGCTTCGTCGCTTATCCCCAGAAGCTCAGCTGCCGCTGCGACTTGGAAAGTTGACTCCCCAAGCTGATCTACCAGGGGTTTTTCATTCCTTCTTGCAAGCGACTGCCGCAT
Organism: Streptomyces scabiei 87.22; assembly: GCF_000091305.1. Classification (GTDB taxonomy): domain Bacteria; phylum Actinomycetota; class Actinomycetes; order Streptomycetales; family Streptomycetaceae; genus Streptomyces; species Streptomyces scabiei. The sequence goes on along the minus strand of NC_013929.1, from coordinate 3,316,912 downwards.
CGCATCAACGGAAACGCGACGCAGGACGGTGTCGAGTACGGTGATGCGGCCGCCCTCGGCGAGTGCGCCATCTACTGCCACTCCCGTGAGTAGTACCTGCTCAAGACCTAAGCAGCCTTCGAGTGACGCATCAGTTACGCCAACGTCTGCGAGACGTTTTAAGTCGTCCAGCGCGGTTCGCTCGACCGGCGGTGTCTCGTCCGTCCTGCCCGTGTCCAACTGATACGCCCTCTCTGTGAAGTGGATCGTCAGCATAGGGGAGTTGGGTCGGGGTTCGGGAGGCTTCACGAGCAGAATCACCTTCGCGAGATCTGTTGGGCGGGGTACCGGGGAGCGGTCGCCGACTACGAAGATCACGACCTTCCTGTTGCGCCACGGGACGCGAAGATCGATCCCACTGTTTATTTCGTCGACCATGAGTCACGCTAAAAGAAGTTTGCTATTGCGAATATATTTAATTTATGTTATAAATATATGCGGGGTCGGCCTTCATTGTAAAAGGAGGCTGACATGTCCGCTGTATCTATTGCGAGACGTGTAAATTACGATTTCGGAGATTTCACCGCGACAACCTCTACGGAGGAGATCAGATTCGGTGATCCGGCGTGCCTGGCTGACTATGTGGAAGCCTGGGTTCGCTGCGGTCGTGGTGTGCGAGTCTGCTGCGGAGATTTTCAGACGTTCATGATTGCGTTGGCCGTAATCATAGACGAATGGCTCACCGAAGAAACCTTCCTGGACTACGTCAAGGATGATCCTGATCCCGAAGGGGCGTCGGAGATCATTCCGCGCCGCGTCAGCAGCATCTTCGGAAAGATGGGCATGCACCACCCTGTGCTCGATCCGGACCTCTTCGCCATGCAGACCTTCTATGAGCTGCATGGCAGGAAAGACGGAGACCCGCCTTCTGGATTCTGAAGCACTTTCGTCTGGCCGACCCCACTCGCCCGCTCCACTGTGGAGCGGGCTTTTCCATGTCCCGATGCTTGACCCGAGAGTGACCCAGGGCTGACCCATGAGGCAGTGACCTGCGGTTTTCTGCGCTCAGCGGGTCAGCCCTGGGTCACTCTCGGGTCATTTCCCCCACGAGCTCTCATCGCCTGGTCTCGTAGTGATGTGCCCACCGAAAACCGCTTCCTGGCGGCAGTTGGGCCACACCCCCTTGAGAACTCAAGAGAGGAGACGTCTGTGTCGACTCTGATGGTTATCGGTCTCGTTGTGACTGCCTATTTCGTAGGCCGAATTCATCAGTTTGTGCGTGACGCGCGGTCGGTCTTGGGCCTCGACAAGAACGACAAAGAGTAGTCGCGCGCAGAGAACGGCGTGGGGACCGCCATTAGGTCCCTCGCCGTCCTCTCCAGACATTTTTGGATCCCTAGCAACTCAGTTCGCCATTCCTCACACCACATCAACCGCAAAGGAGCTTTTCCATGCCTCGAAACCGCTACATCGCCCGAATCAACGACGCCGAGCGCGCCCAGATCGCACAGCAGACAGAGGAAATGACCAGCCTCGCAAGGAGCCTCGGTCGTAAGGACACGGACATCTCCTCGGTCCAGGTCGCCGGCGACGGCAAGGAACGTCATCGCCTCCGTCGCGAGCAGAACCGGCGGCACAAGCCAGAGCGCTTTCGCGGCGCGAACAAGGCGTAGTTAAAACGCTTCCGGGGGTGGGGCTCTGGCTTCTGGAGCCCCACCCCCGGAACACCCCCAGGCACACGACATCACCAGAAGGAGGTCCCGCTATGCGTCTCACCACTCGCACCACGACCGACAGTCCCCGCGTCGCCCCGATTCCGTCGCCTCGTTGCTTCCGGCTCACCGCAGTCGTAGCGCTGGCAGTCGCGACCATGACGGCCTGCTCCGTCGGCTCGTCCCCGCACGGCAAACTCGCCCAGGACAAGCGGATCCTCGCCTCGTGCGATGCAGCCGCGCCGCCCGCCTCGGACATTCAGATCGACGGCACGGGGTCGAGCGCCTCGAAGGTCATCACCGAGGAGCGGATGGCCGCCATCGAGCAGATCGTCCGCACCACTGCCATTTGCTCCGGCCGTCTACGGGTGACCGTCTTCTCTGCATCCAGTGCGGCCACGGCGATGCTCTTCGACGGGCCGCTCCCTCTCCACGGCGCTACCGACAACGCCAGGCTCAAGCGGGTCGCGAAGGTAGTCGACGACACCATGACCGAGATCCGGGATGTATACGGGCCCGCGGTAGCCGGCCTCAAGGGCAAGGGCAGCGACATCACGGCCCAGTACCGGCTGGCTGGTGAATGGATCAATCAGGTGGGCGGTGACTTCCGCCTGCACATGTATCTGCTCACGGACGGCTTCCAGAACGTCGGCATCGATCTCGGCAAGCGAGCCGTCAGCAAGCAGGAAGTTGCGGAGCTGGCGAACAAGACGGCCATGCCGAAGATCCCCGGCGCTTCCGTCACCGTCGCTGGACTCGGCCGGGTGGCCGGGACACCACCGCGTTCAGACATCGTTGAGGGCTTGGTCAACTACTACGACGCCCTGTGCAAGAAGACCGGCGCTGCGGAGTGCGTCTCCGTCACCGACTACACCTCCGAGGGCCGGTGACCGCCGTGAAGCTGTTCTCCGACGCGACCGCGCCTCTGGACGTGTGGACGCACGAAGCCGATGCGGTTTCGCTGCCCCGGTTGGACGAGGTCGGCGGTCACCCTCGCCCGCCTGGCGTCGGCGTGACCTATGCCGAGCAGGAGTACCACGCACTGGCCGACGAGCAGGAACTGATCTGGCCGGCCGAGGGCGAGCGCGCGGCCCGGCCGTTCCAGGAACGGGCACGCAGCCTGGACCGCGTGGCCGCGGGGACGGAGTTCCTGCTGTCGGAGCAGGAGCACGAGGTTCGCCAAGCACGGGCCGACTACCAGCACGCGGCGTGGGTCCTGACCCCATATACACGGCGGGAGCCCGGAGCGAAGCTGCGTTACTGGATCTGCTGGCCGGTGCTTTGGTTCGGTGACACCGCAGGCGTCTGGTCGGCGGCAGTCACCAACGGCGACGTTCCCTCAATCGCGTTCGGGCAGTCACTCGCCTCCGGCCTAGCCGCCGCCTGCACCGGACTGGTCGGGGCCGAGCTGAAGTACATCCGTATGGCCAAGGCCCGACAGCGCGATCCCGAGTCGCTGACCGTGGACGAGGCGCGGTATGCGCGACTGTTCGCGGACACCGACAACGGCGGCAGCATCGTGAAGCTCATCAGCTTCTTCTCCCTCGTCGTCGTAGCGCTGCTCGCCGTCGGCATCTTCAATCTGCGGGCCAGCATTGAGGGCAGTGCCTCGGGGCTGACGTTCGGGTTGCTGGCTGCGGCGACGGCGATCGGGTCGGGGTTGCTCGGCTATTCGGCTGCCGACGAGGTAGCAGACCTCCTCGCCGGTATGGCCAAGCGCGCTCAGAATGCCGAACGGCGATACCTCAAGCTGGCCAAGTCCTCGGCATTCAGGGGCAAGGCGCAGGCCGAGGCAGCAGAGCGCTCCATCCGAGACGAGTACCAGCTGCGGGCTCAAGCAGCCGGTAAGCGGGTGGAGTCGCTGTCCTGGAGGGTGCAGCGCCGCAACCCGCAGGTGCTCGGGCACGGCTTTCCGGCTGGTGAGCAGGGCGGAGTTATCGGGAGGCGTGCGCGTCGAGGTGGTGTCGCGTGAACCGCGTCGGCTCGCTGCGTCCGAGCACTCTCCTCGGCAGTCGCCTACTTGGATCCCCGACGCCGGGCACGCCGGCCAGGCGAGCCCGTACGGACTACCTGCTCGGCAGTCCTGGCCGCCCGGCCACCGTGCCGACGCTGCTCATCGCCGACTTCGACAACTCCGGCTCGGTCACCAGCCCAGCCGGAACCGACCCCTTGTCGAACCGGTTTGCCGAAGTGGCGCACGCTTTCTCGGTCGTTGCTCGCCGTAGTGCGCGCCACGAGTTGGGGGCTGTGCTGCACTTCGACACTCCGTCGAGCGGCGACGTCCCCCCGACACCGATCACCCGACGCGGACTCGCGAGGCTGCGCTCCGGCCTCCACGTCCCGCCGGACGGTGCTGGTACGAGCGAGTTGGCCCCCAGCCTCCGCCGAGCCATCGAGATTGCCGATGCCCACCCCGATCACGCGGCAACGCTCGTTGTGCTCTCGGACTTCTGGTTGCTGGACCCTGAACCGTCCAGCGTGCTTGCCGAGTTGGCGGGGTTCCCCGGTGACGTTCACGCGGTCGTGCTCGGCAACCGTCTGGGCTCGGAGATGCTCGACGAGCGCATCACCGTGACGCATGTCGAGCGGGACGATCCGCCCGGCGCGGTCGCGCGGGCCTTGTTCTCAAGCCTGGTTGCCCGACGTCCCGGCAGTCACGTCCACGCGCCGATGTGACGTGCTCTGCGGGTGATGACGTAGCCCATTCCACAACACCTTTCTCGTCACCCGTGTGTCAGCCAGGAACCGAGGAATGTCCGCTCAGCAGGGCCGAACCTTCGGGCGACCATTCGACCGAACCGACGATTTCCCAACTCGCAATCCAGCTTCATAACTAGAAGCAGATTCCGGCAAGTCACGCTCAAGATCGCCGGAACAGGAAAGGAGAGAACGACATGACAAACACCATCGACGAATCCACCCGGTCAAACATCCCGCGTAGATTTCCCACCATCCTGGCCGACCCTCCGTGGGACATCCATCAGAAGGGCGGACGAGGGGCGGAGCGCCACTACCCGCTCATGACCCTGGAGCGCATCAAGGCTATGCCCGTCGCCGACATGGCCGAGGACGATGCCCACCTCTGGCTGTGGGTCACCAACGCCACGCTACGCGACGGCTACGACGTCGCCGAAAGTTGGGGCTTCACCGTCCGGTCGCCGCTCACCTGGATCAAGTTCCGGCTCGGGCTTGGCGTCTACCTGCGCAATGCGACCGAGCACCTGCTCTTCGCAACTCGCGGCAAGGCGCCGGTCCAGTTCCGTGCGCAGCCGACGTGGATCACCGCCCCAGTGCAAGACCACTCCCACAAGCCCGAGGAGCAGTACCCGCTCATCGAGCGCCTGTCGCCCGGCCCGTACTTGGAGCTGTTCGCCAGACGTCGGCCGCCGAGCAACTCGCCGTGGTTCGTGTGGGGGAACCAGATCGACGCTGATGTGTCGCTCTCCGGCTACCCGGTGCCCAGCGACCGTGGTCGCGACGAGCGGGCTACATGAGCGGCGAGAAGAAGGGCGAATCCCCGATGAGCAATCCATTCGCGTGGGTCCTGCGCGCTTGCTTCATGCTCCTTGGCGCGACGATCGCACTCAACCTCGCAGTCGCGTTCCTGCGGCCCGTACTGCCTTGGATTATCGGCGGTATTGCGCTGGTCTCGTGCACATGGATCGCCGTCGCTATCGCGCGGTGGAGACGTTCGAGATGGTGACGCCCACTCAACAGATGCCGCGCGTTGTGGAATCGACAAACTCCATTGACGTGTTGACCAAGATCAACGATAACTGGATATGCGGGGTGTTGATTTCAGTCAACACCCGGAATGAAAGGAGGTGACCTTATGACTTCAAAACGAAGGGGGACCAAAAAGGAACGCAGAGGGCGTGAGGAACGCCGCTTCACCGTACGTGGGATCCGCAAGGATCCGCCCGATATCCGCAAACTCTCAAAGGCGCTCATCGGCCTGGCCATGGCCGAGGCCGAACGCCAGGCCCAGGCCGAGCAGTCGACTCGCCGGACAGAAGCAGAGGCCACCTCTTCCGACACGGAGGTGAGGCAGGGGTGAGCTGGATGCGTAGCCACACCGAGCTGGTGTTCTCCGGCCTTCACCTGCCCCGTCCGCTGGACCCCGCAGCTGTCGCCGGATTCCTGACCCGGCTGGCCTCCGACCGCGACGCACCACGCGTCGCCCTCGAAGTCCGAGCCGACGCAGACGGCACCCAACACTTGCTCGGTTGCCACGCCACCGACGTCCAGTCGCTCCGCCGGATGCTGGGTGACCTCATCCCTGGCAGTCTGCTGACCGCACCGGGCACCGGCACAACTGCACCCCGTCCGCCCGTGGATGAATCAGGGCGGCTACATCTCCGTCCAACCGGATTTCCGCTGCGGAGCGATGACCGCGAGGGCACCACCCGGGCGTTGCTTTCAAGCCTCGCAACGCCACTCAAGCAGGGTGAACAGATCGTCGTGCAGGTGCTGTTCGGACCACGGCGCGCTCCGCGGGCCGTTCCGCCGAGCGTTCCCGATCCCAGTACCACCCTGCTCCAGCTCCTTACCCAGGGCGAGCGTCCGGCCAGTACCGAGACGCGGGCACGCCTCAAAGAGCGCGCCTCACAGCCGGGGTTCGCGACCACCATCCGGCTCGGTGCGTCGAGCCCGGATTCCGGCCGGCGCCGCCGATTCATCGGGAGTCTGCTCAGCGCGATCTCCACAGCCCAGAGCCCCGGGCTGCACATCGATCTGGTTCGTGAGCACCCCAAGCACGTCAACAAGGCGCGTTCGCCGTGGCATTGGCCGCTGTCGCTCGGTGTGTCTGAGCTTGTCGGTCTGCTCGGTTGGCCTTTGAACGATGGTGACTTTCCGGGCCTCCCGCCCGCACACCCGAGGCTCCTCCGCGCCGCCGCCGATGTCCACACCGGACCTCGCGTCTTTGCGAGGAGCGCCGTACCTGGCGATGACCGCTTGCTCGGCATCGGCGCCAAGGACCAGACGTTCCACGCCGTTGCGTACGGCCCCAGCGGTTCCGGCAAGACCACGGCGCTTCTGAATCTGATCTGCGCGGACATCGAGGCCGGACGCCCCGTCGCCGTCCTCGACCCGAAGCGTCAGCTCATTGACGACATCCTCGCGCGTATCCCTGAGCACCGACGGGGCGATGTCGTCGAACTGAACGCTGGCGACGACAATCCGGTGGGATTCAATCCACTCGACGTCACAGGCCGCGACCCCGACGTTGTGGTCGACGGCGTGCTGGCAGTCTTCGAAGCCGTCTTTGCTGACGGTTGGGGACCGCGCTCGGCGGATATCTTCTCGGCCAGCCTCCGCACCCTGGCCAGGGCCAGCACGCCGAGGCGGCCGGCCACCCTGGTCGATCTGCCCCGGCTGCTCACCGATCCCAAGTTCCGTCTCCAGCAGGTCGGACGGATGCACGGCGACGTCGGATTGGCCGGATTCTGGTCGTGGTACGAAGCACAGTCGCCGCAGGCGCAGGCAGCCGCGATTGCACCGCCGCTCAACAAGCTGCGGCAGTTCCTCCTCCGCCCGGCACTGATTCACATGCTCGACCAGCGGACCGGCAAGTTCCGGCTGCGCGATATCTTCCGCGAGAACAAGATCGTGCTCGTCCCCCTGAACGAGGGGCTCATCGGGCCGGGTACGGCGTCGCTGCTCGGCAGTCTCATCATTGCCGACCTGTGGCAGGCCACCCAGGAGCGTGCCGACGAGCCGGACGCCGACAAGCATCCCGGCGTCGTCTACATCGACGAAGCCCCTCGGTTCCTCAACCTGCCTGTGTCGCTCGCTGACGCCCTGGCTGTCTCACGGTCGCTCTCAGTCGGCTGGTTCCTGGCCGCTCAGTTCCGCAGCCAGTTCCCGCCCGCGCTGCGCACGGCGGTGGACATGAACGCCCGCTCCAAGATCATGTTCGCCACCGAGTACGAGGACGCGCGGGACATGGCCAAGCTCACCCGAACCCTCACCGCCGAGGACTTCCAAGCCCTGTCCAAGTTCCACGCCTACGCCAACCTCGTCGCCGACGGCCTGCCGTCTGGCTGGGCACTGGTGGAGACGCTGCCACCTCCACCCGTCACCACCGACCCGGAAACCGTACGAGCTACGGCTCGAAGCAACTACGCACCGGATCCGATCCAGCCCACGCCCGACACGAACACCGTGGACAGCGACGAGCCACAGGCACCCGAAGAGGGCGACTTCTCGACCGCGATCGAACAGATCGGTCGGAAACGGAGGCACCGATGATGCCTCTCTTCGCCCCTGTCTTCGCCCGACTGTTCGCGACCCTGCCATCTGGCCATTTCCGCAGTTCATCCGCCCTACACCCCACCTTGCGGGATGGGACTGACCCCCTACTCGGGGGTCACGGCGCCGAGCCTGGCGGCAGCTATCGCCTGCCTCGACGGAGGACGGGAGGTGCCCGATGACCCCGAGCGATGTCGCCAGTCTGCTGCTGCGGCTCTCCGAACGCGACCTGGCCGTCCTGGAATCGCTGCGCGCCCACCGGCTGCTCGGCACCGCGCAGATACGCCGCCTGCACTTCGCAGAAGGCCACGCCACCGTCACGGCAGCTTCGGGAGCCACCATGCGTGTCCTCGTCCGGCTCGAATCGCACGGTTTGGTGGCGCGGCTTACTCGGCGCATTGGTGGAGTGCGCAGCGGCTCGTCGGGGATCGTCTGGCAGCTCGCCTCGACGGGCGAGCGGCTGCTGCGCACCGTGCACGGGGAGAAGAAGCGGCGACGCTACGTCGAGCCGTCCCCGGCGTTTACGGCGCACACTCTGGCCGTCGCCGAACTGGCTGTGCAGCTCCACGAGTACGCCGGCCAAGGGGTCATCGAACTGCTCAACGTCGAGACCGAGCCCTCGTGCTGGCGCTCGTTCGTCAACCCGCACGGCACGCTCGAATGGCTCAAGCCCGACCTGTACGCCGTCACGGCCAGCGGGGACTACGAGGACCACTGGTTCCTTGAGGCCGACCGCGCTACCGAGCACCCCACGGTCGTCGTCCGCAAGGCCAAGACCTACCAGCGCTACGCCGCCACAGGCGCCCACCAGGCCCGACACGGCCTGTTTCCCGCCGTTACCTGGGTCGTCCCGGACACGGCCCGACGTGGCGCCCTGGAGGCCGCCCTGTCGGCCGACACGGCCCTACAGCCGGAGCTCTTCCGGGTGTTCACCGTCGACGAGTTCGGGCGCCTCCTCACTGGCGATCAGCCGGATGCACCGACTTATGCCACCGGTCCGCCGTGAACCGACTGAGGTGCCGCAAAGTGTCAGCTGATTTTCAGCACTCCCCAAGCAAAAAGACACACAATGAAAAGGCGTCGAGATTTCACCGGAACTCCGGACAGTAATCCCGGAATTACGTTGCGGAATTGTCAACAAGTGCTGATTTTAAACAGCGGGCGAGCTAAAATAGGGATATAACTAAAGGAAAGGCAAACGACATGAAGACCGACGCGACACTACACTTCGGAGAATATCTCCATGGTCTGCGCCATGAGCGGAAACTCGGCGTACGAGAGCTCGCGAGAAGGTCTGGCATTGATGCGGGTGGACTGACACGCCTTGAGCGGGGGAAGATCACGCCGCAACCGGATACGTTAAAAGCCTTGGGTGCAGCACTGGACGTGCCGTTTGCAGACTTGTTCGCAATGGCCGGGTACGTCACGCCATCCGACCTGCCGAGTATGAGCACCTATCTGCGCACGCGCTACGGCCTGCCGGAAGACGCCATCGCCTCAGTTGATGAATATATCCAGCAGCTCATCGGCGAACAGGGCCTCGACCCCAACGGTCCGATGCCGCTCGAAGACGAAATTGAGAAACCACCAGGCAGATAGCAACTGGTGGGGAAAGGAGGAACACTATGAACACCATAAGAGACACCGCCCCCACCGTCAGTCCCGGAGCACTTACCGCACTACGTGACCTCGGCCGTGACCCAGCCAGCTCCCTGGAAGCCATGCGTCACATCGCTGCCCAGCAGGCGGGGTTGCTGCGAGGACTGCTCCCGGCCCCAGTCGGTCAGGCTCCCGCTCACCTCGCGAGCCTCTTCCCGACCATCGTCGTGGAGTCGGCTGCGCGCCTGCCCGTACCGGGAATTACCTTCTGGGCGAATCACCGTTGGCACATCCACGTGCGCGAAGACGACTCGGCCGACGAGCGTGCGTTTACGGTGCTCCACCAACTGAAACACATCATCGACCATCCGATCCGCCGAGTGACGACTGCTTTTAGTGACGCGGACTGGGACGCCCTGGCCAAGCACTTTGCTTGCCTGGCGCTTGCTCGCGAACTGACAGCGGCCTCGGCGTAAAGAAAAAGGAGGAACACCTGTGAACCAACCGCTCAACACAAACAACGGTGCAAGCAACTCCGTCCACTGTGTGCAGGTAATCGAAGAAATGGGAGGTGCGCGATGACCGTACCTGGTGCCATGAAGGCAGGGATCTCGTACCTGCGAGTCTCGACGAAAGAACAGGCCGAGAAGGGCGGACAAGCCGAGGGGTTCTCCATCCCCGCGCAGCGTGAGGCTAACCGTCGCAAGGCAGAAAGCCTCGGCGTCGTGATCGTCGCCGAGTTCATCGACGCGGGGGAATCGGCGAAGTCAGCAGACCGGCCCGACCTCCAGAGGATGTTGCGCTACCTCGCAGAAAACCCCGTCGACTACGTGTTCGTCCACAAGGTGGATCGCCTGGCAAGGAACCGCGTGGACGACGTCGAGATCACTCTGGCGATCAAGAAGGCCGGCGCGACTCTGGTCTCCGCGACGGAAAACATCGACGAGACCCCCTCCGGGATGCTGCTCCACGGCATCATGTCGTCCATCGCGGAGTTCTACTCCCGCAACCTCGCCACCGAGGTGCACAAGGGGATGAGCCAGAAGGCCAAGACCGGTGGCACCCCGGGCAAGGCTCCACTCGGCTACTTGAACGTCGTACTCCGCACACCCGAAGGGCGCGAGGAGCGCACGGTAGAGGTGGACCCCGAGCGTGCCGAGCTGATCAGCTGGGCATTCGAAGCCTTCGCGAGCGGCACGTGGACACTTCGGTCGCTGGCCGACGAGTTGGAAACCAGGGGGCTCACCACGAAGCGGACCCCCAAGATGCCGTCGCGCCCGATCCGGCCCAACGTCCTGCACAGCATCCTGACCAATCCCTACTACAGGGGTGAGGTCGTGTATCGGGGCGTCATCTACCCCGGCCGCCACACGCCGCTTACCGACCTGGTCACCTGGCAGAAAGTTCAGGACGTCCTCGCTGCCAACCTCGTCGGTGAGCGACAGCGCGACCACCCGCACTACCTCAAGTCCAGCGTCTTCTGCGGCGACTGCGGCAGCCGACTGATCATCACCAACGCCAAGAACCGCCACGGCGTGGTCTACCCGTACTTTGTGTGTCTGGGGCGACACCAGAAGACGACCGGCTGCACGCGCAAGGCGCTGCTCATCACCAAGATCGAGAAGATGGTCGAAGACCACTGGGCCAGCGTCCGGCTTGCCCCCGAACTCCGCGACGCCATCGAGGAGGGGCTCCGAAGCGAACTTGCCTCCCACCGCAAGGAAGCCGAAGACGAGCACAGGCATCTGGTGGCCGAGAAAGCGAAGCTCACCGCGCAGCGTCAGAAGCTGCTCGAAGCGATCTACAGCGGTGCGGTGCCGATGGATCTCATCGCCAGCGAGCAGCAGCGCATCACCGACCAGCTCACGGCTATCGAGGGAAGGCTCGGCGCGGCCACGGCCACCTTCGATGCGATCGAGACCAACCTCACGCGCGCACTGGACCTTGCCCGCGACTGTCACGCCGCTTACCTGGCAGCTGATCCGCAGCTACGCAGGCTGTTCAACCAGGCGTTTTTCACCCACCTCATGATCGACGAGGACGGCGTCCACAGCGAGTACGCCGAACCGTTCGACACGCTGCTTGATGGAGACGTCCTGGAGGCGGGGCAAACGGCCCGGACTGATCGCGCAGAGGGGCAGGCCAGGCTGCGTGAAGTCCTGGAACGGCCCGCATCGTCCGCCAACAAGAAGACCCCCAGCACGCTGGCTGGGGGTCTCTCTGTTCACCTTCCGACCCCCGTTCGGGGTGTCGAAGGTTCGAATAAAACTACTTTGGTGCCCCCGGCAGGATTCGAACCTGCGCACACGGCTCCGGAGGCCGTTGCTCTATCCCCTGAGCTACGGGGGCGTGTCGGGCGCCTTGTTCGGCGGCGACGGGTAGAACCCTACCAGCTCTGCGAGGGAGATCATGAACGGTTTCCGGTGGGCCGAGGGCGGGGTTGAGCTGGGGGAGGTCGCCCGCACGGGGTGGAAGTGGGGAAAACCCGGACGCGGCGGTGCGGGCGGACCTACTCTCGAGTTGTGCCAGGCGCGTCCGGCCGGGTGCTTGTTGTAGACGACAACAAGGTCATCCGGCAGCTGATCAGGGTCAACCTCGAGCTGGAGGGCTTCGAGGTGGTGACCGCGGCCGATGGTGCCGAGTGCCTGGACGTCGTTCATCAGGTGCGGCCCGACCTCATCACCCTCGACGTGGCCATGCCCCGGCTCGACGGTCTCCGTACCGCCGCCCGGCTGCGTGGTGACGCCCGGACGCGACGCCTTCCCCTCGCCATCGTCAGCGCCTGTTCGCAGTACGAGGTCGAGGCCGGGCTCGACGTCGGCGTCGACGCCTTTCTCGCCAAGCCCTTCGAACCGGCCGAACTCATCGCCCTCGTGCGGCAGTTGATGGAGCGGGCGAGATCCGGTGACGGCGAGGGCGTGTCGTACGGGATCGGCGTCGACGGCCCCACCCCCGCCGGCGTCCCGCTCGGCGGGAGCGAGCACACCGACCACACCGAGTGTGCCGAGCGCGCCGGCCGCACTGGAACCTGAGTCCGAGTACAGGGTGAGGGGCCGTCGCGTCAGCATCTGACGGTCCGCCCCCAAGCCTCGGGATGCTCCCCTCCATCCGGGGCGCGTCGCTCTCCCGTCCCTGCCCTCGGCCGTACGTCGGCCCAGCCCTGTCCACATCCCGGACCACAGGCCAAACCGGCTCGCATACCCACCCCCCTCCTCCCCTACGCTTGTCCCGTGACCCCCGTCGAGCTCTCCCGTACCGTGCTGCGCGCGGTGCGTCGTGCTGTGGAGGGCGGGGAGCTGAGCGTCGCCGTGCCCGCACGTGCCGTGGTGACCCCGCCCGGGCCCGGAGGCAGCGGGGACTACGCGACGAACATCGCGTTGCAGCTGGCCCGGCCCGCCGGGCGGCCGCCGTTGCAGGTCGCCGAGATACTGCGGCCCCATCTCAGCAGCACCGAAGGCGTCGCCGCCGTCGAGATCACCGGCCCCGGGTTCCTCAACATCCACCTCGACCGGGCCGCCACCACCACACTCGTGCGTCGCATCCTGGGGACGGAGGGGACGGAGGGGACGGAGGGGACGGAGGGGACGGAGGGGACGGAGGAGGCAGAGGAGGGGACCGTCTTCCTCCCTTACGGGCACAGCGACACCCTCGCCGGGCAGGTTCTCCGGCTGCGCATCCCGTACGACATCCGTGCGGAGGTCGTCGCAGACGCCCTCGGGCGGATCGTCGCCAGCCAGGGCGGTCGCGTCGAGGTCGATCACATCCGACCCCAGCACATCGCCGCCGTCGGCCACGGCGACGACGGGAGCCCCGTCGGCCCCGTCGGTCCCGGCGCTCCTGTCGGTTCGGTCGGTCCCGGCGGTCCCGGCGGCCCCATCGACCTCCGTCCCGTTCCCGCCCCCGAGGACCCCACCCCCCTCGGCCCCGACGCCCTCCGCTGGGCCCTCCTGCATCCGGCCGCCCACGACCGCCCCCGGATCACCGCGGACCTCCTCGCGCAGCGGGCGGGAAACCCCCTCTTCCGGGTCCGTTACGCCCACGCCCGTGTCCGCGCGCTCACCCGCAACGCCGCGGCCCTCGGTTTCACGGCCGCCCCCGGCCCCCTGGGCGCTCTCTGCGGCCCGGCCGAGCCCTACCCCTCCGCCACTCAGCTCACCGCCGACCCGTCCATCCCCCTCGTCACCGCCCTCACCACCTACCCCTCCACCCTCACCCGAGCCGCCACCCTCCGCGCTCCCGATCGGCTGGCCCGGCACATGGTCGTCCTCGCCGACGCCCTGCTCGCCTTCCAGCACACGGTGCTGCCGCGCGGCGACGAGAAACCCTCGGCCGCCCACCGGGCCCGGCTGGCGCTTGCCGAAGCCACCGGGACGGTGCTGGCCGGCGGCCTGTCCCTGCTCGGCATCGACGCACCCGCCTACCTCTGAGCGAGCCCGCGGAGCCATAGCCGTCGTGGCCGTGGTCCGAGCCCGGACCCGGCCCCGTCCGGCCCCGGCTGCCGAGCCCCGGCCCCCGCCCCGCAGCCACACCAGAGTTCACAGAAAGCCGTACAGACATGAGCCGTTCCGCACACCCCGCCGGTCCCCGTCACGCCGACGTGCTTCCCGAGGGGCACTACGCCGCCCCGCCCGCCGATCTGAACGTGCTGGACCCCAAGGTGTGGGCGCAGACCGTGACCCGGGCCGAGGACGGAGTCGTCAGCGTCGGCGGGATCGATGTGAAGGCACTCGCGGAGGAGTTCGGTACGCCGGCGTACTTCGTCGACGAGGCCGACTTCCGGGCGCGGGCGCGCGCCTGGCGTACGGCCTTCGGGCAGGACGCCGACGTGTTCTACGCGGGGAAGGCGTTCCTGTCCCGGGCCGTCGTGCGCTGGCTGCACGAGGAGGGGCTCAACCTCGACGTCTGCTCGGGTGGTGAGCTGGCGACCGCCCTCTCCGCCGGCATGCCCGCCGACCGCATCGCCTTCCACGGCAACAACAAGTCCACCGACGAGATCCACCGTGCCGTCGAGGCCGGCGTCGGCCGTATCGTGCTCGACTCCTTCCAGGAGATCGTGCGGGTCGCCCACATCGCCCAGTCGCTCGGCCGGCGGCAGCGGGTGCAGATCCGCGTCACCGTCGGCGTCGAGGCGCACACGCACGAGTTCATCGCCACCGCCCACGAGGACCAGAAGTTCGGGATCCCGCTCGCCGGCGGGCAGGCGGCGGAGGCCGTGCGGCGGGCGCTCAGGCTGGACGGGCTCGAACTCATCGGGATCCACTCGCACATCGGGTCCCAGATCTTCGACACCTCCGGGTTCGAGGTCGCCGCCCACCGTGTCGTCGGACTGCTCAAGGACATCAGGGACGAGCACGGCGTCGAGCTGCCCGAGATCGACCTCGGCGGCGGGCTCGGCATCGCCTACACCAGCGCCGACGACCCCCGCGAGCCCCACGAGATCGCCAAGGCCCTGACCGAGATCGTCAACCGGGAGTGCGACGCCGCCCGGCTCCGGACCCCGCGGATCTCCGTCGAGCCGGGTCGCGCCGTCGTCGGCCCCACCGCGTTCACGCTGTACGAGGTCGGCACCATCAAGCCGCTGGACGGGCTGCGGACGTACGTCTCCGTGGACGGCGGCATGTCCGACAACATCCGGACCGCGCTGTACGACGCCGAGTACAGCGTCGCGCTGGTGTCGCGGACCTCCGAGGCCGAGCCGATGCTCGCGCGCGTGGTCGGCAAGCACTGCGAGAGCGGTGACATCGTGGTGCGGGACGCGTTCCTGCCGGCGGACCTGGCACCGGGTGACCTGATCGCCGTTCCGGCGACCGGCGCGTACTGCCGTTCCATGGCAAGCAATTACAACCACGTGCTGCGGCCGCCGGTCGTCGCCGTCAATGATGGACAGGCCCGCGTCATCGTCCGCCGGGAGACGGAGGAGGATCTGCTGCGTCTCGATGTCGGATGATTGATGATTTACGTGCGTCCGCCGGGGCGTACCGGTGCACCACCCGTGGCTCGGACGGTCCACGCGCCGTTCGTACGCCCCGCGCGCCGGTTCGAGTGGTCAGCTGATCCGCGCGCGGGGCGGGCGGTATCCGCAGCCGCACGCCTGCGCGCCGGGTGACGCACCCCCACCCCACGCGCCCGGCATCGCACCGCACAGCACCACGCCGCACCACACCGCACAACAAAAGAACATCACTCAACCCGGGCCGAAAGATCTCCGTCTCCAGGCCCGGTGAAAATGAAATAGATGTCTCACGATCCGGACGAAGGATAGAAACTCCCGTCCGGTGAGTGAGACTGGTTCCACCGTATTCGGTATGTCGGTATGTGAGGAAACGAGGTCGGATGATGCGTACGCGTCCGCTGAAGGTGGCGCTGCTGGGCTGTGGGGTCGTCGGCTCAGAGGTGGCGCGCATCATGACGACGCACGCCGACGACCTCGCCGCCCGTATCGGCGCCCCCGTCGAACTCGCGGGCGTGGCGGTCCGCCGGCCCTCGCGCGTGCGCACGGGCATCGACCCTGCGCTCGTCACCACCGACGCGACCGCCCTGGTCAAACGGGGGGACATCGACGTCGTCGTCGAGGTCATCGGCGGGATCGAGCCCGCCCGCACCCTCATCACCACCGCGTTCGAGCACGGCGCCTCCGTCGTCTCCGCCAACAAGGCGCTCCTCGCCCAGGACGGTGCCGCGCTGCACGCCGTGGCCAATGAGGCCGGCAAGGACCTCTACTACGAGGCCGCCGTCGCCGGTGCCATCCCGCTGATCCGGCCGCTGCGCGAGTCCCTCGCCGGCGACAAGATCAACCGGGTGATGGGCATCGTCAACGGCACCACCAATTTCATCCTCGACAAGATGGATTCCACGGGCGCCGGGTATCAGGAGGCCCTCGACGAGGCCACCGCCCTGGGATATGCCGAAGCCGACCCGACCGCCGACGTCGAGGGGTTCGACGCCGCCGCCAAGGCCGCGATCCTCGCCGGCATCGCCTTCCACTCGCGCGTACGGCTCGACGACGTGTACCGCGAGGGCATGACCGAGGTGACCTCGGCCGACTTCGCCTCCGCCAAGAACATGGGCTGCACCATCAAGCTGCTCGCCATCTGCGAGCGGGCCGCGGACGGTGGCTCCGTCACGGCGCGCGTGCACCCCGCGATGATCCCGCTGACCCACCCCCTGGCCTCCGTGCGCGGCGCCTACAACGCCGTGTTCGTGGAGTCCGACGCCGCCGGGCAGCTGATGTTCTACGGGCCGGGCGCCGGCGGCGCCCCGACCGCCTCCGCCGTGCTCGGCGACCTCGTGGCCGTGTGCCGCAACCGGCTCGCGGGCGCCACCGGACCCGGCGAGTCCGCGTACGCCGCCCTGCCGGTCTCGCCGATGGGCGACGTGACCACCCGCTACCACATCAGCCTCGACGTGGCCGACAAACCGGGTGTTCTCGCCCAGGTGGCGACCGTGTTCTCGGAGCACGGGGTGTCGATCGATACGGTGCGGCAGCAAGGACGGCAAGACGGCGGTGGCGAGGCCTCTCTCGTCGTCGTGACCCATCGCGCCTCGGACGCCTCCCTCAGCGGGACCGTCGAGGCGCTGCGCAACCTCGACACCGTGCGGGGTGTCGCCAGCATCATGCGGGTTGAAGGAGAGTAACCAGCAATGACCCACCAGTGGCGCGGAATCATCGAGGAGTACCGGGACCGGCTGCCCGTCTCCGACAGCTCGCCGGTCGTGACGCTCCGGGAGGGCGGCACGCCCCTCGTACCCGCGCAGGTGCTCTCCGAGCGCACGGGCTGCGAGGTGCACCTCAAGGTCGAGGGTGCCAACCCGACCGGGTCCTTCAAGGACCGGGGCATGACCATGGCCATCACGCGGGCGAAGGAGGAGGGCGCCAAGGCGGTCATCTGTGCCTCCACGGGCAACACCTCCGCCTCCGCGGCCGCCTACGCGGTCCGCGCGGGCATGGTCTCCGCCGTGCTCGTCCCGCGCGGGAAGATCGCGCTGGGCAAGATGGGCCAGGCCCTCGTGCACGGCGCGAAGATCCTCCAGGTCGACGGCAACTTCGACGACTGCCTCACCCTGGCGCGTGAACTGAGCGACAACTACCCGGTGGCGCTGGTCAATTCGGTGAACCCGGTGCGCATCGAGGGCCAGAAGACCGCCGCGTTCGAGATCGTGGACATGCTCGGCGAGGCCCCCGACATCCACGTCCTGCCGGTGGGCAACGCGGGCAACATCACGGCGTACTGGAAGGGCTACACGGAGTACGCCGCCGACGGGATCGCGTCCAGGACCCCGCGCATGTGGGGATTCCAGGCGTCCGGTTCCGCGCCCATCGTGCGCGGCGAGGTCGTCAAGGACCCGTCGACGATCGCCACCGCGATCCGCATCGGCAACCCCGCGTCCTGGAACTACGCCCTGGCCGCGCGGGACGAGTCGGGCGGCCTCATCGACGAGGTGACGGACCGTGAGATCCTGCGCGCCTACCGGCTGTTGGCCGCGCAGGAGGGCGTCTTCGTGGAGCCCGCCTCCGCCGCCTCGGTGGCCGGTCTGCTGAAGGCCGCGGAGCTGGGCAAGGTCGACCCGGGCCAGACGATCGTCTGCACGGTCACCGGCAACGGCCTCAAGGACCCCGACTGGGCCGTCGCGGGCGCCCCGCAGCCCGTCACCGTCCCGGTCGACGCGGCGACGGCGGCCGAGCGCCTCGGTCTCGCCTGACCGTACGCCCGAGCGCGGGCGGCCGTACGCCTACGCTCGGGCGAGCGTAGGCCGACCGCTCGCGTATCCTCTCGCCCAGCCTTCCGAAAGACCTGGGAGTCGCGCGTAGACGGCGATTCCCGGGGGATAACCCTGACAGGACCCGACAGGGGGTGCACAGGGGGCTTACGACACGCATCGTGCGCCTCTTGTGCGCCCTATGTCGCCACAGAACCTTCCTTCGATAGGCTGTAGTGAACCCGCCCGCCGCATATGCCCCCCTGGGGTGCGGCGCCGTGCCGTCCTGAACGGCCGCAGGGTCCTCACGTACGCCTCGAATGTCATTCGACAATCGTCGATCCCGCAGCTCAAGGAGAGTCATCGAGCGATGGCCGGTCCAGCGTTCCGCGCCGCCGCCGTACGGGTGCGCGTCCCCGCCACCAGCGCCAACCTCGGCCCGGGCTTCGATGCCCTCGGCCTGTCGCTGGGGCTCTACGACGACGTGGTCGTCCGGGTGGCCGACTCCGGCCTGCACGTCGACATCGCGGGGGAGGGCAGCGAGACGCTCCCGCGCGACGAGCGGCATCTGCTCGTACGCTCCCTGCGCACCGCCTTCGACCTGCTGGGCGGACAGCCCCGGGGCCTCGAGATCGTGTGCGCCAACCGTATCCCGCACGGCCGGGGCCTGGGGTCCTCCTCCGCCGCCATCTGCGCCGGCATCGTCGCCGCCCGCGCCGTGACCATAGGCGGCGACAACCGGCTGGACGACGCCGCGCTGCTCGAACTGGCCACGGAGATCGAGGGCCACCCCGACAACGTGGCGGCCTGCCTCCTCGGCGGCTTCACGCTCTCCTGGATGGAGGGCGGCGCCGCGCGCGCGATCAGGATGGACCCCGCGGATTCCATCGTTCCGGTGGTTTTCGTCCCCGGGAAGCCCGTGCTGACGGAGACGGCGCGCGGACTGCTCCCGCGCACCGTCCCGCACGTCGACGCCGCGACCAACGCGGGCCGGGCGGCGCTCCTGGTGGAAGCCCTGACCAGGCGCCCCGAGCTGCTGCTGCCCGCCACCGAGGACCGGCTGCACCAGGAGTACCGGGCGCCCGCCATGCCGGAGAGCACGGCCCTGGTCGAGCGGCTGCGGGCCGACGGCATCCCCGCGGTCATCTCCGGCGCCGGACCCACCGTCCTGGCCCTGGCCGACGACGCGAGTGCCGACAAGGTGGCCGATCTCGCGGGTGCGGGCTGGGCCGCCAACCGGCTGGACCTCGACGCCCGAGGGGCGTGCGTCCTGCCGCTCACCACCACCGTCACCGGACCCGGCGCCGACGGCGCCGAGGAATAGCGGAGTCCGGTTGCGGGATTTCGAGAGGGGGAATGTTTGTTGGATCCGGTAGTGTTAACCTCAAGTCTGCACCTGCCCCAGCCATGGCGAGGTGCTTATCGTCCCCGTCAGGGACAACCTTTCTTCCGGGAGTCTCCCAAGCCGCACTGTGCTTCGTACGTCAAGCTCTACGCCGTACGCAGGCACTGAGCGGTCTGCCGAGCAGGCCCCGGAACAGGCGCGTCGCCGATCCCCGTGACACGGACACTCAGTGCCACGGCCCGGAAAGCGCCGAATCATCAGAAATCTCCTCCGCCGCCTTTGGCGGACCACCGCCCCGGCACGGTCCACCCGAACAGGGCCGAAGCCGGACAGCACAAACGGTCGCCGAGCCAGAAGGCCGACGTCCGCTCCAGGGAAGGACCCTTCGTGAGCGACACCACCGATCTGATGGGCGCACGTGTCGAGGACACCGCTGCCGCGCCCGCCACGGACGCCGCGCCTGCCAGCGGTGCCGGCTCCCGGCGGCGCCGCGGCACCGGCCTAGAGGGCATGGTGCTGGCCGAGCTGCAGCAGGTCGCATCCGGCCTCGGCATCAGGGGCACCGCGCGGATGCGCAAGAGCCAGCTGATCGAGGTCATCAAGGACGCGCAGGCGGGAGGGGGCGCCCCGGCCAAGGCCGAGGCGGCCACCGAGACCAAGCCGAAGCGCCGCGCCACCTCCAAGGCACGCACGGGCGACGACGCGGCCCCGGCCGAGAAGGCCCCCGCCAAGAAGGCCGAGGCGCCCGCCGCGAAGGCCGTGGCCCAGCAGCAGATCGAGATCCCCGGCCAGCCGGCCGGCGGGGACGAGGCGCCCACCGAGCGCCGCCGACGCCGTGCCACCGCCGACGCGGGCAGCCCCGAGACGGTCACCGCCGAGGCCAAGAGCGAGCCCAAGGCCGAGACGCCGGTCCAGGCCGAGGCCAAGGCCGACGCCGGTGACCAGGGCGAGGCCCGTCAGGGCCGCCGTGAGCGCGGCCGGGACCGCGGCGAGCGCACCGACCGCGCGGAGCGCGGCGAGCGCGGCCGCCGGGGCAAGGGCGACGAGCAGCAGGGCGGCGGTCAGCAGGGCGGCGGCCAGCCGCAGCGTGACCGCGGCCAGCAGCAGGGCCAGCAGCAGGGCGGCGGTCGCCAGGACCGTGACCGTCAGCGTGACAACGGCCCGCAGGACGACGACGACTTCGACGGCGGACGCCGTGGCCGTCGCGGCCGCTACCGGGACCGTCGTGGCCGTCGCGGCCGTGACGAGATCGGCACCCCGGAGCCGCAGCTCGCCGACGACGACGTCCTGATCCCCGTCGCGGGCATCCTGGACATCCTCGACAACTACGCGTTCATCCGGACCTCCGGCTACCTGCCGGGCCCGAACGACGTGTACGTGTCCCTCGCCCAGGTCCGCAAGAACGGCCTGCGCAAGGGTGACCACGTCACCGGTGCGGTCCGCCAGCCCAAGGACGGCGAGCGCCGCGAGAAGTTCAACGCGCTGGTCCGCCTCGACTCCGCGAACGGCATGGCCGCCGAATCGGGCCGTGGCCGACCGGAGTTCAACAAGCTGACGCCGCTCTACCCGCAGGACCGGCTCCGCCTGGAGACCGACCCGGGGGTGCTCACCACCCGCATCATCGACCTCGTCGCGCCGATCGGTAAGGGCCAGCGCGGTCTGATCGTGGCCCCGCCGAAGACCGGCAAGACCATGATCATGCAGGCGATCGCCAACGCGATCACGCACAACAACCCCGAGTGCCACCTGATGGTCGTCCTCGTCGACGAGCGTCCGGAAGAGGTCACCGACATGCAGCGGTCGGTGAAGGGCGAGGTCATCTCCTCGACCTTCGACCGTCCGGCCGAGGACCACACGACGGTCGCCGAGCTGGCCATCGAGCGTGCCAAGCGCCTCGTCGAGCTGGGCCACGACGTGGTCGTACTGCTCGACTCGATCACGCGTCTGGGCCGTGCGTACAACCTGGCGGCGCCGGCCTCCGGCCGCATCCTGTCCGGTGGTGTCGACTCGACCGCCCTGTACCCGCCGAAGCGCTTCTTCGGTGCGGCCCGCAACATCGAGGACGGCGGTTCGCTGACCATCCTCGCCACCGCGCTGGTGGACACCGGGTCCCGCATGGACGAGGTCATCTTCGAGGAGTTCAAGGGCACGGGCAACGCCGAGCTGAAGCTGGACCGGAAGCTCGCCGACAAGCGGATCTTCCCGGCGGTGGACGTCGACGCGTCCGGTACCCGCAAGGAAGAGATCCTGCTCGGCAGCGACGAGCTCGCCATCACCTGGAAGCTGCGACGTGTGCTGCACGCGCTCGACTCCCAGCAGGCGATCGAGCTGCTTCTGGACAAGATGAAGCAGACGAAGTCGAACGGCGAGTTCCTGCTGCAGATCCAGAAGACGACGCCGATGCCCGGTAACGGCGACTAGTCGAAAAGCACTGCGCTGGGGCCACCCTCCATGTGAGGGTGGCCCCAGTTTTCTGTAGGGGGACACGTGTACGATCACGGTCTTCATGCTCGGAACAATTGTTGTAATCCCAGGGGGGAATCGAGTGGCTAGACCCTTGTCCGGAGCCATGGCCGCCGCGATAGCGGGGGCGTTGCTGCTGACGTCGGCGAGCGGGGTCTCCGCCGACACCGGCACGACGCCCGACGCACTGGACGTGCGGATCGCCAAGGCCATGGCCGCGGGCGACTCCGCGAACGCGAACCTTCCGGAGCGGCAGCCGTCGTCGAGCGCGAGCTCCGACGGCGGCCTCGAACGGTCCGCCCAGATCATCGGCGGCTCGACGACCACGATCGGCTCGGCGCCGTGGATGGCGCAGCTCTGGTACTACGACCCGACCCAGGACCTCGGCTTCTTCTGCGGCGGCTCGGTCGTCTCGCCGACGAAGATCCTCACCGCCGCGCACTGCGTCGACAAGGACTACTTCGACTGGGTCAAGTACGGCGAGATCATCACCGGCACCGACCAGCTGCCCACGGCCGTCTACAACGACGACGGCACCCTCGACCACGTCGACTACCACGGCGGCACCCGCAGCACGCTGACGCGCCAGTGGAACCACTCCTCGTGGGACGAGGCGGCGATCGACAACGACGTCGCCGTCCTGACGCTGTCGGCGCCGGTCAAGGCCACGCCGATCAAGATGACGACCTCGGACGACACCGCCTCGTACAAGGCCGGCACCTCGGCCAAGGCGTACGGCTGGGGTCGTACCAGCTCCAAGACCGACGACATCTCGCAGAAGCTCAAGACGGCCACGCTGCCGATCGTGAGCGACACCACCTGCGGGGCCACGTGGGACAGTTACTTCATCAAGGGCCACATGGTCTGCGCGGGCAAGCCCGCCGGCGGCACCGACGCCACGACCACCGCCACCTGCAACGGTGACTCCGGCGGCCCGCTCGTGGTCAACAACAAGGTCGTCGGCGTCGTCTCCTGGGGCGTCATCGACTGCGTCGCCAAGGGCGCCTACCCGGTCTTCGCCAAGGTCAGCAAGTACGTCGGCGCGACCTACCCGCGCGTCGACGACGCCGCCATCACCCGGGACGGCAAGGCCGACGTCTTCCTGCGCAACAAGGAGACCGGCACGGGCTACGTCCGCGCCTCCACGGGCTCCAAGCTGGGCGACCGCGCGTCCCTGAGCTCCAACGGCAGCTGGACCGGCTACAACCTCGTCCAGCAGACCGACCTGAACCGGGACGGCTACCAGGACTTCGTGCTGCGCCGCTCCTCCGACGGTGACGTCTTCTGGCGGCGGTACGTGCCCTCGTCCAAGACCTGGACGACCACGCAGATCTTCGACGACTGGAAGACCCGCACCCGGATCATCACCCCGGGTGACGTCACCGGCGACGCCCTGCCCGACGTGCTCTCGGTCGACTCAGCGGGCTCCCTGTGGATCTACCCCGGCAAGGGCACCGGCTCCTTCGGCACCCGCGTCAAGGTCAGCACGGGCTGGAACTCGTACAACGCGGTGCTCGGTCACGGCGACTTCACCGGCGACGGCAAGGCCGACCTGATCGCGCGCACCAAGACCGGCTCGAACATCTACCTGTTCAAGGGCACCGGCAAGTCCGGCACGGGCGCCTTCGCCGCCAAGATCAAGGTCCGCTCGGACTGGAGCTCCTACAACACGCTGATCACCCCCGGTGACGTGAGCGGCGACGGCAGGGCGGACCTCCTGGCCCGTACCCCGGCCGGCACGCTCTACCTCTACAAGGGCACCGGCAAGGCCACGAGCGAGATCTTCGGCACACGCGGCTCGGTCGGCAGCAGCTACGCCCAGTACGACCTGCTCGGCTGAAACACCAGGTGAGCCCGGCTCCCCGGGCTCATCGGTCACTCACGGTGCCCATCGCGTTCTACGCGATGGGCACCGTTCGTCGTGCAACCCTTTCCCGGATTACTCCGTCTGACCGAACGGAGTGACCATGGAGCGGTATGGCCACATCCGTCCCGGCAGGCCTGGGCCTGAGCGCAGGGGGTAACCGACCGGAAAGGGAACCGAGGAGCAGATGTCCGCCGAGAACACGCAGGCAACCGGCAACCCGGGCAGTCCCGGCACCACCGGCCCGCGCCACCGGGCGAGCAAGGGCCGCCGCCGCAGGACACGCGGCGGCCACAGCAAAGCGGCGGTCGCCGTCCTGTGGACCGCCGCGGGCGTGCTCGTGCTGGGCGGCACGGGCATCGGGTACCTGTACTTCAAGCTCAACGGCAACATCAAGAGCGTCGACATCAACCAGGCCCTCGGCACCGACCGGCCCCTCGACGTCGACAACGGCTCGCAGGACATCCTCGTCCTCGGCTCCGACACCCGCTCGGGCAGCAACAAGAAGCTCGGCGGCGGTGTCGACGACGGCAGCGCCCGCTCCGACACGGCGATGGTCGTGCACGTCTACGAGGGCCACAAGCGGGCCAGCGTGGTCTCCATACCCCGGGACACCCTCGTCGAGCGGCCGGAGTGCACCGACGCCAAGGGCACGACGCATCCGGCGGCCTCGTACGCGATGTTCAACTCCGCGTACTCCACGGGTGGCGCGGCGTGCGCGGTGAAGACCGTCGAGTCCATGACCGGCATCCGCATGGACCACTACATCGAGGTCGACTTCGCGGGCTTCGAGAAGCTGATCAACGTCCTCGGCGGGGTCGACATCACCACCACCAAGGACATCAAGGACCCGGACAGCCACCTGAACCTGAAGGCGGGGGAGCACACGCTCACCGGCAAGCAGGCCCTCGGCCTCGTCCGTACCCGGCACGGGGTCGGCGACGGGTCCGACCTCGGGCGCATCCAGCTCCAGCAGGCGTTCATCAAGGCACTCATCGAGCAGGTCAAGGACGTCGGCGTCCTCGGCAACCCGAAGAAGGCGTACGACCTCGCCGTCTCCGCCACCGACGCCATCACCACCGACTCCGACCTGAAGACCGTCAACGACCTCGCGTCCTTCGCGAGCGGCCTCAAGGGCATCGGCGCCAAGAACATGACGATGGTGACCATGCCGGTCCAGTACGACCCCGACGACCCCAACCGCGTCCTGGTGGACGAGGCGAAGGCGAAGCAGGTCTGGGCGGCCCTGAAGGCCGACAGGCCGATCCCGAAGGCGGCGACGAAGGGCACGGCGACGGGCAGCGCCGAGGGCGTCGTGCGCGCCGGCACCTGAGCGGCACGGGGAACCGGGGCGGCCGTACGGCGGAGGCGGGGCGGCGGGGAATACCTGAGCCCACCCCCTGGTTTGGGGAGATGGCACCAGTGCTGGCAGACTGGTACGTCGGCTCCGGTTCACGCTCCCGCATCCCGCGGCGGCGACCCGGCGCCCTCCCGAACCTAGGAGACACCTTGAAGCGCGACATCCACCCCGAGTACGTCGAGACGCAGGTCAGCTGCACCTGTGGCGCGTCGTTCACCACCCGTAGCACGATCGAGAGCGGCACCATCCGTGCCGAGGTCTGCTCCGAGTGCCACCCGTTCTACACGGGCAAGCAGAAGATCCTCGACACCGGTGGCCGCGTGGCCCGCTTCGAGGCCCGCTTCGGCAAGGCCACCGCTGCCAAGAAGTAGCGAGCCCCCAGCGCCGGTCCGCGGTGCCCCTCCGGGGGCATCGGGACCGGCGCTTTGCGGTGCAGCGCACAGGCACGGACCGGGGGCGACGCCCCCGGGACCGGCCCACTCACAACGTTCGTACAGGGAGCCGGAGAGATGTTCGAGGCGGTCGAGGAACTGGTCGGGGAGCACGCCGACCTGGAGAAGAAGCTCGCCGACCCGTCGGTCCACGCGGACCAGGCCAACGCGCGCAAGCTGAACAAGCGCTACGCGGAGCTGACCCCGATCGTCGGCACGTACCGCACCTGGAAGCAGACCGGCGACGACATCGACACGGCCCGCGAGTTCGCCGCGGACGACCCGGACTTCATCGCCGAGGTCAAGGAGCTGGAGAAGCAGCGCGAGGAACTGACGGAGAAGCTGCGGCTGCTCCTCGTCCCGCGCGACCCCAGCGACGACAAGGACGTCATCCTGGAGATCAAGGCCGGCGCGGGCGGCGACGAGTCCGCCCTGTTCGCCGGTGACCTCCTGCGCATGTACCTGCGGTACGCCGAGCGCGTCGGCTGGAAGACCGAGATCATCGACTCCACCGAGTCCGAGCTGGGCGGCTACAAGGACGTCCAGGTCGCCGTGAAGACCAAGGGCGGCCAGGGTGCCACCGAGCCCGGCCAGGGCGTCTGGGCGCGGCTGAAGTACGAGGGCGGGGTGCACCGCGTGCAGCGGGTGCCCGCGACCGAGTCGCAGGGCCGCATCCACACCTCCGCGGCCGGGGTGCTCGTCACCCCCGAGGCCGAGGAGGTCGACGTCGAGATCAACGCGAACGACCTGCGGATCGACGTCTACCGCTCCTCCGGGCCCGGCGGGCAGTCCGTCAACACCACCGACTCCGCCGTGCGCATCACGCACATCCCCACCGGAGTCGTCGCCTCCTGCCAGAACGAGAAGAGCCAGCTGCAGAACAAGGAGCAGGCGATGCGTATCCTGCGCTCCAGGCTGCTCGCGGCGGCGCAGGAGGAGGCGGAGCGGGAGGCCGCCGACGCCCGCCGCAGCCAGGTCCGCACGGTCGACCGCTCCGAGAAGATCCGCACGTACAACTTCCCGGAGAACCGCATCTCGGACCACCGGGTCGGATTCAAGTCGTACAACCTGGACCAGGTCCTGGACGGCGAACTCGACGCGGTGATCCAGGCCTGTGTCGACGCGGACTCGGCCGCGAAGCTGGCGGCCGCGTAAGGCACGCCCGAGCACGAAGAAGTACGACGGAGGACTTGCGTGAACCTGCTGCTCGCGGAAGTGGCCCAGGCCACCCAGCGCCTGGCCGACGCCGGCGTGCCCTCGCCGCGCAACGACGCGGAGGAGCTCGCCGCGTTCGTGCACGGCGTCAAGCGGGGCGAGCTGCACACCGTCAAGAACTCCGACTTCGACGCCCGCTACTGGGAGGTCATCGCCCGGCGCGAGCAGCGTGAGCCGCTCCAGCACATCACCGGACGCGCGTACTTCCGCTACCTCGAACTTCAGGTCGGGCCAGGGGTGTTCGTGCCCCGGCCGGAGACCGAGTCGGTGGTCGGCTGGGCCATAGACGCCGTGCGCGCGATGGACGTCGTCGAGCCGCTCATCGTCGATCTGTGCACCGGTTCCGGCGCCATCGCGCTCGCCCTCGCCCAGGAGGTGCCGCGCTCGCGGGTGCACGCCGTGGAGCTGTCCGAGGACGCCCTGACGTGGACCCGCAAGAACATGGCGGGCTCCCGCGTCGACCTGCGCCAGGGCAACGCCCTCGACGCCTTCCGCGACCTCGACGGCCAGGTCGACCTCGTCGTCTCCAACCCGCCGTACATCCCGCTCACGGAGTGGGAGTACGTGGCGCCCGAGGCCCGCGACTACGATCCCGAACTCGCCCTGTTCTCGGGCGAGGACGGTCTCGAACTCATCCGCGGCCTGGAGCGCACCGCACACCGGCTCCTGCGCCCCGGAGGTGTCGTCGTCATCGAGCACGCCGACACCCAGGGCGGCCAGGTGCCGTGGATCTTCACCGAGGAGCGGGGCTGGGCCGACGCGGCCGACCACCCGGACCTCAACAACCGGCCGCGGTTCGCGACCGCCCGCAAGGCGCTGCCCTGATGAGCACGAGCAGGGGCACGCGCCCCGTCACCACCCCCCAGCAGCAGTACGTGTACGAGGAGGCCCGCTAGATGGCACGGCGATACGACACCAACGACGCGACCGACCGCGCCACCGGTCTGCGCGAGGCCGCGTCCGCCGTCCGCCGGGGCGAGCTCGTGGTGCTGCCGACGGACACCGTGTACGGCATCGGCGCGGACGCCTTCACCGCCGAGGCCGTGGCCGACCTCCTGGAGGCCAAGGGCCGGGGCCGCAGCATGCCCACGCCCGTGCTCATCGGCTCCCCGAACACCCTGCACGGCCTCGTCACGGACTTCTCCGAGATGGCCTGGGAGCTGGTCGACGCCTTCTGGCCGGGCGCGCTGACCCTCGTCGCCAAGCACCAGCCGTCGCTGCAGTGGGACCTCGGCGACACCCGCGGCACCGTCGCCGTCCGCATGCCGCTGCACCCCGTCGCCATCGAACTGCTGACCGAAGTCGGCCCCATGGCGGTCTCCTCGGCCAACCTGACCGGGCACCCGGCCCCGGAGAACTGCGACGCCGCCGAGGCCATGCTGGGCGACTCCGTCTCCGTCTACCTCGACGGCGGCCCGACCCCCGGCATCGAGCCGTCCTCGATCGTCGACGTCACGGGCAAGGTGCCGGTCCTGCTGCGGGCGGGCGCCCTGTCGGCGGAGGAGCTGCGCAAGGTCGTACCCGACCTCGAGGTGGCGAATTGACGGCCCCTGACGCGGGGCGTGGCATATGGGACGGGGAAGAGACGCGGACCTTCACGGGGCTGCCGCGGGACACCTTCCGCATCCTCCACGTCAGCACAGGCAACGTGTGCCGCTCACCGATCACCGAGCGGCTGACCCGGCATGCCCTCGCGGACCGGCTCGGGGACCCGCTCTGGGGAGGTCTGGTCGTCGAGAGCGCCGGGACGTGGGGGCACGAGGGGGCGCCCATGGAGGCGAACGCGGAGGCGGTCCTCGCGGACTTCGGCGCGGACGCCTCCGGCTTCACCGGGCGTGAGCTGCTCGACGAGCACGTCATCCGCGCCGACCTGGTGCTGACGGCCACCCGGGACCACCGGGCCCAGGTCATCTCCATGGGGCACTCCGCCGGGCTGCGCACGTTCACCCTCAAGGAGTTCACCCGCCTGGTCCGCGCCATCGACCCCACCACCCTGCCCTCCCTGGAGGAGGGCATGGTCGTCCGCGCACGCGCGCTGGTCCGTGCCGCCGCCGCTCTACGCGGGTGGCTCCTGGCCCCCACCGCCGAGGCCGACGAGGTCTACGACCCGTACGGCGCGCCTCTCCCGTTCTTCCGGTCGGTCGGCGACGAGATACACCAGGCACTGGACCCCGTCGTGACCGCGCTGACAGGGGTGCCGGCCCGGGCGTAGCCGTCGCCGGGCCCCGGTCCCGCGGACGTCGGCGGGCACGACGTCGCGCACGCGGGGCGTCCCGGGCCTACATTGGTGCTACGTCACCGTCGACGCCCCGGAGTCCACCATGTCGGTCACCCCTGTCCTAGAGGCCGATGTCCTGCGGCGGCAGGACCCCGAGCTGGCCGACATCCTGCTCGGCGAGCTGGATCGGCAGGCGACGACGCTGCAGCTCGTCGCCGCGGAGAACTTCACCTCGCCGGCCGTGCTGGCCGCCCTCGGCTCACCGCTCGCGAACAAGTACGCGGAGGGCTATCCGGGGGCCCGGCACCACGGCGGCTGCGAGATGGTGGACGTCGCCGAGCGGCTGGCCGTGGAACGGGCGAGGTCGCTGTTCGGGGCCGCACACGCCAACGTCCAGTCCCACTCGGGCTCTTCGGCCGTGCTCGCCGCGTACGCCGCCCTCCTGCGCCCCGGCGACACCGTGCTCGCGATGGGCCTGCACTTCGGCGGTCACCTCACCCACGGGTCGCCCGCGAACTTCTCCGGGCGCTGGTTCGACTTCGTCGGGTACGGGGTCGAGGCGGAGTCCGGGCTCATCGACCACGAGCAGGTACGGACCCTCGCGCGCACACACCGGCCCAAGGCCGTCGTCTGCGGGTCGATCTCGTACCCCCGCCACATCGACTACGCGTTCTTCCGGGAGGTCGCCGACGAGGTGGGGGCCTACCTCATCGCCGACGCCGCCCACCCGATCGGGCTGGTCGCCGGGGGAGCGGCGCCCAGCCCGGTGCCGTACGCCGACATCGTGTGCGCCACCACGCACAAGGTGCTGCGCGGGCCGCGCGGCGGGATGCTGCTGTGCGGGGACGAGCTGGCCGAACGCGTGGACCGGGCGGTGTTCCCGTTCACGCAGGGCGGCGCGCAGATGCACACCATCGCCGCGAAGGCCGTCGCGTTCGGCGAGGCGGCGACACCGGCGTTCACCGCGTACGCCCATCAGGTGGTCGCGAACGCCCGCGTACTGGCCCGGGGGCTGGCCGAGGAGGGGCTCGTGGTCGTCACCGGCGGTACCGACACCCACCTGCTCACCGTCGATCCCGCGCCGCTCGGCGTCGACGGACGCACCGCCCGCGGCCGGCTGGCGGCCGCCGGGATGGTCCTCGACTGCTGTGCCCTGCCCCACGGAGACGCCCGTGGCCTGCGGCTCGGTACGGCCGCGCTGACCACCCAGGGCATGGGCGAGACGGAGATGGCCCGGCTCGCCGTACTGTTCGCGGGGGCCCTGCGGGAGGGCGGGGACGGCAAGCGGACCCGTGAAGAAGTACGGGACCTGGCCGGAAGATTTCCGCCGTATCCGCGCTGAGGTGGGGTAGACGCACCACCAGGCACAGCATCACGTGCAACCATCGTCGCTACCCGGATGTCCTCAACCTTATGCGCGCCTCGCTAGGGTGTGGGGCTGTGATGGCCAGCGAGACCTGTGGGGAAGCCCGTGCGTGAATACCTCCTGACGCTCTGCATCACGGCCGCGGTGACGTACCTGCTGACAGGGCCGGTACGGAAGTTCGCGATCGTGGCCGGAGCCATGCCGGAGATCCGTGCGCGCGACGTCCACCGAGAACCGACGCCGCGCCTCGGCGGCATCGCGATGTTCTTCGGCCTGTGCGCCGGTCTGCTGGTCGCCGACCATCTGACCAACCTCAGCGAGGTCTTCGCCAAGTCCGACGAACCACGCGCACTGCTCTCCGGGGCCGCGCTGATCTGGCTCATCGGCGTCCTGGACGACAAGTTCGAGATCGACGCGCTGATCAAGCTCGGCGGGCAGATGATCGCGGCCGGCGTGATGGTCATGCAGGGTCTGACGATCCTCTGGCTGCCCGTCCCGGGTGTCGGCATCGTCGCGCTGACCCAGTGGCAGGGCACGCTGCTCACGGTCGCCCTGGTCGTCATCACCATCAACGCCGTCAACTTCGTGGACGGCCTCGACGGCCTCGCGGCCGGCATGGTCTGCATCGCCTCCGCCGCGTTCTTCATGTACGCCTACCGCCTCTGGTACAGCTACGGCATCGAGGCCGCGGCCCCCGCCACCCTCTTCGCGGCGGTCCTGATGGGGATGTGCCTGGGCTTCCTGCCGCACAACATGCATCCCGCCCGGATCTTCATGGGCGACTCCGGCTCGATGATGATCGGCCTGGTACTGGCGGCCGGCGCGATCTCGG
The DNA here is from genome assembly GCF_000091305.1 of Streptomyces scabiei 87.22. Lineage (GTDB taxonomy): Bacteria > Actinomycetota > Actinomycetes > Streptomycetales > Streptomycetaceae > Streptomyces > Streptomyces scabiei. Next base: position 3,285,579 of record NC_013929.1, on the reverse strand, counting down.
TCACCGGGCAGGTGGACCCGGACGTGATGAACCTGTACGGCTCGGAGCGCAGCACGGTCTACTCGATGGTGCCGGTCTACATCCCGCTGCTGATGCCGCTGACCATCATCGCGATCCCGGCGGCCGACCTGATCCTCGCGATCGTGCGGCGCACCTGGCGCGGCCAGTCGCCCTTCGCCGCCGACCGGGGACATCTGCACCACCGCCTCCTGGAGGTCGGGCACTCGCACAGCCGGGCCGTGCTGATCATGTACTTCTGGTCGGCGGTCATCGCCTTCGGCGCCCTCGCCTACACCGTGAACGCGGCGTCCATGTGGATCGTCCTCGCCATCGCGATGTTCAGCGGAGTCGGGCTCTTCCTCCTGCTGCTGCCCCGCTTCACCCCGCGCGCCCCGCGCTGGGCGCAACGCATCGTGCCGCCGCGCTACCGCCGCCGCGCGGTCGTCCCGGCGGCCCCGGAGCCGGCCGCGGACTGGACCCCGTCCCTCAACGGCGCGACGGCGATCGGCGGCCGTACCCACGAGCACGAAGCGGAACCCAGCCCGGCGGGCGCGCGCCGCTGAGCCGCGATCGGCTGCCGCGACCGCCGTCGCGGTGCCTCGCGGGGGTTCGGGAAGCGGCCGGAGGCCGGGTGCGACGTACGCACCCGGCCTCCGGCCGTCCGTCGTGCGGGCGCACGGGCCGGGCGTCGCGCTGACGGCAAGGTAAGAATCTGACTAACGCTTTGCCGATGCCATGCAAGAACCTGACGGTGCAAAACGGCCTTATACCAGACAACTCGGCCTGGAATTTGCACAGACGGGCGGGTTCACTCTCATGTGTGACACCTGGCACAGCATTCAGGTAAAGACCTCATCAAATAGTTTGTGATACGGTTCACGAGAACCCGGGACAGAGTCGAAGGACCGCAATGCGACGGTCCATTGGCGTGAGATTTCCGCTCGCCCCCGGGGTCTACGCTCGTCCATGACGACACCCTGCCCCCTCAGCAAGCGGAGTTGCCGCCATGCCGTCCAATGACGTCCGGACCCTCCTTCAGGCAGCCGTACCCACGGCGGCCGCCGGCGCGATCGCCGCTGTCATCAGCGGTGTGGTCGTCGGAGGCAAGGGGGCTCTCGGTGCCGTCGTCGCGGCGGTGATCACGATCCTCTTCATGGGAATCGGGCTCTACGTTCTGCAGCGCACCGCCAAATCGCTTCCTCATCTGTTCCAGATGATGGGCTTGATGCTCTACGCGGCACAGATCCTGCTGTTGTTCATCTTCCTGTCCGCGTTCAAGAACACCACGCTGTTCCATCCCAGGGCCTTCGCGTTCACGCTCGTCGCCACCACGCTCGTGTGGATCGCGGCACAGACGCGCGCACATATGAAGGCCAAGATCCTCTATGTCGAACCCGATGCGTCCACGGGCAACAAGCCCGAAAAATCGGGGCACTCGTCGTGAGGAGTAGGGCCGGGATAAGGGCGTGTACGAACTCCTGCTATCGTCCGGTGCCAACTGCGGCATCGCGGGCGCGGGCATCTGAGCTGACGCCTGCTCAATCGCGAGGCTTGATGCCCCCCAGCCGCCCCCACATCCGTAACACCAGTCCAGTGCCGACCCGCGGCTGTGCGCCGCGCCGACACAACGAGGTTGCCGTACCCATGCGTCACGCCGAAGGAGCCCGTGGTGAGTGCTGACCAGACCCAGCTCGCCTTTGACTGGAGCTGTCGGATCATGTCCGACAACGGCTGTGGCTTCCCGGCTCCGGGCCTGCACTCGTTCCTCTTCAAGCCGATCGCCACGGTCGGGGGGTTCGAGTTCAACAAGGTGATGCTGCTCGCGCTCATCACCACCCTCCTGGTGATCACCTTCTTCACACTCGCCTTCGGCAAGGCGAAGGTGGTACCGGGCAAGCTGCAGATGATCGGTGAGGCGGGCTACGACTTCGTACGCCGCGGCATCGTCTACGAGACGCTGGGCCGTCGCGAGGGCGAGAAGTACGTCCCGCTGATGGTCTCGCTGTTCTTCTTCATCTGGGTCATGAACATCTGGTCCGTGATTCCGCTGGCCCAGTTCCCGGTGTCGTCGATCATCGCCTATCCGATGGTCCTGGCCGCCATCGTCTACGTGGTCTGGGTCTCGCTGACCTTCAAGAGGCACGGTTTCGTCGGCTTCTTCAAGAACGTCACCGGCTACGACAAGTCGCTCGGCCCGGTGCTGCCCCTCGTGATGGTCATCGAGTTCTTCTCGAACCTGTTGGTCCGCCCGTTCACTCACGCGGTGCGACTCTTCGCCAACATGTTCGCCGGCCACCTGATGCTGGTCATGTTCACCGTTGCCTCCTGGTACCTGCTGAACAGCTGGATGATCCCGGCGGCCGGTGTCTCCTTCGTCATGACCATCGTCATGATCCTCTTCGAGCTCTTCGTGCAGGCCGTCCAGGCGTACGTCTTCGTGCTCCTCGCCTGCTCGTACATCCAGGGCGCGCTCGCCGAGCACCACTGAGTCACGCGCGCCACCAGCCCCCAGAACGTCCGGTGGCCAACCCCCGCCGGTCCATGAAAGAGAAGGAAGAATCAGCATGGCTGCCATGGAGACCCTCGCCGCCCTTGAAGGCAACATCGGTTCCGTCGGCTACGGCCTCGCCGCCATCGGCCCCGGCGTCGGCGTCGGCATCATCTTCGGTAACGGCACCCAGGCCCTGGCCCGCCAGCCCGAGGCCGCCGGTCTGATCCGTGCCAACCAGATCCTCGGCTTCGCCTTCTGTGAGGCGCTCGCCCTCATCGGCATCGTCATGCCCTTCGTCTACAACTGACGAGCCCTGACGAGCAAACCTTTCAACGAAAGGCACTGATGTGATCGCCAACCTGGTACAGCTGGCGGCCGGGGAAGAGCAGAACCCGCTCATCCCGCCCGGCCCCGAGCTGCTCGTGGGCGCCATCGCCTTCGCCATCGTGTTCTTCTTCTTCTGGAAGAAGCTCCTTCCGAACATCGACAAGGTTCTGAAGGAGCGTCGCGCGGCGATCGAGGGCGGTATCGAAGAGGCCGACGCCATGAAGGTCGAGGCCCAGAGCGTGCTGGAGCAGTACAAGGCCCAGCTCGCCGAAGCCCGGCACGAGGCCGCGCGGCTGCGCCAGGAGGCGCAGGAGCAGGGCGCCACGCTCATCGCCGAGATGCGGGCCGAGGGCCAGCGGCAGCGCGAGGAGATCATCGCCGCCGGTCACTCGCAGCTGGAGGCCGACCGCAAGGCCGCCTCTTCGGCGCTGCGTCAGGACGTGGGCAAGCTCGCCACCGACCTGGCCGGCAAGCTCGTCGGCGAGTCCCTCGAGGACCACGCCCGGCAGAGCCGCGTCATCGACCGTTTCCTCGATGATCTCGAGGAGAAGGCCGAGGCCGCGCGATGAACGGAGCGAGCCGCGAGGCCCTGGCAGCCGCACGGACGCGTCTCGACGCGCTGACGGACTCCACGTCCGTGGACGCGGCGCGTCTCGCCGACGAGCTGGCCGCCGTCACCGCGCTGCTCGACCGTGAGGTGTCGCTGCGTCGGGTCCTCACCGACCCGGCGCAGGCGGGCGAGGCCAAGGCCGAACTGGCCGGCCGTATCCTCGGCGGCCAGGTCGGCGCGACCACGGTCGACCTGGTGTCCGGTCTGGTGCGCTCCCGCTGGTCGCAGCCCCGCGACCTGGTGGACGCGCTGGAGCAGCTGGCCTCCGTCGCCGACCTCACCGCCGCGCAGCAGTCGGGCTCGCTCGACGACGTCGAGGACGAGCTGTTCCGCTTCGGCCGGATCGTCGCCTCGAACACCGAGCTGCGGGCCGCGCTGACCGACCGGGCCGCCGGTGCCTCCGCCAAGAGCGAGCTGCTGCGCAGCCTGCTCGGCGGCCGCGCCAAGGCCACCACCGAGCGTCTGGTGACGCGACTCGTGGCAGCGCCGCGTGGACGTAGCCTGGAAGCGGGACTCGACTCCCTGTCCAAGCTCGCCGCCGAGCGCCGGGACCGCGTGGTCGCCGTCGTCACCTCGGCGGTCCCGCTGAGCGACGCGCAGAAGCGACGCCTGGGCGCCGCCCTGGCGAAGCTCTACGGCCGTGCCATGCACCTCAACCTCGACGTGGACCCCGAGGTCCTCGGCGGGATCAGGGTCCTGGTCGGCGACGAGCTGATCAACGGCTCGATCGCGGACCGACTCGAGGACGCCGGCCGCCGCCTGGCGAGCTAGCACCAAACTTCATAGCAGTACGTACGTATGTCTGCGGCCCGGTTGGGCCGTGCAGAGGATTCACCTCTTTCAGGGGGGAGTCCCCATCCCCCCAAAGTGAAACTTCGGGCCCAACAAGGAGAGCAGGGAACCCAGATGGCGGAGCTCACGATCCGGCCGGAGGAGATCCGGGACGCGCTGGAGAACTTCGTCCAGTCGTACCAGCCGGACGCGGCCTCGCGCGAAGAGGTCGGTACGGTCACGCTTGCCGGCGACGGCATCGCGAAGGTCGAGGGTCTTCCCTCGGCCATGGCCAACGAACTGCTGAAGTTCGAGGACGGCACCCTCGGCCTCGCGCTCAACCTGGAAGAGCGCGAGATCGGCGCCATCGTCCTCGGTGAGTTCAGCGGCATCGAGGAGGGCCAGCCGGTCAGCCGTACCGGTGAGGTCCTGTCGGTGGCCGTGGGCGAGGGCTACCTCGGCCGCGTCGTCGACCCGCTCGGCAACCCGATCGACGGCCTCGGCGAGATCGAGACGTCCGGTCGCCGTGCCCTGGAGCTGCAGGCTCCCGGCGTCATGGCCCGTAAGTCGGTGCACGAGCCGATGGAGACCGGCTACAAGGCCGTCGACGCCATGACCCCGGTCGGCCGCGGCCAGCGTCAGCTGATCATCGGCGACCGCCAGACCGGCAAGACCGCCCTGGCCGTGGACACGATCATCAACCAGCGCGACAACTGGCGCTCCGGTGACGTGAACAAGCAGGTCCGCTGCGTCTACGTCGCCATCGGCCAGAAGGGCTCGACCATCGCCTCCGTGCGTGGCGCCCTCGAAGAGGCCGGCGCGCTGGAGTACACGACCATCGTTGCCGCCCCGGCGTCCGACCCGGCCGGCTTCAAGTACCTGGCGCCGTACACCGGTTCGGCCATCGGTCAGCAGTGGATGTACGAGGGCAAGCACGTCCTCATCATCTTCGACGACCTGTCGAAGCAGGCCGACGCCTACCGCGCCGTGTCGCTGCTGCTGCGCCGCCCGCCGGGCCGTGAGGCCTACCCGGGTGACGTCTTCTACCTGCACTCCCGTCTGCTGGAGCGCTGCGCGAAGCTCTCCGACGAGCTGGGTGCCGGCTCGATGACCGGTCTGCCGATCGTCGAGACGAAGGCCAACGACGTCTCGGCGTTCATCCCGACCAACGTCATCTCCATCACCGACGGCCAGTGCTTCCTGGAGTCGGACCTCTTCAACGCCGGTCAGCGCCCCGCGCTGAACGTCGGTATCTCCGTCTCCCGAGTCGGTGGTTCCGCGCAGCACAAGGCGATGAAGCAGGTCTCCGGCCGTCTGCGCCTCGACCTCGCCCAGTACCGTGAGCTGGAGGCGTTCGCCGCCTTCGGTTCCGACCTGGACGCCGCGTCGAAGTCGCAGCTGGAGCGGGGTCAGCGTCTGGTCGAGCTGCTGAAGCAGCCGCAGTACCAGCCGATGCCGACCGAGGACCAGGTCGTCTCCGTCTGGGCCGGTACCACCGGCAAGATGGACGACGTCCCCGTCTCCGACGTCCGCCGCTTCGAGAAGGAGCTGCTGGAGTACCTGCACCGCAAGGAGCAGGGCCTCATGACCTCCATCAAGGAGGGCGGCAAGATGTCGGACGACACCCTCACCGCTGTCGCCGACGCGATCGTCGAGTTCAAGAAGCAGTTCGAGACCTCGGACGGCAAGCTGCTCGGCGAGGACGCCCCGGCCGTCAACGTCTCCAAGTGACGTAAGGAAGGGACCTGACTCATGGGAGCCCAGCTCCGGGTCTACAAGCGTCGCATCCGATCCGTCACCGCGACCAAGAAGATCACCAAGGCGATGGAGATGATCGCCGCCTCGCGCGTCGTCAAGGCGCAGCGCAAGGTGGCGGCCTCCGCGCCGTACGCGGCCGAGCTCACCCGCGCGGTCACGGCGGTCGGTACCGGTTCGAACACCAAGCACCCGCTGACCACGGAGGCGGAGACGGCGACCCGTTCCGCGGTGCTGCTCCTCACGAGCGACCGCGGACTGGCCGGCGCCTTCAACTCCAACGCCATCAAGGTCGCCGAGCAGCTGACGGCGCGCCTCCAGGCGGAGGGCAAGGAGGTCGACACGTACATCGTCGGCCGCCGCGGTCTGGCCCACTACAACTTCCGCGAGCGCAAGGTCGTGGAGTCGTGGTCGGGCTTCACCGACGAGCCCACCTACGCGGACGCGAAGAAGGTCGCGGGTCCGCTCATCGAGGCCATCGAGAAGGACACGGCCGACGGCGGCGTGGACGAACTCCACATCGTCTTCACCGAGTTCGTCTCGATGATGACGCAGTCGGCGCTCGACGCCCGGCTGCTGCCACTCAGCCTCGACGAGGTGGCGAAGGAGGCGGCGCCGAAGGGCGAGATCCTTCCGCTGTACGACTTCGAGCCGTCGGCGGAGGACGTCCTCGACGCCCTGCTGCCGCGCTATGTCGAGAGCCGTATCTACAACGCGATGCTTCAGTCGGCCGCTTCCAAGCACGCCGCCACCCGCCGCGCGATGAAGTCGGCCACCGACAACGCGGGCGAGCTGATCAACACGCTCTCCCGCCTTGCCAACGCGGCCCGCCAGGCCGAAATCACCCAGGAAATCAGCGAGATCGTCGGTGGCTCCGCAGCCCTGGCCGACGCGAACGCGGGGAGTGACAGGTAATGACGACGACAGTTGAGACGGCCGCTGCCACGGGCCGCGTCGCCCGGGTCATCGGCCCGGTCGTCGACGTGGAGTTCCCCGTCGACGCCATGCCCGACATCTACAACGCCCTTCACGTCGAGGTCGCCGACCCGGCCGAGGACGGCGCGAAGAAGACGCTGACCCTGGAGGTCGCCCAGCACCTGGGTGACGGCCTGGTCCGCACCATCTCCATGCAGCCCACCGACGGTCTGGTCCGCCAGGCCCCGGTCACCGACACCGGTGCCTCCATCACGGTGCCGGTCGGCGACTTCACCAAGGGCAAGGTGTTCAACACCCTCGGTGAGGTGCTGAACAGCGAGGACACCTACGAGGGCGAGCGCTGGGGCATCCACCGCAAGGCCCCGAACTTCGACGAGCTCGAGTCGAAGACCGAGATGTTCGAGACCGGCGTCAAGGTCATCGACCTTCTCACCCCGTACGTCAAGGGTGGAAAGATCGGTCTGTTCGGTGGTGCCGGCGTCGGCAAGACGGTGCTCATCCAGGAGATGATCTACCGCGTCGCCAACAACCACGACGGTGTCTCCGTGTTCGCCGGTGTCGGTGAGCGCACCCGTGAGGGCAACGACCTCATCGAGGAGATGTCCGAGTCGGGCGTCATCGACAAGACCGCGCTGGTCTTCGGCCAGATGGACGAGCCCCCGGGCACCCGTCTGCGCGTGGCCCTGGCCGGTCTGACCATGGCGGAGTACTTCCGCGATGTGCAGAAGCAGGACGTGCTGTTCTTCATCGACAACATCTTCCGCTTCACCCAGGCCGGTTCCGAGGTGTCGACCCTGCTCGGCCGTATGCCCTCCGCGGTGGGCTACCAGCCGAACCTGGCCGACGAGATGGGTCTCCTCCAGGAGCGCATCACCTCGACCCGTGGTCACTCGATCACCTCGATGCAGGCGATCTACGTCCCCGCGGACGACCTGACCGACCCGGCCCCGGCCACCACCTTCGCCCACCTCGACGCGACGACGGTTCTCTCCCGTCCGATCTCCGAGAAGGGCATCTACCCGGCCGTGGACCCGCTGGACTCCACGTCCCGCATCCTGGACCCCCGCTACATCGCGGCGGACCACTACAACACGGCGATGCGCGTCAAGACGGTCCTGCAGAAGTACAAGGACCTCCAGGACATCATCGCGATCCTCGGTATCGACGAGCTCGGCGAGGAGGACAAGCTCACCGTCCACCGCGCCCGTCGCGTGGAGCGCTTCCTGTCCCAGAACACCCACGTCGCCAAGCAGTTCACCGGCGTCGACGGGTCGGACGTTCCGCTGGACGAGTCGATCACCGCGTTCAACGCGATCATCGACGGTGAGTACGACCACTTCCCGGAGCAGGCGTTCTTCCTCTGCGGTGGTATCGAGGACCTCAAGAAGAACGCGAAGGAGCTCGGCGTCAGCTGACGTCAGGCACTCGTGGCAGAGGGGGCGAGACCGTACCTCTTGGGGTGCTGTCCCGCCCTTCTCTGTACTCCCACTAGAATTGACCCAACACCCGGCGGAACTGCCGGGTGGTGACCCGAGGAGCCATCTTGGCTGCTGAGCTGCACGTCGCGCTGGTCGCGGCCGACCGAGAGGTCTGGTCGGGCCAGGCCACCCTGGTCGTCGCCCGTACCACGTCCGGCGACATCGGCGTCATGCCCGGTCACCAGCCGCTGCTCGGTGTGCTGGAGTCGGGCCCGGTGACCATCCGTACGAGTGACGGCGGCACCGTCGTCGTCGCCGTGCACGGCGGTTTCATCTCGTTCGCGGACAACAAGCTGTCCCTGCTGGCCGAGGTCGCGGAGCTGGCCGACGAGATCGACGTCCAGAGCGCGGAGCGCGAGCTGGAGCGGGCGAAGGCGGCCGGCGACGCCGCCGCCGAGCGCCGCGCGGATGTACGACTGCGTACGGCGGCGGCGCGCTGAGCCCGCACGCCGTGTGATGCTGTACCTCAGCCGCGGCCGGGTCTGGATGACTTCATCCTGACCCGGCCGCGGCTGAGGCGAATGTGGGTGTTTTTTACGTTCCATTACCTAGCAGTGGCATTACCTAGGAGACGAGGAGGTCGGTGTCGATGGTCCTCGCTCTGGCTGTGTGCGGGTCGGTGATCGCGCTCGTGGTGGTGGGGCTCTTCGTCTTCGGACTGCGCAGGCGCCTCATCCAGCGCTCCGGCGGCACCTTCGACTGCAGCCTGCGCTGGAACGCGCCCGAGAAACCCGGGGACGGCGAGAACGGCAAGGGCTGGGGCTACGGAGTCGCCCGCTACAACGGCGACCGCATCGAGTGGTACCGCGTCTTCTCGTACTCCATCCGCCCCCGCCGTGTCCTGGAGCGTGCCGCGATCGAGGTGGCCGGGCGCCGCACCCCCGAGGGCGAGGAGGAGATGGCACTCCTCTCCGACGCCGTGATCCTCGCGTGTCTGCACCGCGGGACCCGGCTCGAACTGGCGATGAGCGAGGACGCGCTGACCGGGTTCCTCGCCTGGCTGGAGGCAGCCCCGCCCGGACAGCGAGTGAATGTGGCGTAGCCGCATTCACTCGCTGTGTGGGGGTCCCCCGGACGAAGTCTGGGGGAGCGTCAATGTGGCCTAGCTGGTAGTCGTCTCTACTTCAGCCCGTTGCTGATCGCGCTCACCAGCTCTCCGTTGCCCGTGTCGCCGCTGAACTCCCAGAAGAACGCTCCGCCCAGCCCCTGGTTCTTGGCCCAGGTCATCTTGGAGCCGATCGTGGCCGGGGTGTCGTACGACCACCACTGGTTGCCGCAGTGCGCGTACGCCGTGCCGCCGACGGTGCCGTTCGCGGGGCAGGAGTTCTTGAGGATCTTGTAGTCCTCGATACCGGCCTCGTACGTGCCGGGTGCCGCGCCGGTCGCCGTGCCGCCGGGGGTGGACTGGGTGACACCGGTCCAGCCGCGCCCGTAGAAGCCGATGCCGAGCAGCAGCTTGGCGCCGGGGACGCCCTTCGCCTTCAGCTTGGCGATCGCGTCGGCGGAGTTGAAGCCCGCCGCCGGGATGCCGGGGTACGAGGTCAGCGGCGAGTGCGGGGCGGTCGGACCGTCCGCGTCGAAGGCGCCGAAGTAGTCGTACGTCATCACGTTGTACCAGTTCAGATGGGTCGCGGCGCCGCCGTAGTCGGCCGCGTCGATCTTGCCGCCGGAGGAGCCGTCGGCGGTGATCGCGGCGGTGACCAGGTAGTTCGCGCCGAACTCGGTACGCAGGGCGGACATCAGGTTCTTGAAGGCCGCCGGCCCGCTGGTGTCACACGTCAGACCGCAGGCGTTCGGGTACTCCCAGTCGATGTCGATGCCGTCGAAGACGTCGGCCCAGCGCGGGTCCTCCACGACCGCCTTGCAGGACTTGGCGAAGGCGGCCGGGTTCTGCGCTGCCTGGCCGAAGCCGCCGGAGTAGGTCCAGCCGCCGAACGAGTACAGCACCTTGATGTGCGGGTACTTGGCCTTCAGCTGGCGGAGCTGGTTGAAGTTGCCGCGCAGCGGCTGGTCCCAGGTGTCGGCGGTGCCGCTGACGGACTGGTCGGCGGTGTAGGCCTTGTCGTAGGCGGCGTAGGTGTCGTCGACCGTGCACTGGCCGTTCTTGACGTTGCCGAAGGCGTAGTTGATGTGGGTGATCTTGGACGCCGAGCCCGAGGTCACCAGGTTCTTGACGTGGTAGTTGCGGCCGTAGACGCCCCACTCGGTGAAGTAGCCGAGGTTGATCTTCGAGCCGGGGTTCGGGTTCGTGCCGCCCGTGGTCCGTACGGCGGCCGCGCCGCTCAGCGGTCCGGTCTGGTCGGCGGTGTCGCGGGCCTGGACGGTGTACGAGTAGTCGGTGCCGGCGCTCAGGCCGGTGTCGGTGTAGGTGGTGCCGGTGACGGTGGCGACCTTGGTGCCGCCCCGCAGGACGTCGTAGTTCTTGACGCCCTTGTCGTCGGTGGCGGCGCTCCAGCTCAGCTTCACCGAGGTGCTGGTGACGTCCGAGGCGGTCGGGGTGCCGGGTGCGGAGGGGGCCGCGTCACCGGGGACGGACGGGCCGCCGTCACAACTGCCGCCGTTCAGCTTGCAGTTCGAAGGGGAGCCTGAGCCGCTCCCGTTGAAACCGAAGGAGACGGAGGCACCCGGGGCGAGGCTGCCGTTCCAGGACTTGTTCTTGGCGGTCCAGTGGGTGCCGGAGGAGGTGACGTCCGCGTCCCAGGCGGAGGTCACGGACGTGCCGGAGGGGAAGTCCCACTCGACCGTCCAGGAGCCGATCGTGGTCGTCCCGGTGTTCTTGACGGTCCACTTGCCCTCGAAGCCGGAGCCCCAGTCCTGGGGCTTGGCGTACGTGGCGGTGGCTTCCGTGGCCGCGTGCGCGGGGGTGGCGAGGCCGACCAGTCCGAAGAGGGGGAGGAGGAGGGTGGCGAGACCCGCAGTGAATCTGTGCCTGAAGCGCATGTGCGCCTCCTTGTGGGGTGTCTTGAGCAAGTGCTCTTGAACATGAGCATGACGTGGCGCAGTGGGGCGAGAATAGAAAGGTCTGGACCATAGGTCAATGGGTCTGGACCAGTGCGCTCACGCGGGACACCCCGGGAAGGTCAGACCCCCAACTCCCGTGCCAGCACGGCGGCCTGCACCCGGCTGCGCAGGTCGAGCTTCCCCAGCAGACGGCTGACGTGCGTCTTCACCGTGGCCTCGGCCATGTCCAGCCGCCCGGCGATCTCCGCGTTCGACAGCCCGGCACCCAGAGCGCCCAGCACCTCCCGTTCCCGCCGGGTGAGCGAGTCCAGGACGGCCGGATCGACCGCGGGTTCGCGTGCGGGCCCGGCGGCGAACTCGGCGATCAGCCGCCGGGTGACGGCCGGGGCGATCAGCCCTTCGCCGCGCCCCACCGCCCGTACCGCCTCGATGAGGTCCCTCGCCTCGGTGTTCTTCAGCAGGAACCCGGCGGCGCCGGCGCGCAGCGCCCCGAAGACGTACTCGTCGAGGTCGAACGTGGTGAGCACCAGTACGTCGGCCAGGCCCTCGGCGACGACCTGGCGGGTCGCCGACACTCCGTCCAGACGGGGCATCTGCACGTCCATCAGCACCAGGTCCGGCCGCAGTTCGCGGGCCAGCGCGACCGCCCGCTCCCCGTCCGCCGCCTCGCCGACCACCTCGATGTCCGGCGCGCTGCGCAGGATGAGGACCAGCCCCGCCCGTACGGCGGACTGGTCCTCGGCGACGAGCACACGGATCATGCGGGTTCTCCTTCGGTGGCGGGGAGGGTGGCGCGGACGCTCCAGATCTTGCCCCGGGCCGCGCCCTCGGGGCCCGCCTCGAAGGTGCCGCCCAGCAGGGCGGCCCGCTCGCGCATCCCGACCAGCCCGGCGCCCGAACCGGGGGCGCCGGGCCGGTCGCGGTCGCCGTACGGGCTGGTCACGTCGATACCGAGGGAGCCTTCCGCCCGGCGCAGCACCACCGCGACCCGGCCGGGGGAGGCGTGTTTGAGGGCGTTGGTCAGCGACTCCTGGACGATGCGGTAGGCGGCCAGTTCGACGGGGGCGGGGAGGGCGCCGCCGTGGTCGGCGTCCAGGGTGACGTCGAGGCCGTTGGTGCGGGCGCCCTCGACCAGGGAGCCGAGCCCGTCGAGGGTGGGTGCGGCGGACGGTTCGGTGCCGGCGCCGGCGTCCCGCAGGATGCCGATCAGTCTGCGCATCTCGGCCAGGCCCTCGACGCTGTTCTCGCGGATGACCCCGAGGGCCTCCGTGGAGGTGTCCGGGTCGTCCAGGGAGAGCGCGGCCGTGGAGTGGATGGCGATCGCCGAGAGGTGGTTGGCGACCATGTCGTGCAACTCCCGTGCCATGCGCGCCCGTTCGGCCACGACGGCCTGGCTGCGGTCCATCTCGGCCAGCAGGGCGGTCTGTTCGGCGCGCAGCCGGGCGGCCTCGGCGGCGTCGCGGTGGTTGCGGACGATCAGGCCGGTGGCGGCGGGCATGACGGAGACCAGGCCGACCACCACCCCGATGAGCAGCGCGTCCGGCTTCCGGAAGGCCATGAGCGGGACCACGGTGAAGGCGACGGTCACCAGCCCGCAGACCAGGGGCACCCGGCGCGCCGTGGCGGCCCGGCCGTACAGCACGGCGGCGTACACCAGGTCGGTGAACATCAGGACCGTGATCAGGTTGCCCTGGGTGATGGTGTCCAGCGTCAGCGCGGCCCAGCCGACCAGCAGGGCGGTACGCGGCATGGTCCGGCGCAGCGCCTCGCAGCCGGCCGTCACGACGAGGGGCGGCAGGACCCACCCGTGGGCCTCCAGGAGCACGATCCCGTCGTGCGGGGTGCGCACGTCGAGGCCCAGCCCCCACAGCAGCAGACCGCCGAGGAGTCCGGCGGTGGCGATGCACACGTCCGTGCGGTGCGGGCGGGGCGGTCGAACGGCCATGTCCCCATCCAACACGCGACGGGCCTTCGGCGCCTGATCCCCGGGAACGGTCCTGGACTGCATCCTTCGATGTACGGCGACTTCGTCACCGCAGACGACGCATCGCCAGCCGCCCGCCGGGAGCCTGGAAGGGTGACCGAGAGGAGCGAGTCGTGATCGTCGCGTTGATCATCGCCTGTGAGGTCGGCTTCTGGGTGCTGCTGGCGCTGGCCCTGGCCGTCCGCTATCTGCTGAAGAGGCGCCGGACCAGTGTCGTGCTGCTGCTCTGCGAGCCCGTGCTGGAGCTGGTGCTGTTCGTCGTGACCGCGATCGACCTGAAGAACGGCGCCGAGCCCAGCTGGGAGCACGGGATCGCGGCCCTCTACATCGGCTTCACCGTGGGCTACGGCCACTACATGATCGGCCGGATGGACGCCTGGGCGGCGTACCGCCTGGGCGGGGGCCCCAGGCCGGAGGGACCTCCGAAGTACGGCCTGGCACGTGCCCGGTACGAGGGGAAGCTGTGGGTGCGGACGGTGGTGGCGGCCGGGGTGGCGCTGGTCCTGCTCCAGCTGGCGGTCTGGTACGTCGGTGACGACGGGAACGTCGATTCGCTGAGGTCGTTCCAGTGGCTCGCCCTGCGGGGCGCGGGCATCCACGGCCTGGTCGCCCTCGCCTACACGATCTGGCCGAAGAAGGACCCGGCCGCGTCGGACACCGGGGAGCGGGTCACCGTCGAGAAGGAGAGGGCCGGACGATGAGCGCGACGGCGGCCGGCAATCTGCGGGACGGGGCCGGCACCTTCGTCGCCGGCCTGGTGCTGTGGCTCTTCACGGACGGGGTGGAGGTGCCGGTCGTGACCCTGACCAAGGTCGGCGTGGTGATGATGTGCGTGGGCGGCGTCCTCATCACCACCGGCCTCTACCAGCGGGTTCGCGGCACAGGGAGGTCCTAGGGCAGGTCGTCCGGATCACGCCCTGGCCGCAGGGCTCCGCTACCGCTCCCCGCCCGGCACCCACAGCACGTCCCCGGTCTCCTTGTTCGCCGTCCTCGCCAGGATGAACAGGAGGTCGGAGAGGCGGTTGAGGTAGGTCGCGGTGAGGGGGTTCATGTCCTCGCCGTGGGCCTCCATGGCCGCCCACGTCGAGCGCTCGGCCCGCCGGACCACCGTGCACGCCTGGTGCAGCAGGGCCGCGCCGGGGGTGCCGCCGGGCAGGATGAAGGAGCGGAGCTTCTCCAGCCGCTCGTTGAAACGGTCGCAGTCCGCCTCCAGCCTGTCGACGTAGAACTGCTCGACGCGCAGCGGCGGGAACTCGGGGTTCTCGACGACGGGCGTGGAGAGGTCGGCGCCCACGTCGAACAGGTCGTTCTGGACGCGGGTGAGGACCTGGACGATCTCCTCCTCCAGCCCGCCGAGCGCGATCGCCGTCCCGATCACCGCGTTGGCCTCGTTGGCGTCGGCGTACGCCGAGATCCGCGGATCGGTCTTGGGAACCCGGCTCATGTCGCCGAGGTGGGTGGTGCCCTTGTCGCCGGTCCTGGTGTAGATGCGCGTCAGATTGACCATGCGACCAGCGTAGTTAGGCCCCGGCCGTCCGGAAGACCCGTGTGCCCACCGTCACGGCGAGCCCCGTGAGACCGACCGCGACCAGGACGCCGTGGAGCATGGCCGGGGTGGCGTACGCCCCGACGTAGGCGTCACGCATCGCGTCCACGAGATAGCGGAACGGCACGAAGTGGGACAGGACGTCCAGCCAGCCCGGGGCCAGGGACATCGGCAGCATCAGGCCCGACAGGAGCATCGACGGCATGGTCAGCGCGTTGACCGCCGGGCCGAACTCGTGCTGGGAGCGGGCCTTCATGGCGAGGGCGTACGACAGCGAGGCGAGCGAGACCGTCAGCAGGGCCACGAAGACGAACCCGATGAGGATGCCGGCGAGGGGCGCCCGCAGGCCCATGAGCAGGGCGGCGAGGACCAGGAGTACCGCCTGGAAGACGAAGACCGCCGCGTCCCGCAGCACCCGGCCCAGGAGGAGGGCGAGGCGGCTCACGGGGGTGACGCGCATGCGTTCGATCACCCCGGTCTGTTTCTCCAGGATGACCATGAAGCCCGCGAACGAGGCTCCGAACAGGCTCAGTTGGAGCAGCAGCCCCGGTACGAGCACCTGCCAGGAGCTGCCCCGCGAGCCGAGCGGGATCCCGGTGAGCAGGGGGCCGAAGAAGAGCAGGTACAGCAGCGGCATCAGCACGCCGAACAGCATCGCGAAGCGGGAGCGCAGGGTCTGGCGGGCGTATCGCCCGAAGATCAGCGCGGTGTCGTGGAGAAGCATCGAAGTCCTCGGGCGGGTTCTAGACGGCTACGGGGGTGGTCTCGGCGGGGGAGGGCCCGCGCCCGGTGATGGCCAGGAAGGCGTCCTGGAGCGTGGCGTCGGCCGAGCCGCCGTACCGCAGTCTGAGCGCGCTCGGGGTGTCGTCCGCCACGACGAGGCCCCGGTCGACGACGACGATCCGGTCGGCGAGGGCGTCCGCCTCGTCGAGGTAGTGCGTCGTCAGGAAGACGGTGGTGCCGTGCTCGTCACGCAGCCGTCGGACCAGCTCCCACAGACCGGCGCGGCTGCCGGGGTCGAGTCCGGTCGTCGGCTCGTCCAGGAAGAGGACCCGGGGGCGGTGGGTGAGGGCCATCGCGATGTCGAGGCGCCGCCGCTGGCCGCCGGAGAGCGCGGCGCACGTGCGGTCGAGCAGCTCGGTCAGCTCCAGCTCGCGGGCCAACTCCTCCGCGCGCTCCACGGCCTGGCTTCTCGTCAGGCGGTAGAGCCGCCCCTGGGTGACCAGCTCCTCCCGCACGGTGATCTGCGGGTCCACCCCGCCCGACTGGGCCACGTACCCGCAGACCCGGCGCACTCCGGCCGGGTCGGTCGCCAGGTCGTGGCCCGCGATCGTGGCCGCGCCGCCGGTCGGCGGCAGCAGCGTCGTGAGCATGCGCAGGAACGTCGTCTTCCCCGCGCCGTTCGGTCCGAGGAACCCGAGGATCTCGCCGGGCCGGACGGTGAGGTCGATTCCGCGTACTGCTTCCAGGGGGCCGCGTTTCGTGCGGAAGGTGTGGGCCAGGCCGGCCGTGCTGATGATGGGCATGACCTCAGAAAAACAGAGTCTCCCAAATTTTGCAATGCCCCCAAATTTCAAGAGACTCCAGGGAAGTCCCGTGGGCCGGCGCGGCGACCTACGATGTGGCCATGGCAGAGGGGCTCAGGGAGCGCAAGAAGCGCGAGACGCGGCAGCGGATCTCGGACATCGCCACCGGGCTGTTCCTGGAGTACGGCTTCGTGACCGTCACCATCGCGGAGGTGGCCGAGGCGGCCGACGTCTCCGTGAACACGGTCTACAACTACTTCCCGGCCAAGGAGGACCTCTTCTTCGACCGCAGCGCGGGCATCGCCGAACGCCTCGCCCGCTGGGTGCGCGCCCGCGACCGGGGCGAGTCGGCCGTCGCCGCCGTCCTGCGCGAGCTGCGCGCCGAGGTCGAGGCGGTCTCTCCGCGCGTGGGCCTGATGGAGGGCTACGACCGCTTCATGCGGGCCATCCACGAGGCACCCGCCCTGCGGTCCCGGCTGTGGAGCATCCAGCAGGAGGTCCAGGACAACCTGGAGGCGGCCCTGCGGGAGGAGACCGGCGCGGCCCCCGACGACGCGCTGCCCACCCTGATCGCGGGTCAGATCAACTGGGTCCACCAGACGGTGATGGCCGTCATCGGACGTGAGATGCTCGCCGGGCGCAATCCGGGCGAAGTGTCCCGAGAGGTGCTTCTTCTCCTGGACGGGATGGAGGGCCTGTTGAGCGAGAAGGTGCTCAACTACGCCGTACGACCCCCGCAGTGAGCGCTGCCGGTGTGATGTCCGCCCCTTGAGACGTGACTCGCGTTACTAAGCGGTCACACGGCCCCTCACGAGCGCTAGTGTCCGCCGAAGAGGTAACCCATCGACAGCGCGTACCAGGGGAGTCGCACAGTGGCACGGAAGCTCGCCGTCATCGGAGCCGGGCTCATGGGGTCCGGCATCGCCCAGGTGTCCGCGCAGGCGGGCTGGGACGTCGTTCTGCGTGACGTCACCGACGAGGCGCTGAACCGTGGCATCGGCGGTATCACGGCGTCGTTCGACAAGTTCGTGGGCAAGGGCAAGCTGGCGGCCGAGGACGCCGAGGCGGCGCTGGGGCGGATCACCGCCACCACCGACCTCGACGCCGCGGCCGACGCGGACGTCGTCGTCGAGGCGGTCTTCGAGAAGCTCGAGGTCAAGCACGAGATCTTCCGGGCCCTGGACAAGGTCGTCCGCGAGGACACCGTGCTCGCCTCGAACACCTCGGCCATCCCGATCACCAAGATCGCGGCGGCCACCGAGCGGCCCGAACGCGTCGTCGGCGTCCACTTCTTCTCGCCGGTGCCGATGATGCAGCTGTGCGAACTGGTGCGCGGCTACAAGACGAGCGACGAGACGCTCGCCACCGCGCGGGAGTTCGCCGAGTCGGTCGGCAAGACCTGCATCGTCGTCAACCGTGACGTCGCCGGCTTCGTGACCACCCGTCTCATCTCCGCCCTCGTCGTGGAGGCCGCGAAGCTGTACGAGTCGGGCGTCGCCACCGCCGAGGACATCGACCTCGCCTGCAAGCTGGGCTTCGGCCACGCGATGGGACCGCTGGCCACCGCCGACCTGACGGGCGTCGACATCCTGCTGCACGCCACGAGCAACATCTACACCGAGTCCCAGGACGAGAAGTTCGCTCCTCCGGAGCTGATGCGCCGGATGGTGGACGCCGGTGACATCGGACGCAAGAGCGGGCAGGGCTTCTACAGCTACTGACGCCGACCCGTGCGTCACGGGCGGCACTTCCCACGCATGTGAACGCTTGAGCCTCTCGGGCCTCACCCCTTGAGGTGAATTCGGTATCGGTTCGCTCACAGACGGCAACCTGGCGGTGCCGAACGCCGTCAGACGTTGCATCACCCACATCACGGAGTACGAGACGCACTCACGGGGAGCGCTTATGTACATCAGGGGCGACCACGCCGAGCTGGTCGTCGGGGGCCGCCTCGACGTACGCAGCGCGGCGGACGCCCGTACGGTCCTGCACTCGGCCGTCGACGACGGAGCCGGCGACCTGGTGCTCGACCTGTCAGAGCTGGACTCCTGGGACGCCACCGGACTCGGGGTGATCATGGGAGCCCACCGGCGGGCGGGGCGGTGCGGACGGCGGCTGGTGCTGCGCGCCGTGCCGCCGCAGATGCAGCGGCTCCTCGTGGCCACCCGGCTGCACCGCATCCTCGCCATCGAGGGCGGTATCGGTCTGGAGTCGTTGCCCAGAGTCTGAACGCGTGTGCGGATCCCTACGTATGGCTCGGTGCGTGCGGGACACCCGGCCGGTGCACGCCGCAATCCTCACGAGACTGTGATGTCTCGGACAGCGTGGGACCCCGGACTGTCGTAGATACTGTGCAAAGGTTTAGGGTTCGGCTGCCCGCTGCCAGCTACCCTCGAGCGGGTTCCGGACCAGAAGCGACAGCGCAGTGTGCGACCAGGCCGGGAGGGGCTCCAGCACACGAGACGCTTTTGGGGGGCTTGAACCGATGGACCCGAACAGCCGGGGACCCGAAGAGTACGGCCACGACGACGCACAGGCGCAGAGCAGACGTCCGGCGCGTGACGCGCTGACGCAGGACTTCGACCGGCACGCTCCGGCGCTCGCCCGCACCGTCCGGCTCGTGTCGGGCGACTTCCTCCTCACCGTCAACCCCGTCGACGGCAGCGAGATCGAGAACTGCCCGCCGGGCGAACTGCCTGGTCGGCCCGCGAAACACACGTCCGACGAGCGCGCCGCCCTCGACCGTGCCGCCCGTCCGCCGGTGCCCCCGGGCCCCTCGCTGCCCCGGCTGCCGCTGATCCAGCGCGACGAGGAGCGGGAGCGGCTCGTACGGCTCCTGGCCCGCGGCCGTTCCGTCCGCCTCACCGGCGCGCCCGGCTCGGGCCGCACCACCCTCCTCGACGCGGTCGCCGAGGACTGCGCGGACCTGGCCCCCGACGGTGTCGTCCGGCTCAGCGGTTTCCGGCGCACGGTCGACGACCTGCTGTACGAACTGTTCGCAGCCGTGTACAGCACATCCGGGTTCCGGCCCGCCCCGCCGCAGGTCGCCGACGTCGTGCGGGAGATCGGCGCGGTCGTCGTCCTGGACGACCTGGAGTTCGGCGGCATCGCGCTGGACGAACTCCTCGACGCCACCCCCGAGTGCGCCTTCCTGATCGGCGCCACCCCCGACATCCCGCTGCCGTCCGCCGACGCGCCCCTGGACGAGGTCGTCCTCGGGGGCCTCGACCGGGCCGGCAGCGAGCAGCTCCTGGAGCGGGTCGTCGGGCGGGCGCTCACCGAGGACGAGTCGAACTGGGCCGGCGACCTCTGGTTCGAGTCCGAAGGGCTGCCGCTGCGCTTCACCCAGGCCGGGGCGCTGCTCAGGCAGCGGGACCGGCAGCGGGCCGGCGAGAACGCCGTCGACGAGTTCGGGGTCTTCCAGGATGCGCCGCCCGTCGACGCCCCCTACGAGGCCGCGGACGAGCACGACGTCCCCCTGCCCTCCCTCGCCGAGGGAGCCGCCCCCGCCGCGCTGCTCGCGTCCCGGCTGGGCTCCTCGGCCCGTGAGACCCTCCGGTTCGCGGTCGCGCTCGGCGGCGAGATCCCCCACCAGGCACACCTGCCCGCCCTCGTGGGCGACACCCACGCCGACGCGGCCCTCGGCGAGCTGGTCGGCTGCGCCCTGGTGACACCTGTCGGTGCCCGCTACCGGCTCGCCGCCGGGGTGCGCACCCAGCTGGAGGCCGCCGGATACGCCGACGACGCCGGGACGCGCGCCGAGGCCGCCGCCCAGCACTACGCCTGGTGGGCCGGGCACCCCTCGGTCACCCCCGAGCGCGTCTCGGCCGAGGCGGACGCCGTCCTGGCCGCCCTCACCGCGCTCGCGCCGGCCACCACCCCGCCCGGCGAGGGCGAGGAGAGCGCCGCCGTGGTGCTGGCCCGGCAGGCCGCGCCCGCGTTCGCGGCGGGTCGGCGCTGGAGCGCCTGGGAGCGGGCGCTCCGGGCCGGTGCCGAGGCCGCCGGCCTCGCCGACGAGACCGCCGAACTGGCCTACTTCCACCACGAGCTGGGCGTCCTCGCCCTCTGCTCCGGACAGCTGGAGCGGGCGCGGGCCGAGCTGGAGTCCTCCATCGGGCTGCGCAACGTCCTCGCGGACAAGCGCGGCACGGTCGCCGGCCGCCGGGCCCTCGCCCTGGTCGCCGACCGCTCGGGGGTGACCCCGCCGGCCGGCCGTACGGCGGTGGGGGAGGAGGTGCCGGACGTCCGGCACGAGGAGCAGGCCCCACCGCTCGGCGGGCCGTCCGCCTACACACCGGTGGGCTTCGGCATGGTCGGCCCCGGGGCGACGGGCGCGGCGGCGGCCACCGGCGGCGGTGGCTCCGCACCGTACCCGTCGGCCGACGACAGCATGCTCGTCACGCACGGGTCCGGCGACGCCACGTCCGCGCACCGGTTCACCGGTCTCAGGAGCCTCGTCGGGGGCGCCCGGCGCAATCTGCTCGCCACGGGCGCGGGAGCGCTGCTCGTCGCCGTGCTGGGGACCGTGGTGACCCTCGGCGCGACCTCCGACCGCAAGGACGACACCCCGGCGGAGCGGGTCGGCGTCAACCCCTCCGCCAGCGCGGGCGTCGACGACGGCGGACTCGTCGCGGACCGTCCCAGGACGGGCGGGGACGACGACGCCCCGGGTGCCGTGCCCGAGCCGACCGACCCGGGCCCGGACGGCACCTACGGCACGTCGGACGACCCGACGCCCACGGGCAGCGCGGGGCCGTCGGACGACCCGAGCGGTACGGACGGGCCGACGGGCAAGCCGACGCCGTCCCCGACCAAGTCGTCCCCCAGGCCGACGCCGTCGAAGCCGGAGTCGGAGTCGCCGTCCGCGACGCCCTCGGAGTCGGAGTCGGAGTCGGCAAGCCCCAGTCCGTCGGATTCGGCGTCGCACGTGCCCACCCCGCCGGCCGACACGAACAGCGCCGGCGCCCCCACGTCCGGCCGGGCCGTCGAGTCGACCGGCGCCGCCGCCCCGGTGGACGAGTCCGACGCGCCGGGCGGCACACCGGCCTGAGCCGCCGTTCCGCCCGTTCGACGCGCCGTTCGACACCGGGAGGGCCGGGTCCGGGAATCGGACCCGGCCCTCCCGGTGTCGTGTGTCGGAGCCCGAACGGGCTCAGAACAGCCGCAGCTTGTCGTCCTCGATGCCGCGCAGGGCGTTGTAGTCGAGGACCGCGCAGCCGATGCCGCGGTCGGTGGCGAGGACACGGGCCTGGGGCTTGATCTCCTGGGCGGCGAAGATCCCGCGGACCGGCGCGAGGTGCGGGTCGCGGTTCAACAGCTCCAGATAGCGCGTGAGCTGCTCGACCCCGTCGATCTCGCCGCGCCGCTTGATCTCGACCGCGACGGTCGCGCCGTCGGCGTCCCGGCACAGGATGTCGACGGGGCCGATGGCCGTCATGTACTCGCGGCGGATGAGCGTGTAGCCCTCGCCGAGGGTCTCGATGCGGTCGGCGAGGAGTTCCTGGAGGTGCGCCTCGACGCCGTCCTTGATCAGGCCGGGGTCGACGCCCAGTTCGTGCGAGGAGTCGTGGAGGACCTCCTCCATCGTGATGATGAGCTTCTCGCCCGCCTTGTTGATGACGGTCCAGACGCCTGCCTCGTCCCCGGAACCCTCCTTCAGCGTGCAGGGCGGCGACATCCAGTTGAGGGGCTTGTAGGCCCGGTCGTCGGCGTGGATCGAGACGCTGCCGTCCGCCTTCACCAGGATCAGGCGGGGGGCCGAGGGGAGATGGGCGGTGAGCCGGCCCGCGTAGTCGACGGAGCAGCGGGCAATGACGAGACGCATGGTCGGCAACGCTATCCGACGCCGACGGGTGCGCGCGATTCGACCGCCGTGGGCGCTCGGTCCGGAGGCCACCCCGCGGCCGCTGCCGCGGGCCGGGGGCCGTTCGACGGGCGGCCGGTCCCGTGCGGTCGCTGTCGCCCTCCGTCACCCTCCTCCGGCCTCTCACGTGGGCTTCCGTCGTCCTCCGGCATGTGCCGCTGTCAACTCCTGTTCGGCATTGGCTGATTGTGTGCGTCCCGCGCCGTGTCGGTGCGCGCAATCTCCTGGTGCGGCCCCGTTCGGTTCCTTACCGTAGAAACTGGAGGTCGCGGACCGTGCACTCTGCGTGTTCGGCATGCGCTCTCCGACCTTGTCCGTCAACCCCTGTTGTTGTGGGGGTGCGAGAGGAGAACCCATGTCGCTCGACGTCTCACCGGCCCTACTCGAACAGGCCGAGCGAGGCGAGGTCGACGAAGCCGCCTTCGTCGACTGCGTCCGGACCTCCCTGCCCTACGCGTGGGAGATGATCAGCTCCCTGGTGGCCCAGCTGAAGGTCGACGGCGGAGAGTTCGCCGACAACCAGACGCCCCCGCCGGACGAGCAGGCACGCGGACAACTGCTGCGCGCGCTCGCCAGTGACGCGATTCGCGGCGCGCTGCAGCGGCACTTCGGTGTACGGCTGGCCTTCCAGAACTGCCACCGCGTGGCGGTGTTCCCTCTGGACCCGTCCGTGGACGACAGGCTGGCCCGCTTCACCTCGATCCGCGGCCAACTCCTCAACCAGTCCCCGGAACTCAGGGACTGCTGAGGTCGTGACGCAGCACGGCTTGCCGCTCCGACCGCGGGAGGTGCATCAGTAACCGGGGCGGCAAGCTTCCCGTAGTGGCTCAGCCGAGGTGAGGCAGCACCTCGGCACCGAGTCGTCGTACGTTCTCCTCCGTCGCCGCCAGGTCGCCGGAGCCCTCGACCAGCAGGGCGAAGCGGGAGATGCCCGTCCGCTCGCTGGTGGCCGCGAGGCGGTCGGCGCACAGCCGGGGGGTGCCCACGGGGTGCAGCCCGCAGAGCAGTTCGGTGTACGCCAGCGGGTCCCGCATGGCGCGGGCCCGGCCGTCGACGGTCACATGGGCGTCGAGGCCCTGCTTCAGCCAGCCCGGCATCGCCTTGGTGAGCGCCTCCACGGCGTCGGTGCGCCGGTCGGCGATCTGGCAGACGCCGGCCGAGACATGGGCCGCGCCGGAGATCTCCTCCGGCGAACGGCCCGCCGCCCGGGCGTGCTTGCGCCACAGGGCGACCATCTCGGCCTTCTCCTCGTCCCCGACGTGCATGCCGAGCAGCATCGACAGCCCGCGCTCGGCGGCCAGCCTGACGCTCGTCGGCGAGGTGCAGGCGACCACGACCTCCGGGCCGGGTGTCTCGTCCAGGTCCTCGGCGGGCCTCGGGACGACCGGGACCTCGCGAAAGCTGAATCGTTCCCCCGACGCCGACACCGAGGGCTCGCGCAGCCAGCGCAGGAGCAGATCGAGTGATTCCGGGAAGCCCGTCTCGTACGCCTGGAGTCCGGCGCCGAACACCTCCAGGTCGACCCACGGGCCGCCGCGTCCGACCCCCAGCGAGAAGCGCCCGCCGGACGTCACGTGCAGCAGGGCCGCCTGTTCGCCCAGGGCCACGGGGTGGACGGTGGGCAGCACACTGACCGCCGTGCCGACCCGGATCCGCCGGGTGCGGCCCAGCAGCAACGCGGCGAGGGTGATCGCCGACGGGCAGGTGCCGTACGGCACGAAGTGGTGCTCGGCCAGCCAGACCGCGTCCAGCCCGGCCTCCTCGGCCACCTCCGCGGTCCGTACCGCCCGGTGGAGCGCCTCGCCCTGACCCTGGCCGGGGAACTGGGCGCCCAGTACAAATGTTCCTACGTGCATCGCTCTTCCTGCTTCCTCGGCTCCGGCTCGGGAGCTCCCCCACCGGCATAACCGGGGGACACGTGACGAAGTCACGGCCTGGCGGCGAGATTTGCGGATTGTCTGCAGAATGGGCCGAGCGGAGGGTGATCTGGGGGGTTTGGTGACGTACGCATACCCCCACCGGGCCCGCGTAGGCTGGAGACCGACCCTGCCCCCTGCCGAGCCCCGTGAGGTGTCCCGTGTCCCCGCGTCGCAACCGCCCCAACGACCAGGGTCCGTCGGGTCCGTCAGGCCGCAGCGCGGAGGAGGACCGGTCCGACCGCTACGGCGGCTGGCAGACCAGCGAGCCCTGGCGGGGCGAGGAGTGGAGTGTGCGCCATGTGGCGGGCGCCAGCGCGGCGGGCAAGACCTACCGCTGCCCCGGCTGCGACCAGATGATCGCCTCGGGGGTCCCGCATGTCGTGGCCTGGCCCGAGCACTCGGGCGTCGACGAGCGCCGGCACTGGCACAAGGCGTGCTGGAACGCGAAGGACCGCCGCACCTCGCGGGTGCAGCGGTCCCGTAACGCGCCGAGGTTCTGACGCCCCCTCAGCCGGAAGGTCAGACGTCCCGCTGCTCCAGCAGGGCGTACGCGCCCACGAACGCCACTCCCGTCAGCGCGAGCATGATCCACAGGGGCTCCCAGCCGGACGGGCCGGACTGGCTGATCTCCGCGCCGTAGAAGACGCTGAGCTGGCTGGGGATCGAGTACTCCAGCAGGAACTCCTGGACGTCCCTCAGCGACTCCGAGAACATGAAGATCGCGATGACCAGCGGGGCGAGGAAGACGCCGAGCATCAGGGTGATCGCACCCGCCGAATGCCGGATCAGCGAGCCCGTCAGCAGCGCCAGCAGCCCGAACAGCGCGAGGTACAGGCTCACGCCGACCGTGGCCTTGAACCACTCACCGGCGTCGGGGCTCGTGGCGCCGTTGCCCTCCAGGATCGCCGTCTGCGCGAAGCCGACGAACGCGGTCGTGACCACCGTGACCGTGAAGGTGAGGGCGAAGAACACGATGGCCTTCGCGGCCAGGACCCGGCCGCGGCTCGGGCACGCCGTCATCGTGGTCCGGATCATCCCCGTGCCGTACTCGGAGGCGGTGGTCAGCACCCCGAGCGTGAGGATGCAGACGCTGCCGATCATCACGCCGAACAGGCCGAGGCCCAGCGGGGACTCGCCCTCCAGGTTCATGTCCGTGGAGGCGGCGATCAGGGCGAAGAGCAGCCCCAGGCCGATCACCAGGACGACGAAGACGCCGAGCGTCCAGATCGTGGAGCGGACCGACTTGATCTTCGTCCACTCGGAGGAGATCGCGTGCCCGAGGTGCGTGCGCACCACCGGGATCGGCGAGGTGTACGACGTGCCCGGCGCGCCCTGCCACTGGGCGGCGGGCGGCGCTTGCGTGAGGGGCGGCTGGGGCGTGCTCATCGGGCGTCCTCGGACTTCGTCAGGTCGGCGGCGGGCGCGGCGGAGGCGGCCGCGGCGGGGGCCGGCGCGGCGGCGGGCTGCGCGGGGGCCGGCGGCGCGGCCTGGGCGTACGGGTTCGGCTGCGGCTGCGGCTGCGGCTGCCCGGGGGCCGGGGCGGCGGGCGCCGGAGCCCCGTAGGGGCCGGCCGGCGGCGGGGCCTGGTGTCCGTGCGGCGCGGGCTGACCCTGCGGCGCGTACGGCTGACCCGGCTGCGGTGCCGGCGGGGCGTACCAGCCCGGCTGGCCCTGTCCGGGCACCGGCATCGGCGGCTGCGCGCCGGGCGGCAGGGGCTGCTGCAGACCGGCCTTCTGGTCGGTCGTCGACCGGTAGTCGACGGCGCCCTGCGTCATCCGCATGTACGCCTCCTCCAGCGACGCCTGGTGCGGCGACAGCTCCCACAGACGTACGTCGGCGCCGTGCGCGAGATCGCTGATGCGGGGCAGCGGGAGCCCCATGACCCGCAGCGCCCCGTCCTGCTCGGGCAGCACCTGGCCGCCCGCCTCGGTCAGCGCGGCCGTCAGCTTCTCGCGCTGCTGCGGCTCGGTGTCCGGTGTCCGTACGCGCGCGAAGTCGGCGGAGTTCGCCGAGATGAAGTCCTTGATGCTCATGTCGGAGAGCAGCTGTCCGCGCCCGATCACGATGAGGTGGTCGGCGGTCAGCGCCATCTCGCTCATCAGGTGCGAGGAGACGAAGACGGTACGACCCTCGGCGGCGAGCGCCTTCATCAGGTTGCGGACCCAGAGGATGCCCTCGGGGTCGAGGCCGTTGACCGGCTCGTCGAAGAGGAGCACCTGCGGGTCGCCGAGCAGCGCGGCGGCGATGCCGAGCCGCTGGCCCATGCCGAGGGAGAAGCCCTTGGAGCGCTTCTTGGCCACGTCCTGCAGACCGACGACACCGAGCACCTCGTCCACCCGGCGGGCCGGGATGCCGGACAGCTGGGCCAGCGACAGCAGGTGGTTGCGGGCGTGCCGGCCGCCGTGCACCGCCTTGGCGTCGAGGAGCGCGCCGACCTGCCGGGCCGCGTTCGGCAGCTTGCGGTACGGATAGCCGCCGATCGTCACCTGCCCGGACGTGGGATTGTCCAGGCCGAGGATCATGCGCATCGTCGTCGACTTCCCGGAGCCGTTGGGCCCCAGGAAGCCGGTGACGGCCCCCGGCCGCACCTGGAAGGAAAGGTTGTACACGGCCGTCTTGGCGCCGTAGCGCTTCGTCAGGCCGACTGCCTCGATCATGCTCCGCACCCATCGAACGGTTCAGGACGTCCCAGGACGTCGGGGCGCACGCCCCCGTAAGGATTAGGAGCTTATCGGGACGCTGACGGTTCCACCCAAGAGGAGGTAAAACCTCGCAGGTCACGAGCCCCTTGCTTTGGCATGTACGTAACCGCTGGTCAGGCTCCCGCTCAGGCGTCACGCCGCTTCAGCATCAGGTATCCGCCGAGCAGGGCCGCTGCCACCCACAGCGCCATGATGGCGAGACCGCCCCAGGGCCCGTACGGCGTGTCGTCGTCCACGGGGGTCACCACCTGCATGATCCTGCTGCCGGCCTGGTCGGGCAGGTACCGGCCGGCCTTCTCGGTGGCGCCGACGTTGCCCAGGATGTTGGAGATCAGGAAGAAGAACGGCATCAGGATGCCGAGCGACAGCATCGGGCTGCGGAGCATCGCCGCCACCCCCATGGAGAACACGGCGATGAGGGTCATGTAGAGACCGCCGCCGAAGACCGCGCGCAGCACGCCCGGGTCATCGATCCCGGCGCGGTGCGGACCGAGCATCGCCTGCCCCAGGAAGAACGTCACGAAGCTGGTCGCGAGCCCCACCGCGAAGGCGAGGGCGGTGGCCACCGCGATCTTGCCGAAGAGGAAGGTGCCGCGCTGCGGAACGGCGGCCAGCGAGGTCCGGATCATGCCGGTGCTGTACTCGTTCGACACCACCAGCACCCCGAACACGATCATCGCCAGCTGGCCGAGGGTCATCCCCGCGAAGCTGATGAACGTCGGGTCGAACGACAGCCGGTCCCGGCGGCTCAGGTTGTCGAACTCGTTCTTCGACAGCAGCGAGATCAGCACGCCGAGCGCGATCGTGACGACCCCGGCCAGCGACAGCGTCCACACCGTGGACGCCACCGACCGGATCTTGGTCCACTCCGAGCGGACCACCTGGGTGACGGCCATCGTCAGCCCTCCCTCTTCCAGGAGCCGCCCCATCCGGCGACGGGTGCCGGTTGGGCCACCGGGGTGCCGTCGTGCGCGTGGTACTCCACCGACTCGGCCGTCAGCTGCATGAACGCCTCCTCCAGCGAGGCCTGCTGGGGGCTCAGCTCGTGCAGCACGATCCGGTGCTGGGCGGCCAGCTCACCGATCGCCTCCGGTTTCCCGCCGTCCACCTCCAGCGCCCCGTTGCCGCTCTCCACGACCGTCGTGCCGACCGCGTGCAGCACGTCGAGCAGCCGCTCCCGCTGCGGTGTGCGAATGCGTACGTACGACCGTGAGTTCTGCCGGATGAACTCCGCCATGGAGGTGTCGGCGAGCAGCCGCCCCTGCCCGATGACGACGAGGTGGTCGGCGGTCAGCGCCATCTCGCTCATCAGGTGCGAGGACACGAACACGGTCCGCCCCTGGGCCGCGAGGGACTTCATCAGATTCCGGATCCAGTGGATGCCCTCGGGGTCGAGGCCGTTGACCGGCTCGTCGAACATCAGGATCCGCGGGTCGCCGAGCAGCGCGCCGGCGATCCCGAGCCGCTGCCCCATGCCTAGCGAGAACCCCTTGGCCTTCTTCCGGGCGACCGTGGTGAGCCCGACCGTGTCCAGCACCTCGTGCACCCGGGCCCGGGGGATCCCGTTGCTCTCGGCCAGGCAGAGCAGGTGGTTGAAGGCGCTGCGGCCGCCGTGCACGGCCTTGGCGTCCAGCAGCGCGCCGATGTACGTCAGCGGGTCCCGCAGGCCGGCGTAGTGCGTGCCGTCGATCCGGACGTCCCCCGAGGTGGGCCGGTCCAGCCCCAGGATCATGCGCATGGTCGTCGACTTCCCGGCCCCGTTCGGCCCCAGAAAGCCGGTCACCGTTCCGGGCCGCACGGCGAAGGTCAGGTTGTTCACCGCGACCTTCTCGCCGTACCGCTTGGTCAGCCCGTCCAGCTCGATCATGCGGCCACGCTAGAACGGGGCTCGGGGGCCTGCCACCGGAGCACTGGTGACTGCCGGTCATCCCCTCAGGGGCGCGGGGAACTGCGCGACCAGCCACGTACGAGTGGCAGCCGCGCGACAGCAGAAGCCCCCGAGCCATGAGGCACCCGCACCCGGAACCCGGCACCACGGCCGGGCGGCCCCGTCGCCACCCCCGGCACACCGAAGGCCCGCGCCCCCCGGAGGGGAGACGCGGGCCCGATGGTGCCTCGTCCGGCCGGTGCCGTCAGGGTGACAGGGTCACCGGGACTGCTGCGCCGGAACCCCGCGGGAGATCGGCTCGTCGTCGGTGACCGGCGTGCCGGCCGCGGCGACGGCCGCACCCGTGAGGGTCGCCAGCATCTCGCGCACGTTCGTCAGCTGGGCGTTGATCGAGTCGCGGCGGTTGGTGAGCGCCGCCAGCTCGCGCTCGGATTCCGAGCGGATCCGGTCGGCCTTGGCGTTCGCGTCCGCGACGATGTCCTCGGCCTGACGCTGCGCGGTCTCCACCGTCTGGCGGGCGCGGCGCTCGGCGTCGGTGCGCAGCTTCTCGGCCTCCAGGCGGAGCTGCTCCGCGCGGTGCTCGATCTCGGCGAGACGCTTCTCCGCCTTCTGCTGACGCGACGCCAGGTCCCGCTCGGACTGCTCGCGGCGCTTGGCGAGGTTCGTCTCGAAGTCGGCGGCGGCCTGGGCGGCCTTGGCGCGGGTCTCCTCGAAGAGGGCGTCCGCCTCCTCGCGCTTGGACTGCGCGTCCTTCTGCGCCTCGGCGCGCAGCTGCGACGCGTCGCTCTTGGCCTTCTCGACGATCCGGACGCCCTCGTCCTCCGCCTTGGCCTTGCGCTCCGCGGAGAAGGACTCCGCGTCGTTGCGCACCTGCTGAGCCGCCGACTCGGCCAGCTCGCGGTGCTGCTCGGCGGCGCGGCGGGCCTCCTCGCGCAGGTCCTTCGCCTCCTCCTCGGCGAGGCGGAGGATCTTCTCGACGCGCGCGCCGAGACCGGCGTAGGACGGCTCGGCGTCGGTCACCGCGGCCTGGGCGTTCTGCGTCTCGAGGTGGAGCTCCTCGATGCGCTTCTCCAGAGCGGTGATGCGGGCGAGCGCGGAGTCACGGTCGGAGACGAGCTTGGAGATACGTTCGTCCACCTGAGCGCGGTCGTATCCACGCCGCACAAGCTCGAAGCCGTAGGGGGAAGTGTCGCTCATGGGGTTCCTGTCGAATGAGACCGGTGAGGTGATAGGTGGAATCCTAGGGGGCGAAGCGGCGTGTCATCGAGCAGATGCACGTTTGATCTGGAGAATGACACCCCTTTTGAGTGGCCGACCTTCGGAATACTTGCCAGAAACTTTGCGTAAAGGCCCTGAAAGCGCAGACGGCACAGATGGCAAGCACAGAACGAGCACAAAATGGTGTCCGTAGGGCTGGAGGCGGAGCGGGAAGATACCCGCAACGCCCCCGCTCCGCTAGCCGTCTGACGACTTGCCACCCGAACGAGTCGCACCCGCCGTGGCGCCCGTCTTGACTCCACCGTCCTTGCCGCCCGACGGGGCCTCAAAAGACTCCAACGCCACCAGGACGTCCTGGACACGGGAGATCTCCGCATTGATGTCCTCGCGGCGCCGGACCAGCACCTCCAGCTCGCGCTTGCCCTCCTCGACCGTGCGGCGCGCCTCGCGGATCGCCTCGGCCTTCAGCTCCTCGGCCTCACGGACGAGCGTGGACTTCTTCTGCTCGGCCTCCTTCAGGAGACCCTCGGCCTTCTTCACCGCCGCGATACGGACCTTGCCCGCTTCGGAGTTGGCCTCGGAAACGATCTCCTTGGCCTTCGACGTCGCCTTCTCCAACTGCTCCTCGGCGGCTTTGATCAACGCGTCACAACGGTCACCTGTCGATTTCATCGTCTCGGCGGCCTCGCGGCGGGCCCGCGTGTGCAGCGCCTCGATCTCGGCGGTGATGCGGTCCCGCAGCTCCTCGGCCCGCTCCCTTATCGCGGTCGCGTCCCGGCGTGCCCCGACCAGCAGCTCGTCGGCGTCCGTACGGGCCTTCTCCACCGTGGAATTGCCCTCGACGGTGGCCTCGGCGACCAGCCGGTCGGCCTCCTTGCGGGCCGCCCCGACCATGGAGTCGGCCTGCCCCTCGGCGTCCGCGGTGGTCTTCAGGGCCTGCGACTGCGCCTCGGCGAGCAGCTTGTCGGCCTCGGCCGCCGTCTCCGTGATGAGCGTGTCGACCTGCTCGGCGGCCTCGGAGCGCCGCTTGTTGGCGTCCTTGCGGGCCGCGTCGAGCGTGTTGTCGGCCTCCTCGCGGGCGTGCGCCATGAGCCGGTCGGCCTCCGCCTCCGCCTCGGCCCGCGCGCGCTCGGCACCGGCCCGCACCCGCTCGGCGTGCGCCTGCGCGGAGCCCACCGTCTCGGCGGCCTCGGCCCGCAGCCGCTCGGCCTCGTCGGTGGCCTCGCCGATCAGCCGGTCGGCCTGGGCGACGGACTCGGCCCGTACGCGCTCGGCCTCCTCGTTGGTCTCCCGCGTCAGCCGCTCCGCCTCGGCCGTCACCTCGGTGATGAGGGTGTCGGCCTGGGTGGCCGCGTCCGACCGCATGCGGTTGGCGTCGTCGCGGGCCTCCGCGCGGGTGCGCGAGGCGTCCTGGTCGGCCCGCGCGATGGCGTCCGACGCCTCCGTACGGACCCGCTGGGCGTGCTCGGACGCCTCCGAACGGATGCGCTCCGCCTCGCCGATGGCCTCCGCGACCGTGTGCTCGGCGAGCGCCTTGGCGGCCTCCGTCTCGTCCCGCGCCTCACGGCGGACCCGGCCCGCGTCCTCGGCGGCCCGCTCGCGCTCGGCGTAGGCGTCGGCTCGGACCCGGTCCGCCTCCGCCTCCGCCTCCCTGCGCATCCGGTCCACCACGTGCTCGGCGGTGTTGCGCAGCCCGGCGATCTCCTCCTGGGCCTGCTCGTGCAGCCCGGCGACGGACTCCCGGACCTGCTGGGCGTGGGTCTCGGCCGCCGACACCATCTCGCCGGCGCGCCGCTCGGCCTCCTCGACCAGCCGTACGGCCTCGGTCTGGGCCTCCTCCACGCGGGTGCGCGCCGAGGCCAGCAGCTCCTCGCTCTGCTCGCGGGCCCGTCGGCGCTCCTGGTCGGCCTCCTGCCGGGCCGAGCCGAGCAGTTCCTCGGCCTCGCGGCGGCGCCGGGCGGCCTCCTCCTGCGCGGCGGCCAGGGTCTCGGACGCCTCGGTGGCGAGCCGCTCGGCCGCGGCCTGTGCCTCCGCCCGTACCCGGTCGGCGGTGTCCTTCGCCTCGGACTTCAGCCGCTCCGCCTCGGCCGCGGCCTCGGAGCGCAGCCGTACGGCGACGGACTCGCCCTCGGCACGGGACACGGACGCGTCGGCCGCGGCCTCGTCGCGCAGCCGCTCGGCCTCGGCCTCGGCCTGCGCCTGGAGCGTACGGATGCGCTCGGCGGCCTCGGAGCGCAGCCGGTCGCTCTCCTCGCCGGCCTCGCGGCGGATCCGCTCGGCCTCGGCACGGGCGTCGGTGAGCGCCTCCTCGGCGGAGGCCAGCCGGCCCTCGGCCTCGGTGTGCAGCCGGGTCAGCTCCTCGGCCGCCTCGGCCTTGCGGGCCTCGACGCCCCGCTCGGTCTCCTCGCGCAGCTCGGCGGCGGCGCGCTCGGCCTCGGCCTTCAGCTCCTCGGTCTGCTCGGCGGCCTCGGCGCGATAGCGCTCGGCCTCCTTGCGGGTGCGCTCCAGGGTCTCCTCGGCCTGGCGGCGCAGTGCGGACGCGCGCTCGATGGCTTCGGTGCGGACCTTCTCGCTGTCCGCGGTGGCGCTCTGCCGCAGCTCGTCGGCGTCCGTGCGGGCCTTGGCGAGCAGCTCCTCGGCGGTCTTGGCCGCCTCCTCGATCTGCTGGACGGCCTCGCGCCGGGCCTCGGAGCGGATCCGCTCGCCCTCGGCGACCGCGTCGGAGCGCAGCAGCTCGGCCTCGCCGCGCAGCCGGCGCGCCTCCTCCTGCAGCTCGACCGTCTTGGCGCGGTACTCCTCGGTGTCGTCCTTCGCCGTGCCCTTGAGCTGTTCGGCGAGGTCGTGCGCCTCGGCACGCAGCCGGTCCGCCTCGGCCTCGGCCTCGGCACGGATGCGCTCGGCCTCCTCTATGGCGGCCTTGGTGGTGCTGCGGGCCTCCTCGGACGCCTTGTTCAGCACGTCCTCGGCGGTCTTGGCGGTCTTGGCCAGAGCGGAGGCGGACTCCTCCGCGGTGATCGAGCGGGCCTTCTCGGAGGCCTCGGCGACGATCTTCTCGGCCTGGGTCTTGGCGTCGGCGACGGACTCCTCGGCGGCCGCCTTGGTGGCCTCGGCCTCCTTCGTGGCCTCCTCGACCAGCCGGGCGACCTGCTCCTTGGCCGTGCGCGTGCGCTGCTCGTTGGTCGACTCGGCGCCGGCGACGGCCTTGGCCGCGTTCTCCTTCGCCTCCGTGACCAGCTTCTCGGCCTCGGCGCGGGCCTCGCGCAGCGCCGTCTCGGCCTCCGTCATCCGCTGCTCGGCGGTCCGGCTCAGCTCGGTGGCCTGGCGGCGGGCGGAGTCCGACTCGGTGGCGGTGGAGGTGCGCAGCTGCTCGGCGTGCTCGGTGGCCTCCTGCGCCTGGGTGGAGGCCGCGTTCAGCAGCCGCTCCGCCTCGGCGCGGGCCCGGCGCAGGATCTGGTCGGCCTCGCCTCGGGCGGCCTCCGAATCGCTCTGCAGCCGCTGGCGGGCCTCGGTGGCGAGCCGTTCCGCCTCGGCGCGGGCGGCGGCCAGCGCCTGTTCGGCCTCCGCGCGGGACTCGTCGACGAGCCGGCGGGCCTGGGCCTCGCTGCGGGCGCGCAGCTGTTCGGCCCACGCCACGTTCTCGTTGACGTGCGACTCGACCGTCTGGCGGCGCTCGGACAGCTCCTGGTCGAGCTGCTGGCGTCGGGTGACCGCCTCCTGGTGCAGCTCCGCCTGGAGGCGCGCGGCCTGCTCGGCGTGCTCCTGGAGGATGCGCTGGGTCTGCGCCCGGGCCTGGCTCAGCTCGCGCTCGGCGTCCGTGCGCAGCTGGTCGGCCTGCATCTGGGCCTGGCGGAGCATCTGCTCGGCCTGGTACCCGAGGTCGCCCCCGGTGTCGTAGGCGGGCCGGGACATGAGGGTGCGGCGCGCCTCGTGCAGCTTGGCGCGCAGCACCTCGACCTGGTAGCCGAGGTCCTCGGCGTGCTGGATCGCCTTTTCCCGCTCGGTCTTCAGCCGCTCCATCTCGGCCTCGAACCGAGAGAGGTGGTCGACGTCAGCCGCCGGCTCTCGCTCCTGGCGTTCGTAGCCCCGCACTGCGCGGTCCCATCCGTCCCCTGGTCGCAACCTCTGGCAAACGAGCTCCGTCCAACCGCCGAACGGGGCCCCCGGGGAATGGTGTCAGATCAACGGCGGAGCACGGGCTGCCGCCCTCACCCTCGTCCCCCGAAACCTGGACCCCGGCCCTCGGACAGCCGCTGGTGGATCGCCGCGGTGCCCTTGGATCCCGCTCGTCGGAAGGCGGCGGAACCCGGGCCGTCCCCCTCGAAGGCGACGGCCGACCCCAACCCTACCGGCCCATATGTACGGGGGTCAGTGCTCAGGTGACTCAACTGGCGCCGAAGTGACCAGTTCTGTCAGTACGCCATGGCAATCCTTGGGGTGCAGAAACGTGATCCGTGACCCCATGGAACCGACTCGCGGCTCCTCGTACAGGACGCGTACGCCCTTGTCCTTGATCGCGGCCGCCTCGCCGTCGACGTCCGCCGTGCCGAAGGCGATGTGATGGACGCCCTCGCCGTTCTTGGCCAGCCACTTCGCGACGGTGGAGTCCTCGCGGGTGGGCTCCAGGAGCTGCAGGTAGGAGGCGCCGCCGTCGTCCGTGCTGTTGATCCTGAGCATGGCCTCGCGCACGCCCTGCTCCTCGTTGACCTCGGAGTGGTACACCTCGAAGCCGTAGGTGGCCCGGTAGAACTCGACGGTCCTGTCCAGGTCGAAACAGGCGATTCCGATGTGGTCGATTCGCGTCAGCATGGTGTCAGTGCAGCGCCCCGGCGCCGGTTACGCAACGTGCGCGCGATCACACCGACAGCCCGGTGACGGCACGGAGTGCCACTCAGTACATTCGAAGTAAACCCTCGTTCACTCACTTCTCGGCCGTGCAGGCTGGAAGGGGATCGCACCTCATGACTGGAACGAACGGCAGGACCTCGGTGATCGTCGCGGGCGCCCGTACGCCCATGGGACGACTGCTCGGCTCGCTGAAGTCCTTCTCCGGAGCCGACCTCGGCGGATTCGCGATCAAGGCCGCCCTCGACCGCGCGGGCATCGGCGGCGACCAGGTGCAGTACGTGATCATGGGCCAGGTGCTCCAGGCCGGGGCGGGGCAGATCCCGGCGCGCCAGGCCGCCGTCAAGGCGGGCGTCCCGATGAACGTGCCCGCGCTGACGATCAACAAGGTCTGTCTCTCGGGCCTCGACGCCATCGCCCTGGCCGACCAGCTGATCCGGGCCGGCGAGTTCGACGTGATCGTGGCCGGCGGCCAGGAATCCATGACGAACGCCCCCCACCTGCTCCCGAAGTCCCGTGAGGGCTACAAGTACGGCGCGATCCAGATGCTCGACGCGATGGCGCACGACGGGCTCACGGACTCCTTCGAGAACATCGCCATGGGCGAGTCCACCGAGAAGCACAACACGCGCCTCGGCATCCTGCGCCCCGAGCAGGACGAGATCGCCGCCCAGTCCCACCAGCGGGCCGCCGCCGCCCAGAAGAACGGCCTCTTCGAGGCGGAGATCACGCCGGTCGAGATCCCGCAGCGCAAGGGCGAGCCGGTCGTTTTCAGCCAGGACGAGGGCATCCGCGGTGAGACCACCGCCGAGTCCCTGGCCAAGCTGCGGCCGGCCTTCGCCAAGGACGGCACGATCACGGCCGGGTCCGCCTCGCAGATCTCCGACGGCGCGGCGGCCGTGGTGGTCATGAGCAAGGAGAAGGCGCAGGAGCTGGGCCTGACCTGGCTGGCCGAGATCGGCGCGCACGGCAACGTCGCGGGCCCTGACAACTCCCTGCAGTCGCAGCCCTCGAACGCGATCCTGCACGCCCTGAAGAAGGACGGGCTGGACGTCGCCGACCTCGATCTGATCGAGATCAACGAGGCGTTCGCCGCGGTCGCCGTGCAGTCAATGAAGGACCTCGGCGTTTCCCCCGAAAAGGTGAACGTCAACGGTGGCGCGATCGCCCTCGGGCACCCCATCGGCATGTCCGGCGCCCGTCTCGTCCTGCACCTGGCCCTGGAGCTGAAGCGGCGCGGCGGCGGTGTCGGCGCGGCCGCGCTGTGCGGCGGCGGCGGACAGGGTGACGCGCTGGTCGTGCGGGTCCCCAAGGCCTGAGTCCCCGGCGGGGCCTTCTTCGTGAACGGAGCTGTGATGCAGGACGTCTCCACCCTGGTGGCCCAGGCCAGGGAAGGCCGGCCGCGGGCCGTGGCCCGGCTGATCTCCCTGGTGGAGGGGGCGTCCCCGCAGCTCCGTGAGGTCATGGCGGAGCTGGCCCCGCTCACGGGCGGGGCGTACGTCGTCGGCCTGACCGGCTCGCCCGGTGTCGGCAAGTCCACGTCCACCTCGGCGCTGGTGACCGCCTACCGGCGGGCCGGGAAGCGGGTGGGCGTGCTCGCCGTCGACCCCTCGTCGCCGTTCTCGGGCGGCGCCCTGCTCGGCGACCGCGTCCGGATGGCGGAGCACGCCTCCGACCCCGGCGTGTACATCCGTTCGATGGCGACCCGCGGCCATCTGGGCGGTCTCGCCCGGTCGGCCCCGCAGGCCGTCCGGGTGCTGGACGCGGCCGGGTGCGAGGTGATCCTGGTCGAGACGGTCGGCGTGGGCCAGTCCGAGGTGGAGATCGCCTCGCAGGCGGACACGTCCGTGGTGCTGCTGGCGCCCGGCATGGGCGACGGCATCCAGGCGGCCAAGGCCGGAATCCTGGAGATCGGCGACGTCTACGTCGTCAACAAGGCCGACCGGGACGGCGCCGACGCGACCGCGCGCGAGCTGAACCACATGCTCGGCCTCGGCGAGTCCCGTGCCCCCGGCGACTGGCGGCCGCCGATCGTCAAGACGGTCGCCTCGCGGGCGGAGGGCATCGACGAGGTCGTCGAGGCGCTGGAGAAGCACCGGGCCTGGATGGACGAACGGGGGGTGCTCGCGGACCGTCGGCGGGCCCGGGCGGCGCGCGAGGTGGAGAGCATCGCGGTGACCGCGCTGCGGGAGCGGATCGGCGACCTGCACGGCGACCGCCGTCTGTCGGCCCTCGCCGAGCGGATCGTGGCGGGGGAGCTGGATCCCTACCGGGCGGCGGACGAACTGGTGACGGGCCTGACCGAGGGCTGACCCCGGCCGCGCGCCCGCCCTCCCGGAAATCCCTGGGGCCCTGGTGCGGGCCGCTGCTAGGTTGGCCGCATGTTCCTTCTTCGTGCGTAGAGGCGGACCCTTCCGCGGGCGACGTGTCGTCGCCGCGCGGGACATCGGTGTCCCCCTTTTCGCCTCCGAGTGAGGAACATTTCGCATGTCCGCGACCATTCCGCGGCCGTCGTACGCCTCGGTGCTCCGCATCCCGTACGCCCGCCGCACCTTCGCCGCCGTACTCGTCGGCCGGCTCTCCTACGGCATGGTGTCCGTCGCCGTGCTGCTCGCCGTGTCCCGGACGACGGGGTCGTACGCCGTCGCCGGCACGGTGCTGGCCCTGTTCGGGGCCACCAGTGTCCTGCTGTCACCCGTGCGGGCGGCGCTCGTCGACCGGTACGGCCCGCGCCGCGCGCTGCTGCCGATGGCCTCGCTGTACGCCCTGCTGCTCGGCGCCCTGGCCGGGGCGAGCTGGCGGCCGGGGGCGTCCGGGGCGCTGCTGGGGACCGTCGCCGCGGCGGCCGGGGCCTGTACGCCGCCGCTCGGACCGACGATGCGGACGGTGTGGAGCGAACTCACCGCCTCGGACGAGGGGCTGCTGCGGCGCGCGTACAGCCTCGACGGAGTCGCGGAGGAACTGCTGTTCGTGTCGGGGCCGCTGGTGGTGGGCGTGATCGTGCAGATCGCCTCCCCGGCCGCCGCCCTGGCCGTGGGGGCGCTGCTGGTCGTGGCCGGGACGTTCGGCTTCGTGAGCTCTCCGGCCGTGGCACGCACGCCGGGGCGCGCACCGGCGCAGGAGAAGGGGGCCCGGGAACGGAAGCCGCGCACGGTGACCGGGATCGTGCCGCCCGTCGTCGCGGCCGCCGGGGTGGGACTGTCGATCGGCGCGCTCGACCTGCTGGTGCTGGCCTTCGCCGAGCACCACGGGCGCGGGGACACCGTCGTGGCCTGGATCTTCGCCGCGCTGTCCGCCGGGAGCGCGGTGGGCGGCCTGGTGTACGGCGCGGTCGACTGGCGCTCCGGTGCCCGCGTACGGCTCTGCCTGCTGACGGCGGGGCTCGGCCTCGCGCTCGCCGGTGCCGGGCTCGCCCCGGGCCTGGCCGTGCTCACCGGCGCCGTGGTCTGCGCCGGTCTCTTCGTCGCCCCCGCGCTGACCACGGCGTACCTCGTCGCCGACGCCGCCGCCCCGTCCGCCTCGCGCACCCAGGCCGGCGCCTGGGTCAACACGGCCGTGAACGCCGGCATCTCGGCGGGCGCGGCCGCGTCGGGCCTCCTGGTGGCCCACTTCTCCCCGGCGCTCGGCTTCGCCCTCGCGGGGGCCGCGGCCCTGCTCGCGGCGGCCGCCGTCGGCCTCGGGCTGTCCGGGGCGGGCACCGCGGCCTGAGACGCCGGCAGAGGCACCCGGTGCCATGCGCCGGATGCCTCTGCGTGTGTGGGGGGGGAGGGGGGAGCCTCGTGGTGCGGGGCGGAGCGTCAGTCCTCGGTGCGGTCGGCGGTGACCTTGCCGGAGCCGAGGGCGACCCGCCAGTCGCTGCCGGTGCCGTCGGCGGCGGTGGTGTCGACCTCCCAGGCCCGGTCCGTGCTCTCCTCGTCGAGGTCGACGGAGGTCACCGTGCCCTTGGCGGCGGCGGCCTCGGCGGCCTCGGCGGCGGTCACCGAGGCGCCCTTCAGCGCGGCCCGGATCTGCCGGGTCTCGGCGGCGTCGTCCCCGTCGTCGTCCCGGTCGGCGTGCGAGCCGAGGACCTTGCCGGTGCGGGGGTCGACCTGGACGCTGAACCACTTGCCGCCGTCCGTCAGGACGTCGACGTCCCACACCAGGTTCGTGCCCTCGTCGTCGAGGTCGGCGGAGACCGCCGTACCGGCCTTCTCCTTCAGGGCCGTCGTGATCGCGTCGGCGGCCGTGACCTGGCCGGCCTTCGCCTCGGCGGCGTTCTCGGCCTTGTCCTCGGCGTCCTGGTCCGTGTCACGGGCGGCCTGGTCCTCGGCCCTGTCCTCGGCCTTGTCCTCGGCCGTGTCCTGTGCGGTGTCGTCGGCGTCGTCGCGGTCGTTGTCGCGGTCGTCGTTCGACACCGACACGGTCTTCCCGGCCGGCGCCTCGTCGTCACCCGCGACCGCGATGGCGGTCGCGGTGCCGCCGCCGATCAGGGCGACGGCCGTGACGGTGGCGATGACGATGTTGCGCTTCATGGGGTTCCTCCAGGATGCGACTGGCTGCGACCAGTAACGGATGATGTCGCCGGTCGCAGCGGGGCTTGTCCGGCTCGTCGGCCTCGTCTGCTTTCGACGGGAACCAATCTGGCCGAGCGACGCTGAAGCGGACCTGAAGCCCCCTGAAGACCGCTTCAGGTTCGGTTTGCCAAGCTGAACGCATGCGCCTGTTGATCGTGGAAGATGAGAAGCGGCTCGCGGTGTCGCTGGCCAAGGGGCTGACGGCCGAGGGATACGCCGTGGACGTCGTCCACGACGGCGTCGAGGGCCTGCACCGCGCGAGCGAGGGGGCGTACGACCTCGTGATCCTCGACATCATGCTGCCCGGCATGAACGGCTACCGCGTGTGCGCCGCCCTGCGCGCCGCCGGCCACGACGTGCCGATCCTCATGCTCACCGCGAAGGACGGCGAGTACGACGAGGCGGAGGGCCTCGACACGGGCGCCGACGACTATCTGACCAAGCCGTTCTCCTACGTCGTCCTCGTGGCCCGGGTGAAGGCGCTGCTGCGGCGGCGCCACGCCTCGGGCGGCGCCTCGCCCGTGCACGAGGTGGGGGAGCTGAGGCTCGACACCGCCGCCCGCCGCGTGTTCCTCACCGAGGACGAGATCTCCCTGACCACCAAGGAGTTCTCCGTCCTGGAGCAGCTGGTGCTCAGAGCCGGTGAGGTCGTCTCCAAGGCGGAGATCCTGGAGCACGTCTGGGACTTCGCCTACGACGGCGACCCGAACATCGTCGAGGTCTACATCAGCACCCTGCGCCGCAAGCTCGGCCCCACGCTCATCAAGACCGTGCGCGGCGCCGGCTACCGACTGGAGGGCCGCCCGTGAAACGCCGCCTGGGCTCGGTGCGGGCCCGCGCCACCCTCGCCGCGACCGTCGTCGTCGCCGTCGCCCTGGTCGCGGCGGGCGCCGCCGTCCTGCTCTCCCTGCGCTTCTCCCTCGTCGACAAGGCGGACACGGAGGCCGACTCCGTGGCCCGCAACGCCGCCTCGGCACTGGCGAACGGGTTCGCCTACGACGAGCTGCGGCTGCCGGACGGCGACGAGAACCCCGTCGAGGTCCTGGACCGCGAGGAGAAGCCCGTCGCGGTCGGCGAGGACGTCGAGGCCATGAACGTGACCGCCGTCGCCTCGGACCGGCTGAACTCCGAGACCAACGACGACGCCGACGACCGCGCGGAGGGCGACAGGGACGCCGAGGACGACGGCACGCTCGGCCCCCGCGAGGTCGCCGACGAGACCTGGTACGGCGAGGGCACCGCGACCGTCGAGGGGGTGACGGCGCACTACCGGTTCGCCGCCGTCGACGTGGTCACACCCGCCGGCGTCCCGCTCACCGTCTACGCGGGCGCCCCGCTCGCCACCGAGGAGGACGCCGTCGGCACCGCGCTGACGACGATGCTCATCGGGCTGCCGCTGCTGCTGCTGACGGTCGGCGCGGTGACGTACGTCGTCACCCGGCGGGCGCTGCGTCCCGTCGAGGACATCCGGTCGGAGATGGCCGCCATCACCGCCTCCGAGGATCTCTCCCGGCGCGTGCCCGAGCCGGACACGCACGACGAGATCGCCCGGCTGGCCCGTACGACGAACGAGACGCTGGCCGCGCTGGAGACCTCGGTGGAGCGGCAGCGGGCGTTCGTCGCGGACGCCTCGCACGAGCTGCGCAGCCCGATCGCGTCGCTGCGCACCCAGCTCGAGGTGGGCGCGGCCCATCCGGAGCTGCTGGACCTGGAGGGGGCGGTCGAGGACACCGTACGACTGCAGAGCCTCGCCGCCGACCTGCTGCTGCTGGCCCGGCTGGACGCGGGGGAGCGGCCGCCGCCGGAGGCGCGGTTCGACCTGGCGCAGGCCGTACGGGACGAGGTGGCGTCCCGGGAGGGCGTGGCCCTGGACGGCGACGGCCCGGTGGAACTGCACGGTTCGCGCAACCAGATCCGCCGCGTGCTCGGCAACCTGCTGGACAACGCCCGCCGCCATGCCCGCGACCGGGTCGCGGTCACCCTGCGCACCGTCCCGGGCTGGGCGGTCCTCCAGGTCACGGACGACGGGGCGGGAGTTCCCGAGGCCGACCGCGAGCGCGTGTTCGAGCGCTTCGTCCGGCTGGACGACTCCCGGGCGAGGGACGACGGCGGCGCGGGTCTGGGCCTGGCCATCGCCCGGGACATCGCCGTACGCCACTCGGGGACCCTGACGGTCGGGGACGCGCCCGGCGGGGGAGCCCTGTTCGAACTGCGGCTGCCCCTGGAGACGCCGGGGCGGGGGGCCGTGACACCCGAGGCCCCGCCTCGGGGGCGTCACCAGCCACGCCGGACCCGGGGCCGCGGCTGACGCCCGGCCCCCGGCTCGTCCCGGTCACCGGGTCACGGCCTGCCGCGGTGGCTCCGCAGGTGGTCCGCGATCGGCCCCAGCGACCGGTGCAGGTCGTCCAGCGACTCCTGGGGCAGCAGGTCGATGAAGTGCCGCCGCACCGAGGCGACATGATGCGGCGCCACCCGCCGCATCGTCTCCAGGCCGTGCTCCGTCAGCACGGCGAACAGCCCGCGCCGGTCGGACTCGCAGTTCTCCCGGCGCACCAGGTCCGCGTTCTCCATGCGGGTGATCTGGTGCGAGAGGCGGCTCTTGGACTGGAGGGTGGCGGCGGCGAGATCGCTCATCCGCATCCGGCGGCCCTCCGACTCGGAGAGGTTCACCAGGATCTCGTAGTCGTTCATCGTCAGGCCGAACGGCTGCAGGTCCCTTTCGAGCTGGTGGGTCAGCAGCCTGTTGACGTCCAGATGGGTGCGCCAGGCGCACTGCTCGGCATCGGTCAGCCAGCGCGTGGCCGTTTCGGTCTCCATGAATGAAGTCTACCTAAAATGTTGAAAGGCGAACTAGTGAGGGCGGGGTGGTTCCGGTCGTACGGACAGGTCGGGTCGTACGGGGGTGGAGCATGACAACGCGCACACGTTCGATGTCACACTCCGCAGACTACCGCTCACAGCCCGAAGCGACGCTGGAGGTCCCCCAGCTGTCCGGGAAGGCGCGGTGCCCCCATCGGCTGTCCGTGGTGGCCGGGCACCCCACCGCCACCGGGTACCCCGGGCTCGTGCGGGACCACGCCCGTGGCCTGCTCGGCCATGAGGGTCTCGGAGGACTGCAGCAGCACTGTCCCCGCCCCGACGAACTCGAACTGGTGCTCCTCGCCGGAGGCGCCGCCGATGCCCGTCATCGCACGTAGGCCGCCCATCACGCCGGCCATGTAGCCGTGGTCGTAGTGGTGGCACGGCGAGGGGCAGTCGGCCCACCCGACCAGGGCCTGCGGGTCGACCCGGATGGGGGGTTCCATGAACACCACCGGGCCGTTGGAGGCCGCCACGAACTTGCCCGTTCCGATGAGGGTCAGGAAGCCCGGAACGATCGACTGCTTCAGCGCGAGACTTGGCTGAAAAGCGAGGAGGTTGCCGGAGCGAATGGTCAGGTTGCCGTCCTCCAAGTCATACGAATTGACGTCGAAGGCCCGGTCGGCGAGGAGCATCTTGCCGGATCCCTCGGCCACGACCCAGTCGCTCGCGTGCAGAGGCGAATGGAACGACGTCCGGACGAGACCGCCGAA
Source organism: Streptomyces scabiei 87.22 (assembly GCF_000091305.1). Classification (GTDB taxonomy): domain Bacteria; phylum Actinomycetota; class Actinomycetes; order Streptomycetales; family Streptomycetaceae; genus Streptomyces; species Streptomyces scabiei. The sequence continues at coordinate 3,242,637 of NC_013929.1, read as the reverse complement.
ACGGCCGTGCCCGATGCCGTTGAACTCCATCTGGCCGTAGTAGGCGATCATCTTGCCCTTCTGCAGGAACCACTGGCTCCCCTTGAGCTCCACGCAGAAGGTGTAGTTGTTGACGTTGTCGTCGGACGGCAGCGTCATCGGGTCGTGGACGGTCGGTCCGGCGACCGGGGCCCCGTACATGCTCACAGCTTCTCCTCCGAGGCCTGGACGTACACCGCACCACTGCCGCTCAGCTCCAGCTGGAACGCCTCGCCGGAGCCCCGGCCCACCATGTCGCGCCAGCCGAGCGCGGTGGAGAGCTTGTTGCGTACGTCGCCGTGGTGCGCCACGTACGCCTGCGGGTCCACGTGGACCGGGCGCTGGGGGGTGATCGGGACCTCGATGACCCCGCCGTGCGCCATGACCGCGACCGCGCCGTGCCCCTTCAGGGTGGTGGTGAACAGGCCCTGGCCCGTCACCTGGCCCCGCACCATGCCCATGACGCCGCCCTGCGAGCCCATGAACATCGTGCCCTGCTGGAGGGTGCCGTCGAAGGCGAGCAGACGGTCGGCCTCGACGTAGAGGGTCTCGCCCGTCAGGCTGATCACCTGGATGTGGTGGCCGCCGTGCCCGAACAGCACCGTGCCGCTGCCCTCGACGGTCATCAGTGGGGTCGCCTCGCCGGCCACCCGGCGGCCGATCATCGAGGCGATACCGCCCTGGCCGCCCTGCATGTTGGGGGTGAAGGACACCTCGCCCTTGTAGGCGAGCATCGCGCCGCGCTGGCTGAACAGCCGCTGGCCCGGCATCACGGTCGCCTCGATCATCTTCGAGTTGATCTCACGGAAGGCCATGTCAGACGTCCCCCGCCACCGTGTTGCGCTCGCTGGGCTGGACGTAGACGAGTCCGTCGCCCTCGAAGCGGATCTGGAAGGCCTCGCCGCCGCCCTCGCCCATGAGCGTGCGGAACGTCACACCGGACTGGAAGGACTGCTGGAGGTTGCCCTGGTGCGCGATGTACGCCCCCGGGTCGACCGTCAGCGGGTACTGGTGACTGACCCGCAGCACCACCGCCGGGCCGTCGGACATGATCGCCGCCTGGCCGTGGCCCTCTATGGTCGTGGTGAACAGGCCGTTGCCCTGCGAGGCGCCGCGCAGCCCCGTGAAGCTCGTGCCCGTACGCAGCCCGGAGCCCGTCGCGAGCAGGTTGCTCGACTCCACGTACAGCTTGTCCCCCTGAAGATTCACCAGGTTGATCTCGGAAGCCCGGTCCGCGAACCAGCAGGTCCCTTGTCCGGTCACCTCCATCAACGTCATCTGCTCACCCGTGAGGCGGCGCGTCACCATCCCGCGCAGGCCCTCACCGCCGCCGCTCAGCTTCTTGAACGACATCTGACCGTCGTACGCGACCATCGAGCCGTTCTTCGCCTTCACGGCGTCCCCGGTCATGTCGACGGCCAGCACTTTGCTGCCTTGAAGTCGGAACATTGCCACGGGAGGACGGTAACCGGCGGATGCCCGGACAGGACAGGCCCTTGAGGAGGATCTCGACCCCGAGGGGACCCCTGGGGGCACCGCGAGGTTGACGGATGCCAGAATGGACGTCGCTTGTGCTTCCTTTCACAAGGGCAGCCGGGCCCCGCGACGACTCGCCCCGCCGACCTCACCGAAGGTGACCCGTGGACATAAAGACCGCCTCCGCCCTGCGCCGCCTGCGCCTCGTCTCCGCCCCCGAGGCGGTCTCCTTCCTGCTGCTGCTCGTGTGCTCGGTGCTCAAGCGCACCACCGAGTTCAACGCGGTGCCGGTGATGGGCTGGGTCCACGCCGTCCTCTTCCTGCTGTACCTGCTCTTCTGGGCCGACGCCTGGAACCGCACCAAGTGGCCGCTGAGCACCGCCGCGCTCTACTTCGCCCTCTCCGTCCTGCCCACCGGCGGCTTCTTCGCCGACCGCAGGCTCCGCAAGGAGGCCGAGAGCGCGGTCGGCGCGGTGTTCACGGCCCGCGCGCAGGGCGAGGACGAGGGAGCGGTGAAAGCGTGATCGTCGCCTTCTCCGTGACCCCGCTGGGTGTCGGCGAGGACGTGGGCGAGTACGTCGCCGACGCCGTCCGGATCGTCCGTGAATCCGGACTGCCGAACCGCACCGACGCCATGTTCACCTCGATCGAGGGCGAGTGGGATCAGGTGATGGACGTCGTCCGGCGGGCCGTCGCCGCCGTCGAGGAGCGCGCGCCCCGCGTCTCGCTCGTGCTCAAGGCCGACATCCGCCCCGGTGTGACCGACGGCCTCACGTCCAAGGTGGAGACGGTGGAGCGCCACCTGTCCGCCGAGCGGTAGCCGTTCGCCGCCGTCGAACCCCGGTCCCCGCGGACCGGGGTTTTCACGTGCCTGCCGTTTGAGCGATCGCTCAAAACGTAGTACGGTCCTGTCCATCGAATTGAGCAGTCGCTCAAAAATGTCGCCGACCTGGGGGAACGCGAATGGGGCTCTACATAGAGACATATGTCCGGGCCGATCTGGACGCACTGTGGGCACACAGCCAGGACCCGGCCCTCCACCAGCGCTGGGACCTGCGCTTCACCGAGATCCGGTACCTCCCGCGCGCGGAGGGCGAGCCCCGGCGCTTCCGGTACGCCACCCGTGTCCTGCCCGGTCTGACGGTCGCCGGGACCGGGGTCTCGGCCGGTGAGCGGGAGCGGCCGGACGGCACCAGGACCTCGGCGCTGCGGTTCTCCTCCCCGCACCCCCTCTCCCTGATCGCCGAGGGCAGCGGGTACTGGCGTTACGTGCCCGAGGGCGACGGGATCCGCTTCCTCACGGGTTACGACTACCGCCCCCGCTGGGGCCGTGCCGGTGCCCTCGCCGACCGGCTGCTGTTCCGTCCGCTCATGGGCTGGGCCACCGCCTGGTCCTTCGACCGGCTGCGCCTCTGGCTGGAGCGGGGCATCACCCCCGAGCGGGCCCTGCGCCGCTGGCTCGCCGAGGCGGCCCTCCGGATGCTGACGGTCGTGGCCGCCTGCGCAGGGCTGGCGTACGGCGCGCTGGTGGACCCGGCCGGGCCCCTCGCCCCGCTGGCGCTGTTCGCGACGCCGGTGCTGGCGGTGTCGGCGATGCTGGCCGCCCTGGTCGTGCCGCCCCTGCCCGGCACCCCGTCCGCCCGCCGCTGTCTGCGGACCCCGCCCCCACGCGCGCGTGCGCCGCGTCTGCTCGCGACCCTGAAGGGATGACCGCCATGCACTCCATGCGCGCGGCGATGCCCCCGCCCTCGATCTTCCGGACGGTCATGGGCGCGGACTTCGACCGGCTCCACCCCGAGCTGCGCCGGCGGTTCTCGGTCGGGCTGGCGAGCGGTGAGGCATGCACCGGCCGGGGGGTGATGGACCGGATCTGGCACGGACGGCGGCTGGTCAAGCCGTTCCTCGCCCTCGGCGCCACCCGCAACATCCTCGTCCCGCGCGAGGGGCGGGACGTCCCCTTCACCATCGAGAACGTGCCGTACGCCGACCGCTTCGGCCGTGAGACGGTGACCTTCGTGCGTACCTTCGACCTGCCCGGCCGGTCCCGCCGGTTCGACGCCCAGATGGTGCTGAGCCCCGAGGGCGACCGTGTCCTCGACTATCTCGGCACCCACCAGCACCTGGCCACCGACCTGTACTTCGGCGCCGAGCCCGACGGGTCGCTGCTGATCCGCTCCGGCGCGCACCGGTTCCGGGAGGGGCCGGTCGACGTGCGCGTCCCGGAACTCGTCGGCGGCGAGGCGGAGGTGCGGGAACGGTTCGACGAACGGACAGGGCGATTCCGGATCCGGGTGCGGGTGGTGAACCGGCACTTCGGGCCGCTCCTCGGCTACGAGGGCTCGTTCGCGGCGACGTACGAGGACGTGCGGGCGTGCGGGGTCCGGGCGGGGCTGCGGCCGGTCCGTGAGGAGGTGCGGGCGTGAGCGAGGCGACCCGGGTGAAGCTGCTGGAGGGTGCGCTGCGGACCCTCGTCGAGCAGGGGATCGCCAAGACGTCCGCCCGCACGATCGCCGCGACCGCCGGGGTGAACCAGGCGCTCGTCTTCTACCACTTCGGGTCCGTGGACGAACTCCTCGCGGCCGCCTGCCGGTACGGGGCGGAGCAGCGGGTCGCCCGCCACCGCGAGCGCCTGGCGGAGATCGGCTCGCTGTCCGAACTGCTGGCCTTCGGGCGGGAGATGCACGCGGAGGAGCGGGCGCGCGGGCATGTGGCGGTCCTGGGACAGCTCCTCGCGGGCGCGCAGACCCAGCCGCGGCTGGCGCCGGCCACGGCGGCGGGGCTGGAACTGTGGATCACGGAGGTGGAGGGGGTGCTGCGGCGGGTCCTGGCGGGCTCGCCGCTCGGCGAGTTCGCGGACGCGGGCGGGCTGGCGCGTGCCGTGGCGGCCTCGTTCGTGGGGCTGGAGCTGTACGAGGGGGTCGATCCCGAGGGGGCGGAGGCGGCGCTCGGCGCGCTGGAGCAGCTCGCGGCGCTCGCGGCCGCGCTGGACGGCCTCGGGCCCGTGGCCCAGCGGGCGGTCCGCCACCACCTCCGCAGGACCGCGGCGCGGTGACGCGGTCCGGCCGGACGGGGTGGACGGCGGTGGCGGCGGGGGCGGGGCGGATCGGCGACGGTGGTGCGGGTCGGCGACGGGGTGCGGGGCCCGGTCGTACCGAAAAGCGAGACGGGGCTGACCAGCATGTGACCGGCCGGTAAGGTCGATGGCGTGCCGAAGCCGCTCAGCCTCTCCTTCGACCCCATCTCGCGCGCCGACGAGCACTGGAAGCAGCGCTGGGGAAGCGTCCCGTCCATGGCCGCGATCACCTCGATCATGCGCGCCCAGCAGATCCTGCTGGCGGAGGTCGACGCCGTGGTCAAGCCGTACGGGCTGACGTTCGCGCGCTACGAGGCGCTCGTGCTGCTCACCTTCTCCCAGAAGGGCGAGCTGCCGATGTCCAAGATCGGCGAGCGACTGATGGTGCACCCGACGTCGGTGACCAACACCGTCGACCGCCTGGTGAGGTCCGGACTCGTCGACAAGCGCCCCAACCCCAACGACGGCCGCGGCACCCTCGCCTCCATCACCGACAAGGGCCGCGAGGTCTGCGACGCCGCCACCCGCGACCTCATGTCCATGGACTTCGGCCTGGGCACCTACGACGCCGAGGAATGCGCGGAGATCTTCGCGATGCTCCGGCCGCTGCGAGTGGCGGCGGGGGACTTCGAGGAGAGCTGAGGGCGGGCGTCAACGGACGCAGCCGCGTACCGCGTGCCGGTGGTTTCCCCGCCGATGTGCCGTGTGGAGGGCGGGCCCCGCGGTGATCGCTGCCATCCTGTCGCTCGACCGACATCCGGACGGCCGAAGTCCGGAACTGCCGACAGGGGGCCGGGTCCTTGCCGTTCATGCCAGGTGTACGTACCTGCGTTCGTAGTGTGGTCGTTGCCGGGAGCGCGGTCGTGTTCGCCGCGGCAATGGCCCTGGGAGCGGCGGGACCGGCGCGAGCAAGCGCCACGGGGAGCACGGCGGTCGGGACCTTCGACTACGACGTGCGGGGAGTCGGCGTGCGGGTTCCCGTCGGCTGTTTCCTCACCCACACCATTGACGGGTCCGGCAGACGGATCACCGGCCAGTCGGCGGGTGTCGACTGTGCGGGGCTGGCGGCAACCTTCTCCCGCTTCTGCAACTGGCGCATCGATTTCGCCTATGCCGACACGGACAACCGGACGTACCGCACCTCGCGCGGCGCGACGCACGCCGAGTGCAGGGGCAATCCCCTGCGGCGTGCGGTGCCGCAGAGGCTGCCGAAGTTCGGCAAGGCGTGCGCGAAGTTCCACGTCAACGGCAAACTGCGTGCCGTGCAGTGCCACTACATCACGAGGTGAGCGGCGCAGGCCGCGGCCCGCGGGCCCGTCCGGTTCAGGCCGCGGCGGGGTTCGGGGCCGCTTCCTTGACGATCAGCGGCTCGACCTCGCGGCTCACCTGGCGTTCGACGAAGAAGGCGGCCGTGGGCACGGTGCCCGCCAGGAGCACCCAGGCGAGACGTCCGAGTGGCATCTTCGCCTTGCTGCCGAGGTCGAAGGCGAAGACCAGGTACAGCACGTACAGCCAGCCGTGCGCGAAGCCGACCACCGTGACGAAGCCGTCGAAGCCGTCGAGATCCAGCAGACGCTTCCCGATCACGCCCGCCGTCAGCAGGATCAGCAGGACGGCGGTGACGTAGGCCATCACCCGGTAGCGGGTCAAGACGCTCTTCTTCATGGCGTCGAGCGTAACGGGTGCTTTCCGGCGCCTCGCGCGCGCGTCCCCGCCCGCGCCCGCTGTCGGTTACTAGGGCGTCCTAGTAAATTGGAGGTCATGGACCCCGACGCCATCGCAGAGGGACGCCGACGCTGGCAGGACCGCTACGACTCCGCCCGGAAGCGGGCGGGGGACTTCACGACGTTGTCCGGGGACTCGGTGGAGCCCGTGTACGGGCCCCGCGGCCGGGATGTGTACGAGGGGTTCGAGCGGATCGGTTGGCCGGGGGAGTATCCGTTCACACGGGGGCTGTACCCGACGGGGTACCGGGGGCGGACCTGGACCATCCGGCAGTTCGCGGGGTTCGGGAACGCGGAGCGGACCAACGAGCGGTACCGGACGATCCTCGCCAACGGGGGCGGAGGGCTGTCCGTCGCGTTCGACATGCCGACGCTCATGGGGCGGGACTCGGACGACCCGCGGGCGCTCGGTGAGGTCGGGCACTGCGGGGTGGCGATCGACTCCGCCGCCGACATGGAGGCGCTGTTCCGGGGGATCCCGCTCGGGGACGTCACCACCTCGATGACCATCAGCGGACCCGCCGTCCCGGTCTTCTGCATGTACCTCGTCGCCGCCGAGCGGCAGGGCGTCGATCCCGCCGTCCTCGACGGCACGCTCCAGACCGACATCTTCAAGGAGTACATCGCGCAGAAGGAGTGGCTCTTCCCGCCCGAGCCGCATCTGCGCCTCATCGGCGACCTCATGGAGTACTGCGCGGCCGGAATGCCCGCCTACAAACCGCTGTCCGTCTCCGGGTACCACATCCGTGAGGCCGGGGCCACGGCCGCGCAGGAGCTGGCGTACACGCTCGCGGACGGGTTCGCGTACGTCGAACTGGGGCGCAGCCGCGGGCTGGACGTGGACGTGTTCGCGCCGGGGCTCTCCTTCTTCTTCGACGCCCACGTCGACTTCTTCGAGGAGATCGCCAAGTTCCGCGCGGCCAGGAGGATCTGGGCGCGGTGGCTGCGCGACGTGTACGGGGCGCGGACCGACCGGGCGCAGTGGCTGCGGTTCCACACCCAGACCGCCGGAGTCTCGCTGACCGCGCAGCAGCCGTACAACAACGTGGTGCGTACGGCGGTGGAGGCTCTGTCCGCCGTGCTCGGCGGCACCAACTCCCTGCACACCAACGCCCTCGACGAGACGCTGGCGCTCCCGAGCGAGCGGGCGGCGGAGATCGCGCTCAGGACGCAGCAGGTGCTGATGGAGGAGACCGGGGTCGCCGACGTGGCCGATCCGCTGGGGGGTTCGTGGTACGTCGAGCAGCTGACGGACCGCATCGAGGCCGACGCCGAGAAGATCTTCCGTCGGATCGAGGAGCGGGGGCTGCGGGCGCGTCCCGACGGCGTGCATCCGGTCGGACCGATGACGTCCGGGATCCTGCGGGGGATCGAGGACGGGTGGTTCACCGGGGAGATCGCGGAGTCCGCCTTCCGGTACCAGCAGGCCCTGGAGAAGGGGGAGAAGCGGGTCGTCGGGGTCAATGTCCACCACGGCTCCGTGACGGGGGACCTGGAGATCCTGCGGGTCGGTCACGAGGTGGAGCGGGACCAGGTCCGGGCGCTGGGCGAGCGGAGGGCGGAGCGGGACGACGCCGCCGTGCGGACGGGGCTCGGCGCGGTGGCGGCCGCCGCCCGGGAGGGCGGGGACATGATCGGGCCCCTGCTGGACGCGGTACGGGCGGAGGCGACGCTGGGGGAGATCTGCGGGGTGCTGCGGGAGGAGTGGGGGGTGTACACGGAGCCGGCCGGGTTCTAGGGCATCGCGGTACCGGCAGGTCCTAGGGAGCGCTCGCCCCGGGGCGGGTGTCCGACGCGTTCCCGCTCAGTCCCCGCAGCAGCAGGGCGGTGAAGTCCCGTACCCATGGCTCGTCCACCGAGCCCGAGCTGATCAGGGTGCGGTGGACCACCGCGCCCGCTACGACGTCGAAGATCAGGTCGACGGTGCGGGAGGCGACGGCGGGGTCGGGTTCGGGAGGGAGTTCGCCGCGGGTCTGGGCGCGGGCCCGGCCCTCCAGGACCAGGCGCTTCTGACGGTCGACGATGGACGCGCGGATGCGTTCGCGCAGGGCCTCGTCGCGGGTCGACTCGGCGATCACCGCCATCAGGCCGCTCCTGGCCTCCGGCCGGGCCAGGATCGCCGCGAACTGGAGCACGACGCCCTCGATGTCGGCCGCCAGACTGCCCCGGTCGGGGAGGCGGAGTTCGTCGAAGAGTTCCGCGACCGCGTCCACCACGAGTTCGTTCTTCCCCGCCCAGCGGCGGTAGAGCGTGGTCTTCGCGACGCCGGCCCGGGTGGCCACGTCGCCCAGCGTCAGCTTCGACCAGCCCAGGTCGACCAGAGCCTCCCGGGTCGCCGCCAGGATCGCGGCGTCCGCGGCGGCGCTGCGCGGGCGGCCGCCCGTGGCGCGGGAGGCGGGGGTGCGGCTCTGCATCAGCCGACCATATCCGGCCGTTGTCGAAATACCGGGCCGCAGCGTGAGACAGATCACTGCGGAGTGGGTAGTGAGGGGTGCAGGGAGCCGTCGGGGGCAGTTACGCTACGAGTCGTAGCGTAAGCCGGGGTGGACGTCTGGCTCTCGGGACGCTTTTCACCCGCGTGCTCGGAAGGGGGAGGATGTACTCATGCAGCCACGGAACATGTCCATGAGCGGAGTCGTCGACCTCGCCGCGGTGAAGGCGGCCCAGGAGGCCAAGGCGAAGGCGGAGCAGGCGCGCGCCGAAGCGGCACGGCAGGGCGGGGGCGGCGCGGTCTCCCCGGCCGACCTGGTCATCGATGTCGATGAGGCCGGGTTCGAGCGCGAGGTCCTGCAGCGGTCCACCGAAGTACCCGTCGTCATCGACTTCTGGGCCGAGTGGTGCCAGCCCTGCAAGCAGCTCAGCCCGGTGCTGGAGCGCCTGGCCGTCGAGTACGCCGGCAAGTTCGTCCTCGCCAAGATCGACGTCGACGCCAACCAGATGTTGATGCAGCAGTTCGGGATCCAGGGGATCCCGGCCGTGTTCGCCGTGGTCGCCGGGCAGGCGCTGCCGCTCTTCCAGGGGGCCGCCCCCGAGCAGCAGATCCGCGAGACCCTCGACCAGCTCGTGCAGGTCGCCGAGCAGCGCTTCGGGCTCACCGGCCTCGTGGTGGACCCCGACGCCGAGGCCGGCGCCCCCGTCGAGGCGGCCCCGCAGATCCCGGCCGGCCCCTACGACCACCTGCTCGAAGCCGCCGTACACGCCCTGGACGCGGGCGACTTCGGCGGCGCGGTGCAGGCGTACAAGAACGTACTGAGTGACGACCCGGGCAACACGGAGGCCAAACTGGGGCTCGCGCAGGCCGAGTTGCTCCAGCGGGTGCAGGGGGCCGATCCGCAGGACGTGCGCAAGGCGGCCGCCGAGAACCCGGGTGACGCGCAGGCGCAGATCGCCGCGGCGGACCTCGACCTCGTCGGCGGGCACGTGGAGGACGCGTTCGGTCGACTCATCGACACCGTGCGGGTCACGGCGGGGGACGAGCGCGACGCCGTACGGACGCGGCTGCTGGAACTCTTCGAGGTGGTCGGCGGCGACGACCCGCGGGTGGCCGCGGCGCGGCGCGCGCTGGCGCGAGCACTGTTCTGAGCCACGGGTGAACCCCCGCCCCGGCTGCGCCGGCCGGGCGGAGCGGGGGCCGTGACCGCGCCGTCCCGGAGTGCCGGGACGCGTGGTGCGGGAGAGAACGATTTGGCGACACAGCGACACCGCGGCCGCGTTTTGCCAAATCTTGGTAAACGCGGCCGCTGTTACTGGCAGTAAGAGAATCCCGTCGTTCTGTCGGGCTCTGTCCATCTGTCAACCATTGTGTCGCCTCACTCGGTGCCACCCAGGGTCGCTGGCCGATGCCGATGGGTCGTTGTTCGGTTATCCGTCCGTTACTAGCCAGTAACGACCCCCCTTGCGGGGGCGGCGAGAATGCACCACGATCGGCGACGCTCGGTCCTTCCCCGTGCCCCGCCAACCAGTCGGGTCAACGGGTTTTCTGGGTCCCCACCGAGCAGAGCGGGCGACAGTGGCGCCTGCTCTTGGACAGGGGGGTCTCCGCCCGAGGGTGGAGCCTGTCCAGCAGGTTGTGCGTGATGCGTGTCAGGCGCGACCAGTGGTTGTCGCTCGGGGGTGATCGCCGGTGAGTTCGGGCGCTTTTCGCGCCGCCGAGCGCGGGCGCTCTCCTTCCCGAGGACGTAGCACTTCTCCCATCCCTGCCCGGTTGAGCCGCCGCCTGTGGGGGCGAACCGGTGGCAGGAGATGTACGTCCGAGAAGGAGGAAATATGGAGTCCCAGGTGCGTGGCGGGACCAGATGGAAGCGGTTCGCTGTGGTCATGGTGCCCAGCGTCGCCGCCACGGCAGCGATAGGTGTCGCCCTCGCGCAGGGTGCTCTCGCAGCGTCGTTCAGTGTGTCGGGCCAGTCGTTCAAGGTGACGGCTGACCAGCTCGACGGTACGGGCTTCTCGCAGTACGGAGCGCTCGACGAGGGCTACACCCTCAAGGGCGAGAAGACGGTTCACCCCGTCGCCGTTTCGGCGTTCAAGTCCGCGTCGATCACCAACATGTGCCAGTCGGTCGTCACCCCGGGCGTCCCGTTCCTCGGTAGCGTCAGCCTCAAGCTGACCGCCGGTACGGGTGGCAAGAAGGTCGAGGCCGAGAACCTCTACATCGACGTCGAGGACCTCTCGGCCGATGCCGTCTTCCGCGGCATCGACATCGGTGTGGCGGCCAAGGACGCCAACAAGGGTCCGGGCATGAAGGGTGGCTCGGAGCAGGCCAACCCCTACGGGTTCGCCCAGCAGGCCGACTCGGCCTCGCTGACCGACGTGAAGCAGACGGCGTGGGCCACCACTGCCGGAACCTTCAAGCTGAGCAACCTGAAGATGTCGCTCCACAAGGGCACGGTGGAGTGCTACTAGGCACTCCCTGGGCGGGTGAGGGGGCCTCTCGCTTCTTCGCCCGCCCGTCCCTCTCGCCGTGCGCTCCGCCGCGCACGCGCATTCCGCACGTGAATTCCGTACGCGCGCTTCGGCGTACGTGAACTTGTCACAGCAACACTGTTCCAGGGAGCTGTTGTCCATGAGCGCCGAGTCAACGGGGCAGAACGAAGACTATCTCCGCGTCCTCCGGCGGCGCTTCCGCGACTGGAGGGGCAGCCGTCCCTTCTGGGCGGGCCTGTTGGTACTGCTCAGCGGCTTCCCGATCATGTACTTCCCGTACGCGAACATCCAGCTCGGCCACCTCACGCTCGCCATGGCGACGACGGGCGGTTCGGGCTCCCTCATCATCGGCGTGCTGCTGGTGGTGCTCGGGGTCAGCCTCTGGTTCCAGCGGCACGTCCGCACCTTCGCCGGTACGGCGGCGATCCTCCTGGCGCTCGTCTCCATCCCCGTCTCCAACCTCGGAGGCTTCGGCTTCGGCTTCCTGCTCGCCCTGATCGGCGGTGCGCTGGCCATCGCCTGGGGGCCCGGTCACGACGAGGCGTCGGTGCCGTCCACCTACCGGACCCCGGCCCAGACGGCGGCTGCCCGGGACGCGACGGCCCAGAACACGGCACAGCAAGGTGCGGTCCCCCTGCACAAGGGCGACGCCCCGGAGCCCGCGACCGCGGGGTCCGTGAGCGGGGCGGCGAACGGCGAGCGCGACGACCTGTCAGGTACCACCCCCACCAACGGGACGAACGGGAGGCACAGTGCCGGCTGACGAGGTGACCCACGGGACTTCGGTGGGAGAGTCCCGTGCGAGAACCGGACCGCGGCACGCGGCACCCAAGAAGCCCCTTCTCACCCGGCTGAACATGCCGGCGGGCAAGGCGATAGCCCTGGCGGCCATGCCCACGGCGGTCCTCATGGGCATGGGCTTCACCCCCACCCTGGCCCTCGCCGAGGACCCCGCGTCCAAGAGCCTGACGGCCGACGAGTACAAGGACTGCCTGACGGCCCTGGAGGCCGCCGAGGAGGACAAGGACAGCTCCGCCTCCCCGACCCCCACGCCGTCCGCCTCCGCCACGAAGGACGCCGACTCCTCGGACGACGCGAAGGACGACGACGCGAAGGACGAGCCGAAGGACGAGCCGAAGGACGAGGACAAGCCCGCGGGCGGCGACTCCTCCGGCGGCTCCGCCTCCGACGACACGTCCTCGGACGAGCCCTCTTCGCCGGATTCAGGTTCCGACGACAAGGACACGACGGGCGGCTCCGCGCCGGCCGACACCTCCGACAAGGCGGCCGCGGACACGCCGTCCGACTCCGTCTCGGAGAAGGACAGCGGCGGCAACGTCCTGGAGGACATCGGCAGCGCGCTGGAGGACCTGTTCACGCCGGACGACAAGGAGACCGGGAGCGACACCCCGTCCGCGTCCACCAGCCCGTCCCCCTCGCCCTCGGCGGCGGAGAACGGCACGGACGACGGCAAGGACTCCGGTTCGGACTCGGGCAAGGACGGCAAGGGCTCCGTCGACGTCACCGACAAGGTCGAGGACTCCGCCAAGGACGTCACCGGCGGCGGCGACAAGACCGACGGCAAGACCGACAAGGCCGACGACAAGGCCGACGACGCCGAGGACAAGGCGAAGGACGCCGACGCCGAGGCGACGCCGAGCCCGTCCCCCAGCGAGAGCACCGACCTCGACGACTGCTTCGTCGCCACGGACGACGAGAGCGGCGTGGAGAAGGGCATCCCCGCGCTGCCCTCCGAGCCCTGGTACCTGAACGCCAGCTCGCTGACGCTGAAGGGCGCCGACTACCAGGGCATCGTCAAGGTGCGGACGGCCGACGGCAAGGTCAAGGAGGTGCTGAAGTACGTCATCTCCGGCGGCACCGACATCGGCGACCTCCACCAGACCGTCGACGACAAGCAGGCCGGCGTGACCTACCACGTGCAGGCCGGCAAGGGCACGACGTCCACGATCCGCGACGGCAAGACGGTCATGTACACCGAGAGCATCTCCGGCAACCTGCTCGGTCTGATCCCGGTGACCTTCGACCCGAAGCACCCGCCGCCGCTGAACATCCCGCTGATCTACTTCACCAAGGTGAAGGTCGTCCAGGCGGGCCAGTTCGGCGGAACGCTCACCGTGCCGGGGCTGCACCAGTTCACCACCAAGTGAACGCCGCCCCTCCCGCGGCCCGCTGAGCGCCGCACAGGACCCTTCCGGGAGCCGCACAGACCGAGGGCGCCCCCTGTTCCCAGGGGGCGCCCTCGGCGCGTTCGGAACGGCTGCGGGCCGCGTCAGTCGCGGGCGCCGCCGCCCAGGTGGTGCACCCGGACCATGTTCGTGGTGCCCGGCACACCGGGGGGCGAGCCGGCGGTGATGACCGCGATGTCGCCCTCCTGGAAGCGCTTGAGCTTGACCATCTCCCCGTCCACCAGGTCGACCATCTCGTCGGTGCTGTTCACGAACGGCACGACGTGCGACTCGACACCCCAGCTGAGCGCCAGCTGGTTGCGGGTGGACTCGTCGGTGGTGAACGCGACGATCGGCTGGGAGGCGCGGTAGCGCGAGAGCCGGCGGGCGGTGTCACCGGACTGCGTGAAGGCCACCAGGGCCCGGCCGCCGAGGAAGTCGGCGATCTCGCAGGCGGCACGGGCGATCGAACCGCCCTGCGTACGCGGCTTCTTGCCCGGCACCAGCGGCTGCAGGCCCTTGGAGAGCAGCTCCTGCTCGGCGGCCGTCACGATCTTCGACATCGTGCGGACCGTCTCCAGCGGGTACGCGCCCACACTGGACTCCGCCGACAGCATGACCGCGTCCGCGCCGTCCAGGATCGCGTTGGCGACGTCGGACGCCTCGGCGCGCGTGGGGCGGGAGTTGGTGATCATCGACTCCATCATCTGGGTCGCCACGATCACCGGCTTGGCGTTGCGGCGGCACAGCTCGATGAGCCGCTTCTGCACCATGGGGACCTTCTCGAGCGGGTACTCGACGGCCAGGTCGCCACGGGCGACCATGACGCCGTCGAACGCCATCACGACGTCCTCCATGTTCTCCACCGCCTGCGGCTTCTCCACCTTGGCGATGACGGGGACCCGGCGGCCCACCTCGTCCATCACCTTGTGGACGTCCCGCACGTCCTCGGCGTCCCGCACGAAGGACAGCGCCACCAGGTCGCAGCCCATCCGCAGCGCGAACCGCAGGTCCTCGACGTCCTTCTCGGACAGCGCGGGCACGTTGACGGCCGCGCCGGGCAGGTTGATGCCCTTGTGGTCGGAGATGACACCGCCCTCGATGACCTCGGTCCGCACCCGGGGGCCGTCGACCTCGATGACCTTCAGCTCGACGTTGCCGTCGTTGATGAGGATCTGGTCGCCCGCGGTGACGTCTCCGGGCAGGCCCTTGTACGTCGTGCCGCAGATCTGCCTGTCGCCCGGCACGTCCTCGGCGGTGATGGTGAACTCGTCACCGCGCACCAGCTCCACCGGGCCCTCGGCGAAGGTCTCCAGGCGGATCTTGGGGCCCTGGAGGTCGGCGAGGACACCGATGGCCGCACCGGTCTCGGCGGCGGCGGCCCGGACCCGGTCGTAGCGGCCCTGGTGCTCGGCGTGACTGCCGTGGCTGAAATTGAAACGGGCCACGTTCATGCCGGCCTCGATGAGGGCGACCAGTTGCTCGTGGGAGTCGACCGCGGGGCCGAGAGTACAGACGATTTTCGAACGGCGCATGGGACGATCCTATCGGTTTGTTTCGCTGCGGAATATTCCGTCTGATGGAATAGCAAATGTGCGGCTATGCGCTCAGGCGTGTTACCGGCGTGTATTCCTCGGCGCTTCTCCGCTCACTCGCGTCCTCTTCGCTCATTTGACGACCAGGGCATACGTTTGTGCCGCGATCTCCAGTTCCTCGTCCGTCGGCACCACTGCGACCGCGACCCGAGCCCCGGCCGGCGAGATCAGCCGGGGCTCACCGCTCCGGACGGCGTTCAGCTCGCCGTCGACCGCGAGTCCCAGGCCCTCCAGGCCCGCCATGGCGGCCTCCCGCACGGGCGCGGCGTTCTCGCCCACACCGGCGGTGAAGACGACCGCGTCCACCCGGCCGAGCACCGCGCAGTAGGCGCCGATGTACTTCTTCAGCCGGTGAATGTAGATGTCGAAGGCCAGCTTCGCCCGCTCGTCGCCCTCGTCGACGCGGCGGCGTATTTCCCGCATGTCGTTGTCGCCGCACAGTCCGATCAGACCGCTCCTCTTGTTGAGGAGAGTGTCGATCTCGTCCGTGGACATTTCGCCAACGCGCATCAAATGAAAGATGACGGCCGGGTCCAGGTCTCCGGACCGCGTACCCATCACGAGCCCCTCCAAGGGGGTGAGCCCCATGGAGGTGTCCACGCACCGCCCGCCCCGGACCGCCGAGGCCGAGGCCCCGTTGCCGAGATGCAGCACGATCACGTTGACGTCCTCGGGCGCCCTGCCCAGCAGTTCGGCCGTGGCCCGGGAGACGTAGGCGTGCGAGGTGCCGTGGAAGCCGTAGCGCCGGATGCGGTGCGCGTCGGCGGTCTCCACGTCGATCGCGTAGCGGGCGGCGGACTCCGGCATCGTCGTGTGGAACGCGGTGTCGAAGACGGCGACCTGCGGGAGGTCGGGGCGCAGTGCGCGGGCGGTGCGGATGCCGGTGAGGTTGGCCGGGTTGTGCAGCGGCGCCACCGGGATCAGGCGCTCGATCTCGGCGAGCACGGCGTCGTCGACGACCGTCGGCTGCGTGAAGCGCTGCCCGCCGTGCACGACGCGGTGCCCGATGGCGGCCAGCTCGGGGGAGTCGAGGCCGAGTCCGTCGGCCGCCAGCTCCTCGGCGACGGCCTTCAGGGCGGCCTCGTGGTCGGCGATCGGGCCGGTGCGCTCGCGGGAGACGCCGCCGCCGGTGAGCGGGCTGTGCTTCAGCCGGGAGTTCTCCTCACCGATCCGCTCGACCAGCCCGACGGCCAGCCGGGCCCGGTCGCGCATGTCGAGCAGCTGGTACTTCACCGACGAGGAGCCGGAGTTGAGGACGAGTACGCGGGTGGCGGTCACGGTCTGCTTCCTGACGAGGTTCACTTGCCGGGGTCGCCGAGGGCGGCGGCGGAGGTCTGGGCCTGGATCGCCGTGATGGCGACCGTGGTGACGATGTCCTGGACGAGCGCTCCCCGGGACAGGTCGTTGACCGGCTTGCGCAGCCCCTGCAGCACCGGGCCCACCGCGAGCGCGCCCGCCGACCGCTGGACGGCCTTGTAGGTGTTGTTGCCGGTGTTGAGGTCCGGGAAGACCAGCACCGTCGCCTGGCCCGCGACCTCGGAGTCCGGCAGCTTCGTCGCCGCGACGCTCGGCTCCACGGCGGCGTCGTACTGGATCGGCCCCTCGATCAGCAGATCGGGGCGCCGCGCGCGCACCAGCTCGGTGGCACGGCGCACCTTGTCGACGTCGGCGCCCGACCCGGAGGTCCCCGTGGAGTACGACAGCATCGCGATCCGCGGTTCGACCCCGAACTGCCGTGCGGTGGCGGCCGACTGGACGGCGATGTCGGCGAGCTGCTCGGCGTCCGGATCCGGGTTGACCGCGCAGTCCCCGTAGACCAGCACCTTGTCGGCGAGACACATGAAGAAGACGGACGAGACGATGTCCGCGTCCGGCCGGGTCTTGATGATCTCGAACGCGGGCCGGATGGTGGCGGCGGTGGAGTGCACGGACCCCGACACCATGCCGTCGGCGAGCCCCTCCTGGACCATGAGCGTGCCGAAGTAGTTCACGTCCGACACCACGTCGTAGGCCAGCTCGACGCTGATGTTCTTGTGGGCGCGGAACTGGGCGTACTTCTCGGCGAACCTGTCCCGCCACGTGGAGGTCGCCGGGTCCACCAGCTGGCTCTCGCCCAGGTCGATGCCCAGGTCGGCGGCCTTCTTGCGGATCTGCTCCACCGGGCCGAGCAGGGTGAGGTCGCAGACCCCGCGCCGCAGCAGCACCTCGGCGGCGTGCAGGACGCGCTCCTCGGTGCCCTCGGGCAGCACGACACGGCGCTTGTCGGAGCGGGCCTGTTCGAGGAGCGTGTGCTCGAACATCATCGGCGTGACCCGGTCGCTGCTCGGCGCGGAGACCCTGCTCCGCAGCTCGGCGGTGTCGACGTAACCCTCGAACAGGCCGAGCGCGGTCTCCGCCTTGCGCGGGGTCACCGCGCTCAACTTGCCCTCCATGGAGAACAGTTCGGAGGCGGTGAGGAAGGAACCCGTCTCGACGGCGACCACGGGGGTGCCGGGCGCGAGCCGCGCGGCGAGGGTCAGGACCTCCTCGCTGGGCCGCTCGTTCAGGGTGAGCAGCACACCGGCGATCGGCGGGGTGCCGGCGCTGTGGGCGGCGAGGGCGCCGACGACCAGGTCCGCGCGGTCGCCGGGGGTGACGACCAGACAGCCCGGGGTCAGGGCGTTCAGGAAGTTGGGCAGCATGGCCCCGCCGAAGACGAAGTTCAGCGCGTCACGGGCGAGGCCCGAGTCGTCGCCGAGGAGCACCGTGCCGCCGAGGGCGTGGGTGATCTGGGCGACGGTGGGCGCGGAGAGAGCCGGCTCGTCGGGCAGGACGTAACAGGGCGCCGGGAGCGGCAGCCGGGAGTCCCCGAGCCGCTCGGCTATGTCGTCCCGGTCGGCGGGCGCGACCCGGTTGACGACCATGGCGAGCACGTCACAGCCGAGGCCGTCGTACGCGCGGAAGGCGTTGTGGGTCTCGGCGGCCACGGACTCGGCGGTCTGCCCCCGCCCGCCGACGACGGGGATGACGGAGGCGCCGAACTCGTTGGCGAGCCGGGCGTTGAGGGAGAGCTCGTCCGGGAACTGGGTGTCGGCGAAGTCGGTCCCGAGGACGAGGACGACGTCGAAGTCGCGCGCGACGGCGTGGAAGCGGTCGACGAGCGCCGACACCAGCTCGTCCGTGCCGTGCTGGGCCTGGAGCGTGGACGCCTCGTGGTAGTCCATGCCATACACGGTCGCCGGGTCCTGGGTGAGCCGGTATCGTGCGCGCAGCAGATCGAACAGCCGGTCCGGCCCGTGGTGCAGCAGCGGCCGGAACACCCCCACCCGGTCGACCTGGCGGGTGAGAAGCTCCATCACCCCCAGCTCGACCACCTGGCGGCCGTCGCCGCGGTCGATCCCGGTCACGTACACGCTGCGCGTCACGTGTGCTCTCCGTTTCTCGTGGGACGTGTAGGACGTGTGGTGCGGTTGGCGGGGGCTCGGCCGGCAGGGGTGAAAATCACCGCCGTGGCGGACGGAAACCCTCTTGACAATACCCTTGACCATGGATAAGGCGCCCATCAGCCCGGAGTGGTCCGCGCGGGGGTGCCGGGCGGCGGCGGTCGGGCGCGGCGACCCCCTGGGAGCCGTGAAACAATCGGACTGGCTCATCAGTACCAGTACCGAGCAGGACGATCAGGACGATCAGGAGACACAGCACGATGCGTATCGGAGTTCTCACCGCAGGCGGCGACTGTCCGGGCCTGAACGCAGTGATCCGGTCGGTCGTGCACCGAGCGGTCGCCCAGTACGGCGACGAGGTCATCGGCTTCGAGGACGGCTACGCCGGACTGCTCGACGGCCGCTACCGCACCCTCGACCTGGAGTCCGTCAGCGGCATCCTCGCCCGCGGCGGCACCATGCTCGGCTCCTCCCGCCTCCAGCGCGACCGCCTCCGCGAGGCGTGCGAGAGCGCGCAGGACATGGCACACCGGTTCGGTATCGACGTACTGATCCCGATCGGCGGCGAGGGCACGCTGACGGCCGCGCGGATGCTGTCGGACGCGGGCCTGCCGGTGGTCGGCGTCCCGAAGACCATCGACAACGACATCTCCTCGACGGACCGCACCTTCGGCTTCGACACGGCGGTCGGGGTCGCCACGGAGGCGATGGACCGCCTGAAGACCACCGCCGAGTCCCACCAGCGTGTGATGGTGGTCGAGGTCATGGGCCGGCACGCGGGCTGGATCGCGCTGGAGTCCGGGATGGCGGCGGGCGCGCACGGCATCTGCCTGCCCGAGCGCGCCTTCGACCCGGCCGACCTGGTGAAGATGGTCGAGGAGCGCTTCGCGCGCGGCAAGAAGTTCGCGGTCATCTGTGTCGCGGAGGGCGCCCACCCCGCCGAGGGCTCGATGGACTACGGCCACGGCGAGATCGACCAGTTCGGGCACGAGCGCTTCCAGGGCATCGGTGCCGCGCTCGCCTACGAACTGGAGCGGCGCCTCGGCAAGGAGGCCAAGCCCGTCATCCTCGGCCACATCCAGCGGGGCGGCACCCCGACCGCCTACGACAGGGTGCTCGCCACACGCTTCGGCTGGCACGCGGTGGAGGCCGCGCACCGCGGCGACTACGGCCGGATGACCGCCCTGCGCGGCACCGACGTGGTGATGGTGCCGCTGGCGGAGGCGGTGACCGAGCTGAAGACGGTGCCCAAGGACCGCATGGACGAGGCGGAGTCGGTGTTCTAGACCGGTTGGTTCCGGACCGGTCGCCGGGGAGGGGTCCGTCCGGCCCCTTCAGCGGGCCGCCGTTCTCCGGACGAGTGCCCAGAAGTGGCCCAGGATCTGGTCCAGATAGTCACGGCCCGCGTCGCCCGAGTCGGTGGCGGCGGTGCCGTTGGCCCAGGTGAGGGTGGCGGCCACCAGGTTCTGGTACTCGGTGTGCATCTCCCGCAGGACGTCCTCCAGGAGATGCCGGTCGAGGTGCCGGTCGAAGGACAACAGCCTGGCGGCCGGCCGCACATGCGCCGGCCAGCGAGTGGTCACCGCGTCGTGGAGGAGTTCCCTGAGGCGGCCCTCCAAGCCCAGGGCGATGACGAGTTCGGGGATCGAGAGGTCGAGCGCGACCCCGAGGGCGGCGGCCTGACGGTCCGTGCCGTGCCACTCCTCACTCTCCTCCGTCCGTACATACGCGGAGAGTTCGAGCCCGGCCGCGCGGGCCACGTCCTCGGCGGCGAGGCCCCGGGCCGTGCGGTGCTCGCGCAAAGTCCGGGGCGTGCCGATGAGTTCGGCCGTCGAGCACCACAACACCCCCGCCAGCGCGGTGAGTTCGGGCCCGGTGGGCGGGACGCCGCCGCCCTCCCAGGCGGCGACCAGGTCGGGGGTGACATGGAGCAGCCCGTACGAGGAGCGCATGCCGTACGCGACGTGCTCGGGCCCCATCCCGAGAGCGATACGGAGGCTGCGGGCGGCGGGGGCGTCGAAGGGCGGGGCGGGGGCGTCGGTGGGCCGGGGGTCCGAGTGCGGCTGCGGGAGCGGCTGTTCGGGTCCGTGTTCATGGGCTGAGCGTCGGTGCACGCGGACACCGTAGGACCGCGGGACGGCGCTGACTACGGACTGTTCGGCCACACTCACGGATGGTGGGAGCCTTGTGGCGGTACGGGCGGCGTGGGTAGGGATGCCGCATGACACCGCTGGACGGACACATACGCGAGCGCCTACTGGCGCCGAATTTCTGGCACTTGGCGACGGTCGGACCGGACGGCGCGCCTCAGGTATCACCCATGTGGGTGGACATCGAGGCCGTCGGCGACACCGAGTACGTCATGGTCAACACCTCCGTGGGGCGGGTGAAGGAGGAGAACCTGCGCCGCAATCCGCAGGTGTCCCTGTCCCATCACGACACCGGCAACCCCTACGACCGGGCCGAGATCCGGGGGCGGGTGGCGCGGTTCGTCGAGGGGGACGACGCCCTGCGCGCCATGGACCGGCTCACCCGGAAGTACATCGGGGAGGAGCGCTATCCGTGGCTGCTGCCCGGGGAGCGGCGGCTGATGATCCTGATCGAGCCGGTGCGGGTGCGGCGCGTGGTGGGGGTGGAGCCGTTCCGGGCCGGCGTGCTGGAGTATCAGTTTCGCTGGGCGATGCTGCCGGGCCGGGGCCTTGGACCGGGTCAGAGGGTGGCTCAGCCCGATACACTGGCCCGGGCGCGGGCTTGGGTGGCTTCGGCGGGGGCGTTGGCCCGGGTGTAGGCGTCGCAGGCTCGGAGCCAGTGGGCCCGGGCTTCGGCGGGACGGTGGGCGGCTAGGAGGGCTAGGGCCAGGTTGCCTAGGCTTTGGCCTACCCCGTACCAGTCCTCGAGCTCGCGGCAGATCTCCAGATCTTTACCGAATGCTGTGATGGCCTCCTCCGGTTGGCCCGACTTTCCCAAGGCGGCGCCGATGTTGTTCCACGCCATGGCCTCGCCGCGGCGGTTCTCGGTGCTCTGGTGCAGGTCGCGGGCGCGGATGTGGGCGTCGATCGCCTCCTCCATCCGACCCGCTTCCTGCAGGGCGGCGCCGATGTTGTTCCACGCCGTGGCCTCGCCGCGGCGGTTCTCGGTGCTCTGGTGCAGGTCGCGGGCGTGGGTAAGGGCGTCGATCGCCTCCGCGATTTGCCCCGCGTCTCGTAGGGCAAGGCCGAGATTGTTCCAAGTGTCGGCCTCGCGTCGGGGGTCTCTCCTGTTCTGGTGCAGGTCGCGGGCGTGGGTAAGGGCGTCGATCGCCTCCTCCACTCGATCCGCATCCCGCAGGGCGGTGCCGTGGTTGTTCCATGCGACAGCCTCGTTGAGACTGTCCCCGGCGCGGTGCGCTGCCTCCTGTGCGGCACGTGTGACCGCGATCTTGTCGTCGAAGTACCGCCGCCAGTCGAGATAATCGGGCAGACAGTCGGCCAGCCGTATCGCTGTACTCGCGAACCTTTCCTCCCGCGCCCAGAGCGCTGCCTCCACCAGTCCCGCCCGCTCCTGGTCAAACCAGGCCAACGCCTCCCTCCGGTCCGCGAACCGCTCCGGCTCCGCTCTCCCGGGCCACCATTGCAACCGCTCATCAGCGGCAGTCGCCCACTCGTTGTAGAACATCAGCAGCCGCTCCTGCGCCACCTTCCCCTCCTCCCACAGCCCCGCATCCCCCGCCACTACTCCCACCCCGAACACCCGCACCAGGTCATGCAACCGCCACCGCAACACGGCAGCTGTCCCCTGATCGCCCCGGACTGGCGTGACCAGGTACGCAGCAGCCAAACTCTCCAGCAGGGACGAGGCTGTCTTCTTGTCCAGAGCTGTCATGGCGGCCACCGCCTCCGTCCCGGTATCCGCGCCCGGAGCCAGGCACAGCAGCCGCAGCAACCGGGCCTGGTCCGGCGGCAGCCGGCGGTAGGAGGTCTCCAGCACCGGCCGGAGGGCCAGTGACTGGCTGTGCAGGTCGGTGCCAGGGCTGCCGCTGTCCAGCGTGGCCGTGGGGTCTCCGGTTTCTCGGATGTCCTCCAACAATGATGCGATCTGCCGGTGACGGCGTCGTCGTAACATCGCGGCGGCAATCTGGAGAGCCAGGGGCAAGTGGCCGCAGAGAGCGACGAGTTCGCGTAGGACACTCGGTTCACGGGAGGGCCGGTCGTCGCGTTCGTCGGCGTAGTGCAGCGCGTGAGTGATGAGCGCGACGGACTCGTCCGGGTCCAGCGTCTCAAGGTCGATGACGCGTATCGGGAGGGAGTCCGGGCGGTCTCGCGACGTGATCACCACCCGGTGGTGGTCAGTGCCGGGGAGGAGAGGGAGGTACTGGGACGGGTCGGAGGCGTTGTCCAGGATTAGCAGTGTGCGATCTCGCCGCTCGGTGAGGAGCGCGCGGTAGGCGTCGTACTGGCGTGCTGCCGTCGGTGGGAGGTCCGTCCCCCGTACCCCCATCGCGTCCAGCAGGGCCAGGACGCCCTGGTCCGCTGTGACCGGGTTGTCGTCGTAACCGCGCAGATCGACGAAGAGGAAGCCGCCGGGGAACCAGCTCTTGGCCCATGCCCGGTGCGCAGCCTCTACCACGAGGGCCGTCTTGCCGATGCCGCCCATGCCGGTGACGGCCGAGATGAGGAGCGGTGTGCCCTCGTCCGAGGAGGGGCCGAGGCGGGGGAGCAGGCGGGCCAGGTCCGCCTCGCGGCCGATGAAGCCGGGTGAGCGGGCCCGGAGGGTGGTGGTCGCGACCGGGACCGGGCCGTGGACCGGTCCCTGGCCCTGCGGCAGGTTCTCCGCGCTACCGTCCGTCCGACTTGCCGGTGACGGGCCTGTAGAAGGTTCCCCCTCGGAAGTCGATGTGATCGCCGCCGTAAGTGGCTCCGCCTTCGTTGCCGCGTAAGGGTCCCTCCTGGGAGCCGGAGGAACCGTCGCCGCGCGGCCGGTGTTTACGGAGGACCGCCATTGCCACGGCCGCGGCCTGCTTGGAGGCCAACTCCTGTGAACCCGAGGCATCCGCCTTGTGCTTTTGGCGGTTGGCGCGGTCGCTGATGCCCCGGACGACCAGAGCGTCCAACTGGCCGTTGAGATGGGCCGCGTGGGCCGCGCCCGAGCCCTCCATCTCGATCGCGCAGGCATCGTTGTAGTGGTGGCGGATGTGCTCGGCGAGCGCGGACCTGTCGTCGGCCAGGACGACGTCACCGCACGCGATCGGCTTCAGGTGACCCCGTACGTCCGGCAGATCGCGTAGCGCGGAACGCGCGGCCGGCACCAGTCGGCCCGACCCGTGCCAGACCTCGGGCCGGGCCTGGAACCCCTTGGTGGTCTGCTTGCCGCCGTGGATGCCGTACACCTTCGTGCCGACCACCACGTCACCGATCTCGATGTCGTCCTTGAGCCCGCCTGCGACCCCCACGAAGAGCAGCACCTCGGGGCGGAGCCAGCCGACGATCTGGGTGGCGCGCGCGGCGGCGTGCACCGCGCCCTCGCCCAGCTCGGAGATCGCGACGGTCCAGGAAGTGCCCTCGATCCGGCCCACCTCGACCCGGGCGCCGTCCTCGTGGACCTGTTCTTCGGGCTCCAGGTCCGTCAGAAGGCCGCGTACGGCGGCGTACTCGACCGGGAGCGCGGTGAGGACGACGACTGATACGGGGTGTGTGTCAGGTTTGGTCACCTGTCCACGGTACTGCCAAGTCTGCTACAAGGGCCGCCAGTTGGCTCCGGCGTGGTGGGCGGCCGGGTCTGCCGTCGAAGCTACCTTTGTCTCTCACGGTGCGGAACGGGGGTCCACGGGCACATGAGGGCGGCGTTGCTGACTGCTCTGTTCGAGGGTGCGTGCGGGGAAGACGGGCGCCGGGCGGTGGAGTCGCTGGCACGGTCGCTCGGGCTGGAGGTCGGGGCGTCGGTCGTGGAAATCGCCGAGGCCGCGCGGGAGCCGGCACGGCGGGAGGCCGTACGTGAGTGGGGCAAGCGATTGGCCGGCCTGCTCGCCGACGAGCCGACCGTCGCGGGCGCCGTGGCGGCGGCCATGGAGCGGCATGCGCCGGGAAGTGGGGCAGCCTGGTACGGCGGGGACCACTGCGACTTCCGGGGCGGGATCTTCCTCCGCGAGGCGATCGGGGTTCAGGTCGTGATCGAGTTCGGTGGGGCCGCCGCCGCGCCGGAGGCCCTGGCCTCGCTGCCGCCGCGGCCAGGTGGGTTTACCGGACGGGACGGTGAGACGGCCGAGCTGCTGCGGGCGCTCGGCGGCTCGGCGGCGGTTCTGGTCAGCGCCGTGTCCGGGCTGGGCGGCATCGGGAAGACAGCGCTCGCCGTCGAGACCGCGCATCTGGCGTGTGGCCAGGGGTGGTTCCCGGGCGGAGTGCTCTTCGTCGACCTGCACGGGTACGACGAGGAGCCGGTCACCGCTGATCAGGCGCTTCAGTCGTTGCTGCGGGCGCTGGGGGTGCAACCGGAGCAGCTTCCGGTCAGGGCCGATGACCGGGCGAGCCTCTATCGGTCGGTGCTCGCGGAGAGGGGGAGAGAGCGAGGGGCGGTGCTGGTGCTGGCGGACAACGCGTCGTCGCCGGAACAGGTACGGGCGCTCCTGCCGGGCGACGATCGGCACCGGGTTCTAGTCACTTCGCGAGACCGGCTCACGCAACTCGGGGCTCGGCTTGTACCGTTGGACCAGCTCACGCCGGAGCATGCTCGGGGGCTGCTCGACCTCGCCCTACGGACCGCCTCGCCCGAGGACAGCCGCGTTGCGGACGACGTCGACGCGGCCGGACGGCTCGCCAGGCTTTGCGGACACCTGCCGCTGGCACTTCAGATCGCAGCCGCGCTGCTGGTGGAGGACCCGGGCATGACGATCGCGGAACTGACCCATGAGCTTGCGGCATCGCGTGATCGGCTGGCGCAACTCGACGACGGGGAACGTAGCGTCCGTGCCGCCTTCGACCTGTCGTATCGGCGTTTGCCGCTCGGACAGGCCCGGCTGCTGCGCCTGCTAGCCCTAGCACCGGGGCCTGAGGTGAGCGACGAGGTCGTTGCCGCGCTGGTAGGGGTCAAGGCTCCACCACTGGCAGAGCTGCGCGCGCTCGCTCGGGCACACCTTGTCGATCGTGGGAGTGGGCATGGGTGGTGGCGGTTGCACGACTTGGTGCGAGAGTTCGGGGCGGGTGTGGTGGCGGGCGATGCGGGGTTGTCGGAAGAAGGGGAGGTGGCCCGCGAGCGAGTGATGGGGCTGTATCACCGAACGGTGTCGGATGCGGATGAGCGATTGCGGTGGTTGCCCGGAAAGGCGGAGCCGGATCGATTTGCGGACCGTGAGGAGGCGCTGGAGTGGTGTGATGGTGAGCGGGCCGGTTTGGTGGCGGCTGTGTCCTGGGGGCGAGAGGTCCGGTTCGCGGAAGTGGCAGTGAGGCTGGCTGAGTGTCTGGGGGAGTATCTGGCTTGGCGACGGTACTTCGATGACTGGATCACTGTTTCCGATGCAGCGCGTAAGGCAGCACAACGGGTTGGGGATCAGGTCGGTGAGGCGGGGGCCTGGACGAGCCTAGGCCTTGCTCTGCAGGAAGTGGGTAAAGCAGGAGAGTCGATTGATGCCCATGGGCGCTGCCGCGAGTTGTTCCATTCCGCCGGATACCCACTTGGCGAGGCCATGGCCTGGAACAACCTCGGCTTGGCGCTGGCGGAGGTAAAGCGCAAGAGCGAGGCGATCGACGCGCTCCTCCGATCACGAGATTTGTATCAAGCCGCCGGGGACCGACAACGCGAGGCTGTTGCGTGGAACAACCTGGGTCTTGCCCATTGGGAGGCGAGGAGGGTGGATGAGTCGATCGATGCGCACAGTCGAGCCCTCGAACTGTGCCAGGCCGTCGGAGACAGCCTCGGTGAGGCCAGGGCGTGCAACAACCTAGGTCTCGCCATGGAAGAAGCAGGCCGGGTGGAGGATGCGGTCGAGGCGTACGGTACGGCCGCCGAAATCTTCGGCAAGTTCGAGGACTGGTACAGGGCTGCCCTGGCTCTCCAAAACCTGGCGATCGTTCACGAGAACGCCCGGCGCCTCACCGACGCCCGCATCCACTGGCTTCGGGCCGCCGACGCTTTCGCGCGTGCCAACGCCAGCACCGAGGCTGCCCAAGTGCGAGCCCAGGCCAAGGCTTTGGAATAACGCGGTCCATTCCCTTCATCCTTTGACCGCTCCACCCAGAGCGAACCCCCCACCCAACCGCCTTGCCACCCCCACATACAACAAAATCACCGGCGTCGAGTAGATCACGGAGAACGCCGCCAGCTGCCCGTAGACCACCGTCCCCCGGTTCCCGAAGAACTCGTTGACGCTGACGGCCGCCGGCATCTGTTCCGGTGTGAGCAGCAGCATGAACGGGACGAAGAAGTTCCCCCACATCATCACGAACGAGAAGACGGTCACCACGGCGACGCCCGGTCCCATCAGCGGGAGCACCACCCGCAGCAGCGACTGCGGCATCGACGCGCCGTCCGTCCACGCCGCCTCCTCCAGCTCCTTCGGAACGCCGTCCATGAAGTTCTTCATCAGCCAGATGGCGAAAGGCAGTTGGGAGGCAGCGAAGAAGAGGATCGTGCCCTGCATGGTGTCGATCAGGTTCACCTGGACGAACAGCGCGTACACCGGGACCATGATCGCCGTGATCGGCAGGCTCGTCGCGAAGAGGATCGTCAGGAGGAAGGGACGGTTCAGGCGGGAGCGGAAACGGGAGAGCGGGTAGGCCGCCGGCACCGCGCACAGCACCGTGAGCGCTGTTCCTCCGCCGCACAGCAGCAGACTGTTGAGCAGCGGCGTGAAGGTGATCTCCGGGGTCAGCACCGCGTCGAAGTGGTCCGGGGTCACGCCGTCCGGGACCTTCACCGTCAGGTTCGCCTCCGGGTCCACCGACGAGAGGATCACCCAGGCCAGGGGGAGGACGAAGGCCGCCGCGATGACCAGGAGAGCAGTGTCCGCCGCCCACCGGCGTGTGTTCAGGCAGGCCACGGCCCTCACACCTCCGTCCGCAGCAGCCGCAGATAGATCACCGAGAACAGCGAACCCACCACCAGCAGCAGCAGCGCCACCGCCGTGCCGTAGCCGATCATGCTCTTCTGGAACGCCTCCTCGTACATGAAGAGAGGCAGGGTCTGGCTCCTGCCGCCCGGGCCGCCTCGCGTCATCACCCAGATCAGGCCGAAGACGGACAGGGTCTGGAGCGTGATCAGCATGAGGTTCGTCCCGATGGAGCGGCGGATCATCGGGAGCGTGATGTGCCACATCCGCCGCCAGCCGCCCGCGCCGTCCATCTCCGCCGCTTCCGTGATCTCCTTCGGGATCTCGTTCAGGGCCGCCGAGTAGACCAGCATCGAGAACGCCGTTCCCCGCCAGACGTTCGCGAAGGAGACCGCGAGGATCGGGAGCGTGTACAGCCAGTTCTGGGTGGGCAGACCGAGCCAGTCGAGGACGGCGTTCAGAGTGCCCTCCCGGCGGAAGAAGGCGTACAGGAGGAAGCCCGCCACCACCTCCGGGAGTACCCAGGCCGTGACGACGATGCCGCCGACCAGGGTGCGGACGGGTTTCGAGGCGCGCCGCATCAGCGCCGCCAGCGCCAGCCCCAGCGTGTTCTGGCCCAGCAGCGCCGAAACCACCGTGAAGACCAGGGTCAGCCAGACCGCGTTCAGGAACGCCTCGTCCCCGAACGCCGTACGGAAGTTCTCGAAGCCGATGAAGGAGTCCTCGGCCTGGCCGGTGAGCTGGAGGTCGGTGAAGGCGATGTAGGCGCAGTAGGCGATGGGGCCGGCGAGGAAGAGGACGAGGAGGACGGTCGCGGGGGTGAGGGGGAGGGCTCGGGCGAGCGCCCGGAACGCCGGGCGGGGTGCTCCCTCCACGGCCGGCCCCCTCATGCGCGGGGGCTCATTCCTCGATCACCTGGTCGTCCGTGGCCCGGCGCAGCTCCTCGTCGTAGTTCTCCGCCGCCTCGGCCACGGACGCGTCGCCCGTGGTCACGGACTCCATCGCCTCCTGGACGGCCGTGGAGACCTTGGGATACGCCGGGTAGGCGGGCCGGTAGTGCGTGCTCGACACCAGGTCGGTGAAGAACGCGATGCCGGGCTGGGCCCGCACGTACGCCGGGTCCTCGGCCACGTCCTTGCGGACCGCGATCCCCGAGTTGGCGATGTACCACTTCCGGGCGTTCGCCTTCGTCTGCATGGTCCTGACGAACTCGAAGGCGAGGTCGGGATTCCCGGCCTTGGCGGGGATCGCCCAGGTCCAGCCGCCGGACATGCTCACCTTGCCGGGGGCCCGGCCGTTCTGGGTGGGCATGTACGCGAGGCCGAGCCTCTCCGACCATTCCGGCCATGCGTGACCGCTGCCGGGCAGCCAGTCCTGGGGGAGCCAGGAGCCGTCGAGGTTGATGCCGAGTCTTCCCTCGGGGAGCAGTTCGCCGCGCACCCGGGTCGCGATGTTGGGGTCGAGGGCGTCGGAGACCTCCGGGCCGAGCTTTTCCTTGTAGACCGTCTCCACGAAGGCGAGGGCGTCCTTGAACCCCTGCGTGCCCGCCTTCCACTTCTTCGCCTTCGCGTCGTACAGCGGGTCGGCGCCACCGGCCGTGGCCCCGTCCGTGCCGTAGAGCAGCATCTCGAAGCCCTGCATGGTGGCGGCCTCACCGGCCGGTTTGCCCGTGTAGACGTTCAGCGGAACGACGTCCGGGACCTTCTCCTTGATGGTGCGGGCGGCGTCGAGCACGTCCTCCCACGTTGTCGGCTGCCAGTCCGCCGGCAGGCCCGCCTTCGCGAAGATCGCCTTGTCGAACCACAGGCCGCGGGTGTCCGTGCCGTCCGGGACGCCGTACGTCTTTCCGTCCTCGGCCTTCGCCGCCGTCCTGGCCGTCCCGATGAACTGGTCCCAGTCCTTCCAGTCGGCCAGGTAGTCGTCGAGGGGCTTCAGATAGCCGCTGGTGATGTCCGAGTTGATGAGGAACGTGTCCTCGTAGACCAGGTCCGGTGCCGTCTTCGGCGAGCGCAGCATCTGCTGGACCTTGGTGTAGTACTCCGAGTCCGGGGCCTTGATCGGGACGAGCTTCACCTTCTTGCCCGGGTTCGCCTTCTCGAACTGTTTCCTGACGTCGGCGAGGAAGGTGTCCATGACCCGGACCTGGTTGTCCGTGGACTGCTTGTAGGAGATCTCCACGGTGTCCGGGTCGCTGCCGGACCCGCTGCCGCAGGCCGTGAGGACGCCGGGCGCGGTGACCGCCAGGGCCGCGGTGAGGAGGAGACGGAGGGGCGAGCGGTGGGGGCGAGGTGCGGTGGGGCGCACGGGCACGACCTCCTGCTGGCTACGTCGTTGTGGCCGGGGTGGGTGCCCGGTGACCGTACGAGGAATGGTCTAGTCAGGTCAATGCGTCTGCGAACATCTGGCACTCGATGGATCGGTCGTGGTTCTTGGCGAGGGCGAAGGCTTCTGCGGCCCTCAGGTAGTGGGTTCGTGCTTCTTGCCGATTGTTCGCAGCGTCATGAATGCGGGCGATCCACTGCGAGTGCAGTCCTGCCCTTTGCCAGTCCTCCAACTCGCAGTACAACCGCGCGGCCGTGCCGTACGCCTCCAGCGCCTCGCGCTCCCTCATCGACTCCTGCAAGAGCGAGCCGAGGCTCGACCACGCCATGGCCTGGCCTGGGAGATCATCCTCGGCCTGGCACAGCTCGTGTGCACGCGTGCATGCAGCGATCGCCTTGTTCAGACGTCGTGCTGCCAACTCGGCATCAGCGAGGCCAAGGAGCGTCGTTGCCTCACCACGGGGATTTCCGGCGGCCTTATGCAGTTCACCGGCATTGGTCAGCAATTCGATCGCTTTCTCCACCTGGCCGAGATGCAGCAAGGTCAGACCGAGGTTGTACAGGGCCTTAGCCTCACCTTGCAGGCTGTTGCCGGCCCGGTACAGTTCGAGCGCGTGTGTGTGGGTGTCCATCGCTGCGTACCACTGGCCCGTCTGCTGCAGAGCGAAGCCAAGGCTGTTCCACAGCTGGGCCGTGACAACCGGGTCGCCCAACTGGGCGGCGGCTTCGCAGGCGGGCCGAACGATCGTGATCCAGTCGTCGAAACTCCGGCTCCTGTTCAGGCCGTGATCCATAAGAGCCAGGGCCAGGCGGACCGCGCCATGAGCATGTCGCTGCACGCGGCACCATTGAACCGCGGCCATCATGCTCGGCCATTCCGCGCCCAGCCAGGCCAAAGCCTCCGTGCGGTTGGCGAATTGGGTTTGGCCGGACCTTCCCGACACCTTCCGCAGGACCGCCTCGGCGTCGCCCGCCCGCTGCCGGTAGAACTCCAGCATCCGTTCTCGGGCGGCCTCGCCCTCTTCCCTGAGAGACGCTGTTCTCGACACGGTCTTCGCGCCATATTCCCTCACCATGTCGTGCAGTCGCCACCGAACGGTCCCGTTCACCGACACAGGCGTGACGAGGTGGTACGAGGCGAGGTCGGCCAGGAGCCCTGCTGCCCGGTCCGCGTCCCGGTCGGCCAGGACCACGGCTGCGTCGTTGCTCACCTCGGACCTGGGGGCCAGCGACAACAGGCGGAACAGGCGCGCCTCGTCCGGGAGTAGTTGGCCGTAGGCCGTGTCGAGGATCCGTTGAAGCCCCAGCGTCTTCGTGCGGTTGGCCGTGACATCGAGTTCGTTCGCGAGTGAGACGATGGGACGGTATCGGTGTTTGCGTAGCATGCTGACGGCGATCTGCAGCGCCAAGGGATGGCGATCGCACAGGGCGGCGAGCCTGGCAATGGCCTCGGGCTCGTGCGTGGCGCGGTCGTCATCCTCGTCGCTGATGCGGAGGGACTTTTCGACGAGGCTGACCGCGTGCTCCAGTTGGAGCGAGTCGAGGCTGATCAACCGGGCATCCAGGTCGGTGAGCCGGTAACGCGAAGTGATCAGCACGCGGTGATGATGCGTACCGGGAAGCAGACGGTCCAGCCCGGTTCCCGGGGAGACGTTGTCGAAGAGGAGCAGCGTGGGGTACCGGGCGGCGAGCCGCTGCTGGTACCGGGTGTACCGGTGCGCTGATGTCCGGGGTACGTCCGCGTCGCCTGGTATGCCAAGCCCTTCCAGGAGGGCGAGGAGCGCCTGCTCTGTCGTGAGCGGGTCCACATCGTACCCACGGAAGTCGATGAAGAGCGCCCCACCCGGGAACCAGCCCTCTCCGACCGCCCTGTGCGCGGCGTACAACGCCAGCGATGTCTTACCGATCCCTCCAAGCCCCGACACCAGGCAAATGCCCACCGGTGGGTCGGACTCGGTCTGCGGATCCAGGACCGGCAACACCCGGGCCAGGTCGTCGTCCCGACCGGTGAACGCCGCAGGGACAGCCGGAAGCGCGGCCCGCGCGTGTGGCTCCCCGGCGTTTCCGGAGCCAGCCTTCGAAACGTGCGGGCTAGCGTCTCCCGCCGTGCTGTTCGCGACCGACCTGCTTGGCGACGAAGGGCCCGTGAAAGGTGCTGCCCCGGAAGTCGAGGTGATCCCCTTCGTAACTGGCCCGTCGATGGGGTCCCTCCTCGGAGTCCCTGGACGCTTCGCCGAACTCCGGCCCACCCCTGAACGGTCGGAACTCCCGCAATACGGCCATCGCCGCGGCAGCAGCATTCGTGGCGGCTCGGAGCTGCGAACCCTGGGCGTCGGCACGGGACTTGGCGGCGTTGGCGCGGTCGCTGACGCCACGGATGACGAGGGCGTGGCTGCCGGCAAGCTCGGCGGCGGCGACGACGCCTGAGGCCTCCATCTCTATGGCGGCGGCGTCGTTGTAGTGCGTCCGGAGGTGTTCCGCGAGCGCGGACCGGGCGGCGGCCAGGACCACGTCTCCGGTGGCGATCGGCTTCAGGTGCACGTGTGGGTCGTCCCGCAGGGCATCGCGGGCAGCCTCCATCAGGCGGTAGGAAGCGCGCCAAGCCTCCGGGCGGACCAGGAAACCCTGGGGTGTGTCCTTGCCGCCGTGGATTCCATACACCTTGGTCGCCACGACCACGTCACCGATTTCGATGTCGCGCTTGAGGCTTCCCGCGACCCCGACGAAGAGCACCGCCTCAGGGTCGAGCCAGCGCAGGACGCGTTCGGTGAGTACGGCGGCCGTCACGCTGCCCTCGCCTGATTGCAGCAGGGCGACGGACCATGGCGTAACTGGCAGTTGGCCCACCAAGGCCCTGGTCCCGGACCGTGGGTCTTCGACTTTCCGCAAGTTCGTGAGATGGCCCTGTACGGCCCGGTACTCCAGCGACAACGCGGTCAGCACCGCCACAGTGGGTTGCGTCACACCCTTAAGGTACGTCCAAGTCGAGTACACGGGGCCCATGTTGGCATCAGGAGTAACGATTGGGAGACACAGTGTCGGAGGAGCGGGACGGCCACGTCACCGTCGGGCAGCTGCTGCTGACTGAGTACCAGACCGTGAAGGATGAGCAGAAGACGCGGATTGGGTTCCGGGACAATCTGCTCTACGTCACGCTCACAGTGCTCGCGGCCGTCATCGCCGCCGCCGCGCAGGCGAAGCAGTCGGCCATGCTGCTCGCGTTGCCGCCCGTTTGCGTGGTGCTCGGATGGACCTACCTTGTCAACGACGAGAAGATCTCGGCGATCGGGGCGTACGTTCGGGGGGATCTCGGGCCGCAGCTCGCTCGGCTCGCCGGCGCGGAGAAGGTTTTCGATTGGGAGATGGCGCACCGGGCCGACGCGCGCAGGCGGTCGCGTAAAGCCGTACAGTGCGGGATCGATCTGCTGGCCTTCTGCGTCGTTCCGTTCGCCGGGCTGCTCGTGTACTGGGTCAGCGGCAGGACCAGCACCGGGCTCGTCGTCCTGTCCGCCCTCGAAGGCCTCACCGTCGTCGGACTCGGCGCCCAGGTTGTCATCTATGCCAAGCCCTTCGGCGGGCCGAGCGGGCCCAGCGGTTCCGGCGCTGCCTCCGACTGACCCGCCCAACTACCCCTTCACCCACCGGTACTGCAGCTCCGGCCGCCCCACCTGCCCGTACTGCGGGCTTCGGGCCGCCCGGCCCGCGTCCACCAGGTGTTCCAGATACCTGCGGGCCGTGATGCGGGAGATGCCCACCGTCTCCGCGACCCCGGCCGCCGTCAGGCCCTCGTTCGCGTCGCGCAGGGCCACCGTCACGCGCTCCAGGGTCGGCGCGCTCAGCCCCTTGGGCAGGGCCGCCGGGCCGGGGGCCCGCAGGGTCGCCAGGGCGCGGTCCACCTCGTCCTGGCCGCTCGCCTCGCCGACCGCCGCGTGGAACTCGGCGTAGCGCACGAGACGGTCACGGAGTGTTGCGAAGGTGAACGGTTTCAGGACGTACTGGACCACGCCCAGCGACACCCCCTCCCGGACCACCGTCAGGTCCCGGGCGGACGTCACCGCTATCACGTCCGCGTGGTGCCCCGCCGCCCGCAGGGAGCGGGCCAGTTGCAGACCGTGCACGTCCGGCAGATGGAGGTCCAGCAGCAGCAGGTCCACCGGCATGCGCTCCAGGGCGCGCCGCGCCTCCGCGCCCGTGTGGGCCTTGCCGACCGCCGCGAAGCCGGGCACACGGCCGACGTACATCATGTGCGCGTCGGCGGCCACGGGGTCGTCCTCGACGACCAGGACTCTGATGGGATCGGCACCGGTCATACGTCGTCGCCTCCAGCCACTGCGGCCCGAGGGGCCCGGTCCGCCTTGTCCCGCACGGCCGGGACCGGCCGCTCGCCACCGCTCGTGCCCAGCGGCAGCCGTACCTCGAACTGGGCCCCGCCCCCGGCCGCCTCCGCCACGGTCAGCGTGCCGCCGTGCCGGCGCGCGGTCTGCCGTACGAGGGCCAGGCCGAGCCCGCGGCCGCCGGGGCCCGCCGGCTTCGTCGAGAAGCCGCGCTCGAACACGGCCTCCGCGTGGGCCGGGTTTATGCCGCTGCCCGTGTCCGACACCCGCAGTACCAGCACGGGGTCGTCCGCCGGTCCGTCCGCGCCGTCCGTCCGGTCCGTCCCGGCCGTGCCGGTCGTGCAGGCCGTCCCGGCTGTGTAGGCCGTCACCGTCACCCTCGCCCCCACCGAACCCTGCGCCGCGTCCACGGCGTTGTCGATCAGATTGCCCAGCACCGTCACCAGGTCACGGGCGGGCAGCGACCGGGGGAGCAGCCCGTCGTCGATGCGGCTGTCCTCGGACACCACCAGCTCGACGCCCCGCTCGTTCGCCTGGGCCGCCTTGCCCAGCAGCAGGGCGGCGAGAACCGGTTCGCTCACCGCCGCGACGACCTGGTCCGTGAGGGCCTGCGCCAGTTCCAGTTCCGCCGTCGCGAAGTCGATGGCCTCGTCCGAGCGGCCCAGCTCGATGAGCGAGACGACCGTGTGGAGACGGTTCGCGGCCTCGTGCGCCTGGGAACGCAGGGCCTGCGTGAAGCCGCGCTCGGAGTCCAACTCGCCGGTGAGGGACTGCAGTTCCGTCACGTCCCTGAGCGTGACCACCGTGCCCCGGCGCTGGCCGCCCGACACCGGGGAGGTGTTCACCACGAGCACCCGGTCGGCGGTGAGGAGCACCTCGTCCACCCGCGGCTCGGAGGAGAGCAGGGCGCCCGTCAGCGGGGCCGGCAGGCCCAGTTCCGCCACCGAGCGGCCGACCGCGTCGTCCGTCAGCCCCAGCAGCTCCCGGGCGCCGTCGTTGATGAGCGCCACCCGGTACTGCCCGTCGAGCATCAGCAGGCCCTCCCGCACGGCGTGCAGGGCTGCCTGGTGGTAGTCGTGCATGTTGCTCAGCTCGGCGGCGTTCATGTTGTGCGTGTGGCGGCGCAGCCGGGCGTTGACGACATAGGTGCCCATGCCGCCGAGGGCCAGCGCACCGGAGGCGACGCCGACGAGGGCCGTGAGCTGTTCCTGGACCCGGTCGCTGATCGCCTGGACCCGGATACCGGCGCTGACCAGGCCGATGACCTTCCCGTTCTCCATGATCGGGGTGACCGCGCGGACCGAGGGGCCGAGGGTGCCCGTGTAGGTCTCGGTGATCGAGCCGCCCTGCCGCGCCTTCTCGATGTGGCCGAGGAAGTGCTCACCGATCCGGTCGGGGTCCGGGTGCGTCCAGCGGATGCCGTCGGGGGTCATGATCGTCACGAAGTCGACGCCGGCGTGCCGCTGCACCTCGGTGGCGTACGGCTGGAGCCTTTCGGTGGGGTCGGACGTGTGGATCGCCGCCCGTACCGAGGGGGCGTCCGCGACGGTGGCGGCCACGGCCAGGGCCTGACGCGTTCCCGCCTCCTCCGCCTGCGAGCGGTCGCTGACGTAGGTGAACAGCGCGTATCCGGCCAGGAGGGCGGCGATGAGCACCGCCTGCACGGCGAAGAGCTGGCCGGCCAGGCTGCGGGGGCGGAGGCGGTGCGGGACGCGCATGGCAACAGTCTGCACGCACGGGTTGGCGTGAACTAAATGAACGGAAGGGTGACCGCCCTCACAGGGCGGGGGATAGTCAGCGCATCGACTCGTCCAGCACATGGACACCGACAGGGAGGACGACTCCCGCACCGGGACCCCCAACCCCGAGCCGCCGGGAGCCCGTCTCCCACCCCCGGGAGACATCTCTCCCACCCCCGGGAGCCTCGCGGCTCCCACCGCCGGAAACCTCCCCGTTTCCGGTCCGGAAGCCCGCCGGCTTCCACCGCCGGGAGCCCCGGCTCCCACACCCCAGGGAGCCCCGCTCCCACCGCCGCCGGAAGTCCCCCAGCTGCCGGCTCCGGGAGCCCGCCGGCTCCCGCCCCGGGAGCCGGTCTCCCACCCGGGAACCCGCCGGTTCCCACCCTGGGAGACCGTCTCCCGAATTCCCCCGGTCGTGAGCCGCACGCCGGAACAGCGAGCCGACGATGTCGTCGACGAGGAGGGCCGCCGTGGCCAGCAGCACCCATACGGCACCTACCGCTCCCGCCAAGCGGGACCGCACCCACTACCTGTACATCGCCGTGATCGTGGCCGTGGCCCTCGGTATCGCCGTGGGTCTCATCGCCCCCGACTTCGCCGTCGAGCTGAAGCCCATCGGCACCGGCTTCGTGAACCTGATCAAGATGATGATCTCGCCGATCATCTTCTGCACGATCGTGCTGGGCATCGGTTCCGTACGGAAGGCCGCGAAGGTCGGCGCCGTCGGCGGTATCGCCCTCGCCTACTTCACGGTGATGTCGCTGGTCGCCCTCGGTATCGGCCTGGTCGTCGGCAACATCGTCGAGCCGGGCACCGGCCTCGCGGTCACCGACGCGATCAAGGAGACCGGCCAGGCGCAGGTGTCGGCGGAGGCCAAGGACACCACCGAGTTCCTGCTGGGCATCATCCCGACGACCATCGTCTCCGCCTTCACCGGCGGCGAGGTCCTCCAGACGCTGCTCGTCGCCCTCTTCGCCGGCTTCGCGCTCCAGGCCATGGGCGACTCCGGCCAGCCGATCCTGCGCGGTGTCGAGCACATCCAGCGCCTCGTCTTCCGCATCCTCGCGATGGTGATGTGGGCCGCCCCGATCGGTGCCTTCGGCGCCATCGCCGCCGTGACCGGTTCCGCGGGCATCGATGCCCTCAAGAGCCTCGCCGTGCTGATGCTCGGCTTCTACATCACCTGCTTCCTCTTCGTCTTCATCGTGCTCGGCGCGCTGCTGCGGGTCGTCGCGGGCATGAACATCTTCACGCTCTTCAAGTACCTGGGCCGTGAGTTCCTGCTGATCCTGTCCACCTCCTCCTCCGAGTCGGCGCTGCCGCGCCTCATCGCGAAGATGGAGCACCTGGGTGTCAGCAAGCCCGTCGTCGGTATCACCGTCCCGACCGGCTACTCCTTCAACCTCGACGGCACCATGATCTACATGACCATGGCGTCCCTGTTCATCGCCGACGCGATGGGTACGCCGATGTCGGTCGGGGAGCAGATCCCGCTGCTGCTCTTCCTGCTGGTGGCCTCCAAGGGCGCGGCCGGTGTCACCGGCGCGGGTCTGGCGACCCTCGCGGGCGGTCTGCAGTCCCACAAGCCGGCCCTGGTGGACGGTATCGGCCTCATCGTCGGCATCGACCGCTTCATGAGCGAGGCCCGCGCCCTCACCAACTTCGCGGGCAACGCGGTCGCCACGGTCCTCATCGGCACCTGGACCAAGGAGATCGACAAGGAGCGCGTGGGCGAGGTGCTCGCCGGACAGCTGCCCTTCGACGAGAAGACGCTGCTGGACGACGGTCACGGCTCCGCGCCTGCGGCCGCCGCCGAGCCCGACGGCGAGAAGGAACTCGCCAAGGCGTGAGGCTCCGCCCCGGACAGGGCCGAAGCCCTGTCCGGCCGGGCCCCCGCGAACCCCGTACGGCCGGGTCCTCCCCCCGTAGACCCGGCCGTACGGTTCCACGAAGGACAACTGAACAAGCACCCCGGAACACCGAGCGGCCAGGTCCTCCCCCTATAGACCTGGCCGCTCGGCCTTTGCCGTCTTCTTCCCCGTCCGCCCGGGCTTTCCTTGACGCCGGGGTCAAGGAATACGGTCCTCCTATGCGCATCGGGGAGCTGGCGGAACGGGCCGGGACGACGACACGGGCGTTGCGGTACTACGAGGCGCGGGGGCTGCTGCCCGCGCGGCGGGCCGGTAACGGGTACCGGACGTACGACGAGGGCGATCTGAAGCTGCTGCGGCAGATCCGCACCCTGCAGGACTTCGGGTTCGACCTGGAGGAGACGCGGCCCTTCGTGGAGTGTCTGCGGGCGGGGCACCCGGAGGGCGACTCGTGCCCGGCGTCGCTGGCGGTGTACCGGCGGAAGCTGGACGAACTCGACGCGCTGATCGGCGAGCTGGCGGCCGTGCGGGCGTCGGTCGGCGAGCAGTTGGCGCGGGCCGAGCGGGCGCGGGAGCGGCTGGCGGCCGAGGCGGAGGTTCCGGGGGGTCCGGAGCCGGGGTGTGAACTGGGAGGCGGACAGCTGTGATCAGGGCGGCCGGTGTGGCGGAAGTGACGGACGCGGACTTCGAGGCGGAGGTGATCGGGGCGGAGCTGCCGGTGCTGGTGGAGTTCACGGCCGACTGGTGTCCGCCCTGCCGGCAGATGGGGCCGGTGCTCAGCGCCCTCGCCGAGCAGGAGGGCGGGCGGCTGAAGGTGGTGCAGCTGGACGTGGACACCAATCCGGAGACCACCAACGCCTACCGGGTGCTGTCGATGCCGACGTTCATGGTGTTCCGGGGCGGGGAGCCGCTGAAGGCCATGGTCGGCGCGCGGCCGAAGCGGCGGCTGCTGGAGGAACTCGCCGACGTGCTCTGAATCCCGCACACACAGAAAATCCCCCGAGCAATTGCGCTCGGGGGATTTTCTTGCGTATATTTGACGGTTCGCGACTTCAATGGAATTGAGTCGCAAGGAAGTTCAGTGAGCACAGTATATCCGGGCGGGAGTGGAATTGTCAAACACCGGCTTTTCGCATGATTCACACGATGAATTGCGGCGCGAGCAGGAATTCATCGACGGGGTGTACGCCCGTGTGGACGCCCTGCGCGGTGAGACCGAGACGTCCGTCACGGACGCGCTCGCCCAGGGCCACACCCCCCGCCAGGCCCGGCTGGAGCGGGACGTCCTCGTCGCCGAACGCTCGGGGCTGCTGGCCGCGCTGAACGCCGTGGACGGCTCCCTCTGCTTCGGCCGGCTCGACCTCGCCGACGGTCACGTCCACCACATCGGCCGGATCGGGCTGCGGGAGGACGACACCGAGCGCACCCCGATCCTCATCGACTGGCGCGCCGACGTCGCCCGCCCCTTCTACCTCGCCACCGGGCACACCCCGATGGGCCTGCGCCGCCGCCGGCACCTCACCACCGAGGGCCGCCGGGTCACCGCCCTGCACGACGAGATCCTCGACCTCGGCGACGCCACCCGCACCGGCTACGAGGACCCGACCGGCGACGCCGTCCTGCTCGCCGCCCTCGACTCCGCCCGCACCGGCCGCATGGGCGACATCGTGCAGACCATCCAGGCCGAGCAGGACCGCGTCATCCGCGCCCCGCACCAGGGGGTGATGGTCGTCGAGGGCGGCCCCGGCACGGGCAAGACCGCCGTCGCCCTGCACCGGGCCGCCTTCCTCCTCTACGAGCAGCGCGAACTCCTCGCCAAGCGCGCCGTCCTCGTCGTCGGCCCCAACCCCGCCTTCCTCGGCTACATCGGCGAGGTGCTCCCCTCGCTGGGCGAGACCGGCGTCCTGCTGGCCACCGTCGGCGAACTGTTCCCCGGCGTACGGGCGACCGCGGCCGACACCCCGCGGGCGGCCCGGGTGAAGGGGAGCGCCGCCATGGCCGACGTGCTCGCGGCCGTCGTACGGGACCGGCAGACCCTGCCCGACCCGGTGATCGCCATCGAGCACGACCGGGAGATCCTCATGCTCGACGACGACCTCGTACGGGTCGCCCGCGAGCGCACCCGCGAGGCGAAACTCCCGCACAACGAGGCCCGGGAACACTTCGAGGGCCACATCCTCAACACCCTCACGGACATGGTCGCCGAACGCATCGGCACCGACCCGTACGACGGCACCAACCTCCTCGACGCGAGCGACATCACCCAGATCCGCGACGAACTCGCCGAGAACCCCGAGGTCTGGTCGGCCATCGGCCGGCTGTGGCCCCGGATCACCCCGCGCCGCCTGATCGCCGGCTTCCTCGCCGAACCCGACGCGTACCTGTCCGCCGAGGACGCCGACGCCGTACGCCGTCCGGTCACCCGGGCGTGGACCGTCGCCGACGTGCCCCTCCTCGACGAGGCCGCCGAACTGCTCGGCGACGACGACCGGTCGGCGCGGGCACGCGCCGAGCGCGAGCGGGAGACCCGGATCGCCTTCGCCCAGGGCGTGCTGGAGGTGTCGTACGCCTCCCGGACGTACGAGTTCGAGGACAAGGAGGACAGCGACCCCGACGGCTCCGAGGTGCTGTCCGCGCACGACATCATCGACGCCGAGCGGTTCGCGGAGCGGCACGAGGAGGACGACCACCGCAGCGCCGCCGAGCGGGCGGCGGCCGACCGCACCTGGGCGTTCGGGCACATCATCGTCGACGAGGCGCAGGAGCTGTCGCCGATGGCCTGGCGGCTGCTGATGCGGCGCTCGCCGACCCGCTCGATGACCCTGGTCGGCGACCCGGCCCAGACCGCGGAGGCCGCGGGCGTCGGCTCCTGGGCCGACATCCTCGCCCCGTACGTCCAGGACCGCTGGGAGCACACCCGCCTCGCGGTCAACTACCGCACCCCCGCCGAGATCATGGCGGTCGCGGCCGGCGTCGTCCGCGCCGAGCGGCCGGACTTCGAACCGCCCAGCTCCGTACGGTCCACGGGCGTACGCCCCTGGGCGCGGCGCGCGGCGGCGAAGGAGCTGCCCGCCGCGGTCGCCAAGGCGGCGGCCGAGCTGACCCCGGCCGAGGGGCGGCTCGGCGTCATCGCGCCACGCGAGCTGCACCGGGCGCTCGCCGCCCGGCTGGACGGGGTCACGGCGGGCGCGGAACCCGATCTGACCAGGACCGTCGTCCTCCTCGACCCCCGGCAGGCCAAGGGGCTGGAGTTCGACTCCGTCCTCGTCGTCGAGCCGGCCCGCCTCGGCACGAGCGATCTGTACGTCGCGCTGACCCGGGCGACGCAGTCGCTCGGCGTCGTGCACGCCGAGGACCTGCCCCCGGCGCTGGCGGAGGAACTGACGGTGGCGTGAAGTCGACGGGCGGGGGCCGTCTGGCGGCTACCCGCCAGACGGCGTTCCCGCCACCGTCACCACAGGTGCATCCGGGATCACCAACCCGTAACAGTTACGGTCATCGTCACTGCTCGTGCACGGTTCATACGGTATGCGTGTCGGTCATGGAAACACATCCGTTCGCGGCCGCTCCGGCCGGCGGCCCCGGCCTGGAATCGCTGCGCGTGGAGCCGCTGTTGACCTCGGAGTTCGACGCGGACCCGGGCAGCGTCTACGAGCGGCTGCGGAGCACCTACGGCCCCGTGGCGCCGGTGGGGCTGATGGGGGTACCGGCGTGGCTGGTTCTCGACTACCGCGAGGTGCTGGAGGTCCTGCGCAACGACAGCGTCTGGCGGCGGGACGTCCGGCACTGGCGGGCCCGGGCGGAGGGGCGGCTGCCGAAGGACTGGCCGCTCCTCGCCGGGTACGAGGTCCGGCAGACCATGTTCTTCGACGACGAGGAGCACCGGCGCGCCCGGCTGAGCTACCACTCGGCGATGCGGCCCTTCCAGGACGGCCACTCGCCCGAGGGCTGGGAGCTGCGGGCGGCCGTCGCACGGTACGCCGACGAGCTGATCGCCCTGCTCGCGGCCGAGTCCGGGACGAGCGGGTTCGCCGATCTCGCGGCCCAGTACACCCGGCCGCTGCTCCTCATGGTCACGACCAGGCTGTTCGGCTGCCCCGTCGAACTCGGCGACGAGATGGTCATGGACCTGTGGCGGATGCTGGACGGCGGGCCGGACGCGGGGCCGGCCACCGGACGGGCACTGGGCGCGATGACCCGGCTGGCGGCCCATCGGCGCTCGCGTCCCGGCGAGGACCTGACCTCCTACATGCTGCTCTCCGACCCCACGCTGAGCGACGAACAGCTGGGCCGTGAGCTGTTCATGAACGCGGTCTACCTGAACGACATCACCGGCAACATGGTCTGCAACACGCTGCTGGAGGTGCTGCGGGGCAACGCGACGGTCCGGCGGAGCCTGTCCGACGGGCAGCTGGGGGAGACGGTGAACCGGGCGGCGCTGGTGAATCCGCCGACGGCCAACCTGTGCTTCCGCTTCGCGGCGCGTGATGTGCGGCTGGGGAACTACGTGATCCGGGCGGGCGACATCGTGTCGCCGTCGGTGGCGGCCGCGCACCGCGATCTGCTCGCGACCGGGTCCTCCCACCTCGTCGACTCCGCGATCAGTACGCGGGCGCATCTGGCGTGGGGTGCCGGGCCGCACCAGTGTCCCAGCGCCGCGCGTGAGTTGGCGGGGACGATCGTGACCACCGCGGTCGGGCGGATCTTCGACCACTTCGCGCGGGCGGAGCTGACCCTGCCGCCGGACCAGCTGCCGTGGCGGTCGGGGCCGGTGGTGCGTGGGCTGCGGCTGCTGCCGGTGCGGTACGAGCTTGCCGGGCACAGTGCGGCTCGGGGGGCGGTGCGGCGGCGGGAGGGGAGCGGGGCGGCCGGGGTTCCGTCGGTGACTCCGTCGGTGGGGTCGCCGGGGGAGGCGGGGGTGGCCGTGGAGCCGGTTCCGGAGCCGGTGGGGGAGCGGGTGGGGAGTGGGTTGCTGGGGGCGTTGCGGCGGATGATGTCCGGGGGGCGGAGGGGGTGAGGGGCGGCCGGGATTCTTTCGCCCCCGCCGCCCCTACCCTTCCCTCCCCCACTCTCGACTTCGCTCGAGCGGGAGGTACCCCCATCGAGGGGCTGCGCCCCTTGGAGTCCCGGACGTCCGCCCGGTGGGGCTTCTCGCGCAGTTCCCCGCGCCCCTGACGGACGGCTCAGGCCGGGCGGAGCCAAACGGTGGAGAGAGGCGGGAGCGTGACCCGGATGCTGGCCGGGCGGGCGTGCCAGGGCTGGGGGTCGGGTTTCACGGGGGCCGAGCCCGTCGAGTCCGACCCGCCGTAGGCCGCCGCGTCGGTGTTCAGCACCTCGCGCCAGGCCGGGACGTCCTCGGGGACACCGAGCCGGTACTCCTCCCGGACCACCGGGCTGAAGTTGGAGACGGCCAGCAGCGGCGTACCGTCCTCGGCGAACCGCAGGAACGCCAGGACGTTGTCGTCCGCGGAGTCCCCCGTGATCCAGGAGAAGCCCGCGGGCCGGGTGTCCTGCTGCCAGAGCGCCGGCGTCCGGCGGTACTCCGCGTTGAGGTCGCGGACCAGGTCGCGCACTCCCCGGTGGTCGGCCTCGGCGCCGTACGCGGGATCGAGCAGCCACCAATCCGGCCCGTGCGCCTCCGACCACTCGGCCCCCTGCGCGAACTCCTGTCCCATGAAGAGGAGTTGCTTGCCGGGGTGGGCCCACATGAAGCCCAGGTACGCCCGGTGGTTCGCCCGCCGCTGCCACCAGTCGCCCGGCATCTTCGACACCAGGGAACCCTTGCCGTGCACGACCTCGTCGTGGGAGATGGGCAGGACGTAGTTCTCGCTGTACGCGTACACCATCGAGAAGGTCAT
Organism: Streptomyces scabiei 87.22; assembly: GCF_000091305.1. Taxonomy (GTDB): domain Bacteria; phylum Actinomycetota; class Actinomycetes; order Streptomycetales; family Streptomycetaceae; genus Streptomyces; species Streptomyces scabiei. The sequence goes on along the minus strand of NC_013929.1, from coordinate 3,199,081 downwards.
CTCGTGGTGGTGGTGCTTGCGGTGGACGGGGTCCTTGGCCATGTAGTCCAGTGAGTCGTGCATCCAGCCCATGTTCCACTTCAGGCCGAAACCGAGACCGCCGAAGCCGCCGGGGCCGTTGTGGTGGGTGGCCCGGGTGACACCGTCCCAGGCCGTGGACTCCTCCGCGATCGTCACGACACCCGGCACCCGCCGGTACACGGTCGCGTTCATCTCCTGGAGGAAGGCGACCGCGTCCAGGTTCTCCCGGCCCCCGTGCTCGTTCGGCGTCCACTGGCCCGGCTCGCGCGAGTAGTCGAGGTACAGCATCGACGCGACGGCATCCACCCGCAGCCCGTCGATGTGGTACTCCTCGCACCAGTACACCGCGTTGGCCACCAGGAAGTTGCGCACCTCACGGCGGCCGTAGTCGAACTCCAGCGTCCCCCAGTCGGGGTGCGCCGCCCGCTGCGGGTCCGCGTGCTCGTACAGCGGACGTCCGTCGAACTCCGCCAACGCCCAGTCGTCCCGCGGGAAGTGGGCCGGCACCCAGTCCATCAGCACACCGATGCCGGCCCGGTGCAGGGCGTCGACCAGGTACTTGAAGTCGTCGGGGGTGCCGAGCCGGGCGGTCGGGGCGTAGAAGCCGGTGACCTGGTAGCCCCAGGAGCCGCCGAAGGGGTGCTCGGCGATCGGCAGCAGTTCCACATGGGTGAAGCCGAGGTCGGAGACGTACGCCGGGAGCTGCTCCGCCAGCTGCCGGTACGTCAGGCCCGGTCGCCAGGACGGCAGATGCACCTCGTAGACCGAGAACGGCGCCTCGTGCGCGGGGGTCTGCGTGCGCCGGGCGAGCCACTCCTCGTCATTCCACTCGTACCCCGAGGCGTGGATGACGGACGAGGTGTTCGGCGGGACCTCCGTGCGGCGGGCCATCGGGTCGGCCCGCAGCGTCTTCGAACCGTCCGGCCGGGTGATCTCGAACTTGTACAGCTCGCCCTCGCCGATCCCCGGCACGAACAGCTCCCACACACCCGAGGAGCCCAGCGCACGCATGGGGTACCCCGTGGCGTCCCAGAAGTTGAAGGTCCCGGCCAGGCGCACGCCGAGCGCGTTCGGGGCCCACACGGTGAAGCGGGTGCCGGTCACGCCCTGGTGGGTCATCGGCTCGGCGCCGAGCGCCTTCCACAGCTCCTCGTGGCGCCCCTCGCCGATCAGGTACAGATCCAGCTCGCCGATCGCGGGCAGGAAGCGGTAGGCGTCCTCCGTCTCCTGCACGGCGCCCTCGTACGACACCAGCAACCGGTATGCCGACGGCACCTCCCGCAGCGGCAGCAGCGCCGAGTAGAAGCCGCCCCCGTCGTCGTGCAGCTCCGCCCGCAGCGTGTCCACCACCACGCTCACGCCGAGCGCGTAGGGCCGGAACACCCGGAACACCACACCGCCGGGCACGGGATGGGCACCCAGCACGGAGTGCGGCGCGTGATGGGTCCCGGCCAGCAGCCGTTCACGGTCGCCGCCGTCCATCGCGGGGGAGACGACGGGGTGGGCGAGGGCGGGGTCGTCGTGGGGGGCGGTGTCCTGCGCGGGGGTCTCCTGTCTGGGGACCGACGGGTGCGGCGACGCCGGTTCGGCGGCGGCCCGCGGGGGGACGGCCGGTTCGGCGGCGGCCTGCTGGGGCAGCACGGGCTCCGGGGCCGGTGATCCGGCCGACACCGGGGCGGGGGGAGGCGTCCCACCGCCCGGCGGGAGGGCCGGGACCAGCACCGCGCGCTCCGCCTGCCGCGGCGACGTCACCGCCTTCCCGGCGACGGCACGCCGGGCGGCGGCCTCGGTCGTGACGACGTCCTCGGGCGGTGTGGCCTTCCTGGCCGCCGCCTGCTTCTTGACCCCGGCCTTCTTGACCCCCGCCTTCTTGGCGGCGGTCTTCTCCACGGTTGCGGGTTCCTTCACCGCCGCGGTCTTCTTCACGGCAGGGGTCTTCCTCACCGCCGCGGTCTTGGCGGCGACCCGCTTGGCGACCGGCTTCTTGGCGGCTGCCTTTTTCGCGGCTGCCTTCTTCGTGACGGCCTTCTTCGCCAAGGGCTTCTCGGCCGCCGCCTCGGCGGTGACGGCCGACTCCGCAACGGCCTTCTCCGCCACGGCCTCCTCAACCTGGGCCTTCTCCGCCACGGACTTGGCCGCTGCCGCCTTCTTCGAGGCGGCCGACTTCGCGGGGGTCTTCGTCGCCGCGGCGGTCTTCGTCGCGGCTGTCTTCACCACGGCCTTCTTCGTCGCCGCCTTCTTCGCCACGGCCTTCTTCGTCGCCGCCGTCTTCTTGGCCGGGGCCTTCGCGGTCGCACCCCCGGTTCCGGCGGCACGCCCGGGCGCGGGCTCGCCGACGGCCGCCTCGACCTCGACCGACTTCTTCGTCGACTCCTGCGCCGCCTTCTTCGTCGCCGTCTTCTTCGCGGTCGCCGTCTTCGCCACGGCTTTCTTCGCGGCCGTCTTCTTCGCGGCCGTCTTCTTCACCGGGGCGGACCCCTCGACGGGGGGACCGGCGGGCTGGGTGCTGTCGTCGGACGGCGGGCGGGGTGTCACAGGTACTGCCTCCTCGGCAGGGGCGGGGCTGGGGCGTGTCAGGGGGTGTCGGCGTTGGGGTCCGTGGCCAGCCGGTGCACGGCGGCCAGGGGGACCGGTAGCCAGTCGGGGCGGTGGCGGGCCTCGTAGAGGACCTCGTACACGGCCTTGTCGGTCTCGTACGCGCGCAGCAGCACGGGATCCGTACGCGGGTCGGTCCCGGCGACGTCCGCGTACCCGGAGCAGTACGCGGCCCGGCACAGGGTCGCCCATTCCGCGGCCGGGGGCCGGACGGAGTGCGCGGCATAGTCGAAGGAGCGGAGCATGCCGGCGACGTCACGGGCGACGGGCTGCGGCAGCCGCCGCTCGGCCAGCGGCTTCGACGGTTCGCCCTCGAAATCTATGAGGGACCACTCCCCGGAGGGCGAGCGGAGGCTCTGCCCGAGGTGGAGATCGCCGTGTATGCGCTGCGCGGTCCAGGTGCGCCCCTCCGCGGCGAGGTCGGCGAGCGCCTCGAAGGCCGTGTGCAGACCGGGGGCGTACGGCCGCAGCGCGGGGACGGCCTGGGCCGCGGCCTCCAGGCGCCCGGTCATCCCGGCGACGAGCGACTCCAGTTGCGGCCGCCCGAGGGTGACCGTGGGCAGGGCCCGCGCCAGCGCCCTGTGCACCTCGGCGGTCGTGCGGCCCAGGGCCCGTGCCTCGGCGGTGAAGTCCTCGCCCTTGGCCAGCACGTTCAGCGCCAGTTCCCAGCCGTCCGCCGCGCCGTGCAGAAACGGCTGGAGGACGCCCAGGACGTGCTGGCCTTCGGTGCCGGCGGTCCGGTCCAGCTCCGCCACCATCCAGGCCACCGGCGCGGGCACCCGGGGGCAGCCGACGCGGGACAGCTCCCTCGGCAGTTCGAGGTCGGGGTTGTCGCCGGGCACGATCCGGCGGAACAGCTTGAGAATGAACGTATCGCCGTAGACGAGGGAGGAGTTGGACTGCTCCGAGGTGATCAGGCGGGGCACCAGGCCCTCGGCGATGTCGTACCGGGTGTCCCGGCCGCAGCGCAGTGCCCCGACGTGGGCCTCGGACCGCATCGCCTCCAGGAGGACCCCGGCCAGCCGCGGGTCGTGCAGCGCCTCGTAGACCGTGCGTCCGGCCAACGGCCCCTCGGCCACGTGCCCGATCAGCGCGGGTGCCAGCCGTGGCGGCAGCGTCTCGCGTACGCCGAGCAGCAGCTGGTAGCAGTCGCCGGGGTGGGCCGGGGCTCCCTGGGACGGCACCAGCGGCTGGTGGGCGCGGACGAGGAGGTGGAGCAGCCCGGCCTTGGCGGTGCCCGTCGGCAGCAGCTCGGTGGCCGCCACCAGACTGAACCCGGCGACCGGCCGGCCCTTCCCCGCGAACCAGCGCTGCCGTGGCAGCCACTCCCGCAGCAGTGGCTCCAGGGAGAGGAGCAGCCCGGGGGGCGGTTCCGTGGCGGGCGGTGGAGCGGGACTTGGCGCGGTGGGGTGCGTGGCGGCTTCCGACATGGCCTCGCGTCCTTTCCCCGGGGGCGGGGTGTTCCTGTCTGCGTGCCCCGGGCGGGCCGGGAGAAACCGGCCCGCCCGGGGTTCGGGCCGGGCTTACACGGTGTCCTTCCGCAGGCGGAACCAGTAGAAGCCGTGGCCCGCGAGGGTGAGGAGGTAGGGGAGTTCGCCGATGGCGGGGAAGCGGACTCCGCCGATGAGTTCGACGGGGTGGCGTCCTTCGTGGGCGCGCAGGTCGAGTTCGGTGGGCTGGGCGAAGCGGGAGAAGTTGTTGACGCAGAGCACGAGGTCGTCGCCGTGTTCGCGGAGGTAGGCGAGGACGGAGGGGTTGGTGGAGGGGAGTTCGGTGTAGGTGCCCAGGCCGAACGCGGGGTTCTGTTTGCGGATCTCGATCATGCGGCGGGTCCAGTGCAGCAGCGACGAGGGGGAGGACATGGAGGCTTCGACGTTGGTGACCTGGTAGCCGTAGACGGGGTCCATGATCGTGGGCAGGGAGAGGCGGCCGGGGTCGCAGGAGGAGAATCCGGCGTTGCGGTCGGGGGTCCACTGCATGGGGGTGCGGACGGCGTCGCGGTCGCCGAGCCAGATGTTGTCGCCCATGCCGATCTCGTCGCCGTAGTAGAGGATCGGTGAGCCGGGCAGGGACAGCAGCAGGGCGGTGAAGAGTTCGATCTGGTTGCGGTCGTTGTCCAGCAGGGGGGCGAGGCGGCGGCGGATGCCGATGTTGGCGCGCATGCGGGGGTCTTTGGCGTATTCCGCGTACATGTAGTCGCGTTCTTCGTCGGTGACCATTTCGAGGGTGAGCTCGTCGTGGTTGCGGAGGAAGATGCCCCATTGGCAGCTTGAGGGGATCGCCGGGGTTTTGGCGAGGATTTCGGAGACGGGGTAGCGGGATTCCCTGCGGACGGCCATGAAGATGCGTGGCATGACGGGGAAGTGGAAGGCCATGTGGCATTCGTCGCCGCCGCTGGCGAAGTCGCCGAAGTAGTCGACGACGTCCTCGGGCCATTGGTTGGCTTCGGCGAGGATGACGGTGTCGGGGTAGTGGGCGTCGATCTCTTTGCGTACCCGTTTGAGGAAGTCGTGGGTGGCGGGGAGGTTTTCGCAGTTGGTGCCTTCCTGCTGGTACAGGTAGGGCACGGCGTCGAGGCGGAAGCCGTCGATGCCGAGGTCGAGCCAGAACCGCAGGGCGGAGATCATCTCTTCCTGGACGGCGGGGTTCTCGTAGTTGAGGTCGGGCTGGTGGGAGAAGAAGCGGTGCCAGAAGTATTGTTTGCGGACGGGGTCGAAGGTCCAGTTGGAGGCTTCGGTGTCGACGAAGATGATGCGGGCGTCGGGGAATTGTTTGTCGTCGTCGGCCCAGACGTAGTAGTCGCCGTAGGGTCCGTCGGGGTTGTTCCGTGATTCCTGGAACCAGGGGTGCTGGTCGCTGGTGTGGTTCATGACGAAGTCGATGATGACGCGCATGCCGCGTTGGTGGGCGGCGTCGACGAATTCGACGAAGTCGGCGAGGTCGCCGAATTCGGGGAGGACGGCGGTGTAGTCGGAGACGTCGTAGCCGCCGTCGCGGAGGGGGGATTTGAAGAAGGGCGGGAGCCAGATGCAGTCGATGCCGAGCCACTGCAGGTAGTCGAGTTTGGCGGTGAGGCCCTTGAGGTCGCCGACTCCGTCGCCGTTGCTGTCCTGGAAGGAGCGGACGAGTACCTCGTAGAAGACGGCGCGTTTGAACCAGTCCGGGTCCCGGTCCTTCTGCGGCGTGTCCTCGAAGGTGTCCGGAACGGGCTCGTTGACGATCATGATGTGGGTGACCCCCCGATCTGCGGGTTGGACGGTCGCAGGACGGTCAGTACGTGGGCGGGCGAGCGGCCCGGTTCAAGACGTACGTAGTTGTTCCTGCCCCAGGTGTAGACCTCACCGGTGAGCTCGTCTCGTACCAGCACGGACTCATGCCAGTCGAGGCCGAGGTGCGGCATGTCCAACGAGACCGTGGCCTCCTGGGTGTGGTGGGGGTCGAGGTTGACGACCACCAGAACCGTGTTCGAACCCGCCCGCTTCGAGTAGACGATCACCGCTTCCTGGTCGGCGTGGTGGAAGTGCAGGTCACGCAGCTGACGCAGCGCCGGGCTCCGGCGCCTGATCTCGTTGAGCTTGCCGATCAGTGGGGCGATGGTGCGTCCGTCGCGTGCGGCTGTGTCCCAGTTGCGGGGGCGGAGCTGGTATTTCTCGGAGTCGAGGTATTCCTCGCTGCCGGGTTTGAGGGGGGTGTTCTCGCACAGTTCGTAGCCGGAGTAGATGCCCCAGGTGGGGGAGAGGGTGGCGGCGAGGACGGCGCGGAGTTCGAAGGCGGGGCGGCCGCCTTCCTGGAGGAAGGCGTGGAGGATGTCGGGGGTGTTGACGAAGAAGTTGGGCCGCATGTAGGCGGCGGCCTCGCCGGCGAGTTCGGTGGCGTACTCCGTCAGCTCCTGCTTCGTGGTGCGCCAGGTGAAGTAGGTGTAGGACTGCTGGAAGCCGGTGGCGGCCAGGGTGTGCATCATCGCGGGGCGGGTGAAGGCCTCGGCGAGGAAGATGACGTCGGGGTCGGTGGCGTTGATGTCGGCGATGACCTGTTCCCAGAACACGACCGGTTTGGTGTGGGGGTTGTCGACGCGGAAGATCCGTACGCCGTGGTCCATCCAGTGGCGCAGGATCCGGGTGGTCTCGGTGATGAGGCCGGGCAGGTCGGCGTCGAAGGCGATGGGGTAGATGTCCTGGTACTTCTTGGGCGGGTTCTCGGCGTGGGCGATGGTGCCGTCGGGGCGGTGGTGGAACCACTCGGGGTGTTTGGAGACCCAGGGGTGGTCGGGGGAGCACTGCAGGGCGAAGTCGAGGGCGATCTCCATGCCGAGGCTGCGGGCCCGGGTGATGAAGTGGTCGAAGTCGTCCAGGGTGCCGAGGTCGGGGTGGACCGCGTCGTGGCCGCCCTCGGGGGAGCCGATGGCCCAGGGGACGCCGACGTCGTCGGGGGTGGGGGAGAGGGTGTTGTTGCGGCCCTTGCGGAAGGTCGTCCCGATCGGGTGGATCGGGGGCAGGTAGACGACGTCGAAGCCCATCGCGGCGATGGCCGGCAGCCTGCGGGCGGCCGTGCGGAACGTTCCGTGGGGCTGGGCGGGGGTGCCCTCGGACCGGGGGAAGAACTCGTACCAGGAGCCGAACAGGGCCCGTTCGCGTTCCACCAGCAGCGGCAACGGCTCGGAGGAGGTGACCAGCTCCCGCAGGGGATGACGGGCCAGGACCTCGTCCACCTCCGGCGCCAACGCCGCCGCCAGCCGGGAGGACACGGGCCTCGCGGTGTCCCGCAGCGCGTCCACGGCGGAGAGCAGAACGCTCCGTCCGCTCCGGCCCTCGGGGACGCCGTCGGCGGCGCGCTCGTGCAGACGCGCACCCTCCTCCAGGACGAGTTCGGTGTCCATGCCGGCCGGAATCTTGATGCGGGCGTGATGCCGCCACGTGGTGACCGGATCGCCCCAGCCCTCCACCGCGTACGACCAGACACCCTCGCTCGGTACGGAGACGGTGGCGCCCCAGCGGTCCGTGCCGGGGGCCAGTTCACGCATCGGGGCCCAGTCGGCCGGACGGCCCTCCGGGTCCCTGAGCACCACGTTCGCGGCGACCGCGTCGTGGCCCTCCCGGATGACGACGGCCGAGATCTCGAAGGCCTCGCCCACGACGGCCTTGGCCGGACGGCGACCGTGGTGAACGGTCGGCCGCACATCGACGACCGGTATGCGGCCGATGGTGGGGGCGCCCGGAGTCCCGGGGGTCTTCGAGGGCGGCGCGGCCGGCGCGGGCGGGCCCGCGTGCGCCGGGCGTGCGGGGCTTGCGGGGGCGCTCTCTGGAGTCACGTCGGTGGTACTGGTCGTCGGGGGTGGTGACGAGTGGTGCGTGGCGGGCATGACCGCTCCTGTCCGCGTCAACGTGGGTGGGCGGATAAGGGTGTGGGGAGGTGGGGCCAGCGGGACTACCGGTGAAGCCTTCCCACACGGTGCGGGTGGGCATTCCGGCACTTTGTTAACTACTCACGCGTATGTCTACACACAAGACCGGCCTCGTCCGAAAGGGTCGAGGCCGGTCACTGTAGTCGCTCTCGGTAAAGAGACCTTCACCTCCGGTGTTACGGACTCCTACGAACGGCCGACCTGAAGAAGCCTGTTCGGGGAGCCCGCCTTCCTCTCCTTCACCTTGCCCGAAACCGCTCGCTCAACCAGGGCCCCGGCCACGTCGGCCGGTGAGGCCCTCGGACGGTCGGCCAGATACAGGGCCGCCGCGCCCGCCGCGTGCGGTGCGGCCATCGACGTACCGGACCGGGTGGCCGTCCCGGTGTCACCGAGGTGGGAGGCGGAGGTGACGGACACGCCCGGGGCGAACAGGTCCAGGCTCGGGCCCCAGTTCGAGAAGCCGGCACGGACGTCCTTCCTGTCGGTGGCGCCGACGGTGATCGCCTGCTCGACGCGGGCGGGCGAGGAACCGCTCGCCGCCAGCCCGTCGTTGCCCGCGGCGACGGTGTAGGCGACCCCCGAGGCGATGGAGGCGCGTACGGCCGCGTCGAGCTGGGCGTTGGCGGGGCCGACGAGGCTCATGTTGGCCACGGCGGGCTTCCCGGCATGCCGGGTGACCCAGTCGACACCCGCGATGACCTGGGACGTCGTCCCGGCGCCGGCGTCGTCGAGCACACGGACGGAGACGATCCGGGCCTTCTTGGCGACGCCGTGCGTGGTGCCGGCGACGATGCCCGCGACATGGGTCCCGTGGCCGTTGCCGTCCTGTGCGGTCCGGTCGTTCTGCACGAAGTCCCAGCCGTCGACGGCCCGGCCGCCGAACTCCTCGTGCGTCACCCGTACGCCGGTGTCGATCACGTACACGGTGACGCCCCTGCCCGCCGACCGCGGCCCGGTGTAGCTCCTGTCGAGCGGAAGGTCCGGCTGGTCGAGGCGGTCCAGGCCCCACGCGGGCGGGCCGGGCCGTCGACGGCCGTCACGGGTGCGGTCGTAGGCGACCTTCGTGTCCTGGACGACGGAGGCCACGCGGGAGTCCGCCGCGAGGCGCCTGGCCCGGGTCTCGTCCGCCGTTATGGCGTAGCCGTTCAGGGCGGCGCGGTACAGGTGGCGTATGCGCACCCCGTACCTCGCGGCTATGCCCCTGCCCGCGGCCGACGTGGCCGGGACTCCCGCGTCGAGGGTCACGAGGTAACTGCCGCTGACGGAGCCGGGACCGCCCGCTCCGTGGACGAGCCCCTCCGCGGCGGCCCGCGCGGGCAGGGTGCCGGCCGCGAGCACCGCGGCCGTCACGACCGCCGTGAGCCCTCCCGCCCGGCGCACACGCCTCGCTCTTGCCTCTCCCGGGTGACGCATGTGTGGCCAACCCCCTCCTCGGACCGGGTGACGCCCGGGGGCAGCCTCTCGTGCGGCGTGGGACGCCACAAGGCCGCACCGAGGGAGGTAATCAGCCATATCCCCTGTGGGGTACATGCGCAGGTACGGCCGATTACCGCCGCCTCGCGGCCCGGTGCGGCGAATTCAGGACTGAACGCCCGGGAAGGGACTGCCCGACGGGGCGGCCGGGGTACGGATGCGCCGTAATCGCATACCGGGGGACGCCCCGTGGTTACCGGGCCCCCGCGCCGCTACCGTCGGGGGTGACGAACGGCGCACAGCGGAGTGCGTCCCCCCGGCCCGTACGTCCTGGCGCGAAGGTGGAACCCTCTGTGAAGGCCATCCGCAGATTCACCGTCCGACCCGTCCTGCCTCCTGCCCTGCATCCGCTCAGCGAACTGGCGCGCAATCTGCGCTGGTCCTGGCACGCGGAGACCCGTGACCTCTTCCAGTCGGTCGACCCCGAGCGCTGGGCCTCGTCCGGCGGCGACCCCGTGCGCCTCCTCGGTTCCGTCCCCACCCGGCGCCTCGCCGAACTGGGCGAGGACCGGCGCTTCCTGCGCCGGCTGACCGCCGCCGCCGACGACCTGCGCGACTACGTCGGCGGCGACCGCTGGTACCAGGCCCAGGCACAGACCTCCGAACTCCCGGCCGCCGTCGCCTACTTCTCGCCCGAGTTCGGCATCACGGCCGCGCTGCCGCAGTACTCCGGCGGCCTCGGCATCCTCGCCGGCGACCATCTGAAGTCCGCCAGCGACCTCGGCGTCCCGCTGATCGGCGTCGGACTGCTCTACCGGCACGGCTACTTCCGGCAGTCCCTGTCCCGCGACGGCTGGCAGCAGGAGCACTATCCGGTGCTCGATCCGCACGAACTGCCCCTGGTGCCGCTCCAGGAGGCCGACGGCTCGGCCGCCCAGGTCGGCCTGGCCCTGCCCGGCGGCCGCCGGCTGCACGCCCGGATCTGGCAGGCCCAGGTGGGCCGGGTGCCGCTGCTGCTGCTCGACTCCGACGTCGAGGACAACGACCTCGGCGAACGCGGCGTGACCGACCGGCTGTACGGCGGCGGCAGCGAACACCGGCTCCTGCAGGAGATGCTGCTCGGCATAGGAGGTGTGCGGGCCGTACGCGCGTACTGCCGGCTCACCGGCCACGCCGGGCCCGAGGTCTTCCACACCAACGAGGGCCACGCCGGCTTCCTCGGCCTGGAGCGCATCGCCGAACTCGGCGACGAGGGGCTGGACTTCGACGCCGCGCTGGAGGCGGTCCGCGCCGGCACGGTCTTCACCACCCACACCCCCGTCCCCGCCGGAATCGACCGCTTCGACCGCGAACTGGTCGCCCGCCACTTCGGCCCCGACGCCGAACTCCCGCGCATCGACGTGGGCCGCATCCTGGGGCTCGGCATGGAGACGTACCCCGACGGCGACCCGAACGTCTTCAACATGGCGGTGATGGGGCTCCGGCTCGCCCAGCGCGCCAACGGCGTCTCCCTGCTGCACGGACAGGTCAGCCGGCAGATGTTCTCCGGGCTGTGGCCGGGCTTCGACCCGGACGAGGTGCCCATCACCTCCGTCACCAACGGCGTGCACGCCCCGACCTGGGTGGCCCCGGAGGTGTTCCGTCTCGGTGCCCGGCAGATCGGCGCCGAACGGACCGAGGACGCCATGAGCGTCGGCGGCTCGGAGCGCTGGGACGCCGTCGGCGACATCCCCGACCAGGACATCTGGGAGCTCCGCCGCGATCTGCGCGAACAGCTGGTCGTCGAGGTGCGCGAGCGGCTGCACGCCTCCTGGCGTCAGCGTGGCGCCGGCACCGCCGAACTCGGCTGGATCGAGGGCGTCCTGGACCCGGACGTCCTGACCATCGGTTTCGCCCGCCGCGTCCCCTCCTACAAGCGTCTGACGCTGATGCTGCGCGACCAGGACCGTCTGACGGACCTGCTGCTCCACCCGGAGCGGCCGGTGCAGATCGTGATCGCGGGCAAGGCGCACCCGGCGGACGACGGCGGCAAACGCCTGATCCAGGAACTGGTGCGGTTCGCGGACGACCCGCGCGTCCGCCACCGGATCGTGTTCCTGCCCGACTACGGCATGGCGATGGCGCAGAAGCTGTACCCCGGCTGCGACGTCTGGCTGAACAATCCGCTGCGCCCGCTGGAGGCGTGCGGTACGTCCGGCATGAAGGCCGCGCTGAACGGCTGTCTCAATCTGTCCGTCCTGGACGGCTGGTGGGACGAATGGTTCCGGCCGGACTTCGGCTGGGCGATCCCCACGGCCGACGGCACGGCGACGGACGAGGACCAGGACCGCCGGGACGACGTGGAGGCGGCGGCCCTGTACGAGCTGCTGGAGCAGCGGGTCGCGCCGCGCTTCTACGAGCGCGGGCAGGGCGGTCTGCCCGACCGCTGGATCGCGATGGTCCGCGAGACCCTGACCCACCTGGGCCCGAAGGTGCTGGCGGGCCGCATGGTCCGCGAGTACGTCGAGCGCCTGTACGCCCCGGCCGCCCGCGCCCACCGCTCGCTGGTCCCGGACGCGGCCCGTGAACTGTCCGAGTGGAAGGCACGGGTCCGGGGAGCCTGGCACCGGGTGGGCGTGGACCATGTGGAGACCTCGGCGGCGCCCGCCGGCACGGCGGCCGAGCTGGGCGCGACGCTGGTGCTGCGCGTGAGGGTGGGCCTCGGCGAACTGGTCCCGGACGACGTCGAGGTCCAGGCGGTCTCCGGGCGCGTCGACTCCGACGACCGCATCACGGACGCCACGTATGTCCCGCTGAAGCCGGTGAACGGCCCCGACGAGGAGGGCCGCTGGGTGTACGAGGGTCCCCTGTCCCTCGACCGCACCGGCTCCTTCGGCTACACGGTCCGCATCCTCCCGTCCCACCGCCTGACGGCCTCCACCGCCGAACTGGGCCTGGTGACGGTGCCCTCGGAGGAACTGGGGGAGGGGGCGGGGGTGCTGCTGCGGTAGCACCGCTGCGACGTCCGGGCCCCGTACGGGTACGCCTGTGCGGGGCGCCGCGTCAGCCCTTCGCCTCCTCCACCAGCCGCCGCAGCACCACCCCGCACCGTCGCGCGTACGCCTGCTGCAAGCCGCGCGTCGCCGCTCCGCCCGCGCGGGCGTACCACTTCGCGGCCCGGCTGAAGGCGGTGACCGTGAGCCAGACCGTGCCGTCTCCCGTGCGGTCGACCACGAAGGACTCCTCGCCGCACTCCGGGTGGCCAGGGAGGGTGCCGTACGCCCAGCCCTTGCGGCGTGGCTCGTCCAGTGTGTAGACGACGCGGCAGGGGGCCTTGATCACGCCGCCGAGGGTGACCGTCACGTCGACGCCGGGGGCCGCCTCGGGGGCGGAGGTGTGGATGCCGACGCCCAGCGCGCGGTGCATCTCCCAGGTGCGTACGGCGTGCGCGGCCCGCTCGAACACGTCCGTGCCCTCGCCTATGCGGGAGCGGACGTGGAGGCGGTTGAAGTCGGGCGGGCAGTGACCCTCGCGGGTCGCGCCGACCGCTTCGTAGGTGAAGGGGCCCTCGGGGAGCGGGCCGTGTGATGCGGGCATGGCGCAAAGCCTAGGGCGGCACCCGGCGTCGCCTTCTCGCCGGGTACCGCCCCAGTCACCTATACCTGCACCACCACGTCAGGTCAGGCGTTGACGTTGACCGCCGCCCACGCCGCGTTCACCGCCGCGTACTCGGCGCTGGAGGCGCCGTACAGGGAGGAGGCCGCGTTCAGGGTCGCCGTGCGGGCGCCCTTGTAGTTGGTCGTCGAGGTCATGTACGTGCTCAGCGCCTTGTACCAGATCTGGATGGCCTTGGCGCGGCCGATGCCGGCGATCGTGGCACCGTTGGAGGTGGGCGAGTTGTACGAGACGCCGTTGATGGTCTTGGCGCCGCTGCCCTCGCTCAGCAGGTAGAAGAAGTGGTTCGCCGGGCCCGACGAGTAGTGGACGTCCAGGCCGCCGAGGGACGAGGACCAGTAGTTGGCCGACGAGCCGTCCTTGCTGGGCTGGTCCATGTAGCGCAGCGGGGTGCCGTTGCCGTTGATGTCGATCTTCTCGCCGATGAGGTAGTCACCGGGGTCGCTGGCGTTGGCCGCGTAGAACTCGACCGCCGTGCCGAAGATGTCGGAGGTGGCCTCGTTCAGGCCGCCGGACTCGCCCGAGTAGTTCAGGCGGGCGGTGTTGGCGGTCAGGCCGTGGCTCATCTCGTGTCCGGCCACGTCCAGCGAGGTGAGCGGCTTGGTGTTGCTCGTGCCGTCGCCGTACGTCATGCAGAAGCAGCTGTCGTCCCAGAAGGCGTTGACGTACGCGTTGCCGTAGTGGACACGGGAGTACGCGGCGACGCCGTTGTTCTTGATGCCGTTGCGGCCGAGGACGTTCTTGTAGAAGTCCCAGGTGACCTGGGCGCCGTAGTGGGCGTCCACGGCGGCGTTCTGGTCGGTCGAGGAGCTGGAGATGCTGCCGGTGCCCCAGACGTCGTCGGCGTCGGTGAAGAGCGTGCCGGTCGACGACGAGGTGGAACGGGCCTTGTTGTACGTCTTGTGGCCGCCGCGGCCGGCGTCCGTCAGGTTGTACGTGGAGCCCGACAGGGTCGTGCCGAGGGTGACCGAGCCGTTGTACTTGCTCTTGCCGGAGCCGGTCTGGACAGCCTCCCACTCGTACAGCTTCTTGCCGGTCTCCGCGTCGGTGATCACGTGGAGCTGCTGCGGGGTGCCGTCGTGCTGGAAGCCGCCGACGACCGTCTCGTAGGCGAGCGCGGGCTTGCCGCTCGCCGCCCAGACGACCTTGCGCGGGGCCTTGTCGGCCTCGGTCTCGGCGGAGCCCTCGGCCTTGGCGGCCTTCAGCGCCTGCTTCTCGGCGGTGGCCTTGGTGACGTCCGCGGTGAGGTCGGCGACCTTGACGGCGGCCTTGGTCGCTCTGGTGACGCTCTTGACGGCGCCGGCCTTGGACTCGTGGACGACCAGGTCGCCGCCGAGGACCGGGAGGCCGCCGAAGGTGCGCTCGTAGCGCGTGTGGACCGTGCCGTCGGCGTCCTTGATGACGTCGCGGACGACCAGTTCCTCCTTGGCGCCGAGACCTATCTCCTCGGCGGTCTCGGTCGTGGCCGCGTCCGCCTTCTTGATCAGGGCGGTGCGCGCGGCGGGGGTGAGCGCGACCGGGGCACCGGCGGGCTTGGCCTTGTCCGCGACGGGCGCGGGCTGGGCGGTGGCGCCCGTGGTCAGGCCGGTGGTCAGCAGCGCACCTGCGGCGACGGCGGTGGCGATGGCCAGCGTGGTGCGACGGCGACGCGCGTAGAACGGAGTCACTCATGCTCCTTGGTGGGGGAGGCCGGACGGCATGGGGCTGTCGTCCGGCGAACTGAAGTTACGAGTGCGGCGGGTGGGTGAAGCGTGCCAGCACGGCGCGTACATGTCAGGAGGGCAAGGTGATGTTGGCCGAAAATCAACGGTCCGGAAATGTTGCGGCCATGTAAAACGGCTCCGACCACGGCAAAGGCGCCATCAAGGCGCGGCAAAGCGGCCCCCGGGGAACGGCAAAAAAGGCGTCGCCCCGGGGAGTTGGATCCCCCGGGGCGGCGCCCTGTCGACTCACGCTCGCGACGGCCCCCGTGGACGAGGAGCCCTGCCGCGTCCTACGGGAACGTCAGCTTCCAGCTGTTGATGTAGCCGGTGTCGCGGGCCGCGTTGTCCTGGACCCGCAACTGCCACACACCGTTGGCGACTTCGGACGACGCGTTCACGGTGTACGTGGTGTTGATGTTGTCCGCGCTGCCGCCGGTGCCGTACGCCTTCAGCGTGTAGGCCGTGCCGTCGGGGGCGACCAGCTGGACCTGGAGGTCACCGATGTAGGTGTGGACGATGTCCACGGCGACCGCGAGGTTCGAGGGCGCGTTGCCGGTCCGGCCGGAGACGGTGATCGGCGAGGTGACCGCCGCGCCGTTGTCCGGAATCGATACGTCGGCCGCGTTCTCGAACGACGTACCGCCGCCCCCGCCGCCGCCGGGACGCGAGCCCACGTTGATGCCGGCCCACGCGTTCTGCACCGCCGTGTACTCGGCGGACGTGGTGCCGTACAGCTCACCGGCGACCGCGAGCGTGCCGGTGCGGGCCGCCGCGTAGTTGGTCGTCGACGTGAACTTCGTGGTCAGCGCCTTGAACCAGATCTGCTCCGCCTTGGCGCGGCCGATGCCCGTCACCGGGAGGCCGTCCGAGGTGGGCGAGTCGTAGTTCACGCCGTTGATGGTCTTGGTGCCGCTGCCCTCGGAGAGGAGGTAGAAGAAGTGGTTCGCGGGGCCCGAGGAGTAGTGCACGTCGATGTTGCCGATGCCCGAGTACCAGGCGTCCTTGGACGAGCCGTCCTTGCTGGGCTTGTCCATGTAGCGCAACGGCGTGCCGTTGCCGTTGATGTTGATCTCCTCGCCGATGAGGTAGTCACCGACGTCGGAGGAGTTCGCCGCGTAGAACTCGACCGTGGAGCCGAAGATGTCCGAGGTGGCCTCGTTCAGGCCGCCGGACTCGCCCGAGTAGTTCAGCCCGGCCGTGTTGGACGTGAGGCCGTGGGTCATCTCGTGCGCGGCCACGTCGATCGACGTCAGCGGGTTGGCGTTGCCCGAGCCGTCGCCGTACGTCATGCAGAAGCAGGCGTCCTGCCAGAACGCGTTGACGTAGTTGTTGCCGTAGTGCACGCGCGAGTAGGCGCCGACGCCGTTGCCGCGGATGCCGTTGCGGCCGTGCACGTTCTTGTAGTAGTCCCAGGTCAGTGCCGCGCCGTAGTGCGCGTCGGCGCCGGCCGACTCCAGGTTCGACGCAGAGCCGTTGCCCCAGACGTCGTCGGGGCCGGAGAACAGGGTCCCGGTGCCGGAGGTGCCGCGGTTGAGGTTGTACGTCTTGTGGCCGCCGCGCGCGCCGTCGGTCAGGTTGAACGTCGAACCGGACTGCGTGGTCGTGAGGTCGACCGAGCCGCTGTACACCGTGTTGCCGGTGCCGGTCTCGACCGCCTCCCACTCGTACAGCTTCGCCCCGCTGGTGGCGTCCGTGACGACGTGCAGCTCCTGCGGGGTGCCGTCGTGCTGGAAGCCGCCGACGACCGTCTCGTAGGCGAGGACGGGCTTGCCGCTCGCGGCCCAGACGACCTTGCGCGCGCTGTTGACCTTGGGGCTCTTGGCCTTCTCCGCCTTCGCGGCACCGAGTGCCTGCTTCTCGGCCCTGGCCTTGGTCACGGTGGGCGTCAGCGACGGCACCGCGATCTTCGCCTTGGTGGCCCTGACGACGCTCTTGGTGGCGCCCGCCTTCGAGGTCTTGACGACGAGGTCGCCGCCGAGGATCGGGAGGCCGTCGTAGGTCCGCTCGTACCGCGTGTGCACGGTGCCGTCGCGGTCCTTGACCACGTCACGGACGACGAGCTTCTCCTTCGAGCCGAGGTCCAGCTTCCCGGCCGTCTCCGCCTTCGTGGCGTTGGCCTCGCGTATCAGCTCGGCCCGCTGGGCGGGGGTGAGCTTCATCGAGACCGCGCCCGGGTTGGCCTTGCCCGACGCCGACGGTGCCTTCTCCGGGGCGGCGGACGCGGCGCCCGACTGGACGGCCGCGGCCAGCAGGGCGGTGACGGCGACGAGCGCGCCGGCGGCCGCGCGCCGACGGGCGCTGTGGCCGAAAGTGTTACCGGTGTGGGAGGTGCGTCTGTGGGACTGGCGTCTCAACACTGACTCCTTCTGCATGGCCGCGGCCGGCGCGGCCAGGGGAGACCGGACGGCTGGTGGCCGCCCGGGCAGAACAAGGTGAGAACTGGTGAACGCTTAAACCACATGTGTGGGGGGTGCTCCCGCGGCACGGCCGGCCCCGCTGTGAGGTTGCTGTGTCGCGGTTGTGGGCAGAGTGGCAGGAGACCGAGGCTCCTGTCAGGAGCGCGTCAAGAAGTTGGCCGGAAATCGTCCGTTGCCCGGTTGGTCATGTTCGCTATACGGACTGTTCGCCGTGTGTCGTGCGAGGTGCTCCGGCGCCTCCGCGGCCGTGCACTCTTTCAGCCGCTCGGCGAGGGGCGCGTGTGCGGCGCAGAACCACACCGCGTTCTCCGGATGCCCGACCCGGCCCTCCGCGTAGGGATGTTCGGCATGCTGCCGCGGGGCCCGCGGCCCCTCAGGACTCCCCCTCCCCGTGCCACCGCCGCCACAGCGCCGCGTACGCGCCCTGGGCCGCCACCAGCTCCTCGTGCGTGCCGAGTTCGGTGAGCAGACCGTTCTCCATGACGGCCACACGGTCCGCGTCGTGCGCGGTGTGGAGGCGGTGGGCGATGGCGATGACCGTGCGGCCGTGCAGGACGGCGGCGAGGGCGCGTTCGGTGTGGCGGGCGGTGGTGGGGTCCAGCAGGGCGGTGGCCTCGTCGAGGATGAGGGTGTGCGGGTCGGCGAGGACCACCCGGGCGAGCGCCAGCTGCTGGGCCTGGGGGGCGTCCGTGCGGCGGCCGCCCTCGCCGAGGCGGGTGTCGAGGCCGTCGGGAAGGTCGCGCACCCAGGCGTCCGCGCCCACGGCCGACAACGCCGCCCACACCTGCGCGTCCGTGGCCGCCGGTTCGGCGATCAGCAGGTTGTCGCGGACCGTGCCCAGGAAGACGTGGTGCTCCTGGGTGACCAGCACGACCTGGCGGCGCAGGCGTTCGGGGCCGAGGTCCACGACGGGAACCCCGCCGACCGTCACCGAGCCCTCCGTGGGCGCGTCGATACCGGCCAGGAGGCGGCTCAGGGTCGTCTTCCCGGCGCCCGACGGGCCGACCACCGCGAGCCGTTCGCCGGGACGGACCGTCAGATCCACGCCCCGCAGCACCTCACCGCCCCGGTCGTACGCGTAGCGCACCCCCGTCACGTCGATACGGTCGTCCGCCGGCTCCGGGGTCCCGGCGGACCCGGCGCGCGGGGCACCGGCCAGCCCCTCCACCCGGGCGAACGAGGCCCCGCTGCTCTGCAGCAGCTCCACCCGCATCAGGATCTCGTCGAGCGGACCGGCCAGCTGCTGCAGATACAGGGCCGCCGACACCACCGCCCCCAGGCTGACCGAACCTCGCGCCAGCAGCGCCCCGCCGAGCAGGAGGACCAGCACCTGCGGCACGAAGTACGAGACCTCCACACCCGGGAAGAACACCGTGCGCAGGAAGAGGGTGTGGAACCGGCGCCGCCGCGAGACCTCCAGCGCGTCCCGGCTCGCGGTGATCCGGCGGCGCTCCAGCCGCAGCGCCTCCACCGTACGAGCCCCCGACGCGGTCGCCGCGACGATCTCCGCGATCTCCGAACCGGCCGCGCCCTCCGCGAGATACCCGGCGCGTGCCCGGCGCAGATACCAGCGCAGCACCACCGCGATACCGCTGAGACCGGACAGCGCGCACAGCCCGAGCAGCGGGTCCAGCGCGAACACCGCGCCGATCAGGAACACCGCCTGCACCGAGCTGATCAGCAGCTCGGGCCCCACGTCCCGCAGCGTCCTGCCGACCGCGTCCACGTCCGCCGTGCCGCGCGCCGTCAGATCACCGGTCCCCGCCCGCTCCACCACCGACGCCGGCAGCGCCAGCGTCCGGTCCACGAACTCCTCCCGCACCCGCGCCAGCGTCCGCTCCCCGAACCGGTGCCCCACGTAACGGGCCCAGCGCGCCAGCAGCAACTGCGCCCCCGCGCACAGCAGGATCGCCGCCGCCAGCCGGTCCACGACCGCGACACCGCCCCCGCCGCGCACCTCGTCGATGATGCGGCCCAGCAGCCACGGCCCGGCCAGCCCCAGCGCGGCCGCGGCCCCGTTCAGCCCCAGCACGGCCAGGAACGCCCGCCCGTCGGCCCGCACCAGCCGTACGGTGGCCCGCCGTACGGCGGCCCGGTCGGCGACGGGCAGCCGGCCCGCGGCAGGGGGTGTGAGTTCCGTGGTCACCGCAGGGCCTCCTCGACCGCGCTCTCGTCGGCGTCTCCCTCTTCCCCCGCGTCCCGCGCCACCAGCGCCCGGTATCCCGGCTCGGCGTCCAGGAGTTCACGGTGGGTGCCGCGGGCGGCGACCTTGCCGTCGACCAGGTGCAGGACGGTGTCCGCGTGGTCGAGGACCAGGGGCGAGGTGCTGGTGACCAGGGTCGTACGGCCCGCCCGGGCGGTCCGCAGCCGCTGCGCGACCCGCGCCTCGGTGTGCGCGTCGAGCGCCGACGTCGGCTCGACGGCGAGCAGGATCTCGGGATCGGCCACCAGCGCCCGCGCCAGCCGTACCCGTTGGCGCTGACCGCCCGAGAGGTTGCCGCCCCGCGCGTCGACCGCCGCGTCCAGACCGTCCGCCAGGCCCTGGACGATGTCCTCGGCCACGGCCGCGTGCAACGCCCGCGCGGCCGTGGCGTCGTCGACGTCGCCGTGCCCGCCGAGCAGGTCCCGCAGCCGGCCCGCGAACAGGTCGGCCTCGTGGTCGGCGACCAGGATCCGCGCGCGGACCTGCGCCAGCGGGATCGCGTCCAGCGGGGTTCCGCCCCAGGTCACCGCTGTCGGCGCGTACCGGCCGAGCCGGTCCACCACCGCCGCCGCGTCGGCCGGCCGGTCGGCGGCCAGCGCGACCAGGCGCCCCGGCGGCACCCGTACCCCCGACACGGGGTCGTGCAGCGCCGAGGGCTCGGCGGGCGCGTCCGTGGTGCCGTGGTCCGGCAGCGGCTCCAGAGACAGGAACCGGATGACGCGCCGCGCGGCCACCACCCCGCGGCTGACCTCGTACCCCCAGTCGACGAAGTACGACACCGGCCGCACCAGCACGGTGACGTACCCGTACACCGCCACCAGCTCGCCCACCGTGATGGCCCCCTGGGCGGCGAGCCGGGCCGCGAGCCAGGTGACCACCGCCAGGAAGACCGTCGGCAGCCCCACCCCGACCGCCTGCATCCAGCTGGTCACCGCGCCCACCCGGTAGCCCTGCGCCCGCAGCCGCTGCGAGTCCCGGTGGAACGCGTCGGCGACCAGCCCCTTGCCACCGAGCCCGTTGAGCACCCGCAGACCGCCCGCGAGATCCGCGATCCGCGCGGTCAGCACGCCCTGCCGCTCCCGGTACTCCGACTCCGTGCCCTGCAGCCGCCGCATCAGCGGACCCACGATCACGGCGATCAGCGGCATCCCCAGCAGCACCACCCCGGCGACGGGCAGGGACACCGACACCAGCAGCCCCGCGACCACCAGGTACGCGGCGAGCGCACCGGCCCCCGGCCCGATGACCGTCAGCGAGGCGGAGATCGTCTGGACGTCGCCCACGCCGATCGTGACGACCTCCCCGGCGCCGACCCGGCGCGGCAGCGCCGCCCCCAGCCGGACCGCGTGCGCCATCACCACCTTCACCGTGCGGAAGTTGGCGTCCATCCGGACCCGGGTCATCGTGCGGTGGCGCATGATGCTCAGCCAGGCGTTGAAGGCGCCCACCCCGAACAGCGCGGCCGTCCAGCCGGCCAGCGCCGACCGGTCACCGGGTTCCAGCCCCTCGTCGATCGCGCGGGAGAGCAGGTAGGGGGTGGCCGCCAGCAGCACCATCCACACACAGGAGATCAGCGAGCCGAGCGCGGAACGGCCCGCCTGCCGCTTGACCAGCCACCACAGATACCGGGCACCGCCCCGGCGGTCGGGCGTGCCGGGGTCCTCGTACGCGTCGATCATCGGCCCCCGATTCGTGTCGCTCTGTTCGGCTGGGTGGGTTTCTCGGACGCCGCTACGCCAGGCTGTCCCGCCAGGCCCGGTGCAGGTCCGCGAACCTGCCGGTGCCGGCGATCAGCTCCGCCGGCGTGCCGTCCTCCACGATCCTGCCGTGTTCCATCACCAGGACGCGGTCGGCGATCTCGACCGTGGACAGCCGGTGGGCGATCACCACGGCCGTACGGCCGCGCAGGACCGTGGACATGGCGCGCTGGACCGCGCGTTCGCCCGGCACGTCGAGCGAGCTGGTCGCCTCGTCCAGGATGAGGACGGCCGGGTCGGCCAGCAACGCCCGCGCGAACGCCACGAGCTGGCGCTGTCCGGCGGAGATACGGCCACCGCGCTTGCGTACGTCGGTGTCGTAGCCGTCGGGCAGGGCGGCGATGAAGTCATGGGCGCCGATGGCCTTCGCGGCATGCTCGATCTCCTCGCGGCCGGCGTCGGGGCGGCCGATGGCGATGTTCTCGGCGACCGTGCCGGAGAACAGGAACGACTCCTGCGTCACCATGATCACCCCGCGCCGCAGTTCGGGCACCGGGAGGTCGCGCAGGTCGACGCCGTCGAGGAGCACCCGCCCGGACGAGGGGTCGTAGAAGCGGGCCACCAGCTTGGCCAGGGTCGACTTGCCGGCGCCGGTGGACCCGACGACCGCCACCGTGCTGCCCGCCGCGAGGGTGAGGCCGAAGCGGGGCAGGATCTCGCCGCCGGTGCGGTAGGCGAACCGCACGTCGTCGAAGACGACCTCGCGGCCCGGCATGTCACGGGACGCCGCCGGCAGCTCCTTCGGCGCGGCGGGCTCGGGCACCGACGGGGTCTGGGCCAGCAGACCGGCGATCTTCTCCAGCGAGGCCGCCGCCGACTGGTACGAGTTGAGGAACATGCCGAGCCGGTCGATCGGGTCGTACAGCCGCCGCAGATACAGCACGGCGGCCGCCAGCACACCCAGCGCCAGCGTCTGCGAGGCCACCCGGTACGCGCCCCACAGCACGATCGCCGCGACCGTCACGTTGGCGACGACACGGGAGCACACCACATAGCGGGCCATCTCCAGGATCGCGTCGCCGTTCCTGCGCTCGTGGAGCCGGTTCAGGGCCGCGAACTCCGCGTCGTTCGCGGCCTCGCGGCGGAACGCCCGTACCGGCCGGATGCCGTTCATCGTCTCGGCGAACTTCACGATCACCGCGGCGATCGCGGTGGACCGGGCCGTGTAGACGCCTGCGGCGCGCCGCCGGTAGGAGCGCACGAACCCGTACAGCGGCACGAACGACGCCAGCGCGGCCACGCCCAGCC
This sequence comes from Streptomyces scabiei 87.22, assembly GCF_000091305.1. Lineage (GTDB taxonomy): Bacteria > Actinomycetota > Actinomycetes > Streptomycetales > Streptomycetaceae > Streptomyces > Streptomyces scabiei. The sequence goes on along the minus strand of NC_013929.1, from coordinate 3,176,669 downwards.
CGAGGTCGAGCCAGAGCAGCATGGCCGAGATGTAGACGGAGGCGAGGATCACGCCGATGAGTTCCTGCAGCCCCTCGTCGAGGAGTTCGCGCAGCGACTCGACGTCCGTGGTGGAGCGGGAGATGAGCCGGCCCGAGGTGTACCGCTCGTGGAAGTCGATGCTCAGGGCCTGCGCGTGCCGGAAGATCCGGCCGCGCAGATCCAGCAGCACGTTCTGGTTGACCCGCGCGGACGCCCCGATGAACGCGAACTGCAGCCCGCCGGCCGCCAGCGCGCACGCCAGGTACCCGGCCGCCACCGCGACCAACGGCCCCTGCCGGCCGTCCCGGAGCGCCGGCACGGCACTGTCGATGGCGTACGCCACCAGCAGCGGGCCCGCCTGCACCGCCGCCTGCTGGAGCAGGAGCAGCACGCTCGCGACGATCACGCGGGTGCGCATCGGCGCGAGGAGGGAGCGCAGCAGCGTGCGGGTGGCGCCCGGGGGAGTGGGCAGGTCGTCGTGGTCGAACGGGTCGTCGGCGGACGCCTCGCGAGGGGCAGCGGAGGGGTCGCCGCCGGCCGGCCTCTCCGGGCCGCCGCCTCCGACGGCCGTGCCCTGCGGCTCGTCGTCCGGTTCCCTGTCCGGCGCGGTGGTCGTGGGCGCCGTCATCGCTCGTCCTCCTCGGTCCCGGACATCAGATGGGCGTACTCGGCGTTCGTACGCAGCAGTTCCTGGTGCGTGCCCACCGCGGTGATCCGGCCGCCGGAGAGCAGGGCCACACGGTCGGCGAGCAGCACCGTCGACGGGCGGTGCGCCACGATCAGGGCGGTCGTCTCCGCGAGCACGCGGCGCAGTGCGGCCTCCACCGCGGCCTCCGTGTGCACGTCGAGCGCCGAGAGGGGGTCGTCCAACACCAGGAAGCGGGGGCGGCCGACCACGGCCCGCGCCAGCGCGAGGCGCTGCCGCTGGCCGCCGGAGAGGCTCAGGCCCTGCTCGCCGACCTGGGTGGCGGTGCCCTGGGGGAGGGCGTGCGCGAACTCCGCCTGGGCGATGGCCAGGGCGCGGTCCAGCTCGGTCTCGCCCGCGTCCGGGTGGGCGCCCATCAGGACGTTCTCACCGACGGTCGCCGAGAACAGGGTGGGCTCCTCGAAGGCGACGGCGACCTTCGCGCGCAGTTCCTCGCGGGACATCGCGGTGATGTCCTCGCCGTCCAGCGTGATGCGGCCGGAGGTGACCTCGTGGAGGCGGGGGACGAGCGCGGTCAGGGTGGTCTTGCCGGAGCCGGTGGCGCCGACCAGGGCCATCGACTCGCCGGGGCGGATGTGGAGGTCGACGCGGTCGAGGGTCGGGGTGGTGCCGGGGCCGGCGTCGGGGTACCGGAAGGTGACGTGGTGGAACCGCAGCCCGCCGTCCCGGGCCCCGGCGGACCCGTCCACCGAAGTCGACGAACGGACCCGCCCGTCGGACCGTGCGGACCGCCGGCCACCGGAAGCGGGGTCGGGGACGGAGGCAGGGGCGGCCGAGGCGGCCGCCGCGCCGACGGTGGCAGCGGCGTCCGCCGGGGCGGGGGCGCCCGCCGTGGTGCCGGTGCCTGTGCCGGAAGCGGCAGTCGGCCTCGCGACGTCGGCCGCCCCGACACCCGCAGCCGCGCCCGCCATGACAGCGATGTCGGTGGCCGTGGTAGCCGGGGGCGCGGGCTCTGCCGACGACTCCGGCTTCTCGTCCATCACCTCGAAATACCGCTCCGTCGCCGTCGCCGCCTCCTGGCTCATCGCCAGCAGGAAGCCGATCGAGTCGACGGGCCAGCGCAGCGCGAGGGCCGTGGACAGGAACGCCACCAGCGTGCCCGCCGACAGGACGCCGTCCGCGACCTGGACGACACCGAGGACGAGGGCCGCCCCGATCGCCAGCTCGGGAAGCGTGATGATGACGCCCCAGATCACCGACAGCAGACGGGCCTTGCGCAGTTCGGTGCCGCGCAGGGTCCGGGACAGCTCCCGGAAGGCGCGGGCCTGGCTGCGGTGGCGCCCGAACCCCTTGACGATGCGGATCCCGAGGACGCTCTCCTCGACGACCGTGGTGAGGTCGCCCACCTGGTCCTGGGCCAGACGCGCGACCTCGGCGTACTTCCGCTCGAAGATCACGCAGGTGACCATCACGGGAATCGCCGGACCCAGGATGACCAGCCCGAGCGTCCAGTCCTGCACCAGCATGATGATCACGCCGACCACAATGGTCACCGCGTTGACCAGCAGGAACGTCAGGGGGAAGGCGAGGAACATCCGCAGCAGCATCAGATCCGTCGTGCCGCGCGAGAGCAGCTGCCCGGAGGCCCAGCGGTCGTGGAAGGAGACCGGCAGGCGCTGCAGATGACGGTAGAGGTCCGCGCGCATCGACGCCTCGACCCCGGCGAGGGGCCGCGCCACCAGCCAGCGCCGCAACCCGAACAGCAGCGCCTCGGTCAGACCGAGCAGCAGCAGGTACAGCGCCCCGAGCCACACACCCGCCGGGTCCCGGTCCGCGACCGGCCCGTCGACCATCCACTTCAGCACCAGCGGGATGACCAGGCCCACGCAGGAGGCGACTATCGCGACGAGCGCGGCCACGGACAGCCGCGCCCGCACCGGCCGCACGTACGGCCACAACCGCAGCAGCGTACGTACGGCGGACCGGCCCCCGGCCTTCTCGGGCGCCTTCGCCCTGTCGAGGTCCTCGGGCTCGGGGACCGTCTCGGGTTCCAGTGACTGGTCGGGTTCCTCGGCGGTTGCACGTGTCGTGGCCATCAGCAGCGAGCCTACGGATCGCCACTGACAACGCCCACCGAGTTTTGGCCGGACCGCCCTCGGCCGTGAGTCCTACGACCCACGCGGTCCCGGAGGCGAAAGGCGAGACCAGCGGGGTCGTAGCGGCCCATCGACCGATCGGTTGATGCCCGTTCGAGCGCGACGGCCGATGCGCGCACCCGTGCGCGGCCGGGATTCTCGACCCATGCCACACACGTCGTCCACATCCGTCATCGAGGTCACCGGCCTGCGCAAGGCCTACGGCGGCCGCAACGTCGTCGACGGGGTCTCCTTCAGCGTCGCGGAGGGCGAGATCTTCGGGATCCTCGGCCCCAACGGCGCCGGCAAGACCACCACCGTCGAATGTGTCGAGGGCCTGCGGGTGCCCGACGCGGGCCGGGTCCGGATCGCCGGCCTCGACCCCGTCGCCGAGCACGAGGCCACCCGCCTGGTGCTCGGCGCGCAGCTCCAGGAGAGCGAGCTGCAGGCCAAACTCACCGTCCGCGAGGCACTGGAGCTGTACGCCTCCTTCTATCCCGACCCGGCCGACTGGCGGCCCCTGGCCGAACGCCTCGGCCTGACCGCCCGGCTCGGCACCCGGTTCGCCAAGCTCTCCGGCGGGCAGAAACAGCGGCTGTTCATCGCGCTCGCGCTCATCGGCAATCCCCGGATCGTCGTCCTGGACGAGCTGACCACCGGCCTGGACCCGCGCGCCCGCCGGGACACCTGGGAGCTGATCGAGGACATCCGCGCGGGCGGGATGACGGTCCTGCTCGTCACCCACTTCATGGAGGAGGCACAGCGGCTGTGCGACCGGATCGCCGTGATCGACCAGGGGCGGATCGCCGCCCTGGACACCCCGGCCGGGCTCGTCCGGCGCTCGGCGGGCGCCACCGTCATCAGCTTCACGCCCTCCGCCCCGCTGGACGACCGTGACCTGAACGCGCTCCCGGCGCTCGCGGCGATCGCGCACAAGGACGGCCGTGTCACCCTCTCCGGCACCGACGAGACCGTGAACGCCGTGCTCACCCTCCTCGCCCGCACGCACATCACCGCCCACCAGCTCCGGGTCGCCGACGCCACGTTGGACGACGCCTTCCTCGACCTGACGAAGACCGGCGCGAGCACTGGCGCCGAGGAGGCAGCCGTATGAGCACCACCCTCGTCAACACCGCCGTACTCCGCAGCGAGACCCGCCTCATCCGCAGGGAACCCGGCAGCCTCTTCTGGATGCTGGGATTCCCCACCCTCCTGCTGGTGATCCTCGGCTCGATCCCGTCCCTGCGCCAGGCCGACCCGGACTTCGGCGGACTGCGCCCGGTCGACGGCTACGTCCCCGTGGCCGTACTGCTCGGCCTGATCGTCGGCGGGCTGCAGGCCATGCCGCAGACCCTCACCGGCTACCGCGAACGCGGTGTGCTGCGCCGGATGTCCACGACCCCGGTCCGGCCCGCCGCCCTGCTGTCCGCCCAGATGTTCCTCTACGGGGGCGGAGCCCTGCTCTCGGCGCTGCTCGTCCTCGCGGTGGGCCGGCTCGCCTTCGACGTGCGGCTGCCCGAGCAGCCCTTCGGCTACGCGCTCGCCCTGCTCCTCGCCGTCCTCGCGGCCCTCGCGCTGGGCGCCGTGATCTCCGCACTGTCCCGCACCGCGAAGATCTCGGCGGCGATCGGCTCCGCCGTGTTCTTCCCGGCGATGTTCTGCGCGGGCGTGTGGATGCCGGTGCAGACCATGCCCGACGTCCTGGCCCGGTGCGTCGGCTACACCCCGTTCGGCGCCGCCGCACAGGCCCTGAACGAGGCGGCGGCGGGCCACTGGCCCGGCTGGGACCACCTCGGCGTCCTCGCCCTCTGGACGACGCTGCTCACCTTCGCCGCCTCGCACTGGTTCCGGTGGGAGTAGGCGCGCAGCCGTGCAGACTGGGGAGATGACCGCCGAGGACCAGCTGATCGAACGGCGATGGGACCAGTTCCACACCTGGGGACCTTACGGACTGCTCGGCGTCAGCACCGTCCTCGCCCTCGCCACCAGCGAGTTGATGGTCGATGCCGCCGAGTGGTACGCCACCGGGGCCCTGATCGCCGCCGCCGTCCTGCTGCAGGTGTGGTGGCACATCACCCGCCCCCGCCGGACCGACCGCCACTGCCGGACCCCGTCCTGGGCCGGGACGGGGTACTACGTCGTCCGCTGGGCCTTCGCCTTCGCCCTGACCTGGATCAACCCGTTCTTCGCGTTCTTCGCCGCCACCGGCTACATGGACGCCGACGAGCTGATCCCGGGCCGATGGCGACGGCTCGGGCTGTTCGCCAGCGCGGTCACCGTGGCGGGCGCGCAGTCCAGCGGGCTGCCACCGAGGGGCGTGGGCCACTGGATCGTCTTCGCCGCCCTGCTGGCCGCCAACTACGGCCTGCAGATGGTGGTCGCCCATCTCACCGAGCAGGAGGAACAGCGGGCCCGCGAGCGCACCGCGACCATCGCCGAACTCGAACGCACCAACACCGCCCTGCAGCAGGCCCTCGACGAGAACGCCGCCCTGCACGCCCAACTCCTCGTCCAGGCACGGGAGGCCGGGGTCGCCGACGAGCGCCGGCGGCTGGCCGCCGAGATCCACGACACCATCGCCCAGGGCCTGACCGGCATCATCGCCCAGCTCCAGGTCGTCGCGAACGCCCCCGACCCGGAGACCGCCCGCGCCCATCTCGCCCGCGCCGGCGACCTGGCCCGGCACAGCCTCGGCGAGGCCCGCCGCTCCGTGCACAACCTCGCCCCGGTCGCCCTGGAGCACGACGGCCTGCCCGAGGCGCTGAAGAAGACGGTCGCGGAGTGGGCCGAACGGACGGGCACCCGCGCCGATTTCACGGCCACCGGGCGGGTCGAACCCCTCCACGAGGAGGTCTCGGCGACCCTCCTGCGCATCGCCCAGGAAGCCCTGTCGAACACGGCCCGGCACGCCCGCGCCCGCCGCGTCGGCGTCACCCTCACCTTCCTCGGTGAGGAGGTCATCCTCGACATCCGCGACGACGGCCGCGGCTTCGACCCGCTCGCCGTCCCCGCCCGCACCCGCGCCGGCGGCTTCGGGCTGGACGGCATGCGGGTCCGCGCCGAACGCATCGCCGGCACCCTCACCGTCGAGTCCGAACCGGACCACGGCACCGCCCTGTCGGCTCGCGTACCGTTGGTCCGCCATGACTGACGAGGCTCACCCGCATCCGCATCCGCATCCGCAGCAGCCCATCTCCGTGCTGGTCGTCGACGACCATCCCGTCGTACGGGACGGTCTGCGCGGCATGTTCGAGTCCGCGCCCGGCTTCCGCGTCCTCGGCGAGGCGGCGAACGGGACGGAGGCGGTCGAGCTGACCGCGGCCCTGGACCCGGACGTCGTCCTGATGGACCTGCGGATGCCGGGTGGCGGGGGAGTGGAAGCCATCCGCGAACTGACCCGCCGCGCCGCCCGTGCGAAGGTCCTCGTCCTCACCACCTACGACACGGACTCCGACACCCTCCCGGCCATCGAGGCGGGCGCGACGGGCTATCTGCTGAAGGACGCCCCGCGCGAGGAGCTGTTCACCGCGGTCCGCGCCGCGGCCGAGGGCCGCACCGTGCTCTCCCCGGCCGTCGCCTCCCGGCTGGTGACGGCCGTCCGCAGCCCGCGCACCCCCGGCAGCGAACCCCTCAGCGCCCGCGAGCGCGAGGTGCTGGCCCTGGTGGCCAGGGGCACCGCCAACCGTGAGATCGCCCGTGAACTCTTCATCAGCGAGGCGACCGTCAAGACCCATCTCACCCATCTCTACGCCAAGCTGGGGGTCAAGGACCGGGCCGCCGCGGTGGCCACGGCCTACGAACGGGGCATCCTCGGCTGACGCCGGGCACCGGACCGCTCACCCCAGCACCCGCAGCAGCAGCACGCACCGCCCCGGGACGGCCACCTCCGCCCCCGCCTCGTGCACCTCCCCCACCGGCTCCCCCTGTTCCTCCCGCGAGGTGTCGACCACCACCTCGTACCGCCGCGCCCACGGTGCGCCCGGCAGGACGAAGCCGGCCGGCCGGTCGCCGGCGTGCAGGACGATGAGGAAGCTGTCGTCGAGGATCGGGGTGCCCCGGGCGTCGCGGCCGGGGATGTCGCGGCCGGAGAGATACATGCCGAGGGTCGCGGCCGGCGCGTACCAGTCCCGTTCGGTCATCTCGTCGCCGCGTGCCGTGAACCAGGCCAGGTCCCGCAGTCCGTCCGCCGAGTGGGCCCGGCCGGAGAAGAACGCCCGGCGGCGCAGCACCGGATGCGCCTGGCGCAGCGCGATCAGGCGGGAGGTGAGGTCGAAGAGGGCCTTCCAGGCGGGGTCCTCCAGCAGGCTCCAGTCGATCCAGCTGATCTCGTTGTCCTGGCAGTAGGCGTTGTTGTTGCCCCCCTGCGTGCGGCCCAGCTCGTCGCCGGCGACCAGCATCGGCACGCCCGTGGACAGCAGCAGCGTCGTCAGCAGGTTCCGCAGCTGCCGTCGCCGCAGGGCCCGTACGCCCTCGTCGTCCGTCTCGCCCTCGGCTCCGCAGTTCCAGGACCGGTTGTCGTCCGAGCCGTCCCGGTTCCCCTCCCCGTTCGCCTCGTTGTGCTTGCGCTCGTACGACACCAGGTCGCGGAGCGTGAAACCGTCGTGCGCGGTGATGAAGTTGACCGAGGCGTAGGGCCGGCGGCCGCCCCAGGCGTACAGGTCGCTCGACCCCGACAGCCGGTAGCCGAGATCCCGTACGTCCGGCAGCGCGCCCCGCCAGAAGTCCCGGACCGCGCCCCGGTAGCGGTCGTTCCACTCCGTCCACAGGGGCGGGAAGGCGCCCACCTGGTAGCCGCCCGAGCCCACGTCCCACGGCTCGGCGATCAGCTTCACCCGCCGCAGCACCGGGTCCTGGGCGATGACGGCGAGGAACGGGGAGAGCATGTCGACGTCGTGCATGGAGCGGGCGAGGGCCGCCGCCAGATCGAAACGGAAGCCGTCCACCCCCATCTCCGTCACCCAGTACCGCAGCGAGTCGGTGATCAGCCGCAGCACGTGCGGCTGGACCACGTGCAGCGTGTTCCCGCAGCCCGTGTAGTCCGCGTAGCGCCGCGCGTCGCTCTGCAGGCGGTAGTAGCCCCGGTTGTCGATGCCGCGCAGCGACAGGCTCGGACCGCGCTCGTCGGCCTCGGCCGTGTGGTTGTAGACCACGTCGAGGACGACCTCGATGCCGGCGGCGTGCAGCGCCCGCACCATCCGCCGGAACTCCCCGACCTGCTGCCCGGCCGTGCCCGAGGAGGAGTACGCCGCGTGCGGGGCGAAGTAGCCGACCGAGTTGTAGCCCCAGTAGTTGCGCATGCCCCTGCGCAGCAGATGGTCCTCGTGGGCGAACTGGTGGACGGGCAGCAGTTCCACCGCCGTCACGCCCAGCTTCACCAGGTGCTCGATCGCGGCGGGGTGCGCGAGACCGGCGTACGTGCCGCGCAGCTCCTCGGGGACGCCGGGGTGGGTCATGGTGAAGCCGCGTACGTGCAGTTCGTAGATGACCGAGTCCGCCCAGGGCGTCTTCGGACGGCGGTCGTCGGTCCATTCGTCGTCAGGGGTGTCGTCGTGCACGACCACGCCCTTCGGGACGTGCGGCGCCGAGTCCCGCTCGTCGCGCACGGTGTCGGCGACATGCTGCTCGGGCCAGTCCCGGACGTGCGCGTACACCTCCGGCGGCAGACCGAACTCGCCGTCCACGGCACGCGCGTACGGGTCTAGGAGGAGCTTCGCCGGGTTCCAGCGGGCGCCGGTCCAGGGGTCCCAGCGGCCGTGCACGCGGTAGCCGTACCGCTGACCGGGCAGGACACCGGGCACGAAGCCGTGCCAGATCTCGTGCGTCAGCTCCGTCAGCCGCAGCCGGGTCTCCTCGCCCGCCGCGGAGAACAGACACAGCTCGACGGCCTCCGCCCCGCCGGCCCACAGCGCGAAGTTGGTGCCCGCGACCCCGTCGGGGCCCACCCGGAACCGCGCGCCGAGCGGCGTCGGCGCCCCCGGCCACACGGGCCTGGTCCCCGGTGAGGGCTCCTCGCGCCGGCCCCCGTTCAGCACGACGGCCCCACGCGCGGCCGGCACGGCGCGCGTCCCCGTCACTTCCTCCTGCTCGGCTGCGCTCGACACCCTCTGGCCTCCCGCGGCTCGGTGGGCGACGGGCAGGGGAGCCGGCCGTCCCCGCGCCGCTCCCCGTCTCGTCGTCCTCCCAAGTGTTCTGCCCAGAGCACGCCTCGCACTCACGTTTCCCGGGGGCGTGCGCCGTCGTTGGGCCGCACGTGAACCACGCACAGACGCACGCGCGCCGCGCCGTGGCCGCCCTGGCCGCCGCGCTCACCGGGGCGGCCCTGCTGGCCGGGGCCGCCGGATGCACCAGTGGGCCGCCGCTGACCAGCGGAAAGGCACCCGACGACACGATCAGGGTCACTCCGGAGGACGGCAGCAAGGGCGTGCGCCCGGAGCAACGTCTCGAAGTGCGGGTGCCCAGTGGGCGCCTGGAGTCCGTCAAGGTGGTGAAGTCGCAGGACGCGCAGGAGTCGCCCGTGCCGGGCCGGATGTCCGCCGACGGGCTGACCTGGCGCCCCACCGGCTCACCGAAGCTCGCGCTGGCCGCCCGGTACACCGTCGACGCGGTCGCCCTCGACGGCCACGGCCGCCGCTCGGCCCGGCACGTCACCTTCACCACCGACGTCCCCGACGAGCGCTTCATCGCCTACGTGACGCCCGAGAACCGGGCCACCGTCGGCACCGGGATGATCGTCTCCCTGGAGTTCAACCGGGAGATCGAGGACCGCGCGGCCGTCGAACGCGCCGTCGACGTGACCGCCGAACCCGCCGTCGAGGTCCGCCCGCACTGGTTCGGCCGGGGGCGCCTGGACTTCCGTCCCGAGACGTACTGGAGGCCCGGCACCCGCGTCACCGTCGGCCTGCGGCTGCGGGATGTCGAGGGCGCGCCCGGCGTCTACGGCCAGCAGGACAGGACGTTCTCCTTCACCGTCGGCCGGCACCAGGTCAGCGTGGTCGACGCGGCACGGCACACCATGCGTGTGGAACGCGGCGACGGCGTGCTCGCCACGCTCCCCGTCACGGCCGGGGCGCCGAGGACGACGACGTACAACGGGAAGATGGTCGTCACCGAGATGCTGGAGGTGACCCGGATGAACGGCGCCACCGTCGGCTTCCGCAAGGCCGACGGCAAGGGCGAGTACGACATCCCGGACGTCCCCCACGCCATGCGCCTCACCACCTCGGGCACCTTCCTGCACGGCAACTACTGGGCCCCGGACGCCTTCGGCCGGGCCAACGTCAGCCACGGCTGCGTCGGCCTGCGCGATGTGAAGGGCGGCGACTCCGGCACGCCCGCGGGCTGGTTCTTCGACCGCAGTCTCGTCGGGGACGTCGTCGAGGTCGTCAACAGCACGGACAAAGAGGTCGCTCCGGACAATGGTCTCGGAGGGTGGAACATGGGGTGGAAGGAATGGAAAGCGGGTGCCGCGGTGAAGTAGACGGACAAAGCCCGGACATGGGGGGTGCGCGCGTGCCCAGGGAAGTTGGGACTGAACGGTGACATACGCCGAGGCCAAATCGTCCCGATCATCTGGTTAATGTACGAGCGTACGCGCGCTCTGCGCGTAGGGGTGCGGGCCTGATCAGGCCGTGCGAGGGGAGAACAGAGAGTTGAACGGGCGACCGATATCGGGGGCGTCGGTTGGCGCGCGGACGCGGCGGCGCAAGGGGGCCCTGGCCGTACTGCCGGTCCTGATGCTGCTCGCGGTCACCGCGTGCGGCGGGGGCGGGGGTTCGGACACCGGCTCCGACGGAGGCAAGGGGAAGGGCTCCGACCGGACCGCCTCCGACAAGACGGCCACCAAGGCCTCGGAGGCCGTGGTCTCCATCGCGCCGAAGAACGGCGCCGAGTCCGTGGCCACCAGCGGTGCCCTCAAGGTGAACGCCACCAAGGGCAAGCTGTCCGAGGTCACGGTCGAGAACGACAAGGGCGAGAAGATCGCCGGCGAGATATCCGGCGACGGCGCCAGCTGGACGCCGTCGATCCACCTCAACTCGGCCACCGAGTACAAGGTGCACGCCGTCGCGAAGGACTCCGAGGGGCGTGAGGCGGCCGAGGACTCGTCCTTCACCACGCTGACCCCGAAGAACACCTTCGTCGGCATCTTCACCCCCGAGGACGGCTCGAAGGTCGGCGTCGGCATGCCGTTCTCGATCCGCTTCACCCGGGGCATCACGGCCCCCGACGACGTCGAGAAGGCCGTCACCGTCAAGACCGACCCGCCCGTCGACGTCGAGGGCCACTGGTTCGGCAACGACCGCCTCGACTTCCGCCCGGAGAAGTACTGGAAGGCCGGCACCAAGGTCACCGTCGACCTCAACCTCGACGGCGTCGAGGGCCGTGACGGCGTCTACGGCGAGCAGAGCAAGAAGGTCTCCTTCACCATCGGCCGCAGCCAGGTCTCCGTGGTCGACGTCAAGAAGCTCACCATGAAGGTGAAGCGCGACGGCAAGGTCATCAAGACCATCCCGGTCACCACCGGCAAGCCCGGCATGGAGACCTGGAACGGTCAGATGGTCATCAGCGAGCGCCTGCGCGTGACCCGGATGAACGGCGAGACGGTCGGCTACGGCGGCGAGTACGACATCAAGGACGTGCCGGACGCGATGCGCCTGACCAACTCGGGCACCTTCATCCACGGCAACTACTGGGGCGGCGACGCCTTCGGCAACTACAACGCCAGCCACGGCTGCATCGGTCTGCGCGACACCCGCGGCGGCTACGACCGCAAGGCGCCCGGCGGCTGGTTCTTCGACCACTCCATGGTCGGCGACGTCGTGGTCGTGAAGAACTCCAACGACCGGACCGTGGACCCGGACAACGGCTACAACGGCTGGAACATGGCCTGGGACAAGTGGAAGGCGTAGGCGCCCGCGCCTGACGGCCCCTTCCGACGCACGGCCCCGGTGTGATGTACGGCACCGGGGCCGTTGCCGTTAGTCGCCGTTAACCTGCCCTCATGACTGTGCATCTCGAAGTCGCCGAGGGCGTCGGCACCATCCGCCTCGACCGGCCGCCCATGAACGCCCTGGACGTCGCCACCCAGGACCGCCTCAAGGAACTCGCCGAGGAGGCCACGCGCCGCGACGACGTCCGCGCGGTGGTGATCTACGGCGGCGAGAAGGTCTTCGCGGCCGGCGCCGACATCAAGGAGATGCAGGACATGGACCACGCGGCGATGGTCGCGAGGTCCCGCGCCCTGCAGGACTCCTTCAGCGCCGTGGCCCGGATCCCCAAGCCGGTCGTCGCGGCCGTCACCGGCTACGCCCTGGGCGGCGGCTGCGAGCTGGCGCTGTGCGCGGACTACCGCATCGCCGGGGAGAACGCGAAGCTCGGCCAGCCGGAGATCCTGCTCGGCGTGATCCCGGGCGCGGGCGGCACCCAGCGGCTCGCCCGTCTCGTCGGCCCCTCCAAGGCCAAGGACCTCATCTTCACCGGCCGGATGGTCAAGGCGGACGAGGCCCTCACCCTCGGTCTGGTCGACCGGGTCGTCCCGGCCGACGAGGTGTACACCGCCGCGCACGCGTGGGCCGCCCGGCTGGCGAAGGGGCCGGCCATCGCGCTGCGGGCCGCCAAGGAGTCGATCGACGCGGGGCTGGAGACCGACCTGGAGACCGGACTCGCCATCGAGCGGAACTGGTTCGCGGGGCTGTTCGCCACGGAGGACCGCGAGCGCGGGATGCGCAGCTTCGTGGAGGAGGGGCCGGGCAAGGCCAAGTTCGTCTGAGGGCGAGGGCGAGGGCGAATCCGAGGGCGAGGGGAGCGGGCCGGGGTCCGGGGCTTCCGGAATTCGGCCCGCGAATTCCGCCCGCGGGCTTGCAGTTGACGCGATGTATGACCCGTGTCCCCCGAAGGAGCGGTGTCTCCGAGCCTTAAGGCAGCCTTAAGAGAACCTTGCCCAACGCTCGCGCCGTTGACCGAAGTTCAGGCTGTTCGCGCAGGTCGGACGGGCTTTCGTGGATGGTTTGCTGCCTCTGGCATATGACATCCGAAAGTCCCGGAATGGTTGGTTCCGGGGGTTGTATTCCTGTGGAACGGCCCCGAAAGGGGCCCGGGACGGCCATGATGGAGGGCATGGCGGGGCTGGAGGGTATCGAACAGCCGCGGCGGCACGGGAGTGCGACCGCGGCGCGTTGGTCACCTGCGATCGAGGACGAACGGGCGCAGAAGGCACTGGAGTTGTTCGGCAACCCGACCGAGGCGGAGGTCCCGCTGCCGTCCCGTCCCGAGTCCGCCGCCACGGCCCGGCGGCTCGCCCAGGTCGTCGTGCTCCGCCAGTGGCGGCTGTCGCCCAAGATGACCGAGGACGCGGTCCTGCTCGTCTCCGAACTCGTCGGCAACGCCGTACGGCACACCGGCGCCCGCGTCTTCGGACTCCGCATGCGCCGCCGCCCCGGCTGGATCCGGGTCGAGGTCCGCGACCCCTCGCGCGGACTGCCCTGTCTGATGCCGGTGCAGGAGATGGACACCAGCGGGCGGGGCCTGTTCCTGGTGGACAAGCTCGCCGACCGCTGGGGCGTCGACCTGCTGCCGCGGGGCAAGACGACCTGGTTCGAGATGAGGGTCGCCGACCGCTGACACCGGTCGCCGGCCGGCGACGGGGCCCGGCGGCCGCCACGCGCACCTCCGTCGATCGGGCCAATCGTCGGAATTCCCGGCGAACCTCCCTATAAAGGTCGCGTGACCACGCCCCGCAGCTCCCTCAAGCAGCGCACCCTCGTCCAGCGCGCCCTTCTCGCGGCCACCGTGCTCGCCGCCGTCGCCGCGTGCGGCGCCGGGGCCGGGACGGGGGCCGGGACCACGGAGCACGAGCAGCGGATCCGGGCCGCCCGGGCCGCCGCCGAGGCCGAGGCCGCCGAGCGGAGGAAGAGCCGGCGGACGGCGGTCCGGGGCCTGCGCGGCATGCCGCCCCTGCTGGATCCCCGGGACGTCTACGCCGCCGACCGCCCGGGCCGGCTCTCCCCGGTCGTCAAGGACTTCCCGTCCCGGGTGTACGTCCCCAACAGCGAGTCCGACACCGTCTCCGTGATCGACCCGGAGACGTACGAGATCGTCGAGACGATCCCGGTGGGCCGCCAGCCCCAGCACGTGGTGCCCTCCTGGGACCTGAAGACCCTGTGGGTCAACAACAACCGGGGCCACACCCTCACCCCCATCGACCCGGCGACGGGGAAGGCGGGCGAGCCGGTCGAGGTGCACGACCCCTACAACCTGTACTTCACCCCGAACGGCGAGTACGCCGTCGTCATGGCCTCGCTCGACCGCGAACTCGTCTTCCGCGACCCGCACACCATGAAGCGGGTCAGGACCGAGCCGGTCAGCTGCTACGGCGTCAACCACGCCGACTTCTCCGCCGACGGCACGTACTTCATCGTCTCGTGCGAGTTCAGCGGCGAACTGCTCAAGGTCGACACCGCGAGGATGAAGGTGATCGGGCAGCTGAAGCTGCCGTTCGAGGGGGCCATGCCGCAGGACGTGAAGATCTCCCCGGACGGCGAGCGGTTCTACATCGCCGACATGATGGCCGACGGCATGTGGGTCCTCGACGGCGACACGTTCGGCGAGCCGAAGCTGCTGCCCACCGGCAAGGGCACCCACGGGCTGTACGTCGGCCGCGACTCCCGCGAGATGTACGTCTCCAACCGGGGCGAGGGCACGGTCTCCGTCTTCGACTTCACCGAGAACAGGCTCACGAGGAAATGGCACCTGCCCGAAGGCGGCAGCCCCGACATGGGCGGCGTCTCCGCCGACGGCAAGGTCCTGTGGCTCTCCGGCCGCTACGACTCCGAGGTGTACGCCCTCGACACCCGCACCGGGAAGCAGCTCGCCCGCATCCCCGTGGGCAGCGGCCCGCACGGCCTCGCGGTGTACCCGCAGCCGGGCCGCTACTCCCTCGGGCACACGGGCATCTTCCGGTGATCCACACCGACCCGCACCGACCCATGGCGACCCTCACCGCCCCATGACAACCGCCCGGACTGACACGCCTCCGTACGAGTGACGGTCCCCGGCCCGGCGCCGCGCAGCCGAGATCGTGCTGAGCGTGATCACTTCTCGTGTGCGGCGCCGGGCCGCCGCCGTCGTCCTGTCCCTCTCCGCCGTCCTCGCGACCTCCGCCGCGACCGCTCCGGCCCAGACCCCCACCGCCACCGCCACGTCGGCCAAGGCCGCCGCCCCCGCCTGTCCCCGGTTCGACGACCCGGTGCACGCCGCCGCCGACCCCCGCGTGGACGTCGAGCGCATCACCCCCGACCCGGTCTGGCGCACCACCTGCGGCACGCTCTACCGCAGCGACAGCCGGGGCCCGGCCGTCGTCTTCGAGCAGGGCTTCCTCCCCAAGGACGTCATCGACGGGCAGTACGACATCGAGAGCTACGTCCTGGTCAACCAGCCCTCGCCGTACGTCTCCACGACCTACGACCACGACCTGTACAAGACCTGGTACAAGTCCGGCTACAACTACTACATCGACGCCCCCGGCGGCGTGGACGTCAACAAGACCATCGGCGACCGGCACAAGTGGGCCGACCAGGTCGAGGTCGCCTTCCCCGGCGGCATCAGGACGGAGTTCGTCATCGGCGTCTGCCCGGTCGACAAGAAGACCAGGACGGAGAAGATGAGCGAGTGCGTGGGCAACCCGCACTACGAGCCCTGGCACTGACACCGCCGCCCCACCGGCCCCGCGCGGTCACCGGTCCCCGCGTGGCTGCCGGGGGACGAGCAGGATCTCCGAGCCCACCGGCCGGTAGCCCGCCGACTGGAACGCCCGCACGCTGCGGGCGTTCCCCGGCGCGATCTGCGCCCACAGCGGCTCGGCGACGAGGTGGCGCGCGGCATGCACCAGCGCCCGTCCCAGCCCCCGCTCCCGTGCGTCCTCGTCCACCTCGACCGAGACCTCCAGCCGCCCGGCGATGCCCCGGCCCGTCGTCAGGACGCCGCCGTCCACCGTCCAGACCCGTACGTCGTCACGGCGCAGCCGTGCGTACGCGACCCGGGCGTGACCGGGGTCCTCGATCTCCCGCAGCGGGAGCGGAGGTTCGCCCGGCAGGGGCGGGGCGACCAGCATCGCGTCGATGGTCTCGGTCGTACGGCCCGTCCGTTCCATGAGGGCCGCGAGGAACCGCGGGTTCATGCTGGCGGACAGCCCGTCGCACTCCGTCTCCGCGAGACTCTCGCGCACCCACCGCGGGTCCTCGTCCGTGAACACGACGGAGTGCGCCGTGAAACACAGGACCCCCGCGTCCCGGGGGGAGGGCTGGGCGACGACCGTCGTACCGCCGTCCGCCGGCGGGAAGACTCCCACGGCCGCCGCGTCCAGAATGTCCCGCAAGCTCTCCATCGCCGCCGTACTCCCCGAGTCTCCGCCCACTGGAGGGCCCAGACTCCCAGACATGATCGATCACGGCACGCGCCTCCTCGCCATCGGGCAGCGCGGGGCGTCGAGCCCTTGTCGGCGCACACCGAGGAGTTCGCGAGGGTGGTCGCCGCACTCCGCGCTCGCCCGGCCGGTTAATCTGACCTGCGTCAGTAGGACCGTAGGCAGGACTGTCCGGAACGGGCAGGGCACCAAGAAGGGGCGGATCGGTGGCGGACATCGAGGCAGCGCGCAAGGAGTTCCAGCGGATCGACGCGGACGGTGACGGGTTCATCACCGCAGCGGAGTTCAAGACCGCCCTGGCCCAGGAGGGCGACTGGAACGTCACCGAGTCCGTGGCGGAGGTCATCATCCGCACCCGTGACCTCAACGGCGACAAGCTCCTGTCGTTCGACGAGTTCTGGGCCCACCTGGACAAGTGAGGCCAGGGGCAGAGGGGCGCCTTCCGTCGCGTACGACGGGGGCGCCCTTCGTCGTGCCGGGCACCGGAATAGCTCGGGGCACTCCGGGGTTGGCGAGTACTGCATGCACGCGCATGCATATGTGGAACCTCCGGGACCACTCGGATCTCCCGGCTCCCGGAACACCCCGAACACGAAGGGCGGCCTGTCATGAAGATCGGCATCATCGGCGCGGGCAACATCGGCGGCAACCTCACCCGGCGGCTCACCGCCCTCGGCCACGACGTCTCCGTCGCGAACTCGCGCGGTCCGCAGACCCTCACCGCGCTGGCCGAGGAGACGGGCGCGACCGCGGTCACGGTGGAGGAGGCGGCCCGCGGTGCCGAGATCGTGGTGGTCACGATCCCGCTGAAGGCGGTGCCCGACCTGCCCTCCGGCCTCCTCGACGCGGCAGCGGACGGCGTCGTCGTCATCGACACCGGCAACTACTATCCCCGCCGGCGCGACGGCAGGATCGCCGCGATCGAGGACGACGGCCTCACCGAGAGCCGCTGGACCGAACAGCACCTCGGCCACCCCGTCGTCAAGGCGTTCAACGGCACCTACGCCCAGGACATCCTCGACCTCCCCCGCCCCGCCGGCGCTCCCGACCGCGTCGCCCTCCCCGTCGCCGGCGACGACGATGCGGCCAAGTCCAAGGTCCGCGCCCTCATCGACGAACTCGGCTTCGACACCGTCGACGCCGGCGGCCTCGACGACTCCTGGCGCCAGCAGCCCGACACCCCCGTCTACGGCCTCCGGGGCGACACCGAGGCCGTCACCAAGGCACTGGCCGAGGCGTCACCGGAACGGACGCCGGAGTTCCGGGGCTGATCCCGGCGACCGGCTCCGCCCGCGACGCTCAGCCGCCGGCCCACTCGCGCAGCGCGGCCTTGCTCGGGAAGTCGGCCACGTTCTTGTCGACCGGGTGGTCCGTGTACTGGTGGAAGCGCCACCGGGCCTTGACGCGCGGTCTGCCGGCGGTGACGTAGTCGGCGATCCAGAGGCCGTCGCCGGCGTAGGACGTCGTGTCGACGGTCAGCCAGTAGTCGCGATTGCAGTAGAGGACCACCCGGTGCTCCGGGCGGAGTTCCTTCACCTTCCGCAGGAAGCGGTCCTTCTCGGCGTTGCTCGCGCGGGTGCCCTCGCCCGTCGTCTCCCAGTCGACGGCGAGGATGTCGCCCGCCCGCTCCGGGGCCCTGCCGACGAAGTACTCGGCCTGGGCGGTCGTATGGCCCGGCCAGAGGAAGTGGTAGAAGCCGACGACCAGGTCCGCCTCGCGAGCGGTCCTGGTCTGGGCGGCGAGTCGGGGGTTGGTGTAGGTGCGCCCCTCGGTGGCCTTGACGAAGACGAAGGACAGGCCGGTGGTGTCGTAGTCGGAGGGCTGGTGGGAGCTGACGTCGATACCGCGCAGCATGAGGTCTCCGGAGGTGGGGGAGCCGGGCCGGTGACCGGCCTGTGGGGGGCCGGTCACCGAACCAGGCTCGCAGATCCGGAGCGACGTCGTCCGCCTTTCCCGGAACCAGCCCCCGGCGCTCTGTCCCGGCCCCCGTGGGTGCCCTTCCCGCGCTAGCTGTTGCTGTTCGAGCGGCCGAAGAACTCGATCTCCGCGATGGCCACCTGCTTCTTGTCGTCCGCGCCGTAGGAGGAGCGGATGGTGAAGCGGACGGACTTGGCGTCCCCGACGCGGAACTTGCGGCTCTGGCCGCCGGCGGCCTGGTCGAGGGTGAGCATTCTGGTGGACTTGGAGCCGTCGGCGGCGGTGACGGTCGCCTCGATGCGGTGCGGGCGGGCCGACTCCGAGCGCTGGTCCGCCTGCTTGGAGACGCCCGGTGTGATGACCACGTCCAGCAGCCGGATCGGCTCCTCGAAGTGGGCCTCCAGCCACTCGCCCTCGCCGGACTGCGTGACACCCGGACCCCACCACGTGTTGCTGTACGTGTCGAAGGCCAGGTCCGGCTTGTGGCCGGGGAAGGAGCGGGACGCCTTGAAGGTGTCGGGGACGACCGACGCACGCTTGGCGAAGTGGTCGCGGGCCGCCCGGTAGCCGTCGTCCGCCTTGAAGGCGAGGGTGACGACCAGGGTGAGGACGACGGCGGCGACCACCCAGTTGAGGATCGCGCCGAAGCCGCGCCGCAGCCGCGGGCGGTCGCCGGCCCACGGGGTCTGCGTGTCGCGGCCGATCAGCAGCCTGCGCCACCACGGCAGCCGTCCCGGTGTCTCCGCACGGCCGGCCATCGGCATCGCGCAGCGCGCGCAGAAGTGACGGTCCGGCCGGGTGGGGGTCCCGCACCACGGGCAGGGCACACCTCCGTCCGTGCCGAACTCCGGGCCCGGGGTGCGCACCTGGGGCCGCTGCACGTCCGGGCGGCCCGGCAGCACGGGCGCGACGGCCGGCTCCGCCGGGGCACGGGGTTCGGGGTCGGCGACCGGGACGAGCAGGGACCTGGCCCGGTCGGCGTCGGAGGGCGAGGGCGCGGCGGGTGTCGGGAGGGGGGTGGTGGGGGCCTCGTCGTCATGGCGGGGGCGGGGCGCGGGGACCGGCTCGGGGGCGGCCGCCGGGGACGGGGTCCGGGGCTCGGCCGGGGGAGCCGCCGTCGCCGTCGCCGCTGTCGTCGCGCCGGCGGCGGCCGGTTCGGCGGCGGGGGGTGCGTCCGTGCGGGCCGCCGGGGTGGTCCCGGGGGCCGCGACCGTGCCCGGCCGGCCGGTGTCCTGGGCGCCGTCGTGGCCGGTGCGGGCCGTACCGGTGCCCGCGCCCGGGAGCGCGAAGGCGTCCCAGCCGGGCTCTCCGGGGGCCGCCGGACGGCCGGCGGGCGCGCCCGCGGGGGCCGCGGCCGGGGCCGGGTCGTCCGTGCGGTCGGCGGCCGGGACGGTCGCGGGGGCGGCGGCAGCCGGGGCCTCGCCCGTGGCCGCGCGGGCCGGGGTTCCGGTCCAGCCGAGCACCGCGCCGCAGGCGTCGCAGAAGGACTGGCCGGGCTCCCCGCGGGTTCCGCACTCGGCGCAGCTCCGGGCCTGGCCGGTGCCGGGGGTCGGGCTGGTCATCTCTCGGGGATCCTTTCGGCGGCGGTCACCTGGACCGTGTAGGGCATGTGGGCGGGACGGGCGGCGGCGACGAGGCTGTCCAGCCGGTGCTCGTCCGCGGAGGTGGGGTCGGGCAGGCGCAGGGTCACGTGCAGACGGGGGCGGGCCTCGCCGGGGACCGGGCCGAGGGGGCGGGCGTCCCAGGAGGCGGCGCCGCTCTCGGTGATCTCCGGGACCACGCCGAACACCAGCCGCACCGCCTCGGACAGACCGCGCCGGGTCCCGCGGACGCGGTGCAGATACGTGGCGGCGGCGACCGCGGCGCGCAGCCGGTCCTCCGGTTCCGTGCCGTCGGTCTCGGCGCCCACCCAGCCGGCGAGCCACTGGGTGAAGTCCACCGGGGCCAGGGACGGCGTGAAGTAGGAGTCCAGGCAGTCGAGGACGGACAGGATCGGGGCGATGACGTCGTCCAGACCGCCGACGAACCGCTGCGCGAGGTCGTCGTCGGCGAACACGGCGGGAAGCATCGCGCCGATGGGGTGCGAGGAGCCGAGACCGTCGATGGAGCCTCTCACCGGCGCCCGCCTCCCCCGCCCGGGAACCCGGCGCTCACTGCTTGTCCCCGATCACGCGGACCCGGTGGTCGAAGGAGAACACCAGCGACGGGGCCGAGAGGTCGATACGGTCGGTGGCCTCGCCCCGCTTGCCGGTGAGCGGGTCGGCCGGGTGCAGCTGGACGTCGTCGACGAGTTCGACGCCGGGCACCCGCTGGAGGACGGCGAAGACCTCACCGGACTGGACGGGGCGGCCGAAGGGCCAGCCACGGCCGTCGGCGCCGCCCGTCAGCGGGTCGAGGTGGCGGTAGAGCGCGTCATGGGCCTGACGGCGGACCCGGTCGGTGTCCACGCCCCGGAAGGCGTGCAGCGTCGCGACGACCGTGACGCCCTGGTAGAAGGGCGGGCCGACGGCCAGCCGTGTGCCGATCAGCCGGCGTTCGTCCAGGTGGCGGGTGATGCGGCGCAACAGCGCGTCGCCGGGCACCAGTTGCTCGAAGCGCAGCCGCCCGCCCGGGTCCGGCACCGCCTGGGGGACCACGAGCACCCGGACCGCGTACGCCCCGTGCTCGCCCTCCTCGCCCTCCAGGCAGGTGATGCGGGCGGTCTCGGGGGCCGCGCGGCGGGCCAGTTCCTCGTAGTCGCGCAGGGTCACCGCGCGTTCCTGGGCGCGCAGGGTGATCGGCGCCCGGACCTTCGCCTCCTCCACGGTCTCCGCGTCCACACCACCGCGCGCCGCCTCCCGGTTGACGACCTCGGAGACGTACGGGACGGAGGTGCGCAGCACCCGGATGGCGCCCCGGGCCACGTTCCCGGCCCGGCCGCCGCCGGTGCGGTAACGCACGGCCCGGATGACGGCGCCCTTGGGCGCGACGGCCCCGTACGCGCGCAGGGTGCCGTCGGGCTCCCGTACGGCCGGGCCGAAGGCGATCTCCCCGGTGGCGCAGTCCAGGGTGATGTGACGGTCGTGGGAGGTGGACGCGGCGAAGGACGGGACGACGTCCCAGTCGGTCCAGCCGTCGTGCTCGGCGGTCTGCAGCAGCACGGGCGGGGTGTCGCCCACCACCGGGAAGTGGGCGAGGCGCAGTCGCTGACCGGGCAGGCCGGTGGACTCGCCGAGGGCCTCGTCGTAGACCGTCTCGGCGTGCACGGCGGTCGTGGTGCCGCCGATGGTGAAGGCCTCGGCGGCGCGGACGGTCGGCGAGGTGGTGTAGAAGGGCTGGCCGGGCAGCGGTTCGGTGACCCGGCAGCGCAGCCAGCCGGCCTCCTGTCCGCCGGTGCGGGACAGGGTGTGCCCGCCGGGCATGTGCAGGATCACCTCGCCCGGCCGGTTCAGGCCGCCCGTGCCGTCGCGGTCGACCTCGCACGCGATCCAGCCGTCCTCGGTCCACGCCTCCCAGACCAGCGGCGGCTGCCGCGGGTCCACGCCGACGCCGTCGACCACGCTGTCCAGTTCCAGCACGACCGCGCAGTGCGGCACGGCGGCGGTCAGGCCGAACAGCACGCAGTCGCCGGGGCGCGGGGACTCGGCGAAGCACAGCAGGTCCTTGCCCTCGGCGAGGTCGGCCGTCCGGTCGGCGACCGGCTCACCGGGCCGCTGGGTGACCAGGTACCGCAACGCGCAGGGCACGACGGACAGTTCGCGCTCGGTGGCGAAGACGACCGCCTCCTCCCGCTCGGTGCGCAGGGTGGCGACCTCGGTGCCCACCGGCAGCGGCACCGGCTCCTCCTGCGGCGCCGACAGCCAGAACGTCACGTCCGTACGGGCGGCCGACGGCGGGAAGAGGGTGATGCCCACCAGGTCCAGGAAGGCCAGATGGTTCTTCTCCGGCACCCGGTTGAGCCGGTAGACGATCTGGTCGGCCATGTGGGCGACCGTCTCCACCAGGGTGACCCCGGGGTCGGAGACGTTGTGGTCGGTCCACTCCGGCGCCCGCTGCTGGATGTAGCGCTTGGCGTCGTCGACGAACTGCTGGAAGCGGCGGTCGTCGAGGTTCGGGGAGGGCAGGGCCATCAGCGGTCGCTTTCGGGACGGTCGGAGCCTTCGGGAGCGAGGTCCGGCTCGTCGTGGGAGGGGATGACGTAGAACGGGAAGACCAGGCTGCGCGGGTTGTTGGTGCCGCGGATCGCGTAGCGGACGTCGATGAAAAGGACGCCCTGGTCGGGGCCCGCCGTCACCTCGACGTCGGTCACCTCGATCCGCGGCTCCCACCGGTCGAGGCTCGCGTACACCTCGTGCTGGATACGGCCGGCGGTGGCCTCGTTGACCGGCGCGAACACCAGGTCGTGGATGGCGCAGCCGAACTCGGGGCGCATCGGCCGCTCGCCCGGCGCGGTGGCGAGGACCAGCCGGATGGCCTCCTCGACCTCGCGTTCCCCGCTGACCAGGGCGATGCCCCCGGTGGGCCCGATGCGCAGCGGGAACGCCCAGCCGGATCCGACGAACTGCTCGGCCATCAGCGGGCCACCCCTCTCTTCTGACGTAGGACTTCTCGGCGGACGTGCGAACGGGCGGACCCGCGGGCTGCGGGCGTCACGGGATCGGGTACGGCTTCTTGTTGACCAGCACGATGCCCGTGATGTCGATGTTGGCCGCCCGCAGCGCCGCCTGGCCGACGGCGTTGATCTGCACGGTTCCGGCCGCGCTGATCGTCGCGGCCCCGGCCGCGCTCAGAGTGAGGGCGCCCACGGCGTTCACGTTGACCGCGCCGCCGAGCGACCGCAGGCCGACGACGCCCTGGCCCTGGAGGTTGAGGGGGCCGCCGCTGCGGATGGTCACCGACCGCCGCGCGCTCAGCGTCAGATCGGTCCCCGCCTTCACCGACACCGAGGTGCCGCCGGTGATGGAGACGGCACCCTTGCTGTCCACGGTGATCTCGGTCTTCGTCCGGTCGAGGTTGATGATCAGCCGGTCGTTGCCGGTGGCGAGCCGCACGCCCTGCTTGCGCAGACCGGTCTGCTGGCTGAGCAGGTCCACCCGGTTGCCCTCCCGGTCGGACAGGGTGTGCCGGATCGCCTTCTTCTTGACCGGGTCGTGCAGCCACACGTCCTTCACCGGGGTCGGCTTGTCCACGCCGTTGTAGAGACCGCCGATGACGAACGGGTGGTCGAGCGCGCCCCGGTCGAAGGCGACCAGCACCTCGTCGCCGACGTCCAGCGGGAAGATGCCGCCGCCGGCCTTGCCGCCCAGCTGCACGGTCCGCGTCCAGTCGCTGACGTACGCGTCGTCCAGCCACGGGAACTGCAGCTTCACCCTGCCCTGCTTCAGCGGATCCTGTACGTCGGTGACCAGGGCGTTGGCGACACTGGGCAGCCGCGGGGCCGCCGTACCGCCGCCCGAGGTCAGCCCGAACAGCGAGCGCCACTGCCGGCCGCTGACGGTCACCCAGGTCTCGTAGTGGCTGCCGTCGCCGAAGGTGTGCCGCACCGAGGTGCAGGTGTACTTGCCCTCGAACGGGGCGCCCACGTCGGAGAGCGTGATCGGCACACCGGGGCGCAGCAGCGGATTGCCGCGCACCATGATCTCCAGCTCGGCGAAGGCGGAGGTGATGTCGTCGGCGAGGGAACCGGCGGCGTGCGTGACCTCGCTCTGCAGGTCGTACGGCGTGTCCGTCTCCACCAGTTTGGCGGCCCTGAACGGATTGGCCGCCTTCTGCGGGGTGGTGCCGATGGCGATACCGGGGTTGGCGTCCGCCTTCGTCGTCGCGGTGAGCTTCTTCTTCGTGGTGACGTTCCAGCCGCGCGTCTCGACCTTGTCGACCTGGTCGGCGGCGGTGACGGCGGCCCGGCAGCGCAGGATGTCCACCCCGGCCTTCAGCTCGTAGGGGCTCTTCTGCCCGGGAGGGCTGGGCGCGGCCGCGCCGGACGCCGGCTTCGGCTTCACGAACTGGAACTTGCCCTTGGCGTCGAGCGACATCACCATCTCGTTCTCGTCGGCGAGCCGCGCCAGGAAGTCCCAGTCCGTCACGTTGGACTGGCTGATGAAGTCGTAGACGGTCTTGGTGGACTGCACCTCACCGACCGGCACGCCGTTCGTCGTGGCCAGCTTGCGGGCGATGTCGGCGGCCGTCTGGTTGCGGTACGCCGCCACCCGGCGCACCCGCATCAGCCGGTGGCCGGCGTCGTAGCCGCGGACGACGGTGAAGGTGCCGGTGCCGTCGTAGTCGGTCTCCATCCCGGTGACCTCGCCGGTGAACACCGGGTTCCCCGCGCCCTGCCCGCCGGCCACGGGCGAGATGACCACCAGGGACCCGAACCTGACGTTCAGTTTGCCCAGCACCAGCCCGTGCGGGTCCCGGAAGGTGAGCCGGAAGGCGCCGGGCACCCCGGCCCCCAGGTCGACCCAGCCGCCGACCAGCAGATCGGCGTAGTCGGTGGGCAGCTCCCTGCCGTCGATCGTGACCCTGATGATGTTGGAGAAGGACGGCTTGACCATCAGAGGGCCACCTCCCCGGCCGCCGGGAGGACCAGTTCGGTGCCGGTGGGCAGATACGTGGGGTCGTCGATGCCGTTGGCCTCCGCGATGGCCCGCCAGGCGGAGGCGTTCCCGTACTCCCGCCACGCCAGCGACTGCAGCGAGTCGCCCGCCACGACCCGGTGCACGCTCCGCGCGGTGAGCGCGCCCGAGGTCGGGTTCTGCCCCTCGGTCCGGCTGGGGATCTCGTGCAGCGTCATCCGGCAGGCGGCCCGGATCGGCACACCGGTCGTCCCGAACAGGGAGTACGTGACGTCCACGGAGCTGACGTACGCGGTGAAACGCGCCGTCGAGAACGACCCCCACTGGAAGACCACCCAGGGCGGCGACGGCTGCTTCGCGGCGAGGCTCTTCGCCGTCACCTCGCAGCAGGACAGCAGCGATTCCACCTTCTTCAGCACCGTGGTGCCGCTCGGCTTGTCGGAGGAGTCGAGGAAGATCTCGACGTTCATCTCCCGGGGGTCGGGCCCCATGAACTCCGGCAGCGCGCCGTCGCGCACCGCCGCGCTCGTCGTCCGCTTCCACTGGGCGCCCTGCCGCAGGGTCAGTTCGGACGGGTTGAACTCAAACTCGAACTCTTTCTTCATCCCTCCGGGGGTGGTGCTGGTGCCTACCGGGGGTTCGTGGATGGCCAGGGTGGCGCGCACGAGGCTCTTGCCCGCGCCGCCGCCCTTGCTGCCCTTCGCCATGATCTGTCCCGCCCCTCAGTCCGTGAACCCGTGGTGCGCGATCTCCAGCACCTCGGTCGCCACGCTCGGGTTGGACGGGTCCAGGGACGGGCCCTGCCAGCTCACCGGCAGGACGTCGATCAGCCCCCAGTGCGCGACCTCCGAGCCGTCCGCGCGCAGCGCCGCGATCTGGGCCGTCGGCCGCTTCACGCCCGTCGCGACGGACGAGATCCAGGCCGCGACCTTGGCCGTGTCGGGTGTCAGCGGCCGCGTCAGCCGGATGTTGGAGAAGGTCACCCGCGACGGGAACTGCCAGACGAACCCGTTGTTGCCGCCCTCCTGGCGCTGCTCGATCTCCACGGTCGAGGACAGCCCTTCGCACCCGTTGAAGTAACCGAGGCTCTCGCCGTCGATCGTCAGCGTGAAGAAGATGGTGGAGCCCGGGTCGAGATCGCGGGACATCGGGAAGGGCCTTTCTGGTGGTGCGGGGCGGCGCCGGTGCGGGGGCCTGGAGGTCAGTGGCGGGGGTCGCGGAGTCGGCCGATGCGTTCGCGGTCGAGGCGGAGTTCGGTGCGGACGAGGCGGGTGATGCGGCCGATGAGCTTGTGCGTCAGCTCGTCGAGCTGGAAGTCGGTGAGCGTACGGGGGTCGAACGGCGCGCCGGGGGGTGTGGCGGAGGTGCGGCTGGTCTTGGCCGGGGTGGTGGCCGAGGCGGCTGCGGAGGCTGTGGACGTTGCGGACGCTGTGACGGGTGAGACGGCTGAGGTCGTGGTTGCGGGGGTGGGGCGGAGGGGGATCTCCGGGGCCCGCTGGACCGGAGTGGGTGCGGGTGTGGCTGGGGGCGGGGGCGCAGGCGCGGGTGGGGGCGTCGGTGCGACGGCGCGTACGCGGGGGACGACGGGCGGGGTGGTGGGCTGGGCCGGCCGGGTGGCGGGACGGGGCTTCGTGGGCTGGTTGGCCGTGAGGCGTTGTACGGCGGGGGCGGCGGCCGGGGCCGTGCGGTGGTCGTGTGCGGGGGCGGGGCGGCGCAGCGGGACGGCGGGGCGGGCGGCCTGACGCTGGAGCACGGGGGGTGCCGTGGCCGTGGGCAGGGCCGAGGTGAGGGCGCGGGTGGGTGTGAGGGGGCGCACGGGAGCGGATGCGGGAGTGCCGGCGGGCATGGGTGCTGGAGTCCCGGGCCGTTCGAGGGGACGCCGGGTGGGGACGGCGGGCGACTGCGGGGCGGGGGCGGGAGCGGCCGGGCGCACGCCGGCTCGCGTCTCGCCTGGGCGCTGTCCCTGGCCGGTGGACTTCAGGGGGGCGGCCGGGTGGTGGTTCGCCCCCGGCTGCCGTGCCGCTGTCGCCCGCTGCAGGACAGGAGGCGAGCCGTGGCCGCCCGCGCCGGGGGAGGGCTTGCGGGGGGAGAGGGGCTGGGCGTCCCGGGGCGGGGTGGTGAGGGGGGCGCCCAGGAGGGGGCGCTGACGGGGTGTGGGTGCAGGTGCGGGTGCGGTCGGGGGTGCCGTCCGGACGGATGGGGTCGCCGCGGGGCCGGGGGCGGGGGCGGGGGCGGCCGTCGGGACGGGGCCGGAGGTGGGGGCGGCCGTCGGGACGGGGCCGGAGGTGGGGGCGCCGAGCCCCACGCGCCTGGCTCCGCCGGGGGTGCGCGGACCGCCGGGGGCGGTGCGGGGGGCGGGGGAGACGGCGGGCGCGACGCCGCCACCGCCGGCCGCTCTTTGGATGGGCGTGCGGGAGGGTGTGCCGCCGGTGAGGGGTGGGACTGAGGCACCGGCGGGTGCGGGTGCGGGTGCGGGTGCCGGTGCCGGTGCGGCCGCACGGCCGGGGCTGGGCACCGGGGTGGCCGTGCTCCCGGGCGTGGGGCGGTGATCCGGCGTCGTACCTGACGACTTGGCCGGTGCGCTGCCGAGATCCGCCCTGGGCTGGGGGGCGTTGTTCGCGGTCACGCCCGCGATGCCGCGCGGGGCGGTCGGCGCCGTGACCGTGGTGGTGTCCGCCGCGAGGGGCTGCGGAGTCTCCGCCCGCTGGACGGTGGCTTCGACCGGGCCAGGGGTGGCGGTGGTGCGCTGCGGGGTGGGGCCGGTCACCGGCATGCCGGAGTCCGCCGCCGTACGACCTGTACGGGCGGCGCGCCGGACGGCGGCCTCTGCCGGTCCGGGGGTGACAGGGGCGTTCTGGGCGGTGGGGACGGCGCCGTCGATGCCGCTCGCCGTCGCGGCGGGGGCCGTGCCGGCGGAGGCCGCCGCCGTACGGCTCGGGTGGTGTGCCGCCCGCTGCACGGTGACGTCGGGCGGCCCGGAGGTGGCGGGGGCGTTCTGAAGGCTGGGGCGGTGGCTGCCGGATCGTGCCGGTGCTGCCGGTGCCGGTACGGCTAGTGCCGACGGGGTTGCCGGTGCCGACGGAGTTGCGGGAGTGGTCGAGGTGGCGGAATTCGCTGCCGTACGGGCCGCGTCGGGCGCCGCCCGTTGGACGGTGGCCTCGGCCGGTCCTGAGGCGGCCGGGGTGCTGTGAGCACCGGTTGCCTTCGGGGCGGCTGTAGTTGGGCCGGCCGTCGTCGGCGTCCGGCGTGAGGGGGAGGGTGTCGGCCGGGTGGTGCCCTCGGTGTGTTCGGGCGTGGCGGCGGCGCTCCGCGAGCCGGGGCTCGGCGCCGAGGGGCCGGGACTCGCTGCCGTACGGGCCGCGTCGGGTGCCGTCCGCTGGACGGTGGCCTCGGTGGGTCCGGAGGTGGCGGGGGTGCTCCGGGGGCTGGGGCGGGTGGCGCCGGGGCGTGTGGGTGCCGTCGGGGTTGCCGAGGGGGCGGGGTTCGCTGCCGTAGGGGCCGCGTCGGGTGCCGTCCGCTGGACGGTGGCCCCGGCCGGTCCGGAGGCGGCAGGCGTGCCCGGAGGGCTGCCTGCCCCGACGGCGGTTGCCGTGGGGCCGATGGCCGTCGGCGCAGACCCCGGAGTGACGTCCCTTGACACCGAACGCTGCACCGAGACCCGGCCGGAGGCCGCCCGGGGCCCGGACGACGCGGCACCGGGGCTCGTGGGGCGGGACGGGGCCGCGTGGGCACCCGCGCGACCGGACGGATCGGCACCGGCGACGGCGCCCTTCGACGGAGCCCTACTGACGACGGCGGGCCCGGACGGTGCTCCACGCTCGACCGTGTGGCTCGGCGCGGTTTCCCCCACAACCGTGTGAGCCGGTGGCGCTTCCCCCGCGACCGTGTGGACCGGTGACGCTGCCGCCACGACCGTGCGGCTCGGCGGTGTTTCCTCCACGGCCGCGTGGCCGGGCGAGGCGGCACTCTCGGGCGTGCGTCCGGTCGCGGAGCCGCCGGGCACCGCCGGGCGGGCCCCCGACGTGGCGTCCACCGCTGCCGTACGGCCCGCGGGCGACGGGACCGGGCCGCTGCCCGTCGCCGTCGGTCCTGGCGAAGCGTCGCCCGGGGCCGCGCCCGGCATCGTCGTACCGCGCGCCGCACCCTCGGAGCCGGTGCTTCGGGGCGCCTGGGAAGGCCGTGCCGTGGGCAGTGTGCGGCGCTGGACGGCCGGAGGCGCGGCGGCGACCTTGGTCAGCGGGGCCGGGCGGGAGGCCCGGGGCGGTACGGGGGTCACCCGGGGGCCGGCCGGGCGGGACGGCGTGACCTGGTACGGCGCACGCTGCACGGGGCGTGCGTCGCCGCCGGGCGCGTCGGCGCGGGTCGCGGGTTCCTCGCTCGCCACCGGCAGGGTCCGCGAGGGCAGTTCGAGGCCGGCGACCGGTGTGGCCGAGGTGGTGAGCACGTCCCTGACCAGCCCGCCCGGCGCTCCGGGCAGCACGGCGTGGGTCAGGGTTCCGGTGAAGGAAGGGTTCTGCCAGCTGCTCAACCGTCCACTGAACCCGGCGTCCGCGACGGTGGCCCGCCCCTCGACGGTCCGCCGCATCGGAGCGAGCCCTTCCCAGCCACGCCCCGGGGCGCCCCCGGCCCCCGGAGCCGCGGGCACGGCAGGCGCCGAGGCCGAGCCGGCGCCCGCACCGGCAGCCGGTTGCGGAGTCCCCTCCGCCACCGCACCCCCGGCAGCGGACGTCACGTCGCCGCCCGAGCGGACCTCGCCCGAGCGGGCCCCGCCCGAGCGAACCCCGTCGGAGCCGACCGCGTCAGCCCCGGTCCCCCGTCCCGCGCCACCTCGTAGCCGATCCAGGAACCCCACGTGTCAGCCCTCCGCCCCGCCCCGTGTCACGAGGGACGCGATCTGTTCGGTGTAGCGGCGGCGGTCATGGTGTTCGAGGTCGAGGATCTCCTCGAAGCCCCAGTGGAAGTGGTAGGCGACGTACGCGATCTCCTCGTGCAGCCGGTCGGTCGCGTACGTCACGATTCCCCCAGGCGGCTCCCGCCGAGTTCGACCTCGAAGGGCTCGGAGCAGTGGGGGCACTCCACGGCCGCGCGGGTGTGGCCCTCGGCGTTCACCTGCCGGTAGAAGTCCTGCAGGAACGCGAGGTCGGACGCGAACATGTTCTCCACGATCCCGTCGTGGACCATCGGCAGATTGCCGAGCCGGGTGATGACCCGGCCCAGCAGCACGACCGACAGATACGCCGGGTTCTCCTGGACGCGGACGTCCCGCAGCGGGATCAGCTCGTCCCGGGCCGTGGCGAGACGCATCACGCCCTCCCGGTGCACGTTCCCCGCCTCGTCGACGTACCCGCGCGGCAGCTCGAACGGGAACTCCGTCCGCAGCCGCTGCGCCACCGGCGCGACGGCCGGGGCGGCGGCGGGAGGGGCGGCGGTGGTGGGGAAGGGCGACGCGACCGAAGCCGCCTCGCCCCCGGCCCCCGCCACCGCACCCGGACCCACGACCGCGCCGGCGCCCGGCCCGGGCCCCGATCCGGGGACGTCCACGATCGAGCCGGCGCCCGCGCCCGCCCTGCCAGCCGTGCGCCGCATTACTCGATGACCAGTTCTTCGAAGACGATGGTCACGGTCTCGGTGAGCGCGGACGCCTCGCCGGCCTTCAGGGTGCTCGCGTCGATCTTGCTGCACCAGGCGTTGCGCATGTTGTACCGCTTCACCGGGTTGTTCTGATAATCCATCATGATGATCGACGCGTTCTTGCGCGCCGAGCTCATCTGGCCGTTGATGGAATCGTTGATCCACGTGTTGAACGCGGCCGACTGGGTCATACCGCGGACCACGGTGCACTGCCCGTTCTTCTGCACACCGGGCAGCAGGTTGACCTCGGGCCGGCCCTGCGCGGAGTTCTGCTGGTACGTGATGACGTCCTGTTCGAGGGTGAGGCCGCTGACCTCCGCGAGGTACTCGACCATCACCCCGTCGATCTGCAGGCCGAAATTGTGTGAGGTAAGGGCGTCACCCGGCGCGAGACTCATCTGTTCTGTGTCCTTCTAAGGGGGCGGGCAGGGGCTGGGGCTTGGGAAAGGTCTGGTGCGCGAACGCTGGTGGGCGCGGGCCGTCGACGGCCTACTCCTCCAGCTCCCCGCTGCCGCTGGAGAACTGCGCCAGCCGGAAGATCACGAACTCGGCGGGCTTGACCGGCGCGATGCCGATCTCGCAGATGACCCGGCCGAGGTCGACCGACTCCGGAGGGTTGGTCTCCTCGTCGCACTTGACGTAGTACGCGTCCTCGGGCCGCTGGCCGAAGAGGGCTCCGCTGCGCCACTCGTTGACCAGGAACGCGGAGACGTTGCGCCGGATCCGGGCCCACAGCGCGTGGTCGTTCGGCTCGAACACCACCCACTGGGTGCCGATCAGGATCGACTCCTCCAGGTAGTTGAAGTACCGGCGGATGTTGAGGTAGCGCCAGGCCGGGTCCGAGGACATGGTGCGGGCGCCCCAGACGCGGATGCCGCGGCCGGGGAAGGCACGGATGCAGTTGACGCCGATGGGGTTGAGCAGGTCCTGCTCACCGCGGGTGATCTGGAGTTCGAGGTCCACCGCGCCGCGGACGACCTCGTTGGCGGGCGCCTTGTGGACACCGCGCTCGAAGTCGTTGCGGGCCCAGACGCCGGCGACGTGGCCGCTCGGCGGGATGACCCGGGACTGGCCGCTGGCCGGGTCGAAGACCTTGATCCAGGGGTAGTAGAGGGCCGCGTACTTGGAGTCGTACCCGGCGGTCTCCTGGCGCCAGACCCGGATCTGACGGGCGTTGAGGCCGGGCGGCGGGTCGATGACGGCGACCCGGTCGCCCATCAGCTCGCAGTGCGCGATCAGACCGAGCTGGACCGCCTTGACGGCCTCCAGGTCGATCGCGCCGCGCTGGTAGGCGGCCATCAGGTCGGGCACGGCGACCATGGAGATCTCGTCCACGGCCTCCAGCCCACCGAAGCCGGTGCGGTCGGCGGAGTCACCGAGGTACTGGGCCGGGCCGGGGTGGCCGTCGTCCGCCGCGGCCGGGGCGACGGGCGCGGGGGCGGCCGGGGCCGCCAGCGCCACGGTCTGGTTGTCGGGGCGCGCGAGCTGCGCGGCCGGTGCCGTCTCCTGGACGGTGATGAGCCTGGAGCGCTCCTTGACCTGCGTGACGACGTAGTTGCGGCCGCCCTTCTTGGCGGTCACGTCGAAGGTCTCGACCGGCTTGTCACCGTCCTTGACGATCAGCCGGAACCGCTCGGCCGGACCCTCGCCCTCGGGGTCGGCGACCTCGACGCTCAGCGAACCGCCCGCGATGGCGGTCACACTGAAGGTGCCCAACTGCTTCGGCTCGCCCGGCGGCAGCGCGGCCGGCGCGGCGGTACCCGTCACCGCGGCCGGACCGGCGGCGGACGCGCCGCCCTGCTCGGTGCCCCCGACCCGGACGACGTACGCGGCGCTGCCGCCGTTGTTGAAGAACCCGTACACCGAGTGCGCGAGGTAGTAGCCGTCGGTGAACTCGCCGAAGGCGGCGACGTACTGGGACCAGTTGGTCACCAGCGTCGGCTCGTTCAGCGGACCGGTCGGGGCCAGACCGACGAAGGCGGCGACCGAGGTGCCCACACCCTCGATGGGACGCGAGCCGCTGGCCACCTCCTCGACGTAGACGCCCGGCGACAGGTAGGACGGCATGCTCTGCTCTCCTTGGGGTACGAGACAGGTCGCCTCTCACCCTCACGCGCGAAGCGCGTCCGTCGAAACGTCCTCGGGTACCTGATCGGGGGCACGCCCGTTGCCCCGAGGGGCAGTCGGGCCGGCCGGCGTGGCTGCCCCGCGGGCCGCACCCCCGCACCGGTCCGGCGGTGGCGCCCCGGTGGGCCTCGTCGGTCCCGCGCGCCCTGCCCTTTCGGGCACCGCGATCGTGCACCTTCTCCTGCTGACCCGGCTCCCGCGCTCTCGGTAGCGTCCTGACGTGAGCCTGTGGACTTCCCTCGAACCCGCCTCCGCGACCGTGGACCCGGGGAGCAGTACGACGGTGCGGCTGCGGCTGCGCAACACCGGTGACGTGGTCGACGAGTACCGCTTCGAACCCGTCGGTGACATCGCGCCGTGGACCAGGGTGGAGCCGCAGACGCTGCGGCTGTACCCGGGGACGACGGGGTCGGTGGAGCTGACGTTCGCCCCGCCCCGTACCCCCGACGCGACGGCCGGTCCGAACCCGTACGCGGTGCGGATCACGCCGACCCAGCATCCGGAGGCGACGACGGTTCCGGAGGGGAACCTGACGATCACCCCGTTCACGGAGGTGCGGGCGGAGCTGGTCCCGCCGACGGTGAAGGGGCGTCTGCGGGGACGGCCGAAGCTGGCCATCGACAACCTGGGCAACACCAAGGTCACCGCGTCGGTCAGCGGCAGCGACAACGGTGACCAGCTGTCGTACGACCTGCATCCGAGCAATGTGCAGATCGAGCCCGGCCGTGCCGCGTTCGTCAAGGCCACGCTCAAGCCGCGGCAGATCACCTGGTTCGGCTCCAAGGAGGAGCGGCCGTACACCCTCGCGGTGAAGCGGTCGGGGGTCACCCCGCTCGATGTCGAGGGCACCTACGTCCAGCGCAGCTTCCTGCCCGGCTGGCTCGCCACCTGCCTGGCGATCTGTCTCGCCCTCGCGATCACCTTCGTGACCCTGTGGCTCGCCTACAAGCCCAGGGTCGTCAGCGCGGCCAGCGAGCTGCAGAAGACCGGCGTCAGCACCCTGCCGCCCAGCCCCTCGGCGCCGGCGTCGACCCCGCCGCCGCCCACGCCCTCCGCCCCGCCCGCCTCCTCCCCGCCCCCGCAGGTCACGGAGACGCAGGCCGCGGCAGCCGGTGGTGGAGGCGGCAGCGGCGACACCAGCGGCGGCGGATCCGGCGGCGGGTCGCAGGAGAAGAAGAAGCGCGCCCCCACGGCCGCGACCGCCGTACGGCAACTGGCCGCGGCGGACCCGGGCGGCCGGCACATCTGCTACCGCGCCTTCGTCACCGGCAAGGGCTGGACGGCCCCGGAGTGCGACGGCGACACGGCCGGCACGGTGGGCCAGGGCCGGTCGCTCAAGGCCCTGAACATCGCGGTGTCCGGCGTCAACGGCACGGCCAGTGCCGCGTTCGTCCACGACCCCGACTCGACCAACGGCCAGGGCACCTACGGCGGGAAGCCGTGGTCGGGCGCGAAGGACGGCTTCGACAACTACTTCGGCAGCTCCAAGCCGGGCGCCCCGGACCTGCTGGGCTTCACCATCAACGTCGACGAGGGCGGCAGGGGGGTCTGCCAGGCGGTCCACCAGAAGGACCGGGGCTGGCAGAACCTGGCCTGCGACAAGCCGAACGAGGGAGAGCACTACATCTTCGCCGGCACCCTCGACAACGGCATCTGGCTCGAAGCCGTCAAGTTCACCGTGTGACAAGGCCGTCGGGACGGGATCCGGTGGCCGCCGGGGCAGCCGGGCCTGCCCCGACGGCTCCTGACCGGACGCCGTGAACCGCGTAGCGTCCTGACGTGAGCCTGTGGACTTCCCTCGAACCCGCCTCCGCGACCGTGGACCCGGGGAGCAGTACGACGGTGCGGCTGCGGCTGCGCAACACCGGTGACGTGGTCGACGAGTACCGCTTCGAACCCGTCGGTGACATCGCGCCGTGGACCAGGGTGGAGCCGCAGACGCTGCGGCTGTACCCGGGGACGACGGGGTCGGTGGAGCTGACGTTCGCCCCGCCCCGCACCCCCGACGCGACGGCCGGTCCGAACCCGTACGCGGTGCGGATCACACCGACCCAGCATCCGGAGGCGACGACGGTTCCGGAAGGGAACCTGACGATCACCCCGTTCACGGAGGTGCGGGCGGAACTCGTCCCGCCGACGGTGAAGGGGCGTCTGCGGGGACGGCCGAAGCTGGCCATCGACAACCTGGGCAACACCAAGGTCACCGCGTCGGTCAGCGGCAGCGACAACGGTGACCAGCTGTCGTACGACCTGCATCCGAGCAATGTGCAGATCGAGCCCGGCCGTGCCGCGTTCGTCAAGGCCACGCTCAAGCCCAGACGGATCATCTGGTTCGGGTCCAAGGAGGAGCGGCCGTACGCGCTCGCCGTCCAGCGGGCCGGGGTCGCGCCGCATCCGGTCGACGGGACCTATGTCCAGCGAGGGTTCCTGCCGGGCTGGCTCGCCACCTGCCTCGGGGTGGCCGTGGCCCTGGCGGTCACCTTCGTGACGCTGTGGTTCGCCTACCAGCCCAGGGTCACCAGCGCCGCGACCGATCTCCGGCAGGCCGGTACGACGGCCCTGCCGAGCGGCAGCCCGTCCGCCATGGCACCGGCGCCGAGCATCTCGGCGGCCCCGCTCCCGTCACAGACCCCCGAGGCTCCCCCCGAGGAGAAGCAGGAGGAGCGGCCCGAGGACCCGGGCCCGGACTCCGGCTCGGGCGGCTCGGGCTCCGGTTCGGGGGGCTCCGGCTCCGGCTCGCAGCAGGAACCGGACACGAAGCCCACGACGAAGAAGCCCGCCGCCGCCAAGGGCTTCGCCATCATCGGCAAGGGCTCGGACCGCTGCGTCGACGTCACGGACGCGAAGAACGGCAAGGGCAAGGACGGCACCCCGCTCCAGATCTGGGACTGCGCCGGCACCGCCAACCAGAAGTGGGACTTCCGGGGCGACGGCACCGTGCGCTCCCTCGGCCTGTGCATGGACGTCGCGTGGGGCTCCCGCGACGACGGCGCCGTCATCCAGCTGGCCCGGTGCAGCGGCAACCCCGCCCAGCAGTTCGTGCTCAGCACCGCCGGAGACCTGGTCAACCCGCAGGCCGACAAGTGCGTCGACGTGAAGGACAACGCCACCGGCGACGGCGGCAGGCTCCAGCTGTGGACGTGCTCGGGCACACCCAACCAGAAGTGGCGCGTGAAGTAGTCCCGTTCGGCGGGAGCGGCCCCCGGCCCGGGTGCTCCCGCCGTCCCCGGCCGCCGGGCCCGCTACCAGGTGCCCTCGCCCGGCACCAGTCGCCCGGCCTTGCGGTACTCGCGCTCGGCGCCCTCCCGCAGGTCGGCCGTGGTCACCGGACCGCCGCGCCCGGCGGCGGCGTAGGCGGCGGTGACGACCGCACTGCGGATGGAACCGCCGGCCAGCTCGAAGTCACGGGCGACCGCCGCCGGGTCGGTGTCGTCCGCGCCGGGCACCGCGGCGAGACTGTGCCGCCACAGGGCCAGCCGCTGGGCGGTGTCCGGGAACGGGAAGTCGACCACCAGATCCAGCCGCCGGGTGAACGCCTCGTCGATGTTGGCCCGCAGATTGGTGGTCAGCAGGGCGATGCCGTCGAAGGACTCCAGACGCTGGAGCAGATAGGCGCTCTCCATGTTGGCGTACTTGTCGTGGGAGTCCTTGACCTCCGAGCGCTTGCCGAAGACGGCGTCCGCCTCGTCGAAGAGCAGCACGGCGTCCGTGCGGTCCGCCTCGGTGAAGATCCGTTCGAGGTTCTTCTCGGTCTCGCCCACGAACTTGTCCACGATCGAGGAGAGCTGCACGACGTAGAGGTCCAGGCCGAGTTCGGCGGCCACGACCTCCGCCGACAGCGTCTTGCCGGTGCCCGACTCGCCCGCGAAGAGCCCCAGGACCCCACGGCCCCGGCCGCCCCCGGCGCTCAGCCGCCAGTCGCCGAGCACCCGGTCGCGGTGACGGGCACGCAGGGCCAGTTCCCGCAACTCGGCCAGGGGCTTGTCGGGCAGGACGAGATCGTCCCAGCCGACGTCCGGACGGATCCGGCGGGCGTGCCGCTCCAGACCGGAGGCCGACTGCAGCCGTGCGGCCAGCCGCAGATGGTCCGCGGTCACCTCGGTGCCGTCGAACGCCGCGAGACCGGCGGCCGCGCGGGCCGCCCGCTCGATCCGGTCACCGCCGAGCCGGTACGGGGCGACCGTGGCCGCCAGGTCGAACCCCGGCCCCTCCGCCCCCGCACCGAGCGCCGCGGCCCAGGCGTCCACGGCACCCGAGGGCGGCCGGGGCACGTCGAGGACCAGCGGATCACGGTCGCACCACTGCGGGTCGTACGGCTGCGGCCCCGTGAACAGCACGGACACATCGGGCGCGGTCAGCCCCCGGAACAACGGCCCCGGGTTCTCCGGGAGCGGCGCCACCACGACCGCGCACCCGCGCAGCCGGGCCTCGCGCAGCAGCGGGGGCAGGAGCCGGGCCGCCTCGTCGTCGGCCGCCGGGGGCGTGAAGTGCAGCGCCGCCACCCCGGCCGCGGCCAGGGCGGCCGAGGCCCGCACCAGACCGTCGCCCTCCCGCCGCTCCCGCAGATGCACGGTGACCGGGGCGGCGGCCAGCCGTCCGGCCAGCCGCTCGGTGAACCCGCCGTCCTCCGCGAACGCGGACGCGGCGGCCGACGCACCGGCGCCCGCCGACGGCGGGAGCGGACGCACGTGACCCACCAGCGCCGCGTCCATGATGTCGTCGCCGAGGAGATGGGCGGCCAACCGGTCCGGCACCCGCAGTTCCCGCCCGAGGAAGGGCCGTTCGGGCTCCTCCACGGTCAGCAGCCCGAGCGCGCACAGCGGTGCCGAGGGCAGGAACCGGGCCCGTGCCCGGGCCAGATGCACGGGCAGCCCGCACAGATCGAGAGCGAGCCCGACGGTGGCCCGGCGCCTGCTGACGTCGTCGTTCAGATACCCGTACAACTGCTCGTAGGAGCGGTCCAGATCGGGTGCCAGGGCGATCAGCAGGATGCGGGTGTCCAGCTCCGTCAGCCCGAGCCGCGCCGCGAGCCGCTCAAGCGGACCGGCCCTCCGGGCTTCCGCGCCGTCCTGGCCGCCCTCTCCGTCCTCCCCGTCCTCGAACACGGGGGCGTCCGGCCCCGCCGACGGCTCCAGCAGACGCCGTACGCCCTCCTCGGACACGTACAGCCCGCGCAGCGGATCACCGGCCGTCGGGTCACCGGCACCGCGCCGGGCCACCAGCTCGGCCACCCGCTCGCGCAGCCGGGCGAGCCGGAGGAGAAGCGGGCCGGTGGCGGGGGAGTCGAGCGCTGCGCATGACGTGGGGGAGACGGGAGTGACGAAAGTGGTGGGGGATGTGGAAGTGGTCAACGCCGTCCCTCCCCGGTGTCCGGTACGGACGCGAGCCGGTCCGGCCGGTGCGCGCGTTCCTCCGAGCCCTCCAGGGAGCCGTCCATGCCGCGCACGCGGATCGCCGCGCCCTCGGTGACCGGGGGACCGGCGTCGTACTCGGGGAAGGCCGGGAAGGGCACCGTGACGACGAGGTCGAGGGACGGCTTCAGCTCGCCGCCCAGCGCGGACCAGATCTCGGCGAGGGACCGCGACTCGGTGTGCAGCCCCGCCACGGACAGCGGCACGGTCAGGCCGAGGGCCCCGAGCGCGCCCGGGAGTCGGTCGGCGGGCAGCAGCTCGTGCGGCAGCAGCGTGGCCAGCACCGCCGAGAGCAGCCGGTGCTCGTCCTGGGGCTGTTTGGTCCACGCGGTGACCAGGTACGACAGTCGGAACCAGCGGGGCGGCTGCCGACGGCGCACCACGATGTCCCGCTCGTCACGGACCGGCATGTGGCCGCGCTGGCGACGGGAGACGTCCTCCCGGATGTCGTACAGATAGGCGTTGACGGCGGGCGCGTTGCGCCGGGCCGCCCAGTCGCGGGTCGGGGCCTCGAAGGAGACGTCGATGCCGGAGCCGGCCAGGGCACCACCGCCGATCAGTCCCTTGAGGACCTCGTCCACCTCGTGGATCACGGTCGTGCTCCTGCTGTGTCGTGTGCCTGTCGGTCGATCCTGTCCGCCGGGGCGTCCCCCTTCCAGACATGCCGGGGACGACGAGGGGGCACGGTGGGTTGCCCAACGGGCCCGGTCCGACTGCCCGTTCGATCAGATGTAGCCTTCCCGGAGGGCATAGGCCACCGCGTGCGCCCGGTTGCGCAGATGCAGCCGGGTGGTGAGTCCGTGCATCACGTTCTTGACGGTGCGTTCGGAGTAGGAGAGTTTGCTCGCGATCTCGCCGGTGTCCATCCCCTCGGCGACGAGCCGGAGGACGTCGATCTCACGCGGCACCAGGCCCGACAGCGGCGCCCCGGTGCGGCCGGCCACGGAACGCTGCAACGTCCCCACCTGGTTGATCAGCCGGCCGAGCAGATCGGCGGGCAGGTCGCCGTCCCCGCGCGAGGCCGCGAGCACGGCCTGCGCCAGCCGGTGCGGGGTGGCCTCGTGACGCCACACGATGGCCCCGACCCCGCACTCGATGACCTCCAGCAGCTCGGTCTCGCGGATCAGGCTCACCACCAGGACGGCCCGCGCCCCCTCGCTGCGCACCATCCGGCGCAGCGTCGACAGCAGCGGCTCGTCCGGGGTGTCCCCGACCAGCACGGCCACGGTGCCCGGCCGTACCGCGGCGTCGTCCCTGAGGTCGATCACCGGGTGCCCGCGCAGTTGGCTGATCACCCCGGCGCGGGAGAGCGGGTCGAGGGTGTGGACGACGACGGGGACACGGCGCCGCGGCTCCTGGTGCTCAGCCGTGGCGGTGACCGGGGCGGCGGCCGTGCCGGTGGCCGCGGCCGTGGCCGCCGCCGTGTCCGCGGTCCGGAATGTGCTGCGCAACCGTTTCTCCCGTATGCACGAAATCGCCGCTCCTGTGAGCGGAGTGGCGGAGGGGCTCGTTTCACCCTTCTGTGTGGCGTGTGCGCCGCGCAATCGTGGAGGACCACGAGACACACCACGAGATTCGGGGCGGGCCTGGTGCGGAACTCCGGCCGGCCCGCGACGAGCGGTGCACCAGGACGGCCTCCGTGCCGTCCATGGAAGCGGAGAACGACGCTCCACGCCGGCCATCACGGCCACGACAGCAATCACGGTCACGACGGCCGCCGTGGCCACCACGCCCACGACAGCAACCGCGGCGACCAGAGCCACCTGGCCATGACGGTCACCACAGCCACGACAGCCACCACAGCCACGACAGGAGACAGCGATGTGCGCGCCGGAACCGCTTCTCGAACGCCGTGAACCCCTGGAGCTGCTGACCGCCGAGGCCGCCCGCGCCCGGACCGGCTCCGGCCGCCTGGTCCTGCTCCGGGGCGCCACCGGCACCGGCCGCACCGCGCTCCTGGAGGCGGCGGCCGGGCACGCGGCGGCGAACGGCATGCGCGTCCTGCGGGCCCGCTGCTCACCCGAGCACCGCTCCGTCCCCTTCGGCACCGTCTTCCAACTCCTGTCCCACGGGCCGGAGTTCGACCAGGCCGCGGGCGAGGCGCCGGACCCGCCGGGCACCCAGCCGCACCGGGGCAGGCCCGCGCGCCTGTGGCGGCTGCTGCGCTCCTACGCGGCCGAGTCCCCGCTGCTCGTGGCCGTGGACGACGCGCACCTCGCCGACCTCCCGTCCCGCCGCTGGCTCGCCGAGGCCGTCCGCCGCCTCGACCGCCTGCCCGTGCTCCTGGTGGTCACCGAACGCAGCCAGTACGACATCGACCCTCCGGCGGACGGCTTCGCACACGCCCTCTCCCCCGCCCTCGTGCACACCCGCACCCTGGCCCCGCTGAGCCCGGACGCCGGTGCGCGGCTGGTCCGTTCGGTCCACGGGGACGCCCCGCCGGACTGGGTCGACGCCTGCTTACGGGCGGGTGCGGGCAGCCCCCTGCTGCTGCGCGCCCTGCTGTCCGACCTCCGTGACTCCGCCCCCGGGGCCCTCCCGGCTGCCCTTCCGGACACCTGCGCCGCGCTCTACCCGGGCACCTACGCCGCCGCCGTGTCCTGGTGGCTGGACAGCGCCGGGCCCGCGACCACGGGCGTCGCCCGCGCGCTCGCCGCCCTCGACGACGAGGGCACCCCGGCCGACGCGGACCTGCTCGCCCGTACGGCCGACGCGGATGCCGCCCGCGTACCCGGCTGGCTCACCGCGATGACCCGGCTCGGCCTGCTCCGCCCCGACGCCGGGGGCCGCCCCCGGTACGCCCACCCGCTGCTGCGGGACGCCGTGCTCGGCGGCTGGGCCGGCGCCGACCGCCAGGCCGCGCACCGCCGCGCTGCCGAGGCGATGCTGCACCGCGGCGACCCGGCCGAGGCCGTCGCCGGACAACTGCTGCGCTCCGGGCCCGTCGGCGAGGCATGGGCGACCGCCGCCCTGCTGGACGCCGCCGACCTCGCCGTCCGCGCCGACCGCAGCGAGGACGCCCTCGCCCACCTGCGCCGCGCCCTCGACGAACCCATGCCGGCCGCCCGCCGCACCGTGGTCCTCACCGAACTGGGCTCCCTGGAGTACGCCACCGTGCGGTCCTCCGCCGGCATCCCCCGGCTCGCGGAGGCGATGCGGCTGCCCGGACCGCCCCGGGAGCGCGTCCACGCGGCGGTCGCCCTCGGCACGGCCCTGGCCCGGCGCGGCGAGGCCCGTGCCGCCGTCGACGTACTGCGCGGGCTGCGTGACGAGCATCTGACGGGCCATCCGGACCTGATCCGCACCGTCCAGACCGCCTCCGCCCTGCTCGCCGACCACGACCAGGGCGTACGGCAGGAGGTGTACCGCTGGCTGCGCGAGACCGCCGAGCGCTCGCCCCACCTGGTCGGCACCGCAGGACAGGCCCTCCTCGTGCGCTACGAGGCCACCGCCGGCCTGATCTCGGCGGCCTCGGCGATGCACCGTGTCCGGGCCCTGCTCGCCCGGCCGGCCGAACCACTGTCCGAGGTGTTCCTGCTGGGCACCGCCGCCGCCGTCGCCCAGTGGGCCGACCAGCTGGAGGAGGCCGAACGTCTCGTCGACCGTGGCCTCAGCGGCCAGCGCACCTCCCTGCTGCACCCCATGCACCTGGCCCTGCTCAACGTCCGGATCGACATCGCCGCCGCCCGGGGCGCCCACGCGGAGGTCCTCGCCGATCCCGAGGTGGCCCGCGCGGTCGCGGGCGGCCCCGAGTCCGCCAACGCGCTGGCCCACGCGGTCGTCGCCCTGGTGGAGACCGGGCGTACGCAGGAGGCCGCCCGTCTCGCCGACGGCTTCGACGTCCGGCACGCCCACGACTCCTGGGAGGCGAACCGCTTCCTGCACGCCCGCGGCCGCCTCCGCGCCGCCACCGGCGACCCGGCCGCGGCCCTCGACGACTTCCTGGAGTGCGGCCGCCGCCAGTCGGCCCGGGACGTCGCCAGCCCCGTCGTCACCCCCTGGCGCTCCGCCGCCGCCGCGTGCCATCTCGCCCTCGGCCGCCCCCAGGAGGCCCTGGCCCTCGCCGAGCAGGAACTGCGTCTCGCCGGTGTCTGGAACACCCCCCGCGTCCTCGGCCGGGCCCTGTCCGCGCTCGGCACGGCGACGGGCGGCCGCCGGGGCCTGGAGCTGGCGGACCGGGCGGTACGGGCGCTGCGGCAGGGCGTCGACGGAGTACCGGAGGAGGCCGCCGGGACCGGCCCGGCCGCCGTGGTCGCGCTGGGCAGCGTCGCCGCGGCGGGCGGGGGCCGGCTGTCGGCCAGGGGGCCCGTGACGGCCAAGGGCGGCTGGAAGCAGGGCGGCACCCGCTTCACGGCGGCCTCCGCGCGCGGCTGGACGCCCGGCGGAGCCCCGGCACGGGCCCTGGGCGGCGGCCGGGCGGTCGGCGATGTCTCCGCGGTGCCATCCGGCGGCGCCTGGGCGGCGCCCGCCGCGCCGGACACCGCGGGGGCCGGGGCGCCGGGCGGCTCCCCGGTGACCTCGGAGCTGATCCCGGCCCTCGTGGCGCAGGGAAGGGCGCTCGCCGCAGCCGGGGAGCGGGCGCGGGCCCGCGGCGCCTTCCGGGAGGCGGCCGGACACGCCGAACGCCTCGGCGCGCTCCGCCTGCGCGCTCTCGCGGAGGAAGCCCTGCGCGAGGGCGGTGCCCGCCGCCCGGCGACGGCCCTGACGGGCCCGTCCGCGCTCACGGCGGCCGAGCGCCGGATCGCCGAACTCGCCGCCCAGGGCCACACGAACACCGAGATGGCCCAGCTCCTCCACCTGGCCCGGCGCACGGTGGAGACCCATCTGACCAGCACCTACCGCAAGCTCGGCATCCGCCGCCGGGCGGAACTGGGCGCGGCTCTCGCGAACTCCGCCGAGACTCCGTGACCGGCCACGCGCCGACTGAACCGAAGGGCGGGCGCATGCGTAGGGAGGTGGGGGGAACGGGACCACCCACGTACGGCCACCGCACCCGAGGAGCACCCATGAGCAGCACCCCGCCCCTGCACGACTGGCTCGACTCGCGCCGGCCGCTCGTGCTGGGCCTGTTCCGTATCGTCCTCGGGCTGCTGTTCGCCAGTGAGGGAGCCGCCACGGTCTTCGGCGTCCTGGACCGCAAGGCGAGCCCGGTCGGCGACTGGCCCTTCTGGTACGCCGGAGTCATCGAGCTGACCTGTGGCGTCCTGGTCCTCCTCGGCGTCGCGACCCGCAGTGCCGCGTTCCTCAGCTCGGGCATCATGGCGTTCGCCTACTTCACGGAGCACCAGAAGGACGGCCTCTTCCCCCTCCAGAACGGCGGCCTCGCCCCCGTCCTGTTCTGCTGGGGCTTCCTCCTGCTGGTCTTCGCCGGCCCCGGCGCCCTGTCCCTGGCGGGCCCGACCCGCCGCGAGACCGGCTCCCGCACCGGCTCCGACCGGATCACCGAGCCGTCCCGCTGACCGACCCTCCGTCACGCGGGACGCGGTGCCGAGGGGTGGGACGATCATGCTCGCGACCCGCGTGCCGATGGCGCGCGACGGCTTCGAGGAGCGGCTCCGCACACCCCTGCCGGGCCTCGGCATCATCGACAACCCGGCCGTGGTGTACGCGGGGTGGGCCGCCGACGGCGCCCATCCGGACCGGGACCTCACCACGATCGCCGCGCACCGTCCGTCGACGGGCGGCCGCCGTCCGCGCCGAACGGGAGAAGACGCCGGCGCACCTGCTCGTGCCCCGCGCCGCCCGAGTCCTCACCCTGCTCCGCCATCGCGACGACTCGCCGGAGGCGTACCTGTACGACTACCAGGGCGACGAGAGCGCCACCCACACCGCGCTGCTGATGCCGGCCGGCGCGGGCCGCTTCGCCCACCCCGGCACCGAGACCCCGGCCCTGTACTGGGGCGTCGGCGCGACCCGGTCCCGCTTCGCCGCCACGCACCCGCTCGACACCCTGATCGCGCACCTGACGCCCGTCGAGACGGACTTCCCCGCCGCGACCGAGCACAGGGACGAGGCAGCCGGGGACGGCCGGCCCGGCCACACACCGGACCTCCTCGACCCGGCACTCCGCCCGGCGCTCCGCCCGGCGCTCCGCCCGGCTCTCCGCCCGGCTCTCCACCCGGCTCTCCACCCGGCTCTCCACCCGGACCGCCGCCCGCAGGCCGAGCAGCCGGGCGGCCCGCTCAGCACTCGATGATGTTGACCGCCAGCCCGCCCCGGGCCGTCTCCTTGTACTTGACGCTCATGTCGGCGCCGGTGTCCTTCATGGTCTTGATGACCTTGTCCAGGGACACCTTGTGGGTGCCGTCGCCGCGCATGGCCATCCGGGCGGCCGTGACGGCCTTCACCGCCGCCATGCCGTTGCGTTCGATGCAGGGGATCTGGACGAGGCCGCCGACGGGGTCGCAGGTGAGGCCGAGGTTGTGCTCCATGCCGATCTCGGCGGCGTTCTCCACCTGTTCGGGGGAGCCGCCCAGCACCTCGGCCAGCGCTCCGGCCGCCATGGAGCAGGCGGAGCCGACCTCGCCCTGGCAGCCGACCTCGGCGCCGGAGATGGAGGCGTTCTCCTTGAACAGCAGACCGATCGCGCCGGCGGCCAGCAGGAACCGCACCACGCCGTCCTCGTCGGCGCCCGGCACGAAGTTGATGTAGTAGTGCAGGACGGCGGGGATGATGCCGGCAGCGCCGTTCGTCGGCGCGGTGACGACCCGGCCGCCGGCGGCGTTCTCCTCGTTCACGGCCATCGCGTAGAGCGTGATCCACTCCATGGAGCGGGCCAGCGGGTCGCCCTCCGCCCGGAGCTGACGGGCCGACATGGACGCGCGGCGGCGGACCTTCAGACCGCCGGGCAGGATGCCCTCGCGGGACATGCCGCGGGAGACGCACGCCTGCATGACCCCCCAGATGTCCAGGAGTCCGGAGCGGATCTCGTCCTCGGTGCGCCAGGCCCGCTCGTTCTCCAGCATCAGCGCGGAGATCGACAGACCCGTCTCCT
The DNA here is from genome assembly GCF_000091305.1 of Streptomyces scabiei 87.22. Classification (GTDB taxonomy): domain Bacteria; phylum Actinomycetota; class Actinomycetes; order Streptomycetales; family Streptomycetaceae; genus Streptomyces; species Streptomyces scabiei. Next base: position 3,131,819 of record NC_013929.1, on the reverse strand, counting down.
TCGCCAGCCGGAGCAGCTCGTCGCCCGTGCGGAAGGGGTACTTGAGGGGGGTGTCGTCGAGCTTGATACGGTCCGCGCCGACCGCGTCCTCGTCGACCACGAAGCCGCCGCCGACGGAGTAGTACGTCTTCGACAGCACCTCCGCACCCGCGGCGTCACGGGCCCATATGGTCATGCCGTTGGCGTGGTACGGCAGGGCCTTGCGGCGGTGCAGGACGAGGTCCTTGTCGAAGGAGAAGGGGATCTCGTGGTCGTCGAGGAGGCGGATGCGCCCCGACGTCCTGATCGCCTCCACGCGGTCGTCGGCCGACTCCACGTCGACGGTCCGCGGGGAGGCGCCCTCCAGGCCGAGGAGCACCGCCTTGGGGGTGCCGTGGCCGTGGCCGGTCGCGCCCAGCGAGCCGTACAGCTCGACGCGGACCGAGGCCACGTCGGAGAGCAGCTCCTCGTTGCGCAGCCGGCGCGCGAACATCCGGGCTGCGCGCATCGGGCCGACCGTGTGGGAGCTGGACGGGCCGATGCCGATCGAGAACAGGTCGAAGACCGAGATGGCCACGGTGACTCCTCAGAACGGGGGAGGGCGGTGCGGGGGACGGGGTACCGCGCTCACTCCCCAGTGTGCGCGGTACCCCGGAAACTGCGGGGTGTGGTCCGGTGAGGCCCGGGGTCACTCACCCAGCGTCGGGTAGAGCGGGTGCTTGTCGGCGAGGGCCTTGACCCGGGCCTTGAGGGCTTCGGTGTCGTAGGAGGGCTTGAGGGCCTCGGCGATGACGTCGGCGACCTCGGTGAAGTCCTCGGCGGTGAAGCCGCGGGTGGCCAGGGCCGGGGTGCCGATGCGCAGGCCGGAGGTCACCATCGGCGGACGCGGGTCGTTGGGGACCGCGTTGCGGTTGACGGTGATGCCGACCTCGTGGAGGCGGTCCTCGGCCTGCTGTCCGTCCAGGTCGGAGTGGCGCAGGTCGACGAGGATGAGGTGCACGTCGGTGCCGCCGGACAGCACGTCGACGCCGGCCTCGCGGGCGTCGGGGGCGGTGAGCCGTTCGGCGAGGATCTTCGCGCCCTCGACCGTGCGGCGCTGGCGCTCCTTGAACTCCTCGCTCGCGGCGACCTTGAAGGAGACCGCCTTGGCCGCGATGACGTGCTCCAGCGGGCCGCCCTGGAAGCCGGGGAAGACCGAGGAGTTGAGCTTCTTGGCGAACTCCTTGCTGCGGGCGAGGATGATGCCGCCGCGCGGGCCGCCGAGGGTCTTGTGGGTGGTGGAGGTGACCACGTCGGCGTACTCGACGGGGTTGGGGTGCAGCCCGGCCGCGACCAGACCCGCGAAGTGGGCCATGTCCACCCACAGCAGCGCGCCGGTCTCGTCGGCGATCCGGCGGAACGCGGCGAAGTCCAGCTGCCGCGGATACGCCGACCAGCCCGCGATGATCACCTTCGGGTTGTGCTCCTTGGCGAGCCGTTCGACCTCGTCCATGTCGACCAGGCCGGAGTCGTCCACGTGGTAGGCGACCACGTTGAACTGCTTGCCGGAGAAGTTCAGGCGCATGCCGTGGGTGAGGTGGCCGCCGTGGGCGAGGTCCAGGCCGAGGACGGTGTCGCCGGGCTGGGCCAGCGCGAACAGCGCGGCCTGGTTGGCGGAGGCACCCGAGTGCGGCTGCACGTTGGCGTACTCCGCGCCGAACAGCTCCTTGAGCCGGTCGATCGCGATCTGCTCGGTGACGTCGACATGCTCGCAGCCGCCGTAGTAGCGGCGGCCCGGATAGCCCTCGGCGTACTTGTTGGTCAGGACCGTGCCCTGCGCCTCCATGACCGCCAGAGGGGCGAAGTTCTCGGAGGCGATCATCTCCAGCGTGGACTGCTGACGGTGCAGCTCGGCGTCGACGGCGGCCGCGACCTCGGGGTCCAGCTCGTGCAGGGGGGTGTTCAGAAGCGACATACGGGGGACCTCGTCTTCTCAGCCGGCGGTGTGGGCGGCGTACTCGTCGGCGGAGAGCAGGTCGTCCGGCTCGCCCGCGACGCGTACCTTGAACAGCCATCCGCCCTCGAACGGGGCGGTGTTCACCAGCGACGGGTCGTTGACGACGTCCTCGTTGATCTCGGTGATCTCACCGGAGACCGGCGAGTACAGGTCGCTCACCGACTTCGTGGACTCCAGTTCGCCGCAGGTCTCGCCCGCTTCGACCGTGGAGCCCACGTCGGGGAGCTGGGCGTAGACGACATCGCCGAGCGCGTTCGCCGCGAACTCCGTGATGCCGACCGTCGAGACGCCGTCCTCGGCGACCGACAGCCACTCGTGCTCCTTGCTGTAACGCAGCTGCTGGGGGTTGCTCATGGCCTGAATTCTCCTGTACGCGGGGGAGTGATGGTGAAGGGGGGACTGCAGAAACCGCTGTTGAACAGCGCGGATGTGCCCAGGGTCACGCTCGGGGTCCGCACGACGCCGCTTCCGGACGACTCCGTATACGACCACGCGAACCGCCCCGGCCGCACGAGCACGACCGCACGGCTACGAAGGTGTCACTTCCGCCGCGAGTAGAACGGCAGGGCCACGACCTCGTACGGCTCGTGGCTGCCGCGGATGTCCACGGCGACCCCGGTGGTGCCCGGGGCGGCGTACATGGCGTCGACGTACGCCATCGCGATCGGCTTGCCCAGCGTGGGGGAGGGGGCGCCGGAGGTGACCTCGCCGATCACCTTGCCCTCGGCGACGACGGGGTATCCCGCGCGGGGGACCCGGCGGCCCTCGGCGATCAGGCCGACGAGGACCGGCGGCTCGTGGTTGACGTGCTCGGAGGCCTCGCGCAGGGCCGCGCGGCCCACGAAGTCGCCCTCCTTGCCGAACTTCACGACCCGGCCGAGCCCGGCGTCGAACGGCGTCAGTTCGGTCGACAGCTCGTGCCCGTACAGCGGCATGCCCGCCTCCAGGCGGAGCGTGTCCCGGCAGGACAGCCCGCAGGGGACCAGGCCGGCGCCCTCGCCCGCCTTGGTCAGCGCCTGCCACAGTTCGACGGCGTGCTCGGGCTTCACGAACAGCTCGAAGCCGTCCTCGCCGGTGTATCCGGTGCGCGCGATCAGCGCCGGGACGCCGGCGACCGTGCCCGGCAGTCCCGCGTAGTACTTCAGACCGTCGAGGTCGGCGTCGGTGAGGGAGGCCAGGATGCCGGGCGACTCGGGGCCCTGGACGGCGAGCAGCGCGTACGCGTCCCGGTCGTCCCGCACCTCGGCGTCGAAACCGGCGGCACGCTCGACGAGCGCGTCCAGCACCACCTGGGCGTTGGAGGCGTTCGCGACGACGAGGTACTCCGTGTCCCCGAGCCGGTAGACGATCAGGTCGTCGAGGATGCCGCCGTCCTCGCGGCAGATCATGGTGTAGCGGGCGCGGCCGGGCTTCACACCGCCGATGTCGCCGACCAGTGCGTGGTCGAGCAGCGCGGCGGCCCCCGGCCCGGAGACGGTGATCTCGCCCATGTGGGAGAGGTCGAAGAGGCCGGCCCTCGTGCGGACGGCGAGGTGCTCGTCACGCTCGGAGCCGTAACGCAGGGGCATGTCCCAGCCTGCGAAGTCGGTCATCGTCGCACCGAGCGAGCGATGCAGGGCATCGAGCGCGGTACGGCGCGATCCAGCGGTGGGGCTACTGCTCATCGGATTGCTCCCGGGGCATGACAGGCGAGGACGATCCTCCCCATCTGTCATCGGAACCTGAGAGGTTCACCGCGACCGTACGTACCGGTGATCGTGACGCACCGGTGATCGTGGTTTGCACCTTGGGTGGAGCCGTCCTCCTCGAAGGGAGGCGCGGCCCGCTTTTCAGATGTGCCTCGCCCGCGCGGTATCTGGGCCTGAGAGATTCAAGGGAGGGACTTGCTCCTTCGGCGCCCCAGCGAGACTGCTGGGAGCTCTCCCGCGCGGATTCAAGCGGCCGGTATGCAGTTGGCGCGCACATCATTGCACGCATCGACGCGGCGCGGCAGGGGGACCTTCACTGGTGAGGGCGGCGAGCGGGAGCGGACACACCGGTTCGTAGCACTCTTGTGGCAGGACGAGGACTCAACCAGGAGGGATCGGGCATTACCTTCTCTTTACAGTCTGTGGGGATGGGACTCCATACCCCTGGGGAGGACGATCACGGTGAACAGGACCACGGCGTACGCGACGACCTCGGGCATCGCCGCCATGCCCGAGCAGCCCGTCGCACCGGCCGGTGAGGCGTGCGGCCCGTTCCCGAGGGCGGTCGTCCGCGACCTCAGGGAGCGTGCCGGGCGCAGCCCGCACGGACTGTCCTTCGGGCCACGCGACCTGGTGGTGGTGACCGGGCTCCCGGGCAGCGGCAAGTCGACGCTGATGCGGCGGAGCGTGCCGGGCGTGCGGATCGACTCCCAGGACACCCGGGACCGCTTCGACGCGCGCTTCGCCCGCCACCTGCCGTACGCGGCCTACCGGCCCTTCGTGCGCCTCGCGCACTACGCGGGACTGCGGCGCGCCCTCCGCTCGGGCCAGGGCGTCGTCGTGCACGACTGCGGTGCCCAGGCGTGGGTGCGGAGCTGGCTCGCGCGGGAAGCCGTACGGCGGGGCGGCACCCTGCATCTGCTGCTGCTCGACGTGACCGCGGACGAGGCGCGGGACGGGCAGCGGGAGCGGGGCCGGGGGGTCTCGCGGTACGCGTTCGCCCGGCACCGCGGCGCCATGACCAGACTGCTGCGGGCGGTGGAGAAGGGACGGCTGCCGCAGGGGTGCGGGGCGGCGGTGCTGATCGACCGGGCGGCGGCGGACGTGCTGAAGCGGATCGACTTCACGGGGTAGGAGGCGGCTCCCGGAGGGAGCGCCCGCGGCCCGGAAGCAATTAAGGTGCTGGGACAACAGCATCACGGAGCAAAGCGGTAGGCAGCAGATGGACTTCCCGGCGGACTTTCCGGCACAGGCGCATCCCCACGGGCACGGTGGGTGGCCCGGCAACGAGCTGGAGGAGGTGCTGTCCGCTTCGCTCGGTGTGCCCCAGGCCGGGGCACGGATCGTGGAGGTGCTGGCCCGCAGTTTCGTCTGGGTGCCGCTCCCGGAGGGGGGCGGCCCGAGCAGCGGTCAGCTCGACCTGCCCACGATGGAGTTCGACGGCCAGGCGTACGTCCCGGTCTTCACGTCCGAGGAGCAGTTCCGCCAGGTCGTCGGCAGCCACATGTCGTTCACGATCGCCCCGGCCGTCGAGTTCGCGCGCGGCCTGCCTCCGCAGATCGGCCTCGCCCTCAACCCGGACGGTGTCGTGGGCATGCCGTTGCCGCCGCCCGCGGTGGCCGAGCTGTGCCGGGCCGGACGGACCCCGCTGGACGGCTCGGCGAACGGCGCCCGCGTGCGGCTGTTCGAGCCGGACTGGCAGGACGATCCCGTGGACTTCCTGGCGGCCGCCTCGGCGGAGTTCGCCACGACCGGAGTGGTCCTCTCCGCCCGCCGCTGCCTCGCCACCATCGAGACCGCCGACCCCGTCATGTTCATCGGCGTCGAGCTGACCTCCTGGGAGGCCGACCGGGGCCTCCCGCTCGCTGCCCTCGGCCGGGCCCTCGCCAAGGCCCCCGTCCCCTGGCCGGTCAACATGGTCTTCCTGGACGTCGCCCAGGACCCGGTGGGCGACTGGCTCCGCGAGAAGGTACGGCCTTTCTACCAACAGGGGTACTGACCGACGCGCCCCGGAAGGGCGCGGAGAGCGGCGCGACCAGCCACGACCTGCCCGCACCCCACGAGGTACGGCACCGCCCGAGCCCTGACCGGCTCAACCGGCGCACCACCTAAGCTGTCTCCTATAACCAGGGTCCAACACGAAGGACGGCCAACGTGAGCGGCAGCATCGCCACCGGGCAGGTCGAGCACATGCTGCGGCAGGTGACGCCCGGGCGTTACGACGCCTACGAGGCGCTGCTGCGTGCCCTCGCCACCCCGTCCTCCGGCCAGATCTGGATGCTGCTCTGGCACGGCCAGGGCGGCTCCCAGGACGCGCAGTACGGGAACATGGAGGTCGACGGGTTCAACTACGCCCCGTGCGTGACCTCCGCCCAGGAGCTCTCCGCCAGTGGCTGGAACCGCAGTTACGAGGTCGTCGACGGCCTCGACGTGGCCCGCACGCTCTACCCCGACCACTACGGCCTCTGGCTGAACCCGCACGCGCCGGGCGGTGGCGTCGGCATCCCCTGGCTCGATCTGCGCCGGATCGCCACCGGCCTGGAGCGGCAGCCCGCCGGCCCGCTCCGGCTGTCCGAGCCGGCCATCGAGATCCCCCAGTTCTACGGCCTGCTGACCCAGAACGCGCACCGCACACCCGCCGTGCGCTCGCTGCGCCGCGCCTGGGTGCAGCCGGCGCTCGGCGCGCCGTACCTGGCCATCGGCCTCGACGTGTACGACACCTCGCCGCCGGCCGTGGACTCGGTGCGCGCGATGATGCAGCAGTCCATCGGCGCCGTCCCGGACGGGCTGCCCGTCTCCACGGTCGCGATGTCCGACGAGTACGACCCGGTCGCCATGTGGCTGCGGGCGGGCGCCCGCCCGTTCTACGACCGCGAGGCCCACGCGGCTCCGGCGCAGGCCCCGGCGGCGGGCGGCTACGGGTATCCGAGCCGGTACTGAGCCGCCCCGCCTGCGTCCTCCCCGCACCCCCACCGCTCAACAGAGCGTCACGTCCGGATAGCGGAACCGTGCTGGCCACATCACGGTTGCGCATACTTTCGCCGTCGGGTCTGGTGCCTGATCGCGCGGCCGTTGAAGACTCCCCCAGAGCGATGGGGGGATGCGGCGAACACGCTGTTCATAGGGTGAAGTTCTCCGCCGTGCCCCTCCCTCGTACTCAGCAGTAGTCACAGAGCAGGCGAGACAGCAGTGGTGACGGACCGCACCGCAGACCCGGGCGGCCGCCAGGCACAGTCGGCAACCACCGGCACGGGCAAGCACGAGGGACGATGACCGCACCCATTGAGACGACCGGATCGCAGGCCGAGGCGCAGCCCGAAGCCGTGCTGGAAGGTGTCGAGGCCAAGAAGATCGAGGGCCGTTCGCTCGGCCAGATCGCCTGGACCCGCTTCAAGCGCGACAAGGTGGCCGTCGCCGGCGGTCTCATCGTCGTTCTGCTGATCCTGGTCGCGGCCTTCTCCCGGCCGCTGCAGTCGCTGCTGGGGCTGGACCCCAACGCGTTCAACCAGGACCTGATCGACCCCAACACCTCCCTGCCCAAGGGCGACTTCGGCGGGATGAGCTGGGACCACCCGCTCGGTGTCGAGCCGAAGTTCGGCCGCGACATCCTCGCCCGCATCCTGGAGGGCTCCTGGGTCTCCCTGGTCGTGGCCTTCGGCGCGACGATCCTGTCCAACGCCATCGGCGTGGTCCTGGGCCTGGTCGCCGGGTACTACGGCGGCCGGGTCGACACGATCGTCAGCCGGCTGATGGACACCTTCCTGGCGTTCCCTCTGCTGCTCTTCGCGATCGCCATCTCCGCGACGCTGCAGGGCGGCGCCTTCGGTCTCGAAGGTCTGCCCCTGCACATCTCGGTGCTGATCTTCGTGATCGGTTTCTTCAACTGGCCCTACATGGGACGCATCGTGCGGGGTCAGACCCTGGCCCTGCGCGAGCGCGAGTTCATCGACGCCTCGCGGGGGATGGGCGCCGGCGGCCCGTACGTCCTGTTCAAGGAGCTGCTGCCGAACCTCGTCGCCCCGATCATCGTCTACTCGACCCTGCTCATCCCGACCAACATCATCTTCGAGGCGTCGCTCAGCTTCCTCGGCGTCGGGATCCAGCCGCCGCAGGCATCCTGGGGCGGCATGCTCAACCAGGCGGTCGACTTCTTCGAGGTCGACCCGCAGTACATGATCGTTCCCGGCCTCGCGATCTTCATCACGGTGCTGGCCTTCAACCTCCTCGGTGACGGCCTCCGGGACGCCCTCGACCCCCGCAGCCGCTGACGTCTGCGCCCGCGGCCCGGTTGTGGCCCGCAGTCCCACACAACTGTCCAACTACGAAGGAGAAACCGACCATCATGCGAAGGTCAGCAATGGCCGCTGTCGCGGTTGTGAGCAGCGCCGGATTGCTTCTGTCCGCCTGCAGCAAGGCGGACGACGGTACGGACGACGCCCCCAAGGGAGCCGGCGCCAACGCCGCGACCACGGGTGTCGTGAACGAGTCCACGGCGAAGGGCGGCACGGTCACCTACGCCAGCTCCGACGCCCCCGAGTCCCTCGACCCGGGCAACATGTACTACGCGTACGGCTTCAACTTCAGCCGCCTCTACGCGCGTCCGCTGATGACCTTCAAGCCCGGCCCGGGCGAGAAGGGCAACGAGCTGGTCCCCGACCTCGCCGAGAGCGCGGGCACCCCCAGCGACGGCGGCAAGACCTGGACGTACAAGATCCGCAAGGGTGTCAAGTACGAGGACGGCACCGAGGTCACCGCCAAGGACGTCAAGTACGCCGTGGAGCGCTCGAACTTCGCGCGTGACGTGCTCTCGCTGGGCCCGAACTACTTCCAGCAGATGCTGAACGACCCGAAGAAGTACAAGGGTCCCTACGCCGACAAGAGCGACAAGGGCATCTCCTCCATAGAGACGCCGGACGACTACACGATCGTCTTCAAGCTCAACAAGGCGTTCTCCGAGTTCGACTACCTGGCGAGCATGCCGCAGACGGCTCCGGTGCCGAAGGCCAAGGACACCGGCGTCGACTACACCAAGAAGGTCGTCTCCACCGGCTCGTACAAGTTCCAGAAGTACGACGAGGGCAAGCAGATCGTCCTCGTCCGCAACACGGAGTGGGACGCCAAGACGGACCCGCTGCGCAAGCAGTACCCGGACAAGATCGTGGTGAACCTGAAGGTCAACAAGGCCACCATCGACAAGGACGTCATGTCCGGCGACACCATGATCGACATCCAGGGCACCGGTGTCGACGCCCAGACCCAGGCCCAGGTCCTCAAGGACAAGGACCAGAAGGCCAACACGGACAACGCGTCCGGCGGCCGTCTCGTCTACACGGCGATCAACACCAAGGTCGCGCCGTTCGACAACGTCGACTGCCGCAAGGCCGTCGAGTACGCGATCGACAAGGTCGCCGTGCAGACCGCCATGGGCGGCCCGATCCGCGGTGACATCGCCTCCACGGTGCTTCCCCCGGACGTCACGGGCTACGAGAAGGCCGACCTGTACGCCACCCCGGACAACAAGGGTGACGTCGCCAAGGCCAAGGAGAGCCTGAAGGCCTGTGGCAAGGAGGGCGGCTTCAAGACCTCCATCTCCGCCCGCACCGACCGTCAGGGCGAGGTCGACGCGGCCACCGCGGTCGTCGAGGCGCTGAAGAAGGTCGGCATCCAGGCCGACATCAAGCAGTACCCGTCGGGCAAGTACTTCTCCGACTACGCGGGTGTGCCGAAGTTCAACAAGAAGAACGACATCGGCCTGATCATGATGCAGTGGGGCTCCGACTGGCCGACCGGCTACGGCTTCCTGCAGCAGATCGTGCACGGCAAGGCCATCGGCCAGTCCGGCAACACCAACCTGTCCGAGCTGAACGACCCCGCGGTCAACAAGCTGCTGGACGACGCGATCGGCAACACGGACGAGGCCGCCCGCACCGCGGCGTACACCGAGGTCGACAAGAAGGTCATGGAGCAGGCCGCCATCGTGCCCCTGACCTACTTCAAGGTCCTGCTGTACCGCTCGCCGTACGCCACCAACCTGGTGTCGTCCTCGGCCTTCAGCGGTCAGTACGACTACCTCAACATCGGTGTCAAGGAAAAGAAGTAGCCCCGGAAGGCAGGTGAAGGCATTGGCGCCCGCGGGTGAGCACACCCGCGGGCGCCGGCGCCGGTCCTCGTGATCTCGTACATCATCCGCCGGACGATCGCGGCGGTGATCCTGCTGCTCGTCGTCACCGCGGTCACCTTCGGCATCTTCTTCATCCTGCCGAAGCTCGCCGGGCAGACCGCCGAACAGCTGGCACAGCAGTACATCGGCAAGAACCCCTCGCCCGAGGACATCGCGGCGGTCAAGCGGAACCTCGGCCTGGACCAGCCGGTCTACGAGCAGTACTGGAACTTCATCAAGGGCATTGTCTCCGGTGCCACGTACGACCTGGGGCCCACCACCGTCCACTGTGACGCCCCCTGCTTCGGCTACTCCTTCAAGGACCACCTGGAGGTCTGGCCGCAGCTCACCAGCCGGCTGCCGGTGACCATCTCGCTCGCCTCCGGCGCCGCCGTGCTGTGGCTGCTGGGCGGTATCGCGGCGGGTGTCATCAGCGCACTGAAACCGGGCTCGTTCTTCGACCGGGCCGCCATGGGCGTCGCGCTCGCGGGCGTCTCCCTGCCCATGTTCTTCACCGGCCAGCTCGCCCTGCTGCTGTTCAGCTACCAGCTGGAGATCTTCGGCCGGACGTACGTCCCCTTCACCGAGAACCCCTCGCAGTGGGCCAACACCCTCTTCCTGCCGTGGTGCTCGCTCGCCCTCCTCTATTCGGCCATCTACGCCCGGCTCACCCGCTCGGGCATGCTGGAGACGATGAACGAGGACTACATCCGCACCGCCCGGGCCAAGGGCCTGCGTGAGCGCAACGTGGTCGTGAAGCACGGTCTGCGGGCCGCGCTGACCCCGCTGGTGACGGTCTTCGGCATGGACGTCGGCCTGCTCCTCGGCGGCGCCCTCATCACCGAGACCGTGTTCTCCCTGCACGGCATCGGCGAGTACGCGGTCCAGTCGATCAGCGCCAACGACCTGCCCCCGATCCTCGGGGTGACCCTGCTCGCGGCGTTCTTCGTCGTCTTCATGAACCTTGTGGTGGACCTGCTGTACGCCACGATCGACCCGCGGGTGAGGCTCTCGTGACCGAACTGTCCAAGACCGGGGCCGCCGTCGGCGAGCCCGCACGCGCCGGGGACGCCCCCGAGGCGTTCCTCGAAGTGCGCGACCTCAAGGTGCACTTCCCCACCGACGACGGCGTGGTCAAGTCCGTCGACGGCCTCTCCTTCCAGCTGGAGAAGGGCAAGACCCTCGGCATCGTGGGCGAGTCCGGCTCCGGCAAGTCGGTGACCTCGCTGGCGATCATGGGCCTGCACCGGCTTGGCGCGCGCGGCAAGAACGTGCGGATGTCGGGCGAGATCTGGCTCGACGGCAAGGAGCTCGTCGGGGCGAGCCCCGACGAGGTGCGCCGGCTGCGCGGCCGCGACATGGCGATGATCTTCCAGGACCCGCTGTCCGCGATGCACCCGTACTACCGGGTCGGCAGCCAGATCGTCGAGGCGTACCGGGTCCACCACGACGTCAGCAAGAAGGTCGCCCGCAAGCGCGCGATCGAACTCCTCGACCGCGTCGGCATCCCGGAGCCCCACAAGCGCGTCGACGGCTACCCGCACGAGTTCTCCGGCGGTATGCGCCAGCGCGCCATGATCGCCATGGCCCTGGTCAACAACCCCGAACTGCTGATCGCCGACGAGCCCACGACCGCCCTGGACGTCACCGTCCAGGCGCAGATCCTGGACCTGATCCGGGATCTGCAGAAGGAGTTCGGCTCCGCGGTCATCATCATCACGCACGACCTCGGGGTGGTCGCCGAGATCGCCGACGACATCCTCGTGATGTACGGCGGCCGCTGTGTGGAGCGCGGCCCGGTCGACGACATCTTCCACCAGCCGCAGCACCCCTACACCTGGGGTCTGCTCGGCTCGATGCCGCGCATCGACCGCGCCCAGACGGACCGGCTCATCCCGGTCAAGGGCCAGCCGCCGAGCCTCATCAACGTGCCCTCGGGCTGCGCCTTCAACCCGCGCTGCCCCTACGCGGACGTCCCCAAGGACAACATCACCCGCACCGAGCGCCCCGACCTGCGCGAGGTCGGCGGCCGGCACTTCACCGCCTGCCACCTGTCGCAGGAGGACCGTACGCGGATCTGGACCGAAGAGATTGCGCCGAAGCTGTGAGCGAGACTGAGACCCGGGCCGCCGTGCCGGCCCCGCGCGCCGACTCCGACGAGAAGCCACTGCTCAGGGTCGAGGGCCTGGTCAAGCACTTCCCCATCAAGAAGGGCCTGCTCCAGCGGCAGGTCGGGGCGGTCAAGGCCGTCGACGGCATCGACTTCGAGGTGCGCCGGGGCGAGACCCTCGGCGTCGTCGGCGAGTCCGGCTGCGGCAAGTCGACCATGGGCCGGCTCATCACCCGTCTGCTGGAGCCGTCCGGCGGCAAGATCGAGTTCGACGGCACCGACATCACGCATCTCAAGACCGCCGGGATGCGTCCGCTGCGCCGCGACGTCCAGATGATCTTCCAGGACCCGTACGGCTCGCTGAACCCCCGGCACACCATCGGCACCATCGTCTCGGCGCCGTTCAAGCTCCAGGGCGTCCAGCCCGAGGGCGGGGTGAAGAAGGAGGTCCAGCGCCTCCTGGAGCTGGTGGGCCTGAGCCCCGAGCACTACAACCGGTACCCGCACGAGTTCTCCGGCGGCCAGCGCCAGCGCATCGGCATCGCCCGCGCGCTCGCCCTCAAGCCCCGGATGGTCGTCGCGGACGAGCCGGTCTCCGCGCTCGACGTGTCAATCCAGGCCCAGGTCGTCAACCTGATGGACGACCTCCAGGACGAGCTGGGCCTGACGTACGTGATCATCGCGCACGACCTCTCGGTGGTCCGCCACGTCTCCGACCGCATCGCCGTGATGTACCTCGGCAAGATCGTGGAGCTGGCCGACCGGGACTCCCTGTACACCGCGCCCATGCACCCGTACACCAAGGCGCTGCTGTCGGCCGTGCCGATCCCGGACCCGTCGCGCCGGGGCGCCAAGAGCGAGCGCATCCTGCTCAAGGGCGACGTGCCCTCGCCGATCGCGCCGCCGAGCGGCTGCCGCTTCCACACCCGGTGCTGGAAGGCCACGCAGGTCTGCACGACCACCGAGCCGCCGCTGGCCGAACTGAGGCCGGGGCAGCGGGTCGCCTGCCACCACCCCGAGAACTTCGAGGACCAGCAGCCGCAGGACGTCGTCCTGCTGACGGCCGCGAAGGAGGCGGCCGAGCTGGTACCGGACACGGTGAAGACGACGGAGGCGCCGCCCGCGGAGCCCGAGCTGCCGGCGGCGGACGAGCCCCCCGCCGCGACCGAGCCCCCCGCCGCGGCGGAACCGCCCGCCGCGACCGGGGCCGCCGCGGAGCCCGAGGCTGTCGAGAAGCCCAAGACCGCCAAGGAGCCGGAGGCCGCCGAGGAGTCCGGCGGCGCCGACGACAAGTAAGCGAGAACGAGCCCCCGCCTTGCAATGGAAGGTGGGGGCTCGCTGCTGCGTCACAATATAGGGGTGTCTCCCTATCCGCTCGACCTGATCGGCATCTTCGTCTTCGCGATCTCCGGCGCGCTGCTGGCCGTCCGCAAGAACTTCGACGTCTTCGGTATCGCCGTCCTCGCCGAGGTGACCGCGCTCGGCGGCGGGCTCTTCCGCGACCTGGTCATCGGCGCCGTACCGCCGGCCGCCTTCACCGATCTCGGCTATTTCGTCACCCCGCTGCTCGCCGCCCTCCTCGTCTTCTTCCTGCACCCCCACGTGGAGCGCATCCAGGCCGGGGTCAACGTCTTCGACGCCGCCGGCCTCGGCCTGTTCTGCGTCGCGGGCACGGCGAAGGCGTACGACTACGGCCTCGGCCTGACCGCCTCCCTCGTCCTCGGCCTCGCCACCGCGGTCGGCGGCGGTGTGCTGCGGGACGTCCTCGCCAACGAGGTGCCCTCGCTGCTGCGCTGGGACCGCGACCTGTACGCCGTGCCCGCGATGGTCGGTGCCGGGATGGTCGTCCTGTGCATCAGCCAGGACGCCCTGACCCCCTTCACCTCGGCACTCGCCGCGATCACGGCCTTCGTGCTGCGGCTGCTGGCGATGCGGTACCACTGGCGGGCGCCACGGGCCTGGAACCGGCGGTCGGCAGCGGTCGAGGAGGGGTGAGGCCGGCGAGGGAGGGGCCGGAGGGGGAGAGCCGAGGCGATCGGGGCCCGCGCGGAGGAAACGCCACCGCAACGCATAAAGCTACCGCTTAGTAATCTCCTGTTGTACGGTTCACCCATGCCCGAAGCAGCTTCCGTACAGGCCACCATCGGCGACAGTGAGTTCGACCGGGACACCGCGGTCACCCGACGCGCACCCGGCGTCTACGACATCGACCTCTCCGCCGGCTGGACCATCATCGGTGCCGTCAACGGCGGCTACCTTCTCGCCGTCCTCGGCCGCGCCCTCGCCGACACGCTGCCGCACGGCGACCCGTTCACGATCTCCGCGCACTACCTGACCGCCTCCCAGCCGGGCCCGGCGGTCGTGCGCACGGATGTCGTCCGCACCGGCAGGACCCTGTCGACCGGCCAGGCGTCCCTCTTCCAGTACGACGACGCCGGCCGCGAGATCGAGCGGATACGGGTCCTCGCCTCCTACGGCGACCTCGACGCGCTCCCGGACGACGTCCGCACGACGGCGACACCGCCCGCGTTCCCGCCGGTCGAGCAGTGCTTCGGCCCGCAGGACGCGCCCGGTCCCGTCCCCGGCGGCTCCGCGATCACCGACCGGCTGTTCCTCAAGCTGGATCCCGCGACCCTCGGCTGGGTGCTCGGCGCGCCGTCGGGCAAGGGCGAGATGCGGTCCTGGTTCGGTCTGGCCGACGGCCGTGACGCCGACCCGTTCTCCCTGCTCCTCGCGGTGGACGCGCTGCCGCCGACCGCGTTCGAGATGGGCCTGAAGGGCTGGGTCCCGACGGTCGAACTGACCGTCCACGTCAGGTGCCGCCCGGCGCCGGGCCCGCTCCGGGTCGCCCTCACCACCCGCAACCTCGCCGGCGGCTTCCTGGAGGAGGACGCGGAGGTCTGGGACAGCGCGGACCGGCTGGTCGCACAGTCCCGGCAACTGGCCCGCGCGCGACTGTCGGACTGAGGCGGCCGGGCGGGCGCGTCGGGCGGCTCCGGCGACACCTCGTCGTCCACCTCGGGCGATTACTGCTCGGGCGGACGGAACTGCCAGGCCCCGTCGGGTGGAAGCGGACGGACAGGGCGCCCCCGTGCACGGGGGCGCCCTTGTGGTGTCGCGGGCGCTCAGTCCAGCCAGTGGCGGCAGCCGATGCTGATCAGCCGCATGCGGCGGCTCGCCAGCCGCGTCACCCGGACGCGTTCCTCCTCCGGAGCGTCCAGGACCGCCAGGAACAGCGAGGCGGTCACCAGCATCTGATCGACGTACAGCCCCGCCAGCATCAGCCGGTCGTCGTCGGTCCACCCCGCCGTCTCCGGCCGGGTGGCCAGATCGTCGCGCACCTCCTCGGCGAACCGGGCCAGTTGCCCCTGGATGGCGTCCCGCACCGGCTGGACCCCGCTGTGCCGTTCGCGTGCGATGAACCTGACGTGTGCGGGGTACGCGTCCACATGGCGGGCGATCAGATCGACGGCGCGCTCGATGAGTTCGTCACTGTCGCCCACCGCCGACATCAGATCCGCGACCACCGCGTGCAGACTGCCGAGCACCTCCTCGACCAGCGCGACACCGAGGTCCGCGGTCGACCGGAAGTGCCGGTAGAAGGCGGTGGGGGCGACGCCCACGGCCCGGGTGACCTCGCGCAGTCCGAGGCTGCTGAGGCTCTGCTCCTCCAGCAGCCCGAGCGCGGCGTCCATGAGCGCCTGCCGGGTCCGCTGCTTCTGGACCTGCCGGACGCCGAGAGTGTGACTCATGCCATGCAGTTAACAACTGTTCTCCGTAAATGAAAAGCCGGGCGACGCGCTAGACTTGGGAGTCAGTGAACAGTTGTAACCACAATCGTTCACCCAAGCGTCACCGGACGGACCGGACCGACGAACCGAAACGAGAGGCGGGTCCCTCATGCTGTTCCTGGTCGCCGCACTACTGCTGCTGGGTGTCGTCCTCGGCACCGTCGCCCATGTGCCGATGGCCGTCTCGTCCGCCCTGGCCGCCGGGATCGCCCTCTGGCTGGCCGTCTTCGCCTACCGCGAGCGCCACGCCCGCCGGAGCCGCACCACCGACTGACCGGCCGGCGCGCCCGACCGCTCACCCCGCCGACCGTCCACCACCGACCCGCCGTTCCCCGCGAACGACCGTCCCCCGAGAGCCCGTAGGGAGCAGACCGACCATGCAGCTCACCGCCGCACGTCCGCAGACCGGAACCACCACGACCCGCACCCGTACCGGGGGCCGGGACGCCGACGGCATGGCCGTCGCCTCCTTCGTCCTCGGCCTCCTCGGGCTGCTGGTCCTCAACCTCTTCCTCGGTCCCATCGCCATCGTCCTGGCGGCCGTCGCCCTGAAGCGCGGCACGACGCGACGGGGCCGTGCCTTCCTCGGCCTCGGGCTGGGCGTCGCCGACCTGGTGGTCCTGGCCGCGCTGATGCAGAGCACCGACACGGTCTCCTGGAGCTTCTGACGCGGAGCCGGGTGCCGCCCGGACCGAGAGCACCCCGAGGCCACCTGTACGGGGCCCGTAGAATCGGCTCACCATGGCTTACCTCGACCACGCGGCGACCACCCCGATGCTCCCCGAGGCGGCAGAGGTCCTGACCGCCCAGCTGAGCGTCACCGGCAACGCCTCCTCGCTGCACGCCTCCGGCCGCCGAGCGCGGCGCACCGTCGAGGAGGCCCGCGAGACCCTCGCCGAAGCCCTCGGAGCCCGGCCGAGCGAGGTGGTCCTCACCTCCGGCGGAACCGAGGCCGACAACCTGGCCGTGAAGGGCCTGTACTGGGCCCGCCGTGCCGCCGACCCGGCCCGTACCCGTGTCCTCGCCAGCCCCGTCGAGCACCATGCGGTCCTCGACGCCGTCCACTGGCTCGGCGAACACGAGGGCGCCACCGTCGAGTACCTCCCCGTCGACGCGTACGGCAGGGTCCACCCGGACGCGCTGCGCGAGGCCCTCGCCCGCGACCCCGACGATGTGGCCCTCGCCACCGTCATGTGGGCCAACAACGAGATCGGCACGATCATGCCGGTCCGTGAACTGGCCGACGTGGCCCAGGAGTTCGGCGTCCCGCTGCACGCCGACGCCGTCCAGGCGTTCGGTCAGATCCCGGTCGACTTCGGCGCCTCCGGCCTCGCCGCCATGACCGTCTCCGGCCACAAGGTCGGCGGCCCGTACGGCATCGGCGCGCTGCTGCTGGGCCGCGAGTACAGCCCCGTCCCCGTCCTGCACGGCGGCGGCCAGGAGCGCCACGTCCGCTCCGGCACGCTCGACGTCCCGGCGGTCGCCTCCTTCGCGGTCGCCGGACGGCTCGCCGCCGAACAGCACGCGTGGTTCGCCCGGGAGATCGGCGCCCTGCGCGACGCCCTGGTCGAAGCGGTCCGTACGGCGGTGCCGGACGCGATCCTGGGTGGTGACCCGGCACCGGGGGGACGCCTCCCGGCCAACGCCCACTTCACCTTCCCCGGCTGCGAGGGAGACTCCCTGCTGCTGCTGCTCGACGCCCAGGGCATCGAGTGCTCCACGGGCTCCGCCTGCACCGCCGGGGTCGCCCAGCCGAGCCACGTCCTCCTCGCCACCGGCACCGACCCGGAGCTGGCCCGCGGCACCCTCCGCTTCTCCCTCGGCCACACCTCCACCGAGGCGGACGTCGAGGCGGTCGCCAAGGCCATCGGCCCGGTGGTGGAACGCGCCCGCAACGCGGGCCTGAGCTGACGCGGGTCCGAGCCGAGGAGCGCCCGTCGCGTCAGGCGGAGGCCGACGACTCCGCGGCCGCCGCCGCGCGGACCAGCTTCATGTAGCGGTCCCAGTCCCAGCCCTCGCCGGGGTCGGTGTGGTCCGTCCCCGGCACCTCGACATGGCCGAGGATGTGCTCACGGTCGACGGGGATGTCGTACCGCGCGCAGATCCGGGCCGTCAGCCGCGCCGACGCCTCGTACATCTCCGCGGTGAAATCCTCGGGCTTCTCCACGAAGCCCTCGTGCTCGATGCCGACACTGCGCTCGTTGTAGTCGCGGTTGCCCGCGTGGTAGGCCACGTCCAGCTCGCGGATCATCTGGGTGACACGGCCGTCCTTGCGGACGATGTAGTGCGCGGCCGCGCCGTGCGCCGGGTCCCGGAAGACCTTGACCGCACTGGCGAAACTGCCCTGGGTGACATGGATGATCACCATGTCCACGCCGAAGTCGTCCGGCCGGTCCGCCAGCCGCCAGTTCGCGTCCGAGGCCTCGATCCACTTCGCGCCCGCGTAGTCGACCTCACCCGCCTTGCGCGGCTTCGCGACACCGGGCACCCGCCACCAGGCGCGCTTCAGCTCGTCCTGGGCCACCACGGCCGTACCGACGGCGGCCACGGCCGTGCCGATGAGCAGCGCCCGCCGCCCGACGCGCCGGCCCGTGTCCCCGCCGCCGGAGGCGCTCGCGCCGCCGCCCCCGGATCCGCTCTTCGAAGCCCTTCTCGTTCCCACGAGACCGTCAACGGATATCCGCGGGTTCCGGTTCCCGGCGCCCCGTACCCTGGAAGGGTTATGACTGAGATCCCGCAGCGCCCCCGCCCCCTCCGTGTCCTCGCCGCCATGTCCGGCGGGGTCGACTCCGCCGTGGCCGCCGCCCGCGCGGCGGAAGCCGGGCACGACGTGACGGGCGTCCACCTGGCGCTGTCCGCCAACCCGCAGTCGTTCCGGACCGGCGCGCGCGGCTGCTGCACGATCGAGGACTCCCGGGACGCCCGCCGCGCCGCCGACGTCATCGGCATCCCCTTCTATGTGTGGGACCTCGCCGAGCGCTTCCGCGAGGACGTCGTCGAGGACTTCGTCGCCGAGTACGAGGCTGGACGCACCCCGAACCCCTGCCTGCGCTGCAACGAGAAGATCAAGTTCGCGGCCCTGCTCGACAAGGCCCTCGCCCTGGGCTTCGACGCCGTCTGCACCGGCCACTACGCCCAGGTGATCGTGCGCGAGGACGGCACCCGGGAGCTGCACCGCGCCTCCGACATGGCCAAGGACCAGTCGTACGTCCTGGGCGTGCTCGACGACCGGCAGCTCGCCCACGCGATGTTCCCCCTCGGCGACACCGTGACGACGAAGGACGAGATCCGCGCCGAGGCCGAGCGCAGGGGGCTCGCCGTCGCCAAGAAGCCCGACTCCCACGACATCTGCTTCATCGCCGACGGCGACACCCAGGGCTTCCTCGCGAACCGCCTGGGCCGCTCCGAGGGCGACATCGTCGACGAGTCCGGCACCGTCCTCGGCACCCACGAGGGCGCGTTCGGCTACACCATCGGCCAGCGCAAGGGCCTGCGCATCGGCACGCCCGCCTCCGACGGCAAGCCGCGCTACGTCCTCGACATCTCCCCGGTGAACAACACGGTGACCGTCGGCCCGGCGTCCTCCCTCGACGTCGAGGCCCTGACCGCGATCCGCCCCCGCTGGTGCGGCGCGGCCCCCACCGGCCCCGGCACCTACACCGCCCAGCTGCGCGCGCACGGCGGCGAGACCGAGGTCCGCGCGGAACCGGTCGACGGCACCCTGGAGGTGTCCTTCACGGAGCCGGTGCGCGGGGTGGCCCCCGGCCAGGCGATCGTGCTGTACGACGGCACGCGCGTGGTGGGGTCGGCGACGATCGCCTCCACCACGCGCGCCGGGGCGGCCGTCTCCTAGGGGCGCGGGCGCGCGGCCACGATCGCCCCTCCCCGGGTAGCCGTCCCCGCGTCCGGGCCGCAGGCTGCTTGGTGAGCTTCGAGCTCTTCCAGGAGGCCCTGGCGGGCCGCAGGGGGACGTAGGAGGTCGCCATGACAGCCACAGATCCGGCGGGACAGACGGACCCGCCCCGGGGCCCGTCCCCGGACCCGTCGCAGCACCCGGATCCGTCCCGGGACGCCCCTGGTGACCCGCCCCGGGAAGCGCCTCGCGATCCGTCGCACGACGGGTCCCGTGATCCGCTCCGGGACGTGTCGCGGAACCGGCGGAGTCTCGGCCACCGGATGCGGTACGCCCTGCGCCACCCCCGGCGCGTGCCCGCGCACGCCCGACGGGTCGCGCGGGACACCTGGCTCCAGCTCAAGCACCGCGACCACATCTCCTACTACCGGGCCGTCATGGCCGCCGACACGTCACGCAGCCCCGAGGCGGCCGTCGGGCACAACCCGTCCGTCGAGAAGTGGGAACGCATCGGCCGGATGCAGTTCGACTACCTCCTGCGGCACGGTCTGGAGCCCGGGCACCGGATGCTGGAGATCGGCTGCGGGAACCTGCGGGCCGGGCGCCTGTTCATCGACCACCTGGACACCGGGAACTACTACGGCATCGACATCTCGCCGGCCATCCTCATGGAGGCCCAGCGCACCCTCGCGCGGGAGGGCCTGCAGTCCAAGCTCCCCCATCTCGCGCTCGTCGCCGACCTCACGTTCGCCTTCCTGCCCGCCGGCCACTTCGACGTCGTCCACGCGCACAGCGTGTTCTCCCACTCGCCGCCGCACGTCATCGAGCAGTGCCTCGCGCACGTCGGCCGCGTCCTCGCCCCCGGCGGCTGCTTCGACTTCACCTTCGGCCGCACCGAAGGCGCCGAACACCAGGTGCTGCACGAGGACTTCTACTACCGCACCGAGACCCTCGTCGAACTGGCGCGCACCCACGGCCTGTCCGCCCGGCTGATGGACGACTGGGAGGACCTGCCGCACCGGCAGTCCAGGATCCGCGCGACGCTCGCCGGGGAGACCGGCGGACGAGCGGCCCCCGAGGACGGCGCCGCCCCCTAACGTGGACCCATGAACATCTGCGTCTTCCTCTCCGCCGCCGACCTCGACGACCGCTACACCCGCCCCGCGAAGGAGTTCGCCACGCTCATCGGCAAGGGCGGGCACACCCTGGTGTGGGGCGGCTCGGACGTCGGGCTGATGAAGGTGGTCGCCGACGGCGTGCAGGAGGCGGGCGGCCGACTGCTGGGCGTCTCCGTCGAGTTCCTGTCGGCCAAGGCGCGGCCGAACACGGACGAGATGGTGGTCGCGCGGGACCTCGCCGAGCGCAAGCGGCTGCTGCTGGAGAAGGCCGACGCGGTCGTCGTCATGGTCGGCGGGACCGGCACCCTCGACGAGGCGACCGAGATCCTGGAGCTGAAGAAGCACGGCCACACCGAGATGCCGGTCGTCCTGCTCAACACCGCCGGCTTCTACGACGGCCTGAAGGAGCAGTTCCGGCGCATGGAGGACGAGGGCTTCCTGCCCCGCCCGCTCACCGACCTGGTCTTCTTCGCCGAGGAGCCGGTCGGGGCGCTGGCGTACCTGGAGGAGAGCCGGGGCGTCGCCTGACGTTTCCCGTCGCCGCTCCGGTGATGCGAGCATGACCGCATGGCTACTCATGTGATCACCGGGGCGGGTTCCGGCATCGGGGCGGTCGTCGCCCGACGGCTGCACGAGCGCGGGGACGAACTCGTGCTGCACGCGCGCGACGCCGGACGCGCGAAGGAACTGGCCGCACAGTTCCCGGGGGCGCGGACGCTGGTCGGCGATCTGGCGGACCCGGACAAGATCTCCTGGGCCTTCTCCCACCAGAGCCTGCCGGACCGGGTGGACTCGCTGCTGCACATCGCGGGCGTGGTCGACCTCGGCCCGGTCGGCGAGCTGACCCCCAAGACCTGGCGCCACCAGCTCAACGTCAATCTCGTCGCCCCCGCCGAACTGACCCGCCACTTCCTGCCCCAGCTCCGGGCCGCCCGCGGCCACGTGCTCTTCGTCAACTCCGGCGCGGGACTGAACGCGCACGCGGACTGGTCGGCGTACGCCGCGTCCAAGCACGGGCTCAAGGCGCTGGCGGACTCCCTGCGGTGGGAGGAGCACGGCAACGGGGTGCGGGTGACCACGGTCTACCCCGGGCGCACCGCCAGCCCCATGCAGGCGAAGGTGCACCAGCAGGAGGGCAAGGAGTACGACCCGTCCCGCTGGATCGCCCCCGAGTCGGTCGCCACGACGATTCTCATGGCCCTGGACCTGCCCCGCGACGCGGAGGTGAACGACCTGACGGTCCGCCCGGGAGCCTGAGGGCGCTGCCGGGTGGGGGCGTGGTCGGGTGCGGGTCCGGTGGGGGCTGGCCGCGCAGTTCCCCGCGCCCCTGAAGAGCCGGGGCTGCGCCCGTGCTTTCGGGCCCGCAGGGCGGTTGGCTTTCAGGCCCGCAGGGGCCCGATGTCTTCAGGGGCGCGGGGAACTGCGCGAGAAGCCCTCACCGGCCGGCACCCGACCAAGCACCCCGAAGGGAACCGTAGGCTTCGGGGCGTGAGCGAAGACATCAGTTTCGGGCCCGCCACGGGCGTGGGGTCCATGCCCGGCGGGGACGCCCGAGAAGCCGCCAAGACCGTCACCGGCACCTTCGAGTGGCCGGAGACAGGCATGGCACACCTCCCCGAACTCCCCGCCCGGGGCCCCGGCGCCGACATGATCGGCAGAACCGCGGGGATGCTGGTCGAGCTGTACGCGCGCGTGGAACCCAGCGGCTGGCGACTCGGCGACCGCCCGGGCCGCGACACCCGGCGGGCCCGCTCGTGGCTGGGCGAGGACCTGGACGCCCTGGAGGAGTTCACCCAGGAGTACACCGGCCCGCTGAAGGTCCAGGCCGTCGGCCCCTGGACCCTCGCCGCCGCCCTGGAACTGAGGAACGGCGAGGTGGCCCTCTCCGACCCCGGCGCCTGCCGCGACCTCGCCGGCTCCCTCGCCGAGGGCCTGCGCCAGCACCTCGCCGAGCTGCGGCGACGCGCTCCGGGAGCCCAACTCGTCCTCCAGCTCGACGAACCCTCCCTGATCGCCGTCCTGCGCGGCCAGGTCAGGAGCGCCAGCGGCTACCGCACCCACCGTGCCGTCGACCGTCAACTCGTCGAGGCCACCCTGCGGAACGTCGTCGACGCCGCACAGGGCGCGGTGATCGTGCACTCGTGCGCCCCCGACGTCCCGTTCGCGCTCCTGCGCCGCGTGGGCGCCGCCGGGATCTCCTTCGACTTCACGCTGCTCACCGAGCGTGACGACGATGCGATCGGTGAAGCGGTCGAGGGCGGAACCAAGCTGCTGGCCGGTGTCGTGCCGACCACGGAGGGGGCATTGTCGGACCCTGCCGGTAGCGTCATGGGTGTCAGGACGCTGTGGCGCAGGCTGGGGCTGCATCCGGGGCTTCTCGCGGACGCGGTCACGCTCACTCCGACGTGCGGGCTCGCGGGGGTCTCCCCGGCGTACGCGCGCGCGGCGCTCGCGCAGTGCGTCAAGGCGGCGAGATCCCTCGCGGACAACCCAGAGTAACGGGAGGACGACACGGTGGCCGGCGACAAGGACGCACAGCCCACATCGGTGCCCGCCGAGGCGGCGGTGCCCGCCGAGGCACGCGAGAAGCACGCGCGGCTCGCCGAACAGATCGAGGAGCACCGCTTCCGGTACTACGTGAAGGACGCCCCCGTCGTCAGCGACGCGGAGTTCGACGAACTCCTGCGCACCCTGGAGGCGTTGGAGGACGAGTACGGCGAGCTGCGCACCCCGGACTCGCCGACGCAGAAGGTCGCCGTCGAGTACGAGACGGACCTCGCCGAGGTGGAGCACCGCGAGCGCATGCTCTCCCTCGACAACGTCTTCGACGACGAAGGGCTCGCGGCCTGGGCCGAGCGCGTCGCCAAGGACGTCGGCACCACCGACTACCACCTGTTGTGCGAGCTGAAGATCGACGGGCTCGCGGTGAACCTGACCTACGAGGACGGCAGGCTCACCCGGGCCGCCACCCGCGGCACCGGCCGGACCGGCGAGGACATCACGCCCAACGTCAGGACGATCGCGGAGATCCCGCACCGGCTGAAGGGCGACCGCGTCCCGCGGCTCGTCGAGATCCGCGGCGAGGTCTACTTCCCGATGGAGGCGTTCCAGGGTCTCAACGAACGCCGGGTGGCGGCGGGCGAGAAGCCGTACGCCAACCCCCGCAACTCCGCCTCGGGTTCGCTGCGCCAGAAGGACCCCAAGGTCACGGCCACTCTGCCGCTGCACATGGTGGTCCACGGCATCGGCGCCCTGGAGGGCTTCGACGGCGGCTTCACCCGCCTCTCCGAGGCCTACGACCTCCTCAGGTCCTGGGGCCTGCCCACCGCCGAGCACAACCGGGTCGTCGACGACCTCGACGGCGTACGGGAGTTCATCGCCTATTACGGCGAGAACCGTCACTCCGTGGCGCACGAGATCGACGGCGCGGTCGTCAAGCTGGACGAGATCCGGCTGCAGGGCCGGCTCGGCTCGACGGCGCGCGCTCCCCGCTGGGCCATCGCGTACAAGTACGCGCCGGAAGAGGTCAACACCAAGCTCATCGACATCAAGGTGGGCGTCGGCCGCACCGGCCGGGTCACGCCGTACGCCCAGGTCGAGCCGGTCACCGTGGCCGGCTCGGAGGTCGAGTTCGCCACCCTCCACAACCAGGAGGTCGTCAAGGCCAAGAACGTGCTCATCGGGGACACGGTCGTCATCCGCAAGGCCGGTGACGTCATCCCCGAGATCCTCGGCCCGGTCGTGGACCTGCGCGACGAGAACGAGACGCGCCCGTTCGTGATGCCGACAGAGTGTCCCGAGTGCGGGACGCCGCTGCGCCCGATGAAGGAGGGCGACATCGATCTGCGGTGCCCCAACGCCCGCAGCTGCCCCGCCCAGTTGAGAGAGCGCGTCTCGTATCTGGCGGGCCGGGAGTGCCTGGACATCGAGCACTTCGGCGGGGTGGCCGCCGCGGCCCTCACCCGGCCGCTGGAGCCCGCCGACCCGCCCCTGGTCGACGAGGGCGACCTCTTCGACCTCACGGTGGAGAAACTGCTCCCCATCAAGGCGTACGTCCTGGACGCGGACAGCGGTCTGCCCAAGCACGACCCGAAGACGGGCGAGCCGAAGGTCGTCACGGTCTTCGCCAACCAGAAGGGCGAGCCCAAGAAGAACACCCTCGCACTGCTGCAGAAGATCGAGGAGGCCAAGAGCCGTCCCCTCGCCCGCTTCCTCAACGGGCTCTCCATCCGTCACGTCGGACCGGTCGCCGCCCAGGCCCTGGCCCGCGAGTTCCGCTCGATCGACCGGATCGAGCAGGCCACGCAGGAGGAGCTCACGGCGGTCGACGGCGTGGGCGCCATCGTCGCGAAGGCCCTGGAGGAGTGGTTCGCCGAGGAATGGCACCGCGAGATCATCCGTAAGTGGAAGGCGGCCGGTGTCCCCCTGGAGGACAGGGGAGCCGGCGAGGACGAGGGACCCAGGCCCCTCGAAGGGCTGACGGTCGTGGTGACCGGCACACTCGAACACCACACACGCGACGGGGCCAAGGAGGCGCTGCAGAACCGGGGCGCCAAGGTGACCGGCTCGGTGTCGAAGAAGACCTCGTTCGTCGTGGTGGGCGAGAACCCGGGCTCCAAGCACGACAAGGCGATGCAGCTCAAGGTGCCCGTCCTGAACGAGGACGGCTTCGCCGTGCTGCTCGAACAGGGCCCGGACGCGGCGGCGGAAGTCGCGCTCCCGATCGAGGAGTAGGGGTTGAAGGCCACCCGTTCGGCGCATACCAGATGCATACGGGTGCCCGGTCGCATTCGGGCAACCGACGCCGACCGCTGCCCGTGAAAGCCTTGTGCGGCCTACTGTTGACGTGTGCGCCTGCCGTGCCCGGACGCGTGGCGGGTTTGTGGACGCGGTGCCGTTGAGGTCGTCGGGAGCAACGGGCCGCGTGGCGTGGGCACCGCCGGCTGTGAGAGGGACGGGTATGGAACCGACCGAGAGCGTCGCCCCGGACTCACGGCTGCGCCTGCGCCGGGTGTCCGGGGCCTGGCGACGGGGGCGCTTCCTGCTCACGGGGGGACGCCCGTCCGGGGGAAGCCGGGAGGACGCCTCCGGACGGACGGTGGTGGGGTCCGGGACCCGCACGGCATGGCCGCCGGGGCGTGCGGGCGCGAACGCACCCGGCTCCCTCGTCCCCGGTCCGGCCCAGCTCACCTCCGGCACCACCGCCGGCCCGGGCGGGGCACCCGTCGTCACCGGCGCGCTCGCCGGGGGCCGCGGACACGGACTGCCGGGCCACGACGCCGACCGGCACCTGACGTGGCCCGCGCTGCCCGCCGTGATCGTGGGCCTCGCCGGCGCCGTTCTCGGCGCCGGTTTCTACCGGGCGTTCGCCGGGCCGCACGCCCTCTTCCCGGCCGGCACGGTCGGCTGGTCCCTCGCCCTCCTGACCGGCATCATCGTCGGCCACCTCGTCGCCATGGGCCGCGCCCGCTGGTGGGGCGGCACCGGCTCCGGCGCCGCACTCACCCTCGCCGTCCTGCTGCTGTACGGCTGGGTGGCCGCCGGGATGGTCAGCCTCACCGTCGTCGTCCTCGTCGGCATCGCCCGCCGGGGCCGCTGGCGCCAGGGCGTCCTGCACGGCGCGGTCGACATCCTGGGCATCGGCGCCGGCGCGCTCGTCCTGCGGGTCTTCGGCCGCGTCCCGTCGGTGGAGCGGCCCTGGGACCCGGACAGCTGGAACCTCTACTCGGCGCCCCAGGTGGCCCTGGTCGCCGTCGCCTATCTCGTGGTCAGCCGTGTGCTGCTCTGGCACCTGGCCGCACCGCGCGGCGGACTGCCCACCGTCGCGCGGACGGCCCTGGTCAGACAGGGGCTCGTCGCCGTCGCGCTGCTGGGCATCGCGCCCCTCGTCTGTGTCGTCGCCCTGGCCAAGCCGCTGCTGCTGCCGCTCTTCGCCATTCCCCTCATCGCGCTCGACTCCACCCTGTGGATAGCGCGCGCCCGCGCCGAGGAACAGCTGCGCGACCCGCTCACCGGCCTGCCGAACCGGCAGTGGCTGCTGGAGCGGACCTGGACCGCGCTGGACGACGCCGAACGCATCGGGGCGCGGTCGGCGCTGATGCTGATCGACCTCGACCGCTTCCGGTCCGTCAACGACACGCTCGGGCATCTCGCGGGCGACCGGCTGCTGTTGCAGATAGCGGACCGGCTCCGGGCCGCCCTGCCCCGCGGAGCGGAGGCCGCGCGGCTCGGCGGCGACGAGTTCGCCGTCCTGCTGCCCGTCGCCGACTCCACGACGTCCGCGTCGCGGGTCGCCCGCAACCTCGTCGCCGCGCTCGGCTCACCGCTCGACCTCGACGGGCTCACCCTCGTCCTGGAGGCCAGTGCCGGGCTCGCCGTCTTCCCCGACCACGCGCTCGACGCGGAGGGGCTGCTGAGGCGGGCGGACGTGGCGATGTACCAGGCGAAGCGGGACCGTACGGGCGTCGAGGTCTACGAGTCCAAGCGGGACTCGAACACCCCGGACCGGCTCGGTCTGCTGGGCGACCTGCGACGCGCGCTCGACGCGCGCGAGGTCGAGCTGCACTACCAGCCGAAGGTCCGCTTCGACGGACAGGTCGCCGGCCTGGAGGCGCTGGTGCGGTGGGTGCATCCCGAGCGCGGCAAGGTGCCGCCGGACGAGTTCATAGCGATCGCCGAGTCCTCCGGGCTGATGCCGCATCTGACGGAGTACGTGCTGGAGACCGCGCTGGGGCAGGTGGCACGGTGGCGGGCGCAGGGGCTGCACGTACCGGTGGCGGTGAACGTGTCCCCGCGCGACGTCCACACCCCCGGCTTCGCCGGCGCGGTGGCCGCGCGGCTCGCCCGGCACGGGGTGCCCGCCGGGGCGTTGCAGCTGGAGATAACGGAACACGTGCTGCTGGAGGACCCCCAGCGTGCCGCGGACACCCTCGCCGGGCTGACCGGGCACGGGGTGAAGATGTCGCTGGACGACTTCGGCACCGGGTACTCGTCCCTGGTGCATCTGCGGCGGCTGCCGGTGAGCGAACTGAAGATCGACCGGTCGTTCGTGGCCCGGCTGGCGATCGACAACGAGGACGCGGAGATCGTGCGCTGCACGGTCGATCTGGCGCATTCGCTGGGGCTGCTCGTCGTCGCGGAGGGCGTCGAGGACGACGAGACGTGGGAGCGGCTGCGGGATCTCGGGTGCGACGCGGTCCAGGGGTGGCTGGTCGCCGCCGCGATGCCTCCGGAGGAGGCCACGGCCTGGCTGCGGGCGCGGGGGTCCCGGGGGTGGCAGCGGCCGGCCGCGGCGTTGCCTGCGGCAGCGGATGACGGCGCCTGACGGCTCGGGGGTGCGGGTGCGTGGGCGGCTGCCGGCCCGGTGGGGCTTCCCGCGCAGTTCCCCGCGCCCCTGAAAAGCCGGGGCTGCGCCCCGAGCTTTTCAGGCCCGCGGCCCCGTCGCCTCTCAGGCCCGCAGGGCCTGGTCTTCCAGGGGCGCGGGGAACTGCGCGAGAAGCCCCATGCACCCGCACTCGCCGACGCACGAGTACCCCCGAGCCACGAGGCGCCCGGCCCAGCGGCGCGGCAAGCGCCCCGCGCCCCCTAGGATTGGCGCCAAACCACACACACTCACCCCAGAGGATCGCTGCATGCCTGGCATTACGCGCGAGGAGGTCGCCCACCTCGCCCGGCTGGCGCGTCTGGAGCTGAAGCCCGAAGAGCTCGAACACTTCGCGGGTCAGCTGGACGACATCATCGGCGCGGTCGCCCGCGTCAGTGAGGTCGCCGACCAAGATGTACCACCGACCTCGCACCCGCTGCCGCTGACGAACGTCATGCGCGCGGACGAGGTCCGTCCGTCGCTCACCCCCGAGCAGGCGCTCGCCGCCGCCCCGGCCCAGGAGCAGCAGCGTTTCAAGGTGCCGCAGATCCTGGGGGAGGACTGATCACGTCATGACCGACAGCATCATCAAGCTCACCGCGGCGGAGATCGCCGCGAAGATCGCCGCCGGTGAACTCACCGCCGTGCAGGTCACCGAGGCCCACCTGGCCCGGATCGAGGCCGTCGACGAGAAGGTGCACGCCTTCCTGCACGTCGACCGCGAGGGCGCCCTCGCCCAGGCCCGCGCCGTCGACGAGAAGAAGGCCAGGGGCGAGAAGCTCGGCCCGCTCGCCGGTGTCCCGCTCGCGCTCAAGGACATCTTCACCACGGTCGGCATCCCGACCACCGTGGGCTCGAAGATCCTGGAGGGCTGGATCCCGCCGTACGACGCCACGCTCACCAAGCGGCTCAAGGACGCCGACGTCGTGATCCTCGGCAAGACCAACATGGACGAGTTCGCCATGGGGTCGTCGACGGAGAACAGCGCCTACGGCCCGACCGGCAACCCCTGGGACCTCACCCGCATCCCCGGCGGCTCCGGCGGCGGTTCCTCCGCCTCCCTCGCCTCCTACCAGGCACCCCTCGCCATCGGCACCGACACCGGCGGCTCCATCCGTCAGCCGGCCGCCGTCACCGGCACGGTCGGCGTCAAGCCGACGTACGGCGCGGTCTCCCGCTACGGCATGGTCGCCTTCTCCTCCTCCCTCGACCAGGGCGGACCCTGCGCCCGTACGGTCCTGGACGCGGCGCTGCTGCACGAGGTCATCGCCGGTCACGACCCGCTCGACTCCACGTCCATCGACGCCCCGGTCCCGCCGGTCGTCGAGGCCGCCCGCAACGGCAGTGTCGCCGGGATGCGCGTGGGTGTCGTCAAGCAGTTCCGCGGCGAGGGCTACCAGGCCGGTGTGGTGCAGCGGTTCGACGAGTCCGTCGAACTGCTGAAGGAGCTGGGCGCCGAGATCGTCGAGCTGGACTGCCCGTCGTTCGACCTGGCGCTGGCCGCGTACTACCTGATCGCGCCGAGCGAGTGTTCGAGCAACCTCGCCCGCTTCGACGGGCTGCGCTACGGCCTGCGGACCGGCGACGACGGCTCGAACTCCGCCGAGACGGTCACCTCCCTCACCCGCGAGGCGGGCTTCGGCCCCGAGGTCAAGCGCCGCATCATGCTCGGCACGTACGCGCTCAGCTCCGGCTACTACGACGCGTACTACGGCAGCGCCCAGAAGGTCCGTACGCTCATCACGCGGGACTTCGAGAAGTCGTTCGAGCAGGTCGACGTCATCGTCTCGCCGACCACGCCCACCACCGCCTTCCCGATCGGCGAGCGCGCCGACGACCCGATGGCGATGTACCTGGCCGACCTCTGCACCATCCCGACCAACCTCGCGGGCAACGCCGCGATGTCCCTGCCCTGCGGCCTCGCGCCGGAGGACGGGCTCCCGGTCGGGCTGCAGATCATCGCTCCGGCGCTGAAGGACGACCGTCTTTACAAGGTCGGCGCCGCCGTCGAGGCCGCCTTCGTGGAAAAGTGGGGGCACCCGCTTCTCGAGGAGGCTCCGTCGCTGTGAGCAAGACACTGTCCAAGGCCAAGGACTTCCAGAAGTCCAAGTCCGGTACGTACGTGTCCATCGCCACCACCGCCTTCGGCGCGTGGGGCATCGCCAAGCGGATCAGGAAGGCTCGCGCCGAGCAGGACACGCTGCGGCTGATCGACGCGTCCGTGGCCGCCATCGGCATCGTCACCGGCCTCGCCGTCCTCTACCGCGAACTGAAGCGGCTGGGCGACGACGACGTCCTGCTGGGCTGAGAGGGAAGTAAGACCGTGACCACCACGACCGACCTGGTGTCGTACGAGGACGCGCTGGCGTCGTACGACCCCGTCATGGGCCTCGAGGTCCATGTCGAACTCGGCACCAAGACGAAGATGTTCTGCGGCTGTTCGACCGAACTCGGTCAGGACGCCAACACGCAGACCTGCCCCACCTGCCTCGGCCTGCCCGGCGCGCTCCCGGTCGTCAACGCGATCGGCGTCGAGTCGGCGATCAAGATTGGTCTCGCGCTGAACTGCGAGATCGCCGAGTGGTGCCGTTTCGCCCGGAAGAACTACTTCTATCCGGACATGCCGAAGAACTTCCAGACCTCCCAGTACGACGAGCCGATCGCCTTCAACGGCTACCTCGACGTCCAGCTGGAGGACGGGGAGACCTTCCGTGTGGAGATCGAGCGCGCCCACATGGAGGAGGACACCGGCAAGTCGACGCACGTCGGCGGTGCTACGGGCCGTATCCACGGCGCCTCGCACTCGCTGCTCGACTACAACCGCGCCGGCATCCCGCTCATCGAGATCGTCACCAAGCCGATCGAGGGTGCGGGGGTGCGGGCTCCCGAGGTCGCCAAGGCGTACGTCCGTGAGCTGCGCGAGGTCATCAAGGCGCTCGGCGTCTCGGAGGCCCGCATGGAGATGGGCCAGATGCGCTGCGACGTGAACCTGTCGCTGCGCCCGCACGGCCGAGAGAAGTTCGGCACGCGTTCCGAGACGAAGAACGTGAACTCGCTGCGGTCCGTCGAGCGTGCCGCGCGCTTCGAGATCCAGCGGCACGCGGCCGTCCTGAACGACGGCGGGACGATCATCCAGGAGACCCGGCACTTCCACGAGGACACGGGGTCCACGACCTCGGGCCGCGTGAAGGAGGAGGCCGAGGACTACCGGTACTTCCCCGAGCCGGACCTCGTTCCGGTGGCCCCCTCGCGCGCGTGGGTCGAGGAGATCCGGGCCGGGCTGCCCGAGCTGCCGCTGGTCCGCCGCAGCCGGCTCCTCGCGGAGTGGGGCATCTCCGGCACCGAGATGCAGGCGATCCTCAACGCCGGCGCCCTGGACCTCATCGTCGCCACCATCGAGGCCGGGGCCGATGCCGCCTCCGCCCGCAAGTGGTGGATGGGCGAGCTGGCCCGCAGCGCCAACGAGTCCGGCAGCGCGCTGGACGAGCTGGCCATCACGCCGGAGCAGGTCGCCCGGGTCACCGAGCTGGTCACCAAGGGCGACCTGAACGACAAGCTGGCCCGGCAGGTCATCGAGGGCGTCCTCGCGGGCGAAGGCACCCCGGACGAGGTCGTCGACCAGCGCGGTCTGAAGGTCGTCTCCGACGAGGGCGCCCTGGGTGCCGCCGTCGACGAGGCCATCGCCGGCAACCCGGGCATCGCCGACAAGATCCGCTCCGGCAAGGTCGCCGCGGCCGGTGCCCTGGTGGGCGCGGTCATGAAGGCCACCCGCGGCCAGGCCGACGCGGCCCGCGTCAAGGAGCTGATCCTGGAGAAGCTGGGCGTCACCGAGGGCTGAACGCACGGCGGGTCCACCGCGTATCCCCGAGGGCGGCACATCACGGCGATGGGCCGCCCTCGGGCATGCGCACGACAGTGGCACGGGGTGACAGAGTGGCGCCGTCTGTCCTGTGAGGTGGCTCCCATCCGGTGTGAGGAGACCCTCAAAGGGGCCAAACGATCACATTGTGGTGCAACAGTTGCCGGGAATCGCTCATGCCTCCCCCTTCAGGAGCACGATCCGTGGCAGCCCTTGCGCGCTGGTGTGTCCGGCACCGTCTTGTCGCCGTCCTTCTGTGGCTTCTCGCCTTCGCGGGCACGGCCGCCGGAGCCGCCGTGGCGGGAGCCGCGTACTCCAACGACTACGGGACCCCCGGAACCGAGTCCAGCCGCGCCACCGACCTGCTGAACGAGGGCTTCCCCGGCGTCAGCGGCGACAGCGCCACCGTCGTCTGGCACACGGACAAGGGGTCCGTATGGGCCGCCGCCGTCGAGCAGACGATGACCCGGACCCTCGACCACATCGCCGTCCTGCCAGGCGTCGCCGCCGTCACCG
This sequence comes from Streptomyces scabiei 87.22, assembly GCF_000091305.1. Lineage (GTDB taxonomy): Bacteria > Actinomycetota > Actinomycetes > Streptomycetales > Streptomycetaceae > Streptomyces > Streptomyces scabiei. The sequence goes on along the minus strand of NC_013929.1, from coordinate 3,099,386 downwards.
ACCCGTACGACGGCGCCGACGGCGGCCGGATCAGCGCGGACGGCCGTACGGCGTACGCCACCGTCACCTTCGACCGGCCGGCCGAGGACGTGGACAAGGCGCAGGCCGAGGCCGTCGTCGACGCCGCGAAGGCCGTGGACGGCGACGGGCTCCAGGTGGAGCTGGGCGGCACCTCGATCGGACTCACCGAGACCTCCGGCGGGCATCTCGCCGAGATCGTCGGGGTCCTCGTCGCCGCCGTGGTCCTCTTCCTGGCGTTCGGCTCGCCCGCCGCCAGCCTGCTGCCGATCGCGACCGCCCTGGTCAGCGTGGGCACCGCCTACGCGGGGATCACGCTGCTCGGGCACGCCATGACGGTCGCCGACTTCGCGCCCATGCTGGGCACCCTGATCGGCCTCGGCGTGGGCATCGACTACGCGCTGTTCATCGTGACCCGGCACCGCCGCGGTCTGAAACGGGGTCTGCCCGTCGAGGAGGCCGCGCGGAACGCGGTCGCGACCACCGGGCGGGCCGTCGTCTTCGCCGGTGCCACGGTCTGCATAGCCCTGCTGGGCATGCTCATCCTGCGGCTCGGCTTCCTCAACGGCGTGGCGATAGCCGCCTCGCTCACCGTGGTCCTCACCGTCGCCGCCTCCGTGACGCTGCTGCCGGCCCTGCTGTCGTTCATCGGCATGCGCGCGCTCAGCCGCCGCGAGCGCCGCCGCCTCGCCGAGCACGGCCCCGAGCCCGAACTGCCCACCGGCTTCGCCGCCCGCTGGTCCGCCTTCGTCGAACGGCACCCCAAGAAGCTCGGCGCGATCGCCCTGGTCGTCATGACCCTGCTCGCCCTGCCCACCCTCGGCCTGCGCCTCGGCACCTCCGACCAGGGCAACGACCCCGCCACGACGACCACCCGCCAGGCCTACGACCTCCTCGCCGAGGGCTTCGGCCCGGGCGTCAACGGCCCGCTCACCCTCGTCACCAAGGTCGACGGCGCCGCCGACAAGCTCGCGCTCGACAACCTCGACACCACGCTCCGGGCCACCGAGGGCGTCTCGGCCGTCACCCCGGTGACGTACAACACCGGCGGCGACACCGCGTACCTCACCGTCGTCCCCGACTCCTCCCCGCAGTCCGCGAAGACCAGTGCGCTGGTCGAACGGCTGCGCGACGAGGTACTGCCACGCGCCGAGACCGGCACCACGCTCGATCTGCACGTCGGCGGGGTGACCGCCGGGTACGACGACTTCGCGGACGTCATCGTCGGCAAGCTGCCGCTGTTCGTGGGCGTCGTCATCGGCCTCGGCTGTCTGCTGCTCCTGCTCGCCTTCCGGTCCATCGGGATACCGCTCAAGGCCGCCGCGATGAACGTGGCCGCCGTCGCCTCGGCGTTCGGCGTCGTCGTCGCGATCTTCCAGTGGGGCTGGGGCAGCGAACTGCTGGGCCTCGGCCGCGCCGGGCCGATCGAGCCCTTCCTCCCCGTGATCATGGTGTCGGTCCTCTTCGGGCTCTCCATGGACTACCAGGTCTTCCTGGTCAGCCGGATGTACGAGGAATGGCTGGAGACCGGCGACAACCGCCGCGCCGTCCGGGTGGGCCTCGCCGAGACCAGCCGGGTGATCAACTCCGCGGCGGTCATCATGATCTCCGTCTTCCTCGCCTTCGTCCTCAGCGGCGACCGGGTGATCGCGATGTTCGGCATCGCGCTGGCCGCCGCCGTCGCCCTGGACGCCTTCGTCCTGCGCACCCTCCTCGTCCCCGCCCTCATGCACCTGCTCGGCGGCGCCAACTGGTGGCTGCCCCGCTGGCTCGACCGGCGCATGCCCCGGATCAGCATCGAACCGCCCGAATCCCGTGCCGCCCATGAGAGGCTCGCGGACGTCGTGGTGGAAGAGCTGGAACGGGAACAGGAGCGGCCGAAGGATGTACGCGATATCCCTGGGTGACGACGGGGCCGCACTGCGGCCGCTGGAACCCTGGCACGCCGAGGAGTTCCTCACGCACCTGGAGCGGGGGCGGGACTTCATCAACACCTACGTCCCCTTCGGCCAGAGCGCCACGGACACCGACGGCGCGCGTGCCGTCCTCCAGCGGTACGCCGACATGCGCGCCGCCGACACCGGCTCCCTGCACGGCATCTGGCTCGACGGCACGCTCGTCGGCGGGGTCCTCTTCCTCAACTTCGACGCGGAGAACGCCAACTGCGAGGTCGGCTGCTGGCTGGAGCCCGCCGGCACCGGACGCGGGCTCGTCACCCGCGCGATGCGCGTCCTCATCGACTGGGCCGTCGACGTCCGCGCGATCCACCGCGTCGAGTGGATCGCCGCGTCGGGCAACACGCCGAGCCTGAACGTGGCACGGCGGCTCGGCATGGTCAGGGACGGTGTGCAGCGGGAGAGGTATCCCCATCGGGGGGTCCGGCACGACGTGGAGATATGGTCCGTCCTGGCGCCCGAATGGCGCGCGGCACGTGATCGCGAGGCTCACAGCGATCATTAAGAAAGCTCTCAGACAACATTCGTACGGTGCGAGGTATGGGAACCACAACAGTTGACGAGACCGGTGCCGGCACGGGCGCCGAGGCCACGAACGACGACGCGCCGGTGAAGACCGCCGACGTCACCGAGGACGACGCGGCGAAGGAGCAGGACCGCACGGCCGCGACGGACGCCGGCGACACGGTCGAGGCCGACGGCTCCGACGAGGCCGGAGAGTTCGACGACGCGTTCCCGCCGGCCGCCGCCAGGGCGACGCCGGGTGTGGGGCAGGGTGCCGCCGGCATCGTGTCCGTGGTGCTGGGCCTGGTGTCGCTGACCGGCGGCTGGGTCGGCACGGTCGCCTCCGCGCGCGAGGAGATCACCGGCCAGCTGGAGATGCAGGCCGCGTCGAACGCCACCGTCGCCACACAGCTCCAGGCGGTCTACGGAGACGCCTGGCACGCTTCCGCCCTGTGGGGCGGCGTGTTCGCGCTGGTCGCCTTGATCGTCGGCGTCGCCGTGCTGGTGCGTCCCGCGTTCGGGGACCCCGACCAGGTGCAGGCGCCGTGGATCAAGTCGGTGGCCTGGGCCGGTGTCTCGGTCGGCTTCATCGGGCTGGTGCTCGCCGCCCTGAAGTACTCCGACCTGCTGCTGGCGCTGCCGAGCACCTGACGCCCGCCGCGGCGGAACGGTTTCTGAGGGGCCTTAGGCCCGTCGTAGGCATCCCTATGACGGACCTAAGGCCCCTCGCGCGTCCAAGATGCGGAACTCTCCCGATGTGGCCGCCCCGCCTGGGAGACGAAGGTGGAGTCATCGCAGAAAGCGAGCCGAGACCGACTCTTCACCAGGGGTACGAGATGTTCGACTACGAACTCCAGCAGATCCGATCCGCCGAGCTGATCCGTGCGGCGGAGCACCACCGTCAGGTACGCGAGGCCCTCCGCGCCCGCCGCGAGGCCGCACACGACTCCAGGACGGCGGCGAGGCCCGCCGACGGGGAAGGGGACAAGGACGCCGAACGGTCGGACCTGGGAGAACGGGTACGCCGACTCCGCTTCCTCCGCACCGCGTGAGCGGGGGGCGGGGCCACGAGGGCGCCCACGCCGCCGACGAGGGCGCCGAAGCGGGGTACGCCGAAGGCGGCCGCGGGGAGGCCCGGCGTGGCGAGGCGGCGGCCGGGCGTGCGGAGGGCGAGCCGCCGCCGGCCGGCCGGGGCCTGCGGATAATCGGTGCCGGAGCGGTCGGCGGTCGTGCGATGCTCGGCGATGTGGAGACCAGGTCCGTCAGTCCCGTGTTCGTCGGTCGCGCCGCAGAACTGGAGGTGTTGCGCGAGGCATTGACCCGCGCAGGGGAACGCACCGCGCGCACGGCGGGAGGCGGCACGGACGGGGGCGGGCCGCAAGCGCTCCTCCTCGGCGGTGAGGCCGGGGTGGGCAAGACCCGTCTGGTCGAGGAATTCGCCGCCGAGGCCGCACGCGGAGGCGCGGTCGTCGCACCCGGCGGCTGCGTCGAGATCGGCGCCGACGGGCTGCCCTTCGCCCCCTTCTCCACCGCGCTGCGCGCCCTGCGCCGAGGGCTGCCCGGCGAACTCGCCGCCGCGGCCGCCGGGCAGGAACAGGAACTGGCCCGGCTCCTGCCCGAGTTGGGCGAGACCGCGCACACCCGGCACGACGAGGAGGGCACCGCCCGCCTCTTCGAACTCACCGCCCGCCTCCTGGAACGCCTCGCCGCCGACCGCACGATCGTCCTCGTCCTGGAGGACCTGCACTGGGCCGACGCCTCCACCCGCCACCTCCTCTCCTATCTCCTGCGGACCCTGCGCACCGGCCGCCTCGTCGTCCTCGCCACCTACCGCTCCGACGACATCCACCGCCGCCACCCGCTGCGCCCCCTCCTCGCCGAACTCGACCGCCTCCGCACGGTCCGCCGCGTCGAACTCCCCCGCTTCAACCGCGCCGAGGTCGGCCATCAGCTCGCCGGCATCCTCGCCGCCGAACCCGACCCTGACCGCGCCGACGAGATCTTCGAACGCTCCGACGGCAACGCCTTCTTCGTCGAGGAACTCGCCGTCGCCGCCCACGACGGCGGCTGCCCCGGCCTCACCGACACCCTGCGCGACCTGCTCCTCGTCCGCGTCGAACGTCTCTCGGAGGACGCCCAGCGGGTCGTCCGCATCGTCGCCGAGGGCGGCTCCACCGTGGAGTACGCCCTGCTCGCCGCCGTCGCCCGGCTCCCCGAGGACGAACTCATCGAGGCCCTGCGGGCCGCCGTCGGCGCCAACATCCTCATCGCCGCCCCCGGCGACGACGGCTACCGCTTCCGGCACTCCCTGGTCCGCGAGGCCGTCAGCGACGACCTGCTGCCGGGCGAACGCTCCCGCCTCAACCGCCACTACGCCGAGGCCCTGGAAGCCGACCCCTCCCTGGTCCCCGCCGCCGGCCGCGCCACCCGCCTGGCCAGCTACTGGTACCACGCCCACGACGCGGCCAAGGCCCTGCCCGCCGTCCTCGACGCCGCCGCCGAGGCCCGTTCCCGGCACGCCCACTCCGAGCAACTGCGCCTGCTGGAGCGGGCGATGGAGCTGTGGGACGCCGCCCCCGACGCCGTACGGGCCGCGCTGCGCCCCGTCGACTACACCGAGGTGTACCCGCCCTGCGGCTGCGCCCCGGGCACCCACCCCCTGCGCTACCTCGACCTGATGGCCGAGGCCGCCGTCGCCGGACGGCTGTGCGGAGAGCGCGAGCGGGCCCTGAGGATCACCCGGCGGGCCCTCGACCGGCTGGCGGACGGCAGCAGCCCCCTGCGTGCCGCCTGGTTCTGGGTGCAGCGCTCCGTGCTGACCGAGGGCCTGGCCCGGGGCGACGGCTGGAAGGAACTCGCCACCGCCCAGGAGCTGGTCCGCGGCCAGCCCCCGTCCGAGGTGCACGCCGAGGTCCTCTCCCGCGTCGCGTGCTGGTCCATGCTCCACGCGCCCGGACCCGACGCGCTCTCCGACGCCCAGCGCGCCGTCGAGTACGCGCGCATGGTCGGCGCCGAGGACATCGAACTCAACGCCCGCCTCACCCTCGGCGGCCTGATGGCCGACGCCGGCCACATCGAGACCGGCCTCGACGAGATGAAGGCCGTCCTCCGGCGCTCGCTCGAACGCGGTCCCGCCGCCGTCGTGGGCCGCGCCCATGTGAACCTCCCTTCCTGTCTGGAGGGCGTCGGCCGCTCACAGGAGGCGGCGCGACTGCTGCGCACCGGCCTCGACGTCACCCGGCGCATGGGCCTGCGCGACTCCGAGGCCTGGATCTGGGGCAACCTCTCCGAATCCCTCTTCTCCCTCGGCCACTGGGACGAGGCCACGGAAGCCGCCGTGCAGGCCGGGTGCGCCGGGAGCAGCACCAAGAGCCGCGGCGGCAGCTCCCTCTCCCTCGCCGCCCTCGCCCTCGCCCGAGGCGACACCGCCGAGGCCCGGCGCCAACTGGCCGTCGCCCACGGCTACTTCGGCACCCACAACCCCATGCCCCAGAACAACCTGCCGCTGTCCTGCCTCACCCTCGGCATCGCCGTGGCCGAGGGCCGCCTCCCCGACGCACGCGCCGAACTGACCCGCGTCCTCGACACCGGCTTCCCCGTCGGCACCCAGCGCTACGCCTGGCCCCTGCTGCTCACCGCCGCCACCGCCGAGGCCGACGCCCGCGCCCTGCCCACCGCCGGGGCGGGCCGCGCCGAGACACTCGACCGGATCGCCACCGTGGCCAGGAAGCTCACCACCGGGGCACCGGTCTGGCTCGCCCACGAACTCTGGGTCCGCGCCGAACTCCGGCGGGCCGAGGGCCTGTCGGACCCGGACACCTGGTCCGACGTCGTCACCGCCTTCGAGCCCCTGGAGCGGCCCTACGACCTCGCCCGCGTCCGGCACCGCCTCGCCGAGGCACTGCTGGCCCGGGGCACGGACGACGAGGCCCGCGACCGCGCGACGGAACTGCTGAGGCTCGCCGCCGCCGTCGCCGACCACCTCGGCGCCCGCCCGCTCGCCGACGCGGTCGCCCTCCTCGCCCGCCGGGCCCGCCTCACCCTGAGCCGCGCCCCCGAACCGGCCCTCGCACCGGCCGACCCCGTTGCCGCGCTCGGCCTCACCGGCCGCGAACACGACGTCCTGCGTCTGGTGGCCGTCGGCCGCACCAACCGCCAGATAGCCGAGGAACTCTTCATCTCCCCGAAGACCGCCAGCGTCCACGTCTCCAACATCCTCGCCAAGCTGGGCGTGTCCGGCCGCGGCGAGGCGGCGGCGGTGGCCCATCGGGTGGGGCTGTCCCCGGCGGAAGCGGGGGAGCGGCTGGCAGCGGGATGATGGAAGGGAGAGCGCCTCGGCTCCGCCGACCGTCACCGGGACCGAACCGCCCGCCGTCTCGCGGCCCTGGGGAGGGAGAACCGTGTTCAACGCCTTCGAAGAACTGTTCGCACCTGGCCGTAAGCACACGCAGGACGAGCAGAAGCGGCTGGAACTGACCCGGGAGGACGTCGGCGACAGCGATCCGGGACGCGGACCGATAGACCTGGAGTCCGGCAAGGTCGTCGTCCGGCCGCCCGCGCAGCCGGAGGACGAGGAGCAGGAGGCGGGCGGGCCGAGCGAGGAGTAGCAGGCTGTCTACGTCACCCGCAGCTCCAGGATCCGGTCGTCGGCGCCCTGCGGGGAGCCCCGGCCGTCCGTCTCGCTGGTCACCAGCCACAGCCTGTCGCCACCGGCGGAGACAACCGTGCGGAGCCGGCCGTAGTCACCCTCCAGGAAGGCCTGGGGGTCGGCGGCCGCCTTGGTGCCGTCGAGGGGGACGCGCCACAGACGCTGCCCCTTCAGCCCCGCCATCCAGACCGAGCCCTCCGCTATGGCGATGCCGCTCGGAGACGCCTCGTCCGTACGCCACACGGCCACCGGGTCGACATAACCGGACCTGTCGCTCTTGCCCTCCACCTCCGGCCAGCCGTAGTTCCCGCCGGGGCGGATCTGGTTCAGCTCGTCCCAGGTGTCCTGGCCGAACTCCGAGGCCCACAGGCGCTGTTTGCCGTCCCACGCCAGGCCCTGGACGTTGCGGTGGCCGTACGAGTACACGACGGAGTCGAAGGGGTTGCCCGGGGCCGGCTCGCCGTCCGGGGTCATGCGGAGGATCTTGCCGCCGAGGGAGTCCTTGTCCTGGGCCAGTGGACCCTCGTACCGCTCGCCCGTGCTCGCGTACAGCATCTGGTCGGGGCCGAAGGCGAGACGGCCTCCGTTGTGGTTCGTGCCCTTGGGGATGCCGCGGAGGATGGTGTCGGGGGCGCCGAGCTGCTCGCCCGCCGGCTTCTCGGGGTCGTAGAGCATCCGCACGATCCTGTTGTCGGACTCCGAGGTGAAGTACGCGTAGATCATGTGGTCCGAGGCGTACTCCGGGGAGATCGCGATGCCCAGGAGGCCGCCCTCCCCGGCCGCGGCCACGCCGGGGACCTCCCCGAGCACGGTCCTTCTGCCGGACTCCTCGTCGATCCTGCTGATCGTGGCCTCGTCGCGGGAGGACACGAGGAGCCCGCCCTCGGGCAGCGGCGCGAGACCCCAGGGGGTGTCGAGGTCCTCGGCGACGGTGCGGACCACCTTCACCGACCCCTTGGCGGGGGCCGCCGTGTCCGCCGCCCGCTCGGGTGGGGGCGACCCTGCACCGCTGCTGCTCGGGGGTGAGCTGCCGGTCGCGCCCTTCTCTCCGTCGTCGGAGGAGCAGCCGGCTGTCACCAGGAGCACGGCTGCGGCCAACACGGCCGTCACCACTCGACGTTGCACCATCACGATCCCTTCGGCGTGGAGCTTCTACCTGTCATACACCGCGAGTGCCCCACAGGTTCCGCCTCCGCCCGATCAAGCGGACTTTTCGCGTGCCACGCCCCACCACGCCCATGCCGCACCACCGGCGCCGCGCATCACGGGCACCACGCACCGCCCGGCCCCACAGACCACCGCCCCCACGCGCCGCGGACACCGACGCGCCCGCTCAGTCCCAGGACCCCCGGGCGGGAGGCAGGGCCGCCACTTCCGCCAGATCCGCGGCCGTGAGCCGCAGGGCGTGGGCGGCCGCGTTCTCGGCCGCCCACCGTGCCTGCTTGGTGCCCGGCACCGGCACCACGTGCGGGCCGAGGGACAGGATCCAGGCGAGGGCGACCTGGGCCGGGGTCACGTCCGCCCCGTGGCGGGCCGCGACGCGGCGCAGGCCGACGACCAGCTGCTGGTTGGCGGCCATCATGTCCGCGGTGAAACGGGGGTGCCGGGCCCGGAGGTCGTCCCGCTCGAAGCCCCCACCGGGTGTGAGGGTGCCGGTGAGGAAACCGTTCCCCAGCGGCATCGCGGCGAGGAAGCCGATGCCGCGGGCCACGCACCAGGGAAGAAGGGAGTGCAGCGCCTCCCGCGACCAGACCGACAGCTCCGCCTGCACCGCGCTCACCGGGAAGACCTGCTGGACCCGCCGGAGCTGGCGGATCGTGGCGTCGTGCACCCCGGCGCCCGGCCCGCGCCCCGCCCGCGCGCCCACCGCGCACAGGCCCAGCGCCCTGACCTTCCCGGCCTGCACCAGTTCCGCCATCGCGCCCCAGGTCTCCTCCACGGGGACCTCGGGGTCCGGCCGGTGGAGCTGGTAGAGGTCGATGACGTCGGTCTGCAGCCGGCGCAGCGAGGCGTCGCAGGCCCGCCGCACATAGCCGGGGCGGCCGTTGGCCACGATGTGCTGCTCACCCACCAGCAGGCCCACCTTGGTGGAGACGAAGGCCTCCGCGCGGCGCTCCTTCAGTACCCGGCCCACCAGCAGTTCGTTGGTGAAGGGGCCGTACATGTCGGCCGTGTCCAGCAGCGAGATGCCGAGATCGAGCGCCCGGTGCACCGTCCGCATCGACTCGTCGCCCCGTTGCCGCGACCCGGTGTACGCCCAGCTCATCGGCATGCACCCGAGTCCTACGGCCCCCACCTCGAGCGTCGCCGCGCCGATCGTCCTGCGCTCCACCTGGTCGTGACCCTCCCTCTCCCGAACCCCCAACCTAACCTCTGCCGTACCGGGTACCTGACATAGCCTCCGGAGCATGACTGCTGAGGCGACGGGCGACCCGACCGCGGGCGTGACCGGTGATGTGTGGCTCTCCATCCCGCCGGACGAGATCGAGGGGCTCCCGCCGGGTCCCGACTACCTCTTCTGGGACGGGGGCGACGACGGCACCCAGCCGTTCCCGGGCGATCCCGCGGACTGTGTCCTGTACGTGGTCCCCTACATGAAGCGCCGGGCGAGCATGGCGATCCCGCTGGAGTCCATGCGGAACCTGCGGGTCGTGCAGACGCTCACGGCGGGTGTCGACGACGTGCTGGCCCGGATGTCCGCGCTCCCGCCCGGCGTGCAGCTGTGCAACGCGCGCGGCGTGCACGAGGCCAGCACGGCCGAACTGGCGCTCACCCTGACCCTCGCCTCGCTGCGCGGCGTCCCCGACTTCGTCCGGGACCAGCAACAGGAGCGCTGGCAGGGCGACTTCCGGCCCGCACTCGCCGACCGGTCCGTCCTGATCGTCGGCTACGGAGCGATCGGCGCCGCCATCGAGGACCGGCTCGTGCCCTTCGAGGTGGCGCGGGTGGCGCGCGTCGCGCGCTCCGAGCGCGCCACGGCGCGCGGACCGGTGCATTCGTTCACCGAACTGCCCTCCCTACTGCCGCGGGCGGACGTCGTGATCCTGTCCACTCCGCTCACGGCACAGACGCGAGGCATGGTGGACGCCGACTTCCTGGCCCATATGAAGGACGGAGCCCTCCTGGTGAATGTTGCCCGCGGAGGCGTCGTCGACACCAAGGCGCTGCTCGCGGAACTGGACACCGGGCGCCTCACCGCGGCCCTCGACGTCACCGACCCCGAGCCGCTGCCGCCGGGGCACCCGCTCTGGCGCGCGCCCGGGGTGCTCATCAGCCCCCACGTCGGCGGCCCCACATCGGCCTTCCTGCCGCGCGCCAAAAGGTTGCTGGTGGACCAGTTGGGGCGATTCGTGAACCGGGAGCCCCTGCGCAACGTGGTCTTTACGACGGGCGAGACGGACGGCGCGTAGTCCACTTCGGGCACCCTCCGCGTTCCTTCGGAAGCGGACCGTGCTCGTGTTGCCAGAGGTGGTCACTGAGCGTAGAGGAACTATGTCCCTGAGTGACGATCCTGGTGTATCGTCCCGACAGGGGCTGCGCCGCGCACCGTTCGGCGCCGGGGACGGACTTGGGACAGCGAGGGGGGCGACGGGCGATGCACGGCCTATGGACGAACGATCCGACGCGGCGGAGCCGCCGACGGCGGCCCTGGCGAGCTGCGACGCGGAGGCACCCGCAGGGGAGTCACGGCGGCCACAGCGGTCAAGGTCATCACCGCAGGCACAGCAACCGCAGAAAGCACACCCCTCCCACGCACCGGGACCAGCGGGACAGGGGAGCGGCGCTCACCGGGGAGACCCCGTGAGTCCCCGCCAGTCCTCCGCCTCCACGCTGAGCCCCGCGCTCCGGGCGGCCGAGCCGCGACCCGGACCGCTGTCCGGCGGGCGGGCGCCCGACCGCGGTGGCGCGAGCCTGCGGGCCCAGATCGCCCTCGCCCTGCTCTGCGCGGCCTACGCCGTCGGCGCCGCGTTCGGTTGGGGCAACGAGCAAGTCGCCCTCGTCATGGGGGACTTCGGGCTCAGCGCCGCGGCCGCCGCGGCCGCCGTCTCCTGCTTCCGCTACGCGCGCAGCCGCCGCAGCCGCTTTCGACCCGCCTGGCTGCTGTTCGCCCTCTCCTCCGCGATGGCGGCCCTGGGCAACGGCGTCTGGGGGTGGTACGAGGTCGTCCTGGAGCGGCCCGTGCCCGAGCCGAGCTACGCGGACCTGTTCTTCCTCTGCTTCGCGCCCCCCGCCATCGTCGGACTGCTGGTCCTGGCCAAGCGGCCGGTGACCAAGGCCGGCTGGGTCTGTCTCGCGCTGGACTCCTGGCTCATCGGCGGCTCCCTGGTCACCCTCTCCTGGAGCCTCGCGCTCGCGCAGAACGCGCAGCTCGACGACTCCGACACCGCGCACACCGCGCTCTCGCTGGCCTACCCGCTGCTGGACATCGCCCTCGTCAGCATGGTGCTCGCGCTGCACTTCCGCCGCTCCTCGATGCACCGCTCCGCGGTGAACACCGCGATCGGCGCCCTCGCGCTGACCGTGATGTGCGACGCCCTGTTCACCTCGCCCCTGCTGCACACCAGCTACGAATCGGGCCAGCTCCTCGACGCCGGGTGGTTCGCGGGCTCCGTGCTCCTCGCCTACGCCCCCTGGGCCGGCCGACGCGACGGACAGGCGGACGAGGGCGGGCACGCACGCGTGGTGCACGAACACATCCCGGGCCAGCGCCACGACGTAGCCCCGGGCCGGCGCCACGACGTGCACACCGGGCACCGCCACGAGGTCCGTCCGGGGCACCGGCACGACGGCCCGCAGGCCGGGCAGGCGCACGTGCTCCTCCAGGGCGCGGGCAACGGCCGGAATCCGGCCACCCGCCCCATCGCCGGTTCCCTGGCCGCGCTCACTCCGTATCTGGCCGCCGCGGTCTGCACGCTGGGCATCCTCTACAACGTCCTCAACGGCCGCCGCGTCGACCGCGTGGTGCTCATCACCGCCTGCACGGTCGTGCTCGCCCTCGTGGTGCGCCAGGGCATCATGCTCCTCGACAACATCACCCTCACCCAGGAACTGGCCCAGAAGGAGAACCACTTCAGGTCCCTGGTGCAGGGCTCCAGCGACGTCATCATGATCGCCGCGCCGAACGGCATCCTCCGCTACGTCAGCCCGGCCGCCGCCGGGGTCTACGGACGCCCCGCGGAGGATCTCGTCGGCAAGGAGCTGGCCTCGATCATCCATCCCGAGGACCTCGGCTGCGTCGTCCACGAGGTGCGCCGCTTCCTCGCCGCCAGCCCCGCCGAGGAGCCCACCACCCGTATCGAGTGCCGCTTCAAGTCCGGTGGCGGGGGAGGCTGGCTGAACGTGGAGTCCACGATCAACCGCCACCACGGCGGCCTCATCCTCAACAGCCGGGACGTGACCGAGCGCGTGCGGCTGCAAGCCCAGCTGCAGCACAACGCCGAACACGACCCGCTCACCGACCTGCCCAACCGCGCCCTGTTCACCAAGCGCGTCCGGCAGGCGCTCTCCGGCCGCCGCTCCTCCGACCGCGGTGCCGCCCTGCGCAACACGGCGGTCCTCTTCATCGACCTCGACGGCTTCAAGGCCGTCAACGACACCATCGGCCACCAGGCCGGGGACGAACTGCTCGTCCAGGCCGCCCGCAGACTCCAGGACGCCGTCCGGCAGGGGGACACCGCCTCCCGCCTCGGCGGTGACGAGTTCGCCGCCCTCATCGTCGGGGACGGCTCGCACGACCGCGTCGACCGCGAACGGCACATCCTGGAGCTGGCGGACCGGCTGCGCATCGCCCTCTCGCAGCCGTACACCATCGACGGCAACGATGTCCGGGTCGCCGCCTCCATCGGCGTCTCCTTCGCCGAGCCCGGCCTCGGCGCGGGCGAGCTGCTGCGCAACGCCGACCTGGCCATGTACCGGGCCAAGGCGTCCGGCAAGGGCCGCGTCGAGCTGTACAAGCCGCAGATGCAGCAGGACGTCGTCCGCCGGGCCGAGCTGGCCACCCGCCTGCGGGCCGCGCTGCACGACGGCGAGTTCATGCTGCTCAACCAGCCCGTGGTGGAGCTGAGCACCGGCCGGATCTCCTCGGTCGCGACCGCCGCCCGCTGGCGCTCCTCCCAGGGGGTGCTGTTCACGCCCGCCGAGTTCCTGCGGGTCTCCGAGGACAGCGAGAAGACCGCCGAGCTGGGCCGCTGGATGCTCGAACAGGCCGTCGAGCAGGCAGCCGACCGCCTCACCAGCGGGCTGAACGTGCCGGTGTCCGTCCGGATGAGCGCCCGGCGTCTGCTGGACCGCTCGCTGCCCCCGGGCTCGGTGGAGACGCTCCTCACCCGCCACGGGCTGCCGGCCGGCTCCCTGGTCGTCGAGCTGTCCGACACCGAGCTGAAGGGCCCGCCGGACGAGCTGGAGCGGCGGCTGAACCACCTCCGCCGCCTCGGAGTCAGAATCGCCCTGGACGGCCTCGGCAGCGGACAGGCGGCCGTCACCGCACTGCGCCGGCTCCCCGTCGACGTCCTGAAGCTGGACCGCGGTCTCGTCGAGGGGATCGTGGAGTCCACCCGGCTGCAGAAGATCACGCGTGGGCTGCTGCGCATCGCCGACGACCTGGGGCTGGAGTCCGTGGCCGACGGGGTGGACCTGCCCGAGCAGGTCGTCGCCCTGCGCGCGATGGGCTGCACCCATGGCCAGGGCGCCGCGTTCTCCGGGCCGCTGGACGAGTACCGCCTGCGCCGGGCCCTGTCCCGCGGCCACTTCCCGATGCCCTCCGGACCGGCGGAACCCGTGTTCGCGGGCGGCGCGAGAGAGACGGAGGGGCGTGTCGTGGCCTCGGCGCCGACCCTGGCACCCCGGGGGTGAGTGAGCATTGACGGGCGCGTGGGTGTACACCAGTGGTGTCATCGCTGTCCCTGGAGGCGGACGTGCCCGTCGCTCACATGTTGAGACTCCCGTCCCACCCGCTTGACACGTGGTGCGCGCCGGAGAGAGGGTCATTGCCATGCGCACCCGAATCCTCGTACTTGGAAAGCGCGTCGGCTGAAGCTGGGACCCACCGGACGACGATCCGGAATCCCCGGCGACCGTACCCGACGCGCTCCCCTCGCTTGCCCTGTGGCAAGGAGGGGTTTTTTGTTGCACGGGCACCAGTCGGCGTGAGCCGCACACCGCACGAACCTCGCAAAACACCCTCAGCATCGAGAAGAGAATGCCGATGACCGAGCAGGCCACCGGGGCCCACCATCCGCAGCCGCGGCCCCGATCCGGAGGACCGTCCACCCCCGTCGAGCACGTCACGGGTGCGCAGTCCCTCATCCGCTCTCTCGAGGAGGTCGGGGCCGACACGGTGTTCGGCATTCCCGGGGGCACCATCCTGCCGGCGTACGACCCGATGATGGACTCCAAGCGGGTGCGGCACGTGCTGGTCCGCCACGAGCAGGGCGCCGGCCACGCGGCCACCGGCTACGCGCAGGCCACCGGCAAGGTCGGGGTGTGCATGGCCACGTCCGGGCCGGGTGCCACCAACCTGGTCACCCCGATCGCGGACGCGCACATGGACTCCGTGCCGCTCGTCGCGATCACCGGGCAGGTCGCGTCCAAGGCGATCGGTACGGACGCCTTCCAGGAGGCGGACATCGTCGGCATCACCATGCCGATCACCAAGCACAGCTTCCTGGTCACCAAGGCGGAGGACATCCCCCGGGCGATCGCCCAGGCGTTCCACATCGCCTCCACCGGCCGCCCGGGACCGGTCCTGGTCGACATCCCCAAGGACATCCTCCAGGCGAAGACCACCTTCAGCTGGCCGCCCGCCATGGACCTGCCCGGCTACCGGCCCGTCACCAAGCCGCACGCCAAGCAGATCCGCGAGGCCGCCAAGCTGATCACCGCCGCCCACCGGCCCGTCCTGTACGTCGGCGGCGGTGTCCACAAGGCGCATGCGACCGCCGAGCTGAAGGTGCTGGCCGAGCTGACCGGCGCGCCCGTCACCACCACCCTGATGGCGCTCGGCACGTTCCCCGACAGCCACCCGCAGCACCTGGGCATGCCCGGCATGCACGGCTCCGTGGCCGCCGTCACCGCGCTGCAGAAGGCCGACCTGATCGTCGCCCTCGGCGCCCGCTTCGACGACCGTGTCACCGGCAAGCTGGACAGCTTCGCGCCGTTCGCGAAGATCGTCCACGCGGACATCGACCCGGCCGAGATCGGCAAGAACCGCGCCGCCGACGTCCCGATCGTGGGCGACGCCCGCGAGGTCATCGCCGACCTCATCCAGGCGGTGCAGAAGGAGCACAGCGAGGCCGGACCGGAGGAGGCCGACGCCCCCCGGTACGCGGCCTGGTGGAAGGACCTCAACCGCTGGCGCGAGACCTACCCGCTCGGCTACGACCAGCCGGGCGACGGCTCGCTCTCCCCGCAGCACGTCATCGAGCGCATCGGACAGCTCGCTCCCGAGGGCACGATCTTCACGGCGGGCGTCGGCCAGCACCAGATGTGGGCCGCCCACTTCATCCAGTACGAGAAGCCCGCCACCTGGCTGAACTCCGGCGGTGCCGGAACCATGGGATACGCGGTCCCGGCCGCCATGGGTGCCAAGGCCGGAGCCCCGGACCGGACCGTCTGGGCGGTCGACGGCGACGGCTGCTTCCAGATGACCAACCAGGAACTCACCACCTGCGCGCTGAACAACATCCCGATCAAGGTCGCCGTCATCAACAACGGCGCCCTCGGGATGGTCCGCCAGTGGCAGACCCTGTTCTACAACCAGCGCTACTCCAACACCGTTCTGCACAGCGGCCCGGACGACGTCAACCCGAACGCCCGCGGCACCCGCGTCCCCGACTTCGTGAAGCTGTCCGAGGCGATGGGCTGCTACGCGATCCGCTGCGAGTCCCCGGACGACCTCGACAAGGTCATCGAGGAGGCGAACTCGATCAACGACCGCCCGGTCGTCGTCGACTTCGTCGTGCACGAGGACGCGATGGTGTGGCCGATGGTCGCCGCCGGCACCTCGAACGACACGATCATGGCCGCCCGGGACGTCCGCCCCGACTTCGGCGACAACGAAGACGACTGAGCGAGAGAGACCGAACGAGACATGTCCAAGCACACGCTCTCCGTCCTGGTGGAGAACACCCCCGGCATCCTGGCCCGGATCGCCGCGCTGTTCTCCCGTCGCGGCTTCAACATCGACTCGCTCGCGGTCGGTGTCACCGAGCACCCCGAGATCTCCCGGATCACCATCGTGGTGACGGTGGTCGAGGAACTGCCCCTGGAGCAGGTGACGAAGCAGCTCAACAAGCTCGTCAACGTCCTGAAGATCGTCGAACTGGAACCGGGCTCCGCCGTTCAGCGGGAACTCGTTCTGGTGAAGGTGCGCGCCGACAACGAGACGCGCTCCCAGATCGTCGAGATCGTCCAGCTGTTCCGCGCCAAGACCGTCGACGTCTCCCCGGAGGCCGTCACCATCGAGGCCACCGGGTCCAGCGACAAGCTGGCCGCCATGCTCAAGATGCTGGAGCCGTTCGGCATCAAGGAGCTGGTCCAGTCCGGCACGATCGCGATCGGCCGCGGCTCCCGTTCGATCACGGACCGCTCACTGCGCGCCCTGGACCGGTCGGCCTGACACACGACACGGGCGGCCGGCGACGCGCGGCCGCCCGTATGCCGAGACCCGCGGACTTTCATTCCGCCCGCCGTCATACGGTGGGACGCAACACCTGCACTCAAGGAGAGAACCCAAAGTGGCCGAGCTGTTCTACGACGCCGACGCCGACCTGTCCATCATCCAGGGCCGCAAGGTCGCGGTCATCGGTTACGGCAGCCAGGGCCACGCCCACGCGCTGTCCCTGCGCGACTCGGGTGCGGACGTCCGCGTCGGTCTGCACGAGGGCTCCAAGTCCAAGGCGAAGGCCGAGGAGCAGGGCCTGCGCGTGGTGACGCCGGCGGAGGCCGCCGCCGAGGCCGACGTCATCATGATCCTCGTCCCGGACCCGATCCAGGCCCAGGTCTACGAGGACCACATCAAGGACAACCTGAAGGACGGCGACGCGCTGTTCTTCGGCCACGGCCTGAACATCCGCTTCGGCTTCATCAAGCCCCCGGCCGGCGTCGACGTCTGCATGGTCGCCCCCAAGGGCCCCGGCCACCTCGTCCGCCGCCAGTACGAGGAGGGCCGCGGCGTTCCGTGCATCGCCGCCGTCGAGCAGGACGCGACCGGCAACGCCTTCGCGCTCGCCCTCTCGTACGCCAAGGGCATCGGCGGCACCCGCGCGGGTGTCATCAAGACGACCTTCACCGAGGAGACCGAGACCGACCTCTTCGGCGAGCAGGCCGTTCTCTGCGGTGGTACGGCCGCCCTGGTCAAGGCCGGTTTCGAGACGCTGACCGAGGCCGGCTACCAGCCCGAGATCGCGTACTTCGAGTGCCTGCACGAGCTGAAGCTGATCGTCGACCTCATGTACGAGGGCGGCCTGGAGAAGATGCGCTGGTCGATCTCCGAGACCGCCGAGTGGGGCGACTACGTCACCGGCCCCCGGATCATCACGGACGCCACCAAGGCCGAGATGAAGAAGGTCCTCGCCGAGATCCAGGACGGTACCTTCGCCCAGCAGTGGATGGACGAATACCACGGCGGTCTGAAGAAGTACAACGAGTACAAGACCCAGGACTCCGAGCACCTGCTGGAGACCACCGGCAAGGAGCTGCGCAAGCTCATGTCGTGGGTCAACGACGAAGAGGCCTGATCCTGTGAGGCCGGTCGTGGCGGGGTTCACCCGGTGCCACGGCCGGCCTTGTTTCACGTCCGGGTGATCCTTCCGCGGTGGCGTGAGGCGATGCCCCCGACGCCACTACACTGCAGCACTACATACGCGTCGGGCCCACAGCGTCGTGCGTCTTCCACGCGGACACCACCCTCCACCGCCTGCGGCCGTCGGGACGGCCGTCCGCAGCATTGGACTTGTGAGGACTCACGTGAGCTCGAAACCAGTCGTACTGATCGCTGAAGAGCTGTCGCCCGCCACCGTCGACGCGTTGGGCCCGGACTTCGAGATCCGGAACGTCAACGGAGCGGACCGAGCCGAACTGCTCCCGGCCATCGCCGACGTCGACGCCATCCTGATCCGCTCGGCCACCAAGGTCGACGCCGAGGCGATCGCCGCCGCGAAGAGGCTGAAGGTCGTCGCGCGCGCCGGCGTCGGCCTGGACAACGTGGACGTCTCCGCCGCCACCAAGGCCGGCGTGATGGTCGTCAACGCCCCCACCTCGAACATCGTGACCGCCGCCGAGCTGGCCTGCGGCCTGCTGCTGGCCACCGCCCGCCACATCCCGCAGGCGAACACCGCGCTGAAGAACGGCGAGTGGAAGCGCAGCAAGTACACGGGCGTGGAGCTGGCCGAGAAGACCCTCGGTGTCGTCGGCCTCGGCCGCATCGGCGCCCTGGTGGCGCAGCGCATGTCCGCCTTCGGCATGAAGGTCGTCGCCTACGACCCCTACGTGCAGCCCGCGCGGGCCGCGCAGATGGGCGTCAAGGTCCTGACGCTGGACGAGCTGCTCGAGGTCTCCGACTTCATCACCGTCCACCTGCCGAAGACCCCCGAGACGGTCGGCCTGATCGGCGCCGAGGCGCTGCAGAAGGTCAAGCCCTCGGTGCGCATCGTCAACGCCGCGCGCGGCGGGATCGTCGACGAGGCCGCGCTGTACTCGGCGCTCAAGGAGGGCCGGGTCGCGGGCGCGGGCCTCGACGTGTACGCCAAGGAGCCCTGCACCGACTCGCCGCTGTTCGAGCTGGACGAGGTCGTCTGCACCCCGCACCTCGGCGCCTCCACCGACGAGGCGCAGGAGAAGGCGGGCATCGCGGTGGCGCGCTCCGTGCGCCTGGCCCTCGCCGGTGAGCTGGTCCCGGACGCGGTGAACGTCCAGGGCGGTGTCATCGCCGAGGACGTCAAGCCGGGTCTGCCGCTCGCCGAGCGTCTCGGCCGGATCTTCACCGCGCTGGCCGGCGAGGTCGCGGTCCGCCTCGACGTCGAGGTCTACGGCGAGATCACCCAGCACGACGTGAAGGTGCTGGAGCTGTCCGCCCTCAAGGGTGTCTTCGAGGACGTCGTCGACGAGACGGTGTCGTACGTCAACGCCCCGCTGTTCGCGCAGGAGCGTGGCGTCGAGGTGCGGCTGACCACCAGCTCCGAGTCGCCCGACCACCGCAACGTCGTCACCGTGCGCGGCACGCTCGGCAGCGGCGAGGAGGTGTCGGTCTCCGGCACGCTCGCGGGTCCGAAGCACCACCAGAAGATCGTCGCGGTGGGCGAGTACGACGTGGACCTCGCGCTCGCCGACCACATGGTCGTCCTGAGCTACGTCGACCGGCCCGGTGTCGTCGGCACGGTGGGTCGTGTCTTCGGTGAGGCCGGTATCAACATCGCCGGCATGCAGGTCGCCCGCTCCACGGCGGGTGGCGAGGCGCTCGCGGTGCTGACGGTGGACGACACGGTGCCGCCCGCGGTGCTCGCGGAGGTCGAGGCGGAGATCGGCGCGACGTCGGCGCGCTCGGTGAACCTGGTCTGAGGGTCTGCTCTTTCGACGGGGCCCGGTCACCTGGGGGTGACCGGGCCCCGTTCTTTGTGGGTGCGGGGTCGGGTGGGCTGTCGGGTGCGGGTGCGTGGGGCTTCTCGCGCAGTTCCCCGCGCCCCTGAAAGACACGGGCCCCTGCGGGCCTGAAAAGCACGGGGCGCAGCCCCTGCTTTTTCAGGGGCGCGGGGAACTGCGCGACCAGCCCCCACCCACCCGCACCCGACCACACACCCCGACGGCGTGGTGACGGGGCGTGCCAGGATGGCCGCGTGGCTCAGAGCATCGTCCACGCGCCGTTCGTCGGCCGGGACTCCGAGATGGCCCGATTGAGGGACGTGCTGGACCGGGCCGGCCGCGGGGAACCCCGCGCCGTCCTGGTCGCGGGTGACGCCGGGGTCGGCAAGAGCCGCACCCTGGCGGAGGCCGCGGCGTACGCGGCGGAACACGACACCCTCGTGCTCACCGGACACTGCGTGGACCTCGGCGACGTCGGTCTGCCCTATCTCCCGTTCACCGAGATCCTCGGTGCCCTGGCCGCGGACGAGCGGTTCGCGCCGCTCCTGCGGGCGCACCCGGCGACGGGCCGGCTCCTCGGCGGCGGCGCGGACGGCGGCGACCGGCTGCAGCTCTTCGAGGGCGTCGCCGCGCTGCTGAGCGACCTCTCCGGCACGACCCCCGTCCTGCTGGTGCTGGAGGACCTGCACTGGGCCGACCAGTCCTCGCGCGACCTGCTGCGTTTCCTGCTCAGCCGGGCCGTTCTCCAACGCCCCGCCCCCGGCACCCCGGCCCACCGCCTCGCCGTCTTCGGTTCGTACCGCGCGGACGATCTGCACCGCCGCCACCCGCTGCGCCCGCTGCTCGCCGAGCTGGTGCGGCTGCCGGCCGTGGAGCGGCTGGAGCTCAGGCCCATGCCGGACCCGGAGGTCGCGCGGCTGGTGCGGTCGCTGCGCGCCGGGCCGCTGTCCGACGCCACCGTCGGCCGGATCGTCGAACGGGCGGAGGGCAACGCCTTCTACGCGGAGGAGCTGCTGGCCGCGACGGAGGAGGAGCCGGGGGCGGTGCTGCCGAGCCAGCTGGCCGACCTGCTGCTGATCCGGATCGAGCAACTGCCCGGCGCCGCCCAGCAGGTGCTGCGCACGGCGGCGGTGGCGGGCCGCAGGGTCGGGCACGACCTGTTGCGGGACGCCGTTCAACTTCCCGAGGACGAGCTGGAGTCGGCGTTGCGGGAGGCGGTGGGCCGGCAACTGCTGCTGCCGCACGGGGGATCGACGTACGAGTTCCGGCACGCCCTCACCCGGGAGGCGGTCTACGCGGATCTGCTGCCGGGGGAACGGGTGCGGCTGCACGGGGTGTTCGCCGGACTGCTGGCCCGCCGGGGGCGCGCCGCGGAGAGCGCCGAGCGGGCCCACCACTCGCGGGAGAGCCACGATCTCGCCGACGCGCTGACGGCGTCCGTCGAGGCGGCCGACCACGCGCGCGGGATCGGGGCACCCGCCGAGGAGCTGCGGCATCTGGAGGGCGCCCTCGACCTGTGGCGGTCCGTGGACGCCGGGGCCCGTCCGCGGGACCTCGACACGGTCACGCTCACCCTGCGCGCCTCGTCCGCCGCCGCGCGGGCCGGGGAGAACCACCGGGCGGTCTCGCTCACCCGCGCGGCGCTCGCCGGAGCCGGCCCGGACGCGGACTCCGAACTGGCCGCCCGGGTGCGCTACACCCTCGCCGGTGACCTGATGCGCGTCGACAGCCTGAAGGCCGCGTTCCGGTACAGCAGCGAGGCGCTGGAGATGATCCCCGCCGAGCCCCCGTCCCGGACCTGGGTGTGGGCGGCGGCCACGCATGTGATGGCGGCGCGGTACGTGGGGGAGGACGAGGAGGCCGCGCGGGTCGCGGGCGGGGCGCTGGCCGTCGCCGAGCGGCTCGGACTCGACGACGCCCGGGCCGACCTGATCGTCTCCGTGGTCGGCCTGGATCCCCGGGGCAACCGGCGGACCGGGGCGGGCCGGGCACGGCTGCGGGACGCCCGGGAGCTGGCCCGGCGCGCGGGCAACCTGCCCGTGGAGATGCGCGCGCTGTTCAACCTCGCGTCGGGCTGCTTCGAATCGGGAGACCTGGAGGGGTGCCTCGACTGGCTCTCCGACGGCCTGGACCGCGCGGGCCGCACCGGCCTGCTCTCCTCCCCGTACCCGGTGGAGATGCGCTACCTCCACTCGCTGTGCCTGTACACCCTGGGCCGCTGGGACGAGTGCGCCCGCTCGGCCGCCGACGCCGACCGGCTGCCCGCCACGGCCGCCCACGCCGCCGGACCCGCGCTGTACGTCGCCCTCGCCCGCGGTGACGACAGTGCCGTGGAGCGGGCCGAAGCGCTGCTGGAGGGGCCGTACGACTGGACCGCCGGGCTCGTCGCGGGCATCACGCTCACCGAGGCGGCCGTGCTGCGGCGCGATCCCGAGGCGGCGGTCGCGCGGTTCCGTACGACGGTCGCCGCCCTCTCCGACGAGTCGGGCAACCGGCCCAACGCGACCGTCCGGCTCGCCGCGCTGGCCCTCGGGGCGGTCGCGGACGCGGCGGCCGACCGGCGGGCGGCGGGGGACGAGGAGGCGGCGCGGGACTGGGCCGTCCCGGCGCAGGAGCTGGTGGAGGCCGCGCGGGACACCGCGACCGAGGGGGAGGACGGCGCGGAGCAGGGGCCGGAGGGGATGGCCTGGCTGGCCCGGGCCGAGGCGGAGTGGGCCCGGGTGCGCGGCGGGCCCGATGTGACGGTCTGGCGGGCGGCGGTGGACGCCTTCGCGTTCGCCGACCCCTACGAGAGGGCCCGGTGCCGGCTGCGGCTGGCGGAGGCGCTGCTCGTGGCCGGGGAACGGGAGGAGGCCGCGGCCGAGGCCCGGGCGGTGGCGGAGACCGCCGACCGGTTGGGCGCCGTGACGCTGCGCGCGGCCCTGGACGCGCTGGTCCGCCGGGGGCGGCTGGCCGAGACCTCCACGGCCGGGAACGTACCCGCGCTCACCGCCCGCGAGAGCGATGTCCTGCGGCTGCTCGCGCTGGGGCGCACCAACCGGCAGATCGGCGACGAACTGTTCATCACCGGGAAGACGGCGAGCGTCCATGTGTCCAACATCCTGGCCAAGCTGGGGGCGGCGAGCCGTACGGAGGCGGTGGCGATCGCCTACCGCGAGGGGCTGATCACGGTGGGCTGATCACGACGGCTGCCTCGTGAGGGCGGGGGCTACTTCGCCCGCCAGACCGTCATGTCGCCGGTCACGAAGCTCGCCCCGCTGTCCGGCAGGGCGGTGGACTTCACCTGGACCACGTACAGGGCGATGTCCCCGTCGGGGGTCTTGAAGCAGAACTCGCTGCCGGCCGCCGCCGCGGACAGGGTGAACCGGTGGCTCGTGGCCCCGGTGAGGGCGACGCGGCACGTCTCCAGGCCGGCGCCCGGCTCGCCGAAGATCATGGTGATCACGGTGCTGTCGCTCTCCAGTGCGCAGTTGCCCCGCGCGCAGGTGAAGCGGATGTCGCCCTTGCGGTCCTCGCGGACGTTCTCGTACTGCGGTGCCCTGATGTCGAGGGAGTTCTTCTCGTTCAGGAACTGCAGGGGATAGGCGATGGCCCGTGGCTGTGCGGGCTCGCTCGGGGAGGGGGTGGACGCCTCCGGTGTCCCGCCGTCCGTGCCCTTCGCTCCCTTGGATCCCCGCGCCTTTTCCCGGCCCTCGCCGTCGGCCCCCTCGGCTCCCGCGTTCCCGGACGTTCCCTTGCCGGATGCCGACGAGGACGACGTCGTCGTCACCCGTTCGCGGAACCGGTCCACCCCTTCCGTGACCGTCCAGACCAGGCCCGACAGCAACAGGGCGCCGCCGGTCACGGCCACGGCCGCGATCAGTGCCGTAGGCCGCCGCCGGGCCCGCTGCCGGCCGGGCCCCGCCGGCCTCGTCGGCCCGTACGGACCCGTCGTGCCCATCGGTCCGTTCAGGACCATCGGCCCGCCGGGCCCCAGCGGGTGCGTCGGTGACGGCGACGGCCGTGCGTGGGCGACGGTGGGCAGGTCGGCCGCCGCCGGCGGCGGGACCGTGACCTCCGGCCCCGTGACCTCCCGCCATACGGCGGGACCGCCGCCCGTGTCGGCGTCCCGGCCCAGTCGGCCGCGGGACCACGCGACGACCTCCGCCGGGGTGGGCCGCTCCGCCGGGTCGACGGCGAGACACCGGGCCATCATCGGGCGGAGCCGCTCCGGCAGCACGGACAGGTCGGGCCGCTCGTGCACGATCCGGTACAGCACGCTCACCGAGGGCCCGTCCCCGTACAGGGGCTCGCCCAGAGCCGCGAACGCGGCCGTCTGGCCCAGCGCGAAGACATCGGTCGCCGCCGTGACCTCGCCCCCGGTCGCCTGCTCGGGGGCCATGAACTGGGGTGTGCCGACCGCGGTGCCGGTGGCCGTGTTCGACGTGAGGTCGGCGGCCAGTGAGACACCGAAGTCGATCACCCGGGGACCGTCGGCGGCCAGCAGCACGTTCGACGGCTTCAGATCGCGGTGCACGATGCCCTCGTCGTGGATGGCCTGCAGCGCCTCGGCCACCCCCGCCATCAGCCACAGCACGGCGGGCACGGGGAGCGGTCCGCGCCGGCCGACGGCCTCCGCCAGGGACGGGCCGGGCACGTAGAGGGTGGCGAGCCAGGGCGGTACGCCGTCCGCGTCGGCGTCGATCAGCTCGGCGGTGTACGCGCCCCGGACCCGTCGCGCCGCCTTGATCTCCCGGCCGAACCGCCGCCGGAAGGCCGGGTCGTCGGCCAGCTCCGGCCGGACCACCTTGATCGCCACCGGTCTGCCGCCCTGGGTGTGCGACAGATAGACCCGGCCCATACCGCCCGCCCCGAGCCGCGCGGCGAGACGGAAGCCCGCCACCTGTGCCGGGTCGTCCGCCTGGAGCGGCTGGAACACCTCGGTCGTGTTGTTCAACGGTGTACGTCCCCCTGAGCCCTGATCCCCCATGCGTCGGTCCGATGATCAGACCGACGGGAGCAGCCTAAAGGTTGTTGTGTGCATGCGGTTCGGAGTTGGCGCGTCACGGCACGAGCGACCGCCGCCCCGGCGTCACAGCCGGGCCCCCTTCAGTGCCATGTGCAGCAGCAGCCGGTCCTCGCCGTCGGTCAGACTGAGGCCCGTGAGCTTCTCGACGCGGGAGAGCCGGTAGTAGAGGGTCTGGCGGTGGATGCCCAGCTCGGCGGCGGTGCGGCCCGCCTGGCCCGCGTGATCGAGGAACACCTCGGCGGTGTGGGCGAGTTCGCGGTGGGCGGGGGTGAGGAGCGGGCGCACGGCGGGGTCCCCGGGGGCGCCGGGCGGGAGGGCGGTCAGCAGCCGGTACGGGCCGATGGAGCGCCACTCGGCGACCGGGCCGAGCCGCGGCTCCGCGAGCGCGGCCCGGGCCGCCGCCGCGGCCTCCCGCCAGTCGGTGCCCAGCTCGGCGAGGCCCGCGCGGGCGCCCGAGACACCCGCCGCCGCGTGCGCGCCCGCGCGCTCCAGGAGCCGGGCGGCGGCCGTGAGCGCCGGGGCCGGCACGTCCGCCGAGCGCAGCCGTACCAGCAGGGCCAGGCCCCGGCCGGCCGCCCCCCACGGCACCGTGCACAGCGCGGCCGCCCCCGGCACCGTACGGAAGGAGGGGGCGTCGTCCTCGCCGGCGGACGGCCAGGGGGCCACGCACACCATCGCGTGGACCCCGTCGCCGCGCGGGCCGAGCGCGCTGCGCAGCTCCGCCACCGCCATGTCGCGCTCCCAGTCGCGCCCGGCGGTCAGGACCGCGCGCAGCTCCCGGGTGAGGTCGGCGCCCGCCTGGGCCTCGTCGGCGAGGAGGGCGCCGATCCGCGCGGCGACCGCCATCGCGGCGGAGAGCTGGGCGTCGGTGGGGCCAGGGTCGCCGTCCAGGAGCCAGACGTAGCCGAGCACGACACTCCGATGGCGTACGGGCAGGCAGACACGGCCCCGGAGGACCCCCGCGGCCGGGGTCGGCGGGATGCGGACCGGTGCCGTCGCCCGGGTGATGCCGAAGCCCTCGAACCACTCCCGCACCGCCGTCGTCGAGCGGCGGGTCAGGATCGAGCGGGTGCGGACCGGGTCCAGGGCCGAGGGATCGAGATCGCCCTCGCTGTCGTACGCGCCGAAGGCGATCAGCTCGAAGTCGCGGTTCTCCAGCGTCGCCGGGGCGCCGAGCAGCTCGGAGATCTCGTCGACGAGGTCCTGGTAGTCACCCACCGGGTGGGGCGTTGCGGGTTCCGGCGTCACAGGGGCATTCTCCCGTACGCGCCCGGACCCTTCATACATCTGTCTGAGATCTGCGGCACGGATGCGTGACAGCTGTCGATGGCCGGGGATCGGCGGGATCCTTAGGTTTCACGGTGGTTCTGTCTGCTGGTCTGTGGAGGTGCCCCGTGCTGGGTCCCGTGATTCTCGCCGCGTCGCGCAGCGACCGGATTCGACGTCTGGTCTCCGCGGCGCCCGTGACCAGGCAGGTCGTCGACCGGTTCATCCCCGGTGAGCGGGTCGACGACATCGTCCCGGTCGTCCTGGACCTCACCGGCAAGGGCCTCGACGTGACCCTGGACGTCGTCGGCGAGGACATCACCCGTCCGGAGCAGGCGTTCGCGGCCCGCGACGCCTATCTGGAGCTGATCGGCCGGCTGGAGGAGCTGGGGCTCGGCGAGCGCGCCGAGATGTCCGTCAAGCTCTCCCTCTTCGGCCAGGCCCTGCCCGGCGGACACGAGCTGGCCCTCGCGGGCATCCGGCCGGTCGTCGAGGCCGCCGCCGCGATCGGCACCACGGTCACCCTGGACGCCGAGGACCACACCACCCTCGACTCGATGTTCGCCATCCACGACGAACTGCGCCGGGACTTCCCGCGGACCGGCTGCGTCATCCAGGCGTACCTCTTCCGCACCGAGGCCGACGCCCGCCGTCTCGCCGCGAACGGCAGCCGGGTGCGGCTGGTGAAGGGCGCCTACAAGGAGCCCGCCGAGGTCGCCTTCCAGCAGAAGGCCGAGATCGACAAGGCGTACGTACGCGTCCTGAAGATCCTCATGGAGGGGAAGGGGTACCCGATGATCGGGTCCCACGACCCCCGCCTGATCTCCATCGCCCAGGAACTCGCCCACCGCGCCGGACGCAAGCTCGACGAGTACGAGTTCCAGATGCTGTACGGCATCCGCGGCGACGAACATCTCCGGCTCGCCGCCGAAGGACACCGGATGCGCGTCTACACCGCCTACGGCACCGACTGGTACGGCTATTTCATGCGGCGCCTCGCGGAGAAGCCGGCGAACCTGCGCTTCTTCGTCCGCTCGATGGTCAGCAAGGGCTGAGCCGGCACGACGGCTCGCCACACACCGCTCAGTTAAGGAGTTACGGAACCCATGGACGCTGTGACCCAGGTCCCCGCCCCCGTCAACGAGCCGGTGCACGGCTATGCCCCCGGCTCACCCGAACGGGCCCGGCTGGAGGTCAGGCTGAAGGAGCTGGCCGAGAACCCGGTCGACCTGCCGATGACCATCGGCGGGGAGAAGCGGATGGGCGGCGGCGACCGCTTCGACGTCGTCCAGCCGCACCACCACAAGGCCCGCCTCGGCACCTATGCCAACGCGACCCGGCAGGACGCCCAGGACGCGATCGACGCCGCCCTCGCCGCCGCGCCCGCCTGGCGCGCGATGTCCTTCGACGACCGCGCCGCGATCATCCTGCGCGCCGCCGAGCTGCTCGCCGGCCCCTGGCGCGAGACGCTGGCCGCCTCCACCATGCTCGGCCAGTCGAAGACCGCCCAGCAGGCCGAGATCGACTGCCCCTGCGAGCTGGTCGACTTCTGGCGCTTCAACGTCAAGTACGCCCGTGACCTGCTCGCCGAGCAGCCCCCGGCCAACTCCCCGGGCGTCTGGAACCGGCTCGACCACCGCCCGCTCGAAGGCTTCGTCTACGCGATCACCCCCTTCAACTTCACCGCCATCGCGGGCAACCTGCCGACCGCCCCGGCCCTCATGGGCAACGTGGTGGTCTGGAAGCCGAGCCCCACGCAGACCCACGCCGCCGTGCTGCTCATGCGGCTGCTGGAGGAGGCGGGCCTGCCCAAGGGCGTCATCAACCTTGTGACCGGCGACGGCATCGAGGTGTCCGAGGTCGCGCTGGAGCACCGCGACCTGGCCGGCATCCACTTCACCGGCTCGACGAAGACCTTCCAGTACCTGTGGAAGACGGTCGGCGCGAACATCGAGAAGTACCGCTCGTACCCGCGGCTGGTCGGCGAGACCGGCGGCAAGGACTTCGTGGTCGCCCACCCGTCCGCCGACCGCGCGATCCTGAAGACCGCCCTCACCCGGGGCGCCTTCGAGTACCAGGGCCAGAAGTGCAGCGCGACCTCGCGGGCGTACATCCCGGCGTCGATCTGGAACTCCGGCTTCAAGGAGGAGTTCGCCGCCGAGGTCGACTCCCTGACCATGGGCGACGTCACCGACCTGTCCCACTTCATCGGCGCCGTCATCGACGAACGCTCCTTCGCCAAGAACAAGGCCGCCATCGACCGCGCCCAGGCCGACCCGGCCTGCACGATCGTCGCCGGCGGCACCTACGACGACTCGGTCGGCTACTTCGTGCGCCCGACCGTCGTCGAGTGCACCGACCCCGCCAACGAGGTCTTCACCACTGAGTACTTCGGCCCCTTCCTCGCCGTGCACGTGTACGAGGACGACCGGTACGAGGAGATGCTGACCCAGATGGAGTCGGTGTCCGCCTACGCCCTGACGGGTTCGGTGATCTCGGGCGACCGCGCGGCCGCCGCGTACACGATGGAGAAGCTGCGCTACGCGGCCGGCAACTTCTACATCAACGACAAGTCCACCGGCGCCGTCGTCGGCCAGCAGCCCTTCGGCGGCGGCCGCGCCTCGGGGACCAACGACAAGGCCGGGGCCCCGCAGAACCTGATGCGCTGGACCCTGACCCGCGCCATCAAGGAGACCCTGGTCCCGCCGACCGACTACACCTACCCGCACATGGGCTGACCCGTACGCCCGGCCCGGCGCCGTCCGACGCCCCCGATCCCGTCACCCGGGACCGGGGGCGTCGCCATGTGACGGAAGTGAAAAGGCCAGGTCAACCGCGTGTGACCCAATCCACCGTCTCAGATAGTAGGAAGTCCGACTAACTGTGGAGACAGATGCGCCTACCTCACCTAGCTTTGTAGGAGCCGAACGTCTCGCTCGATCCAGCGAATGGCGGTCGTGAGCCGGAGCCCTAGGCAGGCAACCCCTGCGGCCCCGCTCCCCGCCCCTTCCGGCGTCTCGTACACCGCCCGTTTCCGAACTCCGGATTGCCTCGAAGGAGTCGATTCCCCATGGCCGAGACGACCGTCCGCCGCCGAGTCCGCCACGTTTCCCGGACCACCGAGTCCGACCGCAAGAACGCCGCCGCCGCCCTCCAGCGCGCCCTCGACCGCCGGGACAACGGCGGTTCGACGGGGCACTGAGCCCCCTCCCGGCCGGGAGCCGCACCCGTGTCGGGGTGCGGTGCGGCCGTGAGCGGGACGGCTCACGCGCCGCGCCGCACCTCGAAGTGGTCGATCCGCTCGCCGTCCTGGGCCAGCGCCGACACCTTCAGGGCCGGCCGCGAACCGCTCTCGGCCTCCACCGAGAGCAGGGAGAAGCCCCGGTAGCGCACCCGTGACCACTCCACCGTCTCCGCCTTCGACCGGCGGGACTTCGTCCACTCGAAGGTCTCGACGGCGTCGTGGCGGGTGACGTGCCCCTCGTAGCTCTCCTTCACACCGGACGGGAAGCCGTACAGATCCCGCCCGCCCCCGCCCGCCGTGACGTACACGATGCCGTCCCGGGTCGGGTCGGTCGTCGCCCCGATCGGCACCTCCCTGCCGACCGCTCCGCCCTTGACGGCGTCGGTCCGCTCGTAGACGTGGTTGTGGCCGTTGATCACCAGGTCCACCTGGTGCTTCGCGAACAGCGGCAGCCAGCTCCTCCGGACGCCTCCGTCGGAGGCGTGCGAGGACGTGGAGTAGGCGCAGTGGTGGAAGAAGACGACGATGAAGTCGACGCCCTTCGCCGCCCGCAGCTCCCCGAGCTTCCGGTCCAGCCACGCGGTCTGCCGGCCGCCGGAGTGGCCGAGGTTGGCCGGGATCTCGTACGAGACGTCGTTCGCGTCCAGCGCCACGAAGCCGACGTTGCCGTAGGTGAACGCGTACACCCCCGGCGCCGAACGGGGATCGAAGCCGGTGTCCGGGAGGGACCAGCGGGCGAGCTGGCCGCCGTAGCCGTCCGGTGAGTACCAGGCCTCCATGTCGTGGTTGCCGGTCGTCACCATCCACGGCACGGACCGGGCCACCTGCTCGTTCTGCTTGAGGAACAGGTCCCAGAACCCGGGGTCGTAGCCGTCCGACTCCACCCCCTTGCCGTTGCCGTCCGCGTAGCAGATGTCTCCGGCGTGCAGGTGGAAGGCGGGCTTCTGGCGGACGATCAGGTGGTCGTTGGCGGCCGCCGCCTTGCCGACGCCCTGGTCGCCGAACGCGGTGAACACGAATTTTTCCGGCGTGGCGGGAGCCGTGCGGAAGGTGCCGATCGTCGAGCGGTGGGCCGGGGCCGCCGGGTCGAAGCCCTCGTGACCGACGCCGTAGTAGTACGTCGTGCCGGGGCGCAGGCCGTCCAGGGCCGCGTGCAGGTAGTACTGCTCCAGCTCCAGGCGGACGCCCTCCACCCCCGGTGTGTGCAGGTCGCGGACCTCGGCGTCGATCTTCCGGCTCAGCTCCTCGGGCCGCAGGCCCACCCGCACGTACGGCTTGCGCACCGCGAGCGGCACCTGCCAGGAGATCCGCATCTGCGTCCGGGGGTCGCCGCCGAAGGCCAGATGTCGGCCGAAGGGGACGACGGCCGAGCCCGGTGCCCGGGAGGTGGCGGGCGAGGCGGCGGAGGTCGTCGAGGGCGTCGACTCCGGCGAACCGGAGCCGCCGCAGCCGGTGAGCAGTCCGCCCGCCGCCAGCGAGCCCGCCGTGACCAGCGTGCGGCGCCGCGTCAGCTTCGTACGCAGGTACTCGTGCTGCTCGGCCATGCTCATGCGGCGCGCGAGCTGCGGCGGGATGCCGAAGTCGGGTATATCCATGAGAACGAAGTTCCCAGCGAATCCCAACGCCCGCCCCGCATACGGGTGAACGCGTGGTGACGTGTGAGCAGCGCCACCGTGCCCCTCGTCCGTATCGCGGACACCCCATGTCATCCCCTGGGACAAGGAGTACGGTGCCGTCATGTCTCGCAGCCTCAATCTCGCAGTGATCCCCGGTGACGGCATCGGCAGGGAAGTCGTGGCCCAGGGGCTCAAGGTCCTCTCCGCCGTCCTTCCGCAGGACGTGAAGCTGGAGACCAAGGAGTACGACTTCGGCGCCCAGCGCTATCACGCCACCGGTGAGACCCTCACCGAGGCCGACCTCGACGCGCTGAAGCAGCACGACGCGATCCTGCTGGGCGCGATCGGCGACCCGAGCGTCCCCTCCGGGGTCCTGGAGCGCGGCTTCCTGCTCAAGCTCCGCTTCGCCTTCGACCACCATGTGAACCTGCGTCCCTCGAAGCTGCTCCCGGGTGTCGCCACCCCGCTGGCCGGCCAGCCCGAGATCGACTTCGTCGTGGTCCGCGAGGGCACCGAGGGCCCGTACACCGGCAACGGCGGCACGATCCGCAAGGGCACCGAGCACGAGGTCGCCACCGAGGTCTCCGTGAACACGGCCTTCGGTGTCGAGCGCGTGGTCCGAGACGCCTTCGCCCGCGCCCAGGCCCGCCCGCGCAAGAAGCTCACCCTCGTCCACAAGAACAACGTGCTGACCTTCGCCGGTCATCTGTGGACGAACATCTTCACCAAGGTGGCCGAGGAGTTCCCCGAGGTCACCACCGACTACATCCACGTGGACGCGGCGACGATCTACCTCGTCACCGACCCCGCCCGCTTCGACGTGATCGTCACCGACAACCTCTTCGGCGACATCATCACCGACCTCGCCGCGGCCGTCTCCGGCGGCATCGGCGTCGCGGCCTCCGGCAACATCAACCCCTCGGGCGAGTTCCCGTCCATGTTCGAGCCCGTGCACGGCTCGGCCCCGGACATCGCCGGCCAGGGCAAGGCCGACCCCTCCGCCACGGTCCTGTCCGTCGCCCTGCTCCTGCGCCACCTCGGCCACGAGGCCGAGGCCGCGCGGATCGAGGAGGCCGTCTCCGCCGACCTCGCGGAGCGCGTCGGCAAGCCCGCCCGTTCGACGGACGAGATCGGCGACGCCCTCGCCGTACGAGTAGCCGGCTGACCCGCGCCACTCGAAATCTTTCGAAGCCGCCGGGTCGCACCAGCACCCGGCGGCTTCCGTATGGCTTCCCCAAGGTCCCGCCGGGTGTCACCATCAACCCTGGGTCGCATTCACGCCGTTTTCTTCCGCCGACTCCGCTTGCGATAATCGAACGCGGAGCCGCCGAATGAGGCAATGCTCGGACGTCCAAGCAGTCGCCGTCGGCAGTGCGGACGTGAGCGCGGCCCGTCACACACAACCGGTGAAGGACAACCACTCATGACGACGCCCACGATCGAGCTCAAGCCCTCGGCCTCGCCACTCTCCGACGCGCAGCGCGAGGCGATCCTGGCCGACCCCGGCTTCGGCCGCCACTTCACCGACCACATGGTCGTCATCAAGTGGACGGAGGGCCGCGGCTGGCACGACGGCCAGCTCGTTCCGTACGCGCCGCTCTCCCTCGACCCGGCCACCATGGTCCTGCACTACGCGCAGGAGATCTTCGAGGGTCTGAAGGCCTACCGGCAGCCGGACGGATCCGTCGCCACCTTCCGGCCCGAGAAGAACGCCCAGCGCTTCCGCTCCTCCGCCCGGCGGCTCGGCATGCCGGAACTGCCGGTCGAGACGTTCATCGAGGCCTGTGACGCACTGGTGCGCCAGGACCAGGCGTGGGTCCCGGCCCACGGCGGCGAGGAGTCCCTCTACCTGCGCCCCTTCATGATCGCCACCGAGGTCGGCCTGGGCGTCAAGCCCGCCAACGAGTACCTCTTCCTGGTCATCGCCTCCCCGGCCGGCGCCTACTTCCCCGGAGGTGTGCGGCCCGTCTCCATCTGGGTCTCCGAGGACCACGTCCGCGCCGTCCCCGGCGGCATGGGCGACGCCAAGACCGGCGGCAACTACGCCGCCTCCCTGCTCGCCCAGGCCGAGGCCGCCGCCGAGGGCTGCGCCCAGGTCTGCTACCTCGACGCGGTCGAACGCACGTGGGTCGAGGAGCTGGGCGGCATGAACCTGTACTTCGTGTACGGCGACCGCATCGTCACGCCCACCCTCACCGGGTCGATCCTGGAGGGAGTCACCCGTGACTCGCTCCTCACCGTCGCCGCCGACCTCGGCTACGCCGCCGAGGAGGGCCGGATCTCCATCGACCAGTGGCAGGCCGACTCCGAGAGCGGTGCCCTCACCGAGGTCTTCGCCTGCGGTACGGCCGCCGTCATCACCCCCGTCGGTACGGTCAAGCGCACCGGCGCCAGCTGGCAGCAGTCCGCCGGCGAGCCCGGCCCCGTCACCCTCAAGCTCCGTGAGGCGCTGCTGAACATCCAGCGCGGCACGGTGGAGGACAAGCACGGCTGGATGCACGAGCTGGGCTGAGCACGCCGCGGCCGACCGGGCCGGTCCGCCCGGTCGGCCGCCGCTCCTCGCGCCCGTTCGGCGGCGTGGTCCCTCACGCCCCCTCCGCTCGCACCCGTTCCACCAGCCCCAGGGTCAGCTCCTGCGCCACGTCCTCCAGGTTCCACTCGCCCGCCCGGGACGCCTGGTTGCTGATCCAGAAGACGAGGACACCGTCGGCCGGGGAGCGGCCGAGGAGGCCCAGGGACCAGTCGTTGCCGCCGTCGTGCCAGGCGAAGGGGCCGTCCGGGGTGTCGGTCACGCTCCAGCCGTAGCCGTACGAACTCGTCGAGCCGGGCTCCCGGACACGCGGCTCGAACAGCTTGTCCCGGGCCCGCGCCGGCAGGACCTCCTCGCCCAGCAGCGCGCGGTGCCAGCGGAACACGTCCTCGGCGGTCGAGAGCATCCCGCCGTTGCCCCGCAGGTTCCAGTACGGCCCGTCGGCGGCCCAGGGATGGTCGAAGGGCCTGCCCCGGCTGCGCCCCCGGTCGTCGTACTCCACCGCGACGAGCCGCCGCGGCCACCGGGGCAGCACGTACCCGGTCCGCCTCATCCCGGCCGGCGCGAACAGGTGCCGGGCCAGGAACGCCTCGTAGCCCTCTCCCGACGCCTTCTCCACGATCGCGGCGAGCAGGCTGTAGCCGGTGTTGGAGTAGTGGAACTCCGCGCCCGGCGCGGAGCGGAGCTTCGAGGCCAGCGCCCCGCGCACCAGCTCCTCGCGCGAGACGGGGTCGTAGTCGTCGCCGAGCCCCTCGACGAGGCCGGAGGTGTGGGTGAGCAGATGCTCGACCGTGATCCCGCGCTTGTCCCGCGGTACCGGTCCCAGGTGCCGGCCGATCCGGTCGGTCACCCGCAGCCGGCCCATCACCTCCAGCTTCAGGATCGCCGCCGCCGTGAACTGCTTGGTCATCGACATGACGTCGTAGACCGTGCGGCAGCTCGCCGCGATGCCGGCCGCGCGGTCCGCCGTGCCGAAGCCCGCGCAGTACGCCAGTTCGTCGCCGCGCGCGGCGAGCACGGTGCCGCCGCCGTCCCGCGGCAGTGTGCGCCGGACGAAGCCGGCGATCGACGTGTCGCCGCCGGGCGGCCCGGCATGGGCCGCCGGCCCGCCGACGGGGAGGGGAGCGTGCAGGGGAGCGAGCACGCCGAGTGCCAGTGCCGCCGCGAACAGTGCGGCACTTCTGGCCCTCGTACGGGGCTCGGGCGAACGGCGGGGCGAGCGGCGGGGCGAACGGTGGGGCGGACCCATATGACCTCCCGGTGGTCTCGGCACGGGGCGACGCGCACCGAGGTTGACCGCCGATCTCCCGCCTCCTCAAGCTGTGGAGGTGTTCGAGCTTGTACGAGTCCGTGTATGTCCAGCTCACCGAGGGGGAATCCGATGACCACCGCACCTCCCACACCGCCCGACACCGACCCCGCCGCCTTCGTCGCGGGCCTCAGGCGCCTCAAGGCCTGGTCCGGTCTGAGCTACCGACGGCTGGAGCGCCGGGCCGCCGAAGCGGGCCACGTCCTGCCCCACTCCACGGCGGCGACCATGCTCGGCCGGGAACGCCTGCCCCGGGAGGAGCCGGTGGCCGCGTTCGTCGCGGCCTGTGGACTCAGGGGGGCCGAGGCCGAGGCGTGGACGGACGCCCGACGCCGGATCGCGTGCGGCCCGGAGGAGGTCCGGGAGGTGGCCCGGGGAGAGGCCCCGGCCGTGAGCGGCGTGAGCGGCGTGAGCGCCGCGCGTCCGCGTCCGTTCCGGCCCCGGCGCCGGGCCCTCCTCGCCGTCGCGGCGGTCTCGCTCACCGCGCTTCTGGGCGGGGCCCTGACCTCGGGCGCGCTCACCGAGGACGAGGAGGTCCGTCAGCCGCCGACGGTGTACGGCATCTCGCACGGTCAATAGAGCGCTGCTCGAACAGGTCAGGCTTCGTCGAGGGCTGATTCTTCAGGCAAAACCTCCCTGCCCTTCCCCTTCCTGTGTTCCGTGTTTAGAGTGACGCTCTAAACCCTGGACCGCAAGGAGGTGTCGCCGCATGCGACTGACCCCCACCGAACGCGACCGCCTGCTCCTCTTCGGCGCCGCCGAGCTGGCCCGGGCCCGTCGTGCGCGCGGCCTGCGGCTGAACGTGCCCGAGACGACCGCCCTCGTCGCCGACGCCGTGTGCGAGGCGGCGCGGGACGGGCTGCGGCTCGCCGAGGCGATCGACCGGGCGCGGAGCCTGCTCGGCCCCGACGACGTGCTGCCGGGCGTCGCGGACGTCGTCAGGGAGGTGCACGTCGAGGCGGTGTTCGAGGACGGGTCACGGCTCGCCGTGGTCCCCGACCCGGTCGGCGGCGCACCGGGGGACCAGGGCCCCGGCGGGCTCCTGCCGGGCGCGGCGCACGCGGATCCCGGTGCCGTCGTGCGGCTGACGGTCACCAACACCGCCGGCGTGCCCGTCTCGGTCACCTCCCACTTCCACTTCTTCGAGGCCAACCCGCGGCTCGACTTCGCTCGGGCGGCGGCGTACGGGATGCGGCTCGCGGTCCCCGCCGGGTCCTCGGTGCGGTTCGGGCCGGGGGAGCGGGTCGAGGTCGGGCTCGTGCCGATCGGGGGCGACCGCGTCGCGATCGGGTTCGCCGGTCTCGTCGACGGGGAGCTGGACGCGCCGGGCGCCAGGGAGGAGGCCCTGCACCGGGCCGCCGCCTGCGGATACCTGGGGGCGGACCGATGAGCGTCGATCCGTACGCGTACGCCGCCACCCACGGCCCCCGGGCCGGCGACCGGATCCGGCTCGGCGACTCGGGGCTCGTGATCCGGATCGAGTCGGACTCCCAGCGGTACGGCGACGAGTTCCTGGCCGGCTTCGGGAAGACCGCGCGGGACGGGCTGCACCTCAAGGCGGCCGCCGTCCGGGAGACCTGCGACGTCGTGATCAGCAACGTCGTGGTGATCGACGCGGTGCAGGGCATCCGCAAGGTGTCGATCGGCATCCGGGAGGGCCGGATCAGCGCGATCGGGCGGGCCGGGAACCCCGACACCCTCGACGGGGTCGACGTGGTCGTCGGGACGGGCACGTCCATCGTGTCCGGCGAGGGGCTGATCGCCACCGCCGGTGCCGTCGACACCCATGTCCACCTCCTTTCGCCGCGGATCATGGAGGCGTCGCTCGCCTCCGGCGTGACGACGATCATCGGGCAGGAGTTCGGGCCCGTCTGGGGCGTCGGGGTCAACTCGCCCTGGGCGCTGCGCCACGCCTTCAACGCCTTCGACGCCTGGCCGGTCAACATCGGCTTCCTCGCCCGGGGTTCCTCCTCCGGCGACGCCCCGCTGGTGGAGGCGCTCGCCGAGGGCGGGGCCAGTGGTTTCAAGGTGCACGAGGACATGGGCGCCCACACCCGGGCGCTGGACACGGCGCTGCGCGTCGCCGAGGAGCACGACGTCCAGGTCGCCCTGCACAGCGACGGGCTGAACGAGTGCCTGTCGGTCGAGGACACCCTGCGGGTGCTGGAGGGGCGTACGGTCCACGCCTTCCACATCGAGGGCTGCGGCGGCGGGCACGTGCCGAACGTCCTGAAGATGGCCGGCGTCCCGAACGTCATCGGCTCCTCCACCAACCCCACCCTGCCCTTCGGCCGGGACGCCGTCGCCGAGCACTACGGGATGATCGTCGCCGCCCACGGACTGAAGACCGACCTGCCCGGCGACGCGGCCCTGGCCCGCGACCGCATCCGCGCGGGGACCATGGGGGCCGAGGACGTCCTGCACGACCTGGGCGCCATCGGCATCACCTCCTCGGACGCGCAGGGCATGGGCCGCGCGGGGGAGACCGTCCGCCGGACCTTCGCGATGGCCGCGAAGATGAAGGCCGAGCGGGGCGCCCCGGACGAGGGCCACGACAACGAGCGCGTCCTGCGCTACATCGCCAAGCTGACCGTCAACCCCGCCATCGCCCACGGCCTCGCGCACGAGATCGGCTCGATCGAGGTCGGCAAGCTGGCGGACCTCGTGCTGTGGCGGCCGGAGTACTTCGGGGCCAAGCCCCAGCTCGTGCTCAAGTCCGGCTTCCCGGCGTACGGCGTCGTCGGTGACCCGAACGCGGCCACCGACACCTGCGAACCCCTCGTGCTGGGGCCGCAGTTCGGGGCGCACGGCGCCACCCCGGCCGACCTCTCCGTCGCTTTCGTCGCCCGGGCCGCCCTCGACCAGGGGGGCGACTCGATGCCCACCCGGCGACGCAGGGTCGCCGTGCGCGGCACGCGCGGGATCGGCCCGGCCGACCTGCGGCTCAACTCCCGCACCGGATCCGTCGACGTGGACCAGCGCACCGGCCTGGTCACCCTCGACGGCGAGCCGCTGCACTCCGAGCCCGCCGAGTCGGTCTCCCTCAACCGCCTGTACTTCCTCTGAGGAGCCGCCCCCATGACCACACCCGCCGCCGACGGTTTCCGCATGCCGCCCGAGTGGGCTCCGCACGAGCGCACCTGGATGGCGTGGCCCGGACCGAACCCGACCTTCGAGGACCCCGTGGACCTCGCGGAGGCCCGGCTCGCCTGGGCGACGGTCGCCCGTGCCGTCCGCCGCTTCGAACCCGTGACCGTGGTGTGCGGGCCGGGGCAGTCGCGGCAGGCGCGCGCACTGCTCGGCGAGGACGTCGACACCGTCGAACGCCCGCTGGACGACGCCTGGATGCGGGACATCGGGCCGACCTTCCTCACGAACGGGCGCGAACTCGCCGCCGTCGACTGGACGTTCAACGGCTGGGGAGCCCAGCCCTGGGCCCGCTGGGAGCACGACGCCGAGATCGCCGGGCAGGTCGCGGACCTCGCGGGCGCGCGGACGTACACCTCGAAGCTCGTCAACGAGGGCGGGGCGATCCATGTCGACGGCGAGGGCACCGTGCTGCTCACCGAGACCGTGCAGCTCGGCCCGGAGCGCAACCCCGGCTGGACCCGTGAGGAGGCCGAGGCGGAGATCCACGCCCACCTCGGCACCAGCAGGGCGATCTGGCTGCCGCGCGGCCTCACCGGCGACTATCCCCCGGACGGCTTCGGCACGCTCGGCCATGTCGACATCGTGGCGGCCTTCGCGCGCCCCGGCGTGGTCGTCGCCCACTCCCAGCCGGACCCCGCCCACCCCGACCACGAGATCACCCGGGAGATCATCGGGCTGCTCCGGGCCGCGACCGACGCGCGCGGGCGGCGCCTGGAGGTGGTGGAGGTCCCGGCCCCGACCGTGCTGGAGGCCGACGGCCGCTGGGCGGACTACTCCTACATCAACCACTACCTCTGCAACGGCGGAGTCGTCCTGTGCGGCTTCGACGATCCGCGCGACGAGACCGCCGCCGGCATCTTCCGCCGGCTGTTCCCGGAGCGGACGGTCACGCTCGTCGACGCCCGCACGCTCTTCGCGGGCGGCGGAGGCATCCACTGCGTCACCCAGCAGCAGCCGAGGACGGCCATCGGGTAGAAACGTCACGATGACCACGCCACCACCGCCCCCGCCACGGAACCTGTCGCCGGACGCGATCCCGGACACCGCCCCGGACGCGTCCGCACACCCGTCACCGGACCTGCCGCAGGCTCCGCCGGACCGCCGGGGCGGCGCCCGTCGACGCGGCAGCGCCCCGCCCCGCGAGGACGTGCTCGAAGCGGCCATGGGAATGATCGCCGAGCGGGGGCTGGAGAAGCTCACCATGGCGGCGCTCGGCCGGGAGGTCGGGATGAGCAGCGGCCATCTCCTCTACTACTTCCGCTCCAAGGACGAGCTGCTGCTGCGGACCCTGGAGTGGAGCGAGGGCCGGCTCGGCGCGGAGCGCGCCCGGCTGCTCACCCGCCCGGGGACCGTCCGCGAGCGGCTGGCGGCGTACGTCGACCTGTACGTGCCCGACGGCCACCGCGACCCCCACTGGACCCTCTGGCTGGAGGTCTGGAACCGGTCGCAGAACGCCGACGACGACGCCCGCGACCGCCAGGCCGCCATCGAGGGCGCCTGGCACCGCGACCTGGTGGCCCTGCTCGCGGAAGGCGTGTCGAAGGGGGAGTTCCGCGCGGTCGACCCGGACCGGTTCGCCGCGCGGCTGCGGGCCCTGCTCGACGGCTTCTCCATCCATGTGGCCATCGGACTGCGCGGGACGGACCGCGCCCGGATCCTGGCGCACGTGCGGGAGTTCCTCGACGAGTCCCTGGGCTGAGCCGGGCCGCGCCCCCAGCGCGCCCCGGGTCCGGCGGCCAGGACCCGGTCCCGGCGGGTGATCAGCACGCTGTTCGCATCCTGAGACGGACGGTGAGCGCGGGACCGGTGTGTGCCAGACTGCCCCCGTGCTCTCGTTCGCCATGATTATTGGCAGCAGGCGCGCCGGTCCGCAGTGACCGCCACGTACGACCAGGTACGGGCGGACACCGTCGTTCTCGACCCGCGCGCAGACCTCTCGCACCCGCGAGGGGTTTTTCGCTTTTCTGGCCCACCTTCAGCCGGGAGCGCAGCGCGAGGGATCATTGGGGACGGTGGAGCCGGTCATTCCGGTACAGACCGAGATCCAGCGGGATCCAACAGCAGGAGCCTTGACACCATGACGGAAACCAGCGAACTCGACGACTCGTTCCACGTCTTCGACACCACCCTGCGCGACGGCGCCCAGCGTGAGGGCATCAACCTCACGGTCGCGGACAAGCTGGCCATCGCACGGCACCTGGACGACTTCGGCGTCGGCTTCATCGAGGGCGGCTGGCCCGGTGCGAACCCGCGCGACACCGAGTTCTTCGCCCGCGCCCAGAAGGAGATCGACTTCCGGCACGCCCAGCTGGTCGCGTTCGGCGCCACCCGCCGCGCTGGTGGCAGGGCGAGCGAGGACCCGCAGGTCAAGGCCCTGCTCGACTCCGGCGCGCCGGTGATCACCCTGGTCGCCAAGTCCCACGACCGTCATGTGGAACTGGCCCTGCGCACCACCCTCGACGAGAACCTGGAGATGGTCCGCGACACCGTCTCCCACCTGCGCGCGCAGGGCCGCCGGGTCTTCGTCGACTGCGAGCACTTCTTCGACGGCTACCGCGCCAACCCCGAGTACGCCAAGGCCGTCGTCCGCACCGCCTCCGAGGCCGGCGCCGACGTCGTGATCCTCTGCGACACCAACGGCGGCATGCTGCCGGCCCAGGTCCAGGCCGTCGTCGCCACCGTCCTCGCCGACACGGGCGCCCGCCTCGGCATCCACGCCCAGGACGACACCGGCTGCGCGGTCGCCAACACCCTGGCCGCCGTCGACGCCGGCGCCACCCACGTCCAGTGCACCGCCAACGGCTACGGCGAGCGCGTCGGCAACGCCAACCTCTTCCCGGTCGTCGCCGCCCTGGAACTGAAGTACGGCAAGAAGGTCCTCCCCGACGGCCGCCTGCGCGACATGACCCGCATCTCGCACGCCATCGCCGAGGTCGTCAACCTCACCCCCTCCACCCACCAGCCGTACGTCGGTGTCTCCGCCTTCGCGCACAAGGCCGGCCTGCACGCCTCCGCGATCAAGGTCGACCCGGACCTGTACCAGCACATCGACCCCGAGCAGGTCGGCAACACCATGCGGATGCTCGTCTCCGACATGGCGGGCCGCGCCTCCATCGAGCTCAAGGGCAAGGAGCTGGGCGTCGACCTCGGCGACGACCGCGAGCTGGTGGGCCGGGTCGTCGAGCGGGTCAAGGAGCGCGAACTCAAGGGCTACACCTACGAGGCCGCCGACGCGAGCTTCGAGATCCTGCTGCGCGACGAGGTCGCGGGCAAGCCGCAGCGGTACTTCCGCACCGAGTCATGGCGGGCCATCGTCGAGGACCGCCCCGACGGCAGCCACGCCAACGAGGCCACCGTCAAGCTGTGGTCCAGGAGCGAGCGCATCGTCGCCACGGCCGAGGGCAACGGCCCGGTCAACGCCCTCGACCGCGCCCTGCGGGTCGCCCTGGAGAAGATCTACCCCCAGCTCGCCAAGCTGGAGCTGGTCGACTACAAGGTGCGCATCCTGGAGGGCAAGCACGGCACCAACTCCACGACCCGCGTCCTCATCTCCACGACGGACGGCACGGGCGAGTGGTCCACGGTCGGGGTCGCCGACAACGTGATCGCCGCGTCGTGGCAGGCGCTGGAGGACGCCTACACGTACGGGCTGCTGCGGGCGGG
Source organism: Streptomyces scabiei 87.22 (assembly GCF_000091305.1). GTDB lineage: Bacteria > Actinomycetota > Actinomycetes > Streptomycetales > Streptomycetaceae > Streptomyces > Streptomyces scabiei. The sequence continues at coordinate 3,057,899 of NC_013929.1, read as the reverse complement.
TGTGGAACCGGCGGAGTGACCGACGGGCACCCCGGACGGACGCGGCGAAGGTCCGTCCGGGGTGCCGCCGGGGAGGTCACCGGGGCCGTCGCCGGGGAGGCGCCCGCGGCCCGGAGCCGTCAGCAGGCCCGCTCGGTGCGCTCCTCGAACTCCTTCGCGCTCATGACCCGGTCGTCGGCCCACACGCGTCCCGGCTTCAGCCTCGCGAGGTCGGAGCCGGTGAAGGTCACGGCACCGTTCACCTGGTCGTCGGTGTGGCCGTAGAACGTGAACGCGTAGGTGTGGCCCGGGAGCAGCCGCTGCTCGCCCCGGGTCTCGGCGTCCCACGCGGCCGGCGGTGAGAAGAGCGGGAAATCCGCGTCCCCCGACCACTCGCCGTCCGTCTCCCAGACCGTGGTGTCCGTCTCGTCCGCGCCGGGCTCGTCCTCCCAGGAGCCGGCCCAGCCCGTGAGCGCCGGCGCCGTGTAGCCGGCGTCCCCGCACGGCCGGACCAGGATCCGGGGCGATCCGGCGTCGTCCACCGTCACGCCGGCCAGCGGCAGGACCTCGGGTCCGCAGCCGCTCAACAGCACCGCTCCGCCCACCGCGCCCATGATCGCGAGAACTCTCCGCAGCATCGCGCCCCCCGTACTTCCGTCGTCCCGAGTGCGTGCGCCGCACCCGTCTCGAACGGTTGTACAGCCGTCCGGGCGCCCGCCCAAGTCGACGGACGGCTCCCATCGGGTCACGGACCGGGATCGTCCGTTCGCGCGCCGATCGAGGTAGCTTCGAAGGTATGAAAGGCGCACCGGTCCGACGTCTGTTCCGCCTCCTCATGATGCCGTTCGCCGCCATGGCGCTCGCCGCCCTCGCGGTGCTGACGGTCGCCGCGCCGGGCGCGCACGCGGCCACCGATCTCTCCACCGTGGCCGCGGCCCTGCGCGAGAGCCCCGTCTACGTCGACCCGGCCGCCTCCGGCCTGCTCTCCCGGGCGGACGCCGACGCCCTCGCCGACAAGATCCAGGACGCCGACGAGCCGGTCCTCGTGGCGGTGCTCCCGGCCGGCTACCCGACCCAGGACCTCTTCCGCAACCTCCGCACCGCGACCGGAGTGACCGGCCTGTACGCCGTCCGCCTCGGCGACCGCTTCGACGCCCGAGCCGACAGCAGTGTGCTGAGCCGGCAGACCGTGGCGAACCTGGTCTCCGCGGTCCAGGGCGTCGACGAGCCGAAGGCCCAGCTCAACGACTTCGTGGACGACGCCCTGCGCAGCAACCCCGGCGGCACGGCCCCGGTGAGCTGGAGCGGTGGCGACCAGGGCGTGGACACGGGCGCGCTGGCGGTGGCGGGCGCGGTCGTCGCGGCGGGCGGCGTGGGCGCGTACGCGCTGGTGCGCCGCAACCGCCGCCGCAAGGAGGAGGAACGCCGCGAGGCACTGGCCCGGCTCGCCGTCGTGGTGGACGAGGACATCACGGCCTTCGGCGAGGAACTGGACCGCCTGGACTTCCATCCGGCCGAACGGGGCGCGGACGACGCGATGCGCGCCGACTACGAACGGGCCCTGGACGCGTACGAGCAGGCCAAGTCCCTGATGGCGGCGGCCGTCCGGCCCGAGGACGTCCGCGCCGTCACCAGGACCCTGGAGGACGGCCGCTTCTGTCTCGCCCAGCTCGCCGCCCGCCGGGAGGGCCGCCCCCTCCCCGAACGCCGGGCTCCTTGCTTCTTCGACCCCCGCCACGGCCCGTCCGTCGCGGACGTCCCGTGGACCCCCGGCCTCGGCGCCGAACGTGAGGTCCCGGTGTGCGCCGCCGATCAGGCACGTCTCTCCGACGGCCGGGATCCCATGATCCGCGAGGTGGACACGGCCGGCGGCGGGCGTCGCCCCTACTGGGACGCGGGCCCGGCCTACGGCCCCTGGGCGGGCGGCTACTACGGCGGCGGTCTCCTCCCCGGCCTCCTCGTCGGCACGATGCTCGGCAGCATGATGGCCACCCCGTCCTACGCGGCCATGTACGGCTCCGGTTACGGCGACTTCGGCGCGGCCTCCGGCTACGGCGGTGGCGACGTCTCGGGCGCCGACTTCGACGTGGACGACTTCGGCGGCGGCTTCGGAGGCGGCGACTTCGGCGGCGGTGGGGACTTCGGGGGAGGCGGGGACTTCGGCGGCGGATTCTGAGAACCCGCCTCCGACGGACCCGGACCCGGACCCGGACGCGTCCTCGCACCCGATTCCGGACCCGGACACACGGGCACGGGCCCGGCGCTGGGGAGCAGCCGGACCCGTGGACGTCGTGGATGAGCTGGTGCGGGACTCCGCTCAGAGCGTGGCCGCACCCGCCGCGATCTGGGACGCGAAGGTGGACACCTCGCTGTAGACACCGGGGGCGTTGCGCTGGGCGCAGCCGTCGCCCCAGCTGACGATGCCGACCTGGATCCAGGCACCGGCGTTGTCCCGGCGGAACATCGGGCCGCCGGAGTCGCCCTGGCAGGTGTCGACGCCGCCCGCGGCGTAGCCGGCGCAGATCTCCTCGCTCGGGACGAGGCCGCTGTACAGGCCGCCGAAGGCCCGGCAGGTGGAGTCACTGATGAACGGCACCGTGGCCTTCAGCATGTACCGCTGCTGGGCACCGCCCTCGACGGCCGCGCCCCAGCCGGCGACGGTGAAGTCACCGGTGTTGTACTGCGTGGTGGTCGCGATCTTCAGCGTCGGCAGGTTGATCGGCTGGGCGAGCTTGATGAGGGCCCAGTCCTTGCCCGTGCCGTTGTAGCCGGGGGCCCGGTACACCTTGGTCGAGCGGACCTGGACCCGGCCGCTGGTGCTCTGCAGGTCCACGACGCCCGCCGTGGCCGTGATGCTGGTGTTGTTGCCGGTCGCGCCCACGCAGTGCGCGGCGGTGAGCACGATCTGCTGGGTGTAGAGCGCGCCGCCACAGCCCATGGACAGGCGGACCATGAAGGGGAACTCGCCCTGCGCGGCGCGCGTTCCGCCGACGACCGGCGCCGGCGCGGCGGTCGCCGCGGACACGGGCTGCAGGCTGGCGATGGCGAGGGCGGCGGCGCCGACGACCGCACATCTCTTCAGGGCGGTGATGAGTCGCTTCAACGTGATGCCTTCCGTGGGGGGTGACAGGCGATGACTCGTACGACTGCAGGCGCAGATATGGCGTGAGCATGCCAAGCAGGCGACAGGAAAGCGCTCCTACTGGCATGCCCAGGTCAATTTCTGTTGCAGGATTATGAGAACGCCGTAAGCCCTCGCACAAGAGTCGTGAACCAGTCAGTCACCACCGGCGGTTTTCCGCCGCGAGGGCGGAAAAACCGCGTGCGCGTGCGCCACGGGGGCGCGCAGACTGACCCGGTGATCGACATCACCGCCCACCTCGTACGCGCCCTGATCTCGACACAGTTCCCGGCCTGGAGCGAGCTGCCCGTCCGGCCCGTGGACCGGCAGGGCTGGGACAACCGCACCTTCAGACTGGGCGAGGAACTGACCGTCCGGCTGCCGAGCGCACAGGGTTACGCCGCCGCCGTGACGAAGGAGGACCGCTGTCTGCCCGGACTCGCCCGGCACGTGCCCCTGCCCGTGCCGGAACCGGTGGCCGTCGGCGCGCCGGGGGCGGGATACCCGTACGCGTGGTCGGTGCGCCGGTGGCTCCCGGGGGACACGGTCGAGGTCGCGCCGGGCGTCGACCGGACGCGTCTGGCCCGTGACCTCGGTGACTTCCTGCGCGATCTGCGCGGGGCCCCGCCGGGCCGGGGCCCGGCGGCCGGGCGGCACTCGTACTACCGCGGGTGCCACCCCAGCGTGTACGGCGACGAGGTCGAGCAGGCCCTGGACCGGCTGGCGGACGCGGTCGACGTGGCCGCCTGCCGGGCCGTCTGGGCGCAGGCGCTGACGTCCGCCTGGCCGTCGGCGCCGACGGCCAGGCGCACGGCAACGTGGCCGTCGGGAACCTCCTCTCCCGGAACGGCACCCTCTCGGCCGTCATCGACTTCGGTTCCTCCGGCGTCGGCGACCCCGCCTGTGACCTCGTCATGGCCTGGACGTACTTCACCGGCGAGGAACGGAAGATCTTCCGTGAGGCGGCCGGTCTCCCCGACGACACCTGGCACCGGGCCCGTGGCTGGGCGCTGTGGAAGGCCCTGGTGACCACGGCGGGCCTCTCCGGACCCGACCCGGAAGGACGGCAGCGCCGGGTGATCGGCCAGGTGCTGGACGACCCGGTCGTATAGGTCAGGATCTGTCCTGCTGCGCGCCTACCGTGCGGTCCATGACCACTCCCGCGGACACGGAAGCCCTGGCGTTCCCCGACGCCGGCCACCTCGACGCCTGGCTGACCGCCCATCCCGCCCCAGGCACGCGCCGGCTCTGGGTCAAGGTCGCGAAGAAGGGGTCCGGCATCCGTTCCGTCGGCGCCGGGGAGGCCAATGACGTGGCCCTCTGCCACGGCTGGATCACCGGCGTCCGGCGCCGCCTGGACGAGGCGTACTTCCTGCAGCGGATCACCCCGCGGCGGCCGGGCGGCGACTGGTCGCTGGTGAACGTCCGACGGGTGGCCGAACTGACCGCCGCCGGCCGTATGCGTGCCGGCGGCCTCGCGGAGGTTGCCACGGCCCGGGCGGACGGGCGCTGGGCGGCGGCGTACGCGTCGCAGAAGGAGGCGGCCGTCCCCGACGATCTGGCAGTCGCCCTCGCCGGGCGTCCCGCCGCCCGCGACGCCTTCGCACGCCTGGGCAGGACGGACAGGTATCTCATCGTGCTGACGCTCCTCAGAGCGCGCACTCCCCGTACCCGGGAGACCCGGCTGCGGTCGGCACTCGCCGCCCTGGAGACGCAGGGCCCGGACGGGGCCTGACGGGGAACGGGTGGTGGGCGGCGCCCCTCGGCTCCGCCCCGCGCCCTGCCCGGGGGCGGTTTCGTGCACGGCGAGGACGGCGGCGGTCTCCACGGCGACGACGTCCCGCTCCGCCGCGTCCTCACGCTTCGTCGAACCCGAGTCCCCGACAGGTCTCAGCCCGCGGAGCGGATCGCCGAGATGTCGAAGGTCAGCTTGATCTTGTCGGACACCAGCACGCCGCCCGTCTCCAGGGCCGCGTTCCAGGTGAGGCCCCACTCGGAGCGCAGGATCTCCGCCTTGCCCTCGAAGCCGACGCGCTCGTTGCCGAAGGGGTCCTTGGCGGCGCCGTTGAACTCCAGGTCGATGGTGAGCGGCTTGGTCGTGCCGAGGATCGAGAGGTCACCGGTGATGCGGTAGTCGTCGCCCCCGAGGGCGACCGCCTCGGTGGAGCGGAAGGTCATCGTCGGGAACTCGTCCGTCCTGAAGAAGTCCGCGCTCTTCAGGTGACCGTCACGGTCGGCGTTGCCGGTGTCGATGCTGTCCATCTTGACGTCGATGGAGGCGGTGGACCGGGACGGGTCCGAGCCGTCCAGGTGCAGGCTGCCGGAGAAGTCCAGGAACCCGCCCTTGACGTTGGTGACCATGGCGTGGCGGGCGGTGAAGCCGATCGTGGTGTGCGACGCGTCGATCGTGTAGTCACCGGTCAGCGCGGCGAGGTCGGGGTTCACCGCGGAGGTGGTCGCCGTGGCGGTGGCGGTCTCGGTGGTCGTGTTGGTGCGGCCGAAGATGCCCATGACGTGACTCCTTGAGTGATGTCGTTCAATGTTCAACGAACTGAACACGTCCCACCGTAGACCTATTCCGTTCAAGTTTCAACCTTATCGCCACGGTGATCGTCGCGTCACTCACTGTTGATCCCCGCCGGGCGAGATGGTAGACGGCATGGGCATGACCCCCACGCGCCGTACCGTCCTGCTGCTCACCGCCGCCCTGGCGGCCGCGCCACCGCCCGCCGCGCACGCCGCCGACCGGACCGCCCCGGGCGACGACGCGTACGACACCCTCCGCCGGCGCTGGCTCGGGCTCGCACTCGGCGAGGGTTACGACCCCGCCGCCGAGCCCTACGCCACCCGACTGCGCGAGACCGGCGACCTCGCCCACGCCTTCCGCGCGGCCATGGAGCCGTCCGCGGACTCCCTCTGGCCCGGCCACCGTTTCGACCCGCCCGCGGGCATCACCCAGAGCTACAGCCGCCTGTGGACGATGGCCCAGGCGTACGCACAGCCGGGCACCGGCCGCACGGGCGACGCCGGCCTCCTCGCCGACATCCTGCGCGGCCTCGACCACCTCACCGCGACGGTGTACCACCCCGCCACCACCCGCTACGGCAACTGGTGGGAGTGGCAGATCGGCAGCCCCCGCCTCCTGATGGACATCGTGGCCGCCCTGTACGACGAACTGACTCCCGCCCGACGGGCCGCGGCCTGCGCGGCGATCGACCACTTCGTCCCCGACGCGCTGCTCCGCGACTACGCCGGCACCTCCACCGGGGCCAACCGTGTCGACCTCTGCCGCTCCGTGGCCCTGCGCGGCATCCTCGGCCGCGCCCCCGAGAAGATCGCCCTGGCCCGGGACGCCCTCTCGCCGGTCTTCCCGTACGTCACCCGTGGGGACGGGCTGTACGCCGACGGTTCGTTCGTGCAGCACACCTGGGTGGCCTACTCGGGGACGTACGGACAGGTGATGCTCGACGGACTGGGCAGGCTCTTCGCCCTGCTGGCCGGGTCCGCGTGGGAGGTGACCGACCCGAACCGCCAGATCGTCCTCGACAGCGTCGAACGGGCGTACGCGCCGCTGATCCATGACGGGCTGGTGATGGACAGCGTCAACGGCCGTGCCGTCAGCCGCGGTTACCTCAAGGCCGACGACCGTCACATCCTGCGGAGCGACCACTTCCACGGTCAGGGGATCATCGCCGCCCTCGCCCTGCTCGCGCTCGGCGCCACCGCCGCCGAGCGCGAACGGTGGCACGGGCTGATCAAGGGATGGATCGCCCGGGACACGGTCACACCGATCCTCACCGCGCGGCAGTTCGGTGTCGCGGACCTGGCCCGGCTGCACGCCGTCGCCGCGTCCCCGGTCGCCGCCGCGCCCGAACCCGTCGGTCACCGTCTCTTCCCCGCCATGGACCGGGCCGTCCACCGCCGTCCGGGCTTCGTGGTGAACATCGCCATGGCCTCCGACCGCATCGCCCACTACGAATGCGGCAACGGCGAGAACCCGCGCGGCTGGCACACGGGCGCGGGTGCCACCCTCTGGTGGGCCCCCGGGCGCGGCGACCAGTACACGGACTGGTTCTGGCCCACCGTCGACTGGTACCGCCTCCCCGGCACCACCGTCTCCACCAAGCGGCTGGCCGACCGGGAGGGCGGCGAATGGGGCGCTCCGAAACCCGCCGTGCGCTGGGTCGGCGGCACCACGGACGGCGAGTACGCGGCGATCGGCCAGCACCTCAAGGGGCTCGGCTCGACGCTGGAGGCCCGCAAGGCGTGGTTCTGCCTCGCGGACTCCGTGCTCTGCCTCGGGGCGGGCGTCACCTGCGCGGACGGGGTGCCGGTGGAGACGGTGGTCGACAACCGGAACCTGGGGGCGAGCGGCGGCACGGTGCACCCGCCGCTCGTACGCGGCCGGCTCTGGGCGCACCTGGAGGGCCACGGCGGCTGGGTCTTCTCGGACTTCCCGGCGGGCACCCGGGGCAGCCTGGTCCCCGCGCCCGCCCTGCGCACCCTCCGCGAGGACCGCACGGGCGCCTGGTCCGACATCAACACCGGCGGGACGACCGAGCGCCGCACCCGGCGCTGGCAGACCCTCTGGCTGGACCACGGCACCGATCCGGTGAACGCCGGCTACGCCTATCTGCTCATGCCCGGGGCGTCCCGCCACGCCGTCGAGGCCCGTGCAGCCGATCGGCGCTGGTTGTCGATCCCCGCCAACGACAGCGCCTGCCAGGCCGTCCACGTCCCCTCGCTCGGGCTGTTCGGCGCGGTCTTCTGGCAGCCCGGTACGGTGGGCCCGCTGACGGCCTCCGCCGGGGCCTGCGTGCTGGTACGCCGACGGGGGAGGGCCGCCACCCTCCGCGTGAGCGAACCGCCACGCACGGGCGAGCCGATGGAGATCATCTGGAACGGCCCGTTCCGCGAGGTGATCCGGGCCGACGCCTCCGTCGAGGTGCTGGAGTCGGCGCGCGGTCGGCTGCGGCTGCGGATCAGCCCCGGCACGGCGTGCGCCACCCACACCTGTGACCTGACTCTCCCCTGAGCCGCTCGCCGCGCCTTTGTGTGACCTCTACAAGCCCCACACCCCCTGAGCAGTCGGTTCGCCTGCATGCCGACGACGTTCTGTTCAGGGGTACCAGGAAAACACGCCGGAGACTGTACGGAGTCGACGGACCGCTTTGCTCGCTCGGCTTCGTATGGTCGCTACATGACCGTTTTGGATGAGGCACCGGGTGAGCCGACGGACGCACGCGGGCGAGTGGCCGAACTGCACGAGATCCGTGCCCAGGCTCTGGCCGGCCCGAGCGAGAAGGCGACCGAGGCGCAGCACGCCAAGGGCAAGCTGACCTCCCGGGAGCGCATCGAGCTGCTGCTGGACCCGGACTCCTTCAACGAGGTCGAGCAGCTGCGCCGGCACCGGGCCACCGGCTTCGGTCTGGAGGCCAAGAAGCCGTACACCGACGGTGTCGTCACCGGCTGGGGCACGGTGGAGGGCCGCACGGTCTTCGTCTACGCCCACGACTTCCGCATCTTCGGCGGCGCGCTGGGCGAGGCCCACGCCGCGAAGATCCACAAGATCATGGACATGGCCATCGCGGCCGGTGCCCCGCTGGTCTCGCTGAACGACGGCGCGGGCGCCCGTATCCAGGAGGGCGTCTCCGCGCTCGCCGGGTACGGCGGCATCTTCCAGCGCAACACCCGCGCGTCGGGCGTCATCCCGCAGATCTCGGTCATGCTGGGCCCCTGCGCGGGCGGCGCGGCCTACTCGCCCGCCCTCACGGACTTCGTCTTCATGGTCCGTGAGACGTCCCAGATGTTCATCACCGGCCCGGACGTCGTCAAGGCGGTCACCGGCGAGGAGATCACGCAGAACGGCCTCGGCGGCGCCGACGTGCACGCCGAGACGTCCGGCGTGGCCCACTTCGCCTACGACGACGAGGAGACGTGCATCGCCGAGGTGCGCTACCTCCTGTCGATGCTCCCCCAGAACAACCGCGAGAACCCGCCGCGTGTGGAGCCCTCCGACCCGGTCGACCGCCGCAGCGACGTCCTGCTCGACCTGGTCCCGGCCGACGGCAACCGGCCGTACGACATGACCAAGGTCATCGAGGAGATCGTCGACGACGGCGACTACCTGGAGGTCCACGAGCGCTGGGCCCGCAACATCATCTGCGCGCTGGGCCGGCTCGACGGCCAGGTCGTCGGCATCGTCGCCAACCAGCCGCAGTCCCTCGCGGGCGTCCTGGACATCGAGGCATCGGAAAAAGCTGCGCGCTTTGTCCAGATGTGTGATGCTTTTAACATCCCGATCATCACGCTGCTGGATGTCCCCGGGTTCCTCCCGGGCGTCGACCAGGAGCACGGCGGAATCATCCGCCACGGCGCCAAGCTGTTGTACGCGTACTGCAACGCGACCGTGCCCCGGATCTCCCTGATCCTGCGCAAGGCGTACGGAGGCGCCTACATCGTCATGGACAGCCAGTCCATCGGCGCCGACCTCACGTACGCGTGGCCGACCAACGAGATCGCCGTCATGGGCGCCGAAGGTGCCGCCAACGTCATCTTCCGGCGGCAGATCGCCGAGGCCGAGGACCCCGAGGCGATGCGGGTCCGGATGGTCAAGGAGTACAAGGCCGAGCTGATGCACCCGTACTACGCGGCCGAGCGTGGCCTCGTCGACGACGTGATCGACCCCGCGGACACCCGCGCGATCCTCATCCGTTCCCTCGCGATGCTCCACAGCAAGCACGCGGACCTGCCGTCCCGCAAGCACGGCAACCCGCCCCAGTAACCCGTCGGTTCCCTCCCGGTACCCCAGCGGAAACCTCATCCACGGAGACTGACTTCCATGAAGCTGCCTGATATTCGCGTCGAGAAGGGTCACGCCGAGCCCGAGGAAGTGGCCGCGATCACCGCGCTGCTCCTGGCCCGTGCCGCCGCCCAGCCCGCCGAGACCCTCCCGGCCCACCGAGGCCGCCTGCGCGCGGGGTGGCGCCGCCTGGAGCGCGAGCCGGGGTTCCGGGCGCCGCACAGCTGGCGCTGAGCCTTGTTCGTCGAAGGGGCCTCCTCCGAATGGAGGGGGCCCCTTCGCGTGTGGGTCGGGTGCGGGCCGGTGGGGCTTCTCGCGCAGTTCCCCGCGCCCCTAAAGGATCAGGCTCCCGCAGCCCTTGCTTTTCAGGGGCGCGGGGAACTGCGCGACCGGCCCCCACCGGGCCGCAGCCGGCATACGACGAAGGGGACCCCTTCCCGCTGGGAAGGGGTCCCCTTTCGTGTTCGGCTGAGCGCCGCGGGCCTACCGCAGGCGGGCCATCAGCGCGTGCTCGACCAGCGTGATCAGCGCCGACTTGGCATCCGACCGGTGCCGCGCGTCCGTCGTGATGATCGGCGTGTCCGGACCGATCTGCAGCGCCTCCCGGACCTCGTCCGGGTTGTACGGCTGCTGTCCGTCGAAGCCGTTGAGGGCGATGACGAAGGGGAGGCCGCTGTTCTCGAAGTAGTCGACGGCGGGGAAGCAGTCGGCGAGGCGGCGGGTGTCGACGAGGACGATGGCGCCGATGGCGCCGCGGACGAGGTCGTCCCACATGAACCAGAAGCGGTCCTGTCCGGGGGTGCCGAACAGGTACAGGATGAGGTCCTGGTCGAGGGTGATGCGGCCGAAGTCCATGGCGACCGTGGTGGTCGTCTTGTCTCCGGTGTGGGTGAGGTCGTCGATGCCCGCGGACGCGGACGTCATCACGGCCTCGGTACGCAGCGGGTTGATCTCCGAGACGGCCCCGACGAACGTGGTCTTGCCCACGCCGAAGCCACCCGCCACCACGATCTTCGCCGAGGTGGTGGAGCGGGAAGGACCGCCGCTAGAGCTTGCGAAGTCCACTGAGCACCCTTTCGAGCAGTGTCACGTCTGGCTGGCCGCCGGCGCTCTCGTCGCCGCCGGGCTGATGAATGGCGACCAGACCCGCCTCCGCCAAGTCGGCGACGAGGATTCTGGCCACGCCGAGAGGGATCGTCAGCAGGGCCGAGATCTCGGCCACCGACTTGATCTCCCGGCAGAGGTTGCAGATCCGCTGATGCTCGGGCAGCTGGCCCTGCATCTGGTGCGGCTGCGCGGTGGTGTGCACCAGCGCCTCGATGGCGAGCTGGTAGCGGGGCCTGGTGCGGCCGCCCGTCATGGCGTACGGACGCACCAGAGGGTTGGTCGCCGCCCCTGCGGGCGACGGCTCGGGGGTGCGGCGCTGCGGCTGCACGGGCTGGATACGCGGCGCCGGCGGCTGGTCGTACGGCGAAGGGCCGGGGCCCTGCGGTACGTACGGCTGCTGGCGGCTCGGTGCGGAGGGGAAGTTGTACCGGTTCTGGTCACCCTGGCCCGGCCCCTGGCCAGGGTAGGACCAGTTGCCCGACGATGAACCGCCTGGGGGTGTTGCCACGTTCTCTCCTCCTCCGACTGTGCTGGCATCCATGGCTCATTGGAAGCCGCGTCCCGAAACCTTACGGCCCCGGGACGCCAAAACGCACCGTCTGACTGTTAGTTGAGCAGGCTGCCCTGGAGCTCCGCACGCAGATCGGGCGTCAGGACCGTACCGGCACGGTCCACCAGAAGGGCCATCTCGTACCCGATGAGACCGATGTCGGCTTCCGGATGTGCGAGAACGGCGAGGGAGGAACCGTCGGAAACGGACATGATGAAGAGGAATCCCCGCTCCATCTCCACAACCGTCTGATTGACGCTGCCACCCTCGAAGATGCGGGAGGCACCCGCGGTCAGAGAGGTCAGACCCGACGCGACGGCCGCCAGCTGGTCGGCACGGTCACGGGGAAACCCTTCGGACATCGCCAGAAGGAGTCCGTCGGCGGAGACCACCACCGTGTGCGACACCCCGGGGGTGTTGTCCACGAAATTGGTGATCAACCAGTTCAGGTTCTGCGCCGCCTGGCTCATCGGGCTCACACTAACGCTCCTGGTTGTAGGTGCTGTCAGGACCACTGTGGTGATTCCTAGTGGCCTGGCCGTTCGTTTCACTGCTTGCGTTGCGCCCCCGCTGGACACCCCGGCGCAGGTTGCTCAGCCTGCCCCGGACGTCCTCGGGAGCGCGGGAGATCTGTGGACCTCCCTGCGGGGTCGTCTGGGCGGCGCCTTCGACCAGGTTGGCCTTGGGCACCCGCCGCGGCAGGCCGGAGGAGGTGACCCCGCCCGCCTTGGGCTTCTTCAGCTGGGAGGCCTGCTGCCAGCGCGCGTCGTTGTCCGAGCGCCAGTCGCCGTTCGGTCCCCCGGCCGTCGGCTGGTCCTGGGTCACTTCCTGCCGTCCGTTCACGGCGCCCGCGCTCGTGCCGCCCATGCCCGCGGTGGATCCGCGGCGGGGCAGGCCGGCGTCGGTCAGCGCGTGGCCGGCGGAAGGGGTGGGACCCGGACGGTCGAAGCCTACGCGTTCCGGCTCCTTCACGTCAGCGGCCTGCGAAGATTCCGGTTCCGGAGCGTACTCGGAGCGGTAGGAGCTCTGGTAGTCCGGCTGCTGCGGCTGCTGCGGCCAGTCGTCCTGATAGGGCTGCTCGTCGAAGCCGGCGTACGTCTCCGGGGCGCTCGCGGCGGCTGCCGTGTGCTCCTCCTGGACGGGCTCCGCATAGGCGGGCTCGGGGTAACCCCCGGTAGCGGTGAACGTGTCGTTCCCGCCCGGCAGGTGCCCGTTGCCGTTCACCATGCCGTTGGTGCCCTGGCCGAAGTATGCCTCGTCGTACGACGGCTGCTGCGGCTCCTCGTACGCCGTCTGCTGGTCGAACGACTGCTGCTGGTCCACGTAGGCCGTCGCGCCGTTGTCGTAGGACGGCTCGGGCGACTGGAAGTCGTCGCCGTAGCGCGGCGTCTGGCCCGGGGGCAGCTGCGGGTTCTGGTGCGCCTGGGACTCCAGGGCCGCACGGCGCTCCTCGCGCATCAGCGAGCGGCCCACGGGGTCCAGGTCGCGGATGTCGTCCGGCACCTCGTAGCGGCTGTCGTCGAAGCCCAGCTCGGCGGCGGTCCGCATCGGGGCCACGGCCGGCTGCTGGAAGGCGTGCTGCTGCTCCGGGATGATCTGGGAGACCGTGAACTGGTCGGCCGCCGGCTGCTGCTCGCCACCGCCACCGTGGGTGATGACGTCGGGGAGCATGACCAGCGAGGTCGTACCGGCCTGCTCGCCCGAGGGGCGGAGCTGGACACGGATGCCGTGCCGGTCGGACAGCCGGCCGACCACGAACAGACCCATGCGCTGCGAGATCGCGGCGTCCACGGTCGGCGGGTTGGCCAGCTTGTGGTTGATGTCCGCGAAGTCCTCGGCGGTGAGGCCGATGCCCTTGTCGTGGATCTCGATCATCACGCGGCCGTCGGGGAGACGGGTGGCGGTGACGCGGACCTTGGTCTGGGGCGAGGAGAACGTGGTGGCGTTCTCGAGGAGCTCGGCCAGCAGGTGCACGAGGTCGGTCACGGCACGGCCGTGGATCTCGGCCTCCGGGACGCCGGACAGCTCGATGCGCTCGTACTGCTCCACCTCGGAGGAGGCGGCGCGCAGCACGTCGATCAGCGGGACCGGCTGGTCCCAGCGGCGGCCGGGCTCCTCGCCGGCGAGGACCAGGAGGTTCTCGCCGTTGCGGCGCATACGGGTCGCCAGGTGGTCCAGCTTGAAGAGGTTCTCCAGCTGGTCCGGGTCGGCCTCGTTGTTCTCCAGGTCGGTGATCAGGGTCAGCTGGCCCTCGATCAGCGACTGGTTGCGGCGCGAGAGGTTGGTGAAGATCGCGTTGATGTTGCCCCGCAGCAGGGCCTGCTCGGCGGCGAGCCGGACGGCCTCACGGTGGACCTGGTCGAAGGCGCGGGCGACTTCGCCGATCTCGTCCGTGGTGTTGATGGGGATCGGCGCGACCCGGGTGTCGACGCGGCCGGGGTCGGTGCGCGAGAGCTGGTCGACCAGCATCGGCAGACGCTGCTCGGCGATGCCGAAGGCGGCGTTGCGCAGCTGGCGCATCGAGCGGCTCATCTGGCGGGCCATGATCCCGGCGATGATGAAGGCGGCGAGCAGGGCCACGATGACGATCGCGCCGTTGACGTAGGCGTCGCGCTGGGCGTCGGAGGCGATCTGGCCGGCCTCGGACACCGCGCGGTCGATCAGGTCGGTCTCGACCTCGCTGTAACCCTCGAACTTCAGCGTCGAGGCCGCCATCCAGTTCTGGTAGGTGACGCCCTGCTTCGCCAGGTCCTCGGTGGAGGCACCGCTGCCGATCGCCTGGACCATCTTCAGCATGGTGTCCGGCGGCGGGACGTAGTTCTTGTCCTTGGCCGCGGCCTCGGCGGCCTGCTTCTTGCCCTCGTCGGTCTTCTGCGCCATGACCGACTGCAGACGCGCGGCGTCAGCCTCGGTACCACCGGAGACGTACTCCTGTACGGCGATGTTCTCCAGGTAGGCGTACGAGGTGAACGCGGTGACCTGCTGGCGGAAGATCTTCGGGTCCTCGCTGCGCCTGACCAGCAGGTGGGTACCGATCGAACGCTGCAGCGAGGCGGCGCCCTTGGCGAGCGTGACCGCGTAGACCGTGCGGCCGTACGCGGTGATGTTGCCGGTACCGAGGCCGAGCTCGTTGGAGAACTCCGCCAGGAGGTGCTCGACGGTGACGTAGCCCTCTTCGGTCTGCACCGGGTCGGCTGCGCGGGTGAACGCCGTCTGCCGGATCTTGTCGATCTGCGGCTCGGCCTCGTCGACCAGGCGCAGCCGGCGCTCCAGACCCTGTCCGGAGGGCATTCCGACGACCTCCGCGTGGAAGGCGTCGGCCTTCTCGTCGGTGAAGGCGCGGGCGTCCTTGACGACCTCGCTGTCCCGGTCGCCGTCGAGCAGCGGCTGGGCGGAGATGTCGCGCTCGTTGAGCAGAGCCTCGCCGTACTCACCGGCGGCGGATACGATCTTGGCCACCTTCTCGGCGTCCCGCGCGTCCTGCCAGGTGTCGATCGAGCTCTTCACCTGGAAGCCGCCCATGACCAGGCCGACCAGCACGGGTATGAGGAGGATCGCGTTCAGGCGAGTGGGTACCCGCCAGTTACGGGGGGAGAGACGGCTTCCGCTGGATGCGGGAGCTGCCGTCGGCTCCGGTCCGGTCACTTGTGCGGGTGCCGCTCCGCGCGGCGGCGGGGTGAAGTTGCCCCGCGCCGACGGCTCGGGACCTTTCTTGCTTCGCCTCACTCGACCAACAACCTCTCGGCGCCGGCACCTACGTCGTGCCGCGGGTGACTCCACGCCCTAGTACGTCTTTGACTAATGGGCAGTTCAGGCATTCCAGCACGTCATGTTGAGGACTTCCAAACACTGGGAGGCAACGATTCCGCGTGATGTAAGTCCCAGATAAAACGGTCATAAAGAGCGAGCCCCGCCAAAAAGCGGAGACAAAGTGAGCGCAGCGGTACTGATCGACCGCGACGCGTGGTCGTACCACCCTATTTCTCTGTCGAAACGTTATGAACACCGAGGCCGACCGTGTCAAAGGACACAGCCGGCTCCGGTGTAACTACGACAACTGGCGTATGCGGTTATGGACTTGGGTCCTGTTTTGGGCCCAGCCGTGGTGCTTCGGCCGTGCGGAACTACCGCAGCCGTGCCATGAGCGCGTGCTCGACCAGGGTGATCAGCGCCGACTTCGCGTCCGCGCGGTGGCGGGCGTCCGTGGTGATGATCGGGGTGTCGGGTCCGATCTGGAGCGCCTCGCGGACCTCGTCGGGCGTGTAGGGCTGGTGCCCCTCGAAGCCGTTGAGGGCGATGACGAAGGGGAGGCCGCTGTTCTCGAAGTAGTCGACGGCGGGGAAGCAGTCGGCGAGGCGGCGGGTGTCGACGAGGACGATGGCGCCGATGGCGCCGCGGACGAGGTCGTCCCACATGAACCAGAAGCGGTCCTGTCCGGGGGTGCCGAACAGGTACAGGATGAGGTCCTGGTCGAGGGTGATGCGGCCGAAGTCCATGGCGACCGTGGTGGTCGTCTTGTCTCCGGTGTGGGTGAGGTCGTCGATGCCCGCGGACGCGGACGTCATCACGGCCTCGGTACGCAGCGGGTTGATCTCCGAGACGGCCCCGACGAACGTGGTCTTGCCCACGCCGAAGCCACCCGCCACCACGATCTTCGCCGAGGTGGTGGCCCGCCCCGATTCAGAGCTTCCGAAGTCCACTGAGAACCCTTTCCAGCAGAGTCACGTCCGGGGCGCCACCGGCGTTCTCGTCGCCACCGGGCTGGTGGATCGCGACGAGTCCGGCCTCGGCGAGGTCCGCCACAAGGATCCGCGCCACACCGAGCGGCATGGACAGCAGGGCCGACACCTCGGCCACCGACTTCACCTCGCGGCACAGGTGGCAGATCCGCTGGTGCTCGGGGAGCAGGCCCGACAGGTGCGCGGGGTCTGCCGTCGTGCTGATCAGCGCCTCGAGGGCGAGCTGGTAACGCGGCCGCGTCCGGCCACCGGTCATGGCGTACGGCCGAACCAGAGGCTGGTCGCCCTCGTCTCCGTACGGCTCTGCGTACGGATCGTGAGGAGCGGTGGGCGGGGTCATTGATCCTCCGAGCGGGACAGCAGGTCGGTCAGTCGTGCCGTCTGACGGGGGCCGGTGGGGGGACTGTGTCGGCCGGACGGTGATTTGGTGAGGTCTGTGGATCCGCAGGCGTCAGTGGAGCAGACTGCCTTGGAGTTCGGCGCGCAGATCGGGCGTGAGCACGGCGCCCGCGCGGTCGACCAGCAGTGCCATCTCGTAACCGACCAGGCCGATGTCGCACTCGGGGTGGGCGAGCACGGCCAGGGACGATCCGTCGGAGACGGACATCAGGAACAGGAAGCCGCGTTCCATCTCGACCACGGTCTGGGCCACGTCCCCGCCCTCGAAGATCCGGGACGCCCCGGCCGTGAGTGAGGTGAGACCGGAGGCGACGGCCGCGAGCTGATCGGCACGGTCGCGCGGAAAGCCTTCCGACATCGCCAGAAGAAGACCGTCGGCGGACACGACGACGGTGTGGGACACCCCGGGGGTGTTGTCCACGAAGTTGGTGATCAACCAGTTGAGGTTCTGTGCCGCTTGGCTCATCTGGCTCAACTAACGCTCCTGCTGGTGAGTGGGGCTCGGGAAGCTGCCGGTCTGGCCGTTGCCGGCCTGTCGACCCTGCGCGATGCCCCGACGGAGATTGGTCAGTCGGCCGCGTACGTCGTCAGGCGAACGCGAGACCTGCGGACCGGTTTGGTGCTGTTGCTGCTGAGCCGTGCCCGGCACGAGGTTCGCGCGCGGGACCCGGCGCGGCAGGCCGGAGGTGGTGACCCCGCCCGCCGAAGGCTGCCGGGCACGTTCGGCCTGGCGGACCAGGTCGTCGTTGGGCGTGCTGCGCCACGTGGTGGACGCGGGCGCGGCGGGTGCCGCCGGCCGCTGAGGAGCGGCCGGAGTCTGGGGAGCGGGCGCGGCGGCCTGCTGGGGCGCGGAACCGTTGCCCGGCCGGCCGTTCTGGCCGCCCTGACCGTGGAACCAGTTGGTCTCCAGCGTGTCGTAGAGCGGCGTACGGCCGTCCATCGGACCCGTCGCCGGGGGCAGGGCCTCCGGCTCCTGCGGGCGGGCGGGACGCTGCGGGGGCACCGGCGGACGCTGCGGCGGAACCGGCTGACGAGGAGCGTCGAAGCTCCCGTTCACCTGCGGCCGCTCGAACTGACCGGTGTCCTGGGAGTTCTGCCGGCCCGGAGTGTCGTACCGCCCGGGACCCTGGCCGTTCTGCCCGCCGGGCACGCCGTACTGTCCCGGGTCCTGCGGACCGGGGCGGCCGGGAGCACCGTACTGACCGGCGCCCTGCGGGTTCGGCCGGCCCGGCGCCGGGAACTGGCCCGTGCCGGAGGCGTCGTAGCCGGTCGCGGCGAACTGGCCGGTGGACGAGGGGTCCTGCGAGGCGCCGCGGGACGGACCGGTGGGTGCCGGCGGAGCACCGGTCCCGCCGTACACGTCGGAGCGGACGTAGGAGCCGGTGCCGTCCGGTGCGGGCGTGCCCGCACCGGGGCGACGGCTGTCGAAGTCGGCACCCGTGGAGTGCGGGAAGTCCGCGGGCGAGCCCGGGGTCTGGCCGGGGGCGACGCGCGGCATGGGCGCGGTGACGTCCGGCTGCTCCTCGTGGCCGCGCGGGGCGTCCAGCGAGGCACGCGGCACCGGGGGCTGCGCGTTGTCGTCGCTCCAGCTGGGCGTCCGCGACGAGGTGTTGCCACCGGGCAGCTCGGCGCGCGGACCACCGCGGCCGGGCAGTTGCGGACGGCGCCTGCCGGAACGTTCCTTGCCCTGCTTGGGCGGGACGGCACCGGGGCCGCCGTCGGCCCCGCCGGGCCGGGACGCACCCGCGTCACCGGGACCGCCGGCCGGGCGCAGGCCCGAGCCGGTCGGGAAGCCGCCCTGGCGCCCGGAGTCGTCGAAGCTCTCGAAGCCGTTCGGGCCACCGGTCCCGGCGGCCTGCAGGCCCTGCGGGGCACCGGGTGCCTGACCGCCGCCGAACGCACCGCCGTTGCCGAAACCGCCGGCTCCGGCGCCGGCCGGAGGCCGGCCGCCCTGCGGGGGCACCGGCGGACCGCCCTGCGGGCCACGCGGGCCGCCGGGGTTGCCGAGACCGCCCGGACCACTGGGGTTGCCGGGCAGCGCGGCCCGCGGACCCTGGCCCGCGCCCACCTGCCCGCGCTGCGGAGGACCGCCGAGCAGACCGCCGCCGGCGGAGGGGCCGCCGAGCGGGGCACCCGACGGGTTGCCGGCCTGGCGGCGCGCGGCGGCGGCACCGGCCGAGGCCTGTGCGGCGGCCGGACCACCGGTGGAGGGGCCGCCCTGACCGGGCTTGCCGGGGGTGGGCTTCTTGTTGCCCTGGGCCACGTCGACGGGGAGCATGACGAGCGCGGTCGTACCGCCCGAGTCGGACGGGCGCAGCTGGATACGGATGCCGTGGCGCTGCGACAGCCGGCCGACCACGAACAGACCCATGCGGCGGGAGACCGAGACGTCCACGGTGGGCGGCGAGGCGAGCCGCTCGTTGATCGCCGCGAGGTCCTCGGGGGAGAGGCCGATACCGGTGTCGTGGATCTCGATCAGCACCCGGCCGTCGGGCAGGGCGTGACCGGTGACCTTGACCTTGGTCTGCGGCGAGGAGAAGGAGGTGGCGTTCTCCAGCAGCTCGGCGAGGAGGTGCACGAGGTCGTTGACCACGCGGCCGGCGACCTCGGTCGTCGGCACGGAGGCCAGTTCGATGCGCTCGTACTGCTCCACCTCGGACGCGGCGGCGCGGAGCACGTCGACCAGCGGGACCGGACGGGTCCAGCGGCGGCCGGGCTCCTCACCCGCGAGGACGAGGAGGTTCTCACCGTTACGGCGCATGCGGGTGGCGAGGTGGTCGAGCTTGAACAGCGAGGACAGCTGGTCCGGGTCGGCCTCGCGCGACTCCAGTTCGGAGATGAGCGACAGCTGACGCTGGATGAGGCCCTGGGAGCGGCGCGAGAGGTTGGTGAACATCGCGTTGACGTTGCCCCGCAGAAGGGCCTGCTCGGCGGCGAGGCGGACGGCCTCGCGGTGCACGTCGTCGAAGGCCGCGGCCACCTGGCCGATCTCGTCCCGGGAGTGCACACCGACCGACTCGACGGAGGTGTCGACGTCCTGCGGGTCCGACTCCGACAGCTGCTTGACCAGCTCGGGCAGCCGGTCCTGGGCGACCTTGGTCGCGGTGTCCTGCAGCCGGCGCAGCGAGCGGATCATGGACCGGGCCACGACGAACGCGCCGACGAGGGAGACACCGAGGACGAGCAGGATCAGCGCACCGGAGATGATCGCCTCTTGCTCCGCGTCGGCGCGGAGGTTGCGGGCGGTCTGTTCCATCTCCTCGAGGAGCGAGCCCTCGATCTTCTTCATCCGCTCGATCTTGGCACCGGAGTCGTCGATCCAGTCCCTGTACGAGCGCTTGTCCTGTCCGCCCAGACCGCTGGCGCTGCCGAGGACCCGGTCCGCGTAGACGTCGGAGGCCTCGACGGTGGGGCTCGCGTCGTCGATCGGCTTGGTCACGTCCTCGGCGCCGCCGCCATAGATGTCGGAGAAGGTGCTGCGGTCCGACTCCTCGTTCGCCAGCGCCGCGTTCGCGTACAGCCGGTCGTTCTCGGAGAGCTTGCCGGCCTTGTCGTCGGAGTCGGGCAGGGCCGCGGCGATGACCGCGCGCTGCACGGAGGCGTACTCCTTGGCGGAGGAGAACGCCGCCAGGGCACGGGTCCGCTTGATCATGTCCGGGTTGCTGGTGGCCTCGGCCATGTCCGTGGACAGCTCCAGCAGCTGGTCGATCAGGCGGTGGTAGGCCTCGACCGTCTGCGTGGAGTTCTTGGGGTCCACGTAGGCGTTCTTGCGGATGCTGCTCAGGTTGTAGAGCTCGCGCACGACCCGGACGAGGCTGTCGCGCACACCGGGCATCTTCTCGGTGGTGGTCGCGGTCTCGGCGGCCTGGGTCGCGTCGGTGAACTGGGTCCGCGCCAGGTCCGTCTTCTCGCGGACGCCCTTGATCGTGTAGTCGCCGGCGTTCACGCCGTGCGCGAGGGGACCGGCCGACTCGTCGCGCTCGTTCTGGAGCGCGGTGGCGAGCTCGGTCGCCTGCTTGGTCATGTCGGTGAGCAGCCGCATGTTGTCGAGCTGCTGGATGTCGTCCACGTTGTCGCCGATGCGCAGGGCACCGAGCGAGGTCGCCGCCACCACGGGGAGCGCGAGCAGCGAGACCAGACGGGTCGAGATGCGCCAGTTGCGCAGGGCTACGCGGGAGCCGCTCGTGCCCCCGCCGGTGGTGCCGCCCTTGGGCTTCCCGGACTGCTGGGGAGCAGCTGAAGCGCCGGGGCGCCCGGAGCGCTCACCGCCGTCGCCGATCTCCGCCGGACCCGGGTTCTGGGCGTGCTGGGGGGAGGAACCGTTACCGGTTCCGTTGTGTGGCTCCGGCTCCGCCGAAGCGCTGCCATCCCTCTTGAAACGTCCCTGCACTAGCGTCGCAACCTCTGGACCAGGCGCCCCACCGTGTGAACGGCGGGACGGTGTCGGCGTCTTCGGGGGCGCCCTGAATACGTCCCCAATTGGGTGGTCGTGAGTGACCGGCGCTGGCTCCCCCTCCCACCGCCGCCAGGCGCTGTTTCCACTGCGCCTCTGCGCGCCGGCACGATCCTGCGGCGGTCCGTGGAATTCCAGCACAGTGCCGGATCTGCAACAAGGCCAACGGATAACGGTCTGTTCACTGTGACGGCATGTGAGGGCGACGTCACCGGGTGTGTAAGGTGTTTCCGTTTATTACGGACATACCTGTGCGATCCCCTGGCGTGAGCGGGGTGTCCCAGTCGCCATGATCAGGAGCGGAATGGGAGGTTCAGGTGCTTTATGTCTGTTTCGTGAAGGTGCATTGTTGGCCTGGATTGCCCGTTTTGCCCATGACTGAGTGAGCAAACTCACACGCCGATCATGCCTTCTTCACGACTTGACCCGGGAATCGGATGTTTAGCCTGACGCTTTACAGGGATGGCGAATCCGACAACCCGCGCTTGTGGGACGGCCCTTGCGGTCCGCCCGGCGCCCGCACACGACGAGGTCCAGGACAACAGTGAAGACGACGACGATGTTCCGCAACATAGCCAACCCCCGGCGCACGACGCTGGCCCACCTCGCCGACGCCGAGGACCTGCGCACGCCGGAGCAGGAGCACTCCGTCGACCTCCCCTCCCAGACCGCCAACCCCCGCCGGACGGTCCTGATGACGGTTCCGGTCCAGGCGGCGGAGTAGTTGCACGCTCAAGTACGCGCACGGGCCGCCCGGCATTCAACGTGGATCCGGTGAAGTTCCCCGAGATCCGGCGGACTCCCGCGTAGGTGTGCGAAGGGCGCCCGGCATCTGCCGGGCGCCCTTCGCACACCTACGCGGTTGTTCGGCGTGCCTGCGCGGTTCAAATACGCGAAGCGGCCGGCCCGCCCCGCGTTAGCCTGGACCGTCAGACTCCAGCCAGCTCAGTTAAGGGGCGCAAGCATCCCGTGCGCATCGCCAGGTTCTCCATCGACGGGAACGTAGCCTTCGGCGCGGTCGAGGGCGACAAGCCGGACGAGCTCGTCCTCGACATCATCAAGGGCATCCCGTTCGCGGACTTCCAGCTCTCCGGTACGAAGGTCCCGCTCAGCAAGGTCAGGCTGCTGCCGCCGGTGCTCCCCAACAAGGTCGTGGCCTTCGGCCGCAACTACGCCGAGCACGCCCGCGAGCTGGGCAACGAGGTCCCGGACGCCCCGTTCGCCTTCTTCAAGCCGGCCACCTCGGTGATCGGCTCCGGCGACGACATCCAGTACCCGTCCTTCTCCGAGGACCTCCACCACGAGGCCGAGCTGGCCGTGGTCATCGGCCGGCTGTGCCGCGAGGTCCCCCGCGAACGCGTCAAGGACGTGATCTTCGGCTACACCTGCGCCAACGACGTCACCGCCCGGGACGTCCAGAAGCGCGAGAAGCAGTGGGCCAGGGCCAAGGGCTTCGACACCTCCTGCCCGCTGGGCCCCTGGGTGGAGACCGACCTCGACCCGGCCGACCTGACCATCCAGCTCACCGTCAACGGCGGGCAGCGCCAGCTCGGCCGCACCAGCGAGATGATCCACTCCATCGAGGACCTGATCGTCAACATCACCGAGGCCATGACGCTGCTCCCCGGCGACGTGATCCTCACGGGCACCCCGGCAGGGGTCGGCCCCCTCAACGTCGGCGACGAGGTCGCCGTCACCATCGAAGGCATCGGCACTCTCACCAACAAGGTGATCAAGCGTGGCTAACGGCTCCGTCCGCGTACGTTTCTGTCCGTCCCCGACCGGCAACCCCCATGTGGGTCTGGTCCGCACGGCCCTGTTCAACTGGGCGTTCGCCCGCCACACCGGCGGCACGTTCGTCTTCCGCATCGAGGACACCGACGCGGCCCGCGACTCCGAGGAGTCCTACGAGCAGCTCCTGGACTCCCTGCGCTGGCTGGGCTTCACCTGGGACGAGGGCCCCGAGGTCGGCGGCCCGCACGCGCCGTACCGCCAGTCGCAGCGCATGGAGACGTACCTGGAGGTGGCCGAGCGGCTCAAGGAGGCCGGCCACGCCTACTCCTGCTACTGCACCGCCTCCGAGCTGGAGGAGCGCCGCGACGCCGCCCGCGCCGCCGGCCGGCCCTCCGGCTACGACGGCAAGTGCCGCGAGGTCACGCCGGAGCAGAAGGCGCGGTACGAGGCCGAGGGCCGCGAGCCGATCGTCCGCTTCCGGATGCCCGACGAGACGATCACCTTCACGGACCTGGTCCGCGGCGAGCTGACCTTCACCCCGGAGAACGTCCCGGACTACGGCATCGTCCGCGCGAACGGCGCTCCGCTCTACACCCTCGTCAACCCCGTCGACGACGCCCTGATGGAGATCACCCACGTCCTGCGCGGCGAGGACCTGCTCTCCTCCACGCCCCGCCAGGTCGCCCTGTACAAGGCACTGATCGAGCTGGGCATCGCCAAGGAGGTCCCGTCCTTCGGGCACCTGCCGTACGTGATGGGCGAGGGCAACAAGAAGCTCTCCAAGCGCGACCCGCAGGCGAGCCTCAACCTCTACCGGGAGCGCGGTTTCCTCCCCGAGGGCCTGCTCAACTACCTCTCCCTGCTCGGCTGGTCGCTCTCCGCCGACCAGGACATCTTCACGATCGAGGAGATGGTCGCCGCCTTCGACATCGCCGACGTGAACCCCAACCCGGCCCGCTTCGACCTGAAGAAGGCCGAGGCGATCAACGCCGACCACATCCGGCTGCTGGACGTGGCGGACTTCACCGCGCGCTGCGCCCCCTGGCTGAAGGCCCCGTTCGCCCCCTGGGCGCCGGAGGACTTCGACGAGGCCAGGTGGGAGGCGATCGCCCCGCACGCGCAGACCCGCCTGAAGGTCCTGTCCGAGATCACGGAGAACGTCGACTTCCTCTTCCTGTCGGAGCCGGTGGAGGACGAGGCGAGCTGGGCGAAGGCCATGAAGGAGGGCTCCGACGACCTGCTGCGCACGGCCCGCGCGAAGCTGGACGCGGCCGACTGGGCCTCGGCCGAGTCCCTGAAGGAGGCCGTCCTGGCCGCCGGCGAGGCCCACGGTCTCAAGCTCGGCAAGGCGCAGGCCCCCGTCCGTGTCGCCGTCACCGGCCGCACGGTCGGTCTCCCGCTCTTCGAGTCCCTGGAGATCCTGGGCCGGGAGAAGACCCTGGCGCGGATCGACGCGGCCCTGGCGAAGCTGACCGCGTAACGGCGTGACGAAGGGGCGGCACCCGGACCCCGGGTGCCGCCCCTTCGTCGTTCCGTCCCGGGGACAGGACGGCCGGCCTGCGGCTACCGTCGGATCATGGAAATCAAGGCGGTGCTCTGGGACGTCGACGACACCCTTTTCGACTACACCGCGGCCGACCGGGCCGGCATGCGGGACCATCTCGCCGCCGAGGGCCTGACGCTCGGCCACGGCTCCGTCGAGGAGGCCCTGACCCGCTGGCGCGAACTGACCAGCCTGCACTGGCGGCGGTACGCGGCGGGCGAGGGCGACTGGGAGTCCACCCGCCGGGACCGGGTACGGGACTTCCACGGGCAGCCGCTCAGCGACGCCGAGGCCGACGCCTGGTTCGAGCGCTACATCGCCCACTACGAGCGGGCCTGGTCCCTCTTCCCGGACGTCGTGCCCGTCCTGGACGCGCTCGCCGCCAGCCACCGGCACGCGGTGCTGTCCAACTCCAGCCTCCCCGTCCAGGAGCGCAAGCTGCGCGCGCTCGGGGTGTGGGACCGCTTCGAGACGGTGCTCTGCGCCGAGCAGCTGGGCGTCCACAAACCGGCCGCCGAGGCGTTCCACGTGGCCTGCGAGGCCCTGGAGCTGCCTCCGCACGAGGTCGCCTACGTCGGCGACCACCCCGAGATCGACGGCAGGGGCGCGGCCGACGCCGGTCTGCTGTCGGTCTGGATCGACCGCGGCGGTCTGTACGCGACCGTCGACCCGCCCGTCGGGCCCCACCGGATCGCCACCCTCGCCGAACTCCCCGCGATCCTCGGCTCGGATACCCGTTTTGGAGCGCCGTCCACCTTCGGGTAATGTTCTTCCTGCGCCGCCGGGGAGCGGGCCGAAAGGCCGGAACCGACGGAGCGAACTAGAACAAGATCCCCACAGGGGCTCGCGTTCCAGTGGCCTATGGTGTAATTGGCAGCACGACTGATTCTGGTTCAGTTAGTCTTGGTTCGAGTCCAGGTAGGCCAGCTCGCAGAGCTCATCTGCGGACGCGGAGATCAGATCCGCAAAGCCCCCGTTGTGTAGCGGCCTAGCACGCTGCCCTCTCAAGGCAGTAGCGCCGGTTCGAATCCGGTCGGGGGTACAGATCCTTCCCGCGAAGGTGGTCAGGGTAGCTCCCGCCACTGTCGATGCAGGATCGCTAGGGCCCCCGTTGTGTAGCGGCCTAGCACGCCGCCCTCTCAAGGCGGTAGCGCCGGTTCGAATCCGGTCGGGGGTACGCAAAAGGTCTCAACCTTATTGGTCTATGGTGTAATTGGCAACACTACGGTTTCTGGTACCGTCATTCTTGGTTCGAGTCCAGGTAGACCAGCTCGGACCTGCGGCGTTGTAATGTGAACGCCTGCAGGATCGCTAGGGCCCCCGTTGTGTAGCGGCCTAGCACGCCGCCCTCTCAAGGCGGTAGCGCCGGTTCGAATCCGGTCGGGGGTACGTTCCATGAAGGCCCTCCACTCCGGTGGAGGGCCTTCGTCGTGTGCCCCGGCTACTCGAAGCCGTATCGCCGGGCCGACTCCTCCTCCTGGGCGAGGCGGTGCAGGAAACGCAGCACCGGCTCGAAGAGCACCGCCGACGACACCGCCACCTCCACCATCTCGGTGTCGGACGCGTAGCTCTCCATGTGATCCAGGTCCCTGACGGCCGCCTGATGCATCAACTCCGCGTACGGGGCCATCTGTTCGGCGCCGCAGGGAAGGCCGAGCCGCAGCAGCGTCGCCACCAGTGCCACCAGCGAACGGTGGGCGGGGGAGAGGGAGCCGGTCTCCCGCGCCGACTCCCAGCCCAGCGTCCGCAGCAGCCGGTCCACCTCGGCCCTCGCGGCGACGGTGACCGGGTCCTCCTCGTCCGGGCCGGGGGTCTGCGGCAGCGCCCACAGGGCCGCGCCGAGGCGGATCGTGCGGCCGAGCGACTCGTCGTCCACGTGCCGGAGCACCTCCCGGGCGTTGGCCACCGGCACCTTGCCCACCTGGATCAGGGCCCGCACCAGCCGCAGCCGGCGCACATGCTCCTCGTCGTACTCCGCCGTCGTCGCGTTGACCTGGCGGCCCGGCGGCAACAGCCCCTCACGCAGGTAGTACTTGATCGTCGCCGGGGACACCCCGCTGCGCTCGCTCAGCTCCGCCAGCCGCATCTCTCTTGCGCCTCTCCTTGGGAAGTGTCACTATCCAAGCACGAGAGTTCGGATAGTGCCGCTCACCAACCAGGGGGAGTCATGTTCGGAAAGCGGGTCGTGCCCGGCCGTACCACCGCGGCGGCCGAGGGCGAGGTGGTGGTCCTGCTGATCGGCACGCGGATCAACCACTTCTGGGCCGTGCACCACTGGATGCCCGTGCTGACCGCGATGCCGCGGATGCTGCGCGAGCTGCGGAAGGACCCCGAGCGGGGGCTGCTGAACGCCGTGCTGCTGACGGCCTCGCCGCGGACGTACTACGTCGTCCAGTACTGGGAGTCCAAGGAGAAGCTCTACGCCTACGCGCACGCGCCCGACGCGTTCCACCGGGTGGCGTGGGCGGCGCTGAACCGCAAGGAGCGCAAGGGGAAGGCCCGGCAGCACGTGGGCCTGTGGCACGAGACGTACGTGGTGTCGGCGGGCTCGTACGAGTCGATCTACGCCGACATGCCCGCGTTCGGCCTGGCGGCGGCCACGGGGGTGCTGCCGATCGAGGCGCGGGGGCGGTCCGCGAAGGAGCGGTTCGCCCACCGGCGGGGGGCCAGTGCCTAGGGGGCGGTTGCTGTCGCCCCATGCGAAAAGGCCTGCCGCGGCGTTGAGGCAGGCCTTTTCCCATGGTCGGACGGGCGGGTGGATCAGCCGGTGCGGCGCAGGGCCTCCGAGAGGCGGCCCGCGGCGTCGATCACCGCCTGGGCGTGCATACGGCCGGGGTGGCGGGTGAGGCGCTCGATGGGGCCGGAGACGGAGACGGCCGCCACCACGCGGTTCGACGGGCCCCGCACGGGCGCGGAGACCGAGGCGACGCCCGGCTCGCGCTCGCCGATGGACTGGGCCCAGCCCCGGCGCCGTACGCCAGAGAGGGCGGTGGCCGTGAAACGGGCGCCCTGCAGCCCGCGGTGCAGCCGCTCCGGCTCCTCCCAGGCCATCAGGATCTGCGCCGACGAACCGGCCTTCATCGTGAGGGTCGAGCCCACCGGGACCGTGTCCCGCAGGCCGGAGAGCCGCTCCGCGGCGGCGACACAGATACGCATGTCGCCCTGCCGGCGATAGAGCTGCGCGCTCTCGCCCGTGATGTCGCGCAGGTGCGTGAGCACCGGGCCCGCCGTCGCGAGGAGGCGGTCCTCGCCGGCGGCCGCGGCCAGCTCGGCCAGCCGGGGGCCGAGGATGAAACGGCCCTGCATGTCGCGTGCCACCATGCGGTGGTGTTCCAGAGCCACGGCCAGGCGGTGGGCCGTGGGCCGTGCGAGTCCCGTGGCGCCGACCAGACCCGCGAGGGTGGCCGGACCGGACTCCAGAGCGCTCAGGACCAGGGCCGCCTTGTCCAGAACGCCGACGCCGCTACTGTTGTCCATGCAACGATACTCGCGTCTCACTCTGTGAAACGCAAGTTCAATTTCGCGTGGACCTTGCCACTCTGGAAGCAGAACAACAACGGCTCGCGGACCGACGAGCCCGGCGGCCGGCGCGCGCCACGAGGGGATTCGCGCGCTCGCCACCTCCGATATCTCTAGTTGGGCCGACGCGCTGCCGCGCCGGCCGGAGGGAAAGCGATGGGTAGGACACTCGCGGAGAAGGTCTGGGACGACCACGTCGTCCGGCGCGCCGAGGGCGAGCCCGACCTCCTCTTCATCGACTTGCACCTGCTGCACGAGGTGACCAGCCCCCAGGCCTTCGACGGTCTCCGCAAGAGCGGGCGGAAGGTTCGCCGGCTCGACCTGACCATCGCGACCGAGGACCACAACACCCCCACCCTCGACATCGACAAGCCCATCGCGGACCCGGTCTCCCGCGTCCAGCTGGAGACGCTGCGCGCGAACGCCGCCGAGTTCGGTGTGCGTCTGCACCCGCTGGGCGACGTCGAGCAGGGTGTCGTGCATGTCGTCGGCCCGCAGCTGGGTCTGACCCAGCCCGGCATGACGGTCGTCTGCGGCGACTCCCACACCTCCACGCACGGTGCCTTCGGCGGTCTGGCGTTCGGCATCGGCACCTCCCAGGTGGAGCACGTGCTGGCCACGCAGACGCTGCCGCTGGTGCGCCCCAAGACCATGGCGATCACGGTCGAGGGCGAGCTGGCCGAGGGCGTCACCGCCAAGGACCTGATCCTGGCGATCATCGCCAAGATCGGTACGGGCGGCGGCCAGGGCTACGTCCTGGAGTACCGGGGCCCCGCCATCGAGAAGCTCTCGATGGAGGCCCGCATGACCATCTGCAACATGTCGATCGAGGCCGGCGCCCGCGCGGGCATGATCGCCCCCGACCAGACCACCTTCGACTACCTCAAGGGCCGTCCGCACGCCCCCGAGGGCGAGGACTGGGACGCGGCCGTCGCGTACTGGAAGACGCTGAGGACGGACGAGGACGCCGAGTTCGACGCCGAGGTGGTCATCGACGGCGCCTCCCTGTCGCCGTTCGTCACCTGGGGCACCAACCCCGGCCAGGGCGCGCCGCTTTCGGCGTCGGTCCCCGACCCGGCCTCGTACGAGGACGCATCGGAGCGCCTCGCCGCCGAAAAGGCCCTGGAGTACATGGGGTTGGAGGCCGGCCAGCCGCTGAAGTCCATCAACGTGGACACTGTCTTCGTAGGTTCGTGCACCAACGGCCGCATCGAGGACCTGCGCGCCGCCGCCGAGCTGGTCAAGGGCCGCAAAGTCGCCGACGGCGTACGGATGCTGGTCGTCCCCGGCTCCGCGCGGGTCGGTCTGCAGGCCGTCTCCGAGGGGCTGGACGTGGTCTTCAAGGAGGCCGGTGCCGAGTGGCGGCACGCGGGCTGCTCGATGTGTCTGGGCATGAACCCGGACCAGCTGGCCCCCGGTGAGCGCTCCGCGTCCACCTCCAACCGCAACTTCGAGGGCCGGCAGGGCAAGGGCGGCCGTACGCACCTGGTGTCGCCGCAGGTCGCGGCCGCCACCGCCGTACTGGGCCACCTGGCCTCGCCCGCCGACCTGACCGACGCCCCCGCTGGAGTCTGAACAGCCATGGAAGCATTCACCACCCACACCGGCCGGGCCGTCCCGCTGCGCCGCAGCAACGTCGACACCGACCAGATCATCCCCGCCCACTGGCTCAAGAAGGTCACCAGGGACGGTTTCGAGGACGGACTGTTCGAGGCGTGGCGCAAGGACGAGAACTTCGTCCTCAACCGCCCCGAGCGCGAGGGGGCGACCGTCCTGGTCGCCGGCCCCGACTTCGGCACCGGCTCCTCCCGTGAGCACGCCGTCTGGGCGCTGCAGAACTACGGCTTCAAGGCCGTGATCTCCTCCCGCTTCGCCGACATCTTCCGCGGCAACTCGCTCAAGAACGGCCTGCTCACGGTGGTTCTCGACCAGAAGACCGTGGAAGCGCTGCAGGAGCTGAGCGAGAACGACCCCGAGGCCGAGATCACGGTCGACCTGGAGGCCCGCGAGGTGCGCGCCGAAGGGATCACCGCCGCCTTCGAGCTGGACGAGAACTCCCGTTGGCGGCTGCTGAACGGGCTGGACGACATCTCCATCACCCTCCAGAACGAGGCCGACATCTCCGCCTACGAGGCCAAGCGGCCGTCGTACAAGCCGAGGACGCTGAAGGTCTGATCCACCGGCGCGGGCCGCCCCCGAGGGCGCCCGCGCACGGCTGATTCCAGCCACCGCGACACCCCCAGGTACCCCCAATCGGGCACGGTTGGGGGTACCTGCATGTGCGGGTTCGGAGACCTTCGAAGTCATGTGCAGAAAGGTTTCAACTCCCCTAGTTACAAAGGTGATTGCCGGGGTACGCGCACCATCGTGCGGCATCGGCCGGAGGTGCTCCGCGGGCCTCCGGGAGACGGCAGTTGCCCCCTGCGCAGGCGACAACTCGCCCCAGATGGCACAATCTGTGCATGGAACACGACGGCCAACTCGAGCTCTATACGGCGGTCGCGGGCCAACTCAAGGAAGCGCACGCAAGAGTGCGCGCACTGCAAGTCCCGGAGGGCGTACGCATGGCGCTGACCCGGAAGCTGCTGGTCATTACGGCCGTGGCCAAGCACGATCTCGCCGACGCGGCAAGGCGGCTGGAGGGCTTCACGACGGACCTCGACGAGGGGCGAATGCCCGCAGAGGAACGCTGAGAGAAGTCCGTGGCTGCCGAGTTCGTTGCGGCACAAGGGTGATAAGCCCGTTTCGTGTTTGATTTGCGGTATATATCTGCCTAACGTGCGAAAAGGCTTGAACACTTTCGTTCTGGCGATGTCTCCGAAGGGGAAGACGTGAACAAGGCGCAGCTCGTAGAAGCGATTGCGGACAAGGTCGGCGGGCGTCAGCAGGCCGCCGACGCGGTCGACGCCGTTCTGGACGCCATCGTCCGCGCGGTCGTCGCCGGCGACCGGGTCTCGGTCACCGGCTTCGGTTCGTTCGAGAAGGTGGACCGGCCGGCCCGTTACGCCCGCAACCCGCAGACGGGTGAGCGGGTTCGGGTCAAGAAGACCTCCGTGCCGCGGTTCCGCGCGGGCCAGGGCTTCAAGGACCTGGTCAGCGGCTCGAAGAAGCTGCCCCGCGGTGGCGAGGTCGCGGTCAAGAAGGCGCCCAAGGGCAGCCTGAGCGGCGGGGCCTCGGCGACGGTCAAGAAGGCGGCGGCGAAGAAGACCGCGGCCAAGAAGACGACCGCCCGCAAGACCACCACGGCCGCCGCCAAGAAGACGACGGCCGCCGCGAAGAAGACCACGGCGAAGAAGACGACCGCGAAGAAGACCACCGCGAAGTCGACCGCCGCGAAGAAGACCACGGCGTCGAAGACGACGGCCGCCAAGAAGACCGCCGCGAAGAAGGCGCCGGCGAAGAAGGCCACGGCCAAGAAGGCCCCGGCCAAGAAGTCGACGGCTCGCAAGACGACCGCCAAGAAGACCGCCGCACGCCAGGCATAGGGCGCCTGGTACTCACACGCGCCGGGCCGGGCTCCTGACCGATGGAGCCCGGCCCGCGGCGTGTTCCGGGGCGGACTCCGCGGGGCTCAGAACGTTTGCAGGGTGATCAGGGTGATGCGCAGGGCCTCGCCCTCGCCCTCCGTCTCGATCCTGACCCGCTGCCCCGGCCGCAGCAGCCGCAGCGCGCCCGCGTCGAAGGCCGGGGCGCCGAACGGGACCGGGGTGCCGTCGTCCAGGAGCACCTGGCCGGTGCGGGTGGCGGGGTCGTACGTGTACGCGGTGGCCTGCATGGCCGCAGCCTACTGGCCAGGGATCAGCAGCCGCGCGGCCGCCGCGGCCGTACGGGGGCCGACGCCGAGGCCGAGCGCGGCGCGCAGGTCGTCGCCGGTGTCGACGTCCTGGCGTACGGAGTCCACGGCGGTGAGGTCGAGTTCCACGGCGCCGGAGCGGCGGTGGCGGGTGCGGGACCCGGGGCCGAAGGCGGGGGAGAGGCCGTGGCCCGGAGCCGCGGCGAGCAGGGTGGTGCCGGTGCCGGCCGCGTCGGCGAGGAAGGCGCGGGGGAACGCGGCGGCCGCGCCCAGGACGCGGGTCAGTTCCCCGGGGCGCAGGGCTGGCAGATCGGCGTTCAGGGCCGCCACCGGACTTTGCGGGCGTACATCGCGCACGAGGGCCGCTCCGTGCCGCAGAGCGGCGTTCAGGCCGTCCCCGGGGCCGCCGCCGGGATCCTCCGGCACGGCGCGGGCGCCGAGGGCCGTCAGTTCGCGCGCGGCGAGGGGATCGTCCGTGACCACCACCACACCGCGCACCGCCGTGGCGGCCAGGGCCGCGGCCACGGTGTCCTGGGCGAAGGCGAGGGCCAGCCCGGGGCGCACCGCGTCGGCGGCGGTGTCCGAGAGCCTGCTCTTGGCCCGTGCCAGGGGCTTCACGGGCACGACCAGGGTCCACTGCACGGGCGTTCCGTCCCTCTCTTGTCGCCGCCATTGTCACCTGGGCGCAATGGACGGCCACAGGGCGGGGCGTACGGTGTTCTCGACAGACCGGCAGCCCGGGGCGACACTTGTGCGGCTCCGGGCCCCGGAAGCAGGCCCTGGGAAGTCCTAGAGGAAGGTGTCCGCGTGCCCCGCCGGAGAATCGGCTTCTGGTACCGCCTCGCCGCGGTGATCGCCAAACCACCCCTGGTGGTGCTGATCAAGCGGGACTGGCGTGGAATGGAGAACATTCCGGCCGAGGGCGGATTTATCACCGCCGTGAACCACAATTCGCATGTCGATCCCTTTGCGTACGCCCATTATCAGTACAACACCGGCCGGGTTCCGCGCTTTCTCGCGAAGAGCGGCCTCTTCGGCAAGGGATTCATCGGGGCCGTGATGCGTGGCACCGGTCAGATTCCCGTGTATCGCGAGAGCACCGACGCGCTGAGCGCCTTCCGGGCCGCCATCGACGCCGTGGAGCGCGGCGAGTGCGTCGCCTTCTACCCCGAGGGCACCCTCACCCGCGACCCGGACGGCTGGCCCATGACCGGCAAGACCGGCGCCGCGCGGGTCGCCCTGCAGACGCGGTGCCCGGTGATCCCGGTCGCGCAGTGGGGTGCCAACGAACTGCTGCCGCCGTACGCGAAGAAGCCGCACCTCCTGCCGCGCAAGACGCACCACGTGCTCGCGGGCCCGCCCGTCGACCTCACGCGCTTCTACGGCCGGGAGATGAGCCCGGACCTGCTGAAGGACGCCACCGCGGTCATCATGGCCGCCGTCACCCGCCACCTGGAGGAGATCCGCGGCGAGCGGGCGCCGAAGACCCCGTACGACCCCAAGGTGGAGCGGATCGAGCAGCGGCGCAGGAACGCCGCCGCGGTCGAGCACCGGCAGCCCGAGCAGCACAATGGGGCCTTGCGGGGACAGCAACGTCAGGAAGAGGGGCAGGGCAAGTGAGCAAGCCGGTCAAGGCGGCGGTGTTCGGCACCGGTTCGTGGGGTACGGCCTTCGGCATGGTGCTCGCCGACGCGGGGTGCGACACCGTCCTGTGGGGGCGGCGTCCGGAGCTCGCGGACGCGGTCAACTCCACCCGAACCAACCCGGACTATCTCCCCGGAGTGCGGCTCCCGGAGAACCTGCGGGCCACCACCGACGCCGCCGAGGCCGCCGCGGGCGCCGACTTCACCGTCCTCGCGGTCCCCTCCCAGACGCTGCGGGCCAACCTCGCCGACTGGACCGGGCTGCTGGCGCCCGACACCGTCCTCGTCTCGCTCATGAAAGGCGTCGAACTCGGTTCCGCCATGCGGATGAGCGAGGTGATCGAGGACGTCGCCAAGGTCGGACAGGACCGTGTCGCCGTCGTCACCGGACCCAACCTGGCGCGGGAGATCGCCTCCCGGATGCCGGCCGCCTCCGTGGTCGCCTGCACCGACGAGGGCGTCGCCCGGCGGCTCCAGGCCGCCTGCCACACCCCGTACTTCCGCCCCTACACCAACACCGACGTCGTCGGCTGCGAACTGGGCGGCGCGGTGAAGAACGTCATCGGTCTCGCCGTCGGCATCGCGGACGGCATGGGCCTCGGCGACAACGCCAAGGGTTCGCTCATCACCCGCGGCCTCGCGGAGACCACCCGGCTCGGCCTCGCGATGGGCGCCGACCCGCTCACCTTCGCCGGACTCGCGGGACTCGGCGACCTGGTGGCGACCTGTTCCTCGCCGCTCTCCCGCAACCACACCTTCGGCACCAACCTCGGCAGGGGCATGACCCTCCAGGAGACCATCGCGGTCACCAAGCAGACCGCCGAGGGCGTCAAGTCCTGTGAGTCGGTACTGGACTTGGGGCGCCGGCACGGCGTCGACATGCCCGTCACGGAGACGGTCGTCGACATCGTCCACGACGGCAAGCCGCCGGTCGTCGCCCTCAAGGAGATGATGTCGCGCAGCGCCAAGCCGGAGCGGCGCTGAGCGAAAGCGGCCGTATGGGCACTGACTGGCCCACTACCACCGGGTACTCTCGACGCGATATGAGCACCGAGAACCTCCCCCAGAGTCCTGAGCAGCCGTCCCGCAAGCCGCGCGTGGCCGTCGTCTTCGGCGGCCGCAGCTCGGAACACGGGATCTCCGTGGTCACGGCCGGCGCCGTCCTGCGGGCCATCGACCGGACCAAGTACGACGTCCTGCCGATCGGCATCACCCGGGAGGGCCGCTGGTTCCTCACCGCCGACGAGCCGGAACGCATGGCGATCACCGACCGCCGTACGCCGAGCGTCGAGGAACTCGCCGAGTCGCGGGAGGGCGGCGTGGTGCTCCCCGTCGACCCCGCCAACCGGGAAGTCGTCTACAGCGAGCCGGGGTCGGTGCCCAAGGCGCTCGGCGAGGTCGACGTGGTCTTCCCCGTCCTGCACGGCCCCTACGGCGAGGACGGCACCCTGCAGGGCATGCTGGAGCTCTCCGGGGTCCCCTACGTCGGCTCGGGCGTGCTCGCCTCGGCGGTCGGCCAGGACAAGGAGTACATGAAGCGGGTGTTCACCTCCTTCGGGCTGAAGGTCGGTCCGTACGTGGTGATCCGGCCGCGCGAGTGGCAGCTCGACGAGGCCGCCGCCCGCAAGAAGATCATCGACCTCGCCGGTGAGCACGGCTGGCCCCTCTTCGTGAAGCCAGCCCGCGCGGGGTCCTCCATCGGCATCACCAAGGTCGACGACCTCGCCGGTCTCGACGAGGCGATCGCCGAGGCCCAGCGGCACGACCCGAAGATCCTGGTCGAGGCGGCCCTGCGCGGCCGGGAGATCGAGTGCGGCGTCCTGGAGTTCGAGGACGGCCCCCGCGCGTCCGTGCCCGCCGAGATCCCGCCGCCCGAGACCCACGCGTACTACGACTTCGACGCCAAGTACATCGACTCCACGCCCGGCATCGTCCCGGCCCCGCTGACGCCCGAGGAGACCGCCGAGGTCCGGCGGCTCGCCGTCGACGCCTTCGACGCGGCCTCCTGCGAGGGTCTGGTCCGCGCGGACTTCTTCCTCACGGAGGACGGCGAGTTCGTCATCAACGAGATCAACACGCTGCCCGGCTTCACGCCGATCTCGATGTACCCGGCGATGTGGCAGGCGAGCGGCATCGAGTACCCGGAGCTGGTGGACCGCCTGATCCAGGCGGCGCTGCACCGCCCGACGGGTCTGAGGTAGACCCGACGGGTCCGAGGCAGAGGTGCACCCCGTGGGCGCGACCGGCCACGATCCGGCCCGCAGCCTCCCTACGGCCTCCTGAGGCATCCCTCAGGAGGCGACCCCCTCAGGAACCGCCTTCTTGATGGCGGGCGCCAGCCCCACCAGGATCGGCGAGGTGTCCTCCCCGGCCCGATCCGCGGTCACCGACACCTCCACATACGCCGCACGATTCGCCGTGGTGAAGCGGTACGACCCGTCGTCCCGCTTCTCCATCAGCCAGTCCACCCCGTCGACGGCCCCGGCCACCGCGTCGTCGTCCCGCCCCTCCGCCACCGCGGGATCGGCCATCTTGGGCGGCCGCGGCACACCACAGCGCAGTATGATCACCGCG
Organism: Streptomyces scabiei 87.22; assembly: GCF_000091305.1. Taxonomy (GTDB): domain Bacteria; phylum Actinomycetota; class Actinomycetes; order Streptomycetales; family Streptomycetaceae; genus Streptomyces; species Streptomyces scabiei. The sequence continues at coordinate 3,021,943 of NC_013929.1, read as the reverse complement.
TCGCCCCAGCCCGCCGTCAGCGCGGAGGCGGGCCGAGGATCCCGGCGACCGAGACCGTCCACCGTCCGCGGCAGCACCCCGTCCAGCTTCCGGCACAGCGTCGTGGCGGCGGCCCCCGGGCTGGGAACCGCCGCCGAGCCGCCGTCGTCTGCTGAGGAGCAGCCCGCGACGGCGATCAACGACACGGCGAGGACGGGCAGCCCGAGGCGAGCGGTCGGCCGGTGACGCAACGAATTCACCGGCCCAGGGTAGACGGGGGCTACAGGTGCACGACCGGGCAGGTCAGGGTGCGGGTGATCCCGTCCACTTGCTGGACTTTGGCGACCACCAGCCGACCGAGGTCGTCGACGGTGTCGGCCTGGGCGCGCACGATGACGTCATAGGGACCCGTCACGTCCTCGGCCTGGACGACGCCAGGGATCTTGCTGATCGTCTCGGCGACGGTCGACGCTTTGCCGACCTCCGTCTGGATCAGGATGTACGCCTGTACCACGGAACCTCCAGGGCGGCCACGAGGATCATGTGGATCATGTCGGGAAAAGGAACGCCACGGTATCGCGTCGTCAGGCGCCGGGGGGAGACCCCTGGAGGCCGCGCCGCACGCACCGGGGGACGGGGACGACGCGAGTTGACGGTCCATTCGACCGTACCGAGGACGACAACGGCCCGCGACCGGGCGGGAGCGACACTGGAAACGGCACGAGAAGGGGCGATACGACGATGAAGGGCACCGTGGGAGAGCTGGGGGAGTTCGGGCTCATCAGGGAGCTCACCTCCCGGCTCACCACCACCCCGGCGGTCCGGGTCGGCCCCGGCGACGACGCCGCCGTGGTGGCGGCGCCGGACCGCAGGGTCGTGGCGAGCACCGACCTGCTCCTGGAGGGGCGGCACTTCCGGCGCGACTGGTCCACGGCCTACGACGTGGGGCGCAAGGCCGCCGCGCAGAACCTGGCGGACATCGCCGCCATGGGCGCCGTGCCCACCGCCCTGCTGCTCGGTCTGGTCGCGCCCGCCGATCTCCCGGTGACCTGGGCCACCGAGCTGATGGACGGCCTGCGCGACGAGTGCCAGGTCGCCGGGGCGGCCGTGGTGGGCGGGGACGTCGTCCGCGGCGACACCATCATGATCTCCATCACCGCACTCGGTGACCTGCGCAACCACGAGCCCGTGACCAGGGGCGGAGCCCGGCCCGGCGACGTCGTCGCCGTCACCGGCTGGCTCGGCTGGTCCGCCGCCGGGCACACGGTGCTCTCCCGCGGCTTCCGCTCGCCGCGCGCCTTCGTGGAGGCCCATCGGCGCCCCGAACCGCCGTACCACGCGGGCCCGGCCGCCGCCTCCCTCGGCGCGACCGCGATGTGCGACGTCAGCGACGGGCTGATCGCGGACCTGGGGCACATCGCGGAGGCCAGCAAGTGCCGGATCGACATCCGCTCCGGCGCGATCGACATCCCGACCCAGATGCACGACATCGGTCAGGCCGTGGGCGTCGACCCCCTCCAGTGGGTGCTCACCGGCGGCGAGGACCACGCGATCGTGGCCACCTTCCCGCAGGACGTGAAGCTGCCCGCGCGCTGGAAGGTGATCGGCGAGGTCCTCAACCCCTCGGCGCTGCCCCAGGTGACCGTGGACGGGGCGCCCTGGACCAGCAAGGGCGGCTGGGACCACTTCGGGGACATCGAGTCATGACCGCCGCCCCGAGCCCCGCGCCCCCGAGGGTCCTCACCGTGGCGGGGTCCGACTCCGGCGGCGGGGCCGGGATCCAGGCCGACCTGAAGACCATGCTCGCGCTCGGCGTGCACGGGATGAGCGTCGTCACGGCCGTCACCGCGCAGAACTCCCGCGGCGTACAGGGCGCCTGGGAGCTTCCCGTCGAGGCCGTGCGCGCCCAGTACCGCAGTGTCGTCGACGACATCGGTGTCCAGGCCGTCAAGACCGGCATGCTCGCCTCCGCCGAACTCGTCGAGGCCGTCGCCGCGTTGCTGGCGGCCACGGACGCGCCGGTCGTCGTCGACCCGGTCGGCGTCTCCAAGCACGGCGACCCGCTCCTCGCCGCCTCCGCCCTGGACTCCGTACGGACACGGCTGCTGCCGGTGGCCACCGTCGCGACCCCGAACCTCGACGAGGTGACCCGGCTCACCGGCGTGCGGGTCCGGTCGGAGGCCGGGATGCGGGAGGCGGCCGAGGCCCTGCTGGCCCACGGGCCCCGGTGGGCGCTGATCAAGGGCGGCCATCTCCCGGGGGACGCCGTCGACCTGCTGACCGACGGCGCCGAGGAGCACTGGCTGCGGGCCCCCCGGTACGACAACCGGCACACGCACGGCACGGGCTGCACCCTCGCCTCCGCGATCGCCGCGCACCTCGCCCGCGGACGGACCGTGCCGGAGGCCGTGACGGCGGCCAAGGCGTATGTGACCGGGGCGATCTCCGGCGGCTTCGCCCTCGGCGGCGGGATCGGGCCCGTGGACCACGGCTGGGCCCTCACACGGGGTGCTCCGACCGCCTGACGTCCCGCGCGGGCGGGCCGTGGCGGCGTACCGGCTCGGCCGCCGTCCACGGATCCGCGTACGGGCACGGCAGAACCCCTGGCGCGTACGGGGACCGCAAAAAGCCGGCCCACCTCACGGTGGACCGGCTCTGAGCAGCGAACCAGCAGTGGCCGCGCGCTGCGTCAGCGCGAGACCTTGCCGGCCTTGATGCACGAGGTGCAAGCGTTCACGCGCTTCGGCGTCCCGCCGACCACGGTACGGACGCGCTGGATGTTCGGGTTCCAGCGACGGGACGTACGGCGGTGCGAGTGCGAGATGTTGTTGCCGAAGCTCGGCCCCTTGCCACAGACGTCGCAGTTGGCAGCCACGGGTCACTCCAAAGACTTCAGATGCACTTACGGTTGATCCCGGCATGCCGGGATCACGATCCCATCGACTGGGACCCGAGTGGCGTTGCCAGGGGGAGAGTCCGGTCTGGATCATGGATCCGAATCGGACAACCGGAGCAGCATACAACGACTGCGTCCGCACAACGAAACTACCATGGCTGGTCGGGGCCTCGTCCCGGCCCTCTTACCGGCGGTCACCACCGCGGGTCTACGCTGCGTGCGGCGTGCGGCGTCCCCCGGTCCCACGTCCAGCAGCCACGCAGCTCAAGGAGGCGCAGGTGCCGCAGGTGCCGCAGACATTCTTCGATGCTCTCGCGGTACGCACCTGGTGCGGACTCGCGCTGGCCGCGCTGGGACGCGCGCGCGAGGAGATCGACGCCATCAACGTGTACCCGGTGGCCGACGGCGACACCGGCACCAACCTCTACCTGACGATGGAGTCGGCGGCGGCGGCCGTGGAGGCCGTCTTCGCGGGCCACGAGACCGGCGCCGCGGCGGGCGCGGACCGGCCCACCCTCGCCGAGGCGGCGCGGGCCATGGCGCACGGGGCCCTGATCGGGGCCCGGGGCAACTCCGGGACGATCCTCGCCCAGCTCCTGCGGGGTATGGCCCAGGTGCTCTCCGACGACGGTGACGCGGTTCACACCGACGGCCGGGGCCTGCGGCTCGCGCTGCGGCACGCCGCCGACTCCGCCCGGGACGCGGTCGCCCACCCCGTCGAGGGCACCGTTCTCACGGTCGCCTCCGCGGCGGCCGACGCGGCCACCGCCGTCGAGGGCGACTGCGGCACGGTCGCCCGCGCCGCCTACGAGGGCGCCGGGACGGCCCTGGCGGGGACCCCGGGCCAGCTGGCGGCCCTGGCCCGCGCCGGGGTCGTGGACGCGGGCGGACGGGGCCTGGTCGCGGTGCTGGCGGCACTGGTGGAGACGTTCACGGGCGAGGCGCCGAGGGCGGTGGCCGGCACCGGGGGGCGGACGCCCTCGGCCCAGGCTGCGCAGACCGCGGAGGTGTGTGCGGACGACAAGCCCGGCGCGGGCGGCCCCGCGTTCGAGGTGATCTACCTCCTGGAGGCGCAGGACGCGGCCGTGGCCCGTCTGCGGAGCCGGCTGGACGCCCTCGGCGACTCGCTGGTGGTGGTCGGCGGCGACGGGCTGTGGAACGTGCACGTGCACGTCGACGACGCCGGAGCCGCCGTGGAGGCGGGTGTCGAGGCCGGGCGCCCGTACCGCATCCGGATCACGCACTTCGGGGCCGGGGACGCCCATGTGACCGGTGAGACCGGGCGGCCGCCGCGCGAGCGCGCCCAGCGGGCCGTCGTGGCCGTCGTCCCCGGTGAGGGGCTGGCCGGGCTGTACGCCGAGGCGGGCGCGACCACGGTCCTGGCCCGCCCCGGGGAGCCGCCCGCCAGCGGGGAGCTGGTGGAGGCCGTACGGCGTGCGCACGCGCGCGAGGTGGTGCTGCTGCCCAACGACGCGGACCTGCGGCACACGGCGGCGGCCGCCGCCGAGCAGGCCCGCACGGAGGGCGTCCGCGTCGCCCTCATCCCCACCCGCTCGGCGGTGCAGGGCATCGCCGCCCTCGCCGTCCACGAACCGGGCCGCCGCTTCGACGAGGACGTCGTCTCCATGACGTCCGCCGCCGGCGCCACCCGCTACGCCGAGGTCGTCATCGCCGAACGCCAGTCCTGGACCATGGCCGGCATCTGCCAGGCCGGCGACGTCCTCGGCCTCATCGACGGCGATGTCGCCGTCATCGGCTCCGACGTCACCCTGACCGCGGCCGCGGTGGTCGACCGGATGCTGGCCGCGGGCGGCGAGATGGTCACCCTGGTCCTGGGGGACGAGGCCCCCGCCGAGGTCGTCGAGCACGTGGAGACCCGGGTACGGGAGCACCTGGCGGTGGACACGGTGGTGTACCGGGGCGGCCGGCAGGGCGCCCTGCTGCTGATCGGCGTGGAGTAGCCCGGCGCCTTCGGGGGCGGCGGGGCCCGGAGTCCCGGGGCACCCCACCCGCCCCGCTCAGTCCAGCGCCTCCGCCGACGCGGCCAACCGCTCCGCCTCCGCCCGCCGCGCGTCCGCCGTCTCGTCCGCACGGTCACCGACCGCCGCCAGCACCCTCCGCGCCCGGACCCCGGCCGCCCCCGCCCGCCGCAGATCGACCTCCAGCCACCCCGCGGCCAGCTCGGCCGCGGTCCGCGCGTCGAGGAACTCCTCGCCCAGGGACGTGTACACCGCCACCGCCCGCTCGACGAACCCCAGCGCCTCCTCGAACACCGGCCCGCAGGAGACGGGTTCCGCGTCCTCGGCCACGGACCGGGCCAGCAGATCACCGAACTGCCCGTAGGTCTCACCCAGTTCCGCGACGATCCGCCGCCGGTTCTCCTCACCGCTCACGTCCGACAGGGCCGCCTCGCAGCCCGCCACCGCGTCGCCCATCAGCTCCCGCGCCCCGTCCGGGGCGGCGGAGCCCTCGGCCCCCTCGCGGGCCTCCCGCGCCGCGTACCAGGCACGCGCGCGCAGCGCCCGCACGTACCCGTGGACGTTCCCCAGCTCGCCCCAGAGGTCGACGGCACGGGCGTACGCCCGGTCGGCCTCGGCGGACAGTCCCGCGCGGGCGAGCGCCTCCGCGGTGAGATGGGCCAGCACGGCGTGGTCGTGCTGCTCGGGCCAGTGCCGGGCGATGTCGGCGGCCCGCAGCCACCGTTCGGCGGCCTCGCGGTGCTCACCCAGCTCGGTGTGGCAGTCGCCCAGCCACCACAGGGTCTGGGCGAGGGCCCCGTCCCCGTGCGTCTCGGCGGTGAGATCGGCGAGGGCGGACTCCAGCACCTCGGCCGCCTCCGCCCACCGCCCCAGCCGCAGCAGGAACCCGCCGAGCAGATGCCGGGCCCAGGCGCCGAGCGTCGGCCCCTCGCCCGCCTCGTCCGCCCAGTGCGCCGCCTCCAGGGCGTGCGCGAGGGCCGCCTCCACCCGGTCGTCGGCGCCGAGGAGTTCGGCCAGCTGCAGACGCAGCTGGGCGTGGCCCACCGGCTCCAGCTCCGGCCCGCCGTGCTCCAGCGCGGCCAGCGCCGCCCGCTCGGCCCTCGCCAGGTCCCCGAGGTGCTGGGCGACCCCGGCGAGCCGCGCCTCGTACTGCACCGCGAACCACGGCAGGCCGGCCGCCACGTACCGCTCGGCGGCCTCCGCGAACAGGTCGGCGGCGGCCGCCGCGTCCCCGCCCCGCGCGGCCAGCTCACCGAGCATCGCCCGCGCCTCCGCGGCCCGCGAGGCCAGCCGTACGTCCTCCCCGCGGCGCGGCTCGACGAAGGCCGCCAGCTCGCGCACGGCGGCCTCGGCGGCGGGGACCGCGTCGGCGTCCTCGGTCTCGTGCATCCGCTGCACGAGTATCCGGGCCCGCCCCACCAGCACGGACGCCGTCTGCCGCGGACCCGTACCGCCGTCCGCCCAGAGGGCGAGGATCCTCTCGTACGGCTCGGACACCAGGTCCAGTGCCGTGTCCGACCCGCCCGCCAGGGCGTGCACGTGCGCCCCGCGCGCGCGTGCCGCCAGCGCCTCGCCCGGGTCTCCGGCCTCCTCGTACAGCTCGGCCGCCCGCTCGAAGCGCGTGCGGCCCTCCGGTCCGAGGCCGATCGCCTCGTGGTCGACCAGGTCCGCGCGGTCCCGGGCGTCCAGTTCCGCGCCCTCGGCCTCGGCGGCCCGCGCCACGGCCGCCCAGGCCGCGACGGAACCGGGATGCAGGCCCGCGGAGAGCCGCCGCGCCTCCACGAGGAGAGCGGGCAGGCCCTCCGGCGCCGCGGAGTCCTCCGTCCGCTCCACGGCGGCAGGCGGCCGGGGCGCCGGCACCGCGACCGCGGGCCGGGCCGCGCGCACGCCCAGCGGCAGCCGGTCCAGCAGCGGTTCCTGGTCCATCCGCTCGCGGACGAGGCCGCCGACGTACGCCGTGCCGTTGCGCTCGTCGAAGCGGGCGGCCAGCGCCAGGGCCTCCTCGCGCGCGTGGGCGGCCAGTTCGCGGGCGGTCCAGGTGCGCCCGGCGGGGCCGGGAACCGTCCGGCCGGCGAACCCGCGTGCGGTGAGCCGGTCCATGAGCAGTGCCACCACGCTCAGGTAGTCCAGCTTGCTGCGCGGGTCGCCGGAGTCGGTGAAGTACGCCGGACGCTCCGCCAGCAGCTCCAGACCGCGTGCCTCGTTGCCGGTCAGGGCGCAGAACTCCACATGGTCCGCGTACGCGTCCCGCATGCTCTCCATCGCCCGCACCAGCCGGAAACCGCGCAGATGGTGGGCCCGGGCCTCCTCGGGACGCCCCAGCCGCAGCAGCGGCAGCAGGGAGGACGCCAGGACGGTGTGCGGCTCATGGGCGCACGTGTAGGCGCCCTCCAGGACCGGCGCCCACAGCTCCAGCGCCTCGGCGTCCTCGCGCCGCAGGGCCCGCCACCAGCCCTGGCCGTGCAGCTCGCACGCGTGACAGTCGGCCATCGCGTCCCGGTCGGCGGCCAGCCACGCGTCGTACGCCCGCCCGGCCCGTCCCAGGTCGCCCACGTGCGCGGCCACGCTGAACTCGGCGTCGCGCACGGCCCGTTCCGAGTGCCCGGCGAGCCGGTAGCGGTGCTCCATCTCGGCGAGCCACTTCTCGATGGAGGCGAGCGGGACGTGCGGCTGGTTCAGCATGCCGGCCGACACCCACTTGAACACCCAGTGCAGGGAGTGGATCTCGTACTCGTCGAAGTCCTCCGGGTGCTCGTCCCACATGCGCAGCAGGCGCGCGAAGGGGACGAACATCTTGTCCTTCTCGGAGCTGTAGTTGTAGACCTTCAGCTGGTGCCCGAGCGCCTCGATCACGGCGAGCGGCTCGTTCAGCCGCTCCGCCTCCGCGAGCAGCAGCTCCGCGCGCGCGTTGCGCGCGGGACCCTCCGGCTGCCCGTGGTTCTCCGCCATCGCCCGGCGCAGCTCGTCGAAGTCCATGACGTCTCTCACGGGCGGCCGTCCCCCTCGGCGTGCGTGGCCCACTCCAGCAGGCCGATGAAGGCGCGGTTCAGCAGCGCCGAGTCCGCGGCTCCGAGCGGCCGCTGCGCCCTCAACAGGGCCTGCCCGTACAGGGCCTCCGTGGCGGTGCCGATCAGCTCCCGGTCGGACAGCGCACCGATCCGCCGGACCAGCGGGTTGAGGTGGTTGAGCACCAGCTTCGCGCGCGGGGCACTGCTCCGCAGCGAGCCGAGGATGCCCGCCCACAGGTCGTCCGCCCGCTCCTCCGCCTCCGCGCGCGCCTGCTCGTGCCGGGCGGCGCGGTCGTCCAGGTGCAGCGCGGGCACCGACAGCGGATGGAAGGCCCGCAGCACCACATCGCAGCCCAGGGGGTCGAGCCCCGCCCGCGCCGCCGACAGGAAGTCCGCCAGCGCCAGTTCCTCGTCCGGGTCGAGCGTGTCCAGGTGCGCCGTCACCGTGTCGGCGTCCAGCTCGGCGACCACCGTCCCCGGCCGCACCGACGGCAGCGCCTCGACCAGCTCGCTGTCGTACGTGTAGCCGCCGTTGACGACCCCGACGCCCTGCGCGGACGCGATCGGCGCCACTTGGCGGTACTCCTCGACCGTCCGCGTGAAGTGCACCACCGGGTGCCGCCGGGCGAACTCCTCCAGGGACAGCCGCCCGTCGGTCGTCTCGAACGGGAGCCACGGCAGCATCGTGCGCAGCATCTCCCGGTCGTGCCGCGCCAGCGACTTCACACCCAGGTGGTGCACCGACAGGAAGGCCGTCAGCCGCTCCGGATCACCGGCGGCGAGCCCCGTGAGCCAGCCGCGTATCCGCTCGCCCAGCGCCTCCCGCACGGCCGCCAGGGTCTCGTCCTCGTACAGCGACTCCCGCGACGCCGTCGGCCGCAGACTGTCCGTGTCGAGCACGCACCGCACGAAGAACGCCCAGTCGGGCAGGAGCTGTTCGGCCCGCTCGGTGAGCAGCATGCCCTTCAGGTGCACCCGGTGACCGGCCCGCTGGGCCGGGCTGACGGCGGCCGGCAGCACGTACGCCACGCCCCGGATGCCGGCCAGCGGCACGTTCAGCTCGACGGAGTCCAGCGGGGTGAACCCGAACAGGTCGTGGCAGTGCCGGGCGAGGGCCACCCGCCGGCCGGCGGGGGAGGGATACGCGCGGTCCCAGGGGGCCGGCAGGTCGGTGACCGCCTCGTCGCCCACCCGGACGTCGTACGGCAGCAGCGACCCGAAGTCCCGCGCCAGAGTGAGCACGCGCGCGGGGGCGAGCCACTCGGCGGCTCCGGGCCGCGCGACCAGGTGCACGGTCGTGCCCGGCTCGGGCCGCGCCTCGTCCGGCAGCGTCCGTACGGTGTACGAGCCGTCGTCGGCGGCCGTCCACTCCACCGGCGGGGCGTCCGGCGTACGGGCGCTGCGGCTGACCACGCGGATGCGCTCGGCGACCACGAAGCAGGCCAGCAGCCCGATGCCGAACTGCCCCAGGAAGTCCGAGCGGACCTCCTGGATGCCGCCGTCGCCGCGTTTGGAGCTGCGCCCGATCGTGGCGAGCAGGTCGTGCACATCGGCCTCGGTGAGCCCGATGCCCGAGTCCTCCACGCGCAGCGCGCCGCCCTCGGCGAACAGTCGCACCCGGGCGGGCGCGTCGGGCTGCTCGGCGCGGCGGGCGGTGATCGCGTCCACGGCGTTCTGCAGCAGTTCGCGCAGGTAGACCTTGGGACTGGAATAGAGGTGGTGCGAGAGCAGATCCACCAGGCCACGCAGATCGACCTGGAACGTACGAGGAGACGGGGACGCCTCGGGAGTCTGGGGTGCCTGGGATGACTGTGAGGTCATTGAATCCAACGTCGCAGCGCCGGTGGAGGGGATTCTGGCGACGGCGGCGGGGTCGGGCGGTCCCGGGAGAAGGTGACCGCGGACGGGAGGCGGTACGGGCCCTGACACGGCTGGGTCCAAGAGAGCGTCATCCTAGGCGCGAACGACCCGCCTGACCAGCGGATTTCAAGGACGTCTACGGGATTGTCAGTGCCGTGGTGTGCAATGGATCCCGTGCCCGCGCTCGAAGAACCGCTCAAGAACTCGCTCGGCGCCGCCACCGCGAAGGTGATGGCCGAGCACCTCGGCCTGCACACCGTCGGGGACCTGCTGCACCACTACCCCCGCAGGTACGAGGAGCGCGGCCGGCTCACCCGTCTCGCCGACCTGCCCATGGACGAGCACGTCACGGTGGTCGCCCAGGTAGCCGACGCCCGCCTGCACACCTTCGCCTCCGCCAAGGCCCCCCGGGGCAAGGGCCAGCGCCTCGAAGTGACCATCACCGACGGCAGCGGCCGCCTCCAGCTCGTCTTCTTCGGTCACGGCGTCCACAAACCCCACAAGGACCTCCTCCCCGGCACCCGCGCGCTGTTCGCCGGCAAGGTCTCCGTCTTCAACCGCCGCCTGCAGCTCGCCCACCCGGCCTACGAGCTGCTGCGCGGGGAGGGCGACAGCGAGGACACCGAGACCGTCGGCACCTGGGCCGGCGCCCTCATCCCGATCTACCCGGCCACCGCCAAACTGGAGTCCTGGAAGATCGCCAAGGCCGTCCAGACGGTCCTGCCGAGCGCCCAGGAGGCCGTGGACCCGCTGCCCGATTCCCTGCGGGAGGGCCGGGGCCTGGTCTCACTGCCCGATGCCCTCGTGAAGATCCACCGCCCCCACACCAAGGCGGACCGGGACAGCGCTCGCGACCGCCTCAAGTGGGACGAGGCCTTCGTCCTCCAGGTCGCCCTCGCCCGCCGTCGCCACGCCGACTCCCAGCTCCCCGCCGTCGCCCGCCGTCCCGCCTCCGACGGCCTCCTCACCGCCTTCGACGCCCGCCTCCCCTTCACTCTCACCGACGGGCAGCGGAAGGTCTCCCGGGAGATCTTCGACGACCTGGCCACCGAGCACCCGATGCACCGGCTGCTCCAGGGCGAGGTCGGTTCCGGCAAGACGCTGGTGGCCCTGCGCGCCATGCTCGCCGTCGTCGACGCGGGCGGCCAGGCGGCCATGCTCGCGCCCACCGAGGTGCTCGCCCAGCAGCATCACCGGTCGGTGACCGAGATGATGGGCGAGCTGGCCGAGGGCGGCATGCTCGGCGGATCGGAGCACGCCACCAAGGTGGTGCTCCTCACCGGCTCGATGGGCGCCGCGGGCCGTCGGCAGGCCCTGCTGGACCTGGTCACCGGCGAGGCCGGGATCGTCATCGGCACCCATGCGCTGATCGAGGACAAGGTGCAGTTCCACGACCTGGGCCTGGTCGTCGTGGACGAGCAGCACCGCTTCGGCGTCGAGCAGCGCGACGCCCTGCGCGGCAAGGGTAAACAGCCGCCCCACCTGCTGGTCATGACGGCCACCCCCATCCCGCGTACGGTCGCGATGACCGTCTTCGGCGACCTGGACACCTCGGTCCTCGACCAGCTGCCCGCCGGCCGCTCGCCCATCGCCAGCCATGTCGTCCCCGCCGCCGACAAGCCGCACTTCCTCGCCCGCGCGTGGGAGCGCGTGCGCGAGGAGGTGGAGAACGGCCACCAGGCGTACGTCGTCTGCCCCCGCATCGGGGACGACGTCGACGAACCTGCCGACCCGAACAGGACCGGCGCGAAGAAGAGCGGCGGGAAGTCCCCCGAGGACGAGGCCGAGAAGCGCCCGCCCCTCGCCGTCCTCGATGTCGCGGACCAGCTCGCCAAGGGCCCCCTCCAGGGTCTGCGGGTCGAGGTCCTGCACGGCAGGATGCACCCCGACGACAAGGACGCGGTCATGCGCCGCTTCGCCGCCGGCGAGACGCATGTCCTGGTCGCCACCACGGTCATCGAGGTAGGGGTGAACGTCCCGAACGCCACCGCCATGGTGATCATGGACGCCGACCGCTTCGGCGTCTCCCAGCTCCACCAGCTGCGCGGCCGGGTGGGCCGGGGATCCGCCGCCGGACTCTGCCTTCTGGTCACCGAGATGCCCGAGGCGAGTCCGGCCCGCCAACGCCTCGGCGCCGTCGCCGCCACCCTCGACGGCTTCGAACTCTCCCGCATCGACCTCGAACAGCGCCGCGAGGGCGACGTCCTCGGCCAGGCCCAGTCCGGCGCCCGCACCAGCCTGCGCATGCTGACCGTCATCGACGACGAGGAGATCATCGCGGAGGCGAGGCAGGAGGCGGCCGCGGTGGTGGCGGCCGACCCGGACCTGGACCACCTCCCGGCGCTGCGGACAGCCCTGGACGCCCTGCTGGACGAGGAGCGGGAGCAGTACCTCGACAAGGGCTGAGCTGCGGCGCCCCCGAAGGGGAGCGGGGAACCGCGCGAGCGACCACGACGGACCCGCGGTCGCCCGCGTCGGTCGAGAGGCGCCCCACCGGGCGATCCCGCCGCCGTCCCGCAGCCGCCCACGGTGGAACGCGCCTCTCACCTCCGACTGCCAGACTGGACCCACAGTCGCCTCCTCCTCCCCAAGGACCCAAGATGACCCGCGTGATCGCCGGCGCAGCCGGCGGACGCCGCCTCGCCGTCCCGCCGGGCAACGGCACCCGCCCCACCTCCGACCGCGCCCGCGAGGGCCTCTTCTCCACCTGGGAGTCCCTCCTCGGCGGCCCCCTCGACGGCGAACGGGTCCTGGACCTGTACGCCGGCTCGGGCGCCGTCGGCCTGGAGGCCCTCTCCCGGGGCGCCGGCCACACCCTCCTCGTCGAGGCCGACGCGCGAGCGGCCCGCACGATCCGGGACAACGTCCGCTCGCTCGGCCTCCCCGGCGCGGAGGTGAGACCGGGCAAAGCCGAGCAGATCATCCAGGCCCCGGCGCCGGACGAGCCGTACGACCTCGTCTTCCTGGACCCTCCGTACGCCGTCCCGGACGACGATCTTCGGGAGATCCTGCTCACACTCCGCACGGAGGGCTGGCTAGCCGACGAAGCCCTCGTCACCGTGGAGCGCAGCACCAGAGGCGGCGCGTTCGCCTGGCCGACCGGTTTCGACGCCCTCAGGGCCCGTCGCTACGGCGAGGGAACGTTTTGGTACGGTCGCGCCGCCGCTACGTGCGAAGACGCACCATGACCGGACCGGAGAGCGAGGAATCCCAAGTGCGCCGTGCCGTCTGTCCGGGGTCGTTCGACCCCATCACCAACGGGCACCTCGACATCATTGGCCGCGCCTCCAAGTTGTACGACGAGGTCTATGTCGCGGTGATGATCAACAAGTCCAAGAAGGGCCTCTTCGAGGTCGAGGAGCGGATGGAACTGATCCGCGAGGTCACCGCCGAGTACGCGAACGTACGGGTGGAGGCCTTCCACGGCCTGCTCGTGGACTTCTGCAAGCAGCGCGACATCCCGGCCATCGTCAAGGGCCTGCGCGCCGTCAGCGACTTCGACTACGAGCTGCAGATGGCCCAGATGAACATCGGCCTGTCGGGCGTGGAGACCCTCTTCGTCCCCACCAACCCCACCTACAGCTTCCTGTCGTCCTCCCTGGTCAAGGAGGTCGCGACCTGGGGCGGCGACGTCTCCCACCTGGTCCCCCCGCTCGTCCTCGAAGCCCTCGGCGAACGCCTGAAGCGGGACTGAGCGGACGAACCTCCCCCGCTGGCCGTACAGTCGACCCGACCGTCTCCAACACAGTCGTAGAGAGTGGCGAGCACACGGTGGACGTGCAGAAGAAGCTCGACGAGATCGTCTCGGTGGTCTCCGGCGCCCGATCCATGCCCATGTCGGCCTCGTGCGTGGTCAACCGCGCCGAACTGCTCTCCCTGCTCGACGAACTGCGCGCGGCCCTGCCCGACTCCCTCGCCCAGGCGCGGGAGCTGATCGGCGACCGTGACCACATGGTCGAGCGGGCCCGCCAGGAGGCCGAGCGGATCGTGGCGAACGCGCACGCCGAGCGCGGCTCGCTGATCTCCGACACCGAGGTCGCCCGCCGCTCCCAGAACGAGGCCGACCGCATCCTGGGCGAGGCCCGCCAGGAGGCCGATGACGTCCGCGCCGAGGCCGACGACTACGTCGACTCCAAGCTCGCCAACTTCGAGGTCGTCCTCACCAAGACCCTCGGCTCCGTCGGCCGCGGCCGCGAGAAGCTGCTCGGCACGGGCCCCGGCCTCGACGAGCAGGGCTACGCGGACGAGGACGCCCCCGAACGCAGCCAGGACCCCGAGACCCTGCGCAAGGACGCCGACGCCTACGTGGACGCCAAGCTCGGCGCCTTCGAGGCGGTGCTCGCCAAGACCCTGGAGGCCGTGGGCCGGGGCCGGCAGAAACTCCACGGCCGGATCGCCACCGACGACCTCGGCGCCCTCGCCCTCGGCGACGACGGCACCTCCCCGCGGCCCACGAGCGACGCCGACTACCTGGCCGAGCTGGCCGCCCTCTCCGACACCCCGGCCCTGCAGTCCGCCCAGCAGTCCGCGCAGCTGCCGGAGCAGCAGCCCTACGGCGGCCCGCAGGACGCGTACCGGGCGACGGCCTACCAGCAGGATCCGTACGGCGGTTATCAGCAGCAGTACGCCCAGCCCCAGCAGGCCGCGGACCCCTACGGCTACCAGCAGGCCGACCCGTACGCGGCCGGTTACGCGCAGCAGCCCGCGTACGACCCGCACCAGGGGCACCAGGAGCAGCTGCCGCAGGACCAGCAGGGGTACGCGCCACAGCAGGCGAACGTGCTCGACGAGACCAGCCTCTTCGACACGACCATGATCACGGCGGAACAGTTGCGCCGGTACGAGCAGGGCCGCTGACCGCGGATTGGGCCGAGAGCGAAAGGTCCAGTATCCTGTCTCTTCGGTCGCGAGTGCGTTCATGCTGTCCGCAACTGACGCCCGCGATCGAACGCTGCCCGGAACACCAGGGGTGGCGCCCTCCTCCGAAGTTCCCCGAAGACCGAAAGCAGAAATGGCTCTGAACGCCCGCCTCGACCACCGCAACCCCCTCGTGTTCGACACGCACGAGCTGGGCCGGCGGCCCGGTGCGCAACAGCGCCTGACGCGTTCGGTCGACGCTCCCAGGGACCTCGGGATCAAGGGGGTCGTCGGAGTGCCGGAAGGCGCCCCGGTGGAGCTCGGACTCCGTCTGGAGTCGGTCATGGAAGGGGTGCTCGTCACAGGCACCGCCCGTGCCGACGCCAAGGGGGAGTGCGTAAGGTGTCTGGAGCCGGTCGAGCTGGAGCTCGAAGCGGACTTCCAGGAGATGTTCTCGTACCCCGACGCCGATGAGCGGGGCCGCGTGATCGCGGAACCCGACAGCGACGCCGAGGACGACGAGGACAGGCTCTACCTCGAGGACGGCCTGTTCGACCTCGAACCCGTGCTGCGCGACGCGGTGGTGCTCGCACTGCCGATGCAGCCGGTGTGCCAGGACGACTGCCCCGGCCTGTGCTCCGAGTGCGGAGCCCGGCTGGCGGACGACCCGGACCACCACCATGACGCCGTCGACATCCGTTGGGCGGCACTGCAGGGACTCGCCGGTTCACTCGAAGACGGCGAGAAGGACGAGATGAGCGGCGCCGAACCCGGTGTCGACGAGAAGCAGGAGAAGTAGCCGTGGCTGTTCCGAAGCGGAAGATGTCGCGCAGCAACACGCGCCACCGCCGGTCGCAGTGGAAGGCTGCGGTCCCCACCCTGGTTGCGTGCGAGCGCTGCCACGAGCCCAAGCTGCAGCACATCGCGTGCCCGTCTTGCGGCACCTACAACAAGCGCCAGGTCCTCGAGGTCTGAGCGGCTGGTGAGAGGCTCTATGTCTGACGCCAAGGCGGAGACCAACGCCAAGAAAAAGGCGGAGAACACAGCCTCGTCCCACACGCTTCTGGAAGGGCGGCTCGGCTACAAGCTCGAGTCCGCCCTTCTGGTGCGTGCGCTGACCCACCGTTCGTACGCGTACGAGAACGGCGGTCTGCCCACCAACGAGCGCCTGGAGTTCCTCGGGGACTCCGTGCTCGGTCTGGTGGTCACGGACACGCTGTACCGCACCCACCCCGACCTGCCCGAAGGCCAACTGGCCAAGCTGCGGGCCGCGGTGGTCAACTCTCGTGCGCTGGCGGAGGTGGGCCGCGGGCTCGATCTCGGCTCCTTCATCCGGCTCGGCCGCGGTGAAGAGGGCACGGGCGGCCGGGACAAGGCATCCATCCTCGCCGACACCCTCGAAGCGGTGATCGGCGCCGTCTATCTCGACCAGGGGCTCGACTCGGCGGCGGAGCTGGTGCATCGCCTGTTCGACCCGCTGATCGAGAAGTCTTCGAACCTCGGAGCCGGCCTGGACTGGAAGACCAGTCTCCAGGAGCTCACCGCGACCGAGGGGCTCGGTGTGCCCGAGTACCTGGTCACGGAGACCGGCCCCGACCACGAGAAGACCTTCACAGCTGCCGCCCGCGTCGGAGGCGTCTCGTACGGCACCGGCACCGGCCGCAGCAAGAAGGAAGCGGAGCAGCAGGCGGCCGAGTCCGCCTGGCGTGCGATCCGCTCCGCGGCGGACGAGCGGGCGAAGGCGGCGGCCGAGGCCGCGGCGCTCGTCCCCGACGACTCCGCCGAGACTCCTTCGGACGCCGCCCCGGCCTAGAACCGGGGTTACCGCCCCCGTGCCCCCGCGAGGGGGTGCGGGGGCGGTTTCGGTGCGCTGCCGGGTGCGGGCGAGCGGGGCTTCTCGCGCAGTTCCCCGCGACCCTGGAAACCCAGGCCGTGCGGGCCTGAAAGCAGTGGGCGCAGCCCCTGCTTCTCAGGGGCGCGGGGAACTGCGCGACCAGCCCCCACCGAACCCGCACCCGACCCCCGACCTCACCCACCCCCCACCCCCCGTTCAACCTCCGGAGGACCCCGTGCCAGAACTCCCCGAGGTCGAGGTGGTCCGCCGCGGCCTGGCGCGCTGGGTGGCGCACCGCACCGTCGCGGACGTCGAGGTGCTCCACCCCCGGGCGATCCGCCGGCACCTGGCCGGCCCCGAGGACTTCGCGCACCGGCTGAAGGGCCACCGCATCGGTGAGCCCGGCCGACGCGGCAAATACCTGTGGCTGCCCGTCGAGGACACCGGCATCGCCGTCCTCGCGCACCTCGGCATGAGTGGCCAACTGCTCGTGCAGCCCCACGAGGCGGCTGACGAGAAGCACCTCAGGATCCGCGTCCGCTTCGCCGACGACCTGCTCACCGAACTCCGCTTCGTCGACCAACGCACCTTCGGCGGACTGTCGTTGCACGACACCACCCCCGACGGCCTGCCGGACGTCATCGCGCACATCGCCCGCGACCCGCTCGACCCGCTGTTCGACGCGGAGGCGTTCCACCAGGCGCTGCGCAGGAAGAGGACGACCATCAAACGGGCCCTGCTCGACCAGTCGTTGATCAGCGGGGTTGGCAACATCTACGCCGACGAGGCGTTGTGGCGGTCCCGGCTGCACTACGAGCGCCCCACCGCGGGCTTCACCCGTCCCCGCACCACCGAACTCCTGGGCCACGTACGGGACGTCATGAACGCGGCGCTGGCGGTGGGCGGCACCAGTTTCGACAGCCTCTACGTCAACGTGAACGGTCAGTCCGGATACTTCGACCGGTCACTGGACGCGTACGGCCGGGAGGGACTGCCCTGCCGGCGCTGTGCCACGCCGATGCGGCGACGGCCGTGGATGAACCGGTCCAGCTACTTCTGCCCGACGTGTCAGCGGGCCCCGCGCGTCTCGTCGTAACGCGCCCTGGCCCTGAGCACGTCCTCCATACGGCCCTCCACGAACGTGATGAGGGACAGCAGCCGCTCGGAGACCTCACGGCCGAGCGGGGTGAGGGTGTAGTCGACGCGCGGCGGGTTGGTGGGCTGGGCCTCGCGGTGCACCAGACCGTCGCGCTCCAGGGCGTGCAGGGTCTGGGAGAGCATCTTCTCGCTGACGCCGTCGACCCGGCGCCGCAGCTCGTTGAAGCGGAGCGAGCTGTCGTGCAGGGCGCCCAGCGTGAGCCCGCCCCAGCGGCCCGTGACGTGCTCCAGGGTGCCCCGCGAGGGGCAGTTCCTGGCGAACACGTCGAAGGCCAGCTCGTCGAGGTTCGAGAAGTCCGCGCCCGCGGCGGCCTGCGCGGGCGTGACGGCGCTCTGCGCGGCTGATTCCATACGCCGAGCATACTCCGGCACAGCGCTCACCAGAAGAATGCACTAACTCACGGTTAGCGAATGCCGTCCCGGGTGACGCATCAGGCGTCCCCTACGTCTCAGACGTCCCACACATCCCGGATGCCTCAGGCGTTCCAGACGGCTCAGTAGCCGAAGTCCTGGGTCCACCACGGTCCGCCGTCGCCCAGGTGGACGCCGACGCCGAGGGTCTTGAAGTCGCAGTTCAGGATGTTCGCCCGGTGGCCGGGGCTGTTCATCCATGCCTCCATGACCGCCTCGGCGGTGGCCTGGCCGCGGGCGATGTTCTCGCCGCCCAGTCCGGTGATCCCGAGGGAGGCCGCACGGTCCCAGGGGTCGGCGCCGTCGGGGTCCGTGTGGTCGAAGAAGCTGCGCAGCGCCATGTCCTCGCTGAACGTCTCGGCCAGACGGGACAGGTCGCTGTCGGCCGCGACCGGGCTGCAGCCGGCCTTGGCCCGCTCCTCGTTGACGAGCAGGAGGACCGCCGCCTCGGCCTGGGTCTCGGTGGAGATCTCCCCGGGAGAGGTCTTGTCCTTGCCGTTGTTGCCCTTGTCCTTCTCCTTGCCCCGCTCCTTGGTGGGCTTGCCGGACGGCTTCTCGGTCTTCTGGGAGCCCGAGCCCTTGTCCGCCTCGTCGGACGGCGTCTCC
Organism: Streptomyces scabiei 87.22; assembly: GCF_000091305.1. Taxonomy (GTDB): domain Bacteria; phylum Actinomycetota; class Actinomycetes; order Streptomycetales; family Streptomycetaceae; genus Streptomyces; species Streptomyces scabiei. Next base: position 3,003,355 of record NC_013929.1, on the reverse strand, counting down.
TCGGAGGGGGTCGTCGAGGGTGCCGGGGCGTCGGAGGGAGAGGCCTCACGCTCGGCGTCGCGGCTGGTGGACTCGTCCTCGCGCTGCTCCGGCGCGGCGCCGTCCAGGCCGCCCTGCTGGGTCGCCGCACCCGTCGGCGAACCGGCGGGCACCACGGTCGCGTTGCCGGCGCCCTCGCTGACCGCGTACTTGTCGCCCCCCGGGAGCACCCCGGTGGCCACCGCGACGGTACCGAGGGCCACGGCGGCGGACACACCGAGCAGGCTGGACTTCACGGGGGTCACGGTCCGCTTCTTGCGGCGGCGCGAGCCTCCGGAGCGCGAGGCGGCCTGGGCGTCGGCCTCCAGGACCGCGGCGAACCCGTACAGGTTCTCCGGACCGTAGTGGGGCTCTTCGGAAGCGAAGCCCATGTCGGTGACCCCGGCGGCGCGGCCCCCCGTGGCGGCGCGGCCGGCGGCGGAGCGTCGGTGGCGTCCCATGTCTTGGCCTTCCTCGTCCTTGCTGTGTCCTGCGTCAACGTTGGGGATGTTGTCAACGTTGTGTTCGTCGCCTTCACGAATCCCACACGAAGGAGTGAGTTTCATATGAGATTCATTGGGTGGGGACGGTACAGCATGGCGCCGGGGGAGGGAGAGACCCGTGGGACATTGGCCCGTTAGCGTGCAGGCATGAGCGAGGATGTACGACTGGTCGCCTGGGTGCGTGGACGGGTGCAAGGGGTGGGTTTCCGCTGGTTCACGCGGGCTCGGGCGCTGGAGATCGGCGGCCTGAGTGGTTTTGCTCTCAATTTGGCGGACGGACGGGTCCAGGTCGTCGCGGAGGGGCCCCGCGAGGCGTGCGAGGGGCTTCTGGGATGGCTTCTGGGTGACGACACGCCCGGGCGCGTGGACGGCGTCACCGAGATCTGGGACACACCGCGCGGGGGCTACGACGGCTTCGCCATCCGCTGACCCTCTCGCGTGAGGCCGGTGAACCGCGGGCGAGATGCACGCCAACGGCATATGCCAGGAGCATGCACAAAACAGAAATGTGCAGGTGATTGCCAAGGCGACATTGTCATGGCAGTCTCCGAAGAGACGATGATCCCCTCGCTCCGCCGGCCAGGAGAGGTCCCCGAACCGCCGCAGCGTCGCCCGCTCAGGGCCGCGCGGCGCAGGGATGCCCGCCATTGCGGGGCGTGATCGTGTTGACCGTCAAACTTTTTGGTGAGACGCTAAAAGCAACCCCGCGCACCTTAGCTGTTTGGCATGAAGACGGCAGCAAAAACTCAACAGTGCCAAGCATCGCGGGTGCGATTCCCTCACGACCCACACCGCTTCGGTCGGTCACTCAGTGTGGAGGACCATCCATCATGGCAAAGGCGCTTCTCGGTTACGTCGGCGGCTCCGACCCGCGACTCCTCGCCGAGATGCGACGGCTCCAGCAGCGTGTCCAGGACCTGGAATCCGAGCTCGGACGCATCCAGGCGGAGAACGACGCGCTGACGGCTGCCGCTTCTCACGATTCGCTCATGGAGCTCGACGCACGCCAGGCGGAGCCTGCGCTCACCTGATCACTGCATCGCACCACGACAGACAGCAGTGGTTGGGCTGCCCGTATCAGCCGCTAAGTTGTCAGATCTGCAAGGGACGCCTTCTCTTCGAGGCGTCCCTTCTTTCTTTCCCCCGTCCCCCGAACGTCTCCCCGAACCCCCGAGAACCCCCGTACTTCCTCATACTCCTTAACGTCTGATGTGCCCTGCACGTTCATGTGTGAAACCGCGCGTTCATGGAGTGGGACAAGGGCGGAAGGTAGAGTCCGGCGGCGTGCACCTCAAGGCCCTGACCCTCCGCGGGTTCAAGTCGTTCGCGTCGGCGACCACGCTCCGGTTCGAGCCGGGCATCACGTGCGTCGTCGGACCGAACGGCTCGGGCAAGTCCAACGTCGTCGACGCGCTCAGCTGGGTCATGGGAGAACAGGGCGCGAAGTCCCTGCGCGGCGGCAAGATGGAGGACGTCATCTTCGCCGGCACCACCGGGCGCCCTCCGCTCGGCCGCGCCGAGGTGTCCCTGACCATCGACAACTCCGACGGGGCCCTCCCCATCGAGTACTCCGAGGTCACGATCACGCGGATCATGTTCCGCAACGGCGGCAGCGAGTACCAGATCAACGGTGACACCTGCCGCCTCCTCGACATCCAGGACCTGCTCTCCGACTCCGGCATCGGCCGGGAGATGCACGTCATCGTCGGCCAGGGCCGGCTGGACTCCGTCCTGCACGCCGACCCCATGGGCCGCCGCGCCTTCATCGAGGAGGCCGCCGGTGTCCTCAAGCACCGCAAGCGCAAGGAGAAGGCGCTGCGGAAACTGGACGCCATGCAGGCCAACCTGGCCCGCGTCCAGGACCTCACCGACGAACTCCGCCGCCAGCTCAAGCCCCTCGGCCGCCAGGCCGCCGTGGCCCGCCGGGCCGCCGTCATCCAGGCGGACCTGCGCGACGCGCGGCTACGGCTGCTGGCCGACGACCTCGTACGGCTCCGGGCGGCACTGCGCACCGAGGTCGCCGACGAGGCCGCGCTCAAACAGCGCAAGGAGGCCGCCGAGACCGAGCTGAAGAAGGCGCTCCAGCGGGAGGCGCACCTGGAGGGCGAGGTGCGCCGGCTGGCCCCGCGCCTCCAACGGGCCCAGGAGACCTGGTACGAGCTGTCGCAGCTCGCCGAACGGGTGCGCGGCACGGTCTCCCTGGCCGACGCCCGGGTCAAGAGCGCCACCTCCGTGCCGGTCGAGGAGCGACGCGGCCGCGACCCCGAGGACATGGAACGCGAGGCCGCCCGCGTCCGCGAACAGGAGGCCGAACTCGAAGCGGCCCTGGAGGCCGCCGAACGCGCCCTGGAGGACACGGTCGAGCACCGTGCCGAGCTGGAGCGTGAACTGACGGTCGAGGAACGCCGGCTGAAGGACGTCGCCCGGTCCATCGCCGACCGCCGCGAGAGCCTCGCCCGGCTGAACGGCCAGGTCAACGCGGCCCGTTCCCGCGCGGCCTCCGCCCAGGCCGAGATCGACCGGCTCGCCGCGGCCCGCGACGAGGCACAGGAGCGTGCCGTCACCGCCCAGGAGGAGTACGAGGCGCTCAAGGCCGAGGTCGACGGCCTCGACGCCGACGACTCCGAACTGGCCGGGCGGCACGAGGCCGCGAAGCGCGCCCTGGCCGAGTCCGAGTCCGCCCTCACCGCCGCCCGGGAGGCCACCACCGCCGCCGAACGACGCCGCGCCGCCACCCAGGCCCGCCACGAGGCCCTCGCGCTGGGCCTGCGCCGCAAGGACGGCACGGGCGCGCTGCTCGCCGCGAAGGACCGGTTGGCAGGGGTGCTGGGTCCGGCGGCCGAACTGCTCACGGTCGCCACCGGTCACGAGGTCGCCCTGGCGGCGGCCTTCGGCGCGGCGGCCGACGCGATCGCCGTGACCAGTCCGGCCTCGGCCGCCGAGGCGATCCGTCTGCTGCGCAAACAGGACGCGGGCCGTGCGGCCCTGCTGCTGGCGGGAGCACCCGACGACCCGGCCGAGACGCCCCGAAGGGAGGACGCGGGGGACGGCGTGACCGGCCACGACGGATCCGCGGACGGACGACGGCCCCTTCCGGCCTCCCCTCCCGCACGCTTCGCCGCCGACCTGGTCCGCACCCCCTCCGACCTCACCCCCGCCGTCCGCCGCCTCCTTCACCGCATCGTCGTCGTGGACACCCTCGACGACGCGGAAGCCCTCGTCTACGCGCGCCCGGACCTCACGGCGGTCACCGCCGAAGGCGACCTGCTCGGGGCCCACTTCGCCCACGGCGGCTCGGCCGGGGCGCCGAGCCTGCTGGAGGTGCAGGCCGCCGTCGACGAGGCGGCGGCCGAGCTGGAGGAACTGGCCGTGCGGTGCGAGGAGCTGGCCGAGGTCCAGCGCGGCGCGGTCGAGGCGCGGCGGGACCGGGCCGCGCTCGTGGAGGAGCTGGGCGAGCGCCGCCGGGCCGCCGAGCGGGAGAAGTCCGCGGTCGCCCAGCAGCTCGGACGGCTGGCCGGGCAGGCGAGGGGCGCCGCCGGGGAGGCCGAACGGTCGGCGGCCGCCGCCGCACGCGCCCAGGACGCGCTCGACAGGGCCGTGGAGGACGCGGAGGAGCTGGCCGAACGGCTCGCGGTGGCCGAGGAGATGCCCGTCGAGGAGGAGCCGGACACCTCCGTACGGGACCGGCTCGCGGCGGACGGGGCCAACGCCCGGCAGACGGAGATGGAGGCCCGGCTCCAGGTGCGGACGCACGAGGAGCGGGTCAAGGGGCTCGCGGGGCGCGCGGACTCGCTCGACCGGGCCGCGCGCGCCGAGCGCGAGGCGCGGGCGCGCGCCGAACAGCGCAGGGCGCGGCTGCGGCACGAGGCCGCCGTCGCCGAGGCCGTCGCGTCCGGTGCCCGCCAACTGCTGGGCCATGTCGAGGTCTCCCAGGCCCGGGCGGAGGAGGAACGCACCGCCGCCGACGCCGCCAAGGCGCGCCGGGAGCAGGAGCTCGCGCAGGCCCGTGCCGAGGGGCGCGATCTCAAGGCCGAGATGGACAAGCTGACGGACTCCGTCCACCGGGGCGAGGTGCTCGGCGCCGAGAAGCGGATGCGGATCGAGCAGCTGGAGACCAGGGCGCTGGAGGAGCTGGGCGTCGAACCGGAGGGGCTGATCGCGGAGTACGGGCCCGACCAGCTCGTACCGCCGTCGCCACCCGCCGAGGGGGAGGAGCTGCCGGAGGACCCGGAGCACCCCCGCAACCAGCCGAAGACGTTCCACCGGGCCGAGCAGGAGAAGCGGCTCAGGGCGGCCGAGCGCGCGTACCAGCAGCTGGGCAAGGTCAATCCGCTGGCGCTGGAGGAGTTCGCGGCGCTGGAGGAGCGGCACAAGTTCCTCAGCGAGCAGCTGGAGGACCTGAAGAAGACCCGGGCCGATCTGCTCCAGGTGGTGAAGGACGTCGACGAACGGGTCGAGCAGGTCTTCACCGAGGCGTTCTGGGACACCGCACGGGAGTTCGAGGGCGTCTTCTCGCGGCTCTTCCCCGGCGGGGAGGGGCGGCTGATCCTCACCGACCCGGACAACATGCTCACCACCGGGGTGGACGTCGAGGCCAGGCCGCCGGGCAAGAAGGTCAAGCGGCTGTCGCTGCTCTCCGGCGGTGAGCGGTCGCTGACCGCCGTCGCGATGCTCGTGTCGATCTTCAAGGCCCGCCCCAGCCCGTTCTACGTGATGGACGAGGTCGAAGCGGCACTCGACGACACCAATCTGCAGCGGCTGATCCGGCTCATGCAGGAGCTGCAGGAGGCGTCGCAGCTGATCGTGATCACCCACCAGAAGCGGACGATGGAGGTCGCCGACGCGCTCTACGGCGTGTCGATGCAGGGCGACGGCGTCTCGAAGGTCATCAGCCAGCGGCTGCGTTAGCCGTTCCGGTCGGAGGGTAGACGAGGGCGGTCGCGAGGTTCCCCACGCCTGCGGTGACACGGACCCCATCATCTTCAATACTTGAACTCAATCTCCCCACTCCTCGCCCAGGAGCACGATAGACGCTTACCCGATCCCCCTTTTGACTTAGAAACTTGAAGGCATAGTCTCTGGAACGTTGCCTTTACCTTCAAAGTGGAAGGTCCCCCCACGTGACCAGTACAGCGCAGGCGTCCCAGTCAGGAGCGCGCGAAGGCCAGCCCGACCATCTCTCACACGTGATCTTCATCGCGGCGGCGGCCGCGATGGGCGGTTTCCTCTTCGGCTACGACAGCGCCGTGATCAACGGCGCCGTCGAAGCCATCCGGCACCGCTACGACATCGGCTCCACGGCCCTGGCCCAGGTCATCGCCGTCGCGCTCATCGGCTGCGCCGTCGGCGCGGCCACGGCCGGCCGGATAGCCGACCGCATCGGCCGCATCCGGTGCATGCAGATAGCGGCCGCCCTGTTCACGGTCAGCGCCGTCGGCTCGGCGCTCCCCTTCGCGCTGTACGACCTCGCCTTCTGGCGGATCGTCGGCGGCTTCGCCATCGGCATGGCGTCCGTCATCGGCCCCGCCTACATCGCCGAGGTCGCCCCGCCCGCCTACCGGGGACGCCTCGGCTCGTTCCAGCAGGCCGCGATCGTCGTCGGCATCGCCATCTCCCAGCTGGTCAACTGGGGCATCCTGAACGCCGCCGACGGCGACCAGCGCGGTGAACTGCTCGGCCTGGAGGCCTGGCAGATCATGCTCGGTGTCATGGTCGTCCCGGCCGTCCTGTACGGCCTGCTCTCCTTCGCGATCCCCGAGTCCCCGCGCTTCCTGATCTCCGTCGGCAGGGACGAGCGCGCCCGCGAGGTGCTCGCCGAGGTCGAGGGCAAGGACGTCGACCTGGACGCCCGGGTCGCCGAGATCGAGACGGCCATGCGCCGCGAGCACAAGTCGACCTTCAAGGACCTGCTGGGCGGCAGCTTCCTCTTCCGGCCGATCGTCTGGATCGGCATCGGACTGTCGGTCTTCCAGCAGTTCGTCGGCATCAACGTCGCCTTCTACTACTCCGCGACCCTGTGGCAGTCCGTCGGCGTCGACCCGAGCGAGTCGTTCTTCTACTCCTTCACGACCTCGATCATCAACATCGTCGGCACCGTCGTCGCGATGATCTTCGTGGACCGGATCGGCCGCAAGCCGCTCGCGCTCATCGGCTCCGTCGGCATGGTCGTCGGCCTCGCGCTGGAGGCATGGGCCTTCTCCTTCGACCTCGTCGACGGCAGGCTCCCCGCCACCCAGGGCTGGGTCGCCCTGATCGCCGCCCATGTCTTCGTCCTCTTCTTCGCCCTCTCCTGGGGTGTCGTGGTCTGGGTCATGCTCGGCGAGATGTTCCCGAACCGGCTCCGCGCCGCCGCCCTGGGCGTGGCCGCCTCTGCGCAGTGGATCGCCAACTGGGCCATCACCGCCAGCTTCCCGTCCCTGGCCGACTGGAACCTCTCGGTGACCTACGTGATCTACACGGTCTTCGCCGCGCTCTCCATCCCCTTCGTCCTCAGGTTCGTGAAGGAGACGAAGGGCAAGTCGCTGGAGGAGATGGGCTGACGCCCCCTCCCACGAGCCCGGGGGAGGGGCCACCACCCCGCAGCCCCTCTTCCCGAACCGTCCGCCGCCCCGGCAGGGCAACCGCCCCGCCGGGGCGGCGGCGCGGTGTGCGGGCTCACCGGACGAGGACACCGCCGCCGATCTCCAGGGCCTTGCGGATGACCTCGTCCAGCCGGGAGCGCGGCAGCGTCACCTCGCGCCGGAACTCCGGTACGTCCTCGGCCTCGACGGAGAGGCCCCCCGCGCCGGCACGGGCAGGAAGCGCGCGCCGAGCGAGCGCACGAACTCCGATCCCCGCACCGTCGTACGCCACGACTCGAAGCCGCCGGAGCGGTAGCCGTCGTCGGGCACGTCGAGGATCCGCCGCCTGCCGTCGGGCTCCCGGACGAAGACCTCCACCAGCAGGCTCATGGGCTCAGTGGATCACCGCCCGGGCGGCCCCGGCGAGCGGATGTCGCCCGGCTCAGCCGCCCAGTGCCGGAAGAACCCGCTCCGCGAACAGCCGAAGACTTCGCCAGCCCTCCGCCACCGGCATCCCGCCCGCCAGGGGATGCAGGACGAGGTTGTCGAGTCCCAGGTCCACGCACTCGTCCGGCGTGACGATCCGGTACACGCCCTCCGCCCGCAGCTCCGTCACCGTCGTGGCCCCCGACCGCACCGCCGACCGGATGCCGGCCGACTGCCAGGAGGCGTAGGTGCGCGCCTCGTGCAGGAAGTGCGTGCCGTACTCGGCCCACGCCCGGTCCGGATCCTCCGCCACGTGCAGCAACGGGGTCTCGGCGGCGGGCATCATCGTCCACCCCTCGGTGCCGTACTCCACGAGCCGCTCCTTGTAGTACGCCTCCAGCTCCGGCAGGTGGGCGCTCGGGAAGAAGGGGAGCCCGAGCCGGGCCGCCCTGCGGGCCGCCGCCTTCGACGAGCCGCCGACCAGGAGCAGCGGATGCGGCTCGGTCCCCGGACGCGGGGTGACCCGGACCGTGCGCCCCCGGTACTCGAACGGCTCACCGGTCCACGCCCGGAGCAGGGTCTCCAGCACCTCGTCCTGGAGCTTTCCGCGGCTCTTCCAGTCGACGTCGAACTGCGTGTACTCCTCCGGCCGGTACCCGATGCCCGCGACCGTCACCAGCCGTCCGCCGCTCACCAGATCCAGTACGGCGATGTCCTCGGCCAGCCGCAGCGGGTCGTGCAGCGGGCCGATCATCGCCGAGACCGTGACCGCGATCCGCCGGGTTGCCCCGAACACGGCTCCCGCGAAGACGAAGGGTGACGGCAGCCAGTTGTTCACCACCCCGTGGTGCTCCTCCGTCTGCACGGTGGAGACGCCCTGCTCATCGGCGTACGCGGCCATCTCCACGGCCGCCCGGTAGCGGGCCCGCAGCGAGGCGGGTGTGGCGCCGGGCTCGACCAGATTGAAACGGACGACCGTGACGGGCATGGGAGACCCCCTTCGGGCGGCTGTGGAGGGGGACGTTAGCTGACGGTTCGTCAGGTATCCAGAGATGCGGAAGGGCCGCCTGTCCCCGTACGGCGACCGAACGCCGCGCGGGGTGGTCCCGCATACTGGTCCCGTTATGGAACTCATCCTTGCTGTAGTCATCGCCGTGGTCGTGCTCGGCGTGCTGGGCGGGCTCGTCGTAGGCGGCCGCAAGAGGAAATCGCTGCCCCCGGCGCCCCCCACGACACCCGACATCACCGCCCCTCCGGCCGAGCCGCACGTCGGCGACGAGGCCGAGACACCGCGCGACGAACCGCGCCGGACGATCGAGGAGGTGGACCTCCCGGACGGCTCGGCGTCGGCGCCCGTGGCCGTCGAGGAACCGCCCGCCGCCCCCGAGATCGAGATCCCCGCACCGACGGCGGGCCGGCTGGTACGGCTGCGCGCCCGGCTCTCCCGCTCGCAGAACGCGCTCGGCAAGGGGCTGCTCACGCTGCTCTCGCGCGAGCACCTCGACGACGACACCTGGGAGGAGATCGAGGACACCCTCCTCACGGCCGACGTGGGCGTCCAGCCCACCCAGGAGCTGGTCGAACGGCTGCGCGAGCGGGTGAGGGTGCTCGGCACCCGCACCCCGGCCGAGCTGCGCACCCTGCTGCGCGAGGAACTGCTGACGATCCTCGTCCCCGAGTTCGACCGGGCGGTCAACACCGACTCGCCCCTCGACACCCCGGGCATCGTGATGGTCGTCGGCGTCAACGGCACCGGCAAGACCACCACCACCGGCAAGCTCGCGCGCGTCCTCGTCGCCGACGGCAAGAACGTCGTCCTCGGCGCCGCCGACACCTTCCGCGCCGCCGCCGCCGACCAGCTGCAGACCTGGGGCGAGCGCGTCGGCGCCCGTACCGTGCGCGGCCCCGAGGGCGGCGACCCGGCGTCCATCGCCTTCGACGCCGTCAAGGAGGGCATCGAGGAGGGCGCCGACGTCGTCCTCATCGACACCGCCGGCCGGCTGCACACCAAGACCGGCCTCATGGACGAGCTGGGCAAGGTCAAGCGCGTCGTCGAGAAGCACGCTCCGCTGGACGAGATCCTGCTCGTCCTCGACGCCACCACCGGTCAGAACGGTCTCGTCCAGGCCCGCGTCTTCGCCGAGGTAGTCGACATCACCGGCATCGTCCTCACCAAGCTCGACGGCACCGCCAAGGGCGGCATCGTGATCGCGGTCCAGCGCGAGCTGGGCGTGCCCGTCAAGCTCATCGGTCTGGGAGAGGGCGCGGACGACCTGGCGCCGTTCGAGCCGGAGGCGTTCGTGGACGCGCTCATCGGCGAATGATCCCGTGGACCACTTACGGCATCGCCTAGGTGCGCGAAGAAGCGCCCGCCCCCGAGCCACGGCCGGGGACGGGCGCTTCGCCGTGTGGGCGGGGGCCGGTCGGGGTCAGGCCCGTGACCGGTGGGCCACGTACGCCAGGGTCCCCAGCAGCAGGCGCGCGGCCGGCGGCCTGGTCGCCGAGTCGAGGTCGGGGGAGCGGAGCCAGCTGACCGGGCCCAGTCCGCCGCGGTCGGAGGGCGGAGCGGTGACATGGCTGCCGGGGCCGAGGCCGCGCAGGTCCAGGGCGGACGGGTCGTCCCAGCCCATGCGGTAGAGCAGGGTGGGCAGCTCGGCGGCGGCACCCGGGGCGACGAGGAAGTGGGCGCGGCCCTCGGGCGTGGCGATCACGGGGCCGACCGGCAGGCCCATGCGTTCGAGCCGGACGAGCGCGTGCCGTCCGGCCGTCTCGGCGACCTCGATCACGTCGAAGGAGCGGCCCACCGGCAGCATCACGGCGGCGCCGGGGAACTCGGCCCAGGTCTCGGTGACCTCGTCGAGCGTCGCTCCGGCGCGCACGGGAGGCGCGAAGTCGAGGGGATGCGCGCCCGGCGCGGAGCAGGTGGTCCTGCCGCACGAGCACGCGCCGGAGGCCGTCCGCGCGCCGGGGACGACGTCCCACCCCCAGAGGCCGGTGAACTCGGCCACCGCCGTGCAGTCCGAGGAACGGCCGCGCCGACGTGTGCCGGATCGCATCTCCCGAATGCCGCCGATCGTGAAGCCCATGCCCCCTCCAACGGGTCCAGCGCGCCGGTGGTTACGCGACGGAGTCGGAAGGCGACGCTCTGCTTCCGGTTGGGTGGCGCACGTCGGCGCTCCCGGTGGCGCGTCCGACGACACGCGCCCCTGAATGCTTCGCTCCGCCCACTCCTGGCCGTCTGATGTCAAGTCAATCGCGTGCGGGCGACCGTAGGTTCATTCGAAGGGGTGGCGAATGGTGGCGTTTCTGGAATCGCCGTGGCCGGACGCGTGATCGTAGGATTACTTTGAGTGCACGGCGACCGAGGGCATCTGCGCTCGTGGGTATGCCGGAGGCAAGTCGTCTTTCCGTTCGATGGGTGACGGGGGTCGGACGTACGGCGTGGTAACCGGCATTCTGGTAGGGCTTGGCGCACACAGCGCGCAGGTGGTTTCAGGGATGGGGGCGTTCCAGTGGGCGGCAACGGCGGAAGCGGCACGAACGCTGAGAAGCGCCCGAACGAACTCCTGGGCTCGTGGTTCGTGCGCAGCGGCTGGTCCAAGGGCGAGCTGGCCCGGCAGGTGAACCGACGGGCGCGCCAGCTCGGCGCCAACCACATCTCCACCGACACCTCGCGCGTACGGCGCTGGCTCGACGGGGAGAACCCGCGCGAGCCGATCCCGCGGATCCTGTCCGAGCTGTTCTCCGAGCGGTTCGGCTGCGTGGTCGCCGTGGAGGACCTGGGACTGCGCGCGGCGCACCGGTCCCCTTCCGTCTCCGGGGTAGACCTGCCCTGGACGGGCCCGCAGACCGTGGCGCTGATCAGCGAGTTCTCGCGCAGCGACCTGATGCTGGCGCGGCGCGGCTTCCTCGGCAGCTCGCTCGCCCTCTCCGCGGGCCCGGCCCTCATCGAGCCGATGCAGCGCTGGCTCGTCCCCGCCCCCGCCGCCGCGCGCGCCGAACCGGAGCCGTCGCCCGCCGCGCGCCGCGCCGGCCGGCTCTCCCGGCCGGAGCTGGACCTCCTCGAATCCACCACCGTGATGTTCCGGCAGTGGGACGCCCAGTGCGGCGGCGGTCTGCGCCGCAAGGCGGTCGTCGGCCAGCTGCACGAGGTGACCGACCTCCTCCAGGAGCCCCAGCCCGAGGCCACCACCCGGCGGCTGTTCAAGGTCGCCGCCGAGCTGGCCGAGCTGGCCGGCTGGATGAGCTACGACATCGGCCTCCAGCCCACCGCGCAGAAGTACTTCGTCCTCGCCCTCCACGCGGCCAAGGAGGCGGGCGACAAGCCGCTCGGCTCGTACATCCTGTCCAGCATGAGCCGGCAGATGATCCACCTCGGCCGCCCCGACGACGCCCTCGAACTGATCCACCTCGCCCAGTACGGCAGCCGTGACTGCGCGAGCCCGCGGACCCAGTCGATGCTGTATGCGATGGAGGCCCGCGCCTACGCCAACATGGGCCAGCCCGGCAAGTGCAAGCGGGCCGTGCGGATGGCCGAGGACGTCTTCGCCGACGCCGAGGAGTGGGACGACCCGGATCCCGACTGGATCCGCTTCTTCAACGAGGCCGAGCTGCACGGCGAGAACTCCCACTCCTACCGCGACCTCGCCTATGTCGCCGGCCGCAGCCCCGCCTACGCCTCCCTCGCCGAGCCCGTGATGCGCCGGGCCGTCGAGCTGTTCTCCACGGACAGCGAGCACCAGCGTTCGTACGCGCTGAACCTCATCGGCATGGCCACGGTGCATCTGCTGCAGCGCGAGCCCGAGCAGGGCGCGGACATGGCCAAGCAGGCCATGGAGACGGCGAAGAAGGTGCGCTCCGAGCGCGTCAACACGCGTATCCGCAAGACCGTGGACACGGCCGTCCGTGATTTCGGCGGTCTCGCCGAGGTCGTCGACCTCACCGACCAGCTAGCCGTCCACCTCCCCGAGACCGCCGAGGCGGTCTGACCGGCCCCGTCCTCCGCGGGCCCGCGCGTACTCCGGCCGCGGCCGGCCATCCCTACTGCCCGACTCGGCTCCCCCATGCCAGGTCATCGGATGGCCTGCCGCGGCCGGTCCGTTTCGGGGCGGGTCCACCCGTAGTTCCATCGGATACGAAACCGTTATCCACCGAGGGGCCCGCAGGGGCTGGGCCCCAGACGGGATGCATCCTCCGGGATTCACGTTTCACCTGTCTGTAACGTGATGGGTGCCTTCGTCACCTCCGGGAAACATTTCCAAACTCCCGGCGAAACGGTGCTGCGTCAGTCTCCTCAGCACAGTCGGCCCTCCCCGATAGCTCCCCAGCTTCCGCATCCGCACGGGCCGTTCCGACCACGAGGAGATACCGGCATTGAACGGCACAGATACCGGATTCGTATTGATCAGTGCGGCGCTCGTCATGGTGATGACGCCGGGCCTGGCGCTCTTCTACGGCGGCATGGTCCGCGCCAAGAGCGTGCTGAACATGCTGATGATGTCCTTCATCTCGCTGGGCGTGGTCAGCATCCTGTGGGTGCTGTACGGCTACTCGCTCGCCTTCAGCGGTGACCAGGGCGGCTTCATCGGCAACCTGGACGCGATCGGCCTCAAGGGCATCGACGTCACCAGCACGGTCGACAGCTTCGTCACCGGCGCCGGCGACAAGCCGCACCAGATCGCGGCGTTCGCCTTCATCCTCTTCCAGATGCTGTTCGCCGTCATCACCCCGGCCCTGATGAGCGGCGCGCTCGCCGACCGCGTCAAGTTCAGCGCCTGGATGATCTTCGTGGCGCTCTGGGTCACCCTGGCGTACTTCCCGGTCGCGCACTGGGTCTGGGCGCCGGGCGGCTGGCTCTTCGAGCTGGGGGTCATCGACTTCGCCGGTGGTACCGCGGTCCACATCAACGCCGGTATCGGCGCGCTCGCCGCGGTCCTCGTCGTCGGCAAGCGGATCGGCTTCAAGAAGGACCCGATGCGGCCGCACAGCCTGCCGCTGGTCCTGATCGGCACCGCCCTGCTGTGGTTCGGCTGGTTCGGCTTCAACGCCGGCTCCTGGCTCGGTGTCGACGGCACCACCGCCCGCATGGCCATCAACACCCAGATCGCCACCGCCGCGGCCATCATCGGCTGGCTGATCTACGAGCGCATCCGCCACGGCGCGTTCACCACCCTCGGTGCCTGCTCCGGCGCCGTCGCCGGCCTCGTCGCGATCACCCCGTCCGGCGGTCACGTCAACGCCTTCGGCGCCATCCTGATCGGCATCGTCGCCGGCGCGGTCTGCTCCTGGGCCGTCAGCCTCAAGTACAAGCTCGGCTACGACGACTCCCTCGACGTCGTCGGCGTCCACCTGGTCGGCGGTGTCCTCGGCACCCTGATGGTCGGCTTCCTCGCCACCGACGGGATCGGCGGTCTCGACCAGTTCGGCAAGCAGGCCACCGGCGCCTTCTCGGTCATGGCCTACACCTTCGTGGTGACCTGGCTCATCGCCTTCGCCATCCAGAAGACGATCGGCTTCCGGGCGTCCGAGGAGGACGAGATCACCGGTGTCGACCAGGCCCTGCACGCCGAGACCGCGTACGACTTCTCCTCGGCCTCCGGTTCGCACATCTCCGCCAGCACCACGAGCAGCGTCGCTGCCCCTCAGAGCAAGAAGGTCGAGGCATGAAGCTGATCACCGCCGTCGTCAAGCCGCACCGGCTCGACGAGATCAAGGAAGCCCTGCAGGCCTTCGGGGTGCACGGCCTTACGGTGACCGAGGCCAGTGGGTACGGTCGGCAGCGGGGACACACCGAGGTGTACCGCGGCGCCGAGTACACGGTGGATCTGGTTCCCAAGATCCGTATCGAGGTGCTCGCCGAGGACGACGACGCCGAGCAGCTGATCGACGTCATCGTCAAGGCCGCCCGCACCGGCAAGATCGGTGACGGCAAGGTCTGGTCCCTCCCGGTCGAGACGGCCGTTCGGGTCCGGACCGGCGAGCGCGGCCCGGACGCGCTCTGACCGAAGAGAAGAACAGGAGTCGCTGGGTGACGAGTACGGACGTACGTACGGATGCAGAGGACTCGGGACCCAGCGGCTACGCGGCGGCCCGGCTGCGCCTCCTCCAGGAGGAGGCGCAGTCCGGGCCGCCGCGCCGTTCGGCGCTCGCCGAGCTGACCGACGACTGGCTCGCGGGCCTCTTCGGAGCGGGCGCCGCCGAGTCGCGCGGGGTCTCCCTCGTGGCCGTCGGCGGATACGGGCGCGGTGAGCTGTCGCCCCGCAGCGATCTCGATCTGCTGCTCCTGCACGACGGGACCGACGAACGGGCGGTGGCCGCGCTGGCCGACCGCATCTGGTATCCCGTCTGGGACCTGGGGCTGGCCCTCGACCACTCCGTGCGCACCCCCGCCGAGGCCCGCAGGACCGCCGGCGAGGACCTCAAGGTGCAGCTCGGGCTGCTGGACGCCCGCCACATCGCCGGTGACCTGGGCCTGACCGCCGGGCTGCGGACCACCGTCCTGGCCGACTGGCGCAACCAGGCCCCCAAACGCCTCCCGGAACTCCAGGAGCTGTGCGTCGAGCGGGCCGAGCGGCAGGGGGAGCTGCAGTACCTGCTGGAACCCGACCTCAAGGAGGCGCGCGGCGGGTTGCGCGACGCCACCGCCCTCCGCGCCGTCGCCGCCTCCTGGCTCGCCGACGCCCCGCGCGAGGGCCTCGCGGACGCCCGGCGCCGCCTCCTCGACGTGCGGGACGCGCTGCACCTCACCACCGGGCGCGCGACCGACCGGCTCGCGCTCCAGGAGCAGGACCAGGTCGCCGCCGAGCTGGGACTGCTGGACGCCGACACCCTGCTGCGCCAGGTGTACGAGGCCGCCCGTGTGATCTCGTACGCCAGTGATGTGACCTGGCGTGAAGTGGGGCGCGTGCTGCGGTCGCGCGCCGTGCGGCCCCGGCTGCGCGCCATGCTGGGCGGCGGCAAGCCCGCCCCCGAGCGGTCGCCGCTGGCCGAGGGCGTCGTCGAGCAGGACGGCGAGGTCGTCCTCGCCCGGGCCGCCAAGCCCGACCGGGACCCCGTACTGCCGCTGCGCGCGGCCGCCGCGGCCGCGCAGGCCGGACTGCCCCTCTCCCTGCACGCCGTACGACGCCTGGCGGCCGCCGCCAAGCCGCTGCCGACGCCCTGGCCCGCCGAGGCACGCGAACAACTCGTCACGCTGCTGGGCTCCGGGCGCTCGACCGTCGACGTCTGGGAGGCGCTGGAGGCCGAGGGCCTCATCACGCACCTGCTGCCCGACTGGGAGCGGGTGCGCTGCCGGCCGCAGCGCAACGCCGTGCACATCTGGACCGTCGACCGGCACCTCATCGAGACCGCGGTCCAGGCGTCCGAGATGACCCGCCGGGTCCACCGGCCCGACCTCCTGCTGGTCGCCGCGCTGCTGCACGACATCGGCAAGGGCTGGCCCGGCGACCACTCCGTCGCCGGCGAGATCATCGCCAAGGACGTGGCGGCCAGGATCGGTTTCGACCGGGAGGACGTGGCGGTGCTCGCCACCCTCGTCCGCCACCATCTGCTGCTCGTCGACACCGCCACCCGGCGCGACCTGGAGGATCCGGCCACCGTCCGGTCCGTGGCCGACGCCGTCGGATCGCCCGGCACGCTCGAACTGCTGCACGCGCTGACCGAGTCGGACGCGCTGGCCACCGGGCCCGCCGCCTGGTCGTCGTGGCGAGCCTCGCTCGTGTCCGAGCTGGTGCAGCGGGTCGACGCGTTGTTCGCCGGGGACGCCCCGCAGGAGCCGGAGCCCGGCGAGACCAGCGCCGAGCAGGAGCGGCTCGCCATCGAGGCGTTCCGCACCGGCGGGCCGGTGCTGTCGCTGCGCGCGCAGACGGAGGCCCCCGCCGGCGACAAGGACGAGAAGGCCGACCCCGAGCCGCTCGGTGTGGAGCTCCTCATCGCCGTCCCCGACCAGGCGGGCGTCCTGCCCGCGGTCGCCGGCGTGCTCGCCATGCACCGGCTGACCGTGCGCACGGCCGAACTCGGGACCTTCGGCCTGCCCGACGGTGTCGAGGGCTCGGTGCTGCTGCTGAACTGGCGGGTGGCCGCCGAGTACGGCTCCCTGCCCCAGGCCGCCCGGCTCCGCGCGGACCTCGTGCGCGCCCTGGACGGGTCGCTGGACATCGCCGGGCGGCTCGCCGAGCGGGACGCGGCCTACCCCCGGCGGCGGGGCGTGGTGGCACCGCCGCCGCGCGTCACGGTGGCCGCGGCGGCCTCCCGGCACGCCACGGTCATCGAGGTCCGCGCCCAGGACGCGCCGGGGCTGCTGCACCGGATCGGGCGCGCCCTGGAGGACGCGCACCTGCGGGTGCGCAGCGCGCACGTCAGCACGCTGGGCGCCAACGCCGTGGACGCCTTCTACGTGACCGGGACGGACGGGGCGCCGCTGCCGGGAGACGAGGCGGCTTCGGTGGCCCGCAAACTGGAGGAGACGCTGCGCGGCTGAGAGCGGCGGGTACGGGGCCCCCGCGGCCCCGTACCCGTGCCGGGCCGCCGCGCCCGACCGTCCACGACTGTCCACAGGGGTGGAGACCCGACCACACCCGGCCGGATACCCTGGAGGGCAGCCCACCCGCCCCCGACTCCGAGGACCGACGCCACCGTGTTCGATACCCTCTCCGACCGCCTCAGCGCGACTTTCAAAAACCTCCGCGGCAAGGGCAGGTTGTCCGAGGCGGACATCGACGCCACGGCCCGCGAAATCCGTATCGCGCTCCTCGAAGCGGACGTCGCCCTGCCCGTCGTCCGGGCGTTCATCAAGAACGTCAAGGAGAGGGCACTCGGTTCCGACGTCTCCAAGGCGCTCAACCCGGCCCAGCAGGTCCTCAAGATCGTCAACGAGGAACTGGTCGGGATCCTCGGCGGCGAGACCCGCCGTCTGCGGTTCGCCAAGAACCCGCCGACCGTGATCATGCTCGCGGGTCTGCAGGGTGCCGGTAAGACGACCCTCGCGGGCAAGCTGGGCCACTGGCTGAAGGAGCAGGGCCACTCGCCGCTGCTCGTCGCCTGCGACCTCCAGCGCCCGAACGCGGTGAACCAGCTCAGTGTCGTCGCCGAGCGCGCCGGTGTGGCGGTCTACGCCCCCGAGCCGGGCAACGGCGTGGGCGACCCGGTCAAGGTCGCCAAGGACTCCATCGAGTTCGCGAAGTCGAAGGTCCACGACATCGTGGTCGTCGACACCGCGGGCCGCCTGGGCATCGACCAGGAGATGATGCAGCAGGCCGCCGACATCCGCGACGCGGTCTCCCCGGACGAGATCCTCTTCGTCGTCGACGCGATGATCGGTCAGGACGCCGTCAACACGGCGGAGGCGTTCCGGGACGGCGTCGGCTTCGACGGCGTGGTCCTCTCCAAGCTCGACGGTGACGCCCGCGGTGGTGCCGCCCTGTCGATCGCCTCGGTCACCGGCAAGCCGATCATGTTCGCGTCGAACGGCGAGAAGCTCGACGAGTTCGACGCGTTCCACCCCGACCGGATGGCCTCCCGCATCCTCGACATGGGTGACCTGCTCACCCTGATCGAGCAGGCGGAGAAGACCTTCAGCCAGGAAGAGGCCGCCAAGATGGCCTCCAAGCTGGCGTCCAAGAAGGGGCAGGACTTCACGCTCGACGACTTCCTGGCCCAGATGGAGCAGGTCAGGAAGATGGGCAGCATCAGCAAGCTGCTCGGCATGCTGCCCGGCATGGGCCAGATCAAGGACCAGATCAACAACATCGACGAGCGGGACGTCGACCGCACGGCGGCGATCATCAAGTCGATGACCCCGGCCGAGCGCCAGGAGCCGACGATCATCAACGGCTCGCGTCGCGCCCGTATCGCCAAGGGTTCCGGCGTCGAGGTCAGCGCGGTGAAGAACCTCGTGGAGCGGTTCTTCGAGGCCCGCAAGATGATGTCCCGCATGGCCCAGGGCGGCGGCATGCCCGGGATGCCGGGCATGCCGGGCATGGGTGGCGGCCCCGGCCGGACCAAGAAGCAGCCCAGGCAGGCCAAGGGCAAGCAGCGCTCCGGCAACCCGATGAAGCGCAAGCAGCAGGAGCAGGAGGAGGCCGCCCGCCGGGCCGCCGCCGCGCAGGGCGGTGCCCTCGGGCTGCCGGGCCAGCAGGCTCCTCAGGACTTCGAGCTGCCGGACGAGTTCAAGAAGTTCATGGGCTGACCCACCGCATGGCGGACGCCGCGTGCCGGCCGGGGGGTGTGGCCGGGCGCGCGGCGCCGGATGCCGTGCGTGAACGGCGTGGTGTGGTGTCGCTCGCGGTGCTTCTCGGTGGCAACCCCCGTACGCGGATGTGTTGTTCCCCTGGACGATGCGTCAGGCTATGGGTGCGGTGCGGCACTTGGCCAAGGCCGATGCGCTACCGACCCGCTTTCTTCACACCCTTCACACCCATGCCGGTGGATGGCCCGAAGACCTTCCCAGGTCTTCCCCCCCCCGGCTCAGGGTGTCCGTGCGATCAGGTAGCGGAACACGTTCGGCATCCACACCGTGCCGTCCCGGCGGCGGTGCGGGTGCAGGGCCTCGGTGAGTTCCTTGTCCACCTGCACCTGGTCGGTCGCCCGGATCGCCGCGTCGAACAGTCCGGTCGACAGCAGCCCCCGGACCGCGTTGTCCACGTTGGCGTACCCGAAGGGGCAGGCCACGCGGCCGGAGCCGTCCGGCCGGAGCCCGGCGCTCTGGGCCACGTCCTCCAGGTCGTCCCTCAGCGACGGGCGCCAGCTGCCCGCTCCGCGCAGGGGATCGGCCAGCTTCGCGGCCACGCGGAGCACGGCGGACGTGGCGCAGCGCTCGGGCGGGCCCCAGCCGACGAGGACCACGGGGGCGCCGCGTTCCGCGAGCGGGGTCGCCGCGGCGAGCAGGTCGCCGAGGCCCTCGGAGTCCCCGTCCAGACAGCCGATCGGCTCGAAGGCGGTCACCAGGTTGTACAGCGGGTCGCCGGGGGCGCGCGCCTCCGCGGGAGCCCCTTCGACGATACGGGCGCGGGCGCGTGTGGGCGTGCCCCACGCCTCCGGCCGCAGCCGCTCCCGCGCGAGTGCCGTCCTCTCGCGCTCCCCGGGGTCCACGCCGGTGACCGTGGCGCCCCGCGAGGCCGCCATCAGCAGCGCGAGCCCCGAGCCGCAGCCGAGCCCGAGCAGTCGCGTGCCGGTGCCGACGTCGAGCCGCCGGTGGACGGCCTCGTACAGCGGTACCAGCATCCGTTCCTGGATCTCGGCCCAGTCACGCGCGCGTGCACACCGGTCCACGCGGGATAAGGCCCCCGCGCGAGGCAGTTGCTGCCGCACGAGCGTAGGTGTCATATCGAAAGCGCCCCAATCCGCCGTGAGTTGCCGTTGCCGGATTTCCTGGCCCCCGTGGCGGTGCGCGCCGGCACAGCCCCGTATGCCAGGTAACTCCGCGTCCGGCGCGTCGTCCAGGGGTCTCGGACATCGGTTTTGCGGACTGTCACGCCCGGAGAAAAGAATTCACATCGCCGCAATATGCCCCCGTACTATCGCGCCATGGCAAAGGCACCCGTACTCACCCCCCGGGCGGACGACTTCCCCCGCTGGTACCAGGACGTGATCAGCAAGGCCGAGCTGGCCGACAACGGCCCGGTGCGCGGCACCATGGTGATCCGACCGTACGGGTACGGGCTGTGGGAGCGGATGCAGCAGGAGATGGACGCCCGGATCAAGGAGACGGGCACGCAGAACGCGTACTTCCCCCTCCTGATCCCGCAGTCCTACCTGGCGCGCGAGGCCGAGCACGTCGAGGGCTTCGCGCCCGAGCTGGCCGTGGTGACGCACGGTGGCGGCAAGGATCTGGAGGAGCCCGCCGTCGTCCGCCCCACCTCCGAGATGATCATCAACGCCTCCTTCTCGAAGTGGGTGCAGAGCTACCGCGATCTGCCGCTGCTGATCAACCAGTGGGCGAACGTGGTCCGCTGGGAACTGCGCCCCCGGCTGTTCCTGCGCACCTCCGAGTTCCTGTGGCAGGAGGGCCACACGGCGCATGCCACCTACGACGAGGCGCGCGACTTCGCCGCGCACATCCACCGGCAGGTCTACGAGGACTTCATGGTGAACGTCCTCGCGATGGACGTCGTCCCCGGCCGCAAGACCGTGAAGGAGCGCTTCGCGGGCGCCCTCAACACGCTCACCCTCGAAGGCATGATGGGCGACGGCAAGGCCCTCCAGATGGCCACCAGCCACGAACTGGGGCAGAACTTCGCGAGGGCCTTCAACACCCGGTACCTGTCGAAGGACGGCAGCCAGGAACTCGTCTGGCAGACCTCCTGGGGCTCCACCACCCGCATGATCGGGGCCCTGGTGATGATGCACGGCGACGACCACGGGCTGAGGGTCCCGCCCCGGCTGGCCCAGACCCAGGTGGTCGTGCTCGCGATCAAGGATGACGAGGCGGTTCTGGCCAAGGTCCGCGAACTGGGCGACCGGCTGAAGGCCGCGGGCGTCCGGGTCCGGGTGGACGACCGCACGGACGTCCCGTTCGGCCGCCGGGCCGTCGACTGGGAACTCAAGGGCGTCCCGGTACGTGTCGAGGTCGGCCCCCGTGACCTGGAGAACGGCACCGCGATGCTGGTCCGGCGCATCTCCGGCGGCAAGGAACCCGTCGCGTTCGACGCGCTCGTGGCCCGGCTGCCCGCGCTGCTGGAGGAGGACCAGGCGCTCCTGCTGAGGCAGTCCCGCGAGCGCCGTGAGTCCCGGACGAGCGAGGTGTCGACGGCCGAGGAGGCGATCGAGGCCGCCGCGGCCGGCGGCTGGGCGCGTATCCCCTGGTCGACGCTGGGGGAGGAGGGCGAGGCCCGGCTCGGAGAGCACGCGGTGACCGTACGGTGTCTGGTCGGCGAGGACGGGTCGGTGCCCGACTCCTACGACGCACCCGGTAACGTCGCGGTCGTGGCGCGCGCTTACTAGAGCACCCCGTTCCGCCGGGAGCGCGACCGAAAGGTCCCTTGCGCATCCGAGGATCACAGTTGCCCCGGCGCGCGGACCTTGTCTACGCGCCGGGGCGTACGTGTTACTACGTACCGCCTTGTGGCGGGCTGCGAGGCTTCTCCGCAGATCAGCGCACCCGCCCTCGTCAGGACGCACTAGTGGCAACTGACGGGTACGTGCAAATTATTTGGGATGGCCCGGAATCGGAACACACGGGCACTCAGGCTCGTTCTCATTACGTGAGCACGACACAGACACCACCCGTTCTCGCCGCAGAGCTGGCACAGGCGTGGGCCGACATCCAACGGCACCACCCCGAACTGCCGGATCTTGCCGCTCCCGAGTCCCTGATCGGGGAGTCGTCGTCCGCCTGCGGGCACGAACTCTCCTTCGAGCGACTGCTCCATGAGGCAGTCCATGGCATCGCCGCCGCCCGCGGAGTCCGCGACACCTCCCGGGCCGGCCGGTACCACAACCGCAGATTCCTCGCGATCGCCGAGGAACTCGGCCTCGATCACCCGGAGGAACCTCACCCCAGCAGCGGTTTCTCGCTGGTCACGCTCAATCCCGAGGCCAAGCGTCGCTACCGGCCGACCATCGAGAGACTGCAGCGCGCTCTCAAGGCGCACACCGCGGCGACCTCCGCGGACACGGCCCGCAGCTTCCGGGGCCCGGCGGCCCGTCACGGCTCCTCCGGCGGCGGCGTCCGCGTCAAGGCCGTCTGCGACTGCGGCCGCAACGTCCGGGTCGTCCCGTCCGTCCTCGCCCAGGCTCCCATCGTCTGCGGCGGCTGCGGCAAGCCCTTCCGGATCCCGGAGGTCATGGGCGCCGCGTGAGACGAGGGCGAGCCGAGAAGACGGCGAGCCGGCACGGACGGCTGCTCGTGGCAGCCGTAACCGGTTCGTGGTCGACGGGTTCGTCCTCGCCGAGGGCAGTCGTGCCGCCGGGGCGACGGGGAACGGCGGGCGGAGGCGGCACTCGGTGAGCACCGGTGGGCGAAAGCCCCCGGCGCCGGGTGCCGCCTCGGCATGGGTTCACGCAGGCCGGGTCGGAGGCGAGCCACAGCGTGTGGCACAATGGCTAGCTGTACTCGACAGTCGCACAGGACCCCTCTCTCCTCCGGCTGACGCGTCCATCGGGCACTCGGGTACCGCAACCCCACGCGGCTCTCTCGCCGTGCCCAATTCACGTCAAATCCAGGAGAACCCACTCCCGTGGCAGTCAAGATCAAGCTGAAGCGTCTGGGCAAGATCCGTTCGCCTCACTACCGCATCGTCGTCGCCGACTCCCGCACCCGCCGTGACGGCCGTGCGATCGAGGAGATCGGCAAGTACCACCCGACGTACAACCCGTCGGTCATGGAGGTCGACGAGGACCGCGTCGCGTACTGGCTGAGCGTCGGCGCGCAGCCGACCGAGCCCGTGCTCGCCATCCTCAAGAAGACCGGCGACTGGCAGAAGTTCAAGGGCGAGCCCGCTCCGGCGCCGCTCCTCGTGGCTCAGCCGAAGTCCTCGCGCCCGTCGTTCGAGGCCCTGGGCGGCGACGACGAGGGCAAGGGTGAGGCGATCACCCAGAAGAAGAAGGCCGACAAGAAGGACGAGGCCGCGGCCGAGTCCGAGTCGACCGAGGCCTGAGCATGCTCGAGGAGGCTCTCGAGCACCTCGTCAAGGGCATCGTCGACTACCCCGACGACGTGCAGGTCGCTTCCCGCGACCTGCGCCGCGGGCGCGTACTCGAGGTCCGGGTCCATCCCGACGACCTCGGCAAGGTGATCGGCCGTAACGGCCGTACCGCCCGCGCCCTGCGTACCGTCGTGGGTGCCATCGGCGGCCGCGGTGTCCGTGTCGACCTGGTCGACGTGGATCACGTCCGCTGACGTCATTCGCAGCACCGGCTCGGGCCGGGGAAGGCCACTGGGCCGTCCCCGGCCCGTAGTCGTATGACAGGAGATCAAGCACAGTGCAGCTCGTAGTCGCACGGATCGGCCGCGCCCACGGCATCAAGGGCGAGGTCACCGTCGAGGTCCGCACCGACGAGCCGGAACTCCGGCTCGGCCCCGGCGCCGTCCTGCTCACGGACCCCGCCTCGACGGGCCCGCTCACCATCGAGACCGGCCGGGTCCACAGCGGCCGGCTGCTCCTGCGCTTCGAGGGCGTCCGCGACCGCAACGGTGCCGAGGCCCTCCGCAACACCCTGCTGATCGCGGAGGTGGACCCGGAGGAGCTGCCCGAGGAAGAGGACGAGTACTACGACCACCAGCTGATGGACCTGGACGTGGTCACCCGGGACGGGCTCGAGGTCGGCCGGATCACGGAGATCTCGCACCTGCCCTCCCAGGACCTCTTCATCGTCGAGCGGCCGGACGGCAGCGAGGTCATGATCCCCTTCGTGGAGAGCATCGTCACCGAGATCGACCTGACCGAACAGCGGGCGGTCATCGACCCGCCGCCGGGACTGATCGACGACCGTGCCGAGATCGCGTCGGCCCGGGACGCCGCCGAGGAGTCCACCACGGACTCCGCCGGACCGGCCGGGGACGAGGTCTGATGCGTCTCGACGTCGTCACGATCTTCCCCGGGTACCTCGAACCGCTGAACGTCTCCCTCGTCGGCAAGGCACGCGCGCGCGGACAGCTCGATGTGCACATCCACGACCTGCGGGAATGGACGTACGACCGGCACAACACGGTCGACGACACCCCCTACGGCGGCGGGCCCGGCATGGTCATGAAGACCGACCCCTGGGGCGAGGCGCTGGATGCGGTCCTCGCCGACGGCTACGAGGCCGGGGCCCGTCAGCCCGCGCTTGTCGTCCCCACCCCCAGCGGACGCCCGTTCGACCAGACGCTCGCCGTCGAACTCTCCGAGCGCCCCTGGCTGGTCTTCACGCCGGCGCGCTACGAGGGCATCGACCGGCGCGTGATCGACGAGTACGCGACCCGGATGCCCGTGTACGAGGTGTCCATCGGCGACTACGTGCTCGCCGGCGGCGAAGCGGCCGTGCTTGTCGTCACCGAGGCCGTGGCGCGGCTGCTGCCCGGCGTCCTCGGCAACGCCGAGTCCCACCGGGACGACTCCTTCGCGCCCGGCGCCATGGCCAACCTGCTGGAGGGGCCGGTCTACACCAAGCCCCCCGAGTGGCGCGGCCGCGACATCCCCGAGGTGCTGCTCAGCGGTCACCACGGCAAGATCGCGCGCTGGCGGCGCGACGAGGCACTGAAGCGCACGGCGGCCAACCGGCCCGACCTGATCGAGCGTTGTGACCCCAAGGCCTTCGACAAGAAGGACCGCGAGATGCTCTCCATCCTGGGCTGGGCGCCGGACCCGGCGGGGGAGCCGTACGGCCGATTTTGGCGGCGGCCCGACGACGTGGAACAATAGGCCCCTGTTGTGCGTCGTCCGGCGCGCGCCCCTGCCGCAGGGGGACACGACGCCCGCCCCGACACGGACAGCATCCTCACGAAAACCTAGCTCCCGCCTATGACCTGTGGCATGGGCGAAGAAAGCAGACGAAATGTCTCACCTGCTCGACTCCGTCGACTCCGCGTCGCTGCGCAGCGACATCCCGGCCTTCCGCCCGGGTGACACCGTCAACGTCCACGTGCGCGTCATCGAGGGCAACCGCTCCCGTGTGCAGCAGTTCAAGGGCGTGGTGATCCGTCGCCAGGGCGCCGGTGTCCGTGAGACCTTCACGGTCCGCAAGGTCTCGTTCTCCGTCGGCGTCGAGCGCACCTTCCCGGTGCACACCCCGATCGTCGAGAAGATCGAGCTCGTCACCCGCGGTGACGTGCGTCGCGCGAAGCTGTACTACCTGCGCGAGCTGCGCGGCAAGGCCGCGAAGATCAAGGAGAAGCGCGACAACTGATCGCGCGCACGAGTCACACAAGGTCGTCACAGCGGGGCCGGATACGATCTGGCCCCGATGGACACCGAAGCACGGCAGCACATGGAGCGCGACCGTTCCCCTCGCCCTTCCGGCGACGAGGTCTCCCAGGAGATCTCCGGCACAGGAGGGCGTGCGGAGCGGTCGCGTTTCGCGTGGGTGGACCGGGCCACCGCGTGGGTACCCGGTGGTGGATACACCCTGACCGTGCTGATCTGCCTGCTTTTTCTGGTGCTGTTCAGCAACTTCGTGATGCAGCCGTTCCAGATTCCCAGCAGCTCCATGGCCGACTCATTGAGGATCGGGGACCGCGTTCTCGTAAATAAGTTGGCGTACCGTTTCGGATCTGATCCGCAGCGCGGTGACGTCGTCGTGTTCGACGGCACCGGCTATTTCGGGAACGCCGACTACGTCAAGCGCGTTGTCGGCGTGGGGGGAGACCGGGTGGTCTGCTGCGACCAGGAGGGGAGGCTTGAGGTGAACGGCCGGTGGGTCGACGAGTCGTCGTTTCTGTACCCGGGCGACAGTCCGTCGAATGTGCCCTTCGACGTGGTCGTCCCCGAGGGCAGACTGTTCCTCCTCGGCGACCACCGCAGTGACTCCAGTGATTCCCGCGACCGGCTGGGGGCGCCCGGCGGCGGCATGGTCCCCCTCGACTCCGTGATCGGCAGGGCCGACTGGATCGCCTGGCCCGCGGGCCACTGGGCGCGTCTGCACCGTCCGGACGCCTACGCCCGGGTCCCGGCCGCCGGCGGTGCGCATGGGTAACCGCGGCAGGCCGCGCGGTGCCGCTCCCAGCACCCCCGCCGAGAACCTGCTGCCCACCGGCCTGCGGCGGTCCGGCGGGGCCGCCCGGCCGAGCCGGGTCGAGCGGCGCAGGCTCGCCCGCAAGATCAAGCGGCGCAGGCGCCGTTCCGCCGCCAAGGAGATCCCGCTCCTCGTCGGAGTCGCCGTCCTCATAGCCCTGGTCCTCAAGACTTTCCTCGTCCAGGCGTTCGTGATCCCGTCCGGGTCCATGGAGCAGACGATCCAGATCGGCGACCGCGTCCTGGTCGACAAGCTCACGCCCTGGTTCGGCTCCGAGCCCACCCGCGGAGACGTCGTCGTCTTCAAGGACCCCGGCGGCTGGCTGGAGGGCGAGCAGACGACGGCCGCCGGCGAGGACCCCGTCGTCATCAAACAGATAAAGGAGGGCCTGCAGTTCATCGGCCTCCTTCCGTCCGACGACGAGCAGGACCTGATCAAGCGGGTCGTCGCGGTCGGCGGCGACACCGTCAAGTGCTGCGACACCCAGGGGCGCGTCACCGTCAACGGCATGCCGCTGGACGAGACGGCGTACATCCACCCCGGCAACCAGCCCTCGACGCAGCAGTTCCAGGTCACCGTGCCCCAGGGCCGCCTGTGGGTGATGGGAGACCACCGGGAGAACTCCGCGGACTCGCGCGCCCATCAGAACGACAATTCGAAAACGGCCCAGTTCGGCGGTACGGTCCCCCAGGACGCCGTCGTGGGCCGTGCCGTGGTCATCGCCTGGCCGGTGGGCCACTGGGGCCAGTTGGAGGAGCCGGACACGTTCTCGGCCGTGCCGGGCGCATCGACCACCGCCCTCGGCGCTTCGCATAGGGTGGCGTCCGCGGATCGAAACGGATCGATCCCTCTCCCGACCCCTGCGGAACTCCCGCTCGTTATGGGAGTGGTGGGCCTGCACCGGCTGTGGCGCGGGCGGCGGTACGGAGTGAGGAGTGGATGTGGGGGATTTGGCGGTCGGCGCACGGTCCGGACACGGTGGTTCCGAAGATCGGCCGGAGCGATCCGACGAGGCGGCTTCCCCGGCCGCGGAGAACGTGGAGGGCACCGTGAATTCCGAGGGTTCCGCCGACTCCGGGAATGACTCCCCGGGCGCGGCGGACGGCGGCGAGGACGCCCGCACCTCGGCCGACGACGGGGACCAGCAGACGAGGCCCAGGAAGAAGCAGCGTTCCTTCTGGAAGGAACTGCCCATCCTGGTCGGCATCGCCCTGGTGCTCGCCCTGCTGATCAAGACCTTCCTGGTGCAGGCGTTCTCCATCCCGTCCGACTCGATGCAGAACACGCTGCAGGAGGGCGACCGGGTCCTGGTCGACAAGCTCACCCCGTGGTTCGGCTCCGAGCCCGAGCGGGGCGAGGTCGTCGTCTTCCACGACCCGGACGGCTGGCTGAAGGGCGAGCCCACCCTGGAGCCCAACGCCGTGCAGCGCGTCCTCGGCTGGATCGGCCTGATGCCGTCCGCCGAGGAGAAGGACCTCATCAAGCGGGTCATCGGCGTCGCCGGCGACACGATCGAGTGCAACGGCACGGGCCCGCTCAAGGTCAACGGCAAGGCGCTCAACGAGCCGTACGTGTACCCGGGCAACACCCCGTGCACCGTCGACGACACCGGCGGCCAGTTCAAGGTGAAGGTACCCGAGGGCAAAATCTGGGTCATGGGTGACCACCGGCAGAACTCGCTGGACTCCCGTTACCACCAGAACGACAGCAACAAGGGCATGGTCCCCGTGAGCCAGGTCGTGGGTCGCGCCATCGTGGTCGCCTGGCCGCCCACCCGCTGGTCCACGCTGCCGATCCCCGACACCTTCGACCAGAACCTGAGCGCCGCCGCTCCCGGCGCGCTCGGCCTCGCGGGCGCGGTGCCGCTGGTGCTGTGGCGCCGGCGCCGCCTGCTGGCCGCCGAAAGCCCGAGGGTTACCGGCAGGGGTACCGCCGGGTAGGGTGCCGTCCCAGATCGCCGATCTTCCACGGCCCGCGAGGGGCCCGGACGGTCGATTCTCCGACCTGGGAGCACTGGGATGAGCGGGACGGCACATCGTACGGACGAGGGCCACGGACGGCTCGGCAGCAAGCTGTCGGGACTGGCCGTGGCCCTCGGCTGTGTGCTCTTCATGGGCGGCTTCGTCTGGGGAGCGATCCTCTACGCGCCCTACACCGTGCCCACCGACTCCATGTCCCCCACCATCACCTCCGGGGACCGGATCCTCGCCGAGCGGGTCGACGGTGCCGAGATCAAGCGCGGTGACGTGGTCGTCTTCCGGCAGGAGACCTGGGGCAACACCCCCATGGTAAAGCGGGTCGTCGCGGTCGGCGGGGACACGGTCGCCTGCTGCACCGAGGGCAGGCTGACCGTCAACGGCAAGAAGATCGACGAGGGCTATCTGCCTCCGGGCGAGGACGCCGAGCTGACCGGCATCCCCGAGATCACCGTTCCCAAGGGCCGGCTGTTCCTCCTCGGCGACGAGCGCAGCGGCTCGCTGGACTCCACCGCCCACCTCACGGAGGCCGGCAACGGCACTGTGCCGCGCACTCATGTGGACGCGCGCGTGGACGCCGTCGTGTGGCCCATGGACGGCATGCTGGCCCGCCCCACGGGCTTCGAGAAGCTCGGCGCGCTCTCGTCTCCCGGCCCCCTGCGGCTGATCACCGCCGCGCTGGTGGTGGGCATGGTGCTGGTCCTGGGCGGCGGGGCCTACGGGCCCATCGCCAAGCGGCTCGGCGGCCGCCGCCGCGGGGCGCAGTCGGAGCCGGCCGTTGTCGGCTGAGGACACCTACGAGGGCGGGCTGCGCCGGGTGGCCCGGGTGATCCTGCTGGACCCCGCCGAGCGCATCCTGCTGCTGCACGGGCACGAGCCGGACGATCCGGCCGACGACTGGTGGTTCACGCCCGGCGGCGGCGTGGAGGGCACGGAGACCCGCGAGGAGGCCGCCCTGCGGGAACTCGTGGAGGAGACCGGGATCACGGACGTGGAGCTGGGACCCGTGCTCTGGCGGCGCCGGTGCTCCTTCCCCTTCGCCGGACGGCGCTGGGACCAGGACGAGTGGTACTACCTGGCCAGGACCACCGATACCCGCCCCGTGGTGCCCCTCGACGCGGGCCTCACGGAGCTGGAACGACGCAGTGTCGCGGGAGCGCGCTGGTGGACGTGCGGGGAACTGGCCCGGGCGCATGAGACGGTGTACCCGACCAGACTCGCCGAACTGCTTCGCACACTGCTCGACGAGGGTCCCCCGGCCAGACCCGTGGTCCTCGACACCGAAATCGTCTAGGGGCTCGCGGGACTGGCGCACAATGGTGGGATCGCACGGCTGAAGGGGAACATGCCATGAGCGCCGAGGACCTCGAGAAGTACGAGACCGAGATGGAGCTGAAGCTCTACCGGGAGTACCGCGATGTCGTCGGTCTGTTCAAATACGTGATCGAGACCGAGCGGCGTTTCTACCTGACCAACGACTACGAGATGCAGGTGCACTCGGTCCAGGGTGAGGTGTTCTTCGAGGTGTCGATGGCGGACGCCTGGGTGTGGGACATGTACCGGCCGGCCCGGTTCGTGAAGCAGGTGCGCGTGCTCACGTTCAAGGACGTGAACATCGAGGAGCTGAACAAGAGCGATCTGGAGCTGCCGGGCAGCTGAGTGCTCAGCTGACGGGTGCGCGCGGCGCGATGTGAAGGGCGACGGGGGCCGGGGGTGTCAATCGTGTGGGTGACGGAGTTATCCACAATCGGCCGCCTGTCCACCAAGATCAACTAGCGGGCTGAGCTGCCCTCACTGTTGGCGCCGGAGGTGGTGCCGACATGAACAGGGCACGAGGTGCACTCGGCAGGTACGGCGAGGAGCTGGCCGCGCGGCGGCTGGCCGAGGCCGGGATGACGGTCCTGGAGCGCAACTGGCGCTGCGGCAGGACCGGTGAGATCGACATCGTGGCCCGCGACGGGGACGCGCTGGTCGTCTGTGAGGTGAAGACCCGCAGGGCGGGCTCCTTCGAACATCCGATGGCGGCCGTCACGGCCACCAAGGCGCGGCGGCTGCGCGGCCTTGCCGAACGCTGGCTCCAGGAACACGGAGGGAGCCCACCGGGCGGCGTCCGCATCGACGTCGTCGGTGTCGTCCTCCCCGACCGCGGTGCCGCCGTCGTGGACCACGTGCGGGGGGTGGCCTGATGGGATTCGCCCGCACATGCTCCGTGGCCCTTGTGGGGGTCGAGGGCGTCGTCGTCGAGGTGCAGGCCGACCTGGAACCGGGCGTGGCAGCCTTCACCCTGGTGGGGCTGCCGGACAAGAGCCTCACGGAGAGCAGGGACCGGGTCAGGGCCGCGGTGGTCAACTCGGGTGCCGAGTGGCCGCAGAAGAAGCTGACGGTGGGACTCAGCCCCGCCTCGGTCCCGAAGGCCGGCAGCGGGTTCGACCTGGCCGTCGCCTGTGCGGTCCTCGGCGCCTCCGAGCGGATCGACCCGAAGGTGCTCTCCGACATCGTGATGATCGGAGAACTGGGACTCGACGGCCGGGTCCGGCCGGTCCGGGGCATCCTGCCCGCCGTGCTGGCCGCCGCCCAGGCCGGATACGAGCAGGTGGTGGTACCGGAGTGCGCCGCCCCGGAAGCCTCGCTCGTGCCCGGCGTCTCGGTCCTGGGCGTGCGCACCCTGCGGCAGCTGATCGCCGTGCTGGCGGACGAACCGGTGCCGGACGAGGAACCCGACGAGGGCCGGCCGGACCCCCTCCTGGCGGGCCTCCGGCTGCCCGGCGCGGGGGCCGCCACCGGGATGCACACGACGGGAGCGGCGCAGCAGGACCTGGGCCACGACCTCGCCGACGTCGTCGGCCAGCTCGCCGCGCGGACCGCCGTGGAGGTGGCCGCTGCGGGCGGGCACCATCTCTTCCTGGAGGGCCCGCCGGGCGCGGGCAAGACGATGCTCGCCGAGCGCCTGCCGGCGATCCTTCCCGCGCTGACCAGGGCGGAGTCGCTGGAGGTCACGGCCGTCCACTCGATCGCCGGTCTGCTGCCCGTGGGGAAGCCGCTGGTGGACGTGGCACCCTACTGCGCCCCGCACCACTCGGCCACGATGCAGGCCCTCATGGGCGGCGGTCAGGGCGTCGCCCGGCCGGGTGCGGTCTCCCTGGCGCACCGCGGGGTCCTCTTCCTCGACGAGACCCCCGAGTTTGGCAGCCAGGCCCTGGACGCCCTGCGCCAGCCCCTGGAGGCGGGGCACGTGGTGATCGCGCGCAGTGCCGGAGTGGTCCGCTTCCCGGCGAAGTTCCTGATGGTGCTGGCCGCCAACCCCTGTCCCTGCGGTCGCTTCTCGCGGACGGACGACCTGTGCGAGTGTCCGCCCGCCGCGGTCCGCCGCTACCAGGCACGGCTCTCCGGTCCGCTGCTGGACCGGGTCGACCTGCGGGTCGAGATCGACCGGGTCACCCGGTCCGAACTGTCCCGGCGCGGGGCCCGGGGCGAGTCGACGGCGACCGTGGCCGATCGCGTGCGCAGGGCCAGGGAACGGACGGCCGCACGTCTGCTCGGGACGCCCTGGGGCACGAACAGCGAGGTACCGGGGCGCGAACTGCGCAGCCGGTGGCACGCGATGCCGGGCGCCATGGACGAGGCCGAGCGCTGCCTGGAGCGGGGGGTGCTGACCGCTCGGGGCCTGGACCGTGTGCTCCGTGTCGCCTGGACCGTCGCCGACCTCGTCGGCCACGACCGCCCGGACGCGACGGACGTCAACCTGGCCCTGCAACTGCGCACCGGAGTCCCGCGCGGCGTGCCGATGACGATCGGAGCGCTGGCATGAGGGCCGTGCACCGGGTCTCGTGGACGGGGGAGTCATGAGCGCCGACGCGTCGGACGCCGAGCGGCGGGACCGGGCCTTCCTGGCCCGTGTCCTCGAACCCGGGGACGAACTCGGTGGGCGGTGGCTGCGGGAGTTCGGCGCGGGTGAGGTGGCCCGCAGGATCTCGTCCGGCCGACGACCGCTGCCGGACGCCTCGGAGAAGCGGTGGGCGGGACTGTGCGGCCGCGCCGGCCGCGCCGACCCCGAGGGGGACCTGGCCACCGCGCGGGAGTGCGGAGTCCGGTTCCTCGTGCCCGGGGACGCCGAGTGGCCCGGCCCGCTCGACGACCTCGGGGACGGGCGGCCCGTGGGGCTCTGGGTGCGGGGCAGGGCGCATGTGCGGATGTGGGCGCTGCGGTCGGTGGCCGTCGTCGGGGCGCGAGCCTGCACGGAGTACGGGGCCCATATGGCGGCCGCACTGGGGGCCGGGCTGGCCGAACGCGGATGGGTGGTGGTGTCCGGCGGCGCGTACGGCGTGGACGGTGCCGCGCACCGGGGCGCGCTCGGGGCCGGCGGGGCGACGGTCGCCGTGCTGGCCTGCGGGGTGGACCGGCCCTACCCCAGGGGGCATGCGCAGTTGATCAGCCGGATCGCGGAACAGGGGCTGGTGGTGGGGGAGTTGCCGCCGGGGGCGCATCCGACGCCGAGCCGCTTCATCCTGCGCAACCGCGTCATCGCAGCTCTCACCAGGGGGACCGTGGTGGTGGAGGCTGCCTACCGCAGCGGCGCCCTGGTCACGGCGCGGGCGGCGCAGCGGTTGGGCCGGTTCGCGATGGGGGTGCCGGGCCCCGCGACCTCGGCCCTGTCGGCAGGAGTGCACGAACTGCTGCGCAGCGACGCGGTGCTCGTGTCCGACGCCGCCGAAGTCGTCGAGCTGGTCGGTGACATGGGAGAGCTCGCGCCCGACCGGCGGGGGCCCGTGCTCCCCCGAGACCTGCTGGAACCCGGCGCGCGGCAGGTGCTCGCCGCGCTGCCGGGGCGGGGGCCCGCGGCCGCCGACGAGATCGCCCGGGAGGCGGGCACGGCCCTGGACGACGCGGTCGGGAGACTGTACGAACTGCGCGCACTCGGATACGTCGAACGACACGGCGACGGCTGGAAGTTGACACGCCAGGCGATGATCTCGGTGTCACCGGATCGGGGGCGGAGTTGACGGAGCGGGTTCGGCCGTCCGGGGGAACGCCGAAAGCCTTGCGATTCCCGGCAGTTGACGGACCGCTCCGGTCACACAGCGCGATCGCCCGGGCTCGGCACACCGTCCAGCAAAACGTATCTGCGCACCGGTGATCAGCCGCCCTTCGCGCACTGCGACTCCCCAGTCACGCTACGCTCACGAGGATTCCCCCTCAGGACGGGCAATCTCGACATCGGACCGACAGCTCACCCAGACATCCCCAGTTCACGGCAGAACGGCACAAGGCGACGAATGCCCCAGCACACCTCCGGGTCTGACCGGGCGGCGGTACCCGCCGCCGCTCGCGGCACCGTGCGCCCGCCCGCCCCCTCGACACTCGACGAGCTGTGGCGGACGTACAAGACGAGCGGCGACGAGCGGCTGCGCGAGCAGTTGATCCTGCACTATTCGCCGCTGGTGAAGTACGTCGCGGGACGGGTGAGCGTCGGGCTGCCGGCCAACGTCGAGCAGGCCGACTTCGTCTCCTCGGGGGTCTTCGGGCTCATCGACGCGATCGAGAAGTTCGACATCGACCGGGAGATCAAGTTCGAGACGTACGCGATCACCCGGATCCGGGGCGCCATGATCGACGAGCTGCGTGCGCTGGACTGGATCCCCCGGTCGGTACGGCAGAAGGCGCGCAACGTCGAGCGGGCCTACGCCACGCTGGAGTCCCGGCTCAGACGCACCCCGAGCGAGGGGGAGGTCGCCGCCGAGATGGGGATCGCGGTCGACGAACTGCACGCGGTGTTCAGCCAGTTGTCGCTGGCCAACGTGGTGGCGCTGGAGGAGCTGCTGCATGCCGGGGGCGAGGGCGGTGACCGGCTGAGCCTGATGGACACGCTGGAGGACACCGCCGCGGACGACCCGGTCGAGGTCGCCGAGGACCGCGAGCTGCGCCGCTTCCTGGCACGGGCCATCAACACGCTGCCTGAGCGGGAGAAGACCGTCGTCACGCTGTACTACTACGAGGGCCTCACCCTCGCCGAGATCGGCAACGTACTGGGGGTCACCGAGAGCCGGGTGAGCCAGATCCACACGAAGTCGGTGCTGCAGCTGAGGGCGAAGCTGGCGAGTTTCGGCCGTTGAGCCGCCGGGCCGGGCCGGGGGCAGGCCCTCCCGTGGGGGGCGGTCCGTCCGTAGAGTGGTCGATGTGCCAAGGATTCGAGCGGCCTCCGTGGCCGAGCACCGGTCGATGCAGCGAGCCGCCCTGCTGGACGCGGCACGCAGCCTGCTGTCCGAGGGCGGCACGGAGGCGCTGACGTTCCCTGCGCTCGCCGAGCGCACGGGACTGGCGCGGTCCTCCGTGTACGAGTACTTCCGGTCACGGGCCGCCGTGGTCGAGGAACTGTGTGCGGCCGACTTTCCCGTCTGGGCGGCGGAGGTCGAGGCGGCGATGGCCCGTGCCGAGCGGCCCGAGGGCAAGGTCGAGGCGTACGTCCGCAAGCAGTTGGAGCTGGTCGGGGACCGGCGGCACCGCGCGGTCGTGGCGATCTCGGCGAGCGAGCTGGACGCCGGGGCGCGGGAGAAGATCCGGGCCGCGCACGGCGGGCTCGTTGCGATGATCGTGGAGGCGCTCGCGGCGCTCGGGCAGCAGGAGCCCCGGCTGGCCGCGATGCTGTTGCAGGGGGTCGTGGACGCGGCTGTGCGGCGTATCGAACTGGGGGCCGCCGAGGACCCCTCCGCGATCACCGAGGCGGCCGTGGGGATGGCTCTGCGGGGTGTGCGGGGCTGAACCCCGCGATGCGGCGCGCTCTCCGGCGCCCCCTGTGCGCAGGCCTGGGCGGCCGTGACCGCCGGGCAGCCGGGCGGGGTGCATCGCTTCCCGCAGCCGAGGGCGCTTAATGGCCCGCCGCCCCGCCGCCCCGCCGCCCCGCCGCCCCGCCGCCCCGCCGCCCCGCCGCCCCGCCGCCCCGTCGCCCCGTCGCCACCGATCGCGGGCCGCAGGCCGCGGGTGCAGGCTGCAGGGCGGCCCTACCGGGGTACCGGCAGGAGGCGGGACGGGCCCCGGTGCAGCAGCCACGGGGGCATCAGCGACAAGGGGTCCAAGTAGGTCTCGGCTCTGCGCAGGCCCCAGTGGAGGCAGGCCGTCGGGCAGTGGGAGGGAGCCGGTTCCAGGGTTCCGAGGAGGGCGCCCGCGCTCACCTCGGCGCCCTTCCTCACCGAGGCCCGGACCGGTTCGTAGGTCGTGCGCAGGGGCGGGTCGCCGGTGCCCGTCAGTTCGACCGTGACGACGCCCCGGCCCGCCACCCGCCCCGCGAAGGCGACCCGGCCCGCCGCCACCGTCCGTACCGGGGAGCCCGCCGGGGCGGACAGATCGACGCCTCGGTGGCCCCGCGCGTAGGGGGTGGGCGGCGGTTCCCAGGCCCGGACCACCGGGGGACGCAGGCCCACCGGCCAGGCGCGGCCGATCACGGGCACGGGCTCCCCGGGGACCGGCGGCGCCGGGGCGGCACGTGGCGACAGGGCGGCACGCGGCGCCGTCGTCCAGGCCGTGGCCAGGAGGGCCGTCGTCAGGCAGAGCAGCAGGGCGGGCCACACCCGCGTGGGCCCGCGGACCGACCGCGCCCGGCTCGTCTCGCAGCTCGAACTGTCGTTCGTCCTGCCGCTCATCCTGCCGTTCGTCTCGTGCGTCATCTCGTCGGACATGGAGGAAGCGTCCCGTGCGACGGGCGATCATGGCCGGGATCTGTGGACCACCGGCCGGTTGTGGATATCGGCGTCACCCGGGGCCTCGCGGGTCCCGTACACTTCTGGTGGCGATCCGGGTCACCGGGTCGACTTCGCACGCCCCGGTACGAGGCCCGTCTGTGGTCCGTATCAGCGCCCCTCGGTCCTTCGTGGCAACGGCGCAACGCGGGCGTCAGGCGCGGGAGCCGTCCGGTTCCCGCGGCACAACCGAGCAAATCAAGGAGAACGGCCATGGCCGTCGTCACGATGCGGGAGCTGCTGGAGAGCGGCGTCCACTTCGGTCACCAGACCCGTCGCTGGAACCCGAAGATGAAGCGCTTCATCTTCACCGAGCGCAACGGCATCTACATCATCGACCTGCTCCAGTCGCTGTCGTACATCGACCGCGCCTACGAGTTCGTCAAGGAGACCGTCGCCCACGGCGGCACGGTCATGTTCGTCGGCACGAAGAAGCAGGCGCAGGAGGCGATCGCCGAGCAGGCGACCCGCGTCGGCATGCCCTACGTCAACCAGCGCTGGCTGGGCGGCATGCTCACCAACTTCTCGACCGTCTACAAGCGTCTGCAGCGCCTCAAGGAGCTCGAGCAGATCGACTTCGAGGACGTCGCCGCGTCGGGTCTCACCAAGAAGGAGCTTCTCGTGCTCTCGCGCGAGAAGGCCAAGCTGGAGAAGACCCTCGGTGGTATCCGCGAGATGCAGAAGGTGCCCAGCGCCGTCTGGATCGTGGACACCAAGAAGGAGCACATCGCGGTCGGCGAGGCCCGGAAGCTCAACATCCCGGTCGTCGCCATCCTCGACACCAACTGCGACCCCGACGAGGTCGACTACAAGATCCCCGGCAACGACGACGCGATCCGCTCCGTCACGCTGCTCACCCGTGTGATCGCCGACGCGGTCGCCGAGGGCCTCATCTCCCGCTCCCGTGTCGCCACCGAGGGCAAGGGCGACAAGGCCGCCGGCGAGCCGCTGGCCGCGTGGGAGCGCGACCTGCTCGAGGGCGAGAAGAAGGCCGACGAGGCTCCGACCGCCGAGGCTCCGGCTGCCGCCGAGGCCCCTGCCGAGGCTGAGGCTCCGGCCGAGACCGCCGCCGAGGCTCCCGCCGCCGAGGAGGCCCCGGCCGCCGCCGAGGCTCCGGCCGCGGACGCCGAGCAGGCCTGACCTTCACGGTCGTAGCGCTGCAGGGACGACGGCGGGTGGCGCCGAGCGCGCCACCCGCCGTTCACCCACAGCCCGTAGATCTTCGGCGGGCGCCCGCCCTACGAGCGGCGGCGGACGCCGACTTCGAGACTTCGAACTCCGAGAAGAGATTCACAGATCATGGCGAACTACACCGCCGCCGACGTCAAGAAGCTCCGTGAGCTCACCGGCGCCGGCATGATGGACTGCAAGAAGGCCCTGGACGAGGCCGAGGGCAGCGTCGACAAGGCCGTCGAGGCCCTGCGCATCAAGGGCCAGAAGGGCGTCGCCAAGCGCGAGGGCCGCTCCGCCGAGAACGGCGCCGTGGTCTCCCTCATCGCCGACGACAACACCTCCGGTGTCCTGGTCGAGCTGAAGTGCGAGACGGACTTCGTCGCCAAGGGCGAGAAGTTCCAGGCCGCCGCCTCCGCGATCGCCGAGCACGTCGCCAAGACCTCCCCGGCCGACCTGGAGACCCTGCTCGCCTCCGAGATCGAGGCCGGCAAGACCGTCCAGGCGTACGTCGACGAGGCCAACGCCAACCTCGGCGAGAAGATCGTCCTCGACCGCTTCGCGCAGTACGCCGACGGTTTCGTCTTCGCCTACATGCACCGCACCATGCCCGACCTGCCCCCGCAGATCGGTGTCCTGGTCGAGCTGGACAAGGCCGACGCCGCCGTCGCCAAGGGCGTCGCCCAGCACATCGCCGCCTTCGCGCCGAAGTACCTCTCCAAGGAGGACGTGCCGGCCGAGGTCGTCGAGTCCGAGCGCCGCGTCGCCGAGGAGACCACCCGCGCCGAGGGCAAGCCCGAGGCCGCCCTGCCGAAGATCGTCGAGGGTCGCCTCAACGGCTTCTTCAAGGACGCCACGCTGCTCGGCCAGCCGTACGCGCTGGACAACAAGAAGTCGGTCCAGAAGGTCCTGGACGAGGCCGGTGTCACCCTGAAGCGCTTCACGCGCATCAAGGTCGGCATCTGAGTCCGTTGCGCGACGGGCACCCGGCCCCGATAGGGTCGAGTGCAGTCGTTCGCGTACGCCGCCCCGTGCGCGCGTGACGCGATACGGACGACAGCAGATCTGACGAGGAGGCCATTGCCGAGCATGGGATGCGAACACCACCCCACCGGCAGTGGCCTTCTTCGTATGTGCGACACGTGAAGAGGCGAGATCTCCATGACCACCAAGCCCGAGAAGAGCGACGTACGCAAAGCGGACCGCGGACGGTTCATGCTGAAACTGTCCGGAGAGGCGTTCTCCGGGGGCGGTGGCCTCGGCGTCGACCCCGACGTGGTGCACGCGATCGCCCGTGAGATCGCGGCCGTCGTCCGTGACGGCGCGGAGATCGCGGTCGTCATCGGCGGCGGAAACTTCTTCCGCGGCGCCGAACTGCAGCAGCGCGGCATGGACCGGGCCCGCTCCGACTACATGGGCATGCTCGGCACGGTCATGAACTGCCTCGCCCTCCAGGACTTCCTGGAGAAGGAGGGCATCGACAGCCGCGTCCAGACCGCCATCACCATGGGCCAGGTCGCCGAGCCGTACATCCCGCTGCGCGCCGTGCGCCACCTGGAGAAGGGCCGTGTGGTGATCTTCGGCGCCGGTATGGGCATGCCCTACTTCTCCACCGACACCACCGCCGCCCAGCGCGCCCTGGAGATCGACGCCGAGGCGCTGCTGATGGGCAAGAACGGCGTGGACGGGGTCTACGACTCCGACCCCAAGACCAACCCGGACGCGGTCAAGTTCGACTCCCTCGGCTACGGCGAGGTCATCACCCGCGAACTGAAGGTCGCCGACGCCACCGCGATCACGCTCTGCCGCGACAACAAGCTCCCGATCCTCGTGTTCGAGCTTCTCAAGGAGGGCAATATCGCGCGGGCCGTCAAGGGTGAGAAGATCGGCACTCTCGTGGGTGATCAGGGAAGCCGGGCCTGACCGGGGCCTTCCCCTGCCCGGGGGACGGAGCCTGACCGGGGGATGGACAATGTCCTGCCGGTCGGGAACCGTGCAGGAACAAGACGCGACGCAGCCGGCCGCCGACCCGACCAAGTGCGGCTGCCGGGCCTACTCAAGACACGCAGGAGCAAGTGGTGATCGAAGAGACCCTCCTCGAGGCCGAGGAGAAGATGGAGAAGGCCGTCGTCGTCGCCAAGGACGACTTCGCCGCGATCCGCACCGGTCGTGCGCACCCGGCGATGTTCAACAAGATCGTGGCCGACTACTACGGTGCGCTGACGCCGATCAACCAGCTGGCCTCGTTCTCGGTGCCGGAGCCGCGCATGGCCGTGGTGACCCCGTTCGACAAGACCGCTCTGCGCAACATCGAGCAGGCGATCCGTGACTCGGACCTCGGCGTCAACCCGAGCAACGACGGCAACATCATCCGGGTGGTGTTCCCCGAGCTGACCGAGGAGCGCCGGCGCGACTACATCAAGGTCGCCAGGAGCAAGGCGGAGGACTCCAAGGTGTCCATCCGCGCGGTCCGCCGCAAGGCCAAGGACGCGATCGACAAGCTCGTCAAGGACGGCGAGGTCGGCGAGGACGAGGGCCGTCGTGCGGAGAAGGAGCTCGACGACACCACGGCGAAGTACGTCGCCCAGGTGGACGAGCTGCTCAAGCACAAGGAAGCGGAGCTCCTCGAGGTCTGATGAACGACTCTTCCTGGGGAGCGCCGCCACCAGCCGGGTACTGGGCGCCGACCGACCGGGGACCTGTCCAGGGGCATGCCCCGGCGGGTCCCCCGTACGATGCGGCCGAGAGCCGGCATCCGATGCAGACTCAGCCCATGCCCATCGTGCCCGACGTACCCGCGCAGGGCGGGAACCAGGACGACGACCGGGGGGCGGCTCGGCAGGTCGGCCCCCTGTTCCGTGACGAGACGCCGTCGGCGCACCCCTATGGGGAGGCGCCGCAGAAGCCGGAGCCCATGCCCGACGCCCCGCAGCCCGCCCCGCCGAAGAAGAGCGCGGGCCGAGACCTGGGCGCCGCCATAGGAGTCGGCGTCGGCCTCGGCGTGGTCATCGTCGCGTCGCTGTTCATCGTCAAGGCGGCCTTCGTCGGCGTGATAGCGGTCGCCGTCGTGGTGGGGCTGTGGGAGCTCACCTCACGCCTGCAGGAACGCAAGGGCATCAAGGCGCCCCTCGTCCCGCTCGCGGTCGGCGGGGCCGCCATGGTCGTCGCCGGGTACGTCCGCGGTCCCGAGGGCGCCTGGGTGGCCATGGCGCTCACCGCGCTGGCCGTCCTCGTCTGGCGGATGACGGAACCGCCGGAGAACTACCTCAAGGACGTCACGGCGGGGGTCTTCGCGGCCTTCTACGTGCCGTTCCTGGCCACGTTCGTCGCGCTGATGCTCACCGCCGACGACGGGGCGCAGCGGGTCATGGTGTTCCTGCTGCTGACCGTCGTCAGCGACACGGGCGCGTACGCCGTCGGCTGGCGCTTCGGCACGCACAAGCTGGCGCCGCGCATCAGCCCCGGCAAGACCCGCGAGGGGCTGCTCGGCGCGATCGCCTTCGCCATGGTGGCGGGCGCGCTGCTCATGGAGTTCGTCATCGACGGCGGAGCCTGGTGGCAGGGTCTGCTGCTCGGCCTCGCCGTCGCGGCCAGCGCCACGCTGGGCGACCTCGGCGAGTCCATGATCAAGCGGGACCTCGGCATCAAGGACATGGGCACGCTGCTGCCGGGCCACGGCGGCATCATGGACCGCCTGGACTCCCTCCTGCCGACGGCTCCGGTGGTCTGGCTGCTGCTGGTGCTGTTCGTGGGGTCCGGCTGACCCTGCCGTTCGCGATCTCGTACGTCGCCGATGTGAGTCGCCCGACGAGGCCCGCTGTCCGAGAGACAGCGGGCCTCGTCCGTGTCCGGACGCTTCTCGCCGCAGGTGACTGAAAATGCCCTCAAAGTTCTGGCCTGAGCATTGCAGGATGTGCGAGTCCCAAGATCAAGTGCAGCAACACAACGGGAGGGCACAGATGCGGACACGTATGCAGGCCAGGGCCGGAGCGTTCGCGGGAGCGCTGGCCGTGGTGGCCACCACGATGGTGGCCGGGGCGGGCCCGGCGGCCGCAGAGGACAGCTTCAGCTTCGGCTACGCCGACATCAGCGGTTCCAAGGACTACGTCATCACCGTCAACAACAACACGTGGCACGAGACCGCGGGGCACGGCATCTGGCGGGCCGACCCCAGCGGGGGCTCCACCGGTGACACCCTGATCGCCGACGACATCCTGCCGGACGGGTACGGCATCGAGGCCCACCTCAGCGACGGCCGCATCGCGACCACGCGCGGGCACAGCGCCAACTACTCCGACGAGACCTCCGGCAACCTCACCGAGAACACCACCTGGCAGATGTGGGTGTGCGTGGTGAAGGGCTCCTTCTCGAAGTGCTCCTCGAAGATCGGCGTCAAGGCCTGATCATGAGCACCTCTACGAAAGCGCGGCTCGGCGCGCTCGCCGCGTCGCTGGCCGTCGCGACCGCGACGGTGCTCGGCGGGGCGGGCACGGCGGCGGCCGCCGACAGCTTCAGCTTCGGCTACTCGACGAACTCCTCGGGTGACGCCGTCATCTCGGTCAGGAACAACAGCTGGGGTGAGTCGGCGGGGAACGCCACCTGGCAGAAGGACCCCCGCGGCGGTGAGCCGGGTGACGCCCTGGGCGCCTACGACGTCCTCGCGGACGGCTACGGCATCGAGGCCCACCTCAGCACCGGCCGCGTCGCGACCACACGCGGCCACGCCTCCCCCTACGCGGTGACCGTCACGGGCGACCTGCCCGAGGACACC
Organism: Streptomyces scabiei 87.22; assembly: GCF_000091305.1. Taxonomy (GTDB): domain Bacteria; phylum Actinomycetota; class Actinomycetes; order Streptomycetales; family Streptomycetaceae; genus Streptomyces; species Streptomyces scabiei. Next base: position 2,961,553 of record NC_013929.1, on the reverse strand, counting down.
GGGTACACGATGTGGGTGTGTGTGGTGAAGGGCGACTTCTCGAAGTGCTCGGAGAGGTACGCGGTCAGCTCCTGACCGCACCCTCGTGCCTGCGGCCCACCCCGGGCCGCAGGCACGCCTGCTGCCCGCAGCCGGGCGCCGCTCCGCGGACCGTACCCGGCGCGCCGGGTCACTCCTGTGGATCTGCGACACTGGGTGGGTTATGCCGAAGCCCGGAGAACTCACATTCGTCGCCCCCCGCGGAGCCAAGAAGCCGCCGCGGCATCTTGCCGATCTTTCGCCTGCCGAGCGGAAGGAGGCTGTCGCCGCGATCGGGGAGAAGCCGTTTCGCGCCAAGCAGCTCTCTCAGCACTACTTCGCGCGGTACGCGCACGACCCGGAGCAGTGGACCGACATCCCCGCGGGCGCGCGCGCGAAGCTGCGGGAGGCGCTGCTTCCCGAGCTGATGACGGTCGTGCGGCATCTGTCGACCGACCAGGACACCACGCGCAAGACGCTGTGGCGGCTGTTCGACGGGACGCTCGTCGAGTCGGTCCTGATGCGGTACCCGGACCGGGTGACGATGTGCATCAGCTCGCAGGCCGGGTGCGGGATGAACTGCCCGTTCTGCGCGACCGGACAGGCCGGGCTCGACCGGAATCTGTCCACCGCCGAGATCGTCCACCAGATCGTGGACGGGATGAGGGCGCTCAGGGACGGTGAGATCCCCGGCGGGCCCGCCCGGCTGTCCAACATCGTCTTCATGGGGATGGGCGAGCCGCTCGCCAACTACAACCGGGTCGTCGGCGCCATCCGCCGGCTCACCGATCCGGAGCCGGACGGGCTGGGGCTGTCGCAGCGCGGGATCACCGTGTCGACCGTGGGGCTGGTGCCCGCCATCCACCGGTTCGCCGACGAGGGGTTCAAGTGCCGGCTCGCCATCTCCCTGCACGCGCCGGACGACGAACTGCGCGACACCCTCGTCCCCGTGAACACGCGGTGGAAGGTGCGTGAGGTCCTCGACGCCGGGTGGGAGTACACGGCCAGGTCCGGACGCCGGCTGTCGATCGAGTACGCGCTGATCCGGGACATCAACGACCAGGCGTGGCGCGGTGACCGGCTGGGCCGGCTGCTCAAGGGCAAGCCGGTGCACGTGAACCTGATCCCGCTGAACCCCACTCCGGGGTCCAAGTGGACCGCCTCCCGGCCCGAGGACGAGAAGGCGTTCGTCGAGGCCATCGCCGGCCACGGGGTGCCGGTGACCGTCCGGGACACCCGGGGGCAGGAGATCGACGGTGCGTGCGGGCAGCTGGCGGCCACCGAGCGGTAGACCGGTGAGGGAGCCGGGGGCCAGGGCGGTTCGTGGCCACCGGCAGGAGTCGTGAACCGGCCACGGGGTAGTCTGACCACGTACACATCTTCATATTCCGACAGGGGAGCGCCACAGCGCTGAGAGTGCGGCAAGCGGGCCGCAGACCCTCTGAACCTCGCCCAGGTCATTCTGGGTAGGAAGTTCGGTCTTCACTCGAGCTGTTGCGCCCTGCCCGGGATCCGCCGTGGATCCCGGGCAGGGCCGCGTCTCTTCCTGGTCACTTCCAGGAGGACATCAGTGCACATCAGAACAGTTGTCGCCGCGGCCGTCGGCCTCGGGCTCGTCACGCTGTCCGCGTGCGGGTCGTCGTCCTCCGACGACGCCGGGTCGGGGGCCGGCTCCAAGACCGTCACGCTCGTCAGCCACGGCTCCTTCACCTACTCCAAGGACGTGCTGAAGGCGTTCGAGAAGGAGTCCGGCTACAAGGTCAAGGTCCTCAAGAGCGGGGACGCGGGCCAGGCCGTCAACCAGGCCATCCTGACCAAGGACAACCCGCAGGGCGACGTCTTCTTCGGCGTCGACAACACCCTGCTGTCCCGCGCGCTCGACAACGGCCTCTTCCAGCCGTACGAGGCCAAGGGGCTCGGCAAGGTCGGTGCCGAGTACCAGCTGGACAAGGCCGAGCACCGGGTCACGCCCATCGATACCGGTGACATCTGCGTCAACTACGACAAGGCGTACTTCAGCAAGAAGAAGATCGAGCCGCCGCAGACGTTCGACGACCTGATCAAGCCCCAGTACAAGAACCTCCTCGTCACCGAGAACGCCTCCACCTCCTCGCCGGGCCTCGGGTTCGTCCTCGGCACGGCCGCGAAGTACGGCGACGGGGGATGGGAGGGCTACTGGAAGAAGCTCAAGGCCAACGGCGTCAAGGTCGTGGACGGCTGGGAGCAGGCGTACTACCAGGAGTTCTCCGGGTCGACGGACGGCAGGAAGGCGGGGGGCGACCGGCCCCTCGTCGTGTCCTACGCCTCCTCGCCGCCCGCCGAGGTCATCTACGCCGAGCCGCGTCCCGAGACCGCGCCCACCGGGGTCGCCACCGGCACCTGCTTCCGGCAGACCGAGTTCGCGGGACTGCTGAGCAACGCGCGGAACGCCGAGGGCGGCAAGGCGCTCATCGACTTCCTGATCTCCAAGAGGTTCCAGGAGGACATGCCGCTCAACATGTTCGTGTACCCGGTCGTCGAGGGTGCCTCCGTGCCCGCGGAGTTCACCGAGTACGGACCGGCCGCGAAGGACCCGGAGACCATGGCGCCGGCGAAGATCGCCGAGAAGCGTGACGAGTGGGTCAAGTCATGGACCTCGCTCGTACTGAAGTAGGGAAGGAGCCTCCCGGGCCGGCGGCGGCCGAGCCCCGGCGGGAGGCGCGCAGGGGGAGCGCGAGGAGTGGGGGGAGCGCGGCGCGGCTCGGGCTGATGGCCCTGCCCGTCGCGTTCTTCGGGCTGTTCTTCGCCTACCCCGTCGCCGCGATCGTCGCCCGGGGGCTGAAGACCGGCGGCGGCTGGGACCTCGGGCGGATCGGGGAGGTGCTGGGGGACTCCGGGATCCGGCACGTGCTGTGGTTCACCACCTGGCAGGCGCTCGTCTCGACCGCGCTCACCCTGCTGATCGCGCTGCCCGGCGCGTATGTGTTCGCACGCTTCGACTTCCGGGGCAAGGACGTGCTGCGGGCGGTCGTGACCGTGCCGTTCGTGCTGCCGACCGTGGTCGTCGGCACGGCGTTCCTGGCCCTGGTCGGGCGGGGCGGGCTGCTCGACGAGCTGTGGGGCGTACGGCTGGACACCACGGTCTGGGCGATCCTGCTCGCGCACGTCTTCTTCAACTACGCGGTCGTCGTCAGGACCGTGGGCGGTCTGTGGTCGCAGCTGGACCCGCGGCAGGAGGAGGCCGCGCGGATGCTCGGAGCGTCCCCCCTGGCGGCCTGGCGCAGGGTGACGCTCCCGGCGCTCGGGCCCGCCGTGGCCGCCGCCGCGCTGATGGTCTTCCTCTTCACGTTCACCTCCTTCGGGGTCGTGCAGATCCTCGGCGGGCCGACCTTCTCGACGCTCGAAGTGGAGATCTACCGGCAGACCTCGGAGATCTTCGACCTGTCGGCGGCCGCCGTGCTGACCCTCGTGCAGTTCGTCGCCGTGGGGCTGATCCTCGCCGTGCACGCGTGGACCGTACGGCGGCGGGAGAGCGCGCTGCGGCTGGTCGACCCCTCGCTCACGGCCCGGCATCCGCGCGGAGCAGGGCAGTGGGCGCTGCTCGGCGGGGTGCTCGGCACCGTCGTCGTGCTGATCCTGCTGCCGCTGGGCGTGCTGGTGGCAAGGTCCCTCGACGCGCCCGGATTCGGCTACTACAAGGCCCTGACCAGGGACGACAGCGGGATCTTCCTGGTCGCTCCGATCGAGGCGATCGGCAACTCGCTCCAGTACGCGCTCGCCGCGACCGGAATCGCCCTGCTGGTCGGCGGCCTCGCCGCCGCCGCGCTCACCAGGCGGGCGGGCCGACTCGTCCGGGGCTTCGACGCGCTGCTCATGCTGCCGCTCGGGGTGTCCGCGGTGACCGTCGGCTTCGGATTCCTGATCGCGCTGGACGAGCCGCCGCTGGACCTGAGGTCGTCCTGGATCCTGGTGCCGCTGGCCCAGGCCCTGGTGGGCGTTCCGTTCGTCGTGCGGATCATGCTCCCCGTGCTGCGGGCGGTGGACGAACGGCTGCGGGAGGCGGCGGCCGTGCTCGGTGCCTCGCCGTGGCGGGTGTGGCGCGAGGTCGACCTGCCGATGGTGCGGCGGGCCCTGCTGATCGCGGCCGGGTTCGCCTTCGCCGTCTCGCTCGGGGAGTTCGGGGCGACCGTGTTCATCGCACGCGCCGACAATCCCACGCTCCCGGTCGCCGTGGCCCGGCTGCTCGGCCGCCCCGGTGACCTCAACTACGGCCAGGCGATGGCCCTTTCGACGATTCTGATGGTGGTGTGCGCGGTGGCCCTGCTGGTGCTGGAACGCCTGCGCACCGATCGCACGGGGGAGTTCTGATGCTGCTCGGGCTGGAGAAGACGACCGTACGGTTCGACGGGCGGCCCGTGCTCGACGCCGTCGATCTGGAGGTCGCCGAGCACGAGATCGTGTGCGTGCTCGGGCCCAGCGGCAGCGGCAAGTCGACGCTGCTGCGGGTGGTCGCCGGTCTCCAGCCGCTCGACGGCGGGCGGGTGCTGCTCGCCGGGAACGACCAGGCGGGCGTGCCCGCGCACAAGCGCGGTGTCGGTCTGATGTTCCAGGACCATCAGCTCTTCCCGCAACGGGACGTGGCCGGAAACGTCGCCTTCGGCCCCCGGATGCATGGTGCGGCCAAGGCCGAACGGGCGGAACGGGTAAGGGAGTTGCTGGAGCTGGTCGGACTGCCCGGAGCGGCCCGGCGGCCGGTCGGGGAGCTGTCCGGCGGCGAGCAGCAGCGCGTCGCGCTGGCCCGGGCCCTCGCCCCGCGCCCCCGGCTGCTGATGCTCGACGAGCCCCTCGGCCAGTTGGACCGGTCGTTGCGGGAACGGCTGGTCGTCGAACTGCGGGAGCTGTTTGCGGAGTTGGGGACGACCGTGCTGGCGGTCACCCATGACCAGGGTGAGGCGTTCGCGCTGGCCGACCGGGTCGTGGTGATGCGGGACGGGCGGATCGCCCAGTCCGGGACGCCGCTCGACGTGTGGCAGCGGCCGGTGGACGAGTTCGTGGCCCGTTTCCTCGGCTTCGACAACGTGGTGGAGGCCACCGTGACCGGGGCGGCCGCCGACACGGCATGGGGCAAGGTGCCGGTGCCGGAGGGATCGCCGCAGGGGGCGTGCGCGCTGCTCGTGAGGCCCGCGGGGGTGCGCCTGGTCGGCGCGGCCGACGGCTTGCCCTGCACGGTCGCCGCGCGCACCTTCCGGGGCACCCATGTCACCGTGCACCTCCAGCCCGAGGGCGCGCCGCGCCTGGAGGCGGCGTGCGCGCTGCGGGACGCGCCGGAGCCCGGGGCCCGGGTGGGCGTGGGCTTCGACGCGGCCGAGATCGTCGTGCTGGGGGCCGGCCCGACCGCGTAGCTGCGCGAGTTGAGGAGCCGCCCCGGACGAGCGTGTGGCCCGTGTCCCTCGCGGAGGGACACGGGCCACAGCCCCGACAAGCGGTGATCAGCGTGTGGAGGCCCCACGCCGCCGCATGCTGTAGTACACGGCCCCGGCGCCGAGGGCGACCAGGGCCGCCGCGGCACCGGCGATCGGGCCGGTGTTCGAGTCGGCCCCGGTCTCGGCGAGGTTGGCGCCGCCGCCGGTCTCGGTGAGGCTGGAGTCGCCCTCCGGGGAGGGGACGTTGTTGTCGTTCGAGCCGGCAGGGGTGATGCCCTCGGACGCGGACGGCGTGGGGGACGTCCTGGTCTCGGAGGGCTCGTCCTCGTCCCCGTTCCTGCCGTTGCCCTTGCCGTTGCCCTTGTTCTCGCCCTTGTCCTCCGCGGGCTTGCCCCGGTCCTTCGAGGCGGCCGGCGGGGTGTCCGCCCCGGCCCCGCAGGCCTTGGCGGGGGCGATCAGGTTCGGCTTGATGTCCGCGTCGACGTAGTTCTCCGCCGTGATGTGGATGCGGTACTCGGCCTTGGGCTCCCAGTTCTCCTCGAAGGTGATGGTGACACCGTCGGCGGTGGAGTCCTCGATCGTCCTGCTGCCCACCTGGCGCAGGTCGGCCCCGTTGTTCTCCAGATAGACGGTGACCTCGGCATCGACGCCCAGGGGGTCCACGTCGGTCACGCGGATGACGCCCTTGTCACCTTCGCACTCGGCGACGGCGGAGAAGTCCTTGATGCTGCAGGCCATGGCGTTGCCCGCGGCGCCGAACACCAGCGCGGCGGACGCGAAAGCAACACCGACATAGCGCGAAGTTCGCGCGGTACGGAGAGATATGGACACTTTTGCCCTTCACGGGAAGCACAGGGGAGTGGGGGTGACGGAGGGCCGCCGGAGGGGCGGCTTCCCCATGTGCCTCACAGGTTTATAAGCGCGCCGTAAGTACTGTCAATCCGAAGAACTGTTTGAGCGGCCGGCTTCGGCCGCGATGAAGCGCCGTACGTCCTCGCGCCACGCCCTCATGCCGTTCCCTCACACCGTCACGCGCCGAGACGCGCCAGCGCGTCCGGGGCCTCCTCGATCGTGTCCACCAACGCGATCCGGTCCTCCATCGAGCGCCCTCGGGCCAGTGACCGGAGCAACGGCCAGGCCGGCAGCCGCTCCGTCCAGTGGGCACGGTCGACGAGGACCATGGGGGTCGGTTCGCCGCGCGACTCGTAGTAGTTGGGGGTCGCGTTGTCGAAGACCTCCTGGACGGTTCCGGCTGCGCCGGGCAGGAAGACTATGCCGGCGGTGGAGCGGGCCAGGAGACCGTCCTCGCGGGTGGCGTTGGCGAAGTACTTGGCGATGTGCGACGCGAAGGGGTTCGGCGGCTCGTGGCCGTAGAACCAGGTGGGGATGCCGACGGAGGTGCCGCCCCTCGGCCAGTGGGCCCGTACCTCGAACGCGGCGCCCGCCCACGCGGTGACGGAGGGCGTGAACTTCGGTGCCTTCGCCAGGAGTCGCAGGGACTCGGCGAGCATCTCGTCGTCGTACGGGGCCGCGTAGGCGCCCAGGTTCGCGGCCTCCATCGCGCCCGGACCGCCGCCGGTGGCGACGGTGAGACCCGAGCGGGCCAGGGTGCGGCCGAGCCGGGCGGCGCCCTCGTACGCCTCCGTGCCGCGCGCCATCGCGTGGCCGCCCATCACACCCACCACCCGGGCGCCGGACAGGAGTTCGTCGAGGGCGTCCGAGACGGAGTCGTCGTGGACGGCGCGCAGCAGGGAGGCGTAGACGTCCCGGTCCGCCTTGGTGCGCTGGAACCAGGCGTACGCGAGCGCGTCGGGCGTGGCCTCGTAGCCGTCGTCCGCCAGGGACGCGAACAACTCGTCGGGGGAGTAGAGCAGGCCCCGGTACGGGTCGAACGGCAGGCCGGGGACGGGCGGGAAGACCAGGGCACCGTCGGTGCGGACCTTCGCCGCGGCCTCCTCGCGCATCGGGCAGCCTAGGAAGACGGCTCCGGCCGTGCCGGTGTGGAGCAGCTCGCGCGTACGGTCCGTCAGGTCGACGGCCTGGACGCGGAATCCGGAGAGGGTGCCACGTGCCGAGACGATCGCGTCGAACTCCTCGATCGTCTCGATCTCGTGGTCGTCGTGGTGGGCCGCGTGGGCGGGCATCGTCTGCACGCGCCCATGCTAGGCCGCCGCGCCGGGGCGGGCCGGGGCCTGTGGACAGTGTCCAGGACGGTGGCGAGGCGTGGTCAGCCCTGGACCGCGGCCGGGTCCATCCAGACGACCTCCCAGGTGTGGCCGTCGAGGTCGTCGAAGGCGCGGCCGTACATGAAGTCCATCTCCTGGACCTTCTCCGACGCGGTGCCGCCGGCGGCGACCGCCTTCTCGACCAGCTCGTCCACCTTCTCGCGGCTCTCGGCGCTCAGACAGAGCATCACCTCGCTGGTGCGGGTGGCGTCCGCGATCTCCTTCTTGGTGAAGGACGAGTAGAACGGCTTGGTGAGCAGCATCGCCACGATGGTGTCGCTGATCACGACCGAGGCCGCGTTCTCGTCGCTGAACTGGGGGTTGAGCGTGTACCCCAGCTCCGTGAAGAACTTCTTCGAGGCGTCGAGGTCGTTCACGGGGAGGTTGATGAAGATCATCTGCTGGTACATGGCTCGTTCTCTTCCGTCGGTGTCGGTCCGTTCGCAGGGGTAGACCGGGGACCCCCGCGGAATTCATCGGCGCGTGGGGACTTTTTTCGTACGAGTTTTCAGGCGGCCAGCGGGAGCGCGGCCAGCTGGGCGACCGTCCAGGTCAGGGGGCCGAACACGGTGAGCAGGGCCCCCGCGCGGAGCAGGGCCGCCTGCCGGGGCAGGGCGCTCGGCGCCCCCAGCCGGACCAGCGCGGCCGTGGTGTCCGCGCGCGCCCTGCGGGCCTCCACGGCGGCCGTCGCGAGGGTGAGCACGGCACAGCCGGCCACCACGAGCGCGCCCAGCGTGGTGAGCGGCCCGACCGCGGGGCGTACGCCGGAGGACAGCGTCACCATGGCGTACGCCCCGGATGCCACCGCGCACACCACTCCGAGCGGGCGCCCGATGCGGCGCGCCTCTTCCTGGAGCACGCGCCCGGACAGGAGGCGCAGTGCGCCGGGGCGGATCGACTGGAGGAGGCGCCCGGTGAGGTGGGTGAGCCCGGGCCCGGTGAGGACCAGCCCCACCGCGGTGAGCATCCAGCCCCCGAGCACACCGGCGGGGCTGTCCGCGAAGCCGCCGGGGAGGGAGAGTCCGGAGCCGTCGCCGGACCGCCCCGCGTACATCTCGACGGCGAGGCCGACGGCGAGCACGGTGATGCCCCAGGGGAGGCCGCCGGGGGCGGGGCGCGGGGCGGTCGGTTCGGCCGGTCGCCGGGGGGCCGTGGGCGCGTCCTCCGCGTCGCCGGGCTCCTCCTCGTACCGGGTTGCGCCCGCCGGGGAGGCGGCGCGCCGGCCGATGGCGAAGGTGTCGTACGCCATGAAACGCGTCCGGAGGCCGGTGGGGCGGGCGCCGGTGTACGCCGGGCGCAGGACGAGGGCGGTCGCGACGGAGGCGGCGGCCGGTACCAGGGCGAGGAGGGTGAGGGCCGCCGGGAGGGGCAGGGGGTGCCCGGCGGCGAGGACGTCGGCGGCGGCGCCGTCGAAGGGCATGCCGGTGAGGTCGCCGCGCAGGTGGAGGAAGAACAGCAGGGCGAGGAGCGAGCCGAGCACGGTGGACAGGGCCGTGGTGACCGCCGAGACGGCCATCAGCCGGCCCGGGCCGAGGCCGATCGCGGACAGCCCTGGGCGGGGCCGGGTGCCGGGGTCGGTGCGGGCCACCGTCACGGCGAAGTACACGGTCGCCGCGGCGGGTGCGAGGCACCAGGCCAGCCGCAGCACCGAACCGGCCTGGGCGTGCGGGTGGGTCATGGCGTGCCCGAGGGCGCAGAGCAGCAGGAATCCCGTGCCGCCGGCGGCCGCGGCGACCAGGAGCCGGCGGAGCTGGACGACGGGGTGGGCCCGGCGGGCTAGGCGGAGAGCGAGCACGCGGCCCGGCCTTCCCCGTCGGCCGCGGCCCGCTCCTTCGCGTCCGGGCCGCCTGGCGGGGCCCCTTCGGCCGAGGGCGCCGAGGGCCCGCCTGCCTGCTGGCCGACGGCTTCGCCCGTCTGTCGGGTGACGGCCTCGCTTCCCTGCCGGGCCGCCGTCTCGTCCGCTTGTCGTGCCCCGGCGTCGCCGGCCTGTCGGGTGGTGGCCTCGCCCGTCTGTCGGGTGACGGCCTCGCTTCCCTGCCGGGCCGCCGTCTCGTCCGCTTGTCGTGCCCCGGCGTCGCCGGCCTGTCGGGTGGTGGCCTCGCCCGTCTGTCGGGTGACGGCCTCGCTTCCCTGCCGGGCCGCCGTCTCGTCCGCTTGTCGTGCCCCGGCATCGTCGGCCCGTCGGGCGGTGGCTCCGCCCGCCTGTCGGGTCATGGCCTTGCCTCCTCGTCGGGCCGTCGTCTCGTCCGCCTGCGGGACCACAGCTTCACCTGCCTGTCCGGCCGCGGCCCCGCCTTCCTGCCGGGCCACGGCGCTACCTGCCTGCAGAGTTTCCGCCACCCCGACCTCCTGAGCATCGGCCTCACCCGCCACTTCGACGGCGGCCCGGTGGTCCCGTTCGACCGCCGGGGCCGGGGCCGGGGCCCGACCGGCGTCGGCATCGGGCCGGGGTGTCCGTCGGGCCGGTCGGCGGCGGCTGCCCTCGGCCTTCGGGGTCGGGGGCAGATGGACGGTGTTCACCCGGCGGCCGTCCAGCAGGGTCAGCGTGCGGTCCGCGAGGGCGGCCGTCCCGGGGTCGTGGGTGGCCAGGACGACCGTGATGTCGTGCGAGCGGGCGGCCGTGGTGAGGGTGCGCAGGACGTGACCGTGTTCGGCGCGGTGCAGCGCGGCGGTCGGCTCGTCGGCGAAGAGCACTGTGGGGCCGGAGACCAGGGCCCGGGCCACGACCACCCGCTGACGCTCGGACTGGAGGAGGGCGTGCGGCCGTTTGCGGGCCGCGTCGCGGATGTCGAGGCGCTCCAGCCACTCCAGGGCCGCGGCCTTGGCGGCCCGGCGGCCGGTGCCGCGCAGCATCAGCGGCAGGGCGGTGTTCTCCCAGGCGTTCAGCTCGGGGACCAGGACCGGCTCGGGGTCGATCCAGGCGAAGCGGTCCAGACGCAGCCGCTCCCGGGCGAGCGGACCCATGGTGTGCACGGGGACGCTGTTGAACCAGACCTCCCCGCGCTGCACCCGCAGCTGGCCGGACAGGCACCGCAGGAGCGTGGTCTTCCCGCTGCCGCGCGGGCCGGTGACGGCGAGGATCTCGCCCTCCCGGACACCCAGCGACACGCTGTGCAGGGCGGGCGAGCCGTCGTGCGCGTGGGTCAGACCGCGTGCCCAGAGCACGTCGTTGTCCGGCGGGGCCACCATGGGCGTACACCTCGGTTCGGATCAGGATTGCCGGGGGAGCCCCCCGTCCGGGGAACGAAGGCAGGGCCGATCGGTTACAGGGGCACGCTAGGGAGTCGGGGCGGCACAGGCCGGACAGCACACGGCCCGGGACACCCCCATCTCACTCGTACGGGGGTGTCCCGGGCCGTTCGGCGGGCGCGTGACGTCGGTGGGCCGTGCGCCCGTCGGCGCCGGCCCGCCGGGGCCTACAGCAGCGTCCACGCCTCCGTGAGCGTCGCGCGCAGGATCTGCTCGATCTCGTCGAAGGTCGACTGGTCGGAGATCAGCGGCGGCGCGAGCTGGATGACCGGGTCGCCGCGGTCGTCGGCCCGGCAGTAGAGGCCGTTCTCGAACAGCTTCTTCGACAGGAAGCCGTAGAGGATCCGCTCGGTCTCGTCCTCGTCGAAGCTCTCCTTCGTCGCCTTGTCCTTGACCAGCTCGATCCCGTAGAAGAAGCCGTTGCCGCGGACGTCGCCGACGATCGGCAGGTCGTGGAGCTTCTCCAGCGTGGAGCGGAACGCCCCCTCGTTGTCGAGGACGTGCTGGTTGAGGCCCTCGCGCTCGAACAGGTCGAGGTTGGCGACGCCGACGGCCGCGGAGACCGGGTGGCCGCCGAAGGTGTAGCCGTGCAGGAAGGTGTTGTCACCCTTGTAGAACGGCTCGGCTATCCGGTCCGAGACGACGCAGGCGCCGATCGGCGAGTAGCCCGAGGTCATGCCCTTGGCGCAGGTGATCATGTCCGGGACGTAGCCGAACTTGTCGCAGGCGAACATCGTGCCGAGCCGGCCGAAGGCGCAGATGACCTCGTCCGACACCAGCAGCACGTCGTACTGGTCGCAGATCTCGCGGACCCGCTGGAAGTAGCCGGGCGGCGGCGGGAAACAGCCGCCCGCGTTCTGCACCGGCTCCAGGAAGACGGCCGCGACCGTCTCGGGGCCCTCGAAGAGGATCTGCTGCTCGATCTGGTCGGCGGCCCAGCGGCCGAAGGCCTCGGGGTCGTCGCCGAAGATCGGGGCGCGGTAGATGTTGGTGTTGGGGACCTTGTGCGCGCCCGGCACCAGCGGCTCGAAGGGGGCCTTCAGGGCCGGCAGGCCGGTGATGGACAGGGCGCCCTGCGGGGTGCCGTGGTAGGCGACCGCGCGGGAGATGACCTTGTACTTGGTCGGCTTGCCCTGCAGCTTGAAGTACTGCTTGGCGAGCTTCCAGGCGGTCTCGACCGCCTCGCCGCCGCCGGTGGTGAAGAAGACCTTGTTCAGGTCGCCGGGAGCGTAGGAGGCGATGCGTTCCGCCAGCTCGACGGCCTTCGGGTGGGCGTAGGACCACACCGGGAAGAACGCCAGCTCCTGCGCCTGCTTGAACGCGGTCTCCGCCAGCTCGGTGCGGCCGTGGCCCGCCTGGACGACGAAGAGACCGGCGAGACCGTCGAGGTAGCGCCTGCCCTTGTCGTCGTAGATGTACGTGCCCTCGCCCCGGACGATGGTGGGTACCGGGGCGTTCTCGTACGAGGACATGCGGGTGAAGTGCATCCACAGGTGGTCGTACGCGGTCTGGCTGAGATCCTTGGGGCTCACGGGTATCGCGTCCTCACGGTTATCGGGTTCCCCACATGTAGGTCTGCTTCTTGAGCTTGAGGTAGACGAAGCTCTCGGTGGAACGGACGCCGGGCAGTGTCCGGATGCGCTTGTTGATGACCTCCAGCAGGTGGTCGTCGTCCTCGCAGACGACCTCCGCCATCAGGTCGAAGGACCCGGCGGTGATCACGATGTACTCGACCTCCGGCATGGCCGTCAGCGCGTCCGCCACGGGGTCCAGGTCGCCGTCGACGTTGATGCCGAGCATCGCCTGCCGCCGGAAGCCCACGGTGAGCGGGTCCGTGACGGCGACGATCTGCATCACGCCCTGGTCGAGCAGCTTCTGGACGCGCTGGCGCACGGCCGCCTCGGACAGGCCGACGGCCTTGCCGATCGCGGCGTACGGCCGTCTGCCGTCCTCCTGCAGCTGTTCGACGATGGCGAGGGAGACGGCGTCCAGTTGCGGAGTGCCGTTCCTGGGCTCCCTGGAGTCCTTCTGGTCTGAGCTTCGACTGGCCACGGGGTCACTGTGCACGACGTCTCGACAGTTCCGCAAGGCTGGATCGATGAAATTCGTTGTTTACGGGGCCGTAGCTTGCGGATTTCGCAGCAAGTGGCGGGTCGGGGGTGTTGAAAACGTGGGTCAGCCGATTAGGGTGGTGTCTCAAGGAATGGACACCCACATCTGGAGGGCCGGCAGTGAGCACCGAGCTGGGTCGACTGCGTACGCTACGAAACTACGTTGACGGGGAATTCCGTGACGCCGTCGACGGACGGACCACCGAGGTGGTCAACCCCGCGACGGGCGAGGCCTACGCGACCGCGCCCCTGTCCGGTCAGGCCGACGTCGACGCGGCGATGGCCGCCGCCGAGGCCGCGTTCCCGGCCTGGCGCGACACCACACCCGCCGAGCGCCAGAAGGCCCTGCTGAAGATCGCCGACGCGTTCGAGGAGCGGGCCGAGGAACTCATCGCGGCGGAGGTCGAGAACACGGGCAAGCCGATCGGGCTGACCCGCTCCGAGGAGATCCCGCCGATGGTGGACCAGATCCGGTTCTTCGCGGGCGCCGCGCGGATGCTGGAGGGCCGGTCGGCCGGCGAGTACATGGAGGGGATGACCTCGATCGTCCGCCGTGAGCCGGTCGGCGTCTGTGCCCAGGTCGCGCCGTGGAACTACCCGATGATGATGGCCGTGTGGAAGTTCGCGCCGGCGATCGCCGCCGGCAACACGGTCGTGCTGAAGCCGTCGGACACCACGCCGGCCTCCACCGTCCTCATGGCGGAGATCATCGGCGCGATTCTGCCGAAGGGCGTCTTCAACGTGATCACGGGCGACCGTGACACCGGCCGGCTGATGGTCGAGCACCCGGTCCCGGCGATGGCGTCCATCACCGGGTCCGTACGGGCCGGCATGTCCGTCGCCGAGTCCGCGGCCAAGGACGTCAAGCGCGTCCACCTGGAGCTGGGTGGCAAGGCGCCGGTCGTCGTCTTCTCCGACACCGACATCGCCAAGGCCGTCGAGGACATCTCCGTGGCCGGCTTCTTCAACGCCGGACAGGACTGCACGGCCGCCACCCGCGTGCTGGTGCAGGAGTCGATCCACGACGAGTTCGTGGCCGCGCTGGCGAAGGCCGCCGCCGAGACGAAGACCGGACAGCCGGACGACGAGGACGTGCTGTTCGGCCCGCTCAACAACCCCAACCAGCTCAAGCAGGTCTCCGGGTTCATCGAGCGGCTGCCGGCCCACGCCAAGGTCGAGGCCGGCGGTCAGCGGGTCGGCGACAAGGGGTACTTCTACGCGCCGACCGTCGTCTCCGGGCTGCGGCAGGACGACGAGATCATCCAGAACGAGGTCTTCGGACCGGTCATCACGGTGCAGTCGTTCTCGGACGAGGCGCAGGCCGTGACCTGGGCGAACGGTGTCGAGTACGCGCTCGCGTCGTCGGTGTGGACGAAGGACCACGCGCGTGCGATGCGGATGTCCAAGGCGCTGGACTTCGGCTGTGTGTGGATCAACACGCACATCCCGCTGGTCGCGGAGATGCCGCACGGCGGGTTCAAGAAGTCCGGGTACGGCAAGGACCTCTCGGGCTACGGGTTCGACGACTACACGCGGATCAAGCACGTCATGACGTCGCTGGGCTGACGTCGCTGGGCCGACGTGGTCGGGCTGACGCCGCCGGGCTGAGGCTCCGGCCGACGGGCCGCGCGCACGACGCGCGGCCCGTCGGGCCGTCTTCCCTGACGCGGGGGGAGTCCGGCGTAGCCCGGGGCGGGTCGGCCCGCCGTCGGGCGGGCGGTGGCTTGGCGTCCGCAGGGCTCGCCCGTGTAGCACCGGCACCCGGCCGAGCCGGCGGGGCGGCCGTCCGTATCGGCGCCGACTCCGGCCGAGAGGGCGCTTTCTGATCCTCCCCGACGGAGCCGGCAACGCCCCGCGCCGTCGCGCGGTCCGTCACCTCCGCCGAACGCCGGGAGTTCGCGCGGCGGAGTGCGGAATTGTGGGGCTTGAGGGCCTTTCCGGTGTATCCGCGCCCATGCCCGGATGCTCGGCCGGCGAAAATGATGCCGACGTCTCCCATTTCGGTCACCGCGAGGCCGGCAGGGTCGCGCATAATGCGTGACGATGGTGTGGAGATCGTGCGACCGTGCGTCGTGCGGTGGCGTTTTATCGGCCTTTCGACGCCGATGCGGACGCGACGGATCGACTGTCGAAGGGTTGCGGCGTATTCCGTCGTGCCGTAATTACGTGAACCATGAACCTGTTCACCCGTGCTGCGTCCCTGCGCCGCCCGGCATCCCCCACGGCCTCGCAACTCCCCCACGAGTCGCGGGCATTCCCTTCCACCGGCCCGTCCGACCCCGGCCTGGCCCTGCTGACCGGCGAGTGGATGATCGACGCGGCGCACAGCCGTATCGGCTTCTCCGTCCGGCACGCCCTGGTGACGACCGTGCGCGGGGCGTTCACCGAATACCAGAGCCGGCTCTACTTCGACGGTCGTGATCCGGCGCGTTCACGGGCCGAGATCGTTCTGTCCACCGCGTCCGTCGACACCGGGGTGCAACAACGCGACGCCCATCTCATGGGCCGCGACTTCCTGGATGCCGCGGCTTATCCGCGTATGCGTTTCGTGAGTACCGCGGTCCGCCCGGTGGGCAACGATGTCTACCGCATGGCCGGAGAACTCACGATCAAGAATGTCACCCGTCCCGTGGATCTCGAACTCACCTATATAGGGCACGTGCTGGACCCGTTCGGATACGAGCGGGTGGGTTTCGACGGGACGACCACCATCAACCGGTCCGAATGGGGCCTCACGTATGACCAGCGGCTCGCGGAGGGCGGGGCCATGGTGAGCGAGAAGGTGCGCCTGCAGTTCGACCTCGCCGTGATCCGCTCGATCCCCGGCGGCTGACGCCCGGTCGTGTTCCCGAGGGGCCCGGCAGTCACTGCCGGGCCCCCGCTTTTGAACACGTTCAAGGAGGGGCGTACGCTCCCCGACATGAGCGACAGAGCCGCCCTGTTGAAGGGCATCCGTGCGTGGCTGGTCTTCTTCGTCGTCTGTCTGGTGCTGAGCGGCGCCACCGCGTTCCCGTTGGTCCATGAGCTGCGGTGGACGGAGGAGTTGCTGCGGTCGCTGTCCGTCGGGGACCTGCTGCCGGCGCTCATGGAATGGATCGGGCGCGTACGGGCGGGACTCGACGAGGCCGACGCCGCGTACCCGTTCCTCCTGTACGGCACCGACTGGCTGGCCTTCGCACACCTGGTGATCGCGGTGGGCTTCTACGGCCCCTACCGTGACCCGGTCCGCAATGTCTGGGTCGTCGAGTTCGGCATGATCGCCTGCGCGGGGATCGTCCCGCTGGCCCTGATCTGCGGGCCGATCCGGGGCATCCCCTTCTGGTGGACGGTGATCGACATGTCGTTCGGCGTGCTCGGGGTGATCCCGCTGTACGTCGTCCGGCAGCGGATCAAGCGGCTGGAGGCGCTCACCGGCCGCTGGGACGGCGGCGGGGCGGCAGGCACGGACGACGGCGGTGGAGCGACTGCTGTCGTGGCCGTCTCCGCACCCTCCCCGTAGAGACCCCCGTCTCTCCCCCGTGCAGACGGCGGCGCGCCGCCGCACCACCGCCCGGCTCGACGCCCCCCGACCGCGGCGCCCCCGTTACGGCCTGGTCCGTGACGGGGGCGAGGACTCGGCCCCCGTACCGCCGTGCGTCGGCTGCCGCCGCAGCGCGCACAGCGTGTCCACCCTGTTGGTGGTGATCGAGTCGACGCCCAGTTCCATCAGGCGGCGCATGGAGCGCCGGGTGTCCGGGGTCCAGACCGACAGCAGGTGGCCGTCCCGGTGGACGCGGTCCACCAGGGGGCCGGTGACGAGGCCGAAGCGGTAGTTGAGCCACCGGGGGCGGACCGCGTCGAGCAGGGCGGGACGGGGTGGGGCGAGGGTCTTCCAGGTGAGGGCCAGCTCGGCGGTCGGGGCGGCGGCCCGGACCGCCAGCAGGGTGGGCGGGTCGGCGCTGTAGTAGACCCGCTCCTCGGCCTCGTGCTCCCGGACGACGTCCAGGACCCGGCGCACCGCCCGCCGGTTCACCGCGCCCGGCAGGTCCACCATCACCCGGCTGTCCCCGGTGGCGAGCAGCGCGTCCGCCAGCGTCGGTACCCCGCCGGCCGTCAGCCCGCTCAGTTCCGCGGCGGAGAGCGCGGACAGCGGCCGTTCCACCTTCCACAACCGGTCCAGCGTGGAGTCGTGGAGCAGGACGGGCACGCCGTCGCGGGTCGTGCGGACGTCGAACTCGACGGCGTCCGCACCCAGTCCGAGTCCGGCTCGCAGGGAGTCGAGCGTGTTCTCGCGGTGGAGGTAGGGGGCGCCGCGGTGGGCGACGGCTGTCACGGTGCGCATGGGGGTGATGGTGGTCCCGATCGGGTCAGGGGGTCAGCCAGGCCGAGGTGTAGGTGTCGATCTCGGCGGACAGCCGGGCCTTGCCGGGCGCGTCGAGGAAGGACGCCTCCACGGCGTTCCTCGCGAGCGCGGCCAGTCCCCGCTCGTCGAGGTCCAGCAAGCGCGCGGCCACCGCGTACTCGGTGTTGAGGTCGGTGCCGAACATCGGCGGGTCGTCGGAGTTGATGGTGACCTGCACCCCGGCGCGTACGAACTCCTTGACGGGGTGTTCGTCCAGCGTGCGGACCGCGCGCGTGGCGATGTTCGAGGTCGGGCAGACCTCCAGGGCGATCCGGTGCTCGGCGAGGTGGGCGAGCAGCTTCGGATCGCCCGCCGCGCTGGTGCCGTGCCCGATGCGTTCCGCGCGGAGCTCGATCAGCGCGTCCCAGACGGTCTCGGGTCCGGTCGTCTCGCCGGCGTGCGGCACGGAGTGCAGCCCGGCCGCGATCGCCCGGTCGAAGTACGGCTTGAACTGCGGCCTCGGTACGCCGATCTCGGGCCCGCCGAGCCCGAACGACACCAGCCCCTCGGGGCGCACCCGGTCCTCGGTCGCGAGCCGTGCCGTCTCCTCGGCGGCTTCGAGCCCGGCCTCGCCGGGGATGTCGAAGCACCACCGCAGTACGGTCCCGAACTCGGCCTCAGCCGCCTTGCGCGCGTCCTCGATCGCCGCCATGAAGGCCAGCTCGTCGATCCCGCGCCGCGTGGAGGAGAACGGTGTGATGGTCAGCTCGGCGTACCGGACCTGTTGCCGGGCGAGGTCCCGCGCCACCTCGAACGTCAGCAGCCGGACGTCCTCCGGGGTGCGGATGAGGTCGACGACGGAGAGGTACACCTGGATGAAGTGCGCGAAGTCCGTGAACGAGAAGTAGTCCGCGAGCGCCTCGGGGTCCGTCGGCACCCTGGAGTCGGGGTGGCGGGCGGCCAGTTCCGAGACGATACGGGGGGAGGCGGAGCCGACGTGGTGCACGTGCAGTTCGGCCTTGGGCAGACCGGCGATGAACGCGGTCAGGTCGCGGCTGCGGGAATCGCCCGGAACGGCGGGGTTCACGGGCACGCCCTGGGCGGTGCGGTGGTCGGTCAAGGTTCCTCCCCGGAACGGCGTCCGCCCCGGGCCGTGGGTCTGCGCCGGGGGACGCGGGTGATCGGCTGATCGATGACTCGGGATCATCGTAGGCGGCGATTCCCCACGCTGACCCCGGGCTTTAGCATGACCGAACGTACAGCCGATCGCGTACGAGGGAGAAGGCGACGCGGATCGGCACGAACGTGACACCAGGGGGAACCGCTCATGCCGTCAGACGAGGCACCGATCCCGAAGACACCGGCCGACGCACAGCCGGACCCGTGGGCGCCCCCACAGGACCACCTTCCGGCGCCACCACAGGACCGGATCCCGACACCATCACAGGACCCGCTTCCGGCGCCACCACAGGACCGGATTCCGGCATCGCCGCCGGATCGAGCCGAGGACGCGACGCCGGCGCCCGCGGTCGTGCTGGACAAGCCGGACACGAGGCCCGCGCCCGTCACGAGTCCCGTGCCTCCGCATGCCCAGGTGCACGACGGGATGACGGTGGCGTCCGCACCCGGTGCGGAGCCGAGCGGCGTCGGCCCGCAGACCGGTACCGGTACCGGTGGGCCGACGCCCGCCGGGTTTCCCGCGGCACCGGCGCCCTCGGCGGGTCCGGGCCCGTTCGTGCCACCGGGCGGGCCGTGGGCCGCCCCGTCCCCCGACCCGTTCGCCCCGCCGGCGCCCTCCCTCTCCTACCCGCCGCCCGCGGCGGGCGTGCCCTACGCCCCCGTACCGCCCCCGCCGCTCGCTCCGGACGGGCCCGGGCAGACGCCGTACGGCTATGCGCAGTACCCGGCGGCGTACCCCTCCGGCCACACCCACCCCGGGTTCGGCCACCCGGCTCCCGGAGCGGGGTACCCGTGGCCCGCGATGGCGCCGCCGCCGAGCAACGGGATGGGCATCACGGCGATGGTGCTCGGTATCTGCGCCGCCGCGCTGTTCTGTCTGTGGCCTCTGGCGATCCTGCTCGGGATCATGGCCGTGATCTTCGGATCCATCGGCCGGGTCAAGGCCCGCCGGGGCGAGGCGACGAACCCGGGGCACGCCCTCGCCGGGATCATCTGCGGAGCGGTCGGCATCCTGCTCGGCATCGGCATCATCGTCCTGCTCATCGTGGTCCCGGGCAGCGGCGACTTCGACCCGGGCCCCGCCCCGGTCGACGACGGCTACTCCACGTCGCTCTCCCTGTCCCAGTCGACCTGACCGCGGCCGGCCGGAGCCCCGGGCACCCCGTCCACCGCCGACGGGGCCTCGCGCCACCTGCACCAGGACGCCGTCACACGCCCGCACCCCGCGCCCGCCCGGCGCGGGGCCCGGCAGGGCTCAGGCGTCGACCCCGCTCAGCAACCGCTCACGGGCCGCCATCAGCGCGAAGCCCAGCAGATTGGGGCCCCGCCACCGCGCGGGGTCCATGGCGCGTTCGTCGTCCGCCGCGAGGCCGATGCCCCAGACACGGTCGAGGGGGCTCGCCTCGACGAGGACGCGGTTGCCCGTGCCCAGCAGGAACGCCTGCAGGTCGGGGTGGGCGGCGAACTTGTGGAAGCTGCCCTCGGCGACGATCGCGAAGCGCTCCTGCTCCCACAGTGCCTCGTCGAAGCCCCGTACGAGCCGCCCGATCTTCTTGGCCTGCGCGGGGCCCGCCGCCGCCACGGCCCTGCGCTCGGCCTCCGAGTCCCCGAACAGCCGGGCCTTCGACGCCATCATCCAGTGCTCGGCCGTCGCGTACTCCACCCCGTCCACCGTGAACGGCGAGGGCCACCACTGGCTCAGACAGCTCGCGCCGACCCGGCCGTCGGGCCGTGGCCGGTGCCCCCAGAAGTGCAGGTACCTGATCCTCGCCCCCGCGTGGACCGCCTGCTTCAGCGTGTCCCAGGAATCGATCTTCTCCATGGCGACGAGTCTGGCAGCCGCCACTGACATTCCGTCCTCGATTTTCCGCGCCGACTCGACACCTGGTCGACAGATTCCGTCGCGTAACCAAAAGGCAACAACGGAATCACTTGTTGGTGCCGCATGGCTCTGTCAGGATCGGCACTCAAATCGAGCTGGAGCTACGCCACCCATCCCCGTGGACAGAGGGGGCACAGGCGGAGGAGAGCGACATGCAGAACCCGGGCACCGCGACCCCGGACCGGTTCCCCGCAGAGGACCGCTTCGCGGTCGGCGCGCAGTACGTCGCCGGCCGCCTGACGAAGGGCACATCGGGTCACACCCAGGCGGTCGTCGACCCCGCGACCGGCGACGAGATCCTCACCTACGAGGCGGCGGGCACCGATGACGTGGACGCGGCCGTGGCCGCCGCCCGTGCCGCCTTTCCGGGCTGGGCCGCCACGACGCCCGGCGAACGGTCGGACGCGCTGCACCGCTTCGCCGCGGTGGTGGCCGACCGGGCGGAGGAGTTCGCGCGGGCCGAGTCCCTGCAGTGCGGGAAGCCGCTCAAGCTGACGCGCGAGTTCGACGTGCCCGGCACCATCGACAACATCGCGTTCTTCGCGGGCGCCGCCCGGCACCTCCAGGGCCAGTCGGCCGGCGAGTACTCGGGCGACCACACCTCCTACGTACGCCGTGAACCCATCGGGGTGGTGGGTTCCGTCGCGCCTTGGAACTATCCCCTGCAGATGGCCGCCTGGAAGATCCTCCCTGCGGTCGCGGCGGGCAACACGATCGTCCTCAAGCCCGCCGAGACCACCCCGCTCACCTCCTTGCTGTTCGCGCAGGCCGCCACGGACGCCGGTATCCCCGACGGTGTGATCAACATCGTCTGCGGGACCGGCAGGGAGGCCGGGGAGCACCTCGTCGGCCACCCCGACGTGGTCATGACCTCCTTCACCGGGTCCACGGCCGTCGGCAGGCGCGTGGCCGAGATCGCCACGGCCACGGTCAAGCGGCTGCACCTGGAACTGGGCGGCAAGGCCCCGTTCGTGGTCTTCGACGACGCCGACCTGGAGGCCGCCGCCAACGGCGCGGTCGCGGGCGCCCTCATCAACACCGGGCAGGACTGCACGGCCGCCACGCGCGCGTACGTGCAGCGGCCGCTGTACGAGGCGTTCGTGGAGCGGACCGCCGCTCTCATGGAGACCGTCCGGCTCGGTGACCCCTTCGCCCCGGGGACCGATCTCGGACCGCTGGTCTCGCACGTCCAGCGGGACCGGGTGGCCGCCTTCGTCGAGCGGGCGCGCGGGTACGCGCGCGTGGTCACCGGGGGCGAGGCGCCCGGCGGAGAGCTGGAGAACGGCGCGTACTATCGGCCCACGCTCGTGGTGGACGCCGCCCAGGACAGCGAGATCGTCCAGTCCGAGGTCTTCGGACCGGTGCTCGTGGTCCTGCCCTTCGACAGCGACGACGAGGGCATCCGGCTCGCCAACGACACTCCGTACGGCCTCGCCGCCTCCGCCTGGAGCCGGGACGTGTACCGGGCCGGCCGCGCGACCCGGGAGATCAGGGCCGGGTGCGTGTGGGTCAACGACCACATCCCGATCATCAGCGAGATGCCGCACGGCGGCTACAAGGCATCCGGCTTCGGCAAGGACATGTCCGCGTATTCGTTCGAGGAGTACACCCAGCTCAAGCACGTCATGTTCGACAATACGGCGATCGCCAGGAAGGACTGGCACCGCACGATCTTCGGGGACCGCTAGCCGATCTCAGGCCGCCCGACCCGCGGCCGCCCCACCTTCCCGAAAGGGCATCAGCGCATGGAGCAGTACGAGCCCGACCGCCTCTCGCCGGCCCAGGTGGCCGCCATCAGGCGCAGCTTCCGAAGCGGCCGGGCCGCCATGACCCGGCGGTCCCTGCTGCGTGCCTCCGCGGGCGGCGCGCTCGCGGTCGGCGGCCTCGGAGCGCTGAGCGCCTGCGGTATCCCCGCGGCCGGCGGCAACCAGGGCGGGGTCTCCGCGGAGGACCACTCGGCGAAGGAGAAGACCGTCAACTTCTCCAACTGGACCGAGTACATCGACGTGGACGACAGCGAGAAGCGCCACCCCACGCTCGACCAGTTCAAGAAGCAGACCGGTATCTCGGTCAAGTACACCGAGGACATCAACGACAACGTCGAGTTCTTCGGCAAGATCAAGCCGCAGCTGGCGGCGGGCCAGGACACCGGGCGGGACATCATCGTCCTCACCGACTGGCTGGCCGCCCGGCTCATCCGCCTCGGATGGGTCCAGAAACTGGACGCCTCCAACCTGCCGCACGCCTACGCCAACCTCTCCGCGCAGTTCCGCGACCCGGACTGGGACCCGGGGCGGGCCCACTCCTATGTCTGGCAGGGCATCTCGACCGTCATCGCCTACAACAAGAAGGCCCTCGACGGCCAGGAGGTGAAGTCGATCTCCGACCTGCTCGACAACGACAGGCTCAAGGGCCGGGTCGGCTTCCTGTCGGAGATGCGCGACAGCGTCGGCATGACCCTGCTCGACATGGGCAAGGACCCGGCGAACTTCACCGCCGACGACTACGACGCGGCGATCGCGCGGCTCCAGAAGGCTGTCGACAAGGGACAGATCCGCCGCTTCACGGGCAACGACTACACCTCCGACCTGACCAGCGGCGACTTCGCGGCCTGTGTCGCCTGGGCCGGTGACGTGGTCCAGCTGAAGGCGGACAGCCCGGACATCGACTTCGTCATCCCCGAGAGCGGATACATGACGTCGACCGACAACATGCTCATCCCCAACAAGGCCCGTCACAAGACGAACGCCGAGCGCTTGATCGACTTCTACTACCAGCCCGAGCCGGCCGCCGAGCTCGCCGCGTACATCAACTACGTGTCGCCCGTCGACGGGGTGAAGGCCGAGCTGGAGAAGCTGGACCCGGACGCGGCGAACAACCCGCTGATCATCCCCGACAAGGCCATGGCCGCGAAGTCCCACGCCTTCCGCTCGCTGAGCTCGAAGGAAGAGACGGCATTTGAAGAGAAGTTCGCAAAGCTGACGGGGGCGTGATCACCGTGACGAACAAGACCACCGACCACAGCGGGGACGTACGCCTCTCCGGCATCGGCAAGACCTACGACAACGGCTTCACCGCCGTGCACCCGCTGGACCTGACCGTGCCCCAGGGCTCCTTCTTCGCCCTGCTCGGCGCCTCCGGCTGCGGCAAGACCACCACCCTGCGCATGATCGCCGGCCTGGAGGAGCCCACCACGGGCACCGTGCACCTGGGCGACCAGGAGGTCACCCGGCTGCCGCCCTACAAGCGGCCGGTGAACACCGTCTTCCAGTCCTACGCCCTCTTCCCGCACCTCGACATCTTCGAGAACGTCGCCTTCGGACTGCGCCGGCGCGGCATAAAGTCGGTGAAGAAGCAGGTCGAGGACATGCTGGAGCTCGTCCAGCTGGGGGAGCAGGCCCGCAAGAAGCCGCACCAGCTCTCCGGCGGCCAGCAGCAGCGCGTCGCCGTTGCCCGGGCGCTGATCAACACGCCCAAGGTGCTGCTCCTGGACGAGCCGCTCGGCGCCCTCGACCTCAAGCTGCGCCGCCAGATGCAGCTGGAGCTCAAGCGCATCCAGACCGAGGTCGGCATCACCTTCGTGCACGTCACGCACGACCAGGAGGAGGCCATGACCATGGCCGACACGGTCGCCGTGATGAACGGCGGCAGGGTCGAACAGCTCGGCTCGCCGACCGACCTGTACGAGAACCCGCAGACCACCTTCGTCGCCAACTTCCTCGGCACCTCCAACCTCATCGAGGCCGAGGTCGACTCCCGCAGCGGCGGCGAGATCGTGCTGAAGGCGGGTGGCGGCAAACTGGTGCTGCCCGAGGCGCGGTACTCCGGACCGTCCGCGACCGGCGGCCGGGTGCTGGTCGGCGTCCGCCCCGAGAAGATCTCCCTCACCCACGCCGACGAGGCGGGCGAGATCCCCGTGGGCCGCAACCGGATCACCGGGAGGATCGCCGACTCCTCCTTCATCGGCGTCTCCACGCAGTAC
Organism: Streptomyces scabiei 87.22; assembly: GCF_000091305.1. Classification (GTDB taxonomy): domain Bacteria; phylum Actinomycetota; class Actinomycetes; order Streptomycetales; family Streptomycetaceae; genus Streptomyces; species Streptomyces scabiei. The sequence goes on along the minus strand of NC_013929.1, from coordinate 2,937,184 downwards.
GTCATCGACAGCCCCGTCTGCCCCGAGTTCGAGGTCTACGCCCAGAACATCGACCGCGACGACCGGCTGGTGCCCGGCGCCGAGGTCGTCCTGCACTGGAACCCGGCGCACACCTTCGGCCTGGACGCGGCCCAGTCCCTGCTTGCCGGGACGACGGGCTCCGCCGGAATCCAGGAAGAGGCGACGGCCTGATGGCGACCCTCACCGAGGCGCCGCCGCCTCTCACCCCGACCGCGCCCGAGAAGAGGCCGCCCCGCAGAAGAGGCCGCCTCACGCCGTACTGGCTGCTGCTGCCCGGCATGCTCTGGCTGGTCGTCTTCTTCGCGCTGCCGATGATCTACCAGGCCTCCACCTCCGTACAGACGGGCTCCCTGGAGGAGGGCTACAAGGTCACCTGGCACTTCGCCACCTACTGGGACGCGCTGTCCGACTACTGGCCGCAGTTCCTGCGCTCGATCCTGTACGCCGGTGCCGCGACGATCCTCTGCCTGGTGCTGGGGTATCCCCTGGCGTATCTGATCGCGTTCCGCGCGGGACGCTGGCGGAACCTGATCATGATCCTGGTGATCGCGCCCTTCTTCACCAGCTTCCTGATCCGCACGCTCGCCTGGAAGACGATCCTCGCGGACGGCGGCCCGGTCGTCGGCGCACTCAACACCCTGCACGTACTGGACGTCACCGACTGGCTCGGCTGGACGGCCGGCGACCGCGTGCTGGCCACCCCGCTCGCGGTGGTCTGCGGTCTGACCTACAACTTCCTGCCGTTCATGATCCTGCCGCTCTACACCTCCCTGGAGCGCATCGACGGACGGCTGCACGAGGCCGCGGGCGACCTGTACGCCAGGCCGGTCACCACCTTCCGCAAGGTGACCTTCCCGCTGTCGATGCCGGGCGTGGTCTCCGGCACGCTGCTGACCTTCATCCCGGCGGCCGGTGACTACGTCAACGCGGACCTGCTCGGATCCACCGACACCCGCATGGTCGGAAACGTCATCCAGACGCAGTTCCTGCGCATTCTCGACTACCCGACGGCCGCGGCCCTCTCCTTCATCCTGATGGCCGCGATTCTCTTCATGGTCACGCTCTACATCCGCAGGTCCGGGACGGAGGATCTGGTTTAAATGGCCTTCGTCAACTGGCTCAAGCGCCATCTCGTCGTCATGGCGGGACTGTGCACGCTCGGTTATCTGCTGCTGCCGAACGTCGTCGTCACGGTGTTCTCCTTCAACAAACCGAAGGGCCGTTTCAACTACGAGTGGCAGCATTTCTCCACGGACGCCTGGCAGGACCCCTGCGGGGTCGCCGGTATGTGCGGCTCGCTCTCCCTCAGCCTGCAGATCGCGTTCTGGGCGACGATCGGCGCGACCGTCCTCGGCACGATGATCGCCTTCGCACTTGTCCGCTACCGCTTCCGGGCGCGCGGCGCGGTGAACTCGCTGATCTTCCTGCCGATGGCGATGCCCGAGGTCGTCATGGCGGCCTCGCTGCTCACCCTGTTCCTCAACATGGGCGCCCAGCTGGGCTTCTGGACCGTCCTCATCGCGCACATCATGTTCTGCCTGAGCTTCGTCGTCACGGCGGTCAAGGCGCGCGTGATGTCGATGGACCCGCGCCTGGAGCAGGCCGCCCAGGACCTCTATGCCGGGCCTTTCCAGACCTTCATCAGGGTCACCCTGCCGATCGCGGCCCCCGGAATCGCCGCGGGTGCGATGCTCGCCTTCGCGCTCTCCTTCGACGATTTCATCATCACCAATTTCAACGCGGGCTCGACCGTCACCTTCCCCATGTTCGTCTGGGGTTCGGCACAGCGCGGAACGCCCGTCCAGATCAACGTCATCGGTACGGCCATGTTCCTGGTCGCCGTGCTGCTGGTGCTGACCTCCATGGTCATCGGCAACCGCCGTAACAAGCAAAAGGCATAAGGCTTTTCGCGCACCTTCCGTAGGGAGTTGAAATCATGGCCCCAAGCGCCATGAGCCGTTGGACGAAGTCACTCTCCGAAGCGCAGCCGGTCCCGTACTGGCTCGAAGACCCGGGCAAACCCCACCCCGAGCCCGCGCTCACCGGCGCCGAGACCTGCGACCTGCTGGTCGTCGGCGGTGGCTACAGCGGGCTGTGGACCGCGCTGAACGCCAAGGAGCGCGACCCGGGGCGGGACGTGGTCCTGCTGGAAGGCCGCGAGGTGGGCTGGGCCGCCTCCGGCCGCAACGGCGGCTTCTGCGCCGCCTCGCTCACCCACGGCCTGGCCAACGGTCTCGCCCGCTGGCCGGACGAGATCCACACACTGGAGGAGCTGGGCGCCCGCAACCTCGACGAGATCGAGGCGGCGGTCGCCCGCCACGGCCTGGACTGCGACTTCGAACGCACCGGCGAGATCGACGTCGCCACCGAGCCCTACCAGGCCCGGGAACTGCGGGACTGGTACGACGAGATCGCCGGCCGGGGCCTCGCCGACGGCATCGAGTTCCTGGACGCCGACGCCGTACGCGACCAGGTCGCCTCACCGACGTTCCGCGCCGGCCTGCACGACCGCCGGGGCGTCGCCATGCTGCATCCGGCCAAGCTCGCCTGGAACCTCAAGCGGGCGTGCCTGAACCTGGGCGTCCGTGTCTACGAGCACACCCCCGCGCTCGGCCTCAAGGCGTACGGCGCCGGCATGGCCGTCCGCACCCCCTACGGCCAGGTCCGTAGCCGGCAGGTGGCGCTCGGCACGAACATCTTCCCCAGCCTGGTCCGGCGCGTCCGCGCGTACACCGTGCCCGTCTACGACTACGCCCTGATGACCGAGCCGCTCACCGCCGAGCAGCTGGCGTCGGTCGGCTGGAAGAACCGGCAGGGGCTCGGGGACTCGGCCAACCAGTTCCACTACTTCCGGCTCAGCGCCGACAACCGCATCCTCTGGGGCGGCTACGACGCGGTGTACCCCTACGGCGGCCGGGTGCGCGCCGAGTACGACGACCGGCCGGAGACGTACGCCAAACTCGCCGGGCACTTCTTCACCTGCTTCCCCCAGCTGGAGGGCCTGCGGTTCACCCACGCCTGGGGCGGCGCGATCGACACCTGCTCCCGCTTCTCGGCGTTCTACGGCACCGCCCACCAGGGAAGAGTCGCCTACGCGGCCGGTTACACGGGGCTGGGGGTGGGCGCCACCCGGTTCGGCGCGGACGTCATGCTCGACCTGCTCGCGGGCGAGCGCACGGAGCGCACCGCACTGGAGATGGTCCGCAGGAAGCCGCTGCCGTTCCCGCCGGAGCCGTTCGCCTGGACCGGTATCGCCCTCACCAAGTGGTCCCTGGCCCGCGCCGACTCCCACGCCGGGCGCCGCAACCTGTGGCTGAAGGCCATGGACCGGCTGGGACTGGGCTTCGACAGCTGAGACACCGGAACCGGAGTCCGAGGGTCGGCGGGGCGTGAAGGCGCGCACGTGATCGACAGGCGTACGCCCCGCTGGGGCGGGCTACTTCCTTCACCACCAAGAAGTGGTCGGAACCCGCGTAATGACCGGCCGGAACCTCTGTCTGTGCTCCTGACGCGAAAACCGCGTCCGACGGAGCTCTAGAGAGAGGAAGGTCCCTGTCATGACTGGGGCCAAGACGGCGGCCGAGTGGCTGGCATCCGTGTCACCGGATCCCGAGGCCTGCCGCCGGGAGTGGGAGCGCAACCCCCTGGGGGTCGCCCTGCTTCCGGCGGGCAGGGCCTGGGACGTGCTGATCCTGCCGGGCTTGCTCGGCTATCCCACCCTCGATGTCCTCACCCGCATCATCGACCGGCCCGGACCCGTGCTCGCCGACTTCGGCGACGACCGCATGGGTTTCTTCGTCCCGCCGGGCACGGCGTCGCGGTGGCTCGGGACGGGGGTGCGCAGCGCGGGCGGCGGCACCTGGATCGTGGTGCCGTACCCGGGACGGCAGACCGGCGGGGTCCGCTGGCTGATCCCGCCGGACGGCAGCGGCACCCTCACCGATCCGGCACTGCTCGAACTGGCGATGCACGAGGCGGCGGCGAGCCTGGCCAGGGACGAGGACCGGCAGCCGGGGAGCTGAGGACCACAGCCGACGGCGGCCGTCCCCCGGCCGCCCGGGTGGGGTGACGGCGGTCCTTCCCGGCCGTTCAGCGCTCTCGTCGGCCGCCCGTGCGGCCGACGCGGACGTCACCCGCGAGGACTTCCGGGCCCCCGGAACCACAGCGAGGAGAGCAGCGGCACGCACACGCACCAGCTCGCCACCACGTCGAGCGGCCAGTGGTATCCCTGACGCACGAGACCGAAGCCGACCCCGAGGTTCAGCACGACCGCGAGGACCACGACCGCGCGGCGCGCGGGGGCGCCGCGCAGCAGGGGCAGCAGGAGCAGGACGGCGGCGCCGTACGCGACGGAGGCGGTCGCGGTGTGGCCGGAGGGGTAGAAGCCCGTGCCCGGTCCCATGACCGGCGGACCCGGCCGGGCGATGAGTTCCTTCAGCGGGATCACCCAGAGCGGTACGGCGGCCAGGAGGAGCGCCGCCGCGGCGGACGGCCGCCACGCGTACCGCCGGCCGTCGGCCCGCGCGCGCCACGCGACGACCAGCAGTACGAGGGCCAGGACCGGGACGGCGACCGAGACGTTGCCGAGGTCGGCGAGGAACTGGGTGGGCGCTCCCCGGTGGACGAGCAGGTCGCTGAGGCGTTCGTCCGCCCGGGCCAGCGGGCCGTGCGCGAGGATCTGCCAGGTGATCAGGGAGAAGAGCAGGGCCGGGGCGCCGAGAAGGAGGAGGGCGGCGGGCCGGCGGAAGGGGCCGGAGAAGATGGTCGGCCGCCCTCGAACAGGGGGGGTGGTTCGAGGACGGCCGTCCGGATCGGTGTGCCGCTCGCCCCGGGGGGTTTGGGGCGGGCGGCCGTCCGATCCGTGAGGAGATCCGGAGCCGGAAGCTCCGTGTGTGTGCGCGAGGGCACGACCAGGGCGAAGCTGGGGAGGCCCCGACCCGGTGTCGCCCACAGTCCCCTGTGGGCGGGGTGTATCTCTCATCTGTATCAGAACCTACGGCAGGGAACGCGGCCGGGACAGCCGGAATCGCGACCCCTCATGCACTTTGCACACCTTCTTCACGCGCTCCGACGTCTGTGCGCGCGGGCCGGAATCCGGATCGGACCCCTGGTCGGATTCCGGTTCCGGGGAGCGTGGGACGTCGGGGGCGGGTGGGGGATTCCGTATGCGGGCGCCCCGCATGCAGGGGCGCCCGGGCACGGTGCGGGGGTGCGTCAGACGCCGGCGAACGCCTGCTCGATGATGTCGAGGCCCTCGTTCAGCAGGTCCTCGCCGATGACGAGCGGCGGCAGGAAGCGCAGCACGTTGCCGTAGGTGCCGCAGGTCAGGACGAGCAGGCCCTCCTGGTGGCAGGCCTTCGCCAGCGCGGCGGTCGCCTCCGGGTTCGGCTCCTTCGTCGTACGGTCCTTGACCAGCTCGATGGCGATCATGGCGCCGCGGCCGCGGATGTCGCCGATGATGTCGAACTTCTCGGCCATGGCGCCGAGGCGGGCCTTCATCGTCGCCTCGATGCTCTTCGCCCGGGCGTTGAGGTCCAGCTCCTTCATCGTCTCGATCGAGCCGAGGGCGCCCGCGCAGGCGACGGGGTTGCCGCCGTAGGTACCGCCCAGGCCGCCCGCGTGCGCCGCGTCCATGATCTCCGCGCGGCCGGTGACGGCGGCGAGCGGGAGACCGCCGGCGATGCCCTTGGCGGTGGTGATCAGGTCCGGGACGATGCCCTCGTCCTCGCAGGCGAACCACTGGCCGGTGCGGCAGAAGCCCGACTGGATCTCGTCGGCGACGAAGACGATGCCGTGGTCGGCGGCGAACTTCCGGATCGCGGGCAGGAAGCCCTTGGCCGGCTCGATGAAGCCGCCCTCGCCGAGCACCGGCTCGATGATGATCGCGGCCACGTTCTCCGCGCCGACCTGCTTGGCGATCTGGTCGATCGCCTGCGCGGCGGCCTCGGGCCCGGCGTTCTCCGGGCCGGTCGGCCAGCGGTAGCCGTACGCCACCGGCACGCGGTACACCTCGGGCGCGAACGGGCCGAAGCCGTGCTTGTACGGCATGTTCTTCGCGGTCAGCGCCATCGTGAGGTTGGTGCGGCCGTGGTAGCCGTGGTCGAACACGACCACGGCCTGCCGCTTGGTGTACGAGCGGGCGATCTTCACCGCGTTCTCGACGGCCTCGGCGCCGCTGTTGAACAGCGCGGACTTCTTGGCGTGGTCGCCCGGGGTCAGCTCGGCGAGGGCCTCGGCGACGGCGACGTAGCCCTCGTACGGGGTGACCATGAAACAGGTGTGCGTGAAGTCCTGGAGCTGGGCGGTGGCCCGGCGGACGACGGCCTCGGCGCTGGCGCCGACGCTGGTGACGGCGATGCCCGAACCGAAGTCGATCAGCCGGTTGCCGTCGACGTCCTCGATGATGCCGCCGCCCGCGCGCGCGGTGAACACGGGCAGCACGGACCCCACGCCCGCCGCGACGGCGGCGACACGACGAGCCTGCAGTTCCTGGGACTTCGGTCCGGGGATGGCGGTGACTACGCGGCGCTCCTGAGGAAGTGCGCTCATGTGGGGCTCCTGGGGCTCTTGCGGACGCTTGTCTTCTTTTACTCGCAGGCTAGGACCGGGAAGGAACACTGGGCATGCTCCATGTGGGCGTTGTTGACGGCACCGCTTGTCCTTGATGGACATGGCGCGTCGCCGGAGCCGAATCCTCGATCGAGGGGCACGGACGGACCGCTTCACGGCCCGCCCGGCCGCGTAAGCGGTGAACTCCCCTTGCGAGGGCGTTAGATTGGCTCGCTGATGGTGGACGGAACGGCTGGTCAGGGGGCAAGCGCGATGGACAGCGACGGGACGCGCGACGTGCGGGGCACCCAGGCGAATCCTGTGCCGCGCCCGGCGGGGCCACCCGAGGGGCCCTTGACGCCCCCGCGCCCCGGGCACGCACCAGGGGTTCCGCCGATGCCGGACGGGTCTTCGTTTCTCGCGTGGCTGCGGGCGCCGCGGCCGGACGCGGCACCGGGGATGTGGCGGTTCGGGCACGAGTCCCGGCCCGATGAGGAGCCGGAGACCGTCCCCGCCCGGCAGCTGCTCGGCGGCGCGCTCATCGCCTTCCTCGTCGGCTGGCTGATCTGGTCCCTGCTCTGGAACGGCTATCTCGGCGGCTGGTGGCTGGTGCCGCTCTTCGCGATGATCCCGGACTCCTGGGCGCCGGCCCACTCCTACTCCGCCGTGGTCATCAGCTACGTCTGGTACACGGTCGTCGCCCTCGCGATCCTGGTCGGCGTCGGGCGGCTCGGCCGCTGGGGCGAGGTCTGGCGCCGGTACGGCGCCCCGCGCCTGCGCCAGCCCCAGGCACGCCAGGTGGTCCCGCCGCCCCAGGACGACCCCGCCCGATGGAACCCGCTCCGCGAGGCCGGGGCCGGGGAGGCCGCCGAGCGGCTCGCGACGGAGGCCGCGGCCGGGCTCATGCGGGACGTGGACCATGCGCGGATCATGCGGGCGTGGCAGGGCGTGCGCAGCGGACGGCACAGTCTGGCCACCTTCACCGGCGCGGTGCTGAAGGACGGCGCGGCGGCGTGCCTGCACCCCTCCGGGGAGCGGGACCTGCCCGCCCGGCTCGCCCGGCACGACCTGGTCACCGGCCAGGTCCGCCTGGGCGGCACCGTCGACGACCCGCGCAACCCCTACGCCTACCGGGGCGCGGGCGTCGCCCTCGGCCCCGATCTGCTCGGCACCTCCCTGCTGGCCGTCGGACCCGCCGGATCGGGCAAGACCGGCAGCGTGGTCTGGCCCGTCGCCGAGTCGCTGTGCCTGCACGCGCTCGCCGGACGGGCCGCGGTGGTGGTCGTGGGGGCGGCCGGGGCCGGACTCGGACCCGCCGACGCCTACGACGTCGTCGTACGCATCGGGAACCCCGAATCCGTCTACGACCTCGACCTCTACGGCGGGACCACGGACCCCGACGAGGCCGCCGCCGTCCTCGCGGAGGCGCTCGTCGGCGACCTGGCCGACCCGCACCCCGGCGGCGACAGCCGGCGCTCCACCACCGTCCTCGCCCAGCTGCTCGGCCCGTACCGGGCGGTGCACGGGCGTTTCCCGTCGGTGCCGGAGCTGCGCCAGCTGCTGGACGGTTCGCCCGGTCCGCTGGGCGAGCTGCGCCGGGCCCTCCAGAACGCCGGGCAGGAGTCCCTGCTGCGGGAGCTGGACGCGCGGGAGCGCCAGCTCGGGCACCCCGGCGACGTCGGAGGGGTCCTGGCCGACCGGGTCGCCCTCCTCGACCGGCCCGCCTTCGCCGCGTTCTTCGACACCTCCGGGCAGTCCCGGCCCTTCTCCCTGCGCGCCCTCGACCACCCGGTGCGGGTCCGTATCGACCTCCCCGAACGCGGCCACGCCGACGCCTCGCGCATCCTGGCACGGCTGGTGCTCGCACAGTTCACGGCGAGCGTCGCCGTACGGGAGGACCGGTCGCTGTTCGCCTGCCTCGTGCTGGACGACGCGACCGGGGTCGTCACCCCGGAGGCCGTCCGCGGCATCCAGCGGCTGCGCTCGACCAACGCGGGCGCCGTCCTCACCCTGCGCACCCTCGACGACGTGCCCCGGCCGCTGCGCGGGCCGCTGCTCGGAGCCACCGGCTGCCGGATGGCGCTGTCCGGACTCACCCCGTGGGACGGGCAGGACTTCGCCGAGGTCTGGGGCAAGGAGTGGACCGAGGCGCGGGACGTCACCGACCGGCAGATCATCGCCGACTCCCCGGCCGGAAAGGCCTGGCACGCGCTGCGCCGGATGATCACCGGCCACGCGCCCACCGCACGGGCCGTGACCGTGCGCCAGGTCGAACGGGAGCGCTGGTCCGCCTCCGAGCTCGCGCACGGCGTACCGCCGGGGCACGCGGTGCTGTCGCTGACGACCGTGCGGGGCGAGCACGCGCCCCCGCTGCTGGTGGATCTTCGAGGCTGAGCGGCGAAGAGGTCCGAGCGGCTGAGGCGGCCGAGCGGCTGCCGGTCGAGTGGCTGAGCGGCGGGGCCCGGGGCCGCTCGGTTCGAGCCATTCGAGGGGCGGTGTGGGGGACCTGTGACCGTACGGTGAGGCAGAATCGGGACAGGTCGTTCATACGCGGCGGCCAAAAGGCCACCCGACAGTTCCCCCCCCGGTGCCCGCGAAGCCCACGTCGACCTGAAGGTCTCATGCCCCCCACGCTCGCCTCGCTCGTCCACCACTCCACGCTCAAGCTGACCGTGCGGGCGGGCGAGGACCGCCTGGACGTGCCGGTGCGCTGGGCGCACGCCAGCGAGCTGGCCGATCCCGTGCCGTACATGGAGGGCGGGGAGCTGCTGCTGATCACCGCCCTGAAACTGGACGCGGAGGATCCGGAGGCGATGCGGCGCTACGTCCGGCGCCTGGTGGGCGCCGGGGTCGTCGGGCTCGGCTTCGCCGTCGGGGTGCACTACGAGGACGTCCCCGAGGCCCTCGTCGCCGCGGCCCGGGGGGAGGGCCTGCCCCTGCTGGAGGTGCCCCGGCGCACGCCCTTCCTCGCCATCAGCAAGGCGGTGTCGGCCGCCATCGCCGCCGAGCAGTACCGGGCGGTGACGGCGGGGTTCGCCGCCCAGCGGGAACTCACCCGGCAGGCGCTGACCGACGGTCCCGAGGGGCTGCTCGGCGCGCTCGCCGGGCAGGTCGACGGGTGGGCCGCCCTGTACGACGCCTCCGGCGCGGTCGTCGCGGTGGCGCCCGAGTGGGCGGAGCGGCGGGCCGGCCGGATCACCGTCGACGTCGAACGGCTGCGCGACCGGCCCGCGCCTGCCAGCGCGGTCGTCGGCGGCGAGGACCGCGTCGAACTGCACTCCCTCGGCACCGGGCGCCGGGCCCGTGCCGCCCTCGCCGTCGGCACGGCGGCGGCCCTCGGCACGGCCGAGCGGTACGCCGTCCACTCCGCGATCGCCCTGCTGACGCTCACCACGGAACGCTCGCGCTCGCTGCACGCCGCCGAGCAGCGGATCGGCGCGGCGGTGCTGCGGATGCTGCTGGCCGGGGAGTGCGACCACGCGCGCGCCGTCGCCGGGGATCTGTACGGAGGGCTGCTGGACGCCCCCTTCCGGCTGATCCTCGCGGAGTCCGCCTCGGGGCCGGCGGGCGCCGTCGGCCCGGGCGGTGATCTGCTCGGGCAGCTCGTGGAGGTGGTCGAGGCCGCCGCCGCGCGGGCCGGGGAGGCCGTGCTCGTCGTGCCGGACGGGGAACGGCTGGTGGTGCTCGCCGTGGACGGGGGTGCTGCGGTCGCCGCGTGCGGGGTGTTCGCGGGGGCGTTGGAGACGGCTCGGGCGGAGGGGCGGGACCCGGGGGCCGGGGCCGGCGGCTCCGGCCCCGCGGGTGTCCCCGCCTCCGTCGAGGAGGAGGAGCTCGTCGTCGGGCTGTCCGCGCCCGCCGGGCCGATCGCGGCCGCCGCCGCGTACAAGCAGGCCGAGCAGGCGCTGTCCGTGGCCCGGCGGCGTGGGCGGTGTCTCGTCGAGCACGAGGAGCTGGCCGCGGGGTCCGTGCTGCCGCTGCTCGGTGACGACGCGGTGCGGGCGTTCGCGGACAGTCTGCTCCGGCCGCTGCGGGAGCACGACGCGACCGGGCGCGGTGACCTCGTGGCCTCGTTGCGGGCGTGGCTGTCCCGGCACGGGCAGTGGGATGCGGCCGCCGCCGATCTGGGGGTGCATCGGCATACGTTGCGGTACCGGATGCGGCGGGTGGAGGAGATCGTGGGGCGGTCGCTGGACGATCCCGATGTGCGGATGGAGTTGTGGCTGGCGTTGAAGGCGACGGCTGCCGCGGGGGAGTAGGGGGTCTTTTTCGCCCCCGCCGCCCCTACCCGTCCCATCCTCCAGGGGCTGCACCCCTTCGACCCCAGGCGTCCGCCCGGTGGGGGCTGGTCGCGCAGTTCCCCGCGCCCCTGAAAGCATCAGGCCCTGAGGGCCTGAAAGCCGAGCCCGTGCGGGCCTGAAAGCCACCGGCGCTGCGGGCCCGAAAAGCAGTGGGCGCAGCCCCTGCTTTTCAGGGGCGCGGGGAACTGCGCGAGAAGCCCCACCGGACGCGCACCCGACCACCCCGCCAATCCGGCACACCCCCCGACCGTACTCATACGTCCCGGACAAGCCGGCCTCCGCCCTCGCGGGCCTACCGTGGTTGCCGGAAGACGACATGTGTACCCACCGAAGGGCCGGGATCGACTATGACCGCCACTCACGACTTCTGGCTCGCCGGCCGTCGGGCCACCGGTGCGACCACGTTCGATGTGACGTCGCCCTGGGACGGCCGTCTGGTCGGCACGGTGAGCGTGCCGACGGACGAGCAGGTCGAAGAGGCCGTGGCCGCCGCGTACGCCGTACGGGACGAGTTCGCGGCGACGCCCGCGCACGTGCGGGCGGCCGTGCTCGACCACGTCAGCAAGAGCCTCGTCGAGCGGACGGAGGAGATCGCGCAGCTGATCTCCGCCGAGAACGGCAAGCCGATCAAGTGGGCGCGCGGCGAGGTCGGCCGGGCGGTCTCGGTGTTCCGGTTCGCCGCCGAGGAGGCCCGGCGGTTCAACGGCGGTGAGGCGCAGCGGCTCGACACCGACCTGGGCGGACAGGGCCGGCTCGCCCTCACGCGCCGCTTCCCCAAGGGCGTCGTCCTCGGGATCGCGCCCTTCAACTTCCCGCTCAACCTCTGCGCCCACAAGATCGCCCCGGCGATCGCGGCGGGTGTGCCGATCATCCTGAAGCCGGCGCCGGCCACCCCCCTGTCCGGGCTGATCATCGGTGACCTGCTCGCGGACGCGGCGACCGCGCTCCCCGCTGGGTCCTGGAGCATCCTGCCGGTCGCGAACGACCGGATGCCGGCCCTCGTCCAGGACGAGCGACTGCCCGTGATCTCCTTCACCGGGTCCGAGAAGGTCGGCTACGCGATCATGGACTCGGCGCCGCGCAAGCACTGCACCCTGGAGCTGGGCGGCAACGGCGCGGCGGTCGTGCTCGCCGACTACGCGAGCGACGAGGACCTCGACTGGGCCGCCGGCCGCATCGCGACCTTCTCGAACTACCAGGGCGGCCAGTCCTGCATCTCCGTGCAGCGGGTGATCGCGGACGCCTCCGTGTACGACCGGCTGCTGCCGCGGATCGTCGCCGCGGTCGAGGCGCAGGTCACCGGCGACCCGTCCGACGGCGCCACCGACGTGGGCCCGCTGGTCAGCGAGGACGCCGCCAAGCGGGTCGAGGCATGGGTCCAGGAGGCGGTCGACGCCGGCGCCACGCTGCTCACCGGTGGCAAGCGCGACGGCGCCTCGTACGCGCCGACCGTCCTCGCCGACGTGCCCGCCGACGTGAGCGTCTCCTGCGAGGAGGTCTTCGGGCCCGTCCTCACCGTGCGCAAGGTGGAGGGGGAGGCCGCGGCCTTCGCCGCCGTCAACGACTCCAAGTACGGCCTGCAGGCGGGTGTCTTCACGCACGACCTGCAGACCGCCTTCCGGGCCCACCGCACGCTGGAGGTGGGCGGCGTGGTCATCGGTGACGTGCCGTCCTACCGCGCCGACCAGATGCCGTACGGCGGGGTGAAGCAGTCCGGCGTCGGCCGGGAGGGTGTCCGCTTCGCCATGGACGACTACACCTACGAGCGGGTGATGGTGCTGACGGGGCTCCAGCTCTGAGCGTCGCCCGAACCGGCGGATCGCCCGCAGTTCCCGGCCACCTCTAGCTTGTGACAATCATTTTCATGTAGTCTCGGGTCGGATCCCGGGACGAAGGGGCCCGGCGCCGATGCCTTCCGGTGCCGGGCCCCTTCTCTGTGCCGGCTCGCTCCGGACCCTCAACCGGAGAAGCCGACGTGCGCCAGCCGCAGCGGGCCGCGCAGCACCAGGCGGACGTCACGCGTCCCGGCCGCCGAGACGGCGGCCCGCAGGGTCGTGTACGCGTACGGGCCCGCGGTGGGCCGGTCGAGCGTCAGGGTGACCGGGGCCGGGCCGTCGGCGAGAGCCAGCTCGACGCTCCCCGCACCCGCCACCTCGACCGTCACCTCGGTGACCCCGGCCCCGAAGTCGCAGGCGCGGTACAGCAGTTCACCGGGGCGGTCGCCCGCCGGAGTCACCGCGTCGCCGGACACCCTGGTGCGGTCGACGATCTCCGTGTCGCGCTGTTCGTCGTAGTCCGCCGCGTCCAGACCCCGGGCCAGGACCGGGCGCGGGGCGAGGGGTTCGCCGTCGACGGTGACGGTCGTGCGCAGGCGGATGTCCTCGCTGGACGCGCCGGCCAGCAGTTCGTAGGCGCCCGGCTCCCGGTGCCAGGCGCCGTGCGTCACGTCCCAGAACTCCAGTACGGAGAGCGGGAGCCGGAAGGTCAGCTCCGTGGAGGCGCCGGGGGCGAGGGTGACCCGGCGGTGGCCCGCCAGCTCGCGGCGCGGACGCGGGACCGACGGGTCCTCGGCACGGACGTAGAGCTGGGCGACCTCGTCGGCGGTCACCGCGCCCGTGTTGGTGACGGTGAAGGAGACCGTCAGATCGGCGTCACCCACGCGGGCGGTCAGGTTGCCGTAGGCGAACTCGGCGTAGGACAGGCCGTGCCCGAACGGGAACAGCGGGGTGCCCTCGAAGTAGAGGTACGTCTGGCGGGAGCCGATCACGTCGTAGTCGAGGAGGCCGGGGAGGTCGGCGTCGGACGCGTACCAGGTCTGCGGGAGGCGGCCCGCGGGGGAGACGTCACCGGCGACGACCCGGGCCAGGGCGGTGCCGGCGGCCTGGCCGCCGTGCGCGGTCCACAGGACGGCGGGCAGACCGGTGACGTCGACGGCGTAGGGATAGGCCGAGACCAGGACCAGGGCCGTGTTCGGGTTGGCCGTGCGGGCCGCGCGCAGCAGCCGTTCCTGGTGGGCGGGGAGGGCGAGGGTCGTACGGTCCTCGGTCTCGCGGCCGTTGATGTGCGGGTCGTTGCCCGCGACCACGAGGACGACGTCGGCCTCGGCGGCCGCCCGCGCGACGGCGGCCTCGCCGTGTTCGGTCACGACCACGTCGAAGGTTTCCGGATCACCGTCGGCAACCTTCACTCCGTCGGTGCCGACAGTCACGTACCGGCCTGTTCCCAGGTGCTTGAGGAGGTGGCCCGTTCCGTGGGGTGCGCAGGGCTCCAGGCGGAACGTCTCCTGGACGAACCAGCCCCCCGGCTGGTCGGCGGAGGCGCGCAGGAATCCGTCGTCGGCGACCGAGAGATAGCGGCCGTCCGGCGCGCGGAGGGTGAGCACGCCCTCGCCCCAGTCGACGAGGGCCAGTTCGCTGCCGTCCGGGTCCGTGGTGAGAGGCGAGAGGTCGGTGCGGCCGGCCAGCAGCGCCGGGTCGAGCGCCCCCTGCGCGCCGCGCACCTCGTCGGCGGCCTCCGGGGCCTCGGGGACGGACACGAACGCGCCGGTGGAGTGCGCCCGCAGGCGTACGCGGTCCACGCCCTCCGCGAACGTCACACGCTCCGCGCCGAAGCGGTCGTACAGACCTTCGAGTGGGGTCGAGCGGTGCAGCAGGGTGCCGCTGTACCAGTCGAGCTTGCACTCGTCGGCGAGCGGACCGACGACGGCGACGCGGGTGTCGGCGGCCAGCGGCAGCAGACCGCCCTCGTTCCTGAGCAGGACGACCGCCTGTTCCGCGGCCTCCCGGGCGAGGGCACGGTGGGCGGGAGTGTCGAAGTCCTCGACGCCGGCGTACGGGTCGCTGCCGGGGTCGAACTCGCCGAGGCGGAAGCGGACGGAGAGCTGGCGGCGGACCGCCTCGTCGATGTCGTCCATGGTCAGCAGGGACCGGGTCAGGGCGTCCCGGACGCGTCCGGTGATCGTCGAGCCGTCGGTGCCGTGGTCGGTGAAGCTGTCGACGCCGGCGCGCAGCGAGGCTGCGGTCGCCTCCTCGTGGGTGTCGAAGTAGTGCTCGGAGTCGACCAGGTTCGACGGCGCGCCCGCGTCCGAGCAGACCAGCAGGGGCTCGTCGGTCCAGGTCCGCAACTGCTCGGCCAGCAGGGGCGAGACGTGGTTGGGGCGGCCGTTGACCAGGTTGTAGGCGGGCATCACGCCGGCCACCGCGCCCGCCTCGACGGTCTCGCGGAAGGCGCGCAGGTCGTACTCGCGCAGGACCCGGGGGCGGACCGAGGAGGAGGTGGTGGAGCGGTCGGTCTCGTTGTTGTGCGCCAGCCAGTGCTTGAGGACCGGGGCCGTGCGCCAGTACGTGGGGTGGTCGCCGCGCAGGCCGCGGGTGTACGCGGTCGCGATCGCCGAGGTCAGCCGCGGGTCCTCGGAGTAGCCCTCCTCGTTGCGGCCCCACAGCGGGTGGCGCAGCAGGTTGACCGTGGGGGACCAGACGTTGAGGCCGACCCGGTCGTCGCGGGCCCGCATCGCGCGGACCTCGCCGGACACGGCCTCGCCGACCCGGCGCACGAGCTCCTCGTTCCAGGTCGCGCCGAGGCCGACGGCCTGCGGGAACACCGTCGCCGGTCCCATCCAGGCCACCCCGTGCAGCGCCTCCTGACCGGTACGGAACGCGGCCACCCCGAGGCGGTCGACGGCGGGCGCGAACTGGTGCAGGAACGCGATCCTCTCGTCCGGGGTGAGCCGCTGGAGCAGATCGTCGATGCGCTTCGCGACCGGCAGCTGCGGATCGCGGAAAGGTGGCGTGGGGGTCGTCTCTGCGGTCACGTGGGGATCCCTTTGCGATGGAGCGACGAGATGCTTTCGAAGCGCTTCGATGCTGGTTCGACGGTGGGGTGGGTGTCAAGGGACCGCGAGGCGACAGATCCGTACCCTCACCCTCAATCGGGCCGTGGAGAGCGAAGATCGGAAGGCTGTGCTCCAGTCCCCGGCGACGCCGAGGAATCTGCGGATCGACCCTTGTGCGCCCCCGGTCGTTCACTTAACCTCGCAGCAACATCGAAGCGCTTCGACTGTGGAGGGCACCGCTTCGCCTGCTCCCCCTCCCCCCGGCGCGCATCGCTTCTGCACAGCCAGTTCTGTCGAAGACACCGCAGCCGACGGCCACCGCCGGGTGTCCTGGTGTGCGCCATGAAGGGTTGACGCAATGACGCCGAACTCCGCCCCCTCCTCCCCCAGCCGGAGAAGCTTCCTGGCTTCCACTGCGGTCGCCACCGCAGCGGTGGCCGGGGGCCTGCCGCTGCTGTCCGCCTGCGGCGGCTCGGACGGCGGCTCGCGTGAGGGCACCACCTCGGGCAAGGACGCCAAGAAGATCCTTCCGGCGCACGTGGCCAGCAACGTGGTGAAGCCGGACATCCCGGCGAAGTACGGCTCGTCGACGGGCTTCACCGCCCCGCTCGACGGCTCCGCGCTCAAGACCTCGGTCGCCAAGAAGCTCGGCAAGGGCGGCAGGGTCACCATCATGTCGCCGTTCTGGGGCTCGCCGCCCAAGAGCGACAACTCCTACTACACGTCGATGAACGACCTGATCGGCGTCGACGTCCGGTGGCGGAACCAGGACGGCAACACCTACGACCAGAAGCTCGGCGCGGTCCTCGCCTCCAGCGACGTCCCGGACATGGTCGTCATCCCTGGCTGGAACATGATGGGCAAGATACCCAGCGCCATCATCGGCAAGTTCGCCGACCTCGGCCCGTACCTCTCCGGCGACAGGATCGAGGAGTACCCCAACCTCGCCGCGATCCCCAGCGACGCCTGGCAGCGCTCCATCTTCGGCGGCAAGCTGATGGGCCTGCCGATGCCCGCCCCGACCGTGCCGAACATCGTGCCGCTCTACCGCCAGGACATCTTCGACAAGGAGGGCTACGAAGTCCCGCGGTCCGCCGAGGAGTTCATGGCCCTGTGCAAGGACATCACCAACGCCCGGGCCAAGCGGTGGGCCTGCGGCGACATGAAGTGGACCGCGATGAACAACTTCGGGGTGATCGGGGGCGGTGAGAAACCGCTCTGGTGGAACATGGCCGACGGCAAGCTGGTCAACCGCATCGAGACCCCGGAGTACCTGGAAGCCATCGAGTGGACGCGGAAGCTGTTCGCCGCCGGGGTCGTCCACCCCAACTTCAAGCTGGGCAAGAGCCAGATCGCCGACCCGGCACCCAAGTTCGCCGCCGGCGAGTTCCTGATCTGGAACAACAACATCGTCCACTGGTACGGCCAGCAGGCCTCCCAGATCACCCAGAACCCCGACTTCAAGATCTGGGGCATGGACATCTGGGGGCACGACGGCGGTGATCCGGTGCTGTACGCCGGGAACCCGGCCGGCATCTTCTCCTTCGTCAGCAAGAAGGCGTCCGAGTCCGTCATCCGGGACGCGCTGGCGATCGCCAACGTCACCGCGGCGCCGTACGGCACCAAGGAATGGATGATGACCAACTACGGCGTCGAGGGCACGCACTACACGATCAAGGACGGCATCCCCGTCAAGAACGACAAGGGCAACAACGAGGTCCTCAACGCCTACGTCATGGTGGCGAGCCCGGCCGCGACCACCGCCCACCCGGACATGCCGGACTACACCAAGGCCATGGTCGAGTGGGAGCAGCGGATGGGCGCCTTCACCACGAAGACACCCTTCTGGGGCCTGCAGATCACCGAGCCCTCCCGCTACACCAACCTCGCCAACGACTTCGAGCAGCTCGAGGACGACATCATCCGCGGGCACAAGAAGATCGGCGACATGCAGCAGGCCGTGTCCGACTGGAAGAGCAAGGGCGGCGACAAGCTGCGCGACTGGTACAAGAAGCTCCTCGACGAGAACGGCTCGGCGGCGAGCTGACCAGGCCCTGAGGCAAGGAGAACGGCTGTGTCCCACAGCACGGTGCCTCGCAGCAGAGCCGAGGCCAGCACGCCGGAGAAGACCCGGGTGGCGCCCGGCGGCCCCACCGGCTCCCCCGGGAGCCGCCTCCCGGAGCAGCTGAGCCGACGGCACAGGTTCCGACGCGACCGCGTCCTGCTCCTGATGACGCTGCCGGCCGTCGTGCTGGTCCTGGTCTTCAACTACCTGCCGGTCCTCGGCAACGTCGTCGCCTTCCAGGACTACGACCCCTACATCAGCGACAACGGCATCGTGTCCATGCTGAACAGTCCCTTCACGGGCCTGGAGAACTTCCAGCGGATCTTCGAGGACTCGGCCTTCTGGAACGCCGTCCGGAATACGCTGGTGCTGTTCATCGTCCAGCTCGTGCTGTTCTTCCCGATCCCGATCCTGCTCGCGCTGCTCATCAACAGCGTGGTCCGGCCCCGGGTGCGGGCCGTCGCCCAGGCCGTGCTCTACCTGCCGCACTTCTTCTCCTGGGTGCTCGTCATCGCCGTCTTCCAGCAGATGTTCGGCGGCGCGGGCATGCTGTCCCAGCTGCTGCGTCAGAACGGGTACGACGGCCTCGACATCATGACCAACCCGGACACCTTCGCGTTCCTGATCACCGCGCAGAGCGTGTGGAAGGACGCCGGGTGGGGGATCATCGTCTTCCTCGCCGCACTGGCCTCGGTGCCCTCGGACCACTACGAGGCCGCCGCGATGGACGGCGCCGGACGGTGGCGGCGCATGTGGCACGTCACGCTGCCCGCCCTGCGTCCGGTGATCGCCCTGCTGCTCGTGCTGCGCGTGGGCGACGCCCTGACCGTCGGGTTCGAACAGATCCTGCTGCAACGCGACGGCGTGGGACCGGGTGCGGGGGAGGTCCTCGACACCTTCGTGTGGTGGAACGGCGTCCGCAACCAGGACTTCGGATACGCGGCCGCCGCCGGCCTCGTCAAGGGCGTGGTCAGCATCGGCCTGGTCCTCGCCGCGAACAAGGTGGCCCACCTCATGGGCGAAGCGGGGGTGTACAAGAAATGACATCCGTGATGGCGCGGCCGCGTCAGGACACCGGGCCGGACGAACGGGAGCCCGCGCCCCGCTGGTGGCAGGCCCCGCCCCGGCCGTCCTGGGAGGAGGCGCCCTCGAAGGCCGGCCTGGCGGGCAAGGGGATCGCCCTGTCGTTCGCCTGTCTGGCGGTGCTCTTCCCGCTGTGGATCGTGGTCGTCACCAGTCTGTCGTCGCGGAAGACCATCGACGAGGCGGGCGGCCTGGTGATGGTGCCCAAGGGCATCACCTTCATCGCCTACGAGGAACTGCTCAGCGGCGGCCAGGTCACCCGCGCCGCGGTCATCAGCGTCCTCATCACCCTGGTCGGCACGCTGTTCTCCATGGCGGTGTCCGTGCTGTGCGCCTACGGCCTCTCGCGCACCGGCTCCTTCGGCCACCGCTGGATCCTGATGACGCTGCTGGCGACCATGTTCTTCAGCGCGGGGCTCATCCCCACCTATCTGCTGGTGCAGTCCCTCGGCCTGATGGACAGTTACCTCGCGCTGATCCTGCCGAGCGCGGTGAGCATCTTCAACATCCTGGTGCTGCGCGGCTTCTTCATGGGGATCTCGCCAGAACTCATCGACAGTGCGCGCATCGACGGCGCCGGCGACGTCCGGATCCTCTGGCAGATCGTCATGCCGCTGTCCCGGGCGGTCCTCGCCGTGATCACGCTGTTCTACGCCGTCGGGTACTGGAGCGCCTGGTTCAACGCGTCGATCTACCTGAACGACCAGGACATGATGCCGCTGCAGAACGTCATGATCCAGCTCGTGCAGAAGCAGGAAGCCCCGGTCGGACTGAGCCAGGCCATCAGGACCGGCCAGCTGTCGGGGCTGGCCGTCCAGATGGCGGTCATGGTCATGGCCCTGCTCCCCGTCGCCGTCCTGTCCCCCTTCGTCCAGAAGCACTTCAAGAAGGGGATGCTGACGGGCGCGGTCAAGGGCTGACCGGGGCGCCCGCCCCTCCGGGGGGTGCGGGTTCGTGGGCGGGTGCGGGTGGTTCGTTGTTGCTCGCGCAGTTCCCCGCGCCCCTAGAAGCCCAGGCCCTGCGGGCCTGAAAAGCACCGGGCGCAGCCCGTGCTTTTCAGGGGCGCGGGGAACTGCGCGACCAGCCCCCACTCACCCGCGGTCGCCGACGAACCCGCACCCCCGAGCCCCAAGGCGCCCACCCCCCACCCCTCCCCGCAAAACGAGGTATGCCATGCGCACCCCACAGCCGAGCCGCCGCACCGTACTCGCCGGAACGGCAGCCGCCGCAGCCCTCACCACCTTCCCCGCACCGACAGCCCAGGCTCACACCACCGGGGTTCACAGCGGCCCCACCGCCGGGCGCTACCGCTGGCGCACCGCCGTCATCGGCGGCACCGGCTTCGTCACCGGCGTCCTCTTCCACCCGGCGAGACGGGGCCTCGCCTACGCCCGCACCGACATCGGCGGCGCCTACCGCTGGGACGATCACAAGGCCCGCTGGACCCCTCTGACCGACCACCTCGGCTGGGACGACTGGAACCTCCTCGGCGTGGAGGCCATCGCCGTCGACCCGGCCCATCCGGAACGCCTCTACCTCGCCCTCGGCACCTACACCCAGTCCTGGGCCGGCAACGGCGCGATCCTCCGCTCCGAGGACCGCGGCGCCACCTGGACCCGCAGCGACCTCATCGTCAGGCTCGGCGCCAACGAGGACGGCCGGGGCACGGGCGAGCGCCTGCTCGTCGACCCGCGCGACAGCGACACCCTGTGGCTGGGCACCCGGCACGACGGTCTGCTCAGGTCGACCGACCGGGGCGCCACCTGGGCGCCGGTGACCGGCTTCCCGGCGGCTCCCAGCGCCTCGGGCCAGGGCGTCACCCTGCTCGTCGCCGCCGGACGCACCGTCTACGCCGGCTGGGGCGACGGCGACGGCACCACCGCCAACCTCTACCGGACCGGCGACGGCGCCACCTGGGAAGCCGTCCCCGGCCGCCCCACCGGCGCCTCCGCCAAGGTCCCGATCCGCGCCGCGTACGACCGGCACTCCCGCGAGCTGTACGTGACGTACGCCGACGCGCCCGGCCCCAACGGCCAGTCCGACGGCAGTGTGCACAAGCTCCGCACCACCACCGGCACCTGGACCGACGTGACCCCGGTGAGGCCGGGCGGCACCACGGGCGACGGCGGCACCGACTCCTTCGCCTACGGCGGGGTCGCCGTCGACGCCCGGCGCCCCGGCACGGTGGTCGTGTCGACCAACAACCGCTGGGCCGAGATCGACACCGTGTTCCGGTCCACCGACGGCGGCCGCACCTGGACGTCCCTCAAGGACTCCGCCGTCCTCGACGTGTCCGAGACCCCGTACCTCAAGTGGGGCGCCGACCAGCCGAAGTTCGGCTGGTGGATACAGGCCCTCGCCCTCGACCCGTACGACTCGAAGCACCTCGTGTACGGCACCGGCGCGACCCTCTACGGCACCCGGGACCTGAAGCGCTGGGCGCCGCAGATCCGGGGCCTGGAGGAGACCTCCGTGCGTCAGCTGATCTCACCGCCGACCGGCGAGGCGCACCTGATCAGCGGCTGCGGGGACATCGGCACGGTGTACCACGAGCGGCTCACGGCGTCCCCCTCGCGCGGCATGGCGTCCAACCCCGTGTTCTCGACGGCGACGGGACTCGCGCAGGCCGCGGCGAAGCCGTCGTACGTGGTCCGCACCGGCTGGGGCGACCACGGCAACGGGGCCTTCTCCCACGACGGCGGGCGTACCTGGGCGCCGTTCGCGGCCCAGCCCGGGATCGCCAAGGACGCGCCGGGGCCGATCGCCACCAACACCGACGGCACCGCGCTGCTGTGGTCCTTCGCGCACTGGGACGGCACGAAGTACGCCGCCCACCGCTCCGCCGACAACGGCGCCACCTGGACCGAGGTCCCCTCCTTCCCCAAGGGCGCCACACCGGTCGCCGACCCGGCCGACCCGGCCCTCTTCTACGCGTACGACACCGATACGGGGACGCTGTACGCCAGCACCGACGGCGGCCGGTCGTTCACGGCGCGCGCCGGCGGACTGCCGCAGGGGGACAGCCAGTTCGAGCTGGTCGCGGCCCCCGGACGCACCGGCGACCTGTGGCTGAGCCTGAAGGGGAACGGGCTGTACCGCTCCACCGACGGCGGGGCGGCCTTCGCGAAGCTCGACGGCTGCCGGGCCGCGTACGCCCTCGGCTTCGGCAAGGCGGCCAAGGGCGCCCGCTACCCGGCGGTCTACCTGGTCGGCACGACGGACACCGGCACCGCCGTCCACCGCTCCGACGACGGCGCGAAGACCTGGACCCGCATCAACGACGACGCCCACCAGTGGGGCTGGACCGGCGAGGCGATCACCGGCGACCCGCGCCTGTACGGCCGGGTGTACCTGGCCACGAACGGGCGCGGCATCCAGTACGGGGACCCGGTCTGATGCCGGGGGAGACACGGCCGTCCCTGGCCGCGGTCACCCGCGGACGGGTCCTGTTCGGCGGCGACTACAACCCCGAGCAGTGGCCCGAGGAGGTGTGGCACGAGGACGTCCGCCTCATGCGGGAGGCCGGCGTCACCACCGTCACCCTCGGCGTCTTCTCCTGGGCGAAGCTCGAACCCCGCCCGGGCGCGCGGGAGTTCGGCTGGCTGGACACGCTGATGGACCTGTTGCACGCGAGCGGCGTCGGCGTCGTCCTGGCCACCCCCACCTCCTCCCCGCCGCCGTGGATGGGCCGCCTCCACCCCGAGACCCTCCCGCGCGACGAGAACGGACAGGTCGAGTGGTGGGGCTCCCGCCAGCACTTCTCCCACTCCTCCGCCACCTACCGCCGCTACGCCGCCGCCATCACCGAGGACCTGGCCGCCCGCTACGCCGGCCATCCGGCCCTCACCCTGTGGCACATCAACAACGAGTACTGCACCTACGACTGGGGCGACGAGGCGGCGGCCGCCTTCCGCGACTGGCTCCGGCGCAGGTACGGCACCCTCGACGCGCTCAACCGGGCCTGGGGCACGGCCTTCTGGAGCCAGTCCTACGACGGCTGGCACGAGATCATCCCCCCGCGACGCGCCCACTACCTGCGCAGCCCCACGCACGTGCTCGACTTCAGGCGCTTCACGAGCGACATGCTCCTGGAGTGTTACGCCATCGAGCGCGACATCGTCCGCCGGCACACCCCGCACATCCCGGTCACCACCAACTTCATGCCGATGTGGGCGGGCCAGGACGCCTGGCGGTGGGCCGGGGAGGAGGACGTCGTCTCGGTCGACATCTACCCGGACCCGCGGGACCCGCTCGGCGCGCAGCACGGGGCGCTGGTGCAGGACATGACGCGCTCCCAGGCGGGCGGCGGGCCGTGGATGCTCATGGAACAGGCGGCCGGTCCGGTCAACTGGCGCGGCGTCAACCATCCCAAGCCCCGCGGCCTCAACCGCCTGTGGTCCCTCCAGGCCGTCGCCCGGGGCGCGGACGCCGTCTGCTTCTTCCAGTGGCGGCAGTCCCGGCAGGGCGCGGAGAAGTTCCACTCCGGCATGGTCTCCCACGCGGGCGAGCAGGGGCGCACGTACCAGGAGGTCAAGCGGATCGGGGCCGAGCTGGCGGCCGTGGGACCGGCGGTGGCGGGCCGGCCCCTGCACGCCGAGGTGGCGGTGCTCTTCGACTGGCACTCCTGGTGGGCCGGCGACCACGACGGCCGGCTCTCGTCCGAGGTCGACCTCGCCGAGGTCGTCCGCTCCTGGCACCGCGCCCTGTGGGAGTCGAACCTCACGACCGCCTTCGCCCACCCCGGGCACGACCTCTCCGCGTACCGGATGGTCGTCGTGCCGCAGCTCTACCTGCTCACCGACGCGGCCGTCGAGAACCTCCTCGCCTACGTACGGGGCGGCGGCACCCTCGTCAGCGGTTTCCTGACCGGTGTCGCCGACGAGGACGACCGGGTGCGCCCCGGCGGCATGGACGCGCGGCTCCGCGACCTCTTCGGCATCCGCACCCTGCACGAACGGTGGCCGCTGGACGCCGGGGAGGAGGTCGGGTGCGCGGGCCCCCGGGGGGTGTTCCGGGGGTCCCTGTGGTCCGAGGAGATCGAGGCGGCGGACGCGGACGAGACCTTCGCCTACAAGGGCGGTGAACTCGACGGCCACCCGGCCTTGTTGCGCAGGGGCCGGGCCTGGTACGTCTCCACGCTGCCCGAACCGGCCGCGCTGCGGGACCTGCTGGCGGGCGTCGCGGCCGACGCCGGGGTGCGACCCGTGCTGGACGGCCTGCCCGACGGGGTCGAGGCGGTCCGCCGCGGCGATGTGCTCTTCGTGCTCAACCACGGCCGCGACGCGGTCACCGTCGAGGTGCCGGGCACCCTTCACGACCTGCTCACGGGGGCGGTCGTCACCGGCACGCTGTCCCTCGGCCGCTACGGCGTGGCGGCGCTGAGGTAACCCGGACTTCCTCCGGCGCCGGACCCTGCGTGGCGATCGACCCCGTCGCCGGAGAAGACCGCGTCCTCACCCCGAGGACGCGGTGGCTCCCCGCTCCATCCCCCACCCATGGAAGGAACGACACCCATGGCAACACGCACCCGCACCCGCTCGCGCACCCTGGGCCGGATCGGCAAGGGCCTGCTGGCCCCCGCCCTCGCCCTCGGCGCCACCGTCGGTCTCGCCTCCGCCCCCGCCTCGGCCGCCGTCTGGAACACCTGCGACCAGTGGGGCAACACGAGCCTGGGCGGCTACACCCTCTACAACAACATCTGGGGCTCCGGCGCCGGCAGCCAGTGTGTCTGGGCCAACTCCGGTACCAACTGGGGCGTCTGGGCCAACCACCCCAACACCGGCGGCATCAAGTCGTACCCCAACTCCAAGAAGGTGATCAACAAGTCGATCACCTCCCTCGGCTCGCTCAACAGCAGCTACAACGTCACGGTCCCGTCCTCGGGCGCGTACAACACCTCGTACGACGTCTGGGACACGGACCACGACTACGAGATCATGCTGTGGGTCAACCGCACCGGTGCCGTCGGCGCCCTCGGCAGCTTCCAGCAGAGCGTGTCGGTCGGCGGCCACAGCTGGAACGTGTACAAGGGCCGGGCCTACCGGTCCGACGGGACGTACTGGGACGTGATCTCGTTCCTGCGCACCTCGAACTCGACCTCCGGCACGGTCCAGATCCTCCCGGTCCTGAAGTGGATCAAGGACACGAAGGGCTGGATGGGCAACGAGACCATCGGCGACGTGCAGTTCGGTTTCGAGGTCACGTCGTCCTCCGGCGGCCTGAACTTCACCGCCAACAACCTGACGGTCAGCAGCAGCTGACACATCGTCGTCACCCGGCCGCGGACGAACCCCTCGTCGCGCTGTCTTGACGACTCCCGTGTGACCGGTCACAATTCCCGCATGAATGTGGCCGGTCACACCAGGCGCCCGGCGAGTATCCGGGACGTCGCGACAGCTGCCGGGGTCTCGTACCAGACCGTCTCCCGGGTGATCAACAACCACCCCAGCGTCAAGCACACGACGCGGGAGCGGGTGCAGGCGGCCATCGACGAACTGGGCTTCCGGCGGAACGCCACCGCACACGCGCTGGCCAGCGGGCGCACCCGGTCCGTGACCGTGCTGACCGCCAACACCACGCACTACGGCTACGCCTCGATCATCCAGGGCGTCGAGGAGGCGGCGCGGGCGGCGTCCTACACGGTCGGGATCGGTGTCCTGGAGTCGGCGGACGAGGCCGCGGTCGCCGCCGAGGTACGGCGGGCGGCGGACGCCGGCGGCGGCCTCATCGTGATCGCCTACGACCCGCCCGGTGTGGCGGCCCTCGGCGCGGTACCCGCCGCGCTGCCGGTCGTCGGCGTCGTCGAGACCCCCGCGACCCCGCCCCGCGGCGACCGTCCCTGGGTGTGGACCGACGACCGCGAGGCCGCCCACGAGGCCACCCGCCATCTGCTCTCCCTCGGCCACGAGACCGTGCACTACGTCGCCATCCCGTCCAGCACCCGGCGCGCCGGCGCCGCCCGGACCGCCGGCTGGCGCCAGGCGCTCAAGGAGGCCGGAGCGCCGGTGCCCCGGCCGCTGCAGGGGAACTGGGGCCCGGCGGGCGGTCACGCGGCCGGGCTCAGGCTGGCGGCGGACCCGTCGGTCACCGCGGTCCTCTGCGGCAACGACGACCTCGCGCTCGGTGTGCTGCGCGCGCTGCACGAGGCCGGGCGTTCCGTGCCCGGGGACGTGAGCGTCGCCGGGTTCGACGACGCCCCGCACTCCGCGTATCTGACCCCGTCGCTGACGACCGTGCGCCTGGACTTCACGGGCCTCGGGCGGGCCGCGTTCGCCCTGCTGCACGGGGTCGTGGAGGAGTCCGAGTCGATCGCCCCGCACCGCGTCTCCGTGCCCGAACTGGTGGTGCGCGAGAGCGCCGGCCCACCGCCGGACAGGCGCTGAACACCTCGCCCGCCCGGACGCGCACCGCTGTTCCGGTTCCGGACCGAGGGGAGCGTCGTGGTGACGAGCCTGCCGAGGGGAGCGTCGTGGTGACGAGCCCGCAGATGCCCGCCGTCGTCCTCGTCGCCCGGCGAGAGATCGTGCCCGGTATCACCCGCGGAGCCGTCACACGACCGAGGTCCAGCAGCGTGAGCCCCCACACCGGTACGCGCACCACCGAGCGATCCCGCACCAGAACCGCCCTGGTCACCGCAGTGCTAGGAGTCACCGCCATGACAGGCAGCACCCTTCCCGCCACCGGAACGGCCACGGCCGCGGCGGCTGCCCCGCAGCGCCTCTCCGTCGACCTCTCCGCCTCCGAGGGCCCGGTGATGCTCGGCGCCAACGGCGCGCTCTACGGGCTCAGCGACGACGGCGTGCCCAGCGACGCGGCCCTCGCCCCACTGAAGATCACCAGCATCTCGCAGAAGCCGGAGGGCGGCGCCCAGCACCCCAACGGTGACGCGCTCACCGTCTCCAAGGCGTTCTTCCGCAACGGCGGCGGCGAGATCAACGTGATGATGCAGGACATCTACGCCAAGTGGCCCTACGAGGACCTCGGCATCGACGACTACCTCCCCAAGGTCGACAGGATCGTCAAGGAGGTGGCGGCCGACCCGAACAGCGAACGCTTCGTCTACATCCCGTTCAACGAGCCCGACCAGATCTGGTACCAGCTCGACGTCGCCGACCAGGCCCAGTACGAGATCAACCGCGACCGCTTCTTCCGCGACTGGAAGACGGTCCACGAGCGCATCCGCGCCATCGACCCCGACGCGCGCATCGCCGGCCCCAACGAGGCCGCGTACCACTCCCGTCTGCTCGAGGACTTCCTGGCCTTCGCCCGGCGCGAGAACGTCCTGCCCCAGGTGATGACCTGGCACGAGCTGGGCCCCGGCTCCCTCAGGGACTTCCAGGCCCACCACGACGACTACCGCGCCCTGGAGCGGGCGGCGGGCATAGCCCCGCTGAAGATCAGCATCGATGAGTACGCCAACCGCCGCGACCTCTCCGTCCCCGGACAACTCGTCCAGTGGGTCTCGATGTTCGAGAGGAACAAGGTGTACGCCAACCAGGCCTACTGGGACGCGGCCGGCAACATGGACGGCAACGTGGTCCGCTCCAACATCCCCAACGGCGGCTGGTGGTTCTTCCGTTGGTACGCGGGCCTGACCGGGGAGACCGTCGAGGTCACCCCGCCGCAGGCGAACACCGTCGACACCCTCCAGGGCCTCGCCTCCCTCGACACCGCGCGCCGCCAGGCCCAGGTACTGCTCGGCGGCTCCGACGGCGACACCGACGTCGTGGTCCGGAAGGTCCCCCGCTCCCTCTTCGGGCGCACGGTCACCGCCACCGTCGCGGAGGCCGCCTGGTCCGGCTACGAGGGCCGGCACGCCGCCCCGCGCGTCCTGTCCCGGACGAAGACACGCGTCGCGGACGACGGCACGGTGACCGTCCCGCTGCGCGGCCTGCACCGGATGTCGGCCTACCGCGTCGTCCTCACCCCCGGCGGCGACGGCACCCCCGCCACCCCGTCCGTCCCCTGGACCGCCTCCTACGAGGCCGAGGACGCCGCGATCACCGACGGCAAGGTCTCCACCCTGGGCACGGTCGACGACGCCAACGGCTACGCCGCCTCCGGCACCCGGGACGTGGGCTCCCTCGACCGGCCGGGCAGCAAGGTCGGCTTCACGGTCTCGGTCCCGCAGGACGGCACCTACGACCTGGCGGTCCTCTACGGCAACCAGTCCGGGACCCCGGCCACCCAGAAGCTGACGGTCGACGACGGCGACCCGGTCACCGTCACCTACCCGTCCACCGAGAACCGGGCCCACCGCGCCAAGAAGGACCTCACCGTCCGGCTCACGGCCGGAACGCACCGGCTGACCCTGTCCAAGGGGGACGCCGAGGTCACCCTCGACCGGATCGACCTCACCGCCCGCACCGGCGAGCCCGCCGCCTCCTACGAGGCCACCCTCGCCGACATCGGCGGCCGGCCGTCGTACGACTACTCCTCCTCGAAGGGCGTCGGCACCGGCGAGCTGGTCCTGCGCACCGGGGACCGGGCCGTGTTCGACGTGTACGCGCCCCGCGACGGCTACTACCGGGTCGTGCCCCGGGCGTCGGCGCCGGTGACGCTCGCCCTGCACGGGCAGTCGGTGGCCGCGGTGCCCGACCGGCCGCTGCGGCTGTACCTGGTGGAGGGCAACAACCGGATCACCGCGACCGCCCGGCACACCGGCCTGCGCTCCCTCGACGTCACCGGCGCCGGCTCTGCCACCGGCACCCTCGCCTACGAGGCCGCCGCGGCCACGCTCACCGGCGGAGCCAGGCTCGTCGACTCCGCGCACGCCCCGTCGGGCTCCTACATCGGACAGCTCGGCAACAGTGCGGACAGCACCGCCGAGTTCACGGTGCACGCCCCCACCGAGGGCCGCCACATCCTGGTCGTCCACTACGCCCACGACGACCGCCGCGACAACGGCCACGCCTACAACACCGACATCATGTCCCGTACGGCGGACATCACCGTCGGGACGGCCGGGCCGCGCACGGTCACCTTCAAGAACACCTGGAGCCGGGACGACTACTGGACCGTGGGCGTCCCGGTCGACCTGAGCAAGGGCCCCAACAAGGTGACCGTCGGCAACGCCGGCGCCTGGGCGCCGAACATCGACCGGATCGAGGTCGGCCGGGTCGTCGGCTAGGCCGTACCGGACGCCGGGACCCCTGCCCCCGTCAGGCCGGGTCGACCTCGGCGCGCAGGGCGTTGTAGTCGGCGAACGCGGACTCGACGTCCGCCGGGGTCAGTCCGTAGCGGGCCAGGTCGTAGCGGTGGGGCCGGCCGCCCCGGGCGTGGGCGGCGGCCCGGGGGAGCCGGGCCGCGTCGGCCTCGGTCCAGCGGGCGCCGACGGCCTCGTACAGCTTCGGGGCGCCTGCGGCCGGGTCGGCGCCGAGCGAGGAGTAGGGCACGTCCACCAGCGCGTCGGGGGCGATGCCGGTGCGGGCCGCGAGACCGCGCCGGACCGACCGGCTGAGCAGGTCGAGCCAGGTGGCGCCCAGCTCACGCGGATCGAAGCTGCGCAGCGAGGTGACCATGCCGACCTCGACCAGGCTGCAGAAGGACGCGACGGCGGCGGCCGGGTCGCGGTGGGTCCACACGAGCGTGGCGTCGGGGAAGACCTTGACCAGCGCGTCCAGGTTCCCGGTGTGGAAGGGGGACTTCAGGATCCAGCGGCGGCGCGGCCGGCCGTACTGCAGGACCTGCAGGGCCTGCCTGAGGTGACGGTAGTCGGGGGTGAAGTCGTGCTCGAAGTGCCAGGCGTGGTAGGCGGGTATGCGGGCCTGGGCGAGCGGTACCAGCGCGTGCGGGAGGAGGAACGTGCACTCCTCGGGGCCCTCGGCGGTCATGGGGTGGATGTCGCGGAAGCGCGGGCTGAGCAGATGGCTGCCGTTCAGGACGCGGCGCGCGGTCGTGATCCGCTTCTGCCGTTCCCGGGGCGACGGTTCCAGATCGGGAGCCAGCAGTTCCCACAGCAGCGGACAGCGGTGGTCGTCCGAGACGGAGAGCACCCCGTGGGTGAGCGTGCTCGCGGTGCGTGGCAGGCCGACCACGAACACCGGCTTCTCGACGGGCTCCTGACCGATGGCCGGGTTCTCGGCGATCAGCCGCCCGATCCGGGCCCGGTTGGTGAGATGCCGGCGGACGTGCGCCTGCGCGGACTGCCAGCCGACCGGCCCGAGGTCCTCGTCCTTGGCCCACTCCCGCAGCAGGAACCGGAAGTTCCCGGTGAACTCCTCGTCGCCGTCCGCCCCTCCGGCGCCGGCGGCGATCCGGTCGAAGACCCGGTCCGGGTCGTGGCGGGAGCCGAGCGTGGGCCGGAGTAACAGGTTGGCCAGGGTGAGGGGCAGGGGAGTGGACGCCATCGGGGACTTCCCTTCGATGCGGGCGGAGGGGGCACGGCCCGGGTCCGGGCACGGGCGCCCCCGGCGGCCGCCCGGGTGGGGCGGCCGCCGCTGATCATCCTGCCGCGCGGGTCATCTCGCGCGCCGCCGGGGTCCCGGCCGCGCCCGCCCCGTCCCCGTAGCGCGACCGCAGCTCCGACAGCACGCCCGAGACCGCCGCCGTCAACGGCACCGCGAGGAGCATGCCGAGGATGCCGGCGAGGGAGGCGCCCGCCGTGAGGGCCAGCAGGATCGCCGCCGGATGCATCTGCACGGTCCGGCTGTGGATCATCGGCTGGAGCACGTTGCCCTCGAGGAGCTGCACCGCGAAGACGACGCCGACCGCCCACAGCGCGGTCACCAGACCGCGGTCCGCGAACGCGACGAGGATCGCCACCGCACCCGACAGGAACGCGCCCAGGTACGGGATGTACGCACCGACGAAGACGAGCGCGCCGAGGCCGACCGCCCCCGGCACCTGGAGTATCAGCAGACCCACGGCGATACAGACACCGTCGATGAAGGCGATGAGCGTCGTCCCCCGCATATAGCCCTCGATCGCCCGGAACGCGCGCCTGGCCATCACCTCCAGGGTGTCGCCGCTGCCGCGCGGCGCGAGCGAGTGCAGGGACGCGACCGCCCGGTCGGAGTCGCGCAGGAAGAAGAACATCAGCAGCATCGCCAGCACGGCCGCCGCCAGGAACTCGCTGACCGCGCTGACACCGGTGAGCACCCCGGAGGCCGCCGTGCCGCCGAACTTCGACAGCAGCTCCTTGGCGTTCTGCGCAAGGTCGTCCAGCGACGTCCCGGCCAGCCCGAACTCGTCGCTGAGCGACTTCGCCGCCTGCCGGAGCGAGGAGATGATCTGGTCACCGGTGTCGATCAGCGCGGCCACCACGATGTACGCGGCCCCGCCCATCACCACCACCACGGCGGCACAGGTGAGCCCGGCGGCGAGGGACTTGTTGAACCTCATCGCCACCAGCCGCCGGTAGAACGGGCCGAGCAGCGCCGTACCCAGCAGGGCGATCAGTATGGGCGTGACCGTCGTCTGGAACGTCACGCAGATCCACACGCCCACGTAGACGACGCCCGTCACCAGCAGCGTGAGCGCGCTCCACACGGCGATGTGCCGCGCGGGCCCCGGCAGGAACCCCCGGGGAGCGTCCTCGCCCGACGGCCCGGCCGCCCTCGGCGCCACCGCGTACCCGCCGGTGGTGCGTATCGTCGTGCGCGTCCGGTGGACAGGTCTGCGCGCGGCCCCGCCGCCCCGGCCCCGCCGTCCCCCGCGTACTGCGCGGGAGTCTCCCGTACGGCTGTTCATCCTCGCCATCTCCACTCACTCCAGGTCGCGCGCATCCCTGAGGATCATGGGATGGCCGTGGCGCCACAGCGTAGACCCGGCCTCCGGGCGGGCGGCGGGCGCCTACCCGGCGATCGGCACCGAGGCCCCGTCCCGCAGGAACACCGGAATCCGCTCCAGCGGCGCGTCCACCGTCACCGGCCAGCCTCCCTCGTACGTCTCGCCGGTCCACGCGTCGGTCCACCGCGCCCCGGCCGGCAGATAGGTGCTCCAGCGCGTCACCCCCGCCTCCAGCACCGGCGCCACCAGCACGTCCCGCCCGAACAGGTACGCGTCGTCCACCGACCAGGTCCGCTCGTCGTCCGGGAACTCCAGGAACAGCGGCCGCATCACCGGCAGCCCCTCCTCATGGGCCTCCCGCATCACCCGCAGCACATACGGCTTCAACCGCTCCCGCAGCCGCAGGCAGTCCTCCAGGATCACCCCGGCCTCCTCCCCGTACGACCACACCTCGTTGGGCCCGCCGGTCATGGCCGGACCCAGCGGCATCCCGGGCTCACGGAACCCGTGCAGCCGCATCAGCGGCGAGAACGTCCCGAACTGGAACCAGCGCACCATCACCTCCCGGTAGGCCGGATCGTCCGGGTCGCCGCCGTGGAAGCCGCCGATGTCGGTGTTCCACCAGGGGATGCCGGACAGCGCGGTGTTCAGGCCCGCCGCGATCTGCCGCCGCAGGGTCGGGAAGTCGGTCCCGATGTCACCGGACCACAGCGCGGCCCCCCAGCGCTGACTGCCCGCCCACGCCGAACGGTTGAGGGAGACGATCTCCTCCTCGCCCGTCGCCCGCAGTCCCTCGTAGAAGGTGCGGGCGACCTCGGCCGGGTACATGTTGCCGACCTCCGGGCCGGGCCCCGCCCAGTAGCGCAGGTTCTCCTGGAAGCCGGGCTTGATCTCCGGCTCGCAGGCGTCCAGCCAGAACGCCTTGATGCCGTACGGCTCCAGGTAGTTCTCCCGCACCCGCGACCACACGAACTCCCGGGCCTCGGGGTTCGTCGCGTCGTAGAAGGCGACCTGCACCGTCGAGGCGACCTCCTTGTCCGGCCAGTCGGCGTGCGCCATCGGGCCGTACTGGGTGCCGATGAAGTAGCCGCGCTGTTCCATCAGGTGGTGGTTCTCGCTCAGCGGCGACACCGACGGCCACACGGACA
This sequence comes from Streptomyces scabiei 87.22, assembly GCF_000091305.1. Taxonomy (GTDB): domain Bacteria; phylum Actinomycetota; class Actinomycetes; order Streptomycetales; family Streptomycetaceae; genus Streptomyces; species Streptomyces scabiei. The sequence continues at coordinate 2,904,460 of NC_013929.1, read as the reverse complement.
CCACCAGCCGGATGCCCAGCTCCTCCAGCTCCCGCACCATCGCCGCCGGGTCGGGCCACTCGGCCGGGTCGAACTTCCACTCGCCGAGGTGCGTCCAGTGGAAGAAGTCGCACACGATGACGTCGATGGGCAGGCCCCGCCGCTTGTACTCCCGTGCCACGGCCAGGAGTTCGTCCTGCGTGCGGTAGCGCAGCTTGCACTGCCAGAACCCGGCCGCCCACGCCGGCAGCATCGGCGCACGGCCCGTCACCGCGCTGTAGCGGCGCTGCGCCTCGGCCGGGGCACCGGCGGTGATCCAGTAGTCGATCTGCCGGGCCGAGTCCGCGACCCAGCGCGTGCCGTTGCCCGCCAGCTCGACGCGGCCGATCGCCGGGTTGTTCCACAGCAGGGTGTAGCCGCGGCTGGAGGTGAGCACGGGGATGCCGACCTCCGCGTTGCGCTGCACCAGGTCGAGCACCAGCCCCTTCTGGTCGAGCCGCCCGTGCTGGTGCTGCCCGAGGCCGTACAGCTTCTCGTCGTCGTACGCGGCGAAGCGCTGCTCCAGGCGGTGGTGGCCGTTGCCGACGGCCGTGTAGAGGCGTGAGCCGGGCCACCAGAAGTGCGCGCGGGCCTCCGACAGCAGCTCGGAGCCGTCGGCGGTGCGCGTGTACCGGACCAGGCCCTCGGCGTCGACCTCGACGGTGAGCGCGCCGACGATCAGCCGCCCCAGCCCGTCCTCGATCTTGACGGTGCTTCCGGTGCTCTCCGCCTCGTCGAGCAGGGCGCCCGGCAGCCCGTCGAGGACCGGTCCGCCCAGGCGGGCGCGGACCCGGACGGCGTCAGGCCCCCAGGGTTCGATCCGCAGGGTCTCCTGGCGTCCGCTCCATTCCAGGGCGCCGTCCCGCTCACGGAACGTGCCGACGGTGGGGGAGGACTGGGCGAGGCTGACCGCGCCCGTCGGGGTCGGGTTCTCGGCAGACAGATTCACGGAATCTCCTGGGAGGGAGGAGTGACGGCACACCCGGCTCGGCTCCGGCGGGCACGGGCGGTGGGCAGGAGGGGGCCGTACGGGGTTTTCCGTACGGCACGGCGATTGGTGCGGTCGGGTGCGGGTGCGGGCGAGCCGACCGTCTCAGCCGGTCGTGGACAGCGGTCCCGTGCTCGCGCGGACCGTCAGCTCGGGGGCGAGGAGCACCACTTCGTCGGCGTCCCGGCCCTCCAGCTTGGCGATCAGCTGCTCCACCGCCCGACGGCCCATCTCCTGGGCCGGGATGGCGACGGACGTCAGCCGTACCGAGGCCTGCACGGCGACCTGGTCCGGGCAGATCGCGATCACCGAGACGTCCTCGGGGACCGCGCGTCCCTGCTGCCGCAGCAGCGCGAGCAGCGGCTCCACCGCCGACTCGTTCTGCACGACGATCCCCGTGGTGCCCGGCCGCTCGTCGAAGATCCGGGCCAGGGTCGCGGCCATCGCGTCGTAGCCGCCCTCACAGGGGCGGTGCAGCACACGCAGCCCCAGCTCCCTTGCCCGGCCGCGGAGTCCGTCGAGGGTGCGCTCGGCGAAACCGGTGTGCCGTTCGTACACCGCGGGTGCCTCGCCGACGACCGCGATGTCCCGGTGCCCGAGCATCGCCAGATGCTCCACGCACAGCGCCCCCGTGGCCCCGAAGTCGAGGTCGACGCAGGTCAGGCCGCTGGTGTCGGCCGGCAGCCCGATGAGCACGGAGGGCTGGTCGGTGCCGCGCAGCAGCGGCAGCCGCTCGTCGTCCAGCTCCACGTCCATCAGGATCATCGCGTCGGCGAGCCCGCTGCCGGTGACCCGGCGCACCGCGTCCGGACCCTCCTCGCCGGTGAGCAGCAGGACGTCGTACCCGTAGGTGCGGGCCGTGGTGGCCACGGCGATGGCGATCTCCATCATCACCGGGACGTACATGTCGGTGCGCAGCGGCACCATCAGGGCGACGATGTTCGACCTGCTGCTCGCCAGGGCACGGGCCCCCGCGTTCGGGTGGTAGCCGAGCTCCTGGATGCTCCGCTCCACCCGCTGCCGGGTGCCCGCGGAGATGGACCGCTTGCCGCTGAGGACATAGCTCACCGTGCTCGCCGACACTCCGGCGTGCTGGGCGACCTCGGCGAGGGTGACCATCCGGCTCTCCCAGCGTGTTCAAGCGCTTCGACAGCGCACTGTTGCGGAACAAAGGCGTGTGAGGGTGGCTCGACAGTAGCCCGGCGCCGGATGGGTGTCCATAGGTTGTCGAAGCGCTTCGATCAATTGACGGACGCCCGGGCGGCCGTGGGGGTGTGTGGGGGTGCGGCCGCGGGTCCGCGGGGCTTCCCGCGCGGCTCCCCGCGCCCTCGGAACCCCTCCCGATGGGCCCGGGGGTCGGCCACAGTCTAGAACCGGCCGGTCTTCGACGGTCCCGCCCCGCACGACCCGGCCGAAGCGGCCGGCCGCGGACGCGAGGGGTGGCGGGGTCATCCCGAATCGGGTACCAACGATCGAGTAGCACCCATCGGTAACCATTCAGGTACCCATCCGGTACGAGATCCCGATTCGCGGCGAGGTGAGCCTCATGTCCGCCCCACCCCTCAAGAAGCCCGTCGTCACAGAACGTGAGGCCCGCCAGGTGGCGGAGGCCGCCCGGGAGCAGTCCTGGCGCAAGCCCAGCTTCGCCAAGGAACTGTTCCTCGGCCGGTTCCGCCTCGACCTCATCCACCCCCACCCGCTGCCCACGGACGAGGCCGTCCGGCGCGGCGAGCAGTTCCTGGCCAAGCTCCGCGCCTTCTGCGAGACGAAGGTCGACGGGGCCCTGATCGAGCGCGAGGCCCGCATCCCCGACGAGGTCATCGACGGCCTCAAGGAACTCGGCGCCCTCGGCATGAAGATCGACCCCAGGTACGGCGGTCTCGGCCTCACCCAGGTGTACTACAACAAGGCGCTGGCCCTGGTCGGCTCCGCCAGCCCCGCCATCGGCGTCCTGCTGTCGGCGCATCAGTCGATCGGCGTACCGCAGCCGCTCAAGCTGTTCGGCACCCCCGAGCAGAAGGAGAAGTTCCTGCCGCGCTGCGCCCGCACCGACATCAGCGCCTTCCTCCTCACCGAGCCCGACGTCGGCTCCGACCCGGCCCGCCTCGCCACCACCGCGGTGCCCGACGGGGACGACTACCTCCTCGACGGGGTGAAGCTCTGGACGACGAACGGCGTGGTCGCCGACCTCCTCGTCGTCATGGCGCGGGTGCCGAAGTCCGAGGGGCACAAGGGCGGCATCACCGCCTTCGTCGTGGAGACGGACTCGCCGGGTGTCACCGTCGAGAACCGCAACGCCTTCATGGGCCTGCGCGGCATCGAGAACGGCGTCACCCGTCTGCACCAGGTCCGCGTCCCCGCCGCGAACCGCATCGGTCCCGAGGGCGCGGGCCTGAAGATCGCGCTCACCACCCTCAACACCGGCCGCCTCTCGCTCCCGGCGTCCTGCGTGGCCGCCGGCAAGTGGTGCCTGAAGATCGCCCGCGAGTGGTCGGCCGCGCGCGAGCAGTGGGGCAAGCCGGTCGCCCACCACGAGGCGGTGGGCCAGAAGATCTCCTTCATCGCGGCGACCACCTTCGCCCTCGAAGCGGTGCTCGACCTGTCCTCGCAGATGGCCGACGAGGACCGCAACGACATCCGTATCGAAGGCGCCCTCGCGAAACTCTTCGCCTCCGAGATGGGCTGGAAGATCGCCGACGAGCTGGTCCAGATCCGCGGCGGCCGCGGCTTCGAGACCGCGGACTCGCTCCGGGCGCGCGGCGAACGGGCCGTCCCCGCCGAGCAGATGCTGCGGGACCTGCGCATCAACCGGATCTTCGAGGGCTCCACGGAGATCATGCACCTGCTGATCGCCCGTGAGGCCGTCGACGCCCATCTCACGGTGGCCGGCGACCTCATCGACCCGGAGAAGTCCCTCTCCGACAAGGCGAAGGCGGGCGCGAACGCGGGCGTCTTCTACGCCAAGTGGCTGCCCAAGCTGGTCGCGGGACCGGGCCAGCTCCCGCGCACCTACGGGGACTTCCACCCCGCCGGGCACCCCGACCTGGCCACCCACCTGCGCTATGTCGAGCGCAACGCCCGCAAGCTGGCCCGCTCCACCTTCTACGCCATGTCCCGCTGGCAGGGCCGGATGGAGACCAAGCAGGGGTTCCTGGGCCGTGTCGTCGACATCGGCGCCGAACTCTTCGCGATGAGCGCGGCCGTCGTCCGCGCGGAGCTGCTCCGCAGCCAGGGCGATCACGGCCGCGAGGCGTACCAGCTCGCCGACGTCTTCTGCCGCCAGTCCCGCATCCGGGTCGAGGAACTCTTCGGCCGCCTGTGGAACAACACCGACGACCTCGACCGCAGGGTGGTCAAGGGCGTTCTCGGCGGCGCCTACGAGTGGCTGGAGCAAGGTGTGATCGACCCCTCGGGCGAGGGCCCCTGGATCGCGGACGCGACCCCGGGCCCGAGCGAGAAGGAGAACGTCCACCGCCGCATCCGGTGACGTGACGCCTCCCCGCGCCCCGGGTTCTCCCGGGGCGCGGGGAACCGCGCGACCGGGCCCCCACGGCGCCGCACCCGCCCGAAGTCCGGGCGCGGCCCCCGCAACGCGCCCCCGGCTAGCAGTACTTGTCGCTGGCGTCCCGCGTGGTCCAGGAGCAGGAATCCACCTTCGAACCGTTCGCCTTCGTCAGCTTGGCCGTGTCGCTGGTGTTGTTCCAGACGTACGCCCTGCGGTTCTGGTACTTGGTCGCGGTGGTGTCCGTGCCCGACCCCGTACGGACCTTGATGTACTTCTTCGCCCCGATCCTGACGTCCGGGAACGTGTACTTGTGATTGTCGAGGTCCTTCAGCACCCAGCCCTTCAGCGAGATCGCCGACGAGCCGGTGTTCTTGATCTGCACCCACTCCGCGTTGTACTGCGCGTTCGTCCGCGTGTCCGTGCCGGGGCTGTCGAAGTACACGCGGTGGATGACCACGCCCCCCGCGGCCTCGGCCGGGCTGCTCAGCAGGGTGCCGGTCAGGGCAACCGCTCCGGCGAGCGCGGGCACGGCGGCGCGTATGCGCTTGTGCATGAATCCCCCCAGGATCCTTGTTCATGATCGACTGATACGACAATCGGATCAGTAAGGGGGAAGTCATATCACTCCCGCCTTCACGTGTGCTTCACAAACGGAGAAATGCGCTCGTCAACCGCACACGGCACGAAGTGGGTCAACCAGGGGGCGCGCGGTCCTGCCGGACACCGGATGCGGCCACAATGGGGGGATGAGCGACAGTCCAGCCCCTCTCGCCGATCCGCATCTCGTCTTCGACCCGGTCGACGGCGCACGGGACGTAGTGATCCTCGGATCGACCGGCTCGATCGGCACCCAGGCCATCGACCTCGTCCTGCGCAACCCGGACCGCTTCCGCGTCACCGGGCTCTCCGCCGCCGGAGGGCGGGTGCAGCTCCTGGCCGAGCAGGCGCACCGGCTGCGCGTGCGGACCGTCGCCGTCGCCCGCGAGGACGTCGTACCGGCCCTGCGCGAGGCCCTGGCCGACACCTACGGCACCGGGGAGGCCCTCCCCGAGATCCTGGCCGGCCCCGACGCGGCCACGGCCCTGGCCGCCTCCGACTGCCACACCGTGCTGAACGGCATCACCGGCTCCATCGGCCTCGCCCCGACCCTCGCCGCCCTGGAGGCGGGCCGCACCCTCGCGCTCGCCAACAAGGAGTCGCTCATCGTCGGCGGCCCGCTGGTCAAGGCGGTGGCGAAGCCCGGCCAGATCATCCCGGTCGACTCCGAGCACGCCGCCCTCTTCCAGGCCCTCGCCTCCGGCACCCGGGCCGACGTGCGCAAGCTCGTCGTCACCGCCTCCGGCGGCCCGTTCCGCGGCCGCAGCAAGGAGGAACTGGCGGACGTGACCCCCGCCGACGCCCTCGCGCACCCCACCTGGGCCATGGGCCCGGTCATCACCGTGAACTCCGCGACCCTGGTCAACAAGGGCCTGGAGGTCATCGAGGCCCACCTGCTCTACGACATTCCCTTCGACCGCATTGAGGTCGTCGTGCACCCCCAGTCGTATGTCCACTCGATGGTTGAGTTCACGGACGGATCGACGATGGCCCAGGCGACGCCCCCCGACATGCGCGGGCCCATCGCCATCGGCCTCGGCTGGCCGCAGCGCGTCCCGGACGCCGCGCCCGCCTTCGACTGGACCAAGGCGTCCAGCTGGGAGTTCTTCCCCCTCGACGACGACGCGTTCCCGTCCGTCGGGCTCGCCCGGCACGTGGGACAGCTCGCGGGCACCGCCCCGGCGGTGTTCAATGCGGCGAACGAGGAGTGCGTCGACGCGTTCCTGTACGGGGGTCTCCGGTTCGACGCGATCATGGAGACCGTCACACGGGTGGTCGAGGAGCACGGCACCCCCGCCTCGGGAACTTCCCTGACCGTGGCGGACGTCCTCGAAGCGGAGACCTGGGCACGTGCCAGGGCCCGCGAACTGACCACCTCGACCACCTCGACCGGCAAACCCACCGAGCGGACGACCGCGGAGGCCCGTGCATGACGACCCTGATGTTCATCCTCGGCATAGTGGTCTTCGTGATCGGTCTCGCGTTCTCGATCGCGTGGCACGAGCTGGGCCACTTCTCGACCGCCAAGCTCTTCGGCGTCCGCGTGCCCCAGTTCATGGTGGGCTTCGGCCCCACCGTCTGGTCGAAGCGGAAGGGCGAGACCGAGTACGGCGTCAAGGCGATCCCGCTCGGCGGCTACATCCGCATGATCGGCATGATCCCGCCCGGTCCGGACGGCCGGATCGAGAGCCGCTCGACCTCCCCGTGGCGCGTCATGATCGAGGACGCCCGCGCGGCGTCCTTCGAGGAGCTCCAGCCCGGCGACGAGGACCGTCTCTTCTACACGCGCAAGCCGTGGAAGCGCGTCATCGTGATGTTCGCCGGGCCCTTCATGAACCTGATCCTGGCCTTCGTGATCTTCCTCGGCGTGATGATGACCTTCGGCGCCCAGACCTCGACGACCACGGTCAGCAAGGTCTCGGACTGCGTCATCTCCGCCGGCGAGAACCGTTCGAAGTGCAAGGACAGCGACAAGGAGGCCCCCGCCAAGGCGGCGGGCCTGAAGCCCGGCGACAGGATCGTCGCCTTCGACGGCACCCCCGTCGAGGACTGGTCCGCCCTGCAGGCCGACATCCGCGACAACCCCGGCAAGCAGGTCACGCTCACCGTGGACCGCAAGGGCGAGAAGGTCGACCTGACCCCCACGCTCATCAAGAACAAGGTCAGCCAGACCGACGGCCAGGGCGGCTACGTCAAGGACAAGTACGTGTACGCCGGCTGGCTCGGCTTCACCCCGGCCTCCGACATCCTCCCGCTCTCCTTCGGCCAGTCCGTGGACCGCATGGGCGACATGATGCAGAACGGCGTCGAGTCCCTGCTCTCCCTGCCCGCCAAGGTCCCCGCCCTGTGGGACGCCACCTTCGGCGACGGCGAACGCCAGGCCGACTCGCCCATGGGCGTCGTCGGCGCGGCCCGGGTCGGCGGCGAGATCTTCACCATGGACATCCCCGCCACCCAGCAGCTCGCCAGCTTCCTGATCCTGCTGGCCGGCTTCAACCTCTCCCTGTTCCTGTTCAACATGCTTCCGCTGCTCCCGCTCGACGGCGGGCACATCGCGGGCGCCCTGTGGGAGTCGCTGCGCCGGAACGCGGCCAAGGTGCTGCGGCGGCCCGACCCCGGCCCGTTCGACGTGGCCAAGCTGATGCCCGTCGCGTACGTGGTGGCAGGCATCTTCGTCTGCTTCACGCTCCTGGTGCTGATCGCGGACCTCGTGAACCCGGTACGCATCTCCTAGTCACCCGCGGTTCACGACGGCCGGGCACCCTCACCCAGGGGCCCGGCCGCCGTCGTTCGCGTCCGAACCGGTCACCCCGGTCACCCGCGCCCGAACATCGCGGCGGGCGTCCCCGACGGGTGGGTTTACGGACCGTGATGTGCCTGGGTCCTTGCCCGTGCCGTAATCTCGAAGTCCTGGAGCCCGCGCGTACCGGGACCCGATCCTGATCCACAACTTGGGGTTGCACAGCAGATGACTACTGCGATTTCTCTCGGCATGCCGTCCGTTCCGACCAAGCTCGCCGAGCGCCGGAAGAGCCGGCAGATCCAGGTCGGGTCCGTGGCGGTCGGCGGAGACGCCCCGGTGTCGGTCCAGTCGATGACCACGACGCGTACGTCGGACATCGGCGCCACCCTGCAGCAGATCGCCGAGCTGACGGCGTCCGGCTGCCAGATCGTCCGCGTCGCCTGCCCCACGCAGGACGACGCCGACGCCCTGTCGACGATCGCCCGCAAGTCGCAGATCCCGGTCATCGCCGACATCCACTTCCAGCCGAAGTACGTCTTCGCGGCGATCGAGGCCGGCTGCGCCGCCGTCCGCGTCAACCCGGGCAACATCAAGCAGTTCGACGACAAGGTCAAGGAGATCGCCCAGGCGGCGAACGACCACGGCACCCCGATCCGGATCGGCGTCAACGCCGGCTCCCTGGACCGCCGCCTCCTGCAGAAGTACGGCAAGGCCACCCCCGAGGCGCTGGTCGAGTCCGCCCTGTGGGAGGCGTCCCTCTTCGAGGAGCACGGCTTCCGGGACATCAAGATCTCGGTCAAGCACAACGACCCGGTCGTCATGGTCAACGCCTACCGGCAGCTCGCCGCCCAGTGCGACTACCCCCTCCACCTCGGCGTCACCGAGGCCGGACCCGCCTTCCAGGGCACCATCAAGTCCGCCGTCGCCTTCGGCGCGCTGCTCGCCGAGGGCATCGGCGACACGATCCGCGTCTCCCTCTCGGCCCCGCCGGTGGAGGAGATCAAGGTCGGCAACCAGATCCTGGAGTCGCTGAACCTCAAGCCGCGCCGCCTCGAGATCGTCTCCTGCCCCTCCTGCGGCCGCGCCCAGGTCGACGTCTACAAGCTCGCCGAGGAAGTCACCGCCGGCCTCACCGGCATGGAGGTCCCCCTCCGCGTCGCCGTCATGGGCTGCGTCGTCAACGGCCCCGGCGAGGCCCGCGAGGCCGACCTCGGCGTCGCCTCCGGCAACGGCAAGGGCCAGATCTTCGTCAAGGGCGAGGTCATCAAGACCGTCCCCGAATCCAAGATCGTCGAGACCCTCATCGAGGAGGCGATGAAGATCGCCGAACAGATGGAGGCGGACGGCATCACCTCGGGCGAGCCGACGGTGGCGGTAGCGGGCTGAGGAGGGCTTGGCGTCTTCTGAAGACAGGCCCGTCAGGGCCGTCTTCAGGGGCGCGGGGCTGTTTCGATGTGCGGCTCCGCCGCGTGGGCGCGACAAGCCACGACGCACCCGCACCCGCCACGACACAGGGACCCCCGAGCTGTAAGGCGCCCCCGGCCGCGGCGCAGCCGCAGGGCGCCCTCGCACAGCCCGGCAGGGTATCGTGCCAAGACCAGCGCAGACCCCAGGGTGAGGCCCCCGCACGTGTTGACCCAGACCACCACCAGGGTCCTCGAACCGAGTGACCTGGACGCCGCACTCGCCGTCCTGGACCGAGACCCCGTCGCGAACGCCTTCGTGACGTCCCGCGTCCAGGTCGCCGGGCTGGACCCGTGGCGGCTCGGCGGCGAGATGTGGGGCTGGTACGAGGACGGCGCCCTGACCTCCCTCTGCTACGCCGGCGCCAATCTCGTCCCCATCTGCGCCACCCCCCGCGCCGTGCGCGCCTTCGCCGACCGCGCCCGCCGGGCCGGCCGCCGCTGCTCCTCGGTCGTCGGCCCCGCCGAACCCACCGCCCAGCTGTGGCGGCTGCTCGAACCCAGCTGGGGCCCGGCCCGCGAGGTCCGCTCGCACCAGCCCCTCATGGTCACCGACCGGCTCCCCGACCCCGCCGACGTCGTCCCCGACCCGTACGTCCGCCGCATCCGCAAGGACGAGATGGACACGATCATGCCGGCGTGCGTGGCGATGTTCACCGAGGAGGTCGGCGTCTCCCCGCTGGCCGGCGACGGCGGCCTCCTCTACCAGGCCCGGGTCGCCGAACTCGTGGGCTCCGGCCGCTCCTTCGCCCGCCTCGCCCCCGACGGCCGCGTCCAGTTCAAGGCCGAGATCGGCGCCGCGACCGCCCGGGCCTGCCAGATCCAGGGTGTCTGGGTGGCCCCCGAGTTCCGCGGCCAGGGCCTGGCCGCCCCCGGCATGGCGGCGGTCCTGCGCTACGCCCTGGCCGACGTGGCCCCCGTCGTCAGCCTCTACGTCAACGACTTCAACACGGCGGCGCGGCGCACGTACCGACGCGTGGGCTTCCAGGAGGTCGGCGCCTTCATGAGCGTCCTGTTCTGAGCAGCCGTCCGGCCCGGCGCGGGGACGACCGGCCACATCCGGCCCGCACCCCGCGGACACCCCGAACCCCCCTGTAGCATCCGCAACATGGACCTCGTCATCGGCCCCTTGGACCTCTCCGCCCACGTAGACGAGGCCCTGGCCGTACAAGCCGTCGCTTTCGGACTGGGCCCCGACGAGGTCGCGGTCCGCCGCCAGATCGTCCTGCGCCACATGACCTACCCGGGGGCGAGGGCCCTGGGCGCCACCACCGCCGGACGGCTCGTGGGCTTCGTCTACGGCATGCCCAACGACCGCTCCCACTGGTGGTCCACCGTCGTCGAGCCCTACCTGCGCGCCCTGCACCACGAGCACTGGCTCGACGACTCCTTCGTGATCACCGAGCTGCACGTCCACCCCGACCACCAGAACCACGGCGTCGGCCGCGCCCTCATCACCGCCATCACCGACAGCGCCGCCGAACCCCGCTCGATCCTCTCCGCGATCGACGTCGACAGCCCGGCCCGCGGCCTGTACCGCTCCCTCGGCTACACCGACCTCGCCCGCCGGGTCGTCTTCCCCAGCGCCCCCAGGCCGTACGCGGTCATGGGCGCCCCCCTGCCCCTGCGCCGCAGGTAGCGCCCCGCCCCCGCCGCCGGATTTCCACGGGCCCGTGTACCCCCGCTAACCTCCTGCCATCACCCGATCCGCAGCAGGAGTACGAGAATCATGGCGAACCCACCGGTCCAGCGCATGTCCCAGTTGATGGCGAAGACGCTGCGCGACGACCCGGCGGACGCCGAGGTGCTCAGCCACAAGCTCCTCGTCCGCGCCGGGTACGTCCGCCGCACCGCGGCCGGCGTGTGGACCTGGCTGCCGCTCGGCAAGAAGGTCCTCGCCAACGTGGAACGCATCGTCCGCGAGGAGATGGACGCGATCGGCGCCCAGGAGGTGCTGCTCCCCGCCCTGCTGCCGAAGGAGCCGTACGAGGCGACCGGCCGCTGGGACGAGTACGGCCCCGAGCTGTTCCGGCTGAAGGACCGCAAGGGCGGCGACTACCTCCTCGGCCCCACCCACGAGGAGATCTTCACGCTGATCGTGAAGGACCAGGCGTCCTCCTACAAGGACCTGCCGGTGATCCTCTACCAGATCCAGACGAAGTTCCGCGACGAGGCCCGCCCCCGCGCCGGCATCCTGCGCGGCCGCGAGTTCCTGATGAAGGACTCGTACTCCTTCGACACCGAGGACGAGGGCCTCGCCCAGTCGTACGCCCTGCACCGCGCCGCGTACCAGAAGGTGTTCGAGCGTCTGGGCCTCGACTACCGCATCTGCGCCGCCACGGCGGGCGCGATGGGCGGCTCCAAGTCGGAGGAGTTCCTGGCCCCGGCGGGCGCCGGCGAGGACACCTTCGCGGACTGCCCCGCCTGCGACTTCGCGGCGAACACCGAGGCGATCACGTTCGAGCTGAAGCCGGTGGACGCGGGCGACACCCCCGCCCTCGAAGAGATCCCGACCCCGGACACCCCGACGATCGAGACCCTCGCCGCCTACCTCGGCGTCGAGCCCTCCGCCACCCTGAAGAACCTCCTCGTCAAGGTCGACGGCGAGATCGTCGCCGTCGGTGTCCCCGGCGACCGTGAGGTCGACATGGGCAAGGTCGAGGCGCACTTCGCCCCGGCCGTCGTCGAGATGGTCACCGAGGCGGACTTCGCGGGCCGCCCCGACCTGGTCCGCGGCTATGTCGGCCCGCAGGGCCTCGGCGAGAAGGTCACCTACGTGGCCGACCCGCGCGTCGCCCCCGGCACCGCCTGGATCACCGGCGCCAACAAGCCGGGCACCCACGCGAAGAACGTCGTCGCCGGCCGCGACTTCGAGGTCGGCGCGTACGTCGACGTCGTGGTCGTCCAGGAGGGCGACCCCTGCCCCAACTGCGGCACCGGCCTCAAGCTGGACCGCGCCATCGAGATCGGCCACATCTTCCAGCTCGGCCGCAAGTACGCCGACGCCCTCAAGCTCGACGTCCTCGGTCAGCACGGCAAGCCCGTCCGCGTGACCATGGGCTCCTACGGCATCGGCGTCTCCCGCGCGGTCGCCGCCCTCGCCGAGCAGAGCGCCGACGACAAGGGCCTGTGCTGGCCCGCCGAGGTCGCCCCGGCCGACGTGCACGTCGTCGCCGCCGGCAAGGCCCTGCAGACCGAACTGGCCCTCGACGTCTCCGAGAAGCTGCGGGCCGCCGGTCTGCGCGTCCTGGTCGACGACCGCGCGGGCGTCTCCCCGGGCGTGAAGTTCACCGACTCCGAGCTGATCGGCGTACCCAAGATCCTGGTCGCCGGCCGCCGCTCCGCCGAGGGGGTCCTGGAGCTGAAGGACCGCCGTACCGGTGAGCGCGAGGAGCTGACGGTCGACGAGGCGATCGCCCGCCTGACCGCCTGACCGCCTGACCGGCCGACCCGTAGCCGGGCCGCATCCGACCGTTCCCCGACCGCAGGGCGTGACCGCACGCCACCGCGGCGGGGAGCGGTCGGGGATCGCACGCCCCCCGGCCGGTCAGAGCCAGCCGGCGAACTCGAGCAGCAGTTCCGCGTCCCTCGGCCGGCCCACGCGCAGCGCCCGCACCCCCGACTCCACGGCCCGGAACAGCGTCCACCCCCGCAGCCGCTCCTGATCCACGTCCAGCGACTCGGCCAGTTTTTTGATCCGCCGCCGGGTGATCGCGGCCCCCGACGGCGAGGCGATCAGATCCTCCACCCGGTCGCGCACCAGCCGGGCCAGGTCGAACGCACACTCGCCCACCACCGGGTCCGGCCCCACCGCCAGCCACGGCAGCCGCTCCCCGGCCAGTACCTTGCTCTGCCGGAACGTGCCGTGCAGCAACCGCTCCTCGGGCGCGTCCGCGAGCAGCTCCTCCCGTACGGCGAGAGCGGCGTCGACCAGCGCCCCGGTCTCCCCGTCGGCGGAGCCGGAGCGCATCAGCCCGGCCTGCCGTTCCGTCCGCCCCGCCACGGTCTCGAAGACATGGGCCTTGGGCGGTTCGACCCACAGCCGCCGCAAGGTCGCCGCGGCCTCCAGCAGCGCCTTCGCCTCGGGGAGCGACCGCACCGACAGATCGGGTCTCAGCCGCTCCAGCAGCAGCACGCCGTGCCCCGCCCCGGGGTCGAGCAGCTGCACCGCGCCCCGTCCGTCCCAGTGCGCGAGGGCCGCCCGCTCGCTCTCCGGCCGGGCCCGCTCGGGCGCCGCCTTGAGCACGGCGGGGGTGTCGTCGATCAGCCGGACGAGGACCACCACACTGCTGCGGCCGCCGGGAGCCTGTACCCGCTCGACGGTCAACTCGCGTAGATCCACGGCCTGTTGCAGCAGATCGGGGAGCCCTTCCAGCCATGCGCCGGTCCCGTCACCACCGTCCGGCCGCCGGGTCTCGGCGAGCGCTCGCACCAGCCGCCGCGGCGGTTCGAAGTCCTCGAAAACCCTGCGCGCCATGTGCGAGTCGTTCCCTTCCGGACCGTGATCAGGTGTGCGGTGTCGCCGACGGACCGGCGGCGGCCGTCCGCTCGGCGAGACCAGGGAAGGCTACGCTTTCGCCCCGCCACCGCACCGCCCGCACCGCCGCTTCCCGCAGTGCCTCGGCCGCCGCGCCGCGCCGGTCACCCTCGGATGCCCGGACGAGATCGGAGTACACGCCGGCCACCCGCTCCTCCAGCTCGGCCGCGAGCCGTTCGGCGGAGCCGGAATCGGTCACCTGGAAGGGCAGCGCGTATCCGGCCGCCGCCGCGGCGGGCTCGCCGCCCAGGTCGCGCACGACCCGGACGAGCCGGTCCCGGCGGGCCCGGTGCGCGTCGTACGCCGAGCGTGCCTCGCCCTGCCGTGCCTGGCCGATCTTCCCGCCGACGACGCCGTACCCGTACACGGCGGCGTGCTCGGCCGCCAGGGCCGCCTGGACCGCCTTCAGCTCACCGCTGCTCACTTCGCGCCCTCCGTCAGCATGTACGCGTGCCCGGCCCCCGCCGCCGCCACCGAAGCCATCAGCCGTGCCACCTCGCCCGGCACCTCCAGCAGCGTCTTGGCCCGCCGGTCGGCGAGCCTGCGCTCGGCGGCGGCCAGCTCGGTCAGGGCGGCCTCGGGGCTGTCCGGCACGGGCGAGGGGGACGCCGACGCGGAGGGCGAGCCGGAAGGAGAGACGGACGGCGACGCGGAGCCGCTGCTCGCGCCCCTCTTCTTCCCGGCGCGTGCCGCCTTCCCGCCCCCGAACGCCTCGGCGTGCCGGACGACCTCAGCCCGCAGCGGGGTCAGCAGCCCGGCCAGAGCGGGATGCGCGGCGGCGACGGCGTCGTACCGCTCGGCGAGCGCCTCGCTGTCCCGTGCGGCACGCGCGCGTGCCCGCTCCACGGCCGACGGGCCGCTCCCGGCGACGTCCGCACCCTCACCCCCGGACGAGCACCCCGCGAGCAGGCCCGCGCCGGCGGCCCCGACGAGCAAACTCCTTCTGCGCGGCCCCGACAGGGCACGCGCCGGCAGGCTGAACGACACAGAGACGTCCTAGGGAGGTCGTACGAACAAAGAAGCGGTGCGATCACCGTACCCGCGCAGGTGATCCAAGGTCGCCACCACCGCGCCCCGAAGCGGCGCGGGGAACCGCGCGGTGTGCCGCGCACCACCCGTGTCCGCCGCCCCACGACGGCCGCCCGAGCCCGGAGGCGGACGGCAACACCCCAGCGGAGCGGCTACCCTTTGACCTGACACGCGCCCTACCCACAACAGCACACGCGGCCGAGGAGTCACCCGGATGAGCACCACCCAGAGCGAGAGGCTGCGAGAACTGCTGGAACCGCTCGTACGCTCCCAGGGCCTCGATCTCGAAGAGATCGCAGTGGACTCGGTCGGACGCAAGCGGGTGCTGCGCGTGGTCGTCGACTCCGACGAGGGCGCGGATCTGGACGCGGTCGCCGACGTCAGCCGCGCGCTCTCGGCCAAGCTGGACGAGACGGACGCGATGGGCCAGTCGGAGTACACCCTGGAGGTCGGGACGCCGGGCGCCGAGCGCGCCCTCACCGAGCACCGCCACTACCGCCGCGCCGTCGACCGTCTGGTGAAGTTCACGCTCCGCGAGGACGGGGAACTGATCGCCAGAATCCTGACCGTGGACGACGAGGGCCTCGACCTCGAAGTGCCCGGCGTGAAGGGCCGCAGGGCCACCTCCCGCCGGCTCGCCTTCGACGAGATCGACAGGGCCCGCGTCCAGGTCGAGTTCAACCGCAAGGACAAGAAGGACATGACGGAAGAAGAGGAGGCGTAGCCGTGGACATCGACATGAGCGCCCTGCGGGGTCTGGTCCGGGAGAAGGAGATCTCCTTCGACCTGCTCGTCGAGGCGATCGAGGCGGCCCTCCTCATCGCCTACCACCGCACCGAGGGAAGCCGCCGCCACGCGCGCGTGGAGCTCAACCGGGAGACCGGCCATGTGACCGTGTGGGCGAAGGAGGACCCCGAGGACCTGGAGGAGGGGCAGGAGGCACGCGCGTTCGACGACACCCCGTCGGACTTCGGGCGCATCGCCGCCACCACCGCCAAACAGGTGATCCTGCAGCGCCTGCGGGACGCGGAGGACGACGCGACGCTCGGCGAGTACGCGGGGCGCGAGGGCGACATCGTCACCGGTGTGGTCCAGCAGGGCCGCGACCCGAAGAACGTCCTCGTCGACATCGGCAAGCTGGAGGCCATCCTGCCCGTGCAGGAACAGGTCCCGGGGGAGACCTACCAGCACGGCATGCGGCTGCGCTCGTACGTCGTCCGGGTGGCCAAGGGCGTGCGCGGTCCCTCCGTGACGCTCTCGCGGACCCACCCCAGCCTCGTGAAGAAACTCTTCGCGCTGGAGGTGCCGGAGATCGCCGACGGGTCCGTCGAGATCGCCGCCATCGCCCGCGAGGCCGGTCACCGTACGAAGATCGCCGTCCGCTCCACCCGCAGCGGTCTGAACGCCAAGGGCGCCTGCATCGGCCCGATGGGCGGCCGGGTGCGCAACGTCATGGGCGAGCTGAACGGCGAGAAGATCGACATCGTCGACTGGTCGGACGACCCGGCGGAGATGGTGGCGAACGCGCTCTCCCCGGCCCGGGTCTCGAAGGTCGAGGTGGTGGACCTCGCGGCCCGCTCCGCCCGGGTGACGGTGCCCGACTACCAGCTGTCGCTGGCCATCGGCAAGGAGGGCCAGAACGCCCGCCTCGCGGCCCGCCTGACCGGCTGGCGGATCGACATCCGTCCGGACACCGAGCAGCCGTCGGAGTGATCACCCGACCGGACGTCCGAACGGGGCGTCCGGACCGGGTGTCCGGGCTCGCCCCGGGAGCCGGGGAACAGATCCAAGCCGCACGTCGCTTGGATCACGTCAGTTATATGCGCGGCAACTGTTCGATTCTTGCCCCAAAGGGGTGAGGTCGGTGCGGGGAGGTAGACTTAACAGTGTCTGGCCGGACGCGTGCCCGCGCATGCCCTGAACGCACCTGTGTGGGGTGCAGGCAGCGAGCGGCCAAGACCGAACTGCTGCGGGTCGTGGCGATCGAGGACGAATGCGTCCCCGATCATCGCGGTACGCTGCCCGGCCGGGGTGCGTACCTGCACCCCGCCCAGGTCTGTCTCGACCTGGCGGTACGCCGCCGGGCGTTCACGAGGGCGCTGCGTGCCCCGGGAGCGCTCGACACAAAGGCGTTGCGCCGATACGTGGAGCAGACGACAGTTGCCGAACAGGCGACACCGTAGGACGCGTCGTACGGAACCCTCCGTACGGCCCTGGTACCCCGCGAGTTGGAAGTAGGTCGAGATTGCGATGAGCACTCGATGAGCACGCGATGAGTACGCCCATGAAGTAGCGACGGTCCGGACGCACCCGGACCTAAAAAGGAGCGAAGTGGCTAAGGTCCGGGTATACGAACTCGCCAAGGAGTTCGGGGTTGAGAGCAAGGTCGTCATGGCCAAGCTCCAAGAGCTCGGTGAATTCGTCCGTTCGGCGTCCTCGACGATCGAGGCGCCCGTTGTACGCAAACTGACTGACGCCCTCCAGCAGGGCAGCGGCGGCGGCAAGCCCGCCCCGCGCAAGGCCGCCCCGGCTCGTCCGGCGGCCCCCTCTCCCGCGCAGGCCGCACGTCCGGCCGCGCCCCGTCCCGGCCCGGCCGCGCCGAAGCCGCCCGCCGCTCCGGCCCCGGGTCCGCGCCCGATGCCCGGCCCCAAGCCGGGGACGCCGAAGCCCGCTCCGGCCTCCCCGGCCCCGAGCGTGCCCGAGTTCCAGGCGCCCCCGTCGGCCCCGGCCGCCTCCTCCGCCCCGACCGCACCGCGTCCGGGCGCCCGTCCCGGCCCGGCCGCGCCGCGTCCCGGCGGTCAGCGTCCCGGTGGTCCCGGTCAGGACCGGCAGGACCGTCCGGACCGCGGCCAGGGTCCGCGTCCCGGTGGTCAGCGTTCCGAGCGTCCCGGTGGCGCCGGCGCGCCCAAGCCGGGCGGTGCCCGTCCGGCCGGTCCGCGTCCGGGCAACAACCCCTTCACCTCCGGCGGCTCCACCGGCATGGGACGCCCGCAGGCGCCCCGTCCGGGCGGCGGCGCACCGCGCCCCGGCGGCCCCGGCGGCGCCCAGGGCGGCGGTCCGCGTCCGCAGGCTCCCGGCCAGGCTCCCCGTCCGCAGGGCGGTCCCGGTGGCGCTCCGCGTCCCCAGGGCGGTCCGGGCGGCGCCCGTCCCACCCCGGGCGGCATGCCCCGTCCGCAGGCGCCCCGTCCCGGCGGCGGCCCCGGCGGCAACCGTCCCAACCCCGGCATGATGCCGCAGCGTCCGGCTGCCGGCCCGCGTCCCGGCGGCGGTGGCCCCGGTGGCCGCGGTCCCGGTGGTGGCGGCGGCCGTCCCGGCGGTCCCGGTGGCGGCGGCGGTCGTCCCGGTGGCGGCGGCTTCGCGGGTCGTCCCGGTGGCGGCGGCGGTGGCTTCGCCGGTCGTCCCGGCGGTCCCGGTGGTGCCGGTGGCGGCGGCGGCTTCGCCGGTCGTCCCGGTGGTCCCGGTGGCGGCGGCGGTCGTCCCGGCTTCGGTGGCCGTCCCGGCGGTCCCGGTGCCCGTGGTGGCACGCAGGGCGCCTTCGGCCGTCCCGGCGGTCCCGCGCGTCGCGGTCGCAAGTCGAAGCGGCAGAGGCGCCAGGAGTACGAGGCCATGCAGGCCCCGTCGGTCGGCGGCGTGATGCTGCCTCGCGGCAACGGACAGTCCGTCCGCCTGTCGCGCGGTGCGTCGCTCACCGACTTCGCCGAGAAGATCGGCGCCAACCCGGCGTCGCTCGTCGGCGTGATGATGAACCTCGGCGAGATGGTCACTGCCACGCAGTCCGTCTCCGACGAGACGCTGAAGCTCCTCGCGGACGAGATGAACTTCATCCTCGAGATCGTCAGCCCGGAGGAGGAGGACCGAGAGCTTCTCGAGTCCTTCGACATCGAGTTCGGCGAGGACGAGGGCGGCGAGGAGCTCCTCGTCGCGCGTCCGCCGGTCGTGACCGTCATGGGTCACGTCGACCACGGTAAGACCCGCCTGCTCGACACCATCCGCAAGACGAACGTCGTCGCGGGCGAGGCCGGCGGTATCACGCAGCACATCGGCGCGTACCAGGTCGCGACCCAGGTCAACGACGAAGAGCGCAGGATCACCTTCATCGACACCCCGGGTCACGAGGCGTTCACCGCCATGCGTGCCCGTGGTGCGAAGTCGACCGACATCGCGATCCTCGTGGTGGCGGCCAACGACGGTGTGATGCCCCAGACGATCGAGGCGCTGAACCACGCCAAGGCGGCCGACGTGCCGATCGTGGTCGCGGTCAACAAGATCGACGTCGAGGGTGCCGACCCGACCAAGGTGCGCGGTCAGCTCACCGAGTTCGGTCTGGTGGCCGAGGAGTACGGCGGCGACACGATGTTCGTCGACATCTCCGCCAAGCAGGGTCTGAACATCGACGCCCTGCTGGAGGCCGTGGTCCTGACCGCGGACGCCTCGCTCGACCTGCGGGCCAACCCCCAGCAGGACGCGCAGGGCATCGCGATCGAGTCCCACCTCGACCGCGGCCGCGGTGCGGTCTCGACCGTCCTGGTCCAGCGCGGCACGCTGCGCATCGGCGACACGATGGTGGTCGGCGACGCGTACGGCCGTGTCCGGGCGATGCTCGACGACAACGGCAACAACGTCGAGGAAGCGGGTCCGTCGACCCCCGTCCTGGTCCTGGGTCTCACCAACGTCCCGGGTGCCGGCGACAACTTCCTGGTCGTCGACGAGGACCGCACGGCCCGTCAGATCGCCGAGAAGCGCGCGGCGCGTGAGCGCAACGCCAACTTCGCCCGGCGTGGAGTCCGGTTCTCCCTGGAGAACCTGGACGAGGCCCTCAAGGCCGGTCTGGTGCAGGAACTCAACCTCATCATCAAGGGCGACGCGTCCGGTTCGGTGGAGGCCCTCGAGTCCTCGCTGCTCCAGCTCGACGTCGGCGAAGAGGTCGACATCCGCGTCCTGCACCGCGGCGTGGGTGCGGTCACCGAGTCGGACATCGACCTGGCGACCGGCTCCGACGCGATCGTCATCGGCTTCAACGTCCGCGCCGCGGGCCGCGCGGCGCAGATGGCGGAGCGCGAGGGCGTCGACGTCCGGTACTACTCGGTGATCTACCAGGCCATCGAGGAGATCGAGGCGGCCCTCAAGGGCATGCTCAAGCCGGAGTACGAGGAGGTCGAGCTCGGCACGGCGGAGATCCGCGAGGTCTTCAAGTCGTCCAAGCTGGGCAACATCGCCGGTGTCCTGGTCCGCTCGGGCGAGGTCAAGCGAAACACGAAGGCTCGACTCGTCCGCGACGGCAAGGTCATCGCGGAGAACCTCACCATCTCCGGTCTGCGTCGCTTCAAGGACGATGTCACCGAGCTCCGCGAAGGGTTCGAGGGCGGTATCAACCTCGGCAACTTCAACGACATCAAGATCGACGACGTCATCGCGACGTACGAGATGCGCGAGAAGCCGCGTTCGTAACCAGCGGTGGTCCATGCCGGCCGGGGGTGATCCGTTCACCCCCGGCCGGTGTGGCCGTTCCCGGGGGCTTCGCCCCGGGCCCTCTGGGCCCCGGCGAACAATCCCGTCGAGGGTGTCCGCCTTTCGATGTACGGTTCTGATGTTCCTGCCCGACACAGGGGCAGGTCGTCTATCCCGTACCGGCGGGTGAACCGGACACACACATGTACGTGGGGACTCTGTCCTTCGATCTCCTGCTCGGCGACGTACGGTCGCTGAAGGAGAAGCGCTCCGTCGTCCGTCCGATCGTGGCCGAGCTGCACCGCAAGTTCGCGGTGAGCGTGGCGGAGGTCGACCATATGGATCTGCACCGCCGGGCCGTGATCGGGCTGGCGGTGGTGTCGGGTGACACGGGGCACCTGACCGACGTACTGGACCGGTGCGAGCGGCTGGTCGCGGGGCGCCCCGAGGTCGAACTGCTCTCGGTCAGACGGCGGTTGCACGGTGACGACGACTGAACCGTCGCGCTCGCACAGACAAATCGACAACCAGCAGCAACGCAGAACGAGCTAGGAGACGGACCAGTGGCCGACAACGCGCGTGCCAAGAGGCTGGCGGACCTCATCCGAGAGGTGGTGGCCCAGAAGCTGCTGCGCGGGATCAAGGACCCGCGGCTCGGCTCCCACGTCACCATCACGGACACCCGGGTGACCGGGGACCTGCGGGAGGCGACCGTCTTCTACACGGTGTACGGGGACGACGAGGAGCGGGCGGCGGCCGCCGCGGGGCTGGAGAGCGCCAAGGGCATCCTCCGCTCCGAGGTCGGGCGGGCCGCTCAGGTGAAGTTCACACCGACCCTCACCTTCGTGGCCGACGCCCTCCCGGACACCGCCAAGACCATCGACGACCTCCTCGACAAGGCGCGGGCCTCGGACGCCCAGGTGCGCGAGAGCGCGTCGGGCGCCAAGTACGCCGGTGAGGCCGACCCGTACCGCAAGCCGGACGAGGACGACGCCGACGAGGACGACGCCACCGCATGACCCAGCAGCGCCAGAAGAACACCACGCCCGACGGCCTTGTCATCGTCGACAAGCCGTCGGGCTTCACTTCGCACGACGTCGTCGCGAAGATGCGCGGCATCGCCCGGACCCGCCGGGTCGGGCACGCGGGGACGCTCGACCCGATGGCCACCGGAGTGCTCGTCCTGGGGGTGGAGAAGGCGACCAAGCTGCTCGGTCACCTCGCGCTCACCGAGAAGGAGTACCTCGGGACCGTCCGGCTCGGGCAGACCACGCTCACCGACGACGCCGAGGGCGAGATCACGGCGTCGGTCGACGCGTCGAAGGTCACCCGGGACGCGGTCGACGCCGGTGTGGCCGAACTGACCGGCCGGATCATGCAGGTGCCGTCCAAGGTCAGCGCCATCAAGATCGACGGCGTGCGGTCGTACAAGCGGGCCCGGGACGGCGAGGACTTCGAGATTCCCGCCCGGCCCGTCACCATCTCCTCCTTCGCCGTGTACGACGTCCGTGAGGCCGTCGCCGAGGACGGCACCCCCGTCCTCGACCTGGTGGTGTCGGTGGTGTGCTCCTCCGGCACGTACATCCGCGCCCTCGCCCGCGACCTGGGCGCCGGACTCGGCGTCGGCGGCCACCTCACCGCGCTGCGCCGGACCCGTGTGGGGCCGTACAAGCTGGACTCCGCGCGGACCCTGGACCAGCTCCAGCAGGAGCTGACCGTGATGCCGGTGGCCGAGGCCGCCGACGCCGCGTTCCCCCGCTGGGACGTGGACGACAAGCGGGCGCGCCTGCTGTTGAACGGGGTGCGCCTGGAGATGCCCGAGGAGTACGCCGAGCGCGGGGCCGTCGCCGTCTTCGACCCCGCCGGCCGCTTCCTTGCCCTGGTGGAGAGCCAGAAGGGCAAGGCCAGGAGCCTGGCCGTCTTCGGCTGAGCCCGCCTCCCCAGGGGGCGGGCGAACTGCCGGCGAACCGTGGAGCGGCGGTCACGGGGACTGCCGTTCCCGCCGCTCCACGGTCCCCCCTCGGTTCCCCCACCCAGAGGTGTATCCATCCGCCCGGTGCTATTCACCCCTTCGTGCAGGCGCTCGGAGTGAACCGAGGGAGCGGAAGGGGGCGCGTTCGCCGCGCGATCTGTTCCGCTGATCTTCACGTGCCTACCGTCGGAACACAGGTACGACGGGGAGGTCAGGACATGGCGGTACGGGGCCGTCGGGCGACCGACGACGGCCGCCGGGCGGCGCGGGACGAAGTCCTCGTGCGGGTCGGCGATCTGGCGGGACGACCGCGCGGCACGGGCTTCGTGGCCGATCACCACGGCACGGTCGTCACCAGTCATGAGGCGGTGGACGGACTGGCCCGCATCGTGGTGCGCGCCACCGGCGACCGTGTCTGCGTGGTGAGTTCCGACGCGGTGACCGCGCTGCCCGCCCTCGATCTCGCGCTCATCCGCACCGAGGGGCTGTGCGTGGACCCGCTGCCCTTCGCCCTGCGGGACGAGGTCGCGACGGGCGCGTACGTCCGCATCGCGGCCGGTGGCTGGCGCGAGGCGCGGGTGCTGGGCACGGCGGACGTCACGTACACGGCGACCGACGGTTTCCATCTGCTGCGCGGCGCCCTGGAGCTGGCGATCGGCACGGCCGGCAGCGAGGCGCTGCGGCTGGGCGGGGGCGCCGCCGGCGGACCGGTCCTCGACGCGGCCACCGGCACGGTGGTGGGCGTGCTCGGCACGGCACTGGAGGCGGCACACCGGACCACCGGCTTCGCGGTGCCCCTGCGCGACTGGCGCTCCGAGAGGCCCCTGGCCGAACTGCTCGCACGCAACGCGGCGACCGTGGCCGCGTACGGCACCGATCTGAACCTGGCCGGGGTGCTGGAGCTGACGGCCACCACGGTGGGGTCGGACGGGCCCGGAGCAAGTGCCGGGGCCGTCGCGGCCGCCGGTGCCGAACCCGTCGAACGCGCCGATGTCGTAAGGGAGTTCACCGCCTTCGTCGACGGCCCGGCCACGGTCCTCGGCCTCGTCGGCGCCCCCGGCAGCGGCCGTACGACCGAGCTGGCCGCGCTCGCCGCCCGGCGCGTCCGGGGGCCCGAGCCCGCGCCCACGCTCTGGCTCCGCGGCGCCGATCTCCTCTCCGAGGACGACTCCGTGGCGGACGCGGCACGCCGCTCGCTGGAACGGGCGGGACGGATCGTGGCGGCATCGGCCTCGGCGACGGCGTCGGCTGCGAGGCCGGACGGGGCCGGGGCTCGGGCGCCGTCGGGGACGCCCGGGACGGCGGATGCCCCAGCGGCCCCGGACCGCCCGTCCGACGAGGCGGAGCGCCCTCCCTCCGGCCGGTACGGCGGTGAGCTGGGGGACATCCGGCCCGAGCGGCTCGCCCGGCTCGCCGCGGAGCGCGGGCGGCCCCTGCTGCTGCTCCTCGACGGACCCGAGGAGATGCCGCCGGCACTCGCGCACCGACTGGCCGAGTGGACCGCCGGGACGGCCCGGTGGCTGCGGGAGAACGGGGCCCGGCTCGTGGTGGCCTGCCGTGCCGAGTACTGGGAGCGGGCCGGGGCGCACTTCCCCGCGGAGCTGCTGCACGGCGAGCTGTCCGGCGCCCAGGGGCCCCCGCTGCCCGCCTGCGTACGGCTGGGCGACCTGACGGAGGGCGAGGCCCGGCGGGCCCGGCTCCGGTACGGGCTCCCCGAGGACGCGCCGGCCGGGCCCGACGCCCGGCATCCGCTCACCCTGCGGCTCCTGGCCGAGGTGCGGGCGGCGCTGCCGGACACCCCGGCCGGGCGGCCCGGCGAGGATGGCGCCTCCGCCGGACCGCCCGGCCGGGACGAGGTGCTGGGTGCCCACCTGGATCTGATGTGTCTGCGCGTCGCCGTGCGGCTCGCGGCGGCGAACGGTGTCCGGGGGACGGCCGTGCGGCGGCTCGCGGCACAGGTCGCCGGGCAGGTGCACGAGGCGGCCCGACGGTGCCTCGGCCCCGGACAGGGAGAGCTGGACCGGACGGCGTTCGAGGCGCTGTTCCCCTGGGGGCCGGTGCCGGGCGGTCGGCTCGGCGGCACCACCGGCTGGGCCTCCGCCGTGCTCACCGAGGGGCTGCTCGTCCCGGCGGGTGAGGGCTACCGTTTCGCCCACGAGGAGCTGGCCGACTGGATCCAGGGCGCCCACCTGGACCTCGACGCGGCCCTGCACGCGCTGGTGCACCGGGGCTGGACCGCACAGGACGAGGCCCGGCGCGGCTGGGGCACTATGCCGTCCCAGGCCCAGGTCCGCCGCCATGCCCGCCGGGCCACCCGCGACCTGCCCGTGCCCCGCCACCGCGTGGGCCCCGTCGTGCACGCCCTCCTCCTTCTCGGCCGCCAGCAGGGCCCCACCGAACTCGCCGGGCGCCTGGAGGAGTTGCTCGACGCCCTGGACGCTCTGCTGCCGCCGGGTTCCGCCGCCCCCGACGACCCCACCTGGTGGGCCGCCCGCCTCCTGTCCCAGGTGCTGCTCCGGGTGCCCGACGCGACACCCCACACCCGGGTGCTGCGTTTCCTCACCGAGCGCATCGGGGCCTGGCGTGCCCAGGGCCGTGGCGTACCGGGGGAGTTCGGGCCCGACTTCTGGGCGGAGCTGCCGCTGCCCGAGGCGGAACGGTTCGACCTGCTGCGCCGCCTGGTCGTCGCCGACCCGGCCACCGGTGAGGGACCCCGCTATCTCGACGTGGTCTCCCGGCTCCTCGCGGCCCGCCCCGCCGCCGTACAGCCGCTGCTCACCCGCTGGTTCCTCGAGGACACCCCCCTGGTCGCGACCCCTGACGCCACCGTGGCGACGGCCGCGCAGGCGCTGCTCCACACCCATCGGCGGTGCGCCCTGGACGACCTGACCGAGGCGCTGGTCGACAGCGCGCACCGGCGCGGCGACGAACTGCTCGCCGTGCTGTCCGAGGAGGAGCCCTCGGCGGTCTGCCGGGCCGTCGACCGATGGGCGCACGACGACCGCCCGGCCCGCCGGGTCGCCGGGCTCACGTACGGGCTGCGGACCGCCGCGCACGTGAGCACCGAGGCCGACCGCGGACTGCTCCGCCACGCGGCCCTCGCCCTGCTGGGCCGTCCCGCCGACGTCACCCTGCACAGCGGCGCCCTCGCCCTGCTCGTACGGGATCCGCTGACCAGGCCGCGGTATCTGCCGCAGGCGCTGGAGCGCTTCGCCGCCGGGGACCCGCATCTGCCCGCGAGCGCCCTGGCCGGCGCGCTCACCACCCACCCGGACCCGGTGCTCGACGCCTTCCGCACCCGGCTGCGGACTCCGGGCGCCGAGGGCTCGGACGGCGAGGCCCTGCGCACCCTCGCCGAGGTCACGACGCCCGGGCTCGCGCGCCGCGTCACCGTCCTGGTGCGTGAGGTCGTCGCGCTGCGCCCGGAGGTCGCCGGACACGTGGCCGCGTACGTCGACCGCAGGCTGGAGCACGGTCCGGGCACCCGCGCCGTACTGTTCCCGCTGGTGAGCGGTCTGATCGTCGAGGGGCCCGTGCAGGTCCGCGCGGCCCTCGCGGCGGTCGTCGCCGACCCGGGAACCCCTGCCTCCGGCCCGTTGCGGCGTGAACTGCTCGACCTGGTGACGGCGACCGAGCGGGACCCGTCCGTCCTCGACGCCCTCCTGCGGGCGGCCGCCTCGCGCGGTGTGACCACGGATGCGCGGGGCACGAGGCCGGCCGGGGACGTCGCGGCCACGCGCTCGCTGGTCCACCAGGTGGGGATGCTGCTCGTCCGCACGCCGGAAGGGGCCACCCGGTTCGACTGGGCGCTCGTCGACCTGGCCCGTCATGTGCCGGGTTTCGCGGGGCTCGTGGCCGGCTGGCTCAACGGCACACCCCAGGAGTGGGCGGCGGTGGTCGGGCCGAGCACCCGGCGGATGATCGAGAACCTGGCGGGGGTACGGGGAGTGCGGGTGCCCGCGTGAACCGGTCCTTCCCTGTGTGGTCCCGGTCACGGCTTCCGGTGCTCCGGGTCACAGCCAGGATGCCGATGCGGGGCGAGGGCACCGGGCATGGCACCCTTAGACCTGCGTAAGGGATAGGCGTCAATACGGACACGGGTTCGACGAGGAGCGGTCACAGTGCAGCGCTGGCGTGGCTTGGAGGACATCCCCGAGGACTGGGGGCGCAGCGTCGTCACCATCGGTTCCTACGACGGGGTGCACCGTGGGCACCAGCTGATCCTTCGGCACGCCGTGGAACGAGCCCGGGAACGGGGCGTTCCCGCCGTCGCCGTGACCTTCGACCCGCACCCCAGCGAGGTCGTGCGCCCCGGCTCCCACCCTCCGTTGCTCGCCCCGCACCACCGCCGTGCCGAACTCATGGCCGACCTGGGTGTGGACGCCGTGCTGGTCCTGCCGTTCACGTCCGAGTTCTCGCGGCTGTCCCCGGCCGACTTCGTCGTCAAGGTCCTGGTCGACAAGCTGCACGCCAAGGCCGTCGTCGAGGGCCCCAACTTCCGCTTCGGCCACAAGGCCGCCGGAGACGTGGCGTACCTGGTCGAGCTGGGCAAGACGTACGACTTCGAGGTCGAGGTCGTCGACCTGTTCGTCACCGGCGAGGCGGGCGGCGGACAGCCGTTCTCCTCGACCCTGACCCGCAAGCTGGTCACCGAGGGCGACGTGGAGGGCGCGCGCGAGATCCTCGGCCGCCCCCACCGTGTCGAGGGCGTCGTCGTACGCGGGGCGCAGCGCGGTCGCGAACTGGGCTTCCCCACGGCCAACGTGGAGACGCTCCCGCACACCGCGATCCCGGCCGACGGCGTCTACGCCGGCTGGCTGCACGTCGACGGCGAGGCCATGCCCGCCGCGATCTCCGTCGGCACGAACCCGCAGTTCGACGGCACCGAGCGCACGGTCGAGGCGTACGCCATCGACCGCGTCGGACTCGACCTCTACGGCCTCCACGCCGCCGTCGACTTCCTCTCCTTCGTGCGCGGCCAGGCGAAGTTCGACTCGCTGGACGCGCTGCTCGTGGCGATGGGCGAGGACGTGAAGCGGTGCCGGGAGCTGATCGGTTCGTACCGGCCGGAATAGCCGGACCTGCCGGCCGGGCCTGAGCCTGAGCCGGCAGCCGAGAGGGCCCGTACCGTTCGTGGATCGCGAACGGTACGGGCCCTCTGGCTTGTTCGGCTGCTGCGTCTGCCCTGCCCCTACTGCGGCGGAGCAGGCGGGTAGGGCTGGCCCTGCTGCGGGTGCTGCGGGTGCTGCGGGTGCTGCGGGTGCTGCGGTTGTTGGGGCGGGTACGGGTGGCCGTAGGGCTGCGGGGCCTGGCCCGGGGCCGGCTGACCCGGGTAGGGCTGACCGGGGTACGGCTGGCCCTGCTGCTGCGGGTACGGCTGCTGACCGGGGATCTGCTGACCGGGCAGCGGCGGCGCCACCACCGGCGGCGGGTTGCCGTCCGAGGTCCACAGGCCGTGCGACTGCTGGTGCCTGGCGATGTCCTCGGCGACCATCGCGGCGAGGGTGAAGTACGCCTCCCGCACCTTCGGCCGCATCATGTCGAGGTCCAACTCGGCACCGGCCGACAGGTGTTCGTCGAAGGGCACGACCACCACACCGCGGCAGCGCGTCTCGAAGTGGGAGACGATGTCGTCCACCTTGATCATCTTCCCGGTCTCGCGCACCCCCGAGATGACCGTCAGGGAACGCGCCACCAGATCCTGGTAGCCGTGCGCGGACAGCCAGTCCAGTGTCGTACTGGCACTGCTCGCCCCGTCCACGGACGGCGTCGAGATGATGATGAGCTGGTCCGCGAGGTCGAGCACCCCGCGCATGGCGCTGTAGAGCAGTCCGGTACCGGAGTCGGTGAGGATGATCGGGTACTGCTTGCCGAGGATGTCGATCGCGCGGCGGTAGTCCTCGTCGTTGAACGTCGTGGACACGGCGGGGTCGACGTCGTTGGCGATGATCTCCAGCCCCGAGGCCGCCTGCGAGGTGAACCGCCGGATGTCCATGTACGAGTTGAGGTACGGGATCGCCTGGACGAGGTCACGGATGGTGGCCCCGGTCTCGCGCCGCACACGACGGCCGAGCGTTCCGGCATCCGGGTTGGCGTCGATCGCGAGGATCTTGTCCTGCCGCTCGGTGGCGAGCGTCGAGCCGAGGGCCGTGGTGGTGGTCGTCTTGCCGACGCCGCCCTTGAGGCTGATGACCGCGATGCGGTAGCAGGACAGCACCGGCGTCCTGATCAGCTCCAGCTTCCGCTGCCGCTCGGCCTCCTCCTTCTTGCCCCCCAGCCTGAACCGCCCGCCCCCGGACGCGGGGCGGCTGCTCTTCGTCTTCTGCTTCTTGCTGTTCAGCAGCCGGTCGGACGACAGCTCCACCGCGGCCGTGTAACCGAGGGGCGCCACACCGGGGTTGGTGGGCTGCCGCTGATCGTGCTGCACGGGCTGCGGCCAGGACGTGCCCGTACGGGGGTCCACGGGAGCGGACGGGTACCCCGGCGCACCGGGCGGGCCGGGGTGTCCCGGGTGCTCCGGCTGACCGGGCTGACCGGGCTGGGGGAAGCCGTACCCGCTGGGGGGAGTGGGGGCGCCGGGCGGACCCTGGGGGGCCGGGGCCCCGGGCGGGAAGCCGTAGCCGGGCTGAGGCGCGTGCTGTTCGGCCGGCGGCCCCGGCTGCGCCGGCTGCTGGGGGAAGCCGTAGCCGGCCTGCTGCGGGACGGGTGCCTGCGGGGGCACGGGTGCCTGCGGGGGCACGGGTGCCTGCGGGGGTACGGCCGCGCCGGGCTGCGGGAAGCCGTAACCGGGGGCGGGCTGGGCCGGGGGCGGGGTGGGCGCGGGGGCGCCGGGCTGCTGAGCCGAGGGCGCCACCTGCTGGGGGAAGCCGTATCCGGCGTGCTGGGGGACAGGCACACCAGGGGTCTGGGGGAAGCCGTAACCGGCGGGGGCGGGAGGGAGGTTGGGGGCTGGGGAAGCCGGCTGCTGCTGGTCGGGCGCGGGCGCCGGGGCCGACGGCTGGTGGTGGGGGGCGGGCGCCGGGGCCGGGGGCACCGGCGCGGCGGAGGGGTCAGGGGTGCCGGGTGCCGGGGGCGCACCGGGGGTGACCGGTGGACCGAAGGCATGGGGGCCGTCGGGGGGCACGGGTGCGCCGGGCGCGTCCGGAGCGCCGGGCGCGTCCGGAGCGCCGGGCGCCGCGGGGACGCCAGAAGCGCCGGGGGTCGCGGGCGTGCCCGGGGCGACCGGTGCGCCGAAGGCATGGGGGCCCGGCGGCACGGAGGCGCCAGGGGTGCCGGGCTCACCGGAGGCCAAGGGGACCTCGGGGGGAGCGGGCGTACCGGATCCGACAGATGCGCCGGGCCCATCGGCGGCACCGGACGAGGCGGTCACCGGGGCGCCCCAGGCCGCGGGCGGCGCACTTTGCGGTACCTGCGGGGGGAACGGCTGCTGCGGCGGCACGGGCGGCTCGCCCTGCGCTGCCGCGGGCTGAGGGCCGGGAGCCGCGGGCTGCTCCGGTGCCGTCGGCACGACCGGCGGCCACTGTGCTCCCACGCCGGGCGTTGCCGGTGCGGCCGGCTGATACGCGGGCGGCAACGGCGGAAGCGCACCCTGCGGCGCCGGAGGCGTCCAGGAGGGAGGCGTCTGCGCTACGCCACCGGGGGCGCCCGCGGCGACCTCGGGCGCGACCGCCTGCGGCGCGACGGCCCGGGGCTCGACCGGCTGAGGCGCGACCGGCTGAGGCGCGGCGGCCTGGGGCTCGACCGGCTGAGGCGCGGCGGCCCGGGCCCCGGCGCCGTCGCCGGGCTCGACGGGGGCGGCATCGTGCGAACCGGCGTTCTGCGCAGCGAGATCCTGCGGCGCGGCTGCCTGCGGAGCCGCGCCCTGAGCGGGAGCATCCTGCGGGGCGGACCCCGGCGACACGGCACCGTGCTCGACGACAACAGCCGCCTCGGCCCCGCCGGACACGACATCGGGGCGCACGGCACCAGCGGGCTGCTCGCCATCGGCGTCACCGGCATCGGCCGCACCGGTCGCATCGGCCACACTGGCCACACCGGCTTTCTCCCGCACGGCGTCGCCCTCTACGGCGACGGCCTCGGTGGCCCCGGCCTCGCCGGACGCATCGGTGGCGGCCGAACCCTCGACGGGCTGCGCGGCACCGGAGTCACCAGCACCACCGGCGTCACCGGCCGCAACCGCACTCTCCGCAACGGCATCGGCTCCCTCTGCCGCCTCCGCCGCCTCCGCCACCTGCGGCCCCCTCGGCGCGGCCGCGCCCTCGCCGCCACCCGAGGCCACCCCGGCGTCGGCGGACGCGGCACTCTCCGGCTCTCCGGCAGCGGCCTGCGGCGCGTGCAACGGGAAGTCACCGGCACCCTGGACAGAAGCCCCGTCCCCAGCCCCGTCACCGGTCTCACGCTTCATCGCGGCGGCGGAGATCCGCATGGTCGCGCCGCTCTCGATGTCGCCCTCGCTCCCGTCCTCGACGTCAGCCGCAGCCGCAGCCGCGGGCGCCGACGGAGGCCGAGGAGGCGGATACGAGCCGGGCACGCCGGACATGTCGAGAGGAGCGCCGACGGGCGGCGCGAACGGCAGCCCGGGCGGCGGCGTCACGGAGCCGGCGGCCGGAGGAACGCTCCCCGCGGCGCCGCCAGGACCGGCATCCGTGTCCGTGTCGGCGCTCGGCACCCACCCGGCTCCCGAGGTGGCGTTCTGCGTGTACCAGGCAGGCGGCGCGTAGTCGATGGTGAACTCGCCCGTCATCTCGATGGCGGACTCCGCGTCGGGCTGGTCATCGTCGGGTGTGGCCCAGCCCCCGCGCGTCCCGTCCCGATCGCTGCTCACAGTTCCTCCTGGTGTGGTCGAGCACCCTCATGGCGTGCTGGGGCGACCGTTGCTGTCGTCCGATGTCGCCGGGCCGATCCCCCTCGGGCCCCGGGCCAAGTCACACAGCCCGTACCACCCGCGTGCGGGCGACTCGCGACGTGCTGCACCCCAGCCTAATCATCACCACCCCGGGCCCGGCAGGCCCGTCTCTCCCGACCGGCGCCGACGAAGCGCCCAACCAGCCTGAAAAGGAGGAAACTTGGGCATGCCTCCCAGAATGGATCTTCGACGTCGGCCTCCCCACGCCCCGTCTGCCCCGCGCCCGGCCTCCTCACGCCGGCCGTCCCGTCGACGACCGAGGGCGCCCGGCCCACGAAGCGCGAGGGGCAGGCAACCGCCCCCGGCTGCCTGCCCCTCGCACCGCCGCCGTGGCGCCGCGCCCGCTACGCGCCCGGCCCGCTACACGCCTGACCCTCTATGCGCCCGGCCCGCGGCCCCCCGGAGCCGGCTCCAGATCGAACTCGCCGTCGCGCGCCCCCAGCACGAAGGCCCGCCATTCCCCCTCCGTGTACCGCAGCACCGTGTCGTGGTCGAGCGAGGACCTCATGGCGACGGCGCCCCCGGGGAGGTAGGCGATCTCGACCCGCTCCTCCTGATCCTCGGTCCCCGGCGCGCTGTGCCACTCGACGCCGGAGATGTCGAGGGCGTACAGCTCGTCCTTCTCCCGCTCCTTGCGCGCCTTGAGTTCCTTGTCCTCGGCCTCGGCCATCGCGGCTGGGTCCCTTCGTCCGTGCCGACGGGCTTCGTCGTGTCGACGAGCGTCGTGTCAACCAGCTGTCAGGTCACCCTACTTGTCCTTGTTCGCCCTGGTCAGGGGTTTGCCGATGTCCGCACACCGCCGTGCCGGCCCGCGCGCTGCCCGGCCGCCGGACGATGTCCGCCCGCCCCTTCGGGATGAAGGTTTCTCCTCCTGCGGGGATACGCCCGACAGGGCCGGGTCGGGCGTATCCCCGCAGGCTGGTACTCTGTCCCGTGGCCGTTTGTGTGCGCACCCCCGGATTCCGGAGGTAGCCCCCAGCGGACCCCGCCACCCGAGTCACAGAAGTCCCCCTGAGACGCAGACCAGGGGCACTCGGTGGCATCAACGAGACTCATGAGGAGTATCGCGTGTCGCTCGACGCCGCTACGAAGAAGCAGATCATCACCGAGTTCGGTACCAAGGAGGGCGACACCGGCTCCCCCGAGGTCCAGGTCGCGATGCTCTCCCGCCGCATCTCGGACCTGACCGAGCACCTCAAGACCCACAAGCACGACCACCACTCCCGTCGTGGTCTGCTGATCCTGGTCGGTCAGCGTCGCCGCCTGCTGCAGTACCTCGCCAAGAAGGACATCCAGCGCTTCCGTGCGCTGGTCGACCGCCTTGGCATCCGTCGCGGTGCGGCGGGCGCCAAGTAGGACGCGGTGAGGGGAGCGGTTCCCGGGAGATCGGGGGACCGCTCCCTTTGCTGTACGCACCCGCACGGCCGCGCACCGGAACGCCGGCCGCCCCCGGGAGGGGGCGCGCGGCCCCGACGCACGCGGGACGTACGGGTGGAAACGTGCGGAGTGTCACCACCCCTTTGTAGTGTGGTAGCACAACGCACGAGGCACGACATGGCGTGAGGCGCCCGGAGGGCACCGCACGCACACGTACGAGGAGAAGCGCACCTCGCCGCCGCCGGTCCTCGGTAGTGGCCCCCGGGGGATTGCGAACCCCGTGGGCTTCGATCGAAGACCGGCCCGCACCAGACGGAGCGCTTCTCCGCCACCGTCCCCCTGCCACACGGGCAGGCCCAGGGACGAAAGACGAAAAGTATCGGAGAATTTGCTAGTGGAGAACGAGACCCACTACGCCGAGGCCGTCATCGACAACGGCTCCTTCGGCACCCGCACCATCCGTTTCGAGACGGGCCGTCTGGCCCGCCAGGCCGCCGGTTCCGCCGTGGCCTACCTGGACGACGACACCATGGTGCTGTCGGCCACCACAGCTTCCAAGAACCCCAAGGACCAGCTCGACTTCTTCCCCCTCACGGTGGACGTCGAGGAGCGGATGTACGCCGCCGGCAAGATCCCCGGCAGCTTCTTCCGCCGTGAGGGCCGTCCCTCCGAGGACGCCATCCTCACCTGCCGCCTGATCGACCGCCCGCTGCGCCCCTCCTTCAAGAAGGGCCTGCGCAACGAGATCCAGGTCGTCGCCACGATCATGGCGCTCAACCCCGACCACCTGTACGACGTCGTCGCGATCAACGCCGCGTCCGCGTCCACCCAGCTGGCCGGCCTGCCCTTCTCCGGTCCGATCGGCGGCGTCCGCGTCGCGCTGATCAACAACCAGTGGGTGGCCTTCCCGACGCACACCGAGCTGGAGGACGCCGTCTTCGACATGGTCGTCGCCGGCCGTGTGCTGGAGGACGGCGACGTCGCGATCATGATGGTCGAGGCCGAGGCCACCGAGAAGACGATCCAGCTGGTCCAGGGCGGCGCCGAGGCGCCGACCGAGGAGGTCGTCGCCGCCGGTCTGGACGCCGCGAAGCCCTTCATCAAGGTCCTCTGCAAGGCCCAGGCCGACCTCGCGTCGAAGGCCGCCAAGCCGACCGGCGAGTTCCCGGTCTTCCTCGACTACCAGGACGACGTCCTGGAGGCGCTCAGCGCCGCCGTCAAGGACGAGCTGACGCAGGCGCTCACCATCGCGGGCAAGCAGGACCGCGAGGCCGAGCTGGACCGCGTCAAGGGCCTCGCCGCCGAGAAGCTGCTCCCGCAGTTCGAGGGCCGCGAGAAGGAGATCAGCGCCGCGTACCGCTCGCTGACCAAGTCCCTCGTGCGTGAGCGCGTCATCAAGGACAAGGTCCGCATCGACGGCCGTGGCGTCACGGACATCCGTACGCTCGCCGCCGAGGTCGAGGCCATCCCGCGCGTGCACGGCTCGGCGCTGTTCGAGCGTGGCGAGACCCAGATCCTGGGCGTCACCACCCTCAACATGCTCCGGATGGAGCAGCAGCTGGACACCCTCTCCCCGGTGACCCGCAAGCGCTACATGCACAACTACAACTTCCCGCCGTACTCCGTCGGCGAGACCGGCCGCGTCGGCTCCCCCAAGCGCCGCGAGATCGGCCACGGCGCGCTCGCCGAGCGCGCGATCGTGCCGGTCCTGCCGACGCGCGAGGAGTTCCCCTACGCGATCCGCCAGGTGTCCGAGGCCCTCGGCTCCAACGGCTCGACGTCCATGGGCTCGGTCTGCGCCTCCACCATGTCGCTGCTGAACGCCGGTGTGCCGCTCAAGGCCCCCGTCGCCGGTATCGCCATGGGCCTGATCTCGCAGGAGATCAACGGCGAGACGCACTACGTCGCCCTCACCGACATCCTCGGTGCGGAGGACGCCTTCGGCGACATGGACTTCAAGGTCGCCGGCACCAAGGAGTTCGTCACCGCCCTCCAGCTCGACACCAAGCTGGACGGCATTCCCGCCTCCGTCCTGGCCGCCGCCCTCAAGCAGGCCCGTGACGCCCGCCTCCACATCCTCGACGTGATGATGGAAGCGATCGACACGCCGGACGAGATGTCCCCCAACGCCCCGCGGATCATCACCGTCAAGATCCCCGTGGACAAGATCGGTGAGGTCATCGGCCCCAAGGGCAAGATGATCAACCAGATCCAGGAGGACACCGGCGCCGAGATCACGATCGAGGACGACGGCACCATCTACATCGGTGCCCAGCAGGGCTCGCAGGCCGAGGCCGCCCGCGCCACGATCAACGGCATCGCCAACCCGACCATGCCGGAGGTCGGCGAGCGCTACCTGGGCACCGTCGTGAAGACGACGACCTTCGGCGCGTTCGTGTCGCTGCTCCCGGGCAAGGACGGTCTGCTGCACATCTCGCAGATCCGCAAGCTCGCCGGCGGCAAGCGCGTGGAGAACGTCGAGGACGTCGTCGGCGTGGGCTCCAAGGTCCAGGTCGAGATCGCCGAGATCGACTCCCGCGGGAAGCTCTCCCTCATCCCCGTGATCGAGGGCGAGGACGGTTCCGAGGACAAGAAGGACGACGGCGACAAGTGACGTCCCGTAGCTCCAGGACGACGGCCCGCACCTCCACGGAGGCGCGGGCCGTCGCCCGTACCCAAACCCTGGTCAAGGGCAGAGACGGCATCGGCACGGTCCGCAAGACCACCCTCCCGGGCGGGCTGCGCATCGTCACCGAGACCCTGCCGTCCGTGCGCTCCGCCACCTTCGGCATCTGGGCGCACGTAGGCTCCCGCGACGAGACTCCCGCGCTCAACGGTGCCACCCACTACCTGGAGCACCTGCTCTTCAAGGGCACCGGACGCCGCAGCGCGCTCGACATCTCCTCCGCGATCGACGCGGTCGGCGGCGAGATGAACGCGTTCACGGCGAAGGAGTACACGTGCTACTACGCGCGCGTGCTCGACACCGACCTGCCGCTCGCCATCGACACGGTCTGCGACATGCTCACCGGCTCCCTCATCCGTGAGGAGGACGTCGACGTCGAGCGCGGCGCCATCCTCGAAGAGATCGCGATGACCGAGGACGACCCGGGCGACTGCGTGCACGACCTGTTCGCGCACACCATGTTCGGCGACACCCCGCTCGGCCGGCCGGTCCTCGGCACGGTCGACACCGTCAACGCGCTCACCGCCGACCGCATCCGCCGCTTCTACCGGAAGCACTACGACCCGACCCACCTCGTGGTCGCCTGCGCGGGCAACGTCGACCACAACAAGGTCGTACGCCAGGTCCGCGCGGCCTTCGAGAGCGCCGGCGCCCTCACCCGCGCCGACGCCACCCCGATCGCCCCGCGCGACGGCCGCCGTGCCCTGCGCACGGCCGGCCGGGTCGAGCTGGTCGGCCGCAGGACCGAGCAGGCCCACGTCGTGCTCGGCATGCCCGGCCTCGCCCGCACCGACGAGCGCCGCTGGGCCCTCGGTGTGCTCAACACCGCGCTCGGCGGCGGCATGTCCTCCCGCCTCTTCCAGGAGGTCCGCGAGAAGCGCGGCCTCGCCTACAGCGTGTACTCGTACACCTCCGGCTTCGCCGACTGCGGCCTGTTCGGCGTGTACGCCGGCTGCCGTCCGTCCCAGGTGCACGACGTGCTGAAGATCTGCCGCGACGAACTCGACCAGGTAGCCGAGCACGGACTGCCGGACGACGAGATCGAGCGCGCCATCGGCCAGCTCCGCGGCTCCACGGTCCTCGGTCTGGAGGACACCGGCGCGATCATGAACCGCATCGGCAAGAGCGAGCTGTGCTGGGGCGAGCAGATGTCCGTCGACGAGATGCTGGCCCGTATGGCGGCGGTGACCCCGGACGAGGTCCGTGAGGTGGCCCGCGAGGTCCTGGGCCGACGGCCCTCCCTGTCGGTGATAGGCCCGCTCAAGGACAAACAGGCGTCCCGTCTCCACGAAGCCGTCGCCTGACACCCCAGTTAAGGAACCAAGCAATGAGCAAGCTGCGCGTGGCGGTCATCGGTGCCCGGGGCCGTATCGGCTCCGAGGCCGTACGGGCCGTCGAGGCCGCCGAGGACATGGAGCTGGTCGCCGCCCTGAGCCGGGGCGACCAGCTGGAGACCCTGGCCGGGAGCGGCGCCCAGGTCGCCGTGGAACTGACCACCCCCGCCTCGGTCATGGACAACCTGGAGTACTGCGTCGGCCACGGCATCCACGCCGTCGTCGGCACCACGGGCTGGACCGACGAGCGCCTCGCGCAGCTGAACGGCTGGCTGGCGAAGTCCCCGGAGACGGGCGTCCTCATCGCGCCCAACTTCTCCATCGGGGCCGTCCTGAACATGAAGTTCGCGCAGATCGCCGCGCCGTACTTCGAGTCGGTGGAGGTCGTCGAACTGCACCACCCGAAGAAGGTCGACGCCCCCTCGGGCACCGCCACACGCACGGCCCAGCTCATCGCCGAGGCACGGCGCGCGGCAGGCACGGCCCAGGCCCCGGACGCCACGGAGACGGCTCTGGACGGTGCGCGCGGCGCGGACGTCGACGGGGTCCCCGTCCACTCCGTCCGTCTGCGCGGTCTGCTGGCCCACCAGGAGGTCCTCCTCGGCGGCGAGGGCGAGACCCTCACCATCCGCCACGACTCCCTCCACCACAGCAGCTTCATGCCGGGCATCCTGCTCGGGGCCCGACGGGTGGTGACGACCCCGGGTCTCACCTTCGGCCTCGAACACTTCCTCGACCTGGGCTGATCGGGCCGGGAGACGTCATGCGCGCGAAGCTCACCTACGCCGTCACGGCAGCCGTCCTGGTCGTCTACTTCGTCCTCGTCGGCAGCCGCGGGATCCTGCTCATAGAGACCGGCACACCGATCACGATCGCCTTCGGTGTCGCCGTGCTCGTGCTGCCCGCGATCGGCCTCTGGTTCCTCTGGAAGAACACCCAGTTCGTCCGCAGGGCCAACCAGCTCGCCGCCGAACTCGACGCCGAAGGGGGCCTCCCCGTCGACGAGTTGAAGCGGACCCCGAGCGGACGCATCGACCGCGACTCGGCCGACGAGGTCTTCGAGCGGCGCAAGGAGGAGACCGAGGACGCCCCCGACGACTGGCGCACCTGGTTCCGCCTCGCCGTCGCCTACCACGACGCCCGCGACACCCCCCGGGCCCGCAAGGCCATGCAACGCGCGATCGCCCTGCACGACGGCAGACCGGCACCGACCGCCTGACCTCCCGCCGCCGGCACACGCGTACGAGCGAGGGGCCGGTCCGCACCCGCGGACCGACCCCTCGCTCGTGTGTTCGCTACGCGGCGCGCCGGTGCTCCGCCGCCCACGCCTCGATCTTGTCGGCCGCCCGGTCGAAGGCTTCCGTACGCGCCAGGAAATCGGCGTTGTGCGTGGTCATCAGCGGTGTCACGTACTCCTGCACCCGGTCCGTGCGGACGAGGAGCAGCGCCTGCCCCTGCACGGACCGCGGCAGCCCGAGCCACCGCACCGGCTGCTGCACGGTGCGCACCGAGACGCCGGGCTCCCAGGACGCCGTACGCGTGCGGAAGAACCCCACCTGGCGCACTCCCCGCGCACTCACCCAGATGCCGACCCGCAGCAGCCGCAGGGCGCAGGCGATGACCAGCAGGGCCGCCCCGAAGCAGATCGCGCCGGCCCGCGGTGTCCCGGCAGCCGTGATGATGACCGCCGCCACCAGCACGTACGAGGTGAGCAGCAGCAGGAGCGCGGCCGCGCCGACCCGCCAGGGGCCGGGCCGGTAGGGGCGCCGCCAGCGGTCGCGGTCCTCGAACGGCAGCGCTTCGTCCACCGCCTGGTCGAAGGCGCGGTCGGCGGTCAGGAAGGGCAGGGGCACGGCTGGTCCTCACTCGATCCACGCACAGCTTTCGCCGGGTGAGGCTACCGAGCCGGGCCCCCGCCCACCACTTCCGGGGGGCCAACAGGGGCACAAGGGGCGCAACTCGGGGCATCCGGCATCTCATCGGCGTCGGCCCGTAGAGTGGGCGCCGCCCGAGAGCAGCCATGGGAAGGACCCTCCGCACCGTGTCAGAAACCCCCGCCGACGATCTCAAGCCCAGCTTCCGCAGTGATGTCACCGTCGACCTGGTGAAGCACAGCGCGGCCGACTCGGACGTGCTGTGGGCCGCCCGGGTCTCCACCGCCGGCGAACAGTCCCTGGAGGAGCTGCAGAAGGACCCCGAGCGCTCCAAGGGCCTCATCAACTACCTGATGCGGGACCGGCACGGCAGCCCCTTCGAGCACAACTCGATGACCTTCTTCATCAGCGCCCCCATCTTCGTCTTCCGCGAGTTCATGCGGCACCGGGTGGGATGGTGCATCGCCGGGGACACAGAGATCACGCTGGAGAGCGAAGCCGGCCATCTCAGGCGGCGCTCCATCGCAGAGCTCTACAAGCTCTGGCACCTCGGAGTCGAGGACCGTCTCCCGCATTCCGCCGGCGGAGTGACCTGGCACAGCCGGGCCGGTAAATGGATGGCGCAGGTCCGGCGCGGTGAGCAGAACCACTATCTCGGCCTGTACGAGAGTCGTGAGGCCGCCGAGTCCGCCGTGGCGGAATTCCGGGAACTGCACCCCAGCACTCGTATCCGCAAGCTCGAATCGGTCCGTCGCAACCATGTGCGCTGCTACGACGAGGAGACGCTGCTGGCCCAGCGAGCCAGGATCGTCGACGTCATCGAGTCCGGGGTGAAGCCGCTCATCAGGATCACCACGGAGTCCGGGAAGACGCTTCGCTGCACGGTCGATCACGCGGTGCTCACGCCCGAGGGCTGGAGCAAGGCCGGGGAGTTGGCCGTCGGCGACGCGGTCATGGCGGCGGGAACCGTCCCCCGCCCGTCGGAGGCACTGGTCCCGCCGAGCCTGCGTCGCGGCATCGGCGTGTGGACCTCCATGCAGCGAGAGCGGCTGATCAAGGAGGTCGACGCCTGCCACCTCTGTGGCCAGGACTACCCCCGGGCGGAACTCGCCCTGGACCACGTGGTTCCGGTGGCGGGCGACCTGACCCAGGCCCTCGACGAGAAGAACCTCGCCCCCGCGTGTGAACCGTGCCATGCGATCAAGAGTGCGGGAGAGCAGGCCCTGGCCCGTCGCGGCGGGAAGTTCGCCGAAGCCGTTCCGGACCGGATCGTCGTCGTCGAACAGGACGGCGAGGAGATGACGTACGACCTCTCCGTGGAAGGCCCCTGGCACAACTTCCTCGCCAACGGGATCGTCGTCCACAATTCGTACAACGAGGAGTCCGGCCGCTACCGGGAACTCCAGCCCCACTTCTACGTCCCCGACGAGGCCCGCAAGCTCGTCCAGGAGGGCCGGCCCGGCAAGTACGTGTTCGTGGAGGGCACCCAGGCGCAGCAGGAGCTGGTCGGGCGGGTCATGGAGGACTCGTACGTCCACGCCTACGAGGCGTACCAGGAGATGCTCGCCGCCGGAGTGGCCCGGGAGGTCGCGCGCGCGGTGCTGCCGGTGGGTCTCTTCTCCTCGATGTACGCCACCTGCAACGCCCGCTCGCTGATGCACTTCCTCGGCCTGCGCACCCAGCACGAGCTCGCGAAGGTGCCGTCCTTCCCCCAGCGGGAGATCGAGATGGTCGGTGAGCGCATGGAGGCGGAGTGGGCGAAGCTCATGCCGCTCACGCACGCGGCCTTCAACGCGAACGGTCGTGTCGCGCCCTAGCGGACCGTCGACTTTCGGCCAGGCACAGATGTACGGGTCAGCCGAGCGAAGTGTCCGTATTGCGGCATTTCGAGAAGTTCATCTAGCCTGATCAAACGGACCCGGCACTGCTTGAACCCCCGAGCAGGCAGTGCCGGGCTCCGCATTTGTCCTGACTTTTCCCGCCCCCCGGGGGCAGACCGTGCCCTGAGCAGCGAGTAGCGTGTTACCCATGGCTCCGACCTCGACTCCGCAGACCCCCTTCGGGCGGGTCCTCACCGCCATGGTCACGCCCTTCACGGCGGACGGCGCACTCGACCTCGACGGCGCGCAGCGGCTCGCCACCCACCTGGTGGACGCAGGCAACGACGGCCTGGTCATCAACGGCACCACCGGCGAGTCCCCCACCACCGGTGACGCGGAGAAATCGGACCTGGTACGAGCCGTCCTCGAAGCCGTCGGTGACCGTGCCCACGTCATCGCCGGCGTCGGCACGAACGACACCCGCCACAGCATGGAACTGGCCCGCGCCGCGGAGAAGACCGGCGCGCACGGCCTCCTCGTGGTCACGCCGTACTACAACAAGCCCCCCCAGGAGGGCCTGTACCGCCACTTCAAGGCGATCGCCGACACCTCCGCGCTGCCGGTGATGCTGTACGACATCCCGGGCCGCAGCGGCGTCCCGATCGACACCGAGACGATCGTCCGGCTCGCCGAGCACCCCCGCATCGTCGCCAACAAGGACGCCAAGGGCGACCTCGGCCGCGCCAGCTGGGCCATCGCCCGTTCCGGCCTCGCCTGGTACTCCGGCGACGACATGCTGAACCTCCCGCTCCTCTCGGTCGGCGCGGTCGGCTTCGTCTCGGTCGTCGGCCACGTCGTCACCCCCGAGCTGCGCGCCCTCGTCGACGCGTACGTCTCCGGTGACGTCCAGAAGGCCACCGAGATCCACCAGAAGCTGCTCCCCGTCTTCACCGGCATGTTCCGCACCCAGGGCGTGATGACCACCAAGGCGGCGCTCGCCCTCCAGGGCCTGCCCGCCGGACCACTGCGCGCCCCCATGGTCGAGCTCTCGCCCGAGGAGACGGCCCAGCTCAAGCTCGATCTCGGCGCCGGCGGGGTACAGCTCTAACACCGGACCCCGCACGACGTCACCACCAGACTTCACAACTGAATAGGCAGGACGACAAGCGCCTGCGTTCCCATCCACAACTGCTTCTGCACGAACGTCATGCGCGCCACGTGCCCCAGGTACGTGGCGTGCATGGTGAGGAGAGTCTTTTGAGTCATCCGCATCCTGAACTCGGCCCGCCGCCACCGCTCCCGGAGGGTGGCCTGCGGGTCACCCCGCTGGGCGGCCTCGGTGAGATCGGCCGGAACATGACCGTCTTCGAATACGGCGGCCGACTGCTCATCGTGGACTGCGGGGTGCTCTTCCCCGAGGAGGAGCAGCCCGGAATCGACCTGATCCTGCCGGACTTCTCGTCCATCAGGGACCGCCTCGACGACATCGAGGGCATCGTCCTCACGCACGGCCACGAGGACCACATCGGCGCGGTCCCGTACCTGCTGCGCGAGAAGCCCGACATCCCGCTGGTCGGCTCCAAGCTGACCCTCGCGCTCATCGAGGCCAAGCTCCAGGAGCACCGCATCCGTCCGTACACCCTTGAGGTGGTCGAGGGGAACCGCGAGCGCATCGGCCCCTTCGACTGCGAGTTCGTCGCGGTCAACCACTCCATCCCGGACGCCCTGGCCGTGGCCATCCGCACGCCCGCGGGCATGGTCGTCCACACGGGCGACTTCAAGATGGACCAGCTCCCGCTGGACAACCGTCTCACCGATCTACACGCGTTCGCGAGGCTGAGCGAGGAAGGCATCGACCTCCTCCTCTCCGACTCCACGAACGCGGAGGTGCCGGGCTTCGTTCCGCCCGAGCGCGACATCTCCAACGTGCTGCGCCAGGTCTTCGCCGGCGCCAGCAAGCGGATCATCGTGGCCAGCTTCGCCAGCCACATCCACCGCATCCAGCAGATCCTCGACGCCGCCCACGAGTACGGCCGCCGGGTCGCCTTCGTCGGGCGCTCGATGGTCCGGAACATGGGCATCGCCAGGGACCTGGGCTATCTCAAGGTCCCGCCGGGCCTGGTCGTGGACGTCAAGACGCTCGACGATCTGCCGCAGCACGAGATCGTCCTCGTCTGCACCGGGTCGCAGGGCGAACCGATGGCCGCGCTGTCCCGCATGGCCAACCGGGACCACCAGATCCGCATCGTCCAGGGCGACACGGTGATCCTGGCCTCGTCCCTGATCCCCGGCAACGAGAACGCGGTCTATCGCGTCATCAACGGCCTGACCCGCTGGGGCGCCAACGTCGTCCACAAGGGCAACGCCAAGGTCCATGTCTCCGGGCACGCGTCGGCCGGCGAGCTGCTGTACTTCTACAACATCTGCCGCCCGAAGAACCTGATGCCGGTGCACGGCGAATGGCGGCACCTGCGCGCCAACGCCGAACTGGGCGCCCTGACCGGCGTACCGCACGACCGCATCGTCATCGCGGAGGACGGCGTGGTCGTCGACCTCATCGAGGGCAAGGCCAAGATCTCCGGCAAGGTCCAGGCCGGTTACGTCTACGTGGACGGCCTCTCGGTCGGTGACGTGGGCGAGCCCGCCCTGAAGGACCGGAAGATCCTGGGCGACGAGGGCATCATCTCGGTCTTCCTCGTCCTGGACTCCTCCACCGGCAAGATCACCGGTGGCCCGCACATCCAGGCCCGCGGCTCCGGCATCGAGGACTCCGCGTTCGGCGCGGTCGTCCCGCGGATCACCGAGGTCCTGGAGCGGTCGGCCCAGGACGGGGTCGTCGAGCCCCACCAGCTGCAACAGCTCATCCGTCGGACCCTCGGCAAGTGGGTCTCCGACACCTACCGGCGCAGGCCGATGATCCTGCCTGTGGTGGTTGAGGTCTGACCCTCCGTCAGTGCCCGACCGGAGCGGGGCCCCTCGATTTGCATCGGGGCGCCCCGCTCCAGTACGTTTACGGCTCCGCCCAGGGGGGAACCCGACACAACTGCGTGTCAGGAGCCGCCCGGACCGGGTGGAAATTCCGACTCAGAACTTCTGATAAAGTCGGAACCGCCGGAAAGGGAAACGCGAAAGCGGGAACCTGGAAAGCACCGAGGAAATCGGAACCGGAAACGGTCTGATAGAGTCGGAAACGCAAGACAGCAAGACCGAAGGGAAAAGCCCGGAGGAAAGCCCGAGAGGGTGAGTACAAAGGAAGCGTCCGTTCCTTGAGAACTCAACAGCGTGCCAAAAATCAACGCCAGATATGTTGATACCCCGTCTCCAGCATCTGCTGGGACGAGGTTCCTTTGAAGTAAAACACAGCGAGGACGCTGTGAACCATCGGACTATTCCTCCGGTGGTTCCGCTCTCGTGATGTGTGCACCGACGCTTTTAATTAAGCACAGTCGGGTAAACATTCACGGAGAGTTTGATCCTGGCTCAGGACGAACGCTGGCGGCGTGCTTAACACATGCAAGTCGAACGATGAACCACTTCGGTGGGGATTAGTGGCGAACGGGTGAGTAACACGTGGGCAATCTGCCCTTCACTCTGGGACAAGCCCTGGAAACGGGGTCTAATACCGGATACGACACTCTCGGGCATCCGATGAGTGTGGAAAGCTCCGGCGGTGAAGGATGAGCCCGCGGCCTATCAGCTTGTTGGTGAGGTAACGGCTCACCAAGGCGACGACGGGTAGCCGGCCTGAGAGGGCGACCGGCCACACTGGGACTGAGACACGGCCCAGACTCCTACGGGAGGCAGCAGTGGGGAATATTGCACAATGGGCGAAAGCCTGATGCAGCGACGCCGCGTGAGGGATGACGGCCTTCGGGTTGTAAACCTCTTTCAGCAGGGAAGAAGCGAAAGTGACGGTACCTGCAGAAGAAGCGCCGGCTAACTACGTGCCAGCAGCCGCGGTAATACGTAGGGCGCGAGCGTTGTCCGGAATTATTGGGCGTAAAGAGCTCGTAGGCGGTCTGTCGCGTCGGATGTGAAAGCCCGGGGCTTAACCCCGGGTCTGCATTCGATACGGGCAGACTAGAGTGTGGTAGGGGAGATCGGAATTCCTGGTGTAGCGGTGAAATGCGCAGATATCAGGAGGAACACCGGTGGCGAAGGCGGATCTCTGGGCCATTACTGACGCTGAGGAGCGAAAGCGTGGGGAGCGAACAGGATTAGATACCCTGGTAGTCCACGCCGTAAACGGTGGGAACTAGGTGTTGGCGACATTCCACGTCGTCGGTGCCGCAGCTAACGCATTAAGTTCCCCGCCTGGGGAGTACGGCCGCAGGCTAAAACTCAAAGGAATTGACGGGGCCCGCACAGGCAGCGGAGCATGTGGCTTAATTCGACGCAACGCGAAGAACCTTACCAAGGCTTGACATACACCGGAAACGGCCAGAGATGGTCGCCCCCTTGTGGTCGGTGTACAGGTGGTGCATGGCTGTCGTCAGCTCGTGTCGTGAGATGTTGGGTTAAGTCCCGCAACGAGCGCAACCCTTGTTCTGTGTTGCCAGCATGCC
Organism: Streptomyces scabiei 87.22; assembly: GCF_000091305.1. GTDB lineage: Bacteria > Actinomycetota > Actinomycetes > Streptomycetales > Streptomycetaceae > Streptomyces > Streptomyces scabiei. The sequence continues at coordinate 2,859,599 of NC_013929.1, read as the reverse complement.
CTTCGGGGTGATGGGGACTCACAGGAGACTGCCGGGGTCAACTCGGAGGAAGGTGGGGACGACGTCAAGTCATCATGCCCCTTATGTCTTGGGCTGCACACGTGCTACAATGGCAGGTACAATGAGCTGCGAAGCCGTGAGGCGGAGCGAATCTCAAAAAGCCTGTCTCAGTTCGGATTGGGGTCTGCAACTCGACCCCATGAAGTCGGAGTTGCTAGTAATCGCAGATCAGCATTGCTGCGGTGAATACGTTCCCGGGCCTTGTACACACCGCCCGTCACGTCACGAAAGTCGGTAACACCCGAAGCCGGTGGCCCAACCCGTAAGGGAGGGAGCTGTCGAAGGTGGGACTGGCGATTGGGACGAAGTCGTAACAAGGTAGCCGTACCGGAAGGTGCGGCTGGATCACCTCCTTTCTAAGGAGCATCTAGCTGCCGCAAGGCAGCCAGGGCCACAACGTCGGCGAATGTTCGACGGTGGTTGCTCATGGGTGGAACGTTGATTATTCGGCACTTTCAGTCATCTCGGGCTGCCAGTACTGCTCTTCGGAGCGTGGAACGCTGATCATGAGTGGCGAGGGTGTCGGGCACGCTGTTGGGTGTCTGAGGGTATGGCCGTATGGCTGCCTTCAGTGCCGGCCCCGGTAAAAATTCGCGTGAAGCGGGTTGTGACGGGTGGTTGGTCGTTGTTTGAGAACTGCACAGTGGACGCGAGCATCTGTGGCCAAGTTTTTAAGGGCGCACGGTGGATGCCTTGGCACCAGGAACCGATGAAGGACGTGGGAGGCCACGATAGTCCCCGGGGAGTCGTCAACCAGGCTTTGATCCGGGGGTTTCCGAATGGGGAAACCCGGCAGTCGTCATGGGCTGTCACCCTTGCCTGAACACATAGGGCAAGTGGAGGGAACGCGGGGAAGTGAAACATCTCAGTACCCGCAGGAAGAGAAAACAACCGTGATTCCGGGAGTAGTGGCGAGCGAAACCGGATGAGGCCAAACCGTATGCGTGTGAGACCCGGCAGGGGTTGCGTATACGGGGTTGTGGGATCTCTCTTTCACAGTCTGCCGGCTGTGAGACGAGTCAGAAACCGTTGATGTAGGCGAAGGACATGCGAAAGGTCCGGCGTAGAGGGTAAGACCCCCGTAGCTGAAACATCAGCGGCTCGTTTGAGAGACACCCAAGTAGCACGGGGCCCGAGAAATCCCGTGTGAATCTGGCGGGACCACCCGCTAAGCCTAAATATTCCCTGGTGACCGATAGCGGATAGTACCGTGAGGGAATGGTGAAAAGTACCGCGGGAGCGGAGTGAAATAGTACCTGAAACCGTGTGCCTACAAGCCGTGGGAGCGTCGGGCAAGCACTTGTGCTTGCCTCGTGACTGCGTGCCTTTTGAAGAATGAGCCTGCGAGTTTGCGGTGTGTTGCGAGGTTAACCCGGGTGGGGTAGCCGTAGCGAAAGCGAGTCCGAACAGGGCGTTTCAGTAGCACGCTCAAGACCCGAAGCGGAGTGATCTAGCCATGGGCAGGTTGAAGCGGAGGTAAGACTTCGTGGAGGACCGAACCCACCAGGGTTGAAAACCTGGGGGATGACCTGTGGTTAGGGGTGAAAGGCCAATCAAACTCCGTGATAGCTGGTTCTCCCCGAAATGCATTTAGGTGCAGCGTCGTGTGTTTCTTACCGGAGGTAGAGCACTGGATAGGCGATGGGCCCTACCGGGTTACTGACCTTAGCCAAACTCCGAATGCCGGTAAGTGAGAGCGCGGCAGTGAGACTGTGGGGGATAAGCTCCATGGTCGAGAGGGAAACAGCCCAGAGCATCGACTAAGGCCCCTAAGCGTACGCTAAGTGGGAAAGGATGTGGAGTCGCAGAGACAACCAGGAGGTTGGCTTAGAAGCAGCCACCCTTGAAAGAGTGCGTAATAGCTCACTGGTCTAGTGATTCCGCGCCGACAATGTAGCGGGGCTCAAGCGTACCGCCGAAGTCGTGTCATTCCAGCGTATAGGGCCAACGCCTGCTGGGATGGGTAGGGGAGCGTCGTGTGCCGGGTGAAGCCGCGCCGGAAGGCAGTGGTGGACGGTTCACGAGTGAGAATGCAGGCATGAGTAGCGATACAAACGTGAGAAACGTTTGCGCCGATTGACCAAGGGTTCCTGGGTCAAGCTGATCTGCCCAGGGTAAGTCGGGACCTAAGGCGAGGCCGACAGGCGTAGTCGATGGATAACCGGTTGATATTCCGGTACCCGCTGTGAAGCGTCAAACATCGAACCAGGCGATGCTAAGTCCGTGAAGCCGCCCCGGAGCCTTCGGGCAAAGGGGAGTGGTGGAGCCGACGAACCAGACTTGCAGTAGGTGAGTGATGGGGTGACGCAGGAAGGTAGTCCATCCCGGGCGGTGGTTGTCCCGGGGTAAGGGTGTAGGCCGTGATCTAGGTAAATCCGGATCACACAAGGCTGAGACCTGATGCCGAGCCGATTGTGGTGAAGTGGATGATCCTATGCTGTCGAGAAAAGCCTCTAGCGAGTTTCATGGCGGCCCGTACCCTAAACCGACTCAGGTGGTCAGGTAGAGAATACCGAGGCGTTCGGGTGAACTATGGTTAAGGAACTCGGCAAAATGCCCCCGTAACTTCGGGAGAAGGGGGGCCATCACCGGTGATAGCACTTGCTGCTTGAGCTGGGGGTGGCCGCAGAGACCAGCGAGAAGCGACTGTTTACTAAAAACACAGGTCCGTGCGAAGCCGTAAGGCGATGTATACGGACTGACGCCTGCCCGGTGCTGGAACGTTAAGGGGACCGGTTAGTCACTCTTCGGGGTGGCGAAGCTGAGAACTTAAGCGCCAGTAAACGGCGGTGGTAACTATAACCATCCTAAGGTAGCGAAATTCCTTGTCGGGTAAGTTCCGACCTGCACGAATGGCGTAACGACTTCTCGACTGTCTCAACCATAGGCCCGGTGAAATTGCACTACGAGTAAAGATGCTCGTTTCGCGCAGCAGGACGGAAAGACCCCGGGACCTTTACTACAGTTTGATATTGGTGTTCGGTTCGGCTTGTGTAGGATAGCTGGGAGACTGTGAAGCTCGGACGCCAGTTCGGGTGGAGTCGTCGTTGAAATACCAGTCTGGTCGTGCTGGATGTCTAACCTGGGTCCGTGATCCGGATCAGGGACAGTGTCTGATGGGTAGTTTAACTGGGGCGGTTGCCTCCCAAAGGGTAACGGAGGCGCCCAAAGGTTCCCTCAGCCTGGTTGGCAATCAGGTGGTGAGTGTAAGTGCACAAGGGAGCTTGACTGTGAGACCGACGGGTCGAGCAGGGACGAAAGTCGGGACTAGTGATCCGGCGGTGGCTTGTGGAAGCGCCGTCGCTCAACGGATAAAAGGTACCCCGGGGATAACAGGCTGATCTTCCCCAAGAGTCCATATCGACGGGATGGTTTGGCACCTCGATGTCGGCTCGTCGCATCCTGGGGCTGGAGTCGGTCCCAAGGGTTGGGCTGTTCGCCCATTAAAGCGGTACGCGAGCTGGGTTTAGAACGTCGTGAGACAGTTCGGTCCCTATCCGCTGCGCGCGCAGGAATATTGAGAAGGGCTGTCCCTAGTACGAGAGGACCGGGACGGACGAACCTCTGGTGTGCCAGTTGTTCTGCCAAGGGCATGGCTGGTTGGCTACGTTCGGGAGGGATAACCGCTGAAAGCATCTAAGCGGGAAGCCTGCTTCGAGATGAGTATTCCCACCCACTTGATGGGGTAAGGCTCCCAGTAGACGACTGGGTTGATAGGCCAGATATGGAAGCCCAGTAATGGGTGGAGTTGACTGGTACTAATAGGCCGAGGGCTTGTCCTCAGTTGCTCGCGTCCACTGTGTTGGTTCTGAAACCACGAACAACCCCATTCCCGTTTGGTCACGGGGGATGGTGCGGTTGAGTGTTTCATAGTGTTTCGGTGGTCATAGCGTGAGGGAAACGCCCGGTTACATTCCGAACCCGGAAGCTAAGCCTTACAGCGCCGATGGTACTGCAGGGGGGACCCTGTGGGAGAGTAGGACGCCGCCGAACAAATATTGAGAGCTGGTCCCCGAATTTCGGTTCGGGGACCAGCTCTTTTTTGTTGTGCGTCACTTGGAGTTCACGTTGCCCCACCAGGATCCGCAGCATGGGTACCGTTGGAATGCTCAGGGCCGCGGGTGTCGGCGCCGGTGACGAGGTCGTAGTGCCGGCGTTCGGTAATCCGGAGGTCGCGCAGGCGGTGAGTCTGGCGGGCGCCGTGCCGGTCTTCGCCGACATAGACCCGGCGACGTACTGCCTCGACGCGGCGGCCGTCGAGGCCGCGGTCACCTCGCGGACGGTCGCGGCGGTCGTCGTCCACCGCTTCGGCAGGTCGGCCGATATCGCGGCGCTGCGTCAGGTCGGGCAGCGCAACGGGCTGTTGGTGCTGGAGCAGGGCGAGTCGGAGACGCCGTACAGCGAACTGGGGGAGCGTCGGCGGCGGGCCGCGTACCTCAGTGCGAAGCTGAAGGGCGTACGGACGCCCGAAGGATGTGACGGGCACACCTTCCAGCAGTACGTCGTGAGGGTGCCCGGGAACGGGCGGCCCGACCGGGACGCGTTCGCGCGGGCCGTACGGGCCAAGGGAGTTGCGTGCGGCGTGCCGGTGAAGACACCCGTGCACCGGATGCCCGGATTCCGGCGGGACGTGTGCCTGCCCGAGACCGAGCAGGCGGCCGACGAGACGCTGGCGCTGCCGATCGGTGGCGAGATGTCGCGGCGCGAGCTGCAGAAGCTGGTGTCCGTGTGCAACGCCCTCGGCGGGCTGCTCCAACCGGCCTTCTAGGGCCGATCGGCAGCGGGCCGGGTGGTTCGAGACGGGCGCCGGTTCGGGGTATGATCTATCTCGTTGCCGCGAGGGAAACCTCGAACAGGTGACAGGCCCCTATAGCTCAGTCGGTAGAGCGTCTCCATGGTAAGGAGAAGGTCAACGGTTCGATTCCGTTTGGGGGCTCAGACGAAAGGCCCCGCCCTCTTGGGCGGGGCCTTTGTCGTACCCGGAGTCAGTCCGTCTGGAGGCCCGGGACCCGCATCGCCAGGATGGCCATGTCGTCGGAGGGCGCGTCGGAGGCGAAGCGTTCGACCGCGCGCATGACGCGGGCCGCGACCGCGCCCGCGGTGAGGCCGGTGCAGGTGGTGAGGACCTCGGCCAGGCCGTCGTCGCCCAACATGCGGGTGCCCTCGCGGCGTTCGGTGACGCCGTCCGTCACACACAGGAGCACGTCACCGGGGTCGAGGGTGACCGTCTGCTCGTACAGTTCCAGGTCCTCCATCACACCGAGGAGGGCCTGAGGTTCGGCGGCGGGCTCGACCGTGCCGTCCTGGCGCAGGCGCAGCGGGAGCGGGTGGCCGGCGCAGACCACCTTCAGGACGGCGCTGCCGTCCTCCTGGGGCCACAGCTCGCCGTACAGGAGCGTCAGGAAGCGGCTGCGGGCCCCCTCGTCGATGATGGCGGAGTTGAGGCGGTCCAGGACCGCCGGGCCGGCGTAGCCCTCGCGGGCGAGCAGGCGCAGGGCGTGGCGGGCCAGGCCGGTGACGGCGGCGGCCTCGGGGCCGGTGCCGCAGACGTCGCCGATGGCGAAGCCGTACGCGCCGTCGCGGATGGGGAAGAGGTCGTAGAAGTCACCGCCGACCTCGTTGCCCTCGCCGGCCGCGCGGTAGATGACCTCGACCTCGACGCCGTCGATCTGCGGGAGCTCGGGCGGGAGGAGGCTGCGCTGGAGGGACTGGCTGATGGCCACGCGCTCCGAGTACAGGCGGGCGTTGTCCAGGGCCAGGGCCGCGCGGCGGGAGAGATCCTCGGCCAGTTCCAGGATCTCCTGGCGGAAGTGTTCGTCGGTGGGCTTGCCGAGGGTCAGCATGCCGATGACGCGGTTGCGGGCCACGAGGGGCAGGACGACGGTCTCGCCGCCGACCGCCGAGGCGGTCGCCAGTGTCGTGCCGATGCCGGAGCTGACCGTGGCGGGCTCGCCGAGGCCGAGGCTGCGCATGGAGGTGCGCAGGGCCGCCTGGTGGGCCGCTTCGGCGGGGGCCGTCCAGACGCGGGCTCCCGGGGTCGGGATGGGCTCGGGCGGGCGGATCTTGGACAGGAGGGCCTTGAGGCCGTCGATGAGGTCCTCGTCCTCGTGCAGGACGTAACTGAGGTACGGGTCCGATGCCTGGTCGGCGATCGTGTAGACGGCGCACCAGGTGGCCAGTGTCGGGATCGTCATCTGGGCCATGAGGGCCAGGGTCTGGTCGCGGTCGAGGGTGCCCGCGAGGAGGTCGGATGCCTCGACCAGGAAGCTCAGCGAGCCGCGGCGCAGGCGTTCCAGCTCACCGAGCCGGGCGGACTCGACGGCCAGCGCGATGCGGTCGGCGGCGAACTGCAGGCGCAGGGCTTCCTCGTTGGAGTACCGGCCGTGGGACTCCGCGGCGACGCCCAGGGAGCCCGTGAGGCGGCCCTCGACCTTGAGGGGGACCGTGACGACGGAGCGCATGCCGGTGCCGTTGAGCAGGGGGACGGCTCCGGGGACGGCCATGAGGTCGTCGTGGACGGCGGGCATCCGGGCGGAGCCGTAGCGGCCGGGGCCGGCGTCCACGGGGACGCGGGCGAAGCGTTGGCGGGCGGAGGGGAGGCCGGTGGAGGCCCGGACCTCCAGCTCCGTCTCGTCGTCGGTCGCGAGGAGGAGGAAGGCCGAGTCCCCGTCGAGCATGTCGCGGGCGCGCTCGACCGTGCGCTGGAGGAGGCCGTCCAGGTCGTCGGGCGCGGGGGAGCCGATGAAGACCTCGAAGGGGTCCGTGGCCTGGCCCTCGCCGGAGCCGTCGCCGGCGGACATGCGCAGCGGAGTCTGCAGGACGGCGCGCTCGTGGTCGCGGACGAGGAGGCAGACCGTGGAGGGGTCGCCGGCGGTGTCGCGGACCCGGAGGTGGGAGGCGTAGACCGGAATCACACGGCCGCTGGCGCCGCGGATGCCGTAACTGCCTTCCCAGCGGGAGAGTTGGAGGGCCTCGGCGACGCCGGTGCTGGTGCCGGGGGTGTGCGGCCAGGCGGCGAGGTCGGTGAGGGGCTTGCCGATGACGTGGTCCGGGGCGTATCCGAAGAGTTCCTCGGCGTCCTCGTTCCAGGCGCCGATCGCGCCCGCGCGGTCGATCTGGACGACCGCGACGCGGACCCGGCCGTCGGCGAGCGGGAGCAGGTCGGGGGGCAGGGCCGGGCCGGCCGAGCGAGTGCCCACCGGGCGGTCGGGGAGGTCGAGTTGGAACCAGACCTGCTTGTGGGTGGAGGTGTACTCCACGCCCCAGCGGGAGGCCATCGCCGCGCACAGCTGCAGTCCGCGGCCGCCTTCGCGGTCCGGGCTGCCCATGTTGACGTGGCTGCCCTGGAGGGGGATCTCACGCTCGGGATATCTGTCCGCGACCTCGATGCGTACGCCGTCGTCGGCCCGCAGGCACAGGACGTCGGCGGAGGTGCCCGCGTGGACGACCGCGTTGGTGACGAGTTCGCTGGTGAGGACGACCGCGTCGTCGACGATGTCGGCGAAGCCCCAGCCCTGGAGGGTGTCGCGGACGAACGAGCGGGCGGTCGCGACGGATCGTGAGACGGCAGCGAAGCTGGCGGCCGCGCGCGCGGTGATCACAGCACTCCTTGTCCGGTTCTCGGTGTGGGGGGATCCTGGGACGGCCTCCTGCCGGGGCAGGGGCTGGTTCTCCGTCGGCCTGGGGTCCTGGGGGGTCTCCCCGGGATGCAGTCCGGTGGTCATGGTGAGGCCGCCCCTCCGATGCCTGCCCGCTCGTGCTCGTGCGCCACCGTCCAGGCCGGACGGGACCGGCATGGCTGGACAGCCGCATGCAAGGTTACTTACCTTCGCCGTCCATGCGGATGCCGGTCGTCTGTGTTTCCGTCCGGAGGTGTGCGGACCGTGTGCGAAGCTGCCGAACTGTTATGGCCTGGTTCGGCCATGGTGAAACACTGGGCAGGCTCCCAGGAGCAGGCCGGGCGGGTCCGAGTGCCTTTCCGGTGCGGCGGAGGGCGTCAGCCGGTCCGCCGGGTGTGAGTACCCGCGTACGAAGCGGTACGAGTGGTACGAGTGGTGTGAGCGATATGAAGCGTTCGAATGCGGCGTAGTACGTCCAGTAGGACCGGTCGACCCTTGCGGGAGGGACACAGTGGAGTCTGGCGCAGCGACGCGAGGCACGAAGGCGCGCGCGAAAGGCGGACCGTCCCTGAGTGAGCAGCGCAAAGCACGCAAATCGCGCAATGGGACCACCACTGTGGACACCGCTGCCCTGAACCGGCTGCTCACGGCGTTGGAAGCGATGCGGGACGGCAACTTCCGCAAGCGGCTGACGGTGTCGGGCGACGGGGTGATGTCCGAGATCGCCGCCGTGTACAACGAGGTGGCGGACCGGAACCTGCATCTGACGGGCGAGCTGTCGCGGGTGCGGCGCGTGGTGGGGCGTGAGGGCAAGCTCACCGAGCGGCTGGAGACGGGCGCCACCGAGGGGTCCTGGGCGGCCGCGATCGACGCGTCGAACGCGCTGGTCGACGACCTCGTACGGCCTGTCTCCGAAGTCAGCCGGGTGCTGTCGGCGGTCGCGGAGGGGGATCTGTCGCCCCGTATGGAGCTGCGGTCGCAGGGGCCGGACGGGACGGGGCATCCGCTGCGCGGTGAGTTCCTGAAGGTCGGACGTACGGTCAACAACCTGGTCGACCAGCTGTCGACGTTCACGGACGAGGTCACGCGCGTGGCCAGCGAGGTGGGCACCGAGGGCAAACTGGGCGGGCAGGCCAAGGTGCGGGGGATGTCCGGTTCGTGGAAGGACCTGACGGAGTCCGTCAACACCATGGCGCACCGGCTCACCGCGCAGGTGAGGGACATCGCGCTGGTGACGACCGCGGTCGCGAAGGGTGATCTGTCGCGCAAGGTCACCGTGCACGTGGCCGGCGAGATGCTGGAGCTGAAGGAGACCGTCAACACGATGGTCGACCAGCTCTCGGCGTTCTCCTCCGAGGTGACCCGGGTCGCCCGGGAGGTGGGCACCGACGGGCAGCTCGGCGGGCAGGCCGAGGTGCCGGGTGTGGCGGGTGTGTGGAAGGAACTCACCGATTCGGTGAACACCATGGCCGGCAATCTCACCGCGCAGGTGCGGGGGATCGCCCAGGTCACCACGGCGGTCGCCAACGGTGATCTGTCGCAGAAGGTCACCGTGCCCGCACGCGGTGAGGTCGCCAAGCTCGCCGAGACCATCAACCAGATGACCGAGACGCTGCGGATCTTCGCCGACGAGGTCACGCGGGTGGCGAACGAGGTGGGTGCCGAGGGCCGGCTGGGCGGTCAGGCGCAGGTGCCGGGCGCGGCGGGGACGTGGAAGGACCTCACCGACTCCGTCAACACGGTCTTCCGGAACCTCACGATCCAGGTGCGGGACATCGCGGCGGTGACCACGGCGGTCGCCGACGGCGATCTCTCGCAGAAGGTCACCGTGGACGTGGCCGGGGAGATGCTGGAGCTGAAGAACACCGTCAACGGGATGGTCGACCAGCTCTCCTCCTTCGGTGACGAGGTCACGCGGGTGGCGAACGAGGTGGGGGCCGAGGGCCGGCTGGGCGGTCAGGCGCAGGTGCCGGGCGCGGCGGGGACGTGGAAGGACCTCACCGACTCCGTCAACACGGCGTTCCGGAACCTCACCGGACAGGTGAGGAACATCGCGGCGGTGACCACGGCCGTGGCCAACGGCGACCTCTCGCAGAAGGTCACCGTCGATGTCGCGGGCGAGATGCTCGAACTGAAGAACACCGTGAACACGATGGTGGACCAGCTGTCGTCCTTCGCCGACCAGGTGACGCGGATGGCCCGGGACGTGGGCACCGAGGGGCGGCTCGGTGGTCAGGCCCGGGTTGACGGTGTGTCGGGGACGTGGAAGGAACTCACCGACTCCGTCAACTCGATGGCCGGCAACCTCACCTCGCAGGTGCGCAACATCGCGCAGGTGACGACGGCGGTGGCGCGGGGCGACCTGTCGCAGAAGATCGACGTAGACGCGCGCGGCGAGATTCTGGAACTGAAGAACACCATCAACACGATGGTCGACCAGCTCTCCTCCTTCGCCGACCAGGTGACCCGGGTGGCCCGGGACGTGGGTACGGAGGGCCGGCTCGGCGGTCAGGCGCAGGTGCCCGGGGTCGCCGGTGTGTGGCGGGACCTGACCGAGTCGGTGAACGGCATGGCCGGCAACCTGACCGGCCAGGTCCGCAACATCGCGCAGGTCGCCACGGCGGTGGCCCGCGGCGACCTGTCCCAGAAGATCACCGTGGACGCGCGCGGCGAGATCCTGGAGCTGAAGAACACGCTGAACACGATGGTGGACCAGCTGTCGTCGTTCGCGGAGGAGGTCACCCGGGTCGCCCGCGAGGTGGGTACGGAGGGCCAGCTCGGCGGTCAGGCCGAGGTGCAGGGCGTCTCCGGCACCTGGAAGGACCTCACGCAGTCGGTGAACTTCATGGCGAACAACCTGACGATCCAGGTGCGCCAGATCGCCGAGGTCACTACCGCCGTCGCCAAGGGCGACCTGTCGAAGAAGATCACCGTCGACGCCAAGGGCGAGATCCTCGAACTCGTCACCACCGTCAACACGATGGTGGACCAGCTGTCGTCCTTCGCCGAGCAGGTGACCCGGGTGGCCCGTGAGGTGGGCACCGAGGGCATCCTGGGCGGCCAGGCCCACGTGCCGGGCATCACCGGCATCTGGAAGGACCTCAGCGGCAATGTGAACCTGATGGCCAAGAACCTCACCATGCAGGTGCGGAACATCTCCCAGGTGGCGGCCGCCGTCGCCAACGGCGACCTGACCCGTACGGTGACGATCGAGGCGGCCGGCGAGGTCGCGGAGCTGGCCGACACCTTCAACAGCATGGTGAAGACGCTCAGTTCGTTCGCCGACCAGGTCACCAAGGTGGCCCGTGAGGTGGGCACGGACGGCATCCTGGGCGGCCAGGCGCACGTGCCCGGTGTGGCGGGCACGTGGAAGGACCTCACCGAGTCCGTGAACTCGATGGCCTCCAACCTCACCGGACAGGTCCGCAACATCGCGATGGTGACGACCGCCATCGCCAAGGGCGACCTGACCAAGAAGATCGACATCGATGCCCGTGGCGAGATCCTGGAGCTGAAGACGACCATCAACACGATGGTCGACCAGCTGTCGTCCTTCGCCGAGGAGGTCACCCGCGTGGCCCGCGAGGTGGGCACCGAGGGCCAGCTCGGCGGCCTCGCGCGCGTGCGGGACGTCGACGGCACCTGGCGGGACCTCACCGAGTCGGTGAACGAGATGGCCGGGAACCTGACCCGGCAGGTGCGCGCCATCGCGCGCGTGGCCACCGCGGTGACCCGGGGCGACCTGAACCTCAAGATCGACGTCGACGCGTCCGGCGAGATCAAGGAGCTGCAGGACTACATCAACAAGATGATCGCCAACCTGCGGGACACCACGATCGCCAACCAGGAGCAGGACTGGCTCAAGGGCAACCTCGCCCGGATCTCGGCGCTGATGCAGGGCCGCCGGGACCTGGACGACGTGGCCTCGCTGATCATGAGCGAGCTGACGCCGGTGGTGTCCGCGCAGCACGGCGCGTTCTTCCTCGCGCTGCCGTTCCTCGACGGCAAGGACCTGGCGCCGGACAACGACGAACAGTACGAGCTGCGCATGCTGGGCTCGTACGGCTACTCCATGGGGTCCATGCCGGCGTCGTTCCGGCCGGGTGAGGCGCTGGTGGGGACGGCCGCGAAGGAGAAGCGCACGATCCTGGTGGAGAACGCCCCGAGCGGTTATCTGAAGATCTCCTCCGGGCTGGGCGAGGCGCCCCCGGCGCAGGTCATCGTGTTGCCGGTGCTCTTCGAGGGGACCGTGCTCGGTGTGATCGAGCTGGCGTCGTTCACGCCGTTCACGCAGATCCAGAAGGACTTCCTGAACCAGATCGCGGAGATGATCGCGACCAGCGTCAACACCATCTCCGTCAACACCAAGACCGAGGTGCTGCTGAAGCAGTCGCAGGAGCTGACCGAGCAACTGCGGGAGCGGTCGGACGAGTTGGAGAACCGGCAGGAGGCCCTCCAGGCGTCCAACGCCGAGCTGGAGGAGAAGGCCGAGCTGCTGGCCCGGCAGAACCGTGACATCGAGGTCAAGAACACCGAGATCGAGGAGGCGCGGCAGGTCCTGGAGGAGCGTGCCGAGCAGCTCGCGGTCTCCATGCGCTACAAGAGCGAGTTCCTGGCGAACATGTCGCACGAGCTGCGCACTCCGCTCAACTCGCTGCTGATCCTCGCCAAGCTGCTCGCGGACAACGCCGAGTCGAACCTGACGCCCAAGCAGGTCGAGTTCGCCGAGACGATCCACGGGGCGGGCTCGGACCTGCTCCAGCTGATCAACGACATCCTGGACCTGTCGAAGGTCGAGGCGGGCAAGATGGACGTCTCGCCGACCCGTATCGCCCTCGTCCAGCTCGTCGACTACGTGGAGGCCACCTTCCGGCCGCTGACGGCGGAGAAGGGCCTCGACTTCTCCGTACGGGTCTCGCCGGAGCTGCCCGCCACGCTGCACACGGACGAACAGCGCCTGCTGCAGGTGCTGCGGAACCTGCTGTCCAACGCGGTGAAGTTCACGGACTCCGGGGCCGTGGAACTGGTCATCCGGCCGGCCGGCGCGGACGTGCCGGTGGCCATCAAGGAACAGCTGCTGGAGGCCGGTTCGCTGCGGGACGCGGACGCCGACATGATCGCGTTCTCGGTGACGGACACCGGCATCGGGATCGCGGCCAGCAAGATGCGGGTCATCTTCGAGGCGTTCAAGCAGGCGGACGGCACCACGAGCCGCAAGTACGGCGGTACGGGCCTCGGGCTGTCCATCTCGCGGGAGATCGCCCGGCTGCTGGGCGGTGAGATCCACGCACAGAGCGAGCCGGGACGCGGGTCCACGTTCACGCTGTACCTGCCGCTGCACCCGAGCGAACTGCCTCCGCAGGGCTACGCCCAGGCCGCCCCGGCCGCGCTGGAAGCGGGAGAGTTGCTGGCCTCCGAGAACGAACTGGCCGAACGCAGCGAGACACCGGCGGAGGTGAAGTCGTACCGCGAGACCCAGAACGGGGCCGCGGCGCTCTTCCGCCGGCGTCGCAGGTCCGTCCCGGCGAGCTCCGGCTCCGACCTGGTCCAGCAGGGCAACGGGCAGCCGCAGGAGCACTGGGCGCAGCAGGCGGCGGCGCAGCCGCGCCGGACCGTCCGCTTCGAGGGCGAGAAGGTGCTCATCGTCGACGACGACATCCGTAACGTCTTCGCGCTCACCAGCGTCCTGGAGCAGCACGGCCTGTCGGTGCTGTACGCCGAGAACGGCCGTGAGGGCATCGAGGTCCTGGAGCAGCACGACGATGTGACGGTCGTCCTGATGGACATCATGATGCCGGAGATGGACGGTTATGCGACGACGACGGCGATCCGCCGGATGCCGCAGTTCGCCGGGCTGCCGATCATCGCGCTGACGGCCAAGGCGATGAAGGGCGACCGGGAGAAGGCGATCGACTCGGGGGCCTCGGACTATGTGACGAAGCCCGTGGATCCGGATCATCTGCTGGGGGTCATGGAGCAGTGGATGCGAAGTGAGTGACAGGTGGTGCGGTCCGCGGTCACAATCCGTCGAAAGGCGTGCGGAGTTGCTGACTGAGTGTCGCCGAAGCCGTGTAGGAGCCCGCGATTCGGGGAACCTTCTGGTCCCCGCTTGCGTTTCTGCTACGAGCACAGTGACATCACGGTGACAGGGTGTGGCGACGGGCGGGGTGCGGCTACGATGACCGGCACAAGGACGGGTGGCGCGAGGGAGTCGTCCCCTGGGGTGACACCGACCGGTGTCGCGCCGAGTCCTGCGGACAGGGGAGGCCCCAAGCCGGGGCGAGGAGGACGGGCCATGGTGCAGAAGGCCAAGATCCTCCTGGTCGATGACCGGCCGGAGAATCTGTTGGCGCTGGAGGCCATCCTCTCCGCGCTCGATCAGACACTGGTGCGGGCATCGTCCGGGGAGGAAGCGCTCAAGGCGCTGTTGACGGACGACTTCGCGGTCATCCTGCTGGACGTCCAGATGCCGGGCATGGACGGCTTCGAGACGGCCGCGCACATCAAGCGGCGGGAACGGACCCGGGACATCCCGATCATCTTCCTCACCGCCATCAACCACGGACCGCACCACACGTTCCGCGGGTATGCGGCGGGTGCGGTCGACTACATCTCGAAACCGTTCGACCCCTGGGTGCTGCGCGCCAAGGTCTCGGTTTTCGTCGAGCTGTATATGAAGAACTGCCAGCTCAGGGAGCAGGCGGCGCTGCTGCGGCTTCAGTTGGAGGGCGGCGGCAAGGGCGCCGCGGGCGGTGCGAAGGAGCCTTCCGGCGGCATTCTCGCCGAGCTGTCCGCGCGGCTCGCGGCCGTCGAGGAGCAGGCGGAGGCGCTGTCCAAACAGCTCGACGACGACTCGGCGGACGCCGCGGCGGTCGCCACCGCGGCGCATCTCGAACGCAAACTCACCGGCCTGCGCCGGGCGCTGGACGCGTTGGAGCCGGGCACGGGCGGTCCGCCGTCGCTGCCGTCGCAGAACTGAGTGGGTTCCCGGGCATGTTCCGCCGGGGAATCCCGGGTGCGTGAACCGGTGGGTTGTCGGGCGCGGGCGGGGTCGGACAAGTGACCTCGGGCCGCGCCCGTTTCGTGCGGTCCCTGTGCGGGCCGAGGCCGTGTCACATCGCGTCAGCTTCGGGGCCCGGAGTTCGCGACACGAACGGGTGAAGCAGTGGGCACACGTGTCGGCTGTGGTCTCCACCGGTAACCTCACACCCATGGCCTCACGTCAGTCCGCAGCGAAGAAGCCGCCCGCGAAGAAGGCGGCCGCTCCGACGAAGGCTCCGGCGAAGAAGGCCCCCGCGAAGAAAGCCGCCGCCAAGAAGGCACCCGCCAAGAGGGCGGCGGCGAGGAAGACGGCCCCTCCGAAGCCGGCGCCCAGTCCCACCGGAGGCGTGTACCGCCTCGTACGCGCCGTCTGGCTCGGTGCCGCGCACGCCGTCGGCGCCGTCTTCCGCGGCATAGGGCAGGGCGCGAAGGGTCTCGACCCGGCGCACCGCAAGGACGGCGTCGCGCTCCTGCTGCTCGCCCTCAGCCTGATCGTCGCCGCCGGTACCTGGTCCAACCTGCGCGGTCCGGTCGGCGATCTCGTCGAGATGCTCGTCACCGGCGCCTTCGGACGCCTCGACCTGCTCGTGCCGATACTGCTCGCGGTCATCGCCGTGCGGTTCATTCGGCATCCCGAGAAGCCCGACGCCAACGGCCGCATCGTCATCGGGCTGTCCGCGCTCGTCATCGGCATCCTCGGCCAGGTCCACCTCGCGTGCGGCTCGCCCGCGCGCAGCGCCGGGATGCAGGCGATAAGGGACGCCGGGGGGCTCATCGGCTGGGGCACGGCCACCCCGCTGACCTACACCATGGGCGAGGCCCTGGCCGTGGCCATGCTCGTGCTGCTCACCGTCTTCGGACTGCTCGTCGTCACGGCGACACCGGTCAACGCGATCCCGCAGCGGCTGCGGCTGCTCGGGCAGAAGCTGGGCATCATCGCCGACGACGAGGACGATGTCGCCGAGTACGGCGAGGACGACGCCCGCTACGACGAGCAGTGGCGTGACGCGCTGCCCGCACGCCCCCGCGGGCGCGGCGCCGCCCCCGATCCGTACGACCCCGACGGCGCCGAGCAGGAGGCCCTCACCCGGCGTCGCCCGAGGCGTTCCGCGGTACGGCAGCCGGACCCGAACCGGCCGATGGACGCCGTGGACGTCGCGGCGGCGGCCGCCGCCGCGCTCGACGGGGCGGTGCTGCACGGAATGCCGCCCTCGCCGGTCGTCGCGGACCTCACCCAGGGCGTGAGCGTCGGCGACCGGGAGGAGACCACGCCCGTCCCGGCAGCGCGCAGCAAGCCGGCCAAGGAGGCACCCCCCGCCACCAGGCCGCCCAAGGGCGCCCGGCAGGACGCCCTGGTGCCGGACCTGACCAAGAAGGCCCCGGACGAGCCCCGCGAGCTGCCGGCGCGCGCCGAGCAGCTGCAGCTCTCCGGCGACATCACCTACTCCCTGCCCTCGCTCGACCTCCTGGAGCGGGGCGGCCCCGGAAAGACCCGCAGCGCCGCCAACGACGCCATAGTGGCCTCCCTGTCGAACGTGTTCTCGGAGTTCAAGGTCGACGCCGCCGTCACCGGCTTCACCCGCGGCCCGACGGTCACCCGGTACGAGGTCGAGCTGGGCCCGGCGGTGAAGGTCGAGCGGATCACCGCGCTGACCAAGAACATCGCCTACGCCGTCGCCAGCCCGGACGTGCGGATCATCAGCCCGATCCCCGGCAAGTCGGCCGTCGGCATCGAGATCCCCAACACCGACCGCGAGATGGTCAACCTGGGCGACGTCCTGCGTCTCGCGGACGCGGCCGAGGACGACCATCCGATGCTGGTCGCGCTCGGCAAGGACGTCGAGGGCGGCTATGTGATGGCCAACCTGGCGAAGATGCCGCACGTGCTCGTCGCGGGCGCGACCGGCTCCGGCAAGTCGTCGTGCATCAACTGCCTGATCACCTCGGTCATGGTCCGCGCGACCCCCGAGGACGTCCGCATGGTCCTCGTCGACCCCAAGCGCGTGGAACTGACGGCGTACGAGGGGATCCCGCACCTCATCACGCCGATCATCACCAACCCCAAGCGGGCCGCCGAGGCACTGCAGTGGGTCGTGCGCGAGATGGACCTGCGCTACGACGATCTGGCCGCGTTCGGCTACCGGCACATCGACGACTTCAACGAGGCCATCCGCAACGGCAAGGTCAAGCTGCCCGAGGGCAGCGAGCGGGAGCTGTCGCCGTACCCGTACCTGCTGGTGATCGTGGACGAGCTGGCCGACCTGATGATGGTCGCGCCGCGCGACGTCGAGGACGCGATCGTGCGGATCACGCAGCTGGCGCGTGCGGCCGGCATCCACCTGGTGCTCGCCACACAGCGGCCGTCGGTGGACGTCGTCACCGGTCTGATCAAGGCGAACGTGCCCTCCCGGCTCGCCTTCGCCACCTCCTCGCTCGCCGACTCCCGCGTCATCCTCGACCAGCCCGGTGCCGAGAAGCTGATCGGCAAGGGCGACGGGCTGTTCCTGCCGATGGGGGCGAACAAGCCGACCCGTATGCAGGGCGCGTTCGTGACCGAGGACGAGGTCGCGGCGATCGTGCAGCACTGCAAGGACCAGATGGCGCCGGTCTTCCGGGACGACGTCACCGTGGGCACCAAGCAGAAGAAGGAGATCGACGAGGAGATCGGCGACGACCTCGACCTGTTGTGCCAGGCGGCCGAGCTGGTCGTCTCCACCCAGTTCGGCTCGACCTCGATGCTCCAGCGCAAACTGCGCGTCGGCTTCGCCAAGGCCGGACGGCTCATGGACCTCATGGAGTCGCGGGGCATCGTGGGGCCGAGCGAAGGCTCCAAGGCACGTGACGTTCTTGTGAAACCCGACGAGCTGGACGGAGTGCTGGCCGTGATCCGGGGGGAGACTGAGGCGTAGGGGCCGCGGGCGGGACCGCGGAGGGGCGCGAGAAGGGCGCACGGCAGAAAGAAACCGGTTGTCCGGCGGGCTGAACGCGGATGCGACTACGGCATCCGGGTATTCGAACGTGACTCACCCGTAAGGAAATGGTGAGCAACCGTTTCCCTTCGGCGTACGTCAAGTTGGACGAGGGGACAGCCCCGTGCCCCACCCTCACCACCAGCAGGATGACCGGCCATTCTGATGGCGTACAAAGTCCCACCGCCCGGTTGCCCCACCCTTTCGTACCCCCCCTAGACTGAACCTCCAGCACAGGTGGCTACACGCTCGAAAGGCGCCCCCGTGTCCATCGGCAACTCCCCTGACGGCAACTTCCCCGAAGACGAGCGTCCGTTCGAAGACGACCGTGACGAACGCCCCTCGATCGGTCGTGCCCTCCAGCAGGCACGCATCGCGGCCGGGCTGACCGTCGACGACGTCAGCAACGCCACCCGGGTCCGCATCGCCATCGTGCACGCGATCGAGCAGGACGACTTCGCCCCCTGCGGTGGCGACGTCTACGCGCGCGGTCACCTCCGCACCCTCGCGCGTGCGGTGCGCACCGACCCCGCCCCGCTGCTCGAACAGTACGACGAGGCCCACGGCGGACGGCCCGCGCCGACGCCCGCGGCCCCCTTGTTCGAGGCGGAACGGATCCGGCCCGAGCGGCGCGGCCCCAACTGGACCGCCGCCATGGTCGCCGCGATCGTCGCGGTGATCGGCTTCGTCGGCTTCACCGCCTTCGACCGCGGGGACGACGACGGCTCCTCCGCCCGGGTCGCCGAGGGCTCCACGCCCACGACCAGCAAGCCCGCCCCGTCCAAGCCCAAGACCGACAAGCCCGACGCCGACCCCAAGGCCGACCCGACCGACAGCGCCATCGCGGCAGCGCCCCGCGACAAGGTGACCGTGCGGGTCAGCGCCTCCGACGGGCGCAGCTGGATCTCCGCCAAGGACCACAACGGCCGGCTCCTGTGGGACGGCCTCCTCAAGCAGGGCGAGTCCAAGACCTTCCAGGACGGGTCCAAGATCGACCTCGTCCTCGGCGACGCCGGCGCCGTCCAGCTCTACGTCAACGGCAAGAAGATCCAGGACGACTTCCGGCCCGGCCAGGTCGAACGACTGACGTACACGAAGGGCGACCCCGAGGTCGGCTGAGCGCCCGCCGGGTCCGGGCCACGCACCTCCGGACGCTGCGAAGAACGTGAGGGACGGGGTTGGCCAAGATCGGCCAACCCCGTCGACGTGGGCCGTCACTGGGACGAAGTAGTCTTGAGCCCATGCCTGAACGCCGTACCGTCGCACTCGTCACTCTTGGCTGCGCCCGTAACGAGGTGGACTCGGAGGAGCTCGCAGGCCGCTTGGAGGCGGACGGCTGGGAGCTCGTCGAGGACGCCGAGGAAGCGGACGTCGCCGTCGTCAACACCTGTGGCTTCGTCGAAGCCGCCAAGAAGGACTCCGTCGACGCGCTCCTGGAGGCCAACGACCTCAAGGGCCACGGCAGAACCCAGGCCGTCGTGGCGGTCGGCTGCATGGCCGAGCGGTACGGCAAGGAGCTGGCCGAGGCGCTGCCCGAGGCCGACGGCGTGCTCGGCTTCGACGACTACGCGGACATCTCCGACCGCCTCCAGACCATCCTGAACGGCGGCATCCACGCCTCGCACACCCCGCGGGACCGCCGCAAGCTGTTGCCGATCAGCCCGGCCCAGCGCCAGGAGTCGGCGGCCGAGGTCGCGCTCCCGGGCCACGCCCCGGTCGATCTTCCGGAAGGGCTCGCTCCGGCTTCCGGGCCGCGTTCGCCGCTGCGCCGCCGCCTGGACGGCTCGCCCGTGGCCTCCGTGAAGCTCGCCTCCGGCTGCGACCGCCGCTGCTCCTTCTGCGCCATCCCCTCCTTCCGCGGCTCCTTCATCTCCCGCCGCCCCTCCGACGTCCTGAACGAGACCCGCTGGCTGGCCGAGCAGGGCGTCAAGGAGGTCATGCTGGTCTCCGAGAACAACACCTCGTACGGCAAGGACCTGGGCGACATCCGGCTGCTGGAGTCCCTGCTGCCCGAGCTGGCCGAGGTCGACGGCATCGAGCGGGTGCGCGTCAGCTACCTCCAGCCCGCCGAGATGCGGCCCGGCCTCATCGACGTGCTCACCTCCACACCCAAGGTCGTGCCCTACTTCGACCTCTCCTTCCAGCACTCCGCCCCGGCCGTGCTGCGCTCCATGCGCCGCTTCGGCGACACCGACCGCTTCCTGGAACTGCTCGACACCATCCGCGGCAAGGCACCCGAAGCCGGCGTGCGGTCCAACTTCATCGTCGGCTTCCCCGGCGAGAGCGAGGACGACCTCGCCGAGCTGGAGCGCTTCCTGAACGGCGCGAGACTGGACGCGATCGGTGTCTTCGGCTACTCCGACGAGGACGGCACGGAAGCGGCGACGTACGAGAACAAGCTGCCCGAGGACGTCGTGGCCGAGCGGCTCGCACGGGTCTCGCGGCTGGCCGAGGAACTGGTCTCGCAGCGTGCCGAGGAGCGCGTCGGACAGACCGTGCGCGTGCTGGTCGAGTCCGTCGACGGCGAGGAGGGCGCGTACGGCCGGGCCGCCCACCAGGCACCCGAGACCGACGGTCAGGTGCTCTTCACGAGCGGCGAGGAACTGAGCGTCGGCCTTATGGTCGAGGCGAAGGTGGTCGGCACGGAAGGCGTCGATCTGGTGGCCGAGGTGCTTCCGGGCTCGCACGGCTCCCACGCGTGTACTGAGGAGGCGGCCAGATGACGGGAGTCCCGGCATCCGCGGCGGGCGGCACCTCCGGCGCCAAGGGCACGACGAGCGCCCCGGGCGTTCCCGGCGCCCCGGGCGCCGCCGCCTCCAGTGATGCCGGGGAGGCGCGGGCCGTGCGTGGCGGGAAGCTGGGAGCCGCCGCCGTCAACCAGGCCAGCCTCTGGAACATCGCGAACATCCTGACCATGGTCCGCCTGGTCCTCGTGCCGGGCTTCGTCGTGCTGATGCTCATGGACGGCGGATACGACCCGGTCTGGCGGGCCTGGGCGTGGGCCGCCTTCGCCGTCGCCATGATCACCGACGTCTTCGACGGCCATCTGGCCCGGACCTACGACCTCGTCACCGACTTCGGCAAGATCGCCGACCCCATCGCCGACAAGGCGATCATGGGGGCCGCGCTGATCTGTCTGTCCTACCTCGGTGACCTGCCGTGGTGGGTGACCGGCGTCATCCTCGGCCGCGAACTCGGGATCACACTGCTGCGCTTCGTCGTCATCCGGTACGGAGTCATCCCGGCGAGCCGCGGCGGCAAGCTGAAGACCCTGACCCAGGGCATCGCCGTCGGGATGTACGTCCTGGTACTGGAGGGTCCGCTGGCCACTCTGCGGTGGTGGGTGATGGCCGCGGCCGTCATTCTGACAGTGGTCACCGGAATCGACTATGTGAGACAGGCCATTGTGCTGCGCCGACAGGGAACCGCCGAACGCCGAGCCTCGGCGGAGGGAGCGGAACATTGACGTCCACGGCCGCCGAAGTGCTGCGACTACTGACGGTGAGGGGTGAGACGCTCGCCGTCGCCGAGTCGCTGACCGGTGGTCTGGTCGCGGCCGCGCTCACCGCGGCCCCCGGCTCCTCCCAGGCGTTCCGTGGCTCCGTCACCGCATACGCCACGCAGCTCAAGCACCAGTTGCTCGATGTCGACGCCACCCTCCTGGAGCAGCGGGGGGCGGTGGATCCGCAGGTCGCGGCCCAGATGGCCGAGGGTGTCCGTAAGGCGCTCGGCGCCGACTGGGGAATTTCGACCACCGGAGTGGCGGGTCCCGAACCGCAGGACGGCCAAGCCGTCGGCACCGTCTACGTGGCCGTCACCGGGCCGTCCGCCTCCGATTCCGGCGTATCACGTGGCGGGAAAGTGTCGTCGTTGCGGTTGAACGGCGGCCGGGCGGAAATCCGTATGGAGAGTGTACGGAGCGTACTCGCACTGCTTCTCGAGGAGCTTGCGGGCGAACAGACCGGAAATGAGCGGGCACAGGATACGGAACAGAACGGGGGGACCTGATGTTTGCAGCCCTGAGTGAACACAACAGCGCTCCCCGCACGGCCGCAGCGCAAGGCGGTACGGTGGGGCGTGAAGGATGCGGCTACGCGGTCCGAGGAGGGAGCCACCGATGATTCTGCTCCGTCGCCTGCTGGGTGACGTGCTGCGTCGGCAGCGCCAGCGCCAGGGCCGTACTCTGCGCGAAGTCTCCTCGTCCGCCCGAGTCTCACTCGGCTATCTCTCCGAGGTGGAGCGGGGGCAGAAGGAGGCGTCCTCCGAGCTGCTCTCCGCCATTTGCGACGCGTTGGACGTACGGATGTCCGAGCTCATGCGGGAAGTGAGTGACGAGCTCGCCCTTGCCGAGCTGGCCCAGTCCGCAGCGGCCACCGAGCCGGTGCCAGCACCAGTGCGTCGACCGATGCTCAACTCCGTCTCGGTGGCCGGTGTGCCGCCGGAGCGGGTCACGATCAAGGCACCCGCCGAAGCGGTGGACGTCGTCGCGGCCTGACCTGCCGCGAAGGTGTGCGTGCTGTGAGGCGCGTGCCGGTGAAGCAGTGAAAGAAGCGCAGTGGAGCCCCGGTCGGGGCCTCCAGGGAGACCTGGGGGCGCCGGCCGGGGCTTTCGCGTCACCCCTGCCGCGGGATCGAGGCCGAGGCAGGGAGCGGGGCCGGGGCCCGGATCGGGGGCCGGTGGCGTCCCGTTTGCCGGGGTGGTGGTGTGCGGTCATGGTGGAGAGGCGGAACGGGGACCTGCGCGCGACGCGTACACATGTGCGGGCGCACGGGGTCGTACGGTCGTCTCAAGAATCCGGAGCTGCGCTGATGTACGTGGTGAAGAGCCCGCTGTCCGAGGCCGACCTCAGGACCGTCTCCGAGGCGCTGCAGGGCGCCCTCGTCGATCTCGTCGACCTCTCCCTGGTGGCCAAGCAGATCCACTGGAACGTGGTCGGGCCGCGCTTCCGCTCGGTCCATCTCCAGCTCGACGAGGTCGTGGACACCGCACGGCTGCACTCCGACACGGTCGCCGAACGGGCCTCCACCCTGGGTGTCCCGCCGGACGGGCGGGCCGGGACGGTGGCCGGGAGCAGCGGCATCGGCACGGTCCCGGACGGCTGGGTCAAGGACGCGGACGCGGTGGGCACCCTGGTGGAGGCGCTCGGCGCGGTGATCACCCGCATGCGGACGCGGGTGGAGAGCACCGCGGAGGCGGATCCCGTGAGCCAGGACATCTTCATCCAGATCACGGCCGATCTTGAGAAGCACCACTGGATGTTCCAGGCGGAGAACGGTTAGCGCGACGTCGCCCCACGGCGCGGACCCGTGCCGTTCTTCCGCGCGCCTCCGGTCCGGTGGGCCGTGCGCCCCGGCGCCGGTGGGCGCGGCGGGGGCGTGCGGACGGCGGTGCATGGCCCCGGGGCGCTCGTGTGCGCCGGGTGCGCGGTTCGCGTGAGAGGGGCGTGCGTCCCTGTGCCGGTGGTGCGCCCTCTCCGGCCGCGACGAGGGCCCTCTAGCGTCGTGTCGGGGGCCCGGAGGCCTTGGAGGTGGCGGCCATGCGGATAGTTCGCTGGGGGGCGGCTCTGGGGCTCGGTGCGCTGTGGTGGTGGGGTGTGCTGCGGCTCGCGCTGGTGCCGGACGCCGGCGCGGTGGAGGGGGCCGTCGCGGCCGGGGGGTGGGGGCTGAGCCTCCTGCCTGTGCACTGCGTACCGAAGGGACGGGCACCGGGACGGCCGGGGGGCGCGTCAGGGGGCGCGAGGGGTGGTCCGGTTCTGGAGGACGCGGTGGGGGCCGCGATCACCAGGGCATGGCCACCCCGCCGTTCGGGCGGAGAATCTGACCCGTCGTGAACGCCGAGGCGTCGGAGGCGAGATGCAGCACGGCGTGCGCGATGTCCTCGGGCTCGCCGACCCGGCTCAGCGGTGACAGCCGCGCCATGAAGGACTCCGTGCGCGCCTGCGCCTCGCCGTCGTGGCGGTCGGTCATGGGCGTACGGACCCAGCCCGGGGCCACCGCGTTGACGCGGATGCCGTGGGTGCCGACCTCGGTGGCCAGGGTCTTCGTCAGCTGGACCACCGCCGCCTTGGTCACGCCGTAGCAGAGCAGCCCCGGCCCGCCGGTGTCGACCGCGCCCGAGGCCATGGTGACGATGCTGCCGCGGGTCCCGTCGGCGATCATCCGGGCGGCCGCCGCCTGGCAGGCGTGCAGGACACCCTTGAAGTTGACGCTCCACACCCGTTCCAGGTCCTCGTCCCGGGTCTCCAGAACCGGGCTGCTGTGCATGATCCCGGCGATCGCCGCCATCACGTGGAGCCGCTCGCAGGCGGCTACGGCCCGCGTGAGCCGGGCGCGGTCGGTGACGTCGACATGGTGGGTGTGGGCGGTGGCGTTCCTGGCCTTGATGAGGGTCGCCGTCTCGTGCAGGCCGGCCGCGTCGAGGTCCGCGCAGTGCACGGCCGCGCCCGCCTCGGCGAGCAGGACCGCCGTCGCGCGGCCGATACCGCTGCCGGCGCCGGTGACGAACGCGGTGCGGCCGCTGAGGTCGTACGCCGGGAGGGGCATGACTCGACGGTACGAGCGTTTCTAACGGTCCGTCAATTAGTCGTGCGGCGCTGAACTCGGCTATGCGAGCGGGGCGTTCGCGTGGCTCCCGGGAGTGGGGCCGGGCCCGGCTGGCAGGTCGGGCACCAGTAGGTGGGGCGTTCGCGGGAGCCGTCCCCCTGGTCGGCCGCGCGCACGGGGGTGTGGCAGCGCAGACACGGGCGGGGGGCCCGGCCGTACACGAACAGGTCATGGCGGCGGTGGCCCGTCGTGTTGCGGATCGGGCGGTCGCGGTTGGCTTCGAGCACCTTCTTGGCGAGGTCGGGCAGCCGCGCGGCGACCTCCGCCGGGAGGGCGCCCACGGGGATCCACGGGGTGACCCTGAGCAGGAAGCACAGCTCGCTCTTGTACACGTTGCCGATACCGGCGAGGTTGCGCTGGTCCAGGAGCGCCTCCCCGAGCGCCCGGCCCGGGTCGCCGAGGAGGTTGGCGAGAGCGAGTTCGGGGTCCCAGTCCGGGCCGAGCAGGTCGGGGCCGAGGTGGCCGACGGCACGGTGTTCGTCGGCGGTGCGCATCAGCTCCAGTACGGGCAGGCGGTAACCGACGGCCGTGCGCTCGGTGGTGCCGAGGATGGCGCGGATCTGGTGCGTCGGGCCCCCGCGCCAGCGCTCACCGCTGGCGTACACCTTCCAGGAACCGTCCATCCGCAGATGCGAGTGCAGCGTCAGGCCGCCTTCGACGCGGGTGAGGAGGTGCTTGCCGCGCGGGGTGACGTCCAGGACGGTACGGCCGGTGAGGTCGGCCGTGGCGTACTTCGGCACACGAAGGTCGGAGCGGGACAGCATCTGGCCGGCGAGGGCGGTGTCCAGTCGCCTCGCCGCTTGCCAGACGGTGTCACCTTCGGGCATGGGTCAAGGGTGGCACGGGTTCGGGAGCGCGGGCAGGCGTCGGGCGGCCGGGGGCGGGAAGCTGGCTGTGGCTGTGGCTGTGGCTGTGGCTGTGGGCGTGGGCGTGGGCGTGGGCGTGGGCGTGGGCGTGGGCGTGGGCGTGGGCGTGGGCGTGGGCGTGGGCGTGGGCGTGGGCCTGGGCCTGGGCTTCGGTGGTCATGCTCGGATGCGCAGGCCGCGCGGGGTCGCGATGAAGCCCGCCGCTTCCAGGAGGGGGCCGTGGGGGGAGGTGAGGGCGGAGGCGCCGTTCACGCGCTCCACCGTGACCGTGCCGAGGGAGCCCGCGCGGGCGGCTCCCGCCAGGGCTTCGGCGGCCGGGCGGAGGCGCGGGTCGTCCAGGGGCCTGGCGTCCGGGTCGGCGGGCCAGGCCAGGAGTGTCTTGCCGCCGCGCTCCATGTACACGGTCAGCTCGCCGTCGACCAGGACGACCAGGGAGCCCGCCTTGCGGCCCGGCTTGTGTCCGGCCTCCGTGGGCGGATCGGGCCAGGGGAGGGCGGCGCCGTAGGCGTTCGCGGGGTCGGCCGCGGCCAGGACGACGGCTCGGGGGGAGGGTGCGCTGCGGGTGCGGTGCGGGTCCCGGCCGGCGCGGGCGCGGGGGCCGGCCTCGAAGGCCGCCGGGGCGGGGAAGGCGGCAGCGGCGTACGGCTCGTCCGGGCCGGGGGCGCGGAGGCCGGGTACGTCGGGGAAGTCGTCCCAGGGGGTGTGGGCCGGGAGTGTGCCGGGGGTCTCGGCCGGGCCGTTGGGTGCCGAGCCGTCGGGTGCCGAGCCGTTCGGCGCGGGGTTTCCCAGGGGCTCGCCGCGGTCGCGGGCGTTGGACACCGCGCGGAGGCGGTCCACGGCGCCGTCCATCGCGAACTGGGCGGCGCCCAGACCCTCGACGACGTAGCCGCGGCGGGCCTGGCCGCTCTCCTCGAAGACGGACAGGACGCGGTACACGGCGGAGAAACCGCCCTCGACACCCTCGGCGCCCACCGCGCCACGGGTCACCACGCCGTGGCGGTCGAGGAGTGTGCGGGCCCGGGCGTGGGCGCGGACGGTGGCGTCGGGTTCGTGGGTCGGCAGGAGGGACCAGCGGCCGGCGACCGTGGGCGGGCCCGTACGGGACTGGGGCCGGGCGGCGGCGGTCAGGGATCCGTACCGGCCGCGCGGGATCGTGCGCTTGGCACGGTGGGCGGTGGAACCCGCGGTGCGGCCCGAGCCCAGGAGGGAGCGCATGGGGGTGAGCGTGTCGTTGGTGAGCCGTCCGGACCAGGCGAGATCCCATACGGCATCGGCCAGTTGGGGATCGGTGACGTCGGGGTGGGTGGTCGCGCGGATCTGGTCGGCGATCTGGCGGAAGAAGAGGCCGTAGCCGCCCGAGAGGCTGGTCATGATCGACTCATGCAGTGCGGTCTGCTCCAGGGGGTGCGGCGGTGGAAGGAGGAGCGGGGCCGCGTCCGCCAGATACAGCGAGACCCAGCCGTCCTTGCCGGGGAGTGCGCCGGCGCCCGCCCAGACGACCTCGCCGGCCGCGGTGAGCTCGTCGAGCATCGCGGGGGCGTAGCCTGCGACCCGGGACGGCAGGACCAGCTTCTCCAACGCGGAGGCGGGCACGGAGGCCCCCTGCAGTTGCTCGATCGCACGCACCAGTCCGTCGATGCCGCGCAGTCCGTGACCGCCGCCCACGTGCTGCCACTGGGGCAGGAACTGGGCGAGCGCGGCGGGCGGCACCGGCTCCAGTTCGTGCCGAAGGGCCGCCAGCGAGCGGCGGCGCAGGCGGCGCAGCACGGCCGCGTCGCACCACTCCTGGCCGATGCCCGCCGGATGGAACTCACCCTGGACGACACGGCCGTTCGCCGCCAGGCGATGGAGCGCCCCGTCCGTGACGGCCACGCCGAGGCCGAAGCGGGCGGCGGCCGTGGCCGAGGTGAACGGGCCGTGGGTGCGGGCGAACCGGGCGAGCAGGTCGCCGAGGGGATCCTTGACGGGCTCGGTGAAGGCTTCCGGGACACCCACCGGCAGGGCCGTGCCGAGCGCGTCCCGCAGCCGGCCCGCGTCCTCGACCGCCGCCCAGTGGTCGGTGCCGGCGATACGGACACGGATGGCGCGGCGGGCCCCGGCCAGCTCCTGCGCCCACCCCGGCTCGGCGCCGCGCTCGGCCAGCTCGGCGTCCGTGAGCGGGCCGAGGAGCCGGAGCAGGTCCGCCACACCCTCGGCGTCCTTGGCCCGCCGGTCGTCTGTGCGCCACTGGAGCTCCCGCTCCAGCTCGGCCAGCACCTCGGCGTCGAGCAGTTCGCGCAGCTCCGCCTGACCCAGCAGCTCGGCCAGCAGCCGGGAGTCCAGCGACAGGGCGGCGGCGCGGCGCTCGGCGAGCGGGGAGTCGCCCTCGTACAGGAACTGGGCGACGTATCCGAAGAGGAGGGAGCGGGCGAAGGGGGAGGGCTCCGGGGTGGTCACCTCGACGAGGCGGACCTTGCGGGACTCGATGTCGCCCATCAGCTCGCTGAGACCGGGGACGTCGAACACGTCCTGCAGGCATTCGCGGACCGCCTCCAGGACGATCGGGAACGAGCCGAACTCGCTGGCCACCTGAAGCAGTTGGGCGGCGCGCTGACGCTGTTGCCACAGGGGCGTGCGCCTGCCCGGATTGCGGCGGGGCAGCAGCAGCGCGCGGGCGGCGCACTCGCGGAAGCGGGACGCGAACAGCGCCGATCCGCCCACCTGGTCGGTGACGATCTGGTCGACCTCGCCCTTGTCGAAGGCGACGTCCGCCGCGCCGAGCGGGGCCTGCTCCGTGTCGGCCGCCGTGTCCAAGGGGGTGCCCGTCTTCATGGGCTCCATGTCGAGCAGGTCCAGGCCCATCAGATCGGCGTCGGGCAGGCGGAGCACGATGCCGTCGTCCGCGTGCATGACCTGGGCGTCCATGCCGTACCGCTCGGCGAGCTTCGCCCCCAGGGCAAGGGCCCAGGGGGCGTGGACCTGTGCGCCGAAGGGGGAGTGGACGACGACCCGCCAGTCGCCCAGCTCGTCGCGGAAGCGCTCGACGACGATCGTGCGGTCGTCGGGGACGTGGCCGCAGGCCTCGCGCTGTTCGGCCAGGTAGGACAGGACGTTGTCGGCGGCCCAGGCGTCGAGTCCGGCGGCCAGCAGACGCAGCCGGGCGTCCTCCTCGGAAAGGGCGCCGACCTCGCGCAGGAACGCGCCCACCGCGCGCCCCAGTTCGAGCGGGCGGCCGAGCTGATCGCCCTTCCAGAACGGCAGGCGCCCCGGGACGCCGGGCGCGGGGGAGACCAGCACCCGGTCGCGGGTGATGTCCTCGATCCGCCAGGAACTGGTGCCGAGGGTGAAGACGTCCCCGACCCGGGACTCGTACACCATCTCCTCGTCGAGCTCCCCGACCCGGCCGCCGCCCTTCTTGGGGTCGGAGCCGACGAGGAAGACCCCGAAGAGGCCGCGGTCCGGGATCGTGCCCCCGGACGTCACCGCGAGCCGCTGGGCGCCGGGCCGTCCCGTGATCGTGCCCGCGACCCGGTCCCAGACCACGCGCGGGCGCAGCTCCGCGAACGCGTCGGACGGATAGCGGCCCGCCAGCATGTCGAGGACGGCCGTGAAAGCGGACTCGGGAAGGGCGGCGAAGGGCGCCGCGCGCCGGACGGTGGCCAGGAGATCGTCGAACTGCCAGGTGTCCATCGAGGTCATGGCGACGACCTGCTGCGCCAGGACGTCCAGGGGATTGCCGGGGATCCTCATGGACTCGATGGCGCCGCTGCGCATCCGTTCGGTGACGACGGCCGACTGGACGAGATCGCCGCGGTACTTGGGGAAGACCACGCCCGTCGAGACCGCGCCCACCTGGTGGCCCGCGCGGCCCACGCGCTGCAGTCCGGAGGCGACCGAGGGCGGTGACTCCACCTGGACGACGAGGTCCACCGCGCCCATGTCGATGCCCAGTTCGAGGCTGGAGGTGGCGACCACCGCCGGCAGCCGGCCCGCCTTGAGATCCTCCTCGACCAGGGCGCGCTGCTCCTTGGAGACCGAGCCGTGGTGGGCCCTGGCCAGCACCGGGGGCGCCCCCTGGGCCGCGCCGGAACCGCCCATCAGCTCCGCCGGCCCGTGGTGTTCGTCCAGGGGCTCACCGGTGGCCCGCTCGTACGCGATCTCGTTGAGCCGGTTGCACAGCCGCTCGGCGAGGCGGCGGGAGTTGGCGAACACGATCGTGGAGCGGTGGGCCTGCACGAGGTCGGCGATCCGCTCCTCGACGTGCGGCCAGATCGACGGGCGTTCCGCACCCTCGTTGCCGTCGGCGACCGGGGAGCCGCCCAGCTCTCCCAGGTCCTTCACCGGCACGACCACCGACAGGTCGAACTCCTTGCCGGACGGAGGCTGGACGATCTCCACCCTGCGGCGCGGGGAGAGGTAGCGCGCGACCTCGTCGACGGGACGCACGGTGGCGGACAGGCCGATGCGGCGGGCCGGCCGGGGCAGCAACTCGTCCAGGCGCTCCAGGGTGAGGGCCAGATGGGCGCCGCGTTTGGTGCCCGCGACCGCGTGCACCTCGTCGAGAATGACCGTCTCCACGCCCGTGAGCGCGTCACGCGTGGCCGACGTCAGCATCAGGAACAGGGACTCGGGCGTGGTGATCAGGATGTCCGGCGGCCGGGTGGCCAGGGCCCGGCGCTCGGCGGGCGGGGTGTCCCCGGAGCGGATGCCCACCTTCACCTCGGGCTCGGGCAGTCCCAGCCGCACCGATTCCTGGCGGATACCGGTCAGCGGACTGCGCAGGTTCCGCTCCACGTCCACCGCGAGCGCCTTCAGCGGTGACACGTACAGGACCCGGCAGCGCTTCTTCGGGTCGGCCGGGGGCGGGCTCGACGTCAGCTGGTCCAGCGCGGCGAGGAACGCGGCCAGCGTCTTGCCGGAACCGGTCGGGGCGACCACCAGCACGTCCGAGCCCTCGCCGATCGCCCGCCACGCCCCGGCCTGGGCCGCGGTGGGCGCGGAGAACGCCCCCGTGAACCAGCCGCGGGTCGCGGGGGAGAAGCCGTCGAGGGCTCGATCTGCGGAGCTGACCATGCCACCATCCTGCACCCGACCACTGACAATGGCCCGGACCTGCGAAGACGCAGGGGCGGCGGTCCGGTTCGCCGATCGGGCCGTCACCTCCTCCGTTCCTCCGTCCACTGGCGCGGCACGGCGCTGCCGTCACGCCTCCGCAGCGGTGACCACGTCCCCGCATCCGTGCACTTCGCCGCCGGGACCGGCCACCCCGCACACTGGGGACATGGCGGGTTCGGCGGAGCGGGCGAGGCACTGGCGCTACGAGGAGCTGCCCGGTGTCGATCTGCTGCGGGCGAGGTACGTCGAGAAGAAGTTCGTACGGCACACCCACGAGCACTTCGTGATCGCGGCGATCACCGACGGGGTCGAGGTGTTCCACCACGGGGGCGCCGACCGGTACGCGGGCCCGGGAGCCCTGGCCCTGGTCAACCCCGACACCCCGCACACCGGCCGCGCGGGCGTGCCCGAGGGCTGGCGGTACGGCGCCGTCTACCCGTCGCCGGACGTGGTGGCCGAGATCGCCGCCGAGACCACCGCGATCCGTGGCACCCCCGGCTTCGTGAACCCCGTGCTCCAGGACCCGTACGCCGCGGGCCTCGTCCACCAGGTGCTGCGGGCCGTCGACGAGGGCAACGCGCTGGCGGCGGACACCCTGCTGCGCGTGGCAGTGACCCGGCTGCTGCGCCTGAACGGCGGGCCGCTGCCCCAGCGCACCGTCCGCACGGCGGGGGCGACCGTCGCGGCACGCGCGCGTGCCGTGCTCGAGGAGCGGATGACCGACCCGCCGACCCTGGAGCGGCTCGCCGCCGACCTCGGCACCAGCCCCTTCGCCATCCTGCGGGCCTTCCGCACGGCCTACGGCATGCCGCCGCACGCCTGGCTGACCGACGCGCGCGTGCGCCGGGCGCGCGGCCTGCTCGACACGGGTACGTCTCCCGCCGAGGCCGCCGTCGCCGTCGGCTTCACGGACCAGCCGCACCTCAACCGCCACTTCAGTCGCATCGTGGGTGTGCCGCCGGGCGCGTACCAGCGGGAACGCGCGAGCGGCCGGATCGACGACGCACCGCGGGGCCGGGCACGCCGTTCGTGAGCGGCGGGACGGCGGGGGCGCGGCGGCCGGCGCGGGCGCGCGGAAGAACGCGGGCGTGCGCTAGAACGCCGGATGTGCGGAGGAACGCGGGCGTGCGCAAGAACGTACAAGACCCGTGTACACACCCGCGCGTACCGTCCCGGGCGTGGTGACTGAACAGACTGGTCTCGTGGAGACGCAAGAACATGCCGGCGCGAAACCCGACAAAGCCGTGGTCAGGGACGCCCTCGGCGTCGGGGTCGCCGTCGGTCTGTCCGGGTTCGCGTTCGGAGTGACCTCGGCCGGCAGCGGGCTCAGCCTGCTCCAGACCTGCGCGCTGAGCCTCCTGGTGTTCACCGGGGCCTCCCAGTTCGCGCTGGTGGGCGCGCTCGCGGCCGGTGGCAATCCGTTCACCGCGGCGGCCGGAGCGTTCTTCCTGGGCGTGCGCAACGCGTTCTACGGGCTGCGTCTGTCCCAGGTGCTGGCCCTCCCGCGCACGGTGCGGCCGTTCGCCGCCCAGTGGGTCATCGACGAGACCACGGCCGTCACCCTCGCCCAGCCCACCCGCCGAGCCGCCCGCATCGGCTTCACGGTCACCGGGCTCAGCCTGTACGTCCTGTGGAACCTCACCACGCTGCTCGGCGCGCTCGGCGCCGAGGCCATCGGCGACACCGACACGTGGGGGCTCGACGCGGCCGGGCCCGCCGTCTTCCTGGCCCTCCTCGCGCCCATGCTGCGGACCACCGCGGAACGGGCCGTCGCCGGCATCGCCGTCGTCCTGGGACTCGGCCTGCTGCCCTTCCTGCCCGCCGGGGTCCCGGTCCTCGTCGCCGCGGTGGCCGCCCCGGCCGTCCTCTGGGCGGAGGGCCGCCGCCGGGCCGACGACCCGGAAGGCGGAGACCCGGAGCGCGGGGACCTGGAAGGCCACGACCTGGAAGGCGGCGACCGATGAACGTCTGGGTCGCGATCATCGGCACCGCCGTCGGCTGTTACGCCGTCAAGCTCATCGGTCTGCT
Organism: Streptomyces scabiei 87.22; assembly: GCF_000091305.1. Taxonomy (GTDB): domain Bacteria; phylum Actinomycetota; class Actinomycetes; order Streptomycetales; family Streptomycetaceae; genus Streptomyces; species Streptomyces scabiei. Next base: position 2,827,320 of record NC_013929.1, on the reverse strand, counting down.
CGTCCCCGAGGGCGTGCTCGAACGTCCGATCGTCCAGCGGCTCGCCGCCCTGCTGCCCGTGGCCCTCCTCGCCGCCCTCACGGCCCAGCAGACCTTCGCCGACGGGCACGCCCTGGTGCTCGACGCGAGGGCCGCCGGGCTCACCGCCGCCGCCGTGGCACTGCTCCTGCGGGCCCCGTTCCTGGTCGTCGTGGCCGCGGCGGTGATCGTGACGGCGGGGGTGCGGGCGCTGGCGGGCTGACGCGCCCAGCCGTGCCCCCGCGCGTCGTGGCGTCCGGTCTCAGCCGATCGGCCGTCCATACGCACGCAACGTCCGCAGCGCCTCGATCGTCACGGTCGGACGGCTCTCCATCGCGGTGCTCGGTGCCCACTGGCGCCAGCGGACCGGCCAGCCACCGTCCTCCGCCTGTTCGCTCGCCAGGAAGTCGAGGGAGCGCGACATCTCCTCGTCGGTGAACCACGCGCGTGCCGGCGATTCCGGGGTGGGCGCGAAGTCGTGCGGGTAGTGGTGCTCACCCGGCGCGTAACCGGCGGACACCGGGTAGTCGTCCGGCCGTCCCGGATCCAGCGTGGCGAGCCGGTGTTCGCGCACCAGGCGCCCGAGCCGGTCGGCGGCGGCCCGGGCACGCGCGCGGTCGGGCGCGGACTCCAGGAACGCCACGGCGGCGTGCACCTCGTAGGGGTGTGACTTCTGCAGGGACTCGATCGCCTGCCAGCAGAAGTCGGTGGCCCGGAACAGCCACGCGTGCCACACCTGGTTGCGGTGCAGCAGACCCACCACGGGCCCGGTGGCCAGCAGATCACTGGGCGGGTCGTCGACGATCGGCACGAACGGGGCCACCGGGTAGCCGCGCTGGCCGGGATGCACGGCGGGAAGGGCACCGTCCCGCGTCGACACCGACGTCAGATAGCGGCACACACGCTCCACCCGCTGTCCGCCGCAGCGGCCGATCGAGTCCAGCACCCGCAGCGCGTGCGCGGTGTGCAGCGGCTGGCTCACGGGTCCGCGCAGATCGGGTTCGAGCGCGTGACCGTAGCCGTCGTCGGCATTGCGGTACGCGGACAGCGCGGTCTCCACCGCGTCGGCTCCCCCGTCCAGGAAGTGGTACGCGAAGCGCCGCTGCTCCAGTACGCGCGCGGTCAGCCAGACGAACTGTTCGGCGCGAGCCAGCGGGGTCTGCGCCGGGGACGACAGGGGGAGGGGGGATGCTCCGGTTTCGGACATGGCTCCGACCGTAGGGCGGAAAGCGGTATCGGCAAGCCGTCCCGGCCAGGCCCACCCCCTGGGGCGGGATACTGGACTCATGCGGTTGACGGTCTTCTGGCAGCGGATGGCGGATCACTTCGGTGAGGGGTACGCCGACACCTTCGCGCGCGATCATGTGATGTCCGGCCTGGGCGGGCGCACGGTGAGCGAGGCGCTCGACGCCGGCTGGGAGGCCAAGGACGTGTGGCGTGTGGTGTGCGCGACCATGGGTGTTCCGGCGGAAAACCGCTGAAAAGCAACGCACTTCACCGAACGGACGCCACCCGTCGGCCCGGAAGGACCGGGGGCGGCGTCTGATTGTCGGTGTCGTGGGCGAGACTTGGTCCGTGGCACCCACTGACGAGACCGCGCAGTACCGGCACCAGACACCCCCGTCCGGCACGACACCGCCCCCGGGCCCGCCGGCCGGCCCGGGACCCGGTGCCGCGTCGGACGGACGCATGCCCCGCTGGCTGCCGCGCGCGATGGTGCTGGCGCTCTCCCTCATCGCGGTCTTCCAGTTCGGCAGCTGGGCGTTCCATCAGCTCATCGGCTTGCTGGTCAACATCCTCATCGCGTTCTTCCTGGCGCTCGCGATCGAGCCCGCGGTGAGCTGGATGGCCTCCAAGGGGATGCGCCGGGGCTTCGCCTCGTTCCTGGTCTTCCTGATCACGCTGATCGGGGCCGCCGGATTCGTCACCCTGCTCGGTTCGATGCTCGCCGGCCAGATCATCAAGATGGTCGAGGACTTCCCGGCGTACCTCGACTCCGTCATCAGCTGGATCAACACGAGCTTCCACACCGAGCTCAGACGCGTCGACATCCAGGAGGGGCTGCTCCGCTCCGACTGGCTGCAGAAGTACGTGCAGAACAGCGCCACGGGGGTCCTCGACGTCTCCGCGCAGGTGCTGGGCGGCCTCTTCCAGCTCCTGACGATCGCGCTGTTCTCGTTCTACTTCGCCGCCGACGGCCCCCGGCTGCGCCGCGCGCTGTGTTCCGTCCTGCCGCCCTCCAAGCAGGCCGAGGTGCTGCGCGCGTGGGAGATCGCGGTCGACAAGACCGGCGGCTATCTGTACTCCCGCGGCCTGATGGCACTGATCTCCGGAGCGGCGCACTACGTCCTGCTGGAATACCTCGACGTGCCCTACGCGCCCGCGCTCGCGGTCTGGGTCGGCCTGGTCTCGCAGTTCATCCCCACGATCGGCACCTACCTGGCCGGTGCCCTGCCGATGCTGATCGCCTTCACGGTCAACCCGTGGTACGCGCTGTGGGTCCTCGTCTTCGTGGTCATCTACCAGCAGTTCGAGAACTACGTGCTGCAGCCCAAGCTGACCGCCAAGACCGTGGACATCCATCCGGCCGTCGCGTTCGGCTCGGTCATCGCGGGCACCGCGCTCCTCGGCGCCGTGGGCGCGCTCATCGCCATCCCCGCCGTCGCCACCCTGCAAGCCTTCCTGGGCGCGTACGTGAAGCGGTACGACGTCACGGACGACCCCCGTGTGCACGGGCATCGCAGACGCGGCACGGGAAACCTCGTCGCCAGGCTGCGCGGACGCCCGCTCCGGACGGAGGAGGACGAGGACGGGGCCGACGGCGACGTCCTGACCCGTATGCGCAGGCGGCTGAAGGACAGGCTCGGCCACAGGCGCGGCACGAGACCGTCGGCGGACGATTCCACGCAGGCCCGCGGGGACGGCGACGACTCCACGGACACGCGCGGGGACGAGGACGGCACCGCCCCGTAGGGCTGCTGCCGCGGTACCCCCGCCCGCTGCCGCCACCCGGCGCCGGGCCTTCCTCTCGGCCGCGGCCCCCGGGTCTCCAGTGGGCCGTCCCGTGTCACCCGCTCTCCCGGAAGTGCTCCGGGTGCCGCGTGGTGCGCTTGACACTAAATTCGAACATCCATTCTTATGGAGGCTCCGGCGAAGGATCTCGGCCGGAGTTCGGCAGGGTTTTCGTGGAGAAGCGCCCGAGTTATCCACAGGCCGGGCGGACGTCGGGGCCCATTGTCAGTGGCAGGCGTTAGCGTCTTTCACGTGAAGCGAACGACTCAAGCAAATCGGGTGGAACCCATGGCAGGAACCGACCGCGAGAAGGCGCTCGACGCCGCGCTCGCACAAATTGAACGGCAGTTCGGCAAGGGTGCGGTGATGCGCCTGGGCGAGCGGCCGAACGAGCCCATCGAGGTCATCCCCACCGGGTCGACCGCACTCGACGTCGCCCTCGGTGTCGGCGGCCTCCCGCGCGGCCGGGTGATCGAGGTGTACGGCCCGGAGTCCTCCGGTAAGACGACCCTGACCCTGCACGCGGTGGCCAACGCACAGCGGGCCGGCGGCCAGGTGGCCTTCGTGGACGCCGAGCACGCCCTCGACCCCGAGTACGCCAAGAAGCTCGGCGTCGACATCGACAACCTCATCCTGTCGCAGCCGGACAACGGCGAGCAGGCCCTGGAGATCGTGGACATGCTGGTCCGCTCCGGCGCCCTCGACCTCATCGTCATCGACTCCGTCGCCGCGCTCGTCCCGCGCGCGGAGATCGAGGGCGAGATGGGCGACAGCCACGTGGGTCTGCAGGCCCGTCTGATGAGCCAGGCCCTGCGGAAGATCACCAGCGCGCTCAACCAGTCCAAGACCACCGCCATCTTCATCAACCAGCTCCGCGAGAAGATCGGAGTGATGTTCGGCTCCCCGGAGACCACGACCGGTGGCCGCGCGCTCAAGTTCTACGCTTCGGTGCGCCTCGACATCCGTCGCATCGAGACCCTGAAGGACGGCACCGACGCCGTGGGCAACCGCACCCGCGTCAAGGTCGTCAAGAACAAGGTCGCGCCGCCCTTCAAGCAGGCCGAGTTCGACATCCTGTACGGACAGGGCATCAGCCGCGAGGGCGGCCTGATCGACATGGGTGTGGAGAACGGCTTCGTCCGCAAGGCGGGTGCCTGGTACACCTACGAGGGCGACCAGCTCGGTCAGGGCAAGGAGAACGCCCGCAACTTCCTGAAGGACAACCCCGACCTCGCCAACGAGATCGAGAAGAAGATCAAGGAGAAGCTGGGCGTCGGCGTCCGGCCCGAGGAGCCCACCGGACAGCCGGGCGCGGACGCGGCGGTCTCCGCCACACCCGCGGACGACACCGCGAAGGCGGCTCCGGCGTCGGCTGCCAAGACCGCCAAGACCAAGGCCGCGGCGGCGAAGAGCTAGTCCGTGACACGCAGAACGGACTGGGGCGAGTACGCATCCCCCCAAGCCCCCGAGGGCCGGGGGCGCGGGGGAAGCGGTGAGGGCACCGGGGCAGTCACCGCGGACGGGCACGGACGTGGACCGTACGACGACCCACCGTCGTACGGCACGGACGGGCCCGGGGACGGTGAGCCCTACGACGACCGACCGTACGACGATAGGCCGGACGACGATCGGTCGTACGGCGACCGTTTTTTCGACGGCGAAGGCCTAGGGGGCGGTGACGCCGGTCCGCGGGCGGACGACTCGCGCTCCGGTGCGGGTTCGGCCGCCGGCACCCGTCGGCGCGGCGGCGGTGACGCACGTGGCACGCGGGGCAGACGCGGCGGCCGGGGCGAGCGGCGGCGTGGCTTCGGGGAATCGGGCGACGGCCCGGACGGCGGGGGGCCACAGGACGGGGGTTCGTCTTTCTCGTCGAGGGCCGAGAAAGAGGAATCCTCAGGGGACCCGGCTGAGCGGGCGCGCGCCATCTGCCTGCGCCTGCTCACCGGGACCCCGCGCACCCGCAAGCAACTCGCGGACGCCCTGCGCAAACGAGAGATCCCCGAGGACGTGGCGGACGCGGTGCTGTCGCGGTTCGAGGAGGTCGGTCTGATCAACGACGGCGCGTTCGCGGAGGCATGGGTGGAGTCCCGGCACCACGGCCGGGGCCTGGCCGGGCGAGCGCTCGCCCGGGAGCTGCGCGCCAAGGGCGTCGACTCGACACTGATCGACGAGGCCGTCTCCCAGCTCGACTCCGAGCAGGAGGAGACCACCGCGCGCGAGCTCGTCGCCCGCAAGCTGCGCTCCACGCGAGGTCTCGACCGCGACAGACGTCTCCGCCGTCTCGCAGGCATGCTCGCCCGCAAGGGCTACTCCGAGGGCTTGGCCCTCCGTGTGGTCCGTCAGGCGCTGGAGGAAGAGGGGGAGGACACGGAAGGGCTGGAGGGCGAGGGGTTCTGAGCTGCGGCCGCGGCTACGGACGCGGCCATGGGACGAGGGACGGCGAGGCGGAGTACCGGGCCGAGCGACGAGAGGCGATTCCCGCGTCGACCCACGGCGTTCGGGACGCCCGGACCCTCGCTCGGGCCCGGCCGGCCCCGAGCCGGGATCACTGCCAGTCGGTCGGACGCTCCACGTGCTCCAGACGCAGCACCTGTCCTGTGCGGCTGTAGCGGCGGATGCGCGGGAGGGGCGGGTAGTAGGCGTGGACCGACACCGCGTGCTCCTCGGTGGACTCGTTGAGCACCTCGTGGATATGGTGGCGCCCGAAGGAGCGGCCCTTGCCGGCGGACAACCGACGTTCACGGTCGACGCCTTCGGTGAGTTCGAGGGTCTTCCAGCCGTCGGTGGGCAGCCGGGCGGCGAGTGAGTACTCCTTGAGTGCGCCCGCGGCGGTCACGAAGGCGCCGACCGAGTCGGCGTGGTCGTGCCAGCCGGTGCCGGTGCCGGGCGGCCAGCCGATGAGCCAGGCCTCGCTGCCACCGGGGCCTTCGAGCCGCACCCACGTGCGGCCCTCGGGGTCGAGCGGGAGCGAGGCGATCAGTTCCGCGTCGGCGGCCGTACGGCGCGCGAAGTCGAGCAGTTCGGCCTGCGTGGGGGCGGAGAGGGGCGGGACGGGGGCGGGGGTGGGGGGAACAACGGGAGACACAGACACGGGTACCGTCCTGAAGTGCGTTCGCCCCGAAGCGCGCGGCGGCACACGGAAGGCGCGCGCGGAGGGCGAAAGGATGCCGAGGGATGCGAGTTCAGCAGGACGGACGACACACGCAGCCCGCGTAGCGGACGAGGTCCATATGGACCCTCCGCCACAGGCGCGTCGAGGTGTCGGTCACGGTCCGGAGTAGACCATGACGGCGCGGACCGGTCAACCGACCGTCACTATGTGGACACACAGTGACGGTCGCCCCGACGGCCGCGGGGGTGTCACCGGGTGCTCGAAGCCGCCCCGGTCGCCTCGGACCGCTGTTCCGCCCCGCCCAGCGTCGCCGCTGCCGCCGTGTACAGGTCGGCCGGGCGCACACCGCTCAAAGCTGTGACGAGGTATCCGTCGGGCCGGACGAGGAGGACGGTGTGGGCGCCCGCACCCGGATAGGACTCGGCGACCAGCAGCTCGGCCGGACGCGGCAGGGCGGAGACGGCGGCGGCCAGGCGCGGCATGATCCCGGCGCTCATCCAGTGCTTGCGCGCCCACACACCGGTACCCGGCGCGATCAGCACCACCAGCAGCGCCCCGCGCCCGAGCCGGTCCCGCAGCGGTACGAAGGAGCCGTCCTCCGCGGTCACCTCCACGTCCACGACCTGAGTGCCCGGCAAGGTGTCGATCGGGGTCTCCGCGTCGGAGTGCGCAGGCATGAGCGGGGAGTCGGTGTACGCCCCCGGCGCACCCAGCGCTCCGCGCCCCAGATGCCCGTCGGAGAGCAGCGCGTCATGACCCCGGGAGGAGCCGGGGACGTACGAGCGCAGCCCCTTGGCGCCGCGCAGCAGGGGAAGTACCTGGTCGGCGGCGCGCAGACGGGTGGCGACGACCGCGCGCCGCTCCGCCTGGTAGCTGTCCAGCAGTGCCTCGTGCGGGCCGTGGTGCCAGGCCAGAGCGAGTTTCCAGGCGAGGTTGTCGGCGTCCCGCAGGCCCTCGTCGAGACCCTGGGTGCCGAGCGCCCCGAGCAGGTGCGCGGCGTCCCCGGCCAGGAAGACCCGGCCGACCCGCCACCGCCGGGCGAGCCGGTGGTGCACCGTGTGGACGCCGGTGTCCAGCAGGTCGTACGGCGGGGTGGAGCCGCCCGTCCAGCCGGCCAGGGTCTCCCGGACGCGGGCCACGAGCAGCTCGGGCGTCACGAGGTCCTTGCCCGGAGGCAGGAGCCAGTCCAGCCGCCAGACCCCTCCGTCGAGCGGCCGGGCGGTGATCTCGCCGCCGGAGGGGCCCGACGTGCGCCACGGCGGCATGCGGTGCAGCAACGCCTCGCCGGGCCAGGGAAGTTCGGCGCGCAGTGCGGCGACCGCGTGCCGCTCCACCGCGGTGCGGCCGGGGAAGCGGATGTCCTGGAGCTTGCGGACCGTCGAGCGCGGGCCGTCGCAGCCCACCAGGTAACTGCCGCGCCACCAGGTGCTCTTGGGCCCGCGTGTGTGGGCCGTGACGCCGGACTTCTCCTGCTCGATCGCGTCGAGACGGCTCTCCACGGCGACCTTGACGAGCGGTTCGCCGATGATGGCCTCGCGCAGAGCGGCGGTCAGGACGTGCTGGGCGATGTGGAGCGGAGGGAGGCCCGCGGAACCCTCGACGACCTCCTCCGGGCCGCCGCGCCCCGCTGTCGGGCCCTCCCGGGGCGGGGTGTCCTGCTCGTCGAGGCCGCCGTCCCCGAACCGGACCTGACGCATCACCTGCTTGCGCCGCATCGACCGCCATCCGGCCCAACGGCAGCCGGCCCGGGAGAGCGGGACTCCGGACAATCGTTCCAGCAGTGCGGCCGTGTCCTCGTTCAGCACCACCGTCCGGGCGAGCCGCTGCTCGTCCTTCCCCGGTCCCTCGTCGAGGACCACGGACGGCACCTGCTGCCGTGCCAGCGCAAGGGCGAGCGTGAGCCCCACGGGCCCCGCTCCGACGATGATCACCGGGTCCACGGCGCGGCGCCCCCTGCCCGACGTGACGTCCAGGCGGACGTGGGTGAACAGAAAGTTGGAGCAGGGTGCGCGATCACAGAACGTATGCAACCCATTGCCGGTGCTTGCGTCAAGTGACGGAGGGCAGTGGCGATCATGCCACTGCCCTCCGAGGAGTGAAACGGGGGACATCCTGGGCGGACGTCACCTGATCATCTGTCAGGTCCCGCCGCCGCCCGCGCCGGTCGCCGCGGTGCCCTGGACCGTCTCGGGAGCGAGAACGGCGCCGGTCGACTTCTTGCCCCGCCGCAGCCGCTGCTCCAGCCAGCTCGCGAAGCTGGTGATGATGAAGTTCAGGATGATGTAGATGATCGCGACGACGACGAAGCTGGGCACCACGTTGGCGTACACGGCAGCCAGCGTCGCGCGTCCGCTGAGCAGTTCGGTGAAACCGATCATCACGCCGCCGAGCGCGGTGTCCTTCACGATGACCACGAGCTGGCTGACGATGGCCGGCAGCATCACCGTGACGGCCTGCGGCAGCAGGATGAAGGACATCGTCTGGCCCTTGCGCAGACCGATCGCCTGGGCGGCCTCCGTCTGCCCCTTGGGCAGGGCGAGGATGCCGGCCCGTACGACCTCGGCGAGGACCGAGGCGTTGTACAGCACCAGACCGGCGACGACCGCCCAGAGCTGCCGTTGCTCGGTGGTGACGTTCATCGAGCGGGCGATGACCTCGTTGGCGAACAGCATCAGCAGCAGGACCGGGATGGCGCGGAAGAACTCGACCACCGCACCGGCCGGGACGCGGACCCACAGGTGGTCGGAGAGACGTGCGATGCCGAACAGCGCACCGAGGGGCAGGGCGATCACGACGGAGATCGCCATGGCCTTGAGCGTGTTGGCGAGACCGGGCAGCAGATACGTCGTCCAGGCCTCGGAGGTGAAGAACGGCTTCCAGAGCTTCCACTCCAGCTGGTTCCTGCTGTCCAGCGCTCCCCAGAGCCACCACGCGAGGAGGGCCAGCAGGACGACGAAGACCACCGTGAGGATCACGTTGCGCCGTTTGGCCCGGGGGCCGGGGGCGTCGTAGAGAACGGAACTCATCGCTTCACCGCCAGTCGCTTGCTCAGCCAGCCGAGGATCAGGCCGGTGGGAAGGGTCAGAACCACGAATCCGAAGGCGAAGATCGCGCCGATGAGCAGGGTCTGCGCCTCTTTCTCGATCATGCCCTTCATGAGATAGGCGGCTTCCCACACGCCGATCGCCGCGGCCACGGTCGTGTTCTTGGTCAGCGCGATCAGCACGTTGGCCAGCGGTCCGATGACGGCCCGGAACGCCTGCGGCAGCACGATGAGGCCGAGGACCTGGGTGAAGTTCAGTCCGATGGCGCGCGCCGCCTCCGCCTGGCCGACGGGCACGGTGTTGATGCCCGAGCGCAGCGCCTCGCAGACGAATGCCGCCGTGTAGGCCACGAAACCGAGAATGGCGAGCCGGAAGGCCGTGGCCTTGACGTCGTTGCCCGCGCCCATCGTCACCCGGAAGATGTCGGCGAGGCCGAGCGAGCTGAAGACGATGATGACGGTCAGCGGAATGTTCCGCACGACGTTCACATAGACGGTGCCGAAGCCGCGCATCAGGGGTACCGGGCTCACGCGCATGGCCGCGAGCACTGTCCCCCAGATCAGGGAGCCGATGGCTGAGAAGACGGTGAGCTTGACCGTCATCCAGAACGCACCCAAGAAGGTTGGGTCGTTGTAGTTTGAAAGGAAGTCGAACACAGTCTCCCGCGCTTCCGGGTGTGTGGCGTACGAGGCAGGCGACGCACCGCGCCGCCGCCTCTACCGCGCGGAGCGGCGGGCGACGGCGCGACTACGAGAACCGCGCTGGGTGCGGATGTCCGCTTACTTGATGTCGCCGATCTTCGGGGCGGGCTCGTTCTTGTAGTCCGCCGGGCCGAAGTTCTCCTTGACCGCGGTCTCCCAGGCGCCGTCGCTGACCATCTTCTCCAGGGCGGCGTTGATCTTGTCGACGGTCGCCTTGTCGCCCTTCTTGACACCGATGCCGTAGTTCTCGTTGCTGAGCTTCAGGCCCGCGAGCTTGAACTGGCCCTTGTAGTTGTCCTGCGCGGCGAAGCCCGCGAGGATCGAGTCGTCGGTGGTGACCGCGTCCACGGCGCCGCTCTGCAGACCGGCGATGCACTCCGAGTAGCCGCCGTACTCCTTCAGCTGGGCCTTCGGAGCGATGTCCTTCTTGACGTTCTCGGCCGAGGTGGAGCCGGTCACCGAGCAGAGGGTCTTGCCGTTGAGGTCGGTGCCCTTGCTGATGTCGGAGTCGGCCTTCACCAGCAGGTCCTGGTGGGCCAGCAGGTACGGGCCGGCGAAGTCGACCAGCTTCGCGCGCTCGGGGTTGATCGAGTAGGTGGCCGCGATGAACTTGACGTCGCCACGGGCCAGCGCGTTCTCGCGGTCGGCGCTCTTGGTCTCGACGAACTCGATCTGCTTGGGGTCGTAGCCGAGCTCCTTGGCCACGTACGTTGCCACGTCCACGTCGAAGCCGGAGAAGGAACCGTCGGGGTTCTTCAGGCCGAGACCTGGCTGGTCGTACTTGATACCGACCTTGATCTTGTCGCCGCCACCGGAACCGGAGCCCGAGCCACCCTCCTTGTTGCTGCTGTCGTCGCCACCGCAGGCGGTCGCGGTCAGGGCGAGGACGAGGGCGGTGGCGGCTGCGGCGGAGACCTTGCGGAGCTTCATGGTGAACATCCTTTGACTGGTGAACAGATGCGGACCGTCATGGTGCGGGTGCCGGTGGCCGTACGCGGCGTCGGCAGGGCCGTCAGTGGTGCAGGATCTTCGACAGGAAGTCCTTGGCCCGGTCGCTGCGGGGGTTGCTGAAGAACTGGTCCGGCACAGCCTCTTCGACGATGCGGCCGTCGGCCATGAACACCACCCTGTTGGCGGCCGAACGGGCGAAGCCCATCTCGTGGGTGACCACGACCATGGTCATGCCGTCCCGGGCCAGCTGCTGCATGACCTCAAGGACCTCGTTGATCATCTCGGGGTCGAGCGCCGAGGTCGGCTCGTCGAAGAGCATGACCTTGGGGTCCATGGCCAGCGCCCGTGCGATGGCGACGCGCTGCTGCTGACCGCCCGAGAGCTGTGCGGGGTACTTGTCCGCCTGGGTGCCCACGCCGACCCGGTCCAGCAGGTTGCGGGCCTTCTCCGCGGCCTGCTTCTTGTCGGCCTTGCGGACCTTGATCTGCCCCAGCATCACGTTCTCGAGCACGGTCTTGTGCGCGAAGAGATTGAACGACTGGAACACCATGCCGACGTCCGCGCGCAGCCGGGCGAGCGCCTTGCCCTCGGCGGGCAGCGGCTTGCCGTCGATCCGGATGTCGCCGGAGTCGATCGACTCCAGCCGGTTGATGGTGCGGCACAAGGTGGACTTGCCGGACCCGGAGGGTCCGATCACCACGACGACCTCGCCCCTGGTGATCGTCAGATCGATGTCCTGGAGTACGTGCAACGCGCCGAAGTGCTTGTTGACGCTCTTCAGGACGACCAGGTCGTCGGCCGCGGGCACCGCGTCCTTGACCACCGAAACTTCGGTCATCGCTTTAAGGCTCCGTCCTCCTCGGTTTCGGAGGACAGTAGTGACCCGCGACGACCAGCGTCATTACATCTGAGCGAGAATTGAGCATAACGATCTGGTAGCCGGACGATCACTGCACGTGACGGGCTCGCGGGGGCGGGTTCCGGCAGAGCGGCGGAACCCGTTCGGAACTCGTACGGCCTTGACGGCGTCCTCACTCATCAGTGTGACCGGCAAGAGAGCGATGCGCCCGTGCCTGGGATGCGGATCCGCGTAATGTGTGGCAGCCGAGGCGTACACATGACCGAACTCGGCAGACTGACGCGAGTCGGAAAACCGGTTGAGCCTCAAAGGACCGAGCGAACCCCGAAAGACCGACTGAACCTCGGGAAAACGACCGAAACCCGAAAGAACGGCTGAATCCCGGGAAACCGACCGAAGCCGAAAAACTGATCTGACCCGAAAGACTGATCGAACCGGAAGGGGCCGAATGAGGCTGCTCCTCGTCGAGGACGACAACCACGTCGCCGCCGCCCTGTCCGCGGTCCTGGCCCGGCACGGCTTCGACGTCACCCATGCCCGCAGCGGCGAGGAGGCCCTCCAGGCTCTCGTCCCGGAGGGGAACGGCTTCGGCGTCGTCCTGCTCGACCTCGGCCTGCCCGACCAGGACGGCTACGAGGTCTGCGGCAAGATCCGCAAGCGCACCAGCACCCCGGTGATCATGGTGACGGCCCGCTCCGACGTCCGCTCCCGGATCCACGGCCTGAACCTCGGCGCCGACGACTACGTGGTCAAGCCGTACGACACCGGCGAGCTCCTCGCCCGTATCCACGCCGTCGCCCGCCGCCGGGCCCCGGACGAGGCCGCAACGCCCGGTGACAGCGGGCTGCGCCTCGGCCCCGTGCTCATCGAGCTGCCCACCCGCCAGGTCAGCGTGGACGGCACGCCCGTCCAGCTGGCCCGCAAGGAGTTCGACCTGCTGGCGCTGCTGGCGCAGCGGCCCGGGGTGGTGTTCCGCCGCGAGCAGATCATCAGCGAGGTGTGGCGGACCAGCTGGGAAGGGACCGGCCGCACCCTGGAGGTGCACGTCGCCTCCCTGCGGTCCAAGCTGCGGATGCCCGCCCTGATCGAGACGGTGCGCGGGGTCGGGTACCGGCTGGTCGCCCCGACGCCGTAGCGTGCCCGCGTGCGCACTCGTCTTCTTCCGCTGCTCATCGTCCTGATGGCCGCCGTGCTGCTCGCCCTCGGCGTTCCGCTGGCGGTGAGCCTCGCGGCGGCGCGGCAGCAGGAGGTGGTCGTCGACCGCATCGACGACACCGCACGCTTCGCGGCGCTGGCCCAGTTCGTCACCGAGGCGCCGAGCGGGTCCCGGACCGACGGCGCGACCGACGGCCGCCGGGAGACGTTGCAGCACGAACTCGATCAGTACTTCCGCGTCTACGGCATCAAGGCCGGTGTCTTCTACCGCGCCGGGAACGGCCGGACCATGGCCAATGCCCCCTACAACTGGGCGGTCCCCGACGAGGGCGAGGGACTCGCCGCGTTCGACGAGGCGCTGCTGGGGCGCCGCCCGCACAACCCGGACCAGGTGTGGCCCTGGCAGCGCGGCCGGCTCGTCGTCGCCTCGCCGGTCATCCACGACGGCGACGTGATCGCCGTCGTCGTCACCGACTCGCCCACCGGCCAGATGCGGTCCAAGATCCTGCGAGGCTGGCTGGTCATCGGCGCCGGCGAGTTCGCCGCGATGCTCCTCGCCGTCGGCGCCGCGCTGCAGCTGACCGGCTGGGTCCTCAAGCCGGTACGCGTCCTCGACACCACCACTCACGCCATCGCCTCGGGGCGGCTGAAGTCCCGGGTCGCCGTGGCCAGTGGACCACCCGAACTCCGGCGTCTGGCACGGTCGTTCAACGAGATGGCCGACAACGTCGAGGACGTGCTGGAGCAGCAGCGCGCCTTCGTCGCCGACGCCTCGCACCAACTGCGCAATCCACTGGCGGCGTTGTTGCTGCGCATCGACCTCCTCGCGCTCGAACTGCCCGAGGGCAACGAGGAGATCGCCTCCGTGCGCACCGAGGGCAAGCGGCTCGCTCAGGTCCTCGACGACCTGCTCGACCTGGCCTTGGCCGAACACGTCGAGGCCGATCTGCGGCTCACCGACATCGGCGAGCTGGCCGCCGAGCGGGTCGCCTCCTGGTCGCCGCTGGCCGACGACAAGGGGGTGACGCTGATCGGCGAATGTCCCGCCACCACCGCCTGGGCCGACCCGGTCGCGCTGTCCAGCGCCCTGGACGCGGTGATCGACAACGCGCTGAAGTTCACCCCTGCCGGGGAGAGCGTCGAGGTCAGGGTCGCCTCGAACGGGCAGGTCTCCACGGTCGTCGTCACCGACGCCGGGCCGGGTCTCAGCGACGAGGAGCTGGAACGGGTCGGCGACCGCTTCTGGCGCAGTACCGCACACCAGAACATCAAGGGGTCCGGGCTCGGCCTCTCCATCTCGCGGGCACTGATCGTGGCGGGCGGCGGCGCCATCGCCTATGCCCACCACGAACCCCACGGCCTGAAGGTGACCGTGACGGTGCCCAGGACCCGCCCGACCCACTGAGAGCTACGGCTTGACCGACCGGTAGTACTCCTTGGCGCCCTTCTGCAGGTACAGCGGGTCCGTGTAGATGGCGGTGCGCAGGTCCACCAGCTGCGCCGCGTGCACTTCCTTGCCGATCCGGTCCCGGCTCTTGATGACCATGCGGGTCAGCCACTCCGTCAGCCGGGGATCCATGTCCTCGCGGGTGATGAGCAGGTTCGCCACCGTGATGGTGGGCACGGTGGAGTTCCGCAGGATGGCCGGGTAGGCGTCGGCGGGCATCACGGCGGCCCGGTAGTGCACGAAGGAGTCGTCCTCGCCGTGCAGCTTCGCCACCAGCTCGCTCCCGATGGGGATGAACCGGAATTCGTACCCCGTCTTCGCCAGATCGGAGAGGCCCTTCGTGGGCAGCCCGCCCGACCAGAAGAAGGCGTCGATCCGGCCGCGGCGGAGCTCGCCGGGGCTGGTGCGGATGGTGTCGGGTCGGGACCGGATGTCCTTGTCGATGTCCAGCCCCTCCGCGGCCAGCACGCGCCCCGCTATGAGCCGTACGCCGGAGCCCTCGGGCCCGACGGCCACGCGTTTGCCCTTCAGGTCCGCGACGGTCTGGATCGGCGAGGTGACCGGGACGACCACCTGCACATAGTCGTCGTACAGCCGTGCCAGGCCCCGCAGCTTCCCGGCGCCGGGCCTGTTCTCGTCCAGGTACGTCTGCACGGCGTCGGCCGCGGCGATGGCGAAGTCGGATTCGCCGGTGGCGACCCGTTCGACGTTCTCCTGGGAGCCGTCGCTGGACTTCAGGTCGATCGTCAGGCGGGGCATGTCCCGGGCGATGGCGGTCTTCATCTGCTGGCCGTACTGCTGGTAGACACCGCTCTCGGCCCCGGTGCTGAGCGTGATCGTCCCGCTCGGCGGCTCCTCGCGCGGCCACAGCCACCACGCGAGCAGCCCGAGGACCACCAGCGCGGCCACCGAGCCCAGCAGCGCCTGCCGCGTGCCGATGCGTGGGAGTACCTGGACCATGCGCGAAATCCTGCCAGGTCACCGGACGGGCGGCCAGGACCGGACCCATCCGGTGCGAGGCTGTGACCTCGCCCACCGCCTTCTCCTCCCGCGTGCCGCTCGGGCGCGGGTGCAGAGGGGTCCGCCCCGACGGCCGGTCGATAGGGTCGCCGGATGAGTTCCTCTCCCGCACACCTGGTCCGCGAGTTCCACCGGGCCTTCGGCCTCGACACCCGGACCGCGCCCACCGAGGTGTCGCCCGAGCTGGCCGCCCACCGTGGCGAGCTGCTGGCCGAGGAGGCCGCGGAGGTGGCCGAGGTGGCGGTCGACGGGCCGCTCGACCGGCTGGCCCACGAGCTGGCCGACGTCGTGTACGTGGCGTACGGCACGGCCCTCGTCCACGGCATCGACCTCGACCCGGTCATCGCCGAGATCCACCGCTCCAACATGACCAAGCTGGGCCCGGACGGACGGGTCGCCCGCCGGGAGGACGGCAAGGTGCTCAAGGGGGACCACTACCGGGCGCCCGACGTCTCCGCGGTGCTGCGCCGGCAGGGGTGGACCGGCGGGACGTCCTGACCGACGAGCGGGCCCCGGCCGCTGCCTTAGGCTTACGGAGTGACCAACAGCAGCGACCGGAGTCAGGCAGTGGGCGTCAAGACATACGAAGTGCGTACTTATGGATGTCAAATGAACGTCCATGACTCCGAACGCCTGTCCGGTCTGCTGGAGGACGCCGGGTACGTCCGCGCACCCGAGGACGCCGGCGAGGGCAACGCCGACGTCGTCGTCTTCAACACCTGCGCCGTACGGGAGAACGCCGACAACCGCCTCTACGGCAACCTCGGCCGCCTCGCCCCGATGAAGACCGCCCGCCCCGGTATGCAGATCGCCGTCGGCGGCTGCCTGGCCCAGAAGGACCGGGACACCATCGTCAAGAAGGCGCCCTGGGTGGACGTCGTCTTCGGCACGCACAACATCGGCAAGCTCCCCGTCCTGCTGGAGCGCGCCCGCGTCCAGGACGAGGCCCAGGTCGAGATCGCCGAGTCCCTGGAGGCCTTCCCCTCCACCCTGCCGACCCGCCGCGAGAGCGCCTACGCCGCCTGGGTCTCCATCTCCGTCGGCTGCAACAACACCTGCACGTTCTGCATCGTCCCGGCCCTGCGCGGCAAGGAGAAGGACCGCCGCACCGGCGACATCCTCGCCGAGATCGAGGCCCTGGTCGCCGAGGGCGTCTCCGAGATCACCCTGCTCGGCCAGAACGTGAACGCGTACGGCTCCGACATCGGCGACCGCGAGGCGTTCAGCAAGCTGCTGCGGGCCTGCGGAAAGATCGAGGGCCTGGAGCGCGTCCGCTTCACCTCGCCCCACCCCCGCGACTTCACCGACGACGTGATCGCCGCGATGGCCGAGACCCCGAACGTGATGCCGCAGCTGCACATGCCGCTCCAGTCCGGTTCGGACACGGTCCTCAAGGCCATGCGCCGCTCGTACCGCCAGGAGCGCTACCTCGGGATCATCGAGAAGGTCCGCGCCTCGATCCCGCACGCGGCCATCACCACCGACATCATCGTGGGCTTCCCCGGCGAGACCGAGGAGGACTTCGAGCAGACCATGCATGTGGTCCGCGAGGCCCGGTTCACCCAGGCGTTCACCTTCCAGTACTCCAAGCGGCCCGGCACGCCCGCCGCCACCATGGAGAACCAGATCCCCAAGCAGGTCGTGCAGGCCCGCTACGAGCGCCTCGTCGCCCTCCAGGAGGAGATCTCCTGGGACGAGAACAAGAAGCAGGTCGGCCGCACCCTGGAGCTGATGGTCGCCGAGGGCGAGGGCCGCAAGGACGGCGCCACCCACCGCCTCTCCGGCCGCGCCGCCGACAACCGGCTGGTCCACTTCACCAAGCCGGACCAGGAGGTCCGCCCGGGTGACGTCGTGACCGTCGAGATCACGTACGCCGCCCCGCACCACCTCCTCGCCGAGGGCGCGGTCCTCGACGTGCGCCGCACCCGGGCGGGGGACGCCTGGGAGAAGCGCAACGCCGCGCCCGCGCAGACTCCGGCGGGCGTGATGCTGGGGCTGCCGAAGATCGGGGTCCCGGAGCCGCTGCCGGCGGCCGCCACGGGCGGCTGCGGCAGCCACTGACCGGCGCACCATGAGCGTCGGCCGCACCGGCAGGCGGTGAACGGGGCGGGCTCCCTGAACAGGCCGCCCGCCCTCGCGCCCGTCGCGGAAGTTACCCTGCGGATCATGCTTGTAGCCGCCGCCGTGTGCCCCTGCCCCCCGCTGCTCGTACCGGACGTCGCCGCGGGCGCCGCGCCCGAGCTGGACCCGGCGCGGGACGCCTGCGCGGACGCGCTCGGGGTGCTCGCCGCGGCCCGGCCCGACCGGCTGGTCGTCGTGGGACCCGGCGGGCGGGACGCCTCGTATCCGGAAGGCGCGCGCGGCTCCTTCCGTGGCTTCGGTGTGGACCTCGACGTCCGGCTGGGACGCGGGGCGGAGAGCGCGCCCGCCACGCTGCCCGCCTCCCTCGCCGTGGCCGCCTGGCTGCTCGACCGCACCGGCTGGGCCGACGCGCCCGTGGAAGGGCTCGGCGTGGCGGAAGCGCTCCCCGTCGAGAGCTGTGTCCGTACCGGACGCGACCTCGCGGGGCGGGCCGGCCGGGTGGCCCTGCTGGTGATGGGGGACGGCAGCGCCTGCCGGACGCTGAAGGCCCCGGGGTACCTGGACGCCCGCGCGGCCGGCTTCGACGCGGAGATCGCCCGGGCGCTGGGCGCCGCCGACCTCGCGGCGCTGCGGGCGCTGGATCCCGGCCTCGCGCGCGAGCTGCGGGCCGGCGGCCGGGCCCCCTGGCAGGTGCTCGCCGGCGCCGCGGAGGACGCGGGCCTGGGCGGCAGCCTGCTGTACGACGACGCGCCTTACGGCGTGGGGTATCTGGTGGCCGCCTGGTCGTAGGCCGGACACGGCGGACGGCCGGGAGCGGGGTGCTCCGCGGCCGTCCGGCGATGTGAACCGTTCAGGAAGCCGGCGGCGGCGTGGTGCCGCCACCCGGAGGCGGGGGCGTGGGACCGCTGTCCGCGGGCGGAGGGGCGTGTCCGCCGCCCGCCGGCGGCGAGGTGCGCCCGCCGTCGTCCGTGTGCGCGAGTCGGCCCATGGCGTGCTTCGCCTTGCCCGTGCCCGACTGGATCCGGTCGCTGTACTTGCCCTTGGTCTTCCTGTCGACCGTGTGCGCGGCCTTGTCGAGACCGTGGTGGATCTTGTCCTCGTGCTTCTGCGCGAGGTGCGCGACCTTGTCCTTGGCCGGGGAGAGTTTGGCCTTCAGGTTATGCAGCAGACTCATGGTTCACCTTTCCGCGCGGGGCAGTCATGTGCGGGCGCCCTCGCCGGCCTCGTTGTCGGCCGCCTGGTCGGCGGTCTGCTGCTTGGGGATCTCCACGTCGTCCGCCGCCTCGACGGTCTCCGCCGCGGGCTCGGCCGGTTCGCTCCCGGTCGTGGCCTCCTCCTCGGGCCGGGCGGCCTCGGTGGATCCCTTCGCCTCCGACTCCTCCGCCTCGGTATCGGCGCCCGGTGCGGCCGCCGTCACGACGGCGTCGTCCGCGTTCTTCGCCTTGCGCCGAAACATCGAAAAAACGCCCATATCAACCTCAATGCTAATCATGCGGGCTAATTCCCGCGCTCTCCCGGAGCGTCCCATTGCGTCATCCGGGCCGCCGGAACTCGCGTCCGGCGCTACGAACTCGCAACACGCAACGACGCCGGCTCCCTCGCGTCACGTAGCTCGTTCGAGATGAGGCACCGACATTTGCGAGACTGGGGCGGTGAGTAGCGCAGTTCCCCCTTCGCGGGTCATCGCCGTCGTCGGACCGACCGCGGCCGGAAAGTCCGATCTCGGCGTCTTCCTCGCCCAGCGTCTGGGCGGCGAGGTCGTCAACGCCGATTCCATGCAGCTCTACCGGGGGATGGACATCGGCACCGCCAAGCTGACGCCCCTGGAGCGCGACGGAGTCCCGCACCACCTCCTGGACATCTGGGAGGTCACGGCCGCCGCCAGCGTCGCCGAGTACCAGCGGCTGGCCCGCGCGCGCATCGACGCCCTGCTCGCCGAGGGCCGCTGGCCGATCCTCGTCGGCGGTTCCGGGCTGTACGTGAGGGGGGCCGTCGACAACCTGGAGTTCCCCGGCACCGACCCCGAGGTCCGGGCCCGCCTGGAGGAGGAGCTGACCCTGCGCGGGTCCGGCGCGCTGCACGCCCGGCTCGCCGCCGCCGACCCCGAGGCCGCCCAGGCGATCCTGCCGAGCAACGGCCGCCGGATCGTGCGCGCCCTCGAAGTGATCGAGATCACCGGAAAGCCCTTCACGGCGAATCTGCCGGGCCACGACTCCGTCTACGACACCGTCCAGATCGGTGTCGACGTGGCGCGTCCCGAACTCGACGAGCGCATCACCCGCCGGGTCGACCGCATGTGGGACGCCGGGCTGGTCGAAGAAGTGCGCGCACTGGAGGCGCAGGGGTTGCGCGAGGGGCGTACGGCGTCGCGTGCGCTCGGCTACCAGCAGGTCCTCGCGGCGCTGGCGGGGCAGTGCACCATGGACGAGGCGCGAGCCGAGACCGTACGTGCCACCAAACGCTTCGCGCGCCGCCAGGATTCATGGTTCAGACGCGACCCGCGGGTGCATTGGCTCAAGGGGGGCCTCGCCGACCTGGCGGAACTCCCGCAGCTCGCACTGGCGTTGATCGAACGACCGGTCACAGCCTGATCACGTCATGGCATCGGGTCGCCCCGGCGGTCATCCCGGCTTGCGGGGGCGTGCCATCATCGAGCTTCGATCGACCAAGTGGAGTCCGAGTGGGAGGGCGCGTGGCGATGGAGGCCGGCCCTCGTGACACCGCACAAGGCGCGGAGCGCGGCGCCGCGGAGGACGTGGAACAGCTGGTTACCGAGGGGTACGCACTGGATCCCGACGACGACCCGCTGAGCCCCGACGGTCCCGACGACCAGACTCCCGGTGGTGTGAGCGACGACGGACCGGAACCGGACGAGATGACCGGTCCGGAGGTCGAGGTCGAGCTGCGCCCCCAGCGCAGGCTCCGGCTCTGGCAGCTCGCGCCCATCGTGGGCCTCGCCGCCGTCGGCTCCCTGATGTTCGCCTTCCCGCTCGCCTTCGAGTTCGGCGACGGCGGTGCCGTGGTCGCCATGCTCGGCCTGCTGATCTGCGCCACCGCGGCGGGCTGGGGCATGATGGCCGCCCGCCGCGTCGGTTACACGTGGCCCGGCCTGCCCGCCCGGGGCTCCGGCCGCCGCCCGGACTGGCGGATGGCCCTGCTCTACCTCCTGATCGTCGCCGCCGTGGTGGCCCTGGCCGTGTGGCGGGTGGCGCGGCTCCGCTAGAGCCCCGAAGCCCGGTGAAGACCGTTCCGCCCTGCGCCGAGCGCTCCCGTACGATCGAGGAATGAGCACGCGGATCGCCTTCCTCAAGGGACACGGGACCGAGAACGACTTCGTGATCGTCCCGGACCCCGAGAACGCCATCGACCTCTCCCCGGCCGCCGTCGCGGCGCTGTGCGACCGTCGCGCGGGCATCGGGGGCGACGGCGTGCTCCATGTCGTACGGTCCGCCGCGCACCCCGAGGCGCGGGAACTGGCGGCCGAAGCGGAATGGTTCATGGACTACCGCAACGGCGACGGCTCCGTCGCCGAGATGTGCGGCAACGGCGTCCGCGTCTTCGCCCGGTACCTGCTGCACGCCGGTCACGTCGCCGAGGGCGACCTCACCGTCGCCACGCGCGGGGGCGTGAAGCGGGTCCACATCGACAAGGACGGTGACGTCACGGTCGGTATGGGCGGCGCGCGCCTCCCCGAGGGCGACGTCACGGTGAGCGTCGGCGAGCGCAGCTGGCCCGCGCGCAACGTGAACATGGGCAACCCGCACGCGGTCGCCTTCGTGGACGACCTCGCGCAGGCGGGCGACCTGCTCTCCCCGCCCCCCTTCAGCCCCGCCTCGGCCTACCCGGACGGCGTCAACGTCGAGTTCGTCGTGGACCGCGGCCCCCGGCACGTCGCGATGCGCGTCCACGAGCGCGGCTCCGGCGAGACCCGCTCGTGCGGCACCGGCGCGTGCGCCGTCGCCGTGGCCGCCGCCCGCAGGGACGGCGTCGATCCGGCGATCACCGGCACCCCGGCCACCTACACCGTCGACGTGCCCGGCGGCACGCTGGTGATCACCGAACGGGCCGACGGCGAGATCGAGATGACCGGTCCGGCGGTGATCGTCGCCGAAGGCGAGATCGACGCCAAGTGGCTTGAAACGGCGGCCCGTTGATGTGTGGTAGGGCTTGACTTGATGGTGTCCAGGCCATGGACGCCGTGCATATCCAAGCCTGCCGCGCGGTCAGGGGTGCGAATCCATGGCGCACCCCAGGAGGGGCGGCCCGAAACCGCAAGCCCCGGCACCATCCCTCGAATGGGTGATCCGTTTCACGCTCGGCGAGAGGCGGTCGGACGGGCGTGATGGGCTCGGTAGCATCAAGCACCGGCACGGACGGGGGAACGACACGATCCCCTGAGCCGCCGCACGCCATGGGGCACCCGTCCGCCGGTCCACGCAGCCGGAGGTGCCCATGAGCGCGGAGGCCACGAACCCCGCCGTATCGCCCGCCCCTGCGCCGCCGCCAGCGCACCGCAGGAAGGGCCGACCTCGTATCGACCTGCGCCGTCTGGGCCGCGCCGCACTCCTGGGTCCGACGACACGCGACCGGTTGCCCGACGCGATCAGCCACGTCGCCGAGGCCCACCGCGCCCACCACCCCGACGCCGACCTGGAGCCGCTGCGCCGGGCGTACGTCCTCGCCGAATCCTCGCACCGCGGTCAGATGCGCAAGAGCGGGGAGCCGTACATCACGCACCCGCTCGCCGTGACCCTCATCCTCGCCGAACTGGGCGCGGAGACCACGACCTTGACGGCCTCGCTGCTCCACGACACCGTCGAGGACACGGATGTGACCCTCGATCAGGTGCGCGAGGAGTTCGGCGAGGAGGTGCGGTACATCGTCGACGGCGTCACCAAGCTGGAGAAGGTCGACTACGGGGCCGCCGCCGAGCCCGAGACCTTCCGCAAGATGCTTGTCGCCACCGGCAACGACGTCCGCGTGATGTCGATCAAACTCGCCGACCGGCTGCACAACATGCGCACCCTCGGCGTGATGCGCCCCGAGAAGCAGGAACGCATCGCCAAGGTCACCAAGGACGTTCTCATCCCGCTCGCCGAACGGCTCGGCGTCCAGGCACTCAAGACCGAACTGGAAGACCTCGTCTTCGCGATCCTCCACCCCGAGGAGTACGCCCACACCCGCGAGCTCATCGCCGAGAACGCGGCCCGCCCGAGCGACCCGCTCGCGGAGATCGCCGACGAGGTGCGCGGAGTCCTGCGCGAGGCGGGCATCCAGGCCGAAGTCCTCATAAGGCCGCGCCACTTCGTCTCCCTGCACCGGGTCTCGCGAAAGCGCGGTCAGTTGCGCGGCTCCGACTTCGGCAGGCTCCTGGTCCTCGTGGGCGAGGACGCCGACTGCTACGCGGTCCTCGGCGAACTGCACACCTGTCTGACGCCCGTGGTCTCGGAGTTCAAGGACTTCATCGCCGTACCGAAGTTCAACCTCTACCAGTCGCTGCACACCGCCGTCGCCCGCGGCGACGGCCAGGTCGCCGAAGTCCTCGTGCGCACCCACCAGATGCACAAGGTCGCCGAGGCCGGCGTCATCGCGCTGGGTAATCCCTACGCCGCCCCCGCGGAGGAACAGACCGACGGGGAGGGTGAGCGCATCGACCCCACCCGCCCCGGCTGGCTCTCCCGGCTCCTCGACTGGCAGGAGGCGGCGCCGGACGCGGACATGTTCTGGTCCACCCTGCGCGAGGACCTCGCCCAGGACCGCGAGATCACCGTGTTCCGGCCCGACGGGGGCACGTTGGGGCTGCCCGAGGGCGCCAGTTGCGTCGACGCGGCGTACGCGCAGTACGGCGAGGACGCGCACGCCTGCATCGGCGCCCGGGTCAACGGCCGTCTGGTGCGGCTGAGCACCGTCCTGAAGGACGGCGACACCGTCCAGCTCCTGATGGGCCAGGACCCGGCCTCCGAGCCCTCCAGGGAGTGGCTGGAGCACGCCCACACACCCGGCGCGCGCATCGCCATCCAGCGCTGGATCGCCACCCACCCCTCGCCCGCCGCCGACGAGCGGCCCGAAGAGGGCGACGGCGCGCGCAAGGACGGCACACCGGCCCTGCGCCCGGCCATCGACGAGCCCGCCGCCACCTCCGACTCCGTCGGCGCCGCGGTCGTCGTCGACCGGCCCGGGGCGACGGTACGTCTCGCGGGCTGCTGTACGCCCGTACCGCCCGACGAGGTCACCGGCTTCGCCGTCCGCGGGGGAGTGGTGACCGTGCACCGCGTCGCCTGTCCCGCCGTCACGCGCATGAAGAACCTCGGGCGCCCCGAGATCGAGGTGCGCTGGGGGGACACCACCGAGTTCCGGGTCACCCTCGTCGCCGAGTCCTTCCAGCGGCCCCACCTGCTCGCCGACCTCACCGAGGCCATCGCCCTGGAGGGCGTCGCCATCGTCTCCGCCACCGTCGAGCCGCCGACCCAGCAGCGCGTGCACCACACCTACACGCTGCAACTCCCGGACGCCGCCCACCTCCCCGAGCTGATGCGGGCCATGCGGAACGTGCCCGGCGTGTACGACGTGGGCCGCGCCCAGCACCAGGCCGTGGCCGCCGAGTGAGCCGGGCCGGCCGTCCGCCGACGTCAGCGGGCGGCCGCCGTGTGACCCCCGAGGGTGAAGGGGGCCGGGCGGACCGTCGGCCGCTCGTTCGGGTGGGCCCGCCGCGCGTCGGCCACGCGCGGCGCGGACGCGCTGGTAGCGGTGGTCCATGCCGCTCACCCCACGCTCCGGGAGCCGCCGCGTCCAGGCCGCGCTGCTCGCCTCCGCCGTCTCCGTCTGCCTGATCGCCGCGAGCGCCCCCTCACCCGCCGTGCCCCTGGGCGTCGGCGACCGCCTCTTCCCGCACCTCGGCAACCCCGGGTACGACGTGCGGTCGTACGACCTCACCCTCAGCTACCCCGGCGGCAACCGGGAGCCGCTCACGGCCGTCACCACGATCGACGCCCGGACGACCTCCCGGCTGGAACGGATCAATCTCGACTTCTCGCACGGAAAGGTCGGCTCCGTCGACGTCGACGGGGAACCCGCCGCCTTCACGAGCGCGGGCGAGGACCTGGTGATCACGCCCCGGGAGCCGCTGTCCGAGGGCAGCCGGACCCGTATCACCGTGCGGCACACCAGCGACCCCGTGTACCCGCAGGGCGTGGAGGGCGGCTGGCTGCAGACCGCCGACGGGCTCGCGATGGCCAACCAGGCCGACGCGGCGCACGTGGTCTTCCCCTGCAACGACCACCCCTCCGACAAGGCCATGTTCACCGTCCGCGTCACCGTGCCCGACGGCTACACGGCCGTCTCCAACGGCCTCGCCACCCGTACGGACCGCGCCGCCGGCACCACCACCTGGACCTACCGCACCCAGCACCCCATGGCCACCGAACTGGCCCAGGTCTCCATCGGCCGCTCCGCGGTCGTGCGCCGGATGGGACCGCACGGTCTGCCGGTGCGTGACGTGGTTCCCGCGAAGGACCGCGAGAAGCTCGAACCGTGGCTCGCGAAGACCCCGGCACAGATCGAGTGGATGGAGGACAAGGTCGGCCCCTACCCCTTCGAGACGTACGGCGTGCTGATCGCCGAGGCGCAGACCGGGTTCGAGCTGGAGACGCAGACCCTCTCCCTCTTCGAGCGGGAGCTGTTCGTGCGCCCCGAGTACCCCCGGTGGTACGTCGAGTCGATCATGGTGCACGAGCTGGCCCATCAGTGGTTCGGCAACAGCGTCAGCCCCCGCACCTGGTCCGACCTGTGGCTCAACGAGGGACACGCCACCTGGTACGAGGCCCTGTACGCCGAGGAGGTCGCGGGCAGGACCCTTGAGGCGCGGATGAAGGCCGCGTACGGCGCCTCCGACCGCTGGCGCGCCGCCGGGGGACCTCCCGCCGCACCCAAGGCGCCCAAGGACGGCCAGAAGATCGGCATCTTCCGCGCCAACGTCTACGACGGCGCCGCGCTCTTCCTCTACGCCCTGCGCCAGGAGATCGGAGCGCCCGCCTTCGACCGGCTGCAGCGGGCCTGGGTCACCGTCCACCGCGACGGTGTCGCCTCGACTTCCGACTTCCGGGACCTCGCGTCCGTCATCGCGGGCCGTGACCTGGGCGCCTTCTTCCACGCCTGGCTGTACGAGCTGCGGACGCCGCCCATGCCGGGGCACCCCGACTGGAAGCCGGTCCCGGCGGCGGCACCGGCCAAGCGGTAGCGGGCGGCGGGAGGGGCGCCGGCGGTGGGAGCACGGGGCGGGCGGTGGCCGGCTCCGTCGGGGTGTGGCCCCGGTGCGGACGGGAAATAACCCGGGTGACGAGACGGGGCGTGCCGTGCGACCATCATCGGGTCGGCGACGGGAATCTCCCGGAAGCCCCGGGCGTTGTCGCCAGTGACGGATCGTGGTTCGTGCCGTGATGCGTCGCCTTCGGTATCCCTATCGACGTAAGGACCCAATGACCTCCTCTTCTTCCCCTTCCCAGGCCGCACAGAGCGCCTTCGCGCAGAACAACCCCGAGAACCTTCGGGCCGATGCCCTGATGGAAGAGGACGTCGCCTGGAGCTTCGAGATCGACGGAGAGCGGGACGGCGACCAGTTCGACCGCTCCGACCGCGCGGCTCTGCGCCGCGTCGCGGGCCTCTCCACCGAACTCGAGGACGTCACCGAGGTCGAGTACCGACAGCTCCGCCTGGAGCGCGTCGTACTCGTCGGTGTCTGGACCACGGGAACCGTGCGGGACGCGGAGAACTCGCTGGCGGAGCTGGCCGCCCTCGCGGAGACCGCGGGCGCGCTCGTGCTCGACGGCGTGATCCAGCGTCGCGACAAGCCGGACGCGGCCACCTACATCGGCTCCGGCAAGGCCAACGAGCTGCGGGACGTCGTCCTCGAATCGGGCGCGGACACCGTCATCTGCGACGGTGAGCTGAGCCCCGGCCAGCTCATCCATCTCGAAGACGTCGTCAAGGTCAAGGTCATCGACCGTACGGCCTTGATCCTCGACATCTTCGCCCAGCACGCCAAGTCCCGCGAGGGCAAGGCACAGGTCGCGCTCGCGCAGATGCAGTACATGCTGCCGAGGCTCCGCGGCTGGGGTCAGTCGCTGTCCCGTCAGATGGGCGGCGGCAAGGGCGGCGGCCTCGCCACCCGTGGTCCCGGTGAGACGAAGATCGAGACGGACCGGCGGCGGATCCGCGAGAAGATGGCGAAGATGCGCCGGGAGATCGCGGAGATGAAGACCGGCCGCGAGATCAAGCGCCAGGAGCGCCGCCGGAACAAGGTGCCCTCGGTCGCCATCGCCGGCTACACCAACGCCGGCAAGTCCTCCCTGCTCAACCGCCTCACGGGCGCGGGCGTCCTGGTGGAGAACGCGCTGTTCGCGACCCTCGACCCGACCGTGCGCCGGGCCGAGACACCGAGCGGTCGGCTGTACACGCTGGCGGACACCGTCGGCTTCGTCCGTCACCTGCCGCACCACCTCGTCGAGGCGTTCCGCTCCACGATGGAGGAGGTCGGCGACGCCGACCTGATCCTGCACGTGGTCGACGGCTCGCACCCCGCCCCGGAGGAGCAGCTGGCCGCCGTGCGCGAGGTCATCCGTGACGTGGGCGCGACCAAGGTCCCCGAGATCGTGGTGATCAACAAGGCGGACGCGGCCGATCCGCTGACACTGCAGCGGCTGCTGCGGGTCGAGAAGCGCTCCATCGCGGTCTCCGCCCGTTCCGGCCAGGGCATCCAGGAACTGCTCGCCCTGATCGACAACGAGCTGCCGCGCCCCTCGGTCGAGATCGAGGCACTCGTGCCGTACACGCACGGCAAGCTCGTCGCCCGCACCCACACCGAGGGCGAGGTGATCTCCGAGGAGCACACCCCGGAGGGCACCCTGCTCAAGGCCCGGGTCCACGAGGAGCTGGCGGCCGACCTGGCGCCGTACGTTCCGGCGGCGACGGTCTGACGGTCCCACGGCCCGGGACCTGACGGCAGCGCGGGAACCCCCGGGTCACCCGCACGCGTGCACACCCAGAGGCCCGTCCCCTCCACCGAGGGAGCGGGCCTCCGGCATGCGTGTGTCGTGGTCGTACGACACACGCAGCCGCGCGTCAAGCCCCCAGGGGGACGGCAGAGGGCGCGTGGTCTGTCGATCCCACGCGCCCTCCGCCGTCGTCAGCGCCCGGCCGGCGTCACTGCGCGAACTTGTCGCTCACCGCCTGGTACACGCCCTCGGCCTCCTTGCCCAACCGCGGGCCCGCGAGCCAGCCGGCGCTCGCCGGGCCGATGGAGGTGTTGGACACCAGCGCGGGCCGACCGTCCGAACCGGTCGCCACCCAGCCACCGCCGGACGAGCCGCCGGTCATGGAGCAGCCGATGCGGTACATCGTCGGGTCGGACGCGACGAGCGAGAACCGTCCGGGCTTGTCCTGGCACTGGTACATCGTCTCGCCGTCGTACGGAGCTCCGGCCGGGTAGCCCGTCGCCGTGATGCTCTTCACCTGCGGCACGGCGGGCGCGTCGAAGTCCACCGGCAGCGCCGAACCGACCGTCTCCTCCAGCGACTTGCCCCCGCTGCCCCCCTCCGGCGTCACATGGATCACCGCGAAGTCGTACGGCGCTCCGTCACCGCCGGTCTGGCCGCCCTGCTCGATCCACTGGTCCGAGGTCTGTGCCCAGTCGCCCCACCAGACGCCGTACGGAGCGACCTCTTCCTTGGTGGCGGTCTTCAGGTCCGACGCCGACCTGCCACTGTCGTTGTACGAGGGTACGAAGGCGATGTTGCGGTACCAGCCGCCCGCCTTGCCGGCGTGCACGCAGTGGCCGGCCGTCCACACCATGTTGGACTTCCCCGGGTTGGCCGGGTCCTGCACCACGGTCGCGGAGCAGACCATGGTGCCCTCGGGCGCGTCGAAGAACACCTTGCCCGCCACGGGCACGTTCGCGTGGTACCTCGCCGACACCGCCGTGGCGTCGACGGCCCGCGGGGTCGGGTCGGTCACGCCCTGGTCACCGGTGAGGTCGCTCTCGTCGACCTCCTTCTCCGGCTCCTCGGCGTCCCGCATCCGGTCCGGGTCCCACAGGTCCTTGATGACCGGGTTGACGTAGTCCTCGGCCTCGCGCAGCCAGTCGTCCTTGTCCCAGTTCTTCCAGGCACCGCCCCGCCACTTGTCGAGGTCGATCCCGTGTTCCTTCAGCTTGTCCTTGATGTCGTCCGGAATACGGATCTTACCGTCGCCCGGGCTGCCGCTGTCCTGAGCGGACGCCGACGCGTCGGCGTTCGCCGTGGTGTCGCCCGAGCCGCAGGCGGTGGCGGTCAACGACAGAACCGTGGCAAGGCCGACCGCGGCCACCACCGGGGAGGTTCTGCGGCGCGTGCTCCTCCCACGACGGGCGGCGAAGAGCGGTCGTATGGGTCGCATGGTCTGAACTCCCCTGGGGCGGTTGAGAACTCTGTGCTGCCGAGGCGGGTCACGCACGGTCCCCCGCGCGCCCACCGCCTCCTTGTACGTAACCGACACGGCATCGCGCGGCTCCGTACCTCAGTTTCTTCGTACGCGGTCGTCTGCCTCGACCGTGGCCGTCCGGCACGGTCGCCGTACTCGGGAGACGTACCCGGCAGCCGTCTGCGCGGCCTGCCACGGATTCGCCGATCCGCGTCCTTCGGAACGGCACCACACCCTATGCGGTCGTTGTGAGGGACATCCGAGGGAAGGGCAACGGTTCCGTCACGGCAAGGATCTTCGTCCCACCCGCTTCCCCGTGCGAGTCCCGTCGTTGGAAGGTGCGGGGACCCGCCGGTGCTCGGTGACCCCTGCCAACTCGCCTTCGGACAGCGGGAGGAAGTGCAGTCGTGGCGGTGACCGAGTCTGCTGTGACGCCGACGGGCCACGAGCCCGGGCGAACACGTTCGGGACACGAGGACGAACGGGCCCGCACACGACGGGAAGACGACGGACCGGCCCGGGCGCACGAGAGGATCCTGCGGCGGCAGGCAGCCCGCGAGCCGGCGGCGCGCACCTATGCGCACACCCTGCCCCTCGTGCCCGTCCGCGCACGAGGGCTGACCATCGAAGGCGCCGACGGCCGCCGCTACCTCGACTGTCTGTCCGGCGCCGGCACCCTCGCCCTCGGCCACAACCATCCGGTCGTCCTCGAAGCCATCCGGAAGGTGCTCGACTCGGGCGCTCCCCTTCAGGTCCTCGACCTGGCCACTCCGGTGAAGGACGCCTTCGTCACCGAACTGTTCCGCACCCTTCCCCCAGGGCTCGCGGACCGCGCACGCGTCCAGTTCTGCGGACCCGCCGCCACGGACGCGGTCGAGGCGGCCTGCGCCCTGGTCCGTGCGGCGACCGGACGCACAGGGATGCTCGCCTTCACCGGCGCCTGCCACGGCACGACCACCGGGGCACTGGACGTGGCCGGAGGCTCCCAGGGCGCGCGGCTGACACGTCTGCCCTACCCGCAGGACTACCGCTGTCCCTTCGGCACGGGCGGCGAACGCGGCGCCGAACTCGCCGCCCGCGCGACCGAGTCGGTCCTCGACGACGTCAGGCACGGCGTACCCCGGCCGGCGGGCATGATCCTCGAACCGGTCCAGGGCGAGGGAGGAGTCGTTCCCGCCCCGGACGGCTGGTTCCGCCGCATGCGCGAGATCACCGCGGCCCGCTCGATCCCGCTGATCGCCGACGAGGTCCAGACGGGAGTGGGCCGCACCGGCCGGTTCTGGGCCGTCGAACACAGCGGCATCGTCCCCGACGTGATGGTCCTGTCCAAAGCCATCGGCGGCAGCCTCCCGCTCTCCGTCGTGGTCCACCGCGACGACCTCGACGTCTGGCAACCGGGCGCCCCCGCGGACACCTTCCGTGGCAACCAGCTGGCCATGGCCGCCGGTACCGCCACCCTCGCCCACGTCCGTGAGAACGGCCTCGCCGCACGTGCCGAGCTGCTGGGCACCCGAATGCTCACGCAACTCCGGGGCCTCGCGGATCATTTCGCCTGTGTCGGTGATGTGCGCGGCCGTGGGCTGATGCTCGGTATCGAGATGGTCATCCCCGGAGTGTGCTCTCCTCCCGAGGGCACGGGTCCGCCCCCGCCCGCCCCCAGCCTGGCCACCGCCGTCCAGCGTGCATGCCTCCGTCGCGGCCTGATCGTCGATCTGAGTGGCGGCCAGGCCGGCGTCGTCCGCCTCCTCCCACCCCTCACGATCACCGACGAGCAGGCGGAGGCCGTACTCGACCGCCTGACGGACGCGATCGCCTCGGTGGCCGCCACCGCCGACGAGCGCCATTCGGTGCGGCCGGTGCCCGAGCGTGCCGGAGGCCCGGGAGACCCGCCCGGCGGCTGAGCAGCGAGCCGACCCGCCATACCGCCCGGCGCGGCCTCCACCCCGTCCCCGGACCAGCCACGCACCCCGGGCACCGACCCATCCGGCCACCAGCCCACGACCGAGCCGGACATGTCCTCGAAGCACCGACACCCCGCCCCCTTCCGCAGCTCCACAACTCACAGCCCCACAGCCCCCGCACTTGCCCCGGCCACGCCGGACCGCGGGCACCCCGCGACTGCCCTCCGCACGAGCAACCCCAGGAACCGCCTTGAAGCCGCAGCCCGACCCCGAGGCCCACACTCACGATCACGACACGAAGGCATGCGCCTCCCTGTCCCCGAGCCGACCCGACGCCGAGCCATCGCCTGCCCACAGGGACATGAGGGTCGGCCAACTCGGGCCGCGGTTCGATCGGGTTGCGCCGCGTTCCGGCGTGCCCGCCACCCCTGTCCCGGAGCGCGCGCTCCTGGCCTCCGGCCCGACCACCCTGGCCCCGGGCTCTCCCGCCCCGGCCTCCGGCTCGACCGCCATCGGCCCCGACTCTCATGCCCTCGCCTCCGACCCGGCGGCCCCTGGGCGCGGCCCGGCCACCCCGACGCCCGGCCGGTCCGAGAGAGGGGCCGTCTCGGTCGTACAGAGGCCCATGCGGCCTGCGGCGGAGTCCCGTGACACCGAGCCATCGCCCGGTCAGGTCCTGCCGGTCCCTCGCCAAGCCGCACCCGCTCAGCCACCTGCCGAGCCAGGCCAAGAGCACCACCAGCCGGCCCTTGGCCACGCCGACAGGATCCGGATCGTCGAGCCGCCGCACGCCCCGTCCACCGACCCCCTGCACCACCCCGACCCGCACACCGCGGCCCAGGCGGCGGCGACCGAGAACCTGTTGCGCTGCTGGGTTCGCGAACACAACCTCACCTGCCCCCACGACGGCACCCTCCACATCCCCCTCCCCACTTCGGGCACAGCACTCCATGTCCCGGTGCACTACTGGTCCCTCACCGGCTGGCACCGCTTCGGCCCGCCGTACCTTGCCGGCACCCCCGAGAACACACCGCCTCTCGACGCGGCCGCGGTGGCGGCCCTGCTGGTGGGTGGACCGACCACGCGAGGTTCACGCCTGACGGGCACCCAGGCGCCGCGGCCCACCGCAACGCACGCCCCCACGCCCCTCACCACGAGCGCACCGGACCACCCCGAGCCGCTCGACCACCCCGACACGCTCGATCAGACCGACCCCTGCGATCTGATCGGACGGGTCGCCGACTCCGCCCGCCGCGTGGCCATGTTCCTCGCCGAGCGTCGGGCCGCGCCCGCCGACGGTCCGGACCGGTTCCGTGCCGCCGAGCAGGGGCTCCTCCTCGGTCACCCCCTGCACCCCACCCCCAAGAGCCGGGACGGTCTCTCGGAGATCGAGGCCCGGCTCTACTCACCGGAGTCGCGCGGCTCCTTTCCGCTGAACTGGCTGGCGGTCGCTCCCTCCGTCCTGTCCGCCGACTCGGCCTGGACCGAGCGCGGTCGTGTCGTCCCCGCCGACCAGCTGACCGCCCGGCTGGCCGGTCCGGGACTGCCGTTGCCGGAGGGCCACGGCGCCCTGCCCGTGCATCCCTGGCAACTCCGTGAAGTCCGACGCCGTACGGCCGTCGCCGCGCTGTTCGACGCCGGCCTGATCAGGGACCTGGGTCCGCACGGTGACCCGTGGCATCCAACCTCCTCCCTGCGTACCGTTCACCGGACCGACACCCCCGCGATGCTGAAGCTCTCGCTGGGCCTGTGCATCACCAACTCCCGTCGCGAGAACCTCCGCAAGGAACTCCACCGCGGTGTCGAGGTCCACCGCCTGCTCCGCTCCGGCCTGACCGCCCAGTGGCAGGCGGCCCACCCCTGCTTCGACATCGTTCGCGACCCGGCGTGGCTGGGGGTCACCACACCCGAGGGCGGCCCCCTGCCCGGTCTGGACGTGATCGTCCGGCACAACCCCTTCGGCGCGGCGGACGACGTGTCCTGCGTCGCGGGACTCGTCTCACCGAGGCCGTACGCCTCGGCTCATCCGACGCGGCCCGCCGACGGCGTCGTCCACCACGGAGTCGACGCCCCTGCTGATGTACACCTCCTCATGCGGTCACGACTCGCCGACGTCCTCACCCGTCTCACCGTGCGCACCGGCCGTCCCCGAGGAGCCGTCGCCGTCGAGTGGTTCCTGCGCTATCTGGAGCAGGTCGTGCGGCCCGTGCTGTGGCTGGACAGCGAGGCCGGGATCGCCCTCGAAGCGCACCAGCAGAACACGCTCGTCCTCCTTGACCCCGACGGCTGGCCCGTCGGGGGCCGGTACCGGGACAACCAGGGCTACTACTTCCGTGAGTCCCGCCGCGCGGATCTCGCAGCCCGACTGCCCGGCATCGGCGAGCGCAGTGACACCTTCGTCTCCGACGAGGTCGCAGACGAACGCTTCGCGTACTACCTCGGTATCAACAACGTGCTCGGCCTGATCGGTGCGTTCGGCTCGCAGGGCCTCGGCGACGAGCGACTCCTGCTGGCTGCCTTCCGCCGCTTCCTCACGCACATCGCCACCGGCCCTGCCCGGTTGAACACCAGCCTGCCGGCCCGGCTGCTCGACTCACCTGTCCTGCGCTGCAAGGCAAACCTCCTGACCCGTCTCCACGGCCTGGACGAACTCGTGGGCCCCGTCGACACCCAGTCCGTCTACGTCACGATCACCAACCCCCTCCACCGCTGACCGGCCCGGCCGCCGCACGGCCCGCTCGTCCGCGTCGATGCGCCTCCCTTCAGCCCCGAGGAACATGACCCACCCGATCTCCTGAGAGGAACGTCGCCGTGGCTCCCACAGACGCGAGCACCCACGCGAGCACCGGAGCGAGCATGCACACCGGCCCCGCCTCGACCCCGACGTGCAATGAGGACACGCTGGAACTGCGCCTGACCGACGACTTCCTGGCACTGCTGTCCGAGGACGGCGACGCACGCGTCGGGGAGACCGAGGCGGGCCAGCAAAGCTCGCCGGCCAAGGGCGAACTGCTCGACCACCTCGCCGACTGGGGGCCGGTCGTCACCCCGGCGGGCACTCTGCACCTCGTCCCCGTTCGCCTCGAACGGGAGCTACCGCTGATCTCCCACTGGATGAACGACTCGACCGTGGCCTCCTACTGGAAGCTGGCCGGACCCGAGGACGTGACCGCGGACCACCTGCGGACCCAGCTCGCCGGGGACGGCCGCAGCGTGCCCTGCCTCGGCGTGCTGGACGGCACCCCGATGAGCTACTGGGAGATCTACCGGGCGGACCTCGACCCCCTCGCCCGCCACTACCCCGCCCGTCCGCACGACACGGGAGTCCATCTCCTCATCGGCCCCGTGGCCGAGCGGGGGCGCGGTCTCGGCGCCATCCTGCTCCGCTCCGTCGCCGATCTCATCCTCGACAGAAGACCTTCCTGTGCCCGCGTCGTGGCGGAACCCGACCTTCGCAACTTTCCCTCCGTCTCCGCGTTCCTGAGCGCGGGATTCCGGTTCTCCGCGGAGGCCGACCTGCCCGACAAGCGGGCCGCCCTCATGATCAGAGACCGACTCCTGCGCGACTTGATGTAGATCCGACGGTCCGTCGTGGATC
Source organism: Streptomyces scabiei 87.22 (assembly GCF_000091305.1). Taxonomy (GTDB): domain Bacteria; phylum Actinomycetota; class Actinomycetes; order Streptomycetales; family Streptomycetaceae; genus Streptomyces; species Streptomyces scabiei. The sequence goes on along the minus strand of NC_013929.1, from coordinate 2,792,969 downwards.
CGACCCGGGTCCGACGTGGATCCGCTGCGGTGCCGTCATTTTTGGTACACCGCCCGCGCCGGATCGGTTCCCGGTTCGCGCCGACGCGATTTCCGGCCCCCGGGGAATCCGCCCGCTCCGACGAAGAGAAGACGAAGAGAAACGCCCTTGAATCCGCCCCTCACGCCCCGTGACTCCGCCTTGATAACCCGTTTGTCAGTGGTGACCCGTAGGGTGGTCGCGCTATGACGAAGCCCTCACTCCACGAACTCCTGCACGCCGCCGTCGCCGCCGTCGGCGGTACGGAGCGCCCCGGCCAGGTGACCATGGCCGAAGCCGTCGCGGAGGCGATCGACGACGGCTCCCATCTGCTGGTCCAGGCGGGCACCGGCACCGGAAAGTCGCTCGGCTACCTGGTGCCCGCGCTCGCCCAGGGGGAGCGCGTCGTCGTCGCGACGGCGACCTTGGCCCTGCAGCGCCAGCTCGTGGAGCGGGACCTGCCGAGAACGGTCGACGCGCTGCATCCGCTGCTGCGCCGCCGCCCCGAGTTCGCCATGCTCAAGGGTCGGTCGAACTACCTCTGCCTGCACCGCCTGCACGAAGGCGTGCCGCAGGACGAGGAGGAGGGCCTCTTCGACCAGTTCGAGGCGGCCGCGCCCTCCAGCAAGCTGGGCCAGGACCTGCTGCGGCTGCGGGACTGGTCCCAGGAGACCGAGACGGGCGATCGGGACGACCTCACCCCGGGTGTCTCCGACCGGGCATGGTCACAGATCTCGGTGTCGTCCCGGGAGTGCCTGGGCGCATCGAAGTGCGCGTACGGCGCCGAGTGCTTCGCCGAGATGGCCCGGGAGCGGGCCAAGCTCGCCGAAGTGGTCGTCACCAACCACGCGCTGCTCGCGATCGACGCCATCGAGGGCGCGCCGGTGCTTCCGCAGCACGAGGTGCTGATCGTGGACGAGGCGCATGAACTCGTGTCGCGCGTGACGGGTGTGGCGACCGGCGAGCTCACGCCGGGCCAGGTCAACCGCGCGGTGAAGCGGGCGGCGAAGCTGGTGAACGAGAAGGCCGCCGACCAGCTCCTGACCGCTGCCGAGGGGTTCGAGCGGGTCATGGAGCTGGCCCTGCCGGGCCGTCTGGAGGAGGTCCCCGAGGATCTCGCCTACGTGCTGATGGCGCTGCGGGACGCCGCCCGTACGGTGATCTCGGCGATCGGCAGCACGCGGGACAAGTCTGTCCAGGACGAGGACGCCGTGCGCAAGCAGGCGCTGGCGGCCGTGGAGAGTGTGCACGACGTGGCGGAGCGGATCAGCAACGGCTCCGAGTGGGACGTCGTCTGGTACGAACGCCATGACCGGTTCGGCGCGTCCCTGCGTGTCGCCCCGATGTCCGTGTCGGGACTTCTGCGGGAGAAGCTCTTCGCGGACCGGTCGGTCACCCTGACCTCGGCCACGCTCAAGCTGGGCGGCGACTTCAACGGCGTGGGCGCGTCCCTGGGGCTGGCGCCGGAGGGCACCGAAGGGGACGACCTCCCGCAGTGGAAGGGCGTGGACGTCGGATCGCCGTTCGACTACCCGCGGCAGGGCATTCTCTACGTCGCCAAGCATCTGTCGCGGCCCGCGCGGGACGGCGACCGGGCGGACATGCTGGACGAGCTGACGGAGCTGATCCAGGCGGCGGGCGGTCGGACCCTCGGTCTGTTCTCGTCGATGCGGGCCGCCCAGCTGGCCGCGGAGGAGCTGCGGGTCCGGATCCCGGAGTACCCGATCCTGCTCCAGGGTGAGGAGACCCTCGGCGAGCTGATCAAGGGCTTCGCGGCCGACCCGAGAACCTGCCTCTTCGGCACGCTGTCGCTCTGGCAGGGCGTGGACGTGCCCGGCCCCAGCTGCCAGCTGGTCGTCATGGACAAGATCCCGTTCCCGCGCCCCGACGATCCTCTGATGAGCGCCCGGCAGAAGGCCGTCGAGGAGGCGGGCGGCAATGGCTTCATGGCCGTCGCCGCCACCCACGCGGCCCTGCTGATGGCCCAGGGCGCCGGCCGCCTCGTACGGGCGCAAGGCGACCGTGGTGTGGTCGCCGTCCTGGATCAGCGGCTGGCGACCGCGCGGTACGGCAGCTATCTGAAGGCATCCCTGCCCGACTTCTGGTACACGACGGACCGCAACCAGGTCCGCAGGTCGCTCGCCGCGATCGACAGCGCGGCGAAGGACAAGGCGGAAGACAAGGCGGAAGACAAGGCGGAAGACAGGGCAGAAGAGGCGGAAGCCGAGACGGCGGAAGCGTGACCAACGGCCGGCGGCCCGACCCGAACCATCGGGTCGGGCCGCCGGCCGTTCCGCGCACGGTGTCGGGCCCGCAGCATGCATGCTCTCGGCGGGTCCTGGACAGCCCAGGACCCCGGAACCGGCGCAGTGGATTCCGGGGCCCGGATCAGGGGCGGGGACGGGCACGGGCCGTCCGCCGCGGTGGGTCAGACGCGGCGCAGAACGGCCACCACCTTGCCGAGGATGGTCGCGTCGTCACCCGGGATGGGCTCGTAGGCGGCGTTGTGCGGGAGCAGCCAGACGTGGCCGTCCTCGCGCTTGAAGCGCTTGACCGTGGCCTCGCCGTCCAGCATGGCGGCCACGATGTCGCCGTTCTCGGCGACGGGCTGACGGCGGACCGTCACCCAGTCCCCGTCACAGATGGCGGCCTCGATCATGGAGTCGCCCACGACCTTGAGGACGAAGAGCTCGCCGTCACCCACCAGCTGGCGGGGCAGCGGGAACACGTCCTCGACGGACTCCTCGGCGAGGATCGGGCCACCGGCGGCGATCCGGCCCACGAGCGGCACGTACGAGGCGGCCGGCTTGCCCGCGGTGTCCGTCGGCTGGGCCGAGGCCTGGTCGGAGCCGCGGACCTCGTACGCACGCGGGCGGTGCGGGTCGCGCCGCAGGAAGCCCTTGCGCTCCAGCGCCATCAGCTGGTGTGCCACGGAGGACGTGCTGGACAGGCCGACCGCCTGGCCGATCTCGCGCATCGACGGCGGGTATCCACGCCGCTGCACCGAGTCCCTGATCACCTCGATGACCCGGCGCTGCCGATCGGTGAGCCCGGAGCTGTCCGCCCTGATGCCTGGAGGTCGGCCGGGCAGGGCTCGCTTGGGCCCTTCATGGTTCGTGGATTCGTTCATCGCATGCACCGGCTCGAGTCGGCTCTGGGAGCGGTCCTGGGCAGTGATGGTGGCACTGTCAGCGGTGGTGGTCACGTCGGCCCCTCTCGATGGTCTCCCGTGCAGCACAACGGTAGTTGCTTTCGAAAGGTTGCGCCAAACACACGTTCGAGTGAAAAACCGTGGATTACCTGACGTGGCCATCTTTGGGGGTGTAGGGCCTGCGGCTGGAGCGGACAAAAGCACTGATTGCTGTACTCTTCACCGCCGGGGCGACGGGCCTTGTGGGCCGCTGTCGCCGCGTGGCCCAGTCTGCCACCCGGTGGTCCACCGGCCGAGTACCGACCCCTTCTTCTCCGGCCTACCGCCGCCGCCCCGTCCGCTCCGCGACCGTGCGGCTGCGCTCCGCGACGGAGCCTCCGTGCGGCGTCCCGCCCCTGTGCGGGCGACACGCGCGTCGTAGGTGGATTTACGTGCCTAGCCCTACATGTAGTGCTTGGATTGCCGCAACAGCCCAGAAGTTGTGGTCCCCCGGGTCCTAGGGCTCTTGGTCATCCCCTATGCTGGGTCTGCTTCCGCGGGGCCCAAGAGGCGTGTGGGGGCTATCGAGTCGTGCTGTGAGGAGGGTTGGAGTTATGCACTGTCCCTTCTGCAGGCACCCCGACAGCCGTGTCGTCGACAGTCGTACGACGGACGACGGCACGTCGATCCGCAGGCGCCGTCAGTGTCCCGACTGCTCCCGCCGTTTCACGACGGTGGAGACGTGTTCGCTGATGGTGGTCAAGCGGTCCGGCGTGACCGAGCCCTTCAGTCGCACGAAGGTCATCAACGGCGTTCGCAAGGCGTGCCAGGGGAGGCCCGTCACCGAGGACGCGCTCGCCCAGCTGGGGCAGCGGGTCGAGGAGGCGGTGCGGGCGACCGGGAGCGCCGAACTGACCACCCATGACGTGGGGCTGGCCATACTCGGCCCGTTGCAGGAGCTGGACCTCGTCGCCTACTTGCGGTTCGCCTCGGTCTACCGGGCGTTCGACTCGCTGGAGGACTTCGAGGCCGCCATCGGGGAACTCAGGAACGAGCAGCACAGGCACCCCGGCGCGGACGACGAGGACGTCGAGAACGCGGCCGAGGAGTGCCCGAGGAGCGACCGCGGGTCCGGAGGGGCTGCGCAGGTCCCCGTGCCCGCCCACGCCGCCGACTGACGGCGGGCCGCACCGCCGGACCGAGGGTCCGGACGATCGGCGGCGATCCAGGCCTGTCGTGAACGGCTGTCCAGCCGGGTCGCGACACAAGACAGAACACCGTGTCACGGGAACAACGTGACACTTCAGGGCGTTTACGCCCGTACAGGGAGGCGGCATGACAGAGACGGCGAGCGGTCCGGCACGGAGTTCCCGCGCCAAGGGCACCAAGGCGAGCAAGGGCCTGCGTATCGAGCGCATCCACACCACTCCCGGCGTGCACCCGTACGACGAGGTGATCTGGGAGCGGCGTGACGTCGTCATGACCAACTGGCGCGACGGCTCGGTCAACTTCGAGCAGCGTGGCGTCGAGTTCCCCGACTTCTGGTCGGTGAACGCGGTCAACATCGTCACCAGCAAGTACTTCCGCGGTGCCGTGGGCACCCCGCAGCGCGAGACCGGCCTGAAGCAGCTGATCGACCGCATCGTGAAGACCTACACGAAGGCCGGTGAGGACAACAGGTACTTCGCCTCGCCCGCCGACGCCGAGATCTTCGAGCACGAACTGGCGTACGCCCTCCTGCACCAGGTCTTCAGCTTCAACAGCCCCGTCTGGTTCAACGTGGGCACCCCGCAGCCTCAGCAGGTCTCCGCCTGCTTCATCCTGTCCGTCGACGACTCCATGGAGTCGATCCTCGACTGGTACAAGGAAGAGGGCATGATCTTCAAGGGCGGCTCCGGCGCCGGCCTGAACCTCTCCCGCATCCGCTCCTCCAAGGAGCTGCTCTCCTCCGGCGGCAACGCCTCCGGTCCGGTCTCCTTCATGCGGGGCGCCGACGCCTCCGCCGGAACGATCAAGTCGGGCGGCGCCACCCGCCGCGCGGCCAAGATGGTCGTCCTCGACGTGGACCACCCGGATGTCGAGGACTTCATCGCCACCAAGGTGAAGGAAGAGGAGAAGATCCGCGCCCTGCGCGACGCGGGCTTCGACATGGACCTGGGCGGCGACGACATCACGTCCGTCCAGTACCAGAACGCCAACAACTCGGTCCGCGTGAACGACGAGTTCATGACGGCCGTGGAGAACGGCACCGAGTTCGGCCTGCGCGCCCGTATGACCGGCGAGGTCATCGAGAAGGTCGACGCCAAGGCGCTGTTCCGCAAGCTGGCCGAGGCCGCGTGGGCCTGTGCCGACCCGGGCATCCAGTACGACGGTGTGATCAACAACTGGCACACCTGCCCCGAGTCCGGCCGCATCACCGCGTCCAACCCGTGCAGCGAGTACATGCACCTGGACAACACGTCCTGCAACCTCGCCTCGCTGAACCTGATGAAGTTCCTCAAGGACGACGGCCTCGGCCGCCAGTCCTTCGAGGTCGAGCGCTTCGCCAAGGTCGTCGAGCTCGTCATCACCGCGATGGACATCTCCATCTGCTTCGCCGACTTCCCGACCCAGAAGATCGGCGAGAACACCCGCGCCTTCCGTCAGCTCGGCATCGGTTACGCCAACCTCGGCGCCCTGCTCATGGCGACGGGTCACGCGTACGACTCCGAAGGCGGCCGCGCCCTCGCCGGCGCCATCACCTCCCTGATGACCGGCACCGCGTACAAGCGTTCGGCGGAACTCGCCGCGGTCGTCGGCCCGTACGACGGCTACGCCCGGAACGCCGACGCCCACAACCGCGTCATGAAGCAGCACTCCGACGCCAACGGCACGGCCGTGCGCATGGACGACCTGGACAGCCCGGTCTGGGCCGCCGCCACCGAGGCATGGCAGGACGTCCTGCGCCTCGGTGAGAAGAACGGCTTCCGCAACTCGCAGGCCTCCGTGCTCGCGCCCACCGGCACGATCGGGCTGGCCATGTCCTGCGACACCACCGGTGTCGAGCCGGACCTGGCGCTGGTCAAGTTCAAGAAGCTGGTCGGCGGCGGCTCGATGCAGATCGTCAACGGCACGGTCCCGCAGGCCCTGCGCCGCCTGGGCTACCAGGAGGAGCAGATCGAGGCGATCGTCGCCCACATCGCCGACCACGGCAATGTGATCGACGCCCCGGGCCTCAAGCAGGAGCACTACGAGGTCTTCGACTGCGCCATGGGCGAGCGCGCCATCTCCCCGATGGGCCACGTCCGCATGATGGCCGCGATCCAGCCGTGGATCTCCGGCGCCATCTCCAAGACGGTCAACATGCCGGAGACGGCGACCGTCGAGGAGGTCGAGGAGATCTACTTCGAGGCCTGGAAGCTGGGCGTCAAGGCGCTCGCGATCTACCGCGACAACTGCAAGGTCGGCCAGCCGCTCTCCGCCAAGACCAAGGAGTCGGAGAAGGCCGAGATCACCGAGAAGGCCGAGGAGACGATCCGGGCCACGGTCGAGAAGGTCGTCGAGTACCGCCCGGTTCGCAAGCGTCTCCCGAAGGGCCGCCCCGGCATCACCACGTCCTTCACCGTCGGCGGTGCCGAGGGCTACATGATCGCCAACTCCTACCCGGACGACGGCCTGGGCGAGGTCTTCCTGAAGATGTCCAAGCAGGGCTCGACCCTCGCGGGCATGATGGACGCCTTCTCGATCGCCGTCTCGGTCGGTCTGCAGTACGGCGTGCCGCTGGAGACGTACGTCTCGAAGTTCACCAACATGCGCTTCGAGCCGGCCGGTATGACGGACGACCCGGACGTGCGGATGGCGGCGTCGATCGTCGACTACATCTTCCGCCGCCTGGCGCTGGACTTCCTGCCCTTCGAGACGCGCTCCGCACTCGGGATCCACTCCGCCGACGAGCGTCAGCGTCACCTGGAGACCGGTTCGTACGAGCCGATCCTGGACGACGTGGAGGTGGACGTCGAGGGTCTGTCCCAGTCGGCGCCGCGACAGTCCCTGAAGGCAGTCTCCGCTCCGAAGGCCGACGAGGAGGGCGCCAAGCCCGCCCCGAAGCAGGCCCACACCAGCGCCGAGCTGGTGGAGATGCAGCTGGGCATCCAGGCCGACGCCCCGCTGTGCTTCTCCTGCGGTACGAAGATGCAGCGCGCCGGCTCCTGCTACATCTGCGAGGGCTGCGGCTCGACGAGCGGCTGCAGCTGATCTGAGCGCCTCCGGGCGCGAACCGGCACGTCAGGGCGGTGGAGTCGAAGTCCGGCTCCACCGCCCTCGGCGTGTTCGCACCCCTACGGAAGGGGCCGTGGGTCAGGACCGGGGCGGACGGCCCATGACGCGGGCGAAGGCCGCCGGGTCCTCGTCGTATCCGGTGATGCCCGGGTGGAAGGTCCACTCACCGGACGGGTCGCGGACGAACACGGCGACGGTCGCCGCGGTGGAGCCGGGGACGGTGCCGAAGTCGTCCTCCGCGAGGACTGTGTAGCCCTCGCGGATGCGCAGGCCGGGGTTGCGGACACCGGCGAAGGTCTTCGTGCCGGATCCCTGCTGTATGGCGACACCGATGACGACCCGCCCGTAGCGGCCGTCGAGGCGGTTCAGCTCCACCGTCATCATCTCGTCCCAGCCGAAGCCCTGACCGTTCTTGCTGTCGCGGTTCAGGGTGATGGTGCCGTCGGGCGAGCGGCTGTCGAAGTGGACGACATAGGCGGGATCGCCACTCGGATCGGCCGCGGTGTAGGTCGCCGCGATGATGTCGAGGTCCGTCGGCGGCTGTCCGGTGGGGCTCGGGTCCCACTTCAGCGACACCTCGACCTTGCGGATGCCCTTGTTGAGGCCGTTCAACAGAACTCTCCTCCCCGTCCTTCTGTGCGTGCGGGCCGAACTGCCTGGCGGTCCAGGCCAGTTGTCCATCCTCGCACGCGCGCCGGGGCGCTCGCCCGGGTGCAACCGGCCGGAGAGTGACCGCCGCCACGTTCCGTGGCCTTACCATGGCGCCGTGCTGGTCAAGTGGATTCGCTGCACCGTGGTGGACCGCCGTGGGTTCGAGCGGGGGCAGCGAAAGTGGGCGGGGCTTCCGGGGGAGCCGGGTTTCCGGGGACAGGGTGGGGGTTGGAGCCGGGCTCGGCCCGGCGTGGCGCACATCTTCTCGTTCTGGGAGAGCCGCGCCTTCTACGACTCCTTCATGGCACGCTCCCACGACCGGCTCGCCGCGTCGCAGTCCGGCACGTTCAAGGACCTGCAGGTCAAGCTCTTCGACCACCGCTTCGACGTGAAGACCGGTTTCGAGCCCCGCTTCACCGACGCCGATGTGGTGCGGGTGGCGCACTGCCGTGTCCACGAGGAACGCGCCGAGCACTTCACCCTCATGCAGGAGAAGGTCTGGAACCCGGCGATGGCCGGCTCTCCGGGGATGGTGCGCGGGCTGTTCGGCGAGGCGCCGGGCCATGAGTTCGTGATCCTCTCCATGTGGCGGTCGGCCGCCGAACACGGCAAGTACCGCGCCGAACGCATCGAGCGCCTCGCCCTGCGGGCCCAGCTGGAGGCCGACGTCGCGGCCCTGGCGGGCGACATCGTGGAACTGGAGCCGAGCTGGACGGTGTGATCGCCGGACGGTCCGGTGGTCGCACGCGCCCGGCGCCGGGCATCGGACCTGTGCGTTCGGCGGGTGGGACCTGTGTGACCTACGCCGTATGCCACCCGGAGAAGTGCCCGATCCGGCCTCGTCCCCTTTAGGGTCTTGGCATGGCACGACCACGGCGCATCATCCTTGTCCGACACGGCGAGTCAACGGGCAATGTTGATGACACCGTGTACGAGCGCGAGCCCGACCACGCTCTCGCGCTCACCGATCTGGGCTGGCAGCAGGCGGAGGAGACGGGAAAACGCATCCGCGACGTCCTCGGCCCCGAGCGCGTCAGCGTCTACGTCTCCCCGTACCGCCGTACCCACGAGACGTTCCAGGCGTTCCGCCTGGACCCCGAACAGGTGCGGGTGCGCGAGGAGCCCCGGCTGCGCGAACAGGACTGGGGCAACTGGCAGGACCCCGACGACGTACGGCTCCAGAAGGCGTACCGGGACGCGTACGGGCACTTCTTCTACCGCTTTGCGCAGGGTGAGTCCGGCGCGGACGTGTACGACCGGGTCGGCGGCTTCCTGGAGAGCCTGTTCCGCAGCTTCGAGGACCCCGACCACCCCCCGAACGTCCTGCTGGTCACCCACGGGCTCGCCATGCGGCTGTTCTGCATGCGCTGGTTCCACTGGACGGTGGCGGAGTTCGAGTCGCTGTCGAATCCCGGGAACGCGGAGGTGCGGATGCTCGTTCTCGGAGAGGACGGCAAGTACACCCTCGACCGGCCGTTCGACCGCTGGCGGGACCCGGAGTCGTACGGGGCCACCGGATAGAGTGGCAGGGCGATGACCGCTGACTCCTCTTCCGACGGCCGCCTGGAGCGCGCCCTGTCCAGCCTGCGCGGACTCGCCGTGGGGGACGCGCTGGGCTCGCAGTACTTCGTGCCGGTGAACTATCCGCTGCTCAAGCGCCGAGAGGTCCCGTCCGGGCCCTGGCAGTGGACCGACGACACCGAGATGGCCTGTTCCGTGGTCGCCGTCCTGGCGGCGCACCGCCGGATCGACCAGGACGAGCTGGCCCGCTCCTTCGCCCTGCACCACGACTTCGACCGGGGCTACGGGCCGGCGGTCAACCGCCTGCTGCGCCTGGTGCGGGAAGGCGGCGACTGGCGGGAACTGGCCTCCGCGCTCTTCAACGGCCAGGGGTCCTGGGGCAACGGCGCGGCCATGCGGATCGCCCCTCTGGGCGCCTGGTACGCGGACGACCCCGAGCAGGCCACCCACCAGGCGGAGATCTCGGCCTACCCCACGCACCAGCACCGTGAGGCCGTCGTCGGCGCCATGGCGGTCGCCGCTGCCGCCGCCCTCGCGGCCGACCCGGCCGGACCTCCGAGCGCGGGCGCGCTACTCGACGGCGTGATCGCGCTGGTCCCGAAGAGTGCCGTCGGCGCGGGGCTGCGCCGTGCCCGGGACATGCTCGACTACGCCGACGCGGACACCGTGGCCGCGGTACTGGGCTGTGGGCGGCGTACGACCGCGCACGACACCGTGCCGTTCGCGCTCTGGTCGGCGGCCCGTGCCCTCGGTGACTACGAGCAGGGTTTCTGGACGACGGCCCAGGTGGGCGGCGATGTCGACACGACGTGCGCCATCGTCGGTGGAGTCGTCGCCTCCGGAAAGGCCGGGACGCCCCCCGAGTCCTGGGTGGAGCAGACCGAGTCGTTCCCGGAGTGGCTGCGGGTGGGTTAGCGGCCGTCAGGGGCCGGGCCGTCCGTATCTCGTCCCCGTACCTGGTCTCCGTACCTCGTCTGTCTCAACCGTCCCGACTGTCACAGGAGTGCCACAGTGCGTTCCCCGGTCGGCCCTGGGTGCGCTCCTGCGGCATAGCCTGTCCGCCACGCCGCCTGTTGATCATGGCACGTCGCGGCGACGAGGTACCGGCCGCGCGGCTTCTGCCGTGGCCATGCGCCGTCCACGGGTGCGAGGGGGCCGGTCGGGGGAGGGGGTCCCATGTCCGAGACACCGTCGGTACCAGCCGGGCCGGAGCCGGAAGGCACGGCGGCCGGGCCGGAGCCGGAAGGCACGGCGGCCAGGGCGCGTGCCGCGAGCGGGGAGAGCCGCTCCGGGCCGGAAGGGCAGGGAGCCGCCCCGCCGCGGGACGGGACCGGCGGGCCCGCGCGGGTCCGGACATCCGCTCCGCCCCAGGTGCCCAAGGCGATCGACCTCAGCCCCGGGGTACCCGCGCCCATCGGCACCACGCCCCTGTGGGCGGCCCTGGCCACCGGCGTCCTCAGCATGCTGCTGCTGGACGAGGGCCTGGCGGTGAACATACTCGTCGTCGCCGTGCCCGCCACGATCGCCGTGTACGCCGCCGGGCGGCGAGCGGGCCGGCGCCCCCGGCCTTGGGCGCTGGTCTGGGGCGCGGCCGGGGCCGCCCTGCTGACCGTGCCCGCGCTGCGCGCCGCCGAATGGCCTTCGTTTCTCGCCGTCGTCACCGCGCTCGCGGTGGGCTCGCTCGCCCTGCACGGCGGCCGTACCTGGCCCGCCGTCCTGCTGGGCCCGATCGGGGTGTTCACCTCGCTGGTCACCGGCCCGGCCTGGGCCTGGCAGGGAGTGCGCGAGCGGGTGGGCGGGGACCGTGGCCGTCTGGCTCCCGTGTTCCGGGCGGTCGTCGTGGCAGCGGTCCTGCTCTTCGTCTTCGGCGCCCTGTTCGCCGGGGCCGACGCGGCCTTCGCCGATCTGCTCGGCGCCCTGGTGCCCGACGTCTCGGTGTCCGACGGGCCCTGGCAGATCCTGCTCCTCGCGCTGGGCCTGTTCGGGACCCTCGCGGCGGCCCACACGGCGGCGGCGCCGACCCGCTGGGACCGCGTGCGGGTGCCGGCGGGACGCGCGCGCGGGCGCGTGGAGTGGGCGCTGCCCCTGGTCGGGCTCGTCGCGCTCTTCGCCGTCTTCAACGCCGTCCAGCTGGCCGTGCTCTTCGGCGGCTACGACGCCGTCCTGAAGGAGACCGGCCTCACCTACGCCGAGTACGCGCGCCAGGGGTTCTGGCAGTTGCTCATGGCCACGCTGCTCACCCTGCTGGTCATCGTGATCGCCCTGCGCTGGGCGCCCCGCACGCGTCCGAGCGACCGGACGCTCGTGCACGGGGTGCTGGGAACCCTGTGCGCGCTGGCGCTCGTGGTCGTGGCCTCCGCCGTACGCCGTATGGACATGTACGTGGACGCCTACGGACTCACGCGGCTGCGAATCTCGGTGCTGGCCATGGAACTCTGGCTCGGCCTGGTCATCGTGCTCATCATGGCCGCCGGGGTGTGGGGCGCCCGCCGGCTCCCGCGCGCCGTCGCTGCCGGAGCGGTCGCCGCGGTGCTGGTCTTCGGGCTCGCGTCGCCCGACGCGCTCATCGCCGGGCGCAACGTCGACCGGTACGAGACGACCGGCCGCTTCGACCTCCCCTACGCCAGAGGGCTGTCCGCCGACGCGGTGCCCGCCCTGGACCGGCTGGAGGAACCCATGAGGTCGTGCGCCCTGCGGGACATCAAGGAGGAGCTGGACGAGCGGCAGCACATCCCCTGGTACGCCACGAGCCGGGGCGAGGCCGAGGCGAGGCGGATTCTGGAAGAGCGGCCGCTCGTGCCGGGGGCGAGCGGGCCGGCGTGCGGCGAGTCGGAATGGGAATCGGAATCGGAATCGGAGTTCTACCGCTGAGAGGTGCTGGTGCGCTCGCGCCCGCCCGGGCCCAGGCTCGCTGTGCTCGGCGCCCATGCTCCCTGTGCTCGGCCTGCCGGGAGTGGTCCGGCAGACCGAGCGCCGATCGGGTGCCCGCCCGGTCAGCCTCCGGCGGCGGGTCCGGCCGTGCCGGAGAGGGCCTCCAGGTCGCTCTTGCGGACCCTGATCACGAAGACGGCTGTGACCAGGGCCAGTACGGCCATCGCGACAGCCGGGACGAACGCCGTCGAGATGCCCTGCGCGAGCACCTCATGACTCCAGGGCGCGGGGAGCTGCTGGGTCCTGGCGAACTCGGCCTTCTGTTCGGCGGTGGCCTGCGCCATGAAGAGCTGCACCTGCTTCTCCGCCTCGTCACGGCTGGCCGTACCGAAGACCGTGGTGAGGATGGAGAGGCCGAGCGAGCCGCCCACCTGCTGGGTGACGTTGAGCAGGCCGGAGGCGGCACCCGCTTCGTGCGGGGCGACCCCGGAGACCGCGGTCAGGGTGAGCGTCACGAAGTTGAGCCCCATGCCGAAGCCGAACATGACCATCGGGCCGAGCACCCCGCCGAGGTACGAGCTGTCGGGGCTGATCATGGTCTGCCAGCCCAGGCCCAGAACGACCATCGTGGAACCGGCCATCATGAACGGCTTGGGTCCGAGCACGGGCAGGAACCGCTGGGACAGTCCGGCGCCCGTGACGATCGCGACGGTCACCGGGAGGAAGGCCAGGCCGGCCTCGATCGGCGTGTACTGCAGGACGTTCTGCACGAACAGCACGATGAAGAAGAACATCCCGAACATCGCGGCCGCGAGGCTCAGCATGATCACGTAGGTGCCCGAGCGGTTGCGGTCGGTGAACATCTTCAGCGGGGTGATCGGTTCCCTGGCGCGCCGTTCGATGAGGCCGAACATCAGCAGCAGGACCGTGGCCGCCGTGAAGGACCCGATGGTCAGGCTGTCGCGCCAGCCTTCCTCCGCCGCGCGGATGAAGCCGTAGACCAGCGAGGCCATACCGGCCGTCGAGGTGAGGGCGCCCGCGACGTCGAACCGTCCCGGGTGCCGTTCGGACTCGCTGATGTACATCGGGGCGAGGACGGCGATCAGTACGCCGATGGGTACGTTGACGAAGAGCACCCATCGCCAGTCGAGCCACTCGGTGAGCATGCCGCCCGCGAGCAGACCGATGGCTCCGCCGCCCGCGGAGACCGCGGCGAAGACGCCGAACGCCCGGTTCCGCTCGGGGCCTTCGGGGAACGTCGTGGTGATGAGCGCCAGCGAGGTCGGTGACGCGATCGCCCCGCCGACGCCCTGGAGGGCGCGTGCCGCCAGCAGCTGCCAGGGCTCCTGGGCGAGTCCGCCGAGCAGTGAGGCGAGCGTGAAGACGAGGATTCCGGTCATGAACACACGGCGGCGGCCGAGGATGTCACCGGCCCGGCCGCCGAGGAGCAGCAGGCCGCCGAAGGTCAGTGTGTAGGCGCTGACCACCCATGTCAGGTCGGTGGTGCTGAACTTGAGCGCGTCTTGAATGTGCGGGAGTGCGATGTTCACAATCGTCGCGTCGAGTACCACCATGAGTTGGCAGGCCGCGATGACGGTGAGCGCGATGCCGGGACGCCCCTCCCGGCGGGCGGCTCCCGGCTTCTGATCCTGAATCAACGGAGAGGTTGTCACTATGGGTCCCCCACAACTGCCTTAGTGAACGCTTGCGTTCACTGACGCGTCCACGGTAGTGAGTCCCCCTTAGTGAACGCAAGCGTTCATTGAAGCCGCTGTCGTGGAGGCGTCGCGCCCTCGTTTCCGCTCCCCGCATCCCCACCCCCTCGGCTCAACGGAGAAACACAGATGGTCACTTCGCGCTGGACGGCCGCTCCCGCTCAGACGGCCTCCCCGCGTCGGCGCGGCGCCGTACTGGAGCGCGCGATCCTCGATGCCGCGCTCGAACAGCTCAGTACGGTCGGCTGGAGCGGCCTCACCATGGAGGGAGTGGCGGCGGGCGCCCAGACGGGCAAGGCGGCCGTCTACCGGCGCTGGCCCTCCAAGGAGGACCTCGTGGCCGACGCGCTCCGGGCCGGACTGCCCCGCTTCGAGGAGTCGCCGGACCTCGGGAGCGTGCGCGAGGATCTGCTGGAGCTGTGCCGTCAGGCGCGCGCGGCGATGTTCTCCCGGCCCGGCTTCGCCTTGCGTTCGGTCATTCACGAATGCGACAACCTCCAAGCCGAACGCTTCCACGGCGTGATCATCGGTGGCGTCGTGGAGCCTACGGTCAGGCTGTTGAGAGAGGTCGTCGAGCGGGGAATCCGGCGCGGCGAAGTGCGTCCCGACGCGGCGAACAGCTACGTCTTCGACGCGATCCCGGCCATGATGATGTACCGCTCGAAGGTGTGCGGGAGCGAATGGAGCGAGCGGGACATCGAGGAACTGATCGACCAGCTGATGGTGCCGCTGCTACGGCGACGGGGTGTTTGAGCCGGGGCGCCGACAGGGGTGAGGCGGACCCGGGAAACCTGGGTGTCGGGGAGGGGCGCGGGCGGCGTAGGCTAAGGGCGCCATGCCGTACGAACCACCTACCCACACCGTCGAGCGCTCTCTGCGTGCCACGACCGGAGCGAAGATCGTCGCCGGTGTCGACGAGGTGGGGCGCGGAGCGTGGGCCGGTCCCGTCACCGTCTGCGCGGCGGTCACCGGACTGCGCCGACCGCCCGAGGGCCTCACCGACTCCAAGCTGCTGACGATCAAGCGACGCGAGTCGCTCTCCGAGGAACTGCTGAAGTGGGTGACCTCGCACGCCCTCGGTCACGCCTCTCCGGAGGAGATCGACGACCTGGGTATGACGGCCGCTCTGCGGCTGGCGGCGGTACGGGCCCTGGAAGCCCTTCCCGTACGGCCCGACGCGGTCATCCTCGACGGCAAGCACGACTACCTGGGCTCGCCCTGGCGGGTCCGCACGGTGATCAAGGGTGACCAGTCCTGTGTCGCCGTGGCGGCCGCCTCGGTGATCGCCAAGGTTCAGCGCGACAAAATGATGGCCGAACTGGGTGTCGACCATGCAGACTTCGGTTTCGCGGCCAACGCCGGGTATCCGTCGCCTGTCCACAAGGCCGCGCTGGCGGAGCGGGGCCCCACCCCGTACCACCGACTGTCGTGGGCGTATCTTGATGCGCTGCCCCGGTGGCGGCACCTCAAGAAGGCCCGCAACTGGGCGGACGGAAACGTTCCGGAGATCGAGGGCCAGCTCGGCTTCGATTTCTGACCGATCTGTTCGCACTCATGTGCCACCCGCCGACGCGAGTCGCACCGGCGTTTGATAAAAATCAGCTCATGCCTCTCCCTCCCGAGGAGCCTCAGATTCACGAGAGTGCCCAGGGCCCGCGTGCCACTCCGGCCAGCGGCCGGGTCGCACCGACCCCCCGTCCCGTACCCGGTCCCCGTCCCGCGGCTCCGCCGCGTCCCGGTCGTCCGGGTCCTGCCCGGCCGGTGCCGGCCCAGCGTGCGGCGCATGCCGCTCCCAGGCCCGGGCCGTCCGCTCCTGCCGCCGCCCCTCCTGCCGCGACCCCGCAGATCCAGCTGATCCCGGCCTCGGCCGAGGGGGCGCTGGACGCCGCCGAGGAAGCCGTCGACCTGCTGTTGGAGTCGGGCCGTGCCCCCGGCGACGTGCTGGTGATCACCACCGGCGAGCCGCACCCATGGGCCGCCCACGAACTCTCCTTCGGCGAGGCCGCCTACTGGGCGCAGCACGACGCGGGCGACGACGTCTTCTACGCCGATGCCTCGGCCACCGAGCGGGCCGCGTCGCGTCCCGTGGTCGTGGTCGCCGTCAACGGCGGGACCGATGCCGTCGCCGCGCACGCGCTGCCCAAGGCCCTCGGCCGGGCCCGCGCCCTGTTGATCGTGTGCGGCGACCCGCAGGCGATCAACTCGGTACTGGGCGCCGGAGTCTGAGCGACTGCGGAATCCGCCCCGGTCGGCCCTCAGGGGTCACCGGGGAGCCGTTGCGCGTCCGGACGACGGTCCGGGTGCCCTGACGGCCACACCCCGCGACGGGGCGCTTCGGCGTACCTGCGGGGTGTTTCGGCATGTCCGGGGGCGCCTCACGGGGTCCCGTTGGGCCGGGAACGGGGGCGGCGCGCGGTGGCGTGCGGGTGTCGCGTGGTCCGGAGCAGTGTGCCGCGGTGCCGCCGCCGGTCCGAGGCCGGCCGGCTCGGTCCGACCGGCTTGGTGCCGTTCGGCCCGGGGCGGGGTGGACGGCACCGGGGCGCCAGTGCGAGGGCGGTGAGTCGGGGTGCGGTGATCAGGGCCGGGTGATCGGGGTGCGGTTGTTGCCGCACCGCATCAGGCGGCCCGGATGCGGGTCGACCCTCGGCCGACCCGCACCGGACATGCACCAGTGGCCGCAGCCTCAGTCGCTCACCGTGCCGCGGCGCGGCGGAGTACCTCCGAGGCGACGCCGCCGGTGCGCGGCATGGGCGGCGGCGCCACGGCCGTGGCGAAGGGCTCGGCCGGCGAGTCCGCGTGGGGACGGCGACCGCCCCGGCCCTCCCCTAGAACCTGCCAGCCGTCACGTGTCAGCGTGATGTACGCGCCGCAGCGCAGCCCGTGCAGCGTGCAGGCGTCCCGCAGCCCCCACATCCACGCCCCGTCCTCCTCCGTCCAACGCGCGTCACCGTCACGGCAGTAGAGCAGCACCGCCGTCCGCACCGGGGTCCGTCGGCGCAGATCATGCGGAATCACCCGCCTCAGCTGGGCGAGGAGCGCGTTGCGGAACATCCAGCCGTCGGCCGGCGCCGGACGCCGGATGAACGAGGCACTCGCCCGCAGCCGTTCGTCCGGATCCAGGACGGCGATGACCGCCGTCGAGGGCCGGGGCTGATGCCGCGCGTGCAGCCCATTGACGACCTCCCGGGGATTGCGCAACAGCGGAATCCCGGCGGCGGCCCATTCCGCGGGCTCGAGCATCCGGTTGGCGGAAGCGGCGGACAGGTCGGCAGACGTCGACACGGAGGCCGCCGAGGACGGAGCGAATCCGAAGGTCACGATCCTCCCTTCGGCTACGCGCCCACTCTGAGGGCGAGGGTCGGACTTGGGGGAGCGCACGCCGCGGCAGAAGCCCTACCGATTCACGGTGAGGCCGTGCGGGGAGCGGACTCCAATTCTTCCTGGCGAACTTGGTTGCGGCAACGAGCAATTGGGGCCACTGGCAGTTTTGTGGTGATTCACAGCTTATATCCCTGCACAGAGGACTCGGCGGCAACGCCCGGGCAGCACGGCACCCGGCCGGGCCACCCGCCGGTCACGCCCGGACGGCCAGCACGAGAGGCAACACCCCCTGTGCGCCCGCGCGCCGGAGCATGCGCGCGGTGACCGCGAGTGTCCAGCCGGTCTCCGTGGCGTCGTCGACCAGGAGCACCGGCCCGCCCGCCTCCCGCAGGGCATCGGCCAGCTCGGGCGGCACCGTCAATGCCCCGTCGAGTGCCTTGAGCCTCTGCGCGCTGTTGCTCCGGGTGACCTGGGAGACCGCGCCGGTGTACGCCACCGACCCCAGCAGCGGCATACGGCCGATCTCGGCGATCCGCGCGCCCAGGGAGCCGATCAACTGCGGCCGGGAACGGGAGGCCATGGTCACGACACCCACCGGACGGGGCGGCGCGTCGGGCTGCCCGGAGGCCCAACCGCCGGGCCCCTTCGCCCAGTCGGCCAGCACGCCGACCACGGCCTTGGCCACATCGTCCGGAACCGGCCCGTCCGGGGACTGGGGGGCGAGCATCGGCCGCAGGCGGTTGCCCCAGCCGATGTCCGACAGTCGCCCCAGGGCCCGCCCAGGAGCGGCCTGCTCCCCGGCCGGAATGCGCCCCTTAAGATCGACCCCCACGGCAGGCAGCCCCGTCGGCCACATCTTGCGGGGCTCTACCTCGACTCCCGCGCGCCCCAGCTCGCCGCGCGCCGCGTCCAGAGCCGCCGGGGAGACGGACTCCGCGAATCCGGTCTTCGTGCAGGTGTCGCACCGCCCGCACGGGGCGGCTTCCTCGTCGTCCAACTGCCGCCGCAGGAACTCCATGCGGCAACCCGGTGTCACCACGTAGTCACGCATGGCCTGCTGCTCGGCGGCGCGCTGCTTGGCGACCCAGGCATAGCGCTCGGCGTCGTACACCCAGGGGGTGCCGGTGGAGATCCAGCCGCCCTGGACGCGTCGGACCGCACCGTCCACGTCGAGGACCTTCAGCATGGTCTCCAGACGAGACCGCCGCAGTTCCACCAGGGGTTCGAGGGCGGGGAGGGACAGCGGTCGCTCCGCGTGCGCGAGGACGTCCAGTGTGCGGCGAACCTGCTCTTCCGGGGGAAAGGCGACCGAGGCGAAGTACTCCCAGATCGCCTGGTCCTCCTTGCCGGGCAGCAGCAGCACCTCCGCGTGCTCCACGCCACGGCCGGCGCGGCCCACCTGCTGGTAGTACGCGATGGGGGAGGAGGGCGAGCCCAGGTGGACCACGAAGCCCAGGTCGGGCTTGTCGAAGCCCATGCCCAGCGCGGAGGTGGCGACCAGGGCCTTGACCCGATTGGCGAGCAGGTCCTCCTCGGCCTGCTGCCGGTCCGCGTTCTCGGTCTTGCCGGTGTACGACGCCACCGTGTGCCCGCACTGGCGGAGGAAGGCGGTGACCTCCTCGGCCGCGGCCACGGTGAGCGTGTAGATGATCCCGGAGCCCGGCAACTCCTCCAGGTGGTCGGCGAGCCAGGCCATGCGGTGGGCGGCGTCGGGCAGTTCGAGCACCGCCAGGCTCAGGCTCTCGCGGTCCAGCGGCCCTCGCAGCACCAGCGCGTCGGTGCCGCCGCCGGTGCCCAGCTGCTCGGCCACATCGGCGGTCACGCGCGCGTTGGCCGTCGCGGTGGTGGCGAGCACCGGGACGCCGGGCGGG
Organism: Streptomyces scabiei 87.22; assembly: GCF_000091305.1. Classification (GTDB taxonomy): domain Bacteria; phylum Actinomycetota; class Actinomycetes; order Streptomycetales; family Streptomycetaceae; genus Streptomyces; species Streptomyces scabiei. The sequence continues at coordinate 2,773,614 of NC_013929.1, read as the reverse complement.
AGGTCGGCCAGCATGGTGCGCAGCCGGCGGTAGTCGGGGCGGAAGTCGTGGCCCCAGTCCGAGATGCAGTGTGCCTCGTCCACCACGAGGAGACCGGTCGCGGCCGCCAGCTCGGGCAGCACCTGGTCACGGAAGTCCGGGTTGTTGAGCCGCTCGGGGCTGACCAGGAGCACGTCGACGGTGCCCGCGGTGACCTCCTGGCGGATCGTGTCCCACTCCTCCGTGTTCGAGGAGTTGATGGTCCGTGCCGCGATTCCGGCGCGGGCGGCCGCCTCCACCTGGTTGCGCATCAGCGCGAGGAGCGGCGAGACGATGACGGTGGGGCCCGCGCCCCGCTCGCGCAGCAGCGCGGTCGCGACGAAGTACACCGCGGACTTGCCCCAGCCCGTGCGCTGCACCACCAGGGCTCTGCGCTTGTCCGCGACCAGTGCCTCGATGGCGTGCCACTGGTCCTCGCGCAGTCTCGCGGCGCCCGCCGGGGCGCCGACGAGTCGGGCGAGCACGGCATCGGCGGTCGTGCGCAGATCTTGGCGGTCAGTGGTGGGCCGGTCTTCGTCGCTCATGGCCCCATGCAACCCGATGCCTCGGACATCGCGCGAACGAGCGGGTCGAACTGTGGACAACTTCTGACGTGGTCATGTTCGGACTTATCCACAGGGCGAAGCGGAATTTCAAGATCCGCGAGATGGTCGCCGCATGACGAATCACAGCGAAGCGGCCGGGACCTCCGGCAACAGTGACATCAGCGGGCAGAACGGGTGCGGCGGGAGCCACGAGTCCCCCGTCCATCCTGGACACGGCACGGCCGCCGCAAGCCGCGGGGAACCGCAGGTGACCCTCCGCACCCCCGCCGAACTCGCCGACGCGCTGCCCTACCTGTTGGGCTACCGCCCCGAGGACAGCATCGTCCTCGTCGCACTGCACGACCGGGACACCCGTGGCCGGTTCGGCGGCCGGGCACGGCTGGGCATCCCGGCCCAGACGGACGACTGGCCGTCCGTCGCCCACCAGCTGGCCCGTGGTCTGGTCACCGGCAGCGAGCGCCGGGGAGCCAAACCGGAGAGCATGGTCGCCTTCCTCTGCCAGGACCCGGCGAGCGGCGAGTCCGCACGTGACGTCATGGAACGCCTGAGGCCGCTCGCCCAGCTGCTGCGCAGGGCCTGCGGCAGCATGGATGTGCCGGTGGTCGAGGCCCTGTGCATCTCCGACGGCCGTTTCTGGTCCTACTGCTGCCCGGGCAACGGATGCTGCGCGGCCGGCGGGGAACCGATGGGACTCCCGGGCACCTCGGTCCTGGCCGCTGCCGCCACCTACGCCGGCCTTCAGGTCCGGGGCTCGCTGAGGGAACTGCGGGCCAGGCTCATGCCGTGGGAGACCGCCGCCGCGCTCCAGCAGGAAGCAGCTCTCGACTCCGCGCAGTCCGCCCTCATCCCCAGGATTCTGGACGTGGACAGCCGGACGGAGGTGGCGGACGAGACCCTCGCGGTGGCACGGCGCGTCATCGGGCGCCTGGCGGACGTCCCGCCCGGCCCCGCCACACTGGACGCGGACCTCCGCGACGACGCACTCGTCGGACACGACGACGCGGCCACCCTGATCCTCGGACTCCAGGACCGGGCCACCCGCGATCGAGCCGCCGAATGGATGGAAGGCGACGAAGCGGGCCCTGCGCTCCGTCTCTGGCGCGCCCTCGCCCGCCGCTGCGTCGGGCCCTACGGCGAGCACGCCGCCGCCCCGCTCACACTCGTCGGCTGGGTCGCCTGGTCCTCCGGAGACGAACTGGAGGCCCGCGAAGCCCTGGCCATGGCCCTGGCCGCCGACCCCGAGTACCTCTTCGCCCGCCTCCTCCACCAGGCATGCAACGACGGGCTCGACCCCGAGACCATTCGCCGCTGTCTGCGCGCGGAACGCCGGGGACGCGATCTCGCGGCTGCCCCCGTCGGCGCGGAGACCGGTAGCCGGACCAGCTGCCCCGCCCCGTCGCCCGACCCGCTCCCGGTCTCGGACCTGCCCTGCGTCGTCACCGGCACCCGCCGCCGACGCAGGCCCCGGACGGAAGGAGGCATCGGGGACCGTGCCGTCCGGCGGTCGTCCGGTGCCCCGCCCGCCCGCCGCGCACGCTCCGCCGACGGCAGCCCCCCGGTCGGCCGGAAGCCGGGGCGTACGGCGAACGTGGCGAGCGGCCGGGCACGGGCACGCCGCGGCACCGGAGGGCAGTCCAAGGAGAGCGAGTCGTGAGCGCACGGATCCGGTCGCGCCCACCCTTGCCCGTGCCGTGCCGGTCCAGCCCTCCCCTCCCTGTGCCGTGCCGGATCCGGGCGTGCCCTTCCCTCCGCGTGCCGTGCTGGATCCTGGCGTGCCTGAGTCCGGTGCTCGCCCTCCGGGCTCGTGCGAGCCGAGCCCGGAGAGCCGGCGTGAGTGCCTCCCCCTGGCTCTTGCGGCACGTGGTCATCCTGTTCGATATCGCCGCCCGCCGGGCTGCGTCGCTCCGGCCGTGGGGCCGCACCGGGCCAGAGCGCCGGCGCGGTGCGCGCCTTCTGTCCCGCAGGGTTGCGACGGCGTGCCCACGGCCCGCGCGCCGCCCGCGTCCAGCACCACGGCTGCGCGCCGATCCGGGGCCGCCCAAGTCCGGCGGCCGTCGCGTTCCGGCTCCGTGCGCACGGCGGCACGAGGTGCTGGTTCGGAAGGCTTCTCCCGACAGGGGCCGTGACCCGGAGCGCAGCCGTTCCGTTCACCTGTGTGGCGGTACCCATGGCCTGGTCCCGCCGCTTCGTGACCCCGTCCCTCTCCGGCTCCCCACCTGGTGCCGAGCGCACCCCGAGCGCGCTGAACACAGAAGAAGCCGCCCCATGCCCCTCTCCTCGCTGCCCGACGCCCCGGACGACGTCCCGACCATCCGCACGCCCGTCCAGCCCTCGCCCCGCACCCGTGGGGACGGCATCGACACTCCCCGTCCGGACGTCCGCATCCCGGCCGGTAGCGCCCTTGCGCCCCACACCCCGGCGGCCCGCGCCGCCGGCTCACGGCCAGGCGGCCCGGGCGGCCCCGGTGCCCCCGCGCCCGGTACCGAGGGCCCTTCGGCACCCGGGCGTTCGGGTAGGGCGAGCACTTTGGCTCCGCAAGCTCCTCCCGCCCCTGGCGCGCGCCGCCCCAGGGAGCTGCCCCCGGCCCACAGCACGCTGATCTGTGTCGCCCTGCCGGGCCTCGCGATCTCGACGGACCAGGGCCAGCTGAACGGCAGCGGGCTGGAGGGTTTCTACCGCGCGGGACGGCGCATGCTCTCCCGCTGCCAGGTGAGGGTGGCCGGACGCGAACCGCTCGCCGTGCAGGCCCGGATGGTGACCGCCGACCGAGCCCGGTTCGTGGCGACGCTGCGTCTGTCCGCGGACGCCGGACCGGATCCGGACGTCATGGTCGAGCGCACCCGCTACGCCGACGGCACGGAGCGGATCACCCTGCGGAACACGGCCCTCCGGCCGTTGTGCCTGCCCGTCGAGGTGTCCCTGGGCACGGATCTGGCGGAGCTGGGGGCGGTCGCCTCCGGCGGCGCGGGCCCGGAACTGCCCGCGACCGTCCACGGCTCGGGCCTGCGCTGGTCCTGCGCGAAAGGGCACTCCACGGTGTCCGCCCACCCTCCGCCCGCCGACGCTCTGGCCTCCGCGGGACTGCTGCGCTGGGAGCTGCACCTCCCGCCCGGCGGCAGCCGGAGCGTGGAACTGCGCGTGCGACCCGACGGCACAGGACCCATCAGACCGGTGGGACGCGGCGCCACCAGCCCGCTCGCCCGGGCCCGCGTCGCGGGAGACGACCTGGTGGCGCAGTCGCTGCTGCCCACCTGTCTGGAAGATCTGGAGGCGCTGCTGCTGCGCGACCCGAGAAACCCGGCAGACACCCACCTCGCGGCCGGCGCGCCCTGGCGCTGCGGACTGTCACCGGCCGACGCACTCGTCGCGGCCCGGATGACGCTGCCGCTCGGCACGCGCCTCGCGGCAGGCACCCTGCGTACCCTGGCCCGCACCCAACTCGCGGGCAGGGACGCCCGGTCCGGCATGATTCCTGGACCCCGGCGGGACGCGGGCCCGCATCTGCCACCGGGGTGCACGGGCACGGAGGCGACCCTGTTGTTCCCCGTACTCCTCGCGGAGGCCCGGAGATGGGGACTCCCCGAGCAGGAGACGGAGGCACTGCTGCCCGCCGCCGAGCGTTGCCTGCGCTGGCTGCTGGAGGCGGTCGGCAGCGGTGTCTACCTGCCCGACCCGCATCCCGGCGGACCGCTGCGCTGCGAGACCCAGGCCCAGGCACACCGGGCCGCGCTGCTGGGCGCCGACCTTCTCGGCGCGTACGGCCGACGGGGCGGCGCCGAGCTGCGGGACTGGGCGGGAGAGCTGCGGAGCCGCTTCGGGGCGGACTTCTGGATCGACGACCGGGGCGGCGGCAGACCCGCGGCCGCCCGCACCCCGGACGGGCGTCCCGTGCCGCACCTGGGTGCCGGTGCCGCCCATCTTCTCGACACCGGGCTGCTCGGCGGGGGAGAGCAGGCTGAGGGACTCCTCGACAAGGTCCGGACCGAGCAGCTCGCCCGACTGCTCGGAGGGCCCGCGATGGACTCGGGGTGGGGGCTGCGGAGCCTGGGGGCGAGAGAGGCCGCGTACAACCCCTTCGGTCATCGCAGCGGTGCCGTGCGTGTCCACGAGACGGCGGTCGCGGTCGCGGGACTGGCGGCCGCCGGATACGAGAAGGAGGCGAGCGCCCTGCTGAGGGGCGTGCTGGCGGCGTCGGAGAGCTTCGGCCATCGGCTGCCGGAGATGTACGCGGGGGAGCAGAGGACCGCCGGTGGGGCCCCGCTGCCGCACCCGGCCGCCTGCAGACCGGCCGCGACGGCGGCGGCCGCCGGGGTGCTGCTGCTCACCACCCTCGTCGGGATCCGACCCGACGCCCCCGCCCGGGCGGTGACTCTGCGGCCGGTGCGCAGTGCGCCGCTGGGCGAGATCGGCATGACGGGACTGCGCGTCGCCGGCGCCCCCTTCGCCGTACGCGTCAGCAGACTGGGGCTCGCGATGGTCGAGGAAGCCGCCGACGGACTGCAGTTGGGGGTGTGACCTCGCGCGACACGGGACGGCACCACGGACGGCGTCGGCTCTCCGTGTCCCGAGGGCGGCCTGCGGGACAGGGGGCGGACCGAAGTGGATCACGTGGGGAAGCGACCGCGAAGGGAGTGTTTATCGTCAGGCAGACGACTATGATCGCGGCATGCCCTACGACCCGTCGGACTATCCGCCCTTCGCCGTCACCGTGGACCTGGTCGTGCTGACCGTCCGTCGCCACGCGCTCTGCGCACTGACGGTACGGCGGGGCGAACAGCCGTTCCAGGGGCGGTGGGCGTTGCCCGGTGGCTTCGTGCGGCCGGACGAGGACCTGTCGCAGGCCGCTGCCCGGGAGCTTGCCGAGGAGACGGGCCTGACCGCCCATGAACCGTCCGAGCCGGCTCAGGACAACGGCGCGCACCTGGAGCAGTTGGCGACCTACGGCGACCCGAAGCGCGACCCCCGGATGAGGGTCGTCAGCGTCGCCCACCTCGCCCTCGCCCCCGACCTGCCCGCGCCCCGGCCGGGAGGCGACGCCAACAGCGCACGCTGGGCGCCCGTGGAGGAGTTGCTGGAGCAGGGCGGCTACGGGCGTGACGGTGACCCGGTGGCACCCTTGGCCTTCGACCATGCGCAGATCCTCGCGGACGGGGTGGAGCGTGCCCGTTCCAAGATCGAGTACTCGTCGCTGGCCACCGCCTTCTGCCCGCCGGAGTTCACGGTCGGCGAGCTGCGCCGTGTCTACGAGGCGGTGTGGGGTGTGGCGCTGGACCCGCGCAACTTCCATCGCAAGGTGACGGGAACGCCGGGATTCCTGGTGCCCACCGGCGGTACCACCACGCGGCAGGGGGGCCGGCCCGCCCAGCTCTTCCGCGCCGGCGGCGCCACCCTCCTCAACCCGCCGATGCTGCGCCCCGAGGTCTGATCCGGCGGAGAGAGGGAGCGTCCGCCGCCGGGCGCGGTGGTCTCGCCCGTGGGAGCCGCCGAGGTGCCGACGGGAGGGCGCGGTGAAGTGCGGGGCTCGCGAACCGTGCGTGGCTCGCCCGGTGACCGCGAGGCGCTCCGCGAAGTACAGCGCAAGGTACCCAGGAAAACGGACATATCGCGCTATCTTGCCTAGGGTGATCCAGGCCATCGGATTGACCAGCAATCCCCGCAAGGAGTTCCCGCCCGCCGTCGACGATGTGTCCTTCGAGGCGCACTCCGGCCGTGTCACCGCACTCCTCGGGGCTCCCGGTGCGGGCAAGTCGACGGTTCTGAGACTCGCCCTCGAACTCCAACACGGCCGTGGGGTGGCCTACTTCAGAGGGCGCCTCCTCCATCGCATCGCCCATCCCACGCGTGAGGTGGGCGTCCTCCTCGGCGACGTGCCCGGGCACCCCGCCCGCACGGTCCGGGGTCATCTGCGGATGCTGTGCGCGGCCGCCGGGCTGCCCGGGCGGCGTGCCGACGAAGTCCTGGAGGTCGTGGGGCTGGTCAGCCTCCGCGATGCACGGCTGAACACACTCTCGCGAGGCATGGACCGTCGGCTCGGCCTGGCCTGCGCCCTGCTGACCGACCCGCACACCCTGGTGCTGGACGACCCCGCCGGCGGGCTGGCGGTGCGTGAGGGGCGGTGGCTGCACGGGATCATGCGGGCGCACGCCGACCAGGGGGGCACGGTCCTGTTCACCACCGGCGACCCGAAGGAGGCGGCGCGCACCGCCGACCGGGTCCTCACCCTCGAACGAGGCAGGCTCGTCGCCGACCAGGAGGTCGCGGACTTCTCCCGCACCCGGCTCCGGCCCAGGGTCGCCGTCCGCACCCCGTACGCCGCCCGGCTCGAAGTGCTTCTCGCGAAGGAGGCCCGGACGGCGCGACGTTCCGTGGAGGTCGTGCGGGAGGGCGGCAACAGGCTGTCGGTGTACGGCAGTACCTGTGCCGAGATCGGCGAGACCGCTTTCCGGCACGGCGTCCTCGTCCATCAACTCGCCGACGAGATCGGGGACATGGGGCCCACGCCGTCGCCGTCGGGGGTGCCGTCCACGCCCGCGTCGGTTGCCGGGGAAGGCATGGGGCCGGCCGAGGTCGCGTGGGGCCCGGGCGGGGAGGCCGAAGGGCCGGCGGAGGAGTGCCCGGGGCCGGCTGACGAGCTCTGCGCACCCGGGGCCGACGGTGCCACCGCCGCGCCCGCGGACGGTCCTCGGTCGGCTCCGGTCGAGCCGTGGATCTGTGCTGACGAGGCGTCGGAGGTCAACCCGGCGCCTCTCGTCGACCTCGGACCCGCTGAGCCCTGCGCACCCCACGCGGATCCCGGGACGAGTGATCATTTCGGTCCGCGTGATGATCCCGGCCCCCGTGGCGACCTCGGGCTCCGCCCGGATCACGACCCGCGCGATGCGCCCTACGCCGAGCCGCAGTCGCAGAATCAGCCGCTGCCGTCGCTGCCCCCACCCATCACCGTGCGTCCGGCGCCGAGCCCGCTGCGGCCGTTGCGCTACGAGCTGCGGCGGGCGGGCGGGGTCGGCACCGCCTACGTCACCGCCGCGGCCGTACTCGTCACCTCCGCCCTCGTGGCGGTGTTCCTGGCAGGGATCGGGCACACCCCGCAGCCACGGCTGCTGGCGGCGTGGCCGCGTGAGCTGCCGCTGCCGCCCGCGGCCATCGGGGCGGGGCTGCTCGGAGCCATCGCCTTCGGTGACGAGTTCCGCCACCCCGCCCTTGCCGCGGACCGCGGCACCGTCCCCCGCCGCTTGGGGCTGCTCCTCGCGAAACTCCTCGTCGCGGCGGCCACCGCACTGCTGCTCGCCGTCCTCACCGTGGGCTGCGACCTCGAAGTGCTCTATCTCGTCTACGGACCGGAACTCGTCTCGGTTCCGGCCGGCTGGTTCCCGCTCGGCGCGAGCTGGCTCGGTCTCGTCGTGGGGTGCGCCTGGGCCGGGGTGCTCGCGGCGGGCGTCTTCCGGTCCACGTCCGCCGGGCTCGCGGCCGTGGTCGCCGTCCCCCTCGTCGTCGTACCCCTGGTGCAGCAGGCGCTGGAGGGGGCGACCGTGCGGAGCGCGGTCGGGTTTCCGGTGCGGCTGCGTGAACTCCTGCTGGTGCAGTGGCCGTTCGGGGGAGAGCGGTACCTGGAGGCCGTGGCCCGGGCGATCTCCCAACCCGTGGGAGGGGCGCTGCTGTTGTCGCTGGCGGCACTGCTGGGGGCCTACGTGTTCACCAACCTCCGCGCCCGGGTCAGGTGATGATCGTCCTCATCCTTTCGTGCTCACTGTCCGTGCCCTTCCGTTGGTGCAATGCGCACAACTCCTCGTAGAACGCCCATTTCTTTCCGATAAGGCGTCAATTGCGACGGGGTGAGCGATCACCCTTTCGTGTGCTTTTCACCAAAGACCTCAAGGGAGTTGGAAACGCAGCCGACAAAGGATGCGTGAGTACCCTTGCGCACACCATGATGACCGCCGCCCGCTCCGCCGCCTCCGGCCTCGCAGGACCGGGCGAACTCGACCGCTACCCCTACGCCGAACCCGCGAGCGTCGACCGCGTGGGCCTCCCCGCCTGGGACGGCGCGGACCCCGAGCTGGGCCGCGTGGGCCGCCGCGCCGCCGGGAGCCGTGGACGCGGACTGCACGGCCAACTCGTCCAGCAGCTCGGCCAGATGATCGTCTCCGGCGACCTCGGCGCGGACCGCCCCCTCGTCCCCGAGGAGATCGGCCAGCGCTTCGAGGTCTCCCGCACCGTCGTCCGTGAATCCCTGCGTGTCCTGGAGGCCAAGGGCCTGGTCAGCGCACGCCCGAACGTCGGCACGCGCGTCCGGCCGGTCAGCGACTGGAACCTGCTCGACCCCGACATCATCGAATGGCGGGCCTTCGGTCCGCAGCGCGACAACCAGCGGCGCGAGCTCAGCGAGCTGCGGTGGACGATCGAGCCGCTGGCCGCCCGTCTCGCCGCCGGCCACGGGCGCGACGACGTGCAGCAGCGCTTGGCCGACATGGTCGAGCTCATGGGCCACGCCATGGCCCAGGGCGACCCGCTGACCTTCTCGCGCGCCGACGCCGAGTTCCACTCGCTGCTCATCCAGCTCGCGGGCAACCGGATGCTGGAGCACCTCTCCGGGATCGTCTCCTCCGCCCTCCAGGTCTCCGGCGGCCCGGCCACCGGTTGTGACCGGCCGACCGAGTCGACCCTCACGCACCACGCCCGGATCGTCGACGCCCTCGCGGCGGGCGACGGAGGGGCCGCCGAGGCGGCCATGCGGCAGCTGCTCACCGTCCACCCCGAGGTGGAGCGTGTGGTGCCGGCGCCGCGCGAGCACTGAGGGCGCGCCGCGAGCGGTACGAGGCCGGCGCGGCCGGGGCGCCGACCCCTGGGTGGCGTCACTCGGCCGGCGGACCCGTGCCGCCGGGCCCCAGCGAATCCTCCCAGGGGTTCGGCGGGGCCCGGCGGCGCGACCGGGACGCGATTCCTCCTGGTCCGTGCGGTACCAGGACCGTCCCGAGCGTCGGACCGCGTGCATCGCCCGGCGACCGCCCGACTATCGCCCGGTGCGTCGCCGGACCGGCCACCGGGTGAATCGCCGGTGAGTCGTCGGACCGGTTCCCTCCACGGGGGTCGACAGGTGCCGGGGGATCGGCGAGAGTGGCGAGGTCCACCGGAACGGCGGGTTCGACCGGAACGGTGCGGTCGACCGGAGTGGTGAAATTCGGCGGGTGCGCCGCCCCCGGCGAGAGCACCGGGGCCGGGTGAGGCGCCGGAACCGGCCGGCCGCAGAACCGGCGCGCGAGCCCACCGAGGGGAAGCGCTCCCGCCCGGCGGCTGCCGCGAATAAGGCCCGCAGGACTTGGCCGGGACGATGATCCGGGTCACGGAGTTCATTCCGGAATCGTTCGGGTACCAGTCCTAACAGAACCGGTTGTGGCCTCGATCGATCGCCTCTGCCAGTGTCTGACCGCTTTTGCGCGCTTACGGGGTGTGACTCGGGCCACGCAGATTGGGCGTAACGCTCGTGGGAACAACGCGATGACCTAAGAGGCGACAGTCGCGGAGGGAATACGGACGCCGTTCATGGCGCTGTGCATCTCCCCGGCCCCCGCCCGCACCGTCGGCCCACTCCCAAGCCGGTGGTCGGCTCCGGTCCGTAATGGACGGGGCCGGAAGCCGTTTTCCAACGTTCCGAGAGGTTGTTCGTGTCGGCCAGCACATCCCGTACGCTCCCGCCGGAGATCGCCGAGTCCGTCTCTGTCATGGCGCTCATTGAGCGGGGAAAGGCTGAGGGGCAGATCGCCGGCGACGATGTGCGTCGGGCCTTCGAAGCTGACCAGATTCCGGCCACTCAGTGGAAGAACGTACTGCGCAGCCTCAACCAGATCCTCGAGGAAGAGGGTGTGACGCTGATGGTCAGTGCCGCGGAGCCCAAGCGCACCCGAAAGAGCGTCGCAGCGAAGAGTCCGGCCAAGCGCACCGCCACGAAGACGGTCGCGGCGAAGACGGTGACCACCAAGAAGGCCACTGCCGCAGCCGCTCCCGCGGAGCCCGTGGCCGACCCCGCCGGCGAGGACGTCGCACCCGCCAGGAAGGCCGCCGCCAAGAAGGCGGTCGCCAAGAAGGCGGCCCCCGCCAAGAAGACCGTAGCCGCCAAGAAGACGGCGGCGAAGAAGACCACCGCCAAGAAGGACGACGCCGAGCTCACCGAGGAAGAGGTCCTCGAGGAGGCACCCGCCGGCAAGCCCGGCGACGAGCCCGAGGGCACCGAGAACGCCGGTTTCGTGCTCTCCGACGAGGACGAGGACGACGCGCCCGCCCAGCAGGTCGCCGCCGCCGGTGCCACCGCCGACCCGGTCAAGGACTACCTCAAGCAGATCGGCAAGGTCCCGCTGCTCAACGCCGAGCAGGAGGTCGAGCTCGCCAAGCGCATCGAGGCCGGTCTGTTCGCCGAGGACAAGCTGGCCAACGCCGACAAGCTCGCCCCCAAGCTCAAGCGCGAGCTGGAGATCATCGCCGAGGACGGCCGCCGCGCCAAGAACCACCTCCTGGAGGCCAACCTCCGCCTGGTGGTCTCCCTGGCCAAGCGCTACACCGGCCGCGGCATGCTCTTCCTGGACCTGATCCAGGAAGGCAACCTCGGTCTGATCCGCGCGGTCGAGAAGTTCGACTACACCAAGGGCTACAAGTTCTCCACGTACGCCACCTGGTGGATCCGTCAGGCGATCACCCGCGCCATGGCCGACCAGGCCCGCACCATCCGTATCCCGGTGCACATGGTCGAGGTCATCAACAAGCTCGCGCGCGTCCAGCGCCAGATGCTCCAGGACCTGGGCCGCGAGCCCACCCCGGAGGAGCTGGCCAAGGAACTCGACATGACCCCCGAGAAGGTCATCGAGGTCCAGAAGTACGGCCGCGAGCCCATCTCGCTGCACACCCCGCTGGGCGAGGACGGCGACAGCGAGTTCGGTGACCTCATCGAGGACTCCGAGGCCGTCGTCCCGGCCGACGCGGTCAGCTTCACGCTCCTGCAGGAGCAGCTGCACTCCGTGCTCGACACGCTCTCCGAGCGCGAGGCGGGCGTCGTCTCCATGCGTTTCGGCCTCACCGACGGTCAGCCGAAGACCCTCGACGAGATCGGCAAGGTGTACGGCGTCACGCGCGAGCGCATCCGCCAGATCGAGTCCAAGACGATGTCGAAGCTGCGGCACCCGTCCCGCTCGCAGGTGCTGCGCGACTACCTCGACTAGGGTGCGTTTCAGAAGTGGATCTTGATGTGTCAAGATCCACTTCGTGGGACGGCATGATCTGACGAATGCACAATGGGCGAAGCTGGAGCCCTTGCTCCCGGCCGGCAAGAAGCCCGGACGGCCACCGGTGCACACCAAGCGGCAGTTGATAGACGGCATACGCTGGCGCACCCGCGCCGGTGCTCCGTGGCGGGACGTGCCCGAGCGGTATGGCCCGTGGGAGACGGTCTACGGTCTGTTCCGGCGCTGGCAGCGGGACGGCACCTGGCACCGCATCTTCGAGCAGCTGCAGGCCCGGGCCGACGCCGAGGGGCTGATCACCTGGGACGTCTCGGTGGACTCCACCATCGCCCGCGCCCACCAGCATGCGGCCGGTGCCCGCAAAAAGGGGATCTGCAGATCGAGCCGCCAGGTGGTGTGTTCATCGAGCCCGATGACCACGGGCTCGGACGATCCCGGGGTGGGCTGACCACCAAGCTGCACCTGGCGGTCGAGCAGGCCCAGAAGCCGATGGCGCTGGTCATCACGGCTGGACAGCGTGGTGACTCGCCGCAGTTCCAGGTGGTCCTGGGCCGTATCCGGGTGCCCCGGCTCGGGCAGGGCCGCCCGCGCACCCGGCCGGACAAGGTGCGTGCCGACAAGGCGTACGGCTCCCGCGCGAACCGCGACTACCTGCGCAAACGTGGCATCCGCTGCACGATCCCGGAGAAGCGCGACCAGATTGCCAACCGCAAGAAACGCGGTTCCCACGGCGGCCGCCCGCCCAAGTTCGACAAGGACGACTACAAGCAGCGCCACGCAGTGGAGTGCGGAATCAATCGCCTGAAACGGCACCGTGCGGTCGCCACGAGATACGACAAGCTCGCCGTCCGCTACGAAGCGACGGTGCTGGTCGCAGCCATCAACGAGTGGCTATGACCAGCACTTTCAAAACGCACCCTAGGGACGGCACGGCACCCGCCGATCCGTCGCTCCCGCAGGCCCGGTTCCCCCGAAGGGGCCGGGCCTTCGGCGTGTGTGCGGCTGCGGAAGCCGATCTGGTGGATCACTCTGGGTGTGCCATCCCTGTCCCGGAGTGAGGAGCACGCATGCGTCGATCGTTCGCCCGACTGCTGGCCGTCGCGGCCACCACGGCCGTCATACCGCTGGCGGCACCGCCGCCGGCGTCGGCCGAGGTCGTCATCGGTGGTCATCCGGTAGAGATCTCCCAGGCGCCCTGGACGGTGGCCCTGGCCAGCCGTGACCGGTTCGGAGGTACACGGGCAGGACAGTTCTGCGGCGGTGTCGTGATCGGCCGCTCGACCGTCCTGACGGCCGCCCACTGCCTCAGCGAGAGCGTGCTGGGCGGCCCTCCGGAGCGTGTCGGCGACCTGAGGGTCATCGCGGGCCGCGCCGAGCTGCAGTCCGCCGAGGGCCAGGAGATCGCGGTGAGCGGTGCCTGGGTCGATCCGGCGTACGACCCCTACACGAACGCCGGGGACTTCGCGGTGGTGACGCTGGCCTCGCCCCTGCCCGAGACCTCGGTCATCGGGCTGGCGGAGGCCGGCGACCCCGCCTACGGGCCCGGCACGCCGGCCGCGGTCTACGGCTGGGGGGACACCACCGGTGCCGGGGACTACGGCCGGAGCCTGCGGGCCGCGCCGGTGCAGGTGCTGGCCGACGAGGTCTGTGAGAAGGCCTACCCGGGCAGCGCGGACGGGCGGTACCTGTCCGGGTCCATGGTGTGCGCCGGGGAGCAGGACGGCGGCCGGGACGCCTGTCAGGGGGACAGCGGAGGGCCGCTGGTCGCCCAGGGGAAGCTGATCGGCCTCGTCTCCTGGGGGAGCGGCTGTGGGCTTGCCGGAAGCCCGGGTGTCTACACCAGGGGCTCGTACATCGCCCGGGTGCTCACGGGAAGCCGCTGAGGGGCGGCTCACGGCCCCGCGGCGGGCGGGTGCGGAACGAGAGAGGGCGGCCACCCCGTGGGTACGGGAGTGGCCGCCCGGTCACCGGCCTCGAGCCGGTGGCGGCTCGTCGTCAGGTGCGAAGCGTCAGCGCTCGTCCTCTTCTGCGGTCGCGGGAGCGGCCGTGAGCCGCTCCGTCTCGTCCTGTATCTCCGCGGCGATCTTCTTGAGCTCCGGCTCGAACTTGCGGCCGTGGTGGGCGCAGAACAGCAGCTCTCCACCGCTCAGCAGGACGACGCGCAGGTAGGCCTGGGCGCCGCAGCGGTCGCATCGGTCAGCGGCCGTCAGCGGGGTCGCGGGGGTCAGAACAGTAGTCACGTCGCCTCTTCTCTAGCTCGACGAGCTGTCGTACCAGGGTCAACATCCAACCAGGCCGAAAACGTTCCCGCTCGCGGCTTTAACTCGAAAAAATCTTTCCGGGCCGACTGTCTGCTGCCGGTTGGCGGCGAATGAGCCGTAGTGCGTGTCTTCGTGTCGTACGGGCTTCGCGCTGTCTGTCGGTGGTTCTGGTGGTCGTTCTATCGGTTGTACGGTCCTCCCGGCTGGGTTGCCGGTTGTTCAAGAGGACGTGCCCGGAGCCTAAATGGTTCATGCCTCGAAGGGAACGTGATATGTACTTCACCCCATCGAGGGATCGAACGCGTATGCGAGTCTGGACTACCCTGAGTTTCGCCACGAGGGTGGCGTTACAGCGGCTCTACCAGGGCTCGGTACCCTCGAACCGGCAACAGAGCCCGGCCCCTTACCCAAAAGGGCCTCACCTGAAATTCAGCGAGGAGCGAACCGCGTGACCGCCGATACGTCCGTGCCGTCCACAGCGCTGCTGACCGGAGCAGACCGGGACGGTTCCAACTACACCGCGCGGCACCTGCTCGTCCTCGAGGGGCTCGAGGCCGTGCGGAAGCGCCCCGGGATGTACATCGGCTCGACCGACAGTCGAGGCCTGATGCACTGCCTGTGGGAGATCATCGACAACTCCGTGGACGAGGCCCTCGGGGGCTACTGCGACCACATCGAGGTGATCCTCCACGACGACGCCTCGGTCGAGGTGCGGGACAACGGCCGGGGCATCCCGGTCGACGTCGAGCCCAAGACCGGCCTGTCCGGTGTCGAGGTCGTGATGACCAAGCTGCACGCCGGCGGCAAGTTCGGCGGCGGCTCGTACGCCGCCTCCGGCGGTCTGCACGGTGTGGGCGCCTCCGTGGTGAACGCGCTCTCCGCCCGCCTGGACGTGGAGGTGGACCGCAACGGCAGCACCCACGCCATCAGCTTCCGGCGCGGAGTGCCCGGCGCCTTCGCGGGCATCGGGCCGGACGCCAAGTTCGAGACCGGCGGGCTGCGCAAGGGCAAGCGGATCCCCAAGACGCGCACCGGCACGCGCGTGCGCTACTGGGCCGACCGCCAGATCTTCCTCAAGGACGCCAAGCTCTCCCTGGAGCACCTGCACCAGCGCGCCCGGCAGACCGCCTTCCTCGTCCCCGGGCTGACGATCGTCGTCCGGGACGAGTTCGGCCTCGGTGAGGGCGGCAGCAAGGGTGAGGAGTCGTTCCGCTTCGACGGTGGCATCAGCGAGTTCTGCGAGTACCTGGCGTCCGACAAGCCCGTCTGCGACATCCTCCGCTTCTCCGGGCAGGGCACCTTCAAGGAGACCGTGCCGGTCCTCGACGAGCACGGCCAGATGACCCCCACCCAGGTCACCCGCGAACTCGGCGTCGACGTCGCCATGCGCTGGGGCACCGGCTACGACACGACTCTCAAGTCGTTCGTGAACATCATCGCCACCCCCAAGGGCGGCACCCATGTGGCGGGCTTCGAGCAGGCCGTGGCCTCCACCATGAACGAGGTGCTGCGCGCCAAGAAGATGCTGCGCGTCGCCGAGGACGACATCGTCAAGGACGACGCCCTCGAAGGTCTCACGGCCGTCGTCACCGTGCGTCTCGCCGAACCTCAGTTCGAGGGTCAGACCAAGGAGGTCCTCGGGACGTCCGCGGCCCGCCGTATCGTCGCGCAGGTGATCGCCAAGGAGCTCAAGGCGTTCCTGACCTCGGCCAAGCGTGACGCCGCCGCGCAGGCGCGGGTCGTCATGGAGAAGGCGGTCGCCGCCGCGCGGACGCGCATCGCCGCACGTCAGCACAAGGACGCGCAGCGGCGGAAGACGGCGCTGGAGTCCTCGTCGCTGCCCGCCAAGCTCGCCGACTGCCGCAGCGACGACGTGGAGCGCAGCGAGCTGTTCATCGTCGAGGGAGACTCGGCGCTCGGTACGGCCAAGCTCGCGCGGAACTCCGAGTTCCAGGCGCTGCTGCCGATTCGCGGCAAGATCCTCAATGTCCAGAAGTCGTCCGTGACCGACATGCTCAAGAACGCCGAGTGCGGCGCGATCATCCAGGTCATAGGGGCAGGGTCCGGACGTACGTTCGATATCGACGCGGCGCGCTATGGCAAGATCATCATGATGACCGACGCCGATGTGGACGGCTCGCACATCCGGTGCCTGCTGCTGACCCTCTTCCAGCGGTACATGCGGCCGATGGTCGAGGCGGGGCGCGTCTTCGCGGCCGTGCCGCCGCTGCACCGGATCGAGCTGGTCCAGCCGAAGAAGGGGCAGGACAAGTACGTCTACACGTACTCGGACCGCGAGCTGCGCGACCGGCTGCTGGAGTTCCAGAGCAAGGGCGTCCGGTACAAGGACTCCATCCAGCGCTACAAGGGCCTCGGCGAGATGGACGCGGACCAGCTGGCGGAGACGACCATGGACCCGCGTCACCGGACGCTGCGGCGGATCAACCTGTCGGACCTGGAGGCCGCTGAGCAGGTGTTCGACCTGCTGATGGGCAACGACGTCGCCCCGCGCAAGGAGTTCATCTCCAGCTCGGCGGCCACGCTGGACCGGTCGCGCATCGACGCCTAGGTGTATACACCCGCAGGGCTTCGTCGGAGGGCGTCCGGGCCGGTCCCGGGCGCTCTTCCTCGTGTGGGGGCCGGAGTGCTCCGCAGGTGTGTCGTCCCTCCCGGCCGCCGCGGGTGCGGAGGCTCGTCCCGGGTGGGGGAGGCTGGCCGGTGCTTCACCTGATGGGGTGAACAATCGCGCAGAGGCACGCCAGGGGTCTTTCCGCTCTGTCCATGCTTGGGCATGCAGTCAAGCACCGGCCGTCCCCGCCGACGCGAGGGTGGTTCTGAGAACCCGGTTGAGCAGCACGAGGGACACGGCCTCGCCGACGAGGACGTGCGGTTCGACGATCCCTGGTACGACGCGCTGGCCTCCGGCTGGGGCGAGCTGGACGGCACGGACGGGCCCGCCCCGACCGCGGCCGGGGCGCGCGGGGGCGGGGACGCGGCGGAGGTCTACCTGGAGGTCCAGCGGAGCGCCGCCTTCCAGGAGGTGCGCAGCCGCTACCGCAGGTTCGTGATCCCCGGCGTCGCCCTCTTCTTCGGCTGGTACGTGGCGTACGTGGTGACGGCGACCACGGCCCCCGGTCTGATGGCCCGGCCGGTGGCGGGTTCGGTGAACGTGGCGATGCTGGCGGGGCTTGGACAGTTCCTCACGACGTTCCTGTTCACCTGGGCGTACGCGCGGCACGCCAGGCTGCGCCGGGACCGGGCGGCGCTCGATCTGCGCTGGGACACCCAGGAGTTGACGCGTGGCCTCCGAGGGGGCGTCCGATGACCACCGACCACCAGATGCTGGCGCTGCTGCTGTTCAGCCTGTTCGTGGCGGTCACGTTGGGCATCACCACCTGGGTCAGCCGTCACCGGCACGGCTCGGCGGAGGAGTTCTACGCCGGGGGGCGGTTGTTCTCCCCCATGGAGAATGGTTTTGCCATCGCGGGCGACTACATGTCCGCCGCGTCCTTCCTCGGTATCTCGGGGCTCATCGCCCTCTTCGGGTACGACGGGCTGCTCTACTCGGTGGGCTTCCTGGTCGCCTGGCTCGTGGTGCTGTTCCTGGTCGCCGAACTGGTGCGCAACTGCGGGCGGTTCACGCTCGCCGACGTGGTCGCGGCCCGGATGAGCGAGCGGCCGGTGCGGATCGCCGCGGGAACCTCCTCGGTGACCGTGTCCGTTCTGTACCTGGTGGCGCAGATGGTGGGAGCGGGCACCCTCGTCGCGCTGCTGCTGGGGGGAGAGAGCGGGGCTGCACAGGCCTGGACGGTCATCGGGGTCGGCGCGCTCATGGTCGTCTACGTGTCACTGGGAGGGATGCGGGCCACCACCTGGATCCAGATCGTGAAAGCCGTCCTGCTCATGGGCGGGGCGGTCGCGCTGACCGTGCTCGTCCTGGTGCGGTTCCACGGCGACTTCGACCAGTTGCTGCGGACGGCCGCCGAGCGCAGCGGACACGGCGACGCGTTCCTCGCCCCCGGGCTGAAGTACGGCGGTGACTGGGTCTCGCGCTTCGACTTCATCAGCCTCGGACTCGCGCTGGTGCTGGGCACGGCCGGTCTGCCGCACATCCTGTCGCGCTTCTACACGGTGCCCACCGCACGGGCCGCGCGCCGCTCGGTCGTCTGGTCGATCGGCCTCATCGGCGGCTTCTATCTGATGACGATCGTGCTCGGCTTCGGCGCGGCGGCCGTGGTCGGCCCGGAGGCCGTACGCAGCTCCAACGCGGCCGGCAACACGGCGGTGCCGTTGCTCGCTCTCGATCTGGGCGGCGGCACGAACTCCACCGGTGGAACGGTCCTGTTCGCGGTCGTCGCCGCCATCGCCTTCGCCACGATCCTCGCGGTCGTCGCCGGCATCACCCTCGCGTCGTCGGCGTCCGTCGCCCACGACCTGTACGCCTCGCTGCGGCGCAGACGTTCGAAGCCGCGCAGCGAGGTCGCCGTGGCCCGGACAGCCGCCGTCGGTGTCGGCATGGTCGCCATCGTGCTGGGGCTGCTGGCCAAGGATCTCAACGTGGCCTTCCTCGTGGGCCTTGCCTTCGCGGTGGCCGCCTCCGCCAACCTGCCCGTGCTGCTCTACTCGCTGTTCTGGCGCGGCTTCACCACACGCGGCGCGGTGTGGTCCGTGTACGGCGGGCTGGTCCCCTCCCTGGTCCTCGTGCTGCTCTCGCCGGTCGTGTCGGGCAGCGCCGACTCGCTCTTCCCCGGCCTCGACTTCCAGGTCTTCCCCCTGCAGAACCCCGGCCTCGTCTCCATCCCGCTGGGCTTCCTCGCGGGCTGGCTCGGCACGGTCCTGTCGGCCGAACCGCCGGACGAGGCCAAGCACGCGGAGACAGAAGTGCGTTCGCTGACGGGCGCCGGGGCGGTGTGAGCGGTGGGCAGGCCCCCCGGCGGTTCACGGGTGCTCAGGGGCGGGTCGCCCACTCGTAACGGTGTTCCGGGCGGCCGGCGTCCCCGTACTTGAGGGTCAGCCGGGCCCGTCCCGTGCGTTCCAGGAGCTTCAGATAGCGCTGGGCGGTCTGGCGGCTCAGTCCGGTCCGCTCGGCGATCTCCTGGGCCGACAGCGGCCCCTCGGCGCTCATCAGGGCGCGGCGCACCAGCTCGGTGGTGGTGGCGGAGTGGCCCTTGGGCAGGTCCGGCTCGCCGCCCGCCGAGAGCGCGCCGAAGATCCGGTCCACCTCCGCCTGTTCGGCCTCACCGCCGCCGTCCAGGGTGCGCCGCAGCTCCGCGTACGCCTCCAGCTTGGCCCGCAGCCCGGCGAACGCGAACGGTTTGACCAGGTACTGCAGCGCGCCTTGGCGCATCGCGGCCTGAACGGTCGAGACGTCGCGGGCCGCCGTCACCATGATCACGTCGCACTGGTGGCCCCGGCGCCGCATCTCCTGGACCACCACGAGCCCCGTGTCGTCCGGCAGATAGTGGTCCAGCAGCACCAGGTCGACGTGCGGCAGCGCCTCCAGGCGGTGCAGCGCCTCGGCCGCGCTGTGGGCCACCCCGGCGACGTGGAAACCGGCGACCTTCGCCACATAGGCGGCGTTGACGCGGGCGACCCTGGTGTCGTCGTCCACGATC
Organism: Streptomyces scabiei 87.22; assembly: GCF_000091305.1. GTDB lineage: Bacteria > Actinomycetota > Actinomycetes > Streptomycetales > Streptomycetaceae > Streptomyces > Streptomyces scabiei. Next base: position 2,753,926 of record NC_013929.1, on the reverse strand, counting down.
AGGACCTCGATCATCGCGGCTCCTTGTCGGCTGTGCCGGCGGCTTCGGGCTCCCGCGCGGAGCCCGGCCGCCCGTCGTGGCCGGCGCCCGGCCCGTCCCGCCGCGCCGGTCCGTCCTCTGGCGCCACGGGGGCGGGTGCCGCCGAGGGCGCCGGTGTCACCAGGCCGTGCTCCGCGAGTGCGTCGGGCAGGACGACGGTGAACTCCGCGCCGCCGCCCGCCGCCTCCGTGACCCGGGCAGTGCCCCCCTGCCGCTCGGCCAGCCGGCGCACCAGGGAGAGCCCGATGCCGCGCTCGCGATGGGCGGGCGGAGTCTTGGTGGACCAACCCTCGGTGAAGATCAATTCCCTCTTGTCGGGAGGCACTCCGGGGCCCGTGTCGCGGACCCGGAGGACCGCCGTACGCCCCTCGGTCCGCAGATCGACCTCCACGCGCGCGCACGGCGTGCCCGCGACGGCGTCCAAGGCGTTGTCGACGAGGTTGCCGACGACGGTGACGAGCCCCCGCGGGTCGATCAGCCGGTCCGGCAGCATCGTGCCGTCCGCGATCGAGAGGGCGACCCCGCGTTCGGCGGCGACGGTGGCCTTGCCGACCAGCACCGCGGCGAGCAGCGGATCGTGGATCTTCTCGGTGACCTGTTCGGCGGTGGCCCGGTGCTCGCCGACGACCTCGCCGACGAACTCGACGGCCTCGTCGTACATCTCCAGTTCGAGCAGGCCGAGGAGGGTGTGCATCCGGTTGGCGTGCTCGTGGTCCTGGGCGCGCAGGGCGTCCGTCAGGCCGCGTGTGGAGTCCAGCTCGCGCCCCAGCTGCTCCAGCTCGGTGCGGTCGCGCAGGGTGGCGACGGCGCCGCCGTCGTCGGTGGGCATACGGTTGGCGACCAGCACCCGCTGTCCGCGTACGGTCAGCAGATCGGTGCCGGTGACCCGTCCCGCCAGCACGTCCGTCGTACGGCCGGCGCCGAGCGCGTCGTCGAGCGAGCTGCCGACCGCCTCGTCGCCTATCCCCAGCAGCCGCCGCGCCTCGTCGTTCAGGAGGCGTACGCGCCCGGCGCGGTCCAGAGCGACCACGCCCTCCCGGATGCCGTGCAGCATCGCCTCGCGCTCCGCGAGCAGCCCCGCGATATCGGAGAAGGCCAGGTCCCGGGTCTGACGGTGGACCCGCCGGGAGATCAGATACGCGGCCAGCGCCCCGACCGCCATGGCGCCGCCGGCGTACGCCAGGAGCCCGGGGATCGCGTGGAACAGCCGGTCGCGCACGCTGTCGTACTCGATACCGACCGAGACGGCGCCGACGATCCTTCCGTCGGCGTCCCGCAGCGGCACCTTGCCCCGGGCGGAGCGTCCCAGGGTCCCCGAGTCGATCTCCATGACCTCTTTCCCGGCCAGGGCGCGGCGCGGGTCGGTCGAGACGAGCCCGCCGATCTCCGTCGGGTCGGGGTGCGACCAGCGCACGCCGCGCCGGTCGAGCACGACCACGTACTCGGCTCCGCTGGCCTTCCTGATCCGCTCGGCCTCGACCTGCACGGGGCCGGTCACGGACGGCCGGGTCGACACCAGGTCCCGCGCCATCTGCGGCTGGGCCGCCGTGGTCTGCGCGATCGCGAGGGCGCGGCGCATCGCCTGGTCGTCCAGCTGCTGGCTGAGCGGCGCCAGGAACAGCCCGGTCGCGAGGACGGCGACACCGGCGGCGATCGCGACCTGCATCAGCAGGACCTGCGAGAACACCCGCCGCGGCATGCCGAACCGCAGGCGGCGTGCGAGGGGAGCGGGACTCATACCCATGACCGTACGTGGACGGGGTGGGCCGGTCGTAGTGGGGTGTGGCGCGGATCTCAGTACCGGGGCGTTCGTACGGTGATCCCGGCGGGCAGCGGATGTGGGCGCGCCGGACGGCTAGCGGCCGACCGCCGCGGGCGACAGTTCCCGTACGGCCAGGACGTCCATCCTCGCCGGGGAGCCCAGCGGGGAGCCGCAGCTCTCCGGGCGGGGCGGCTGGGCGGGGCCCTGGGAGACGGCGACGGTCCAGCGGCGGCCGTCGGCGTGGGCGACGGTCACGTCCCAGTGGGGTGCCGTGCCGTCCGTGCGCAGGATGGTGAGCGCGTCGGCCGCGTCCTCGCCGGTCTCGGTGCGCACCGCCAGTTCGGCGGCCTGGCCGGGGCGCTCCCAGGCGGAGCTGCCACGGCATCCCTCGGTGACGACGCGGCCGTCCCGTACGCCCTGGAGGACCTCCTTGACGTGGTGGGCCTCCGCGCGGCCGTACACGTATCCGAAGGGGAGGACGAGCACGGTGGGGGAGAAGCGGTGACCACCCAGATGGGTGACCTCCCAGGTGCCCTCGACCCCCGAGGCGGCCAGTTCGGCGGCGAGCGGCCGGCCGAGGAGGGCGCAGCAGCGGTCGCGCTTGCCGTTGGTGCAGACGAGCGCGAGCGGGCCGTCGGTGTGCGGCCGGCCCCGCAGGACCGTCCCGAAGGACCGGTGGTCACCCCGTCCGAGGGCGGCGAGATCGAGGCCGAGCAGCTCACGGGGGTCGGACGTCGTGGCGGTGTACAGCCAGACGTTGCCGGGGACGGTGTGGGCCACGTACACACGGCGCTCGCGGACCTCACGGCGGTCGGCGTGGCGACCGGGACGCCGGATGAGCGCCACGCGTACGCCGGTGCCCTCGGCCGCGGCTTCGAGGGCGCGGCCGAGCACGGGGTCGAGGTGGCTGGAGGTGAGCGCGTTGACGCCCCAGGGGCCGGACTGTTCCAGCAGCAGCCATGTCCTCGCCGTGGCGGCGGTCCCGGCGAGGGGCTCGCCGAGAAGTCGGGACGCGGATGTGCACGTACTCACAGAGGTGAGCCTAACCTGACTTGCGTCCGCGTGGCGCCGGGGCGGACCGAAGGAGTGCCGGCGGGGGTGCCGCAAGGGGGCTGTGCGAGAGGAACGGCGGCGCGAGGGGCCCGCGCTGTAGTGCAGGCGAGCCCCCGTTTCAGGATCAGGCGTCGGGGATGTCCGACTTTGCCCGGATGAGAGTGTCGCGGCTGATGACCACGATCCTCTCGTAGTCAGCGCGCGAGGCGTCGGCAGGAAGCTCGGGGTCGAGTTTCTCTGTCCGGTCGGTCCCGATCACTGCGAAGTTGCCATCCTGCAGTTCGAAGATGTCTGGGCATGTCTGCCCCGCGGCACTGCCCCTCTCCCGAGGGGAGGCACCGATGCGGCGCACGATTTTCAACGGGTTCGATCCTTGGGTCATGAGTAGTGACAGCGATGTTGAGCGGGCCAAACTTAGCCTCATGAGGCCTCCTGATGCGCCCGCGTCCCGGGGGCGCGGGAGTGAAGGCGGGGGCGGGGGTCGCACCCTGGCGAGCGAGCGCCGTGGGGGGTGAGCGGCACGGGCATGGGCGTCACGGGCGCGGGCGTCACGGGGACGTGGGCCTCGGCGGTGAGCGTCCCGGGAACGAGGGGCTCATTCCGCGGGCGGCTCGCCCACGACCCACCACTCGTCCGTGTCGGCCTCCTCCAGGTCGCTGATCAGCGCGTCGACCATCCTGCCGATCTCCGACTCCTCCGAACCCTCCTTGAGGCTCGACCGGTGATGACGCGTGGCGGCCCAGTAGTCGCGCATCAGGGCGCTCTGAAAGATGCCGCGCAGATGTCCGTACAGCTCCGCCCGGCTGAAGACACCCACGCGGTAGCCCTGGAGGACGTGGCTGTAGAGGAGGTTGGCGAAGAGGTACTGCCGCTGTCTGTCGGTGGACAGCTCGTCCTCGTAGGCGTTCAGGACGGGCAGCAGCGTCGGGTCCGCGGCCGCCTTCATGACCAGGTCGACGTTGTGCCGCTGGTAGGCGATCAGGGCGGCGTGCCGCTGGGCCTCCCGCTCCAGCCCTTCCAGCCGGTCCAGACGGCGGAGTACCGCGCGGACGCGCCGCTCCACGGCGAGCGCGCCCAGTGCTCCCACCGCGAAGGCGAGGCCCGCTGCCGCGGCGGGACCGAGTCCGCGCGCCCCAGGATTCTGTGTGGTCATGTCAACCCCCGGTTCAGGCGGCCGTCCGCCGGTCGTCGGTGCGGGGCGACGGGATGGGACCGGCGAGCGCTGGGCGGCGCTTGCCGCCTCCCAGTGTCGCCGAGCGGCAGTGGCCGGCCGGGAGGCGGAGAAGAGGCGCACGGAGGGATGTGCGGGTCGCGCGGACCGGCGCCATGCCCAACGTGTGCCCCTCGGGCGCCGCTGACAAGCGCGCACTCCACACAGGGCGTTCGGCCCCACTCGTATCCTGGGGCGCCTGCAAGAACGCACGGGAGCTGGGCTGTTCCGGTGGGAACCGGTCCCTGAGCCCGCCCCGTACGGTGGTCGGCCGTGAGCCGGCGCACGCAACGACGGGAGAGAGGGAGCGCGTTGAGCCAGTCGTCGAGCCAGGGGGCGCACACGCGACCGGAGCCGGAGCCCGGAGCGCGCCCTGAGTCCGCGCCCGGGGCCGAGTCGGCAACCGGGTCCGAGTCGGGACGCGGGCCGGTGTCAGGGCTCGGGCCTGAGCCGGCAGCCGGGCCTGAGCCGGCAGCCGGGCCTGAGTCGGCAACCGGGCTTCAGCCCGTGCCAGGACGCGGACCGGGACCCGTGCCGAGCCCGGACCCCGTGTCGAGCCCGGACCCCGTGTCGAGCCCGGACCCCGTGTCGAGCCCAGGATCGGAGGAAGGTGTGAGCCCGCACGGTTCGCGTGGCCCGGACGACCTGAAGGGCTTGGACGGCCTGGACGAACGGCACGGCTCGCAGAGTCCCCCGCAGATCCCCGTCGTCGTCCTCGCCGGATTCCTGGGCTCCGGTAAGACCACGTTGCTCAACCACCTCCTCCACCGCAGCGGCGGCAGCCGCATCGGCGCCGTCGTCAACGACTTCGGGGCGATCGAGATCGACGCCATGGCGGTCGCCGGCGCGCTCGGGGACTCCACCGTGTCGCTCGGCAACGGATGTCTGTGCTGTGCCGTCGACGTCGCCGAACTGGACGAGTACCTGGAACGGCTGGCCGCTCCCGCCGCCGGGATCGACGTCATCGTCATCGAGGCGAGCGGGCTCGCCGAACCGCAGGAGCTCGTGCGGATGGTGCTCGCCAGCGAGAACCGCCGGGTGGTGTACGGCGGGCTCGTCGAAGTCGTGGACGCGGCCGAGTTCCCGGAGACCCGGCAGCGGCATCCCGAGATCGACCGGCACCTCGCCCTCGCCGACCTGGTCGTCGTCAACAAGCTCGACCGGGCAGGGGAAGGGGAACGGATCCTTTCGCTCGTCCGCTCCCTCGCCGACCGCGCCGCCGTGGTGCCCGCCACCTACGGGCGCGTGGACCCCGAGTTCCTGTTCGACTGCCGGCCCTCCGAGGAGCGCCTCGGCCAACTCTCCTTCGACGACCTGCACCGACACGACCTCGACGATTCAGAGGATCACGACGACCACGACGGGGACGGCGCCCGGGACGGGCACGCCGGCCATCTGCACACCGGCTACGACAGCGTCTCCTTCGTCTCCGAGGTGCCGCTCGATCCGCGTCGGCTCATGGAGTTCCTGGACGGGCGTGCCGAAGGGCTCTACCGGATCAAGGGGTACGTCGACTTCGGTCCCTACGACCCGCGCAATCGCTACGGCGTGCACGCCGTCGGGCGGTTCCTGCGGTTCTACCCCGAGCCCTGGGCCGACGACGAGAACGGACCCGGTGAAGGCCGTAGGCTCACGCAGCTCGTGCTCATCGGCGCCGGCATCGACGCCCCCGCCCTGCGCAAGGAGTTGGAGGCGTGCAGGAGGGACGACGACGCCCCGCAGGCTGACGAGCACGGCATGTGGGGCGTCCTGCGCTACGTCAAGGAGGCCGGGGCCGAAGACCCCGAGACCTCCTACGACGACCTGTGAGGCCCCGCGCTCACACCGGCCCGGCCACCGACGCCACCGTCTTGCCCAGGGACACGCCCGAGCCGTCGCGGCGCGGGTCCATCTCCGGCAGGTCGGCGGGGGTGCCGTTCTTCTGGGCGGCGCGGGCCGGAGCGGGGCCCGCCCAGGCGATGGAGAGGCAGTCCTCGCCCTTGAGGAATCGCTGGCAGCGGACGCCGCCCGTGGCACGGCCCTTGCGGGGGTACTGGTCGAACGGGGTGAGCTTGGCGGTGGTCTGGACGGAGTCGTCGAGGGTGCCGCGGGAGCCCGCCACCGTGAAGACGACCGCGTCCACGGCCGGGTCGATGGCGGTGAAGGAGATGACCTTCGCGCCCTCGGTGAGCTTGATGCCGGCCATACCGCCGGCCGGGCGGCCCTGCGGGCGGACCTGTGCGGCCTGGTAGCGCAGCAGCTGGGCGTCGTCCGTGATGAAGATCAGGTCCTCCTCGCCCGTGCGCAGCTCGACGGCGCCGACGATCCGGTCGCCCTCCTTGAGCGAGATGACCTCCAGCTCCTCCTTGTTGGACGGGTAGTCGGGGACCACACGCTTGACGACACCCTGCTCGGTGCCGATGGCCAGGCCGGGCGAGGACTCGTCGAGCGTCATCAGACAGACGAGCGTCTCGCCGTCCTGAAGGGTGAGGAACTCCGCCAGCGGGGCGCCGCCCGACAGGTTGGGGGCCGCCGAGGTGTCCGGCAGCTGCGGCAGGTCGACCACGTTCAGGCGCAGCAGGCGGCCGGTGGAGGTCACCGCGCCCACCTCGCCCCGGGCCGTCGCCGGGACCGCCGAGACGATGACGTCGTGCTTGGTGCGCCTGCCGTCCTCGTCCGCCGTGAAGGGCTCGGCGCTCGCCGTCCGGGCCAGCAGACCGGTCGACGACAGCAGCACCCGGCACGGGTCGTCCGCGACCTGCAGCGGGACCGCGGCCACCTGGGTGCCCGAGGACTCCAGCAGCACGGTGCGGCGCTCGGTGCCGAACTTCTTCGCCACGGCGGCCAGTTCGCCGGAGACCAGCTTGCGCAGCTCCGCGTCCGACTCCAGGATGCGGGTCAGCTCGGCGATCTCGGTGTTGAGCTTCTCCTTCTCGGACTCCAGCTCGATGCGGTCGAACCGGGTGAGGCGGCGCAGCGGGGTGTCGAGGATGTACTGCGTCTGGATGTCCGACAGGGCGAAGCGCTCGATCAGGCGCTCCTTGGCCTGGGCGGAGTTGTCGCTGGAGCGGATCAGCCGGATGACCTCGTCGATGTCCACCAGCGCGGTGAGCAGACCCTCGACCAGGTGCAGACGGTCGCGCCTCTTGCCGCGGCGGAACTCCGAGCGGCGCCGGACGACCTCGAAGCGGTGGTCGAGGTAGACCTCCAGCAGCTCCTTCAGACCCAGGGTGAGGGGCTGGCCGTCGACCAGGGCCACGTTGTTGATGCCGAAGGACTCCTCCATCGGCGTCAGCTTGTAGAGCTGCTCCAGGACGGCCTCCGGCACGAAGCCGTTCTTGATCTCGATGACCAGGCGCAGGCCGTGGGCGCGGTCGGTGAGGTCCTTGACGTCGGCGATGCCCTGCAGCTTCTTCGCGCCGACCAGGTCCTTGATCTTGGCGATCACCTTCTCCGGGCCGACGGTGAACGGCAGTTCGGTGACGATCAGGCCCTTGCGGCGGGCCGTCACGTTGTCCACCGTCACCGTGGCGCGGATCTTGAAGGTGCCGCGGCCCGTGGCGTACGCGTCCCTGATGCCGGAGAGGCCGACGATCCGGCCGCCGGTGGGCAGGTCGGGGCCGGGGACGTGCTTCATCAGCGTGTCGAGATCGGCGTTCGGATACCGGATGAGGTGGCGGGCGGCCGCGATGACCTCGCCCAGGTTGTGCGGCGGCATGTTGGTGGCCATGCCGACGGCGATGCCGGACGCGCCGTTGACCAGCAGGTTGGGGAAGGCGGCGGGCAGGGCCACCGGCTCCTGCTCCTGGCCGTCGTAGTTCGGGGAGAAGTCGACCGTGTTCTCCTCGATCGACTCCGTCATCAGGCTGGTCGCGTCGGCCATCCGGCACTCGGTGTACCGCATGGCGGCCGGCGGGTCGTCGTTGCCCAGCGAGCCGAAGTTGCCGTGGCCGTCGACCAGGGGGAGCCGCATGGAGAAGGGCTGCGCGAGGCGCACCAGGGCGTCGTAGATGGAGGAGTCGCCGTGCGGGTGCAACTTACCCATGACCTCGCCGACCACGCGGGCGCACTTCACATAGCCGCGGTCGGGACGCAGGCCCATCTCGTTCATCTGGTAGACGATCCGGCGGTGCACCGGCTTCAGACCGTCACGGGCGTCGGGCAGGGCTCGGGAGTAGATGACCGAGTACGCGTACTCCAGGAAGGAGCCCTGCATCTCGTCGACGACGTCGATGTCGAGGATCCGCTCCTCGAACGCGTCGTCGGGCGGCGGGGTCTTCGTGCTGCGGCGGGCCATCGCTGCCGGCTCCTCTTTTTCTGGTCGCTCACCTACGGGGCGCTCACGTCTCCGGCTCACTCTCGGCGAGACGTGAACGGGACTGACGCGCACCATTGTGGACTGCCGCACCGACAACCCCGACACGACCCGGCGCCGACCGCCGGGCACGGCCTCGTGGGACCGCGACGTCAACAGCGTGCGCCGACCTTAACCACGGACCGCGGGCCGCAACCCCGGTCTCGCTCTCGGCGTACCGCGCCCGGGAACTTCTCCGGGGGTCCGCGCGCTTGCATACAGTGGCGGGACCGGCAGGAAACAGCGGTTTCCGCGACGATTTCCACGACGGACACGACCGCGGATCCCGCGCACACAGCACAGCGATCGAAGGGACGTATCGCCCATGGGTCACACGGCCACAGCCGAGGCCGGCTCCGAAGGCCTGACAGTGAGGGAGCACCGCCTGGACAACGGCCTGCGCGTGGTGCTCTCCGAGGACCACCTGACCCCCGTCGCCGCGGTGTGCCTCTGGTACGACGTCGGTTCGCGCCACGAGGTCGCGGGCCGTACGGGCCTCGCCCACCTCTTCGAGCACCTGATGTTCCAGGGCTCGGGCCAGGTGAAGGACAACGGCCACTTCGAGCTGGTCCAGGGCGCCGGCGGTTCGCTGAACGGCACCACCAGCTGGGAGCGCACCAACTACTTCGAGACCATGCCCACCCACCAGCTTGAGCTGGCCCTGTGGCTGGAGGCCGACCGCATGGGCAGCCTGCTGCTCGCGCTCGACCAGAAGAACCTGGACAACCAGCGGGCGGTCGTCCAGAACGAACGCCGCCAGCGGTACGACAACGTGCCCTACGGCACCGCCTTCGAGAAGATCTTCCGCCTGGCCTACCCCGAGGGCCACCCCTACCGGCACACGCCCATCGGCTCGATGGACGACCTGGAGGCCGCGAGCCTGGAGGACGCCCAGCAGTTCTTCCGGACCTACTACGCGCCCAACAACGCCGTCCTGTCGATCGTCGGCGACATCGACCCGGAGCAGACCCTCGCCTGGGTGGAGAAGTACTTCGGCTCGATCCCCGCGTACGACGGCAAGCCCGCGCCCCGTGACGGCGCGCTGCCCGACGTCATGGGCGAGCAGCTGCGCGAGGTGGTCGAGGAGAACGTGCCCGCGCGCGCGTTGATGGCCGCCTACCGGCTGCCGGAGGACGGCACCCGCGCGTGCGACGCCGCCGACCTGGCCCTGACCATCCTCGGCGGCGGCGAGTCCTCCCGCCTCTACAACCGGCTCGTACGCCGCGACCGTACGGCCGTGACGGCCGGCTTCGGCCTGCTGCGGCTGGCCGGCGCGCCCTCCATGGCGTGGATGGACGTCAAGACCTCCGGCGACGTCGAGGTGCCGGTCATCGAGGCGGCCGTCGACGAGGAGCTCGCCCGGTTCGCCGCGGAGGGCCCCACGGCCGAGGAGATGGAGCGCGCCCAGGCCCAGTTGGAGCGCGAGTGGCTGGACCGGCTCGGCACGGTCGCGGGCCGCGCCGACGAACTGTGCCGCTACGCGGTCCTGTTCGGCGACCCGAAGCTCGCCCTCACCGCCGTCGACCGGGTCCTGGAGGTGACGGCCGACGAGGTCCAGGAGATCGCCAAGGCCCGCCTGCGGCCCGACAACCGCGCGGTGCTCGTGTACGAGCCCGTCGCCGGCGAAGAGGACGCCGAAGAGGAGGCCGCCGGGACGGAGGCCGTCGAGACCACCGACGAGAACGAGGAGTCGGCGAAGTGACCGAGCTCGCGAGCATGGAGTTCCACCAGCAGCCCCAGGCGGGCGAGGCCCGCCCCTGGGCGTTCCCCGCGCCCGAGCGCGGCACTCTGCCCAACGGCCTGACCGTGCTGCACTGCCACCGCCCCGGCCAGCAGGTCGTCGCCGTCGAGGTCGTCCTCGACGCGCCCCTGGACGCGGAGCCGGCCGGCCTCGACGGCGTCGCCACCATCATGACCAGGGCGTTCTCCGAGGGCACCGACAAGCACACGGCCGAGGAGTTCGCGGCCGAGCTGGAGCGCTGCGGCGCCACCCTCGACTCGCACGCCGACCACTCCGGCGTACGACTGTCCCTCGAAGTGCCCGTGTCGCGGCTGGAGAAGGCCCTGGGGCTGCTCGCGGACGCCCTGCGGGCCCCCGCGTTCGACGACGGCGAGATCGAGCGTCTGGTGGCCAACCGGCTCGACGAGATCCCGCACGAGACCGCCAACCCGGGCCGGCGGGCCGCCAAGGAGCTCTCCCGGCAGCTGTTCCCGGCCACGTCCCGCATGTCGCGTCCCCGCCAGGGCACCGAGGAGACCGTGGAGGGCATCGACTCCGCGGCCGTACGCGCCTTCTACGAGCGGCACGTGCGTCCCGCGACGGCCACCGCCGTGGTCGTCGGCGACCTCACCGGGGTCGACCTCGGCACGCTGCTCGGGGACACCCTGGGCGCCTGGACCGGCTCCCCGGCCAAGCCCAGCGTCGTACCGGCGGTGACCGCCGACGACACCGGGCGCGTGATCATCGTGGACCGGCCCGGCTCCGTGCAGACCCAGTTGCTCATCGGCAGGGTGGGCGCCGACCGGCACGACCGTGTGTGGCCGGCCCAGGTGCTCGGCACCTACTGTCTCGGCGGCACCCTCACCTCCCGGCTGGACCGCGTCCTGCGGGAGGAGAAGGGATACACCTATGGCGTGCGCGCGTTCGGCCAGGTGCTGCGCTCCGCCCCCGACGGCTCGGGCACGGCGATGCTCGCCATCAGCGGCTCCGTCGACACGCCCAACACCGGCCCGGCGCTGGACGATCTGTGGACGGTGCTGCGCACCCTGGCCGCCGAGGGGCTGACCGACGCCGAGCGCGACGTGGCCGTGCAGAACCTCGTCGGGGTCGCCCCCCTCAAGTTCGAGACGGCCGCGGCCGTGGCGGGCACGCTGGCCGACCAGGTCGAGCAGTACCTGCCGGACGACTACCAGTCGACGCTGTACCGCCAACTCGCCGCCACGGGCACGGTGGAGGCCACCGCGGCCGTCGTGAACGCCTTCCCGGTGGACCGCCTGGTGACCGTCCTCGTCGGGGACGCCGCGCAGATCGAGGAGCCGGTCAGGGCCCTCGGAATCGGCGAAGTCACCGTCGTACCCGCCGAGTAGGGAACCGGGGAGAAACCGGACGTAGGACACGCACGAGTGAGGCCCTGGTGACGGAAGAGTCACCAGGGCCCTCTTTTGTCCGTTTGATGGCGGAGGTTGTGTGTCTGACCTGTGGCGTAGCTAACAAATCCTGTGATCCGTTTGTTATTTCGAAGACGGCCCACTTAGCGTCGGTCCGGCTGTTCGTCAGATGTTCGCCGCAGCCGCGGCACCGGACAGTCATCGCCGAGTCCCGAGGCGCGAGCCTGGGGAGCCGGGGACCCACCGAAGTCCCTGGGGTGAATCGGGTGCCCTTCGCGAGCCACGCGAAACGGGGGGCAGCCGTAGGAGACCTTCCTGCTCCGAACCCGTCAGCTAACCCGGTAGGCGAGAAGGAAGGAAAGGATCAGCCACTTCATGGCGTTCACCCGCGCCCCTGGCAAGCACCGCCGTCCCGGCCGTGTGTCGCGCACGACCACGAGGAACGTGGGCGTAGCCGCTCTCACCACCACCGGTGTCATCGGCACCCTTGCCGGCCCCGCGCTCGCCGCGGAGGAGCCCGCCGTCGAGCAGACCGGCCTGAACCAGGTCATCGTCCTCGGTGACACCGTCGCCGACCAGGTGGACGCCCAGGCCATCGCCCAGCAGCAGGCCGCCGAGGTGGCCGAGGTCAAGAAGAAGGCGCAGGAGGAGGCCCGCAAGGCCGCCGCCGAGAAGGCCGAGCAGGAACGTGCCGCCGCCAAGGAGCGCGAGGAGATCAAGGCCCGCGCCGCCCGCGCGGCCGAGCGCGAGCGCCTCAACACCTACGTCTCGCCGATCACCGGCTCCTACATCTCCACCGGCTACAAGGCCGGCGGCGCCGTCTGGTCCTCCGGCAGCCACACCGGCGTCGACTTCCACGCCGCCACCGGCACGGCCGTCCTGGCGGTCGGCTCCGGCACCGTCGTGGAGGCGGGCTGGGGCGGCGCCTACGGCAACAACATCGTCATCCGCATGACCGACGGCACGTACACCCAGTACGGCCACCTGTCGTCCATCGGCGTCTCCGTCGGCCAGACGGTCACCCCCGGCCAGCAGATCGGCCTCTCCGGGGCGACCGGCAACGTCACCGGCCCGCACCTGCACTTCGAGGCCCGCACCACGGCCGAGTACGGCTCGGACATGGACCCCGTCTCCTACCTGCGCGCGCACGGTGTGAACGTCTGACACCTCGCTCCACGCCTTCGAAGGCCCCGGCTCACGAGCCGGGGCCTTTCGCGTTGCGTGAACCTCTTGTGATGCACCTCCTGTCCAAAAAATATCCCTGGATTCCGGTCCGCCATCGGAAATTCCGTCCCGCTGCAATAGAGTCGCTGGAAGACACGTCAATCATCGACGTTTCACGGGGATTAATGCGGAGGTCGGTCATGCGTATTCCGGCGCATTCGGTATGCACGGCGATCCGGGACGACATCGTCGCGGGTGTCTACGAGCGCGGCGGCCGCCTCACCGAGGAACTGCTCGCCCGCCGGTACGGCGTCAGCCGGGTCCCCGTGCGCGAGGCGCTGCGCACGCTGGAGGCCGAGGGCTTCGTGGTGACCCGGCGCCACGCGGGCGCGTGCGTCGCCGAGCCGACCGAGCAGGAGGCCGCCGACCTGCTGGAGATGCGCATGCTGCTGGAGCCGCTGGGTGCCGCCAGGGCCGCCCAGCGCCGCACGGAGGCGCACCTCAAGGTGTTGCGCGGCCTGGTCAGACTGGGCCAGGAGCGGGCCAGGAGGGGCACCAGCGAGGATCTGCGCTCCCTGGGCGGCTGGTTCCACGAGACGCTCGCACAGGCGTCCGGCAGCCCCGCCCTGACCTCGACACTCGCCCAGCTGCGGCACAAGATCGCCTGGATGTACGCGGTCGAGGCGCCGGCCGACCCGGTGGAGTCCTGGGCGGAGCACGGCGGGATCGTGGACGCCGTCGCGCGCGGGGACAGCGACCGGGCCCGCACGATCACGTCCCTGCACACCGAGCGCGCCACCGCCGCGCACCGGTTCCGATTTCCGGGCGGGGCCGGCGGGCCCGACCGCCCGGACCGTGTGAGGACTTCGCAACACCCCGTAAACACGCCGAGCCTGCGGCATTAACACGGAAGCCGTATACAAAGAGGCAAGAATTCCGTGGGGCATTATTTCTGCTGCCCGCAGAACGAAAAGAGAACGAAAAGGCGAAGGGCCCGCCCGATAAATCGGACGAGCCCTCCACTTGTGTACGGCCGGCCTTTCGGGCCATTTCCGTTCGGGCCGGCGGTCACCCGGTGCTTCAGACCGTCTCGGGGAGTTCCTCCAGCCCCTCGGCCACGAGCTTCGCCAGGCGGTCGAGCGCGGCGTCCGCGCCCTCGGCGTCGGAGGCGAGCACGATCTCCTCGCCGCCCTGGGCGCCGAGGCCCAGGACCGCCAGCATGGAGGCCGCGTTGACGGGGTTCCCGTCGGCCTTGGCGATCGTCACGGGGATACCGGAGGCCGTGGTGGCCCGGACGAAGATGGATGCGGGTCGGGCGTGGAGGCCCTCGGCCCAGCCGACGTTGACGCGGCGCTCAGCCATGTGATGCTGCCCTTCAGGTGTCTCGGGTGGTGCAGAGTGGTCTGGACCGGGTTGTCTAGACCAGTTTCCCATATGGCGCGACGGAGTGGAACGGGCCCACGGCCTGGCCACGAACCGGCTCTCGCGCTTCTGTTGTGCTTCCCCGGGCTGCCCCGCGCCACAGCCGGACGCGAGCCGTACTCTGGGGCCCATGCAGACCTCGTCGGACCGGCACGAGTACCCCGCCCACTGGGAGGCCGACGTGGTGCTGCGCGACGGCGGCACCGCACGCATCAGGCCCATCACCGTCGATGACGCCGAGCGTCTGGTCAGCTTCTACGAGCAGGTCTCGGACGAGTCGAAGTACTACCGCTTCTTCGCGCCGTACCCTCGCCTGTCCGCCAAGGACGTCCACCGCTTCACTCACCACGACTTCGTGGACCGGGTGGGGCTCGCCGCCACGGTCGGCGGCGAGTTCATCGCCACCGTACGCTACGACCGCATCGGCCCCGACGGAATGCCCGCGTCCGCCCCCGCCGACGAGGCGGAGGTCGCCTTCCTCGTCCAGGACGCCCACCAGGGCCGCGGCGTCGCCTCCGCTCTCCTCGAACACATCGCCGCCGTCGCCCGCGAACGCGGCATCAGACGCTTCGCCGCCGAGGTGCTTCCCGCCAACAGCAAGATGATCAAGGTGTTCACCGACGCCGGGTACCAGCAGAGGCGCAGCTTCGAGGACGGCGTCGTCCGCCTGGAGTTCGGTCTGGAGCCCACCGACCGCTCCCTCGCCGTGCAGCGCGCCCGGGAGCAGCGCGCCGAGGCCCGGTCCGTGCAGCGCCTGCTCGCCCCCGGCTCGGTCGCCGTCGTCGGCGCCGGGCGCACACCGGGGGGAGTGGGCCGCGGCGTGCTCGCCAACCTCCGGGCCGCGGGCTTCACCGGGCGGCTGTTCGCGGTGAACAGGGCTCTCGGCGAGGACGAGAAGGACATCGACGGGGTGCCCGCCCACCGCTCCGTCACCGACATCGGGGAGCCCGTCGACCTCGCGGTCGTCGCCGTCCCCGCCGCACACGTCCCCGAGGTCGTGGCCGAGTGCGGGGAACACGGCGTGCAGGGGCTCGTCGTCATCTCCGCCGGGTACGCCGAGAGCGGCCCCGACGGGCGCGAGCGCCAGCGCGAACTGGTGCGCCAGGCACGCACCTACGGCATGCGCATCATCGGCCCCAACGCCTTCGGGATCATCAACACCGCCCCGGACGTTCGGCTCAACGCCTCGCTCGCCCCCGAGGCGCCGCGCTCCGGGCGCATCGGCCTCTTCGCCCAGTCCGGCGCCATCGGCATCGCGCTGCTGTCCCGGCTGCACCGGCGCGGGGGAGGGGTCACCGGTGTCACGGGCGTCTCCACGTTCGTGTCGTCCGGCAACCGCGCGGACGTCTCCGGGAACGACGTCCTGCAGTACTGGTACGAGGACCCGGACACCGATGTCGTCCTCATGTACCTGGAGTCCATCGGCAACCCGCGCAAGTTCACCCGTCTCGCCCGGCGCACCGCGGCGGTCAAACCGCTGGTGGTGGTGCAGGGAGCGCGCCACGGTTCCGCGCCCCAGGGGCACGCCGTCCGCGCCACCGAGCTGCCGCACACCACCGTGTCCGCGTTGCTGCGGCAGGCCGGGGTGATCCGGGTCGACACGATCACGGAACTGGTCGACGCGGGGCTGCTGCTGGCCCGGCAGCCGCTGCCGGCGGGGCCCCGGGTGGCGATCCTCGGGAACTCCGAGTCGCTGGGAATGCTCACGTACGACGCCTGCCTCTCCGAGGGGCTCCGCCCGCTCCGGCCGCTGGACCTGACGACCGGGGCCTCGGCGGCGGACTTCCACGCGGCCCTGTCCCGGGTGCTCGCCGACGACACGTGCGACGCGGTGGTGGTCACGGCCATACCGACACTGGGCCAGACGTCTCCGGGGGACGCGGCCCTGGCCGAGGCGCTGCGCTCGGCCGCCGCCGCGAACCCCTCGAAGCCGGTGCTCGTCGTCCATGTCGAGCTGGGCGGGCTGGCCGAGGCACTGTCGGCGGCGGCCAGCACGGCACCGCGGGCAGGCGACCGGGCGCCCGGCACGGCACCGCAGGCAGGCGACGGGACGCCCGGCATCGAGGGTCCCGCCCCCCTGCCGTGCGCGCTGCCGGCCGCCGCCGAGGTGCGGGCGACACCGGAGACGGGAGAGGCGACGGGCGCCACGACCGAGCCCCCCTCCCGGCTCATCCCCGCCTACCCGGCCGCCGAGCGGGCCGTCCGCGCGCTCTCCGAGGCCGTCCACTACGCGCAGTGGCGGCGGGACGCGGCGGAACCGGGACGGGTGCCCGCGTACGAGGACATCGACGAGAAGGGGACGGCCGAGCGGATCGACGCGCTGCTGTCCACGGGCGAGGGGCGCACGCTCGGCGCCGAGGAGGCGGGCGCGCTGCTCGGGCGGTACGGCATCCGCCTGCGGCAGGCGCGGCCCGCCCTCACCCCCGACGAGGCGGCCCGGGCGGCCGAGGCCATCGGCTACCCCGTCGCGCTCAAGACCACCGCCCCGCACCTGCGGCACCGGGCCGACCTCGGCGGCGTCCGGCTCGACCTGGCGGACGAGGAGCAGCTGCGCCGGGCGTACTCGGAGCTGACCGAGTTGTTCGGGAGCCCCGGGGAACTGCGGCCGGTGGTGCAGGGCATGGCCCCGCGCGGGGTCGACACGATCGTCCGGACGGTGGTGGACCCGGCGGCCGGAGCCGTGCTCTCGTTCGGGCTCGCGGGGCCCGCCTCGCAGTTGCTCGGCGACATGGCCCACCGCCTGATTCCGGCCACCGAACGGGACGCGGCCTCACTGGTCCGGTCGATCAGGACGGCGCCGCTCCTCTTCGGCTGGCGGGGCTCCGCCCCCGTCGACACGGACGCGCTGGAGGAGTTGCTGCTGCGCGTCTCCCGGCTGGTCGACGACCATCCCGAGGTCGTGGCGGTCTCCCTCGAACCCGTCGTCGTCGCCCCGCACGGTCTGAGCGTCCTCGGCGCCACCGTCCGGCTCGCCCGCCCGCCCCTGCGCGACGACCTCGGCCCGAGGACGCTGCCGGTCTACTGAGGGACGCGCGTCGCGGGAGCACCGGGGACGACCCGCGACCCGCGGGAGGTCGGCGCGCGGCTGCCCGCATTGATCCGTCTGCTTGATCCGTCCACGACATAACGGAGACGGCAGAGCGGTCCCTCGCAGTCAGTGCGCCCCCGTAGGATGGACATCATGGCCAAGACCAGTACGACGACCCAGGGGCTGCGTGCGGCGATCGAGCGCAGCGGCTACTACCCGGCCCTCGTGGCCGAGGCGGTGGAGGCCGCTGTCGGCGGCGAGGCCATCAAGTCGTACCTGGTCCACCAGGAGACGACGTTCGACGCGAACGAGGTGCGGCGGCATGTCACCGTCCTCGTCCTCACGGGCAACCGCTTCATCGTCAGCCACACCGACGAGCAGGCCGCGGACACCACCTCACCGACCCCGTACGCCACGACCTCGACCGAGTCGGTGAAGATCGGCCGGATCTCGTCGGTCGTGCTCAGCCGTGTCGTCGCCAACCCCGAGTCGTACACGCCGGGCACCCTGCCCCGCGAGGTCGTCCTGACCATCGGCTGGGGTGCCGTCTCCCGCATCGACCTGGAGCCCGCCGCCTGCGGCGACCCCAACTGCGAGGCGGACCACGGCTACACGGGCAGCTCGACGGCGGACGACCTCAGCCTGCGCGTCAGCGAGGCCGGGGACGGCCCGGAGACCGTGCGCCAGGCCCTCGCCTTCGCGCAGTCCCTCTCCGAGGCCACCGCGGACACCGCCCGCTGATGGCCCTGCCCACCTGGGACGACCCGGAACCCCTCACCCTCGGCTCCGCCCCCGTCCCCGCGTACGGGACCGGCTCGCTCGCCGATCTCCTGCCCACCCTCGCGGCGGGCATGGGGGTTCCCGGTACGACCGCGTCGATACCGGAGCTGACCCCCGCCGACCGGGCCTGCGTGTTCCTCGTCGACGGCCTGGGCTGGGAGCAGCTGAGGGCGCACCCCGACGAGGCGCCCTACATGAACGCGCTGCTGGCGTCCTCGCGCGGTGGCACCGGCCGCCCCCTCACCGCGGGATACCCCGCCACCACCGCCACCTCCCTCGCCTCCGTGGGCACCGGCCTGCCGCCGGGCGCGCACGGACTGCCCGGCTACACGGTCCGTGACCCGCGGACCGGGGAGCTGATGAACCAGCTCCGCTGGCAGCCGTGGACGGAGCCGAAGGTGTGGCAGCCGTACCCCACGGTCTTCCAGCTAGCCGACCGGGCGGGTGTGCACACCGCCCAGGTCACCTCCCCTGCCTTCCAGAACACCCCCCTCACGAAGATCGCGCTGAGCGGCGGCACCTTCCACGGCCGGCTCTCCGGCGACGACCGCATGGACGTGGCCGCGGAGCAACTGGCCGCCGGGGACCGCGCGCTGATCTACACCTACTACTCCGAACTGGACGGCGCGGGACACCGCTTCGGCGTCGACTCGGACCCCTGGCGCGGCCAGCTCATGCACGTCGACCGGCTCGTCCAGCGCCTGGCCGAGCAGCTCCCGCCGCGCACCGCCCTGTACGTCACCGCGGACCACGGCATGCTCGACGTCCCGTTCGACGAGCAGCACCGCATCGACTTCGACGAGGACTGGGAGCTGCGGGCCGGGGTCGCCCTGCTGGGCGGCGAGGGCCGGGCCCGCCATGTGTACGCGGTACCGGGGGCGGAGACGGACGTGCTGACCTGCTGGCGCGAGGTGCTGGGCGAGCAGTTCTGGATCGCCTCGCGCGACGAGGCGATCGCGGCGGGCTGGTTCGGACCGCGGATCGACGACCGTGTGTACGCCCGCATCGGCGACGTGGTCGCGGCGGCACACGACGACGTCCTGATCACCGCCTCCGAACGGGAGCCCAAGGAGTCGGCGATGGTCGGCAACCACGGCTCGATGACCCCCGCGGAACAGCTGGTCCCGCTCCTCGAAGTACGCTCCTGACGCCCTGTCCGCCACCCGGCCCCACCCGTCGCCGTCCATGCCGAAAGGTGCTCAACTCACCATGCCCGAGCTGGTGTTCTTCTCCGGAACCATGGACTGCGGGAAGTCGACGCTGGCCCTCCAGATAGAGCACAACCGTTCGGCGCGCGGCCTCCAGGGCATGATCTTCACGCGGGACGACCGCGCGGGCGAGGGCAAGCTGTCGTCGCGGCTCGGCCTGGTCACCGACGCCGTGGAGGTCGAGGACGGGCAGGACCTCTACGCGTACCTGGTCGACCACCTCTCCCAGGGCCGTCGTGCGGACTACGTGATCGCGGACGAGGCCCAGTTCCTCGCCCCCGAGCAGATCGACCAGCTCGCCCGCGTCGTGGACGACCTGAGCCTGGACGTGTACGCCTTCGGCATCACGACCGACTTCCGCTCCAAGCTCTTCCCCGGCTCCCAGCGCCTGGTGGAGCTGGCCGACCGCGTCGAGGTCCTCCAGGTGGAGGCCCTGTGCTGGTGCGGCGCCCGTGCCACCCACAACGCCCGCACCATAGGCGGCCAGATGGTCGTCGAGGGTGCCCAGGTGGTCGTCGGCGACGTCAATCAGCCCGACGACATCGGCTACGAGGTGCTCTGCCGTCGTCACCACCGCCGCCGGATGACGGCGGCCTCCGCGCACGCGAGCGCCCTCGCTCCGGACGTCCTCCCCGTCGAGACGGTCTGACGGGACCGGTGGGAGCCCCCGGGATCACCCGATCGGGCGACGGACGCGGCGGGCGGTTCAGCGCTGGGTGTGCACCACGGCGAACTTCGCGCCCTCCGGATCGGCCAGTGTGGCCACCGGGCCGTGCGGGGTGTCGTGGGTGGGGTCGAGGACCCGCCCGCCGAGTTCGATGACACGGTTGGCGGCCTCGTCGGGGTCCGCCACCTCGAAGTAGGTCAGCCAGTGCGGACCCCGGTCCCGGGGGAGCGCGTCGCCGACTCCGTGGATGCCGGCGACGGAGCGGCCCGCGACGCGCAGGGTGAGGTAGTCGTCGTCGGCCGAGACCAGGGGCTCCTCCTCGTAGCCGAACGTCGTCTCGTAGAACTTGGCGACCAGCGAGCTGTCGACGGTGAGGAGCTCGTCCCACGCAGGGGTGCCGGGGACTCCGCCGATGTCCGCTCCGAGGTGCTCCGCGGCCTGCCAGACGCCGAAGACGGCCCCCGCGGGATCGGAGGCGATCACCAGGCGGCCCGCCTCGCCGGCGTCCAGCGGACCGACGCCGACCGTGCCGCCGCAGTGCCGTACGGTCTCCGCGGTCCGGTCCGCGTCGTCCGAGGCGAAGTACGGCGTCCAGGCGACGGGCAGATGGCGGTCGGGCGGGAGCTGTCCGATGCCCGCCACCTGGCGCCCGTCGAGCAGGGCCCGCACGTACGGGCCGAGCTGCTGGGGGCCGGGCTGGAACTCCCAGCCGAACAGGGCCCCGTAGAACTCCTGGGTCGTGGCCGTCCCGTGCACCATCAGGCTCACCCAGCAGGGCGTGCCCGGTGGATACGCGGCGCCGCTCAGGCCGGCCGACCCCCGTGCCTCGGTCATCGTCACTCTCTCCTCGGCCCCTCGCGGTGGCCGTGTCCGTCCGCCCTCGGGACGCGTGTACCGCGTCCGCGCGCGATCACGCCCCGTGCCGATGCTCGCACCACCCATGGCGTGCCGGACCCGCGCCGCACCGCCGCGCGCGGCCTGCGTGCCCGAGGATGCCGGACGATCCGGTACCGGGCGCCGTCCGCGGCGCGGCCGTGCGAGGTCCATCGGCTGTACGGCATGTGTCCGATCCCGTACACCCGGTGATCGGCATCGCCCGGCGGGCAGAGTAGCCGGACCCGGGCGACGCGGCCACCCCGTACGCGAGGATGGAGCCATGAACGCCATCATCTCCGCCGCCGACCTCGCCGGCGAACTGGCGGGCCCCCGTCCGCCGGTCCTCCTGGACGTCCGCTGGCAGTTGGGCGGCCCGAACCTGCGTCCCGAGTACGACAGGGCCCACATCCCGGGAGCCGTCTTCGTCGACCTGGACGCCGAGCTGGCCGGCCCGGCGGGCTCCGGCGGCCGTCACCCGCTGCCCGACACCGGCGCCTTCGGCGCGACGATGCGGGCGGCCGGGGTCAGCGCCGACCGCCCCGTCGTCGTCCACGACGGCGGCCTCAACTGGGCCGCCGCGCGCGCGTGGTGGCTGCTCGGCTGGGCGGGGCACCCCTCGGTACGGGTCCTGGACGGCGGTCTGGCGGCCTGGGAGGGCCCTCTGACGGCCGAGGTCCCGCAGCCCGCGCCCGGCACCTTCGAGCCCGCCCCCGGCGCGCTGCCGCTGCTCGACGCGGACGGCGCCGCCGAGCTGGCCCGCACCGGACTGCTGCTGGACGCCAGGGCCGCCGAGCGCTACCGCGGTGACGTGGAGCCCATCGATCCGGTCGGCGGCCACATCCCGGGTGCGGTGTCCGCCCCCACCACGGAGAACGTGGCCGAATCCGGCCGCTTCCGGTCCGCCGCCGAACTCGCCGACCGCTTCAAGGGGCTCGGCGCGAGGCCCGGCACCGAGGTCGGCGTGTACTGCGGCTCCGGTGTCTCAGGGGCCCACGAGGTGCTGGCCCTGGCGGTCGCCGGCATCCCGGCGGCGCTGTACGTGGGCTCGTGGTCGGAGTGGTCCCGGGACGGGAGCCGGCCGGTCGCCACCGGCCCCGACCCCCGGTGAGCGGGCGCTGACGGAATGCCGAGGGGCCCGCGTCTGAACGACGCGGGCCCCTCACCCGTATGAATAACCGATCCTGCACCAACAAAAAACACCATCGGACAGCGTCGGCGACGACGCGGACAGGACACCGCCGGAGACACAGACGAGCACACCGGTCCATCGGGGCGACCGGTCCGACCCCCTCACCGCCGCAGGTCCGTTACTCCTGTTTCTTGCGCCGCGTCCCGAACACGATCTCGTCCCAGCTCGGCACCGCCGCGCGGCGGCCCGGGCGGACGCCGTCCGCCTCGGCCTGCCGGTCGGTGGCGCCGATCAGCCGGTCGCGGTGGCCGTTGACCGACCGCGGCATGAGGACGTCCGCGTACGCGGAACCGGCCGAGGCCGCGGGGGCCGCGGACTCCTCCTCCGCCACCTCCTCGACGGAAGCGGACTCCTCCTGCGGTTCGAGGGAGGGCAGTTCGGGCACCACCAGGTCGCCCCGGTAGCTGGGAACGGCCTCCAGGATGCTGGTCAGCGAGTCGCGCTCGCTCACCAGGTCCTCGTCGGACTCGGGCGGCGGCCCCGGCAGGGCGGGACGGTCCGCCTGGCGGTCCAGGGGGCGGTCGCGGGGCAGCCGGGCGATCCTCGGCACGAACGGGAAGCTCGGCTCGGGCGTCCCGAGGTCGTCGGACTCGCCGATCAGCGAGCGTGCCTCGTCGTCGACGGCCTGGACGAGCCGCCTGGGCGGGTCGTACGTCCAGCTCGCCGAGTGCGGTTCACCGGCGACGCAGTACACGAGCAGCACTTCCCAGGTGCCGTCGTCCCGGCGCCAGGAGTCCCACTGGACGGTGTCCTTCTCGGCGCCGCGCAGCAGCAGCCGCTCCTGGACGGCCTCGCCGAGCTGGGGTCCGGCCGCGTTCTCTCCAGGGCGGCGGACCGGGGTCTTGCGGGCCCGCTCCGCCATGAAGGCGCGCTCGGCGAGGACGGGGCCCTCGAACCGGCGCACCCGGTCCACGGGGATGCCGGCGAGCTGCGCGACCTCCTCGGCCGTGGCACCCGCGCGTATCCGCGCCTGGATGTCACGGGGGCGGAGATGGCTCTCCACCTCGATCTCGATCTGACCGAGGCGAGGACGGTCGCCGCGCACGGCGGCACGCAGCCGCTCGTCGATCGGCAGCGTGTACTCCGTGGAATCGGCAGCCTTCAGCACCAGCCGTGTGCCGTCATTGGAGACGGCCACGACACGCAGTTCGGGCATGGGGACCTCCCGGGTGGTGCCTGCCGACGTCACGTGCGTCGCTGCTTCCGCTAGTCGAGTGTTCCGCTAGTCGAGTGTGGCCTGCCCGGGTGCAGCCTGCCACAACCTTGCCTGATTGCCCGGCGTGTCGAGCGTGGGCCCGAGATCGCCGTTATGGCACGGTTATCAATTCGCAACGCTAAGTGACGAACCTCATCACCCTGTGCAACGGTCCCCCTCCCGGCGGTCCTTGGAGGCCCCGGACACCCTGGCGGGAGTCCGGACCCAGGGCTCGCAACAGTACTCCATTCGGGCCACTTGCGTGGATCGGCACGCCGCCCGACTTTCTCGTGGGTGACGTCAATCGGCCGCGGGAGCAGACCTTTTCGTGACCTCGGGAGGGACGCGCTTCACGCGATCACCGGCATCCCCGACCCGGCTAGGCGCCCAGCACCCGGCGCAAGTAGTCGTTCTGGAAACGCCGTTCGGGGTCCAGCCGGTCACGCAGTGCGGTGAACTCGCCGAACCGGGGGTAGACCTTGGCGAAGTAGTCCGAGTCGCGGGTGTGCACCTTGCCCCAGTGCGGCCGCCCCTCGTGCGCGGTGAAGATCCGCTCGGCGGCGGTGAAGTACGCCTGATAGGGCGTGCCCTTGAACATGTGGACGGCGACGTAGGCGCTTTCCCGGCCGGAGGCGGTGGAGAGCGCGATGTCGTCGGCCGGCGCCGTGCGCACCTCGACGGGGAAGCTGACGCGCAGCTTCGAACGGTCGACCATCGCCTTGACTTCACGCAGCGTGTCCACCAGGGCCTCGCGCGGCACGGCGAACTCCATCTCCACGAACCGCACCCGGCGCGGGGAGGTGAAGACCTTGTAGGGGATGTCGGTGTAGGTCCGCGCGGACAGGGCGCGGCTGGAGATCTGCGCGATCGTCGGGATGGTGGCGGGGACCGCCTGGCCCACCCAGTTGGCCACCTGGAAGACGCCGTTGGAGAGGAACTCGTCCTCGAACCAGCTGTTCAGCTGGGGGACGGGCTTCTCGGGGCCCGCGCTGCGGTTGTTGCGCTTGGTGTTGGTGTTGCCGGTGTGCGGGAACCAGTAGAACTCGAAGTGCTCGTTCTCGGCGTGCAGTTCGTCGAACTCGGCCATGACCTTCTCGAACGGCATCGGTTCCTCGCGCGCCGTGAGCAGGAAGATCGGCTCCACGGCGAAGGTGATCGCGGTGACGATGCCGAGGGCGCCGATGCCGACACGGGCGGCGGCGAACACGTCGGGGTTCTCGGTCGGCGAGCAGGTGAGGACCGAGCCGTCCGCGGTGACCAGTTCGAGTCCCCGGATCTGGGCGGCGATCGAGGCCGAGTCCCGGCCCGTGCCGTGCGTTCCGGTGCTGGTGGCGCCGGAGACCGTCTGCTCCATGATGTCGCCCATGTTCGTGAGCGACAGCCCCTCGCGCGCGAGGGCCCTGTTGAGCCGCTTGAGCGGGGTGCCGGCGGCGACCGTGACGGTCATGGCCTCACGGTCGATCTTCCGTATGCCCGTCAGCAGTTGGGGACGGATCAGCACGCCGTCGGTCGCGGCGGCGGCCGTGAACGAGTGGCCCGTGCCGACGGCCTTCACCCGCAGGTCGTCCTCGGCGGCCCGCCGTACGGCCGCGGCGAGTTCCTCGACCGTGGCGGGCGTGACCTCCCGCACGGGCCGGGCGGTGACGTTCCCCGCCCAGTTACGCCACGTGCCGCTCTTGCCGATCACTGTGGTGCTCATGGGGCCCTCCCCGCCTAGGAGCCGGCCTGCGCAGCCGGCGGTACCCGAGGAAACCCACCGCGACCGCGACGGCTCCGGACGCCGCCGGAACCACGTACCCCGCCCGCGCCCCGGCGGCGTCGATCACCCAGCCGGAGACCGAGGAACCGAGCGCCACCCCGACCGCGAGCCCGGTGCCCACCCAGGTCATGCCCTCGGTCAGTTGCGTGCGTGGTACGTGCTCCTCGATCAGGGACATCGTCGTGATCATCGTGGGTGCGATGGACAGTCCGGCGACGAAGAGCGCCACGGCCAGGAACGGCAAGTTTCCGACCAGTAGGAGGGGGATCATACTCACGGCCATGGCGCACACGCCCAGCAGCCACCGTCGTTCCGCCGCCCCGGCGAAGCGCAACAGCCCGAAGACGACGCCCGCGGCGCAGGAACCGGCCGCGTACACGGCCAGGACGACGCTCGCGGCGGCCTTGTGACCGCGCTCCTCGGCGAATGCCACCGTGACCACGTCGACGGCCCCGAAGATCGCTCCGGTGGCCACGAAGGTGGCCACCAGGACCTGCAGTCCGGGCGAGCGCAGCGCCGAACGGCCCCGGTCGTGCCGGTCGCGCGGATGCGGCGCCGGTTCGGTCGCCCGCTGGGCGGTGAGCCAGAAGACGCCGGCCGCCAGGAAGCAGGCCGCCAGCAGCGGGCCCGCCTCCGGGAACCACGCGGTGGACAGCCCGATGGAGATGATCGGCCCGAAGATGAAGCAGACCTCGTCGACGACCGACTCGAAGGAGTACGCCGTGTGCAGCTGCGGGGTGTCCCGGTACAGGGCCGCCCAGCGTGCCCGGGTCATCGCGCCGAGGCTCGGCACACAGCCGATACCGGCCGAGCAGACGTACAGCACCCAGTCCGGCCAGGAGCGGTGCGCGGCGAACAACAGCGCGGCCGACGCGGTCAGCGCCACCAGCGTCGCCGGGCGCAGCACCCGCCGTTGTCCGTACTGGTCGACCAGCCGCGAGATCTGCGGGCCGAGCACGGCGGCGGACAGCGCGATGGTCGCCGACAGCGCGCCCGCCAGGCCGTACCGTCCGGTGAGCTGGGAGATCATCGTGACCACGCCGATGCCCATCATGGACAGCGGCATCCGCCCGAGAAGACCCGCGGCGGTGAAGCTCTTGGTGCCGGGGGCGGCGAACAGGGCGGTGTACGGGCTGGGCACGGGGTCTCCGGTCGGTCCGGTAGGCGGAGGAGAGGCGTCCGCGTAAGGCGTGACCGCGGTCGGTACAGCTTACGGGTGAGGTCACCCTAAGTCATCCTCGGGTGCAGGCCGGGATCCCGGCCGTCGGCGCCGGGTGGCAGGATCGACGACATGCCACACGCGCACGACGCCACCCCCTACGACGCCCTGCTCCTGCTCTCGTTCGGCGGCCCGGAGGGCCCGGACGACGTGGTCCCGTTCCTGGAGAACGTGACACGAGGGCGCGGCATCCCCAAGGAACGCCTCAAGGAAGTCGGACAGCACTACTTCCTGTTCGGCGGGGTCAGTCCGATCAACGCCCAGAACCGTGCCCTGCTCGACGCCCTCCGCAAGGACTTCGCCGAGCACGGGCTGGACCTGCCGGTCTACTGGGGCAACCGCAACTGGGCTCCCTATCTGACCGACACGCTGCGTGAGATGGCCGCCGACGGCCGCCGCCGCGTGCTGGTCCTCACCACCAGCGCGTACGCCTCCTACTCGGGCTGCCGCCAGTACCGCGAGAACCTCGCCGACTCGCTCGCCGCGCTGGAGGCCGAGGGACTGGAGCCGCCGAGGATCGACAAGATCCGGCACTACTTCAACCACCCGGGCTTCCTGGAACCCGTGATCGACGGCGTCCTGCGGTCGCTCGCCGACCTCCCCGAGGACGTGCGCGACGGCGCGCACCTCGCCTTCTGCACGCACTCCATCCCGAACGCCTCGGCGGACACCTCCGGCCCGGTCGAGGACCACGGGGACGGCGGTGCCTACGTCGCCGAGCACCTGGACGTCGCGCGGCTCGTCGTCGACGCCGTGCGCGAGCGGACCGGCGTGGAGCACCCCTGGCAGCTCGTCTACCAGTCCCGCTCCGGCGCCCCGCACATCCCGTGGCTGGAGCCCGACATCTGCGACCACCTGGAGGAGCGGCACGCGTCCGGGGCCCCGGCCGTCGTGATGGCACCCATCGGGTTCGTCTCGGACCACATGGAGGTCCTGTACGACCTCGACACCGAGGCCATGGCCAAGGGCCGGGAACTGGGGCTGCCGGTCCGCCGCTCCGCCACGGTGGGCGCCGACCCGCGGTTCGCCGCCGCGATCCGGGACCTGGTCCTGGAGCGGGCGGCGGTCGAACGCGGCGAGGACGCGGTCGCCCCGTGCGCCCTCGGCACGCTCGGCGCGAGCCACCACCTGTGCCCGGTCGGCTGCTGTCCGGCCCGCGCACCCAGGCCCGCAGCCGCGGGCGCCGACAGCCCGTACGCGTGAGGAGCACCGTGACCGACCAGCCAGAGCACCCCGAGGGACTGCGCGCCGAACTGCTGGAGACCGCCCTGGAGGCGGCCCGCCGCGCGGGAACCTTCCTGCGCGACGGCCGCCCCGCCGACCTGGGCGTCGCCGCCACCAAGTCCAGCGCGGTCGACGTCGTCACCGAGATGGACATCGCCTCCGAGAAGCTGATCACCGGCCTGCTGGCCGAGCGCAGGCCGCTCGACGGCGTGCTCGGCGAGGAGGGCGCCAGCGTCGAGGGCACCAGCGGTGTCCAGTGGGTGATCGACCCCATCGACGGCACCGTCAACTACCTCTACGGACTGCCCAGCTGGGCCGTTTCCATCGCGGTCCGGGTGGACGGCGAGACGGTCGTGGGCGTGGTCCACGCCCCGGAGCGGGGCGAGACCTTCCGGGCCGTCCTCGGTGCGGGCGCGTACCTGAACGACCGTCCCGCGCGCGTGCGCCCCGCCCCGGAGCCGGCGCTGGCCCTCGTCGGCACCGGTTTCGGCTACCGCGCCGAACGCCGGGCCCGGCAGGCCGACGTGCTGCGCGAACTGATCCCGTACGTGCGGGACATCCGGCGCGGCGGCTCGGCCGCGATCGACCTGTGCGACGTGGCCGCGGGCCGCCTGGACGCCTACTACGAGCGGGGCCTCAACCCCTGGGACTACGCGGCGGGCGACCTCATCGCCCGGGAGGCGGGCGCCCTGACCGGTGGCCGCCCCTCGGAGCCCCTCTCGCCCGAGCTGACCGTCGCCGCCCCACCCGGCCTCTTCGAGGTCCTCCAGACCCGCCTGGAGGACCTCGGCGCCTGGCACGACTGAGCGGACGCGAAAAAAGCGGCGGGCCCCCGGCCTGGATCTGGCGGGGGCCCGCCGTGTGCGTGCGGGCTGGGGCAGTGGGCCGGGAGAACCGGACGCCCAGGGCGGTGACCCTAGGCGCCGACCTCCACGCCGTGGTCGGCGGCGAGACGGCGCAGGTCGTCGAGCTCGCCCTGCTCCACCTCGGCGAGGAAGTCGTCGCCCTCGTCGCGAGCCCTGGTCAGGTCGGACTCGGTCGTCCTTATGCGCTGCAGAAGTCCTGCGGTGAAAGCGTCCATGCTGCGCCCCCTCGTCCTGGGTCGTGGGTCGATGGCACGGGGGTGTGCCGTTCGGAAGGGGCGATCACGTCTCCTGTGGATGCCCAGCGCCACCCGGGCCGGGAGGCGACGGTGCCGGACACCCACGCCCGCTCCTGCGGAAAAGCGGATTGCCGCGTACCGCATGGTGGTGCGGCACAAGCGGAGCGTGATCGCGGGGTGTAAAGCCGTCCTCCCCCCGGTCTCCCGGACGGAAACCTCGGCCGGACGAAAAAATCCCGCGTTCGGCGCCCCGCGCCCGCGGCCTTCCCGCCGAAGGGCCGCCTTACAGCCGACTTACGGCTGAAAAAGGCAGGATGGAGGTCCACACACCCACGCACACCCCGCCCGTGCGCGCCCTCGGCGCGCTACGCGGGTGGACACAGGAAGGACAAGCGACGTGCGCGTACTCGTCGTCGAGGACGAGCAGCTGCTCGCCGATGCGGTGGCCACCGGACTGCGCCGGGAGGCCATGGCCGTCGACGTCGTGTACGACGGTGCGGCCGCCCTGGAACGCATCGGCGTCAACGACTACGACGTGGTCGTCCTCGACCGCGACCTCCCCCTCGTCCACGGCGACGACGTCTGCCGCAGGCTCGTCGAGCTGGGCCTGCCCACGCGCGTGCTGATGCTGACCGCGTCCGGCGACGTCAGCGACCGCGTCGAGGGCCTGGAGATCGGCGCCGACGACTATCTGCCCAAGCCCTTCGCCTTCAGCGAGCTGATCGCACGTGTACGGGCCCTCGGCCGGCGCACGAGCGTGCCGCTGCCGCCGGTCCTGGAGCGGGCCGGGATCAAGCTGGACCCCAACCGCCGCGAGGTCTTCCGGGACGGCAAGGAGGTCCAGCTCGCGCCGAAGGAGTTCGCCGTGCTGGAGGTGCTGATGCGCAGCGAGGGCGCGGTCGTCTCGGCGGAACAGCTCCTGGAGAAGGCCTGGGACGAGAACACCGACCCGTTCACCAACGTCGTACGGGTGACGGTCATGACGCTGCGCCGCAAGCTGGGCGAGCCCCCGGTCATCGTCACCGTGCCCGGCTCCGGCTACCGGATCTGATCCGCCGTGGCCCCCGCCCCGGCGCCGCCCCAGGCGCCCCCGAAGCCCACCTGGGACCCCCGGCGGGCGCAGAACCCGCTGCCCTGGCTGCGCCCGACCATCCGGATAAGGCTCACGCTGCTGTACGGCGGCATGTTCCTGATCGCCGGGATCCTGCTGCTGTCGATCATCTATCTGCTCGCCGCCCAGGCCGTGAGCACCGGCAACACGCCGGTGTTCAAGATCGAGGGGGGCGACAACATCAGCGTCTCCAGCGCCCTGTGTCCCACGGTCGACGCCAACACGGCCCCGACCAACCTCAAGCTCGACGACTTCAACGCGGCGATCTCCGCCTGCATCGACGACCACCGCCAGAAGGCCCTGGACACCCTGCTCAGCCGTTCCCTGCTGGCCCTGCTCGGGCTTGCGGTGATCGCGTTCGCGTTCGGGTACGCGATGGCGGGCCGGGTGCTCGCGCCGCTCGGCCGGATCACCCGCACCGCCCGCGCGGTGGCCGGCTCGGACCTGTCGCGCCGGATCGAGCTGGACGGTCCGGACGACGAGCTGAAGGAGCTGGCGGACACCTTCGACGAGATGCTGGACCGGCTCCAGCGTGCCTTCACCGCCCAGCAGCGGTTCGTCGGGAACGCCTCGCACGAGCTGCGGACACCGCTCGCGATCAACCGCACCCTGCTGGAGGTGCACCTCTCCGATCCGGGCGCGCCGACCGAGCTGCAGCAGCTGGGCAAGACGCTGCTCGCCACCAACGAGCGCAGCGAGCAGCTCGTCGAAGGTCTGCTGCTGCTGGCCCGCAGCGACAACCAGATCGTCGAGCGCAAGCCCGTGGACCTCGCCGAGGTCGCCTCCCGGGCCATCGACCAGGTGCGCTCCGAGGCGGAGGCCAAGAAGGTGGAGATCCGCGGCGAGTGGGCCCCCGCGGTCGTCCAGGGCAACGGCGTCCTGCTGGAGCGCATCGCCCTGAACCTGGTCCAGAACGCCGTCCGGTACAACGTGCCGGGGCCGGGCGGCTGGGTGGAGGTCACGACGGAGCTGCAGCACGGACAGGCGGTCCTGGTGGTCACGAACACCGGGCCCGTGGTCCCGGCGTACGAGATCGACAATCTTTTCGAGCCGTTCCGGCGGCTGCGTACGGAGCGCACGGGCAGTGACAAGGGCGTGGGCCTCGGCCTGTCGATCGTCCGGTCCGTCGCCCGCGCGCACGGCGGCCATATCGCCGCCCGGCCACGTGAGGGAGGGGGACTCGTGATGCGCGTGACCCTGCCCGTCTGAGAAAATGGCCCCGGTTTCCAGGACGTGTTCGCTTTGCGCGGAATTTTCGGGGCACCTGATCGAATCGGTCGTGCACGACCGATGTGTGATCGATCACATGGGCGAATTTCCGGCCATCTACCGAGCGTGATCATGTGGCCTCCGGAAAGCCGGGATAATCCGGGTTTTCAGGGGTTGAGATCACGGGAAGTACATGCTGAAGCGCCTTTGATAAGCAGCCTCCGGACCGTGTACGGTCCCGTTCGCCATCCAAGCCGATCACTCTTGAGGAGTCCGGTTGGGTGTCGATTGAGTAACAGACCTTGATGTGAGGCAAAATCTCCGCCTCAGGTCGGGCACAAGTCCGGCCTCTCACGCGTTACGTGCGGGAGACACCGCAGACACCCAGAGGGGGAGAGCGACATGGCAACGGATTACGACACCCCACGCAAGACCGACGACGACGTCGACTCGGACAGCCTGGAAGAACTCAAGGCTCGCCGGAACGACAAGTCGACGTCCGCCGTGGATGTAGACGAGTTCGAGGCCGCGGAAGGCCTGGAACTGCCCGGGGCCGACCTCTCGAACGAGGAGCTGGCCGTCCGGGTACTGCCCAAGCAGCAGGACGAGTTCACCTGCATGAGCTGCTTCCTGGTGCACCACCGCAGCCAGCTGGCCCGCGAGAAGAACGGTCAGCCCATCTGCCGCGACTGCGACTGAGGCGGGGTCGGCCGTGACCGGCTCGACCCCTCCTTGGAAGCGCCGCTCCCGCAAGGGGGCGGACCCGGGGCCCCACGACGGCTCCGACGGCGTGCGTGACGACGAGCGGGGCTCCTCCGACCAGGGAGCGGCCTCGCTCGAACGTGCGTCCGACATGGCGTCGGGGGGCGCCACGGATGAGCAGGGGCGCCTGCCCGTACCGGTGGAGGTTCCGGCGCCGGTCGCCGACCGGCGCGCGGCCGTCGTCCGCGCAGGACTGAAAGAGGGCCTGAAGGTCGGGGCCCGCAAGAGCGGTGACCGGGCCAGAGCGGGGCTCGCGTACATCACCGACCGGATCATCGAGATCGCCCCGCGGATTCCCGTACGCGATCTCGCGGCTCTGCGCGCCCAGTTCCCGGGACTGGGGCCCGAGCAGATCGCCGACAAGCTCGTCGCGGGGGCCGCCTACGCCACGTCCACGGTGGGCGCGGGCGTCGGGGCCGCCGCGATGCTGCCCGCGCCGCCCGCCATGCCCGCGGAGCTGGCCGCCGAGATCACCGGGGTCGCCGCGATCGAGCTCAAGCTCATCGCCGAACTGCACGAGGTGTACGGGGCGCGGCCCCCGGGGAATCTGCGGCAGCGCAGCACCGCCTACCTGAACTCCTGGTCCTCGGAACGCGGCATCGACGTGACCAGACCCTCCACGGTCAACTCCGCGCTCGGCGGACAGATGAAGCGGCAGCTGCGGCAGCAGATCATGAAGCGGATGGTGCGCGACCTGCCGAACCTGATGCCGTTCCTGGTCGGCGCGGCGGTCGGGGCGGTCATGAACCACCGGGACACCAGACGCCTCGCGGAGCGCATCCGCAAGGACCTGCGGCGCACACAGGTGCCGTGGGAGGCGCTGCCGGAACTCGCGCCGCTGGAGAAGCCCGCCGACCCCCTGACGATCGGGGAGTTGCCGAAGGAACTCGGCGGCGGCTGAGCCCCCGGCGGTAAGAGTTCGGCGAGAAAACGCCCCTGCCGGAGCCCGCGGCGCGCTACGCCGGCGTCCTCGCCGCCTCCAGGGCGGCCACCAGGCGCTCCGGTTCGCGCGTCGACAGGTACACGTACGGGGTCGGGTCGGCCGGGTCGGTGACCGGGACGCGCAGGGCGGTGGGAACGTACGCGCGCAGAAGCATGAACGCGTGGGGGTTGGCCTTGTACGTGCGCCAGGCCTGGGCCTCCTCGCGGTCCAGGATCTCCGGCTCGCCCAGGGCGCTCACCGGGATCTTCGCCTCGCCCGCGATCAGGGAACCTCCGACGACGCGGATGCGGACCGAGCCGTAGGAGCTGGCGACGACCGCCGCGACCGCCGTGCCGCCGGCGAACCCGCCCAGGAGGGGGAGGGTGCCGAAGGGCAGCAGGATGAGGGCCATCGAGACGCCGACCAGCAAGCACACGAGCCACCAGGAGCGGGGCGCGGTGAGGCGTTCTTCGTACGGCGGGGCGGGGGGCTGCATGGTGTCTAGCTTGGCACGGGCGCCCTCGGGCCCGGGAAGAGGGGCGAGCGAGGGGAAACCCTGCCCGTAGGGACGGTGGCCGGAGGCTGACGGGCGGGTAAGGTCTGCGCCTGTGAGAGGTACTTCCGCGGCCCTGCGACCCCCGGCGGACGCCCAGGCGCCCGTACGGCATCCCGAGGCGCCCGCCCCCGGTGAGTCGCTCGGCGCGCACTACGGGCAGTGTTTCGGCTGTGGCGGTGAGCAGCCCCACGGGCTGCACCTGGAGGCGACGGCCGGTGAGGGCGTCACCCTCACCGCCGAGTTCACGGTGCGGCCCGCGCACCAGGGGGCGCCCGGCCTCGCGCACGGCGGGGTCCTGGCCAGCGCCCTGGACGAGACCCTCGGCTCCCTCACCTGGCTGCTGCGCACCATCGCGGTGACCGGGCGGCTGGAGACGGACTTCCTGCGGCCCGTTCCCGTCGGCACCGTGCTGCATCTGCGGGCCGAGGTGACGGCGGTGGCGGGACGGAAGATCTTCGCGACGGCGGAAGGGCGCATCGGCGGTCCCGACGGCGCCCTGGCCGTCCGCGCCGACGCGCTGTTCGTCGAGGTGAAGGTCGACCACTTCATCGACCACGGGCGCAGCGAGGAGATCCAGGCGGCCATGAACGACCCGGACCAGGTCCGGCGGGCCCGCGCCTTCGAGGTGAACCCGTGAGTGACGGCCGTACCCCCGTGGACGTCCTGATCCGGCGCGTCGACCCCGATGTGCCGCTGCCGGACTACGCGCGGCCCGGTGACGCGGGAGCCGATCTGCGCACCACGCAGAGCCGGGAGCTGAAGCCCGGCGAACGGGCCGTACTGCCCACGGGAGTTTCCATCGCACTCCCGGAGGGGTACGCGGCCTTCGTACACCCACGGTCCGGCCTCGCCGCCCGCTGCGGCGTCGCCCTGGTGAATGCCCCGGGGACGGTTGATGCCGGGTACCGTGGGGAGATCAAGGTGATCGTGGTGAATCTCGACCCGCACGAAGCCGTGCGGTTCGAACGCTTCGACCGGATTGCCCAACTGGTCGTCCAGCAGGTCGAGAAGGTGCGCTTCCACGAGGTGGCGGAGCTTCCCGACTCGGCGCGGGCCGAGGGGGGCTTCGGGTCCACCGGCGGTCATGCCGCCGTGGGCGGCACAACAAGCGGCACAACGGGTGGGAATCGATACGCTTCGGTCGTATCCGACCGGGAAGGACAGTGACGTGTTCGGACGTCGCAAGAAGAAGGGTTCCGCCGAGGACGCGGCGGACGCGGCGAGCGAGGCCGAGCAGGTCGACGGCGTCGCTGGGGACGCCGACACCGAGGCGGACGAGGTCGGGCGGGAGCGCGTGCGGCTCGAACCGGAGCCCCGCCCCGACGGGCCGTGGGACAGCACCGAGGTGCGCGAGCCCGGCGAGGGCCGGGTGGACCTCGGCGGCATCTTCGTGCCCGGAGTCGACGGCATGGAGCTGCGGGTCGAGGTAGCGGGCGACGCGATCGTCGCGGCGACCGTCGTGCTGCGCGACAGCGCGGTCCAGCTGCAGGCCTTCGCCGCGCCCAAGCGCGAGGGCATCTGGGGCGAGGTCCGCGAGGAGATCGCCTCCGGCATCACCCAGCAGGGCGGTGTCATCGACGAGGTCGAGGGTCCGCTCGGCTGGGAGCTGCGCGCCCAGGTGCCGGTCCAGCTGCCGGACGGCACCGGCGGCTTCCAGGTCGTCCGGTTCGTCGGCGTGGACGGGCCCCGCTGGTTCCTGCGCGGGGTCATCTCCGGCCGGGGCGCGGTGGAGCCGCAGACCGCCGGGCTGCTGGAGCAGATCTTCCGGGACACGGTCGTCGTCCGCGGCGAGGGCCCGATGGCCCCGCGCGACCCGATCGTCCTGAAGCTCCCGAACGACGCGCAGATGGTCCCCGAGGGCGTCCAGCAGGACGAGCAGGCGGGTTCCCGCTTCTCCGGAGGCATGGGGCAGCTGCAGCGCGGACCCGAGATCACCGAGGTGCGCTGAGCGTTCACCGCTCGGCCGGACCGCTAAGAGCTGACCGCTACGGGCTGTGAAGGGGCCGTACTCCCCGGTGGAGTACGGCCCCTTCGTCGTGCCCGCGGCCCTCGGCCCCGGGGCGCGTCAGGGTTGCGTCAAGGAGCGGCTCCGGCGCGTCTCCCGTCCCCTTTGCCGTGATTATTGGCCGTAGGGTCGACGCTGCGTAGGCGGCGGTCACGGGAAGACAATGGGGACATGGGACGCGGAAAGCTCCGGATCTACCTCGGCGCGGCACCGGGCGTCGGCAAGACGTACGCGATGCTGTCCGAGGCGCACCGCCGGATCGAACGCGGCACCGACTGCGTGGTGGCCGTCGTGGAGCACCACGGCCGGCCGCGCACCGAGGTGATGCTCCACGGTCTCGAACAGATCCCGCGCCGGGAGCTGGCCCACCGGGACGCGGTCTTCACCGAGATGGACGTGGACGCCGTCCTCGCCCGGCGTCCGCGCGTCGCCCTCGTGGACGAACTGGCCCACACCAACGTGCCCGGCTCCCGCAACGACCGGCGCTGGCAGGACGTCCAGGAACTGCTTGCGGCCGGCATCGACGTCGTGTCGACCGTCAACATCCAGCACCTGGAGTCCCTCGGTGACGTCGTCGAGTCGATAACGGGCGTACGGCAGCGCGAGACCGTCCCCGACGAGGTGGTCCGGCGGGCCGACCAGATAGAGCTGGTCGACATGTCCCCGCAGGCCCTGCGGCGGCGGATGGCGCACGGCAACGTCTACCAGCCCGACAAGGTCGACGCGGCCCTGTCGAACTACTTCCGCCCCGGGAACCTGACCGCGCTGCGGGAGCTCGCGCTGCTGTGGGTGGCGGACCGGGTCGACGAGTACCTGAACGCCTACCGCAGCGAGCACCAGGTCTCGCGGATCTGGGGATCGCGCGAGCGGATCGTGGTCGGGCTGACGGGAGGCCGCGAGGGGCGGACCCTGATCCGGCGGGCCGCCCGGCTCGCCGAGAAGGGCGCGGGCGGCGAGGTCATGGCCGTCTACATCGCCCGCAGCGACGGGCTGACCTCCGCCTCGCCGAAGGAACTCGCCGCCCAGCGCACCCTCGTCGAGGACCTCGGCGGCACCTTCCACCACGTCGTCGGCGACGACATCCCCGCGGCGCTGCTGGCCTTCGCGCGCGGGGGCAACGCCACCCAGATCGTGCTCGGCGTCTCGCGCCGCAAGAGCTGGCAGTACGTGTTCGGACCGGGCGTCGGCGCGACCGTCGCCCGGAACTCCGGACCCGACCTGGACGTCCACCTCATCACCCATGACGAGGCGGGCAAGGGACGCGGGCTGCCCGTCGCCCGGGGCGCCCGGCTCGGCCGGGTCCGGATGATCTGGGGCTGGCTGGTGGGGACGGCCGGACCGCTGCTGCTCGCGCTGGTGCTGGTCGCCTCCTCGACCGACCTGGGGCTCGCCAACGACATGCTGCTCTTCCTGTCGCTGACGGTCGCCGCCGCCCTGCTGGGCGGTCTGCTGCCCGCCCTCGCCGCCGCCGTGCTGGGGTCGCTGCTGCTCAACTGGTTCTTCACGCCTCCCGTCCACACCCTGACCGTCGACGACCCCACGAACATCGTCGCCATCGTGGTCTTCATAGGGGTCGCGGTGGCGGTGGCCTCCGTGGTGGACCTCGCGGCCCGGCGTACCCACCAGGCGGCCCGGCTGCGCGCCGAGTCGGAGATCCTGTCGTTCCTCGCGGGCAGTGTGCTGCGCGGCGAGACCAGTCTGGAGGCGCTCCTCGAACGGGTCCGGGAGACCTTCGGGATGGAGTCGGTGGCCCTGCTGGAGCGCGGGAGCGACGTGGAGCCGTGGACCTGCGCGGGCAGCGTGGGACCCCGGCGGGTGGACCGCCCGGAGGCCGCGGACGTGGACATGCCGGTCGGCGACCACATGGCGCTCGCCCTCTCCGGGCGCGTCCTGCCCGCCGAGGACCGCCGGGTGCTGGCCGCGTTCGCCGCGCAGGCCGCCGTCGTACTGGACCGGCGGCGCCTGCAGCAGGAGGCGGGCCGGGCCAGGGAACTCGCCGAGGGCAACCGCATCCGCACCGCGCTGCTCGCCGCCGTCAGCCATGACCTGCGCACCCCGCTGGCCGGGATCAAGGCCGCCGTCTCGTCCCTGCGCTCCGACGACGTGGCCTGGTCGCCGGAGGACGAGGCGGAACTGCTCGCGGGCATCGAGGAGGGTGCCGACCGGCTCGACCACCTCGTGGGCAACCTCCTCGACATGTCCCGCCTGCAGACCGGCACCGTCAGCACACTGATCCGCGAGATCGACCTCGACGAGGTGGTGCCGATGGCCCTGGGCGGGGTGCCCGAGGGCAGCGTCGGGCTGGAGATCCCCGAGAGCCTGCCCATGGTCGCCGTCGACCCCGGACTGCTGGAGCGGGCGGTCGCCAACATCGTCGAGAACGCCGTCAAGTACAGCCCGCCCGGTACGCCCGCCCAGGTCTCCGCCAGCGCCCTAGGCGGCCGCGTCGAGGTCCGGGTCACCGACCGGGGCCCCGGCGTCCCCGACGAGGCCAAGGAGCGCATCTTCGCCCCCTTCCAGCGCCACGGGGACGCTCCGCGCGGGACCGGTGTGGGACTGGGCCTGGCGGTCGCCCGCGGCTTCGCCGAGGCGATGGGCGGCACGCTGGACGCCGAGGACACACCGGGCGGGGGACTGACCATGGTCCTCACGGTGCGGGCCGTGCAGAAGGCCCCCGGGCCCGATACGCCCCCGCCGTCGGGCACCGGCCCGGCCCTGCACACGTCTACGGGGGCAGACGCCGCCCCGACGGGGGGCACGGCCGCCGACGCACCGGTCGGCACGGCCGCATCGGCAGAGAGGCGGGGCATATGACCCGGGTGCTCGTGGTCGACGACGAGCCGCAGATCGTGCGGGCCCTCGTGATCAACCTCAAGGCACGCGCGTACGAGGTGGACGCGGCCCACGACGGCGCGACCGCCCTCGCACTCGCCGCCGCGCGCCACCCCGACGTCGTGATCCTCGACCTCGGGCTGCCCGACATGGACGGCGTCGAGGTGATCGACGGACTGCGCGGCTGGACCCGGGTGCCGATCATCGTGCTCTCCGCCCGCCACACCTCCGACGAGAAGGTCGAGGCACTGGACGCCGGGGCCGACGACTACGTCACCAAACCCTTCGGCATGGACGAACTGCTCGCCCGGCTGCGCGCCGCCGTCCGGCGCGCCGAGCCCGTCGGGGGCGAGGAGGGCGACGTGATCGTCGAGACCGGCGACTTCACCGTGGACCTGGCCGCCAAGAAGGTGAACCGGGACGGCAGGGACGTCCGGCTGACCCCCACCGAGTGGCACCTCCTGGAGGTACTGGTCCGCAACACCGGGCGCCTGGTCGGCCAGAAGCAGCTGCTCCAGGAGGTCTGGGGGCCTTCGTACGGGACGGAGACCAACTACCTCCGGGTCTACATGGCCCAGCTGAGGCGCAAGCTGGAGCGCGATCCTTCGCGGCCGAGGCACTTCATCACCGAGGCGGGGATGGGGTACCGCTTCGAGAAGTAGCCGGGGGTACGGCTTCGTCGGCGGGCCCCGGTACGCTTTTGTCATGAGTGCTGTTCCTCGTTCCGAGAAGCCGGCGGGCCGGTTCCGGCGCATGCTCGACCGGCTCTCCTCGTCCCAGACGGACCTGGAGTCGGAGGAGCTGCGCGAGGACGCGGACACCGCGGGCTGCACCCGCATCTGTGACTGCCACGACCGACAGATCGTGACGGTTACTGGTACCTTGCGCACGGTCACGCTGCGCCCCCGGGCCGGTGTCCCCGCCCTGGAGGCCGAGCTGTTCGACGGATCCGCCGCGCTGGACGTGGTGTGGCTGGGCAGGCGCTCCATCGTCGGGATAGAGCCGGGGCGCAAGCTGATCGCATCCGGCCGGGTCTCGATGAGCCGGGGCCGCAGGGTGCTGTTCAACCCGAAGTACGAACTCAGACCCCTCGGACGGGAGTAGCCGGTGACGTCGCTCGACAAGCCGACGGAAGACGCCCAGCACGGCGTCCAGGACGCACAGAGCGGACAGGACGGCTCGCAGGACTCCAGGGCGGTGACGGAGGCCGCGCTGTTCGAGGCGTTCGGTGGCGTGCGCGGCATGGTCGAGACCGTGCTCCCCGGCCTGCTCTTCGTCTCCATCTTCACGATCAACAAGAACCTGCACTTCGCGGCCCTGGCAGCCCTCGCCGTCTCGGTCCTGCTGGTCGTGGTGCGGCTCGTCATGAAGGACACCGTCAAGCACGCCTTCAGTGGTGTCTTCGGGGTCGCCTTCGGCGTGGTCTTCGCGATGATGACCGGCAACGCCAAGGACTTCTATCTGCCGGGCATGCTGTACACGCTGGGCCTCGGCCTCGCGTACATCGTCACCACGCTGGCCGGGGTGCCGCTGATCGGACTGATGCTCGGCCCGGTCTTCAAGGAGAACCTGTCCTGGCGGACCCGGAACCCGGGCCGCAAGAAGGCGTACGCCAAGGCGAGTTACGCGTGGGGGGCGATCCTGCTCGCCAAGTGCGCGATCCTCTTCCCGCTCTACTGGTGGGCCGACACCACCCAGCTGGGCTGGGTGCTCATCGCCCTGAAGATCCCGCCGTTCCTGCTCGCGGTGTGGCTGACCTGGATCTTCCTCGCGAAGGCGCCGGCGCCCATCGACGTGTTCGCCGAGATGGAGGCGGAGGAGCGGGCCGAGGAGGAGCGGAAGGCCGCGGCGCGGGCCGGCGAGTAGGCATCCGGCGTTGCCGGAAGGCGGACGAAGACTCGGGGCGCCCGGACATCTCCGGGCGCCCCGAGTCCGTATCGCACCCTGCTAGCCGGCCGCGTCCTCGCGGCGCACCGACAGCAGGTCCTCCAACTGCTCCTCGCGGGCCTGGGCGGCCACGAACAACAGTTCGTCGCCTGCCTCCAGGGAGTCGTCCGCGGTGGGGGTGAGGACCCGGGTGCCCCGGATGATCGTGACCAGGGAGGTGTCCTCCGGCCACTCGACCTCGCCCACCTGCGTGCCGGCCAGGGCCGACTCTGGCGGCAGGGTCAGCTCGACCAGGTTCGCGTCACCGTGGCTGAAGCGCAGCAGCCGGACCAGGTCACCGACACTGACCGCCTCCTCGACCAGGGCCGACATCAGACGCGGGGTGGACACGGCCACGTCCACGCCCCAGGACTCGTTGAACAGCCACTCGTTCTTGGGGTTGTTGACGCGGGCGACGACGCGCGGGACGCCGTACTCCGTCTTCGCCAGCAGCGAGACGACCAGGTTGACCTTGTCGTCGCCGGTCGCGGCGATGACGACGTTGCAGCGCTGCAGCGCCGCCTCGTCCAGGGACGTGATCTCGCAGGCGTCGGCCAGCAGCCACTCCGCCTGGGGGACGCGCTCGACCGAGATCGCGGTCGGCGCCTTGTCGACGAGAAGGACCTCGTGGCCGTTCTCCAGCAGCTCGCCCGCGATCGAACGGCCGACCGCTCCGGCTCCGGCAATGGCGACCCTCATCAGTGACCGCCCTCCTCGTCGGGGCCCTCGGCGAAGGACGCCTCGACCTTCTCCACGTCGTCCGTCCGCATCATCACGTGCACGAGGTCGCCCTCCTGCAGCACCGTCTGGGAGGTCGGCAGAACCGCCTCGCCCAGGCGGGTGAGGAAGGCGACGCGGACGCCGGTCTCCTCCTGCATCTTGCTGATCTTGTGGCCCACCCAGGCCGACGAGGCGTGCACCTCGGCGAGCTGGACACCGCCAGTGGGGTCGCGCCACAGGGGCTCGGCGCCGGACGGCAGCAGCCGGCGGAGCATCTGGTCGGCGGTCCAGCGGACCGTGGCGACCGTCGGGATGCCCAGGCGCTGGTAGACCTCGGCGCGGCGGGGGTCGTAGATGCGCGCCGCCACGTTCTCGATGCCGAACATCTCGCGGGCGACGCGGGCGGCGATGATGTTCGAGTTGTCGCCGCTGGAGACGGCGGCGAACGCGCCCGCCTCCTCGATGCCCGCCTCGCGCAGGGTGTCGCGGTCGAAGCCGACCCCGGTGACGCGCCGGCCGCCGAAACCGGAGCCCAGACGACGGAAGGCCGTGGGGTCCTGGTCGATCACGGCGACCGTGTGCCCCTGTTGCTCCAGGGTCTGGGCGAGGGTGGAACCCACTCGCCCGCAGCCCATGATGACGATGTGCACGACCGTCCTTCCGGTGTCAATAGCTACTGTTCAGCCGAAACGTCGAAAACAGGGTCTCAGACCGTCGCCCAAGCTACACACGTGCGGTCCACCGGGGGCACCCCCGTGCAGACTCCGGTCACATCGTGGGACGACGCCTGCTGATCCGGCGGACGCTGATCCCCGTCAGGACGCCGAGCCCGAGTAGGGAGGCGAGAGCGCCGATCAGCTCCGCGGTCGCGGCCTGCATGAGGTCTCCAGGGAGTAGAGGGGGGCGAGAACGTCACGGGTTCCGTCGGATACCCGGTCCACACACGGCAGTACAGGGGACGGACGGGATTCGTCATACAGACGTGAGGACGCCGCCCATGAGACCGGAGGATGCGTGACGTGACGCACTTCGCAGCCGTCCGGGGACGGATTTCACCCCGGGGCCCGCCGGGATTTCACCCGGATGTGCCCAGAACCAGCCGGGGCGCTTACGATCCTCTGCGTGTCCAAACTGACCGACGTGCCCAAACGGATCCTGATCGGGCGGGCCCTGCGCAGCGACCGGCTGGGCGAAACGCTCCTGCCGAAGCGCATCGCACTCCCCGTCTTCGCCTCCGACCCGCTCTCGTCCGTGGCGTACGCACCCGGAGAGGTGCTGCTGGTCCTGTCCATCGCGGGCGTGTCGGCCTACCACTTCAGCCCCTGGATCGCGGTCGCGGTCGTCGTGCTGATGTTCACCGTCGTGGCGTCCTACCGGCAGAACGTGCACGCGTACCCGAGCGGCGGCGGCGACTACGAGGTGGCGAACACCAACCTCGGCCCCAAGGCCGGTCTCACCGTCGCCAGCGCGCTCCTCGTCGACTACGTCCTCACCGTCGCCGTGTCGATCTCCTCGGGCGTGGAGAACCTCGGTTCGGCCATCCCCTTCTTCGTCGAGCACAAGGTGCTGTGCGCGATCGGCATCATCGTGCTGCTCACGCTGATGAACCTGCGCGGGGTGAAGGAGTCGGGCAAGCTCTTCGCGATCCCGACCTATGTGTTCGTCGTCGGTGTCTTCCTGATGATCGCCTGGGGCGCGTTCCGCGGGCTGGTCCTCGACGAGACCATGCGGGCGCCGACCGCCGACCTGGCGATCAAGCCCGAGCACCAGGGCCTCGCCGGTTTCGCGCTCGTCTTCCTGCTGCTGCGCGCGTTCTCCTCCGGCTGTGCCGCCCTCACCGGGGTCGAGGCCATCTCCAACGGCGTCCCCGCCTTCCGCAAGCCCAAGTCGAGGAACGCGGCCACCACGCTCGCCGCGATGGGCCTGCTCGCCGTCACCATGTTCTGCGGCATCATCGGCCTCGCCATGGCCACCAAGGTGCGGATGGCGGAGAACCCGGCGAAGGACCTGTTCCGCGACGGCACCCCGGTCGGCGACTCGTACGTGCAGAACCCGGTGATCTCCCAGGTCGCCGCCGCCGTCTTCGGGGACGGCACGTTCCTCTTCGTGGTGCTCGCCGCCGCCACCGCCCTGGTGCTGTTCCTGGCCGCCAACACCGCCTACAACGGCTTTCCGCTGCTCGGTTCGATCCTCGCCCAGGACCGCTATCTCCCGCGTCAGCTGCACACCCGCGGCGACCGCCTCGCCTTCTCCAACGGCATCGTGCTCCTCGCGGGCGCCGCCGTGCTCCTGGTGTGGATCTACGGCGCCGACTCCACGCGCCTGATCCAGCTGTACATCGTCGGGGTGTTCGTCTCCTTCACGCTCAGCCAGACCGGCATGGTCCGGCACTGGAACCGCCATCTGCGCACGGAGAAGGACCCGGCCAAGCGGCGCCACATGGTCCGCTCCCGCGCGATCAACACCTTCGGCGCCTTCTTCACCGGGCTGGTCCTGATCGTCGTCCTCGGCACCAAGTTCACGCACGGCGCCTGGGTGGCCCTGCTCGGCATGGTGATCTTCTACGCGACGATGACGGCCATCCGTAAGCACTACGACCGGGTCGCCGCGGAGATCGCCGCGCCGGACGGCCC
Organism: Streptomyces scabiei 87.22; assembly: GCF_000091305.1. GTDB lineage: Bacteria > Actinomycetota > Actinomycetes > Streptomycetales > Streptomycetaceae > Streptomyces > Streptomyces scabiei. The sequence continues at coordinate 2,710,912 of NC_013929.1, read as the reverse complement.
GAGCGACGACGTCGTCCGGCCGTCGCGGGTCCACTCCGTGGTGCTGATCTCCCGGATCCACCGCCCCACCCTGCGCGCCCTCGCCTACGCCAAGCTGATGCGGTCCCACACCCTGGAGGCGCTCAGCGTCAACGTCGACCCGGTGGAGACCAAGGCGCTCCAGGAGGAGTGGACGCGGCGCGGCATCGACGTACCGCTGAAGGTCCTCGACTCCCCGTACCGCGAGGTCACCCGGCCGGTCATCGAGTACGTCAAGGGGCTGCGCAAGGAGTCGCCGCGGGACGCGGTGTCGGTGATCATCCCCGAGTACGTGGTCGGTCACTGGTACGAGCACCTGCTGCACAACCAGAGCGCGCTCCGGCTCAAGGGCCGGCTGCTGTTCACGCCGGGTGTCATGGTCACCTCCGTGCCCTACCAACTGGAGTCCTCCGAGGTCGCCAAGCGCCGGGCGCGCAAGCGGCAGGAGTGGAGCGCGCCGGGTTCGGTCCGGCGTGGACCGGCGCACGAGCGGCCGAAGGAGTCCTCGGGCAAGGCGTCGGCCAAGGCATCGAACAAGCCCTCGTCCTCGGGCAAGGGGCCGGCGGACAAGGGCTGACGCGCGCCCGGCCCGGCGTTCGTGGTCGGCGGCCGGACGGCACCCACGTAGACTGGTGGGCTGTTGTCCGGCCGTTGTCGCGTTCCCCATCCTCTGGAGTCACCCCACCATGCAGGCAGAACCGAAGAAATCGCTGGTGGGAGAGGAGTACGAGGTCGAGGTCGGCCCCGTCGCCCACGGTGGCCACTGCATCGCGCGGACGTCCGAGGGCCAGGTCCTCTTCGTACGGCACACGCTGCCCGGCGAGCGGGTCGTGGCGCGGGTGACCGACGGCGAGGAGGGCGCGCGTTTCCTGCGGGCGGACGCGGTCTCGGTCCTCACGGCCTCCAAGGACCGCGTCGAGGCCCCCTGCCCCTACGCCGGCCCCGGCCGCTGCGGCGGCTGCGACTGGCAGCACGCCAAGCCGGGTGCCCAGCGGCGCTTCAAGGGCGAGGTCATCGCCGAGCAGCTGCAGCGGCTCGCGGGCCTCACGCCCGAGGAGGCCGGCTGGGACGGCACGGTCATGCCGGCCGAGGGCGACAAGGTCCCGGCGGGCGAGGTCCCGGCCTGGCGCACGCGCGTGCAGTACGCGGTGGACGCCGACGGCCGGGCCGGACTGCGCAGGCACCGCTCGCACGAGGTCGAGCCGATCGACCACTGCATGATCGCCGCGCCGGGCGTCTCCGAGCTGGGTATCGAGAAGCGCGACTGGGCGGGCATGGCCTCCGTCGACGCGATCGCCGCCACCGGGTCGCAGGACCGCCAGGTGATCCTCGAACCCCGGCCGGGTGCGCGGCTGCCCCTGGTGGAACTCGACAAGCCGGTGTCGGTGATGCGGGTCGAGGAGAAGGACGGGGGAGTGCACCGCGTGCACGGCCGCCCCTTCGTCCGCGAGCGCGCGGACGACCGGACGTACCGGGTCGGCAGCGGCGGCTTCTGGCAGGTCCACCCCAAGGCCGCGGACACCCTCGTCAAGGCGGTCATGCAGGGCCTGCTGCCGCGCAAGGGCGACATGGCGCTGGACCTCTACTGCGGGGTGGGCCTGTTCGCGGGCGCCCTCGCCGACCGCGTCGGCGACAAGGGTGCCGTCCTCGGCATCGAGTCCGGCAAGCGCGCGGTCGAGGACGCGCGGCACAACCTCGCCGGCTTCGACCGGGTCCGCATCGAACAGGGCAAGGTCGAGGCGGTGCTGCCGCGCACGGGCATCGAAGAGGTCGACCTGATCGTCCTGGACCCGCCCCGCGCCGGCGCGGGCAAGAAGACCGTCCAGCACATGGCATCGCTGGGCGCCCGCCGCATCGCGTACGTGGCCTGCGACCCGGCGGCACTGGCACGGGACCTCGGGTACTTCAGGGAGGGCGGGTACCGGGTGCGGATGCTGCGGGCGTTCGATCTGTTTCCGATGACCCACCACGTGGAGTGTGTCGCGATCCTTGAACCCATCGCAAAGGGCGTCTGACCTGCAGGTTTCCCAGTGTGCGTTATGTGCATTGTGGGCGTTACGGGCGATATCTTGACGCTGAAATGACGCTCGTGACGCTCAAATGACGCTCGTTCTGACGGGATGTCAGGGCTGTGATCGTGCAGGTAGCGCCGGGTGCTGAGCTCGGTTTGTGCGGTCTGGCTTTGCGGAGACTTGAAGAACATCGGTCCGTTTCGCCGTCGCTGGTTGCGGCGGCGGGCGCGCTGCCAGGTGTGGCATCGCGGCTGGCAGCCGGGCTCGAGTGGGTGCTCAGTAGCTGGGTCCGTAGGGGCTCAAGCCCTGCATGAACGGCTTGAGGTCCTCGGCCCGGGGCTCGGGGATTTCCGGCATCAGCGGTGAACCGTTGAGTGGATTCAGGCGTTGTGCGTGTCCCTCGGCCCAGGCGATCCACGCCTCGGCTTCGTCCTTGGCTGGTCCGAGCGGCAGACTCTCGGCGTGGAGTCGGAGTGCGCCAAGGTACTCGACAAGACCCGCTGCGCGCCTCCACGCCGCGTTCTGTGCTTCAAGGTGGCGGGCGCGGTATGCCTCTGCGTATTCGGCCGTGGCCTGACGTTTCACGGCTTCCCATCGCAGGCGCTTCTGCTGGGCCTCCTCCAGGTCAGCCAGACGCTTGCGTTCGGCTTCCTGCCCGCGGAGGCCGACCTCCTGCACGATTTCGGCGAGCTGGTCCTCAAGAGGGCGTGCGGCCGTGTCGGCCCATTCGCCGGCCCTGTGTCGCAGGCCGCCGCTGACGCAGATCCTCAGGCGTTCAGCGGGGGAGTGGTCGTACCGAGGAATCCTGACCCAGGAGTGCTTCTCAGCTTCAGCGAGTTCCTTCTTCGTGGGGATGTGTTCGGTCCGGTCCTGTTCCTGCAGGATGAGGAAATCGCATCTCTGTCCCTGGGCTGTGACGGTGAAGTGGGGAGGGCCGTCCCGCCGGCGATGTGGTGCCGGTGCACTCTCGGCTGTGCCGAATGCGCTGGCGTATCCCAGCCTCTGCGTCGCGGTGAGCAGCGCGTGGATGAGACGGAAGGCTCGACCCTGCACAGACTTGGTCAGCCTCATGGGCTGGGGGTGCTGCTGCAGAGCTTTGACCACCGGGTGCGGAGCGGTGAGCCGTACCGGTACGGGAGTGGGTGGCAGCACGGCCAGTCGCCAGGCGGGGGTGTCGACCAGGCGGATTTCGTATCCATCGCGGCACCAGCCCGCGTGCAGTTCCTTCGTCTCGGGGATCTTTCCCGACCGGCGCGCCGCGGCGACACGGATCGGCCATTTCTCGGTCTCCCGACCACTGGCCTCACGTTTGACGATTCGACCGCCGGCTTCGACGAGCTCTTCCAGGAGCTGCTCCGTGACGGTCTTGGCTTTCTTCCGTGGAAGGGGCCTGGTTCGTTGTGGTGGCACGGGCGCAAGCGACCTGGCGCTGGATTTCTCGCTCTTGGGCATGTTGGGTGACTGGATTCCAGCCCGTGGCGCCGGTGCGGTGTCTTTGCTGCAAGGTTGTTCGGGCGGATGGGATCCGTGGTCCAGGTATTGCTGGCCGGCCTTGGTGAGGGCGACTGACCATTGCCCCTGTCGCTTGGAGACTTTGACTAGTCCGCGGCTGTGCAGGGCTTGGCAGCTGAGTTTGTGCCCGGTTCCTTCCCACACGCCGTCAGGGCAGCCTCGGGCGACCCATTGCAGCACCTGTTGCTGCCGTTCGTTGAGCTGTCGTGGCACCTGAACTCCCCACCGTGCGAATGCCTCACGGGCAATGCTCTCAGCCGCACTCCGCCTGGCGGGTGGAAGAGGAGGGGGTGGCAGGCGGCGATGAAGATTCGGACAGATGTAGGCATGGCCGCCTGTGGTGGCTAGGCTCGCAGTCGTTCGTTGGTGGCCGCCGTGGACGCTTGCTGGTCGGCCCGTGACGGGTGCTGGCCGTTTCGCGATCATCCGAGGAGGTGGCCGCCGGGCGTACGAGTACCCGTACTAGCCTGGCCATCCGTGCTGAGGCGTTCCCGTGTCTCAGGCAGGGGAAGGCTGGTTAGGCGTGTCGGTCCCGCTTGGCTGCGGCCAGGAGGGGACTGGCGAGTGCATCGTGTGAACGTGAGCCGCTCGTGCTTCCGGTGATGCGTGCCTGAGGGTGGGCAGGGGCGTGCAGGCGCACCGCGGACGAGGGTGTCAGTTCGAGACGAGAGCAGGTTGGTTCATGTCGGTCGTGGCGCGAGAGCAGATGGGTGTCGTCGCAGGTGCGCTGGCTCCCTGCGACCTCGTGCCTCGCGAGGCGAAGCTCGCGCTCGTCGAAGCCTTCGGGACGGAAGCTGTTGTGGCCTATCGGTATGACGCGCTCGAGCGGGAGCGGCGGGCAGCTGAAGGGATGCCGCCGCTGACGCGACCTGACGTCCTGGATCTCCTCATGTCGCTGCCCCTGGGCGAGCCGGTTCCTGCCGGCTCCTTGAGCGAGAGGGAGCGCCGGGTGCTGAAGTCCCTTCCGAAGGGCGCGGCGGTCCGCAGGGACGGGTCGATCACCCGTCGAGCGGCGCAGCCTGTCCATATCGACATGGCGTTCGTGCCCGGCCGAAGCTGGGAGTCGGCGATGGAGAAGGCAGAGCGATTTACTCCGTTCTGTTCTCGCGCGGTGGTGGTGGACGGCGTATTGCGGCGCAAGGATGATGCTGTGCTGCGCGCGGACTTTTACGGCATCGGCCTGCTCACACTTCAGGGGGACTCGGTGGAAGTGGTGGTGCCGCCGCGTCCCTTCGTGCGCAGACGTCATACCGTCGCTGGCTGGAAGTTCCTGGAAGACGTCCACCGCCAGCTCCCCTGAGCATCTGGCCCGTGGCTCGCTACGGGGTGACGGGGAGTGTCGCCCATGCTTTGAGCGGCGCGGGCGCCTGGAATCCGGACCTGGGGCTGGCGCCCAGGCCGATGCGCTGGTTCTCCAACGCGTAGCGGTCGATCGCGGCCGCACATTTGTCGCGCCACCACGATTTACGCGGGGTGCCTGGCTGGTAGCCGGCCATTTCGGTGACCCAGTCGCTCCAGGTGAGGACGGTGTGATTGTCGGCCTCGCGCCGGGTTTCGAGGTCCGGCAGGAGGAAGCGATCGAGTCCACGCCCGTCGCACTCCTCGCAGGAGCAGGTTGCGGGATCCACGTTGCCGTACAGCCTGGCGAGGGACTCGGCGCCCTTGAAGCACATGAGCTCCGGCATCAGCACGTTCGGGTAGGTGGGGCCGGCCTTGTTGGTCTGGGCCTTCTCGCCGGGCGGGATCGCGTGGCGGAGTGAACTCTGCACGCCGATGCCGGCGCAGAGGGCGCCGTGCGCGATCGCATCAAGCGCAGCGAGGTCGGTCCGCAGGAGCGCCATGTGCTCGACCTCGGCCAGCAGGCGGCGCAGATTGGCGGGGATGTCCTTCGTCTGCTCCAGCGGATCGAACTGGCGGAAGAGGACGAGGGCCTTCGGGTGCCGGATCTTCGTGCAGACCGCGATGAGTTGACCGATGTTCTCGCGGTTCAGCCACGTGACGTCGATCGGGAGCGTCACGACGGTGTCGGCGCGTTCGATCTTGTTGGCCTCGCGTATCACTGCCTTGAGCGTCTTGGAGTCCGCGGGCGGAATGTAGCCGGTCGGGGTCAGTGCCGCGCTCGCTCCGCGTGCCTTCTGGAAGGCCAGCGAGGTGTCCACTGAAGCGAACAGCTCGTCGGTGGGCACCATGAACGGCTCGTCCGCGGTCGCGACGTAGGTGGTGTAGGGCGCGCTGTCGATCAGCAGGGTGCCTTCGTAGCCGACCGTGCTGCGAAGGTGGAAAGCCCGCTCGTCGGCTTTGGCTCCGGTCATCACGACGCCGCTGAAGTCGTCATCGAGCGCGTGGCGCAGCCGCGGAAGATTGACGGCGTTTTCGTGGAGCAGCACCCGCCCTTGGAGAAGCGGCACGGCGGCAACGGTGTGGTCGAGCGTCTTCAGGGCGGGCGGTCGCCGCCTCGGGGAGGGGGTGTTGCTCATGAATCACCTCGCAGAAGAGTCCGGCACGTCCTTGTGTCCGGACGGAGAAGAAGCGCACAAGTAGATCTCGTGGAACTCCTCGCGACCCAGGCCCGCCAGGTGGGCGGTCTCGGTCGGACTGAGGTGGAGCTGCTCCTCAAGCCGGGTGACGGCTTGAGCGAGGTGGCGCGGGGTTTCGCGCCGGATGGTGGTCGGCTCGTTGGTGCGGTAGCCGAGGGCGGACAACTCGACCATGAGCGTGCGGTAGTGCCATTCGCTGATGACTCCCAAGTCCATGGCGCGCCTGATGAGAGCTGCCATAGACACCCCCCACCGGGCCTTGAGGTCCAGCAGGCGGGACACGTCGATGCCTGGCTTCAGCTCGGGCAGGACTGCGTCGTGGGGCATGAGGAATTCGGCGGCGAACCGGTTGGCCTGGTCCTCCTGTACGCGTCCCTCACCCGGCTCGGCGTGCATCACCAGGTGGCCCAGCTCGTGCGCCAGGCTGAAGCGGGAACGATCCCCGGGTGCATGTGAGTTGAGCAGAATCAACGGGTACCTGCCGGGGGGCCACTGGCTCACGGCGTCGAGCTCGGTGGTGCAGAGATCCCGGACTACGACCAGAGCGCCGGCATCTTCGAGCAGGGCGACCATATCCTCGATGGGTCCTGCGGGGACGTTCCACTCCTCACGCATCGTCTCCGCCGCATCCGCGGGAGTGTCGAAGTCGTTGACCTCCACGCGCCGAAACCGGTCGTTGCGATGGAGGTCTGCTGCCCGGGCCAAGCTGTCGACCTGGAGCCGGGTGAGCGCCAACGTTGCATGGATCCGACGCAGTGCGGGCGCCCCCATGGAGGCGCGCTTGCGGTGGTGTACCAGTCCGACGCCTGTCCCAGCCGTATCCGTGGCGCGGCACAGGGTGTCGGCGGTGTAGCGCAGGGCGTCGGCGAACAGCTGTACGCGCCCGTCTCTGACGGGGATGCGGCCAGCTTCGGCTCGGCTGACGTACCCCTGAGTGATGCGGCTGCCATCAAGTCGTGCCATCTCGTCGGCAAGTTCGGACTGTGTCCAGCCGCGTGAGTCACGGGCCAGCGTGAGCATCCCGGGATCCGCAACCAAGCTCTTCTGGTCGCGCACGTGCCCACCTCCAGCCCTGGCGAGTTCAACTCCCCCGAGAGTACACGGTTTTATGCCTCAGAATATTCCGCAGATGATCTGAGGCTCGTCACAGGTTCATGCATACCAGGCCCCACTGACAGTCCAACGCCACTGCTCCGTCGCGACTTTCGACACCGAGAGTCTGTGCGGCGCCGCTGATAAGTGATCCACTCCCGTCCCGGTCTCCCCGCGCTGGGCGAGCCGGCGGTGTTCGCAGGGGCGGAGCCGCAGGTCATGTCTCCGTGTCCGTACTGGCCTGCGGGCCCGCAGGGGCGAGCGACTAGGTCTCCCCGCCCCCAAACGCACAAGCGGTGACCAGCACGTGCTGGTCACCGCTTGTGGTCAGGCCAACGGCCTCGGGTCAGACGTTGAGCAGGTCGCGCAGTTCGCGCTCGATGGCTGCCTTGGGCTTGGCCCCGACGATGGTCTTGGTGACCCTGCCGCCGACGAAGACGTTCATCGTGGGGATGGACATAACGCCGTACGCGGCGGCCGTCTCAGGGTTCTCGTCGATGTTCAGCTTGACGATCTTGATCCGGTTGCCGTGCTCGGCGGCGATGGCTTCCAGCGAGGGGGCCAGCTGGCGGCAAGGGCCGCACCAGGCCGCCCAGAAGTCGACGAGTACTGGCTTGTCGCTCTGGAGGACGTCCTCGATGAAGGATGCGTCGGTCACGCTCTTGAGGGCCACGGTGCGGCCTCCTCTCGTGTGTGGGGCGGTGGTTAGCGCGCGTCGGCGAGGGCGGCGAGGTACCGCTCTGCGTCGAGGGCGGCGGCGCAGCCGGTGCCGGCGGCCGTGATGGCCTGGCGGTAGGTGTGGTCGACGACGTCGCCCGCGGCGAAGACGCCAGGGAGGCTGGTGCGCGTGGACGGGGAGTGGACCTTGAGATAGCCCTCGGCATCCAGGTCGAGCTGGCTGGTGAACAGCTCGGTGCGCGGATCGTGGCCGATGGCGATGAAGAGGCCGGTCACGTCGAGGTGTTGTGTCTCCTCGGTGATCACGTTGCGGACCGTGAGACCGGAGAGCATGCCGTCCTTGTCTTCCAGCTCGGTGATCTCGCTGTCGAAGAGGAAGGAGATCTTGTCGTCCGAGAAGGCGCGGTTCTGCATGACCTGGGAGGCGCGCAGGGTGGAGCGCCGGTGGACGACGGTGACGGATCGGGCGAAGCGGGTGAGGAAGGTGGCCTCTTCCATGGCGGTGTCGCCGCCGCCGACCACGACGATGTCGCGGTCGCGGAAGAAGAACCCGTCGCAGGTGGCACACCAGGACACGCCCCGGCCGGAGAGTTCCTCCTCCTTGGGCAGGCCCAGCTTGCGGTAGCCGGATCCGGTGGCGATGATCACCGTCTTCGCGCGGTGGACGGTGCCCTCGGAGTCGGTGACTTCCTTGATCGCGCCGGTCAGGTCGACGGAGACGATGTCGTCGTCGATCATTTCGGCGCCGAACTTCTCGGCCTGGGCCCGCATATTCGCCATGAGGTCCGGGCCGTCGACCCCGTCGGGGAAGCCGGGGAAGTTCTCCACCTCGGTCGTGGTGGTCAGCGACCCGCCGACGAAGATCGAGCTGCCGAACAACAGAGGCTTCAGCTGCGCTCGGGCCGCGTAGAGGGCGGCGGTGTAGCCGGCGGGGCCGGAGCCGATGATGACGACGTTGCGTATGCCGTCGTCGGCGGTGGTCGCGTCGGTCACGGGATCAGCCCTGCTTCTTGGCGTCGATCTCGGCGATCAGGCCCTCGATGAGGCCCTTGATCTCGTCGCGGATGGGGCGGACGGCCTCGACGCCCTGACCGGCCGGGTCCTCGAGCTGCCAGTCGAGGTAGGTCTTGCCGGGGAAGTACGGGCAGGCGTCGCCGCAGCCCATCGTGATGATGTAGTCGGACGCCTGGGCGGCCTCGGGGGTGAGGACCTTCGGCTTCTGGTCGGAGATGTCGATGCCCAGCTCGGCCATGGCGGCGACGGCCGAGGGGTTGATCTGCTCGCCGGGCATGGAGCCGGCGGAGCGGACCTCGACGCGGTCGCCGGCGAGGTGGCGCAGGAACCCGGCCGCCATCTGGGAGCGGCCCGCGTTGTGGATGCAGACGAACAGGACGGAGGCGGCAGGAGCGGAGGACATCTGTTCTTCCTTGGGGTGAGGCGACTGCGGTGGGGATAGATGGGGCTTCAGAGGGCGAGCTGAGTGAGCAGCTCGGTGATGTGGGCGTCGATGGCGTCGCGGACATCGCGGACGACGGCAATCGGCGCTTCATCAGGGTCAGCCACGGGCCAGTCGAGGTAGCGGCGACCGGGGATGACGGGGCAGGCATCGCCGCAACCCATCGTGATCACGACGTCGGCGGCCTGGACGACCTCTTGGGTCAGCGGCTTGGGATAGCCATCGGCCAGGTCCATGCCGGCCTCGGTGAGGGCCTGAGCGATGTGCGGCTCCACTGCGTCGGCGGGGTGGGTGCCCGCGGAGGAGACCGTCACCCGCTCGCCTGCCCGGTGCGCCAGGAGAGCCGCGGCCATCTGGGAGCGGCCGGCGTTCTGGCTGCGCACGAACAGCACTCGGGTCGGCCCGCTCGTCAGCCCTCGGGTGTGGGCGAGGGCGTCCAGGCGTTCGGCGGTAAGTCGTTCCGCCACCACGACCAGGTGCGTGCGGATCCGTGCCTGTTCGGCAAGACGTGTGTAGGAGTCGGCGAGCAGGCCCAGCACGGTTTCCGGCGAGAAGTGGCCGGCGTGCCGGGAGGCGAGACGGGCAGCCCCCGCAGCCAGGCGTTCGTCCGGCAGGAGGGGTGAGGAGGACGTGGACATGGCGTTCCCGTTCAAAGGAGCCAATAAGGTCAGCTCGGACTGGTGTCAGCCCCAGATGATGTGACAGTATCAGCACATGATGACGTCAGTCGACACTGATCTGATCCGGGTTCTGGCCGACCCGCTCAGGCTCCAGATCGTGACCCTGCTCGCGGGCGAGACGCTGTGCACCACCCACCTCGTGGAGGAGACGGGTGCCAAGCAGACGAACCTCTCCAACCACCTGAAGGTGTTGCGCGAGGCCGGGGTCGTGGAGACAGAGCCATGCGGACGGTACATCTACTACCGCCTGCGCCCGGAAGTCATCGAAGCCCTCGCCGGTCAGTTCGCCGACCTCGCCCAGGCCGCGCGAGCCACCGCCGAAGCGAACCTCAAGCGGTCCTGCCCATAGCCCGCTCTGCCTCACCTGCCCGAGGAGAACCCGTCTTGACCGCCACCGAGCCCGTCGCCGTCCCCGCAGCGGAGAGCGACATAGCCGCCGACGCGCCCCAGCCCGCACCCGGCGCGACCCCGCCCCGCACCCCGCTGATCGCCCGGGCCGCCGCCGAGCTGGTCGGCACCGCAGCCCTGGTCGCGATCGTCGTCGGCTCCGGCATCCAGGCCACCGACCTCACTCAGGACGTGGCTCTGCAGCTGCTGGCCAACTCCACCGCCACGGTCTTCGGCCTCCTCGTACTGATCGCCCTTCTCGGTCCGGTCTCCGGTGCGCACTTCAACCCGGCCGTCACCCTGGCCGAGTGGTGGACCGCCCGCCGCGGCGGCGCCGGAGTCACCGCCCGCGAGCTGGCTGTTTACGTGCCTTCGCAGATCGTCGGTGCGGTCGCGGGCGCGATCCTGGCGGACGCGATGTTCGGCGAGCCGCTGGTGAAGTGGTCCACGCACGACCGCTCCGCCGGAAACCTCCTGCTCGGCGAGGTCGTCGCGACCGCCGGCCTGATCCTGCTGATCTTCGGCCTGGCCCGCACCGACCGGCTCCGCTTCGCGCCGGTCGCGGTGGCCTCGTACATCGGCGCGGCCTACTGGTTCACCTCCTCCACATCCTTCGCCAATCCGGCCGTCACCATCGGCCGCGCCTTCACCGACACCTTCGCGGGCATCGCCCCCGGATCGGTGGCCGGCTTCATCGGCATGCAGCTGGTCGGCGTGGTCGTGGGCCTGGCGCTCGTGGCGGTCATCTTCATGCGCGGCAAGAGCGACACGGAGCAGCTCGCGGCATGACGCAGCGCACGGATGTGGTGGTGATCGGCGGCGGCCAAGCAGGGCTCGCCGCTGGCTACCACCTGCGCCGTCTGGGCGTCGAGCACGTGATTCTCGACGCCCAGGCGGCCCCCGGAGGGGCCTGGCAGCACACCTGGGACTCCCTTCATCTGTTCTCGCCGGCGCAATACTCCTCGCTGCCCGGGCGGCTGATGCCCGCCCAGCCCGGCGAGACGTACCCGGACGCGCAGCATGTCGTGGAGTACCTCGCCGACTACGAGAAGCGGTACGAGCTGCCGGTCCAGCGCGGCGTGTGGGTCGACGCCGTCCACCGCGACGGCGAGTTCCTTCGCATCGAGAGCGATTCGGGTGACTGGCGGGCTCGCGCGGTCATCAGCGCGACCGGCACCTGGACCCGCCCGTTCATCCCCGCCGTTCCCGGTCGCCGGGAGTTCTCCGGACGCCAGCTCCACACGGTGCAGTACAAGAGCCCCGCCGAGTTCGCAGGCCGGCGGGTGATCGTGGTCGGCGGAGGCAACTCCGGCGCCCAGATCGCCACCGACCTCGCCTCTGTGGCCGAGCTGACCTGGGTCACCCAGCGTCCGCCCCGCTACCTGGCCGACGACATCGACGGCCGTGCCCTCTTCGACGCCGCCACCGCCCGCCGCCAAGCGCTGGATGCCGGCCGCACCGACACCGGTGGCGTGGCCTCCCTCGGCGACATCGTCGCCGTACCCCCGGTCCGCGAAGCCCGCGACGCCGGACTGCTCACCGCGAAGCCCATGTTCAGCCACCTCACCGAGGACGGCGTCGCCTGGGCCGACGGCACGAGCACGCCAGCCGACGCGATCATCTGGTGTACCGGCTTCCGCCCCGCCCTCGCGCACTTTGCCTCGCTGCGCCTGCGTGGGACCCGCGGCCACATCGCCACGACCGGAACCCGCGCCGTCGACGAGCCCCGCCTGCACCTCCTCGGCTACGGCGACTGGACCGGCCCCGCCTCCGCCACCCTCATCGGCGTCGGCCGCACTGCCCGCGACGCAGCCCGGGACATCTCGGAGAGTCTGAAAACCTGACCCTCGGACGGGTGGCTCTGTCCACGCGAGAACGAACAGCACTTGAACGGCCGTTCGGGAGGCGGTCGGGCCGCGGCCCGCGCTGGATGCTCACGCATTTCGACAGCACCGGGTCTGCTGGGCAGGGCCGAGTAACCCGGTTGAATTCGGTGCTCGGAGGTCCTGACAAGCCCCGGCCCCGTATCCAGTGGCTTTCCCTGAAGGTGGGGCCGGGCCATAGCAGGCGGGCCCGTGACCAGCAAGGATGCCCATCATGCGCACTGACCAGAACTTCGCCTCCCTCCGCTCGACGCCCACGGCACCCGTGGTGTTCGGCGCGGGAGCGGCCATCGGCGTTCTGGGCGGAATGATCGGGCTGGGCGGCGCGGAGTTCCGCCTGCCGCTGCTGATCAGCCTCTTCGGATTCGCCGCGCTCTCGGCCGTCATCCTGAACAAGGCCATGAGCCTGGTCGTAGTCCTGGTCGCACTGCCCGCCCGGCTGGCGGCGGTCCCGGCCGCCGAGCTGGCCGCACGCTGGCCCGTCGCGGTCAACCTGCTGGCCGGAAGCCTGCTGGGTGCCTGGGCCGGAGCATCCTGGGCAGTGCGGATGCGCTCCTCGACCCTCTACAAGGTGCTGGCCGCTCTGATGGTGCTCATGGCGGTCGCCCTAGACGAGTCATTCCGATGTGATCAGTGGTCGTAGGCGATCAAGGATCGAATGACGGGCTGACCGGTCTTGTGGTTGTGCCAGATCGCGGCGGCCATCGCAAGGATGCGCTGGGCGACGCGGACGGCGACACCGTCGAAGGTGCGGCCGCCGTGCCGTTCCAGGTCGAGCTGGCCTTTGAGGGTGTCGTTGACAGACTCGATCAGCTGCCGCACCGACTTCAGGAGACTCTCGCCCCTGCGCTTCTTCTCGCGCTTGAACGAAGGACGCAGCAACTCCGCGCCCCGGAGGGCCAGATCGGCCTCGAACTCCTTGGAGGCGAAGCCCTTGTCCGCGATCACCAGCAGCCCCGGCCGGCCCGCAGCCAGGTGCGGTTCGCGATCCAGCATCGCGGACAGCACTTCCCGCTCGTCCGTTTTCGGGTTCGCCAGTGCCCACAGGATCGGCATGCCGGTCGGGGTGCACACCAGGTACAGGCGCAGGCCCCAGAAGAACCGGGAGTGCGAGGCGCAGTACCCGTATCCGGCCCAGCCGGCCATGTCCGACCGCTTCACCGTCGGACGCGAGCGGCCACACTCCACCGGCGTGGAGTCGATGATCCAGTGGTTGTCGAACCAGAAGTCCGTATCGACGGCCAGCAGCCGTATCACCTTCTTGACCAGCGGCAACGCAGCCCTCAGCCGCTTGTTCCAACCCGGCTGCCTGGGCACGTACGGGAACATCGCTCCCAGCCGGGAATCCACGAACCGCAGCCACCGCGACTCCGAAGTGAAACCCAGTAGAGCCTGCGCGACGGCAAGAGTGACCAGCTCGGAATCCGTCAGCCGCGGCGGCCGGCCCAGCCATCGGGTACCGCCGATCCCGTCGTCGATCTTCACGTACAGTGCCGTCAGCAGGGCGTCCAGGTTGTTCGTCACACAGCGATCTTGGACGCCCTGTCTGCGTTCCCGGACACACCGTCAGCATTCGGAATGACTCGTCTAGCGGTCACGCACACCACCCACTTGGGCACACTCGACCTGCCGCTGTGGGCGCAGGTGCCTGCCGGTGTCGTGGCCGGGTTCGGCATCGGCGTTGTCGCGGCGATCATGGGCGTGGCCGGCGGCGAGCTGCTGATCCCGACGATCGTGCTGCTGTTCGGGAAGGACATCAAGACCGCCGGCAGCCTCTCCCTGTTGGTGTCCCTGCCCACGATGCTGGTGGCGTTCGCCCGCTACAGCCGCGACGGCAGCTTCGCCGTCCTGGGCGCGAACCGCCGCTTCAGCATGGTCATGGCCGCAGGCTCGATCGCCGGCGCGGTTCTGGGCGGGCTGCTGCTCGGGGTGTTCCCGGACGTGGTCCTCATCCCCGCGCTGGCCGTGATCCTGCTCATCTCAGCGGTCAAGCTCGCCCGACACAACTGACTGCCGAGCCTCCCCCGGCCCTCACGTCGGGGTGCCTCCCGTTCTCAGATTCTGGCTCAACCTCTGTGGAGCTGCGCCATGCGCGCTCGTGAACCCGTCGGACCAACCCACTGACCTGCTGGTTCCCACCGCTCAGCGTTCGAATGGACCGAGCATCGAGCCGTCACCACAGAAGTTGAGCCGGAACCGGAACTCGCGAACAAAGCCAGACGGGTGTCTCTGGTGCACCGGCTCCTGTATGGCCCCGGATTGGATGCCGGCCCGTCGTAGGGCGTCGGCAGGTGGTGCGCGTACGGGGAAGCGGTCATCATCGCGACATCGGGCACCGTGCCGAGGGGCGATCGAGAGCTGGCAGACAATGGCGAACACGACTCCGATGGACCGGCAGGCCGTGTACGAGGATTACGAACGAGCGCGCCGCACCTTCCACCAGCTGCTGGACTCCGCCTCCACGGCGGACCTTGCCCGGCCCACCCGCGGTACCAAGTGGACCAACGGGCAGCTGCTGTGGCACATGCTCTTCGGCTACATGGTCGTCCGGGCCCTGCTGGTCCTCGTCCGTGTCTTCGGGCGGCTTCCCCACGGCGCCAGCAAGGCGTTCGCCCGGCTACTGAACGCGGGAACCGTGCCGTTCGACTGGGTCAACTACGCCGGCCCGCGCGGGGCAGCGAAGGTCCACGGGCCGCGCCGGATGGGCGCCGCGTTCGACCGAGTCCTCGACTCCCTCCAGCGTCGGCTGGCCGCGGAGTCCGACGCCGACCTGGCCCGCGGTATGCACTACCCCGTCCGGTGGGACCCCTTCTTCAAGGACTTCATGACGCTCGCGGACATCTACCGCTACCCGACGCAGCACTTCGACTTCCACCGCCGCCAGCTCACCCTGAACGGCGGCGACGGGCTCGGGCTCCAGCGGGACGAGTGAGGTCAGCTGATCCGCAGGCTGCGGCGCTCCAGCAGGACAACGTCGCGCCACACGCCGTGGTGGCGGCCGATGCGCTCGCGGGTGCCGATGACCCGGAAGCCGGCCCGCTGGTGGAGGGCGAGGCTCGCGCGGTTCTCGGGGAAGATGCCGGACTGGATCGTCCAGATCCCTGCGGACTCAGTCGAGCCGATCAGTGCGGTGAGGAGCTGCATGGCGACTCCTTGCCCTCGGGCGGCGGGGTGGACGTAGACGGAGTGCTCGACCACGCCCGCGTAGGCGCACCGGTCCGAGACCGCGCTCGCCGCGATCCAGCCCAGGACCTTTCCGTCGTCGGCGACGGCGGCGAAGCGGTGTTCCGGCAGCTTGCCCGCCTCGAACACCTGCCAGGTGGGGGCGGTGGTCTCGAAGGTGGCGTTGCCCTCGTCGATACCGGCCTGGTAGATCGCCAGGACTTCGTCCGCGTGGGCTTCGGTGATCGGTGTGATGGTGATGCTCATGCGGCTGCAGCGCGGGTGAGGAGCCGTCCCATGGCGGCGAGCACCGCGGGCTCGACCCGGTAGTAGACCCAGGTGCCGCGCCGTTCGGAGGAGAGCAGCCCTGCCTCGCGGAGCTTCTTGAGGTGGTGGGAGACGGTGGGCTGGGAGACGCCGACGTCGGAGATGTCGCACACGCACGCCTCGCCGCCTTCGTGGGAGGCGACGGCGGAGAAGAGCCGCAGGCGTACCGGGTCGCCGAGTGCCTTGAACATGAGGGCGGTCCGCTCGGCCTCCTCGGCCGTCAGCGGGCGCTCCGTCAGGGGCGGGCAGCACGGTGCGACAGTCTCGGACTCCAGCAGCGGCAGGACCTTCACATTCGACATACGTCTATGTTGACACATGTCGAAGCACGAGGCGAGGGTGTGACGGTGTCAGCGGGCCCGCAGGTGGGCGGCCAGCTGCCGGGCCGCGCGTTCGGCGTCCCGGCCCACGCCGCGCAGCGAGTTCGAGGACAGGCTGCGCTGCCACTCCAGCCCGAGGAAGTGCAGGCCCGGGTGGTGCGAGGAGCGCCCGTCGTGGTGGAGCGGCCGGCCCCCGGCGTCGAGCGTGCCGTCGAGAGTGGCGAGGTAGGGCAGGTCGGGGCGGTAGCCGGTGGCAAGGATGATCGTGTCCACCGTCTCCTCCGTCCCGTCGGGCCAGGTGATCTTCTCGCCGTCCAGGCCCTGGAATATCGGGCGGCGGTCCGGGGTGCCGGCGTTCACGGCGGCGCGGTAGCGGCCGTCGTCGAGGACGGGCTGGCCGGGCGGGGTGCGCAGGAGGCGTCCCAGCGGTGCGGTGTCCAGGCCGGTTCGGGTGAGCCAGAAGTGCAGGTCCCGGCCGAGCAGGTGCTGGCGGGCGAACTTCACCGGCGCCCGGGTCGCCAGCGTCGTACGGCCTACGCGGGCGAGCTCGGCTGCGATCTGGACTGCGGAGTTGCCTGCTCCGACCACGATGACGCGCTGCCCGGTGAACGGTGCCGGGTCCCGGTAGTCGGCCGCGTGCAGCACCCGGCCGGTGAAGGAGTCGAGGCCCGGCAGTGCCGGACGGTGGGGGCGGCCGAAGCTGCCGCTCGCCGCGATGACCGCCCGCGCCGCGAGGTGGCCCCCGCTCTCCAGCTCGATGGTGAACCCGCCGCCGTTCGCCCTGACCGCGGCCACCCGGTGGCCGGTGCGGATGTCGGCCTGGAGGCGGCGGGCGTAGGCGGTCAGGTAGGCGACGACCTCGTCGCGGTGCGGATAGCGGTCCGGATCGCCGCCGAACGGCATGCCGGGCAGTGCGCTGAACCGGGCCGGTGAGAAGAGGGTCAGGCTGTCGTAGTAGTGCGGCCACGACCCGGCCGCCTGCTCCGACGCCTCTAGGACCACTGGCACAAGGCCCTGCCGGGCCAGTGCGTATGCGGCCGCCAGGCCCGACTGGCCGCCTCCGATGACCGCGACGTCCACGTGTTCCACAAGAACCCCCGATTTGATGAATGTCTATGTTGACGCTCATCGAAGCAGGTGGCATGCTGGCAACGCAAGCCATCGACGGATGTCGAAACAAACGAGGAGCCTGCCGTGAACGCGCCTGCCACCACCGCCGACCTGCCCACCGTGGTCATCGGCGCCGGACCCGTCGGCCTGGCCGCCGCCGCCCACCTCACCGCCCGCGGCCTGACCCCGCTGGTCCTGGAAGCCGGCCCCACCGCGGGCACCGCCACCCGCGACTGGGCCCACGTTCGCCTCTTCTCCACCTGGTCCGAGGTGGTCGACCCGGCGGCCGAGAAGCTCCTCGCCCCCACCGGCTGGACCGCCCCCGACGGCGCGACCTACCCCTCCGGCGGCGACTGGGCCGAGCTCTACCTCCAGCCCCTCGCCGACGTCTTGGGCGACCGCGTCCGGTACGGCGCCACCGTCACCGGCGTCTCCCGCGCCGGCCGCGACCGTGTCGTCGACGCCGACCGCGAGAGCCAGCCCTTCACCGTCCGCGTCGTCAACGCCGACGGCACCGAGGAGCGGATCCTCGCCCGCGCCGTCATCGACGCCTCCGGCACCTGGTCCACCCCCAGCCCCATCGGCGGCGACGGCCTCCCCGCTCTCGGCGAGCAGGCTGCCTCCGACCGGATCTCGTATCGCATCCCGGACCTCAAGGACCCGGCCGTCCGCGCCCGGTACGCAGGAAAGCGCACCGCCGTCATCGGCTCCGGCGCCTCCGCCTTCACCGCGCTCGCCTACCTCGCCGACCTCGCCAAGGCCGAGGACGGAACCGGCACCCACGCCACCTGGATCCTGCGCCGAGGCATCTCCGGCTCCACGTTCGGCGGCGGTAGCGCCGACCAGCTCCCCGCCCGCGGCGCCCTCGGCCTCGCCGCCAAGGCCGCCGTCGACGAGGGATACGCCGACGCCGTCACCGGCTTCCGCACCGACGCCGTCGAACGCGACAGCGACGGCCGCCTGGTCCTGGTCGCCGAGGACGGCCGCCGCCTGGATGCGGTCGACGAGGTCATCGTCCTCACCGGCCTGCGCCCCGACCTCTCGTTCGTCTCCGAGCTGCGCCTGGGCCTGGACGAGCGCCTCCAAGCCCCCGTCGAGCTGGCCCCGCTGATCGACCCCAACCAGCACTCCTGCGGCACCGTCTACCCGCACGGCGTGGGCGAGCTCTCCCACCCGGAGAAGGACGTCTACCTCGTCGGCATGAAGTCCTACGGGCGCGCCCCAACCTTCCTCGCCATGACCGGCTACGAGCAGGTCCGCTCCATCGCCGCCCACCTCGCCGGCGACCAGGAAGCCGCCGAACGCGTCGAACTCACCCTCCCCGAGACCGGAGTCTGCGGCGGCGCCGGCCTCTTCGACCAGCCGCAGGCCGCCGAAGAGACCGGCGGCGGCTGCTGCGCGGCCCCCGCCACCCTGACCATCGGCGGCGCGCCCGCTTCCGGCGGCTGCTGACCGAAGTGACCGAACTTCAAAGCAGCGGGGCCGCGACCGGCACAGGGGACCGGTCGCGGCCCCGCGCCGTCCTGCCCGCCCTGTGCGTCACCCAGATCACCAGCTGGGGCATCCTCTACTACGCCTTCCCCGTCCTGGGCTCCCGGATCACTGCTGACACCGGCTGGTCCCAGGCCGCCACCACCGCGGCCTTCTCCGCAGCCCTGCTCGTCTCCGCCGTGGCGGGCATCCCCATCGGCCGGATCCTCGACCGCCGAGGACCGCGAGCCGTGATGACCGCCGGCTCCGCGCTCGGCACGCTTGCCCTGCTGGTGATCGCGGCCGCCCCCAATCTCGCTGCATTCAGTGCGGGTTGGCTGCTCGCGGGCCTGGCCATGGCCGCCACCTTCTACCCGCCCGCCTTCGCCGCCCTCACCCGCTGGTGGGGTCCCGACCGCGTCCGCGCCCTGACGATCGTCACCCTCGCCGGCGGACTCGCCTCCACCGTCTTCGCCCCCCTGACCGCCGCCCTCGCCGAGCACATGAGCTGGCGCGCCACCTATGTGGTCCTCGCAGCGATCCTGGCCGCGGTCACCATCCCGGCGCACGCCCTGGCGCTTCGTGCCCCCTGGCCGACTGCCCCACCGGCGCCACCCGCCCCCGGTCACACCCCCATTCCCCGCAGCCGCCCCTTCCTCCTCCTGGCCGCAGCCTTCACCCTCTCCAGCTTCGCCATGTACGCCGTCGTCATGGGCCTCATCCCACTCCTCACCGAACGCGGCGCCACGCCCCTCCAGGCCGCCTTGGCCCTCGGGCTCGGCGGAGCAGGCCAGACGCTTGGCCGCACCCTCTACGCGAGCCTGTCCGCCCGCACATCCGTCACCACCCGCACGGCCTCCCTCATCGCCCTCGGCGGCGCGACCACCGCTGCCCTCGCCCTCATTCCCGGCCCCGTACCCTTCCTGGTGATCCTCGCGGTCCTGGCAGGAGTCGTCCGGGGCAACCTCACCCTCCTCCAGGCCACTGCGGTCACCGATCGCTGGGGCACCGCCCAATACGGCCGTCTCTCCGGGCTCCTCGGCGCCCCAGCCCGCATCGCGGGGGCATTGGCCCCCTGGGCCGGTGCCGCCCTCGCGGGTCCACTCGGCGGCTACCCATACCTCTTCGCAGCCCTTGCCTTGCTATCCGTCGTGGCCGCCTGCCTTGCCCTGGGGGCCTCTGGGGAGAGCCGCAACCACTCGGACACTCGCCCGGCTCTCAGCGCAGCTGCGCAGCCGAACCCCACGGCCGCCGAGCGCCACCCAGCACTGAGTGATCCCGTCGGCATGCCGCCGCGGCGGCCCTCGCCCTTGCTGGCGGATTCAGCGGAAAGATCGGGCACGTCCGCCCCGTCGTGCGGCAGCCACACGTAGAGAGACGGGGCGAGCGTCTCGGAGGGAGTCCTGGGGTGGGCATAGGGCCGTCAGCCAGGCTGGCACGGTTCTCTCCGGACATCCGTGTGGGGCCCGCGGTGTTCCCTTAGTGCGTTGTGGCAAAGGGAGTCCCTGTTCGGTGAGCAGGGGCTTCGTCGTGTGCGGGGCATGATCGCGGCGGGGTAGGGGCAGGCAGCGGACGGCTTGTTGTGGATCGAGGAGGGTGCGATGCCGTCGGTGCTGAGGTTGATGGAACAGCGTGAGGCGCGGGCGAGGCAGGATCTGGAGTCCTGGACGGAGGTCCTGGAGCAGGCTCAGGCGGAGGTGGATGCCGCGCGGGAGCGGGTCGAGCGGGCCCGGGTGGGGCGTGAGGAACTTGTGTCGGTGCTGGCTGGGGAGAGCCCGGTGAATACGCCGGTTCTGGTGCCGTCTGGTGGCGAGATGGCTGCTGCCCTGGGGTCGAGCGGCTCCGGCGTGGGGCATGGTGAGCGGCCGCCGGTGTGGCGGTCGGGCATGGGCGAGGAGGTGCTCAGCGGCCTGTATCGGGAGGTGTTCGCCGCGATGGTGGCCGCTTCGGGGCCGGTGAACGGGGTGGAACTGACGCGGGCGGTGGGCCGGGAAGCGGAGATCAAGAACGAGGTGGAGAAGATCCGGCACCGTGCCTACGTGCTGGAGAAGCGGGGCTGGCTGGTGCGGGCGAACGACGGACGGTTCATGCCCGCGCCCGGGGCAGTCGGCCGGGACGCTTCTCCGGCCAGCGCGGAGCGTCTGCGGCCAGGCGCCGGGACAGTCTGATCACGGCGGCCCACCACACCATCTGGGCGTGGTGGTCGGGGCGGCGTTCGTGGTCGCGGTTGAGGCGGCGTGAGCGGGCCAGCCAGCTCAGCGTCCGCTCCACGACCCACCTGCGGGCCAGTACGACAAATCCGCGTTGCCCGTCGCAGCGGCGCACGACCTCGGTCCGGACTCCGTGACGGGCGAACGCCCTCGCCAGCGCCGGACCCTGGTAGGCACTGTCGACCCACACCAGTTGCAGCAGCCGTCCCGGCTGCTGCATGAACGTCTCCAGCAGTGCGGGGGCGGCCTTGGAGTCGTGCACATCGGCCGTGGTCACGGTCACTTCCAGGAGCAGACCCTCGGTGTCGGTCAGGATGTGACGCTTGCGGCCGTCACGTGACTTGCCGCCGTCGTATCCGCGACTGTCCTCGCCGACGGTCTCGGAGGCGTCCACCGACTGACTGTCGATGATCCCGGCACTGGGCTCGGCGTTGCGGCCTGAGCGTTCCCTCGCCGAATGTCGCAGGCGTTCGTACAGCTCACGCGCATAGTCGTAGGCCCGCCAGCGGCGGAAGAAGTCGTAGACCGCCCGCCAGTACGGAAAATCGACCGGCAGAGCCGTCCACTTCACGCCGTTGTCGACCAGGTAGCGCACCGCGTCGAGCATTGTCCGGTGGCAGTACGCCTCGGGGCGCCCGCCCCGCTTCAGGAGCCAGGCCGGCACCGGCATCGCGGCGCGGACCTCGGCCCACTCCGCATCCGTCATGTCACTGGGATAGCAGGCTGCCCGCCGTCCCGGAGCGAGCGAACCGAACCGGTGCACGTAGCAGTCACACCCAGGGGTGACCGCGGTGGACGCAGGCACAGAGATGCTGCTCAACTGATCGGGCAACGGGCTTCCTTGGTCGTGCTGGTGTCGTAACCGCGTCACTACCAAGGGGCCCGTTCTCTCATGCCCGCGACCGCACCCGAACCTCCGTCCAGATGATCACCCGCGCCGCACACCTCGAACGAAATCCGGTTAGCCACAACGCACTTAGTGCCTGACCGGTTCCTGGGCGGCTTGAGACCCCGTTTGCCGTCACCAGAGGTGAGCAAAGCGCGTCAGCGTGCTGCATATAGCGCCCACTCTGCACGTAACGCACACGGACGGCCTGTCCGATTTGCGTCTCATGAGCCTCTGACCTGCGACTTCCTTCGACCTGTTTTTGTTAGACCTTATTCCTGAGACGCATCATGTGGAGTGCGTGGCGGTTCTGGAGCCTGTCGCAAAGGGGATCTGAGCTGCGGTTTTCTCGGTTTTCTCAGGTGTGACCGAATGGCCTCGACCTGTTTCCCCACGTCCACCGCGTGGAACATGCTGACGTTCGCGGCACGCGTCTCACCGGCTGCTTCGCGGTGAGGGCGTGGGTCGAGAACGCTCTGTCCCAACTCCGTCAGGTATCGGTTCGGCACATGGTCGGACGTCGGCGGTGTTTTCGGTGCGCGGCACAGGCGGCCTCCTCGACCTGCCGCCCGGCCCGCCGTCGGGCCTGGGCGGCCTGCCGTTCGAGGCGGCGGAGGTCGACCTGCCCGAGCCCTGCTGCCCGCCGACCGGCCCCACGATGACGCCGCCCTGCTACTGGCCAGGTCGCGTGTCACCCGGCAGCTGAGCGCCTGGGGACTGGAGAACCTCGGCTTCACCGCCGAACTCGAGGTCGGCGAACTGGTCACCCATGCCATCCGCTACGGCAGACTCCCCATCCGCCTGCGCCTCATCCACGACCGCACCCCCTGTGCGAGGTGTCCGACGGTGCCGGCACCACCCCTCATCTGCGCCGCGCCCGTGCCTTCGACGAGGACGGGCGAGGCCTGCTCCTCGTCGCTCGGCTCGCCGAGCGCTGGGGGACGCGCCATGCCCGGCACGGTAGGAGAGCGCGCCGGCGAACGGCCCCCGTACCTCTTTCACGACCGTGGATCAGCCGCCACCCGGCGTTTTCGGGTGCCCTGACCTCATGCCTCCTCGGCGCCGCGGGCCGGCATTGAGCCGTACTGGCGGCGCAGGCGGGCCTTGAGGATCTTGCCGGTGGCGTTGCGGGGCAGGGCGTCGACGAGGACGACCGACTTGGGGAGCTTGTACTTGGCGAGTCGGCCGGACAGGGAGTCCATGATGTCGCCGGGCGACACCTCGGCGCCCGCGCGGGGCACGACCAGCGCTCTGCCGACCTCGCCCCATCGTTCGTCGGGTACGCCGATCACCGCGCATTCGGTGACCGCGGGATGCTGGTGGAGGAGTTGCTCGACCTCGGCGGGATAGACGTTCTCCCCGCCGGAGATGTACATGTCCTTGATCCGGTCGACGATCGTGACGTACCCCTCCTCGTCGACGGTGGCCGCGTCTCCGGAGCGGAACCAACTTCCCTGGAAGAAGGCGTCCTTGGTCGCTTCGGGCCACTGCCAGTAGCCCTTCATCACGTTCAGGCCCTCGATGATCACCTCGCCGACCTCGCCCGGTGCGACATCGGTGAGGTCGGGCCGCACCACGCGTACGTCGGTGAAGAAGCAGGGCGTGCCGGCCGAGCCGGCCTTGCGGATGCTGTCCTGTGCGCGCAGGCCCAGTGCGGCCGGGGCGGTCTCGGTCAGGCCGTATGCCTGGAGGAAGGTCAGGCCACGGTCCTGGTAGGTGTGGATGAGGGCCTTGGGGACGGGTGCCGCCGCGCACTGCAGGATCCGGACCGACGACAGGTCGGCCGTCGCCCACCGCGGCGACCGGGCCATGGCCTGGTACATCGCGGGTACGCCGAACATCCTGGTCACCCGGTGCCCGGCGATGACGTCGAGCACCCGTTCCGGGTCGAAGCCGCGCATCAGCACCGACGTCCCTCCTTTGAGGAAGCCCGGCAGGAAGACGGTGTTGAGGGCGGCGGTGTGGAACATCGGTGCCACCACCAGGGCGACGTCGTCGGAGACGATGTCCACGTCCAGCAGCATGTTGAAGCAGTTCCAGGCGATGTTGGCGTGGGTGAGCATGACGCCCTTGGGACGGCCGCTGGTGCCGGAGGTGTACTGGATCATGCACACCTCGTCGAGGCCGACCGTCTCGTCCAGGGGGTCGTCGGGTGCGTTCGCCAGCAGCTCCTCGTACGCGCTCCCCACCTCGACGTAGTGCTTCACCTCCACGTCGTCCCTCAACGCTTCTACGACATCGGTGAGTTCGGCGTCGTACAGCAGTGCCGCCGCCCCCGCGTCCCTCAGGATGAAGGCCAACTCAGGTGCCGCGAGGCGGGTGTTGAGCGGTACGAAGACGGCGCCCAGCGTGTTCGCGGCGAACAGGGTCTCCGCGAGGGCCGGATGGTTCGCGCCCAGGTAGGCCACCCGGTCGCCGTGGCCGACCTCCAGGGCACGCAGGGCGTGAGCGAGCCGCGTCACGCGCGCGGCCAGCTCGCCGTAGGACAGGGATCCACCGTCGTGCACGACGGCGGTGGCCTCCGGTGCCATGCGGGCACGCCGCGCGGGCCACGAGCCGAGCCCTTGATCGCGCATGGTGCGTCTCTCTTCTCTCAGAGCTCTCAGAGCCAGTCGGGCCATGTGTAGTCGGCCGAGTCGTCGTGGTCCCGGTGGGGCGGCAACGGGGCGAGCCGCCCCCGGGAGAAGACCAGCGGCGGGACGCCGGTCTTCTCCACCCCGAGTTCCCGGACGCGGCCGAGGACGAAGTAGTGGTCGCCGAGGGTCCGCACGTCGGCGATGTCGCAGTCGATCCAGGCGGCGACGCCCGCCAGGACGGGGCTGCCCGAGGGCGCGCCGCGCCACGGGTGGCGGTCGAAGACGTCGGGCGCCTTGGCGCCGACATCCCGGCAGAGGCCCTCCTGGCCGGCGGCCAGTACGTTCACGCAGAAGGCGCCGCCGGCCATGATCCTCGGCCAGGTGGTGGAGGAGCGGCCGGGGAAGAACGCGACGAGCGGGGGGTCGAGGGACACCGAGGTGAACGAGCCGATGACCATGCCGACCGGGGTGCCGTCGGGTTCCTCCGCGGTGACCACCGTGACACCCGTCGGGTGGTGGCCGAGCACGTGCCGGAACCGGCCGGGGTCGTCCGCCGGGCCGCCGCCGGGCGCCGTCGCGGCGGACGTCGACCGGTTCACGCCGGGTTCTCCACGCCGAGCACAGAGCGGGCGTATCCCATGGCCCACCAGCTGTGCTGGGCGTTGATGTGCGTCCTGTACGTGGCGATGTCGCGCAGGTACCGCTGCATGCGCTCGCCGTTCGCCAGCGCGCTGGAGCCACTGGCCGAGGCCAGCATCTCGACGGCCTGGCAGGCGAGTTGGCCGGACTGCCGGGCCGCGAGGGAGAGGGCCTGGTCGTCCAGTTCGGAGAAGGGCTCGCCCCCTGCCAGGCCCCGGGCCGCGTAGGCGGTGTAGTCGTCGGTGACCGACAGGACGATCCGCTGCGCGCTGTCGGCCAGGGCCGTGGCCAGGCCGAGGTTGCGCTGGTGTTCCGGATCGTGGCTGCGCGGCTTGAAGGGCGGCAACGGGCTGTTCTTGGTGGTGATGATCCGCCGGTACTCGTCGACCGCGGCCCAGGCGGTGCCCGCCACGATCGAACACAGCTGGATGTTGAAGAACGACATCAGCCGGCCCGCGTACATCGGGTTGCCGTGCAGTTCCACCCCCGGCCCGTCGGTGGCGTCGTTCGCCAGGAGATGGGTCCTGGACACGTACTCGTGCGGCACGAGGACGTCCTCGGCCACGACGCTGTTGGAGCCGCTGCCGCGGAAGCCCAGGATCTCGCCCCAGTTGTCGAGCATCCGCCAGCCGGTGGGCATGAGCACCATGCCCGGCGTGGGCATGCCGCCCTCTTCGTCGATGATGAGCACGCCACCCAGGAAGTGCGTGGAGACGTTGACTCCGGAGGAGTAGTCCCAGCGGCCGTTGACCAGGTACCCGTCGGGGGTTCTCGTCGCGGTGGCGCTCGGGGCGATCGGCAGCGGGGCCCGGAAGTCACCTTCCGGCCCGAACACCTCGCGCTGGGTGCTCCCGGGGAAGCGACCGGCCACCACCAGGCTGTGGGAGGCGGCCAGACACAGGTTCCAGCCGCTGGACGGGCAGCCGCGGGCCACCTCGGTGACCATCCGGGAGTAGGTCCGCAGGTCGAACTCGTAGCCGCCGAAGCGGCGTGGCTGGAGGGACCGGTAGAAACCCGCCTCCAGGAACGCCTTGTGCGTGTCCTCGGAGATGCCGGTCCGCTGTTCGGTCTCGTCCTGATGATCACGAAGCCAGGTCCTCATATCGGCGGCCCGGCGCACCAGTTCCTCCGGTGTCAGGTCCGGCTCCGGCTGCGGAATCTCGATGATTTTCCCGGCTGCCTCGGTTGTCTCGGACAATTCGCACCTCATCCGCTGCTGTTCTGGGTCGGCCTGAAAGGAGTGTCGGCAGCGCGGCGGAGGACCGTCCAATGCCGGAAACTGCGGGCTTGATGAGTGCCGTGCATCACAGCAGGTCGGAGGGGGTGACGGGAATGCCGCACATTTCTGCCTGGTGACGTGCGGGGAAGCGCGCTGTAACCTGGCGCGGACCACGACGCTGTGGACCTCGCCTTTCTGGAGGGCTGAGTGGAACTCCGGAGTTTGCGCCATTTCTCGGCGCTCGCCGAGACCTTGAATTTCCGGGTCGCCGCCGAGCATCTGCACCTCACCCAGCCCGCGCTGACGCGATCGATCGCCGCTCTCGAGCGTGAGCTGGGCGTCCAGCTGTTCGACCGCGACAAACGGCATGTGGCGCTCACCGCCGACGGCGCGGAACTGCTCGAACGGGCGGGCGAGGTGCTGGCCGACGCCGAGCGGCTCGCCGCCGCCGCGGGCGCCATCCGGGCCAGGCGACGGGACGAGGTACGGGTCGCGTGCTACGGCGTGGCTCTGGCCGAACTCACTCATCCGGTCATCGAGGCGTTCTGCGAGCGGTATCCCAGCGTCACGATCCGGGTACACGAAGCGGACTTCCACCAGGGTCTCGCCCCGCTGCTGGCCGGCCAGTACGACGTGGCGCTGTTGCCCCTGAACGTCGACATGCCGGGCCTGACACGCGTACCGATCTTCACCGAGCCCCTTTCCGTCGGGCTGTGGAAGGGGCATCCGCTGGCCTCGGCCGCCGCAGTCGACGTGACCGAGGTCTTCGATCAGCCCTGGGTCACCCCCGAGCCGGGCCTCGACTTCTGGGTGGGCGGACGAAACGGGGACGACCACGCCCCGACGGTCGGCTCCCACGCCCGCTCGGCCCTGGACGTGTCCTTGAAGATCGCCTACCAGCACATGGTGGGACTGATGCCGCTGTCGGCCACCCGGATGTTCCCGCACCCGGGAGTGGAGAACGTCGCTCCGAAGGAGCCCCTCGGCCTGGTGGCCGCCGTCGTCTTTCCGGAGGCCGGTCACTCGCCCGCCGCCCCGGCCTTCGCCGAGCTCGCACGCCGGGTGGCCCGACGTGCGAGCGGCGTTCCGTACGCCGAACTCGCCCGGTAGAAGCGGTCAGCCGCCGTACGGCGGGTCGCCCGCCCAGGCTGCGTGCAGGACGGCGCGCAGATCGTCGGCGGAGGCCGGGCGGGGATTCGCGTACGGCGCCCCGAGAGCGACACCGACCGCACGGTCCACGTCGGCGGCGGTCAGACCCAGGTCGGCGAGCGATCGCGGGATGCCCAGCCGCTCGCCCAGTTGGTGCAACTCCCGTACCGGATCCGGGACATCGAGCGCCCGGCGCAGCGCCGCCAGTGCCTCGGGAACCGCCGGGGCGTTGAACGCCAGCACATGGGGCAGGACGACGGCGTGTGTCTCGGCGTGCGGCAGGTCGAAGGTGCCGCCGAGCACATGGCAGAGCTTGTGGTGCAGCCCCATGGTGGTCGCGCCGAGACAGGCACCGCACAGCCACGCCCCGTACAGCGCGCGGCTGCGCGCGTCATGCCCCGAGGGGTCGGCGACGATCTCGGGAAGGGCCGCGGCCAGCGCCCGCACACCCTCCTCCGCCATGAGGGAGACGATCGGAGTGGAGTCCGGGGCGTACAGAGCCTCGACGGCGTGCGCGATCGCGTTCATGCCGCTCGTCGCGGACCCCACGGGCGGCATGGTGAGCGTGAGCAGCGGGTCGTACACGACGCTGCGCGGCAACGCCTTCGGGTGGCGCCCGGTGCGTTTGACCGCGCCCTCGGTCAGGCCCCAGACGGGTGTCATCTCCGATCCGGCGTACGTCGTCGGGACGGCGACGATCGGCAGGCCGGCCCTGAGCGCGACGGCCTTGGCCAGGCCGGTCACGGAACCGCCGCCGACCGCCACACAGCCGTCCGCCCGGGCTTCGCGAGCCGCTTCGACGGCCAGGTCGGCGACCTCCACCGGGACGTGCGTCACCGCCCCCGCGTGCAGCCCGGCGCAGGCGTCGCCGAGAGACGCGACGACGGCACGGGCCGTCTCCAGGCCATGGTCGTCGCACAGCACGAGGACGCGGCGCAGTCCGAGAAGCGCGACCTCCTCGGGCACCGCGTCCGGGACGGCACCCGACCGGAAGACGACGCGCATCGGCTGGGCCTGATAGGTGAAGTCCAGGGCGCGCTCCCTCACGCGATCACCGGTTGCAGCACGATGTCGAAGCGCGCCCGGCGGAAGGGGTTGGCCAGGCCCAGCTTCGCGGCCTCCTCGGGGGAGTCCACCTCGACGAACTCCTCGACCAGGCTCTCCTTCACGGCGAAGACGGCGTCCGAGTCCAGATAGTCGCTGCCCGCCACGAAGATGTGCGTCGTCACCGGGCTGTACCCCTCGGCGCCCACGATGAAGTGGACATGGGCGGGACGGTAGGGGTGACGGCCGGTCGCCTTTAGCAGCGAGCCGACCGGCCCGTCCGTCGGAATCGGATACGGGCTCGGAACGCACGAGCGGAACCAGAACCGCCCCTCCGCGTCCGCCGTGAACAGCCCGCGCCCATTGCCCGGCGGCTGCTTCTCCGGCTGCTGGACGTCGTAGAAGCCCTGGTCGTCGGCCTGCCACACGTCCAGCGTCGCACCGGGCAGCGGGGTGCCGTCGACGGAGACGACCCGTCCGCTGATCACACAGGGCTCGCCGCCGCCGACCAGGTCGATGGTCGCCCCGAGTTCACGGACCGGGGACTCGGTCATGTGGAAGGGGCCGAGCACCGTCGAGTCGGTCGCGGCGGCCGCCTTGTGGTCGTTGATCGTCTCGACGAGCATCGACACACCCAGGACGTCCGACAGCAGGATGAACTCCTGCCGGGTGTCGTCGCACATGTGCCCGGTTGCGGTGAGGAAGTCGATCGCCCGCTCCCACTCGGCCTGGGTCGGCTCGATGTCCCGTACGAAATCGTGCAGGTGACGCGTCAGGGAGCCCAGCACGTCGCGCAGTCGGGGATCGGAGGTGTGGGCGAAGCTTTCCAGCACCGCCGTCGTGGTCGCGGTCTTCGCGCTCTTCGCGGTCTTCGATGCCTTCGCTGTCTTCGCGGTGAGGTCCATGGCCGCTCAGCCCCGCCCGAGGATCTGCCGCAGTGCGTCCCTCAGTGCGGCCGTGACGTCACCGGTGGCGTCCTGGCGGCGGAAGGCCACGTGGTTGTCCGGCCGCACCAGCAGCGCGCCCGAGTCGCCGGTCTCCCGCAGCCGGGCCCAGTCCCCGTACGGGTCCTCGTACTCCTGGCCGGGGCCGATGACCGCCGTGGCGATCTCCAGGCCGAACTCCTTGCCGAGGATGCGGGCGGCCTCCGTCCAGGGCTCGCCGCCGATGCCGGTGATCAGGGTGAACCGGCCGTTCCCGCCCAGGTCCAGGGTGGACGGATTGCGGGTGCCCGCGGAGAGCCAGGCGTGCGGGAGCTTGGCGCCGGGGCGGGTGCTCGGCTGGAAGTGCAGCTCGGGGTCGCGCTCGAAGCCGGGGTCCGGTGTGCCGTCCGGAACGACCGCGGCGGAGGTGTAGCGCTGGTTGAGGTCCACGCCGTGGGCGTTGAACTCGTACGCCTTGAAGGCGATCGCCTCCCGCAGCCGCGCCCGCTGCTCCCCGGCCTCCGCGGTGGCGTCCTTGCGGGCGGCGATGTTCCGCCACAGCTGCTCGGGGGTCTGCGGCGCCAGGCCGCCGAGCGCATCGAAGACGGGTGCCGTCTCACCGATGGACTGGTTGGCCCGGGTGACGACCTGCTTGCCGACCGGCGCCCGCTCGTCACTGTAGGTGTCCAGCAGGGACGGGGACGCGGTGCCGTCCAGGACGAGCTTCAGCTTCCACGCCAGGTTGTAGGCGTCCTGGATGGAGGTGTTGGAGCCCAGCCCGTTCGACGGTGGGTGCCGGTGGCAGGCGTCGCCCGCGCAGAACACCCGGCCGCTGGAGTACGTCTCGGCGTACATCTCGTTGACCGTCCACGCGGAGGACGACTTGATGGTCACCGGGATCTCGTCGTCGCCGATCAGCTTGCGGACGACGGACAGGGCGTACTCCTCGGTGAGGTCCGGCGGCCCGGCATCGACGTCGTAGCCCCACACGATCAGCCACTCGTTCCACGTCCGTACGCAGCGCACCAGGCCGGCGCCGATGCCGCCCACGGTAGCGCCGGGCGCCAGCACCCAGTAGAGGGTGGCGGGTCGGTGCGCCACGTACTGGGTGAGGTCCGCGTCGAAGACGATGTTGATGCTGCCGGCCACGCCCATCTGGCCGCCCATCGGCAGCCCGGCGTCCTCGGCCACCTTGCTGCGGCCGCCGTCCGCGCCGATCAGGTACTTGGCGCGGATGGTGTACGTGTCGCCGCGCAGCCGGTCGCGGACCGTGGCGGTCACCCGTCGGAGTCCTGCTCGTGCGACAGGTACTCGGTGCCGAACCGCAGTTGGCTTCCGCGGGCTATGGCCGCGTTCACGAGCACCGGCTCCATGAGGTGCTGCGGCATGTCGCACATCCGGGTGGGACTCGCCAGCTCGTGCGCGGCCTGCACGAGCGGCTCGTTGCCCCAGGACCTGAGCCGGCCGAGCTCCTCGCCCGCGAGGGCGGTGCAGAAGACGGTGTTGCCCATCAGATGCTGCGGGGTGGCCTGGGCGATCACATCCTCTTCGACACCCAGGTCACGCAGTACTTCCATGGTGCGCTGGTTGGTGATGTGCGCCCGGGGCGTGTCCGCGAGGCGTGAGGAGCGGGTGACCATGACGTTCGGCACGCCATAGGTGCTCAGCGCCAGTGCGGCGCTCGCTCCCGCGGGCCCGCTTCCCACGATGAGCACATCGGTCTCGACGGTCGGCAGGGTCGGCGCGGTCGGCACGGTTGTCATCGGGACGCTTCCTTCACAGTCACCAGTCGCTTGTCCAGCCAGGTCATCAGTGCCTCGGCCACCTCGTCGGAGTTCTTCTCGCCCATGGGCAGGCGACCGTTGCCCGTGAGTCCCAGGTCGGCCAGGCGCAGCAACTCGGCGTCCGCACCGGCCTGGGCGAGGTAGTCGGCGACACCGTGCTGGAACGGCGCGAACGGCGAGGTACCGGCCGCGACCACGGCGATCGGGAAGCCCTGGAGCCCTGGCAGGGACCGCACGGGGCCGGCCTGTTCGTCCTGGACGAGGCAGTCCTGCAGCCCGTCGCCCCCGGCCTCGCGCAGCCGGAGGCGCAGTTCCTCCGGGGTCCGTACCGGCGGCTCGTAAGCGATCGGGGCCGCGGTGAGCCCCCACTCCAGCTTTCCGAGGCCGGGCAGTTCGATGAACGGGGGCCCCATCGGCTCGATGGAGACAACGGCCTTCACCAGCCCGGGCCGGGCATCGGCGACCAGCCAGCCGAACGGCGCCCCCATGGAGTGGGTGATCAGCACGGCCGGTCCGATATGGTCCAGCAACTCGGCCCCGCAGCGCCGCATCTGCTCCTCGTTCTCGGCGAAGGTGGGCAGCGTCGGGCCCTGGCTCGCCATCAACTGGTCCAGCGCGGAGTCGTCGCCGACCTCGCCGCTGCCGGGCCACTGGCTGCCGGGTCGTGCCGCCCCGTCGCAGAACAGCCAGCGGATGAACTCGTACGTCGGCGCCGCGCCCTCGATGGCCCCGAGGACATCGGGGTGGTACGGGGAGCGCCCGTGACCTGGACGGTCGACCACGTACACGGCGTAACCGGCCTGGACGAACCGGGTGGCCCAGCCGGGGCGGCCGTCCGGCGTCGACAGGTAGTCCGTGCCCTGGCCGCCGCCCCCGTGGACCATGACCACGGGCAGCGGATGCCGGAGATCGGCCGGGATCTGGTACTGGACGTACATCGCGGCCTCGGCGGCGGTCCCGGCCTCGGTCGGCCTGCGCCCGACGCCGACCCAGAACGCGCCTTGCTCGCTGATCGTCAACGGCGAGGCGGCACGGGCCGGCTCGGCGGTTCCGGGTGGTGGAGAGATGGTCATCGGCGAACCTCCGTCACGGCGTCTGCGCCCATCCCCAGCACTATTGGTGACCGGTTCCAGGGCGGTCCAATGCCGGTTGGGGACGCCGTGATGCATGGCGCTCATCAGCGTCCCCGAGGGCGGCTGCTTCACCGGGAAGGTGCGCGTGGCGGGTGACCAGGGCGTCGGTGCAGAGCGCGGCCTCCAGCCGGTGGACGAGCCGCGCTCGGATCGAGCGGCGCATCGAGACGCTCGTCCGGAACCAGGACGCGGGTCGCCCCTCCCTGTCAGCTCGTGCGGAGAACGGAGTGGAGTGCCTCTTCGATCGTGGGGTGGCGGAAGGTGAAGCCCGCCTTGTGCAGGGCCGCGGGGACGGCGCGGCAACTGCCCGTGATGCCCGTGGCGAACTCGCCGAGCGCCGCTCCGAGGGCGAAGGCGGGGACGGAGGCGATCGTCGGGCGATGAAGGGCGCGGCCCATCGCTCGCGTGATCTCGCGGTTCGTCACTGGTTCGGGGGCTGTGAAATTGACGGGGCCTGTGAGCGTCTCGTCGTCGATCGCGAAGCGCAGTGCCCCGATGTGGTCGGTCAACGAGACGAACGGCCAGTACTGGTCGCCGGAGCCGAGCCGGCCGCCCAGGCCGAAGCGGAAGAGCGGGAAGAGCCTGCCGAAGGCGCCGCCTTCGGCGGAGACCACCAGGCCGGTGCGGGGGTGCACCACCCGGATGCCCGCCGCTCGGGCAGTGTCTGCGGCGTCCTCCCAGTCGACGCAGACGGCAGCCAGGAAGTCGTCCCCGGGTGGCGCGCTCTCCTCGATGGTCCGGTCGCCGGTGTCGCCGTAGTAACCGGTCGCGGAAGCAGAGACTAGGACGCGGGGTGGGGTGGACGATTCGGTGCAGGCCCGCGCGATGGTCCGGGTTCCCAGGGTGCGGCTGCGGCGAATCTCCTCCTTGTACGCGGTGCTCCAGCGCTTGTCTCCGACCCCGGCGCCGGCCAGGTGCACGACGGCGTCCACAGTGTCCAGCGCACCGGGCTGGATGCGGCCTCCGACCGGATCCCAATGCGCCGCCTCGGTTCCGTCTCCCGCGGGGCTCGCCGACCGGTCGCGGACGAGGCGGACGACCTGGTGGCCGTCGGTGAGGAGCGAGTGGGTGAGGGCGGATCCGATGAGTCCGGTGGACCCGGTGATCGCGACGCGCATGGCGTTCTCCCGGACGGGCTGGGGAGGTGGCCCTGCGGCCACCTGGGACGGTTGTCGGACTTCGAGGTTCTCGGGGTCGGCGGCGATGCCACGGCAGGGCCGCCGGGTAGGCGTCCTCCTCGCCGGCCCCTGCTGCCGGGGCGCGCCGGAGTCGGTGGAGAGTCCGCGAACGGTCGTCTACGGTCGCGGTGGCCGCAGGACGGGGACGCTGTCGCGGAATGCGGCGGCGTGCTTGTCGATCTCCTGGGGGTCCGGCGCCAGTGCGGCGGTGCTCAGCAGTTCCCGGTAGTGCTCCTCCAGTTCCGTGAGGGTGTGGACGGAGGAAGCGGTGCCGGCGGGGGAGAAGTCGACCCGGACGTCGCCGTCCTCGACGACGAAACGGCCCGCGGCCCCACAGGTGCCGCATTCGGCGTGGCCGCCGCGCAGCACGATCAGGTCGAGGTGGCACATCGGACAGGTGCCGGGCTCCCCGAGGAACCGGACCTCGTCGTGGGGGAGACCGAGCTGCCGGGCGACCGCGCCGCCCAGCCGCTCGGCTCGCAGCACAGCCGCCTGGTCGGTGGCTATGCCACCCAGGCCGCCGGGGGTGGGGACTTCCATCTGGTCGGCGACGGCCATGTTCAGGGGGAAGGCCAGGGCGTGCAGAGTGGGCAGCGTCAGCGTGCGCCAGTGGGGTGACGGGCAGCCACCCACGGCGATGAAGCCGGCCACGCGCGGCTTGAGGACCCGCGGGTCGGGGACCGTGTCGAGGCCCAGGAGGCCGCGAGTCTCCTTCTGCTCGGCCCGGCCGTGTTCGCGGAGGGCGAGGGCCTCACGGACGAAGACCACGTCCGTGCGCGGACCGAAGGCGCGGTCGATGAGGAGCTTCAGAGCGCCCGGTGCGCTGCGACTGTAGGTGGGGGAGCTGACGATCACGCCGTCCGCGTCGAGCAGCCGGTCGCAGAACCAGGCCGCGTCGTCCCCGGCGTCCGCGGTGGCGGCGGTCACCAGGGACAGGTCGGTCAGCCGTACCATCTCGACGGCTGTTCCCTCGCGCGCGGCCGCGGTGAGCGCGGCCTTCAGCAGTACCTCGGCACTGCCGTCCTCCTGCCCGCAGGCAAGTCCGAGCAGACGCATTGACGACACCTCTCTGTGCGGTCGGGGGACGGGGGCGGTCAGCCGCGCAGGGTGGCGGCCAGCCAGTCGGCGCTGCGGGCGATGATCTCGGGGAAGTGGTTCGAGAGGATCTCGTAGTGCTGGCCCGGGT
The DNA here is from genome assembly GCF_000091305.1 of Streptomyces scabiei 87.22. Taxonomy (GTDB): domain Bacteria; phylum Actinomycetota; class Actinomycetes; order Streptomycetales; family Streptomycetaceae; genus Streptomyces; species Streptomyces scabiei. The sequence continues at coordinate 2,676,341 of NC_013929.1, read as the reverse complement.
ACTCGATGACCTCCTTCGGGACGGGGATCCGCTCGTACATCTCGCGGGCCTCCTCGACGGGGGCGACGGTGTCCTTGGAGGCGAGGATCATCAGGACCGGGGCGGTGATGCGTTCGGCGTAGGCGCGCGCCTCCATCTCGAAGATGCGGTCGAGGGTCGAGATGGTGATCTCGTTCCGGAAGCTGGGCAGGTGGTGGATCATGTTCTCGACGAATTCCAGTCCCTCCTGGTCGCTGAACATGACCGGGTCCCCGGGTGCCGGGACGCCGTGCAGGCGGATGGTCGCGGCCGGCTCGCCGCGCAGTTGGGCCTGACGGTCGGCGGGGATGAGAGCTTCCAGCTCCGCGAGTGTGTCGGCCGGTTGGAGGGTGCGTGCGCTCCAGCCGCTGACCGGGGGGATGACGCTGACGACGGCTTTGACCCGGCGGTCGGTGGCGGCCGTGAAGAGGGAGTTGGCGCCGCCGATGCTGATGCCCCACAGGGCGATGCGGTCGGGGTCGACGTCCACGCGCAGGGACAGATGGGTGATGACGTCGCGCAGGTCCCGGCACTGCTGCCAGGGGTCGAACTGCTGACGGGGTTCGCCGTCGCTGTAGCCGGTGTTGCGGTGGTCGTAGATCAGGCAGGCCAGACCGGCGTCGGTGAAGCCCTGGGCCATGGCGAACATGGATTCCGCGGGACCGCCCAGGCCCCCCTGGAGGATGGCGACGGGCGGCCGTTCGGGGCCGTCGGCCGGACGGAACAGTTTGCCCCGCAGGGCCAGTTCCTGGACTCGGAACTCGATGTCTTCGGTGACGGGCATGGTTCTCCTCGTGGTGGTGCGGCTCGTGGCGGGGAGTCGGCGATCAGGTGCGGCTGACGGGGAGGTCGTCGGGGAGGAAGTCGGTGTCGGTGGCCCGCGGGTCGGCCGAGGCGCGCAGGATGGGGAAGACCTCGGCGCGCATGCCGGTTTCGTACTCGGCCACGGCCTCCGCCACGGGTGTGTCGCCGTGGGCGGCGCGCTCCAGGGCCCGGGCGAGGGCCGCGGCGTCGCGCAGTGCCGTGTTGGCGCCGGAGCCGAACGAGGGGGGCATGGCGTGGATCGCGTCACCGAGCAAGGTGACACGGCCGGCCGGCCAGGGCTCTGCCGGCTGCAGGTGACGTGTGGCCACCGGGAAGATCGTCGACGCGTCGACGTGCTCGACGAGATCGGCCAGGGCGGGGTCCCAGCCCCGTACCGCGGTGCGCATCAGCGCGTGCAGGGTTTCGGGGGAGCTGTGCCACAGGTCGGGAGCCCCGGCGGCGACAGGGCTGCCGGGCGGAAGACCGAGGTTGACCATGATGTAGGGATCGACGGGATCGACGCGGGCGCCGGGCGCCAGTTCGGCCACCGCCTCGGCGACCGGCCTGCGCGGCCGGTACACGCCGTACGCGAACATCGTGCCGTTCGGCTCCGCGGCGACGGCGAAACCGTCGAACAGTGCCTCGGGCAGGCTCGCCGCCAGATCGTCGGTCAGCGGTGCGATGGAGTACAGGCCGCGCATTCCGGTGTCCACGACCGGAACGTCGGGCAGCAACTGCCTGCGCACGACGGAGTTGATGCCGTCGGCGCCCACCAGTACGTCCCCGGTCTCGCTCGTGCCGTCGTCGAGCAGCACGCGGACCTTCTCGCCGTCCGTCTCGAAGCCGGTGACGGTGCTGTCGTAGCGGACGATGTCCTCCAGGCCCAGGCCCATGATCTGGCGCAGCGTGCGCCTGTTGACCGCCGTGTGGGGCCGCCGCGGGTCGTTGGGCGGGCCGATGTGGGGGCGGGCGCCGAGTTCGCGGGCCTGGTGGTCGAGCATGACCATGACCTCACGGCGCGGCGTCTCGCGCGACGTCTGCATGTACAGCTCGAAGAGGTTGTCCGGCAGGCACTGCTGGAGAGCGCGGCCACCCGCGCCGTTCATGTGCAGGCGGTAGCCGGCCCGTCCGACGCCCGGCGCGCTCTCGTGGACGGTGCAGCCGATGCCCGCACGGCGGAGACCCTGCGCCAGACAGAGCCCTCCGATGCCTCCGCCGGCGATCAGGACGTGGAAGGACGGCATTGTCGCCTCCTGGATGGGCTCGGAACACCCGCATCGATCGGTGCGGGCCCCGAGAATGCGAGCGTCTGGGGTGGTGACGGTCCGTCTGACACGAGGTCCCGGCGGGCCGTGCCACCACTCTCGCGTCCGCGCTGAGATCAGGGAAGCCGAAATCACTTATGCTGGTCATAGGCAGAGCTGATGATCATTCGAGGTGGGTGCCGTGACTCTGGACCTCAACCTGCTGGTGCCGCTGGACGCGCTCCTCCAGGAGCGCAGTGTGACGCGGGCCGCACAACGGCTCGGTCTGAGCCAGCCCTCGCTGAGCGCGGCCCTGGCCCGGCTGCGCCGGCACTACGGCGACGAACTCCTCGTCAGGGTGGGCAACAGCTACGAGCTGACCCCCCTGGCGGAACGACTGGTGGAACACACCGAGCAGGCCCTGGGCTGGGCGGACCGGGCCCTGCGGACGCGCCCCGACTTCGATTCCGCGCAGGCCCGGCACGAATTCACCGTGATCATGGCCGACTGCCAACTGCCCACGTTCGGGCGGGCCCTGGCCGACCTGGTCCGCACCGCCGCGCCGAACGTGCGGCTGCGGTTCCAGCACAGCACCGAACGGGTCGTGCAGCAGGCGCTGGACAACCTGCGCACGGTGGACGCCCTCGTCCTGCCCCAGGGCATCCTGTCGAACATCCCCACCTTCGACCTGTACAAGGACCGTTGGGTGTGCGTGGTGTCCGCCGACCGGGCCCCGGCCGTTCTCGGGCGGGAGGAACTGGCGGAACGTCCTTGGGTGTTGCCCTACCGTCACCCGTCGCCGGTCTTCTCCCCGCTGAACCGCCTGCACGCCGAGGGCATCGAACCGCACGCGGAGATCGTCACGGAGAACTTCCTGGCCATTCCCCACCTGGTCGCGGGGACCGACCGGATCGGCCTGATGCCCGAACGGGTCGCGATCCCCGCCCTCTCCGGACAACCGGTCACCGTCGTCCAGCCCGACTTCGAGATCGGCCACTTGGTGGAGTCCCTGTGGTGGCATCCCCTCCATGAGAGGGAACCGGCCCACATATGGCTGCGCCGCATCGCCGCTCAGGCCGGCCAGGCAGTGGAGAGCGGCCCCTCGATGCGCCCGTGAAGGAACCGGTGGCAGAGGCGGCGGCCCATGGCCCCGGCCATGTGCGGGAGACGCCGTCTGCCGGCTGAGGAGGGAGGTGCTCCCGTGCGTCCCGGTCGCCCGTCGCGGCCGGAGCGAGGGCGGGTGGCCCTCCTGCGTCGTCCCCGCTCGGTTTCCGGACGGGGCCGCCGAGTGCCCCGTGTCGGGTGGCCCGTGTTGGTTAGGGTGGCCGCCAGGGGACACGACGGGGGGCGCTGGTGACGGAAGTCGAGGACCACGTCGGTGTCGAGCCCGACGGACCCCGGGGGCCGTCCGCGCCGGCCGTGCTGTCGCCGTCGCTGCGTGGATGGCTCGGGGTGGTGGCCGTTCTCGCCGCGCTCGGAGTCGCCGTGGGCGCGGTTCTCTTCGCCGGTGACAGTGAGCCCGGTGCGGTGGACGCGCGGATCTCGGCGGTCGTGGACGGGGTGGGGCCGCCGTGGCGGCACATCGCTCTGGCCGTCGACTTCCTGGGGGAGCCCGTGGGGGCCGCGGCGCTGGTCGTGACCGTCGTGGCGGGCTGTCTCCTGCTGCTGCGGAGCCCGCGGGCCGCGGTGTTCGCCGTCGCCTCGGTCGGCGTCACCGTGGGAGCGGGCACGCTGCTCAAGTCGCTGGTCGGACGCACCATCCACGGCGACGGCAACCTCTCGTACCCGAGCGGGCACACGGCCTTCCTCACCGCGCTCGCCCTCGTGGTCGCGCTGCTCGCGGCCGGCCGGTTCCGCCTCGGCAGGGCGGCGGGCCTGTCCCTCGTGCTCGCCGTGGCGCTGGTCGCCGGTGCCGCCATGGGCTGGGCCCAGGTCGCCCTGGGCGCGCACTATCCGACCGACGTGCTCGGCGGCTGGTGCACCGCGCTGGCGCTGACACCGGCGACCGCGTGGCTGGTGGACCGGGCGGCCGACGGCCGACGGCGTCGCTGACCCGTCCCGGACCACCTGGCGGTCGAGCACCGGCTCGCCGACCGGCCCGGAGGCGGGGTCGCCCGCCGTCCGGCGCTTCCGGTCCACCGTGCACACCCCGGTTCGCCACGCCGACGGCCCGGCCGCCAGACCGGACGGCCGGCCGTACGGCCGATGCCGGTCCGTGGCAGCGTCGCCTGTCGTCAGCTCACACCCGGCGCCGGAACACCGGCTTCACCGGCCGGCCGCCCAGCCACGGTGTCGGGTCGCCGGCGTCCAGGGCCTTGCGGTACACCGCGCACGCCTCCGCCACCACGTCGACCGTGTGCTCGATGTCCGAGTCGTCGAGCGCGGCGCTCACCACGAAGGACGGGGCCAGCACCCCGCCCGCGAGGAGCCGGCGCAGGAACAGGGTGCGGTACTCCTGCGACGGGCGGCCGTGCTCGTCGAGGGTGGCGAAGACCAGGTTGCTGGCCCGGCCCCGGACGACGACGTGGTCGCCCACGCCCATGGCGGCGGCGGCGTCGCGGACACCGGCCGCCAGCCGTTCGCCGAGGGCGTGCAGCCGTGCGGTGACGCCCTCCTCGACGTACGTGCTCTGCACGGCCATGGCGGCGGCCAGGGAGTGCGTCTCCGCGCCGTGCGTGGTGGACAGCAGGAACACCCGCTCGCCGGAGTGGCGCAGCCCGCCCAGCTCCATCAGCTCGCGGCGACCGGCCAGCGCGGAGACGGCGAAGCCGTTGCCCAGCGCCTTGCCGAAGGTGGAGAGGTCGGGGACGACGCCGTACAGGCCCTGGGCGCCCGCCTCGGACCAGCGGAAGCCGGTGATCATCTCGTCGAAGACGAGGACGCAGCCGTGCCGGTCGGCCAGCTCCCGCAGGCCGGCCAGGTATCCGGGCGGCGGTTCGGTGTGGGTGGCGGGTTCCAGGATCAGGCAGGCGATGTCGTCCGGGTACCGGGTGAGCAGGTCCTCGGTCGCGGCCAGGTCGCCGTAGGGGAACGTCACGGTGAGGTCGTGGGTGGCCGACGGGATGCCGGCGGACATCGGGGTGGTGCCGATGAACCAGTCGTCCGTGGAGAAGAACGGATGGTCGGCGCAGAGGGCCACCCGCGAGCGCCCGGTGGCGGCGCGGGCCAGGCGTACCGCGGCGGTGGTGGCGTCGGAGCCGTTCTTCGCGAACTTCACCATCTCGGCGGTCGGCACCGTCGCCAGGAAGCGTTCGGCGGCCTCGACCTCCACGACGGACGGCCGGACGAAGTTGCCGCCGCGGTCGAGTTCCCGCCGCACCGCCTCGGTCACGCGCGGGTGGGCGTGCCCGAGGCTGACCGACCGCAGGCCGGAGCCGTACTCGATGTAGCGGTTGCCGTCGACGTCCCACACATGGGCGCCGTTGCCGTGGCTGATGACCGGGGCCAGGTGCTCGGGGTACTGGTCGTCGCCCTTGGCATAGGTGTGCGCGCCGCCGGGGACGAGGGCGTGCAGGTGCTCGTTGGCCGCCCGGGACCGGGGCAGTGCGAACTCTTCGGTTTCCATGGCGGCTTCAGCTCTCCCTGTGCTTCAGGACGTGCTTCAGGACCTCGGCCAGGCCGGGCGCCTTCCGGTCCCGCTCGGACACCGACGTGACCGGCAGCGGCCAGGGGACGGCGAGTTCGGGGTCGTCGAAGGCGATCGTCACGTCCTCGGACGGGTCGTGCGGGCGGTCGATCCGGTACGAGGTGTCGGCGGTCGGGGTCAGGGCCTGGAAGCCGTGTGCGCAGCCCGCCGGGATGTAGAGGGTCGTCTGTGTCTCGCCGGACAGCTCGAAGAAGGCCCGGGCGAGATAGGTCGGCGAGCCCGGCCGCAGGTCCACGACGACGTCGAAGATCCTCCCGTACGAGCACCGCACCAGCTTGGCCTCGCCCGCGCCGGAGCGCAGGTGCAGGCCGCGCACCACGCCGCCCGCCGAGCGGGACAGGCTGTCCTGGAGGAAGGCGTGCGGGTCCAGGCCCACCGAGCGGACCACGTCGGCGTCGAAGGTGCGGCAGAAGAAGCCGCGTTCGTCGGCGTACGGGGTCGGCTCGAAGAGGTACGCGCCGGAGATCTCCGGGACTTCCGTCGCTTTCATGGCGTCTCCTGCCGGGGGTGCGTGGGCTGGGGGGAGGGGGAAGGGGTGCGGGCGCGGCCGGTCGCCGGGAACAGGGCCGCCGCCAGAGCGGTGAACTGCTCGTCGAGCTGCCGGGTGACGGCCCGGTTCCGCTCGGCGAGGGTCCGCCGGGTGTCCGCCGCGTTCTTCTCCAGCTCCCGGAACTGTTCGAGCAGGCGGTCGGCGTCCACCTCGCGGGCCGGGTGGCAGTACGCGTCCAGGCCCATCAGCGCCATCAGCGCCTCGCTCTTCGCCGCGTAGGCGAGGGCGAGCGTCGGGGTGCCGGCCCGCAGCGCGCAGACCAGGTTGTGGTAGCGGGTCGCCACCACGGTGTCGGCGGCCGCCGTCTCCTTCATCAGGTCGGTCAGCGAACCCGCCTCGGCGACGGTGACCAGCGGCGAGTCCACCGCGTCGAGGATCGCGGCGGCCACCGGCGCGTCGCACGCGTCGCCCGTGAGCAGCCGGACGGGCCTGCCCTCCTCGGCCAGCGCGCGGACGAAACGGGTCGTGCCGTCGAGGTAGCGGCGGTGGATCTCCTCGGCCCGGTCGCGGTCGTCGTCGCCGCCGTGGAAGTCCATGACACCGACGCACACCCGGCCCGGAGGGCCGCCGGGCGCGCTCGGTTCCGGTGCCGGCAGGGCGAAGGCCAGGTCCGGGTGGACCGCGTCGCGCGCGGTGTCCACACCCATCGCCCGCATCGCGTCGCGGGACAGCTCGTCCCGGTACGACCGGTGGGCGGCCAGCCGCGCCGACCAGCGCACCAGGGTCCGGGTCGCCCGGTTGCCGATCGGGCCGGCCCCGACGCCGACCAGCGCGACCCGGGTACCGGTCAGCCGGCCGCTCGCGCAGAGCAGGAACAGTGCGTACGGGAAACCCCACGGCCGCAGCGGCAGCGTGGCCTCCAGGACGCCCATGCCCGGCACGATGACCACGTCGTGCCGGCGTACCCAGGCGGCGGTGCGGAGGACGTCGACGAGCTTGCCCAGGCCCTTGCCCGCGATCGCGCCGGCGCGGGAGGCGGTCCGGTACTCCCCGCGGTACCAGTGCAGCCGTGTCGCGGGGATGCCGTACCGGGCCGTGACGGCCTCGGGTCCGCCGCACAGCGCGTCCACGGCCGCCTCCGGGTGCGCGGCGCGGAGCAGACCGAGGACGGCCTCCAGCGACCCGTCGTTGCCGAGGTTGCCGGAGCCGAGCAGCCCGAACATTCCTACGCGCACCGGGAGTTCACCAGCGGACGTCATGGTTGCCTGCCTTCGCGGCCGGCGACGACGGCGTCCACGGAGACGTCGTACCGGCCCGGGTCGACCGGGGCGCGGTCCTCGACCCGTTCGCCCGCGCCCGGCCGGACCCGGCTGGTCATCCACGCGGCCAGATGGCGGTGGCACGCGCGCCGGTCGGCGGGGGACAGCGGCGCCCGCCGGATCGCCGAGACGAAGCCCCAGACGTACTCGGCGAGCAGCCGGGGCGTCGGGTGCAGCGGGCCCGCCCGGCGCGGGTCCAGGTTGACGCACCGGGAGCGCTTGGAGGGGTTCGCCCGCTCGGCGCGGGTGGGGTGGTCGCGGCGGAAGTACAGCAGCTCGGGCACCTGGTGGAAGGGCCCGTGCAGGGTGATCTCGGCGACGAAGGTGCGGTCCGCGTGGTGGTAGCTGTCGTGCGGCTTCACCCGGCGCAGCATGTCGGCCCGCATCACCCCGTAGAAGTCGTCGCCGCCGGGCTCGAACAGCAGGCTGCGGAAGCGCTCCGGCGCGTGCGGCGAGTCGGTGGCGAGCCCGTACGCGTAGGGGACCTTCACCTTGCCGTCCTCGTCGATGACCGCCTGGTCGCTGTGCGCGAGGACCACGTCCGGCCGCTCGTCCAGGGCCTCGACGCAGCGCAGCAGCAGGTCACGGGCGTACAGGTCGTCGTGCGACGCCCACTTGAACAGCTCGCCGCGGCACTCGGTGAACACGTAGTTGTGGTTGGGCGCGGCGCCGATGTTGCGGGGCAGCCGGATGTAGCGGACGCGGGAGTCCTTCGCCGCGTACCGGCGGCAGATGTCCTCGGTCCCGTCCGTCGAGGCGTTGTCGGAGACCACCAGCTCGAAGTCCTCGTAGGTCTGGCCGAGCAGGGCGTCGAACGACTCGGCGAGGTACTCCTCGCCGTTGTAGACGGGCAGGCCGATGCTCAGCCGGGGTCGGTCGGTCATGGCGTCCTCACTTCGCGGATGGAGTCCTGGTGGTGCTCGCGCAGGGCGGGGCGCAGCTGCAGCCACCACACGGCGGAGCCGGCGAGGGTCGCGGCGGCGACGCCCCAGGCCGAGCCGACCGTGCCGGCCGCGGCCGCCCCGCCGAGTCCGCCGCCGACGTAGCAGGCGGAGGCGAACAGCTGGCAGCGCAGACTGCGCCGGGCCGCGCCGAGCGCGCGCAGCCCGGCCGCCGCACCGGTGCCGAGGCCGGCGCCCGCGACGCCGAGCGTGGCGGGCACGATCAGCTGCGAGGCGGCCTGCCAGACGCCGCCGAGCACGAGTTCGCCGTAGTGGTCCGGCACCAGCAGCAGCGCCGCGCCCCAGAGCAGCGCGGCGACGGCCTGCGCGCCGCCGAGCAGCAGGCAGAACCGGCCGAGCCGGTGCGGGGCCCGTCGCAGCACCCGTGCCGCCTCCGCCACGGTGACCAGCGACAGCCCCATCAGCACGGCGAGGAACGGGCCGAGCAGCAGCTCGGCGCCCCGGACCACCCCCACCGCGCCGACCCCGACGATCGCGCCGAGTCCGTACGCCCGCAGCTGGGCCGCGCCGCTGAGGGAGGTGTTCTCGACCAGGTAGCGGGAGCCGAGGTCGCGGTGGTCGCGGAGCCAGGCGCGCGCTCCGGCCGGGTGGGGGCGGATGCCGGACTGGAAGCAGCCGTACACCGCGGCGACCGTGGCGGACGCGCCCCAGGCGAGGACGAACGCGGCGACCGTGCCCACGCGGGCCGCCACGACCATGGCCGGGACGAGCGCGACGCCCCACACCAGGTCGTTGACGAACGCCTTCCGGCCGGTGCCGGCGGCGAAGAACGAGTACCGCCACGCGTCCTGCAGCAGCAGCCCCGGCAGCATCACGCCGAGGCAGGCGAAGGCGGCCCCCACATGACCGCCGACGGTCGGTCCGACCACCAGACAGGCCGCGCCGATGATGCCGCCGACGCCGAGCGCGGTGCCCGACGAGCGGGCCACCGCCCCCCGCCAGGCGGCGTCCGGCACACCGCTGAAGCGCACCACGAGCGGGTCGGTGGCCAGTCCCCGGGAGACGCTGAGCACCACGCCGTAGGTCACCCAGGCCAGGCTGAACGCGCCGAACGCGGTGAGCCCGAGCGAGCGGGCGACGTAGATCCCCACCGCGAAGTTGGTCATGCTGGAGGCCGCCTGGTCGGCCAGCCCCCAGGACAGCCGGCCGAGCAGGGCCCGCCGGGCGGGCCGTGCCCGTGCCCTCGCCTTCTCCTCCTCGGTGGTCATGTGCGTCATGCCTTGATCAGTCCGGCACCGTGCAGGGCGCCGGCCGCGGCGGCGACGGTGTCGAAGGGCAGCCCGGACCGCTCGGCGACGTCCAGCAGGCCGTGCTCGCCGTCGGAGAGGCTGAGCACCCAGAGCATGGCCATCTGGGCCTCCTTGGCGTCGCTGCGGCCGCCGAGCGAGTCGTAGAGGCCACGGCGGCCCAGCTGCGGTTCGCCGTACGGGCTGAGGTTGACGTACCGCCGGTTGCCGTCGAGCACGGCGAACGCCTCGCGGCACAGGTCCAGGGTGTCCGTCATCGCCTCCGGGGTGACGAAGTCCGGATTGTCCGCCGAGGTGTGGTACTCCGGGTAGCCCGCGTACGGGGTCCGGCTGAGCGAGCCGACACCGAGGTCGAACCCCGGTGAGCAGTACTGGCGCTCGTCGTAGCCGTACGGGGTGAACTCGGTGACGCGGTGCGGGCGTCCGGAGGCGTTCAGCACGTGCCGCATCACCCGGTCGATCTCCGCGTCGCCGCGCCTGCTCTGCTTGTACGTCACCTCGCCCCGGTCGCCGGCGCAGGCCAGCACCAGGCCGTGCTTGACCCGCTCGATCCGGTCGGCGTTGCGGGCCAGCCAGGTGATCGCCCCGATGGTGCCGGGCGCGAAGACGAACCGGTAGGTGTAGTACGGAGACCGCTCCGCCAGCGCGCGGGCCAGGAAGGTCGCCACCGCGACGCCGGCCAGGTTGTCGTTGGCCAGCGACGGGTGGCAGACGTGGCAGGAGACGATCACCTCGTCGGCGACCTGACCGGGGACCACGTGCTCGGCGTAGGTGAGGTGGCCGTCGGCGAGCGTGGAGTCGACCCGCACCTCGTAATCACCGTCCGGCAGCGCGTCCAGGGTGTCCTGGGCGAGGCAGAAGCCCCACTGCGGCTGGTAGTAGCTGGTGCGGTACGGCACCCAGGACGGGTGCTCCGGCAGTGTGTACAGGTGTTCGCGCAGCTCGGCCAGCGGCAGGGTCGCGGACACCGGCACGCTGTAGCCGAGCACGTGCAGGCTGGACGCGCGGAAGTCGACGACCCGGTTGCCGTCGGCGTCGGCGATGTAGGCGTCCCGGATGTTCCACTCCTGCGGCACCGTCCAGTCGAGCACCTGGGTCCCGGTCGGTACCTCGTGCACCTGGAGCGGGATGTACTCGCCGACGATGTCCAGGGTGGCGCGCACCCCGTCGCCGGTGATGCTCCGGCACAGCGGGTACAGCCGCTCCACCAGGGCGTGCATCTCCTCGCCGACGGTCATCCGCGCCGCCGCAGGGTGTCGTCGACGGTGCCGGCCCCGGACGCCGCGCGCAGCACGGCCAGCCGGGTGAAGCGCTGCTCGAAGGCCTCCTGGGTGAGCCCGAACTTCCGGTAGGCATCGGCGAGTTCGAGCGCGCCCCGCTTCACCGACCACTCGCAGTCGAAGCCCGGGATCGCCGCCCGGAGACGGGAGAAGTCCACCCGGTAGGACCGCGGATCGGCGCCGTTCTCGCCGGTGATCACCACCTTCGCGCCGGACACCGCCTCGGCGACCTGCTCGGCGATCTCGGCGACCGTCACGTTGTTGGACTCGGTGCCGATGTTGAACGCCCGGTCGTGCACCGCCTCGCGCGGCGCCTCCAGCGCGGCCGTGAAGGCCCGCGCGATGTCGGCCGCGTGCACCAGGGGGCGCCAGGGGGTGCCGTCGGAGAGCACCAGCACCTCGCCGGTCAGCAGCGCGTGACCCACCAGGTTGTTCAGCACGATGTCGGCGCGCAGCCGGGGCGAGAAGCCGAACGCGGTGGCGTTGCGCATGTACACCGGGCTGAAGTCGCCGTCGGCCAGCGCGTGCAGGTCGTCCTCCACCCGCACCTTCGACTCCGCGTACGGCGTCACCGGGCGCAGCGGGGCGTCCTCGGCCACGAGTTCGTCACCGCCGGCGGCGCCGTACACCGAGCAGGTCGACGCGTACAGGAAGCGCCCCACGCCGGCGTCGCGGGCCAGCCGGGCCAGCCGCACGGACGCGTGGTGGTTGATGTCGTAGGTGAGCTGCGGCGCCAGCGAGCCCAGCGGGTCGTTGGACAGGGCCGCCAGGTGGATCACGGCGTCCACCCCGGCCACGTGCTCGGCCGTGAGGTCCCGCAGGTCCACCCGGTGCCCCTGCGGGTCGGCGGGCGTCGGGCCCAGCACGCAGTCGGCGAACAGCCCCGCGTCCAGGCCGACGACCTCGTGCCCGGCCTCGGCGAGGACCGGGGCCATCACGGTGCCCAGGTAGCCCTGGTGTCCGGTCAGGAGTACGCGCATGGTTCAACCCCCCAGGTTGAGCGTGAGTTTGGTGACCGCGAACGCCTCGGCGTAGCGCTCGTGGCATTCGATGCCGCGGATCCGGGCGAGACCGAGGAAGGCCTCCCGGTCGTACCAGGGCCGGTGGCGCTGCGAGGGGTAGTGCTCCTGCAGCAGCCGCACCTTCTGTTCGGCCCTCTCCGCGGCCAGCGGCTGGTAGGCCGCCATGCGGCCGAGGTCGCCGTCCCACTTGACGATCTCGTAGCCGAGCACCAGGTGGTCGCGGAACGCGGTGGGGATCAGCCGTGCCAGGCCGCGGTGGTCCTGGTGGGCGTCGTCGGCGCGCGGGGCCAGCACGAGGTCCGGCTCCGTCGCCGCCCGCAGCTCCTCGACCGCGGACTTGGCCTCCTCCCAGTGCGCGGGCAGCCAGCCGTCCGGCAGCTTGCCCACGGTCAGCCGCAGGTCGGCGCCCGGGCAGAAGGCGGCGAGCGCGGCCCGCTCCTCCTGCTCCCGGTCGGTTCCGCCGCCGGTCAGCACCAGCGCGTCGACGCGCAGACCCGGCCGTGCCCGGCACAGCGTCAGCAGCGTGCCGCCGGCGCCGATGGCGATGTCGTCGCAGTGCGCGCCCACCGCGACGATCCGGTCGGGGCGGCCGGCGCCGAGCCGGATCACGCGCCCACTCCGGTGACGTCGCGTTCCCACACGGCCCACGGGCGGTCGCCCCGGGCGTACGCCTCGTCGAGCGCGGCCCGCTCCTTGACGGTGTCGGTCGGTTTCCAGAAGCCGCGGTGCTGGTGCGCCACCAGCCGGCCCTCCTTGGCCAGCCGCGCGCAGCCGTCGGCGACCAGGTCACCGCCCTCCGGGATGTGGTCGAAGACCTCCTGGCGGAGCACGAAATAGCCGCCGTTCTCCCACAGCGGCATGTCGCTCACCGCGGTGATGCCCCCCACCAGGCCGTCCTCGCCGAGGTCCACGCAGTGGAACGAGGACTGCGGCGGCACCACCATCATCGACGCGCCGGCGTCACGCCGGGCGAAGGAGTCGATCATCTCCGGCAGCGGGGCGTCGGTGAGCACGTCCGCGTAGTTGGCGAGGAACATCTCGTCGCCGTCCAGGTGGTGCCGCACCCGGCGCAGCCGTTCCCCGATCGGCGACTCGACGCCGGTCTGCGCGAAGGTGATCGTCCAGTCGGCGATGTCGGTGGACAGCAGCTCGGTGCGGCCGCCGCGCAGCACGAAGTCGTTGGACGTCGTCTCCTCGTAGGTGAGGAAGAAGTTCTTGATGTGGTGGGCGCCGTACCCGAGGCAGAGGATGAACTCCTTGTGCCCGAAGTGCGCGTAGTAGCGCATGACGTGCCAGATCAGCGGGCGCGGGCCGACCATCGCCATCGGCTTGGGCACGTCGTCGGAGGTTCCGTTGCGCATCCGCATGCCGTAACCGCCGCAGAACAGGACGACCTTCATGCCGTGACCTCGACAATGCTCAGTTCCGGTATCGGGAAGACCAGCCGGCCGCCCCACGCGTGCACGTACGCCAGCTGCTCCACCAGCTCGGCCCGCAGGTTCCACGGCAGGACGAGCACGTAGTCGGGCCTGTCGGCGGCGATCCGCTCGGGCGGCAGGATCGGGACGCGGGTGCCCGGGGTGAACCTGCCGTGCTTGTAGGGGTTGCGGTCCACGGTGTACGCCAGCAGATCCGGCCGGATGCCGCAGTGGTTGAGCAGGGTGTTGCCCTTGCCCGGGGCGCCGTAGCCGACGACCGTCTCGCCGCGCTCGGCCGCGTCGATCAGGAACCGCAGCAGGTCCCTGCGGACCTTGGCCACCCGGGCGGAGAACTCGGTGTACCCGGACAGCTCCTGGAGCCCGGCGGCCTTCTCCCGCGTCAGCACGTCGGCCACCCGCGCGGTGGGCTCGCCGGCCACCTCGGCCGGGCGGGCCCACAGCCGGATCGACCCGCCATGGGTGGGCAGCAGTTCGACGTCCACGAGCGTCAGTCCGCCGCTCGCGAGGGCCCGGATCGCGGAGGCGACGGTGTAGTACTGGAAGTGCTCGTGGTAGATCGTGTCGTACTGGTTCTCCTCGATCAGGGTCAGCAGGTGCTGCACCTCGATCGAGACCCAGCCGTCGTCGGCGACCAGCGCGCGCAGCCCGCGCGTGAACCCGACCACGTCGGGGATGTGCGCGTACACGTTGTTGGCCACGACCAGGTCCGCCGGCCCGTGCTCGGCGCGGACGGCCGAGCCGGTCTCCGGGGACAGGAACGCCGTGAGCGTGGGCACCCCCGCCTCCCGCGCCGCCGCCCCGACGTTCACCGACGGCTCGACACCCAGGCAGCGGATCCCCCGGTCCACCACATGGCGCAGCAGGTAACCGTCGTTGCTCGCCACCTCGACCACGAAGGCGTCGGGGCCGAGGCCCGCCCGCTCCACGGCCTCGCCGACGAACGTGCGCGCGTGCTCCACCCAGGAGGTCGAGAAGGAGGAGAAGTAGGCGTACTCCTCGAAGGTGTCCTCCGGTGTGATCAGCGGAGGGATCTGCGCCAGCCAGCAGTCCGTGCAGACCCGAAGGTGCAGCGGGTACGCCGGCTCCGGCAGGTCCAGTCGGTCCGCGGCGAGAAAGCTCTCGCACGGTGGCGTCGCTCCCAGGTCGACGACGCTCTCCAGCGCCGTCGAACCGCAGAGTCGGCATCCGTTCATCTACTGCCCCCCAATGATTCCGTCCGCCCCGCGATCGCGGCGCGGTACCCCTCCACCAGGTGCTCCAGCCCGACCTCCGGGCTGAAGTCCCGCTCGTAACGGCCCCGGGCCGCCCGGCCCATCTCCCGGCCCAGGGCCGGTTCGGCCGTGATCCCGCGCAGGCACGACGCGAGCGAGGCGGAGTCGCCCGGCCGGTGCAGCAGCCCGGTCACCCCGTCCTCGACGAGTTCGACGAAGGCGCCGTGACCGGCGGCGACGGCCGGGACCCCGGCCGCCATCGCCTCCACGACCACCAGGCCGAACGCCTCCAGCCACGTCGAGGGAGCCACCACGGCGACCGACCGCGCGACGGCCTCGCGGACCTGCGCCGTGTCGTACAGGCCGGCGTACCGCACGTCGTCGCGGCCCGCCGCCCAGGCGGTCACCTCCCGCTCGAGCGGCCCCGCCCCGGCGATCACGAGCGGTACGCCCACCCCGCCGTCGGCGGCCAGCTCGTCCCAGGCGGCCATCAGCAGCCGTATCCCCTTGGCCTCCGCCAGCCGGCCCAGGTACAGCAGGTGCTCGCCGTCACCCTCCCGGCGCGGGCCCGGGTCGGGCACGAAGTTGTGCTTCACCGCCAGCCGTTCGGCCGGCATGCCGGAGCGCACCAGGACGTCGCGCTGCGCCGCCGAGATGCAGAAGAACCGCTCCACACCGGACCACCACCGCCGCCGGTTCACCGAGAGACTGACCGCGAGCGGCACCGTCGCCAGCCGGGAGTTCCGGTAGCAGCCGTGCCGGACGGCGGGCAGCGGCGTGGACCCGACGCACTCGGCGCAGGGCCGGCCGTCGCGCTGCAGCGTGCCGGGCGGACACACCTGGGTGTAGTTGTGCAGCGTCGCGACGGCGGGCACTCCGGCGTCCGCGCAGGCGGCCAGGACCGCCGGCGACAGCAGCGGGAAGACGTTGTGGACGTGCACCACGTCCGGCCGCCCGGCGCGCAGCTTCGCGGCGAGTTCCCTGCGGACCGCCGGGTTCCACGGCACCAGCAGCGGGATCGCGGCCTTGCCCGGCAGGGACCGGGCGGCGATCTCGTCGCTGCGCCGCTCGAACAGCTCGACCCGGTGGCCGGCCGCGCGCAGCAGCTCCACCTCCTGGTCGACGACCTTGTTCTCGCCGCTCGGCTGCGCCGAGGCGTAGCGGTTGTGCACCACGAGCACGTGCATGCTCAGGCCACCTCCGATCTTCTGACCCAGCGCGTGACGCGCCGTCGGGGGACGGTGGGGGGCGGCGGGGCGCCGGCCTCGGCGGGCACCGCCAACAGCGAGGCGGCCACCGCCAGATGCAGGAGATACGGAGAGGCGTCGCCCAGTCCGGCCTCGGTGTACGACGCGATGCCGCAGTAGCTGATCAGGAAGATCGCGCAGGCCCTCGACAGCGACGGCGGCCGCAGCAGCGCGACCCCGCCCAGCACGACGACGATCGCCGCCACCAGCGTCACGCCGGCCATGCCCTGCTCGTTGAAGACGGCCAGCCAGCTGTTGTCGATCGGCAGCCCGCCGAAGGACTTGTCGCCGAGGCCCATGCCGAACAGGTACTCCGAGGTCGTGCGGGGCGCCGCCAGCAGCGCCTCCCAGACCTTGGCCCGGCCGGTGAGGCTGGTGAAGTTCTCCTGGCTCTGCCCGCGCAGGAACCACGACCGCAGCGCGGGCCCGAACCCCACCGCGGCCACGGCGGCGCACAGCACCACCCAGGCGAAGAACCGGCGGGCGGCGGTGCTGGTCAGGAAGAGCGAACCGATCGCCAGCACCAGCCCGATGAGCATCCCGAGCGTCGCCGTGCGGGTGTGGGTCAGCGCGAGCAGGACCAGGGACGGCACGATGACCAGCGCAGCGCTGCCCCGGGTCGTCCGGCGGCCCAGCAGGAGCAGCACGGACAGCCCGATGATCACCGCCGCGTACTGTCCGATCTGCGGCGGGGTGAGCGGCCAGAGCGCGCCCACCAGCCGCCCGCCGTACAGCTCGGGCAGGGCGGCGCCCGGGGAGACGACGGCGCCGAGGGCCACCGATGCGAGGACCACGAAGTACATCCGGATGTGCAGCCGGACGAACCTCAGCTCACCGTCCCACCAGCGGGTGAGCAGCCACAGCGTGCTGACGAAGAGCGCCAGCCGGGCGCAGCGGAACACCGCGCCGAGCCCGGACTCCAGGTCCGCGCTGGAGATCACGCTCGGCACCAGCAGCAGGGTGAGCAGGAACAGATAGGCGTTGGGGCGCACGCGCAGCCGGGGATTGACCACGAGCGCCAGCGCGAACGCGGCGACCAGTGAGCCCATGGTGACCATCTGGATGAGGGAGCGGGGCAGCGGGACGATGGTCCTCGCCCCGGCGGAGCCGAGCGTGTTGAGGACCAGCAGCCCCCAGACCGTCCCGACGATCTTCGACGTGTGGTCGGTGGTCATCTCAGCCGCCCTTCCCGGCGCGGTACCTGCTGCCCGCGTCCTGCCGGTACGGCGTGTCCCGCCACTGGGCGAAGTCCAGGACCCGGCTCGGGTCGTGGACGACGAACCTCCACGGCCCCCGGTAGACGTTGTCGTGCCAGCGGTTGTGCTGCTTGCGCGTGATCGCCTCGGCCACCCGTTCGCCCCGGTAGGGCGACCAGTCCGGATAGGTGCCGTAGTTGGCCAGCACCGCCATGCGGTCGCACTTCACCGCGCAGTCGAGGACGGACTTGTCCAGCACGAAGCGGTTGTCGTGGACGTCCACCCGCTGGGTCCGCCACCGGCAGTCGTCGTAGAGCGGCGCGGTGGTGATCGCCGGCCGCTTGCAGCGCTTGATGTCCTTCACCAGGAGCGTGCACTCGCCCGAGGAGGTGTTCGCCGGGCTGTTGCAGAACCGGTCCGCGTTCTCCCACAGGGTGATCCCGGACCAGTTGTTCTCCAGCACGTTCCGGTAGATCTCGATCTTGTCCGTGCGGGCCCGGACCCGCGGTTCGCCGCCGGACTCGGAGATGTAGACGGTCGCGAACGGGAAGGAGTCGCCGCGGTCGGCGTAGTCCCGGCCCTCGACCCAGTTGTTCCGCCGGATCCTGTTCTGCCGGACGACCGCGTTGTAGCTGGTCTCGTAGATCAGCGCGGCGCCGTCGTTGTCCTCCAGCAGGTTGCCCTCGATACGGAAGTCGTTGTTGTTGGTGTCCGCCCACAGCCCGGCCCCGCGGTTGTCGTGCACCCAGTTGCCGCGTACGTCGGCGCCGTCGACGGCCCAGAACTTCACGCCCCCGGTGCAGCCGCAGCCCGGCCGCCGCTTCTCCCAGTCGTCCGTGTTGTTGCCGGTGATCTCGTTGCCCTCGACCACCAGGCCGGTGATACGGCCGTCGCCCTTGTAGGCGTTCATGCCGTACTGGCCGTTGTCGCGCAGGCAGTTGCCGCGCACCCGCTGGCGGGCCCCGGCCATCAGCCCGGCGCCGGAGTTGTTCTGGACCGTCGTGTGCTCGATGACCCAGCCGTCGGCCGAGTCGTGGTTGACGACGCCCTCGTCGTGCGGCGCGACGAACCGCTGCACGGTCAGATGACGGATCGTGACGTCCGGGGCGCTGCCGCCGAACGCGTACTGGTTGGTCTTCCGCCCGTCGAGCACCGCGCCCGGCGCCCCGAGATAGGTGTCCCCTTCCTTGGGCAGCACCTGGGCGTAGCGGTCCGGCCCGAGCCGGTGCTTGCCCGGGAGCAGCCAGAACGTGGTGCCCGGCGGGTTCTCCTCGGTCTTCACCGCCAGGTCGCCGGGCACGGCGGGATCGACCGTCACCGCGCCCGCCGGCGCCTTCGACGGCCCCGCCGCGCGCTCGGCGCACACCCCGGCCACGGCCGTGGGCGGTGCGGTGGGCGGCTTCGGCCGCGCGTCCGGCGTGCTGTCACAGCCGGTCGCCGCCAGCAGGGCCAGCACCACGGGTGCCACGGCCCATGCCCGGTGCCGCCACGTGATCCCCAAGCGTCCTCCCTAGCCGCGGAACCCGAGTACGGTGGTGAACCCCTCCGCGCCGTCGGCGAAGCCCGTGCCGATCAGCGTGGTGGCGGGTTCCTTGCGACCGAAGCCGGCCGAGTACCAGCCCAGCGGCGGGTCGCTCTCACCGCGGTGCGCGCTCCAGGCCAGCTGCCCGGGCAGGTCGAGCACCGCCGAGCGGTCCTCACCGTCCCGCGTCCAGGTCAGTTCCGCGCGGTGGCCCACCAGGTCCGCGGCGATCGCCGGGCCGAGGTGGAAGGCCAGCCGCACGGCCCGGCGCGGGCTGTGCCGGCCGTGGATCTCGTCGACCACCCGCAGCTCCCGGCTCGCGGCCGTCAGCTCCACCCGGCGGCGGTGCACCGAGGGCGCGTAACCGTCGTGCTCGGCGCACCAGCGGGCCGTCCCCTCCCCGGACGTGTCGGAGACCAGGACCCGGCTGCGGGCCTGCCGCGTCCACAGGAACGGGCCGCCGGAGACGGACTGGTCGGTCCCGTCCAGCTCCAGGGTGTTGTGGCCGAGGGTCGACCGGAAGTAGCGCCGCCACTCCGGCTGTCCGTGGTAGCAGTACGTGCCCGGGTCGGCGAACACGTCGACCCCGTCGTGCCGGACCTCCAGGGACAGCGCGTCCGCGTGCGCGTGCGCGGCGATGGACAGGAACCCGTGCGGCCCGCCGTCGCAGCGCACCCAGATCTCCCGCGGGCCACGCAGGATCGTCATGCCGGCGTCGGCGAAGCGGGTGGGGCGGCTCGCCGGGCGGGTCACGGACAGTTCGGTTCCGTTTTCCGGGTACGGCTTGACGAGCGCGGCCAGCAGCGGGGTGCGCACGTCGGTGCCGGTGACCGCCGGCCACCAGTCGAGGCGGCCGAACACGGCGTCCCCGGTGGCCAGCAGCGAGGCCCAGCGGTCGGTGCCCGCGCCGTCCACGATCAGACCGTGCCCGTCGTCCGCGTCTCCCTGACGCGGCGGCCTCAGACGGTTGTCCACGACCGCCGCGAGCGCGTCGGTCATGCGCAGCAGCACCGGGCGGACGGTCGCGGGGACCTCCACTCCGGCGGCGTCGGCCTCGGCCAGCGCGGCCAGGCCGAGTTCCAGGACCAGACCGTGGTACTCGGTGGCCAGCTCGCGGTTGAGGCCGGAGAGATACGTGTTGGCGCGCAGCTGCCGCTCCAGCGAGCGCAACGCGCCGGCCCGCCAGCGTGCCGACTCGGGGAACCAGTCGAACGCGCAGGCCGCGGCCAACTGCCCGGCATCCTCGGCGATGACGTGGTTGTTCGCCGAGGAGCCCCGGCTGGCGAAGGCGGCGAGCCAGCGCTGGTGGTGCCAGATCTGGTCGCGCGCCACCGGGTTGCCCTCGAACAGCCCGGCCGCGCCCGGCCAGCCGTCGAGCAGCCGGCGGACCCACACCCAGGACAGCAGCCGGATGCCCAGCTCGATGCCGCTGAGCCAGTGGACGCCGCGCAGCGGGGGGTTGGCCTCCCACCACGACCGCAGGTGCGCGGCCACGCGCTCGGCGTACCGCTCGTCGCCGGTGATCGCGTAGGCGGCCGCGAGCTGGGTGAGGTACTGGTGCCGGGACGGCTCCCAGATCTGCTTGATGTCCCCGACCGCGTCCTCGCTGCGGTACGGCACGTCGAAGGCGTAGCCCTCGGGGGCCCGGCGCCCGGTCTTCGGGTCGAACCACCAGTCCGGGTCGGCCAGGTCGTCGCGGACCACGCCGAAGAACTCGGCGTGTCCGTCCATGAGCAGGTCCGCCTCGGCGACGAGCCGCTTCGCTGCGTCCGGGGGTACGGCGGCGATCGTGCCGGCGGGCAGCACCGCGGTGAACCGGGCGCCGATCACGCTCGGGCAGTCGGGCGGCGTCGCACGCCAGCGCCGTCTGCGCAGGGTGTCGCCCACCCGGCCCGCGACCTCCTGCGGCCCCATCCGGGACAGCCGCCGGAGGTACCAGCCCACGCTCATCGTCATCAGGGCCCCGCCAACGTCACCGGCACGCCACCGGCCAGGCCGGCCTGCACGGCGAGGGTGGCCGCCGTGGTGGCGACCAGGGACTCCAGCGGCACCGGCATCGGCCCGCCGGTGCGCACCGCCTTGACGAACGCCGCCAGTTCGGCGTTCTGGCCCTTGTCCCGGGCCTTGGGCAGCCGCGAACTGACCCACTTCTTACGGCCGTACACCGAGGCCCGCACGAAGTCGTCGAGGCGCAGCGCCCGGCCGTCCGCGACCAGGTCCAGCGTCTCCTTGGGGAAGCCGGACGGGCCCGTGGTGACGTAGCTGATGGTGGCGGTGGAACCGTCCGGGTAGCGCAGCACGACCTGGAGGTCCTCGTTGCCGGACGTGGCGGTCGCGTACACCGAGACCGGGTCCGCGTCGAGCAGCCAGCTCGCCGTGTCGATGAAGTGTCCGCCCTCGCCCACGAACCGCGAGCCCTCGGAGCCCTGCCGGAGGTACCAGCTGCCGTGCGCGAGGCGGCCCGCGTTGACGAGGTAGCGCAGGTGCGCCGGACCGCTCCGGGCGCCGAACTGGGCCCTGGCTTCCTGGAGCAGCGGCGCGAAGCGGCGGTTGAAGCCCACCTGGAGCCGGTCGTTGCCGGACTCCTCGACCGCCGCGAGCACTCCGGACAGCTCGTCCTCGGTGAGGGCCAGGGGCTTCTCCACGAACACGGTCTTGCCGGCCAGCAGGGCCTGCCGGGTCAGGGCGGCGTGCGAGCTGTGCCGCGTCACCACGAACACCGCGTCGACGGACTCGTCGCCGAGCACGGCGTCCAGGTCGGTGGTCGCCCTGGCGAAGCCGAACTTCCGCTGCGCGTTGGCCCCGGACAGCGAGGTCGTGGTGACGACGGTCGACAGCTCGACGCCCTCGCGCCGGGCGAGGTGCGGCAGCAGCATCGACGTCGCGTAGTTGCCCGCGCCTACGAACGCCAGCTTCACCGGCGTCCTGGCGGCCCGGGCCGGGCTTGCCTTCACCTGCACCGCGGGCACGGCGACCGCAGGAGCCTTCGCCTCCTGCGTCTCCGCCGCCTGCTCGGGGTACCGGAACAGCGCGGTGACGGCCTTCAACTCGCCGTCCTTCAGGCGCCGGTAGGTCTCCACGGCGTCGTCGAAGTCGGCGACGTGGGAGATGAGGGGCTCCACGTCGACCTTGCCGCGGGCGGCGAGGTCGAGGAAGCAGGCCAGGTTGCGGCGCTCGGTCCAGCGGACGTAGCCGATCGGGTAGTCGCGCCCCTCCAGCTCGTACGACGGGTCGTATCGCCCGGGGCCGTAGGAGCGGGAGAACCGGACGTCGAGTTCCTTCTCGTAGTACGCGTTCCACGGCAGGTCGAGGCGGCACTTGCCGATGTCGACGACCCGGCCGCGGTCCCGGGCCAGCTCGGCCGCCAGCTCGACGGGCTGGTTGCTGCCGCCGCCGGCGGCCAGGTACACCTGGTCCACGCCGTGTCCGTCGGTGAGTTCGGCGACGGCGTTCTCCACGGCGGTGGAGGCGGGGTCGCCGCAGGCCGCGGCGCCCAGGCGCTCGGCCAGCTCGCAGCGCGCGGGGTCGGGGTCGGCACCGACGACGCGGACGCCGGAGGCGGCCAGGAGCTGCACCACCAGCTGGCCGATCAGCCCGAGGCCGATGACCAGGGCCACCTCACCGAGCTGCGGCTCGCCCTGGCGGACCCCCTGCATGGCGATCGACCCGACGGTGCCGAAGGCCGCGTGCTGCGGCGCGAGACCGTCCGGCACCGGGACGTAGAGGTTCTTCGGCACCCAGTTGAGCTCGGCGTGCAGCGCGTGCTCGTTGCCGGCGCAGGCCACCAGGTCGCCGACCTTCACGTCGTCGATGCCGACACCGGCCTGCTCGACCACGCCGCACAGGGAGTAGCCCAGCGGTGTGTAGGAGTCCAGTTTGCCCATCACCTTGCGGTACGTGGCGGGTACCCCGTTGGTGGCCACGCTCTGCATGACCTTGGCGACCTGGTCGGGGCGGGAGCGGGCCTTGCCCAGCATCGACATGCCGGCCTCGGACACCTTCATCATCTCGGTGCCGGTGGAGATCAGCGAGTAGACGGTGCGGACCAGCACACCGCCCGGCTTGCACCCGGGCACCGGCACGTCGAGCACCGCCAGCTCGCCGCTCTTGTAGTTCTGTACAACCTGTTTCACCGAAGTCCCCTGATTCCTAAGCCGTTTGCCGAGTGCTCTGGTCGGAGCGGGAGGTCGCGTCGCGGTACCAGTACTCGAGGGTCAGCACATGCCACAGATGCTTGGAGAAGTCCTGCTGTCCGGCGGCGTCCTCGGCGACCATCCGGTTCAGCGCGTCCCGGCGCAGGAAGCCGGACCGCACGAGCTCACCGTCGTTGACCACCTCGCGCACCAGCGGTGCCAGGTCGCGGCTCATCCAGGCCCGCAGCGGGGCGCTGAACAGGCCCTTGGGCCGGTACACGATCTCCCGGGGCAGGATCGAGGTCGCCGCCTCCTTGAGCACGGCCTTGCCCTGCCGTTTGACGATCTTGCGGTCGCCGGGCACGGCGAACGCCGCCCTGACCACCTCGACGTCCACGTACGGCACCCGCACCTCGGTCGAGGCGGCCATGCTGGAGCGGTCCGTGTAGGTGAGGTTCAGGCCCGGCAGGAACATCCGGGCGTCCGCCAGGCACATGCGGTTGACGAAGTCGTCGAGGGCGTTGTCCTCGTAGGTGTCGGCATGCTCGGTCAGCACGTCGTCGACCGTCCCGGCCAGGTCCGGGTCGACCAGGGCGAGCAGTTCGTCCTGGTCGTACATGGTGTAGCTGCGCCGGAACGCGGTCTCCTCGGGCAGGTCGGCGAAGGAGAGGAAGCGCTTCGCGAAGCGCACCGAGCGCAGGCCCCGGCGGGAGGTGGCGACCGGCAGCCGGTCCACGATCCCGGACACTCCGCGCCGCACGGGCCCCGGAACGCGCTGGTAGCGCAGCGCGAGCACGTTGGCCAGGTGCTTGCGGTACCCGGCGAACAGCTCGTCGGCACCCATGCCCGAGAGCATCACCTTGACCCCGGCCTCCCGCGCCGCCTGGCAGATCAGGAAGGTGTTGATCGCCGCGGGGTCGCCGATGGGCTCGTCCAGGGAGTACGTCATCTGCGGCAGCAGGTCGAGCACGTTCGGGGCGATCTCGATCTCGTGCAGCTCGACGCCGAACCGCTCGGCCACCTGCCGGGCGTAGCGCAGGTCGTCGGGCATGGCCTCGAACCGGGCGTCCTCGGCGCGGAACCCGATCGTGTAGGCGGAGATCCCCGGCTGGTGGCGGGCCGCGAGAGCGGTCAGCCAGCTCGAGTCCAGGCCGCCGGACAGGAAGGTGGCCACGGGGACGTCGGCGAGCAGGTGCTTGCGGGTCGACTCCTCCACGATGGCGGCCAGGTCCGGCCGTTCACCGGCCCGGGCCCGTGCCCGGCCCTCGGCGGCGACGTCCCGCAGGTTCCAGAACCGGCCGCGCTGCACCCGGCCGTCGGGCCGGATCCGCAGCCAGCTCCCCGGCGGCAGTTTCTCCGCCTCGCGGAAGGCGCACCGTGAGTCCGGCACCCAGTAGTAGAGGAGCGAGGCCACCAGCGCCGCGTGGTCCACCTCCAGCGACCCGCCCGTCA
Source organism: Streptomyces scabiei 87.22 (assembly GCF_000091305.1). Classification (GTDB taxonomy): domain Bacteria; phylum Actinomycetota; class Actinomycetes; order Streptomycetales; family Streptomycetaceae; genus Streptomyces; species Streptomyces scabiei. The sequence goes on along the minus strand of NC_013929.1, from coordinate 2,652,109 downwards.
CGGCCGCCAGCGCCTTCAGCTCGGAGGCGAACACCAGCCCCTCGCCGCGCCGCAGCAGGAACAGCGGCTTGATGCCGAGCTGGTCGCGGACGAGCACCAGATCACCGGTGCGCTCGTCGAAGATCCCGAACGCGAACATCCCGCGCAGCCGGGGCAGACAGTCCGTGCCCCACCGCCGCCAGGACTCCAGCAGCACCTCGGAGTCGGAGGTGCCGCGGAAGCGCACCCCGGCGGCCTCCAACTCGGCGCGCAGCTCCGGCGCGTTGTACAGCTCCCCGTTGTACGTCAGGACGAGGCCGTCCTTGACCATCGGCTGGGCGCCGGTCTCGGACAGGTCGATGATGGACAGCCGGCGGTGCCCGAGGTGCACCTCGCCGTCACCGACGGGGTGGCTGTACCGGCCGGCCCCGTCCGGACCGCGATGGGCGAGGACGTCGGTGAGCCGGTCGGTCACGTCCTTCCCGTCGGGCCATCGGTACGTACCTGCGATGCCGCACATGTGCTACCGCGCCTCCTGGTCGCTGTCCGGGACCCGCTCCGCCCACATCGGCAGGCGTTCCGTCCGCCGCCTGCCCTCGCCCACCGCCTGAACGGCGTGGGAGGTACCCCCGCCGCCGCGCACGGGCTGCCGCTCGCCGCGGCCGCGCACCGCCCCGTGCGGCCCGTTCCACAGCGTGCCGTCGGTCCGGTCCCGCGGATCGGGGTCGATCAGCACCACGCCGACCACCGCGATGCGCTGGTCCGCGAGCTGCCGTGCCACGGTGTGCAGCCAGGCGACGCTGCCGTGCCCGGCCCGCACGACGAGCACCGTCCGTGTGCCGAGGTACTGCAGGTCGGTCCACGCCGTGCCGGGCGCCACCGAGCCGACGCCGATCCTGAGGTCCTCGGGCGCCATGGCCTCCGCCTGCGCGCCGTCGACCACGGCCGGGCCGCCCGGCTTCGGACGGCGGCCCGAGAGCTCCCGGCCGGGCAGCCCGTCGACGACGGCCACCGGCCCCTGGGCCGCCAGCACCCCCGCGAGGTCCACGGCGATCTCGCTCGCGTTGCGCGCACACCCCAGCTCCAGCAGCGACAACGGGTCCGTCGAGCCGCGCACGGCGCGGGTCAGGGTGAGGGTGAGCCGTTCACGCGCGGCCCGGGCCGACCGGCGCCGCCACAGCCGGGGCGGCCTGCGGGGCAGTTCCGACAGGACCGAGGTGCCGAGGTGCGCGGCGATGTCCCGGCGCAGCACGGGGCGGTCCGCCACCACCGTGCCGACCGCGGCCACCGCGAGCCCGAGGGCCAGCCCGAGGACGAGCCCGATCGCCGCGTCGGTCGCGGCGGTCCTGGGCAGCGAGTGCCGCACCGCCCGCGGCGCGTCCACGATCCGGGTGCCGGCGACCAGCTGGGGCGTGCCGATGCGCGCCTCGGCCGCCCGCTGGTCGAAGTCGGAGATACGGGAGGTGAGTTCGGCGCGGCGGGCGAAGAGGGACTCCATGTCCGCCGAGGCGCTCGGGTTGCCCTCCGGGGTGCCGTCGCCGATGGCCTTGTTGACCTTGGCGAGGTCGGCCTTGATGCGGTCGCGCTGCTTGAGCAGGGCCTTGGCCTCCGCGTCCGCCGCCTCCTGGATCCGCCGTACGTGGTCGGCGACGAACGCGTCGGCCAGTGCCTTCGCGCGGGCCACCGCCACCGCGTCGCTGTCCCCGCTCACCTCGATCTGCAGCAGGTTGTTGGTCAGGCCGACGCCCCCGTAGTCCTCCATGAAGTCCTCCGGCTTCTCCGAGGACCCGAGGGACTTCAGGGCCTTCCCGGCGATCCGGGTGGTCTGCAGCAGGGCGACGTCGGTGCGGATCAGCGTGCCGGGGTCGTTGGGCTGGTCCTCCTGGTGCGCGACCAGCACCTTGGTCACCGCGGTCGGCGGCGGCGGCAGCAGGACCGCCACCCCCACGCCGCCGAGCAGCCCCAGCAGTGCCATGGAGCCCCAGAGCCGACGCCGCCTGCGTACCGACACCACCAGCCCCTGCAGGTCCAGCAGCGGGGCGGCGGCCGACGACTCCGGAGTCGTACTCGTCGTCACCGTGCACCTCTTCTCGCGTCCTCGCCGACCGCGAAGGCGGGCGTCACGGCTTCCGGCGCCGGGCCGGCGGTCCGGGACGCACGCGACGCCCGGACCGGGCCGGCGAGGACGATGCCGACGATCTCGTGCTTGGCGTCCGCGCACGCCTCGGTGATGCCCGCCAGCTCAGCGGCGGTCCAGCTGCCCGCGCTGAGCACGACCAGGACCCCCGACTCGTGGACGCGGTCCGGCACCATCGGCCGGCCCACCGGAACGCCCACCACCCGCAGCAGCGGATCGCTCCCGGCCTCGACGACGAGCCGTTCGGCGGCGCTGCGGGCGGTCTCGTCGCCGTCCGGGACGACCGCCAGCAGCCGCCGGGGGGCCGGCAGCTGTTCCCGCAGGCGGCCGCAGACCCGCCGGTAGCGGATCTGTCTGCTGGCCTCGTCGCCGGAGGTCCGCGGGGCCGGCAGGTCCCAACGGACGTCGACGCCCAGCAGCCGGCGCAGGAGTGCTCCCGGGCCGCGGCCGCCCGGCCGGTGCGCGGACCGTCCCACGGGGACGTCGACGGCGCCCAGCAGCGCCGAACCCAGCGCCGCGGCGATCTCCGTCTCGGTCCGCAGCCGGCGGCTCATCCGGGCGGCGACGAGATGGCCGGCGACCGTGCACAGGAAGAACAGCAGGGCCCCGGCGGCGATGAGCTGGGTCCTGGTCGGCGGGGACTCGCCGACCGGCCGGGCGGCGGAGCCCATGACCACCAGGTTGGCGGCCTGTTCGTCGGCCGGGTCGGCCTGGTCCAGCTTGTCGATGGCCTCCTGCAGCGTGGTGCGCAGCTTCGCCAGCTCGGTACGGGTCTGCACGCTCTCCACGGTCTCGCCCGACCCTGCCTGCTCGGCCAGCTCGGTGATGCGGCGACTGGTCTTCTTCACCGTCTGCCGCAGCGCCTCGGGAGCCCCGGTCTCGGGGTCGGCGCTCTCGCCCGCGACCTGCTTGGCGAAGGCGACGAACTGCCGGGCCACCTGGTCGGAGAGCTGCTGGGCGTGCTCCGGGGTGTCGGCGGTGCCCGAGATCTTGATGATGTTCCCGTCGGTGGACTTGGCGCTGACGTGCTCCCGCACCTCGTCGCCGCCGACCCCGGTCCAGCCGAGCGCCCCGGCAGCGCGGTCCACCACCACCGAACTGGTCGCGATCTCCGCCTGTGTCAGCAGCTCGCGCTCCTCCCACGCCCCCGGCAGCAGCACCGACGCCGAGGTCGTGTACCGGGGCGGGAGCAGCAGGGAGGTGCCGTAGCCGACGAGCGCGCCCACCACGGTGAGGATGATGAGGAGCCGTCGGCGCCGGCGGATAATCCGCCCGATCGTGACCAGGCGTATCGTGTCTTCGCTCAACGGCGCGGCCTCGTTCCCGGCCCGTCCGCGCCGCCCGGCCCGCCCGCGCCGCCCGGCCCGCCCATCCCGTCCGGACCGCCCGTCGGCGCCGTGTCCTTCGCCGGGCTCGGGGGACGGTCGCCGCAGGCCGCGGCGTACGCGGCGAGCAGCGACCGCTGGGAGTTGCTCCAGGACAGCGCCCCGCCGATCCGCTCCTGGCCGATCTTGCCCATACGCGCCCGCTGGTCCGGATCGTCCAGCAGCCCCGCGACGAGCCCCGCGAAGGCCGACTCGTCGTTGGCCGGCGCGTACACGGCGGCCTCACCGGCGGAGACCCGCGCCTCGCGGAGGTCGAACGAGACGATCGGCCGGCCCATGACCATGTACTCCAGCACCTTGTTCATGGTCGACACGTCGTTGAGCGGGTTGCGCGGGTCGGGGGAGAGGCACACGTCCGCGGTCGACAGGTAGCGCGCCAGGTCGGCGTCCGGGATGCGCCCGGTGAACTCCACCCGGTCCGCGAGCCCGAGCCGCCGGGACAGCTCCACCATCGCGTCGAAGGTGTCGCCGGCGCCGACGAACACCGCGTGCCAGTCGGTCCGCCCCCGTTCGTCGCGCAGCCTGGCCAGCGCCCGCAGCGCGTAGTCGACGCCGTCCTGCGGCCCCATGACACCGAGATAGCACAGCAGATGGGGCTTGCCGCGCTTCAACGCCGGCTCGGGCGGCACCGGGTGGAACCGGCCGGTGTCGGGGGCGCTGCGCACCACGAAGACGTCCTCGGGCCGCTTGCCGCCGCGGCGCACCGCGACGTCCCGGTAGCTCTCGTTCGTGGCGAGCACGACGTCCGCGGCCCGGTAGGTCCGCCGTTCCAGCGCGCACACGGCGCGGTAGAGCAGGTCCTCGCCGCGGTCGAACCGCGACAGGTACAGCTCGGGCACCAGGTCGTGCTGGTCGAAGACGAAGCGCGCGCCCCGCCGCTTCATCCACAGGGCGGGCAGGAACAGCAGGTCGGGCGGGTTGCAGGCGTGCACCACGTCCACCGGGCCGACCTTCCGCGCCAGCCGGACCGTGTGCCACAGCGCCGAGCCGTACTCCCGCAGATAGCCGGACGGCCCCCCGGTGGCGGCGCGCAACGGGTACCGGTGGATCCGCACCCCGTCGATCTCCGCCTCGGGTTCGGTGTCCCGCTTGGTCCCCTGCGGGCAGATGACGTGCACCGTCCAGCCCGCGTCCCGCAGCGTCGTGCACTCCTGCCACACCCGCCGGTCGAACGGCACCGAGAGGTTCTCCACCAGAATCAGCGCGCGCCGGCCCGGCCGGCTCCCGCGCCTCACGTCACCAGGCAAGGCCCACGTACCCCGGTTCGGTCCGGCGCGTGTCGGCGTCGGGAAGGTGGACGAGATCGACGATCACCCGGCCGTCGCCGTGCGGCAGCGCCGACAGCACGGCCGGGTCCCGGGTACCGACCAGGACCACCTCGGCGTGTTCGAGCACCTCCTCGACGGAGTCCGCGAGCAGCTGGGCGAGGTGCGGCAGCCGGGTCTCGATGTACTCGCGGTTGGCGCCGAGCAGCCGGGACAGGCTCACGTTGGCGTCGTAGATCTTCAGGTCGTACCCCTTGCCGAACAGCCTCTCCGCCAGCTCGACGAGCGGGCTCTCGCGCAGGTCGTCCGTGCCGGGCTTGAAGGACAGCCCGAACAGTCCCGCCCGGCGCCTGCCGGTGCGCTCGACCAGCTCCACCGCGCGCTGCAGATGGTCGGCGTTGGAGGGCAGCACATGGGACAGGATGGGCACGGACACGTCGGCCCGCTGGGCCGCGTGGACCAGGCTGCGCAGGTCCTTGGGCAGGCAGGAGCCGCCGAAGGCGAAGCCGGGCCGCAGGTAGGCGGGGCTGATGTTCAGCTTGCGGTCGGCCAGGAACACGTCCATCACCTGGTGCGAGTCCACGCCGAGGGCCTGGCACACCGCGCCCAGCTCGTTCGCGAAGCCGATCTTGAGGCCGTGGAAGGCGTTGTCCGCGTACTTGATCGCCTCGGCCGTCGGGACCGGCACCCGGAACACCTCGCCGGGCAGGCCGTCGTAGAGCGCGAGCACCGCGTCGCCGCTCGCCGTGTCGAGTTCGCCGATGACGGTCTTCGGCGGGTCGAAGAAGTCCTTGACGCTCGTGCCCTCGCGCAGGAACTCGGGGTTGACCGCGACCCCGACGTCCACCCCGGCCGTGCCGCCGACGTACTTCTCCAGGATCGGCACCAGCAGGTTCAGACAGGTGCCCGGCAGCATGGTGCTGCGGAACACGACCGTGTGCCGCCCGCCGCGTTCGGCGAGCGCGGCGCCGATCTCCTCGGTGACCCGCTCCAAGTAGGTGGTGCACAGGCTGCCGTTGGGCTCCGAGGGCGTGCCCACGCAGACCAGCGACACCTCGCTGTCCATGATCGCCTCACGGACGTCGGCGGTGGCGCGCAGCGCACCGGTCCGTACGACCTCGGCGATCAGTTCGCCGATCCGCTCCTCCACCACCGGGGCCTTGCCGTCGTTGACCAGGTCGACCTTCACCTGGTTCACGTCCACCCCGACGACCTCGTGCCCCATGCTGGCCAGGCACGCGGCCGACACACAGCCCACGTAGCCGAGCCCGAAAACGCTGACTCTCATGACCCGTTCCTCCCCCCAGGCAGGCCCCCACGGCCTGCGGTCCGCGCTTCGGCGGCGTCGTCGAGTTGCGGTTCCCGGCGCATCAGTAGGCCCCCTGCCCGTGGATCACCGCGCGCAGCGTCTTCCAGAGGATCACGCTGTCGAGGGCGAGCGACCAGTCCTCCACGTACCGCAGGTCCAGGCGCACCGCCTCCTCCCACGACAGGTCGCTGCGTCCGCTGATCTGCCACAGACCGGTGAGGCCGGGCTTGACCAGCAGCCGCCGCCGGATGTCCGGGCCGTACGCGGCGGACTCCTCCGGCAGCGGCGGGCGCGGACCGACGAGCGACATCGATCCGGTGAGTACGTTGAGGAGCTGGGGGAGTTCGTCGAGCGAGTAGCGGCGCAGCACCGCCCCCACCCGGGTCACCCGCGGATCCCGGCGCAGCTTGAACAGCGGCCCGGCGCCCTCGTTGCGGTCGGCCAGCGCGTCGCGTGCCTTGTGCGCGCCGGTGACCATGGTGCGGAACTTGAGGATGGTGAACTCGCGGCCGTCCTTGCCGACCCGGCGCTGGCGGTAGAACGCCCCGCCCCGGCTGTCCATGAGCACCAACAGCGCGACGAGGGCCATCAGCGGCGCGAACAGCATCAGCAGAATCGTTGCGCCTATGCGGTCGACGACTTCCTTGACCGCCCGGCGGCCCCCGGTGAAGGCCGGCATGCTGACCCGCAGCAGCGGGATCCCGAGCACCGCGTCGACGTGCAGCCGGGGGCCGGCCACCTCCATCAGCACCGGGGCCACGACCATCTCGGCGTCGCTGCCTTCGAGGTTCCAGGCCAGCCGCTGCAGCCGGTGCGGTGACCAGTGCGGGTCCGGGGTGACCGCGACGACGCGGTAGCCGTCGCGGCGGACATGGCCCGCGACGTCCGCCAGACCGCCGACCACCGGCACGCCGTCCAGGAACTCACCGCCGAAGCCGAGGCCGTCCGTGGTGCACACCGCGTCCACCCGCCAGCCCAGGTGCGGGAACTTGCGTGTCCGGGCGATCAGATCACTCACGGTGGCCGGGCTCCCGGCGGCGAGCACCGGTCTCAGACACCGCCCCTCCTTGCGCTGTCTGTGCAGGGAAAGACGCAGCAGATAACGCACGGTCATGGTGACCAGCGCGATCGCGGGAATGGCGACGAAGATCCAGAGTTTGATGTTGCGCGAGGTGAGAGCGATTCCGCCGAGCGCGAGCACGACGGTCGCCGTGAACAGCGAACGTCCGAGCCGGCGGAATTCCTCGGCACCCTGGCCGAGTACGGCGGGAGCCCATGCCCGGCTCACCGCGAGCGCACCCAGCACCAGCAGTTCGGTGCCGAATGCAAGAATTCCCCACTTCTCGTGCCAGTTGGCCGCGTCCCGGGCCCCGAAGAAATTACCGATCGCCGCCACCACGGTGGCCGTGGCCACGGTGTCGCTCATGATCACGGTACGGCGGTAGCGCTGCTCCCACTCGATCGTGGTCCCGCTGATGGCCCCGCTCGCCAGACGCCCCCGCGCCGACGGAAACGGGCTGACCAATTCCCCTTGCCGCACAGAACCCCCCAAGGTTCCCAGTGGTTCGACGTGTTCGCCGCACACTGTTTCCTCGCCCCGGGAGGCCCCCGCCCCCCGTACCGTCCCTCCCCTCGGGAGGCCCCCGCCCCCGCGTTCGCGCTTGCTTCTTCCGGGAGGCCCCCGCCTCCCGCGCCGGACATCCGGCCGTGCCGGTACTGCTCCGTCCACTCGTCCCGGCGGCGGTGGACACCTACGGCCCGTGGGCTTTCGAGGCGCGCGAGAACTCTCGAAATCCCGGGTGCTCCCCGCACCCAAGGCCCCCTCCCGGGCTCCGGGAATGATCACCCCTACGCCCGGCGACGGGGTCGCGAAAGCGAATTTTCCCCAGGGCTGGACCTATTGATCATTAACGGTCGCCTCGTGCTCGAACAGCTGAAGCACGGTCAATCTAGACCATCGGGGCCAGTCTTGAAGAGGGGATGTGTGTAATTTGTGTTCAAGCTTTGGGGCTGAAACGACCAAGGGTGGCCGCCTATGGACGCCTTTACGCCATCGGGTGTTTCAGGAGCCTCACCGGGCCACCGGACCCGGATTCCGCGGCGCCCGGTTCCGGCTCTCCTTTCCGCTGGTCAGGGCAGGCGGCCGAGCCGCCCGTCCGCCCGGCCGGAACAACGTGATCGATCAGCCCCGCGAGGCGCCGCGACTTGATCGTGACGGTGCCCCGAGGCACCCGCCCCGGGTCCGGTCCGGCCTCGCACCGAGTGCGGCCGGACCGGACGACCGCCGTGATCGTCCCGGGCGCCACTCTGTTCGACGGGCGCACCGCATCGCCGAGGTGGGCCGGCAGAGCCGGCGCTCAGCCCGAGCGGGGCGTCGAGCGCCGGGCCGGGGCTTCGGAGGGACGGGCCGGGGTCGGTGACGACGCGGCGGGCCGCTCCGTTCGTTCGGTGGCCGTGGACGGGCTCGCCGACGGCACGGTGGTCTCGGCGCCGGTCTTCTCCGGCCGGGTCGAGGGGGCCGGGGTCGGGCGCTGTTCGCCGGGAGAAGGGGTGCCGGAGTCCGACGGGGCGGGGGAGGGGCTGCCGGTCGCGGGGGGCGGGGCCAGGGGGACCGAGGGGGAGCGGGGGGTGTCGCTCCCGGCGAGGCGCACCGGCAGGACGACGAGCGCGACGGCCGCGCAGGCGGCGGCGGCACCGGCCGCGGCGCGCACCAGCCGGCGCCGGGCGGCGGCGCGGCGCACGGTCTCGAACTGGCCGGGGGGCGGCCCGAGATGGACGGCGGGGGGACGCAGGACGACCGTGAGCGGGTCGTCGTCGGGCGCGAACCCCGGGCCCTCGTCAGGGCGTGTGGTCAAGGCTTCTCCTCAGATGGGCGCGGAGCAGTTCGCGGGCCGCGTGGAGGTCGGCCTTGACCGTTCCCTCCTTGCGTCCGGTCAGCACGGACACCTCCCGGATCGGCATGTCAGCGTAGTAGTGCAACAGGATCGGCACGCGCAGCCGTTCCGGCAGTGACTGCACGAGCAGCCGCACCGAGGGGTCGGACGACTCGGCGTGGTCCGGCAGCGGACGCACCGAGGCCTCGGCGGTGACCCGCCGCATCGCCCTGCGTTCGCGTTCCGTCCTGCGCCAGTGGTCCCGCACCAGGTTGGCCGCGGTGACATAGAGGAATCCGTGCGGCTCCGCCACGGACGTCCAGCGGGCCCACAGCCGGGTGAACGCCTCCGACGCGATCTCGTGGGCCGTCCCGTCGTCGTCGACGAGCCGACGGCACCAGCCGGCGAGGCGCGGATAGAGGGCGGCGAACAGTTCGGACGCGGCCTTCTCACGGGACCGTTTCAACGCTCTCCATGGTCGTGGTGGTGCGGCGAGCGGCAGCGGTGACGGGCCGGCCGCGGGATCCGGGTGCGGGCCGGGGGTCACCGGGCCGGGGGGCTCAGCGTGGCGAAGACGATCACGTTGTCGCGGTACTCGCTCCCGTTGCGCGGGCCCCCGCAGGTGACCAGACGCAGGGCGGGACGGGCCACGTTCCCGTAGACCTCGTCCGTCGGGAAGGCGGACTTGGCGACCGTCGTCACGGCGTCGACGGTGAACCGAGCTGCCGTGCCGTTCTCCAGGCGCGCCTCGATCCGCTCGCCCCGCCGCAGCGTCGCGAGCCGGCGGAACACCCCGTCGCCGTGACGGCCGACCGTGACATGGCCCAGGATCACCGACGGGCCGGTCTGTCCCGGGGTCGGCGAGTGCTCGTACCAGCCCGCCCGGTCGTGCGCCGTGATCGGGGGCACCTCCACCGTGCCGTCCGGGGCCAGCCCCAGCCGGATGAGAGGGGTGTCCACCCCGATGCCCGGGATCAGCAGCCGGACCGGGACCGAACGGCCGAGGGGCCGTACGGCGCCGGACGGCGCGGCCGGGGGTGACGGGGCCGGGTCGCCCGCGGGGGGTGCGGTCGTGGTGCGGTCGGTCCGCCGGTCGTCGCAGCCCACGAGCAGCGAGGCCGCCGCCGCGGCGGCGAAGGCGCGCCTGGAGAACAAGGTCACGCCCCGTTCGCCCGCCGGCGGCGCAGCAGCACGACGGCCGCGCCGCCGCCGACGAGCAGGGCGGTGGCGCCCGTACCGGCCAGCACGCCCGTGCTGCCGGATCCCTCCGAGCCGGTCGCCGCCCCCGTGTCGGGCGCGCCGCTGGGAACGACGGAGACCTGGCTCGGCGCCGGGCTCGCGTCCCGGCGGTCCGGGACCTTGGTGGGTCGGGTCGCGGGCTCCTCGGCCGGGGCGGAGGGGACCGCGCTCGGTGCCGCGCTCGGTGCGGTGGATGCCTCGCGCGGGGCGGTGGTCGGGCTCGTGTCGTCGGCGAACGCGGACGGCGCGGTCGCCAGTACGGCGGTGAACACGAGTGCCGTGGCACTGAGGACGGTTCGGCGCATGGGTCGCTCTCTCTCGTCGGGCTCAACGGGCCTCACCCGCTGCCGTGTTCGGCGGGGGCGACGGCTTCGTGTGCCGCCCGGCCGGTCACCGGCACGCGGCGGCATCAGATGTCGAGCGGAGAGACGAGACAGCGGGGGAGCACGTTGTAAAGAGATGGCAAAGCCGTGAAAGGGAGCGGGGCGGGAGGGGAGGAGGGAGCGTGGGCTCAGTACACGTCGCGGACGTACCGCTTCTCCGTCGCGAGCTGCTTCACGTACGCGGCGGCCTCGTCCTCGGTCATCCCGCCGTGGGCGACCGCGACGTCCCGCAGGGCCCGGTCCACGTCCTTCGCCATGCGGGACGCGTCGCCGCAGACGTAGAAGCGGGCGCCGTCCTGGAGCCAGTGCCACAGCTCGGGCCCGTGCTCGCGCATACGGTCCTGGACGTAGACCTTGGCCCGCTGGTCACGGGAGAAGGCGGTGTCCAGCCGGCCGAGCACACCGGACTCCTGGAGATCCGCCAGCTCCTGCCGGTAGTAGAAGTCCGTCGCCCGGTGCTGCTCCCCGAAGAACAGCCAGTTGGGCGCCCGGTGTCCGAGGGCCCGTCGTTCCTGGAGGAAGCCGATGAAGGGGGCGACACCGGTGCCCGGACCGACCATGACCATGGGGGTCGCCGGGTCGGCGGGCGGCCGGAAGTGCGGCGAGCGCTGCACGAAGACCGGCACCTCCAGGTCCGCCTCGCCGTCCGCGAGGAAGGGCGAGCAGACCCCGCCGCGCGCGAGTCCGCGCAGGTTCTCGTACCGCACGACCGACACCGTCAGCGAGATGTGGTGCGGGTCGACGAGCGGGCTCGACGAGATCGAGTACAGCCGGGGCTGCAGCCGTTTGAAGACACCCGCCCACTCCTCGCCGGAGGCCCGCACGGCGAACTCGGCCACCACGTCCACGGCCTGCCGGCCCCAGGACCACTGGGCCAGCCCGTCCTTGTTGTCCGGACGCATCAGCTTCTTCAGCTCCCGGTTGTCCCGCGTCCGTTCGGAGACGAAGCGGAGCAGGTCCGGGGTGATCCGGGTGATGTCGAGATGCCGGTGCAGGGCCTCGGCGAAGGGCACCGCGCCCACCCCGGCGACCTCCACCGGAGCCGAGCCGTCCAGCCCCGTTACCGCCAGCCATTCCGCCACCGGACCGGCCGAGTTGACCGGCCGCACCCCGAGCGCGTCGCCCGCCTCGTACGTCAGGCCGGTCCCGCTGGTGTCGAAGGTGAAGCGGCGCACCTCCTTGCCGGCGCCGGGCAGGCTGAGCAGCCGGTTGCCGACCAGCCGGGCGGTGGCGGGCGCGGGCTTCGCGGGCCGGACGGGCGCGGGCGCGAGTGCGGGGGCGGCGAGCCGCGGGGCGGCGGGAACGGCGGCGGTGGTGGCCCCCGGTGCCGCTGTCCGGGTGCCGGCCGTGCCCGCGTCCCGGGTCCCGGGCGTATCCGCGTCCGTCTCCGTGGCCAGTGCGGTGATGACCTGGCCCAGCCAGGCGTCCGCCGACGGTTCGTAGTCCGGCTCGCAGTCCGTGCGCGGGGCCAGCCGCACCGCGCCCAGCTCGTCGAGCCGGGCGTCGAGGCGGCGCCCGTGCCCGCAGAAGTCGTCGTAGGAGGAGTCGCCGAAGGCCAGTACGGCGTAGCGCACGCCGTCCAGGCGGGGGGCCTCCCGGTGGGAGAGCGCGTCCCAGAACCCGGAGCCGTTGTCGGGCGCGTCACCGTCGCCGAAGGTGCTGGTGATCAGCAACAGGTCGGCCCCGAGCGGCAGTCGCTCCGGTTCCGCCTCGTCCATCCCGACCAGCGTGGCCCGGTGGCCCGCGGCTCCCAGATGCTCGGCGGCCGCCACCGCGAACTCCTCGGCCGTGCCGGTCTGCGAGGCCCACAGCACCACGACCTCGCGCCCGGCGGTGCCGGTACCGGCGACGGGTGCGGGGGCCGGGGCCGCCGTCCGCGAGTACATTCCGGCGAGCACCCCGTTCACCCACAACGCGTGCTCGGGGCTGAACGGCGCGTCCGCCGGCAGTACGGGCACCCCCTGCACCCCGGAGCCGAGCCCGGCGAGGAAGCCGGTGAGGTACCGGCGTTCCTGGGCGGAGAGCACGGGCGGCGGTGAGGGGTCGAGACCGAAGACGTCGGCACCGGGGGCGACCGCGGCCGGCACGGCCACCGACGGCGGCACGGTCGACGGCGGCGGCACCGTCGCCGGTACACCGGCGCCCGTCGGCGCGGCGGCGGGCGTCGCCGGAGTGCGGACCGGCGCCGCCACCTTCGCCAGCGACACCGCGCACACCTTCAACTCCGGCTGGAACGACAGCGGATCCACCGCGTCGCTCGTCACCGCGTTGATGCTCAGGTACTCCCCGAACAGGTCGTTCCAGTGGAACGGCGCGAACACGCAGCCGGGCATCACACGGTCCGACACCACGGCCGGGAGTACGGCACGCCCCCGCCGTGAGGCGACCTCCACACCGTCCCCGTCGCGCAGGCCCAGTTCGTCCGCGTCCTGTGGGTGCACCTCCACGAACGGCCCGGGATTCAGCTTGTTGAGCTTGGCGACCCGGCCCGTCTTCGTCAGGGTGTGCCACTGGTGCTGCAGCCGCCCGGTGTTCAGCACGAACGGATAGTCGTCGTCCGGCATCTCGGCGGCCGGCAGATGCGGCCGGGCGTGGAACACGGCCCGTCCACTGGCGGTGGGGAAGAGGAGGGCGCCGTCCGCCCCGGCCCCGGCGTACCGGATCGGATTGCGCGCCGGTCCGTCCTCCGCCGCCGCGGGCCACTGCACGGGACCCGACCGCAGCCGCTCGTGGCTCACACCCCGCAGATCCCACCCGGTCCTCGGGTTCCACGCCTGCTTGATCTCCTCGAAGACCTGCTCGGCGGTGTCGTACGAGAACCCCTTCTCGAACCCCATCTCCCGTGCGACGGCCGCGATGATCCGCCAGTCGGCCATCGCCTCGCCCGGCGGGTCGGCGGCCGGGGCGGCGAGCGTGAGGGTGCGTTCGCTGTTGACGAGGACGCCCTCGGACTCCGTCCACAGCGCGCCGGGCAGGACGACATCGGCGTACGCGTTGGTCTCGGTGTCGGCGAAGACGTCCTGCGTGACGACGAACTCGGCGGCCTCCAGGCCCTCGATCACGGTCCTGCGGTTGGCGACCGAGGCGACCGGGTTGGTGCAGATGATCCAGCAGGCCCTGATCTCCCCGTCGGCCATCTTCCGGAACATCTCGACCGTGCCCTTGCCGACCCCGTCGGCGCGCAGGCTGTCGGGGGCCAGCCCCCACAGCTCCTCGACGAACGCCCGCTCCTCGTCCACCAGCACGGACCGCTGCCCCGGCAGCCCCGGGCCCATGTAGCCCATCTCGCGCCCGCCCATGGCGTTCGGCTGCCCGGTGAGCGAGAAGGGACCGCTGCCCGGCCGGCAGATCGCGCCGGTCGCCAGATGCAGATTGACGAGCGCGTTGGTGTTCCAGGTGCCGTGCGTGGACTGGTTGAGCCCCATGGTCCAGCAGCTCGTCCACTCGGCGGCCTCGCCGATGAGCCGGGCCGCCTCGCGAATGTCCTCCTCGGGGATGCCGGTGATCCCGGCGACGGCGTCCGGGGCGTAGTCGGCGAGGAAGGCGGGCATCGCCTCCCAGCCCTCGGTGTGGGCGGCGATGAAGCCGGGGTCGGTGTGCCCGTTCGCGTGCAGCAGGTGGAGAAGTCCGTTGAGCAGGGCCAGATCGGTTCCCGGACGGATCCGCAGGAAGAGATCGGCCTTCTCGGCCGTCGCCGTGCGGCGCGGATCGACGACGATCAGCTTCGCGCCCGCCTTGACCCGGTCCATCATCCGCAGGAACAGGATCGGATGGCAGTCCGCCATGTTCGAGCCGATGACGAGGAAGACGTCCGCCCTGTCGAGGTCCTCGTACGAGCCGGGCGGTCCGTCGGCGCCCAGGGACAGCTTGTAACCCGTACCCGCGCTCGCCATGCACAGCCGGGAGTTGGACTCGATCTGGTTGGTGCGGATGAAGCCCTTGGCCAGCTTGTTGGCCAGGTACTGGGCTTCGAGGCTCATCTGGCCGGAGACGTAGAAGGCGAACGCGTCGGGCCCGTGCTCGTCGATGATCGCGCGCAGCCGCCGGGCGGTCTCGGTGATCGCTTCGGAGACGGGCGCGGGGACCGGTCCGTCGCCCCGGTCCGCCCGTACGAGGGCGGTGGTGAGGCGGCCGGGCGCGGACAGCATGTCGGCCGTGGTGGCGCCCTTGGTGCACAGGCGGCCGAAGTTCGCCGGGTGCGCCTTGTCGCCCGTCGCCCTCAGGACCGTCCGCCGGCCGTCGGGACCCGCCCCGACGTCCAGGAGCATGCCGCAGCCGACGCCGCAGTACGAGCACACGGTCCGCACCTGGGTCGTGGTGCCCTGCGGGCCCTCGGCGGCCACGGGCGGCCCCTCTCTGTCGGCGTCCGGGGTGTCCGGTCGGTCGTGCGGACCGGCCCGCCGTCGCTGTCCGGTACGGCGGGCCGGTTGCTTCTCCGGTACGGCGGAGGGTCGGCTTCCGCTCAGCTCCGGGGCGTGGCCCGGCAGGACCGATCGTACGAATTGCCCGTTACGCCTGTGTCACATGACCTGATCATGAGGCGTTACGCCCGCCACACAGGGCCGCGCAAGGGGCTGTGAGGGCGGGTTCCGGCCGTTGTCCCGGAAGCACGGGTCGCGGTCCGTGTCGTTGTTGGGCCGAACGGGTGACCATGCGTAAGAATTGGCTGATGCAGTCATTCAGTGCGAGCCAGGGGGAAGGCCGGTGAACAGGGTGAACAGCCACGATGTCACCGACGAACAGTGGGAGGGGCTCGCCCAGGTCGTGCCGTTGCGGGGCCGGGACGCCTGGCCGTCCGCGGTCGGCCACCGGACCATACCGGAAGCCGAGACGGAGGCCCGCCGCCGCTTCGTGGTGCTGCGCGTCAACGTGTTCGCGGACGCCCGTGACGTGGCGGAAACGCTGATGGCGGGCATTCCGGTGCTGCTGGATCTCTCCGGCGCGGAGGCCGACACCGCCAAGCGTGTACTGGATTTCAGCACGGGGGTCGTTTTCGGCCTCGCCAGCGGAATGCACCGAGTGGACAGAAACGTGTTCCTTCTCACCCCGCGCGGTACGGAGGTGCGGGGGCTGATGGAGGGGGCCGGGGTTCCGGGCGTCTGAGGCGGCGCGCGCCCCCGGCGGACCCCACAGCGACGCCCGAGCCCCGGTACGGGCCGCCTGCCCTCACCGGCAACACCCGGGGCGCCGACGCCCAGCGGGGCGGGCCGAGGGACGGTCACCGATCATCGAGCCCGGGATGCAGCCGGCCTCGATCCTCGTTCCTCGGCTCTCCCGCCCCCCGGTCAGGGGTGCGTGATGCCGGTCTTCGAGCGTCCGGCGCTCTCCGGCGGCCCCTCTCCGGCGGGCGCTCCCCGCCGACTCGATCGTCAGGTCGCCCCGCCCTTCTGCCGGGCAGTCCCCGCCCGGCCGGCGTACTCGCGTCCTTCGCCCCCCTTGCCCCGCCCGGCCCGCCGAAGGCCCTCGGTGCCGCCTGCCCCTCCGGGGTGCGGCAGGGCGCCCGGGGGCGGGTCGCGCCGCTCCCGGATGCCGCGGGGCGCTCCCGCCGGGGCGGGGCGCCCTCGGCCCGTCGAGGGCGCTCCCTCGATCGTAGGAAGATCCACTCGGTGGAACGGTTCGCCTGGCGCACCGGCCTCTACGGTCCGCATATGACCGTGTCATCCCTGTCGTCGATGCCGCCCGGCGCGGACGCCGGAGCACGTCCGGAGCGGCCGAGCGTCATCGAACTGCGGCTCTCCGCCTTCGCCGGACACCGGGGCGCCTTCCTGCCGCTGGGCCCCCTGACCCTGCTCGCGGGCCGCAGCGGCAGCGGCAAGACCACCGCGCTCCGGGCCTACGAGGCGCTGGCGAGACTCGGCGGCGGCGCCCACCTGGACGAGGCGTTCCCCGACCCGAGCGGCTGCGTCCCCGAACGGGCCCGCCCCGACGCCCAGCGGCGCCGCGGCTTCCGCATCGGCTGCACCACCGACGGCCCCGAAGGCCCCGTGCACCTCGACATCGCCGTGCAGGCCGAGCCCGAACTCCGCATCGTGGGCGAACGGTTGACGTCCGGCAACCTCACCCTGCTGCAGACGGCTCTCGTCGACCCGGGCCGCCCCGTCGTCCAGGCCTCCTGGCACACCGCCGGCACCTCCCCGGTCACCCGCGGCCCGCTCCCCGACGACCGCCTCGGCACCGCACTGCTCCCGCTGCGGGTCGCCGGGAAGACGGACGGCCAGCGCCGGGTCCTCGCCGCCGCCGAGCAGACGGTCGTCGCGCTGCGCTCCGTCTACGCCTGCGATCCGCGCCCCGGCCGGATGCGTGCCGCCGTACCGCTCGGCTCCGGCCGGCTGCTGCGCGGCTGCGACAACCTCGCCGAGGTGCTGTGGCGCACGCGCACCGAGTGCGGCCGACGGCACGCGCTGCTCGTCGGGGCCGTACGCGACGGCTGCGCGGGCCCCGTCCTCGACCTGCTGGCCGAGCCGTTGCGCGACGGCGCGGTACGGGGGGTGCTGGACCGGGGCGACGGGGTGCGGACGGCCCTGGGCCTGCTCGGCGACGGGGAGCTGAGATATCTGGCGCTCGCCCTCGTGCTGTTCACCGGACCCGGTGTCCTGGAGGTCGATCCGGTCGCGGAGGTGCCCGCGGCGCTGCAGACGCTCACGGTCCTGGCCGACGGCCTCGACCGGTCCCTCGACCCGCGACAGGCGCTGGAACTGGTGCGGCTGGCGGCGCGGATGTGCGAACGCGGCCACATCCGGCTGGCCGGAGCGGTGAGCGACGCCTCCTGGGCCGCCGGGCTGACGGGCGTGACGGTGGTAGACCTGAACCGTGAACGATCCTGAACCCGCCCGGGAGTCCGCGCGAGAACTCGACGTGGCGACCCTCCAACGACGGCTCGCCGAGTTCGCCGCCGCCCGCGACTGGCGGCGGTACCACACGCCCAAGAACCTGGTCTCCGCGCTGAGCGTGGAGGCGTCCGAACTCGTCGAGATCTTCCAGTGGCTGACACCGGAGGAGTCCGCGCGCGTCATGGCGGACCCCGGGTCCGCCCACCGTGTCACGGACGAAGTGGCGGACGTGCTCGCCTACTTGCTCCAGCTCTGCGAGGTGCTGGGCATCGATCCGCTGGTGGCCCTGGACGCGAAGATCGACCGCAACGAACGGCGGTTCCCGGCGCCGGGGCGGCCCTGACACAGCCCGACCGGTTCGGGCGCACCGGGTCGCGCCCGGTCGCGCCACCGGACGCCCGCGTCCTCCAATTGTCACTCTCCGGAGTCGGAAAGTTCTCCACAGCCGACTTGTTATCCACAGATTTCAGACTTCCTCTGGCTTTCCGTCTCAGTGACCCTCACTGTGGGTAATGAACAGGCAGGAGTTCAGGCGGACGTGCGAAAGCGCGTCGGGACAGTCGGGGGCAGCGCATGGATGCGGTGCGGCTCATCATGGCGAGCAGGCGTGCACTGGCGGGCAGCGCCGAAGGGCCGCAGCTCATGGCGGAGGCATGGCAGTCCTATGCCCTCGCCCAGGCGATCGGCAGCCGGCTCGCGGTCTCGGGACCTCCCGAACTGCGCGGCGAGGCCCTCGGGTTGACCGAACTGGCCGGCAGCGGCTGCGGCATACTCGGCGCACCCCCGCTCGGGGTGGGTGCCTTACGCGCCGCCCAGCTCACAGAGTTGGGCGACGCCCACGACTCGCTCGTGCGGCTCGGTGTCCTCCTCGGCGAGGTCGGCATCGCCCTCGTCGGCCTGGCCAGCGGCGCCGGCGACGAGGCGACGTACTGGCAGTGCATGGAGGCGATCGACGCGGCGGACGAGGCCCGGGACCGCGTCCTGGAGATGCTGCGACGCCTGGCGGTGCGGGACCAGGTCCTGTCGGAACGGGACGCGACCACCGGCGGCTGAACCGGGTCGCCGCCCGCTTCTCACGGAGCACGCGCCCCCGCTCTTTCAGGGGCGCGGGGAACAGCGCGACCAGCCCCCACTCACCCGCACCAGCCCCTCGACGCCGACCCACGCCCCTCATGACGAACGCCCGGCCACAGATGACGAGGCCGGGCGCGGGACAACACGACTCAGGGAGGGATCAGACGGCGCCGCTCTCCTCCGCGGCAGCGCCCCGCGGCGCCGAGAGATCCGCGTCGAGCTGGGACAGGTCCGCGTTCAGGGCAGCCATCAGCTCCTCCATCTGCTGGAGCAGGCCTTTCGGCTGCGCAGGCACGGCAGCCTGCTCCGGCACGGCTTCCTGGGACATGTGACGGCCTCCTCGGCCCTCGCCCCCGAGGGGGCACGTGTGCGTGCGTCCCGGCAGTGGCCGCCGGCGACGGGTGCCGGGCGGTCCGGCTCCTCCCGGGCAACGACCACCGTTCCCGCCGGTCACTGGAGCGCGCCCGCCCCAGGTTCCGGAGCGGCGCATTTTCACCCGACCGTGGCCCCACGGCACCGGCGGGACCGGTGCCGACGACCGGGGCCCGGGCATGCAGGATGGAGGTATGGATCTTCGCATCTTCACCGAGCCCCAGCAGGGCGCCACCTACGACACCCTCCTCACCGTCGCCAGGGCCACCGAGGACCTGGGCTTCGACGCCTTCTTCCGCTCCGACCACTACCTCAGCATGGGCTCGTCGGACGGCCTGCCCGGCCCCACCGACGCCTGGGTCACGCTGGCCGGACTCGCCCGCGAGACCAAGCGCATCCGTCTCGGCACCCTGATGACCGCCGGCACCTTCCGGCTGCCCGGCGTGCTCGCCATCCAGGTCGCCCAGATCGACCAGATGTCCGGCGGCCGGGTCGAACTCGGCCTGGGCGCCGGCTGGTTCGAGGAGGAGCACAAGGCGTACGGCATCCCCTTCCCCAAGGAGAAGTTCGGCCGCCTGGAGGAGCAGCTGGCCATCGTCACCGGCCTGTGGGCCACGGAGACCGGCAAGACGTTCTCCTACGAGGGCACCCACTACCAGCTGACCGACTCGCCCGCGCTGCCCAAGCCCGTGCAGGCCAAGGTGCCGGTGCTGATCGGCGGTCACGGCGCGAGCCGCACCCCGCGCCTCGCCGCGCGCTACGCCGACGAGTTCAACATGCCGTTCGGCTCGATCGAGGACAGCGAGCGCCAGTTCGGCCGGGTCCGCGCGGCCGCCGAGGAGGCCGGCCGCAAGGGCGACGACCTCGTGTACTCCAACGCCCTGGTCGTCTGCGTGGGCAAGGACGACGCGGAGGTCGCCCGCCGCGCCGCCGCGATCGGCCGCGAGGTCGACGAGCTGAAGGCCAACGGCCTCGCCGGCTCCCCGGCCGAGGTCGTCGACAAGATCGCCCGGTACCGGGCCATCGGCTCCCAGCGTCTCTACCTCCAGATCCTCGACCTCGACGACCTCGACCACCTGGAGCTGATCTCCGGCCAGGTGCTCTCCCAGGTGACGTAGCGCGCGCACCGGCCCGCCTCCCCGGAGCGGGCGCGCCCCTCCCCGGGGAGGCGGGGGAGCGAGCGGAAAATGCCTGAGTGCGGCCCGGACCGGCCTGTACGTTGGAAGGCGCGCGCCGAAACGAGACGATGCGCAGGTATCCGCAGTTCAGACGCCTTCCTCGACCGGGGCAACCGCCCCGGACAACTCATCACGAGGCCAACCCACCGTGTTCCTGACGATCAGTACCACCGGTACCCCAGAGCGCCCCGCGACCGATCTCGGCTTCCTGCTGCACAAGCATCCCGACCGGACGCAGGCGTTCTCCACCTCCTACGGCAAGGCCCACGTCCTCTACCCCGAGGCGGACGCCGAGCGGTGCACGGCCGCGCTGCTGCTGGAGGTGGACGCGGTGGCGCTGGTCCGGCGCGGCAAGGGCAAGGGCCGCGGCGGGGCGCCGGACGCGGCCCTCGCGCAGTACGTCAACGACCGCCCGTACGCGGCCTCCTCCCTCCTCGCCGTCGCGCTGAACGACGTCTTCTCCAGCGCCGTGCGCGGCCAGTGCAAGGCCCGGCCCGAACTCCCGGAGCAGACACGCCCGTTGCGGGTCGAGATACCCGCGCTGCCCGCGCGCGGCGGCCCGGACCTCGTGGTCGCCCTGTTCGAACCGCTCGGCTGGACCGTCACCGCCGAACCGGTGGCGCTGGACTCCGCGTTCCCGGAGTGGGGCGCCTCCCGTTACGTACGGCTGGTCCTGGAGTCGGAGTCGCTGACCCTGGCCGAGGCGCTGCGCCACCTGTACGTCCTGCTGCCGGTCCTCGACGACACCAAGCACTACTGGGTCTCCTCGGACGAGGTCGACAAGCTGCTGCGCGCGGGCGAGGGCTGGCTCCCGGCCCACCCGGAGCACAAGCTGATCACCAGCCGCTACCTCTCGCGCCGCTGGTCGCTGACCCGGCAGGCCATGGAGCGCCTGGAACTCGTACGCCTCGCGGAGGCCGACGACAGCGACGTCGAGGCGATCGACAACGCCGTCGCCGAGAGCACGGACGGCGAACCCGAGGGCGAGGAGAAGCCGACACCGCTCGCGGTGCAGCGGCGGGACGCGATCCTCTCCGCGCTCCAGGAGTCCGGCGCCGCGCGAGTCCTCGACCTGGGCTGCGGCCAGGGCCAGTTGGTGCAGGCACTGCTCAAGGACGTCCGCTACACCGAGATCGTCGGTACGGACGTGTCCATGCGCGCGCTCACCATCGCCGCACGCCGGCTGAAGCTCGACCGCATGGGCGAGCGCCAGGCGGCCCGCGTCCAGCTGTTCCAGAGTTCCCTCGCCTACACCGACAAGCGGCTCAAGGGGTACGACGCCGCCGTGCTCAGCGAGGTCGTCGAGCACCTCGACCTGCCGAGGCTGCCCGCCCTGGAGTACTCCGTCTTCGGCTCGGCCCGGCCGAGGACCGTCCTCGTGACCACCCCGAACGTCGAGTACAACGTCCGCTGGGAGAGCCTGCCCGCCGGCCATGTCCGGCACGGCGACCACCGCTTCGAGTGGACGCGGCAGGAGTTCCGGACCTGGGCGGCCACGGTGGCCGAACGCCACGGCTACGAGGCCGCGTTCGTGCCCGTGGGACCCGACGACCCGGAGGTGGGGCCGCCCACCCAGATGGCCGTGTTCACCCGGCGCGACGCGAAGGACAGCAACGAGAAGGAGGCGAAGGCGGCATGAGCGAGGACACACAGCGGACCACCCGGGGGCGCGTCCTGCCCGTCACCGACCTCTCCCTCGTGGTGCTGGTCGGCGCGTCCGGCTCGGGCAAGTCGACGTTCGCCCGGCGGCACTTCAAGCCGACCGAGATCATCTCGTCCGACTTCTGCCGCGGTCTCGTCTCCGACGACGAGAACGACCAGAGCGCGACCAAGGACGCCTTCGACGTCCTGCACTACATCGCCGGCAAGCGCCTCGCGGCCGGCCGCCGCACGGTCGTCGACGCCACCAGCGTGCAGCAGGAGTCCCGCAAGCAGCTGATCGAGCTGGCGCGCACACACGACGTCCTGCCGATCGCCATCGTGCTCGACGTGCCGGAGGAGGTGTGCGCCGAGCGCAACGCGGCCCGCACCGACCGCGCCGACATGCCGCGCCGCGTCATCCAGCGCCACACCCGCGAACTCCGCCGCTCCCTGCGGCACCTGGAGCGCGAGGGCTTCCGCAAGGTGCACGTCCTGCGCGGGGTCGAGGACGTCGACAACGCCACCGTCGTCACCGAGAAGCGCTTCAACGACCTCACCCACCTCACCGGCCCGTTCGACATCGTCGGCGACATCCACGGCTGCGCGAGCGAACTGGAGGCGCTGCTCGGCAAGCTGGGCTACGTCGACGGCGTGCACCCGGAGGGCCGTACGGCCGTCTTCGTCGGCGACCTCGTCGACCGGGGCCCGGACAGCCCGGGTGTGCTGCGCCGGGTGATGTCCATGGTCGGCTCGGGCGACGCCCTGTGCGTCCCCGGCAACCACGAGAACAAGTACGGCCGTTTCCTGAAGGGCCGCAACGTCCAGCACACCCACGGCCTCGCCGAGACCATCGAGCAGATGGAGGGCGAGAGCGAGGAGTTCAAGCAGCAGGTCCGGGAGTTCATCGACGGGCTCGTCAGCCACTACGTCCTCGACGGCGGCCGGCTGGTCGTCTGCCACGCCGGCCTGCCGGAGAAGTACCACGGCCGGACCTCCGGCCGGGTGCGCAGCCACGCGCTGTACGGCGACACCACCGGCGAGACCGACGAGTTCGGACTGCCGGTGCGCTACCCGTGGGCGGAGGACTACCGGGGCCGTGCGGCCGTGGTCTACGGCCACACCCCGGTGCCCACCGCCACCTGGCTGAACAACACCATCTGCCTCGACACGGGCGCCGTCTTCGGCGGCAGGCTCACCGCGCTGCGCTGGCCGGAACGCGAACTCGTCGACGTACCCGCCGAGAAGGTCTGGTACGAGCCGGCCAGGCCGCTGGCCACCGAGGCCCCCGGCGGGCACGAGGGCCGGCCGCTGGACCTGGCGGACGTGCACGGCCGCCGGGTCGTCGAGACCCGGCACGCCGGCCGGGTGTCGGTCCGCGAGGAGAACGCGGCCGCGGCCCTGGAGGTCATGAGCCGCTTCGCGGTCGACCCGCGCCTGCTGCCCTACCTGCCGCCCACCATGGCGCCCACGGCCACCTCGCACATCGACGGCTACCTGGAGCACCCGGCGGAGGCGTTCGCGCAGTACAAGGAGGACGGGGTCGCGCGGGTCGTGTGCGAGGAGAAGCACATGGGCTCGCGGGCCGTCGTCCTGGTCTGCCGCGACGCGGACGCGGCCCGGGAACGCTTCGGCGTGGACGGCCCCACGGGCTCCCTCTTCACCCGTACCGGCCGGCCGTTCTTCGACGACGAGGCCCGCACCGAGCTGGTCCTCGGCCGGATGCGCGAAGCGATGAGGGCGGCCGGGCTCTGGGAGGAACTGGCCACCGACTGGGTGCTGCTGGACGCCGAGCTGATGCCCTGGTCGCTGAAGGCGTCCGGGCTGCTGCGCACCCAGTACGCGGCCGTCGGGGCGGCCTCCGGCGCGGTCTTCCCGGGTGCGCTGGCCGCCCTGGAGGGCGCGGCCGCCCGGGGGCTGGACGTGGGGGAGCTGCTGGACAAGCAGCGCGAGCGGGCCGCCGACGCGGCCGCGTTCACCGACGCGTACCGCCGTTACTGCTGGCCCACCGAGGGCCTCGACGGTGTCCGGCTCGCCCCCTTCCAGATCCTCGCCGTCCAGGGCCGCAGCCTCGCCGCCCTGCCGCACGACGAACAGCTGGCCCTGATCGACCGGCTCGTGGAGTTCGACGTCAGCGGTCTGCTGCAGACCACCCGGCGCCTCTTCGTCGACACCGGCGACGAGGGCTCGGTGCGGGCCGGGATCGACTGGTGGCTGGAGATGACCGGCCGCGGCGGCGAGGGCATGGTCGTCAAGCCGGTCGAGGCCGTGGTGCGCGACGGCCGGGGAAGACTGGTCCAGCCGGGCATCAAGTGCCGGGGCCGGGAGTATCTGCGGATCATCTACGGACCGGAGTACACCCGCCCCGAGAACCTCGCCCGGCTGCGCGGCCGGTTCCTCAACCACAAGCGGTCTCTCGCCCTGCGCGAGTACGCCCTCGGCCTGGAGGCCCTGGACCGGCTCGCCGAGGGGGAGCCGCTGTGGCGGGTGCACGAGGCGGTGTTCGGGGTACTCGCCCTGGAGTCGGAGCCGGTCGACCCCCGTCTGTGACCACCCGCGTCCGGGGCCCACGGGCCCCGGACGTGAGTGCGGCAGGACCCCGGTCCGTGCCGGACGGAACCCCCGTCCGGCACGGACCGACCCACGCCCGGGGGGCGACAATGCGGCTGATAATGTCGCAGTCAGGCGTGGCCGTGCACTGCGTTCGAATGGTTCCGGCGGTTCCGGCAGTGCTCGGGGGAAGGTGATCGCGGCCAGTCGCAGGCGATCGCTGCCACCCGAGTAGGTCCCATCGGTCCCATTCGAAGGTATGTGGGGTTTCCCATGCGTCGCAGCATCACGCGGTCCGGATCACGATCCGGGCGAGAGCGATCGGCACTCGACGCCGCGTACGAGGAGTGCCGCAGGCTGGTCCGTTCGACCCGGCCCACCGAGTACGCCCTGATGCAGCTGATGCCCCCGGCCGTACGCCCCGCCTGCTGGGCCCTGTACGCGGCCCTCGCCGCCGCCGACGACCTGGTCGACTCCACCGAGGGCACCCCGAGCGAGCGCGCCCGGCGGCTCCAGGACTGGCGGGCCGCGCTGGAGGCCGACCTGGCCCGCGGCACCAGCGACGACCCGGTCCGGCACGCCCTGACCGACGCGGTCTGGCACTGGGGACTCGACCTCGGCGACCTGTTGGGGTCGCTGGACGCGGTCGGCCGGGACGAGGGCCGTGAGGGCGTCGCGACCTGGCAGGAGTGGCGGGAGCGGGCGCACGCCCAGAACGTCAGCTGGCCCGAGCAGCTGATGCGGATGCTGGTCAGGTCCGGGCTGCCCGTGCCCGTGCGCCTGCGGGACCTGCCGGGCTTCACCCGCTTCGTGGACGGCCTGTTCCTCACCGACATGCTCCGCGACCTCCCCGAGGACCTCGACGCCGGGCAGGTGTGGTTCCCCGCCGAGGTGCTCGACCGTTTCCAGGTCGCACCGGCCGACCTGCTCTCCCGCGAGTGGACCCCGGGCGTCCGGCGGCTGGTCGCGCACCTCGCGGGTCAGGCCCGCCAGTGGCTGGAGAACTCCCGCCGGGCGCTGCGGAACACGCTGCCGCTGGGCCCCGCCATCGTCCTCGACAGCGCGGTCGAACTGTTCGGGGCGGAGCTGGACGCGATCGTCCGCGCCGGATCGGCGGTCCTGCACCGGCCGGTTCGTGTGCCCCGGCACATCGAATGGCGCATCCTCGGCCCGGCGCGGGCGCGGGCCTCCGTGGTGTGGCGGCTGACGCTGCCGCCCGGCGACTCCCCGGCGAGGCCGGCGGCCGGGGCCCGCGCGGGTGGGACGACAGCCGCCGACGGTTCCCCGGACGGGCCGGTGCCCGCCCCGGCCGACGGCCCCGAACGGCTCACCACCCGGATCGCCGAACCTCCCCTGCCGCCGCGCCCGCACCGCGACGGGGCCCGTCCGCCGGCCATAGCCGACGCCCATCTTCCGCGGCACGTGGCGATCGTCATGGACGGCAACGGGCGCTGGGCGACCGGGCTCGGACTGCCCCGCGACGAGGGCCACCGCGCCGGAGCGGTCGCCCTGCGGGACGTCGTCCAGGGCGCCCTGGAGATCGGCCTCGCCCATCTGACGGTCTACGCCTTCTCCACGGAGAACTGGAAACGGTCGCCCGACGAGGTCTCCAAACTCTTCGCGATCATGCGCGCCGAACTCCTCGACGGCGAACTCCTCGACCACGACGTACGCCTGCGCTGGGTGGGTTCGCCCGACGGCCTGCCGGAGGACGTGGTGGAGGTCCTGCGGGCCCAGGAGCATGCCACCCGCAACCGCACCGGCCTCACCTTCAACGTCTGCGTCAACTACGGCGGCCGGGCCGAACTGGCCCGCGCGGGCGCGGCGTTGGCCCGCGCCGCGGTGGCGGGCGAGGTCGACCCCGCCCGGATCTCCGAGCAGCTCTTCGCCGCGCACCTGCCCCATCACGCACTGCCCGACGTGGACCTCCTGTGGCGCACCAGCGGCGAGATCCGCACCTCCAACTTCCTTCCCTGGCACGCCCACTACGCCGAACTGCACTTCACCGACGAGCCCTGGCCCGAGGTGGACCGCCGCGATCTGTGGGAGGCCGTGGTCGCCTACACCCACCGCAAGCGCCGCAAGGGCGCGGCGTCGGTGCCGGCGCCGGCACCGGTGGAGGGGGCCGAGTAGTCGGGTGCGGGTGAGTGGGGGCTGGTCGCGCAGTTCCCCGCGCCCCTGAAAAGCAGGGGCTGCGCCCCGAGCTTTTCAGGCCCGCAGGGCCGTCGCTTTGCAGGCCCGCAGGGGCCTGGGCTTTCAGGGGCGCGGGGAGCTGCGCGAGAAGTCCCACCGGACCCGCACCCGCATCTCAGCCCACCAACCGCAACCGAACCCCCGCCACCCCCACCCGCACCGTCTGCCCCCACGTCAGTTCCAGCGCGTCCCCCTCCATCCCGTCCCCGAAGACGATGAGCCGGTCCGACTCGACGGTGAGGCAGAGCCGGGCGGCCGCCGCCAACTGCCCCGCCACCAGCGACGTCCCGGTGGCCGGCGAGGGCCACGCCTCGCGCACGAACCACAGCAGCCGGTCCTCGCCGGGCCCGGGCAGCGCCAACTCGCTCGCCCGCTCCTGCCACACGGACCGGATCCACCCGCTCGCCCCGGTCCCCGTCCCCACCAGCACCCCGGACGAGGCCTGGGGTTCGACGGCACCCCTGTCGCCGTCGAACCCCAGGCGGTACCGGGCGGTCTGGTGCCCCGCCGCGCCGAGGTAGATCTCGTTGAGCGCCACCAGCCGCTGCGTGTCGTCGGCGACCGCCTCCACCATGGTCAGCTCGTCCGACCCCATGCCGTGCTGGGAGGAGAGGAGCAACTTCCCCGCCTGACCGGGCCGGTGGCGCACCAGCACCCCCGGATTGCGCCGGGGATCGGGGTTGATCCCCACCACCGGCTGCCCCGCGAGGTACTTGGCGACATTGGCCACCAGCCCGTCCTGCCCGACGACGACCACGACGTCCTCGGGGGCGAACAGGAACCGGTCCAGATCCCCCCGCTCGACCCGCGCCTGACGCCAGGTCAGCGGTACCGAGGACGTGACCTCCGCCAGCGCCCCGCGCTCGCGCCGGTGCCGCTCGGCCACGTCCTCGATGTCCCGCCCCCGGGACCGCAGGAAGAAGGCGGCCTGCCCGTGCGTCCCGTGGCGGGCCACCAACTCCTCGTACTCCGTGGTGCGATGGACCAGCACCACCCGCGGGGCGAGGCTCACGCCGTGCTCCCGCCGCCGCCCGCCCCGCCGAGCCGGGAGAGCAGGCCGGTCAGCACGTCCGGCGACACCGTCACGCTCTCGATGTGCGGCAGGTTCTCCGCGAGGCGTGTCGCGGTGAGCGCGTTCAGGGTCGCCGCGTCCACCTCGGCGTGCACCCGCAGCCAGGCCGCCTGCGCCTCGGCCCGCGCCGCGCCCACGGTCCGCGCGGCCCGTGCCTCCGCCTCGGAGAGCCTGACCTGCCGCTCCGCCTCGGCCTCGGCCAGCTTCACGCTCCGCGCCGCCTCCGCCTCCGCGAGCTTCACCGTCCGCTCGGCCTCGGCTTCGGTCAGCCGTACCGTCCGGGCCGCCTCCGCGCCCGCCTTCACCGCGTCGGCCGAGGCCCTCTCCTCCGCCTCCCGCCGGGCGTTCGTGCCCCGCTGCTCGACCAACTGCTCCTCGCGCCGCGCGAGTTCGATCTGGCTGGCCAGCTCGTTCTCCGCGATGGCCCGCTCCCGCTCGACGGCCACCGCCCGCCGCTCGTACGTCGCCCGGTCCGCCTCCTGCTGGATCTGCTCCCGCGCGGGCGTGCGCAGGGCGCGCTCCACCTCGGGCTCGGGCCGCAGCGCCACCACGCGTACGGCCACGATCTCGATGCCGGTGGCCGGCAGCCGGGGCTCGGCCGCCAGGCCGCTCGCCACCCGCTCACGGACCGCCGCGACACCGTCGACGAGGGCCGACGCCAGAGTCGTACGGGCCAGGACGTCCAGCGCGTGCTGCTGGGCCGTCTCCGTCAGCAGGGTCGACAGCTGCTCCAGGGGAGCGCCGCGCCAGACGCCCGTGTCGGGGTCGATGGAGAAGTCCAGGCGGACGGCGGCGGTCGCCGGGTCGCTCACCCGGTACGTCACCGTCGCCTGCACCGCCACGTCCTGGAAGTCGGAGGTACGGGCGTGGAAGGTCATCGCCAGCTCCCGGTCGTCCACCGGTATCTCGGAGAGCGCCGCGCTCAGCGACCGGTACCAGAAGCTCAGCCCCGGCCCGTCGTGCACGAGCCGTCCGGAGCGGTGGTGACGGATGTGTGCGGTGGGCGCGCCGCGCAGATGCCGCCAGCCGAGCCGTCTGGTGATGTCGGCCATGGATGATCCCCCTCGCCACGATGACTGATCGACACCGCTTAGTGTCACTCAGACGATAATAGAGCGGCCTCTTATCGTCAAGGGGACGAGATGGAAGGGTTCCGATTCGGCCGACCGGCGGGTGAACACGCGCCCGAATGGTCAGGATGAGGACATGGGATTCCATGTCGACTCCGAGGCCGGGCGGCTGCGCCGCGTCATCCTGCACCGGCCGGATCTTGAGCTCAAAAGGCTCACCCCCAGCAACAAGGACGCGCTGCTCTTCGACGACGTCCTCTGGGTGCGCCGGGCGCGCGCCGAGCACGACGGGTTCGCCGACGTGCTGCGCGACCGGGGTGTCGCCGTCCACCTCTTCGGCGACCTCCTCACCGACGTCATGCGCGTCCCCGAGGCCCGGAAGCTGGTCCTCGACCGGGTCTTCGACGAGAAGGAGTACGGCCCGCTCGCCACGGACCACCTCAGGGCCGCCTTCGAGTCGCTTCCCCTGACGGAACTGGTCGAGGCGCTGATCGGCGGCATGACCAAGCGCGAGTTCCTCGACGCGCACATGGAGCCGGCCTCCGTGCGCTTCCACGTCATGGAACTGGACGACTTCCTCCTCGACCCCCTGCCCAACCACCTCTTCACCCGCGACACCTCCGCCTGGATCTACGACGGGGTCTCCATCAACGCCATGCGCTGGCCGGCCCGCCAGCGCGAGACCGTCCACTTCGAGGCGATCTACCGGCACCATCCCCTCTTCCGTGACGAGACGTTCCATGTCTGGTCGGAGGGGCAGGCCGACTATCCGTCCACCATCGAGGGCGGTGACGTCCTCGTCATCGGCAACGGCGCCGTCCTCATCGGCATGAGCGAGCGCACCACCCCCCAGGCCGTCGAGATGCTCGCGCACAAGCTGTTCGCCGCCGGTTCCGCGCAGACCATCGTGGCCCTCGACATGCCCAAACGCCGTGCCTTCATGCACCTCGACACCGTCATGACCATGGTCGACGGCGACACCTTCACCCAGTACGCCGGGCTCGGCATGCTCCGCTCGTACACCATCGAACCCGGGGTCGGCGAGAAGGAGCTGAAGGTCACCGACCATCCGCCGGAGCACATGCACCGCGCGATCGCCGCCGCGCTCGGCCTCGACTCCATCCGGGTCCTGACCGCCACGCAGGACGTCCACGCGGCCGAACGCGAGCAGTGGGACGACGGCTGCAACGTCCTGGCCGTCGAGCCCGGCGTCGTCGTCGCCTACGAACGCAACGCCACCACCAACACGCATCTGCGCAGGCAGGGCATCGAGGTGATCGAGATTCCCGGGAGCGAGCTGGGGCGGGGGAGGGGTGGGCCGCGCTGCATGAGCTGCCCCGTGGAGAGATCCGCCGTGTAGGGGCGCGGGCGTACGGCTCTCGGACGCGGGGTGCGAGGCGCGGGCGCGGGGCCGAGGTCACACGGCATATGGCCGTATAGAAATGTGGAACATCGTATAGACTTCCAGTCTTCCTTACGCCGACCCCGTCACCCCGACCCAGGAGCGCCCCATGGCGACCGTTCCCCACGCCCTCGCCGGGCGCCACTTCCTCAAGGAGCTGGACTTCACCGCCGAGGAGTTCCGCGGACTGATCGAGCTGGCCGTGGAGCTGAAGGCGGCCAAGAAGGCCGGGACGGAGACCCAGCGCCTGCGGGGCCGGAACATCGCGCTCCTGTTCGAGAAGACCTCGACGCGCACCCGCTGCGCGTTCGAGGTCGCCGCGGCCGACCAGGGGGCCCGGACGGTCTACCTCGACCCCGCCGGCTCGCAGATGGGCCACAAGGAGTCGGTGAAGGACACCGCACGGGTCCTCGGCCGGATGTTCGACGCGATCGAGTACCGGGGCGAAAGCCAGGCGAACGTCGAGGAGCTGGCCGCCCATGCCGGCGTCCCCGTCTACAACGGTCTCACCGACGACTGGCACCCCACCCAGATGCTGGCCGACGTGATGACCATGACCGAGCACTGCGACAAGCCGCTCGACGAGACGGTCTTCGCCTACCTCGGCGACGCCCGCTTCAACATGGGCAACTCGTACCTGGTCACCGGGGCCCTGCTCGGCATGGACGTCCGGATCGTCGCCCCGCAGGACTACTGGCCGGCCGAGGAGGTCGTCACCCACGCGCGCAAGCTCGCGGAGACCAGCGGGGCGCGCATCACCCTCACCGAGCACATCCACGAGGGGGTCGAGGGCGCCGACTTCGTCGCCACGGACGTCTGGGTCTCCATGGGAGAGCCCAAGGAGGTCTGGGACGAGCGCATCGGAGCCCTGTCCCCGTACGCCGTGACCATGGACGTCCTGCGGTCCACCGGCAACGAGGACGTCAAGTTCCTGCACTGCCTGCCGGCCTTCCACGACCTCGGCACGAAGGTGGGGCGCGAGATCCACGAGCTGCACGGGCTCGACTCGCTGGAGGTGACGGACGAGGTGTTCGAGTCCTCGCACTCGGTCGTCTTCGACGAGTCGGAGAACCGGCTGCACACGATCAAGGCGGTGCTGGTGGCGACGCTGGGCTGAGCGCCGGTGCGGCCCCCGCGCCCGCTACGGGTGGCGGCGCTGGGGCGGCACCGTCGGCAGCCTGAACCACACGGCCTTGCCGGAGTCCGTCGGCCGGTGACCGCAGGCGGAGCTGAGGGCGCGGATGAGCAGGAGACCGCGACCGTGCTCCTGCCAGGGGTCGGGGTCGAGGGTCCCGGGCGTGGTGAGATCGCCCGGGGGCGCCGGGTCGGGGTCGTGGACCTCCACCTTGCAGCCCGTCGGCACCAGCTCGACGACCAGCTCTATGGGGCCGTCCCCGGCCGCGTGCTCGATCGCGTTAGCGACCAGCTCCGCCGTGAGCAGCTCCGCCGTGTCGCAGTCCGCCCCGTGCTCCAGCTCGGTCAGCGCCGTACGCACCAGCGCGCGGGCCACGGGCACGGCCGCGGCGGTGGGCGGCAGCGCGATGCGCCAGGAGGCGGGGGCGGAGGGTTCTTGCAAGGCGGCTGGTCCGTTCATGGAGCAGGTCATGGCTCGTCCTGCTTTCAACGTGATGAATGGTACGGCGCGAACCGGCGAAGTCGCTCGGCGGGCGCCGCGGGGGACCTTCGGCCCCGTTGCCGCCGGTCTACCCGGGGCAACGCCTCGCCGCGCCCGGCGGAGCCCGCCGTTACGGCCTTGTCGAACGCCCGTGACCGAGTCACGGGAGCGTCCACGGGCACCGACGACGGGCGGCTCGCCCTCGCCACGATCGGATCCCGGGGGACCGCGGTCGTCATCGGTCCTCGGCGGTCCCGGACATCCCCGCGGCACCCTCGCGACCTCGCCGCGGTGCCACGTCCGCGAAGACCGCCCCCGGGTCCCGCAACCGCGCGTGCAGGGCCCGGAACACGGCCGACGCACGCACTCCCGGCCAGTGCGCCGGAAGCAGCGCGGCGGGCAGCCCGGGGTCGGCGTACGGAAGGTGCCGCCAGGAGTCCAGGGCCGGCAGGTAGTCGCGGTACGCCTCCCGCGGCGGGGTGTCCTCGCGGCGCTCCCAGTCGCGCAGCACGGGCGCGTGCCGGTCGAGGAACGCCTCGTACCGCTTGGCGAGCCCGGTCAGGTCCCACCACCGCGCCACTGCCTCGGCGGTCGCCGCGAACCCGAGGTGCTCGCCCCGGAACAGGTCCACGTACGGGTTGAGCCGCAGCCGGGTGAGGGTGTGCCTGGTCTCCTCGTACAGCCGGGCCGGGGCTATCCACACACCCGGGGCGGCCGTGCCGAAGCCGAGTCCGGCCAGCCGGGAGCGCAGCACATGCCGTTTCTGCCGCTCCGGCTCCGGTACCGAGAACACCGCGAGGACCCAGCCCTCGTCCCGCCGGGCCGTCGGCGCGTGGATCCGCCGGTCGCTGTCGTCCAGGAGCCGCCGCGCGTCGTCCGACAGCCCGTATCCCGCCGCCCCCGTCGCCGTACGGGCCGGCACCAGCAGGCCGCGTCGTTTCAGCCGGGACACCGAGGAGCGGACGGAGGGGGCGTCGACCCCGATCGCCGCGAGCAGCCGGATCAGTTCGGAGACGGGCACGGGACCCGGCACCGAACGGCCGTAGGCGGCGTAGAAAGTGACGATGAGCGAGCGTGGTGCGTGCTGTTCCGACACGTTGATCATTTTATGTCGCCGGTATCGCCGCTGGTCACGCAGGGTGCGTCGCTTCCGTGAGGGTACGGCGGAGGATCAGGCGGCGGTCGCCAGCGCGCCGAGGGCCGGGCGGCGCGGGGCGACCACGCTGCCGTCGGGAAGGAGTTCACCGGTGTCGTCGAAGACGATCGCCCCGTTGCACAGCAGGTTCCAGCCCTGCTCGGGGTGGGCGGCGACGACGTGGGCGGCGTCGCGGTCCGTGCGGTCGGTCGAGGGGCACTGGGTCTGGTGAGCACACATGGCGCACCTCCACGTCGTGGTGAGTGCCGGCGGCGAGTCACCGCCTCGCACCCCAGACCATGCCCGCGCCGGGACCCCGTGGCCACATGGTTCCGCGAGACGTGACAGCACCCGGACGTGCCGTGACAGGACGCGGACACTACGTCCGGCGCGCGGGGCGCCGCCGGTAGTGAGGACGGCCGAACCGACGCGCCGACGCGGGGGTGACGATCACCGTCGCGCACCGGCCGGGCCGGTACCCCTGGAAACCCCGTCCAAGGAGGTATCCCATGCCCTTGCCCTCTGTCTTCTCGCAGGTCCCGCGCGTGCTCGGCGCCGCCGTCGGTGCCGCGACGCTGCTGCTCGCCGCCCCCGCGTCCGCCGGCGCCGTCCACGATCCGGCCGAGACGGTGACCGTCGACCCCACCGGACACGTCGCCCCGGACGGCACGCTCACCCTGTCCGGCACCTACCGCTGCCTCGGCAGCGGCCCCGTGTTCGTCTCGTCCTCGCTCCAGCAGGGCGACAGCAGGGTCCGCAAGGGGGTCGGCGGGTCGTCGGCCGTCTGCGACGGCGCCGAGCACACCTGGACCAACACCGACCGGGCCGAGCCGGGCCGGTATGTGCCGGGCCCGGCCCGGGTGGAGGCCACCGTCACCGAGCTGTCGGGCGGCGGTCTGCCGCTGCCCCGGTTCCACGCGGTACGGCAGCAGGACATCACCCTCGTCGAGGGCTGAGCCGACGACCGTGCACGGCGGCACGAAGGCGGCCCCGGCGGTGGGTGGTCCACCGGAGCCGCCTTCCGTCTGCCGGGGTGCGCTACTTGAGCAGGTGCACGCGCTGCGTCGTCAGGTCGTAGCGGGCGCCCACCACGGCCACCTTGCCGGCCTTCAGCCGGGCGGCGACGTCGGGGTCGGCCACGACCTTGGAACGGACGAGCCGGACGTTGGCGTCGATGGTCGCCGCGACCCGGGCGTCGCCGGTCACGCTGTGGTCGATGGCCGGAGCGATCTCGTCGGCGATGTACTGGATGCCGCTCGGCAGCTCCTCGCCGCTCTCGTCCACCGCGACGGCGGCCTTCACGGCCCCGCAGGACTGGTGACCGAGCACGACGACCAGCGGGATGTTCAGTTCGAGCACGCCGTACTTGACGCTGCCGAGGACCGACTGGTCGAGCACCTCGCCCGCGCTGCGCACGGTCATCAGGTCGCCGAGGCCCTGGTCGAAGACCAGCTCCGGGGGGACGCGCGAGTCGATGCAGCCGAGAACGAGGGCGAAGGGCTGCTGACCGGTCGTCAGGGCCTTGCGCAGGGCGTAACCCTCGTCCGGGTGCTGCTCGTGCAGGGTCCGCCAGCGGCGGTTGCCCTGCGAGAGTTCCTTCAGGGCCTCTTCCGCCGTGGTGGGACGCTTGTGGGCGGGGGGCGTCTGGTGCGCGGGGGTGGAGCGGGAGACGGACTCGGCGTTCGCCGGGAAGGCGCCGACGGCGAGACCGCCGCCGAC
Source organism: Streptomyces scabiei 87.22 (assembly GCF_000091305.1). Lineage (GTDB taxonomy): Bacteria > Actinomycetota > Actinomycetes > Streptomycetales > Streptomycetaceae > Streptomyces > Streptomyces scabiei. The sequence goes on along the minus strand of NC_013929.1, from coordinate 2,617,691 downwards.
GACGGCGGTGCCGGCCAGCGCGGCGCGCAGGAGTGAGCGTCGCCCGCGAGGCTGCGCGGGGGATATCGGAGCGTCGGCGCCGCCGGCGGTCGCCTCGGCGGTGTCGCCGCTGTGGGGTGCTGCGTCAAGATTCACGGGCAGGAACGTACGTCCGGCCTAAACGCTCAAACGTTCAAGATGCCGAATCATGAACGATTGTTGATCAAACATGGCTGACCCTTGAATGATTCTTGGTCAGTTCAGGGCCGGTGTTTGGGCAGCCGGTCGTTTGCCGTTCAGGCCGCGGGACGGGAGCGCTCTCACCGGCGGCCCGTCCGGTGCGGCCCTCACGACCGGCGCGGCCCTCACGTCCGGTGCGCGAAGACCACCAGGTTCTCGGTGTAGTCCATGACGCTGCGGTCGTAGGCGCCCGCGCACGTGATCAGCCGGACCTCCGGCCGGGAGGCGTCGGCGTACACCCGCGCGTCGGGGAAGTCGTCCTTCGCGAACGTCTCGACGTCGTCGACCACGAAGGACACCCGCTCTCGATCGGCGCGTACGACGTGGAAGACGTCCCCCTTCTCCAGTTCGCCGAGCCCCGCGAAGACGGCCGGCGAGGTCTTCGTGTCGACGTGCCCGGCGATGATCGCCGTGCCCCTCTCCCCGGGGACGGCGCCCTCGGCGTGCCAGCCCACGAGGTTCACGTCATCGGCGGGCGGAGCCTGCAACTGCCCGGAGCGGCCGACGTACAGGGGGACGAAGGGGGCGCTCACCCGGATCTTCGGGATGAGCAGCCGGACGGGCCGGGATGCCCGCTGTGCCGGGGGCTCCGCGGGACGGGCCTCCCCCTCGGCGGGGGCGGCCTGCGGGGCGTGCCGGGCGTTCGGCGGACCGGAGGCGTCGGTCGGGGAGTCCTCACCGCCGAACAGGCTCACCGCCAGGATCATCAGGCCCACGGCGCACACCGCGGTCAGGTTGACGCGGGCACTGGGGCGGGTCGGCACCGGATCGGCGCCGGGAGGAGAAGGGCGGGCTGCCATCGGACACCACCTCACCAGGTACGGCAGCGGAAGGGACGGACGGGCGCAGGGGGCCGCCGGGTCATGCCGGAACGCCGGCCGGGCCGCCACACGACACACGGTGTGGCGGCCGCGGCCGCTATCGGGCCAGGTATCGCGCCCGGCATGGGCTCAGGCCACGCTTCCGGCGGTCTTCCTGCGCCGCAGGGCGTACAGGCCCGTACCCGCCACCGCGAGGACGGCCATCCCGCCCGCGGTCATCGTGGGCGAGGCGAGCGCGCCGCCACCGGTGTGCATACCGCCGCGCGGCTTGTCGTGGTCGTCCTTCCAGGACCCCTGCTCCTCGTCCTTCCAGGAGCCCTTGTCCTGCTCGCCCTTCCACGACTCGTTGCCGTTGTCGCCCTTCCAGGACTCCTTGTCCTGGCCCTCCTTCGTGGCCTCCTCCTTGTCCCAGCCCCCCGCGTCGGGCTTGGCGCCCCGCTCGGAGCCCCAGCCCTCCTCGGTGTTCAGCGAGGTCAGCGCACCGCCACCCGTGTGAATCCCGCCGCGCGGTCCGTCGTGGCTGCTGTCCTTGTCGTGCTCCTTGCTGTAGCCATGGTCCTCGTGGTCCCACGTGTCGGCGTAGGCGCCGGGTGCGGCGAGGGCGAGGACGGCTCCGGCCGCCGCGGTGGCGAGAAGCGTGCGAGCAGAACGCATCTGATGGTCCTTCCGTCACAGCCGGGCAGCTGGTGCTTCGTCAGCTGACTTGACCCGGCTCCGACGTGATCCACCGTCAGCCGGATCCCGTCCCGCCACCACTCGGGGCGCTCAGCCGGGTGAACAGGACGGTTCCTGAACGGCATTCCGGGTCCTGAGCGAAGGCGAGGGCCGCAGAGAGCCCCTCGGGCTGCCAGGGATGTCTATGATTCCGGGGGCGGGCAGCAGGGGGTGGGGGCAGTGCGGGACAGGCCGCGGCGGCGGAGAAATCTCAGACCCGTCTGGTGGGTCCTGCTTCTCCTGGGCATCGTGATCGGCGTCTGCGGATATCTCGGCGGTACCCATTGGTACCCCGACCCGGAGACCAGAGACCTCGCGGACCTGGCCTTCTGGGCCATGCTCGGCGGCGGTTTCCTGGCTCTCTTCGGGGCCATGCAGCTGGTCGAGCGCGCGCTGGGACGTGGTCTGGACCGGGCCTTCGCCAGGCTCCTGGGACGGCGCGGCGGCCGCTAGGGCCGCGCGCCGCCCTTCCCCTGTCAGTCGCCCCCGAACGCCTCCAGGATCCGCTCGGCCGCCAGCGTGGCCGTCAGCTCGCCGTCCCTGACCCGCTGTTCGAGGTCCGGCGCGAGGGCGCGGACGCCGGGGTGGGTGCGCAGCCGGTCGAGGAGTTCGTCGCGGACCATCGACCAGGTCCAGTCGACCTGCTGGTCCCGCCGCCTGGCGGCGAGCCGGCCCGTGGAGTCGAGGAGCGCGCGGTGCTGCTCCAGGCGCTCCCACACGACGTCCAGGCCGGTCGACTCACGGGCGCTGCAGCTCAGCACCGGCGGCGTCCAGACCGCGTCCCTGCCGTGCATCAGCCGCAGCGCGCCCGCCAGCTCACGGGCCGCCGTACGCGCGTCGCGCTCGTGCGGGCCGTCCGCCTTGTTGACGGCGAGCACGTCGGCCAGCTCCAGGACGCCCTTCTTGATGCCCTGGAGCTGGTCGCCGGTGCGGGCGAGGGTGAGCAGGAGGAAGGAGTCGACCATGTTCGCGACGGCCGTCTCGGACTGGCCGACGCCGACGGTCTCCACCAGCACCACGTCGTGGCCAGCCGCCTCCATCACCACGATCGACTCCCGGGTGGCTTTGGCGACCCCGCCGAGCGTCCCGGCGGTGGGGGAGGGCCGGACGAAGGCCGCCGGGTCGACGGCCAGGCGCTCCATCCGGGTCTTGTCGCCGAGGATCGAGCCACCGGTACGGCTCGACGACGGGTCCACCGCCAGTACCGCCACCCGGTGCCCGAGCGAGGTCAGCATCGTGCCGAACGCGTCGATGAACGTCGACTTGCCGACGCCCGGCACCCCGCTGACCCCGATCCGCCGCGCCCGGCCGCTGTGCGGCAGCAGCTCGGTCAGCAACTTCTGGGCCAGAGCGCGGTGCTGGGGCCGGGTGGACTCGACGAGGGTGATGGCGCGGGCGACGACCGCGCGCTTCCCGCCGAGCACCCCCTCGACATAGGCGCCGACATCGATCACAGGTCGTGCCCGAGGTCGTGCGACAACCTCTCCACCAGGTCGTACGCCGCGTCCGGGATCACCGTCCCGGGCGGGAACACGGCCGCCGCGCCCATCTCCAGCAGCGTGGGCACGTCCTGCGGCGGGATCACCCCGCCGACCACGATGATGATGTCCGCGCGCCCCTCCTCGGCCAGCTGCTCCTTCAGCGCCGGGACGAGGGTGAGGTGGCCGGCCGCCAGCGAGGACACGCCGACGATGTGCACGTCCGCCTCGACGGCCTGCCGGGCCACCTCGGCCGGGGTCTGGAACAGCGGGCCGACGTCCACGTCGAAGCCGAGGTCGGCGAAGGCGGTCGCGATCACCTTCTGGCCCCGGTCGTGGCCGTCCTGGCCCATCTTGGCGACCAGGATGCGCGGGCGGCGGCCCTCGGCCTCGGCGAAGGACTCCACCAGGCTCCGCGTGCGCTCCACGTTCGGGGACTCGCCTGCTTCGTTGCGGTACACGCCGGAGATCGTACGGATCTGGCTCGCGTGCCGGCCGTACACCTTCTCCAGGGCGTCGGAGATCTCGCCGACCGTGGCCTTGGCGCGGGCCGCGCGCACCGCCAGCTCCAGCAGGTTGCCCTCGCCGCCGGCGGCCCGGGTGAGCGCGTCCAGCGAGTCCTGGCACTCCCGCTCGTCGCGGTCCGCACGCAGCCGGCGCAGCTTCTCGATCTGCTGGGCGCGGACCGAGGAGTTGTCGACCTTGAGGACGTCGATCTGCTCGTCGGTCTCGACCCGGTACTTGTTGACGCCGACGACCGGCTGGCGCCCCGAGTCGATCCGGGCCTGGGTGCGGGCCGCCGCCTCCTCCACGCGCATCTTGGGGATGCCCGCGTCGATGGCCTGGGCCATGCCGCCCGCCTGCTCGACCTCCTGGATGTGCTGCCAGGCCCGGCGGGCGAGGTCGTACGTCAGCTTCTCGACGTAGGCGCTGCCGCCCCAGGGGTCGATGACCCGGGTGGTGCCCGACTCCTGCTGGATGAGGAGCTGGGTGTTGCGGGCGATGCGCGCGGAGAAGTCGGTGGGCAGCGCCAGGGCCTCGTCGAGGGCGTTGGTGTGCAGCGACTGGGTGTGGCCCTGGGTGGCGGCCATCGCCTCCACACAGGTCCGCGTCACGTTGTTGAAGACGTCCTGCGCGGTCAGCGACCACCCGGAGGTCTGCGAATGGGTGCGCAGCGAGAGGGACTTGGCGTTCTGCGGGTCGAACTGCCGCACCAGTTTCGCCCACAGCAGGCGGGCCGCGCGCAGCTTGGCGACCTCCATGAAGAAGTTCATGCCGATCGCCCAGAAGAAGGACAGCCGGGGCGCGAACGCGTCCACGTCCAGGCCGGCCTCGCGGCCCGCCCGGATGTACTCCACGCCGTCCGCGAGGGTGTACGCCAGCTCCAGGTCGGCCGTCGCACCCGCCTCCTGGATGTGGTAGCCGGAGATGGAGATGGAGTTGTAGCGCGGCATCCTCTGCGAGGTGAAGGCGAAGATGTCGGAGATGATCCGCATCGACGGCTTCGGCGGGTAGATGTAGGTGTTGCGGACCATGAACTCCTTGAGGATGTCGTTCTGGATGGTCCCCGCCAGCTTCTCGGCCGGCACCCCCTGCTCCTCGGCCGCCACGATGTAGAGCGCGAGCACGGGCAGCACCGCGCCGTTCATCGTCATCGACACGGTCATCCGGTCCAGCGGGATGCCGTCGAAGAGCTGCCGCATGTCGAGGATCGAGTCGATCGCCACGCCCGCCATGCCGACGTCACCCGTCACCCGCGGGTGGTCGCTGTCGTAGCCGCGGTGGGTCGGCAGGTCGAAGGCGACCGACAGGCCCTTCTGGCCGGCCGCCAGGTTGCGCCGGTAGAAGGCGTTGGACTCCTCGGCGGTGGAGAAGCCCGCGTACTGCCGGATGGTCCACGGCTGGTTCACGTACATCGTCGGGTACGGGCCGCGCAGATACGGCGCCATGCCGGGGTAGGTGCCCAGGAAGTCCAGGCCCTCCAGGTCCTGCCCGGTGTACAGCGGCTTGACCGGGATGCCCTCCGGGGTCTCCCACAGCAGGTCGTCACCGCCCGCCGCGTGCTTCACCGCCGTGCGCCACTCGTCGGCACCGCCGCCGACGGCCGGGGAACCCAGCTCGATCCCGGAGAAGTCGGGGACGGAGGGGACGGTCATCAGGACACTCCCATGCGGTCGAGGGCCGCGGACAGCACGGCCGCGGCGTCGCAGCCCGCGAAGACGAAGGCGTCGACATCGGTGTACGGCCCGGGGCGGCCGGCGAGGAACACGTGCGCGGCGCCGGCGGCCTTCAGCTCGGCCGCCTCGGCAGCGGCGCGCTCCTCGTAGAGCGCGTCGCTGGAGCACAGGCAGACCTCGGTGGCGCCGCTCTCCTCGAACGTGCCCTCGGTGACGGGTTCGATGCCGCCCGCCTGGAAGAGGTTGGCGGCGAAGGTCGTCCGGGCGGTGTGTGCGGCGGCGGGGCCGAGCGAGGCCAGGTAGAGGCGCGGGCGGGAGCCCGTCGCGGCGAGATGGGCGTCCGAGCGGGCGCGCAGCGCCTCGAACGCCTCGTCGCGGCTGACGCGCGGGAGACCGCCGGACGGCGGCTCGGGCGCCGGCTCGCGGACGACCGGCTTCTCGGCCAGATGGGGGAACTCGCTGACACCGGTGACCGGTTCGCGCCGCTTCGCGAGCTTCACGCTGCGGGCCGCCCAGGTCTCGGCGAGGCGCTCCCGTACGGCGCCGGAGCGCAGGGCCGCCGCCTGGCCGCCCCCGCGCTCGATCTCCTGGAAGAACTCCCAGCCCGCGTGGGCCAGTTCGTCCGTGAGCCGTTCCACGTACCAGGAGCCGCCCGCCGGGTCGATCACCCGGGCGAGGTGGGACTCCTCCACGAGGATGGTCGAGGTGTTGCGCGCGATGCGCCGGGCGAACGCGTCCGGCAGCCCGAGCGCGTGGTCGAAGGGCAGCACGGTGACGGAGTCGGCGCCGCCCGCCCCGGCGGCCAGCGTGGCGATGGTCGTGCGCAGCATGTTCACCCACGGGTCGCGGCGCGTCATCATCACCGGCGAGGTCACCGCGTGCTGGAGCTGCGCCCCGGCCGCCGGCGCCCCGCACACCTCGGCCACCCGGGCCCAGAGCCGCCGCGCCGCCCGCAGCTTGGCGATGGTCAGGAACTGGTCGGCGGTGGCCGCGTACCGGAACTCCAGCTGCGAACACGCCTGTTCGACGCCCAGCCCGGCCCCGGTCAGCTCCCGCAGATACGCGACACCGGTGGCCAGCGAGGCACCCAGCTCCTGGGCGGCCGAGCCACCGGCCTCGTGGTAGGGCAGCGCGTCCACGGTCAGCGCCCGCAGCCCCGGGTACTCCTCGGCGCACCGGCGGGCGAGACCGGCCACGGGGGCGAAGTCGTACGCCTGTCCGGTGCGGGCCTCGTGGCCCAGGGGGTCCGCGCCCAGGTTGCCGCGCGCCGCCTGCCCGGCGACGCCCCGCTCGGCGTACAGGCGCAGCAGTTCACCGGCCGCGGACTCCGTCTCGGCGCCCGCGTCCAGGACGACCGGCGCGAGGTCGAGATACACGCCGTCCAGGACCCGGCCGAGCGAGGACACCGGCAGACCGGCCGCGCCGAGGACCAGCCACAGGGAGCTGACGCCGTTCTCCAGGTCGGCGAGGACCGCGCCGCCGTCCGCGGCCGTGTGCCGCTGGCGTACGTCCCAGCCGCCGACGGTGTTGCCCGCGGCCCGGCCTCCTCGTACGAAGGGCGGGAAACCGGGGAGACCGGACGGGGGCGCGGTGTCGTGCGCGGTGTAGAGAGGGCGGGTGCGCAGCCCGTCCTCCAGCGCGGTGGACAGGGCTTCCTCGGCCTGAGCGCCCTCGACGTCCTTGCCCGACTTGCGCAGCACGCCCGCAACGAGGCGTTGCCACTGCTCGTGGGTTGCGTCAGGGAACTCGCCGGCCAGCTCAAGCCCGTCGTCAGGCAGGACCGTCATGCTCGGATGCTAGGCCAGAGGCGCAAAGGAGCAGCAGGGGGCACGGCTGTGACCTTGCCCTCCCCGGGGTGACCTTGAAATCGGGCCGGTTACCTGCCGGTCACTTACGGGCCGGGGATGAACGTCGCGGGGCGGTCCGCCGTACCTCGTGCCACGCGGCCCGTGCGCCCCCGACGGCACGGTCACCGGGCCGCCCGAGGACAGGAGCGACCCATGGCCGAGAAGTACTTCACCGTGTCCGGAATGAGCTGCGGCCACTGCGCCACGAGTGTCACCGAGGAGGTCGCCGCGGTGCCCGGCGTCACCGGCGTCGACGTCGACATCCGCGCCGGCCTGGTGACCGTGCGCGGGGAGGCGGCCGAGGACGCGGCCGTACGCGCGGCGATCGTCGAGGCGGGCTACGAGGTCGCCGAGGTCGTACGGCGGGCCGCGGCCTGAGCCGGAAAGCCGGAAGGAAAGCCGGAAGGAAAGGCATCCGAACATTGCCGGAATCCGGCAATGCACCGGCCCCCGGGCCCGTGTGACGATCCTTCCGAGCCGGAGACCGGCGGCGGGACGGGAGGGGGACGGCGCGTATGGCCTGGTTCTACGGACTCGGCATCACGGGGGTGGCGCTGCTCGTCCTGTCGCTGGTCTTCGACGGGGTGCTCGACGGCGCGTTCGACGGAGCGCCGGGCGGTGTCCTGGACGGATGGCTGTCGTTGCCGGTCGTCGCCGGATTCCTGTCGGCGACCGGGTTCGGCGGGGTCCTCGCGGCCGAACTGCTGGGTGCGGGACCGGTGGTCGCCACCGGATGCGGTGCGGTCGTGGGGGCCGCCGCGGCCTGGTCGACGTACCGCTTCGGCCGGGCCCTGGCGGGCGACCGGACGGCCGTCGCGCCACGGGGTGCCGATCTGGTGGGCACCTCGGGGCGGGTGGTGACCGCCATTCCCGCCGACGGGTTCGGTGAGGTGCTGGTCCGTCTCGCGGGGCAGCCGGTGAAACTCGCCGCGCGCAGCGGGGGGCCGGTCGCGCGGGGGGCCGAGGTGTGGGTGGAGGCGGCGCCGACGGCGACGTCGGTTCTGGTGCGTCCCGTGGAGCGCTGAGCGGCCTCCGCCCCCGCCTCCTCTTCTGCGCCCTTCGTGTCACCCACCGGCGTTCCGCGTCACTCCTCTCTGCACCCTTTCCGGCTCTTTCTCGGCTTTTCCTGTTCTTTTCTTTCCTCTTTGTGATTCGGGGGCGTTCTTCATGAGTCCAGTTCTTTTCGCGGTGGTGGGAGTCGTCGTACTCCTGGTCCTGCTGGCCCTGGTCGTGGTCACCCGCTACAAGGTCGCGGGGCCCAGCGAGGCGTTCATCGTCACCGGCCGGCGCGGCAAGCAGGCCACCGATCCGGAGACCGGGCGGGTGTTCACCGACAACAGCGGCCAGAAGGTCGTGGTCGGCGGCGGGGTGTTCGTCGTGCCGTTCGTGCAGCAGCGGTTCACCCTGGACCTGTCGTCGCGGCACATCCCGGTGGCCGTGCGCGGCGCGGTCACCCTGCGCGGGATCAAGGCGAACCTCGAAGGGGTCGCCATCGTCAAGGTCGGCGGCACCGAGGACTCGATCCGGGCCGCCGCCCAGCGGTTCCTGATGCAGCAGGACGGCATCGTGGGCTTCACCCAGGAGGTGCTGTCGGGCGCGCTGCGGGCCATCGTCGGCCGGATGTCCGTGGAGGACGTCATCCGCGACCGGGCCGCGTTCGCCGGCCAGGTCGCCGAGGAGGCGGAGGCCAGTCTCTCCGGGCAGGGCCTGGTGCTGGACGCCTTCCAGATCCAGGACATCACCACCGAGGGCTCCTACCTGGAGGACCTCGGCCGGCCGGAGGCCGCGCGCGCCAAGCAGGAGGCCGACATCGCCGAGGCCGTGGCCCGGCGCGCCGCCGAGCAGGCCCGGCTGAAGGCGGAGGAGGAGATCGCGGTGGCCCAGCGGACCTTCTACCTCAAGCAGGCCGAGATCAAGGCCGAGACCGACTCCGCGGAGGCGCAGGCGAACGCGGCGGGACCGCTCGCCGAGGCGGCCCGGCAGCAGGACATCCTCACCCAGCAGGAGAAGGTCGCCGAGCGGCAGGCCGCCCTGAAGGACCGTCAGCTCGACACCGAGGTCCGCAAGCCCGCCGACGCCCAGCGGTACGCCGCCGAACAGGAGGCCGAGGCCCGGCGGGTCGCCCGGGTGAAGCAGGCCGAGGCCGAGCGGCTGGCCGAGATCGCGGCCGCCCAGGCGGAGGCGGAGCGGGCGCGGCTGACCGGTGAGGGCGAGAAGCAGCGGCGGACCGCGCTGGCCGAGGCCGAGGCCGTCGAGGGCCTCCGGCAGGGTGAGTCCGAGCGGGCGCGGCGGGCGGCGATCGCGGAGGCGGTACGGCTGGAGGGCGAGGCGGAGGCCGCGGCGATCGGCGCGAAGGGCGCGGCCGAGGCCGAGGCGATGCGGCAGAAGGCGGACGCCTTCGGACGGTACGGCGACGCGGCGGTGCTGCAGATGCTCGTCGAGGTGCTGCCCCAGGTCGTCGCCAAGGCGTCCGAACCGCTCGCCGCCGTGGAGAAGATGACCGTCATCTCCACCGACGGTGCCGCCCGCATCCCGCGCGCGGTCGCCGACAACGTCGCCCAGGGGCTCGAACTGCTCGGCTCCACCACGGGTGTCGACCTCGCGGAACTCCTGAAGGGGATCACCCGGGACAAGGCGTCGGCGCGGGCCGGTGACAACGGCAAGGTCGAGATCGGCGAGTGACGGGATGAGCACGAGGCAAAGGGAAATGGGCAGCGCTTTACCTATTGTGTGATTTTACCTTTTCGTAGTGCGCTAGAATCCTTTACCAAGCGCTTACGCTCCGCTGAGCGCTGATTTGCTCATTCGTTCGAGTGTGGGTCGGCGGCACGCCGACCCCGTGTGGGGGAGGCGTGACATGGGGCGAATCATCCGCGTGCGCGTCCTGAACGCCGCTCGCGACGCCGTACCCGATACCGGCCGCGCCGCGGGTCCGAGCGACCGCCGCGCGCGCTGACACCCCCACCGCCGTAGAGAAGTCCGTCGACCGCCCGACGCCGTCGGGCGGTCGACGCCTCGTCATGTGCGCGATCGATCGCTCCCGGGGCGGCACCCGCATGCCCGTACGCCACAGCCGACCCAGTCCGGCCGGCGCGCCGGCCCTGCGGCCACGGCCCTGACCGCCCGCGCCCTTCGCGTCCCCGCGTCCGCACACGCACTCGACAACGAACCCGTCGACGCACCGGACATCGAACCCGACACCGCACCCGACACCGCACCCGACACCGCACTCGAACCAGGCACAGACGCCGTCACCGCACCCGTCAACGGAGGACAGACGCCCGTGCACGACACCACCGCCATGCTCGTCGAACTCGGGGCGATCATTCTCGCCCTGGGGCTGCTGGGCCGCCTCGCCGGCCGGGTGGGCTTCTCACCCATACCGCTCTATCTGCTCGCCGGGCTCGCCTTCGGCCAGGGCGGCATCCTTCCCCTGCAGGCCAGCGAGGAGTTCGTCGCCACCGGCGCCGAGATCGGCGTCATCCTCCTGCTGCTCCTGCTCGGCCTGGAGTACAGCGCCTCGGAACTCGTCACCAACCTCAAGACCCAGTACCCCTCCGGCGCGGTCGACTTCGTCCTCAACGCCGCCCCCGGCGCCGCCATGGCGCTGCTGCTCGGCTGGGGCCCGGTCGCCGCCGTCGCACTGGCCGGCGTCACCTGGATCTCCTCCTCCGGCGTCATCGCGAAGGTCCTCGGCGACCTGCGCCGCCTCGGCAACCGCGAGACCCCGGTCGTGCTCGGCGTCCTCGTCCTCGAAGACCTCTCCATGGCCGTGTACCTGCCGATCCTGACCGCCCTGCTCGCCGGGGTGAGCCTGGCGGGCGGCGCCCTCACCCTCCTGATCGCCCTGGGCACGGTCGGGGCCGTCCTCTACGTCGCCCTGCGCCACGGCCGGCTGATCAGCCGTGCCGTCTCCTCCGAGAGCGCCGAGATGCTCCTCCTGGTCGTCCTCGGCCTCACGCTCGTCGTCGCCGGGGTCGCCCAGCACCTCCAGGTCTCGGCGGCCGTGGGCGCGTTCCTGGTCGGCATCGCGCTGTCCGGTGAGGTCGCCGAGGGCGCCAGCAGCATCCTCAGCCCGCTGCGGGACCTGTTCGCCGCGGTCTTCTTCGTCTTCTTCGGCCTGCACACCGACCCCGCCGCCATCCCTCCCGTCCTCCTCCCGGCCCTCGCGCTGGCCGCCGTCACCACGCTCACGAAGATCGCCACCGGCTACTGGGCGGCCCGCCGCGCCGGGATCTCCGCCAAGGGCCGCTGGCGGGCGGGCGGAACGCTGGTCGCCCGGGGCGAGTTCTCCATCGTCATCGCCGGCCTCGCCGTCGGCGTCGAGCCCCGCGTCGGTCCCCTCGCGACCGCGTACGTTCTCATCCTGGTGGTGCTCGGCCCCCTCACCGCCCGCTGGACCGAACCCCTGGCCACCCGGCTCAGCACGCTCGTCCGCCGCGGGCCGGCCGAGGACCGGCGGGCGCCGGCGACTCGGCCCGAACCCGACCCCGAGCCCACGGCCGAGGCGGTCCACGCGAACGTCTGACCCACCGCGTGCCACGGTTCACGGGGGCTCGCCGTGCCACGGGCGAGGGCGGGACATCGCCCTCGGGCCTCGAACCGAACGGGGAGGACAGGAATCATGAACGGTCACCACGGGAACCTCGCAGGAGTCGACCGCCCGGACGTGACCGGCCGGGGCGGCGGCGTCCGGACCTCGGCCGGTGACGGCGGAGCCGTCGCCGGTGAGGACTTCCTCGACGGCTTCGAGCGGGTCCTCGCGGACGCCGCGCCAACAGGCCGCCGTCTGACCCGCGACGAGATCGAGTCGCGGCGGGCGCTCGGCGCGCGGGCGGCCGAGGCCGGGCACGGCTGGCGTTCCCTGGTACGGGCGCACCTCGTGGCCGGCCGCGAGAACTGGCCGCGCGCGGCCGACCCGGACAGCGTCCTCGCCGTCATCGAGCAGGCCGTGGACGCCTTCGCCGACGGCTACGAGCGAGCCCAGCGGCTCGTGGTCCGCAAGGAGGAGGCCGCCCGCCGCGAGTTCATCGACGACCTGCTCCACGGCCGCGGCGACCAGGGCCAACTCGCGGCCCGGTCCGAGCGGTTCGGGCTGCGCCTGTCGCGCGCGCACGCGGTCGCCGTCGCCGAGGGGCCCGAGAAGTACGACGAGACCGACCCCGTCCCCCGGCAGGTGGCGAGCGACCTGTTCGCCCGCTTCGAGAACCGTCGCATCCTGTTCACCACCAAGGACGGCCGGATGGTGTGCATCGCGCCGGGCGACCAGGACGACGTCCTCACCCACTTCGCCAAACGCTCCTACGCCGCCACCGGCCGGGCCCAGGTCGCCATCGGCCGCTCCCGGTCCGGCACGGTCGGGATCGGCCACAGCTACGAGGAAGCGCTCAACGCCCTGGACGTGGCGCAGCGCATGGGCCTGGAGGAGCCCTTGCTCCGCGCCGCCGACCTGCTGGTCTTTCCCGTCCTCGCCCGCGACCGGCAGGCCCTCCTCGACCTGGTCAGCAGCACGCTCGGCCCTCTGGAGCAGGCCCGCGGCGGCGCGCGGCCCCTGCTCGACACCCTCACGGCCTACTTCGACACCGGGTGCGTGGCCGCCTCGGCCGCCCGCCGCCTCTCCCTCAGCGTGCGCGCCCTCACCTACCGGCTGGCCCGCGTCCACACGCTCACCGGCGCGGACCCGGCCGACCCCGCCGACCGCTACACCCTCCAGACGGCGGTCATCGGCGCCCGCCTCCTGGACTGGCCGACCAGACCCCTGAGCTCCAGGGAGACGACGCCCTAGCGGGGGTTCGGCCCTTCCGGCCCCCGCCGGCCGGGCGCCGCCCACGACCGGTGCGGCACGGTGAGTCGGGAGCCTCCGGGGGACAGGCGGAGTTCCGGGTGCCGGGGCCGGTCCCCGGCGCGGCAGCCGCCGGTCTACCTGCCGACCCCTCCGCGCTGGAGCTGGAGCCGGCCAGGTAACCGAGGGAGGTGTTCTTCACCGACGCCGACCATGTGGCCACCGATCAGGCGCCGACAGCTCGGCGATGCGCGGGCTGGTCAGCGAGTACCACGATCACCTGCCCGGCCGCGTCCGGCGCCGCGTCATCGGTCGACCTCCTTACATGTACGCGTACTTGAGCGCGAGCCCGCCGCAGTGCGGTCGGCGCGCGGCTCCCGCGAGCAACCGGCGTGTCGATCGGCGGGGACACCGTCGGATCGGAGGCCGCCGGCCCGAACACCGCGGACTCGGCCCGCAGCATGTACACGTCTGCCAGGCAGTCTCCGCCCGGCGCGACCGGGAGCGCCACGTCCAGGAGGCCTCTGCCCGGATCATGTACCGGGCGGGCCGCGGCTTGCGCCGGCAGGCGTGAGAGATCCCATGTCACGGGGCCGCGGAACGACTTGGCCGTGCCCTGCGATACCGGAGAGGTCGAGAGCAGCACGGCCCTGGCGACGATGACATCGGAAAGAACGGCGCAAAACCACGCCTGCAGCGCCCTTCTCGCAAATTCCCCTCATTCCTGGGATGTCTGAGAGGCGGATCAGCGTGATATCTCTACGGATGCGCCGACGAGGCCGCGTTGGGCCACAGTGCGAGAACCCCCTCACGCCGTTCTGCCAGTACGTCAGGCGGCCGTCGGGCCGTCGGCCGGCACGACGGCAGCGGTGTTGTCACGAACGGCGGTCATCCCCGCTGATTTCGGCACTCACGCACAGTAGGAGGACGTCTGCATGAGAAGACCTTGGATTCTTCCCCTGGTCGCGCTTGTCACCGCCGCGCTCGGGATGACGGCGGCAGGTGTGGCCCCGGCCTCAGCCGCCTCCGACACGCCCCTGCGGGTCATGCCGTTGGGTGACTCGATCACCTGGGGGGTGGGAAGCAGCACGGGCAACGGCTATCGGGGGCCGCTGTGGAACGAGCTCGCGGCGGACGGCCATCCGCTGGACTTCGTGGGTTCGGTGCGGAGCGGTTCGATGTCCGACCCCGACAACGAGGGCCACCCCGGATACAAGATCCACCAGGTCGCCGCATTCACCGACGCTTCCCTGACCCGCTACCGGCCCAACGTCGTGACGCTGCATCTGGGCACCAACGACCTCAACGAGAGCTATCAGGTCTCCACCGCCGCCGACCGGCTGCGGTCGCTGGTCGACCAGATCACCGCGGCCGCCCCCGACGCGACCGTCCTCGTGGCCTCCCTGGTCGTGTCCACCAGTGGCTCGGAGGAGCAGTACAGGGCCGCGTACAACCAGGCCGTCCCCCGGATCGTGAGCGACGCGCAGGCCGCGGGCAAGAAGGTCGCCTACGTCGACATGAGCAGCCTCACCACGGCCGACCTGGATGACACCCTGCATCCCAACGACTCGGGCTACCGGAAGATGGCAGACGCCTTCCACCGTGGTGTCCGGTCCGCGGACAGCGCCGGTTGGCTGAGGAGCCCCGCCCCCGCCCCGGCCCGGGTGCAGTCCGGTATCGCCGGCAAGTGCATGGACGTCAAGGGCGCCGGCACCGCCGACGGGACCGCCGTCCAGACGTGGAGCTGCGGCGGCAGTGCCAACCAGCTGTGGTCCGCCTACACCGACGGCACCCTGCGCTCCATGGGCAAGTGCCTCGACGCCGCCGGCCGGGGCACCGCGAACGGAACCAAGGTGCAGCTCTGGTCCTGTCACGGCGGCGCCAACCAGGTCTGGCAGCCCTACAACGGCGGCTACCGCAATCCCGCCTCCGGCCGCTGCCTCGACGTTCCGGGCGCCTCCACGGCCGACGGCTCGCAGCTCGTGCTGTGGGACTGCAACGGCGGCTCCCACCAGAAGTGGACCCCTCTGACCCCCGGATGACGCCTGCTCCCGGGGCGGGGGTGCAGGTCATCGACCCGGCCGGGGACACAGACCCCTGCAGGATCGTCAAGCCTGTCCCGCCTCCTGTCCACGCTTCCCGCCAACGAGACGCACAGACACGGAACTTGAAGCCGCCCGGTTTCAGAATGCGATATTTCCGGCTCGCGAGTCATGCGAGAGGTATTGACGCCGATCTCCGGTTTCTCCCATCATCCACCTGATCGACACTTCGACCCATGTTCGACATGACGAACGATCTGGGTCGCAGCACACCGAGAACCGCACAGGCCCCGACGGGGCCGGCCAGAGCCGCACAAGCAAGAATCACGAGGTCCTCATGTACAGACTGAGCTTGAGCCGCAGACGCCCGTCTGCGGTGCTCACCGCCGCGATTGCGGCTCTGACCGCGTTGGCGGCGATACTCGTCGCCAGCCCGGCTCAGGCGGCCACCACCAGCGCCGTGCGCGGTGTCGCTTCCGGCCGGTGTCTCGATGTGTCGGGCGCCGGCCAGACCGAGGGTACGAACGTGCAGATCTGGGACTGCCACGGCGGGACCAACCAGCAGTGGACGCTGACGGACGGCAACCAGCTGACGGTGTACGGCAACAAGTGCCTCGACGTTCCCGGCCACGCCACCGCAGCCGGTATCCGGCCGGTGATCTGGTCCTGCAACGGCGGTACGAACCAGCAGTGGCGGGTGAACGCCGACGGCACGGTCGTCGCCGTGGAGTCCGGGCTGTGCCTGGACGTGTCGGGCTTCGGTACGGCCAACGGCACAGCGGTGCAGCTGTGGAACTGCACCGGCGCCGACAACCAGAAGTGGACCGGCCTGTCCGGCGCGACCAACTCGTGTCCTCTGCCGTCGACGTACCGGTGGACCTCGACAGGTCCGTTGGCGCAGCCGGCGAACGGGTGGTATTCGCTGAAGGACTTCACCACCGTGACGTACAACGGCAAGCACCTGGTCTACGCGACCAACGCCACGGCGGACGGATGGCGTTCGATGATGGTCAGTCCCTTCACGAACTGGTCCGACATGGCCTCGGCCGGCCAGACCCAGACGAGCCAGCTCGCGGTGGCGCCCAGACTGTTCTACTTCGCGCCCAAGAACATCTGGGTGCTGATCTCCAACGGGTGGGGCACCAACTGGCCCTTCGCCTACCGCACGTCCAGCGACCCCACCAACCCCAACGGCTGGTCCGCGCCTCAGGCGCTGTTCACCGGCAGCCTCCCCGCCGGCTCCAAGGGCTCCCTGATCGACCCGACCATCATCGGCGACGGCCAGAACATGGTCCTGTTCTTCGCCGATGACGCGGGCAGCATCTACAAGTCGACCATGCCGATCGGGAACTTCCCGAGCAGCTTCGGCTCGTCGTACACGACGGTCATGAAGGACACGGAGGACAAGCTGTTCGAGGCGGTGGAGGTCTACAAGGTCCAGGGCCAGAACCAGTACCTCATGATCGTCGAGGCAAAGGGTAACAACGGGCGCTACTTCCGCTCGTTCACCGCCTCCAGCCTGAACGGTCCGTGGACCGAGCAGGCCGGCAGCGAGAGCAGCCCCTTCGCGGGCAAGGCCAACAGCGGCGCCACCTGGACCAACGACATCAGCCACGGTGACCTGGTCCGCAACAACCCCGACCAGACCATGACCATCGACCCCTGCAACCTGCAGTTCCTCTACCAGGGCAGGGACCCCAACGCGAACGACCCCGACTACCTGAAACTGCCGTACCGGCCGGGCCTGCTCACCCTGCAGCGCTGACCCGCCCGATCCACGCTGATCGCGATGCGATGCGGTCCGCCGACGCGTAGCCGAGCGGTCTACGACGACGGCGACTCGACCCGCTGACCGATACCCGGCGTTGAGAGGAACCCCAGCCGTGCGTCGGCCGGGGTTCCTCCCTCTCGTGGACGGGCCGCACGCGCACCACAACCACACCATGGGCCTTCGGCGGTCGACGGGGGTGCGGGAGCCTCGATGTCGGATGACTGACGCTCGGCGGATGCCTTGCGATCGTAGGTTCTGGCGACCGACGCCGACTCTGCGGGCGCCGGCGGCAATGAGCCGGGGGTGCCCGCCAAGACCTGGCCGCCGTACAGCGAGCGGCCGTCGCGCGTGCCCGGCAAGCCCTTGGCCGCATGGGACCGAACTCCCGTACACAGGAAGCAAGTTGCGGCGGACGCCTACACTCGCCCCATGAGGCAGCAACCACCCCCGCCACCTCTCACCGAGGCCGAGACAGCCGAGGCCGAGCGGGAACTGGGTGTGTCCCTTCCCGCGGAATACCGGGACCACCTGCGTGAGGTGAGCGCCGGTGGAGCACTGGCCCGGCTCGAGCGGACCGAACGCGGCTGGTGGTGGGCCGGGAACGACGAGGCGAGGCGGGCTCTGTCGGCCGTGCCCTTTCCGCACCCCGACTCCTACGACGAGGCAGACGACCAGTTGGCCGCGCGGGAGCCGCAGGCCGAGGCGTTCGAGGACGAGGCGGCGTACGCCGACGCATGGCGTGCCTGGGACGACGAGGCCGGCGAGTTCGAGGACATGAAGACCGCCGGTGCCGTGGTCGTCCAGGAACACGGGTGCGGCTTCTCCACCCTGCCGGCGGTGACCGGCCCGCTGGCGGGCACGGTGTGGTGGGACGGGCGCGCGACCTGCGACCGGATCGTGCCGTTGTCCCTGGACCATCTCGGCGCGGCCCGACCGGTCCGGTTCGCGGAGTGGCTGCGGCACGGTTCGTGGGCCCTGCTGCCACCGGACTGGCCGCGCCACCCATCGACCCCCGTCGCCCCCGGTCGGCGGCTCAATTGCGGGTGAGCGACGAAAGGCACCTCTGCGCTTCCTCCGGACGCACTGCCCTGGCGGCCGCCCTCAAGCTCACTCACTTCTCACGAGGGGGACACCGATGACCGCTTCACCGAGAGACAGAGACCGGTCGGCTTCCGTACGGTGTTGGGGGGCCGGTCTGTTGGCGACCGTCTCCGCAGCCGCCCTGCTGTCGGTGCTGTCGCCTCATTCCGCTCGGGCGGCAGAGGACACCACCCGGTCGGCTTCGGCTTCCTCGGTCTCGTCGGCGGATGACGCGCTGGCACGCCGCTACGCACCCCGGATCTGGCTCCAGCAGGACGAGTCCTACTTCCCGGCAGCTGTCGAGCCGTTCCTGGCCAACACCCACCTCGAGACCCGTACGGACAACGGCAACCCCCACCAGCAGTTCCTCGTGACCAACCAGGCGCTGGGCTGCGACTCCTGCACGAATCCCCCGTTCCTGGCCGGACAGCGCCCCGGTCAGACCGCGGTGCCGGCCTACGCGGAGGTCGTACACCGCACCGACAACGGCAACCCGACCAACATCACCGACATCAACTACTGGACGTTCTTCCCGTACAACAACGGCAAGCGGGTCTGCGTCGGATGGTTCTCCCGCTGGGGCTGTGTCGGGGGCTACTCCACGTTCGGCAACCACGTCGGCGACTGGGAGCACGTCACCGTCCGCTTCGTGGACGACATGCCGCACCGGGTCTCCATGGGCCAGCACGATGGTGGACAGACCTTCCCGTACGGCGGCTCCGAGGTCGCTCTGGCCGGCGATCAGCCGGTGGTCTACGCGGCGCAGGGATCCCACGGCATGTACCCCGACGCGCGACGCCACACCTACCGCAATCTGCCCAACGGCGACACCCTCAACGACGACACCGGCGCAGGCACGCTCTGGGACACCCGGCAGGCACTCAAGGTGTTCGCCTGGCAGCCCGTGGGCAGCTACACCGGCGAATGGGCCTGGCTGAACTACACCGGCCGCTGGGGCAACCCGAAGTCCGGCTGCTTCTTCTCCGAGGCCCTCAGCGGGGAATGCGTACTGAACAACGGCCCTGAGGGTCCGCCCAGGAAGTCCCTGTTCGACCCGCACATGCAGCCCCTGGACGGCGAGGCGCCGACCCGGACGTGGGGGTGAGCCGGTTGATCGAAGGCACCGTCGGTGCGGACGGTGTCGTGCCCTTCATCTCCCAAGGGCACGACACTCCTGCCGCTCAGATGTCCCGGAAGAGACCAGTGAGCGCGGTGACCTGCGACGTTGTGCGGTCGTAGGTCGCTGACCTGCACGAATGGGCTTTCGGATGTTTCACGCTCGTACTCGTTGATGTAGCCGGAAGTCCCAGAAAAGTCCCAGGGAACTCCCGCTGCCCTCAGTCAATCTTTCGGCTCTATGCAGGGGGAGTCGGCGCGGTGTGGGCTGCTGTTGGTGCATTGGCGATCCGCCCTGCACGAACGGCATCGCGCGCTTGTTGAACGGCCCGCGCCTGGTGAAGATGCTGACCGGCGATCGACGAGGCACTCGGCGACGTCCCCGTCTCGGAACCGACCATCGCCCTCGCCGCACAGGCCGGCGTCGAGCACCGCGGTGGGCTGGGTCGGCGCTGAGCAGCCACCGCAGGTCAGGAACAGGATGCCCGTACCCCGTCCGCGAGCAAACCGCCTGCTCGGCAGGGTCATCGCACCTCCGCCGGCCTACTCGCGGAATGTCAGAGACCCAGCCGGGCCACCATCTCCGCGTCGGCGAAAGCGCATGCGGCCTTCTGTGCCTCCTGCGTGGCGAGCATCATTTCAGCGATCGACGTGCACTGCTCCGCTCCCTCGACATTGAGCGGCGGAGCAGTTGAGAGCCGGATCTGGCTCTGCGGGTCGCGTGGGTGATGACGCCGGTCCAGCGCCATCGGGCGGTGAAGCGGAGCCAGTGGCCGCGGAGAACAGGCCCAGGCGGAGCTTCTTCGGTTCCCACCGTGAGGTTCCCTCGGGATGCGGAGGATGGTGACAGAGGGTCAGATGGTTCTCATGAGAGGAAAATCGACCATGGCCGCCCCGAGGAAGCACTCCAAGACCACGGAGTTGGAGCGGCTCCGCGGTTGTCAACTGGGTGGGGCCGACGGGGTGTTGAAGGTCGGGTGCGATCCAGTCGGGTTCGAGGCTAGCGATTTCACATGCGCGCCAGGTGCTGAGAGGGGCGGTGCGCAAAAGTTGCAGCGTGCGGTCGCTTCGCCCGTCGGCGCCCGGGTTGGCGGACGAGTGCACGGTGACTTTGATGCTGGTGATCCTGGAGGTACCCAGAACTTGTGCCTGGTCAGGCGGCGCGGCATAGCGGGAGATCGGACCTTGACGCGACGTGGGTTGACGCGGGCCCGGCGGGGCGGGAGCAGATCGTGCAGCAGGGCCGATGCGATGTGCCCCGGCCCGGCCTCGGGCAGCGCATCGGCCGCGGCGATGAGTTGGTCCTTGGCGGTCTCCAGGGCGATGGTGAAAGACGTGCGGTCTGGATCGGTGCCAGGGAGCGTCTCGACGGCCTCGACCATCGCCCGGCGCAGCGCCTGGTAGACGGTCAGGTGAGCCCAGAGCTCCTGCTGGATCCCGGTTGCGTCCTGGGAGCGCAGCACCAGACCACATTGCAAGGTTTGCCGGAGCGAGTAGAACGCCGACTCGATCTCCCATCGCTCGTGACAGAGCTCGGACTGGAGCTTGCTTGCAACGGCCGAAGACTTGGCGCCGCTCCTCGGGAGATGACAAGGCGACTCAGCGGACCGCCACCGTGCTGAGGGTCTCGAAGACCTCCAGGAACAGCTCATCGTGGCCCGGACTTCGTCGCCGAACCGCGCCTGGCTTTCTTCAGATCGTCACGTACGGGTGTGTGAGTAGCAGAGGGGTTGGACTTCCCTCGGCTGCTCGCGGCGCATCAGGCGTACGACGTCGGCCCCGGACCAGGAGGGTTGTGTCCGGCCTCGGAGCCGCAACCTCCCGCCGTCAGTCGCCGAGGTGGTCCCGCAGCCAGGGCAGCGCCAGGGCACGGGTGGTCTGCATGCCGATGTTGGCGACGCTGCCGTCGTAGCCGTGTTCCATGAAGGGCAACTGGACGTACCGGTGGGTGATGCCGGCGGCGGTGAGCTTGTCCGCGAACGCCTTCGTGTGCTCCGCGAAGACGAGGTGGTCGGCGCCGCCCTGGACGATCAGCGTGGGCGGGGCGTTCTCGGTGATGTGGGTCGCGGAGTCAACGGCCTGGTAGCGGTCCGGATGCTGGGCGGGGGTGCCGCCTATGTGCCACTGGCCGACCTGGTGCCCCAGCGCGCTGTCGGACTCTCCGGCCGTGAGGTCGACGGCGGGGAACGAGGCGATGGTGGCTTTCACGCGGGGCAGTTCGGCGGCGGTGCCGCAGGAGGGTTTCATGGTGCCCGCGTTGATCTTGTAGGCGACGTTGATGGCCAGGTTGCCGCCCGCTGAGCCACCGAGGGTGGCGACCCGGTTCAGGTCCCAGTGGTATTCGTCGGCGTGAGCCGTGGCCCAG
Organism: Streptomyces scabiei 87.22; assembly: GCF_000091305.1. Taxonomy (GTDB): domain Bacteria; phylum Actinomycetota; class Actinomycetes; order Streptomycetales; family Streptomycetaceae; genus Streptomyces; species Streptomyces scabiei. The sequence goes on along the minus strand of NC_013929.1, from coordinate 2,596,279 downwards.
GTCATGGCGCAGGCGGCGTCGGCGTCCTCGGTGTTCCAGCGGTGTTCGCTCGCGGTGGACAGACGGTAGTCGACGTCCAGTACCGCGTACCCGTGGTCGGCCAGCCAGCTCGTATAGGGGGTGCGGCCTCGGCTGCCCTGTACGAAGCCGCCGCCGTGGATGCTGACGACGAGAGGGGTGGCCGAAGCGGCGGAAGCGTTGTCGGGCAGGTACAGGTCCGCCTCCATCCTCTCGCCGTCGAGCGTGGCGTAGGTGACGGTCCTGTCGGGTCCCCGCCCGAGCTCCGCGGTGAAGGTGGTCGGCGCGAAGGGGATCCACTTGCCGGTGGCTCCGTGTACGGCAAAGACCTGGACCGTGGTGGTGAACAGGGCCAGCGCCAGGCCCACACCGGCCACGGCCACGAAGGTGCGGGCCGTACGCCTGCGGGCACCGCTCTTGCGCAGGGCGTACACGGCCGCGGCCAGAGCGAGAGCCGCGAGGACGATGTTCCAGATGCCGACTGTGTCGCGCACGCCGCCTGTGACAAGCACGACCGCCTGCAGCAGCCTGACATGCAGCACCGGGGAGAGCCACCCGACGGGCAGTACGGCCAGCAGTTGGTTCACCAGGACCAGCAGGCCGAGGAGAACGGCCACCGCCAGCAGGATGATGCGCACGGGACGTGAGCCGGTGCCCGCGCCACCGTCCGACGGGTCGGGCGGCGGAGCGGGTATGCCGGGTGATGCCGGGGGCATTTCGGAGCCTGGTTCTTCGAGGTCGTTGCGCATGACCGGCGGTCCTGTCAGATGTGAGGAAAGGGGGGAAATGGCGCGCACCATCGGATTGTCAGTATGGGTGAGGTGCGGTGCGACCTCGTCCTGGCGAGGCGTAAGCCCCCCGTTCGGGGGGTGCGGGTGTTCTGCGCTGCCGTCTCCTCAGCGCAGGCAGCCTTGCGCATGTGCCGCTGCCACGAGAGCGACACGGTTGCGCACGCCGAACTTGCGCATGCTGGAGGTGAGGCTCGACTTCACGGTCTCGGCGCTGATACTGAGTGCGGCGGCGACCTCGCGGTTCGTCGCACCGGTGGCGACCTTGGTCAGGATCTCCCGTTCACGCTCCGTGAGCGCTGCACGGGCCGTCTTCTCTGCCGTGAACGGTTCCGCCGTCCGACCGGCCAGGCGGCGTACGAGAGCCTTGATCTGCCGGCGCTCAGGGCTGTCGGGCATCCCTGACGCTATGTGCACGAGTTCGGAACAGACGTCGACGAGCCTACGGCGCTCGGCCACGCTCATCTCCGTGCTCGCGGCCGAAACGCTGCCCCCGGCCGCCACCCGTAGGCGTTCCAATCGGCGGTCGAGCTCCAGATCTTCGGCAAGCTCCCGCTCCAGGGCGCGTACCAGTACCGCGACGTCACCGAAGATGCGGTCGCCGAAGACGTACTCGTGGCGTCGTCCTCCGTAGACCACGCCTCGGAGACCGCCGGGGACCGGAACCCGGATCGGGACGGCGAACGCGGCACGGATCTGCTCCCGGCGAACGGCCGGGTCGTACTCGTGGCTGATGCCGCCCGCGCGGCAGTAGTCCGGCACCTGCATCGGTCTGTGCAGGGCCATCGCTTTACCGCCCAGTCCCGTACCGATGGCGACGCGCAGGTTGTGCAGACCTCCGGTGGTGACGCCGACCAGCTGGTCTATGACGAAGTGGTCCGCATCGGACGCCACCAGCGAGCCCATGACCGCGTCCACGCCGGTGATGCGCCGCATGTCGTGCAGGAGGTTGGTGAACAGTGCCGATCGCGCCGCTGTCAGGACAGTCATGTGATGCGCCCAGTGTCCAGGAGTGAGAAGGCAATCAACGGACATTGACTGCGAGTTGGGGTCAGTTCGGTCTGTTGGGAGCGAGGCCGTCCCGGCGAGGAATCCGCTGAGAATGCTGTGCGGGCACTGCAGTGCCTTGAGCCGCCCGCGGAGCAGGGTCTCCAGTCGCTGAGTGCGCAGGCTGCCAGGTTGGCCAGGCTTCGCTTGAAGTGCATTGCTCGGCATGCGGCCGATGGTGTGCTTGGGAATACCCGCGCCTCGGCGCGCAGATGTGCTGTTTCGCGTTCACGACTCCATCGAATCGGCGAGGCCGGTCCGGACATGCCCAGTGAGGGGGGTTGGCAGGAGCACGCGGGAGACCGCGCCGGTCTGGTGGTGGATGGTGTGTGTGCACGGTCGCAACCCGTGCCCGGTGCCAGGCACCGCGCAAGTGCCCTCGTTACGGGCGTACTGGGCCAGCGCGTCCGCCACGGACTTCCAGGCGCGCAGGTTCTCCAGCGTCACATCCGCCTCGGGCGCGACCGAGCCTGGCCTGGTGCGTGAGGAGTTGCCGTACTGTCGTCGTCTCCTTGCCTTTCTCGGCGAACTCCGGCCAGTACTTCGCCACCGGGGCGTCGAGTTCGATCAGTCCGCGCTCGGCGGCCATCAGCAGACAGTGGGTGGTGACTCCCTTGCTCACCGAGAACATGACGGTGCGGGTGTCGGGCGTCCAGGCGCCCCGGGCGGTCTGACCAGGCCAGATGTCCACGACCGGGGCTCCCTGGGCGTACACCACGCAGGAGGCCGCTGTGTCGCCGCGCCGACGGAAATTGTCGGCGAAGGCATCCGCGACCGGTTCGAATCCGCTGTCCACGCGGCCTTCCACCTGTACTGCTGTCATTTCACGCACTTCCTCGTGTGGTGTTGTCCCGCTTCGAATCCGCGATCAGTTCGTGCACGGCCTCGGCCCACCGGTCAGCAGTACTCGCTCCAGGTGGGTCCGCCTTCTCGCACCGTCTACTTGCGGTTGAGGGCGCTCATCGCCTGGGGCAGAAAGCGGCGCAGATCGTCGTAGACGTAGGACCGCGGCCCATGAGTGCCGTTGCCGTAGAACCAGGTGGTGACGGGGACTTGGGCCCGGTCGAGTGCGGCGACGAAGTTCTCGGCGCTCTGGTGCACGAGGATCTCCAGGGGAGCTCCCGTGATGGCGCTTACGGGGTCGTCGTAGCGGCCGGGCAGCCCGTTGCCGCTGGCGACGAACAGGGACACTCCGCGCAGTTCGGCAGCCCGGTCGACCGGGTTGTGAGCTTTCCAGTTGTCGGCCTGCAGGGTTCGGTCGCCGAAGATGCACGGGTCCCAGGCCACGGAGATCAAGACGGGAGCGATGGGGTACAGCGTGTCGAGGTCCACGGCGCCGGAGAAGGAGGCGGCGGCGACGAAGGCCCCCGGGTTGCGGGCGGGGTACGCCATCGCACCGAAGCCGCCCATCGAGGTACCGGTGATGGCGCGTCGGCCTGTGGTGCGGAAGGTCTTGTCCAGCCATGGGAGCAACTCGCGGATGTGGAAGGTCTCCCATGCCGGGGGCGGGAACGGCACGGGTCCGTTGAAGAGATCGCGGCCGGTGACGGGGGTGCCGTACCAGTCGGCGTAGAAGCCGGCAGGGCCTCCGTCGGGCTCGACGAAGATCACGTCGTTGTCGCCCAGTACCTGCTCCACCTCGTTGGCGGGGAAGGTGCTGGGTGAGTTGTTGGTGCCGTGCAGGTGCAGCATGACCGGGTAGCGCTTGCCTGGCGACCGGGCGTAGTCGGGGGGCAGGATGACGCGCACCCGGACGAGCCCGTCGGGCATGGCGTCGCCGACCGCCTTCGAGCGGAACGCGTACATCCGAGTGCGGGCGTCGATGCGCTCGACCGAAACCAGGGTCAGTCCCACCTCGGGCGGTGTGGTCCGGGGCACGCAGAACGGACTGTCAGCCGCCGAGGCCGGGCTTGGCGCTGCTACGCCGACGAGCAGGGCGAGTACTGCAGCGAGCATCAGCACTACCCGCTCTGCTGCGGGCCGTGTCCGTGACATGCCTGTTCCCTGGGCCATGTCACGCCCTCCCTCGTGCGGTGTTGTCCCGGATCTGGGTGACGATCTGCGGCCACAGTGGGCGGGGAAGTTCGTGGCCCATCCCGTGGTGGATGGTCAGCGTCGAATCCGGGATCAGCTCGTGCATGGCCTGGGACGCGCCGGAATCGATCAACTGGTCGCCGTCGCCGTGCACGATCGTGGTGGGGACCGTGATGCGGTGCAGGTGGGGCGCACGGTCGGGGGAGTTGTCGAGTGCCTCCATCTGCCGCACGATGCCGTCCGGGTCGTAGTCCCGGCGGTACGTCTGGCCGCCGAGTTCGCGCAGCCAGTCGATGTCCTGGGGATATCCCGGTGAGGCGCACGCAGCTTCGTTGTCGAGGTACAGAGCGATCGCCTCGTCTTGGTCGCGGGCCCGGGGGCGCTGGGTGCGCTCGTCGACCAGGTCGCGTCCGACGAGGAAGCCCGCGTTGGGCGCCGTGTAGATCAGAGCGAGGCTCAGCACCTGCGTGGGGTGGTCGAGGGTGAGCTGCTGGGCGATCATGCCGCCCATCGACTGGCCCACGATGTGCGCCGCGGGGATTTCGAGCGCGGTGAGGAGACTCGCGGCGTCGTTCGCCATGTCGGCCAGGGTGTAGCCGCCCTGCGGGAACTTCTGCGAGAGGCCGACGTCCCGGTTGTCGAAGCGCACGACGTGGAAACCCGCATCGGCGATCAACCGGCAGAAGTCGGCGTGCCAGCCGAGCATGTGGGCCCCGAGGCCCTGGATCAGCAGCAGTGGAGGGGCGTCGGGATCGCCGAAGGTGTCGTAGTTGAGCGACACCCCGGTGGGTGTGGTGACCAGGGTCATGGAGGGCTCCGTACGGGCTATCGGATCGAGCGGATGCACATGGCCAGCGCACCGGCGACCAAGGCGCACGCGCCGCTGACGAGGAACAGGGAGCCGTAGCCGCCGAGTCCGATGAGCGAGCCGGCGATGGCGGGGGCCGCGAGTTGGGGCAGGCCGGTGGCGACGTTGAGGATGGCGAAGTCGCGCCCTTCGTTCTCCTTGTCCGGCAGGACCAGCGACATGACGGCGAGGTCGACCGCGAAGTACGTGCCCAGCGAAGCGCCCGAGACCGCGGAGTAGGCGAGCATCGCGGCCCAGCTGTGGCTGACGATCGGGATGACCTGGGACAGGCCCAGGCCGAGGGCGCTGATCGCGATGAACAGCTTGCGCCGGTCGAGCTTGTCGGCGAGCCAGCCGCAGAGCGTGGCGACGGCGATCCAGGTGCCGAACGACACCGTCGAGAGGGTGCTCACCGCGACGGCGACGTTGCCGCCAGGGACGTTGTTCGCCCCGACATAGTCCTGCACGGTGAAGAAGAGGTACCCGGAGACCGTGAAGTAGGACAGGAACAGGCCGAACCGACTGGCGAAGGCCAGGGCGAAGTCACGGTGGGTGAATGCGCGGAAGAACGCCCGGACAGCCGCGGTCGCGTTGCCTCGGTCCTTGGGTCTTTCCGTGACCAGGTCGAGCGAGGACGGTTCGCGCGCACCGGCCACGAGTGCGAGCGTCGTGACGAGCAGCACCAGCGCGAGAGCCGTGTACGCCCAGACCTGGCTAACTCGGCTGGCCAGGTTGACGCCGAAGAGGATGCCCACCGGCGTGCCCAGACCGATGACCGCGGAGGCGACGCCACGGCGGGCCACGGGCACGCGGTCGGGCAGGATCGCTGAGATCGCCCCTCCGTAGAAGTTCATGGTGAACCACAGGACCGTGAGCAGGATCGCGATGACGACCAGCGAGTTACTCAGGCCCATGGCGATCGTCAGTGGCGCGGAGGCGCAGGCCATCACCATCAGCCAGGGGGCGCGTCGCCCGAACCGGGACCGCGTGCGGTCCGACAGCGCTCCTCCAGTGGGAAGGGCGATCATCGAGGCCACGGCGGCCAGCGTTGTCAGCAGCGCCAGGACGCCGACCTTGGAGTCGGGCGCGAGTCGCGCTACCTGTGCGGGGAGGAGGATCACCCCGATGGCGTTGAACAGGGCGTACATCGCGGTGGTGCCCGGGAACACGAATGCGAGCAGGCGGGGCAGGCGGACCGGATCGGCTGCGGAGGTGACGCGGGCGGGCGTCGTGTCGGTGCTGACGGGGATCGTGTCGTCCATGACAGATCTCTCTTCATGTGATTCCACCCCGTCGGCGCGCATGGGGACGGTGTTCGACCGGGGTGGGCGGCTCGGGCAAAGCGGGTGCGGGGCGTCCCCTACAGGCCATTGCGGCTACCGAAGCGATCTAATACGTATTAGATCGCTGATCGCCGTACCGTAGCCTGTGCCGGAAGGCGTGGCAAGAGTTCGGGAGGGGCATTGCCGAGGGTCACCAGCAAGGACGTGGCGCGAGAGGCCGGGGTCTCACAAACCACCGTGAGCTTCGTGCTCAACGGGAGGGACGAGCACGGTCTCTCCGCGGAGACCCGCCGTCGCGTGCTGGAGACGGCTGAGCGTCTCGGCTACGTACCGTCGGGAGCGGGCCGTGCGCTGCGCAAGGGCCGGAGCAACGTCGTGCTCTGCGTGGTTCCGGATCTCCCGGTCGCCGAGGCCATGGAGCAGTTCAAACTGGCCCTCGGCCGATCACTGGGCGAGGCCGGGTACACCTGCGTGTATCTGCACCACGCCGGCACGGCCACGCCGCTCGCCGAGCTGTGGCAGCACGTCCAGCCGGCGGTGGTCGTCGCGTTCGGTGGCCTGCCGCCCGCTGATGCGCGGTCACTGCTTCGAGCTGAAATCCCTCTGCTCGACGGTGTGTTCACACCGGACGGTGCCGGCCTGACCGGGCTGAGCCAGGAAGATGTCGGACGCCTGCAGATCGAGCACCTCGCGGCACGCGGGCACCGGCACATCGGCTACGCCGCGCTGGACGACCCCCGTGAGCGCCCTTTCTGCCTGCCCCGCCTGCAGGGAGCCACCCGGGCCTGCAGCGACCTGGGCCTGCCATCGCCGCGAGTTGTCAGCATGCGCTATTCGCGTGCCAGTGCCCGGGACGCCGTCGCGGAGTGGACGCAAGGCGCCACCCCCGTCACCGCGGTCGCCGCATTCAACGATCTGATCGCCCTCGCCGTCCTGGCCAGTTGCCGTACACAGCACATCGCCGTACCGGACGACCTGGCGCTCATCGGCGTCGACGACCTCCCGGTGAGTTCGCTCGCCGTACCGGCTCTGACCACCATCGGGATGGACCTCACCGTGGCAGCCGGCAATCTCACCGCACGTATTCTCTCGATGGCCGGCGTTGCGGCCCCGGCAGCGCCGAGTGGGCCTGGCGCGGGCGACATCCTCACCGTCGTAGAGCGCGAAACGACGTAGCCGGCTGACGGCCCGGGGAGTGCTTGTGGTTCAGGTCGCCCCGCCCGTACGGGGTGGTGCGGAAATCCGACGGCGCGCTCGGCTGCCCGCTCACCTTGGCAGGAGCCGCAGCGCGTGCAGAGCGGCGCCCAGGTCGGCGAGGGTCCTGGGTTCGGAGAGCGAGCGGCCCGTCAGCTTCTCGACGCGGCGCAGCCGGTAGCGCACGGTGTTGGGGTGGACGAAGAGCAGGTCGGCCGCCTCGGCGGCGACGCCCCCCGCGGCGAACCAGTGCCCAAGGGTCTCCAGCAGCCTCGCCCGCTCAGCTGCCGGCAGGTCCAGGACCGGCCTGAGGACGACCTCCACCAGGCGGGTCGCCTCCGCGGGCGCCGCGGCGACCAGCATGGAGAGCGGGCTGTCGTCGAATCGCGCCACCCCGGGCCCCCCGCCCGGCAGCCCGGCCAGCGCCAGCCGGGCGAACCGCAGAGCCTGCGGAGTGTCCCGCAGCGAGTCGAAGCGTGGACTGACCCCTACCCGGGCGCGGCTTCGGCGCAGCGCCGACAGGCTCACTGTCTCCGCGTCCCTGTGCAGGAGGGAGACCAGCCCGATCTGCTGGTCGGGCAGCAGCCGCCAGGCGGAGGGCACATGGGCCTGGCGCAGCGCCGCCTCGATGCCGGGCAGCGGCTCCTGGCCCGGGTCCGGCACGGACGCGGCGACGACCGCGTACGGGCCCCGCTCGGGCAGGCTGAGTTGCCGGGCCGCCTCCCGCAGCGTCGTACGGTCCGCGAGCGCGCCCGTGAACAGGGCCTCGACCAGCGCCGAACGGCGCGCCTCGCGACGCAGCGCCAACTCCGCGCTGGCCTCCCGGTAGGCGGCCGCGACCGCCTCGGCGTAGCGGCCGAACAGCGCCCAGATCCGCGACGACCCGGCCACCAGATCCGCGTCCGTGACCTCCGGATGCCTGCGGGCCTCCTCGACCATCTGCGCCCAGAGGTACTCGAAGCCGACCCGGTAGGCGTGCAGCGTGTCGGCCAGGGGCACGCCCTGCTCGGCGCGCAGACGCCCGGTCTCCTGCGCCGGCCGCACGTCCGGCTCCGCACCGGAGGCGAAATGCCGGAGCACCAGGTCGGCGTTGCTCTCGCAGGAATCCCGCAGCGAGGCAAAGGGGGTGAGCGAGTCGTCCGCGTAGGACTCGACCTCCGCGCGAATGCGCTGAGCCATCCGCTCACCCAGTTCGGGAGAACGCCCGCGCAGGGCGGCACCCACACCTGACAGATCCATCCTCGCAGCGTACGACGCCCTGTTTGTGCTCCGGAACAATCCCGGCGGGGGCCGGATGTCCGCGCCGCCATGGACGGCCGTCATCGCGAACGTCACCATTCCGTGAGCGTCGGAGGCGAACTTCGCCGGCGCCACGGAGCATGCGTGCAAGGAGGCATCATGGCCAATCTGGCGGAATTCCTGGCGGAGACGGCACGTCGGCAGCCCGAGAACCCGGCGCTGCGGCTGGGCACGGCGACCACCACCTATGCCGAACTGGACCGCCTCAGCGCACAGGCCGCCGCGCTGCTGCGTGCTGAGGGCCTGCGCTTCGGCGACCGCGTCGCACTGATGCTGCCGAACGTTCCCGAGTTCGTCGTCCTGTACTACGGCATCCTGCGCGCCGGCGGGATCGTGGTGCCGATGAACCCGCTGCTCAAGTCCCGCGAGATCGACTACCACCTGCGAGACTCCGGTGCCGTGCTGCTCTTCGAGTGGCACGCGGCACCCGGCCAGGGCGCCGAGGGAGCGGCCACCGCCGGTGTGCGGCACAGTTCCGTCGAGCCCACGGCCTTCGCCGGACTGCTCGCACGGCAGGAGCCGCGGTACGAGGTCGCCGCCGCGGCCGGCGACGACATCGCTGTGCTGCTCTACACCTCCGGCACCACCGGACGACCCAAGGGCGCCGCGCTCACCCACGGCGGGCTGCGCCACAACACCGAGGTCAGCGCCGTAGACGTGGAGCAGCTCACCGCCGAGGACGTCATTGTCGGCTGCCTGCCGCTGTTCCACATCTTCGGGCAGACCTGCGCGATGAACACCGCCGTGTTCAGCGGCGCCTCGCTCATCCTCGTTCCCCGCTTCGATCCGCAGACAGTGTTCGACGCCGTCGCCCGCGACCGGGCCACCATCTTCGAGGGCGTGCCCACCATGTACGCGGCGCTGCTTCAGCACCCGGGCGCCGATGAGGCCGACGTGTCCACGCTGCGCATGTGCATCTCGGGCGGCGCGTCCCTGCCGGTGGAGATCCTGCACAGCTTCGAACGGCGCTTCGGCTGCATGGTGCTGGAGGGCTTCGGCATGTCCGAGACCAGCCCGGTCGTCTCCTTCAACCACCCCGACCGCCCGCGCAAGGCCGGATCCATCGGCACCCCCGTCCGAGACGTCGAGGTGCGCCTGCTCGACGACACCGGTTTGGACGTGGCGCCGGGCGAGGTCGGGGAACTGGCGGTGCGCGGACCGAACCTGATGAAGGGCTACTGGAACCGCCCGGAGGAGACCGCCGCTGCCGTCCCTGACGGCTGGCTGCGCACGGGGGACCTGGCCAGGCAGGACGAGGACGGCTACCTGTACATCGTCGACCGCAAGAAGGACCTCATCATCCGCGGCGGCTACAACGTCTACCCGCGAGAGATCGAGGAAGTCCTGCATGAGCACCCCGCCGTCGCCCTCGCCGCCGTCGTCGGCCTGCCCGACGAGCACCTCGGCGAGGAGGTGGCGGCAGCGGTCGTCCTGCGCCCGGGAGCTGACGCGACGGTCGAGGAACTCCAGGAGTTCGTCCGCGAGCGGGTGGCCGCCTACAAGTACCCGCGCCGCGTTTGGCTGGCGGATGCCCTGCCGATGGGACCGAGCGGCAAGATCCTCAAACGTGAGATCACGACACCGGTGTCCTGACCTGCACCTTCTCAGGGTCCTGTGCCCACAGCGCCAGTAGGAGTTGTGGCAACAGGAACAGATCACGACCTTGGGGTCGGGCGCTGGGAGAACCTGGGACGCCGCCGAAGTGCGCGAACCCGCATAGTCGCAGAACGTCTCAGGCGTGAAACGTCGAGTGCGAGCTCTCGGAGTTGAGGGCGGACAGCAAACGGCTAACGCCATTCGGTTTTCATGGAAAGCCCCAGGCGCGGTACGGTCCGACCGTGACCACCGCACGCAGGCCGAGAGGGCCGTACCGCAAGGGACTTGAGCGCCGGGCGCAGATCATGCGCGCCGCGCTGGAGGTGTTCGCCGAGCACGGGGACCGGGGGTCGTCGCTGCGGGAGATCGCCGACCGGGTCGGCATGTCGCAGGCCGGGGTGCTGCACTACTTCGGATCCCGGGAGGAGCTGCTGACGGCAGTCCTCGCCGAGCGCGACACCGCGGACGCGGCGGAGCACACCAGCACGGCAGTCAGCTCGGGTGATGCGATGGCCCGAACTGCGGAGCACAACACCCGCACGCCGGGCCTGGTCAGCCTGTTCGTGAACCTGTCGGCCGATGCGACCGATCCGGAGCATCCTGCGCACGGTTTCTTCGCCGACCGTTACACCCGCCTGCGCGAGACCGTCGAGGACGGGCTGCGCCAGGGTCAGGCCGACGGGAGCGTGCGCACCGATATCCCTGCAGACCGGCTGGCGCAGCTTCTGGTCGCCGTGTCCGACGGTCTGCAGCAGCAGTGGCTGCTGGACCAGGGCATCGACATGGTGGCCGCGATCGACGCCTTCAACCGCCTCTGCCGGCCGCCGGGGGCGTGATGTCGGGCGTGGGACATCACGCCCCCGTTGGCGGTCAGGCCGTGTCCGCTTCGGGCTTGAGGCTCGGGATCAGCAGGCCCGCGAGCGTGCCGAGGAACACCACGCCTGCGGCGAAGTAGAAGGCGTTCTTGTAGCCCTGGTCCAGGTAGAACTGGGTGCCCTGGAGCACCTTGCCGTCCTGGGCCAGGATCACGTACGTGAGCGTGGTGACCAGGGTGGTGACGACGCCGATCGACATCCATTGAATGCCGCTGGCGATGGCCTGCTCCTCCGGTGAGACCGCCCGCATGATCAGGATCGGGATCACCGCGACGATCATGCCGAAGCCGATCGCGAAGAGGTTGCCCCACCAGATGAGCTCGGCGTTGGTGTAGTGGTAGGCCGCCTGAGCCAGGTAGCCCACGGTGGAGATCAGGCCGCCGAGGATCAGCGGGAGGCGCGCGTCGACCTTCCGCAGCAGCGTCCCCGTGCCGAAGCCGAGCGCGAGGATCAGGAAGCTCGCCGGCAGGCCGATCACCGCCGCGTGGGTGGCGGTCATGCCGAGGCCGTCCGAGATGGTCGGGATCTTCGGGTAGAGCACCAGCAGCGAGGCGATGATGCCGGTGCCGAAGAGTGCGCCGCCGGTGAGAGCGGAGGCCAGTATGACGGTCCACACTTTGCGACGGCCCAGCATGGCCAGGTGGACAAGGGGCTGGGCAATGCGCTTCTGGGAGACCACGAACAGGGCGACGGCAACCAGGCCGCCGATGACGCAGCCGAGCGTGCCGGCGGAGGTCCAGCCCCAGTCCGTCCCCTGGCCGATGCCGTAGGTGAGCGCGGTCAGTCCGCCGCCGAGCAGCAGGCCGCCGATCCAGTCCATCCGGGCGGAGGGGTCGCGGTAGTGGGTCTTCGGCACGGCGAAAAGGATCAGCAGCAGGCCGATGGCGGTGGCCGCGACGATGGACCACAGGACCCCGCGGAAGCCGTAGTCGTCCAGGACCCAGCCGGTCAGGAACGGGCCGCCGATGGCGACGAAGGCGACACCACTGCCGACGATGCTGCTGGCCGTGGCGGCCTGCTTCGGCGGGAGGACCTCGCGGATGGTGGCGTAGGTGAGGGCGCCGATCGGCCCGTAGAAGCCGGCGATGCTGCGGCCGATCAGCATCATGGAGTAGTTGCCCGCGGAGGCGGCGATGATGTCGCCGACCAAGCCGATCAGGGTGATGGCGATCATCACCTGGCGCTTGCCATAGAGGTCGGCGGCCTTGATCACGAACGGTGTCAGCAGGGTGGAGACAAGCGCCGTGGACAGGATGAACCAGGCGATGTGGGTGGTCTGGAAGTGGATGGCCACGGACGCCTGCGCGTTGCCCGTCAGCATGCCGACGAGGGTGAGCAGCTGGGTGGGCCACAGCAGTGCGAGCGCGATGAGCGCGAAGCGCGCGCCGCGGACGGGGTTGCTGGCTTCGGCTTCGGCCGCAGGCGCGGCGGGGGTGAGTGAGGATGTCACGGCGGTGTGCCCTCTCGATGGATGGGCTCCGGTCGACGGAGCAACAGTAGGGCGTTGAACCCATTCAGTCGGCCGACGCCCCACCCCTGAATCCCGGAGGGGGCGGGAATCTGGGACGGTCATGGCGCGTTGCGCTGGGTTAACGGAGCAGAAACCTAGCTCTGTTTGGGATTCGGCGCTAGGGTTGCCGCCAAGGAATCTCACCGGTGTGCCGAGAGCCACCACCGGGGATTGAAACGTTCCATTCCCCAGTCGTCATCGTGATCGCCGCAACAGGCGTACGACGCCCGCGCACAGCCCCGACAGCAAGGAACAGACGCCGTGCCTGAAGCCCTATTCCCCACCCCTGCGGTCGCGCGCATCCGGTTCGAGCACCACCGCGAGCCGCTCGGCATCGGCGAAGCTCGCCCCCGCCTGTCGTGGACCACCCGGACCGAACTGCCCGGATGGCGGCAGGCGGCCTACGAGATCCAGCGCCTGGCCGCAGAGGGCGACGTCGTCGCCACGGCCGAGGCCGATAGCGACGCGTCGGTCCTGGTCGTCTGGCCTTTCGACGCCCTCGGTTCGCGAGAGCGCGTGGGCGTGCGGGTGCGTGTCCGGGGCACGGACGGGGCCTGGTCGGGCTGGAGCGAACCTGCGTTCGCCGAGACCGGGCTGCTGCACCCCGACGACTGGCAGGCCCGCTTCGTGAGCGCCGACTGGGACGAGGACGCGCAGCAGGACCAGCCGGCCACCCACCTGCGCCGCGGCTTCACGATCCGCCCCGGCGTCGCAGCCGCCCGCCTCTATACGACCGCACACGGCGTCTACGAGGCGGAACTGAACGGCTCCCCGGTCGGCGACCACGTCCTCGCCCCCGGCTGGACCACGTACGGCAAGCGCCTGCGCTACCAGACCTATGACGTGACAGCCCTCCTGCAGGTCGGCGAGAACAACCTGACCGCTCTTCTCGCGGACGGCTGGTACCGCGGCCGCCTCGGCTTCACCGGCGACAAGCGCGCCGTCTACGGCGACCGGCTGGCCTGGCTGGCCCAGCTGGAGATCCGCTACACCGACGGCAGCACCGACACCGTGACCACCGACGCGGACGGCCGCTGGCAGGCCGCCCAGGGCCCGATCCGCCGCAGCAGCCTCTACGACGGCGAGACCCACGACGCCCGCGTCGAGCCCACCGGCTGGCGGGGCGTGCGCGTCGAGGAACGCGACCCGGCGACGCTCGTCGCCCCCGTCGGCCCGCCGGTCCGCCGGATCGAGGAGCTGGCACCGACCGCCGTCACGACCTCACCTTCGGGCATGACGATCGTCGACTTCGGCCAGAACCTCGTCGGCCGCCTGCGGCTCACGGTGACCGGTGAGGCCGGGCAGGAGATCGTCCTGCGCCACGCCGAGGTACTGGAGGACGGCGAGCTCGCCACCGCACCGCTGCGCACCGCGCAGGCCACCGACCGCTACATCCTGCGCGGCGGCGGTCCGGAGACCTTCGAACCGCGGTTCACCTTCCACGGCTTCCGCTACGCCGAGATCACCGGCTGGCCGGGCGAACTGAACCCCGAAGACCTGCGTGCCGTGGTGATCCACTCCGATCTGGAACGCACCGGCACCTTCGAAAGCTCCGACGAGCTGCTCAACCAGCTGCACCAGAACGTGGTCTGGGGCATGCGCGGCAACTTCCTCGACGTCCCGACCGACTGCCCGCAGCGCGACGAGCGCCTCGGCTGGACCGGCGACATCCAGGTCTTCGCCCCCACCGCCACCTACCTGTACGACAGCGCCGGCTTCCTCACCTCCTGGCTCGCCGACCTCGCCGCCGACCAGGGTGAGAACGGCGGGGTCCCGTTCGTGGTGCCGAAGTGTGTCGACGGCGCCGACACCCCGACCGCCGCATGGGGCGACGCCGCCACCATCGTGCCCTGGGTCCTCCACCATGCCTACGGCGACCTCGGCGTGCTCGCGGCCCAGTTCGAGAGCATGCGCGGCTGGGTCGACCACGTCGCCTCGCTGGCCGGGGAGTCGCGCCTGTGGGACAGCGGCTTCCAGTTCGGCGACTGGCTGGACCCGAACGCCCCGCCGGGGCGCCCGGATCAGGCGCGTACTCCCGGCGAGATCGTCGCCACCGCCTACTTCGCCCGCTCCGCCGAGATCGTCGCCCAGGCGGCGCGATTGCTCGGCCGCGAGGCGGACGCCGTCCGCTACGGCGCTCTCGCCGCCGAGGTCCGGCAGGCGTTCGCCTCCGAGTACGTCACCGGCGCGGGTCGGATGATGTCGGACGCTCCGACCGCCTATGCGCTGGCGCTCGAGTTCGCGCTGCTGCCCGACCAGGCGCAGCGCGCGCACGCCGGCAAGCGGCTGGCCGGCCTGGTCCGCGCCGGCGGCTACAAGATCGGCACCGGTTTCGTCGGCACGCCGCTGATCTGCGACGCCCTCGCCGAGACCGGTCACCTGGACGCGGCCTACCGGCTGCTGCTGCAGACCGAGCAGCCGTCCTGGCTCCATCCCGTCACTCAGGGTGCGACCACCATCTGGGAGCGGTGGGACAGTCTGCTGCCCGACGGCAAGGTCAACCCCAGCGGCATGACCTCGTTCAACCACTACGCGCTCGGCGCCGTCGCCGACTGGCTGCACCGCACCGTCGCCGGCCTGGCCCCCGCCGAGCCCGGCTACCGGAAACTGCGCCTGGCCCCGCGCCCCGGCGGCGGGCTGGACCGCGCGCAGGCGGCGCTGCTCACCCCGTACGGCCGCGCGGAGATCGCCTGGCGTCTGGACGGCGAGGAGCTCCACGTCACCGCGCTCGTCCCGCCCAACGCCACCGCACAGGTGGACCTGCCGGGCCCGGCAGGCGCGCCGTTCGACGTCACCGCTGGTCATCACACCTGGACCGTCCACCTGCCGGCACCAGATCGGCCCAGCGGCCCCATCACCCTGGACACCACGCTCGGCGAGCTGATGGACCGTCCGGGGGCCATGAAGATCTTCACGGACACCCTGATCCGCTTTTTCCCCGAGGCTGCGGCGTACATCGATCAGTCCGACACCGAGTCCGGCGAGACGACGATCCGCGACGCGGCCGCCATGGTGCCGGGCGGCCCCGAGTTCCTCCTCGATCTTGAGGAGCAGTACGCCGCTTTCAACGCCGCTGGAGCGAGCGAGAACTGATGAATCAGCGGGCAGATCGCTTGCAGGCAGGGGTCGCTTTCCGCTCCCCTGCACTCCCCTCTCTCCGATGACTTGGGGGCCCCATGCCCAGCAAGACCCACGAGTGGCTTTCCGGACTGGTCACAGCCGGTCGGGCCGCCACGCGACCCACGCTCGCCCAGGAGCGCGAGAACGCCGTCCGCTTCGCGGCGACGATCCCGGTACCGGACGGTGTGGTCGAGGACGCGTTCCCCGGCCTGACGGGCGCGCTGCTTTTCAGCCCGCCAGAGCCGCGCGAGGACCTGGTCATCCTCCACATCCACGGCGGCGGCTTCCGCACGGGCACCGCTGCGCAGGCGCGGGCCGCTGCCGGGCTCCTGGCGTTGCGGCTGAACACCCGAACCGTCGTGCCCGAGTACCGACTCGCACCTGAACACCCGTTCCCGGCCGGGCTCGACGACTGCGAACACGCCTACGAAGCCGTCCGGGCCACCTATCCGGCGGCCCGGATCGTCGTGGTCGGCGAGTCGGCGGGAGCTGGTCTTGCCGCCTCGCTTTCGCTGCGCCGCCGCGACGCAGGCGACGGTGCACCCATGGCCGGAGTGCTCTGGTCCGGCGTGTTCGACCTGCGCGTGGAAAACCTGGCATCAGGGAGTTGGGCCGCGAACGCCGCCACCGATGCCATGATCACCCCCTGGCTCGGCCCGCAGATGGCCGCCGACTACCTCGCCGGACACAGCCCCGAGGATCCGCAAGCCTGCCCCGCACTCGCCGACCTCACCGGTCTGCCCCCGCTGATGATCCTGGCCTCAGGCTCCGAGCTGCTGCGTGACGACTCGATCGCCCTGGCCGCACGTGCCGCCGTCTGCGGCGTGGAGACAGTGCTGGAACTCTGGCCGCACATGCACCACGCCTGGCCCGTCTTCGGCTCCCTGCTGCCCGAAGCGATCGAAGCCCTCGACCGCACCGCAGAGTTCATCCGCCGCGTGGACGCGGGCCGCTGCGTGGACGGTTCAGCCCTGACGGACGACCCGGCGATCCTCGCCCTTATGGAGACCTCCCAGGAACAGGCGGAGGTGTGACACATGAGTGAGTCCGCTCTGTTCCCGATGGTCCGCACGAGCCACGGGTCAGTGCGAGGAACTCGATGGGGCGATACAGGCGGAATCTTCGCCGGTATCCCCTTCGCCGCTGCGCCCATCGGCCCACGGCGACTGCGTCCGCCCGCGCCCGTCGCCGCCTGGACTGGCGTCCGCGACAGCATCGCCTTCCCCGCGGCCCCGGCACAGCGAAGTCCCCTGATGGATCCCTCCACTCAAGGAAGCCTCGCCGCGCTCGATCCGCGTGCGCTCGCCATCGCCATGGCGCTCGGCGCGCACACCGGCCCGTCAGCCGAGGACTGCCTCTACCTGAACCTGTGGACTCCCGAGCTGGTCAGCCGACGCCCCGTACTCGTCTGGATCTACGGCGGCGGCTTCGAGACCGGCTCCGCGTCACCCCCGGCCTTCGACGGCGCTGCGCTGTCCCGGCTGACCGGCGCCGTGGTCGTAGCCGTCAACTACCGGGTAGGGGCGCTGGGATGGCTGTTTCCCACAGGGCCGGGCAGTGAGCGGTTCGCCGACAGCGCCAACCTCGGGCTCCAGGACCAGGCGGCCGGACTCCGCTGGGTCCGGGACAATATCGCCGCCTTCGGCGGTGATCCCGACAACGTCACGGTCGCCGGGAACTCGGCCGGGGCATTCAGCATCGGCGCCCTGCTCAGCCTTCCCGCCGCTGCGGGCAGCTTCCACAAGGCGATTTTGCACAGTGGCAGCACTGGTCGCGTCTACCGCCGCGAGGCCGCATCTGCGGTGACCCGGGATCTGCTCGCCGCCGTCGGCGTCAGGGACTTCGAAGGTCTGACCGACGTCCCACTCGATCGGATCCTCGACGCGCAGAGCGCCGTCATCCCCTCGGACATCGGCCTGCGCCACCTTCCGGACGGACACGGTTGGGGCATCGTCCACGACGGCCGGGTACTTCCGGACCACCCACACCAGGCGGTCCTGGCAGGGGCGGCGAAGAACATTCCGCTGCTCATCGGCGCCAACGACGACGAGGCACGCATGTACGCCTCCTTCGGCGCCGACTCGTTCCGCCCCACCGACGAGGCAGCCCTCATCGCCGAGATGCGCCGGGCAGAACTCGACGACCCCCACGGACTGTTGGACGCCTACCGTGCGCGCGGTCTACCGGCCACCGACCACCTCGGCGGGCCCACGGACGAACTCCTGGAGCTGCGCACCCGCTTCCTCAGCGACGCGATCTACCGCGTGCCGTCGGCCCGTCTGGCACGGGCCCAGACCGCGGCGGGCGGTCGCGTCCACACATACCTGATCTCCGCCGAGCCGTTCGGTCCGGGCAGCAGCGCCTTCCACGGGGCGGAGCTGATCTACCTGGGCGACAAACTGACAGCGCTGGACATCGACACCCCGGGCAATCAAGCGATCAGCGAGGAACTCACCACCGCCTGGAGCCAGTTCCTGGCAACGGGCGAGCCCGGCTGGCCCGCCTTCGACTCCGCCCAGCCCGAGAGCACCCGGCTCATCGGCGGTGCCGTCACCTTCGTGACCGAACCTGCCCACGACATCGCCGGCTACTGGATCCATGACACCTGACGTCCCACCACGCCGCTTGCCCGGCGCCCGCGCAGAGCTGCGAAGGGGGCGCGAGCTCAACGCCGCAGCGCACCGGATCACCGACCAGGACGACGCCCGATACGTCGACCTGTGGCCGGTCCTCGCCGCCCACCGCGGTGGCCTGCGCAGCCAGTACACCCACGACGACCTTCACCTGAACGGGCCCGGCTACCGCACATGGGCCCCAGACCCTGCGGTCGCTCCTTGCGGACGCCGCGCTTAGAACAACGAAGGAGACCCCCCATGACAACCACCCCCGACACGATCCCGAACGACGCCGGCACCCGGAGAACGCAGGGCGAGGCGCGCTACCGCGACGCCGGTCTGCCCGTCGAGGATCGAGTGGCAGATCTGCTGGCCCAAATGACCCTGGAGGAGAAGGCCGGACAACTCACCCAGTTCTTCTACATGGGCACCGGCGAGCCGATCCCCGACGACTTCGACATCGAGTCCCTGCCGCCCGAACACCGTGCCTTCGTCCAGCAGCCCCACGACGTCGAGGACACCGTCTCCCGCGGCGGCGCCGGGTCGCTGTTGTTCGTCAAGGACCCCGCCCTGGGCAACCGGCTACAGCGCCGCGCCGTCGAGGACACCCGGCTGGGCATCCCGCTGCTGTTCGGCAACGACGTGATCCACGGGCTGCGTACGGTCTTTCCCGTGCCGATCGCGATGGCCGCGAGCTGGGACCCGGACGCCGCCGAGGCGGCGCAGGTCGTCGCGGCCCGCGAGGCGCGCGCGGCGGGGATCCGCTGGACGTTCGCACCCATGATCGACATAGCCCGCGACCCTCGCTGGGGCCGCATGATCGAGGGGGCCGGGGAGGACCCGGTGCTCGCCGCGGCCATGGCCGCGGCGCAGGTCCGCGGGTTCCAGGGCGACCTCGGAGCCGAGAGCGTCCTCGCCGGCGCGAAGCACTTCCTGGGGTACGGCGCCGCTCGCGGCGGGCGCGACTACGACGACGCCGACATCTCCGACGCCGAGCTGCGCAACGTCTACCTGCCGCCCTTCCGAGCCGCGATCGAAGCGGGCGCCGCCAACGTCATGAGCGCCTACATGGACCTCAACGGCGTGCCGGCCTCCGCGAACCGGTGGCTGCTGAGCGACCTGCTGCGCGACGAACTGCACTTCGACGGCTGGATCGTCTCGGACGCCAACGCCGTGCAGTCGCTTCAGACACAGCACTTCGCGAAGGACCAACAGGACGCCGCCGTGCGGGCGCTGAACGCGGGCCTCGACATGGAGATGTGCACCTTCACCCCGGCGTTCGACCACCTCCCGCAAGCGGTACGCGACGGGCTGGTCGCCGAGGAAACGCTGGACACCGCCGTGTCGCGGGTGCTCGCGGTGAAGTTCCGCCTCGGCCTGTTCGAGAACCCCTACACCGACGAGGACGCGGCACCCGCGGTCCTGAACGCCTCGGCGCATCGTGATGCCGCCCGGGATGCGGCCGAGCGCACCCTCGTCCTCCTCAAGAACGACGCGGCCACGCTGCCTCTGCGGCCCGAGCAGCTCACCGGCGTCGCCGTCATCGGCCGGCTCGCCGACTCCCGGCGCGACACGCTCGGACCTTGGGTGCTCGACCACGACACCTCCGAGGCGGTCACGATCCTCGACGGGCTGCGTGCCCGGCTCGGGGACGGCATCCGAGTCGAGTATGCGGCCGGGGTCGGTGCCCCCGAGCGGCTGCACCCGTCACCGTTCGACGTCCTGGACCCGACGGTCGTCCCGACCCCGCCCGACCTGAACGAGGACGCCGAGATCGAGCGCGCCGTCGCCGCCGCCCGGGACGCCGACGTCGCGATCGTGGTCGTCGGCCAGCCGCAGAACCAGATCGGCGAGAAGGCGTCGACCTCCACGCTCGACCTCCCCGGCCGTCAGCTCGAGCAACTGCAGCGCGTCGCCGCGACCGGCACGCCCGTGGTCCTGGTCGTGCTGTCGGGCCGTCCACTGGACCTGCGGTGGGCGGACGAGCACGTCCCCGCCATCGTGCAGGCGTGGTACCCGGGGACACGTGGCGGAGAAGCGGTCGCCTCCGTGCTGGTGGGTGACGTATCGCCCGCCGGCCGCCTGCCCTTCACATGGCCCCGTCACGTCGGTCAGGTGCCGCTCGTGTATTCCCACTACCGGACCTTCGCCCCGCAGGACCAGGACGCCCGGTACTTCCAGGAGGACGGGGCGCCCCTGTACCCGTTCGGCCACGGCCTGTCCTACGCCACGTTCGCGTACACGAACCTCCGGACCGACCGGACGTCCATGACCGGCGGCCGCGGCACCGCAACCGTGTCGGTCGACGTCACCAACACTTCCGAGCGCGACGCCGACGAGGTCGTGCAGCTGTACGTCCACCAGCGCTACGGGTCGTCGTCGCGGCCCGTGCGGGAGCTCAAGGGCTTCGAGCGAGTCCCGGTCCCCGCAGGCACCACCACCACCGTGAGCTTCGAGCTCGGCCCCGACCAGCTCCGCTACTGGAGCGCCGCGACCCGCACGTACCAGCTCGACGCCACCGTCCTCGACCTCTGGGTCGGCGGCAGCTCCACCGCCCAGCTCACCACCACCCTGGAGGTGACCCGATGACCGGGACCGACGTGCAGCTCGACGCAGACCGCGTCGATCTTCGTGACTGGACCATGAGTCGCCCGGGCAGTGCCGAAGAGGCCGCCGTACGCCTCCCGCACGACGCGATGATCACCGAGCCCCGCTCGTCCGACGCCTCCGGCAGGTCCGACACCGGATGGTTCCCGGGTGGCCGGTACACCTATCGCACGCACTGGTACGCCGACCCCGCGTACCGCGGTCGAGAGGTCCAGCTCCGCTTCGACGGCATCCAGGGCGAGTCGGTCGTGACCGTGAACGGCCACCGGGTCGGAACGGTGCGCAGCGGGTACACCGAGTTCGGCTTCCGTATCGACGACGTCCTGAACTGGGACGACGAGAACGAGATCGCCGTCGACGTCGACAACAGCGCACAGCCCGCAGGCCGCTGGTACCCCGGCTCGGGCCTGTACCGGTCGGTGTCCCTGCGGATTCGCAGTCGGGTGCGTCTGGAGGACGACGGTGTCGGCGTGCGTACGACGCTCCTCGGCGCTGACGCGGTCGTCGAGGTCCGGACCGCAGTCGTGAACGACAGCGACAGGCCCGTGCACGTCCGCACCGTACTGCACTCCGACGCGGGGGCCGTGGCGCAGGCCGTGGCGGGCGACGACGGGATCGCGCACCTGCACGTGCCCGCGGTTCGCCTGTGGTCCGCCGAGGACCCGTTCCGCTACCGGCTCGTCACGACGGTCGAGCACGACGGTGCCGTCGTCGACACCCGTCGCGAGCTCGTGGGGCTGCGCACGGTGCACGTCGACGCCCGCCACGGCCTGCGGATCAACAAGCAGCAGGTCAACCTGCGCGGCGCGTGCATCCACCACGACAACGGCGTCCTGGGAGCCGCCACCCACCGGGCCGCCGAGTTCCGGCGCATCCGGATCCTCAAGGAGAACGGCTTCAACGCCGTCCGGTCGGCTCACCATCCGATGTCACGTCACCTGCTCGACGCGTGTGACGAGCTGGGCATGTACGTGATGGACGAACTCGCCGACTACTGGATCCAGTCCAAATCCACGCACGACTTCTCGCACCGGTTCCTGGACACCTGGCGCGAGGATGCCGACCGCATGATCGAGAAGGATCGAAACCGGCCCTCCGTCGTCATCTACTCGATCGGCAACGAGATCCCCGAGACCGCGCACCCCGACGGCGTCGCGCTCACCCGTGAGATCACCGCGTACGTCAAGGCGGCAGACCCGGACCGGCCGGTCACGGTGGCCCTCAACATCTTCCTCAACGTCCTGTCGTCGATGAACAGGTCCCCGTACTCGGGTGCTTCCGACACGCCGGAGGGGGCTCAGCACAACAAACAGGGGCCCGGCAGCACGGAAGCCAATCGCATGGTCAACCAGATCGGGCGCATGATGGACGTCGTCTCGCGGCTCCCCATCGCCGACCGTGCGACACGCGACGCGTTCGCCGAGGTGGACATCGCCGGCTACAACTACGGGCTGGCGCGGTACAAGCACGACGTGAAGGCGTACCCCGACCGCGTGATCGTCGGCAGCGAGACCCTGCCGGGAGACATCGCCCGTGCGTGGGACCTCGTCACGCAATACCCGTCCGTCATCGGCGACTTCATCTGGGTCGGCTGGGAGTACCTCGGGGAGTCGGGGGTCGGAGTGTGGGCGCCCGGACGCAGGACCGGACTGGTCAAGCCGTATCCCTACCTCATCGCCGGGCCCGGCGTCATCGACCTGACCGGGCAACCGGACTTCTCGCTGCGCCTCGGGCAGGTGGCATGGGGAACGCACCCCGGGCCGGCGATCGGTGTGCGGCCCCTCGACCAGGCGGGACAGCCGGTCGCACGGGTCGCGTGGCGCAGCACCGACGCTGTCGAGAGCTGGGCCTGGCGCGGGTGCGCGGGCCGCAAGGCCGAGATCGAGGTCTACTCCGCGGACGACGAGGTGGAGCTGTTCGTCAACGGGCGTTCCGCCGGCCGCCGCAGGGCCGGGAGGCGACGTCGCTACACCGCTCGGTTCACCACCACGTACGCCGCCGGCGAGCTCGTCGCGGTCGGCCACCGAGGAGGGCGCGAGGTGTCCCGGACGGTTCTCCGCTCGGCGGGGGAGGACCTCCAGGTCCGTCTGACCACGGACCGGGCTCGCCTGCGGGCCGACGGCGACGACCTCGCGTTCATCGAGGTCGAGATCGTCGACAGCGCCGGCACGGTGGAGATGCTCGCGGACGACGACATCGAGCTCAAGGTCGAGGGCCCGGCCGAACTCGTCGGGTACGGCAGCGCCAGACCTGACCCCACCCGTCCGTTCGCCGATCCCACTCAGCGCGCGTACCGCGGTCGTGCTCTCGCCGTCCTGCGATCCACGGGTCAAACCGGGAGCGTCCACTTCACCGCGACGTCGCGCCTGCACGGCGTCTCGCACCTCACCCTCGAAGCACGCTGAACGATCTCGGCTTCGCCCGCGTGGGCTCCGTCTCCGTCGCAAGAGAAACAGACGTGACTCGCGAGCAGGCGACCTGCGAGGAACTCGCCACCGCCGGGGGTCAGTTCCCGAAGTCGGGCGAGCCTGGCCGGCCCGCCTTCGACTCCGCCCAGCCTGAGAGCACCCGGCTCATCGGCGGTGCCGTCACCTTCGTGACCGAACCTGCCCACGACATCGTCGGCTCCTGACGTTCCACCACGCGCGGCCCACCCGGCAGCACGCCAAACGCGTTCGCGCAGGCAGCCGACGCAAGGCCACGCCATACCTCCACCAGCCGACCGACCACCAGACTCACTCGCCACAAACTGGAGCACTCCTATGAACCGCTACGACGACCGCCGTGTCCTGATCACCGGAGCAGGCTCCGGCATCGGCCAGGCCACCGTCCTGCGCATGCTCGCCGAGGGCGGCCACGTCGTCGCCGCCGACGTCGACACGGCCGGCCTGACCGCCACCCGTAAGCTCGCTGCCGACACCGGTACCCAGGCACGTCTGCACACCGTCCAGGTGAACATCGCCGACGAGACTTCCGTCCGCGAGGCCGTCGCGGCGGCCCTCGCCGCCCTCGGCGGCAGCCTGGACGTGCTGGTCAACGCGGCCGGCATTCTGCGCTCCTCGCACACCCACGAGACCAGCCTGGAACAGTTCAACCAGGTCATCGCGGTCAACCTGACCGGCACCTTCCTGATGATCCGCGAGACGATCCCGGCGCTGCTCCAGGGCGAGAGCCCGGCCGTGGTCAACTTCAGCTCCACCTCGGCGAGCTTCGCGCACCCCTACATGGCTGCCTACGCCGCCAGCAAGGGCGGCATCCAGGCCATGACCCACGCGCTCGCCGCCGAGTACAGCAAGCAGGGCATCCGCTTCACCGCCGTCGCGCCGGGCTCGATCTCCTCCGGGATGACCGACGCGAGCGGCACCAGCAAGGAGAACGTCGGCCCGGGCCTGCCCGACGACGCGAACTACGAAGTCATGATGAAGCTGCTTCCGGCCATCGGCGAGGGCTTCGCCGGTCCGGAGACGGTCGCGGGCGTCGTCGCCATGCTCGGCTCGGTGGACGGCGCGTTCATCACCGGCACGGAGATCCGCATAGACGGCGGCACCCATATGTAAGCGGTGGGGTGTCAGCGGCGGACCAAACTGGAGGCCCCGGACCATCAGTTCGAGCTGGAGCCGGACCTGGTGGTTGTCGCCTATAGCGCTGTCCCTCGCGCGGTCGACGCCCCCGTCGGTGTCCTCCCCTTCCGCCGCGACCCCGGTTTCCTGTGCGTGGTCAACCTCTAGGACGAGCCGTACCGGCTGCCCGAACATACCCCGACCCTGCTGGCCGGCGTCCCGATGACGGATCGACTGCTGCAACCGGATCACGCGATCTGGCTCCAAATCTGACAGCTCCCTCCGGGGGGTAATGCCCCCTCCCGATTCGCCAGGGCCTCTCCGGTGTCACTCCCCGCTGACCGGAGAGGCCCTGGCCCTTTGGGCAACGGACAGCTGTAAACCCTGGCCATAACTTCCGTTCGAACACGAGCGTCCCCGGCAGAGTCCCGTGCCCGCGTAGTAGCGGCTGTCCTGGAAGCCGGGGAGAGCCTGGACGTTCCCTTGCCCACCGTCGCTACTCCACCCCAGGGCGTCGAACGCCAGACGACGGCTGAGGCGGCGGGAACCCGGTCGAAAGATGGTGCAGATGAGGGTGAGGTCGTGACGTTCCGACCCTGGGTAAGCCCTCCCGGCAGCCGGGAAAGGGCCTCTGACCCGAACATTTCTTTATCGGTGGCATCCGGACATGTTCCCAATGGCGCATCATGTGGAGTGCGTCGCGATCCTTGAACCGGCCGCGAAGGGTTCCTGACCTGCGGTTTTCCGGGTGCGCGTTATGTGCGGTGTGGGCGTTACGGGCGATATCTTGACGCTGAAATGACGCTCGTGACGCTCGTCCTGATGGGGCGTCAGGCGGCTTTTGGGCACGTCAGGCCCTGTCGATGGGGTGACTGCTGATGGGGTGTTGAGGGCTGGTGACGCTCTCGGCGATGCAGCCGGAAGTCCCAGAGCAGTCCGAGGGGGACTCCCACGGCAGGGAGCCGCTCTTTCGGGTCTATACAGGGCGTGCTTGCGCGGTGTGGGCTGGCGGCCGTGGAACGACGGCCTACTCCGAATGAACGGCAGCGTGCGCTTCTTGAGCGGCTCGCGGCCGGTGAGGAACCCGGAGCATGGGCGCCGGGCGATTGGCGCTCGGCGTATGCCCTGCGTGACCGTGGGCTTCTGACAGTGGACAAGGGCGGCGGTGCTGCCCGTGCGGAGATCACGGAGGCAGGCCGGTTCTACCTTCGTCATGGCCGCTATCCCGACGACGCGGTGCCTGCCGAACATGGTGGGTCGTCGGTGCCCGTCGAGTCTTCGGCGTCGTACGGTGAGCGTCCCGTCGCCCGCGCACGGCGGGCGAAAGCTCGCGAGTTGGTCGAACGACTCCTCGCTGAAGGACACGTCCGCTTCGCCCATGCCGATGATGAGGAGATCGCGGAATGGCGACGGGCGGTCAACTATGCGAAGCGGCATGGCATGGAGCCGGAGGGGAAGCGCATCGAGAAGGTGCCGTACGGCCTGGCTGGGCTGGAGTTCTTCCTCGCGGAGGGCCCGCATCCCAATGCCCGGAGCCAGAGGCCAGAGGCGGACGCGCCGGCCGTTCGGGTCCCCACGCGGCTGGGGTCCCTTCATCCGGTTGTAGCTGGCCTTAAGGACGATGAGGGGCGGCTGGTGATGCCGTCTGTGCTACGCCGCAGGTCGCTTCTGATGCTGCAAGGGTTGGCCGCCGAGGCGGCGCGGCGAGGGTACGAGGTACGGAAGATCGAGTTGTCTTACCGCTCGCGCGAGGGCGGGATGGGCGTCGTGGTCGGCGGCTTCGCGTATCCGGTCACCATCAGGCAGGAGTTTCCCGAGAGCGCGGATCCGGAGCGGTCCGCGCGTCTCGTCGTGGAGGTCGCCCACGGGTTGGCCGACAGACCCGGCCGCTGGCGGGACCGCAAAAGCCGGACCCTTGAACAATCTCTGGGGCTGGTTCTCGGCGAGATCGAGGCGCGAGCGGTGGAGGACGCCCAGCGCAGAGAGCGGGAGGAACGTGCGAGAGAGGAGCGTGAGGTTCGCTGGCGTGCTGCCATGGAGGAAGCGAAGGAGCAGGCCGTCCGAGAGCAGTTCGCCGAGGTGCTGCGTGAGGAAGCCGGGCGCTGGCGGGAGGCTGTCGTACTCGGTGAGTACTGCGATGCGTTGGAACGTCGTCTTGCCGAGCCGGACGAGGACGTGGATGAGCAGGCCCTGGAATTGGCCCGAGGTTGGCTGGTGTGGGCACGCGAGTATGTGCGGTGCATCAACCCCCTGCTGCATCCTCCGGGTATGCCGACTCCGCGTGATCCGACGTTGGATGAGCTCCAGCCGTATCTGAAGGGCTGGAGTCCTCATGCACCCGAACGCCGTGGTGGCCGGTGACATCCGAGAGCCGCCGTCCTGCCGGTTCCCGCCCTCGATCAGATCGGTGCCCTCACCCGTCCCGTCGCTGTGGCGTTTCGGTGTCCGTCGCTGTGTCCAAGGAGGTGGCCATCAGTGAGGGGTCGGGGCCGAAGTCGTCCACTTCCATGGTGGCCTGACCGCCCGGCGGGCTGGTGAGGGAGCCCTGGACGCGGACGGGGACGCCGGTGTCGTGGCAGTGGACCGCTGCGTGGTAGTCGGTGTCGCGCAGGTCCATCCACACGGTTCTGACGCGGCGGTTGATCAGGGTCTGGACGCCTACCCGCCCGGTTTCGTCGTCGGGGTGGCGGCTGAGGTCGGTGACGATGCCGTAGATCAGGTGCCGACTCGTGTAGATCCGTGTCTTGAGTTGCGCGGATACGCGGTCTACGACGTCGATCGCTGCCTGGTTGAACTCGACGAGTGGTGGTGTTCCCGGGGGTGGGGCGGCCACGCGGGACCAGTTGAAGGTGACGGCGAGGGTTCCGATCGCGTCCGCGCTCACCACCTTGCTGAGAGCCTGGCAGAGTTCGTACGAGACGCCTTCACCTACCGAGTCGGTGATCTCGCTGGGGGTGGGTTCCCGCTCGGCGCCGGCCATTTCCTCAAGAACGCCCAAGGCGCGGGACATGGTGGCGGTGACGCGTCGGTCGAAGAGGGTCTCCTCCACACCTACGTCGATCCGGTCCTGGCCGGGGGAGTACACGTCCTCAGGAGCGCGGGCCTGGCTGATGATGGGCACGATGTACGAGCCACGCCGGGTCTGCCCGAGGCGGACCTCCCGGGCCTGTTCCCTCGCCCGCGTCGGGAAGTTGCGGAAGTGGCCTTGTCGGCGAATCGTCGCGGCGGCGGAGGCCACACGCAGGCGCTTCGCGGAGATGAAGAGTTCGTAGCCGGACTCTAGGGGGATGGATCCGTCGCTGAGGGTGGGGTGGGAGGCTTGGAGGTCGGTGACGTCGTTGAACACGGTGGCGACCGCGTCTTGGACCGTGCGGACGTCGCGTGACTCGACGCGGGCCAGGTCTCCGAGCAGGATATGGGCGCGCTTGGTGAAGTCCGGGGCACCCGGCTTCATGGGGACCAGGACGACCTCGTCCGCGGGACCCGGCAGGCGCCACAGTTCGGCAACGGCACCACCGGAGACCGGGGCCCACCCGGTGACTTTGAGGTAGCTGCGGATCTCCTCGGGACCGAAGTCCGGCTCTGGGTGCACCATGTCAGTTCACCTCCGGGCCAAGGGGGTTGAGCAGCTGACGCGCCGTGTCGAACATGGCCCCTATCGATTTTGCGGTCAGGGGCTGGTGCTCGGGGAGGCTGATCGCGGTGGTGCCCTTGCTGCGTGCCCTGCCTGCGCCGTGCAGGGACGTCCAGTAACCGTGGCAGGCCAGGACTATCGATTCGGGGTGGTGCGTGACCCATCGGCCTACGTCCGGTGGCACGATCAGTAAGGCGAGGTGGCCGGGTGCAGAGCGGTCTGGGTCACGGAGCTTGTCGTATGTCTCGATGTCGAGGTCGAAACTGTAGCCGCCTCGGACGACGCGAGGGCTCTGCGTGCACTTGAGCTGGACGTCGACCATCAACCCGCGCATACGGAGGGTCATGTCTACGCCGTCCTTGTCGACGTTCCAGTCGCAGATGGTGTAGCCCCCCTGTGTAGCAAGTACGTGGACGTAGGCCCGACTCACTTGCTCCTTCTGCCAACTCGTCGCCTCCGTAGCCACTGGCCCCCCTCCCTGGCGTGGACGTGAGGATAAGGGGAGCTGGAGGGCAGGGGGAATAGGGCGTCTACGGTTCCGAGGGCGGTGGCGCTGAGGTTGGCGTCAGCTCCGGTGGTCGGTGATGTTGGCGCCCGTAGCCGTTGAGCGTGCGTCGCGCTGAATGCCGACTACCAAATGTCGTCGGCGAATTCGAGCCTGTCGAGGAGAAGAACGCGTGCAGGATCAGGGAATTTGCCGAGGTCGGTCAAGGGAGGAGGTAAAGCTCTTGATGGTCTCGAGCCGTCCGGATTCCAGTAGGAGCGCGCTGGAAGTTGTCGGGTGTCTCGTAATGGGTGCTGTCTCCGCGAGCTAGTCTTTCGAACCGGCACAGGTCGATCGTTGCGCTCGTTTTCCTTGCGGCACACAACGCAATAGTTCGGGCTGCTGTCGTGCATGGGTTGGGCGGACGCGAATAGGTCAGGTGCTTAGAAGGCGCTTGGCGCATCTCGTCGGCAGGTGCTTTGACCTGCCACTTTCTTCCTCGCTGACACTCTGTCAGGGGTTTTGTGGGACGTATGTGGGACGAGGGCACCTCTGGGACGGGTGGGATGCAGGGGTTCCCGACTGTGCCAGGTGGTCACCGTCTCACATCTCCTCACCTGTTCGGTGCGCCCGCGCGGAAATAGATCTACCCCTCTCCTGCGTTCTCGATCTTCGAGCCGAGGAGGGGAAGGTGTCGGGTCTGAAGCTGTTCCACACGACGAATGGCGGCGTTACGGAGGTCGCGCCGCGTCTTGCCGAGGTCGAGGCGGATGTGCAGGGCCTCGTCGAGGCGCACATGGAGACGATGCTGGGGGTGCGGTTCCTGGCGAGCGAGTACGTCATCGACTGTGCTGACGGCGGCCGGATCGATTCGCTGGGGCTCGATGAGAACGGGGCGCCGGTGGTCGTGGAGTTCAAGCGCGGCACCGCGGCCGGCGTGATCAATCAGGGCCTGTATTACATGGCGTGGCTGATGGCGCACAAGGACGTCTTCCGGAACCTGGTCCGCGACCGGTTCGGGGTATCGGCCGCGTCCCAGGTGCTGTGGAGCGCACCCCGGCTGATCTGTGTCGCCGGCGATTTCACCCGCTACGACGGGCACGCCGTACGCGAGCACAGGCGCAGCATCGACCTGGTCCGCTACCGGTTCTTCGGCAAGGACCTGATTGGACTTGAGACCGTGGCTTCCGTCACCGGGCGGACGCCGGCCGCGCGGCGGGTTCGCCGGAGCGCGGCCGGGCTGCCGCCCGCGCGAGAGCAGGGCGGGGCGCTGGCGGAGCTGGCGGAGGCGGTTGATGAGGTGCTGCTTGGCCTCGGGGACGGCGTCAACCGCGTCGAGCGCAAGCAGTACCGGGCGTATCAGCGTCTGCGGAACTTCGCCTGCGTCTGTCCGCCTCAGAGGAGCAAGCTTCTGGTCTACCTGAAGGTCGACCCGAAGCACGTCGACCTCGTTCCCGGCTACACCCGGGACGTGTCCGGGCTCGGCCACCACGGGACGGGTGATCTGGAGGTGCAGCTCCGTACGCCGAGGGACGTGGAGCGTGCGCAGGATCTGTTCCGGGCCAGCTACGCGGCGGCGTGATCGCTTGACGGCACCGTGGCCATGAGCGTGTCGCGCTTGGTCGTTGGGTGGCGCCTTTCGACGTAGGGGCAGGTGGTGGCGGTGGACTATCAATGATGCGCGGGATCGCCGGTTTGGCTAACCGGCGATCATCCGCTATATTTCCGCTTCCCTCGGAGGCGCTCAGGTGTAATCCCCGGCCCCTACACCAGGGTTCCGTGACTGGGCAGCTGGTCACCAGCACGTAGTCGCTGTTGCGCGCCGGTGCCCCTTCGTGGCGCGCAGTGCTTTGGCGCGCGTGGGCAGGTGCGCCGGGGACCCGCCGCCATACTCACCGCTGCTGAATGGATCTCCGGGCCTGGGCCCGCGTGCCAGTCGGTACTTAGGGGTTTCGGGTGTGCGTTCTTCTGGCTTCAGCTGATGTACTCCTCCATGAGCTTGGCGAGGTGCAGGAGCAGGGGCATGCGCGTCGCGGTGTCCGTGTGGAGGTGGCATCTGCGCAGGTTGTTCACGTACGCGGCCAGGTCGGAGGCGTGGTCATGGGGTTGCTTGAAGGAGACGTGGATCTCGAGGGACGTGGGGTTGGCTCCGTGGCGGGTGGCGTTCTGCTCCTCTGCCGAATACTTGGAGACGGTCTTGGGCAGCTGATGCGTATCCGGCCTTGGGTTGATCGCCAGGAAGGCGTGGTCGTTCCACGGGACGACGCCGGAGTACCTGCCCCACTCCTCGTACGGCAGCTCGGCTGCACTGGATGCCGGCGTCTCTTCGCCGATGGCCACGTCGGGTGAGTCGTCGGCGGGGTCCTCGGTCTCGTCGTTGAAGTTGGCGCCGAATGCCAGCGGGATCTCGTAGGACTCCTCGTTGACGCGAACGATGCGCAGCCCGGGCAGGTCTTCCGGGCGGCGGCCTTCGGCGCGGTTGGGGTGGGCGCAGTCTTCGCCAGGGAGCCGGAGCGAGTCCGGCGTGATGTGGGGATTCTGCAGCCAGGGCCACACATCCTTGTTGCGCAGGGTCTGCGCTCGGGCGAGGAAGAGTCGCTCTGTGCGGGAGTCGATTGCGAGTGCCTGGGTGATGAAGTCGTTCAGCTGGGCCCTGTCGCGGCGCCGCATTCGCCCTCGTCCGGAGGTTAGAGCTCGGGGCAGGTGTTCGATGGGGATGGGCGCTTCGTGCGGATGGCCAGGACGCGCCACGAGTTGGGCTGTGGTGTTGCCGTCGGTATCCATGCGCAGGACGAATGGGACGATCCATGAGCCGGCCTGAGCGACGTGCAGGGTGGCCAGTTCGAAGCGGCCCTTGACGCTGCGGGGTGCGGGCAGGCGGGGCAGATGCCCGAGCGAGCGCAGGAGGTCCTTCACCGAGGAAGCGGCACGCTGCACGTCCTCGCAGCGGATGTCGCTGTCCTCGAAGGGCTTCAGCCCCGCCTTCTTGGCGTCGGGCTTGGGAGCCGCTGTGACCGGGTGCAGGCATTGCACGTGCCGGTTCAGCTCCGGCAGGGTGTCCTTCAGGAACCGCTTGGGGTCGTCCTCTCCGGCCATGGCGAAGTTGACTGGTTTGTCGATCTCCACGAGGCAGCCGATCATGTGGTCGGCTTCGGGGAATTCCTTGCGCAGTGCTTCAGCTCGCTGCTCCCGTTCCTGCTTTCGGTGAGCCTTGCGGGATTCTGGGTCCGCGTGTGGCGGTGGCTTGGGTAGGCCGGAAACGAGGGTCCCGGGATTGCGTAGGACCAGTGTGATCTTGGTGCGCCCGGCATAGTCGTGAACGCCAGGTTCTGTGCTGCGTTCACCAAGGTGTTGGTAATTAAGCAGCTTGGTGAGGGCCAGATGGATTGCTTGATAGGTCTTCGGTGCGCAGTGCCAGAGTTCGAAGTGGTAGTGGGCGTCCTCGCGTGTCGGGGTCAGTCGAGGGGCTCGACGTTGGGGTGTCCTGTCCAAGGCGGGGAGCGGGTCGAAGTTGAGCTTTGCGAGCGGTTCCTTCAGGTGCTCGAAGAGGGTGAGGTGGTCGATGGGCTGCAGGCCGCTTTCCGCAGGGTGGCCGTGTGTGCTGAATTCCGGTTGGACGTCAGCGAGATCGGTCCGAGTGAGGTAGGTGTAGCCGGTGGCGTGCAGCAGCAGCGCGGTGGGTTCCTTGTCTTCTTCGGCGCTGCGGTTGACGCCGGCGGCGCGGCGGGGGTCGGTTCGGACGTCCTCGGGGTTGGGGTAGCGGTTGCTGGCTGGGAGGGAGGGCAGGATGCGCGCGATGCCAGGCTGCCACTGCCACCGCATGTCCTCCTTCTTGCCGCTGACTGTGACCGGTGCGCGGAGGAGCATGGGGCGCTCGACGTCACGCAGTGCGCCCTTGGCCAGGTAGAGCAGGATGGTGGCCGTGGCTGGGGTGTCGCCGCGGCGTGGGATGTACGCAGGCTGGGTACCGCCGAAGCGGGCGATGTGGGGAACGGCTCGGAGGATGAGTCGACCGTCGTGGGGCATGGAGACCACACGCAGTGCTGTCCTGTGGGTCCAGAGGCCGTAGGCCCCGTCATCGTCAAGTTCTCGGGGTGGCCAGCTGTAGATGCTGCGCTCACCGCGGTCGGTCAGTTGGCCAAGAACCGAGAAGCCTTTCGCGGTGTGCCCTGGCAGGGATAGCTTTTCGTCCACCCAGCATCCGGCAATGTAGGTGGCAAGCAGGGAGAAGGTGCTGCTGTGCGGGGTTGCTGTTCCGTTTGCTGCGTTTCCGTGGGCCAGAAGGTCGACCTCTGCCTGCGCCCATTCCAGTGGCAGGGCGCGTTTCACCATGGTGGGCCAGTCGACGTCGTTCTGATGGGGCGCGACGTGTGTAGTGATCCAGAATTCGAGGGCTAGTTGCAGCGGAAGCTCGTTATGGGGCATTCGCATGGCGTGGAGCCAAGGACCGTCTCCCAGCCGGCCTTCGACCGCGAGGACGGCGGGTTCCACCTGCTCGATCAGCTCGCGCAAGGCGTAGGTCGGCAGGTACGGGGAGCGCGCTTTCGGGTTGCTGTTCCAGGCGCGTTCAAGCCGTGCCAGGAGCGACGGTGGGAATTTCGCCGTGTGTACGGTGATGGGCAGTGTGGCTCCGCGGCGTGCCACGAAGCCGGGCGTGATGATGTGGTCGTAGCGCGGCGGCGGCTTCTTCTTGCCGGAATCCGTTGCCGTGCTGTCGGCTTCGGTCATGTCTGTTATCCCCAGTCGATGGTGTCGAGGAGGTGTCCCAGCAGACCCCACGTGGCGGTGTAGATCTGATGGTTGAGGCGCACGTGGGAGTCGGCTGTCGGCCCTGGATCGGCGAGCATTCGGCGTGTGAGTTCTCGGCAGGCGATGAGCACGCTGGTTCGCTCGGTGTCCGGGGCGGTGTCGCGAGGGTCTGCCGCGCGCGGGGCGAATGCCGCGTCGAGGAGGTAGACCTGGACGGGCACATTGCCGCGCAGCCCCCTACCGGTTGTCTGGTAGAGGGAAGCTGACTGGTCTGCAATGAAGGCGTGGCGTAGGTAGTCGTCCTTCATCGCCCGGAAGTTGAGGGGGCGGCCCATCATCGTGCCCCAGGTGGCACGGGCGCCGTACGCCAGTTTCCTCATCTCGCCCGCCGCGTCGGTGCCGGGGGTGTCGCACAGCACCGGCTTCAGAAGACGCTGCATGGCCTGGGCGTTGAGAATTGCGAGAGGGAAGGAGAGGTCGGTGGGCGGGGGGTGGAGGCGTGCCAGATAGAAGATGGCCTGGATGGCGGCGACCCCGCTGTCGTTGAGCATGTTGTGACCGCGGCCGGCAGAGCCTTCGGCAGCCGCCATGACCTGGGCATCGGTCCTGGGGAAGGCAGAGATGCGGCGATGGTTGAGACCGTAGAGCCCGGGAGCCCGGCGGTCGGGGACGACGTGTACAGCACGCACGGCTGTCCGGGTGTTCATGTAATGGGCGCTGGTGGCTGCGTCCTCGGTGCTGAGTACCACGAACAGAGCCCTTCGACGCTCAGGGTCGCATCCTTGGAGTACCTGCTCCAGGAGAGACAAGGCCGCTCCGGGGTCGGGGGTGCAGACGGCGTCCGTCATAGCCCGCACGGCGGCTTGGCGGGCGCCGCGGCCTCCGGCTCCTGACACGTAGATGCCGCGTTCGTGCCCTGGGCGCCGCCGTGGGCGGGTATAGAACCTGCTTTCCCGGATGGCAGCGGCACAGTCGGGAGGCTCGTGCAGAATCAGTGTCGGGAGAACGTCGATGTGGTACCGGGCGGAGAGCGGGTTGTAGCTGGTCGCCGAGGACAGCAGCACGTGCGGGCCCTCGACCCCCTCACAGGCAAGCAAGTCGTGCAGGTGATAGAGCAGCCACCGTCCGACCCCGCGAAGCCACAGCAAGTCCAGTGACCCTCTGCCCTCCTTTGGGCTGGGGGTCCACTGGAGGGCCATCATGTTGCCCATCGGCTGTTCGGGCACAACCGCGAGCAGTTCTGGCCTTGGCTGGTGAGCGAGCAGGTTGTTCGTGTCCTCCACTGCCATAAGCGCGCGGAGCGATTCCTGCATGTGGGAAAGCTCGAACACGGTGGTCGTGACGCGGGCACTCCAGCAGCCCGCGACGAGGACTCGCGCGAGCTCGCCCAAGCGATCGCCGGGGTCGGGCATGTCCTCTGGGATGTGGTGCGTGAGCCAGTCCTGGGCTACTTCCTCGGCGCTCATCTCGGTGTCGTAGCCAGAGGTCATCGTGTCGAGCAGCGGCTTCAGGCCGGCGGGAGGGGAACCGAAGGGGTCTTCGACAAGCCGGGCGAAGTGAGTGTGGAAGTACTCCTCGGCTCGCTCCCACAGATGCGACTGCTGCTGCTCTTCGACGCGGCTGGTGATGCCGTGCAAGGCCCGTGCCAGCTGCATGAGCAGGGTGTGCCCGCTGAATGGCCCGTCAGCCGTCACCTCTTCCAAGAGCTCACTGCCCGAGCCCCTGGCCTCCTCCTGCCCCTCGGCCGACGGCCTCATGAGCAGCGGCAGCAACCCGGCCAGAGCTTCCGCGTGATAGGTCGCGTACTGCTGGTAACGCCGTCCCTGCCGGTCCGCCATCGGCCGGTACCACGTGCGCGCCAGCCCCTCATGCCAGGCCAGCGCAATGCGGCTGCTCCAGCCGTCGGGACTTGTCAGCGGTTCGTGGTGCATAAACGCCTTGTCGAACTGCGTCATCACCTGGTCGGCCTCGTCGGCCACGAGGAGGTCGAGTTCGTGCTGGGCAGGAATCACCCACTGTGTCTTGTACGAGGCGGGCTCTGCCCTGCTGGCGAGGAGAGCGGCCGGCGTCGCCACCCAGACTTGTGCCGTCGGGATTCGGCGTACAGCTGCCTGTACCGGGCACACCGCGAGAAGCGGACAGTCGACAATCGGTGCTCGCTTGCCCGAGGTGTCGACGCGGAGCTTGTCCCGGCAGGGGCGCTCATCCACCGAGAGCGGCGCGGCAATGGGACCGGAAGGTTCCAGGAGACTGTCCAGCAGGCAGATGTCGGTAGCGAAGGCAGCTACCTCGTCGTTGCCGTCCGGGAGCGGCGGTGCTTGACCGTTGTCCGGTACGTAGAGAAGGTCGTCCCAGTAACGTGCCACGTGCGCGGGACGGTTCCTGTGGCCGATCAACGGAACTGCGTCGATGCCCAGACTCCGGAAGAACCGGACCTTCTCCAGTGCGTTCCCGACGGAGGAGACCAGGTACCCGACCCTGAGCCCGCGGTCGGTACAGATCTTGACCAGAACGTCGTTGAAGGTCGTCTTCCCCGAGTTCATCAGGCCCACGACCTGAGCCAGTCCGTCGATCGTGAAGATACCGAGGCCGTTTGTCAGGCATCCGGCTTC
Organism: Streptomyces scabiei 87.22; assembly: GCF_000091305.1. Classification (GTDB taxonomy): domain Bacteria; phylum Actinomycetota; class Actinomycetes; order Streptomycetales; family Streptomycetaceae; genus Streptomyces; species Streptomyces scabiei. The sequence continues at coordinate 2,560,407 of NC_013929.1, read as the reverse complement.
GCTGTCCGTGCGAGAAAAGACCATCCTCTCTACACGGCCGGTGAAGTTCTCCGTACGATATCGCTCGCTTGTACGGAGAAGCTGATCCATCTCCTTGGCCGCCTGGTGGAAGTCGTCCTCCGTAAGTTGCGGGAAGGGACGCCTGATTCTGTGCGTCTTCGGTTCCAGGCGACGCTCGGGTGCGGCCTCCTCCAGCCAGTCAGGAATCCGGAACCGGACGATGCTGCCGTCCGCTCGCTTGAGTCGCACCCGCATCCCCGGCGACGCGGGATCATGACCCGCTTCCACCTTGTAGGCCACGGGCACCGACATCGCGTCCCGGTATACCTGCTCCCGCTCCGGCAGCGTGGAACTTCCGCGGCGACGAAGAACGCTGCCGTGGACCACGCGCGTCCCGGCACCGTCGTCAAGTTCGAACAAGCGCAGGTGAGCAGGCACTTTGCAGTAGTCGTTGAGACGCAGCCTCCACTGTCCGCCCCGCGCCGTAGGCCCCATGCGGCGACGCACGTTTCGCACGACGGTCTCAGTGCCGGCACCCGGCAGGGCGTACCCGTCAAGCAACTTACGCATCAGGGTGGCGGGCTGGCCGGGCGCGTACTCGGACAGGAAGAACAGCCCGAGCTCGACCCGGAAGAACTCGCGGGCCGACAAGAAGGGCTTGATGGCCTCGGCCACGCCTGACGACGCCGCCTTGCTTTCCAGCGCTTCGAACCAGCCTTCAATATCCCGGCTCATCGCCGCCGCCCGTCATGCGCCAGTGCGGCTGCGACGAACGCATTCTCACTCATGATCTCGATGCCCTGTACGCGCCCTTGCAGCGAAGTGGTGAGGTCATCCACGTAATCGGGCTGTTCAAAGCGGTGCTGCGCGATGACGAGGATCCGCCGCTGTGACGCAGCACGTGGGTTCCAACGAAACGAGCGCCCGAGAAGTGTGGCGCTGGCGTGATCCTTCACATCGGCGGCCCACCACTCACCGACTCCCATCTTCCCGGTGCCTTCGAAGTCGATGGCCACGTCCACCGCGTCCATGCCCCACCAAGGACGCAGGCGCTGTCGAAATTCCGGTTCCAGGGCAGCAAACATCCGCTGCTCTGCCAGCCCGGGATCGTGAAAGAAGCGCCGAACAGCCCTGTTCTGCACAAAGTATTCGGCCATGATGTCCACAGTTCGGGCAACCGGACCGCCCGTGCAGCCCGGCGTGCCACATCCACGCTGACCGGAGACCGGGTTCTCGCAGCCGTCGCAGAAGCTGAGTACGACGGCGCCGCTGGCCGGCTGAGCCCGGTAGCACTGACTGAACCAGTGCTTCACCCACGGCTGCCCGTTGGTGTCCTTGGCGGGGAAGGCCCGTAGCAGACCGAGAAGGTCGATGTCGGAAGCGACCGCGTGCTTCGTCAGAAAGCCCCGGAGCTGAACGTAGTTGTTCTGGACCTCCTGTTCGGTTTCCCCGTTCCGGTCGGCCACGGCGATCATCAGCTCGTAGCACCGATTCTCGACCAGTTCCGCTTCGGGATCCTTGGACAGCAGGAGCCGCGCGGCTTGTTCGGCAAAGGCCGACGGCCGACCGTTCTCAATCAGAAGGAGCTCAGAATCGCTCTGAGCGACACACAGAGCCAAGGGCCATTGCCCGAGAGGAACGCGACACCAGCGGAAAACATCCGCATGTGAAGTCACCTCGCGGCAGCCGTCCTCCAATGCCCTCCAGAGCAGGCGGGTTACACCGGCCTTCCATGCCGGGGGAAAGCCTGTGGGGTCGACAGAAGGCTGAGCGGAACTCCACAGCGCCTTCTGCTGGTTGGCCTGGATCCCTGCCAGACCCGCTGCCAGCAGTTCGAGCGTCATGTAGTCGTCAGCCAGGTCAGGAGACACTTGCTTCAGATGGGACAGCCGTGCCGGATCTCCCGGCAATGTTGCGTGGGCGGCCAACAGAACCTCTCAGTGATCACCAAATGCCACTGAAACTTAGCAGAGAGTAGTCAATGGTTGATGCCGAGGACGCCTGTACGACGCGGGGCTCGGGGCACTTGCGGCATGGCGAGCTAGCCTGGCGGGCCCGTTGGACGCCGCAAACGGGCCCTGCGACATGCCAGAGAGCGGCCCGCGCCGGTGGCGGGTGACCGCAGGTCCGCGCGCAGTCGGTCAGACAGTTGTGGCCGGGGAGTCGTGCGTGAATCTGCACGTGGCTGGTTGGTTCGAATGCCTGCGGACGCGCACGTGTGATCCCTACGGTGAAGTGACCACAGTTCCAGTTCGTTCGTGGGGAGTGCAGTGGACCCGGAGATCGTCGCTCTCGGGAGCATCGTGATCAGCAGCCTGGTGGGCAACGCCGTGCAGGACGCCTGGACCTGGGGCAAGGGCCGATTGGTGGCGCTGTTCGTCCGTGACGGGGCCGAGGAGGCGGCGGTTGGAGACGAACTGGAGCAAGCTCGTCGCCAGGCGTTGGAGGCGGGGGAGGCCGGCGACGAGGAGACGGTGTCCGAGATCACGGACGAGTGGTCGAGTCGTGTGCTGGAACTGTTCGCTGAACGTCCCGACGCCGTGCGGGAGGTGCGCGAGCTCGTCGGAGAGGCTCTGACGAGGGCGACGCCCGCCGAGGCTTCCTTGGCTCTTCTCCACTACGTCAACCACACAGCTCTGTTCCGGGAGATGGACGGTCACTGGCGTGCCTGCCGGGCGGCCGGGACCTTGACGTCCGTGTTCCTCAGCGGTGTACGAGGGGTGGGGAAGCGAAGCACGGCGCGACAGTGGATCCACTCGCACCGGGACGTCCTCTTCGGGGTGTTCCTCCAGGCCGACCTTGGGATGCAGGGTGGGAGGATGGTGGACCCAGCGGTGGTGCTGGAGCGCTGGCTGGAAGAGCTCGACGTGCCGAGGGACGAGCGTCCGGGTGACGTCCCGGCCAAGGCGCGGCGGGTGCGTCACGAACTGCGTGACCGTTCGGTGGTCTTCCTGCTGGAGAATGTCACGACGACCCGTCAGGTGCGTGACCTGCTGACCGACCAGCCGTACGGCGTCGTCCTCATGACGGGGCAGGAGGCACCGCACGACCTGACGACCTTCCTGGAGTTCCTTCCGCTCCCGGTTCCGGCACTGCGGGACGAGCACGCTCTGGAACTGCTGGTCAAGGTGAGCCGTACCACCGAGGATCCGGCCAAGCTTGAACCGATTGTCCGGCACCTGGGCGGCCTGCCGCTGGCTCTGCGGCTGATCGCCGGACATCTGAAGGCGCCCGTCCCCGGCGTTGTAGAGGACCTCGGTGCCCGGCTCGCCGACCGCGCCGCACGACAGGAGCTGCTCGACGTGGACGATCCGAATCCCCTGCCGGAAGCCCTCGAACTGGCCTACGGGCGCATGGCCGTGCGGACGGCGCAGCTCTATCGCCGCCTGGGTTTGCTGATGTGTGAGGATTTCCAGCTGGACACCGTGTTCGCGCTCGTACCGGACTGGGAGCCGTCGGAGGCGCGCACCGCGCTGAGCGCCTTGATTTCGGGCGGTCTGGTCGAGCGCAGGGGTCTCGACACGTACCGGATGCACATCCTCGTCCACGATCATGCGTCGATCGTCGCGGAGCGCGACGAGACGGAAAGTGAACGCGAGGCGGTGCGGCGGCGGATCGTCCATCACTTCCTGCGGATCACCGAGCGGGGTGAGCAGACGCTGTCGACGCGCTGGCTCTACAGCCCGATGAACGCCTTCCCGGCGGACACAGCAGCCGACGAGCGCCGGCAGACCGAGGTTCTGCGTGAGCTGGCTCGACGCGAAGCGGGTATCTTCGCCGCGGTGCGTTTGGCCGCCGAGGCGGGGCTTCATCTGGAGGCGTGGCGGCTGAGTCAGGCCATCCGGACTTTCTGCCTCCGTACCGGGCGCGACACCCAGTGGATCGAGGCGGCCGAGATCGGTCTCGCCTCGGCGCTGGAGACCGGTGACACGATGGCGGTGGCCCGTGCGTCCTACGAGGTGGGCTTCGCGCATCTTGAGCGCTGGAACGTGGAGGAGGGCGATTCGCGGCTGGCCCGGGAGCACTTCGAACAGGCGCTGAGCCTGGTGAACCCCGGTGTACCCGGACGGACCGAGTGTGAACGTCGCACGGAGTCCAGCGTCCTGGAAGGGCTGGGCCTGCTCGAACGCAAGCTCAAGCGCCCCGGGCACGCGATCGATCTGTTCAGCCGTGCCCAAGCGGCACTGGAGGGGATCGACCATCCCCGTGGCGAGGCCCTCCTCGCTCTGCACCTGGGCAGCACGTACACGGCGCTCGAGCGCCACGACGCCGCGGAAGGTGAACTTCTCCGGGCGGTCGAGGAGTTCGAGGGTCTTCCGGACGGACCGGACCGTTTCAACATGGCCAAGGCCCGGCTGCGTCTCGCCGAGAACCGCCGCGCTTGCGGACGACTGCGCGAAGCCGTCGAGGCGCTGGACCTGGCGGTGGACGGCATGACCGGCGTGGGCTCGGCCTACTACGCCGCGCAGGCCCTCCTGCTGCGCGGAGACGTTCGCGTGCAGTTGGGGGAGCGGGAGGCCGCCGTCGAGGACTGGACGTCCGCCCGCGCGCTCTTCGCGGAAGAAGGCAGCATTCACGAGGGTGAGGCACAACACCGCCTGGAGCGGGAGGGCGGAGAGCGGGAGTAGGAGCCAGCATGCACAGGCCGCCGCCGAGGTGGGCTCAGACGTAGGCCAGGTCGAGCAGTCCCGGGTCGGGCAGGTCGCCGGCGCGCACGGCGATCCGCTCCGACCGTGTCGGGCGGGCAGGGGCCGTGCCCACCGTGCGCTCTCGCACCGTCCAGGCGTAGACCGCTGACGCCGCCAGGGGGAACGCCGCCCAGGCGGGACGCTCCAGCCAGCTCACCCGCACACGACCGCCGTCCGGGAGCAGCGCCAGGCACCCGTCCTCCTCCGTTTCCGCAGCGAGCAGCCCGCAGCCGGAGGATTCCGCGGCATAGGCGCACCACGGGTCTTCCTCCGGACGCGCCGCCGTGCGCCCGCTCGGAACCAGCAGAACGTCGGCGGTACGCGGCCATCGGCGGTCCGGGTCGTCACGGTCGGCGGCCAGATGAGCCGAGGCGATGTGCGGGCCATGACCGTGCTGCCGCGCCGCGGGGTAGCGGCGGACGATCACTTCACCGTCAGCTGCCACAGTGCCGTCGTCCGTCACGGAAACGGTGACGAACATGGGCGCCTCATGAGGAACCCGGCGGGCGCCCGGCCCGGAGGGCTGCGACGGAACGGGTATCGCGGACACGGACGCGGGATGGCCGGGTTCGTCCAGCCGCAGCCAGGTGTAGAACAGCCGGCGCAGCAACTCGGCGCTGCGGCCCGGTGCCGACGTGACGGTCTCCCCGACCGCCTGGAGCTCTGGATCGTCCCGCTGCCCGTGCAGGGCGGCAAGCTGGCACAGCAGGGGGCGATCGGCGGACAGGCGAGGCAGTATCCGGCCGAGCCTGGCCATGGGGGATCCCGGTGCCACCTTCGATTCGTCGAAGGCGCCGAGAATGCAGGGGATTCCCAATGCAGTTCCATACATGGTCAAGGAGCCGTGGTCTCCCAGAAGAAAATCAGCCGAACAGAGGGCCGCCTTCCATGTGTCGCTTTCCGGAACCGGTAGGAGAAGCCCGGAATCTAGAAACGGAGCCAGCCAGCTGTGGAGCTGCCACGAGCCATGGCCATGCCAGGAATTCGGGTGGACAGCCGCGAGTACGCGGAATTCTTCAGCGGAAAGCTCGGCCAACACTCGACGGAGAACGTCGGCGCGGGGTGAGCCGAGCACCGAACCGCTTCCCCAGGTCGAGGACACGACCACGAGCCGCTGACCCGGCAAGAGCCCGAACGCCTGCCGGTAGCTCTCACGGAAGGGGAGGCTGGCACGCAGTTGGTCGATACACGGGTCGCCGGCCACAACAGCCATGGGCAACGCCTGCGGACAGCCGACCGCAAGCCGATCGAGCTGCTCCTTGTGGGACAGGATGATCGCTGACGGGACAACGTCCCCATCGTGCAGGAGCCACTCCTCCGTGAGCCCGAAGGCTCCCGGCTCCCGGCTCCCGGCTCCCGGCTCCCGGCTCCCGGCTCCCGGCTCCCGGCTCCCGGCTCCCGGCTCCCGGCTCCCGGCTCCCGGCTCCCGGCTCCCGGCTCCCGGCTCCCGGCTCCCGGCTCCCGGCTCCCGGCTCCCGGCTCCCGGCTCCCGGCTCCCGGCTCCCGGCTCCCGGCTCCCGGCTCCCGGCTCCCGGCTCCCGGCTCCCGGCTCCCGGCTCCCGGCTCAAGTATTTATTATATCCTGCCCCATGGGGTGCGCCAATCAGCGGAAAACGAAGCTTGTGCAAGTCCCCGCCTCGATTTGTAGCGAGAGCGAGGTCGAAATTCTCCGCGACGGCGACCTGCCAAGGGATCGTCAGCATTCCCCGGCGGAGCAAGAAATCGGATACACCTCCGTCCAAGGCGGAGGAATCTGTGCAGGAGAAGACAACCTGAATCCGCTCGTCGCCGTCGAAGATCGCAAGAAGGTCCAGGAGCCGGGTGGCTGACGTGATGTTGTGCACAACACCGAGAACCCTCCGCTGCGGCGAGACGGTCATCCAAAGCCGCCCGTCCGGTCTGAGCGGCAACGGCAGCCGGTCAGCGTTTGCCACCTGTCAACTCCTGCCTCCCATCATTCTGCGGTGACGCCGTCGCGCCGCCACCGGTCTCACCATAGTCTCGCTCCCGAAGCCCGATCCCCTGCCCGTCGGTTTTCGATGACCGATGCCCGGCCAACTGTGCGCAGTGACCGAGGGCTGGGCACGAGGCAAACCCCCTCAGCGGGTTCGGCTCGACTGCGCTGTTGTTGCTCTGTGGGGCGGTCCTGTGGGGGCGGTGGCGAGGTGCGCGGGGTGCTTCACCTCCAGGGGGGTGTACGTCCGCGGCCCCGTGCCGTGGGCGAGGTTCTCGGCGAGGTCGGCCAGCAGCACGCTGGGGGCGTAGGGGGATGCCGTGACAGTCCAGGTGGGGTGGTCGATGCTGGGGCCGGCCCAGATGGTCCAGGTGGCGAGCGTGCTGTTCGGCGTCTGGGCGGCGAAGGCGTCGAACTGGATACCGACGTCCCCGGACGGGTTCGTCCAGCGGAGCCAGCGTCCGTCGACGGTGTGTTTCCATCCGGCGTCGGTGAGGGGTTTGGTGGCGGCGGTGACGGTCTTCTCGTCGACGGGGCTGCCGATGGCGGTGTCCCATGCGTCGCCTTCGGCGAGGTGGTGCACCAGGGCCTGGAGCACGGGGGCGGGGGTGGTGCCGGTCGCGGTGAGGTGCCACATGCGGTCGGAGACGGGCGTCTCGTATGCGGCCACGGTCCAGGCGGCCTCACGCGGATCGGCTTCGTGGATGCGCTCGATGCGCAGAGTCTGTGATTCGTGGACCGCGTAGCTGGTGTCGTCGGTCCAGGTCCGCCACTTCTCCCATTCGTCGTGTGCGTCGAGGAAGGTGTCGAAGAGGGCGTCGTGGTCGCCGGCATCGGCCAGGTAGGCCGGAACGGTCTGCGGCTCCGGGCGGGCCGGCTCGGGCTTGGCTGCGGTGAGGGCGAGTGGGGTGCGGGTTTCGGCGGCGGCGCGTTCGGTGTCGGTGAGGGGCGCCGGGCCGGGGCGCATCTCGGCGCCGTGGACCTTCTCGAAGGCGAGCATGGCCCCAGCGGGTGAGTCGAAGGTATCGGCGACTTGCCGCAGGTGGTCCTCGCCGTGGAGGTAAACGGATTTGCCGTTGCGGCCGAGGTAGGTGCCGACCGCGACGGTGGTGTGGCCGTCGTGGGCGTGGGCGTGGATGAGGAGCTGGCCGTGGCGGATGTCGTCGTGGATCTTCTGGGCCTCGTTGGAGACCTCGCGGATTTCGCTGCGGGTGCACCAGGGCATCGGGTAGTTGGCCCAGGTCCATTCCTCGTCCATGGCCTCCTGGAGCCGAGGGGTGATTTCGACGGTGATGCCTCCGGCGGTCAGGTGTTTGGCTGCGTCCTGGGCCCAGTAGGGCTCCTCGTGGTCGATGCGGACCAGGACCAGGACGTTGTCGGCGACGACGGTCCAGTCGGCTGCCTCCAGGCCCAGGTGGGCGATGTGGGCCTGGGTGCCGGTCAGGACGGCGGTCACGGCGCTGGGATGGGTGGGGTGGGTGTCGAGGTGGACGTGGGCGTCTATGGGGAGTGTGGTGGTCACGTTGGGGTGTCGTCTCTTCTGCCGGTGGCCGGGTCTTCGGGTCCGGCCACCGGCGTATGCGGGGTGCTATCGGGTTGCTCGCGCGGCGCGGGCGGTGTGGGCGGCTGTGGTGGTCGGCGGGCCGGCGCGAGTGGTGGGCGTCGGCCGCGGTCGCTGCGGCGGAACCGTTGCGGTGGCGTGCTGCCAGCGGGTGCGGATGGCGCCGAGGCAGGCGAGGGATCGCCGGGCGCCGGCGACGAGTTGGAACGGGGTGTTCGCGGGGTCGCCGGCGTACGCCTCGATGCGTCGGCCGGTGTGATCGGCGGATGCCAGGAGGGAGCGCTGCAGGGCGCGCTCGCCCCAGTGCTCCACGGAACCGGCTGGTTCGGCCAGCAGGCGGAGCACCTCGCCCGGGTCGCTGCCGTCGTCCAGCAGGCCGCGCTGTTGGGCCTCCCACAGGATGGTGACGGGGTCGACGGGCTCGCGGCGCCGGGCAAGAGCGGTCAGGCACTGCCACAGGCCAGCGTGCAGCGGCAGGGTGAGGTCGTCGGGGAGCAGCCACCGGACGGACTCGATATCGGATGGGTGGGCGGTGGCGGTCGCGAGCAGCAGCCTCTCCTCCTCGACTGCCTCGATGTAGTCGGGCGTGATGGCTGGCGGTGGTGCCGGCGTGCGGGGCAGGACGCCGCCGCGCGGTGGGAAGCGGCTCGCGATGTCGTCCACTACCGCGGCGAGCGCGTCGGCCTCGGCGAGCACCGTCTGGACGGGGTGTGGGAGGGAGACGTCGTGGACGGTCTGGACGAGGCGTTCGGCGGCGGTCTGCAGGCGGCGGCGGGCGTGTTCGGCCTCGACCATCCGTGCGTAGGCCGGTGCGTGGCGGGGCCAGGGGCAGACCTGGACGAGGGTGTGCAAGTAGGAGGCGGTCAGTCCGCGCGCCTGCTCGCGCGCCGTGGCGAGCACCTGGTCGAGCCAGTCGGTGTTCTTGGCGTGCTCGGCCGGGTCGGGCGGGGGCAGGGTGCTGATCGCTGCGTACAGGGCGGAGTGCGCGGCAGTGGAGAACGAGGTGCCGGCGATGCCGGTCACGTCGGCGAGACGGTGCGGATCGAGGAGGAGGGCGCCCAGGAGGGCCTGCTCGACGTAGTGCACGGGCGGCGGCGTATGCGTGTCGGGCAGGTCGTCGAGGCCGCCGTCCTCGTCAGGTTCGGGGGTGCGGGTCATCAGGCGGCGAGGGTGAAGTCGTTGGGGTCGAGGGTGACGCCGAGGTGCGGGGCGAGGAGGTGGCCGGCGAGCAACGGCGGTACGGCGTTGCCGATCTGGGAGAACTGCTGGCCCTTGTTGCCGGCCCAGGGGTAATCGGCGGGGAAGGTCTGCAGGAGGCCGGCCTCGCGGGCGGTGATCCGGATCGGCTCCGGCACCGCTGGCGTGTCCGTGTCCTGCGTCGGTGCGAGGGCCGGTGCGGCGACCCAGGTGCACTCGTTCGCCCGGTGACCGAAGAACAGCGTGCCTGCTGGCTCGGACAGCGGACGGATGGTGGCGTTGGCCTGGTTGTTGCTGCGCAAGGACCAGGACCAGCGGTGTGCCTCGGCGGTGAACGTCGGCGCCGGGGCGGCGGCGGTCCGGTTCTCGCGGGTGCCGTGCCGGGCGGCCCATCCGGCTCCTTCGCGGCGGGACTGCAGGACCACAGCCTCCGGTCGCGGCATCCAGGTGCCGCGGTCCCGGGCGTCGGAGAGCGTCTTGCGGGAGCCCGAGGGGAACGGTTCGGGCCCGCCGCCGGGTCCGCCGCCGGCGCAGACGGTGGGGACGGGTCGGTCGGTGGCACCCCAGCCGAGGGCCTCGGCCATCGACACCCATCGGTCACGGCCTGGCCCGAACAGGCTCTCCGGCTCGGCGGTCTGGGCGTGCGTGGGTGGTGGGGGCTGGGCGGTGCGGACGCGGGAGGCGAGCAGGATTGCCCGCCGCCTGGTTTGCGGTACGCCGAAGTTGGCGGCGTTGAGGATTCCGTACCAGACCGAGAACCCCCATCCGCGCAGCACGGAGGCGTACTGCTTCCACAGCGGCAGGACGTCCGGCACTTCTTCCATGGCGACCCATTCGGGCTCGCCGACGGTGTTGAGGGCGTGGAGGTAGCGCATGGGCTCGGCGGCCAGCAGCGAGCGTTCGTCCCGGCAGGCGGTCAGCAGCTTCTCGCGGGTGTCGCGTCCGGCGGCGAGGTCCGCCACTGCCTGGTGCACGAGCGGCTGGTCCACCAGGCCGAGGCGCTTGCCGGCCATGGACCATGCCTGGCAGGGCGGGCTCGCGATGAGCCCGTCGGTCCTGCCGAGGAACGGCCGGACGGGGTACAGCGCCACGTCGGTGCGAATGGTCAGCTGCCCTGCCGCCGCACGGGTCTTGCAGGCCCACTCATCCCATTCGAGGCCCACGTCCCGTGCGCCGAGGACGTTAAGTGAGTGGCTCCATCCCCCCGGTCCCGCAAATAGGTCCAGGATGGTCAAGAGGCCAGTCCGAAGTCGTCCTGTGCCGGCTCGACTTCACCACGGCAGGCCCACGGGGAGCAGCCGTCGGCGACTCCTTGCTCCAGCTCCTGAAGGTCAGGTCCGCTGTCGGTGAGTTCTTGCTGCATCGCTGCCCATTCGGCGGCTGTGACGTGATCGATGGGAGCTTCGCTGAGGGGCACGCGGGAGCGGTGGAGAAACGCCTCGCCGAGCAGCCGGTTGCCGGTGGCGTTGGCGCGGGCGTTTCCCTTGCGGATGGCCGCGTCGAACTCCACCGCGTCCTCCCATTCCTCCGGGGAGTTGTCGCGGATGTTGCGCCATTGGGCGTTTCCGTGGAACGGGCACCCGAGGCAGCTCGATTTCGGGGTATCGGCCAGGTCGAGCGACGTCAGATAGCGGACGCAGTCGCTTCTTGACCAGCCCATGTCGATGAGCGGGTGCCGGTTGCGCATGTACTTGACGTCGGCGTCCTTGGCCCGGTGGAATTCGTCGGTGGAGATGCCGACCCACTGCTCGACGAAGACGCCCTTGGGGATGCGTGCCGGATAGGGGTAGCCGAGTATTTCGCGGACCTTTTTCTTGATCGGCTTAATTTTATATTCCCCGGTGCATTGCCGCCTGGTCATACCCGGATTTCCGTCCTTGTTCAGGACGTAGAGCGGCATCGATGCGAACCTGTGGTCGGGGTCCAGGGCATCCTTGCGTATGTTTCCGGACGATACGCGGAGAACGGGTATGCCTGCGGGTCCGGCTATTTCTCGCTCCAGCCGGTCGAGATGGGAATAAACGGCTCTCGGTTCCCATCCTGTGTCGGCGAAAATTGCGTAGTCGACCTTCGGGAGGATGCCTTGTGCGGAGAGGGCGAGCATGGCGCTGGACTGGATACCGGCGCCTAGTGAAATTGCCCGGAAGGCAGGGAGTTCGGAAATGATCGGTCCTGGGGGTGAGGAGGGTGGGGGCTCGGTTCGGCGGCGAGGCGGGTGATGCGGTCGCTGATGAGCTCGGGGTGGCGGATCGGCAGCGCATGCGTGGTGCAGGGGAGGATCTCCAGGCGGGCGGCAGGGAGTTGGGCGGCCAGCTGCCTGGTGTGAGCGGCGGGGATGTGCCGGTCGTCCGCGCCGGCCATCAGCAGCAGCCGGTCGCCGAACTGGTTGAGCACGGTGGCGTCAAGCGGCTGGTAGCGGCGCAGGCACTGCCACAGGTCGGCGAGATCGCGGGTGTGGGTGTGGCGGATGCCGTGGCGGCACGGCGGCGGCCCGTCGGCCGGCTGGTCGGGTTGGGGCGCGAGGCTGTAGGGGTGTGTGGTGGGCAGCCGGTGCCGCAGGAGGTCCACGGCCTGGGGCGCGTGGGTGCAGGTCAGGGCGAACAGGCTGCGTCCGGCGGCCAGGAGCCAGGCGCGCGGGTCGCGTCCGGGCAGCACGCTCGCCCCGCGTGCGGTGGGCGACAGCAGCACCATGCCCCGGATGTGGGCCTGGTGTTGGGGGTGCAGGGCGGCGAGTTCCTGCAGAACGAGGGCGCCCAGGGAATGGCCGGCGAGCACGAGCGGCCCGGCGGGGACGAGGTGGGTCAGGATGTGGTGCAGGTCGTCGGCGAGCTGCCGGATCGTCAGCGGTGCCTGGCCGCGCGGGGTGTGACCGTGTGCGCGCTGGTCGTAGCGCACGACGGTCAGGCCCAGGCCGGTCAGGTGCCGGGCGTGGACGCGCCACAGGTCCGCGGTGACGGACGCGCCGTGCGCCAGCACGACCGTCGCGCCGCCGGGACGCGGGCGCACCGGGGTGTCGCGGTAGACGGACAGGCGAGTGCCGTCCGCGGCGGAGACCGACGACACCTCGGTGGTAGAAGCCGGGTTGCGCACAGGTAGGACTCCCAAGGGGGATTAGTAGGGCAGCCGTTCGCCGTCCGTGCCGGCGGGCCTGGGGCGGGCGCGCGGTGGCCTTCGGCGGGTGGGTCGCGCTGGATCCCGGCGGCGGGCATGTATCAGCGGCGCGGGCCCGGCGTGACGGCGGGGGCGGCAACGGCGGGCGGCCGTGTCGTGGTCGACCAGCGCGGAACGCTGGCGGTCGGCAGTGCAGGACTGCGAGCCGCCCGGGCGCGGGCGAGGTCCCGCGGTGTGGGCGCCGCCACGGCCCGGGGCGCCGCGGGGGCGTCCGGCTTCAGCGGGCGCAGGTGGGCGTGGCACTCGCGCGGCACGCAGGCGCGTTCACGTGAGACCGGCGCCGGATCGGCCAGAGCCGTGGCGAAGGCCGCGACCAGGTGGGCGGGGGTGGCGCTGTGGAAATCGGCCTCCCACAGCGCTCGCCGCGCATCCGGGGCGGCAAGGATCCTCGCGCGCCACGCCTCGTCCCGGGCCACCTTGTGCCCGCCGAACGAGGAGGGAGGGCGGTATTCCAGGCGGGCCAGCCGGTCGGGCGAGGTCGCGGTGATGTGCCAGCCGTCCACGGTGATCTGCCAGCGGGCGGCGCGCAGGACCTCCCACACCATCTCCGGATGGTCATCGCGCTCGCGGTAGGGCTCGTCGTTCCATCGGCCCGCGGTGACGTCGGCGTCCAGGGCGGCGGTGACGGCGGCGACGATCTCGGGCGGGGTCTCGTCGGTGAAGGCCGCGGTCCACGTCGGTGGGGCGTGCAGATCCGTGCGGCAGCGGATCTGCCACAACGCGGTGGCGTCCGGCATCAGTTCGGATGCTTCCGGGACGTAGGCGATGCGGAGTTGGCTGCCCATGGTCGTGACGTAGAAGTTGCCCATCTCGTCACTCATGTCGTGCCAGTAGTGATGGGTCAGCGGGACGAAGGCGTCGGTACCGCAGTAGGCACTGCCGGCGAGGTAGCCAGGGGCGACGAGCACATCGTCATCGGTACGGTCACGGCCGGCCCGCTGCGTGCGGCGCAGGCCGGGGTCGGGGCGAGGTTCGGGCACAGGGGAGTCCAGGGGTGGGGAAGAGACGGAGCGCTGCGGACGGCCGTCAGGTGCCAGCGTGCAACGACCCAGGCGGCGCAGGAGCTTGAGCTGTGCCGAAGAGGCCGGGCGGGAAGGTCAGCGGAGCGATCGTGTGGGGTTGGCAAGGCGCATGTGTGCGGTTGTTCGGGCCACGGGGACAGCGCTGGCCGAGGACCGGGCGGTGGCGCGGGCAGCGTGAGCTTGGGTGCGGGCCGCCGCAGAGCGGATGGTCAGGAAGGGCAGGTGGCGCTCGGGGAGGTTGTGCGGCCTGCGGCGGACCGGCGCCGGGCTGGAGAGGGCGTCGGCGGCGGTGATCAAGTGCAGCGGGGTGGCGGAGGTGAAGTCCGCGTGCCAGCGGGGCCCGTTGGCGGCCTCGACGCCCGCGTACATGGTTCGTTCGGCGGCGGCGCCGCCTTCCAACTCGGAGTGGAAGTCGGCGTCGTACTGGCGGAGGCTGAGGTAGGCGTGTCGGTCGGGTGAGTGCTGGTACTGGAAGAGGGCGTTGGCCTCGTCCTTCCAGCCGCGGGCGATGAGGACATCGCCGGGGGCGATGGGGGTGAAGTGGGGGCCGCCGGGGAGGAAGTCCTTGTGGTCGTTGTCCAGTCCGCGCATGAGGGTGGTGGTGAAGGCGGAGACGATCTCGGCAGGCGTGTCGCGGGTGAAGTGAGCGGTCCAGCGGGGGACGGCCAGTGGCGCGCGGGCGTAGGAGATCGACCAGCCGTTGGGAAGGCGGGCGATCTGCGCGCGAAGGCAGGGGCTGGAGAACATCCGCCCGGCGGGCGTGCGTGCCTCAGCCCAGCCCGCTGCGTGCAGCGGGCGGGTGACCACGGCGGAGTTGCCGGGGCCGGCCAGATAGACGGGGCCGACCAGTACGCGGTCCGTCGGGGCGAAGCCGGTCATCGCGTGCGTCCTGCTGCGGCCTGCTTGGTCGCAGGAGGCGTCACGGCCGCCGTTCGGGCGGGGGTCGTGACGGGCCTGTGCTGGGCGAGGGCACGCTGGCCTTCGGCGGTGACGTGGAGCCGCTGGCCCTGGTACAGGGACGTCGTGGTGTCCACCTCGACGAGTCCTCGCTTGATCAGAGCGTTGAGGGTGGCGACGTTCACGGTGGCCCGGTCCTTGTCGACGGCCTTGGTGACGCCGTACCGGCTCGTCTCGTAAAGGGAGCCGCCATCTGCGGACAGCCGGACGAGGACGGCGTACTGGCTGTCCGTGATCTTCGGTGCCGGTGTCGCCTGGTGCTGTTCGGCGTGCTGCTTCAGGTCCCGGGTGATGCCGCTGGCGAGGTAGTAGCAACCGGTGTGGGCGAGATCGAGCTGGTGGGCGGCGTTCGCGAGGTGTTCCGCCATGGCGGGGACCGCCTCCGCGTGCCGCGCCGTACGCACCGCTGCCTCATCGGCCGGAGTGTCGGGGAACGGGGCGCCCGGCGGGCCGGGGAAGGGGGCGCCCTCCAGCGGGTTGGCCTCCAGAGCCAAGGCCAGGTCGCAGGCGGCGAGACTGGCGGCCAGGACGACGGAGGCGAGTGCTTCCAGAGCTGGGCGGCTGCCGGGTACGGCAGTGTACTGGCTGCCGTCGAGGGCGGCGAGGCGGAACATGGCCTGCTGGACCAGCTCGTTGGTGTCCACGATCTTCGCCGTGAGCTGCTGCCGGGCGTCGGTGCCGGGGGGCAGGGCGAGCGAGCGGATCTCGCTGTGCAAGTCCTCGAAGTCGCTGCCGAGTTGCCGCAGTCGGGCGATCTCGGCGTGCAGGTCGATCTGGTGCATGGTGCAGTGCTCCGGTGGAGGCGGACGGGGTCAGCGGCTGCGCCGCTGGACCGGTGTGGTGGGCGGCGGTGAGGGGGCGGCACCGGGGCGGGATGGTGCCGGTGGGATGTCCTGCGTGGTCGCGATGCCGAGGTCGACGTGCACGCGGACGCCGTGGGTGTAGAGATGGGCCTCGGCACGGACTACCGCGTTCACGGCGTCGGCTTCGCCGGGCCCGGCAGCCAGCGTGTATTCCCCCGTCGTTTCTGTGGGAGTGAAGCCGTGTTGGGTGAGGACGTCGCCAGCCCGGTCCGTGAGAGCGGTGGCGGTGACCGTGCCGTCGTGGAATCGGATGGTCGCCTCGCGCTCGGCACTGTCGGTACTGGGGTGATGTGTGGTCCAGGCGAGGTCGACGAGGTCCTGGGTGTGGGCCATGAGTCCGTAGGCCGCGACGCCGGCGCGCTCGTGCGCGTCCTCGGCCGTCTCGGGCGGCAGGAGGTAGAGGGTACGGCCCTGGTGTTCGCGGGCGGTGAATCCCGCCCCGGTCAGGATGCGGGCGGCATTGCGGAGAGGGCGGTTGAGGACGACGAAGGTCCATCCGTCGCCGGTCGAGCCGATGAAGACGTCGTGGTGGTCGGTGAGAGCCATGGTGCTCCGGAGGGTCGTGGTGCAGTGAGCGCGGTCCGGGGGCGTAGCGCAGCCCGGTCAGGCGGCCGTGCCGTAGCCGCCCTGCTGGGGTGCGTGCTTGGCGATGGCGCGTGCGGTGATGGCCTTCGACGCTCGGGCGGAGGCGGCGGACAGGACGTCGGCGCCGGGCTCCAGGTACCAGGGACGCAGGTCGAGCATGGCGGCGCGCATGCCGGTGGCGAAGCAGAGCGCGGTGCCCTTGGGCAGGGCGCGGATCGCGTCGGCGGGCAGGATCCTCTCCTGCCGCATCGACACGGAAGTTGACCTGCCGGACTCGGAGTGTGAGGTGGAGGTGGTCTCGACGTCGTGGTCGCCGATCAGCCGGGAGAGCTTGTCGGCGAAGTCGGGGTCGTCGATGCCGCTGCCGATGACCTTGACGGTCGAGGCGGACCACATGGCGTCCATGCCGGCGTCCGACCACACCTTCTGGCCCTGGCGGTAGGACTGGAGGATGGTGATCGGGATGATCCCGCGGCTGCCGAGGTGGGAGTACAGGTCCGGTAGGTCGCTGATCTTGCAGACGTTGGCGGCCTCGTCGAGGATCGCGAGCATGGGCGGGTCGAGGCGTCCGCCGGCGCGTTCGGCCTGGGCGGTCGCGGCTCGCATGACCGAGTCCGCGCACGCCGCGATCAGCGCACTGGCGCCGCCACCGCCGTCCTTCGACAGCAGGTACAGCGTGTCGGTGGAAGTGACGAACGCGGACGGCCGGAACTCGGGGACGTCCTTCTGCGGGGTGACCCAGGCGGCGATCTCGCTGTTGAGGAGGGCGGCGGCGTACTGGCGGGCGGTCTCGTAGATGCCGTCCCGGGTTTCCGGCGGTCCTTCCACCGTTCCCTTGAGCTGGGCGGCGACGGCGGCGAGCTGGTGGTCGCGGAGGATGTCGAGCGGGGTGCGGTCGGCGGGGAAGGCCAGCCACTGCATGACGTCGGTGATCGGCCGCTCGTCGAGGGCCGCAGCGAGGAAGAGCTGAGCGAGGATGTTGGATCCGGCCTTGGACCAGAAGTCGCCCTGCTGGCTCGCATCTACTGAGGCGGCGAGGAAGTGGCCGGCCAACCGACCGGCGCCGTCCAGGGTTTTGGCGTCCGCCAAGGGGTTCCACCACATCTCGCGCGCGGCGTGCGCGATCTGCTGCGGGTCCATCGACCACACCTGCCCGACGCGGGCGCGGGCGTCGTAGGTGGCGGTGAAGGCGTCGCCGGCGGCCTTGTTCGAGGTCAGAAGGACCGGGCCGGGCGCGGCGAGTATGGAGGGGATCGCGAGCGAGGTGGTCTTGCCCGAGCGGGGCGCCATGATGGCGACGGCCACGTCCTCGTAGCCCATGCGCACCTCGTGCTTGGTGCCCTGCAGGTTGCCGAGCAGGATGCCAGTGTCGCGGGCCTCGATGTGCTTGGCGTCCTTCAGGCTCGGGCGCAGAGAGCGGGCCTTGTCGGTGATCGCCTTGGCCATCAGCGGCTCGATGTCCCGGGCCTTGGCCATGCCGGTGATCTTCTTCTTCCGGCCGCCGCTGCGGTTCTTGTGCCGGGCCCACAGGATGCCCGCGGCCGTCCCGAGGGCAAGGAGGAGGAGAACGGGAACGATGCGGGCACCGATCAGCAGGGACGTTTCTCCCGCGTCGGGCCAGACCTGCTCGGGGTGGAGCAAGGCGGTGGTCGGCTGGTAGGGGGCCCAGCTGGCTCCGGTGAGGTAGGCGGTGATGTTGCCGGACAGCCAGGCGAGGTGGGCGAGGGGGACGACGACAGCGAGCACGCCGATCAGGAGGCGCAGGACGAGGTCGTACCCGTCCGTGTTGCTGTTGGAGGAGGAAGGGGGCAAGGGCTACGTGCTTCCGGGCGGGGGCGGAGGGATCAGCGGCTGCGGCTGTTCTTGGCCGGCGGCTGCCGTGAGGGGTTCGGACTCGCCGGCGGGGTGGCGTGCCGGGCAGCGAGGGAGTGGACGCGCTCTTCCAGCGCCCCGGCCACGTACACCGCGAGCACGTCCGTGGTCCTACGGGCGACGACGTTCGGGTCGCGGGTCGGGAGACCGCGCCCGCTGTCCATGCGCAGCACGGGCTTCGGATGGGCGAGCGCAGCGGTGAACGCGGCGACCAGGTACGCAGGAGTGTGCGCGCCGAAGCGGGCCTGCCACACCGGCCGGTCCCGGCCGAGTGCGGCGGTGACGAACCAGGCGCCCGGTTCTTCCACGCTGCCCAGCCGCTGGACGTACGCGGTGCCGTCGGGTGACACGAGGCCGTTGTCCGCGGAGGCGGGCGACCAACCGACCTGTTGGAGCGGCCCGTAAGGATCGGAGGATGCGCCCGTCGGCGGGGCCGGGTCGGTGAGGGCATCGGTGGCGGCGGCGATGAGTTCGACGGGCGTGCGGGCGCCGAAGCTCGCGTACCACGCGGGCCGGTCCGGCTCCGCAGCGTGGTGAAGGGTCCACCACTGTCCGTCGGGTTCGGGTTCCAGGCGCAGGAGGGCTTTCCGGCCGGGGCTGGAGAGCAGGACGCGCGGCATCAGGGGGTCGTCGCCGTGGCTCCAGCCGCAGGCGCGGTGGAGGGGGATGGTGATCCAGGCGGGGTCACCGCCACCGGCCAGGTGGCGCGGTGCGATGAACTCGACCTCGACAGTCTCGGGAGCCGGGGCCATGGTCACTTCCGTGCCGGGGTTCGCCGGTCGGCCGCGGGAGCCGGTGCCGGTGCAGGTGCCAGAGGTGAGGGGGCTTTGCGGGCGGCGGCGTTGATCTCGCGGAGTGTCTTGCCATGGGTGGCCCAGTCGTCGAGGTAGCTCCACGATTCGGCGTGGTACTCGGCGAGGGCGTCGTCGAAGGACGTGGTGCCGGGCTTAGCGGTGGCGGGAAGGGAGTCTCGGGTTTCCAGCCACTGCTCGTGCAGTTGCTCGAGCCGGTCGAGGGCGGTGTGCAGGACACCCAACTGGTAGACCCAGCGGCTCTGAACGGTGCCTTCCGGCAGGCGGCCCAGTTGCGTCTCCGCTGTGGCCAGCAGGTGACGGGCGCCGTACCGGAGCGATTCGAACGCCTCGGCGGTGTCGGCGTCGCGCTGGCTCGCGCGCAGGCCGTAGGCGTGGTCGTCGTAGGGCCATCCGTCGAGGTCGGTGTGCTCGTCGGAGTAGGCGTCCCAGGCGTCGAGGATCTTCTTGCTGTCGCTCACGTAGTGGTCGAGGTGACGGAGGAAGTCGCGGTGTGCGCGGTGATCGGCGGAAATGGTGAGGAGTCCTGTCGGTTCAGCGGCGGGCGGCTGGCTGGGCGGTGTGAGCCTTCGCCGGGGCCGTTGCGGGTTTTGTCTGCTGTCGGCGGCGTGCCCGGGCGCGGAGCGACTCGATACGCGCGGTGTGCGCGTCGACCACCTGCTGCGGACGCAGCGGGCTGGGCTTCTGCACGGCGCTGTAGTGGCCGGTGCGGCCGTACATGCCGCGTTGGAGCGGGCTTCGGTCGACCAGCGCGGTGAGGAACGATCCGACGAGGCGGGCGGGGGTGCGCTCGTCGAAGTAGGCGTGCCAGATGCGCGGGCCGCGGAACTGTCCGTGGCCGGGCTCGCGGGTCTCGACGTGCCAGGACGGCCCATGGCTGAATTCGCTCAACGGGCGCAGTTCGATGTGGCACATGGAGTCCGGCGAGTGCGCTGTGCCGTCTGAGTCGCGGTGCCAGCCCGCCGAGTTCACCGGCTGCCACGGGTCCTGCTGTTGTGGCGGCGGGGCGATGAGGGCGTCGGTGAAGCCGGTGAGGACCTCGGCGGGCACGAGTTCGCCGAACTCGGCGTACCAGCCCGGCTCGGTGTCGGTGGGCTCGGTCCACAGCCGCCACCACGCGGAGGTGGTGGACTGCGGGTCGAACTGGAGGCGGTGCCGACGGTCGGGGCTGCGCAGGACGATCTCGGCACTCAACGGGTCGGAGACGGCGCTCCATCCGGCGGCGGCCAGGCCATGGGTGACGTGGCGGGCATCCCCGGGGCCGGCGAGGTGGCGGGGGCTGGTGTCGAAGGGGATCTGCCCGGCGTGCTTGTCGGCGAACGCGGCGAGCTGCCGTTCGCTCAGCGGCACCGGCCGTACCCCTGCCCGTTCACGGCGGTGCTGCCATATAGGTCGCGGAGGTCGTCCAGCACGTAGTGGAGGGTGTGCTGGTCGGTCTGCTCCCACGCGGCCGTGCGCAACTCGGTGATCAGGAGATCGAGCTGCGCGGTGCGCGGCGTGCCCGGGTGCTCCTGCACGGCGCGGGCAAGGGCGCGCAGGGTGTCGGCGAGTTGGACGGGCAGGCCCGTGTATTCGTCGAGGAGGGGCTCGACGAGGGCGAGTGCTTCCACGGGGTTGGGGCCCTCGCGCAGGTAGTCGGTGAGGTGCGACAGGGTTTCGGTCGCGGTGCGGATGGTGTCCGGGGTGAGTGCGGGCATCGGGCTCCTTGGGACGGGGCGTCGGGTCAGCGGCGGGTCCGGGCGCCGCCGGCGGGGGCGTAGGGACGGGCGGTGGCGCGTGGCCGTGTGCTTCGGGCGCTGTTACGGGCCCAGGTGGCGGCGCGGGCGGCCGTGATCCGGGCCTGCTGCCACGCACTGAGCTGGGAGGGCTTGACGGAGACCGACCAGGTGCGGATCTGTGCGCTGTGCGGGACGCGCCCGCGCGGGCGCATCACGGGATCGGGGCTGGCGAGTTCGGCCGAGAGGGCTTGCACCAGGTGCATCGGAGTGTTGGGCGTGAAGTTGGCCGTCCAGCCGTTTCCCTGCTTGTCCTGTGCCCCGGTCCACCACATCGCTGTGCCGTCGGGGCTGTGGTGGTACTGCATCCACGCGGTGCCGTCGGGGCTGGTCGCCGTGTAGTGCTCGCCCTCAAAACGCGCGTGCCAGTTCTGCTCCTGCAGGGGTGCCCAGACGTTGGGGGCGTGGGCTGAGCGGGGTCGGGTGAGGGCGTCGGTCATACCGGCGACGATCTCCACCGGCGTCTGCCGGCCCAGGTGCGCCGTCCATTCGCCGTTGGGGCCGTCCGCTTGGCCGTGGATGGTCCACCCGCCGGGCAGGATGTAGGGGTCGTAGGAGACGCGGGCGGTGCGGTCCGGGCTCTCCATGAGCAGAGGACCGCCCTTCTTGGACTTGTCCCGCCAGCCCGAGGCGCGCAGGAACTCCGAGACGTGGCGGACGTCGCCGCCGCTGGCGAGGGCACGGGGCTGGACGAGGTAGTGCTGCTCGGCCTGCTCGCCTGGTCCCCAGCCTTGCCATTGCTTGTTCTTCACCGGTGCCGCCGGACGACGAGCGGTGCGGGTGCCGGGGGCTTGGCCGCGGTGGTGGTGGGCTGGGTGCCGACGTGCTGCAGGGTGTCCCTGTGTTCGTCCAGGTCGAGGCTGATGTCGTGCAGTTCGTTCGCGGCGCGGCCAAGGGCGAGCCACACTTCCGCGGGGAGGGCGCCTCGTTCGGCCTGGTCCTTGGCGAACACGCTGCCGGTGGCCACGAGGTGGGTGATGCCGCCGAGGACTCCGGCATCCGGGTCGAGGACGCGGGCGATGACCTGCGCGGCCTGGGGTGGGGGGAGCTGAGAGAGATGGTCGGCGAGCTGGCCGAGGTGACGGGTGATCTCGTCGGCCAGCCGCACCGGGTAGGGGGCGTGGTGGGACATGCTCCTCCGGGGCAGGGGGACGGTCAGTGATGGTGGCGGTGCCCGACGCGCTGGAGCTCGGCGAGCCCGGCCTCCGGGCGCGCACCGGCCAGGGGCACGGTGTGATCGGGGCCGATGGGGATACAAACGCGCAGGTAGCGGCGGAAGAGGAGGCCGGCCAGACGAGGCCGACGCTCGGCGGCGATCGGTGGTGGCTCGGTACGAAGGGGAATGCGGGGTACGGAAGGCTCCTGAACGAAGGAATTAGGGGAAAGGGAAGAGGGCGGTGGCGCGCGGGGGCCGTGCGGGTCAGCGGTTACGGGTGGCCGCAGTGGCCCGGGCGGGCTTCAGTTCAGGCGCAGCGCTCCCCGATCCGGTGGTCCGCCTGGTGCGGGCGTCGGTGATCCGGGCTTCGAGCAGTGCCTGCTCGTCGTCCCACCCGTGCGCTGTCCGGGCCAGGCGGGTGTGGGGCCCGCAGCCGTACAGCGGCGTTCCGATGGCCATCCGCGGTAGCGGATCGTCGCGGGCGAGACTGCGGGTGAACGCCGTGACGACAGCGAGCGAGGTGTGGGGGCTTAAGGCGGCCGTCCACCAGCAAAAACCGTTGACCGTGCACTGGGCATGCCACGGTCCTGGCGTGCGGGCGTGTTCGGGTTGTCCGGTGATGCGGACCAGGCCGTCCGGTGACACCGCTGTCAAGGCGGGGCCAGTACCGTCCGGGCGCCAACCCGCCTCCAGCAGCGGGGCAATGGCCCACCCGCTGGCGGCGGTTGGCGGTTGGCGCATGGCGTCGACCAGGGCGCTGACGTACTCGACGGGGAGGTACGCGCCGAGGAGTGCTTCCCACTGATGCCCGGCAGGGCCGGTGGCGCGCAGGTTCCAGGTCCAGCCCGCACGCCGGCCGTGTACGACATGCAGGCGTCCGTCGGGGCTGGCCAGCGCCGTGTGCTGGTCGATCGTGGACACGTTGTGCCAGCCGTGCCCGCGCAGCAGCAGCTCGGTCAACTGCTCCCAGTCACCCCCGCCGGCAAGGTAGCCGGGGGGCGGCCAGGACATAGGGGACGGCAGACGGCTGACGCGGAGGCAAGCGGGTGTGGACTCCTGTCGGACGGAGAGCGGGCAGGGACGATTCAGCTACGCGAGCGGCGGAGCCGGTGGGGCGAAGCAGCTGCCGCACGTTCATCGATGGCGGGACATGGGGGCGGATGGCTGCGCCGGGCTGGGCAGCGTCGTTGCGGGTGCCGGCCGGTGGGCCGTCCGCGCGGCGTCATTGCGGGACAGGAGGATGCTGTCTTCGGCGCGGGCGAGAGCGTGCGCCGTTTGCCCGAGCTGCACGGCCGCCTGCGGGTCAGCGCCGGTGGTCTCCAGCAGCCGGGACCAACCGATGAAGGCGCCGACGAGGGCCTCGCGAAGGAGAGGCAGCAGGCCGGCATCGGGTTCGGCGATCTCGGTCAGGACCGCGGCGACCTCGCCACCGCTGCGAGCGTCGAGGGCCCGTCGGGAGAACTGGGCGAGATAGCGCAGGGCGGCCTCACGTTCGTCGTCGGGCGGTCCGAAGGTGTTCAGCGCCGGCGCGAGGTGGACGCTGTATCCGGCGGCGAGCAGGGCGTGCGAGGCGGCCGTGGCCCTGTGGCGCTCGTCTTCTGACGGGAGGCCGAGCGGGAGTCGGTGGTACTCGCCCCGGGGACCTGGGGCATTGAGGAAACCGTTTCGCTGGAGTATGCCGGCCGCTTCCTGGGTGCCGCCGAGGGCGATGACCAGCCCGGTGCGGGAGTCCTTGGTGATGGTGATGTACTCCCACACCGCGAAGTCGGGCTCGCCCTGCCTCATCGGGTCCTGGTCGCCGAGGCTCGGGGTGCGGCCGGGGCCGGCGGCATGGAAGCGGAAGTGGAGGTGGGCGCGGTGCGGCCTGCGGGGTGCTGGAGGGCGGTGCCGATGCCGAGCCCGTCGAGCTGCGGGCCGATCGCACGCAGGGCGCGCGCCTGTGCCTTGGTGTCGTCGCCGCTGAGGCGGTAGATGCCGCTCTGCGGCTCCTGGATGAAGCCGTTGTCCACGAGGATGGCACCGGCACGGTCGTCGACGGGGGCGGTGGCGACGCTGCCGTCCGGCTGCCAGGTCAGGACGACCCGGTCCGGCTGGGAGGGCTGGATGCCGCCCAGGGCGTTGTGCCGGACCTGGGCGAGCGCGCTGTCGTAGCGGGCGAGCAAGTCGCCGGCGACCTGCTCGGCGCCCAGGAACGGGTCGTCCGCCAGGGCGATGCCGTTGGGCTCGGGGACGGCGCGGTACGCCTCGTCGGGCAGGGCGCGGGGTGCGACGGCGGCGAGAAGGAACCCGTCGCGTTCATCGTGCCGGTCCAGAAGGACCAGCTGGGCGCCGTCGGAGCGCCTCAGGACGGCTGCCTGCTGGAGCGGGTGCTCGGCCAGAGAAGCGGCGACCAGGTCCAGGTCCCAGATGCGGTCGGCGAGTTCGGCGAGGTCGTCCTTGGCGTCCGGCGGGAGGTGAGTGCTGGTCCAGGTGTCGGGGAGTTCACCGGCGAGGACGTCGGCGTACGAGGCGAGGCGCTCGGAGGTGTCGTGGTCGTGCATGGTGTCCTTGGGCGAGGGGGTCAGCGGCGCAGTCCGGCCGCGACCGGTGGTGGCGGGGTCGGGAGCGAGCGCGGCGGGGGCGGGCAGGCGCATACGGCGGAGCGCTCGCGCTCGGTGGCGGGGACCTCCCCGGTGCAGATGCTGCGACCGGGGTGAGGGGCGCGCCGGTCGGCGAGAGCGTTGCGGGTGGCCGAGAGATCGTTCAGAAGCGAGCGAACGCGCCATTCGTCCAGGTAGCGAAGGCGCCGGGCGACGTGTTGATCGGCTGCTCCTCCGAGCCCTTCGTGGAATTCGGCGGTGGCAGTGAGGACTTCGCGCAGGGCGACGAGGATGCCGTCGTGGGCGGCGGTCAGCTCGGTCAGCGCGTCAGCCGCCTCTTCGGTGGTGGTGGCCTCGCGAATGCGCTCGGCGAGGTGGGCGACCGCGGAGCCCAGCGGCAGGTGACTGGCCGGACGGGCGTCTGTGTCGAAGTCCTTGTCGCAGTCGACGTGGTATCCGATGGCCCGGAGACGGGCGACAGCGTCGGCGGCGAGACGGGACTCGTCGTCTTCGGTGAGGCCGGTGGGGGCACGGTGGTAGGTCTCGTGGACGCGGACGACGGCGATGAAACCCGCGCGCTGGAGAATGCTGTGCGCCTCGGAGTCGCCACCACGGGCGAGGAGTTCGTCGGAGTGCGGGTCACGGCGGATGTCCAGGAAGCGGTCGGTGCGGGGCAAGGAGACGTTTCTCCTACGGCGATCGGTGGGCGGTGTGCCGGGCGGCGGGCGGTACGGCGGCGACCCGGGGCTGGATCATGTGGGCTGCGATGCTGTCCAGGTCCTGCTGGATGGCGTGGAGGCGGCGGGCGACCAGCTCCAGGCGGTGCGCGGTGTCGGTCCCGGCGACGCCGGGCTGGCGGGCGATCCGGTGCGCGGCGTGCTCGACGAGTCCGCGGACCGTGGCCAGCGGGCCGGCCTGCTCGTCGGCGAGCTGCGTGAGGACGCTCGCGAGCTGGGCCGATGCCGTGGGCGCCAGCCGGATGGCGGGCCGCGGGGCGGGCCCAGTGCGGACGGGGATCAGGTGCAGGTCCTGCTCGATGCGGCGCGCCTCGTCCGAGAGGCGCCGCAGGATGTCTGCGGGCGGGGTGTGCCATGCGCCGTCGAGGTGGATCAGGTTGGCGATCAGGTCGAGGCGTCCAGGCTGGGCCTGAACGGCGATCCACCGGCAGCCGTCCTCCTTGCCCGGAATCTCGATGCCGGCGGCCCGCGCGAGCCGGTGGGCGGCTTCGGCCCACTCGGGGCCGGTCAGCTCCCGGTCGTCCGGGTGAAGTCGGACGTCGAGGTGGAGAATCGGCCGCCGGTCATCATTCGGGCGTGCGGCGAACGGGTGCTCCAGGTACGGGTCTTCGAGGTGCTCGGCCCACTGGACGGACGTCCAGGTCCTCTGCTCGTCGTCCAGGGTGAAGTAATCCAGGCCCGGCCAGTGGGCGACGACCGTGTATTCCGTCAGGCCCTCGTTCGCCGAGATGGGCCGCCCCAGCGCCTCGGCGAGCGGGTCGCGCGGAGTGTGGGTCCGCTCATGGAGGCGGGGGATCACCGGCCGCCCCGGATGTCGGCGATGTGCACGAGCTGACCCAGGGCGGTGGTGGTGTACCAGCCGCAGTCGATCAGCTCGTCGCGGCCGGCGAACCGCGCAAGGAGCGTGTCCTCCATGGCTCGCAGGTGGATCAGGCAGTCCGGGCAGCGGCGTGAGAGGTGCACGAGGTAGCGGGGGTGCGCGGTGACGTAGGACTGGGCTCCGCCGGTCGCATCCCGCAGCCGCCAGCCGTCCTCGTCGGTCAGGGTGTGCCAGGACGGAGCGACGACGCGCATCGCGTCTCCCCACAGTTCACCGCCGGCCACCCCTTTGAGGACGACGACGGTGTCACCGGCCTGGAAGTGCTGGTGCGTGATGTCCCGGTCGGGTGTGAGCGGGTCGGGTGTCGGCGCGAAGGCTGACGTGGGCGGGGGCTGGGACATGCTGTTCCTTCCACGCGAGGTGGGCGGGGTGGGAGGAACAATGGTCCGGAGGAACGCCGGTTTGGCTAACCGGCGTTTCCCGGCTATGTTCCCCGCTGTCAGCGGAACGGGTTGTCCGTCCCGCGGTCCGCCTCGGTGGCTGCGTCGAGGAGTTCGAGCATGTCGGTGCCCTCTGCGTCCCTCTGATCTATCCACCACCCGGCGCGCGTGATGGAGCGGGCCTTCTCCTCCAGCTCCGCCCAGTCGGCCTCGTCCCAACTCCCCTCTACGACCAGCGCGGTGTGCGCGGCCGTCATCAGCTGGTGGCGGGAGCGCTCACCCCAGTCCAGGGCCTTTTCGGGGCCTTCCAACTGCGGCATGTCGAACTGCTTCGCCCACGCGAGGGCCGCCTCCTGCTCGGAGGCGCGCTTTGCCGCGAGCCACTCCTCCTTGGACTCGGTGTCGGCGTCGCGCGCCGCCTTCCAGCAGTCGCTGCAGTCCTTGGCCGCGAGCCAGCGGGCAAATCCCGCCCGCTTGTCGGCAGGACGTCCGGACAAGTCATGAACCACCTGGTGAGAGCATGCGTGCTCCACGGTCCACTGCGTACGGACGGCCATAAATGGATCTCCTCAAAAGGGTTAGAAAGTAGGGGGTTGCGCCCTGATCAGGGCGTCTGTGCCGGCCGCGCTGCATGTGTCCGGTGGGACCGAGACGTCGGCGCGCGCCGGCCGGAAGGTGCACCGTGCTGTGGCCGCCGCGGTCCATGAGGCGTCCCTTGACCGGCTGGGTCAGCGGGCAGGGCAGCCCGTGCAGGGCGCTGAGCAGCCCGCCGAAGGTGATGCTGCCTCCGCTCGCGGTGGCCCACAGGAGGATGGCGACGGGCGCCATGCCGTTGGGGAGGCGGCAGGTGAGGGTGCCGCCGACCAGGCGGGTGACGTACGGGCTGCCCGGCACCGCGCCGTAGGTGGTGCGCGGTGCAGGGGCCGGGAGTGCGGTCGGGGACAACGGGTGCTTTCTCGGTGCTCAACGGTGGCGGGCGGGCGTGCTGACGCGGGGCGGCGGCGTGGGTGGTGCGGTGTCCACGGCGGGGCGCGGGCGGACGCGCAGCACGGGGGTGCGGTGCGGCGGCAGGACGGCGACGGTCGCGCCGAGGTCCTCGGCCGCCTCCTCGACTTCGCGGGTGAGGAACTCGATCTGCCGGCCCAGCGCCGAGAGGCGGGCGGCGATCTGGCGGCCCTGCGCGGTCTCCAGCGCGCTGGCGAACTGGCCACTCGTTTCGAGGAGTTCTTGGAGACGGACCATCGGGCCCGCGTCGTAGCCGCGCTGGACGGCCCCGAAAAGAGCGTCGGACGCGTCACCCGCAGTCCGGCCTTCGACGACATTGCGGATGAGTTCCTGCAGCGACACCTCCGGGGCCGGCACCGGGCGGTTGAACCGGGAGACGTCCGCGCGCAGCACGCCAGGCGGGACCGGGACGGGCAATACCTTTCCTGCCTCGTATTCGTGGGCGTAGTGACCGATCACCTGCCAGCCCGGTGCATCCGGGTCCCCTCGCAGCGCGACCAGCGTCGAGTCGTCGTCTTCGACCAGGTAGGCGAGGGCGATCGGTTGCCCGTCGGCGGCGTACCAGGACTCGGTCAGCTCCAGTTCGCCTCGCCCCTGCGCGGCCTGGGCCACCTCGGTCCACATCCGCTGTTCTTCGTCGGTCAGCGGTGCCTTGTGGTGGTGCCCATCGCTCTGGTCGGCGAGGTTGCTGGCGATAAGGCTGTGATCCGCCCATGCGGTGAGGTGCGGCCACAGTGCCGAGTGCTGCCCGCGTTCCTCCGGGGAGCCGGGAGCGGCCGGCCGGTCGAGCGTCCGGCGAATCTCGGCGGCGGAGGCGGCCAAGCCGTCCAGCACGGCCCGCCACCCGGCCAGATGCCGGGCAGGTGGCAGCTCGTCGAGCGCGCGGCGGGCGACATCGAGCAGAGCATCGGTGTGCGGGGCGAGGTGGGTGGTGTACGCCTCCACCGCCGCCTTGTCGCGGTGGGCTCGTGCGGCTGCTGCGGCGCTTGGGTGGACGGTGCGGCCGTAGCGGTCGCGTGTCATGTCGAGCGCCGTTTCGGTCTCGCGGTCGA
The DNA here is from genome assembly GCF_000091305.1 of Streptomyces scabiei 87.22. GTDB lineage: Bacteria > Actinomycetota > Actinomycetes > Streptomycetales > Streptomycetaceae > Streptomyces > Streptomyces scabiei. Next base: position 2,532,161 of record NC_013929.1, on the reverse strand, counting down.
TGACCGTCATCCGCAGCCGGAAGTCGCGTGCAGCGTTGGCGAGTTCCGGTGCCATCGGCCGGGGGCCGTCGGGCATCTGGTTGTTTGCGGGCGTCATCGGGACCGCCCGCCGCCCGAGGCCGTCAGGTGGACGGTCGGTGCGTAGGTGGGCTTCGGCGGGATCGGCCGGGCGGCCGGCGCGGAGGTGGTGGGCGGTGTGGCGCGACGCTGAGTCGTTCGGCCGGCGGCGGCCTGGGCGAGACGGCGGCGTTCCTGGAGCCCGTTGGGCCGGACCGGGCGTGGTGGGCTGGCGGAGACGGCCGGGTCGACGCGCATGTCGGCCTGCACCGTGTAGCCCAGGAGGCGAAGATCGTCGACGGCCTGGCGGGTGCGGCGCCGACCGTCGCGCTCGGGCTCGCTGAGCCGGTACAGCCCGGGCTCACCGGGGACGGGCTCGAACTGCTCGCGTTCCAGGTACCAGTGGGCGATGTGCGCGGGAAGGGAGGAGGTGTAGGAAGCGACGAAGCCGTGCGTGTCGTGGGTGCCGAAGGCGAAGTGGGTGCCGGGTTGCAAGGGGGCGGGGTTCTCCTGACGTTGTCGGGGTGGAGCTGTCAGTGGCTGCGGTGCGCGGGACGGGCCGCGTGGAGGGGGCGGACCGGCGCGGCGACGGGGAGGACGGGGCGGCGGTGGGGTGCGCTCACGAGGGCTTGGCGCCGGAAGATCTCGCCGTCGCTGCGCCCAGGTCTCGATGGCCGGCCAAGCGCGGCCTTGCGACGGCGCAGGACCGCCGTGGACGACCTCGGCGAGCAGGGTCTCGGCATCGGTCACGGGTGCCGGACAGGCGGGACAGCGTTGCGGCGAGGGTGGTGCGCGCCCACGGGTACTGCTCGCCTGAGGCGATGGCGACGAGGCCCGACTCCGGGCTGTGCGACAGGATGATCTGCGCCTCACCCATCGACCTCGTCCTCACCGCGGTGCAGGACGGCGCGCAGGCTGCGGCCGTAGGCCCAGGCGTGCTCCCGGGCCGCCGCCTCCAGCTGGTCATACCCGACCTGGGCCGTCATCTGCCCGTCCCATTTGCGGTATCTGTATACGGGGACCGGCAGCAGGATTCCGGGCGCGAGAGCGGTCACGCCGAGAGCCGCGCAGTAGTCCTCGCCCTGGACGAGTCCGCCCATCGGAGCGGCGCGCACGAGGTCGGTGCGGGCGAGGATCGTGGTCGGCCCGATGGGGATGGTGTCCGCCGGGGACTTCCAGTACGTCCACACGTCGCCGGCCTCGTGGCGGCCGGGCGGTGTGGGACATCGCCACAGGGTGGTGGAGCCGTCGGAGTGCTGGTCCTCGCTCCATCCCGCACACCAGCCCACCCCGGTCGATTCCAGGGTGTTCAGCCGTACGGACATGGCGTCGTCGGTGAACTCGTCATCGTCGTCCGCCCAGTTCGTGTACCGGGTACGGACGTGGGCTAGGGCCAGATTCCGGGCGCAGGCGGCCCCGACCGGACGGGGCAGCACCAGCGTGCGGACGCAAGGGTCCTGCGCGAGCGGGGTCGGCAGGCGGTCTGGAGAGGCGCCGTCGATCGCGATCACGGCCTCCCACGGCACGGACTGCCGGGTGAGGCTGGCGTGCATGGCGGTCAGGTGGTCGAGCCGGTCTTCGCGCAGGCGGCTGGCGATGACGACGGTGATCAAGGGCGTGGTGTGCGGGGGCAGGGAAGGCTCCGGGGAGACGAGGGGGACTAGCGGCGCGTGGCGGGGCGCGGGTTGCCGGCCTTCGCCGGGGCGGCGGCGGGAGCGCTCGGGGGCGGCGCGCTGCGAGATGCCCGGAGAACCGGTACGGGGTCGAGGGAAGACCAGGCCGCCGGGTAGTCGTTGAAGGCGGTGCGCGGGTCGATGGCCCAGTCCACGACCGGTCCGATGTCCTCGTGGAGGAGGCTGATCACCTCGATGCCCTCCTTGTGCAGGATGTACCCCCACTGCATGTCCTGCTCGTCGGCGGTATAGGCGGTGACCGACATGCGCCGCGGCGGGGAGCCGTCCGGGGTGATCAGGTGGTCGAGGGTGCGGCTGGGCCAGTGCTCGCCGCCGGTCAGCGCGGCCACGAGCGCGGGCGGGGCGTCGTCGAGGAGATCGGTGCCCAGCTCGTCCCAGCCGACGGCGACGTCGTCGATGAGGTGCCGGGACATGGCCTCCACGTTCCGCCCGAACTTGTGCTGATAGGCGGCCAGGAGCAGAGGCAGGTGGTGGCTGGGCACGCCGTCAAGCTGGACGTGGATGCCGCTGTACCCCGTTCCGTCGGTGGGGCGGGCGATGAAGGAGCGTGTGGACAGGGAACTCTCCGGTTCGAGCAGTGGGGTGGGGGACGTTCGTCGGCCATCAAGGTGGCGGGCGGCCCGCGTGGGAGAGGACGTCTACGCGCGGTCCGACCACGCGGCGACCGGGGGGCCGGAGGCGTCGGTGCGAGCGCAGATGTAGCCGATCAGCCGGGACGGTCCGGGCTTCACGGGGACGGCGGCGGCGTCGTTGCACACGAACGTGTACGTGATGGAGGTGCGGGGCACGTCGTGGAGCCAGGCCCGGTCGTCCTTGCCGGGGTTGATCTGCAGGCCGGAGTGCGCGACGGCATCGGTCTGGGTGTGCGTGTGGGAGAAGAAGATCAGCGCACCGCCGTCAGTGGTCTTGAGGGCGTAGGCGTCCTTGTAGCGGTTGGCGGCGCCGGCGAAGACGGTGGTGCCCTGGTTCCCGAAGCGGGCGCCGGTCTTGTCGTGGATCTCGATCTGCTGCTTGCTCGCCTTGGTCGGCGCGAAGACCTTCGTCCCGGTGCTCGAGCCTCCGGTGGCGAAGTTGTCGAGCACGGCGGCGCGCAGCGGGCCGGCGCCGGCCGCCAGTTGCTTGTTGCCGTCTGCGGCGACGGCCCTCGCGTACCCGTCCTGATCGAGGGCGATGCCGGGCAGCTTCTGGCCGTCGAGGTCGACGACGGACACCAGCTCCCAGCGCTTGTGCTGGGGCCGTTCGGCGAACACCCCCAGACGGGAGGGGGCCTTGCCCTTCTGGTCCGAGAGCGCGGCGACGAACCAGCGGTCCTGTCCGGCGGCCAGGCGCGGGATGTACAGCTTGGCGTTCGCGGAGTCGTAGGACCACGGCTTGTACGGCTGGCGGTCCGCCGTGGGGAGTCCTTCGGACTCGGTGTAGTCCGAGACGGACATCGCGTACAGCGGTCCGTCCTCGACCGTGTCGAGCAGGGCGCGGTTCCGGTCGGCGTTGGCCTCGTTGTTGATCTTCGAGTAGTGGGCGATGACGTCGCGGGCCAGGCCGGCGGTGAGGGCCGGTGCGGGCTTCGGGGTGGTGCTGGCACTGGGGGTCTGCCGGGCGTGGGCGGTGCCGTCTTCGTCAGTGCAGCCGGTGAGCGCCAGGGCGAGGCAGGCGGCGCCGACGAACAGCGGCAGGGTACGGCGAGCGGTGCGGATGGGGGCTCCAAGGATCTGCGGGAGGGAGTGGATCAGCGCGTACGCCTGGTCGTTGGTGCGGTCTTCGGTGGCGTCGACGGGAGGGCTCGCGGTGGAAGGGACGGGGTGGAGGGGAGCCGCGGCGCCGGCACGAGCGGGGTCAGGGCCCGCATCCGGTCCTCGGCCATGTGCAGCACCTCTGCGAGGTTGCGGATCTCGGCGGCGGCGTCGGCGAGGTCGTAGGACAGGTCGAAGCCGTCGTCCTCCTCGGCTTCCTTGGCCTTCTCCCCGGCTGCTTCGAAGAACTCACCGAGCCGTTCGAGCAGGCCGTTGACCGGATCCAGAATCTGGTGCAGCAGGGCAGCGGCGTCCGCGTGTGACTCGGCTCCGTTGAGCCGGTCGGTCAGAGCGAGCATCGCGTCGCCGTAGATGTAGACAGGTGCGCGGTCTGAAGTGCCGGGGACGTCCGGGGCCTCCGGCCCGTGGAGCACCGGCGTAGCCGGGAGCACGTGGGGGTCTGTGGTGGGCGAGGGGGGATGTGGCAGCAGCCCGAGCTGGGCGAGGCGATGGTCGATCGCCTCGATGAGGGGCTGGGCGTTGCCGCCGTGGCGCCCTTCGGGCCGCTGGGGGCCACCGGGGTCGTCGGAGGGAGCCGAGTCGTAGACGACCTCGAACAGCTCCTGGTCGTCGGGGTGCTCGCGGGTTGCGATCCAGCCCTCAGGGTCGCCCGGCGGGCGCTCGGAGGGGGGTTCCTGCGGCGGGCTGATGATCAGGTAGCTGTCGTCGGGGAGCGACACGCGCACGATGTAGGCGCTGAGGCCGAACTCGATGTCGCACTCCAGCCCGCGCTCTCGCAGCGGTGTGGTGATGTGCACGTGGCGGCGCCACAGCTCCTGCCACCACGGGGTGTCCACGTTGCGATGGTCGGGGAGCGGCGCGAGCGGAGCCGCGCGGCGGGCGTCTGGGGTACTCGTGCCGTCAGCGGCCACGGCTCCTCCTGCGGGAGGTCGGCGTGCGGTGCGGCGGAGGCGTCCGTCGAGCGGGGGTGGCTTCCGGCTTCGGCACCGGACTGAAATCGAGTTCGTACTCGTCGTACGTGGCGATCAGGCCGTGTTCCATCTGGGCTTCGCGGTCGGCGAGCTGCGCCATGAGGTCGTCGTGCTCGGCCTGGCACTGCTGGTACTCGGCCCAGTCGGCGTCGCTGAAGTGGGCGGGGCGGTTCAGGGGACTCCTTGTGAAGAGGCGGGAGCGGCCCGGGTTAGCGGTGGCGACCGCTCTGTTGGGGCGGCGGTGGCACGGGGCTCTCGCGGTGGGAGGGCGCGCGGAAGAAGCGGTGGAAGTCGAGGTGGTCGTCGAGTTCCTTGGCCGCGTCGCGGAGGGCCTGCGAGGTGCGCCGCAGGTAGGCGCGGGCCGTGGCGTGGTCGATGACCATGCGGTTCTTGAGGTAGTAAGGGTCGGTTGGGCTGGAGGGGAGCGGCAGACCGAGGGCAGTCTCTGCAGTCTCCGCGAAGTGCGATGTCGCGTGGGCCGACAGGGTGCCCGCCGTCGCGAGGTGGGCCAGGGTGGCGCGGCCTGCGCGGTTCGTGCTGTGAGGGCTCGCGGCGAACTCGGCAGTGAGCCGGAGGACCTCGCGGGAGAGGTCCTGCGCACCGGTGGCGTGCTGGAGCAGCTCGGTGCAGGAGGGCTCGGCCGGCACGTGGCCGCTCTCGTCCAGCAGTTCCCACTTCTGGGCGCTGTCGGAGAACTTGGCCTTCATCGCGTTGAGTGCGCCGATAAGGTGGAGGGTGTCGTCGCGCGGTATCAGTTCGCGCTGGATATCGGGTTTCATGAGCCTTTTGCGGTTTCAGTGCATGCGAGCGTCGGTGTCGAAGAGCGCCAGCTCGTGGCTGTGCAGGAGGTGCTGCACGATGAAAGATCGTCCGGCGACTTTCCACAGGCCACGCCCACGGTTGAGGTGGGCGATGGCGTCCATTTCGACGGAGGTCAGGCCGAGCAGCGAGGCCGCGGCGTTAAGTTGGTCGGTCTCCTGGCGGTAGATGATGCGGGTGGAGCAGTCTGCGAGGAGTCCCTCGGCCAGGGCGCGCCCCTGTGATCCGGCGTCGCCGGCGGTGAGCAAGTCGGACAGCCGGTGGATCACCATGAGGTTCGCGATGCCGAGGCCGCGGGAGAGCTTCCACTGGGCCTGCATGCGCTGGAGCAGCCCGACGTGTCTCATCAACCGCCACGCCTCGTCGTACACGATCCAGCGCCGGCCGCCGGACGGATCGGAGAGGGCGGATTCCATCCAGGCGCTCGCGCAGGTCATCGCCAGGACGAGGGCGGTGTCGTCGCCGGAGCCGCCGAGCCGGGACAGGTCGATGGTGAGCATCGACGCGGTCGGGTCGAAGCTCACGGTGGAGGGGGCGTCGAACATGCCGGCCAGGTCACCGTGGACGAGGCGGCGCATCGCGTGGGCCAGGTCGCGGGCAGCGTCGCCGAGTTGGCCCGACATCATCCCGGCGGCTTCGTCGAGCGCACTGGGGTTGTTGAGGGTGGCGGCGACGTCGCCGAGGAGCGGGGTGCGGCCGGTGGCGGCGGCGCGGGTGACGACGGAGTCCAGGGCGACGTCCAGGGCGGTGTGCTCCATGGGCATTAGGTCCCGGCCCAGGACCGTCCGGGCCAGGGAGCCGAGCAGGAGCAGGCGCCGTTTGCGGATCTCGCCGACCCAGTCGGCCTCCGCAACGCTCTGAGGGCGCGGTGCCGCGTCCAGAGGGTTCAGCCGCCCGGGCAGCCCGGGGCCGAGAGCGACGGACCGGCCGCCGAGGGCTTGCGCCACCGGCGTCCATTCGCCTTTCGGGTCGCACGGCACGTAGACGCGGTATCCGAAGGCGACCGAACGCAGCGCGAAGCTCTTGGCGAGCGCGCTCTTGCCCTGGCCGATCACCCCGGCGAGCAAGAGGTTCGGGTTGGTGAATCCCTCGACGCGGCCGTACAGCGCGAACGGATCGAAGACGAAGCTTGCTTCCGCGTGGACGTCGCGCCCGATGTAGATGCCCTCGGCGCCGAGTCCGCCCTCGGCCAGGAACGGATACGCGCCGGCGGCCACCGCCGTCGTCATGCGGTGCGCAGGCAGCTTCAGCCGGTTTCCACGTGCGGAGGCGAGCCCGGGGCGTCCGCTCGGTGGGTAGAGCGCGGGGGGTATCTCGTGCTCGGCGGATGTGCTCTCCCTCTGGTGGGCGCTGGCTTCCGCGCGGGCCTTGGCGGTGGCCTCGGCGAGCTGGCGACGGGCGGCCTTGCGGCCGGCGCGGTCGGTGGCGTGAGGGGTGAAGAGCGGGCTGGCGGAGGCGCGGCGGGCGGGCCGGTGGCTCATCGGTGGCCCTCGATTCTGCGGGTGGTGCTCATCGCACGCAGGCCGTGGTGCGCGGGCGGAGATCGGTGGGGGTGGTCTTGCGGCGGATGCTGTGTCCGGCGGCGAGGTGGCGCTGGCAGACCGTCAGCACGGGCGGTCCCTCGGGCAGCCGTTCGGGATGGCACGCGCTCGCCTCGGCTTGTGCTGCTGCGTTGCTGGGCAGCAGGTGGAAGGCGGAGTGGACCTCGCTGGCGGCCTGCCAGAGGCGGGTGTGCGCGGTGGCCAGGTGGCGGCCGGCGGTGGGGTGCGGCGGCTGGGTGCTTTCGGCGAGGTGGTCCAGGAGTTGGTGCAGGGCGGTGAGGTGGGCGTGGAGCACATCGAGATGCAGGCGGTCCGCCGGCCGGAGCGGGTTCGCGTCCGACGGCGCCCATGCGCGGGTGTGGTGGCGGACTCCGGCGCTCGCGGCGCGGAGGTAGGGGTGCGCATCGTCCGGTGGTGTACGAGAGGTCAAAGGTGGTGGTCCTTCCCGCCGGGAGGCAGGGGCGGTGACGGATGGTCCGTCACGGGTGATCGAAGAGCAGCGGGCCAGGGTGCCGGCCGGCGGGGATGGGGCCGGCTCACAGGGCGGTGCGGGCGAGCGGGAGCGCGGTGAGGGCGAAGGCGTCCGGCTGCTGATAGTTCAGCCGACGGAGGTCGACGCCCGAGGTGACGGCGTGGGTCTCGATCTGTGCGCAGGCCGTGTCCAGGAGGGCGTCGGTCTCGGCGGTGACGGTGACCAGGCCGGTCAGGGCGACGTCCGCGTGCCCGGCGATGAGCTGCCGTTCCCGCATTTTGACGTCGGCGTACTCGACGGAGTCTTCCTCACTGTCAACCTGCCCGCGGCGGGCGCGCTCGTTGGCATCGGCGATGATCGCCGCCTTCTTCCGCTGGACGTCCCGCAGCGCGGACTCGAGCCCCTGCGGCACGTATATCAGGGAGAGGCTGCGGCGCACGCCGGCCGTGAACATGATCCCGTGCAGGAACCCGGCCCCCATCTCGGTGCGCGGCCAGTTCTCCACCCAGTACGTCGCGTGCCGTGCGGAGTCGGTGGCGAGGCGGTCGTATTCCTCGAACTGGACGACGGGCCCGGCGGCTGAGGGGTCGGCCTCGGCGCGGCCGGTTTCGGACCACTGCTGCAGTGCGGCGAGCGCCTTCGGGTCGTAGGCGGTGCGGATGACGGCGGCGATCTCTCGGGAGGTGAGCCATCCGGTGACCTGGAGTCCGGCGTTGCGGGCGGCCTGGGCGATGGACGCGGTGGTCTGCTGCATGACGGTGAAGGCACCCGGCAGCCCTCCGCCGGCCTGGTTGATCAGGCGCCGGGCGGCTTTGAGGTCGAGGGAGATGGCGAGGTAGGTCTCGTGCGGGGCGGCGGCGGGGCCGGCTGAGGCGACCAGTTCGGAGTAGATCTGTCCGGCGACGGGGGTGTGGGGCTGCCCGTTCTGGGTCCAGTGGCGGGTGAGGGTGTCGCCGCTGTCGGGGACGGTGCGTTCCAGCACCTGGACGGTGGCGATGTGTCCGGTGCGGGCGATGCCGGCGAGCGCGCGTCCCCAGCTGCCGACGTTGTGGTTCTGGGTCGTGGGGTCGAGGAGCGCGAAGGCACGGCTGCTGACGCGGGCGATGGCGGTCAGGGTCTGTTGGTGCGGGTCGTGCACGGCCGCAGCCTGGTTGGCGGAGTCGCCGGGGGTGACCACCTTGAGGGAGGCGGCGGTGCCGGGCAGGTGGAGGATGCCGTCCTGTCGGGGACGGGTGACGGGCCGGGCGAGCCAGAGGGTCTGGCCCCTGCGGCGGCGGTGTGCGTAGCGGGCGACGATCGGCGCCCAGTCGATCAGGGAGCGGCCGTGCCGGCGGATTGCGACGAGCGCACCGGATGCCGCCCACAGCGGGGCCAGGGCGACGGCGCCGAGCAGTCCGGTGGAGATCACCGTCATCAGCAGCAGCGCCAACGTGCACGAAACGAGGACGAGTTGGGGCAGAGAGAGGCCGAGGAGGATGCCGCGGCGGGACCGGTGCGGGAACTTCACCGTGACCGGGGTGACGGAGAGATCAGTCAAGGGGGCGGGTCCTGGAGGCGCGGGTGGAACCCGGGGGCGGGGGGTGGCGTGCATGTCCCGCCCCCGGGAGTCGGACAGGGATCAGCGGCCGGCCGGAGGCGGCGGCGGTCCGCTCGCCCCGCTGGACGTGGCGCTCTGTGAGCCGGAGGACGGGGGTGCGCCCTGCGGCGGCGGGGTCGTCGTCGGCGGCGTGGACTGCCATCCGCCGCCCTGGCCGGATGCGGCGTTCGCGCCGGATCCGCCCGGCCCCAGGCTGCCGCCCACCTGGCCGCTGGTGTCGTCGGACACGCTCGTCGGTGCGGGCTGGACGGCCTTCTCCAGACCGGACTTGACGGCATCGCCACCGGGCGAGCCGCCGCCCTGTGAACCTTCCTTGCCCTCTCCGCCTCCACCGGTCGGGTTGGCGGCGACGTCGCCGGGGAAACCGTCTCCGCCAGCGGCGTAGGGCCCCTGCGGTGCGGCGCCTGCTCCGGCGGCAGCGCCACCGGTTCCGGCGGTGGCCGCAGCGGCGGCGGCCTTGCGGGCGGCCTTCTCGGCGTGGGCCCTGGCGATCTGGGCGCCGGCGCCACCGGCCCGGTGGATGGACTCGCCGTCGGTGCCGTCGGCCGCCCAGTGCACGAACTTGAAGACGGCGTACGGGCACAGCAGCACCAGGATCATGATCACGATGCCGGACATGACGTCGGCCAGAGCGGCGATGCCGTCCTTGGCCTCGGTCTTGCCCATGGCGGCGATGCCGAGTACGAAGATCACGGTCATCAAGAGCTTGGAGACGACGAGGGTGGCGGTGGCTTCGATCCAGCCCTTGCGCCAGCGCCTGGCGACCTCCCAGCCGCCGCCGGCGGAGGCGAAGATCGCCAGGGTGACCATGACGAGGATGCCGACCTTGCGGACCATCATCACGCACCAGTAGAGGAAGGCGCCGATGGCGGCGCCGAGGCCGGCGACGACCGCGACGAGCCAGCCCAGTCCGGACAGGCCGGCGATCTGGTTCACCTTGACGATGCGGCGCACCGCCGACGCGATGTCCAGCTTCGCGGCTTTGAACAGGCCGTCGGAGACGGCGTCGACCACCTCGACGGCAACCGTGGTCAGGGCGATGGCGCAGAATGCGAACAGGACGCCCGACATGGTGCCGGTGAATGCCTGTGTGAGGGCTTGTCCGTCGCGTTTGACGGCGGCCCTGACCAGCTGCGCGCAGAACGTCGCGACCAGCAGGACCAGGCCCAGCGGAAGCAGCATCTCGTAGTTGTCGCGGAACCATGCGGCGTTCAGGTCGACCTTGGTGGTGGTGTTGACCGCCTCGGCGGCCAGGTCGGCTGCGGCGGCTGCCAGTTCACCGGCGGACTTGGCCATCCAGTCGCCGATGGCCTTGCCGGGGTCCGAGGCGAAGGACACCGCGTCGCCGACGGCGCACAGCTTGTCTGCCAAGGGGAAGTCACAGAAACCCACGGGGAGTTGCCCCTTCTTTCGTGTGTCAGGTGCGAGTCACTGCGTGACGCTCGGGGCGATGGCGGCAAGGCGGCAGTCGTGGCTGGGGCGGCACTGCACGGCGAGGGTCACGGCCCGTTCCTCGGCACCGCCGCCGCCCTTCTGCCAGGCGATCTGCTGCTTGCCGTTGACGGTGACGACGTAGATGTACGCCTCGGTGATCGCGGACGGGTCGTCGGCCAGCGCCTGCTTGAAGGCGGAGGGGTAGTGGCCCTCGGTGACGCTGGCGGTGGCGTGCTGGTCCTGGTCGGCCATCCGCGACCAGAGCACCGGATCGGGAACCTGGCCGGAGACCGAGACCCAGTCGGCGTACTTGGGCTCCGTGGTCATCCAGGCCCGCATGCCCGCGAGTTGCTGGTCGCGGCTGGTGTCGCGGGTGTCGTAGGACCACAGCATCTGAGCCGCCGCCTTGGCGTAGGCGACCGGCTCGGCGATCTGCGCAGGCTTGGGCACCGATCCGGATCCGGAGGAAGGCTTCGGGGCGGCCTCGGAGGAGGACGGGCTGCCAGTCGGGGCGGGCGCGGCGGTGTCCGGGGCCTGGTGGCCGTTGCCGCCGCCAGTCAGCAGGGCGACGATCCCGGCGATGGCAACCAGGACCGCGACGGCGGAGGCGGCGATCGCGATGCGCCGGTTGGCCGACCAGCCCCTGCCATACGAAGACAGGGAAGGGGAGGGGAATCGTTTTTGCATCAGTGGACCTGCGACCCGAGAGCCGAGAAGAAGGCGACAATTCCGTTCGCGGCGCCGAGGCCCAGGGCGGCGCCTGCGGCCACGACCGCGCCCTTCTTCCCGTTGGCCTCGGCCTGGTGCCCGCCGGTGTGATGGCCCCAGGCCCACACGCCGAGCGATACAGCGAGGGCGCCGACGACGGCGACGATGCCGAACAAGTTGATCGAGTTGACGACGTTCTTCAGCACGCTCAGGCCGGGCAGTCCACCGCCCGACGGCGTGATGCCGGGATCGTAGGCCAGGTACTGCACGGTTTCGAACAGGTGCAAGGAAGCTCCTTGGGCACGCCGAAATCCGGCGCGCGGGAATCACGGAAGGAAGGGGAGGAACGAGGCAGCGCCTCGCAGAGAGGGAAGGCACCCGCCGTGCAGGAAACAGCTGGCCGGGTCGGCGCCCGTTCAGGGCGGCGTGGCGTGCATGCGGATAAGGCCGCTCTGGCGCCGTGGAGAGGGGGGCGAGGCCGCGGAGCGGGCCGGTGCTGCTGTCGACGGCGCGCCGGCTCAGGCTTCGAGTCGGCTGCCGGGGTGCACTACTTCGGGATTGACGGCGTCGGCGCGGGGTTGGTCTCGTACGGGTTCGCGCAGTTGTAGATCATGTAGCCGCGGATCTTCTTGCCGTCGGACTTCCGGGTGACGGTGCCGCGGGTGTACCAGGTCTTCTCGGCCTTCTTGTACGCCCACTGGTCGTAGAGGACCTTGTCGTGCCGGTAGCCGATGCCCACGACCGTGGACGTCTTCGACGGGACCTTGCGGATCTTGACCGCACTGCAGCTGATGGTGGTCTTACCGGTGTCGTACGCCTGTGCCGTGGTGGCGGTGGCAAGGCCGCCGACGGCGACGGCCAGGCTCAGGGAGGCAGCCGCGAGGGCGCGGTGGCGGGTTATCAAGGATGCTCCGTACTGTTGGGGGGATCTCGGTCAGAGATGGTGTGCCGGGGCGGTCGCGCCCTGGCCGGTATCAGAGGACGCGGCGGGCGGCGAGAATCGTCCAGTCCTTGATCGGGGTGATCCGGACCGGCTTGGTGGTGCGCGGTGCCTCGATGACGAGGCCCTCGCCCATGTACATGCCGACGTGCTCGGGCCGTGCGGCGCTGCCGCGGCTGAAGATCAGGTCACCGGGCTCAAGTTGGGCGGGCGAGACCGCCTTGCCCTCGTTGACCTGCGTGTATGTGGTGCGGGTTAGTGTGACGCCGGCATGCGCGTACGCCTGCTGCATCAGGCTGGAGCAGTCGCAGCGGCCCATGGGGTCGGGACCGTGCGAGTTCGTACAGGACCCTCCCCACTGGTAGAGCGTGCCGAGCTGCTGCATTGCCCAGGCGATGGCCTTGCGGGCCTTCGGATCGGCGTCCTTGGGGATCGAGTAACCCTTCGGGATGCTCCCCTCGGGGATGCGGCCGAAGCTGGAACCGTCCTTGCTCGGAGCGCAGCCGCTCGTGCCGGTCGACGGTTGCTTGGCCTGGTCCGCGTCGTTGCCGCCGCCGGGGAAAGTCCTGGCGATGGCTTCCTGCAGCGCGGTGGCCAGGTTCTCCCACTGCGCGTAGGCGTCCGGCAGGCCGGACTTCTGCACGGCTTGGGCGGCCTGGGTGACGGTCATCTGCTGCCACCCGCTCACCTTGAGCAAGTGCTTGTAGAACTGCTCGCTTGCGTAGGTGGGGTCGCGGATCTGCTCGGCGTTGCCCCAGCCCTGGGAGGGGCGCTGCTGGAAGAGGCCGAGGGAGTCGCGGTCGCCGTAGTTCAGGTTGCGCAGTCGGCTCTCCTGCATCGCCGTGGCGAGCGCGATGATCTGTCCCTTCTTGGGGACGTCGAGGGAGAGGCCGGCGGCCACGATCGTCTGTGCGTTGGGGACCTGCTCGGCGGGCAGGTCCAGGCCCTCGACGTGCACGTCTTTGCCGGAGGCACCGTCGAGGATCTTGGTGACCTGTTCGGCGACCTTGTCGCTGTCGATGCCGCTCAGGCAGCTGCTGAAGGAGCCGCTGCTCTGCACGGCGTCGGCCGAGGAGGCCAGCATCATGCCGGTACCGGCGATCAGGATCGGAGAGAGGAAGACGACGCCGATGCCGGCGGCGAGCCCCTTCAATCCGAGCGGACCGCTCGCCGGTCAGCGGTTTCGGGCATGGGTGGGTAGCGAGACGTCATGAACGTGTCCTTGGGGGGTGCGGTGTCCGGCGTGCCGCGTGCGTGGTGGAAGGGCGCGGCGGCAGGGGTGGGCGATCGGAGGCGGGCCGGTGCGGATCGAGTTGCCGCTCGCTCCGTGTGGCCGGGCCGTGAGCTACGTGTGCCGGGGCAGGGGGTATCTCCGTCAGGTGTGGCAGGGGAGTGAGCCAGCGGCGGTGTGCGCCGGGCGGTTCAAAAACAGTAGGCGCGGATCGGCGGTTGACCAAAAAATCGGCGTGAGGTGCCGGAAACCGGTACCTCGGCCACGCACTTCTTGGTCGTCGGCGCTTTCGCCTCTACAGTTTTTGGACTCCCCCCTCGCCTTCCTCGGTCTGCGGCCCTGGGCTTCTGCATGCCCACTTCCGGCCCGCGAGGACTCCTGTGCGAGGCGGTGAGTTCCCTCCGCGCTTCCGCACCCGAATAGGGGTTCCTCTTTGCCTTTTTCCCTGCACCAGGGCGACGCCCTCAGCGTTCTCGCTGACCTTCCGGACGACTGCGTCGACTCCGTCATCACCGATCCTCCGTACAACAGCGGGGGTCGGACCGCGAAGGAGCGCACCACCCGCTCCGCGAAGCAGAAATACACTTCCGCCGACGCCCAGCACACCCTGCCGGACTTCACCGGCGAGAACATGGACCAGAGGTCGTACGGGTTCTGGCTGACGCAGATCATGACCGAAGCCCACCGCCTGACCCGCACCGGCGGCACCGCGTTGCTGTTCACCGACTGGCGCCAGCTTCCCGTCACGACGGACGCGATCCAGGCGGCCGGCTGGCTGTGGCGTGGAGTGCTGGCCTGGCACAAGCCGCAGGCCAGGCCCCAGAAGGGCCGGTTCACCCAGAACTGTGAATTCATCGTCTGGGCCTCGAAGGGAGCGATCGACGGCTCCCGCAACCCGGTCTATCTACCGGGCATGTACTCCGCCTCGCAGCCCTCGGGGGCGAAGCGCCAGCACATCACGCAGAAGCCCGTCGAGGTGATGCGCGAGCTGGTCAAGATCAGCCCCGAGGGCGGCACGGTGCTCGACTTCTGCGCCGGCTCGGGCTCCACGGGCGTCGCCGCCCTGCTGGAAGGCCGGGACTTCATCGGCGTGGAGAAGACCGAGCACTACGCGTCGATTGCGGCCGACCGGCTCACCGAGACGATCCGCGAGACCCTCACGCAAGACGACGTGATTCTCACCGCTTGACGCGAGAGCGCTCCACGCTAAGGCCATCGACGCCATAGGCGGCAATCCGGTGGAGCGGACTTTTATCTGGCTGCCCGGCCCGCGTGTCGCCGCTTCCGTCTTTCTCTCATTCCGCGTCTTGTAGGAGGCCGAACTTTTCATGCCCGAATCCACAAAACCGTCTGACGATGGGGAGTTGGAGCCGGTTCGCGTACCCGATCCGCAGCTGGAGGGAATCGAGGCGAGCGTCCGACGGCTCATGGAGCAGTCGGCGCAACAGGCGCAGCAACTGGACCACCTCGCGTCCGCCCCGGCCCCGAGCGGATCGCCGTTCGCGGCGTTCGGCATGCCGGGGCTCGGCGGTCCGCCTGCCGCCGCTCCGCCGGAACCCCGCCCGATCCTGGAACTTGACGGGGAGGAGAGGGAGGACGAACTCGACGCTCTGTCGGACTGGGTCGACGACTTCTTCCTACCGGTGTACGGGGCGGAGGTCACCACCGCGGCGCCTTGGTGCCTGCAGTGGCAGGAGCACGACGATGTCGTGGCCTGGCTCCACGCCCTGTGGCTCGCGTACCAGCAGCACAAGGACCCCGAAGCCGGACTCTCCGGCCTGTTCGTGTGGCACCGGGACTTCCTCACCCACGCCGTCGCGGCGATCCGCGCACCGGGCGGGCCGCTGTCGGCCTGCATGACCTCTCCCGACCGGCCCGCGCACCGTCTTCTGCCCGGCCCGCCGCCGTCCGTGCGCACGCAGACGACGTTCACGGCGCAGGCCGCCGGGGCCGCCGAGCCGGACGAGCCGACGTCATGACCACGGGAGCGGGACAGCCCGCCTTCGGACTGAGCTTCGACCCCCGGGCGCTGACCGACCTCCTCCAGGCCCCCGGCGATATCCGCGACCTCACCCTCGCCTACCTGCAGGAAGTCGTGAACGCGCAGCGCTTCGGGCTGCGCCTCGACGGTGACCTGGAGGGCTATCGCAAGCTGTTCGTGGACTCCCGCAAGGACTGGCGCGTCGTCTACGGCGTCCGTCCGGCGCCTGCGGAGTCCGCGCACCCGAAGGAGATTCACGTCGTCGCGGTCCGGCCGCGTGCGGGCAATGACGTCTACGACGAGGTCGGCCGCCGCCTGGGGATGACCCGCCGGCCGCTGAGCGCCCGCACCCACGCGGCCCGCTCCCGTTCCCCGCAGCTGACCGCCCGCACTCCCGCGCCCCGGCCCGGTCCACCGCCCACCGCACTGCCGGGCCTGCCCCGTCCCGCGCAGAACCCCGCGCACCATCACACTCGCTGAACGCACGGAGCGTCGCCTATGCCCCCTGACCCCGCGCCGGCACCAGGTCGGCGTGCGGTCTCCCCGCTCGACCATCGCCTCGAAGCCGTCACCGGCCACACCATCGACACCCTGTGGGCCTACCGCGACCGCGGCGTCCTCGACGAGCCGCATGCCCATCTGGTCGACCAGCACCGCGAGTTGGCCAAGACCCAGACTGGCGTCACCTTCTACCTCCGCCTCCTGCACCGTCTGTCCAGCGGAGAGTTCGACGTCGATGACGCCCTGTTCACGCGCATCGACCGCACGGTGGACCAGCTGGAGGAGGCCACCGGCGCGCGGGACGCCGCCGCCCGGAAAGTGCTCGCCGCCCTGGAGCCCGTCGAGGCCGCAGCGGTGGCCTCGATGCCCGGCGCGAAGCCGCTCTCGACGGATGACCAGGCGGCGCTGCTCGCCATCGCCGGCGGCGCCAAGCTCTACGAACACCTGCTGACCGGACGGCTGTCCGTCACTGCTCCCTCCGGCACCCGCATCCCGCACGCCAAGCTGCAGCGGCTGGAGAACGCCGGCCTGGTCGTCCGGGACACCGGGCACCCCGTGCACGCCGGCCAGCCCGTCGCACTCACCGACGCCGGACGCGCCGCGCTGTTCGCCGCCCGACGCACGCCCACGACCCAGGCACCGAAGCTCCCAGCCCGGTCCGTCACGCGGCCGTCCACCCGGCACAGCGGCGCTGAACTCCACCGAAAGGCCCTTGTTGTCTCCCACCGAACCGGCGCCGGCTCGGACGCCCATACCCCAAGTCGACTTCGAGCTAGACGACTTCGACGCCGACGAGGAGAAGTACCGCGACTTCTACCGTCAGGTCGCCGTGCACGAGGACATGCTCGTCCCCCTCGCCGAACACCACACTCCCAACGGCGCGCACAGCTACTACGTCCTGTTCGACCGCACCGCCACCTACGGGCATCCAGGCATGCCGCAGTACATCGCCGTTCACCTGGAGCGGGACCAGGGGAAAGAGACGTTCGACTTCGAGCAGGCCGCGCTGCCGCTGCCCGCGATGGCGCAGTCCTGGCTCATCCACCGCGGCTGCCCGCCAGACGCCATCGGCCTCAACCCTGAGCTGGGCCCACCGTCGGCCGACGAGACGACGCGTGCGCTGGAGCGTCGCCTCGCGGGCGACGGCGACCACTACGCCATGGGCTACTCCTACACCAGCGACGACCCGGACGACATGGTCACCGTCGTGGCCCTGCGGGCCCTGGACGAGCGCTCTCCCTCCCCGTTCCGCGTCGTGGTCGAGGAGGTCGACACCGACGCCTGGACCCACACCCTGCGCGAGGGCGGCTTCGCCACAGTCGACGAGGCCCTGCAGTGGTGCGAGGACCGGCTCACCGGCGAGGCCGGCCCCCTGCCGCCGGTCCGCCCGGCAGCGGCAGCCACACGCCCGGCCGCCCTGCCGAAGGCCCCTGCTCCGCGCCCGCCCGGCCGCTCGCGCTAAACGCCCGAGCCGACCGGGCGCGGCGCAACATAGCCGACGATCGCCGGTTAGCCAAACCGGCGATTCTCCGGACTCTTATACAGCCGCCGGGACAACCCCGCGGCGCCCATCCACGCAATCCCTATGCCTTCACGGAGGTTTCTTCCGCATGCGCTCCACCCGAATTGCCATATCCGCGGCCATGCTCGGTGCACTCGCACTCCCGGTCCTGTCCACTGCGCCCGCGAGCGCGGCTCCCGCCGCTGCCGCCTCGGTGGTTACCCCCTGCCCGGACCTGCCGCCGCTGCCGTACAAGGTCCACGCATCCGCCGTGACCATCCGCTCCAAGGCCAGCTCGAAGTCCACCGCGGTCGGCGTGCTCTACAAGAGCCACAAGTTCACCGTGCACAAGAAGAGCGGCAACTGGCTCTACATCACCGACAAGACCACCGGCGTCAAGGGCTGGGTCTCCGGCACCTACGTCTACCGCGACACCCGTATGTGCCTGGACTGACAGGAATTCAGCAGGTGCCCATAGGCGGCTGAGCCGCTGGGGTCCGGCCGCCCCTCACATCCCTCCAGGAATCGGCCTTTCCAGAACAGGAGTTTTCCTTTTGTCCGACGGCATATCCGATGACGCCGAGGATGTCGTGGGCGTTCTCACCGAACGGATCGAAGCGCGCTTCGCCATGGACATGGACCAGTTGAAGGCCGCGGTCGCCGCCGCGCCGACCGCGAATCCTGACGCCACCGACGTCGTCAAGTGGCACGGCCTTCTCGTCGAGGCCCAGTCCGTGCTCGACCACGCCGAGGACGACCTCCTCGCCGCGCTGGACACCCAGCCCAGCGAGGTCGACGACCCAACGATGGGCCTCGCCCACCGCGTCAACGCGGCCGTCACCGCACGCGACGGCAGGGCCCTGGTCGTGCGATGGCTCCTCGACCCGGACGCTCCGGGCAAGAAGGACCTCGCCGCCGAACGGCTCGCCCGGCTTCGCCCCCGATCCGGTCCGGCGGTGCAGACCAGCGCCCCCCACCGACCCGCGGGCACACCCGCACCGGCGTCCGCATGGCGAGCGGGAAGGCCCGTCCGATGAGCCGGTTCAAGACCAGCACCATGGACGCCGATCTGCAGAAGGTCTTCGGGAACCCGGTCCCCGAACTGCACGAGGCGGCTGCCGGACCCGACGCCTCTCCCGCGCTCGCCCGTGCCTTGGAACTGCGCTCCTTCCTGGCCTTGACCGAGGAGCAGGTCGCCCGCGTCCGCGACCGCGTACACGCGGACATGGATCCGGACCGCGACATGGGCGAGCTCTCGGCGGACCAACTCCGCTTCGACGCGCAGTGGCTGGAGGCGGCGCTCGACGCCCGCGACGGCTACCGCGCAGCCCTCGGAGAGTTGCTGCGCACCATGCCTTCGCCCGACCAGCGGGCCCGGCCCGTCCGCACGACGCAGCTCAGGGCCACCGCAACCCTGCCCCCGTCCGCCGCCCCGGCACCCCTGCGTGCCGGGGCGGCCCGGGCCCGCTGACCCTGAAAGCCCCCGCGTGCCCCACCTCACGTCCACCGAGATAGCCGGACGGATCGAGGACCTGTACGGCGCGCCCCTCGCCGACCTCGAAGCCCACGCCCAGGAGCAGCCGCCCGGCATGCTCTCCGCCCTGCTCGGCATGCACGATGACCTCGCCCTCGCCGAGCGCAGCATCGACGTCCACCGCGACCAACTCGCCCGGCTCATCCACCCCGAGCGGCAGATCGGCCAGCACGAGGTCTCCCACCTGCTCGACGGCTCCCGCCGACTCGCCGAAGCCGTCGCAGTCCGCGACGTCCAGGCCAAGTCGGTCGCCGCTGTTTTGCAGAGCCTCGCCCGTGTCCCGGCCTCAGCCTCGTCCCCACCGGCGCCCTCGCCGCCGCTACCGGCTCCGCCCCATCCCGCTCAGAGCACGGCGCACAGCCGCTGACCGCAGGCGATTTCCCTCACCTCACCCAGGAGTTCCTCACTTGGCCATCACCGCTCTGCCCCCTGACACCGACGCCGACATCGCCCGGGTCACCGAGGCCCTCGCCATGATCACCCCGCGCTGGAACGTGAGGATCCTGCTGGCACTCTCCGGCCCGCCGCTGCGTTACAGTGAGTTGGCGGCCAAGGTGTCCTGGCTGCAGAACGGCCAGCTTCACCCCAAGCTCAAGTCACTGTGTGACGCCGGACTCGTCGAGCGCACCGAACACACCGCACGGCATGTGACTTACCGCCACACCGAGCGTGGCGTCGCCCTGCTGCCGGTCCTGCTGGTGATCGTCACCTGGGCCGATGAACATCTGGAGAAGGCGGACCGCCCGCTGCCCGCGATCGAGCAGATCGAGGACAGCCTCACCCTGCTCACCCGACGTCACGCCGCTGCCATCCTGTGGGTGCTGAAGTCCCGCGAGGAGGTCAGCGGGCGGGCCCTGGCCCGGATCGTGATGCCCAGCAGCGACGGGACCAACGTGTACCCGCCGCTGCGACAACTCGTCGCCGACGGCCTGGTCGACACCGACGGCATCGGCATGCCCTACCGGCTGTCCGCAGCGGGCGACGGCCTGGGCCCCGTTCTGGGCGCCCTGTCCGCGTGGTCCGCCGGGCAGCCCCTCAACCAGGCGGCCCAGCACCCGGTCTGGGGGCACCCGCAGGCGAAGCCCGCGCCGAGGCCATGGGTCAGCACCCAGTCCCGGCCTGCCCCCGCGGCGCTTCCGCAGGCACGGACGGGTGAGTCCTCTCCGGCATGGCACAACCGCGATCTCTTCTCCCATGCCACGACCGCCCGCCCGAAGGCGGCCATCCAGGCGGGAGGTCCGCGCCGATGACCACCTTCTTCACCCCTGCCGAAGTACGTAACGCTGTCGAGCTGCTGGCGTCGCGTTCCTTGATCCGCTTGGTCACCGAGATCGACGACAACGGGGCGATACAGCCGCGACGGCTGGCCGGTACCCTTCCCGACCTCTCCTCCCACCAACTGCGCCGCGCTACCGAAACGGCCCGCGCCCACGGTCTCGCCCGGGTCGTGCCCGGCGCCGGTCTGGAACTCACCGAGTCGGGCTCAGAGTTGGCCGACCTGTACGACGCGGTTGCGCGCTGGGCCCGACGTCACGCCTACCCGGAACCGGTCTGCGAGTTCAGCACTCGCATCCGACACGTCCTCGACCTCCTGGCGCCCTCGCTCGCGACCGAGCGCGCCGACGGCTTCTCACGGCCGTCCGCCGGGCGCCTGCCCAGCGACGAGGCCGAGGTGGACCTTGCCCGTCCCTCGGCCCTCCTGATCCAGTGGCTGGCCGACAACCCCCAGGCCACCCGGGTGTCCGAGCCCGAGCCGGTCGCGTGAGCGCAGCGGTCACACCCCGGCACGCACGCCTTAGCGCCGGGCTGATGCGCAGCATTTACCTGCCACGCACGGCGGACGCCCTCGCGTTCGCGATGTCCACCTACGGCATCCCACTGCTGGTCCTGGCCACCACGCGCTCCGCAGCGCTGACGGGAGCCGCGTTCGCCCTGGAGTGGATCCCACGGCTGGCGGCGTTCGGGTGGGCCGGATCCATCGTCGACCGGCGCGGGGCGGCCGTCGTCTTCCACCTCGCCTCCCTGGGACGCGCACTGGTCCTCGCCGCCGGCGCGGTCCTGCTCCACCTCCACCCGTCCGGCACCGTCGCGAGCGCCACCGTGATGGTGCTCGCGGCGACCACCGGTGTGCTCACGGAGTTCAGTTACATCGCGGCTGAGACGGCGGGCGCTGCCGCTGGCCGCCGAGTGGGCGCACGGGCCCACCGCGTCCAGGCCGTCCTGCTCGGCATCGACCAGACCGCGACCCTGGCCGGCCCGGCCCTTGCAGGGGTACTCCTGCTCGCCGGGCCGCCGCCGATGCTCGCGGTGATCACCGTGCTCTCGCTTCTCGCCGCGGTGCTCGCCCTGCGCACACCCCGCTCGCCCGCCCCGGCCCGCGCCCTTAAGGGGCAGACCGGTGCCGGACTCCTCACCGGGTGGCGCACCATCCGCACGCTTCCCGCGCTCGGCTGGCTCGTGACCGGGCTGACCCTGTCCAACCTGGCCACCGGGCTCCTCCAAGCGGCCGGCCCGGTGATCGTCGTCAAGCACTTCGGGCAGTCCACCACCGCCGTCGGCCTGATCTGGTCCGCAGCTGCTGCCGCCACCCTCCTGGCCGTCACCATCTGCCGGTTCGCGCTCGACCGCCTGGGCCTGTGGCCGGTCGGCGCCACCTGCGCCGCCCTCGCCTCGCTCGCCTGTCTCGCCGCCGCCCAGGCCCCCGACTACCTGTCCTACCTGGTCCTGGTCGCGGTCCTCATGGCGGCCGACGGCGGCATGACGGTCGTCCTGCGCACCCTGCGCTCCCGCCTGATCCCACCGGAGCAGTTCGGCAGCACCCTGTCGGCGACCATCCTCATCCTCCTGCTGCCCTTCCCCATCGCCGGCGTACTCACCGCGCTCACCCCGCCCGCCGCGCTGGGCCACGCCATCACAGCCTGCGCCGCCCTACAGGCCCTCGGCCTGTTCTGCGCCTTCGCCCGCCTGCGCACCGATCCCGCCCTGCGCACCTGACCCTGCCGCGCTTTTCCCCAGCCTGTGGAGAACCTCATGCCCACCGCCGTCCTCGGGACGAACCGCGCGAGCGGTCGCACCATCACCGAACGGTTCCACGCCTTCGACGCGCACAACCCGCACGTCTACCGCGCGCTGGAACGCATGGCCGCCCGCCGCCTGGCCGCCGGCGCCACACGGGTCAGCTTGAAGGACCTCTTCGAAGACCTGCGCCGCCAACTCCCCTACGGCGTCGCCGGGCTGAACAACAACTTCACCGCCCTCTACGCCCGTCGCCTGATCGACGATCACCCCCACTGGGCGAGCGTGTTCGAGCTGCGCCGCCGCCGTGCCGCCTGAGACACCCCTCTCTCCTCGCGTCCTGTCGTCCACCGATACGGAGAACCCCTTCTTGTCCGCTCGTCCCCTCGTGCTCGTCGTTTCCCCCGGCGACGAGACCTATCGCGGCTACTGCCTTGAGCAGGTGGCCGCCGCGTACGACGTCGTCCTGCTCACCGGCGCCGAGCCGTCGTGGGAGAAGCCGTTCATCGTCGACCACGCCGTCGTCGATCTGAACGACCCCGCGGCACTGCTTGCCAGCGGCCGGGCCCTGGCCGAGCGACACGACCTCGCCGGCGTGGTCACCTGGGACGAGTGGAACCTTGTCCCCACCGCCCGCCTCGCCCGCGCGCTCGGTCTGCCCTCGCCCTCCGTCGAGGTGATGCGCGGCTGCCGCAACAAGGCCACCGCCCGTATGCTGTTCGCCCGCCACGGGGTGCCGTCGGCCGCGTCGATGAAGGCGCGGACCTTGCTGGAGGCCGGCCTTGCGACGATGACCCTGGGCTACCCGGCCGTCATCAAGCCCGCAGCGTTCGCCGGCAGCATCGGCGTGATCCGCGTCGACCGTCCCGAAGAGCTTCCCGCCGCGTTCGCGTTCGCCTCGGCTGGCGCGAGCCGCAGCCGCGAGGACACCGGCGTCCTGGTCGAGGAGTACCTCGACGGGCCGGAGGTCTCCGTCGAGTGCGTCACCCACCGCGGCGAGACCACCGCGGTCGCCGTGACCCGCAAGCACCTGGGCCCCGCCCCGTACTTCGACGAGACCGGCCACACCGTCGATGCCACCGACCCGCTCCTGGCCCAGGTCGCCCCAATCGCTGCTGCCGCGGTCAAGGCCCTGGGGATCACCGACGGCGTGCAGCACGTCGAGATGCGCCTCGTGGAGGGCCGACCCCGGCTGATCGAGGTCAACGCCAGGATCGGCGGCGACATGATCGGCCACCTCGTCCGCCTCGCCGCCGGCATCGACCTCGCCCATGCCGCCGCCGACATCGCCTGCGGCCGGGCACCGGACCTGACGCCCACCCGCGGCCAAGCCTCGGCGATCCGCATCATCTACCCCGCCTACTCCGGCACCCTCACCGCCCGCCGCCTGAAGGAACCCGTCGGGGGAGTGGAGCGCGTGCGTTTCCAGCGGCAGCCCGGAGACCAGCTCGTGCTGCCCCAGGACGGCGGCGACCTGTACACCGCCCGCATCGGCTTCCTGATCACCACAGGGCCGAACGTCGCCGTCGCCGAAGCCCGCGCCCAGCAGGCGTACCGCAACCTCGAAGTCCAGGTTGCGCCCATCCCGCCGACGGCCCTGACCACCAACGAGCACGCCGCGTGAACCTGATCGCGGCGCCCGAGTTGGTGCGCAGCCGCCGACTGCTGACCGGGTACTTCGCCGGACTGGGTGTGGTGATGGCCGTCTGGGGTGCCCGCATGCCCGCCGTCCAGAACACGGCCGAGGTGAGCACCGGCGGGCTCGCCCTCGTCCTGCTGGCCGCCGCCCTCGGCATGGTCGCCGGGCTCCAGGCGGGCGGACGCCTCGCCCACCCGGCCCGCCTGCCCGCATTGCTGACCGGCGGCGCCATCGCGCTCGCCGCCTGCCTCGCCGTTCTCGGGGCATGCCGCAGTCTGGAGAGCCTCCTGGCGGCGGCGTTCGTCTTCGGTGTCGCGCACGGCGTCCTCGATGTCGCAGCCAATGCCGCAGCGGTCCGCTGTCAAGGCGCACACGGACGCCCCATCATGGGTCGGCTGCACGCGAGTTACAGCCTCGGCGCCCTCACCGGCGCCGCGCTGGCCGCGGCCACGGCCCACACCGCGCACACCGTTGTGTTCACTGGCGTCGCAGTCAGCGCCGCCGCGGCGGCAGGTGTCACGACGGCTCTTACCCGGACTCTCGCCAGCTCTGGACTCGATCCCGTCCCCAACCCTGCTGCACAGGGTTCTGGCGAACGCGTGGGGTTGTCCCGGCCCCGGTTGTGGCTGCTGGGCGTGCTGGCGGCGGCAACCCTGCTGGGTGAGGGAGCTGCTGCCGACTGGGCCGCCGTCCACCTGCACGACCTCGGCGCGACCGCCGCGACCAGCGCCGCGGCGTACGGCCTCTACAGCGCCGCCATGGCCGCAGGCCGCCTTGCCGGAGACCGGCTCACCGTCCGCTTCGGCGCTCCTGCCGTCGTGCGCACCGGCGCGGTCCTGGCCGCGCTCGGCCTCGCCACCGGACTGGCCGGCTCCACCATCGCTTTCGCCCTGCTCGGCTGGACGGCCTTCGGCCTGGGCCTGTCCGTCACCATCCCCAGCCTGATCACCGCCGCCGGCCCTGGCGGACCCCGCGCGGTCGCCACCGTCGCGGTCACCGGCTACGTCGGCCTGCTCGCCGGCCCCGCCCTCATCGGCGCCCTCGCCACCGTCACCGCACTGCCACACGCGCTGGCGCTGCCAGCCCTCCTCGCCGCCGCCGTCGCCACCCTCGCCCCCAAAGCCCTGGAGAAAACCACCCCTTGACCCGCACCTCCGCCTCCCCGACCGGCGTGGACGCCCTGATTCTCGACTACAACGGCGTTTTGGGCCTGCAACCCACCAACGCCATGTGGATCCGCCTCGCCGACCTCGCCGAGTGGCCCCATCGACACCTCCCCTCCTTCCAAGACGCCTTCTGGGCACCCCGGAACGCCTACGACGCGGGCGAACTGAGCGATCTCGCCTACTGGGCCAAGGTGCTCGGCCATCACCCCGGCCCGCGGTGGCTGCGCACCCTGCGCGCCGCCGATACCGCCATGTGGACCCGCACCGACCCGCGCGTCCTCGACATCCTGTACCGCGCCCGGGCCGCGGACCTGCCTATGGTGCTGCTCTCCAACGCCCCGGCCCACCTCAGCAACGTCCTGGACGCCACCGACTGGCGGCACGAGCTGATGGACGACGCCTTGTACTCCGCCCGCCTGGGCCTGTGCAAGCCCCATCCGGCCGCGTACGAACACGCCCTCGCCGCCACCGGCGTCACCGAACCCCGCCGCGTGCTGTTCGTCGACGACCGCGAAGACAACGGCCGGGCCGCCGCCGAGCTCGGCCTGCGCACCCTGCACTACACCGGCCAACCCGCCGATCTGGAACAGCAGTTGCTGTCAGCCCCGGCCAACAACCGCTGTTCCTGACCCGTATGCCGCGCCACCCACCACCCCGACCTCCAGGACTTTCGTGCCCGACACCGAAGAGATCGACGGCGACGTCTACGTCTCCCCCCGCCATCTCGCCTCCACCACCGGGACCGGCGATCCCGCCCTCGCGCCTCTCCTCGACCTCGGCTGGGACCTCCGGTACGACGAGGACTCCAATGTGTACGTGAGCGCTCCTGATCGGCGTATTCGCCTGGGATACCTGCCCGAGGGTGAGGACGACGGGCTCTGGCGCATCAACGCCTACAAGGACTCGTTCGGGCCGCCGGCCTGGGGGGTCTGTTTCAACGACCGCGTCCCCACGGAGTTCGTGACCGCGTTTACCACCGTCCTCGCCACGGCGTACGAGCAGGGACCGGATACCTACCTCGCCCGGCCGGTCTCCGGGACCGACGAGCACGACCCTTTCCTCGCCGTCGTCCCCCTCCTGAAACAGGGCTGGGAGATCGACCGCCCGCGCTGGGGCGTCTTCGCGGTCCAGGCCCCGGACGGTCTCGCCGGCATGGAGTTCACCACCGGCGACCTCGATCCGGAAACCGAACTGACGACGCGGGACACCCGCTGGCAGCTGTGGGCGGGCAAGTCCATTGACCGGCCCGTCTGGTACGCCACGGCCAGCACTGACACCCCCGTCGCCCTGCTCACCGCTGTCACCCAGTGCGTCGCCGATCCGGCACCGCTGCCCCGGTGGCGCGAGGCCACCTTCAGCTACATCAAGGGCATGGCCCAGCTCACCCCGATCCTTCCGCCCGGACCGCCGACCCCCACCCCACTCGACGTGCAACGGGCCGTCGCGTCCCGCCGCCCGGCCGCCCTGCCCGCGGCCAGCGTCCCGCGCTGGAGCACTACCAGCCGACCCGCCCTGCCCGGTCCACGCCGGTAGGACCATCCCGCCCCCCTCCCGGAGACCCCTCTTGTCCCTGCAGGCTCCCGAGTTCTTCGCCGAGCTGTGCCTCCCCTTCCACGACCACGCCGTCGTGGGCAACACCTACTACGCCGCCCCAACCCCGGGTGCGCCCCTGCGGATGCGGATCGACTTCAGCCGCACCATCCACGCGGACACCTACGGCGGCCTGCGCCTGGCGGTCGTCCATCCGGACCGCGGCGAGATCGACGCAGTCGCCCTCAGCTTCCTGGATCACGGCACCTTCCACCGCCGCGATGAAGCGACCAACACCCGGCCGAACACCAAGCAGTACGGCACCTTCGACACATACCACCGCCCCGGGCAGCCGCCGTGGGAGGGCGCCGTCACCACCGGGTTGCGCAACGCCATCGAGCAGTACACCGCCGTCTGGTTCCCCGGCGCCTGGACCGCGTCCGCGCCGAGCCGCACCGCGGGCCGGACCGCGCACACGGTTCCCGCCGTGCCCGTCGCCCCCAGCAGCGCCCGCGCCCGCTGATCCGGGTTTGTTACCGCCAGCCCCGGCGTTCCGCACTCTTCCAGCAGGAGCCCTGCCCGTGACGACCCACCCCTTTGAGAACCTTGACCCGGCCCAGACCGTGCAGGTCCTTCCCCGACACCTCGCCGGGCCCGGCGCCGCCGACCCTCGCGCTGTGTGGGCCTTCCCTTTCGATGAGGGCTGGCCGTTCGCCCAGACCGACACAGGCACGGCCGCGGCTTTCAGCCCGTGCCTGAGACTGCAGACCACCTACGACCCTCAGCCCGACATGGCAGGCAAGGGCACGTGGACGATCAATGCGCACCGGGCCCCGTTCTCCACGCTGGCCTGGCAGATCACGTTCGACGCCACCACCCCCGTGGAGCTGCTGCACGACGTTCATGCCGAGTTGCTCGACCTCTACCTCGAAGACCGCTACAGCGACCAAGACCGGCTGTTCGAGGACGAGACGGCGCCGCACGGGGCGTACGCGCCGCTCCTTGCCCGCGGCTGGAGCCACGAGGTCAAGACCGACGGCACACAGACCTTCCTCACCCCGGAAGAACTCGGCGGCGTACGCCACCGATACGCCATCAGCGGCTCCAGCGGACCGGCCTGGCGGTCCTGGGGCGGATACCCCAGCGAGCCGCACTGGACGGCACGCTTCTCTGTCGGCACGCCCACCACGCTCGTCGCAGCCTTCACCGCCTCGCTGATCTCCACCGAGCCACTGCACCGCACCGTCCAGGACGTCCCCGTCGCCACCCGTCGCGCCCTCTACGTGGCGACCACGACAGTCAAGCAGTTGCACGGCAACACACATGTTGCCCCGCCGCCTCCCGCTTTGGTCTCTGGCCGAACCCGATGACCTTCCCCCCCTGATCAAGGAGTCCTCCTTCTCGTGCACGCACGTTTCGTCAGATCCGCCGCCGTCGCCGTCATGGTGACCGGCACCCTCGCCTGGGCACCGGCCGCGAGCGCTCAGCCCTCCGAACCGGTCCCCTTGGCCTCCGCCGCCCCCGGCGAGACACCGGCCCCGGACGCAGGCAGCGTCGAGATCACCGCCAAGGACACGGCCGGGGACGCGCTCCCTGGCGCCGTGTTCCTGCTGCTCGACTCCGCTGGCCAGGAAGCCGGACGCGGGAAGACCGACGCACAGGGGAAGCTGACCTTCCCCGACCTCGCTCCGGGCGTCTACCGGCTCAAGGAGACGGCTTCCGGCAGCACACTGCACGACACGGTTGACGACCAGGACGTGATCGTCACCCCCGGCACGGACACGCCGCTGACGATCGTCGTTCCGTTCAAGGCTGCCTCGGTCCTGCTGAAGGCCAAGGACGACAAGACCGGCAAGATGCTGGCCGGATCCACGGTCAACATCGGCAGCGGCGACAAGGCCATCCTGACGCTGACCACCGGCTCCGACGGCACCGCCAGCGGCAAGCTGCCCATCAACTCTCGTACGGGCAGCGACTTCTGGGTCAAGCAGGTGAAGGCACCCGCCGGCTACGACATCTACAAGCCTTCGAAGGCGTTCAAGGCCAAGCCCGGCGATCCCGTGACCGTGACAGTCACCAACGCCAGGACTGCCACCACCCCGCCGCCCACGGAGAAACCGCCCGGCAAGTCCACCGAGAAGCCGAGCGACAAGCCCTCCCCGGTCAAGTCAGGCAAGGACGAGGACGTGCCGGTGCCGTCCGCCTCGGGTACTCCGACCTCCGACGAGACCGCGTTGGGCACCGCGGCGCACGCTCCCGCTGGTTCGCTCGCGCACACCGGCGCCGACGCCACCCCGTGGTTGATCGGCGGCGCTGGAGTCCTGATCGCTACAGGCGGAGGCACCCTCGTCGCGGCCCGTTGCCGACGCCCGGACAACTCCACCGACGACGGCTCCACCGCGAGCTGACCTCGCCCGCGGTACTCCGCAAAGCCCCCGAATCATTCCTCCTTGATTCCGGGGGCTTTGTCGTGGGCGTGTCCGATGCGAGCGGAGGCGGGGCTGCACCTGCTGCCCACGCGTGGCTCTCGCGTAGTGCGACGCCCGAACCGTGAAGGTTCGTACGGATATTCGCCTTCAAGAGTGGACTCGGCATCGTGTTGGGGTCGGCTGGTGCCGAACACCAGCGCGATGTCGCGGGGTGCGGCACACTGCCTCCGGTATCAGCTTTCCCACACCAGAGGAGCCGTCCCTGTGGCCGAGCGAATCGTCGTCCCCGACCTGTGGAGTGGGCGCTGCCAGTGTGGTGATCACGTGTACGAGGCGTCCGGCGTCCCGGATGATCCCCACCTGTGCTCGTGCGAGCACTGCACGCGGTTGTCCGGTTCGCCGGCGATGGCATGGGTCGGGTTCCACAGGGACGCCCTGAAGTGGACGGGCCCGGCAGGAGAGCCGACTTACTTCTCCACTTGGCCGACGCTTCACCGAGGATCCTGCCAGCGCTGCCGCACTCAGCTCACCTCCGTCGCCGACGGCTCGGACATGATCATGGTGACGATCTTCAGCCTCACCCGCAGCGCCGACCTAGCTCCGGTCGGGCACAGTTACCGCGAAGCGGCGGCACCCTGGATGACCATCACGCTCGCGCCCGACCCGCAACGCCTCACGTGACGGTCTGCGGCTAGCCTCCACGGATGACTCACGCGTGGATGGGGCTGGCGGATCTGACAACCGACCCCCACGACTGTGACCACCACTCATGCCGACATGCCGCCGTGATGTGGTTCGAGCCCTGTGCCGGCCCCGATGACGGCCGCCGCTTCTACGCGTGCGATGGGCACGCGGGGCTGTTCGCCCGGAGCGTGGCTCTGGCGTCGGCCGCAGGCGGAAAGGTCGTCTGAGAGAGGCTTTCCGTGCTCCCCGCCCTACTGTGGAAGGGCAACGATCTCTCCTGGGAGCACAACGAGTGACAGCGTCAATGGAGCGGCTCTGCGACTGGGTCGTCAATAAGGACAAGGTCTGGGTCCACGGCGACCGGATCACCGACGGCCACGTCGCTCTCGATATGCGCCTCACCCCGGGGCTCGACCCTGGCGAGATCGGCCGGGACGGGCAGTGGGTCCTCCGTAAAGCGCAGCCCTCACGCTGGGTGGCTGAGCAGCACCCCGACCTCTCAGACGTCATTCCGGACCCGGCCGACGGCTCGGACTGGAGCGAGGTCGTCTGGTCGGCCTGGGTGACCCGGGGCCTGCGTATCGGCGCGCTACAGGGTGTAGCGGTGGCCGTGGACCACGGGTGGCTCTCGCGCCTTCAACCCGGCTTCCGGATCGAGGGGGCTCCCGGGCAGGGGATCCTGCGGATCGTGACCAAGAAGCCCGAGCCGTCGCTGCTGTCGGGCGGTGCCGTTCACCGAACGGTGGTCGGTGTCGTGATGCCCACGTCGATCGAGGGTTCGGGTGCGGTCCTTGAGGCCATCGTGCAGGACCTGAACGTCTAGGTTCACCGGGTGAGCAAGCGGCCTCAGCTTCCAGGTGATCCCTCCGACCTGTACCTGCGCATCTTCTACGACGACGAACTCTGGGACACCCCGCAGGCCGACACGATGGAGCGATGGAGCGTGTCCGTCCTCCACCGCTGGCGCGGGGTCGATGACGTTCTACCGGGCGCACCTCGACCGCGGCCGAAATGCGTACTGGGCTATGGAGCAAGAGTCGGAGGAGCTGTACGAGACCGCCCAGGTCCTCCTCGATCCCGAGACGGGCTCCTTCACCAGCGAGGTCAGCGAGCTGCTTGAGTACGTCGGCTCCGGGCTGCTCGTCGTGGACCGGGTGACCTTGGATCCACCATGGCGTGGGCACGGCCTGGCGGCCGTATTCGGCTGTGAGGCAAACTCGGCGGATTTGCCAAATACCTCCAGCGCCCACACACCGCGAACAGTGTCGCCTTCGGCGCACTGGAGGACGCGCGGCATGGTTAGCCTCGTCTTCTCCCCCCCCGAGGCTGCTATGTCGTGTCAAGCCGCTTGAGAGAGCTCATCTTCGTTCTGACTCCTTCGTTCGAGGATCTTGAAGATCTGGCGGCAGACGTTGCGTTTGAGGCATCGCTGGGCGTCACGGGAGCTCTTGCCCTCGCTGATCCGGCGAGCAACGTAGGCCTTCGTGGTGGGGTCCAGCCTCATCCTGATCAGAGTGATCGTGTGCATCGCCCGGTTCAGCTGGCGGTCGCCGCCCCGATTGAGTCGGTGCTTGTTCGTGAGGCCCGAGGAAGCCGGGATCGGGGCGACCCCGGCGAAGGATGCGAAGGCGGCCTCGGAGCGGAAGCGGCCCGGATGCGACCAGCTGACCAGGATCTGCGCTGCGGTGATCGGACCGACGCCGAGCAACGCCAGTAGCTCAGGCGCTTGTTGGCGGACGATCTGAAGAATCTCGTTCTCCAGATCGCGGGCCTCGACCTGCAGGTGGCGGACGCGCTGTGCGGTCGAGCGCAGGGCGCGAATAGTCATTCGGTGCTCGATGGACAGCGCGGGACGATCGTGAAGGCTGGCACAGCGGGTGATCTGCGCCGGCCGATTGAGTCGACGTAGTTCGGCACGGAGGTCGTCCGGCGCGGAGATGATCATCGCCTTGAGCTGGTTGATTGCCGCTGTGGAGGCGTGAACGGCGCCCTGCCGGGTGGCCAGCAGCACGCGCATCGCCTCGCGTGCTCCGCGCATGCGGGGCTGGATGACGTGCTCGGCGGCCAGGGCCTCGCGGGCTGCGCGGATGGCGTCGAGCATGTCCGTCTTGCGCCCGCCGCGGACCGGCGGGCGCTTGGGCCGGCAGACCTCGACGACGCGTTCGCCGGCGTCCTCGAGGAACGCGGCGAGGCCGGCGCCGAAGCTGCCGGTGCCTTCGAGTGCCCAGCAGCGGCGGTCAGGCACGTGCGAGAGGGCGAAGTCGAGAAGTCGCTGGTAGCCGCGGCCGTGGGCGGGTGCGTCGGTGGTCTCTAGGACGGCGCCGATGGGGCTGACGGCTGCTGCGGCAAGGGTGTCGCGGTGGGTGTCGACGCCGATGACGCCGTCGACCTGTTCTGCGAGCATGGTCACGCGGTTGTTCTCCTTCGGGCGGACGGGCCGTGGTCGGCGTCGGCCTGGGTGGAGTCACCACGTGGCGGAACTGTGATGAGTCACGCCGTGAGGCGGCGGACAAGCTGCTGATCAAGCCAACGGGTGGGCCAGGCCGACGCCCGCGTCCGACAGACATCTCGGGGGAACGGCAGCCCCTGACGGGGCGCCAGTTATTTTGCGAGTCATGCCGGATCACGAGCGCCGAGCCTGGCAGCAACCCATCCCGGGCCGCAGAAGAACTCTCACAGTTATGTTTTTCGCGGTCCTGCAAGAGGATCGCTGGCCTCCGGGCCCGGCATGACTGTTCCCCCCTGTCGAACGGATGACCTGGGGGGTGGTGTCACCGGGCCTGGGAGGCGCCGTTGGAGACGCTGATGAGAGGTCCGACTACCGCCTGGCCTGGCGCAATGCCCGGCCGCTTGCGGGCGGCAGGTCTGCATAACGTGGATGCGCGCATACGACGCCAACGCCCTGGCCAGCACCACACGAACCCTGCTCGGGAGGATGGGTTGGACGACATCGACGACGTGGGCGTCTTCCTCGGCCTGGACGTCGGCAAGAGCGCCCACCACGGGCACGGCCTCACCACGGCCGGCAAGAAGGTCTTCGACAAGCAGCTACCCAACAGTGAGCCCAAGCTGCGGGCCGTCTTCGACAAGCTGACCGCAAAGTTCGGCACCGTGCTGGTGATCGTGGACCAGCCCGCCTCGATCGGGGCCCTGCCCCTGACAGTCGCCCGGGCCGCCGGCTGCAAGGTCGCCTACCTGCCCGGGCTCTCGATGCGGCGAATCGCCGACCTCTACCCGGGCGAGGCGAAAACCGACGCCAAGGACGCCGCGGTGATCGCGGACGCCGCGAGGACGATGCCGCACACCCTGCGCTCGCTCCAGCTGACCGACGAGATCACCGCCGAGCTGACCGTGCTGGTGGGCTTCGACCAGGACCTCGCGGCCGAGGCCACCCGCACATCCAACCGGATACGCGGCCTGCTCACCCAGTTCCACCCCAGCCTCGAGCGCGTCCTCGGACCGCGCCTGGACCACCCCGCGGTGACCTGGCTGCTGGAACGCTACGGCTCCCCGGCCGCCCTGCGAAAAGCCGGACGCCGCAGGCTCGTTGAGGTCATCCGGCCCAAGGCCCCGCGCATGGCCCAGCGGTTGATCGACGAGGTGTTCGACGCGCTCGACGAGCAGACCGTCGTGGTCCCGGGCACCGGCACTCTCGACCTCGTGATCCCGTCGCTGGTCCGTTCGCTCGCTGCCGTCCACGAACAGCGACGGGCCCTGGAGGCGCAGATCGGGAAGCTGCTGGAGGCTCACCCTCTTTCCGCGGTCCTGACCTCGATTCCGGGGGTCGCGGTCAGGACCGCCGCCACCTTGCTGGTCACCGTCGGCGACGGCACCAGCTTCCCCACCGCTGCCCACCTGGCCTCCTACGCCGGTCTTGCGCCGACGACGAAGTCGTCGGGGACCTCGATCCACGGCGAACACGCGCCACGAGGCGGCAACCGGCAGCTGAAACGCGCGATGTTCCTGTCCGCGTTCGCCGCGCTGCACGATCCCGCCTCCCGCACCTACTACGACCGCTGCCGGGCCCGCGGGAAGACCCACACCCAGGCACTTCTCCGCCTGGCCCGCCAGCGGATCAACGTGCTGTTCGCGATGCTCCGCGACGGCACGTTCTACGAACCCCGAACCCCACGCCTCGCTTGACGAAAGACATAGAGGCACCCCCCCGTGTGGGAACGCTGCCGCCATCCTGCTGGAAGCCTCCGTCGTCCTCCTGGACGGGCACGTGGAGCGGTCCGGCGCGGTCAACGTCATCGTCCACCAGGCCGAGGCCATGGCGGTAGCGACGGCATCCCGCCCCCGTCCCCGACGGCGATAGACCCGGGCGGGACTTCTCACGTCAGGGCGAGGCGGCGACCGACCGGGGAGCCATCAGGTCGGCGAACGGGGTGCGCACGTCGGGCGTCGTCAGCGGACTGATGTCGGCGCCGGCGTCCCGCGCGGCTCGGAGGACCGTGACGAGGTCTCCGCTGGCGAGGGTTTCCACGGGGCACTGCTCGCACTCTCCGGTTCGGTCATGCCCGTTTGCGGCAGTCGACGCGGCGCGCGCGTGTGCGAAAACCTCGGCCGGGCCGTCGGCGCGGACCGCGTACCAGGATCCCTGCTCCTCCGGCAGGAGCGCCGCGGCGACGCCTGGGTACATCGGAAGGTGGATGCGGTCGTCGTGGACGCGGATCACGAAGACCTGGTCCAGGCTGTCGCAGCTGTCCGGCTCGGGCGCTTCCTGCTCAAGCCAGGCGATGGCCTGCGTGCGGCTGCCGGGGCCCCACAGGTACTCCGCCGGAAAGTGCGTGGTGGCGTTCCGGGCGTCGTACTCCATCAGATTGGGATCCTCTCGCTCCCCGGGCCAGAAGACCGCGCGCACGAGTACGAAGGTGAATCCGTCCTCCTCCTCTTGCTCCTGCTGGTGGGCGAGCTGGGCTGCGTGCCCGGCCCTCACGGAGCCGGTGGTGGTGTTCCACCGGATGGCGACCACGTCGCGCGGGATCGGTGCCGGGTAGAGCCGGCCTCCCGGTGTCGCGTGGCCCCACAAATGGTTGATGATCTCTGCGAGGTCGGACAGATCCCTGTATACGTCGACGGGAGTGAGGAGGTGGAACATGCCGTGGGCGGTGACGTTCCGCAGGTTCTTCTTCGCCCTCTCGATCCCGCGGTTTCGCTGGCCACGCAGCAGGCCCTCGCGCCGCGCCCACTTCAGCAGTCCGTCGAGCATTCCGTTGAACGGGGTCCAGGTGTTCGAACTGCCCATCCGGATCTCGGGCTTGCGGAGCCTCTTGTACTGATCGTGGAAGTCTGCATAGCTGGTGTAGGCGATCTGGCGCTCGCTGCCTGCCTGGTTCCGGGCGGTGATGGTGCCGTTGTGGTGGGCGGTGAACCGGTCCCGCAGCGCCTGCTCCAGCGTCAGCTTGGCGGCGTCCGAGACCAGCGTGAACAGGTCGTAGCACAACAGCCCGTGGGCGTAGCCGGCGCACAGCTGCTCGAACTTCTGGCGGGTCGTCTGTGCCACATCGTCGGCGAGGACCAGGTTGCTGATCAGGCGCTGCTGATAGTCCGCGGCGTCCTGGGGCCGCATGGGTCCGCCGAGGCCGAACGGCGTGAAATGTAGGACGCGCGGGTCCACGGCCTGGAGCGCGGCGAGGGGGTCGTTGGTCGTCGAGGTCACCGGTGCGGCCCTTCAGGTGTGAATGTGGCGAACCTAGAAGGATCGGGCAGGGAAAGGGGACCGCGCAACCCGATTGGTTCGGCTCGCCGACCACGGACGGGAGGGACCGCCCTGCCGTGGCCGGACGTAGGATCGATCCTTCGACGTGACCGCTATTTCGTTCGATGACCTGATCGACCTGGAGCGCGCTGCCGTCGAGGCGAACGACGCGGTCAGGGACCTGCCCTACAGCGCGGAGTCGTGGAAGCCCTGGTTCGACGCCTCCGCGGAGTTCCAGATGAAGGTGACGGCGTACGCAAAGGCGGAGGGCAAGGACCGGGTCTCGGTCGAGATGGACGTGAAGAAGGCTGTCCGGCACCCGGTGTCGATCGGGGATGCCGCGTAGGCCAGCGCGTTGCAGGGTCCTACGGAGCCAGAGGTCCGCACCGGCGGATGGCGGCCATAGGCTTCCCCCATGAGTACGGTGCGTGCCCGGGTGTGGCGTTTCACGGTTGAGAAGGGCATGGCTGGCGCTGACGCTGTCCAGGCCGTCGAGATCGGGCAGGGCTCTCTGCCGGTGTCGTTGGCTGCTGTGGTCAACATCAACGCCCTTGCCTGCGACCTGCGCAAGACGGTCGATCAGCGTGTGCGCGATCACGAGATCAGCCTCCTGCTCAGCTATATCGCCGGCAGCCCGGGTACTGGCCCGCTCGGGGTCGACTGCCCCGCCCTCGACTCCAGCTCCCTCCACATCCGGCGTTTCGTCAGCGAGTGCACCGGCCTTGGGGTGATGACCGCTGTCAGCGAGGCCCTTTTCGACTGGGAGTCAGGGGTCAACGGTCTCAGCAGCTTCGACGTCCTGCCCGGGAAACTAGTCGGCACCTACGCGAAGAAGGGTGTGCGGCCGGACCTGCTGTACGACCTTGCCGCCGGCCCGCTCGCCGGAGAGGCGCGGGGCCGCCGCCGCGACAACCAGCAGATGTTCCCTGCCGGCAAAGGCACCCAGCCGCAGAAGACACGCCTGGAGAAGCTCGCGCAGTGGTCCGTCGACCACGACGATCACGCCTACTTCATGAGCTGGGTCTGGCTCGGCACGGGCGGCGTCTACGTCGACATCTTCCTTCCCGACGACTCCCCGGCCACGGCCGGGCTCAGCACTGGGTGGATCGACACGCCGGGCGGCGCAACTCCCTGGCGATTCCGTGTTCCCCGGCCAGATCCCCGCCGACGCACGAACCTGGAACCGGAGGAACCCCTCCTGAACTGGCCTGATGACATACCCGAGTCCAGCGGTGAGGGTCCGGCCGATGGAGCCGGGGCCTACCCCGAGACGGCGATCAGGCGGGCCGAACCGCTGGTCGAGGCAGCCATGAACCGGTCCTTCGGCCGTGAGGACACACTCGGCACGTTCTCCGGTGTTGAGGTCCGCGGCCGGTGGATCCGCGGCGATGCCGTCGGCCCGGCACGCCAAGAGGTGCTGCTCGGCGTCCTGGGAGAGCGCCTGCCCCTGGACCACAGGGCCCAGCGCCGCCGGCTGGACTCTCCAACGGCTGACCGGCTCGACGTGTTCCTCGAAGGCCGCCTCCTCACCATCGTGCATCCGGTCGACAGCCCGCGGCCGAGCTGGGACCGGATCCAATCAGAGTTGCTGGAGTAGACAGGCCGCAGGTCCGGCCCGACGTCGCGAGGCTCGCGGAGGCGGCCAAACGCCCACAACGCGGTCAGGGCCGCCCGCGGCCAGGAGACCTGGATTCATTGGGCCCGCCGCACGAGTGTCGCCCTCCGTCACTCCAGCGAGGGCAGCGTCGACGCTGCTGCGGCCGGGCAGGAGCTTCTCCACGCACGCGACGAAGCGCTGGTCGGGGCAGGGACAGCCTGACAAGCCCGGATCCAGGTCATGAACCTCCATCAGACAAGGGCCGGGAAGCCGACACCACGATCTTGCTCCTCGGAAGCAACGAGTTTCAGGGCTCCGAAGGAGAGCCGTATCCGACCGGCTCCGAGCTGCTGTACGTCGTCTTGACCCGCGCCAGGAACGGACACTTCGCGTTGTTCCCCACCTGGTCCACGGTCTCTGGGAACCACTTGTCGCGGCTCTGCGATTGAGGCGGCCGACGCGCACCGGTGACTCGGGTGAAAGGGACTAGAGAACGGCGCTCACTCAAAGCAGGAGGGGTGAGCGCCATCGCACGTCACGACCGGTCGGTGATCGGTAGGGGGACCGAGTCACCAGCATCGCCGCTGGCCTCCGCCACGACCATCGAAACCCGAGCCGACCCCTTCAGCTCCCCGGGCTCACATGATCACGAAACAGACGGTAGCAGACTTCGCCGAAGCCCTGCGCGCTGACCTGCGGTGACTAACTTGCTTGGCAAGGGTGTTGGTGAGGTCGTCCCGGGGCGAGGAACTCGTGCGCGCCGCGCAGCGAGGTGCGCAACTTGCGCTGCGTCGAGCGGCTGTCGAGGCGGATGTCGAGGGGCCCGGGAAGGGTGCTGTCGGCCCGTAGGCCGGTGGGTAGTCGCGATGCGTCGAGTCCGTCGCGTCGGGCGATGAGCACGCCCAGCTCGTGCCGGCTGAGAGCCTGGTTCCCGCCGAGGTGGTGGACGCCGGTCGTGTCGCCCGACGCGAGTTCGAGGAGCGCTGCGGCCAGATCGCTCGCGTGGACCGGGCATCGGAAGTCGTCTGTGAAGAGGACGCCTTCGCGGGTGCCGGTGGCCAGTTCGTGGACGGTGCGTTCGTGCTCGGACTGGCCGTCGCCGATGATCAGCGAGGTGCGGGCCACGACGGCGTCCGGATGAAGCAGAAGCACCGTTTCCGCGGCGGCCTTCGCCGCCCCGTACGGGGTGATGGGGTCGGGCCTGCACTGTTCGTCGTAGGGAGCGTGGCTCTTGCCGGAGAAGACGGCGTCGCTGGAGACCTGGATCATTCTGCTTCCGGCCTTCGCCGCGGCGATCGCGAGGCGGACGGGTCCCTCGGCTGTGACTGCCCAGTCGGCCCCGCCGCTCGATGCATTGACGATGACGCGAGGGTTCACCTCGGCCACGACCGCTTCCACGCTCCCTGGATCCCGCAGGTCGAGGCTGCGCCAAGTAACCCCCGGAGCACTGCCGGGCCTGGTCGTATAGGTCGCGGCCGTCGGGCGCCCCGCCGATATAGCTTGCCGGACCAGCTCGGTGCCCAGGAACCCGGACCCACCCACGATCAGCAGCGTCATGAGGCGACACCCTAGACCGGTCAGGGCCCGGTGATGGCGAGAATGTGGGCGGAGGCGTCGGTGAGGGCCGCGTGCGGTTCTGCGATGCGCGCCGCGGCGAGGGCCGCTTCGTATATGTCCGTGCCCATGAGGTTGGCGCTGGTGTACTTCTCGATGGCCTTGACCGCCACCCAGCCGGGTCCCTCGATTCCGTAGAGGCGGGGATCGGTAAGACCGGCCTCCGTGACCTCCGCGCGCAGCTCGGTGGAGGTCTGGAAGTAGGCGACGGTGAAGCCGCGCTGTCCGGCGTAGCGGCCCTTGGCCAGGGTGTCACGGACCCCGTCCTGGATCGCGGACTCGGTGATACCGGTGGTCGCGATGTAGTCGAGGAGGGGCGAATAGCGGGAGATCGCCGCCGCGGCGATGAGTCCGCCGGGCCGGGTCACGCGGGCCGCCTCCGTCAGCGCGGAGATCCGGTCGGACTTGTCGTGAAGGTGGTAGAGCGGGCCGAGAAGCAGAACGACGTCGTACGTCCTGTCTGCGGCGGTGAGGCGGCGGGCGTCGCCCAGCTCGGCCGTCACGCCGTCGACGGCTGCTGCCTGGGCGACGTGCTTGGGGACGGGGTCCACGACGTGCACCATGTAGCCGTCGTCGGCCAACCACCGGGCGTGCGTTCCGGGACCACCGCCGACATCGAGCACGCGGGCCGGTGCCGGTGGGAGGTGGCGGCACAGTAATTCGCGGGTGCGCGCGAACTCCAGGGTGCCTGTGGCGGTGGTCTGCAGCCGTGCGGCTTCGTCGGACCGGGTGTAGAAGTCGATGATCTCCGGGCGCACGGCGGGGCTGCTCGTCATCGGGATGTCCTCGTCAGGAGGGGCTGTCGGTGTCCGGCAGGGTAGGGGAGACAAGGAAGTGATCACATTGATTTTCGGAGCCCTGCGATGGTCCGGCCCCCACCGCCGCTGCCACAGTGCCCGGCTCATTGTCCAGCGTCAGGTTCATGCCGTAGATCAATTTTGCTGTGCAGTCCGCTCTGAGAATATGGCGCGGTTTTTCCGCCCCGCGCTGACCGGCGGCGACTAACTTGATTGGCAGGGGCGTTGGTGAGGCCGTCCCCGCTCACCAACGCCGTGACCTAGTTGATGGCACAGCCGGTCCGTCTCACGGCCGGGGCATTTCCTTAGGGTGTAGTAGGCCCGCCGGGGCCGGTGGGCGGGAGGTCCAAGTTGGCGAGCTGAAGTCACGCCTGCGGGATGGCGCGATCTGCTCTACCCCGAAACCTGGCCCTCTGCGCGAAGTGATCAGCCCTTGGTCTTGCGCCACGGCGCGGCGGGGTCCGAGAGCGTGTCGAGGATCAGCTCGCACCAGGTCACGGCGGCATTGACCGTCAGGCGGGCATGACGCACTCCAAGCCCAGACGGTGCGCTCGCCTGACCGTGACCGCTGCCGAAGCCCTGGTTGCGCAGTTCGGCGACGCCGACTGCGATGTTCACCGAGCCCGAAAGGATTCTCTTCACGGCCTTGCTGCCGTCCGGCCCATCAGGAGCCGAGCCAGCGTCGAGCTTCAGCGCCTTCTGGACCGTGCTGATCAGGGCTGGGAGCGCGGTGTTCCGGTCGACCTCGATGTTCAGCTCCCCAAGAGCGGTCTTCGCCGTTGCCTCGATGAGCTGCTTGGCCGCGCCGATGGCCCCATGGGGATCGGTGGTCAGGTCCCTCCGAATACGCTCCAACTCGATCGTGATGCCGGAGGCGTCGCTCAGGGTGCTGAGGTCGCGGACCAGCACTGGCGGGTTGGACCAAGAGATCCTCCCCTCCTTATCGAGAGTGAAGCCGTCCCGCTCCAAGCGGACCCTGATGTCGTCAAGCCACTTAGGAGTTCCCTGATCGTCCGGGTTCCGGTACGCGCGGATGAAGTCCTCGAAGACCAGGAGTACACGTCGAACCTGGTTAGGATCCGACCAGTCCACGCCCTCCGCGTAGAGCATGAATTCAGTCCGCCGCTGGCCTATATCCTGGTACTTCAGCTCATCTGGCGGGATGGGCGCGAACCCGTGGTCCTCCCACAGTTCGGCGACAATCCGGACGGTCAGGTCCGTGGCCAGAGAGCGGAAGGCGTTGCGGGTCGCCGGGCTCACCAGCTCCCGCCGTGCGGTGACGGTCATGGTCTGAAGATAGGAGCAGACCCTGACACCGTCACTGTCTTTTCCCAAGGTGACGTCTGATCCATGCCGCGCCCGTCTGACCAACCAGTCTCGGGTTGCGGCTGATCGGCCACTGGGTGGCCGTTGGTCGTGAGGTTCGGCCACGGAATCGGAGACCCACAATGTCGGCGGACAGCAGTTCGCCGGGGGCAGACAGGAAAGATCGCGGAATGACTGGCCAACGGCTGCGAGGTCATGTCAACGTAGACGACCGTGCAAGAAACCCCAGGTCAGAGAGGTGATTGCCTGTGACCGTAGCCCCTGCGGACCCCGGTTTCTCCACTACCGTCGAAGCCCTGCGCCTGCGCGAGTGGCAGCTCGGCCCCGGCCAGCCCACGCTGGTCATGGACCAGTTCTCCGCGGAGGACTTCCACCTGATCGTCGACGATCGTGCGGACGTGCACGTCAGCTCGAAGGACGGCCGGTTCTACCTCGGCTGGTTCCCGCTCGGACGCCCCGGCACGGACGGTGAAGGATGGAAGATCGCCGTCACCGGCACCGCCAAGGTCCGTGGCTACCAATTGTCGTTCGATACCGAGACGCCGGCGGACATCGTCGCCGCGGTCGTAGCGCGCGTGCTGGAGACCTCACGCCGCCTCTGACAGCGCAGGCACCGACAGGAAGCGTCCGCCCTGCGATCGGCTGGCTGTCCCGACGCCGAACCGTATCCAGCGCTCCCCTTTTCCTCGTACCCCAGGAGGCTGTTCGTGACGTCCTCGGAGATGACCGTCGGCGATCTCATCGACCTGCTGTCCGGCTGCGACCGGAGTGCTCCGGTCCGCCAGGCCATGAACCCGTTCTTCCCGATGGCACATCGCTTGGCGCAGGTCGTGCAGTCGGTGGACGAGACCGGTCGGACCGTCGTCTACCTCGCCGAAGGACCGGACGAGGACGCACAGCTCGGCCACTTGCCGCCCGAGGTCGCCATCGAGCTGACGTGGCAGGGCCCCGTCCAGGCGCCTCCGCGTCGCCCCCGCCGCCGCGCCGGCGGCAACTAGACCCTCACCGAGCCCTTGGAGGCGCCCCTGTACCCCGACTTTCCGCCCGACCCGTCCACCCCGCCCGGCGGCCAGCCCGCCTTCTGGGTCGGCCCCCGGTACCTGGCCGGTGACGATGGGCGCCTCTACGACGCCGTCGCCGATACGCTTGCCAGCCTGGGCTGGACGAGCCTGACGATCGTCCGGGGACGGCATGAGCCGGACGAGGAGCCGGAGGACCGCCAGGTCCTGCGCAGCACCGTCCTGCACATCAGCCCCGACACCCTCCGATGGGCGCAGTGGAGCCTGGCGGACGAGCCGTTCCGCCTGGGAGACCTGCCCATCGCCTGGCAGATCTCCGCCCGCGCCGAGGCGAGCAGCCCGCTCGCCCAGTGGTCGGCCTACTTCACCCGCGATGTTCCCGGCGAGGCGGTGGCCGACTTCCTCGTCGCGCTCGACGCCCGCGACCAGCCCGCCGTACCGCTCGTCGGCTCCGAGCTGGTCCTCGACGCTGTCGCCGCCCACGGGTGGTTTCGCGACATCGACCATCCCCAGGCGGCAGCGACGGACCCGACGTTCACCTCGCACATCAGCCTCGGCGAGGTCCCGCCCCTCATCCAGGACGCCGACCCGCACGCCCTGGCGGCCGAGGTCGACGAGACGGGACCGGCCGGATGGCAGGCGTGGGCCGAGCCCGCGCTCGGTGCACCGTGTCTGTGGGCGGCTTCCTTCGCCGCCAGCGTCCCGCACGATCTCGTTGCCGCCTTCGCTGCCTCCCTCAGCTCGACTGCACCGGTTCTGCGGCGGGTGCTGCCCGAGGCCACCCAGGAGCGCCTTCTGCGCGCGCCGGCCATCTGACGTCCCGCGCGCAGCTCTTGGTGATCGCAGTCCGGCACCCTCCCAGTTGGGGGTGCCGGGCTTTCTTGATTCTCGGGCGAAGTAGTCGCTCGGTCTTCGACGCCCAGGATGGTTTGCCGCCCTGTGACGGAACGATGCACGATGCGGCAATGCACCCCAGCCCCGGCGCTCTCATGGCCATCGCTTTCATCGTCGCCGTGACGATCGCGTTGACGGTCCGTTCACGCCGCAAGCGCACGGCTGCCCTCGCGGCGCAGTGGCAGGCATTCCAGCAGCACCGACGTTCCGGGCACGGGCAACTCCTTCAGGTCACGCGGGTCTACCAGCACGGACGCCGTGGCTCAAAAGCCATCGTGACCTGGTGCGACACCGGTCGACAACAGGACGCCTGGTTCTGGAACTGGCACATTCCCGCAGGCGCTTACCTCCTCGTCAACGCCTCCAGCGGCTACGGGCCGCACAGCCACAACCCGAACGTGCTCTACGTACAACCCGGCCAGGTCCGAGCCTGGGTGCCAGGCCAAGCTGCTCGCGCTGCTCAACGCGTTGGCCAGTAACGCACTGCTGCCTCCGACCCACATGGGTCGGAGGCAGCAGCGTGACGGGCAGGCAGGTCAGCTCGTTGCCGTGGCCTTGGCGAGGGCCTTGTCGAGGTGGCGGTCGACGAGGGCCGGGGAGCCAGAGACGATCAGCAGCAGACTGCCGTCGCGGACCGCGGTCTGCTTGACCACGGTGCTCCGCCCTCCGGTGGAGAACGTCAGGAGCTGGCTCCACTGCTCGTCACCGAGGTCGTGGGGCGCGGGCAGTTTCTGCGAGGCCACGTCGACCGGGGTGCCGCCCGCGACGACCTGATAGGTCGGGCAGCCGGTCATCGCGTCGAAGATCCGGGCGACACCGTCGGACAGCTTCTTCGCGCTGTCGCTGTACAGCTCCTCGGAGACCTCCGAGGAGCTGCCGCCGTAGGTGAAGTCTGCCTTCGCCTTGTGCGGGAAGGAGAGCGTGCCGCCGGTCGCTGCGCTGCCGCCCAGCTCACTCAGGGCCGGGCAGCCGATGACGGTGACGTCGTCGTGCTGGGCCGGACGCTCCGGCTTGGGCACGTAGCCGCTGCCGAGGTCACTCTGGTCGAGCAGGCGCGACTCGAGCGCGGCCGAGGAGAGCGAGGCCGACTTCTGGACCGCGTCGGCCGGCTTGCTCGTCCGGGCGGAGGAAGGGGGCTCGTGCTTGGCCCCGGTGGTGTCGGTCGAGCAGGCGGGCAGGGCGAGGAGGGCGGCGGTGATGCCGAGGGCGGTGGTGGCGACGCGAACGCGCATGACGGAACTGACCCCTTGGTGCTAGGCGACGGGTGGTCAGTGCGGGCCCGAGGGCCCGGTGGGTCGTAGGAGTGGTGGTCAGTGCCCGAGGTGGCGCAGGCAGTCCTCGAACGTGGCGTGCATCGCGTCTGCGGGTCCGCTGTTGCGGTTGTACCAGGCGGTGTCGAGGCGGGTTTCCCGCTGCTGGTGGCCTGTCCGGCAGCGCAGCCAGATCTCGCCGCGGGTGGAGAGGATCAGCCAGTCACGGTATGCGCCGCACTCGGCGCAGGCGGCCATCTCGCCGTCAAGGACGAGGGGCTGCTTCCACGGCATCATCTTGCCCTCGACCTGGTCGTGGCTCGGCACGCGCAGCTCGGGCGGAAGGAAGTCGTCCACGACGCCGGCCGGCTCGGCGGACTCCGGCTCAGTCGCCGACACTCCGAAGCCGGGCGGGACCTGGCCCTGCAGCCGTGCGTGCAGCTCGGCGAACTGTCTCTGAGCTTCGCTCGGCTCCTTGGCCCTGCGGCGTATCCGGTGAAACACCCTGGCGTCCTCCTTTACCTCGTCACCTCGTCCTGCGCGCTTCATGATCGTGTCCCACGTCCCCGGTGGTTTCAATTCACAAAGTTCACAGTCGCCTTTGGCCAGGTCAGCAGGGGTACTTCGGCTTCTCCGTTGCCCCGATGACGAGTTGGCCACGGTGCGTGTCTCCGTGCGGCGAATGGTCGTTGCCCCGGTGTGCCCGCTCACACGTCGTCGTCTCCCTCGACCGCTCAACTT
Organism: Streptomyces scabiei 87.22; assembly: GCF_000091305.1. Lineage (GTDB taxonomy): Bacteria > Actinomycetota > Actinomycetes > Streptomycetales > Streptomycetaceae > Streptomyces > Streptomyces scabiei. The sequence goes on along the minus strand of NC_013929.1, from coordinate 2,488,027 downwards.
CAAGACGTGTACTGGCTCGACTCGCCGCACCTGCGTCGTGCCCGTCCGTCCTGCAGGTGCACGGATGCCGACGGCCTCCTCCCATGGAGTGGGTCGTCACCGAGGTCCGGTGTGGCGTACGACAATGCTGTGGATTGCGGGCGGAGCGGTGGCGCTGTCGCTTCTCTCGGCGATGCGTTGAGGCCGCGTAGCGGCACCCGGCGGGCCTACCGGGCCGTACGCGATGCCTCCTCCCCGTTGCGGCGCCTACCGGGCGCGGAGGGCCTGGAAGTTGAACGGTGCGGTGCGGTGCGGCTTCCTGCGGTGCTGGTCTCGGGCAGGTGAGACGTGTCGGCGGGTAGGTCGGCCGTCCGGCGCATCCGCCACACGAGCACGTCGCTGACGGAGTCCGCGGTGCCGAGTTCGCGGCGTTCCGCAACGTCGGACAGGAGAGTGGCCGGGTCGTGGCCGGCGGCTTCGGCCTCCGCGATGGTTGCGGCCAGGGCGTACCAGCCCGGCTCGGCGAGGATCTGCTCCGCCAGCTCCGGCAGCGCCTCGCGAAGCACCACGGTTTGCCGCTGGAGCATCGGCCTGCTCAGACGCCGGCCGCGCTGGTAGAGCACGCTGAGGGGCTGGGCGGAGGCGGCCTGGTAGGCGGTGCGCAGGTGCTCGGCGGCCCGGGTTGCGGCTTCGGCCTGCTGGGCGTGGCCCTTTCTGGCGTGCCAGTGCGCGGCGGCGGTGATGAGGAAGAACAGCATGTCGATGGCCATCGCCGTGGTGGCGCCGTCTTCCCCGCGGCCGAGGGCGGGGCCGCCGTGGACGAGGTCGCGGGCGGCCTGCCGCAGTGCTCGGTCGTGCCCACGTACGGCGCGGACATGGGAGCGCGAGGCCCGCTCGAAGGCCGTTGCAGCGTCGCGCAGTTCGCGTCGTGTGTGGGCGGCGGACGTCTTCGCGAGGGCATCCAGGACCTCGCCGGCAGCAGCGATGTGGGCGGCGGCGACCGCATCGTCGCCGTACTCGACGACGAGTACGGCCTGCCACGCGGCCGATGCCGTCCCGCGGCGTGCGGCGGCTGGACTGCCCGGTCCTGTACGGGGTGCTTCCTCTTGCCGGGCAGCTGGGTTGTCCTTGGCGTCGCCGGACCAGCGCTCCCGGATGCGGGGCAGCGAGAGGTCGGGGGCGAGGCGCGCGCCGGGGTAGAAGACCGGCTCGCCGTCCTTGTTCAGGTCGTCCGGCAGAGCAACCTTGTATCCGAGCAGATCGCCGGAGGGTGCGGCGCGCTTGCGGATGAGGAGGCCGGCGGCGGCGAGCCGGTCGAAGAACTCTTCGTCGCTCCTCGCTCCGGTCACCGCGCGTCGCACGGTTTCGCGCAGTTCCTCGCGGGCGGTGCGCTCTCGTCCCTGGCGTTCTGCCTTGTGGCGTTCGGCGCTGGTGGGGCGCTGTGCGGCGGTGCCGTCGCCAGGCGCGACCTGGCGGAGACCGAGTTCCTTCTCGATGAGGCGGGCTTCGGCCTGTGCGCGCGCACCGGAGCGGAAGTCGTCGGGGCGGTGACCGTCCTCCGTCACGAGGGTGGCGACGATGTGAATGTGGTCGTCCGCGTGTCGTACGGCCGCCCAGCGGCAGCCGGACTGTCCCTCGCCGGGGTCGATGCCGGTGGCTGCGACGATGCGGCGGGCGATGTCGGCCCACTCCTCGTCGGACAGGATGCGGTCTCCGGGGTCGGCTCGTACGGAGGTGTGCCATACGTGCTTGGCCGGGCGGGCGTGCTCGGCGAGGGCCATCACGGGTTGGTCCAGGATCTGGGCGAGGTCCTGGAGGGTGGCGTTCGGGTCGCGGCCGGGGTCGGGGGACATGCCGTCGAACGAGGCCACGAGGTGGGGGTCGGTGTGATCCTCGTACTGGCCGGTCTCGTAGAGGTAAGACAGGAGACCGATGGTCCGTGACCCCGAGTTGTTGACACTGGGGATCATGAGCCGTGGTGCTCGATCAGACGTGTGGCGGCTTCGTGCGCGGTATCGGCGGCACGCCGTACGGCGGCGACGGCCGCTTCGAGCTGGGGGGCGTCTGCGCCGGAGTTGAGGGCCTTGACTGCCTGGTTGAGGTTGCTGCCGGCCCAGCCGAGCCGACGTCGGCTGTCGAACAGGGCTGTGATCACTTCGCGTTCGTCGGCGATCTCGGCGCTGGTGCGGTCGAGGTCGCGGGCGGCAGCGAGCGCGGATCGGGCAAGGAACCCGGCGACGGACAGATTGCATCTGGCGGCGGCGGACTTGATCAGGGCGAACTCGTCTTCGTTGAAACGCGTGGCGGGCTGGTGCAGGCGCTTCGTCTCGGGCGGTTGACGCGGGCGCTGACGGGCGCGGGGAGAGCGCTGTCGGCGTGTACGCGGTTCGTTCTGCTGTTCCTCCTGCCCCGGCTTCGATCCGCCCTCGGTCGAAGCCTGAAGGACCTGCGCCCCCCGGTGCAGGTCCTCTCCCGCCCCCTTGGGGGCGGGTTTGGCGGAAGCTATGCTTCCGCCCCAACTTGCTCGCCCCGAGACCGAGTTGGAGTCGCGATCAGGTTCCGGGGCGGTGCCGTTCTGGGTGGGGTTCGTCATCGGGTTTCGGGCCTCATGGTGCGGGTGTGGTGCTGGATGGTCGCGGCCAGCGCGACGACGTCGGCCGGTCCTTCGAGGACGCGGACGGGTCCGTCGGGCCGGTCCTGGACGAGCCACTGGTCGGTCGGCGCGAGGACGGCGGCCTGTAGAAGTCGACGGCGGACCAGGACGTCCGCCCAGGCGCCGGCCTCGGCGGCGGTGGGCTCGGAAGAGCGAGGGGGACGCGGATTCACTGCGTTCTCCTGGAGTGGGACGGTGGCCCGGCACGGAGCCGGGCCACCCGTTGCGGATAGGGGTGCTGAGCTGGGGTTTTGCCGGTTCAGCCGCACTCGGGGCAGCGCCCGACGTGGCTGTTGAGCGCCCGGGCCATCCGCTGCTTCGTCGAGGCAGCCTGCTTTGCGCTGGACTTTGCCGCCGATCTGCCTTCGTGCCGCTGGGAGTGGGCGAGCATGAAGCCGATCTCCCGTTCGTACTCCGCGCGGACGGTGTCGAACTGGTGGCAGGTCTTCATCGGGCGGTGCTCCTTGTCTTCGTGGTGTCGTCGCTCCGCAGTTCCTGGAGGACGAGGCTCAGCCGGTCGTTCCGGCCGCCCTTCAGGCCCTCGCGGCGGAGGATCTCCCGCAGCTGGACTCGGGTGATGGACTCGTTGCCGTCCCGTTCGAGCAGGGCGGGGACGTGGGGGCGGACCTGCTGGACGAGCTGGTCCACCGACTGCTCCAGCTCGCGTGGCGGGCGCTGTGTCTGCGGGGTGCGGGACCGGCCGCGCTTCCCCTTGTTCTTCGTCCTGGTCTGCGTGGTCGTCTTCCGCCGGAGGGGCACCTTGTGTCCCCGGTCTCCGGTGGGCTCGGTCCCCGTGTCGGCGGTGGTCGGTCCCCGGTCTCCGGTGGGCTCGGTCCCCGTGTCGGCGGTGGTCGGTCCCCGGTCTCCGGTGGGCTCGGTCCCCGTGTCGGCGGTGGTCGGTCCCCGGTCCCCGGTGGGCTCGGTCCCCGACTCGGCGGCCTTCGGTCCCCGACGCGACTCAGGGTCCTGAGCAGGCGCTTCTCGCGTCAGACGCTCGGTCCCCATGCCTCGGGCGCCCCCCTCCGCGGCTTCCGGATTGGCGGGACCGGTCCCCGTGACCGCGCCTGCTTGGAGGGTCTCGGTCCGCACCCTGGTCCCCGCGTTCTCGCCTTCGGTCCCCGCGCCTGCGGACGTCTTCGAGTCCGCAATCTCGGGGACCGGTCCCCTCGGGGCGCTCGGTCCCCGGTCCCCGTCCGACTCGTTGGGACCGTGGGGACCTGCTACGGGGACCGGCGCCTTGGAGGCCGACTGCGAGGGGACCGTGGCCGCCGTTGCGGTGCTGTGCGCCGGGGACCAGGGCGAGGGCAGCGGGACCGTAGCGAGCGCGAGTGCGTGCCGGCGGGCGGCGAGCTGGTCGAGCAGCTGCGCGCGCTGGCGGGCGTCGGTGCCGACCGAGGCCCTGCCGACCGCCTTCGACAGGCGCCGTGTGAGCCGCTGGCCGCGCCAGCTCCGCTGCTGCTCGGGTGTGCGCTCGGCGAGGCGGGCGGCGAGCGCGACCGCGCGGGTGGTCGCCCGATCCCGTGTGATCTGCGCAGCGTCGCGGTCTCGTGCGGCGATGCCGAGTCGGGACAGGAGCCGCTCGCGTGCCTCCCTGCTCAGGATGGCGATCACTCCGTGGGAGGCGGCACCCGGGGTGCGCAGGCGCAGCTCGATCCCCATCGCGAGGTGCCAGAGCACCGCGGCCAGGACCGGGCCGACGAAGGCGCGGACGGTGCCGCCGATGGGGCCGCTCTCGGCGTAGGCGGGGATCACCTGCACGCCGGTGATGACCCACACCAGGGTGCCCGGCGCCCCGGGTGCCCCCTGGGTGGCCAGGTTCTGGCGTGCCATCAGCGCGGTCGCGAAGAGCCCAAGTTCCGCAGCGGCGAACATGGAAGCCCGCTCGGCGGTGCCTGCAATGTCGAGGTAGTCGGCGGCGAAGCTCCAGCTGGTTTCCGCGCTGTAGACGGTGCAGCCCAGCGCGGCGAGTGCTGCAACCAGCACGGTCGGATTGCCGAGACGTTTCTGCGTACGCGCGGCCCGGCGCCGGATCGCCCAGACGGTCAGGGCCAGGGCGAACACGGCGACTGCGGTGCCGATGCCGACGAGCAAGGACGGATGCGGGGTGGTACCGAAGGACACCGGGATGAGGTGTGTCATGCAGCCTTTCCAACAGGGGCGTGCGCCAAGGGCGCTTCCGGGAAGGAGAGTTGGTCCCAGCTTTCGCGTCGGGTGACTCCAGGCCCCGCTGCCCGATCTTCGATGGGCTTGACCGGGGGCGAGGAGTGGCACCGTTCTTGCGGTGGCGGGTCTGGCGGGTCTGGCGGGTCTGGCGGGGCGGTGGGGCCGGAACTTGCGGGGACCGTCCTGCGCACACCCTTGGTGGGGCCGGCGTCGGCCGGCGGGGTAGAACCGCTGGCCGCTTCCGGAGCCGCTGAGGCCGGCGTCGCTGGTCGGGCTACCGGCTGCTGTGCGCCGGGTGCGCCGGGTGCGGCAGGCGCGGGGCCGCCGGTTGACGGGGTCGCCTTCTTCCGCTTCTTCTTGGGCCGCGGCACGCCGTAGGTGCGGTCGCGGTCGAAGACCTTGTTGGCGGCCTGCCGGAGCAGGTCACGGGCGTGCTTGTGGCTGATCTGCAGGGCTGCGGCGAGCCGGTCGGGCCGCCAGCCGCGTACGTAGGCGTGGTCGATGACGACCTGTCGCTCGGCCTCGGTCAGATGCACGTCGCGTCCCTGGAAGAAGGCCGTCACGCGCCGGTAGTCGAGGCGCCGGTGCAGTCCGTCGTGCAGGGGGCGCCGCTCGGCTTCGGTGAGGCCGCCCCAGATGCCCTCCTTGAGGACGTTCTCCAGGGCGAAGTCGAGGCAGTCGCGGCGCACCGGGCACCAGCCGCACAGCTCCTTCGCCTCCGCGATGTCTTCGTGGTCCCGGGGCCCGGGGAAGAACACCGCGTCGGCGTCCTCGACGTCCATGCCGTGGCACGCTCCGCGGGTGTGCCAGCTGGTGTCTCCGATGCCGCGCAGGCCGGTGGGCGGCGTGTCGTGGGTGGTGATGTGGCGCAAGGGGTTCTCCGATGTGCTGCCGCGTCTGCCGGCCGGGGCGGTGCTCGGCGGGCGCGGCGTCGGTTCCGGCTGAGGCGGGAGGGCTGCGTCGCAGCCGGGGCGGGCCGAGGGGGGCGGGGTGGCGGTGCACCGGAGGGGATGCACACGCCGGATGTGCCGGTCAGGGCATGGCGGGCTGCTGAACCTGCTCCGTCGGCTGGGCCTGCTGGGCGGCGGCGAGGTCGAGGCGGCCGGGATGCGGGGTGGCGCGCGGGGCGGTGGTACGCACTCCGTCATCGGGGCCGATCCGGCGGCGACGGCACGGTTCGCCGGGCTGGGCCAGGCACCACTCGCACCGGACGCTCAGGGCGTCGGGCTGCCCCTGGGCGACGGCCGCCTCGCGGGCTGCTCGGGCGGGCCGGTAGGGCGCGAGGGCGGCACGTGCGGTGGGCGGGATGCAGGAACCGATCTGCCGCAGTCTCGCCTCCAGCTTCGGGTCGATCCCGTCGCGACCGCTGGTGATCGCCCGAGCCTGCGCAGGTTGCGCGGTGCCGGCGGCGACCGCGCGGCGGGTGCCGACCAGCTCGGCGGTCCAGGCAGCCTGGTCGTCCGGGTCGACGGACGGCGTGGGATCGCAGTGCCGGGCCAGGCGGTCGCGCCGGTAGCTCTCCCAGGGACGGACGACGTCCGCGGGCAGGATCTGGTACGGCGAGGTACGGATGTGCTGGCGGGCGGCGACGCGGGCGTCCCAGCCGTGCGGGGTGGCCATCGGCACGTCGCCGAGCAGCTCGTGCCACTGGGCGAGCTGGTCGCGGGCCTCGCCCTGGTCGGTGCGGATGGTGCGGGGGTCGAGTCGGCCGATGTAGGCCAGCAGGGCGGCGGTTTCGCGGCGGTCCACGGTCAGCCCTCCGTTCCGGTCGGCTCGTCGAGAGCGGCGAGAAGGGCAGCGGTGTGGGCCTCGGCCCGCGTCATGCCGCCCGGCGCGGCCGTGGCCTTGCCGGGCACGGCGTAGAGGTTCGGGCGACCCGGGGCGTGCTCTCGGGCGACCCAGGAGCGCCAGTCAGCAGCCCATGCATCCGCCGGCCTCGGCTTGAAGGCGGCCCGGTGGGCACGCCACTTCGCGTCGGCAGCCTGCAGGCCCTGCTCGCCGAGACGGTCGAGGTGCCCCTGCTGGCGGGCCCAGGCGTGGGTGGCGGGGTCGACCTGCCACTCGGCAGCCGAGAGGACGGCAGCACCACCACTGCTGTACCTACGGTTCAAATCCGGTTCACTACGGTTCTGTGTGCCGGTTTCCGGTACATCGCTGTGCCGGTTTCCGGTACGTCGACGTGCCGGTTTCCGTCGGGACCTGCCGGTTTCCGGCACTGCCGGTTTCCGGACCCTCGCGGGGGATTCCGGCACCTCACGGGGGCGGATTCCGCACCGCCGCAGGGCCGAGATCCGCAGCGCTGGCGTGGCGTCGGGTCCCTCCGCCGACGTCTGGTCGGCTTCCTCGTCCTCGGCGGTCTCTGCCACGGCCTTGGCGGCGAGGGGGAGACGGTAGACGGTGCTGCGCTGCGGGCCGGTGAGGTCGTCGAGCTGCTCCAGCTCACCGGCGTGGACCAGACGGTCGATGGCCTCGCGCACCGTGGAGACGGACGCGCGCGTGCGCTTGGCCAGGCTCGACAGCGAGGCCCAGGAGACGCACTGCTCGTCAGTCACCCGGTCGGCGATCGACAGCAGGACCAGACGCGCGGTTCCCCGGCTGGTGCTGTGCTCCCACACCCAGTCGCGGGCTTCGCTGCTCATCGGCCGCTCCCGATGAGCAGGTGGGGCCGGTGGCGCGAGAGGGCCGGGATGGTGTGTTCCGGCTCGGGGCGCTGAGGCGCCGAGGCGGAGGTGGCTGCCGCGCAGGCCAGGCGGAAGGGCCTTTTGCGCAGGGCAGGAGGCATGCGATACTCCCCGTTGCAGTGTTGCCACGCTGACGCGCCCCTTGGAAGGACTCAGCGTGGTGATGGTGGGCAATCTCCGCCCTTGCCGGGGCGGGTATGCCGCTTAGCGTTCGGCGTCCGTGAGTTACCGCTCTCGGGCGCCGTCGCTGTATTACGGGACCTTCTCGGTCCGGTCCGTGCTTGCAGGCTCCTCACGTCCGTCATCGCGGGCGGGATGCCCGGGGACGACGAACATACGCACGGACCCGTGTCAAGATCCAGACTTGGTTCTTAAACTCTGTACTGGTTGCAGAGAGTCACTGTATGATCTGCCGCCGGAGTCATTTGCGGGACTCAATGCAGGCCGCCCTCCCGCGTCAAGGAGCACCGTTGCCGCGGTTGCCCTGAACGCCGAGAGCGTGCCATTGTGTCCGAATTGGGGCGGGTGTCTGGTATTTCCCGCAGCGAAAAGGCGATGTGAATGAGGGTTTTCCACTGTCGCCTCCACGCTTTTCGGTCGAAGATCAAATCCTTGCGCGCCAGACGTGATGTATGTCGCTGGGTGAATGTGGCTCGCGCCACGTCACCCGGCATACTCCTGCCGGTAGAAACGGACAGGCCGACCTGAAGCAGGCGGTGCACGCCACATCGTGCTGGCGAGGTAGAAACTTTCCATACACGGGATCGGCCCGTCAACTGGCGTTTATGGCGAGGTAGGGTGGTTGGAGTGACGACGAAGCCCACCCAGGAAAGGATCATGAAAGAATCCACCGAAGGCCAGGTGAACCCCAAGGGGCTCATGGACCGCCTAAACCGCTTGTTCGACACGGTGCACCCGCCCGATCGCGGCCCCTTCAGTAACGCTGAAGTGGCCGAACTGATGGAGAAGCGAGGGCTGGGCAAGCTGTCGGCCCAGTATCTGTGGCTCCTGCGGACGGGGCAGCGCGATAACCCGACGAAGCGTCACCTTGAAGCGCTCGCAGGGTTTTTCGGTGTGGATCCCGCCTATTGGTTCGATGATGCTGTCGCCGAAAAGACTGTGCAGGAGCTTGAGTTGCTCGCACTGCTTCGCGACGCGAAGATCAAGAACGTTCTCCTTCGTCTATCCGACGTATCCGCGGACGGAAAGGATGCCGTCCTGGGCATCGTCGAGAGCGTACGGAAATCCGAAGGGCTGCCGCCCTCAACTGGCGCGTAAAACGGCCCTAGTTCAGTAAGTGATCAAGGAAAATTCATGTGGTCCGCACGTAGGCTGCGACGGCCTGACCTCCTGGCCGAGCTGAAGCTCCCGCACGTCACCAATATCCGCGATCTCAGCGACGAGGTCTCTCGCCGCACGGGACGGACGGTGGTCCTCGAGCCCCGAGAGCAGGCACCTTCGGTGTGCGGGGCATGCGCCGTCACGGAGAGTGCCGTCCACGTGTTCTACGACCCACGGACCAGCTCCCTGCACCAAGACCACATCATCGCCCACGAGTTCAGCCACCTCCTGCTCGGCCACCACGAAAACCGCCCGGTGTCCGCGCTGGCCCCGGCCTTCATCACCAGCGTGGACCCGGCCACCGTGCAGATGATGCTGGGACGCACCAAGTACGACGAGGACGAGGAGCGGGACACCGAACTCCTCGCTTCGCTGCTCCAGCACCGGATCATCGACCGGTGGCTGCGCAGCGACGAGCCCTCCGGAGACGAAGTCCAGGACCGGGTCACGCACACGCTTCTGCGCCGGCGGGAGGCCCGGTCGTGAAGGACCTGCTCCATCCGATCAGCCTCGTCGTCGCCACGCTCGGCTTCCTCTGCCTCCTGCGGGACGTGCTGACCCGCCGCCGAGATCCCGCCTCCACCGCGCTGGCCGCCGTCTTCCTGCTGTCAGGACTGTCGTTCCTGTTCTCCATCACCCCGATGTGGAACTATCTCGACCGCGTGCTCGGCACCGTCAACCTCTCCGTGCCCCTCGCGCAAGGCTGCGTTGTCGCCCTCCTGGCCTGCCAGCAGGTGGTCCTCACCTACTGGGGATCCCCGCCCGAGACCGCCCGCCAGCAAAGTCGCCGGTGGCTCGGGGCCGGCGTCGCGGTGATCGCAGGGCTGTTGGTGCTGTTCGCCCTGCTGACGCCCAGCGCGCCGCGTCCGACCGACTTCACGCTGTACTACGCGCACGACGACTGGTACGCCGCGTACCTCACCCTGTACGTCACGGCGTACACCGTCGGGGAGCTGTTCCTCGCCCGCGCCTGCTGGAACCTGGCCCGCCGCAGCACCCGTGGATCCGTCCGCGTCGGCCTGCGCATCGTTGCCCTAGGGGCCACCGTCACCCTCGGATACAGCGCGGTCCGCATCGGCGACGTGATCGCCGGCGCCTTCGACGTCTCCCTCGCTGAGTGGGAGGGCTTCGCCTGGACCTGCGGCGACGTCGGAGCCATGCTCACGCTCATCGGCTGGCTCGTACCCACCATCAGCGACCAGGCCCAGAGCGTCCAGTACCGGATCAAGCAGTACCGCAGCTACTACGGCCTGCGTCCCCTGTGGCTGGCGTTCTACAGCGAAGCGCCCGAGATCGAGCTGCCGATCGACCGAGTCGACCCGGCCCAAAGACGTCGCTTCCGCCGTATCTCGATCCGGCTCTACCGCCGAGCAGTCGAAATCCGGGACGGCCGGTTCGTGATCCGCCAGTACCTCGATGCCGCAGTACGCGAGGCCAGCGAAGCCCACCACCGGGCCCGAGGGCTTCACGGACAGGAACTGTCGGCCGCCGTCACGGCCGACCAGATCCTTGCCGGAATCGCCGCCAGGGCCGAAGCCGCCCGCCCAGCACCCGACCAGCTCACCGAATTCGCCGACTCCGAACGCCAGACCAGCCGTCCCATGGACGACATCGACGCTCTCCTCGACGTCGCTCGCCACCTGCCCCGCCAGCCCGCACGAGCCGCCCACCTTGAGCGAGGCTCCGCATGACGACCGATCTCACCCACCAACCGGCTCACGTCCAGCTCCAGGCTCTGGACCGTCGCGAGATCTCCAGCCGCGAGCTGCTCGACCTCCACCTCGACCGGATCAACGCCAGCCACGTCAACGCCGTCATCACCCGCGACGACGAGGCGGCCCGGGCCGCCGCACAAGCGGCAGATGAACGCCGCGCCCGCAACGAGAAGAGGGGAAGCCTCGACGGCCTTCCCCTCACGATCAAGGACAGCTTCGAGACGGCCGGCCTGCGCACCACCAGCGGCGCCGAGGACCTGGCGGATCACATCCCCGAACGTGACGCCGACGCGGTCGCTCGGCTTCGCCATCAAGGCGCCGTGATCATGGGCAAGACCAACACCCCGGCGTACTGCCAGGACCTGCACACGGACAACAGCCTGTTCGGGCCCACGCTCAACCCGCACGACCCCAAGCGCACCGCCGGCGGTTCCTCCGGCGGCCCCGCCGCCGCAGTCGCCGCCCACCTGACCCCCGCCGACCTCGGCAGCGACCTCGCCGGCTCACTTCGGCTTCCGGCTCACTACTGCGGCGTCTACGGCCTGCGCCCCACGCACGGACTCATCCCGGCCCGCGGCCACATCCCCCGCCCACCAGGATGGATCACCAGCAGCGACATGGTCACCCCCGGCCCCCTGGCACGCCACCCCCGCGACCTTGACCTGCTCCTCGCCGCACTGACGACCCCGTCACCCGCAGAAAACAGCCCCTGGCGCGTCAACCTGCCCACGGCGCGACGTGTAGTCGGCCAGCTCCGCGTGGCGGTATGGGCCGAGGACGCTCGCTGCCCCGTCGACCGCGAAACGGCCGATGCTCTCGCCACCGTCGAGCAGGCGCTGGCCTCCGCCGGAGCGGACATCCGCCGCACCGTGGGGCCGGTCGGCTTCGCCGACTCTCTCCGCCTCTTCGAGCAGCTCCTCCATGCCACCGCGACGGCCGCCACCGACGACGAAGCGGGCGCGGCCGAACTCGCAGCAGCGCGTGACCTGCACGAGAATGACGCGAGCCCACGGGCCACCTTCCTCCGCCACCGAACCCAGACACACCGTGCCTGGCTCCGAGCAGACGAGGAGCGCCTCCAGCTCCGAGGGGCGTGGCACCGGTTCTTCGCCGACGCCGAGCACGATGTCCTTATCACCCCCGCCGCTCCCACCGCGGCGATCCCGGCCGGCACCCGCACTCTCATGGTCGACGGCGTCGAGCGAAGCTTCTTCGACCAGGCCGGCTGGGCCAACCTCACCAGCCACGTCGGCCTGCCCAGCCTCGTCATCCCTGTTGCGCGAAACGCGGACGGGCTCCCGATTGGCGTCCAGCTCGTGGGGCCGACCTACTCGGACCGGAACTTGATCGCACTGGCTGAAGATCTGGCGTCGCTTCTTGGAGGGATGGCCGGGGAATTCTGACGCTCCCAGCGCCCGGGGCGGGGCGCCCCGGGCACGGCTATTCGATGGGCTGGTCGTCCCGGTAGGACCACACGTGGCCGGAGCTGAGGTTGTCGAGGTAGTCCAGCAGGGGTTCGATCTCGGGTCGGGTCGCGGTGGAGGACTCCAGGACGGACTTCGCCTTGTCCAGCGATAGCAGGACCGCGCCGGTCACTTTGCCGTCCGGGTCGTGGACCGCGATCTCGCCGTCCCACTCGGCGCAGTCGAAAGTCGCGACCACGGTGGAGGGGTACCGGGCGGTCGTGGTGTTGACGAGGTAGGCCAGCGGGCCCACCGCCGTCAGGTTCAGACCGGTCTCTTCCCTGACCTCGCGGACCAGGGCCTCGGCGAGGAGTTCGCCGCGCTCGACGCCGCCGCCGGAGATGGACCACATCTCCTTGCCGTCACGCTGTTCCTGGACCAGGACGATGTGGTCGCCGCGCCGCAGCAGTGCAGCGACGACCTGGACACCGGGCCCGCTGACCGGTGTCGGAGCCGGGGCGGCAGTGGTGGCGGTTTCGCTGGCGGTCATGTTCACTCCAGTTCGGTTCGCAGGGCCGTGGTGCACCCGGGGAGCTGGGCGGGGTCATGGCCGTGCCAGTACAGCAAGTACGACAGGCGATGACCCGGCGGTGGAGGCGGCGAGGCGCTGATCGAACAACTGGTCGGCCGGCTCCCCGCGTTGCTGCCAGTAGGCGTCCAGCAGCTGTTGCCGGTCGGGGGCGGCGGGCAGGCACCAGCGGTCGAGTTTGACGGAGTCGCTAGCGGCCTCCGCAGTGGTGGTGTGGTCGAGGTCGAGCAGGGCGATCTTGCCGCTCCAACGTCTCCGAGGGAGAGGTGCGGTCGGCGGGGGTGTGCGGGGCCGGGCGCTGTGGCGGAACGCGGCGGCCAGCTCGCCGAGCCCGCGGTGCATCCGCGCCTCGGTCGCCCGGTCCAGAACGGTGCCGTGCAGGTTGCGGCCTGCCAAGGCGGTCACCACGCCAGCTGCCGGTGGGGACTCGCCGAGCGGGCCACGACGATGCGCCGCCACTACGTGAAGGCCACGGAGTGGACGATGATGTTCTGCTCCAAAGGCGCGTAGGCGGAGTCGGGATGCCGCAGCCCGAGCAGGATCTCGCCGTCCCGCTCCAGATACAGGTGGACACCGATGACGTTCGGGACTGTCCTGGTGCCGGTGTTGTGCACCCGGAGTACTGGCAGCTGGCCGACGGCGCCGTCGCCTGGACGTGTGCCGTCCTGGTGGTGGCGGATGACGGCCGTGGTCTTGGGGTCCATGGTCAGATACTGAATCTGCTCGGGATCGGTCCAGCGCAGCATGATCCCCTCGGTGAGGGACAGCAGTGCGGGGTCGCCATTCCACGTTCCGACCTATACCTGGATCCGGCTGGTGGGCAGGTCGTCGGCGTCGCTGTTCTCGATGACGGCGAGAGGGACGAGGCTGGGGATGTGCAGGCCGGCCTCGTCCAGTAGTTCGCGGGCGATCGCGTCGTCGAGACTCTCGCCGGGTTCGGGATGGCCGCCGGGCAGGGACCACTGCCCGGCGCAGATGTTCTTGTTGGCGTCTCGCAGATGCAGCAGGTAGCGGCCGTCCTTGCTGACGAGCAGCGCCGCCGTGGACGTGGTTACAGCTGGTGCGGTCACGAAATCCTCCATCCATACGGCGGGCAAGTGAGGCTGCCGCGCCCCGGGCCGGGACGGGGCTAACAAGGGCGGTTGGGTCAGCGGTCGGTGGACAGGGCCAGGAGTTCGGCGAATAGGCCGCCGCCGTGGGCGAGTTCGTCGTACGTTCCGTGTTCGGCGATCCGGCCGTTTTCCATCACGATGATCCGGTCGGCGATCTTGGTGTTCTCCAGGCGGTGGGTGACCACGATGGTGACGTGGTCGGCGGCGATGTCCTTGATCTGCTCGAAGATCTGGTGCTCGCCGCGCGGGTCCATCTGGGAGGTGGGCTCGTCGAGGATCAGCAGCCCGGGCCGGCGGTACAAGGCCCTGGAGCAGGCGATGCGCTGCCACTGGCCGCCGGAGAGCTCCGAGCCGCCGAAGACCTCGCGGGACAGCAGGGTGTCCAGGCCCGCGGGGAGGTCCTCAACGGCTTCGCGCAGGCCGACCGCGTCGATGGCCTCCCATACGGGGGTGTCGTCGTGGGTACGGGGCTGGCCGAGGGTGACGTTCTCGCGGACCCGCAGCGGCCACTGGGCGAAGATCTGCGGTACGAGACCAGTGCAGCGCCAGACGGTCTCGGGGTCGACCGCGGCGAGGTCGGTGCCGTTCCAGGTGACCTTGCCCTTGTCGGGCAGGTAGATCCCGGTGAGCAGCCGGGTGAGCGTGGACTTCCCCGAGCCGTTCGCTCCCACGATCGCGAGGATCTGGCCGCGCTCCAAGGTGAGGGAGACACCGTCCACGGCGGGCTTGTCCTTGCCCGGGTACTGGTAGACGACCTCGTCGAGCTGGATCTCCTCGACCGGCGCGGTGAGTTCGCGGGGGCCGCGCTTGGGGGCGCGGGCGGCGGCGTCGTCGAGAAAGGCTTGCATGTCGCTCAGGTACAGGCTGGTGTGGAAGACAGCGGCGCCGTTGATGACGACCTGGGAGAGCGCAGCGAGCGTGGTCTGGACGGCGATGACGGCCGTGGCGGCGACCGCGAGTGCGATTCGGCCGGTCACGGCCAGCCATGCGAGGGCTGCCCAGGTCGCGACGAGGAAGACACCGCCGGCCAGCGAGGAGAGCAGGGCGATCCGCAGGGTCCTCGGAGCGGCGGCCAGGGTGCGCCGGTCGCATCGGTCGGACAGGGCCCGGTACCAGTAGACGAGGTAGTCGGTCATCGAGTTGGCGCGGACCTCGTCGCCGTACTTCGGCGTGGTCGCCCACCAGCGCATCATGCCGCGCACGTTGCGGTCGGCGACGTTGGCGTAGTGGATCTCGTAGTCGACTCGGGCGGTCAGGACGGCGCCGACACCGGCAGGTAGCACGGCGAGCAGTAGCAATGGCAGCATCAGCGGGTTCAGCACCGACAGCACGCCGCCAGCGGTGACCATGCGGATCAGCGCGGACAGGAATCGCTGGGCGTCGGTGACCATCACGTGGGTGCGGATCACCCCCATTTCGGCTGCCTCGTGCCGGTCCGAGAACCCCTCCTCCGCGTACGCTGCGGCCTCAACCCGGCACACAGCCTCCACCAGCGCAGTGTCCGTCTCCGTCGTGAGCAGCGGGGTGATCCGTCGCTCGGCGTACGTGGCCACCGCCCCCGCGGTGCGGCCCATCGCGGCGGCGAGCGCCACCACCAGCAGCGCGGGCACGGCGCCGCGCAGCCTCTCACCGGCGGAGCCGTCCCCGAGGATGGGCTCCATGGCGCGGGCGGTTGCGGCCAGCAGCACGGCGGCGGAGACGCCCGTGACCACCTGGCAGCCGAGCAGGAGCTGCACTGCGCGCCGGTCGGTCCGCCACGACAGCCGAGCGATCCGGCCCAGGACGGCCGGGATCTGCGCGCACATCCGCCGGAAGGAGACCTCGGCGAGGGGGTTGACGGAGTACTGCCCGCTGTAGGCGATGTCCGCCGGCGGTGGCGGAGGCGGCGCCGTGTTCTGCTGCTCTTGCGTATCGGCCGAGGTCAACGTGGTCCCCCTTGACGGTCGTTCGGCGTGGTCGTGAGGTTCAACGAGCCGGCCGAGATATCGAACACATGTGTTTCGGTCGCTTTCGAAATCCCGAGATTGAGCGCGTGGCGGAGCGTGGACGATGCATCGACCCGCCTCCAGCAACAGGTGTGCGAGGCATGAGGCTTGGCCGAAACGCCGAGCTTCCGCCCCGGCGGCTCACAGAAGGCTCCGAAGCGCGACCTCGGCCTTGGCTATGGCTTCGGCGAGGGCTTGCATGTACGCGTGAAAGAGCGGAGGGGCAGTGCGGCGCTAGCGGATGGACGTGCGGTACAGGAGTCGCTGGTGGCAGGTGCTGTCGCAGGGCAAAGCAGTGTGGAGCGTGGCGAAGTTGTCCCAGCCGACGAGGTCGCCCTGGCCCCACCAGTGGGAGTACAGGTACGACTCGCCGGTGGGGCGCCGCAGCAGCTCGGCGAGCAGAGTCGGCACTCGTCCGGGCCCAGCCGATGCGCGACTGCTGGTTCGTCACGAACAGCCTCCGTCCGGGGAGAGGCCGGCGAACGCGTCATCGAGGTCGGAAAGGCTGTTCAGCAAGCGGCGGATAGCGGTTTGCCGCTCGTTCCAGTGCTGCTTCAGGTCGGCTTCCGCTTCGGGAGGAAGGTCGTATTCGGCGGTGGTGGCTCCGTAGAAGCTGAACAGCATGTACAGCAATGCGATCCGGGCGCAGGCTCGTACTTCCACGAGGGGGAGGCTGGGGTTCTCTGCGTGGTAGGCGCTCACCATCGCCAGCGCGCAGGCGACCCATTCCGGACTGGTGGCCACGGTACGCGGATCGAACGCGGCCCGGCCCAGCTCCCAGGCCGGTATGCCGGTTGCGCCCCGGAAGTCGATGACACCGGTGACGGCATCAGCGAGGACGATCAAGTTGGTGCGGCTGAGGTCCGCGTGCAGTGCCTGCTCCACCATCGTGCCGGGCAGGTACTTCCGTAGCCGGTGGACGTGATCCTTTAGGTCCTCCCGCCGCTGATCGAGATCGATCCGTAGGTGCTCGAGACTTTCATGCCCCTGCTGCAGGGCCGTGGCCATCGCGGTGTCGCATTTGGCGACCGCGTCCTCGACCGTGCCTGTCCGCCAGCGGGACTGCTGCACGCGCTGCGGCAGCGGGTAGGCGGCCAGCACCCGGTGCATGCGTCCCATCACCGTGCCGATATGTCGGGCGAGGGGCACCGTCATCGCCGAGGAGGTCACGCGGCCGGGCGCCTCGTCGACCACGGCCCAGGCGCTGCCCTGCGCGATCGTGATGAGGTTGCCGTCCTCGTCGTCCCAGACGCGGGGGATGGGAAGTCGCGCGGCTCGGCAGTACTCCGACATGTCCCATGCGGTGCGGGCTGCCTCCAGGTCCGCGTTCGTCCGGTACTCCTTGACGAACAGTCGTATTCCGTCGTCGGTCAGGACCCGCCGGTTGATCGTGTCGGTGCCCATGTGCACCGGCTCGACCACGTCCACGACGAGCCCGTACCGCTCCTCCAGCACGTCAGCTGTCACCGACGCGTTCCACTCCGACTCGCTCATCCCCGTCACCGGTCCGTGGAAGAGGGGCGGCGCGCGGTGAGGACGGTGAATGTGTTGTCCTCCACGAGGAACCCGCCTTCCGCGAAGGGGACCAGGGCCTCGGTAAGTGCCGTCTCGAAGGCATCCTGGTGGTCGCCGAACAGATGCGAGGCCGCGAACGAAGTCGAGTACAGGTAGCCGATGACTTCGGCGATGCTCCATTCGCGGTGGACGGGGATGGTCGCGGTGGTGACCTCGCAGAAGGCGGAAGCGCGCAGCACTTCTTCGTAACGGGGCCCAGACGGGCCGAAGACGCCATCCCCCGCTCGCCGCTGCTCACCGAGGAACTGCTGGACGACGGCGCGCGCGGTTTGCTGCCAGGCACTCTCGGCGGTCCACAGGCTGCGATCGCTGAACACCGCAAGCGCACCTCTGGGGTCCACGTACTCGGCTAGTCGGTCGAGGAAACGAGGCCGGTCGAGCCAGTGAAAGACACGGCCACAGGTAACGAGGTGCGGCTGCCATCCCGCCGGCGGTTCGAAGTCCTCCGCCAGCGCATGCCGGATCTGCAACCGCTGACCGCCGGAGAGCGCGGGACGGAGCACTGCATCAGCTTCCGCGCACATCGCCTGGTCGGAGTCGACCGCGATCACCTCGTCGAAGTGCGGCGTGAGCGCGCGGGCAACGAGCCCTGGGCCGGTGCCGATGTCCAGCAGACGCCGTGGAGAAGCCGCGGGCGCCTCGTGGGAGAGAAGGACGGCAAGGTCGACTGGGATGCCGGGGCGGAAGCGCCTGTAGTAAGAGGCAGTTCCGGCAAAGGCGTTCACGAACCCCACCCGCCCCACATGCGCGCGCCGCTCTCCTGACGCAGGTTCTCCAGCATGGTGTGGGCCTCGTCGACGAGCCCGATGTCGTGGTGTGTGATCCCCCAGGACAGCGAGTCGAGGGCGTCCAAGGCCGCGTACGCCTGGCATGCAGCCAGCTCCTCTTCGGTGAGCTGGCGGCCGAATCCGTGGTGGACAGCGGCAAGGAGGTCGGGGCGCTGCAGAAGAATCCGGTAGCGCAGGCGGCTGAAGTCCCGGCGGGCAGCGGGCTGAAGTTCCGCTCGCTCAAAGTCGATGATCCGAAGCCGTTGCTCAGCCTCGTCCCACATCCAGTTCTTGGGCATGTAGTCGCCGTGCGCCGCCACCTGCGGCAGACGCGGCGGTGGCTCCTTGACGAGCGCACGCACGATCGTGATCTCATGCTCCGGCACGTGGGAGGCAGCCTCATCCAGTAGCTTCGCAGCCGTCGAGTCCCACGCCTCCTCGGTCATTTTCGTGGTCGGCTCGTCCGCCGCCGCGGTGTGATGCCGGGCCAGGAGTTCACCGGCCTGCTCATACGCCTTGCGCTCCTGCTCGGCCGGCAACCGCAGCGTGTCCAAGCTGCGGCCAGGCACTGCAGTGACCAGGACGGTTCGCGTCTCCGCGTTCGAAGCGATGAGCTCGGGCGCACGGTCGGCACCCAGGGAGACCGTCCACTTCCGGTACGCGTCAACCTCACGCCGGTGGAGCTTCGGGCCGACATGCTGTTTGGCGAACCATCGCTCGCCGCAGAGTCCGTCGATCTCCCAGAGGGATGGTCTGATGTCGCCGGGCCGGGAGTGTTCGGCAACCACGGTGTAGGTGTCGGTCACCGATTCCACCAGCTGGTGGAGTGCGCGGGGCATATCGGTCACGTTTGGTGCGCCCTTCCATTGGCCATGCCACCCAGTTCGATCACAAAAGGTGATTGATGGGGTGCTCTTGGTGGTTATGCGGGGATGGGGAGTGTGTCACGGGGGACTGACAACTCGGTCTGAGCTCGTACCGATGGCGATCACCGCCACGTCTCGGTCTCTGGGGCCGAGAACGTCTCCGGGAAGACTGCCTTCCCGGGACGCTTGAGCTGCCCTGTGACGTAGCACGCGTGGACGACGACGGCCCGACCGCTTACCCCGAGCTTCTGACCGCAGTGCTTCATCTGCACGTTGATCGTCCCCCGGTGATGGCCAGTTCGGATGCGATCGCATCGGTGCTCTTGCCCTCTGCGACCTTCTGGGCTCCGAACCTGAGCGGGTGTGAGTTCGAGGTACGCGGCGGGCGCGCCGGTCGTGCACTCACGGAAGTTCCAGGTCCTTCCTTCTGGGTGCCTTGACGGTCAGGCCCGGGCCAGCCACCTCTGGCGCTCGGCATCGGTGACCAGACGCTGCTGGTGGTCGAGTTCCAAGCGGGCGAGATGGGCGTAGTGCTCGACCACCTCGGTGCCGAACGCTCCATGGGCCAGGGCGCTTTCCTGGAAGGCGGCCAGGGCATCAGCGAGGGTGGGCGGCACAGGGATGCCGCCTCCGCTGTAGGCGTTGCCGGCCGCCTCAGGGCCGAGGGCGAGCTGCTGCTCGATGCCGTAGTCGATCGCCGCCAGCACCGCGGACAGGGCCAAATAGGGGTTGGCATCCGCCCCCGGCACACGGATCTCCAGATGGAGGTCCTCTCCGTGACCGACGACGCGGACAGCGCACGTACGGTTGTCGTGGCCCCAATGGAGCATGGTCGGCGCGAACGAGGCGGGCGTGAATCGCTTGTAGGAGTTGACGTTCGGGGCATAAAACGGGCCCAGCTCCGGCAGCCCTGCGAGCAGTCCCGCGATTGCGTGCCGTCCCATCTGGGACAGCTCGTATTCGTTGTCGGGGGCGTGGAGTTGGCTGAGGGCTTTCGACCACAGCGAGACGTGGAGGTGTAGGCCGTTGGCCCACCCGGTCTCCGGTGCCGCCATGAACGTGGGCGCCAGTCCGGCGCGCGTCCCCAGCGTGCGCACCGCGTGCTTGAACAGCAGGTGCCGGTCGCAGGCGGTGAGCGCGGGTCCGTACGGGAATGTCACCTCAACCTGGCCGGGGCCGGCCTCGGTCTTGATCGCTTCCACGGGCATGCCCGCCCCGGCCAGTGCCCGCTGCAGGCGGCGGAAGAACCGGTCGCAGGCGGGGGCATGGTCGAGTGCGTAGTCAAGATTCTCCAACGTCACGGGCCGCAGACCCTGGCACCCGACCCGTTCCGCTTCCGCGTACGTGCCCTGGTAGAGGGTGAACTCGGTCTCGATTCCCGCCTTGGCTTGAAGGCCGTGCCGTGACAGCCGGGTCAGCTGCTGATGGAGGATCTGGCGGGGCGCGACATCGATGGGGGTTCCGTCGTGGTGTACGGCGTCGCCGAGGACGATGGCGGTGCGCGGCAGCCACGGCACCACACGCAGGGTTCCGAGGGCTGGCTGAACGGACAGGTCCTGGTAGCCGCTGTCCCACGAGGTCAGTGCGAAGCCGTCCGCCGGGCTCATCTCAGCGTCGGTGGCTAGGACGTAGGCGCACAGTTCGGCACCGTGATGCGCGACGCGCTTGAGGAAGTGGTCGGCGTCGTACCGTTTTCCTTTCAGCCTCCCCTGCAGATCGGGAAGGGCCAGCAGCACGGTGTCGATCGCGCCGCCCTTTACGAGGTTGCGCAGGTCGCTCAAGGACAGGGCCTTCTCCGAGCGTGCCCCCGACGCGGCAGCCGCCGCTACGGCCAGGCGCGGGGCTGTGCCGTTGCTCGTTGTGGTCATCACACGACCTCGTCTTCGTACTCGCCCGTCGAGCGGTCGAAGTTCTGGGCCGGCACCTCGTACGTGCTGCCCTGCTTGTGCCACCACCCCCATGCCAGCGCGAGCACGACGAGCAGAGCCACCGGCGCGTAGTTGAACGTGTCGACCGTGGCGAGAGCGCCGCCCTCGGGGCGGGTCTGGGGCAGACAGAACAGGACGGTCACGAACACCACCCAGATGACGGCGATTGTGCCCACGATCACGCCCCAGCTGCCCAGGTTCCACGGGCCGGGCTTGAACCGGTGCCGGTTCTTGACCCGCAGGAAGATCGGGATCGCGTACGCCGGGGTGATGCCTATGACGTTGATGCTGGTGATCGCCGCGTACGCGACCGGGCTGTACAGACTCGGCAGCGCCAGCACCGCGGCGCACACCACGGACAGCAGCACCGCCTTGCGCGGGGTGCCGGTACGACGATCCACCTGCCGCCACAGTTGAGAGCCTGGGAGCGCTCCGTCCCGAGAGAATGCGAACACCATCCGGCTGGCCGCCGCGGTCTCTGCGTTGCCGCAGAACAGCTGGGCGACTATCACGACCAGGAGCAGCGCCTTCGCCCCCGCCATGCCCAGGGCGTCGAGGAAGATCTGTGCTGGCGGTACCCCCGTCGCTGTGCCCACGGTGCCCGCATAGTCCTGGATCGCGAAGGTGAGCCCGGCCAGCAGCACGAACCCGGCCAGCCACGACCAGCCGATCGCGTGGATGATCCCCCGGGAAGCAGACACCTGGGCGTCCGTGGTCTCTTCTGACAGGTGCGCGGAAGCGTCGTAGCCGCAGAAGGTGTACTGGGCCAGCAGCAGGCCGAGCACCGCCACGTACAAAGGGCTGGACCAGCCTGTGTTGTTGACGAACTCGCCGAACACGAAATCTGTCGACTGGTGGTGGGAGGGCACAAACGCCAGCGCGCCGGCGATCACTGTGACGCCGGCCAGGTGCCACCAAACGCTGATGCTGTTGAGGATGCTGACCAGCCGGACTCCGAACAGGTTCAGCGCGAGGTGCAGGGCGAGGATGCACAGGAAGATCACCATGATCTTGCCAGGGGTCGGCTCGAAGCCCCACTGCAGGTTGAGGAAGGCGCCCGTGAACAGCGCGGCCCCGTAGTCGATGCCGGCGATCGCACCGAGCAGGCCCAGCAAGTTGAGCCAGCCCGTGTACCAGCCCCACTTCCGGCCGCCGAGCTGCTCCGCCTGGTAATACAAGGCTCCGGAGGTCGGATAGGCGGAAGTCACCTCGGCCAGCCCGGCGCCGATGAACATCACCATGGCGCCCACGACGACCCAGCCCCACAGCATCACGGACGGGCCGCCGGTGTTCAGACCGAACCCGTACAGGGTCATACAGCCGGACAAGACGCTGATGACGGAGAAGCTGATCGCGAAGTTCCCGAACGGCCCCATGCGCCGGGTCAGCACCGGCTCGTAGCCAAGCTCCCGCAAGTACGCGTCGTCGGGCTTCCGGGCTGTTGCGCGATGGCCGGGACTCAAGTGAGACATGGGGATCCTCCAAGGTTCGAGATGAAACAGGGCAGGCTCATGCCAACCGGGTTATGGATGGGGTCTGGTACGGGGACGATGTGTGCGGGCGAAGGACAGGGACTCTGCACGCGCTCTCAGGAGCAGAGCAGCAGCGGGGTCTGGCCCCGCCGCCCCGTCATGCACTGAGGCCCACGGCTCGCGAGCCGCGTATGGGCCCATGGCCTCAAACACCTCGGCGGCTTCCACATACTGGTGGCCCGCCCACAAGGCGTAGGCGAGAAGGTTCAGATCGGCCACCGATCGCTCCCGAGCGGGTGCTTTGCGGAACCAGTCGTAGAACGCACTCAGCGTGTAGTCGAGCGTCGACTCGTGCGCCCACTGCCGCCGCCACAAAGGATCAGCGTGCGACCGTCGCCGCTGCTCGACCTGGGCGTACGCCGGCAGCAGCAACAACGGCGACCGTACGGGCCGTTGCGACACCACCCACCGCCCGAAGTCGAAGATGGCGGCCAAGGACGCGGCCTGCGGTCCGTCCAGGGCGAGCATGAACTGCAGGACGCGGTGATAAGCCTCGCGGTTGTACGGATCACGCTGGTTGACCTCGTACAGCAACCCCCACGGACCGCTCGGCAGCATCGGCTCGGCGGGCACCGCACGGTGCTCATGACGCAGCTGCCGGGTGTCAATCTGCGCCAAGGCCACGAGGCACACCCACGGCACCGGATCCTGCGGCACGCGACGAGCCGCGAGTATCACTTCGCGCCGCGCTTTGAACTCCAACTCCAAGGTCCCCGGATGCCGTTGACGGTGCGCACGCAGCGCCCGCTCGACGGCTACGCGAGCACCCATCACCTGCGCGTCGTAGCTGCCGGGCTCCTCGTGGAGCCACACACCGACCACATCCGACCGAGCTGCCGCCACGGCCAGCATCTGTGTGCGCGACGTCCGCAGCGCCCAGTGTGTGCCTGTGTCCAGAAGTAGCTTCCCGGTAGTTCGCCAGCGGCCCGCCTCCAGTTCCTCCAAGGCCACACGCAGGTCGTCGTCATGACCCGCTGGGTGATACACAAGACGCATCACGGGCCCTCGGATCGGAATTGGCCACGCCTCAGAGGCTGGACGGGACTGTTCGTCTGACGGGCAGCATGATGCGAGGTGCGTCTCCGGTTGAGCGTGAATGCCATTAGGGGGCCTCAGGATTGTGGGGAATGGGCCGCGGAATGCAGGGGCGCCAGGCAGCTCAGCTGGGTGGGCGCCCGGCTATGGCATGAGTCACCCTAAAAGCGAACCTGGCCGATCATGTCTGCAATTCCGGTAACGAACCGGTTGATGCTCGGAGCCATGGACGTGCTTGCAAGGAAGAACCCGAACAAAATGCACACGATGGCGTGCGCCGCGTTCAGTCCGTTCTTCTTGACGAAGATGAAGACGAGAATGCCCAGGAGCACAACGGCGGATATGCTAATGGCCACCGCACACCATCCAGCGAGGCGGTGCTCCTGCCCGGTAGGACGCATGAAATGGGCCTTGTGGGGACAGGAACAGGCTGCGGGCCAACCGTGTTCGTGAGGCGGAGGACAAAGTGGACTCCGTTGAGGGTCAGCGACTGGTTCGCGTTCCCGTGGCGGGACGAGTAGATGGGCCCGAATGGTCACTCTCTCGGCCGGTTCTGCGCGCCGCGCTGCGGGGGTGCTCCCAACACTGGCGGTAAAACGTCCCGCGCACACATTCCGCAGGTGATATCACTTGTGTGATTCCAGCTCGCGAGGAGTAGTCGAGGTTGCGTGTGCTCACTTATGGGGAGGCATGACGTGCATCAGCGGCCGATGCGAAGCTGTGACCGATGCGGTGGCCGACTGAGCAGCTACAACACGGACACGCTGTGCTTCACGTGCGCTCGTCACCGCGCCCTCGAACAACACGCCCCTATCGTGCCGGACCATGTTTGGTTCGACCCGGACGTTCGTATTGCGCTCGCCGCCTGGGACTTCGGCCAGGCCAGCCGTTTGATCCGACTGCGCGGTTCCCTCCGGCAAGGCGACATGGCTCAGCTCACCGGTCTGAGTCAGGCATTTCTGTCCATGCTGGAGGCGGGCACCCGTCGCCTGACCAACATCGACAAGATCATCGAGTTCCTGACGGGCCTGGGCGTACCTGCCGAACTCGTCCCGCTGCCCATCCCGCAGGCCACGGCCGATGTGCGGCAAGCAACCCCTGATCTGTTCGCTGGAGACGCGGACCCGACCCTGCCCTGGACCACTGCCCGTATGGTGGCAGCACTGGATACCGCGGTCGGAGGGAGCGCTATGAAACGCCGACGATTCCTCACCGCCAGCGGCGTAGCACTCACCGCCTTCGTCAACCAATGGGACAGCGCGGAAGCAGAGCCTCTCCAACGTGCCGCTGAAGGAAGCCCACTCACCTACGAGCTGCTCGACAGCCTTCAACACACAACCGACGGCCTCCGGACCATGGACGCCAGCGGCGGCGCCGGCCCCCTGACCGAACTGGGCAACACCCACCTCAGATTCCTCAGGCACCTTGTGGACCACACCTCCTACGACATGGCCACAGGACGGCGGCTCGCGGCGATCATCGCCGATACCGCGACCCAGACAGGCTGGTTCGTCTTCGATTCCGGCGAACGTGAGCAGACGCTCGGCTACCTGTACGCCGCCCTCCGTGCCGCCAAAGCCTCCGGAGACGTCCGGCTCGGCGCCGGCGCTCTCTCGTACATAGCCATCCATGCCTACTCCACAGAGGCACCGCACCACGCCGTCACCGCAGCTCAGACTGCACGGGAGAAAGTCAGGAAGCTCGGCACGCCCGCTCTCGAAGCCATGCTGCTCACCCGGCAGGCCCGCGGGCACGCGAAGCTCGGCGAGCGGCAGGCCGCACTCGCCGCACTCGGACGCGCTGCAGAACTCTGCGCCCAGGGCCGCTCAGAGCACGATCCGGAGTGGCTGTACTGGATCAACGAAGGGGAGATCCACGGGCAGGCCGGAAGCTGCCACCTTGACCTCGGCGATCCGCGGAACGCGGTCGCCAGCTTCACCAAGGCACGGGAAGCCCTCAACCCCGGTGACCACCGGACCAGGGGCCTGTTTCTCTCGCGCGCCGCAACCGCCCACTTGGCCAACGGCGATCTTGAAGCCGGATCCGTAACAGCACACGAAGCCCTCGACCTCGCTGACCAACTCCAGTCCGCCCGGCTGAACGACCACATCGACGTCATGCTCGGCCATCTCCGGCCAGTGATCCACAGCCCGTACGCTCAAGGCGTTCTGGAACGAGCCGCCGGCGCGGCGGGAACAGGGAGCCGAAGTTGACGGAGACCCCGATGACGCTTGTGCTCTGGGACATCGACCGCACGCTGGTGTACGTCGGTGACATCGACCGGCAGGTCTACCGTGAAACCTTCGCCGAAATCGTTGGAC
Organism: Streptomyces scabiei 87.22; assembly: GCF_000091305.1. GTDB lineage: Bacteria > Actinomycetota > Actinomycetes > Streptomycetales > Streptomycetaceae > Streptomyces > Streptomyces scabiei. The sequence goes on along the minus strand of NC_013929.1, from coordinate 2,462,382 downwards.
GTCCGGCGGAACGCCTGCCAGCACGGGGAACCGGCGTGACCATGCCCCTCGCCATCCGGTCCCTGCTTCTGGACAACGGCGTCCCTGAATCGGATGTCCCCCGCCTGCTGCCGCATATGGTGGAACTCCTGCCGCACCGTCTTGAGGCACATTCGAAGGATCTGTGCGAGCAGGGAGTCCTCATGCCTGGCTCGGTCGCGGCCCTGAAGGCGGTCCACAGGCAGCCGAACCTCTTGCCCACAGTCGTCACGGGAAACCTCAAGCCCAATGCACTACTGAAACTCGAAGCCTTCGACCTCGACGGGTACCTAGACACGGAGATCGGCGGCTACTCCTCGGACGACGACCACCGTCCCGCTCTCGTCGCCGTCGCGCAGAAGCGAGCCCAGGCCAAGTACGGGTCGGCCTTCACTCGCTCCAACACCGTCATCGTCGGAGACTCCCTCGAAGACGTCCGTACCGGGCTCGAAGGAGGCGCTCCGGTGATCGGAGTCGCGTCCGGCAAGACAACCGCCGCCGAACTCGCCTCGGCCGGGGCCGACGTGGTCCTTGACAGCCTCGAGGACGTACCGCAGCTCCTGAGCGCGATCGCCGCGACCACTCGCGCCAGCTGAGGCGCCGACAGGCAGCCACGGGCATCAACTGCGCGTATTACAGGAGTGATACCGACCGACTCGGACCCGACGTAGCCTGACGTGCGCAGACGAGAAACGGGGGTGCGATGCGACAGCACGCTCGCGTGTGTGCGGAATGCGGATGCCGGTTGAGCCAGTACAACGTCGAGGACCGGTGCGCCACATGCGCACGTGGCAGACGTCTTGGCTCCCGCTTCGAATCCCAGGTGCCGGACACCGTCTGGCGGGATGAGGAAGTCCAAAAAGCCATCGCCGCATGGGACTTCGGCCTCGTGAGCCGCCTCATCCGGGAGCGGGCGAAGCTCCGCCAGGACGACATGGCCGATCTGACCGGGCTGAGCCAAGGCTTCGTGTCGATGCTCGAAGCCGGAACCCGTCGCCTGACGAGCCTCGACAAAGTAGCCATGTTCCTCAGGGGAATCGAGACGCCTGATGTCCTTCTCCCGCCGCCGTTCCGCGAGCATCACGCCAGCTCGACGCCCGCCCTCTTGCCGCACCGGAGACAACCGGCAGCAGAACGTCAGGTCGCGACCGGCGAACGGACCGGGAACCTGTATGAACTCGCGGCGCAGGCCGCGGCACAGTCGCTGCAGTTCACGGAGGAGGTCACAAAGAGCAACGTAAGCGACGTCGAGCTTGAGGCGCTGGAATCCAAGATCACCCGCATCGCGACGGACTACGTTCACGCTCCTCTGTACCCGCTCTTCCACGACCTGTTGTCCACGCGAGACCGGCTTTTCGCCCTCCTGAGCGGTCACCAGCCGCCGGGACAAACCCGCGAACTGTACCTTCTCGCCGGCACGAGCTGCCTGCTCCTCGCTCACGCGTCACAGAACCTAGGTGACCAGGACTCGGCGATCGCACAGCTCCAGACGGCCTGGACGTTAGCCGATCACGCCGACCACAACGATCTCCGGGCATGGGTCAAGGGCACAGCCGCGCTAATAGCGGAGTGGTCGACTCACCGGTTCACAGCCCTGGAGTACACGCAGCAGGCGATTCGGCACGCTCCCGACGGCGAGACCCGGATCAGGACGGCAGCTATCGAGGCCAGGGCGGCGGCACGTATCGGCGACCGGGACACCGCACTGGCCGCGCTCCAGGAACTCGAACGTGCCCGTGAACAACACACAGGCCCTGACGGACTCACGCGTTTCGGAGGGCTGCTCACCTTCCCGGAGGCCAAGCAGGAGTACTACATCGGTGGAACATACGCTCTGCTGGGCGAACACGAGCTGGCCGAGCACCATGCTGCTGCGGCGATTGAGCTGTACGAGACAGGCCCAGCGGAGCACCGTTCGTACGGTGACGAAGCCCTGGCACGCCTCGATATCGTCACCGCGCGTATCGCCATCGGCGAGATCGAGGGGGTCGGCGAACTACTACAACCCATCCTCGAACTGCCCGTGGACCGTCGCATCCGACAACTCGGCGATGCCGTGCAGGGAGTGGCTAGGCTTCTGGAAGACCCACGGTTCGCCGGGAGCCGCGTTGTGCGCGAGCTTGCGGACGCCACCCGCGGCTATCAGTCGATCGACACCAAAGCGAAGGCCCTCACCTCATGTCAATGACGGTCTCTCCTGAGTCCGCCGCCCGCATGGCCTGCCGGGCATCAGGTCTGCCAGACCGATCCCTCACCCGTCTCCACCACCATGCCACCTCCGTGTTCCTCCTCGCAGCGGAGAGCATCGTCGTACGCGTGAGCCCCATCTCGCAGCAGCAGAACCTCGCGACGGCCGTCTCACTCACGCGCTGGCTCGTCGCACACGGTTTTCCGGCGACAGAACCCGCGGACGCGCCCCAGCCGGTTGCGTACGAGTCCTACGCCGTTACCTTCTGGCAGCACTATCCACAGCCTGAACACGGTCGTCCCCCGACCGGTCGGCTGGGCGGCCTCCTGCGAGCCCTGCACTCTCTGCCGGCCCCGCCTGTGACGCTGCCGCAGTACCAGCCCCTTGCCTCGCTCAAGGGTGCCGTGGAATCCAGCACACACCTTGGGCCCGACGCGGGAGCGTGGCTTATGGAGCGCAGGCAGGAACTCCTGAATGCTTACGTGGGGCTCGAATTCCCCTTGGGCCACGGCCATATCCACGGCGACGCATACCCAGGGAACACCCTCTGGGACGCTCAGAACATCAGGCTCGGCGACTGGGACGAGGCGGCACTCGGGCCACGCGAGATCGATCTGGCCAACACGTTCCAAGGGGTCCGCTTCGGGCGCACCTCCGCAGAACTGGATGACTTCAGCCGCCGGTACGGCTATGACATCAGGGAGTGGCCGGGCCTCCCGGTCCTGGTCGGCATCCGGGACCTGCACACGCTCGGCTCCTTCATCCGACGTGCGGATCGCGGAGACGTGGCCGCTGCCAACCAGTTGTTCTATCGCATCGAGACACTGAGAAACATGGATAAACAGGCGAAATGGGCTTCGTCCTGAAGACTCCGAGATCGCTCCGAAACCAGCTGCCCTCTGGACGGAGACGCCTGACCCCACTGGGCGAACACGTTGGGTAACGGCCCGGTACGTGTAACCTTCAGGGTGCCCTGGTGCCCTGTTCACCTGGGATGTCCGGGTACGCAATGATCATCTTTGGCTTGGAGGACGGGTGGCAGTCCAGCGGATCTCAACCCGCAATGCCCGTTTCCAGCAGCTGCAGACGCTGCTGAACAACCGCACCAAGCGAGGGCGTGCCAAGGAGTTCCTCGTTCAGGGGGTGCGGCCGATCACGATGGCCGTGGAGCATGGTTGGACCGTTCGGTCCCTGCTCTACGACGCCAGTCGTCCGCTCTCCCGATGGGCTGAGGATCTACTGCGCGGTGTCGGCGCCGAGCGCGTCGCGATGGAGCCGCAGTTGCTTGCCGAGCTGAGCGAGAAGGCCGACGGCGCTGCGGAAGTCCTGGCAGTGGTCGAGATGGCGCCGGACAGCCTTTCGCGGATCAAGGTTCGCGACGACTTCCTCGGCCTGGTCTTCGACCGGCCGACGCAGCCCGGCAACATCGGAAGCATCGTGCGGTCGGCCGACGCCTTCGGCGCAAGCGGGCTCATCGTGACGGGGCACGCGGCGGACCCGTACGACCCCAAGTCGGTACGTGCCTCCACGGGATCGTTCTTCGCCGTGCCCGTGGTGCGGAGCCAGTCGCACCACGAGGTCATGGAGTGGCTGGAGAAGGAGCGCGCTCAGGGGCGGCCGGTTGCCGTCGTCGGCACGGACGAGGACGGCGATGCCGAGGTCTCGGAATTCGATCTGACCCAGCCGGTTCTACTGCTCATCGGCAATGAGACCGCCGGCCTCAGCTCGGCCTGGCGAGAGCTCTGTGACCAGGTGATCAGCATTCCGATGACGGGCTCGGCCAGCTCCCTGAACGCGTCGAACGCCGCCTCCGTCGTTCTCTACGAAGCGCGCCGTCAGCGTCTGGCGAAGCAGCGCAAGGCGTGACCTTCCGAGGTCACGTCCAGACCTCGCCGCTGACCGCTCTCTTGTAGACCGCCAGGTACTGGCGGGCGATGGTGTGGTGGCCCCATCGGTCCACCGCTGTTTCGCGCACGACCTGGGCTGTGGGAAGCGACGCAAGCACTCCCTTCGCGTCGTCGGGTGTGATCTCCCGTCCGATCGGCAGCACCGTACCGACGCCGGGGACGATCTCCGGCAGGCATCCGTTGTCTGTGGCGATCACGGGGGTGCCGCTGGCGGCGGCCTCCGAGACCACGGAGGCGCCGGGCTCGATCCATTGTCCGCCGAACGGTCCTCCCCACGGCTGGGACAGCACGAGTTGCGCTCGGGCGCGTGCGATCAGTCGGGTACGGGCGCTGCCGCCGACCTCGCCCACGTAGCGGACGGTATGCGGGAAGTCGGCCAGCAGCGCGTCCAGGTAGTCCTTCTCCCAGGCCGGTCCGGCGACCGTCAGCGGCACGCCGGCGGCGTGCGCGAACGCCGCTGCCTCGCGCACGCCCTTGTGCGCGGAGACCCGGCCGAGGAAGAGGAGATAGTCGTCCTTCGCCTCCTGGAACTGACAGCGTGCGGGGTTGACCGGTAGCCGGATCACCGGGGCGGAGACGGACCCTGCGGCAGTGCGTTGTGCGCGGGAGAGGTAGATGCCGTTGGTCTGGAGCTCCGGCACACCGTTGAGGTGATGTGTGCTCACCGTTGGCCTGGGGGTATCGGCCGGCAGTGCGGCGGTGTTCGAATGGTCGTGGACGATGTCCGGGCCGAAGGCTTCGACGGCGGCGTGGATCTCGGCCGTCTCCACTGCGTCGGAGACCGTGATGCCGTCCTGGACCGGGCTTCCTGGAGCTCCGAGGAGGAGGATCTCGCACCCGGCCTCCAGCAGTCCGTCCATGAGCGTGGCGACGACCCACTGGATGCCGCCGTAGCCCTGGGGCGGCACGGTGATCCACTGGCTGGGGTCGGCACCGTACCGGTACGGCGGGATGACCATGGCTACCTTCATCGGTCGCTCCTGGTTTCGGCGTCGGCGGCGCTGGTACGGCTCCGTGTGACGGCCTCCCGGCACACTCCGAGAAGAACGCTGGCGGTGTAGGGCAGGGCGAGGGCGGCACGCACCGGACGGGCGCCGTTCCCCGAGCGGTTGCGGTGCCATTCCTTGGCGATGCCTCGCCGCGCGTCGTTACGCCGTGCTTCGCTGCGGCCCTGCCAGAAGGCGCGGCGCAGCAGGTAGGACAGGGTCAGCCGGTGGGCGGGGATCAGGTGTTGCACCTCGGCGTCGTGCAGGATCGTCGCGGTGGCACCGCGCGCGGTCATCTCCCGTACGAAGGTGGTGTCCTCGGCCGAGATGAGGGAGCCGCCGATCCGGCCGAGGCGCTCGTCGAAGCCGACTCCCAGCAAGCGGGCGTGCTCGACGTCGATGGCGAAACTGCCGCCCCAGATCGACGCCGGCTGGGCCGGCGCGTGGGAGCCGAGGTAATGCAGCTGTCCCGAGGTGAGGAACCACGGGCGGCGGCGCCCTTGAAGGTGGGCGGTGATCCTCGTCCCGGTGACGTGCGCGCCGGCGGTCAGGGCCTCGCGTATCCGGGTCAGTGCCTCGGCGGTGGGGACGATGTCGTCGTCGAGGAAGACGACGTGCTGCGTCGTGGCCTCCTTCATGGCCTTGTTGCGGCTGTGGGCGAGCCCCTGGTTCCCCTCGTTACAGATGACGCGTATGCGGGACGGAGGCGACGAGGCGCCTGTGGGCAGCGTGGGCAGGTGCCGGGCGGGCATGTCCGCGATGACCAGGAGGCGGTCCCTGGGGCCCATGGCCGCGGCCGTGCGGGTGACAGCTGCCGGCAGGCTGTCGGGGCGGTTGCTGCAGATGACGATGGTGAGAGGTAAGTCGGCGCCGAGGGTCATGGGCGCACCTCCTGGCGGGGGCGTGGGCTGCGCTCTTCGTGGCTGATGGTCCGCAGCACATCGGCCAGGTCTCCGAGGGAGCCGATGGCCCAGTGCCTCGTGCTTCCCTCGGTTGTGTGGACGCGTTGGATCTTCAGCTCCCGGTATGCGGTCACGATCTCGGGAGCGACCCCAGCAGGCGCGCTCCATCCGCTGCCGACGTGGACGATCACTGCCGAGCAGCCGAGAGCGAGTGCCGGAGCTGCGTCGTGGTCGGGCCGGTCGCCGATGACCGTGGTGTGTTCGGGCTTCCAGCTCAGCCGGTCCATGGCCCACTTGAAGAGGCGGGGGTCGGGTTTGGCGTAGCCGACGAGGGAGTCGAGCGCGACGAGTTGGACTTGCTGCTCGATTCCGAGGGTGTGCAGGGCGGCGAGGCATTCCGGGGGCTGGTTGGCGACGATGCACACCTCGTACTCCTCGGCGAGGTGGCTGAGGGCGTTGACGGCTCCGGGAACGGGCTGGACCAACGAGGGCCATCGCTCGCGGACACCCTGCCAACTCTTCGTGCCGTTGGGCGGGAACAGGCTGGGCGGGGGTGATCCGGGCGCGCGGCCCTGGTAGAAGTCGCGCACGGCCTGGAGGAAGGCGTCCATGGTGAAGGTGGGATCGTCCGCGCGCGTGAGCTCCCAGACGCCCTGGAGCCAGGCGAGGTCGAAGGGCTCGTCGTAGTAGAGGACGCCGCCGACGTCGACGGCCAGGGTGCGGCGCGTCATGACGTCGCCGCCCGTCCGGCGGCCCAGGTGAACCACTCGGGCTTGTCCGCGGTGTCGTTCTCGATGCTGAGGGAGGTCGCGGGTTCCACGGGGCCGTGTTCACGGGCCCAGGCCGCGGTGCGCCGCAGACCTTCGGCGAGCGGGGTGTCGGCCCAGTCGCCGAGCGTCTTACGGGCGAGGCTGTTGTCGGTGTACGCGGCGTGGACCTCGTCGCGGGCCGCCAGGTGCTTGATCGGGTGGTCGGGCACGCCCATGGCGGTGCGCACGGCGTGCGCCATTTCCAGCACGGTGCTGGTGTGCGACGAGCCGACGTTGAAAACCTGGCCCCAGGCGGCCGGCTGGTCGGCCGCGGCGAGGAAGGTGCCGACGATGTCCGGGGCGTAGGTGAAGGCGCGGATCTGGCTGCCATCCCCGTACACGCTGATCGGCTCGTCGCGCATGATCTGGTTGAGGAAGATGGCGACGGCGTTGCGGTACGGGTCGCCCATGTTCTGCCGCTCGCCGTAGACGTTGTGCATGCGCAGGGCGAAGTACGGCAGGCCCTGCATCTGCATGGTGACGGCGAGTTCGCGCTCCACGGCGAGCTTCGCGTTGCCATAGCTGTCGGCGGGGACGGGCCGCTCGTCCTCGCGCATGGGGACGTGTCCGTGGCCGTACACGGCGACCGACGAGGCGAAGCCGAAGAACCTGACCTTGGCGGCCAGCGAGGCGTTGATCAGGTTGATGCTGCCGAGCAGGTTGACGGAGTAGTTGTGGTGCTTGACGGCGTGGCTGATGCCTTCGGCGGCGAAGGCCGCCAGGTGGTAGACACCGTCGAAGCGGTACGAGGCGAAGAGTTCGGCGACCGTGGCCTGGTCGGCGACCGAGCCGACGACGAGGGTCGCGCCGACGGGCACGTTCTCGGTCTTGCCGCCGTCGAGGTTGTCCAGGACGACGACGTCGTCGCCGCGCTCGATCAAGGACGCGGCAAGGTGGGACCCGATGAAGCCGGCGCCGCCGGTCACCAGATGTGTGGGCATGGCGTGTCTCCTTTGGCGTGAGTGGGTCCCGCCGCGGCCCTGGACTGGGCCGCAGCGGGTCGTGCGCGATGCGATGCGGTGCGGGCAGGCGGACCGCCTGTGCGACTGGTGGTTCAGGCGCCGAGGAGCTTGTTGATCTGAGCAAAGTCGCTGCGGGCGCGGTCCGTGATCAGCGGGAGCCGCTGACGCAGGGTGGTGCGCAGCGCGGTCGCGTCGGTGTCGGTGACGAGCCGGTCGATGACCGTGGTGTCCTGGGCGAAAGCACGGACGTCCGCGTGGATGCCGGCAACGTCGACCGTGCCGCCGTAGGTTTCGGCGAGCACCCCGTTGAACTTGTGCGAGTGGCCGATCGCGATCGCCGGGGCGCCGCCGGACAGTGCGCCGATCGCGGCATGCAGGCGCTCGGAGATCACGAGCTCGGCCTGTGACAGCACGCCCTTGTAGTCGGAGGCCGTCAGCGCGCCGGGCAGCGCCATGACCTCGGGCACGTTGGCGGCTTCGGCGATACGGGCGGCGAGGATCCGGTCGTCGTTGTGCGGCCGGGAGTCGTGGCAGTGCGGCACGAGGACGACCGGCATCTTCCGGGTGCGGACGAGGGAGGTGGCGAGTCGCGTCAGCGCTGCCAGGTGCTGGGGTTCCTCCAGGGCGCTGAAGCGGGTGATGCCCTGGCTGGGGGCGAGGCAGAGGTAGGGGTCTTCGGGGGTGAGCCCTAGAGGTCTGAGCACGGCCGCTGTTCGCTCGCTGGCGGATGTCGGCAGCAGGAAGGCGGGGTCGGAGGACAGTCGCACTCGGTGTTCGGGAAGGCCGAGCTTGCCCACGAGGTAGTCGAGGGAGACGCTCTCCCGGACGGCGAGGAGATCGCACCGGTTGGCGACCGTGAGCCATGCCTCGGTATCGGCCGGGTCGTTGAAGGGGCCGACGGACTGGCCGATCATGACCGTCGGGATGTCCCGCTGTTGGGCGGCGGTGAGGGCGCGGAGGTACGGCGTGGAGACCCCGTAGTCCGAGGTGTGCAGGTCGCCCCCGGTGGCGATGACCAGATCGGCTTGGGCAAGGAGCTGTTCACGGCGTTCGGCCAGTTCGGCGGGGCTCTCCTGGGGGCGCATCTGCTGCCAGGACCGGGAGACGACGAACGGGTCGGCCACGCAACGGGCGCCGGCGGGGGCGAGGGCTTCCGCGTCGAGCACCGGGGTCTGGGTGAGGACGGTGACGTTGTCGCCTCCCCCGGGGCCTTCGGTGTTCAGCTGCTCGATGATGGAGCGGGCCAGGGCCTCGACGCCGCGACTCTCACAGCTGGTGATGCCGGTGATCAGGACGTTGGACACAGCAGACCTCTCAGGGATCATCGGGTGAACCGGATGAGTTCCGCCAGAACCGCGCGGTAGTTGAAGCGTTCGTGTACTCGGCGCTGGATGGTCGCCAGCCGCTCGCGGTACCGGATCGGCTCACGGAGCATCCGGGCGAGGCTGTCGGCTGGATCGTCGTCGAGCAGGAAGAGCTCCACGTCGTCGCCGTAGAGCGCGGACAGGTAGCCCAGGTCCGGCGAGAGCGCGGGGATGCTGCCCGAGGCGAGGGTTTCGAACATGCGGGGGGTCAGTAGCTCCATCCGCGCGAGCAGCGGACGGGCCAGCACCGGCGTGATCGCCGCCTGGGACATGGTGGAGACCACGTGCCCGAACGGAACGGGTGGCGCCACCTCGACACCGTGATCCCGCATCCAGCCGGACACGTTGGCGGTGGCGGTCAGGTGGTCGGGGTGCGGAGCGCCGGTCCACCAGCGTCCGCACACGCGGATGCGTCGCATCGGCGGCTGGGCGGCGGCTGCGGCCCGGATAAGGCTGGTCATCTCGCTCCAGCGCCACCAGTTCGCGCCGACGTACTGCAGCTCGTACGGCAGTGCCCGCGGGTGCGGGAGGTCGCTGGCGAGCGGGTGGATGTCCGGCATTCCGAAGTAGCTGAAGAACTCGGCCCCGTCAGGGAGGCGTTCGTTCAAGCGCGGCTGCAGGATCAGATCGCTGAGGTCGGCATACAGCTTGTGCCAGGACTCGATGGTGTCCGCACCCGCGTTGTCGTCCACGCCGGCGGTGACGTACAGGCCCCAGTGACCGTCGGGATCCACGATGATGCGCCGCTGCCGCGGCACGGCCTCGCAGAGTTCACGCTGCTGGGTCGAAAGGAACTGCCTGCTCTCGAAGACGAGGACCAGGTGGGTGGCCCAACTGATGTCGTCCACGAGCGGCAGGTGGCCGTTCACCGTGCCGTCCAAGCGCGACAGTTGGCTCGAGACGCCGACCTCGCATCCGGATGCCGAGGCAACCCGGGCGTACTCGGCGATCATGTGGCTGGAGCCCGCGTTCCAGTGGAAGACGCCGGCGAACAGAATCCGGGGTTTGATCACCGCTCGCTCCTTGCCCGCAGTCGCACACGACCGTCCGTCTGCAGAGCGAGTCGGCGGTGTGCACGTCGCCGGGCCCGGATCAGAGTTGCGCGGCGCACGAGCCAGCACACGGCTCTCGCGGTTTCCCAGGTCCCACGCCACCAGGTGGTCACCCCGCCCACGCCACGTCCGCGCAGATCGTCCCTCAGCCACCGGGACGCCAGGCTCAGCATGGGCAGCGGGCGCCAGTCGATGTCGGTGAGGAGGTAGTAGTAGCGGTTGCGGCGCATCTGGACGCGCCGATAGCTGCTGCCAGCCGTTCCCCCACCGCCGAAGTGCTGTATGCCGACGTCGAGCAGGAGCGCGACGCGCCATCCGGCCCAGCGGGAGCGGCGGCACAGGTCGGTCTCCTCGTAGTACGTGTGGAAGACCTCGTCGAGGAGTCCGACGGTGCGCAGCAGCGCGGCACGTACGAAGAAGGCGGAGCCCTGGACGTACGCGTGCTCCAGGGTGTTCGGGGCCCGGCCTTCGGGTGGGCTGGCCGGCGAGGGGTGGTTCGGCCAGTCGCCGGCGAAGGCGTGCTGCTCGCCCCAGCGCAGAGCGGACTTCGACCAGTCGTTGTACGCGCCCAAAGCGGTGCTGCCCGACTCGTCGTACTCGTACTGCATGGGGCCGACCACGCCGTAGTCGGTCCAGGTCTCCATGAACTCGGCCAGGTCGCGCACCAGCGACTTCGGGGTCTGGGTGTCCGGGTTGACGAGGAAGACGTAGTCGGCGCCGTCGGCGAGGGCCGCCCGCATGCCGATGTTGTTGGCGCGGGCGAAGCCGACGTTGCTCTCGTTCTGGATGACCCGCACCTCGGGAAAACGGTCCTTGACGAAGGCCGTGCTGCCGTCGTAGGAGTCGTTGTCCACGTACCAGACCGTCAGGTCGATCCCGGGGACGTCGCTGTCCAGGAGCGTGGCGAAGCAAGGCTCCAGCCAACGGGACTCGTTGGTGCCCACCGTGATGGTGGCCACCCGCACCCTGGCACTCTCGCCAGTGGGGTTGGGGATGGTCACGACAGCTCCAGCTCAGCGGGGGCGAACTCGACGACGATGCTGCGGCGGATCCTCGGGGAGGTGTTGCGGCGCGAGGCGTGGGCGATACGTACGTCGTGTACAGCGATGTCACCGGCCGAGAGCGGGAGGGCGCGGACCGGACCCCGCGCCCGGAGCGCCTCGGCCTCTTCCGCGTCGGACGCCAGGTGGGAGCCAGGAACGAACTCAAGGCATCCGTTGCCCACGTCGGAGTCGTCGAGGAAGACGCTGAGGTTGCACACGGTGTGCGGAGGAACATTGGTCCGGTCACGATGCCAAGGCACGGAGGCGGCCACTCCCGGCAGCTTGACGATCATGGCGCAGGCGGTGGCGCGTACGGGCCCGCCGAGGATGGCGACGGCCATCGGGTGCAGCGGGCCGTCGTCGGTGTAGAGGTGTGTTGCCGCCGGGGAGCCCTGATCCTCCAGGTTGTGGATGCGGTAGAGAACGGGCGCGCCCGTGCCCGCGGGGGTGAAGTGCCAGTAGTCGTCCGAGCGGAACCCGTCCTGGGTGAAGCGCCGGATCAGGGCATCAGACTCCGTGCGGAGGGCTTCGAGGGACTCTCCCGCGATCTTCTGGGATAAGACCGCGTAGCCGTCCGCACGGAAGTCCTGGAGGAACCCGTCGCCGAGCTGCTGCCTGTGCGACAGGGCCTCGGCGGACTCCGTCATTCGTGGTGCGTGTCGCGTCATCGTTCCCTCACTGCGGTGTCGTTGAGCTGCGCGGCGAACCAGTCGATGGTGGTGCTCAGGCCCTTGCGGGGATCGGTCTCCGGCTTCCAGCCGAACTGCTCCCAGGCGAGGGTGATGTCGGGTCTGCGGCGCTCCGGGTCGTCGACCGGGCGGTCGACGAACTCGACGGGCGCGGCGGAGCCAGTCAGTTCACGCACCAGGTGCGCGAGTTCCAAGACCGTGGTCTCGGTGGGATTGCCCAGGTTGACGGGGCCGGGGTGGCTGCCTGCGGCGACGGCGAGGATGCCCCGGACCGTGTCGCCGACGTAGCACAGGGACCGCGTCTGCGAGCCGTCGCCGGTGACGGTCAGTGACTCGCCAGCCAGCGCCTGGCGGATGAACGTCGGTACCGCTCGCCCGTCCTCCGCGCGCATCCGCGGCCCGAACGTGTTGAAGATCCGCACGATCGCGGTGTCGACACCGTGCTCGGTGCGGTAGGCGGTGGTCGCCGCCTCCGCGAACCTCTTCGCCTCGTCGTACACGCTGCGCGGCCCCACCGGGTTGACGTTGCCCCAGTAGGACTCCCGCTGAGGGTGCTCCAGTGGGTCGCCGTACACCTCAGAGGTGGAGGCGAGTATGAAACGGGCCTTCTTGCGCCGGGCGAGTTCCAGCGTGTTGAGCGTTCCCAGCGAACCGACACGGAGGGTCTCGATCGGCAGGCGCATGTAGTCCTGTGGGGAGGCCGGAGAAGCGAGGTGCAGCACTAGGTCAACAGCACCCGGTATCGAGAGCGGATCGGTGACGTCGTGCACTAGCAACTGGAAATGGCCATCCGTCTGCCGATGCACGACGTTGTCCGCTGTGCCCGTAAGAAGGTTGTCGACGCATACCACGTCGACACCGCTGTCGAGCAGCACATCGCACAGGTGGGAGGCGACGAATCCGCAACCTCCGGTGACGACGGCGCGGCGGAAAGACGCTCGGCCCGCTAACGGAGCCAGCCTCCTTGTGGAGGTACTCATAACACCTCTTTCTCGCAATTCGGACGGAACTTGGCGTGGCTGCGCCCGCTCAGGGTGTGATCAGGGTGTGGCGGTCCCAGCAGGGTTCGGCCTGGGGCTGCTCTTCGCGAATGAGTCGGGGGCCGTGCTGATGAGTCCCTGGTCGACTTTGTCCACTCGAGGAACGGTGTCCAGCCACTCTTGGGCGAGCTCTGCGACCGGAATCCGTTCCGGCCGATCTCCACCTATTCGTCGTGCGACATCCTCGGCCGGTTGCCAGCTGGCCCATCTACCTGGACGACACAATCCTCGTCAGCCGACCAGACACCGAACTTCACGGCACGGATGCCACATAGCCGCAGGGGGGTTGACGATCAGTTCGGTTGTGACCATGACTGTGCCGGCGATGACGCCCAGGCTCAGCCCGTTTGCGAATCGGGCGTACACAAGGTGGCAGGCTGCCCGGTCGGCAGCAACGCTCAGATGTGGGACTGCTGTGCAATGCGGGCGTCTGTGTGGACTGCCCGGTGGTGATCATCAAGGTCATCGTTTGGCTCTCGCCAACCGTGGTCCCCTGGCCCAGCACGGTGTCACCTCCGTCGGAGGCCGCCGAGGGATGCGGAGCGTGCTCGATCTGCCCGCACTCCACGATGGGCGGCGAGTTGCGCCCTCGTTCGGGGGCGCTTATGAGAGTGCCGTCCGCGTCCCGCCGTACTAGTACGGGTTCCGGACGCATTCCGTAAGACTGGTGACTGCGGCGGCGAGCCGCACATTTCACGAGTGATATCACTGGAGTGATGCAGGTGATCCAGTCAATTTGAGATGCAACGGCGACCGCGTGCACGGACCGGCGCTGCGGGCAAAGTGTGCGCGCCTGAGCGCCAGCCCGCTTTCTGATCGTTTCCCGAGCGATGTCTCACGGCCGCTGGATCGCCTGAGCGATACAACCGACGTGATACGCGAAGCTCGCCACATCTCAGGCTGGCTGGACCGGTGCTCAGGTCCGTTCCGCCTCTTCCGGCACGAGTCGACTTGTGAAGCCCTCGCTACGCAACCGTTCGAAAGCCGCCGCTACCTCGTCAGGGATCTCTTGCTCAATCATGAACCCTTGCTGTGGGTACACCATGAGCCGCTGCTGGGCCCCCACCAGCATGTCGATGACGAGGTGCGCGTCCTGGATTGAATCGACGTACTCGGGGAGCGTCATAGGCGTGGAGGCGCTCACCCACTCGACATCCGGCCAGAGCTTTCGCGCTGTTGCGTAGGCCCGTCGCTCCTCGTAGGGCTTGCTGACCAGTAGGACCGACGAGACGGGAACGCGCTGTTCTTCGAGCAGGGCGCGGGAGAGGCGGATGTTCTCGCCTGTGTTCCTGGCCTTCGGCTCGACGATGATGGCGCTCGCAGGAACGCCCAGCTCAACTGCGCGGTCTCGGTAGTGTTCGGCTTCACCGCGGGGCATCCGCTCACGTGTCGTACGGCTGGTCGCTCCGGTGAAGACAATGAGCGGCGCCATGCCACGGTGGTACAAGTCTGCGGTGGTGTCGGCCACCCCCAGGTCATGGCTGCCGAGTCCGATCGCCACGGAGCAAGGGCGCAGCTCGTGGCCCATCTGCTGGAAGTCCCACAGCCGCCGAGCATCCGCCCATGCCTGCGTTGAGATCACTTGCTCTCGCCCTCCATGTTCGCCAACGACTGCGACCCGCCGTTGAAAACGTACAGCCCCGTCTCCCGGCATCACACAGAGATCAGCCCCACCCCCGATGGGCACCAGCCTACGTTCTGGATCACAGACGTCTTCAGGCGATGGCTCTCCTGTCCTAGGCGCTCACACTGTGTGACACTCGATCGAGAAGGGTGAGGGGAGCGCGCCAATGCGGGGCATGACCGACCATCTTCCGTTCGGCAAGCGAGTCCGGTTCTACCGGAAACGCCGGGGCCTGAGCCAACGGCAGCTCGGCGATCTTCTGGGACGCTCTGAGGACTGGGTGTACCGCGTGGAGTCCGAACGCATACCGGTGAACAACGTGAAGATGCTCGCAGACCTGGCGCACGCTCTGCGAGTGCACGTTGAGGATCTTCAAGGCACGCCAACGCTCTTGGACGACCACGGGCCGCACACGGCCAGCATTCCGGCGATTCGAATGGCACTCATGCAGTCACGAAGACTGGCGGGCTCGCTGTACGACGACCGTGAAACCGTGCGCCTCGAACGTCTCTCCTTCGCTGTTGAGGAAGCCTGGCGGCTCTACCAGAATTGCCACTTCGCGCGACTTGGAGCGTGCCTGCCTGGGCTACTGGCGGATGCGCGGATGGCAACGCATGCGCGCACTACTGGCACCGAACACGCGGAGACACTCCGGCTGTTCGCACTGGCCTGCCACGTGGCAGCGGTGCTTCTGCGCAAGTTGGGCGAGACGAACCTGGCTTGGACTGCTGTAGACCAAGGCGACATGGCTGCCGCAGAGTGCGGGGACCCTGCCACAATGCTCGCACTTCGCCGCGGTGTCGCACATGTTCAACTCGGCGCTGGCATGCCGGCAGAGGCCGTGAGCGTCACACTGGACGCGGCCGACGACCTCGAACACGGTTGGTGGCGCTCCACGCCGGCCTCTCTCTCGCTGTACGGGACCCTGTTCCTGAATGGCTCCGTCGCAGCCGCTCGGATGAGGAACCGTGCGCTGGCAGATCACATGATGGGGAAAGCCGACGAGGCAGCGCGCCTCCTTGGAGGTGACTCCAACGAGATGTGGACGTCCTTCGGCCCCAGCAACGTAGAGATCCACCGGCTGGCGCTCGCCCTGGAATTCGAGGACATCCAACTGGCCGTGGATGTAGCACCCAGTGTCAGAGCGGCAGGACTACCCATAGAACGACGGGGACGGGCGCGACTGGATGTTGCCCGCGCGTACGCCGAGGCAGGACGGACCGATGAGGCGATAGACCATCTCAAGCGCGCCTACTGGACAGCTCCCGAGCAGATCAAGGCCCACGAGTTTGCCCGGGACCTAGCGCGTCGTCTCCACAAGCGTTCCCGCCGCCGGGATGTCCAAGACCTGGCGGTGCGGCTAGGCGCCATCAAGTAGAGCCTCCTGTAAGGCGGTGCAAGGTCAGACCCGGAAGAATTTTCCGGGTCTGCCTCCCCATCGGCTTCTACGGTCGTTGCGACCAAGCCACGTGTACGGGGAGGCATCGGAGTGCCCATGACCTACCGGCCGGACGATGGCGTCGGATCCGACGGCAGTGGCGACGCGGTGGTGCTCCGCTGGAGTCGCCATCCACGCTGCGTTGGTCTTGCGCGTCGTGAACTCCGCAAGGCGCTCGGCGAATGGGGTCTCTCAAGCATCGAAGACCCAGCAGTCATCGTGCTCTCGGAGATCTTGACTAATGCGATACAGCATGGCCATCTGCGGCAAATCAGCGAGATCGAGACTCGGTATCTGCGAATCGGAAGTGGCCTACGGATCGAGGTGCATGATGGGATCCATGAATTTCGGCAGCTGATCACGGAAGCCTCGGGTACCGTTCGAGATCTCAAGCAGAGGCTCATAGGCGCGTTGGCCGACCGGTGGAACGAATCTATGGGCCCTGGCGTATCGACATGGGTAGAGTTCGACTGCCCTTCACGGACCGGTGCGACCGATGTCGACTGACGCTCGCGATGGCTATCCGATCGCCTTAGCAGTCGACGAGGGCTCCCAGGAAATTCGGACGCCATTAGGCGCAGCGACGGTTGGGACACGAGCCCGGCAGGGCGGAATTTCGCCCTCGTCAAGAACTGACGCCGTTGGGCGTGAACGTCGGTGTCGATGGTGTCGACACCCCCTGAGTCGATATAACAGTGAACCGTACTGCAGTGCTTGCTCGCGCCATGTACCTACCGCCCCTTCGTCGCCGCCCCGCGTGGCGCCAGAAGTTTGGAAGCGGGAAGACGTCCGGGAAGCTCTCTACGCCCGAGATTTTGGTCGAGTCTGTCACCTTGTGCGAATTGGAAGCTCTCTACGACAGAGTGATATGGCTGAGCTTACGGGCCTGAGTCAAGCTTTCCTATCCATGCTGGAGTCAGGGGTGCGAAGACTTACCAACATCGACAAGATCGTCGAACTGCTTGACGGTCTTGAGGTGCCAGTCGAACTAACCGGCCCCATGCTCCGATTGCAGAGACCACTCGATGGGTGTGGCAAGGTGAGCGGGAATTTGTGAGGCGAGAGTCTCTCTGAAAATCCTCCGCCTGCAATATCTGCCGACGCCCACCCCCGAAGGGGATTTTGGATGTCCATTCCCTCTGCATTCGTACGCTATGCATTTCCTGATCCACCGCGATGCGCGACAGGTGACCTGGATTACCCGGGTGATATCACGACTGTGATGTGCGAAGTTGCCCCACCGGAAGCAGGGTTAGGACCAGTGGACGGGCAGCCCACAAGTTCGGGCTGACGTCCATGAGCAGATCAATCCGGCAGCGCAGGCGCCTCAGCGCCGCACAACCGCGACGCACCGCGCCGCCGACAAGCACCGCCCCCTGCACAGCCCGAAACGCCTCGGACACCCGGGGGCGGTTCCTGGCGCGTCAGCGCCAGGTTGCACCACCACTCAGCGGTTGCGTTCCTGCAGCCGCAGGATCCCTGGGTCACTCGCAGGCCGAGCGGCCCCGATGAGAGGAGAGCCGAGTGACCACGACCACGAAGGGCACGAAGGCCAAGGAAAGCGGCGGGACCAGCGTCAGCCTGCTGGTCGCCGTCGAGCAGCTCGCCGTGGCCCACGACCGCAGCGAGGCGGAGCGGTCCGACATCACAAGCTCGCAGAACAGCGCGGGCGATGACGGCGACAACCGCGACCTGAACCTTCCCAAGGAGTAGGAGGCACCATGGAGCACCGGCTCGTCACAGGTATCGAGAAGGCGCTCGGCTGGGGCGGGCCGGGGCCCGTGGGCACCGCGTTCGCTCGCGGGCACCTCGCCGACCCGGACCTGATTACCCGGCTGATGACCCCGAACCGGCTGCTGGAAACCATCCGGCACCGCCACCTTGCCAACCCCCAGCTGCGCTGCTACGCCGAGGGAGACGAGGTACACCCCTCACTCTTCCTGTCCACCAACGTCAACCGGCGCCGGCAGGCCGTCAACCAGGCCGACATGGCGGCCCTCGGCCGCATCCTCAACAGCGGCGGAACCGTGGTCCTGGACCACGTCGACTTCTTCGACCCGACGCTGGAAGTCGCCTGCCGCGCCCTGGGCTGGTGGTCCGGCGAGCTCACCTCCGCCAACGCCTACCTGGCAGTCGGCGACACGGACGGCTTCAACCTGCACTGGGACGACCACGACGTGATCGCCGTCCAGCTCTCCGGCGAGAAGTCCTGGGAGGTTCGAGGCCCCTCCCGGCCCGCGCCCATGTACCGGGACGCCGAACGCAACCTCGCTCCTTCGGAGGAAGTGCTCTGGAGGGGCACCATGCAGGCCGGCGACGTCATGCACATACCCCGGGGCTTCTGGCACACCGCAACGAGGATCGGCTCCGGCGACGACGGTCACTCCCTCCACGTGACCTTCGGCCTCACCAAGCGCACCGGCGTGACCTGGGCCAACTTCCTGTCCGACGCCGCACGCGCGGACGAGGACTTCCGTACGGACCTGGAGCGCAGCGACGGCACCGCCGACGGCGAAGTACTCGCCGCGAAGCTGACCGACCTCGCCCGCGAGTACGACCCCAAGCGATACCTCGCCGAACTACGGGCGAACACTCCGCCCGCTCGGCACATGCCCCACATCCCGGTGTTCGGCCCACTCGAATGCGTAGCTGCCGTCACCGAGTTCGAACCGGTCATCACCCCCTCTGGCGACACGGTCCAGGTGGTCGGCGGCGGCAAGCGCCTCACTTTCCACGGCCGCGCCGAACCCGGCCTCCGCAGCCTCCTGTCTGGGCACCCGGTGCGCCTCACCCACGATGACCAAGACCTCATCGCGCTTGCCGAGCACATGATCCAGGAGGGGCTGTGCGCACCGCTGACCGCAGAATCGCTCTCGGCCTATACCGGACTGGTCACACCCGACACCTTCTAGAGGGCGCACTGGAGCTGGGTGTCACGGACCTCGACACCGCGTTCAACTACCACCACTTTGCCTCGCACCGGACCCTCGCGGCGATCGCCGGCGACCTGCTCCCCGCCTTCACCATCTCCACGAAGGTCGGCTACTTCCCGGAGGGCCACGACTTCGACCCGGCGCGGCTTCGCGCTGCGGTCGAGCAGTCGGCGAGGGAACTCGGACGCGCCCCGGACACAGTGCTCCTGCACAACCCCGAGTCCTCGGTCGAAAGCTTCGCCGACGCGTGCGCCGTGCTCCTGGAGATGCGCGACGCGGGACTTTGCAAGAACTGGGGGTTCTCCACCTGGGACCCCCGGCGTCTCCTCGAAGCCCACTGGGCCATCCCACGTCCGGACGTGGCGATGGTCCGCGCCGGCCTCACGGTATCCGCCGCGGTCCTCAACGCCATCGACGAGCTCGTCGACCGTGCAGAGATCACCGAGCTGTGGGGAATGGCTCCCTTCGCGGGAAATGCGGACGACTCGATATGGCAGACCGTGGACACCTCCACGTTTCTCCTCCCGGGCCAGCAGGGCGGAGCGCTGCAGGCAGGCGTCGCCACAGCGTTTGCGATACCCGAAGTCACCCGTCTCGCGGTCGGTACCTCCGTCGTCGAGCATCTTGCCGAAGTGGTCGATGGCTCGCGACTTGAGGTCAGCACCGAAAGGGTGACGGAGTATCGGGTGCTGCTGCGGGAGAGGGCTACCGTGAGCGCAGGCGCCCTGTCCAGGAAGGACCGATAGTGCAAGCGACCTTGGACGACCTCTCGACCATTGCACTCGATGACGTTCTCGACGACGTCGAGCGGCGGCTCGGACGGCAGCTCAAAAGGGAGGACGGCCACTTCAGCAAGTACAACGGCACCGCCGGCTTCCGAACCGACGAAGCCACGTGGGTTCGGCTCGCCTGGCGGCGCACGGTGGAGATCGACTCCCAGGCTTGGACCGGCTACGAGGCTGCAGCTGCCATCGAAGGCGTGCCTCGTCCCGAATGGTTGGCGGCAGCCGTCTGGACCGACCAGACACGCGGCGTGGTGTGGCGTGCGGATGAGATGACGCTCGTAGAAGACGGGGCCCTCTCTGCTACAGGCGACATCACCGCGGATCCCGGACTGCCCGAGCAGTGGTGGATCGACCTGAGGACCGCGCTGACCAACCTCGCGGAGCACACCACAGACCGCGTGTCCATGGGCCAAGCCCACCTCACTCGGCGAATCCACGAGGTCTACGGGAAGGACATCGACACCACGATCACCGATTGGGCCTGCGCCCACGGAGATCTCGGCTACGCCAACCTTTGCGGCCCCGGTCTGTCGATCATCGACTGGGAGAGCTGGGGCATGGGCCCAGTTGGGTGGGATGCGGCTTGTCTGTGGTCCGCTTCCTTGACAGTGCCGGCGCTCGCAGAACGAGTGCAGGTCCTGTTCTCTGATGTCTTGTCGACTCGCAGCGGCAAGCTGTCCCGCTTGCTACTGTGCGCCAATGTCGAGCGCGCCTTCCGTAGGACCGGAAGGAAAGCACCGCTGACCGACACCATGGCTGAACTCGCCGCCTCAGTGATCCGCGAACTCCAATAGAGCACTAACAGAAACTGGTTTCGCCACGCCGGTTCTGCCTGCCTGTGAGCTTCGCTAGGGTCGCGTCGATCCGGGTCAACGTGCGGTCCTTGCCGAGGACCTCCAGGGACTCGAAGAGGGGCAGGCCAACCGTGCGGCCCGTGACGGCGACGCGCACAGGGGCCTGGGCCTTGCCCAGCTTCAGGCCGTGCTCCTCGCCGGCGGCCAGGGCCGCCTCCTTGAGGGACTCGGGGCTGGTCCAGTCGGCCGTCTCCAGCTTGGCGCGGGCCGTGGTGAGGAGAGCCACCGGGTCGCCCTTCATCGCTTTGTCCCAGGATGCCTCGTCCTCCTCCGGCTCCTTCAGGAACAGGAAGTCGACGTTGGCCGTGATGTCCGACAGGACGGCCACGCGGGTCTGGGCGTGGGGGGGCGATCGCCCCCCACGCGGCCTGGTCGAAGTCCTCGGGCGCCCAGTTGGCGTACGGGGCTCGCATACCTCGACGAACTTGTCCAGCGGCAGGGCGCGGATGTACTCGCCGTTGAAGGCGGTCAGCTTCTTGATGTCGAAGAAGGCTGGCGAGGTGTTCACGTCCTCGACGCGGAACTTCTCCTCCAGCTCCGCGTACGGGCGGAGCTCGATGTCGTCGCCGGGGCCCCAGCCGAGCAGCATGAGGTAGTTGGTCATCGACTCGGGCAGGTAGCCCTCGGCGAGGTAGTCGTCGAGAGCGACCTTGTCCCGGCGTTTGGACAGCTTCTGCCGCTTCTCGTTCACGATCACCGGCAGGTGCGCCCACACCGGGGGCTTCGCGCCGAGCGCCTCCCACAGCAGCTGCTGCTTGTGCGTGTTCGACAGATGCTCGTCACCGCGGATGACCAGAGTGATCCCCTCGTCGAGGTCGTCGACCACGTTGGCGATCAGGAAGACTGGAGAGCCGTCGCCGCGGGAGATGACGAAGTCCTCGATCGCCGAGTTCGGGAACGACGGCTCACCCCGGATCAGGTCTACGACGACCGTCTCGCCCTCGGTGGGCGTGCGGAACCGCAGCGCCCGACCCTCCACGTACTCCAGGCCCCGGTCCCGGCAGAAGCCGTCGTAGCCGAGGTGCTGAGAACCGGTCCGTTCCTGGAGTTGCTCACGGGTGCAGTCGCAGTAGTACGCGCGGCCCTGCGTGTAGAGCTGCTGGGCGGCCTCGCTGTGACGGTCGGCGTTCTGCGACTGGAAGTACGGACCCTCGAAGGCGGATCGGCCTTGGAGATGCCGATGGACGCCAGCGCGTTGATGATGCCGTCGATCCACTGCGGCTTGTTGCGTGCTGCGTCGGTGTCCTCGATCCGCAGGACGAACTTGCCCCCGACTGTCGTGCGACGGCCCAGTTGTAGAGAGCCGACCGGGCCCCGCCAACATGGAACATTCCAGTGGGAGACGGGGCGAAACGCACGCGTGTGGAGGCGTCAGGCATACAGGCAGCCTACCGATTTCCAACGGGCGCTCGGGTCGGCACGGGCGATCACAGTATTCAGCTCTACCGGAGATTTCGCGATGCCTTCTGACTGAAGGCAAGGCGCTGCTGTGCGCAACGAGCTCGCTGGAGACTTCTTCATGATCCGGCGGCTCCGAGACTTCCATGATGTTGTGCCGCCAGCAGGCACTCCCCTCAGGGCCTCGAGCGCGGCAGGGATGGCGGACGTGCAAAGCTCTGGCACCTCCTGGACGCGTGGTGTAGCCGGACAAAGTGTCCGGCCTGTTCTAGGTCCGAGAGCGGATGTTGAAAATGGCCCCGCCGCCCGAATCGCTGCCCTGATCTCGCGGCCTGCTCGGCCGCTACCGTGAATGACGGACCAAAGTTGGGGAGGCAGCGCGCATGCGTGGTCTTGGTGATCACCTCAGCATAGGACAGCGGATCGCGTTCTACCGCGAGCGCCGGGGCTACACGCAGCCGGTCCTCGCCGGCCTCGTCGGGCACAGCACCGATTGGCTGTCGAAGATTGAGCGAGGAGTACGAAAGCCGCCGAGAATCGACAAGCTAGCTGAGCTCGCTCGCGTACTGCGTGTCCCGCTCAGTGACTTGATGGGGCAGCCCGTCCTCTTGGAGGACGAGGAAAAGCACATGGACGACGTGCCGGCAGTCCGCGATGCGCTGATGAGCCCTCGACGGCTCTCCAAGCAGCTGTTCGGTCCCACGGCGGAGCGGCAGTTGCCGAGGCCGGAGCAGGCGCAGGTCTTCGTTGAGCGCAGCTGGGGTGACTACCAGGCTGGCGTTCTTGGCGACGTCATCGCCGCCCTGCCCGGTCTGCTGCGGACTGCCCAGGAGCTGGAAGACCTTCCACCTGGCGATCAGCGGCGACGCGGCCTCGTTGTCTCGGCCCGTACACATCACCTGGCGGCAACCACCCTCGCCAAGGTCGGCGAGTCCGACTTGTCGTGGCTCGCGGCCGAGCGCGCAATGCGGGCCGCCGACGAATCCGAGGACCCGTTGTCGCTCGCTTCCGCCGCCCGCTCCGGTACGCACGCACTGCTGGCCAACGGGCGATACGAGGACGCCCTCGAACTGAGCGATACCGCGGCGGCCTGGCTCGCCGGTCAGGTTGGTGACGACGACCCGGCCGCCTTGAGCCTGCTTGGCATGATTCATCTGCGGGCCGCTGTGGCCGCTGCACGGTACCAGGATCGGCACACCGCCACCTCCCTGTTGGAGAAGGCGAAGCGGCTCGCCAACCAGCTCGGTTCCGACGAGAACTACTGGCAGACGTGTTTCGGTCCGACGAACGTCGAGCTGCACCGCCTGTCGATCGAGCTTGACCTGGAGAACATCCCGTACGTCGTCGAGCATGGCGGTATCGACGTTTCTCACATGCCGGCGGAACGCGCCGTGTCTCATCGCATCGACTATGCCCGCGGCCTCTGCCTCAGGGGGCGCGTCGACGAGTCCTTCAGGGAACTGCGGGAGGCCGAACACACCTCACCCCAGCTCGTGCGGAACAATCCACGTGTACGCGAGACCCTTCGCGACCTGCGGAAGCAGTCCCCGGTCACGGGCGGCAGCCACTCGTCCGAGCTGCTGGCCATGGCCCAACGATGCAGGGCGGTGCAGTGACTTCGATGCAGGGCAAGGTGCTGGGCGTCGTCGGATCGAGCGCCGGCGGGATTGAGGACCTGCGCACCGGGCTCGTGATCCCGGCGCTCGAACGGGGCTGGACAGTTGCGGTCACGCTCACACCGACCGCAGGTCAGTGGCTCCGCGCGAGTGGGGAGACGGCGGAGATCGAGCGGCTGACCGGCCTTCCAGTACGGTCCGAATCGCGCCTGCCGGGTGACTCCCGGCCGCATCCGTCTGTGGACTGCTACGTCGTGGCCCCGGCAAGTGCCAACACTGTCGCCAAGCTCGCCCTGGGAATCTCGGACAACCAGGCGTTGACACAGGTCAACGAAGCCATCGGAACACTGGACCTCCCGGTGATCGTCTGGCCCCGGGTGAACGCCGCGCACGCTCGCCACCCCGCATGGGATGGGCACATGCGAGCCCTTCACGATTCAGGGGTGCGGTTGATCTACGGTGGCGAGGTATGGCCGCTCGCCGAGCCGCGGTCTGGGATGCCGGGGCGCCGGTACCCGTGGGAGGCCGTACTAGACGAGGCCAGCACGGCAGTCTCCTGACATCCCATAAATAACGCCTAGAAATAAGAAGAATTGGACCCGGACAGTCTGTCCGGGCCCTTCGCTCTGACTGGCGCCAGCCTGAGGGCATCACCCGGCTAACGGAGGGACCGGATGCCCGATCAGGGATTGAGCGCGGCGCTCCCCGGCGCAACGACCTGCGGCGACGCATCCAAGAGCTACCCGAACTCACGCACGGATGCTGTGGGTGGCAATGACTACTCAGCTCGATGCTCGTCTGATGCCGCCCCAACGCCATCGGGCACGGAGTGCATCGCCGTGAGCGCCACAAGAAGCACCCCCACGCCAACCAGCCGCACCCGGCTCTGCAGCCTCTGTCGATGCCGCCTGAGTCGGTACAACACGGAAGACATCTGTTCCGGCTGCGCTCGCAGTGGGACAGCCATACAGCCTGCCCGCCCCGTTCCACCCCAGGTATGGGCTCGCCAGGACGTCAGAGATGCCCTGTTACATAAGGACTTCGGCAGGCTGTGCCAACTCGTGCGAGAGTACGGTCACCTCCGTCAGGAGGACATGGCCCTCGTCACGGGGCTGAGCCAGGCTTTCCTGTCGATGCTGGAATCTGGGCAGCGACGCCTCACCAACATCGACCGGATCATCGTGCTCCTGGACGGAATGAACGCACCCGTCGATATCACGGGGCCGATGCTCCGCCCCGTAGCTGCCGCTTCAGGCCCACCTCTGCGGACAGTCTCCTGACGCTCAACTTTAGCTCGTGATCTTGTCGTCAGACTGCGGTGGCGCGTAATCGCATCGCGTGCCGCGGTCGCGTGTTGGCGCGCTGTCCTCATGGATCACGGGTGGGATGGCAGAGTGCGGCAGACGAAAAGCGACACTTCGCGATCTACGATCGACTGTCGGTAACGGCGTGCGCCCGGCCCTCGTTGCGGCCACCCTCTGAGCCGTAGCCTCCTTCGGTCTCCTCTGTAGCGGGAGGGCAAGGCATCATCACGGCATCTGCTGCAACGAACTGGTGCTCGGTATCGAGTTGCCTGATCAGCAGTGATCCCCCAAAAGGGCCGGGCGCCGAACTGCTGCATCTCTTGTACCTGGGTCCCTATGATCCACGATCCGTCGTGTGGATCACCGCAGTCCTTCAGGGCGTCATTGCGTTCCCCTTGGGGTGCGTGCGAGAAGGGTATTTGCGGTTCCACCACGCCTTCACCGCCACTTAACGGCGGCAGCCTCATTCGCGGCCGGTAAGGGGGCCAGTCGGCGGGCATTGGGCCAACGGGCCATTCCTTCATGCACTCGACAGGGTCTCCACACCCCGGAGCGCGAGGCTCCTTCCCAGCTGCTGGCAGCTCTCTCCGCACGCGTGAACCCGGGCTATTTGTCTCCGTCGTCGCAGGGCGGGACAGTTCAGGCCGCTTGATGCTCGATTCGCGCAGGTGCACAGGTCACGGGCACGGATTCCTCTGAAGCGGCATCAACATGTTGTGAGGCGGTTACGGATGTTGTGCCCTCTGAAGAAGGGGGGACTGCCAATTCGAACCACGTTTTCTTCCCCGCCGTACACGGCTGTGATCCCCACTCGGTTGCCAATGCGTCAACGAGGAAGAGACCCCGCCCGCTTTCGTCCATCGCCTCGGCTTGGGAGGGACGCACCAAGTTGTGGTCAACGTCGGTGACTTCCACGCGCAGCCGCTCTCCGGTCCACTGGACGGATACCACGCACGCGGCCTGTGTGTGCGTGACCGAGTTTGCGACTACTTCCCCTGTGAGCAACCGCAAGTCGTTGGTCAGCTCTTCATCCAGGATCAGCCCGAGTCGCTGCGCACGGTGGACGACGCGGTCGCGTGCGGCTGGCACCGCCTCGACCGACGGCGGGACAGTGAACGCGTAGGGCGAATCTCCGAACGGGCGCGGCATGGCTGTGACCTCTCGCAGGGCAGGAGCTATGGCGTTAGCGCGATCTCCGAGAAGTGAATGGATCGCTCGCCGACTTCACTGGGTGCGTCCGCAAGTAACCCAACGAAACCGTCAGCAGCCCAGCAGATGGCGGACGACCACCATGGACTAGAGGCGGTCTGACGTCCTATCTCTAGGGTGATATCACCGCCGCAATGTCATTCGAATCTGAGCTGGCCACGCACTCAGAGCCCAGTGTCGAACCCTTCGCTCACTCGTCGATCGCGCGCTCCTGTGCAACAGTCGCACTGCCGCGACTTCGCTGGTGTCGGGCAGCCTGCCTGCCATGCGAGGCGAACAGAAGATTGACCGGGCGACCAGCCACCTCGGACGGATGAGAAGATCGAGGCGGCGTGACATGGCGGTTCACAGGGAGGGGCGGGGTAGTGGCCAAGGATTCCGCGTTGCGGGGCTATCTACTGGAGGAGTCACTGGCTTGGCTGCTGCGCTTCAGCGGGTACCGCCTGCTGGTTCATGAAGATCAGGATCCGGTGGAGCTGGTGTCGACCGGAGACACGCTGCGGGTGCGTGGGAGGGGAGCCCTCCACCAGGTTGATGTGCTGGGAGAGTTCGCCTTCACTCCCGCGTTCTCGATGCCGGTTCGCCTGTTCCTTGAGGCCAAGTTCTACCAGACCTCTTGCGGACTGGAGGTTGTCCGCAATGGGCATGGCGTGCTGCACGACGTGAACGAGAATTTCATGACGCACGCTGGCACGAGGCCCAGGCAGCGTTATCAGTATTCGTACGCCCTGTTCTCTGCGAACGGCTTCACGTCGGAAGCCCAGAAGTACGCACTGGCGCATCAGATTTCGCTTGTCGACCTCTCTGGGGCGTCCTTCTCATGGTTGCTCGGGATCATCGGGAGCACGGCATGGTCTCTGTTTCAGGCACAGGAGCAGTACTGGCCCGAAGGCGAGCCCTTCCCCCTGTCGTGGTTGCGCACGGAGCTACGGAAAGCGCTGAAGACGTCTCCGACGAACCTGCTGCCTTCGGTGTCCCTGGGCGGGGGCAAGTTCAAGCATGCCGCCGACGCGGCGATCGCGCAGTTCGTCGCGGTGCTCCAGCAGCACAGCGATGCAGAGCTATTGCTCGGGTTCCCGTCGGCACCGTTCATCCTTCCCCTTGCGGCTGATGACCACAAAGGCTTCCTGGCCTACGCGGAGACGATGCCGGATCATGCGGTGCGGATCAGGCGGCGGGGGCACGGAGCGGCGGCAGAGTGGACCCTTGCGCCGGTGGCCGCCGAGGGGGCATACGAGCTGGCCTTCAAGCTCCCGGAGCACGTGGAGCGGTGGATCAGCGGTATCGCGGAGAAGGAGCGGAGCCGCACCACGGAGGTCAAGGAACAGTTCCTGTCGGCGATCACGATCTACCGGATGAACGGCAGTGGAGTGCGCGCCTACCAGCTGCGGTACGAGGCGAGTTCTCTGTCGCGCGCCTGATCAGCGAGAGTGCCGGCCTCGCCCTGACCTGATGCGGCTCCCTGAAGAACGACGACCACCGTGTATCCGTGGGTGACCTTGTTACGCCTGGCCCCGCTTCTGGCCCGCCTCAACTCGGGCCTTGCCATAGGCAGAATGGGGCCATGGACGCTGGACTCACCGCGCTACTCGGCGCTGCCGTAGGCTCGCTTGCCACCCTCGGTTCAGCGATGGTCACCGGGCGCGCTGCGGCGCGGTCGCAGTTCGGCCAGTGGCGCCGGCAGCACCGCCGGGACGCCTACGCGAACTACCTAGGCGCGGTGTACGACCGCGATGTCGCCCTGGACGCAGTGCGCGACGCGCTGCGGGCGGACCGGCCTGACCTGCGGGACGTCGACGAGAAGATGGAGCGCTTCGCAGGCCAGGTTCGCGGCGTCCACCGGGCCGCCGAGTTCGTCATTCTCGAGGGTCCGCCTTCCGTGGTGCAGGCGCTCTATCGTGTGGTCCACGCGGCCGACGACCTCGCCGGGGTCATGCAACGGATGGTGCATGATGCCCACGCGGAAGACACCTCCCGCAAGGATGCAGACACCGCGCTCGCTGCCGAGCGGGAGCACCTGCTGTACCAGGCCGTGAAGGGCTTCCGAGCGGCGGCCTCCGACGTCCTCGGCGACAGCCGGATACGGGTATCGTAGTCGCGCTCTTCGGCGGACCTGCGGTTCGCCAGTGGAGTCGAGGAGCAGAAACTCATCGCGTAGCGACGACGATGACTGAAGCTTCCCCTTGACGGGCGGCCCTGCTTGCACCTCAACAAGCGTGCGGTCCCGCCACGGTTGCTCCAAGCAGCTCACTGGGGAACGAAGAGCAGCACTGGCCGTCTGTTCAGAGGTTCTCATCCGCCCCCTCTCGTGAGAGACAGCCAGTGGACAGGGTGGAAGGTCCGGGCCTGTGTTGTCATACCGGCAGGTATGGGCTGGGTTTGCCGTGCCAGCTGATGTTCAGGGCGTCGCGAGCGCGGGTGGTGGCGACGAAGAGCAGGGAGCGGGCCTTGCGCTGCTCGCGCTCGTAGCGCGGAGGGTCGTCCCTGCGGTAGCGCTCGATGACGCTGGTGCGCGGAATGATGCCGTCGCTGGCGCCGACGATGGCGAGCTTTTGGTATTCGAGGCCCTTGAAGCGGTGCATGGTGCCGACGTGGACCTCGCCGTCGCCTTTGGGCCCGTCCTTGGTCAGTTCGGCGCAGGTGATGTTCGCTTTGGTGATCAGGTAGTACATGGTCTGGCTGACCATGTCGCGGTCGGCGACGCACACGGCGATCCGGCCGCTGGGGTCGCGGTAGGCGCCGTTGCCGCCGGTGGACAGTTCCTCTCGCCAGGCGCGGAGGGTGGAGGCGAGGCCGGCGAGCTCGTCGTCCCAGGAGCGGAAGGGAGTGAAGGTGGGGGCGGGGCCGTGGAGGACGGAGCGGTAGCCGGCGAGGTTGTCGGTGCCGTCGTCGAGGTCGTCATAGGTGACGCGTTTGTCTTCGACGACGCGCAGAGCTTCGGCGAGGATCTCCTTGGTGGTGCGGTAGCTCAGCGTCAGGCGTGAAGCGCGACCGCGGATGTTGATGCCGAGGGCGCCGAGGGCGACCTGGTGGTCGTAGATGCGCTGGTGGGTGTCACCGGCGATGAACATGTCGTTGGGCAGGTCAGGGTCGGCCATGGCGCGCAGCATTTTCCAGTGCGCTGGGCGCAGATCTTGGGCCTCGTCGACAACGATGTGCCGATAACGGTAGTTGAGGTAGCGCATGCCGGAGCTGTCGTCGCGGTGGATGAGGTCCTTGCCGCCGACTTCGGCCTTGTGCGCGCGGCGGGCCTGGATCTTCGCGGCGCGCTCGATCTCATAGCGGGCGGCACGTTCGGCGGCCTGTCCCCACGTTTCGACACCGAGCTTGTCGAGGCGGGCGGTGAACTGTTCGATGAGCTTCCAGATGTGGTTGCGTTCGGGGCGGGTGAGGGCGCGGCCCCGGCCGGCGCGGCGGGCCTGGAAGTACGCGGAGCGGGTCGGTACCGACTGGCCGAGGATGACCTGTTCCCACTCTTCGAGAAGGAACTCGGGTTCCCAGCGGCGGTCGTCAAGTTCGGCGAGCAGCTGCCGCATCTCGTTGAGTGCCACATTGTCGTAGACGCGCTGTTTGCCGCGGCCCGGCGCGGTGTTCTCTCCCAGGACGCGTGAGGCGAGCTGGTCGATGTGGGCGATCTCGACGCGGGCCAGGAGTTCGGGCTCGACCAGGGAAGCCAGGCGCAGCCGCAGGTCCGTGGTGAGGTTCTTGGTGAAGGTGGTCAGCAGGATCGGCCTGTTGTGCCCGGGGGGCAGCTGTTCGGCGAGGTGTTTGACCCGGTGCAAGGCGACGATGGTCTTGCCGGTGCCCGGACCGCCGGAGACACGGGCGGGGCCGGTGTAGTGGCGGTGGACGATGCGTTCCTGCGTGGGGTGGAGGAAGACCTTCCAGGCGCGGAAGTCGCCTTCCTCGATGACGGCCTGTACCGCGTCGTCGACCGTGGTGACCTTGGTGCGGGTGAGGGCGGCTGCGAAGTCGTCGGGGTCGGGCTCCTGGCGGAGTTCGACCGGTGCGGTGATTTCCTTGCGGACCTCGTCGATGCCCATGCCGGCGGCGAGCCCGTACAGGATGTCCTTGGACAGCAGAGGGGCGCCCTCGACCAGCTGATCGAGCTCCTGGCTGTCGGTGACGGTGAGTGCCAGGTCGATGAGCTGGTCCGCAACGCCCAGCCCGCGCAGGTCGTCGGCGCTGTACCCGGCGAGCAGCGCGGGCGCTGCCTCGGGCTGTGCCGGTTCGGCGACGGGCGGCTTGGGCGTGTCGTCCGGTTCAGCGGGGGTCAGGGTGATGCCGGCGCGGCGCAGGGCACTGTCCCCGACGACCGCGAGGTCAACGAACTCGATCTCGCCGGTGACACGGTTGACGGCGACCTGGAGCTCTTCGTAGACGTCCCTGCGGTGTCGGACGGCAATGATCAACCAGTCCTCGGTGCCATCCGCGTCGGTACCGGTGCGGGTCAGAAGCGCACGGTAGTGCTGGTTGATCTCGGCCCGGTAGATCCGGGAGTCACCCTTGAGCTTCCGCTTGACCAGCCCTTGCTGGTCGGGGTTGTCCCGGAAGGCGTGGCAGAAGTCGTAAAAGTCGGTCTTGATCGAGAGATCGAGCCTGTGGAGCTCCTGTTCGGCCTTGCGGTACAGGCTGAGCCGGGCGGTCATCGGGTGGTGCCTTCCGTGCCGGGGAGCTGGGGGAGCAGTTCGTCGAGGTGGTCGAGCCATTCGGCGGCGGTGCGCGCCGTCCAGCCGGCCTCGGCGTACGCGGCGTCGCGTCGCTGCGCCTCGGGGTCGTCCGTGCCGTGGTGGGCCGTCACCACGGCGATCTTGATGCCGGGGGTGTCCCAGGCGAACTCGGCTTGCCAGCCGCTGTTGCCCAGTTCGTAGCCGAAGACCGGTGCGTGTTTGCCGTGGTCGGCAAGGACTTCGGCGAGGCGCAGGAGTTCGGGTGCCTCGCTGGGATCCTCGCGCAGGATCTCCAGGATGTCCTCGTCCCAGGCCGCATCCCGCGGTGCCGGGGCGGGGGCAACTGGGGCCTCCCCAGCAGGCTCGGGTTCCTGGGCGGCGGGTTGGGCGGCGGCGGGAACGGTGACGCCGTTGAGCGACTCGAGTTCACCGACCCCGCCGCACACGGCGAGGACTTCGACTTCGAAGTCGGCGGCGTCGCTGGTGGCCAGCTGGACGCCGTCGCCGCCGGCCAGGGACAGGAACTGCGTCAGGTTGGTCCAGTACAGCCAAGACCGCCAGCGCAGCTTGTGTTCCTCCGTCTCCAGGACAGCGTCCGTATTGTCCAGGACCGCGAGAGCGGACCAGCGGGGGTTCTCGGGGTCGGCGGCGTCCAGGGTGAACAGGATCGGCAGCCCGCTGCTGTCCTGGGCGCGGAAGACGTGGACGGGGCCGATCCCCGCGGCCTCCGCCGCGAGGGGAGCATCGTTACGCTGGCCGTCGGTGAATGTGGCCAGCTGTGTGCGCAGGGCGGCCACCAGCTCGCTGCGCCGCCCGGTCGCGGCGACCTGGGTGGTGCCGGCGGTGGCGACGAGCCCCGTGACCAGGGCCCGGGCACGGCGGGCCCAGCGGGCGGGATCGGGGTCGCGCAGATAGGCGATCAGCGTGTCGATCGGGTTGGCGAAGACCGCTTCGGCGAAGTGGGCGCGCTGTCCGCCGTACTGCTCGTAGGCAGCCTTGGCCTGTTCCTGCGCGGTGCCCGGGTAGGGCGGCCAGACCGGTGCGGACTTGGTGGGGCGCTGCTCGAACAGGTCGATGTCGGCCCAGGTGACCTGGAAGACCACTTCACCGCCGGCGCGCAGCCTGGTGCGCTGCGCCGCGTCGGTGGCGATCCGGTTGTGCTCACGGCTGGCGTGGAAACGGAATCCTTCGAGATAGACCTTGACGCTCTGGGCCGGGCCGTCGACACGGGTGAAGGTGAAATCCGTCCGGGTACCTTCGAGCTGCTGTTGCGCGGTCAGCCGCCAGTGCATGACGTCCGATCCGCTGGTGAAGCGCAGATGCCCGCTGGCGTGCCCGTCCTCGTCCAGGGCGGCGTCGTCGGTGACCTTCACCCAGCCGCGTAGCGCGGCCAGGAACCGGGCCTCCAGGTCGGATTCGACCTGCTTGTCCAGGCCGACCAGCCCGGTGTGCCGGACCTCGGTGGTCTCCCAGCCGTCCTCTCCCTCGCCCGTGAACAGCAGCGACTCCAGCATGGCCAGGGCCGCGTTGCGCGAGACGACGTCCTGGAACTGTTCGGGGGCATAGCGGTGCAGGCAGCGGTGGCAGGCCCGGCGCTGCTCCTCTTGGCATGGGCACTGCTTGAGCAGGTCGTACGCCTTGACGAGGGTCTCGCGGAAGGCGTCCGGCTTGGTGAGCCGGTCCAGGTAGCCGGTGCCGCCGGGCAGGGAGTCGAATAGGACTAGGAACCAGCGGCGTTCACCGCTCTCGGCGTCCGGCATGGACGACACGGTGGTGTCCAGGTGCTGGGGGTCACCACCGAAGTGCAGATCGACCCCGAGCCGTAGGGCGGCCCGGAAGGACTGCACCTTGGCGTCGATGTCCGCGGTGGCGGCCGGGATCAGCACCCGCAGGGCCTCGGTCTTCAACTGGTGAGCGAGCAACACCGGTTCCTGGGTGACCCCGCCCGGCTTGCCGCGCCGCAGCGGGCACCACGGACGGTGGTGCTTCAGCTGCGGGGTGCGCGCGGCTGAGGAGCTCAGCGCATCGGTGTCATAGTCGAAGACGGGTTTGCCGTCCGCGCTCGCCGCGCCGCACGCCGTACACACATGGAACGGGTTCAGCCGCACATAGTGGCCGGCGAAGTCGTCACGCGCCGGGGCGTCGTAACGGACCGGTCCGACGTTGATCCGTCGGATCATGGCCGTACGGCAGTAGTCGACGCCGAAGGTCTGCTTCGCATGCCGCCACGAGCCCGGTTCGATGTCCTCGATAGGGATGTCGACCGCGTCCACCACCGTATAGAAACGGCGGTCGCGGTCGTCCTTGTCATCGCGGATCCGGGCATCGTCCCGCTTGCCCCTGGACGTCACGGTGGTCGGCTCGACGATCTGGAACAGGCACGAGCCGTCATCCGCGATCTGGCTGGTGGCGCAGCGCGGGCAGGGCGAGCGGTCGGTGGCTGCGTCCTCGGTGCGCACGTATCCGCAGCCCGGGCACACGCGCCAGGTGCGCCACGCCTGCCCGCCGCCCGTGGAGATCTCCAGACCGGTGATCTCGTGCCGGTAACCGTTGACGTAGAAGGTATTGCCGGGGGCCAACTCCTGGAGGGCGTAGCGGCGCGGTCGCTCGTAGGCGGCGGTCGTGGAGGTGAACACCACCTTCCCCGTCCTGGGGTCGATCCCCTCCTCCCCGTACAGGGTCGCGGACAAGGTGGTGGTCGAGTCGATCAGCGCATAGTTGGGCAGCAGGCCCAGGTCGCACAGCGCGCTCTGCGCCGACGTCTCACCCAGGTCCAGGAGCCGCTTGCCCACGCCGCGCCGCTCGGCGTCCAGCTCGGATTTCTGCCGTGCCTGTTCGGGATCGGTGTCGTGCAGCTCGCCGTAGGCTTCATCGATCTCGCGAAGCCGCGCCCGCAGTGCCTGTGCGCCTTGGCGCCACTCGCGTTCGGCTTCCTCCACCCTGCCGCGCAAGCCGTGTGTCGCATACGCCTTGAGATCAGCCTTCGCCTGGTCGCTGATGCCGGTGGGGAACATCTTCAGGAACCTGTCGACGAGGACCTCGCCCTGGGCGATGGCCAGTTCCACCAGGTCGATCAGATAGCCCGACGGACCGAACAGGGCGGGCGCCTTGTTCGGGATCGCGCGCAGCACGATGCCGTCCGCCCGCACGAGCTGTCCCGCCGCCGCGAGGTCCAGCAGGTGCGCCAGGTACTGGCGGCGCAGGATCTCCACCGCGGACAGATAACAGCCCGGCGGCACGATCGTGCCCGCGATCAGGTCCTTGGGACGTTCCAGGAAGTACAGGTCGCGACGGCGCCGGTCGGGGATGGTCAGCAAGAACGCATTGCCGGTCCGGCGCCCGGCCCGGCCGACCTGCTGAGCGTAGTTGGCCGGCCGGCGCGGGAGCGCGGCCAGCACCACCGCGGACAGGTCGCCGATGTCGATGCCCATCTCCAGTGTAGGGGTACAGGAGAGCACGTTGGGGTCCTTGAAGCCCCCGCCGCGCTTGAACGCCTCCTCCACCTTCTCCCTCTGCGCCCGGGTAAGCATCCCCGTGTGCTCGGCGACTACCACCTGATACGGCCCCGCCTTCCGGTACAGGCGCCGGTAGTAGTCCTGGGTGTAGTCCCGGTCGCGGTGATGGACTCCGAGGGCCTCGGGCCGGTCACCGGCCACCAACCGGCCCCGACGGCACCGGTAGGAGGGGCACGGCTGGTCATGCCACTGATCCAGCAGCGACGGGTGGACCGTCTGCTCCCAGAAGCACACCGGGCAGCGCACATAGGAGTGCCGCACCTGCTCGTCTTCCAGCAGCAACGCCTCGATGTTGCCCGGCTTGAGGCCGTAGACGCGCAGTGAGCTGTCGTTCGGGGTGCGCACCGACAGCAGCCCGGCCCCGGCCAGCTCAGGCAGCAGACGGCTCCAGAACTCCGGCGCCACCTCCCGCGGCACATCCAGGCAGCGCCCGGCCCACCGCTCGTACCAGGACAGCCGGCCGGTGGCGAAGTCGAACTCGCTGCGGTCCTTGGGCTGGCCCAGCAAGAACACCGGTGCCGCCACACCCCTGGGGAAGGCCCGCATGCCCGGAGGACGATTGCCCCAGATGAAATAGCGGGTGGTGCCCGCCTCATCCACATACTTGTCCAGCCACTTGTGGGACACCGCACCCCGGGTACGCAGCCGCTCCAGGAAAACCCGCAGGAACGCCAGATACCGGTCGTCGCTCTGCTCCACCAAGGTCAGGTCGGTGCGGTTGCACTCCTCGTGGACGCGTTTGACCAGGGCCACCGCCGCGGCCGGATCCTCGATCCGTACCTGGGCCGCAGCGGTCCGGGTCAATTCCAGCGTGCGGCCGTTACGGGAGCGGAATCCGAACTCCATCAGCGCTTCGAAGGCCAGCCGCTGACCGATCAGCCGCCACGTTTTCAAGTCGCCGCCGCGGCCCTGTCCGGACAGCAGACGGTCCACCCCCTTGAAACCGTGCAGATCCGGAGGCACCACGGCGGACAGCGTGTCCTTGTCGGTGGTCGCCTGCACCACGTTCGCGATCAAGTCGTTCAGCGCCGTGGGAGCGTCGTGGCGCAGGTGCCGGGCCAGCAGGGCGCGCAACGAGAAGGTGTACGAACGATTGGCGACGAACCCGGCCCGGTGCGCGGCATCCTGCACCGAGTCGTTGAACATCAGCGTCTTGTCCTCGCGCAGCTCCTTGTCGAGCTCCCCGCCCGTGAACAGCCGCGTGATCGACGCCGCCGCCATCGCCGCCGCGCCCGTACCCAGATAGCGAATCGCGTTGCGCTCACCGCAAGCCGGACACCAGTCCTCCCTAGCCGCGGTATTCGCGGTCGCCCCGAAGTGGACCAGAACGAACGCCGAGTCCCGGGCCGTAAGGCGGGGTTCCTTGGTGTCCTTGTCGTAGTCGTTGAGCGGATCGGGCAGCCGCAGCCGCTTGCGTGCCCCGTCCAGAACCATCAGCATCCCGCCGGCCCCCTGCAGCGCAGGAGAGGCGCCCCTGCCACTACGGCCACTGGCCGGCATCGGCGCCGCGCCGGACCCCTCGCGGGCCTCCTGGTCGGAGGCCGCGATCAGGTTCCGCACCCGGATCTTGTCCTGCCCGGTCGAGGCGCGACGGATCTTGTAGGTGTCGAACTGGACGTCGTGGTCGTCACTCTCCGGCGAGAACACCGCCCACCCGGACCGCCCACAGTCCCGGCAGTAGACCGCCGGCAGGAACAGATTCGCGCTCTGCCCCGACGTCGCCGTGGTCACCGGCGCCATGCGGTGACTGTCCGCCGCACCGGCATCCGCCGCACCCGCCATGTCCCAGCGGAACTCCGCCTTCGGCCACGGCAGCACGCCGCGCAGCAGCCGGGTCACCGAGCGGGCCCACTGATGCACCTCGAGATGCACAAACGGACGCGGCTCCCCGGGCTTGGACTCGGGATCACGGGCGTAGGAGAGCAGAGCCACGAAACGGGCCAGCGCCTCGGCGGCCTGCTCCGGCCTGCTGGCCACCGCCTCCGACCAGCCGGCCGCCCCGGCGCGCCACATGACATCCAGCACCTCGGCGCTGGTCCTGACCTCACCGCCCAGCCCGTGCATGATCGCTCGGGTGAACAAATGACGCTTCAGGTTGTCGCCCAGCACGAACGGGTCCAGATCACGCATCCCGGTCACGGCCTCGATGAGGTCCAACAGGGCCTCATCACCCGTGGTGGGATCGGGCAGCGCCAGCAGCTCGTCCGGCGTCGGCTGCGGCTGCATCTTGATCTCCGTCAGCGGGATGAACTCCTCCACCGACAGCCGGTCTTCTCCGACGATGGATTCGGCGGTGAACTCCGTGCCGAAGACCTGCGTCGCGACCTCCAGCAGGCTGGCCATCCCCGCGCCATCGGTCCCCGACGCGAGCGTCGCCGACGTCGCCACCGGGCAGATACGACCAAGGGGCTGGTCCTCCTCGGCCGCGCCCACCGCCGCGGCGAGCCGGCGCAGCAGCATCGCCACATCGGTGCCCTGCGCGCCGTCGTAGGTGTGGAACTCATCCACCACCACATAGCGAATGTCCGCATCCCGCCACAGAGGGGCATCGTCCGAACGCTGCAGCAGCAGGTCCAGCATCTTGTAATTCGTAATCAGGATGTCCGGCGGGGAGAGCTGCATGTCCGAGCGCCGCGTATAGACCTTCTCGTACCGAGTCGCCGCCCGGTCCCCGATGTACAGGCCCGCCGACAGCTTGCCGAGCTCCGTCTCGTTCCCGGTGAGCAGCTCGTTGATGCGCTGTGCCTGGTCGGTGGCAAGCGCGTTCATCGGATACAGGAAGACCGCCTTGATGCCGGCCTTGCCCGCGGCCTGCTCCCGGCGGCAGTGGTCCAGCACCGGGTACAGGAACGATTCCGTCTTGCCCGAGCCCGTGCCCGTGGTCACCAGCGTCGGTTGCGGAGTGTGCCCGTTCGCCGACGTCAACCGGGCGAAGGCCGCAGCCTGGTGGGCGTACGGCGTCCAGCCCTCCCGCTGCCACTCCAGGTGCGCGCGCCACTCCTCGCCGGCGACCGTGAACGGCGTACGGATCCTCAGGAACGGGCCCCGGAACATCCCCGATGTCTCGTCCCCGAGGAACCGGTGCAGCGCCTCACGCGCCCCCTCGTCCGTCAGCGCGTACGTCGTCGACAGGTACTGCAGCAGGCTCTCCTTGAGCCCCCGCGCCTCCAGCGTCGGCCTCACGGCTTCGGTACCTCCTGCTTCTCCGGGTCCCACTCACCGCGGGCGACTGCGGCATCCAGCCGCGCCTGGAACACTGCGTGCGCTTCCCGCATCTCCGACTCGCGGTCTGCCTTGTAGAAGGGTGCGGTGTAGCCGTCCGGTACGGGGGCGGTCTTGGGGTCGGCCTTGTCGGCCAGGTAGGTCTGGAGCTGCGTGAAGTGCTCCTTCTCCTGTCCATGGCCGTAGGTGTAGCGGTCACCAGCGATCTTGCGTTCGTTGGCATCGAACCAGGTGACCAGGTCGAAGCCCTGCATGATGTCGAAACGGGCCCGATACATGGTGATCAAGGTGTCGGCGTCAATGCCGAGCCAGACAGCGACCAGAGCATCGATCTCCACCAGCGCGGCGCGACGCGCGTATTCCGTACGAAGGGGCGTGTCACGTTGCCAGGTAGCGGTCACGGCGTGGAGCTCCGTGTTCATGCCTGCCCACTTCCGGGCCCAGGGCTCGCCGGTGTTCCAGGTGGGGTCGTAGAGCTTCTGCCAGAGGCTGGCGTAGGCAGTGGTGAGGCAGTTGAGTCGAAGCGTGCGGAGAAGCAGCGCGGGGGCAAGCGGGTGATCGGCGGTGGGAGCCGGAAGGCGACGCGCCTGCGCTACGTCGAGGTGCCCCACGCCTGATGTCTGGAGCAAGTAGTCAGTAGGCAATGCGGCCCAGTAGCCAGCCATGAGAGTTGAGCTGCGAACATCGCCCAGGGCCGCGGAACGGACGGAATGGACGTGCGTAGCTCCTGGGGGAATCAACGCAACGTACAGACCACGTTCCGTGTCTGCCGCGATCCGCTCGCGCCAGGCAAGCCGGTAGAACTCGGTGTACGGCTTAGTTGCCTTCGCGATCAGTCGGCGGTCCACCTCCGTGTCCGACACCTCGCTCGGGGAGCGGCCACAGGACAGCGCGATCTCCGAACGCGCCAAGAACAGCGCTACGTCATCCATGCGCATTCGAGCGAGCAGTTCATGATCAAGCCACTTGGCCTGCTCGCCCCGGTACGTCGCGTCGTCCGCCACCTGCCGGTACTCCGACTCCGGTACCGCGTCGGACGGGATCTCCAGGTGGTTCAGCCCGCGGACTTCGCCGCCGCCCTGGCTGGGCTGTTTGAAGAGTGGATTGGCGACGCCCAGCTGGGGACCCTTGAGGATGACCTCGTCCCAGGAGCTGGCTTGGTAGTCCTCGCGCCCTTCCTGGTCCTTGTTGTAATCGATGAGCGGCTTGTCCTTGGCAGGGCCAAACACGGACTTCTTGGCGCCACTCTCATGGAGACCGCTGCTGATCTGGGGCTGGGGCTGGAGCGCCCCCAGGCGCAACGGGTACGCCGCCAGCGCGTCAATGCCCGGGTCCTCCGCCGTACTCACTGGCGTGAGCAGCTGCGTCTGCTCAACGGGCACATCCTGCTCACCGGACAGCTTCTGCCACCGCGCAAGGGTGCGGGGCGTCACACGGATGACGCGCTGCCGATGCGGGCGTTCGTCCCAGTCGCCCCCGTACTTCACCCCGGGCGCGTCGCCGCTACCGTCGTGCGTGCTCGACAGTCGCAGTGCATCGACGGAGAACAGCCAGGACAGGTGGTCGAAGTCGATCTCACCGCGCTCGCCGTAGATGTGAACCCCGAAGTGGCTGGACCGGCCCACCGGAGGTGGGAAGAAACGGTTGCCAGCGTTCACGAAGTCCCCGTGCACCCGCAGCCGCCGATAGGCCGCCTCACGGAGGGCCGCTTCCTTGTCACCGCTGAAGTGGGTGTCCGGATGAATGAGTCCGACGGCCCCGCCTGCAGCGGTGTGGTCCCAGGTCTGGCACATGAACGCGCGATAGAGGTCGGGTTGGCTTCCCGCGATGAGCGGATACACCTGTGGTGATGCCAGGTAGTCAGCGGTAGTGGCCGTGGCGGTCAACTCGCCGAGAAGGTAGTTGCGCACCTCGGGCTTGGCCAGTTCGGCTGCGCGCCGCCGGTTCTTCTCTGCCGATGGAGGCTTCTCCGTGAGCATGAACCACGGCTCATACTCAGCAAGGACGGAGTTCTCCTTCCACTCCGGCCGCACCCACGGTGGGTTCCCCACCTGAAGGTCGAAGCCGCCGCCCTCTGCGAAGACGAGCGCGAACTCCAGCTCCCAGTGGAGGAACCCCTGGCTCGCGGCGATCTCGCGCACCGTGTGCAGCCACGGGAAGCGCTGTTCGGGGTTGAGGGTGTCCATGCCCATGAAGTCAGGGAGCGTTCGCTCGTACTCCTTGAGGTCGTCGAGCGTTTCGAACTGGTCGATGAGGGTGCCCTCGGGGACTTCCGCCGTGCCCAGCATCGCTTCCAGGAAGTCCAGCCAGTCGTCGAGGTCCTTGAGGGGGATCACCGGCCGACGTGCGGGCTGCTTCAGCTGACCCAGCTTCTGGGTCTTGGGCGTGATCTCCTTGGTCTCGACGACGACTTCAGTACCGGTTGTCAGTTCAAGGTGCTCCAGGGTCTTCTGCCCCTTTTCCACCTCGAAGAAGCCGATGTTCTCCACCACGCGGGGTGTGGCCTGCGGTTCGGGCGCGGGGATGGTCTTGGGAGACTGATCGCGGGGCTGTCCATCGAGCATCGGCACGCCCCCAAGGAGCGTCGCGAGACTGTCGATGGTGCTGACGGCAGCGGGCCTGGTGTAGACGCCGTCGGTTCCGTCCAGCAGGCTCGTCTTGTCCGCCGGCCAGAACCACAGGGCGCACCAGGCGTCCATGACCGTCTTCAGCCGCCAGTACGGGGTGTCGACCGTGTTGAAGAGGTCCTTGAAGACCTTCTCCTTCGGCACCGCCCGATCGGGGTGCTTCATGAAGGCGAACTCGGGGTCAGACGGATCGGCCTTCCAGACGTCGATCCTGCGCGAGATCTCTTGTTCGGAGATCTGCATGCGCTTGATGACGAGCGACCAGAGGAATTCTGTCCGCCGGGCGGCATCGCGCAGGCGCGTGAACTGCGACGAGGCTTCCGCCTTAGGCTGCTTGGTCTTCGGATCGCGCTTGGGGCTGCCGTCCTTGTTGAGGTGCGCGGTGCTGCGCTTGGGCCGCTGGAGGATGCCCTTCTTCCAGGCAGCCAGCTGCTCGATGCCTTCCTTGGCGAGTTCCTTGGCTTCCTTCGACCCGGTGACCGCGGCCCATCCCGGGCTCGGCAGCAGGAAGTGGTGCACTGCATCCTGAGGCAGAGGCTGCGGCACCCTCTCCTTGAGAAACGGCAACGGGGTTGGTGCCAGGGCGCCCTTGGCCTTGAGCCACGCCTTGTCCGGTGAGGCTACGTCGTCTCCCGCATACACGGCGCGTCGGCTGCCGATGAGCGAGTTGCCGCGGCGGAGGTGGAGGCCGAACCAGGGGGCTTGCATGCCGGGGTGCATGGTGTTGAGCCACAGGGAGACCTCGGCCAGTTCGACGCCGGTGGCGTTGAGGTCCACTCCGTAGGCGTTGTGCAGGGCGATGTACGCCTTGGCCTTCTGCTTTACCGTGAGGGCATCGGCTGTTGGGATGGATGTGCCCAGCTCGTCCTGGCGGCGGCGCAGGTACTCGTCGGCGACCTGGTTGATGGCCTCGTTCAAGAACGCGCCCGAGCCGAGAGCCGGCTCGCAGATCTTGAACTTGAGGAGTTCGGAGGCCCGGGTCTTGATGATGTTCCCGTCCGCGTCGCGGTCCTGGTCGAGGCGGTTCTTGAGGGCGAGTTCGACGGTGACCTCGGTCAGCGATTCCGGGGTGTAGTACGACGCCGACGTCTCGCGGGCGCGGCCGGCGAGCCGGTAGACGAACTCGCCCTTCGCGTATTTCTTCACTCCGCGCAGGCCCTTGCGGGCGTCGTCCTCGTTGTAGTGGACGAGGGTCTTGTCGGGGTACTGGTCCTGGCGGTGTGAGGGGATGAGCCAGGAGCCCTTCTCCGGGTCGCCGCCCTTGGCGACCTCGCACAGTTCCTCGTCGGCGATGATGCCGGTGTAGGACATCAGGCCCTCGTATACGGCGCCGAGCTGGTTGATGCCGAGGTTGCGGTAGGAGATGAAGCCGCCTCGCTCGCCGCGTTTGCCCTTCTTCATGGTCAGCAGGCGCAGCACTTCGTGGAGGGCGGAGTTGCGCAGGCGCAGGTCGAGCCAGCGCGGGGCGCTGTCCTCATCGCGGTTCGGGTCCAGCACGCCGCGACCGATGAGGCGGATTGCGGCGGGCTCGAAGAGCTCGCTGCGCAAGGGCTCGAAGCGCAGGCCGAAACGGTCTTCGCTGCGGCGGTCGGCCTTGGCCTTGCGGGTTGCTTCGTCGTCGCCGGGTTGGTCGTCGTCGGTTCCGGTGCCGTACGGGCGGTGGCCGAAGTTGACCTTGTTGAACAGGACGTCGAGGGACTGGAAGAGGTGGAAGCCGTTCTTGGCTTCCTCGTCGATGAGTTCCTCGTCGGTGGCCACGAGTTCGCGCAGTCGGGCCACGGAGTAGCCGGCCTGGTAGGTGCCGTCGTCGGCGGGGAGGATGCCGAGTTCGGGGCGGGCTTCGGCGTACAGGAGGAAGAGGATGCGGTAGAGGTAGCGCAGGGCTTCGCGGGTGAGTTCCCGGGTGAAGGGGATCTTGGGGCTTTCGATGTCGGCAGGGGTGACGTTGTTCTGTGGCTCGGCCATTCGTCGCAGGACTTCGTTGGCGATGATCTCGACGGAGCGCTGCAGGCCATAGCGCAGTTCGCCGGAGACGCCGGCGGCGTTGGCGCTGGAGGACTTGAGGAGGGCGTCGATGGGGCGGGTCTGGTCGTTCTCGCCGGGCCGGAGCATTTCCAGGCTGAACAGGGCGGCGATGGTGGCGAGTTCGCCCTGCTGGGCGCGGTCGTTGCGCTCCAGAGCGGCGTCGAGGTTGACGGCCAGGTAGCGGCCTTCGTTCCAGGCGCTGCGGTCGGCGAGCAGGAGTACTCCGCCGTGGAGGAGCAGGACGAACCGCGGGTGCGGGCCTCCGGGCTTGCCGAGCTCGCTCTGGAACAGCCAGGAGGCCAAGGCCGCCCCGGTCTCGTAGGTTTCACTGCTGCTCACGCGTTGGGGCGACAGCAGACGTCCAGGCCCGTCGGGGTCGAGGGCAGCGTCGTTGTCTGCGGCCCATCCACAGTCGATCGCGACGATGCCGTGGCCTTGGGAGGCGACGGGCAGGGTGTGTGTGCGGCCGGCGCGGTGGACGGTGAGTTCGCCGGGGGCTGTGTTGTAGCCGAGGGCCTTAAGGACGTCCTGGTGCCAGGAGGCCAGCCGCTTGGTCCACTCAGGGTTGTCGTAGGTGCGCAACCGGGACTCGTCGTCCGCGTCGAGCTGGGTGGTTTCGGCGAAGTAGCCGCGGACTTCCGGGGTGTGGTAGGCGCTTCGCAGGCTACGCAGCTGTTCGCGGGGGGTCTTGCGGGGGTCGTTGTCGTCGCCCTCGCGCATGGTCCAGGTGGCGAACAGACCTCTTTTGAGGTCGATGGCGAGTTGCTCGGCGAAGTAGTGCGCGGACAGGTATTCGCCGCGGTTGGTGAAGGAGTCGAAGTCGATGCTCATCGTGCGGTGTCCCCTGCGGTGGCGGCGTGCGGTTCCAGGACGGCCAGCAGACGAAGCATCGGTTTGCCCGCCGTTTCCAGGGACTTGACCAGGCTCAGGCGGCGGCTGGCGGCCAGGTCGACTTCCTGCTTGTCGCGGCGTGTGCCGGCGAAGAGGGCTTCCTGTTTCCAGTAGGTGACACGCTTGCGGTAAGGAGCGAGCGTCTTATCGATCTGGAACTGGTAGTCCTCTTCCCTGCTCTTGAGGAAGCGCTCGGCCTCGTCGATGGCGGCAGGCACGAGGTCGGTGAGCCCCGGCAGGTCACGCGGAGTGGCGCGGCCCGGCATGTTCGGGCCGACGCCATAGTCTTCCAGCAGCTGTGCGGTCAGCGGCTTGATCTCGGGGGCGTCGGGGAGGCCGGTGACGGCCATCCACTCGACGACGGTGGGGCGGCCCACCGCGTTGGAGTAGATGCCCTGGACCAGGAAGACCGGGCGGTCCACGGCGGCTGCGAGCACCGGTGCCTGGTGGCGGCCGACCTGCACGAGCACCTTGTCGGTGAGCCAGTCCAGCACCGGGTGCACATCGGTCACGTAGGACACGTTGGGCCACTGCGACTTGGAGGAGTCCCGAGCGGCCTTCAGCCGCGCACTGGCGAGCGTCTTGGAGAAGGTGATGCGCATCCGGCCCTTTTCGTTCTTGCGCGGCAGGATCCGCTGCTCGTCCAGGTAGGACTTGGGCAGCGACTTCAGCCGGTACAGCAGGTCGCGCGGGGGCTCGAAGGCGATCGTGCCGTCGTCGTAGCGCAGCAGCGACAACTGATCCTCGGGATTGGGATGGCAGATCTGCCGCAGTGCCTCGTCGAAGTAGTCGGCCGTGGACCGGAAGAGCTTGGGGACCGCTGCGCGGGGCACTTCGGGGTGCTCGGGCACGGCACCGACCTGGCCCAGGAGGCCCGTCAGGAAGGCAGCACCACTTTGCTGGGACTGCTTGATCGAGTCCTCGACGGTACGGCCGGCGATCAGGTCCTGAGTGAGGCGGTTCTCCTCCTCCTGGGCCCGGTACAGGCCAGTGACTGCCTCGGCTGATCCTTCGATCTTGTGTGCTTGCTCCTCGCGCTTCAGGAGCTTCTCGCCGACCAGACGGTCATCCAGCGTGCGCGGCTGGCCGGTGACTTCGTCGGTGCGCCACGGGACGTCGTTGGTGAGGATCAGCGCCCGGAACTGGGGCTGGTGTTCCTGTCCGTAGCGGTCGATACGGCCGTTGCGCTGCTCGATGCGGATCAGGGACCACGGAAGGTCGTAATGGATCAGCAGGTGGCACTGCTGGTGCAGGTTGACGCCTTCCGAGGCGACGTCACCGGTGAACAGGATGCGCACCGGGTCATCGCGCAGCCCGAACTTCTCGACGATGTCGGTCTGTTCCTCGTCGGTGGTGGCATCGCCGTGCATGACCTGCACTGCTCCCCCGAAGTCCAGCCAGGGCTTGCTCGGGTCCGCAGTGGTGCCGCGGGGAAAGCCCAGAGCCGCCGGCACCGTCTCTGCCAGCCACTTAAGGGTCGGGATGCGTTCGGAGAACACCACGACCCGGGTGTCCGAGCCGGGTCCGACACCCAGCGCGCGCAGTTCCTTCAGCAGCGCGGCGAGTTTCGCCGAGTCGTCGTCCCGGATCTGCTCGGCGAGGGCCTGCAGCTCGACCAGAGCGGCTCGCTCCGCCTTGCGGGCTGCTTCGCGGGCTGCGGGGTCGACCGGGCGCGTCTTG
The DNA here is from genome assembly GCF_000091305.1 of Streptomyces scabiei 87.22. GTDB lineage: Bacteria > Actinomycetota > Actinomycetes > Streptomycetales > Streptomycetaceae > Streptomyces > Streptomyces scabiei. Next base: position 2,417,631 of record NC_013929.1, on the reverse strand, counting down.
CGCTTGGTGTTGGTGGTCGGCTTCTCGGCCGGCGGCTTGTCCAGGTTCGTCAGGCGGGTCTTGATCGTTTCCAGCAGGGCCCGGTGCGAGGACAGGAACGATTTCAGCAGTTGGTAGGGGACGAGTGGATACGTACTCGCGGACGGCACCGAAGGGTCGGCGGGGATCCAGCGTGAAGCCAGCTCCTTGAAGACCGCGAGCTCCTTCTCCCCGGCCGGCACGTGCAGGGGCTGCGAGGGGCCACGGTCCGCCCACGCGCCCTTAAGCCCGTCGCGTACCTCAGCAGTCGTCTTCGTACGCCGGATGTAAAGGTGCTCGAGATCCTTCACCTCGTACTTGGACGGATCGGCGATCGCGGCCTCGTCCAGCATCTTGATCAGCTCGGCGAACGAGGCAGCGTCACCGTTGTGCGGCGTGGCTGAGGCGAGGACGAGGGCGTCGGTCTTCTGCGCCAGCAGCCGGGCCAGCGCATTGTTCTTTGTGCCTCGATTGACCAGGTTGTGTGATTCGTCGATGACGACCGCATCCCAGTCGGTGTGTTCTAGATGATGGGCGTAGACATCACTTTTCAGCGTGTCCACGGAGATGATCGCGCGCTTGAAATAGGCGAACGGATTGCGCCCGGCCGGGATCTCCTGCTGCACCCGCTGGATGCCGGTCGAATCCAGTCGCACGAGGGGGATCGCGAACCGGGTCCACAGCTCACGCTGGAACTGTTCCAGCACATGTTGCGGGGTGACCACCAGGATCCGCTCACCGCGCCCGCGCCGGATGAGCTCGGCCAGCAGCACCCCGATCTCCAGGGTCTTACCGAGACCCACCACGTCCGCGATCAGGATGCGGGGCTGCGGGTTCTTCATGGACAGCGCCAACTCCGCCGGCCGCAGCTGATGGACCTGCTGGTCCATCAGAAAGCCGTCGGACAGGGCCAGGCCGTGTTCGGTCTGCGGCAGATACGTCTTGCGCATCACCGCTTCGAGGAACAAGCGGGCGCGTCGATGGTTGGACGAGTCGTCGGCCACCAGCTGCGTCTCGCGGGGATCGAGTACCTGGATGTCGTCCAGCCGGTCATAGAACACGGCGTCGGTGCCGCGGACGAATGAAGAGACGCCGGTGACTTCGACCATCCACCCGTCATGCCGGGTGTTGGTGACCTTGCGTACCAGCCACAGTTCGTCGCGGATCAGTACCTGAGCCCCTGGTGCGTAGCCGGCCGACAACCGGCCTTGCCCGCCCACTGGCGGCTCGTCGGGCTCCCAGGCGTCCCACGCTGCATCGCCTTGGCCGCCCGTGGCCCCAGTCTCGACGCTCAACGTCCGCTCCGTTCCCTCACCAGCAGCACCGGATGCCGCTCATCGTCCACCAGATACATACGCCGCCGATCCTGGCGGGGTACACACCCGTCGCATCAGCTTCCCACCGGGCACCGACAGCGCCCGTGGTCAGAGGGCTGCGGCCGCTGCGTACGCCGCTCGAAGCTCCCCGGCCACCCGCTCAGACGCCGGTGGCCGGCTGGGGCGCGACGGACTCGCAGCCTTCTTGTGTGGACTCGCGGGCGGTTCGGACGGCGTACCCTGCTGGTCCTCCTGTTCTTCCGCCACGGCGGCTGCATCTGCTCCCGGTGGTACATCGAGCGGACTGGCCGGGGTCTCGAAGAGCGCAGCCTGTTCTGCGAGGACCTTCTCGACCGCAGGGGACAAGGGCTCGACGGACGGCCCCGATGCCTGCTCCGCTGTGGAGCGCGCGATCAGGGCGAGCCGCGCGTCCGCCGGCGCCATCCCCGAAGCCGCCATGAGGTCGCCGCACGCATCAGCGACGCTATCGAGCGTCGGCCGGTCCTCCGGAGCGTAGGCGAGCATCGACGTCAGCAACGGCACCAGTCCAGAGGGCGCACCGCTGAGATCTGGGGCGATCCCGGCGTTGGCAATCTGAGCCACGATGGCCTCCCACCGCGACCCGTCGTACGGGTAGTGGCGGGCCGCCGCGTACAGCAGAACCGTCCCAAGCGCGTACACGTCAGCGGCCGGCGTCACCTGCGGATGGCCGCTCGCCTGCTCGGGAGGCATGCAACGCACAGTGCCGACGATCATGCCGCTGTGTGACAAGGACTCCTGAGTAGCATCCATGAACGCACTCAGTCCGAAGTCGATGATCATCGGGCCGTCGCCCCCCATGATGACGTTCTTCGGCGTCAGGTCCCGGTGCAGCAGTTCGGCGCGGTGTACGGCATCCAGGCCCTCTGCCAGCAGCGCGCCAAGGCTGGCCACCAGAGGGAGCGGAAGGACGCCGTCGCTGTCCACACAGGCCAGCAGCGTGTGTCCGGCCACGTACTCCATGGCCAGCCAGGGCCGGTCCGCGTATGGGTCGGCGTCCAGGAACCGCGCCACCCGGTTGGTGCCCACCACCGTCCGGGCGATCAATGCTTCCTTCTCGAAGCGCGCCCGTGTCATGGGGTCGAGCTTGTCGCTCCGGATCACCTTCACCGCTACCGGAGACCCTGCGGGGGAGTACGCAAGGTAGACCTCACCCATGCCGCCCGAGCCGAGCTCCCTCGCCACCGTGTAGCGGCCGATCAGAGTGGGGCTCTTGGTCATGAGCTCAGTCCACGCCCTTCCACGTACGCACTCCCAGATTCACGTCGTCCATCAGTTTGCCTGTTATCCGAACACTCCTGAAAACCAGCCCCGCTCCCGAAAGCCACGCAGGATATGACCATGATCCGCCGCTCCACGCGGCTGGGCGGACCGCGGACCGACATTGGCTTGAAAAAGGTGATTGAGTGATGCGCGTCACTGGGCACGCGCCGCCATCTCTTGCGGGAGGCAGTGCCGTGGCCCATGCGCTTGCCCATCGCCCTCTTTCCTTGCCGGTCCCTTCCAATCCGCCAGGAGGACGTCAGCGACGGCCTCTTCGTAGACCGCGCGGTTCTCCCGCTTCATGGCCTCAGCGAGCCCCGGCTCCCAGGCGGTGTCCTGTGCCTTGCCGCTCAGGGGGACGTGATCGCTGTCGGCGCGAACAGCGCTGAGATAGTCCGCGGCGCTCATCCGCCAGGGTTCGGCCTGGTAGCGGGCGCGGAGCTGGTTGGTCATGTCGATGCCGGGCCAGTCGAAGTCCCCGTGATAGCGCAAGGTGCCGCCAGTTTCGATGATCAGTCGCGCCAGCCGGTGAAAGGCGGTCGAGGGACGACCCTCGGCGCAGATCAGCGGCGGACTGCCGGCACCGAGCTCACCGGCGGCGCGGCGGAGCACAGCCGGGTTTTCGCAGACGTACACCGTTGGCAGGTCCACGGCGATCGGGAGGGTGACGAGCTGGTGGAGGGTGACGTGGAAGGGAGTGCCGTAGCGGGCGGCGTCGGTGAGCCACTGGCCCAGCCCCTGGCCGGTCGCGGGGAGGTTGAGGACGAGGACACGGCTGGCGAGGTCGTCGACGATGACGTCGAAGGCGTCCCACAGCTCGCGCCGAGCCTCGGCTCCTGATTCGAGCGGCTTTCCACGTGCCATGGCCAGGGCCCGCAGGACCAGAGTCGGCAGCGAGCCGCGGCCGGGGTTGAGGGCTTTGGTGTCTCCAGTGGTGGCGTCGGCCAAGGCAGGGAGCATGATCGGTGGAGCGTCACTGGGCCGGTTGTAGAGGTGTTCCAGGACGCGGACGGCCTGGCTGAAGAGGTGGGTGTCCTCTTTATTGATCAGTGCTGTGATCGTGCCGTCGGATGATGCGAGGCTGGCCAGCCACTGCCGGTACCAGGAGTGCGCGGCGTGCAGCGGGCTGGCTTCGCCTTCAGCGAGGATCGCCTGCCGTGCCTGATCGACCGCTGTCCGCTCATCGGCGCGAAAGCGAAGCTCGGGGCCGATCTCTTCCAGGACATCGAGGAGCGACATGCCCGTGACGTTGCGGACGCTCTGCTCCAGCACTGAAAGAGGGATGGTGATGCGGCGGACGTCGGCTGGCCGGTATGTGCCGGTGATGCCGATGATGGCGTTGCGTTCTGCAGTGGTCGGGTTGGCCAGGCCGATGGAGCCTTTGACCTCGCCACCGTGACGCTCGAGCGAGCGCCGGGCAGCGGCCAGGAGCCGGCGAAACTCGGGGGCCCGGTAGCGCTCGTATGCCGCTGCTGATCCGGTCATTCTGCTTCCTCGGTATCGTCGTTCGTCGGCTCGTCATCGGGGATGTCTGCGAGCAGTCCTGCTTGGGCGGGAACGTGCCGACGGGGCGTGAAGCCGAGGAGTTCGGCGGCCAGATCGTCGGATCCGGGGTATTCGAGGTCATCGAGGATCTGTTCGCCGTCCCAGACGAGCAGCATGGCGGAGACGGTGTGAGACGCCTCGTCGTGCTTCATGTCGTAGTGCGAGATCTGAGGCACGTCGGGGTAGGTGATCCACAGGTCGTAGCCCGTCATGAACAGGTCGAGGTCGAACTTGGCCGTGAGGGCAAGCAGATCGGGACGGTACTTCTCGTCGATGCCAGCGAAAGCCTCGTCAAGGGCGATCAGCCGCGGGCAGGTCGGGTACGCGGAGGTGTACTGGGCGTGGGCGGCTGCGAAGAGCGGCAGGTGGATGGAGGCGGACTTCTCGCCGCCGGACATCACGCTGTGCTTGGCCTTGGTGAGCAGTTCTCCCTTCTTCCGCTCCTCCTCGCTCATGCCCGGCCGGAACAGACGGAGCTCGAACTTGCGCCAGGTGCGGTAGTCCAGGACTTCCGCGATCACTTGCTGGTAGCTCCTCTTCTTGTCGGCAGCGGCCTTGGTGCGGATCTGGCTGCGCAGGTGGGAGCGGAGATCGGCCAGTCCGGCTGGGCCGAGACCGGAGGCGTTCTTGTCGAGCAGTTTGTTGACAGCCTGCTGGGAGTCGGTGAGCGCGTCGGAGATCACCCAGTTGATGCCCACCGTCTGACCGGAGGACATCGGCTTGGAGCGGGTGTCGGCGTCCATGCTCCTGACCAGGTCGCGGGCGGCGACGGTGCGATCGTGGATCTGCTCGGCCAGCCCGGTCAGGAGGCCGTCCTCCAGAACGGTCCGTTCCTTGTCTTCCAGCAGCACGCTCTGATCAGCCAGCTGTTCGGCCAGGCGGCGGGCGAAGTCCGCTACGGGAGCTGGCCCTTCGCTGTCGGTGACCCGGGCCAGGATGATGTCTCCGGCCGGCTCCCACTCGAAGAGGTAACCCTGATCGGACTCCAGCAGGGCTGCCTCCAGCGCGGTGATAGCGGTAGAGATCTTGGTTGTCACGGTCTTCAGGAGGCTCGCGGTGATCGGCCGGCCCCGGGTCGCCTCGTCGAGCGCGTTGATCAAGGAGGCGACGGATGCGGGGACGACGTTCTGGGCGGCCTGGATGCCCGTGAGGGAGGTGCCGGGCGAGGTCAGGCTGTCCATGAGGGTCTGGACTGCCTGCTCGGGGCTCGGCCACACGTCCTGCGGCAACCAGACGGTCTCGGCGTTCGCTTCGAGGAGGCCGAGGAGGTCGGGCCGGGCATACGGCTCCAGCGTGAGCGTGGTGCGCACCTGCTCAGCCACGGCCGTGGCCAGTGCTGTACTGCCGAACTCCAGGGCATGGTCAGCCTTCAGAAGCCGGTCTCGCTGATCTTCCGCTTCCTTCCTCGCACGGCCGTACGTCTTCCGCGCTGCGGTGAGCTGCACTTCCGCGTCCGCGATCTGTTGCAGAATCTCCTGCAGAGGGGCTTCGAGCGTTGCTTCCTGGGTGCGCAGACGTTCCTCCTGAACGGCGAACGCGTCCTTACGCGCCTGCAGCGCCTCAGCCTGTTCTGTGCACGACTCGGTCTGCGTTGCGATGATGTCCCGGCGGCCGGCGATGTCGCGCTCGGCGGCATCGGCCTGCTCACGGCAGGTGGAGAGCGCCTTGCCGGCGCCGGCGAAGTCGTCGAGCGCCTGGGCTACCTTGTCCAGTTCCTCACGGACGGTGGGCAGTCGTGCAGCCGTGGCCGCATGCCGAAGCTGCCGGTTCTTCTCATGGGCGCGCGCGATCGTCCCGTCGAGCCGCTTGCGGGCTTCGGCGAGGCGGCGGCGGGCACCGGTGACCTTCTCCGCCACCACGGCCACCTCGCCTACCGCCTCGGTGATCGGCCGGGTGCGGGGGAGCTCGCGCCTGGCGCGGTCGAAGTCGTCGAATGCCTCTTGCGCGTACCGCTGCTGCTCTTCGATGCCGGCGAGCTGAGCTTCCAGGGCGGCGATGGATTCGTCGAGCACGCGCAGCCGTTCGCGCCGACGGGCGGCTCGCGCGGTGGCTCCGATGTACTCCGGCTGCTCCTTGGGATGCGCACCGACCTGGACGCCGAGGCTGAAATGCGAGCCGGTCGTGACCGCAGGAGCGGGCAGTGCGTCGTCCGTTGCGGGGATGTCGTCCGTTACGGCGATGGATGCCAGGACAGCCTGTACGGTCGCGGCGGCGACGAGCTGCTGATCTTCGACGACCAGCAGGTCGGCCAGGGTGGGTCCGGTGGGCCGCTGTGCGGGAGGCAGCGGGCGCAGATAGGCGTCGGCGACCTTGTCGTGCAGTGCCTGGTCGGTGAGCACGGGGTCGGGGTGCAGCCAGGCGGTGAGCAGGCCGGCCCCGTACAGGGCGCCCTCCACAGCGGCTGCATGGTCCTCCGGGACGTGATCGGCGAACTGTACGAGCTGCCACAGCGGCGCGCCGAGCCGCTCGTCGCGGCTGGCAGGACGCAGGTCACTGGGCGGGGGCGCGTCATCAGCCTCGGCGGCCACGGTGTCGCGTTCACCCTGTCTGCTGCGCAGAGCATCCGCAGCGCCGCTGTGCTCCCGCTCCAAGGTATCGACGCGGGCCGCGGCCCTGGTACGGCGCTGGTCGGTGAGGGAACGAAACACCTCCAAGAGCGGGGCCGCTTCGGGTTCCCCCACTGCGTCGACGGCCGCGCGTAGCGCGTCACCGTCGCTGGCGGCCAAGACCGTGATGTCGTTGCCGCTGCTCCAGCGGCTGATGAATTCGTCCAGCTCCTGGCTGGCCGTGGTGCGGGCGATCTCGAGCCGCTCAGCTGCTGCGGTGGACTGTCGTTCGGCCTCGGTCAGCTCACCGCTGGCCGTGTCGCAGTGATCCTGCTCGCGTTCCTGGGCTTTCCTGGCGTCCTCAAATGCGCCGAGGTGGGCGTGTACGTCCTTCAGTTCGCTGCGCCGCGCGGCTACGCGACCTGCCACGTCTGTGTCGAGCTCGGCACCAAGATCTAGCGTGGCGTCGTCGTGCAGGATGCCGCAGCTGCGCGCGGCGTCCATCAGGTTGTCGGTGTGCCGGGAGGCCGCTTTGCGCAGCTCACCGTGCCGCTGGACAGCGCGCTCTGCCTCCCCTTTGAGGGTAGCCAAGCTCTTCTGGGCCTGGCTGAGGTGGCGTTCGCTCTCGGCGAGGCCCTGGCGTTCCGCGTGTACGCGATCGCGTAGTTCCTTGAGGCCGTCCCGCTGCTTGATGGCGTCGTGGTCCTTGTACTCGGCCAGGCGGGCGCCGAGCTCATTGCACTGGCGCTCAGCGGCATCCCGCTCCTGCTGTGCGGAAGCCAGCTGCCGCTCCGAGGCACGGCGGTCCTCCGCCGCTTCCATGATCTTCTCGCACTGGGCGGCCGTGTCCTGGATGCGACCGGTGACGTGGTCGATGCGGTCACGGGCATGGGCGCGCAGGTAAGTGGTGTAGTCACGTAGGAAGTTACGGACTGCGGTATCCGCCCCCGTCAGGGCGTTGAGGAGCGCTTGGATCTCGGCGAGGTTCTCGAAGTCGCGGGCGGCCTGCAGGATGAGGTCATCGTCGACGGGGCGCAGGCCGGCGGTAAGGGTCTCGGACAGCTTGACCGGGTCAAGATCCTTGGCCAACAGCGGGCGCCGCAGCTGGAGCAGAAGGCTGACCAGCTGGCTGTAGCGCTCACGGCCCAGCCCGAACAGCCGGTCATCGATCTTCTCCCGATACGCCTCCGCCGTATCGAAGATGGCTTTCTTGCCCAGCAGCGCCTCCAGGGCCTTCTCCCGCAGCGGGCGCGAGGCCCCGTCCAGCAGGCCGAAGTCGATGCCGACTCGGCCGTCGGTAACGAAGAAGAATCGGGCGGGAGTGGACATCGCCTTGGTCACCCGCATGCCGATCCCCACGGTGACGGCTTCGAGGACCTCCCCGTCCGGGTCGGTGCGGGCAAATTCCATCCACACATAACCGTAGGCGGACTCCTGCCCTTTGTAGAGCAGGTTCGACTTCATGGTCCGTTCCTCGCCGCTGAACGGATCGAGACGCCTTGCGTCGAGGACACCGTCCAGCACGAGGGGGAACAGCACTTCGAGGGCCTTGGTCTTGCCGGAGCCGTTGTGTCCGCGCAGGACCAGTCGGCCATCGGCGAAGACAAATTCTTCGTCGGTGTAGTCCCACAGGCCGATCACTCCGGCGCGGGTGGGCTTGAAGCGAACCTCCGACTCGTCAGCGGTGCGAGAGTGGGGGATGAGCGTCATCGAGAGGTGTCCTCAGTGGGGAAGTCGAAAGCGAACTGGCCGTGCGCTGGGCGCGGCAGGACGGCGGTGATGTTGCGGTAGCGGCCGGCCGCGGGCCGGATCAGAATGCCGCCGGGGACGACATGGACCAGGCGTAGATCCGCTAGGAGAGCGACGGCCTCTGCCAGAAGCCCGCTGGGGTCGGCCTGCCACTTGTTGGTGAAGGAGGAGGGCCCGAACTCTTCGTAGAGCTCGGTGATCATCTGCTCCAACGTGCCGTGTTCCACGAAAGGCAGGCCCGTCTGCCCTTCATGCTCTGGGACGTCCGGATCGGCCTCGTTCGCGTGCCAACCAGCGTCCGCATGCGGGTCGTGCGCCAAGGCTTCGAGCGTGCCGGCCTGCGGCAGGGCCATGTCGATGCGGCTGAGCAGGTCCGCGTGGTCCTCCCCTGGTCCGGCGGGCAGGAGGTACTGAAGACTGCTGGCCCGGTCCGGGTCTTCCCGCAAGTCCGCGATCTTTGCGAGCAGCAGTCCGGCAGTGCGGTTGACCGCTCCACCGCGGCCGGGGAATCGCTTGTCAGTGAAGTGCCCAGTGATGTCGACGAGCATGATCCCCTCGGCGCGGCGCTCGACCGGCAACCCGGTCAGCCGTGCGATGTCCTCCGCCAGGGTGGGCTGGCGCAGCGCTATCGCCGTCTCCGCGTCGGTGTCGCTGAAGTAGACCACCGGGTGCTCGATCAGCAGTCGGCGAGCTCGCTGGGCAGCAAATCGCCGACGGGGGTCTCGTCCGGTGCCGGCGGTCGGGGTGTCCAGCAGACCGGCAGCGCTGACCAGATGCTGCAGCGGCTTGTTCGGCCTGAAAAGCGCCGCGCAAGTGTCGTGGTCGATGTCGAACAGCGCGTCGCCGCGGTCGTGGTCACGGGCCCAGTCCTCCATCGAACCATCGGAGATCCGCAGTGCACCCCGGTCGACAAGCCAGTCCATCACATCCACGACTGCGTCCTTGTGGCCCGGCGCCGTCGCATCGAAGCCCAGGTGCTCGATCGCGTTGGCGGACGGTGTGAGCAGCTTGACGAGATCGGCGAGGTTGATCTCGATGCGTGACCGGTGCAAGCAGGCCAGGATCAGGCACAGGTAGGCCAGACGCCGCCGGTCGAACGGCCTCTTGCTCTTCACCGTGAGGAACGCCTGGCTGGCATCGAACGCGTCCAGCCGCCGCAGCAGCCGTGCGTGACGGGCGCTTGTCTGCAAGGAGTAGCCGAACAAGTCACGGAAGTCCTTGGCCAGTTCGTCTGACCACTGCAGCACCAGCGCAAGCGCCTTGGCTCGGGGATAGCTCTCGGTGACAACGCCGTGCAGCAGCATGAGCCGGGCAGCTTGCTGGTACGAGCCGAGGTCCGCCGGCTCCACCGAGGCGGCGACGCGATAGGCAGCCATCAGGGCTTCTCCGTTCGGCGCCGGCGCATCGCACCGTGAGGCTTGATCTCCAGGGCGAAGCCGGGCAGGCGCAGTGTGCCGGTCTCCGTCCGCAGCCGGCTGCCGCGCTCGTTCGGGACCAGACGTAGCGTCAGCACGTCGCTGCTGCCAATCCCTGAACGCAGCCGGCCCGCGACGACCGTTCGTGCCTGGAGTGCTCGGGTCAGCAGCTTGAGCACGGCTCGGGTCTCCGCCTCGTTCAGTACCCGGTCGTGGGGACCGTGGTCCAGGAGATCCGTGGCGGCCTCCCGTTCCGCGGCCCGATCCGCCAGCTGCTGCTCTCGCAGCCGGGCGTGCGCGCCACGACGCGTCCGGACTGGCTGCGGCCCGCCCGGCGCAGGCCGCTTGCCATGCCGGAACAGGCTGACGCTGATCTCCACACCGGGTGCATCCCACCACGTCGCCCGCGGTGAAATCTGGTCATCGTCGTCGTGGGCACCCGACAGATGCCGCACCGAACGCAGGTCGAAAGCGGCGGACACCAGCGCGTTCGCCGCCTGCTCATCCGGCGCAGCAGCCGCCCAGGCGGCAAGATGCCTTAGCTGGGTGGTCCGGCTCACCCCGCCTCGACGCGACTCCGTCACCTGCCGCAGCAGTCCAATGACTCCCGAGATAGCCGTGCGGGTAGCGCCTTGCAGCTGAGCGGCCTTGGTCTCCCCAGGGCTGTCAGCCAAGAACCACTGGCGCAGGCCCATCCACCGCCGCCGCCAGTCCTCAAGCCGCGCGGCCGGCCGCATCATCGGCCGTTCATCCACCGCCGCAGCCCGTTCCAGCAGCGTCTCCACCCCGCTGTCTTCCACCTCGTTCACGGCCTCGGCGAGCCGGGGAGCGTAGCGCTCCAGCTCTGCCGTGAACTCACTCATATGCGCCAGCAGCGCGTGCTTGTACCGCAGGAACGTCTCCGGGGAGACGTCCGTCGTACGCGCAACGTCGTTCAAGGTCAGATAGAACCGTGCCGCCCGCTGCGTCATGTCCTCCAGCACGTTGTCCAGCCGGGCGAGCTTGCGATACACCTCGTCCTGGTCGCCCTCCCGGTTCGCAGTCGCCAGCGCCTTGAAGTCCGCCAGGATGTCGGCAAACACCAGCCGCGACAGGTTCGCGTCCTGTACCCGGGACCCGATGACCTCTTCCACCGCGCAGTAGACGCGGTAGCCGATCTCCGTGAACTGGTAGACCGACTGCCGGTTCCGGTACGCGGCCAGATTGCCGCAACGCAACGGGTCCTCCACCCGGTAGAGGACCTGCTCGTTGTCCGAGGAGAGGTTGTCGAGCATCCCGCGCAGGTTCAAGTCGGCGGCGGCTGGTACCTCGTCGTGCGCTGCCGCGAGCTCGTTCAGCGTATTCGCCACATCGTCGGGGTGGACCTGCAACTGGTGTACCGCGCGCAGCACGTTCATCGCCCGCAGCACCCACAGGTATGCCAAGGGATCATCGCGCTGCGTGAAATTGAACAGCCGCAGACGGTCGCCCACCGTCAACGAATCAAGATCGAATGACTCGGACACTCCCGCGTCATCACGCTCGAACACCTATGCCGCCCCTCGTCTCGCCACACATCGCGCATACCCTGACAGACACCACTGACAATCGCTCCCCAGCGGGGAGAGAAGCAGCTTCTCCTCGCATCCGGTCACTTGGTTTCCGTGGCCGTTAGCACGGCTGAGCCTCTGCGAAGGTCAGAGGCTGCTCGGCGATGACCAGGCCGTGATCGACGAGGTCCCCCACCGAGTGACCTCAGCCCAGCCGTGCGCAGGGCCCCCGGGGCGGATTCGCCCACGGCAGACGAGAAAGAGCCCTCAAGGACTGGAACCTCTCCCCGGGGCCATGTCAACGTACAACGTCCCGTAAAAAAAGCTGGTCAGCGCAGGGGTGTGGGGTGCCGATACGACCGGCAGCAGGCTGGCCGCTCCCGCACCCTGTTCGTCCTACCCGGTCCTGTCAGCCGAGGCCCGCCCCAGGGAGGCCCCCTGTTGAATCCCGCTCTCAGATCCGTTCGCTTCACTGATCCCATCCGCCTGGCACCTTTGAACGTCCTTGACCGGCTCACTGACGGTGGGCTCTTGGCTCTCGTGATGGATGGCGCCCCAGGGTCTCTGGCCCTACCGGCTGGCCTTCCGAGCGTCGTCCGCCGATAAGAACGTCGGCGGACCTCCCCGTGCGGGGCGCAACATAGACGACGATCGCCGGTTAGCCAAACCGGCGATCGTGAGGACCATTGAGGGTGTTCGCAGCGGCTGTGCTTGGCGGTGGAGACGTTGCGGACGTAGTCGGTAGCGCCGCAAGACGCAAGGAGGTAATGAGCGGCCCCCGCTGCGGCTTCCCTGAAATCCACAACGCTGTTCGCCGAATGACAGCTATGCCGACGCCGAGTCGGCTTGGGCTCCGGCGTTGTTGACCTCTGTCGCCCCGCGCGCTCCTTCGCAAGGAACACCATCTCATGTGCCGATCCGCGATACCCTCTGCCCTTTTTCGCCCCAGGCTGGCGGGCCCGTCTGCCTTGCCTGCCAACTCCCCGTCCATCCGCAACCGCGAGGGGGCGTCATGGCGGTAGCGGTTCGACCGGGGCAAAAGCTCACGGTCGACGAGGTCTGCGCCGAGCTGCAGATCTCCCGGTCGACCTTCTACGACTGGCGCCAGAAGGGGCGCGGACCGCGCTGCATCCGACTGCCCAACGGCTCCCTCCGAATACGGCGCGGTGACTTCGAAAACTGGCTTATGGATTGTGAGGACCACTCTTGACGGACACGAGCTCGTTGGATGTTCGCTTCTACCCCATTGAGACGAACAAGCGGGCCAAGGGCAACACCTACACCGTCCGTTGGAAGGTCGCCCACAAGAAGCACAGCAAGACGTACAAGAAGAGCGCGGTCGCTGATGACGAGCGCTCGAAGCTGATGGCCGCGCACAGGAAGCGTGAGCCGTTCGACATCGAAACGGGTCGGCCTATCTCCTGGATGTCCAAGGCCGCCGAGGTCAATTGGTACGACTTCGCTGTCGAGTACGTCGACTGGAAATGGCCCCGTGCTTCCGGAAACACCCGGAAGAACATGGCCAAGGCGCTCACGCACGCGACCATCGCCCTGCTGCGCACGCCTCCGCCGAAGCACTTCGAGCCTGTGATGGTTCGCCGGGCGCTGCGGGAGTACGCATTCAATGTCAATCGGCGCACCGACCCCGAGAACCCGGTGCCGGCCGAAGTGCAGACGATCCTCGACTGGGTCAAGCGCAATGCCCTCCCGATGAGTGCCTGGGAGAAGACCGAGACGGTCGACAAGGTCCTCACGGCTCTCGGTACCCTCTTGGACGGGACCGCGGCAGCGGCAAGCTCCGTCACGCGCAACGACCGGATCATGAACCTGGTCATGGGCTACGCGATCAGGCATAACTACCTGAAGGCCAACCCTCTCCCGAAGGGCAAGGGGGAACGCACCGCGCCGAAGGTGGCGCAGGCCATCGACAAGCGATGCCTGCTGAACCGCGACCTGGTTGCCCAGATGCTGGACTGGATAGGCGGGCGTCCGCGCCGCGGGCTCCTCTACCGTGCCTTCTTTGCGACTCTGTACTACGCGGGTCTTCGTCCCGAGGAGGCCGTCGCCCTCCGTGTGGGTGACGCCACCTTGCCGGAGACGGGATGGGGCGAGTTCCTCGTCCATGAAGCACAGCCCGAAGTCGGCAGCCAGTGGACTGACACCGGCGACGTCCACGAGGAGAGGGATCTCAAGGGCCGAGGCGAGGGCGACACGCGGATGGTCCCCATCCACCCCTCCCTGGTCGCGCTCCTTCGCGAGATCATCAAGGAATACGACCTCAAGCCTGCCGACCTCCTCTTCCCGGGAGAGAAGGGGGGCATGCTGGCGGGCTCGGTCTTCCGGCGTGTCTGGGCGAAGGCACGCGACGAGATACTGGACGAGCACGAGTTCAAGTCACCGACCGGCAAGCGCGTGTACGACTTGCGTCACACCTGCTTGACGACATGGCTCAACAACGGCATCCCGCCCGCCCAGGTTGCCGAGTGGGCCGGGAACAGCGTGCCGGTGCTGCTGGCCATCTACGCACGCTGCATCGTCGGCCAGCTGGATGACTACCTGAGACGGATCGAAAGCGTTCAAGACCTCCCGAAAGCGGCCGCTCTCTTGTGCGCTCGGAGGGGCTCAGAGAACGGCCTCGCGACCCCAGATTTTGTGGGACGTATGTGGGACGGACACCCGTAGAAGCCCGGTTTTGGTCGGTGCCAGCCGGGCTCGCCTCCCGGCGGAGGCGAAGAATCCGATTAACGTGGAAGGCCAGGAAAACGCAGTCTGACCTGCGAAAACGTCGCCAGCCTGACCGGCGGTCAGTGGCGCCCCCGGCAGGACTCGAACCTGCGGCCAAGCGCTTAGAAGGCGCCTGCTCTGTTGTATCAGTCGACCACCCAGCGAGAGCCGAGCTGTTGGGTGCGCCTCCGGCTTCGGGGTGCTGCGCTGATTCGCCAACGGCAGACAGCTTGGGGCCCCAACGGACTGGAATAGCAGGGCGAAGCAAGTAAACCTAGGACAGTCCAGGGGAGGCACGGTGGCGTGTTTCCGGTTCTCAGGCGCCGCCTGCAAGGCGAAACATAGCCGACGATCGCCGGTTGGCCAAACCGGCGAATCCGAAGACCATTGAATCTGCCGCGCGAACCCCGCATGGCGCATTGAGTCGTTTCTTCCAAGGAGTTCAGAGATATGTCCGATGAAGTCATGGACGAAGAATGGCTGCTGTCCGCGGAGCAGGTCCGATCGCTGCTTGAGTGGATGCAAGAGCACGTGGGTGCCGATCACTCGGTGTACCCCTTCATGGCCACCGTGGCTGAACAGGCGCTGCGTCCGGGCGAGGCTCGTGCTCTGCGAGTCCGAGACGTGGCGTTCCCGGAGGGTGGAGGGGGTAAGTTGACGGCTCGTCACCGCGGGGTCGTGAGGGAAATTCCCCTCCAGCCCCATTACGTCGAGTTTCTGCGTGCGTGGATCGAAGGGGCTGGTCTGGGGGAGAATGACTTGCTGTTTCCCGGGAGGCGTGGTGGGCGGCTTTCGGCTTCCGCCTGGCAGCGGCTGTGGGAGCAGGCCCAAGCAGCTGTCCTGCCCCGGGACGAGCTGTACTCGTGGCGCCTGGGGGAGCCGATATCCATCCTCCGCGAGTCCCGCATGGCCGAGTGGCTGAGGATGGGCCTCTCGTCCTTCGAGGTTGCCGAGATGGCTGGCGTGACCCCGTATTGGTTGGCGCTTCGCTACCCGTACTGCTTCCGTGGGGATGGCGTCGAGGTCGACTGGGACCGCCTGGCCGAGGCCACGGCCCTTCCGGAGATCAAGCAATAGAGCCGACCCGCGCTCTGGCCGATCCGCGGAGCGTGGCCAGCTACGGGCTTTCTCCCTCTCCTGCACCGAGTATCGCGACGATGCCGTCACACGGCGAGCTGTCTCTGCGTAGTTCCAGTGCGAGGAGAGGTGCCCATCCTGAGAGAGCATGCTGCCCCTGGAGGACCGTCTCTCCGCCTGCGCAGACACACCCCCTTCCCGCGCCTCACAGAAACCTCCTATGCCCGCGCACCCGTTGCTTGCCGCATCCTCGAAGCCTGCCTCCCCGGTCACCGCACATACGGCGTTCCTGACCGTGAAGGACGCCGCCGAGTATCTCGGCCTTTCTCCCCACACCCTCTACGTCTGGCGCCACCGGCGGCAGGGGCCGCCGAGCTTCCGCATGGGGCCCCGTGGCCGCGTCATGTACCGGCTCGAAGTACTCGACGCCTGGGTCCGCGAACAGGAGCAGGCCGACTCCCGCTCCAACCCTGCCCTCAACCCGCTCAACCCGCCTCCGCAGGAGCGCTCCAGTCGCTTCCTCAGCACCTGAAGCGCCACCAGTCGTAGAACGCGGCCCCGTGCCCCACCAACAAGGAGTTCCACCTGGCCGGCTACATAGAAGACCGATGGTTGAAGAAGCGCCCGAATCCGAAAACCGGCAAGCGCGACCGCACCGCGATGTACGGCAAGTGCACCCGCTACCGAGTCAAGGGCATCCCCGGCGTCAAGGACCGTTCCTTCGACGCCCTCCAGGACGCCAAGACCTGGCTCGCTCAGGCCCAGACCGACGCACGCCGAGGCGAGTTCGTCGATCCACGCGATGGAGCCATCTCCCTCAAGGACTACATCGCCACCCACTGGTGGCCCACCCAGAGCGGTGACCCGTCCACGATCGAACGGATCGAGCAGAGGGTACGCCGGCACATCGTTCCCCACCTGGGGGCTCAGCCGCTCAACGCCATCGGCGCGGAAGTCCTGCGTCACTGGAAGAAGCGGATGGAGAAAGACCTCGGTCCGACCTCCATCCGTCTGGTCTGGGCGACGCTCTCCAGCATCCTCCAGGCTGCCGTCGAGGATCGCCGCCTCGGACGTAACCCATGCCGGTCCAGCACGGTCGGCCCTCCGGCCGCCGCACCCGGCAGGGTCGAAGCATGGCCGCCCGAACGGGTCCTGGCGGTACGGGAGGCCCTGCCGGATCGCTACCGACTCCTCCTCGTGATCGGAGCAGGTCTCGGGCTCCGCCAAGGGGAGGCGCTCGGTCTCTCGACGGACGACATCGACTTCGAGAAGGAAGTCGTGCACGTCCGGCGGCAGGTCAAGATGGTGCGGGCGAAACTGTGCTTCGCGCTTCCCAAGGGCCGCAAGGTCCGCGACGTGCCGCTGCCGGCCAGCGTCGCCCGGGCCATCCGGCAGCACGTGGTGCAGTTCGCGCCGGTACCGGTCACGCTGCCATGGGACGACCCGACTCCGGCCAAGACGCCGGTGGAAGCCAAACACCGGCGGCCGAGGACCTACAACCTCCTGGTGACGGGACGCGAGCGGAAGGCCATCAACCGGAACTACCTCAACTCCTACGTGTGGAAGCCCGCTCTGGCCACGGCGGGCGTGATCGCACCGCTGGACGAGGGCAGCACCGACGGTACTCGCGTGTGGGAGCCGTCCCGGGAGCACGGCTTCCACGCCCTGCGCCACTTCTACGCCTCCGAGGAACTGGAGGCTGGCGAATCGGTCGTCTCCCTGGCACGCTGGCTGGGGCACTCCGACCCCGGGTTCACGCTGCGGAAGTACTCCCACTTCCTGCCCCGCGCTGGTGCACGGGGCACCGCGGCCATCGACGCGATCTTCGCGTAGCCGCAGCCGGACGGCAGCCCGACTGGAACGCGGCCCGTAGGAGCCCGCCCCAGGCGCAAAGTCCCAGAGAAGTCCCACAGATGCCGCCGCACCCCTTCCTGACCCGCTTCACCGCAGGTCAGACGGGGTGCGGCGGCATCGTCGTATCAAATGTCCCGGAAGATCTCGATCTGCGCCCCCACCGTGTTCAGGCGTTCCGCCAGGTCCTCGTAACCCCGGTTGATGACATAGACGTTGCGGAGCACCGACGTGCCCTCGGCGGCCATCATCGCCAGGAGGACGACCACGGCCGGACGGAGGGCCGGCGGGCACATCATCTCGGCGGCGCGCCAGCGGGTGGGGCCCTCGACCAGCACCCGGTGCGGGTCGAGGAGTTGGAGCCGGCCGCCCAGGCGGTTGAGGTCGGTCAGGTAGATCGCGCGGTTGTCGTAGACCCAGTCGTGGATGAGGGTCTGGCCCTGCGCGGAGGCGGCGATGGCCGCGAAGAACGGGACGTTGTCGATGTTCAGGCCGGGGAACGGCATGGGGTGGATCTTGTCGATCGGCGCCTGGAGTTTCGAGGGGCGGACGGTGAGGTCCACCAGGCGGGTACGGCCGTTGTCGGCGACGTACTCCGGTGAGCGGTCGTGGTCGAGGCCCATCTCCTCCAGGACCGCCAGTTCGATCTCCAGGAACTCGATCGGCACCCGGCGCACGGTCAGTTCGGACTCCGTGACGACGGCGGCGGCCACCAGGCTCATCGCCTCCACCGGGTCCTCGGAGGGCGAGTAGTCGACGTCCACGTCGAGGTGCGGCACTCCGTGCACGGTGAGGGTGGTGGTGCCGATGCCCTCCACCCGAACGCCGAGCGCCTCCAGGAAGAAGCAGAGGTCCTGGACCATGTAGTTGGAGGAGGCGTTGCGGATGACCGTCACACCGTCGTGGCGGGCGGCGGCCAGCAGCGCGTTCTCCGTCACCGTGTCCCCGCGCTCGGTCAGCACGATCGGCCGGCCGGGGGTGACCGACCGGTCCACCTCGGCGTGGTACAGCCCCTCGGTGGCCGTGATGTCGAGGCCGAACCGGCGCAGCGCGATCATGTGCGGCTCGATCGTCCGCGTCCCCAGGTCGCAACCGCCCGCGTAGGGCAGTGTGAAGTGGTCCATACGGTGCAGCAGGGGGCCGAGGAACATGATGATCGAGCGGGTGCGGCGGGCGGCGTCCGCGTCGATCGCGGCGAGGTCCAGCGCGGCCGGCGGCGCGATCTCCAGGTCGACACCGCCGTTGATCCACCGGGTGCGTACGCCGATGGAGCCGAGCACCTCCAGGAGGCGGTACACCTCCTCGATGCGGGCCACCCTGCGCAGCACTGTGCGCCCCTTGTTCAACAAGGAGGCGCACAGCAGCGCGACACACGCGTTCTTGCTGGTCTTCACGTCGATCGAACCCGACAGCCGACGCCCGCCGACCACCCGCAGATGCATCGGACCCGCGTATCCCAGCGAGACGATCTCGCTGTCTAGCGCTTCACCGATTCGGGCGATCATCTCAAGGCTGATGTTTTGATTACCGCGCTCGATACGATTCACCGCGCTCTGACTCGTACCGAGAGCCTCCGCCAACTGCGACTGCGTCCAGCCGCGGTGCTGCCTTGCGTCACGGATGAGCTTGCCGATGCGTTCGAGGTAGTCGTCTGCCATGAGGCGAGGTTATCTCAGATATGAGATTGCACCTCTTGGGGGGCCTGTGGGGGTGTGGCGAGGGGCCGTTCAGGTGATGTGGTGTCAGTCGCGTGATGCGGCTCAGTGGCGCCGGGCGTTGCGCGTACGGCGCCAGCCGAAGGGGCCGGGCAGGTCCATCGAGGTCGTACGGCGCCCCGTGCTGCTGTGGGTGTGGCGGGGGCCGTTGCGGCCTCCGGTGGTGATGGACCAGGAGCGCTTGTTGATGTTCAGTCGCACACCCGGCAGGATGCGGAAGCTCTTGCGGAACGTGAGCGGCATGTGTGCCTCCCTCCCGACTACATGACACGGACCGGGTACCCCGCCCGGCGGCGCGCATCCCTGTCGTGCGACGGCAACTGCGCGCTCCGTGCGGGGTGTTGGCTCGGGAGTGCGCGTCAGCGGGGCGGCAGTACGCAGAACTCGTGGCCGTCGGGGTCGGCCAGCACCACCCAGTCGACGTCGCCCTGGCCGATGTCGATCCGCGTGGCGCCGAGCGAGACGAGGCGGTCGACCTCCGCCCCGTGGTCGCCGTCGGCGGGGAGGGCGAGATCGAAGTGGAGGCGGTACTTCCCGGTCTTCGGGGCCAGCGGCGGACCGCCCCAGGTGATCTTCGTGCCGCCGTGCGGTGCCTGGATCGCGGTCTCCTCGTCCTGGTCCCAGACCAGGGGCCAGCCGAGGGCCCGGCTCCAGAAGTGCCCGACCTCCTGCGAGCCGTCGCTCGCCAGGGCGCCGACGAAGCCGCAGCCGGCGAGGAACGCGTTGCCCGGCGGGATGACACAGAACTCGTTGCCCTCGGGATCGGCGAGGACCACGTGTCCCTCTTCCGGGAGCTGGCCGATGTCGATGTGCCGGCCGCCGAGGGCGAGCGCCCTGGCCACGACCTGCCGCTGGTCCTCCGGGGACCGGCTGGTGAGGTCGAAGTGCATCTGGTTGGGGACGGTCTTCTCCTCCCGGCTCGGCAGGAAGCGGAGCCGGAACCCCTTCTCGTCGGCCGGGGCGAGCGCGACGGCGCCGTAGGGGTCGTCGGTGGTCTCCCAGCCCAGCACGCCGGCCCAGAACCGCGCCAGACCGGCGGGGTCGTGCGCGTCGAAACAGAGTGCGTGCAGGTGGGAGGTCATGTCGGGGGATCTCCGATCCGCTGACTCACGGCCGCGCACCGGGCTCGTCCCCGTGCCCATGAGGCCCCCCATGCTAGGAACCCGGGAAACCGCCGTGCAACGCAAATAGCGACGCCCCCGGCGGTGCCCCCGGCGGTGTCTCAGGCCACCCGGCGGTCGCCCGTTCGCGGCTTCGAGGTGCCCGGTGGGCGGTGTTATGGCGCCCGATGGACGCTGGGATGACGCCCGGTGGACGCTGGGAGTGCGCCCGGAGATTGGCGCACGCCACATCGGGCCGGGCATGACCAGCCCGCGCCCATGTACTACTGTTATCTCGACATCGAGATATCTGCCGAGGCGCACCTCGGCCGCCACCCCGGTAAGGGGTACCTAACTTAGCCTTACCTTAGCGGATCGGCCAAGAGGGCCTGGCGGCAGGATGCGGTGGTACGCGCACATGGAATGAAGGAGACTGTCGTGTCGGCGAACAGCTTCGACGCCCGCAGCACGCTGCAGGTGGGCGACGAGTCGTACGAGATCTTCCGGCTGGACAAGGTGGAGGGCTCGGCTCGCCTGCCCTACAGCCTCAAGGTCCTGCTGGAGAACCTGCTCCGCACGGAGGACGGCGCGAACATCACCGCCGACCACATCCGTGCCCTCGGCGGCTGGGACTCGCAGGCGCAGCCCAGCCAGGAGATCCAGTTCACCCCGGCCCGCGTGATCATGCAGGACTTCACGGGCGTGCCCTGTGTCGTGGACCTCGCGACCATGCGTGAGGCCGTCAAGGAGCTCGGCGGCGACCCGGCCAAGGTCAACCCGCTCTCCCCGGCCGAGCTGGTCATCGACCACTCCGTCATCGCCGACAAGTTCGGCACCCACGACGCCTTCGCCCAGAACGTCGAGCTGGAGTACGGCCGCAACAAGGAGCGCTACCAGTTCCTGCGCTGGGGCCAGACCGCCTTCGACGACTTCAAGGTCGTACCCCCCGGCACCGGCATCGTCCACCAGGTGAACATCGAGCACCTGGCCCGCACGGTCATGGTCCGGGGCGGCCAGGCGTACCCCGACACCCTCGTCGGCACCGACTCGCACACCACCATGGTCAACGGCCTCGGCGTCCTCGGCTGGGGCGTCGGCGGCATCGAGGCCGAGGCCGCGATGCTCGGCCAGCCGGTCTCCATGCTCATCCCGCGCGTCGTCGGCTTCAAGCTCACCGGTGAGCTGACCCCCGGCACCACCGCCACCGACCTCGTGCTCACGATCACCGAGATGCTCCGCAAGCACGGTGTCGTCGGCAAGTTCGTCGAGTTCTACGGCGAGGGCGTGGCCGCCACCTCGCTCGCCAACCGCGCCACCATCGGCAACATGTCGCCGGAGTTCGGCTCCACCGCCGCGGTCTTCCCGATCGACGGCGAGACCATCAAGTACCTCAAGCTCACCGGCCGCTCAGAGCAGCAGCTCGCGCTCGTCGAGGCGTACGCCAAGGAGCAGGGCCTCTGGCTGGACCCGGCCGCCGAGCCCGACTTCTCCGAGAAGCTGGAGCTGGACCTCTCCACGGTCGTCCCGTCCATCGCCGGCCCGAAGCGCCCGCAGGACCGTATCGTCCTCGCGAACGCCGCCGAGCAGTTCAAGAGCGACGTCCTCAACTACGTCGACTCCGTGGACGAGTCCGGCAAGGAGTCCTTCCCGGCCTCCGACGCCCCGGCCGTCGCCCCGAACGGCGCCCCGTCCAACCCGGTCACCGTGACCGCCCCCGACGGGTCGACGTACGAGATCGACCACGGCGCGGTGACGGTCGCGGCCATCACCTCCTGCACCAACACCTCCAACCCGTACGTCATGGTCGCCGCCGCGCTCGTCGCGAAGAAGGCCGTGGAGAAGGGCCTGACCCGCAAGCCGTGGGTCAAGACCACCCTCGCCCCGGGCTCCAAGGTCGTCACCGACTACTTCGACAAGGCGGGCCTGACCCCGTACCTCGACAAGGTCGGCTTCAACCTCGTCGGCTACGGCTGCACCACCTGCATCGGCAACTCCGGCCCGCTGCCGGAGGAGGTCTCCAAGGCCGTCAACGACCACGACCTCGCGGTTACCTCGGTCCTCTCCGGCAACCGGAACTTCGAGGGCCGGATCAACCCCGACGTCAAGATGAACTACCTGGCCTCCCCGCCGCTGGTCGTCGCGTACGCCCTCGCGGGCTCCATGAAGGTGGACATCACCCGCGACGCCCTCGGTACGGACCAGGAGGGCAAGCCGGTCTACCTGTCCGACATCTGGCCCTCCGAGGCCGAGGTCAACGACGTCGTGGCGAACGCCATCGGCGAGGACATGTTCAACAAGTCCTACCAGGACGTCTTCGCGGGCGACGCCCAGTGGCAGGCGCTGCCGATCCCCGAGGGCAACACCTTCGAGTGGGACGCGGAGTCGACGTACGTCCGCAAGCCCCCCTACTTCGAGGGCATGACGATGGAGACCACCCCGGTCTCCGACATCGCCGGCGCCCGCGTCCTCGCCAAGCTGGGCGACTCGGTCACCACCGACCACATCTCCCCGGCCGGTGCGATCAAGGCCGACACCCCCGGAGGCAAGTACCTCACGGAGCACGGTGTCGAGCGTCGTGACTTCAACAGCTACGGCTCGCGCCGCGGCAACCACGAGGTCATGATCCGCGGCACGTTCGCCAACATCCGCCTGCGCAACCAGATCGCGCCGGGCACCGAGGGCGGCTACACCCGCGACTTCACCCAGCCCGACGCGCCGGTGTCGTTCATCTACGATGCCTCGCGCAACTACATCGAGCAGGGCATCCCGCTGGTCATCCTGGCCGGCAAGGAGTACGGCTCCGGCTCCTCCCGCGACTGGGCGGCCAAGGGCACGGCCCTCCTCGGCGTCAAGGCCGTGATCGCCGAGTCCTACGAGCGCATCCACCGCTCGAACCTCATCGGCATGGGCGTGCTCCCGCTGCAGTTCCCGGAGGGTGCCTCGGCCGCCTCCCTCGGCCTCACCGGCGAGGAGACCTTCTCCTTCACCGGCGTCGAGGAGCTGAACAACGGCACCACCCCGCGCACGGTGAAGGTCACCACCGACAGCGGCGTCGAGTTCGACGCGGTCGTCCGCATCGACACCCCCGGTGAGGCCGACTACTACCGCAACGGCGGCATCATGCAGTACGTGCTGCGCAGCCTGATCCGCAAGTAGGCGGACCGGCAGGGCGGTCGAGGGCCGCATCCCCGCACGGCGGGGGTGCGGCCCTTCGCCGTGCCCGACACCGGCCCGGTTCCGTCGGCCCGCAGACCCGCCGGGCGGAAACCTGGCGGTGCCGGGACCGGAGGGCCAAGACTTGGGCCCATGAATGCACCGATGCGGCGCAGTGCCCCCCTCCCGTTCGTCGACGAGCACACCGTCCTCATCGAGGCGACGGCTGACGACGCCTGGTGGGGCCTCGCAGAGACGCTCGACTGGGCCTTCTCCCGTCCCGCCGCGGTCCGTTACGCCAAGCTGGTGGGCTGCGCCGACCACACGGCCTCCGGCCCGCGACCGCCCGTGGCGGGCTCGACGACGTTCCCCGGCTTCCGCACGGCGGCCGCCGTCCCGTCCCGGCAGCTGACCCTCCTGGGCCGTCACCGCTTCTCCTCCTACACCTGGACCTTCCATCTCGACGCGGAGGGCCCGGACCACGTCCGCCTGCGCGCGGAGACCCACGCCGTCTTCCCGGGCCCCGCCGGCGGTCTCTACCGCCTCCTCGCCCTGGGCAGCGGAACGCACGCGAAGCTCACCCGCCGACTGCTGGCCGACGTGCGCCGGCGCACTGAACGCCGCTGGACGCGGGGTCCGGTGACCTGAGGCGGCCTCGCGGGCGACAGAGGGCGCCCGCAGCCGTTTACAAGCGCGGCGCTCCGCGCTAGCTTCCGGAGTAGGTGGGGGTGGGAGCGCTCCCATGTGCGCGGCGGACCGGAACCCGTCGTGCCCGGACCGGTGCTCCCACCCCGCACCACGCTCCGCGCACGGGCACCGCGCACCCGCACACCGGCACATCCGCACCTTTGCACCGGCACGCGCACGTCCCCCACCTCCCGGCCGTACATGCAAGGAGCATCTGTCATGCGCATGACTAATTTTCGATTAAGGCTGCCCCGACGCCACCACGCACTCCTGCTCGTGCTGCTCGCCCTCGTCACCACGATCCCGGCCCTCGGCCTGGTCGTCACGGCCGGCAGCGGCAAGGCGGAGGCGCACGGCACGCCCATGAAACCCGGCAGCCGCACGTTCCTGTGCTGGCAGGACGCGCTGACCGACACCGGTGAGATCAAGCCGATCAACCCGGCGTGCCGTTCCGCCCAGCAGGTGAGCGGGACGACACCCTTCTACAACTGGTTCTCGGTGCTCCGCTCGGACGGCGCCGGCCGCACCCGCGGCTTCGTCCCGGACGGCCAGCTGTGCAGCGGTGGCAACACCAACTTCACCGGTTTCAACACCCCCAGCGCCGACTGGCCGTTGACCCATCTGACCTCCGGCGCGACCATCGACTTCTCCTACAACGCATGGGCGGCGCACCCGGGCTGGTTCTACGCCTACATCACCAAGCCCGGCTTCGACCCGACGAAGACGCTCACCTGGAACGACCTGGAGGCGCAGCCCTTCCTGAGCGTCGACCACCCGCCGCTGAACGGCAGTCCGGGCACGGTCGAGGCCAACTACTCCTGGCGGGGCCAGCTGCCGGCGAACAAGTCGGGCCGCCACCTCATCTACATGGTGTGGCAGCGCTCCGACAGCCAGGAGACCTTCTACTCCTGCTCCGACATCGTCTTCGACGGCGGCAACGGCGAGGTGACCGGCATCAAGCAGCCCGGCAATCCCAGCGAGCCGGTGCCGGGTACGTGCTCCGCCACCCGTCGTACGACGGGCAGCTGGTCCGGCGGCTACCAGTCCGAGGTCGTCGTCACCAACACCGGCGATGTGCCGATGCTCGGCTGGATGGTCGACTGGACGTTGCCCGCCGGGCAGAAGGTCGACAGCCTCTGGAGCGGCAGCGCGACCTACAACGGACAGAACGTGATGGTGCACAACGCCAACTGGAACGGGGCGCTGGATCCGGGCAAGACCGCGACCTTCGGCTATGTGGTGCAGGGGCCGGGAGGTGATCCCGCGACGACCTTGCCCTGCCGGGTGGGCTGAGGGCCCGGCCGGCCCCGGCCTGCCGGCGGCCGGGGCCGGGTGCGTCGCCGCTCCCGGCCCCGGCCGAGGTCAGGCCAGCAGCTCCACCTCCGCCAGCGTCGCCGTGCCGTCGAGGACGAGGCGGTAGTGGTCGTACGCCTTCGGGGCCGTGATCGAGAAGACCCGGGTCTGGCGGTCCCAGGCGAAGGATTCACCGGAGCGCCTGTCGAGGGTCCTCCAGGTGCCGCCGTCGGCCGACGCCTGGAGGGTCCACCCCGTCGGGGCCTCGTCCCGGCCTGCCGAGGTCAGCGTGTACCGGACCGCCTTCGTGCGGGCCGGTACCGCGAGCGGCACCGTCCCGGCCGACGCCTTGGTCGCGGAGGTGTCGTCGAACAGCGCGCCCTCGCCCCGGGCGGCGTCCGAGCGGGGCGCCGGGACCCTGTCGTCCTTCGTGATCGACACCGGGGCCGCCTTCTCGCCGGTGCCCCAGCGGGACGGCTCCGGGCCCATGGCGAACCTCAGCGTGCCGCCCCGGGAGAGGAGCGAGTGCGGCAGCGAGGTCGAGGTCCAGGGCCTGCCGTCGACCTTCAGCCCCTGGACGTACACGTTCCGCGCGCTGTTCTCAGGAGCCTCGACCACCAGGTCCCTGCCGTTCTCCAGATGGACGGTCGCCCTGGTGAACAGCGGGGAGCCGACGGCGTACTCGCCGCTGCCCATCACCAGCGGATAGAAGCCGAGCGCGGAGAACAGGAACCAGGCGGACTGCTCGCCGTTGTCCTCGTCGCCGTGGTAGCCCTGGCCGATGGAGCTGCCGACATAGAGCCGGGAGAGCACCTCGCGCACCTTCTCCTGGGCCTTCCAGGGCTGCCCGGCGGCGTCGTACATGTAGATCGCGTGGTGGGCGACCTGGTTGGAGTGCCCGTACATGCCCATGCGCACGTCACGGGCCTCGGTCATCTCGTGGATGACGCCGCCGTAGGAGCCCACGAGGTCGGGGGAGGCCGTCTCCGGGGTGGCGAAGTACGTGTCCAGCTTCCTCGCCAGCCCGCCGCGGCCGCCGTACAGGTTGGCCAGGCCCCTGCTGTCCTGCGGCGCGGTGAAGGCGTAGCCCCAGCCGTTGGTCTCGGTGTAGTCGTAGCCCCAGACGCGGGGGTCGTACGCCGAGGAGTCGACCCGCCAGGCCCCCTCGGCGTCCCTGCCCTGGAAGAAGCCGGCCTTCTCGTCGAACAGCCGCACATAGTTCCGGGCCCGGTCGAGGAAGTAGGCGGACTCCTCCGCGTAGCGCCTCTCACCCGTCTTCCGGTACAGGGCCCGGCCCATCCGGGCGATGCCGTAGTCGTTGAGGTAGCCCTCCAGCGCCCAGGACAGGCCCTCGTGGGTGTCCGTGGAGGTGTAGCCGAGGAAGGGGGAGGCGGCCATCCCCTTGCGGCCCACGCCCGGCGAGGGCGGCACGACCGTGGCGTTCTTCAGGGCCGCCTCGTACGCGGTCTCCGCGTCGAAGTCCACTCCCTTGACGTACGCGTCCGCGAACGCCACGTCCGAGGAGGTGCCGGTCATCAGGTCCGCGTAGCCGGGGGAGGACCAGCGGGAGGTCCAGCCGCCGTCCTTGTACTGCTGAACGAACCCGTCGGCCATCCGCCCCGCCTGACCGGGCGTCAGCAGCGCGTACGCGGGCCAGGTCGTCCGGTAGGTGTCCCAGAAGCCGTTGTTGACGTACACCTTGCCGTCGACGATCTTCGCCCCGGTGCGGGTCGGGGTGTCCGGACCCGTCATGGGGGAGAACGGCGAGGCGTACCGGTGCTTCGAACCCACCTTCTCGAAGCCCGAGTTGGGGTACAGGTAGAGGCGGTAGAGGCTGGAGTACAGCGTGGTGAGCTGCTCCGGGGTCGCGCCCTCGACCTCGACCTTGCCGAGGATCCGGTCCCACTGCGCCCGTGCCCGGTTCTTCACCGTCCCGAAGGCCGTGCCGTCCGGGATCTCCCGGCGCAGGTTGTCCTTCGCCTGGTCCAGGCCGATGAGGGAGGTGGCCAGGCGGAGCGTCACCGTGTGGTCCTCGCCGGCGTCGAAGCGGAGGTGGCCCTTCACCCCGGCCGAGCCGCCGTCCGTGACGGGGGCGTCGAAGACCCCGTACACGAAGAGGCGGGTCGCGCCCGTGGAGAGCCCGGACTTCACGTCCGAGAATCCCGTGACGATGCCCGCGTCCTTGTCCAGGGTCAGGCCCGCCTGGTCGGTCACGTTGTCGAAGAGGACGCTCGCGTCGTCGCCGGGATAGGTGAAGCGCAGCGCCGCCGCGTGGTCCGTCGGTGCCATCTCGGCCCTGACGCCGTTCTCGAAGCGGACCCCGTAGTAGTACGGCCGGGCGGTCTCGTTCTCGTGCCGGAACGCCAACGCCCTTGCGGAACGGCTCAGTTCGGGAGTGCCTGCGGCGGCCGAGGGCATCACCTGGAAGGTCTGCCGGTCGCCCATCCACGGGCTCGGCTCATGACTGGCGCTGAACGCCTGGAGGGTGGGGAGGTTGTCCGCGTCGTTGGCCCGCGCGTAGTCGTAGAGCCAGCTCAGTGAGCCCGCGTTGGTGACCGGCGTCCAGAAGTTGAAGCCATGGGGCACGGCGGTCGCCGGAATGTTGTTGCCGCGGGAGAACCCGGCGCCGGAGTTCGTTCCCCTGGTCGTCACCGCGTAGTCGGAGAGATGCGCCTTCGGCGGTTCGGGCGCCCGCACCCGCAGCGTGACGTCGTCGAGCCAGCCGCGGAACCTCGCCGGGCCCTCCGGGGAGTCGTACGCCACCACGATCCGGTCCACGGTCCGCCCGGCCGCGACCGAGCCGATCCGGGAGACGACGTCGTTCCACTGGTTGACGTACAGCACCTTCGCCGTGCCCTGGCCGCGCGGCGACAGCGGGAACCCGTGTCCGTCCACCGCCCCCAGCTCGCTGAGCGAGGTGCCGTCGGTGAAGACCAGGTCGACCGAGACGTTCGTGGCGTCGTGGTCCAGGTCCCCGGCGGCCATCGACGGGAAGATCCGGTACGCCAGCTCGGTGTTCCGCTCGACGGTCACGTCGACGTCGAAGATCTTGTTGTACGCGTACGCCCGGCCCTGTGCCGTGTGCCGGCCCGCGTATCCGAGGGCCCGCGCGCCGGTGAAGCCCACGCCTGCCTTCGCGGTCGCCGAGCCGCTCGGACCCCGGTCGACCAGCGACAGCATCTCCTTCGGCGCGGGTGCCTGCCCGCCGCCCGTGGAGAAGCGCACATCGGCGAGCTGGGTGATCATCGAGGCGCCGTTGTTCCCGGTGATGTCGAGCCGGAAGTGCCGATAGGCGGCCACCGCGCCCGCGGGGACGTCGTACGACTTCGTGAGGAACCGCTGCCCGAAGCTCTCACCGGACCGGGTGTCGAGGGTCTTCCACTCCTTGCCGTCGGTCGAACCCCTGAGGGTCCAGTCCTTCGGGTCGCGCGTCTCGGCGTCGTTCGCCGAGGTCAGCGCGTAGGTGACGACCTCGGCGGGCCGGTCGAGGTCGAACTCCGCCCAGCCCGTGGGCTGGAACGTGAGCCACTTGGTGCCGGGCTCGCCGTCGACGAGGTTCTCCTTCACCTCACCGCCGCTCGTGTTCTCGCCGCTGGCCCGTACGTCGGTGACGCGGTCGGTGATGTCCCCCGGGATGCCGGTGGTGTAGCCGCCGTCGACGCCGGACGCGCGCGGGGACCCGTCCGGTGCCGTGTCGGTCGTGCTGAGCCAGTCCGGAGCCGGGTCGTCCGGTTCGAACGAGGAGCCGAACTCCCGCTCACCGGCCGCGGGCCGGTCCGGTAACGCGACCGCCGCGCCCTGCGAGGCCACCACCAGGGCGAAGGCGGCGGCGCCGAGCGCCAGTGTGAAACCCCGTCCGTGCCGCATCCGCGAGCACCCTCCTTAGGGCCTGTCGTTTGGATCAAGCCTGGGCCGCGGGGCTCGGCACGCACTCCCCCACTGCCTCAAGGGCGTGGGGGGACCCCCAGCGGCGTTGTCGTCAGTTGCCGACTCCCCCACTCTCGGCTTCGCTCGAGCGGGAGGTACCCCCATCGCGTCGACGCCTTCCTCCGCCTTGCAGCTGCACGCACCGAGCCCCGCTCACCGACGGTCATCAGACACCGTGGCCCGAAACCGGCATGATCCAAACGACAGACCCTGGGTCCGGAAGACAGTTCTCGATCAGAACGACCGAATGGGGACAACGTTGTCGACCGCGTGAACGCAGGGACCAGTAGGGGTGGAAGTGAGGAGTGATGTCAAGGGGGTTGAGTGCGCCATCCCGGGCGAATGGCGGGAATTTTCCGGTCGGGCGACGCGAGGCCGCTCAGATTTCCGGGAGGTCTCAACTCGGAAAAGACCGAAGGCGAACCTTGCATTCGATCTTGCCCCTCTGGCGGGAAGTGGACTATACCTGTCGGCGTCCGCATCATGGTCACCCAGGCGCGGACGGGCCCTACCTGGGGGGAATTACCGGCGGTCGCGGACGTGTCCGCGCGCGGACCGCCGTCTTGCCCCTGTTGAATCCTCACGCACGACCCCAGCTTGAACCGACCGCGGTGCCGGGAGGATCCGGTTCACCGCCTGAGTCCTGGAGAAGGCGAGGACTTGAGCATGGGATCCACGACCGCCGAGAACGACCACGGCCCCGACGGGGGCGTCGGCACCGGCCCCGAAGGCGTAGGCCGCCGCGATCTGATCAAGCGTTCCGCCGCGCTGGGCCTGATCACCGTCCCGACGATGAGCGTCCTGTCCGCGTGCGCCAGCGGCGGCGGCGGGGACGACACCTCCGAGGACAGCCAGGGCAAGACCTCCGCGTCGAACCCGTTCGGCGTCAAGAAGGGCAGCAAGCTCGACGTCGTCATCTTCAAGGGCGGCTACGGCGACGCCTACGCCAGGACATGGGAGGCCGCCTTCCAGAAGAAGTGGGGGGTCACCTCCACCCACACCGGCACCCAGGAGATCACCGGCAAGCTCCAGCCGCGGTTCAACGCGGGCAACCCGCCGGACATCGTCGACGACTCCGGCGCCCAGCAGATCCCGATCGACGTCCTCTACAAGAACGGCCAGCTCCTCGACCTCGCCGAGGTGCTGGACGCCCCCTCGATCGACGACCCGGGCAAGAAGGTCCGCGACACCCTGATCCCCGGCACGCTCGACGCCGGCATGCAGGAGAACAAGGTCGTCGCCCTGAACTACATCTACACGGTGTGGGGCCTGTGGTACTCCGGCAAGCTCTTCAAGGAGAACGGCTGGGAGGAGCCCAAGACCTGGGCCGACTTCCTCGCCATCTGCAAGGAGGCCAAGGCCAAGGACATCGGCGGCCTCGCCCACCAGGGCAAGTACCCATACTACATCAACGTCGCCATCATGGACCTGATCGCCAAGACGGGCGGTCTGGACGCCATGAAGGCGATCGACAACCTCGACCCGAAGGCGTTCGTCGGCTCCGACGCCGCGAAGGCCGGCGTCGAGGCGATCTACGAGGTCGTCGAGAAGGGCTATCTGATGCCCGGCACCAACGGCCTCACCCATACGGAGTCCCAGGCCCGCTGGAACCAGTACAAGGCCGTGTTCATCACCTCCGGGTCCTGGCTGGAGAACGAGCAGCTGAAGCAGACCCCGGACGACTTCGAGATGACGTTCATGCCGATGCCCCTGCTGCCGGACAGCGTGATGCCGTTCGAGGCGATCCGGGCCGGCTCGGGCGAGCCGTTCATCATCCCGGCCAAGGCGAAGAACCTCCCCGCGGCCAAGGAATTCATGCGGATGATGCTCTCCAAGGAGTGGTCGACGCTGTTCGCCAAGGAGGCGAACTCCCTGACGATCGTGAAGGACGGGGTCGACCCCGGTGTCTCCCTGCGGCCCGGTACGCAGTCGACGGTGGAGGTGTCCAAGGCCGCCGGTGACAACACGTTCCGTTACCTGTACACCGAGTGGTACAGCGAGATGGACACGGCGATCCAGAACGCGTCGAACGAACTGATGGCCAAGCGGATCCAGCCGGCCGAATGGCTCAAGCGGGCCCAGGCCGCCGTGGACAAGCAGGCCAAGGATCCCGAATCCAAGAAGAACCATCGGGACTAGTTCGGGCGTCGGAGCGCCGGGAGAGCTGCGCACTGTGGTGAGCTGCGGGTTCGTGGTGGCTCACCGCGCAGTTCCCCGTGTCCCCCGAAAAACTTCCCCGTGTCCCCGAAAAACAGGGGCGCGCCTTTCGTCTCATGGAAGCCGAGGCAGGGAAACGCCAATGCGTAAAGGACAGAACCGGTTCGTCGCGGGGTTTCTCCTCGTCCCCGTGGCGCTATATCTGATCTTCGTGATCTGGCCGTACATCCAGACGTTCGGCTATTCGCTGACCGACTGGAAGGGCCAGTCGCAGACGTTCTCCTTCATCGGCCTGGACAACTACACGGCGTTGTTCCGGGACGACATCTTCCTCCAGGCGATCTGGCACAACATCCTGTTCCTGGTGTTCATCCCGGTGATCACCATCCTGCTGGCGCTGTTCTTCGCGTTCATGCTGAACGCGGGCGGCCGCGGCCGGGCCGGCGGGGTCTCGGGGGTCGCCGGGTCCGGGTTCTACAAGATCGTGTACTTCTTCCCGCAGGTCCTGTCGCTGGCGATCCTCGCGGTGCTCTTCGGGGCCGTGTACCGCAGTGACAGCGGAGGCATGCTCAACGGTCTCCTGCTGAAGCTGGGGCTGGTCGACAAGAGCAGCCCCGTCGAGTGGCTGAACGAGCCGGACATCGTGCTGTGGGCCCTGATCCTCGTCGTGGTCTGGCACGGCGTCGGCTTCTACCTGGTGCTGTTCTCCGCCGCGATGCAGGCCATCCCGAGGGACATCTACGAGGCCACCCTGATCGACGGCGCCGGCCGCGCCCACACCTTCTTCCGCATCACCCTGCCGCTGCTGTGGGACTCCGTGCAGACCGCCTGGGTCTACCTCGGGATCGCGGCGATGGACATGTTCATCCTGGTGTCGACCATGACCGCCGGCGAGTACGGGGGCGGCCCCGACCACCACAGCGAGGTCATGGCGACCGTGATGATGCGGAACTTCCTGTTGTACGGCCGGAGCGGCTACGCCTGTGCCATGGGCGTCGTGATGCTGCTCCTCACCCTGATCGTGTCGGTGGTCATGCTGCGTGCCACCCGTCGCGAGCGCGTCGAGTTCTGAGCGGGAGAGACGACTGAGTGATGAGTGCACCCCTCAAGACCGCCTCGCGCGGCGACTCGGTCCCCACCGGCCCGACGGTGGACAAGGGCGGGTCCGGCCCGGGCGACGAGCGCGGCGAAGGCGTCGTGCTGAACGTGTTCTCGCACGGCTTCCTCGCCCTGTGGGCCCTGCTGATCGTGCTGCCGCTGCTGTGGCTGGTGCTCAGCGCCTTCAAGACCGACGCGCAGATCGGCGGCTCGGCCTTCGGCTGGCCCGAGCACTGGTCCCTGGACGTCTTCTCCCGCGCCTGGGACAAGGGCATCGGGGACTACTTCGTCAACACGGTCATCGTGCTGGTCTTCTCCGTGCCGCTGACCATGCTGTTCGGCTCCATGGCCGCGTACGTCCTGGCCCGCTACCCCTTCACGGGCAACCGGCTGCTGTACTACTTCTTCGTCGCCGGCGCGATGTTCCCGGTGTTCCTCGCCCTGGTGCCGCTGTTCTTCATGGTCAAACGGCTGGACATGCTGAACACCTACCAGGGGCTGATCCTGGTGTACGTCGCCTACTCGCTGCCGTTCACGGTGTTCTTCATGCACGCGTTCTTCCGGACGCTGCCCAACGCGGTCTTCGAGGCGGCCATCCTCGACGGCGCCTCGCACACCCGGACGTTCTTCCAGGTCATGCTGCCGATGGCCAAGCCGGGACTGATCAGTGTGGGGATCTTCAACACGCTGGGGCAGTGGAACCAGTTCATCCTGCCCACGGTCCTCATGCAGCCGCAGAGCGGCGACGATCCCGAGCGGTACGTCCTCACCCAGGGCCTCATCCAGCTCCAGCAGCAGCAGGGCTACGCGTCCGACCTGCCCGTCCTCTTCGCCGGTGTCACCATCGCCATGATCCCGATGCTGGTGGTCTACCTCTCCTTCCAGCGCCAGGTGCAGGCGGGCCTCACCTCCGCCACCCTCAAGTAGCCCGGCCCGGGACCTCAAGTAGCCGCAGAGTGACATTTAGTGGTCATTCGGTGGCCCCAGTTTCCCTCAAGGACTTGACTGCGGTAACCCGTTCAGCGGAGCTTGGAGTTCACAACTTGTAAGTGACCCGGGTTCAGCGGCTGTGGCCTGGGTCACGGGCGGCGTGCGGGCCGCCCGTCCTGGGACGGGAGTGGATGAGTCGATGGAGACTCCGGGGTCGCAGTCGTCGCTGCACCGAGCAAATCTCGAACGCGTCGTCCGGGCGGTACGCCTCGCCGGGTCGCTGACGCAGGCGGAGATCGCCAGGACCACCGGTCTGTCCGCGGCCACGGTCTCCAACATCGTGCGCGAACTGAAGGACGGCGGAACCGTCGAGGTCACGCCCACGTCGGCCGGCGGCCGACGGGCGCGCGCGGTCTCGCTCAGCGGGGACGCGGGGATCGTGATCGGTGTGGACTTCGGGCACACCCATTTGCGCGTCGCGATCGGGAACCTCGCCCACCAGGTGCTCGCCGAGGAGGCCGAGCCGCTGGACGTGGACTCCTCCTCGACCCAGGGATTCGACCGGGCGGAGCAGCTGGTCACCCGTTTGATAGAGGCCACCGGGGTGGATCGCACGAAGATCGCCGGCGTGGGTCTGGGCGTCCCCGGCCCGATCGACGTGGAGTCCGGTTCGCTCGGCTCCACCGCCATCCTGCCGGGCTGGACCGGCAGCAAGCCCGCCGCCGAGATGCGCGACCGCCTGGGCGTGACCGTGCACGTGGACAACGACGCCAACCTCGGTGCCCTCGGCGAGCTGGTCTGGGGCAGCGGCCGGGGGGTGCGGGACCTCGCGTACATCAAGGTCTCCAGCGGCGTCGGGGCCGGACTGGTGATCGATGGCAAGATCTACAGAGGTCCGGGTGGCACAGCGGGAGAAATCGGGCATATTACTCTTGATGAATCCGGCCCTGTCTGCCGCTGCGGCAACCGGGGCTGCCTGGAGACCTTCGCGGCCGCGCGCTATGTGCTGCCGCTCCTCCAGTCCAGCCACGGCACCGACCTGACCATGGAAGGGGTCGTACGGTTGGCGAGGGACGGGGATCCGGGCTGCCGTCGGGTGATCGCCGACGTCGGCCGACACATCGGAAGTGGAGTCGCCAATCTCTGCAATCTGTTGAACCCGAGCCGCGTGGTCCTCGGTGGCGATCTCGCCGAGGCCGGAGAGCTGGTTCTCGGACCCATAAGGGAGTCGGTCGGCCGGTACGCGATCCCGAGTGCCGCACGTCAACTCTCAGTGCTGCCAGGGGCACTTGGCGGCCGAGCCGAGGTCCTCGGGGCCCTGGCGCTGGCCCTCAGTGAGATGGGTGATTCGACCCTTTTGGACGGGACCCTCTCCGCGGCGACCCCTGTCTTCACTTAGAGAACGAAACACGCCGTTGCCAACCCGTTAAGGATTTACTTCTTGACGTCGCACGTGTGGCCGAGTTGACTTCCAGCCACCTCGGCCGCAGTGCTGCGGCCCGTGTCAGGGAGGCACAACCCAAATGAACGCAACGATGCGTAGAGTCGCGATCGGCGCCACCGCGGTTTCGCTGGCGCTGTCCGTAGCCGCTTGTGGCAAGGCCGGCGACGACAAGGACTCGGACGGCGGCAGCGACAGCGGCTCCGGCAGCAAGACCATCGGTCTCCTCCTGCCCGACAACGTCACCGCGCGCTACGAGAAGTTCGACCGGCCGTACTTCCAGGACAAGGTCAAGGAGCTCTGCTCCGACTGCACGGTCGACTACGCGAACGCCGCCGCCGACCCCACCAAGCAGGCTCAGCAGATGAGCACCATGGTGACCAAGGGCGTCAAGGTCATCGTCATCTCCGCGCAGGACTCCGCCGCCATCAAGTCCTCCATCGAGTCCGCGGTGAAGAAGGGTGTCAAGGTCGTCGCCTACGACCGCCTCGCGCAGGGCCCGGTCTCGGCCTACGTCTCCTTCGACAACGTCAAGGTCGGTGAGCTGCAGGGCGAGGCCCTCCTCACCGCGCTCGGTGACAAGGCCACCCCCAAGGCCAAGGTCGTCATGATCAACGGTGACGACGCCGACCCGAACGCCGGTCAGTTCAAGGAGGGCGCGCACAAGGCCCTCGACGGCAAGGTCGACATCGCCTACGAGCAGTCCGGCCTGTGGAAGGACACCGTCGCCGCGCAGAAGATGTCCGCGGCCATCACCCAGCTGGGCGCCAAGAACATCGCCGGCGTCTACGCCGCCAACGACGGCATGGCCGGTGGCATCGCCAACACCCTCAAGGGTGCGAAGATCAGCGGCATCCCGCTGACCGGTCAGGACGCCGAGCTGGCCGCCATCCAGCGGATCGTCGCCGGCACGCAGTCCTCCACGGTCTACAAGGCATACAAGCCGGAGGCCGACACGGCCGCCGAGCTGGCGGTCAACCTGCTGGAGAAGAAGGACATCAAGTCCCTCGCCGACACCGAGGTGACCAGCGGGTCCGGTGACAAGGTCCCGGCGAAGCTGCTGGTCCCGGTCTCCGTCACCAAGGAGAACATCAAGGACACGGTGGTGAAGGACGGCCTCTACACGGTCGCCGACATCTGCACCGCCGAGTACGCCAAGGCGTGCAAGTCCGCCGGCCTGGAGTAGTCGCTCCGGTCCACTGAGCCTGTCCGGCGCCCGCCCCACCCATACCCCGCTTCCGGGGCGGGCGCCGGACGGAACCGCCGCCGAGAGAGCGGCGGACACTCGCATGTTCACCTTGTAAGCCTTGTGCGGCGGCCCCTCAGGTCGGAGGGGCCCGCACATCCTCCGCGCCCGGTTCCCGGCGCGGCATCCCCGCCGGTCAGGCGGCGAAGGAGATGGTTCACGTGTCCGCTACGCCCGTGTTGGCGTTGCGCGGAGTCTCCAAGCGATTCGGTGCGGTGCAGGCACTCACCGACGTCGAGCTGGAGGTCCACGCCGGAGAAGTGGTCGCCCTGGTGGGCGACAACGGCGCAGGAAAGTCCACCCTGGTCAAGACGATCGCGGGTGTCCACCCCATCGATGACGGCGTCATCGAGTGGCAGGGCGATCCGGTCAGGATCAACAAGCCGCACGACGCGCAGGGACTCGGCGTCGCGACGGTCTACCAGGACCTCGCGCTGTGCGACAACCTCGACGTCGTCGGCAACCTCTACCTCGGGCGCGAGCTGCTGCACCGCGGCGTCATCGACGAGGTGACGATGGAGAAGAACTCCCGGGAGCTGCTGTCCACGCTCTCCATCCGTATCCCGAGCGTCCGCATCCCGATCGCCAGCCTCTCCGGCGGTCAGCGGCAGGTCGTCGCCATCGCCCGCGCCCTCATCGGCGACCCCAAGCTCGTGATCCTGGACGAGCCCACCGCCGCCCTCGGTGTCGAGCAGACCGCGCAGGTCCTCGACCTGGTCGAGCGGCTGCGCGAGCGCAACCTCGCCGTCATCCTCATCAGCCACAACATGGCCGATGTCAAGGCGGTCGCGGACACGGTCGCCGTACTGCGCCTGGGCAAGAACAACGGCTCCTTCTCCGTGAAGGACACCAGCCACGAAGAGATCATCGCCGCGATCACGGGGGCCACGGACAACGCCGTGACCCGTCGCGCCGAGCGGCGCACCACGGAGGCGGCAAAGTGAGCGACATGTCCAAGACCGTGAAGAGTGATTCCCCCGGGACCGCCGCGGAGGGCCAGACCACGGTCGCGCCCGCCGACGACCCCACGGCCGCGCCGGTCACCGTCGTCGACCCCCGTCTGCTGATCCGCGAAGAGGGTCTCAAGGGCTACGTCACCGAGTTCAAGCGCAAGGTGAAGGGCGGCGAGCTGGGCTCGCTGCCGGTGGTCATCGGACTGATCGTCATCTGGACGATCTTCCAGCTTCAGAACGATCGTTTCCTCAGCGCCGACAACCTCTCGAACATCAGCTACTTCCTCTCGGCCACCGGCATGCTCGCCATCGGCCTGGTGTTCGTGCTGCTGCTCGGCGAGATCGACCTGTCGGTGGGCTCGGTCAGCGGTCTGGCCTCCACCGTGTTCGCCGTGCTCGCGGTCAACCAGGGCCTGAGTTCCTGGCTGGCGGTGGTCCTCGCGATCCTCACCGGCATCGCCATCGGCGCGCTGCACGGCTGGTTCTTCGCCCGGGTCGGCGTACCCGCGTTCGTCGTCACCCTGGCCGGCTTCCTCGGCTGGAACGGTCTGATGCTGTGGCTGCTGGGTGACAGCGGCACGATCAACATCCCGTCCGACACGGGTCCGATCCGGCTGCTCGGCCAGAGCTCCTTCTTCATGGACCAGGCCATCATCGGCGCCTGGCTCCTGGCCGGTCTCGCCGTCGTCCTCTCCCTGGTCGGCAACCTGAACGAGCAGCGCCGTCGCCGGGCCGCGGGCGTCCCGTTCCGGGCGACCAGCGAGATCCTGCTGCGCGTCGGCGCGCTCGCCGTCGCCTCCTTCGCATCCGCCGCCGTGCTCAACAACGCGTCCGGTGTCTCCAACGCGCTGGTGATCTTCCTCGCGGCGCTGGTGATCGTGGACTTCGTCCTGCGCCGCACGACGTACGGCCGCAAGGTGTTCGCGGTCGGCGGCGGCATCGAGGCCGCCCGCCGTGCCGGTATCAACGTGCCGATGATCCGGATCACCGTGTTCGCCATCTCCGGCGGCTTCGCGGCGATCGGCGGTATGTTCTTCGCCGGCCAGACCGCGAGCGCGACGCTGTCCGCGGGCAGCGGCAACATCCTGATGCTCGCGATCGCCGCGGCGGTCATCGGCGGCACCAGCCTCTTCGGCGGACGCGGTTCCGTCTGGTCGGCACTGCTCGGCATGCTGGTGATCCAGTCGATCCAGACCGGTCTCGACCTGCTGAACATGAACACGTCGATCCAGTACATGATCACGGGTGCGGTGCTGCTGGGCGCGGTCGTCATCGACTCCGTCAGCCGTCGGAGCCAGAAGGCCGCGGGTCGCGCGTAGCGGCCCTGCGGAGGGGCGCCGTCGGGCGTGCCCTCCGTCGCCGGCCGCGGGCTGTTCGCGGCCGGTCGCGCCCACGCGGCGGAGCCGCACGTTGAAACGGCCCCGGGCCCCTTCCGGGGCTCGGTGGCCCGCCCCGGGTGTACAAGTGCCCGGCACCGATCCTGGTGCCGGGCACTTCTGCTTGTTGTCGGACGTTTCGTACGGGTACGTCTGCGCAGGATGGTTTACGCCGTTCGCGTGATGTGACAGTCGACCGCCCGGCGGTCGGCCGTCCGCGCGGAAGATTAGACTTCGACGAGCCCGGTAACGCTCGAACAGCACTATCGCAAGGAGGCACGGGTGCCGCTGCTGACCCGCATCAGGGGACCGCGCGATCTGGACCGGCTCAGCCTGGAGGAGTTGGACCAGCTGGCGGAGGAGATCCGGACCTTCCTCGTGGAGGCGGTGTCGAAGACCGGCGGTCACCTCGGCCCGAACCTCGGCGTGGTCGAGCTCACCATCGCGATGCACCGTGTCTTCGACTCGCCGAGGGACAAGGTGCTGTGGGACACGGGCCACCAGTCCTACGTCCACAAGCTCCTCACCGGCCGTCAGGACTTCTCCCGGCTGAAGATGAAGGGCGGCCTGTCCGGCTACCCCTCGCAGGCCGAGTCCGAGCACGACGTCATCGAGAACAGTCACGCCTCCACGGTGCTCGGCTGGGCCGACGGCCTCGCCAAGGCCAACCAGGTGCTGAAACGCGACGACCACGTGGTCGCCGTCATCGGTGACGGCGCGCTCACGGGCGGCATGGCCTGGGAGGCGCTCAACAACATCGCCGACGCCAAGGACCGCCCGCTGGTCATCGTCGTCAACGACAACGAGCGCTCCTACGCGCCGACCATCGGCGGCCTCGCCAACCACCTGGCCACCCTGCGGACCACCGACGGCTACGAGCGGTTCCTGGCCCGCGGCAAGGACCTGCTGGAGCGCACGCCCGTCGTCGGCCGCCCCCTCTACGAGACGCTGCACGGCGCCAAGAAGGGGCTGAAGGACTTCATCGCCCCGCAGGGCATGTTCGAGGACCTCGGCCTCAAGTACGTCGGCCCGATCGACGGCCACGACATCGAGGCGCTGGAGTCCGCGCTCGCCCGCGCCAAGCGCTTCGGCGGCCCGGTCATCGTGCACTGCCTCACCGAGAAGGGACGCGGCTACCAGCCCGCCCTCCAGGACGAGGCCGACCGCTTCCACGCCGTCGGCAAGATCCACCCGGACACGGGCCTGCCGATCGCCTCCTCCGGCGCCGACTGGACCTCCGTCTTCGGCGAGGAGATGGTCAAGCTCGGCAAGGAGCGCGAGGACATCGTCGCCATCACGGCGGCCATGCTCCAGCCGGTCGGCCTCGACAAGTTCGCCAAGGCCTTCCCCGAGCGCGTGTACGACGTCGGCATCGCCGAGCAGCACGCCGCGGTGTCCGCCGCGGGCCTCGCCACGGGCGGTCTGCACCCCGTCTTCGCCGTCTACGCGACCTTCCTCAACCGCGCCTTCGACCAGGTGCTGATGGACG
Source organism: Streptomyces scabiei 87.22 (assembly GCF_000091305.1). Lineage (GTDB taxonomy): Bacteria > Actinomycetota > Actinomycetes > Streptomycetales > Streptomycetaceae > Streptomyces > Streptomyces scabiei. Next base: position 2,377,994 of record NC_013929.1, on the reverse strand, counting down.
TCGCCCTGCACAGGTGCGGGGTGACCTTCGTCCTGGACCGGGCCGGCGTCACCGGCACCGACGGGGCCTCGCACAACGGCATGTGGGACATGTCGATCCTCCAGGTCGTCCCGGGGCTCCGGCTCGCCGCGCCCCGCGACGCCGACCAGGTCCGCGCCCAGCTGCGCGAGGCCGTCGAGGTCACCGACGCGCCGACCGTGGTGCGCTTCTCCAAGGGCGCCGTCGGCCCCGCCGTGCCCGCCCTGCGCCGCGTCGGCGGCATGGACGTCCTGCGCGAGCCGGGCACCGACACCCCGGACGTGCTGCTCGTCTCGGTCGGCGCCCTCGCGCCGATGTGCCTGGAGATCGCCGACCTGCTCGACAAGCAGGGCATCACCACCACCGTCGTCGACCCGCGCTGGGTCAAGCCGGTCGACGAGCACATGGCGCCCCTCGCGGACAAGCACCGCGTGGTCGTCACCGTCGAGGACAACTCCCGGGTCGGCGGTGTCGGCTCGGCCGTCGCCCAGGCGCTGCGCGACGCGGGCGTGGACATCCCGCTGCGCGACTTCGGCATCCCGCCGCGCTTCCTCGACCACGCGTCCCGCGCCGAGGTCCTGGCCGAGATCGGGCTCACCGCGCCCGACATCGCCCGCCAGGTCACCGGACTGGTCTCCAAGATCGACGGCCGGTTCGGCGACACCGCGGCGCCGGTGGAGTCCGCCCGCGACTGATCGCCCGGTTGGTCCGTTCGGGCCGGTCCCGCCATCCTTTACGGTGGTGAGACCGGCCCATTCGCGTGAAACCCCTCGTGCCGGGGCATACGCTCCACGCCCCCTCTCGATCATGTCGAGGACGACAAGCGTGGGAGGTACGCCTGTGAGCAGCACACTCTTCCGGACGAAGAAGGTCGAGCAGTCCATCCTCGATACCGAGGAGCCAGAACACGCGCTCAGGAAATCCTTGTCCGCGCTGGATCTGACGGTCTTCGGCGTCGGTGTCATCATCGGCACCGGCATCTTCGTCCTCACCGGCACGGTGGCCAAGAACAACGCCGGTCCCGCCGTGGCCCTCGCCTTCGTCGTGGCCGGCGTCGTCTGCGCGCTCGCCGCCCTGTGCTACGCGGAGTTCGCCTCCACGGTCCCGGTCGCGGGATCTGCGTACACCTTCAGTTACGCCTCACTCGGGGAACTCCCCGCCTGGATCATCGGCTGGGACCTGGTCCTGGAGTTCGCGCTGGGGACGGCGGTGGTGGCGGTCGGCTGGTCCGGCTACATCCATTCGCTGCTGGCCAACGCCGGCTGGGAACTCCCGGCGGCGCTCGGCACCAGGGACGGGGCCGACGGCTTCGGCTTCGACATCCTCGCCGCCGCGCTCGTCCTGATCCTCACGGCCATCCTCGTGATCGGCACCAAGCTCTCCGCGCGCGTCACCTCCCTCGTCGTCGCCATCAAGGTGACGGTCGTCCTCACCGTGATCGTCGCGGGCGCCTTCTTCGTGAAGGGCGACAACTACGACCCGTTCGTCCCGAAGGCGCAGGCGGTCGAGGCGGGGGACAGCCTCCAGGCGCCCCTCATCCAGCTGCTGTTCGGCTGGGCGCCCTCCAACTTCGGGGTGATGGGCATCTTCACGGCCGCCTCCGTGGTCTTCTTCGCGTTCATCGGCTTCGACGTCGTCGCCACGGCCGCCGAGGAGACGAAGAACCCGCAGCGCGACATGCCCCGGGGCATCATCGGCTCCCTCGTCATCTGCACCACGCTGTACGTGGCGGTCTCCATCGTCGTCACCGGCATGCAGCACTACACGAAGCTGTCGGTGACCGCGCCGCTCGCCGACGCCTTCAAGGCGACCGGGCATCCGTGGTTCGCGGGCTTCATCAGCTTCGGCGCCGCCGTCGGTCTGACGACCGTGTGCATGATCCTGCTGCTCGGCCAGACCCGGGTGTTCTTCGCGATGAGCCGGGACGGGCTGCTGCCGCGCTTCTTCTCCCGCGTCCACCCCCGGTTCAGGACCCCGCACCGGCCCACCATCCTGCTCGGTGTGGCCATCGCGATCCTCGCCGGCTTCACCCCGCTGAGCGAGCTGGCCGAACTGGTCAACATCGGCACGCTGTTCGCCTTCGTGGTCGTCGCCATCGGCGTGGTCATCCTCCGCCGGACCCGCCCCGACCTGCCCCGGTCGTTCCGTACCCCCTGGGTGCCGGTCATCCCGATCCTGTCGGTCTGCGCCTCGCTGTGGCTGATGCTCAACCTGCCCACGGAGACCTGGCTGCGCTTCGCCGGCTGGATGGTCCTCGGCTTCCTGGTCTACTTCGTCTACGGCCGCTCGCACAGCCGTCTGGCACGCCAGGAAGGGGCCGCCACGGGTGACGCCGGCGTCCCGCCCGGTCGCGACGCCCCGTAGCGGGGCCGAGCCCGGTCCCTCGTCCTCCGGCCCCGTACGCCCCGCCACGGGTGGGACGTACGGGGCCGGAGGGCGTTCAGGACGTGCCGCGCACCGCTCTCGGCCCCGTCACCTCGGCGCCCAGCTCGCCCACCCGGCGCCGCAGTTCGCGGTCGGCGGTGACGACCAGGCAGGGGCGGTCGTGGGCCTCCTCGGCGACCAGCTCCACGATGCGGTCGTCGCCGCTGTGAGGAGCCGCCTCGACCCGTACGCCGGGGACCGGCTCCACACCCCGGGCCGCGCCCTCGACGACCAGCACCAGCTCGACGGGCTCCTCCCGGCCGGGCACCCCGTCCCGGGCGAGCCGGTCGCGCAGACGTTCCGCCGCGCCGCGCCGGTCACGCCACCAGCCGTCGGGCACGGAGCCGACGACATTGGCGGCGTCGACGATCACGAGCAGGGGGGCGTCCATGGGGACAGGGTCGCACGCGGTCCCACCGGCCCGGTGAAGGCCGGGTCGAACGTGAGAGGAGGGCCCCCGCCCGAAAGCGGAGACCCTCCTCAGCGGTGCACGAGCGTCACGCGGGGACCGAAGCCACCCCGGTCTCCAGGAACTTCTTGCCGTTGACGCGCTCGCTGACGCCCTCGCGGTCCAGGTACGGCGTGATGCCGCCCAGGTGGAAGGGCCAGCCGGCGCCGGTGATCAGGCAGAGGTCGATGTCCTGCGCCTCGGCGACGACACCCTCGTCGAGCATGAGCCCGATCTCCTGGGCGACGGCGTCGAGGACACGGGCGCGCACCTGCTCCTCGTCCAGGACGGAGTCGCCCTGCTTGAGGAGGGCGGCGACCTCGGGGTCCAGCTCCGGCTTGAAATTGTTCTCTGCGGAGTACACATAGAACCCGCGCTTGCCCGCCTTGACGACGGCCGCCAGGTTGGGGGAGACCGTGAAGCGGTCCGGGAAGGCCCGGTTGAGGGTCTCCGAGACGTGCAGGCCGATGGCCGGGCCGACCAGCTCCAGGAGCACCAGCGGCGACATCGGCAGACCCAGCGGCTCGACCGCCTTCTCGGCGACCTCGACCGGCGTGCCCTCGTCGATGACGTTCTGGATCTCGCCCATGAAGCGGGTCAGGATGCGGTTCACGACGAACGCCGGGGCGTCCTTCACCAGGACCGCGGTCTTCTTCAGCTTCTTGGCGACGGCGAACGCCGTGGCCAGGGAGGCGTCGTCGGTCTGCTCGCCGCGGACGATCTCCAGGAGCGGGAGGATCGCGACCGGGTTGAAGAAGTGGAAGCCCACGACCCGCTCGGGGTTCTTCAGCTTCGACGCCATCTCCGACACCGACAGGGACGAGGTGTTGGTGGCGAAGATCGCGTGCGCCGGGGCGACCGCCTCGACCTCCGCGAACACCTGCTGCTTGACGCCGATCTCCTCGAAGACGGCCTCGATGACGAAGTCCGCGTCCGCGAAGCCCTCGGCCTTGTCCAGCACACCGGTGACCAGCGCCTTGAGGCGGTTGGCCTTGTCCTGGTTGACGCGGCCCTTCAGCAGCAGCTTGTCGATCTCGGCGTGGACGTAGCCCACACCCTTGTCGACGCGCTCCTGGTCGATGTCGGTCAGCACGACCGGCACCTCCAGGCGGCGCAGGAACAGCAGCGCGAGCTGGGAGGCCATCAGACCGGCGCCGACGACACCGACCTTGGTGACCGGGCGGGCCAGGTTCTTGTCCGGGGCGCCTGCGGGGCGCTTGCCGCGCTTCTGCACCAGGTTGAAGGCGTAGATGCCGGCGCGCAGCTCGCCGCCCATGATCAGGTCGGCGAGGGCCACGTCCTCGGCGTCGAAGCCCGCCTGGAGGTCGCCGTCCTTGGCCGCGGCGATGATGTCCAGCGCGCGGTACGCGGCCGGGGCGGCCCCGTGCACCTTGGAGTCCGCGATGAAGCGGCCCTTGGCGACGGCCTGGTCCCAGCCCTCGCCGCGGTCGATCACGGGACGCTCGACCGTGACCTCGCCCTTGAGGACGTTCGCCGTCCAGATCAGCGACTGCTCCAGGAAGTCGGCGCCCTCGAAGATCGCGTCCGCGATGCCGAGGTCGAAGACCTGCTGGCCCTTGAGCTGCTTGTTCTGGTTGAGGCTGTTCTCGATGATCACCGAGACGGCCTTGTCGGCGCCGATCAGGTTCGGCAGCAGCGCGCAGCCGCCCCAGCCCGGGACCAGCCCGAGGAAGACCTCGGGGAGGGAGAAGGCCGGGATCGCCTTGGACACGGTCCGGTAGGCGCAGTGCAGACCGACCTCGACGCCACCGCCCATCGCGGCGCCGTTGTAGTAGGCGAAGGTCGGGACGGCGAGCGCGGACAGCCGCTTGAAGACCTCGTGGCCGCCCTTGCCGATGGCGAGCGCGTCGTCGTGGTTCTTCAGCAGCTCGACGCCCTTGAGGTCGGCGCCGACCGCGAAGATGAACGGCTTGCCGGTGACACCGGCACCGACGATCTCGCCGGCCGCGGCCTCCTTCTCGACCTGGTCGATGGCGGTGTTCAGGTTCGCCAGCGACGCCGGGCCGAAGGTGGTCGGCTTGGTGTGGTCGAAGCCGTTGTCCAGCGTGATGAGCGCGAAGCGCCCGGCGCCGAACGGCAGGTCGAGGTGGCGTACGTGCGCGGACGTCACGACTTCGTCGGGGAACAGCTCGGCCGCGCCCTTGAGGAGTTCGGTGGTGCTCACTTGTCGCCTCCGGCGTCCTTGTGGTGCGGGTTCTCCCAGATGACCGTGGCGCCCATGCCGAAGCCGACGCACATGGTGGTGAGGCCGTAGCGGACCTCCGGCTGCTCCTCGAACTGGCGGGCCAGCTGCGTCATCAGACGCACACCCGAGGAGGCCAGCGGGTGACCGAAGGCGATGGCGCCGCCGTACTGGTTGACGCGCGCGTCGTCGTCGGCGATGCCGTAGTGCTCCAGGAAGGCGAGCACCTGGACGGCGAAGGCCTCGTTGATCTCGAACAGGCCGATGTCGGAGATCGACAGGCCCGCCTGGGCGAGCGCCTTCTCGGTGGCCGGGATCGGGCCGTAGCCCATGACCTCCGGCTCGACACCCGCGAAGGAGTACGAGACCAGACGCATCTTGACCGGGAGGTTGTTCTCGCGCGCGAAGTCCTCGGAGGCGATCAGCGAGGCGGTCGCGCCGTCGTTCAGACCGGCCGCGTTACCGGCGGTGACCCGGCCGTGGACCCGGAACGGGGTCTTGAGACCCGTCAGGTTCTCGATGGTCGTGCCCGGACGCATGGGCTCGTCGGCGGTGACCAGGCCCCAGCCCGTCTCGCCCGCCTCGGCGTTGGTGCGGCGCACGGAGATCGGGACCAGGTCGGCCTGGATCTGGCCGTTGGCGTACGCCTTGGCGGCCTTCTCCTGCGAGCGCACGGCGTACTCGTCGGCGCGCTGCTTGGTGATCGTCGGGTACCGGTCGTGCAGGTTCTCGGCGGTCATGCCCATGAACAGGGCGGACTCGTCGACCAGCTTCTCGGAGACGAAGCGCGGGTTGGGGTCCACGCCCTCGCCCATCGGGTGGCGGCCCATGTGCTCGACACCGCCGGCGATGGCGACGTCGTACGCGCCGAAGGCCACGGAGCCGGCGACCGAGGTGACGGCGGTCAGGGCGCCGGCGCACATGCGGTCGATGGAGTAACCGGGCACCGACTGCGGCAGGCCGGCGAGGATGCCCGCCGTACGGCCGATGGTGAGCCCCTGGTCACCGATCTGCGTGGTCGCGGCGATGGCGACCTCGTCGATCTTCGAGGGCTCCAGACCGGGGTTGCGGCGCAGCAGCTCCCGGATCGCCTTCACGACGAGGTCGTCGGCGCGGGTCTCGTGGTAGATGCCCTTCGGGCCCGCCTTGCCGAACGGGGTGCGGACGCCGTCGACGAAGACGACTTCCTTGACGGTACGAGGCACGATGGCTCTCCTCCAGAGGTGCGGGACGGCACTGCTGCGACGCGCAACCGCTGAGCGCGCGCTCAGGCCCATGCTACTTGCGAGTAACAGTGCTGCCCACCCCTGGGCGGGGGAGCGGCGAAGGTCACATCGGGTTCAGATGTTACCGCCGGTTACCCGAAGCCGCCCCGGAGACGTGACGAAGGGCGCGACCAGCCGAGACGAACCGCGCGACCAGCCGGAACGAGCCCGCCCTCCGGCAGGGCGCTCAGGGGGCGGTCGCGGTGGACCCGCGCGGAACCAGCACCGGCGTGGCCACCGGACGGGACTCCCCGCCCCCACCGATCACCTCGAACAAGGTCCGCGCCACCTCCGCCCCGAACCCGTACACGTCATGACTCATCGCGGACAGCGTCGGCCGCGTCAGCCGGCACAACTGCGAGTCGTCCCAGGCCAGCAACGACACCTCCTCCGGCACCCGCACCCCCATCTCGGCCGCCACCGACAGCCCGGCCACCGCCATGATGTCGTTGTCGTAGACGATCGCCGTGGGCCGGTCGTCCCCCGCCCCGGCCAGCAGCGACCGCGTCGCCCGGGCCCCCGCGTCCCCCGAGAAGTCGGTGGCCACCTGCCGGGCACCCGCCAGCCGCAACTCCTGGGCCACCTGGTCGAACGCGGCCGTGCGGATCGCCGTGTGCCCCAGCGCGGCAGCGCCCCCCACCCGCGCGATCCGCCGGTGCCCGAGAGCCGCCAGATACCGCAGCGCCTCCGCCACGGCGGTCGCGTCGTCCGTCCACACCGAGGTCAGGCCGCCGGTCAGCGACGGATGCCCGACGGCCACCACCGGCATCCCCAGCCGACCCGCCGCGGCCACTCTCGGATCGTCCGCGCGGAAGTCCACGAGAATCGACCCGCTGACCTGCCGCCCGCGCCACCACGCGTCCTGGACCCCCACCTCCTCGTCCACGGTGCGCACCAGCCGCAGCAGCAGCGCGCAGGACCGCTCGGTCAGCACGCTCTCCACCCCGGAGACGAACTCCATGTAGAACGGCTCCAGCCCGAGCAGCTTCGCGGGCCGGCAGACCGCGAGCCCCACCACGTCCACCCGCCGGCTCGACAGCGACCGGGCCGCCAGGTTCGGCGCCCACCCCAGCTCCCGGGCGGCCGCGAAGATGCGGTCCCGGGTGGCGTCCGCCAGCCCCGGCTTCCGGTTGAACGCCAGCGACACCGCCCCCTTGGACACCCCGGCGCGGGCGGCGACGTCCTTGATGGTCACGCGGGGGGTGGTCATCGGTGGGGCTCCAGGCAGTACAGGGCCGCCCGGGCGGCGTCCGGATCGGGAGTCTCCCAGCCGTCGACCCCGATGGTCACCCGTTCCCCGGGAAGCAGGGTGACGAGCCCCCGGTCCGCCCGCGCCCGCGGGTCCAGCCGGTCGGCCTGCAGCAGCAGGTCCCGTACGAGGGTGCGGGCCGTCACCGTGACCGAGCCCGGCGCGGCGGTCACCTCGAACTCCGGCCGGGGGTAGGGGATGTCGCGGTCGGGGCAGGGGAAGCGAAGGGCCCGTAGTCCGTCCGCGTCCGCGACGAGGAACTCCTTCGGCCCGGCGGGCTCCAGCTCCTCCGGCACGTCGACCCGGGCCACCGTCCGTCCGGCGGCCGCGAACCCGGCGTCCGCCTCCCCGAGCACCGCCCCGTCGACCGACATCCGCCGCAGCCGCACGGAGCCCGTCCACCCTTCGGCCGTCTGGTTGACCACGGCCAGCGTTCCGGCCGAGAGCGTCAGCAGCCGGTCCGCGTACAGCCGTCGCAGCTCGTGGTAGAGCGGCTTCTCCCGGCCGTCCCCGTCGATCGCCGCCCAGGAGGTCACCGGCCAGCAGTCGTTGAGCTGCCACACGATCGTGCCCGCGCACACCGGCCAGTGCGACCGCCAGTGCTCGATCCCGGCGGCGACCGCCCGCGCCTGGTTGACCTGCGTCAGATAGTGCCAGCGGTCGAAGTCCCCCTCGGGCAGGGCGAAGTGACGCGCGAGGCCGCGCTCCAGCTTCCCGTTGCCGTCCTCGGCCTTCTGGTGGTGCAGCATGCCGGGGGAGTCGGGCGCCGGCTCCTCACCCGGCAGCGCCCGCCGCAGCGTCGCGTACGCGGGCGGTGCCTGCCAGCCGAACTCGGCCACGAAGCGCGGCACGTTCGCCCGGTACTCCGCGTAGTCCTCCCGGTTCCACACCTCCCAGGAGTGGTGCGTGCCGTGCGCGGGGTCGTTCGGATGCCGGTCCCAGGACCCCGACCACGGGCTGCCCGCCGTGTACGGCCGCGTCGGGTCGCACTCCGCGACGACCCGCGGCAGCAGCCCCAGGTAGTACCCCTCACCCCACGACTCCCCGGCCAGCCGTTCCTCCCAGCCCCAGTCCCGGAAGCCCCACAGGTTCTCGTTGTTGCCGTTCCACAGCACCAGCGACGGATGCGGCATCAGCCGGACGACGTTCTCCCGCGCCTCGGCCTCCACCTCGCCCCGCAGCGGCTGCTCCTCCGGGTAGGCCGCGCACGCGAACGGGAAGTCCTGCCACACCAGCAGGCCCAGCTCGTCGCAGACGTCGTAGAAGTCCTCGCTCTCGTAGATCCCGCCGCCCCAGATCCGTACGAGGTCGACCCCGGCCCCGGCCGCCCGGGTGAGCCGCGCGCGGTACCGCTCCGGCGTGATCCGGGACGGGAACACGTCGTCCGGGATCCAGTTGACCCCGCGCGCGAACAGCCGCTCCCCGTTGACGACGAGGGTGAACCCGGTGCCGTGCTCATCGGTGCTCCGGTCCAGCTCCACGCTCCGGAACCCGACCCGCCGCCGCCACAGGTCGAGTGCGGCGCTCTCGCTGTGCAGCGTCACCTCCACGTCGTACAGCGGCTGTTCGCCGTACCCGCGGGGCCACCACCGCTCGACGCCCGGGACCTCCAGCCGTACGGCCCCGCTCGTCCCCTCGACCTCCGCGACCGCGCTGACCCCGCCCACCCGGGCCTCGATCCGCAGCCCTGCCTCCACGGCCGTCCGCTCCACGTCGACGAGGAGTTCCACGTGCCCGGTCGTGCCGTCGACGGTCACCAGCGGCCGTACGCGCGCGATCCGGGCCGTCGACCATCTCTCCAGCCGGACGGGCCGCCAGATCCCGGCCGTCACCAGCGTCGGCCCCCAGTCCCAGCCGAAGGAGCAGGCCATCTTCCGGATGTACTGGAAGGGTTCGGGATAGGCGTTCGGCCGCTCGCCGAGCCGCTCGCGCACCGCCTCCGCCTCGGTGTACGCGGAGGCGAAGCGCACGGAGAGCCGGCCGCTCAGACCGGTGACGTCGAAGCGGTACGAGCGGTGCATGTTCCGCACGGACCCGAGGACCCGGCCGTCGAGCAGGATCTCGGCGGCGGTGTCGAGCCCGTCGAAGACCAGGTCGGTCCGGTCGTGCCCGCCGGGCGCGCCGACGCCGGGCAGCTCCACCTCGTACGTCCACTCCCGGCGGCCCACCCAGGCCACCTCGGTCTCGTTCCGCCCGAGGAAGGGGTCCGGGATCAGCCCCGCCGCCAGCAGATCGGTGTGCACGCACCCGGGCACCCCGGCCGGAAGGGACTCCCCCTCGTGGCGCAGGATCCAGCCCTCGGTGAGCGGTGTGGCGTCCAGCATGCGCACTCCTAAACCGGTCCAGTCGGCTGCCCGGCACCGTCGCGAAACTATTTCGACAGCCTTGGCGGAATAGGGACTTTACCGGTTCAGTAACGGGCTGCCAGAGTGCCGAACCAGCCAACCCACCCGTGCTCGTCCGTCCCGAACGGAGCTGGTGCACATGAACCACCGAAGGACTCTCACCGGAACACTGGTCGCCGCCGCCCTCCTGGCCTCGGGCTGCACCGGCGGCGGAGGCAGCTCCAAGGGCGCCGACGCCGAGGCCGCCGAGGACCCGGCTCAGGTCTCCGGAACCATCACGGTGCTCACCCACCGGACCGACATCGTGCAGGACGGCACGATGCAGAAGTACGCCGACGCCTTCAACAAGACCTATCCCAAGGTGAAGGTGAAGTTCGACGCGATCACCGACTACGAGTCCGAAGTCAAGATCCGCATGAACACGGAGAACTACGGCGACGTCCTCATGATCCCGGCCGTCGTCAAGAAGAACGACTACCCCAAGTTCTTCGCCTCGCTCGGCACCCGCGACAAGCTCGCCCAGAAGTACCGCTTCACCGGCTTCACCACCGTGGACGGCAAGGTCTACGGGCAGAGCCCGATGGGCGCGGCACCCGGATTCCTCTACAACAAACGGATCTGGGCCGAGGCCGGCGTCACCGACTGGCCCACCACCCCCGCGGAGTTCCTCTCCGCGCTCAAGGCCATCAAGTCCAAGACGGACGCCATCCCGTACTACACCAACTTCGCCGCCCAGTGGCCGCTGAGCCAGTGGACCGGCGTGAACGGCTCGGTCAGCTGCGACACCGGCGCCACCACCCGGCTCGCCGAGGGCGACCCCTGGGGCGAGAAGGGTGAACTGCGTGTCGCCGACCGGCTGTTGTACGACATCGTGCACCAGGGCCTGATCGAGAAGGACCCGACCACCACCAACTGGGAGAACTCCAAGCCCCGGCTGGCCAAGGGCGAGATCGCCACGGCCTGGCTCGGCAGCTGGGCGATCAGCCAGTTCCAGCAGGCCGCGGAGAAGGCCGGGGCCGACCCCGACGACATCGGGTTCATGCCGTTCCCCTACCGCGTCGACGGCAAGGCCTGCGCGACCGTGAACCCCGACTACAACCAGGCCGTCAACATCCACTCCGACCACAAGGAGGCGGCCCGCGCCTGGATCGACTGGTTCACCGACAAGTCGGGCTACGCGGACGACAACCTCTCCATCTCCACGCTCAAGAAGGCCCCCCTGCCGGAGGTGCTGAAGCCCTACGAGGAGCAGGGCGTCGAACTCCTCGAACTCGACGACGCCGACGGCGGAAAGGTCAAGGAGATCGACAGCGCCTCGGAGGTCGGCATCAACGCGCCCGCCTACCGCCAGGACCTGGTCGACCTCGCCCGCGGCGCCAAGAAGGGCAGTCTGGACGACTTCCTCGCTGACCTCAGCGACCGCTGGACCGAGGCGCAGAAGACCGTGGGGTCCTGATGCCCCCCGCGCCCACGACGGACCCCTCACGCGCGGTGCGGAAGGCGGCGCGGCCCTCCACGGCCGCGCCCCGGCCCCCCGTGCCCAGGCGCGCCCCTCGCGGGGTGCGCCTGTGGCGCGGGCTCACCCCCTGGCTCTTCCTGGCCGCCCCGCTGGCCCTGCTGATCACCTTCACCTATGCGCCCGTCGCCAACATGCTGGCGTACAGCTTCACCGACTGGGACGGCGTCAGCCCCGAACTGAACTACACAGGCGCCGACAACTACGTCGAGATCTTCACCCGCCCCGAGCTGTTCCAGGTCTTCTTCGTCAGCGGCTACTACCTCGTCGCGTCGGCGGTACAGATCGTGCTCGCCCTCTACTTCGCCACGGTCCTCAGCTTCAACCTCCGCTTCCGGAACCTCTTCAAGGGCGTCCTGTTCTTCCCGTACCTGATCAACGGGGTCGCGATCGGGTTCGTCTTCCTCTACTTCTTCCAGGACGGCGGCACCCTCGACTCGGTCCTGGCGCTCTTCGGCCACACGTCCGACCGCGCCTGGCTCGGCACGGAGACGTCCGCGAACGTCTCCCTCGCGAGCGTCTCCGTCTGGCGCTACATGGGCCTGAACTTCGTGCTCTTCCTCGGCGCGATCCAGTCGATCCCGGGGGAGCTGTACGAGGCCGCCGAACTCGACGGCGCGAACCGCTGGCACCGGTTCCGGTACATCATCGCGCCCGGCATCCGCCCGGTGCTGAGCCTGAGCGTCATCCTCTCGGTCTCCGGCTCCCTGTCGGTCTTCGAGATCCCGTACATCATGACCGGCGGCGCCACCGGCACCGAGACGTTCGTGATCCAGACGGTGAAGCTCGCGTTCCAGTTCAACAGGACGGGCCTCGCGTCCGCCGCCGCGGTCGTCCTGCTGCTGATCATCCTGGCGGTGACGTGGCTGCAGCGCCGGCTGGTCCCCGACGACAGGGTGGACCTCGTATGACGGCTCAGTCGACACCGGCCCCGGTGAGCCGCGGGCGCGCTGCCCGCACCCTCACCTACCTGTCCCTGGCCGGCGCGTCGGTCGTGGTCCTGCTGCCGCTCGTGGCGGTCCTGCTGACCTCGCTCAAGACCGAGCGGCAGATGGCCGAGGACAGCGGCGCGCTCACGCTGCCCGACAGCTTCCTCAACCTCGACAACTACGCGACGGCCTTCCGCGACGGCGAGATGCTCGCCGCCTTCGGCAACACGGCCCTGATCCTGCTCGTCGCCGTCACCGGCACGGTCGTCATCGGCTCGATGGCGGCCTACGCGATCGACCGCTTCACCTTCCGCTTCCGCAAGCTGGTGGTCGCCCTGTTCCTGGTCGCCACCCTGGTCCCCGGCGTCACCACCCAGGTCGCGACCTTCCAGATCGTCGACAGCTTCGGCATGTTCGACACCCTCTGGGCCCCGATCGCCCTGTACATGGGCACCGACATCGTCTCGATCTACATCTTCCTGCAGTTCGTACGGTCGATCCCGGTCTCCCTGGACGAGGCCGCCCGCCTGGACGGCGCCAACCACTTCACGATCTACCGGAAGATCATCTTTCCGCTCCTGAAACCCGCGATCGCCACGGTCGTCATCGTCAAGGGGATCACCGTCTACAACGACTTCTACATCCCCTTCCTCTACATGCCCTCCGACGACCTGGGGGTGATCTCCACGTCCCTCTTCCGCTTCAAGGGTCCCTTCGGCGCCCACTGGGAGACGATCTCGGCCGGAGCGGTCCTGGTGATCCTGCCGACCCTGCTCGCCTTCCTGCTGCTGCAGAGGTTCATCTACAACGGCTTCATGCGGGGCGCCACGAAGTAGGCCCCTGGGCGGGGGAGCGAGGCTCCCCCGCCGCAGCGGCAGGCCCTATGCGTCCTTCGCCACCGCGGACATCGCGCCCACCAGCACCGGCGTCACCAGTTCCACCTGCCAGGCCCGCGCCCCGTGGCCCGCGAGCACCGCGCTCACCGCCTCCGCGTCCAGCGACCTCGGCGGTTCCCAGCACAGCCGCCGGACCGTGTCCGGGGTGATCAGGTTCTCCTGCGGCATGTTGAGCTGCTCGGCCAGCGCGGACACCCCGGCCCGCGCGGCGGACAGTCGGGCCGCCGCCGCGGGATCCTTGTCGGCCCACGCCTTCGGCGGGGGCGGCCCGGTCACGGGCTGCCCGTGCGCCGGCAGCGCCGAGTCCGGCAGCGCCCTGGCCCGGTCGACCGCCGCCTGCCACTGCTCCAGCTGACGCCGGCCCATCCGGTGCCCGAAGCCGTTCAGCGCGGCCAGTGCGGTGGCGTTCACCGGCAGGGCCAGGGACGCCTCGACGATCGCCGCGTCGCTCAGCACCTTGCCGGGGGAGACGTCCCGGCGCTGCGCGATCCGGTCCCGCGCCTCCCACATCTCCCGCACGACCGCCATCTGCCGCCGCCGGCGCACCTTGTGCATCCCGGACGTACGCCGCCACGGGTCCTTGCGGGGTTCCGCGGGCGGCGCGGAGGCGATCGCGTCGAACTCCTGGCGGGCCCACTCCAGCTTCCCCTGCCGGTCCAGCTCCTTCTCCAGGGCGTCCCGCAGGTCCACGAGGAGTTCCACGTCGAGCGCGGCGTAGCGCAGCCACGGCTCGGGCAGCGGACGGGTCGACCAGTCGACGGCGGAGTGGCCCTTCTCCAGGACGTAGCCGAGGACGCCCTCGACCATCGCGCCGAGGCCGACCCGGGGGAAGCCGGCGAGCCGCCCGGCCAGCTCGGTGTCGAAGATCCGCGTCGGGACCATGTCTATCTCGCGCAGACACGGCAGGTCCTGGGTGGCCGCGTGGAGCACCCACTCCACGCCGGAGAGCGCCTCGCCGAGGCCGGAGAGGTCGGGGCAGGCCACGGGGTCGATGAGCGCGGTGCCCGCGCCCTCGCGGCGCAACTGCACCAGATAGGCGCGCTGACCGTAGCGGTAACCGGACGCGCGTTCGGCGTCCACGGCGACGGGGCCGGTGCCGGCGGCGAAGGCGGCGATCACCGCGGCGAGCGAGTCCTCGTCCGCGATGACGGCCGGAATGCCCTCCCGGGGCTCCAGCAAAGGGATCGGCGCCCCCGCTTCAGAAGATCCGCCGTCGTCCGGAGGGGCGCCTCCGGTGGTTCGCAGGGTCCTGTCTGCTGCGGTCTCTTGGGCGTCGGTCACCTGTCAAGGGTATCCGTGTATGGACAAGGCCCGCCGACGGAACGTTCCGCCGACGGGCCATCCAGGGGCGTAAACCAGTCACGTATCACACGTGTCAGTGAATATGTCCGGCGAACCCGGAGGAGTCGGACATCGATCGCGGATTTCGGCCCTTTCCTGGCGCCGTGTCCTCGGTGTCCGGCCGCCGTGCCCCCGGTGTCAGTGGATGATCCCGGTGCGCAGGGCCACCGCCACCATCCCGGCGCGGTCGCCGGTGCCCAGCTTGCGCGCGATTCGGGCCAAGTGGCTCTTGACCGTGAGTGCGGACAGGCCCATGGAGACGCCGATCGCCTTGTTCGACTGCCCCTCCGCGACCAGGCGCAGCACCTCGACCTCGCGGCCCGACAGCTCCCGGTAGCCGCCCGGGTGGCTCGGGGCTCCCGGGGGGCGGCGGTGCATACGGGCGGCGGAGCCGAGGGGGGCGGCCCCCGGGCGGGTGGGCAGTCCGATGTTGGTGCGGGTGCCGGTGACGACGTATCCCTTCACACCGCCCGCGAGGGCGTTGCGTACGGCGCCGATGTCGTCGGCGGCGGAGAGGGCGAGGCCGTTGGGCCACCCCGCCGCGCGGGTCTCGGAGAGGAGGGTGAGGCCGGAACCGTCCGGCAGGTGAACGTCCGCGACGCAGATGTCGCGGGGGTTGCCGACGCGGGGACGGGCCTCGGCGATGGACGAGGCCTCGATGACATCGCGGACCCCGAGGGCCCACAGGTGCCGGGTGACGGTGGACCGGACGCGCGGATCGGCCACCACCACCATCGCGGTCGGCTTGTTCGGACGGTAGGCGACCAGGCTTGCGGGCTGCTCAAGGAGAACGGACACCAGGCCTCCTGGGGGTGCGGGGCGGGGGGCTGATTCGCCGGGCTCGTGGGGTCGAAGCCGGGACGAACCGTGCTTTCAAGGTCACAGAGGTCTTCGGCACCAAACCTCTGCTCCTTTAGAGAATGATCACGATTTAGTGAGTAACAATCCGTGCAATTCGGACACGTCTTCGATCATTCGAAGACCGAACGGTGTCGCTTCACGTCGATACGAGGCCGAAAGTGGCCGTATCGACAAAGTGATGAGGGTGGCCGGTGTGATGGTCGGGATGGTTGCTCGCACACAAAAAGGGACCGTGCTCCGTGGAGCACGGTCCTGAGGGCCGGAGGGGCCGGTGGGAAGGCCGGCGGGGAGGTCAGCGGGTCTGCGGGCCCCGCCGTTGCGGCAGCGTCACCACCGCCGCGTCCCCGGGGTCGACCGCCGGGGGCAGCCCCGCGATCTGGCCCAGCAGATCGCACCACGAGGCGAGATGCGCGGCGGTGTCGGGCACGCCGCCCAGCACCTCGCGCGGGGTCCACGAGGCGCGGATCTCGATCTGCGAGGCGGCCGGCCGCGCCGCCAGCCCGCCGAAGTAGTGCGAACTCGCCCGCGTCACCGTCCCGCTCGGCTCCCCGTACGACAGGCCCCGGGCCTGCAGCGCCCCGGTCAGCCACGACCAGCAGACCTCCGGCAGCAGCGGGTCCGCCGCCATCTCGGGCTCCAGCTCCGCCCGGACGAGTGTCACCAGCCGGAAGGTGCCCTGCCAGGCGTCGTGCCCGTCGGGGTCGTGCAGCAGCACGAGACGGCCGTCGGCGAGGTCCTCGTCCCCCTCGACCACCGCGGCCTCCAGGGCGTACGCGTACGGGGCGAGCCGCTGCGGCGGTTTGGTCGACTCGATCTCGATCTCCGGCCGCAGCCGTGTGGCCCCCAGCGCTTCGACGGCCGAGCGGAACGGAGCCGGTGCCGTCCTGCCTGCATCGCGCTCCCCCTCCTTCGCGTCGTCCATCCCGCCAGCGCCGTCCGACAGTCGTCCCTGAGCCGCAGCCATGCCGGAACAGTAAGGGGAACCGGGCCCCGGCGCAGGGCAAGACACCCGTGCGCTGGGTCACTGTCGCATCGCGCTCAGCGAACGCGGGCCGCGCCACGGGCGGTGAGCCGCGGCCGGAGGAGCGGGCCTCCCGCCCCTCTCCGGCCCCGGCCGTCGGCGTCGGTGAGCCGTGGGAGACTTTGCCTCGTGAGTGCCAACGCCAGCCCCTCGGGCCACCAGCCGACCGCCACCCGCGCCGCCGTCCAGAACTCGGCCTTCCTGAAGGCGTGCAGGCGTGAGCCCGTGCCGCACACGCCGGTGTGGTTCATGCGGCAGGCCGGGCGTTCGCTCCCCGAGTACCTGAAGGTGCGCCAGGGCATCGGGATGCTGGACTCGTGCATGCGGCCGGAGCTGGTCACCGAGATCACCCTCCAGCCGGTGCGCCGGCACCACGTGGACGCGGCGATCTACTTCAGCGACATCGTCGTCCCCCTCAAGGCCATCGGTGTCGACCTCGACATCAAGCCCGGGGTCGGCCCGGTCGTCGAGAAGCCGATCCGCAGCCGCGCCGACCTCGCGCAGCTCCGCGACCTGACCCCCGAGGACGTCTCCTACGTCACCGAGGCGATCGGGATGCTCACCGCCGAGCTGGGGGAGATCCCCCTCATCGGTTTCGCCGGCGCCCCCTTCACCCTCGCCAGCTACCTCGTGGAGGGCGGCCCGTCCCGCACCTACGAGAACGCCAAGGCGATGATGTACGGCGACCCGGAGCTGTGGGCCGACCTGCTCGACCGCCTCGCCGGGATCACCTCCGCGTTCCTCCGGGTCCAGATCGAGGCGGGCGCCTCGGCCGTCCAGCTGTTCGACTCCTGGGCGGGCGCCCTCGCCCCGGCGGACTACCGCCGCTCGGTGCTCCCCGCCTCCGCGAAGGTCTTCGACGCCGTCGCCGGGTACGGCGTGCCGCGCATCCACTTCGGTGTCGGCACCGGTGAGCTGCTGGGCCTCATGGGCGAGGCCGGCGCGGACGTCGTCGGCGTCGACTGGCGCGTCCCGCTCGACGAGGCCGCCCGCCGCGTCGGCCCCGGCAAGGCACTCCAGGGGAACCTGGACCCGACCGTCCTGTTCGCCGGCACCGAGGCCGTGGAGGCCAAGACCCGCGAGGTCCTCGACGCCGCCGCCGGCCTGGAGGGGCACGTCTTCAACCTCGGGCACGGCGTCATGCCCAGCACGGACCCGGACTCCCTGACCCGCCTCGTGGAGTACGTCCACACGCGCACGGCGCGGTAGTACGCCCGACTCACCAGCCGGGCCGCGCCCGTCTGCCGAACAGCAGACCGCGCGGCTCGGGCGGGGGCGGGGTGCCGGGGCGCAGCGGCCAGGCCAGCAGCATGCCGGCCACGAAACCGACCAGATGGGCCGCGTACGCCACCGTGCCGACGTCCAGGGCGTCCTCGCCGGAGGAGTTGAACGCCTGGAGCACGAACCAGAAGCCCAGCACCAGCCAGGCGGGCAGTCTCAGCGGCAGGAAGACCAGGAAGGGCACGAGGACCCAGACCCTGGCCCTCGGGTAGAGGACGAGGTACGCGCCGAGGACACCGGCGATCGCGCCGGACGCGCCGATCAGCGGGTCGGTGGAGTCGGCGTTGACGAAGGCGTAGCCGTACGACGCGGCGTAGCCGCAGGCCACGTAGAACAGGGCGAACCGTACGCGGCCGAGCCGGTCCTCGATGGTGGTGCCGAAGATCAGCAGGAAGAGCATGTTGCCCAGCAGGTGCAGCCAGCCCGCGTGCAGGAACAGTGCCGTCAGGACGGACAGCGCGGGCGACTTGTCGTAGCCCGGCGGGCCCAGCGCGCAGCCGCCCGACGGGGCGAGTGCGCCGGTGGGGACGAGTTGCGGCAGCTGTTGGCGGATCAACTCCGACGGCACGGCCGCGTACTGCTCCAGGAACGCCTGGGTGTGGCACAGCCG
Organism: Streptomyces scabiei 87.22; assembly: GCF_000091305.1. Lineage (GTDB taxonomy): Bacteria > Actinomycetota > Actinomycetes > Streptomycetales > Streptomycetaceae > Streptomyces > Streptomyces scabiei. The sequence continues at coordinate 2,359,587 of NC_013929.1, read as the reverse complement.
GGACAGTGCGCCGTCGCCCGGCGCGGAACCGGCCAGACCCGGCATGAAGACGAAGACGAAGACGTTCGCGGCGATCAGTGCGTAGGTCACGTAGGGCGTGCGGCTCACGGGGTTCACGTCGTGCACGGGGATGACCACACCAGAACTTCTGCCCGGGATGAGGGGCAGGAATCAGCGCCCGCGGCGGCGGTGCGGGCCCCGGCTCCGCCGCTGGTGAACGTACGGGGCGGGTGGTGCGTATGACTCCTCAACCGCGGATCTACGTGAGGAACAGGCGATGAACGACCGAGTTGTCCCGGCGATGCACGCCACCCCCGATGGTGAGGCCGAGATCTCGCTGGTGGTGCGGCTGCCCTGGGAGGACGTCGCCGCGCTCGGCCAGGAGGCCGGGCGGCTGGCGGCGCGGATGCAGCGGCCCGTGACCCTGGACGAGGCGGTGAGCCACCGGCTGCGGTCGGCCCGGCCGGCGGCCGCGCACGCGAAGCCGGCTGCGGCGCCGACGGCCCAGCCGGCCGCGGTGACGTCCGCGGCGTCGGTGTCCTCCCTGCCGTCCCGCCCCCCGACGGAGCAGGCCCGACAGGCCATCGACCGCATCACCGGCACATCGGCCGTCTGACGAACCCACGCCGAGCTCCCGGACTCGCGCCGGGCTTCTGGTCCCGCGCCCGGCCGTCCGGGCACGCTCCGGCGTTTCCGGGCATGTGCCGGGCCGCCCGGACTCGCGCCGAGCCTCCTGGGCAGGTGCCGGGCTCCCGAACACACCGGCCTTCCGGGCACGCTTCGGGCTGCCTCGCACGTGCCGGGCCTCACGGGCACGCTCCGGGCTTCCAGGGACGCTCCGGGCTCGGGCACGTGTCGGGCCTCACGGGCACACCCCGGCCTCCCCGGGGCTCGGCCCGGACCGGCTGGGTGCCGGGCTCTCAGGCACGCGCCGGGCTCCCGGGGACGCGCCGGGCTCCCGGGGACGCGCCGGGCTCGGGCGTGCCTCTTGGCCTCCCCGGGGCTCGGTCCGGACCGGATAGGCACCGGGCTCTCGGGCACGCTCGGGGCTCCCGGGGACGCGCCGGGCCCCGGACACGCGCCGGGCTCCCCGGCGTGCCCCGGGCTCGGGCACCGCTCCGGGCCTCTCGGACATGCTCCGGGCTTGGGCCGGAGCGGCTAGGCGCCGGCCGATCTGACCGCTGCCGTCGCCTTTCTCGCCGCCACCAGGACCGGGTCCCAGACCGGGGAGAAGGGCGGGGCGTAGCCGAGGTCCAGGGCGGTCATCTGTTCCACCGTCATTCCCGCGGTGAGGGCCACCGCCGCGATGTCGACGCGCTTGCCCGCGCCCTCCCGGCCGACGATCTGGACGCCGAGGAGCCGGCCGGTGCGGCGTTCGGCGAGCATCTTCACCGTCATCGGGGCCGCGCCGGGGTAGTACCCGGCGCGGCTCGTCGACTCGACGGTGACCGTGACGTACTGGAGGCCCGCCCGGTCGGCGTCCTTCTCGCGCAGACCGGTGCGGGCGATCTCCAGGTCGCAGACCTTGCTGACGGCGGTGCCGACGACACCCGGGAAGGTGGCGTACCCGCCGCCGGCGTTGGCGCCGATGATCTGCCCGTGCTTGTTGGCGTGGGTGCCGAGCGGGATGTGCCGCAGGCTGCCGGAGACCAGGTCGAGGACCTCGACGCAGTCGCCGCCGGCCCAGATGTTCTCGTGGCCCCTCACCCGCATGGCCAGGTCGGTCAGCAGGCCCCCGTGGTCGCCCACGGGCAGCCCCGCCGCCCGTGCGAGCGTGGTCTCCGGGCGTACGCCGATGCCCAGGACCACCACGTCCGCCGGGTACTCGGCGTCCTTCGTCGCGACCGCGCGGACCCGGCCGTCGGCGCCGGTGCGCAGGGCGGTGACCTCGGCGTCGTCGACCATCGTGATGCCGAGGCCCGTCATGGCCCTGTGCACCAGCCGGCCCATGTCCGGGTCGAGGGTGGACATGGGCTCGCCGCCCCGGTTGACGACCGTGACCTCGTACCCCCGGTTGATGAGCGCCTCGGCCATCTCCACGCCGATGTAGCCCGCGCCGACGACCACGGCCCGGCGGCCCCCGGTGGCGGCCAGGGTGTCCAGGAGGGCCTGGCCGTCGTCCAGGGTCTGCACGCCGTGCACCCCGGGGGCGTCGACGCCGGGCAGGTCCGGGCGGATCGGCCGGGCGCCGGTGGCGATGACGAGCTTGTCGTACGAGGTCCAGGACTCGGTGCCCGCGTCGAGGTCCCGCGCGCGCACGCGGGCGCCCTCGACATCGATCTCCACGACCTCCGTGCGCATCCGCAGATCGATGTGGCGCGCCCGGTGCTCCTCGGGCGAGCGGGCGACGAGCCGATCGCGTTCGGGGACGTCGCCGCCCACCCAGTAGGGGATGCCGCACGCCGAGAACGAGGTGAAGTGGCCCCGCTCGAACGCCACGATCTCCAGCTCCTCGGGCCCCCGCAGCCGGCGGGCCTGCGACGCGGCGGACATGCCCGCCGCGTCGCCGCCGACGACCACCAGGCGTTCCCGTGAACGTTCTTCAGTACGGCTCATGTTCATGGGCACACGCTACGGCGGCCCGGTGTCCCGGTTCCGCGTCACTCCCGCTCCGACCGCTCCTCCCGCTCCGACGGCTCCTCCCGCTCCTCCAGGACGGGAGCGACGGCCGCGGCGGCCGTCGCCGGGGCGGGCCGGCGGGTGCGGGTCAGGCGCAGCCACAGGAACACCACGACCGCGGTGACCACCGCGAAGGGGAGGATCGCGGCGAGCGCCATCGCCAGCCAGCGGAACACGGCGACGAACGCGTTCCAGCCGCCCGCCAGCGCGTCCACGAAGCCCGGCTCGTCGTCGGCCTTGTCGGCCTTCTTCACCGCGGTCTCGGACAGCGACAGCGTGATCGTGGCGAGGCTCGCACGGTCCTTCAGGGACTTCTGCTGGGCCAGCAGGGACTCCAGGTCGGCCTGCCGGCTGCTCAGCTCGCCCTCCAGGGTGACCACGTCACTGAGCTTGCCCGCCCGGTCCATCAGCTCACGGATCCGGGCCACGCTCGCCCGCTGCGTCTTGATCCGGCTGTCCACGTCGACGACCTGGTCGGTGACGTCCTCGGCCTTCTCCTTGCGTGCGATCAGCTTGCCGGTGCCCTCCAGGTCGCCGAGGACCTGCTCGTACTTGTCCGACGGCACCCGCAGGACGACCCGGGTGCGTTCCCGGTCCTCGCCGTCCAGGGTCGTGGACTCGCTGCCCACGAAACCGCCCACGCTCTCCACGGCGGTCCGGGCCTCGTCCAGGGCCTTCGGCACGTCCTTGACCCGTACGGTCAGCGAGGCGGTGCGGATGATGTGGCTGGGCGCGATCTTGACCGGTGCGTCGGCGGCGCCCTGCTCGCTGTAGCCGCTGCCGCTCTCGTCGTTCAGGGCTCCCTCCTGCCGGGCGGCGGACTTGTTCGACTTGGAGGTGTCGGATGCCGAATCGAGGGAGCCGCCGCCGTCCCGGGGGTCGGAGCAGCCCGCGAGCGCCAGGGCTCCCGTGAGGAACAGCGCGGCGAGAGCCCCTGCGGGCCGCCGGGAACGTCGTACGTGTGCGTGGGCCATTGCGGCGTACCCCCCGAGGGTCGTGGCAGGCGTGGGTCCGCCCGCACTGCTGACGACCCTTCGACGCCCGAGGGGGCCGGAACGTTGGCGGCCGCCGGTCCCGAAGCGGTCACGGTCGGGACTCGGCGGGGCCACGGGGACGGCCGGGTCCGGGACGGGCCGGGGCCGGGACCGGCGTCATGACGGTCCGTGAGGTCTGAGAGGCTGGAGCCATGAGCGGATCAGGTACGGACGCCGGGCGCGGCGCCGGGCACGTCGTCGTCATCGGGGCCGGCATCGCGGGGCTCGCCGCCGCGCACAGGCTGGTGGACCGGGGCGCGCGAGTGACCGTCCTGGAGGCCGCGGACCGCGTCGGCGGCAAGCTGCTGCCCGGCGAGATCGCGGGCGCGCGCGTCGACCTCGGCGCCGAGTCGATGCTCGCCCGCCGCCCCGAGGCGGTCGCCCTCGCGCGCGAGGTGGGTCTCGCCGACCGGCTCCGGCCGCCGGCCACCGCCACGGCCTCCCTGTGGACCCGGGGCGCCCTGAGGCCCATGCCCAAGGGCCATGTCATGGGGGTCCCCGGCACCGCGTCCGCGCTCGCGGGGGTCCTGTCCGACGAGGGCCTGGCCCGGATCGAGCGCGACGCCGACCTGCCGCGCACCGAGGTCGGCGACGACGTGGCGGTGGGGGAGTACGTGGCGGCCCGCCTCGGCCGCGAGGTCGTCGACCGTCTGGTGGAACCCCTGCTCGGCGGTGTCTACGCGGGCGACGCGTACCGCATCTCGATGCGTTCGGCCGTGCCGCAGCTCTTCCAGGCGGCGCTGACCCACACCTCCCTCACCGAGGCCGTCCGGGGCATCCAGGAGCGCGCGGCGGCCGCCGGGCAGACCGGGCCGGTGTTCATGGGCATCGAGGGCGGGATCGGCCGGCTGCCGCTCGCGGTGGCCGAGTCGGTGCGGGCCCGCGGCGCCGAGATCCGTACCCGCACGTCCGTCACCGGACTGCGCCGGGAGGCTCCCGGCGGCTGGCGTGTCGTCACCGGCGGTACGGGCGGCGGGGAGGAGCGTGTCCTGCGCGCCGACGCCGTGGTCCTGGCCGTCCCCGCCCCGGTCGCCGCCGCCCTCCTGCGCGCCGAGGCCCCCGGCGCCGCGGCCGAGCTGGCGGGTGTGGAGTACGCCTCGATGGCCCTGGTCACCCTCGCCTACCGCCGGGCCGGACTCACCCTGCCCGAGGGCAGCGGCTTCCTGGTGCCGCCGGTCGACGGCCGCACGATCAAGGCGTCGACGTTCTCCTCCCGCAAGTGGGGCTGGCTCGCCGAGGAGAACCCGGACCTGCTGATCCTGCGCACCTCGGTCGGCCGGTACGGCGAGACGGCGATCCTGGACCACGACGACGCCCACCTCGTGGACGTGTCGCGGACCGACCTGCGCGAGGCCACCGGCCTGACCGCCGCCCCGGTCGAGACCCGCGTCACCCGCTGGGACGACGGCCTGCCCCAGTACCCGGTCGGCCACCACGCGCGCGTGACCCGCGTCCGCGAGTACCTGAGCAAGCTGCCGGGCCTCGCGGTCTGCGGAGCGGCGTACGACGGTGTCGGCATCCCCGCCTGCGTCGCGAGCGCCACCGCGGCCGTCGACGAGATCCACGGCGACCTGCGCGCGCTGCGGGATCTCACCGCCGACCCGGTGCAGAGCCTCCACGGCGGAGCGGGAGAATAGGAGCCATGAGCGACGTCGCCCCCACCCCCGAGACCGGCCGGATCCCGAACAAGGGCAAGCTGGCCAAGGACCTCAACGAGGTCATCCGCTACACCCTGTGGTCCGTCTTCCGGCTGAAGGACGTGCTGCCGGAGGACCGCGCCGGTTACGCCGACGAGGTCCAGGAGCTGTTCGACCAGCTCGCCGCGAAGGACGTGACCGTCCGCGGCACCTACGACGTGTCGGGCCTGCGGGCGGACGCCGACCTCATGATCTGGTGGCACGCCGAGACCAGCGACCAGCTCCAGGAGGCGTACAACCTCTTCCGCCGCACCCGGCTGGGCCGCGCGCTCGCCCCGGTGTGGTCGAACATGGCGCTGCACCGCCCCGCCGAGTTCAACCGTTCGCACATCCCGGCGTTCCTCGCCGACGAGACGCCCCGCGACTACGTCAGCGTCTACCCCTTCGTGCGCTCCTACGACTGGTACCTGCTGCCCGACGAGGACCGCCGCCGCATGCTCGCCGACCACGGCAAGATGGCCCGCGGCTACCCGGACGTCCGGGCCAACACCGTCGCGTCGTTCTCGCTGGGCGACTACGAGTGGATCCTCGCCTTCGAGGCCGACGAGCTGTACCGCATCGTCGACCTCATGCGGCACCTGCGCGCCTCCGAGGCCCGCATGCACGTCCGCGAGGAGGTGCCGTTCTACACGGGCCGCCGCAGGTCGGTCGCCGAACTGGTCGCGGGTCTGGCCTAGCCCCGGGCGGGGGCTGGCTCCGGGCGCGGTGCGCAGGCCGCGCGCCGCTCCGGCAGCCGCCCCTCCAGCAGGTACGCCTCCAGGTGGCCGTTGACGCAACGGTTGGCCCCCCAGCCGACCCCGTGGTTGCCGGCGTCCCGCTCGGTCACCAGTACCGACCCCCACAGCCGCCGGTGCAGGGCGATCGCCCCTTCGTACGGTGCGGCCGCGTCCCGCTCGGCCGCCAGGATCAGCGTGGGCGGCAGCTCACCGGGACCGGTCCGCACGTCGAGCGGCCGCTGACGCGGACCCGTCCAGTACGCGCACGGCAGGTTCGCCCACACGTTGTCCCACGTCTCGAAGGGCGCGGTGCGCGCCAGCCGCGTGTTGTCGCGGTCCCAGACCCGCCACTCGGTGGGCCAGGGGCCGTCGTTGCACTCGACGGCCGTGTAGACGGCGCTCGCGTTCTCCTGCTCGACGGCCGCCTCCTCCGGGGACGGACCGGCGATCTGCACCAGCGGTTTCGGATCGCCCTTCAGGTAGGCGGACAGGGCCAGGGCACGCTGCGGCCAGTGGTCGTCGTAGTACGCGGCCTGGAGGAACGCCCCGTGCAGCTGTCCCGGCCCCACCCTGCCCCCGGCGGGCCGGGCCGCCAGTCGCGCCGCCGCCCGCTCGTAGCTGCGCAGCACCTTCTCGGGGGTGTCGCCCAGCCCGTACACCGCGTCGTGCCGGGCGGTCCAGGCCCGGAAGTCCGCCCAGCGTCCCTCGAACGCGGCCGACTGGTCGAGGTTGTTGCGGTACCAGATCTGCTCGGGGTCCGGGTTCACCACCGAGTCGAACACCATCCGGCGTACGTGGGAGGGGAACAGGGAGGCGTACAGCGCCCCGAAGTAGGTGCCGTACGACGCTCCCACGAAGGTGAGCCGCGGCTCGCCGAGAGCGGCGCGCAGGACGTCGAGGTCGCGGGCGTTGTTGAGGGAGTGGTAGTGCCGCAGCGCGCTCCCGCCCCGCCGGGCACAGCCGCGCGCGAACGCCTTGGCCCGCGCGACGCGTTCCTTCTTGTACGCCTCCGAGGGGTGCGTCGGCGCCGCCGAGGGCCCCCGGCGCAGTGTCCTCGGGTCCCGGCAGGACAGCGGCGCCGAGCGGCCGACCCCGCGCGGGGCGTACCCGACGAGGTCGTAGGCGGCGCCCAGCCGCTTCCAGTCCGGGAGGAGGCCGAGCAACGGGAAGAACATCCCCGAGGCCCCCGGGCCGCCCGGATTGAACACGAGCGCGCCCTGCCGGGCCACCTTCCTGCCCTGGGCGTCCTTGCCCTTGGCCCGGACCCGGCTGACGGTCAGTGAGATCTGTCTGCCGTCGGGGCGCGCGTAGTCGAGCGGCACCTTCACCGTCCCGCAGCGCACCCCGTCCGGCAGGCCCTCCGCCGCCGGACACGTCCCGAACCGGATGCCCTCGTCCGCGGCCCGCCGTGCCACCGGCCCGGTGAGCGTGTCCGCCGCGACCGCCGGGGGAGCGGCGAGGAGACCGCTCAGCAGCACCGCCGCGACGGTCACATGGAGAACGGCAGCCCGCATGGCGAATCCCTCCGAAGCACGACAGCGTCACAGGGATGTTTGGTGCGGAAGGGGGCGAAAGTAAAGCACCGGCGGACGGTGTCGCCGCCGTGTGCCCCTACGGTGTCACCGCTGTTCGAACGCCGCCCGCAGTTCGGGAGAGCCCACCGCCCCCACACCCCGGACGGCCACCGAGACCAGGTCCGGGACGTCGCCCCCGTTCCGCCCCAGCACCGCGTTGAGCACCCGCGTGCCCTCCGGCGACGCCCACCGCGTGCCCGGCGGCCCCTCGATCCGTGCGATGACCAGGCAGCTGAGCGTCAGCACCAGCGGCAGCGCGAACCACAGCGCCACCAGCGCCCGGTGCTCGGCGAACCCCTGCGAGGGCAGCATCAGCGCCAGCGCCCCGAGGCCGCACACACCGAGCGCGGCCCCCCGTACCTGGGTGACCGCGTCGGCCACGCCCGTGCGTGCGGCGTCCGGTACGGCCAGTCCGGCCGCGACGAGCCGGTCGGAGAGGTGCCGGACGGCCTCGGCGGCCGCGGCGGCCCGGCGTACGGGGGCTATCAGGGACTGTCCGTCCGGGCCTGTCGCGCCGATGACGGCGCGTTCCATCTCGTCCCGGCCCACGGGGTCCACGACGGTCACCCAGCCGGTGTGGGCGAGGAGGAGCCGGCGCTGGCGGGCCATGGCGACGAGGGTGAGGTCGGCGACGCGCGCCGGGCCGCCCGACAGGAACGCCGCCTCGTACAGGGTGAGCCGGTGGCAGTGGTGGACGTGGTCCGCCCGGATGTCGTCGGCTGCGGCGGCCGCCCGCAGCGAGGTCAGGCAGAGTCGGGCACAGGAGACGCCGGCGGCGGCCCAGGCCAGGAGGAGGAAGAGGACCCAGAGCATGGCGTGTTTCTACGGGCCCGCCCGGAGCGGCGGCAGGCGTTGACCGGAATCCTGAGGGAAGGTTCCCGGTCTCGCCCGTTTGTACGCGCCCTCGGCCCGCAATTGCCAGGCCGCGGGGTGACGTGCGGTGCTTCAGCCGTCGTCCGAGGGCCCGTTGGCGGCCGGTGGCAGGGAGTAGGCCGACGGGGTCGGGGAGGGGGTCACCGGGACCGGGGAGCCGGGGCCGGCCTGCCCGTCGGCCGGCGGGGCCGGGGAACTGGTCAGGGGCGGGGCGCTCGCGGAGGCGGTGTCGCGGGCGATCGCGTCGTAGTCGACGAGGCCGGTGGCCTCCAGGACCCTGATGTGGTCGAGGACGGTGGTGTTGGCGTCGTCGGCGAGGGCGCGGACCAGGGAGTTGCGGGTGGTGGCGCGGACCTGGGCGACCACGGAGAAGACCCTGCCGTGCGCCAGCCGCAGGATGTTGGCGAACTCGCGGTCGTAGGTCTCGCCCCGCGCCGCGTCCAGGGTGGCCAGCCACTGCTTCTGCTGGTCGCTGGGCTGGTTGGGCAGGGGCACGTTCAGGCGCGCCGCGACGTCACGGACGCGGGCGTCGAGGAAGGTGTGCCCCTCGATGAGGTGCTCACCGGCGGTCCGTACGGCCGCCGTGTCGCCCTTCGTCTCGGCCTGCTGTCCGGCGGGCAGTTCCCACAGCCCGGCCAGCCTGACCTTCGTGATGAAGTCGCGGTCCAGGGCGGACAGCGGACCGTACCGCGTCGTCATGGTCGTCGCGTTGAGGACGCTGACGCCGGTGCCGGAGCGGTCCGCGTACGACCAGACCGGGAAGACCAGCGCGACGAGCGTCGCCGTCAGTCCGGCGACGATGAGTCCTGTACCACTGAAGAATCCTCCCCTGCCCCTGGTGGTTCGCATGGCGCCTCCTGCTCGCGGCACCGCACGCGGATGCGCGGCGGGTGCTTGTCGGCCTACGGACCGGTATGTTACTGCCCGGTCCGCGCCAACTGCCGTATGCGGAGGAACGGTTGAGGAGGGGACAAAACCCGCCGAACAGGGTGAGCGGCTCGCTGGACCAATCGGTCGCAAACGGGTCACACGCGACGGTAAACCCGTGCGCGGGACACGGGTCTGTTAATCGCAGCACACTCGGACGGGGCCCCGGCTCAGCGGCGCAGCAGCACCCTGCGGGTGGCGCGGGCCAGCCGGGCCGCGGGGCGCCGGGACAGCGGGGCGGGGCCCGAGCGCTCCAGCCACCAGTGGCGCACCTCGCGCAGGACGTCCGCGTCGTCGGGACGGCCGGTCAGCAGCACGTGCTCGGCGAAGGACAGGGCGTCGCGCCGGTAGCCGTCGGTCATCGGGTGGCCCTGCGCGTACGCCACGAACGTCGGACGGTACGACGGGCCGAGGATCTCCGGCAGCTCCGGCGCCACCTTCGCCACGACGTCCGCCCGCTTGGCCGCGAGGGACCGTGCCTGGACGCCCAGCCGCACCCGGTCGAACCCCTCGGGCACCGGCGTCCCCGCGACCAGCGCCGACAGCAGCGCGGCCTGCGCGAGCGCGAGCCGCTGCCGGGCGACGGGCTCGGCGGCAGGCTCGGCCTCGGCGGCGGATGCCGTCCCGGTGGCGAGGGACGCCGTCCCGGAGTCGCGTACCTCGGCCTTCTCCAGCACGCCCCGGACGGACGCCAGCTCCCGCTCCAGCTCGCCCGGCTCGGGGAAGTTGTCGTCGCGCTCCAGCAGGACGCCCGGCGGGGTCACCCGGGAGGCGAGGTCGGCGAGGACGTCGAGGACCTGCAGGGGGACCGGGTGGGCGTGGCTGTCGTGCCAGACGCCGTCCCGCTCGAAGCCGCCCGCGACATGGACGTACGCGATGGCCTCGACCGGCAGCTCGTCGAGCGCCTTCGCCGGGTCCTCGCCCCGGTTGACGTGGTTGGTGTGCAGGTTCGCCACGTCGATGAGGAGCCGGACGCCGGTGCGGTCGACGAGGTCGTAGAGGAACTGCCCCTCGGTCATGTCCTCGCCCGGCCAGTTGATCAGGGCGGCGATGTTCTCCAGCGCGAGCGGCACGGGCAGCGCGTCCTGGGCGATGCGGACGTTCTCGCACAGCACGTCGAGGGCGTCCCGGGTGCGCGGCACCGGCAGCAGGTGCCCGGCCTCCAGCAGCGGGGACGCGGTGAGGGCGCCCCCGGCCCGGACGAACGCGATGTGTTCCGTCACGAGGGGGGCGCCCAGAATCTCCGCGCGCTCGGCGAGGGAGCGCAGGCGCTGCTCGTCGGGGCGGTCGGCGCCGCCGAGACCCAGGGAGACACCGTGCGGCACCACCGTCACCCCGCGCTCGCGCAGCCGCAGCAGCGACTCGTGCACATGGCCGGGACAGACGTTCTCGGCGACGACCTCGACCCAGTCGACACCGCCCGACCCCGCCATGCGCTCGACGGCGTCGGCGATCTCCGGCCGCCAGCCGATCCCCGTCCCCAACTGTGCGATCTGCTCCATCGTCCCCTCCACGGTCACATCGGCCACGGCTTCACCAGACCCTGTGCGTCTCCTCACGGCGGACCTGTGCTGCGGTGTGACGGAGTCATGGCCCCGGTACACGGGACCGAACCCCTGGGAGGGGACCTTCAGAGCAACATTTGAGCTTTCCGCTGAGCTTTTTCGCTGAGCTTTCGTCGAGCTGTGTGCCGCGCCCGCTACTGGACCGCCGGCTGGCCCTGGTCCTTGTTGATCTCCTCCGGGTCGGGGCGGCCGGTGGGCACCGCGGACTCGAAGGGCGACGGCTTGGACTGGGTGTCCGGGTTGGTGGACGGGACGGCCGGGGGCGCGGCCGGCGGCACCTGGCCGGCGACGGGCGGCGGCGGGCCGGTGGGGCTCGCGGTACCGGTGACCGAGTTCTGCGCGATGGTCGCGAAGTCGACCTCGCCGGTGGCCTCCAGGATCGTGATGTGGTCCAGCACGGTCTGGTTGGCGTCGGAGGCCAGCTGGCGGATCAGCGAGTTGCGGGTGGAGTTCCGCACGGAGGCGATCGCCGGGAAGATCTTGCCGTGGGCGGTCCGCAGCAGGTTCGCCCAGACCTTGTTGTAGTCGGCCTCGGTCTTGGCGGCCGTCATCTGGTCCAGGAAGCCCTGCTGCTCCGCCGTCGGCTGGTTCGGCAGCTCGACGCCCAGCTTGGCCGCGATGACCCGGGACCGCTTGTCCAGGTCGGTGTGGCCCTTGATCAGGTGGTCCGCGGCCTCCCTGACGGACTTGCTGCCGCTGCGCTCCAGGGCCTGCTGCCCGGCCGGCAGCTCCCACAGTCCCGCCAGCCGCACGCGGATGAGCAGGTCGCGGTCGCCGGGGGTGAGCGGCCCCCACTGCGTGGTCACCGTGTCACCGGTGAGCGCGGCCGCGGCCGTCGCGTTGCGGTTGGGGTACGAGTAGAAGACGGGATAGGCGACCGCGGTGAGCGTGCCGGCGATCGCCAGGGCGACGAGGACTGAGCCCTTCGAGCGTCGCAAAAGAGCCTCCGGGAGGAAACCAACTGATCGTTGGGGTCTGACTGTTGCTTGGGGGTGAGGGGTGACCGCTGGTGCGGAAGACGACCGCCGGGTGTGTCCGGTGGTCCGCGGCCTCCGCCCGGGGCGGGGCCGGGGACGGGTCAGATCGTGCCGTTGGCGATCGCGTCGAAGTCGACCTGACCGGTCTTCTCCAGCATCGTGATGTGGTCCAGCACCGTCTGGTTGGTGTCCGAGGCCAGCTTGCGCACCAGGGTGTTCTCGGTCTGGTTCCGGATCGTCCCGATGGCCGGGAAGATCTTGCCGTGCGCGGAGCGCAGCAGGTTGGCCCACACCCGGTCGAACTGGTCGTCCGTGGCGTTGTCCATCTGCTGGAGGAAGCCCTGCTGCTGCTCGTTCGGCACGTTCGGCAGCTCGACGCCCAGCTGGGTCGCCACCGCCCGCACCCGCTCGTCGAGGTCCTTGTGGCCCACGATCAGGTGGTCCGCCGCCTCCTTCACCTTCGGGCTGCTCGACCGCGCCATCGCCTTCTCGGCGGCGGGCAGCTCCCACAGTCCCGCGAGGCGTACGCGGATGATGAGATCCCGGTCGGAGGCCGTCAGCGGCCCCCACTGGGTGTTCACCGTGCCGGCGGCCATGTTGGCCTGAGCGGTGCCCGAGCGGTCGGCATAGGACCAAACGGGAAACGCCAGGGCGCCTACGGTGACGACGAGAGCCAGGCCGGCGATGAGCGAGCCGTTGAAACGCGCCAAGGTGATTCCTCCCGGATGATGCCAACTGGTCGTTGGGGCAGTTACGTGGCCAGTGCCGGAAGATACGCGCGGGGCGGCGGAGTTGTTCAACGGCCTTCGAACGACCTGTGGACACCCAGTGGAGGCGGACACGATTCAGCGGGGCGCGGGCGGGTGTGGGCCGGTGCGGACCGGTGCGGGCGGCGAGGGGTCGGCTGTTCGGCTGCGGGTGGGTGGGGGGCTGGTCGCGCAGTTCCCCGCGCCCCTTGAGGGCCTACGGCCGCTCAGGGACGAAAAGCACGGGGCGCAGCCCCTGCTTTTCAGGGGCGCGGGGAACTGCGTGACCGGCCCCCGCCGGCCCGCAGCCGGAGACGAAGGACGCAGCCCCTGGCGCAGGGACGGGTAGCGGGCCCGGGGTTCAGGTGCGCAGGGGGCGGTGATCCGCGACCACCGTGCTGGAGCCGGGGGCGACCTCGGTGAAGCCGGCGTCGCGGACGAGGGGGAGGCCGCTGGTGGTGAGGGTCTCCCAGAGGGGCGGGGCGGCGGTACGCACCGCGAGGGGGAAGCCCGCGTCCCGCCAGGCGGCGCGGGCCCGGTCGTCCAGGTCCCACCAGGCGAGCTGGGCGCCGTGACCGGCCTGGGCCATGGCCTTGCCCGCCGACATCTCCACCCCGGGGTTCAGCCAGAGGACCGGCGCGGCGGGGTCGGGCCCGGCCGGCGGTTCCGGGTCGTCGAGGTCCGTGCCCGAGACCTGGAGGCGGGCCAGATCCTTGGGCCAGCCGTCCAGCGGGACCGGCGGGAAGACGCGTACCTCCGCCGACTTGCCCGCCACGGTGATCCCCGGCAGTGCCTCGGCCCGCCGCCACTCCGCGCCCCGCGCCCGCCGGACCACCTTGCGGATCCGGGCGTCCTGCCAGCCGCGCATCGCCTCGGCCCACTCTCCGTCGCCGAGCGACCGCGCGTCGCCGAGCATCACGAGTACCGCCCGCGCCGCCGTCTCCAACGCGTCCGTACGCGCCGGCGGAGCCCCCCGCTCGATGCGCGCGACCAGGGGCAGAACGAACTGCGGCCCCTCGTCGCGCGAGGTCCGCTCGTCCCGGAAGGGACTGTCCTGGGCGGCAGCGGAGGAGGCAGCGGGGGCGGGGTCGGGGGTCGGGTCGCTCGTGGTCACCCGCCCAGTCTGCCAGGCGAAAAGGGGCCCTCCCCCGACCCGCACTCGCCCGTCTGTACGAGGATGGGGCCATGGAACGTGAGTTACTGCTGAGGCTGGAAGGTGTCGGCCGCCGCTACGGATTCCGTGGCCCCTGGGTGCTGCGCGATGTCGACCTGGAGATCGCCCCCGGCACGCTGACCCGGGTCGAGGGTGCGAACGGCACCGGCAAGTCGACGCTGCTCCGCGTCCTCGCCGGACTCGACGCGCCCACGGTGGGCCGGGCCACGGGGCGCCCGCGCACGGCGTACGTCCCCGAACGCTTCCCCGCCGCGCTGCCGTTCACCGCCGCCGAGTACCTCACCCACCTCGGTGCCGTCCACGGCCTCGACCGCCCGGCCGCGGCCCGCGCCGCCACCGAGTGGCTGGAGCGCTTCGGAGCGGCCGAGTACGCCCGGACGCCGATGGAGGAGCTGTCCAAGGGCAGCAGCCAGAAGGTCGCCGTGGCGCAGGCCCTGCTCGCCGCGCCGGAGTTGCTCGTCCTCGACGAGGCGTGGACCGGGCTGGACGCCGACGCCCGGGAGGAGCTGGAGCGCGTGGTCGTCGAGCGGACCGCCGCCGGGGCCGCGGTGGTGTTCGTGGACCACGATCCGGGGCGGCTCGCGGGGGCGCCGGACGCGGTCTACGCGGTGGTCGGGGGCGCGCTCGCGCTCCGGGAGGGGAACGAGACGGGGACGGGTGCGGAGGACACCCGCGCTGCCGCTGCCGCTGCCGCTGCCGCTGTCGTCGTCGAGGGAAGCGGCGCCTCAGGGCACCAAGTACCTGAGCAGATCGCGAAGTTGGCGACGACGGTCGAGGAGGGCGGCGCGGGGACCCACCGGTTCACCGTCCCGGCGGCGGCCTCGGACGCGCTGCTCAGGGCGCTGCTGGAGGCCCGCCCGCCCTGGCACGTGGTGAGCGTGGGCCAGGCACCCGCGCCCCCGGCCGCACCCGACCCCGCACCGGAACCCGCACTGGAAGGCGAACGCGCCTGATGAACGCCCTCCTCCGCTACCAGGCGGCCCTCCTCGTCCGCTCCCAGCGCTGGCTCCCGCCCGTCATCCTGTACGCGGCGTTCCTCGCCATCGGGGTGCAGAAGGGGCAGCCGGTGCTCGACTCGCTCGGCTACACGGCCGCCGCGCTGCTGCCCGTCGCCGCCTGGCTGATGCGGATCTGCGTCACCAACGAGCCGCCCGCGGCCCGCAGTTGCACGGGTGCCGCGGCCGGACCCGGCCGCGCGCACCTGGCCTGTGTGCTGGTGGCGTTCTCGGCGGCCGCGCTCCTCGGGACGGCGGCCACGGTCCTCGTCGCGCTCATCAGCGCGCCCACGAGCACGGACCACCAGACCCGCGTCGAGTCGCTTCCCGCGGCGGGCGCCGGCCTGCTGGCCGCGCTGGCCTGCGCCCTCCTCGGCACGGCCGTCGGCGCGCTCACGAACTGGCCCCTGCTCCGCTCGCCGGGCCGGTCCGTGCCTTCCCTGCTGCTGGGGGCGTTGCTGGCCCTGGTCGTGGCCGGTTCCCCGGCCCGGATCGCGGTCACCGCCCTGGTCGACGGCTCGCGGCGGGCGGCCGTCCCGGTCCCCGTCCTGCCGCTGGTCGCGGCCGGTCTGCTCACGGCGGCCGCGACCGCCGTGGCGTGCGCCCTGACGACCCGCCGCTCAGCCTGAACAGGCCGCCCGCTCGGCCTCCCGCCACTCGCACACCGGGCACAGCGCGATCCCCCTGTGGGACTCCGGGTACTCGGTGGGCTTCCGGCACAGGACGCACTCGGCGAAGGGCTCCGCCCCGTCCGCGGCAGGGGCGGACCCCTGAGCCGCGATCGTCTCTTCAGCTCCCCGGTAGTCACTCATCCGTCCAGCGTAGAACGGCCGGGCGGGCGTCCCCTCAGCGCGCGACGGCCGCCGCGGCCGTCTCCGTCGCCGCCGTGCCGACCAGGTCGGACACCTTCACGAACCGGTAGCCGCGGGCCCGGAGCACCGGCACGATCCTCCGTACGGCCTTCTCCGTGACCGGGGCGGCACTGCGCGTGCAGTGCATGACCACGACCGACCCCGGCCGCACCCCGTCCAGCACCTGCCGCACCACGTCGTCCGCGTCCGTCGCGAACGCGTCCCCGCTCACCACGTCCCACTGCACGGCCGTCACCCCGGACGCGCTGAGACTGCGCAGCGCGCGGCTGTCGTAGCAGCCGCCGGGGAACCGGAAGTACGGCATCGGCTCCGTCACGCCCGCCTCCCGGAACACGCGGTAGGCGCGCTCCAGGTCGGCCCGCATGCGTCCCGGCGCCATGGTCGGCAGGCCGTGGCAGTCCTCGGTGAAGGCGTGATGGCTGTACGAGCGGTTCGCCACCTCGAACAGGGGGTCCCGTCCGATGGACCGCGCCTGGATCGGGTACTCCTCGACCCACCGCCCCGTCATGAACAGCGTGGCCGGAACCTTCAGCCGGCGCAGCGCCGCGATCAGCTCGGGATTGTCGAACCGCTCACCGGCGGCGGCCCGGTCCCCTTGGTCCGCGGTCATGTCGGCGTCGAAGGTGAGCGCGACGGTCTTGTCCGCCGTCGTCCGCGGGCCGTGCTCGAACACCGGGGTCAGCCCGGCCGGGCCCGGCGCGAGCGTGGGCGGCCGGGACGCCGTGGCCGCCGAGGGGCTGGCGGTGGCGGTGACGATGCGTGTCGAGGCCTGCGGGGTGCCACAGGCGGCGAGGGCGGCGCCGAGCACGCCGACCGCACAGAGCGCGGTGATTCTTCGTACAGGACTGATCACCGTACGAACGTACGGCGATGAGGTCGTCCGACTGTCGGTTCAGCCGCCGAACGACAGGGAGTCCGGCACGAAGTCACCCGCCTGGGCGACGAAGGGCTCCCCTGCGGCGGTCGACAGAACCAGCTCCGGGCTGCCGGGGACCTTGGAGTCACGCACGTGGACGGCGGAGGGAAGGGTGGCGACTTCTACGCAGTCGTCGCCCTCGGTGCCGCTGTACGTCGACTTTCGCCAGTGGAGGGCGATCTCGACGCAGCTGTCGCCCTGCGTCCCGCTGTAGCTGCTCTTGAACCAGGCGAGTTCCGACCTGCTCATTGCGCTCCTCGCATTCGCTCCAACAAGCCCTCGGAGTTAGCCGGGCTGAGGGCCTGCGAGCGCAGTGTCGCATACCGCTGACAGAGCACACCGACCTCTTTCACGTCGGAGATCAGGCGACCGCTCTTCTGTCCTTCCGCGTAGGCGTGGCGTCGTCCGTCCGGCAGCTCAAGGAGTCGTAGAGGCCCATCGAGACAGGCGTGATGCCTGCTGTTCAGCGGCATGACCTGAACGACGACGTTCCGCAGCCGGATGCGCTCCAGCAGATGGTCAAGCATCCCGCGTGTCACCTCCGGGCCCCCCAACTCCCGACGCAGGAAGGCCTCTTCGATGATGAAGCTGAACGAGGTGTGGGGCAGTTCCCGGAACAGCCGCTGTCGTTCCATGCGGGCGGTCACCTGGGCTTCGAGTTGTTCGTCGGTCCGGGGCGGGATGCTCTCCCCGAACACCGCCCGCACATACGGCTCCGACTGCAACAGTCCCGGCACCAACCGGCACTCGTACGTACTCAGACTGACCGCCTGGCCCTCCAGCCGCGCCCACTTCCGGAACCACGAGGCCAGCCCCGGCTGGCGCGACAGATGCTTGCCCGCCCTCCGCAACGCCCCCGTCCCGCCCAGCACTTCGTCCGCCCGCTCGACGAACACCTCGTCCGCCATCCGCCGCCCCAGCTCGATCGAGGCGACCGTATGGACGCTGAACCGCACCAGCGGCGCGAATTGTTCCCTCGTGTGCCCGTGATGCTCCCGCAGTGCCTGCACGAACGCCCCGAACGTCTCAGACTGTCGGACGGGTCGGGTTCCCAGTCGACGCTCATGCTCGGCCACCTCCAGATGCGCCGGGTCTCCCCACGATCAACTCGCGCAGAGTGACGAACGGTTACCGGGACTTCTGCAGAAAGCCCCGGCGTGCACGCCGGGGACGAATGCACCTCAAGACTGCATGAGGGCGACCAATGGTGTTCATGCATCATGGCGCGGTTGATCCGGCCGGTGAACTCCTGCCGTATCCGGCGGGCAGAGACGCCTTTGAGGCTGTTGACCAGCTTGGAGGCGGCGACCTTCGGCGGATAGTGCACCAGCAGGTGGACGTGATCGCGTTCGCCGTTGAACTCCTTCAACTCCGCCTCGAAGTCCTCGCAGATCTCACGCATGATCTCTTCGCTGCGTGTCACTGTCTCGTCGTTGAACACCCCACGCCGGTACTTCGTCACGAAGACCAAGTGCACATGCATTGCCGAAAGAACGTGTCTGCCCCGTCTTTAGTCGTTCTGTCCATCCATGAGGGCAATCGTTAGTAGCGTCTTGGTTATGCAGCTCCGCTACAACTACCGGGCCTACCCGGATGCCGCCCAGCGCTGCGCGCTGGCAAGTGCGTTCGGGTGCGCCCGCGTGGTGTGGAACGACTGCCTGCGCGACCGCAAGGAAGCGCACGCGGCAGGGCTGCCGTATGTGAAGTCGGCCGAGCTGTCCCGGCTTCGGATCACCCAGGCCAAGCGCACCGAGGAACGCGCCTGGCTCGCCGACGTCTCAGCGGTCGTACTGCAACAGTCCCTGCGGGACCTGGACACCGCCTACAAGAACTTCTTCGACAGCCTCAAGGGCAAGCGGCAGGGCCGCAAGGTCGGCCCTCCCCGCTACAAAACGAAGAAGGACACCCGTCAGTCGGTCCGCCTCAACGCCAACGCCTTCTCCCTCCAGGGCAACGGCACGGTGTACGTGGCCAAGGTCGGCAACCTCAAGGTCAAGTGGTCCCGCCGCCTGCCGGCCGCACCCACGTCCCTGACCGTCACCAAGGACAGCTGCGGCCGGTACTTCCTCAGCTTCGTGGTGGACACCGAGCCGGACAGCCTGCCCGAGCTGGAGACCGATGCCGGTATCGACCTCGGCCTGTCCGCCTTCGCCGTCCTGTCCGATGGCAGGAAGATCGACAGCCCGCGCTTCCTGCGCCGGGCGGAGAAGAAACTCAAGTGTCTCCAGCGGGAGCTGTCCCGTAAGACCAAGGGATCGAAGAACCGGGCCAAGGCCCGCATCAAGGTCGCACGCCAGCACGCCAAGGTGGCCGACCGGCGTCGGGACTGGCACCACAAGGCATCCACACAGATCATTCGCGACAACCAAGCGGTGTACGTGGAAGACCTCGCGGTGTCCGGCCTCGGCCGCACTCGGCTCGCGAAGTCCGTGCACGACGCGGGATGGTCCGCGTTCGTCGGCATGCTGGAGTACAAGGCAGCTCTGCACGGCCGCACCTTCGCCAAGGTGGACCGCGCTTTCCCGTCCTCTCAGGTCTGCTCGGCCTGTGGATTCCGGGACGGTCCCAAACCCCTGGACGTCCGGGAGTGGACGTGCAGGGGCTGTGGCACCGTGCTCGACCGCGACCACAACGCAGCCCGCAACGTCCTCTTCGAAGGACGCCGCATCGTCGCCGCCGGACGGGCGGAGACGCTAAACGCCTGTGGAGCGCCGGTAAGACGGGCACCCGTGCCCGCACAGCGCGGTGAAGCAGGAAGTCTCCGGAAGGGGCAGACGACCCGGGCCGGAATCCCTGGACTTTAGGCCAGGGAGCACGTCAAGCGTGCTGTCCATCGAACACAACAACACACACACGCATGTACGGCGACGTGCCGTACATGCGTGTCCTCATCGACCCCGCTCGGCTCCGGTCAGGTGCGGCGCCAGGGCCCCGTCACCGCGAACGTCGTTCCCGGGGTGTAGCAGTTGACGTACATCGTCCGGCCGTCGGGGGAGAACGTGACGCCCGCGAACTCGCCCCATTCGGGCTCTTCCGGGGTGCCGATGTTCTGGGCGTTGCGGGCCATGGCGTAGACCTCGCCGTGGCGGGTGACCCCGTAGACGTGCTGGGCGCCGTTGCCGTCCTCGCAGACCATGAGGCCGCCGGAGGGGGCGAGGCAGATGTTGTCGGGGGACTCGCCGGGGAGCTGGAGGTCGGTGTCGGGGCCGAAGGCGATCACCAGGGTGAGGGTGCGGTGGTCGGGGTCGTAGCGCCAGATCTGGCCGTAGTGGTCGGCGGCCGAGCCGTCCGCGCTGCGGGCGAAGGAGGAGACGAAGTACACGCAGCGCCCGCCCCAGTAGCAGCCTTCGAGCTTCTGCGCGTGGGTGATGCCCTTGGGGCCGAAGTCCTGGTGGCGGATGGCCGTCGTCGTGGCCAGGGGGTCGGGGACGTCGACCCACTCGATGCCCTCGAAGCAGGCCCCGGGGTCCTGGATGGGGGACAGGTCCGGTACGCCGGGCACCCGCATCGCCTGGAGCCGGCCGCCCGCACGGAGTGAACCGAGGCCGCCCTTGGGCTTCTCGGGGAGGAAGCGGTAGAAGAGGCCGAAGGGGCGCTGGAAGGCGTCCTCCGTCTCGTAGACCACACCCCGCTTGGGGTCGACGGCGATGGCCTCGTGCTGGAAGCGGCCCATCGCGGTCAGGGGCACGGCACCCGAGCGGCGCGGGTCGGCCGCGTCCACCTCGAAGATGAAGCCGTGGTCCTTGGTGTAGCCGTTGGTGCCGGCCCTGTCCTCGGTCTCCTCGCAGGTCAGCCAGGTGCCCCAAGGGGTGGGTCCGCCCGCGCAGTTGACGGCCGTGCCGGCGATGGCGACGCCCTCCGCGAGGACCTTGCCGCGGGCGTCGAGCGTCAGGGACGTACAGCCGCCCTTGCCCATCGGGTCGTAGGTCAGGCCCTCGACCGTGGGGACCGGGATGCGGCCGGTGTGCCGGTTCTCGTGGTTGCGGACGAGGTGGACCCGCCCGTGTCTGCCGGGGAAGGCGGACATGCCGTCGTGGTTGCTGGGGACCAGACCCTCGCCGGAGCGCAGGGCGTCGCCCTCGCGGGAGAGGACCTGATAGCGGAAACCTTTCGGCAGGTCGAGCAGGCCGTTCGGGTCGGGAACCAGGGGGCCGTAGCCGGAGTGGCCGAGGTCGCTCTGTGCGGCTGCGGAGCCCGCGAAGAGTTCGGAGAGGGCTCCGGTGAACGCGATGCCCGCGATGCCCGCGCCGGAACGGGCGAGGGCCTGACGGCGGGTCACTGACATGGGGGGACCTTCCTGTTGGCGGACAGGATGTGACCCGCATGTGTGTATCACGCGGTCACGGCCACGTGAACCACGCGCGTAGAGGGAAGCGGAGGAGTCGGTCCCGTGTCACTCGGTCGGCGGGGGCGGGGACACGGGGGGCGGGGAGGGCGCCCGGGGCGGCTGGGGCGGCTCCGGCGGGGGGCCTGCCTGGGCTCGTTCCAGGAAGCGGAGCAGTTCCACCGGGAAGGGCAGGACGAGGGTGGAGTTCTTCTCCGCCGCGACCGCCACCACCGTCTGCAGCAGGCGGAGTTGGAGGGCGGCGGGCTGCTCGGACATCTGCTGCGCGGCCTCCGCGAGCTTCCTGGACGCCTGCAGCTCCGCGTCCGCGTTGATGATGCGGGCCCGGCGTTCACGGTCGGCCTCGGCCTGGCGGGCCATCGAGCGCTTCATGGTGTCGGGGAGGGAGACGTCCTTGATCTCCACGCGGTCGATGGTGACCCCCCACTCCACGGCCGGGCTGTCGATCATCAGCTCCAGGCCCTGGTTGAGCTTCTCCCGGTTGGAGAGCAGGTCGTCGAGGTCGCTCTTGCCGATGATCGACCGCAGGGAGGTCTGGGCCATCTGGGAGACGGCGAAGCGGTAGTCCTCGACCTGGACGACCGCGTTCGCCGCGTCGACGACCTGGAAGTAGACCACCGCGTCGACACGGACCGTGACGTTGTCGCGGGTGATGCCCTCCTGGGCGGGCACGGGCATCGTCACGATCTGCATGTTGACCTTGCGGATGCGGTCGACGCCGGGGACGACCATGGTGAATCCGGGGGTCCTCGGGGTACCGCGCAGGCGGCCCAGCCGGAAGACCACGCCCCGCTCGTACTGCTTGACGACCCGGGCGGCGGCCACGACGTACACGGCGCCGGCGGAGGCGACCGCCGCGGCGGCCACGAGCAGTTCTTCTAGCATGACGACCCCCTTGAGCCGTCCCATGTCCATGGGAATACCACGATATGTCGCGGGTGAGGACGTAGGCGAATGCCCGCGTTCACAGAGGGCCGCCCGCGCCCACGGCGTGCCGCCCCAGCGGTACGAATGCCCGTGGAAGGGCGAGCTGGGGCGACACGGGGTGCTGCAGGTCAGGACGGTGCTGACGTCGCCTTCTCCTGGTCCGGCACCGTCATGCGCACCGGCTCCGTACCGGTCGCGCTGTGGCGGGAGGCCCAGTTCTCCAGGGCCGTGCGGCAGGCGTGGTCGAGGTGGTGCAGACCGGTGAGGTGCAGCTCCACCGGACGGTCCTGGGGCAGGGACTCCAGGTTGTCGAGGATCTTCGGCAGGCGCAGGAAGGTCGCGTTGCCGGAGAGGTACGCCTGGACGGGACCCGCGCCCTTGTCGATGATCTCCAGCTTGATGTGCGAGGCCTCCCAGGCGGTCTTGGCCACGGAGAGGGCCAGACCGATCAGCACGCCCTCGAACATGTTGACCGCGACGATCGCCACCGCCGTGGCCACCAGGATCAGCGCCTCGCCCCGGTGGGTGCGCCACAGGGAGACGACCCCGCGGAACGGGATCAGCTTGAAGCCCGCGTGGACCAGGATGCCGGCCAGGGCGGGCAGCGGGATCAGGGCGAGGGCGCCCGGCAGCAGGGCCGCGAAGAGCAGCAGCCAGACACCGTGCAGGACCCGGGACGCCTTGGTCCGCGCACCGGCCTGGAGATTGGCGGAGCTGCGTACGATCACGGCCGTCATCGGCAGCGCGCCCAGCAGCCCGCACACGGTGTTGCCCGCGCCCTGGGCCATCAGCTCCTTGTCGTACTCGGTGCGCGGACCGTGGTGCATCCGGTCCACGGCCGCCGCGCTGAACAGGCTCTCGGCGGAGGCGATGAGGGTGAAGGCGAGGATCGTGCCGAGGATCGCCACGTCCGCCAGCTCGCCGAAGGCGTCGAGGCCCGGGGGCTGGATGGCGTCCAGCAGCCCCTTCACCTCGACGTTCGCCACCGGCAGGTCGAAGGCCAGGGAGGCGAGCGTGGCCAGCAGGACCGCGGCGAGGGCGCCGGGGACCAGCTGGGCCTTCTTCGGCAGCCGCTTCCACAGCACCATCACGGCGACGGTGCCCGCGCCGATCGCCAGCGAGGCGAGCGCGGCGGTGCTGCCCAGCGCCTCGACGAAGGCTCCGGGCAGACCCGCGAGCTTGTCGATGCCGGAGGCGGGAGCCTTCAGCCCGGCCGCCGCGTAGAGCTGGCCCGCGATGATCACGAGGCCGATGCCGGCGAGCATGCCCTCGACCACGGAGACGGAGATCGCGCGGAACCAGCGGCCCAGCTTCAGCGCGCCCATGGCGAGCTGGAGCAGACCGGCGGCGAGCACGATCACGCCGAGGGCGGGCAGCCCGAACTGGCGTACCGCCTCGAAGACCAGCACGGTCAGCCCGGCCGCCGGGCCGGAGACCTGGAGGCTGCTGCCGGGCATCAGACCGGCGACGAGTCCGCCCACGATGCCGGTGACCAGGCCGAGTTCGGCCGGGACACCGGAGGCGACGGCGACGCCCACGCACAGCGGGAGGGCGACCAGGAACACGACGAGCGAGGCGCCGAGGTCCTGTCGCAGATGGGGGAACCGGGATATGAGGGGGGACGGGGAGGATGCGGAAGACATGGAGGTCCTGGAGCTCTCGGAGGTCTGGTCGGTCGTCTCGGACACCTGGCCCTCGCTCACAGGGTCTCGAACCGGTCGGTGTCCGCGCGGTGTTCGCGCACCGCACCGGTGTGGACCTCGTAGTACCAGCCGCGCAGCCGCAGCCGGCCGTCGGCGAGACGCTTCTCCACGCACGGGTAGGACCGCAGGCGCAGCAGCTGGCTGAGGACGTGGTTCTGCACACCGTCGGCGACGGCCGGGTCCTCGACGGCCCCCTCGGGGCGCGGGGTGGCGTGGGTCAGCCAGTCCCGGACGGCCGGTACGGCGTCCAGGTCGTCGCCGCGCACCAGGGCGCCGACGGCCCCGCAGTGCGAGTGCCCGCAGACCACGATGTCGGTGACGCCGAGGACCTCCACGGCGTACTCGATGGTGGCCGTCTCGCCGGTGGGGCGCTCGGGGGCGTACGGGGGGACGATGTTGCCGGCGGTGCGCAGCTCGAAGAGCTCGCCGGGGCGGGCGCCCGTGATCAGGGCCGGGACGACCCGCGAATCGGAGCAGGTGATGAACAGGACCTCGGGGGACTGGCCTTCGGCCAGCCTGGCGAACTCCTCAGGGCGCTGTCCGAAGGTACGGGCGTTGTCGATGAGGGGCTGCATGATGGGGTGACTCCTCCTGGCGCGCCTCGGCGGCGCGTCGGGCTCGCACGGCAAGGTGTGGGGGGAACGGGCTGACGTGGCTCAGCAGCGGAAGACCTGGAGAGCGGCCGGGGTGGGGGCCGTACGGGATCTCGCCGCCCGGGGGTGCCGGGGCGAGGGAGGTTCGGACCGGCTCGTGGCCGTCGGGTCCTCCTCCCGCGACGGACGCGCGGGGGGACCGGGAACGGTGTGCGGTGCCGCGCGATGCCGGTCGCGGGTGCGGAGCGGACCGGTCGGGTCCTGAACGGGTGCGCATGTGCGGTGGGTGGCCGCCTTGTCACGCACCGGCTTCGCGGTGGGAGTGTTTCCGGGCTCGGCTTTGGCCTTGACATGACCCGGTGTGTGCGCGGCTGCGAAGGAAGCCGCGGGAGCGAAGAACGTGAGGGTGAGCAGGACGGCGGCTAGGGCCGACAGAGCGGTCCGGGTCGTCGTACCACGCAAAAGGGGCCTCCTCCCTGGCAGTTCTCGCTGTCTTCCACGCGTCCACAGGTGCCCGAGTTGGTCAACCGTTGGTCAATCACTGGTCAAGAAACACGTTAACCCTGCAAAGTTGTTTGCAGGGTTAACTTAACGTTGCGAGCTGAAGAGAGCCTGAAAAGCGTGGGCGGGTTGGCCGAAATCGACCCTTGACCTGGGGGAGTTCGTCAGGGGCGGTACGTGATCGCTGCTGGTGGGATCAGTGCTCCACGAGTCGCTTCGCGTCGCGCGCGAGGGCGGTGAGGCGCGAGATGGCGCGGAAGTACTTCTTGCGGTAGCCGCCGTTCAGCATCTCCTCGCTGAACAGCCGGTCGAAGGGGAGCCCGGAGGCGAGCACGGGCACCTCGCGGTCGTACAGCCGGTCGGCGAGCACCACGAGCCGCAGGGCCGTCGACTGGTCCGGGACCGGCTGGACGTCGGTCAGGCAGACCGCTTTCAGACCGTCCGTGAGCGCGCCGTACCGGCTCGGGTGGACACGCGCGAGGTGGTCCAGCAGATGCGGGAAGTCGTCGAGCGAGGCGCCCTCGGTGGCGTACGCCGCCTTGGTGACCTCCTCGTCGGAGTACGGCGCCGGGGCCTCGGGCAGACCGCGGTGGCGGTAGTCCTCGCCGTCGATGCGCAGCGAGCGGAAGTGGGCCGACAGGCCCTGGATCTCGCGCAGGAAGTCGACCGACGCGAACCGGCCCTCGCCGAGCTTGCCCGGCAGCGTGTTCGAGGTGGCGGCCAGGGCCACGCCCGCGTCGACCAGCTTGCCGAGCAGGGTCGAGACCAGGACGGTGTCGCCCGGGTCGTCCAGCTCGAACTCGTCGATGCACAGCAGGCGGTGCCCCGAGAGCGTCTGGACCGTCTTCTGGAAACCGAGGGCGCCGACCAGGTTCGTCAGCTCCACGAAGGTGCCGAAGGCCTTGAGCGAGGGCTCGGCCGGGGTGGCGTGCCACAGGGAGGCGAGGAGGTGGGTCTTGCCGACGCCGTAACCGCCGTCCAGGTAGGCACCGCGCGGGCCCGCCGGGACCTTGGGGGCCTTCGCCCTGCCGAAGCCGAGGGAGCCGAGGAGGCCGCGCCTGCCCGCGCCGGTCGCGTGCGCCCCGCCGAGGCCCGCCGCGAAACCGCTCAGGACGCGGACGGCCTCGGTCTGGCTGGGCTGGTTCGGGTCCGGGAGGTACGTGTCGAAGCGCACCGCGTCGAAGCGGGGCGGCGGCACCATCTCGGCGACGAGCCGGTCCGCGGGGACATGGGGCTCGCGGGTGCACAGGGACGAGGGGCCCGCTTCGGGTATCGGGCCGATTCCGGACACGGTGGCTGAGGACGACGACACGGTTACCGAGTCTAAGGGTCGTGCCAGACTGCAGGACATGCGACGCCTGTTCCCTGTGACCGAAGAGACAGTGGCCCCGGCACCCGGCGCGGCCGGCGGTGCGGAGGCGGCCGCGGTACGGACGCCCGGCTCCGCCGACCGGGAGTGGAGCCTCGCCGAGCTGGCCGCCGCGTACGCCTATCCCGCGGCGGCGCCGGGCGGCCGGGAGCCGTGGCTGCGCGTCAACATGGTGTCCACGCTCGACGGCGCCGCCCAGCACGACGGCCGCTCGCAGCCGATCTCCAGCGACGCCGACATGCGGATCTTCGGCACCCTGCGGGGGCTCGCGGACGTGGTGGTCGTCGGCGCGGAGACCGTACGCCAGGAGGGGTACCGCCCGGCCCGGGCGCGCGAGGCGTTCGCCGAGGCGCGCCGGGCGGCCGGGCAGACGCCCGCGCCGGCCGTCGCCGTGGTGAGCGCGAGTCTGGACCTGGACTTCTCGCTGCCGCTGTTCGCCTCGTCCTCCGTCCCCACCCTCCTGCTGACCGGTGCCGCCGCGCCCTCCGACCGGGTGGCGGCCGCCGAGAAGGCCGGTGTCCGGGTCCTGGTCGCCGGCGACGGCGCGGGGGTCGACCCCGCGCGCGCCGTACGGGCCCTCGCGGGCCTGGGGCTGACCCGCCTGCTCGGCGAGGGCGGGCCCCGGCTGCTGGGGCAGCTGATCGCCTCCGACGTCCTCGACGAACTGTGTCTGACCGTGTCGCCGATGCTCACGGCCGGGGACGCCCAGCGGATCGCCGGAGGACCCTCCGTGCAGGTGCCCAAGCGCTTCGCGCTCGCCTCGCTGCTGGAGGAGGGCGGGTTCCTGTTCGGTCGTTACCGTCGTACGTGAAAGCGGGCGGAATCTTCCGTTCCGTTCAGCGTTCGCCGGGCACACTAGAACCCTGAGGAGTGAGGGCCCGCGGGGCCCTCCGACGAGAAGGGCGCCTGTGGTGTCGTTCACCAGCGTATTGATGATCGAGAAGGCTCTGACGTCGGCGGACGTGGAGTTCGTCACGAACCTGCACGGCGACGAGCGGGCCTTCTTCCATGTGCTGCTCCAGCCCCGGGGCAATCAGGCCGACCGGCTGCTGCGAGCCATCGACGACCTCGCCCTCGGCGAACTGGACGAGGCGGCCCGTGAAGGGGAGACGCCGGAGGGGGAGCAGGCGCTCGACGCCGGGGAGCGGGCCCTGGAGGTGTCGTTGCAGGCGTTGCGGGCTGCCGGGAGCGAGGCCGAGGGCCGGCTGATCGAGGACCACCCGCTGGACGCGCTGAAGTCGCTGGTGGAGGAGGTGGGGGCCGATGAGGTGCTGGTGCTCACCGATCCCCACTACGTGGAGGAGTTCTTCCACCGGGACTGGGCCTCCCGGGCGCGGCACAAGGTCGGGGTGCCGGTGCTGAAGCTGTTCTCGCACAGCCGGGCGTAGACGAGGCGCGCCCCCGGAGGGCGCGGCCCCCGGCCACGGCTACATGGGCGCCGAGGTGTGTGGCTAGGGTGGGGGCGCGCCTGCTGTGGGGCGCGGATCGTCTTCGTACCGTCGCTTGGAGAACAGACATGGCACCCGGACTGCCTTCCGCCATGGATCGGCCGCACTTCATCGGGATCGGTGGGGCCGGGATGTCCGGGATCGCCAAGATCCTGGCGCAGCGCGGGGCGAAGGTCGCCGGCAGCGACGCCAAGGAGTCGGAGACGGCCGAGGCGCTGCGGGCGCTCGGGGCGACCGTGCACATCGGGCACGCGGCGGGCCACCTCGCGGACGACGCCACCTGCGTCGTCGTGTCGTCGGCGATCCGGGCCGACAACCCCGAGCTGGCCCGCGCCGCCGAGCTGGGGATCCCCGTGGTCCACCGGTCGGACGCGCTCGCCCGGCTGATGGACGGTCTGCGGCCGATCGCCGTGGCCGGGACGCACGGCAAGACCACCACGACGTCCATGCTGGCGGTCTCGCTGGGCGAGCTGGGACTGAAGCCGTCGTACGCCATCGGCGGCGACCTCGACGTGCCCGGGTCCAACGCGCTGCACGGGGACGGGGAGATCTTCGTCGCCGAGGCGGACGAGAGCGACCGGAGCTTCCACAAGTACGCCCCCGAGGTCGCGATCGTCCTCAACGTCGAGCTGGACCACCACGCCAACTACGCCTCCATGGACGAGATCTACGCGTCCTTCGAGACGTTCGCGGGCCGGATCGTGCCCGGCGGCACCCTGGTGATCTCCGCCGACCACGAGGGCGCGCGGGAGCTGACCTCCCGGCTGTCCGGGGTGCGCGTCGTGACGTACGGCGAGCGCGAGGACGCCGACGTGCGGGTGCTGTCGGTCGTCGCACAGGGCCTGAAGAGCGAGGTCACGGTCCTGCTGGACGGGCAGGAGATCACCTTCGCCGTGTCCGTGCCGGGACGGCACTACGCGCACAACGCCGTGGCCGCGCTGGCCGCGGGCGTCGCCCTCGGGGTGCCGGCGGCCGAACTGGCGCCCGCGCTGGCGGCGTACACCGGGGTGAAGCGGCGCCTGCAGCTCAAGGGCGAGGCGCGGGGCGTCCAGGTGATCGACTCCTACGCCCACCACCCCACCGAGATGACCGCCGACCTGGAGGCCATGCGGTCGGCCGCCGGGGACGCGCGGATCCTGGTGGTCTTCCAGCCGCACCTGTTCTCCCGCACCCAGGAGCTGGGCACCGAGATGGGGCAGTCCCTGGCGCTCGCGGACGCCTCGGTCGTCCTCGACATCTACCCGGCCCGTGAGGACCCGATCCCCGGAGTCACCAGCGAACTGATCATCGCGGCGGCGCGGAGCGCGGGCGCGGACGTGACGGCCCTGCACGACAAGGCGGAGGTGCCCGGCACGATCGCGGGAATGGCGAAGCCCGGTGATCTCGTTCTCACCATGGGCGCGGGTGACGTGACGGACCTGGGCCCGCAGATCCTGGACCGACTCTCCGAATGAGGGGCTGAGACGCATGTCGTACGACGTCGAGAAGCCGGACGAGCAGTGGCGCGCGGAGCTGACACCGGCCGAGTACGCCGTGCTCCGGCAGGCCGGCACGGAGCCCGCGTTCGTCGGTGAGTACACCGACACCAAGACCAAGGGCGTCTACTCCTGTCGCGCCTGCGGTGCCGAACTCTTCACCTCCGACACGAAGTTCGAGTCGCACTGCGGCTGGCCGTCCTTCTACGACCCGAAGGACACCGACGCGGTGGAGCTGCTGTCCGACCGGTCGCACGGCATGGTCCGCACCGAGGTGCGCTGCGCCCGGTGCGGCTCGCACCTCGGGCACGTCTTCGAGGGCGAGGGGTACGCCACCCCGACCGACCAGCGGTACTGCATCAACAGCATCTCGCTGACGCTGACCGCCGACGAGAGCTGACCGCCGACGAGAGCTGACGACCGGACGGCGACCGGCCTGTGGCGGGCCGGTCGCCGGGTGGCTCAGCCGCCGTGCAGGGCCGTGCGCAGCGTGCCCGTGGCCAGGGTGATCGCGGCCTGCGCGGCGTGTGTGCCGCGCAGGGCGTCGAGCATGACGAAGTCGTGGATGACGCCCTGGAAACGCACGGCGGTCACGGCCACGCCCGCCTCGCGCAGCTTGTTGGCGTACGCCTCGCCCTCGTCGCGCAGGACGTCCGCCTCGCCGGTGATCACCAGGGCCGGGGGCAGGTCCCTGAGCTGCTCGACGCCCGCCCGCAGCGGGGAGGCGGTGATCTGGGCGCGCTCGGCCTCGTCGGCCGTGTACTGGTCCCAGAACCACTGCATGCCGTCGCGGCGCAGGAAGTAGCCGGTCGCGAACTGGTGGTAGGAGGCGGTGTCGAAGCTCGCGTCCGTCACCGGGTAGAACAGCACCTGCTGGACCAGCGGCACGTCACCGCGCTGCTTGGCCATCAGGGTCAGCGCGGCGGTCATGTTGCCGCCGACCGAGTCCCCGGCGACGGCCAGCCGGGTGCCGTCCAGGTCCTTGGAGGCGCCCTGCTCGACGACCCACCTGGCGACCGTGTAGTTCTGCTCGATGGCGACCGGGTAGCGGGCCTCGGGGGAGAGGTCGTACTCGGGGAAGACCACGGCGGCGTTCGCGCCGACGGCCAGTTCGCGCACCAGGCGGTCGTGGGTGTGCGCGTTGCCGAACACCCAGCCCGCGCCGTGGATGTAGAGCACCACCGGCAGGACGCCCTCGGCACCGGCGGGCCGCACGATCCGCGCCCGCACACTGCCCGTCGGACCGCCCGAGACGGTGACCCACTCCTCGTCGATCTCCGGTTTCGCGATCGCGCCGGACTGCACCTCGTCCACCGCCTTCCGTCCCTCGGCGGGCGGCAGTTCGAAGAGGAAGGGCGGGTTGGCGGTGGCCTCCGCGAACGCGGCGGCCGCCGGTTCCAGGACCGGGCGGGTCGGCTCGAAGGTGTCGGACATGGGGATCTCCTGGTCTGGTGCGTCTGGTGCGTCTGGTGCGTCTGGTGCGTCTGGTGCGTCTGGTGCGTCTGGTGCGGTGTGTGTGCTGATGTGTGGTGCCGTGCGGTGCGTCTGACGGGACAGGCGTGTGGCGGGCGGGCGTGGTGCCTCGTCCGCGTCCGGCGCATGCTCAGGCCGGCAGGCTAGAAGCGGAGAGCCGTGGGCGATCGCCCGCCGGCGCACCGGAACCGGTCCGAGAGCGCACGGACCGGGCGAGCCGCCGCCGGTCAGGTCCGCCCGCCGGAGTGTCCCGCCGTGTCCCGCCACTCGCTCGGCGACATGCCGTACGCCGCCCGGAACACCCGGCTGAAGTGGGTGGCGCTCAGGAAGCCCCAGCGGCCGGCGACCGAGGCGATGGTGCGGCGGTTGCGCAGGCCGTGCACGAGGTCGCGGCGGCACTCCTCCAGACGGCGGCGCTGGATCCAGCGGCCCACGGTCGTGCCCTCGTCCCGGAAGAGCTTGTGCAGATAGCGCACCGAGATGTGGTGCGCCCCGGCGATCACCTCGGGCGACAGGTCCGCGTCGGAGAGGTGCTCGTCGATGAACCGCACGACACGCGCCACCATCGGCGACCGGACGCCCGGCGTCTGCGCCTCGTCCTGTCCGGACCGTTCCGTGGCGAGGGTGGCCAGCAGGTTCACGGCGTTGCGGGCGAGCATCTCGGCGACCGGGGGATCGGCGGAGACCGTGTCGGCCAGCTCGGACAGGAACGGCGACAGCAGTGTCCCCAGCCGGGAGGTCCGGGCGACCGGGGCCGCCACGACGCGCCGCAGATCGCCGTCCTCCAGCCCCAGTTCCTCGCGCGACACGAGGAACACCTTCAGCCGGCAGTGCGCGGGCAGATCCGGCGACGGCGGGTGGCCGGCGTCGTAGAAGCAGATGTCGCCCGGCCGGAGATGGACGTCCGGGATCCGCCCGGCGAGCGGGGCGCCGGTCCCGCCCACCCCCACCAGCAGATAGGTGCCGCCGGTCCGCCCGGTCAGCCGGTACGCGTCCGCCGCGGGCCGGCCGTCCCCGGGCAACGCCCCGGCCGCCCCGTCGAGGACGGCGACACGCAGGCCCGTCGTCTCCACGAAACCGGTGTCCGACCTGGTCATCTCTCTTCTCCTCCGGGGCAGTTCCAGCACGGCGTCAGCCGCTGCCCTCGGAGCGTAGGAAGGGAGATGTGAAAAAAGAGTGACGGCGAAGTGCCGACGGCCGCTACGGGGTCTCCGGGCCTGCCCCGTGACCGTGGGCGGCCGCCAGTTCGGCGGCGAAGACGCGCAGCAGCTCGTGCTGGGCGTAGCGGCCGGGCGCGCGCTCGGTGACGAGGTGGGCGTCGGCGAGGCCGTCGAGCAGGAGGCGGGCGCGGCGGGCCGGGAGCCCGGCCAGCGCGGCGGCCGCGTCGGGGGTCAGACCGGGCCCCGGGTGCCGGGCCAGCAGCCGGAACAGCCGGGCGCTCTCCGGCGGCAGCCGGCGGTAGGACCGGGCGAACACGGTGCGCAGGTCGGGCGGTGCGCCGGGGTCCGTGCCGGGCTCACGCCCGTGGCCCGCCGGGTCGGTGGGGGCGGCGGACCTCCTCGACGGGGCGGCGAAGGCGTCCAGGCTGGCCCGGGTGCGCCGGAGTTCGTCCGCGAGGGCCGTGAGCGGGATGTCCGGGCGGGCGGCCGCGCGGGCGGCGGCGAGCGTCAGGGCCAGCGGCAGCCGGCCGCACCGGGTGACGATCTCGTCGGCCGCACCGGGCTCGGCGGCGGGCCGGGCGGGGCCGGTGTGCGCCGCCAGCATCGCGCGCGCGTCCGCCGCCGGCGGCAGGTCCAGGCGCAGCGGATGGGTGCCCGAAGCGATCAGACCGGCCAGCCCGTGGCGACTGGTGACCAGGGTCAGACAGCCGGGCGAGGCCGGGAGCAGCGGCCGTACCTGCTCGGTGTCCGCCGCGTCGTCCAGCACCAGGAGCAGCCGCCGGCCGGCCAGCAGACTCCGGTACAGGCCGGCCAGGGAGTCCGTGCGGTCCGGCATCCGCGCGGCGGGCACCCCGAGCGCGGTGAGCAGCGCGCGCAGCGCCGCCGCCGGGTCCAGCGGTGCCCCTTCGGGGCCGAACCCCCGCAGCCCGACGTCGAGCCGGCCGTCGGGGAAGCGTCCGGCCACCTGGTCCGCCCAGTGCAGCGCGAGGGCCGTCTTCCCGATGCCGGGCATCCCGCTGATCAGCACGGAGGCGGGTGTGCCCGGGGCGGTCCCGGTGGCGGGGGCGGCCGTGTCCGTGATCTCCGCCAGACGGGCGAGTTCGGCGCGCCGTCCGACGAACACCGGTGACGCGAGCGGTAGTCGGTCGGCGGCGGTCGTGGCGGTCATAGCAGCTGTGGCGGTGGTTGCGGTGGTGGCGGTGGTGGCGGCCGACGGGTCGGCTGCCGGCGGGCGCGGCGAAGGACCCGACGCCCCGGGGTACGCGGGCGGCCGGTGGGTCGCCCGGTCCGGACCCGTCGTCGCCCGCGACCGGGTCGGTCCCCACTCCTGGCGGAGCACCCTGCCGTGCGCCGCGACGAGTTCCGCGCCGGGCGCCACCCCCAACTCCTCGGCCAGCAGCCGTCGTACGCGGTCGTACGCGGCCAGCGCCTCCGCCTGGAGGCCGGAGGCGGCCAGTGCCATGACGAGGGCGGCCTGCAACGACTCGTCCAGCGGGTCGCGTTCGAGGGCCTGCCGCAGCCGGGGCAGCACCTGCTCACTGCCACCGCTCAGCAGCGCGGCGTCGGCGGCCATCCGTGCCGTGGCGGCCAACTCGCGTTCCACTTCCGCGAAGACGGCGTGCTCCCGTACGGCGGCGGGCACCCCCATCCCCACCGGGCCCCGCCACTCGCCGAGCGCGTCCACGAAGTGCCGTGACGCCACCTCCGAACGCCCGGTGGCCGCCGCCCGCTTGCCCCGTTTCGTGAGCGCGCGGAACCGCAGCAGATCGACCTCGTCCTCGGCCGCCTCCAGCACATAGCCACCGGCGCCGCGCAGCAGCCGCCGTCCGGGTGCCCGGGGCGGCAGCCCGGGTTCGAGCAGCCGCCGCAGCGAACCGGCGTACCGGCGCACCACGTTGCGCGCGCTGGCCGGTGCCCGCTCCGGCCACAGCACGTCCACGATCTCGCCCGCCGGCACCGGCCGGCCGGCCCGGACCACCAGCAGGGCCAGGAGCGCCCGTTGCTGGGGGAAGCCGAGGTCGAGTTCCGTCCCGCTCCGGCGGACCCTGAGCGGCCCCAGCACCTCGAACCGCATCAGCGACGCCCCGCGAGGCCCGGGCCGCCGGTCACCCGCACCGCTCGCTCGCGATCACGTCCCGTACCCGGTCGGCGTCGGGGTGCCCGAGGGTGATGAGGAGGGTGAGGGCCTGCTGCCGGACCTCGTGGGCGGCGCGGTGGTCGCCCGTCGCCGCGTGCGTGTCCCCGATGTCGACGAGGGTGCGGGCCTCCAGGTACGGCACGCCCAGCTCCCGGTAGAGGGCCAGGGAGTGGCCGTAGCCGACGAGGGCGTCGGGATGACGGCCCTGCTGGTCATGGGCGTACGCGAGGGTGTGCCACGTGGCGGCCTGGCCGTAGCGGTCGCCGAGCTCCTGGAGCAGGACCAGGGCCTCCTGGCAGTGACGCAGGGCTTCCCGGTACTCGCCGAGCAGCGCGTGGTACCAGCCGACGGAGTTGAGGA
Organism: Streptomyces scabiei 87.22; assembly: GCF_000091305.1. Taxonomy (GTDB): domain Bacteria; phylum Actinomycetota; class Actinomycetes; order Streptomycetales; family Streptomycetaceae; genus Streptomyces; species Streptomyces scabiei. The sequence goes on along the minus strand of NC_013929.1, from coordinate 2,325,411 downwards.
CACTGGCGTACGCCGCCCGGCTGCCCGCGCCCCGGAACAGGTCCATCGCCAGCCGGTTGTGGTGCAGGGCGCCGGGCAGATCGCCCTCCTGGTCCCTCGTCCAGCCGAGACTGCGATGGGTGTCCGCCTGCCCGATGTCGTCCCCCAGGTCGGCGAAGAGCCGTAGCGCCCGGTCGAGGCGGCGGCGGGCGGAGCCCTGCAGCCCGAGCCGGCTCTCGGCCCGGGCCAGCGCGCGCAGCCCCCGGGCCTCGTACACGGGGTCGGCCAGCCGCAGGGCGGCGTCGAGGGCGATCCGCTGGACCGTCGCCCAGTCGTGCCAGTGGCCCCGGCGGTCGAGGAACGGCTCCAGCGACCAGGCGAGCAGACACGCCGACCGGTCGCGGCCGGACCGGGCCGCCGCCCCGACGACGGCGAGCAGCACCGGATACTCGGCGGTCAGCCAGGCGAGCGACTGCTCGTGGCCGACGAGCGGCTCGGCGCGGACCCCGGCGGGCAGCGGCCCCGGGGGCATCGGGTCGGCGTACGGGGCGAGGAGCGGTTCGGTGGCGTGCGCGGTGTGCAGGTAGTACGCGTACAGCCGCTCGACGGCCGCCTCGTGCCCGGCGTCCGGGACCCGGTCCTCCAGGAGTTCGGCCGCGTGGGCGCGCAGCAGGTCGTGCAGGGCGTACCGGCCGGGGGCGGGCTCGCCCACCAGGTGGACGTCGGCCAGCTCGGCGAGGAGCGACCGGGTCCGGCGGGCGGGCAGCCCGGCCAGCGCGGCCGTCGCGGACACCGAGAAGTCCGGCCCGGGGTGCAGGGCGAGCAGCGGGAAGAGGCGCGCCGCCTCGGCCGACACAGCGGCCAGCGACCAGGAGAAGACCGCGCCCACGTTCGCGGAGGCGTCCGTCCGGCTGAACGCGTCCAGGCTGCCGTGCGCCGCGCGCAGCTCCGCCGCGATGGCCGACAGCGCGAAGTCGGGGTGGGCGGCGGCCCGCGCGGCGACACAGGCCAGCGCCAGCGGGAGCCCGCCGCACAGTGCCGCGATCTCCGCCACCGCCGTCGACTCACCCGTGAGCCGCCGGGCGCCCAGCCTGCGTTCGAGGAACACCCGTGCCTGTCCGGCGTCCAGCGGCCGCAGCGCCAGGGTGTGCGCGCCGTGCGCGGACACCAGGCCCGACAGCTGGTCGCGGCTGGTGACGATGGTGAGGCAGCCGGGCGTGCCCGGCAGCAGGGGCCGCACCTGCTCGGTGTCCCGCGCGTTGTCGAGCAGCACCAGGAACCGGCGGCCGGCCAGCAGGCTGCGGTACAGCGCGGCCTGGGCGTCCACCCCGTGCGGCACCCGTTCCGGCGGTACGCCCAGTGCGTCGAGGAAGATCCGTACGGCTTCCCCCGCCCGCATCACGGCACCCGAGGGCGTGAACCCCCGGAGGTTGACGTAGAGCTGGCCGTCCGGGTAGCGGTCCGCGACGCGATGCGCCCAGTGCACGGCGAGCGTGGTCTTGCCGATGCCGGCCATTCCGCCGATGGCGCTGATCACGACGGTGCCGGCGGAGGGCAGGGCGTCGCCCGCGTCGCCCGGATCGCCGCCGGGGCCGTCGAGAAGGGCCAGGACCTGCTCCAGTTCGGCTCGGCGGCCGGTGAACGTCGGCAGGTCGTGGGGGAGTTGGGCGGGGACGGCGGCGGGCGGAGGGGGCGGCGTCGGAGCGACGGGGGGTGCGGCCGGGCCGTCGGCCTCCGCTCGGGCCTCCGCTCGGGCCTCCGCTCGGGCCTCCGCACCGGCCTCCGCTCGGGCCTTCGTCCGGGCCTTCGTTCGGGCTCCGGTCCCGGCTCCGGGCTCGGCTCCGGTCCCGGCCTCGGCCTCGGCAGGGGCCCCGGCCCCGGCTCCGGCCCCGGCCCCGGCTCCGGCCCCGGCCCCGGCCCCGGAGGGAGCCGGCGCGGTCGTGCCGGAGGCGCGGACAACCGTCGCGTGGGCGGCGCGGAGTTCCGCTCCGGGATCGATGCCCAGTTCGTCGGCGAGTCTCGCGCGGGCGGCCCGGTAGGTGCTCAGCGCCTCCGCCTCGTGCCCGGCGGCGGCCAGTGTGAGCACCAGCCGGGCCAGCAGCGGCTCGTCGCAGGGGTCGTCGGCCGCGGCCTGCCGGAGCAGGGACAGGACGGCGGCGGGGGTTCCGGCGCGCAGCGCCGCGTCGGCCGCGTCCCGCAGGGCCGCGGGCCGTTCACGGTCGACCGCCCGGAACCCGGCCCGCTCCCGCACCTCCTCGGGCAGCCCCGCCGCGACGTGGGGCCCCCGCCACAGGCCGAGGGCCTCGGTGAGCAGCGCCACGACCCGGCCCGGCGACTCACGGCCGTCGGCGCCGAGGCGACGTGCCTCGTCCCGCACCCGGCGGAACCGCAACAGGTCCAGGGAGTCGGCGTCGACCGCGAGCCGGTACCCGCCCGCGTCCCGTATCAGCCACCGGCCGGCCGCCCGATTGGGCAGACCCGGCTCCAACAGCCGCCGCAGCGTGCCCACATGGCGTCTGATCACATTCACCGCGCTGTCCGGAGGGCGGCGCCCCCACAGCACGTCGACGATCTCGGCGAGCGCCACGGGCTGCCCCGCCCGCACCGCCAGCAGCGCCAGCAGCGCCCTTTCCTGCGGACGCCCGGGCACCGGCTCCGCCCCCGCCCGCTCCACCCGGACCGGCCCCAGAACCGCGAACCTCACCGGCTCCAGCGCCAATTGGCCCTCCTGATATCTCGTATCTCGTATCTTCCCCGCGCCCCCTGACGATACGTGAGAGGTGCAAGCACCCAGAGTCACCGGTGCGTCGCGTTCGGTGGGCGGGCCGGACCCGGTCCCGTCTCCGGTGTGCCGACCCGGAGGCTCACCGGCCACGGTGATACTGCTGTGCATCAGATGGATCTCCGGAAAGAAAGGGGTGCGGTCGGTGAACTCGATACGGACGGAAGGCCGTTCGATCTCAGCGGGGGCGGCCGGATCCGCGGGACGGCACGTGGTGATCGTCGGGGGCAGCCTCGCGGGGCTGCTCGCCGCCCGGGCCCTCGTCGGGCACGCGGAGCGGGTGACGATCGTGGAACGGGACCGTTTTCCGAAGGGGGACGCGCGAGGAGCGGCGTCCCGGCCGGGAGTGCCGCAGGGCCGCCACCCGCACGTCCTGCTGGAGGGCGGACAGGTCGCCCTCGACGCGCTGCTGCCCGGGTTCATGGCCGAACTGACGGCGGCGGGCGCGCCCCGGGTCGGGATGCCGGCGGACATGGCGGCGTTCCAGAGCGGCCGTTGGTTCCGGCGGATGCCCGCCTCGACCCACATCCACACCGGGTCGCGGGCGCAGATCGAGGGGCTGGTGCGGCGCCGGGTCCTCGCCGAGCCGTCGGTCACCCTGGTCGAGGGGACGGAGACGGTCGGCCTGACCGGGGACGCCGCGCGGGTGCGGGGCGTCCTGGTGCGCGAGCGCGGCGACGGGGCCCGGGGCGAACAGCGGGAGATCGCCGCCGATCTGGTCGTCGACGCCTCCGGCCGCGGGACGAAGGCGCCGCGCTGGCTGGCCGCCCTCGGTGCGCAGGCCCCGCGCGAGGAGATCATCGACACGGGGCTCGCCTACGCCTCCCGCGTCTACCGCGACACCACCGGCACCCTCGGTGACGGCCCGGCCGCCGGCACCCTCGGCCTCCATGTCGTGCCCGACCCCACGCAGCCGTACGGTGCCGTCGTCGTCCCGCTGGAGGACGGCACCCACCTGGCCACCTTCTCCGGTCTGCGCGGCGACGAACCGTCCACGGACGAGGAGGAGTTCGAGGCGTACGCCGAGCGGCTGCCGCATCCCGTGGTGCACCGCTGGATACGGGACGCCGAGCCGCTGTCGCCCGTCTCCGGCTTCCGGCGCACCGCGAACGTGCGGCGCCGCTACGACCTGCCGGGCCGCCGCCCCGCCGGCTTCCTGGCCACCGGCGACGCCCTGTGCACCTTCAACCCGATCTACGGGCAGGGCATGGCCGTCGCCGCGATGGGCGCGGTCGCCCTGCGGGACGCGCTGGCCGACCCGCGCCGGACGCCCACCACCCGCAGGGTGCAACGGGCGCTGCTCGCGGCGTCGCGGCAGGCGTGGGACATCTCGGCCGGGGCGGACAAGGCGATGCCCGGGGCGATCGGCAACGCGGTCGCGGGCCGCCCCGCCGACCGTGTCGCCGGCTGGTATCTGCGGCGGGTGCGGGAGCGGGTCCCGGGCGATCCGGCGGTGGGCCGAGCCTTCCGCTCCGTCGTCTCCCTCAGGGAGCCGCTGGGCGCCCTGCTGGCCCCCGCGGTGGCGCGGGCGGTCCTCTTCGGGCCCGTCAAGGAGACGCCTGCCGAACCGCCGATGACGCGGGAATGAGGCGGGGCGCGAGGCATGCGGAGAGCGGTGCCGCCCGGCCCTTGACGGGGGACGAGATCCGGCTCGCTCCGCCTGGTCGACAGCGCACAGAACGTCTGCCGACCCGCCCTCGGGCAAGGCGCGCCCGGCATCCGCTCCCGGGCGCGCCCGCGCTTCCCCCTCGCGCGGTGGCCGGACGGGAGCGCGGTCCCGCGCGGGTCAGGCCGGCGCCGCCGCGTAGCACCGGACGGCCACCGTCCGGTCCGGGCCCCACCGCTGCTCGACCGTGGCCCGGAACTGCCAGCCGAGCCGTTCGTAGAGCGCCGCCGCGGCGGTGTCGGACGCCACCACGTCGAGCACCGGATGCAGCCCGCGCCCCCGGGCCTCGGCGCCCGCGCGGGCCAGCAGCGCCGCGCCGAGCCCCCGGCCCCGCGCGGACGGAGCGACGAACAGCCGGCTGATCACGGCCGTCCGGTCGGCGCCCACCCCCGTACGCCCGCTCCACAGCCCGGGTGCCGCGTCCCCCGCGCCGCTCCGGGCCAGGCCCACGTGACCGGCGATCCGGCCGTCCAGCTCCGCCACCCAGGCGGCGAGGAGCGCCGGAGGGCTCAGCCAGGCGCCGGGCCGCTCGGGCCAGTCGACCGGGTAGCCGTCACGCCCGTGCACCTCCGCGAGCACCCCGGCACACCCGTCGAGATCCTCCTCGACGCGACACCGGACCCGGGGGGCCGCGCTACCACCGGATACGTTCCCGATCTTCACCGCGGCATGGAATCACGGGTCCGGCACTGTCGGCCATCCGGTTTCGCCGGGGGCGTCCCGTGACCGTCGGCCACCTTTCCCGCGTCCCCCGCACCCCACCCGTCACCTCCGCACCAGCCCCGGCACTCAAGCCCGCCGGAGATCTTGACTGCGGTGATGTTACCGGTAACACTTCGAGGGTTCCCGTCACGGAGAGGTGGATTCCGGCGTGCCCGAAGCATCGACCGCGCACGAGGTGACGCCCGTCCGCACGACCCCGGAGAGCCGGGTCTTCAGCCCGGCCGCCGTGGTCGCGTCGTGCGGCGGATTCGTCCTCATCGGCGCGCTCCAGGCGCTCTACGGGCCCTCCATCCCGGCCTTCCGCGACGACTTCGCGCTGTCGCCCTCGGCCGCCGGCCTCGGGCTCAGCGCCCACTTCGTCGGCGGGGTCGCCGGCGTCCTGGTCTTCGACCGGCTCTACGGGCGGCTGGGCAACCGGCTGCTGCTCGGCTCCTCGTACCTGCTGATGGCCCTCGGCGCGGCGGGCTTCGCGCTCGCCCCGACCTGGCCCGTCGCGCTCGTCGCCGCCCTGCTCGCCGGACTGGGTTTCGGCGGCATCGACTACGGCCTCAACCAGCTCTTCGCCGTCGGCTTCGGCCACCGCTCCACCGCCATGCTGAACATCCTCAACGCCCACTTCGGGGTCGGCGCCATCCTCGGCCCCGCCCTGGTCGCCGCCGTCGGCGCCGAGCACTACCCGGCGCTCTTCCTCGCCTTCGCCGCCGCCAACCTGCCGCTGCTGCTGTGCCTGCGGGGCGTACGCGACCAGGTGCCCCAGCCGGTCCCCGGCACGACCGGCACGGCGGCGGGCGGCTCGCCCCTCTCCCGGAGCCTCGGCTCGGTGCTCGCCGTGTTCGTCGCCCTCTACGTCCTGCACGTCGGCATCGAGGCCGGTGTCGGCGGCTGGGAACCCACGCACCTGGAGGCGGTCGGATACGGGGCCGGGGCCGCGGCGACCGCCACCTCCGGCTACTGGCTGATGATGACGGCCGGCCGCTTCCTGGCCGCCCCCCTCGCCCTGCGCCACTCGCCCCGGACGATCATCACCGTGTCCTGCGCCGGCATGACGGTCTGCCTGCTGCTGGCCTCGGTGCCCGCGCTCGCCCCGTACGCCTACGCCGGAGTCGGCCTGTTCATCGCACCGATCTTCCCCACCGGCCTGCCCTGGCTGAACGCGGCCGCACCCCGGGCCCGGCGGGCAGGAGCGCTCGTCATCGCCGCCTCCATGATCGGCGGAGTGGCGGCGGGCCCGGCGCTCGGCAAGGCCATCGAGTGGTCCGGCGTCCGCGCGGTCCCGCTGCTGCTCGGCGCGGTGTCGGCCCTGTGCCTGCTGGCCACGCTGTGGCTGATCCGCGCCACCCGCCCGCCCTCGCCCCTGCCCTCTCTCTCGCCCCTGCCCTCTCCCTCGCCCGTGCGCTCCCCCGCACCGTAGCCGGGCCGCGGGCGACCGCCCCGCCGCCCGGCCCGTACGCCGGACCGTCCCCGCACCCCCCCGTACACCCCGCCGAAGGGAAACAGCCTTGAGCACGCCCGCTCTGACCACGTCGTCCGACGGCTTCCTCCTGAACGGAGAACCGTTCCGGATCGTCTCCGGCGCGATGCACTACTTCCGCATCCACCCCGACCTGTGGGCCGACCGGCTGCGCAAGGCCCGGCTGATGGGCCTCAACACCGTGGAGACGTACGTCCCCTGGAACCTCCACCAGCCCGACCCCGACAGCCCGCTCGTCCTCGACGGGCTGCTCGACCTGCCCCGCTATCTGAGCCTCGCCCGCGCCGAGGGCCTGCACGTCCTGCTGCGCCCCGGCCCGTACATCTGCGCCGAGTGGGACGGCGGCGGCCTGCCCTCCTGGCTGACCTCGGACCCCGGCATCCGGCTGCGCTCCAGCGACCCCCGCTTCACCGACGCCCTCGACGGCTACCTCGACATCCTGCTGCCCCCGCTGCTGCCGTACATGGCGGCGAACGGCGGCCCCGTCATCGCCGTGCAGGTCGAGAACGAGTACGGGGCGTACGGCGACGACACCGCGTACCTCAAGCACGTCCACCAGGCGCTGCGCGCACGGGGCGTCGAGGAACTGCTCTTCACCTGCGACCAGGCGGGCTCCGGCCACCACCTGGCCGCCGGCAGCCTGCCCGGTGTGCTGTCCACCGCCACCTTCGGCGGGAAGATCGAGGAGTCCCTGGCGGCGCTGCGGGCGCACATGCCCGAAGGGCCCCTGATGTGCTCGGAGTTCTGGATCGGCTGGTTCGACCACTGGGGCGAGGAGCACCACGTCCGGGACGCCGAGAGCGCCGCCGCCGACCTCGACAAGCTGCTGGCCGCCGGCGCCTCCGTCAACATCTACATGTTCCACGGCGGCACCAACTTCGGCTTCACCAACGGCGCCAACCACGACCAGTGCTACGCCCCGATCGTCACCTCCTACGACTACGACGCCGCCCTCACCGAGTCCGGCGACCCCGGCCCCAAGTACCACGCCTTCCGTGAGGTCATCGCCCGCCACGCGCCGGTCCCCGAGGAGCCGGCCCCGGCGCCCGCCCCCAAACTCACCGGGATCACCGTGGAGTTGGACCACCGGGCTCTGCTGCTGCCGTACGCGACCGGCCTCGCCGCCGCCGCGGAGCGCACCGAACGGCCGCCGACCATGGAGGAGCTGGGGCAGCGCTCCGGCTACGCCCTCTACCGCACCACCCTCCCCGAGGCGGGTGACGGTCTGCTGCACTTCGACGGCGGTGTGGGCGACCGCGCCCAGGTCTTCGTGGACGGCGCCCCCGTCGGCGTACTGGAACGGGAACGGCACGACGAGACCCTGCCCCTGCGCGTCCCGCGCGTCGGCGCCACCCTCGACGTGCTGGTCGAGAACATGGGCGGCGTCAACTACGGCCCCCGCATCGGCGCCGCCAAGGGCCTGCTCGGCCCGGTCACCTTCAACGGCACCGCCCTGCACGGCTGGGACACCCACCGGCTCCCGCTGGCCGACCTGTCCGCGGTCCCGTTCGCCCCGGCCGAGGCGGCCCCGGTCACCGTCCCGGCCTTCCACCGCGGCACCTTCGAGATCGACACCCCCGCCGACACCTTCCTCTCGCTGCCCGGCTGGACCAAGGGCCAGGCGTGGATCAACGGCTTCCACCTCGGCCGCTACTGGAACCGGGGCCCCCAGCGCACCCTGTACGTCCCGGGTCCCGTCCTGCGCCCCGGCGCCAACGAGCTGGTCCTGCTGGAACTCAACGCCACGACCAGTTCCCGCGCCGAGTTCACCGACGTCCCCGACCTGGGTCCGGTGAAGCCCTGATGGAGCGGCCGCTCCGCGTGCGCCTGCCACGGCTCGACGACCCACCCCTGCGCGGGCACCTGCCCTTCGCCGACGCGCCGGGCGTGCCCGACCCCGTCGAGGTCACCAGCCGCTGGCTCACACGGGGCGGCCGCCCGTGGTTCCCCGTCTCCGGAGAGTTCCACTTCTCCCGCTGTCCGGCGGGGGAGTGGGAGGAGGAGCTGCTCAAGATGAAGGCGGGCGGGGTCACGGCCGTCGCCGCCTACGTCATCTGGATTCACCACGAGGAGATCGAGGGCGACGTCCGTTTCGACGGCGACCGGGACCTGCGGCGCTTCGCGGAACTCTGCGCCCGCCACGGCCTGGACCTGATCCCCCGCATCGGCCCCTGGGTGCACGCCGAGGTACGGAACGGGGGCCTGCCGGACTGGGTGCTCGCCCGCACCGACGCCCCCCGGACCGACGACCCGGCCTACCTCGGTCCGGTACGCGCCTGGTTCGCGGCGATCGCCGCGCAGTTGCGCGGCCTGGACCGCGCGCACGGCGGTCCGGTCGTCGCGATCCAGATCGAGAACGAGCTGTACGACCGGCCGGACCATCTGCTCACGCTGAAACGGACGGCCCAGACGGCCGGTTTGTCGGCCCCCTTGTGGACGTCGACGGCCTGGGGCGGGGTACGGCTGCCGCCCGACGAACTCCTGCCCCTGTACGGCGGTTACCCCGAGGCCTTCTGGACCGAGGCGGACGGCGGCTGGCCCGGCACCTGCCGCACGCACTTCTTCTTCACCCACGAGCGCGACGACGAGGGCATCGGCGCGGACCTCCGGCCGACGCGCGAACACGGCCGTGACGGGGCGGAACAGGCGGGCCGGTTCCCCTGGGCCACCTGCGAGCTGGGCGGCGGCATGGCGGTGGCCTACCACCGCCGGCCGCGCGTCGACGCCGCCGACGTCGGCGCCCTCGCCCTCACCAAGCTCGGCTCCGGCTCGGTCTGGCAGGGCTACTACATGTTCCACGGCGGCACCAACCCGCAGGGCGAGCGCACCACCCTCCAGGAGTCCCACGCCACCGGCTACCCCAACGACCTCCCGGTCCTCACCTACGACTTCCAGGCCCCCCTCGGCGAGTACGGCCAGTACCGCGCGTCCTACGACGAACTCCGCCTCCAGCACCTGCTGCTGGCCGACTTCGGCCCGCTTCTCGCCCCGATGGCCTCCGTCCTGCCCGAGCGGCGGCCGACGGGCCAGGACGACCGGGAGACCCTGCGGTGGGCGGTCCGCGGTGACGACCGGTCCGGCTTCCTCTTCGTCAACAACCACCAGCCGCACGAGCCCTTGCCGGACCACCCGGGGACGACGTTCACGGTCGAGTTCCCGGACGGACCCGGCGGGGGGCTGTCCCTGCCGAGCGAACCGGTCACGATCCCCCAAGGGGCTTATTTCTGCTGGCCGTTGCGGCTGGACATCGCCGGACTGCGGCTGGAGTGGGCCACCGCGCAGCCCGTCTGCACGGTCGACGACGGCCGCGGCCGCACGGTCCTGGTCCTGGCCGCGACCGACGGCATCGCCCCCGAACTCGCCCTGGACGTCCGTACGGTGACGACGCTCTCCGCACCCTCGGGCGAGGTCACCACCGTCGGTGACCGTGTTCTGGTGACGGGCCTGCGGCCGGGTACGGACGCCCTGGTCGAGGTCGACACCGCCGACGGCGGCCGGGCCGGTCTCCTGGTCCTGGACGCGGCCACGGCCCGCACCGTGTACCGGGGACGGGCCTGGGGCGCCGACCGGCTGGTCCTGTGCGGGTCCGGCGGTGGGGTCGTCTTCGACGCCCCCGCGGACGAGGTACGCCTCCACGGCCCGGCCCCGGAACCGTCGTTCGCGGTCCTGCCCGCTCCCGAGCGGCCCCCGGTGGTGCCCGGGGCGGTGGTGAAGGAGACGGCCGACGGCGTCTTCGTCCGCTACACCGTGGTGCCGGACGAGGACGGGCGGCCCGCCGCGCCCCGCGCGCTGCCCCTCACGCTGATCCGGCCCCCGGGCGAGGCGCCTCCGGTCACGGCGGGTGTGCTGGGGCGGGCGAGCGTGCCGGCCGACGAGTACTTCGACACGGTGGCCGCCGAGTACACCGTCGACGTGCCGGACGACGTGCCGCCCGGCACCCTGCTCCGTCTCCACTGGACCGGCGACGTGGCCCGTGCCTACGTGGGCGGTCGTCTCGTCGCCGACCAGTTCTACTCGGGCCGGGTCTGGGAGATCGGCCTCGACCGGTTGCCCTCCGGGCCGGGCCGGTGCCTGAAACTGCGGGTGCTCCCGCTGCCCGCGGGGGCACCGGTGCACGTGCCGGGCCGGCCGGGCGACCGTGCCGTCCCGGCGACGATCACCCGAGCGGAGTGCACCCCCCACCGAACGTGGCCCCTCCGTCCCGGCTGACCTCGTGGGGGTGCGTTGTCGGGTGCGGGCCCGGTGGGGCTTCTCGCGCAGTTCCCCGCGCCCCTAGAAGCATCAGGCCCCTGCGGGCCTGAAAGCCCAGGCCCCTGCGCGCCTGAAGGTGGCCGGTGTCGGCGCTGAAAAGCTCGGGGCGCAGCCCCTGCCTTTCAGGGGCGCGGGGAACTGCGCGACCAGCCCCCACCGGACGGACGCCTGGGGGGCCAAGGGGCGCAGCCCTTTGAGGGAGAACCCCCGCCCCACCACCCCGCACCTATCCTGTGCCCCACCACCCCGCACCGGACCACCCCAGCCCCCTCACGGACAGGAAGACAGCCGCATGCCCCCCAGCACCACGGACGGCACCGCGGCCGAGCCTCCCCCCGCCCCCAAACCCACCCGCACCCGCAGCCGCCGCAACTTCGCCGGCTCCCGCCCGGTGATGGACGACGTCGCCCGCCTCGCCGGAGTCTCCAAGCAGACCGTCTCCCGCGTCCTCAACGACCACCCGGCCGTCCGCACGGAGACCAGACAGGCCGTGCTGGAGGCGATGCGCACCCTCGGCTACCGCCCCAGCCGCAGCGCCCGCTCCCTGGCCAGCGGCCGCACCCGCATGCTCGGCGTGATCTCCTTCGACGCCGCCCGCTACGGCCCCGCCTCCACCCTGACCGCGATCAACACGGCCGCCCAGAAGGCCGGTTACCTCGTCAGCTCCATCGCCCTCGACACGGCGGACCGGAACACCGTCGTCGAGGCGGTCGACCGGCTGTCGGCCGAGGGCGCGGACGGCATCATCGCCATCGCCCCCCAGCGCCCGGTCGCCACCGCGCTCGCGCGAGCCCGCCCGGACACCCCGCTGGTGATGCTGGACAACGGCCTCGGCGACGGCACCCCGGTGGTCTCCTCGGACTTCACCGCGGGCGCCCGGCTGGCGACCGGACATCTGCTGGACCTCGGCCACCCCACCGTCCGGCACATCGCGGGCCCCACCGGCTGGACCTCCGCCGACCGGCGCGCCGCGAGCTGGCGCGAGACCCTGACGAGGGCCGGGGCGCGCGTCCACGAGCCGCTGGTCGGGGACTGGAGCGCCGACTCCGGCTACGAGCTGGGCCGCCGGCTGGCGGGAGACCGGGGCGTCACCGCCGTCTTCGTCTCCAACGACCAGATGGCGCTCGGCCTCCTGCGCGCCCTGCACGAGGCGGGACGCCGGGTCCCGCAGGACGTGAGCGTCGTCGGCTACGACGACATCCCGGAGGCGGCGCATCTGCTGCCGCCGCTGACGACGATCCGTACGGACTACTCGTCGATCGGCACGATGGCGCTGCGGCTGCTGCTACGACAGCTCGACGGCCCGGAGCCGACGGCGGACGAGCCGGAGCGGGACCCCGTCGTCCCCGTCGAGTTGATCGTCCGGGACAGCACGGCGGCGGCGGGGTAGCGCGCCCACGGCGCCCTGTGCCGGAACCCCCGGCCCGGCACAGAAGGCCGGGCCGGGGGAGAGGGGTGCGCCTGGCTCACGGCTTCCGGGCGATCGCCCCGTACATCGCGATGTCCTCGTCGCGGATGTTCTCCTCGCCGGTGCCGTCCGGGTGCCACTTGTGCACCTGGACGATCCCGGGCTCGACGAGTTCGAGGCCGTCGAAGAACTCGTGGGCCTCGTCGATCGTGCGCAGCCGCATCGGCATGTCGCGGGCGGCGTACTCGCGGGCGACGCGGCCCACCTCCTCGGGGGCGAACTCGGCGGTGCCGATGGTCATCGCCAGGTAGCTGCCCGAGGGGAGCGGTTCGAGGAGTCGGCGGACGATGCCGACCGCGTCGTCCTCGTCCAGGACGAAGTGGACGATCGCGATCACGGTGAGCGCGACCGGCTTGCCCAGGTCGAGGGTCTCCGCGAACTCGGCCGAGCCGAGCACGGTCTCCGGGTCCTGGAAGTCGGCCTCGATGTAGGCGGTCCTGCCCTCGGGAGTGCTGGCCAGTAATCCCTGGGAGAGGGTGAGGACGATCGGGTCGTTGTCCACGTAGACGACCCGGGACTCGGGGGCCACGGACTGGGCTATCTCGTGGAGGTTGGGCGAGGTGGGGATGCCGGTTCCGATGTCGAGGAACTGGCGCATGCCCGCCTTCTCGGCGAGCCAGCGCACCGCGCGGTTCATCCAGTCGCGGTTGGCGCGCATGTGGACCGGCAGGGCGGGCCACTCGTGCGCCATCGCGTCACCGGCCTCCTTGTCGGCCGGGTAGTAGTCCTTGCCGCCGAGGATGTAGTCGTAGATACGCGCCGAGTGCGCGTGCTCGGTGTCGATCCGGTCGGCCGGCCATCCGTTGTCGGGCAACGCCGTCCCTCCCATCAGGTCGTGTCATACATGTGTACGGTCGGGCGGTGCCGGGGGTTCGGCAGAGAAGGAACCCGCCGACGAAACAGGTGGTGCGTCAACGAGGTGTGGCAGCAAGCAGGTCAGAGCAGGAAGTCGGCCTCGCCCGCCTTCACACCGGCCAGGAAGCTGGTCATCTCACGCGGGGTGAACAGCAGCGCCGGCCCGTCCGGGTCGGTCGACTGGCGTACGGCGACCCGGCCGTCGGCGAGCTTCTTCACCTCCACGCAGGCACCGCCGGCGTCGTCGCTCCAGGGCCGGTGCCAGTCCTGCCTGCCGAGTTCGCGGGCGGGCATGCCGTTGCGGACGTCGTCGTGTACTCCGTCGGGTACGGGGTGGTGCACGTCAGAGCTCCTTGCGTAGCGCACCGAGGAGGGCCTCGGTCTTTCGGGCGGGCGCCGACTGCGCGCCCAGCCGGTCCAGGGCCTCGCGGTAGACGACGACGTCGTCGCCCTTGTCGAGGTAGACGGCGCCCACCAGACCATTGAGGTAGACGATGTCCGGCAACTCCGGGGCCCTGAACCGGAACAGGTGGAACGCACCGGCCCGCATCGCCGGATGCGGGCCGTTGTCGAACGGCATGAGCTGGACCGTCACGTGCGGCAGCCGGTTCAGCTCGATCAGATGGTCGATCTGGGCGCGCATCACCTCCGGGCCGCCGACCGGCCAGCGCAGCACGGTCTCGTCCATCACCACCCACAGCCGGGGCGGCTGGGCACGGGTGAGGAGTTCCTGGCGCCGCATCCGCAGCGCCACCCGCCGCTCGGTGTCCTCGGCGGCGGCGTGCGGATTCCCTGCGCCGAGCAGGGCGCGGGCGTACTCCTCGGTCTGGAGCAGACCGTGCACGAACTGCGCCTCGTACGCGCGGATCTGGAGCGCCGCCTGTTCCAGGCTGAGGTAGGCGGCGAACCAGTCGGGCAGCACGTCGCGGTAGGTGTGCCACCAACCGCGCTTGTTGGCCTCGCGGACGGACTTCAGGAAGGTCTCGATCTCCTGCTGGTCCCGCACACCGTAGATCTGGAGCAGCTTCTCGACGTCCGGGAGGCGGAGCCGGGCGACCTTGGCGGCCTCCAGGCGGCGGATCGTGGAATGGCTGACTCCGATCGCCTCGCCGGCCTGTTCGAACGTGAGTCCGGCGCGTGTGCGCAGCTCCTCCAGCTGTCTGCCGAGGATCATGCGCAGGACCGAGGGCGCGCCGCCCCACTCGGTTTCCGCGGTCACGCCCACCACCCCCTCACGCCGAGCACTGAGGTCATGTCGAACTGCCTTACAGCTCTTGCGCACTTTCGTTCAAGGCTTGCGCGTTGTTGTGCGAGTCGCTTCGAGTGCGCAGTCTGACACGATCTTGGCTCGAACGGCGACGACATGCGTCCCGCAAAATGCAAATTTCAACTTGCTGGTTGCGAGGTGTTGTTCGCGGATGCCACAGTGGACGTACCGTCACGGCTTCGGCAACACCGGAGCTGCGCGGCCAGGTTGGGGGAGATGTGGCCGCAACTCAGCGCTGTCCGCCATGAGTTGCCACAGCTCGCGGCGTGCGGCGAGACGGCCGTGGCACCGGTGCCCCTCCGGTGCGAAGGGCCAACGAAAGGCTTACGGCGATGGCTCCGCCCACTCTCCCCCCCTCCACGGACCGGTTACTCCCGACCATGTACCCACCCCTCGGACCAGAGACCTACGAACCGCACCGAGCGGGCGTGTTCGGACTGCCCGCGGTGCCCGCGTCGGCGGGCGAGGCGCGCAGAACCGTGCGCGAGCTGCTCGGTGAGTGGGAGGTGCCCGCGGAGACGGCCGAGGACGTCCTCCTGATCACGTCCGAGCTGGTCACCAACGCCCTGACCCACACGGACAGCGAGTGGATCGTGTGCCGTCTGCACTTCACCGGCCGTCGGCTCCGTGTCGAGGTCGAGGACCAGAGCGGCGGTCCCACACAGCCGGCCCGGCGTCGACCGGGCCCCGACGACCAGAACGGGCGTGGGCTCATGCTGGTCGGCATGCTCAGCAGCGACTGGGGGGTGCGCGACACCCCACAACGGTCCGGTCGTGTCGTCTGGGCAGAACTGCCGTCGGAGGGCCGGGAAACCCCCGAGCCCGCCCCTCCGACGGCTCCGCACGAGAACGAGGCCCTCCCGATGAGCGATCCCTCCTGGACCTAGCAGGCCCTGCTCCCACCCCCTCCCGCCGGGCTGACGGCCCCCCTCCCGCCGGGCCCAAGGCCCAACCCCCCGCCGGGCCCACGGCCCGGCCCCCGCGGGCCGGTGCGGGTGACCGGAATCCCGCTCCGGTCACCCACCGGCCCGCCCGGACGTACGCTGCCTCCACAGTCGAACCCCTCGCCGCTGGAGGCCCGTTGCGCACCGAGTCCGAGATCGATGTCCTCGTGCTGGGCGGGGCCGGCGTCGACACCATCGTCTACGTCCCCGAGCTGCCGCTTCCGTTCGCCGACAGCCACCTGGTGCCGGCCATCGAGACCCGGGCCGGGCAGACCGGCGACTTCCTGGCGGTGGCCGCGCACGCTCTCGGCCTGCGCACCCACCACCTGGACCTCCTCGGCGACGACCACGAGGGCGACCTGGTCCGTGCCCTGCACCGGGACCGGGGCGTGCCGCTCACCGAGGGGCCCCTGCCCGGCGGCACCCGGCGCGCGGTGAACCTGGTCGGCCCGGACGGCCGCCGCTGCTCCCTGTACGACGGCAGCCGCAGCCAGCAGGTGGACGAACTGCCCCCGGACGCGGTCCGGGCCCTGGCCCGGGTCAGCCGTCACGTCCACGTCTCCATCAGCCAGCCGTGCGCGGCCTCCCTGCCCCTGCTGCACGAGCTGGGCGTGCCCGTCTCGACCGACCTGCACGACTGGGACGGCTCCGACCCGTACCACGAGGAGTACGCCCACGCGGCCGACCTGGTCTTCCTGTCCGCCGCCCGGCTCACGGACCCGGAGCGGACCATGCGCCGGATCACCGAGCGGGGCCGTGCGCGGACGGTGGTCGCCACGGACGGGGCGCGGGGCGCGTACCACCTGGTCGACGGCGCACTGAGCCACGTCCCGCCGGTGACCCCGCCGTCACCGGTCGTGGACTCCAACGGCGCCGGGGACGCCTTCGCGGCGGGCTACCTCTTCGGCCGGCTCACCGGCGAACCGCCGCACCGCTGCGCCCTCTACGGGGCGATCGCGGGCGCCCATGCCTGCACCGTCCCCTCGACCCGCACCGACTCCGTCAGCCGTGCGGAGCTCCTCGCCCGGGCCGGGGAGCCGGCCCGCTGAGCCCGGGCCCGGCCCTCCGGCGGTCCCGCGGGGCCGGATCGCTCAGCCCGGCCTGAGGCCCGCCGCGACCAGCCGGGCCTCCATCTTCCGGCGGGCCGCGCCGAGCACGGCCAGCAGCAGTTCCCTGCCGGACTGGCGCTGGCGCACGTCGCAGAGCAGGACCGGGACGGTGGGCGCCAGGTCGAGGGCCTGGCGGACCTGCTCGGTGTCGGCCTCACGGCGGCCGTCGAAGCAGTTGACGCCGACCGCGAAGGGGATGGAGCGCGACTCGAAGAAGTCGACCGCGGCGAAGCAGGCGTCGAGCCGCCGGGTGTCGGCGAGGACCACGGCCCCGAGGGCGCCGCTGCACAGGTCGTCCCACATGAACCAGAAACGGTCCTGGCCGGGCGTCCCGAAGAGGTAGAGCACCAGTTCGGGGGAGACGGTGATGCGGCCGAAGTCCAGGGCGACGGTGGTCGACACCTTCCGCTCGACACCCCTGAGGTCGTCCACCCGCCGGCCCGCCGCGCTGATGTGCTCCTCGGTCGCCAGCGGGGTCACCTCGCTGACCGCGCCGACCATGGTGGTCTTGCCGACCCCGAAGCCACCCGCGATGAGGATCTTCAGGGCGGTGGGTACGACGGTCTCGGAGCTGACGGACACCATCCATCACCCTTTCGACGAGTTCCGGGCCCGGCCGCCGCGGCGGCTCACGCGTCCTGCACGTACTCGGACGGGGTCTCCGCACGGGGCGCGGCGCTGAGGTACTTGCCGACCTGCTTGACCAGGGTGCCCATCTCGAACGCCATCATCCCGACGTCCACCTCCTCCGAGGCGATCGCGGCCAGCCGCGCGCCCCGGCCCGCGGCGGTGACGAAGAGGAACGCCCGCTCCATCTGGATGACCGTCTGCTGGACCTCGCCGCCGTGGAAGTGGCGGGCCACACCCCGGGCGAGGCTGTGCATGCCCGAGCCGACCGCGGACAGGTGTTCGGCGTCGTCGAACCGGATGTCCCTGGACTTGCCGATGAGGAGGCCGTCGCCGGACAGCACGATGGCGCAGCGGATCTCGGGTATGCGCTCCACGAGCCCGTCCAGCAGCCAGTCCAGTTGGGGACCGCTTCGTTCCTGCTCTGTCATGTCGTGCGTGTTCCTCACGGTCGGTCGGCGCCGGGGCGGGCGCCGGTTCGTCGGGGCGCCGGGGGGAGCGCCCGTCAGGCGGCGTCGGGGCCGGGCCGTGGTGCCGGCCGGCCGTCGGCGCCGTCGGTGTCGTCCGGTCCGGCGAGCCGGGCGCGGTCCGAGCCGCGCCGGATCGCCGTCATGGCGCGGGCCAGGGCCTCCGGGGAGAGGGTGTCGTCCGTGTCGTCGTGCGTTCCGGGAGCCCCGGCCGCGTCCACGGCGGTGGTGGGCGCGGCGGAGGTGCTGCGGGGCCGGCGGGGCAGGCCCTGGAGGCGGTGCGGGCCGACGGCCTCGGTGCGGGGCGTGTCACCGCTCATCGGGGCCGCCGTGTCGCGGTCGTGTCGCGCGTGGGGCCGATGCGGGGGAGGGTGCCTGGCATCTGCTTCCTCGTACGACAGCGAACGTCCGACGGCGGTGGGGGCGCCGCCCGGCAGCCCTGTGCTCCCGTAGGGGACACACGGCGGCGGGTATCAGCGGGCGGACGGAACGGTATCAGGACACGAGCCCCGTCGTCAGCAGACTCCGGACCGCAACTTGGCGTCCGGAGCCGTCACTTGACGGCTCGTACGCAAAGTGCCCTGGCGGGTCCGGGGGCGTTCGGCGGAACCCTCGCTTCCGTCAATCGCGCCGAATGGATACTTGTCGACACGGCAGGGTCTCCGAATCGCCACGGTCCAGCCACATTCGTCGCTTGCGGAGGTGGCTTGAAATATGTGTAACCTTGATCAAACCTGTCCGGACGGCGTGTCAGTTTGGTATTTGGGGGTGCACAGCGCTGAGGGAAGCCCTGTCCGGGCGGGGGTGCCTGGTGGTCCGGCCGATGCCTGCCCGAAGTCGGGTCGGGGAGGCCGTGCAAGTTCGGCTTGGAAAGTATCAAAATGTGGACAACTTCCCTTTCCCGTCTCACATTTACGTTCAGATTTCAACTGTCAATCTTTCGGCCAAACCCTCTTAACGATCTTGGCGTTAGAGGTTGATTTGTAGACCATGTTGCAGGTCGGCCCGTCTCCCACCGGAACCACGGCTGACGCACCGCCACCGCGTCTCCCCCGGGCGCGGGGTAACGCTCAGAAGGGCTCGGCGTGGAACACGTCTTCACAACCCAGGAACACGAGGATCTACGGCAGCGCGTACGCGAGTTCGCCGAGCATGTGGTGCGGCCGCTGATACCCGAGATGGAGGCCTCCCGCACCGCACTGGTGGGGCTCTCCCGGCAGATCGCCCGACAGGGCTGGATCGGTGCCACCATCGACCCGGTCCACGGAGGGATGGGTGCGGGCCACCTCGCCAAGACGGTCATCATCGAGGAACTGTCCCGTGTCAGCGGCGCGATGGGGGCCATGGTCCAGGCGTCCCAGCTGGGAGTCGCCAAGATCGTCCACTTCGGCGACGACAGCCAGAAGAGCCACTGGCTGCCGAGAATCGCCGCGGGAGAGGTGCTGCCGACCATCGCGGTCACCGAGCCGGGGTCGGGGGGCCATGTGGCCGGCATGGAGAGCAGCGCGGTCCGGGACGGCGACGACTACCTCCTCAACGGCCGCAAGATCTTCGTCGGCAACAGCCATGTGGGCGATGTGCACGGTGTCGTCGTCCGTACCGGGCCGGGCTCCGGCGGCATGACGGCGTTCCTCGTCGAGTCCGACCGGCCCGGCTTCTCCCTCGCCGAGCAGGTGCCCTCCATGGGGCTGCACGGGTTCAGCTTCGGGGAACTGGTCTTCGACAACTGCCGGGTGCCGGCCGCCAACCGGCTCGGCGAGGAGGGTGAGGGGCTGGCCGTCGCCTACTCCTCGTCCGTCCTCTACGGCCGCCTCAACCTGACGGCGGTGTCGCTCGGGATCCACCAGGCGGTGTTCGAGGAGACCGCGCGGTACTGCGCCGAGACACAGCGCTACGGAAAGCCGCTGGGCCATCTGCCCAACATCAAGATCGAGCTGGGGCGGATGCTGCAACGCCTCACCCTCGCGCGGCAGAGCGCCTACCTCGCCGCGCATCTGCTGGACCAGGGGCGGCCCTGCGACATCGAGCTGATGTCCGCGAAACTCTTCAACGTCGAGTCGTCCATCGAGTCCGCCCAGGCGGCCGTCAAGATCCACGCGGCCTGCGGCCTGTTCACCGACCGCCCGGTGGAGCGCTACCTGCGCGACGCGTTCCACATCTACGCCCCCGCCGGCACCTCGGACATCCAGGGCCTGCGACTCGGCGAGTTCGCACTCGGCGAGAACAAGGGCCAGTGGTCCGAACGCCTCGCCGACCTGGTCCGCACCCCCCGGCCCGAGACACGGGAGCCGGAACCGGTCCCGGTCGGCGAACTGGTCTGACCCCGGCGGCCGGACGCACCCGAGGGTCCACGGGGGAGCCCTCGCACGTCACGGCCGGGCGGCGGCGCCGGGAGGTTCGAGCACAGCCTCGCGCGGCGGATCGGCCGTCGGCGCCCGCCCGTCGGCGTTGCCGAGTCCCGGACGCGGAGAAACCGCGGACACGGTGTCGTGTCCGCGGTCTTCGTGTGTGCGGGGGGTGGGTGCTCGCCGGTCCGGTTGTTCCCGACCCGGGGACCGGCGGCCTCCGGGTCGGGCTCAGCGGCCCGAGGCGATCGCGTGGATCTGGTCGGACATCTCCTGTGCCATGTGCTTGATGATCTCCAGCCGCTGCCGGCCCCAGGTGCGGGAGTCGGTGTCGACGACGCAGATCGTGCCGAGGTTCATCCCCGCCAGGGTGTCGACCAGCGGTGCGCCCATGTAGGAGCGGATGCCGATCTCGTCCACTACCGGGTTGCCCGCGAACCTCGGGTAGTCGCAGACGTCGTCGAGCACCAGCGCCGCGGTCCGCTTGACGGTGTGCGGGCAGAAGCCGTGGTCCAGGCGCATCTCCCGGCTCATCGAGCTCTCGCTCACCAGCCCCTGCGCGATGTTCACCGGCCCGGCGTCCGGCGTGTAGAGCCCGGCGAAGAACTGGCGCTTGTCGTCCACGAAGTTGACCATCGCGTACGGCGCGTCCAGCTCCAGCGCCAGCCGGCGCGCGAACGCGTCGAACTCGGCCCGGGGGACGTTGGCGAGCCCCAGCTGGGCGAGCCTGGCGGCGCGTTGCGGGCCGGCCGGATCCTCGGGAGTGAGGAGCAGGCGGTCGAGCGGCGGCTCATAGGAGGAATAGGGGCTGTTCATCGGAACTCCGTTCGCGGTAGGCCGAGTTGGAGAAGTATCAACGGAGCACGGGTGGCTCGTACGTCGCCACACCGGGGGTCATGCCGAGCAGGTGCTGCACGAGTTCGACGAGCACACCCGTGCCGGAGCTGCAGTGCCGGGCGTCGCAGAACACGATCGGCGCGTTGGACTTCAGGCCGATGGCGTCGCGCACCTCCTCGACGGAGTACTGGTACGCCCCGTCGAACTCGTTCACGCCCACCACGAACGGGATCTGGCGCACCTCGAAGAAGTCCACCGCGGGGAAGCACGCGTCGAGCCGGCGGGTGTCGGCGAGCACCACCGCGCCCAGCGCCCCGTCGGACAGCTCGTCCCACATGAACCAGAACCGTTCCTGTCCGGGGGTGCCGAACAGGTACAGGACGTGCTCCGAGTCGAGCGTGATCCGGCCGAAGTCCATGGCCACGGTGGTGGTGGACTTCTCCTCCACCCCGTCGAGACTGTCGGTGCGGACACTGGCCGTGGTGATGACCTCCTCGGTGCTCAACGGGGCGATCTCGCTGACCGCCCCGACGAAGGTCGTCTTGCCCACCCCGAACCCTCCCGCCACGAGGATCTTCAGGGCGGTCGGGAAGGGGTCAGAGCCGTGCGCGTAGGCCATTGAGCACCGCCTCCAAAACATTTCGGTTGGCGGCGGAGGCCGCCTCGACCGCACGGGGCGCCCGTGCGGTGAGCGCCTCGTGCTGCACCAGGTCGGACAACAGGACTTTGGTGACGGCGATCGGGAGGTTCATCCGCGCGGCCACCTCGACCACCGGAACCGGCCTGAGGCACAGGCCGAGCACCAGGTCGTGGTCGGGGCCGAGGTCGGCGGCCGGCCGGACTCCGGTGGCCATCACCAGGGTGAGCAGGTCGAACGACGTCGAGGGTCGAGTGCGCCCGTTGCTGACGGTGAAGGGCCGGACTAAGCGTCCCGCCTCCTCGTCCAGGAACAGCTCGTCCGTCATCACGTCACATCCCCGCGCCGGACGGCGCGTTGGGGCGACGGGCCGGCGTGGCGAGGAAGGGCTGCACGGCACGGATCAGCATGCCCATCTCGTAGCCGAGCGTCTCGGTGTGCGTGGTCGCGTCCGCGGTGACCGCCAGCACGGCGCCGTGGCCGGCCGAGGCCACGATGAGGATGCCGTTGTGCAGTTCCACGATGACCTGCCGGACGGTGCCGCCGTTGCCCAGCACCCTGTCGTGGCCGAAGGAACGGCCCAGGGAGTTGAGCCCGGAGGCTATCGCCGCCAGCCGGTCGGCGTCGTCGGTGCTCAGATCCACATGTGCCTTGCTCAAGCCGTCGGACGACAGCAACAGGACCTGCCGGGTGCCGGGGACGGTCTTCTTGAGGTTGTCCAGCAGCCAGTCGATGTTCTGTCCGGTGGGGTGGCTATCGCTCACCATGGTGGGGTTCTTCTCCTTGCGGTCGGGGCGGGGCCCAGCGCGCGTCGTCGACGGGGATCGCGTCGGAGGTCGCGCCGGCGAGACCGAAGCCTCGGTTGATACCGGCCAGGAGGCCGGGACTGAAGGTGAGGTCCTGCTCGTGGGTCTCGGGGCGCGCGGGAGGTCCCTGGCGCAGCTCGGGTGCCAGGTGCTCCATCGCGCGGCGCTTGGGCAGGACGGGCCGGGCGGACCCGCCCGACGCCGGACCCTCGTAGCCGGGCGAGGGCCGGTACTCGGACCGTGCGCCGGAGACGGGCTGGGACCGCTCGTGCCGGGCCGCCGCGGGCCGGGGGGCGGCCGGCCGCTGCGGCGCACCGGCCGGGGGACCGGCGTGGGAGTGCGCCGGGGCGCCCCCGTGCGGCGGTACGGCGCCGGGCGGCGGCGCGGGGGACCTGGCCTCCCAGGCGGGCGCGGGCTCCTGCATCGGGTGGGACGCGGCGGGACCGGCCTGCATCGGGTGGGGCGCGGCGTGCTGTGCCTGGACCGGGTGGGGCGCGGCCGGGCGCGCCTGGACCGGTGGCTGGGCTGGCGCCTGGACGGGGGTGTGCCCCTCCTCGTCGCCCAGCAGCCCCTGCGGGAGCACCAGGACGGCCTGGACGCCGCCGTAGATGTTGCCCTGCAGTTGGACCGCGATGCCGTGCCTGCGGGCCAGCGACGAGACCACGAACAGTCCGATCCGGCCGTCGGCGAGCAGCTTGGCGACGTCGATGCGGGCCGGGTCCGCGAGCAGCGTGTTGATGCGGTCCTGGTCCTCCTGGGGGATGCCGAGGCCGCGGTCCTCGACCTCGATGGCGATGCCGGCGGTCACCCGGCGGGAGCGCAGGAGGATCTGGGTGTCCGGGTGGGAGAACATGGTGGCGTTCTCGACCAGTTCGGCCAGCAGGTGGATGACGTCGGCGACCGCGTGGCCGCGCAGGGTGCCCTCGATGGGCGGCACCAGCTTGACGCGGGAGTACTGCTCGACCTCGGCGATGGAGGACCGCAGCACCTCGGTCAGCGTCACCGGGTTGGTCCACTGGCGACGGGAGATCGCCCCGCCGAGCACCGCGAGGTTCTCGGCGTGCCTGCGTATTCGGGTCGCCAGGTGGTCGATTCCGAAGATGCGCCGGAGCAGGTCCGGGTCCTCGACCTGGTTCTCCAGGTCGTCCAGTTCCCGGATGGTGCGGTGGACCAGCGACTGCAGCCTACGGGCGAGGTTGACGAAGACCTCGACCTTGTCGCTGTTGTCGTCGGAGGCGGCCTGGAAGTGGCTCGCCGCCCAGACGAGCGCCTCCCGCGCCCGGTGCTGGGCCTCCGTGACGTCGTACTCCAGCTTCTGGTACGGGTCTTCGGCGTGCGCGGCCTGGTAGGCGAACCCGCGCGAGAGCAAGGGCTCGCCGCGCTTGAGCCGGGTCAGGTCCTCTTCGAGGGCCCAGTTGCCGGTGGTGATGGTCCGCCGCAGCGACTCGGCGCGCTTGGCGTCGGACCTGGCCCGTGACCTGGCCGCCCGCACGGCCCCGGCCAGGCAGCCGCACCCGAGGACCGCGCCGCCCGCCAGCACACCCCAGGTGGCGCCGTCGGCCGTGCCCTCCTGCAGCCGCAGGACCGTGCCGGTGACGGCGGTGGATATTCCGGCCATGACGGCGGCCGGCAGCACGGCGAGGCGGGTCAACCGTGGCTGGACCGAGGAGGAGTTCGCGGAATCCGACGCCCCGGACTTTCCGTGCCGGTGCCGGGACGGGGGAGCCGTCGCATCCGGCCGACCGCGTTCCGGGGTCGCTGCGAAGGGCGGGGGTTCAGGCATCGGAGTCCTCTCGATCAGCCAGTACGCGACAGAGTAGCGAAGAACGTCAACCAGCTGACCAGCGGTCCTGGACGCTCGGGGGAGGTCTGTCACCTGAGATGCCGTCAGTGACGGCAAGGGTCTGTGACGCCTTTCTACCGTCTATTCAGGAGGCGGTGCCGCAGCAGTTCTTCACACCCCCGCCACGATCCCCGGCAGTCTGTGAAAGCCGGCCTCCGGGTGGCGGGTCACCTGCGGGTTCCTCGTCCCACGGGTCCGCCGGGAGTGCGCGCAGCGCCTAGATGAATGAGTCCAAGGGTTGGCCTGCGAACATAGGACGAGGGCGTCCAATGTCAGTGTGTGAAGACAGACCTGGACACCCTCGCAACGGCACTCTATGCCCGAATCGACGACGAGTTGAAGGCTTCGCCGTGGCTGGCCCCGTACCGGCCCGTCGTCGGGATCGCGCCCACGCTCAGTGACGCCGAACTGGTCACCCTCGCGGTCATGTCGGCGCTGCTCGGTTACACCTCCGAGCGGCGCTGGCTGCGCCGTGTGGGGAAGGACTTCGGTCGCCTCTTCCCTTACGTGCCCCAGCAGTCCGGCTACAGCAAGCGGCTGCGCGCCGCTTCCTCGCTGCTCACCAGCATGATCCGGATCCTCGCCCGGGACACCTCGCTGTGGAGCGATGACGTGTGGCTGGTCGACTCCACCCCGGTCGGCTGCGGATGCTCCCGCGAGACGGCCAAACGCTCGGACCTGGCGGGCTGGGCCCAGTACGGCTACTGCGCGTCGCACTCACGGTACTTCTGGGGACTGCGGCTGCATCTGGTATGCACGCTTGGCGGGCTGCCGGTCCTGTTCGCCCTCACCGGTGCGAAGGCCGACGAGCGCGAGACACTGCGCGACATGCTCGACACCGCGCCCGATGTCACAGCGGCCCGCCCCGGCCAGACGATCATCGGGGACAAGAACTACTACGGCCGCGAGTTCGAGCACGACCTGGCCGAGCGTCACCTTGAGTTGCTGCGGCCGGCCCGCAAGGGAGAGGCCGAACGGGCCGGGGCACACCTGTTCAAGCCGCTGCGGCAGGTCATCGAGTCGATCAACCAGACCCTCAAGGCCCAGCTCGACCTGGAACGACACGGCGGCAAGAGCCCGGCAGGGGTGGCGGCCCGCGTCCTGTGCCGGATCCTCGCGCTCACAGCGGCGATCTGGCACAACGACAAGACCGGACAGCCGATCAAACGGTCACTCACCGCCTACGATCACTGACCGCAACGACACCCCTTGGACTCATTCATCTAGTTCACGCCATTCCGTCGCAATGCTGTCTCGTGTCAACTTCTTCTGTGGCATGCGGAATCGGGCGCGGAACGGGTTCGGCCGCACAAGGCGCGCACCGCGTACCCGAGGAACATTCACACCAGGTGGCCCGGAATGCCAGGGATATCGGGGGTCCGGACATGCTTTGACCAAGCTTTAGACTTCAATCGATCGGCGGCCCGGTCCGGTGTGACACCCTGGCCCGGAGAGGGTCCGCCGCACGTTCCTCGCCGAACTCTACCGATTGGCGCCGCAGTTGGGCCGACGTGCGCTCTGACGCATTTCCCGCGGGCTCACGTCGTAGCGTCGGCGGAAGGCCGTGCTGAGGGCGCTCGCGGACGAGAACCCGGCGGCGTAGGCGAGATCCGTGATCGTCATGTGCTCGCACTCCGCACACAGCAACCGGTCCCGGACCAGGCGCAGTCGCTCCTCGCGGATCAGTTCCCGGGGTGTGGTCCCGGCCTGCTGCAGGGCCAGCTGGATCTGGCGCAGCGACCAGCCGAGTGCGCGCGCCACCGCCGTACCCGTGAGGTTCGGGTCGGCCACGTGGTCGCGCACATAGCGGCGGACCAGGGCCTCCACCTCGCCCAGCTGTCCGGGGGCGTCGGGGCGGTCGTCGCCGGCGGTGAGCATGCACACCAGCTCCACCACCCGGTCCGAGACGGCGTTGAACTCCGCGTCGGACAGGTGCTCCCGCTCCTCGTGCAGCCCGGTCAGCATCGAGCCGACGATCCGGCCGAGGCCGGTGGTGAGGTCCAGGCCGCTGGCCACCGGAGACCGGGTGCCCAGCCGCCCGTCCACCTCGCGGGCCGGGATCGTGAGGACGAACGCGTCGATGGCGTCGCTCTGGAGGCACTGGAAGGGCGCCGCGAAGGTGACCAGCGCCGCCGTCCCGGGGGTCAGCCGGGCCTCGCCGCCGTCCTGCCGCAGGACGATCTCGCCGCTCATGGGGAGCAGCAGCCGGTAGTCCTCGTCCGGGTCCCGGTGGACCTGACGCATCGTGCGGGTGTACTCGATCTCGTCGGAGCGGTACTTCACCAGCTGGTACGTGTCGGTGCGCTGGCGGACGGTCTCGCCGCGGAAGTCGTCGGACCGGGCGTACCCGAAGCCCATCCGGGACTGGTACGAGCCGATCCGCTCGGTCCAGAAGTCGGCACGCTCACGCGGGTTCACCTCCTCGGTGGTCAGCGCCTCGACGCTGTAACTTCCCGCGGGCAACGCCGCTCCTCCCTGGTGCCGGCCCCGAACGCCTGCCTGTGGTCCTCTACGGATCCCGGCGGGAAAATCTTCAATCTCCGGATGATCAAAGGTAGTTACCGCCCGGTCGGACCCGAAAGGCACCCTAGCGCGGCGGGCGGCCGCCCTGTCGCGGGCCGACGGTGGCCGAATATGCCAACGGAAGAGTCGCCGCTTCTCTCGCGCCCCTTGCGTCACTCGTGCGCCCTGTGACAACTTCCCTGCGCGTCCCGGAAAGAACCCGCGCGGCGGCGCCGCTAGCGTCGTGCGCTCCGTCAACTCCCGTCCGCCGTCCCGCATCCGCCGGCCGGCGCCAGGGACTTGAGGACGTAAGGACGCGTACTCCATGACCGAACCGATACCGCAGCCGGTGACCTGGGCGCTGGCGGCCGCCCTCCTCGCCGCCGCTGTGCTCCTGCTGCGCCAGTGGGGGATCGCCCGGCGGCAGCGCGCGAGGAACGCCGCCCTGGCCGAGAACCTGCGGGCCCGGGAGGAGGAGCTGCGCCATCTGGTCACGGTCCGTCTGCCGGCCCTCGCCGACCCGGCCGGCCGGACCGTCCCCGCCGTCGGACCGCTCGACGCGCGGCTCGCCGACACGGAGTTCGGCAAGGGCCTCGACGAGGTGCTGACCCGCTTCACCGGGACCGTCGAGCACGCGCGCACCCGTGCGGACCGGTCGGCCAAGGCCGCCCTCAAGGCGTCCATGCGCGCGATCCAGGCCCTCGCCAACGAGCAGCAGGTCTCCATCGCCGAGATGCAGGACCGGCACGACGACCCCGACGTGCTGCGCGACCTCCTCGAAGTCGACCACACCAACGCCCAGTTCGGCCGGCGAGCCCAGGCCATCGCCGTGCTGTGCGGCTCCTGGCCGGGACGGCAGCGCGCCACCGCCCCGCTCGTGGAGGTCGTCCGGGGCGCCACCTCCCGCATCCGCGACTACCGGCGCGTGCGCGTCCACGGCCAGGCCGGCATCGCCGTGGTGAGCCGCGCCGTGGAACCCGTCGTCCTCGCCGTGGCCGAACTGCTCGACAACGCCGCCCGTCACTCGCAGCCCGGCACCACGGTCGAGGTCGACGTCCAGCACGTCCACAACGGCGCGTGCGTCGTCATCGACGACGCGGGCGTCGGCATGGACGCCCACGCCGTGGCCCGCGTCGGCCAGCTGCTCGGCGGCCAGGGCGAGGTGGACGTCACCCGCCTCGGCGACCCGCCCCAGTTCGGCTTCGCCGTCATCGGGATGCTCGCCCGGCGCTACGGCTTCACCGTCTCCGTGGACACCCGCTCCCCGTACGGCGGCGTCCGCGCCGTCGCCTTCCTGCCCACCGCGCTGCTCACCCAGCCGGAGCCCGCCGTCCCAGAGCCGGCGTCCGGCCCGGCACCCGCGCCCGGGTCCGCCGCCCGGCCCGCCCCCGCCGGGAACCGCACCCCCGCACCCGCTCCCCAGGACACCGCCGTGGGCACCACCGAGGGCGGGCTGCCCAGACGACGCCGGCGCACCCCCGGGAACCCGCCCGTCCCCGAGCCGCGGGAGGCGCCCGCCACCGAGGAGAGGCCCGGCCGCTCGCCCGAGGACAACGCCCGCATCATGGGCGCCTTCGCCCGCGGCACCCGCTTCGGCCGGGCGGCCGGACGCATCCTCGACGAGGACGAGTACGTCCCCGACACCGCCGCCGGCACCGGACGGACCACCCCCCACGACGAAGGGACCCCCCACGCATGATCGAGCCCACGGACAACGAGCTGGGCTGGATGCTCGACGACGTGCTGAAGGTGCCGGAGGCCCGCCACGCCATCCTGCTCTCCGCCGACGGCATGCTCCGCGCCCACTCCGCCGACATCGACCGCGACGACGCCGAGCGGCTCGCCGCCGGACTCTCCGGACTGCAGTCGATCAGCCGCAGCACCGCCGAGTTCTGCGGCCCCTCGCAGAGCCCGTGGCGCCAGACCCTGATCGAGTTCGGGCACGGCTACGTCTTCCTCGTCGCGGCCGGCGAGGGCGCCTACCTCGCGGTGTCCACCGGCGACGAGGTCGACATGGAGTCGGTGACGTACCGCATGCACAAGCTCGTCGACCGGCTCGGCAAGGAGCTGTCCAGCCCGGCGAGGCTGGACACGGGAAGCAGGGCATGACAGCCCGCCGCCGGCCCGCGGAACGTCTGGTGCGGTCCTACGTCGTCACCGGCGGCCGCTCCCGTCCGACCCGCAACACCCTCGACCTGGTCACCCTGCTGATCGCCACCGGCGGCCCGCCGCCGTCCGGTCTCACCCCCGAGGCGCGCCGGGTCACGGAGCTGTGCCGCCCCGGCGCCCTCTCCCTCGCCGAGGTCGCCGGCCGGCTCTCGCTGCCGGTCAGCGTGACCAAGGTGCTGGTCGCCGACCTCATGGACGGCGGCCACATCGTCACCCGCGCCCCGGTCCCGGCCGCCCGGCCGTCCGACGCCAGAATCCTCCAGGAGGTCCTCGATGGGCTCCGCGCCCGCCTCTGACGACGTCTACCTGCGGCCCACCGTACGGACGGCGGCCAAACTGCTCGTCGTCGGTCACTTCGCGGTCGGCAAGACCACGTTCGTCGGCACCCTCTCCGAGATCCGGCCGCTGCGCACCGAGGAGGTCCTCACCGAGGCCGGCGCCCTGGTCGACGACCTGGCCGGCACCCGGGACAAGACCACCACGACGGTCGCCATGGACTTCGGCCGGCTGACCCTCGACGACTCCCTGGTGCTCTACCTGTTCGGCGCGCCCGGACAGCAGCGCTTCACCCGGCTCTGGCGCGACATGACCCGCGGCGCGCTCGGCGCGCTCGTCCTCGCCGACACCCGGCGGCTGTCCCACTCCTTCGACGTGATGGGCGCCCTGGAG
Source organism: Streptomyces scabiei 87.22 (assembly GCF_000091305.1). Taxonomy (GTDB): domain Bacteria; phylum Actinomycetota; class Actinomycetes; order Streptomycetales; family Streptomycetaceae; genus Streptomyces; species Streptomyces scabiei. Next base: position 2,295,994 of record NC_013929.1, on the reverse strand, counting down.
GACATCGGGCTGCCGTACGCGGTCGCCGTCAACGACTTCGACGGCGCTCCCGTGCACGGGCTGGACGAGGTGCGCGAGGCCCTCGACCTGCTCGACGAGACCCCGCTGGTGCGCTGCGACGCCCGCGACCCGGACTCCTCCACCCGGGCCCTGATCGCGCTCGTCGAGTACCTGCTCGGCCGCGAGACCGAGACCGAGACCGAAACCGAGTCCGAGTCCGAACCGGAGCCCGCGTGACCGCCCCGCCCCCGGCCGGACCGCCTCCCGGCTGCCCGGCCCACCAGCCCATGTACGGACCGGAGTTCGCCGCCGACCCGGCCGCGTTCTACCGACGGGCACGTGCGCACGGCCCCACCGCTCCCGTCGAGCTGGCCCCCGGGGTCCGGGCCACCCTCGTCACCTCCTACGACGCCGCGCTGTACGTGCTGCGCGGCACGGAGACCTTCGCCAAGGACGCACGCCGCTGGCGAGACCTCGGTGACGGCACGGTCCCCCCGGACAGCCCCGTCGTCCCGATGATGATGTACCGGCCCAACGCCCTGTTCTCCGACGGCGAGGAGCACCGGCGGCTGCGCGGCGCCATCACCGACAGCCTCGCCCGCGTCGAGCCCCACACCCTGCGCGGCTACGTCGAGCGCAGCGCCGACACCCTCATCGACCGGCTGGCGCCGACCGGCGGCGCGGACCTGCTCGGCGAGTACGCCCAGGTGCTGCCCCTGCTCGTCTTCAACCACCTCTTCGGCTGTCCGGCCGAGCTGGGGGTCAAGCTGGTCGAGGGCATGTCCGCCATCTTCGACGGGGTCGACGCCGAGCGCGCCGACGCGCTGCTCACCGCCACGCTCGTCGAGCTGGTCACGCTGAAGCGCGAGCGGCCCGGTCCGGACGTGACCTCGTGGCTCACCCTGCACCCGGCGAAGCTCACCGACGAGGAGATGATCCACACCCTCGTCGTCCTCATGGGCGCGGGCACCGAACCGCAGCAGAACCTCATCGCCAACGCCCTGCGCCTGCTGCTCTCCGACGACCGCTTCGCCGGTGACCTGTCCGGCGGCAGCCTCCCCGTCGAGGACGCCCTGGACGAGGTGCTGTGGACCGACCCGCCGATGGCCAACTACGCCGTGCACTACCCGAAGCGGGACGTGCTCCACGAGGGCGCGCTGCTGCGGGCCGGTGACCCGGTCGTCGTCTCGCTGGCGGCCGCCAACACCGACCCCGCCCTCGGCACGGACCAGCGCACGGGCAACCGTGCCCACCTGGCCTGGAGCGCCGGTCCGCACAACTGCCCCGCCCGGAGCGAGGCCCGGCTGATCGCCTCGGTGGCGGTCGAGAAGCTCCTCGACCGTCTGCCGGACATCGAACTCGCCGTACCGGTCGAGGCGTTGGAGTGGCGCCCCGGACCCTTCCACCGGGCCCTGGCCGCGCTGCCGGTGACGTTCCCGCCCGCACCGGCCCTCGCGGCCTCCGCCCCCGTCGCCCCCGAGCCGCCCGCCGCATCCGCCCGACCCGCGCCGGAGCCGCCCGTCACCCCCGGCCCGCGCCCGCCGGAGCCCGCCCGACCGACGAGCGGCCGCGGCCGGCTGCTGTCCTGGTGGCGGGGCGAGCGGCCGGGCCGGGCGTGACGGGCCGCCCCGGCGGTCGCGGGCGCCGTGCCTGTCAGCTCCTGCGGACCGGCAGCCGGCGGTGGCCGTTGGAGATGAAGGACTCCACGTGGCCCAACTCCGCCTCCGGAGCGGCCAGTTCGAGGTCGGGGAAGCGCGCGAAGAGGGCCGGGAGCGCGATGCGGGCCTCCATGCGGCCGAGCGGGGCGCCCAGGCAGTGGTGCACGCCGTGGCCGAAGGCGAGGTGTTCCTTGTCGGCGCGGGTGACGTCGAAGACGTCGGCGTCCTTGCCGTGGCGCCCGGGGTCGCGCCCGGCGGCCGCGTAGGCGGCCAGGATCGGGTCGCCCTTGGCGATCACCACCCCCGCCGGGCCCCCGAACTCGCCGAGGTCGAGGTCCTCCACGGCGTAGCGCAGCGGCAGGTTCGCCACCGGCGCCTCCACCCGCAGCGTCTCCTCGATCACGTCGTCCCAGGTGGCGCGGCCCTCCCGGACATGGGCCAGCTGTCCGGGGTGGGTGAGCAGGGAGTGCACGGCACGGTCGAGGAGGTTGACCGTGGTCTCGTGCCCGGCGCTGACCACCAGCACCAGGGTGTCGAGGAGTTCCTGCTCGCTGAGCCGGGTGTCGTCCTCGTCGCGGGCGGCGATCAGCCCGCTGGTGAGGTCGTCGCCCGGCGACTCCCGCTTGTCCGCGACGAGTTCGCCCAGCACGCCGTACATCCGCTCGTACGCGGCCGTCATCTCGCCCGGCTCGGCGGAGGTGTCGAACAGCTTGTCCACCAGGTCCTTGAGCACCAGCCCCTTCTCCTCGGGGAGCCCGAACAGCTCGCTGATCACCTGGATCGGCAGCGGGTAGCAGAACTCCTTCCGCAGATCGACCGTCCCGCCGTGCCCGAGGCCCTCCTCGACGCGGTCGAGCAGCTCCTCGGTGATCTCCTCGATACGCGGCCGCAGCGCGGCCGTCCGCCGCGCCGTGAGCGCCTTGGACACCAGGATCCGCAGCCGTCTGTGGTCGCCGCCGTACGCGGTGAACATGTTCTGCACGGCGACCCACGTGAACAGGGGCCACTCCGGGGTGATCTCGCCGGCGGCCAGCCTCGGCCAGTGCTGCCGAGCGTCCTTCGACACCCGGGGGTCGGTGAGCAGCCGCTTGAGCAGATCGGGGCTGCTGACCGCCCATGCCTCGACATCGTGCGGCCCCGGGAGCAGGACCCGCGTCGCCGGGCCCCGTTCGCGGATCCGGGCGGCCTCACCGTGGATGTCACGGCCGGTCGGGTCGATCACCAGGGGGCTGGGGTGGCCCATGACGGGTCCTCCTGCGGTCTTAAGGAGTCCAACAGCGCAACGTACGAGCCCGGTCACGCTACGGCTCCGCGGCACCGCCCGGCGAGATCCCGCACCCCGCACTGCGTACGGCGGCAACTTCCCTGCGCGTGCCCGCAAGTCGGGTGCGGCGCCCCGCTCCTAGGATCGGCCGCACCCCCCATGAAGAGCCGGTGAGTGCCATGACTGTCAGCAGGGTCCCGCGCTGGTTGTGTTCCTACAGCCGCGACGTACGTACCGTGCCGGCCGGCCGCTGGTGGTCCGCCGTGCGGGTGCCGGCCGCCCTCGGTGCCCTGGTGCTGGAGCTGCTCGGTGACGAGACGGGCGCCGTCATCGAGGACGGCTACGGCGGCATCCTGTACTGGCTGGTCCCGCCCGGCGCCGCCGTGGGCTGGAAGCCGCCCGGCGTGCAGGTCCTCGGCCGGGGCAGCCATGTGGCCGTCCCGCCGCCGGGCCGTACCTCGGGTCCCGGTCTCTACTGGCGCGTCCCGCTCTCCCACGACAGCTACTGGACGAACGCGGAGCGCCTGCGCGCGGCCCTGGCCGAGGCGGTGGCCACGGCCTCCCGGAACGGCAGATCCCCGCGCCCCGTCTGAGGGGACGCGGGGATCCGCGCGAACGAAACGATCACGGACGGCCGTGAACGGGTACGGACGGTCGCGCGCCGCTGCCGCAGGACGGGGAGCGGCTGCCGTACGACCACGGGCGGGCCACCACGGCCGCGCGTGCCGGCGGGGTGTCCGCACATGCCGGACGGCCGTGGACTAGCCGATGTCCAGGGCGTGCTTCTCGCCCTGCTCGGCCGCCGCCCGCCTGGCCGACCGCTTCTGCCGGGGTTCCTGGTCCGGCAGCCAGCCGAAGGCCATCGTGCTGCCCACGGCCCCCATCAGCAGACCCACCACGAAGCCGCCGATGTTGGACGTGAGCCAGGTGCCCAGGGAGAGCATGATCCCGAGAATGGAGTAGAACAGCCGCTGAGAGGGGTTGAAGAGGATCAGCAACCCGCACACGATCATCAGCGAGGGCAGCAGGTAACCCGCCAGACCCTGCATTCCGATCTTCAGGATGACCGGCAGCGGTGCCTTCATGGTCAGCAGGATCTCGGCGCCGCCCAGCGCAAGCAACACACCACCGGCGAACGGCCGGTGTCCCCTCCACTCCCGGTATCGGCTCACTTCGGGCAGCCCCCGCTCGTGAAGTTCATGTGCAGGTCGGGGAGCTTGAAGACGGCCGCGGTGGCCGCGTAGTTGTGCTGGTACAGGTTGTTGATGGTGACCGAGTCGGCCTGCTGGCCGTAGACACCGGGAGGACCCTGCTGGTCGACCTTGTCGAACGTGCTGGAGTCCCGGCCGATCTCGATGTTGTTGAACGAGGCGTCACCCGAGATGTCGTCCGAGTCGATCGCCAGGTTCTTCACGCTCACCGGCGTGCCCTTGTTGCCGGCCGTGAGGACGAGCTGGATGCCGCCCAGGTCGACGCTCTGGCACAGGTTCGTCAGCTTGCCGTTCTTCACGACCGAGGTCACGACCAGCACCTGACCGCCGGTGTCACCCTCGTTCGGGCTGTTCTCGATCATGTGGTCGAGCGCGCCGAACTGGGCGAAGCCCTGGCCTTCGAGCTTGTCGGCGGTGACCACGAACGGCATGCCGGAGATGGCGAACTGGACACCCAGAGCGCCCTGCGCGGTGAGGATCATCAGACCCGCGGCGACCGCCGTGGCCGGCACCGCCATCACGGCGGCGCGCTTCAGACGGACCCGCCCGCGTCTTCCGGACGCTTCGGGACCCTCGGGTCTTTCGTTGGTGGACGCCGTGGCGTCCGAGGACGAGGCCATGTGTGCTCCCTGGACTTCCATGTCATTGCAGGTGGGGCTTCGACGGCACGTTGTCCTGGCGCGGACACCGGTAGCGGCGCAAGGCTCGACGCACCTCCCGTAGGTGCAAGGGCTTACTTGCTACGCCGCAGTAGCCATTTGGGAAGTTACCGGTGGTTACTTTCAAGGGTCAAGGCGCTTGTGGCAAAAGGATGTTGGTTGTGCCGCCCCTGTGAAACGTGAACATCTCTCACCTTTGGTTTTACCGTCGAGGGCCCTCGAATTTCGGCCAACCTCGGAGTGATCAAGGACAGCAACTTGCCTACGACGCCTTGACGTTGACTCTTCCTCAGGTCTACAACTCATCGGGGTTTCCCCCACGGATCCGTGGCGCCGGATCCGACGCGCAGCGCATGCCACCGTCCCGAGCTCCCCGTCGCAGGCGAGGAGTGGGTGGTACCACCTGATCGCGCTGCGCGGCCCGACGCAGCACCACCCATCGCCGCGGTGCCGGGCACGGTCGCCTTCCCCTCCACTGGGCCGTGTCCGGACCCCGGCTGTCGCTGTCGATCCGTCACGTACGGAGAAGGCGTGTCACGGATCGGCAGCGACCGTACGGCGTCGTGCGGCATCGCCGCGTCACCCCCGCGCGAACGGTGTCGTCCCGCGCCCTCAGTCCAGCCCGCTTCCTGAGGGCTGTCACCCGCACCTCCGAGAGCCGTCACCCGCGGCCTCACTTCATGAGAAGAGGCTCCCCCATGCGTACGCGATCCCTCCTTGCCCTCGCCGCCGGCACCGCCGCCCTGATGGTGTCGGCCGTCAGCCCCGCCTCCGCCGCCGACACCGTGCTCACCACCGGCGGCCTCGCCGGTGACGCCGTCGCGGTCGGCGACGTGCTCAACGCCTCGCTCGCGACCGGCACGACCGGCAAGTTCTACTCCAGCGCGACGGGCACGAGCGGCGTCAACTGCGCCACGTCGACCTTCACCGCCACGGTCACCGACAACCCGGCCGCGCCGGGCACCGCCACCGAGCGGGTCGACGCCCACACCTTCGGCAACTGCACCAGCAACGTCTTCGGTGTCACCGGCGTCAACAGCGTCACCGTCAACAACCTGCCGTACACCACGGCCGTGACCTCGGACGGCGTCGTGACGGTCACCCCGTCGGCCGGTTCGGTCCTGCAGACCACCGTCGTGCTGCGCACCCTGCTGGGCACCATCAACTGCGTCTACCAGGCCGCCAGCATCTCCGGCACCTCCAGCAACGCCGACAACAGCATCAACTTCACCGCCCAGCCGTTCACCAAGACGTCCGGCTCGTCCCTGTGCTTCGCCACCGGCTACTTCACGGCGAAGTACTCGCCCGTCACCGACGCCAACCAGGGCAACGCGACGGTCTTCACCAACTGACCCGACCCGTCAGAACGTCGGTTACCGGTCCGGCGGCCGGTAACCGACTCGGCCGAGCCGGACGCGCCGGCCGCCCGACCGGCGGCCGGCCCGTCCGGCCGGTCAGTCGTCGACACGAGAGCGGTGCCTGCGTCCGCGGAGGAACAGGACGGCGCCCACGGCCACCACCAGGGCCGTGGCGCCGCCCGCCACCAGCGGTACGGAGGTGCCGCTCTCGTCCGTCGTGGAGGCGACGGGAGTGCCGGCGTCGGCCGCCGGTGCTCCGGCGCCGCTGTCCGGGGGCGGGGCCTGCGTGCTGCCGCTCGGCGCCGCCGAGGCGGGCTCGGGCGTCTTCTCCGAGGCCGGCTCTCCGGCCCCCGCCCCCTCGCGTTCGGCGGGCGTCTCCCCGGAACTCGCCCCGCCCGTACCGGAGTCGGCCCGCTTCGTCTTCGGGAACACCACGTCCGAGCACGAGTAGTAGGTGTCGACCGTGCTCGTGTTCTGCCAGATCGTGTACAGCACATGGCGCCCGGACCGGTCCGCCGGCAGCTTCGCCGAGAACCGGTACGAGCCGTCCCGCAGCGGCGGGTCCGTGACCGAGGCGAACGGCTGCTCGGGCAGATCGGACCAGGCCAGCGGTTTCGTGGGGTCGTAGCCCGGCTTCGTCAGGAACAGCTTGAAGGTCCCGGTGTGCGGAATCGTCGACCGGTAGGTCAGGTTCAGCGTGCCGCCGGGGGAGAGGCGGGTCGAGGGCCAGTCGGCGCGGGCCAGGTCGAGCCCCTTGTAGGGCGCGAGCCCGCCGCTGCACAGCTGCCCGTCCGGGACGACCTGGCGGTCCCGCCCGTTCACCCCGGCGATCCGCAGGTTGTCCCACGCGGTGAAGGGGCCGCCGTTCGCGGCGACCGCCGCCCTGCACGCCGCCGAGCCCTGCGCTTCCCCTTCGGGCGAGCACGCCGAGACCCGGCTCACCGGATCCGTCGGTGCGCCGTGCGCCCGGGCCGGGGTGGCGGTGCCCGCGGTGAGGAGCAGGGGGGCGACGACGACGGCGGCTGCCGTCGCGACCGCGGCCCGGCGACCGCCGTCGCCACGGCCGGAGTCGCGGTGGGCGGAGTCGTGGTGGGCGCCGGGCCGGTGGGCACCGGCCGGGTGGGCGCCGGTGCGGCGGGCGGACAGGCGGTACATCCGATACGTCCGATCCATGGGGGGCGGGGAGGCTGACGGTCCACCGTGTCGTACGGGACCCGGGGGTGCCGCGTTCAACACCGCGATCCCGTTCGACCGGTCGGATCCGGCCAGACGCCGCGGGGCGGAGACGCCTCGGCAAACCCGGCGAAGTGGCACATCGGGACCCGACTGCCCTGCCGCATAGGGGAGTTCCCGAGGGGTCGAGGGTTTTCCCCATATCCCCATGACCTGCACTTTGCCTACTGTCATCGCACAGCCGAACCATAGGTAACCCCTGGTGGACGGCTCGCGCTTGGCCGGCTTTCTGCGCCATCCCTTTCCGGACCCCCCGCCGCTTCGATGAAGAAGCGTTTCACCGCCCGCTCCTCCCCTGACATGAGCAGGCCACGAAAGGCGAAGCCCTTGCGAACCTCCACCTCTCGCCCCACCGGACGGAAGCTCATATCCGTCGCCGCGGTCTCCGTCGCCCTCGTGGCCGGCATGACCTCCTCCGTCGCCGTCGCCCAGGCCCCCTCCGCCAAGGCCGACGCCGCGCCCGCCGTCGCCGGTGCCACCGAGGCCGCGCCCGGCACCACCGCCGAGCGCCTGATCGTCGGGTACAAGTCCGGCGCCACCGAGGCCACTTCGAACAAGGCGGCCGACGCCGACGCCGCGGCCAAGGGCAAGGAGACCGGCGAGAGCCTCGACTTCCAGCGCCGGCTGGGCAGCGGCGCCGCCCTCGTCGACCTGGGCGAGGACGTCACCAAGGCGGACGTCGCCGACGTCATCGCCGAGTACCGGGCCGACCCGCAGGTCGCCTATGTCGCCCCGGACCGCCTGAACAAGGCGATGGCCACCCCGAACGACACCGAGTACAGCAAGCAGTGGGACCTGTACGAGGCCACCGCGGGCATGAACGTGCCGGGCGCCTGGGACAAGGTCACCGGCACCGGAGTGACGGTCGCCGTCATCGACACCGGTTACGTGGCCCACTCGGACCTCGCCGCGAACATCGTCGGCGGCTACGACTTCATCTCCGACGCCAAGGTCGCCAACGACGGCAACGGCCGTGACAGCAACCCGGCCGACCCGGGCGACTGGACCGCAGCCAACGAGTGCGCCGCGGGCGACCCGGCCAGCACCTCCTCCTGGCACGGCACGCACGTGGCCGGCACCATCGCCGCCGTCACCAACAACAGCAAGGGTGTCGCCGGTATCGCCTACGGCGCCAAGGTCTCCCCGCTGCGGGTCCTCGGCAAGTGCGGCGGCTACGACTCCGACATCATCGACGCCATCACCTGGGCGTCCGGCGGCACCGTCTCCGGCGTGCCCGCCAACACCAACGTCGCCAAGGTCATCAACATGAGCCTCGGCGGTGGCGGTGCCTGCACCTCCGCGACCCAGACCGCGATCAACGCCGCCGTGAACCGCGGCACCACGGTCGTCGTCGCGGCGGGCAACAGCAACGCCAACGCGGCCAACTACTCGCCGGCCAGCTGCAACAACGTGATCTCGGTCGCGGCCACCAACCGCGCCGGCGCCCGCTCGTACTACTCCAACTTCGGTTCGGTCGTCGACATCGCGGCCCCCGGCGGCGAGACCCGTACCGTCCAGTCCGGCGGCATCCTGTCCACGCTCAACGCGGGCGGCTCGACCCCCGGCAGCGAGTCCTACGACTACTACCAGGGCACCAGCATGGCCGCCCCGCACATCGCGGGCCTCGCCGCACTGGTGAAGTCGGCGAACTCCGCGCTGACCCCGGCGCAGATCGAGTCCGCGATCAAGACCAACTCGCGTGCTCTGCCGGGCGCCTGCTCGGGCGGCTGCGGCGCCGGCCTCGCCGACGCGGCCAAGACGGTGCAGGCGGTGACCGGTGGAGGCTCCACGGGGGGCACCACCTTCACCAGCACCACGCCCCTGTCCATCCCGGACAACGGTGCCGCGGTCGAGTCCTCGATCTCCGTCACCGGCCGCACCGGCAACGCGCCCTCGGCGCTCCAGGTCGGCGTGGACATCACCCACACCTACCGCGGTGACCTGGTGCTGGACCTGGTGGCGCCCGACGGCTCGACCTACCGTCTCAAGGCCTCCAGCTCGGACAGCGCCGACGACCTGGTCACCACCTACTCGGTGAACGCCTCCAGCGAGGTCGCCAACGGCACCTGGAAGCTGCGCGTCCAGGACGTCGCGGCCTCCGACACCGGGCGCCTCAACAACTGGAAGCTGACCTTCTGATCCTCGGCCCCCGGGCCGAACCCCCCGGCCGGACGGCCGGACCGCAGGACCGCCACCCCCCACCGCCGGCGGCCGACCGATGCGAGCGGGCATCGGCCGGCCGCCGGCCCCTTTCCGCCGGGCGTTAGCGTATGCGTATGCCGACAGAGAACTCCGAGGCGCCCGCCCCCGTGCCGGCCCCGGTGACCTGCCCCCGCTGCGGGGCCTCGGGGCCCGCGGTGCGCACGGTCCCCGACGCCTGCGCCGACCCCGACTCCCGTCGCTCCGGCCTCTCCGACCGGCTCTCGAAGGCCCCGGGCGCGCATTCGAGATTCGACAGCTTCACGCATTTCCTGGAGGGCATGGTCCTCGCAGGCATCGGCGCGGGCCTCGCCCACAGCGGCGTGCAGAGCGACAAACCCCTCTACACGGTGGGCGGTTCGATCCTCGCCGTCCTCCTCTTCGCCGGCACCCTCTGGGTGATCCGCGGCGAGGCCCGCGAACGCGCCGCCGTCACGGCGGGCGGACCCCGCGCGGACGCCCTGTGGCGGCCCGCCCACCACTGCGCCTCCTGCGACGGCGTCTTCTACCCCACCGGCAGCCCGTGGCCGGTTCCGCTGACGACGGACCAGTTCCGCAAGTACGTCTGGACCGAGGCCGGCTTCGAGCGGTACATGGAAGGGCGGCTGGCCACGGTGGAACTCCCGCCCCGGACACCGGCCGGCCCCGCCGACCCGAGGAGCACGTACGGCCATGCCTGACGCTCCCGTCGTCCACAGCGACGATCCGGCCTCCTTCCCGCACAGCGTCCTCGCCGAACGGCACCCCGCCCTGCTGCGCAAGGTCCAGGACGCCACGCCCTACGGCCCCGAACAGCGCCGCGCCCTGGACGCGTTGCTGCACAACACCCTGCACGGCTCGGTCGAACCACCGCCGGACGACGACTGGTGGGACACCTGGGACGTGCGCCGCCACGCGGGCCGCTCCTGGTTCGCCCTGCCCTTCCTGGTCGCCGAGAGCTGTTTCTACCGCCAACTCCTGCGTGCTGTCGGCTACTTCGGTCCCGGCCCCTGGCAGGGCGTCGACCCGTTCCGCCCCTTCAAGCTCGCCGAACTGGACACCCCCGAGGCGGCCGCCGAACTCGCCGCCCTCGGCCCGCTGTCGCAGCGGCCCCTCCCGGACCGGCTCCTCGCCCTCCTGCACGGCTCCCTCTGGGGCAACCGGGCGGACCTGGGCTTCCGCCTCCAGGCAGAGAAGGCCGACGAGAGCACCGCCTCGTCCCCTCTGGTGGCGGACGACACCGACGCGCTGCTCTCCCTGCTGACGGGCGGCGAGCACGGCACCGCCGGACGCACCCTGTGCCTGGTCGCCGACAACGCGGGCCGGGAACTGATCCCCGACCTCCTCCTCGTCGACCACCTTCTCACCCACGGCCACTTCGCCCGCGCCGTCGTGCACCTGAAGCCGTACCCGTACTTCGTCTCGGACGCCACCACCGCCGACACCCTCGACGCCGTACGCCACCTGGTCGCGGCGAAGACCGACGCGGGCCACCGGCTGCACGCCGCCCTCGCCGAGGGCCGCCTGACCCTGCGCGCCCACCCCTTCTCCTGCGCCCCGCTGCCCTACGCGGACATGCCCGCCGACCTGCGCGCGGAGTTCGCCTCCGCCGACCTGACCCTGATGAAGGGCGACCTCAACTACCGCCGCCTGGTGGGCGACCGCCTCTGGCCCCCCACCACCCCCTTCGCGGAGGTCACCTCCGCCTTCCCCGGCCCCGTGGCCGCCCTGCGCACCCTGAAGTCGGACGTCGTCACGGGCCTGACCCCCGAGACGGAGACCGCCCTCGTGACCGCCGAGGGGCAGCGCTGGCGGACGAGCGGGACGAGAGCGCTGATCCAGGTCAGGGCCTGACGGACCCGGGCGTCTGCCGAGGGACGTGCCCGGTCCACCGCGCGCTCGGACTCACGTTCACGTTCACGCGATGGTGTGATCATGTACCCCCGTCCGGATGCCCGCCGGTGGCCACGGGTAGGGCCCGGCCATGACGCAGCCGTTCGCACTCCCGCACTTCTACCTGCCGTATCCCGCGCGGCTGAACCCCCACCTCGAAGAGGCCCGTGCCCATTCCTCCGTGTGGGCGCGGGAGATGGGCATGCTGGAGGGCTCCGGCGTATGGAACCAGGCGGACCTGGACGCGCACGACTACGGACTGCTGTGCGCGTACACCCATCCCGACTGCGACGGGCCGGCGCTCTCGCTCATCACCGACTGGTACGTGTGGGTGTTCTTCTTCGACGACCACTTCCTGGAGCTCTACAAGCGCTCCCAGGACCGCCCCGGCGGCAAGGCCCACCTCGACCGGCTCCCGCTGTTCATGCCGCTGGACCTCTCCACCCCCGTACCCGAGCCGCGGAACCCGGTGGAGGCGGGCCTCGCCGACCTCTGGGCCCGTACGGTGCCGTCGATGTCGATGGACTGGCGCCGCCGTTTCGCCGTGGCGACCGAGCACCTGCTCAACGAGTCGATGTGGGAGCTGTCCAACATCAACGAGGGCCGGATCGCCAACCCGGTCGAGTACATCGAGATGCGCCGCAAGGTCGGCGGCGCCCCCTGGTCGGCCGGCCTCGTCGAGTACGCGACCGCCGAGGTGCCGGAGTCCGTCGCGGACACGCGGCCGCTGAGGGTCCTGATGGAGACGTTCTCCGACGCCGTCCACCTGCGCAACGACCTGTTCTCCTACCAGCGCGAGGTCGAGGAGGAGGGCGAGAACAGCAACGGCGTGCTCGTCCTGGAGACCTTCTTCGGCTGCGGCACCCAGCAGGCCGCCGAGACCGTCAACGACATCCTCACCTCCCGGCTGCACCAGTTCGAGGACACCGCGCTCACCGAGGTCCCCGCGATCGCCGTGGAGAAGGGCCTCACACCGGGCGAGGTCGCCGCCGTCGCCGCCTACACCAAGGGTCTGCAGGACTGGCAGTCCGGCGGCCACGAGTGGCACATGCGCTCCAGCCGCTACATGAACGAGGGCGCCACGTCCGCGCGCGGCCCCCTCGACCTCGGCGGCGCGGTCCTCTCCGGCCCCGCCCTGGTCACCCGGGCCGGGCACGGCACGTCCGCCGCGGACGTGGGCGCGCTGCTCGCGACCGCCGCCGCGCAGCGGCTGCGGGCCCACACGCATCAGCCCTACCAGAAGGTCGGCCCCTCGCTCCTGCCCGACTTCCACATGCCGTTCCGGGTCGCGCTCTGTCCCCACCTGGACGGCGCCCGCCCCCGCCTCACCGCCTGGGCGCACGCGATGGGCATCCTGTCGGAGGGCGTCTGGGACGAGGAACGGCTCGCCGCCGCCGACCTGCCGCTCTGCTCGGCCGGCCTCGACCCGGACGCCACCCCCGAGCAGCTCGACCTCAGCTCCGCGTGGCTGGCCTGGGGCACCTACGGCGACGACTACTACCCCCTGGTCTTCGGTCACCGCCGCGACCTCGCCGCCGCACGCCTGACCACGGCCCGGCTCTCCGACTGCATGCCCCTCGACGGCGAGCGGGCCCCGCTCCCGTCGAACGCCATGGAACGGGCCCTCGTCGACCTCTGGACGCGGACGACGGCGGCGATGACCCCCGACGAGCGCCGCGGTCTGAAGGAGTCCGTCGACAAGATGACCGAGAGCTGGGTGTGGGAGGTGTTCAACCAGATCCACCACCGCGTCCCCGACCCGGTGGACTACCTGGAGATGCGCCGCGCCACCTTCGGCTCCGACCTCACTCTCAGCATGTGCCGGATGGGCCACGGCCCGCAGATTCCGCCGGAGGTCTACCGCAGCGGCCCCGTCCGCTCGCTGGAGAACGCGGCCATCGACTACGGGTGCCTCATCAACGACGTGTTCTCGTACCAGAAGGAGATCGAGTACGAGGGCGAGGTGCACAACGCGATCCTCGTGGTGCAGAACTTCTTCGGCTGCGACTACCCGGCCGCGCTCGGTGTGGTCCACGATCTGATGACCCAGCGGATGCGGCAGTTCGAACATGTCGTCGCCCATGAACTCCCTGTCGTCTACGACGACTTCCGGCTCTCCCGGGAGGCGCGGGACATCATGGGCGGCTATGTGACCGACCTGCAGAACTGGATGGCCGGCATCCTCAACTGGCACCGGAACGTGGACCGCTACAAGCCGGAGTTCCTGGCCCGCCGCGCCCACAACTTCGTCCCGGACCGGCCGCCGACGCTGTCCCTCACACCCCTGCGCACGGGCTGAATCCCGCCGGGGTCCGCCGGGTGGGGCGCCGTCACCCGGGTCCCGGCGGGCCCCGGACCGACATGACGGGGTGTCAGTCTCACTCTTTCGTGGCTCGTCGGGCCGTGCCGCCCGGGGTAGATCCCCGGCCGGAGGTGGCGACACCATGGAACAGACCGCGTTGAGACCCAAACCCTTGCCGGGCCGGGAGTCCGGTGACGAGCGCCCGCCGGGCGCCGCCCGGCGTCCGCACGCCGCGCCCCGACGCGCCCGGCAACGACTGATCACCCTGCTGTCCGCCCTGGTCACCTGCGTGATCCTCGTTCTGTCGGGCGTGGGGCTCGGCACGATGGGCGTCACGGTGATCGGCATGGGCCGGCCCGCCCAGTGGCGCGAGCCGTCATCGGCGGACGCCGCCCGGCCCGACGACGGCCGCTCCCGGACGGCATCCACCGAGTCCGCGTCACAGCGGGGGAGTTCACTGTCCACGGTCCCCGTGGCGGCCGTGCGCCCGACCCTCGGCGTCGACGTCGTCGACGCCCCCGGGGACGCCCGGGGCAGAGGCGCGCTCGTGGCCGGGGTGCATGTGCCCGGCGCCGGGTACCGCGCGGGCCTGGTCCGCGGTGACGTCGTCCTCTCCCTGGGCGGCACCCGGACCGGTACGGCGGCCGACCTCGCGCGGGCGGTCGCCGCCGCCCGCCCCGGAACGGCCCTCAGGCTCGCCGTACGCCACGCGAACGGCACCCGGCAGTACCTGGTGGCCGTGCCGGGGGTGGCCACCTGACCGGTGCCGTCACGCGGGACCGGGCCAGGGGCCGGCGCCGGGCGCCCGCCGGAGAGCCGTGCCCGGCCGACGTGATGCCGCAATGGGCTCGCGTGCGCCGCGGCGGAGGGGCAGGATGCTGCCCGTAGGCCCAGGGCAGCTCCGAGCGGACGGAGGCAAGGATGACCGGCACATCCGGCGAGGGGGACGCCGCCGCGCCCCGTGGCTCCGACGGCCCGCCCCCGCCCGTCACCGCCGGGGCGCCGCTGCCGCCCTTCACCGCCGACGACCACCGGGCCCGGATGCGGCGCGCGGCACGGGCCGCCGCGGACGCCGGGCTCGACGGGCTGCTCGTCGCGCCCGGCCCCGACCTGGTGTGGCTGACCGGGCACCGGCCGCCGGAGACCGAGCGGCTGACGATGCTCGTCCTGCGCGACGGCGAGGACCCCGTGCTGGTGGTCCCCACCCTGGAGGCACCGGACGCCGCCGCGGCCCCCGGCGGCCCCGCGCTCACGCTCCACGACTGGACGGACGGCAAGGACCCCTACGAGGCGGCCCTCTCCGTCCTCGGCCCGGGCGGCCGCTTCGGCGTCAGCGACAACACCTGGGCGCTGCACCTGCTCGGCCTGCGGCGGCGGCTGCCCGGGACGTCGTTCACGGCGCTCACCGAGGCCCTGCCGATGCTGCGGGCGGTGAAGGACGCGGCCGAGCTGCGGCGGATGGCGGCGGCGGGCGCGGCCGCCGACCGGGCTTACGAGGAGATCCGGCAGGTGTCCTTCGCCGGACGCCGGGAGGCCGAGGTCGCCGCCGACCTCGCCGCGCTGCTGCGCAGGTTCGGGCACTCCCAGGTCGACTTCACCATCGTCGCGTCGGGCCCGAACGGTGCCAACCCGCACCACGAGGCCGGGGACCGTGTCATCCGCGACGGCGACATGGTCGTCCTCGACTTCGGCGGCCTCAAGGACGGCTACGGCTCCGACACCTCCCGGACCGTCCACGTCGGTGAGCCGGCCGCCGAGGAGCGCGAGGTGCACGACGTCGTACGGGCCGCCCAGGAGGCCGGTTTCCGCGCGGTACGGCCCGGCGCGGCCTGCCAGGAAGTCGACCGGGCCGCCCGCGCCGTCATCACCGACGCCGGGTACGGCGACCGCTTCGTCCACCGCACCGGGCACGGCATCGGCGTCACCACCCACGAGCCGCCGTACATGATCGAGGGGGAGGAGCTTCCGCTCGTGCCCGGCATGTGCTTCTCGGTCGAACCCGGGGTCTATCTGCCGGGCCGGTTCGGCGTCCGGATCGAGGACATCGTGACGGTGACCGAGGACGGCGGGCGACGCCTGAACAACACCACGCGCGAGATGGCGGTGGTCGAGTGACCCACCGCGTACCCTCGCTGCTCTGAGCCCCCGGACGACGGCGCGACCATGACCCAGGCACCGACACCCACCGCGGACAGTGTCCGCCTGCTGGTCCGTTCCCTGCTGCGGAACGGGACCGGCCGCAGCGGCGACGGACCCGACGTACGGCCCGTCGCCGGGGACGAGACCCACCGCACCTGGTGGGTCGGCACCCGCCATGTGCTGCGTCTGACGACCGACCGGCACGCCGTCGTACGGCAGAAGCGCGAGCTGCGGCTGCGGGACCTGGTGCGTCCGCACATCGGCGTGGCCGTCCCCGTGAGCGTCGCCCACGGGGAGTGGTCGGGCGGGCTCACCTACACGCTCGACACGAGGCTGCCGGGCGGTACGGCGGAGGACCACGACGTGTCCGCGGTGGGCGAGGCCGACCTGGCGGCGGTGCTGACGGGTCTGCGCGAGGTGCCGGCCCGGCAGGCCGAGGCGCTCGGGGTGCCGCGGCTCGCCCCGCGCTCGCTGGAGACCCTGCGGACGGCGGCCGGGCGGGCGGCGCGGGTCCTCGCCGGCGCCGACGAGTTCGACGCGGGGCGGCTCGGGCAGCTGACGTCCGGGAGCGCCGCGCAGCTGACGGCACCGGGGGCGGTGCTGGTCCACCACGGGCTGACGGGCGACCATCTCGTGGTGAGCGCGGACGGCCGGGTCCGGGGGGTCCTCGACTGGACCGGCACGGTCGTCGGCGACCCCGCCGAGGACATCGCCGGCCTCGCCACGGCCGTCGGCTCCCCGGCCGCCGTCCGGGCGGCCACCCTCGCGGGGTACGGCGCCCGCCCCTGTCTGCGCGGTCTCTGGCTGGCCCGCTGCGACACGGTCATCGCCCTCGCACAGGGCCTGCGCGGCCCGGCCCCGGCCGCGCTCCCCGCCCTGCGGCAGCGCCTGCGGCACGCCTGGGAGGCGATCCTGCTGGAGCGGGTGACGGACCTGCGGGGCGAGGACTGAGAGGCGAGGACCGAGGACCGGGGGGCGAAGACCGAGGGGCCGGGCGGGAACCGGGACTCACGCCACCGTCAGGACCACGCACGACTCCCCGCCCAGCGTCAGCACCCCGTCCGCGCCCGGCGCCGGGACCGGGTCCCAGGACGCCAGCACCCGCGCGTGCGGCACCCCCACCGGGATCGAGGCGGTCTCCTTGCCCAGGTTCAGCGCCACGCACACGTCACCCCGCCGGAAGCCGAACCACCGCGCCTCCTCGTCGTGGGCGACCTTGACGTCGGAGAGGTCGGGGTCGGAGAGGTCGGGGAAGGTGCGGCGCAGCGCGATGAGGGTGCGGTACCAGGCCAGCATCCGGGCGTGCGGCTCGCGCGCCGGTTCGGACCAGTCGAGGCAGGAGCGGTCGCGGGTCGCGGGGTCCTGGGGGTCGGGGACGTCCTCCTCGGCCCACCCGTGCGCCGCGAACTCCCGGCGCCGCCCGCGCCGCACCGCCTCCGCGAGGTCCGGATCGGTGTGGTCCGTGAAGAACTGCCAGGGGGTGGAGGCGGCCCACTCCTCGCCCATGAAGAGCATCGGGGTGAACGGGCCCGCCAGCACGAGCGCGGCCGCGCAGGCCAGCAGGCCGGGGGAGAGGGTCGCGGCGAGGCGGTCGCCCTGCGCGCGGTTGCCGACCTGGTCGTGGGTCTGGGTGTAGCCCAGCAGCCGGTGCGCGGACAGGCTCGTCCGGTCCAGGGGGCGGCCGTGGTGGCGCTCCCGGAACGACGAGTACGTGCCGTCGTGGAAGTAGCCGCCCGTCAGGGTCTTCGCCAGACCCGGAAGGCCGGCCCGCGCGAAGTCCTCGTAGTAGCCCTGCGACTCACCGGTCAGGGTGGTGTGCAGGGTGTGGTGGAAGTCGTCGTTCCACTGGGCGTGCAGTCCGAGCCCGCCCCGCGGGCGCGGGGTCACCAGGCGCGGGTCGTTCAGGTCCGACTCGGCGATCAGGAACAGCGGCCGGTCCACCTGGGCGGCGAGCGCGTCGACGGCCGTCGACAGCTCCTCCAGGAAGTGCAGGGCACGGGTGTCCCTGAGCGCGTGCACCGCGTCCAGGCGCAGTCCGTCGATGCGGTAGTCGCGCAGCCAGGCGAGCGCGCTGTCCAGGAAGTACGCCCGCACCTCGTCCGAGCCGGGCGCGTCCAGGTTGACCGCCGCGCCCCAGGGCGTGTGGTGCCGCTCGGTGAAGTAGGGCCCGAAGGCGGGCAGATAGTTTCCGGAAGGGCCCAAGTGGTTGTGCACGACGTCGAGCACGACGCCGAGGCCCTGCTCGTGTGCCGCGTCCACGAAGCGCTTCAGCGCCTCGGGACCGCCGTACGGTTCGTGCACGGCCCACGGCGAGACGCCCTCGTAGCCCCAGCCGTGCGTCCCGGGGAACGGGCACAGGGGCATCAACTCCACGTGCGTCACGCCCAGTTCGACCAGATGGGCGAGGCGTCCGGCGGCCGCGTCCAGGGTGCCCTCGGGCGTGTACGTGCCCACGTGCAGCTCGTACAGGACCGCGCCCGGCAGCCCGCGTCCCGGCCACGCGGCACGCCACGCGTAGCGGCCGTGGTCGACGACCGCGCTCAGACCGTCGGGGCCGTCCGGCTGCCGGCGGGAGCGCGGATCGGGGAGGACCGGGCCGTCGTCGACGGCGAAGCCGTACCGCGTGCCGTCCGCGGCCTCCGCCTCCACCGTCCACCATCCCGGCCGCCGCGGATCGCGCTCCATCGCGTGGGTCGCGCCCGCGCGGTGGAGCGTCGAACGGTCGGCCTGCGGTGCCCACACCTCGAACTGCACGGAACGGTTCTCCCTCGGCTGCCGGTCGTCGTCGTGGGTAGTCAGGGGCCGAGCCGCCCCGGCACACGCCCGACGCGCCACCGGAACCGCTCCCCTCCATCGTGCGCCAAACGGGATCTCCGCGCGGCCGGATCGCCGCATTCGCCCCATGGGTCGCACCTCCCGTCGGGCAGGTGTCCGGGGATGTGTCCGGGGATGGTCACCGTTCACGGCTTGTCTGGACACCCCCCGCCCCCCTGACCGACAATCACACGCGTGACGTCGTCCTTCGAGTTCCACACGTATCCCGCGCGGCTGTCGGACGCCGAGCGCGACCGCGCGCTGAGGGCGCTCCGTGACGGCGTCGCACTGGGCCGTCTGTCACACGACACGTTCATCCGGCGGATGGAGCTGGCGCTCACCGCCCGGCGTTCCGACGAACTCGCCGCGCTCACCGCCGATCTGCCCGTCGAGAAGCGCTGGTCGCGGCTGGTGCTCGGCACCGTCGGGGCGGTCTCCGGCTTCGGTGTGAAGCTGCGCCGCGCCTGGCAGGCCGAGCGGCTCCCGAAGCTCCAGCTGCCGCACCCGGGGAGCGATCACGCCCTGCGCATCGGCCGCGATCCCGGCAGCGGTCTGCGGCTCAGCCACGAGACGGTCTCCCGGGTGCACGCCGAGCTGAGCCGTCAGGGCGGCCTGTGGATCCTGCGCGACCTCGGCTCCACCAACGGCACCACGGTCAACGGCCGTCGGGTGATCGGCGCGGCCGTCGTCCGGGACGGCGATCAGGTCAGTTTCGGCCGGATGAACTTCCGGCTCTCCTCGGAGTGACCTTCCGACCGAACCTACGGCAAAGCTCTGGCCTGGTATTTACGCAGCGAGTTTGTCACCCTCCCTTGCCTTCCAGGGTGTTGACGCACGTTCTCGGCCGTGACTGACTGTGGGTACACCATGCACACCAGGTGAACCGACGGCACCACATTCGTGGAGGTGTGTGCCCTGCCGCCACTCCTCCGCTATCCGACCGTGGACGAGTTGTCCGCCCGGGCCGCCCGGCTCGTCGCCCGCCACCCGCACCGCGCCCGGCTGCGCCGCGTGGGCACCTCGCGGGCCGGCACCCCGATGTGGCTGCTGTCCGTCGGACGGGGCGACCGCCACGCCCTCGTCGTCGCCGGCCCGCACGCCAACGAACCCGTGGGCGGCGCCACCGTCCTCCGGCTCGCCGAACGGGTCCTGGCCGACCCCCGGCCGGCCGACGCCGCCGACACCACCTGGAACCTGCTGCTGAGCCTCGACCCCGACGGCTCCCGCCGCAACGAGGGCTGGCTGTCCGGCCCTTACACCCTCGGGCACCACTTCCGGCACTTCTTCCGCCCCGGCTTCCTGGAACAGCCCGAGTGGCTGCCCGACGGCGCCGACGGCGCCGTCATGCCCGAGACCCGCACCCTGCTCGACCTCCAGGACGAACTGCGGCCCTTCTTCCAGTGCTCGCTGCACGGCGTCGACGTCGGCGGCGGCTTCGTCGAGCTGACCCGCGACCTGCCGGGCCTGGACCGGCGCGTCGCGGGCGCCGCGGCCCGCCTCGGCATCCCGCGCGAGCTGAGCCCGTACGACACCCTGTACTGGCCCCGCCTCGGGCCCGCCGTCTACCGCATCCCGCCCCCGAGCCGCGGCGACCTCGCCGCCGCCATCACCGAGGCCGCCGTCGAGTCCACCTGGTACCACCCCCACCGGTACGGCACGGTCACCGCCGTCGTCGAGGCACCGATGTGGGGCGTGAGCGCCGTCGAGGACGCCGCCCTGCCGGCCGACGCCGACGCCGTGCTTCGCCGGGTCAGCCAGGCCCTGCGCCGCGACACCCGGCTCCTGGAGGGCATCCTCGCCCGCGTCCGCCCCTCGGTGACCCGTGGCCCGGACGCCGCCCGGTTCCTCGCCCCGGTCGACGACTACCTCCTGGTCGGCCCCGGCCTCGCCGACTCCTGGGACCCCGACGTCCACGACGCCGCCGCCCGGCCGCTGCCCCCGCTCGACACCGCCCGGCTCACCACCCTCGCCATCTCCGGACGCCGGGTCGCCCTGCGCACCGCCGGGCTGCTGCACCAGCTGGTGACCCGCGCGGGACGCGACCCGGCGGACGCGCTGCCCGAGCTGGACCGGCTCGTCGACCTGTGGTGCGCCGACTACCGCGACGGCTACCGGGCGCGCTGGATCCCCGTCGCCCGCCAGGCGGAGTACCAGGCCCGCGTGGTCCTCGCCGCGTTCGAGCTGGCCGCCGGACGGGCGGACGAGTCCCTTTCGGGTGAGCCGGGATGGAGTTCCGAGCCCGTCGTGCCGATGCACCGGGAATGACGCACTCCACCCGCGCGGCCCGCGCCGGCCTGCTCGCCGCCCTCGCCCTCCTCACCGTCGCCGCCTCGGCCCCCGGCCGGACCGCCGCCGTCCAGGGCGACTGGCTCTACGTCTCCCTCAGCCGGGGCGACGCCCGCTCCTCCGACACCCGCGGCACCCTGCTCCTGTGCGACCCGCCCCAGGGCCACGGCCGCGCCACCCAGGCCTGCGCGGACCTGCGCCGGTCCGACGGCGACATCGCCCGCATCCCGCACCGGCCCGCCGTCTGCACCGAGATCTACGCCCCCGTCCGGGCCTCCGCCGAGGGCCAGTGGAACGGCCGGCAGGTCGCCTACGAGCAGACCTTCGCCAACGCGTGCGTGATGGCGGCCCGGACGGGAGCGGTGTTCGCCCTCGCGGACTGACGCCCGCGCCGCCTCCCCGGCCCCGCGGTGTGCCCGGAGGTGCGCCAGACGGGCACGCTCAGAACCCCGCGTCCCCCCGCGCGCAGGCCGCGGCGGCCAGCACCGTCCGCACCTGGTGCTCGACCTGGTCGGCCAACGGCACCCGCCGCGCGCGGAACCGGTCGGCGAACGACTCGCACCACTCGGCGACCAGGTCCTCCAGGAACGGCGCCCCCGGGGCGCCGGCGTCCGCCAGGACGCGCCGCAGCATCGCCGCGGCCCGCAACGGCAGCCGGCGCCCGAAGGCGTCCACACTGCCCACGTACGCCGTCGACAGGTCCGGCGGCGGCCCGTCGGTCCAGTCCCGGGCCAGCCCCGGCACCAGGGCCAGCGCCCACCGGGCGGCCCGCAGCATCGGCCCCTCGGGCCCCCGCAGCCGCGGCAGTTCCTCGGCGAGCACCCGCTCCACCCGGCCCGCGTCCGCGAGCAGCCGCCGCGCGAGATGCCGCAGCGCCGCCGCCGGGGCCGGGTGCGGGGCGATGTCGTCCACCAGGTCGCTCGCCCACATCGGCACCTCGACGACCGCGGTCAGGCCGCCGTACCGGTGCGCGTGGTACCAGGTGCTGTGCCGGGCGTCGTCCGGCATGCTCGGGTAGGCGGGGTGGCCGCCCGGCCGGGGCATCACGAACACCCCCGGCCCGGACACGGGCCAGCCCGCGGCGTCCGAGGCGCTCCTCTCCACCGGTATGCCCAGCTCGGCCGCCGACTTGGCGAACGGCTCGGCCAGCCCCGGCACGTTCCTCGTCAGCTGCACCCAGCTGCCGCCGAGATCCGTGCCGTGCAGGGTCACCTGGAGGTAGGGCCGCAGCTCGTCCAGCACGCCGAACAGGGCGTGCGTCTCGGGCGGCAGCCGGTCCGGCGGCAGCACCGACGGCGACCACTCCGGCTGCTCGGGACCCGCCGGACGGAAGAACCCCAGGTGGTAGTCGAGGAGCGTGCGCGGCGCCGGCGTCGTGTGCAGGCTCGCCCCGTCCGGGTCCGCGCAGAGCACGAAGTGCCAGGAGACGCCGGAGCGCAACTCCCGCTCCCGCGCCACCCGTTCGGCCAGCGCCAGCACCGTCGAGCCGCCGTTCGGTTCGTTCGCGTGGGCGCCCGCGACGACCAGGACCGCCCGTCTCGCATGGCCGACGGACAGCAGCCGCAGCGGCCGGCCCGCACGGGACACCCCGATCCGCCGCAACGAGCACAGCCCCGGCCGGCGCTCCGTGAGCGTCCGTGCCCCCGCCTCCAGTTCCGCCACCGTGGGATAACCGAGCTCCGACAGCAGACCCACCCCCGTCCAGTCCACCTGGCATCAGCATCCGCGCACCCGGCGCGGCCGGGTGGGAGATATGCCCAGTGTCCGTCCATATGGGGGGCGGCGCCCAGGGGCGCCCGAGCGCACTCGCGGTTTTCGGCCATGCGGGCCGTCGCTCCCCGGCCGCCGGGGTCCGCCGTCACCCGGCGGGGTACCGCAGGGCCGCGCCCGCGCCGAGGGCCCGTCAGACGCCGACACGCTCCAGCAGCGCGACCGGCAGGGTCGCGAAGAGGTCCGCCACCCGTACGTCGCCGGTGAACTCCCGCCCCGAGCCCGCCACCTCGGCCCACCGGCCCTCCGGCAGCGTCAGCAGGGTGTCGCCCCAGCCCCCGGCCTCCGCCAGCCGCAGCGACAGACGCGTCACCGCCGTGACCACCTCCCCGGACCGCGAGAAGGCCACACAGTGCCCGGCCCGCGGCCCGTCCGCCGGCAGCGGCACGTACGTCGCCGCGTCCCCGAACACCTCCGGCCGCCGCGCCCGCAGCCGCAGCGCGGCCGAGGTGAGCCGGAACTTGTCGGTGCCGGTCCCGTCGGGCTCCTCGTCCCGCGGCGCGAAGGGCCTGCGGTTGTCCGGGTCCACCAGCGCCCGGTACTCGCCCTCCGTGCCCTGGTAGAGGTCCGGCACCCCCGGCATGGTGAGCTGCACCAGGGCCGCGCCGAGGCTGTTGGCCCGTACGTACGGCTCCAGCTCCTCGCGCAGCGCGGCGACCCGCGCGTCCACGGCGGGGCCCCGGGCGACGAAGTCCGCCACCGCCCGTTCGTACTCCGGGTCCTGCTCGGTCCAGGAGGTCTGCAGGCCGGCCTCCCGCACATGCTTCAGCAGGGCCTCCCGCAGCCGGTCCGGGTCCGCCGGCCCGAGACCGAACGCCGTCTGCCAGGCCGCCCACGCCAGCTGCTGATCCGGTGCGCCGGGCTCGTCCCGGGTCACCTCCGCCAGCACGCCGGCCCACCGCTCGGGGCACTCGGCGAGCACCGCGACGGCCGCCCGCACATCGGCGCTGCGCTTGGTGTCGTGCGTCGACAGCACGGTCCCCGTGGCGGGCCAGTCGCGCTGCACCCGGGCGCAGTAGGCGTGGAAGTCCCGCACCGACACGGCCGGGCTTCCGGGATCGCCGCCCACCTCGTTCGCCGACAGCAGCGGGACATAGCGGTAGAACGCCGTGTCCTCCACCGACTTCGCCCGCAGCGCCGACGAGGTCTGCGCGAACCGCGCCCGGAACTCCGCGTGTCCGGGTCCCTCGCCGGCCCTGCCCAGCACCAGATCCCGTACGGCGTCCACCGAGCGGGCCTCCTCGGGCACCACGAACAGCGCGCGTGCCTCGGCCGCGGCCTCCTCGGTGACGACGAGCGAGGCGTCCTGGGAGGGGTAGGGCCGGTACACCTCCATGCGCGCGAGCAGCTCGCACAGCGCTGTGCGCAGCGCCCACGGCGCCTGGTCGCGCAGCGCGAGGTCGGGGGAGCGTTCGCAGAGCCGGTGCGCCACCCGGGTGAGCCGTTCCACCTCGGCGACCAGCTCGTGCGTGAGCACCCGGTAGGCGGCCCGGCGGACGGTCGCCTCCCACTCGCCGCCCCGGTCCGCCTGGGCGCCGGTGAACCGCCGGTACGCGCCCAGCAGTTCACCGCCACCCGCCGGGTCCGTGAACAGCCCGTCGACGTGCCGCAGCGCGTCGTAACCGGTGGTCCCCGCCACCGGCCAGTCCGCCGGCAGCGGCTCCCCGTCCGCCAGGATCTTCTCGACGACGGTCCACCGCCCGCCCGTCGCCCCGTGCAGCCGCCGCAGATAGGCGCCCGGATCGGCGAGCCCGTCGGGATGGTCGACGCGCAGCCCGTCGAGGACCCCCTCCTCCAGCAGCCGAAGGATCGTCGCATGGGTCGCGTCGAAGACGTCCGGGTCCTCGACCCGCACCCCGATCAGCTCCGAGATGCTGAAGAACCGCCGGTAGTTCAGCTCCGTCCGGGCCAGCCGCCACCACACCGGCCGGTACCACTGCGCGTCCAGCAGCTGCGGCAGCGGCAGCTTCTCGGTGCCCTCGCGCAGCGGGAACCTGTGGTCGAAGTAGCGCAGCTCGCGCCCCTCCACCACGAACCGCGCGACCTCCTCGCCGAGCGGCCCGCCGAGCACCGGCAGCAGCACCCGGCCGCCCTGCGCCTCCCAGTCGATGTCGAACCACCGCGCGTACGCCGACTCCGGGCCGTCCCGCAGCACCTCCCACAGCGCCCGGTTGTGCCGGGGGGCCATGGCCATGTGGTTCGGCACGATGTCCGCGACGAGGCCGAGCCCGTGGTCCCGGGCGGTCCGGGCCAGCGCCCGCAGCCCCTCCTCACCCCCGAGTTCCTCCCGCACCCGCCCGTGGTCGACCACGTCGTACCCGTGCGCGGACCCGGGCACGGCCTCCAGCACGGGGGAGAGGTGCAGATGGGAGATGCCCAGGGAGGCGATGTACGGCACGGCGGCCGAGGCGGCGGCGAACGGGAAGCCGGGCTGGAGCTGGATGCGGTAGGTGGCGGCAGGCACGACAGAGGTCATGCAGTCCTACGTACCCGCCCCACGACATTTGGAGCACCTCGACACGCGACGCCGCCCGGCCCGCCGCCTCCGGGGCGCCCGGGCCGGGCGGGTCCGGGCGTCCGGCTAGGCCGGCCTCCGGAACACGGCCATGCTCCGGTCCACCAGCGCCACCCGCTCCCCGGCCGCGACCTTCGGTCCGTCCGCGGGGACCGCGTCCTCGCGTCCGGTGTCCACGACCAGCTGCCACTGCGGTCCGTGGTTGACCGGCACCACGAACTCCAGCCGCTCCGCCGACGCGTTCACCATCAGCAGGAACGAGTCGTCGCCGATCCGCTCGCCGCGCGCGCCCGGCTCCGAGATCGCGTTCCCGTTGAGGAACACGGTCAGCGCCCCGGCCTGCGCCGAGTCCCAGTCCCGCTGCACCATCTCCTGTCCGCCCGGCGTGAACCAGGCGATGTCCGACAGCTCGTCGTGCGTGCCCTCCACCGGCCGGCCGTGGAAGAACCGCCGCCGCCGGAACACGGGGTGGTCCTTGCGCAGCCACACCATCGCGCGGGTGAACTCCAGCAGGTCCCCGAAGACGTCGTCGCCGGTGTCGCCGTCCTCGCCGGACGGCCACGGCACCCACGACAACTCGTTGTCCTGGCAGTAGGCGTTGTTGTTGCCGCCCTGCGAACGGGCGAACTCGTCCCCGTGGCTAAGCATCGGCACACCCTGCGACAGCATCAGGGTGGCGATGAAGTTGCGCATCTGGCGGACGCGCAGCCCGGTCACCCCGGGGTCGTCGCTCTCGCCCTCGGCCCCGCAGTTCCAGGACCGGTTGTGGCTCTCCCCGTCCCGGTTGTCCTCGCCGTTGGCCTCGTTGCGCTTCTCGTTGTAGGAGACCAGGTCCCGCATCGTGAAGCCGTCGTGGCAGGTCACGAAGTTGATGGAGGCCAACGGGCGCCGCCCGTCGTCCTGGTAGAGGTCGGAGGAGCCGGTCAGCCGGGACGCGAACTCCGCGAGGGTGCGCGGCTCGCCCCGCCACAGGTCCCGCACGGTGTCGCGGTACTTGCCGTTCCACTCGGTCCACAGCGGCGGGAAGTTCCCCACCTGGTAACCGCCCTCGCCCACGTCCCAGGGCTCGGCGATCAGCTTGACCTGGGAGACC
The DNA here is from genome assembly GCF_000091305.1 of Streptomyces scabiei 87.22. Classification (GTDB taxonomy): domain Bacteria; phylum Actinomycetota; class Actinomycetes; order Streptomycetales; family Streptomycetaceae; genus Streptomyces; species Streptomyces scabiei. The sequence continues at coordinate 2,269,621 of NC_013929.1, read as the reverse complement.
ACCGGGTCCTGCTGGACGAGGTCGAAGAACGACGACAGCCGGTCCACCTCGTGGAACTGCCGGGCCAGGGTGGCCGCGAGGTCGAAGCGGAAGCCGTCGACGTGCATCTCGGTGACCCAGTACCGCAGCGAGTCCATGATCAGCTGCAGCACGTGCGGGGACCTCATCAGCAGGGAGTTGCCCGTGCCCGTGGTGTCCATGTAGTAGCGCGGGTCGTCCGTGAGCCGGTAGTACGACGGGTTGTCCAGGCCCTTGAACGACAGCGTCGGCCCCAGGTGGTTGCCCTCGGCGGTGTGGTTGTAGACCACGTCGAGGATGACCTCGATCCCCGCCTCGTGCAGCGCCCGCACCGCCGACTTGAACTCCAGCACCTGCTGCCCGCGGTCGCCCCAGGACGCGTAGGCGTTGTGCGGGGCGAAGAAGCCGATGGTGTTGTAGCCCCAGTAGTTGCTGAGGCCCATGTCGGCCAGCCGGTGATCGTTCACGAACTGGTGTACGGGCATCAGCTCCAGTGCCGTGACACCCAAGGCGGTCAGATGTTCGATGATCGCCGGATGGGCCAGCGCCGCGTAGGTGCCGCGCAGCTCCTCGGGCAGCCCCGGGTGGCGCATGGTGAGGCCCTTGACGTGGGCCTCGTAGATGACGGTGTGGTGGTACTCGGTGCGGGGCCGCCGGTCGTCGCCCCAGTCGAAGTAGGGGTTCACCACGACGGAGGTCATCATGTGGGGTGCCGAGTCGAGGTCGTTGCGCTCCTCGGGCGCCCCGAAGCGGTAGCCGTACACCTCCTCCCCCCACTTGACCGAGCCGCTGATGGCACGCGCGTACGGGTCGAGAAGCAGCTTCGCGGAGTTGGAGCGCAGCCCGCGCTCCGGCGCGTACGGGCCGTGCACACGGAAGCCGTACCGCTGTCCCGGCATCACACCGGGCAGGTACGCGTGCCGCACGAACGCGTCCGACTCGCGCAGTTCCACAGCCGTCTCGGAGCCGTCGTCGTCCAGCAGACACAGCTCGACTCGATGCGCGGCCTCCGAGAAGACCGCGAAGTTGGTACCGGCGCCGTCGTACGTGGCACCGAGGGGGTACGCCTGTCCAGGCCAGACCTGCATGGATACGACTCTTCCAGTTGTCGCGCGCCGCTGGGGCGACTCCGAGGGGAGTCTCCCCCAAACTGACAAAACCTCCTAGGACATACGTCCCTCCTGCCCCGTGACGGGCACTTCGTGACGCCCCGGAGGCCGCCGGTGTCCCGTCGCAGCCGCCCGCCGCCGCGGACCGGCCCACTTCCGCGACCGACTGCGGGCCGGAACGGCCGCGTCACACGCGGTAGTTGGGAAACGACCTGTCCATCCGGCTGTATCGTCACCCGCTACCGGAGTACCCTTCCTTGATCGTTGAGTAGGGGCGGGCTCGGGTGAGCGGAAGGCGGTGCGCGGGTGGGCTCGGGAGGGCTGGAGCTTCCTCCTGGTGACACGGGCGACACGGGTCACGAGGGGAACTCCACGGATGTCCCGCCCGGCGCGGTGTCCCTGGCACGGCCGATGGAGACGGGGTCCATCGGCCCGGAACTGGACTGGAACGCCGACGCCTGGCTCGAAGTGCGCACCCGCGCCCAGCGGGCGGGCCGCGCCTACATCTGGCTGAACCTCGTCGAGCAGCGGCTGCGCGCCGTGGTGGCCGCCGTGCTGCGGCCCGTCTACGAGCCCGTCCACGGCGACGACTGGGTGGTCGCCGCCGCCGGGCCCGCCGGCCAGGAGTGGGTGCAGCGCGCCGTCGCGGTCCGTGAGGTCAGCCGCCGCAAGGGTTATCTGCTCGACCCCGCCGACGACAACACCCTGAGCTTCCTGACCCTGCCCCAGCTGCGCGAGCTGATGGTGCAGCACTGGCCCTGCTTCGAGCCCTACATCGACGAGCGGCGCGACGTGGAACTGGCCCTGGACGAGCTGGAGGTCACCCGCAACGTCGTCTCCCGCAACCGGGCCCTGTCCGAGGCCGTCCTCGCCCAGGCCGAGCGGGCCTCGGCGAAACTGCTGGAGATCCTCGGCGCGGGCAGCGACGTGCCCTCCGCCCGCCGGCTGCCCGTCGACGCGGTCGAGGAGCTGGTCGGCGACCGGTACGCGGACGTGGTGGGCGTCCACCCCGACCGGGTGCGGCTGCTGCGGCAGTTCCCCGCCGAGGACCTCTTCGGCGGCGCCCGCCGCCTCGACGCCATCGGCATAGGCCTGAACCTCCTCGTGCAGAACTTCTCCGGGCGGCGGCTCGTACGGCTCGCCGAGTCCGGCTGCCGGGCGCGGCTGCTCTTCCTCAACCCGGCCTCCAGCGCCGTCAAGCGGCGCGAGCGCGAACTGGGCATAAAACGGGGCGAACTGAGCCGTGCGGTCGAGATGAACATCCTCCACATGCGCCGGGTCCGCTCCCGGCTGCGCGACCCCGGCGCCTTCGAGATCCAGGTCTTCGACGAGACACCCCGCTTCACCGCCTACCTCGTGGACGGCGACGGCTCGGACGGGGTCGCGGTCGTCCAGACGTATCTGCGGCGCACCCGGGGCATGGAGGCACCGGTCCTCGTCCTGCGCGGCGGCAGCAGGATCCTCAAAGCCGACGAGAACGGCGAAGCCGGGCTTCTGGACACCTATCGGGAGGAGTTCGAAGTGGCGTGGGCGGACTCGCGGCCGGTGTCGTGAGCCGCACGTGACGCGGGCGCGGCACGGCCGGTGACGGCGGCGCGGCACGGCCGGTGACGGCGGGGCGCGGGCGCCGGGCGGAACGCGGTCCTCGGATTGTCAGTGGCCCGTGCGATGGTGGTGGTCACTGGGGGAAAGCACCACCGAGGAGGGGGGCCACATGGGTTGGCACCGGCAACTGCTGATCGGCTTCGACCTGGAGACCACCGGGACGGACCCGCGCGAGGCGCGGATCGTCACGGGCGCGGTGATCGAGGTCAGGGACGGGGAGCGGATCGGACACCGGGAATGGCTGGCCGACCCGGGCGTGGAGATCCCGGAGGAGGCGGTGGCGGTCCACGGCATCACCAACGCCCGCGCGGTGGCCGAGGGCAGACCCGCCGACCGGGTCGCCGACGCCATCGCCGACGTCCTCGTCTCCTACTGGCGCACGGGCGTCCCGGTCGTGGCGTACAACGCGGCCTTCGACCTGAGCCTGCTCTCCGCCGAGCTGCGCCGGCACGCCCTGCCGTCCCTGCGCGACCGGCTCGGCACGGACCCGGCGCCGGTCATCGACCCGTACACGATCGACCGCTCCGTCGACCGCTACCGCCGGGGCAAGCGCAACCTCGAAGCGGTCTGCGGGGAGTACGGCGTGGCGCTGGACAGCGCGCACGACGCCTCCGCCGACGCCCTGGCCGCCGCCCGGCTCGCCCGCGCGATAGCCGAGCGCCACCCGAAGGTCGCCGCCCTCGGCCCGGCGGAACTGCACCGCCGCCAGATCGAGTGGTACGCCGAGTGGGCCGCCGACTTCCAGGCGTTCCTGCGCCGCAAGGGCGACCCCGAGGCGGTCGTGGACGCGACCTGGCCGCTGCGCGAACTGGAGGACGAGACGGTATGACCGCGACAGCGATCTCCCTGCGCGAAGTACGCGACGGCGACCTGCCGTTCTTCTGGCGGCACTGGTCCGACCCCGAGGCCCGGCAGGTGGCCGCCTTCACCGGGGCCTACCAGTACGACCGGGCGCTCTTCGACCGGCACTGGGCGAAGCTCCGCGCCGACCCCGAGGTGCTGAACCGCACGGTGGTCGCCGACGGCGAGGTCGTCGGCTCGATCGCGGTCTACGGCCCCGCGGACGAACGCGAGATCACCTACTGGATCGACCGCGCCCACTGGGGCCGTCACATCGCCACGGCCGCCCTCGCCGCCCTGCTCGACCTCGTGCCCACCCGCCCCCTGCACGCCCGCGCGGCCGCCGACAACACCGGCTCTATCCGTGTCCTGCAGAAGTGCGGCTTCGTCGTCACCGGCCACGACCGGGGTTTCGCCCGGGCCCGCGACGCCGAGACCGACGAAGTGGTGCTGATACTCCGGGCCGTCTGAGCCGGCACCGCTCCGCTCAGAACGGATACCAGCGGACCGTCTCGTCCCCGTCGCGCAGCGAGGCGACACGGCGTTCGAATTCCGCCAGCGCCCCGGGACTGCTCGGCGCGTGCTGGGCGACCCAGGCGCAGCTGGCCGTCTCACGGGCGCCCCGCAGCACGGAGCAGCCCTCCCACTCCCGTACGTCCCAGCCGTAGGTGGCGGTGAAGGCGTCGTACTCGTGCGCTGGCAGACCGTAGCGGTCGTGGGAGAGGGCCATGACGACCAGGTCGTGCTCGCGCAGGTCGCCGGAGAAGGTCTCCAGGTCGACGAGGACCGGGCCGTCCGGGCCGACGTGCACGTTGCGGGGCAGGGCGTCGCCGTGGATCGGGCCCGGGGTCAGCCGCGGGGTGAGGGCGGCCGCGGCCGCCGCGAACCCGTCCCGGCGCGCACGGAGATACGCCGCGTCCGCCGGGTCGATCGCGTCCCCGGCCAGGCGCAGCCAGCGCTCCACCCCGCCCAGCAGTTCACGGCGGGGCAGGGCGAAGGGCGGCGCGGGCAGGGCGTGGACCAGCCGCAGCAGTTCGGCCACATCGGCGGCGCCGGCCGGGCGGACGGGGTCGGGCAGGCGGTGCCACACCGTCACCGGGTGCCCCTCGACGAGCAGGGCCCGCGCCGAGGCGGCCCGCACGGCCGGGAGGCCCGCCTCGGCGAGCCAGGCCGCGACGGTCAGTTCATGGCGGGCCCGGTCCAGGAGTTCGGCGTCGCGGCCCACCCGGACCACCAGGTCACCGGCGGCGAACACCGCGTTCTCGCCCAGCGCGAGCAGCCGCGCCTCCCGGGCCGCACCGGGCAGTACGCCGGCCGCGTCCAGGACGTCCCGCGCCCGTGCCTCGTCCATCCTTCGCCTCCGTGTCCGTACGGCCGGCGCTCCCCTCCGGGGGCACCGGGTTCACGCGCATCGGGGCAAGTCTCGCATTCGCACAGGTCGGAGCCTTGGCGCGCTGCCTTGACGCCCTGTCATGCGCGCAGCGCGCGGACGGGCCGCACGCGGACGGGCCGCACGTGGACGGGTCGCTCGCGGACGGGCCGCACGTGGACGGGTCGCTCGCGGACGGGCCGCTCGCGGACGGACCGCGCGGTTCGCCGTGCCGCCCGTCGCCGTCGAGCGGCACGGAAAACAGTTGCACGAGACGTCTCGTCTCGCATACGGTCGGGCGCATGACCTTCCACATCGCCATGTTCTCCATCGCCGCCCACGGTCACGTGAACCCCAGCCTCGAAGTGATCCGCGAGCTGGTGGCCCGGGGGCACCGGGTCACGTACGCGATCCCGCCGGCTCTCGCGGAGAAGGTGGCGGAGGCCGGCGCCGAACCGAAGCTCTGGCACTCGACCCTCCCGGGACCCGACGCGGACCCCGAGGCGTGGGGGACCACGCTGCTCGACAACGTGGAGCCCTTCCTCGACGACGCGATCCAGGCCCTGCCCCGGCTCGCCGAGGCGTACGAGGGGGACGAGCCCGACCTCGTGCTGCACGACATCACCTCCTACCCGGCACGGGTGCTCGCCCACCGCTGGGGCGTCAAGGCGATCTCGCTCTCCCCGAACCTGGTCGCCTGGACCGGCTACGAGGAGGAGGTCGCCGAACCCCTGTGGGCCGAGCCGAGGAGGACGGAGCGCGGCCGGGCCTACTACGCCCGCTTCGCCTCCTGGCTGGAGGAGAACGGGATCACCGAGCACCCCGACCCCTTCGTCGGCAGGCCCGCCCGCTCCCTCGTCCTCATCCCGAAGGCACTGCAGCCGCACGCCGACCGGGTCGACGAGAGCCGGCACACCTTCGTCGGCGCCTGCCAGGGCGACCGCGCGGCACAGGGCGGCTGGGTGCGGCCGGAGGGCGCGGAGAAGGTGCTGCTGGTCTCGCTCGGCTCCGCCTTCACCAAGCAGCCCGACTTCTACCGGGCCTGCGTGCGGGCCTTCGGCGACCTGCCCGGCTGGCACATGGTGCTGCAGGTCGGCAGGCATGTCACCGCGGCCGAGCTGGGTGAGGTCCCGGCCAACGTGGAGGTGCGGGACTGGGTGCCGCAGCTCGCGGTCCTCAGGCAGGCCGACGCGTTCGTCACCCACGCGGGCGCGGGCGGCAGTCAGGAGGGGCTCGCCACCGCCACGCCGATGGTCGCCGTCCCGCAGGCCGCCGACCAGTTCGGCAACGCCGACATGCTCCAGTCGCTCGGCGTGGCCCGGCACCTTCCCCGGGAGGAGGCGACGGCCGAGGCCCTGCGCGAGGCGGTCCTCGCTCTCGTCGACGACCCCGAGGTGGCCCGCCGCCTCGACGCGGTACGGCGGGAGATGGCGGCGGAGGGTGGCACCCGGCAGGCCGCCGACCTCATCGAGGCGGAGCTCGACGGCATGCCCCCAGCAGTCTGATGCCGCGTCACATGGCCTTCCCGGAGCGGTTGTTCGGCGTCAGGCCCAGGGCGCCACGAGGACGAAGGAGCGACTGGCCCGGTACGCGGCCGTGTTCTGGGAACGGTCGAGCCACAGCTGGAGGTCGTCCCGGTGGCGGAGGTAGCGGCCGGGGTAGTTGTACGACTCCAGGGAGACCGAACCGGCCGTGGAACCGGGGCGGGGGCAGAAGGTGACGTCCTTGCGGAAGAGGGCGGAGCCGTCGTCGGCGTCCAGCCGGACACGGAACGCGTAGTGCCGCAGATACCTGCCCGCGGCGTCCCTGAGCGAGTAGCAGCGGGGGTCGGCCAGGCCGGGAACGAAGGTGAAGGTGGCCGCCCGACGGGTGGCGGCGGAGCTGGCGGCGTTCACCGGGCTCAGGGCACCGAACCGACCGGAGCCGCTCACGTAGTCACCGTGGTCGTCGACCGACCGGAGGGAGTGCCGCCCCGAGAGCGGCGCCCCGGCCGTCACGGTCGGTGCCGCGGATGGAGTCTGCTTCCGCTTCCGCTGCTGCGTCGGTGACGGCGTCGGTTTTCCTGGGGCGGAGGTCTGCGGGGAGGGCGGCGCGGACGAGGGGGCGGGTGACGGCGGGGCGGCGACGGCGGGCCGCGGCGCCGGCTCGTGCGCTCCCGTGAACGTGTACCAGGCGACTCCGGCTGCCGCGAGCGTGACGACGGCTGCGGCCGAGACTGCCACCGCGCTCGCCGCGGGCTTGGCGGCCGTGGTGCCGATCGTCCACGCCGCACCTTTCGCACCCCCCGCCGCACTTATCGCACCGCCCGCCGTGTGCGTGCCCGCTGTGTGCGTGCCCGCCGTGTGCGTGCCCGCCCCGGCGGCCGCTCCGGCGGTTTCCGCCCCCGGCATCCTGGCCAGCACCAGACCGGCCAGGCCGACAGGCACCGGCGCCAGCGCGAGGCCGGCCAGCAGCCTCTCCGCCGGTATCAGGTCGGACGAGTTCGACAGGCAGTGCGGGCAGTCCCGGACATGGCGGGCCAGCCGCTTGCGCCACAGCCCGGACGGCCGCCCGTCCCACGGGGCGAGGGCGGCGGCCAGGTCCGTGCAGCGCGGCGAGGCCGTCACGGCCCGGACGACCGTGCGCGCCGTCTCCAGCCGTTCCTTGACCCGCTGGACCCGGACGGCCGCATGCTGCGGTGCGAGGCCGCAGGCCGCCGAGAGTTCGCCCCGGGTCAGTTCACCGGCGCTCTCCATCCACCACAGCGCGAGCACCTCGCGCTCCTCGTCCTCCAGCCAGCGGGTGGCCTCGACCGCTTCGCGCCGCTGGCCCGAGAGCGCGAGCCGCAGCACCACCAGGTCGGCGAAGTCGGCCTGCGGATCCGCTTCGTGCGTGGTCGCCTCCAGGGGCTCCGCCGTGAGCCAGGGCCGCCCCTTGCGCCACCGGTCACGGATCTGACGCACGGTGATGGCAACGAGCCAGGACCGGAACCGGTCCGGTCGCTCCAGCCCGGGCAACCCGTCCAGGACCCGCATCATCGTCTCCTGGACCACGTCGTCGACGTCGCCGTGGCCGTTCAGCGCCCGGCCGACGATGTTGTAGACCAGGGGCAGGCAGTCCCGTACGAGCCGTTCCGCCGCCTGCCGGTCCCCGGCCCGCGCCGCCATGACGACGGCGACGTCCGTCCGTTCCCGCGCGTCCTGCGAGCGCACCCCGCCTCACCTGTCCCGTCGCCGTGCCGATCCGTCGCGGCGACAGTGTGCCAGGAACGGATCCGGAGGACGGGCTCGGGTCGCTCCCGTCCTCGCCCCACGTCTCCTCGACATCCGTACGGGGATTTCTGTTATGCGCGGCGTCGGCGGCGCGTCTCCTGTGCGTACCGCCGCCTCTGTCCCTCCTCCCTCTTGACTCCCGTTCTTATGCAGCTCTAACTTCGTGCCCGACTTTACGAACAATGTTCGCAATGTCGAACAAGAGGGGGCGTGCCGGACTTCCGGCCCGCTCCCGCGGTACACACGCCCGGCACTTCGCTCCCCACTCCGTCCCGGCACCCGCACCCGCACAGAGACAGGAAAACGCGCATGTCAAGGGTTCTCACCCGGCTCGCGGCGATACTGGTCGCAGTCGGCCTCCTCTTCACCTCGCAGTCCCTGACCACGGCCCAGCAGGCGGCCGCCGCCGACCCCGGCTACCTGATGGTGCACTTCACCGGCGAGGGGGCGGCCAACCAGCAGATGTACCTCTCGCACAGCGCGGACGGCGTCCACTGGAACGACCTCAACGGCGGTGCCATGGTCCTGCGTTCCACGATCGGCACCAAGGGGGTGCGCGACCCCGCACTCGTGAGATCCCCTGACGGCAGCAAGTACTGGATCATCGCGACCGACCTGTGCATCAGCTGCGGGCAGGACTGGAACGCCGCCATCAACAACGGCAGCCGCAACCTGGTGGTGTGGGAGTCGTCGGACCTGGTGTCCTGGTCGGATCCGTGGCTGCTCAACGTCGCCGGCGCGATCCCCGACGGCCGCAACGCCTGGGCCCCCGAGGCGATCTGGAACCCCGCGACCAACGACTACGTCCTGTACTGGGCGACGAACGTGCCCCTCAACGGCAAGACGAAGCACCGCATCTACTACGCCCGCACCAGCGACTTCCGCACGGTCGGCACCCCGCAGACCTACATCGAACGTCCCGGCGCCCAGGAGATCATCGACACCCAGATCATCGAGATGCCCTCCGGCGTGGGCAACTACCGCTACGTGCGCGCCTCCGGCGACGGGCAGATCACCCTGGAAGGCAGCAACTCCATCCTGGGAACGTGGACCGACCTCGGCAACCTCTCCGGCATCGGTCTGACCGGCGCGATGGTCGAGGGCCCGATGTGGATGAAGTTCAACGGGCAGAACAAGTGGGGCCTCTACCTCGACCAGTACGCCGCCGGACGCGGCTACATGCCGGTCCTGACGACCGACCCGTCCAACCCCGCCTCCTACCAGACGCAGGCTGCGGGAAGCTACGCCATGGGCGGCACGAAGAAGCGCCACGGCTGGATCCTGAACCTGACGGCCGCCGAGGAGAGCCGGGTGCTCGCCCGCTGGCCCAGCACCCCGGCCCAGCGCCTGCAGTCGTTCAACTTCCAGGACCGGTACGTGCGCCAGTCCGACTTCGACGTGCGCATCGATCCCGACGTGAGCCCCGCCGACGACGCCCAGTTCCGGATGCGGCCCGGCCTCGCGGGCACCGGCACCGTCTCCTTCGAGTCGGTGCGCTTCCCCGGGTACTTCCTGCGGCACGCCAACTACGACTTCCAGCTGGTGCGCTACGACGGCAGCGCGCAGTTCGCCGCCGACGCGACCTTCCGGAAGGTCGCCGGCCTCGCCGACCCGGCCTGGTCGTCGTTCCAGTCCTACAACTACCCCGACCGCTACCTCCGCCACTACGCCTACCAGCTGCGCCTCGACCCCGTCACCACCGCGACGGGACGGAGCGACGCCACCTTCCGTCTGACGAACTAACCGTGATCCGGGACGCCGGCGCCTCCGCGGGGAAGCGCCGGCCCGCCCCGGACCTCCGGATGGCCGACGTCTCCGGTGATCACGGAAACGAAGATCGACCAGCTCATCGGCCCCTCGGGGCAAGAGGCGGATAGCGGGGCAAGCCGTCAGGTTCCACGTGAACCGTGAAGTCCCGGCACATTTTAGGTAACGGTCCGGTCGCTTCATAACGTTGAGGTAACGCCCGTCCCGCGAGACGGACGCATCGACTCTGTTGCCGGGTTGGACCGTTACCCCCTGCGAAAGGTTGTGGTCGGCACTTCTTGTACCTCGGATGAACCGAACCCAAGCTGGGTGTGAATTCATTTCGAACGCCAGGAAGTTGACCCATGCGCCGAGACATACCCGACCTCGCGGAAGTGCGCCGCGTCACGCAGAAGAAGCGCGACGCCTGGTGGACCGTGCTGCTCGTCGACCCGGTCGCCACCCCGCTGGTGCGGCTGACCGCGAAGTACACGAGGATCACACCCAACCAGCTGACCTGGGGTGCCTTCGTGCTGGGTCTGGTCTCCGCGGCCTTCTTCGCGCTCGGCGACTGGCGCTGGCTGATCGCCGGAGCCCTTGTCTACCACCTGAGCTTCATCCTCGACTGCATGGACGGCAAGGTCGCCCGGCTCACCGGCCAGGGCTCCGTGTTCGGTGCCTGGCTCGACTTCGTCTTCGACCGTGTCCGCGTCGCCGCGTGCTCGGTGGCCCTGATGGCCGGCCAGTACCACCGCACGGGCGACACCCTCTACATCTGGCTCGCCGCCGCCGTCATCGGCTGCGACGCCCTGCGGTACATCAACTCCCTGGAGACCTTCAAGGTCCGCCACACCATGCGCAAGCAGATCAAGGCCCGGCTGCGCGAGGCCCGCCGCGCCGAGAACGAGCGGGACCTGGCCTTCATGGAGGACCTGCTGCGCGAGAACCCCGAGGCCGACATCGAGCAGGACCTGCGCACGGCCGCCGCCGAGGTCACCCAGGCCGCGCCGCAGGCCCAGGTCGTCGACCTCCACCAGGAGTTCCGCCGCCGCTTCCCCGCCTATCTGCGCGTCCGGTCCTTCCTGCTGCGCCACCGGGTCCGCCCCCACCTGGTCAGCGGCATCGAGTTCCAGATGGGCGTCTTCATGATCGGCCCGTTCGTCGACTCCGTGCTGACGGCGACCGTCGTCTCCGGCGCCCTGCTGCTCGTCTTCGAACTCGCCATCGTCTACAAGCTGCTGCTCTCGACCCGCGACTTCACCCGCACCCTCGACTCCTTCGACCGGGGAGACGTACGCGAGGACGTGGCCCAGGCCGCCTGAGCCGGCGGACGCGCCTGTGGGCCGGGGGGCGGTGACACCCCCCGGCCCACAGGCGCGTCCGGAGATCCGGAGATCCGGTCAGACCCGTACCCGCGTGTCCCGGCCGGCCGGCACGGGCTCCGGGCCCGGCTCCGGCGACTCGTCGTGGGTGAGGTCCGGCAGCCGGTTCAGCCACGTCGGCAGGTACCAGTTGCGCTCGCCCAGCAGGGCCATCACCGCCGGGAGCAGCACACCCCGGATGATCGTCGCGTCGATGAGCACGGCGGCGGCCAGGCCCACGCCCATCTGCTTCATCGACTGCATGGACAGCGTCCCGAAGATCGCGAACACGGCGACCATGATGACGGCGGCACTGGTCACGACCCCCGCCGTGGTGACCACCCCGTACCGGATCGCCTCCTTCGTCGTACGGCCCCGCAGCCGGGCCTCACGGATCCGCGAGACCACGAACACGTGGTAGTCCATCGACAGCCCGAACAGGATCACGAAGAGGAACAGCGGCAGCCAGGTGATGATGGCGCCGACGCCCTCCGCGCCCACGAGCGAGGCACCCCAGCCGTGCTGGAAGACCGCGACGAGGATGCCGTACGCGGCGCCCACCGACAGCAGGTTCAGCACGATCGAGGTGACCGCGATCGTCAGCGAGCGGAACGACAGCAGCATCAGCAGGAAGGCGAAGACCACCACGAAGGCGAAGACCGGGACGACCGCTCCGGTCAGCTGGTCGTTGAAGTCCTTGTTGCCCGCGACCTGCCCGGTGATCGGCGCCTCCACCCCGTCGACCTCGCCCAGTGTGGCGGGCCGTACCTCGTCGCGCAGCCGGTCCAGGCTCGCACCCGCCCGGTCCTGGTCGGAGCCGCCCACCAGCGGCACGTACACGAACGCCACGTTCTGCGCGTCGTGGACCTTGATCTCCACCGGACCGCGGGAGGCGCCCGAGGCCACGGCCTCCTTCTTGAAGTCGGCCAGCGCGGCCCGCACCTCGGGGGCGTTGATGTCCTTCGCCTTCACGACCACCTCGGCCGGCTCCGAGCCGCCCGGGAAGGCCTCGTTCACCCGGTTGTAGGTCTGCACGATCGGCAGCGAGTCGCCGAACTCCTGGTCCAGTGTGAGGTTCTGCGTCTTCATCCCGACCGCGGGCGCGGCCACGGCGAGCAGCGCACCGGCCGCGACCACCAGCGACAGCGCGGGCCTGGCGAGGACGACCCGCAGCACGGCGTTCCAGAAGCGGCTCTCCGCACCGGCACCGGAGCGGCCGTTCTTCCGCCGCTTCTCCGGGTGCAGGAACGGGATGCGGCCCTTCTCGACCCGCCCGCCCAGCAGCGACAGCAGCGCCGGCAGCACGGTGACCGAACCGACCATCGCCACGGCGACGACCATCAGGGACGCCAGGCCCATCGCCTCGAACTCGGCGAGCCCGGTGAACAGCATGCCCGCCATCGCCACACACACCGTGACACCGGAGACGATGATCGCGCGGCCACTGGTCGCGGCCGCCACCCGCAGCGCGGTCTGCGCGTCCCGGCCCGCCGCACGCTCCTCGCGCTCACGGCGCAGATAGAACAGGCAGTAGTCGACGCCGACGGCCAGACCCACCAGCAGCATCACGGAGTTGGCGGTGTCGCTCATCGGGATCACATGGCTGACGATGGCCATCAGACCCATGGTCGCCATGATCGCGGTGACGGCCAGTGCCACCGGCAGCAGGGCCGCGACGACGGCGCCGAACGCGATCAGCAGGATGCCGAGCGCCACGGGCACGGCCGAGTACTCGGCCTTCTGGAAGTCGTCCCCGAAGGCGTCGTCGAACGTCTTCATCATCGAGGCGCCGCCGATCTCCTCGATCCGCAGCGTCCCGTGCTCCTTCTGGACGCCCTCGACGGCCTTCAGCACCGGCTCGATCCGCTCACCGGCGGTGTCCGACGCACCGCGCACGTCGAACTGCACCAGCGCGCTGCGGCCGTCCTCCGAGATCGTCCCCGTGTCGTACGGCGAGGTCACGTCGCCGACCCTGCCGGTGCGCCCGACGGCCTCCATCACGTCGTCCACGGCGGCCCGGAACGCCGCGTCCGTGGCCCTGGTGCCGTCGTCCTTCGCCTGGACCAGGACGCTCTCCCCGGCCGGCTCCTCGATCCCCGCCTTCTCGACGATGTGGGCCGCCGCGCTGGTCTCCCCCTTGAGCTGGTCGCTGTCCTTGACCTCGACCGAGCCCATCGCCGAGCCGATCCCCATCGTCAGCACCACGAACAGCACCCAGATCCCGACGGCCGCCCATCGGTGCCGGGCGCTCCAGCCGCCGGCGCGGGCGGCGATCCCCCGCACCCGTACGTCTCCGTTCCCCATGACGGGCCAGCCCCCTCGGTGACGATGGCGGCCCCCTGCCGCCACCTTTCGTTTCGAAGGTATGGGCCGGATAAGCGCATCTCATCGTGCTGCCCGGTGACCGCCGACGCCTACGAGTCCTCCCCTCGGACCCCACCCTCTCCCCACCAGGGAGGACAGTGGCCCCCTACACCTATCCCGGCCCCTCGGGGCCGCCCCTCAGGGTGCACCGGCCCCGACCTGCCTATCGTGGCTCCATGACGACGTACGCGGCGCTCCTGCGCGGGATCAACGTGGGCGGGAACAAGAAGGTCCCCATGGCCGACCTCCGCACCCTGCTGACCGGCCTCGGCCACACCGGCGTGGCCACCTACCTCCAGAGCGGCAACGCGGTCTTCACCAGTGACCACGGCGACGAGGACTCCCTCGCCGCCGAGCTGACGACCGCCCTCGCCGGGCACTTCGGTTTCACCGTCGACGTCCTGGTGCGCGACCACGCCTACCTGGAGGCCGTCCGTACGGCGTGCCCGTTCCCGGCCGCGGAACTGGAGGGCAGGCAGCTGCACGTCACGTACTTCTCGGAGACCGTGGAGGCGACCCGCTTCGAGGAAGTCGACCCCCAGGACTTCCTTCCCGAGGAGTTCAGGCTCGGCGACCGCGCGCTCTACCTCCACACCCCCGAGGGCCTCGGCCGCTCCAAGCTTGCGGAGACCCTGGCCAAGCCCCGCTTCCAGAAGGGCCTGATCGCCACCACCCGCAACTGGAACACGGTGGCGAAACTGGCGGAGCTGACCGCGGCGGGCTGACTGTCGCGTTTGTTCAAGAGGACCGGGCGCGCCGTCCCTAGCGTGATGCGTATGAACCAGCACGACGCCTATCCGTACATGGTCGAATGCGCCACCGAGGCGGCCCGGGTCGCCCGGGGTGTCACGGCGGACCAGCTCGCCCGTCCCACCCACTGCGGCGACTGGGACGTCCGCGCCCTGGTCAACCACTGGGTCCTCTACACCTCGCACGGACTCGAACACCGCGCCCTGCGCAAGCCACTGCCCGAGGAACTGACACAGCGCGACTTCACCGCCGCACCAGACTGGGCCGACGCCTACGCGGCCCGGCTGGACCGCGCGGTCACGGCCTGGGCCGACCCGGCGGTGTGGGAGGGCGACGTCGACCTCGGCATGGGCCCGCTGCCCGCCGCAGACCTCGCCGGCATGATCATCAAGGAGATGGCCGTCCACGGCTGGGACGTGGCGACCGCCACCGGCCAGTCCTTCCGGGTCCCGGACGACGCCGCCCGTTTCGTCCTCGGCGTCGTGGAGACCCACGGCGATCTCTACCGCCGCTACGACGGCTTCGCCGATCCGGTCCCGGTACCGGCCGACGCACCGGTGTTCGACAGGGCGCTGGCGTCGAGCGGCAGGAACCCCGCACGGGGCGTCTGACGACGCCGGGCGGGACGGACTCAGGCCGCGGCGAGCTGCCGCTGCCCGAGGGCGGCGGTGTAGCGGCGCAGCAGCAGCGCGGCCAGCTCGGGGGAGGGGCCGAGCACCTCGGCCAGGACGTCCGCGCCCGCCCCGGCCGCGCCGGCCGCGATCCGGTCCGGCAGTCGTCCGGGGGCGATGACGTACGGCGCCACGGCCACCCGTTCGCAGCCGAGGGCCCGCAGTTCGCGGACGGCGTCCTCGGTGCGGGGCAGGGACGCGGAGGCGAACGCGGGCCGCACGGCGCACCAACCGGTGTGCCACCACTCCCGCGCGATGTCGGCGATCACCGCGATCGCCTCCGGGTCTGAGGACCCCGCCGAGGCCAGCACGACCCCGGTCGAGGACTTGTCGGCGGGGCTGAGCCCCGCCTCGTAGAGCCGGCGTTCGAGCGCCGACAGCAGCAGGGGCGAGGGACCGAGCACCCCTGCCCGGCGGACGCGCAGGGAGGCGGGTGCCTCCCGCAGGACCGCCGGGATGTCCGCCTTGGCGTGGAAGGCGCGGGTCAGGAGCAGGGGCAGGGCCACCACGTCCCGGACGCCCTGGGCCGCCAGCGACTCCAGCACCGCCGGGACCGAGGGGGTGTCGAAGTCGAGGAAACCGGTCTCCACGCGCAGCCCGGGGCGCAGCGCCCGCACCCGCCGGACGAGGGCGTGCACGGTCGCGGCGTGCCGCGGGTCGCGGCTGCCGTGGGCGACGACGAGGAGAACCGGATGCTCGGCCATGGGGACTAGCTCTTCACCAGCAGGCCGCGGCTGCGCAGCACCCACCGCTCCAGCGGGCTGAACAGCAGCAGGTCGATGGCGATACCGACGATCAGGATCAGGAAGATCGCGAGGAACACCTGCGGCATGCTGCTGTTGGTGCGGCCCGCCTCCAGCATCTGCCCGAGGCCCGAGCCGATGTCGGGTGCCTTGGCGATGATCTCGGCGGCCATCAGCGAGCGCCAGGAGAACGCCCAGCCCTGCTTCAGACCGGCCACGTAGCCGGGCAGCGCCGCCGGCATCACGATGTGCCAGGTGCCCTTCAGCCCGGTCGCGCCCAGGGTGCGGCCGGCCCGCAGGAACAGCGGCGGCACCTGGTCGATGCCGGACACCAGACCGTTGGCGATCGACGGGACCGCGCCGAGCAGGATCACCGTGTACATCACCGACGGCTCCAGCCCCAGCCAGACCACCGCGGCCGGTACCCACGCCACCGACGGCAGCGACTGCAGACCGGACAGGATCGGGCCGATCGCCGCGCGGACGACCCGGACCCGGGCCACCAGCAGCCCCAGCGGGGTGCCGATCGCCAGCGCGGCCAGGAAGCCGAGCAGACCGCGCGAGACGCTGGTCCAGATGGAGTCCAGGAGGGTCCCCTGCAACCAGGCCTGCCGCACCTCGTCCCATACGGCGGAGGGCGCGGGCAGCTTGTAGGCCGGCGCGACCTCCGCCAGCACGAGGAGCTGCCAGACCGCCAGTACCAGGGCGACCGCGATGACCGGGGGCAGCACCTTCCGGACGAGCACCTGGCGCAGCGGCGGGCGCCCGGTCTGCACCGAGTCCAGCGCGTCGAGGCCCGCCTCCAGCCCGGCGAGATCGTCCGCGTCGTCGGCGCGTCCGGGGCCGCTCTTGGTCTCAGTGCTGGCCATGGCGGCGGATCTCCCTACGCAGTTCTTCGGTGATCTCGACGGACAGCTCCGCCACGGCGGTGTCCTCGATACGGCGCGGCTGCGGGATGCCCACGGTCCACTCGCGGGCCACCCGGCCGGGGCGCGAGGACAGCAGGACGACCCGCTCGGCCAGCCGCACCGCCTCGCGCACGTTGTGCGTCACGAACAGCACCGACACCTGTGTCTCGCTCCAGATCCGCGTCAGTTCGTCGTGCAGCACGTCCCGGGTGATGGCGTCGAGCGCGGCGAACGGCTCGTCCATCAGCAGCAGCTTGCTCTCCTGCGCCAGGGCGCGGGCGAGGGCCACGCGCTGGCGCATACCGCCGGACAGCTCGTGCACCCGCTTGCCGTACGCGCCCTTCAGCCGGACCAGACCGAGCAGGTCCTCGGTCCGCTCGCGCCGTTCGTTCTTCGGAACTCCCCGCAGTTTCAGGGCGAGTTCGATGTTCTTGCCCGCGGTGAGCCACGGGAACAGGGCGTGCTCCTGGAACATCAGGGCCGGACGCCCGTCGGTCGTGATGCTGCCCGCGGTCGGGGCGTCGAGACCCGCGACCAGGTTGAGCAGCGTCGACTTGCCGCAGCCCGAGGCCCCCAGGAGGGTGACGAACTCGCCGGGGGCGACATCGAGCGTGATGTCGTCCAGCACGAGCTGCTGCCCGGCCGGTCCGGAGAAGGACTTCGATACGTGCTCGATACGGGCGGCGTGCTCGGCCGCCTGGACGCCGTCGGCGGCCTTGGCGAGTGCGGTGGCCATGGTCGTCACCTCCTGGGAACTCATCGGACTTCGCGGTTACTTGACGCCGAGACCGGCGTCGCTGACCTCGTCGTCGCCCTCGGCCTTGAGGACCTTGTTGAGCAGCTTCAGGTCGTAGATCCCGTCCAGCTTCGGGTTCTCCAGCAGACCGGCCTTGACCGCGTGGTCGGCCTCGGTCTGCAGGGTGGACGCCAGCGGGTCGTTGATGAACTGGATGGACTTCCACGCCGGGTCGAGCACGTCCGCCGGCAGCTCCTTGCCCGAGTCGGCCTTGAGCTGGGCGTTCGCCGCGGCCTTCGCCTCGTCCGCGTTCGAGCCGATGAACGCGTTGGTCTTGACCGAGCCGCGCAGCACGGCCTCCACCACGTCCGGGTGCTCCTTCAGGAACTCCTGGCGCACGATGATGTTCGTGATCACGAACTTCTTGTCCGGCCACAGGTCGGCCTCGTCCAGCAGCACCTTCGCGCCCTCGGCGACCAGCTTGGACGCGGTCGGCTCCGGCACCCAGGCACCGTCGATGGCACCGGACTTGTAGGCGTCCGGGGTGACGGAGTTCTCCGTGCGGACCACCGACACATCGCCCTTGCCGGTGTTCGCGTCGACCTTCCAGCCCTGCTCCGCGATCCAGTTGAGGAACGCCACGTCCTGCGTGTTGCCGAGCTGCGGGGTGGCGATCTTCTTGCCCTTGACGTCCTTCAGGGACTTGATCTTGTCGGGGTTGACGACGAGCTTCACACCGCCGGACGCCGAACCGCCGATGATGCGCAGGTTGGCGCCGTCGGCCTTGGTGTAACCGTTGATCGCCGGGGACGGGCCGATCCAGCCGATGTCGATGGAGCCGCCGTTGAGGGCCTCGATCTCCGAGGGGCCGGCGTTGAAGGTCGTGTACTTCGCCTTGGTGCCGCCGAGCTCCTTCTGGAAGAAGCCCTTCTGGATGCCGACGAGAGCGGTCGCGTGGGTGAGGTTGCCGAAGTAGCCGATGTTGACGGTGTCGAGACCGTCGATCTTCTTGGCACCGGCGGCGACCTTGTCGGTCGTGGACTCCGTGGACTGGGAGCCGTAGCCGCAGGCGGCCAGGGCCAGCAGCGGGAGAGCGGTGAGGGCCGCGAAGGTGCGGCGGAAGGCGGCGGAGCGCTGAGCAGGCACGGGAGGTGTTCCTCTCGGAGGCCCGGCGGTCACGGTCTCTCAGGTCGTGGCCGGGAGGTCGGGTTTTCGTCTACGGCGGTGGGGGGTGAGGGCGCGCAGGCAGTGCGCGTACGTCAGCGCACACATCGCGCCACCCCGCCCTGTCCGCTGCCGAGGGCGCCGCTGCCCACGCGGCCGCCCTCCTTCGCGAACGTCCCGTAGAAGTCCTGGGAACTCATGTCAGAAGTCCCACCCGTCGTCCTCGGCCTCGTCCTTGACGGGCTCGGGGGAGGCGAACGACTCGCCGACCATGCCGGCGGTCAGCGTCGTGCCGTCGCTGGGGTCGATCAGGATGAACGAGCCCGTACGGCGGGAGTCGGCGTAGGAGTCCACCGGCAGCGGTTCCGCGGTACGGATCTTCACCCGGCCGATGTCGTTGGCGACGAGCTGTCCCGGGTGCGGGTGCAGGGACAGGTCGTCGAGCGTCAGCCGGGACGGGATGTCCTTGACGATCGCCTTGACCGTGCGCGTGCCGTGCTTGAGCAGCACCCGGTGGCCCACGGTGAGCGGCTGGTCGGCGACGTGGCAGACGGTCGCCTCGATGTCCTGCGTGGTCGCCGGGGCGTCCTTGCTGGGCACGATGAGGTCGCCGCGCGAGATGTCGATGTCGTCCTCGAGGAGCACGGTCACCGACTGGGTGGTCCAGGCGACGTCGACCGGCTCGCCGAGCAGGTCGATGCCGGAGATCTTCGAGGCACGGCCCGACGGCAGCACCGTCACCGACTCGCCGACACGGAACGAACCCGCGGCGATCTGACCGGCGTACCCCCGGTAGTCGGGGTGCTCGGAGGTCTGCGGACGGATCACGTACTGCACGGGCAGCCGGGCGTGGCAGTGGCTCAGGTCGTGGGTGACCGGGACCGTCTCCAGGTGCTCCAGGACGGTCGGGCCGCCGTACCAGTCCATGTTCGAGGACGGCTCCACCACGTTGTCACCGGCGAGCGCCGAGATCGGGATCGCGGTGACCTCCGGGACGCCCAGCTCGGTCGCGTACGCCGTGAACTCCTCGGCGATCGCGGCGAACACGGGCTCCTCGTAGGCGACCAGGTCCATCTTGTTCACGGCGAGCACCACGTGCGGCACGCGCAGCAGCGCCGCGAGGGCCGCGTGCCGGCGGGTCTGCTCGACGACACCGTTGCGGGCGTCGATCAGGATCACCGTCAGCTCGGCGGTGGAGGCACCCGTCACCATGTTGCGGGTGTACTGCACGTGCCCCGGCGTGTCCGCGAGGATGAACCGGCGCTTGGCGGTGGCGAAGTAGCGGTAGGCCACGTCGATGGTGATGCCCTGCTCCCGCTCGGCCCGCAGGCCGTCGGTGAGCAGCGCGAGGTCCGGGGCGTCCTGGCCGCGGCTGGCCGAGACGCGCTCCACGGCCTCCAGCTGGTCGGTGAGGACCGACTTGGAGTCGTGCAGCAGGCGGCCCACGAGGGTGGACTTGCCGTCGTCGACGGAACCGGCGGTCGCGAACCGCAGCAGCGTGGTGGCCGAGAGTTCCTCGGCGGTGATCGTGCTCATGCTTAGAAGTACCCCTCGCGCTTGCGGTCTTCCATCGCGGCCTCGGACATCTTGTCGTCGGCGCGGGTCGCGCCCCGCTCGGTCAGCCGGGAGGCGGCGATCTCGGTGATGACCTGCTCCAGCGTCGCCGCGTCGGAGTCGACGGCGCCCGTGCAGGACATGTCACCGACGGTCCGGTAGCGCACGAGGCGCCTCTCGACGGTCTCCCCGTCCTTGGCGCCGCCCCACTCGCCGGCCGTCAGCCACATACCGGCCCGCTGGAACACCTCGCGTTCGTGGGCGAAGTAGATCTCCGGCAGCTCGATGCCCTCACGGGCGATGTACTGCCAGACGTCCAGCTCGGTCCAGTTGGAGAGCGGGAAGACGCGGACGTGCTCGCCGGGCGCGTGGCGTCCGTTGTAGAGGTTCCACAGTTCGGGGCGCTGGCGGCGCGGGTCCCACTGCGAGAACTCGTCCCGCAGCGAGAACACCCGCTCCTTGGCGCGGGCCTTCTCCTCGTCCCGGCGGCCGCCGCCGAAGACGGCGTCGAACTTCTCCGCCTGGATCTTCTCGGTGAGCGGCACGGTCTGCAGCGGGTTGCGGGTGCCGTCGGGGCGCTCGCGCAGGACGCCGCGGTCGATGTAGTCCTGGACGGAGGCCACGTGCAGCCGCAGTCCGTGACGCGCCACCGTGCGGTCGCGGTACTCCAGCACCTCCGGGAAGTTGTGCCCGGTGTCGACGTGCAGGAGGGAGAAGGGGACCGTCGCGGGGGCGAACGCCTTCAGCGCCAGGTGCAGCATGACGATGGAGTCCTTGCCGCCGGAGAAGAGGATCACCGGCCGTTCGAACTCGCCCGCGACCTCGCGGAAGATGTGGACGGCCTCGGACTCCAGCGCGTCCAGATGGGACAGCGTGTACGGGGTGCCGGTCTCCCCCGGAACGGCGGCGACGGTGGTCGTCATGCCAGACCCCTCTCGGTGAGCAGCTTGTGGACGAGCGCCGCGGACTCCTGGACCGTCTGGTCCTGCGACTCGATGCGCAGGTCCGGGGCCTCGGGAGCCTCGTACGGGTCGTCGACCCCGGTCAGTCCGGAGATCTCCCCGGCCGCCTGCTTGGCGTACAGACCCTTCACATCGCGCTCCGAGCACACCTCGACCGGCGTGGCCACGTGCACCTCGACGTACGCGGCACCGCTCGCCGCGTGGTGCCGCCGGACCGCCTCGCGGCTGTCGGCGTACGGCGCGATGACCGGTACGAGCACCTTGACGCCGTTACGGGCGAGCAGGTCGGCGACGAACCCGATGCGCTGCACGTTGGTGTGGCGGTCGGCGCGGCTGAAGCCGAGGCCCGCGGTGAGGAACTCGCGGATCTCGTCGCCGTCGAGGACCTCCACGAGGTGGCCGTCCTCGCGCAGGCGGCCCGCCAGCTCATGGGCGATGGTGGTCTTGCCGGCGCTCGGCAGACCCGTGAGCCAGACGGTGGCTCCGGTCGTCACGTGGTTCTCCTGGTTCGTCGCGGGGGCACGGCCCGTCCCGGGGCCGGTGTTCCCGACGGTGTCGGCTGTCTCTGCGGTGTCGGCGGGCGCGGCGCTCACAGGTGCAGCCCGCACTCGGTCTTGGCGTTGCCCGCCCAGCGGCCGGCCCGCGCGTCCTCGCCCGGGGCGACCCGGCGGGTGCAGGGGGCGCAGCCCACGGAGGCGTAGCCGTCCATGAGCAGGGGGTTGGTCAGCACGCCGTGCTCGGCGACGTAGGCGTCCACGTCGTCCTGCGTCCAGCGCGCGATCGGGGAGACCTTGACCTTGCCGCGCTTGTCGTCCCAGCCGACGACCGGGGTGTCCGCCCGGCTCGCGGACTCGTCGCGGCGCAGTCCCGTCGCCCACGCGTCGAACCGGGCCAGACCCTCCTCGAGCGGCTTGACCTTGCGCAGGAAGCAGCACAGGTCGGGGTCGCGGTCGTGCAGCCTCGGCCCGTACTCGGCGTCCTGCTCGGCGACGGTCTGCCGCGGGGTGATCGTGACGAGGTTGACGTCCATCACGGCCTCGACTGCGTCCCGGGTGCCGATGGTCTCCGGGAAGTGGTAGCCGGTGTCGAGGAACACGACGTCCACGCCGGGCCTGGCCCGGGAGGCGAGGTGCGCGACCACCGCGTCCTCCATGGAGGACGTCACGCAGAAACGCTCGCCGAAGGTGTCCGCGGCCCACTGAAGGATCTCCAGCGCCGAGGCGTCCTCCAGGTCGCGGCCGGCCTGCTCGGCGAGTGCCCTGAGCTCGGCGCGCCTCGCCTCGTCCTGGCCGGCCGTGTCCGGCGAGGAGGCCGAAGTGCCGGAATCCGCCTGGACGGCAGTCATATGTGATCCCCTCCGCTGTCGGCTCGCTGGAGTCCCCGGGACAGCAGCCCGAGGAACTTCAACTGGAAGGCTCGATTGCAGGCTCCGCATTCCCACGCGCCGTGTCCGGTCTCGTTGGGGCGCAGGTCCTCGTCACCGCAGTAGGGGCAGTAGAAGGGTGCGGCTCGCTCGCTCACGACAGGGCCTCCTCGTCGGCGCGGGTGACCCACGCGGCGAACCGCTCGCCGTCCTCGCGCTCGTCCTGGAAACGCTTGAGGACGCGCTCGACGTAGTCGGGGAGTTCGTCGGCCGTGACCTTCAGACCGCGCACCTTGCGGCCGAAGCCGGCCTCCAGGCCGAGCGCGCCGCCCAGGTGCACCTGGTAGCCCTCGACCTGCTCGCCCGCGTCGTTCAGGACGAGCTGGCCCTTGAGACCGATGTCCGCCACCTGGATACGCGCGCAGGCGTTCGGGCAGCCGTTGATGTTGATGGTGATCGGCTCGTCGAACTCCGGGATGCGGCGCTCCAGTTCGTCGATCAGCAGCGAGCCGCGCGCCTTGGTCTCGACGATGGCCAGCTTGCAGTACTCGATACCGGTGCAGGCCATGGTGCCGCGCCGGAACGGCGAGGGGTTCACCGTGAGGTCCAGCGCCTCCAGGCCGGCGACGAGCGAGTCGACCTGCTCCTCGGTGACGTCGAGCACGATCATCTTCTGCTCGACGGTGGTCGCGACCCGGCCGGAGCCGTGCGCCTCGGCGAGGTCGGCGATCTTCGTCAGCGTGGTCCCGTCCACGCGGCCGACGCGCGGGGCGAACCCGACGTAGAAGCGGCCGTCGTTCTGCGGGTGGACGCCCACGTGGTCGCGCCAGCGGGCCACCGGCTGGTCGGGAGCCGGGCCGTCGACGAGCTTCCGCTTCAGGTACTCGTCCTCCAGGACCTGGCGGAACTTCTCCGTGCCCCAGTCGGCGAGCAGGAACTTCAGGCGGGCGCGGGTGCGCAGCCGCCGGTAGCCGTAGTCACGGAAGATCGAGATGACGCCCTCGTACACGTCCGCGACCTCGTCCAGCGGCACCCAGGCGCCGAGCCGCTGTCCGATCTTGGGGTTGGTGGAGAGGCCGCCGCCGACCCACAGGTCGAAGCCGGGGCCGTGCTCGGGGTGGCGGACGCCGACGAACGCGATGTCGTTGATCTCGTGCGCCACGTCGAGCAGCGGCGAACCGGAGATCGCGGACTTGAACTTGCGGGGCAGGTTGGAGAAGTCCGGGTTGCCGATGATCCGCCGCTGGATCTCCGCCATCGCGGGCGTGCCGTCGATGATCTCGTCCGCGGCGATCCCCGCGACGGGCGAGCCGATGATCACACGCGGGGTGTCACCGCAGGCCTCGGTGGTGGACAGGCCCACGGCCTCCAGCCGCTCCCAGATCTCCGGCACGTCCTCGACGCGGATCCAGTGGTACTGGACGTTCTGCCGGTCGGTGATGTCGGCCGTGCCCCGCGCGAACTCCTGCGAGATCTCGCCGATCACCCTCAGCTGGCGGGTGGTGAGGCGGCCGCCGTCGATCCGCACCCGCAGCATGAAGTACTTGTCGTCCAGCTCCTCCGGCTCCAGGATCGCGGTCTTGCCGCCGTCGATCCCGGGCTTGCGCTGGGTGTAGAGCCCCCACCAGCGCATCCGGCCGCGCAGGTCGTTGGGGTCGATCGAGTCGAAGCCACGCTTGGAGTAGATCGTCTCAATGCGCGTCCGCACATTGAGACCGTCGTCGTCCTTCTTGAACTGCTCGTTGCCGTTCAGCGGGGTGAAGTGTCCCGCGGCCCACTGGCCCTCACCACGGTGACGGCTCACCTTGCGGCGGGGCGTGGCGGGGTTCTGCGGGGTGGCGGCCATGGGTGTATGTCCTTCGGGAAAGGCGGAGAGGCGGCTCTGACCTGCGCTTGCGCGCGCATGCGAGCACACGCGGGCAGCGTGTGCGGCGCCTGCGCGTCCTTGCGCCGGCTGAAACAGAGTGGGTGCGGCGGTGTGGCCCGGGGTCGTCCAACCCCTCGCGGTCGGGCGTCAGCTCGCCGGACAGATGGCGCTGGACATGCGGCCGAGGTCGACGTGCCGCCGACTCACCAAGGCAATTCCAGTTCCAGACATGACGGAAGCGTGGCACGGCTCTTTAGACCGAGTCCACCGTTATCCACATGTCGGACAAGGATGTCCCGCATCGCGAGACGGTGTGATGTGGGTCATGGTGTGGGAACGGTCGCTCCGGGCCAGGGGCCCGGCGCCAGGACGTCCGGCTCTTCGGTCACCTTCGTGTCGAACAGCCGGAAACCCCGCCGCTGGTAGTTCCCCATGGCGTGCTCCCCGTCCAGGGAGCAGGTGTGCAGCCAGACCCGCTCGGTGGGCGGCAGCTGCGGCCAGCGCTCGGCGAGGTCCCAGGCGCGGGCCGTCCCCTGCGACAGCAGATGTCCGCCGATGCGCCGGCCCCGGAACGCCGGGACCAGCCCGAAGTACGCGATCTCCACGACCCCGTCGTCCTGCGGGTCCAGCTCCACGTACCCGGCGGGCGTGCCCCGGTCGTGGGCGACCCAGGTCTCCACCCCCGGGCGGCCCAGGTGCTCCTGCCACCGCTCGTACGGCCACGACAGCCGGTCGATCCAGCGGATGTCGCCGCCCACGGAGGCGTACAGGAACCGGCTGAACTCGGGGGAGGGGACCTCGGCACGCACGATGCGGACGTCGTCGCCCTCGGGCGCCGCGGCGGGAAGCAGATCGCTGGGCGAGGTCTGCTCCAGGGACCAGGTGGTGACGGGGCTGCTGCTCATGGGCCCAGACAACCACGGGGCCCGGCCCGCCTCCAAAGACGGGCCGGACCCCGTGGTGCGGTCCGGGCGGCCGGCCTACTCCAGGGCGCCGTCGACGTCCCGCAGCCGCACCGCGTAGAGCAGACGCTCGGGGATCGGATCGGTGAGCGTCCACAGCTGGCCCGTCTCCGGGGAGTAGGAGAGGGAGGAGGTGTGCCGCCCCCAGCAGGCGTACGACTCCAGGTCCGCGCCCGAGGCACCGCTCGACCCGCCCGCCGGGCACTTGGCGGCGTCGGCCCCGCCCTCGTCCTGCCGCCAGAGCGTGCCGTGCGTGCCGCGCTCCTCGGCGGCCTGGTCGACGTACCAGCCGCCGCGCTGGGCGAGGACGCCCCGGACACCGGTGGCCTCGGTCTCGTACGCCTCGGTGGCGACGGCGTCGCTCCGGCGTCCGCCGGTGGTGAGCAGGCCGGTGCGGTCGCCGGTGATGTCGAGGGCGTAGCGCCAGACGCGGGCGGGCTCCTCACCGCCCCGCCGGAACCGCTCGGTCGCCACGACCGTGGGCGGCGTCGACGTCCGGTCCAGGGAGAGCGAGCCGAGGCAGGGCACCCCGTCGTTGTCCCGGGCGTCGCAGCCGGCGCCCGCCGGGGGGCTGTAGGCGGCGACCGCCGGCAGGGCGTACCGGTAGTGGTGGGCCGACCAGCCCTCGCCCGTCCTGCCGATCGCGTCGCTGTCGGTGACGTCGGCGCGCAGGAAGCGGGCCAGGTCGAACACGTACAGGGAGTCGTCCTGCCCGGCGCGGCCGTGCGGGCCCCGAGCGGTGACGATCAGTTTGTCGTCGTACCAGGCCATGCCGCCGAGCCGGGAGCGCAGGCCCTCGAAGTTCTGCCCGCCGGAGGTCGGCACGACCAGCAGGACCCATCGGTAGACCGGGTTCGCCGGGTCGCTCGCGTCGACGAAGGCGACCCGGGCGAGCCCCTTCTCGTCGACGGGGACGGCCGCACCGCCTCGGCGCGTGCCCGGGCGGTCCGCGTTCGCCGCGCCGCCGCCGGGCGGGACGCTCCGCAGCCCGGTGTGCGACCAGCCGGCCGCGATCACCCGGTTGTCCCGGGACGTGGTGACCGAGCGGGGGACCCACTTGGCGTCGACCGCGTCGCCCGCCTCCCAGCAGTACGCCCGCACGGCCGCCGGTTCGACCGGCAGGTTGCCCTTCTCGCTGTCGAAACAGTCGCCCCGGCCGCGCATCGCGTGGTTCGCGCTGTGCAGCACCTCGTCGACACCGACCGCGCCGCCCGTGCGGCCGGCCAGGGTGCGCAGCGCGGAGGGGTCGGTCAGGGTCTCGCGCAGCTGGAGCCTGCTCAGCTCACCGGCCGAGGTGATCGGGGAGAGGGCGCCCGGCGTGCTGCCGCCCGCGGCCTGTGACGTACTGATCAGGGTGGCCGCCGCCGTGAGCGCCAGCGCGGTGCCCGCCAGGGTCGCGCGCAGCGCACGTCCCCGTCTGCGTCGTCGGTGCCTGCCGCGGTGCTGCATAAAACCTCCCGGGGACGGCCAACTGCCGCCCGTGAAGAAGATCTTGACGGGGAGGCAGGTGGGGCGGCCTGGCAGCGATGCTACGGCAGTGGGACACGTGTCACGCCGAGGTCCCCGGAAATACAGGGAGATCCCTCACTCCGAGGCCATGATCCGTTCACCGGGAGCTGCTGCGGATGTTCGAGCGGGGCTCACGGGACCGGCCCGGCGCGCTCGTGTCCCGGTGGCTCCCCGGGGTGGAGGACGCCGAGGGGAACGGCCCCCCGCGCCCGCACCACCCCGGGTGCCACCGAGTGCGGCAGCAGGTCCAACGAGGTCTCGGGCAGCAGCACTTCGACGTCGGCCCGCTCGGTGAAGCGGTACGGGCGGTGGTCGAGGAAGGCGCCGAGGTAACGGCGCACCCGGGACATCTCCGCGCGGACGGTGACCGTGCGCGCGGGGTCGCCGAACATGTCGGCGGCGAGGGCGGAGGCGCTGCGGCCGCCGCGGTGCAGGGCGAGCAGGTACAGCAGTTCGGCGTGGCGGGGGGTGAGTTCGTGCGTCCAGGAGCCCGCGCAGCCGGCCACCGTGACGCTCCAGCGGCGCGGCCGGGAGACGTCGAGGGTGATGTGCGTGGCGGCCGGGGCGAGCGCCGGATCGGCGGTGGGGCGTATCAACCAGCCGCCGGGCAGCGGCTCGACGGTGCACGGCCCGAGCGCCGGGAGCCGGCAGCGGCCGGGGGAGAGCGGGGTGGGCAGGGCGACGCGGCTGGTGTACGGCATGCCGGTCACCGCCGCCGTCCAGCCGTCCCGGTCGACGGCGACCGCGCGACCGCCGATGCGGGCCAGCACCGGAGCCGCCACCGCCCGCAGCTGTTCGAGCGAGGTCAGGTGCAGGTCCCGCAGTCGGGCCTGGGCGAGCCGGGCGACCGCGTCGACCAGGGCGAGGGTGGAGGGGTGCAGCGTCTCCAGGGGGCCGCTGATGTCCACCACACCGAGCAGCCTGCCGTCCCGCGGGTCCGTGACCGGGGCGCCGGTGCAGGTCCAGGGGTGCAGCGCGCGCACGAAGTGCTCGGCGGAGAAGACCTGTACGGCCCGGCGCGAGACGAGGGGCGTGCCGATGCCGTTCGTGCCGACGGTCTCCTCGCGCAGGTCCGCGCCGATCCCGAGGCCCTGTCCGTCGGCCTTGCGGAGCACGGCCGGACTGCCCTCCCGCCACAGCACCCGGGCGTCGGCGTCCGCCACCATCATGATGTGCTGCGTGGTGTCCGCGAGGGAGAGCAGCCCCTCCCGCAGGACCGGCAGGACGTGACGCAGCCGTGTGGTCCGGCGGCGGCGCTCGATCTCGTCGCGGCCGAGGAGATCGGACCGGAAGTCGTGGTCGGGGTCGACACCGCTGCGCACCGTACGCCCCCAGGACTCGCGGATCGCGGGGCGCGGGGCGGGTTTCGAGGGCCGTCCGTCGAGGGTGTGGGCGTGTACCTCGCCGAGGACGCGGGCCGCCCGGGCGGCGTCCGTGGCGGTGAGCCGCGCGACTTCCATCGGCGAGTGCGGCACTCGTTCCTCCCCGGCAGGCCGGTGCCTCCCCGGCCCCGGTGGCCGCGGAAGCCCGGATCTGCGCGACGGCGTTGACTGCGGGCTTCATAGTCTGCCGCTTCTCGGCCACGGAGGGACGCACTCCGGCCACAGAGCGCCGACGAGTTGCAACCCCCTGCAACCCTGGCGGACCGCCGGGGCCCTCCTCGAAACTTGTTCCACGTCGCCCGGTGCGGCGTACGTGCTCCGCTCGTGGGGGCTCTGGTGGCGGGGGTGGTGCCGTGTCGGCGCAGCACCACCCCCGCGCCGGACCACCCGGAAGAGGGGCGCCCGCCGCGGGCGCGGCGTCCCTCCCGGGGCGGAGCCTCAGCCGACCGGGCGCGCCCGTTCCACGATCGACGCCAGGTCCAGGGTGTGCGGCAGGGTGCCGAATGCCGAGCCCCGGTCGCCGCCCAGCCGGGAGGCGCAGAACGCGTCGGCGACCGCCGGCGGCGCGTACCGCACGAGGAGCGCGCCCTGGAGGACGAGGGCGAGCCGCTCCACGAGCCGCCGCGCACGGGCCTCGACGCCCTCCAGGTCGGCGAGTTCGGTGAGCAGGTCCTTGATCGCTCCGTCGAGCCGGTGGTCGGCCCCCCGGGCCGCGCCCACCTCCCGCAGACAGGCGTCCAGGGCTCCCGGCTCGCGCTGGAGCGCGCGCAGCACATCGAGGGCCTGTACGTTCCCGGCGCCCTCCCAGACCGAGTTGAGCGGGGACTCGCGCAGCAGCCGGGGCATGCCGGACTCCTCGACGTAGCCGTTGCCGCCCAGGCACTCCGCCGCCTCGGCCACCAGCGGGGTGCAGCGCTTGGTCACCCAGTACTTGGCCACCGGCACCGCCAGCCGCAGGAACGCACGTTCGTTCTCGGCGCCCGCCTCCGCCGCGTCGTAGGCCGCGGCCACCCGCATCGCCAGCACCGTCGCCGCCTCCGACTCCAGCGCCAGGTCCGCGAGCACGTTGCGCATCAGCGGCTTGTCGATCAGCGGCCCGCCGAACGCCTCCCGGTACGTGCAGTGGTGCACCGCCTGGGCCACCGCCTGCCGCATCAGCGAGGCCGCGCCCAGCGCGCAGTCCAGCCGAGTGGCCGCCACCATCCCGATGATCGTCCGCACCCCGCGTCCCTCGTCGCCGACCCGGCGCGCCCACGTCCCGTCGAACTCGACCTCGGCGGAGGCGTTCGACCGGTTGCCCAGCTTCTCCTTCAGCCGCTGGATACGGAACACGTTCCGCGACCCGTCGGCCAGCACCCGGGGCACCAGGAAACACGTCAGCCCTCCCGGCGCCTGCGCCAGCACCAGGAACCCGTCCGACATCGGTGCCGAGCAGAACCACTTGTGACCGGTCAGCTCGTACGTCCCGTCCTCGGCCAGCGGCCGCGCCGCGGTGGCGTTGGCGCGTACGTCGCTGCCGCCCTGCTTCTCGGTCATGCCCATCCCGAAGAGGGCACCCGCCTTCTGGGCGGCGGGCCGCATGTCCCGGTCGTAGAGCAGGGACGTCAGCCGCGGCTCCCACTCCGCGGCGAGCGCCGGGTCCGTGCGCAGGGCGGGCACCGCCGCGTGCGTCATCGACAGCGGGCAGCCGTTGCCCGCCTCGACCTGTGTCCAGACGACGAACGCCGCCGCCCGCCGCACATGCCCGCCGGGCCGCGTCCAGGCCGCCGTCAGCCCCGCCGAGACGCCCTTGCCCAGCAGCCGGTGCCAGGACGGATGGAACTCCACCTCGTCCACCCGGTTCCCGTACCGGTCGTAGGCCCGCAGCTTCGGCGGGTTCTCGTTCGCCAGCCGCCCCCACTCCTGCACCTGGGCGGAGCCCGACGTCCGGCCGAACCCCGACAGCTCCTCGCGGGCCTCGTCCCGTACCTCCGGCGCCAGATGCCGTGCGACCGCCTCGTCGAGCACCTTGTCGGCGGCGAAGACGTCGTAGTCCACCAGGGGCGGAGCCTGATTGGTCACTTCGTGGGTGCTGGATGCCATGTCCGGAACCTACCCGGCGGCGGGACGTCGTCACGGAGATGCCACCGGTGTCCGGCCGACCGGTGTCCGGCGCGGACCAGGACGGTCCGGCACCGGATCACGGAGGCCGCCTCAGACGGGCGCCGCCAGTTCGCCCGTCCCCACCTCGCCCGTCCCGAACTCCTCCTCGGGCGCCGCCACCGCCTCCCCGTACTGCTCCTGCGGCCAGCCCGGCCGGTAGATCGTGTCGAGGTAGCGCTCCCCGAGGTCCGGGGAGATCGCCACCGCCGTCATGTCGGGCGAGCCGTTGCGGGCCAGCCAGGCGCCCGCGCCGCTGACGACCGTGCCGGTGGAGCCCCCGAACAGGAACCCGCGCCGGGCCATGCCGTGACAGGCCCGTACGGTGTCGATCTCCTCCACCCGGACGACGTCGTCCACGTACGACGCGTCGAGCAGCGCCGGGGCCACGCTCGTGCCGAGCCCCGGGATCATCCGGCGGCCCGGCGCCCCGCCGAACGCCACCGAACCGACGCTGTCCACGGCCACGATCCGCACCCGGCGCCGCCGCTCCCAGAACCACTGGGCGCAGCCCATCAGCGTCCCGGAGGTGCCGACCCCCACGAAGAGCACGTCCAGGCACGGGAACTGCCGGGCGACGGCGGGCGCGGTGGTGCGGTAGTGCGCCTGCCGGTTCGCCTCGTTGGTGTACTGGTCCAGCCACACGTACCCCGGGTCGGTGGCGCACAGCGCGCGGACGTACGAGATCCGCGCCCCCAGGAAACCGCCGTGCGGGTCCGGCTCGGAGATGACGTGGACCCGGCTGCCCAGCGCCTCGATCATGCGCCGGGTCTGCGGATTGCACCGGGAATCGGTGACGCACAGGAACCGGTAGCCCCGGCTCGCCGCGATCATGGCCAGCGCCACGCCCAGATTGCCGGACGACGACTCCACGAGCGTCGCCCCCGGCCCGAGACGCCCCTCCCGTTCGGCGGCCCGCACCATCTCGGACGCGGCCTTGAGTTTGATCGAGCCGGCGAAGTTGAACCCCTCGCACTTCAGGAAGAGCCGATGTCCGACGACCTGGCAGAGATCGACGTACAGCTCCTCCTCGTTGAAGTCCGTGGGAACGGATATGACTGGCACCGCTGCCCCCCTGGTCGTGCACTGTCGTACGCGCTGCGCCCGGCCCTCAGCCGTGGCGGCGCAGCTCGTGGAAGAAGTCGTCCACGACCCGCAGTCCGCCGGAGCGGGCCACTTCCCCGTGGACATGGGCGCCGACCGCGAGGTCGAGGACCCCGAGGCCGAAGGGCGAGAAGACCACCGGACGGTCGGCCGGCACGGCCGCCCGGCCGGTGAGGACGTCGTGGAGCGTTCCGTCGAGGAAGTCCCGGTTTCCGGTGAGCCGTTCGGTCAGGTGCGGTGAGGTGTCCGCCTTGAGGCAGTGCTCGACGTCGTCGACGAAGTTCGCCGACGCGAGCAGCACCTCGGGCGCGAGATCGCGCAGCGACACGTGCAGCACCAGCGGGTGGTGGGCGAACCACTTCGGGTCACGGATGTGCGGCTCGCCCGCGATCGTCGCGAACACCACCAGGTCGCTCGCCCGGATCACGTCCTCGGCGCCCTCGTGCACGGTCACCCGGCCCGTGGCGCCGGACCGCTCCAGGTACCCCCGGAACCCGGCCGCGCTGTCCGCGGACAGGTCGTGCACCCCCACCTCCTCGAACACGAAGTCCGTCGCCGCGAGGAACGTGTGGACGTACCGGGCGATCAGGCCGGTGCCGACGAAGCCGACCCGGGCCGGGCGCGGCGCCCCCCGGCGCGCCCCGCTCAGCCGGTCGGCGGCCAGCGCCGCCGACGCCGCCGTCCGGGCCGCACTGATGACCGAGGCCTCCAGGCACGCGAACGGATAGCCGGTGGCATGGTCGTTGAGGATCAGCACGGCCGACGCGCGCGGCAGCCCGGACGCCGTGTTCTCCGGGAAACTGGAGATCCACTTCAACCCGTCCACCCCGACCTTCCCGCCCAGCGAGGCGGGCAGCGCGATGATCCGCGAGGACGGACGGTCGGGGAAGCGGAGGAAGTACGACGGCGGATTGACCGTGTCCCCCGTGTTCCCGTCGCCGTGCAGGAGATAGACGGACTCGACCAGGCCGACGATCTCCCGCTCCCGGCCCCGCAGGGCCTGCTGCACCTGGGCGCCGGAGATCACGGCGAAACCCGGAACCTCGGTCATACGCGACTCACCTCGTCCTTCGTCGGGAAACCGGCCGGCCGAACCGGATCGGCCAGGCCCACCAGCAGCTCGCGGGGCCCCTCGAAGGGCTCACGGCCGTGGGCACAGCGGATGTTGTCCACGAGGAGCAGGTCGCCCGGCCGCCACGCCCGGCGGACGGTGTGCGCCTCGTAGACCTCGTTGAGCGTCTCGACGACGTCGGCACCGATCGGAGCGCCGTCGCCGTAGCGGGTGTTGAAGGGCAGTCCGTCGGTCCCGTACACGTCCACCAGGTACGCGCGCACCTCGGCGTCCAGGGTCCACTCGCTGAGGAAGGCGATCTGGTTGAACCAGCAGCGGCGTCCCGTCACCGGGTGCCGCAGCACGGCGGGGCGCCGCTGCCGGGTGCGCAGCGACCCGTCGGGCCGCCAGTCGACGTCGATCGAGTGCGCCCGGCAGTATGTCTCGACGGCGGCACGGTCGTCGGTGCCGAACGCCTCGGCGACCGACGCCCCGATCTCGTCGTTGTACGAGCGGGTGAGCAGCCAGCCCTCCCGTTCGAACCGCTCGGTCACCTCCGCCGGCAGCGCGTCCAGTACGGCCGCCGCGTCGGCGACCCCGGTCGCCCCGCCCCGTCCGGCGGCCTCCAGACAGGCGAAGAGCAGCAGGCCGGGGAAGTCCAGGGCGTAGCTCGACTCGTGGTGCATGCACATCGGCTGGTTCGACGGCCAGGCCGTCGGCGCGTGCACGCCGTCCCCGTACGTCCGCCGGGGAGCGAACGCCTCCCGCTCGACCGTCAGGGTGTCGGCCAGGCCCCGGAAGACCGCGCCCACCTCGGCGGCGTCCCGCAGCCCGAGTCCGCGCACCAGCAGCGAACCGTGCTCCGCGACCGCGGCCCGCAGCGCCTCCCGCCGTCCGGCCGCCCACCGGGAGGCGGGTTCGCCGGGGGTGACGGTGAGGAGCGGCGGACAGTCGGTCGACAGCACGATGTCCGGCAGCGGAAGGGAGGCCGCGGTCGCCGTGTCCTCCCGGCGGCGCCCGGCGGCCCGGCGGCGGCTCAGAAAGCTCATGACGGCCTCCCCGCTCCGGCGGCCCCGGCCCTCGTGTCGATCAGCCCGGCCAGCCCGGACAGCACCGGATGCGCGGTCACGTCCCCGGGGGACACCGCCCGCCGCAGCACGATCGCGAGCCGCACCGCCGACAGCGAGGTGCCGCCCCGGTCGAAGAAGTGGTCGTGCCGGCCGATCCGGGCCCGCGGCACCCCGAGCACCTCGGCCCAGGCGTCGGCCAGCCGCTCCTCGGTCGCCGTCGCGGGCGGCCCGCCCGCCTCCCCGTCCCCCGTGCCGAGTTCCTCGGCCAGCGCCGTCAGCGCCCGCCGGTCGGTCTTGCCGTTGGCGGTCAGCGGCAGGCTCTCCCGCCGGTGGAACACCGACGGCACCATGTATGCCGGCAGCGAGGCCGCCAGCCGGTCCCGCAGCTCCTCGACGGGCAGGGGCCGGCCCGAGTGGAAGGCGACCAGGTGCCCGCCCCCGGCGACCACCACCGCACCGTCCCGCACGCCCGCCACCCCGAGCAGCGCGTTCTCCACCTCGCCGATCTCGATACGGAAGCCGCGCACCTTGACCTGGGTGTCCCGGCGGCCCAGGAACTCCAGTTTCCCGTCGGGCCGCCAGCGCCCGTGGTCCCCGCTGCGGTAGAGCCGTTCGCCTGGCCGGTACGGGTCGGTGGTGAACGCGTGCGCGGTGCGCTCGGGGTCGTTGACGTACCCCCGCCCGACACAGACCCCGGAGAAGACGATCTCCCCGGGCGCGCCGAGCGGCACGGGCGAGAGGCTCTCGTCAACGACGTACACGCGGACGTTGTGCACGGGACGGCCCAGCGGCACCCGGCTCCCCTCGGGGGCCCGGTCCATGACCTCGTGATTGGTGTCGTCCGAGGTCTCGGTCAGCCCGTAGGCGTTGACCAGGGGTGTGCCCGGCTCGCGGGCGAACCAGCGCTCCACCAGCTCCTTCTTCAGCGCCTCCCCGGTCACCGACACCCGCCGCAGGTCGGGCAGCGCGCGTGGATGCCGCTCCAGGTGGGCGAGGACCGCTTCGAGGTACGACGGCACGACCTGGAGCACGTTCACCCGGCCGTCCACGACCCGGTCGACGAACCGTCCGACGTCCAGGACCGCCTCCTGCTCCACCAGCAGGGTCCGGCCCCCGGCGAGGGGTCCGGCCAGCAGCTGCCACAGGGAGATGTCGAAGCACTGGGGGGCGGTCTGGGCGACCGTGTCCCCCTCACCGATGCCGAGGTCGTCGAGCTTGGCGTACAGGTGGTTGAGCATCCCGGCGTGCTCGCACATCGCGCCCTTGGGCTCGCCCGTGGAACCGGACGTGAAGTAGATGTACGCGAGCCGGTCCGGCCCGATCTCCAGGCCGAGGTCGACGTCCTGGTGGGCCTCGTCGTAGGCGTCCTCCACCAGCAGCCGCCGCACCCCCGGCAGGGACGCCAGCGCCCCGTCCAGCGTGGCCGTGGCGCCCCGTTCGGTGAGCACCAGCTCGCACCCGGCGCGGGCCAGCGTGGTCGCGATGCGCCCGGCGGGGAAGTGCGGCTCGACGGGCAGATAGACACCTCCCGCCTTGAACACGGCGAGGACGGCCGCCATCCAGTCGAGGTTCCGCTCGGTCACCACCGCGACCACGCCCTCGGGGCGAAGACCCCGGGCCAGCAGGGCCCGACCGAGCCGGTTGGCGCGGGAGTTGAGTTCGCGGTACGTCCACCGCCGCTCGCCGTGGACGGCCACGACGGCGTCCGGGTGGGTCACGACCCGCCGCTCGAACAGCTCGTGCACCCGGCGGTCGGGCAGGTCGCGGTCGGGCCCCGCCAACTCGTCGAGCTGGAAACGGAGTTCGTCGTCCGACACCAGGCTCCGCCGCGCGTGCCCGGCGTCCGGTTCGGTGGCCAGCAGGGTGAGTGCGGTGACGTGGTACCCGGCGATCCGGGCCGCGGCGTCCTCGTCGAGCGCGTCGGTGCGGTAGCGCAGCCGCAGCGCCGGGCCGCCGTCGTGGTGCACCAGGCCCACCCGCAGTACTGCCTCCCCGCCGAGGCCGTCGTCGCCCCCGTCGGGGTCGAGCACCGTCTCGAACGGCGGCTCCCCGAGACCGAGTTCGTGCCACATGGCGTCCACGGGATGTCCGGCGTGCGTCCGCAGCTCCGCCGTGGCCCGCCGCGCCCTCTCCCGCAGCGCGCGCCAGGTGCCGCCGGGGGCGACGGTGATCCGGCAGGGCAGCGGGCGGCCGTCCACCACCATGCCGGTGACGACCTCGCTCTCGCCCGTCAGCGCGGCGAGCACCTTCGCGTGGGCGGCCGTCAGCGCGGCCGTCCCGTCCGTGGCGGGCAACAGTCCTTCGGGCAGGGCGACGTCGAGGACGCCCGTCCCCTTCCCCGGGGCCGTGCTCCACCGCGGTATCGCGGTCCGCCCGCCGGCGGTGAGCACCTCGTGCCAGTACGCGCGGGCGGCCTCGCCCGACTCCGACCGATCCATCGTTCTCCCCCGATTCACCGTGCTCCGGTGTTCTCCGTCGCCGGGTTCCCGCCCCAGCGCGCGTGCGGCGGCACCTGCTCGCCCTTCATCAGGAAGGAGTCGGGCGCGAGCACCGCTCCCTCGCCCAGCACGACGCCGTAGTGGACGAACGCCCCGACCTCCAGCGTGCCGCCGGCGCCGATCGTGACGTGGTCGGACTTGTAGGTGCCGTCCTCCTGCGAATGCGCCTGGATCTTGCTCCCGGCGGCGAGTGTGCAGTCGTCCCCGACGGTCGTCAGCGTCCGTTCGGTGATGTACACCCCGTCGTCGAAGACCCGGCGCCCGATCCGCACCCCCAGCAGCCGCCAGACGAGGGACTTGTACGGGGTGCCGTTGAACGCCTCCAGGTGGGCGTCCGGCAGCTTCCACAGCCGCTCCTGCCGCCAGAAGACGGGGTCGTAGATGGAGCACAGCCGGGGCCGCAGCGGCCGGAAGCGGGTCAGGGTCCGTTCCACCAGCGCGTAGAACAGGACGGTGAACACCAGCGCCGCCGGGGGCAGCGCGGCGAGCGCGAGCAGTCCTCGCGGCTCGTCGCCGTGCCCGTAGAGGTCGTAGGCCGCGAAGCCGAGGACGGTGAGCGCGCAGGTGTGCAGCCAGCGCAGGAACAGGAACAGTGCCATCGAGCGCAGGTTGAAGCGGTTCTTCGCGGCGAGCCTGCGGGCGAGTTCGGGGCCCTCGCGCAGATGGTCGAAGCGGCTGTCGCGCTCCACCGAGCGGGGGATCTCGAAGGGCGGCGAGCCGAGCAGTCCGACCCCTTCGCGGATCTCGCCGTCGAGCGGCACCAGCACCTTCGTGGCCAGCAGGCAGTTCTCGCCGGTCCGCCCGCCCACCGGGTAGGCGATGGCGTTGCCCAGGAAGTTGTGCCCGCCGATCGCCGTGCGGGACACCCGGAAGGAGGTGGAGGAGTATTCCGCGTTCATCACCGACAGCCCGTCCGCGACCATCGTGCCGCTGCCCACCCGCACCAGGTACGGGGTCTCGTGCTGCACCGCGGTCCCGAAGTTGGAGCCGGTCTGCTCGACGCGCGAGAGGTCGTACCCGAGGGCACGGAGGCAGGGGACGATGTACGAGCTGTCACCGCACAGCCAGGTGAAGAACTTCCGGTTGGTCGAGCGGAAGATCGCGCGGTGCACCGAGTAGTGGAAGCCGTACAGCGGATAGGTGCGGTCCGGCCGCACCAGCGGGCGCAGCAGCCGGGGGACGAGGAACGCGGAGACCGCCGCGACGACGACGGAGCCGGCGAACAGCGCGAGCGACAGGGCCGTCGCCTCCGCGTAGAAGCGGGCCGAGGTGAGGTGCAGCGCCGCCGGGTCGAGCAGGGTCTCCAGCTCGGGTGCGGCGGTGAGCAGCAGATGGGCGCCGCCGACCGTCAGCGGCACGTACAGCAGCAGTGCCTGGAGCAGGGCGGCGAGGCCGTAGCCGGCGCGCCGGAGCGTGCCGCAGGGCAGCGGGGCGACCCGGATGTGGTCCACGTCGGTGCGCCGGGCGGGTGAGCCGTGCCAGCTCTCTCCGGCCGGCACCGACTCGCCGTCCCGCAACGCGGAGGAGTGGCCGAGCTGGGCGCCGTCTCCCAGGGCGGTGCCGATGTCGAGGACGGTGTGTTCGCCGACGAAGGCGTCCCGGCCGAGGGTGACGGGGCCGGTGCGGATGTGCCCGGCGCGCGCCCGGTAGCAGAGGAAGGCGCAGTCCTTGCGGATCACCGTGCCCGCCCCGATCGTCAGCAGATCGGTGCAGACCGGGAGGGTGCGGCTGAGGATCGTGACGCCCGGTCCGACGCGGGCCCCGAGGGCGCGCAGGTACAGCACGTACAGCGGGGTGCCGACGAGCAGGATCATCGGGCTGGTGCGCAGCAGCGCCTTGACGGTCCAGAACCGCAGGTACGCAGGCCCCCAGACGGGGAACTCCACGGGTTTCCACCGTCCCACCAGCAGCCACTTGGCGGCGACCGGCAGGGCGCACAGGGCGGACAGGGCGAGCGCGCCGAAGACCGCCGAGCGCAGGTAGACCGCGACGAGCCCCGAGGCGTCCGCCACCCACGCGTACCCCCGTACGTATCCGGCGGCGGCGAGCAGGCAGTACCCGGCGAAGAGGAGCAACTGCAGGGCCCCGCACAGGGTGTAGCGCAGGGTGCTGCCCACGGGCACGGGCCCGGCGGGCGGCGGCGGGGCGGCCTGCCTCGCCGGGGCGTTCGTCAGCGCGGCGGCGAGGCTGCGGACGGTGGGGTGACCGTAGACGTCCCGGATGGACACCGACGGCAGTTCCGGGTGCTTCCTGACGCGGGCGCAGAAATGCGCCATGGTGAGCGAGTTGGCACCGAGGTCGTCGAAGAAGTGGCTTTCTGCGGGCACGTGTTCGACGCGTGCGACATCGGCCAGGAGTTCGGCCATAAGTCGTTCGATAGTGGTGTTCGATTTCTCCGCGTCCGGCTCGGCCCTCGCGGCCTCGCCCGGTTCTTCCGCCACGGACCGTGGCGCTGGAAGTGTCATTGAATTTCTCCGCGACAGGTGTTGCGATGGAAGGCGCCCGGGGGTGAACGGGACGGCGCGCGGAATGACAGAAAGGGGGGAGGGGTGCGGAAAAGGAAAGCGGTGACGTGTGGGACGGAATCGATCGGACCTGCTGGGGACCGAAGGGGATGGCCCGGCGTGTGCTCCGCCGGCGCCTCCTCCGGATGGGCGCGGCGGAATGCAATCCGGATTCTTTCGGTACATTCGGGAACAGGTCAAGCATGGCCGGGTGATTGACGCTTTCCCGCCCTTTCCCCGAACTCGCCGCGGATGTCGGACCCGAACCCGCCCCCTGCTTCAGCGGGCAACTTTCCAAGAAAAGAAAAGAATGCGCCGGATCGTTCATCTTCCGGACTCGTCATGATTCGGCCAGCACGTGCATGACAGAAAAGGCGATCCGGAATCACCTTTGATTTCTCCTGGGTTTCCCCGGGTTTGCTGCCTCGTCACGCGACCGGAGGGGGCCGTGCGTCGCACGCGGACCCTGGCGCGGCCCACGGCACCGGGAGGTGAGGGTGACACGCGCAGGCGGATACCTTTAGGGCGTGCAGCCAGCAAGTCAGTCACCCCCACCGTCGGCGAGCCCCCATGGGCGTCTCCATCGCGCGCGCGCCCTCTACCGGGACGTGTCCAAGCGCAGGACCGCCTGGCTGCTCCTGAAGGACACCGTCAACTCCTGCATCGAGTACCGCATCCTGGGCCTGGCGGCCGAGGCGGCGTTCTTCACGCTGCTCTCCGTGCCGCCGCTGCTGCTCAGCATGATCGGCCTGCTCGGCTACGTCGACGACTGGACCGGCGCCGACACCATCGCCAGCCTGGAGCTCAACCTGCTGGAGGCCTCGCGGACCGTCCTGTCCGAGAAGGGTGTCGCACAGATCGCGCAGCCGATCCTGGACGACGTGATGAAGGGCGGTCGCCCCGACGTCATCTCCATAGGCTTCCTCTTCGCCCTGTGGTCCGGCTCCCGCGCGGTGAACGTCTTCATCGACACCATCACCGTCATGTACGGCCTCGACGGCGTCCGCGGCATCGTCAAGACCCGCCTCATGGCGTTCCTGCTCTTCCTCGTGGCGCTGCTCATCGGCTCGATCGCCCTGCCGCTGATGGTGGCGGGACCCGACGCCGTCGTCCGGATCGTCCCGTGGTCCGCGACCGTCGTCCAGGTCCTCTACTGGCCCGTCGTGATCGTCCTGTCCATCGTCTTCCTGACGACGCTCTACCACGTGTCGGTGCCGGTCCGTTCGCCCTGGGTCGAGGACGTCCCCGGCGCCCTCGTCGCCCTCGGCATGTGGGTGCTGGGCAGCTTCCTGCTGCGCATCTATCTCACCAACACGGTCGAGGGGGCGACGATCTACGGCTCCCTGGCCGCCGCCGTCGCCGTCCTGCTCTGGATCGGTGTGGGCGCCTTCGCCGTGCTCGTCGGCGCCGCCGTCAACGCCGCGATCGACCGCGTCTGGCCGGCCGCAGCCACGGCCGCCGCCCGCGCCGCCAACGAGCGCCTGCGCGAGGAACAGGCCGCCGAGTACGTCGCCCGTGCCGCCGCCGCCCGCACCTACGACCCCGAGGACCCCGACATGCCCTCCGAGTTCCCGGAGCGCTGGTCCCGCTTCCTCCCCCCGGAGGACGTGACGTCGCGCCTGCGGTCACCCGTGAAGAAGGGGGAGGACTGACGGCGGCCCCGCCCCGGAGGGCGGGCGCGGCCCGGCCTCCCCGGGCGTAGCCTCGTTCCCGTGTACGTGGAAAGGGCTTCCCGGCTGGACGGGGCCGTGGTGTGGACCGCCGGCCCCGGTGAGCCGGGTGCGGGGCGGGTCCTGCCCGACGGGTGCATGGACCTGCTGTGGCACGACGGGCGCCTGCTGGTGGCCGGCCCCGACACCCGGGCGTACGTCACCGGAGGGTCGTCCGGCGGCTGGGCGGGGCTCCGCTTCTTCCCCGGTCAGGCGCCCGCCTTCCTGGGGGTGCCCGCGCACGAACTGCGCGACCGGCGGGTGGCGCTGGCCGACCTGTGGTCGCCGGCGGACGTGCGGCGGCTCACCGCGCGGGTGAACGCGGCCGGTGATCCCGCGAGCGGACTCGAAGCGGTCGTCCTGGAGCGGGCGGCCGAGGTGGGGCGGCCCGACCCGGTGCTGCGACACGTCGTCACCGCCCTCGACGCGGGGCGGCCCGTCGCGGCGACCGCCGACGAACTCGGGCTCGGCGCCCGGCAGTTGCACCGCCGGTCGCTCGCCGCGTTCGGATACGGACCCAAGACACTGGCCCGCGTGCTCCGGCTGCGGCGGGCGCTCGCGCTCGCCCGGGACGGCGTGCCCTTCGCCGAGACGGCGGCCCGCAGCGGCTACGCCGACCAGGCCCACCTCGCCCGTGACGTAAGGGAGTTGGCGGGTCTGCCGCTCGGTGAACTGCTCGGCGGACGCTAGCGGGGGCCCGCCGGGCGCCGGGCTACTCAGGGGCAGGGGCAGGGGCAGGGGCGGATACGGAGGCCGGCAGAGGTGCGAAGAGGTCGACGCCGTTGCCGTCGGGGTCGAGGACGACGGCGTACCGCTGGCCCCACACCGCGTCCCACGGCTCGATCTCGCCGCGGTACCCGGCGTCCACCAGCTCCGCGTACACCGCGTCGACCTCGGCCGGGCTGTCGCACAGCAGGGCCAGCCCGCCGCCGCCCTTCCCGGGGCGGAAACCCGGATGGAAGGACCGGACGGTCTCCACGGTGTCGAGCAGCAGCCGGAGTCCGCCGGGCAGGTCCGCCTCGGCGTGCGGCAGGTGCTCGGCACCCTCCGGGAAGGCGAAGCCGAGGCGGCGGTAGAAGGCGACGGAGGCGGCCATGTCCGAGGCCACCATGCCGATCGCGTCGAGTCGTGGAGTCATGCGGCCACCGTAGGCGGACCGCCGCGAGCCGGTCTTGAAGGAATCGGACACGGGCCCCGCACCGTCGCGGGGCCCGCCCAGGGCCGCGGAGTCCGTGTGCCGGGTCCGTCAGTCCGTCAGTCCGTCAGTCCGTGGTCCGTCAGGACGTACCGCCCGGCTGCTGCGGGCCGAACGCCGTCATGAAGCGGTCGCGGAACTTGTCCATCCGCCACACCGGGGTGTTGTCGGCGGGCTGGAGACCGTCGGTCCAGCCCCAGTCGGCGACCTTCTTCAGGACCTCGGGGTCCTTGGCGACGATGGAGACCGGGACGTCGTGGCTGGGGTTGGCGCCGGTGACCGTCTTGTTGGGCTGGTGGTCACCGAGGAAGACCAGGACGGTGTCCCGGGAGCCGTGCTTGGCCACGAAGTCGACGAGACTGCTCACCGAGTACTGGATCGACTTGCGGTACTCGTCCCGTACGGCCAGCGGATCCTTCCAGACCTCCGTGGGGTTCTTGCCCTCGGCCTTCTGCAGCCCGTGGTAGACCGACCCGTCGCCGACCTGGTCGTCGGGGATCGTGCTCGGGATGGGTGCCCACGGGTTGTGGCTGGAGGTCAGGATGATCTCCGCCATCATCGGCTCACGGTCCTTCTTGCCGTGCTCCAGCTCCTCGAACGCCTTCAGCGTGTACTGGTCGGGCATCGTCGACCAGCTGAACTTCGGTCCCTTGTAGCCGAGCTGGTCCGAGTCGTAGATGTGGTCCAGGCCGAAGTACTTGCCCTCCGGCCACGCCTTCTGGGTACCCGGCACGACACCGACCGTGCGCCAGGCGCCGGTGCGCCGGAACGCCTCGGTGAGGGTGAGCCGGTCGCTGGCGACGAGGTTGGCGTAACGCGACTGGTTCTTGATCCACAGACCGGACAGGAACGTGGAGTGCCCCAGCCAGCTGCCGGCGCCCGTGATGGGGGAGCGCAGCCAGCCGCTCTGCGACGCGTACCCGGCGTCCTTCAGCTCCTGCGTCTTCTGCGCGAGCGTGCGGCTGAGCGGCTCGCCCATCCGCGGGTCGTCGATCGCGGAGCGGCCGTAGCTCTCGATGAACGTGATCAGTACGTCCTTGCCGCGCAGCCCCGTCAGCAGCTGCTCGGGCGGCACGTCCGCGAAGGCGTCCACCGCGGACTGCTTGCGGAACGCCTCGCCGTCCTTGAGGCCGTCGCTCACCGACTCGATCCGGTTCTCCACGAGCGTCGCCGCGCTGTGCGAGGCGACGGGGACGTCGGCCACCTCCAGCGTCAGCGTCGAACACATGATCCATGCGGTGCCCAGGACGAGCAGCGTCCGGCCAGCCGTGTGGCGGTTGCGCGTCATCAGCCGGCTGATCCGTGCCACCGCCAGTGTCATCAGCACCGGAAGCACCAGCGTCAGCGCGATCACCCCGACGGTCACCGCCAGCGCCGCCGTGTCGCCGAGCGAGTCCTGGACGAACGTCCGCGCGTTGTCCAGCAGGATCCAGTCGAGCACCAGGTCGAACGGGCGGTCCAGGGTCCAGTACGACCCCATGTCCAGCATCTTGAGCGTCGTC
Organism: Streptomyces scabiei 87.22; assembly: GCF_000091305.1. Taxonomy (GTDB): domain Bacteria; phylum Actinomycetota; class Actinomycetes; order Streptomycetales; family Streptomycetaceae; genus Streptomyces; species Streptomyces scabiei. The sequence goes on along the minus strand of NC_013929.1, from coordinate 2,226,615 downwards.
AGCAGCCCGAGCAGCACGCCGACCACCACCACCGCCACGCGCCGCGCCTTCGCCGGCAGCACGAGGAGCAGCCCCGCCACGAGGATGCCCTCGGCCGGGAGGCGCAGGAACCGTCCGAACTCGATCTTCGTGACGTCGTTCGGCACGAGCAGTGCGAACAGGACGAGCGCGACGGCCAGTCCGGTCACGGCCCAGGTGACGTACCGCGCGGCCCGGGGGTGCGTGGTGCGCCGGCCGGAGGGGGCTGCGGGGGTGGGGGCGGGGGATGCGGGGGTGGAAGCGGGTGCCGGGTCCGGCGACCGGGTCGGGTCCGATGGCCCCGGCACCGGGTCCGATGGCTCCGGCTCCGTCTTCGGCTCAGGGGCTGGCTGCGCCTCCGCCCCAGCCTCCGCCGCTGTCTCCGTCTCCGTCTTCGGCTCCGCCTCGGGCTCCGCCTCGGGCTCCGCCTCGGGCTGCGCCTCCGGCGCGGATTCCGGCCCCGCATCGGGTGCGGACGTGGACTCGGGCTCGGCGCCGGTTGCGTCCTCCGCCCCCGTACGAGCCTGCGCTTCCGTCTGTTCGCTCGCTGTCGCCGTCGCGTCCGGCGAAGCCTCTACGGACGTCGGCTCCGGAGGGGTGGCTTCGTCCGGGGTCCTGTCGTCGTCCGGTGCCGGTGTCGGTCCCGGAAGCTGCGGCGAGCGTATGTGCGACAACCCGAAGGTCCTTCCCTGTGGAGCATGTGGAGCTCGGTGCTGGTGGAGCGGAGTGGGCCGGGGCCGCTTGTACCGCCGGACCCCCCGATGGGCCGATTGCTATGCCGTACGGTCCCACGACGCCCACCGTTCACCCGCACTCAGGGTCTTCGCAACCACTTGACCGAACCAAAACGCGCCCATCGCCAACCCGTTCCCACCTGCTCAGACCGGGCGGGGCGCCCCCGTGCTGGCCCGCTCCACCAGCCGTGTCGACAACTCGGTGCGGGTGCCGTCCGGTTGGTCGCCCTCCATCATCCGCACCAGCAGCCGGAGAGCCGTCTGCGCCATCTCCGACAGCGGCTGACGGACCGTGGTGAGGCCCGGAGTCGTCCAGCGGGCCTCGGGGAGGTCGTCGAACCCGACCACGCTGATGTCGTCCGGCACCCGCAGCCCCCGCTCGGCCAGCGCCGCGTACACCCCGAGGGCCATCTTGTCCGAGCAGACGAACACGGCGGTCGGCGGCTCGGGGAGGTCGAGCAGCTGGAGCATGCGGTGGTGGGCGGTGGTCTCCATGAAGTTGCCGTAGCGCATGTACTCCGGCCGGTACGGGATCTTCGCGGCCGCCAGCGCCGAGCGGTAGCCCGCCACCCGGGCGCTGCTGCACATCTTGCGCCGGTACCCGGCGATCACCGCGATCCGCTCGTGACCCAGGGACAGCAGATGCTCGGCGGCGGTCATCCCGCCCTGCCAGTTGGCCGCCCCGACCGACACCACGCCGGGCGGCGGTTCGAGGACCGGGTCGATGAGCACGAACGGGATGCGGTGCTGGGTGAGCCAGGAGTGCTGGGCGGGGGACAGCTCGGCCAGGTTGAACAGCACGCCCGCGGAGCCCCGGGCGGCGAGCCTGTCGAACCAGCCGCGTTCGGGACGGACGCCCCGGGTGCGGCTCGGACCGGCCGAGACCACGACCTCCAGGCCGGCGTCGTGGGCGGCCTGTTCGACGCCGTGCAGGACCGCGCCCGACCAGGAACTCTCCAGGGAGTGGACCACCAGGTCGACCATGCGCGGCGGCTTCGACGGCTCGAACCGGGGTCTGCGGACGTAACCGAGCCGGTCCAGCGCCTCGGTGACCCGGCGCCTGGTCTCCGGGGCCACGTCCTCCCGGCCGTTGACCACCTTCGAGGCGGTCGGCACGGACACCCCGGCCTCGCGTGCCACCACCGCCAGCGTCGGCCCGGCCGTCGCGCTCCCGCCACGCACCATCGCGACTCCACCTCTCAGGCCCGTCCCGGGGCCGGTGAAATTTTCGAACAGCGTCGCCCGCGCGACGGAGGCGTCCCTCGCGTAGCAAGCGCTTCCTACCGTAAGCCCAACTCAACACGGCGGGAAGAAGCAGGGATTCACAGGACCGTCCGTGCCAAAACTTTCGAAACTTCGAACAAGGGGCCCTGGGCGGGTCGGCCGACCGGGCTGGGCGGTGGAATTCGGACGCGAGACCGGCTGCAGGCGCTGTCCGAGCGGGAGCGAGAGCGGGAGCGGTCACGGACCGGGCCGATGCCGTAGCCGCACCGAACGGCCTCCCGACGACCATCCGCACCCGAACGGCCTCCCGACGGCCATCCGCACCCGAACGGCGGCCCGTCGGCAGCCGCACCCGAACGGCGGCCCGTCGGCAGCCACACCGAACGGCGGCCCGTCGTCGGTACCGGCAGGAGCCCGCCGCGCACCCCGGCGTACGCCGGCCGGGTACCCGTCCCCCGAACGGCCGTCCCAGCCCCGGCACGACCGGAATACCGCGAGGGGATGTGGTGCTCTGAGGTGGACGACGGTCCACGAGCGGGCGGGCGTGAGGAGCTGGTGCGATGACGGCAGACCGGCAGGGCCCCGTGGTGAGGACGCCGTACGGTGCCGTACGCGGCGTCTACGAGTACCGCGACCAGGGCGGGAACGGGGACGGCCGCGGCGAACGGATCGCGGTGTTCCGGGGTGTCCCGTACGCGGCCCCGCCAGTCGGTCCGCGCCGGTTCCGTCCGCCCGTGCCGCCCGAGCCCTGGACGGGGGTGCGGGAGGCCGTCGCCTTCGGGCCGACTCCAGCGAAGCCGCCGTACTCGGAGGCGTTCGCCCGCTGTCTCTCGGACCCCGTCGTCCCGGGCGACGACTGCCTCAACCTGAACGTGTGGACACCGGACCCGCGCCCGGGGGCCCGGCTGCCGGTCATGGTCTGGATCCACGGCGGCGCCCTCACCCGGGGTTCGTCGGCGGTGCCGGTCTACGACGGCGCCGCCTTCGCCCGTGACGGTGTGGTGCTGGTGTCCCTCAACTACCGGCTGGGAGTGGAGGGTTACGGCCTCTTCCCGGACGCCCCGCCCAATCTCGGGCTGCGGGACCAGCTGGCCGCGCTGGAGTGGGTACGGGAGTCGGTCGGCGCCTTCGGCGGCGACCCGGACCGGGTGACCCTGGCCGGTCAGTCGGCGGGAGCCATCAGCGTCGGCGCGCTGCTGGCCGTCCCCCGCGCGCGGGGCCTGTTCCGGCGGGCCGTCCTGCAGAGCGGGCCTCCCGAGGCCCTGGACCGGGACAAGGTGCGGCGCATGGTCCGCCGGATGGCGGCCCGGCTGAAGGTCCCGGCGACCGCCGAGGCGTTCGCGGCCGTGGACCGGTCCGCCCTCGTCGAGGCGCAGGCGGAGGCCGGCCGCCTCAGCAGTCCGGTGCTGGGCGGCCCCGCCTTCGGCATCGTCGTCGACGGCGAGCTGCTGCCCAGCGATCCGCTGGAGGCGCTGACCGAGCACGGCGCGGCCCCGGGGACCGACCTCCTGATGGGCTGGACCCGTGACGAGCACCGTCTCTGGCTCGTCCCCGGCGGCCTCCAGGAACGCGTGGACCGTCTCGGCGCCGTCGCCCTGGCCGGCGCACGGGCCCGCTGCCGCTGCGGTCCGGAGCTGCCCCGCGGCTACCGCGACCTCCACCCCGACCTGGGAACCGCCGACCTGGTCGGCCGGCTCGTCACCGACCACCTCCTGCGCGTCCCCCTGCACCGCGTGGCGGACGCCCGCCTCGGCCAGGCCCACTCCTACCTCTACGAGTTCGCCTGGCCCTCCGGCGTCCCCGCCCTCGGCTCCTGCCACGCCCTCGAACTCGGCTTCGTCTTCGACACGGGCGACACCCCGGCCTCCACCAAGCTCGCCGGCGAGAACCCTCCGCGCGACCTGGCCGCCGCCATGCACACCGCCTGGGTCCGCTTCGCGACGGAGGGCACCCCCGGCTGGCCCGCCTGGGACCCCACCCACCCGGTCCGCGTCTTCGACACCCCGGACAGCCCGGACGGACCTGATTCCCCGGACGGCCCCCGGATGGTCCTCGGCCCCTACGACCCCGAACTCGCGCTCTGGGACGCCGACACCCGGCGCCCCCGGCGGGTGCAGGGCGCGGGCACCTTCGTCACCTCGGGCGGAGGCCCGCTCCCTGCCCTGCGCCGCTTCCGCCGCAGTCCCTGAGACCGGGCCCGGCGGCCCCTCAGGCCAGCGTCCGCGCGATCGCCGAGACGGCCTCGGGTCCCACCCGGCAGCAGCCGCCGATGAGCCGGGCCCCGGCCGCCCGCCACCCCAGCACCTGCTCCGTGGTGAACGTGGACCGCCCGGTCCAGGACCGGGCCGCCGCGTCCCAGGTCTCGCCGCTGTTCGGATACACGACGACCGGCTTTCCGGTGACCCGGACGGCCGTCTCGATCGCGCCGTCCACGTCCTCGGACGCGCAGCAGTTCACCCCGACGGCGACGATCTCCTCGGCGTCGGCGGCCAGTGCGAAGGCCTCCTCCAGGGGCTGCCCGGCGCGGGTGCGGTCACCGGCGACGGTGTACGACAGCCAGGCGGGCACGTCCAGACCGCGCACCGCCCGCAGCAGGGCCTCGGCCTCGTCGGTGTCCGGGATCGTCTCCAGGGCCAGTACGTCGGGGCGGGCGGCGGCCAGCACCTCCAGCCGGGGCCGGTGGAACCGTTCCAGCTCGGCCACACCCAGCCCGTAACGGCCGCGGTACTCGGAGCCGTCCGCGAGCATGGCCCCGTACGGGCCGACCGAGGCGGCCACCAGCAGCGGGCGTGCCTCGCCGCGGGTCCCGGCCTCGGCCGCCGCGTCCGCGGCCAGCCCGATGCTCAGGGCCATGAGTTCGGCCGCCCGGTCGCCGTCGATCCCGCGCTTGGCGAAGCCGTCGAAGGTGGCCTGGTAGCTGGCGGTGATGGCCACGTTCGCGCCCGCCTCGAAGTAGGCGAGATGGGCCTCGGTGATCGCCTTCGGGCTCTCCGCGAGCAGCCGCGCCGACCACAGCTCGTCGCTCAAGTCGTGCCCGGCCGACTCCAGCTGGTTGGACATACCGCCGTCGAGAACGAGGACGTCGGCGGCCAGGGCCGCGGCGAACCTGCCGGACGGAGGGCCGGGGACGGGGGAGGGGCTGCCGGATGCGTTGCTGGTCATGCCGTCGACGGTAACCGAGCCACGGGGGCGGACCCACCCCCAGTATGTCCATCAGATGAACAGATCGCCCACCATGTGGAACACGGCGGTACGATCGCGCCCTCCCCTTCCCCCGCTCATCCCCCGGGAACCGCCATGACCACCACCAGCACCCCCGAGGCCACCGAGCCCGAACCGGCCCCGGCCACCGGCACCGAGGCGACCGCGGCCTCCGGGCCGGTCGCGACGGGCGCGGCCGCCCCGGGCCGGAAGTTCGGCGTCGTGGCGGCCACCGCCCTCGTGATGGGCAACATCATCGGCGGCGGCATCTTCACGCTCCCCGCCACCGTCGCCCCGTACGGCACGGTCAGCCTGCTGGCCTTCGGTGTCCTGTCCGTGGCCGCCGTCCTGCTGGCGCTGCTCTTCGGGAAGCTGGCCCGGCGCAGCCCGGTCACCGGTGGCCTCTACGTCTACCCCCGCGACGCCTTCGGGCCGTTCGCGGGCTTCCTGTCGGCCTGGTCGTACTGGACGATGTGCTGGGTCAGCATCGCCGCGCTCGCCGTCGGCGTGGTCGGCTACGTGGACGTGCTGATACCCCTGGGCGACAGCAAGGCCGTCCTGGCGCTGGTGGCCCTGGCCGCCCTGTGGCTGCCGGCCGCCGCCAACTTCGCGGGCACCCGCTACGTGGGCGCCGTGCAGGTCGTCTCCACCGTGCTGAAGTTCGTCCCGCTGCTGCTGGTGGCCACCATCGGCCTGTTCTTCGTCGACGCCGACAACTACGGCCCCTTCAACGCCTCCGGCGAAAGCACCCCCGGCGCGCTCGCCGCCGCCGCCGCGCTCCTGCTCTACAGCTTCCTCGGTGTCGAGTCGGCCGCCGTCAGCGCGGGCGAGGTCAAGGACCCCGAGCGCACCGTGGGCCGCGCCAGCGTCCTCGGCACGCTCGCCTCCGCGCTGGTCTACATCCTCGGCACGGTCGCCGTGTTCGGTCTGGTCCCGCACAAGGAGCTGGTGGACTCGGGGGCACCCTTCGCCGACGCCGTGAACGCGATGGCAGGCGGCAGCTGGGGCGGCACGGTGATCGCGCTGGTCGCCGTCGCCTCGATCGTCGGCTGCCTGAACGGCTGGGTCCTGCTCAGCGCCCAGATGCCGTACGCCGCCGCCCGCGACGGCCTCTTCCCCCAGCGCTTCGCCCGGGTCGGCAAGGGCGGTGTGCCCGGCTTCGGCGTCCTCGCCACCGCCGTGCTCGGCACCCTGCTGATCGTGATCAACTACGCGGACGACCCGGACACCGCCTTCCGCGTCCTGGTCCTCATCACCACGTTCACCGGCTGCGTCCCGTATCTGCTCTCCGCCGCCGCCCAGCTGTACTGGCTGGCCCGGGGCACCCGTGAGCGGGTCCGCCCGGCCGGCCTGGTCCGGGACCTGATCGTCGCGGGCCTCTCCTTCGCCTTCTCCTTCTGGCTGATCGCCGGCGCCGGCTACGCGGCCGTCTACCAGGGCGCCCTGTTCCTGTTCGCGGGCATCCCGGTCTACGTGTGGCTGCGGGGCCGGCAGGAGGGCACCGAGGAGACGGACGCCGGGAACGCGCCCGAGGGCGGGGCCGAGGCGGTCGCCGAGGTCCGGGCCTGAGTCGCGGCGCGGGAGCACACCGCCGTACCGCGCCCGGCACGGCCGGGCGCGGTGGGGAGGCTCAGCCCGCGGCCGCGTGCCGGCCGCCGCCCTTGCCGCGGCCCCTCCCGCGGCGGCGGGCCACCGGAACCAGCAGCCCGCACAGCCCGCCGAGGGCGAGCGCGTACGGCCACCAGCCGAGCCCGGAGTCGGCGGAGGCGCTCAGGGTGCGCGTACGGGTCTCGACGGCACCGGCACCGGCGGTGCTCACGGCCGACGGCGCCCGGTGCGCCTTCACCCTGGTCAGCACGACGTCGTTGCCGTCACCGCCCCGGTAGGAGATCCGGTACGTGTGCGCGGCCGGCCTCACCTCGGCGCCCTCGGGCAGCCCGGTGAACGTCCCGGTGGTCCGGCCCTTCCCCCGGTGGTCGATCACGGTGACCCGCGCGCCGGGACGGCCGCCGGAGGTCAGCGCCGCGAGATCCAGTCCGCCGGCGAGGCGTGCCGCCCCGTTCACCCGCAACGGCCGGTCGCGCAGCACCAGTTCGCCCTTCGCGGTCTGGGTGAAGTCGCCGGTCACCGTGAGGCCGCCGGCGACCACACCCGCGTTGGTCACCGCGCCCTTCACCGTGCCCCTGCCCGACAGCGACCTGGTCACCCTCAGTCCCGCCGTGCCCGCGTCGAGCCTCGCCCCCGCGGTGGTGAGCCGAATGGTCCTGCTCCGGCCGAGAGTCGCTCCCTTCCGGAGCGCCAGCGTGCCCTTCGTGACGGTCGTCGCTCCGGTGTAGGTCACCTCGCCGCCGGTCAGGGTCGTGGTGGCCCGGCCCGCCTGGGTGAGCGAGCCGCTGCCGCCGACCCGTGACAGGGTCACCGGCTTCGCGACGTTCCGCACGATCAGCGAGCCGTCGTCGACCACCCGGCAGAGGGCGCCCGCGGTGTGGAGGCCGCCGTCCCCGCCCGGCCTGCCGCTGCCCAGCCGCAGCACCGCGCCCTTCTCGACCGTCGTCGACCCGTCGTAGTACTGGACGGCGGCGAAGGTGACGTCGTTGCCCCGGGTCCCGGCGACGACGACGTCCCCGGCGCCGGGCGCTGAGAGGGTGTCGTGGAAGCGGCCGCCGCCGATGGGGGCGCCCAGGGTGACGGGCCCGTCGTAGTCGAAGGTGAGCCGTGAACGGGAGCGCGCGGCGAGGAGGTTGATGTAGACCGTCTCGGCGGTGCCCGGCATGAAGATCTTGTCCGTCGTCCCGTCGCCCCACTGGACGTTCGCGCCCTTGATGTTGGTGCCGCGCTTGTTCACGTTCTTGCGCGCCGGCGTCCAGTTCAGGGCAGGGTCGCTGAGCGAGGGGTTGGTGTCGCCGCCCCGGTCGGACCAGCTGTACTGACCGGTGAGGATCACCTTGCTGCCGGGCCGCGACTGGACGTTGATGTCGCTGCCGTACTCGCGCTGGTAGAAGTCCATGCCCTGGGTGACGGTCCGGCCGAGCGGGGTGTCCACGGTCCAGGTGCCCTGGTTGAGGACCTTGCGCGCGTTCGGCAGGGAGGTCGCGTACTCCGGGCGCCCGGCGTTCACCTGCGTGCCGTTGTCGATGACCCCGGTGAACGGATGGGTGCCCGACAGGTCCCAGGTGGCCCACAGGAACCTCGGCTGGCTGACCAGGCCGGAACCGCTGATCGTCCCCAGGTTGTACGCCACGTCCTTCAGGGTGAGCCGCAGGGTGCCGTCGACGCGGATGTTGTTCTGGTTCAGCCGGAACGCCGGGGTGCCGTACGGGTAGTGGCCGATCACCCCGGTCGCGCCGCGGTTCCCGTACTGGAGGGTCGCGCCCCGCTCGACGGTCACGGCCGGCGGGTCCGGGCGGGTGACGGTGACGTACGGGTGGTTGCCGCCGAGGATCCGCACGCGTTGCCGCTGCCGGGACTTGGGCAGGGTGAAGTCGCTGTCCCGGGTGAGGACCAGCGTCCCGGTGCCGCGCACGGTGAGGGAGCCGGTGCCGCTGAACACACCGTCGTACGTGGTCGTCCCGGGCGGCACGGTCACCACCGTGTCCCCGCTGAGCGTGACGTCCCGCCCCGCCAGTACGTCGGGGGTCGCGTCGTGGGGGCCGGCGGCGGTGGCGGTGGGGGCGCCGAGCAGGAGGGCGGTGACCGCCAGGGCTCCGGCGGCGGCCGCTGTCTTGTGGAATTGGCTGTGCACGGTCCGGAGACGGTCCGGGGCGCACGCGGATAACAGAAACCTCGCGAGGTCCGGCTTCTCCCCATCGGTTCGTTCCTGTGAGCTTGTGTTCGTCTCGCCCGACCCGTTGACCTGGACGTAACACACCCTTACCTTTTCGCCGTTCGCCATGACCGATCTTGTGCGAAATGTCGAACGATTCTGTTTTCTTTTGTCTCCCCCCACCGTGCAGCACTCTGCAGAGAGGCAGACCGCGTGAGCCGCGAGCACGAACTCCCCCAGCCCCCCGACCGAAGGCTGCTCCTGAAGGGCGCCCTGGCCGCCGGCGCCCTCGCCGCGCTGCCCCCCACCGCCGCCCACGCGTCCCCCGGCCGGCCCGCGTACGTCAATCCGCTGGTCCGCAACCGCGCCGACCCGCACATCAACCGGCACACCGACGGCTTCTACTACTTCACGGCGACCGCGCCCGAGTACGACCGGATCGTCCTGCGCCGCTCCCGCACCCTGCGCGGGCTGTCGACGGCAGCCGAGTCCGTGATCTGGCGCAAGCACGCCACGGGTGTGATGGGCGCGCACATCTGGGCGCCGGAGATCCACCGCATCGACGGCAAGTGGTACATCTACTTCGCCTCCGCGCCCGCCGAGGACATCTGGGCCATCCGTATCTGGGTGCTGGAGAACGCGCACCCCGACCCCTTCAAGGGGACGTGGGTCGAGCGCGGTCAGCTGAAGACCGCCTGGGAGACCTTCTCCCTGGACGCCACCACCTTCACCCACCGGGGCTCCCGCTACCTCGCGTGGGCACAGCACGAGCCCGGGATGGACAACAACACCGCCGTCTGGCTCTCGAAGATGGCCGACCCCCTCACCCTGACCGGCCCCCAGGTGCGCCTGACCACACCCGAGCTGGACTGGGAGGTCATCGGCTTCAAGGTCAACGAGGGTCCGTCGGTCATCAAACGCAACGGCCGTCTCTTCATGACGTACTCGGCCAGCGCCACCGACTTCCACTACTGCATGGGCCTGCTGACCATCGACGCCGACGCCGACCTCATGAACCCCGCCCACTGGTCCAAGTCCCCGACCCCCGTCTTCACCAGCAACGACACCACCCGGCAGTACGGTCCGGGCCACAACAGCTTCACCGTCGCCGAGGACGGACGCACCGACGTCCTCGTCTATCACGCCCGCCAGTACAAGGACATCGTCGGCGACCCGCTCAACGACCCCAACCGCCACACCCGGATCCAGCGCCTCGGCTGGAAGCCCGACGGCACCCCCGACTTCGGAGTCCCCGTAGCCGACACGACCACCCCGAACACCCGGTAAGGAGAGCTGACATGAGACGTGTGTACGCGACGCTCCTCGCGCTCTGTCTGGCGCTGGCCGGCGCCCTCGTCACCGCCGGCCCCGCCCAGGCGGCGCCGCAGACCGTCCCCAACGGCACCCAGTTCAAGGACACGTCGGGCAACCCCCTGCACGCCCACGGCGGCGGTGTCCTCAAGGTCGGCACCTACTACTACTGGTTCGGCGAGAACCGCAACGCCGACAACACCTTCAAGTACGTGTCGGCGTACCGCTCCACGGACCTGAAGACCTGGGAGTTCCGCAACCACGTCCTGACCGAGGCCACGGATCCGGAACTGGCGACCGCCAACATCGAGCGGCCCAAGGTCATGTACAACGCGGCCACCGGCAAGTTCGTGATGTGGATGCACAAGGAGAACGGCGTCGACTACAGCGAGGCCCGCGCGGCCGTCGCCGTCTCCGACACCGTCGACGGGAACTACACCTGGCGGGGCAGCTTCCGGCCGCTCGGCCAGCACATGTCCCGTGACATCACCACGTTCGTGGACACCGACGGCACCGGCTACATGATCTCGGCGGCCCGCGAGAACTACGACCTGCAGATCTACCGGCTCACCGCCGACTACACCGGTGTCGCCGCCCTCGTCGCCGACCCCTGGCACGGCGGCCACCGCGAGGCACCCGCCCTGTTCAAGCGGGGCGGCGTCTACTTCATGCTCACCTCGGGCGCCACCGGCTGGAACCCCAACCAGCAGCAGTACGCCACCGCCACCAGCATCGCGGGCCCCTGGACGGCCATGACCAACGTCGGCGATGTCACGGCCTTCGGCTCGCAGACCGCGTACGTCCTGCCCGTGCAGGGCACCTCGGCCACCTCGTACCTCTACCTGGGCGACCGCTGGGGCAACTCCTTCGGCGGCACGGTCAACGACTCCCGCTACGTCTGGCTGCCGCTGACCTTCCCGACCTCGACCACGATGTCCCTGTCCTGGTCGCCCGAGGTCACCGTCGACACGGCCACCGGCACGATCAGCGGGACCAGCGCCACCTACAACACCCTGATCGCCCGCCACTCGTCCAAGTGCGCCGACGTCACCAGCCAGTCGCAGTGGCCGGGAGCCCAGATCAAGCAGTACACGTGCAACGGCGGCACCAACCAGAAGTACTGGTTCAAGTCCGCCGGCAGCGGCTACTACCAGCTCATGACCCGGCACAGCTCCCTGTGCGTGCAGGAGAACACCGGCACGGTCACCCAGGAGAACTGCGACGCCTCGAACACGGCCCAGCAGTTCTCGCTCGTCACCACCGGCTCCTACGTGAACGTCAAGTCCCGCGCGACCGGCAAGTGCCTGGACGTCAGCGGCGCGTCCACCGCCGACGGCGCCGCCGTCATCACGTACGCGTGCGGCAGCGGCACGAATCAGCAGTGGACGCGCGGTACATGACGAACCGTCAGCTCAGGAGGTCGATCGCGTCGACCGACGTCCCCGCGCTGAGATAGGACGTCGACCCCGATCCGCTCACCACGTTGATCCGCAGCACGTTGTACTGACTCGTGTCGGTCAGCCAGGCCGACGCGGGCACGCTGTAGGTGAACGTGTGGTTGTTGCCCCGGTAGGACCCGTTCGTCAGTGACCGGGTGTTCGGCTGGGTGGGCGGAGAGGGGATCGCCGAGGTCCACCGGTCGTTGACGACGACCTGCGGCCGGCCGTTGGCGTAGGCCGTCGTCACCCCGATGCGCAGGGTGTGGGCGGCGGCGGCCTGCGCGGCGGTCAGCCTGAAGTACACGAGGAGACCACTGTTCACGTCCTTCCAGAGGTAGCAGGGGAAGCCCGAGGTCTCGGTACCGCTGCCGACGACCACATTGCCGGTCCAGGCGGCGGCCCGGACGTCCGACGGATGCGCGTACGTCATCAGCTCGGCGTTCTTGAAGCCGCCCGGGGTGCCGTTCCAGTCGTTGATCCGCCAGATCGCGCCCGCGTTGGACGGGTCGTTCGAGGACGGGATCGCGATCGAGTTCAGTGCCGTCGTCCCGCCCGCGGTGACCGTCACCGAGGTGGTGTACACCGCCAGTTCGCCCTTGAAGACCGTCAGCGTGTACGTCCCCGGCAACACCCCCGTCACGGAGAACCAGCCGTCCGACGCCCGGGCCGGACCCCAGTACTGGGCCGCCGCGTTGGCGAGCCCGACCGTGTACGCGTACGCCGTGTTCCGGCCGGTGATGCCGACGCCCGTGACCCGGCCCCGGCCGCTCGCGGGGACGTATCCGGACAGGCCGAGCGAGTCCGCCCACGGGGTGGTCAGCGTGCCCGGGAACAGCGACGAGGAGGGCGCCCCGCCGTCCGTGAAGGCGATGACGTAGGGCCCCTGGAGGCCGAACCGCTGGTCCTCGGTCTGGTTCTGGCCGTAGTACAGGATCTCGTAGAGCCCGCCGCCGTCCGCGCTCTGGTGGCGCAGCAGGGAGCGGTAGAAGGGGCCGCCGGAGGCCTTCTCGTGGTTGCTGCGGACCATCCACAGGCCGACCGAGCCGGTCCTCCAGCCGATGTAGTCGTAGTCCGTCACCCGCAGTCTGGAGTAGTGCTTGGAACGGGTCTGGCCGTCGGACTTGGCGAAGACGTCCGACGCCTCGATGGTGGTGGGCGCGTAGGTGTACGCGTCGGGCTCGTCGTTGAGGAAGAGGCCCGCCTTCACACGCACGATGTAGCGGGTCGCCGAGACCGAGGCGTCGGCCTTGTTGGTCCACAGGTAGATGTTGTTCTCGCCGCTGCGGGCCGCGTAGTAGTGCCGAAGCGTGCCGTGGGCGACGGAGACGAGGATCGTCGAGCCGGACTGCCTAATGGTGACGGTGGAGGCGCCGAGGCCGGACTCGATGTGCGAGTTCATGCCGCCGTAGCCCTGGTACTCCGTGCCCCGGTAGGCGAGCGAGGCGAGGTCGCCGTTGCTCTTGCGGACCTTGAACACGAGGTTCGCGCCGGTGTCGATCACGTAGTGCGTGCCGTCGTCGGTGTAGCCGAAGGCCGCGGCGCGGGCGGTGCCGGCCAGGGGACCGGTGAGCGCGGCCCCGGCGGCGGTCGCGGCGGCGCCGACGACGAAGGCGCGGCGGCCGGGCCCGGACGCGGCCTCGGACGGGGTGGGGGATTCGGCCATGGGGGCTCCTCGGGTGCCGTGGGGGGAGTGCGGTGATTCGGAAGGGTGACAGTTGAATCGTTTTCGCGAAAGGGCTTTCGCGGGAAGGAAGTTGGCAATCATGTGAATGACGCGCCACCTCTAGAAAGCGCTTGTCGAACGATGTACCGTCCAGCCGCCGGGCCATGTCACCTCTCGGAGGAGCCGCAATGAGACGTTTCACCCTTGCCGCGCTGACGGTGGCGACGACCCTGGGCGCCGTCCTCACGGCGGTACCGGCCGAGGCGCGGGCGGACCGGCTCGTGCTGGGCCCGGAGAACTGCGCAGGGAACGCCTGCCACTTCGACGTCCCCGCCGGGACCTACGAGGTGAGGGTCCGCCTCGGCGGGGACGCGGCGGCGAGCACGGCCGTCACCGGCGAGACGCGCCGCACGCTCCTGGCGGAGACGGCCACCGACGCCGGTGAGCACGTCCGCCTCAGCTTCACCGTCGACGTCCGTACTCCCGAGGGCGAGCCCACCGGCCCCGACGGCACTCCCGGCCTGGACCTCTTCGTGGGCGGCTCGGCGCCCGCCCTCGCCGACATCCGGGTGACCCGCGCCGAGCGGGCCCGCCAGATCCTCCTCGTCGGTGACTCCACGGTCTGCGACCAGCCCGGCGACCCCTACTCCGGCTGGGGGCAGCAGCTCCCGCAGTACTTCGGCAAGGGCCTGTCGGTCGCCAACCACGCCGACTCCGGCGAGAGCACGGTCTCCTACCTCGCCGACTCCCGGCTGTGGGCCACCGTCCAGCCGCGGATCCGCCGCAACGACCTGGTCCTGATCCAGCTGGCCCACAACGACAAGCAGACCGACGCGGCCACCTACCGGGCCAACCTCGAAACCCTGGTCGCGGGCGTCCGCGAGAAGGGCGGGAAGCCCGTGCTGGTCACCCCGATCGTGCGCCGCTGGTTCAACGCCGACGGCACCCTCAACAACGGAACCGCCCTGCTGGTCAACGGCCTCGGCGTCGACCACCCCGCGGTGACCCGCGCGGTCGCCGCCGACCGGGGGGTGCCCCTGATCGACCTCACCGCGAAGACGAAGGCGCTGGTGGAGTCGCTGGGCACCGAGGGGTCGAAGGCGCTGTACCTCTACAACGAGAAACGGGACAACACCCACACCTCGGTGCGCGGCGCGACCGCGTACGCCGGCCTCGTCCGGGACGAACTCGTCGCCCAGGGGCTGGTGCCCGAGGGGAAGACCAGGGTGGGATAAGACCCCTGGGGCGTCCCGACCGGAACCGGGGCGCCCCAGGTCTGTACGTGAGGTCTGCGTGGGGGAGGGCCGGAGTGGGCGAGGTGCGTGGCCGGGTGCGGGTCCGGCGGGGCTTCTCGCGCAGTTCCCCACGCCCCTGAAAAGCAGGGGCTGCGCCCCGTGCTTTTCAGGCCCGAAGGGCCGTTGGCTTTCAGGCCCGAAGGGCCTGGGCTTTCAGGGGCGCGGGGAACTGCGCGATCAGCCCCCACCCACCCGCACCCGACCACGCCCCCCACCACCCCGAAACCGCCCCCGCCCCCCAGAGAAAGAGCGCACCCCATGCCCACCCCGCCGCAGGCAGACCGCACACTCAGCCCGTACACCGGCTACACCCGCGCCCACTGGGAGGCGGCCGCCGACGCGCTGCTGGCCGCCGTGGAGCCGTACGCCACTGCCGACGGGGCGCTCTACCAGCTGCCCGGCGACCGGACCAGCTGGACGGGCCGCCTCTCCGACGGGCTGGAGGGATACGCCCGTACCCTGCTGCTCGCCGCCTTCCGCCGCGACGAGAAGGCGCTCGCGCGGTACGCGGACGGCCTCGCGGCCGGAGTCGCGGGAGTCTGGCCGCGCATCGAGGACCGTACGCAGCCCCTCGTCGAGGCCGCGTCGATCGCCTTCGCGCTGCGCGTGACCCGGGACCTGCTCTGGGACCGGCTCGACGACGACGTCCGCCAGCGCGCGGCGGCCTGGCTCGGCGACGCGCTCACCGCCGAACCCTGGCCCTGCAACTGGGAGTTGTTCCCGGTGACGGTCGGCGGCTTCCTGGAGGAGATCGGCCACGAACCGGAGTTGGCCCGCCGGGTCATCGACCAGCGCCTCGACCGCATCGAGCAGTGGTACCTCGGCGACGGCTGGTACACCGACGGCGACGGCCGCAAGTTCGACTACTACAACGGCTGGGCCATGCACCTGTACCCGGTCCTGCACGCCTGGCTCGCCGACGACGACCGTCTCCTCGCACGCTACGGCGACCGCCTCTCGGCCCATCTCGGCGACTACGCCCGGCTGTTCGGCGGCGACGGCGCCCCCCTGCACCAGGGCCGCTCCCTCACCTACCGCTTCGCGACGACCGTCCCGCTGTGGCTGGGCGCCCTCACCGGCCGTACGCCGCTGTCGCCGGGCCGGACGCGGCGGCTGGCGTCGGGCGCGCTGAAGTACTTCCTCGACCGGGGCGCGGTCGACGAGCACGGCCTGCTGTCGCTGGGCTGGCACGGCCCGAACCTCGCCGTTCTGCAGGGCTATTCGGGGCCCGCCTCCCCGTACTGGGCCGGCAAGGGCTTCCTCGGCCTGCTGCTGCCCGCCGACCACGAGGTGTGGACGGCGACGGAGGAGCCGGGCCCGGTGGAGCTGGAGGACGAGCTGCGTCCCGTCGGCCCGCCCAACTGGCTTCTCCAGAGCACGCGTTCGGACGGTCTGGTCCGCCTGCACAACCACGGCAGCGAGGACGTCCGCTACGACCCCTTCTACACCCGGCTCGCCTACTCGACGGTGACCGAGCCCGTACCCCTGGCGGAGCCCGCCGAGTCGTACGACAACAGCGTGATCGTCGGCGGCGACGCGAGCCGCACGGACATCGAACCGCTGGGGGTGGGGGAGGGCTGGGCTGCCTCCCGGCACACGGTCGGCGAGGACGGTGTCCGGGTCACCAGCCTGGTGGTGGCCCGGGGGGCCGTCGAGGTCCGGGCCCATCTGGTGACGGGTGCGGCGCCCGGCACCCCGGTGCGGGTGACGGGCTGGGGGCCCGCGGAAGGTGTGGAGAGCGCGGTGCATCCCGTGCACGGCCTGTCGGACGCCGCCACCGGGCAGGGCCTCACCGGGGAGACGGCCGACGCGGACGCGACCCTCTTCGTCGCCCTCGCGCGCCTCACCGGCGACCCCGCCCCGCAACCCCTGGCGGAGCTGGCCTCCGTGGAGGTGCGGGGCGCGTACGAGGTCTCCGTGGACTGGGCCGACGGTGAGCGGGCCCGGTTCGTCTTCACCGCTTCGGACGGGCGATCCTCAGCGTCTTCGTGGTCGGTGATGCCCGGTTGAGGGCGGTCGAGCAGGACGGGGTGGCGTAGCGGCCGGTGGTCCTCGCTCCGACGGGCAACAACATATTCCTTGACACGAATATGCGTGAGGGTGAATACTCGTTGCCATGGACGCACTCCTCTCCGCACTGGCCGACCCGGCACGTCTGCGGCTCGTGAGCCTGCTCGCCGAGCGGCCCCGTCCGGTCGGCGTCCTCGCCGAGCTGGCCGAGGCCCGTCAGCCGCAGACGACCAAGCACCTGCAGACACTTGAGCGCGCCGGCCTCGTCACTTCCCAGCGCACCGGGCAGCGCCGCATCTACGCACTGCAGCCCGGTCCCCTGCGGGAGCTGGCGGCCGCGCTCGGCCGGCTCGCCGACTCCGCGGAGCGGGCCGGGGGCCCGCGCGAGACGTACGACCGGTACGGGGCCGGCCTCCACGCGGAGCGGCTCGCCGCGGAGGAGGCGGGGTGGGCCGACGGCCGTTCGTTCGCCTTCCGCCGGTCGCTGACGGGGCGTCCCGAGCTGGTGTGGCGCCACCTGACCGAGCCCTCCCTCCTCGCCCGATGGTGGACGCCTCACGACCTCCGCGTGAGCGAGCTCGTCTTCGAGGCGCGAGAGGGCGGGCGGATCGTCCAGGAGTACCGCGAGGCCGAGGACGCCGCCGCAACCGCCCCGGTCGCCGGGCGCGCGGAGGGAGTCGTCGACGAGGTCCGCCCGGGAGAGCGCCTCGCCTACCGGCTCTCCCCCCTGCTTCCGGACGGCGGCCTCGCCTTCACCGCCCACGTCGCCCTCGACCTGCGGCCCACCGCGACCGGCACGGACCTCGACGTCCACTGGCGGATCGCCGACAGCGCAGTGGACTCCGCCGACTTCGTCGCAGGCATCGAGATCGGCTTCGGTCAGAGCCTCGACCAGCTCGCGGCGACCCTCGCCGCGGACCCGCACGACACCGACACCACCGACCGCACCGACACCACCGACCGCACCGACCGCACCGACACAAGGAGCACGCCATGACTGCCTCGACCGGACGCCGTGTGACCGCGAACCTCTGCCTCTCCCTCGACGGGCGTTACCACGGCCCCGGAGGGCCCGGCGACTTCGGCATGTTCGTGCCGTATGTGACCTCCGAGGTCGCGCGGGGCCAGCTCACCCGCATCTGGGAGGGCGCGACGACGGTGCTGCTCGGCCGGATCAACGCCGAGGGGTTCCTGGGCTACTGGCCGAGTGTCGCCGAGGACGAGAACGCCGATCCGCGCGACCGCGGATACGCGAAGTGGCTGGTGGACACGGAGAAGGTGGTCCTCTCCACCACCTTGACCGAAGCACCCTGGGACCACGCCCGTGTGGTGAACGCCCCCGCCGCCGATGTCGTCGCCGAACTCAAGGCCGTCGGCGAGGGCGACATCCTCGTCAACAGCTCCCCGAGTGTCATCAAGCCGCTCCTCGCGGCAGATCTGGTCGACCGGCTGTACCTCATGATCTTCCCCGAGATCGCCGGAGACGGGCAGCGACTGTTCGACGACGGCCTGCCCTCCACGAAGTGGAAGCTCTCCCACCAGGAGACCGGCGAGCTGGGCGAGCTCGCCATGGTCTACGACCGGGTCCGCTGAGCCGGCCGGGCGGGTTTCCCGTCCGTCCGGGTCACACCCCGGTCCGGGCCCCCTCGGGGTCCTCGCGGGGCCAGTGCGTGAGCGCCAGGTGCAGTGCCTCGACGGACCGGTCCCACGACTTCCGTACGTCGCGGGGCGCACCGAAGCCGCCGCCGGCCTCCAGGGCGCAGAAACCGTGGAAGGTGCTGCGCAGCAGCCGTACGGCGTCCGTGAGATCGGGTTCGTCGAGGCCGTACGCGCGGAGCATGCCGTAGGTGATCTCGGCGGTGCGGCGCAGGGCGGGGGAGTCGGTGACGGTGGCCTGGTCGAGGGGGAGCTGCGTGGCCGCGTACCGGCCGGGGTGGCGCAGGGCGTACTCCCGGTAGGCCCCGGCGAAGGCTGCCAGCGCGTCCTTGCCGGCCCGGCCGGCGACGGCCGCCGCGATCAGGTCGATCATCTCGCCGCCTGCCAGCAGGGCCATCCGGCCGCGCAGGTCCTGGAGATTGCGCACGTGCGAGTACAGGCTCGCGTCCTTGACCCCGAAGTGGCGGGCCAGGGCGGACAGGGAGACGTTCTCGAAGCCGACCTCGTCGGCGAGATCGGCGGCGGCCGCGGTGATGCGGTCGGGCGTGAGACCGGCTCGGGGCATGGGCCACCTCTGTACGGGACGAGAACCTAGGGTCTCTAGGTTAAGGCCGCGCACCCCCATGTGGTTGAGGCCGCCCACCCGCCCGCGCCCTGCCCGGCTCCGGCGACGGCGGCCCCGGCGCGGCGGGGATCCGGCCGGCCCCGCCCCGTACTGTTCGGGGGTGGGACCGGGGGACCGTCGCCGCGCCGGGTGGTGCTCAGCCGATCGGCGCGTACAGCACGCCCAGCTTGTCGATCTCATTGCCCGAGCGGCCCGTGAAGCCGACGATCTGCCAGCCGGCGGGAGCGGTGAAGGTCGTGGCGTCCGAGGTGGCCGTGCCGGAGGCGAGGGTACGGCCCTTGTCCGTGCCGAAGGCGGCGGAGAAGATCCGCGTGTGGCCGTCCTTCTGGCCCTGCGTCAGCTTCACCGAGGTCAGGTGCTCCCCGGAGGCCAGGGTGAGGGAGGCCGCCGTGCCGCCCGTGCCGCCGTGGGTCAGCGTCGTGCCCCCGTCGTGCGTGAGCGAGACCCCGTCGAGGCGCGAGGCGCCGCGCAGGGTCAGGGTGCGGGGCGAGACCGTCGAGGGCAGGTCGTCCGCGTCGCTGAACGCCGTGCCGTGCGGGCCGCCGGCGAAGTCGCTGGCGCGCAGGCGCGGGTTGAGCTTCCAGGAGAAGTCGACCGTGTGCGGGAAGTGGTCGGAGAGGTTGCCGCCCGCGGAGTCGAGGAACTTCGCCCACTCGTTGTTGTAGCGGTTCGCGGTCAGGTCGACGACGTTGCTGTCCCGGTAGAGGACCTTGTCGACGACCTCGCAGTCGTTGGCCGGGGCCGTCTTCGGGCAGACCAGCGGTTCGGCGCCGAGCGCGGGGGCGACCCCGCCCTTGACCAGCTGCACCCAGGGGTCCGTCAGGCCGTTGTCACCGACGATGCTGCGGATGTTGTCGCCGGTGCGCGTGTAGCGGGTGTTGGTGTCACCCATGACGATCACCGCGTTGCCCGCCGAGTTCGCCTTGATGAAGTCCGAGAGCTGGGTGATGTTGGCGCGGCGCGCGGCCAGGGCCGCCGCGTCGTCGTCGGCGTTGGTGTGCACGTTGTAGAGGTCGACGTAGACACCGTCGTCGAGCCGCACCCGGGCGAGGGAGAAGCCCTTCGGGGTCAGGCAGTTGGTGCCGGTGCAGGTGTTCCACTTGACGCGCTCGAAGTCGTCGAACGCGTAGTCGGAGAGGGTGTTGAGGCCGTCACCGAACGGCACCCCGCCGCTGGTCGCGGTGCGGTAGGGGTGGTTGTCGCCCGCGTACAGGGCCGCGTGGTAGTTGAAGTCCTCCTGCACGTTGACGATGTCGTACGCGCCGAGGCGCGGCGAGATCAGCGGCGTGTTCGTCGCGGGCTTGCCGGAGCTCAGCCCCTCGGGGAGGCCGGCGACGTTGTACGTCAGCACGTTGAACGTGCCGCTGGTGGCCGCCGCGGCGGGGGTCGCGCCGGTGGTGGCGAGACCGGTGACGGCCAGCGCGCCGGCGGCGAAGGCGCCGAACAGTCTTCGCAGAGGGCGCGGCGGGTTCGCAGAAGTCATGGGGGCTCTCCGGGGGAGGCGTGGGGAAGTTGAGCGGTGCTCAGATTCGACGCCAATCAGTGTGACGCGCAAGGTCAGTTGGGGAAACAGTGAGGGACGAGAAGTTCAGATGTCTTTACGTCGTCACGTCCTGAGGCGGTCCGTGCGTCCCGGGCCCCGGGCGGGTTCACGGACCGTCCAGGGCCCCGGGCAGGTCCACGGACAGATCCCCCCCCCGGCAGATCCCCGGGCAGATCCCCGGGCAGGTCCGTGGGCAGGTCCGTGGGCAGGTCTCCGGGCACGTTCGCGTACGCGCGGTCGGGCCGGGGTGTCCCGCCAGGGGGCGGGGCCCGCCCGGCGGACCGTTCACCCGGCAGGTGGAACTCTGCGGCCCAGTGAGCCGATCCGCTGGCCAGCCGCTCCCGGGAGCCGAGGGAGCGTCCGGACGCTGACGGCATGTCCATCCTTGCTTCCCTACGGGGACCCCTGCGCGCCGTGGCCGTCCTGGCCACCGCGCTCGCGTGTGTCGTCGCCGTGCCCCACGGCGCCTTCGCCGCACCCGGTGACCTGGACACCACGTTCGGCACCGGCGGAAAAGTCAGCATCCCGACCCCTTCCTCCGCCGACGGCCGGGACGTGGCGATCCAGGCCGACGGCAAGATCGTCTCGGTCGGCTTCGAACAGGACCCGGTCGACCAGGACGCGGAGTTCGCCGTGCTCCGGCACCACCCCGACGGCAGCGCCGACACCTCCTTCGGCGGTACGGGCGGCGGCGCCGGCGGTGAGGTGCTGACCGACTTCGAGGGCGGCGACGACGTGGCCCAGGGAGTCGCCGTACAGCCCGACGGCAAGATCGTCGTGGTCGGCCGCCACCAGGAGACCGACGACGAGTTCGCCGGCTGCTGCTGGTTCACGGTGGCCCGCTACACCGCCGACGGCAGCCTCGACACCACCTTCGGCGGCGGGGACGGCTGGGTCAGCCCCGGGCTCGCCGGCGGCGCCGAGGACGCGGCCGGGGTCGCGGTGCGGCCCGACGGCAGAATCGTCGCCGGCGCCCGGGCCGGGGGCCTGTTCGGGCTCGTCCAGTACCTGCCGGACGGCACCCTGGACACCGCCTTCGGCGGCGGGGACGGCGTGGTCACCACCGCGCTCTCCGACGCGCCGGACGTCGGCGCCACCGCCCGCGACCTGACCCTCCAGTCCGACGGCAGGATCGTCATGATCGGTGACGTCGGCCGGACGGCCTTCGACTTCGCCCTGGCCCGCTTCACCGCCGACGGCAGCCTCGACACCACCTTCGGCGGCGGCGACGGCAAGGTCACCACGGACCTCGGCGGCTACAACTGGGGCGAGGCCGTCGTCGTGCAGTCGACCGGGAAGATCGTCGCCTCGGGATGGAGCGGCGGCCGCTTCACGCTCGTGCGCTACCAGCCCGACGGGAGCCTCGACAGCGGCTTCGGTACCGCGGGCGTGGCGAACACCGACTTCGGTACGGGCGCCGGCGTGAACGACCTCGTGGTCCAGCCCGACGACCGGATCGTGGCCGGCGGCACCGCGGGCGGCGACTTCGCGCTGGCCCGCTTCCACGCGAACGGCACCCTTGACACCGGCTTCGGCACCGGCGGGCGCACCACCACCGACTTCGGCACCGGCGACAGCGCGTACGGCCTCGCCCTCCAGGCCGACGGGCGGACCGTCGCCTTCGGCAGCAACGCCGACGGCGTGCGCGCCCTGGCCCGCTACCTCGGCGGTGAGGGCGCCCCGCCGCCCACCGGCGTCGACCTGGCGGTCACCAGGACCGGCACCGGCACGGTGAGCATCGGCGACCGCGCCACCCACACCGTGACCGTCACCAACACCTCCACCACCACCGCGGCCACCGGCGTCGGCCTCACCGACACCGTGACCGGCCCCGCCGCCACCGTCGTCTCGGCCACCCCGGGCCAGGGCACCTGCACCACCTCGGCCACCGGCGCGACCTGCGCCCTCGGCACCCTCGCCGCCGGCGCGAGCACCACGGTGACGGTCGTCGTCGAACCCCGGGCCACCGGGACGCTCACCGGCCGCGCCACCGTGAGCGGCGCCCAGAGCGACCCCGACCCGGGCGACAACACCGCCACGGCCACCACCACCGTGAACAACGCCCGGGGCTGCACCCGCATCGGCACCAGCGGCGACGACACCCTGACCGGTACCAGCGGCAACGACGTCATCTGCGGCCTCGGCGGCGCCGACACCATCGACGCAGGACTCGGCACGGACACCGCCTACGGCGACTTCGGCAACGACCGCGTCGACGGCGCCGGAGGCAACGACACACTGAACGGCGGTCCCGGCAACGACAACCTGATCGGCAACGCGGGCAACGACCGCCTCACCACGGTCGACGGCGTCTCCGCCAACGACACCGCCAACGGCGGCACCGGAACGGACACCTGCACCACGGACCCCGGGGACACGCGCGTGAGCTGCCCGTGACGGGCAGGGTCACGGGCCCACGCCCGTCGTGACACGGACGAGGAGCGGCCGACCGGCCCGCGGGCCGGTCGGCCGCTCCTCGTGTGTCCGCCGCCCTACGACTCCGTCGTCGAGAACACGAACGAGAACTCCGCCGGCCCGGCGAGCAGCTGGTACTGCGGCAGCGCGCCCGGACCGCAGGACTGGGAGCCGATGCCCGTCTGGCCGTGGTCCAGGTTGACCCACACCGTGTCGCCGGCCCTCAGGTCGGTCAGGTGCGTGGCGGCGTCCAGCTGTTCGGTGGTCCAGCGGCGGGCCGTGAACCCGAACTCCGGGTCGCCCTCGATCCGCAGGCCGCCCAGCTCCGCCCAGCGGACGTCGGGACGGGCCCCGTTCTCCTGCGGGCGGAGGTAGGGGGTCTGCAGCTCGTCGACCGTGGAGTGATGGCGGTCCACCATGGACGCCGATTTCGTGTCGGCGTAGCCCTCGCCGGGGCCGCCGCCGTACCACGTCACGGCGTCGGCGGACGGCAGACCGAAGCGGATGCCGAGCCGGGGCAGCGGGACGGTCCACTGGCCCTCCGGGACCACGGACACGGTCAGCTTCAGCCGGGTGCCGTCGGAGGTCCACCGGTAGGTCGTGCGCAGGCCGGCCTCCCGGGCGGCGGGCGCCACCCGCGTCCGTACCGTCAGCGCGTCCTCACTCAGCTCCACCGCGTCCAGGCGGTGCCGCATCCGGTGCAGGCCGAGCGTGCGCCACTGCTCGCTGGAGCGCGTGCCGTCCCGCCAGGAGGCGCCGTCGTCGTTGTCCGTCGGCGCCCGCCACACGTCCAGCCGCAGCCCGGTCACGTCGACCGAACCGATGGTCCTCAGCGCGCCCGTACGGACGTCGAAGGACGCCGGGCCCAGGTGGATGAGCTTCTCGCTCGCCGTGGGCCGGTCGGTCGGCGCGACGGACGGCGACGGCCGCTCCCCGGCCGGCAGCTGGGCCCAGGCGACCTGATGGTCCTTCCGGCCCCACGCCGTGTCCTCCGCCAGCAGCGCCCGTACGGTCCACAGCGCCTCGCCCGCCGGTCCGCCGGCCGGCGGCTGCGGCAGCTTGACCTCGGCCGACTCGCCGGGCTTCAGGGCGGGCACGGCGAGCGCGCCGGCCTCCATGGTCTTCCCGTCGACCTGGTACGACCACTCGAAGGCCAGCCCGGACAGGTCCGCGAAGTCGTAGGCGTTGCGCACCCGGACGGTCCCGGTGGTGCCGTCGCCGTCGATGCGGACCGGCTCGATGACCTTCTTGAACTCCAGCAGGCCGGGGGACGGCGTCCGGTCCGGGAAGATCAGGCCGTCGCAGACGAAGTTGCCGTCGTGCAGCTCCTCGCCGAAGTCGCCGCCGTAGGCGTAACCCAGCTCGGGGTGGGTGATCCCGTGGTCGATCCACTCCCAGATGAAGCCGCCCTGGATGCGCTCGTGGGCCTCGAAGATGCGCTGGTAGTCGGCGATGCCGCCGGGACCGTTGCCCATGGCGTGGCCGTACTCGCACTGGATGAAGGGAAGCTGCCGGCGCCTGAGGGGGCCGCCGTCCAGGCGCTTGCCGATGAGTTCGGTCTCGGCGTGGTCGGCGTACATCCGGGAGTAGACGTCGGTGTCCCGGCAGTCCCAGTCGCCCTCGTAGTGCACGAGACGTGAACCGTCCCGGCCGTGGATCCACTCGGCCATGGCGGTGAGGCCGCGGCCGGTGCCCGCCTCGTTGCCCAGGGACCACATGACCACCGAGGGATGGTTCTTGTCGCGCTCGACCATCCGGGCCGCGCGGTCCAGGAGGGCCGGGGTCCAGCGGTCGTCGTCGACGGGGTTGTCCCGCCAGTTCTGCTCGGTGAAGCCGTGGGTCTCCAGGTCGCACTCGTCGATCACCCACAGGCCGTACTCGTCGCACAGGTCGAGGAAGGCGGGGTGCGGCGGGTAGTGCGAGGTGCGCACGGCGTTGATGTTGTGCCGCTTCATCAGCAGCACGTCCTCGCGCATGGTCTCCAGGTCGAGCGTGCGGCCCTTGACGGGGTGCCACTCGTGCCGGTTGACGCCCTTGAACAGGATCGCCTTCCCGTTGACCTTGAGCAGACCGTCCTCCAGCGCGACCGTGCGGAAGCCGATCCGCAGCGGGACGCGCTCGCCCGCCAGCACCAGCTCACCGTCGTACAGCCTCGGGCTCTCGGCGGTCCACGGCTCGACCGGGACCGTCACCGGCTCTCCGGTCGCGACATCGATGTCGAGGGCGGGCACGAGGACCCGGCCGTCGACGTCGGAGTCGACCCGCAGGGTCCCGGTACCGCCCACATGGTCGTAGGAGGCGTGCACGAAGAAGTCGAGGGCGCTGCCCGCCGGGCGGTGCAGCAGCGTGACGTCCCGGAAGATGCCGGGCAGCCACCACTGGTCCTGGTCCTCCAGGTAGGAGCCCGCCGACCACTGGTGGACCCGGACGGCGAGGACGTTGCCCGCCGGCTTCAGCAGGTGCCCGACCGCGAACTCGTGCGCGAGCCGGGACCCCTTGAACTCACCGATGTCCGTGCCGTTCAGCCACACCCGGGCGCACGACTCCACACCGTCGAACCGCAGCACCGCCCCGCCCTCGTCGAGAGCGGGCCACCCCTCGGGCAGGTCGAAGAACCGCAGGTGGTCGCCGGTCGGGTTCTCCGACGGCACCCTCGGCGGGTCCACCGGGAAGGGGTACAGGTGGTTGGTGTAGATCGGCGCCCCGAAGGCGCCGTCCCCCTGCAGCACCCAGTGGCCCGGCACCGCAACCTCGGCCCACCCCCCGGCGTCGAACCCCGGCGCCGCGAACGAGTCGTCCTCGGCGTCGGCGGTGGGGGAGAGCCGGAAGCGCCAGCTCCCGTCGAGCGACAGCGACGGGGCGTCGGAGGACGCGTACCAGGCGCGGGGCGGCAGGGCCCCGCTGCCCGGTGAGACGTCCTCGACGTAGTCGACGGATGTGCCGGTGGCGGTCCCGGCCTCGGTGGTGCCGGTGGTGCGGACTGACATCGCTCTCCTTGCTGGTTCTTCCTAGCCCTTGATCCCAGTCTGCGCGATGCCCTGCACCAGCCAGCGCTGGAGGAAGAGGAAGACGAACACCAGGGGCAGGATGGATATGGCCGTGGCCATGAAGATCAGGTGGAAATTCACCGTCTGGCCGGTCATGTAGTTCGAGAGCGCGACCTGGACGGTCCATGCGCTCGGGTCCTGGCCGATGACCAGGGGCCACAGGAAGGAGTTCCACCCGCTGATGAACGTGATCGTCGCCATCGCGGCGAAGAAGTTCAGCGAGTTGGGTACGACGACCCGCCAGTACGCGCCCATGTAGCCGAGCCCGTCCACCCGTGCCGCCTCCTCCAGCTCCTTGGGGAACCCCAGGAAGTACTGCCGGAACAGGAAGCAGGTGAAACCACTGAAGAGGCCCGGGATGATGAGGCCCCGGTAGGTGTCGATCCAGCCGAGGGACGACACCAGCACGAAGCTGGGCACGAAGGTCACGGCGGTCGGGACCATCAGGGTGCCGAGGACGGCGTAGAAGATCTTGTTGGCGTGCTTGTACGGGATGCGGGCCAGGCCGTAGCCGGCGAGCGAGCAGACCAGCAGGGTGCCGACGGTGTGCAGGACGCCGACGACGGCCGAGTTCCACAGGGAGCGCGCGAAGTCGACCGACGGGTCGTCGAACGGTTCGCTGATGTTGCCCCACTGGATGTCGGTGGGGAACCACTTCCATTCCTCGCCCGTGATCTCCGGGTCCGTCATCAGCGCGTTGCGCACGATCAGATAGAACGGGATCAGGAAGAGGAGCGCGGCGAAGCCGGTGGCGACGTACAGCCCGGTCGAGCCGATCACACTGCCGGTGCGTACGCGACGCGGCTTGGCCGACACGTCCACCCGGTCCGCCGGAGGTGTCGTGGTGGTGGTCACTTGGACTCCTCACCCCTTCCGAATCCCATGAACTTGCCCTGGAGCAGGGTGACCAGGCAGATCAGTACGGTGAGGATCAGCGCGCCCGCGCTGCCCGCGCCGTAGTCCTGGCTGTCACCGAGCGCCTTGTAGTACAGCTCGACCAGGGGCGGCCTGCCCCAGGTGGTCTTCGACAGCAGGTTGAAGAACTCGTCGAACGCCTGGTAGGCCGCCACGAGCAGCAGCAGGATGACGGCCGTGGAGGTCGCGCGCAGCTGCGGCAGGGTGATGTGCCAGAAGGTCTGCCAGCCGGGCTTCGCGCCGTCGATCGAGGCGGCCTCGTACAGCTCCTGCGGGATGTTCTGCAGGGCCGCGATGAAGAGGATCATGTAGAAGCCGGCCTGCAGCCAGAGCCGGACGCTCAGGATGACCAGCCAGTACCACGGCGGGTCGGGGCTGGCCAGCCAGGCGGTGTTGTCGATGCCGAACAGGCCCAGGAAGGTGTTGGCGAGACCGAAGCGGACACCGTTGAAGATGGACATCTTCCACACCAGCGAGGCGGCGACGTAGCTGACCGCCGTGGGCAGGAAGAACACCGACCTGAAGAACGCCCGCATGAACCGCAGCCGGTTCACCATGAGCGCCAGCCCCAGCGAGGTCGCCCAGGTGACCGGCACGATGAAGACGGCGAAGACGGTGAAGGTGACGAGGGAGCCTATGAAGTCCTCGTCGGTCAGCATCGTCACGTAGTTGTCGACGCCGACGAACGTGCTCGGGGTGACCGTGAAGCGGGCCTCGAAGAACGACAGGTAGAGGCTCCACAGGATCGGCAGGTAGACGAAGATCCCCAGGCCGATCAGGAACGGCCCGGTGAAGAGCCAGAAGTTGAACGTGGGGGAGCCCCGCAGCCCCCGCCGCGGCCGGGCCGGAGCGGCCTTGACCGGGGCGGGGCTGGAGACGCCGTCCTTGGTGATGGTCGACATGTCGTGAGTACCTGTCCGCCGACCTATCCGAAGAGCTTCTTGAGCTCTTTGTTGACCTTGGCGTCGGCCTTGGTGAGCTCCTTGTCCGGGTCGCCGCCCTTGCGCACGGAGTTCGCGAGGACGTCCTCCAGGGCGGTGATGCTCGCCTGGGTCCAGCCGATGTTGTCGAAGTGACCGTAGTCGGAGAACAGCTTGACGCCCTCAGCGGGCAGGCCCGACTTCAGCTTCTCGGCCGACTGTGCGATGGAGGTGCGCGGCGGGATGTGGAAACCGTACGAGAGCGCCCAGTCCTCCTGGTACTCCTTCTGGTCGATCCACAGCCACTTCACGTATTCCTTGGTCTCGTCGACGTTCTTGCCCTTGGCGTTGACGAACATCGACCAGCCGCCGTTGTAGACGGAGAGCTTGCCCGCGTCGCCGACCTTCGGGAACGGGAAGATGCCGAGGTCGTCGCCGAGAGCCTCCTGCATCTGCGGCATCGCCCACATGCCGCACCACTGCATGGCGGTCAGGCCCTGGTTGAGCGCCGACGGGTCCCAGAAGTCGGTCGGGGCGTCGAGCAGCAGGTCACCGCTGGTGAACAGCTTGCGCAGCTGCTTGAAGCCGTCGACGACCGCGTCCGTGTGGTAGGCGATCTGGTTCTTGTCGTCGAGGTGCTGCGCGCCGGCCGACCAGATCAGCGGGTTGACCATCGAGTGCAGGGTGTTGCCGAGGTAGGCGCCCTTGACCTTGCTGGTGGTCAGCTTGGCGGCGGCTTCGGCCAGCTCCTCCAGCGTCTGCGGAACCTCGACACCGGCCTTCTCGAACAGCGACTTGCGGTAGAAGAAGAACTGCGGGTCGTCGATCATCCGGATGCCGTATATCTTCCCGTCCACCGTGTGCGAGGCGATGTCGGCCGGGTTGAAGTCGTCCTTGACCGGGTTGATCAGATCGCTCAGGTCCGCGACCTGGCCGCTCTCGATCATCTGCAGCTGCGGGTGGAACTCGAAGCAGTCGGGCGCCTTGTCCGTGAGCAGCGAGGCGAAGAGCTTGCTCTCGAAGTTGGAGCCGGTGATCCACTGCGTGGTGACGTTGCCGCCCTTGTAGGCCTTGGCGTACTTCTTGATCGCCTGCTCGGTGCCCGCCTCGCCGTACGCGTGGAAGTACTGCGTGAGACCGGCGCCCGACCCCCCGCCGTTGCTCCGACCCGTGTTGCTGCCGCATGCGGCCAGACCGCCGGCGGCGGCCAGGCCCATGGCGGCCCGCAGTACGGAGCGGCGGTCGAAGTTGCTGTTGCTCATTGCCGACATGCTGACGTCCTTGTCTCGAGTACGGCTGTGGCGCTGTGCCTGAAGGCTCTGCGGCTCAGTGCCTGTTGACGCAGTGGCTCAAAGAGGCTTGCGGTGCGGGACGTTAACCTTCGGCTAAGGCTTCGGCAAGGGGTTGGACGAAGTCTGTTCGAAGCGTTGTATTCGGTTCGGTGTTCCGAACGTCCGTGCGGTGCGGCCGATTTGACGTGGAAAGGAGGGCCGCCGGGTCAGGGTCCGGCGGCCCCCGGCTCAGGGGTGCGGATGGAGCCGTTGGCGCTCTTCGGAGCGCCCCCGGTGCCGTACCGCGGGTTTGACCGGGGCGGCGCGCCGGCCCGGTTTCTGGCCGACCGACTGGAGCGCGCCCTCGAGCGCGAACGTCGCCGCGCCCAGGCACGCCGGGTCGGTCGGGATCAGCGAGAGCACGATGTCGGTGGCGGCCATCGGGCGCGGCAGCGCATGCCGGGCGACGGCCTCGCGCACCTCCGCGACCAGGGGCTCGCCCAGGGCGGCCGCGACCCAGCTGCTGAGCACGACCACCTCGGGATTGAACAGGTTGACCAGGTCGGCGATGCCCGCGCCCAGGTAGCGGGCGGTGTCCCGCACCACCTTGACCGCCACCGGGTCCTGCCGGGCCACCCCGCGCGCGAGCGCGGCGATGGTGGCCGTCTGGTCCTCGGGGTGCAGCAGGGTGCTGCGCGGACTCAGCTCCCGGAGGTTCAGCATGATCCCGGGGGCGCCCACGTACGTCTCCACGCAGCCGTGGTTGCCGCAGTGGCACAGGCGGCCGTCCAGCACGATCGTGGTGTGGCCCCACTCCCCGGCGCTGTTGCTCACGCCCCGGTGCAGCCCGCCGCCCAGGACGAGCCCCGCTCCCACGCCGGTCCCGAGGTTGACGATCACGGCGTCACCGTGTCCCCGCGCGGCCCCGAACCACAGCTCGGCCACCGCGACCGCGCGCAGCGGGTTGTCCAGGTACAGCGGGTAGGCGATGTGCTCGGTCAGCAGGTCGAGCAGCGGCACGTCGTGCCAGTCCCAGTTCGGCGCGTACTCCGAGATGCCGGTGGCGCGGTCCACCTGACCCGGCACGCTCACCCCGACGCCCAGCACCCGGGCGCCCTCGATGCCGGCCTGGGCGACCACCGAGCCGACGGCGGCGGCCACGTGCCCGACCATCTGCTCGGGCAGGTTCTCGCCGGGACGGACGTTCTCCTCGGCCCGGGCCAGGACGTTCAGCGCCAGGTCGAACAGCTCGACATGGACGTACGTCTCCGCGATGTCGACGCCGATCAACGCGCCCCCCGACGCGTTGACGGCCACCAGTCCCCGGGGGCGGCCCCCGGCCGAGTCCTCGAACCCGACCTCGGTGATCATGCGGAGGTCCAGCAGCTCGCCCACGAGCGTGGCGACCGTGGCCAGGCTCAGCCCGGTGGCCGCCGCCAGCTCCTGCCGGGAGGTGGGAGACTTGGCGATGATCTGGCGCAGCACCTCGTACCGGTTCGCGGTGCGAATGTCGCGTGAGGTGCGCTTCACCGACGACATGATCCCCTCGATCCCTCCAGGCCATGACGAGGCCTGCTGCCCCGGCGCGGTCGAAGGCTATGGCGCGGAAGGGGCTTTCTACAAGGGGTTAGGAAAGGGGGTTTACGAAGTCGCCCGGTGAACCGCCCGCCCGTGGCCGGAGACCGACGGCGCACGACGGATCACGACGGATCACGGCGGATCGCGGCGGAACACGGCGGCGCCCGCCCGAGCCGCCCGGTACGCGCGACTCCCGATACGCCGCGCGCGGGCTCGCCCCCCCGCACGTGCCCGCCCGCCTGCACCGCCCGCCCCCGCCCCCGCCGCGCGCACCGCGCGCCTCAGGCGCCGAGAACCTCCCGCACGAAGGCGTTGCGGAACTTGCCCGCCGGGTCCAGTCCGTCGGCCACCCGCCGGAAATCACCCAGCCGGGGGTACAGCGGCCCCAGTTCGGCAGCCGGCACGGTGAACACCTTGCCCCAGTGCGGCCGGGCGTCGAACGGCGCGAGCACCTCCTCCACCCGCCGCACCACCGGCAGGACGGGCGCCGCGTCCGCGATCCACGTGAAGTGCAGCGCGACCGTGTCCCGGCCCTCGGCGGGGCTGATCCACTGCTCGTCGGCGGCCATCGTCCGGACCTCGCAGACCTGCAGCACCGGTGCCACCGCGTGCCGGATCGAGTCGAGCGCGCGCAGGGCGTCCAGGGCGAACGGGCGCGGCATCAGGTACTCCGACTGCAGCTCCTCCCCGCTGCTCGGCGTGAACTCCGCCCGGAAGTGCGGCAGCCGCTCGTGCCAGGGGCCGGGCACCCCGAACTGCTCGGTGCAGTTCACCGCCGGCATGCCCGGCACCGGATGCATCGCCTCGGCCGCGGGCTCGGCCCACGGGAACTCCGTCACGGGCCGGTCCTGGCGCCGCTTGACCCACACCTGGTCGAAGCCGGAGTGCTGCCAGCGGGTGAAGAGGCTCACGCTGTACGCCGAGGCCGTGACGGCGGCGAAGTCCAGCCCGTCCAGGGGGAGTTCACCGAAGACGTGCTGGGTCATCCCGAAGGCGGGTTCCAGGTCGAGGGTGAGCGCGGTGACCACGCCGAGGGCCCCGAGCGAGGTGACCGCCGCGCCGAAGCGGTCGTCGCCGCGCGTGAGCGTCAGCGCCGACCCGTCCGCCGTGACCAGCTCGACCTCGCGCACCGCCGCCGCGAGCGGTCCGTTGCCGTCGCCCGAGCCGTGGGTGCCGGTGGCCACCGAGCCCGCCACGGAGATGTGCGGGAGGGAGGCCATGTTGTGCAGGGCGAGACCGCGGGCGTGCACCGCGCGGGCCAGCTCCGCGTACCGGACACCGCCGCCGACCCGTACCGTGCGGGCCGCCGTGTCCACGTCGATGGTCGTCGGCAGCCCGGTCAGGGAGAGCAGGACACCCCCGGGGCCGGGCTCCGCGATCTCGTTGAACGAGTGCCCGCTGCCCAGCACCCGCACGCGCTCGCTGCCCGCGACCAGGGCCCGCAGCGCGTCGGCGGAGTGCGGCCGGTGCAGCTCCTTCGCGGTGTACGTGATGTTCCCGGCCCAGTTGGTCAGGGTCTCCGTCGTCATGCGGCTGTCCTCCGCGCTCCGTGAGCCGTAGCTGTCGAGGGCCATCCTCTCCGCTCCGGGCCGGTCCCCGTTCATTGACCCTCTCCGAGCGCCTGCCTACGGTAGAGAGCGGTTGCTGCCGCCGCCACCTCCTCCTCCGTCCGGAAGGCCCTTCCTTGCCCGAGCGTCCGCTCGCCCTGTTCGCCATGACGGCCGAGAACGTTCCGCAGGTCTTCCCGCCGGAGGTGCTCTCACGGCTGCGCGAGACCGTCGAGATCGATCCCGCCCTCGTCGCCGAGGACTTCTCCGACCCCCGGGTCCGCAAGGCGCTGGCCGAGACCGAGATCCTGGTCACCGGCTGGGGCTGCCCCCGGATCGACCGCGCGGTCCTGGACGCGGCGCCCGGACTGCGGGCGATCCTGCACTCGGCGGGCTCGGTGAAGGGGTTCGTCACCCCGGACGTCTGGGAGCGCGGGATCACCGTCTCGACGGCCGCCGACGCCAACGCCCTGCCCGTCGCCGAGTACACGCTCGCCATGATCCTGCTCGCCGGCAAGGACATCCTCAACCGCCGTGAACGCCTGCGGACCGAGCGCGTCTCGCCGGGCTGGGGGTTCGTCCCCGGCATCGGCAACCACGGCCGCCGCGTCGGTGTCGTCGGCGCCTCCCGCATCGGCCGCCGCGTCATCGAGCTGCTGCGCCCCTTCGACCTGCGGGTGAGCCTCACCGACCCCTACGTCGACGAGGCCGGGGCCGCCGCCCTCGGCGTACCGCTGCTGCCGCTCGACGAGCTGCTGCGCACCTCCGACATCGTGACCGTGCACGCCCCGGACACCCCCGAGACCCACCGGCTCCTCGACCGCCGCGCGCTCGCCCTGATGCCCGACGGGGCCGTCCTGATCAACACCGCGCGCGGCGCGCTCGTCGACCACGACGCGCTCGTCGACGAGCTGCGCACCGGCCGGCTCTCCGCGATCCTCGACGTCACCGACCCCGAACCACTGCCCGCCGACTCCCCCCTCCTCGACCTGCCGAACGCCTTCGTCACCCCCCACCTGGCCGGCTCCCAGGGCAACGAGGTCGCCCGCCTCGGCCTCGCGGTCACGGAGGAGGCCGAACGGCTCGCCGCCGGAGAGACGCCGGCGTACGCGCTGGACCGGTCGGTGCTGGAACGGACGGCGTGACGTCCACCAGCGGTTTTCGACCCTGGTCGAAAGGGGGCGCGGACGAGCCCCCGAGGCGGCAGGCTTCGGTGCGGGACCGGGCCGAAGGGCTCACGTCATGACACGAAGGGAAACACGTACATGAGGTTTCGATGGCTGCTCGCCACCGCCGGCGTGGCGGCCGCGCTCGGCACGACCCTCGCGGCGCCGTCCGCGTCCGCCGCGTCCAACTGCTGGCGGCACGAGGACGGCATCAGGTGGTGGTGCAACAACGTCTCCGGCGCCTCGGTGTACGGGTCGGTGGGCAACAACCACCTCTACCCCAACCCGAACCAGGTCGTCGGAACCATGAACAGCAACCCGAGCTGGTTCTACTGCAAGCTGGACAACCAGGCCTGGGTGGGCGGGCCGCACCCGACCCGCTGGCTCATGACAGTCGCCGACAACGGCAAGCTCGGCTGGATGAAGGACACCGCCATCTACAGCGAGACGGACCCGCTGCGCGACTGCTGACCCGCGGGAGGCCCACGTGGCCCGCTGCTCGCGCGGCCCCGCACCCGTGACGGCCTGCGGGCCGCCGGTGAGCCGGGCCGCGGCCCCTGGCTCCAGGGGTGCGGGGGCCGCGCGAGCAACCCCTCCCTCCCGCACGTGGCGACGCACCCGTACCCCCCACCCCGCCGCCCGACCGCCGGAGGCATACCGTGGGGAGGTGCGTGCGGGCGATCCCCGGACGCCGTCGTCGTGAGCGAGGAGACAACGGGATGGATGGCAGCCGCACCGCACTGGTGGAGGACCTGATGGAGAGGTTCCCGCACGTGCCACGGGAAGCCGTCTTCAAGGAGGACCTGCTCAGGGGCGGTGTGGCCTTCGACGCCTCCGCGCTGAGCGACAACGAGAAGGGCGAGGTGAAGCCGAAGTCGTACTTCATCTTCTCCTTCGACCACGGCACCCTCCCCGAGCTGGGCGAAGCCGCGCTGCGCCGCCCGCCGGAGGAGATCATCCTCACCGGCGGCCCGTACGACCTGCGCCGCACGGTCGTCTCCGTACGGGTCAACCCGTCCTCGCCCTACCGGGTGGCGTCCGACGAGGACGGCCTGCTCGGCCTGTACCTCGACGGCAGGCGCGTCGCCGACGTCGGTGTCCCGCCCATGCCGGAGTACTACAAGCACACCCTCTCCAACGGAAAGTCCGTGATGGAGGTGGCCCCGACCATCCAGTGGGGCTACCTGATCTACCTCACCGTCTTCCGCGTCTGCCAGTACTTCGGCGCGAAGGAGGAGTGCCAGTACTGCGACATCAACCACAACTGGCGCCAGCACAAGGCGGCGGGCCGCCCCTACACGGGTGTGAAGGACGTCGACGAGGTCCTCGAAGCCCTGGAGATCATCGACCGGTACGACACGGCGAAGACGTCCACCGCGTACACGCTCACCGGCGGGGCCATCACCAAGACGGTCTCGGGCCGGGACGAGGCCGACTTCTACGGCCACTACGCCAAGGCCATCGAGGAGCGGTTCCCGGACCGCTGGATCGGCAAGGTCGTGGCGCAGGCGCTGCCGCTGGACGACGTCAAGCGCTTCCACGACTACGGCGTGAAGATCTACCACCCCAACTACGAGGTGTGGGACGAGTACCTCTTCAAGCTGTTCTGCCCCGGCAAGGAGCGCTACGTCGGCCGCGACGAGTGGCACCGGCGGATCCTCGACTCGGCGGGTGTCTTCGGCGCGCGGAACGTGATCCCCAACTTCGTGGCGGGCGTGGAGATGGCCGAGCCCTTCGGGTTCAAGACGGTCGACGAGGCCATCGCCTCCACCACCGAGGGCCTGCGCTTCTTCATGTCGCACGGCATCACGCCCCGCTTCACCACCTGGTGCCCGGAGCCCACGACCCCGCTGGGCAAGGCCAACCCGCAGGGCGCGCCGCTGGAGTACCACATCCGGCTGCTGCAGGCGTACCGCGCCACGATGGACGAGTTCGGGCTGTCGTCGCCGCCCGGATACGGTCCGCCCGGACCCGGCAACGCCGTCTTCTCCGTCAGCTCCTTCATGGACAGCCTGCCGGCCGTCGAGGAGACGGCCGGGGGAGCGGTGAAGGGGGACGGCTGAGGAGCCGCCCCCGGGGCAGGGGCAGGGGCAGCAGCAGGAGCAGGAGTGGGGAAAGGGGCCGACACGGAGAGTGCCGGCGATGTTTCCGTTCGGTAACTCCTGTGACGGTTGAGTCGTTCGGGGTCGGCGTACGTACAACTCCTCAAGCGTGACCGCTGGTAACGGCTTTTGAAGACGCAGCTTGTCAGTTGTGCGGAAACCGTGAAAAGCTCTGGGCCACCCGCAAGGTGGTCCCCCCGAACTCCCTTGAAGCAAAGGGTAGTTGACCGCTTTTGCGAACTTCCCCCCTCGCTCTGTGGATGCAGGAGACCCATGCCCGACCTGCCGAAGCCCCAGGACGCCGCCGAGGCCGCGCTGTTCTCGGAGTGCTGGGACGCGGTCCTGTCGTACGCCGACCTGTGCACCTCGGGGTCGGCCGCGGCGACCCAACTGGCCACCGACGCCTTCACGCACGGCATGCACGAGGCGCAGGCCCTGGAGTTCGACACGGGAGCCGAGCGCGGCGCCGGACGGCGTGCCCTGCGGCTACCGCGCATACCCTTCCTCCTGACCTGGGTCAGGACCACTGCCGCGGCCTGGGAGGCGGGCGGCCAG
Organism: Streptomyces scabiei 87.22; assembly: GCF_000091305.1. GTDB lineage: Bacteria > Actinomycetota > Actinomycetes > Streptomycetales > Streptomycetaceae > Streptomyces > Streptomyces scabiei. The sequence goes on along the minus strand of NC_013929.1, from coordinate 2,190,617 downwards.
GGCCACCGGCTCGACCCCGACCTGCGCCTCTGGCTCAACTCGGACAAGGCCGCGCGCTACACCGGCCCGCCGCTGTACCGCCCCCTCGCCCTGCGCGCCCTGCGGGACATGCAGGAACCCGACGCCGCGCTGCTGTGGCTCGCCGAGGTCGAGTCGCTGCCGCTGGGCTCGGTGGCCCGCCGCCTCGGCCTGGACCCGGCGGTCGCCGCGTCCGAACTCGACCAGGTGCGGGCGCTGTTCAGGGACCGCTGTCACCGCAGCCAGCTCGACACGCCCATGAACCCCGACTGCCGCGTCTACGCCCGGCTGCTCGACGCGGTCACCCGCTCACCCGGCACCGACACGCCCGACGACCTGTCGCGCCACCTCGCCACCTGCGTGGGATGCGCGGAGGCCGCGGCCTGTCTCGGCCTGCACGGCGGCGGGCTGCCCGCCGCGCTCGCCGGCGGCGTGATCGGCTGGAGCGGACTCGCCTACCTGGAGCGCCGCCGCCGCGCGGCCGACGCGGGGATGCTTCCCGGACGCGCCGACGCCACCGGCACCGACCGCGGACTCTCGCCCGGCCGCGAGGCCAGGTCCCGGTTCACCCTCAGCCGCAACGGGCTGCTCGTCGCCGCCGGCGTCGTCTCCGTGCTGACGCTCGCGGTCTCCCTCACCCCCTTCGGCGGGGACGACGCGACCGCCGGCGGCCCCTCCGACGGATCGCCGGTGGTCCAGCAGGACCCCAGGTTCCCGGTGACGGGGGCCCCGTCCGGCGACGGGTCCGAACCGCAGAGCACGGCACGGCCCGATGCGACCGGTTCCGGTGCGAAGGACGACTCGGGCGACGGCGACGGCAAGAACTCGGACACGGACAAGGGCAAGGACGGCAACAGCAACGAGCAGCCCCAGGGCGACGCCTCGACGCCGGCCCGTGTCTCCCACAAGCCGGTCGACCCCGGCAAGTCGCCCGCCGCCGCCTGCCACGTCCGCTACGAGCTCGTCAACGAATGGCCCGGCGGCTTCCAGGCCACCCTCACCGTCACCTCCAAGAAGGCACTCGACGGCTGGCGCCTCGGCTGGACCTACGCGGGCGACCAGCGCGTCACCCAGATGTGGGACGGCACCTTCGACCAGGAGGGCTCCCAGGTCAGCGTCACCGCCGCCGACTACAACAAGACCGTCGCGGCGGGCGGCACCTTCGGCGTCGGCTTCCTGGGCATCTGGCAGGGCTTCGACAACCCCGCTCCCGTGAAGTTCACGCTCGACGGCAGTCCCTGCGCCACCGGGAAGTGAGTACGGCCGGGCGAGCGGCTCCGCCCGCCCGGCCTTCGTTCCTCGCCTCGTTCCTCGCCTCGTTCCTCGTTCCTCGCCTCCGGAGGCGTTGCACTACGGGGCAAGAACCGGTGCACTCGCGGACGAGTGACAGGGGTGCGTTCTTCCTAGGGTCGTCGCAGTCCCGCACTGCGGGCCGCCGGCCGGACGCCGGCCATCGTCGAACGAAGGAACGATCCCCTTGCCGTACATCACCGTGGGTCAGGAAAACTCCACCACCATCGACCTCTACTACGAGGACCACGGCACGGGGCAGCCGGTCGTCCTCATCCACGGCTTCCCCCTCGACGGCCACTCCTGGGAGCGGCAGAGCGCCGTCCTGCTGGAGGCGGGACACCGTGTGATCACGTACGACCGCCGTGGTTTCGGACAGTCCAGCCAGCCGACCACCGGCTACGACTACGACACCTTCGCGGCCGACCTGAACACGGTCATGGAGACCCTCGACCTGCGGGACGCCGTCCTCGTCGGCTTCTCCATGGGCACGGGCGAGGTCGCCCGGTACGTGTCCGCCTACGGCACCGAGCGGGTCGCCAAGGTGGCGTTCCTCGCCTCGCTGGAGCCCTGCCTGCTGAAGTCCGACGACAACCCGGACGGGGTCGCTCCGAAGGAGTTCTTCGACGGAGTCGTCGCGGCCGTCAAGGCGGACCGCTACGCCTACTACACCGACTTCTACAAGGACTTCTACAACCTGGACGAGAACCTCGGCACCAGGATCAGCGAGGAAGCGGTCCGTCACAGCTGGGACGTCGCGGCGGGCGGCGGGTTCTTCGCCGCCGCCGCCGCGCCCTCCACCTGGTACACCGACTTCCGCCAGGACATCCCGGCCATCGACGTGCCGGCCCTGATCCTGCACGGCACGGGCGACCGCATCCTCCCCGTGGACGGCACCGCGCGCCTGTTCCACAAGGCGCTCCCGTCCGCCGACTACGTCGAGATCGAGGGCGCCCCGCACGGCCTGCTGTGGACGCACGCGCAGGAGGTCAACACCGCGCTCCTGGCCTTCCTGAAGAAGTGACGTCCCGCCGCGGGGCCGGCGCCCGGGGAGACCCCGGCGCCGGCCCCGCGGCGGCCGTTCGAAGCCCCGAGGAAAACAGTTGGCGTCCGCCGCCGGGTGTTCCTATCCTGAGGGGGCTTCACACGGTGGCCCGAGGCCACCGGTGTCGGACGTGTGTCAGTCGTACGGAGAAACGGGAGGTGTGACCGATGGCTGTCTCTGTGATGGGTGCTGCCCGCAACCAGAAGATCATCCACTCCACCTCCGTGGCCTCCGGCTGACCTTTCCCACCACAGCGCGCACACGCGTGCCGCCGGGGCCGCCCTTGTGAAGGGTTTCCCTTGAATCACCTCTCTTTCTCGGCTTCCTCCATCTCCCCGCACCCGCTCGCCCTGTACGGCTGGGACGAGGGCTGGGAAGCGGAGTTCGCCGTCCACGCCGAGCAGGGACTCCTGCCCGGCCGTGTCGTCCGGGTCGACCGAGGTCAGTGCGACGTCGTCACCCCGGCCGGTCTGCTGCGGGCCGACACCGCCTTCGTCACCCCCCACGACCCGCTGCGGGTGGTGTGCACGGGCGACTGGGTGGCCGTGGAACCCGCGGGCGACCCGCGGTACGTCCGCACCTGCCTGCCCCGCCGCAGTGCCTTCGTACGCTCCACCTCCTCCAAGCGCGCCGAGGGACAGATCCTCGCGGCCAACGTCGACCACGCGGTGGTCGCCGTCTCGCTCGCCGTGGAACTCGACCTCGGACGCGTCGAACGGTTCCTCGCGCTGGCCTGGGAGTCCGGGGCGCAACCGGTGGTCGTGCTCACCAAGGCCGACCTCGTGCCGGACGCCGCCACGCTGGCGCACCTCGTGCAGGACGTGGAGACCGTCGCGCCCGGCGTCGCCGTGCTGGCGGTCAGTTCCGCTCACGGTGAGGGCCTCGACGTCCTCGCCGCGGTGCTCTCCGGCGGGACCTCCGTCCTGCTCGGGCAGTCCGGCGCCGGCAAGTCGACCCTCGCCAACGCGCTGCTCGGCGAGAACGTGATGGACGTCCAGGCCATCCGCGACGTGGACGGCAAGGGACGGCACACCACCACCACCCGCAACCTCCTCGCCCTGCCCGGCGGCGGCGTCCTGATCGACACCCCCGGGCTGCGCGGCGTCGGCCTCTGGGACGCCGAGAGCGGGGTCGGGCAGGTCTTCGCCGAGATCGAGGCCCTCGCCGCCGACTGCCGCTTCCACGACTGCGCGCACATCGCCGAACCCGGCTGCGCGGTCCTCGGCGCGGTCGAGTCCGGTGAACTGCCCGAGCGGCGGCTCGACAGCTACCGCAAGCTGCTCCGCGAGAACCAGCGGATCGTCGCCAAGAGCGACGCGCGGGTGCGGGCCGAGATCCGGAAGGACTGGAAGCGCAAGCACGCCGAGGGCCGCGCGGCCATGGAGGCGAAGCGGGGTGGTCTGCGCTGACCGTCCCGGCGGGCGGCTGAGCGGGGCCCGTCGCGCGGCCCCGCCCGCCCGGCACGAGAGGGGGGAGGGGCCGCCTGGCGACTCCTCCTCGGCGGAGCGGGGCGGGCCCGGGTCCGGGTCCGGGCGGCTCGGACCCGGCTCAGTTCCCGACCACCACGCCCACCCACGCCCCCGCCACCAGCAGGCACGCGAAGAGTTCCGTCAGGACGCTCGACCCGCCCGCGCGCATCGCCGTGCGGGTGGCGGCCTTCGCGGCCCCGTGACGGCCCAGACGCAGCCGTTCGGAGAGGTAGATACCGCCGACGAAGCCGGGGATCGCGCCGAGCACCGGGAGCAGTACGAAGCCGAGGAAGGCGCCGGAGCCCGCGTACACGCCCATGCGGGGGGTGGCCCCGCTCTCGGTCAGGCGACGGGGCGGCAGGCCCCAGCGGACCGCCCAGGACGCCAGCAGTACGACGGTGGAGCCGACCAGCACCCACCAGGCGGCGGGCCGGGGGTCCTCCAGAGCCCACCACATGACCCCGGCCCACACCAGCCAGGACCCCGGCACGCCGGGCACCAGCACTCCGCACAGGCCGAGCAGCAGCACCACCGCGACCAGCAGGAGTTCCCACACTCCCATCTGCCCAGGGTGCAGGACCCCGCCCGAAAGCGCAGGTCAGGCAGGCCGGTCCCGGGCCACCACCGGGCCCGACGGCGAGGTCCCGCCCCGGCCGGCGACCGAGGGACACAGTCCCCATGGCGGAATCACAGGAGCATCCGGTACACGGGGGCCGACCGGGGCGGCATCGCCCGGCGGTCCCTCGGCGCCCCCGTCCCACCGGCCCCCTGACTCCCTTGCCTCGCACCGGAGTTCGACGGGTAGTCCGACACGCCGCGTGGTCGTCGGCTCCGCAGGCTGATTTTCCGGATGCCCCGTTTTCATACGGCTCCGGAGGTGGACAATCAAGGGCATGAGCCAGCAGGGGGAGAGGCCCACCGGTCACGAGGACGACTGGTGGCGGCAGTTGTACGACGACACCAACGGGGACACCGGCCCCTCGGTCGCGGCCGATTCCCTCGACGACCGCTTCGCCTCGGCGGCGGACACGGTCGGGGAGTCGCCGGAGACACCGGACGGCGCGCCGGACGTGCCGGACGTGTCGGGGACGCCAGGGGCGCCAGGGGCGACAGGTGCCGCTGGATCGCGGGGGACGTCGGGGGCGCCAGGGCCCTCGGGATCGCCGGAAGTCTCGGGATCGCCGGACCCGGCCGGTCCCGCGGACGCGCCGAGGGCCACGGGCGCGCGGGGTGCCTGGGGGGCCGTACCGGGCACCTCCGGTGCCTGGGCGGCCGTGCCGGGCACGTCGGCCGCGAGGAGCGCGTCCCGCGGCGGGTCCGACGGACGCCCGGGCGGGCCGGGCACCGACCCCGACACGACCAGGGGATCCACGGGCGTGGCCCCGCAGCCCACCGGCCGCACCCCGGTCCCGCACACGGACAGGGTGCCGCCCCAGAGCCGGTCGTCCGGGTCCCGGGGCGGGGAGGGCGGGAGCGATCAGGACGAGCACACGGTTCCCCTCGCACCCTCGTCCCCGCCCTCGCACCCCGGCGCCACCCCGAACCTCGGCCCCACGACGCCTCCCGACCGCACCCCTCCGCCTCCCGACCACGCGCCTGCGCCCCCGGTCCCGGACCACGCGCCCGCGCCTCCGGTCCCCTCCCATGCCCCTCCGCCCCCGGCTCCCACCCTGCCCCCCGACCGTGTGCCTCCTCCGGCGCCCCCCGCCCCCGCCCAGGACCCCCGTCGGCACGGCGGGCTCGTCTCGCGGCGTGCGCCCTGGGAGTCGCCGACGGCACAGCCGTCCGGGCCGGTGACCTTCCCGTCCGGGCCCACCCCGCCGGGCGTACGCACGGTCGCGCCCTGGCGGCGTGCGCCCGCGCAGCGGTCTCCGGGCGGAGCGTCCGCCGTGAGCCCGACGGCCGCCTCCCCGGCCGGACCGTCCGACGCCCGGCCCCCCACCCTCCAGGAGCAGGAGGTCATGCCGGTCACCGGGGGTCAGCGCGTCCGGGTCGACTACGTGGGGTCGGGGCCGCCCACCTACGACGCCGAGCCGACCACCTTGCCGCCGGCGGACCCGGAGGATCTCGGGGACCTGGTCGCGGACACGGTGCTGGACGGCGCGCGCTACGGGGCGTGCACCCTGCGTGCCGCGTCGCTGCGCGGCGATTCGGCGCGCTACCGGGGCGAGCCGCGACGCGACGCGCTCCTCACCGCCCGCTTCGGTCTCGGCGAACAGGCACTGGTCCTGGTGGCCATGGCGACCGGCGCCCGCGCCACACCGGGTGCGCACCGCGCGGCGGCGGAGGCGTGCCGGTGGATCGGGCGGGCCGTCGGGCTGAGCCACGCACGGCTGGTGGAGGACATCCGCGCGGCCCGGCGCGGTGACCTCAAGTCCGGGCTGCACCGGCTCACCGACCGCAGCCTCGGCAGACTGCGCGCCGGCGCGGTCGAACAGGGGCTCGACCCGGAGGAGTACACGGCGAGCCTGCGCTGCCTGCTGATCCCGGCCGATCCCCGGTGCCGTACCCGTGTGTTCTTCGGGGTGGGTGCCGGCGGGCTGTTCCGGCTGCGGGACGGGGAGTGGCAGGACATAGAGCCCCGGGTCGCCGACTCGGCCGGCGCGCCGGTGCTCGGCTTCGGCTCGCTGCCGCACGAGACCCCCGAGGGCGACCGCCTCACCATGGACCTCGGCATCACGACACCCCCGAGCCCGTACGAACCCGCTCCCGCGCCCCCCCGTGAACCCTTCCGCTTCCGGGCGTCCGTGGCCCGGGAGGAGGATGTCCTGCTCCTGTGCAGCAGCGGTCTGGCCGAACCCCTGCGGGGAGAGGCGCCGCTCGCCGATCATCTGGCCTCGCGCTGGGGGGCGGGCGAGCCACCCGGTCTCGCCGCCTTCCTCGCCGACGCCCAGGTCAGGGTCAAGGGTTACGCGGACGACCGTACGGCCGCCGCCGTGTGGGAGGCGTGACGGCCCACCCGCCCGCCGCACAAGGGGCGTCGATCGGCCGCGCCCCCTGCGGTGGTGGCCCGTTCCGGCGCAGGTTTCCGGCCAATCAACATCATCGAGCCGGGTGGCCGGTTCGGGCGGGGAGCGCGGTGTGCGGGAGGTGGCCGTCTCCCGGTGCGCGGCGGCCGGATCCGTGCCCCCGCATGGGCGGTTGCGTCGGTCCGCCGCCCCGGGCGCGCGGTGCCGGACGTGCGGCGGGGCCGGGTCCGGCGGACCGTGGACGGGTTTCGGGAGGGAACAAGCGCTCTCACGGCGCGTGACGGCTGGCTTGACCCTGTGCGTTTGAAAGCGTACGGAGGGTCGTTGACGATTCGACATGAGTGCCGCGATCCGGACGGGGCATGGATCCCCGTGTACGTGTTCGGAACAGGGGGGAATCGTCATCGGCGCGTGGGCGGGGGTCATGAAGAGGCAGGCACGAGGGAGCGGTCCCGTGGCGACAGGGGCCACCTCGGCAGAGACGGTGGAGGATGCGGTCGGCGACCCGATGGACAAGGCCGACGCCGAGCAGTTGGAGCGCACTCTGGGGCGGGCGGACCTGAAGGCCGTGCCCGAGGCCCGCAGGGCCCTGCGGGAACTGCTGCGGCAGTGGGGCCGGCCGGAACGATCGGAGATCGCGGAGCTGCTGACGAGCGAGCTGGTCACCAACGCACTCATCCACACCGACCACGACGCGGTGCTGACGGCGACGGTCTCACCGAGCGGACTCCACGTGGAGGTCCGGGACTTCGTGGGACGCAGGCCCAGACCGAGAGTGCCGAACGGCGACGAGAGCACCGGCGGACGCGGCCTCTTCCTCGTCCAGGCCCTCGCCGACGCCTGGGGAGTACGGCCCCACGGGGTGGGCAAGGCGGTGTGGTTCGACCTCGACGGCGGGCTGACGGCCCCCTCGACGTGAGCCGGGCGATGCCCGAAACGGGCGATCCCTGAACGATCGATGTCTGAACGGTCGATGCATGAACGGTCGATGCATGAAACGGACAGGGGCGCGGCTTCCTGCCGCGCCCCTGTCCGATGTGTGGCTCCTCGTTCGAGCCCTCGTTCGTGCTCAGCCGAACTGCTGCTCCAGGTCCTTGAGCTTGCGCTCCAGGGAGTCCAGTCGCGGCAGGGCCATGGTGTCGTCCTCGGCGGTGAGGTCGACGGTGAGTGACTTGTCAGCGTTGCGCACGGGCTGCAGGGACGGACGCGAGCGCACGGGCAGCTGCTCCGGCGTCGATATGGCAGGCTCCGAGGCCACCTGGGCCGCGGGTACACGCTCCACGGTGGTGTCCACCTGGCGCTGGCCGCCGCCACCGCCACCGCCGCCACGACCGGGCAGACCCCGGTGGCCGCGGCTGATCGCCTTGAGGTGGGCGCGCTCCAGACGCTCCTGCTCGCGCTTGCGCGACCGGTTCTCCTCCTTCATCCGCTTGTCCTCGCGCACCTCGTCCACGGCCTCGTCCAGGCTGCGCACGCCCTCCAGGAGCATCAGCGACCAGGCCCTGTACGTCTCGCGCGGGGCCCGCAGCCAGCGGACCACGCGGATCTGCGGCAGCGGGCGCGGCACGAGGCCCTGCTCGCGCAGCGCGGCCCGGCGGGTCTGCTTCAGCGCGCGGTCGAACAGCACCGCGGCGGACAGGGACATGCCGGCGAAGAACTGCGGGGCGCCGTCGTGGCCGAGACCCCGGGGCGCGTGCACCCAGTTGAACCAGGCCGCGGCGCCGGCGAACGTCCACACGAGTATCCGGGAGCCGAGGGCCGCGTCACCGTGGCTGGCCTCGCGCACCGCGAGCACCGAGCAGAACATGGCGGCGCCGTCCAGGCCGAACGGAACCAGGTACTGCCAGCCGTCAGTGAGACCGAGGTTCTGCTCACCGAAGCCGACCAGACCGCGGAAGGAGAGCGCGGCGGCGACCGCGGCACAGCAGAAGAGGAGGATGTAGGAGAAGAGACCGTAGAGGCTCTCCTTGCGCCTGCGACGCTCCTCGCTGCGTTCCCAGGAATCCTCGGTCTTCGCGTGCTCCCCGGAGCGCTTGCCGCGCGCGAGCACCGCAATCGCCGCCAGCATCCCCAGGAGCAGTACGGCGCCCGGAAGCAGCCAGTTCAGCGATATGTCGGTCAATCTCATCAGGGGTCCCTTGCATTGGGATAGGGCGTAACGCCCGCCATAGTGGCCCAATCCTCGCGGCCCTCAGAGGGTTTCGGGGCAAGAGACCGCCAAGGAAGTGCAATGAGTGACGCCAGGCGGCATTCTGCTCGAACTACCGCGCGAGGGACGGGAGTAGAGTGCGAGTGAGATTACCCGTTCGAGTGGTTCAACGGAAAGTTCCTGCGGCAAGTGAGGAACTTGTGAACTACCTGTAATCAAACGGGGGCCCACCCGGAGTTGATCTTACGGCACCTGCCGCGGGCGATCACCGGGGGGTCGCCCGGTGAGAAGCATCCCCGTCCCGTGAGGGTCCGTCAACTGGTGGAGGCGGCCGTCAGTTTGCCGAGGCGGTCCGCCTCGCAGGTGCGCGGGCAGGTGACGCAGGTGTCCTGCGGGGCCAGCGTGTAGAACATGCAGCAGCTCGCCCGGTCCCGGGTGGGCAGCGACTCGCCGCCGGGGCCGGTCAGTTCGCGGAAGCCGGCGGCGCCCACGTAGGGCCGCGTCGCACCCGGCAGCAGCAGTTCCAGCTCGCGCCGGCAGCGCTCCTGCTCGTCGGCGCCCAGGAGTTCGGAGACGTACCAGATCCCCTCGACGATCTCGTCGGTCGCCATGCCCCACAGCGCCCGCCCGCGCCGCCGCATCCGGGGACCGAAGCCGCCGAGTACCGGCTCTATGTGCTCGGCGAACGCCGCCCGCACCTCGGCCCGCAGCGCCTCCTCGTCCGGCACCACCCGTGCGCCCGGCTCGCCGGCCGCCGGATCGCCCGGCAGACAGACGAACGTGCCGCCGCGCACCGCCAGCCGGCTCTCCTCGCGGTGGAACGCCACCTCCCCGGCGGGGAACCGGGGCACCCGGCGCAGCAGGAACCAGGGGACGGTGAACAGGAGGCAGGCGTACCAGGCGTACCGGTGCAGCCCGAAGGCCGCCACCACGTCCGGGCGCCCCTCGCGGCCGTGGTCCCTGCGGATCTGCGCCTCGTCCCAGGCGAGGAAGGCGTCCAGCTCGGCTCCGGCCGCCGCGAGTCCGGCGGCGGACACCCACCCCTCGCCGTCGGGCAGCGGCTCCATGGGGGAGAGTTCTGTCACGCTCACCATCGGCAGGACCTCGGTCAGACGGGCGTACGCCGCCGTCAGCGGCGACGTACGGGAAGCCGGGGCCGGTGCCGGAGCTGAGAGGGGCATACGGGGACCACCGTTTCACCGTCGCTGCCAGGTAAGGCTTACCTTACCCGAGGTGGTCGAGGTTTGAACTGAGGGCATGTGCGCCTATGGTGCTTTACGACCGGTAACAACCCCAGTAGTGACCTAAGCGCCCCGATGTACCCCGGCGGGCCGCGCTGCTCGACCACTCGACACACGACTCGGCTCGCAGGAGGACCCGTGGAGCAGGCCGGACCGCGCTCGCGTCAGGCCACCCCGCGTGCACCGGAGGCCACCGCCGCGCGCCCCGCGTCGGCCTACCGCGTGCCCGTGCAGCCCGGCGTCGCGGACGTCGACCGGGAGCGGGGCATCGCGGCCGACGGCGGCGGACCGGCCGCGGTGCGCCGCGACACCGGCATCGTCGCCGACACGGTCCGTGGCGAGCACACCCACAGCGAGACCCCCATCCCGCTGCCGCGTACGCCCGGGCGCCCCGTCGTCCAGCGGGCCTCCGTGCGGGGGCAGATCCTCGACGCGCTGCGGGCCGCGCTCGCGGGCGGCGAGCTGACGCCGGGTGAGGTGTACTCGGCGCCCGCGCTGGGCGAGCGGTTCGGGGTCTCCGCGACCCCCGTGCGCGAGGCGATGCAGCAACTGGCCATCGAGGGCGCGGTCGAGGTCGTGCCCAACCGGGGGTTCCGCGTCGTACGGCGGGGCGCCCGGGAGCTGGCCGAGCTGGCCGAGGTGCGGGCGCTGCTGCAGGTGCCGGTGGTGCTGCGGCTCGCGCGCACGGTGCCGGCGGACCGCTGGGGCGAACTGCGGCCGCTCGCCGACGAGACGGCCCGCGCCGCGTCCTCCGGGTGCCGGGCCACGTACGGGGACGCGGACCGGGCCTTCCACCGGGGGGTGCTGGGGCTGGCCGGGAACGAGCAGCTTCTGCAGATCACGGACGATCTGCACCGGCGTACGCAACTCCCCCTGGGGGCCGGGCGTTCGGGTGAGGTCGGGAGCGGGGGCCGGGTCGAGTTGATGGCCGACGCGGCGGAGCACATCGCGCTGCTGGACGCGTTGGTGGCGGAGGATCTGGAAGCGGCGTGCTGTCTGGTGGAGAAGCACTTCGGGGTGGCGGGCTAGGCCGCGCCGGCGACCGCGGGCCCGGTGGGGGCTGGTCGCGCAGTTCCCCGCGCCCCTGAAAAGCAGGGGCTGCGCCCCATGCTTTTCAGGCCCGCAGGGCCGTTGGCTTTCAGGCCGCAGGGCCGTTTGGCCTTTCAGGCCCGCAGGGCCTGGGCCTTTGAGGGCGCGGGGAACTGCGCGATCAGCCCCCACCCAGCCGCACCCGACCACGCACCCCACCACCCCGAAACCGCCCCCGCCCCCTCAAGCCGTCGCGGCCGGCGGTGGCGCCAACTGCCGGGCCAGCCACGTCGGTACGCCGCCGAGCAGCCGGAACAACCGCCCCGCCTCCTCGCGGAGCCGGGACGCCTCCGGTTCGGACTCGGTCTCCGCGAGGGCGACGAGCGCCGGGGCGGTGCCGACCAGATAGCCCAACTCCTCCCGAATGCGCAGGGATTCGGCGAAGCCGTGCCGCGCCTCGGCCAGCTCGCCGTCCCGCAGGGCGAGCCCGGCGAGGTGACGCCAGGTGAAGGACTGCAGCAGCAGGTCCTCGTGGGCGGTGGCACCGGCGTGGGCCCGGCGGTAGGCCGCGCGGGCGGCCTGCGGGGAGCGGGCCAGGTTCTCGGCGAGGACGCCCCGCCGGAAGTCCAGCAGGGCCCGGCCGGGCGCCCCGGGAGCGATCAGGGCCGCCGCCCGGCCGAGCGCGGCCCGCGCCTCGTCGGCGCGGTCCCGGACCCGCAGCAGCGTGGCCGCGTACGCCAGTTGCCCCCGCTCGCAGGCCGCGGCGCCCCGCTCGTCGTCGGTGCGGGCCTGCGCCTCGGCCGTGCGCAGCGCGTCCTCGGCCTCCTCCCAGCCCTGCTCGGTGTAGAGGCAGCGTTCGACGAGCAGCGAGGTCCGCTGCAGCGCGGCCTGCGGGGTGTCGGGCTCGATCAGGGCTGCCGCGTCGACCCAGCACGCGCGTGAGCGCAGCCGCCATACCGCGGTCTGGAGTGGATCGTCACCGGCGGTCGTTCCGTTACCAGACATGGCGGTATGCGCCACGTTGCCCTCCCCGAGCACGCCCTTGAGCTTTGAGTGGTGGCCGCATCTCAGCACGGATTCCGGCGCCCGGCCAAGGGGGTGGGTGAAGGAATTCACAAAGTCATGGGGTGCGGACGGCGCACTTGGATCTTCGCCCACCACCCCATCGCCTCAGCTCATGCGCAGGGCCAGGAAGAAGTCCAGTTTGTCCTCCAGCCGGGAGAGGTCCCGTCCCGTCAACTGCTCGATGCGGCCCACCCGGTAGCGCAGCGTGTTGACGTGCAGGTGGAGCCGCGCGGCGCAGCGCGTCCAGGAGCCGTCGCACTCCAGGAACGCCTCCAGGGTGGGAATCAGCTCGGCGCGGTGCCGCCGGTCGTAGTCGCGCAGGGGGTCCAGCAGCCGGGCCGTGAAGGCGCGGCGCACGTCGTCGGGGACGAAGGGCAGCAGCAGCACGTGCGACGCCAGCTCCTGGTGGCCCGCCGCGCACACCCGGCCGGAGCGGGCCGCCGCCACCCGGCGGGCGTGCCGTGCCTCCTCCAGGGCGCCGCGCAGGCCCTCCGCCGAGTGCACGGCCGCGCTCACGCCGAGGGTGAGCCGTCCGTCGTCGTCGAGTCCGGCGGCCAGCGGGTCCCGTACGGCGGTGAGGAGCGTGTCGGCGTGGATGCCGGGTTCCGTGCCGTCGGGCCCCGAGGCGAGCGCGGGGAGCGGGACGAGGGCGACGGCCTCCTCACTCGTGTGGGCGACGGCGATACGGTCCGAGGGCTCGGACCCCGTCGCCAGGGGGTCGACGAGGATCTCCTCCAGCAGCGCCTGGGTGACCGGGCCGCCGTCGGCCCCGTCGCCGTCCCGGTCGAGGCGGGCCACGACGATCTGCCAGTGCGGGGCCGACCCGAGGCCGGGCAGCAGCACCGGCGCGGCCACCCGCAGCCGGGCCGCGATCTCGGCCGGGGCCGCCCCCGCCTGCACCAGCTCCAGGACCTCCTGCGCGAGCCGGCGCCGTACCGTACGCGCCGCGTCGCGCCGGTCGCGCTCGACCGCGATCAGCTGGGTGACGCCGTACAGCAGGTCGAGCCGCTCGGCCGGCCAGTCCCCGGCGTCGGCCTCGACCGCGAGGATCCACTCGGACAGCGCGGCCGCACGCTCGTCGCGTGCGGCGGCCCCGCCGGGGTCCGTGCCGCGGCCCGCGCCGCCGACCGGGAAGAGCGAGTACGTGGTGGTGCCGACGGCCACGCGGTGGGGTCCCCGGCGTCCCGTGCGGGTCGCCGCGAGGTGCTCGGCGGCCAGCCGCGCGCGCAGCTCCGCGGGCAGGGCGGGCCCGCCGTCCTCGGGGCCCGCGACGAGCCGGCCGGTGGGGGAGAGCACCCAGGCACGCAGGTCCAGGTCCGAGCCCAGCAGGTCCAGCACCACGTCCGGGCCGCCGCCCGCGGGGCCCGAGGTCATCATCCGGCGGTGCCGGTCCACCACCGCCGCCAGGTCCCCGGCGCGTTCGCCGGAGACCTGCCGTACGACGTGCTCGGTGATCGTCGCGAAGGCCACCGACTCGTGGACCGCGAAGAGCGGGAGCCGGTGCCGGGCGCAGGCCACGACGAGGTCCTCCGGAATGTCGCCCAGCTCGGCCTCCCCGGCCGCCAGCGCCGCCACCCCGGCGCCGGCCAGCAGCCGTACGAAGGGCTCGGAGTCGGCGGCGTCGCGGCGCCAGGCCAGGCCGGTGAGCACCAGCTCGCCGCCCGAGAGGTAGCGGCTGGGGTCCCTGAGGTCGGTGGTCATCACACCGCGCACGGTGCGGTCCAGCTCGTCCCCGCCGCCGAGCAGCCGCAGACCCAGCGCGTCGGTGTCCAGCAGTGCGCGCAGCCGCATTCTCGTCGCCGCCGTTCTTGTCTAGAAAACAACGTCCGGTTCGCCCGGGAAGCAGGTCCGGGGCTTCCGGAGGAGGGTGGTCGTGGAGGCCGGGAACCCCGCATGTGTGCGGGATGTTTCCAGCCGAAAACGCAGAGGTTGCTGACGGCCTACGTTCATACGAATCTACAAGATGCGCCCCTTGGCCAGCCAACTCCTTCATGTTTTCCGTGACTGACCGGGGCCCGGCGGGCGCTGTGTACTGAGACACACCACACGTGAACAGCCCACGGAAGAGCCGGGCCCGCCGCACACGATCTGGCTCAAAGAGAACGACACAGACGAATGAAGAGAGCCGGTCACATGGACTTCCTTCGCCCCGCCAGCTGGGAGGAGGCGCTCGCCGCGAAGGCCGAGCACCCCACCGCTGTGCCGATCGCCGGCGGCACTGACGTGATGGTCGAGATCAACTTCGACCACCGCCGGCCCACACACCTGCTCGACCTGAACCGGATCGGCGAACTCTCCGAGTGGGAGACCGGCGAGGACACGGTCCGCCTCGGCGCGTCCGTCCCCTACACCCGGATCATGGAGAACCTCCGTACCGAGCTGCCCGGCCTCGCCCTGGCCTCGCACACGGTCGCCTCCCCGCAGATCCGCAACCGCGGCGGCGTCGGCGGCAACCTCGGCACCGCCTCCCCGGCCGGCGACGCCCACCCGGCCCTCCTCGCGGCGGGCGCCCAGGTGGAGGCCGAGTCCGTACGCGGCACCCGGCTCATCCCCATCGACGACTTCTACACCGGCGTCAAGCGCAACGCCCTCGCCCCGGACGAGCTGATCCGCGCCGTCCACATCGACAGGGCGGACGGCCCCCAGCAGTACTCCAAGGTCGGCACCCGCAACGCCATGGTCATCGCCGTGTGCGCCTTCGGGCTCGCCCTCCACCCGTCCTCGCGGACCGTCCGGACCGGCATCGGCTCGGCCGCGCCGACCCCCGTCCGGGCCAGGGCCGCCGAGGAGTTCCTGAACGCGGCGCTCGACGAGGGCGGCTTCTGGGACAACGGCCGGATCATCACCCCGTCGGTCGCCAAGCAGTTCGCGGACCTGTGCGCCGGCGCGTGCAACCCGATCGACGACGTCCGCGGCACCGCGAGCTACCGCCGCCACGCGGTCGGCGTCATGGCCCGCCGCACGCTGATGTGGACCTGGGAGTCCTACCGCGGCACCGCCGCCACCGAGGGAGTTGCGTGATGCGCGTCCATTTCACGGTCAACGGCCGTCCCCAGGAAGCCGACGACGTGTGGGAGGGCGAGTCCCTGCTGTACGTGCTGCGGGAGCGCCTGGGCCTGCCCGGTTCCAAGAACGCCTGCGAGCAGGGCGAATGCGGTTCCTGCACCGTCCGGCTGGACGGTGTGCCGGTGTGTTCGTGCCTGGTCGCCGCAGGCCAGGTGGAGGGCCGTGAGGTCGTCACCGTCGAGGGGCTGGCGGACTTCGCCGAGCAGCGCGCCGCGCGCGGCGGTTGCGCGCCGGGCGCGTGCGGTACGTCCGGCGCGGACGGGACCTCGCTCGACTCGGCCCGGCGGTGGGCCGCCGGGGGCACCGACGCGCAGACCGGCGAGGGCACCGGCGTCTCTCCGCGCACGACCCTCTCTCCGATCCAGCAGGCGTTCATCGACGCCGGCGCCGTGCAGTGCGGTTTCTGCACGCCGGGCCTGCTCGTCGCCGCCGACGAGATGCTGGAGCGCACCCCGAACCCCAGCGACGCGGACATCCGCGAGGCGCTGTCGGGCAACCTGTGCCGCTGCACCGGCTACGAGAAGATCATGGACGCGGTCCGTCTGGCCGCCGCCCGGCAGTCCGAAGGGGTCTGACCATGGGAACCACCGGCCTGCCCGTCCACCTCACGCAGGGCTCCCGCACCAAGGGCGGCATCGGCGAGTCCACGCTCCGCCCGGACGGCACCCTCAAGGTCACCGGCGAGTTCGCGTACTCCTCCGACATGTGGCACGAGGACATGCTCTGGGGCCAGATCCTGCGCTCCACGGTCGCCCACGCCGAGATCGTCTCCATCGACACGGCCGAGGCCCTCGCCACCCCCGGCGTGTACGCCGTCATGACCTACGACGACCTGCCGACCGACGTCAGGAACTACGGCCTGGAGATCCAGGACACCCCGGTCCTCGCGCACGGCAAGGTCCGCCACCACGGTGAACCCGTCGCGATCGTCGCCGCCGACCACCCGGAGACCGCGCGCCGCGCCGCCGCCAAGATCAAGGTGGAGTACCGCGAACTGCCGGTCGTCACCGACGAGGCCTCCGCGACGGCGCCGGACGCCGTCCTCGTCCACGAGGGCCGCTCCGACCACCATGTCGCGCACGTCGCCCACCCGAACATCGTCCACCGCCAGCCGATCGTCCGCGGCGACGTGGCGGCGGCCCGGAAGCGGGCGGACGTGATCGTCGAGGGCGAGTACGTCTTCGGCATGCAGGACCAGGCGTTCCTCGGCCCCGAGTCCGGACTCGCCGTGCCCGCCGAGGACGGCGGAGTCGACCTCTACATCGCCACCCAGTGGCTCCACTCCGACCTGCGCCAGATCGCGCCCGTCCTCGGCCTGCCCGAGGACAAGGTCCGCATGACCCTGGCCGGGGTCGGCGGAGCCTTCGGCGGCCGCGAGGACCTGTCGATGCAGATCCACGCCTGTCTGCTGGCCCTGCGCACCGGCAAGCCCGTGAAGATCGTCTACAACCGTTTCGAGTCCTTCTTCGGGCACGTCCACCGCCACCCCGCCAAGCTGCACTACGAGCACGGGGCCACGCGCGACGGCAGGCTCACGCACCTCAAGGCCCGCATCGTCCTCGACGGCGGCGCCTACGCCTCCGCCTCCCCGGCCGTCGTCGGCAACGCGGCCTCCCTCGGCGCGGGCCCGTACGTGATCGACGACGTCGAGATCGAGGCGATCGCCCTCTACACCAACAACCCGCCCTGCGGCGCGATGCGCGGCTTCGGCGCGGTCCAGGCGTGCTTCGCCTACGAGGCGCAGATGGACAAGCTGGCGGCGAAGCTCGGCATGGACCCGGTGGAGCTGCGGCAGATCAACGCCATGGAGCAGGGCACCCTCCTGCCGACCGGCCAGCCGGTGGACTCCCCGGCGCCGGTCGCCGAACTCCTGCGCCGCGTCAAGGCGATGCCCCTGCCGCCGGAGCAGCAGTGGCTCACGGCGGGCGAGGCCGCGGACGTACGGCAGCTGCCGGGCGGCCTGTCCAACACCACACACGGCGAAGGGGTCGTCCGGGGCGTCGGCTACGCCGTCGGCATCAAGAACGTCGGCTTCTCCGAGGGCTTCGACGACTACTCCACCGCCCGCGTCCGGATGGAGGTGGTCGGCGGCGAAGCCGTCGCCACCGTCCACACGGCCATGGCGGAGGTCGGCCAGGGCGGCATCACCGTCCACGCGCAGATCGCCCGCACGGAACTGGGCGTCGCCCGGGTGACGATCAACCCCGCCGACACCCAGGTGGGTTCGGCGGGCTCGACCTCCGCGTCCCGGCAGACGTACGTCACGGGCGGCGCGGTGCGCAACAGCTGCGAGCTGGTGCGGGAGAAGGTGCTGGAGCTGGGGCGCCGCAGGTTCGGTTCCTTCCACCCGGCCTGGGCCACGGCCGAGTTGGTGCTGGAGGGCGGCAAGGTCGTCACCGACGGCGGTGAGGTGCTGGCCGACCTCGTGGACGTCCTCGGTGACGAGGCCGTCGAGGTGGAGGCGGAGTGGCGGCACCGGCCGACCGAACCCTTCGACCTGCGCACCGGGCAGGGGTTCGGCCACGTCCAGTACTCCTTCGCCGCCCACCGCGCGGTCGTCGAGGTCGACACCGAGCTGGGCATGGTCAAGGTCGTCGAACTGGCCTGCGCCCAGGACGTCGGCAAGGCGCTCAACCCGCTCTCCGTGGTGGGCCAGATCCAGGGCGGTACGACGCAGGGGCTCGGCATCGCGGTGATGGAGGAGATCATCGTCGACCCGAAGACCGCGAAGGTGCGCAACCCGTCCTTCACGGACTACCTCATTCCCACGATCCTCGACACGCCGACCATCCCCGTCGACGTGCTCGAACTCGCCGACGACCACGCGCCGTACGGGCTGCGGGGGGTCGGCGAGGCCCCGACCCTGTCGTCCACGCCGGCCGTCCTCGCGGCGATCCGCTCCGCGACGGGGCTGGAGTTGAACCGGACGCCGGTGCGGCCGGAGCATCTGACCGGCACGGCGTAGTCGTTGCCGCCGGGCGCGTATGAGCTCGGGGGTGCGGGAACTTTGGCGACCGCGGGCCCGGTGGGGCTTCTCGCGCAGTTCCCCGCGCCCCTAAAAGACCAGCCCCTGCTTTTCAGGGGCGCGGGGAACTGCGCGTCCAGCCCCCACCCACCCGCACCCGACCACGCAACCCACCCGCACACCCCACCGTCTCGGGCCGTCCCCCGGGTCGGGCACCATCCCAAATCCCGCCGAAGCCCAGCGCAACGGCCGGGTCCCTGTGAATCTTGGGAGAACGCCCCATGGCCCAACAGTCGCTCCAGCCGAGGACGGCCGCCGACGGCAGCGCCGGTCCGGCCGCCCGGTCCCGCCTCGACCGGTACTTCCACATCACCCACCGAGGGTCCACCGTCGCCCGGGAGATCCGCGGCGGCGTCACCACCTTCATGGCGATGGCGTACATCCTCCTGCTCAACCCGCTCATCCTCTCCGGCCCGGACGCCACGGGCGCCACTCTCGGCCAGCAGGCCCTGATCACGGCGACCGCGCTCGCGGCGGCCGTCACCACCCTCCTCATGGGCTTCGTCGGCCGGGTCCCGCTCGCCCTGGCCGCCGGCCTCTCCGTCTCCGGTGTCATCGCCTCGCAGGTCGTCCCCCGGATGACCTGGCCGCAGGCGATGGGCATGTGCGTGATCTACGGCGTGATCATCATGCTCCTGGTCGTCACCGGCCTCCGCGAACTGATCATGAACGCCATCCCGCTGGCACTGAAGCATGCCATCACCATGGGTATCGGCCTCTTCGTCGCCCTGATCGGCTTCTACAAGGCCGGCTTTATCCACCAGGGCGAGGCGACCCCGGTCAGCCTCGGCCCCGCGGGCGAACTCGCGGGCTGGCCGGTCCTGCTCTTCGCCGTCACCCTCCTCGCGATCTTCATGCTCCAGGCCCGTGGCGTTCCCGGCGCGATCCTGCTCGGCATCGTCGGCGGTACGGTCCTCGCCGTCGTCCTCAACGCCCTCGACGTCATCGACCCGAAGCAATGGGCGGGCGGCGCACCGGAGTTGCGCGGCGGCGCGATCTCGATGCCGGACTTCTCACTGTTCGGGCACGTCGAGTTCGGCGGCTGGGGGGACGTCGGCGCCATGACGGTCGGCATGATCGTCTTCACCCTCGTGCTCGCCGGGTTCTTCGACGCCATGGCCACCATCATCGGGGTGGGGACCGAGGCGGGGCTCGCCGACGACAGGGGCCGGATGCCGGGTCTGTCCAGGGCGCTGTTCATCGACGGCGCCGGCGGTGCGATCGGCGGTGTGGCCGGCGGCTCGGGCCAGACCGTCTTCGTCGAGTCGGCGACCGGCGTCGGCGAGGGCGCGCGCACGGGGCTCTCCTCGGTCGTCACCGGCCTGTTCTTCGCGGCCTGCCTGTTCCTCACCCCGCTCACGGCGATCGTGCCCGGCGAGGTCGCGGCCGCCGCCCTCGTCGTCATCGGCGCGATGATGATGACGAACGCCCGGCACATCGACTGGTCGGACCGGGCCACTGCGGTACCGGTCTTCCTGACCGTCGTGATCATGCCGTTCACGTACTCCATCACCGCGGGCGTCGCCGCCGGAGTCGTCTCCTACGCCGCCGTCAAACTGGCCCAGGGCCGGGCGCGGGAGGTCGGCGCGTTCATGTGGGGCCTCACGGCGGTCTTCCTCGTCTTCTTCGCCCTCCATCCGATCGAGAGCTGGCTGGGCGTGCGCTAGGCGCCCGGCGCCGAGTACCGTCCGCGGACCCGTTGCTGCAAGGAGACCGAACATGCTGGACATCGCCGAAGAACTGCACCGGTGGGTCGGGCAGGGGCGCGACTTCGCCGTGGCCACCGTGGTGGCCGTCGGCGGCAGCGCACCCCGGCAGCCGGGTGCCGCCCTCGCGGTGGACGCCGAGGGCACGGCGATCGGCTCGGTCTCCGGCGGCTGTGTGGAGGGTGCCGTCTACGACCTGTGCCGGCAGGCGCTGACGGACGGCGAACCGGTGCTCGAACGCTTCGGCTACAGCGACGAGGACGCGTTCGCGGTCGGCCTGACCTGCGGCGGCGTCATCGACATCCTCGTCACCCCGGTGCGGACCCGCGACCCGGTCCGTCCGGTGGTCGCCGCCGCGCTCCGTGCCGCCGCGGGCGGGGAGGCGGCGGCGCTGGCCCGGATCGTCTCCGGCCCGGCGGATCTGCGGGGCCGCGCCCTGCTGGTCCGCCCGGACGGCTCGTACGTCGGCGGCTACGGCGCCCATCCCGAACTGGACCGCACCGTGGCCGCCGAGGCCCGTGCGCTGCTCGACACCGGTCGCACGGGCACCCTGGAGATCGGGGAGCGGGGCTCACGGTGCGGAGCACCGCTCACCGTCCTCGTCGAGTCGTCCGTCCCGCCGCCCCGGATGATCGTCTTCGGCGCGATCGACTTCGCGTCGGCGCTGGTCCGCGTCGGCAAGTTCCTCGGCCATCACGTCACCGTCTGCGACGCCCGCCCCGTGTTCGCGACCCGCGACCGTTTCCCGGAGGCGGACGAGATCGTCGTCGACTGGCCCCACCGCTATCTGGAGCGGACGACCGTCGACGCCCGTACGGTCCTGTGCGTCCTCACCCACGACGCCAAGTTCGACATCCCGCTCCTCCAACGCGCCCTGCGGCTCCCCGTCGCCTACGTCGGCGCGATGGGCTCCCGCCGCACCCACCTCGACCGCAACGAGCGGCTCCGCCAAGCAGGCGTCACCGAAAGGGAGTTGGCCCGGCTCCGGTCCCCGATCGGCCTCGACCTCGGGGCCCGCACCCCGGAGGAGACGGCCCTGTCCATCGCCGCCGAGATCGTCGCCGCCCGGCGCGGCGGCAGCGGCGTCCCCCTGACCGGCGCGCACACCCCGATCCACCACGACGGTTCCCTTGAGCGTTCGCCCGGTGTCACACCGCTGCCGAGCCTGCGGGTCTCCTGAGGCCGACCCGAACCGATGCCCGCGACTTGACCCCCGCAGGGAGAGGGCGGACCGTTGTTCCAGGACAACAGCGCTACGGGGGCGGTCAGTTGAGTACGGCGAACGACGACGGGCGCCCGGCCGCGGGCACGGACGACAGCGGACGTGACGCCGGGAACGAGGACGGTGGCCGGAACGGACGCGAAAACGGCAGGGGCACCCCCTCGGGCGACCGCGCCGAGGACCGCGCCCCCGGCCCGGAGGGCGAGCACGCCCCCGGCGGCTCCGCAGGCTCGAACGCCTCCGCCGCCGACCGGCGGCTGTCCACCCCCTCGACCGCCCTGCTCGGCCTCTTCCTCCTCGCCGACGTCGTCTTCGTCTGCGGGGCCCTGGTGACGCTCTGGCCCGTGGTGCTCGCGACGGTCGAACCCGGGGCGGAACCGACGGCCACCGCGCGCTGGTCGCCCTTCGGCCTCGGCGACTGGTCCCTGACCGCCGACACCGCGATGCTGCTCGCCGTGGTCGTGTGCAGCGCGCTCGGCAGCTTCGTCCACGCGGCCACCTCCTTCGCGACCTACGTCGGCAACCGGCGGCTCTACGCGAGCTGGCTGTGGTGGTACCTCCTGCGCGCCGGCATCGGCGTGGCCCTCGCGCTCCTCGTCTACCTGCTGCTGCGCGGCGGCCTCTTCGCCGGCAGCTCCGGCGCCGGCGCCACCAACCCGTACGGCTTCTCCGGCATCGCCGGGCTCTGCGGCCTGTTCTCCAAGCAGGCCACCGACAAGCTCCGCGAGATCTGCGACACCCTCCTCAGCACCACGGGCGACGGCGACCGCGACCGCCGCGACGGCCTGGCCGCCGCCCGCAACGGCGACCCGGGCACGCCCTGACCGCCGCTCTGTCCGCGGTGCACGTCGAGGGCGGGATCGGTGACGCCGTCGGGGGAACGCCCGGGTGGGGGACTCAGCCCGGCGGTCGGCCGTCGGGTGCGAGCAGTGCGTCCACCGCCCGGCCGAACGTCCGTCGCGCCACGAGCGACAGCGGCCGGTCGAGGAAGCCCGGCAGCCCGCGCACCCGGAGGTCCTCCCGCCAGACCACACGGGACGTTCCGGCGTCGTGCGGGTGGACCTCGATCTCGGCCCACCCGGTGACGAACGAACCGTGCTTGACCAGACGGCAGTGCCCGGGCGCCTCTCCCTCCGGCGGCTGCCAGACCGTGACCTCCATCGGGTCGTCGAAGGCGAGCGGGCCGAGGCCGCTGCGGGCCACGAAGACCGTGCCCACCCCGTTCGGGGGAGGTGTGCGGACGGTGACGCGGGTCAGCGGGACGACACCGGCGTGCCGGGGCCAGTCGGTGAGACGCCGCCAGGCGCGGTCCGCGGGGAGCGGGGGGAGGCGTTCCAGGAGGAAGAGAACCACGAGGTGATCGTAGGTGCCCGGGTCCGGCCCGACCCCGTGCGACCCGCACGGCCGGTCCGGCGCGGAGCCCTACCGACGGCCCCCGCCGTACGGCACCATGAGGCGCGACCGCACGTCCGCCCCGGCCGGAAGGTGCTCCCGTGGATGCTGAACTGCACGGCAGGCTCGACGAGTTGCAGCGCGATCCGTATCCGCACTACGCGCGGGCCAGGGCGGCGGAGGGGCTGACGTACGTCCCCGAGCTGGACTCCTGGCTGGTGGCGCGGGACGCCGACGTACGGGAGGTGCTGCGGCGCCCGGAGGACTTCTCGTCGGCCAACGCGCTGCGCCCCGACGTCATGCCCGCCCCCGCCGCGCTCGCCGTGCTCGGCGGCGGGTTCGGCGGCCGCCCCGTCGTCGTCACCGCCGACGGCACCCTGCACCAGGAGTTGCGGGCCCCCCTCGTGCGCGGGCTGTCACCGGCGAGGGTCGCCGCGGTCCTCCCGTACGCCGAGGAGCGGGCCGCGGCCCTGATCGACGGCTTCGTCGAGGGCGGGCGGGTCGAGCTGATGTCCGCCTATGCGGGCCGCCTTCCCGGTGAGGTCGTCGGACGCCTCGTCGGCTTCGAACCGGAGGACGTCCCGGCGCTGGTCCGCGCCGGTCACCGGGCCGAACGGCTGCTGTTCCGGCCCATGACGGAGGCCGAGCAGATCGCGGCGGCCGAAGACGTGGTCGCCGCCGCCCACCGCCTCGACGCGTTCGTACGGGCCCGGCACGCCGACCCCCGCGAGGATCTGGGCACCGAACTCATCAGGTCCGTCGTCGGTCATGGGACCGACGCCGCCAACGCCACCGCCACTTCCTCCGCCACCGACGCCAGTGAGCTGACGCTCGACCACCGCCACCAGGTCGTCTCCCATCCGCAGAACCTGCTGATCGCCGGGCATCTGACCACGACCGCTCTCATCGGGACGACCCTGCTGCACCTGCTGCGCGACCGCCGGCAGTGGGAGCTGCTGTGCGCCGAGCCGGAGCGCATCCCGGCCGCCGTCGAGGAAGCCGCCCGTCACGACACCGCGTTGCAGGGCTTCCGCCGTGTCACCACCCGGCCGGTCACCCTCTCGGGCACCGAACTCCCGGCCGGGACACCGGTGTTCCTGGCCTTCGGCAGCGCCAACCGGGACGGCTCACGCCACCCGCGCCCCGACGACTTCGACATCACCCGGCCCGCCGCCGGCCGCCACCTCTCCTTCGGCCTCGGCGCCCACGCGTGCCCGGGCTCACAGCTCGCCCGTGAACAACTGCGCATCACCCTGAGGCTGTTGACGAGCCGCTTGCCGGGCCTCCGCCTCGCGGAGGACCAACGGATCACCATGCGAACGACGTTGATCCACCGCGCCCCGGAACGCCTCGACCTCGTCTGGTGAAGCTCCGAGGACTTCCGCTGACCCCCGGGGACACCCGCTCCGGCCCCGCCACCGGACGCCCCCGCCACCGGACCGCCCGGACGCGGACCGGGCGGCGGTTCAGACGTCCAGCACCTCCCGCGCCGCCACCGGCACCCCGGTCTCCAGCGACCGGTTCGCCGCCAGCCCCGTCACCAGCGAGCGCGCGCCGTCCACCGCGTCGGCCGCCCGCCCCAGCGCGTCCGGTGCGCGCTCCCCGAACAGGTCGGCCAGCATGCGGACGTCGCCACCGCCGTGCCCGCCCTCGTCGACGGCCGTCCTCACCTCGCGCGGCGGCTCCCAGAAGCGGCGGACCAGCAGTTCGGTCCGGCCGGTCTCCTCGTCGGCCTCGGCACCGTGCAGGACCGGGCCCGCGCCGGGCCCGCGGACGCCGGGGCGGGTCCAGGCGGACTCCTCCACCAGCAGTTCGAGGCGGCCCTCGCTGCCGTTGAACGCGACGCGGTAGCCCTCCCAGGGGGAGTACGCCGTCAGGTGGTAGGTCAGGGTGGCGCCGGAGTCGTAGCGGACGAGGACCGCCATGTCGTCCTCGATGCTCACGCCGGGGGCGAAGACGTTCCGGTCGCGGTGGTAGCCGTCCTCCCGCTCGGCGTCCAGGTAGAGGGAGGTGAGGACGGGGGAGTCCCGCAGGTGGAGGGCGAAGGGGTCGGTCTCGGCGGCCGGGGAGCCGTGGGCGCGGGTGTAGTCCCGGGCGAGGCCCCGGCGACGGCCGGCCTCGGGGCCGTAGAAGAAGAGGCCGCCCTGGGCGAAGACGGTGTCGGGGCGGGTGCCGAGCCACCAGTTGACCAGGTCGAAGTGATGGGTCGACTTGTGGACGAGCAGGCCGCCGGAGTTCGCCCTGTCGCGGTGCCAGCGGCGGAAGTAGTCGGCGCCGTGCCGCAGGTCCAGCAGCCACTCGAAGTGCACCGAGCCGATCTCGCCGATCGCGCCGCCCGCGATCAGTTCCCGTACGGCCGAGTGCACCGGGTTGTAGCGGTAGTTGAAGGCGACGCGCACCTCGCGGCCGGTCCGGTGCCGGGCGTGGAGGATGCGGCGGGCACGGTCGGCGTCGGTCGTCATCGGCTTCTCGGTGACGACGTCGCAGCCCGCCTCCAGCGCGCGCACGATGTAGTGGTCGTGGGTCCGGTCCACGGAGCACACCACGACGAGGTCCACGCGCTCGCGCCGCAGCATCTCCTCGAAGTCCTCGGCCCCGTACGCCGGGACGGGCGCGCGGCCGGGGTGGTCGGCCGCGATCCAGGAGTTGTGCACGGCGACGCGGTGGGCGTTGGTGTCGCAGAGACCCACCAGGTCGGTCCGCCCGGCGAACGGTCCGGTCAGCGCCTCGGTGAACATCCGCGCACGGGCACCGAGCCCCACCACGGCGACACGGCGGCGGGGCACGGAGGTGGTGCAGGGGTCTTGTTCTGACATCCGGACCTTCCCTAGGGTCGTACCGGGGGGTGGAAGCGCTTTCTAGTGAGAGAGGTGACCCACTCATGCCCCGAAACAGGACGAGGAAGTCCTGGAAACCCCGTGCGGCGGCCACCGCGTTGGCGCTCTGCGCGCTGCTGACCGGCTGTTCCGCGGCGGACGGGTCGGGCAGCGTCGGCGACGGTGTCGTCCTGCGCTACACCTGGTGGGGCAACCCGGACCGCGCGGCGAGAACCCAGGCGGCCGTCGACCTCTTCGAGAAGCGGAACCCAGGGATCGACGTCCAGACATCCTTCGCCGGCTACGACGCCTACAAGCAGAAGCTCGCCACCCAGGCCGCCGGCGGCGACGCGCCCGACGTGATGCAGCTCGACTACCGGATGATCGACCAGTACGCCTCCGGCGGTGTGCTCCTCGACCTCGCGGAGCAGCGATCGGCCCTGGACACCGGCGAGTTCGAGCCGGGGCTCCTCGCCACCGGCACGGTGGACGGCAGACAGTACGCGGTCCCGCAGGGGCGCGGCACCGAGACGATGGTCTACGACACCGCGAAGTGGAAGGCGGCGGGCCTGGAGCCGCCCCGCACGGGCTGGACCTGGAGCGAATGGGCCGAGGCCATGCGGACGGTCGCCGAGAAGACCGGGGAGCCCGGCGGCACCGACCCCGGGCAGAGCGAGGACGCCTTCGAGATCTGGCTGCGCGGACAGGGCAAGTCCCTCTACACCGACGACCGCCGGCTCGGCTTCGACGCCGGCGACCTCACCCGATGGTGGACCTTCACCGACCGGCTCCGCCGCGAGGGCGCCGTCTCACCCGCCGAGCAGACCACCCAGCTCGACGGCACGGTCGAGAACACCCCGCTCGGCCGGGGCAGGGCCGCCTCGGACGTCAACTGGGACGCCCCCGCGAGCGGTTACCTCGCCCTCGTCCCCACCGGGATCTCGCTCGCCCCGATGCCGGGCGGCGAGGACGGCACCCCCGGCCAGTACTTCAAGCCCTCCATGTTCATGGGCGTGGCCGCCGACTCCGGCCACCCCAAGGAGTCCGCCCGGCTCGTCGACTTCCTGCTCAACGACGACGCGGCCGCGAAGATCCTCGGCGCCACCCGGGGCATCCCCGTCAACGAGTCGATCCGCGAGGACATCGCGGCCGGACTCGAGGACTTCGACAAGACGATCTACGAGTACCAGGCCACCGTCGAAGGGAAGCTCGACCCGCCGCCCCAGGCGCCCCCCTCGGGCGACAGCGCCCTGCAGACCACCTTCCAGCGCGACTACGACCAGGTCTCCTACGAGCGGATGTCCCCTCGCGAGGCCGCCGAGAACTACGTCACCGAGGCGAAGGCGGAGCTGAGGTCATGACCACCACACACCTGCCGACCACCGTACGCGGCACCGGAGTTCCGCAGCCGGACCCGCCCGCCCGGCGCCGCCGCCGCGAGGGCGCGGCCTGGGTGTTCCTCTCGCCCTGGGTCCTCGGCGCCACCGTCCTCACCCTGCTCCCGATGGCCGTCTCGCTCTACCTGTCCTTCACCGACTACGACCTGTTCAACGCCCCCAGCTGGGTGGGCCTGCGCAACTACACCCAGATGTTCACCGAGGACCCCCGCTACTGGCGTTCGGTGGCGACGACCCTGCTGTACGTCGTCATCGCGGTACCGCTCCAACTGGCCCTCGCCCTCCTGGTGGCCCTCGCCCTGAAGAACATGAAGCGCGGCCGGGCCTTCTACCGCTCCGCGTTCTACGCCCCCTCACTCCTCGGCGCGTCCATGTCCGTCGCCCTGGTGTGGCGGGCGATCTTCAACGACGGCGGCACGGTGGACCACCTCCTCGGCACCGGCGGCTGGGTCAACCGCCCCGGCTGGGCGCTGCTCGCGGTGGCCCTGCTCACCGTCTGGCAGTTCGGGGCCCCGATGGTCATCTTCCTCGCCGGACTCCAGCAGATCCCGGGGGAGTTGTACGAGGCGGCCGAGGTGGACGGCGCGGGTGCCTGGCGCCGCTTCCTGTCGATCACGGTGCCGATGCTGTCACCGGTGATCTTCTTCAACCTGGTCCTGCAGACCATCCAGTCCTTCCAGGTCTTCACCCCGGCCTTCGCGGTCAGCGCCGGCAAGGGCGGCCCCGCCGACTCCACCCTCTTCTACACCCTCTACCTCTACGACCGGGGCTTCGTCGCCTCCCACATGGGCTACGCCTCCGCCATGGCCTGGGTCCTGCTCATCGCCATCGGCGCGGTCACCGCGATCCTGTTCCGTACGTCCCGCTCCTGGGTCTTCTACGCCTCCGAGGGGGACCGATGACCACCACCACGCCCGCAACCCCCGCCCCGCGCAAGCCTCTCGACCGGCGACGTGTGGCGCTGCACCTCGGCTGCGCCGCCGCGCTGCTGGTGATGCTGTACCCGCTGGCCTGGCTCCTCGCGACCTCCCTCAAGCCCGCGAACGAGGTCATCGCCAGCCTCGACCTGCTGCCGAGCCGGCTGGAGTGGTCCAACTACACGACCACGCTGGACGGGGTCAACGACGTGTCGGTGGGCAGGCTGCTCGGCAACTCCCTGCTGATCGCCGGCGGCGCGGTCGTCGGGAACGTCCTGTCCTGCTCCCTGGCGGCGTACGCGTTCGCCCGCCTGCGGTTCCGCTTCCGCGGCCCGCTCTTCGCCTTCATGATCGCGACGATCATGCTGCCGCACCACGCCGTCCTGATCCCGCAGTACATCATCTTCAACCAGCTCGGCATGGTGAACACCTACTGGCCGCTGATCCTGCCGAAGTTCCTCGCGACGGAGGCGTTCTTCGTCTTCCTCATCGTGCAGTTCATGCGGGGCCTGCCCAGGGAACTGGAGGAGGCGGCGCGCATCGACGGATGCGGACCGTTCCGCAGCTTCTTCTTGGTGATCCTGCCCCTCACCCGGCCCGCTCTGATCACCACCGCGATCTTCACCTTCATCTGGACCTGGAACGACTTCTTCACCCAGCTCATCTATCTGTTCTCGCCCGAGAAGTTCACCCTGACCCTCGCGCTGCGGTCCTTCGTCGACGCCTCCAGCACCTCGGCGTTCGGCCCGATGTTCGCCATGTCGGTGATCGCCCTCCTGCCGATCGTGCTGTTCTTCCTGGCGTTCCAGCGGTTCCTGGTGGAGGGCATGGCCAACTCCGGGATCAAGGGATAGGGGTGAGCGGTGTGCGCACCGGCGGGGAACGGGAGGCGGGCGAGATCTTCGGCCCCCGGATGACACTGTTCGCGGACGTGCTGAGCATCGGGATCGCGGTGGCGGTGGTGAGCCTCCCCCTGGTGACCCTGCCCGCCGCGCTCTCCACGGCCTGCGCGCTGCTGCGGGGCGTACGGGAGGACCGTCCGGTCACGGCCGGCCGCTTTCTCGTGGCCCTGCGGCGGCGCCTGCGCCCGGGTGACCTCGCCGCCGGACTCGTGGCCCTGACCGGTCTGGCCCTCGTCCTCGCCGACCTGGCCCTGGCGGCCGCCGGACTCCCGGGCGGACGGGCCTTCGCCTTCCTCGCCGCCGCTGTCGGCGCGGGCGCCGCCGTGGCCGGCCTGCGCGCCTGCGCACGCCCGGAGTCGGTCGACGACTGGCCGGCGGCGCTGCGGGCGGCGGCCCGGGACACGGTCCGTGATCCGGGCGGCAGCGCACTGGTCGTGCTGGCCGTGGCCACGGCGGCGCTGAGCGCCTGGATGCTGCTGCCGCTCGCCCTCCTCGTGCCGGGCCCGCTGGCGCTGGCACTCACCGCCGTCGACCTCCGCGGAAAAGAGGTCGCCTCCCGGCCGGGCGTGTGATGGGCTGACGCACTCGCACGTCGGCGGCAGGGGGAGCGCAGGGTGAACAGGCGCCAGCGCAAGAAGTGGTCCGTACGTCTGGTCTCGGCCGCGATGGTCGGGGACACGGCACGGGTCCGCGCGCTGCTGCGGGCCGGGGCCCCGGCCGAGACGACCGACGCCGAGGGGACGACACCCCTGTACGCGGCCTCCGTGCACGGAGCCGCGGACACGGTGCGCGTCCTGCTCGCGGCCGGGGCCCTGCCCGACACCGAGAGCGGACGCGGCACGGAGGGCACGCCGCTGTGCGGGGCCGCGTGCTGGGGACACACCGAGACGGTGCGGGCGCTCCTCGACCACGGCGCCGACCCCGGCCTCCGCGAGGACCACGGCACGGGCCGCACCCCGCTCGACTGGGCGACTGCCGGTCCCCACCCCGAGACGGCGGCCCTGCTGCTGGCCGCGGGGGCGCGGCCCTCCGGGGGCGCGTGAGGAAGGGGCGAGCGCGTACGGACCGAGGGCGGGAAGAGCCGGCAGGACGAGGCAACGGCCCTACCCCGGCGGAGGGGCGGTGTCCGGGCGGTCGGACTCCGTGGTCCCCGGCTGTGGCAGAAGATTCCGGGCGAGGACGTCCAGGGCGTCCGAGACCTCCCGCAGCCGCTGCGGGTCATCGGACCCCAGCGCGAGGGTGAGAGCCTCGTCGATGCCGGCGGCGCGCACCTGCGCGACCCGGTCGGACACCCCGGCGGCCTGACGCACCAGCACCCGGCGCCGGTCGGCGGGATCCGGGGCGGTGTGCACCGCCCCGGCTTCCTTGAGCCGGGCGACGGCCGACGACACCTGGCTCTGCGGCAGACCGGTACGGGCCGCGATCTCCCCGACGGCGGAGTCGGGGTGGGCGGTGATGTCGCCGGCGACGGCCAGCACCACCCGGGCGCTGCCGGCATACCGGCCGGCGCCGCCCGGAGGCTCCGGCAGAGCGCCCTCACCGATCTTCATCAGGGCGCGTCCCAGCAGGAACAGCTCGACTCCGTTCATGCCCCCAACATACTTCGAATTAGATGCATCGATATTGATGTATCTAATTCGATGGATTACGGTGCTGTCAGGCACGACGGAGAGCCCGCCGTGCACAAGGGGGAGACACCATGCTCGACACCACCGGCGCACTCGCCGTTCCCGGCGCGGCTCTGCACTACCAGGTCCGGGGCACGGGACCGCTGTTGCTGATCTCGCAGAGCGGAGAGGGCGACGCCGACCGCAGCACCGACCTCGTCGGCCGTCTCACCGACTCCTACACCGTGGTCACCTACGACCGCCGGGGACTGTCCCGCAGCCACCTCGCCGCCCCCGGGTGCGGCGCGACCCTCGCCGAGCATGCCGACGACGTCCAGCGCCTGCTGGCCTCGCTCACGGACACGCCGGCCCTCATGCTCGGCTGCAGCCTCGGAGCCGTCATCGGCATGCACGTGGCCGTCCGGTATCCCGGCCGGATCCGCACCCTCATCGCCCATGAGCCCGTCGCCCCGCGCCTGTTGCCGGACGGCGAGCGCGCCCACCACGAGCGCGAACTCGCCGCGCTGCAGGAGCTCTATCTCCGCGAGGGCCTGGCCGCCGCACTCCCGGAGATCGCCAGGACTCTCGGCATCGACCCCGCCTCCACGGACAGGGAACCCGATCTGACGCCCCAGCCGATGAACGCCCTGCGCCTGGCCAACTTCGACCACTTCATCCGGCACGACTTCACCGCGGTCCTGCACGACACGCTCGACACCACCGCCCTGAAGGACACCGGCACCCGCATCGTGCCCGCCGTCGGACGCACCACCCCGCACACCGTCTTCGACCACCGGGCCGCGACGGCCCTGGCCGAACTGCTGGGCCGCGAACCGCGGTTCCTGCCCGGCGGCCACAACGGGAACACCACCCACCCCCGGGCCTACGCCGCACAGCTCCGGGAGATCCTCGGCAGTGAGGACCGGCAGGGGCAGCGCTGACGGGCGTGCCTCCGACGCCCGGCAGCAGGGCCCGCTCCCCTCGACGCGGGAGAGGCCGACGCCTCAGTGACCGGCCGGCGGGCCCGTGGTGCCGCGTACCTCCAGGGTCGGTGTGGTCAGGACCAGCCGGCCGGCGCGCGTCGGGTCGGCGATGCGGTCGAGGAGGCACTGGGCGGCCGCCCGGCCCACGTCGTGGCTGGCGTTGTCCACGGTCGTGAGCCAGAGGTGGCGCAGGCGGGCGACGTAGGTGTTGTCGTAGCCGACGAGGGAGAGGTCGCGCGGCACCCTCAGGCCCAGTTCCTCGGCGGCGGAGAGGGCGCCCACGCAGGCCATGTCGTTGAACGCCACGACGGCGGTGGGGCGTTCGGCGGTGCCGAGCAGCCGGACCGTGGCGCGGTAGCCGCCCTCCTCGGTCAGATCGCCGCGCTCGACGGACGCGAGACCGCCCAGTCCGTGCTCGCGCATCACCGTCTCGAAGCTGCGGCGGCGCAGCGCGCCGACCACGCCGTCCCCGGCGATATGGGCGATGCGCCGGTGCCCGAGGCCGATGAGGTGCTCGGTGGCGAGACGGGCGCCGAGCTGGTCGTCGCCCGCGACGACGTCCACCCGGGGCAGCGTGGGCTCCCGGGCGCCCGCCACCACGGTCGGGACGAGCCCGGCCGCCGTGCGCAGGGCCTCGGACGGGGGCAGGGTGCCGACCGCGATCAGCCCGTCGACCCGCAGCTCGGTGAAGGTGCGGGTGAGGTCCTCGCCGAGCCGGCGGTTGAGATGGCCGTCGGCCAGCAGCATGCGCAGACCGTTGTCGTGCAGACGGGAGTTGAGGCCGTCCAGCAGCTCCACGAACCAGGGGTTGCGCATGTCGTTGAGGAGGACGCCGACCGTGCGGGTGCGGCGCTCGCTCAGGCTGCGCGCGGCGGCGTTCGGGCGGTAGCCCAGCTCGTCCACGGCGGCCAGCACGGCCTGCCGCTTCTCCTCGCGCACCTGCTCCGAGCCGCGCAGCACCAGCGAGACCAGGGACTTGGACACACCGGCCCGCTCGGCGACGTCGCGGATCGTCGGGTTCGCGGGTCCGGGTCTCATGGCCTGGACCGTTCCACAGCGCCGTGCCCGTGTCAAAGGGCTTGACAGTCCCGGAACCTGCCCTCAGTGTGAGCGGCGTACGCGTTTGGAACGGTCCAAAAGAGGGTGGTCATGGTGAGTGCGCTCGGTGTCGCCGTGGTGGGATTCGGCTGGATGGGGCGGGTGCACACGCAGGCGTACGCCCGCGTGGCCCACCACTTCCCGCAGCTGTCCCTCAGGCCCGAGCTGGTCACCGTCGTCGAGGAGGTGCCCGGTCGCGCGGAGGAGGCCGCCCGGCAGTTCGGCTTCGCCTCGACCGCCCGGGACTGGCGCGAGGTGGCCGCCGATCCCCGCGTCCGGGCGGTCAGCATCACCGCGCCGAACTTCCTGCACCGGGAGATCGGCGTCGCCATGGCGGAGGCCGGCAAGCACATCTGGATCGAGAAGCCCGTCGGGCTCACCGCCGCCGACGCCCGCGCGGTCGCCGACGCCGCCGCCAGGTCCGGCGTCCAGGGCACCGTGGGCTTCAACTACCGCAACGCGCCCGCGGTGGAGGCCGCCCGCGAGCTGATCGCCGCCGGCCGGATCGGCAGGGTCACCCATATCCGCATCCGCCTCTTCAGTGACTACGCCGCCCACCCCGAAGGCGCCCTGACCTGGCGGTACGAGCGGGAGCGCGGCGGCAGCGGCGTCCTCGGCGACCTCGCCTCGCACGGCGTGGACCTGGCCCGCTTCCTGCTCGGCGACCTCGCCTCCCTCACCGCCGACACCGCCGTCTTCGTCCCCGAGCGGGCCCGGCCCACCGGCGCCACCGCCGGGCACAGCCGCGCCGCGGGCGGCGAACTCGGCCCGGTGGAGAACGAGGACTACGTCAACTGCCTCCTGCGCTTCGCCTCCGGCGCGCGGGGCGTCCTGGAGGCGTGCAGGGTCTCCGTCGGCGAGCAGAACAACTACGGCTTCGAGATCCACGGCACCGAGGGCGCCCTCTTCTGGGACTTCCGCCGCATGGGGGAGCTGGGCGTCAGCAGCGGCGACGCCTACCAGGACCAGTCCGTGCACACCCTCTTCGTCGGTCCCGGCCACGGCGCGTACGGAGCCTTCCAGCCCGGCTCCGCCAACGCCATGGGCTACGACGACCTCAAGGTCGTGGAGGCGCACAACTTCCTGCGCTCGATCGCCGAGGGCACCCCGTACGGCACCACCCTCGCCGACGCCGTGCACAGCGCCACCGCGCTGGACGCGATGAGCCGCTCGGCGGCGTCGGGGGCGTGGGTGCACCTCTGAGCCCGGCGGCGGACACCGCCCCCGGAACGCTCCCGTACCCGAACTCCCGCTTCCTGTAAGTCAGTTGCGGACGAGGAGCTGGAAGTCGAAGGAGTAGCGCGAGGCTCGGTAGACATGGGTGCCGTACTCCACCGCGCGCCCGGTGTCGTCGTACGCCGTGCGCTGCATGGTGAGGAGCGCGGCGCCCTCCGGCTCGCCGAGGCGCTCGGCCTCCTCGGCGGTGGCGAGACGGGCGCCGACGCTCTGGTGGGCGCTGTGCAGGGTGATGCCGGCGTTGCGCATCATCTGGTACAGGCCCGTCGACTCCAGCCGGTCGGTGCCGAGGTCCAGCAGTCCGCCCGGGACGAAGTTGGCCAGGTACGCCACCGGCTGGCCGTGCGTCAGGCGCAGCCGCTCGACGAGGTGCACCTCGTCGCCCTCGGTGAGGCCCAGGGCCGCCGCCACCTCGGCCGAGGCCGGCCGGAGCTCGCTCAGCAGCACCCTGGTCGTGGGCCGCTGCCCGGCCGCCTCCAGGTCGTCGTAGAGACTGCTCAGCTCCAGCGGCCGTTTCACCTGGCTGTGCACCACCTGCGTGCCGACACCCCGGCGGCGTACGAGCAGGCCCTTGTCGACGAGCGACTGGATGGCCTGCCGCACGGTCGGGCGGGACAGGCCGAGCCGGCCCGCGAGTTCGATCTCGTTGCCGAGCAGGCTGCCGGGGCCGAGGGCGCCGTGCTCGATCGCCGACTCCAGCTGCCGGGCCAGCTGGTAGTACAGCGGCACCGGGCTGCTCCGGTCGACGCTGAGGCCGAGACTCCCTGTACTCCCCGTGTTCGAGCTGGTCACGCCCATGAGAGTAGCCGTCCGTCCGGATGACAGGAACCCCTGTCATCGCATTGTCCTGACATGAGCGGTGAGGGCCGGAAGTCCGGCCGGACGCGGCACCGAGGGCCCCGCCCGGCGGGGCCCTCGCGGACGCGCGGCGCCCGCGTCAGAGGTGACGTCGCCGGCCGGCCGCCTCGCGGTCGTACGCCGCGCGCGCCTCGACGGCCGCCGGACGGGAGGCGGTCTCGGCGACCGGTACGTCCCACCATGCCTCCGCCGGCGGAGCGGTGGGCGCCGGGTCGGTCTCCACGTACACACAGGTGGGCCGGTCCGAGGCGCGGGCCGTCGCGAGCGCCTCGCGCAGCTCCTTCACCGTCCTGGCGCGGAGGACGTCCATGCCGAGGCTGGCCGCGTTGGCGGCGAGGTCCACCGGAAGCGGGGCGCCGGAGAAGGTGCCGTCGGCGGCGCGGTAGCGGTACGCGGTGCCGAAGCGCTCGCCGCCGACCGACTCGGACAGGCCGCCGATGGAGGCGTAGCCGTGGTTCTGGAGGAGGACCAGGTTGACCGGCAGGCCCTCCTGGACGGCCGTGACGATCTCCGTCGGCATCATCAGGTAGGTGCCGTCCCCGACCAGCGACCAGACGGCCGTGCCGGGCGCCGCCTGCTGGACGCCGATCCCGGCGGGGATCTCGTAGCCCATGCAGGAGTAGCCGTACTCCAGGTGGTACTGGCGCGGGCTGCGGGCCCGCCAGAGCTTGTGCAGGTCTCCGGGGAGCGAACCGGCCGCGTTGATGACCACGTCCTCGTCCCCGACGACCGCGTCCAGGGCGCCGAGCACCTGGGTCTGGGTGGGCACGGCGTGCTCGTCGGCCGGGGTGTAGGCGGCCTCGACCACCTGCTCCCAGCGCTCCTTGCCGGCCCGGTACTCCGCCTCGTACGCCTCGCTCACCCGGTGGCCCTCCAGTGCCTCGGTGAGCGCCGTGAGACCGGCCCGCGCGTCGCAGACGACCGTCCGTGCCGAGAGCTTGTGCGCGTCGAACGCGGCGATGTTGAGGTTGACGAAGCGGACGTCCGGGGTACGGAAGAGGGTGTTCGAGGCGGTGGTGAAGTCGGTGTAGCGGGTGCCGACGCCGATGACGAGGTCGGCCGTGCGGGCGATGTCGTCGCAGACGGCCGTGCCGGTGTGGCCGATGCCG
Organism: Streptomyces scabiei 87.22; assembly: GCF_000091305.1. Taxonomy (GTDB): domain Bacteria; phylum Actinomycetota; class Actinomycetes; order Streptomycetales; family Streptomycetaceae; genus Streptomyces; species Streptomyces scabiei. Next base: position 2,155,008 of record NC_013929.1, on the reverse strand, counting down.
CCGAGGTCGCCCGGGTGGTCGAAGCGCAGCGAACCCTTGCCGGCCTGGGTGGACGCGACCGGGATGCCGGTGGCGTCGACCAGCGCCCTGAGCGCCTGTTCGGCCTCGCTGTGGTGGATGCCGCCGCCCGCGACGATCAGCGGCCGCCGCGCGCCGCGGATCGCCCGCACGGCCTGGGCCAGCTCCACCGGGTCGGGCACGGGACGCCGTACGCGCCACACGCGCTCGGCGAAGAACTCCTCGGGCCAGTCGTACGCCTCGGCCTGGACGTCCTGGGGGAGGGCGAGGGTGACCGCGCCGGTGTCGGCCGGGTCGGCGAGGACCCGCATGGCGTTCAGGGCGGCCGGGATCAGTGCCTCGGGACGGGTGATCCGGTCGAAGAGGCGGGAGACCGGGCGCAGGGTGTCGTTGACCGAGACGTCGGCCTCGCTCGGGTGCTCCAGCTGCTGGAGCAGCGGGTCGGCGGTGCGGGTGGCGAAGTAGTCGCCGGGGAGCAGCAGCACGGGCAGCCGGTTGATGGTGGCGAGGGCCGCGCCGGTGACCAGGTTGGTGGCGCCGGGGCCGATGGAGGTGGTGACCGCCTGCGCGGAGAGCCGGTTCAGCTGGCGGGCGTACCCGACGGCGGCGTGCACCATCGACTGCTCGTTGCGGCCCTGGTGGAACGGCATCGCCTCCTCGCCGGCCTCCAGGAGCGCCTGGCCGAGGCCCGCGACATTGCCGTGGCCGAAGATGCCCCAGGTCCCGGCGATCAGCCGGTGGCGCTCCCCGTCGCGCTCGGTGTACTGCACGGACAGGAACCGCACCAGCGCCTGGGCGACGGTCAGACGGCGGGTGGGGGACTGGGACATCGGGACCTCACGGGTGGGGTGGGGGCGGGTGTCGGGCGGGCGGTGCGGAGCTGTCACGTGGGGCGTCCGGTCCGGGCCGTGGCGGCCGTCCCCGCGCGAGAGGCCCACCGGGGCCGCCGACGGACGGGGCCCAGGATCCCTCAGTGCCTCGCCCCGGGCCGTGCCGCGGGGTTCGACACGCGCGGGATGGACGCCGGAGTGCAACGGATGGAGATCGATTCCGATACGGCCGTCGTGACCGGATCGGGGGATTCGGCGGGCTCGGGCATGCGCGGCGCTCCTCGGGCGGGGGGTGCGGGCCTCCGGACGCCCGCGGCGCCCGGGGATGCGCGCGCTCGGGTCCGGATGTATCCCAGGAATAGGACCCGAAGCGACCCCCTGTCAAGGCTTTGTACTGACATCCTGACCTGCTCCTGAAATAATGTCTTAACAAAGTCTTGACAGGGGGGTCCGGCAGGGGTTTGTATCCCGTCCCAACGAATCAGCGCAGTCGGCCTACCGGCACAATGATCCGGACTTTCCGAGTCCGGGCCCGCGCGGGCGCTCCGCCCGACGCTGTCCCGATCCCTTTCCCCCCGTCGCACAGTGAGGTGCAGGAAAGATGGACCGCACGTTTCACTCCCGCTCGCGCAGAGTGGCCCCCTTCTTCGCCATGGCCGCGGCATCCGCGCTGCTGATAGCCGGCTGCTCCAGCGGTTCCGGCGGCAAGAAGTCCGAGGAGGGCGGGGCGGACGCCTCCGCGGGCAAGGCCAACACCCCCCGGATGAAGGTCGCGCTGGTCACCCACCAGGCCCCCGGCGACACCTTCTGGGACATCGTCCGCAAGGGTGCGCAGGCGGCGGCAGCCAAGGACAACATCGAGCTGATCTACTCGGCCGACCCGAACGCCGGCAACCAGGCCAACCTCGTGCAGAACGCGATCGACCAGAAGGTCGACGGCATCGCCATCACCCTCGCCAAGCCCGACGCGATGAAGGACGTCGTGGCCAAGGCGACCCGGGCGGGCATCCCGGTCGTCGGCCTCAACTCCGGTCTGAGCGACTGGCAGGGCCTCGGTCTGATGTCGTTCTTCGGGCAGGACGAGAGCGTGGCGGGCGAGGCGTTCGGCAAGCGGCTGAACGAGGCCGGCGCGAAGAAGGCCGTCTGTGTCGTGCAGGAGCAGGGCAACGTCGGCCTGGAGCAGCGCTGCGCCGGTGTGAAGAAGACCTTCGAGGGCGACACCCAGATCCTCAACGTCACGGGCACCGACATGCCGTCCGTGAAGTCGACCATCACCGCCAAGCTCAAGCAGGACACCGCCATCGACTACGTCGTCGCCCTCGGTGCCCCCTACGCCCTGACCGCGGTCCAGTCGGTCGCGGACGCCGGCAGCAAGGCGAAGGTCGCCACCTTCGACCTCAACAAGGACCTGACGGACGCCATCAAGAGCGGTGACATCCAGTTCGCGGTCGACCAGCAGCCGTACCTGCAGGGCTACCTGGCCGTGGACTCGCTGTGGCTCTACAAGAACAACGGCAACTACAGCGGCGGCGGCGAGCAGGCGGTGCTGACCGGCCCCGCGTTCGTCGACAAGAAGAACGTCGACACGATCGCCAAGTTCGCCGCGAAGGGCACCCGGTGATCTGAATGTCCCAAGCAACGGCTCCGGCGGCGAGTTCCTCGCCGCCGGCTCCGCCGGCCGGCACCCAGAAGGACGGGCGCACCGCACAGCGCTCGCTCGGACGGCGGCTGCTGGCGCGCCCGGAGGTCGGCGCGCTGATCGCCGCGATCGGGGTGTACATCTTCTTCTTCTCGGTGGCCCCGTCCTTCCGGGAGGCCAGTTCGCTGGCGACCGTGCTCTACCAGGCCTCCGTCATGGGCATCATGGCGATCCCGGTGGCCCTGCTGATGATCGGCGGCGAGTTCGACCTGTCCGCCGGTGTCGCGGTCACCACCTCCGCCCTGACCGCCGCGATCCTGAGCTTCCAGCTCACGGTGAACGTGTGGACGGGCGTGATCGTCGCGCTGATCGTGTCGCTGGCAGTGGGGGCGTTCAACGGCTGGCTGCTGATCAGGACCGGTCTGCCCAGCTTCCTCGTGACCCTGGGCTCGTTCCTGATCCTCCAGGGCTCGAACCTGGCGGTGACGAAGATCTTCACCGGCAACGTCGCCAGCGACTCCATCAGCGACATGGACGGCTTCGACCAGGCCAAGAGCGTCTTCGCCTCCGAGGTCGGCATCGGCGGCGTCGAGGTCAAGGTCACGGTCTTCTACTGGCTGGCGTTCGCGGCGATCGCGACCTGGCTGCTGCTGCGCACGAAGTTCGGCAACTGGATCTTCGCGGTCGGCGGGAACAAGGACAGTGCGCGGGCCGTCGGCGTGCCCGTGCACTTCACCAAGGTCGCCCTGTTCATGGGCGTCGGCGCGGGCGCCTGGTTCGTGGGTATGCACCTGCTGTTCTCGTTCAACACCGTGCAGTCCGGCGAGGGTGTGGGCAACGAGTTCCTCTACATCATCGCCGCGGTGATCGGCGGCTGTCTGCTGACCGGCGGTTACGGCTCCGCGGTGGGCCCGGTGATCGGTGCCTTCATCTTCGGCATGGTCTCCCAGGGCATCGTCTACGCCAACTGGAACCCCGACTGGTTCAAGGCCTTCCTCGGCGTGATGCTCCTGATCGCCGCCCTCGTCAACTTGTGGGTCCGCAGCCAGGCGACCCGGAGGTGAACCACCCCATGACCGACCCCAACGGATCCCCGGCCGACGGTGCGACCGCGCACGACGCCGCGAAGGACCCCGCGAACGGCACCGCGAAGGACACCGCCGGCGGTGCCGCGCGGGACGCGGCGCCCGCCTCGGACCGCCCGATCGTCGAGCTGCGGGAGGCGGGCAAGTCCTACGGCAACATCCGCGCCCTGCACGGCGTGAACCTCACCGTCCACCCCGGCCGCGTCACCTGTGTCCTGGGCGACAACGGCGCCGGGAAGTCCACCCTCATCAAGATCATCTCCGGGCTGCACCAGCACACCGAGGGCGAGTTCGTCGTCGACGGGGAACCGGTGCGCTTCACCACCCCGCGGGACGCCCTGGGCGCCGGTATCGCCACCGTCTACCAGGACCTCGCCACCGTGCCGCTGATGCCGGTCTGGCGCAACTTCTTCCTCGGCTCCGAGATGACCAAGGGCCCCTGGCCCGTCCGCCGTCTCGACATCGAGCGGATGAAGAGGACCGCGGACGAGGAACTGCGCAACATGGGCATCGTCCTGGACGACCTCGACCAGCCGATCGGCACCCTCTCCGGCGGCCAGCGCCAGTGCGTCGCCATCGCCCGCGCCGTCTACTTCGGCGCCCGGGTCCTCATCCTGGACGAGCCCACCGCCGCCCTGGGCGTCAAGCAGTCCGGCGTGGTGCTGAAGTACATCGCCGCCGCCCGCGACCGCGGCCTCGGCGTCATCTTCATCACCCACAACCCGCACCATGCCTACATGGTCGGCGACCACTTCAGCGTCCTGCGCCTGGGCACCCTCGAACTGAGCGCCGCCCGCGACCAGGTCAGCCTGGACGAACTCACCAACCACATGGCGGGCGGCACCGAACTCGCCGCCCTCAAGCACGAACTCGCCCAGGTGCGCGGCGTCGACGTCGACGAACTCCCCGAGGCCGAGGAGCTCACCGCACCCGCGGTCGCCCCGAAGGACGGGGCCGCGTAACACCCCGGCCGCCGTACCCCGCGGGCGCTCGCGCCGACGGGACGGTCATGCCGACGACACGGCCGCGGTCGTCGGGACGGCTCCGCGCACACGGGCGCCCGCCCCTGGGAGAGGGCGCCCGGGAGAGCCGTCCCGACGACCGCGGCCGTGCGTGCCGACGGCGGTCCGCGAGGTGAAGTCCCCCGCCGGCCAAGGCGGTTCACCAGGCCCGGACCGCGTCCCCGGCGCCGCCGCCGACGCCGGGGCGATGTCGGTCCGATTCACGACTTGGCTGGCGATCGCCTTGCTGTTCGGTTACCGGGCCGTCACCATGAGGTGTGCCGCCCGGAGCCGTACGCTCGAGGAGACGCCTATGGACAGGTACGAGCAGCCCTTCGCCACGAGCGTCGTCAGGGACTTGCACGACACCTCACTGGACGAGGTACCGGAGTCCGCTCAGGAGTCGGCCATGGCAAGGACGCTCGCAGGTGGCGGAGAGCCGGTGGCCGCCTTCCAGTCCTCGCTCTGACCGGCCCGGCCGGAACGACGGGGAAACGTACCGGTGACGGTGGCGGCGCGGCCCTTCCGCCAGTTCGTGATCAAGGTGCACAGCAGGTGCGATCTGGCCTGTGACCACTGCTACGTCTACCAGCACGCCGACCAGAGCTGGCGTGGGCGTCCGGGGACGATGTCCGAGGAGACGTTCCGTCGTACGGCCGAGCGGATCGCCGAGCACGCCGCCGCCCACCGGCTCCCCCGCGTCCATGTCGTCCTGCACGGCGGCGAACCGCTGCTCGCCGGACGGGAACGGCTGCGTGGTTACGCCCGCGCGCTGCGCTCGGCCCTCGACGGCGTGGCCGCGCTCGATCTGCGGATGCAGACCAACGGACTGCGGCTGGACGACGCGTTCTGCGCGATGCTGGTCGAGGAGTCCGTCGTCACCAGCGTCTCGCTCGACGGGGACCGCGCCTCCCACGACCGCCACCGGATCAGACGGGACGGCTCCGGCTCCCACCACGACGTGGTGCGCGCGGTGCGCCTGCTGGGCGCGCCGGCCCACCGCGCCGCCTTCGGCGGGCTGCTGTGCACGATCGACGTCGAGAACGACCCGGTGGAGGTGTACCGGGCGCTGGCCGAACTCGACCCGCCCGCCGTCGACTTCCTGCTGCCGCACGCCACCTGGGAGTACCCGCCGCCCCGCCCCGGCGGGGAGACCGCCACCGAGTACGCTCACTGGCTGATCGCCGTGCACAAGCAGTGGACCGCCGACGGCATGCCGATGCGGATCCGCATGTTCGAGTCGATCAGCCGGCTGAGCCGCGGTCGCGGCAGCCTCACCGAGGCGCTGGGGCTGGGCAGTTCGGACCTGCTCGTGGTGGAGACCGACGGCGCCCTGGAGCAGGCCGACTGGTTGAAGACGGCCTATCCGGGTGCCCCGGAGACCGGGATGCACATCGGCACCCACCGCCTGGAGGAGGCGGCCGCGCACCGGGGCATCCAGGCCCGCCGCGCCGGACTGGACGGACTCAGCGCGCAGTGCCGTGCCTGCCCCGTCGTGACGGTCTGCGGCGGCGGCCTCTACGGACACCGCCACCGCAGGTCCAACGGCTTCGACAACCCCTCCGTCTACTGCGCGGACCTGCTGAGGACCATCGAGTACGTCCAGAGCGCGGAACGCGACGACGCCGACGTCCGGCACGGCTGGCACGGCCTGTCCTGGGTGCACTTCGACGAACTGGCCGCCGGACACGGCAGCACGGCGGCGGTCCGGTCCCTGGCGGCGGCCCAGAACAGCCAGCGCCGGGCGCTGCTGGCCGCCGCCCGCCGCGCGGACACCCGGGGACCGGGCGTCCGGGTTCCGGGAAACCCGGTGCCGGGCGGCCCGGCGGACGCGGCACCCGGCTGGGACGCGGTCCTCGCCCTGCCCGCCGCCGCGCTGGACGTGCTGCTCGCCGACCCGTACCTGCGCGTATGGGCCCTCGCCTGCGGCCAGTCGGTGCGCCGGCGGGCCGAGGGCCACCCGGCCGAGGCCGCCCTGTCGGCCGTCGCACGCACCGGGGGCCGGCTCACCCTGGCCGTTCCGCTGCGGCACGGCGCCGAGGGCGCGGCGGTCCATCTGCCCGGCATCGGACGGCTGTTGCTGCGCGACGGCGGCCGGGACCGGCCCTCCCGCACGGTCACGGTGACGGCGGCGGACACCGCCCTCGTCGTCGAAGGACGCACCCTGGGCCGGGAGCGGCCGCCCGACGGCATGATCTGGCAGCCGCTGCGCCACCTGTCCGCGGACGGGCTGGACGTGGCCCTGGACGACCTGGACCCCTCCCGCGACTGCTACGGCTACGCGCCCCGGCCCCGGCTGTCCGAGGCCGAGTTCCGGCGCTGGGAGGCGATGTTCGCGCAGGCGTGGGAGCTGATCCGGACCGAGTACGCCGACTACGCGCAGGGCATCGCGGCCGGCCTCACCACGGTGACCCCGCTCGACCCCGCCCCGTCCGGCGACGACGTCAGCGCCACCTCGCGGCACGCCTTCGGGGCCGTCGGCATCGCGCTGCCCCGCTCGGCCGAGGACCTGGCCCTGTTGCTGGTCCATGAGTACCAGCACGTCAAACTGGGCGCGATGCTGGACATGTTCGACCTGATCGACGGCGCCGACGAGCGCCGCTACCGCGTGCTGTGGCGGCCCGACGCCAGACCCCTCGACGCCGTCGTCCAGGGCGCCTACGCCCATCTCGCCGTCGCCGACGTGTGGCGGATCAGGGTGCGGCGCGGTGCGTCGGGTGGGGACGCCACCCTGTACGAACGTTCCCGCGCGGAGGCGGAAAGGTGGCGTACGGCCGTACTGGACGCCCTCGACACGGTGGCCGGAACCGGCTCGCTGACCGCCCTGGGCCACCGCTTCGTACGCGGTCTGAGAGGCGAGGCGGAAACTCTGGGCGGGGTGGCAGAAACGGGCCCGATCGCGGTGTAATGGTCGGCCATATCCCGTTCCTCGCACCCGTGTCCGGTACAACTTGCTCCGGCCCGACCCCTGGCACCGGCGGTGGTTCTCGCGTTCCAATGGATCCCTGGAGGAGATCCAGCTGCGATGTCCGGGCCTGGGAGGGGCCCGCGGTGGGCTTACGGGGGAGGGGAAAGGCGAGTCCATGGTTCAGGCGGTATCTCAGGCGACTCGGTCGGCGGATTCCTCCGATCCGTACGTGTTCTTCATGAGCTACGCACGGACGCGGTTGGCGGGGGTCCGGGACAGGAAGGACGCCTCGGACGTGGCGCTGGAACAGTTCCACGTCCAGTTATGCAGCGACATCATGCAGTTGACCGATCACGACGGTCTGGAACTGCCGGGATTCCTGGACAAGAGAATGCATCCCGGAGACGACTGGGAGGGCCGGCTCAAACAGGCCCTGGCCACCTGCCGGGTCTTCGTTCCGATCTACAACAGCCGGTACTTCAGGCGGGAATGGTGCGGAAAGGAATGGGACGCCTTCGCCCGGCGCCAGCAGCTCCGCACCCGGCCCTACACGGGCAACGCGATCATCCCCGTCCTGTGGGTGGGCGAGCAGCATCTGACGCTGCCGGCCGTCGCGGCCAAGGTGCAGTACGCCCACGCCGATCTGGGTAAGGATTACCTGCAGTCCGGTCTCTACGGACTGAAGCAGGCGGGCCGCCACGCCAAGTACCGCAGCTCCGTATGGGCGCTCGCCCAGATGATCGTGAGAGTGGCTCAGCAGACCAGCCTGGAACCGTGCGACGTGGAGCTCTTCAGTGACCTCCGGAACGTCTTCGAGGGGGAATAGCGGGATGCCGATGTTCTTCATGAGCTATGCGCGGGTTCCTGCTCCCCGGCACCGCGACATCTCCCAGGACCCCAACCGGCTGGTCTTCCGGTTCTTCGACGAACTGTGCGGGAAAGTGGCCCACCACGCGAGAGTCCCGCGGGACGAGGCCGGTTTCGTCGAGCGGCCCGGGGCACCGGGAGAGAACGCGATCAAGGCGCTTCTGGGCTGCCAGGTGTTCGTTCCGCTGTACTCGAAGCGGTACTTCAGCAATCCGCAGTGCGGGCGTCAGTGGACCGCCGTCACCCGGCAGAGCGTCCAGGGGGCCCGGCCGAGCATCGTCCCGGTGCTGTGGACGCCCTACTCGCCCACGTCGCTGCCCGAGCGGATCAAGGACGAGCAGCAGTACCCCGAAGTGCCGGAGGGCTTCGGCGAGGCCGCCGAGAACTACGCCTCCATGGGACTGCACCGACTGCTCGACCAGGTGCTCGACCTGACCGAACGGCCGGACCCGGACGACGAGCACATGGCGGCGCAGTTCTCCGCCCAGGTCTCCCAGCTGACCGACTGGCTCGCCCGGCGGATCGTCGACCAGGCGGCCGCGGTGCCCCGCCGGCCCTCCGCGCACTCCGGCGGAGGACGGACGGCCGAACCGACGACCCTGGCCGGGCTCGACGACGCCTTCGCCGATCCGCCCTTCGCCTCCCCGCTGCACATCACCGTCCTCGCCCCGACCGAGGAACAGTTACCGGTCGGCCGGGACAACACACGCTACGGGCCCCGCGTCGACGACTGGCGGCCCTACGGACAGGCGGTGGGCCCGCTGGTCGAGCAGATGGAGGCGCTGGCCCGCAACCTCGGCTTCGAGCCCACCGTGCATCCCTTCCACAAGCACCAGGCGGAGCTGCGGAGCACGGAGATCCCGACGGCCCCCTGGATCCTGGTGGTGGACCCATGGGCCCTGGAGGACCCTCAAATGGCGGCCCAGGCAAGGGAGTTCGACCGGGCCCGCCGACCCTGGACGGGCGTGCTGAGTACTCTGGCGGGGGACGACCTGCAGACCAAGGAGCAGTCCGACCGGCTGCGCGGTCTGCTGCTCTCCCACTTCCCCCGCTTCCTCAGCGAGGGGCGGACGGGGGAGCAGGAGGCGGTACGCGGCCTGACCGGCGCGGATGTCTTCACCCGCTGGTTCAGCGAACTGGCCGAGGCGACCAAGATCCGCTATCTACGGTACATTCATTCGCAATTGTCCCGGAGCGCCGTTGACGCCCGGGATGTTCCGGAATCCGGTGCGGACCTGCCCCGACGGCCCGACGCCGGCAGGGACGACGGGGCACCGAGCGACGGACGTCGCGTGGAGGGCAGGCCATGACCGGCGACGACGCGGGCAGGATCATCACGTTCTACTCGTACAAGGGCGGTACGGGACGGACGATGGCGCTCGCCAACACGGCCTGGATCCTCGCCTCCGCGGGCAAGGCGGTGCTGGTCGTCGACTGGGACCTCGACGCTCCGGGCCTGGACCGCTTCCTGCACCCCTTCCTCAGCGAGAACCAGCTGCGCTCCACGCCCGGCGTGCTCGAACTGGTCAGCCGCTCCACCCAGTCCATGCTCCAGTCCTCCGCCGTCGCGGAACAGAAACGCCCGGGCGAACTGGATTCCGAATCGTCGATCTCGGTCGACATGTGGGCGGCCGACGGCATCCCCCTCAACAGCTGTCTGATCCAGGTCGACTGGGACTTCCCCGAGGGCGGCCAGCTCTACTACCTCCCGGCCGGGACGAAGAACAAGGGCTATCTGTCGGCGTTCTCGCAGTTCGTCTGGAAGCCCTTCATGGACGGGCCGCTGGCCACCAGGTTCCTGGAGGCGCTCAAGCGGGAGTTCGTCGGCAACTTCGACTACGTCCTCATCGACAGCCGCACCGGGCTCAACGACATCTCCGACATCTGCACCGTCAACCTGCCCCACACGCTGGTCACCTGCTTCACCCCCAGCAGCCAGAGCATCGAGGGCGCGGCCGGCGTCGCCGAGCGCATCGACGGGATGTACGGCAACCGGGACATCCGCATCCTGCCGGTCCCCATGCGCGTCGAGAACGCCGAGGCCGACCGGCTGGACGCCGCCCGCGGGCAGATCCAGTACCGCTTCGACCGCGTCGTGCGCAAGCACATCCCGCACCAGGACCCGGAGGTCTACTGGGGGAGCGTGGAGATCCCCTACCGGCCCATCTACTCCTACGAGGAGACGCTCGCCCCCTTCCGCGAACAGCCCGGGGACCCCAAGAGCCTGCTCGCCGCCTACGAGAGACTCACCGAGGTCATCACCGAGGGCCAGGTCACCTCGATGCCCCGCATCGACGAGCCGCTGCGCCGCAAGACCCTGGAGCGGTACACCCGCCACCGTCCGCCGCGCATCTCCGACGTCTACGTCAGCTTCGTTCCCCAGGACCGGAGTTGGGCCCACTGGGCGGGCGCGGTCCTGGAGCAGGCCGGTTTCAAGGTGCACCTCGCCCAGGAGGGCACGGTCGAGAGCGCCCAGCGCAGGGACGAGATCGAACGCGGCGTCGAGTCGGCCTCGCACACCCTGGTCATCTTCTCCGAGGCGTATCTGAGATCGTCCCGCTTCCGCACCACCTGGGAGGCGGTCTACGCCGAGGGCGACCGGCGCTCCCACCAGCTGGTCTCGATGCAGGTCGACCGCAAGCTGTCGCTGGACGCGCCCTTCACGGAACAGCTCGCCGACATGACCCGCTGCGACACCGGGGAGGCCGGCCGCGAGGCGCTGCTGAGCAGCTTCGGCCGGTCGGCGGAGTCGCTGACCCGCAACGGCTTCACGGGCGCCGAGCAGAAGCTGCCCCGGTTCCCCGGGGCGGAACCGCCGATCTTCTCGGTCCCGCTGCGGACCTCGTCCTTCACCGGCCGTACCGAACTGCTGGAGGGCATCCGGGCGAAGCTGTGGCGGGAGGACACCAGAGCCCTGGTCCTCAAGGGCATGGGCGGCGTGGGCAAGACCCTGCTGGCGCAGGAGTTCGCCTACCGCTACCGGAGCGACTACGACGTCATCTGGCACATCCAGGCCGAGCAGCGCATCCTGGCCGTCGAGCGGTACGCGGGCATGGCCGAGTCGCTGGGCCTGCCCGAGCGCACCAACCCCACGGACACCGCCAAGACGGTGTACGAGGCCCTCAACCACGGTGAACCGTACGGTAGTTGGCTGCTCATCCTGGACAATGTGACCGAGGCCGACCACCTCCCCGAGTTCATGATGGACGGCCGCGGCGGCCACATCCTCATCACCAGTCAGCGCTCCGAGGGCTGGGGCCGGTTCGTGGACACCGTCGACGTCCCCGTGTTCGAGCGCGACGAGAGCATCGCCCACCTGCACAGCCGCCTGCCCGACTGCGGCTGGCCGGAGGCCGACCAGATCGCCGAGGCCCTGGGCGACCTGCCGATCGCCATCGAGCGTGCCGCCGCCTACATCGAGCAGACCCGGGTCGACGTCCGCGGCTACATCAAGCAGCTCCAGCCCCAGGCCACCGGAGCCCCCGCCGACAACACGGTCGGCGAGGTCGTCAAGTCCAGCACTAACACCTGGGAGTTCGCGCTCGGACAGCTCAAGGAGAACTTCCCGCCGGCGGTGAAGCTCCTGCAGATCTGTTCCTACTACAGCCCCGAGCCCATCTCCATGGACCTGCTGGAGGGCGTGGAGGTCTCCCGCGCCCTGGGCGGGGCACGCACGGTCTCCCGCGCCTACAAGGAGCTGAGCCGGTTCTCCCTGGTCACGGTCGACCGCAAGGCCCGGAGCCTGACGGTGCACCGCATGATGCAGATCGCCATGCGGGAGGAGATGACCGAGGCGGAACGCGAGGACGCCCGCGAGGTGGTGTACCGCTCGCTGATCGCCGCCCGGCCCAACGGGGACGACCCCGAGAACCCCAACACCTGGGAGAAGTACCGCATCATCTGGCCGCACCTCGGCACACCCTGGGCCGAGACGTCGTCCGACGAGGGCATCAGGGAACTCTTCGTCGACCGCGTCCGCCAGCTGCGCCGCCGGGGCGAGCTGACCCAGGCCATGGACTACAGCGTGCGCCGGGTGGAGGCCTGGACCGCACTGGGCCCGCCGGACGAACGCTGGACGCTCCACATGCGCTTCCAGATCGCCAACATCCTGCGCGCCCAGGGCAGATACGAGGAGTCGCTCTCCCTGGACCAGCAGATCCTGGAGCGGCAGCTCGCCGTGCTGGACGACGAGGACGACCAGCACATCCTCATGACCACCAGCAGCATCGCCGCCGACCTGCGCGGTCTGGGCCGCCTGACGGAGGCCCTGCGGTACGACGAGGAGACGTACCAGAGATACGAGCTGATCTACGGCGAGGACCACGCGCGCACCCTCAGCGCGGCCAACAACCTCGCGGTCGCGCTGCGGCTGTCCGGCGACTACTACAAGGCGCGCGAACTGGACCGCAGGACACTGGAACTGCGGGAGGCGATCCAGCTCCACGACCATCCGCTGACCATCGAATCGGCCGTCAACCTCGGCCGGGACCTGCGCGACTGCGGGGACTACGAGGAGTCCGTCACCCTGCTGAAGCGCGCCTACGAACGCTGTCTGCGCAATCCGCGCCTCACCCAGGGCTCGCCGACCGTGCTCAACACGGCCAAGGGCCTGGCCGGTTCACTGCGTCGCGCGGGCCAGCCGGTGGAGGCCGAGGAACTCGTCCGACACGTCCTGAGGAGCACCCCCGAGGGCGAGAAGGGATCGTCCTCGGAACGCTCGCTGCTGGAGATGAGCCTGGCGGGCGACATGGCCGCCCAGGGCCGTGTCGAGGAGGCACTGACCCTCATCCGCAGAGTCCTCGACGACCTGCGCAACAACCTGGGGGACGGCCACTCCCAGACGGTCGCCTGCTCGGTCAACTACGCCGTCCTGCTGCTCGACGACATCGCCACCATCCGCCCCGAAGCGGCGGAGAAGGCCTATGAGTTGCTGCTCTGGGCGCAGGCGACGTTCTGCGAACTCAACGGCGACCACCATCCCTATGTACTCATCTGCCGCGCCAACCTCGCCGTGGCGGAGGCCGCGCTCGGCAAGTGGGACGAGGCGAGGAAGACCAGCCACGACGCCTACGAGCTGCTCAAGGAGGTACTCGGCCCCACGCACCCGTCGACGCTGACCTGCGCCGGGAACCTGGCCGTCGTGCTGAGCCATCTGGGCCGGGCCGACGCGGCCCGCACCAAGCACCACGACACCCTGGCCGCGCTCAGCAAGCGCATCGGCCGGGAACACCCCCGTGTGGTGGCCCTGCAGGAGTGGAAGCTCAGCTGCCTCGACCTGGAGCCGCACCCGATCTGAGCGACGCCCGCACGCGCGGCCGGTGCCGGTGATCGGTGGCGGCCGCGCACCTCGTGTGCTGCAGCCGGGTCAGCCACCCGCCTTGTCCCGGGCCCAGGCGAGCACCTGGGGAAGGGCCGGCAGCGCCGCGAAATGGGCGGCGGACGGCTGCAGTACGGCCTTGGCCGAGGGGATCCGCTTGGTCAGCCAGTGGAAATGGGCGACCGGGGCGAACACGTCGCGCTCGCCGTGCCACAGCATCACCGGCACGGAACCGTCGATCTCCTTGAGTTCGAACCCCCAGTGCGTCCGGAACGCGACCAGGTCGTCCACCCAGCCCATCGGCGCGCGCGGATCGACGGACTCCTCCGCGCCCTGTTCCGCCCGGCCCACCGCCGACAGGTAGTTCCGCAGGAGGTGCTGGCGGATCCCGGCGTCCTCGACGATCACCCGGTCCACGTTCGGCATCTCCTCGCGCAGCGAGGCCAGGAACACGGTCGGATCGCGGCGGATGGTCTCGGCGTTACGGGCCAGCAGCGCACCCAGTTCGGTCACGTCGGGGGCGTGGCGGTCGAGCAGTTCGTAGGTCGACACATTGGACTCGGACATCTCCTTGTGCCAGTCGAGTCCGTCGCCGTCGGCGTCGGGCGGGGCGAGCGAGACCAGCGCCGCGACGCTCGCCACCTGGCTGCCGATGTTCCGGGCCGCGCAGGCCAGGGCGTGCGGTGCGCCTCCCGACCTGCCCACCACGGAGTACTTCTTCAGATCCAGGTCCTCGGCGATGGTGCTGACGTCCACGGCCGCGTCGACCACCGTACGTCTGCGATGGCGGCCGGAATCGCCGTACCCCGGCCGGTCGTAGGCGATGAGCCGTACGCCCAGCTTGTGGAGGTCGAAGGTGCGCAGCCGGGGCCCGAGCCGGCTTCCGGGAGTTCCGTGCAGCAGAAACACCGGGTGTGCCTTCGGATCGCCCCAGGTCTCGTAGGCGATCGTCCGTTCGCCGGACGGCGTCTTCACTGTCTTGAGCACCCGATGCCCTCCCGTGCCGGCGGCTGTGGAGTGAAGCGCGGGACCTCCCAGCATTACGCATGGGAGGTCCCGCTCCTAGTAGCTGCTCAGCCGTTCTGGCTTCATGTGGCAAGAATTGGGTAAACGTGGGCCACTCGGCTGTTCACGCCCCAAGGTAGTGCACCAGGGCACGAGTCGCCGGGTGAGGAGGGAATTCATGGTGGCCGAGTGAGTCATGGGATATGCCCCCTCATCGCGCGTCCGACGTCCGTTCCGCACCTTCGTGATGCCCGGCACCTGGGTGAACACACATCCACCCGTACGGAGCAGGACGGACGCTGACGTTCCGGGAAGTGGCGCGGGTCACGCCCCCGGCGCCGGTTCGGGACGGTGCACTCGCGGCCGATACAGGTCGTCGGGCGTCTGGTGGTGCAGTACGCGGTGGCGGCACTCGCACCGTCGAGCGCACCACCGCCTCCCACCATGCCGGGGACCGCACGGCCACCGAGCTGCGGTGCCTCGGCGGCGGTGCGGTCGCCCTGTCTGCTGACCGGCGCCCACGCCATCCCTATCGCGTACCGTGAAGCATCCCGGAGATCGTCGAGCGCATCCCGAGCAGGGGTTGCGATGAGACGTAACGGATCAGCTGTCCGCCAGATTGCAAGCCCTGACGGCGTGTGCCCCGCTGACCTCGAGGTCCCTGAGCAGTTGCACGCACATCCCGAAATCGCTGGGGCCGCCTCCTGATTGCCCGATGCGGCAGGCCCGCCTGACCCAGGTCCCGACTATGTACCCCCGGTTCGCCAGATACTGCCGACAGTCCTGCGCATTGGCCTGCGCCGGAGTCGCCAGCGCCACCGTCCCGGCAACGATCGCGGTCGCCGCGAGGGATGATGCCGAGGCTCCAGCTAACAGTCTTTTCGCTGTGGTCACGAACTCGCGCCTTTCGACAGGTGGATACTCCGTTGTCTCGGCTCTCGTGGTGGCGAGAGCTGCCCTTGAGACTAGCCTCGGATAGATCAACTGGGCCTACCAGAGCGCAAGTTGACTTGCCGCTGTCTCTGCGTTCCGTGTTGTACGACCGGTCGCCGGGATTGATGCCGGACGGGAAGGATGTCGGGACGCACAGGGAGACGTATCGTCCGCCGACAGCCTTCACCGGCCGGTCGGGATGCTGCCTGCCCGTTCTGGAGCGGGCTGGAGGAACGGGCCGCCGTTTCGTGCGGCCACGGGCTCCACGCTAGGAGCGGGCAGACACAGTGAAGCCGTCCCTGACCTTGTCGAAGGTGGGGCGGTAGGTATCCCAGTCGACGTCAGGGGCCGAGAGATAGATGTCGTACTCGCGTCCGCCTTCTCGGCCGTAGCCGAGGTCGATGGCGCGGAAGGTGCGGGCCCGTCCCTGGAAGGTGAACTCCCACACCGCGGCGGGCTGCCCACGGAAGGTGGTCTTCTGCATACGCAGCTTCCGGTAGGAGGTGGGGTAGTTGACCTTCGTGTTCGCTTCAATGTCCTTGAAGTGGGCCATGGGGTGCGAGCCGGCGGGGTCCACGAAGCCGATGGCGAGGCGGACCAGCCCTGTCTCGTCGGTGTAGACGACTTCCCCCGACGTCCGCTTCTTGGCCTTCCAGCCGTCAGGAACGGGGAAGGAGACGCCGAGCCCCTTCTCCGTGACCAGTTGGAAGCCCTTGGGCACCGGCGAGGGGGAGTACGAGGGGGTGGCGGAGGACTTCTCGCTGTTCGGGGCGGTGTCTCCACTTGGGTTCGATCTCGCGTAGAGAGTGGCTCCGACAACCGTGGCCGCCACGGTCATGGCGACAGCGATGGTCACCGGCAGGCGACTGGGACGCCGCGCCCGGCCGCCTTGACCGTGGTCCCGCCCCTCTCGATGCAAGATGCCGTCGCCGTTGGGCTCCGGGCCGACCGGTGCGGCTCCCCCCCGAGTTCCTTGGCTGGATGAACGACCACCTTCGCCGCCGGTTGCCCGGCCGGATGCCCGGTGAGTCTGCCGGACGGCACTGGCGGTGACTTCCTCGACGACTCCCCGATCCGCCCGCCCACCGGTGATGTCCCCACCGGGATGCCTAGGCAACGCGGTCGTCGTCTCTCCGGACACCGCCGCCCGCAGGGCCCGTTCCGTCTGCTCGACGGTGGGGCGGTCCGCGGGGTCCTTGGCGAGGAGGGCCTCGACGAGGGGTGCCAGGGTGCCGCCCTGCTTCAGGGGCTCCAGCGGGTCCACGGCGATGGCGTACGCGGCCTCCATCGCGGTGAGGCGGCGGAACGGCGGGCGGCCCTCGACGGCCTGGTAGAGGGTCGCGCCCAGGGCCCACAGGTCGGACGCGGGGCCGGGCTTCTGGCCCCGGATCCGCTCCGGGGCCATGTAGTGGATGGAGCCGACCATCTCGCCGGTCTTGGTCAGCGTGGAGGCGTCCGCGGTCATCGCGATGCCGAAGTCGGTGAGGACGACGCGCCCTTCGGCGGCGAGCAGGACGTTGCCGGGCTTGACGTCCCGGTGCAGTACGCCGGCGCCGTGCGCGGCACGCAGCGCGGCGACCATGCCCAGACCGATACGGGCCGCCTCCTCCGGCGGCAGGGTCCGGCCGTCCGTGAGGAGGTCGGCGAGCGTGGGCGCCGGGACGTACTCCATGACGATGCAGGGCGGGCCGTCTCCGGTGCGGCCCTCCAAGGCACCCTGCACACCGTCACCCCGACCGTCCACGTGGTCGTCCACGACGTCGTGGACGACGATCACGTTCGGGTGCGCGATCCGGGCCGCGCTCCGGGCCTCGCGGCGCGTGCGCTCGTACAGGGTGACCAGGTCGTCGGGGGACAGATGGGGCTGGACGTGCAGCCGCTTCACGGCGACCTGACGGCCGAGGACCTCGTCCCCGGCCCGCCACACCGTGCCCATGCCGCCGCGGCCTATCTGCTCCGTGAGCCGGTAACGCCCGGCGACGAGCCGCCCTACGTCCGACACCACGTGCCCTCCGCCAGCCCCGCATACGTTCGATTCGCCTCGTCAGCCTATCCGGCCCCCGGCAAGGCCCCGACAGGAGGAGCGGGTTCGGGGCGCGCGGGGGGCGGCGGGGCCCCGCACGGCGTGGCGCTGCCGCCCGGGAACCGCGGTGAGCGCCGATGATGGCCGGATGACCGCTACTTCGTTCGATCCGCATGCCCTGCTGGCGAAGAGCCGGCTCGGTGTCCTCGCCACCCTCAAGGCCGACGGCCGCCCCCAGCTGTCGCCCGTCATGCCCTCCTACGACCAGGAGGCCGGGGTCATCCGCATCTCCACCACCGAGGCGACCGCCAAGACCGCCAACCTGCGCCGGGACCCGCGCGCCGCACTGGAGGTGACCAGTGCCGACGGAATGTCCTGGGCCACGGCCGAGGGCACGGTCCGCCTCGTCGGACCCGGCACCGACCCCGGGGGCCCGGAGGTCCGGGCCCTGGTCGACTACTACCGCGCCGCCGCCGGGGAGCACCCGGACTGGGACGAGTACCGCGCGGTGATGGTCTCCGAGCGCCGGGTCCTCGTCGTCCTGACGGTCGACCACGTGTACGGGGCCGCGCTCAGCTGACGGCGCTCGCGGGCCGGGCGCGGGTCGGCCACGGGGCCGGCGGTGGGGCGGGGACGACGGTTCGGCGTACCGTCGTGACTGTGGACCTCACGGCAGACGGTCTCGTGTCCCGAGTGGCGCGTGAGCTCGTCCCCAGGGTGGACGAGCTGACCGCCGAGGTGGAGCGGTGCCTGCGCCGGGAGCTGCCCGCACTGTGGGAGCACCCCGACGCCATGGCGTCGGAGAACGTCGCCGAGCACGTCACGGCGGTGCTGTCCGCCCTGCAGTACGGCGTCGACCCCGGCGGTATCGAGGTACCGGACAGCGAGCTGGAGCGCGTCCGCCGCTTCGCCCGGCACGGCGTCCCCGTCAGCGCGGTGCTGCGGGCGTTCCGGCTGGGCCAGGCCATCCTGCTGGACCATCTGCTGGAGGAGATGGTCCGGCGTACCGACGACGCCGCCCTGATCGGCGAGGCCACCCGCGACCTGATCGCCACGGCGACCGGGTACGTGGACCGCACCTCCGAGCAGGGCGTCGTCGCTTACGAGGAGGAACGGGACCGGCGGCTGCGGTGGCGGCTGTCGATGGTGAACGAGGCGAGCATGCGCATCGGCACCACCCTGGACATCGCCCGCACCGCCCAGGAGCTGGCCGACTTCGCCACCGAGCACTTCGCCGACCTCGTCACCGTCGACCTCCTGCATTCCGCGCTCGACGCCCACGACACCCCGGCGGACGCCCCGCCCGCGTCACCCGCGCTGCACCGCCTGGCCCGTCGGTCGGCCGCCCACCCCGACACCGATCCCGCCCGTGCGCGCCCCCACACCTTCCCGCCCGGCTCACCGCCGGCCCGCGCCCTGAACACGGGCCGGCCGACCCGGCACCGGCTCGGCGTCGACGGCCGGGGCCCGCACGAGAGCGCGGGGCCCGCGTTCGGCGGGTGCGCGGGGGAGGGCGGGCCGGACGACGGTGCCGGTGCCGGGGACCGGGCCGTCAGCGGCGACGACCGCACGGCGGGGCGCGACGGCGGCCCGGAGGCCGTGGACGGCGTGCCGCCGGGCCGTGCCCGGCCGGTGCACTCCACGCTGGTGGTGCCGCTGCGCGCCCGGGGCGCCACGCTCGGTGTCGCGCAGTTCTGCCGGGACCGCAACCCCGACGCGTTCGACGACGAGGACCTGCTGCTGGCCCAGGAGATCGCCGCCCGCGCGGCGGTCGCCGTGGACAACGCCCGCCGCTACACCCACGCCCGCGCCACCGCCCTCACCCTCCAGCGCAGCCTGCTCCCGCGCCGTACCCCGCCGCAGTCCGCCGTCGACGTCGCCTTCCGCTACCTGCCGGCCGACTCCCGCGGCGGGGTGGGGGGCGACTGGTACGACGTGATTCCGCTCTCCGGGGCCAGGGTCGCCCTCGTCGTGGGGGACGTCGTGGGCCACGGCATCCACGCCGCCGCCACGATGGGCCGCCTCAGGACCGCCGTACGCACCCTCGCCGACATCGACCTGCCGCCCGACGAGCTCCTCACGCACCTGGACGACGTGGTGATCCGCCTGGCCGCGGAGGTCGCGGACGAAGAAGGAGGCGCCGCGGGAGACGGGGGAGGGGCCGAGGCCGGGGCCGGAACGGCCGAGGGCGTCGGCGAGGGCGGGGACATCGGCGCCACCTGCCTCTACGCCGTGTACGACCCCGTCTCGCGCCGCTGCACCCTCGCCCGCGCCGGGCACGTGCTGCCCGCCGTGGTGCGGGCGGACGGCGGCGTCGACATCCTGGACCTGCCCCCGGGCCCGCCCCTCGGCCTGGGCGGACTGCCCTTCGAGACGGCGGAGATCGACCTGCCCGAGGGCAGTCTGCTCGCGCTCTACACCGACGGCCTGATCGAGGCACGGGACCACGACATCGGCGCGGGCCTGGACCGGCTCCGCGCCGCCCTCGCCCGGCCCGCGCCCTCCCTGGAGGCCACCTGCGACGCCCTCCTCGACGCCCTGCTGCCCGCCCGGCCGCCCGACGACGTGGCCCTGCTCCTGGCCCGGACCCGGACCCTCGGCGCGGGCCAGGTCGCCACCTGGGACCTGGCGGACGAACCCGCCGCCGTCGCGAAGGCCAGGTCCCACGTCACCCGGCAGCTCGGCGACTGGGGTCTCGCGGAGGCTGAGTTCACCGCCGAGCTGGTGGCCAGCGAACTCGTCACCAACGCCATCCGTTACGGCAGGCCCCCGATCCGGCTGCGTCTCATCCACGACCGCACCCTCCTGTGCGAGGTCTCCGACTCCGGGGGCACCACCCCGCACCTGCGCCGTGCCCGCGCCTTCGACGAGGGCGGCCGGGGCCTCCTCCTGGTCGCCCAGCTCGCCGACCGCTGGGGCACCCGCCGGGCCCGGCGGGGCAAGACGGTCTGGGCGGAGCTGAACACCGCCGCCGCCCCGTTCCCGGCCATGGCCGTCCTCTAGGGCCTGTCGTTTGGATCGCGCCTGGGCCGCGGGGCTTGGCACGCACTCCCCCACTGCCTCAAGGGCGTGGGGGGACCCCCAGCGGCGTTGTCGTCAGTTGCCGACTCCCCCACTCTCGGCTTCGCTCGAGCGGGAGGTACCCCCATCGCGTCGACGCCTTCCTCCGCCTTGCAGCTGCACGCACCAAGCCCCGCTCACCGGCGGTCATCAGACACCGTGGCCCGAAGCCGGCATGATCCAAACGACAGACCCTAGCCCGCCGGCCGGCGGGGCTCGTGCACGATAGGGACCGTCGAGCGCGCCACCGGGGCCCCGCTCCTCGGCAAGGAAGGCCGGAAAGCCATGAGCACCATCGCCGTCATCGGAGCCGGGCCGGGTCTCGGCGCGGCCGTCGCCCGTCGCTTCGGCCGTGAGGGGTTCGCCGTGGCGCTCGTCGCCCGCGACGCCGAGCGGACGAGGGCACTCGCCGCGGACCTGGCCGGCCAGGGCGTCACGGCCCGGGGTTTCGCCGCGGACGTGCGCGACCCGGACGCGCTGACCGCCGCGCTCGACGCGGCGCACACGGCCCTCGGGCCGATCGAGGTCCTGCAGTACAGCCCGCTCCCGCACCCGGACTTCATGCGGCCGGTGCTGGAGACGAGCCCCGCCGACCTGGTCGGCCCGATCGAGTTCTCCCTCTACGGCGCGGTCGCCGCGGTCCGGCACGTGCTGCCCGGCATGCGCGGCCTCGGCCGCGGCACCGTCCTCCTCGTCAACGGCGGCACGTCCGTGGTCCCGCACCCCGACCGGGCCGGCACGTCCGTGGCGTTCGCCGCGGAGAGCGCGTACGGCCGTCTGCTGCACGACGCCCTGGCGGGGGAGGGCATCCATGTCGCCCAGCTGGTCGTGCCGGGCGCGATCGTCGCCGGGCACCCCAGGAAGGACCCGGCCGTCCTCGCCGACACCCTGTGGGGCCTGCACCGCGACCGGCACGGCTTCCGCCACTTCGCCGAGGACCTGGACGCCTCGTAGGGGTTTCGCGCCGCGCCCCGCCGCCGACGCGCGGTCGTGCGGGGCGGGTGTCAGGCTGAGATCACCGGATCCGCGAACGCGAAGGGGCATCCCGTGATCACCACCGACCTCACCCCCGGCTCCCCCTGCTGGCTCGACCTCGGCGTCCCCGACGTACCGGCCGCCGCGGCCTTCTACCGATCCGTGCTCGGCTGGGAGTACGAGCCCATGGGCGGCGGCGGGGAGGGGGACGAGGGCATGGAGGGCGAAGGGGGCATGTTCCGCAAGGACGGCAAGGTCGTCGCCGGGCTAGGCGCGCTCACCGAGAAGGGCGCCCGCCCGGCCTGGATGATCTACTACACCGTCACCGACGCGGACGCCACGACCCAGGCCGTGGAGCGCGCGGGCGGCACGGTTCGGGTGGCGCCGAGGGACCTCGGCGAGTGGGGGCGGATGGCGCAGTTCAGCGACCCCCTCGGCGGCCAGTTCGCCGTCTGGCAGCCGGGCGCCAACGCCGGTTTCGAGCTGGCCGACGAGGCGGGCTCCCTGTGCTGGACCGAGCTGTACACGACCGACGCCGCGGCCGCCAAGGAGTTCTACGGCGGCGTGCTCGGCTGGCAGTTCGGCGACATGCCCCTGCCGGGCGGCTCGGGCACGTACCACCTCGTCAGGCCCGCCGGTCTCCCGGAGGAGCGGATGCACGGCGGGGTGATGCAACTCCGCCCGGAGGACCTCGGGCTGACGGACGGACGGCCCTACTGGCACCCCGTCTTCGCCGTCACGGACTGCGACGCCGCCGTCGCGGCCGTCACCGGACACGGCGGCAGTCTGCAGATGGGGCCCGCGGACATGGAGGGCGTCGGCCGGCTCGCCGTCTGCCTGGACCCCTCCGGCGCGGACTTCGTGCTCCTCGCCCCCGACCCCGGCTCCACCCCTGCCGAGAGCTGACGCCCGCTCCCCGCGCCGCCTTTCGGCCCCCGCTCTCCCTCGACCCCGCTCTTCGCCGCCTCACGGCCATTGCGCGAAACAGGATCAGCGGCCATCATCCCATCAACAGGAATCCTGTTAATTCAACGTTGTAGGGATGGGCGGGGCCGATCATGCCGTTCAGTGCCAGAATCCAGGCCAGAGGGGTCCAGCTGCTGCTCAGCGGCGTCATGACCCGGGTCCACAAGGACCTGCGCTTCACCGACGTCCCGAAGCGGACGGAAACCCTCCGGGTGGAGACCGGCGCCGGACCGGTCGACTGCACCGTCTACCGCCCGCCGGCCGGCACCCCCGGCCCGGCCCCCGTGTACGTCAACTTCCACGGCGGCGGCTTCGTCGTGGCCCGCCCCGAGCAGGACGACCACATCTGCCGCTTCATAGCCGCCACGGCCGGGTGCGTGGTCGTCAACGTGGACTACGCCGTCGCGCCCCGGCGGACCTTCCCCACCGCCGTCACCCAGGCCTACGACGTCACCGAGTGGGTCGCCGAGAACGGCCCGGCGCACGGCTGGGACGGCTCCCGGCTCGCCGTCGGCGGACACAGCGCCGGAGCCAACCTGACCGCCGGGATCTGCCGTACGGCCCGCGACCGGGGCACCTTCACCCCGCGCCTGCAGATCATCGACTCCGCGCCGCTGGACCAGCTCGCCGACCCGGCCACCAAGCGGTCCCGCATCGCCAAGCCGCTGCTCAGCCCCCAGCTCATGCGGATCTTCACCGCCGCGTACGTCCCCGACCCGGCCGACCTCGCCGATCCCCTGGTCTCGCCCGGACTCGCCGACGACCTCGCGGGACTGCCGCCCGCCCTGGTCATCACCGCCGAGAACGACCGACTGCGCGACGAGGGCGACGCCTACGCCAAGGCCCTCGCGGACGCGGGTGTCCCGGTCACCCACCGCCTGTTCGAGGGCGTCGACCACTACTTCACCCACACCGGCCCGGTACCGGCGGGCAAGGAGGCCATAGCCCTGATGGCCGACACCCTGCGCACCGCCCTCGGCACCACGGTCCCCGACGCCGCCTGACGGCGTCCGCCCGCGGACACCGCATCGTCGTCGACGGCCCAACAGGGCTTGTCCGCAAAGCTGTTGGGCTTCGGAAGCCGCCGACGGCGCTAACCTGGGGCGACGACGGACGAAAGGTGTGACGTGCTGCTCCACACCCGCCGATGGGGCACGGGCGACCGGACGGCTCTGCTCGTGCACGGCATCATGTCCGACTCCCGTACCTGGCGGCGGGTGGCCCCGGCACTCGTGGAACGCGGCTACCGGGTGATCGCCGTCGACCTGCGCGGCCACGGCACCTCGCCGCGCGGTGAGTACAGCCCGCAACTCTTCGCCGACGACCTCGTCGACACCCTGCCCCGGCAGGCGGACCTGGCCCTCGGCCACTCCCTGGGCGGGCTCACCCTGTCCCTCGCCGTGGAGCGGCTGCGGCCCCTGCGGGCGGTCTACTCGGACCCGGCCTGGTCGTCGGCCGACCCCGCCCGGCACATCGGCCCCGAGATCTTCGCCTCCTTCAAGCACGCCACCCGCGGGCAGACCGTCGCGCTCAACCCGCGCTGGGACGCCGAGGACGTCGACATCGAGATGGCCACGCTGGCCGCCTGGGACGCTGCCTCCGCGCACTTCCTCGGCGGCCGTCCGCTCACCGGCTTCGTCCCCGAGCGCCCCGCCGTGCCCTCCCTGGTCCAACTCGCCGACCCCAGCTTCCTGGTCGGGGCCGAGGACACCGACCGGCTCCGGGCGGCCGGCTTCGAGGTGCGTACCGTCGCCGGGGCCGGACACACCATCCACCGCGACGACTTCGACGGTTTCATGAAGTCCCTGGACGGCTGGATCTGACGTCCCGCGCCCGGTCGTGCCCGGTTCGCGCGCGGGGCGTCCGGGCCGGCGTTCACGCCGTGGCGCGCGCCCTCTCCAGCAGCACGGGGTCGTGCGCGTTGACGACGGACAACCCGGGGTCGTCGCGCCCGTGCAGCTCGGCCAGCCGGGCGTGGTTGTCGCGGACCCGCCCCCGGTCGTCCGCCAGCAGCGTCTCCACCGTGCGGAGGGTGCGCGGCACCGGGTGACCGTCGAGCGTGGCCCGGTGGAAGAAGGCGTCACCGGCGTGCAGGATCCAGCGGGGCCCGGTGTCCACCGCGACGCAGGCATGCCCCCTGGTGTGCCCCGGCAGGGAGATCAGGACGATCCCCGGGGCGACGGCGTCGAGTTCCCGGGCGGCGGCGAAGCCGCGCCACGCCTCGCCGTCCGGGGTGTGCTCGACGATCTTCGGGCCGTGGGCCCACTGGACCGGCCGGTACCGGGACCGCTCCCGCCGGGACGGGGAGACCATGGACCCCAGCACCTCGGCGGCGGTCGTGTGCACCTGCGCGTCGGGGAAGTCGGCCAGCCCTCCGATGTGGTCGAGGTCGAAGTGGGTGACGACGACGTGCCGGACGTCGTCACGCCGGAACCCGAGCGCCTCGACCTGACGCGCGGCCGTCTCCTCGGCCCGCAGCACGGGCCTGAGCAGACGCCGGTCCCGCCCCAGCCGTCCCCGGGGGTCGGCGACGTCACGCAGCCCGAACCCGGAGTCCACCAGCACCAGTCCGCCGGGCGCCTCGACGAGCAGGACGTGGCAGACCAGCGCGCCGGTGAGCGGCGGGACCATGGTCCCGCAGTTGAGGTGATGGACCTTCACGGCAGCACCGCTTTCGCGACGTCGGGGGGAGCGCGACGCGGCCCGCTCCCGGCCCTCCTGCCGGAAGACCGGGAGACAGCGTACGGCCACGATCGGGCCGTGCGAAGGACAGCGGGCTCGTACGGGTTCAGTCCCGGTCCGACGGGCTGCCGGCGGCGGAAGCGCCACCTCGGGCGGCTCGGGTGGCACGGGCGAACGCGGCGGCGCCGCCGACGAGCGGGACGTGCACCGACGTACGGGCCAGGTCCAGGGTGAGCGTGGGGGTGCTGGACGGCGGTTCGATGAGGCCCTTGTCCGTGCCCGCGAGGATCAGGGCCAGGCGGTGGCCCTCGGGGACGACATGGTCGGTGGCCGCGAGGTCGAGCGTGATGGTGCAGGCCCTGCCCGGGGTGAGCGGGACCCCCTTGCGGTCGGAGGCGTGGTTGCCGAGGTCGGCCCAGCCGCGGCTGAACACGGTGTGGCCGACGGACCTCTTCTTCGCCCGGGTCGCCTTGAAGCAGGCGCTGTCCCGCTTGGTGCCGCTGCCCCAGCAGGTGCGGTTCGTGAGGGTGGTGATGCCCTCGGCCTTGTGGGTGTAGTCCCGGACGGTGGCGGGGCCGAGGTCGACGAGGACGGCGGACAGATGGGCCGTCGAGGTGGTCGGGGTGGCAGTGACGGTGACCTTGGAGGAGCCGGCCAGACGCAGGTCACGGGTGAGCGGCTCGGTCACGAAGCCGGCCTTCTCGGGCGTCGTGCCGCCGATCCGTGCCGCCCAGTCGTTCTCACCGCGCGCCCGGTCGTCGGTGAACGTCTCGGTGCCGGTGCCGGTGCCGGTGCCGGTGCCGGTGCCCGGGGTCGGGCCGAGGGTTCCGACGCCCGGCCGGCTGCCGGTGGCCGGGTGCAGGGTGGCGGTGTGCGTGGCGCGCGGCGGCCAGAGCTTCGAGGTGGCCCACCGGTCGGGGTGGCGCTCGATGTCGGCCATGGGCTCACGGTCGATGCCGTTGTCGTAGCCGAGGAGTTCGTGGTCGAACCAGCGGTGCAGGGTACGGACCCAGTCGGCGCGCCGGAAGTCGAAGGGGTCGACGTGACCGGTCTGGGAGAGCCAGATCTTGCGCTCGACGCCGTGCTTCGCGAGTGCGTCCCACCACTGCCCGACGTGCTTGGAGCGGACGTTGAGGTCCTGCATCCCGTGGACGAGGAACACGCTCGCGCGTATCTTCGCCGCGTCCTTGATGTAGTCGCGCTCGCTCCACAGGGGCGTCCAGTCACCGCTGCGCGGGGCCCCGTCGATGAGCTTGCGGTCCGTGGCCGCACAGTGCCTGGAGGCGTCGTTGCTCTGCACTGCGAAGGACAGCCAGTCGGGGCCGAACGCGGAGAACGGGGCACCCTTGGCGAAGTAGTAGTCGTACCAGGAGGAGATGGCGCCGATGGGGACGATGGTCTTCAGGCCCTCGACGCCGGTGGCGGCGACGCCGTTGGCGATGGTGCCGTCCCAGCTCTTGCCGATCATGCCCGTGCGGCCGTTGGTCCAGCTCGCCTCGACGGCGGTGCCGCCGCGGCGGCTGGTGTAGGCCCTGGCGCGGCCGTTCAGCCAGTCGATGACGGCCTTCGCGGACCGGATGTCGTTGCGGCCGCCGACATCGACGCAGCCGTCGGAGCGGTTGGTGCCGGCGAGGTCGACACCGACGAAGGCGTAGCCGCGGGGAACGAAGTAGTTGTCGTAGAACAGCGGCATCCGGTCGACGTGCCCACGCTTGTCGTACGTCTTCTTCTGGCTCTCGTTGCCGCGCCCGCAACAGGCGTAGTAGGGGCTGGCTTCCATGATGACGGGGACCTTGCGGCCCTGCCGGGCGGGTTCGCGGGGCCGGACGATGTCGGCGGCCACGCGGTCGTTCCTCCCGTCGAGGTCGCTGTCGAGTCCGGTGTCGACCCAGACGGACTCACGGACGGCACGGGCGTAGGAGTGGACCGGCCGGCTCTCTTTCGGGCCGGCGGCGGCCTGGGCCGCCGCCGCCGGTGTGAGGAGGGTGGCCAGCAGGGTGGCGACGGTCGCGGTCGCGTACGTGACCGGCGCCGTGCGCCGGGGAAATGACGTGGTGCGCGAGTTCTCTGTCCGAGGCATGCGCCCAAGATCGCCGGTCCGGGCGCACCGACGCGTCTGCCGACCTTCCGGACCGTCCCCGCCGATCGGCAGAGCCCGGTGAGCCGACCGGCACCACCCGGAACTCCGGAGCCGCAGCCGGAGCGGGAGTGGGTGCTGGTGCCGATGCCGCCGCCGGGCGTGTCCGCACCGCGTTCCCGCAGCCCGGCGTCCGAGCCGACGGCTGCCGGAGACAGGGCGCCCGCCCGCGACGGCCGAGGGCCACCGGGTCACCCCTGCGGCACCGCGATCGGTCTCGGTGAGGGCCGATCGGCTCGGCGCTCTCCGTCGTTCGGCGGGGGGTGGTCCGGAAACTCGGCAGACGCGTCGGGGCATCCGGACCGGCGACCTTGGTGGCATGACCCAGACAGAGATCTCGCACGACCCGTCACCTCCGCCGCACGCGGCACCGGCCGAGCCCGTCGGCGTGGTCGAACAGCGGCCGTCGGCAGGGCGGTTGGTCGGCGTGGACCTGGCCCGCGCGCTGGCGGTGTTCGGTATGTTCGCCGTCCACGTCGCCCCGCCCGCCGACGACGTGGACGGCTTCGGCGGCTGGCTGCTGGGACTGACCGAGGGCCGCTCGTCGATCCTGTTCGCCACCCTCGCCGGTTTCTCACTGATGCTGATCGCCGGCCGCCGGGAGCCGAAGACCGGCCTGGCCGGCCGGCAGGCGGGGGCCCGGATCGTGATCCGTGCCCTGGTGCTGCTGACACTGGGCACCGTGCTCACGATGCTCAAGACCGGGATCGTGGTCATCCTCGCCTTCTACGGGGTGTACTTCCTGCTGGCGCTCCCCCTGATACGACTGCGGGCCAGGACCCTCGCGATCACCGCCGCCGCACTCGCGCTGATCGGTCCGCAGGCGGCGTTCGGCATGAGGTGGGTGCTGGGGGAGGCGGCGTCGAAGGCCGTCAACACGTACGACCCGATCGACCGGCTCGGCGGTGACGGACTGCTGAGCCTGCTCCGTGACGGCTACTACCCCGCCATCACCTGGATGCCGTTCGTGATCGCGGGCATGGCGCTGGCCCGGCTCGATCTGACCGCCGGGGCGGTGCAGCGCCGGCTGGTCGCGCTCGGCACCGCGCTCATGGCACTGGGATACGGCACCGCCTGGCTGACGGCGAAGCTGTACCCGCCGCTTCTGGAGGGCAAGGCCGAGATGAAGGAGCTGTTCGCGAACCTGGACCCGCAGTCCATCGAGAACCTGGGACCGGGATCGCCGGCCTACGATGCCATTCAGGACATGGCCACGGACAGCCGGAACATCGCCCTGTCGCTGCTGGGCGCCGAGCCGCACAGCGGTACGACCTTCGAGATCCTCGGCGGCCTCGGCGTGGCGATCATCGTGATCGTCTGTGCGACCGTGGCCATGGCCCGGCCGACGTGGCTGCGCCGGGCGGCGAGCCCGCTGATCGCCGTGGGCAGCATGTCCCTGACGCTCTACGTCGCCCACGTCGCGGCCTACACCATGCTGCCCGACGGGGCCACCGACACCTTCGTGCCGCTGCTCGGATTCATCGCCGGAGCGATCCTGTTCGCGACCGTCTGGTCGCGCTTCTTCCGCCGGGGACCGCTGGAGTACCTGCTCAACAGCACCACCAAACTGGCCAAGTTCGTCCGGTGACACACGGCCCGCCAGGGGGCGCCCGCCCGACGCTCGAACGAGACCGGTCCGGGCCGGGCCCGGACACGGTGACCACCTCCCGTGCCCTCGGGTACGCTCGGCGCCGGTCACCGACCACCGGTCCGCAGCGCAGTCCCGCCGCGACCGGTGACCTCGGCCCGGACGACCCGTACGGCCCGCACATGGCTGCGCTCACCGGACGGGCGGGCGCCCGGCCCGTCGACCCCCGTCGTCGCCCTGGAGGTGCCGTGGCCGGCCACACGAAACCCGCCCGGGTCGTCACCGCCGAGCTGGTGACGACCTGGCAGTACCTCTCGGGACAGGGCCGATCGCTGTTGGCGTGGTGGCTGTTCGCGCCCGCCACGGCAATCGTCGTCGGCGTCGTCAGCCTGCCGGAGCAGCCCGCCACGGCGATCGGTCTGCTCACTGCCGCGGTCGCCCTGATCTGCCGGTTCACCAGGCCCGTCACCTCGCTGCTGGTGGGGACCGGCATCACGACAGTGGCCTTGATCTGGCCGAGTACGACCCTGTCGGCCTCTCTCTGGCCGGTGAGTGTGCTGCTCGCCTACGCGGTGGGCCGCCAGGTGCCCGACACCCGCCGCGCCGTGGCCGCCTTGGCGCTCGCCACCGGATGGCAGACCGCCGCCGGCCTGGCCGATCGGATCCTTTCCGGGGCGACGCCCGACCCGAGCGACACCGGCCTCAACGTCGTGATCACCGTGCTGACGGTGGTCCTGCCGGGCGCCATCGGCATGCTGCAGGGGGAGCGGGCCCGCGCCATGGACGCCCTGTACGAACGCAACACCCTGCTGGAACACGCCAACCTGCTCGGCGAGTCGCAGGCCCGCATGCAGGAACGGGCGCGCATCGCGGGCGAGATGCACGATCTCCTCGGGCACCGGCTCAGCCTGATCGTCCTGTACGCCGGGGCCCTGGAGATGCGCACCCGCACCGTGGCCCCCGAGATCAACGAGCAGGCCGACCTGCTGCGGACCACGTCCCGGACCGCACTCGACGAACTCCGCGGCGTCCTGGGCATCCTGCGCCTCGACGGTGCCGAACGCCCCGACGGCACCGATGCGACGGTCGGCACCCGCGAGGATGTCACCGGCCTGGCCGCCGAGGCCCGGCACGCGCACCTGCCCCTCACCCTCACCTGGCACGGCGACGACCTCACCGACGCCGACGCCGGCACCCGTCGAGCGGTGAACCGCATCGTGCGCGAAGCCCTGACCAACGTGCACAAACACGCCCCGGGCGCACCCACGCGGCTGACCGTCACGGTGGACGCCGAAACCGTCACCGTGCAGGTGCGCAACGCCGCCCGCCCGCCCGCCGTCCCGCCGCCCAGCAGCGGCCTCGGACTGGCCGGCCTGCGCGAACGGGTCCGGCTGGCCGGCGGCGACTTCACCGCCGGCACGGACCCGGTCACCGGCGACCACATCGTCACCGCCGAGCTTCCCCTGCACCCCAGGAGCCCGAGCGCGATCGGCCCGGCCGACGGCCGGCCCGTTCCGGCCGACCGGCAGATGCCTCCTCCCGGGGCGAGGGAGATACCGAGGGCGAGGCAGCCGAGGAGGACCAGGACGGCCCTCTCCTGCCTCGCCGCGGTCGCCGTCGTGGTCTGTGGCGGCCTCGGCTTCAGCGTCTACTACCGCATCGACTCCGCCATCTCGCCAGGGATCTACCGGCAGATCAGGACCGGCGACACCCAGGACAGGGTGCGCGAGCTGACGGGCGGGGACAGCGCGGCCGCCCGCGAAGAGGGCCTGGCCGAGCGACCGGCGACACCGGCCGGCACCACGTGCGAGTACGCGATGGTCGAGGGACTGGAGAGCGTCTTCCGCTTCTGCTTCAAGGACGGCAAGCTCACGCAGAAGGACAAGATCCCGAGGCAGTAGGCGCGGCACCGGAGGCTCTGTCCACGCAGGCGGGTGACGGCGGCCCCGCCCCGACAGGCTCTTCGCGTGGCTCGACGGGACGGACGACGCGACGGATGACGAGAAGGATCAGGAACGG
This sequence comes from Streptomyces scabiei 87.22, assembly GCF_000091305.1. Taxonomy (GTDB): domain Bacteria; phylum Actinomycetota; class Actinomycetes; order Streptomycetales; family Streptomycetaceae; genus Streptomyces; species Streptomyces scabiei. Next base: position 2,123,955 of record NC_013929.1, on the reverse strand, counting down.
CTCTCCGGCGGACGGATCCCGGCGTCGTGCGCCAGGATGGCCGCCTGGACGCGGTTGGTGCAGCCGAGGGCGGAGAGGATGCGGCTGACGTGCGTCTTGGCCGTGCCTTCGCTGATCAGCAGCGCCTTGCCGATCTCGGCGTTGGAGGAACCCTCACGGAGCAGGAGCAGTACGTCACGCTCGCGGTCGGTCAGGGCCGTGACACGGCGCCGCGCCTCGTCGGCCTGGCTCTGGTCACGGCTGACGCAGCGTTCGATCAGCTGCCTGGTGACCCCGGGCGAGAGGACGGGTTCACCGGCGGCCGCCATCCGGACCGCCCTGATCAGATCGTCGGGCGGGGTGTCCTTGAGGAGGAACCCCGCAGCGCCGCAGCGCAGCGCCCGGGTGACGTACTCCTCCTCACCGAACGTGGTCAGCATGACCACGCTGGTCCGCGGGGCCACCGTCCCGATCTCGGCCGCCGCGGCCAGCCCGTCGACGCCGGGCATGCGAATGTCCAGCAGCGCCACGTCGACGAGGTGTCGGCGAGCGAGCTCGACGGCGTCGGCCCCGTTGTCCGCCTCGGCCACGATCTCGATGTCATCGGCGACTTCGAGCACGAACCGGATCCCGGCGCGGATCAGCACCTCGTCGTCGGCCAGAAGCACCCGAATCACTTGCCACCCCACTCTGTCGACCGTGACGACCCCGACGGCCCGCACACGAGCCGGCGCACGGCGGGCGCCACGGGCACCGGCACCTCGATTATCGACGAACGCCGAGGCGGCACCCACCGAACGGCGACATGTGGAGATTCGGGCGGGTCCGGTGACCCGTGCCGGCCCCGTCGCCCTCGGGCGGTCCACGCCGCAGCGCGGCGAGGTCCGTGCGCCGACCTTCTGACCCCCGATGACCCAGAAGTCCCTCATCTGTAACGCGAGATGAGTGTGTGTCAGGTGAGAAGAGGGGTAGTCGCGAGTCGGAAGCGCTTCCCGCTCTGTTCCATTCGCTCACGCTCCTTCGAAGGACGACGCATGCGCAGATCACGGAGAGTGCTGATCCGGCTGGCCACGGGATTGATGGCCCTCGCGATGACGGGCGGTGTCGCGGCACCGGCTTCCGCGGACGAACCGGCCTCGTCCCGGACGGGAACGCGGCAGTACAGCGCGGACGACGACTACTTCGCCGTCTGGTCCCGCGCGGACGCGCTGAAGCTCCGGCAGGACAGGACCAACACCGCCCCCCGTGTGTCGCCGGACTTCCCGGTGATGACCGACAAGGTGTGGGTGTGGGACACCTGGCCGCTCACCAAGCTCACCACCAAGACCGCCACCTACAAGGGCTGGCACGTCATCTTCTCGCTGACGGCTCCGCGCTCGGTGCCCTTCGGCGACCGGCACTGGTACGCGAAGATCGGCTACTTCTACTCGCGTGACGCCAAGAGCTGGAAGTACGGAGGTGATCTGTTCAAGCCCGGCACCTCGTTCGGCTCACGTGAGTGGGCCGGCTCGACGGCGCTCGTCGGCGACAAGGTGTACTCGTTCTACACCGCCTCCGGGCGCGACAACGGCGGCGTCGACCCGAGCGACGCCCTGCAGCGTCTGGCGCAGGCGACCGGCAAGATCCACGCGGACAGGAAGCGCGTGTGGTTCAGCGGCTTCCAGGACCACCGCATCATCGCCGAGGCCGACGGCAAGCTGTACCAGACCTTGCAGCAGTCCCAGGCGGGCCCGATCATCTACGCCTTCCGTGACCCGTTCGTCTTCCGTGACCCCCGGGACCGCAAGATCCACCTCTTGTTCGAGGGCAACACGGGCGGTGTCGCCGGCACGTACCGGTGCACCGAGCGCGACATAGGTGACGTCCCGGCCGGCCATGAGGTGCCGGAGGACGCCAAGTACTACACGGGCAACATCGGTCTGGCCACGGCCGACAGCGGCAGCATGGACAACTGGCGGCTGCAGCCCCCGCTGCTCTCGGCCAACTGCGTGAACCAGCAGACCGAACGGCCCCACCTGGTCATCCGCAACGGCAAGTACTACCTGTTCACCATCAGCCACAAGTTCACGTTCGCGCCCGGACTGAGCGGCTGGGACGGCCTCTACGGCTTCGTTGGACCGTCCCTGCGCAGCGACTACCGGCCGCTCAACGGCAGCGCACTGGTCCTCGGCAACCCGGAGGCCGCCCCGACGCAGCAGTACTCGCACTACGTCATGCCCAACGGGCTGGTGGAGAGCTTCATCGACACCGTCCCGACCGCCGACGGCGGGACCCGCTTCGGCGGCACCCTGGCCCGCACGCTCCTGGTCTCCCTGAAGGGCGACCGGACCAAGCTCGTCAAGCAGTTGGACTACGGCTTCATCCCGTAACCGATCCACAGGTCGGTGCACCCGCCGCGGTCGGCCACGCGCACCATGGCCCCGCGGCGGGTGTGCGCGTAGATGAGGTTGCTCACGTCTCTGACCTGCAAGATTCATCCTTCGCCGATCCTGTCCGGACCGGCACGGCCTCGGCCCGGCGGCGTCATCCCAGCCGGCGTACCGACCGCCGTATCACCAGCTGTGTGCCGAGCACGACGTGGTCATCGGCCGTCAGGCGCTCTCCGCGGCCCAGTGCCAGTCGAACCGCCGTGCGTCCCAGGTCCTCGTAAGGAACCCGAACGGTGGTGAGGGCGGGACTGAGATCGGCGGCGAAGGGGACGTCGTCGAAGCCCACGAGGGACACGTCACCCGGGACGTCCAGACCCGCCTCCCGCAGCGCGGCCAGCGCGCCGGTCGCCACCACGTCCGTACCCGCGAAGACCGCGGTGAAGTCCAGTCCGGCGGCGAGCGCCTCCCGGATTCTCTGGTAGCCCGAAACCCGGGTGTAGGGGCCGGGCAGGTCGAGTTCCTCGGCGGGCGGCACTCCGTGGGCTCGCAGCGCGTGCAACCACCCTTCGCGACGTCGTTCGGCCGTGCTCAGCAGCGGGTCGCCGCCGAGGAAGAGAATGCGTCGGTGCCCGGCGGTGAGGAGATGGTCCACGGCCTGGAAGGCGCCCCCACGGTTGTCGTACTCGATCACTGTGACGGGAAGACCGTCGGGCAGCGACGGCCGGCCGACGAGCACCAGGCGGGACCCTGCGGCGTCCAGGGCCTTGGCGTACCCGGCCATGCGGGAGCGGTACGCGTCGTCCTGCACCGCGCCGCCCACCAGCACCACCGCGCCCGCGTGCTGTTCGCGCATCAGCTGCACGAGGTCGTCCTCGCGGGCCGCGTCCCCGTGCGTGGCGCAGACGAGGCTCAGCCTGCCGCGGTCCGCCGCCTCCTGCTCCACTCCGGCCGCCACATGGGCCAGCGACGGGCCGGTGATGTCCTGGATGACCAGGGCGATGGGGCCGGCCACCCGCCCTGAGAGCGCTTTGGCGTGCACGTTCACCACGTAGTGCAGTGACTCCACGGCGGCCATGACGCGTGCACGTGTGGTGGCGGACACCGGGTAGTTGCCGGCGAGGGTGCGGGAAACGGTTGCTACCGAGACGCCGGCCCGGGTGGCCACATCGCGAATGGTGCTGGGGCGGTCGCCGCCCTGTGTGCCGTTCGGCCCACGCCTGGACCGTCTGGCCTGTCCGCTGTCCGAGGAACTGTTTCCCGCGCTCGTCACAACCCGACGTTACTGCATCCGAACCCTCTTGCGAGGACTGAGTGCGGAAAACTACCGTCCAGGAACAGTAAACGTTTACTCCACCCTGTCACTCGGCATGGTGATGGTGTCGGCGATGCTCGGGCGCGTCCACCTCAGCGGACGCCCCGATCTGCTGACCCCGGGCCGGGCGGCCGTCGTCCGCAGGGCGGGGGACGTCTACAAGACCTACCGCCACCTGCTGCCGCACGCCGAACCGCACTGGCCGCTGGGCCTGCCCGGCTGGCGCGACGGCTGGCTCGCCCTGGCACTGAGGACCGACGGCGGTCCGACGCTGCCGGCCCTGTGGCGCCGGGACGGAGCCGCGGAGAGCGTCACGGTGCCCCTCCCGGGAGACGGTCGGCCGCGGGTGCTGTTCGAGGCGGGGAGGAGGGCGGAACTCGTGGAGGACGACGCCGGCCGCACGCTGAAGGTGACCCTGCCGGCCGAGCGGTCGGCAGTGCTCATCGCCCTCGATCCCGAGCGTTCCTGAGCCACGCACGGCATACGCCGGCCCTGTGGCTCCCGGACGAGACCGGAGGCGACAGGGCCGGCGCTTCCTCGCGCACCCGCTCAGCGTCTGCGCAGCACCACCGTGGTGCCGGGCTTCACGGTCAGCTCGGCGCCGTCCCTCACCTTCGCGCCGCTGCCGAGATTCACGGAGTCGCCGAAGCCCTCGGTGGCGAGTGTGTAACTCCGGTCGTCTGTGGTGTTCATGGCGATCAGGTACGGGCCGTACGCGCACCGGTAGAAGGAGGCGCGTCCGGCGTACGGGGTTTCCACGCCCGGCGGAGAGTCGGGTACGTCGTCCGGTGCCTTGGCCAGGGGCAGCACCTGTCCGGCGAACGCCTGGTGCAAGGGGGCGCCGGGAGGCGGGAAGCCGCCGCCGGGGAGGTTCAGGTCGGCCACGCCGAACTCGAAGTTGACCCAGTCGGGCTCGGTCGCGGCGCGGCCGTCGGGGACGTACTTCACGTCCTGCCCCACGGTCGCCGAGCGTTCGATGCCGTCGGCGTCGATGAGGTGGACGCGGGCGAGCCGGTTGACGCCCCAGCGGGCCCGCCAGTACAGCGAGGCGTAGAGGATCTCGTCGCCGTGCTTGACGGCGACCACGCCGTTCTCCTCGTCGGAGAAGACGAAGCCGGGTTGTCCGGGGGTCATGGGCAGACGGGTGCCGTCGTCCGCGGCGCCACTGACGTACGCGTGGTCGTCGGCCGTGGTCAGCAGGTTGAGGTTGGTCCGGGACGTGGCTCCCAGGTCGTAGGTCTCCTTGAGCACGTGGAAGACCTGGTTGTCGGTGAGGGACTGCCGCGCGTACGCGGTGATGTCGGGGTCCTTCAGCAGGGCGGCGAGCCGCATCGGGTGGCCGTCCCACTTGCTGCCCTCGTCGTAGGCGATCACTCCGGGGTACTCGGGGTCGCGCCAGCCGATGACGGCTTCGATGCGCATGGTCCGGTAGCCGTCGGTGTCCAGCGCCGGGTGGTGGAAGACCGCGCGGGCCTTGACCATCTTGACCAGGTGCGCGCGGAGCTCGTCGTCGTCGACGCCGCCGACGCCGATGACCGCGTCGTACACGAGCGCGAGCCAGTCCTGCAGCTCGCCGTAGTTCCCGGCGTAGCCGAGCTCCTTGGAGATGCCGGCCCTGGTGACCTGGTGGTAGGCGCCGCCCAGGGGCTTCGTCGGGGTGCCGTCGGCCTTCTCGGCGCCGAGCCAGGGCGTCATGCCCACGGACTGGTGGATGTAGGCGCGTGCCTTGGTCTCGCCCCACGCGTCGGCCGAGCCGAGGAGGCTCAGGCCGCGGTCGGCGAGGTAGAGGCCGATGGCGCAGATGATGGCCTGGTTGGTGTACTGCGGCCAGTTCTGCCGCCAGTACTCGCGGCTGTCCCGCAGCATCTTCGTCCACGCGTCGCGGCGGATCACGGGTGTGGCGGTCGCCGTGGCGGGCGGGGTGAGGGTGAGGTCGTCGAACCAGGCGGTACCCGCCGTCGCCAGGCGGACCTGGACCTCGGCCTGGGTGGCGGTGGCGGGGGTGGCCAGGGTGGCGGTCACGTGCTCCCAGTCGTGGGTGCCCGCCGAGGCGTAGAACTTGTGGTCGCCGCCGACGAGGGCGCCGGACCCGTTGAAGAAGAGCACGTCCAGATAGGCGCCGTCGGCGCCGACGCCGTCGGTCTTGATCCAGGCGCCGTAGGTGTAGGTGCCCTGCTCCAGCGGGACGCGGGCGCCGGGGGCGAGGCCCACGGTGCCCGCGAAGGGGACGGTCACTTTCGCCGAGGCCGTACCGCCGCGCGAGACGGTGGTGTCGCGGCGGACGGTGCCGCTGCCCGACCAGGTCACCGAACGCCAGCCGGTGGGGGAGGTGGTGCCGAACTCGAAGCCGGCGTTGGTGAGGGTGCCCGGGGAGCCGATGACCGGTTCGTCGAGCAGTGGCTCGTAGGCGTCGCCGAGCAGCAGCAGGACCAGGCCGAGGCGGCCCAGGCCCATCCACTGCTGGGCGGAGTCGGTCATCACCGTCCGGTCGCCGAGGTACTTCCAGTACAGGGCGTCCAGGCTGCTGGTGATCTGCAGGGGGACGGCGCTGTCGTGGTACGCGGCGGTGGACGGCATCGCGTAGGCCCGTGCCAGGAACTCCAGGTACCAGGGGTCCAGCTGCGGAGAGGTCCGGGACGCCTCGGCGGCGGCCTGGGCCACCACCCGGGCGCTGATGGTGTCCACGACCTCCTTGCCGGGGGAGGGGCGCAGCCGGACGCCGGGCAGGGTGCCGGTGACGTCGTGGCGGTCCAGCCGGAAGTACGGCTCCCGGTGGGTGTAGAGCCGGTAGACGCCCCGGCTGGGGCGGGTCATGGGCTTGTAGTAGTCGGCCGCGGACTGCGCGTACCCGGAGATGCGGCCCATGGAGCGGATCTCCAGGGAGACCGAGCGCTTGCCGTGGGTCAGGTCGGTCGGCAGCGGCAGCGTGTGGAAGTAGAACCGTTCCGGGGTGCGCGGGTCGTCGGCGGCGATGTCGAGGGGGTCGACGGCTCCGAGGTGGTAGTGGCCGACCTGCTTGCCCTCGGCGAACAGCTGCAGCCGGCCGAGGTCCTCACCCGCGTCCGATCCCCACAGTTTGATCGTCACGTAGGTGGTGCCCTTGGGGCGGCAGGCCATGGTCACGGCCAGGGTGCCGCCCCAGAAGTCCGCGGTGTCCTTGGGCCTGAGCACCCGGGCCGACTGCCCGAGGCCGCCGGTGACGACGTCGGAGAGTGTGGCCGTCAGCCTGTGCTGCGTCTCGGACGTGCTGTCGCCGAGGACGAGCGTGTCGAGGGCACGCGGCGCCTGCTTCCCGTCGGTGAGGAGAGCCGGCGGAGACAGCGCGTCGGCGGGGGCGGCCTGCCAGAGCTGGCCGACGGTGAGGGCGCCGGCGGTGCCGGCCGCCGCTTTGAGCAGGGATCTGCGCTGAAGGGCTTCGGACACGAGGAATTCCTTTCGGGTGCGGCTGCGGCCACCCGGGGTGGTGGCCGCCCGGCGCGGGCGCGCCGCGTCGACGGGGCATCGAGTGCGGCGGAGTGCCGTGCGACGGGCTGGTGAGGGAGGAGTCGGAGAGCCTCTGTGAGGGGGAGACGGGCTCAGGCGCTGATGGCGAGTTCGGCGCGGCGGACCGCGTGGGCGGGTGCGAGACCGGCCGTGAGGCGTTCCAGCTCCTCCACGGCCGTACGGCCGAGGCGGGCCAGTTCGTTGCCGAGGGAGCCGGCGATGTGCGGGGTGAGGAAGACGTTGGGGAGCCGGTAGAGCGGGGAGCCGGCGGGCAGCGGCTCGGGCTCCGTGACGTCGAGCACGGCACTGAGCCGGCCGGAGACGAGTTCGTCGGTGAGCGCGTCGGAGTCGACGAGACTGCCGCGCGCGGTGTTGATCAGGACACCTCCGTCGGGCATCAGGGCGAGCCGTTCGCGGCTGAGCATCCGGTAGGTCTCCGGGATGTCGGGCGCGTGCACACTGACGATGTCGCTGGTGCGCAGCAACTCGTCGAGCGGCAGCGGTTCGGCGCCGAGCGCGCGGGCCTCGGCCTCGGGGACGTACGGGTCGTACAGGCCGACCCGAAGATCGAAGGGGCGCAGCAGTTCCAGCAGGCGGCGGCCCACCCGGGAGGCGCCGACGACACCGACCCGGCGGCCGAGGTTGCCGACGGCGGTGTACTCGCCGGGGGCGGGGTACGCGCGCTCGGCGCGGAAGCGTTCGCGGAGCCCGAAGGCGTCCTTGCCGGCGAGCAGGATGGCGGCGAGCGTGTACTCCGCGACCGGGAGGGCGTTGGCGGCGACGGCGTTGGAGAGGGTGAGCCCGCGGTCCCAGAAGGCGTCCCCGACAAGGCTGCGCACACTTCCACCGGTGTGCAGGACGGCTCGCAGCCGGGGCGCGGCGTCCAGCACACCGGCGCCGAGGTGCGGGCAGCCCCAGCCGGTGATCAGCACGTCGGCGGTGGACAGCGCCCGGGCCGCCGCCGGCTCGGCGAAGTCCCGCAGGACGAGGCCCTGGTCGATCGTCGCGAGCTCCCGCAGCCGGGCCATCAGGGGCGGGGGGAAGAGCTCGGGGAGGTGCACGGGGTTCATCGCGAACACGGCGACGGGCGGCGGTGAGGTGGGCATGACGCTCCTGCATGGCGATGAAGGGGAGCGAACCGGACAGCGCGGTTCAGTAAACGTATTCCACGCTACGGAGAGGGCGAGGGGCCGGTCAATATGCGAATGACGGTAACCTGGACGACGCGACTGATCACGGAGAGTGTGAATGCTCCGTAATATGCGAGGTCAGGCGGCTGTTGAAGTAACGGCTCGGCAAGATTGGTGAAACAATCTCAATCCACCCTCTTGTGCCTGAGTCGCCCGGGGCCTACGGTCCACGACAGCAAACGGTTACTTTTCTCGGGCAGTGGATGCGGATTCCCTGTCCCGTCTCGTCTCTGACCGCGCCGGCACCCCCACCGCGAGCGCCGTCCAGTTCCCTGCGTGGAGGACCGATGTCCCAGTTCCGTACCAGAGCCCTCGCCTCGGCCGCCGCCGCGGCCTCTCTGTCCCTGTTGCTCGCCGGGTGCGGGGGCGGCGACGGCTCCGACTCCGCGGCCAAGAGCACCAAGGGCAAGGTCACGCTGGAGTTCTGGAGCTGGACCGACGGCATCGAGGCCCAGACCGAGGTGTGGAACAAGGAGCATCCCGACACTCAGGTCAAGTTCGTCAACGCGGCGGGCGACACCGTCTACCAGAAGCTGCGGGCCGCGGTGAACGCGGGCACCGCGCCCTGTCTGTCCAAGATGGACGGGATGAACCTGGCGAGCTTCGCCGCCGACGGCCTGCTGACCGACATCACCGAGACGGCGGCCCGGTACAAGGGCGCGTACACGGTCCCCGCGTGGAACGCGGTCAGCCCCGGTGGCACCACGTTCGGTATCCCGATGGGCTCCTCGCCGCTGTTCACCGCCTATCGCGCCGACCTCTTCGAGAAGTACGGCATCCAGGCGCCCAGGACCTGGGACGACCTGATCGCCGCCGGCAAGAAGGCGCAGAGCCGGAACAAGAACGTCAAGATCTTCAACATGGCCGGCGAGGACCCGAGCACCCTGGTCGACCTGTCCTGGCAGGCCGGCGCCCAGTGGTACAAGGTCGACGGCGACCACTGGGTCATCGACTTCACCTCGCCCGACGCCCTGAAGGCCGGTGACGTCGTGCAGCGGCTCGTGGACGACGGCCTGGCCTCCAGCGCCTCCTACGCCGACCCGGGCGTCTTCAAGACCTGGGACCTCGGCAGGACGATCGCGATGACCACCTCCACCTGGCAGCTGCCGATCTACGACACCAACTTCCCCAAGTCGAAGGGCAAGTGGGAACTCGCCGACGCCCCCGTCTTCGACACCGCCCGGCCGCGCACCTCCAGCAACTTCGACACCACCGCCGTCCTCAAGGGCTGCAAGTACCCGGACCGCGCCGCCGAGTTCGCCGCCTGGCTGTCCAGCAGCAAGGAGTCGCTGACGACGCTCACCGACCCGGCCTCCAAGTCGGGCCTCTTCCCGGCGGTCAAGGACGTCTCCCCGTACGTGGACAAGATCATCCCCAACGGGATGTTCAACGGGAGGTCCGACAGCGCGAAGGTGATCACCACGGCCGCCTCCCGGGTCGGCGACCAGTGGCAGTACGGCCCGAACTACGCCCCCATGTACTCCGAGATGCAGAAGCAGTGGGGCCGGGTCATGAAGGGGGAGCTGAAGGTGAAGGACATGCTGGCCTCGCTGCAGAAGTGGACCCTGGACGACCTGAAGTCCAAGGGCATCAAGGCCGTCGCCGGAAGCTGACCCGTCCCGTAGGCACCACGTCTGGAGACACCCGTGTCCACCCTGACGCGACCCGCGCAGGTCGCCACCGACTCCCCGGGCCGGCGGCCCTCCCCCCGCCGGCCCGGGCGAAGGGGAGCCCGCAAGGGGCTGCTCTTCGCACTGCCCTTCCTGCTGGGCTTCCTGGCCACCTACGTCGTACCGATCGGCTACGCCTTCAGCCAGAGCCTGTACGAGAAGAAGAGCAGCGGTCTCGGCTTCGGCCCGACGCGGGTCGTCTTCACCGGCTTCGCCAACTTCTCCTCGGTCCTGGGCGACACCGCCTTCTGGACCAGCATGCTGCGCACCCTGGCCTTCGGCACCGTCCAGCTCACCGTGATGCTCGGGCTGTCCCTGCTGCTCGCCCTGCTGCTGGACGGGGTGGCCGCCCGCGCGGTGCGCTTCTTCCGGGCGGCGCTGCTCATCCCGTACGTCGTACCCGCCGTGGTGTCGACCGTGATGTGGCTGTTCCTCTACAGCCCGACCGGCTCCCCGCTGCTCGACATGGCCCACGGCGCGGGCACGGACATCGACTTCTTCGGCGGCCTCAACACCTACCTCTCGCTGGGCAACCTGCTCACCTGGCAGGGGGTCGGCTTCAACATGATCCTGATCTCCGCCGCGCTCCAGGCACTGCCGCGCGAGCTGTACGAGGCGGCCCGCCTGGACGGAGCACGCGAGTGGCGGATCGCCTGGTCCATCAAGATCCCCAACATCACCGGGATCCTTGTCCTGACAGGCATGTTCTCCCTGATCGGCCGGCTGCAGCTGTTCGCCGAGCCGCTGCTGCTCCGCCAGATCGCGCCGGAGTCGATCAACACCGACTTCACTCCGATGATGGAGATCTACGACAAGGCGTTCAAGACCGGCAACTACCAGTACGCCGCCGCCGAGTCGCTGATCCTTGCCGTGGTCACCGGGATCATCGCCTTCGTCTTCTACCGCGTCACGAACAGGAAGATGTCATGAGCAGCATCGTCGACGGCGGCGCGGTGCGCCCCACCCGCCGGGCGGTGGCCCTGACCACCGGCCTGCTGGTCCTCTTCCTGCTCTACTCGCTCGCCCCCACCTGGTTCCTGGTCGTCTCCGCGACCAAGAACCAGACCGACCTCTACTCCACCTTCGGCCTGTGGTTCTCCGACAACCATCTGGGCGGCAACCTCAAGGACATCTGGACCTACCACGACGGGGTCTTCACCCGATGGATGGGCAACTCGGTCCTGTACTCCACCCTGGGCGCGGCGGGCTGCACCCTCGTCTCACTGGCCGCCGGGTACGCGATGTCGAAGTTCGATTTCCGGGGCCGGGGCGCGCTCTTCGCGGTCATCGTGGGCGCCTCGCTGCTGCCGAGCACCCTGCTGGCGTTCCCGCTCTACCTCGTCTTCGCGAAGATCGGCCTGACCGACACCATCTGGTCGATCCTCGTCCCGTACTTCATCAACCCCTTCGCGGTCTACCTGGGGAAGGTGTACGCGGACAGTTCCGTGCCCACCGAGCTGATGGAGGCCGCCCGCATCGACGGCGCGGGCGAGTTCAGGATCTTCTGGACGGTGGCGCTGCGACTGATGCGGACCGGCGGCATCACCATCTTCATGCTCGTCTTCATCGACATCTGGAACAACTTCTTCCTGCCGCTGTTCATGCTCACCGGAGAGCGGACGTTCCCCGTCAGCCTCGGCCTGTACTCCTGGCTCCAGCAGGCCCAGACCGCCCGGGACATGAACACCCTCGTCCTGACCGGATCCCTGCTGTCCATCGTGCCGCTCGCGGTCTTCATGTTCTCGCTGCAGAGGTACTGGCGCAGCGGCATCCTCATGGGCAGCCTCAAGTGAGGTACGCGTGATCCACAACCCCGTCCTGCGCGGCTTCGAACCCGACCCGGCCATCCTGCGGGTCGGCGACGACTTCTACATCGCCACGTCCACCTTCGAGTGGTACCCCGGGGTACGCCTCCACCACTCCCGGGACCTGGTCGACTGGCGTCCCCTGGGCGGCGTCCTGGACAGCAGGCGCCTGCTCGACCTCACCGGGGTACCGGACTCCGGCGGCGTCTGGGCCCCCGGACTGTCGTACGCGGACGGCCTGTTCCACCTCGTCTTCACGGTCGTCGACACCTACGCCGAGGGCTGGAAGGACCTGCCCAACCACGTCACCACCGCCCCCGCCGTCGAGGGCCCCTGGTCGGACCCCGTACCGCTGCACGGACGCGGCTTCGACGTGTCCCTCTTCCACGACCACGAGGGCGACGGCCGCAGCTGGCTGCTCAACATGCGCTACGACTGGAGGCCCGGGTACACGTCCTTCGCGGGCATCGAACTCCAGGAGTACGACCGCACGACCCGTTCCCTGCGCGGCGAGGTCCGGACGATCTCCGTGGGCACCGCCGCCGGGGTCGCCGAGGGCCCGCACCTCTACCACCGGGACGGCTGGTACTACCTGGTGCACGCCGAGGGCGGCACCGGCTACGAACACGGGGCGGCCGTAGCTCGCTCCCGCGACCTCTTCGGGCCCTACGAGCCCAACCCCGCGGGCCCCCTGCTCACCTCCCGGTACGACCCGAAGCTGGAACTGCAGAAGGCCGGCCACTGCTCCCTGGTCCAGACGCAGAAGGGCCAGTGGTACGCGGCACACATCACCGCTCGCCCCTACGGTGAGCGCGGACGCTGCGTACTGGGACGGGAGACCGCACTGCAGCCGGTGACCTGGACCGAGGACGGCTGGCCGCGCATCGCGGACGCCGTCCCGGCCGTGACCGTACCCGCGCCCGATCTGCCGTCCGCCCCCGCGCCGGAGCGGTCCACCACGGACCGGTTCGAGGTGCTGGGCCCCGACTGGTCCACCCTGCGCCGCCCGGCCGGGCCCGACTGGATCGAACCCGCCCCCGGGCGGCTTCGCATCCGGGGCGGCCAGTCGCCCGCGGGCCGTCGCGCCCCCAGCCTGGTCGCCCGCCGCGTCACCGCGCGGCAGTGCGTCTTCGAGACCGAGGTCATCTTCGCGCCCCGCACCCCCGACCACCTCGCCGGACTGACCGCCTACTACAACACCCGCAACTGGCACTACCTGTACGTCACCGCCGAGGACGACGGCTCCCCGGCGCTCCGGGTCCTGAGCTGCGAGGCCGGGAAACCGACCGCACACCCGTCCCGGGTCCCCCTCGAAGCGGGCCGCCCCGTTCTGTTGCGGGCCGAGTTCGACGGCCCCGACCTGCGCTTCTCCTACGACACCGGCTCCGGCGGTCTCCACGCGCCGGGACCGTGCCTCGACGCCACCGTCCTGTCGGACGAGCACGCCGACGAGTTCCACGACGGACAGCTGAGGGTCCTCGGCTTCACCGGCGCGATGGTGGGGCTGTGGGTGCAGGACCTCGACGGAGCCGGCGTCCACGCGGACTTCGCCCATGCCACCTACCGGGCCGCGCCGGACGGCAGCCGATGACCCTCCTCGACCTCGGCCGCATCCGTCTGTTCTGCACCTCGCAGGGCCCGTCCGGCGCGCCCACGCTGCTGTTCGTCCACGGCTGGGGCGGCGACGGACGGGAGTGGTCACCGCACGCCGAGGCGCTGAGCGACGGCTTCCGCGTCCTCGTCCCCGACCTGCGCGGCCACGGCCGCTCCGAGGTCCCGGACCTGGGCAACACCCCGCAGGAGATGGCCGACGACCTGGCGGCCCTGATCGACACCACGAACACCGGGCCGGTGACCGCAGTCGGTCACTCCATGGGCGGCCAGGTCGTCAACCTGCTCGCCGTCCGCCATCCGCACCACGTCCGGTCGGTCGTCGTCCTGGACCCGGCCCACGGGGCGCACGGCGAGGAGGTCGACCGGATGCCCGACCGGCTCGCCGCGTACGAGGAGCACGGAGCCCGCGCCGCCGCCGCCTTCGTGGCCGGGGCGTTCTCCCCGGAGGCCCAGCCCGGTCTGCGCACCGCGCACGTCCGCACCATGCTGGGCACCCCCGACCACGTCATCGCCCAGAGCTACGCGGGCATGTACACCGAACCCGGCGCCGTCGGCGTCCGTCCGCACAGCGAGGCCCACCTGCGCCGCCGCTCTCAGCCGGCCCTGACCGTGTGGACGTCCGCGGAGGCCGCCGCATGGGAGCGCGGCACCCTGCACGTGCCCGGCTCCCGCGTGGAGCACTGGCCGCACACCGGGCACTACCTGCACGAAGAACGAACGGAACGCACGATCCGCCTGATCCGTGACTGGGCGACGGGGGAGAGACCCGACTGAAGCCGCATGGGGCATGCGCCGGAGGCGGGAGCCCACCACGGCGGCTGCACGACGACCGCAGGTCCGGCGCGCCCGACCGGACATCACCCGGGCCTGCGATGTGGCTCGCACATCCGCCGGTTCGGTCCATGACCAGCGCGGACACCTGCTGCCTGAATGGACCCGGCAGGCCGACAGGCAACAGCAACGAATGGCTATGTCCTCGTCTCGCGTGTCATCAGGTAGGTGTTCCCGCTGTCGGGGTCGCCGTAGAAGAAGAACAGCTTCACCTCGTCGTGCTGATTGCGATCCACGTAGAAGGACCATGCGTAGGTCGACGGGGGCTCAGGAGCCGCGGAGGCGGCGGCCGTTGCGGGTGAACGGCTCTCCACCCGGGTTCGGTCCTTCAGTGCGAGCCGGACGGCCTGTCCGCCGTGGCCGTCGGTCAGTTGCCAGGTTCCCGTACCGGAGAAGCGCCAGCCGTCGTCGAAGTCGAAGTCCTGCCCGTCGAGCCTCTCGACGAGAGCCGTTCCGTCTGTGCGAAGCACCACGCGGGTCCCCTCGGCATTCTCCCAGCCCCCGGCGACTTCGGTCCGCGTGGCGTCGTGGATCCCGGTTCCCTCGTAGTACTGATACGGGCCCGCGCACGCAGTCAGAGCAGCCAGAACCAGCATCGAGCCACCGAGAACCGCCCCCCACGCACGCAGCCTGCTTCCGTCCGCCACCAGGTCCTCCCGTCCCCGGACCGTCTCGGCCCACTGATGAGAGCCGGTCATGGAGAGGTACCTTGTCAGATTCTTTGAACGTGTTCAAATGTGCGGCAAGGGCTGACGCCGTGGCACCCGCGGCTCGCTCATGGGCACCTTGGGTGTCGACGCACTACCAACAAAGTGTTCACTGAATGCCAACGACAAGCAGACGGCACCCGGGGCATTCTCGATCAAGCAAAGTCCCCGCCGGGTGCCCCACCCCTGGCGTCACCGCATCCCGCACGAGGGATCGCAGCGTCTCGGCCCTCTTGGGGGACGCTCACGAACTCGCCTGCTCCTCATTTGCTTGCAGGTTTCCGTGCAGGGTCATCATCGAACGGGGTTTGGCATGTTCATGCCTATTCAGTCGCGTCGTCTGCTCACCACTGCCATCGTCGTCCTCACCTCCCTCGGCGCCAGCACCGCGGGAACGCTTTCGGCCCAGGCCGCCCCCACCGATTCCGACCCGGCTGCCACCGCGCCGAGCGGATACGGCAGCCCGGGCCAGGGCCCGGTCACCCCGGTGCAGACGGGTGCACAGTCGTTGAGCGCCACCGCCAGTGCCCTGGCCCCCGCCATATCGCGAGCCGAGGTCATCAGCCGTGCCAAGTCCTGGGTGGGCAGGGGGCTGGACTACAACCAGGGCGCCTACTACCAGGGCTACCGCATGGACTGTTCCGGGTACGTCTCCATGGCCTGGAACCTGAGCTCCTCGCTCACCACCGACACCTTCGCCGGCAGGGGCGTCACGACGACGATCACCAAGAGCCAACTTCGCGCCGGCGACGCCCTGCTGGACGACGACGGCGGCAACAGCGGGCATGTCGTGCTCTTCGAGAAGTGGACGGATTCCTCCAAGTCCTCCTACATGGGCCTGGAGTTCTCCAGCACCGGTGTCCACTACCGCGAGATTCCCTACCCCTACTTCTCCGGCTTCGGCCCGTACGTCCCCGTCCGCAACAAGTCCATCACCGACACCGGCGGTGGCGCCCACGACTTCACGGGTGATGGGCGTGATGATCTGGCGTCGGTGGGTGCGGACGGTGTGTTGCGGGTCTATGGCAATGAGGGGGTGGGCAGGTACGACACCGTTGAGCTGGGTGGTGGCTGGAGCCCGATGAACAAGGTCGCGGCAGCCGATTTCAACGCGGACGGCAAGGGTGATCTCGTCGCGGTCAACAAGGACAGCGGAGCGCTCTTCCTTTATCTCGGTAAGGGTGACGGGCATTTCAGCGCGGCTGTGCAGATCGGGCAGGGCTGGCAGAGCATGTCCTCCGTGGTGGCCGGTGACTTCACCGGTGACGGCAAGGCCGACATCGTCGCCGTGGACGCCAATTCCAATCTGCAGCTGTATTCCGGCACGGGCACCGATGTGAACCACACCAAGCAGATTGGGCAGGGCTGGTCGGGCATGACCAACCTGGCCGCGGGAGACGTCAACGGCGACGGCCGTGCCGACATCGTCGCGATGAACAGGACCACCGGCGACATCCACCTCTACAAGGGCGACTCCTCCGGCGTCACCTCGGCAGGTGTCATCGGCACCAACTTCACTGCCATGAACCGTCTCACCGTCGCCGACATCAACGACGACGGCAAAGCCGACGTCGTCACCACCCACGCCACCAGCGGCGACCTCTACCTCTACACCAGCAGCGGCACCGACCTCACCGGCGCAGGCACCATCGGCCACGGCTGGAACACCATCCAGAACCTCATCTAGGCAGCCCGGAAGGCGATCGCCCCTGCTGCACAGGACATGGTGCCGGGGCAGGGATAGATTGGCAGAGGAAGGGCGTTCGGCCGACCCGGAACTCTTCTGACCGGTTCGGCAGGGCGGAATCTCATGCGGCCGGTCAGTCGCCGCCGACGGGGGAAGCGTCTTGTTGCCCGGCCCTGACCGCAGGGATCGATGCATTATGTCGGACGTAAAGGTCATGTGGACCGGGCTCGAATGCCAGATTCGTCAGGAAGCGGAAGACGAGGTCTTCGGCACGGTCCAGTTGATAGCGGGCACGAATCCGCAGCCCGTGATCAAGTTCCCGGACAGCGGCGGCGGGAAGTACGTCTTCGGGCCCCCGGGCCTGCGGATGGTCGCCGTCCAGCAGCCGCTCTATTCCGGCCCCGCGCAGGATCTCACGGTGTCCGCGACGCTGGTGGAATTCGACTCCGGCGACGTGACGGAGGAGAAGAAAGTCATAGCGGAAGCCGTCTCCAAGGCGGCTTCCGCCGCCGTCGCCGTCTTCGCCGGGGGCGGAGTGGCCACCGTGGCCACTCCCCTGATCGGGCTCCTGTCCACGGCTTTCGTCGATCTCGTCGCCGACCTGTTCGGCGTCAAGGACGACCCCTACAACCCGGGGGCGATCGCCCTGTCCAAGGACCAGCTCCTGACCGCCGACTCCCGCCGCCAGACCCGAACCCGCCCCGATGACCCGCGGAGCCTGCAGTTCACCGACACCATCGTCCTCACCGGCGTGGACGACGCCGGCGACATCGGGAAGTACGTCTTCTACCTGGACGTCCGGAGCGCGGGGCCCGGCTCGGGCACGCCGGACGGCATCGGCACTCCCACGGTGCGTCAGGGTGCCCAAGGAGAGGCCGTACGCAAACTCCAGCGACTGCTGAACGGGCACGTACCCGATCTGCCCTCCCTGGCCGTCGACGGCGACTTCGGGCCCGCGACGGACGCCCGGGTGCGCGAGTACCAGCGACGCGTCGAGATCATCGTCGACGGCATAGTCGGCCCCCAGACCTGGGGCATGCTGACGGACGGCGAGCTGGCGCAGGAGGCCTCCGCCGGTACCCCCACCCTGCAGCAGGGCTCGCACGGCCCCGCGGTACGGAAGCTGCAGCGGCTGCTGAACGATCACCTGCCGGACTTGCAGCTTGCCGTCGACGGCCGCTTCGGCCCGGTCACGGACGGCCGCGTCCGCCAGTTCCAGCAGCGCTTCGCCATCGTGGTCGACGGCATCGTCGGACCGCAGACCTGGGGCCACCTCACGCAGTAGGGAAAGACCTCAAGAGCCGACTTCACGGCGGCGGTTCAGAGCCAGTCCCGTCGCTTGAAGATGACGTACAGGCTGGTGCAGACGACCGCCATCAGGACGATCGCGAAGGGATAGCCGAAGACCCAGCGCAACTCCGGCATGTGCCTGAAGTTCATCCCGTAGATCGTCCCGACCAGCGTCGGGGCGAAGAGAATCGCCGCCCACGAGGAGATCTTCTTGATCTCCTCGTTCTGTTCGAAGCCCGCCTCCGCCAACGCCCTCATCTCCGCGTTCTGTTGTTGCGTGACGAGGGTGGCGTTCACCGTGAGGATCTCGGTGAGGGCCTGGCGGAAGCCGTCGACGCGTTCGCTGGTGTGGGTGACGTGGTCGGCGACGTCGCGGAGATAGCGCTGGAGTTCGTCGTCCGTCTCGTACTTGGTGAAGCCGGCCATGAGGCCGTGGAGCATGCCGACCAGGGGGCGGGTGGCGCGCTGGAACTCGACCATCTCGCGGGAGAGTTCGTAGATGCGCCGGGAGACCGCGGGGTCGCCGCGGAAGACCTCCGTCTCGATCTCGTCGACGTCGTTCTGCACCCCGGCGACGACGGGTGCGTACCCGTCGACCACCGCGTCGAGGATGGCGTAGAGGACCGCCTCGGGGCCGAGCCTCAGCAGCTCCGGGGTCTCCTCCATGCGGCGGCGGACGGCCGACAGGTCCGGTGCCGCGCCGTGCCGGACCGTGATGACGAAGTCCGGGCCGACGAAGACGTGCAGCTCGCCGAAGTCGACCTCCTCGGAGGCGTCCAGGTAGCGGGCGGCGCGCAGGACGACGAAGAGGGTGTCGCCGTAGCGCTCCAGCTTGGGACGCTGATGGGCCTCCATCGCGTCCTCCACGGCGAGCGGGTGGAGGTCGAACTCGGCCGCCAAAGAGAGCAGTTCGCCCTCGGTCGGGCGCGCCAGCCCGATCCACGCCATCCCGGCCGGCGCCTCCCGCAGCTCGCGGTAGGTGTCGGCCAGCGTGGCGGGGGAGGAGACACGCACGCCGTCCTGGTACAGGGCCGCCTCCACCACGCTGGCCGCCCGTTCGGCCGGGGTCCCCTCCGCCGGTTCGCGGGTCCGGGACGCGGGCGGCACGGGTGGTGTCGTCGGAGGAGGCAGGGCGCGGCGCCAGCCGGACCTCCGGTCGCCCTTCCGGGCGGAACCGGCACTCCCGGCGGCCGGGCGTGCGCGTCGATCGGCCATCGCGGATGCCTCCCGAGGTGCGCGTACACGTACGACTGTGCGATCACCGAGCAGGATATACGGGGCAAACGGTCAGAGGGTGGAGAGAGGCGGCGAGGGGCGGCGAGGGGCGGCGAGGGGCCGGTCGTGGGTGCTCCGGGGGCGCCCGGGCAGTGCGGCGACGGTGTCCCGGGCACATCGGAGACACCGGCCGCGTCGAGGAGCGGGGTTGCGGACAGAATCTGTCCGCAACCCCCGCTAGCGTGCACAGCATGACGAACAAGGCGACCCAGACGGCCCCCCGGATCGGCACCCGCGCGCTCAACCGCGCGACCCTGGCGCGCCAGCTCCTGCTGCGCCGGGAGCCTCTGTCCGCCCACGCCGCCCTCACCCACCTCCTTGGGCTCCAGGCACAGAACGTACGGCCGCCGTACTACGCCCTCGCCGCCCGGCTGGACGGCTTCGCGCCCGAGCACTTGTCGGCGCTGATGGCCGACCGGAAGGCCGTACGCATCGTCACCATGCGGTCCACGATCCACACGCACACCGCCGAGGACTGCCTCAGCCTGCGGCCGCTGGTGCAGCCGGCCCGGGAGCGGGAGCTGAACATGTTCCGCAAGGGGCTGGCCGGGGTCGACCTCGAACGGCTGGAGACGATCGCGCGGGAACTCGTCGAGGAGCAGCCGCGCACCCTGAAGCAGTTGCGCGAGGCGCTGATCGTGGAGTGGCCCGACGCCGACCCGTTCGCCCTCGGTCTGGCCGCCCGCTGCCGGCTGCCGCTCGTGCAGGTCACCCCGCGCGGTCTGTGGGGCAGGAGCGGGCAGGTCGCCCTGACCACCGCCGAGCACTGGCTCGGCCGCCCGGCCGAGGCGGCACCCGCCCCGGAGACCGTCGTCCGGCGCTATCTCGCCGCCTTCGGACCCGCCTCCGTCAAGGACATGCAGGCCTGGGCCGGAGTGACCCGCCTGCGCGAGGCGTTCGAGCGCCTGCGCCCGGAGCTGCTCGTCCTGCGCGACGACCGCGGTACCGAGCTGTTCGACCTTCCGGACGCGCCCCGCCCGGACCCGGAGACCCCGGCGCCGCCCCGGCTCCTCCCGGAGTTCGACAACCTGCTCCTCTCCCACGCCGACCGCTCCCGGGTGGTCCCGCCGGACCTCAAGGGCCGTTCCTGGCAGGGGAACCAGGCCTACCGCACCTTCCTCGTCGACGGTTTCCTGGCCGGCCTCTGGAAGCTCGGCGACGGCGCCCTCACCCTCGAACCGTTCGGCCCGCTCACCCGGGAGCAGCGGGCCGACCTGGTGACGGAGGCGGAGCGCACGCTCACGACGCTGCGCGAGGACGCGGGCGGCGCGGACCCCGACGGCACCGTCCACGACATCCGTTTCGGCACCGTGGCCGGCTGACAGCGGGCATGGAGAGGGGGCGCCGCGAACCGCTCGTGGCAGGTTCGCGGCGCCCCCTGTGAGTTCCCGGGGACGTGCCCCGGGAGCCTGTCGGCTCGCGCCCGGCCCCGGTTACGAGGCGATCTGCGCGGCCACCGTGCTGGAGAAGGTGGTCAGGCGGGTGTAGATGCCGGGGAACCCGGCGTCCGCGCACCCCTCGCCCCAGGAAGTGATGCCTGCCAGGACGCCCCCGATGAGCAGGGGACCGCCGCTGTCGCCCTGGCAGGTGTCGACGCCGCCGGAGGTGTATCCGGCGCAGACCATGTCGCTCGCGATGAAGTCGGAGCCGTAGGAGGTGCGGCAGCTGGAGTCGGACACCAGCGGGACGGTCGCGGTGCGCAGCTGGTTGGAGGAGCTGCCGTTCGATGCGGTGGCTCCCCAGCCGAGGATGCGGGCGGTGGTGCCGGCCGCGTAGACGCCCGTGTTCGAGGACGAGACGTACTTCGCCGTGGTGTACGGCATCGCCGTGGACAGGGTCAGCACGGCGACGTCGTCACCCGTCTTGACGTCCCGGAAGCTCGGGTGGACCCATATCCTGCTCACCCGGCTGACCGTGCCGTTGGTGCCGTTGGCGTAGGTGCGGCCACCGACGACCCTGACACTGCTGGTGGTCTCGCCCTCCATGCAGTGCGCGGCGGTGATCACCTTGGTGGGCGAGACGAGGGTGCCCCCGCAGAACTGGTCCTGAGCGGCGTCCGTGATCTGCATGACGAAGGGGTACGCGGACGCCGTGGTCGTCGTGCCGCCCACGATGGGCTGGGGAGCGGCGGCGGCGCCCGGCGCGGTGAGCAGCGCGGCCGCGGCGGCGGCAGCGGTGACCGTCGCGGTCGCCATCGACTTCTTGACGCGGTTGAGCCCGAACATGGTGCTCCTGATGGGGAGTTGCCGGTGGGGATACGCGCGGGTGGGGGGTGGAGCACAGAGCCTGCGGTGCCGCCCCCGCTCGGGGGAGCCGAGCGGGGGCGGCGGGCCGGTCTGTGTGCCCTGGCGTGCGGCACGTCACAAAAAATAGGAGCGGGAGGGATCGCCTCCCAAGGGGGGATCCCCCTAGGGGAGTTGGGGAGGGAAAACCCTCGATGACCCGGGCCGGGGTTTGAGCCTAGGCTGGAGCCGCAAGGTCGCCGCGCGCTCGTGGTCCCGCCGGGGCGCGGCAGACGGGACGGGGACGACAGGGCCCGGGTCCCGGGAGAAGGGACTCGTCATCCGGTGCCGGGGAGGTCAGTTCGTACGGTGTCCCGCCGCCAGTCGCACGATGTCCACACGCGACCGGATGCCCAGCTTCCGGTAGACGCGCGTCAGGGTCGCCTCGACCGTCTTCACGCTGATGTACAGCCGGCCGGCGATCTCCCGGTTGGTCGCGCCCTCCATGACCAGCTCCGCGACCTGCCGTTCGGTCGCCGCGAGCACGGCGAGGGCGTCCAGCGCCGAAGGGGCGATCGCGGGCTGCGGCGGGGGCGCCGGGACGACGGACGCCTCCTCCGCCCGGCGCAGCCAGGGCAGGGCGCGGCAGCGGCGGAAGAGCCGGGACGCCTCGTCGTACGAACCGGGCCCGGAGGCCGGCGCCGCCCCCGGCCGGGCGAGGCCGGGTCCCTGCGGCAGGGCGCGCAGCCCCGCCAGGGCGAACGCGGCCCGCGCCTCCTCCAGGCCGTAGCTCAGCTTGGCCAGCCGGTCCTGTGCCGACGTCAACTGCCGTACGGCGGCGTCCTGTTCACCGCGTGCCGCGCGGACCAGCGCCTCGGCCCGGTCGAGTACGGCGAGCACGCTCTCCCGGCCGAGCCGCAGGGCCTGCTGCCGGGTGACGTCGATGACGTCCTGTGCCTCCGTCAACTCGCCCACCCGCACCAGCGCTTCGGCGAGGTCGCCGTGCCACCGGCCGCGCGCGGGGTCGTAGATCCCCAGCCCGTCCTCCAACTCCCGTACGCGGCGCAGGGACTGCACCGTGCCCGGGGCGTCCCCGGCCACCAGCTGGGCGTGCCCGAGGGCCCCCAGGGCGCGGGAGAGGTACATCAGGTCGCCGTCCTGCTCGGCGCGGTCGGCGGCCTCGCGGGCCAGCGCCCGGGCCCGCTCCACATCACCGCCCGCGGCCTCCGCCAGCGAGGTGAGCATCGCGGACGCACCCTCGCCGATACCGGAGTCGCGGGCCAGGACGTACCCCTCGCGGGCGAGGTCGAGCGCCCGGCCGCAGTGCCCGGAGCGCAGCTCGGTCTCGGCGAGGAAGCGCACGTAGTGCACCTCGCTCTCGACCATGCCGCGCCGGCGCACCTCGCGCAGCAGCGAGGTGATCGTGGCGCGGGCCTCGCCGAGCTGGTCGCTCATCATCAGCCAGCGGAAGCGGGTCGCGCCCGCCCCGTTGTGGTGGCAGGCCAGCTGCGGGTCCTGCGGCTCCTTCAGTGCCCGCTTGATCGTCATGGGCGCGTCCGGGTGGCCCATCAGCATCTCGGTCTGCGCCTGGAAGGAGAGCGCGAGCAGCTCGGTGCGCCGGTCCTCGGCCCGCGCCGCCAGCTCCGCGGCCCGGGCGGCCTCCTCCCGGCTCTGGGCGAAGTCGCCTTCGAGGACCAGGGCGCGCCAGGCGAGCTGATAGCGGACCAGGCCGAGCAGCCGCGGGTCGTCGCCCGCGTCGGCGAGGACCTGCGGGTACACGGCGTCGACCTCGGCGAGCGACTGCCCGGCCGCGTCGATCACCACCATCCAGGCGCGGACCCGCTCGGCGGGCTCGGTGGCCCGGCTCAGTACCTCACGGGCGATGTCCCGGCCGAGGTCGTTCTCCCCGGCGGTCAGCGCGTCCTCGGCGGCCTGCAGCCGCCGTTCGTCGGGACCCGGCGTCGCGTCCGCCGGGGTGCGCCGGGCCGCGAGGAGCCCCAGCTCGGCGGCGACCGAGGGCGCGCCCCGGTCCCGGGCCACGGCCGCGGCCTCGCCCAGCCGCGCGGCGACCAGCGGATCGGCGCCGTGGGTGGACAGCGCCAGGTGCCGGGCCCGCTCGATGGGGTCGACGGCGGCGGTGGACAGCGCGGCGTGGGCGGCCCGCCGCTCCTGGGCGGTCGCCTCGGCGTACAGCGCGGCGGACACCAGGGGGTGCGCGAACCGCACGCCAGGGCCCTCGCGCTCCGGGGCGAGCAGCCCCAGCTCGACGGCCTGCGCGGCCTCCGCCTCGGCGTTCTCCCGCCCGGCGGCGCGCAGCAGCGCCACGGTGGGCCGGGCACCGGCACTGGCCACGAGCAGGGTGCGGCGCGCCTCGGCCGAGAGCATGTCCAGCCGGTTCAGGACCAGGGTCCGCAGCGAGGTCGGCACCGGCAGCTGCTCGCCGGGACGCGGCGGCGTCGGACTGTCGGCGAGGGCGCGGCCGAGTTCCAGGGCGAAGAGCGGGTTGCCGCCGCTGGTGCGGTGGATGTCGCGTACGGCGGAGCGGGGCAGCCCGGTGTAGCCGCGGTTCTCCAGCAGCTCGGCGACGTGCGTCCGGGACAGCGGGGTGAGCCGGAGGGCGAGGGTGTCGGGCGGGGACGCGCGTAGATACCTGTCCTGTTCGTGACCGTGCGGGTCCGTCGACGTGCGCACGGCGCACAGCATGCGCACCGGCAGCTCGCCCAGCCGCCGCGCCGCGAAGCCGAGCAGCTCGACACTGGCCGGATCCAGCCACTGCAGGTCGTCCGCGACGATGAGTACCGGGCCCTTGGCGGCCAGGGCGCGCAGCGTCGACAGCACCGCCAGCCGGAGCGCGAGTCCGTCGCGCTGGAGGGTGGACTCGCCACGGCCGGTGAGCGCGGACTCCAGCGCGGTGCGCTGCGGGGCGGGCAGCTGGTCGGACACCTCGTCCAGGACCAGCCCGAGCAGGTCGGTCAGGGCGAGGAACGGCAGATGCGACTCGGACTCGGTGGCCGAGCAGCGCAGCACCGTCCGGGCCGATTCCTCCTCGGCGGCGGCCAGGGCGCGCAGGATCGTCGACTTCCCGATCCCCGCGGAGCCGTGCACGAGCACGCTGCCGCCCCGTGCCAGCTGCTCACGCGCCCCGGCGAACAGCTCCTCCCGGCCAATGACCAGGTCGGGGCGGGGTCTCCCAGGCTCCTTGTACTCCCGTCGCACGGGCCACCGCTCCCCTCGAGTGTCGTGTCCGGGCCAATATTAGGCGTCCTGTCTTTGAATTTCGGAACGTAGGCCCGGTGTGGGAAATAACAGGAAGGGTACGGCATAAGGAATTTCACATGCCCGTTACATGAAAGCCCGCCTCCGCAACGCCCTCGTCACGGGACACTCCAGCCCCGTCCGGCACGTCCCCCCGGCCCTCGCGGCACGGACCGCCGGCCCCGCAGCGCGTCCCGTCGCCCACCTCCCGCGCGAGCGCCCACCTCCCGTGCGAGCGCCCACCTCCCGTGCGAGCGCCCGCTACGGCAGCAGTCCCGCCCGGCGGGCGGCCACCACCGCCTCCAGACGGGTGTGCGCCCCCAGCTTGCGCATGGCCGACCGCAGATACGCCTTCACGGTCTCCGGACGCAGTCCCAGCCGCTGCGCCGCGACCGCGTTCGTCGCCCCCATCGCCACACAGGCCAGCACATCCACCTCACGCGCGGTGAGGGCGACCCGCTCGCCGCCGTCCCGGACGGGCGCGGCCGGACCGGCGGCGTCCTCCCCGGAGGCGGACGCGCCCGCCAGCCGCCCGCACACCCGCAGCAGCTCGGCCCGCAGCCCCGGATCGTCGATGCGCGGGGCCAGCGCGCGCAGCGCCCCGTGCGCCTCACGGACCTCCTCCCACGCCCCGGCCGAGTTCCCGTGCGCGGTGCCCGCCCGGGCCGTGGCCAGCAGGTTCCGTGCCTCGTCGCGCACCACCAGCGACTGCTCCAGGTCCCGTGCCGCGTCCAGCGCGGCCCCCACCGTGCGGTCGCCCAGCGGCTGGGCCGCACGCAGCGCGCCGTACAGCACCCCGCGCACCTGACGGCGCACGACGACGGGTACCGCCAGGACCGAGCGGATGCCCTCGGCGGCGACGGCGGCGTCGTACTCGTGGCTGATCTGCCGTGACAGTGAGTAGTCGGTCACCCAGCAGGGACGGGCCAGCGCCACCGTCTTGCCGCCGAGGCCGTTGCCGGAGTGCACGGCGAGGCCCTGGAGCGCCGTCGTGCGGTTGCCCTGGAGTTCACTGATGCGCAGTTGCCCGGGGCCGGGCTCGACCAGCCCGGCGAAGGCGAGCGGCAGGCCGGTGGCCTGCCGCAGCGTGCGCAGCGCGTCCCGCAGGTCCGCCCCGCCCGGCCGTGCCGTCCCGACGGAGTCCGAGGGTTCCGATGCCACGAACGCACCCCTTCCGCGCGGCGCACCCCCGTTCGGGGGTGGTGAGACGTGTATCACGCATTACACGATGTCGGGCAACGGTCCGGCAATGAGGAGGACACATGTCGGCGAGGACGAGCGCCACGGACGAGTTCCGGGCGGCCCGGGACTTCCTGCTGGCCCATCGTGAGGACTACGCCACGGCCTACCGGGGTTTCACCTGGCCGCGCCCGGAGTACTTCAACTGGGCGCTCGACTGGTTCGACGTGATCGCACGAGGGAACGACCGCACCGCCCTGCACATCGTCGAGGAGGACGGCACCGAGACCGTCGTCTCCTTCGCCGAGATGTCCGCACGCTCCTCCCGGGTCGCCAACCGGCTGCGGGACCGGGGGGTGCGCGCCGACGACCGCATCCTCGTGATGCTCGGCAACCAGGCGGAGCTGTGGGAGACGGCCCTCGCCGCGATGAAGCTGCGGGCGGTCGTCATCCCCGCCACCCCGCTGCTCGGCCCCGCCGACCTGCGCGACCGGGTGGAGCGCGGCCGGGTGAAGCATGTGATCGTACGGGCCGAGGACGCCCCCAAGTTCGAGGACGTGCCCGGCCGTTACACCCGGACGACCGTCGGCGGCACGGTGGACGGCTGGCGGCCGTACGAGGAGGCGTACGCGGCCCCCGCCCGCTTCGAGCCGAACGGGCCGACCAACGCCACCGACCCGCTGATGCTGTACTTCACCTCGGGCACGACCGCCCGTCCCAAACTGGTCGAGCACACCCATGTGTCCTACCCCGTGGGCCACTTGGCGACCATGTACTGGATCGGTCTGAAGCCGGGCGACGTGCACCTCAACATCTCCTCGCCCGGCTGGGCCAAGCACGCCTGGTCCAACCTCTTCGCGCCCTGGAACGCGGAGGCGACGGTGTTCATCCACAACTACACCCGCTTCGACGCGGGACGGCTGCTGTCGGAGATGGACCGTGCGGGGGTCACCACCTTCTGCGCCCCGCCGACCGTGTGGCGGATGCTCATCCAGGCCGACCTCGCTCAGCTGAAGACCCCGCCCCGTGAGGTCGTCGCCGCCGGTGAACCCCTCAACCCCGAGGTCATCGAACAGGTGCGCCGCGCCTGGGGCGTGGACATCCGGGACGGCTTCGGCCAGACCGAGACCGCCGTGCAGGTCTCCAACAGCCCCGGCCAGCCGCTGAAGACCGGCTCGATGGGCCGGCCGGGCCCGGGCTTCAAGGTGGTCCTCCTCGACCCCGTCTCGGGCGCCCCAGGTGCCGACGAGGGAGAGATCGCCCTCGACCTCTCCAACCGCCCGGTCGGCCTGATGACGGGCTATCACGGAGACCCGGACCGTACGGCCGAGGCGATGGCCGGCGGCTTCTACCGCACCGGCGACATCGGCGCGCGCGACGCGGACGATTACATCACCTACGTGGGACGCGCCGACGACGTGTTCAAGGCGAGCGACTACAAGATCAGCCCCTTCGAGCTGGAGAGCGCCCTGCTGGAGCACGACGCGGTCGCCGAGGCGGCCGTCGTGCCCGCGCCGGACGAGGTGCGCCTCGCCGTGCCGAAGGCGTACATCGTGCTGGCGGCCGGCTGGGAGCCGGGCCCGGACACCGCGAAGGTCCTGTTCGAGCACTCCCGGACCGTCCTCGCGCCCTACAAGCGGCTGCGCCGCCTGGAGTTCGGCGAACTGCCGAAGACCGTGTCGGGCAAGATCCGCCGTATCGCGCTGCGCGAGGCCACCGCGGCGGGTTCGGACGCGGAGTACCGCGAGGAGGACTTCCGGTGAGCGGCGAACCGTCGTACACGCACGGGACGAGCGCGACCGCCCTGCTCGGCGACACCATCGGAGACAATCTAGACCGGGCCGTCGTCGCCTGGCCGGACCGTGAGGTCCTCGTCGACGTACCGTCCGGCCGCCGCTGGACGTACGCCCGCTTCGCCGCCGACGTCGACGCGCTGGCGTACGGGCTGCTCGCGAGCGGCATCGCCAAGGGCGACCGGGTCGGCATCTGGGCCGTCAACTGCCCGGAGTGGGTGCTCGTCCAGTACGCCACCGCCCGCATCGGCGCGATCATGGTGAACATCAACCCCGCCTACCGCACGCACGAGGTCGAGTACGTCCTCCACCAGGCGGGCGTCGGCCTGCTGTTCGCCTCGCAGAGCCACAAGGGGTCCGACTACCGGGCGATGGTCGAGCAGGTGCGGGGCCGGTGCCCGAAATTGAGGGAGACCGTCTTCATCGGCGACCCCGGCTGGGACGCGCTGATCGCCCGCGGGACGCCGGTGCCGTACGAGGAGCTGTCCTGCGACGACCCGATCAACATCCAGTACACCTCGGGCACTACGGGCTTCCCCAAGGGGGCCACCCTCTCCCATCACAACATCCTCAACAACGGGTACTTCGTGGGGGAGTCGCTCGCCTACACCGAGCAGGACCGGATCTGCGTGCCCGTGCCGTTCTACCACTGCTTCGGCATGGTGATGGGCAACCTCGCGGCGACCTCGCACGGCGCCTGTGTCGTCATCCCGGCCCCCTCCTTCGACCCGGGGGCCACCCTGGAGGCCGTCCGGCAGGAGCGCTGCACCTCCCTGTACGGCGTCCCGACCATGTTCATCGCGGAGCTGAACCTCCCCGACTTCGCCTCCTACGACCTCTCGTCCCTGCGCACCGGCATCATGGCGGGCTCGCCGTGCCCGGTGGAGGTGATGAAGCGGGTCGTCACCGAGATGCACATGCGGGAGGTCGCCATCTGCTACGGCATGACCGAGACCTCGCCCGTGTCCACCCAGACCCGGCGCGACGACGACCTGGAACACCGCACCGCCACCGTCGGCCGCGTCCTGCCGCACATCGAGGTGAAGGTCGTCGACCCGGTGACCGGCGTGACGCAACCACGCGGCACGGCAGGCGAGTTGTGCACCCGCGGCTACAGTGTGATGCTCGGCTACTGGAACGAGCCGGAGAAGACCGCCGAGGCCGTCGACGCCGGCCGGTGGATGCACACCGGCGATCTGGCGACCATGCGCGAGGACGGCTACGTCGAGATCGTGGGCCGGATCAAGGACATGATCATCCGGGGCGGCGAGAACATCTACCCGCGCGAGATCGAGGAGTTCCTGTACGGCCACCCGAAGATCGCCGACGTGCAGGTGGTGGGCGTGCCGCACGAGCGGTACGGCGAGGAGGTCCTGGCCTGTGTCGTCCCGCACGAGGGCGCCGAACCGCTCACCCTGGAGGAGCTGCGGGCCTACTGCGAAGGGCGGTTGGCGCACTACAAGATCCCGAGCGCGCTGCGCGTCCTGGACTCCTTCCCGATGACGGTGTCCGGGAAGGTGCGGAAGATCGAGCTGCGGGAGCGGTACGCCACCGGGTAGCCGCCGCGCACCGGGCGCCCCCGGGCTCCCGCGTACCGAGCGCCCCTCTCAGGCCCCCGCTCCCGGGGCGACCAGCTCCGTCGCCGCGCCGTTCACCGGCTGCGGGGTGCCCGTGAGGTCCAGCACGAACAGACAGACGCCCAGGCCGTCGGCGCGGTCGCGGGCGTCGTCGGTGTACCCGGCGAGGGAGAAGTAGGCGCAGCCGGCGGACTCCGTCATGGCGGTCAGCCACAGGCACTCGACGTCCCGGGCGCAGGCCGGGCGGACCGACGGGTCCACCTGGGCCAGCACACCCCGCGCGGCCAGGCCGATGCCGGACGGCTGCCGCTGGTCCGCGCGGCGGACGTCCCGGTAGCCCAGCCAGCGCAGATAGAGGGCGACGGCGGTGACCGCGTCGCGTGCCGTGCGGATGGTCAGGGGCCGGAAGTCCGCCCGGGGCCCGGCGGGCGCTCCGGCGGGGCCGGAGGCGGAGCCGGGTTTCCTTGCCGCCGGGGTGCCGGCCACGGGCACGCGCAGCACGGTCCCGCAGGCGCAGCCCAGCTCCGGGTGGGGCCACTGGCCGGTGCGTCCGCAGCCTCCGCAGCGGACGCTGATCCAGTCCTCGTCCCAGGTGTGGTGGGTGACGGAGGTGGCGCCGGCGCGGCGGTTCAGGGGCGGGGCGACCGGTGTGCCGCACGCGCAGGGATACGCCGGGGCGGCGTACGGGTGCTCCCGCCCGCAGTCCGGGCACCGCACCACCATGCTCTCGTCCATGCTCTCCACCCCACCACCGAGCGGCCTCGAAAACGCCTTCCCATAATCCTCCGGCCGGGGCCGCTCCGGCAGGCGAACACCCCGAGACGCCGCGGTGGATCCCCCGCCGCCCGTGCCCTTGACGCTCCCTGCCACCCCTCCTAATCTGATTCCAGATAGCAGAAAATACTTTCCGCATCATGGAAGTCAATCGAAGTGCGGAAACGTCAACCGACAGGATGACGGAAGTGCTCACCGCGGGGCGCGACGGGAGTGACTCCGGCAGCTGAAGCAGGAGTACGCAATGGCTCGTATGACCGCTGCCCGCGCGGCAGTCGAGATCCTCAAGCGCGAGGGTGTCCGTGACGCGTTCGGTGTCCCCGGCGCGGCGATCAACCCCTTCTACGCGGCCCTGAAGGCCGCCGGAGGCATCCGGCACACCCTCGCCCGGCACGTCGAGGGCGCCTCGCACATGGCCGAGGGATACACCCGCGCCCGCCCCGGCAACATCGGTGTGTGCGTCGGCACGTCCGGACCCGCGGGCACGGACATGATCACCGGGCTCTACTCGGCCATCGGCGACTCCGTGCCGATCCTCTGCATCACGGGCCAGGCACCCACGGCCGTGATCCACAAGGAGGACTTCCAGGCGGTCGACATCGCCTCCATCGCCAGGCCGGTCACCAAGATGGCCGTGACCGTGCTGGAGGCCGCGCAGGTCCCCGGCGTCTTCCAGCAGGCGTTCCACCTCATGCGCTCGGGGCGGCCGGGGCCGGTCCTCGTCGACCTCCCCGTCGACGTCCAGCTGACCGAGATCGAGTTCGATCCCGACACCTACGCGCCGCTCCCGGTCTACAAGCCGGCCGCCACCCGCGCCCAGATCGAGAAGGCGATGGGGCTGCTGAACGCCTCGCGGCGACCGCTGATCGTGGCGGGCGGCGGTGTCATCAACGCCGACGCCGCCGGACTGCTGGTGGAGTTCGCCGAGCTGACGGGTGTTCCGGTCGTGCCCACCCTGATGGGCTGGGGCGTCCTGCCCGACGACCACGAGCTGAACGCCGGCATGGTCGGTCTGCAGACCTCGCACCGCTACGGCAACGCGACCTTCCTGGAGTCCGACTTCGTCCTCGGCATCGGCAACCGCTGGGCCAACCGGCACACCGGGAAGCTGGACGTCTACACGGCCGGACGGAAGTTCGTCCACGTCGACATCGAGCCCACCCAGATCGGCCGGATCTTCGCCCCCGACTACGGCATCGCCTCCGACGCCGGGGCCGCGCTGGGGCTGTTCGTCACGGTGGCACGGGAGTTGCGGGAGGCCGGTCGGCTGCCGGACCGCTCCGCGTGGGCGGCCGCCGCACAGGACCGCAGGACCCGTCTGCAGCGCCGTACGCACTTCGACGACATCCCCATCAAGCCGCAGCGCGTCTACGAGGAGATGAACAGGGCCTTCGGTCCCGAGACCCGGTACGTCTCCACGATCGGGCTGTCCCAGATCGCCGGCGCCCAGATGCTGCACGTGTACCGCCCGCGCCACTGGATCAACTGCGGCCAGGCGGGACCCCTCGGCTGGACGGTCCCGGCCGCGCTGGGCGTCGCGAAGGCCGACCCGGAGGCGTCCGTCGTCGCCCTCTCCGGCGACTACGACTTCCAGTTCATGATCGAGGAGCTGGCGGTCGGGGCCCAGCACCGCATCCCGTACGTGCACGTCCTGGTCAACAACTCCTATCTGGGCCTCATCCGCCAGGCCCAGCGCGCCTTCGACATGGACTTCCAGGTCAACCTGGAGTTCGAGAACGTCAACTCGCCCGAGTTGGGCGTCTACGGCGTCGACCACGTCAAGGTCGCCGAGGGCCTCGGCTGCAAGGCGATCAGGGTGACCGACCCGGCCGACCTGGGCGCCGCCCTCGAACAGGCGAAGAAGCTCGCGGCGGAGTACCGGGTGCCGGTCGTCGTCGAGGCGATCCTGGAACGCGTCACCGACATCTCGATGTCGACGACGAACGACATCGGCAACGTGGTGGAGTTCGAGGAGACGGCGACGGAGCCGGGCCACGCGCCCACGTCGATCAGGCCGCTGCGGGTCTGAGGTCCCGCGAGGGCGTCGGGTGCGGCTCGTCCGGGGGCGGGCCGCATGCGTCGGGGCGAGCGGAACGGCTTACGGGAAGCGAAACGGCTGACGGGGGAGCGGGACGACGGACGGGAAGCGGGAAGCGGGACGACGGACGGGGGAGGCCCTGCGGTGGCACGGCCTCGCAGGATGCGAGCCCCTGTACCGTGCCGCCGCAGGGCCTCCCCCCGCCGCCCCCGGGTCTCCCCCGACCCCGGGCCCCCGATTCCCCCGTTTTCCTTGATCCCCCGTGCTTCCCCCGTGCCTCCGCGTTCCCCCGTGGAGGCTTCCCCCGTCGAGGCCCGCCGCCCCCGTGCCGGCGGGCCTCATGTGTCGAGAATGTGCCCTGTCTCACCGGTAGTTGAAGCCCCCACGCACGTGTTCAGAGGTTGATTTGAGGGTTCCGTAGACGGCCTACGCACGCTTGCGTAGGCAGGCGTCCCCCGGTCGTGGCCGGTGATGGCCGGTGATCGGGTTGTCCGGACCGGACCACCGCGGGCGGCAGCGGACGAGGACCGGACCGCGGGGTGCGGTCCGGTCCTCGTCGGGTCCCACCGTTCCGGAGCGGCGGTACGCGCCGGAACGCGGATGTTCTCGGGGGAGGGACGGACCGCGGCGGGTGCGTCGGCGCCGGTTCCGCGTCCCTCACGTCGAGACGCGGGCCGGAGCCTTCACCACCGCACTGGCGCGCACGCCGCCGCGGTCCGTGCCGTGCCCGCGGGCGTCCGACCCGCACCCCTCATCCGGGTCGGTCGGAAACGGTCGCGGGCGGCGCGTCCGGTGGCTGATGGGTGATCACCAGGGACCGGACGCCGTCGGGAAATGCATGAAGTCGATCGCCGGATGAGGCTGTTCCCGCACTCCGGGAGCGTCTCCCCGGCGTCGGCCAGACCCTCACCCACCGTCAGGAGGCGTATCGGTGTCGAGACGCGGCCCCGACGCGGCCAGTGAAGTCGGCGTATCCGGAATGGTGGTTCCGGGACGCCGGAAGGGTGGTTCCGGCCCGCGGCGGTGCCTGGGCGCGACAGGACAGATGTCGGCGCCGCCGCGGACCGGAAGATCGGGGGGTGTGTCTCAGACCCGGGCGCCGGAGAGGCGCTCCACGGTCCGCAGCAGGGCCGAGTGGTCGAGGCCGCCGTCGCCCTGGGCGCGCAGCGAGGCGACCAGCTGGGCCACCACGGCGCCGACCGGCAGGGCGGCTCCGACGGTCCGGGCGGCGTCGGTGACGATGCCCATGTCCTTGTGGTGCAGGTCGATGCGGAACCCCGGCCTGAAGTCCCGCTTCAGGAAGTTGTCCTTCTTGCGGGTCAGCACGGTCGACCCCGCGAGCCCGCCGTTCAGTACGTCGAGGGCGGCCGTCAGGTCCACGCCCGACTTCTCCAGGAAGACCACCGCCTCGGCGCACGCCTGGATGTTCACGGCGACGATCAGCTGGTTGGCGGCCTTCACGGTCTGTCCGGCGCCGTGCGGACCGCACAGCACGACGGTCCGGCCGAGCGCCGCGAAGAGCGGCTCGGCCTCGGTGAAGTCGGCGCGTTCGCCGCCGACCATGATGGACAGCACGGCCTCGACCGCCCCCGCCTCACCGCCGGACACCGGGGCGTCCAGCACCCGGATGCCCTTCTCCCTCGCGGCGGCGGCCAGTTCGACGGAGGTCCGCGGGGTGATGGAGGACATGTCGATCAGCAGGGTGCCGGGCCGGGCGTTCTCCAGGATGCCGGCGGGGCCGTACGCGACGGCCTCGACCTGGGGAGAGGCGGGCACCATCGTGATGACGACGTCGGCGTCGCGCACGGCCTCGGCGACGGAGGCCGCCGCGGTCCCGCCGGCGGCGGCCAGCCGGTCGAGCTTGTCCTGCTCCAGGGTGTGGCCCGTCACGTCGTAACCCGCCTTGATCAGGTTCTCCGACATGGGGGACCCCATGATGCCGAGACCTATCCACGCGACCTTGGGACGATTGCTCATGGTGAGGGTGCCTCTCTGACTGCTCTGCTGCGTCTACGGGGACGGGGCCGCCGGCCGCGCGGCGGGCCCGCGACGGCGGGGGCTCAGCGGGCCGCCCGGGCCTCGCGGGGGAGCCACGCGAAGGCCCCGGCGCTCGGCAGGTCGCCCGGCTTGTACTCCAGGCCGACCAGCCCCTCGTAACCGGCCTTGGCCAGCTGGTCGAGGAGGTCCTCCAGCGGGAGGCCGCCGGTGCCGGGGGTGCCCCGGCCGGGGTTGTCGGCGATCTGCACATGGCCGGTCCTCGCGGCGTGCTCGGCGATCATCCGCGGCAGGTCCTCGCCGTTCATGGACAGGTGGTAGAGGTCCATCAGGAAGCGCGCGTTGCCGAGCCCCGACGCCTCGTCGACCCGGTCGGCCACCTCGACGGCCGCCGGGGCCGACACCAGGGGGTAGCGCGGCGACTCCACCCGGTTCAGGGCCTCGATCAGCAGGATCGCCCCGATCCGGTCGGCCGCGCGGGCCGCCGCGACCAGGTTGTCCAGGGCCAGCGCGTCCTGCTCGGCCGGATCCACGCCGTCGACGCGGTTGCCGTACAGGGCGTTGAGAGCCGTGCAGCCCACCGACTCGGCGAAGGCCGCGGCGACCTCGATGTTGGCGCGGAAGCGTTCCGCCTCCTCGCCCGGGATCGACAGGGCGCCCCGGTCCGGACCCGGCAGCACGCCGGAGTAGAAGTTCAGCCCGGTGAGCCGCACGCCCGCGTCCTCCAACGCACCGCGCAGCGCGTCGAGTTCGGGCCGTGCGGGGGTGGGGGAGTCGACCCAGGGCCACCACAGCTCGACCGCGGTGAAGCCGGCCGCCGCGGCGGCCGCGGGGCGCTCCAGGAGCGGGAGTTCGGTGAAGAGGATCGACAGGTTGACGGTGTAGCGCTGCTCCGCGAATCCCATGGGCCTCGGGCGCCCCCTTCCGTGCTTACTTCCATATTGTGGAAGTTAGTTTCTGCTTAATGGAAGATTGCCGTCGGTCGTCGGGGCTTGTCAAGAGGGCCCGGTGGAAAACGGCGCCGCGCGTTAGGTTGGGCCCGTGCGATTGAGAGTGGAGTTCACGACCGAGCCCTTCGACCTGGACGAGGCCCCGGCGCACGCGCTCGTGGCCCGTGAGGTCGTCGAGGCGGCCGCCCTGGACGCGGTCGACGTCGGCCCGTTCGGCAACACCGCGGAAGGGGGCGCCGACGCGGTGCTCGGTGCCGTCGACGCCCTGCTGCGCCGGACCCTGGAGTCCGGCGCCACCCGGATCTCGCTGCAGATCAATGTGCTCGGGGAGGGCGGCGAGTGACCGGCGCCGGTGACGAACCCTTCGTCGCGGCCGTCAAGCCGCTGGTCGACGCCATGGGCGGGCTCCTGCTGCCGCCGGACGAGGCCGGCCCCGACGACGTCGTCCTCGCCTGGGAGGGTGCCGACGTCGTCGCCGTACGTCTGCCGCAGCTCGCGGAGTCCCTGGACCACATCCTCGCCGCGCTGGAGCGCCGGCAGGGCCGGCCGCTGGCCGACCTCGACCGCAGGGCCAAGCAGGAGGTCGTGCGGATGCTGGAGGCGCGCGGCGCCTTCTCCGTGCGTCATGGGGTGGAGACCGTGGCGAGCGCGCTCGGTGTCAGCCGCTTCACCGTCTACAACTACCTGAACCGGGACAAGTAGGGAGAAGCGGGGGCACGGGGGCTCCGGCGCCCCGAATTTTCAACAAACTGTTGACGTGATGTCGTGCGGGAGCGTTAGCTGGCCGCATGACGCCGACATCCGTGCCTCCGGGCCTGGCCCGGTTCAACGCTCTGGAGGAGCCCGCGGCGCACGCCGTGCTCCACGAGGCGTGCGCCTCCACGGCCTGGGTGAAGCGGCTGCTGGCCGCCCGGCCGTACGCCACCGCCGAGGACCTCTACGCCGCCGGCGACACCGCCACGGCCGCGCTGACCGACGACGACCTCGCCGAGGCCATGGCCGGGCACCCGCCGATCGGCCGCCCCACGCCCGGCGACGCGACCTCCGCCCGGGAACAGTCCGGGATGGCCTCGGCCGACGACGCGCTCAGGGCCGAGATGCTCGAACTGAACCTGGCGTACCAGGAGAGGTTCGGCCACGTCTTCCTGATCTGCGCGACCGGCCGCAGTGCCGAGCAGATGCGCGACGCGGTCAAGGAACGGATCGGCAACGCGCCGGAGCGGGAACGCGAGATCGTCCGCGTCGAGCTGGGAAAGATCAACCGTATCCGGCTCGCCCGCGTCGTCGAAGAGGACCGATCGTCATGAGTACGAGCACCACCGCCTCCGTGTCCACGCACATCCTGGACACCAGCGTGGGCCGCCCCGCCGAGGGGGTCGCCGTCCGGATCTCCGCCCGCCCGGGCAGGGGCGCCGCATGGCAGGAACTCGGCGGCTCCGCGACCGACCCGGACGGGCGGTGCAAGGACCTGCCGGCGCCGCCGGAGGGGACCAGCCACGTACGGCTCGACTTCGAGGTCGAACCGTACTTCCTGAAGAAGCAAGCCGATGCGCAGCAGGACGCCCCCGCGAACCGGGACAGCGGTGCCGTGTTCTTCCCCGAGGTGGCCATCACCTTCGCCGTGACGGCCGGGGAGCACTACCACGTACCGCTGCTGCTCAACCCGTTCGGCTACTCCGTATACCGAGGGAGCTAGCGCATGCCCACCATCCTGGGACAGAACCAGTACGGCAAGGCCGAGAACCGGGTCGTCAAGATCACACGGGACGGTGCCACCCACCACATCAAGGACCTGAACGTGTCCGTGTCGCTCTCCGGCGACATGACCGAGGTCCATCTGTCGGGATCGAACGCGAACGTCCTGCCGACCGACACCACCAAGAACACGGTGTACGCGTTCGCCAAGGAGCACGGCATCGAGTCCGCCGAGCAGTTCGGCATCCACCTGGCCCGGCACTTCGTGACCTCCCAGCCCGCCATCCACCGGGCCCGCATACGCGTCGAGGAGTACGCCTGGGAGCGCATCGAGCACGGCGGCGAGGGCGCGCACTCCTTCGTCCGCAGGGGACAGGAGACCCGGCTCGCGCAGATCACCTACGACGGCTCGTCCTGGGAGGTCGTCTCCGGCCTCAAGGACCTCACCGTCATGAACTCGACCGACTCCGAGTTCTGGGGCTACGTCAAGGACGCCTACACGACCCTGCCCGAGGCGCACGACCGCATCCTCGCCACCGAGGTCTCCGGCCGCTGGCGCTTCAACTGGACCGACGACGCCCAGGAGATGCCCGACTGGGACACCTCGTACGAGCAGACGAAGCAGCACCTGCTCCGGGCCTTCGCCGAGACCTACTCGCTCTCGCTCCAGCAGACCCTGTACCAGATGGGCTCGCGGATCATCGAGCACCGCGACGAGATCGACGAGGTCCGCTTCTCGCTGCCCAACAAGCACCACTTCCTGGTGGACCTGAAGCCCTTCGGCCTGGACAACGCCACCGAGGACGGTGCCGTGTACGTCGCCGCCGACCGGCCCTACGGCCTGATCGAGGCGACCGTCCTGCGGGACGGACGCGAGGCGCGGATCCCCACGGACCTGACCAACCTCTGAGGGGCCCACCATGACAGCACTTCAGCGCACCGTGATCGAGAACTGCTCGATCGCGACCGTGGACGCCGACGACACCGAGTACACCGACGGTCATGTCGTCATCGCCGGCAACCGCATCGAGTCGCTCGGCGCGGGCCGGGCCCCCGAGGGCCTTCCGGACGTCGTACGCCGCATCGACGCCACCGGCCACCTGGTGACACCCGGCCTGGTCAACACCCACCACCACTACTACCAGTGGATCACCCGGGGCCTGGCCACCGACCACAACCTCTTCGACTGGCTCGTCGCGCTGTACCCGACATGGGCGCGCATCGACGAGGAGATGGTCCACGCGGCGGCCCAGGGATCGCTCGCGATGATGGCCCGCGGCGGCGTCACCACCGCGATGGACCACCACTACGTCTTCCCGAAGGACTCGGGCGACCTGTCCGGGGCGATCATCCGCGCCGCCCGCGAGACCGGTGTCCGCTTCACCCTCGCCCGCGGCTCCATGGACCGCAGCGAGAAGGACGGCGGACTGCCCCCGGACTTCGCCGTGGAGACCCTCGACGGCGCCCTCGCCGCGACCGAGGCCACCGTCGGGGAGCACCACGACGCTTCCTTCGGTGCGATGACCCAGGTGGCCGTCGCCCCCTGCTCGCCGTTCTCCGTCTCCACCGAACTCCTGCGGGAGGGCGCCGAGTTGGCCCGCCGCCTCGGCGTACGGCTGCACACGCACGGCTCGGAGACCGTCGAGGAGGAGCAGTTCTGCAAGGAACTGTTCGGCATGGGCCCGACCGACTACTTCGAGTCCACCGGCTGGCTCGGCGAGGACGTGTGGATGGCGCACTGCGTCCACATGAACGACTCCGACATCGCCGCCTTCGCCCGGACGAGGACGGGTGTCGCCCACTGCCCCTCGTCCAACGCCCGTCTGGCCGCCGGCATCGCCCGCGTCCCGGACATGCTCGCGGCCGGCGTCCCGGTCGGCCTCGGCGTCGACGGCACGGCGTCCAACGAGTCCGGCGAACTGCACACCGAGCTGCGCAACGCGCTGCTCATCAACCGGCTCGGCGCACACCGGGAGGCCGCCCTCACCGCCCGCCAGGCCCTGCGCCTCGGGACCTACGGCGGTGCCCAGGTCCTCGGCCGCGCGGCCGAGACCGGCTCCCTGGAGGCGGGCAAGCTCGCCGACCTGGTGCTGTGGAAGCTCGACACCCTCGCGCACGCCTCGATCGCCGACCCGGTGAGCGCGCTGGTCCTCGGTGCGGCGGCCCCGGTCACGGCCTCGTTCGTGAACGGCCGTCAGATCGTCAAGGACGGCCGCCTGTTGCACGTCGACGAGGACGCCATCGCCCGCTCCACACGGGAACAGGCCCGCCGGCTGGCGCGGATCGCCGCCGAGGCGTGACCCGTTGAACTCCGGTCGAGGGGGACGGCCCTCGGCCGGAGCCGCGGACCCGACGCGGTCCGCGGCCGCGGTCTCCGGGGCGCGACGAACGTGCGCCCCGGAGACCGCCCATCCGTCAGGCGAGCGCCGCGAGCCGGTCCCGGACCCGCGCCGCGACCGCGTACGTGTCCCCGGCCGGCTCGGTCGCGAGCGTGCCCGGGTTCCGCGCCCAGCGGTCCTCCAGGGCGAACCAGTCGATCTTCTTCGGTGCCCGGCCCTCCGCCAGCGCGGCCCGCAGCTCCTCGAAGTACGTCGCCCAGCGCAACCGGTACAGCCCGCCGACCAGCCCCGCCCACTCCCGGTTGGCGTAGTCGCGCAGCCCCGCGTCCGCGCCCTCCCGCGTTCCCCACACGGTCAGCAGCGACAGGGCGTCGTACGCCAGCTCCGTCCGCTCGGTGGAGCCCACGGCCCAGGAGCGGGCATCGGCGACCCAACGCCCCAGCAGATGACGGGAGTCGGTGGCCACCAGCTCGTCCAGCAGATCCATGAGGGAGAGCCAGTCGCGGCTCCCCTTCGCCAGCCGCGCGGCGTCCTTGGCGTCGTAGGCGGCCTTGAGCTGCGGCAGCATGACCCGGCTGCGGTTGGACAGCGCCTGACGGGCCACGTCGAGCAGGTCGCGCCGATAGGCGGAGGACGCCCGCAGCTCCGGCCGCACCTTCAGCATCTCGCCGAGCGCGGGCTCGAAGTCGGCCGCGTTGTAACGGAGTTGCTTCGGTGACCAGCGGCCGGCCCGTACGGCGGTGAGCGCGGGCCGGGAGCCGAACAGGCCGTCGGCGCCTTCGCTCCACGAGTCGGCGCGGGTGGTGCCGTACGCGGTGCGGCGCAGGATGTCCCAGGCCGCCTCGGCATGCGGGTCACGGGCCCCGTACCGGGCGTGCGCCCACTCGGCGAACCAGGTCTCCAGGTCCAGCTCGCCCTCCCGCCAGGCCAGTTCGGAGAAGAGGGCGAAGGCGGCTGGGTTGTTGTCCGCCGCCTCCGGCATCAGGGCGATCCCGTGCAGCGTGCTGCCGTCCTTGGTGCGCCACTTCTCGTAGAGCGCCGCCCAGTCGGGGGTGTTCGCGCCGAGCGCGGTGTGGCCGCCGAAGTTCCAGATCGACCCGAAGGCGTACGGGGTGCCGCCCCAGTCGGCCTCCCGGTCGGTGACCGTGGGGAAGCGGTCGGAGAGCCCGTCGACGACGAGCATGTGCTGCTTGTCGACGGCGTCGACGATCGCGCGCGGCGGGTTGTGCTGCCAGCCGAGCATCACCCAGGTGGCTCCCGGGTGGGCCCGCTGGAGCGCCCGCTCGACGCCCTTGGCGGCGTCGGCGACGGGTACGTCCCCCGGGTCGCCGCCCTCGTGCAGCAGGTCCATCTTGTACAGGGCGGACGGGCCGAACATCTCGTCCTGCGTCCGGTAGAAGGCCGCCGCCACCCGCGCGAACTCGTCGGTGCGCGGGTCCAGCCAGTCGGGGCGCGCGAAGCCCATCCACCGGCCCTGCGGCACGGTCCGCGCCCCCGGCACCCGCTCGGCGAACCCGGCCGGGACCGTCCCGAAGTAGCCCGGGAACACCGGGATCATGCCCAGCTCGCGCGCCCGGTCGGCGATCCGGCGGCCGAGGACGGCCCGCGCGTCGAGGAGCTGCCGGGAGACGGGGGAGGGGAAGCCGGACAGGTTCTGCAGCAGCCACCACGGCTGATGGGCCGGTCCCGGCACCCACGCCCGCAGCTCCTCCTCCGTGTACCCGAACTCCTGGAACACCCGGTGGTACAGCGCGTCCGCGCCCGCGTAGACGAGGACCTCGTTGTAGCCGTGCAGCGCCAGCACGTCCAGCTCGCGCTCCCAGTACGTCCAGTCGAGGTAGGCGCCCGTGTAGCCGTCGTTGGTGTCGTTGAGCGCGAAGCGGTGGGTGACGTTGGCCCGGCGGACGACCGCCCCGTCGAGACCGGGCAGCTCGCGCGGCAGGGAGTCCGTCTGCTCGCCCGCCCAGTTGATCTCGGCGTACGCGATGTGCCGCAAGTACCAGTTGAGGCCGGTGAGCTGGGTGGCCGGGGTGTCACCGGCCACCGTGATGCGCCCCGCGCTCCCCGACACACGGAAGGTGTCGTACTCCCTCCCTTCCGCGAAGGTGATCTGGCGCCAGTGGTCCGGCAGCAGCCGCCGGGCCGCCGCCGAGGCCGTGCGCAGCGCCCGGTCGGCACGGGGTGTGTCGTCCGAGGGGATGGCGCGGGCCGGGGCACAGGCCACCGCGGGACCGGCGGCGAGGGCGGCGAGCAGGGCACGACGGGCGAGCGGCATGGTGTCTCCGGGGTGCGGTGGGGGTACGCCGTGGCAGGAATACCCGCCGAAACCGCACTTGTGCGCAGACATGCGGCCACACGGGGGAGAACCCGGCATGAACGACTCCTTCCGTCCCGGCGGGACCGCCCGCGCGCGGGCCGCGACGGGACCGCCGGACGGCGACCGGACGAACCGACACCGGGTGACCCGGCGAACGGGTGATCTGACGTCCGGGTACCCGCCAGGTGGCTGACGGACCGTCCCACCCGTTCGGCCGCCCGCGACGCGGAGCCCCGGCGTCCGTGGTGACGACGGTCCGTCCGCGGACGTCCCGAACGGGTTGCGCCGCTCGTGCCGGGCCGGGGCACCGGGACCTGTCGGCAGCGGGCGTACGGTCACAGACCGAACAGTGTGGGGTCCTTCGCCAGCGTCCGGAAGTACTCCCCGGGGTCCGCCACCAGTTTGCGGAGCCTGAGGTCCATCAGGCCGCCCACACCGGTGATCTCGGCCGCCACGGTGCCGTCCGTCCGGCGGACCGTCTGCTCGATGCGGAACGTCCTGCCCTCACCCCAGACGAA
Organism: Streptomyces scabiei 87.22; assembly: GCF_000091305.1. GTDB lineage: Bacteria > Actinomycetota > Actinomycetes > Streptomycetales > Streptomycetaceae > Streptomyces > Streptomyces scabiei. The sequence goes on along the minus strand of NC_013929.1, from coordinate 2,082,091 downwards.
GACGCACGTCACCTCGACCTCGTCACCGGCCAGCAGTTCACGCCGGTAGCTGATCGTCGTCTCCAGCGCCACCGGCCCGACACCTCGCGCCATCAGGTCCGCCTGGCGGATCCCGGCCGCCTGCAGCAGCGACCAGCGCGCGTGCTCGCCGTACTGCAGATACACGCTCTGGTTCAGGTGCCCCTGCACATCGGTCTCGTACCCCCGCACGGTCACCGGAACGGAAAACGGCTCGGCCATGACTTCCCCTGCCTGACGCTGAGGTGAACACAACATCCACCAGCTTACTGAGCGCTTGCTCAGTGGCCGTGGGAGGCCCGCGCTCACGCGCGTCTCGGCGAGGCCAGCAGATACCGCTCCCGGGTGCGCGGATCGGTGTGCTCGCTCACCTGCCAGCCCGCACCCTCCAGCGTCGCCGCGCAGGCCGCCAGCGCCGCCGGGTCGGGCTCCCGCACGGCGACGGCCTCCGGCTGCGGAGTCGCCCGCACGCGGTAACCCCCGCGTGCCGACGCCGTGTCCGCGTCCGCCGGCCGGTGACCCGCGGCCTCCAGGGCCAGCGCGGCGGCCCGCACCAGATGGGTGCGCTCCCAGCCGCAGGGGCGGTCCGTGGCACCGCCCGGATTGGTCATCCGGCGCAGCTCCAGGAGCCCCTGCCAGGCGCTGTGCACCTCCCGGTCGCGGGCCGGGCCACCGGCGGCCGCCTCCTCGCCGCCGACCCGGGCCGTGAAGACGCCGGTCCCGGCTGGCGCGGTGCCGGCGTCCTGCGGCGCCGCCTCCGGGGCACCGGCCGGTGCCGTCTCCCGTACGCGGTGCCCGGCCGGCGTCAGGAAGTGGCCGTGCGGCGGACGCGGATGCCTAAAGGCCAGCCCCCGCTTCACCAGCGCGGCCAGCTGGGCCTCCGTGCCCGTCAGCCGTCCGGTCACCGGCTCGGCCGCGTCGATGATCCGCCGCTGGGCGGCGGTCGGCGGTCGTGTCACGGCACCCTCCCTCACCCGGACCCGCTGAGCACCCCACTCGGAAGGCTACGAGGAGGGTCTGACATTCCACCCCGCGACGACCGGGCGCCCGTGCTCCGTGCCGAGGCGGCAGACCGTGCCCGTGGCCAGCTGGAACAGCGCGCCGCCGGAGGCCGGCAGGCCGAGATAGCGGGCCGTGAGGACGCGCAGGAAGTGCCCGTGCGCCACGAGCACCACGCTCCCCTCGGTGTTCCCCAGCGCCGCGTGGGCCTTCGCCAGCATCCGGTCCGCGCGCGCCCCGACCTCCGCCGGGCTCTCCCCGGGGTGCTCCGGCGGACCGGGCGCGACCCCGTCCGTGAACAGGAACCAGTCCGGCCGCGTGCGATGGATCTCGACGGTCGTGACGCCCTCGTACCCGCCGTAGTCCCACTCGACGAGATCCGCGTCGACGCGCGCCCCGGTGAGCCCGGCCAGCTCCGCGGTCTCCCGGGCCCGCTTCAGCGGGCTCACGAAGACGGTGCCGACGCGGTGGGAGGCCAGCAGCGGGGCGAGGCCGCTCGCCTGCTCGCGGCCGTGGTCCGTCAGCGGGATGTCGGTCCAGCTCGTGTGCTGCCCGGACGCCGACCACTCGGTCTCACCGTGCCGCACCAGAAGAAGATCACCCATGTCCCCAGGCTACGATCCCGCCCCGCCGATGCCCTCCGGGCAGCCGCCCAGGGCGCGCGCCCATCGCTCCAGGTCCCTGAACTCCTCCTCCCCGAGGCCCCGGCGCGGATCGATCCGCAACAGCAGGGCCGGGGTGCCGTGGTGTTCGGCCACATGCCGGACGTCGAGGTCGGTGATCATGTCGTCGACCCAGACGAACGGCCGCCCCGCCGCCCACGCCAGGACCTCCCGGGTCTTCCAGTAGAGCCCGTCCGCGTCCGGGGCGAAGAGGTTGCCGAACTCGATGACCGGCAGGTCGCGGGGCAGGCCGATCACCGGCCCGATCATCTCGTTGGCCTCGTGCATCCACGTCGTGGCCCACGCCAACTCGTAGGGCAGCGCGAGCAGTCGCTCCCCGTGCGCCGGGTTCAGCCGGACCCGGAGGCCCCGGCGCAGCCGCCGGGACCCGGGTTTCTGCCGCGAGGACCAGACCGAGGGATGCACCCGGCGGGTCACATAGCCGCGTGGGCGCCACCACCGGGCACCGAACGGGTTGAGGGGACCGTCGACGTCGAGGAGGAGCAGGGGCCGGTCAGTCATGGGGGAGGTCTACCCATGCCGGGGCGGTCTCCGCACGTCCCGGCGCCGGCGATCGCCGTGCCGCCGACCACTGTCGCGGGCATGGTCGCACACGATGCCTTCGGCGCCACCCGGGATGCCTACGACGCCGTCGCCCCCACCTATGCGCGGATCTTCGCCGACTCGTTGCGGGACAGCCCCCTGGACCGCGCGATCCTGGGCGCCTTCGCCGAGGTCGCACGGGCGAGCGGGGACGGCCGGGTCGCGGACCTGGGGTGCGGGCCCGGCCATGTCACCGCCCATCTCGCCGGGCTGGGGCTGGACGCGTTCGGTGTGGACGCCTCGCCCGCGATGATCGAACTGGCCCGGGAGGCCCACCCCGGCCTGCGGTTCGACGTGGGCTCGATGGCCGCGCTGGACCTCGCGGACGGTGTGCTCGGCGGCGTCCTGTCGCGGTGGTCCGTCATCCACACCCCGCCCTCCGAAGTCCCGCTCCTGCTGGCCGAGTTCCACCGGGTGCCGGCGCCCAGCGGACATCTGCTCATCGGCTTCTCGGCGAGCGAGGGGCCGTCCCGTCCGACACAGGTCTTCGACCACACGGTCGCGCCCGCCCATCGCTGGTGGCCCGACCACCTCGCCGCGCTGCTGCGCGCGTGCGGGCTGGCCGAGGTGGCCCGGATGGTGCGCGAGCCGCAGCCCACCGACCGCAGACAGTTCAAGGAGATCCAGATGCTGGCCCGCAAGGCCGAGGAGTGACGCGTGCGTCCGGGGCCGCCACCGCAGGTACTCCGACGCGTGCGCCCGGGGCCGCTACTGCCGGTACCCGCTCAGGAACCGGCCGATGCGGCTGATCGCCGCGTCCAGGTCGTCCGCGTGGGGGAGGGTGAGGATGCGGAAGTGGTCGGGGGCGGGCCAGTTGAAGCCGGTGCCCTGGACGACCTGGATCTTCTCGCGCAGGAGCAGGTCCAGGACGAACCTCTCGTCGTCGTGGATCTTGTGCACCTTGGGGTCGAGCCGGGGGAAGGCGTAGAGGGCGCCCTTGGGCTTCACGCAGGAGACACCGGGGATCTCGTTGAGCTTCTCCCAAGCCACGTCGCGCTGTTCGTACAGACGGCCGCCCGGCGTCGTCAGCTCGGTGATGGACTGGCGGCCGCCGAGCGCGGCCTGGATGGCGTACTGGGCGGGCGCGTTGGCGCACAGCCGCATGGAGGCCAGCATCGTCAGTCCCTCCAGATAGTTGCGGGCGTGCTGTCGCGGGCCGGTGACGACCAGCCACCCGGAGCGGAAGCCCGCGACGCGGTAGGTCTTCGACAGGCCGCAGAAGGTGAGGACGACCAGGTCGGGGGCGAGCGCGGCGGCCGAGTGGTGCACGGCGTCGTCGTACAGGATCTGGTCGTAGATCTCGTCGGCGAAGACCATCAGGCCGTGGCGGCGGGCGAGGTCGAGGATGCCCTCGATGATCTCCTTCGGGTAGACCGCGCCGGTGGGGTTGTTGGGGTTGATGATGACGACGGCCCTGGTGCGGTCGGTGATCTTCGACGCCATGTCGTCCAGGTCCGGGTACCAGTCGGCCTGTTCGTCGCAGAGGTAGTGCACCGCATTGCCGCCGGCGAGGGTGGTGACCGCCGTCCACAGGGGGAAGTCGGGGGCCGGGATCAGGATCTCGTCGCCGTCCTCGATCAGCGCCTGGACGGCCATGGAGACCAGCTCGGAGACGCCGTTGCCGAGGAAGACGTCGTCCACGTCGACGTCCAGGCCCCGGTCCTGGTAGCGCTGGGCGACCGCGCGGCGGGCCGAGAGGACGCCGCGCGAGTCCGTGTAGCCGTGGGCCCTCGGCAGCATCCGGATCATGTCCTGGAGGATCTCCTCCGGTGCCTCGAAGCCGAAGAGCGCGGGGTTGCCGGTGTTGAGGCGCAGGACGCTGTGGCCCGCCTCCTCCAGTGCGTTCGCCTGCTCGATCACGGGTCCGCGGATCTCGTAACAGACCTCGCTGAGCTTGCTCGACTGCCGGAACTCCATGCGCTCTCGCCCTCCGGTTCGTTGGGTCGCCTGGTTCGCTTGGTTTTACCAAGTAGGCGCTTGGAAAGTCCAACGACTTGTCTAGACTGCGTTCCATGTCACCTCGCCGAAGCTACGACCAGTACTGTTCCGCCGCTCGGGCGCTCGACCTCGTCGGTGACCGCTGGACCCTGCTGATCGTGCGGGAACTGCTCGCCGGGCCGCGTCGCTACACGGACCTGCACGCGGACCTGCCGGGCGTCAGCACGGACGTCCTCGCGTCGCGGTTGAAGGACATGGAGCGGGACGGGGTGTCGACGCGGCGACGTCTGCCCCCGCCGGGGGCCGCGTACGTCTATGAACTCACCGACCGGGGGCGGGAGTTGCTGCCGGTGCTGCAGGCGCTCGGGGAGTGGGGGGAGGGCGCGCTCGGGGAGCGGCGGCCCACCGACGCCGTACGGGCCCACTGGTTCGCGCTGCCGCTGCTGCGAGCGCTGGAGGGGGCGGCCGCCGGGATCGTCGAAGTCCGCCTGGAGGAAGGGGAGTTCCACGTGCGGGTGGGCGCCGGGGAGGGGCCGGTGTACGGGGAGGGGGCCGCGCCGGGGGAGGCGGACGTACGGCTGATCCTCGACACGGACACCTGCGGTGCGCTGGGCCGGGGGGAGCTGGGGTTGCGGGAGGCGGTGCGGCGAGGGCTGGTCGAGGTGGTGGGGGAGGGGGCGTCGGCCAAGGAGTTGCGGGAGGTGTGAGGTTCGTGGTCGGCCGCGGCTCCGGTGGGGCTTCTCGCGCAGTTCCCCGCGCCCCTGAAAAGCAGGAGCTGCGGACGGGATCGAAAGGTTCCCCGGACTCGTCACCCTCCCCGCACGAGGGCCCGCCGAACCGGAAGGGTTCGGCGGGCCCAGGGGGTGACCGTCAGGCGCCCGGCGGCGGTACCCGGGCCGGGCGGCCCGAGCCACGGGTCAGCGTGTAGCCGCCGATGCCGGCCAGAGCCGCCAGCACCGCCCCCAGCGCCGTCCACACCCAGCGGTCGCTCCACCAGCCGGAGGCCCACCCGTCGTCGGGTTCGAGCGAGGAGAGGACGGCCTCGGCGGAGGAGTCGTCCTCGGCCTCGTCCTTGGCCGAGGTGACGGCGATGCCGGGCACCAGCGGCTGGGCCAGCGAGCCGTCGACGGCCGCGGCGCCGCCCATGTCCTTCGACTCGACGCCGACCTCGGCGCCGACGGGCAGCCCCAGGTCGGCGGTCGCCAGCCGGATCGTGGTGAGGCGGAGGTAGTACGTGCCCGGCAGCGGATCGTCGGCCCACGGCTCCGACCAGGCGCGCACCGTGCGCAGGGTGCAGGACAGCTCGACGGAGGCCGCCGCCGCCCCGGCGGTCCGGGTCTGCGCCCCGTACTGGCACGCCTGGCGGCGCCGCAGTCCGTCGTACACGTCGAGCTGCCAGGTGGAGGCGGACCCGGCGCCCTCGGGCAGTTTCACGGTCGCCCGCACGGTGGGCCGTTGCCCCGCGTCGGCCGGGAACGACCAGTACAGGTAGTCACCGGTCGAGGCGTTCGCCGTCGCGGTCTCCCCCTGCTCGAACTCCGTGGCCGTACGGAAGGAGGTGCCCGCCTCCGTGGGCGCGTCACCGTCCTTCGCGGGGCTCGCGGTGGGGGTGGAGTCGGCGACCGCCGGGGCCACGGCCAGGCCGAACATCAGCAGGGCCGCACCCAGCACACGTGTGATCCGCATCAGTTGGTCCTCCAGACCGCGACCCGCCAGCGTGACAGCCAGCCCCACAGCACACCCGCCAGGAACCCGACGAGCACCAGCACACCCAGCAGCCACCAGCCGCGGCCCAGGCCGAAGGAGGCCACGTCCGCGGCCTGGTCGGGAGCCTCCACGACGTCGACGGTGATCTCGAGCGGCAGACCGGGGGTGGTCTTCACCCCGCTCGCCGGCGCGTAGGAGTGGGTCACCTGGAGGCACACGGTCTCGGCGGCGTCCTCGTCCGCGTCGTCCTCGTCCTCGGCCTTCGGGTAGCGCAGACCCGTCGAGATGACGTCGGTACGGCCGTTGCCGGCCGCCTCGCCGCGGACGATCTCACGGTTCTCGGCGGTCACCGCGCGCAGCAGCACCCCGTAGTCCGGGTTGACGTCACGGTCGGCGGCGACGCTCACCGAGGCGCGCAGCTCCTGACCGGGCTTCACGTCCACGCGGTACCAGCGCTGCCGGGCGAACTCCTCGCGGTCGGTGTACAGACCCGAGGTGAGCGTCGGCGCCTTCGCGCACGCCTCGGCGCCCTCGACGGCCTTCGGCACGACCACGGGGTCGGCGGCCCGGTCGACCAACTGGTTGACCCTGTCGGTGAGTTCGTCGCGGTGCTCGATCGAGGTGTACGTGCCGCCGGTCGCCTCCGCGATACAGCTGAGCTGGACGCGCAGCTTGGCGTTCGGGACGAGGCCGAGCGTGTCGATGGTCAGGCCGATGCCCTTCGCCGCGATCTCGCGGGCCACCTCGCACGGGTCCAACGGGGCGCAGGTGTCCTCACCGTCGCTGATCAGCACGATCCGCTTGGTGCCCTCGCCGCCCTCCAGGTCGTCGGCCGCCTTCAGCAGCGCCGGGCCGATCGGGGTCCAGCCGGTCGGGGCGAGCGTCGCCACCGCCGTCTTCGCCTCCGTACGGTCCAGCGGCCCCACCGGGTACAGCTGCGCGGTGTCCTTGCAGCCCGTCTTGCGGTCGTCGCCCGGGTAATCGGCGCCCAGGGTGCGGATGCCGAGCTGCACCTCCTTCGGCGTGGCGTCCAGCACCTCGTTGAACGCCTGCTTCGCCGCGGACATGCGGGACTGGCCGTCGATGTCCTTGGCCCGCATCGAACCGCTGACGTCCAGCAGGAGGTTGACCTTGGGCGCGGTGGCCGAAATCTCGTCGGCGACTGCCGTGGTCGGGACCGCGATCCCGGCCGTCAGGACGGCGAGCAGGACGAACGCCCCTGTCGCCAGCCTTTGTCTTGTGATCATCGGCGGATCCTATTGATCCGGAGGGTCACCCTTCAAAACGAGACCGCCTGTTGACGATCCGTTCACCGGGCGCTCGACGCGCGGGCGATGCCCTTCGGACCTCATCGGCCACCGCAGCGGACCCCGTCGGTCACCGCAGCGGACTCGGCAGCTCCGCCCAGATGTCACCGGGCCGCTCCGGCGAAAGACGCATCAGCGTCAACGCCTTCGTCGGTACCGGCCCCTCCAGCAACGTGCCCAGATCGGGTGTGCGCGGCAGATCCCGCAGGGCGGCGGACAGCGCCTCGCGCAGCGCCGGTGTCGAACCGGCCGTGGCCCCCAGCGCGCCCGTGATCAGGGCGCCGAACAGCTTGCGCCGCAGGACTGTCTCGTCGTCCGTGACGATGCGGCCGGTCATCGCCGGGGCGGGGACGCCGTGCCGGGCCAGGCGCGCGGGGCTGACCCGGATGTCCGCGAGGTCCCGGTAGACGAGCCGGCGGGGGGCACCCGAGGGGGACAGGACCACCAGGAGGTTCTGGCCGTGCGCCTCCAGGGCCACGCCGAGGTCGAGCAGCCGGAGACAGACCGTGAGGGCGAGCCGGGCGAAGTCCGCCAGCCAGGATGGCGACCGGGGCAGCTCGGTCATCGCGAGCGCGGCCACCGGCAGGACCCGTTCGCCCGTCGCCGTGTCCGCGTACGTCTCCGGCGACTCGCGCAGCACCGCCGCGAGATCGGGCGAACCGGCGGTGACCGCGCCGAGGGTGCGCGTGACGTGCAGCAGCCCCTCGGTGCGGCCGGCGACCTCCGCCATGAAGTCGGACACGATCGCCGACGTCTCGATCGAGTAGACCGAGATGTCCCGGACGGACGAGGTCAGCCGGGCGCTCAGCGCGGTCTTGACGTGCGGGCCGCCGTCCGCGAGGGCCAGGGTGCGCAGGGACATCAGCGGGTGCGCCTCGATCACCTCCCCCGGCGGGCACTTGAGGACATGGGCCGCCTGCCACGGATGCACCGGCACCAGCACCCGCCCGCCGTCCCGGAACTCGGCCGGCCACTCCCCGACGACCAGCGCGTCCTCCACCGGTGCCAGGCCCAGCCGTACGACCTGCCGGTGCTCCGGCCCGTAGGCGAGCTGGTCGCCCGCCGAGAAACCCGGACGCGAACGGCAGTTGGGGTGGAAGGGATGGCCGTCGACGATCAGCTGTTCCCACTCCCAGCCGGTGGCCGGTGCGGTGGCGGCCTCCGCGGCACCGGCCCGGGACAGCGCCAGCGAGGCCGCGCTGTGGTCCAGCTCGACGGCGAAGGCCGCGCTGTGCGGCACCGCGAGGGCGGCCATCAGCCGCGCCGGACGGTCGTAGGGCCGCTCGTCGCACCACACCTCCTCGGTGTGCGCGGCGGTGTCGTACGGGTCCACGGCCGGGCCGTGCAGCCGGCGGCCGTCGGCGAGGTGGAGCGTGACGCCGTCGGCCCCGGCCGTGTCCCGGCGCACCACCCACGGCAGCGGCTCATGGACGAGGCCGCGCCACAGCCGGGACAGCACGGCCGCTCGGGCGCCGGGCAGAGCGGTCGTGTAGGGCAGCACCAGATCGGGGCGCACGGCGCCCAGTTCGGCGCCCAGCGCCGCCTCGGCGTCGGACAACGGGTGACGGTCCACGGAACGGGCTCCTCGGGTGAGGGACGGGCACGCAACCCGCATCGGCATCGGCATCGGCGTACGACCCCTGCCCGCCCGCCACCGCCGCGACGCCCGACGGCGGCACGGACGGCTTCGCGACCCGGGGCGACGGGCAGACATACTGATCATGAGTGCACCGTAAGGAACGAATGGACCCCCGTGGACACCGACCCGCCTCGTGACACCCCCGGCCCGCCCGGCGCCGTCGCCCCCGCTCCCGCCGCCGCGCCGGACCCGTCCGGCCCCCGCGACGACCTGGCCCGCGCCGCCGACGCCCGCGCCGCGGCCCCGCTGCTCAACTGTCTGTTGCGGGAGGCGGCCGAGCCGGTCGGGGAGTCGGACGGGGGCGTGGTGCACCGGCTCCGGGCCGGAGGGCGGTTGCTGCGGGTGCGGGGCACCCGGCGTCCCGCGCGTCCCGAGGTGCGTGCTGAGGGGGCCTGGCAGGCGCTCGGCCACACCGACCTCGTCAAACTGGTCGCAGAGGAGCTGCGCGCCCTCACCGGTCTGTCCGACTCCGAGCTGCCCGCCGAGATGCTCGACAGCCGCGAGGCCGTGGCCGCCCTGCTCGCCGCCCGGGCCCGCACACCGGCGCCCGGGGACCCCTACCGGCGCTCCGAGCAGTCCCTGATCACCGGGCACCCCTTCCACCCCGCCCCGAAGGCCCGCGGCGGCGGCCCGGTCGCCGGCTGGCTGCCGTACGCGCCGGAGGCGTACGCCTCGTTCCCGCTGGTCCTGCTCGGGGTCCGTGAGGACGCGGTGGTCGAGGAGGGCGACACCAGCGCCCTCGACCGGCTCGGCGCGGCCCCGCCCGGCTACCGCCTCCTGCCCGCCCATCCCTGGCAACTCGACCTCGTGGGAGAGGTGTTGGCCGAGGCCTTCGCGGACGGCCGGCTCGTACGGCTGGGGAGGACGGATGCCGAGGTGTGGCCGACGGCCGCGATCCGCACGGTGTACGTTCCCGGAACGCCCGTCGCCGGAACGCCCGTCGCCGGAGCGCCCGTTGCCGGAGCGCCCGTTGCCGGAGCGCCCGCCCCCGGACCGGCCACGGGGACCCCCGACCTCTTCCTCAAGTTCAGCCTGGACGTGCGGATCACCAACGACATCCGCCGTCTGTGGCGCCATGACCTGCTCAGGCTGCGCCGGACGGACCGGGCGGCCGCCCACGCCTTCGCGGGCGCGCCCGGTGCCTGGCTGAGCGATCGCGGCCACCGCACCGCCGACTTCGCCTTCGAGGAGCTGGCGGTCCTGGTCAGGGACGGCCTGCACGGGCAGGTGCCGCCCGGCACGACCCCCCTCCTCGCCGCCGCCCTCACCGAGGACACCGACGTCTTCCCGGACAACCCGCTGGCCCGGGCCACCGACCCCGACGCCTGGTGGGAGGCGTATCTGCGCGCGGTCGTCCCTCCGGCCCTGGCCGCCTTCCACGGCCACGGTGTCGTCGTGGAGGCCCACCTGCAGAACACCCTCATCGCCTGCGACCCCTCGGGAACGCCCGTCCGGGCCCTCTACCGGGACGCCGAGGGCGTGAAGCTCCTCCCGGAGGTGACGCGCGAGGCAGGCTGGGAACGCCTGGTCTACTGCCTGTTCGTCAACAACCTCCTGGAGATCGCGGCTGCCCTGGCCGAACACCACCCCGGCACCGACCCCTGGCCGGCCGTTCGGCGCAGGCTGGCCCGTCACGGCGACGTACCGGAGGTCGCCGGCCTCCTCGACTCGCCCACACTGCCCGGCAAGACGAACCTGCTGCTCCGGTGGACGGGGGCGGACGGCGCGGACGCGCGCTACCTGCCGCTGCCCAACCCGTTCGGGCGCCCGCCGGGCCGAGGCGGGCCACCGGCCGTCTGATCTACAGTGGCCGGTGTGCTGCGCGAAGTGACCGCTGTCCGATACGTGACCCCGCTCCGGGCGGGCGGCTCCGTCCCCGGGGTCGTCGAGGCCGACGACCTGGGCACCTACGTCGTCAAGTTCACCGGCTCCGCGCAGGGGCGCAAGGCGCTGGTCGCCGAGGTGATCGTCGGTGAGCTGGCGCGGGCGCTCGGCCTGCGCTTCCCCGAACTGGTCCTCACGCACTTCGACCCGGCGATCGCCGACAGCGAACCCCACCAGGAGGTGCGGGAGCTGCACGGCGCGAGCGCCGGCCTCAACCTCGGCATGGACTACCTGCCGGGCGCGAAGGACTTCACCCCGGAGGTCGCGCGGGAGTTCCGGGTGGACCCCCTCGAAGCCGGCCGGATCGTCTGGCTCGACGCCCTCACCGTCAACGTCGACCGCACCGTGCACAGTTCGAACCTCATGATCTGGCCCACGCTCGGTGTCGCCCCCGCGCGCCTGTGGCTGATCGACCACGGCGCGGCCCTCGTCTTCCACCACCGCTGGGACGCCTCGGACCCCGCCAAGGCGTACGACTTCCGCCACCACGCCCTCGGCCACTACACCCCCGACGTGCGCGCCGCGGACGCCGAACTCGCGCCGAAGGTGACGGAGGAACTGCTGCGGCGGATCGTCGCCGAGGTCCCGGACGCCTGGCTGTCCACCGAGGACGGCTTCGCGTCGGCCGACGACGTCCGTGACGCCTACGTCCGCTACCTCCACGCGCGCGCGGCCGCCTCAGCCGCCTGGCTCCCCACCGACTTCCCCACCCGGGAGGAACTCGCCGCCGAGCAGGCCCTGCGCGCGGCGAAGACCCGGCGGGACCGTCCGGCCTGGCTCAAGCAGGTCCCCGACCTGCACGGCGAACCGGCGGCGGAACAGGACTGGTCGGTGCATCTCGGATGAGTCCCGTCGTACAGATCGAGTACTGCACCCAGTGCCGCTGGCTGCCGCGCGCGGCCTGGCTCGCGCAGGAGCTGCTCACCACCTTCGAGACGGAGCTGGCCGAGCTGTCGCTCAAGCCGGGCACCGGTGGTGTCTTCGTCGTCCGGGTCGACGGCGAGGTGGTGTGGGACCGTCGCGCACAGGGCTTCCCGGAGCCGACGGCCGTCAAGCAGGCCGTACGCGACCGAGTGGCCCCGGGAAGATCCCTGGGCCACTCGGACCGGTCCGCCGGAGAGTAGGGCGGACCGGAGAACAGTGCGGCCGGTCAGCCCTTGAGCTGCTCGTACGCCGGGAGCGTCAGGAAGTCCGCGTAGTCCTCGTCGAGGGCGACCTGGAGGAGCAGGTCGTGGGCCTGCTGCCAGTGGCCGGCCGCGAACGCCGCCTCGCCGATCTCGGCCCGGACGGCGGCCAGTTCGTCGGCCGCGACCTTGCGGGCCAGTTCGGGTGTGGCCCGCACCGTGCTCCCGTCGTGCTCGAACTCGACGCCCGCGTTGATCCACTGCCAGATCTGGGAGCGGGAGATCTCCGCGGTGGCCGCGTCCTCCATCAGGTTGAAGATGGCGACGGCACCGAGGCCCCGCAGCCACGCCTCGATGTACCGGATGCCGACCTGGACGGCGTTGACGAGACCGGCGTAGGTAGGCCGGGCGTCGAGGGAGTCGACGGCGATCAGGTCGGCGGCCTTCACGTCGACGTCCTCGCGCAGGCGGTCCTTCTGGTTCGGCCGGTCGCCGAGGACGGCGTCGAAGGAGGCCATGGCGATCGGGACCAGGTCCGGGTGGGCCACCCAGGAGCCGTCGAAGCCGTCGTTCGCCTCGCGGTCCTTGTCGGCCTTGACCTTCTCGAACGCGACCTTGTTGACCTCCTCGTCGCGCCGCGACGGGATGAACGCGGCCATGCCGCCGATCGCGTGCGCGCCGCGCTTGTGGCAGGTGCGGACGAGGAGTTCGGTGTACGCCCGCATGAACGGGGCCGTCATCGTGACCGCGTTGCGGTCCGGGAGGACGAACCTGGCGCCGCCGTCACGGAAGTTCTTCACGATGGAGAACAGGTAGTCCCAGCGGCCCGCGTTCAACCCGGAGGCGTGGTCGCGGAGTTCGTAGAGGATCTCCTCCATCTCGTACGCGGCCGTGATCGTCTCGATCAGGACGGTCGCGCGGACCGTGCCCTGCGGGATGCCGCAGTACTCCTGCGCGAACACGAACACCTCGTTCCACAGGCGGGCTTCGAGGTGCGACTCGGTCTTCGGGAGGTAGAAGTACGGGCCCTTGCCGAGGTCCAGCAACCGCTGCGCGTTGTGGAAGAAGTACAGGCCGAAGTCGACGAGCGCGCCGGGGACGGGGGTGCCGTCGGCGTCGACGAGGTGGCGCTCGTCGAGGTGCCAGCCGCGCGGGCGCATGACGACCGTCGCCAGCTCCTCGTTCGGGCGCAGGCCGTACGACTTGCCGGTGCGCTCGTCGGTGAAGTCGATGCTGCGGGTGTAGGCGTCGGCCATGTTCACCTGGCCGAGGACCACGTTCTCCCAGGTCGGCGCGGAGGCGTCCTCGAAGTCCGCGAGCCAGACCCGTGCGCCCGAGTTCAGGGCGTTGATCGTCATCTTGCGGTCGGTGGGGCCGGTGATCTCGACGCGCCGGTCGTCCAGCGCGGCGGGGGAGGGGGCCACCCGCCACGAGTCGTCGGCGCGGATCGCGGCGGTCTCCGGGAGGAAGTCGAGCGTGGAGGTGCGGGCGATCTCGGCGCGCCGCTCGGCGCGGCGGGCCAGCAGTTCGTCACGCCGGGGCGTGAACCGGCGGTGCAGTTCGGCCACGAAGGCGAGGGCGGCCGGGTCGAGGATCTCGTCCTGGCGGGGCAGAGGCTCGGCGTCGACGATGGCCAGCGGGGACGGCGCTGGTGCGGACATGAGCGGTCACTTCCTTCAGCGGGCGTGGCACCGGGTGTCGGTCGACCCGGGTGGGACGGTGAACGCCCGTGGATGAGTCGGGCGCCTGGAAAATGGATACTAGTTTCCTCATGGTGGAAGTTCAATGTTTTGTTGATGTCAAGATTCTTCGGGTCGAGGCGCGGTGGCGCCGGGTGCCGTGACCTTCACTCCAGATGGGCGAGATCGGCCTCGGTGTCGATGTCGTACGGCCGCGCCACGTCCCCGCACTCGACCAGCGTGAGCGCGCCGCCGTGGGCGCGGAGATAGGCGCGCGCTCCCCGGTCGCCGGTGGCGGACTCGGCGACACCCGTCCAGTGCGCGGCGCCGAAGAGGACGGGATGGCCTCGCACCGCGTCGTACGCCGCCGCCGCGAGCGAGTCCCGCGACCCGTACGCGGCGAGGACGCGGGCCACCGCCTCCGGGCCGATCCCCGGCTGGTCGACGAGCGAGACCAGGGCGGCGCCGGCGTCGGTCCCGCTCAGCGAGGCCAGTCCGGCCCGCAGCGAGGAGCCCATGCCCTCGGCCCACTCCGGGTTGTCGACCAGGACGCAGCCGGGCAGTTCGGCCCGCGCGCGGACGGTGGCCGCGTCGGCACCCAGGACCACATGGATCCGGGTGCAGCCGCCCGCCCGCAGCACCCCGGCGGCGTGTTCGACCAGCGGGCGCCCGCGATGGGTCAGCAGGGCCTTGGGGCGGCCGCCGAGGCGGCGCCCGCCGCCGGCGGCCAGGAGCAGCCCGACGACCGGGCCCCGGGGCCGGCTCTGGGTCTCGTGGTGCGTCATGTCCCCTGCATACCCGACCGGGCGCGGGTGTCACGTGAAGCCGGACGGGCCGGCGGTGGGCCGGGTGAGGTCCCGGGACTGAATTTCGGTCCCCGTGGTGGCGCTCGCCACACCGTTTGGCGTTAACTGTCCCGCGCCACCTCCGGCGCCCGACCGACGCCACCGGTGGCGGGCCGTGCCCGGGCGCACGGCCGTGCCTCGCGCGCGAGGGAGCGGGCGGGGAGGGGGAGGGCTGTGTTGCGGAGCTTGGGGCAGAGGTCAGTGACCGGCAGTGACGAGGATCCGAGGGTGGCGGGATTGCGGTCGGCCGTGTCCCGGCTGCGCCGTGAACTGGCCGCGCATCCGGCCGAGTTCCCCGACCGCGGGATCGCCGAGGACGAACTGGCGGCGCTCGCGGCGATGGTGGTCACCGGCATGCCCGAGGTGCCGCGCTTACGACGGTCCCTGTTGCTGATCGCGGGGTCGATAGGGTCGGTGAGCGCGTTGGCCAGGGGGCTGGCGGACGTACGGACCGCGGTCGAACTCTTCGGGGAACCGCCGCGACGGCACTGACCTCGCCGACGGCCCTGCGGACCGCGAAGAGGCGGCGCCGACGGCCCTGCGGGTTGAAGAGGCGGCGGTGCTGCCCGCTTTCCGGGGGCCTGGCCACCGCGAGAGAGGCCCCGTCGCTTTGCGCCCGGCTGCGCGCCCTCAGCTCCCGGCGGCCGTTCCCGCGCCCGAACTCGCCAGCGCCTCCGACAGTTCCACCGCCACCTGACGCAGCACCGGCACGATCCGCTCCGTCGCCGCCTCGGTGACGCGCCCGGCGGGGCCGGAGATGGAGATGGCCGCGGCGGTGGGGGAGTCGGGGACGGAGACGGCGAGGCAACGGACGCCGATCTCCTGCTCGTTGTCGTCGACGGCGTACCCGACCCGGCGGACCTCCTCCAGGGCGCTCAGGAAGCCCTCGGGGGTGGTGATCGTCTTCTCGGTGGCGGCCGGCATGCCCGTACGGGACAGCAGCGCCCGGACCTCCTCGGCCGGGACGTCGGCGAGCAGCGCCTTGCCGACGCCGGTGGAGTGGGGCAGCACCCGGCGGCCCACCTCGGTGAACATCCGCATCGAGTGCTTGGACGGCACCTGGGCCACGTACACGATCTCGTCGCCGTCCAGGAGTGCCATGTTCGCCGTCTCGCCGGTCTCCTCCACCAGGCGCGCCAGGTAGGGCCGCGCCCAGGTGCCGAGCAGCCGGGACGCGGACTCGCCGAGGCGGATCAGGCGCGGGCCGAGGGCGTACCGCCGGTTGGACTGCTGACGGACGTAGCCGCAGACCACCAGCGTCCGCATCAGCCGGTGGATGGTCGGCAGCGGCAGCCCGCTGCTCGCGGACAGCTCGCTGAGACCCACCTCGCCGCCGGCGTCCGCCATCCGCTCCAGCAGATCGAAGGCGCGCTCCAGGGACTGGACGCCACCGGAGGACGACTTGGTGGACTCGGTGGCGCTGGCGCTGGACGTCGGCACGGGCACGGTCCTTTCGGATGGCAGGGAGGTCGCAGCCTACCGGGCAGTTCGTTGACTACTCGCTTGTGCGTCACTACGTTCTGCTCAGTGGAATTCTAATTCCGTCTTGTGGAAACATCCAGAGTGGATGCGGGCGAGGCAGAGTGGAAGGCGTGCCCTTGACGGGGTGCGGGCGGGGGTGAAAACTCCTTCAACAGAACGTTGAATTCCGTTACGCGGAAGTTAATACCGTGACGCGGAAGAGAGCAGCGGTACGGAGAGGGGTCCGGGTGTCCGAGGCTGAACTGGTGATGCGCTCGACGCGTGTCCTCACCCCCGACGGAACGCGCCCCGCCGCGGTCGCCGTCGCCGGCGGCAGGATCACGGCCGTCCTCCCGTACGACGCCGAGGTGCCGCCCGATGCCCGCCTGGAGGATCTCGGCGACCACGTCCTGCTGCCGGGCCTCGTCGACACCCACGTCCATGTGAACGACCCCGGCCGCACGCACTGGGAGGGCTTCTGGACGGCGACCCGCGCCGCGGCGGCCGGCGGCATCACCACCCTCGTCGACATGCCGCTCAACTCCCTCCCGCCGACCACCACGCCCGGCCATCTCCGCGTCAAGCGCGAGGTCGCCGCCGACAAGGCGCACATCGACGTCGGCTTCTGGGGCGGCGCCCTGCCCGACAACGTCAAGGAGCTGCGGCCGCTGCACGACGCCGGGGTCTTCGGCTTCAAGGCGTTCCTGTCCCCGTCGGGCGTGGACGAGTTCCCGCACCTGGACCGGGACGGACTCGCCCGCTCCCTGGCCGA
The DNA here is from genome assembly GCF_000091305.1 of Streptomyces scabiei 87.22. GTDB lineage: Bacteria > Actinomycetota > Actinomycetes > Streptomycetales > Streptomycetaceae > Streptomyces > Streptomyces scabiei. Next base: position 2,065,453 of record NC_013929.1, on the reverse strand, counting down.
GATCGCCGGCTTCGGGGGCCTGCTCATCGTCCACGCCGAGGACCCGCACCACCTCGACGCCGCACCCCAGCGCGGCGGCCCGCGGTACGCCGACTTCCTCGCCTCCCGCCCGCGCGACGCCGAGGACAGCGCCATCGCGACCCTCGTCGCCGAGGCCCGCCGCCTCGACGCGCGCGTCCACGTCCTGCACCTCTCCTCCGCCGACGCGCTCCCGCTGATCGCCGAGGCCAAGCGGGACGGCGTCCGCCTCACCGTCGAGACCTGCCCCCACTACCTCACCCTCACCGCCGAGGAAGTCCCGGACGGGGCCAGCGAGTTCAAGTGCTGCCCGCCCATCCGGGAGTCCGCCAACCGGGATCTGCTCTGGCAGGCCCTCGCGGACGGCACGATCGACTGCGTGGTCACCGACCACTCCCCGTCCACGGCCGACCTGAAGACCGACGACTTCGCCACCGCCTGGGGCGGCATCTCCGGCCTGCAGCTCAGCCTCGCGGCGGTCTGGACGGAGGCCCGCCGGCGCGGCCACGGCCTGGAGGACGTCGTCCGCTGGATGTCGTCGCGCACCGCCGAACTGGTCGGCCTGGACGACCGTAAGGGCGCCATCGAGGCGGGCCGCGACGCCGACTTCGCCGTCCTCGCCCCGGACGAGACCTTCACCGTCGACCCGGCCGCGCTCCACCACCGCAACCGCGTCACCGCGTACGCCGGGAAGACCCTGTACGGCGTGGTCAAGTCCACCTGGCTGCGCGGCGAACGCATCGTCGCGGACGGCGAGTTCACCGCCCCGAAGGGACAACTCCTCACCTGCACCCCCTGATCCACCCTCCGCACCCGCGGCAGGCGACCACCGAAAGGCAGACCTGATCATCGTGACGGCGCAGCAGCACTCCCCGTCGGCGGGCTTCACCGGCGACGCGAGCCCGTACGGCGGCGGCGACCCGTACGCGGACTACCGCACCGCCGACTTCCCCTTCACCCGGTACGCCGACCTCGCCGACCGCAGGCTCGGCGCCGGTGTGGTCGCCGCCAACGACGAGTTCTTCGCCCAGCGCGAGAACCTGCTGGTGCCCGAGCGCGCCGAGTTCGACCCCGAGCACTTCGGGCACAAGGGCAAGATCATGGACGGCTGGGAGACGCGCCGCCGCCGGGGTGCCTCGGCCGACCACCCCTGGCCGACGGCCGACGACCATGACTGGGCCCTGGTCCGCCTGGGCGCGCCCGGTGTGATCCGCGGGATCGTCGTCGACACGGCCCACTTCCGGGGCAACTACCCGCAGGCCGTCTCCGTCGAGGCCGCGTGTGTGGACGGGTTCCCGTCGCCGGCGGAGCTGCTGGCCGACGACGTCAAGTGGACCACCCTCGTCCCGCGCACCCCGGTCGGCGGCCACGCGGCCAACGGCTTCGAGGTCTCCGTGGAGCAGCGCTTCACCCACCTCCGCCTCAACCAGCACCCCGACGGCGGCGTCGCCCGCCTGCGGGTGTACGGCGAGGTCGTCCCCGACCCGGCCTGGCTGGCCGCCCTCGGCACCTTCGACGTGGTCGCCCTGGAGAACGGCGGCCGGGCCGAGGACGCCTCCAACCTCTTCTACTCACCCGCCACGAACACCATCCAGCCCGGCCGTGCCCGGGTGATGCACGAGTGCTGGGAGACCCGCCGGCGCCGTGACCGGGGCAACGACTGGATCCGCTACCGCCTGGCCGCCCAGTCCGAGATCCGCGCGCTGGAGATCGACACGGCGTACCTCAAGGGCAACGCGGCCGGCTGGGCCACGGTCTCGGTGCGCGACGGCGAGGACGGCGTCGACGGCGACTGGACCGAGATCCTCCCGCGCACCCGTCTACAGCCCGACACCCTGCACCGCTTCGTCCTCGACGCCCCGGTCGTGGCCACCCACGCCCGCGTCGACATCTACCCCGACGGCGGCATCTCCCGGCTGCGTCTGTTCGGCTCCCTGACACAGGAGGGCGCGACCCGTCTGTCGGCCCGCCACCAGGAACTGGGCGGCTGAGCGGCGTTGGGAAGGGCACGACTCGGCCCGCCCCGGCGGTGGCGTGTCAGCCGGACTTCCGGCCATCCGCCGCCGCGAACAGCGCGATCGCCAGGACGATCAGCGCGATGCTCACATAGATCTCGTAGCCGTCCAGGGTGCTCCACCGCTGCGTCACCCCCCACTTCAGCTTGCCGGTGAGTTCGTACACGAGACCGCCCGTGCCCTGCAGCAGGGCGAGGAACCCGAAAAACTCCAACAACTGCTTCATACAAGGGATCCTCGCCCCGCGGCGCCCGCCCGTTCATCGGCCGCGGGGCGGTGAACGCCCGACCGGAGTACCGGTCCACGGGCTCGCGGACCGCCCAAAGTCGGCCGGGCCGCTACTTTCGTCGCGTTCACCGGCGCGGGGGAGGTGGTGAGGTCCGACCCCGCGTAGATTCGTCGACCGTGAAGGGTGACAAGCCGGTGCCGGAACCCCCGGCCTTCCCCGGGCGGAGCTGGCTGTTGCCGTCGGCCCTGCTTGACGACGACCTCGCTCCCGGCACCGGTCCTGGCCAGGGCTCGGTCCCCGGCCGTCCCGGACGGCGGCCCAGGCGCACCGCGCGCGACTGGGTCGTCGACTTCTCCTGCTTCGTGCTGGCCGTGTTCATCGGTCTCCTCGGCGTGGAGGCGGTCAGGAACGAGCACGGCCTGCCGCAGATCTTCGCCGTTCTCGACCAGGTGCTGGGCGCGCTCGCCTGCGCGGCCGTCTGGCTGCGCCGCCGCTGGCCCGTCGGCCTCGCCGTGGCGATGCTCCCGGTCTGCTTCGTGTCCAACACCGCGGGCGGCGCCGGCCTCATCGCCCTCTTCACCCTCACCGTGCACCGGCCCTTCCGGTACGTGGCCTGGATCGGCGGCGTGAGCCTCCTCCTGAACCCGCTGTTCTACTGGCTGCGCCCCGACCCGGAGCTGGCCTACCCCTGGGTGGTCCTCTTCACCGTGCTCCTCACCGCCGCCACCGTCGGCTGGGGCATGTTCGTGCGCGCCAAGAGGCAGCTCATGCTGAGCTTCCGGGACCGCGCCCGGCGTGCCGAGACGGAGGCGGCGCTGCGGGCCGAACAGGCGCAACGGCTCGCCCGCGAGTCCATCGCGCGGGAGATGCACGACGTCCTGGCGCACCGCCTGACCCTGCTGAGCGTGCACGCGGGCGCCCTGGAGTTCCGGCCCGACGCGCCCCGCCCCGAGATCGTCCGCGCGGCGGGCGTCATCCGGGAGAGCGCCCACGAGGCCCTCCAGGACCTGCGGGAGATCATCGGCGTGCTGCGCGCCGGCGCACCCGACGAGGCGGGCCGTCCCCAGCCCACCCTCGCCGCGCTGGACACCCTCGTCGCCGAGTGCCGCGAGGCCGGCATGAAGGTCACCCTCGACCAGCACGTCACCGACCGCGCCGCCGTCCCCGCCTCCGTAGGCCGCACCGCCTACCGCATCGCGCAGGAGTGCCTGACCAACGCCCGCAAGCACGCCCCCGGCGCCGAGGTCACCGTCACCGTGCGGGGTGCCCCGGGCGAGGGAATCACCGTCGCCGTGCGCAACCCCGCGCCCCCGGGGGAGGTCCCGCACGTCCCCGGCTCCGGCCAGGGCCTCATCGGCCTCACCGAGCGCGCCACCCTGGCCGGGGGCCGCCTGGACCACGGCCCCGAGGCCGACGGCGGTTTCGCGGTGCGCGCGACGCTGCCCTGGGAGTGACCCCGGGGCCACACCTTCGAGCGGACCCTCCATATCGGGGTGCGCCACGCCATCTCGTCCCCCAAGATGGCCAGTTGACCCGTACGGCCGCCGAGGCACGTACGGCACACGGCACTGGAGCGTCCCGCGACCGGGACGGGAGGGGACAGCGCAGTGAGCGTCGGGGGACGGAACCCGTATCAGCCACCCTGGCCGCCACCGGGCGGACCACACCCACCGAACCCCCCATACATGCCGCCGTATCCCCCCTACGGCCCGCCGCCCACGCTCGTGCGGCGGCTGCGGGAGGACGAATGGCCGCCGCTCGGGCAGTTCCTGAGCGGACTCCGGCTGCACGGCTGCCTCTGGGCGCTGGCCGCGATGTGCGCGTGGCCGATGGTCGTCGGTCTGCTGGTGGGCTACCCGCTGGCGCGCTCGGCCCGCCGCCCCGCCCGCCGGGTCTTCCCCTCCCGCCCCCGCCACCGCACCCCGGACGACGACGTGACACGGATGCAGCGCCGACGCGCCTGGACGGCCACCCTCATGTCGCTGCTGATCCTGGCGGTGTACGGCAGACCGGAGGACGTCGACCAGGCGCAGCAGCAGTTCATGATGAGGCTGACCGTCAGCCCCTGGCTGCTGCTCCTGAGCGCGCCCGTGGTCGTCGCCGCCCTGTTCCGCTGGTCGTCGCCTGACGCGCGCCGGGCCATGCGCGCCCCGCTGCGCACCGCCGGCAGGTCCGCCCTGTGGTACGTGGGCGCCTTCACGGCGATCCCGCTCCTCGCCGGGGCGATCTACTACACCCGCACCCGCCTGGACCAGGACCTGAGCCTGTGGGTGCCTCTCGCCCTGCTGGTTCCCCTGCTCTGGGTGCTGCTGTTCGTCGTCTTCGCCACCGGGCCCGCCGTGCGCGGCGCCTTCAACACCGTCGATGTGCATCCCGCGCTCCCCGCGCTGCTCACCGGCGCCCTGGTCTGGGAGTTCTCCGCCATCAACCTCGCCGTCGGCGGACCGCCGCCGGGCCCGCCCCTGGTCCAGCTCGCCGCCCTCGTCGGCGGTCCGGCGTCGGTGACGGCCGTCGCGTGGTGGGAGATCAGCCGGCTGCGCACCCGGTACGGGGTACGCCTGCGTGCGTGAGGAGCGCCCCCCGACGCCGTCACACCCGGCGCGGCACCACCCGCTGCCCCGCCGCCCCGTACACCCAGGCGGACGCCTCGTCGATGAAGTCGCCGGGGAAGCCGACCCGGAAGGCGGTGGTCTCCTCCAGCCGGGCCAGCACCTCCTCGGGGAGGACGAGACGGGCGGCGCCCAGGTTGTCCATGAGCTGCTCGACGCGGCGGGCGCCGACGATGGGATGGACGGCGGGGGAGTGGGCCATGGTCCAGGCGATGGCGATCTGCGCCGGGGTGGCGCCGAGTTCGTCCGCGGCGCTCTGCACGGCCTCCGCGACCGCGCGCTCGCGCGCCCCGATCGCCTCGGCCGACAGCCGGGTGGTGGCGCCGGGCGCCACCCCGCCCGGGCGGGTGTACTTGCCGGACAGGACACCGTTCTGCAGGGGACTCCAGGCCGCCACCGACATGCCGAACGCCTCCGCCATCGGCAGCAGTTCGCGCTCGATGTCCCTCTCCAGCAGGCTGTACGGCACCTGCAGAGCCGACAGCGCCGACCAACCCCGCCATTCCGCCAGGGTGTTGGCGCGTGCGACCACCCAGGCCGGGGCGTCCGAGATGCCGACGTAGAGCACCTTCCCGGACCGTACGGCGTCGTCGAGGGCCCGCATCGTCTCCTCGACCGGGGTGTTCCGGTCCCAGATGTGCACCCAGTAGAGGTCGATGTAGTCGGTGCCCAGCCGGCGCAGGCTCGTCTCCAGGGACAGCGCGAGGTTCTTGCGGTGGTTGCCGGCGGCGTTGGGGTCGGTGCCGTCGCGGGAGACGGTGTACTTGGTGGACAGCACGAACCGGTCGCGCCGCCCCTTGAGCAGATCGCCCACGATCCGCTCGCTCTCCCCGCCCCGGTAGTTGACGGCCGTGTCGATCACGTTGCCGCCGGCCTCCGCGTACACGTCGAGGATCCGCGCGCACTCCTCCCGGGGCGCCCCCACCCCGCCCTGCTCCCCGAACGTCATGGCGCCCAGGAACAGCTCGGAGACGCGGAGCCCGGTCCGGCCCAGGAGTCGGTAACGCACCCAAAACCTCCGTCAGTTGAATGCCGTACCGGCCGACACTAACGGGTCGGCCGCGGCGGCGCGGCGGCTCCGGCACGGAGTGTCATTACGGTAGGACCCGCGACCGGCACGAGAGGTGCTTCATGACCGACTTCCGAACGGTGGGACGATGACCGCGATCCGACTCCTCCTCGTCGACGACGACCCCCTCGTGCGCGCCGGGCTCACGTTCATGCTGGGCGGCGCCGACGACATCGAGATCGTGGGCGAGGCCGCCGACGGCGACGAGGTGGACGCCCTCGTCGACCGCACCCGCCCGGACGTCGTCCTCATGGACATCCGGATGCCGACCGTCGACGGCCTCACCGCCACCGAGCGGCTCCGCACCCGCGCGGACGGGCCCCAGGTCGTGGTCCTCACCACCTTCCACGCCGACGACCAGGTGCTGCGCGCCCTGCGCGCGGGCGCGGCCGGTTTCGTCCTCAAGGACACCCCGCCCGCCGACATCGTCGACGCGGTGCGCCGGGTCGCGGCCGGTGACCCCGTCCTCTCGCCCGCCGTCACCCGCCGGCTCATGGCCCACGCCGCCGACGGCGCCCCCGGAACCCGCCACGACACCGCCCGTGCGCGCCTCGCCGTCCTCAACGACCGCGAACGCGAGGTCGCCGTCGCCGTCGGCCGCGGCGCCTCCAACGCCGAGATCGCCGCGGAACTCTTCCTCAGCGTCGCCACCGTCAAGACCCACGTCTCCCGCGTCCTCGCCAAACTCGGCCTCAACAACCGTGTGCAGATCGCCCTGTTGACCTACGACGCGGGACTGCCGGAGGACGACGGGCACTCCTGACCCGCCCCGGGAGTTGGACGGATGAGGGGGGAGCCATGGAACAGGAAGACGTGATCGATCTGGGGGAGTACGGGCCGGGGTTCACCGAGAACCCGCACCCCGTCTACGCCGCACTGCGCGAACGGGGGCCCGTGCACCGGGTCCGGCTGCCGAAGCCCGACGCGCACCACGAGGTCTGGCTCGTCGTGGGGTACGAGGAGGCCCGGGCGGCGCTCGCCGACCCCCGGCTGTCCAAGGACGGCTCGAAGATCGGGATGACGTTCCTCGACGAGGAGCTCATCGGCAAGTACCTGCTGGTCGCCGACCCGCCCCAGCACACCCGGCTGCGCGGGCTGATATCCCGGGAGTTCACCGGACGCCGGGTCGAGCGGCTGCGGCCGAGGATCCAGGAGATCACCGACTCGCTGCTGGACGCCATGGTGCCGCGGGGCCGCGCCGACCTCGTGGAGTCGTTCGCGTACCCGCTGCCGCTCACCGTCATCTGCGAGCTGCTCGGCGTGCCCGAGATCGACCGGGCGGCCTTCCGGAAGCTGTCCACGGAGGCGGTCGCCCCGACCAGCGGCGAGAGCGAGTACGAGGCGTTCGTCCAGCTCGCCTCCTACCTGGGGGAACTGATCGAGGACAAGCGCCGCTCGCCGCCCGCCGACGACCTGCTGAGCGCCCTGATCCGGACGACCGACGAGGACGGCGACCGCCTGTCGCCCGCCGAACTGCGCGGTATGGCCTTCATCCTCCTGGTCGCCGGCCACGAGACCACGGTCAACCTCGTCACCGGAGCCGTCCACGCGCTGCTCACCCACCCCGGACAACTCGCCGAGGTCCGCGCCGATCCGCGTCTCGTCGACGCGGTCGTGGAGGAGACCCTGCGCCACGAGGGCCCGGTGGAGAACGCGACATTCCGTTACGCCGCCGAGCCGCTGGACATCGGCGGCACCACCGTCCCGGCGGGGGACGCGGTCCTGATCGGCCTGGCCGCCGCCGACCGCGACGGCGCCCGCTATCCAGGCCCCGACGCCTTCGACCTCCACCGCGACACACGCGGCCACCTCGCCTTCGGCCACGGCATCCACTACTGCCTCGGCGCACCCCTGGCCCGCCTGGAGGCCCGAGTCGCCCTGAGATCCCTCCTGGACCGCTGCCCCGCCCTGACCCTGGACGGCCCCCCGGGCCCCTGGCTCCCGGGCATGCTGATACGAGGGGTACGCAGCCTGCCGCTCCGCTGGTGAGAGTGGTTCTCCGCGGGCCCGAAAGGCATGGGGCGCAGCCCCTGCCTTTCAGGGGCGCGGGGAACTGCGCGACCAGCCACCACCGGACCCGCGGCCGCGACACGGCACAAGCCCCCCGGACGGAGCGCACCCCGCACGCCGGAGGCAAACCGCTACTCCCGACCCCCCGCGATCTCCCCGAGGTTCACGGGCCGGTTCTCCAGCCGGGACAGCTCGCACGCCTCGGCGACCCGGAGCGCCTGGAGCGCCTCGCGCCCGTCGCAGGGGTTGGCCCGCTCCCCGCGCACCACCTCCACGAACGCACCGATCTCGGCCTCGTACGCGGCGGCGAAGCGCTCCAGGAACCCGGTCCACGGCTTGTCCGCGGGCGGCGGCCCCTTCGGCTCCGTCGACGCGACCGGCGTACGGTCGTCCAGCCCGACCACCACGGTGTCCAGCTCCCCGGCCAGCTCCAGCCGCACGTCGTACCCGGCCCCGTTCACCCGCGCCGCCGTCGCCGTCACCAGCGTGCCGTCCTCCAGGGTGAGCACGGCGGCGGCGGTGTCCAGGTCGTGCGCCTCCCGGAACATCGGGTGCCCGGCGTCCGACCCGGTGGCGTACACCGTGGTGACCTCGCGGCCCGTCACCCACCGCACGATGTCGAAGTCGTGGATCAGCGTGTCCCGGTAGATCCCGCCGGAGACCGGCAGGTACGCCGCGGGCGGCGGCGTCCGGTCGGCCGTGAGCGCCCGTACCGTGTGCAGCCGCCCGAGCCGGCCCGCGCGCACCGCCTCCCGCGCGGTGACGTAGCCGGAGTCGAAGCGCCGCTGGAACCCCATCTGCAGCACCGTCCCGGCGGCGTCGACCTCGGTCAGCGCGTTTAACGTGTTCGGCAGGTCCACGGCGATGGGTTTCTCGCAGAAGACCGGGAGACCCGAGCGTGCTGCCCGACCGATCAGTTCGCCGTGGGCCGAGGTGGCGGCCGTTATGACCACGGCGTCCACACCCCAGGTGAAGATCTCGTCCACCCCCGGCGCCACCGTCTCGCCGAGGCGTTCCGCGAGGTCGTGGGCCCGCGCCCGATCGACGTCCGTGATGATCAGAGAACCGACGTCGCGGTGGCGGCTGAGCGTGGTCGCGTGAAACGTCCCGATGCGACCCGCGCCGATGAGTCCGATGCGCATGGGAAACAAAGTGGGGTGGTACCCGCCGCTGTGTCAATGCTTTGTCCGGACAACCGAACTACGCAACTTCCCGTCATCCTGCACCGGGGCTACGCTCGGCCCGTGCCGAAACCAGAAGAGGCTCCGACCGTGTCGCTCCAGCTCAGCGTCGACCGCAGCAGTCCGGTCCCGCTCTACTTCCAGCTGTCCCAGCAGCTGGAGGCCGCGATCGAGCACGGCGAGCTGACCCCGGGCAGTCTGCTGGGCAACGAGATCGAGCTGGCGGCCCGCCTCGGCCTGTCCCGCCCGACCGTCCGCCAGGCCATCCAGTCCCTGGTCGACAAGGGCCTGCTCGTACGCCGCCGCGGCGTGGGCACCCAGGTCGTGCACAGCCAGGTCAAACGGCCCCTGGAACTGAGCAGCCTCTACGACGACCTGGAGGCCGCCGGCCAGCGCCCGGCCACGCGCGTCCTGCTCAACACCACCGTCGCCGCGTCCGCCGAGGTCGCCGCCGCCCTGGCCGTCGCGGAGGGCGGCGAAGTCCACCGGATCGAGCGACTCCGTCTGGCCCACGGCGAACCGGTGGCCTACCTCTGCAACTACCTCCCCGCCGACCTCATCGACCTCGACTCCCCCCAGCTCGAAGCCACCGGCCTCTACCGCCTCATGCGCGCCACCGGCATCACCCTGCACAGCGCACGCCAGACCATCGGCGCGAAGGCGGCCACCGCGGACGAGGCCGACCGCCTCACCGAACCCGAGGGCGCGCCCCTGCTCACCATGCAGCGCACCACCTTCGACGACACGGGCCGCGCCGTCGAATACGGCACCCACATCTACCGCGCCTCCCGCTACTCGTTCGACTTCCAGCTCCTGGTGCGGTCGTAGAAGAGGGCACCCCCTGCTTTTCAGGGGCGCGGGGAACTGCGCGGGAAGCCCCACCGGACCCGCACCCGAAAAACAACCCACGGCACCCCCCGCCCCCACGCCACACCAAGCGGAGCGCTAAGGCAGAATCGGCCCGATGAGCACTTACCGCGACTTCACCCACCGCGGCTCCGCGCGGGCCACCGTCCTGCGGACCGTGGGAACGCGCGAGCGCCGCTCCCACCTGACGGCCCCCCGCGTCCCCACCGTCGGTATCGACATCGGCGGCACGAAGGTGATGGCGGGCGTCGTGGACGCCGACGGCAACATCCTGGAGAAGCTCCGCACGGAGACCCCGGACAAGTCCAAGAGCCCCCAGGTCGTCGAGGACACCATCACGGAACTGGTCCTGGACCTCTCCGACCGGCACGACGTGCACGCCGTCGGCATCGGCGCCGCCGGCTGGGTGGACGCGGACCGCAACCGTGTCCTGTTCGCCCCCCACCTGTCCTGGCGCAACGAGCCCCTGCGCGACCGCCTCGCCGGCCGCCTGGCCGTACCCGTCCTCGTCGACAACGACGCCAACGCCGCCGCCTGGGCGGAGTGGCGGTTCGGCGCCGGCCGCGACGAGGACCACCTGGTCATGATCACCCTCGGTACCGGTATCGGCGGCGCGATCCTGGAGGACGGCCAGGTCAAGCGCGGCAAGTTCGGGGTCGCGGGCGAGTTCGGTCATATGCAGGTCGTGCCCGGCGGCCACCGCTGCCCGTGCGGCAACCGCGGCTGCTGGGAGCAGTACAGCTCGGGGAACGCCCTGGTCAGGGAGGCCCGCGAACTCGCGGCGGCCGACTCCCCGGTGGCGTACGGGATCATCGAGCACGTCAAGGGGAACATCGGGGACATCACCGGCCCGATGATCACCGAGCTGGCCCGTGAGGGCGACGCGATGTGCATCGAGCTGCTCCAGGACATCGGCCAGTGGCTCGGCGTCGGCATCGCCAACCTCGCCGCCGCCCTCGACCCCTCCTGCTTCGTCATCGGCGGCGGTGTCTCGGCCGCCGACGACCTGCTGATCGGCCCCGCCCGGGACGCCTTCCGCCGCCACCTCACCGGCCGCGGCTACCGCCCCGAGGCCCGGATCGCCCGCGCCCAGCTCGGGCCCGAGGCCGGCATGGTGGGCGCCGCAGACCTCGCCAGACTCGTCGCCCGCCGCTTCCGCCGCGCCAACCGGCGCCGGGTGGAACGGTACGAGCGCTATGCGAGGTACGTGGAGGCCCGCCGCACCACCCAGGACACCGCGTGACCACGTCGGTGCCGCGCCAGGGCTCCTCCCCGGAGGAGCCGGAGCGGCCCCCCGAGGACCGCAGGCACCGCAACCGCCGCCGGGCGATCACCCTGGCGATCATCGTGCTGCTCATCGGCGTACCCGCCGGCTATCTGGTGATCTCCGCCAACCAGAGCCGCGACAGCGGCAAGGACAAGGAGGAGAAGTACTCGGCGACCGGCCTCACCGCCCACTGGCCCTCCCTGGTCCAGCGGCGCCTCTACCAGGTGCCGATCCCGCCGTACTCCAAGCACGTCGCCTACTACGAGACGAACAACTGGCGGACCAGCCGCCTCTACGTGCAGTTCTACACGAGCAACGAGGGCCTGGAGAGCTTCCTGAACCAGATCGGCACCAGCACCGCCGACCTGAAGAAGGACAAGATGGCTATCAACGCCCGCGACCGGGGGATCGTCGGCTGGGACTTCACCGGCGTCGGCCCCTGGTACGGCCTCGTCAGCGACCGGAAGAACCCCGCCCCCACCCACGACATCGTCGTGAACCGCACCGACCCGAACCATCCGATGGTGTACGTGGTCTCACGCACCGTGCCCTGACCTGCACGGACACCGCCGCGGGCGGGCCGTCGCCCGCTCGCCGCGACCGATTGTCGGACCCCGCCCGTAGAGTCGGAGGCAGTGATCGGAGCCGCACCCCGGGCGGCTCCACCGACCGAAGGCGGGGTGACCGGACCCATGGGGGACACCGCCGTTCCCGGCACCGACGCCGGCCCCGCCCCCACGCGCCCGGCCGTCCCCGTCCGGCTGGCCGCCGTCTTCCTCCCGGCCCCGCTGCCCCGCCACGGACGGTTCGCGTTCTGGGACCCGGAGGGCGACGCACCGCCACCGGGCGACACCGAGGACCTCACGGTCGTACGGCAGCACGGCTCCGGAGCCCGCAGAGGCACCGTCCCCGCCGTCCGCCTGACCATCGGCGAAGCCCTCCCCCTGCTCACCCGCGCCCGCCGCGACCCCGCCGCCCACGCCGCCACGGCCTGCTGGGGCGCGGCCGCGCTGCACGCGCTGCGCCTGGTCGCCCGGGGCCGCCTGCTGCCCGGGCTGACCGCCGAGGGGTACGACGCCTGGCGCGCGGGTCCGCTCGACCCGGACGACATCGCGCACCTCAGGGCCGTCGCCGCCGCCCTGCCCCCCGAGGGCCACGCGGTCCCGCTGCCCGGCAGGGGCCCGCTGCGGCTGCCCGAGCCGGAGCCCCTGGTGCGGTCCTTCCTGGACGCGGTCGCCGACACCCTGCCCCGCGGCCCGGCGGCGCCGTACGTCTGCGGGAAACCCTTCGCCGCGCAGGCCGGACAGCGGCTGCCGCGGGCCCGTGACTGGGCGGCCGAGGTCGCCGCCGGCATGGACGCGGGCGTCCGCGTCTCCCTGCGCCTGGACCTCGCGGCGCACGACCTCTTCGACGACAGCGAAGGCGCCTCGCGGGCGGGCGCGGCGGTCGTCCAGGTGCACAGCCTCGCCGACCCCACGCTCGTCGCCGACGCCGCCGCCCTGTGGTCGGGGGACGCGGACGCGGCGTTCGGACCCCGCGCGCGCGTGGACGCGGCCCTCGCCGTCCGGCGCGCCGCCCGCGTCTGGCCGCCGCTGGACCGCCTCTGCGAACAGGACGTCCCCGATGTCCTCGCCCTCTCCGAGGACGAGCTGTCCGACCTGCTGGGCGTCGCCGCGACCCGGCTCGCGGCGGCCGGCGTCGCCGTGCACTGGCCCCGGGACCTGGCCCACGACCTGAGCGCCCGCGCCGAGGTCCACCCGGCCCCCGGCTCCGCCACGGACGGCACCGGCTTCTTCGAGGGCGAGGAGCTGCTGCGCTTCCGCTGGCAGCTGGCGCTCGGCGGCGACCCGCTCACCGAGGCCGAGATGGACGTCCTCGCCGAGGCCCACCGCCCGATCGTGCGCCTGCGCGACCAGTGGGTCCTCGTCGACCCGGCCCTCGTCCGCAAGGCCCGCAAACGCGAACTGGGCCTGCTCGACCCGGTGGACGCCCTGTCCGTGGCCCTCACCGGCCGGACGGAGGTCGACGGCGAGACGGTGGAGGCGGTACCGGTCGGCGCGCTGGCGGCACTCCGCGACCGCCTGACGGCCGGTGTCGGCCCGGTCGACCCGCCTCCCGGCCTGCGTGCCACCCTGCGCGACTACCAGCTCCGGGGCCTGGCCTGGCTGGACCTCATGACCTCCCTCGGCCTCGGCGGCTGCCTCGCCGACGACATGGGCCTCGGCAAGACGATCACGGTCATCGCCCTGCACCTGCGCCGGGCCCGTCCGGAACCCACGCTGGTCGTCTGTCCCGCCTCCCTGCTGGGCAACTGGCAGCGCGAGATCGCCCGCTTCGCCCCCGGAGTGCCCGTGCGCCGCTTCCACGGCCCCGACCGCACCCTGGACGACCTCGCCGGCGGCTTCGTCCTCACCACCTACGGCACCATGCGCTCCACCGCCCCGCGCCTCGCCCAGCAGGAGTGGGGCATGGTCGTCGCCGACGAGGCCCAGCACGTCAAGAACCCCTACTCGGCGACGGCGAAGGCCCTGCGTACGATCCCGGCGCCCGCGCGCGTGGCCCTGACCGGCACCCCGGTCGAGAACAACCTCTCCGAACTGTGGGCCCTGCTCGACTGGACCACACCGGGGCTCCTCGGCCCGTTGAAGTCGTTCCGCGCGCGCCACGCCCGCGCCGTGGAGAACGGCGAGAACCCCGGCCACGACGAGGCGGTCACCCGTCTCGCCCGGCTGGTCCGCCCCTTCCTGCTGCGCCGCAAGAAGTCCGACCCGGGCATCGTCCCCGAACTCCCGCCCAAGACGGAGACCGACCACCCGGTCCCCCTCACCCGTGAACAGGCCGCGCTCTACGAGGCCGTGGTCCGCGAGTCGCTGCTCGCCATCGAGACGGCGGACGGCATGGCCCGCCGGGGTCTGGTCCTGAAACTCCTGGGCGCCCTGAAGCAGATCTGCGACCATCCGGCGCTGTATCTGAAGGAGGAGCCGGCCACCGCCACCGGAGAACGGTTCGTAGGCCGGTCCGGCAAACTGGCCCTGCTGGACGAGCTGTTGGACACACTGCTCTCCGAGGACGGCTCCGCGCTGGTCTTCACCCAGTACGTCGGCATGGCCCGCCTGATCACCGCGCACCTCGCCGCCCGCGCGGTCCCGGTCGAGCTGTTGCACGGCGGTACGCCGGTCACCGAGCGCGAACACATGGTGGACCGCTTCCAGAGCGGGGCGACACCCGTCCTCGTCCTGTCCCTGAAGGCGGCCGGCACCGGACTGAACCTCACGCGGGCCGGTCATGTCGTCCACTTCGACCGCTGGTGGAACCCGGCCGTCGAGGAACAGGCCACCGACCGCGCCTACCGGATCGGCCAGACCCAGCCCGTCCAGGTGCACCGCCTCATCACCGAGGGCACGGTCGAGGACCGCATCGCCGAGATGCTGGAGTCGAAGCGGGCCCTCTCCGACGCCGTCCTCGGCTCCGGCGAGGCGGCGCTCACCGAGCTGACGGACCGGGAGCTGACCGACCTGGTGTCGTTGCGGAGGCAGACATGAGCGGGGGAGAGGAGACGCCCGCCGAGGCCCAGGGGTCGGATTCTGCGACCGGGGCCCGGCCCGCCGACACGGCCCGCCCCGCCGACGTCGTCCGCCGGGCGCTGCGCGCGGCGCGGGAGCGGGACAGGTACACCGCCGGCGCGGACGACCCGGACGCTCCGGGCGCTTCGGCGCCCGTGACGGAGAGCACGCCGTCCGGGGCCCGGACGGCTCGTCGGACTCCCGCCCGGCCGGGTGACGTGGCGCGGGAGGCGTTGCGCAGGGCCGCGGAATCCCGGACGGGGGGTCCGCAGGACCCGGCGCCGGAGCGCGAGGACGCGCTGGAGCCGGCGGAGCGTGCGTCCGCCGCCCCGGGGAGCCCCCGAGTCGACGACGGGCCCGGTCCGGGCGCTTCGCCCGGGAAGACGGGCAGGCCCGCGGCTCGCCCCGGCGACATCGCCCGCGAGGCCCTGCGGGCCGCCCGCGAGGCCACCGTCCGGGCCCGCGCCGAGGCGGAGGCCGCGCGCGCCGAGAACGTCGACAGCGAGGACCGGGACGCGCGGCGCGCGACGCCGCCGCCCGACCGGGCTCCGGCGCCCCGTACGCCCGACGGGCCCGAACTCCCCTCGGAAGTAACCGAGTCGATGTCCCCCGACACGTGGCCGCAATCCGGCACGGCCTCCACGGCCTCCACGGCCTCCACGGCGGCCCCGGCCTCCACGGCGGCCCCGGTCGCGCGGGACCGGGAGGCGGCGGGCCCCGGCACGACAGCCGGGAAGGCGGCTCCTGCGGATCAACTGGGCCCGAACTCCGCGCCGCACAACCCCGGTTCGGCGGGGGGCGGTCCCCCTCAGTCACTGTCGCCGCGCCCCCCGGCCCCACCGGCAGGCGGCCCCTCCGCCCGCCCGGCGCACCCCTCGGCGGTACCCGACCCCGGCCCGAATCCCGACCCCGACCGGCCGTCTCTCCTGGGTCCGGACACCGGCCTCCCCGCGGCCCCCCGTGTCCCCCGCACCATGGGCGCCCCCTCCCGGGACGGTGAACTGCGGCGTACCTTCCGTCCGTTCCCCCCACGCCCCACGGCCGGGGAGGCGTTCGCGGAGAGCTGGTGGGGCAATGCCTGGGTGACCGCGCTGGAGGAAGGCGCGCTCGACCCCGCACGGCTGGCGCGGGGGCGGACCTACGCGGACCAGGGCCGGGTGGACGCGATCACGGTGACACCCGGGCTGGTGCTGGCATACGTGCACGGCAGCAGGGCGCGGCCGTACCGGGTGCAACTGCGGCTGCGGACCCTGGACGCCGACGAGTGGGACCGCTTCCTGGACGCGGCGGCGGAGCAGCCCGCCCACATCGCCGCGCTGCTGGACAAGGAACTGCCCCCCGCCCTGGCGGGGCCGGGGCCCGGCGCGGGCCGGGGCACGCGTCTGCTGCCCGGCGCCGGCGAGCTGGAACCCCGGTGCAGCTGCCCCGACTTCGGGCACCCCTGCAAGCACGCGGCGGCACTCTGCTACCAGGCCGCGCGGCTGCTGGACGAGGACCCGTTCGTACTGCTGCTGTTGCGGGGGCGGGGCGAGCGGGACCTGCTCGACGCCCTGTCCCGGCGGAACGCGGCCCGTGCCGCCCGCGCCGCGCAGGAACAGGGGCACGAGCCTGCGGCGTTCCCGGGGGTCCGGGCCCGTGACGCCCTCGCGCCGCGCGCCCTCCCCCCACTGCCCGCCCCCCTGCCCCCGCCGCCGCACCCGGAGCAGCCGCCGGTGTACCCGGGCGCGCCCGGCGGACCGGACCCCTTCGCGCTGGACCAGCTGGCCACCGACGCGGCCGCCCGCGCCCACGCGCTGCTCACCACGGGACGCGACCCGGTGGCCGAACTGACGCTGTGGCAGGACGCGGTCCGGCTCGCCGCCGCCCGCCCCGGCTCCGGTCTCACCGCCGCGACCCGGGCCCTGTACGCGTCGCTGGCCGCGGCCACCGGCCGCACCCCGGCCGACCTGGCCCGCGCGGTCGCCGCCTGGCGACAGGGCGGTCCGGAAGGGCTGACCGTCATGGAGGAGCCCTGGGACCCGCCGGCCGGCCGCTTCGACCGCGCCCGCCCCTCGCTGCGCGCCGCGGACCTCCCGGCCTTCCGCCCCTGGCGCAACCACCTCACCCACCCCCGCGGCCACATCCAGCTCCGCCTCGGCCGCGACGGCCTGTGGTACGCGTACGAGTCCGAACCGGGCCACGACGACTGGTGGCCGAGAGGCACCCCGGACCTCGACCCGGTCGGCGCCCTGACCGGGCTCGGGGCCTCCGACGACTGACGGGCCGCCCGGCGCCGGAGGGACGACCCGCGCCCCTCCCCGGGCAGTGGCGGGACAGCGGCGCGCACCGCGGGACACGCGCCGCGCGACACGCGGGGACATTTGTTCGACGCCCTGGCCCGGCGCGCCGCGCGCGCCGCGCGCCCGCCCGGTGACCTGCGCTCAGGTGAAGACGATGTGAGAGTTGCCCGCTGATGTTCGGGAGCCGTCCGGGCCGATTCGGGGGCCCGGGGCCGAGCACCCGGCCGGGGACGTTAGCGTGGAGCGGTGAGTGAGACGCAGACCCCCGCCCTCCAGTACCGGTTCGACGGGCCGGACGACGCCCCGGTCCTGATCCTCGGGCCCTCGCTCGGCACGACCTGGCACATGTGGGACCGTCAGGTCCCCGAACTGACCAAGCAGTGGCGGATCTTCCGCTTCGACCTGCCCGGTCACGGCGGTGCCCCCGCCTATCCCGGCGGTTCGGTCACCGAGCTGGCGGCCCGGCTGCTGGCCACGCTCGACGCCGTCGGCGTGCAGCGTTTCGGTTACGCCGGGTGCGCGCTCGGCGGTGCCATCGGGGCCGAGCTGGCGCTTCGTCATCCCGAGCGCATCGCCTCGCTCGCGCTGATCGCCGCCTCGCCCCGCTTCGGCACGCCCGACGAGTTCCGCCAGCGCGGTGTGATCGTCCGTACGAACGGCCTGGACCCGATCGCCCGGACGTCCCCGGACCGCTGGTTCACCGGAGGGTTCGCGGCGGCACAGCCCGCGATCACCGAGTGGGCGGTACAGATGGTCCGCACCACCGACCCCGGCTGCTACATCGCCGCCTGCGAGGCACTCGCCTCGTTCGACGTGCGCGCCGAACTCGGCCGCATCGGCGTCCCCACCCTCGTCCTCGTCGGCTCCGACGACCAGGTCACCGGCCCCGCCGAGGCCCGTACGCTCGTCGCGGGCATCCCGGACGCCCGGCTCGCCGTCGTCCCCGGCGCCTCGCACCTGGTCCCGGTCGAGCAGCCCGCCGCCGTCACCGACCTCCTCGTCCGGCACTTCTCCACGGCCTGGCAGCCCGCCTACGACTCCACCACCGGCCAGATCGCCATCCCCGCGACCCCGGTCAAGCCGGCCCTGGCCGTCGTGCCGCCGCAGGCCGGACCGGTCGCCGAGATCGCCCCGGCCGCCGCCCAGCCCGAGGCACTGGGCAGACCGGACCCCTACGACGCGGGGCTCAAGGTCCGCCGCGAGGTGCTCGGGGACGCGCACGTCGACCGGGCGCTGTCCACGGCGGACGAGTTCTCCGGCGACTTCCAGGAGTTCATCACCCGCTACGCCTGGGGCGAGATCTGGGACCGGCCCGGCCTCGACCGCCGCTCCCGCAGCTGCGTCACGCTGACCGCGCTCGTCGCCGGCGGACACCTGGACGAACTCGCCTTCCACACCCGTGCCGCCCTGCGCAACGGCCTGACCCCGGACGAGATCAAGGAAGTCCTCCTCCAGGCCGCCGTCTACTGCGGGGTGCCTGCCGCGAACAGCGCGTTCCGGGTGGCCCAGCAGGTCATCCGCGAGGAGACCACTCCGCAGGAGTGAGCCGGCCGGGGGCAGGATGGACCCATGAAGCTCACGAAGAAGTCGCACGCCTGCGTCCGTCTGGAGAAGGCCGGACGCACGCTCGTCATCGACCCGGGCGGGTTCAGCGAGCAGGACGCCGCGGCCGGCGCCGACGCCGTCCTGGTCACGCACGAGCACCCCGACCACTTCGACGAGGGACGGCTGCGGGCGGCCCTGGAGGGCAACCCGGCCGCCGAGATCTGGACCCTGCGCTCCGTCGCCGAGAAGATCTCCGCCGCGTTCCCGGGCCGGGTGCACACCGTCGGCCACGGCGACACGTTCACCGCCGCGGGCTTCGACGTCCAGGTCCACGGCGAACTGCACGCCGTGATCCACCCGGACATCCCGCGCATCACCAACGTCGGCTACCTCGTCGACGCCGGCCGTGTCTTCCACCCCGGCGACGCCCTCACCGTCCCCGGCCACGCCGTCGAGACGCTGATGCTGCCCGTCATGGCCCCCTGGAGCAAAATCTCCGAGGTGATCGACTACGTCCGCGAGGTGAAGCCGCACCGGGCGTACGACATCCACGACGCCCTCCTGACCGACCTCGCCCGCCCCATCTACGACCGCCAGATCGGCTCCCTGGGCGGCGCGGAGCACCTGCGCCTGGCCCCCGGCGCCTCGGCGGACGTCTGACCGGGGCGCCGGTCCCGCCCCCGACCGGGCGGGACCGGCGTTGTCGTACCCGCCGGGTAGGTTGTGGAGCATGCGCATCGCGACCTGGAACGTGAACTCGATCACCGCCCGCCTCCCGAGGCTCCTGGCCTGGCTGGAGAGCAGCGGCACGGACGTGCTCTGCCTCCAGGAGGCCAAGATCGCCGAGGACGGCTTCCCGCTCGACGCGCTCCGGGAGGCGGGCTACGAGGCGGCGGTGCACGCCACGGGCCGGTGGAACGGCGTGGCGGTGATCTCCCGCGTCGGCATCGAGGACGTGGTCAAGGGCCTGCCCGGCGACCCCGGCTACGACGGCTCGGTGGAGCCCCGCGCGATCTCCGCCACCTGCGGCCCGGTCCGCGTCTGGTCGGTGTACGTGCCGAACGGCCGCGAGGTCGACCACCCGCACTACGCGTACAAGCTCCAGTGGTTCGAGGCGCTGAAGGCCGCCGTCGCCGGTGACGCGGCCGGCAGCCGCCCCTTCGCCGTCATGGGCGACTACAACGTGGCGCCGACGGACGACGACGTGTACGACGTCGCCGCCTTCGAGGGCCTCACCCATGTCACCCCCGCCGAGCGCGCCGCCCTGGCCTCCCTGCGCGAGGCGGGCCTGACCGACGTCGTCCCCCGGCCCCTGAAGTACGAGCACCCCTTCACGTACTGGGACTACCGCCAGCTCTGCTTCCCCAAGAACCGGGGCATGCGCATCGACCTGGTGTACGGCAACGAGACGTTCGCGAAGGCCGTGACCGACTCGTACGTCGACCGTGAGGAGCGCAAGGGCAAGGGCGCCTCCGACCACGCGCCGGTCGTGGTGGACCTGGAGGTCTAGGGCCCGTCGTATCAGAGGAGTCCGAGGTCCACCGACTCCGCCAGCGCGGCCAGTCCCGTCTCGTTCGGATGCAGATGGTCCCCGCTGTCGTACGCGGGGAGCAGCCGCGCCGGTCGGTCCGGGTCGCGGAGCACCGCGTCGAAGTCGAGGACGCCGTCGACGTCGTCGTTGCCCCGGATCCAGTCGTTCACCGCGACCCGCTGGGCGTCGGCTGCGGCCGTGCAGCGGGCCTCGCCCTCGCAGGGCGCGATCGTCGCCGCCAGCACGCGCAGGCCCCGCTCGTGCCCCCGGGCCGCGATCTCCCGCAGCCCGGCGACGACCTCGCCCGCCGTCGTGCCCCAGCGGACGTCGTTGACGCCCTGGAAGACGACGACGGTCCGGGCGGAGGTCTGGGCGAGGACGTCACGGTCGAGACGGTGCAGGGCGCTCACGCCGCCCGTGTCGGTGGAGACGCCGTCGCCCGGATAGCGGTCGGTGACCACCCGGTTCGCCGAGATCCCCTGGTTGAGGACGCCGTAGCGCGGCACCTCGTCCTGGTCCAGCAGGCGCCGGGCCAGCACGTCCGGCCACCGCCGGTTCGAGTCGGCCGTCACCTTCTCGCCGTCGGTGATCGAGTCCCCGAGCAGCACCACCGAGCCCGGACCGCCCGCCACGTCCACGCCGGTCAGCAGCGGCCAGGTCGTCACCGTCGAGGTGTACGGCGTCGCCGAGGTCTCGCCCGCGTGGTCGCCCGGCCCGCTCACGTACGACGTCTGCTGGGCGAGCCGGTGCACGGGCGCGGCCGTCACCGTGTCCGGCAGGTGGAAGCTCACGAGGAGGTCGGTGTCCGGGGGCACCTCGAAGCCCAGCGGGTCGCTGTACGCCTGGGCGCCCGCCGGGATCAGGGTGCCTACCGCGCCCCCGAACGACAGCGGCACCGGCGCGCCCCGGGCGGCGGCGCCCTCGGCCCGCAACGCCACCGTCGCGCTCCCCACCCGTACGGGCGCCGAGGCGAAGGTGTTGTCGAGCCGGATCCGCACCCGGGGCCCGCCCGCCGAGGTGTGGACGACGAGCCGCAGCGTCCGGTCGGTCCACGGCCCGACGGTCGTGTAGCCGGAGGTGGACGCCGCCCAACCGCCGGTCCAGCCGCGCGACTCGGGGCGGACCGACAGCGCGAACACATGCAGGTCGGGGTTGCGCGGCAGGGTCACCGAGGCCACCTCGCCGCCCCGCCCGACCGGCACGGTGACGACGTACAGCCGGGCCTTCTCGGTGAGTCGACCGCCGGGGGTGTTGACGTGGGGAAGGGCGACGGCCTTGGTGGCGAGCGGGCCGGTGCGCCAGTCGGAGGCGGTCAGGCGGTACGTGGAGCGGGCGCCGCTCGCGTAGCGGACCGTCCCCGTCCCGGCGGCCTCCGTGCCGCCCGTGGCGGCGACGAGGAAGGCGAGGGCGTCGCCCCGGCCCCGCACCCGGACCGACTGGCCGGCGGCGCGCACGTTGTCGGGCTCGCCCGCCGTGCGGCGCGGCCAGGTCAGGCGTGCGCCCTGAACGGTCAGCGTGCGCCCCGGCGTCCACCCGGCGGCCGTCAGGTCGGCGGCGGAGAGCGAGTTCCCTTGTCCGTCGAAGTCGGCCCCGGCGGGCCGCGCGTCGTCACTGACCGCCCGGTTGTCGAAGAGCCGTTCCAGGGGCGCCGGTCTCTCCTTCCCGCCGTCGGAGGCCCGGGCCGTGGCGACCGGCGCGGCCGTCGCCAGGAGTGCCAGTACACAGGCCGTTCCCCAGACGCGTGGGCGCACGCGGGACCCCTCCCGTTCGCTGATGACCATGTCGGCGACGACGATCGCGCATGCGACACCGGTACGGTGACGAGGCGACAGATGTGTCATGAACCTAAAGAGGCGTCAGGGGCCCGTCAATGAGGCGTGCTCGAACGGTGGACGAACTCCGGGCGAACAGGCGGGCCCGCGCGCCTGTGGTGCCGGGGACCGGGCGGATGACACGCTGAGCGCATGAACATCTCTTTCCTGGGCAACTGGCGCAAGAGGCGTGGTCCCGCCTTCGGGGTCGCGGTGTTCACCGGCGGCGACGGTGACGACGACGGTCACGCGGGACTCGCCGGACTCCTCGCCGAATGCGAACTGCTGCGCGCCCAGGCCGCACAGGCGGGCGTGCGCCTGGACGACTCCGCGTCCTCGCTGGAAGCCCTCGACCAGCTCGTCCCGCGCTGGCGCGACGACGACGAGCGCGCGGCCTGGCTCGGCAACGACGCCGGGCTCTACCTGGGCACGGTGGTCGTCCGGACCGTCCCCGGCGCCCGCTGGGAGATCTGGCCGAACGGCCAGCCCGTGGTGCGCCTGGCGTCCGGCCGGGAGATCGACGTGGTCGAGGCCGGGCAGCAGTGGGCGGCGAGCGGCGCGCCCGAACTCTCCCAGCTCTACGCCGAGGTGGCGGAGTCGTGACGCCCCCGCACCGCGCTGCCGCCCGTGCCGTCGCCCGTGGCCTCGCCGGGCGGCGACAATACGGCTAATGCGCGGCCGTGCGTGTCGTGGACGAGGGTCACGGCCGTCCGGATAGTTTGCGGCACCTGCGGCACGGCACAGCACGGCTTCACACGTCGGAGCACCGCACGACACACCACCGCACGACATGACAGGGCACACACGGCACGGCCGGAGCGAGTAGGGCGGGCAGGGCATGGCGGTCGATCCGCTGATCGAGATGCACGGCGTGAACAAGTACTTCGGGGAGCTGCATGTCCTGCAGGACATCGATCTCACCGTCGGCAGGGGGGAGGTGGTCGTCGTCATCGGCCCGTCGGGGTCGGGGAAGTCCACGCTGTGCAGGGCGATCAACCGGCTGGAGCCCATCCGTTCCGGCACGATCCTGCTCGACGGGCAGCCCTTGCCGGACGAGGGCAAGGCCCTCGCGGCACTGCGCGCGGACGTCGGCATGGTCTTCCAGTCGTTCAACCTCTTCGCGCACAAGACGGTCCTGCAGAACGTGTCGCTCGGTCAGATCAAGGTGCGCAAGAAGAAGAAGGAGGACGCCGAACGGCGCTCCCGTGAACTCCTCGACCGGGTCGGCCTCGCCGACCAAGCGCCCAAGTACCCGGCGCAGCTCTCCGGCGGCCAGCAGCAGCGCGTGGCCATCGCCCGCGCCCTCGCCATGGACCCCAAGGTCATCCTGTTCGACGAGCCCACCTCGGCGCTCGACCCGGAGATGATCAACGAAGTCCTGGAAGTCATGCAGCAGTTGGCGCGCGAGGGCATGACCATGGTGGTCGTCACCCACGAGATGGGTTTCGCCCGCTCCGCCGCCAACCGTGTCGTCTTCATGGCGGACGGCCGCATCGTCGAGGACCGCACTCCGGACGCGTTCTTCACGAACCCGGAGAGCGACCGCGCCAGGGACTTTCTCTCCAAGATCCTCAAGCACTGACCACCGCCACATGACCGGGCGCGGTCCTCGACTACGATGAGCGGTTCATCCACTTGGGGTGAGCGAGGCCGCGGACGCCACCCCGGCCGAAACAGGAGCGCCGCCGCCGGACACGCGGCGGCCAGGGGCCAGGCCCGTCCGGCGGCAGCCGGAGATCACTGCTCGCGCAGCGGGATCGACACGTACGACGGGTCGTTCGGCGGCGAGGAGAAGGTCAGCTGCGCGCCGGTCGGGTTGTGCTCGATGTAGAGCGGGTCGACCGTGTCGACGACCAGGGCGAGACGGTGGCCCGCCGGGACGTCGTAGGCCGTGGAGAGCAAGTCCAGGTCCACGCCGAACGGCTTGCCGGGCGTCACGCCGTGGAAGGTGTACGGCGCGTGGCTGACCAGCTTGCCGAGGCCGAGCGGGCCCACGTCGTAGAGATGGGCGACGAGGGTGCCGCTCTCCTTGGTCGGGGTCACCGTGGTGTGCAGCTTCGCGGTACCCCGCACGGCCTGTGCGGTCGTGTACTTCTCCGACTGCCATACGGCCGCCCAGCGGCGCGGCAGCAGCGGGATCGAGGCCACGGGCGGGAGTTGCGCCACCTGGTCCAGGATGCTGGACAGGAGGACGACCCCGCCGTCGGCACCCGAGTCGACGTTCGCGCGGATCGTGGTGCCGCCCGTCAGGGCGAACTTCTCGCGGGTCGCGGTGACGGACTTCCAGTCCGGATAGCCCTCGAAGGCGCCGCCCGTGCGGGACTTGAGCCGGACGGGCTGCTCGCGGTCGATGCCGTTGTCGGCGCCCTTGAGGTAGCGGTCGAACCAGCGCCGCGTGTCCGTCCACACGTCGTTGGGCAGCCCGAACAGGCCGGTCAGCTCGGTGGTGGCGTGGTCGCCGGGGCGCAGCTCCAGCCGCTTGGGGCCGGTGAGTTTCTCGTAGAAGTCGGCGTACTGGTTGGGCGGGAAGATCGAGTCGCCCCAGGCGTTGGCGAGCATGACGGCCGTGCCGTGCGTGTTCAGCTGGTCCAGATACGTTTCGGGGGAACGTTTCTTCCCCCAGGCGATCATGTCCTCCTCCTTCGTCAGGTCGGAGGCATAGAAGCTCTTGAAGATCTGCTGGAGTTCGGGGCTCCGGCGGCCCGTGATCCGTCCGGCGCCGTCCAGCAGGGCGGAGGCCTGCACGTGCTGGGTGCGTCCGCCGTAGATCGAGTCGATGAGGTCCGCCCAGCCGCTCAGCGCGGCGACCGCCTTGACGCGCCGGTCGTGCGCGGCGGTGAGCAGGCTGATGCCCGCTCCGTAACTCAGCCCCGCCATGCCGATGTGCTCGGCGTCCGCCGGGGTGTTGGCGAGGGCCCAGTCGATCACCTTGGAGGCGTCGGCCGTGTCGGGTGGGCCCGCGACCTCTATGTATCCGCCGGACTCCCAGAAGCCGCGCACGTTGTAACTGACCACCACATAACCGGCGTCGGCCAGTTTCCGTGCCTGGGCCAGGTACTCGATCTGCGGCAGGCCCCAGCTCGTGGGCAGCACGAGCAGCGGGTACGCGCGCGAGGTGTCGGCGGGCGCGACGACGTTGGCCTTGAGGACCGTGCCGCCGTCGCCGGCGATGTCCACGAAGCGGGTGGTGGGAGCGGCGGTCGAGCCGGAGGCCGCCCGGGCGGCGGGGGCGAGACCGAGGGCCGTGCCGGCGATCAGGGTGGCCGAGACGGCGCCGACGGCGCCGGTCCGCAGCGCCCCGGCCGTACGGGAGGTGGTGCCGTGCTGGTGTCTCATGGGTCGCCTCACTCGTGTCAGTGCAAAGTGACCCGACGGTAACCGGACGCCCTTACCGGAAGTAACTCCCCGGTAAGTTACGTGACGGTAACGTTCGATGGTGAACCGGTGCGGCGTGAACCCGGCGTGGCGGTGGATCGGCGCGGCGGTGAGCCGGCGCGGGGGCGCTAGGAGGCCCGGTGCGAGATCTGGGCCGGCGCGGAAGGCGCCGGGGCCGGGGCCTGGGCCGCGCGGGTGACGTCCGCGACGAGTTCGACGACATCGGCGCCGTACGCCTGCGAGTTGACGACCTTCAGCAGCAGGACGAAGGTGCCGGTGCCGTACTTGCGGTGCAGGCGCTCGTGGTTGCGGGCGAGGTAGCGGGTGGCGGCCTGGTTGGTGATCGCGCGCTGCCCGCAGAAGAGGAAGACGGGCCGGGCCTGGTCCGGCTGGCCGGTGGTGAGCCGGGCGAGGACGACGTGCTCGGTGATGCCGGGGTCCAGGCGGTACTGCTCGCTGCCGATCTGGAAGGCGGCCCGGTGGGGGCCGGGCTCGGGGTCGTTGTTGAAGACGACGCCGGGCAGCATCGCGGATATGTGCGCCGCCATCCGGCGATTCGAGATCGGACCTCCCACGCAGAATTCGGTGCGTTCGCCGAAGCCCTGCTGGGCCGCGTCCTGGGTGATCATCTGCGCGTGCGCGCCGCAGTCCTTGATCAGAGCGGAGAGTTCCAGCAGCGCGAACACGTCGTAGCGGTGGACGGCCAGGTCCGCGCTGGACGGATCACGGTTGACCACCAGCAGGGACTCGGAGTTGTCGGGCAGCCCGAAGAACGTCTGCTTGCGGCGGAGCTTCCTCTTCCACAGGTACGTCCGGAAGGCCCAGCCGAGCGAGGCGCTGAGGCCCGCCGCGAGCACACCGAGGACGATATTGCGCACGTCGTCATTCATGGCCGCGCATGGTAGCGGGCGCGGCCGAGACCTGTCCGAATCCATGTCCGATTCCAGACCCGCTGTCCCGGTTCGGCGGGCCGTCGCGGGGGTGTTGCGACACCGCCGGATGGCCGAGACGCCGCTGACGGGGTCATGGCACCCGCGTTAGTCTGCGCGAACGGTCCTTGACTGGAGGTACGGATGCGTCTGCGTCGCCCTGTCGCGCGGAAACTGGCTGTACTGGCGGCAACGTCCGCCGTGGTCGCGGTGGGGGCGGCCCCGCCGTCCCAGGCCGCGGCGGACCCCGTCGAGAAGGTGCCGCTCGCCGTCGGTTACGGCGGAGCCGTCTCCAGCGTCGACCCGGACGCCTCTGCCGCCGGTATCGAGGTGCTCCGCAAGGGCGGCAACGCGGTGGACGCGGCCGTCGCCACGGCCGCCGCGCTCGGCGTCACCGAGCCCTACTCGGCCGGTATCGGCGGGGGCGGCTACTTCGTCTACTACGACGCCCGCTCCCGTACGGTGCACACCATCGACGGCCGGGAGACCGCGCCCCTGAGCGCCGACGCGGACCTCTTCCTGGAGAACGGCACGGCGATCCCGTTCGCCGAGGCCGTCACCAGCGGGCTGAGCGTCGGTACCCCCGGCACTCCGGCGACCTGGCAGACCGCGCTGAGCAGTTGGGGCAGCAAGCCGCTCGCCAAACTGCTGAAGCCCGCCGTGAAGCTGGCCCGCCACGGGTTCACCGTCGACGCCACCTTCCGCTCCCAGACCGCCTCCAACGAGGCACGCTTCCGCAACTTTCCGGCCACGGCCGACCTCTTCCTCCCCGGCGGACAGCTGCCGGTGGTCGGCTCGACGCTGAAGAACCCCGATCTGGCCCGTACCTACGCGCTGCTGGGCCGCAAGGGCGTCGGCGCCCTGTACCGGGGCGACCTCGCCCAGGACATCGTCGACACGGTCAACAAGCCGCCGGTGGACCCGGGTTCGGGGTACAAAGCCCGGCCCGGCGACCTGACCACGGCCGACCTGTCCGCGTACCGGGCCAAGCGCCAGGCGCCCACGGAGACGTCGTACCGCGGTCTCGGCGTCTACGGCATGGCCCCCTCCTCCTCCGGCGGCACCACGGTCGCCGAGGCGCTGAACATCCTGGAGCGGACCGACCTGTCGAAGGCGAGCGACGTCCGGTACCTGCACCGCTACATCGAGGCCAGCCGCATCGCGTTCGCCGACCGGGGCCGCTGGGTCGGCGACCCCGCCTTCGAGGACGTCCCCACGAAGGAACTGCTGTCGCAGCGGTACGCCGACTCGCGGGAGTGCCTGATCAAGGACGACGCGGTGCTCACCAGCCCGGTCGCGCCGGGCGATCCGCGGAACCCGGCGCCCTGCCGGGCCGGCGGCACCGCCGCGCCGACGACCTACGAGGGGGACAGCACCACCCACCTCACGGTCGCCGACAAGTGGGGCAACGTCGTCTCGTACACGCTCACCATCGAGCAGACCGGCGGCAGCGGCATCACCGTGCCGGGCCGCGGGTTCCTGCTCAACAACGAGCTGACGGACTTCTCCTTCACCCCGGCCAACCCGGCCGTGCACGACCCGAACCTGCCGGGGCCGGGCAAGCGGCCCCGCTCGTCGATGTCGCCGACGATCGTGCTCGACCGGCACGACCGGCCCGTGGTGGCGCTCGGTTCGCCGGGCGGCGCGACCATCATCACGACCGTGCTGCAGACCCTGACCGGGTTCCTCGACCGGGGCCTGCCGCTCGTCGACGCGATCGCCGCGCCACGGGCCAGCCAGCGCAACCAGACCACCACCGAACTCGAACCGGGCCTGTGGAACAGCCCGCTGCGCACGGAGCTGGAAGCCCTCGGGCACGGTTTCCGGCAGAACCCGGAGATCGGCGCGGCCACCGCGGTCCAGCGGCTGTCGGACGGCAAGTGGCTGGCCGCCGCGGAGACCGTACGGCGCGGGGGCGGCGCGGCGATGGTCGTGCACCCCTCGAAGTAGCCGTCGAGGGGCGGGGCGTGGGGGTGCGGCGCTCCGGTGGCCGCGGATACGCCGTGGCCGCTCGCGCGGTTCCCCGCGCCCCGGCGAGGTTCGGTCCCCGTGGGCCCGAGCGCACGGGGCGCGGCCGCTAGCGGGCCGTCAGTACGCGCGGCCCGGCCTCCGTGACGGCGACCGTGTGTTCCGCGTGGGCCGCCCGGGACCCGTCGTCCGTGAGCAGGGTCCACCCGTCGGGCGCCGCGTGGAACCCGTCGCCGCCCCCGCCGATGACCATCGGCTCGATCGCCAGGACCGTCCCGTGCCGCAGCTTCATGCCCCGGCCGGCCCGCCCCTCGTTCGGCACGCCCGGGTCCTCGTGCATCTTCCGCCCGATCCCGTGCCCGCCGAACCCGTCCGGGATGCCGTACCCGGCGGAACGGCACACGGTGCCGATCGCGTGCGCGATGTCGCCGATACGGTTGCCCACCACGGCCGCCGCGATGCCCGCCGCGAGGGCGCGTTCGGCCGTCTCCACGAGCCTGAGGTCGGCAGTGCGCGGCTCGCCCACCACGAAGCTGACCGCCGAGTCCCCGGCCCAGCCGTCCAGCACGGCGCCGCAGTCGACGGAGAGCAGGTCGCCGTCGCGCAGCCGGTACGACGTCGGGATGCCGTGCACGATCGCGTCGTTCACGGAGGCGCAGACGACGGCGGGGAACGGCGTGGGCGCGAACGAGGGCCGGTAGCCGAGGAACGGGGACGAGGCTCCCGCCTCCCGCAGCACCTCGCGCGCCACCTCGTCCAGTTCGAGCAGGGACACTCCCACGTCGGCGGCCTTCCGTACCGCCGTCAGCGCGCGCCCCACGACCTGCCCGGCCTCGTACATCGCGTCCATGGACGCGTCCGTCTTCAGTTCCACCATGCCAATTACTATACCGCTCTGGACCCAATTAAAATACCGGTCACTCGGCGGCGGCCGGTATTAGAATGGGGCCATGGTGCGCACCCCCCTGACCCCCGAAGAGCGCGAACGCGGCGAGCGGCTCGGCCGGTTGCTGCG
This sequence comes from Streptomyces scabiei 87.22, assembly GCF_000091305.1. GTDB lineage: Bacteria > Actinomycetota > Actinomycetes > Streptomycetales > Streptomycetaceae > Streptomyces > Streptomyces scabiei. The sequence continues at coordinate 2,036,172 of NC_013929.1, read as the reverse complement.
CGAGGCCCGCGGCGGCCGGAGCATGGCGGAGATCGCGGCTCACGCGGGACTCTCCGCGGAGACCCTGCGGAAGATCGAGACCGGCCGGGCCCCCACCCCCGCCTTCTTCACGATCGCCGCCCTCGCCCGCGCCCTGGGGCTGTCCATGGACGACCTCGTGACGCGCTGCGCGCCGGCCGCCGAGAGCGCGCCGACGGCGGCCGTCGCCTGAGCCGGCCCGGACCCGTCACGCACAGCCGTCGCCCGACCGCGCACGGCGAACCGCGTCCGCCCCGAAAACTGCGCGTAGCCCGCCCGTAACACAACTGGTGTTTTCTATCGGGTCGGAGCACTCCAGTCGGCCGGGGAGTATGCGGTGACGGTGAATCAACTCCCGGCAGAGGTTTGGGAGTTCGCGCAATACCTGAACAAGCTGATGGCGAAGCTGGACCAGGGCGGCGGCTGGTGCGCCGTCTTCTGGCAACGCGATCCCGACGGCATGCGCGCCTGCCTGGACGGCCAGGAGGTGCCGCCCTGGGACGTCGTCGAAGCGCTCATGCACGACCTCGACACCGCCTACGGCCCGGCCGCCGCGGCCCAGGAGACCGAGCGCGCCCGCGCCCTGCACGGCGCCTCCCTCGCCGCCTACGACGCCCGGCCCGGAGGCCGCGACGCCCTCGGTGACCGCCTCGACGTCATGCTCCGCGAACAGCGCTACGCCGCCGAACGCGCCGCCGAACTGACCAGCCGGCTCCGGTCGGCCACCACCCGGGTCGAGGCCGACACCGTCCGCCTCGACCTCGCCTGGGCCCACGACGACCGCGAACGCGCCACGGCGCGCTGCACGGAACTGCGCACCCGCATCGAGCACGCCGACCGCCGCGTCCCGCACGACTTCGCGCGGGACGCGGCACACGGCCGGGAGAACACCGCCGGGGGTCCCGTCCCCGTGGTGCCCGAGGAGGCCGTTCGCACCGTTCCGGACGCCCGCCCGGGCGCCGCCCGGGCCCCCGAGGCCGCCGCCCCGGCGCCGGTCAGGCAGCGTGCCAAGCGCCGCCCGCGCGGGGGCGCCCGTTTCGCCGGGGCGGTGGAGGCCGAGCACGAGCCGCCCGTGGCGTCGGACGACGACCCGCCCCACATCCCCGCCGCACCGTCCGCCGGCCGCGGGGGCGGCGCCCCCCGGGGCGCCCGGTACGCCGGAGTCGCGGAGCGCACCGAGGGGGAGGCGCCGGCGCAGCCGCGGGCGAGGCAGCCGCTGGACGACGACGCGCGGCGTGAGGTCGCCGGCACCGTGGAGCACCTGCTGCGGCTGCGCCGGGAGGGCCGCAGCGGCGAGGCGCACGCCCTCCTCGTGGAGGCCGCGCGCTGGCCCGCCGCCCGCTTTCCGCTGCTCGCGGCCGACCTGCACCGGGCGGGGCTCGACGCCGACTGGGCGACCCTGCTGTGGGAGGCCGGCTCGCTGCCCGCCGACCGGCTGGTCGCGGTGGCGGACGCCCTGCACGCGGTGGGCCGCGCCCCGGACGGGGAGCAGATGCTCCGGCAGGGCGTCGCCCGGCCCGCCGAGGAGATCGGCGAGGCCGTGCTCGCCCTCACCGCCGAGGGGCGCGAGCGGGAGGCGCGTGCGCTGCTCGACGTCTATGTGCGCGTGCGTACGCCGGAGGAGGCGGCCCGCACCGCGCAGGCCCGTCCGCGCCGGCTCAGGCCCCTCGTACTGGAGGCGGCGCGCCGCGTCTCCGAGGAGCGCTACCGCGAGGTGGTGCACGCCCTGCGCGTGCAGGGACTCGGCTGACCCGTCGGTCGCGTCCGCCCCGTCAGGCGCACCGGCACCGCCTCGCGGCGCCCGTGCGCCCCGGCACGCGAAACGCAGGGGTAATCACCCACTGGAGTGCGAAACGTGATCGACTCGGCCGGTTGACGACGATGGTCTTGCCCAGCCCGTCGACGGGGCTTAGTTTCAAGCCTCTACGACCTTCGTCTACGGGCGTAGAGGCTCTCTGAGGTCCCTGTCGAAGGAGCAGCTGAGATGGCCAACGTCGTACGCGCCGCCCTGGTCCAGGCGACCTGGACCGGCGACACCGCGTCCATGGTCGACAAGCACGTCGAGCACGCCCGCGAGGCCGCCCGGCAGGGCGCGAAGGTGATCGGCTTCCAGGAAGTCTTCAACGCGCCCTACTTCTGCCAGGTCCAGGAACCCGAGCACTACGCCTGGGCGGAGCCCGTGCCCGACGGCCCCACCGTCACGCGCATGGGGGAGCTGGCCCGCGAGACCGGCATGGTGATCGTCGTCCCGGTCTTCGAGGTCGAGCAGTCCGGGTTCTACTACAACACCGCCGCGGTGATCGACTCCGACGGCACCTACCTCGGCAAGTACCGCAAGCACCACATCCCCCAGGTCAAGGGCTTCTGGGAGAAGTACTACTTCAAGCCCGGGAACCTCGGCTGGCCGGTCTTCGACACGGCCGTCGGCAAGGTCGGCGTCTACATCTGCTACGACCGCCACTTCCCGGAGGGCTGGCGCCAGCTCGGTCTGAACGGCGCCCAGCTCGTCTACAACCCCTCCGCGACCCACCGGGGCCTCTCCTCCCACCTGTGGCAGCTGGAGCAGCCCGCGGCCGCCGTCGCCAACGAGTACTTCGTCGCCGCGATCAACCGGGTCGGCGTGGAGGAGTACGGGGACAACGACTTCTACGGCACCTCCTACTTCGTCGACCCGCGCGGAAAGTTCGTCGGCGAGGTCGCCAGCGACAAGGGCGAGGAACTGGTCGTACGGGACCTCGACTTCGACCTCATCGAGGACGTGCGGCAGCAGTGGGCGTTCTACCGGGACCGCCGCCCCGACGCCTACGAGGGACTCGTGCAGCCCTGACGGGACTCACAGCGCCCCGGCGTGGGCACGTACAGCCGTGACACCCGCAGAACCCGTACAGGAGTGAAAGGAGTGGTGCAGCCGTGACCGACGAACTGCTCGGACGCCACAAGGCCGTACTGCCCGACTGGCTCGCGCTCTACTACGCGGACCCCCTGGAGATCACCCACGGCGAGGGCCGCCACGTCTGGGACGCCGCCGGCACCCGGTACCTCGACTTCTTCGGCGGCATCCTCACCACGATGACCGCGCACGCCCTGCCCGAGGTCACCAAGGCGGTGAGCGAGCAGGCCGGGCGGATCATCCACTCCTCGACGCTCTACCTCAACCGGCCGATGGTCGAACTCGCCGAGCGGATCGCCCAGATGTCCGGCATCCCGGACGCCCGGGTCTTCTTCACCACCTCCGGCACCGAGGCCAACGACACCGCGCTCATGCTGGCGACGACCCACCGCCGCAGCAACCAGATCCTGGCGATGCGCAACAGCTACCACGGCCGTTCGTTCAGCGCGGTCGGCATCACCGGCAACAAGGGCTGGTCCCCGACCTCGCTGTCCCCGCTCCAGACGCTGTACGTGCACGGCGGCGTCCGCACCCGCGGCCCGTACGCCGACCTGAGCGACGCCGACTTCATCACCGCCTGCGTCGCCGACCTGGAGGACCTGCTCGGCCACGGCCGCCCGCCGGCCGCGCTGATCGCCGAGCCGGTCCAGGGCGTCGGCGGCTTCACCTCACCGCCGGACGGCCTGTACGCGGCCTTCCGCGAGGTGCTGCAACGGCACGGCGTGCTGTGGATCGCGGACGAGGTGCAGACCGGCTGGGGCCGCACCGGCGACAACTTCTGGGGCTGGCAGGCGCACGGGCAGAACGGCCCGCCGGACATCCTCACCTTCGCCAAGGGCATCGGCAACGGCATGTCCATCGGCGGTGTCGTGGCCCGCTCCGAGGTCATGAACTGTCTGGACAGCAACTCGATCTCGACCTTCGGCGGCACCCAGATCACCATGGCCGCCGGGCTCGCCAACCTCAACTACCTGATCGAGCACGACCTCCAGGGCAACGCCCGGCGCGTCGGCGGACTGCTCATCGAGCGGCTGCGGGCGATCACCGCGCAGATCCCGGAGGTGAAGGAGGTACGCGGCCGGGGCCTCATGATCGGCATCGAGCTGGTGAAGCCCGGCACCGACGAGGCCAACCCCGAGGCCGCGTCCGCCGTCCTCGAAGCCGCCCGCCGCGAGGGCCTGCTGATCGGCAAGGGCGGCGGCCACAACACCAGCGCGCTGCGCATCGCGCCCCCGCTGTCGCTGACCGTCGCCGAGGCCGAGGAGGGCGCCGAAGCCCTCGAACGGGCTCTGAGGAGCATCCGGTAGCACCGGAGGAACAGATCTGAGGAACACCGCCATGACCACCACCTCGGCCCCCGGCCCGGAACCCGCCCTGTCGGTACGCCAGGTCCTCAACCTGGACCGGGTCCTCGCCGGAGAGCCCGAGGTGGTGGCCGGGGCCGGTCAGCTCGACCGGCCGGTGCGCTGGGTGCACGTGGCCGAGGCCCCCGACGTGGGCGTGATGCTCACCGGCGGCGAGATGGTCCTCACCACCGGGGTCCTGCTCGCCGGGGACGAGGAGGCCCAGGCCGAGTACATCCGCTCGCTGCACCGGGCCGAGGCCGCCGCGGTCGTCCTCGGTCTCGGCCGGGCCTTCCCGACGCCGCCCGACGTGATGCGCCGGGCGGCGGAGCGGTGCGGCCTGCCGATGGTGGTGCTGCACCGGCCGTTCCCCTTCGCCGAACTGACCGAGGAGGTCCAGTCCCGGCTCGTACGGCGCAAGTTCGCGGCCGTGAGCCTGTCGGAGGCCGTCCGTACGGCCCTGACCGGTCTGATCACCGCCGGTGCCCCGCTGCAACGGCTCCTCGACGAGATCGCCCACCACGCGGGCTGTCCGCTCGTCGTCACCAACCTCGCCCATCGCGTCCTCGCCACCGCGGGGGAGCGGTCCGCGGTCGACGACGTGCTGCGCGACTGGGAGCGCATCGCACGGCAGGCGGGCGGCAGCGAGGGCGACGGCTGGGTACGGGCCGAGCTGGGCGGACGCGGGGAGCGCTGGGGCCAGGTCGTGCTGTGCGGACACCGCGGCGACACCGCCACGGGACGGCTGCTCGCCGACCGGGCCGCCGAGGCGCTCGTCCTGCACCGCATGCTCGGCGGTTCGGCGCACAGCTGGGAGGAACAGTCCGCGCAGAGTCTCCTGACGGACCTCGTCTCCGGGGTCGTACCGGCCCGGCAGCTGCTGCCGAGGGCCCGAGCCGCCGGACTCCCGGTCAACCGCCGTACCTTCGTGCCCCTCGTCGTACGCGCCGGGGAACCGGCCCAACTCGACCGCGTGCTCAGGATGCTGGGGCTCCCCGGCCTCGTCGCCGAGCTGGCGGAGGGAGCCACCGCCGTCCTGCTCAGTCTGGCCCGGGACCAGGACGCGACCGCGCTCACCGCGCACTTCGCGACCCGGCTGCGGTCCGAGTCGGGGGTGCGGACGACGGTCGTGGCAGCCGCCGAGGCCCGGACCACCTGGGAGGACGTACCGGGCGGGCTGCGCGAGGCCCGGCATGTGGCCGACGCTGTCGCCCAGTCCGCCACGACCGGGCTGGACCTCCCCGTCGTCGTCCGCCTCCGGGACGTCCACCTCCGCGGCCTGGTCCGGCTGCTGCGGGACGACCCGCACGTGCAGGCGTTCGCCGAGCGGGAACTGGACGGGCTGCTGTGCGGTGACGGGCACGCCGAGCAGGACCTGCTGCCCGTGCTGCGGACCTATCTCGCGACCGGCCGCAACAAGTCGCACACCGCCCAGCTGCACCACGTCAGCCGGCCCGCGCTGTATCGCCGGCTCGAAGCCATAGAGGCCCGCCTCGGTGTGGACCTCGACGACTTCGAACAGGCCGCGTCCGTCCACATCGCCCTCCTCGCCCACGACGCGCAACAGGGCTGAAACATGCCGGGACCTGCGAAAACGACGGTGAAACATGCGCCCAGGAAGAGGTGACACGGTGGAACGCAGAAGGCCCGCAGACGTGACACCGTGCAACTCAAACCGGATCTCCGGTCTTCCTACGCTCACTGCACACCGAGTGACCGGAGGTCCCGATGAGCAGAGTCATCCGCGCAGCGATCTTCCAGACGGCCTGGACCGGCGACAAGGAGTCGATGATCCAGGTCCACGAGCAGGCGGCCCGCGACGCCGCCGCGCAGGGTGCGCAGGTCATGTGCTTCCAGGAGCTGTTCTACGGGCCCTACTTCTGCCAGGTCCAGGACAAGGCGTTCTACGAGTACGCCGAAGCGATCCCCGACGGCCCCATCGTCAAGCGCTTCCAGGCGCTCGCCAGGGAACTCGGCCTCGTCCTCGTGCTGCCGATGTACGAGGAGGAGCAGCCGGGCGTCCTCTACAACACAGCCGCCGTGATCGACGCGGACGGCACGTACCTCGGCAAGTACCGCAAGCACCACATCCCGCAAGTCCCGGGATTCTGGGAGAAGTTCTACTTCCGCCCCGGCAACGCGGGCTGGCCGGTCTTCGACACCGCCGTGGGCAGGATCGGCGTCTACATCTGCTACGACCGGCACTTCCCGGAGGGCTGGCGTGCGCTGGGTCTCGGCGGCGCCGAGATCGTGTTCAACCCGTCGGCCACCTCACGGGGCCTGTCCCGCTACCTGTGGCAGCTGGAGCAGCCGGCGTCGGCCGTCGCCAACGAGTACTTCATCGGCGCCATCAACCGGGTCGGCGTCGAGGAACTCGGCGACAACGACTTCTACGGCACCTCCTACTTCGTGGACCCCGAGGCCCAGTTCGTCGGCGAGGTCGCGAGCGACAAGGAGACCGAACTCGTCGTCCGCGACCTGGACCTGGCCAAGCTCCGCGAGGTCCGCGACCGCTGGCAGTTCTTCCGCGACCGCCGCCCGGACGCGTACGGCCCGCTGACGGCGCCGTAGCAACACACGACCCGCGCCCCTGACGGGCCCCGCAGGGGCCTTCAAGGGGCGCGGGGCGGTGCCCGATATGCGGCTGCCGCCGCGATGGGGGCCCCTCCCGCTCGAGCGGAGCCGAGAGTGGGGGAGCGACCAGCCACAGACGACCGGCACTTTCCCGACAACCGAACGGAGCGTGACCGAATGAGCGGGCGTACAGTCATCCGCGGCGGTCTCGTCATCACAGCCTCGGACGAGATCCACGCCGATGTCCTGATCGAGGACGGCCGAGTCGTCGCACTCGCGGCGAGCGGAAGCACGACCGCCGACGCCTGGACGGCGGACCGCACCCTCGACGCCACCGGCAAGTACGTCGTCCCGGGCGGCGTGGACGCCCACACCCACATGGAACTCCCCTTCGGCGGCACCTTCGCCTCCGACACCTTCGAGACCGGGACCCGGGCCGCCGCCTGGGGCGGCACCACGACGATCGTCGACTTCGCCGTGCAGAGCGTCGGCCACTCCCTGCGCGAGGGCCTCGACGCCTGGCACGCCAAGGCGGAGGGCACCTGCGCGATCGACTACGCCTTCCACATGATCGTCTCCGACGTGAACCAGGACACGCTGAAGGAGATGGACCTGCTGGTGCAGGAGGGCGTCACCTCCTTCAAGCAGTTCATGGCCTACCCGGGCGTCTTCTACAGCGACGACGGCCAGATCCTGCGGGCCATGCAGCGCTCCGCCGACAACGGCGGACTGATCATGATGCACGCGGAGAACGGCATCGCGATCGACGTCCTCGTCGAACAGGCCCTGGCCCGCGGCGAGACGGACCCCCGCTACCACGGCGAGGTCCGCAAGGCCCTCCTGGAGGCCGAGGCCACCCACCGCGCCATCAAGCTCGCCCAGGTCGCCGGCGCCCCCCTGTACGTGGTGCACGTCTCGGCCATGGAGGCGGTGGCCGAGCTGGCCCGCGCACGGGACGAGGGGCTGAACGTCTTCGGCGAGACCTGCCCGCAGTATCTGTTCCTGTCCACCGACAACCTCGCGGAGCCGGACTTCGAGGGCTCCAAGTACGTGTGCAGCACCCCCTTGAGGCCGCGCGAGCACCAGGCGAAGCTCTGGCAGGGCCTGCGCACCAACGACCTCCAGGTGGTCTCCACCGACCACTGCCCGTTCTGCTTCGTCGGCCAGAAGGAACTGGGCCGCGGCGACTTCTCCAAGATCCCCAACGGCCTCCCGGGCGTGGAGAACCGGATGGATCTGCTCCACCAGGCGGTCGTCGACGGGCACATCTCGCGGCGCCGCTGGATCGAGATCGCCTGCGCCACTCCGGCCCGCATGTTCGGCATGTACCCGAAGAAGGGCACCATCGCGCCGGGCGCGGACGCCGACATCGTCATCTACGACCCGCACGCCGAGCAGGTCATGTCCGCCGAGACCCACCACATGAACGTCGACTACTCGGCGTACGAGGGCAAGCGCACCACGGGCCGGGTCGAGACGGTCCTCTCGCGCGGCGAACTCGTCATCACCGAGCGGGAGTACACCGGCCACGCCGGGCACGGCGTCTACACCCCCCGCTCCACCTGCCAGTACCTCACCTAGGAGCGGAGCACATGGACTTCGGACTCGTCCTGCAGACCGACCCGCCGGCCTCGCGCGTCGTCGAGCTGATGAAGCGCGCCGAGAACAACGGTTTCACGTACGGCTGGACCTTCGACTCCGCCGTGCTCTGGCAGGAACCGTTCGTCATCTACAGCCAGATCCTGTCCAGCACCTCGAGACTGACGGTCGGCCCGATGGTCACCAACCCGGGCACCCGCACCTGGGAGGTCACCGCCTCGACCTTCGCCACGCTCAACGACATGTTCGGCAACCGCACGGTCTGCGGTATCGGCCGCGGCGACTCGGCCATGCGCGTGGCGGGCCGCAAGCCCAACACCCTGGCCCGGATCAGCGAGGCCATGAAGGTGATCCGGGCGCTGGGCAGCGGGGGAGAGGCCGACCTCGGCGGTACGGTCATCCGCTTCCCCTGGATCAAGGAGGGCGCCGAACTCCCCGTCTGGATGGCGGCGTACGGCCCCAAGGCCCTGAAGATGACCGGTGAGGAGGCCGACGGCTTCATCCTCCAGCTCTCCGACCTGTATCTCACCGAGTACATGGTCAAGGCGGTCAAGGACGCCGCCGTCGCCGCCGGGCGCGACCCGTCCGAGGTGAAGATCTGCGTGGCCGCGCCCGCGTACGTCACCGAGGACGACTCGCCCGAGGCGCTGGCGCACGCCCGCGAGCAGTGCCGCTGGTTCGGCGGGATGGTCGGCAACCACGTCGCCGACCTGGTGTCGAAGTACGGCGAGCACTCCGCGGCCGTACCGGAGGAGCTGACGGAGTACATCAAGGCCCGCGAGGGGTACGACTACTCCCACCACGGGCGTGCCGACAACCCCGACACCCAGTTCGTGCCGGACGAGATCGTCGACCGGTTCTGTGTGATCGGCACCCCCGAGGCGCACATCGAGAAGCTCGGCGCGCTGCGTGCGCTGGGCGTGGACCAGTTCGCCGTCTACGACATGCACGACGCGCAGGAACGGGTGATCGACGTCTACGGCTCCACGGTCATCCCGGCCCTCAACGGCTGACTCCCCGGCCGCCCCTCCCTTCCCGGACGGGCCGGCGGCTGCGAGAATCCGGCCACCCCAATAAAGCGGAACCAGTGACTCCGATTCTGGCGCCGACCGCTCGGCCCCTCGACCCCCCACACCTTGTCTCCCTTCCCTCCGCCGTCCCGGAGGGGAGGGGCCCAAGGCCTCCGCACGGCCTTTCGTTCCCGTCCCGTCTCCCCTGATTGGCCTGCCCATGACCGACATAGCCTCCTCGGGGTCGCCGAGAGCCCAGACCGCCGACCCGTCCGGCCGGATCGAACTGGCTCCCGGGGCCTTCCCCGCCGAGAGTCCCTTCGCCAACGAGGACCTGCGCCCCGTACCCGTCTCCGAACGCAAGTGGACGACGTACAACTTCGCGGCGCTGTGGATCTCCATGGCCCACTGCATCCCCAGCTGGACCCTGGCCTCCGGCCTGGTCGCCCTCGGCATGGACTGGAAGCAGGCCGTCTTCACCATCGCCCTGGCCAACATCATCGTGCTGCTGCCGATGCTCGCCACCGGGCACGCCGGCCCCAAGTACGGCATCCCGTTCCCGGTGCTCGCCCGCGCCTCCTTCGGGCTGCGCGGCGCCAACATCCCGGCGATGATCCGGGCTGCCGTGGCCTGCGGCTGGTTCGGCATCCAGACCTGGATCGGCGGGTCCGGCATCTTCGTCCTCGGCTCCAAGCTGACCGGCGGCGAATGGGAGAAAGCGGGACAGATCGGGGGGCATCCCTGGCCGCTGTGGCTCTGCTTCCTCGTCTTCTGGGCGCTGCAGATAGCGATCATCTACCGGGGCATGGACTTCCTGCGGCACTTCGAGAACTGGGCCGCGCCCTTCGTGATCGTCGGCGCGCTCGTGCTGCTGGGCTGGATCGCGGTCAAGGCCGACGGCTTCGGCGCGCTGCTCGACCAGTCGTCCAAGCTCGGCTGGGGGCCGGACTTCTGGCCGGTCTTCTTCCCGTCGCTGATGGGCATGATCGGCTTCTGGGCGACCCTGTCCCTGAACATCCCCGACTTCACCCGCTTCGGCGCCAGCCAGAAGGCGCAGACCTGGGGCCAGGCCCTGGGCCTCCCCACCACCATGACCCTCTTCGCGGTCCTCGCCGTACTGGTCACCTCCGGTTCCGAGGTGGTCTACGGCGAGGCCGTCTGGGACCCGGTCGCGCTGGCCGCCAAGACGGACAGTGCCTTCGGACTGCTCTTCGCGCTGATCATCGTGCTGGTCGCCACGATCTCCGTGAACATCGCGGCGAACGTCGTGTCCCCGGCGTACGACCTGGCGAACCTCGCCCCGAAGCTGATCAACTTCCGCACCGGCGCCCTCATCACGGGCGTCGTGGGCATCCTGATCTTCCCGTGGAAGCTGATCTCGACGCCCGAGTTCTACATCTTCACCTGGCTCGGCGTGGTCGGCGGCCTGCTCGGCACCGTCGCGGGCATCCTCATCGCCGACTACTGGATCATCCGCCGTACCGTGCTGCACCTCGCCGACCTGTACACGCCCGGCGGGCGCTACTGGTACGCGTCCGGCTGGAACTGGCGGGCCATAGCCGCCTTCGTGGTCGGCGGTGTCCTCGCGGTCGGCGGCTCCTACTCGACCGTCTCCGAGGACGGCGTGGCCTCGGGTCCGTTCCCGCACGACGGCATGATCCCGTTCCTCAAGCCGCTCGCCGACTACGGCTGGGCGGTGGGTCTGGGCACCTCGATGCTGCTGTACGTGGTGCTGATGGCCGGCGAGAGGAAGAAGGAGCTGCGGCGGACGGAGAAGGTGCCCGTCTGACGGCGGCCCCGACCGGGGTGGCGGTGGCCGTGCCGGAGGGATCCCGCTGCTAGCGGGCGCCCTTCAGTACGGCCGCCGCCTCCTTCGCGGCCTTGATGGCGCCCTTGTTGATCACATCCGTGCCGGGCGCCTTCTGGGACTCGAAGTCGCTGCCGTTGTAGGTGACGACCACCAGGGCGTTGGACATGCGGACGTACACCACGCCCTCGCGGGTCTGCTGCTTGTCGTCCGTGGTGAGGTTCACCACGGAGTAGGCCTCGTCGCCGAGTCCCGGGACGGCCCCGCCGCCGCTCTTCTCCGTGGTCCGGGTCGCGTAGGCGCTGCGGGCCTTGTCGTCCGACTGCTGGATCTCGTACGAGACGTCGAGCCAGCGGTAGTCGAAGCCCTTGAGCGCGTTCCACGAACAGGTCCGGCGTACGGACTCATTGGTCGACGCGATCTCCTTGCCCACCGTCTTCGCCCCCGGAACGAGGGATTTGACCGTTTTGGTCGTCACGCCGGAACAGGGGGAGGGTGCCTTCGCGTACGTCTTCGTCACGGCCGTGGTCGACGGCGCGGACTCGGAGGTGGAGATGGGCGCCGACGCGGTGTCCTGTGTGGCGTTCTCCCCGGCCGGGCTCGCGGCCAGCGGACCGGACGACAACGCCCAGCCGGCGGTGGCGAGTACGGCGACGGGCAGCAGTCGCGCGGTGAGGGCGAGCGGCAGAGGCAGTTCACGCACAGCGCACTTCTCGGGGTCGAGGCGGTGGGTACCGCCGGGCGGTGGGGTACGTCAGTGTCACATGACTCTCTGTGGGACGAAAGTGCGGACTCTCTCCGTGCATACGTGGTGACCGGGTCCGGGGTTCACCGGTGGGAGTGGTGATCGTGTGAACGGTGGCGGACGCCGACCGCCGGGAACGATCCTGCACGCTGTCCGCCGCGCCCGGCCGGCTCGGCCGCGGCACAGGGGCGGGCCGGGACGGGGAGGGACGACAACCGTTTGCCGCGCGCTCCCCACGATCAGCAGTCTTGACGCATGAACCGGTTACCGGAAGTCACCGAGCCCACAGTCTCTTCTCTGCCGGAGGAGATCCTCGCCTGCTACGAACGGGGCGGGGAGAACACCCGCCTCAGGGAGGGTGCCGGGCGGCTGGAGTTCTGGCGCGCCCAGGACCTCCTGCGGCGGCTGCTGCCGGCCGCGCCCGCGCGCGTGCTCGACGCCGGCGGCGGCACGGGGATCCACGCCGAGTGGCTGGCCGAGGACGGGTACGAGGTCGAGGTCGTCGATCCCGTGCCGATGCACGTGGAGCGGTCGGGGCGGCTGCCCGGGGTCACCGCGCGGCTCGGGGACGCCCGCGCGCTGCCCGCCGGGGACGCCGCGTACGACGTGGTGCTGTTCCTCGGGCCGCTCTACCACCTGCCCGAACGCCCGGACCGGGTACGGGCGTTGACCGAGGCCCACCGGACCGTCCGCCCGGGCGGTGTGGTGGTCGCGGCCACGATCAACCGCTTCGCGGGGCTCAACGACACGCTCATGCTGGGGAACTACTTCATCCCGGAGCGCCGCGAGCACATCGACTCCGTGGCGGGCCACGGCAGACACCGCCGCTCCCCGGAGGACCCGCACTTCACCACCGCCTGCCTCGCCGATCCCGCCGAGGTGCCCGGGGAGTTCACCGAGGCGGGGCTCACCCACGAGGGGCAGTACGGCGTCGAGGGCGTCGCCTGGCTGATGGGCGGGGTGGAGGAGTGGCTGGACGCCCCGGAGCGCCGGGAGGCGGTGCTGGCCGCGACCCGGCGGATCGAGTCGGAGCCGTCGCTGCTCGGGGCGAGCGGGCATGTGCTGACGATGGGACGGCGTCCCTGAGGGCCGGCGGCGGACTGCGTACGATCGGCGAACGCCCGTCGCGCAGTGAGGAGTCCGCCGTGTTCACCACTCGACCGACGCTCCAGGGGACCTTCGGCATGGTGTCCTCCACGCACTGGCTCGCCTCCCAGTCGGCGATGGCGGTCCTGGAGGACGGCGGCAACGCCTTCGACGCGGCCGTGGCGGGCGGTTTCGTCCTGCACGTCGTCGAACCCCACCTCAACGGGCCCGCCGGTGAGGTACCGATCCTGCTCGCGCCGGCGGACGGCGAGGTCCGGGTGCTGTGCGGACAGGGCGTGGCACCCGCCGGGGCGTCCGTCCGGCACTACCGGGGGCTCGGACTGGAACTGGTCCCCGGCACGGGCCCGCTGGCGGCCGCCGTGCCGGGCGCGTTCGACGCGTGGATGCTCCTGCTGCGCGACCACGGCACCAAGGACCTCGCCGACGTCCTGAAGTACGCCATCGGGTACGCGCGGGACGGCCACGCTCCGGTGGAGAACGTGGCGGCGACGGTCGAGACCGTGCGGAACCTCTTCGAGCGGGAGTGGCCGTCGTCGGCACGGGTGTACCTGCCGGGCGGACGGGCGCCCCGCCCCGGTGAGCTGTTCCGCAACCCGGACCTGGCCGTGACCTGGCTGCGGCTCCTCGCCGAGACCGAGGGCGCGAAGGACCGCGAGGCCCGTATCGAGGCGGCCCGCGAGGTCTGGCGCACCGGCTTCGTCGCCGAGGCCCTCGTCCGGCAGTCCGCGCGGCCCACGCTCGACACCAGCGGGGAACGGCACACCGGGACGCTCACCGCGGCCGACCTCGCCGGCTGGTCGGCGTCCTACGAGGCCCCGGCGACCTACGACTGGAACGGCTGGACCCTGTGCAAGGCCGGCCCCTGGAGCCAGGGCCCGGTCCTGCTGCAGCAGCTCGCGCTGCTGCCCGAGGAACTCCCCGCCCACGGCTCCGCCGCGTACATGCACCTCCTCGTCGAGGGCTGCAAGCTCGCCATGGCGGACCGCGAGGCCTGGTACGGGGACGCGGCGCCGGTCCCGCTCGACGACCTGCTGTCCGAGGAGTACAACGCCGCGCGGCGGGCCCTCGTCGGTGACACCGCCTCGTACGACCTGCGGCCGGGCGCTCCGGGTGGCCGTACCCCGCGCCTGAGCGCGCACGCGCGCGTGGTGGCCGGCGAGGAGCCCGGCGGCGGTGCCCCGGGAGCCGGCGAGCCCACCGTCGCCCGGAGCCCCCGGTCGCCGGTACCGGGCGAGCCCGAGGTCGCGGCGGACGGGAGCACCCGGGGAGACACCTGCCACCTCGACGTCGTCGACCGCTGGGGGAACATGGTCGCCGCCACGCCCAGCGGCGGCTGGCTGCAGTCCAACCCGGTGGTGCCCGAGCTGGGCTTCCCGCTCGGCACCCGGCTGCAGATGACCTGGCTCGACGAGGGACTGCCCAACTCCCTCACCCCCGGGCGCAGGCCGCGCACCACGCTCACCCCGTCGCTGGCGCTGCGCGACGGGGTGCCGGTCATGGCCTTCGGCACACCCGGCGGTGACCAGCAGGATCAGTGGCAGCTCCACTTCTTCCTCGCCGTCGCCCTGCGCCCGCCGGTCCGCGGCGGCCTCGACCTCCAGGGCGCGATCGACGCCCCGAACTGGCACAACGACAGCTTCCCCGGCTCCTTCTATCCGCGCGGCACGCGCCCCGGCAGCGTCACCGTCGAGTCCCGCACGCCCCCGGAGGTCGTCGAGGAGCTGCGCCGGCGCGGCCACGACCTCGTCCTCGGCGAGGACTGGTCCGAGGGCAGGCTCTGCGCGGTCGCCCGCGATCCCCGCAGCGGGGTCCTGTCGGCGGCGGCCAACCCGCGGGGGATGCAGGGATACGCGGTCGGGCGCTGAGCCGCGGCTCGTCCCGGCTCGCACGGGGTACGGTCCGCCCCGCCTGTTCATGCCGATTCCGTACCGAATACACCGGACGGGCAGGGGTTGTCAGTGGCGCGTGCTGTCATGGAGGCATGATCGAAGACACCGAAACCATCGACGAGTTTCTCGCCCGGCACGCCTCGGACGTCGAGGCGGCGATCCGCAAGGCCGCCGCCGCGGAGATCATGCCGCGCTTCCGGCAGCTCGCCGCGCACGAGGTCGACCAGAAGAGCGGCCCGCACGACCTGGTGACCGACGCCGACCGCAAGGCCGAGCTGTATCTGACCGAGGCGCTCACCGCGCTGCTGCCGGGCTCGGTCGTCGTCGGCGAGGAGGCCGTGCACGCCGACCCCGCCTCGTACGAGGCGATCCAGGGCGACGCACCGGTCTGGATCGTCGACCCGGTGGACGGCACCCGCCAGTTCGTGAACGGCGACCCCGGCTTCTGCACCCTCGTCGCCCTCGCCCGCGGCGGCGTCCTGCACGCCTCCTGGACCTACGCGCCCGCCCTCGACCGGTTCGCCGTGGCGGTCCGCGGCCGGGGCGCCACCGTCGACGGCGTGCCCCTGCGGGCCGGCTCGCCCGCCCCGGACCGGGACCTCGACATCGCCACCTCCCACCCGGACTACACCACGCCGGAGCAGAAGCGGGCCCTGCTCGGCCTCCGGACGGACGGCGTGGCCCCGCGCCCCTGCGGTTCCGCCGGGCTGGAGTACCTCGCCGTCGCGGAGGGCCGGCTGGACGCGACCGCGTTCTCCTGGGAGGCGGCCTGGGACCACGCGGCCGGTCTGCTGCTCGTCCAGGAGGCGGGCGGCGCCCATCTCACCCTGGCCGGCGAGCCCTTCCGGATAACCGGCGGCAACACCCTGCCCTTCACCACGGCCCGGGACACGGCCACGGCCCGCCGGGTGGTGGGGCTGCTGTCGGGCGGCGCCTGACGAGCCCGATGGAGGCGGCGCCTCCGCCGGTGGGGTGCACCCTTGCCCGGGCCTGTCGGTGGCCGGGCATATCCTGGGCCCAGGTCTGTCCGCCGGCGGGGATGTCGCCGACGGCTCCTGACCATCGGCTGACGAAGGGGTCCGGACGTGCCGTCGATGCTCGACGCGGTGGTGGTGGGGGCGGGGCCGAACGGCCTGACGGCTGCCGTGGAGCTGGCCCGCCGAGGGTTCTCCGTGGCCGTGTTCGAGGCGAAGTCCACCGTGGGGGGAGGCTCCCGCACCGCTGAGCTGACCCTGCCGGGCTTCCGCCACGACCCCTGCGCGGCCGCCCACCCCCTCGGTGTCAACTCGCCCGCGTTCAAGGCGATGCCGCTGGAGCGCTACGGCCTGGAGTGGCTGCACGCCGAGCTGCCGATGGCGCACCCCTTCCCCGACGGTTCGGCGGCCGTGCTGTCACGCTCGGTGGGGGAGACGGCCGCCTCGTTCGGTCCGCGTGACGCGGGCGCGTACCGCAGGCTGGTCGAGCCGTTCCTGCCCAAGTGGGACACGCTCGCCCGGGACTTCATGTCGCTGCCGCTGTCCGCGCTGCCCCGCGACCCGGTCACCCTCGCCCGCTTCGGGCTCGTCGGGCTGCCGCCGTCCACCTGGCTGATGCGCCGCTTCAAGGACGAACGGGCCAAGGCGCTGTTCGCCGGTCTCGTCGCCCACGTCATCGCCCCGCTAGGCGGCCTCGCCACCGGCGCGGTGGGGCTCGTCTTCGCGCTCGCCGCGCACGCCGCGGGCTGGCCGGTCGCCCGGGGCGGCTCGCAGGCCATCGCCGACGCGCTCACCGCCTACCTGAAGGACCTCGGCGGCGCGGTCCACACCGACTACGAGGTCAAGCGCCTCGACGACCTGCCGCCGGCGCGCGCCTACGTCTTCGACACCTCACCCACCGCGCTGGCCCGGATCGCGGGCTTCGGCGGCCACTACGAGGCGTACCGCTACGGCGCGAGCGTGTTCAAGCTCGACTACGCGCTCGACGGCCCCGTGCCCTGGACCGCCCCGGAGGCGCGGGTCGCCGGGACCGTCCAGGTCGGGGCGAGCCGGGCCGAGATCGGCTCGGCGCTCGACGCGGCCTCCCGGCAGGGCAGGGCGCCCGACCGGCCGTTCCTGATCACCGTGCAGCCGAGCCTAGTCGACCCGAGCCGGGCCCCCGAGGGCAAGCACGCCTTCTGGGCCTACGGCCATGTTCCCAACGGCTGGACGGGTGACCTGACGGACGCCGTCGAGCGCCAACTGGAGCGGTTCGCCCCCGGGTTCCGCGACCGCGTGCTCGCGCGCGCCACCGCGGGACCGCCGGAACTCGCCGCGCACAACGCGAACTACGTGGGCGGGGACATCGCCTGCGGCGCGGCCTCGGGCCTGCAACTGCTGCTCCGGCCCAGACTCTCGCTCGCCCCGTACGCCACCCCGCACCCGGCCGTCTTCATCTGCTCCTCGGCGACCCCGCCCGGCCCCGGCGTGCACGGCATGTCGGGACACAACGCGGCCAAGGCGGTGTGGCGCCGGCTCCGGCAGGACCTGTGAGTCCCTCCGCGGACCGACCTGCGAGTCCGCCCGCGGACCGACCTGCGAGTCCCTCCGCGGACCGACCTATGAGTCCGTTCGCGGGCCCAGGGATCCGGACAACATCACGAATCGACAAAGGTCTTCACACTTTCTCCATGTGAATGTGCAGGTGGCATGGGTAAGTTGCCGCCATGAATGATCGGAGTGCGTTACCGGGCTCCGGCTCGCGATCTGCCGCGGGCCTCGCCGACCTCGCACAACTCGTCCGCGCCCCGGCCGCGTTGAGTGTCCCGGGCGACGTGCTCGCGGGAGCTGCCGCCGCGGGGCGACCCCTCGGTGCACGGACCCTCGGCGTGATGGGTTCGTCCGTCTGCCTCTACTGGGCCGGCATGGCCCTCAACGACTACGCCGACGCCACGGTCGACGCAGTCGAGCGTCCCGAGCGCCCCGTCCCCTCGGGCCGGGTCCCGCGCCGCACCGCCCTCGCCGTCGCGGGCGCCCTGACCGCCGGGGGCCTCGCCCTGGCCGCCGTCTCCGGGGGCCGCCGGAGCCTGCTGGGCGCGCTGCCGCTGGCCGGCGCCGTCTGGGCGTACGACCTGAAGCTCAAGTCCACCCCGGCGGGCCCCGCCGCCATGGCCTGCGCGCGGACCCTGAACGTCCTCACGGGCGCACTGGCCGGCGCCGGACGCGGCCCTGACCGTACGTCCGGAACCGGTGCCGCCCTGCTGCGCGGTGCCGTCCCCGCCGCGCTGGTCGGCGCCCACACCTACACGCTGACCGTGCTCAGCCGTCACGAGATCTCCGGCGCCCCCGCCCGGCTGCCGGCCGCGACCCTCGCCGCCTCCACGACCACCGCACTCGCGGCGGCCCTCCCGGCCGTCCGCACGGCCGCCGCCCACCGCGCCGGGAGCGACGGTGCCCCCGCGGTGTCGCCCTCCGCCGCGGCCCGGGCCGCCGTGGTCACCGCCGGGGCCCTCGCCTACCTCGGCAGCTACGGAACCGCCCAGGCCCGTGCCGTACGGAAGCCCTCGGGCGAGAACGTACGACGGGCCGTCGGAGCCGGGATCCTCGGGCTGATGCCCCTGCAGGCGGCCCTGACCGCCCGGAGCGGGGCCACGGCCGCGGCGGCGGCCCTGGGCGTCGTCCACCCCCTCGCGCGGCGGCTCGCGCGCCACGTGTCCCCCACCTGAACAGCGACCTCCCCGACCAGCACAGACCTCCCCACCAGCACAGACCTCCCCGAACAGCACAGACCTCCGCGGAGGAAGCCGGCATGACCCCGCCCCTCACCCCCCTCAGATTCGGCTACGGCACCAACGGCTTCACCAACCACCGGCTCGACGACGTCCTCGCGGTCCTCGCCGACCTCGGGTACGACGGCGTCGCGCTCACCCTTGACCACGGCCACCTCGACCCCTACGCGCGGGACCTGCCCCGACGGGTGGACGCGCTCGCCCGCGACCTGGCCCGGCACGGACTCGACGTGACCGTCGAGACCGGCGCCCCCTACCTCCTCGACCCCTGGGGCAAGCACCACCCCACGCTCATGGCGGACGACGCCGAGCGCAGGATCGACCTCCTGCGGCGCGCGGTCCGTATCGCCGCGGACCTCGGCTCGCCCACCGTCCACCTGTGCAGCGGCCCCGCGCCGGACGACGGACTGCCCGAGCGGGACGCGTGGAAGCGGCTCGCCGCGGGCGTCGAGACCGTTCTGGACACGGCGGGGCGGTACGGCGTCTCCCTGGCCTTCGAGCCCGAGCCGTACATGTTCGTCGACACCGTCGAACGGTGCCTGGAACTGGCCGAAATGACCGGCGGACACGAACTGTTCGGCATCACCCTCGACATCGGCCACGCGCACTGCGTGGAGGAGCGCACGGTGCTGGAGTGCGTCGGTCTCGCCGCCCCACGCCTGCTGAACGTGCAGATCGAGGACATGCGGCGGGGCGTCCACCAGCACCTCGAACTCGGCACCGGAGAGATCGACTTCCCACCCGTCCTCGCCGCCCTGCGGGACCTCGACCACCGCGGACTGGTCTCCGTGGAGATCCAGGGCGGCTCGCTCGACGCCCCCGAAGTGGCCCGTCGCTCCCTGGACTTCCTCCGCGCGGCGAC
Organism: Streptomyces scabiei 87.22; assembly: GCF_000091305.1. Lineage (GTDB taxonomy): Bacteria > Actinomycetota > Actinomycetes > Streptomycetales > Streptomycetaceae > Streptomyces > Streptomyces scabiei. Next base: position 2,016,586 of record NC_013929.1, on the reverse strand, counting down.
GGCCTGACCCGCCCCCCAGCCCCCGACCACCACCCCCTCATGTCCTCCCACCCCGCAGGAGGTTGTTCCGTCATGCTCTCCACCGGACTGCCGACCCCCGAGACCCCCGATCCGGCCGAACCCCCCGACCCCCGGACCCTCCTCGCCTCCCACGCGCTGGACCCCGCGGCCCGCGCCTGGCTCGACGAGGCCGTGGCCCGTGTCGCCGACCGGCCCGCCGCGATCCGTGCCCTGTTCCCCGCCGTCCGACGGCACTGCGGCCGGGCCCGGCTGAACGCGGGCCTCACCGTCGACGAGGCCGCCCGCGCCGTGCTGCTCACCGCGCTGCCGCTGGGCGGGCAACCGCTCGCCGACGAACTGGCGGGCCTCTTCCGCCACGGCGACCCGGCCGAACAGCGGGCCGTCCTGCGTGCCCTGCACCTGTTCACCGACGACGACGCCGCGACCGGCCGGGAACCCCTCGGCGACCTCGCGCTGCCGCTCGTCCGCGAGGCGCTGCGCGGCAACGACGGCAGCCTCGTCGAGGCCGCCCTCGGCCCGTACGGCGCCGCCCGTCTGCCGGACGCCGAGTACCGGCAGGCCGTGCTGAAGTGCCTGTTCCAGGAGATCCCGTTGGCCCGGACCGCCTCTCCCGCCGCCCGCGCCGACGCCGAACTCGCCCGCATGCTGGCCGACTTCGCGCACGAACGGGTCGCCGCCGGGCGCGAGGTACCGGCGGACGTCTGGCCCGTCGTCGGCGCCTTTCCCGCGGCCGGCCCGCTGGCCGACCGGCTCACCGCCGAGACGGAAGCCGCCGCGCCCGACCGCAGGGCGGCCGCCGAACGCGCCCTGCGGTCGCTCCACCGCGCCACCGCCACCGCCTCCGCCTAGCCACCGACCGGCCCCTCAGGTCCCGTCGCTCTCGCTCACCAGGCGCACGGACCGCTCCCAGGAATCCGAGGCAGCAGCACATGCGTATCTTCGACCCCCACATCCACATGACCTCCCGCACCACCGACGACTACGAGGCGATGCACGCGGCCGGCGTGCGCGCCGTCGTCGAGCCGGCCTTCTGGCTGGGCCAGCCCCGCACCTCGCCGGAGAGCTTCTACGACTACTTCGACGCGCTGCTCGGCTGGGAGCCCTACCGGGCCGCCCAGTTCGGCATCCAGCACTTCTGCACGATCGCGCTCAACCCGAAGGAGGCCAACGACCCGCGCTGCCGGCCCGTGCTCGACGAACTGCCCCGCTACCTCGCCAAGGACCGTGTCGTCGCCGTCGGCGAGATCGGCTACGACTCGATGACACCGGAGGAGGACGAGGCCCTCGCGCTCCAGCTCCGGCTCGCGGTCGAGCACCGCCTGCCCGCCCTCGTCCACACCCCGCACCGCGACAAGGCCGCGGGCACCCGGCGGACCCTCGACGTCGTACGGGAGTCGGGCATCGCGCCCGAACTCGTCGTCCTCGACCACCTCAACGAGCTGACCGTGGGCACGGTCCTCGACAGCGGCTGCTGGGCCGGGTTCTCGATCTATCCCAGGACCAAGATGAGCGAGGACCGCATGGTCGCCATCCTCCAGGAGCACGGAACCGACCGCATCCTGGTCAACTCGGCCGCCGACTGGGGCCGTTCGGACCCGCTCAAGACCCGCAGGACCGCCGACGCCATGCTCGCCGCCGGGTTCGACGAGGACACCGTGGACCAGGTGCTGTGGCGCAACCCCGTCGCCTTCTACGGGCAGAGCGGCAGGCTCGACCTCGACGAGCCCAAGCCCGACGAGGAGTCGAGCTTCCAGGGCAACTCCGTCCGACGCGGCGGGGAGTGAGGGCCCGGCCATGCGCTTGCGGCACCCGGACGGCACGACCGTCCACCTCGGCTATTGCAGCAACGTCCATCAGGCGGAGGACGTCGACGGCGTCCTCGCCCAGCTCGCCGACCACGCGGAGCCGGTGCGCGAGCGGCTCGGCGCCGACCGGCTGGGCATCGGCCTCTGGCTCGCCCGCGACGTGGTGTCCGAACTGGTCGCCGTACCCGGAGAGGTGAAGAACCTCCGCGGCGAACTCGCGGCCCGGGGCCTGGAGACCGTCACCCTCAACGCTTTCCCCTACGCCGGGTTCCACCGCGAGGTGGTCAAGAAGGACGTCTACCTCCCCGACTGGGCGGACGAGGCCCGGCTGGCCCACACCCTGGACTGCGCCCGCGTCCTCGCCGCCCTCCTCCCGGACGACGCCGAGCGCGGCAGCGTCTCCACCCTGCCGCTGGCCTGGCGCACACCGTGGCCACCGGACCGCGCCGACACCGCCCGCCGTGCCCTGGACCGGCTCACCGCAGGGCTCGCCGCCATCGAGTCGGACACCGGCCGCCGTATCCGGGTCGGGTTCGAACCGGAGCCCGGCTGCGTCGTGGAGACCACCGCCCAGGCCGTCCGGGAACTGCGCGGCCTCGACCCGGAGCGGCTCGGCGTCTGTCTCGACGCCTGCCACCTGGCCGTGCAGTTCGAGGAGCCCGGCGCCGCCCTGCGGCGCCTCGCGGACGCCGGGCTTCCCGTCGTCAAACTGCAGGCGTCCTGCGCGGTCGAGGCCGCCGACCCGGCCGACCCCGCCGCCCACGCGGCCCTGCGGCGCCTCGCGGAGCCCCGGTTCCTGCACCAGACGCGCACGGCGGCCCGGCAGGAGTCACCGGACGTGCGGGGCGTCGACGACCTGCCCGAGGCGCTGGAGGGGGGCCTGCCCACGGACACCGGCCCCTGGCGCGTCCACTTCCACGCGCCGCTGCACGCCGACCCCGAACCGCCGCTGCGCACCACCGCCGACCAGCTGAGCCGGGTCCTGGCCGGACTGCTCGGCGGGGCCTCGGCCCACTGCGACCACATCGAGGTCGAGACCTACACCTGGTCCGTCCTCCCCGAACCGCCCACCGACCTGCCCGGCGGCATCGCCGCCGAACTCGCCTGGGCCCGGGACCGGTTGACCGGCCTCGGCCTTGAGGAGGACCAGAAATGAGCGCCAGGAACAGCACCCGACCCGACCGGCTCGTCGTCCTCGACATCGTCGGGCTCACCCCGAAGCTGCTGGCCCACATGCCCGCCGTGGCCGCCCTCGGCGAACGCGGCTTCCGGGCCCGGCTCGACCCGGTGCTGCCCGCCGTCACCTGCGCGGCCCAGTCCACGTTCCTCACCGGCGAACCGCCGTCCGTACACGGCGTGGTGGGCAACGGCTGGTACTTCCGGGACCTCGGCGAGGTGCTGCTGTGGCGCCAGCACAACGCCCTCGTCGGCGGCGAGAAGATCTGGGAGACCGCCCGCAGGACCGACCCCGGCTACAAGGTCGCCAACATCTGCTGGTGGTACGCGATGGGCGCGGACGTCGACCTCACCGTCACCCCCCGCCCGGTCTACTACTCCGACGGCCGCAAGGAACCCGACTGCTACACCTGGCCGCCGGCCCTGCACGACGAACTCACCGACCGGCTGGGCACGTTCCCCCTGTTCACGTACTGGGGACCCAACGCCGGCCTGCCCTCCACCCAGTGGATCCTCGGCGCCGCCCGCCAGGTCTTCGACGAGCACGAGCCGGACCTCACCCTCGTCTACGTCCCCCAGCTCGACTACGAACCCCAGCGCTCCGGCCCCGGTTCACCCGCCACGGCCCGTGCGGCCCGGCAACTCGACGACGCCCTGCGCCCGTTGATCGACCACTTCCTGGACGAGGGCGCCACGGTGGTCGCGCTCAGCGAGTACGGCATCACCCCCGTCTCCCGTCCCGTGGACATCAACCGGGCCCTGCGCCGGGCCGGTCTGCTCCAGGTGCACACCCAGGAGGGCATGGAGTACCTCGACCCCTGGACCTCACGGGCCTTCGCGGTCGCCGACCACCAGATCGCCCATGTGTACGTGCGGGATCCGGCCGACACCGAGGAGGTGGCGGGGCTCCTCGCCGGACTCGACGGCGTGGACGTGGTGCTGGACGACGCCGGCAAGGCGGCCCACGGGCTGGACCACGAACGCTCCGGCGAACTGGTCGCGGTCGCCGACCCCGACGCCTGGTTCACCTACTACTACTGGCTCGACGACGACCGCGCCCCCGACTTCGCCCGGCAGGTCGAGATCCATCGCAAGCCCGGCTACGACCCCGCCGAGCTGCTGTACGACGAGACCGTCCCCGCGGTGAAGCTCCGCGCGATCGGCCAGGTCGCCCGCAAGAAGCTGGGCTTCCGCTACCGCCTCAGCACGGTCCCGCTGGACCCGTCCGGCGTCGGCGGCAGCCACGGACGCCTGCCCGCCGACCCAGACGACGGGCCCGTACTGCTGTGTTCCGCACCCGAGCGGGCCCGGAAGGCGTACGCCGCCACCGAGGTCAAGTCGTTGCTGCTGGGCCTCGCGGGCCTGACGGAAGAGGAGCCGCACGCATGACCACCCACCCTCCCCACCCTCCCCTCCCCACCCTCCGGCCCCTGCTCGACCCGTCGCCCGAGTACGCCAAGTGGCGTACCGAGGAGCCGATCCGGCGCGTGACGATCTGGGGCGACAACAGCCCCTGGCTGATCACCCGGCACGAGGACGCCCGCGTGGTCCTGGCCGACCCGCGCTTCAGCGCCGACGCGACCCGCGACGGCTTCCCCGGCTTCCGCCCGCAGTCGCCGCCCCGCGGACCGGGCCAGTTCTTCATGATGGACCCGCCCGACCACACCCGACTGCGCCGCGTCCTGATCCCCGACTTCACCTTCCGCCGCATCGAACAGCTGCGGCCGGCGATCGCCCGGATCTGCGGCGAGCTGCTCGACGCGATGACGGCGGACGATGCCACGGCCGCCGACCTGGTCGAGGCGTACGCCCTGCCGCTGCCCTCGCTCGCCATCTGTGAACTGCTCGGCGTGCCGTACGAGGACCACGACTTCTTCCAGCGCCAGGCGAACGCCTTCAGCAGTTTCTCCTCCGGGCCCGAGGAGATGATGGCGGCCCGCACGGCCCTCCACACCTACCTGGGCGACCTGCTCGCCCGGCGCGGCCGGGAGCCCGCCGACGACCTCCTCACCCGTCTCGCACGCGACCGGGTGGCCACCGGCGAGATCAGCGCACCCGAGGCCGTCGGCATCGCCTCGCTGCTGCTGGTGGCCGGCCACGAGACGACCGCGAACATGTTCCCGCTCGCGGTTCTGGACCTGCTGCGCCACCCCGCACAACTGGCCGCCCTGCGCGCGGACCCCGCCCTGTGGCCCGGAGCCGTCGAGGAACTCCTGCGCCATCTCACCGTCACGCACGCGGGACTGCGCCGGATCGCCACCGAGGACGTGGTGGTCTCCGGTGTCCGCATCCGCGCGGGCGAGGGCGTGATCGTGGCGCTCCAGGCCGCCAACCGCGACCCGTCCGCCTTCACCGCCCCCGACACCCTGGACGTCCGGCGCACCACCACCGGCCACCTCGCCTTCGGCCACGGACTGCACCAGTGCATCGGCCAGTCCCTCGCCCGCGCGGAACTCCAGGTCGGCCTGCCCGCCCTCTTCGACCGCCTGCCGGGCCTGCGGACGGCCGGAGAGCCGGAGGACTTCACGCCGGCGATCAGCGCGGTCCACGGGGTGCGGTCGTTGCCGGTGAGCTGGTAGCCAACGGTTCGATCTTTCCGATCGGTCTGTCCTCCTCACCTCGGGAGGGACCGATCGGCCAGTGCGGCAGCACCGAGAGAGATGAGGGTTCGATGGCCGTGAACCGGCTCAACCACGCCGTCCTGTTCGTCCGTGACATCGAGTGTTCCGTCGCCTTCTACAGCCAGGTGTTCGGCTTCGCCGTCGAGCACGAGATGCCCGGCAGGGCCGCCTTCCTCAGGGCCCGGGGCAGCGACAACGACCACGACCTCGGCCTCTTCACCCTGGGACCCGACGCGCCCGGCCCTCAGCGCGACCGCGTCGGACTGCACCATCTCGCCTGGGAGGTCGGCACGCTCGGTGAACTCGCCGACACGGCGGACCTGCTCGATGCACGCCGGGCCCTGACCGGGAGCACCGACTACCTGGTGGCCAAGTCCCTGCACGGCGTGGACCCGGACGGCCACGAGTTCGAGGTGCTGTGGCGCGTCCCCCGCGCCGACTGGCCGGCCCCGGAGGAGAACCGGAGACCGCTCCCTCTGGACCTCCGGTCGGCGATCGACCGGTGGGGTCCCGATCTGCGCACGGGAGCGGCTGCCCGGTCGGTCACATGACCGGCCGAGGAACCGGGCGAACGACGCGAAGGGCACGGTGTGAAGGGCGGTGATCTGATGCGTACCCGGGGCGGCGTCCTGCTGGCCACTCTTCTCACCGGACTGGCTCTCGGCTCACCGTGACCAGCATCGGGTTCGGGGACTACGCCGAGCTGAACCGCATGTGCCCGCCGTGATCACCATCCTCGGCATCGTCGTCGGGGTCGGGCTGTGCCGCTGGGCCGGTGCCCGACGCCTCTTGCGTGTGGACCGGGGCTCCTGCGAGGGGTGAGCGGCGCGGCACCGCCGTGCGAGGAGGCCGGACCACGTCCGGACCGCGCCCGAGGGCGCCAACCGCCCCGTATTTCGGGGGCTCGGCCGCCCCGTCGGCTGGTATAGAGGCGGGCATGACCACCATCACCCTCGTCCGGGGGGACATCACCCAGCAGTCCGCCGACGCCATCGTCAACGCCGCGAACTCCTCCCTCCTCGGCGGGGGAGGGGTGGACGGCGCGATCCACCGGCGCGGCGGACCCGCCATCCTGGCCGGCTGCCGCAAGCTCCGCGCCTCGCACTACGGGCGGGGTCTGCCCACCGGACAGGCCGTCGCCACCACGGCGGGCGACCTGGACGCGCGCTGGGTGATCCACACGGTCGGCCCGGTCCACAGCCAGAGCCTGGACCGCTCCGCCCTGCTGGTCTCCTGCTACCGAGAGTCCCTGCGCGTGGCCGACGAACTGGGCGCCCGTACGGTCGCCTTCCCCGCCGTCTCCGCCGGCGTCTACGGCTGGCCGATGGACGACGCCGCCCGGATCGCCGTACAGACCGTCCGCGCCACCCCGACCTCGGTCGAGGAGGTCAGGTTCGTCCTCTTCGACGACGAGGCGTACGCGGCGTTCGCCGCACAGACGGGCTGACGGGCTGACGGGCTGACAGCGCAGCCGACAGAGGAGCCGGCATGGGGCGCAGGACGGGAAGCGGTCCGGTGTGCCGCCGCGCCGCACTCTGACGGACGAACGGCCCGAGCGGCTCGAACGGAGTCGTACGGAGCTGCCTGCCGGGAGAAAGACCCAGGTCAGGCTTGTCGGCGTGGCAGATTGACACGGCTGGGTCCGGTGCCGTGCTCGGTTGCGGCGGTTCCCGCCGCCTTCCACGGTGAGCGCAACGGACAGCAGCTTCGAAAGGAACGTGCATGCGCGCCCTCGTCTCCCGTGGTCTCCTCCTGTCGCCCCTGGTCTGCGGGGCACTGGTCCTCGGTCCGGTCGGCACCGCCACCGCGGCCGTCGACGCGGGCCGCACCGCCTCGGACCGTGCCTCGACGCGGACCGCCGCGGTCCCCGAACCCGATCTGGACGCGCTCTTCGACGCGTTGGACGCGGAGATCGACGCCCTCCTGGCGAAGGAGGAGGCCGACGCGGACGCCCTCGTCGCCCAGGAGCTGGCCGAGGTGGACGCGCTGCTCGCCCGGCTCGACCTCGACACGGACGGACTGCTGACCGACATCGAGGCCGACATGGACGCGGCCACGGCGACCGAGACCGAGACCGAGACGGTCACCGAGACGGAGACGGTCACCGAGACCGGGACCGGGACGGTGACGGACCCGGCCGTGGGGGCCGCCGCCGACCCGGACGTGCTGCTCGACCAGCTGGACCTGCTCGACCGCATGGACCGGGACGATGTCCTCGCCCCGCTGCTGGGCGAGCTGACCACGATCGCCGAGCTGGACACCGGCCGGCTCGACAAGAGCGAGGCGGCCCGGCACGCCGCGGCCCTGCGGACCGCCCACACCACCGTGCAGCAGCGGCTGCAGAAGCTGCGGGCGGCGCAACCGGCCGGCACCGACCGTGCCGCCGCGGCGGCCGACCCGGTCACCGATCTCCTGGCCACGCTCCAGTCCGCCGTCGACACCCTGCTCAAGGCGCTGACCTCGCTCGACCTGGGCGCGGTCCTGGGGGCCGTGACCGGTCTGCTCGCCCCGGTCCTCGGTGTCGTCACCGGCCTGCTGCAGCCGGTCCTCGGCCTGGTCGGCGGCCTGGTCGGGGGTCTCCTCGGCGGTGTGCCGGCCGTGACCCTGCCGGCGCTGCCCTCGGCGTGAGCGCCTCAGTCCCCGTCCGGCGCGTCGCTGAGTCCGAGCCTCAGGTGCTCGACATGGAAGACGGCCTGGTCCAGCAGTTCGGCGACATGGTGGTCGTGCAGCGCGTACACCACCGAACGGCCCTGCCGCTCTCCCACGACCAGGCCGAGGTTGCGCAGCAGACGCAGCTGGTGGGAGCAGGCGGACTGTTCCATCCCGACCTCGGCGGCCAACTCGGTCGCCGGGAGCGGGCCTTCGCGCAGCCGGGCCAGGATCAGCAGACGGGACGGGGTGGACAGGGCCTGGAGGGTGGTGGCCACCTTGGCGACGTTGCCCGCGTCGAGGCGCACGCGAGGGGTGGCGTCCTGCGCTGAGGTGACGGCTCCATGACCCATGGCCCGTATCTTACCCACCACACATGAAGGCATGAATGAGTCTTCATGTGTTCCTGTATGGTGTGGCGCGTGTCTGCCACCCTCGCCCCGTCACCCGTCCCTCGCGCGTCCGCGCCGACGGCCCCCCGCCGCCGTACCCGCCTCCTCGCCCTGCCCGAGGCCCGCTGGGCGCTCGCCTCGACCGTCGCCTTCCTGCTCGCGTTCCCCCTGGATCTCGCCGGCGCCTCCGCCTGGCTGTACGGCCCGCTCTACGCGGTCGCGTACGCGGCCGGCGGCTGGGAGCCCGCCCTCGAAGGGCTGCGGGCCCTGCGGGAGAAGAGTCTCGACGTCGACCTGCTGATGATCGTCGCGGCGCTGGGGGCGGCCGCGATCGGCCAGGTCCTCGACGGCGGTCTGCTGATCGTCATCTTCGCCACCTCCGGCGCCCTGGAGGCCCTGGCCACCGCCCGCACCGCGGACTCCGTACGGGGGCTGCTCGACCTCGCGCCCACCACGGCCACGCGGCTGCCGGCGGACGGCTCCGCCGAGGAGACCGTGCCGACCGACCGGCTCGCCGTCGGTGACGTCGTGCTGGTCCGCCCCGGCGAGCGCGTCGGCGCCGACGGGCGGGTCCTGGAAGGGGAGAGCGAGGCCGACCAGGCCACCATCACCGGCGAGCCGCTGCCCGTCCCCAAGGCCCCGGGCGACGAGGTCTTCGCCGGCACCCTCAACGGCACGGGAGCCCTGCGCGTCCGCGTCGAACGGGACCCGGCCGACTCCGTGATCGCCCGCATCGTGACCCTCGTCGAGGAGGCGTCCCGCACCAAGGCGCCCACCCAGCTGTTCATCGAGAAGGTCGAACAGCGCTACGCCGTCGGCATCGTCGTCGCCACCCTCGCCGTCTTCGGCGTCCCGCTGGCCCTGGGCGAGGACCTCACCGCCGCGCTGCTGCGCGCCATGACCTTCATGATCGTCGCCTCGCCGTGCGCGGTCGTGCTCGCCACCATGCCGCCGCTGCTCTCCGCCATCGCCAACGCGGGCCGCCACGGTGTCCTGGTCAAGTCCGCCGTCGCCATGGAGCGGCTGGGCGAGATCGACGTGGCCGCCCTCGACAAGACCGGCACCCTCACCGAGGGCACGCCCGAGATCACGGCCGTACGGCCGCTGCCGGGTTCCGGGCTCGACGAGGACGGTCTGCTGGCGCTGGCCGCGGCCGCCGAGCACCCCAGTGAGCACCCGCTGGCCCGTGCGGTGGTCGCCGCCGCCGGGGCCCGCGGGCTGCGTCTCGCCGCCGCCGAGGACTTCGCCGCGCTGCCCGGGCGGGGCGTGCGGGCGCGTGTCGGGGGGCGTGCGGTGACGGTGGGACGGCCGGGGGAGGGCGAGGGCGCGCTCGACGGTGAGTCCGCCGAGGGGACGACCGTCGTCGTCACCCGGGACGGGGAGGCCGTCGGGACGCTCACCCTGAACGACCGGCCACGGTCCGACGCACCCGGCGCGGTGGCCGCGCTCACCGCCCTCACCGGGGGGTCCCCGGTCCTGCTCACCGGGGACAACGCCCGTGCCGCGGCCCGGGTGGCAGCGGACACCGGTATCGCCGACGTACGGGCCGGGCTGCTGCCGCAGGACAAGGTGGCGGCGGTGCGGGAGCTCCAGGACGGGGGCAGGAAGGTGCTGTTCGTCGGGGACGGCGTCAACGACGCGCCCGCGCTCGCCGCCGCGCACTCCGGGGTGGCGATGGGGCGCGCCGGCTCCGATCTCGCGCTGGAGACCGCGGACGCGGTGGTGGTGCGCGACGAGCTGAGCGCGATCCCGGCGGTGGTGAGGTTGTCGCGGGCCGCCCGGCGGCTGGTGGTGCAGAACCTGGTGATCGCCGGGGTGTGCATCGCGGTCCTGGTGGTGTGGGACCTCGCGGGTCATCTGCCGTTGCCCCTCGGGGTGGCCGGGCACGAGGGGTCCACGGTGCTGGTGGGGCTGAACGGGCTGCGGCTGCTGAGGGAGTCGGCGTGGCGCCGGGCCACGCGGGCCTGAGCAGGGCCTGAGCGGGACCCGTGCCGGGCAGGACGGGACCCGAAGGGTCTGACGGGGCCTGACGGGGCCGCGCGCGGGGGAGGGGAACCGAGGGCTCCGCAGGTCGCTCCCACCTCGATGTCGGATTCTCGCCAGCCCTCACCCCCCGTCCTCCCCGATGCTGGTGTCATGCGGAACGGGATGCACAGAGACACGGAGCGGTGTGTGCGGGCCGTGCGGTCGAAGGACGCGCGGTTCGACGGGTGGTTCTTCACGGCCGTGCTGACCACACGGATCTACTGCCGCCCCAGCTGCCCGGTGGTGCCGCCGAAGGCGGAGAACATGACGTTCTACCCGAGCGCGGCGGCCTGTCAGCAGGCCGGGTTCCGGGCCTGCAAGCGGTGCCGGCCCGACACGAGCCCCGGATCACCGGAGTGGGACCAGCGGGCGGACCTCGTGGCCCGGGCGATGCGCCTGGTGGGGGACGGGGTGGTGGACCGGGAGGGTGTGCCGGGGCTGGCCCGGCGCCTCGGGTACAGCGCCCGGCAGGTCGAGCGGCAGCTGCTGGCCGAGCTGGGCGCCGGTCCGCTGGCGCTCGCCCGGGCGCAGCGGGCGCAGACCGCCCGGCTGCTGATCGAGACGACCGCGCTGCCGATGGCGGAGATCGCGTTCGCCGCCGGGTTCGCGTCGATCCGCACGTTCAACGACACCGTCCGGGAGGTCTTCGCGCTGTCGCCGAGCGAACTGCGCGAGCGCGCCACCCGCTCGGCCCGGCAGCGCTCCGACTCTCCCGGCACGTCCGGCGCGCTGAGCCTGCGGCTGCCGTTCCGGGCCCCGCTCAACCCCGACAACCTCTTCGGCCACCTCGCCGCGACCGCCGTCCCGGGGGTGGAGGAGTGGCGCGACGGCGCGTACCGGCGCACGCTCCGGCTGCCGTACGGCCACGGCATCGTGGGCCTCGCGCCACGGCCCGACCACATCGCCTGCCGGCTCACCCTCGGCGATCTGCGGGACCTGCCCGTCGCCATCAGCCGCTGCCGCCGGATGCTGGACCTGGACGCCGACCCGGTCGCCGTGGACGAGCAGCTGCGCACCGACCCCGTGCTCGCGCCGCTGGTGGACAAGGCGCCGGGGCGCCGGGTGCCGCGTACCGTCGACGAGGCCGAGTTCGCCGTACGGGCGGTGCTCGGGCAGCAGGTGTCCACGGCGGCGGCCCGGACGCACGCGGCCCGGCTGGTCCTCGCCCACGGTGAACCGGTCGACGACCCCGAAGGCGGTCTCACCCACCTCTTCCCGTCCCCCGAGGCGCTGGCGGCCGTCGACCCCGAGGCCCTCGCGATGCCCGGCACCCGCCGGACCACCTTCACCACCCTCGTACGCCGCCTCGTCGACGGCGAGCTGCATCTGGGTCTCGACAGCGACTGGGCCGAGACCCGTGCCCGGCTGCTCGCCCTCCCCGGCTTCGGACCCTGGACCGTCGAGGTCATCGCCATGCGTGCCCTCGGCGACCCCGACGCCTTCCTCCCCGGCGACCTCGGAATCCGGCGCGCCGCCCGGGAGCTGGGTCTGCCCTCCACCCCGGCGGCGCTCACGGCCCGTGCGGCGGCCTGGCGGCCGTGGCGGGCGTACGCCGTGCAGTACCTGTGGGCGACGGACAGCCATCCCATCAACTACCTTCCCGTCTGAGCCCGTTCCGGGCGCACGCATCTCTCGAGGATCACTCATGAAGCACCAGGCGTCGCAGAAGCGGCACACGGTCGTCGACAGTCCCTACGGCCCCCTCACCCTCGTCGCCGACGACGGCGTGCTGTGCGGCCTCTACATGGTCGAGCAGCGGCACAGGCCGCCGGAGGAGAACTTCGGCGCACGGGACGACTCGCTCTTCGCCGGGGCCGAGGAGCAGCTGAAGGCGTACTTCGCGGGCGAGCTGCGGGAGTTCAGCCTCGAACTCCGGCTGCACGGAACCCCGTTCCAGCAACTGGTCTGGGAACAGCTCGCGGCGATCCCGTTCGGCGAGACCCGCTCGTACGGCGATCTCGCCGACGCCCTCGGCAACCCCAAGGCGTCCCGCGCGGTCGGGCTGGCCAACGGCCGCAACCCCGTCAGCATCATCGTCCCCTGCCATCGCGTGGTCGGCTCCGACGGCAGCCTCACCGGCTACGGCGGCGGCGTCGAGCGCAAGCGCCGCCTGCTGGACTTCGAGCGGGGAGCGGCCCTCTTCTAGGCCGAGTCCCGGCGCCGGGCCCCGGGCGCGGGGGCCCGGCAGCGTCGCGGGCGCCGGTCACGACAGCAGCCGGCGCTCCTTCGCCACGGCCACCGCGCCCGCCCGCGTCTCCACGCCCAGCTTGGCGTAGATGCGGCCGAGGTGGGTCTTGACGGTGGCCTCGCTGATGAAGAGGGCCCGCGCTATCTCCCGGTTGCCCAGACCCCGGGCCAGCTGCCCCAGGATCTCGTGCTCGCGCTCCGACAACGCGGGGCGGGGGCTGCGCAGTTGGGCCATCAGCCGGTCGGCGACCGGTGCCGACAGCGTGGTGCGGCCGGACGCGGCGTCGCGGATCGCCGCGAACAGTTCCTCGGGCCGCTCGGCCTTGAGGAGGTAGCCGGTGGCGCCCGCCTCGATCGCCCGGCTGATGTCGGCGTCGGTGTCGAACATGGTCAGCACGAGCACGCGGGGCGCCGGTGCGGCGGAACCCTCCGTGCCGTGACCCTCCGTGCCGTGACCCTCCGTGCCGTGACCCTCCGTGCCGCGACTCTCCGTGCCGCGACTCTCCGTGCCTGCCGGGCGCGCCGTCAGCCGCCGGGTGGCCGTCACCCCGTCCACACCGTCGCCGAGCTGCAGGTCCATCAGGACCACGTCGGGGCGCAGGCGGGCGGCCAGAGCGAGCGCCTCCTCGCCGGTGCCCGCCTCGCCGACCACCTCGATGCCGTCGGCGCTGGACAGCAGCGCCTTCAGCCCGGCGCGCACGACGGCGTGGTCGTCGCACAGCAGCAGCCGCACCGGCGGCCGAGCGACGGGCGGCGGCCCGGCCCGCCCCGAGGACACCGGCCCGCTCATCGCACGCCCTCCCCGGCGGCGCCGACGACGACCGGCGTACGGGGAAGGGCCGCCGACACCACCGTGCCCTCGCCCGGCGTGGACTCCACGGTCAGGGTGCCGCCCGACTGCCGTGCCCGCACCCGCATGGCCGGCAGCCCGTGACCGCGCTCCCGCCCGGCCGCCGCCCCGGCGCGGCCCGCCTCCGCGGCCGCCGGGCGGTCCGCGTCGAAGCCCCGCCCGTTGTCGGCGATGTCCAGCGAGACCTGGTCGTCGAGGCAGGTCAGGGTCAGTGCGGCCCGGGTCGCGGCGGCGTGTTCGCGCACGTTGGCCAGGGCTCCCTGGGCGATGCGCAGCAGGGCCGCCTCGGCGCGCTCGGGCAGCGTGCCGAGGCGGCCGTCGAGGCGGAACTCCACCGTCAGGCCCGGCCCGCTCTCCCGCTCGGCGAGCGCGCCGAGCGCGGCCGGCAGCGAGCGCTCCACGAGATCGGCCGGAGCCAGGTCGTGCACGAAGCGGCGTGCCTCGGCCAGGCTGTGGGAGGTGATCTCGGCCGCCCGCGCGATGTGCGCACGGGCCGCGTCCGGGTCCGTGGCCCAGACGCGTTCGGCGGCCTGGAGCAGCATCCGCTGGCTGGACAGCCCCTGCGCGAGGGTGTCGTGGATCTCCGTGGCCAGCCGCTGCCGCTCCGCGAGGACGCCCGCCCGGCGTTCCGTGGCCGCGAGATCCCGGCGGGTGCGGACCAGGTCGCCGATGAGGACGCGCTGCCGGGCCGCCTGGCGCCGCAAGTGGACGAAGACGGCGGTGGCGACCGCCGCGACGGCCGGCGGCGCCGCGACCATGTTGGGGTTGATGGTGCCCTCGGACACCCGTATCTCGGCGGCGACGACCAGCGTGGTCACCAGGACCGCCAGAGGTACGGCCATCCGCGGCGGCAGCGTGTGGAACCCGGCGAACAGCAGCGGCATCGCACACCAGGTGGCACTCGGCGCCAGCGCGAGCAGGACGACCCAGACCGCCGTCACCGACCCCAGCCAGGTCAGATGCCGGGTGGAGGGACGGCCGCCGGGCGGCGGAGCGGGCGCCAGCAGCTGCCCGAGGGCGTACAGCAGCCCGAACACCGCGAACAGGGCGATCACCCAGCCGGTGCGCGCACCGCCCTGGTCACGCGTCAGGAACCGGGCGAAGGAGGAGCACAGCAGCAGGAAGAACGCGGCGTGCACGACGGCGGCCAGCCAGCGGCCGTCCGGGTCCGTGCGCTCGTACTTCGGCCAACTCATCGCCCCACCGGCTCTCTTGTCGTGCTCCCCGGGTACTTCACAGCCCGCCCTCCCGTGTCTAACGTGACCGGCTCCCGGCCGCATCAACCGATCGGCTGACACGAGGATCGCCCGATCCGCGCGCGGACCGGAGCCGGTCGGCCGAACCGGACACCCCGCCGCCGCCCCGAGGCTGACAGCACGACCCGAACCACTCGGGACGCGCCCCCCCCGAGTCCCCAGGGAAGGAAGCCCCGTGCCACCGACCGAGAAGAACCTCACCGTCAACCGGGCCGCCCTCGGCCACCGCGTCGGCTACGCCCTGCGCCACCCCGGCCGCGTGCCCCGCCACGTCGTCCGGGTGACCCGCGACATGTGGCTGCGCCACCGCCACCCGGACCACATCGACTACTACCGCGCGGTGATGCGCTCCGACACCCGTGCCGACCCGGACGCGGCGGTCGGCAGCCGCAGCCGGGAGAGATGGCTGGCCCTCGGCGCCCTGCAGTTCGACTATCTGCTCGGCCACGGTCTGCGTCCCGAGCACCGCATGCTGGAGATCGGCTGCGGCAACCTGCGCGGCGGCTGGCGGTTCATCCGGCACCTGGAACCCGGGCACTACTACGGCCTCGACATCTCGCCCGACATCCTCGCCGCCGCCCAGGACACCATCGTCGAGATGGGACTGCAGTCACGCCTGCCCACTCTGACCCCCGTACGCGACCTGACGCTGAAGTTCCTGCCCGACGCCCACTTCGACGTCGTGCACGCGCACAGCGTGTTCTCGCACTCGCCGCTCCACGTCATCGAGGAGTGCCTGTCCCACGTCGGCCGGGTGCTGACCCCGCGGGGCTGGTTCGACTTCACCTTCGACCGCACCGAGGGCACGGAACACCACGTGCTGCGGGAGGACTTCTACTACCGCACCGAGACGCTCGTCGCCCTGGCGGAGAAGCACGGACTGCGGGCCCGCTTCATGGACGACTGGGAGAAACTGCCGCACGGCCAGTCCAAGCTCCGCATCACCCACCCCGCCGCCCCCTGAAGCGCGGGGCCGGCGGCCCGGTCAGCCGCTCGCGGCCCCGAGCCCCCGCAACAGCGCCGGCAGCGCCGTCCCGATCGGCTCCCGCACGACCTCGTCGGCCCGCTCGTCGTACGGGGTCGGATCGGCGTTGACGATGATCAGGCGTGCCCCGTGGTCGGCGGCCACTCCGGCGAGCCCGGCCGCCGGCTGGACCTCGAGGCTGGTGCCGACGGCGATGAAGACCTGGCTGGCCTTGGTGAGGGAGACCGCCTCGCCGAGCACCACCGGGTCGAGGCGCTCGCCGAACATGACGGTGGCCGACTTCAGGACGCCCCCGCACTCCAGGCACGGCGGATCGTCCTCGCCTGCCTCGACGCGGGCGAGAGCGTCCTCCATCGGCGTACGGGCGCGGCACGCCACGCACACCACGGACCGTGCGCTGCCGTGGAGTTCGAGGACCTTGCGGGCGGGCATCCCGGCGAGCTGGTGCAGTCCGTCCACGTTCTGCGTGATCACCCGCACCGGCACCCCGGACCGCTCCAGTTCGGTCACCGCACGGTGGGCCACGTTCGGCTCCGCCTTCAGCGTCCGGTTCTGCCGCCGCATCTGCCACGCGCGCCGCCGGATCTCCGGATCGCCCATGTAGTACGCGTACGTCACCAGCTTCTCGGCCTCCGGGTCCCGCCGCCACAGCCCGTTCGGGCCCCGGTAGTCGGGGATGCCGGAGTCGGTGCTGATGCCGGCGCCGCTGAGGATGGCGACGAGGGGCTTGTCCATGGGGCGAGGGTAGGCCGGGCGCGCGGCCGGGGCGAACGGATAACCGGGCCGCGGTGCGGGCGGGGTCAGGGAGCCGGCAGGCCGTAGGTGCGGTCGTAGTGCTGGGCGACCAGGACGCCGCTGTGGTCGCAGGCGAGCTGCCAGTCGTTGACGCCGGTCTCCACGCCGTCGGTGAAGTTCCACAGGAGCCGGCCCTTGGCGGCGCCTATGGCGTAGATGCCGTCCCGGTTCTGGTAGGCCGGGACGTAGACGGCGTCGGGGCCCGCGGTGACCGGCTGGTCGATGTTGAGGCGGGGCGTCGGGCAGAACCAACGGCGGGCGCCGGTACCGGCGTTGAAGGCGTACACCCCGGCCGGGTCGGTGCCGGTGACGTAGATCGTGTTGCCGTAGCCGCCGAGGGAGGCGAACATGCCGCGTTCGGGCTTCACCCGCCAGCGGACCTTGCCGGTGGCGAGGTTCAGCGCCTCCAGGTGCCGGCTGATGGCGAACACGGTGCGGTCGAGGACGGCCAGGCCGGGCCGCAGGTCGTAGCCGACGGGGTGCCGCCACAGCACGCCGGAGCTGTCGGTGCTCCGGACGGTGACATTGCGCAGGCCGTCGGCGTAGACGAAGAACCCGGGCAGGATGACCGGCGCCAGCCGGACGCCGACGTCCTCCGGGCTGATGGGGATGACCTCCGCGCGGCGGCCCGCGAGGTCGACGCCGAACACCGTGTCCGTGGACGTCGCGACGCCCTGCCGCGCGGACTCCCGTCTGAGCCGGACACCGGTCACGGAGACCCACCGGTCGGCGGTGGCGCCGAGCAGCGTGTCGAAGCGGTTGTCCGGCCCGAAGTCGATGGTGAAACGTTCCGTTCCGTCGGCCGGGTCCACCCCGATCACCGTCGCCCCCTCGCCGAGCGCGATCGCGGAGTCGAAGGCCAGCACGGTGGGCGTCGGCGACTGGCTGATGCCCTCGTAGACCCACTTGGGCCGGGTCCCGTCCTTGAGGTCGAGGCAGACCAGGTCACCAGGGCGGGTCTTCACCAGGGCCGTGCCCTCGTGGAAGACGGCGGGTGCCTGGAGCATCGGGCCGCCCCGGTAGGTCCACAGCGGCTTCGGGGCCGGGCCGGCGGGTTTCGTGGAGCGGGCGGCCGGCTCGTCCGGCCGGCCGAGCACCAGGGCGGCGCCGACGGCCGCGGCGGCGGCGGAGCCGGCCGACAGGCTCAGGACCGTACGCCGGGACATGCCGGGCCGCGACACCGCGCGGCGATGGCCGGGGGCACGGTACGGCTCCGGCCCTCCGGGAGGGGAGAGGGGCGCCGCGCCGGTGCGGTCCTCGGCCCCCGACCGCGCCTCGCCGCTGCCGCCGGGCGAGGTCTCCCGCGCGGACCCGCCCGGCAGCCCGGAGCCGTCGTACGGGCGGGCCGGGTCCGGCGCCGACGGGCTCCCGGCGGCACCGGCCTCCTCGTCCCGCTCGAAGTCGTACGCGGCCCCGCTCCGCCGCGCGGCGTACACGTCCGGCTCGGGGCCGCTCCCGGCGGAGGGGAACACGACCTCGGCGTACGGCGTGGTGTCCAGGGTCCGTACCGCCGCCGCGCGCAGCGCGATCGAGGAGGCCACCGAGGCGGGCAGCCAGCCGTTCTCGGCCAGTTGCTCCACGCCTCCGGGCGCGCAGGCCGCCGCCAGCTTGTCCGGGGTGATCCGCAGCCGGGGGTCCTTGGTGAGACAGAGGTTGATGATCCGGTCCAGGGGCTCGGGGACCCCCGTCAGATCGGGGGCGGTGTGCACGACCTGGTAGAGGAGCGTGGCGGCCGCGGTGCCGCTGAACGGCGCGTGTCCGGCCGCGGCGAACGTGAGCACCGAGCCCAGGGAGAAGACGTCCCCCTCGGGGCCCAGCGGCTCGCCGGTCGCCTGCTCGGGGCACATGTACTCGAAGGACCCGAAGAGGGCGCCCGAGCGGGTGAGGTCGTAGCCGTCGCTCGCCCGGACGATACCGAAGTCGATGACCCGCGGACCGTCGGCGGCGAGCAGCACGTTGGACGGCTTCAGGTCCCGGTGCACCAGACCGGCGGCCTGCACCGAGATCAGCGCCTCGGCGATTCCGGCGCCGAGCACGAGCACCGACTCCACCGGCAGCGGGCCGTGCGCGGCGACCGCCTCGGCCAGGGTGGGACCGGCGATGTAGTCCGTGGCCAGCCACGGCACGGGTCCGTCCGGGTCGGCGTCCACGACGGGCGCGGTGTACCTGCCGCCCACGGCTCCGGCGGCCTCCACCTCCCGGCGGAAGCGGACACGGAAGTTCTTGTCCCCCATCAGCTCCGGACGGATCGCCTTGACCGCGACGGTCCGCCCCTCGGGAGAACGCGCCAGATAGACCCGTCCCATCCCTCCCGCGCCGAGCCGCGCCACGAGACGGTACGGACCTAGCTCCTCGGGATCGTCTGAGCCCAGTGGTTCCATGACCTCAGCTGCCTGTTCGGTGAGGACGGGCGACAATCGGCCCGCGGGTGGGGGGAGACCGACTGGTCCGGGCGGCTCCCGGTGACCGTTCCCCCAGGTGCTCCGGATCTCCCGGAGCCACGGCCCGCGCCCGGGCCGCCGGTCACGGGTGTCCCGAGTGCTGCCCCGGTTCCGGAGCGGGGCACGGGGCGCGATCGCTCGGACGGGGTTGGTGTCAGCCTAGATGCTGGAGTGACGCACGGGCAGCGTTTTCAGCCAGAGCTTCAAACTTCTATTAAGTGTCCGGTTCATTCTTCTCACGTTCCGTACAAGGGCAGTTGACCCGAAGTCAGGTGACTCCTGTCAACGACAGGACAGTGCCCCCGTGGCTGATCCTCGTCGGTTCAGCCGACCCGGCGGCCGTTCTCCAACTCGACCGGACCCGACCCGTCCGCGAGCGCGTCGAGGGCCGCGAGGACCCGCGTGCCGAGCGCCCCCGGGAGGTGCGCGCCGAGGTCGGCGCGCGGGACGAGCCGCCACGACAGCAGCTCCTCCTCCTGCAGACGGATCCGCTGCAGGTCCTCCTCGCCGAGCACCCCGCCGTCGTACACGTACGCCACCAACGGCGGCCGCCCCACCCCCTGTACCCAGTCCACGGCGAGAAGCCGCCCCGGCTCGACGTCCAGCCCGATCTCCTCCAGCGTCTCGCGCCGCGCGCCCCGCCTCGGGGTCTCCCCGTCGTCCGACTCGATCGTCCCGCCGGGAAGCGCCCAGCCCTCGCGGTAGTTGGGCTCGACGAGGAGGACCCGCCCCTCGTCGTCCCGGAAGAGGGCGGCGGCGCCGGCCAGGACACGGGGCAGGCTCGCGATGTACGCGGCGTAGTCCGAAGTGCTCATCCGGGCAGGGTAGACGGCACCCCGGGGCCGGAAATCGGCGCTCGGGGGCGGACGGCCCCCGCGCTCAGGGGCCGGCGGACCGGGCCAGCCGCACCGTGCGCTCCGCGAGTTCACTGATGCGCACCCCGTCGAAGCCGAACACGGCACTGCGTACGGTGTCCTCCAGCGGGTCCTTCCACCGGTCGGGGATCGCCGCCGCCCCGCACAGCACACCCGCCACCGAACCGGCGGTGGCCCCGTTCGAGTCCGTGTCCAGGCCGCCGCGGACGGTCAGCGCGATCGTCCGGGTGAAGTCGCCCCCGCCGTACAGCAGCCCGGCGGTCAGCACCGCCGCGTTCGGCACGACGTGGATCCAGCCGAGCCCCGCCGTCTCCTCGCCCGTCGTCGCCAGCGTGTCCTCCCAGCCCAGCCCGGCGTCGTGCAGGGCGACGACCCGGCGCACGGTCCGGGCGAGCCGGCTGCCCGCCGGGATCACCGCCAGCGCCTCGTCCACGGCCGCCCGCACATCCGGCGCCGCGAACGCCGCCGCGATCAGGGCGGCCGCCCACATGGCGCCGTACACCCCGTTGCCGGTGTGCGAGAGCACCGCGTCACGCCGGGCCAGCGAGGCCGCGTCCCGGGGCCGGCCGGGGCGCGTCCAGCCGTGCACGTCGGCACGGATGAGGGCGCCGATCCACTCCTGGTACGGGTTGTCGTACGTCGCGGTCAGCGGCGGCTTCAGTCCCCGGGCGAGGTTGCGGTACGCCGCCCGCTCCGCCGTGAACGTCTGCAGATACGGCAGCCGCAGCAGCCACAGGTCGCCGACCTGCTCGGTGCTGAAGCCGAAGCCGTGCGTCTCCAGCAGGTGCAGCCCGAGGATCGCGTAGTCGACGTCGTCGTCCCGGCAGCTGCCGCGGATCCGGCCCCGCACGCAGTCGCGCCACTCCGGCCGCAGCGCGCGCCGGTCACGCTCGGTGGCCGGTTCGGGAAGGTAGTCGGTGAGCGGGAGGGCGTCGGCCTCGCGCAGATAGCGGTCGATGCGCTCCCGCGTCCACACATCTCCCTGCTCGACCGGCTTGCCCAGCATGTTCCCCGCGATCCGGCCCAGCCAGCCCCCGAGGACACGGTCGCCGAGTTCGGCCCCCACCGGGGGTGTGCGGGTCGCGGGGCTCGTGGGCGTCATGTTCCAGGTCTACCCGCTCGCGGCCCCGTCGGCGCGCAGGGCGGTGTTCGGTGGGCGGGACGGGGCATGACGTACGGGGGCCCGGACGGTTAGGGTCGCAGCGGCGCGACTGCCTTGACGTGCGCAAGGCCCGATGAGCGAGGGGAACGCAAGGTGGCGAACGCCGCAGCGGACGGGATCGGTACGACCATCGACACGGGGGCAGGCACGGACGCGGACACGGCAGTCCCGCGGGTGCTGATCGCCGCGGACAAGTTCAAGGGCACGCTGACGGCCGTCCAGGTCGCCGAGCGGGTCACGGCGGGCCTGCGCCGGGTCCTGCCGGGGCTGGCGGTGGAGGCCCTGCCGGTCGCCGACGGCGGTGACGGCACGGTGGCCGCGGCGGTCGCGGCCGGCTTCGAACAGCGCGAGGTACGGGTCACCGGTCCGCTCGGTGAGCCCGTCACCGCCGCGTACGCGCTGCGCGGCGACACGGCCGTCGTCGAGATGGCGGAGGCGAGCGGGTTGCAGCGGCTGCCCGCCGGAACCTTCGCGCCGCTCACCGCCACCACGTACGGCTCCGGCGAACTGCTGCGCGCGGCCCTCGACGCGGGCGCCCGGACGATCGTGTTCGGCGTGGGCGGCAGCGCGACGACGGACGGCGGCGCCGGCATGCTCGCGGCGCTCGGGGCCCGCTTCCTGGACGCGTCGGGGGAGCCCGTGGGGCCCGGCGGCGGCGGTCTGCGCGACCTGGCGACGGCGGACCTCTCCGGCCTCGACGACAGGCTCACGGCCATCGACCTCGTCCTCGCCAGCGACGTCGACAACCCGCTGACCGGGCCGAAGGGCGCGCCCGCCGTGTACGGGCCGCAGAAGGGCGCGAGCCCCGAGGACGTGGCGGCGCTCGACGCGAACCTCGCCCACTACGCGGCCGTCCTGGAGCGGACGCTCGGCGGACGGGCCGCCGCACACGCCCTCGCACCCGGCGCGGGCGCGGCCGGCGGCATCGGCTACGGCGCCCTCGTCCTCGGCGCCCGCTTCCGCCCCGGCATCGAGGTCATGCTCGACGTCCTCGGCTTCGCGGCGGCGCTGGACAAGGCGACCCTGGTGATCACCGGCGAGGGGTCCCTCGACGAACAGACCCTGCACGGCAAGGCCCCGGCGGGGGTCGCGGCCGCCGCCCGGGCCGCGGGCAAGGAGGTCGTGGCGGTCTGCGGCCGCCTGACCCTCCCGCAGGACGCCCTCGACCGCGCGGGCATCCGCCGGGCCTACCCTCTGACGGAGGCCGAGCCGGACGTGGCGCGCTGCCTGGCGGACCCGGGGCCGATCCTGGAGCGGGTGGCCGAGAGGATCGGCCGGGACGTCCTCGCCTGACGGCTACGGCAGGGGGATCAGGTTGCCGTCCAGCTCCCTGAAGTATCTGCCGGTGCTCAGGCCCTCCACCTTGCCGTTCTTGAACCAGAGTTTCGAGAAGTGGTGGATGGCCTGGGCGGTGGCGGTTTCCCAGACCAGGGAGTGGCTGGATCCCTCGAGGCAGAACATCAGCTTCTTCGAGCCCCCGATGGCCGCGTAGAGATCCGGAACGGAGAAGTTCAGGTCGTCGGGCATCGGGGTCGGGCTATTGGCCGTGCGGTCCAGCTCCCCGTAGGCGATGAGCACGGGAACCCGGTCGCCGAGCACGTACCTGCCCTCGTACTTGAGCGGCGCGGTGCTGCTGTTCCAGCCCCACCAGTACGTGTTCCGGTACCGCAGGACACCCTCGTGTTCGCCGTTCGTGAGGGGTCCCCACTTGCTGGCGACCGGGTCGTCCTCCATGCAGGCGGCCCAGGCCAGCTCGTCGATGCCGGGCTCCCACAGGGAGGGCGTGCCCGTCAGCGCCCTCTTGAAGCCGGTCTTGCTGGTGACGTGCATCGGGAAGCCGAACTGGGCGGGCGGCTTGCCCACCGGCAGTGCGGTGACACCCGGGGGACGACCGAATGGGTCCTCGGGCTTCCCCGACCACCGTCCCCGCGGCGGGAACATCGGCGCGAGCAGGAACAGGGTCTCGACGTCCCCGGGGTGCTTGAGGGTGTAGGGGCCCATGACGAACGAGGCGGCTGACCAGCCGACGAAATGGATCCGCTTCCCCGGGCCGACCTGCTTCTTGATGAACTCCACCACCGTGGCCAGCTCTGCCTCGTCACTCTCCGAATTGCCCAGTTCGCTCTTGTACTTGGGTGTGCCGGGTGCCGGGATGGTGTGGTCGACGAGGACCGCCTGCTGCTGCGCCGGGTTGGTGTTGTAGGGATCGTCCATCTGGCCCGGTCGGGGCGACCGGCCGGAGCCTTGGAGATCCATGACGAAGACGTCGAAGTTGGCCTGCGCGAGGGCCTGGGCCCAGCTGTAACGGCCGGGCTTGCCGCCGGGCACCGGTGCGAGGTCGAAGCCTGCGAGCGCCGGCACGCTCCTGCCGTGCAGCATCAGTACCGGCTCGCGGTCGTGTGCGTGTCCGTTGCCGGGGGTGCCGTCGTACTCGCGGACGGGCAGCTCCAGCACCATGCCCGCGGTCGCCGGGACCGTCGACGTGTGCTTGACCTTGTGCTCTCTCAGCTCATAGTCGGCCATGTCCTTCTCCTGACGGTCGTATGAGTGCAATTCATGTGCTGTCCACTCATTTCCACCGTCCCCCTCTTCCTCACCCCCAGCAACTCGACCCCCACGCCATGTAGTTGACCCGTCAAGGTCACACCCCCGACGCCCTTGAACCCGAAACGGGTGTGGCCCGAGCCGTGAAGGCTCGGGCCACACCCGTCGAGGCGGAAAGCGGGGTCAGGGCAGCTGCGCCGCGCGGGCCTCGCGTCGGTTGTCGCGGAAGTTGTTCACCCGTCGCGCCGTGGCGAAGAGGGGGATCACCGCGCCCATGACGAGCTGCAGGGCGCAACCGGTCTGGAGGAGCAGCTGGCCGCCGGGGGCGTCGAAGGCCCAGGCCATCAGCAGGCCCATCGACAGGACGATCCAGGAGAGCATCGCGCCCGCGAGGGGACCGCGCGGCTTCGGGTACTCGACCCGGCTCACCATCAGCCACGCCGTACCGATGATCGCCAGGAGCGTCGCCACGAAGGGCAGCTCCAGGAGCACGATCGACACCACGGTCAGCGCGCCGAACGGCGACGGCATGCCCTGGAAGGTGCCGTCCTTCACCGTCACGCAGGAGAATCTCGCGAGCCTCAGCACCACGGCCAGCAGCACCACGATCGCCCCCACCGCCGCCACCCGCTGGTGCGCGTCGTCCGCGACCATGCCGTAGACGAGGACGAAGTACGCCGGCGCCAGGCCGAAGCTGATCAGGTCGGAGAGGTTGTCCAGCTCCGCGCCCATCGGCGAGGAGCGGAGCTTGCGCGCCACCAGCCCGTCGAAGAGGTCGAAGATCGCCGCGCACAGCATCAGGATCACGGCGGTGGCCGCGCTGTGGCGGGCCATGCCCGTCTCCTGGCTGCCGGTGAGGTGCGGGATCAGGATGCCGGTGGTGGTGAAGTACACCGCCATGAAGCCGCACGTGGCGTTGCCCAGGGTGAGGGTGTCCGCTATCGACAGACGGAGCGACAGCGGCATCTCCTCCGCGTCGTCCTCCACGTCGACCTCGGGCACCCAGCCCGCCCCGGTCTGGCCGGGCTGGGTCTCAGGATCAGTCACGGTCAATGCGAGTCACTCCAGCCACGGTCTTCTGCCCCACCTCGACGTCGATCTCCACACCCTCGGGCAGGTAGATGTCCACCCGCGAGCCGAAGCGGATCAGCCCGATCCGGTCACCCTGCTCGACCTTGGTGCCCTCGGGGATGTACGGGACGATACGGCGAGCCACGGCTCCGGCGATCTGGATCATCTCGATGTCACCGAGTTCGGTGTCGAAGTGCCAGACGACGCGCTCGTTGTTCTCGCTCTCCTTGTTGAACGCCGGCACGAACCCGCCCGGGATGTGCTCGACCGACGTCACCGTGCCGGACAGCGGCGCCCGGTTGACGTGGACGTTGAGCGGGCTCATGAAGATCGCGACGCGGGTGCGGCCGTCCTTCCACGGCATGATGCTCTGCACCACTCCGTCGGCGGGCGAGATGACCCGGCCCTGGGCGATCTCACGCTCGGGGTCGCGGAAGAACCACAGCATGCCCGCCGCCAGCGCGGTGGCGGGTACGGCCACGGCCCGTGCGGCACCGGAGCGGCGCGAACGGGCGAGGCTGAGTGCTGCGGTGGCGACGGTCGGGAGAAGCCACGGCGATGCTCCGCGCGCGAGCCGTACTCCAGCAAGGCTGTCGCGAGGTGCAGAGGTTTGGCTGTGGGGCATGGATGACCTTCGTAGCGGATGATGCCGCGCGGTGACTGGGGACGGCGGCTTTCCGGGGATGGTACCGGTCGCGGACCGCAACTGGGCAAGCCAGGAAGCCGAGTCGACGGCCGAAGAGTGCTCACGGGGTGTGATCTTCTTCTCGAAGAAAACACCCGCAAGCGGACAACCGGCACTCGACCAGCCCTTGACTAACCCTGGAACCGATACTCCTCGAGCAGCCGACGACCGATGATCATTTTCTGGATTTCTGCGGTGCCTTCACCGATCAGCAGCATCGGAGCCTCACGGTAGAGGCGCTCGATCTCGTACTCCTTGGAGAAGCCGTAGCCGCCGTGGATCCGGAAAGCGTCCTCCACGACTTCCTTGCAGTATTCGGAGGCGAGATACTTCGCCATCCCTGCTTCGAGGTCGTTTCGTTCTCCCGAGTCCTTTTTGCGCGCTGCGTTCACCATCATCGCATGGGCGGCCTCGACCTTGGTAGCCATCTCGGCCAGCTTGAACTGGATCGCCTGGTGCTGGGCGATCTGCTTGCCGAAGGTGTGGCGCTGCTGGGCGTACGAGACCCCGAGTTCGAACGCACGCTGAGCGACACCGCAGCCACGTGCGGCCACATTCACCCGGCCCACCTCGACGCCGTCCATCATTTGGTAAAACCCTCGGCCGGTGGTGCCGCCCAGGACACGATTGGCCGGAATGCGCAGTCCGTCCATGATGAGTTCGGTCGTGTCGACGCCCTTGTAACCCATCTTGTCGATCTTCCCGGGAATGGTCAGGCCGGGCCGGACCTCTCCGAAGCCGGGCTCCTTCTCCACCAGGAAGGTCGTCATCGACTTGTGGGGGGCCGTGCCCTCCGGGTGTCCTTCGTCACTTCGGACGAGGACGGCGACCAGGGTTGACGTTCCGCCGTTCGTCAGCCACATCTTCTGACCGTTCAGGACGTACTCGTCGCCGTCCCTGACCGCCTTGGACGTGATCGCCGACACATCGGAGCCGAGGGCGGGCTCCGACATCGAGAACGCGCCCCGGACGTCGCCGGCCGCCATCCTCGGCAGGAAGTGGTCCTTCTGCTCCTGCGTGCCGTGCTGCTTCAGCATGTAC
This sequence comes from Streptomyces scabiei 87.22, assembly GCF_000091305.1. Classification (GTDB taxonomy): domain Bacteria; phylum Actinomycetota; class Actinomycetes; order Streptomycetales; family Streptomycetaceae; genus Streptomyces; species Streptomyces scabiei. Next base: position 1,990,005 of record NC_013929.1, on the reverse strand, counting down.
GCGACGATGAAGTGCGTGTTGATGATGCCGGACACGGACATCCAGCCGCGGGCGATCTCCTCCACGCACAGCGCGTAGGTGAGGAGGGACTCGCCCAGACCGCCGTACTCCTCGGGGATCATCAGGCCGAACAGGCCCAGCTCCTTGAGCCCGTCGACGATCTGCTGCGGGTATTCGTCCCGGTGCTCCAGCTCGGTCGCGACCGGGATGATCTCCTTGTCCACGAAGTCACGGACGGTGGAGAGGATCTCCTGCTGGATGTCGGTCAGACCGGCGGTCTGGGCGAGGCGTGCCATCGGGCTCAGCCCTCCTGAAGTTCCGGGCGGCCCGGCTGTTCGCCGCCGCGCTCCTTGATGTAGGTCTCGGTGGGCACCATGACCTTGCGACGGAACACGCAGACCAGCGTGCCGTCCTGCTTGTAGCCCTTGGTCTCCACGTACACGATGCCGCGGTCGTTCTTGGACTTGGACGGCCACTTGTCGAGGACGGTCGTCTGGCCGTAGAGCGTGTCGCCGTGGAAGGTCGGCGCCACGTGCTTCAGCGACTCGATCTCCAGGTTGGCGATCGCCTTGCCGGAGACGTCCGGCACGGACATGCCCAGCAGCAGCGAGTAGATGTAGTTCCCGACCACGACGTTCTTGCCGAAGTCCGTCGTCCTCTCGGCGTAGTTCACGTCCATGTGGAGCGGGTGGTGGTTCATGGTGAGGAGGCAGAAGAGGTGGTCGTCGTACTCCGTGACCGTCTTCCCGGGCCAGTGCTTGTAGACCGCCCCGACCTCGAACTCCTCGTAGGTGCGTCCGAACTGCATCGCGCTCAGCCCTCCGGGATCTCGAACTTCGACGTCCGGGTCATCCCGGCGGCCCGCCCCTTGCCGGAGATCACCAGCGCCATCTTGCGGCTGGCCTCGTCGATCATCTCGTCGCCGAGCATCGCCGAGCCCTTCTTGCCGCCGGCCTCGGACGTGCACCAGTCGTACGCGTCGAGGATCAGCTCGGCGTGGTCGAAGTCCTCCTGCGAGGGCGAGAAGATCTCGTTGGACGCCTCGACCTGGCCGGGGTGCAGCACCCACTTGCCGTCGAAGCCGAGCGCGGCGGCGCGCCGCGCGACCTCGCGGTAGCCGTCGACGTTGCGGATCTGCAGGTAGGGGCCGTCGATCGCCTGGAGGTCGTTGGCGCGGGCGGCCATCAGGATCTTCATCAGGATGTAGTGGTACGCGTCCGCCGGGTAGCCGGGCGGCTGCTCGCCCACGACCAGCGACTTCATGTTGATCGACGCCATGAAGTCGGCCGGGCCGAAGATGATCGTCTCCACGCGCTGGGAGGCCGTCGCGATCTCGTTGACGTTGTTCAGGCCCTGCGCGTTCTCGATCTGCGCCTCGATGCCGATCCGGCCGACCTCGAAGCCCATCGTCTTCTCGATCTGCGTCAGCAGCAGGTCCAGGGCGACGACCTGCTGGGCCGTCTGCACCTTCGGCAGCATGATGCAGTCGAGGTTCTGACCGGCGCCCTCGACGACGGTCACGACGTCGCGGTACGTCCACTCCGTCGTCCAGTCGTTGACCCGCACGACCCGGGTCTTGCCGGTCCAGTCGCCCTCGTTGAGGAACTTGACGATGGTGTGCCGCGCCTCGGGCTTGGCGAGGGGCGCGCAGGCGTCCTCCAGGTCGAGGAAGACCTGGTCGGCGGGGAGGCCCTGGGCCTTCTCCAGGAAGCGGGGGTTGCTTCCCGGCACCGCGAGGCAGGAGCGCCGCGGGCGAAGGCGGTTCACCTGGGGGACAGGGCTGGTCATGCGGGGACCTCCGTGCTGATGAGGGAGTCGAGCTTGTTGGCCTTGCGGATCTCGTCGACGATACGGCCGATGATCCCGGTGATGTCGAAGTCCTTCGGGGTGAACACGGCGGCCACTCCGGCGGCCCTGAGCTGTGCGGCGTCCGCGTTGGGGATGATCCCCCCGGCGATCACCGGGATGTCGGGGGCGCCCGCCTCCCGCAGCCGGTCCAGCACGTCCGGGACCAGCTGGGCGTGCGAGCCGGAGAGGATGGACAGACCGACCGCGTGCACGTCCTCGGCGAGGGCGGCGTCCACGATCTGCTCCGGGGTGAGCCGGATGCCCTGGTAGACCACCTCGAAGCCGGCGTCACGGGCCCGCACGGCGATCTGCTCGGCCCCGTTGGAGTGCCCGTCCAGACCCGGCTTGCCGACCAGGAAGCGGAGCTTGCCCACGCCCAGGTCCTTCGCCGTCAGCTCCACCTTGCGGCGGACCTCCGACATGGCCGAGCCCGCCTCGGCCGGAACGGCCACCGGCGCCGACGAGACCCCGGTCGGCGCCCGGAACTCCCCGAACACCTCACGGAGGGCCCCGGCCCACTCGCCGGTCGTGACCCCGGCGCGGGCGCACTCCAGGGTGGCCTCCATGAGGTTGTCCGTGCCCTTCGCGGCCTCCTTGAGCCGCTCCAGCGCCTTGCACGGGCGCGGGTGGTTGAAGGGCGGCTGGTAGCGCGTGTCGCGCCAGTGCTGCAGGGACGTGATCACCCGCGCCTCGACGGCCGGGTCGACCGTCTGGATCGCCGCGTCCAGGTCGGCGGTCAGCGGGTTCGGCTCGGTCGACTCGTAGATGTTGACGCCGACGATCTTCTCCTGACCGGACTCGATCCGGGCCCGGCGCTCGGCGTGCGAGGAGACCAGCTGCGACTTCAGGTAGCCGGACTCGACGGCGGCCATCGCGCCGCCCATCTCCTGGATCCGCTCGATCTCGGCGAAGGACCGCTCGACCAGCTCGGCGACCTTCGCCTCGATGACGTGCGAGCCCTCGAAGATGTCCTCGTACTCCAGCAGATCGCTCTCGTGCGCGAGCACCTGCTGGATCCGCAGCGACCACTGCTGGTCCCAGGGCCGGGGCAGACCCAGGGCCTCGTTCCAGGCCGGCAGCTGCACCGCCCTGGCCCGCGCGTCCTTGGAGAGCGTCACGGCCAGCATCTCCAGCACGATCCGCTGGACGTTGTTCTCCGGCTGCGCCTCGGTCAGTCCGAGGGAGTTGACCTGGACGCCGTACCGGAAGCGCCGCTGCTTGGGGTTCTCGATGCCGTACCGCTCGCGGGCGATCCGGTCCCAGATGCGGCCGAACGCCCGCATCTTGCACATCTCCTCGACGAAGCGGACGCCCGCGTTCACGAAGAAGGAGATACGGGCGACGACGTCACCGAACTTCTCGGCCGGGACCTGCCCGGAGTCGCGCACGGCGTCCAGCACGGCGATCGCGGTGGACATCGCGTACGCGATCTCCTGCACCGGCGTGGCCCCGGCCTCCTGCAGGTGGTAGCTGCAGATGTTGATCGGGTTCCACTTCGGTATGTGGGAGACCGTGTACGCGATCATGTCCGTCGTCAGCCGGAGCGAGGGTCCCGGCGGGAACACGTGCGTGCCCCGCGACAGGTACTCCTTGACGATGTCGTTCTGCGTCGTGCCCTGGAGCCGGGTGATGTCCGCACCCTGCTCCTCGGCGACGACCTGGTAGAGCGCCAGCAGCCACATGGCGGTGGCGTTGATGGTCATCGAGGTGTTCATCTGCTCCAGGGGGATGTCCTGGAACAGCCTGCGCATGTCACCGAGATGGGCCACCGGGACGCCGACCCGGCCGACCTCGCCGCGGGCGAGGATGTGGTCGGAGTCGTAGCCGGTCTGGGTCGGCAGGTCGAAGGCGACCGACAGACCCGTCTGCCCCTTGGCGAGGTTGCGCCGGTACAGCTCGTTGGACGCCTCGGCCGTGGAGTGCCCGGCGTAGGTGCGCATGAGCCACGGCCGGTCCTTGGCTTGCCCGCCCTCGGCGGGCTGACGCTCGCTCATCGTGGACCTCAGATGTTCCGGAAGCGGTTGATGGCGTCGATGTGCCGGGCGCGCTTGGCGTGGTCGCGCACGCCCAGGCCCTCCTCGGGTGCCAGCGCCAGGACGCCGACCTTGCCCTGGTGGAGGTTGCGGTGCACGTCGTACGCGGCCTGTCCGGTGTCTTCCAGGGAGTAGACCTTCGACAGTGTCGGGTGGATCTTGCCCTTGGCGATGAGGCGGTTGGCCTCCCACGCCTCGCGGTAGTTCGCGAAGTGCGAGCCGATGATCCGCTTCAGCGACATCCACAGGTAGCGGTTGTCGTACTCGTGCATGTAGCCCGAGGTCGAGGCGCAGGTGGTGATGGTGCCGCCCTTGCGGGTGACGAAGACGCTCGCGCCGAAGGTCTCGCGGCCGGGGTGCTCGAAGACGATGTCGATGTCCTCGCCGCCGGTCAGCTCGCGGATGCGCTTGCCGAAGCGCTTCCACTCCTTGGGGTCCTGGGTCTGCTCGTCCTTCCAGAACTTGTAGTCCTCGGCGGTGCGGTCGATGATCGCGTCGGCGCCCATCGAGCGGCAGATGTCCGCCTTCTGCTCGCTGGAGACGACACAGATCGGGTTGGCGCCGCCCGCCAGCGCGAACTGGGTGGCGTAGCTGCCGAGGCCGCCGCTGGCGCCCCAGATGAGCACGTTGTCGCCCTGCTTCATGCCGGCGCCGTTGCGGGAGACGAGCTGCCGGTAGGCGGTGGAGTTCACCAGGCCCGGGGCGGCGGCCTCCTCCCAGCTGAGGTGGTCCGGCTTCGGCATCAGCTGGTTGGACTTGACGAGCGCGATCTCGGCGAGGCCGCCGAAGTTGGTCTCGAAGCCCCAGATCCGCTGCTCGGGGTCGAGCATCGTGTCGTTGTGGCCGTCGGACGACTCCATCTCCACGGAGAGGCAGTGCGCGACGACCTCGTCCCCGGGCTTCCAGGCGTTGACGCCGGGGCCGGTGCGCAGGACGACGCCCGCGAGGTCGGAGCCGATGATGTGGTACGGCAGGTCGTGGCGCTTGGTCAGCTCCGAGAGCCGTCCGTAGCGCTCCAGGAAGCCGAAGGTGGACAGCGGCTCGAAGATCGAGGTCCACACGGAGTTGTAGTTGACCGAGGAGGCCATGACGGCCACCAGGGCCTCGCCCGGGCCGAGTTCGGGGACCGGGACCTCGTCGAGGTGGATCGACTTGCGGGGGTCCTTGTCACGGGTGGTGAGCCCCGCGAACATCTCCGTCTCGTCCTTGTGCACGGTGATCGCGCGGTACGACTCGGGGAGCGGCAGGGCGGCGAAGTCGGCGGACGTGGACTCCGGCGACTGGATCGCGTCCAGGATTTCCTTCACGGTGGTGCCTCCGGCGACGAGCGTCCTGAGGGAAGACGCTGCTGAGGGTTACGTCGGGTGCTGAACTGGTGGGCTGGGTGCCGTCGGTCCGGCGGAGGTGGTGCTGTGGCGGCGCTTTGTGGCGCGGAAGGGTGCCTGTGACGCAGGCGTCCGGGCGCGCGGACCGTGGTCTGCGGGGACAGCCGGCGAACGGGAGTTCTCTGCCCGCCGGCCGCCCGGACTCCTTCAACGTATGGCACGCCGTGTCACCCCGCAAGGCACCGAGTGCCAGAAAGTTCGCTCAGGTGAAATCTTTACGTAACACGTGAGCGATGATCGATCAGACAAGGGCCTAAAAGGGCCTCTGACATGGCAAAACGGCCACCCCGCAGGGTGGCCGTCCTCACAGTTACCGATGAGTAGAACGTGGTGCCGGATCGGGTTCAGCGGTCGCGGAGTGCCTCTTCGATGGTGCGCATGACCTCGTCGAGGGGGGCGTCGGTGCGGGCGACCGTCACCAGGACCTCGCCGTGGGTGGAGGCCGTCGCGGCGGCCGGCTCGGGTGCCAGGGTGCGGCCGGCGCCGATGCCCGTGCCGAACGTCCTGCGCACGATGGCGAAGGCGTGGTCGAGCTGTGCCTCCACGTCGCCCTGTCCGCCGGACCGGAGCCAGCGGCGCAGCACGTGGTTGTGCGCGGTGACGACCGCCGACGCGGCCACCTCGGCGAGCAGCGGATCGTCGTTGCCGGCGTCGTGGTGGGCGTTCTCGTCGAAGTGGCCCAGCAGATAACGGGTGAACAGGCGCTCGTAGCGGGCCACGGAGGCGATCTCCGCCTCCCGCAGGGTGGGCACCTCGCGGGTCAGCTTGTAGCGGGCGACCGAGATCTCCGGCCGGGCCGCGTACATCTTCATGACTTCCTTGATGCCGCGGCACACCGTGTCGAGCGGGTGCTCGTGCTGGGGTGCCGCGTTGAGCACCGCCTCCGCCCGGATCAGGGTGTCGTCGTGGTCCGGGAAGATCGCCTCCTCCTTGGAACGGAAGTGGCGGAAGAACGTGCGCCGGGCGACCCCGGCCGCCGCGGCGATCTCGTCGACGGTGGTCGCCTCGTACCCCTTGGTCGAGAACAGCTCCATGGCCGCGGCCGCCAGTTCCCGGCGCATCTTGAGGCGTTGGGCGGCGGCACGGCTTCCCGCGGCGCTCTCCGGAGCGTCGGGCGCAGCTGGCGTACGTGAGGACCTGGCGGGCTGGGACATGCCCCGAACGTACTGCATCCCCGCAGGAGAGTGCGCGTGTCCGGCCATCCCCCCGCCCTGCTCGGACGGGGGAGCGGCCGGGTCCGCGGAGGGCGGGGCGCAGGACCGGCCGGCCGCGGGGGCGGCGTAACGGGCGTACGGGGGGCGGCTGCCCGGGCCGAGCAGCCCGCCCCAGTCCGTGCCCGCCGGCGCGCGGTCCGCCCGGTCCCACCTCGCGGCCGGGCCCGGCGGGGACACCGGGCCCGGGGTCGCTCCGGGCCCGTCGTCCGCCCGCTCAGCGCTTGGCATATTCGCGGAAGCCGCGGCCCGTCTTGCGGCCGAGGCAGCCCGCGGCCACCAGGTGCTCCAGCAGCGGCGCCGGGGCCAGCCCCGGGTCGCGGAACTCGCGGTGCAGGACCTTCTCGATGGCCAGTGAGACGTCCAGCCCGACCACGTCGAGCAGCTCGAACGGGCCCATCGGGTAGCCGCCGCCCAGCTTCATGGCCGCGTCGATGTCGTCCAGCGTCGCGTAGTGCTCCTGGACCATCTTGACCGCGTTGTTCAGGTACGGGAACAGCAGCGCGTTCACGATGAAACCGGCCCGGTCGCCGCAGTCCACCGGGTGCTTGCGGACCTTCGCGCACACCTCGCGGACGGTGGCGTGGACGTCGTCGGCGGTCAGGACGGTACGGACCACCTCGACCAGCTTCATCGCCGGCGCCGGGTTGAAGAAGTGCATCCCGATCACGTCCTGCGGGCGCGAGGTGGCGCGGGCGCAGGCGACGACGGGCAGCGAGGAGGTGGTGGTGGCGAGGATCGCGCCCGGCTTGCAGACCTTGTCGAAGGCCGCGAACAGCTGCCGCTTGACCTCCAGGTCCTCGGCCACGGCCTCCAGCGCCAGATCGACGTCCGCGAAGGCGTCGTAGGAGCCGGCCGGGGTGATCCGGTCCAGGGTCTCGGCGGCCGCCTCGACCGTCATCCGCCCCTTGTCGACGGAGCGCGCGAGGGACTTGCCGATACGGGCCTTCGCGGCCTGCGCCTTCTCCTCGGTGCGGGCGGCCAGCACGACCGCGTACCCGGACTTCGCGAACACCTCGGCGATCCCGGACGCCATGGTCCCGGATCCCGCGACACCCACCGAGCGGACGGTGCGCCCGGCGCCCGCGGCGGTCCCGTCCGACGGCGTCAGCGCGTCCGGCACGACGGTGGCCGAGCCGGGGGCCTCGTAGGTGTAGAAACCGCGGCCCGACTTGCGGCCGGTCAGACCCGCCTCGCTGAGCTGCCTCAGGATGGGCGCCGGCGCGTGCAGCCGGTCGTGCGAGGCCGCGTACATGGCCTCCAGGACGGTGCGCGCGGTGTCGACGCCGATCATGTCCAGCAGCGCCAGCGGGCCCATCGGCAGACCGCAGCCCAGCCGCATCGCCGCGTCGATGTCCTCGCGGGAGGCGTACCTCGCCTCGTACATCGCGGCGGCCTGGTTGAGGTAGCCGAACAGCAGTCCGTCGGCGACGAATCCGGGGCGGTCGCCGACCGCGACGGGCTCCTTGCCGAGGTCCAGGGCGAGATCCGTGACCCGGGCGACGGCCCGGGGCGCGGTCAGCACCGAGGAGACGACCTCGACCAGCTTCATCGCCGGCGCCGGGTTGAAGAAGTGCAGCCCGAGCACCCGCTCCGGACGCGCCGACTCGGCCGCCAGCCGCGTCACCGACAGGGCGTTGGTGCCGGTGGCGAGGACGGCGTCGGGGCGGACGATCGCGTCCAGCTCGCGGAAGACCTGCTGCTTGATCTCGTACGACTCCGGGACCACCTCGATCACCAGGTCGGCGTCGGCCGCCGCCCGGAGGTCGGTGAAGGTGCGGAAGCGGGCGAGGGCCTCGCCGCGCTCCTGCTCGGTGAGGCGCCCGCGGGCCACGGCGCGCTCGGTGGCGGCCTCCAGGCCGGTGACGGCTCGGGAGGCCGCGGCCTCGCTGATGTCGATGCCGACGACCTCGCGGCCGGCCCGGGCCAGCACCTCGGCGATACCGGTGCCCATGGTGCCGAGGCCGACCACGGCGATCGTCCGGAACGGGGACTGCGGGGACAGCGACGAGTCGGAAAGGGGAGTGGCCATCGCGGGACTCCAGGATGTGGTGACGACTGAGGGAAACGCCGCGGGTACGCGAAGAGCGCGCGAACGGCGCGTGGCGTGCGGGTGCGGGTGGTGCCGGGCTGATGAACGCACACGCCCGGTGCCGTCGCCGCGGGCGTGCACACGCCCGGGGGAACGGCTGAACCGACCGGCCCTGTCCCGAGGCCGAGCCGTACTGGTACTCCGGTACCGAACACTCCGGGTACCGAACCGACTGGGCTCACGACGGCTGCGTCACCAAACCGTCGGGAGCGAACACGAGTGGGTAACTCGCTCGTCTGAGCTTAACCGGTGGGTAACGAGCGCGCCAGCCCTCGTGTTTGTGACGTACGTCCCCCAAGTGCGCCCCGCGCCCGTACGCTCGACGGCATGGACGAGGAGTTGCGATCACTCACGGAGCGTGTGCGGAGCGAGTCGGGCGGCGCGGCGGGGTACGAACGGCTCGTCCTGACGGCGAACAGGGACGAACTGGCGGGCGTGCTCGTCGAGCAGGGGCAGCCGCTCTGGGCGCGGGAGTTGGCCGCGTTCCGGCTGGGTCTCGCGGGGGACCGCCGGGCCTTCGAGTCCCTCGTCCTCCTGCTCAACCACCGCGATCCACCGCGCTGCGCCTCCGCGGCCTACGCGCTGGCGCGCCTCGGGGACCCGCGCACCGCGCGCGCGGCGGCCGCCCTCGCCACCAACGAACTCCGGGTCGCCTACGCCCTGCACCCGGTGCGCCTGCTCACCGAACTCCGCGCCCCCGAGTCCGTCCCGGCGCTGATCACCACGCTCCGGCGCCGTCTGGGACCGCACGACCCCTACCGCCGGGTCGCGCTCGCGTGCGTGGAGGGGCTGGGCGCCCTCGGGGACACCCGCGCCCGGCCCGTACTGAACGAGGCCCTCGCGCACCCCAGGCTCGCGGAGGCGGCGGTGCGGGCGCTGGCGCGCATCCCCGGGCAGCGCTGAGGGCTCAGGTCCCGGCGGCGCCGAGTCCCCGCACGTAGCGGACCTCCGGCACCTCGGTCCCGTCGGCCTCGAACGGCTCCTCGGCTCCGTCCGCGGTGAAACCGTGGCGGGCGTAGAAGCGGCGGGCGCGCGCGTTGTCCTTCAGCACCCACAGGAACAGCGAGCGGTGACCGGCCGCCGCGCAGCGCCCGGCGGACTCGCGCAGCAGCGCGGTGCCCACTCCGGTGCCCAGATGCCCCGGCCGGGTGTACAGCGCGTACAACTCGGCGCCCCCGGTGCGGACCTCCCCGTCGCGGCAGGGGCCGTACGCCGCCCAGCCGACGATCTCCCCGGCCCGCTCGGCGACCAGGTTCACCACGGGGTTGCCGGCCTTCGCCAGCATCCGGCGGCGGTTCTCGGCGTCCTCCTCCACGTCCATCGCGTCGAGGTACGACCGCGGGACGAGACCGGCGTAGGCGCTGCGCCAGCCGCCCACGCGGATCTCGGCCACGGGGCGGCAGTCGGACGGTGTCATCCGGCGGACGCGCGGTGCCGGGAGGCCGGTGGGGGTGCCGTTCATGGCGGCACCCTAGACCGGGCGGCCGCGGGAGTCCCGTGGTTTTCCGGGGCCCCCGCGGCCGGGCTCAGCCGCGGAAGCCCAGCAGGCCGTGCAGGGTCGAACCCCGGGAGGAGGCGGACGCGGCCTTGTTCTTCAGGGGCTTGGGGTCGGCGAGCTTCTTGCAGGTGGCGTCGGTCTCGCCCTGCCCGCGCGGCACCCTGCCGTCGGTCAGATAGGCCGTCAGGTGCTTGTCCAGACAGGCGTTGCCGCTCAGCGAGATGCCGTGGTTCCCGCCGCCCTGCTCGACGACCAGGCTGGACCCGCGCAGCAACTGGTGGGTGACGGCCCCGCCCTCGTACGGGGTGGCCGCGTCGTCGGTCGCCTGGAAGATCAGGACCGGCGGCAGCGCGGTGTTGGAGACGTCCACGGGGTCCAGGGACGCGGCGGGCCAGAACGCGCAGGGCGCGTTGTACCAGGCGTTGTTCCAGGTCATGAACGGCGCCTTCTCGTACATCGCCCAGTTGTCCTCGCGCCACTCGTTCCAGTCGCGGGTCCAGTGCGCGTCACGGCACTGCACCGAGGCGTAGACGCTGTAGCCGTTGTCGCCGGACGCGTCGACGGCGCCGAAGTTCTCGTACGCCTCGACCAGCGGATCGTCGTTCTTCTTGTTCACGAAGGCGGCGAACGCCTCGGCGAGATAGGGCCAGTAGCCGTTGTAGTAGCCGCCGGGCATGAACGTGTCCTCCAGCTCGGAGGCGCCCACCCGGCCGTCCGCGGGACGCGCGGCCAGCGCCGACCGCATCGCGTACCACTTGGCCTCGATCTTCTCCGGATCCTTGCCGAGCTTGTACGTCCCGTCGTGGCGGGCGATCCAGGCCATCAGGGCCCGGTGGCGGTCGTTGAACGCCAGGTCCTGCCGGAGGTTGCCCTCGTACCAGACCTCCGTGGGGTCCACGACGGAGTCCAGCACCGCGCGCCGTACGCGGTGGGGGAAGAGCTTGGCGTACACGGCGCCCAGGTAGGTGCCGTACGAGTACCCGAAGTAGTTGATCTTCTTGGCGCCCAGGGCCGCGCGGACGAGGTCCATGTCCTTCACCGCGCTGACCGTGTCGATGTACGGCAGCACGTCCGCGTGCTTCTCGGCGCACGCCTCGGCGAACGCCCTGGCCCGCGCGAGGTTGGCCCGCTCGGCCTTCGGGGTGCTCGGCACCGAGTCGGGGCGCACCGCGGCGAAGTGGCCCGGACGGCAGTTCAGCGCGGGCTTGCTCGCGCCGACGCCGCGCGGGTCGAAGCCGATGACGTCGTACTGCGCCGCCACCTTCTTCGGCAGCGAGGACGCCACGAAGCCGGCGAGGGTGAGGCCGCTGCCGCCGGGCCCGCCCGGATTGACCAGCAGGGGGCCCTGGTACGTCTTCGCGGTGTGCGGGACGCGGGAGAGGGCGATGGTGATCTTTCTGCCGTTCGGCTTCCCGTGGTCCAGCGGCACCTTCAGGGAGGCGCACTGGAGCTTCGGGTAGTCGGCGGTGGCGCACTTCTTCCAGGCCGGCTTCGCCGTCGGGGCGGCGGCGGAAGCGCCGCTCGCGCCGGCCGGGACCGCGGTGACCATTCCGGCCAGCACGGCGACGGCACCGCACAGAGCAGCTGTGCGTTTCTTCATCGTCAGGCCTCCCAGGGACGGAGGATTGCGGGCCGTGCACGCCACGGCCTTCGTCGCATCGTCCCGAACCGGGCCCCGCGAAGAACGCGTTCGGCCGACACTTGACCCGTTCGGGCGGCAGAAGCGCCCGGATGCTCCGGAGAGGGATTCAGAGCAGGGTCAGCTGGGTCGGCTCCGTGGGCGGGGCCGGCTCCGGCGCGGGGCGTTCGCGCACGGGCAGCCGTCGCGGCGGCTGCGCGCGCCGCGGGCCCATGCCGTACTCCTCGGCCAGCTCGTGGACCTGACGGGTGATCTGCCGCTGGTACCACTTCGGCGCATAGGCGCCCTCCGCGTACAGCAGCTCGTAACGCCGTACGAGACGGGGGTGGTGGCGGGCCAGCCAGGCCATGTACCACTCGCGTGCGCCGGGCCGCAGATGCAGCACCAGCGGGGTCACGGAGCCGGCGCCGGAGGCCGCGACGGCCCGCACGGTCTCGCGCAGCCGGTCGGGGTGGTCGCTGAGGAAGGGCAGCACGGGGGCCATCAGCACCCCGCAGCCGATCCCCAGTTCGGCGAAGGCGCGGACGACGTCCAGCCGGCGCTCGGGAGCGGGCGTGCCCGGCTCGACCGTGCGCCACAGCTCGTGGTCCGTGAAGCCGACGGAGACCGACAGGCCGACCTCGGTGACCTCCGCCGCCTGCCGGATCAGGTCCAGGTCGCGCAGGATCAGCGTGCCCTTGGTGAGGATCGAGAAGGGGTTCGCGTGGTCGCGCAGGGCCGCGATGATGCCCGGCATCAGACGGTAACGGCCCTCCGCGCGCTGGTAGCAGTCGACGTTGGTGCCCATCGCGATGTGCTCGCCGTGCCAGCGCGGTGAGGCCAGCTGCCGGCGCAGCAGGTCGGGCGCGTTGACCTTGACGACGATCTGCGAGTCGAAGTCGAGGCCCGTGTCCAGGTCCAGGTAGCTGTGGGTCTTGCGGGCGAAGCAGTAGACGCACGCGTGCGCGCAGCCCCGGTAGGGGTTCACCGTCCATTCGAACGGCATGCGGGAGGCTCCCGGCACCCGGTTCACGATCGTCCGCGCCCGGACCTCGTGGAAGGTCATGCCGCGGAACTCGGGGGTGTCGAAGGTGCGGCTCGTCACCAGGTCCGCGCCGAACAGTGCGGCGTCCCGGGCCGTGGCGGGGTTCTCGGCCAGATGGTCCCAGCGCATGGACGCCTCCTCGGTCGCTCTGCCCCCAGAATAGAACACATGTTCTCTTGATCGTGCGAACTGGTTTTCGAACATCGTGTGGAGGTCTCGTCGGGGGTCTTCGGGGCAGGCCGCCGCGGCCCTCGGGGGCACCCCGATTTGGGCCCTCCGGCCGTGGGGTGGTTGGCTTTCCGCACATCCCCGAGTTACCAAGTGCTGGAGGAAGTGCAATGGCGCAGGTCGAGGCCACGACCGAACGAGTCGTAGCGGCGGACGCGGAGACGGTGTTCGACACCCTGGCCGAGTACAACGGCGCGCGCGAGAAGCTGATGCCGCAGCACTTCAGCGAGTACGAGGTGCGCGAGGGCGGCGACGGCGAGGGCACCCTCGTCCACTGGAAGCTCCAGGCCACCAGCAAGCGTGTCCGTGACTGCCTGCTGGAGGTCACCGAGCCCTCCGACGGTGAACTCGTCGAGAAGGACCGCAACTCCTCCATGGTCACCGTCTGGCGGGTCACCCCGGCCGGCGAGGGCAGCTCCCGCGTCGTCGTCACCACCACCTGGCAGGGCGCCGGCGGCATCGGCGGCTTCTTCGAGAAGACCTTCGCCCCCAAGGGCCTCGCCCGGATCTACGACGCCCTGCTCGCCAACCTCGCCGCCGAGGTGGAGAAGTAAGCAGCGGGGCCGGCGGTCGTGCCGCCCGGCTCAACGGGCGCGTCCTGGGGGCGCGTTGCCGTCCTCACCGGTTCGGGTGGATCTCCGTGACGTGCGCCGGAATGCCGTAACTCGTCGCACTTGCCGACAGTTCCCGCTTATCGCGGGAAATGTGCGGTAAGTGCGACGAGGGGAGCGGTACGCATGGGCCCGACCACACTGGTGAAGGACGAACCGGCCACCACACCCGCGACACCGCCACCGGCGGACGGACCTCCCCCGCACGGCCCGCACCGGGTCCGGCTGGTCTTCTCCGCCCTCCTCCTCGTCCTGCTCCTGGCCGCGCTGGAGCAGATGGCCGTCGCCACCGCCCTCCCCGAGATCGTCGGCGAGCTGCGCGGCGTCGACCGGATGTCCTGGGCGATCACCGCCTACCTCCTCACCGCCGCCGTCACCCTTCCCGTCCACTCCCGGCTGAGCGAACTGCGCGGCCCCAAGGGCGTGTTCCAGTGCGCGCTGGTGCTCTTCGTGGCCGGCTCCGCCCTGGCCGGACTCGCCCGGACCATGGACCAGTTCATCGTGTTCCGCGCGCTCCAGGGAGTCGGCGCGGGCGGCCTCATGATCGGTGTCCAGGCGATCGTCGCCGACCTCGTGCCGGCGTGGCGCCGCGGCCGCCATCTGGGCGTCGTCGGGGCCGTGTTCGGGCTCGCCTCCGTCACCGGTCCGCTCCTGGGCGGCTGGCTCACCGACCACCTCTCCTGGCGCTGGTGCTTCTACGTCAACGTGCCCTGCGGGCTCCTGGCCCTGGCCGTCGTCACCTTCGCGCTGCGACCGCGGAGGACCACCGCGCGGGGGCGTCTCGACGTCCTGGGAACCCTGCTGCTCGCCGCCGTCTCGGCCTGCCTGGTGCTGCTGGCCGGCCGGGCCGGCTCCGTCCACGCCTGGAACTCGCGGCCGGTCCTCGTTCTCGCCGCCGGCGCGGTCCTGGCGGCCGCGCTGCTCCTCGTCGTCGAGCGGTTCGCGGTCCAGCCCCTGCTGCCCCTGCGGCTGCTCCGGGACCCGGTCTTCCTGGTGAGCGGCCTCGTGGGGGCCACCGTCGGTGTCGCGCTGTTCGGCACCGCCACCTACCTGCCGAACCAGCTGCGGATGGTCGGCGGGATCTCCGCCACCGCGTCCGGGCTGCTCATGCTGCCGATGACGGCCGGCATCGTCGGCACGTCCGTCGTCTGCGGCCGGCTCATCGCCCGCACCGGCCACTACCGGACGTACCCGGTCCTCGGCGCCGCCCTGGCCGCTCTCGGCGTCTGGCTGCTGTCCCGCCTGCAGACGGACACGCCCCCGCTGCAGTTCGGCATCCGGACGGCCGTCCTCGGCGCCGGCATCGGCATGGTGATGCCGGTCCTGGTCCTCGCGGTGCAGAACTCCGTACGCCCCGCCGACACCGGGACCGCCACCGCCGCCGGCGACTGCTTCCGGCAGCTCGGCGGCGCCGTCGGGGCGGCCGCCGTCGGCGCGCTCCTCACCGCCCGCCTCGCCGACCGTCTTCCCGAGCGCGCGGGGGCCGTGCTCCCCGACCCCGGCTCCCTGACCCCGGATCTCGTCCACGCCCTGCCCGACCCGCTGCGCGACACCTACGTCGCCGCCTACGCGGAGGCTTTGCCGGGGCTCTTCCTGTACCTCACGCCGGTGCTCGCCCTCGGGGCCTTCGTGGCCTGCTTCCTCGGGGAGCGGACCCCGCCGCCCTGCGACGAGGTGCCCGCCGGGCCCGCCGCCCGGGTGCCGCAGGCCCGTGCTCCCCACGAGGCCGGCGTCCCCGTCCTCGGTACGGTCCAGCAGTCCGACGGCACCGTCGTGCCCCGCGCCGCCCTCACCCTGATCGACTCCGGCGGCCGGCAGACCGGGCGGGGCGGCAGCGGCGAGGACGGGCGGTACGCGCTGTCGACCCCCGGGCCGGGGGCGTACGTGCTGATCGCGGCCGCCGGCGGTCACCGGCCGCAGGCCGTGAGCGTCACCGTCGGGGAGGGGCCCGTCGAGGTGGACATCGTCCTCGGCGGCGCGGGACGCCTGGCCGGGACCGTACGGACGGCGGACGGGCGGGCGGTGGGCGAGGCGACCGTCACGCTCACCGACGCGCGCGGCGAGGTCGTCGTGACCACCCGCAGCGGGCAGCAGGGCGACTATCTGGTCACCGAGCTGGCGGCCGGCGACTACATCCTCGCCGTGAGCGCCCACTCCCACCGCCCGGCCGCGCTCCCGGTCACCGTCCGGGCCGCCCGCGAGACCCGCCTGGACGTCGAACTGGCCGGGGGCGCCGTACTGCTCGGCACGGTCCGCGCCGGGAGCGGGCGGCCGGTGGAGGACGCGCGCGTGACGCTCCTGGACGCCGCCGGGGACGTCGTCGGCACGATCACCACCGGCGTCGACGGAACGTTCCGGTTCGCCGACCTCGCCGCCGGTGAGTACACCGTCATCGCCACCGGGTATCCCCCCGTCGCGACGGTGCTCCAGGTCGACGGCGACGGGACCGAACAGGACGTGCGGCTGGGACACGCGGACTGAGTGGGGGGCGTGCGCATGATCGCGCGCCGCCCGTGTGGCCTGCGCGTGCGCCGGAGGCTCCCGGGGAGCAATTCGCGTATTGCCACACATCGCGACGCTACGCGGCCGTACGGTAGTGGGGGCGGCGCAGATCTTGGGAGCCGTGGGGAGAGAGGGCCTTGGCCATGGACCGTGGCACCGACACGGGCGCGACTACCGGCCTCGGAGCCGGTGACGGCACGGCGGAGGGGGCCGCGGTCGGCCGTATCCCCCTGGCCGTGGTCGTCGTGGACCGCGCCGGCCTCGTATCGCACTGGAGCACCGGCGCACGCCGGCTCTTCGGCACCACCAGGGAGGAGGCGACCGGCCGGCCCGCCCTGGACCTGCTGCCCGTCGCCGGCGCCCTCCCGGACGAGGACCTCGCCCCACCCCACGGGGCGTACGGCGGCGCGTACGACGCGCTCGGCCACGACCTGGAGACCTCCCTCGACGGGCACCTCGCCTACCCGGCGGCCGGCCGCGCCCGGCTCACCGTGCCCGGCCGCGACCGGACGGACGTCCTGTGGTGGGCCTACCCGCTGGTCGGTCCCGGCCGGGAGCGCCTCCTGGTGCTCGCGGCCGACGCCGAGGCACTGCGCCGGCGCGACGACGGGTCCGCCGTCGCCGTCGAGCGCATCGCGCCCGGCTTCGCCCTGCACACCGACTTCCCCGGCGCCGAGGAACTGGCCCGCAGGCTCCCCGAGATCCTGCCCAGCATGAGCGTCGGTGAAAGCGCCCGCATCGTCGCCCAGATCCTCGAACTCGGCTATCCGATACTGGAGTTCAGCCAGAACGACCGGGTGCCCGTCACCCCCGACTGGGGCGTGCCCCGGCGCGCGGAGCGCCGGGCGCGCCGTGAGCGGGCCGCGCGCGCCGTCGCCGAGGGGCTTCCGGTGCCCCCGGAGGCGCTGGAGGATGCGCAGGACCTCGAATACGCGGCCGTACGCGAACGCCTGGAGTTCCTCAACGAGGTCAGCGGACGCATCGGCACCTCCCTCGACCTGTCGCAGACCATCGTCGAGGTCAGCCGGGCGGTCGTGCCCCGCTTCACCGATGTCGCCGGCACCTATCTGCGCGAGCAGGTCGTCGCGGGCGAGGGGTTCCCCGACGGTGTGCCGGACACGACGACCATGTGGCACCGGGTCGCCCTGGAGCACACCGACGAGCCGGGCCGCTGGGACGACGTCGTCCCCGTCGGCGAGGCCATGCCGTTCCCGGCGCACACCCCGTTCTTCCAGTGCATGACCACCGGCGAACCCGTCCTCGTGCCCCGGATCAGCGAGCAGATGGGGCACGCGATCGCCGCGCAGTTCGACAAGCGCGACATCCGGCCGCTGATCACGGGCCGCTCCATGCTGGTCGTCCCCCTGAAGGCCCGCAACGTGGTGCTCGGATTCATGATCCTGCTGCGCCACCCGGAGCGCGAGGTCTTCGACGACATGGACCGCGTCACCGGCGCCGAACTGGCCGCCCGCGCGGGCCTGGTCCTCGACAACGCCCGCATGTACACCTACCAGGAGAACGTCGCCGAGACGCTCCAGGACAGCATGCTCCCGCAGATCGAGGCCCACATGGCGGGCTGCGACATCGCCACCCGCTACCTCCCGGGCACCCTCCTCGGCAGGGTCGGCGGCGACTGGTTCGACTCGGTGAAGCTGCCCGGCGGCCGCACCGCCCTGGTCGTCGGCGACGTGATGGGGCACGGCCTCAACTCGGCCGCGATGATGGGTCAGCTGCGCACGGCCGTGCAGACCATGGCCGCCCTCGACCTGCCGCCCGCGCAGCTGCTGCGCAACCTCGACGACCTCGCCCAGCGCCTGGGCGAGCACTACCTCGCGACCTGCCTCTACGCCGTCTACGACCCCATCGGGGGCGAGTTGCACCTGGCGAACGCCGGGCACATCCCGCCCGTCCTGGTCCGCGCGGCGGACGGCCGCAGCGAACTCCTCGACCTGCCCACGGGCGCCCCGATCGGTGTCGGAGGGGTGCCCTTCGAGGCGGTACGCGTGCGCGTGGAGCCCGGCGACCGGCTCGTGATGTGCACCGACGGACTGGTCGAGGTGCGCGGCGAGGACATCGGTGTCGGCCTCGCCACCCTCTGTGAGTCCGCGGCCCACCCGGCCGCCTCCATGGACCAGGCCTGCGACACGATCATCCGCGCCCTCAACACACGCGGCGGCCGCAAGGACGACGTGGCCCTGCTGATGGCCCGGCTCAACGGCATCGAGCCCGAGGACGTCGCCGAGTGGCGCCTCACCCGCGACCCGGTCGAGGCGGCCCGGGCCCGAGCCGTCGTCCGTGAACAGCTCTACGTCTGGGGCCTCGACGCCCTCGCGGACACCACCGCGCTCCTGGTCGGCGAACTCGTCACCAATGCCGTCCGGCACGCGCGCGGGCGCCGTGTCGATCTCCGCCTGGTCCGCGGCGACACCCTGCAGTGCGAGGTCTACGACGACGACCCCACCCTGCCGACCCTGCTCAGCGCGGCGCCCACGGACGAGTTCGGCCGGGGGCTGCGCGTGCTGACCACCCTGGCCCGGGAGTGGGGCACCACCCGGACCGGCGCGGGCAAGACGGTGTGGTTCGAGCTGACGCTGCCGAGACGCCGCTGAACGCGGGGAGCGTGGCTCCGGGACGCGGCGTGAAGGTCCGTGCGGATCACTTGCCGCCGTGCTCCCGGCGCGGTAGACCGATCTGGGCCGCCGCGGCGGCGGCCGCGACGCTGTTTCCGGGGGGTTGGGCATGAGCGTGACGAGTCGGTACCGGGAAGCCTGGGAGGGGTTCTGGCGGGAGGCCCCGGACGGACCGGGGGAGGTCTTCTGGGACGCCGGGCCCGAACGGACCGCCGCCGTCCATCTCGCCCTGTTCGAGCCCCATCTGACCACCCCGGACCTGCCGCTCGTCGACCTCGGCTGCGGCAACGGCACACAGACCCGCTACCTGGCCGACCGTTTCTCCCGGGTGATCGGCGTGGACCTCTCCGCCGCCGCCGTCGACCTGGCCCGCCGCGCCGACCCCGACGGCCGGGCCGACTACCGCGCGCTGGACGCGGCCGACGGCACACAGACCGAGGCCCTGCACGCCGACCTCGGCGACGCCAACGTCTACGTACGCGGTGTGCTCCACCAGTGCGAGCCCGACGACCGGCAGCGCTTCGCGGACACGGTGGCCACGCTGCTGGGCGAGCGGGGCCGGGTCTGTCTCGTCGAACTCGCCGAGGCCGCCCGACCCGTTCTGATGGGGCTCGCCCAGGGGCCGGGCGGCCCTCCGGCCAAACTGGCCCCCGTCCTGCGTCACGGGATCGCCCCGGGCGAGGTCGGCGACGCCGCGGTCCCGGAGTACCTGCGGGCCGCCGGCCTGACCCTCGTCGCCCAGGGCGAGCTTCCGCTGATCACCACGGAGCACACGGCGGACGGCACCCGGATCGAACTGCCGTCGAGGTGGTACGTGGCGGGGCGCACGGCTTAGGAAGCGCACGGTGTGGAAGCACACGACGTGGGGCCCCGGAAGGGGCCCCGCGGCCCTCCCGGGGGCGTCCGTGGGCCGTGACGGTGAGAGTTATCCACAGGTCTGCCACGGATCGGCGCGAACGCGTACGGTTTCGAGCCATGAAGATCCTCATCAGCGCCGACATGGAGGGCGCCACCGGTGTCACCTGGCCGGCCGACGTCCTGCCGGGGACACCGCAGTGGGAGCGGTGCCGTTCGATGTTCACCTCGGACGTGAACGCCGCCGTGCTCGGTTTCCTGGACGGCGGCGCCGACGAGGTGCTGATCAACGAGGCGCACTGGACGATGCGCAATCTGCTGCTGGAGGAGCTGGACGAGCGCGCGCAGATGCTCACCGGGCGGCACAAGGCCCTGTCCATGGTGGAGGGCGTGCAGCACGGCGACGTGGACGGCATCGCCTTCGTGGGCTACCACGCGGGCGCCGGCATGGAGGGCGTCCTCGCCCACACCTACCTGGCCAACTCGATCACCGGGGTCTGGGTGAACGAGGAGCGGGCCAGCGAGGGACTGCTCAACGCGCATGTCGTGGCCGAGTACGGGGTACCGGTGGTGCTGGTGACCGGCGACGACGTGGCGTGCGAGGACGCCCTGGGGTATGCGCCCGAGGCGCTCAAAGTCGCGGTCAAGGACCATGTGTCGCGGTACGCGGCGGTGTGCCGCACCCCGGCGAGAACGGCCGCCGACATCCGCGCCGCGGCCGAGGAGGCCGCCTCGCTCGCCGTGCGGCACGCTCCGGTCAGGGGCGGCCCGTTCACCGTGGCGCTGGAGTTCGACGCCGAGCACCTGGCGATGGCGGCGACGGTCGTCCCGGGCGTGACCCGTACCGGTGAACGCAGGATCGCGTACACCAGCCCGACCATGTACGAGGGAATCCGTACGTTCAAGGCGGTCACCACGATCGTCTCGGCCGCGGTGGAGGAGACATATGGCTGAGTCGGCACGGCTCCCGCAGACGGCGGAGTCCACGGAGCGGCAGGCGCTGGACGAGGTCGTCCGGTTCACCTCCGACCTCATCCGTATCGACACCACCAACCGCGGCGGCGGGGACTGCCGTGAGCGGCCCGCGGCCGAGTACGCCGCCGCGCTGCTGGCCGAGGCCGGCCCCGAGCCCACCCTGCTGGAGCGCACCGAGGGCCGGACCAACGTGGTGACCCGGATCGAGGGCACCGACCCGTCGGCGGACGCGCTGCTCGTCCACGGTCATCTGGACGTGGTGCCCGCGCAGGCCGCGGACTGGACCGTGCACCCGTTCTCCGGGGAGATCCGCGACGGGGTGGTGTGGGGCCGGGGCGCGGTCGACATGAAGAACATGGACGCGATGATCCTCGCGGTCGTCCGGCACTGGGCGCGCACCGGCGTGCGGCCCCGCAGGGACGTGGTGATCGCGTTCACCGCCGACGAGGAGGCGAGCGCCGCCGACGGCTCGGGCTTCCTCGCCGACGCGCACCCCGGACTCTTCGAGGGCTGCACCGAGGGCATCAGCGAGTCGGGGGCGTTCACCTTCCACGACGGCGCGGGCCGCAGGATCTACCCGATCGCGGCCGGGGAGCGGGGCACCGGCTGGCTGAAGCTCACCGCGCGCGGCCGGGCCGGCCACGGCTCCAAGGTGAACCGGACCAACGCGGTGACCCGGCTGGCGTCCGCCATCGCCCGCATCGGCGCGCACGAGTGGCCGCTGCGGCTCACCCCGACCGTCCGTGCGGCCCTCACCGCCCTCGCCACGCTGTACGGCGTCGACGCGGACCTCGACCGCCCCGGCGGCGTCGACCGGCTCCTGGACAAGCTCGGTCCGGCCGCCGCCCTGGTCGAGGCGACCGTGCGCAACAGCGCCAACCCGACGATGCTGGACGCCGGTTACAAGATCAATGTCATTCCGGGGGAGGCCGTCGCCCGCGTCGACGGGCGGTTCCTGCCCGGGGGCGAGGACGAGTTCAGGGAGACCCTCGACCTGCTCACCGGCCCGGACGTGGAATGGGAGTTCGAGCACCGGGAAGTGGCCCTGCAGGCGCCGGTGGACTCGCCGACGTACGCGCGGATGCGGGCCGCCGTCGAGGAGTTCGCACCCGAGGGGCACGTGGTGCCGTACTGCATGCCGGGCGGCACCGACGCCAAGCAGTTCTCCCGGCTCGGCATCACCGGCTACGGCTTCTCGCCGCTGAAGCTGCCCGAGGGCTTCGACTACGCGGCGATGTTCCACGGGGTGGACGAGCGCGTCCCCGTCGAGGCGCTCCACTTCGGCGTCCGCGTGCTCGACCGCTTCCTGCGGACGGCCTGAGCGATGGCACACGGGGGACCGTGGGAGATGGGGGACAGGATGCAGACCCTGGCGTACGGCGACTGGCCCTCGCCGATCGACGCGGCGCTCGCCGCCGCGCACGACGGGCAACCCGAGTTCGTGGGCTTCGTCGGCGACGAGGTCTGGTGGACCGAGCCCCGGCCCGCCGAGGGCGGCCGGCGCACCCTGGTCAGGCGCACGGCCGACGGCCTGGAGGAGTCGGTGCTGCCGGCTCCGTGGAACGTGCGCAGCCGGGTGATGGAGTACGGCGGCCTGCCCTGGGCCGGAGTCATGCGGGACGACGGCCCCCTCGTGGTCTTCGTGAACCACGCCGACCAGCGCCTCTACCGGTTCGCACCCGGCGGCGAACCCGTCCCGCTCACCCCGGTGTCGCCGGTGGGCGGGGGTCTGCGCTGGGCGGACCCGCGACCGCATCCGGAACGCGACGAGGTGTGGTGCGTCCTGGAGGAGTTCACGGGGGACGGACCCACCGACGTCCGGCGGGTCGTCGCCGCGGTGCCGCTGGACGGCTCGGCGGCCGAGGACCGGCAGGCCGTACGCGAACTCACCGACGACACCCGGCGGTTCGTCAGCGGCCCGCGCCTCTCGCCCGACGGCCGCCGCGCCGCGTGGCTGGCCTGGGACCACCCGGGCATGCCGTGGGACGGCACCTCGCTGCTGGTCGCCGAGGTGACCGGGGACGGCCGGCTGGGCGAGCCCCGGACCCTGGCGGGCGGCCCGGAGGAGTCGGTGGCCCAGGCCGAATGGGCGGCCGACGGGACCCTGATCCACTCCAGCGACACCACCGGCTACTGGAACCTCTACCGACTCGACCCCGACAGCGGGGACCGCACGCCCCTGTGCGCGCGGGAGGAGGAGTTCGGCGGGCCGCTGTGGAAGATCGGCTGGCGCTGGTTCGCGCTGATGGACGACGGGCTCGCCGCCGTGGTGCACGGGCGGGGCGCCACCGCGCTCGGCATCCTCGACCTGGACACCGGCCAGATCGTCGACGCCGCTGGGCCGTGGACGGAGTTCGCCCCGTCGCTCGCCGTGCACGGCAGCCGTGTCATCGGCATCGGAGCCAGCCCCCGCAGCGCCTACGAGGTGGTCGAGCTGGACGCGGCCACCGGCGACGCCCGTGTGATCGGGGCCGCGCACGACGACCCGGTCGACCCCACCTACTACCCCGAGCCCCAGATCCGTTCCTTCCTCGGCCCCGCCGGACGCGAGATCCACGCGCACGTCTATCCGCCGCACCACCCCGGCTGCGTCGCCTTCAGCACCGAACTGCCGCCGTACGTGATCTGGGCGCACGGCGGGCCCACCAGCCGGGCACCCCTGGTCCTCGACCTGGCGATCGCCTACTTCACCTCCCGCGGCATCGGGGTGGCCGAGGTCAACTACGGCGGGTCGACCGGGTACGGGCGGGAGTACCGCAACCGGCTGCGCGAACAGTGGGGCGTCGTGGACGTCGAGGACTGCGCGGCGGTGGCGCTCGCCCTCGCCGACGAGGGCACCGCCGACCGGACCAGGCTCGCCGTCAGGGGCGGCAGCGCCGGTGGCTGGACCGCCGCCGTCTCCCTCACCACGACCGACGTCTACGCCTGCGGAACGATCCTGTACCCCATCCTCGACCTCACGACCTGGGCGTCCGGGGAGACCCACGACTTCGAGTCGCAGTATCTGGAGAGCCTGGTGGGGCCGCTCGCGCAGGAGCCGATGCGGTACGTGGAGCGCTCGCCGAGCGAGCACGCCGACCGAATCACCGCGCCGTTCCTGCTGCTCCAGGGCCTCGACGACGTGATCTGCCCGCCCGCGCAGTGCGAGCGGTTCCTGGCCAGGATGCAGGAGCGGCGGGTGCCGCACGCCTACATCGCCTTCGAGGGGGAGGGGCACGGCTTCCGGCGGGCGGAGACGACGGTGCGGGTCCTGGAGGCGGAGCTTTCGCTGTACGCGCAGGTCTTCGGGTTGAATCCTCCGGCAATCCCTACTCTGGAGCTCACCAAGTGACACCACTGACCAGACCCGCCCGTCTCGCCCCCGGTGCCCGTGTGGCCGTCGTCGCCCCCAGCGGGCCGGTTGCCGAGGAGCGGCTCAGCGCCGGGCTGGACATCCTGCGCGGCTGGGACCTCGACCCCGTCGTCGCCCCGCACACGCTCGACCGGCACCCCGACTTCCCCTACCTCGCCGGTACGGACGCCGACCGGGCCGCCGACCTCCAGGCCGCCTGGTGCGACCCGTCCGTGTCCGCCGTGTTCTGCGCCCGCGGCGGCTACGGCGTCCAGCGCATGGCCGATCTGCTCGACTGGGACGCCATCCGCGCGGCGGGCCCCAAGGCCCTCGTGGGGTTCAGTGACATCACGGCACTCCACGAGGCGTTCGCCACCCGCGCGGGAGTGGTGACGCTGCACGGCCCCATGGCGGCGGGCGTCGACTTCATCAAGAACACCCGGGCCCAGGACCATCTGCGCGCCACCCTGTTCGCCCCCGAGACGGTCCGCACGATCCGGGCCGCCGAGGGGAGCACCGCCCTGCTGCCGGGCCGCGCCCGGGGCGTCCTCCTCGGCGGCTGTCTGTGCCTGCTCGCCGCCGAGCTGGGCAACCCGCACGCCCGCCCCTCCGCCCGGGGGGCCCTCCTCTGCCTGGAGGACGTCGGCGAGGAGAACTACCGACTGGACCGCTACCTCACCCAGCTCCTGCGCGCGGGCTGGCTCGACGGCGTCGCCGGCGTCGTCCTCGGCTCCTGGGCGGAGTGCGAACCGTACGAGAAGGTGCGGGCCCTGCTCGTGGACCGGATCGGCGGGCTCGGCGTGCCGGTGGTGGAGGAGTTCGGGTTCGGGCACGGGGAGGGGGCGCTGACGATCCCGTTCGGGGTGACGGCGGAGCTGGACGCGGAGGCGGGGACCCTGACCCTGGACGAGCCGGCGCTGGTCTGACGGCCGGCGCCGCGGGCCCCCGCCGGGACCTCCCACCGGGCGGGTCCCGGCGACCCGCGTCATCCTGGAGACATGAGCCCGAAGACATCGGAACGGGTGGGGACGCACCGGCGCAGGCGGTGGGGCGACCTGCTGACACCCGGCAGGGTCCTCATGGGTCTGCTCGCGGCCCTCGCGCTGGTCTTCATCTTCCAGAACACGCAGAGCACCGAGATCGAACTGCTGGTCACCGAGGTCACCATGCCGCTGTGGCTGGCGCTGCTGGGGACGGGCCTGGTCGGGGCGGTGTGCGGAGCGTTCTTCATGAGACGGCGCAGGTGACACCCGGTCCGACGTACCGTGGCGGGGTGTCCGCACATGTTCGTCACCTCATGATGGGATCCCGCGTCGGGATCCGGCACTTCACGCCCGAGGACGGCTCCGAGTTCACCGCGCGGGTGCGGGAGAGCAGGGATCTGCACCGTCCGTGGCTGTTCCCGCCGGCCACCCCCGCCGCGTACGCCGCCTACGCGGCGCGGCTCACCGGGGATCCGACGAAGGCCGGGTACCTCGTGTGCGAGCGGGACGGCGGGGGGATCGCCGGGTTCATCAACATCAACAACATCGTGGAGGGCGGCTTCCGCAGCGGCGCCCTCGGCTACGGGGCCTTCGCGCATGCCGCCGGGCGGGGGCTGATGTGCGAGGGACTCGGACTGGTCGTCGACTACGCGTTCGACTTCATGGGGCTCCACCGGCTGGAGATCAACGTCCAGCCGGGCAACGCCGCCTCCATCGCGCTGGCCCGGCGGTGCGGCTTCCGGCTGGAGGGGTTCTCGCCGGACTTCCTCTTCATCGACGGGGCGTGGCGGGACCACCAGCGATGGGCACTGACGGTGGAGATGGAACGACCGGGACCGCTACGAGGCGCCGGTCCCGGTGACCGGGATCCGGGCCGGGGCTAGCCCGTCGCCCGGCGGTCGGCGTACTCGTAGACCGAACCGTCCGGATGGACCGCGATCAGGTTGCGGCCGACGGGGGTCGGGATCGGGCCGGCCAGCACCTGGGCGCCGGAGTCGGCGAGGACCCGGTGGGCCTCGTCGACGTCCTCGACGGCGAGGGTGGCGGTGACCTTCCGCAGGACCTCCAGCTCCGACTCCGGACCGCTCATCAGCAGGAAGCAGCCCACCGCGGCGACCTGGACGCCACCGCGTTCGAAACGCATCGCCGGTCCGCCCGAGAGTCTCTCGTAGAACGGGACCGCCGCTTCCAGGTCCTCGACGCAGATGCGGAGCGTGGTACCGAGAATCTCCATGTGCACGAGCGTAGTTGGGGCCGGGCGGGGACGGTGATCGAATCGCGCGGATCGAGGGGGATCGCCGAAGGGGGTGCCTTCTCGTTCTCGTGAGCGGGTGCGGGTCCGGTGGGGGCTGGTCGCGCAGTTCCCCGCGCCCCTGAAAAGCAGGGGCTGCGCCCCGTGCTTTTCGGGCCCGCAGGGCCTGGGCTTTCAGGGGCGCGGGGAACTGCGCGAGAAGCCCCACCGGACCCGCACCCGAAGACGCACCCGAGGACGCCCCCTCCGCTCAGCCCGCGTCCCGCAGCCGCGGCAGCACCTTCGTGCGGTAGAAGTCGAAGAAGCCCCGCTGGTCCGGGCCGATCTGGCTGACGTAGACGCGGTCGAAACCGGCGTCGGCGAACGCCCGCAGTTCGGCGACGTGTTCGTCCACGTCGTCGCCGCAGACCGTGTTCTCGCCCACCATCTGCTCGGTGACCATCGGCTCCAGCTGTTCGAAGTGGCTCGGGGTGGGCAGGATCTGGGCCATCTCACCCGGCAGGAGCTGGCTCGACCAGAGCCCGCGGACGCGGCGGACGGCCGCGTCCCGGTCCGTGCCCCAGCACACCTTCGTCCCGCCGCTGACGAGGTTCGCACCCCCGCCGCCCTTGCGGTACTGCGTGACCAGCTCCTCGTCGGGGCCCATGGTGATGAAGCCGTCGCCGACCCGGGCGGCGAGCGCGGTGGCCTTGGGGCCGAAGCCGGAGATGTCGATCGGCACGGGCTGGTCGGGGAGCGTGTAGAGGCGGGCGTTCTCCACCGTGAAGTGGGGGCCGCGATGGGTGACCTCCTCGCCGGTGAACAGCCGCCGCATCACCTGCACCGACTCCTCCAGCATCTCCAGGCGGACGTCCGCCGGAGGCCAACGGGTGCCCAGCACATGCTCGTTGAGCGCCTCGCCCGAGCCGATGCCGAGACGGAAGCGGCCCCCGGTCATCACCGCGCAGGTCGCCGCCGCCTGCGCGACGATCGCCGGGTGGATCCGCACGGTCGGGCAGGTCACCGCCGTCTCGACGGGCAGTGACACGGCCTCGGACAGCGCGCCGATCACGGACCAGACGAACGGGCTCTGGCCCTGGGCGTCGTTCCACGGATGGAAGTGGTCCGAGATCCACAGACAGTCGAATCCGGCCTGTTCGGCCATCCTCGCCTGCTCGATCAGCTCCGTGGGACCGAACTCCTCGGTCGCCAGGAAGTATCCGTACTCGGGCATGGGGGGGCACCTCCGCGACATGTGCGGTCGGGACGGGGTCGGTTCGGCGTCCGGGTACCCGGGGGCCGGGGCGGAAACCAACCGGACGGGCCGGGCCCGTCCGGTTTGGGCGCCCTGCCCAGGGGGACGCGGAAGGTCCGTACGTCACACGATCCGTACGCCACAGGATCCGTACGCCGAAGACCAGTACGCCGCAGATCCGTACGCCACAGGACCCGACCCGTACGCCTCAAGGACTCCGAGGACCCCGTATGCGCGACCCCGCCGGAGGCGAACCCGTGAGCCGACTCCGCATCCTGATCGTCGGCGCCGGCTTCGCCGGATACCGGACCGCCCGCACCCTCGCGCGGCTGACCCGGAACAAGGCCGACATCACCCTGCTCAACCCGACCGACTACTTCCTGTATCTGCCCCTGCTGCCGCAGGTCGCCGCCGGTGTCCTGGAGCCACGCCGGGTGACCGTCTCCCTCACCGGCACCCTGCGCCATGTGCGCCTGGTGCTCGGGGAGGCCGGGGACATCGACCTCGACGCGCGCACCGTGCGGTACACGGACCCCGAGGGCGGGACCGGCACGCTGACCTACGACCGGCTGGTCCTCGCGGCCGGCAGCGTGAACAAGCTGCTGCCGATCCCGGGTGTCGCCGAGCACGCCCACGGCTTCCGGGGACTGCCCGAGGCGCTGTACCTCCGGGACCACGTGACCCGGCAGGTGGAGCTGGCGGCCGGCAGCGAGGACCCCGAGAGCTGCCGCGCGCGCTGCACCTTCGTGGTGGTCGGCGCCGGGTACACCGGCACCGAGGTGGCCGCCCAGGGCCAGATGTTCACCGACGCACTGGCCCGGCAGCAGCCGCTGCGCGGAGGCGTCCGGCCGCGCTGGGTGCTGGTCGACATCGCGAAACGGGTGCTGCCCGAGATGGACGAGAAGCTGTCGCGGACCGCCGACGAGGTGCTGCGGCAGCGGGGAGTCGACGTGCGCACCGAGACCTCCGTGAAGGAGGCGACCGAGGACGGAGTGCTCCTGAGCGACGGGGAGTTCGTCGACACGCGCACGCTGGTGTGGTGCGTGGGCGTGCGGCCCGATCCGCTCGCCGAGTCGCTCGGGCTGCCGATGGAGCGCGGCCGGCTGCTGGTGGAACCCACGCTGCAGGTGCCCGGCAGGCCCGAGGTGTTCGCCTGCGGCGACGCGGCCGCCGTGCCCGATCTGACCAAGCCGGGCCAGTACACGCCGATGACCGCCCAGCACGCCTGGCGGCAGGGCAGGGTGGCCGCGCTCAATGTCGCCGCCTCCCTCGGCCGGGGCGAGCCGAGGCCCTACCGCCACAGCGACCTCGGCTTCGTCGTCGACCTCGGCGGCGTCAAGGCCGCCGCCAACCCCCTGGGCGTACCGCTGTCCGGCGTGGCCGCCGGCGCCGTCACCCGGGGCTACCACCTCGCCGCGATGCCCGGCAACCGCGTCCGGGTCGCGGCCGACTGGCTGCTCGACGCCGTACTGCCCCGCCAGGGAGTCCAGTTGGGCCTCGTACGGTCCTGGTCGGTCCCCCTGGACACCGCGTCGCCGGAGCTGGCGAGGATGCCGGCA
The DNA here is from genome assembly GCF_000091305.1 of Streptomyces scabiei 87.22. GTDB lineage: Bacteria > Actinomycetota > Actinomycetes > Streptomycetales > Streptomycetaceae > Streptomyces > Streptomyces scabiei. Next base: position 1,961,115 of record NC_013929.1, on the reverse strand, counting down.
GGAGCGCCGGGCGCGGAACCGGACCGTGAGCGGAGCGGGCCCCGAGACGCCGAACCTTCGGAAGGAGCGTCATGAACAGCCGTCGACTGAGCGAGCTGGCACAGCAGTTGAGGGTGGACAGCGTGCGCGCGTCCGGCGCGGCCGGATCCGGGCACCCGACGTCGTCGATGTCGGCCGCCGACCTGATGGCGGTGCTGCTCGCCAAGCATCTGCGGTACGACTTCGAACGCCCGCAGCACCCCGGGAACGACCGTTTCGTGCTCTCGAAGGGGCACGCCTCGCCGCTGCTGTACGCCGCGTACCGGGCGGCCGGCGCGATCAGCGAGACCGAGCTGATGACGTTCCGCAAACTGGGCAGCCGGCTCGAAGGGCATCCCACGCCCCGGCGGCTGCCGTGGGTGGAGACCGCCACCGGCTCGCTGGGCCAGGGCCTGCCCGTCGGCGTCGGCATCGCGCTGGCCGGGAAACGGCTGGACCGTACCGGCTACCGGGTGTGGGTGCTGTGCGGCGACAGCGAACTCGCCGAGGGCTCGGTGTGGGAGGCCGCCGAACACGCCGCGTACGAGCACCTGGACAACCTGACGGCGATCGTCGACGTCAACCGGCTCGGGCAGCGCGGACCCACCCGGCACGGGCACGACCTCGACGCCTACGCCCGCCGCTTCGCGGCCTTCGGCTGGCACACGATCGAGGTCGACGGGCACGACGTGGACGCCGTCGACCGCGCCTACGGCGAGGCCGCGTCCACCGTGGGCCAGCCGACCGTGATCCTCGCCCGCACCCTCAAGGGCAAGGGCGTCGAGGCCGTCCAGGACCGCGAGGGCCTGCACGGCAAGCCGCTCAAGGACGCGGACGAGGCGATCGCGGAACTCGGCGGCGTCACCGACCTGCGCGTCGAGGTCCGGCAGCCGCCCGCCGCCCGCATGCTGCACGCCGTCCGCACCGGGCACCTGGAACTGCCGCGCTTCGAGACCGGCGACGAGGTCGCCAGCCGCGACGCCTTCGGCCAGGCGCTCGCCGCGCTCGGCGACGCGCGCGGTGACATCGTCGCCCTGGACGGGGAGGTCGGCGACTCCACCCGCGCCGAGCTCTTCGCCAAGGAACATCCCGAGCGGTACTTCGAGTGCTACATCGCCGAACAGCAGATGGTGGCCGCGGCGGTCGGGCTCGCGGCGCGCGGCTGGGTGCCGTACGCCTCCACGTTCGCGGCGTTCCTCACCCGGGCGCACGACTTCATCCGCATGGCGTCGGTCAGCGGGTCCGGCCTCAATCTCGTCGGTTCCCACGCGGGGTGCGCCATCGGCCAGGACGGGCCCTCGCAGATGGGGCTGGAGGACCTGGCGATGATGCGCTCGGTGCACGACTCCACGGTGCTGTACCCGTGCGACGCCAATCAGACCGCCCGGCTCGTCGCCGCCATGGCCGGCCTCGAAGGCATCCGCTATCTGCGGACGTCCCGGGGAGCCCTGCCCGTCCTCTACAGCCCCACCGAGGAGTTCCCGGTCGGCGGCAGCAAGGTGCTGCGCGCCTCGGACACCGACCGGCTGACCGTCGTCGCCGCCGGGGTCACCGTCCACGAGGCCCTCAAGGCCGCCGATGCGCTGGACGCCGAGGGCATCCAGGTCCGGGTGATCGACCTCTACTCGGTCAAGCCGGTCGACCGCCGCACCCTGCGCGAGGCCGCCGAACGCACCGGCTGCATCCTCACCGTCGAGGACCACCACGAGGAGGGCGGCCTCGGAGACGCGGTTCTCGACGCCTTCCTCGACGGCCGCCCCGTGCCCCGCCTGGTCCGGCTCGCCGTCCGTACGATGCCGGGCTCGGCCTCCCCCGAGGAGCAACTGCGCGAGGCGGGCATCGACGCGGAGGCGATCGCGGTGGCCGGGCGGCTGCTGGTGGAGTACGCGATCGCGCCCTGAACACCGCGTCGACGGAAGGGAGCCAGGCGATGGCGAACACCCACCGGATGCGGGTCGGCCGCCGGACCGTCGAGATCCACCGGCCGGACAAGGTGCTGTTCCCCGGAAGCGGAGACAGCGACGGCGACGGCAACCGTGGTGACGGCGACGGCGACCGTGGTCACGGCAACCGTGGCGACGGCGGCGGCAAGGAATACACCAAGGCCGATCTCGTCGCCTACCACCGGGCCGTCGCCCCCTTCATGCTGCCGCACCTGCGCGGGCGCCCGCTGATGCTGGAACGGCACCCCGACGGCATCGACGGACCCATGTTCATGCAGAAGAACACCCCCGGGCACTACCCGGACTGGATCGAGCGCGTCGAGGTCACCAAGGAGGGCGGCACCGTCGTCCACCCCGTGTGCGAGGACGCGGCCACCCTCGTCTACCTGGCCGACCAGGCCTGCCTCACCCTGCACCGCTGGCTCTCCCGCACCGGCGACGTCCACCGGCCCGATCGGCTGGTCGTCGACCTCGACCCGGCGGTCGACGACTTCGCCACGGTCCGGGACGCCGCGGTCCTCGTACGGGAGCTGTTGGACGAGCTGAGGCTGCCGTCGGTGCCGATGACCACCGGTTCCAGGGGGGTCCACGTCGTCGTGCCGCTGAACGGCCGCGCGGACTTCGACGAGGTCCGCGCCTTCGCCGGGGAGATCGCCGGGACCCTGGTCCGCGCCCATCCCGGGCGGCTGACGACCGAGGCCCGCAAGAAGGACCGCGGCGACCGGCTCTACCTCGACATCCAGCGCAACGCCTACGCCCAGACCGCCGTCGCCCCCTACACCGTGCGGGCCCTCCCCGGCGCGCCCGTGGCCGCGCCCCTCACCTGGGAACAGCTCGCCGACCCCGCCGTCGACGCCCGCCGCTGGACCCTCGCGGACGCCCTCGACCAGGCCCGCACCGACCCCTGGGCCGGGGCGATGAGCAGGGGACGGGCGCTGGGGCCGGCCCGGCGGAGGCTCGCGGCGCTGCACGGCTGAGACCGGCGGCGAGGACGCGCGCCGGCCGGGAGAGGTTTGGCCAACGGACGTGGGGCCACTCGGTGTTCGAGGTGGCCATGTCGAACACATCCAACACAGCAAAAACACAGAGTTCACGTAAATCCCGAGAACCCGATGAGCCCGACGAAGCGGAAGCGGAGCGGGAGCCGGCTCAGGATCAGGAGCGGGAACCGGACGGCGCCGGGGAACCGGCGGGCGACCGGCCCAGCCCCATGCAGGTGCTGCGTCATGCGCGGACCCAGCTCGCGGAGCTGACCGGCATGGCGCCCGAGTCCGTGTCGTCGTTCGAGCAGACCGAGAGCGGCTGGACGCTGGAGGTCGAGGTCCTGGAGATAGCCAGGGTCCCCGACACGATGAGCCTGCTCGCGAGCTATCGCGTCGAGCTCGACCCCCGGGGCGAGCTGACCGGCTACCGCCGCGTCCGCCGCTACGAGCGCGGGAGGGCCGATCCGCACCGCCGGTAGGCCGTGGTCCCGCAGAACACATTCCCAGACAAGATCCACAGTCAAGGAGGATCGGCCGGCATGACCGTAGTACCGGCACAGCAGTCCGGCGGCGGAGGCGGCAGCAGCGGCCTGTACGACGTCCTGGAACTCATTCTCGACAGGGGCCTCGTCATCGATGCCTTCATCCGGGTCTCCCTGGTCGGCATCGAGATCCTGAAGATCGACGTCCGGGTCGTCGTCGCCAGCGTCGACACCTATCTGCGCTTCGCCGAGGCGTGCAACCGGCTCGACCTGGAGGCCGGACCGCGCAAGGACCCCGGCCTGCCGGACCTCGTCGGTGAGCTCACCGAGTCCGGCGCGCGCGGCAAGTCCAAGGGCGCGCTGTCCGGCGCCGCCGAGACGATCTCCGACGCGTTCAAGCAGTCCCGCGAGGAGAGCCAGTCCGAGTCGCGCCCGCGGGCCCGGAGGACCACGAGCGCGCGCAAGAAGGAGGAGCAGGAGTGAGCACGTACGTCTACGGCATCACCGCCGGCTCACATCCCGCCCTCCCCGAGGGCATGGGCGGCGTGGGCGAACCCCCGCGCCCGGTGCGCGTCCTCAAGGAGGGCGACCTCGCGGCGATCGTCAGCGAGGCCCCCGAGGGACTGCGCCCCAAGCGCAAGGACCTGCTCGCCCACCAGAACGTCCTGAGCGAGGCGGGTGCGGGCGGCTCTCTGCTGCCCATGCGGTTCGGCAGTGTCGCACCGGACGACGCGTCCGTCACCGCGGTCCTCGCCGAACGTGCGAAGCACTACCGGGAACGGCTCGGCGCTCTCGACGGCAAGGTCGAGTACAACGTGAAGGCCAGCCACGACGAAGAGGCCGTGCTGCACCGCGTGATGGGCGAGAACCCCGAGCTGCGCGCCATGACCGAGGCCAACCGGCAGGCGGGCGGCGGAAGTTACGAGGACCGGCTGCGGCTCGGCGAGATGGTCGTGGCCGCGGTGCAGGCCCGCGAGGCCGAGGACGCGGCGCAGCTGCGGCAGGCGCTGGAGTCGGCCGCGGACGACGTCAGCGCGGGGCCGGAATCCACCGGCTGGCTGGCCAACCTGTCGTTCCTCGTGGCCCGGGACGCGGCCGCGGGGTTCGTGGACGCCGTGGAGGAGGTCCGCAAGAGCCATCCGCACCTGGAGGTGCGCGTGAACGGGCCGCTGCCGCCGTACAGCTTCGTCGAACCGGGGCCCGCGCAGCCCGCCGGGACCGCGCACTGACGACGCGTTCCGCACAGGTCCACGGCGCGCCGAGCGCGGCGTTCCCCGGCTGAGGAGGCGAGTACATGGGACTGATCACCGAGGTGCTGCTGCTGCCGTTCGCCCCGGTACGCGGCAGCCTCTGGACGGTGCGACAGGTGCTCACCGAGGCCGAGCGCCAGTACTACGACCCGGCGGCCGTCCGAGCCGAACTCGCCCGCCTGGAGCAGCGGCTGGAGGCGGGCGAGATCGGCGAGGAGGAGTTCGACCGGCTGGAGGACGAACTGCTGGACCGGCTGGAGATCAGCGCACAGAGAAGCACAGGAACCGGCAACGGGACGACACAATGAATCGAATCGGGCTTGGCCTCGCCGTAGGGGCCGGATACGTCCTCGGACGTACGAAGAAGATGAAACTCGCGTTCGCGGTCGGCACGATGGTGGCCGGCAAGCGGATGCAGCTGAGCCCGCGGGCGCTCGCGGACCTGGTGTCCCAGCAACTGCTGAACAACCCGCAGTTCAAGGAGATCGGGGACCAGCTCCGCGGCGACCTGCGCGGGGTCGGCAAGGCGGCCACCGGGGCACTGGTCGAGCGGCAGATCGAAGGGCTCGCCGACCGGCTGCACGGACGCACCTCGCAGGTGCGCGACCAGCTCGCCGGTGTGGCGCCGGATCTGCCGGGACGCGGCGGGAAGGACCGCGACGACGACGAGTACGAGGACGAGGGCGAGCCGGATGCGTCCTCCGACGCAACGGACGACGCCCGGGACGAGGACGAGGAGCCCGAGGAGAAGCCCGCACGCAGGCGCCCGGCGAAGAAGTCGCAGTCCCGGGCCGAGGGGAAGCCGGCCGCGAAGAAGTCGGCCCCCGCGAAGAAGACCGCCGCTTCGGCGCGGAAGACCGCGAGCAAGGGGACGGCGGCGAAGAAGACGGCGCCCGGCAGGGCTCCGGCGAAGAAGACCGCGCGCAAGGCCACCGGCACGCGGTCCACGAGGGGAGGCGGCGACGATGACTGAGACCCTCGGCGCATCGAACGGACGTGCGACGGATCGTGCGAAGGACACGGCGGCGGGCAATCCGCTCGGCGACGTGATCCACGGTGAGGCGGTCGACCGCCTCAAGGAGGAGGCCCGGGAGTACCTGGCCGCCCAGGTCCAGCGGATGCTGGTCGGCGCCGGGCGCAAGCTCGGCGAGACCACGGGCAAGCTCAACGACATCGCGGAGGGCAACAGCCCCGGCTTCGCCCAGCTCGCCCTTGACGGCGGACGCAAGCTCGCCGAGGGCAAGGGGCCCCTGCGTACCGCACTGGAGGTGGGCGCGGGCCGCGCCAAGGACAACGTGCTCGGCGCGCTCAAGAACCTCGGCGGCTCGGGCAAGCGCAAGGGCGGCTCGGGCAACAAGCCCACGGTGATCATCGAGGCCGTCGACGTCGGGGTGCCGGTGCGCGCCGCCTACGACCAGTGGACCCAGTTCCAGAGCTTCAGCACCTTCGCCAAGGGCGTCAAGAGCGCCAACCAGGCCGACGACACGCATTCCGACTGGCAGATGAAGATCTTCTGGTCCAGCCGGAGCTGGAAGGCCCACACCACCGAACAGGTGCCCGACCAGCGGATCACCTGGACGTCGGAGGGTGCCAAGGGCACCACCAAGGGCGCCGTCACCTTCCACGCCCTCGGGGACAGCCTCACCCGGGTCCTGCTGGTCCTGGAGTACTACCCGAAGGGGCTGTTCGAGAAGACCGGCAACATCTGGCGCGCCCAGGGCCGCCGGGCCCGGCTCGACCTCAAGAACTTCGCCCGCTTCATCACCCTCAGGGGCGAGGCCGAGGACGGCTGGCGCGGCGAGATCCGCGACGGCGAGGTCGTCGTCAGCCACGAGGACGCCCTCGCGGAGGAGGAGCGGGACGAGCAGGAGGGCCAGGACGGGGAGCCGGAGGACGAGGCGGCGCAGGACGACGAACCCGAGGCCGAGTACGCCGACGACGAGCCGGAGGACGACGAGGACGAGCCCCGCGACTACGACGAGGCGGAAGAGACCGACGAGCCGGCGGAGACGGACGAGGGCGACGAGACCGCGGAGTACGACGAGGAGGACGAGCCGGAGGACGCCGAGGAGGTCCCCGAGGACGAGTACGAGGACGTCCCCGAGGCCGAGGGCGACGCCGGGGAGGACATCGAGGAGGAACCGTACGAGGATGAGGACGAGGAACCGGCCGCCGCGGGCAGGGGCCGTCGATGACCTTCCCCAGCCGGGTTCCCGAGCCGTACGGCCAGAGCGGCGGGAGTGCCAATCTGGCCGACATCCTGGAGCGTGTACTCGACAAAGGTCTGGTGATCGCGGGTGACATCCGGATCAACCTGCTCGACATCGAACTGCTCACCATCAAGCTGCGCCTGATCGTCGCCTCCGTGGACAAGGCCAAGGAGATGGGGATCGACTGGTGGGAGACCGACCCGGCGCTGTCGTCCCACGCCCGCCGCGACGAGCTCTCCCGGGAGAACGCCGAGCTGCGTGCCCGGCTCGCGGAGCTGGACGAGGGCGGGTACCGGCGGGAGCCGGAGCCGGCCGTCGAGAGCGGCCGCGCCAGAGAGGAGCCCACATGACCGGACTGCGTTACGTGTACGCCGTCTGCCGCCCCTTCGACGCGGCGCTCCAGTCCCAGCTCACCGGGGTCGCGGGGGCGCCGCCCCGGCAACTGCGCCACCACGACCTGATCGCCGTCGTCAGCGAGGTGCCCGAGAGCGACTTCGCGGAGCAGCCGCTGCGCGCCCATCTGGAGGACCTGGACTGGCTGACCGCGACCGCCCGTGCCCACCAGAGCGTGATCGACGCCCTCACCGTGGTCACCACGCCCCTGCCGCTGCGCCTCGGCACCGTCTTCCGCGACGACAGCGGGGTCCGGGTGATGCTGGAGGCCCGCGAGGAGGGTTTCCGGCGCACCCTGGACCGGCTGGCAGGCCGCGTGGAGTGGGGCGTCAAGGTGTACGCGGAGTCCGAGGAGCGTGAGCGGCCCCAGCAGCCCGCGAAGGTCTCCAGCGGGCGCGACTACCTGCGGCAGCGGCGGAGCAGCCACCGGGCCCACGAGGAGATGTGGGAGACCGCCGACCGGTTCGCGCGCACGCTGCACGGCACCCTCGCGGAGTTCGCCGAGGACACCCGGCTGCACGCCCCGCAGAACTCCGCGCTCTCCGGCGCCCCGGGACGCAATGTGCTGAACGCGGCCTACCTGGTGCCGCGCGCCCATTCCGAGGAGTTCGTGGAACTGGTGGACCGCACCAAGGGCGAGGAACCGGGGCTGCGGGTGGAACTCACCGGCCCGTGGGCGGCCTACTCCTTCAGCGGAGAGGGCGACACCGGCCAGGAGGAAGGGGAGGGCGGCCCGTGACCGTGATCGAACGCCGTGAGGTGGCCCTGGTGGACCTCCTCGACCGGCTGCTCGCGGGCGGGGTCGTGATCACCGGCGACCTCACCCTGCGTATCGCGGACGTCGATCTCGTCCGCATCGACCTGAACGCGCTGATCAGCTCCGTGAACGAACAGGTTCCCGCACCCTGGGGAGGCATCGAGTGACCAGCCGCAACCGCGTCGAACTGGAGCCCGACACGGTGGAGAGGGACCTGGTGAAGCTGGTCCTGACCGTCGTCGAGCTGCTCCGTCAGCTCATGGAGCGGCAGGCGCTGCGCCGGTTCGACACCGGGGAGCTGTCGGAGGACCAGGAGGAGCGCATCGGGCTCACCCTGATGCTGCTCGACGACCGGATGACCGAGCTGCGCGAGCGCTACGGCCTGCGGCCCGAGGACCTCAATCTGGACCTCGGGCCGCTGGGACCGCTGCTGCCGCGTGAGTGAACGCACCGTCACCGGCGGGTTCACCACTTGTACCAGCGTCCCCTTCCTCCGGAGGCGGACGTGCCGCGCACCAGGAAGCCGAGGAGCCACAGCACCAGGACGACCAGTGCCACGTACCAGAGAACTTCGACCGCGAATCCGGCGCCGAAGAGAATCAGCACCAGGAGCAGGACCAGCAGGATGGGAACCATGACGCGAACCTCCTGCTGGTCCGGGTTTCCGTGATGTGACGTTTCAGGCCGGTTTGCGGCAGAGAATTTCTCCGTGCAATACGGCGAACCAGCCGTCCTCCTGCCGCCCCCACTCCCGCCAGGCGGCCTCGATCTCCCGGAGCCGCTCCACTGTGGCGTGACCGCCCTGCGTCGCCCGTTCGGCGTACGCGGAGGCGACCGTCCGGTCCGCCCACAGCCCGCTCCACCAGGCCCGTTCCTCCGCCGTCGCGTAGGTCCAGGTGGCGGAGCCGGCCGTGATGTCGGTGAGCCCGGCGTGCAGCGCCCAGGACTTCAGCCGGCGTCCCGCGTCGGGCTCACCGCCGTTGGCGCGGGCCACCCGGCGGTACAGCTCCAGCCAGTCGTCCATGCCCGGGGACCGCGGGAACCAGGTCATCGCCGCGTAGTCGGAGTCACGGACGGCGATCAGGCCGCCCGGCCTGGTCACCCGGAGCATCTCGCGCAGCGCCTGCACCGGATCGCCGACGTGCTGGAGCACCTGGTGGGCGTGCACCACGCAGAAGGTGTCGTCAGGGAAGTCCAGGGCGTGGACGTCCGCGACCGCGAAGTCCACGTTGTCCAGGCCGCGTCCGGCGGCCGTGGCGCGGGCCTGCTCCAGGATGCCGGGCGCGTGGTCCACGCCGGTGACGCGACCGTCCGGGACCAGGGCGGCCAGGTCCGCGGTGATGGTGCCCGGGCCGCAGCCGATGTCCAGGATCTTCATGTCGGGCTGCAGCGAACCGAGGAGATAGGCCGCCGAGTTGGCGGCCGTCCGCCAGGTGTGCGAGCGCAGTACCGACTCATGGTGTCCGTGCGTGTAGACGGCGGTCTCCCGTGCCTTCGGCATGGCCGTTCCCCTTCCACGAGGTCCGTGAGGTCCGTGAGTGCGTCCTCGAACCGTACGCGACCATGCCGAATGATGAGATCGCCGTCTTGAATTATGGACACGCCGGGGTGGGCGCCGGGGCGCGCTCAGTGCATCGGCACCGGCCGGTAGACCGTCAGCGCCTCCGGGAGCTTGCGGAGCGTCAGGTCCCCGTGCGCCTCGGCGACTTCGCCGTCGTACGCGAGGAGGGTCCCCGGCGCGATGCCCTCCACCCGCAGCCGTCGTACGCGGACCGCCGCGTGGGCCGGGGTGCGGGTCAGCGGGCCGGCGAGGGCCGCCGCCAGCAGCCGCAGCGCCGGGCGCCGGCCGCCGTGCACGACCCGGACGTCCAGCAGTCCGTCGGCCAGGTCGAAACGCCGGGCCGGGGCGAGGCCGAGCCGGTGGTAGGTGCCGTTGCCCGCGAACAGCAGCCAGATCGGGCGCGGCCTGCCCTCGAAGGTGGCCTGGAGCGGATGGCGGTCGGCCCGCAGGACCCGCAGGGCCGCGATCACCCCCGCCGGCCAGCCGCCGACCGCCTTCTCCCAGCGCTCGCGCTCCCGCACCAGCTCGGGATACACGCCCAGGCTGAACGTGTTGACGAAGTGGCCCTCCGTGTCACCGCTCCTGAAGTGCCCGAGGTCCACCCGGACGGCCTCGCCGTGGCGCACCGCGCGGCCCAGGTCGCGCACGTCCTCCACACCCAGGTCGGACGCGAAGTGGTTGAGCGTGCCGCCCGGGAGCACGGCGAGGGGGAGGCCGTGGCGCAGGGCCACCTCGGCGGCGGCGTTCACCGTGCCGTCACCGCCGCACACGCCGAGCACGCGCGCGTGGGCTGCGGCCTTCTCCAGCTCGGCCCGCACGTCCCGCGGTTCGCACTCCACGGTCTCGGCGCCGGGGAGCACGTCCCGCAGGGCGCGCACCCGGTCCGACGTCCCCGAGGCCCGGTTGGCGACCACGACCAGGCCGTCCCCGTCCGGCAGCGCGGGCGCGTCCACGTACGGGCGGCCGGGCGGCGGGAGCTGGTCGCGGGTCGGCACCAGGCCCCGTACGGCGTAGGCGGCGCCCACGCCCAGCGCGGCGCCCACCAGGACATCGCTCGGGAAGTGCACGCCCGTGTACACGCGCGACAGCGCCACGGCCGTCGCCAGCGGCGCCACCGCCGCGCCCCAGCCGCGGGACTCCAGGGCGACGCCGGCCGCGAAGGCGGCGGCGGAGGCGGAGTGGCCCGAGGGGAAGGACGTGGTGATCGGCTGCCGCTTCAGCTGCCGGGCCGTCGGGACGTTGTCCAGCACCGGGCGGGGGCGCCGTACGGTCCGCTTGCCGAGCGTGTTGATCGTCGCCGAGGCGAGGGCGAGCGAGGCCACGCCCCGGACGGCAGCCCTGCGGGCACGCGGACTGCGGGTCGCCGCGATCGCCGCCGCCGTCGCGAACCACAGCACCCCGTGGTTCGCGGCGCGGCTCAGCTTCGGCAGGAGGGGGTGCGCGCCCGGCCAGTCGCGGGTCGCCACCGCGTCGAACAGGCGGCTGTCCGCGGCGAGGAAACGGTCCCGGAGGATGTGGTGGCCCGGGGGGCGGACGGTGAGGTCGACGTCTGGGGTCATGGTCCACGGGTACCCCATGCGGCCCGGAGCGTGTCGGGCGGGGTCGCGATCGGCGGCGGGGCGGGGGCCGGACGGGGCCCCGCGGCGCCGTGGGAACGGGTGCCCGGGAAATGGATTTGCCCGGTCGTTCGTCCGCCTCGGACAATGCGCCCCATGGGACATCTCGAAGCCGCTCATCTGGAGTACTACCTGCCGGACGGGAGGGCTCTGCTCGGGGACGTGTCCTTTCGGGTGGGGGAGGGGGCCGTCGTCGCCCTCGTCGGGCCCAACGGCGCCGGCAAGACCACCCTGCTGCGGCTGATCTCGGGGGAGCTGAAGCCGCACGGCGGTTCGGTGACCGTGTCCGGAGGGCTCGGGGTGATGCGGCAGTTCGTGGGGTCCGTGCGGGACGAGTCGACCGTGCGGGACCTGCTGGTGTCGGTGGCGCAGCCGAGGATCAGGGAGGCCGCGAAGGCGGTCGACGCCGCCGAGCACGGGATCATGACCGTGGACGACGAGGCGGCCCAGATGCGGTACGCGCAGGCCCTCTCCGACTGGGCCGAGGCGCGCGGCTACGAGGCCGAGACGCTGTGGGACATCTGCACCACGGCCGCGCTCGGAGTGCCGTACGAGAAGGCGCAGTGGCGGCAGGTGCGCACGCTCTCCGGCGGTGAGCAGAAGCGGCTCGTGCTGGAGGCGCTGCTGCGCGGCACCGACCAGGTGCTCCTGCTCGACGAGCCCGACAACTACCTCGACGTGCCCGGCAAGCGCTGGCTGGAGGAACGGCTGAAGGAGACCCGCAAGACCGTCCTGTTCGTGTCGCACGACCGTGAGCTGCTGGCGCGCTCCGCCGAGAAGATCGTGAGCGTGGAACCGGGACCGGCGGGCGCGGACGCCTGGGTGCACGGCGGCGGGTTCGCCACCTATCACGAGGCGCGGTCGCGGCGGTTCGAGCGCTTCGAGGAGCTGCGCAGGCGCTGGGACGAGAAGCACGCCCAGCTGAAGAAGCTGGTCGCCACATTGCGCCAGATCGCGGAGAACAGCCCGGACATGGCCTCGCGCTACCGGGCGGCCCAGACCCGTCTGCGCAAGTACGAGGAGGCCGGGCCGCCCCCGGAGCCGCCGCGCGAGCAGGACATCACGATGCGGCTCAAGGGCGGCCGCACCGGCGTGCGGGCCGTCACCTGCGAGGCCCTTGAGCTGACCGGGCTGATGAAACCCTTCGACCTGGAGGTCTTCTACGGCGAACGGGTCGCCGTCCTCGGCTCCAACGGCTCGGGCAAGTCCCACTTCCTGCGGTTGCTCGCCGGCGGCGACGTGGCCCACACGGGGCGGTGGAAGCTCGGTGCCCGGGTCGTGGCGGGGCACTTCGCGCAGACGCACGCCCATCCGGAGCTGATGGGACGCCCGCTGCTCGACATCCTGTGGAAGGAACACGCCCAGGACCGGGGCGCGGCCATGTCCCGGCTGCGGCGCTACGAGCTGACCGGGCAGGCCGAGCAGTCCTTCGACCGCCTCTCCGGCGGCCAGCAGGCCCGCTTCCAGATCCTGCTCCTGGAGCTGCAGGGTGTCACCGCCCTCCTCCTCGACGAGCCCACCGACAACCTCGACCTGGAGTCGGCGGAGGCCCTGCAGGAGGGTCTGGAGGCTTTCGAGGGCACCGTCCTCGCGGTCACCCACGACCGCTGGTTCGCTCGTTCGTTCGACCGCTATCTGGTCTTCGGCTCCGACGGCCGTGTACGGGAGACCCCGGAGCCCGTGTGGGACGAGCGCCGCGTCGAGCGCGCCCGCTGAGCCCCGGTCCGTGCCCGGGCCCCGGCCCGCGCGGGGGCCCGGGGCCCCGGACCTTCGTACAGTGGAGGGAGGACCACCGAGATCGGGGTACCACCATGACCGGAGTGCACCCGGACCAGCTCGACGACCAGCAGTTGATGAAGGAGCTGGAGTCGATCCACCGCACACGTCACGACACCCTGCTGCACGGGTCGACCGAGGCGCTGCGCACCCACAACGAGCGGATGGCGCTCCTGGAGGGCGAGTACCTGCGACGCCACCCGCGCCGGCCGGTCGTGCGGGGTCGCACCCGCGACGGCGCACGGGATCGAGGACCGGCGGGGCCATGACGCCCGACACGACCGCGCGTGCGCTGCTGGCCCGGCACACGCAGGCGCAGGACCTCTTCGGCGCCCGGGTCCACGCCGTCCGGGACGACCAGTGGGGCGCGGACACGCCCTGCGCCGAGTGGTCGGTCCGCGACCTCGTCAACCACCTCGTCTCCGAGCAACTGTGGGTGCCGTGCCTGGTCCGGGACGGCTGCATGATCGAGGAGGTCGGCGACACGTTCGGGGGAGACCTGCTGGGCACCGACCCGGCGGCCTCCTGGGACACCGCCGCGCACTCCGCGCGGGAGGCGTTCGCCGCGCCCGGCGCGCTCGACCGCACGGTCCACCTGTCGTACGGGGACACCCCGGCGGTCGCCTACTGCGGGCAGATGGTCGCCGATCTCGTCGTGCACGCGTGGGACCTGTCCCGGGCGATCGGGGCGGACGAGCGGCTGCCGGGGGAACTGGTGCGGTTCGCGGTCGACGAGATCGCTCCGTACGCCGGTGACCTGGAGAAGAGTGGGCTGTTCGCGGCACCGGTGGCTCCGCCGGCGCGGGCGGACGCGCAGACCAGGTTGCTGTGTCTGCTCGGGCGGCGGCCTTAGGGGCCGCTCGGTGCGCGGGACGAGGGCCGTTCGGAATTCGGGGCCGACGGGTGCGTCGCGGGGTGCGGGTGCGTCGTGGTTTTGATCGCGCAGTTCCCCGCGCCCCTGAAGGGCCGGGTCCGCCCCCTCGGGGCGACCCGGCCCTTCCCCGCTGTCGTCAGCAGTGGGTCGGCGGGCGGTCCCAGTGGCGGTGGGCCGCTATCGCCGCCACGAACTCCCTGGTGAAGTCCTCGCCGGCGGTGCCCTGGGCCGTGTCCGTCACCACGCCCCGGTCCGCCACCACATGGTGGAACTCGGACGAGAGCCGGACACCCTCCGGACGGAGGGCGGCGACGACCCCGACGCCGGACCCCAGGGCGCCGATCGGCTTGCCGTGCCGGTAGGCGTCGCGGACGAAGCGCATGGCGTCGGGGTCGGCGGCCCGGGACGGGGTGCCGACCGGGCCGCCGGGCAGGAACACCGCGTCGTACAGGACGGACGCCACCGTCGGCAGGGCCCGGTCCACGGTGTACTCCGCGCCGTCCGCGCCCCGTACGGTGCCGTCCCGGGCCGCGAGGGCCTCCACGATCGCGCCCTCGGCCGCCAGCGCCTCCCGCACACCAGTCACCTGCTGGGCGTCCACCCCGTCGGAGACCAGGACCGCGATCTGCCGGGTGCGGATGGAACCGGGGCCGCGCTGCGCCTCCAGGCTGAGCGCGGGGGAGGCGAGTTTGTACGGGGTCGGCCCTGCGTCCGCCGGGACGGGGACGCCGATGCCCTTCGCCACCTCGGCCGCCAGCTCCTGGTCCACCTTGGTCAGTTGTTCCACCGTGCGGGCCCGGACGGCCAGGGCGCCCACCTTGCCGAGTTCGAAGCGGAAGGCGGCGACGATGTGCTCCCGCTCCCAGGGGGCCATGCTGTTCCAGAACAGGGCGGCCTGGCTGTGGTGGTCCTTGAAACTCTCGCTGCGGCGGCGGATCGTGGCGCCGTCGACCCGCTCGGCGTAGTGGCGGTAGGCGTGCGGGTCGCCGCCCGCGTGGGCCGGACAGCCGCCGCCGAGCGAGTTCGGGAAGTAGTTGGTGCCGCCGTGCACCGCCGACTGGTGGTAGCCGTCGCGGTGGTTGGTGCGCACCGGCGCCACCGGGCGGTTCACCGGCAGCTGGGAGAAGTTGGGGCCGCCGAGGCGGATCAACTGGGTGTCCAGGTAGGAGAAGTTGCGGGCCTGGAGGAGCGGGTCGTTGGTGAAGTCGATGCCCGGGACGACGTTGGCGGTGTGGAAGGCCACCTGCTCGGTCTCGGCGAAGAAGTTCTCGGGGTTGCGGTCCAGGACCATGCGGCCGATCGGCCGCACCGGCACCTGCTCCTCGGGGATGAGCTTCGTGGCGTCGAGCAGGTCGAAGTCGAAGGCGAACTCGTCCTCCTCCGGCACGAGTTGCACCCCCAGCTCCCACTCCGGGTACTCACCGGCCTCGATCGCGTCCCACAGGTCCCGGCGGTTGAAGTCCGGGTCCCGGCCCTGGCACTCCTGCGCCTCGTCCCACACCAGCGCGTGCGTGCCCAGCTTCGGCTTCCAGTGGAACTTCACGAACGTGCCCCGCCCGTCGGCGGTCACGAAACGGAAGGTGTGCACGCCGAAGCCCTGCATCATGCGGTAGCTGCGCGGGATCGCCCGGTCGGACATCAGCCACATGATCGCGTGCAGGGTCTCCGGCTGGAGGGACACGAAGTCCCAGAGCGTGTCGTGGGCCGAGGCACCCGTCGGGATGTCGTTGTGCGGCTCCGGCTTCACCGCGTGCACGAAGTCGGGGAACTTGATGCCGTCCTGGATGAAGAAGACCGGGAAGTTGTTCCCGACCAGGTCGTAATTGCCCTCCGACGTATAGAACTTGGTCGCGAAACCGCGTACGTCCCGTACGGTGTCCGCCGAGCCGCGCGGCCCCTGAACGGTCGAGAACCGTACGAAGACCGGGGTGCGGACCGAGGGGTCCTGGAGGAACGCGGCACGGGTGAACTCCGCACAGGACGCGTACGGTTCGAAGTAGCCGTAGGCGCCCGCCCCGCGGGCGTGGACCACCCGCTCCGGGATCCGCTCGTGGTCGAAGTGGGTGAGCTTCTCCCGGAAGTGGAAGTCCTCCATCAGGGTCGGCCCGCGCTCGCCGACGGTCAGGGAGTCGTCGGTGTGGTCGACCGCCACGCCCTGGTCGGTGGTGAGGGGACCCGAGGCCGGGTCGTCCGGGTGGGCGGCCTCGCGCTGGTCCCGCTTGCGGTCCATGGGGGAGGTCATCGGGCCTCCTGGGCGAACACGTCGAGGAACGCCGCGCAGAACGCCTTGAGGTCGTCCGGCCTGCGGCTGGTGACGAGCTTGGCCGGGCCGTGGTCGCAGACGCGCACCTGCTCGTCGACCCAGGTGCCGCCCGCGTTGCGGATGTCCGTCCGCAGGCTCGGCCACGAGGTCAGGACCCGGCCACGGACCACGTCCGCCTCGACCAGCGTCCACGGCGCGTGACAGATCGCCGCGACCGGACGGCCCCGTTCGAAGAACTCCCGCACGAAGGAGACGGCCCCCTCGTCCATGCGCAGGGCGTCCGGATTGGCCACTCCGCCGGGCAGGACCAGCGCGTCGAACGACTCGGCCGCGACCTCGCCCACCACGGCGTCCACCGGGAACGTGTCCGCCTTGTCGAGGTGGTCGAAGCCCTGCACCTCCCCGGCCTCGGTCGACACCAGGACGGGTTCGTGCCCGGCGTCCTTCGCCGCCTGCCAGGGTTCGGTGAGTTCGATCTGCTCGACACCCTCGGGTGCGGTCAGGAATGCGATACGCATGACTCCTCCTCGGTCCTCTCGTCGTGTGGTGTCGTGCCGCTCGGCGGGACCGCCGCGACCCCCGCCGCGCCTGCGGGGACACGTCCGCGTCGGCGTGGCCCTGCCCGCGGTACCCGCGAGCAGGGGGCCTATGTGTCCTGCCCGGGCGCTGATTCCGTGCCGTCCTGCGCCGCGTCCGTGGTGTCGGCGACCGCCTGCGCGAGTGCGTGCGCCGAGTCGTAGCGCGCGGTCCGCGGCAGCCGCTCCAGCGGCTCCACCAGCGCGTCCGGGGCGTGCCGCTCGCGCAGGGTCCCGATCAGCTCCCGCGGACCCGCGGGAAAGGACGTACGGCCCAGGACCCGGGCCAGCTCCAGCTGGAGCGCGGCCACCCGGGAGGGGGCGCGGCCGGGTGTCACCGGCCCGTACGCGACCTCCGGGTCGTCCTCGGCGTACGGCTCGGGGTCGTGCCACTCCTCCGTGCGGGTGGGATGCCCGGAACGGAGCAGTCCCTGGAGTTCCTGCTTCATCTCGTCGTCGCGGTGGGCGCTCAGCCGGTTGCTGCCTCGCTGCATGACTCCCCTTGGATCGTCGGTGGCCCCCGCGTACCCGAACGCCGCACGGCGACACGGACGCACCGCGTCCGGTTCCTCGCGCCGCCCGGGTTTGTCGCGCCGCGCGGCGGAGACCCGGCGAGACGCCCCCCATCGCGCGTTTCCCGGGGAAGGACCGGACCCATGGCGGCTGTCGTCGTGCTCATTCCGCTGCTCATGCTCGGCGTCGTACTGGCGCTGGGCCGCTACGAGGAGATGCTGCTGCCATCCGCCGAGCCGGCCGACCGGCCGGAACCGGCCGTGCCGGTCCGCTGAACGGCGACGGCCACCTCCCGGTCACGCCTCCTTGCCGCCCCGGTCCTTGGCCCGGCTGCCGGGCAGGAACTCCTGCATCTTGGCCTTGAAGCCCTGCTTGACCATGGAGGCCCGGTCGGCGTCACCCTTGAGGATCGAGGCGGCCGTGGCCTCCATCTGCTCCCAGGTGGCGTGCGGCGGGATCGGCGGCACGGCCGGGTCGGTGACGAACTCCACGACCGCCGGACCGTCCGCCGCCAGGGCCGCGCGCCAGCCCTCCTCCACGTCCTGGGGCTTCTCCACCCGGATGCCGGTCAGCCCCAGCGACCGTGCGAAGGCCGCGTACTGCACGTCCGGCAGTTCCTGCGAGGGCAGGAACGACGGCTCGCCGCCCATCGCCCGCAGCTCCCACGTCACCTGGTTCAGGTCGTGGTTGTTCCAGACGCCCACCACCAGCCGCGGATCCTCCCAGCGGTCCTGGTACTTGGCCGCCGTGATCAGCTCGGCCATGCCGTTCATCTGCATCGCGCCGTCCCCGACCAGGGCGATCGCCGGCCGGTCCGGGTGCGCGAACTTCGCGCCGATCGCGTACGGCACCCCGCAGCCCATCGTCGCCAGCGTGCCCGACAGCGAACCGCGCATGCCGTCCCGCATGGTGATGTGCCGGGCGTACCAGTTCGCCGTCGAACCGGAGTCCGAGGAGATGATCGCGTCGGGCGGCAGCAGCGCGTCGAGGGTGTGCGCCACCAGCTCCGGGTTGACGGGGTCGGCCGACAGCTCCGCCCGGCGCGCCGTCACCTCGCGCCAGCGGGCCACTCCCGCGCACACCTCGTCGAACCACTCCCGGCCGCGCTCCGGATCGATCAGCGGGATCAGCCGCTCCAGCGTCGCCTTCGCGTCCCCGACCAGGTTCACCTCGTACGGATAGCGCATCCCCACCATGTGCGGGTCGATGTCGATCTGTACGGCCCGCGCCTTGCCG
This sequence comes from Streptomyces scabiei 87.22, assembly GCF_000091305.1. Classification (GTDB taxonomy): domain Bacteria; phylum Actinomycetota; class Actinomycetes; order Streptomycetales; family Streptomycetaceae; genus Streptomyces; species Streptomyces scabiei. The sequence goes on along the minus strand of NC_013929.1, from coordinate 1,942,665 downwards.
AAGTCCGGCAGGAACTGCGAGTAGGGGAACGACGAGCCGATGGTCAGCAGCGTGTCGCAGTCACGCATCAGCTCGTACGAGGGGCGGGTGCCCAGCAGGCCGATCGAGCCGGTGACGTACGGCAGTTCGTCGCTCAGCGCGTCCTTGCCGAGGAGGGCCTTGGCGACGCCCGCGCCGAGCAGTTCGGCGATCCGCGCGACCTCGGCGCGGGCCCCGGCGGCGCCCTGCCCGATGAGGATCGCGACCTTGTCCCCGGCGTTCAGGATCTCGGCGGCCCGCTCGACCGACTCCCGGGAGGGCACCGCCGTCCACGAGCCGCGGTCCAGGCTGGAGGGGACCATCTTGAACTCGTGGGTCGGCGGTGTGTACTCCAGCTCCTGCACGTCCCCGGGGATGATGACGGCCGTCGGCGCGCGACGGGCGTACGCCGTGCGGATCGCCCGGTCGAGGACGTTCGGCAGCTGCTCGGGCACGGTCACCGTCTCGACGAAGTCCGAGGCCACGTCCTTGAACAGGGTGTGCAGGTCCACCTCCTGCTGGTACGAGCCGCCCATCGCGCTGCGGTGCGTCTGGCCGACGATGGCGACCACGGGCACATGGTCCAGCTTGGCGTCGTACAGGCCGTTGAGCAGGTGGATCGCGCCGGGGCCCGAGGTCGCCGCGCACACCCCGAGGCGGCCGGAGAACTTCGCGTAGCCGACGGCCTGGAACGCGGACATCTCCTCGTGCCGCGACTGGATGAAGCGGGGTTCGTCCTCGGCCCGCCCCCAGGCCGCGAGCAGCCCGTTGATGCCGTCCCCCGGGTAGCCGAATACCTGTTCGACTCCCCATGCGCGCAGCCTCTGCAAGATGTGATCGGCGACCGTGGTGCTCATACTGGAACCTCCAGGGGTGTGATCTCCCGGGCGAGTGACCCCCCGGTGGAATGAAAAACCCCGTATGTGTTTGGCCCGCATGATCCGGGGGAGGCGCATAACTAGTGCTTCGGACAGGAGGCACGTCCGTGGAAGAGGCGATTCCCCTCACGGGTGTGTCATTCCTGTCACGTCCGCGCCCCCCACGGTGACCGTCCATCCCAGAAGCACCACCCAGGGAGTTGCGACGCACCATGCGTACCCAGGCGAAGCACCACCCCCACGACGACGCCCCCGACACGGCCGAGGACTTCCGCACACTGGCCGCTCTGCCGCCCGGTCAGCAGCGTGACACGCTGCGTGACCGGATCATCGAGGCGTGGCTCCCCATGGCCGAACGGCTCGCGGGCCGGTTCCGCAGCCGCGGCGAGAGCTACGAGGACCTCCGGCAGGTCGCGTCGCTCGGCCTGGTCAAGGCCGTCGACCGCTACGACCCCGAACTCGGCAACGCCTTCGAGAGCTATGCGGTGCCCACCATCACCGGTGAGATCAAGCGGCACTTCCGGGACCACATGTGGACCCTGCACGTGCCGCGCCGGGTCCAGGACCTGCGCAACCGCGTGCGGTTCGCCACCCAGGACCTGTCCCAGACCATCTCCGGGCGCCGGCCCACCGTGGCGGAGATCGCCGAGCACGCGAACATGAGCGAGGAGGACGTCCGGGTCGGGCTCGAAGCGCTGGAGAGCTTCACGGCGCTCTCGCTGGACGCGGAGCTGCCGGGGAGCGAGGACGGCTACTCGCTCAGCGACGCGCTGGGGTCCGCCGACCCCGCGCTGGACACGGTGGTGGACCGGGAGGCCGTCAAGCCGCGGCTGGCGGCGCTGCCGGAGCGGGAGCGGGCCATCCTGTACATGCGGTTCTTCGGCGACATGACCCAGAGCAGGATCGCCGATGAGCTGGGTATCTCGCAGATGCATGTGTCGCGGCTGATCAGCCGGTGCTGCGACCGGCTCCGCGACCAGGTGATGCGGGACGCCTCCTAGCGGCTCGGGGTGCTGCTGGCGCACCCTCCTGACTCGGGCTCCCCTGTGGGCGGCCGACCGATTCGCGGTCGGCCGCCCACGTCGCGGTGCGAGGGCCGGAGAGTGAGCCGGAAGGGGGGCGCGCCATTCGGCTGAGGCGGGCGGGGGCCGCGGCGGCCGGGGGGCCGGCCTTGTGCCGGGGTCCGTCGTTCGTGTGCCGGGGAGCCCTGGCCCGGGGCGACCGTCCTGTCTCCCGGGCGGGTGGCCGGGGCGTCCGGCCTGTCCCCGGGCCCGCGGCCGGGACTCCTGCCCCTCTTGGGGCCGGCGGCCGGGGCGTCTCCTCGTCCCGCGGGCTGTGGCCGGGGCTCCTGCTCGTCCCGGGGCTGCGCCGCCCGGGGAGCCCGGCCTGTCTCCAGTCCCGTGGCCCGGGCGTCTGTTCGTCCCAGGGGCTGTGACGGGGGCGTGTTCCCTTTCCCCGGTGCCGGCGGCCGGGCGTCTGCTCGCCCCGGGAGCTGCGGCCGACGTGCCTGCCTCTGACCCCGGCCGCGGCCCCCGGGTCGGCGTGCCTTCCTTCCGGTCCGGTGCGGAGCGCGCCGTCACCCACTCGGCGGCGCGTGTCCCGCGAATGGTGCCCGGCCGCGCGCGCACCGCCGGGCGCGGCGCTCTGATGGACGCGAGGCACGGCGGTCGTGCCCTGCCCGCCGGAGTCGGCCGAAGGAGCCCCACCCATGCGCCGCAGAGCCCGTGTCCTGTCCGCCACCGCCCTGATCGGTGCCGTCCTGGGCGCCGCCGCCCCGCCCTGCTTCGCCGATCCCGCGGCCGAGGTGAACCCGCACTCCGTGGCACCGGGCGACACGCTCACGTTCTCCGTCTCCTGCGACCCGACCGGCGGCCCCGCCCCCGAGACCATCGACGCCAGCTCCCAGGCCTTCGAACAGGGCACCGTCACGCTGCAGCGCCTCCCCGGCAACGACGACTCGGCGGGCGGCCCCTCCTACCAGGGCACCGCCAAGATCGCGCCGGCCGCCGACTTCGAGACCGGTACCGACGCGGCGAACTCCGCCACCGAGTGGGGTGTCGACGGCATCTGCCCGGCGGCCCCGGGCGGTGAGGGCAGGCAGTGGAGCGCCACCTTCGACGTCACACTGGCCGGCGACGCCCCGCTCCACGACCTGGGCTACCCCAGCCACCCGCCGACGCACCAGCCGACGAAGGACCCGACGCATCAGCCGTCCCACCGGCCCGACCACCCCACCGCTCCCGTCCAGCGGGGCGTCCACGCGGGCGGCGGCGGTGCCTTCACCGACTCCGTTCCGGCCCTGGCGGCGGGCGGCCTGCTCGTCGTGGGGGCGCTGGGCGCGGCCGTCCACCGGCTGCGCCGCCGCGACCGGGGGACGCCGCCCGTGTGACCGGCGCGACGCGTACGGGCGCCCATGGGGCGCGTGAGCCTGGGTACTGACCAGCCGAGGGCGCGTACGGCGCCGTTCCCGGCACGACGGCGACGCGTGCGGCACGACGCACCACGACTGCGCGGAGGCATCCATGCGGGGCACGGATCCGGAAGGGCACGGCCCGGTCCGCTACGGCCCGCCCCTTCCCGCCCAGGGCCTGCCCGTACTCCCCGAACTGGCCACCGTGCTCTCCGCCGCGGCGAGCGATCCCCGGGCCGTGCCGCCCGGTGGCGACGCCGCCCTCCTGGACGCCGCCTGCGGCTACTGGGACCGCCGGGGACTGCCCACCACCCCGGACAGGACCGCCGCCGCCCCCGGCGCACCCGCCCTGCTCCTCGCACTGACCGCCGCGATCGGCGGCGACGTCCTGCTTCCCCGACCCTGCGCCGCCTGGTGGGAGCCGCAGGCACGGGCGCTCGGCCGGTCCGTGTTCCCGGTGGCCACCCCCGCCGAATGCGGAGGTGTGCCGGACCCGTACGCGCTGCTGGAGACCGTGCGCAGGATCCGGGCCGAGGGCGGTGACCCACGGCTGCTCGTGCTGTGCGTCGCCGACGACCCGACCGCCACCGTCGCTCCGCCCGAACTGGTGCACGAGGCCATGGAGGCGGCGGTGGGGGAGGGGCTGCACCTGGTCAGCGACGAGACCTGGCGCGACACCGTGCACGATCCGCACGACACCGTGCTCCTCAGCCCCGCCGAGATGCTGACCGACCGGGTCACCGTCGTCACCGACCTCGCCGGACCGTTCCTCCCGCCGGGCTGGCCCGCCGCGGTCGCCCGGTTCCCCGCGAACGGGGAGGGGGCGGGGCTGCGCGACCGTGTCCTCGACGTGCTCACCGCGCTGGGCGCCCGGGTCGCCACCCCGGTCGCCGCGGCCGCCGCGTACGCCCTCGCCGAGCCCGCCCCCGTCACCGAGCGGCTCACCGCCGCGGTACGTCTGCACGCGCGCCTCGCCGACGCCGCGCACCGGGCCGTCGTGGCCGCCGGGGCGCTCGCCCTGCCGCCGCGCGCCGGACGGCATCTGTACGCCGACCTCGCCCCCCTGCGGTCCTCGCTCGCCGCGCACGGCGTCGGTGACGCCCAGGAGGCGGAGGACTTCCTCGGTGCCCGGCTCGGGATGCCCGCGCCCGGCGGCCACCGGTTCGGGGACGATCTCGGGGCGCTGCGCGTCCGGCTGTCCACCGCTGCGTTCCTCGGCGGCACCGACGCGGAGCGCGCCGGGGCCCTCGCTGCTTCCGACCCCCTGGAACTCCCGCATGTGGAACGTGCGTTGACAGTCTTCGGGGCGGCTCTGGAGAGCCTTCGATGACGTCCCCGGCGACCAGCGCCCCCAGCCCCTCCTCAGCGACCCGCCCTCTTCAGCGACCCGCAGCACTCATCAGCGACCCTCAGCGACGTTCAGATCCCCAGTGACGACGATTCTTCGTGACGACGCTCGGCGACGGGAGCCTCCTCGATGACGCAGCAGTCCGAGTCGACCACCTCTTCCACCCTCTCCTCCCTGTCCGGGGCGCGGAGCGAGCCGTCCTTCGCCCGCCCCGTCGCGCCCCCGCCGCTCGCCGAGCCCCGCCCGCTCGGTGAGCGGCGCCGCTGGCCCCGTTCCTTCGCCGACCGGCTGACCACACCCCTGCCCGGCCTGAGGGCCCTCGCCCGGTTCGCCCGCGAGGGCTCGGTCCGGCCCCGCCCCGAGGGCCTCGTCGGCATCCCGCGACTGCCGTACGAGCCCGGCCCGCTGCCCCGGGTGGACGCGCGTACCATCGCCGTCTCCTGGGCCGGGCACGCGAGTTGGGTGGTGCGGATCGGCGGGCTCACCGTCCTCACCGACCCCGTCTGGTCGCGCCGGATCCTCGGCACCCCGGCCCGGATCACCCCCGTCGGCCTCGACTGGGACGCACTGCCCCGGGTGGACGCCGTCGTCATCAGCCACAACCACTACGACCACCTCGACGCCCCCACCCTGGCCCGGCTCCCGCGCGACACACCGGTCTTCGTGCCCGCCGGGCTCGGCCGCTGGTTCCGGCGGCGCGGGTTCGGCCGGGTCACCGAGCTGGACTGGTGGGAGGCGGCCGAACTGCACGGCGTCCGCCTCGACTTCGTACCGGCGCACCACTGGTCCAAGCGCACCCTCACCGACACCTGCCGCTCGCTGTGGGGCGGCTGGGTCCTCACGGCCCCGGACGGCAAGCGCGTCTACTTCGCCGGCGACACCGGCTACGGCCACTGGTTCTCCCTCATCGGACGCCGCTGTCCGGGTATCGACCTCGCCCTGCTGCCGATCGGCGCCTACGACCCCCGCTGGTGGCTCAGCGACGTCCACTGCGACCCGGAGGAGGCCGTCCGCGCCTTCCAGGACCTGGGCGCCCGGCGCATGGCCCCCATGCACTGGGCCACGTTCGTCCTGTCCGCGGAACCGGTCCTGGAACCCCTGACGCGGGTGCGAGCGGCGTGGCGGGCCGCGGGCCTGCCCCGGGAGGACCTCTGGGACCTGCCGATCGGCGCCTCCCGGGTCCTCGACTGACCCTACGGACCGGTCAGCGGACCAGCCGCCGCCACACCCCCGGTGCCAAGCTGAGCAGCAACGTCAGCGCCACCGCCGCCAGCACGCCCTCCCAGGGCTCGTCGAACAGCGACCCTCCCAGGATGCCGATCAGCTGGTACGTCACGGCCCACGCCAGGCAGGCCGGCAGGTTCCCCCGCGCGAACCGCCGCAGCGGCATCTTCGCCAGCAGACAGGCCAGCATCACCGGGATACGGCCCGCCGGCATCAGCCGGGACAGCACCAGCACGGCCACCCCGTGGTCGTCCAGCTTCGCCTGCGCCTGCGCGAGGCGGTCCTCGGGCGCCCGCCGGCGGATCGCCTCCAGCCAGCGCGAGCCGTTCTTCGAGCCCATGCCGCGCCGCCCCAGCCAGTACAGCGCGATGTCGCCGAGGAACGCGGCGACCGACGCCACCACGAACACCAGCAGCAGCGAGAACGGCGCCTCCTGATGGAACGCCACCACCGCCGCCGAACTGACCAGCGCCCCGGTCGGCACCACCGGCACCAGCGCTCCGACCAGCACCAGCAGGAACAGCGTCGGATAGCCGATCGCCTGCTGGGTGGACGCGTACGACCCGGGCGTGCTCACGGCGGCCAGCAGTATCACCGGGCCTCCTCCACGAGCCGTGCGGCCCCCGTCGGCCGGTGTCTCATCGCGCCACCCCCGGACGAACGCTCTCCCCGTGCTCCAGCCGGTGCACCGCCACACCGGGAGCGTGTGCGGCGGCGAGCCGGACGAACTCCTCACCGGGGGCATGGAATTCATGGGGGCGCACGGCGTCCATCCCGATCGGCCAGTACGTGCCGTAGTGCACGGGAACCGCGCTCCGGGGCGCGAGCAGCGCAAGCGCCTGGGCCGCGCGCCCCGCGTCCAGATGGCCCTCGCCGAGATACGGCCCCCAGCCGCCGACCGGCAACAGGGCCACGTCGACGGGCCCGACCTCCTCGGCCATCTCCCGGAACAGCCCGGTGTCCCCGGCGAAGTACGTCCGCGCGTCGCCCTCGACGACGAAGCCGAGCGCCGGCGAACGGTGCGGCCCGACCGGCAGCCGCCGTCCGTCGTGCCGGGCGGGCACGGCACGGACGACCAGGTCACCGACGGTCAGCTCGTCCCCGGCCGCCACCTCGCACAGGCGCAGATGCGCCAGCCTGCGCAGCCCCGGCACCTGGCGCGACGCGCCCTCGGGCAGCACCACCTTGGTGCCCGGGGCGAGTCGGGACAGCGAGGGGACGTGCAGATGGTCGGCGTGCAGATGCGACACCAGCGCGACGTCCGCGACCGCGGCGGCCGCCGGGGGAGGCGCACCCCGGCGCCTGCGCAGATGCGCGAGCCGGCGCGCGAACAGGGGGTCGGTGAGCACTCTCGTGCCCGAATCCTCCACGGTGCAGGTCGCATGGCCCCACCAGGTGATCTCCACCGGCACTCCGTTCGCCTCCTTCGCGCTACTCCCCCGAGCCTACGGGCTGGAGTAGGGTCTGCGGCCTGGGCCTGTCCGGCGGATCATGCCGTGGACGGGCGTGCCGGACCCCGCGTCCGCGGCTCGTTCCGCCGGAGGGGCTCCGGGACCCGGAGGGTGAGGGGGACACCATGGGAGACGAGGCGGACGTCGGCGGCGCCCCCGGCGTGGCCTGCCAGGAGGCGGTGCGCGGGCGGGGCGGGGCGGTGGGACGTCCGGTGGTGGTGCGCGTCGCGGCCATAGCGAGCCTGACCCCGCTGGAGGAGCTGGAGGCGGACCCCTTCCTGGTCGACTCCCGCAGCCAGCACGCCATGTGCGCCCGCTGGGCCGCCGAGCGCGGGTACGTGGTGACGCGCGAACTGCTCGTCCGCGCGCTGCGCCCCGACCACTGCGCCCTGTGGGCCGACGTCGACGCCGGCCTCGTCGACCTCTTCGTCGCCCCCAGCCGCCGCGTCCTCGAACGCGCCCTCGCCTCCGTCGAGGACTTCACCGCCGAGTGCGCCCGGCGCGGCATCCGCGTCGAGACCGTGGGGCGCGCCGAACCCGCCTACGACGCCCAGATGAAGGCCCGCGTCCACCGCCGTCTGTCCATGCCGACGGCGGGCTACGACGGCCGCTGAGCGGCGGCCCGTCCCTGCGCCCGTGCCACCCCTGAACGCCACCCCGGCGCCCCCACCCGGTATGACAGTCTGGGCCCACGGACAGGACGTGAGGTGACCGGACCGTGGGCGGTGGACGTTGGCGGAGAGTACTGAGCGGTGTCGGGCGCATGCTCGCCGTATGGGCGGTGTCCACCCTGACCATGCTCGTGCTCGCGGGCGCGCTCCCCGACTTCCGGCTCCAGTCCGAGTCCGGTGAGAGCGCCACCCAGATCGCCGTCACCGCGGCCCTCGGCGCCGGCGCGTTCGGTCTGCTCTCCGCCCTCGTGTGGCCGCTGCTGGTGCGGGCGCTGCTGCTGGTGCCGGCGCTCGTCCTCGGCCTGCTCGTCTTCTTCCTCAACGGTTCGCTGCTGCTGCTCGCCCTGCGGATCAGCCCCTCGGGCCAGGGGGAGGCCGCCCCGGAGACCGCGGTGGTGGTCGCCGCGGTGATGTCCGCCGTCGCCTCGGCCACCGGCGGCGCCCTCGCCGTGCGGGACGACGACGCCTACCGGCGCCGCCTGTACCGGCTGGCCGACCGCCGCCGCCGGACCGCCGACGGCGGCCCCGGCCCGGCCGGACCCGGCACCGTCTTCCTCCAGTTCGACGGGGTCGGCCACGACGTGCTGGAGGCGGCCGTGGAGAAGGGCCTGATGCCGACCGTCGCCGCCTGGCTCGGCCACCCGGCCGACGGCGCGGCCCGCCCCCGCCCCACCCACCGCCTCACCCCCTGGCGCACGGACTGGTCCAGCCAGACCGGCGCCAGCCAGCTCGGCATCCTGCACGGCTCCAACCACGACGTGCCGGCCTTCCGCTGGTACGAGAAGGACACCCGGGAGGTGATGGTCTGCAACCGGCCCTCGGGCGCCGCCGAACTCCAGCGCCGGGCCGTCGACCGCACCGGCGACGGCGGCCTGCTCACCGTCGACGGCGCCAGCCGGGGCAACCTCTTCAGCGGTGGCGCGGAGCAGCTCGCGCTGGTCCTGTCGATCGCCGCCCGCCGGGGCCGGCGCACCCGTTCCCGGGCCGGGTACTTCGCCTACTTCTCCGACCCGGCCAACGCGGTCCGCACCGCCATGTCCTTCGTCGCCGACGTCCTGCGGGAGACCGGCCAGTCCACCCGCGCCCGCTTCGCGCGGCAGCGGCCCCGCGTCAAGCGCGGCGGCCTCTACCCGTTCATCCGCGCCTTCGCCACCGTCGTCGAGCGCGATGTCGTCGTCGCCGCGGTGATCGGGGACATGTTCGCGGGCCGCGCGGCGATCTACGCGGACCTGGTGGCCTACGACGAGGTCGCCCACCACTCCGGCCCGCACAGCCGCGACGCCGCCCAGGTCCTCGAACGCCTCGACCGTTCCCTCGCGCTGATCGCCCAGGTCGCCGGGCACGCCCCGCGCGCCTACCGGATCGTCCTCCTCTCCGACCACGGCCAGAGTCCCGGCGAGACCTTCCTCGGCCGCTACGGCCTCACCCTCGGCAATCTGGTCCGCGCCGGCTGCGGCCTGCCCGTGCCGCGCCGGGCCCGGCGCACCCACAGCGGCGCCGAGGCCCGCACGGCCGTCCGGGCCGCGCTGCGCATCCCCGGCGAGGAGCGCGTGGAGGAGCACCGGGCCACACGCCGCTCGGAGCCGGTCGTCCTCGCCTCCGGCAACCTCGGCCTCGTCTCCTTCCCGGACGTCCCGCACCGGATGAGCCGCGAGGAGATCGACGCCCGCCACCCCGCCCTGCTCTCCACCCTCGCCAACCATCCGGGCATCGGCTTCGTCCTCGTCCGCAGCGAGGAGCACGGCGGTGTCGTGCTCGGCGCCCACGGCGCGGAGGTCCCGGTCGGCGAGCTGAGCGACGAACACCCCGGCCCGCTCGCGGACTTCGGTCCCGGCGCCGCCGCCGCCGTCCGCCGCACCCACGGCTTCCCGCACACCGCCGACATCATGGTCAACTCCTGGTACGACCCCGCCGAGGGCGAAGTCCACGCCTTCGAGGAACAGATCGGCTCCCACGGCGGCCTCGGCGGCTGCCAGTCGCGCCCCTTCCTGATGTCCCCCCTCGCCCTCTCCGAGCCGACGGGGGACGGCGAGGACGTGGTCGGCGCCGAACACGTCCACCGCGTGCTCAGACGGTGGCTGCGGGAGGCGGACGGCCCCCAGGTCCCGCTGGCGGAGCCCGGGGCGCCCGTCCGGGGCGCGGGCGGGCGCGTGACGAGCCACGAGGATCCCGCACCCGTCAGGGAACAGAACCCGGCGGACGCGTAGGGCCTGTCGTCCGGACCGGCCATGGGCTGCGGTGCCCCGGCCGCCGTTCACCGCACGGGGGGCCGGTGTTCAGGGTGAGATGAGGCCCGGACGGCCCCGAGTGTGATCGGATGGGGGCACGGAACCCGGCAACGGGACCTCATCGAAAGGACTCATCGTGGCAACCACGCGCACCGCACACACGGTCTGGGAAGGCGAGCTCCTCAAGGGCACCGGCACCGTCACCTTCGACTCCTCCGGCATCGGTTCGCAGCCGGTGTCGTGGCCGTCGCGCGCGGAGCAGGCGAACGGCAAGACCAGCCCCGAGGAACTCATCGCGGCGGCCCACTCCAGCTGCTTCTCCATGGCTCTCTCGCACGGCCTCACCGGCGCGGGCACCCCGCCCACCCGCCTGGAGACGAAGGCCGACGTGACCTTCCAGCCCGGTGAGGGCATCACCGGCATCCACCTCACCGTCCGCGGCGAGGTCCCCGGCCTGGACGCGGCCGGCTTCCAGGAGGCGGCCGAGGGCGCAAAGAAGAACTGCCCGGTCAGCCAGGCCCTCACCGGCACGACGATCACGCTGACGGCCGAACTGGCCTGACGGCCTGCTTCGCGCGCCCCGTCGACGCCCCGTTGACAAGAACCCGCTCAAGTTTTGTGCTGGTGCCGAGAACACCGGGCGGAACCTTGCGGGAAGGGGACGGCGATGGGGCGTGCGGTCGGGGTCGATCTCGGGACCACGAACTCGGTGGTGGCCGTGCTGGAGGGCGGCGAGGCGACGGTCGTCGCCAACGCGGAGGGGCAGCGGACCACACCCTCGGTGGTGGCCTTCGCCAAGAACGGCGAGGTCCTGGTCGGCGAGGTCGCCAAACGGCAGGCCGTGACGAACGTGGAGCGCACCGCACGCTCCGTCAAGCGGCACATGGGCGACGGGAGTTGGCGCTTTCCCGGCCAGGGTTCTGTGGACGGCACCCGCTACCGGGCCCAGGAGCTGTCCGCGCGCGTCCTGCAGAAGCTGAAGCGGGACGCGGAGTCGTACCTCGGGGAGGACGTCACCGACGCCGTCATCACCGTGCCCGCGTACTTCGACGACGCCCAGCGGCAGGCGACCAAGGAGGCGGGCGAGATCGCGGGCCTGAAGGTCCTGCGGATCATCAACGAGCCCACGTCCGCGGCCCTCGCGTACGGCCTGGACCGGGGCGAGGAGCAGACCGTCCTCGTCTTCGACCTCGGCGGCGGCACCTTCGACGTCTCCCTCCTGGAGATCGGCGACGGGGTCATCGAGGTGAAGGCCACCAACGGCGACACCCGCCTCGGGGGCGACGACTGGGACCAGCGGGTCGTCGAGTACCTCGTCAAGCGGTTCCAGGGGCAGTACGGCGTCGACCTCGGCAGGGACAAGATGGCCCTCCAACGGCTGCGCGAGGGTGCCGAGAAGGCCAAGATCGAGCTGTCCAGCTCCTCCGAGACGTCCGTCAACCTGCCGTACATCACCGCGTCCGCCGAGGGGCCCCTCCATCTGGAGGAGAAGCTGACCCGCGCCCAGTTCCAGGAGCTGACGGCGGATCTGCTCGACCGCTGCCGCACCCCCTTCCACCAGGCCGTCAAGGACGCGGGCGTGAAGGTCGCCGCGATCGACCGGGTCGTCCTCGTCGGCGGCTCGACCCGGATGCCCGCGGTCAGCGACCTGGTGCGCGAACTCACCGGCAAGGACCCGCACAAGGGCGTCAACCCCGACGAGGTGGTGGCCGCGGGCGCCGCGCTCCAGGCGGGTGTCATCAGGGGCGACGTGAAGGACGTGCTGCTGCTCGACGTCACCCCGCTGTCCCTGGGCATCGAGACCAAGGGCGGCATCATGACCAAGCTCATCGAGCGCAACACGACGATCCCGACGCGCCGTTCGGAGATCTTCACGACGGCCGCCGACAACCAGCCCTCGGTCGGCATCCAGGTCTACCAGGGCGAGCGGGAGATCGCCGCGTACAACAAGAAGCTGGGCGTCTTCGACCTCACCGGTCTGCCGCCCGCGCCCCGGGGCGTCCCCCAGATCGAGGTGGCCTTCGACATCGACGCGAACGGCATCATGCACGTGTCGGCGAAGGACCTGGCGACCGGCCGGGAACAGAAGATGACGGTGACGGGCGGCTCGGCCCTGCCCAAGGACGACATCGACCGCATGATGCGGGAGGCCGAACAGTACGCCGACGACGACCGCCGGCGCCGCGAGGCCGCCGAGACCCGCAACCACGCCGAGCAACTCGTGTACCAGACGGAGAAGTTCCTCCGGGAGAACACCGAACGCGTCCCCGCCGACAGCCGCGCCGAGGTCGAGTCCGCCGTCGCCGGCCTGAAGCGCCTTCTGGAGACCCCCGAGGACACCGCGGCCCTGCGCGCCGCCACCGAGCACCTGGCGACCGTCAGCCAGCGCATGGGCCAGGCGATGTACACGGCGGCCGCGGCGGCCTGGGCCTCAGCCGCCCCGGCCTCCGACGGACCGCCGCCCGGCCCCGCCGAGGAGGACGGTGTCGTCGACGCGGAGATCGTGGACGACGAGAAGGGACCGAAGGGGGGAGCGGCGTAGGGGGAGCCGCGTGAGCCGGCGGCCGGCCGGCGCTCAGTACCGGTCGCGGTAGTGCCTCAGCAGGGTCCTCGTCCGCTCTGCGGACGCCGCGTGGGCGGCCATGTGGTCGAGGACCTCCAGGTGGAGCGCGACCTCGGTGCGGGAGTCGAGGTAGAGGGCGCCGGTGAGGTACTCGGTGTAGACCATGTCGGGGAGTTCGGGTTCGGCGAAACGGAAGAGCGAGAAGGGTGCGTAGGTGCCGGGGTGGGGTCCGTCGGCGAACTCGCAGACCTGAAGGATGACGTGATCCTTCTCGGTGATCTCCAGCAACTGGTCGATCTGGTCGCGCATCACCTGGGAGCGGTTGCTCACCGGACGCATCAGGGCCGTCTCGTCCATGATCACCCACAGGTGCGGCGGCGTCTCCTGGATGAGGAGCTTCTGTCGCGCCATCCGCAGCGACACATGGCGTTCGATGGTCTCGGGACCGGTCCGGCCGACGGTCCCGGCCTCCATCACGGCGCGCGCGTACTCCTCGGTCTGCAGCATGCCCGGCACGAAATGCGGCTCGTACTGCCGGATCAGATGCGCCGCGCCCTCCAGGCTGACGTACACACTGAACCAGTCGGGCAGCACGTCGTGGAACCGCTGCCACCACCCCGGTCTGTTCGCCTCCTCGGCCAGCGCCACGAACGCTGCGGCGTCCTCCTCGCCGACGCCGTACGTCGACAGCAGGACCTGGACGTACGGGATCTTGAGGGCGACGTCGGCCGTCTCCATGCGCCGTACCGTCGCCGGGGCGACATGGAGGACCCGCGCGGCCTCTTCGCGTCTGAGCCCGGCCGTCTCCCGCAGCTCCTGCAGACGTCTGCCGAGCACCACCTGGCCCACGGTCGGGGCGGGCCGCCGCTCACTCACGCCACGCCTCCCCACGGGCCGAGGTACCCGGCCAGTCTGTCATGTTCCGGTGGGCATCTCACATCAACGAGTGGAGGTACCTCACCGTCGCAGGGTCGGCCGGGAGGAAGGTCTCGATGGCCAGCTCCGCCACGGTCACGTCCATGGGGGTGTTGAACGTGGACACCGCGGAGACGAAGGACAGCACCCGGCCCTCGTGCTCGATCCGCATCGGCAGCGCGAAGCGGGCGGCGGCCCCCGTCCCCGGCTCCTCGGCGGGTTCGTCGTCGGGCGTGTCCGGCGGCAGCGGATACGCCGACACCTCCTCGTACAGCGCGCGCAGCGGCTCCGAGCGGTGCAGGGCGAGCTGGCGGCTCATCTGCTCCAGCAGATGCCCGCGCCAGGCGCGCAGGTTGCGGATGCGGGGCGCCATGCCCTGCGGGTGCAGGGTCAGCCGCATCGCGTTGAGCGGCGGTGCGAGCAGCGGCGCGGGGACGCCGTCGAGCAGCATCAGGACGCCCCGGTTGGCGGCCAGCACCTCGTACGTCGCGTTCATCACCAGCGCCGGATACGGCTCGTAGCCCTGGATCAGCCGTTCCACGCCCTCGCGCAGGGCGGCCATCGACGGATCGTCCAGCGGGGTCTGCGGATAGTGCGGGGCGTAACCGGCCGCGAGGAGCAGGGCGTTGCGCTCGCGGACGGGCACGTCCAGGTGCTCGGCCAGCCGCAGCACCATCTCCTCGCTCGGCCGGGACCGGCCCGTCTCGACGAAGCTGACGTGCCGCGCCGAGGACCCGGCCCGCAGCGCCAACTCCAGCTGACTGAGCCGCCGTTGCTCCCGCCAGGCCCGCAGCAGCGGGCCCACGCCCGGAGCGGGGAGGGCGGGCGACCGGCCCGGGGCGCCGGCCGGGGCAGTGGTCGGGACAGTGGTCATGCGGAGAAGGTAGCCGAGGCGGTCCCGCTGAGGCCCGTGTTCCTCCGCCGGACCGGGGCCCGGACGGCCCCGGACGCCGTCCGCACGGCCGGACAGGTGTGCCTCCGGCCGGGCGAACACCCGCTTGACCTGGGTCATGGCCGCGTTGCTGTGGCACGCTGAAAGGGACCGCGCATCACGGAGGGGCGTCGGGGAAGGAGTGGGTCATGTCTGTCGCACCCCTGTCGCGGGAGGAGATCGAGCACCGGCTGGCGGAGCTGCCCGGCTGGTCGCTGTCCGGGGACCGGCTCGCGCGCTCCTACCGCCTCGGCTCGCACTTCGCGGCGACCGCGCTGGTCGTCCACATCGCCCAGACGCAGGAGGAGCTGAACCATCACTCCGACCTCACCCTCGGCTACGACACCGTCTCGCTGACCATCAGCACGCACAGCGCGGGCGGCGCCGTCACCGAGAAGGACTTCGAGCTGGCCCGCAGGGTGGAGGCGCTCGCGCCCGGCCACGGGGCGGGCTGAGGCGGGTGCTGGACTACGGCAAGGAGGCCGGCGACTACGACGCCCTGCGCGGCGGCGAGCCCCGTGCCGAGGCCGCCGCCCGCGCCGTCCTGGACCTCGTCCCCGAGGGCGCCCGCCGGCTGCTCGACATCGCCTGCGGCACCGGGATCGTGACCCGGCGGTTCGCGGCCGCGCGGGACGGCATGCGGGTCACCGGCCTCGACCTCACCCACGCCATGGCGAGCCGGGCCGCCGTCCGGCTGCCCGGCTCCGTCGTGATCGGCGACGGGCGCCGGCTGCCCTTTCGTGACGGGGAGTTCGACGCCGTGACCAGCGTGTGGCTGCTGCATCTGCTGGGCGGCCCCGAGGACGTACGGGCCGTGGTCGGCGAGTGCGCCCGGGTGCTGCGCCCCGGCGGTGTCTACGTCACCACCGTCGACAAGGCCGCCTCCCACAACGTGGGCAGCGACATCGACGCCGTGCTCGCCCTGCGCCCGCGGGCTCCGGCCATGGATCCCGCGGTGGCCGTCGAGCAGTACGCCGCCGCACACGGTCTGGACGTCGCCGGGCACGCCCGTTTCCCGGGCCGGGGGCAGGGCCGCAGCCCCCGCCGTACCGTCGCCGACCTGCGCCGCGGCTGGTTCGTGACCCTCCCGCCCGGCGATCCCCTCGCCGACGACTACGCGGTACGGCTGGCGTCCCTCCCCGACCAGGACCGCCCGCGCCCGGACCCGGAGTTCAGTCTGCGGGCCTTCCGCAAGTCCGCCTGAGCCGCCGGGGCCATGACCGGACGGGCGGCACCGGCCGCACCGGGGGCACCGGCCGAAGTGGCCGAAAGAGACGAGGACACGGCCGAAACGTGCGGCAACGCGGTCGGGAAGCGTGGCGACTGAGCTGCGGAACCCGTCCGTCCTCTCTGGAGGTTCGTCACGTGCAGCACCCGCACAGGCACCACAGACGCCGAGCCCTGCGCTCGCTGGTGACCGTGGCCCTCGTCGCCGCCGGACTCACCACGCTCACCGGCCCGCCCGCCGAGGCCGCCACCGCCCGCCAGGTCGAGAACCTCGACCGGGGCCTGGTCAGCGTCCACGTCGACAGCGGCAACCTGGTCGGCTGGCGCTGGCTGGGCACCGACCCGGACAACGTGTCGTTCAACGTCTACCGGGCCGGTACGAAGGTCAACTCCAGCCCGGTCACCGGCTCGACGAACTACTTCCACTCCGGCGCCCCGGCCCAGGCCGACTACACGGTCCGCGCGATCGTGAACGGCGTGGAGCAGGGCGACTCGCCGCACGCGGTCCAACTCCGCACCGGCTACACGGACGTGCCGATCAGCCCGCCCGCCGGCGGGACCACCCCCGACGGCGTCGCCTACACCTACGAGGCCAACGACGCCTCCGTGGGCGACCTCGACGGCGACGGCACCCTGGAGTTCGTCCTGAAGTGGCAGCCGACGAACGCCAAGGACAACTCCCAGTCCGGCTACACCGGCAACACCATCGCCGACGGGATCAAGCTCGACGGCACCCGGCTGTGGCGGATCGACCTGGGCCGCAACATCCGTTCGGGCGCGCACTACACGCAGTTCCAGGTGTACGACTACGACGGCGACGGCCGGGCCGAGATCGCGATGAAGACCGCCGACGGCACCCGGGACGGCACCGGCGCGGTCATCGGGAGCTCCGCCGCCGACCACCGCAACTCCGGCGGCTACGTCCTGTCCGGTCCCGAGTACCTGACCATGTTCGACGGCCGGACCGGCCGGGCGATGCAGTCCGTCGACTACGTCCCGGCGCGCGGCACGGTCGCGTCGTGGGGCGACTCCTACGGCAACCGCGTGGACCGCTTCCTCGCAGGCACGGCCTACCTGGACGGCGCCCGCCCCTCCCTGATCATGGCCCGCGGCTACTACACCCGTACGGTCATCGCGGCCTGGGACTGGAGGGGCGGCGCCTTCACCCGCCGCTGGACCTTCGACACCAACTCCTCCACCAACTCCGGCAAGGGGTACGACGGTCAGGGCTCGCACAGCCTCTCCGTCGGGGACGTCGACAACGACGGCAGGGACGAGATCGTCTACGGCGCGATGGCCGTGGACGACAACGGGGCCGGCCTGTGGACCACGAGGACCGGCCACGGCGACGCCCAGCACCTGGGCGACCTCGACGCCTCCACCCCGGGCCTGGAGTACTTCAAGGTCTCCGAGTCCGCCTCGCAGCCCTCCGAGCTGTACATCGACCCCGCGAACGGCAGGGTCCGCTGGCAGCTCGCCGCCTGCTGCGACAACGGCCGGGGTGTGGCCGGTGACATCCACGCGGGCAGCGCCGGGCCCGAGATGTGGTCGGCCTCCGACTCCTCGGTCCGGGACCGGGCCGGGGCCGCGAAGGGCCGCGAGCCCTCCTCCGTCAACTTCCTGTCCTGGTGGGACGGGGACCCGGTCCGCGAACTCCTCGACGGCACCCGCATCGACAAGTACGGCACCTCCGGCGAGACCCGTCTGCTGACCGGCTCCGGGGTCTCCTCCAACAACGGCACCAAGGCCACGCCCGCGCTCTCCGGCGACATCCTCGGCGACTGGCGCGAGGAGGTCGTCTGGCGCACGGGCGACAACACCGCCCTGCGGATCTACTCGACACCCGTCGAGACGAGCAGGAGGATCACGACCCTGCTGCACGACCCGATGTACCGAACCGGGCTGGCCTGGCAGAACACGGCCTACAACCAGCCCCCGCACACCAGCTTCTTCATCGGTGACGGCATGCCGACGCCGCCCCGGCCGACGGTCTACGCCCCGTAGCCGACCCGTCCGGGGGCCGACCCGCCCCCGGACCCCGGCACGCCGTGCCGCTCAGCCCAGCGTCAGCGTCGCCTGGACGGGCAGATGGTCGCTGGGGTACTGGCCGTTCGAGGCGAAGGTGTTGACGGCCGCGCGGTGTGCCGTGACGCCCGGGGTGGTCAGGATCCAGTCGATACGGTCGCCGCCCGGGGTCAGCGGGCGGTAGCCGTGGAACGTCGCGTACAGGTCGGTGCGCTCGGCCGCCGCGTCCCAGGTGTCCACGAGCCCGGCGTCCAGCATCGTGTCGTAGACGGGGTTGCGGTGGGCCGCCACGTTGAAGTCGCCGGTGACGACGAGGGGGAGCGACCGGTCGAACCCGGCGATGCGCCGGACGATCAGGGCGGCGGCGCGGTCGCGGGCGTACTGGCTGAGGTTGTCGAGATGGGTGTTGAGGACGTAGAACTCCCGGCCGCCGTCCAGGAGATCGCGGAACCTCACCCAGGTGACCATCCGGATGGAGCCGCCGCCCCAGGTGTTCGAGCCGGGCACCTCCGGGGTGTCGGAGAGCCAGAAGTGCCGGTACTCCACCGGGGCGAGCCGGCGCGTGTCGTAGAAGACCGCCATGAACTCGTCGCGGTTGCCGCCCGCCCGGCCGGTGCCGATCCAGCGGTGGTTCCCGCCGAGGTCGGTCTCGATGTCGAGCAGCTGCTGGTGGAGGCCCTCCTGGGTGCCGATGACATGAGGTGCCTCCTGTCGCAGCAGGGCTTTCGTCACGGGCCTGCGGACCGCCCAGCTGTGGGGCCGGACGGTGTTCGCGTACCGCAGGTTGAAGGACATGGTGGAGAGCGGGGGCACGGGGGCCTCCTCTTCCGCCGCCGCGGCGGCCGGTGCGCTGGTCAGTCCGGTGGTGCGGGACAACGGCAACAGTACCGCCGCGGCCAGGGCGGTCTTGAGGCCCGTCCGGCGCGTGACGCGGCTGTGGTTCGGCACAGGGGCTCCTTCTGCGAAGGTCTCCGGGCGAGCCGTGCGTACACACTCAGGGATGCCCCTCCATGCTCGTCATGAACATGTCGGGCGGGTGAAGTGCCGGGGGTGACAGGGCGGGTCCGGAGGGTGCGAAGAGGGCGCGCGCCCGACCCGGGCGCGCGCCCTCTTCTCGTCCTGCGCGGGTGTCAGGTCACCGTGCAGGACTGGTCACCGAGCTTGAACGCGGTCGGTCTGCCGTTCGTCCCCGACCAGCTCCCGGTGAAGCCGAAGCTCACCGACGAACCGGCCGCCACATTCCCGTTCCAGGCGATGTTCTTCGCCGTGACCGCCGACCCCGACTGGGTGTGGGCGGCGTTCCAGATCTGGGAGACGCTCTGGCCGTTGGGGAAGGTCCAGCCGAGGGACCAGCCGGTCCACGCGCTCGTGCCCGTGTTGGCGAGCCGCACGTCCGCCTGGAAACCGCCCGACCACTCGCCCGTGATCCTGTACGTCACCGCGCAGGCCCCCGACGGCCCGGGTCCGGGGTCCGGATCCGTGCCCCCGCCCCCGCCGCCGGTGTCGGAGGAGTCGCCGTAGATGACCCCGCGCCCGTTCGTGGAGACGTAGACCCGCCCGTACACCCGCGGGTCACCCGTGATCGCCGCTCCCGTCCAGCCCCACCGGTGGGCGTCGTCGTTGATCCGGGTCCAGCTCGCGCCCTTGTCCGTCGAGCGGAAGATGCCGCGCACCCCGCCGATCTTCGCGCTGGTGTAGAGCGTCTGGTACGAGGCCCCCGCGGCCGCCTTGCCGAAGCCGATCGTGTCGGCCTGCTCGACACCGGAGAGCTTGGTGAAGGTGGCTCCCGCGTCCGTGGAGTGCCACAGACCGTACGCGCCGTCCGACGCCCCGCCCGCCAGCCACACGTCGCCCTTGACCCCGGGCAGCGCCTTGAAGCGCACGCTGTCGCCGCTCGGCAGGCCGGTCGCGTTCGACGCGGTGAAGGTGGCCCCGCCGTCCGAACTGACGTAGAACTTGCCGGACTTGAAGCCGTAGAAGGTCTTCGGGTCCACCCGGTCGGACTCCACGACCGCGTCGGCCGGGATACCGCTCGACGCCGACCACGAGGTGCCGAAGCCCGTCGTGTACCGCACGCCAGTGCCCGCCGGGCTCCACACGAACCGGCTGCCGTCCGAGGCCGCCGCGACCGTACCGCCGCCGCTCACGCCCGACGGGTCGGTCCCGGCGAACCAGTTGGCCCCGTTGTCGGTGGAGAAGGCGATGTGCGGCCCCGAGTCCAGGTTGCCGACCCGCACGACCGTGTTCGGGCCGGTCTCGGCGAAGTCCAGACTGGTCGTCGTGGTGAAGTTCGGCTGGGTGAACATCATCGACGGGACCTTCGTCAGATCCGTGTGCCGGAAGCCGCCGACGTCACCGAGCGCGCTGAGCAGCGGGGCACCGGACGGCGGTGAGGCCAGGTCGTTGACCGCGGTCTCCTCCAGCCCCCGCACCATCGGCTTGACGGTGAACTGCCCGCCGCCGTCCCAGTTCCCCAGGTTCTCCGTGCCGTAGATCGTGGCGCCCGTCCCGTACATCATCCGGTTCGAGTCGAACGGGTCGATCTCCAACGCCTCGGTCATCCAGCCGAGTTTGGGCGTCTGCTCCGGCGGCGAGGGGTTGGCGCCCCAGGTCAGCCACGGGGAGGACGAGACATCCATGGTGAAGCGGTTCGAGCGGTTCGGATAGGAGGTGTAGTCCCACGCCCGCGTCCAGGTCGCGCCGCTGTCCGTCGAGCGGAAGATCTGGGTGTCCGGCCACCAGGAGCTGTAGGCCGTCGCCATCACCGTCCCCGGACGCTGCCGGTCGACGCTCAGCCCGCTGAAGCCGTAACTGGTGTCGGCCTCGGCCACCGGGCTGACGTTCGTCCACGTGCCCGTCGCTGTGGCGTACCGCCACAGCTGGCCCTTGCCGCCGTCGTAGGGCCCGCCCTTGTCGCTGTACGACAGGTACAGATAGCCCTTCGTCGCGTCCAGGACGCCCTTGTGGGCCAGGAAGCCCGTCGGCTGTCCGGCCACGCGCGACCAGGTCGCGCCCGCGTCGGTGGACCGGTACACCGCGTTGTCCTTGTCGGCGACCCCCACGTACACGGTCTTCGTCGCGTTGCCGGACGTGCCCGTGGTCTCGTCGAAGGTGACCCAGACGATGCCCTGGTTGTCGCTGTTGTACCCGCTCGTGTCGGAGGGATCGGCCACGTAGGTGCCGACGTTGGGGAAGTTCGTCACCTGCGACCAGGTCGCCCCGGAGTCCGTCGAGCGCCACAGACCCTTGCCGCTGGGCGCCCCCAGGTACAGCACGCTGTTCCTGTTCGGGTCGACGGCCAGCCGCTCGCCCATGCCCCGGCCCGGCATGTTCCCGCCCAGCTTGAACGGCAGGGCGGCCTTCTGCCAGCTCGCGCCCCGGTCCGACGACCGCAGGACCGCCCCGTTGCCCGGGTCCCAGCTGTTGGTGTACGTACCGGCCGCCACGTACACCTTGTTCGGGTCGACGGAGTCGGAGGCGAGGCTCACGATCCCCGTGTGCCCCCAGTCGTCCCAGCCGACGGAGTCCAGCAGCGGGGTCCAGCTCTTCGACGACTCCACCCAGCGGTAGGCCCCGCCGATGTCGGTGCGGGCGTACGCGAGGTTCTTCTCCTTGCGGTTGAAGACGATGCCCGGCACGAAGCCGCCGCCGTCGATCCGGGCGTTCTTCCAGGTGTAGGTGTCGGCGGCGACGGCCACCGGCTTCTCGGTCCTGTTCGCGGCCAGCACGGGTGGGGATCCGGCGAGGAGGCCGGCCGCGAGGGCCAGGACGGTGGTGAGGACGCCGGTTCTTCGCAAGGTGGGGATCCTCTCCTGACGAGTGGGGGGAGTTCTCAGAAAAGGGCACAGCGACCCCGCGCCCCGAAGGGGGCGCGGGGCTACTGCGCGACCGGCACGGACGACCGCGTCCGACGGCCGGCCCGGAGCTACTCCAGCAACTCCGCGTACGCACCCATGGCCAGGGCGATGTCCGCCTGGGCCCAGAACCGGTGGTACGTGAACGAGGGCGCGGCGCCACCGGCCAGATACGCCTGGATCTTCGACCAGGCCGGGTCGTCCTCGTAGAACGTGCGGATCGACTCGAACGTCGACGACGAGTTGACCGTGTCGCCGTTCGGCATCGTGCCCGTCCATCCGCTCGGCACGTACACCCGGTCGTCGAACCGGTTGTAGTCCGTACGGGTCTCCGGGACGGCGACACCGAGCGCGTCCTGGTGGTGCTGCCACAGGCCGTCGAGCAGCCCCTTGGCGACCCGGGCCGCGTCGGCGTCACCGGAGCGGTCGGCGTAGTACGTCAGCGTCTTGGCGTACGAGCCCGCCACTCCCACGTCGTCGGTGTAGTCGGCGACGGTGACGTGCAGCCCGCTGTTGGAGCCGGGGCTGGACGCGTTCCAGGTGTTCGGGGCGCCGGACCACTGCAGGGTGGAGGGAATCCGGTACGTCCCGTCGGGGTTGATCGTGGTCTTGGACAGCGCCCAGTCGACCCACTTGTCGAGCACCGTCTTCGCGGCGGCGTTGCCGGTCTGCTGGTAGTACTCGGCGACCCGCTCCATGGACCACGTCTGGAAGCCGAACCACTGGTTGGACGGCGGGTCGTGGTACACGGGCTTCTCGTCGTAGTACATGCCGTAGAAGGTCGGCGTCCCGGCCGGGGGAGTGGCGTACCGCCCCGCCCAGCTGTTGGTGGCGCCGCCCGCGATGGCGCCCTCGTTCGACTGGAGCCAGCGGTAGAACTCGACCTGGCGGTCGAGGGACTTGGCCCAGTCCGCCTGCCCGGTCGCCGACTTCGGCTTCAGCGGGGCGTAGTTGGCCAGCGCGTACGCGGCCATCGGGTTCTGGTAGCCGCCGTGCGCGTGGCTGGAGCCGATGCGCCAGGCCCAGCCGGCGTTGGTGTCGGTGGCACCGCCCCACGCGTAGTACCACGAGAGCAGGTAGAAGGAGGCGTCCTTGCCGGTGCCCGCGGGGCACGTGGTCGGACCCACGCAGTTCCCGACCTTCTTGAAGTACTTGTCGTACATCGCGTAGCGCAGGTAGTCGCCCATCTTCGCGGCCTTGCCGACGGTCGCGGAGACGTCACCGCCCTTGCCCTGCTGCTTGGCCCAGACGTCCGCCCAGTACGCGGCCTGCACGGCGCGCGCGTCGGCGTCCGGGGCGTTGGTGAACTTCCACTGCTTGGCGTAGGAGGCGTCACGGGTGAACAGGTCCAGGTACCCGTTCCTGCCGCCGTACTTGAACTGGTCGCAGGTGGGCTGCGGGACGGTCTCCCACACCGACTCCTGCGGTCCGCGCTGGAAGGTGTTGATGTACGACGGGCCGGTGTCGGCCGGTCCGGCCTCGCACTTGCCCGGCGAGTTGCCGTAGCCGTAGACGTTGTCCACGTCCTGCAGCCAGTGCATGCCGTAGACGTCGTCCGTGTTGTAGGCGCTCTTCAGTTCGGCGGCGATGGGGTCCGAGCCGACCGAGACCGACGTGTTGAGCTGCGCCGGGTACTCATTGGGGGTGTCGTGCTCGGGCGCGTACGTCGCCGGCTTGCTCGCCGTGTAGAAGGAGTTGGTCGGCTGGTCGGCCTTGGTGGGGATCATGTACTTCTCCATGATCTCCCAGGCGCCGTTGAACTTGGACCAGTCGCCCGTCACCTTGCCGTACATGGCCTGCAGCCACAGGAGGTAGCTGTACGCCTCCGACGTGGTCTCATGGCCGTGGTCCGGCGCCTCGACGATCAGCGTCTCCACCGAGTGGTACGGGATGCCCTCGGGGGAGAAGTAGCCGTTCGCCGGGTTGGTGATCTTGCCGTACAACTCCAGGAAACGGGCGTCGTACACCTTCGACGCGGCCAGCTGCGTCACCGTCACCGAGGCCTTGGCGTGGCCGGTAGCCGTCGACTCGAAGACCGCCGAGCCCGTGCCCGAGGAGTCGGCCGTGACGGTCACCTTCTGGGCCGTGTTCCAGTTCGACGGCGTGAAGGTCAGCGACGCGCCGCCCGTGACCGACAGGCCCGAGTTGCCGGAGGCCCGCGCGCTCGTCACCGTCACATTGCCCGAGGGCTGGGTCGAGAGCTTCACGTCGTACGTGCCCGTCTTGCCCTGCTGCACGGCCAGTTGCGTCGGTGAGACCACCACCGCGGGGCCCGAGGCGACCGTGATGCCGACCGGCGTGGAGTCCGCCGACGCGCCCAGGCTGTCGTACGCCTTGGCGACCAGCGAGTGGCTGCCCACGGACAGACCGGTGGCCGAGAAGGTGTACGGCGAGGTCGTGTCCGTGCCCAGCAGCTTGGTGTCGTCGTAGAACTCCACCTTGCTGATGGTCGCGTTGTCCGCGGCCGCCGCGGTGGCCGCCATCGGCACCGGGTCACCCTGCGAGTACGTGGCGCCCGCCGTCGGGCTGGTCAGCACGGTGATCGGCGGCTGGTGGGCGCCGACACACGTGGTGCCGTTGACCGCGAAGCCCGTCGGCGCCGCGTTCGCGCCGCTGTACGTGAACTGGGCGCCGGTGCTCACGGCGGCCCCGACGGCGATCGTGCCGTTCCAGGACGCGTTCTTCGCCGTCACCGACTTGCCGGACTGCGTCCAGGTGCCGCTCCAGCCGTTGCTGAGCGTCTGGTTGCCGGCGTAGGCGTAGGTCAGGGTCCAGCCGTTGATGGCTTCGGTACCCCGGTTGGTGATCGTCAGCTCGGCGGTGAAGCCCGAGCCCCAGTCGTTGGTCTTGTAGTCGACGTTGCAGGCGACCGCGGCCGCGCTGGCTGACGTCGAGCCGGTGCCGAGCATCGTCAGGGGGAGGGCGAAGGCCGCGACCACGGCCGTCCACAGTCGCCGCGAGGCACGGCGTCTCCGTCTGGGGTGCATGCTCTGGTTCCTTCCGTGCGGCTCTGGCGAAGGTGGGGGCGGAGCGGCAACAACAAGCCTTGAACCAGTGGGAGCGCTCCCATATTGAGGACGAGGGTGCAAGGGGTCAAGGTGTTTGAAGAGTCGAAAAGATTCGATCAGGGGAGAAAAGATTCATCGGGCGCAATAACGCAAGACCTCTGTCTTTTACCGTGACTTGGCGCTACCTTCACCAGCACCAGTGGGAGCGGTTCCACCAGTCGACGCGTTTGTCCCGACGCGTCCGAGCTGCGAGGGACGCTCGAAGAACACCCCCCGTGTTCAGGTCTTTTACTCGCCTCGGCGACAGCGCGACGACTCCTCCTCGTACACCCCACTACGGAAGAGGAAACCCGCACTCATGAGCCGTACCAGAACAGCACTTCTGGCTGCGTTGGCGCTGGTCGCCGGCGCGGCCGGAACCTCCGTGGCCGCCGTGCCGGACGACACCGGTGTGCAGGCGATCCCCTGCACGGTCGACTACAAGGTCCAGAACCAGTGGTCGACCGGCTTCACCGCCGCCGTCACCATCACCAACAACGGTGCTGCCAAGTCCTCGTGGGCCGCGAAGTGGTCGTACGCCGGGAACCAGCAGGTCACCAGCGGCTGGAACTCCCGGATCACCCAGAGCGGTTCGTCGGTGACCGCCGCCAACGAGTCGTACAACGGCACGCTGGCCACCGGCGGTTCGGTCAGCTTCGGCTTCCAGGCCTCCTACAGCGGGAGCAACGCCCTGCCGGCGACCTTCACGCTCGACGGTGTGACCTGCAACGTCGACGACGGCGGCGGCGGCCCCGGCGAGCCGGGCCCCGGCACGCCGGGCAGCAGGGTGGACAACCCGTACGCCGGCGCCAAGGTGTACGTGAACCCGGAGTGGTCCGCGAACGCCGCCGCCGAACCGGGCGGCAGCCGGATCTCCAACCAGCCGACGGGCGTCTGGCTGGACCGCACCGCCGCCATCGCCGGTGCGGGCGGCAAGATGGGCCTGCGCGCCCACCTCGACGAGGCGCTGAAGCAGAAGGGCTCCGGCGAACTCGTCGTCCAGCTGGTGATCTACAACCTGCCCGGCCGTGACTGCTCGGCCCTCGCCTCCAACGGCGAGCTGGGCCCGACGGAGATCGACAAGTACAAGACGCAGTACATCGACCCGATCAAGGCGATCCTCGCCGACTCCAAGTACGCCGGCCTGCG
The DNA here is from genome assembly GCF_000091305.1 of Streptomyces scabiei 87.22. Classification (GTDB taxonomy): domain Bacteria; phylum Actinomycetota; class Actinomycetes; order Streptomycetales; family Streptomycetaceae; genus Streptomyces; species Streptomyces scabiei. The sequence goes on along the minus strand of NC_013929.1, from coordinate 1,916,726 downwards.
GATCGTCACCACGGTCGAGATCGACTCGCTGCCCAACCTCGTCACCAACGTCGGCAGCCGCCCGACGGCCGTGCCCCAGTGCGACGTGATGAAGGCGAACGGCAACTACGTCAAGGGTGTCGGGTACGCGCTCAACAAGCTGGGCGACGTCCCCAACGTCTACAACTACGTCGACGCCGGCCACCACGGCTGGCTCGGCTGGGACGACAACTTCGCCCCCTCCGCCGCCATCATGAAGGAGGCCGCGACCGCCGAGGGCGCCACGGTCAACGACGTCCACGGCTTCATCACCAACACGGCCAACTACAGCGCCCTGAAGGAGAACAACTTCACCATCAACGACACCGCGGGCGGCAAGTCGGTCCGTGAGTCGAAGTGGGTGGACTGGAACCGCTACGTCGACGAGCTGTCCTTCGCCCAGGCCTTCCGTGCCCAGGCGGTCTCGGCGGGCTTCAACTCGAACGTCGGCATGCTGATCGACACCTCCCGCAACGGCTGGGGCGGCACCGCGCGGCCCACCGGACCGGGTGCGACGACCACCGTCGACACCTACGTGGACGGCGGGCGCTACGACCGCCGCTTCAACACCGGCAACTGGTGCAACCAGGCCGGAGCCGGTCTCGGTGAACGCCCGAAGGCCTCTCCGGCGACCGGGATCGACGCGTACGTCTGGATGAAGCCCCCGGGTGAGTCCGACGGGGCCAGCTCCCTCATCCCGAACGACGAGGGCAAGGGCTTCGACCGCATGTGCGACCCGACGTACACGGGCAACCCGCGCAACAACAACAACATGTCCGGTGCCCTGGGGAACGCCCCCCTTTCCGGGAAGTGGTTCTCCGCCCAGTTCCAGCAGCTGATGCAGAACGCGTACCCCGCGCTCTGAGTCCGCTCCGCTGAGCCGGTCCGCCAGGGGCAGTCACACTTCCCCCACCCCCTGGCGGACCGGTGGCATGCCCGTGTGAGCCACCTCACGATGAGAGGGAGGGGTGGGAGCGATGACTTCCGGGCGGCGCGGCGGTCTTCCTCGCCGTAAGCCCGTGACAGTGACAGGAAAAGAGAACGCCATGCGCATCGTGATCTGCGAATTCATGAGCCTCGACGGTGTCGTGCAGGCGCCCGGAGGTCCCGAGGAGGACACCGACGGCGGGTTCGCCCACGGTGGCTGGACGCACCCGTTCTTCGACCCGGAGGTCGTGGGCGGTGCCTGGGACGCCGCGCTGGGCCGGGCCGACGCGCTCCTCTTCGGCAGCCGCACCTGGCGGGCGATGGCCGGGGCGTGGCCGGACCGGGCGGGCGACCCCTTCGCCGACCGGATGAACTCCGCGCGCAAGTACGTCGTGTCCTCCACGCTCGCCGACTCCGAGCTGACCTGGGAGAACACCACGCGGATCCCGGGCGAGGAGGCCGTCGCGCACATCCGCGAACTCCGTGAGGCCGACGGCGGCGACCTGCTCGTCCTGGGCAGCCCGACCCTCGCCCGCACCCTCCTCGCGGAGGGTCTCGCCGACGAACTGGTCCTGATCGTCATGCCGGTCGTCCTCGGCGGCGGAAAGACGATCTTCCCCGGTGACGGGGCCAAGCGCACCCTGGAGCTGGTCTCCACGACCACCAACGGCGCGGGGGCGAACGTGTGCGTCTACCGGGTGGGGGACAAGGACTGAGCCGGTGTTCAGTCGGCCGCGTCCGGGTCCCTCGGCGAAGCCGTATCGGCACAGCGGTTTTGCCGATACGGCAACGGAAGTGGCCGTTCTCCGGTGCGCCGGAGCAAGCTGGCGGCACCCGGAAGAGAGGCACACCGCCATGGGACAGCACCACCACGGCCCTGACCACCACCACGGCCACAGCGGTCGGCACGGCCACACCGGCATCGACTGGAGCGACCTGGCCGAGCACCTGGAGGAGCAGGCCGAGCTGTTCGCGCCGCTGAACCGGCAGGCCGCCGCCTGGGTCGCCACCCTGCAGCCCGACCCGGGGCTGGTCGTCGACGTCGGCAGCGGGCCGGGGGTCGTGAGCTGTCTGCTGGCCGACGTGTTCCCCGGCGCCCGGGTCGTCGCCCTGGACGGGTCCGGACCGCTGCTGGAGCGGGCCCGCGCCCGTGCCGAACGGCTCGGCCTCGCCGACCGGTTCGGCACCCTGGAGGCCGAACTGCCGGACGGGCTGGGCGACCTGGAGTACCCCGCCGATCTGCTGTGGGCGAGCCGCAGTCTGCACCACCTCGGCGACCAGCGCGCCGGCCTCGCCGCCTTCGCCGAACGCCTGGCCCCCGGTGGCACGTTGGCCGTCGTCGAGGGCGGCCTGCCCAGCCGGTTCCTGCCGCGTGACATCGGCATCGGCCGCCCCGGACTGCAGTCCCGGCTCGACGCGGCGGAGGACCGGTGGTTCGGCGAGATGCGGGCCTCGCTGCCCGGCAGTGTCGCGGAGCCCGAGGACTGGCCGGGGCTGCTGACCGCGGCGGGCCTGCGCGAGGCGACGTCCCGCACCTTCCTGCTGGACCTTCCGGCTCCCGTCCCGGAGGCCGCCCGGGCCTACGCCGTCGCCTCGTTCCAGCGCGGCCGGGGGAACCTCGCGGACCTCCTCGACCCGGCCGACCTCGCGACCGTCGACCGGCTCCTCGACCCCGACGACAAGGCGAGCCTGCACCACCGCACGGACTTGTTCGTCCTCGCCGCCCAGACGGTGCACGTGGCCCGCCGCTGACGGATGCCCCCGGGCGCGTGCCGACGACGGCCGGCCTTGACTTCGAGAGCGCTTCAAGTGGTGGACTCCGTTCGTCGGCCCCACTCCGGTCGGCCGACGGGGAAAGAGGGGGAGGACCATGTCCGAAGCACCGGTCGCACTCATCACCGGCGGCGGCAGCGGTATCGGCGCCGCGGTCGCCCGGCAGCTGCTCGACCTCGGCCACCGGGTGACCGTCACCGGGCGCGGGGCCGAGCGGCTGCGCGCGTTCGCCGCCGAACTCGGCGATCCGGAAGGGCTGTTGACCGTCCCGGGCAACGCGGCCGCGTACGCGGACGTCCAGGCCGCGGTGGACGCCACGCTGAAGGAGTTCGGGCGGATCGACACCGTCCTCGCCAACGCGGGCTTCGGCACCCACGACACCGTCGCCGAGGGGGACCCCGCGGGGTGGACCGAGATGGTGCTGACCAATGTGCTGGGTCCCGCCCTGCTCGTGAGGGCCTCCATCGACGCCCTCAAGGAGACCCGGGGGCGGATCATGCTGGTCGGCAGCGTCGCAGGGTTCATCCACGGTCCCGGCAACATCTACGGGGCGACCAGGGGGGTACCTCCCGCTCGAGCGAAGTCGAGAGTGGGGGAGGGCCGTCACCGGGCTCGCCGAGAACACCCGGCGGCAGGTCACCGAGTGGGGGATCGGTGTGACCCTGATCGCGCCGGGCCGGGTGGAGACCCCGTTCTGGGACGCCTACGGAAGTCTCCCGCCGGGCTGTCTCCTCACCGCCGACCAGATCGCCGACTCCGTGGTCTGGGCGATCCGCCAGCCGGCCGGCGTCGACGTCAACACGGTGGTCGTACGCCCGATCGGCCAGCCGGTCTGAGGATCGCGTCCGCAAACGCGACCGCCCGCCGGACGACGTCCGGCGGGCGGTCGGCCGTCTTCGCGCTCCCGGCGGACGGACGCCGGGAGCGGCCCGGTCTCAGGCCTGGTCGAACGTCGCCGGGTCCGGGCCGATGCGCCGGTCCTCGTTCAGCGCGCTGATCGCGGCGATGTCCTCCGTGTCCAGGGAGAAGTCGAAGACCTCGATGTTCTCCTTGATGCGGGACGGGGTCACCGACTTGGGGATGACCACGTTGCCCAGCTGGAGGTGCCAGCGCAGGACCACCTGGGCGGGGGTGCGGCCGTGCTTCTGTGCGATCGCGATGACCGCCGGGACCTCCAGGAGCCCCTTGCCCTGGCCGAGCGGCGACCACGCCTCGGTGGCGATGCCCTGCTCCGCGTGGTACTCGCGGGACGCGCGCTGCTGCAGGTGCGGGTGCAGCTCGATCTGGTTGACCGCCGGGATGACGCTGGTGGCCTCGATCAGCGTCTCCAGGTGCTCCGGAAGGAAGTTGGAGACACCGATGGCCTTCGCGCGGCCGTCCGCGTAGAGCTTCTCGAACGCCTTGAAGGTGTCGACGAACGTGCCCCGGGCCGGCATCGGCCAGTGGATCAGATACAGATCCACGTACTCCAGGCCCAGCTTGGCCAGGGACGTGTCGAAGGCGCGGAGGGTGGAGTCGTAGCCCTGGTCGCTGTTCCAGAGCTTGGTGGTGACGAAGAGATCCTCGCGGGGCACGCCGGCGGCGGCGATGGCCTTGCCGGTGCCCTCCTCGTTGCCGTAGATGGCGGCGGTGTCGATGCTGCGGTAGCCGGCCTCCAGCGCGGTGGTGACCGCCTGCTCGGCCTCGTCGTCCGGCACCTGCCACACGCCGAAGCCCAGCTGGGGCATCTCGACGCCGTTGTTCAGGATGATCGGGGGGACCTTGCTGCTCACGAGCTCTCGATCCTTAAGTCGTCGGTTGGTGCTTCCCATCGTCAACGATCACGGAGCGCGATGCATTCCTGAGCGGACCGCTCGCGCTCCGAATCGCAGATTGGCCGGAAACGGATCCGGTGCTTCAAGAGTATCGGTCTGGACCATTGACCGAACACGGTCATGCGTGGACTCTGTCCCTGCCGTAATGCATGTCACTGAATGATGGTCACATATGTGAATGGATGGCCCATGACCCGCACACGAAGGAACGTCCTCGGCGCCGCGCTCGGCGGTGCCGCCGCGGCCACCGCCGGGCTGCCCGCCCCCGCCGCGCACGCCGCCTCCTGGCAGTTGAGGTGGTCCCCCTCGGCGAGCGGCGAAGGGCTGCGCGCCTTCGAGACCCTGGAGGACGACCGCGCCGGCTCGCATCCCTCCGCCTCGCCGCACATCCGCGCCGTCGGCGACACCTGGCGCTTCGACATGCACACCGTCGACCGGGACACCGCCACCGACCGGCAGCGTCATGAGGTCACCGGCCTGCGCACCGGCGACGGCTTCCTGCGCTGGACCGAGGGCCAGACCTGGCGCGTCACCTACGGGATGTACATCCCGGCCTCGCTGCGGGCGACCACCAGCTTCACGCACCTCATGCAGATGAAGCAGCCCGGCGCCGGTACCTCGCCCCTGGTGGTGCAGTCCCTGCGCCGGGTCGACGGAGTGCAGACGATCGAGCTGAAACTGCCGATCGACAACCTCCTCGTCGGCCGCACCGCCCTCGCGCCCCTGCACGACTCCTGGGTCGACGTCGACTTCCAGGTCAAGGTCGGCAACGGCGCGGCCGGTTCGGTGCGCTGGATCCTCCGCAAGGGCCCGGCCACCCTGATCGACGTCTCCCGCTCGGGCGTGGACACCTTCCTCGCCGACCGCCTGCGCCCCAAGTGGGGTATCTACCGTTCTCTCGGCGACACCTCGGACTCCCTGCGGAACTGCCACCTTCTGCTGCGGAACCTGAAGGGCTATCAACTGGTCTGAACGGGGAAGGGGGAGGCGGGGCCGGCCGGGGCGGTGTCACGCCCGGTACAGCGCCTCCACCTCTTTCGCGTACGCCTTCTCGATCGCCCTGCGCTTCAGCTTCAGCGACGGCGTCAGCAGCCCGTGCTCCTCGGTGAACTGGTGCGCGAGGATGCGGAAGGTGCGGATCGACTCGGCCTGCGAGACCAGGGTGTTGGCGGCGACCACCGCCCGCCGCACCTCGGTCTCCAGCTCCGGGTCGCGCACCAGCTCGGCCGCGGGCGGCGTCGGCTTGCCGCGCATCTGCAGCCAGTGCGCGACCGCCTCCCCGTCCAGGGTGACCAGGGCCGCGATGTACGGACGGTCGTTGCCGACGACGATGCACTGGGCGACCAGCGGGTGGTCACGCACCCGCTCCTCCAGGATCGCCGGCGAGACGCTCTTGCCGCCCGAGGTCACCAGGATCTCCTTCTTGCGCCCGGTGATGGTGAGATAGCCGTCCTCGTCCAGCGAGCCCAGGTCGCCGGTGGCGAGCCAGCCGTCGTGCAGGGTCTCGTCGGTGGCCTTCGGGTTGTTCAGGTAGCCCTGGAAGACATTGGGGCCGCGCAGCCAGATCTCGCCGTCGTCCGCGATGTGCACGCTCACGCCCGGGATGGGCCGGCCGACCGTGCCGTACCGGGTGCGCTCCGGGGGGTTGGCGGTCGCGGCCGCCGTGCACTCCGTCAGGCCGTACCCCTCGAAGATGTGGACACCGGCCCCCGCGAAGAACAGTCCGAGCCGGCGGTCCATCGCCGAGCCGCCGGACATCGCGTACTTGATCCGGCCGCCCATCGCCTCCCGGATCTTGGCGTAGACGACCTTGTCGAAGAACTGGTGCTGCATCCGCAGCCCCGCCGAGGGACCGGGGCCGGTCCCCCAGGCCCTCGCCTCCATCGCGTCCGCGTACTTCACGGCGACCTCGACCGCCTTCTCGAACGGCCCGGCCTTCCCCTCGCGTTCGGCCTTGCGCCGGCTCGCGTTGAAGACCTTCTCGAAGATGTACGGCACCGCGAGGAAGAACGTGGGCTGGAAGGCGGCGAGGTCGGGCAGCAGGACCGCCGCGTTGAGCTGCGGCTGATGGCCGAACTTGACCTTTCCGCGGATGCCCGCGACCTGCACCATCCGTCCGAAGACGTGGGCGAGCGGCAGGAACAGCAGCGTCGCCGCCGCGTCGCCCCTGCGGGAGGTGAACAGGGGAGCCCAGCGCTCGATGACCGTGTCCGCCTCCACCATGAAGTTGGCGTGCGAGATGACACAGCCCTTGGGGCGGCCCGTGGTGCCGGAGGTGTAGATGATCGTCGCGATCGACTCCGGGGTGACCGCGAGACGGTGCCGGTGCACCACCTCGTCGTCGAGGTGCGCGCCCGACTCGTACAGCTCCTGCACCGCGCCCACGTCCAGCTGCCAGAGCCGGCGCAGCTGGGGCAGCCGGTCGATGACCGTGGCGATGGTCATCGCGTGGTCCTCGTGTTCGACCATGGCCGCCGTGCACTGGGAGTCGTACAGCATCCAGAAGACCTGCTCGGCGGAGGAGGTCGGGTAGACCGGGACGACCTGGGCGCCGACGGTCCACAGCGCGTAGTCGAACAGGGTCCACTCGTAGCGGGTGCGGCACATGATGGCGACCCGGTCGCCGAACCGGATGCCCTGCGCCAGCAGCCCCTTCGCCAGCGCGAGGACCTCGTCGCGGAACTCGGCGGAGGTCATGTCGCACCACTCGCCCCGCTCGTCCTTGCGGCCGAGCGCGATGTGGTCCGGGTCCTCCTGGGCGTGCTCGAAGACGACGTCGGCCAGGCCGCCCACCGGCGGCGCCGACGCCAACGGGGGGTTGGTGAATTCGCGCAAACCCGCTCCTCGTGGCGCTCCGCACAGCGCGTGAAAGCTACCTCACCGCGAGGGGGTACGGGAGGGTTGTGGAGGGGGCGCATAGGGACGCAAGGCACGGGTCGGCGCAGGTGAACGGCCGCAGAAGAGGATGACTCCGGCATATTGCCCCACCGTGCGGCGGCTTGCGTGAGGTCAATCTCCACCGAACCCGCACGCGCCGATGACGGTACGTGTCTGTCCGAACGCGTTCCGGCCACACCGAACACGAACACCCCTCAACTCCAGGGGCTCGCCGGTGCGAGCCCGCCGGTGCGCCGGGTCCGCCTCATGAACGCGCGCCGTCGGCCGGGGTGCGGTCGGGGCGTAGGCGGGGCGCGGCCGGGGCGTCCGGCAAGGGTGCGGTCGGGGCCTCCGCGGGCGCCTGAGCCGGCGGCGACGAGCGCGCCGTCCAGGGCAAGGTTGAGGTTGACGCCGCTCAGGCCGCCGCTGGGCCTGCCGCAGACTCGCCCGCCCTCCGAGAGGCGAGGCGGGCCGCCGCCGGCGAGCCGGCCGACTCCGCCGGGGCCTTGCCGCCCCGAGTCGTCGCCGGAAGCCTGGTCGTGCTCGGCCCGGATCTTCGGCCGGGCTTCCGTCAGGGCTTCCGTCAGGGCGTCCGGCCGGGTGTTCGCCGGGGCTTGCGTCCAGGTCCTTGGGCGGATGCCGGAGGCGAAGACGGCCTCTTCCGGCCGGACCTCACCCGCCCGCCGGCCGGCCGGACCTCACCCGCCCGCCGGCCAGCCGGGCCTCGCCCGTCCCCCGGCCGGACCTCGCCGGCCGGACGTCGCCCGCCCGCCTCGGACCTCGCCCGCCCGCCCGCCGGCCAGCCGGACCTCGCCCGTCCCCCGGCCGGACCTCGCCGGCCGGACGTCGCCCGCCCGCCGGTCGGACCTCGCCCGCCGGCCGACCGGACCTCACCCGCCCCCCGGCCGGGGCCTTCGTCACCGCAGGTGTGGTCTGCCGGGCAGGAGGCCCCGGCGTCACGGCCGGGCGCCCGCAGAGACCCCCGCTCGGGTCCGTGGCCGGCCTCCGCCCGGGCCTTTGGGCCGCCCTCCCGCCGGCCCCCGGCCGAAGGCGGCCCTCAGAGCCCCCGTGGTCCGCCGTGCAGGCGGTCTCCGCCGGTGAGGATCGCTGCTGCCAGGGCGTCCGCCGCGTTCGTCGCCGCGCCGGGGCGGCGGCCGTGGACCAGGACGAAGTCGACCTCGCCGAGTTCGGGCAGCCCGGCCCGTTCGGGGACCCGGGCCAGGCCGGGAGGGACCAGGCGGCGGGAGTGCGCCATCACGCCGAGGCCCGCGCGGGCGGCGGCGATGAGCCCGTTGAGGCTTCCGCTGGTGCAGGCGATGCGCCAGGAACGGCCCTCGCGCTCCAGCGCCTCCAGGGCCAGAGCGCGCGTGATGCCGGGCGGCGGGTAGACGATCAGCGGGACCGGGCGGTCGGGGTCCACGCGCAGCCGCTCCGCGCCGATCCAGACGAGCCGGTCCGTCCACACCGGTTCGCCGCGCGGATCCTGCGGGCGCCGCTTCGCCAGCACCAGATCGAGCCGGCCGGCCGCGAGCCGCTCGTGCAGCGTGCCCGACAGTTCGACCGTCAGCTCCAGGTCCACCTCGGGATGGTCGTGCCGGAACGCCTCCAGGATCTCCGGCAGCCGGGTGAGCACGAAGTCCTCGGACGCGCCGAACCGCAGCCGCCCGCGCAGCCGGGTCCCGGTGAAGAACGCCGTCGCCTGCTCGTGCACCTCCAGCAGCCGTCGGGCGAACCCGAGCATCGCCTCGCCGTCCTCCGTCATCTCCACGGAGTGGGTGTCCCGCGAGAACAGCTGCCGCCCGGCCGCGTCCTCCAGACGGCGCACGTGCTGGCTGACCGTCGACTGGCGCAGCCCCAGCCGGCGGGCGGCCTGCGTGAAGCTCAGCGTCTGGGCCACGGCGAGGAAGGTGCGCAGATGGGAGGGGTCGTACACGATCGCCACCCTACCCGGTCATCGCGAAACGTGATGACAGTCAGAGCGGTATGACGGATTCCCGATCAAGGGACCGGAGAGGACGATGGAGAGGGGCCTTCCGGTCCCGGACCCACCCTCGTCGAACGCACGTGGAGCACCGTGAACCGCCTGAAGTGGCCGCGCCGGCTGCCGATCGATCCCTACGTCCTGCTGCTGCTCGCCACCGTGGGGTTCGCGGCCCTCCTCCCCGCGCGCGGAACGGCCGCCGAGGTGGCGTCCGGCGCGTCCACCGTCGCGATCGCCTTCCTCTTCTTCCTCTACGGCGCCCGGCTCTCCACCCGCGAGGCCGTGGACGGCCTCAAGCACTGGCGACTGCACATCACCGTCCTGGCCTGCACGTTCGTCGTCTTCCCGCTGCTGGGCCTCGCGGCTCGCGGCCTGGAGCCGGTGTTCCTGGACCACTCCCTCTACACCGGGCTGCTCTTCCTCACCCTCGTCCCGTCCACCGTCCAGTCGTCGATCGCGTTCACCTCGATGGCCCGGGGCAACGTGCCCGCCGCGATCTGCGCGGGCTCCTTCTCCTCCCTCGCCGGCATCGTCCTCACCCCGCTGCTGGCCGCGGCCCTGCTCGGCGGCGGCGCCGGCGGGTTCTCCGCCGACTCGGTGCTGAAGATCGTGCTCCAGCTGCTGGTGCCGTTCGTCGCCGGACAGCTCGCCCGCCGCTGGATCGGCGGCTTCGTCACCCGGCACAAGCGGATCCTCGGCCTCGTCGACCGGGGCTCGATCCTCCTCGTCGTCTACGTCGCCTTCAGCGAGGGCATGGTCCGCGGGATCTGGAGCCAGGTCAGCCCGCTGCGGCTGGCCGGACTCCTCGGCGTGGAGGCCGTCCTGCTCGCGGTGATGCTGCTGCTCACCTGGTACGGCGGCAAGGCCCTGCGCTTCGGCCGGGCGGACCGGATCGCCCTGCAGTTCGCCGGCTCCAAGAAGTCCCTGGCCTCCGGCCTGCCGATGGCGAGCGTCCTGTTCGGCCCCGAGGCGGCCCTCGCCGTGCTGCCCCTGATGCTGTTCCACCAGATGCAGCTGATGGTCTGCGCGGTCATCGCCAGGCGCCGCGCCGCGGACCCGGTCGAGGATCCGGCCGTCACGGAGCAGCGAGACGAAGCGACACGAACCGCGGTCGGTACAGGGACACGTTCCGCGTGATGTTCAGCTGCGCCGCCGCCGCGTCGGCGTCCAGCCAGTTGACGTCGTAGCTGAGCACCAGCCGCCCGTCGTCGACCGCCGGGTGCGCCTGCGGGTTGTACGCGGCGACCCCGCCGCCCGGCAACGGCGCGCGGAAGCCCTCGGTGGGCCCGTGCCAGGGCCCGGTGGGGGAGCAGGCCCAGTAGGCGGTCACGGTCGTCAGCCCCGCGGTCCCGGCGGCCATGGTGAGCAGCACATAGGTACGCCCGTCCCGGACGACGGTGAAGGCGCTGCCCACCCCCTTGTCGGCCCCGTTCCCGAGCACGGCCGCCGGCCGCCCCCGCACCTGCCAGCGCGTGCCGCCCCAGTACTCCCACGCCCCCGGCTCCCCGAGCCGGCCGCGCGGCACCCGGGCGACGTAGGCGTGCGAGGTGGGCCGGGAGGCGGCCTGCGCGTCGGTGCCGCCGAAGACGTACGTCCAGTCGCCCGCGTCGACGGCGGTCGTCCCGAACAGGACCCGCCGGGCCGGATCGGCCACCGACGTCTGGTCCAGCACCGTCGTGATCCCCTCCAGCCGCAGACCGGGCAGCGACAGCGTGGCGACCTCGGTGGAGGTGGGCACCCCGTAGATCCACGGCGACCTGCCCGTCGTGCGCGTCCACAGCAGCACCCGGACGACCTTCTCGTCCGAGCCGGGGGCACGCGGCTCCACCCGGGCGGCCACCGGCCAGCGCCAGCTGCCCGGCGCGGGGTCCGGGAAGACGGGGGCCGGGAGGGTGGCTTCGAGACGGCCCGAGGGGGACATCAGCACGGCCGAGTTGCGCACCAGCGGCGTCGCCGTGTCCCGCCACGCCACGGACTCGCCCGCCGGGTTGGGCGGCGGGTGCACCTGTCCCAGATAGGTGTCCGAGAACAGCCACAGCAGCCGTCCGTCGGGCAGCCGCACCGAGTGGGTGCCGTCGCCGCCGGTCCAGTCGTCGCCGCGGGTCGCGTCGTCGCCGTAGCGGGTGAACTCGCCGGTCAGGGCCGCGTCCGGGTCCCAGTCCCGGACCGTGCGCGCCGTGCAGGTGCCGCCGCCCTCCCGGTCGTCGTCCGGGAGGGCGGTGAGCAGCACGGCCGCGAGGGCCAGGGCCAGGGCCAGGATCAGGACCGGTCCGGCCCCCGTCCGTCGTCGTGCTCCTGTGTCTTCGGGCACGGGAGGGACGTTAGTTGCCCGCGTCCGCCCGGTCCATGGGGCGGTCGCGGGATCCGGCCGCGGTGTCCCGTGCGGGGTGCAAAGGCGGGGCCCCGAGGGCGCAGGGGGCGCTCCCCGCCGCAAGGGGCCCCGCCGCCGTGTCGCGGGAGCCGGTCAGCTCCGGTCGGCCGCGGACGCGGCCCGCAGAGCGATCCGGTGCTCGCCCGCGTACACGTTCATGGAGGCGCCCCTCAGGAACCCCACCAGGGTCAGCCCGGTCTCCGCCGCCAGGTCGACCGCGAGGGACGACGGCGCCGACACGGCCGCCAGCACCGGTATCCCCGCCATCACCGCCTTCTGCGCCAGCTCGAACGAGGCCCGCCCCGACACCAGCAGCACCGCCCTCGACAGCGGCAGCGCCCCGCTCTGCAGGGCCCGCCCCACCAGCTTGTCCACCGCGTTGTGCCGCCCCACGTCCTCGCGTACGTCGAGCAGTTCGCCGTCCTCGGAGAACAGGGCCGCCGCGTGCAGCCCCCCGGTCCGGTCGAAGACCCGCTGCGCCGCGCGGAGCCGGTCGGGGAGGCCCGCGAGGAGGCCGGGGTCGAGCCGGACCGGGGGAGCCTCGCCCCCGTGGGTGTCGTCGACGGCCCAGCGGGCGGTCGTCCGGACGGCGTCCAGCGACGCCTTGCCGCACAGTCCGCAGGACGAGGTCGTGTAGACGTTGCGTTCGAGGGTGATGTCGGGGACGACGACCCCGGGGGCGGTTCGCACGTCCACCACGTTGTAGGTGTTCGAGCCGTCCTCCGTGGCCCCCGCGCAGTAGACGATGTTCTGCAGGTCCGACCGCTCGGCGAGGACGCCCTCGCTGACCAGGAATCCCGCCGCCAGCGCGAAGTCGTCCCCCGGGGTGCGCATGGTGATCGCGAGCGGCTTGCCGTTCAGCCGGATCTCCATCGGTTCCTCGGCGACGAGGGTGTCCGGGCGGGTGGAGACCGCACCGTCCCGGATGCGGATCACCTTGCGTCGTTCCGTGACTCGTCCCATGTCGTGTCTCAGTCCCGGTTCTGTACGTGCTGGTAGCCGAATCGGCCCTTGATGCAGAGGTTGCCGTGGGTCACCGGGTTGTCGTGCGGCGAGGTGACCCTCACGATCTCATTGTCCTGCACATGGAGGGTGAGGTTGCAGCCCACACCGCAGTACGCGCAGACCGTGGTCGTCTCCGTCTGCGCCGACTCGTCCCAGGTGCCAGCCGCCCGCATGTCGAACTCCGACTTGAAGGACAGCGCGCCCGTCGGACACACCTCCACGCAGTTCCCGCAGTACACACAGGCCGAGTCGGTCAGGGGACCGTCGTGCTCCACGGCGATCCGCGCGTCGAAGCCGCGCCCGACGACGGAGATCGCGAACGAGTTCTGCCACTGGCTCCCACAGGCGTCCACGCACTTGTAACACAGGATGCATTTGTCGTAGTCCCGTACGTACAGCTCGTTGTCGACCCTCGGCTCCTCGTTCAGCCGGGCCGCGTCCGGGCCGAAGCGGTCCGGCTTCGCCTCGTACTCCTTGAGCCACCCGGCCACCTGCGGGGTTGTCGAGAGGTCGACCGAGGAGGCGAGCAGTTCCAGGACGACCTTGCGGCTGTGCCGGGCGCGTTCGGTGTCCGTGCGCACCTCCATACCGGGCTCGGCCCTGCGGGAGCAGGCCGGGACGAGGGTCCTGGCCCCCTCGACCTCGACGACACAGACCCGGCAGGCGTTCTTCGGGGCGAGCGTGTCGCCCTCGCAGAGGGTGGGCACGTCCTTGCCCGCGGCCCGGCAGGCGTCCAGGATCGTCGAGCCCTCGGGCGCCCGCACCGGCTCACCGTCGAGGGTGAACTCCAGCAGCCGACGCGGCACTCCCAGCGGGATCACGGTCATTCGTACGCCCCCAAGCGGTCGATCGCGGATTCCACGGCGTTCCATGCGGTCTGCCCCAGACCGCAGATCGAGGCGTCCCGCATCGCGCGGCCGACCTCCCTGAGCAGGGCGATGTCACCGGCGGCTGCCGCGCCGGTCCGCTCGGCGATCCGGTGCAGCGCCTCCTCCTGCCGTACGGTCCCCACCCGGCAGGGCACGCACTGCCCGCAGGACTCGTCGCGGAAGAACTCCGCGATCCGCAGCAGCAGCCGGGGCAGCGGGACCGTGTCGTCGAAGGCCATCACGACCCCCGAGCCGAGCGTGGTGCCGGCCTCCCGCGTCCCTTCGAAGGTGAGCGGGATGTCCAGCTCGTCGGGCCGTACGAAACCACCGGCCGCGCCGCCGAGGAGGACGGCCCGCAAGCGGTCCCGCACCCCGGCGAGCGTGAGCAGATCGCCGAGGGCGGCGCCGAAGGGCAGCTCGTAGATGCCGGGCCGGTCGACGCTGCCCGAGACGCAGAACAGCTTCGGTCCGGTGGAGCGGGCGGTGCCGATCGACGCGTACGCCGGGGCGCCCAGGGCGAGGATCGGCAGCACGTTCACGAGCGTCTCGACGTTGTTCTCCACCGTCGGCTTGCCGAACAGGCCCTTCTCCACCGGGAACGGCGGCTTCGAGCGGGGCTCGCCGCGGTAGCCCTCGATAGAGTTGAACAGGGCCGTCTCCTCGCCGCAGATGTAGGCGCCCGCGCCCCGGCGGATCTCGATGTCGAAGGCGTAGCCCTGCCCGAGGACGTCGTCGCCGAGCAGCCCCCGGGCGCGGGCCTGCGCGATCGCGTTCTCCAGGCGCCGCAGGGCGCGCGGGTACTCGCCGCGCAGATACAGGTAGCCCCGGTGCGCGCCGGTCGCGTACCCGGCGATCGTCATCGCCTCGACCAGGGAGAACGGGTCGCCCTCCAGGAGCACGCGGTCCTTGAAGGTGCCCGGCTCGGACTCGTCCGCGTTGCAGACGAGGTAGTGCGGCTGGTCGGGCTGCGACGCCGTGGCCTGCCATTTCCGGCCGGTGGGGAAGGCGGCGCCGCCGCGCCCGACCAGGCCCGAGTCGGTGACCTCGCGGATGACCCCGGCGGGGCCCAGCGCGAAGGCCCGGCGCAGCGCGGCGTAGCCGCCGTGGGCGCGGTAGTCGTCGAGCGAGGACGGATCGACGACACCGACCCGGCTCAGCAGGGTCAGGGAGGGGTCCCCGGCCTGGGGCACCGCCATGGAGGCCGGGGGTTCCTCGTCCGCCGAGTCGGGGGCGCTCGCCGCGAGGACGGCCGCCTCGACGGTCGCGGGTGCCGCGACCGCCGTACGCACCGGGTCCCCGGCCTTGATCGCGAGCGCGGCCGGGGCCCGCTCGCACAGGCCCAGGCACGGGCTGCGCTCCACGCTCACCCCGCTGCCGGGGCCGAGGCGGGCCTCGATCCCGGCGCACAGGCCGGCGGCCCCGGCCGCCGCGCACGCCAGGTCCGTGCAGACGTGCAGCACGGTCGCGGGACGCGGCCTGACCGAGAACATCGCGTAGAAGGTGGCCACCCCGTACGCCTCCGCCGGCGGCACGGTCAGCCGCCTGCAGAGGTAGTCCAGCGCGCCCCCGCTGATCCACCCGATCCGGTCGTTGAGGGCGTGCAGTCCCGGTAACAGCAGGTCACGACGGTCCCGGGCCTCCCGGCCGCCGCGCGCCCACCGCAGATCGCCGGCCGTCATCTCGTCGCGGGCCGCGCCCTCCCAGGAGGACTCCGGCGGCCCGAGCAACGCGTCGACCGCCGCTCTCTCCTCGTCCGTGGGCTTGCTGTCACCGAAGTGCAGGTCCACTTGACTTCACCTCACGATGGTCGCGACGGGCAGCTTCTCGATCCGGATCGCCGACGCCTTGAACTCCGCCGTGCCCGCGATCGGGCAGTTGGCCTCGATCGTCAGCCGGTTGGTGTCCACCTCGTCGGGGAAGTGCATGGTCATGAAGGCGAGGCCGGGCCGCAGGGCGAGGTCGATCCACACCGGTGCCACCACCGATCCGCGCCGCGAGGACACCTGGACCTCCTCGCCGACCGCCACCCCGTAGCGCTCGGCGTCCTCCGGGCACAGCTCGATGTACTCCCCGCGCCGCAGCGGCGAGGCGTAACCACCGCTCTGCACACCGGTGTTGTACGAGTCGAGCCGCCGCCCTGTGGTGAGCCGGATGGGGAACCGCTCGTCCGTCAGATCCACGGGCGGATCGTGCCGGACGATCCCGAACGGCGCGCGCCTGCCACGCCTCGCCGGGTCCGGGTCCCACAACCGGCCGTGCAGATAGGGAGGTTCGAGCCCGTCGGTGTCCGGGCAGGGCCACTGGATGCCCTGGTGCTCCTCCAGCCGGCCGTACGTCATCCCGTAGTGGTCCGGCGACACCGACCGCAGCTCGTTCCAGACGGCCTCCGCGTCGGCGTACTTCCAGTCGTGCCCGAGCCGGGAGGCGAGGTCGCAGATGATGTCGATGTCCTCGCGGGCCTCGCCGGGCGGGGTGACGGCCCGGCGTACCCGCTGGACCCGCCGCTCGCTGTTGGTGGTGGTGCCCTCGGTCTCGGCCCACCCGGCGGTCGCCGGCAGCACGACGTCCGCCAGCTGGGCCGTCTTCGTGAGGAAGATGTCCTGGACGACGAGGAAGTCCAGCCGGCCCAGCCGTCGTACTGCCTGTTCGCTGTCGGCCTCGGACTGCGCCGGGTTCTCCCCGATGCAGTACACGGCCTTCAGTGAGCCCTCCTCCATGGCCTCGAACATCTCCGTCAGGTTCAGCCCGTAGTGCGGCTGGATGACGGTGTCCCACGCCGACTCGAACTTCAGCCGGGTCCCGGGGTCGAGGATGTCCTGGAAGCCGGGCAGCCGGTTGGGTATGGCGCCCATGTCGCCGCCGCCCTGCACGTTGTTCTGGCCGCGCAGGGGCTGCAGGCCCGAGGCGTAGCGGCCCACGTGGCCGGTGAGCAGCGAGAGGTTGATCAGCGCGCGGACGTTGTCCGTGCCGTTGTGGTGCTCGGTGATGCCGAGCGTCCAGCACAGCTGGGCCCGCTCGGCCCGGGCGTACGCGTGCGCCAACTCCCGTATGGCGGCGGCCGGTACGCCCGTCACCTTCTCGGCCAGCGACAGCGTCCACGGCTCGACGAGTGCCTTGTACTCCTCGAAGCCGCTGGTCGCGCGCTCGATGAACGCCTCGTTGGCGAGGCCCGCGTGGATGATCTCCCGGCCGATCGCGTGGGCCATCGGGATGTCGGTGCCGACGTTCAGCCCCATCCAGCTCTCCGCCCACTCGGCGGTGGAGGTCCGCCTCGGGTCGACGGCGTACATCCGGGCGCCGTTGTGGACGCCCTTCAGCACGTGCTGGAAGAAGATCGGGTGCGCGAAGCGGGCGTTGGAGCCCCACATCACGATGACGTCGGTGTGCTCGATCTCCTCGTAGGAGGAGGTGCCCCCGCCGGAACCGAAGGCGGCCGAGAGGCCGGCGACGCTCGGCGCGTGACAGGTGCGGTTGCAGGAGTCGACGTTGTTGGTGCCCATGACCACGCGGGCGAACTTCTGCGCCACGTAGTTCATCTCGTTGGTGGCGCGGGCGCACGAGAACAGTCCGAACGCGTCGCGGTGGCGGGCGATGCCCCGTGCGGCGCGGTCCAGCGCCTCCTCCCAACTCGCCCGTCGGAAGGGCTCGTCGCGGGAGTCGCGGACGAGGGGATGGGTGAGCCGGGTGTACGTCCTGGGGGTCCGGTCGCGTTTCCTCATACGGCGCTCCTCATGCCGCGCTCCTCAGCGCGAGCAGGTCCGAGATGGCGTGGACGGTGCGCAGGGTGGGCACCTCGACGCCCGTGACGGCCGCCAGCTCTACGACGGCGGCCAGCAGGACGTCGAGTTCCAGCGGTTTGCCGCGCTCCAGGTCCTGGAGCGTGGAGGTGCGGTGGTCGCCGACGCGTTCGGCGCCGGCCATCCGCCGTTCGATGGAGACACCGACCTCGCAGCCGAGGGCCCGGGCGACGGACATCGTCTCGGCCATCATCGTCTCGATGACCTTGCGGGTGCCGCCGTGCAGACACATCTGCCGCATGGTCGCCCTGGCCAGGGCGCTGATCGGGTTGAAGGAGATGTTGCCGAGCAGCTTGATCCAGATGTCGCCCCGCAGATCGGGCTCCACCGGGCACTTCAGGCCACCGGCGACCATGGCCTCGCTGAACGCCCGGCAGCGCGCCGAGATCGTGCGGTCCGGCTCGCCGACGGAGAACCGGGTGCCTTCCAGATGCCGTACGACACCCGGTCCTTCCAGCTCGGTCGCCGCGTAGACGACACAGCCGACGGCCCGTTCGGGCGCGAGCACCGCGCTGACCGCGCCGCCCGGGTCGACGCTCTCCACGCGCCGGCCGTCGTGCGGGCCGCCGTGCCGGTGGAAG
Organism: Streptomyces scabiei 87.22; assembly: GCF_000091305.1. Taxonomy (GTDB): domain Bacteria; phylum Actinomycetota; class Actinomycetes; order Streptomycetales; family Streptomycetaceae; genus Streptomyces; species Streptomyces scabiei. The sequence continues at coordinate 1,898,713 of NC_013929.1, read as the reverse complement.
TACCACCAGGGGATGCCGTTCTGGGCGGCGATCACCGCCGTGGTGCTGTGCAGCAGGGGCTCGATCAGCGGCCCGCACGCCGCGTACGAGGTGGCCTTCAGGCCCAGGAAGACGAAGTCGACCGGGCCGATCTCGGCCGGGTCGTCGGTGGCGTGGGCGCGGGCGGTGAACTCCCCGCTCGGGCTGAGCACGCGCACCCCGTCACGCCTCATGGCCGCGAGATGCGGTCCACGGGCGACGAGATGCGTGTCCGCGCCGGCGCGGTGGAGCGCGGCGCCGACGTAGGCGCCGATCGCACCGGCGCCGAGAACTGCGACTTTCATGGTGAGGGAGCTCCGTTCGGTCGAGGGATACCGCGGAGATGGAGCACAGGACGAAATCTGTCGACGAAATATTGTCTACAGTATGGAAGTTGGAGCGGCAAGGGTTCGCACAGCGGCCGGGCAAGGCATTACCCGGACATGAAGGTGGCCGGTACGCGGGCCTGCGCGGTGGCCGGGGAACGACCGTTCGGCGCGCGGTGCATACCGCTCACCGCATACGGTCGCCGCGCCGCCTGTTCAATCCCCCTCGCCACTCCCTACCGTCCGGGATCATGAGTCCCCCCGTCGCACCTCCGGGCTGGAGCCGCTGGCTCGTCCCCCCGGCCGCGCTCTCCGTCCACCTCTCCATCGGGCAGGCCTACGCCTGGAGCGTCTTCAAGCCCCCACTCGAATCCGCCCTCGGTCTCAGCGGCACCCAGAGCGCCCTGCCCTTCCAGCTCGGCATCGTCATGCTGGGCCTGTCCGCCGCGTTCGGCGGCACCCTCGTCGAGCGCAACGGGCCGCGCTGGGCGATGACGGTGGCGCTGATCTGCTTCTCCTCCGGCTTCCTGATCGCCTCGCTCGGCGCGGCCACCGAGCAGTACTGGCTGATCGTGTTCGGCTACGGCTTCGTCGGCGGCATAGGACTCGGCATCGGCTACATCTCGCCCGTCTCCACGCTGATCAAGTGGTTCCCCGACCGGCCCGGCATGGCCACCGGCATCGCGATCATGGGCTTCGGCGGCGGCGCGCTCATCGCCTCGCCCTGGTCCGCCCAGATGCTGGAGTCCTTCGGCTCCGACTCCTCCGGCATCGCCATGGCCTTCCTGGTGCACGGCCTGTCGTACGCCGTGTTCATGCTGCTCGGCGTGCTGCTCGTACGGGTACCGCGCACCGAGAAGCCGGTCGAGGCCGGACCGAGCGTGCTGGACGGCCCCCAGGTCTCGGCCCGCGACGCCATCCGCACCCCGCAGTTCTGGTGCCTGTGGGTCATCCTCTGCATGAACGTCTCCGCGGGCATCGGCATCCTGGAGAAAGCCGCCCCGATGATCACGGACTTCTTCGCGGACTCCTCCACCCCGGTCACCGTCACCGCGGCCGCCGGCTTCGTCGCGCTGCTCTCCGCGGCCAACATGACCGGCCGCATCGTCTGGTCGTCCACGTCCGACCTGATCGGACGCAAGAACATCTACCGCGTCTACCTGGGCGTCGGCGCGCTGATGTACCTGCTGATCGCCCAGTTCGGCGACTCCTCCAAGCCGCTGTTCATCGTCTGCGCCCTGGTCGTCCTGTCCTTCTACGGCGGCGGCTTCGCCACGATCCCCGCCTATCTGAAGGATCTCTTCGGCACGTACCAGGTGGGCGCCATCCACGGCCGGCTGCTCACCGCCTGGTCCACGGCCGGCGTCCTCGGACCGCTGATCGTCAACTGGATCGCGGACCGGCAGGAGGAGGCGGGCAAGTCCGGCCCCGACCTGTACGGAACGTCGTTCCTCATCATGATCGGACTGCTCGTGATCGGCTTCGTCGCCAACGAGCTGGTCCGGCCCGTCAACCCCCGCTTCCACGTCCCCGCCCCGAGGGAGGCCACCGATGGAGTCCAGCGACGCCAGTCCGAATCCGCCTGACCGCCGCCCCCTGATCGCCTTCGCCTGGGTGTGGGTGGGCGTGCCGCTCGCCTACGGACTGTACGAACTCGTGCGGAAGGCCACGCAGTTGTTCACCGGGTGAGCACCCCCGCCGTGCCGCTCCGGTCCCGGGCCCCGGGAAACCGGAGCGCCACGACGGTCCGCCTCCGGGGAGGGGTCAAGGTGCGGAGGGCTGGTCGTCGGCGGCGGCCGCCGGCCGATGGGCTGTCACGGCGCTCGGGAAGGTGACGGTGGCGCTGTTCCGCCGGACGCCGGACTCCGCCGTGGTCCGGTCGGTGGTGCCGCGACCAACCCAGAGCAGCAGGAGGCCGAGCGCGCAGGCGAGCGCGGGCCAGTAGACGTAGCGGTAGTTCGTCGCCGGCACGATCGGCAGGTAGCCGAGGACGTAGGCCGCCGAGCTGATGCCCAGCGCCCGGACCGGCAGGGAGAACCGCCCCTTGCCGGGACGGACGGCGAGGACCAGCGCGACGGCGAGCCAGAACCACCCCCGGAACAGCGGCCGCAGATCGGTGGCCACGCCGTTGACGTACGAGGCGAGGGTGCCCTCCAGCCGGGGGCGGGCCACCTCGATCCCGAGGTCGTTGGCGAAGACGCCCGGCTGGTACACGTATCCGGTCTCGAAGAGCAGGGCGGCGAAGACCCGCAGCCGGTACTGCAGATAGCCGGAGACGTGTCCGCGCATCTCGCTCAGCCACAGGGAGGTGAGCTGGTCGGCGTCCCGGGCCAGTCCGTCCGCCGAGCGTGGGTAGCAGGCCCAGTAGGCGTCCGACAGGGCGTCGACCCGGTCGCACTCCACGGCGGCGGACACCAGGCGGTCCCGCAGCTCCGGCCGGACGTCGGCCGACCGCAGCTCCTCCACGGTCAGGACGTGGACGAGGTCGTCGAGCACGATCTGCGCGCCCTGATCCGTCTGCACGGGCCGTGCGATCAAGGTGATCGCCGCGGCGGGCAGGACGACTCCGGCCACCAGCGCCGCCGTGCACGCGGCCCACGTGCGGCGCCCGGGGGAGCGCCAGAGCGCGAGGACGAGCAGGGCGAACATCGGGATCGCGGCCAGGAACGCGTTCTTGCGCACGAGCACCGCGTAGGAGAGGAAGAGCACGCCCAGCCCGAACAGACCCCATCGCATCCTCGGGGAGAGGCCGCGGTCGCGCAGCCGCAGCCCGACGAACACCACCGCGCAGGCCGCCAGCAGCGCGCAGGCCGCGTGGACGTCCTTCCACACCACACCGACGAACGTCAGCACGGGCGGAGTCAGTCCGAGCCCGAGGACGGCGAGCGAACCGGCACGGCGCGCGGTCAGGTCCCACACGCACGCGGCGAGTACCCACAGCGCGCCCCAGAGGACGACGGACTGCAGGACCGCCATGGAGGCGGGCGTGCCGGTGACGGCGATCAGCGCGCGCCACACCAGACTCAGCACGGGCGGATGCCAGTCGGTCAGCGGCGTCCTGCCCATGGCCTGCCGGAGCTGGTCGATGCTGTCGGGACTCATGTACCCGGGACTGAAGACGATGCTCGTGGCCAGGCAGCACACCACGGCGACAGCGGCCAGCCACCAGCTCCAGCGCTTTTCGCCCGGAATGCGCACCATTTGTCCCATGCGGCGGATGCTAACAGCGCCGACAGGACCGTACGGGGCAGGGCGCGGCGCGGATCAGGGGGCGACGAAGACGTAGCGGCGGTACGTGAAGAAGCGGAAGAGGGTGGCGAGGACCCAGCCGAGCACGCGGGCGGTGTTGTCGCTGCCCATCGACTCCAGCCCGAGCAGATGGCGTGAGGCGAAGACCGTGCCCGCGGTGACGGCGAGGCCGACCACGTTCACGAACAGGAACAGCGCCAGTTCCTGCGTCACGTTCCGGCGATGCCGGTGACGGTAGGTCCAGTAGCGGTTCCCCGCCCAGCTGAAGAGCGCCGCGGCGGCCGTAGCGAGGACGGAGGCCCGCACGGGGGCGGCCTGCATCACCCCGCCCTCCGTGCCGCCGGGAAGGCCGAACACCAGCAGGTTGTAGCCGCCGTTGTCCACCACGAAGGCCAGCGCCCCGACGATCCCGAACGCGGCGGCCTCGCGCCAGACGCCCAGGACGGTGTCGCGCACACGCTGCGCCATGGATACGACAACCAGCACGCGGCGAGCGTAACGACCCGGCGCGTCCCGGCCGACCGGACGCGCCCATGACGCATTATTTCCTCCTATCATCCGAAATTATGGCGTCATCCGACACCGGGTCAGGTCCGGGTCAGACAGGGAGTGGCCGTGCAACCGACGATCGCGTGTGTCGTGCCGTGTCACAACGAGGAGGCCGCCGTCGGCAAGGTGGTGCGCGACCTGAGGATGGCGCTCCCCGAGGCGGACATCTACGTGTACGACAACGCCTCGACCGACCGTACGGTGGAGGTCGCCCGGGAGGCGGGCGCGATCGTCCGGGAGGAGTCGCGCAAGGGAAAGGGCAACGTCATCCGGCGGGCCTTCGCCGATGTCGACGCCGACGCCCTGCTCCTCATCGACGGTGACGACACCTACGACGCCTCCCGCGCCCGCGAGCTGGTCAACCTGCTCTTCGAGGGGCCGTACGACCAGGTGGTCGGCGCCCGGCGCGAGACGGTCAGCGCCGCCTACCGGGTGGGGCACGCGACCGGCAACCGGCTGCTGACGGGCGCGGTGCGCTTCCTGTTCGGCAACGACGTGACCGACATGCTCAGCGGATACCGCGTCTTCTCCCGCCGCTTCGTCAAGTCCTTCCCGGCGCTGGCCCGCCAGTTCGAGACCGAGACCGAGATGACCGTGCACGCGCTCCACCTCCGGCTCCCCACGGCCGAGGTGGAGGTGGACTACCGGGTCAGACCCGCCGGGAGCGAGAGCAAACTGCACACGTTCCGGGACGGCTGGCGCATCCTGCGGGTCATCCTCGACCTCGCCCGGCGCGAGCGGCCGTCGCTCGTCCACGCCGTCGTCGCCGGAATCCTGGCCCTCGTCTCGGTCGTCCTCGGCGTCCCCGTGATCGCCGAATTCATCCGCACGGGCACCGTGCCGCGCGTGCCCACGGCGATCCTCGCCGCGGCGATCATGACGATCGCGGTGCTCGTGCTGCTGGTCGGGTACATCCTGGAGTCCTTGATGCACATGCGTCAGGAGCACTCCCGGCTGGTGCACCTCGCCTACGCGGCGCCGGGGCGCCCCCCGCGCGCCACGGGACACCGGCTCGGCGTCGGTCCCGTGCCCGCCAGGAACGTCTCGGGCGCTCCCCGGAACCAGTCGTTCGGCTGAAGGCAGGGATTTCCCGCCGCCGGCCGCCGCGCTCCCCGTCGGAGCGTCGCGGCCGACGGTCGCCGGAAGGGACGCGCCGCTCGGGCAGCCCTCGTCGGGGCTCTGACGGAAGCCCACAACTCGGGCCGCGCTTTACTGTCGCCTCGGCCGCCCTCGTACCGGTGAGTCACTGATCAGACTGGTTGATCCCGCTGACCACAGGCTACGAGGGGAACACTCATGACTGGCTCGCGTATCGCCGCCGTCGGCCACTACCAGCCCGCCAAGGTGCTCACCAATGAGGACCTGGCGGGCCTGGTCGACACGAGTGACGAGTGGATCACGAGCCGCGTGGGCATTCGCACACGGCACATCGCCGGTCCCGACGAACCCGTCGACGAACTGGCCGGCCACGCCGCCGCCAAGGCGCTGGCCTCGGCCGGCCTCGGTCCGGAGGCCATCGACCTGGTCGTGGTCGCCACCTCCACCGCCATCGACCGCTCCCCGAACATGGCGGCCCGGGTCGCCAACCGGCTCTCCATCCCGAACCCGGCCGCGATGGACGTCAACGTCGTCTGCGCCGGGTTCACCCACGCGCTGGCCACCGCCGACCACGCCGTGCGCGCGGGGGCCGCCACCCGGGCGCTCGTCATCGGCGCCGACAAGATGTCCGAGGTCACCGACTGGACCGACCGCACGACCTGCGTCCTCGTCGGGGACGGGGCGGGCGCGGCCGTCGTCGAGGCCGCGGAGGAGCCCGGCATCGGACCGGTGCTGTGGGGATCGGTGCCCGAGATGGGCAACGCGGTCCGGATCGAGGGCACCCCGCCGCGCTTCGCGCAGGAGGGCCAGAGCGTCTACCGCTGGGCCACCACCAAGCTGCCGCCCATCGCCCGCGCGGCCTGCGAGAAGGCCGGACTCACGCCCGCCGACCTCGCCGCGGTCGTCCTGCACCAGGCCAACCTGCGGATCATCGAGCCCCTCTCGACGAAGATCGGCGCGGTCAACGCCGTGGTCGCGAAGGACGTGGTCGACTCCGGGAACACCTCGGCCGCGAGCATCCCCCTCGCCTTCTCCAAGCTCGTCGAACGCGGGGAGATCTCCAGCGGCGACCCCGTGCTGCTGTTCGGCTTCGGCGGCAACCTCTCGTACGCCGGGCAGGTCGTGCGCTGCCCGTGAGCCTGTGAGCAGGGCGTTCGTGGTGCCGCCCGGGGCGGTGTGACGAGGCATACTCGTCGTCCCCCTGGCCATCACGGGTCGTAGACTGTAGACGAAAGACAATCCATACTGGCTGTTGACTCGGACTTTCCAGTTCTTTCCAGTACGGGCCGTTGACTTTCCGTGTGCAGTACACCCAGTGGTGCTCTGGAGGGGGACCCGATGTTGTCGACCGGACTTCCGCAAGGGGCGGTGCCCAAGCTCGAACGCCCCGGCCCGCTGCGCGACCGCGTCTACGAGGCCCTGCTCGAACTCATCACCACGCGCGCGCTGCGCCCCGGCCAGCACCTCGTCGAGAGCGAACTCGCCGGGCACCTCGGGGTGTCCCGGCAGCCCGTCCGCGAGGCGCTGCAGCGTCTGAACACCGAGGGCTGGGTCGACCTCCGGCCCGCCCAGGGGGCCTTCGTCCACGAGCCGACGGAGGCGGAGGCCGACCAGCTGCTGACGGTCCGCACCCTGCTGGAGGCCGAGGCCGCCCGCCTCGCCGCGGCGAACGCCGGCACGGCGGGCATCGCGGCCCTGGAGGAGCTCTGCGCGCAGGGCGAAGGAGCCGTCGCCGCCGACGAGGTGGACGCGGCCGTCGCCCTCAACGCCCGCTTCCACGCCAAGGTCATGGAGCTGGCCGGCAACACGGTCCTCGCCGAACTCGCCGCCCAGGTCGACCGCCGGGTCCGCTGGTACTACACCCCCGTCGCCCGGCAGCGCGGCAGCCAGTCCTGGATCGAGCACCGCGAGCTGATCGCCGCCATCGCCGCCCGCGACGAGGCCCGCGCGACCCAGGTCATGCGCGCCCACACGGAGCACACGCGGAAGACGTACCACGAGCGGGAGAAGTAGCGCGGCGGTGTAGAGCAGGTGCTCTCGGCGGCTGTGTGCCGCCGTGCCGGCCGTACCCTCGTGTCGGCCGTACTCGCGTGCCCCCGTTGGGGTCGCCGCGCGTGATCGGCCGCCGGTGCCTCGTGGCTTGTAGCGCAGTTCCCCGCGCCCCTTCGGGGGCGCGGGCCTGCGTCACCGTCCGCTGCCCTCGTCCCCTTCTTTGTCCACTCAGTGGAGAAAGTCTGCGCTAATTACTGCGCAACTTCTTCCCAGCCCCGGCAGCCGCTGCTACGTTCCCCTCGAAAGCCACGCACGGCGGTGCCGATGAGGCGGGAGGGGCTTGTGAGACGGATGACGGCTCGACCTGCCAACGCGCACCAGGCCAAGCTGTTGCGGCTGTTGCGGGACGGCGGACCCAACTCCCGTGCACAGCTCGGGGACCGGGTCGACCTCTCGCGGTCGAAACTGGCCGTGGAGGTGGACCGGCTCCTGGAGACGGGACTGGTCGTGGCCGACGGACTGGCCGCCTCGCGCGGCGGCCGCCGGTCGCACAACATCCGGCTCGCCCCCCAACTCCGCTTCCTCGGCGTCGACATCGGCGCCACCTCGATCGACGTGGCCGTCACCAACGCCGAGTTGGAGATACTCGGCCACATCAACCAGCCCATGGACGTACGGGACGGCCCGGTCGCCGTCTTCGAACAGGTGCTGTCCATGGCGGCCAAGCTCCGGGCCTCCGGGCTCGCGGAGGGGTTCGACGGCGCCGGCATCGGCGTCCCCGGACCGGTCCGCTTCCCCGAGGGCGTCCCCGTCGCCCCGCCGATCATGCCGGGCTGGGACGGCTTCCCGGTGCGCGAGGCACTGAGCCAGGAACTCGGCTGTCCCGTCATGGTCGACAACGACGTGAACCTGATGGCGATGGGGGAGCAGCACGCGGGCGTCGCCCGTTCCGTGGGCGACTTCCTCTGCGTCAAGATAGGCACCGGCATAGGCTGCGGCATCGTCGCAGGGGGCGAGGTCCACCGCGGGACGACGGGCAGCGCCGGCGACATCGGACACATCCTCGCCGTACCCGACGGCCGCCCCTGCGCCTGTGGCAACCGGGGCTGCCTGGAGGCCCATTTCAGCGGCGCCGCGCTCGCCCGCGACGCCGAGGAAGCCGCCCGGCAGGGACTGTCGGTGGAACTCGCCTCCCGGCTGGAGATCAACGGCACCCTGTCCGCCGTCGACGTGGCCGCCGCGGCCGCGGCCGGCGACGCCACCGCGCTCGGCCTGATACGCGAGGGCGGCAACCGCACCGGCCAGGTCATCGCCGGACTCGTCAGCTTCTTCAATCCCGGCCTGGTCGTGATCGGCGGCGGGGTGACCGGCCTCGGCCACACCCTGCTCGCCGCCATCCGCACCCAGGTCTACCGCCAGTCACTGCCGCTCGCCACCAACAACCTGCCCATCGTGCTCGGGGAGTTGGGACCCACCGCCGGAGTCATCGGCGCGGCCCGCCTCATCAGCGACCACCTGTTCTCACCCGCGTAGGCCGTTTCCCACCACAGGAACCCCACCGATCGGCGCTCCGCTCCGCCCTCGCCCTCACCGGCGCCCTGCTCTGCTCTGCTCTGCCCTGCCCTGCCCTGAACACGCCTGCCCGCGCACGCGCACCGCCCTGCAACCGGCCCGCACGCCCGCCAAGGGGAACTCATGGCACCAGAATCACCGCTGCTCACCATGTCCGGCATCACCAAGTCGTTCCCCGGCGTCCGGGCCCTCGACGGCGTCGACCTCGACGTCCAGGCCGGAGAGGTCCACTGCCTGCTCGGCCAGAACGGCGCCGGGAAGTCCACCCTGATCAAGGTCCTGGCCGGCGCCCACCAGCCCGACGACGGCACGATCACCTGGCGCGGCGAACCCGTCACGCTGAAATCCCCGATCGCCGCCATGCGCCTCGGCATCGCCACCATCTACCAGGAACTCGACCTGGTCGAGGGCCTGTCGGTGGCCGAGAACGTCCACCTCGGGCATGAACCCACGGCAGCCGGGTTCGTCGTACGGGGGAAAGCGGCGCGTACGTCGACAGCCGCTCTGCTCAAACGACTCGGGCACCCGGAGGTCGATCCGGCGCGGCTCGTCGGCGAACTGTCCGCCGCCCAGCAGCAGATCGTGTCCATGGCCCGGGCCCTCTCCCACGAGGTACGGCTGATCGTGATGGACGAACCGTCCGCCGCGCTCGACCCGGACGAGGTGGACAACCTGTTCAGGATCGTCGGCGACCTGACCGCCGACGGGGTGGCCGTCGTCTACATCTCGCACCGCCTGGAGGAGATCCGCCGGATCGGCGACCGGGTGACCGTACTGAAGGACGGGCGGGCCGTGGCGGGCGGGCTGCCCGCCAAGTCCACGCCGACGCGCGAGGTCGTGGCACTGATGACCGGCCGCAACGTCGAGTACGTCTTCCCCGACCGGCCGCCCGCGCCCCCCGAGGAGGCCGCGCCCGTCCTGGAGGTGCGGGGACTGGCACGCACCGGGGAGTTCGAGCCGTTCGACCTCCAGGTGCGGCCCGGCGAGATCGTGGGGCTCGCCGGACTCGTCGGCTCGGGACGTTCGGAGATCCTGGAGACGATCTACGGCGCGCGCAGGCCCACAGCGGGTCAGGTCAGCGTGGAGGGGCGGCCGTTGAAGCCCGGCAGTGTCCGCGCCGCCGTACGGGCCGGGCTCGGGCTCGCCCCCGAGGAACGCAAGGCCCAGGGGCTGCTGATGCTGGAGTCCGTCACCAGGAACGTCTCCGTGTCGTCGATGGGCCGCTTCGCGCGCGTCGGCTGGATCGACCGGGGCGCCGAACACCGAGCCGCGCGGGCCGCGACCCGCGAGCTGTCCCTGCGCCCCGACAACCCCGACGTACCGGTCCGCACGCTCTCCGGCGGCAACCAGCAGAAGGCGGTGCTCGCCCGCTGGCTGCTGCGCGGCTGCCGGGTCCTGCTGCTCGACGAGCCGACCCGGGGCGTCGACGTGGGAGCCCGCGCCGAGCTGTACGCGGTGGTCCGCCGGCTCGCCGACGAAGGGCTCGCCGTACTGCTGGTCTCCAGCGAGGTGCCCGAAGTCCTCGGCCTCGCCGACCGGGTGCTCGTCCTGCGCGAGGGCCGGGTCGTGCACACGGCACCCGCCCGTGAGCTGGACGAACACCGCGTCCTCGACCTCGTGATGGAAGGAAGTCCGGTGGCCAGTGTGGGAAGTCCGGTGGCCGGTGCGGGAAGTCCGGCCACCGGCGCGGCACACCCCGTGACCGGTGAAGGGAGCCCGTCGTCATGACCCAGCCCATGTCCCCACCCCGGGACGCCGACAAGGCCGCACCCGCCGACGCGCCGCCCGCCTGGCGGGCCCGAGTCTTCCGCGCCGACGTCCGCACCCTCTCGCTCCTCGGCGTGCTCGCCGCGCTGATCCTCATCGGCGGACTCACCCGGCCCGACGAGTTCCTCGACACCCGCAACCTCCAACTCGTGCTCACCCAGGCCTCGGTGATCGGTGTCGTCACCGTCGGCATGACCTTCGTCATCACCTCCGGCGGCATCGACCTGTCAGTCGGCGCGATCGTCGCCCTGGCGTCCGTCTGGGCGACGACCGTGGCCACCCAGGAGTACGGGTTCGCCGGCATCCTCTTCACGGCGATGATCGTCGGCGTCGGCTGCGGACTGGTGAACGGGCTGCTCATCGCCTACGGCGGCATGGTCCCCTTCATCGCCACCCTCGCCATGCTCGCCTCGGCCCGCGGACTGGCCCTGCAGATCACCGACGGCAGCACCCAGGTCGTCACCGTCGGCTCCGTCCTGGACCTCGGCGAACGCGACGCCTACGTCCTCGGCGTCCCGCCGCTCGTCCTGGTCTTCGCGGTCGTGACGATCATCGGCTGGCTGGTGCTGAACCGCACCACCTTCGGCCGGCGCACCGTCGCCGTGGGCGGCAACCCGGAGGCGGCCCGGCTCGCGGGCATCGACGTCCGCCGCCAGCGGCTGTATCTGTACCTGCTCTCCGGACTGTGCTGCGGCATCGCCGCGTTCCTGCTGATCGTGCTGGCCGGCTCGGGCCAGAACACCAACGGCAACCTCTACGAACTCGACGCCATCGCCGCCGCGATCATCGGCGGAACCCTGCTCACCGGCGGCCGGGGCACCATCACCGGCTCCGTCCTCGGCGTCCTGATCTTCACCACGATCACCAACATCTTCGCGCTCAACAACCTGCAGAGCGACGTCCAGCAGATCGCCAAGGGCGCGATCATCGTCGCCGCGGTCCTGGTCCAGAGACGTACGGCAAGCACGACCTGAGACACCGAAGAGCCGACACGGGAAAGGTCCACCGCCATGCCAGACATCACCAGCCGCAGAAGACTGCTCTTCGGAACCGCCGCCGTCTCGGCCGGCGCCGTCCTCGCCGGTTGCACCAGCAACGAACCCAAGGACGACCCGGCCGCCGACAAACAGCCGGCCGCCGACGACAAGCCCGGCAAGGCCGTCACCATCGGCTTCGCCGGACCCCAGGCCGACCACGGCTGGCTCAACGCGATCAACCAGAACGCCAAGAGCCGCGCCGAGCGGTACGAGGACGTCACCCTGGAGATCACCGAGGGCTCCAACGACACGGCCCAGCAGATCGGGCAGATCGAGACCCTCATCAACAAGAAGGTCGACGTGCTGGTGATCCTGCCCGCCGACGGCAAGGCCCTCACCCAGGTCGGCCTGAAGGCGATGCGGGCCGGCATCCCCGTCGTCAACCTCGACCGGATCTTCAACTCCCCCCAGGCGTACCGCTGCTGGATCGGCGGCGACAACTACGGCATGGGGCTCAACGCCGGGACCTACATCGGCGAGCAGCTCAAGGACAAGGGAGACGCCCGGGTCATCGAGCTGGCCGGCCTCGACAACCTGGAGCTGACCAAGCAGCGCACCCAGGGCTTCGACGACGCGCTGAAGAACTACCCGAACATCAAGAAGGTGGCCCGCCAGGCCGCCGAGTTCACGGTCGAGTCGGGCCAGGCCAAGATGGCCCAACTGCTGCAGGCGCAGTCGAAGTTCGACGCCCTGTGGAACCACGACGACGACCAGGGCGTAGGCGCCCTGCGCGCCATCGAGCAGGCCGGGCGCGACGGCTTCCTGATGGTCGGCGGCGCGGGCGCGCTCTCCGCGTTCCAGGCGATCAAGAAGGACGACGGGGTGCTGAAGGCCACCGTCCTCTACCCGCCGACCATGGCCGCCTCCGCGATCGACCTCGCCCGCGCCCTCGGCCAGGGCAAGGGTGTCGGTGGCCTCGCCGAGTTCGAGATCCCGTCCTCGCTGACCCTCTACTCGGCCGTCGTCGACAAGGCCAACGTCGACCAGTACATGTCCACCGGCTTCAAGTGACGGGACCTGCCGAAGGGGCCCGGCCCACGGCCGGGCCCCACCCCGCACCGCGCCGCGACGACGAGGAGGACCTACGCATGGGACAGCCGCAGCAGCCCGACCAGGCCGAGGCGGAGGAGTCAGGAGCGCCGGCGCCCGGCGCGGACGCGCACGCGCCCGCCGGCAAGGACGGCAGACCGGTGCTGCGCGTCGGCATGGTCGGCTACGCCTTCATGGGGGCCGCCCACTCCCAGGGCTGGCGCACGGCGGGGCGGGTCTTCGACCTGCCGCTCGGCCCCGTGCTGGCCGCCGTGTGCGGGCGGGACGGCGACGCGGTGCGGACCATGGCGGACCGGCACGGGTGGGCGACGACGGAGACCGACTGGCGGGAGCTGATCGCCCGGGACGACATCGACCTGGTCGACATCTGCACCCCCGGCGACAGCCACGCCGAGATCGCCCTCGCCGCCCTGGCCGCGGGCAAGCACGTGCTCTGCGAGAAGCCCCTGGCCAACACCGTCGCGGAGGCCGAGCAGATGGCCGCGGCGGCCGAAGAGGCGTACGGACGTGGCCAGTTCGCCATGGTGGGCTTCAACTACCGCCGGGTGCCCGCCGCCGCGCTCGCCCGCCGCATGGTCGCCGAGGGCCGGCTGGGAACCCTGCGGCATGTGCGGGTGACGTACCTTCAGGACTGGCTCGTGGACCCGGAGTTCCCCCTCACCTGGCGGCTGCGCAAGGAGTCCGCCGGCTCCGGGGCGCTCGGCGACCTGGGCGCCCACATCGTCGACCTCGCGCAGTACATGGCCGGCGAGCCCCTGGCCGGCGTGTCCGCGCTGATGGAGACCTTCGTCCGCGAACGGCCCCTGCCCGCCGGCGCGTCCGCCGGCCTCGCCGCCACCGGCGCCGGGGCGGGCCGGGGAGCGGTCACCGTCGACGACGCGGCCCTGTTCACCGGCCGCTTCGCCTCCGGCGCCCTCGCCTCCTTCGAGGCCACCCGCTTCGCCACCGGCCGCAAGAACGCCCTGCGCATCGAACTGAACGGCGAGCGCGGCTCGTTGGCCTTCGACCTGGAACGCCTCAACGAGCTGGCCTACCACGACCACACCGAACCGGCCGCCCACGCGGGCTTCCGCCGCATCCTCGTCACCGAGCCCGACCACCCCTACCTGGACGCCTGGTGGCCGCCGGGCCACGGCCTCGGCTACGAGCACACCTTCGTCCACCAGGTCCGCGACCTGGTCCACGCCGTCGCCGAGGGCCGCCGGCCCGAGCCGTCCTTCGCCGACGGGCTCCAGGTGCAGCGCGTGCTCGCGGCGGTCGAGGAGAGCGCCGAGAAGAACTCCGTCTACACGCCGACCCACACCCCCACCTCGGTCTGAGGAGACCCGGACATGCCCCGCGACTTCACGCTCTTCACCGGCCAGTGGGCCGACCTGCCCCTCGAAGAGGTCTGCCGCCTCGCCCGCGACTTCGGCTACGACGGCCTCGAACTCGCCTGCTGGGGCGACCACTTCGAAGTAGACAAGGCACTCGCCGACCCGTCGTACCTGAACTCCCGGCACCAGCTCCTGGAGAAGTACGGCCTGAAGTGCTGGGCCGTCTCCAACCACCTCGTGGGCCAGGCCGTGTGCGACGCCATCATCGACGAACGCCACCGCGCCATCCTGCCCGGCCGCATCTGGGGCGACGGCGAGCCCGAGGGCGTACGGCAGCGGGCGGCCGCCGAGATGGCCGACACCGCGCGGGCGGCGGCCGCCTTCGGCGTCGACACCGTCATCGGGTTCACCGGCTCGGCCATCTGGCACCTGGTCGCCATGTTCCCGCCCGCCCCCGAGTCGATGATCGAGCGCGGCTACGAGGACTTCGCCACGCGCTGGAACCCCATCCTCGACGTCTTCGACGCCCAGGGCGTGCGGTTCGCCCACGAGGTCCACCCCAGCGAGATCGCCTACGACTACTGGACGACCCAGCGCGCCCTGGAGGCCGTCGACCGCCGTCCGGCGTTCGGGCTGAACTTCGACCCCTCGCACTTCGTGTGGCAGGACCTCGACCCGGTCGGCTTCCTGTGGGACTTCCGCGACCGGATCTACCACGTGGACTGCAAGGAGGCCCGCAAGCGCCTCGACGGCCGCAACGGCCGCCTCGGCTCGCACCTGCCCTGGGGCGACCCCCGGCGCGGCTGGGACTTCGTGTCGGCCGGCCACGGCGACGTCCCCTGGGAGGACGTCTTCCGGATGCTCCGCTCGATCGACTACCGGGGCCCGGTCTCCGTGGAGTGGGAGGACGCCGGCATGGACCGGCTCCAGGGCGCCCCGGAGGCACTGACCCACCTCAAGGCGTTCGACTTCGAACCCCCGACGGCCTCGTTCGACGCGGCGTTCGGCGGCAACGACTAGGGCCCTTCTGACGGATCTCCGCGGCGTCGCGACGCCCGGCACGCCCTCTCGCCGCACCGGGCGAAAGCCCAAGTACGTCCAGTACGAGGTCTTCCGCCCGGCACGCCGAGAGCACGCACCGAACGCCGCTCCTTCTCCCACGGAGATCCGTCAGAAGGACCCTAGCGCCCTCCCGTCCTCCGGGGTGACGGCGCACCCCGGCGTACCGCACACACCCGTACACCTCCGTACGACCAGCCCCACTCTGGAGGCATTTCGTGCACCCGTACGACGACAACAGACACCCCACCGGCGCCACCCGCACCTTAGGACGCCGCGGTCTGCGCGGACCGGTCGCCCTGCTGAGCGCTCTGCTGCTCGCGGGCGCCTCGCTCTCGCTCACCGCGCCCTCGGCGGGCGCGGCCGGTGCCGCACCGAAGGCCGCCGCCGAGGACTTCCAGCAGGTCACCCTCGCCAAGGGCGAACCGGAGGTCGGCGAGCCCATGTCGCTCGCCGTCCTCCCCGACCGCTCGGTCCTGCACACCTCGCGCGACGGCGAACTGCGGCTGACCGACGCGGCGGGCAACACCAGGCTCGCCGGCAAGCTCGACGTGTACAGCCACGACGAGGAGGGCCTCCAGGGCATCGGCGTCGACCCGGGCTTCGCCGACAACCGTTTCATCTACCTCTACTACGCGCCCCCGTTGAACACCCCGGCCGGTGACGCCCCCGAGACCGGCACCGCCGCCGACTTCGCGCCCTTCGACGGCGTCAACCGGCTCTCCCGCTTCGTCCTGAAGACCGACGGCACCCTCGACAAGGCCAGCGAGAAGAAGGTCCTCGACGTCCCCGCCTCCCGGGGCATCTGCTGCCACGTCGGCGGCGACATCGACTTCGACGCGGCCGGCAACCTGTACCTGTCGACGGGCGACGACAGCAACCCGTTCCAGTCGGACGGCTTCACCCCCATCGACGAGCGCGCCAACCGCAACCCGGCCTTCGACGCCCAGCGCACCTCCGGCAACACCAACGACCTGCGCGGCAAGATCCTGCGCATCAAGGTCGGCGCCGACGGCTCCTACACCGTCCCCGACGGCAACCTCTTCGCGCCGGGCACGGCGAAGACCCGCCCCGAGATCTACGCGATGGGCTTCCGCAACCCGTTCCGCTTCAGCGTCGACAAGAAGACCGGCGTCCTCTACGTCGGCGAGTACGGCCCCGACGCGGGCGCCGCCAACCCCGCGCGCGGCCCGGCCGGCCAGGTCGAGTTCGCCCGCGTCACCGAGCCGGGCAACTTCGGCTGGCCGTACTGCACCGGCAAGAACGACGCCTATGTCGACTACGACTTCGCCACCCGCACCTCGGGCGCGGCCTTCGACTGTTCGGCCCCGAAGAACACCTCGCCGAACAACACCGGCCTGACCGACCTGCCCCCCGCCGAGCCCGCCTGGATCCCCTACAACGGGGCCAGCGTCCCGGAGTTCGGCGACGGCTCGGAATCGCCCATGGGCGGACCGGTCTACCACTACGACGCCTCGCTCGACTCCCCGGTGAAGTTCCCCGCGGCCTACGACGGCGACTTCTTCGCCGGTGAGTTCGGCCGCCGCTGGATCAAGCGGATCAGCAGCGACGCCGACGGCACCGTGCAGTCGATCAGCAACGTCCCGTGGACCGGCACTCAGATCATGGACATGGCCTTCGGCCCGGACGGCGCGCTCTACGTCCTCGACTACGGCATCTCCTGGTTCGGCGGCGACGAGCACTCGGCCCTGTACCGCATCGAGAACGCCACCGACGGCCACTCCCCGGTAGCCGCCGCCGCAGCGGACCGCACCTCCGGCCAGGCGCGACTGCGGGTCCGCTTCTCCTCCGAGGGCACCACCGACCAGGACGGCGACGCCCTCACCTACCGCTGGGACTTCGGCGACGGCGGCACCTCCACGGCCGCCAATCCCCGGTACACCTACCGGACGAACGGCACCTACACGGCGACCCTGACCGCCAAGGACTCCACCGGCCGCACCGGCAGCGCGAGCGTACGCATCGTGGTCGGCAACACCGCGCCCGAGGTCGAGCTGCGCCTGCCCGAGGACGGTCAGCTGTTCTCGTTCGGTGACGCCGTCCCGTTCAAGGTGCGGGTGCGCGACAAGGAGGACGGCACCCCCATCGACTGCGCCAAGGTCAAGGTCACCTTCGTCCTCGGCCACGACAGCCACGGCCACCCGGTGACCTCCGCCAACGGCTGCACCGGCACCATCAAGACCAGCGCCGACGGCGGCCACGACGAGAACGCCAACATCTTCGGGGTGTTCGACGCCGAGTACACCGACGGCGGAGGCGGCGGCCAGGAGCCGCTCACCACCCACGACCGGCACGTCGTCCAGCCCACCCACCGCCAGGCCGAGCACTACAACGACTCCTCCGGCATCGCCGTCCAGTCCAAGGACACGGCCCACGGCGGCAAGACCGTCGGGAACATCGACGACGGCGACTGGATCTCCTTCGAGCCGTACGTCCTGTCCGACGTCACCAAGCTCACCGCGCGGATCTCCTCCGGGGGCACCGGCGGCACGCTGGAGGTCCGTGCCGGATCACCGACCGGTCCTCTCCTCGGCAGCGCCACCGTGCCGGTGACCGGCGGCTGGGACAGCTTCAAGGACGTCACGGCCGACCTGTCCAAGGGCCCGCGCGGCAGCACCACGCTCTACCTGGTGTTCAAGGGCGGCTCCGCCGGCGGCCTGTTCGACGTGGACGACTTCACCTTCACGAAGCGGTGAGGGGGCGCCATGCAGAGGAACCGACGACTGCCGGCCGCGCTGGCCGGCGCGGCCCTGCTGATCGCAGGCGTGGCGGGACCGGCCGTGTCCGATGAGGCGGACCGCTCCCGCGGCCAGGAGGACGAACGCCGCGTCCTGGTCTTCTCCAAGACCGCCGGCTTCCGGCACGACTCGATCCCCGCGGGGGTGACGGCCGTACGGGAACTGGGCGCGGCCCACGGCTTCGCGGTCGACGCCACGGAGGACGCCGGCGCCTTCACCAAGCGCAACCTGCGGCGCTACGACGCCGTGGTGTTCCTCTCGACGACGGGCGACGTCCTCGACCCGGCCCAGCAGTCCGCGTTCGAGCGGTACATCGAACGCGGTGGCGCCTATGTGGGGGTCCACGCGGCCGCCGACACCGAGTACGACTGGGCCTTCTACGGCGGACTCGCGGGCGCGTACTTCCAGGGACACCCCGCGATCCAGCCCGCGACGGTCGAGGTCGAGGACCACGCCCACCCGGCCACCGCCGGGCTGGGCGCCACCTGGAACCGCACGGACGAGTGGTACAACTACCGCTCCAATCCACGGGACCGGGCCCACGTCCTCGCCTCGCTCGACGAGTCCTCGTACAGCGGCGGCACCATGAACGGCGACCATCCCATCGCCTGGTGCCAGGAGTACGAAGGGGGCCGCTCCTTCTACACCGGCGGCGGCCACACCAAGGAGTCCTTCGCCGAACCCGCCTTCCGGCAGCATCTGCTCGGCGGCATCCGGTGGGCGATCGGCGAGGTCCGGGCCGACTGCCGTCCGGAGAACGGCTACCGGCCGCTGTTCGACGGAACGTCCCTGGACGGCTGGCGCCAGGCGGGACCGGGCTCGTTCACCCTGTCCGGCGACGGCTCGATCACCTCGTCCGGCGGGATGGGGATGCTCTGGTACGCCGGCCGCAGCTTCGGTTCGTACTCCCTGAAGCTGGACTGGAGGATGTCCGGCGCCTCGGGCGACGACAACTCCGGGGTGTTCGTGGGCTTCCCGCCCTCGGACGACCCCTGGTCCGCGGTGAACAACGGCTACGAGATCCAGATCGACGCCACCGACGTGCCCGAGAGAACCACCGGGTCCGTCTACGGCTTCCGCTCCGCCGACCTCAGGAAGCGCGACCGCGCCCTGAACCCGCCGGGGGAGTGGAACACGTACGAGATCCGCGTGGAGGGCGAGCGCCTGCGCGTCTATCTCAACGGCGTGCGGATCAACCAGTTCACCAACCGCGATCCGGTACGGAGCCTGCGCGACGGCCACCTCGGCATCCAGAACCACGGGGCCGGCGACCGGGTGTCCTTCCGTGACATCCGGATCAAGGAACTGCCCGCACGGGCCGCCGGCCGGGCGGACGCGCCGCCGGGCGACTGAGCGACGGCGGGCGGGGGACGCCGGACCCCCGCCCGCCGTCTCGCCCGCCCTTCCCCCTCCCTCCACTCCCACGGAGGGTTCCCGGCCCTTCCCACCCCTGGCCCGACGAGGAGGCTGCCCATGTCCGCGTCCGTGTCCGTCACCCCACCGAGCGTCGGCGTCTGGCTGATCGGGGCACGGGGTTCCGTCGCCACCACCGTCGTCGCGGGCTGCGCGGCCGTCACCGCGGGCCTGCACGCCCCGACGGGCATGGTCACCGAGACCGCTCTCTTCGCCGACGCGGGCCTCCCCCCGCTCACCGCCCTCGTCTTCGGCGGCCACGACACCGTCGACTGCCCCCTGCCCAAACGGGCCGAGGCCCTGGCGGCCGGCGGCGTCCTGCCGCACGGCCTGCCCGCGGCCGTCGCAGCGGAACTGGCCGCCGCCGACGGCGAGATCCGTCCCGGCGGACCTCTCCCGGGCGACACCCGGACCCCCGACGAGCTGATCGCCTCCCACGCCGCCGACATCCAGGACTTCGTACGACGCCGGAGGCTGACCCGGGCCGTGGTGGTGAACGTCGCCTCCACGGAATCCGCGCCCACCGGCCCCGCCCTGCCGCCCAGCTCCCTCTACGCCGCGGCCGCCCTCCGCGCGGGCTGCCCCTACGTCAACTTCACCCCCTCCACCGGCCTCCACCACCCGGTGCTCGCCCCCCTCGCCGACTCCTGCGGCCTCCCGCACGCCGGCCGCGACGGCAAGACCGGCCAGACCCTGCTGCGGTCCGTCCTCGGCCCGATGTTCGCCCATCGGGCCCTGGCCGTCCGGGCCTGGTCCGGCACCAACCTCCTCGGCGGGGGCGACGGCGCCGCCCTCGCCGACCCGGCCGCCGCGGCCGCGAAGAACGCCGGCAAGGAACGCGTCCTGACCGACAGCCTCGGCGCCACCCCCGAGGGCCGGACCCACATCGACGACGTCCCCGCCCTCGGCGACTGGAAGACCGCCTGGGACCACATCGCCTTCGACGGCTTCCTCGGCACCCGCATGGTCCTCCAGACCACCTGGCAGGGCTGTGACTCCGCGCTCGCCGCCCCCCTGGTCCTGGACCTCGCCCGCCTCCTGGCAGCCGCCCACCGGGCGGGCCTCAGCGGGCCCCTGGCCGAGCTGGGCTTCTACTTCAAGGACCCGGTGGGGGAGGCCCCGACGGCACTGGGGGAGCAGTACGCGGCCCTGGCGGGGTTCGCGCAGCGCCTGCGGACGGCACCGGGGCGTGCGGCAGAGCCGCGCGGGGAGACGCGATGAGCCGGCACGAGATCCCCCTGTCCTTCGGCTACGGCACCAACGGCCTCGCCGACCTCCGGCTCGACGACGCCCTCGCCCTCCTCGCCGACCTCGGCTACGACGGCGTCGGACTCACGCTCGACCACATGCACCTCGACCCGCTCGCCCCCGGCCTCGCCGCCCGCATCCGCCGCCTCGCCCGCAGGCTGGACGCCCTCGGCCTGACCGTCACCGTGGAGACCGGCGCCCGCTATGTGCTCGACCCCCGCCGCAAACACGGCCCGACGCTGCTGGACGCCGACCCCGACGACCGCGCCCGCCGCACCGACCTGCTGCTCCGTGCCGTACGGGTCGCCGCCGACCTCGGCGCCCACGCCGTGCACTGCTTCAGCGGAGTCACCCCGCCCGGCACGGACGAGGACACCGCCTGGAAGCGGCTGCCCGACGCGCTCGCCCCCGTCCTCGACGCGGCCACCGCCGCCGGCGTCCCCCTCGCCATCGAGCCCGAACCCGGCCATCTCCTCGCCACGCTCGCGGACTTCCACCGCCTGCGCGAGGCCCTGGACAGCCCCGCCGCCCTCGGCCTGACCCTCGACATCGGCCACTGCCAGTGCCTCGAACCCCTCCCTCCCGCCGACTGTGTCCGCGCCGCCGCGCCCTGGCTCCGCCACGTCCAGATCGAGGACATGCGCCGCGGCGTCCACGAACACCTGCCCCTCGGCGAGGGCGAGATCGACTTCCCGCCCGTCCTCGCGGCCCTGGCCGCCGTCGGCTACCGAGCCCTGACCGTCGTCGAACTGCCCCGCCACTCCCACGCCGGCCCCCACTTCGCCGAGCAGTCCCTCGCGTTCCTCGAACGGTCCCTCGGCCGCCGCCACGGCACGACCCGCACCGACCGTCCCGGGAGCCCCTCGTGACCCACCACCGGACCCCGGCCGACCTGCACCGGCACCTGGACACCCGCCTCCCGCAGGCCGCCCGCACCTGGCTGGCGCGGGCGCTGGACGAGGCCGCCGAGCATCCGGGCACCCACGGCCCCCTCGCCGTCTGGGAGCTGCGGCTCGCCGAGGCGGGCCGGCGCTGCGGCACCGAACACGCCGACGCCGTCCGCGTCCTGATCCTGCACGCGGCCCGCGCCGACGCCGACGCGCTCACCCGGGTCTACCGCCAGGGCACCGCCGACGAACGCCGGGCGGTGCTGCACGCGCTGCCCCACCTCGTGCCCGGCCCCGAGGCGCTGCCCCTCGTCGAGGACGCGCTGCGCACCAACGACACCCGCCTCCTCGCCGCCGCCCTGGGCCCGTACGGCGCCCGCCATCTGGCCCCGCACCCCTGGCGGCACGCCGTCCTCAAGTGCCTGTTCACCGCAGTGCGCGTCGACGAGGTCGCCGACCTGACCGGCCGTGCCCGCGGCGACACCGAACTCGCCCGCATGGTCCGCGCCTTCGCCGAGGAACGCACCGCCGCGGGCCGCCCCGTACCCGAGGACCTGCACCGCGTCCTGGCCCTGACCGCGCCCCCACCGGCCGCCGCGCCCCACCGCGACGGCAGCCACGGCCTTCCCGGCAAGGAGTCCTGATGCGCATCTTCGACCCCCACATCCACATGACGTCACGCACCACCGACGACTACGAGGCGATGCACGAGGCGGGCGTCCGCGCGGTTCTGGAGCCGGCCTTCTGGCTGGGACAACCCCGCACCTCGCCCGACTCCTTCGTGGACTACTTCGACTCCCTGCTGGGCTGGGAGCCCTTCCGCGCCGCCCAGTACGGCATCGCCCACCACTGCGCGCTCGCCCTCAACCCCAAGGAGGCGAACGACCCGCGCTGCACTCCCGTGCTGGACCTGCTGCCCCGCTACCTGCTCAAGGACGGGGTCGTCGCGGTCGGCGAGATCGGCTACGACTCCATGACCCCGGCCGAGGACCACGCCCTCGAACACCAGCTGCAGCTGGCCGCCGACCACGGACTGCCCGCCCTCGTCCACACCCCGCACCGGGACAAACTCGCCGGCCTGCGCCGGACCCTCGACGCCGTACGGGCCTCCGCCCTGCCCGTCGACCGGATGCTGCTGGACCACCTCAACGAGACCACCGTCAAGGAGGCCAGGGACAGCGGCGCCTGGCTCGGTTTCTCCGTCTACCCGGACACCAAGATGGACGAGGAGCGCATGGTCGCCGTCCTCAAGGAGTTCGGCCCGGAGAGGGTGCTGGTCGACTCCGCCGCCGACTGGGGCAGAAGCGACCCCCTGAAGACGCGGCGGGTCGCCGACGCCCTCCTGGCCGCCGGGTTCGACGAGGACGCCGTCGACCTCGTGCTGTGGCGCAACCCCGTCGCCTTCTACGGGCTCAGCGGGCGCCTCGTCCTCGATGTCACCGCCACGGACCCCACGCACGAGGGCAACAGCATCCTGCGCGGCGGTGAGTGACCGTGCGCTTCCGCCACCCCGACGGCTCCACCGTCCACCTCGCCTACTGCACCAACGTGCACCCGGCCGAGACCCTCGACGGCGTCCTCGCCCAACTCCGCGACCACTGCGAGCCCGTACGCCGCCGTCTCGGCCGCGACCGCCTCGGCATCGGCCTGTGGCTGGCCAGGGACGCGGCCGCGGCCCTGGTGACCGACCCGGCCGCCCTGCGCGGCCTGCGCGCCGAACTCGACCGGCGCGGCCTGGAGGTCGTCACCCTCAACGGCTTCCCCTACGAGGGCTTCGGCGCCGAGGAGGTCAAGTACCGCGTGTACCGGCCCGACTGGGCCGACCCCGAGCGCCTCGACCACACCACCTCCCTCGCCCGCGTCCTCGCCCGGCTGCTCCCCGACGACGTGACCGAGGGCACCGTCTCCACCCTCCCCCTGGCCTGGCGCACCGCCGCCGACGACAGCCACGCCGCCCGTGCCCGGGCGGCCCTGCGCACCCTCGCCGAACGCCTCGACGCCGTGGCCGAGCTGACCGGCCGCTCCCTCCGGATCGGCCTGGAACCCGAACCGGGCTGCACCGTGGAGACCACCGCCGACGCCATCGGCCCGCTGAGCGACATCGGCCACGACCGCATCGGCATCTGCGTCGACACCTGCCACCTCGCCACCTCCTTCGAGGACCCGCACACCGCCCTGGACGCGCTCACCCGGGCCGGTGTCCCCGTCGTCAAGTCCCAGCTCTCCGCCGCCCTGCACGCCGAGCATCCGCACCTGCCCGAGGTCCGCGAAGCCCTCGCCGCCTTCGACGAGCCCCGCTTCCTGCACCAGACCCGCACCTCCACCGCCGCCGGCCTGCGTGGCACCGACGACCTCGGCGAGGCACTGCGGGGCGACACCCTGCCCGACGCCTCCCCCTGGCGCGCCCACTTCCACGTCCCGCTCCACGCGGCCCCCGCCGCACCCCTCACCTCCACCCTCCCGGTCCTCAAGGCCGCCCTCACCCGTCTCGTCGGCGGCCCCCACCCCCTCACCCGCCATCTGGAGGTCGAGACGTACACCTGGCAGGCGCTGCCACCGCAGCTGCGCCCCACCACCCGCGCCCAGCTCGCCGACGGCATCGCCGCCGAACTCGCCCTCGCCCGCGACCTGTTGACGGACCTCGGCCTCAAGGAGCTGCCATGAGCCTCCACCAGGACCGACAGATCCCGACGCGTCCCAGGTGAAGCACTCACCACGGACGACGCCCGCCCAACGAAGGAGTCCCCGCATGAGCCGCATCTCCCAGCCCGATCCCGAACTCACCCACCGCCTCAGCAGACGAGGCATGCTCGGTGTCGCCGCGGGTGCCACCGTCGCCGCCCTGCTGGGCGCCGCCGCCCCCGCCCAGGCCGCCGCTGGCACCGGGACGGCCACCGCGGGCCAGGGCCGCCCCGTCCTCCCGCCCGGCCGTCTCGGCATCCAGCTCTACAGCCTCCGCGACAAGGTCTCCACCCTCGGCTTCGCCCCCGTCTTCGCCGAGCTGGAGAAGTACGGCTACGACGAGGTCGAGTTCGCCGGCTACACCCAGGGCTCGGCGGGCCCCATCACCCTCAAACAGCTGAAGCGGCTGGCCCGCGACCACGGCCTGGACCCGATCGGCAGCCACGTCGGCTACTACGCGAGCGACCCGAACGCGTACACCTTCGCCCAGAACCTCACCAAGGTCCTCGACGACGCCCAGGCCCTCGGCCTGAAGCACATCGGCACCGCCGCCGGCCCCTTCCGCTACGGCACGACCGTCGACGCGGTGAAGCGGGCCGCCCACG
This sequence comes from Streptomyces scabiei 87.22, assembly GCF_000091305.1. GTDB lineage: Bacteria > Actinomycetota > Actinomycetes > Streptomycetales > Streptomycetaceae > Streptomyces > Streptomyces scabiei. Next base: position 1,874,086 of record NC_013929.1, on the reverse strand, counting down.
AGTTCAACACCTACGGCGCGGCCGCCAGGGCACGCGGCTTGAAGTTCTACCAGCACAACCACTCCGAGGAGTTCTCCTTCGCCACCGACGACCCCAAGGTGCGCCTCTACGACGTACTGCTCCGCGAGACCGACCCCGACCTCGTCTTCCTGGAGATGGACATCTTCTGGGCGTACGTGGCCCAGTTCCGTTTCTCCAAGCGGCCCGACGGCACCGCCGCGCCCTTCGAGCCGCTCGACTACGTCGTGCGCCGCCCGGACCGCTACCCGCTGTTCCACGTCAAGGACGGCGAGAGCGACCCGTCGAACCCGTACGGGTACCGCATGACGGACGTCGGCGACGGAGACATCGACTACCGGAAGTTCATCTCGGCCGTCAACGATCTGAAGGGTTCCCGACGCGCCCACCACTGGCAGGCGGAGCACGACAACCCCGCCGAGTCCTTCACCTTCGCCCGCCGCTCCAGCGAGCACCTGCACTCGCTGCGGGAGAAGAGCGGCGAGTAGAGCCCGGGAACGAGGACGCAACGCCGACGCCCGGCTGGGAGATCCCAGCCGGGCGTCGGCGGAAACACCGTGCGGCCCTAGGGTGCGTTTCAGAAGTGGATCTTGATGTGTCAAGATCCACTTCGTGGGACGGCATGATCTGACGAATGCACAATGGGCGAAGCTGGAGCCCTTGCTCCCGGCCGGCAAGAAGCCCGGACGGCCACCGGTGCACACCAAGCGGCAGTTGATAGACGGCATACGCTGGCGCACCCGCGCCGGTGCTCCGTGGCGGGACGTGCCCGAGCGGTATGGCCCGTGGGAGACGGTCTACGGTCTGTTCCGGCGCTGGCAGCGGGACGGCACCTGGCACCGCATCTTCGAGCAGCTGCAGGCCCGGGCCGACGCCGAGGGGCTGATCACCTGGGACGTCTCGGTGGACTCCACCATCGCCCGCGCCCACCAGCATGCGGCCGGTGCCCGCAAAAAGGGGATCTGCAGATCGAGCCGCCAGGTGGCGTGTTCATCGAGCCCGATGACCACGGGCTCGGACGATCCCGGGGTGGGCTGACCACCAAGCTGCACCTGGCGGTCGAGCAGGCCCAGAAGCCGATGGCGCTGGTCATCACGGCTGGACAGCGTGGTGACTCGCCGCAGTTCCAGGTGGTCCTGGGCCGTATCCGGGTGCCCCGGCTCGGGCAGGGCCGCCCGCGCACCCGGCCGGACAAGGTGCGTGCCGACAAGGCGTACGGCTCCCGCGCGAACCGCGACTACCTGCGCAAACGTGGCATCCGCTGCACGATCCCGGAGAAGCGCGACCAGATTGCCAACCGCAAGAAACGCGGTTCCCACGGCGGCCGCCCGCCCAAGTTCGACAAGGACGACTACAAGCAGCGCCACGCAGTGGAGTGCGGAATCAATCGCCTGAAACGGCACCGTGCGGTCGCCACGAGATACGACAAGCTCGCCGTCCGCTACGAAGCGACGGTGCTGGTCGCAGCCATCAACGAGTGGCTATGACCAGCACTTTCAAAACGCACCCTAGTCCGTGTCCCGGCTGATCGGCATCGGGTTGGCCGTCAGGCTCTTCGCCCTCGGCCGGCCCGGTGGGGTCAGGAAGAGGGCGATGAACGCGGCGAACAGGGAGATCGAGCCCGCCAGGGTGAAGGCCCCGTTGTGGCCCCAGTTGTCCACCACGACCTTGCCCATACCGGCGCCGAGCAGGCCGGACACCAGCTTGGAGCTGTAGACCAGCCCGTAGTTGGAGGCGTTGTTGTTCTCGCCGAAGTAGTCCGCCGTCATCGCCGCGAACATCGGGAAGATGGCGCCTCCGCCGAACCCGGAGATGCTGGAGAAGAGCAGGAATAGCGGCAGGTTCTTGAGGTCGGCGGCCCACAGGATCCCGTACTGCGAGAGGCCGAGGACGATGCACACGAAGATCAGGCAGCGCTTGCGTCCGTAGCGGTCGGACAGCCAGCCGATCACGCCCCGGCCGGTGCCGTTGACGATGGCCTTCATCGACATGGCCGTCGCGACGATGCCACCGGCGAAACCGGCCTCCTCGCCGATGTCGACCTGGAAGGCGATGCCGAAGATGTTCACGCCCGAGGTGCACAGCAGGCAGAACCACATCAGCGCGACACGTCCGGTCCGCCATGCCTCCCCGGGGGTGTACTGCCGCACGGCCGGCGGGTTCATCGCCAGTGCGCGGCGGGCCCGCGGGTCGTTCGGCGGCTGCAGCGGGTCGACGTCGGCGGGCCACCAGTTCTTCGGCGGGTCCCGGAAGAAGTAGCCGGCCACGGCCACCGTGGTGGCCAGGAAGAGGCCGACCGAGACGAGGACCCAGCGGAAGTTCGTCAGGTCCATGTAGTTGGTGAAGAGGAAGACGAACGGCACGGAACCGTAGGCGAAACCGCCGTTGACGAAGCCGGTCTTGCCTCCCTTGCGCTCCGGATACCACTTGCCGACCATGTTCACGCAGGTCGCGTACACCATGCCCGCGCCCATACCGCTGAACATGCCGAACCCGACGTACGCGACGATCACATGCGGTGCGAACGCGAGGGACAGGTATCCGAGCAGGGTGCCGAGCGCGCCGAGCATCATCGCCCAGCGGGCGGGCAGTCTGCCGCTCTCCCTGAGCTTTCCGGCCGGGAAGGCCACGGCCGCCTGGAAGAACACCCAGACACCGAGCATCCAGAAGATGTGCCCGTCGTTCCAGCTGTGTGCGATGTGCAGCGTGTCCTCGGCCGACGCGAAGGCGTACTCGGCCGAGCTGATACCCATCATGCCGATCCACGGCAGGATGACCATCCACTTGCGCCTACGGCCCATGATGTCGATATCGGTCTCACCGAGCCGATACACACGGCCGTTGCGGTCCGTCACCTCCCTGTAGGGGACGGGTGTCGAGATGTCGGTGGTAGTCATGACGGATTGCACCCCTTGTGTCGAAAGAGCTGGCCAGCGCCCCCTGTCCCACACCTTTCGTGCTTTCGGGGTCGGGGGCGGCACAGGGCCGCCCCCTCCTCGATCACCTCATCGGCCGCCCCCCAACAGCCCGGCGGCCCGCGCCCATCGAGCTGTGTCGTGCCCGGGGGGCAGCCCCCGGACCCCCGGCCGGATCGGGGCAGCCCGCGCCCGTCACAGCAGCCCCGCAGCCCGCGCCCATCGATATTTCGCACCGAGGACGGCGACCGGCTTCTCGGTCGTGTACGGGTACGCCACGACCCCGCGCTCGAAGAGGTACTGGCACGCCTCCTCCACCTCGACGTCGCCCGCGAGCGACGCGACGACCGGCTTCTCGATGCCCCGCTCGCGGAACTCGGCCACCACGCGCGCGGTGAGTTCGGCGAACACCATGGGCGGGGTGACGATGGTGTGCCAGTAGCCGAGGACGAGCGCGTGGATGCGCGGGTCCTCCAGGCCCAGCCTGATCGTCGCCTCGTACGTCGAGGGGGGCTCGCCGCCGGTGATGTCGACCGGGTTGCCCGCGGCCCCGAACGGCGGGATGAACGCCCGGAAGGACGCGTCCAGGTCCGGCGGGATCTCCATCAGGGTCAGCCCGTTGTCGGTGACCGCGTCCGACAGCAGGACACCGCTGCCGCCGGCCCCCGTGATGATGACGACGTTGTCGCCGCGCGGGGCGGGGAGCACCGGCAACGCGCGCGCGTACTCCAGCATCTCGTTCAGCCCCGGTGCCCTGATGACCCCGGCCTGCTTCAGGATGTCCTCGTACACCGCGTCGTCGCCCGCCAGCGCGCCCGTGTGCGAGCCCGCCGCCTTCGCCCCGGCCGCCGTACGGCCCGCCTTGAGGACCACCACCGGCTTCTTCGGGACGGTCGCCCGCGCGGCCTCGACGAACGCCCGCCCGTCCTTCAGGTCCTCCAGGTGCATCGCGATGCACTCGGTGCGGGGGTCCTCGCCGAACCAGGTCAGCAGGTCGTCCTCGTCCAGGTCCGACTTGTTGCCGAGCCCGACGATCGCCGACACCCCCGTCTTCGTGGCGCGCGCGAAGCCCAGGATGGCCATCCCGATGCCACCGGACTGCGAGGTCAGGGCGACCCCGCCCTTGACGTCGTACGGCGTGCAGAACGTGGCACACAGGTCCTGCCACGTCGAGTAGTAGCCGTAGATGTTCGGCCCGAGCAGCCGGATGCCGTGCCGCTCGGCGATCGCCACGATCTCGTCCTGGAGCGCGTGCTCGCCGGTCTCCGCGAAACCGGACGGGATCAGTACGGCGTTGGGGACGCCCTTGCGGCCCACCTCCTCCAGCGCCGACGCCACGAACTTGGCGGGGATCGCGAAGACCGCCACATCCACCTCACCGGGAACGTCCGTGACACTCTTGTACGCCTTGCGGCCCAGAATGTCATCGGCCTTGGGGTTCACCGGGTGGATCTCGCCGGCGAATCCGCCGTCGACGAGGTTGCGCATCACCGAGTTGCCGATCTTGCCCTGCTCGTTGGAGGCCCCGATCACGGCCACCGACGAGGGCTGCATCAGCCGGCGCATCGACGTGAGGATCTCCTCGCGCGAGTACCTGCGCCGCGGCTTCGGCACCGACTCCGCGAGGATGATCCGGATGTCCGCCGCGACCGCGCCCTCGGGGGTCGCGATCACCGGGTTGAGGTCCACCTCGGCGATCTCCGGGAAGTCCGCGACGAGTTCGGAGACCCGGCGGATCTGCTCCGCGACGGCCCACCGGTCCACGGCGGGAGCGCCCCGCACCCCGCGCAGGATCTCCGCCGCGCGGATCGAGTCCAGCATGGACAGCGCCTCGTCCGCGTCGACCGGCGCGAGCCGGAACGTCACGTCCTTGAGGACCTCCACCAGCACCCCGCCGAGCCCGAACGCGACGACCTTCCCGAACGTCGGGTCCGTCACCGCGCCGACGATGACCTCCTGCCCCTTCGGCAGCAGCTCCTGGACCTGGACGCCCTCGATCCGGGCGTCGGCCGCGTACGCGCGGGCGTTGTCGACGATGGTGTGGAACGCGGCCCGTACGTCCGCCGCGCCCTCCACCCCGACGATCACCCCGCCCGCGTCGGTCTTGTGCAGGATGTCCGGCGAGACGATCTTCATCACCACCGGCCCGCCGAAGCGCGCCGCGAACGACACCGCCTCGTCGACGTCCCGCGCCAGCTCCTCGCCGGGGACGGCGATCCCGTACGCGTCGGCGATCACCTTGCCCTCGGGGGCGGTCAGCGCGCTCCGGCCCTCCGCCCGTACGGCGTCGAGGAGCCCGCGCACCTTCAGCACCCGGTCTTCGGCCATCAATCAGATCACTCCGTTCGACTTGAGCAGGCGCAGCTCCTCGTCGCCGAGCCCCAGCTCGCCGACGTAGACCTCTTCGTTGTGCTCGCCGAGCAGGGGTGAACTGGTCACGTCCACCGGGGAGTCGGACAGCTTCAGCGGGCTGCCCACGGTCACGAACTCGCCGCGCTCGGGGTGCGGCACGGTGACCACCATCTCGTTGGAGACCAGGGACGCGTCCTCGATGATCTCCTTGGTGGACAGGATCGGCCCGCACGGGATGTTGTGCGCGTTCAGCCGCTCCAGCACCTCCCACTTGGGGAGCGTGGAGGACCACTCCTCGATCAGCTGGAACATCTTGCCCAGCTTGGGCAGCCGGGCCTCCGGCGTCGCCCACTCGGGGTCCTCGGCCAGTTCGGGCCGACCGATCAGCTCGCTCATCGGCTGCCAGCCGACGGGCTGCACGATGACGTACACGTAGTCGTTCGGGCCGCCCGGCGCGCATTTCACGGCCCAGCCGGGCTGGCCGCCGCCGGAGGCGTTCCCGGACCGGGGGACCTCGTCGCCGAAGTCCTCGTTGGGGTATTCGCGCAGCGGCCCGTGGGCGAGCCGCTGCTGGTCCCTCAGCTTCACCCGGCACAGGTTGAGGACGGCGTGCTGCATGGCCACGTTGACCCGCTGGCCGCGCCCGGTGTTCTCCCGCTGGTACAGCGCGGCGAGGATCCCCGCCACGGCGTGGACGCCCGTGCCCGAGTCCCCGATCTGGGCCCCCGTCGCCAGCGGCGGCCCGTCCTCGAAGCCCGTGGTGGCCATGGACCCGCCCATGGCCTGCGCGACGACCTCGTACGCCTTGAAGCCGGTGTACGGGCCGTCCCCGAACCCCTTGATGGAGGCGTAGACGATACGGGGGTTGATCTCCTGGATGCGGTCCCACGTGAAGCCCATGCGGTCGACCGCGCCCGGTCCGAAGTTCTCGACCATGACGTCGGAGCGCCGGATCAGCTCGGTGAGGATCTCCTTGCCGCGCTGGGTCTTGGTGTTGAGGGTGATGCTGCGCTTGTTGCAGTTGAGCATCGTGAAGTAGAGGGAGTCGACGTCCGGGAGGTCCCGCAGCTGCTTGCGTGTGATGTCCCCGCTCGGCGCCTCCAGTTTCACCACGTCCGCGCCGAGCCAGGCGAGCAGCTGGGTGGCGGACGGGCCGGACTGGACGTGCGTCATGTCGAGGACGCGGATGCCACTGAGGGCCTTGGTCGGTGCTGCTGCCGTCGCGGTCAACGGTTCCACCTCACTTGTACATCGTCTGGTTCATGGTTCCGGGGGCGTACGCGTCCGGGTCGACCCAGACGTTGATGAGCGACGGCTTGCCGGACTCACGGGCGCGCTGCAGCGCGGGGCCGATGTCGGCGGGGTCGCGGACCTCCTCGCCGTAACCGCCCAGCATCTGGGCGAACTTGTCGTAGTGGACGTCGCCGAGGGTGTTGCCGATCCGCTCGCGCTCCTCGCCGTACTTGGCCTTCTGGCCGTAACGGATCTGGTTCATCGAGGAGTTGTTGCCGATGATCCCGACGAAGGGGAGGTCGTAGCGGACGAGTGTCTCGAAGTCCCAGCCGGTGAGGGAGAAGGCGCCGTCGCCGAAGAGGGCCACCACTTCCTTGTCGGGCCGTGCCTTCTTGGCGGCGAGCACGAAGGGGACGCCGACGCCGAGCGTGCCGAGGGGGCCCGGGTCCATCCAGTGGCCGGGTGACTTGGGCTGGACGACCTGGCCGGAGAAGGTGACGATGTCGCCGCCGTCGCCGATGTAGATCGAGTCCTCGGTCAGGAACTCGTTGATCTCGCTGACCAGCCGGTAGGGGTGGATCGGCGAGGCGTCCGACCTCAGGCTGGGCAGCCGCTTCTCGATGGCGGTCTGCTCGGCGGCGCGCAGCTCGTCCAGCCACTCCTTGCGCCGCGACGCGCCCCCGTTGATCCGCCCGGAGGCCGCCTCGGTCACCGACTTGAGGACGAGGCCCGCGTCGCCGACGATCCCGAGGTCGATGTCGCGGTTCTTGCCGACGGTCCGGTAGTCGAGGTCGATCTGTACGACGGTCGCGTCCGGCGACAGCCGCTTGCCGTAACCCATGCGGAAGTCGAACGGCGTGCCGACGATGACGATGACGTCGGCGTTGGAGAACGCGTAGCGGCGGGAGAGCTGGAAGTGGTGCGGGTCGCCGGGCGGCAGGGTGCCGCGTCCCGCGCCGTTCATGTAGGCCGGGATGTTGAGGGTGCGCACCAGGTCGATCGCGGACTCGGTGCCCCGCGTGGTCCACACCTGGCTGCCCAGCAGGATCGCGGGCTTCTCCGCGTGCACCAGCAGGTCGGCGAGCTTCTCGACGGCCTCGGGGTCGCCGGCCGAGCGGGTCGAGGCCCGGTAGGCGCCGGCCTTGGGCACGCGGGCCTTCTCGACGGGCACCTTGGCGTCGAGGACGTCACGCGGGATCTCCAGGAAGGAGGGTCCGGGGGCGCCGTGGTAGCACTCGCGGAACGCCATCGAGACCATGTCGGCGGCGCGGGCCGTGTCCGGCACGGTCGCCGCGAACTTGGTGATCGGCGTCATCATGTCGACGTGCGGCAGGTCCTGCAGGGACCCCATCTTGTGCTGGGTGTGCGCGCCCTGGCCGCCGATCAGCAGCATCGGGGACTCCGCGCGGAAGGCGTTGGCGACGCCGGTGACGGCGTCGGTCGTACCGGGACCGGCGGTGACGACCGCGCAGCCGGGCTTGCCGGTGATCCGGGCGTAGCCGTCGGCGGCGTGGGCGGCGACCTGCTCGTGGCGGACGTCGACGACCTCGATGCCCTCGTCGACGCAGCCGTCGTAGATGTCGATGATGTGGCCGCCGCACAGGGTGTAGATGACCTCCACACCCTCGGCCTTGAGTGCCTTGGCGACGAGGTGACCACCGGAGATGAGTTCCTGGCTGTTGCCGTCGGGCATGGCGAAGTCCTGTCCCTTCGTAGGGGTTGGAGCGCTCTCGCGGTTGATTGCATACAGTCGACGAATACTGTATGAACCTTGTTATCCCGCATCCCCTGGGTGGTGTCCAGGGGGCGTGCGGCACTTTTGAGTCAGGAGCCGGAATGGACCTTTTCGAGCACCAGGCACGAGCACTCTTCGAGGAACACGGCATCGCGGTCCCGCGGGCCGAGGTCACCGACTCGCCCAAGGAGGCCCGCGAGATCGCCCGCAGGCTGGGCGGACGCGTCGTCGTCAAGGCACAGGTGAAGACCGGCGGACGCGGCAAGGCGGGCGGGGTGAAGCTCGCCGCCGACCCCGCCGCCGCCGAACTGACCGCACGGCAGATCCTCGGCACGGACATCAAGGGCCACACCGTCCGCACGGTGATGATCGCCGAACCCGTCGCGATCGAGAGCGAGTTCTACGTCTCCTACGTCCTCGACCGCGCGGCCGGCGGCTTCCTCGCGATCGCCTCGGCCGAGGGCGGCATGGACATCGAGGAGGTGGCGGCCACCCGGCCCGAGGCGGTGGCCCGCATCCCGGTCGACCCCGCCGAGGGCGTCACCTCCGCCAAGGCGTCCGAGATCGCCGAGGCGGCCGGTCTGCCCCCGCAGAGCGTCGACGTCCTCATGCGGCTCTGGCAGGTGCTGACCCGCGAGGACGCGCTCCTCGTCGAGGTCAACCCGCTCGTGCGTACCGCACAGGGCCGCATCCTCGCCCTCGACGGCAAGGTCACCCTCGACGACAACGCGGGTTTCCGGCAGAGCCGCTGGGGCGACGAGGGCTTCGCGCACGACGACCCGCTGGAGGCGGCGGCGGCCGCCAAGGGCCTCAACTACGTGAAGCTGGAAGGCGAGGTCGGGGTCATCGGCAACGGCGCCGGACTCGTCATGTCGACCCTCGACGTGGTCGCCGGATGCGGTGCCCGTCCCGCCAACTTCCTCGACATCGGCGGCGGCGCCTCCGCCCGGATCATGGCCGACGGTCTCTCCGTCATCCTCTCCGACCCGGCCGTGAAGTCCGTCCTCGTCAACGTCTTCGGCGGGATCACCGCCTGCGACGCGGTCGCCGAGGGCATCGTGAGGGCCCTGGACAGCGTGCGGTTGACCAAGCCGCTGGTCGTCCGTCTCGACGGCAACAACGCCGTACGCGGCCGGGCGATCCTCGACACCCGCGCCCACCCACTCGTCCACCAGGCCACCACCATGGACGGTGCCGCGCGCCGCGCCGCCGACCTCGCCCACGCGAACTGAGGAGCCCGGACATGGCCATCTACCTCACCCAGGAGAGCAGGGTCCTCGTCCAGGGCATGACCGGCGGCGAGGGCATGAAGCACACCCGCCGCATGCTCGCGGCCGGCACGAACGTCGTCGGCGGCGTCAACCCCCGCAAGGCCGGCCGCACCGTCGACTTCGACGAGCGGGCCGTCCCCGTCTTCGGCTCGGTCGCCGAGGGCATCGAGGCCACCGGCGCCGACGTCACCGTCGTCTTCGTCCCGCCGGCCTTCGCGAAAGCGGCCGTCGTCGAGGCCGCCGACGCCGGCATCGGCCTCGCCGTCGTCATCACCGAGGGCATCCCCGTCCACGACTCCGTCGCCTTCACGGCGTACGCGCGGTCCCGGGGCACCCGGATCGTCGGCCCCAACTGCCCCGGCCTGATCACCCCCGGCCAGTCCAACGCCGGCATCATCCCCGCCGACATCACCAAGCCGGGACGCGTCGGCCTGGTCTCCAAGTCCGGCACCCTCACCTACCAGCTCATGTACGAACTCCGCGACACCGGCTTCTCCACGTGCGTCGGCATCGGCGGCGACCCCGTCGTCGGCACCACCCACATCGACTGCCTGGCCGCCTTCCAGGACGACCCCGACACCGAACTGATCGTCCTCATCGGCGAGATCGGCGGCGACGCCGAGGAACGGGCCGCCGCGTACGTCCGCGACCACGTCACCAAGCCGGTCGTCGGCTACATCGCCGGCTTCACCGCCCCCGAGGGCAGGACGATGGGCCACGCCGGCGCGATCGTCTCCGGCTCCTCCGGCACCGCGCAGGCCAAGAAGGAGGCGCTGGAGGCGGTCGGGGTACGGGTCGGCGGCACCCCCACGGAGACGGCCCGGCTGGTGCTCGCCGCCCTGGAGTCCGAGGGCTGACCCCACCGGCGACAGCACCACCGGCAACAACCCCGCCGACGGCAGCCCCGCCGGCCACCGCGCACCCCGCCCCCGACTGTGCACCGAGAGCGGAGAACCCCATGGCACCACCCACCGCCACACCCACCCTCACCCTGAAGTCCGGCACGGCCTGGACCGACGCCTGGCGGCGCTGTCTGGCCGTCGCCCCCGAAGCCTTCCGGGACGACCGTGTCCTCAACCACTGGGGCGCCGCCTGGCGGGCCGACGGCCGCGCCCTGGCCGCCACCAGCCCCGTCGACGGCAGCCCCGTCGCGGGCCCGCCCCGCCTGGACGGCACCACCGCCCATGCGGCGGTCAGAGCCTCCCTCGACCAGCACCGGGCCTGGCGCCACGTCCCCCTCGGCGAACGCCGCGCCCGGGTCGCCGCCACCCTCGACGCCCTCGCCCAGCACCGGGAACTGCTCGCCCTGCTCCTCGTCTGGGAGATCGGCAAACCCTGGCGGCTCGCGCGGGCCGACGTGGACCGTGCGATCGACGGCGTCCGCTGGTACGTCGACGGCATCGAGCCCATGGTCGAGGGCCGCGTCCCCCTCGACGGCCCGGTCTCCAACATCGCCAGCTGGAACTACCCGATGAGCGTCCTGGTCCACGCGATGCTGGTCCAGGCGCTGGCGGGCAACGCGGTTATCGCCAAGACCCCCACCGACGGCGGCGTCGCCTGCCTCACCCTGGCCACCGCCCTCGCAGCCCGGGAGGGCCTCCCCGTCACCCTCGTCAGCGGCAGCGGGCGCGAGCTGTCGCAGGCGCTGGTCCGGGCCCCCGAGATCGGCTGCGTCTCCTTCGTCGGCGGCCGCGACACCGGCGCCGCCGTGGCCACCGCGGTCGCCGACCTGGGCAAACGCCACGTCCTGGAACAGGAGGGGCTGAACACCTGGGGCATCTGGAACCACACCGACTGGGAGACCCTTTCCGCGGTCGTCCCCAAACTCTTCGACTACGGCAAACAGCGCTGCACCGCGTACCCGCGCTTCGTCGTCCAGCGCGACCTGTTCGACGAGTTCCTCGCCGCCTACCTCCCGGCCGTCCGCACCCTCCGGATCGGCCACCCCCTGGCGGTGGAGCACCCCGACGACCCGTACCCGACGCTGGACCTCGGTCCCGTCATCAACGCGGCCAAGGCCAAGGAACTGGCCGACCAGGTCGCCGAGGCCGTCGACCGGGGCGCCGTCCCGCTGCACCGGGGCAGACCCTCCGACGCGCGCTTCCTGCCCGGCCAGGACACCGGTGCCTACGTCCAGCCCGTCACCCTCCTCGATCCGCCCGCCTCCTCCCCGCTCCACCACGCGGAACCCTTCGGCCCCGTCGACACGATCGTCCTGGTCGACACCGAGGCCGAACTCCTCGCCGCCATGAACGCCTCCAACGGTGCGCTGGTCGCCACCCTCTCCACCGACGACCGGGCGACGTACGAGCGGCTGGCACCCCAGATCCGGGCGTTCAAGGTCGGCCACGGCACACCCCGCTCGCGCGGCGACCGCGACGAGCTGTTCGGCGGCTTCGGCGCGTCCTGGCGCGGTGCCTTCGTCGGCGGTGACCTGCTGGTCAAGGCCGTCACTCGCGGTCCGGCGGGGGAGCGGCTGCCGGGGAACTTCCCCGAGTACCACCTCATGCCGTCCGCGGCCTGACGTGGCCGGTTCGTCACGTTCCGCACACATGGGGTGAGGCCGTGCGGGTCCGCTCGCCGAGACCCGCACGGCCCCGCCCGGGACCCGGACCCGCGGGCGGAAACGCAGGTGAAGGGCGCTCCGAAACCTTGGTATTGTTGTCCCTGTCGCCACCGGGAAAACCCCTGGCCAGGCGGCAGACACCTGGTCCGGGTGGCGGAATGGCAGACGCGCTAGCTTGAGGTGCTAGTGCCCTTTATCGGGCGTGGGGGTTCAAGTCCCCCCTCGGACACTCGCTACGGCGACACACGTGAGAAGGGCCCCGACCGGGACGGTCGGGGCCCTTCTCGTGTCCCCGGCCGCGCCCGTGCCCCCCGTGGCGCGCGCCTCGTGCCCCGCGCCGCCGCCGACGGCCTCCGGCAGATCGACCCGGCCTCTTTCGTTTCTTCTCAACCTCTAGTCAAATAGCGTCACTTGAACCACACGCCTCCCATGCGACGCACGTGGCCGACGGGCTCCGCGCGTGCAGGACATCGGCGCCCTCCCCCACCGCTGCCGTGCCGGCAGCCGAGCACGTCACAGGAGACCGCATGCCCAGCTCTCCCCTGAATCGCCGTACGTTCGTCCTCCTGGGCGCCGCCGTCGCCGCGGCTGCCGGGACCCGGACCTCGGTGGCCGCGCCCGCGGCGGTCCCCGGCACACCGACGCCGGTCAGGATCGTCGACGACAGGGCGACCCCCGCCACCCGAGCCCTGTTCGCGTACCTGAGACGGCAGCGGGGCAGGGGCATCCTGTTCGGGCACCAGCACGACCTGACCTACGGCTTCACCTTCACCACACCCGACGGCAGGGCGTCCGACACCAGAGCGGCGGTGGGCGACTACCCCGCGGTCTTCGGCTGGGACACCCTCGTCCTCGACGGCGACGAGCGCCCCGGTACCGAGGACGCCACCGACGCCGAGAACATCGCCGCGCTCAGCCGGTGCATCCGGCAGGGCGACGCCCGCGGCGGGATCAACACCCTCAGCGCCCACATGCCGAACTTCGTCACCGGCAAGGACTTCTACGACACCAGGGGCCGCGTCGTCGGCCAGATCCTTCCCGGAGGGGCGAAGCACGCCCGCTTCAACCGCTTCCTGGACCGCGTCGCGAAGGCGGTCAAGGGCGCCCGGCGCCCGGACGGCACCCTCATCCCGGTGATCTTCCGCCCCTTCCACGAGAACAACGGCGGCTGGTTCTGGTGGGGGGCCGGTCACACCACCTCGGGCGAGTTCATCGAACTGTTCCGCTACACCGTGGAGTACCTGCGCGACGTCAAGGGCGTCCACAACCTGCTCTACGCCTACTCGCCCAACGCGAGCCTCGGCGGCGACCCGGCCGCGTACCTGCGCACCTACCCGGGCGACCGGTTCGTCGACGTCCTCGGCTACGACTCCTACGACGAGGGCGCCGGACCGACCCCCTGGCTGGACGGTCTGGTGCGGGACCTGGCGATGGTGGTCCGGCTCGCGAACGAGCGGGGCAAGGTGCCCGCCTTCACCGAGTTCGGGGAGAGCGGCACCGAGATCCGCGACCCGCAGTGGTTCACCCGGCTGCTGCGGGCCGTCGAGGCGGACCCGCTGGCCCGTCAGGTGACCTACATGGCCACCTGGGCCAACTTCGGCGGCACCAAGCGCGCCTACGTGCCGTACCCGGGTCACGCCCTGCTGCCGGACTTCGTCCGGTTCCACCAGGATCCCTTCACCCTCTTCGCCGCCGATGTGCGAGGCGTGTTCGCCGCGCGTACCACCGCTGTCAGGAACGGCCCGTCCCTCCATCTGGTGACCCCCACGGACCGGCAGCGGGTGACGGCCGCCAGGACCACCGTCCGGGTGCGGGTCACGCCCGCGCGGGCGAGCCGGGTCACCTACTCCGTGGACGGCGGACCCGCCAGACGCCTGCGCCTGGACGCCGACGGCTATCACTCGGGCGTCTGGTCGATCGGCCCGGCCCTGCGGAGGAAGGGCTCGGCGACCCTCACCGTCCGCGCACGGGCGGGCGGCGAGACGCTCACCGACTCCGCCGTCGTCCTCCTCGGCGAGGCCGCCCCCCTGCCCGCAGGCTGGATCGACGACTTCGAGGGGTACGCCGGGGACGACGTCGCCCTCGGCGAGGCGTACACCCACCTCAACACCCACACGCTCGGCCTGTCGCGCGAGCACAAGTCCTCCGGCTCCTACGGGCTGGCCTACGCCTACGACTTCACCGCCGCGGAGTTCACCGGCATCGGCAGGCCGGTCGTCGCGGACTGGTCCGCCTTCACCTCCCTGGCGCTGTGGCTGCGCGGCGACGGGTCGGAGAACGCCGGGGCGCTGGAGATCGTCGCCGACGGGATCCCGTTCCAGTACCGCTTTGCGCTGGACGACACGAGCGGGCGGGAACTCAGGGCCCCCTTCGGCGAGTTCGGGCCCGCTCCCTGGGACACCGGCAACGCCGGCGCCGTGCTCGACGCGGCCCGGCTGGCGAAGGTGACGGGGTTCAACCTGTACCTCGGCCGGGCCAGCGAGACGGTGACCAAGGGGGTCGTGTACGTGGACGCCGTCCGGGCCGAGTGACTCCGGACGACACGGCGCACGGAAAATGCGGTGACCCGGCCCCCTCACCGTCCCTAGACTCACCCCACCAAGTGACGAGAGAGGGGAGCCCGGCCATGTGCGACCGCACCGCCGTCGTCGTTCCCCGTTCCCTGTACGAGGTGATCCTCGTGTCCTCGTCCGTCCGGTGCCCGCTGCGCGGCCGGTACCGGATGCCCGTGACGCACGCCTGACGTCGAATTCCTTTGCGCGGACGGAGCGACAGCTCCGTCCGCGCGCACGTTCCCGCCGTCCGCCGTGCCCGTACGGGAATCGCGCTGCCCCGAAACAGCTCAGCTGAAAGGCCACGGGCCATGCGCAGCACCGTCACCAACCCTCTGACCGCCGTCCGCAACCTGGGCATCCTCGCCCACGTCGACGCCGGCAAGACCACCGTCACCGAGCGGTTCCTCTACGCCACCGGGACCACGCACAAGCGCGGGGAGGTCCATGACGGCACCACCGTCACCGACTTCGACTCCCAGGAGCGCGATCGCGGGATCACCATCTTCGCGGCAGCCGTGAGCTGCGCCTGGGACGGGCACCGGATCAACCTCATCGACACCCCCGGCCACGTCGACTTCGCCGACGAGGTGGAGCGTTCGCTCAGGGTGCTCGACGGCGCGATCGCCGTGTTCGACGCGGTCGCCGGCGTCGAGCCGCAGAGCGAGTCGGTGTGGCGGCAGGCAGACCGGCACGGCGTCCCGCGCATCGCCTTCGTCAACAAGCTGGACCGCGCGGGCGCCGACCTCGACACCGCCGTCGAGTCGATCCGGCAGCGGCTCCATCCGGCGCCGCTGGTGGCGCAGTTGCCGATCGGCGCGGAGGACGGGTTCACAGGTGTGGTGGATCTGCTCCGGATGCGGGCGCATGTCTGGACGGACGACGACGGCGGCACGGCCGAGGAGGGCCCGGTCCCGCAGGCCCTGCGGGACGAGGCGGAACGGCGCCGACGGCTCCTGGAGGAGGCGGTGGCGGAACTGCATCCGGCGGCGCTGGAGGAGTTCTGCGCGCGGGGCACGCTCTCCGCGCGGACGCTGGCGGACGCGCTGCGCGACCTGACCCGCACGGGTGAGGGCGTGGTCGTGCTGTGCGGCTCCGCCTACCGCAACCGCGGCATCGAACCGCTGCTCGACGCGGTCGTGGCGTACCTGCCCTCGCCGCTGGACGTACCGCCCGTACGCGGGACGCACGACGGCACCGAGGAGGAGCGTGCCGCCGACGCGGCCGAGCCGCTCGCGGCGCTGGCGTTCAAGGTGAGCGCCACGGCCACGGGACGGCTGACCTATCTGCGGCTGTACTCGGGAACGATCAGGAAGGGGGACACCGTGCTGGACGCGGGCACGCGGCGCACCGAGCGGATCGGGCGGATCCTGCGGGTGCGGGCCGACCGGCACGCCGAACTGGACCACGCGACGGCCGGGGACATCGTCGCGGTCGTCGGGCTGAAGTCGGCCCGCGCGGGGACCACCCTGTGCGCGCCGGCGGCGCCGCTGCTCCTCGAACCCCCGTCCGTGGCCGACCCGGTGGTGTCGGTGGCCGTCGAGGCGCGGCGGAGCACCGACACCGACCGGCTCGCGACGGCTCTCGCACGGCTGGCCGAGGAGGACCCCTCGCTGGTCGTGCGGACCGATCCCGAGACCGGCCAGACCCTGCTGTCCGGGATGGGCGAACTGCATCTGGAGGTGGCGGTGGAGAAGGTCCGCCGGAGCCAGGGGCTCGACGTCGCCGTCGGCCGGCCGCGGGTGGCCTGTCGCGAGACGATCGTGCGCGGGGTGTCCGGTCTGGTCTATCGGCACGTCAAACAGGACGGCGGGGCGGGGCAGTTCGCCCATGTCGTCCTCGACGTGGCGCCCCTGGAGGCGGAGGGGGACCGTGCCGCGACGGGCTTCGTGTTCCGTTCGACCGTCGTCGGCGGCCGGGTGCCGCAGGAGTACGTGCGCGCGGTCGAGGCCGGGTGTCGTGACGCGCTCGCCGAGGGGCCGCTCGGCGGTCATCCGGTGACCGGGCTGAGCGTCACCCTGACGGACGGGGCGACCCACTCCAAGGACTCCTCGGAGATGGCGTTCCGTACGGCCGGGCGGTTCGGGCTCCGGGAAGCCATGCGGGCGGCGGTGATGGGGCTGTTGGAGCCCGTCGCCGATGTCACGGTGACCGTGCCCGCGGATGCCGTGGGGGGCGTGCTCGGGGATCTCGCCGCGCGGCGGGGAAGGGTGTCGGACTCCGTGGCCCGGGGCGGGTCGGTGGTCGTGACGGCGACCGTGCCGTTGGCTGAGCTGTTTGGCTACGCGACGCGGTTGCGCAGCCGGACGCAGGGGCGGGGGACGTTCACGGCGCGGCCGGCCGGGTACGCGCCCGCGCCGGGGGGTGTGCGGGTGAGTTAGGGGGAGGGCGGGGGTGGGAGTTTCTCTCGCCCCCGCCGCCCCTACCCGTCCCATCGCCAAGGGGCTGCGCCCCTTTGACCCCCACAGTGCGGGTTCGGTGGGGGTTCTCGCGCAGTTCCCCGCGCCCCTGAAAGACGGGGGCGCGGGGGCTTCGATCGGTGCTGTCAGGCCCAGGGGCTCACCGCCGTGAAGCTGCTGTCGGTGCGGAAGGTGTCCGTGGCCTCGTAGGTGTCCAGGCGCAGTTCGTAGTTGTAGTGGCGGATGTAGCGGCCGGGGTAGTTGTACGACTCCAGCCGGACCGAGCCGGAGGCCGTGCCCGGGCGGGCGCAGTACGTGGCGTCCTTGTCGAACACGGTCGTGCCGTCGTCCGCGTCGGACCGGATGCGGTAGTCCCAGTGGCGCAGATAGCGGCCGGTGGAGGTGCGGAAGGAGTAGCAGTTGGCGTCCGCGAGGCCGGGCACGACCGTGAACGTGGCGCTCTGCTTGACCGCCGTGGTGCTGGAGGACGTCACCGGGTCGACGTAGCCGAGGTTGTCGGAGCGCGCCACGGCGTAGCGGCCGGTGAAGTTGACGGACTGCAGGGACCGGGTGGTGTTGACCGGCAGCGTGACCCCGCCGGAGACCGTCTCCTTGAGGACCGTCAGATGCCGTACGAAGCCGGTGAGGCCGGGGAGCTCGGTCGGGGCCGACCAGGTGGCGAAGTTGTCGTAGCTGTCGCTGTACCAGTACTTCCCGGCGCCGTACGCGTCGTAGTAGATCCGCCAGCCGCCGTTGTCGAGCTGGACCAGGGCCGGGCCCTCCATCCCGGAGCCGAAGCCCGCCCAGTTGCCCGTCTTCGTGATGGTGTACGGGCCGGTGAGGCTGGAGGCGGTGCCGTACTCGATGTACTTCGTCGTCTCGTTCTTGGTGAACGCGTGGTAGGTGGAGCCGATCTTGACGATGAAAGTGTCGATGTAGTTCGGGCCGATGCCGGAGAGCCGGGTGGGCGCCGACCACGCGGTGAGCGCGGAGTTCGTCGCCGTCAGCTTGTACGGCTTGAAGATGTACTCGCCGTCGGCGGCGACCGACGCCGACAGGATGATGTTGACGCTGCCGTTGGTGTCGACGAACCACTCGGGTGCCCAGGCGCGCTGCAGACCGCTGATCGGGACCGTGTAGTCGTACAGGAAGGTCCAGTTGAGGCGGTCGGTGGAGCGGGCGAAGCCGATGGTGGTGGAGAGCGCCGACCAGGTGCGGGTGGTGTACGTCAGGTAGTAGTAGCCGTCCGTGTGCTTGAAGATGCTGGGGTCGCGGATCAGACCGGAGGGCGGGGTGTACGCGGGGCCCTTCCGGAGGGTGAAGCCGGTCGCGTCGGGCGAGTCGTAGACGTACATGTTCGACTCGCTGCTGTTCGTGAACGCGGTCATCGTGTAGCGCGTCGCCTGCCCGGCGGCCGGGTGGGCGGCTCCGGCCGGGGAGGCGACGGCGGTGGTGAGGCCCAGCAGGGCGGCCACCGAGGTGAGGAGGGCGATGACCGCCCTGCGGGTTGTGTTCAACGCTCGTCCCGTCTGTGCGCGAACTGCCCTGAGGCGTGGGATGTTGTTCGAAATGTCGGCTCTTGTGCGGAAGTTCGATCAGAAGATAAGAGGGGGGCATGTTCGCGTCAATGGATCGCGCAGGGTTTGTGCGAGGTGAGGTTCCGCTTTTTCGTCGCACGATGTGACCGTGTTGCCTCCGGTCAGGCGTTTCCCCAGTTCAGGGCCGGTTTCCCGGACGGCTCACAGGAGGGCAACAGGCAACTCGTCGACCCCGGTGGGCAGGAGGGCGATCCTGAGGTCGTCAGCACCGGGCTGGGCCCGCGGGACCACGTGGGAAGCCAGTGAGAACAGCCGGTGAGAACCAGCAAGGGGGAAACATGCGCAACATGATCCGTGGCGCCGTCGCGCTTCTGACCTCGGCGGCCGCGATGGTGGCGCTCAGCGGCACGGCCGAGGCCAAGCCGGCGGACACCTGGGACGGCTGCCCGTACGGCGCGGTCTGCATCTATGGCCAGGGCGTCGACCCGACAGCCAACCCGCACCCGACCAACGTGTACTACAGCTACAAGGCCCACAACCTGAGCAACCAGGTCGGGTACCACTGGGTCTACAACAACCAGTACGGCGGCGCCCTCGCGGACCTGTGCAAGCAGTACAACGGCGGGGACTGCATCGAGACCATCCCGGAGGGATACGCCTTCTACCGCGATCTCACGCCCATCAACTCGATCGTCCTCCGTCCGTAGTGCCACGGAGCGTCCTCCCGACGCCGTCCGGAACCGGCTGCCCGCGGTTCCGGACGGCGGCGTTTTCGCCACTCCGGGTGAAAGACTTGGCTGCCCCCGCCGACCCGGCAGTAACCTGGGTTTCCGCCGTCTCACGGCCGCACTGCCTTGGGGGACACCTTGGGGGACCCGCTGCACGGACAGCAGACAGACCCTCATCACGGACGGGACCGGGACGCGCCGACCACGCTGTCCTTCCCGGCGCAACTGCGAAGGCTGCGGCAGGAACGCGGACTGTCGCTCACCGACCTCGCCCGCCGCACCCACTACAGCAAGGGCTACCTCAGCAAGATCGAGACCGGTGCGAAGCGCCCCACCGTCGACGTCGCCCGGCTGTGCGACCAAGTGCTGGGCGCTGAAGGGGAGTTGCTGCGGCTGGTGCGGCAGACGCAGCCCCGGGACGGTGACCCCGCAACCGAAGCCGACCCCGTCGAGCGGCAGGCCGCCGAGACCTGTCCCTACCGGGGCCTGTCGGCGTTCACCCCCGAGGACGCGGAGTGGTTCTTCGGCCGCGAGCGTGCCACGGCCGCACTCGTGGAGCGGATCTTCGAACGGGTGGGCGGTGGGCCGCTGATGCTCGTCGCTCCCTCCGGTGCCGGCAAGTCGTCGCTGCTCAGTGCCGGTCTCGTCCCCGCGCTCGGCCGCGGCGATCTCCCCATGCCGGGCGCCGACCGCTGGCCGGTGGTCCAGCTCACCCCCACCGCGCGTCCCCTGGACGAACTGCTGGAACGCACCGCCAAAGCCCTGGGCGGAGACCTCGGTCTGACCGCCGAGGAGGTGCGGGACGACCCGGGCACCCTGCTCGGCGCCGTACAGGCCGCAGCCGCCGCCCCGCCGGAGGCACCCGGAGAGCGGCGGCCCCCGCCGCCCCGACCGGTCCTGATCGTCGACCAGTTCGAGGAACTCTTCACCCTCTGCACGGACGAGGACGAACGCCGCTCCTTCGCCCGTGTGCTGTCCGCCCTCGCCGGCGCCCGGCCGACCGCGTCCGCGCACCCGCCCGCCGTCGTGGTGCTCGGCGTCCGCGCCGACTTCACCGGCAGCTGTCTGGGCCTGCCCGAGCTGGCCCCCGTCTTCACCGGCGGACTGTTCGTGCTGTCCCCGATGACCGTGGCGGAACTGCGCGAGTCCATCACCCGCCCGGCGGAACTCGCCGGGCTCACCCTCGAACCCGGCCTGGTCCCGCTGCTGTTGCGGGACGCGGGACTCCGCGACGACCCCGACACCGGCCCCGGGGCCTCCGGAGCGGGCTCCGACGAGACACCCTCCGGCGCCCTCCCGCTGGTCTCCCACGCGCTGCTCGCCACCTGGCAGCGGCGCCGGGACAGCGCGCTGACCGTCGACGGGTACGAACGGGCGGGCGGCATCCAGGGGGCGGTCGCCCGCACCGCCGAGACCGTCTTCGCCCGGCTGTATCCCGCCGAACAGAAGACCATCCGCCGCATCCTGTCCCGGCTGGTGCTCGTCATGGACGGAGCCGGGGCGACCCGCCGCCGGATGAGCCGGGACGCCCTGATGGCGCGGCTCGGCGACGCCGACGGGGCCGCCGCCGCCCTCGACGCGTTCGTCCGGGCCCGTCTCATCACCATGGACAGCGACACCGTCGAGATCACCCACGAGGCACTGCTGCACGCCTGGCCCCGGCTCCGCGGCTGGATCCGCGCCGACCGGGCCGGACTCCTCCTCCACCAGCAGCTCTCCCACGCCGCCGGTGAATGGGAGCGCGAGCGGCGCGACCCCTCCGCCCTCTACCGGGGCACCCGCCTCGACACCGTACGGGCCTGGGCCGACGAGTCGGACGGCTGGAGCAGACTCGCGCCCGACGAGGAGGCGTTCCTGAGGGCCAGTCAGGCCGAGGAGGACGGGCGCCGCGGACAGGCCAGACGCCAGGTGCGGCTGCGGCAGTCCCTGCTCGCCACGCTCGCCGTGCTGCTCGGCCTCGCCGTCACCGCCGGAGGGCTCGCCTACCAGCAGCGCGCGGGCGCCCTCGACCAGGAGCGCGTCGCCCGCTCCCAGGCCCTCGCCGCGCGCTCCGCGTCCCTCGCCGGGGGCCGGCCGGAGGCGTCCATGCTCCTCGCGGAGGAGTCCTACCGCACCGCGCCCACCGCCGAAGCCCGCGGCGCCCTGCTCAGCACCCAGTCACAGCCCTTCTCCGCCCGGCTCGCCGGACACCGCGGCCCGGTCAACCAGGTCGCCTTCGCGCCCGACGACCGCACCCTCGCGACGGCCAGCTCCGACGGCACGGTCGTCCTGCGCGAGACCGCCGACGGCCACCGCGTCCTCGCCCGGTTCACCGTGCCCGGACGCGTGCGCTCGGTCGCCTTCAGCACCGACGGCCGTACGCTCGCGGTCACGTCCACCGACGGGCCCGTGACCCTGTGGAGCACCACCGGCCATCGGCGGACCGGGACGCTCCCGAAGGCCACGAAGGGCGCGCGGGCGGTCGTCTTCGACCCGCGCGGAGGGACGCTCGCCGTCGCCGCCGCCGACGGGAACGTCCAGCTGTGGGACACCGGGACCCGGCCACGGCGCACCGCCACCCTCCCCGGCCACGAGGGCGACGTCAACGCACTGGCCTACGCCCCCGACGGACGGACGCTCGCCTCCGCCGGCACCGACCGCGACGTCCGGCTGTGGGACACCGACCGGGCCCGGGTCGCCGACACGCTCGAGGGGCACGCCGACGAAGTGCTGGGCGTGGCGTTCTCGCCGGACGGCAGGACGGTGGCCTCCGCCGGCGTCGACCGGACGGTACGGCTGTGGGACGTCGCCGACGGGCGGCAGACCGACACGTTCACGGGAAGCAGCGACGACATCAACGACGTCGTCTTCACCCCGGACGGGACGACGGTCGTCGGCGCGGTCGGCGACGGCACGACCCGGCTGTGGGACGTGCGCAGCGGCCGGCAGACCCTGGTCCTGGCCGGACACACCGACTACGTCCTCGGGGTGGCCGTCACCTCCGACGGCGCCCTGCTGGCCACGGCCGGTTTCGACCAGTCCGTCGTCCTGTGGGACCTGGGCGGGGCGGTCCTGACGTCCCGTCCGTTCACGGAGGTCTGGCAGACCGCCTACAGTCCCGACGGGAAACTGCTGGCCACCGCCGACGCCGATCACACCGTACGGCTGTGGGACGCGGCGACGCACGCCCTCGTGGCCGCGCTGCGCGGACACACCGAGACCGTGTTCTCGGTGGCCTTCTCGCCCGACGGGCGGACCCTGGCGTCGGCCGGCTCCGACGGCACGGTCCGGCTGTGGGACGTCGCGGAGCACGAGGCACTGAAGAAGCTCACCGGGCACGAAGGACAGGTCTTCTCCGTCGCCTTCTCGCCCGACGGGCGGACCCTCGCCTCGACGGGAGCCGACCACACGGTGCGTCTGTGGGACGTGGCGAGGCGCCGCCAGCTCGGCGTGTTCCACGGCCACAAGGACTTCGTCAACGATGTCGCGTTCAGCCCCGACGGCCGCACCCTGGCCACCGCCGGCGACGATCTGACCGTGCGTCTGTGGAACGTCGCCTCACACCGCGAACGCGCCACCCTGACCGGCCACTCGGGCGCGGTGCGGGGGGTGGCCTTCAGCCCGGACGGCCGCACCCTCGCCAGCAGCGGCAACGACGGGTCCGTACGCCTGTGGGACGTCCGGCACCGGCGCTTCGAGACCGCCCTGACCGGCCACTCGGGCGCGGTACGCGGTGTGGACTTCAGCCCGGACGGCCGCACGCTCGTCAGCAGCGGCAACGACCGCACGGTACGCCTGTGGGACGTCGCCGGACGGCGGGTGTGGGCGACCCTCACCGGTCATACGAACGCGGTGTGGGGCGTCGACTTCGCCCCCGACGGGCGGACCGTGGCCAGCAGCAGCACCGACGGCACCGTACGGCTGTGGGACCTCGACCCCGGAGCCCGGCTGGCGGCCATCTGCCGGCTGCGGCTCGGCATCGCACCCGAGGAACGCGCCACCCTGCTGCCCGGAGTGCCCGTACGGGCGGAGCCGACGGAGTGCGGGGACCGCTGAGCAGCACCTGAGGACGCGGCGAAGCGTTCGGCAACCGCCCTGCTCACCAGGGGTTTCCCAGGTGTTTCCCGTTGCCCGCCCGGATGGGGCGACACCCGGATCTCGACGCGCGGGGCGGTGGTCGGCCAGGCTGCTGCACGACCACCACCATCCGTTCATCGAGACCGACAGGAAACGGGGGTTCCGGCATGGTGAGCCGGACCAATGTCATCCGCACACTGATCACACTCATGGCGCTGCTCCTGTGGGCGCCGGTGTCCACGGCCTCGGCCGCTCCGGCCGCTCCCGCCGCCGGCTGCGGCGTGCTCGCGCCGGGCGCCTCGGCCGCCGCCGAGCGGGCGATCGCCGCGGCCTGCGCCGAGGTCGCCGCCGGCACCTGGTACACCTGGGGCGGCGGCCACGGAGCCAAGCCCGGGGCCACCTACGGGCAGGTCGACCCCACCGACCCGGCCAGTGAACACGACCCCGAGCGGCGCGGCTTCGACTGCTCCGGCCTCGTCCGGTACGCCTACGCCCAGGCCACCGGCGGCACGGACATCCTCGACGGCGTCGCCAGCCAGCAGTACTACACGCACCGCGCCGCCGCCCGCTTCACCGCCGCCCAGGGTCTCGCCCCGCTGCTGCCCGGCGATCTCCTCGCCTACGGCAAGGACTCGACGGACATGCAGCACATCGCCATCTACCTCGGCGCGGGCAAGATGGTCGAGGCCAAGCAGTCCGGCACCAAGCTGATGGTGAGCGACGTCCGTCTGGGCAGCACCTACTTCGGCGCCGTCCGCGTCAACACCGGGACGCCCACCGGCAACATCCACCAGACCTGGGGCACCGGCGTCTGGACCAAGGCCGAGCCCCGCCTCGCGGCCCGCCGCGTCTACGCCTTCCCGTACTCGACCACCATCCGCGTGTACTGCCAGAAGCACGCGGAGAAGGTCGACGCGGAGGGGTACGAGAACGACGTCTGGTCCTACCTGCCGGACTACAGGGCGTGGGTCACCAACATCTACATCAAGGGCGCGGCCTGGCTTGAGGGTGTATCCGACTGCAAGGACGTACCTCCCATCACCTGACGCACCCGCGCCGGTGACCGTCGGGGGGCGGCCACCTGTGTGAGCGTCACCTGTGCCCGTACGCTGAGTCAGCGTACGGGCACATTCTGTGGACAGTACGCACGTCCTCCCGTCACGCTGGGTGCCGTCGGGGCATGGGGGCCACAGCGCACGAGGACCGGAGGTGGCCGCGGATGACGGGCGGCGGGATGGGCAACGACTACGACGAGGCAGTGGCCGACGAGGGGACGGCGGTGGACCGCGAACCCGACCCCTCGGACAGTCTGCGGACGTGGGGCGCCGTGACACAGGCGCTGCGCGAGCACGCGGGCTACAGCCGGACGGAGTTCGCGGATCTCGTCCGCTTCTCCCGGCACACGGTGGAATCGGTGGAGCAGGGGCGCCGGATGCCGGACGCGAACTACGTGCGGCGGGCCGACGAACTGCTGGGGAACACCGGGGCATTGCGCAAGTCGTCACAGTATGTGACGCGGGGGCGGGGGGACGTGGGCCTCGCGGCCTGGTTCCGCCAGTGGGCCCGGCTGGAGCGGGTCGCGGTGAGCCTGTGCACGTACGAATGCAGGCTGGTCCCCGGGCTGTTGCAGTCGCGGGACTACGCGCGGGCGGTCTTCGAGGGGACCGTCCCGGTGACACCGGACGACCAGCTGGACAGCTTCATGGACCGCCGGATGGAGCGTCAGCGGATGCTGTTCGAGCGGCCGACGACCCCGTTCAGCTTCATCGTCGAGGAGCATGTGTTCCGGCGGCGGTTCGGGGACGACGCGCGGATGCGGGGGATGCTCGACCATGTGCTGGAGTTGAGCGCGCCCCGCAATGTGACGCTCCAGATCGTGCCGTTGGAGACCGGGTTGCACGCCTGCCTCGACGGACCCGTGCGACTGCTGGAGACGCCGCAGGGGCAGCGGCTCGCGTACTCCGAAGGACAGCAGAACGGCCGTCTGATCTCCGACTCGAAAGAGGTGAGCCTGCTCCATCAGCGCTATGACACACTGCGCTCGCAGGCCCTGAATGCCAAGGATTCCCGGGCGCTGCTGGAGCGACTCCGAGGGGAACTGGACCTATGAGCACGACGGAACTGACGTGGTTCAAGTCAAGCTACAGCGGTAGCCAGGGCGACGATTGCGTCGAAGTCGCCGTCACCGGACAGGCCGTGTGCGTACGTGACTCCAAGGACGTGACCCTGCCGCACTTCGCGGTCGGACGGGCGGGGTGGTCGCGGTTCGTGGGGTTCGTGGGACACGAGGGCCCCCAGGGACACCGGGGGCACCGACAGGCGGACCTCACCGCCTAGTCCGCCCAGCCCGTGTGGTCGGCTGGTCCGCGGCGGTGGGCGTCTCCCGTTCGGGGGCGCCCACCGGCCGCGCCGGTTGCCGGTCGCGGAAATGGACCACCACAGGAAGATTTCAGCCCACTACAGGGCGATGCAGGGTCCGTAGGTTCGTCGTATGCCTACCAGCAAGAACCTCCTGACCTCGGTTCAGGTGGCCCGCTTCGTCGCGCAGGGATTTCTGCGCCTGGACGGGGTGGTGCCGCCGGACATCAACGAACGGGCCGTCGCCGCGCTGGCCGAAGGTCTGCCGGGAGTGCCGTACGGCACCCCGCTGAGCGCCGCGTTCGCGCCCGGCACCTTCGTCCGTGAACTGCTCGACCTGCCGGTCGTCGCCGGTGCCGTGGAGAGCCTGGTCGGACCCGGACCGACCGTCGACCACCAGGCCGTGCACGTCCGCGAGCCCCACGAGGGCCACGCGCAGGACCTCCACGCCGACGCGATCATCGACGTACGGCCGGACGCGTTCGACATCCAGCTCATGTACTACCCGCACGAGGTGACCGCCGAGATGGGCGGCACCCTCAGCGTGCCCGGCAGCCATCTGCGCCGGATCAACGAGACGGACATCGGCCGCGTCCAGAACCTGCGGGGACAGACCCGGCTGACCTGCCCGGCCGGCACGGTCGTCCTCCTGCACCACGGCATCTGGCACGGCGGCCGCCGCAACGACACCGACCGCCGCCGCTTCATGTACAAACTGCGCCTCAACCCGACCGTGCCGCAGGTGCGCCTCTGGGACACCGCGGACCTGCACGACCCGGCCGTCACCGCGGAGTTGGACACCCCCTTCCCGTGGTACGAGCAGGCCACCGGCCGACTGGAGATCTACAACCGCGTCCTGCTGTGGCGGGCCCTGACCGGCGACGAGTCGTTCGACGTCGAGTACTGGGTCACGCGCGTCAGCAACCGGCCCGCCCCGAGGAGCCACGCATGAGGCAACAGGTCCTGGTCCTGTATCTGTCGACCTCGGCGCTCGACTCCCCGGTCGTGGGCTGGTCCCGGTACGACGGGACCGGCCGGACCCGCCCGACGGCGGGGGACAGCGACGAGCCGCCGTACGCGACGGGGCTCGACGCGCTGCTCGACGGGTGGCGCCTCTTCCAGGCGTCGCAACTGCTGCCGCCCCGGCCCGGTCACGAGTACGACGTCTCGTTCCTGAAGCACGAGTTCTTCTTCGAGAAGCTGGAGGAGACCCCTGCCGGCTGACGCCGAGACCTCTCCCGGCTGACGCCGAGCCCGTGGCCCGGTCACGGGGCGAGTGGACCGGGCCACGGGAGTCCTGGAGCGGTGGGTTGGCGGCCGTGGTCAGTAGCCGTAGATCATCTTGTAGGCGACCTCGGGCAGGAACTGACCGGCCGAGGAGCCGGATCCCACACCGCAGTTGCCGTCCGACTCGCCCGGCACCTTGATCCACAGCAGCATCTCCGCGCCGCCGCCCATCTGGGTGGCGGGGCCGATGCGGCGGCCCGAGGGGTTGCACCACTGGCCGTTGGAGCCGTTGCCGTTGCGGCTGGTGTCCACGACGAACGGCTTGGTGTAGCCGTAGCGGGCACTGAGCTCCCTGTTCACCGCGTTGCCGTAGGCGGTGTTCTCGCCCGTGGTGAGGTAGTTGGAGATGTTCAGCGAGAAGCCGTGGGCCTGCCGCACGCCCGCCTCGTGCAGCCGCTTGGCCATGGTCGCGGCGTCCGTCCAGGCGGGGTTGCCGGCGTCCATGTAGACCCAGGTGTTGGGGGCCTGGCGGCTGAACTGGGAGACGGCGCCGCTGAGCATGCTCTGGCGCTCGGCTATCTGCGCCTGGTTCATGCAGCCGTAGTCCCCGAGGGAGTCCGGCTCCAGGATCACCAGCGCCGGACGGTTGCCGATGCCGCCGGCGAACTGGGAGATCCAGCTCGCGTAGGCGGACGGCGAGGAGGCTCCGCCCGCGGAGTGCCCGCCGCAGTAGTCGCGGTTGTAGACGTTGTACGCGACCAGAATAGGTAGCTTGTCCCGGCTGTCCGCGGCGCCCGTGAACGAGCCCGTGGCGGACCCGATCGAGCCGCTCCACGAGCCGAACCAGCGGGCCATCGGGGTGTTGGCGATGGAGGCGTTGATCGCGGACGCCCGGCCGTCACCGGGGTTGGCGGCGGCCCACCGCTTCGCGCTGTTGTCGGGGTCCACATAGAACCCGCTGGTCATGCCGGTCGGGTCGGCGGCGTGGGCGGACGGAGCGGCGGCGAGCGCGAGCGGCAACGAGCAGAGCGCTGCCATCAGGGCGCGGAGCCTGCGGCGCATGACATCACCTCGGAATTCCTGGCAGGGATGCGCCGCACGCTCTCGTCCGGAGCGTGCGACGCGCTGAGGAAGTGCGGTGGTTCGACGTGCCTGGAGAGGTGGGAGCGCTCCCATTGGAAGCGCTTCCAGTAGTGCGGAGAACCTTTGGGGTGTGGTCGGTATCGTGTGGCTGGCTGGTAGAACTGTCAAGAGTCGAGGGGCGAAACTCCCTCTGTACAGGGTGAGTCCGAGGCTCTACGGTCCCTATGACCGGAAGCGCTCCCAGTTTTCGGCGTGTTCGGCCAGGGGGAGGGGTCCACATGGTCATGGCAGGGGATCCACCGCGTCGCCCTCCCACACTCGACGCCGTGGCCGCGCTCGCGGGGGTCTCCCGCTCCGTGGCCTCCCGGGTGCTCAACGACGCGCCGCACGTCAGCCGGGGCAAGCGCGAGGCCGTCGAGCGGGCCGTCCGGCAACTCGGCTACGTGCCCAATCCGACGGCCCGCGCGCTGGCCACCCGGCAGACGGGAGCGGCCGCGCTGGTCGTCTCGGGAGAGGACCCGTCGATCTTCGCGGATCCCTTCTTCGCCCAGGTGATCGTGGGGGCGTCGGCCGCGCTGGAGGAGGCCGACCTGCATCTGATGCTGTGTCTGGCCGCGACCGACCGGGGCCGCAGACGGGTGGAGGACCTGCTGCGCGGCAAGGGCGCCGACGGCGTCATGCTGATGGCGCTGCGCGAGAACGATCCGCTGACGCGGGCGGCCGAGGAGGCGGAGATGCCGGTGGTGTTCGGCGGCCGCCCCGTCGGATCGGCCCCGCGCTGGTACGTGGACGTCGACAACACGGGCGGAGCGCGCGAGGCCACCGAGTACCTGCTCGCCCAGGGCCGCTCACGGGTGGCCGCGATCTGCGGGCCGCTGGACACCGAGGTGGGCCGCGCGCGGTACCGCGGCTACCGGGACGCGATGCTGGCCGCCGGGCGCGAACCGTTCCCGCCGTACGAGGGTGACTTCACGGAGCCCGGCGGGGCCGCCGTCATGGCCGCGCTGCTGGCCGAACACCCGGACGTGGACGCGGTGTTCGCCGCCAACGACAACATGGGGGCGGGGGCGCTGCGCACCCTGCGGGGGGCGGGGCGGCCGGTTCCCGACGACGTCGCCGTGGTCGGGTTCGACGACCTGGCCGTGGCCCGGATCGCCGATCCGCCGCTCACCACCGTCCACCAGCCGATAGCGGACCTCGGGCGGGAGACGGCGCGCATGCTCGTCGGGCTCGTCAACGGGCAGGACCCCACCCCGCTGATCCTGCCCACGCGCCTGGTCGTCCGCGCCAGCGCCTGAGACGGAGGGGCCCGGCCGGGACCGGCCGGGCTCGTTCTCGTCGCGGCGCGTGCACATGGAACGTCGGACCCGTGCTCGTCGCGGCGCGTGCTCGTGGTGGCTCGGGTGCGTGTTCGTCGCGGTGCGTGCTGATGGCGGCTCGGGTGTGTGTTCGTCGCGGCGCGTGCTGATGGCGGCTCGGGTGCGTGGCGACCCGTGCCCGTGGCGACCCGTGCCCGTGGCGACCCGTGCCCGTGGCGACCCGTGCTCGTGGCGGCTCGGCCTCGTCAAGGCTCCGGACGGGTGAGGGGCTGCGCGCACCAGATCGTCTTTCCGTCGGTGGTGTTCCGGGTGCCCCACCCCTGCGTGAGCTGAGCGACGAGCAACAGGCCCCGGCCGCCCTCGTCGAAGGCGCGGGCCCGGCGCAGATGCGGGGCCGTGTTGCTGGCGTCGGATACCTCGCAGATCAGAGCGGTGTCCCGGATCAGCCGCAGCCTGATCGGCGGCTCGCCGTACCGGATGGCGTTGGTCACCAGCTCGCTGACGACGAGTTCGGTGACGAACGCCGCCTCGGCCAGACCCCACGCCTCCACCTGGTCGACGGCCGCCTGCCGGGCCTGCTGCACCTGCGCGAAGTCGGCCTCGACGTCCCAGCCGGCGACATGGTGGGGATCCAGCGCGTGCGTGCGCGCGAGCAGGAGGGCCGCGTCGTCGGTCCGGCGACCGGGCAGGAGCATGGCGTCCATCACCGTATCGCAGAGAGTCTCCAGTGACGTCGCGGAAGGCCGCAGGACCCTCAGCAGATCGGCGATCCGCTGGTCGACGTCGCGTTCGCGGCTCTCCACCAGACCGTCGGTGTACAGGGCGAGCAGACTGCCCTCGGGGAGCTCCACCTCGGTGGCCTCGAAGGGCAGCCCGCCGATGCCGAGCGGCGGCCCCGGCTGCGCGGGCACGGGCATGCTGGTGCCGTCCGGGAGGACGACCAGCGGCAGCGGATGGCCGGCGCTCGCCACCGTGAAACGGCGCGAGACCGGGTCGTAGACGGCGTACAGGCAGGTGGCCCCGGACTCGCCGGTCGGCTGGAAGTGCCCGCCGGGGTGGTGGTCGCCGGCGAGGTGCAGGACCAGATCGTCCAGATGGGTGAGCAGTTCGTCCGGCGGCAGGTCCACGTCGGCGAGGGTGCGCACCGCCGTGCGCAGCCGCCCCATGCTGGCCGAGGCGTGCAGGCCGTGGCCGACGACATCGCCGACGACCAGGGCGACCCGGGCCCCGGACAGCGGAATGACGTCGAACCAGTCACCGCCCACCTCCGAGCCGGTCCCGGCGGGCAGATAGCGGGAGGCCACCTCGACCGCCTCCTGGCTCGGCAGCCGCTGCGGCAGCAGACTGCGCTGCAGGGTCAGCGCGGTCGTACGTTCGCGTGAGTACCGGCGGGCGTTGTCGATGGCCACGGCCGCCTTGGCCGTCAGCTCCTCGGCCAGAATCAGGTCGTCGGCGGTGAAGGCCTCGGGCCGGTCCAGGCGGGAGAACACGACGACACCGAGCAGTGCGCCGCGCGCCCGCAGCGGCACGGTGATCCGGCCGGTCAGTCCGTCCTCGGCGAGCGACTCGTCCACCACCGGGTTGCCCGGCGGCCAGTGGGCCGGGTCGGCGGCGAGCCCCGGCCCGAACGCCCATTCGCCGCCCTGCCCGGCCGGCGCGGTCAGTTCGACCGTGGACCTGCCGGTGGTCATGCAGCGGGCGGCCACGGAACCGGCGGCGTGGCTGACCGGCTTGGGGGGCTCGGTGAGGGAGAAGTCGTCGTCCCTCGCGCTGTGCTGTGCGGCGCGGCTGAGCGTGAGGGCCTCGCGAGGGCCGAACGCGGGTGACGAGGGCGGCTCCTCCCCGCGCAGCACCTCGTCGAAGAGGTCCACGGTGACGAGATCGACGAATCCCGGTACGGGGGTCCTGGCCAGTTCCTCGGCCGTGCCGATCACGTCGAGTGTCCGGCCGATTCCGCCGCTGGCCTCGTTGAGGAGGAGCAGTCGCTGCCGGGCCCAGTACTCGGCGCTCATGTCGAATCCCCAGTTGGCGACCGCGCGGACCGTGCCCTCGGCGTCCCGGACGGGCCAGATGCTGGTGGCCCAGGCATTCGCGTAGTCGCTGCCGCGCGGGCGGAAGACGGTCATGAGACGCGTGGCCTCGCCCGTCCTCGCCACTTCGGCGAGCGCGTCGGTGTAGGGCTTGTCGTCCCGTTGGGGGAACAGCGAGCGGTCGAACTCCGGAAGCACCTCGCGGTACTTCTTGCCGAGCACCTGCTCCTCGGTGTGCGCGATCACCCGGCCGGAGGAGGCGTTGATCCACAGAAACCGCAGCTCAGGGTCGTAGACACCCAGCGCGAAGGGGCTCTGCTCGAAGGCCCGGTCGGCGATCACCGGACGGCGCCCCCAGCGTTGCACGGTGAGGACGTGGCCCAGCGTCCGGCTGTCGGCGCCGTGCAGGGGATGGACCGCCACCACGGCGTCCAGCGTGGAACCGTCCCGGTGGCGGAGGGGGACGAACCCCGTGGCGCCGGGGCCGGCACCGTGGTCCTCCGGGAAGCCGGGCGGTACGGGATCGACCAGCAGCTCGGCCACAGGGCGCCCGACGGTGTCCGCCGCCGTCCAGCCCAGCAGCAGTGTGGCTCCCTCGCTCCAGCCGCTCACCACGCCGTCCGCGTCGACCACCACGGCGGCGGTGGGGGCATCCTGCTGGTCGGCCTTGTCCACGCAACACGCCTCCGTCCGGGCAGCGGGTCCCGTCAGGGCTGGATTCCAGCGGTCGCTTCCCAGCGTAGGTCCGCCCCCGCGCTCCGGCGCTCCGACCGGTGCGGCCGGGATCGGCGGGGCGCGGGGGCGGTGGGCGTGCCGGGGGCCCCGGTGGTGCTCAGGCGTCCCAGACGCCCGGGGCTGTTCGAGGAGTGAGTAAGTATTCACAGCGAGTATGCGCTGCGCCTTGGGAGATTTGTTGACGGCGTCAACGAGCCTGGTCGTTGATGGTCGCCGAGATCACTGTGTACGGTGGCGGGTATGGCAGATACCTCCCCGGCATCGACGAATGCGTTGGTCACCGGAGCCGAGATCGCCCGGCTCGCAGGCGTCACTCGCGCTGCCGTCTCCAATTGGAGGCGGCGGTACGGCGACTTTCCCGCGCCCGCCGGTGGCGGGGTGAACAGCCCGCTCTTCGACCTGACCGAGGTGCGGGCGTGGCTGGACAAGCAGCGCAAGGTGCAGGACGTCTCGATCGAGGTCCGGCTGTGGCAGGTGCTGCGCGGGGCTTACGGCGAGGAGATGATCGGCGGGCTCGTCGATGTCGCACGGCTGATCGCCGGGGAGGCGCGCCCGAAGGATCTGCCGGAGGACGCCGTCCGGCTTGCGCGAGACCTGATCGGCAGTGGTTCCACGGCCGAGGTGGTGGACGCTCTCGCGGAGCGCTTCACCGACTCCGTGCGCCGGGCCGGTTCGGACCAGGTCACCTCACCCCGCGTGGTCCGTGCGGTGCGTCGCTTCGCCGGCGAGGTGGCGGGTGACGCGACCCTTTTCGACCCGGCCTGTGGCATCGGCACGCTGCTTCTGGCCGTGGGGCCGGACCGAGGGCCCCTGCGGTACGGGCAGGAGTCCGACGCCCGCAGCGCCTGCTTCGCGCAGCTCCGGGCTGACCTCACCGGCCGCGTGGGCGTCGACATCGGCACCGGCGATTCCCTGCGTGGCGATCTCTGGGCGGATGTCAAGGCCGACCTCGTGGTCTGCGATCCGCCGGTCGGCGACACCGACTGGGGGCGCGAGGAACTGCTCCTGGACTCGCGGTGGGAATTCGGCACTCCGTCGCGCGCCGAGGGCGAACTCGCCTGGCTCCAGCACGCGTACGCCCACACCAGCCCCGGCGGCCGAGTCCTCATGGTCATGCCCGCCTCGGTCGCCTACCGCAAGGCCGGCCGCCGTATCCGAGCCGAACTCGTACGGCGTGGCATTCTCACCCAGGTCACCGCTCTCCCGCCCGGCACCGCTTCCTCGCACGCCCTCCCCGTGCACCTGTGGCACCTGCGCCGACCGCGCACGCTCGGCGATGCCGTGACCAGTGTCCGCATGGTCGACCTGACCGCGACCGACCCCGACGCATCCTCGGAACCGGTCCCGGGCCAGGTGGCGGACGTACCCCTGATCGACCTGCTCGACGACACGGTGGACCTCACCCCCGGCCGTCATGTGTCGGAGTCCCACCGTGACTACGTGGCCGAATACCTGTCTCTGCGGCAGGAGTTGACGGAGCAGGTGCGGCTGCTGGCCGACCTGCTGCCGACACTCGCCGCGGGTGACGGCCCCGGCGCCGTCCACGGGCCGTCCGTCAGTGTCGCCGACCTCGCCCGAGCAGGGCTCATCGAGTACGGCGATCCCGAGCCGGTCTCGGTCAGCGACCAGCTCGACACGGACTACCTGCGGGGCTTTCTGCGCAGCGCCTCGAACACCCGGCGCTCCACGAGCGCCAGCGGCACCTTTCGCCTCGACGGGAAGGGCGCGCGCATCCCGCAGATGGACATCGCCGAGCAACGCCGTTTCGGGG
This sequence comes from Streptomyces scabiei 87.22, assembly GCF_000091305.1. Taxonomy (GTDB): domain Bacteria; phylum Actinomycetota; class Actinomycetes; order Streptomycetales; family Streptomycetaceae; genus Streptomyces; species Streptomyces scabiei. Next base: position 1,840,200 of record NC_013929.1, on the reverse strand, counting down.
CGGCCTTCCGGGCGCTTCAGGAATTCGAGGAACGAGCCCGCAGAGTCGGCGAACTGAGCCGGGAGGCGGCGTCACTCGCGCGAGACGGGCTGAGCAACGGGGCGCTGGAACCACAGGAGTGACGTCTCATCACTGCCTTGCACGTCACATCAGTTCAGCCGCGGTACGAACGGACTTGCGATCCCGCTCCATGACACCGCCAGCGCCTCCCGCGCCCTCGTGCAGGCCACGAACAGCAGGCACCGCTCCCGCAGCAGATCGGAGTCGTGCTGCAACGCGTCCACGGAGGCGGGTGTCACCTCGCGCGCGAACGGCAACGCGCTCGCCGAGGCTCCGAGTACCGCGACACAGCGGAACTCCAGGCCCTTCATGGCGTGCATGGTGGCGAGCCGTACCCCGTCCACGCCCGGACCCGGATTCTCCCTGACCCGGAGCACGGGCACCCCGGCTGCGGTCAGCTTGTCGTGGACCTTGTCGAGCAGCACGTTGAACCGGGCGCACACCCCGATCTCCGAGGGCCGGATGCCCTGGGCGATCCACTCCTCGATCCTCCCGACGAGCGCGGCGACCTCTGCCTGTTCGGAGCCGTAGCCTTCCGCGTGTGGCCTTCGGCCGTGCAGCAGCGAGCGATATCCGGCGAGGCTGTCGCTGCCCTCGCCGCCCAGGTCGTCGACGTTCACCGGGCTGAGGATGCCGGTCGACCAGGCCAGGATCTCCTCCGTGCTGCGGTAGTTGATGCGCAGACGGTGGGTGCGTCCCGTCACCGAGACACCCAGCGAGCCGAGCGAGACCTTGGAGTCGTAGATCCGCTGGTGCGGGTCGCCCGTGATGAACAGGTCGTCGCTGCCGGATGCCACCGCACCGCGCAGGACACGCCACTGGGCGGGGTGCAGGTCCTGCGCCTCGTCGACCACGACGTGGTCGTGCGTGGGAGCAGATCCGGCGAGCAGGTCGGCCGCACGGGCACATACCTTCAGATACGTGGTGGCCTTCCGGACACGCAGCATCTCCTCGAACAACTCGACGGCAGGCCACAGCTGTTCGCGTCGCGCAGCCGACAGCGCGCTGCCGCGACCGCGCCGTACGACGGCCTTGTACGCGTCGAGAGTGCGCAGGTCCTGGGCGAGTACGACGTGACGGTACTCCTGCGCCAGGAACTGTTCCGTCCACGGCAGCCCGAGCTTCTTGACGACGCGCTCCCACAACTGGCGCTCCTCCCGGTCACCGACGGGGGAGGGGGATCTGCCGTCGAGGCGGGTCACGACGCCGTGCGCGTAGGAGTCGACCGTGGTCACGTCGACACGGGCGAGCAGTGCCTCGTCGCCGTCCAGCAGGAGGGACAGGTTCTCGCGCAGGGCGGCGGCCAGAGCGTTCGTGTACGTGGTGAGCAGGACGCGAGTGCCGGGGGCGCGGGTGAGGAGGTGCTTGACCCGGTGCAGGGCCGCGACCGTCTTGCCGGTGCCGGGGCCGCCCGTGACCTGGACCGGCCCGCCGTACGACACCCGATAGGCGACCCGGCGCTGCGAAGGGTGCAGGAAGACCCGCCAGGCCGCGAACGGCTTCTCCAGGATGTCGGCGAGTTCCTCCGGGCCGGTGACGAGCCTGATCCGGCTCGACGTGTTGGCGATGACGATGGCCAGGCTCTCGTCCGGATCGGGGCCCGCGTCGACCGGCCGCCGCACGGCCACCACGTCCCGGTACACCTCCTCCGCGCCGAAGCCCTCCGCGAGATACTGCAGCACCTCGAACTGGTCCTCGGGCAGCAAAGTGCCGAACGCTTCCAGCTGTGGTTTGTCGACGATGGTCCGTACAGCCCTCAGGATCTGGTCGTCGATGCCCAGTTCACGCAGCACGGTGTCGGAGTACTTCGCGAACAGCAGCGAGGGCGCGACGGCCGCCGCCTTCTCCAGGCTCGGGGTCAGCTGCTCGATGGCGACCACGTTGCGGACTTCGAGCGCCCGCGTCGCAGAGTTCGTCGTGTACAGCCGCTTGGCCGCCCACGTGTACGCGTCGTCGTGGCGGACGACGTTGACGAGCAGGAACACATCGCTGCCGTCGTTCGGTGCAAGTACGACGCCCCGCCAGAAGTCGTTGATGCGGATCGTCCGCATACGAGGGTCGCGGGCGTTCTCCACGGACTCCAGGTGCAGTCCCTTGTCCGCATGCAGTTCGGGCACGGTGAGCTGCTGGAACTTCTGCATCGCCTTGCGTACGCCGGCCCTGACGGGCTTCTCCAGGACGTCGTAGCTCTCCCAGAAACTGTTGGCGAACGCGAGCTGCGGCACGAGGTGAACTCCCCACCGTGGACGGACACTCCGCAGTCGATCATACGCGCGGTGTGTTCACCAGCCGGAGGGCCATCCCTTCGATGTCCGTGAGCAGTCCGGTCGGTTCCTGGTCCAGGTCGAGGGCGTGCTGGTGGATGAGGATGCCCGCATGGCGCACCTCATGGGCGGCGTGCGGGGCGTTGCCCTTCGCGTACACCAGGTGTCCCTCGCGCAGACCGAGGGCCGTGCAGTACGCCAGCATCTGGTACAGGTCGGCGTCCGGGTAGCCACCCCGTCTCTCCGCCTTGTACTTGGCGTCGACGACCGCGCACGGGGCGCCGCCGTCTGGCCCGTACAGCACGAAGTCCGGTCTCATGCGGATCGTGGCGGCCTCGTCGAGGTGGTGCGGATCCTGGAGCCGGGCGGTGTGGCCCGAGCCGGTGGTGCGAAAGGCCTCCCGCAGGGCGACCGTCACGAAGTCCTCGAAGAGCTTGTTCATGTCGAAGAGGAATCCGTCGATGCGCAGCCCGCCGGGCGAGTGCTCGGCGGAGACGCCGTCCAGGACAGCGCGGGCGAGTCGCAGGGCATGGTGGTAACGGGTGTTGAGGCGGGTGGGGAGCCAGTCGGGGACGGACTGTCCGCGCACGATCGCGGTCACCTCGGCCAGTCGGCCGCGCTGGTGCGACAGTCTGCGCCGTACGTCGCGCGGGACCCCGGGCAGCCGAAGGAGACGCTCGACGGCCGTACGCAGGATGCGGTTCTCCGCGATGTCGGTGGTGAACTCGTCGTGGACCACCTCCACCGGCAGCGCTGCCCCGAAACGACGCCGTATCTGCTCGGCCTCCCGGAGCCGTCCGCGCACGACGAGAGCGGTCTCCTCGGTCGCCCGGTATCCCTGTAGCAGTCCTGGGCGCAGCGCCCGGTCCACCTGCCGCTCCACCGCGTGGGCGAGAGCGGGCACCAGATCACGGTGTTCGGCGACATCCACCTCCCCGTCCCGCCAGCTCCCCTTGGGGTCGAGGCCGAAGCCGAGCAGGAAGAAGAGCCGGGCGATGGGCACCTTGGGTGTGACACGCACGGTGACCGGCGCGCTGCCGCCCGGTACGGTCACGGCCACCGCGCCGACTCTGCTGCCCGCCCGCAGCCACCAGTGACCAGGTGTGTACGGGTCGGGGGTCGCCTCCGCGATGTCGGCGGCGGCCAGCGCCCGACCGACGGCGTCGGGGAGGGCACGGCGGACGGTCGGCGCGTGCTCCACCAGCTCGATGGCATGAACGGATGCCAGGGGCTCCGCGGCCGATGTCACGCCAGTGACTCCCGCAGCGCGGCAAGCCCGTACCGCTTCTCGATGTCCACGCCCTCCCCGTAGTGGTGCTCCTCCAGCAGCGGAAGGATCTTCGTCCGCCAGGTCCGCTCCAGACCGCCCTCCCGGTAGACGCCCTTCTTCATCAGGTACGAGGGCCCGATGCGGAAGTCGGCGTCGTCGACACGGGAGTTGAGCGCGTCGAGCAGGTCGGCGGGCTCGCTGTCCCTGCCCTCCTTCGCCAGCCAGCGGCGCAACAGGCCGCTCGTCGGCTCCGTCCGGGGCGACAGCTCGACGAAGGCGAACCGGCGACGCATCGCCGTGTCCACGAGGGCGATCGAGCGGTCGGCGGTGTTCATCGTGCCGATCACGAACAGGTTCGGCGGCAGCGCGAAGTCGTCACCGGAGTAGGTCAGCCGTACCGACTTGTTGCGGTACTCCAGCAGGAAGTACAGCTCGCCGAAGACCTTCGCCAGGTTGGCCCGGTTGATCTCGTCGATGATCAGGAAGTGCGGGATGTGCCGGTTGCCCTCACGGGAGGCCAGGTCGGCGAGTTCGCGCAGCGGACCCGCCGTGAGCCGGAAGGCGACCTCTCGCGTCTGCGGATCCTCCTGGGGCCGGAAGCCCTCGAAGAAGTCCTCGTAGGCGTACGACGGGTGGAACTGCACGAGCTTCACCTGCTCGGGCCCGCCGCCGAGGAACTCGGCGAGCTTCAGCGCGAGGTAGGTCTTGCCGGTGCCGGGCGGCCCGTACAGCACCAACTGCCGCTCGTCCCACAGCAGGTCGCGCACCTCGCGCAGCCACTCGGCGTCGTGCACGAGGAGGTCAGCGGCCAGTTCGTCGGTGGGCTCGGGCAGCTCCAGCTCTCGGCGGGCGGTGAGCGCGGGAATCTCCACGCTCGGATCCCGCTCTATGGCTTCCGCCTCCTCGAACAGTTCCTCGTCGGTCAGGCCGAGGCCCTCGATGTGGGCCTGGACCGAGGTCAGGTCGACGACGTCGTGCTGGACGGAGAGCTTCTGTTGGAGTTCCTCCGGCAGATCGTCGTACGCGTGCCCGGCCGGCTCCCACTCCACCGGCCGACGCAGGTTGGAGCGCCGGTCCTCGGACTCCCGCTGCTCCGCCTCACCGGTGATCTCCCCGACGTACAACTGTCCGCCGGAGATGGTGCACACGGTGTCGCCCGGCTTCATCCGGGAGAGGAAGGCGTGCAGGTCCTCGACGAGCTGCTGCTTCTGGCTGTACGTGGCCGTCGACTCGTAGTCCTCCTCGACCAGGGCGCGCAGATGTTCCTTGCTGATGCCCTGCTGGACGCCCTGGCGGAGGCGGGGGGCGGCGAGCGTGACCCGTCCCTCCGGGAGCCACAGACGCTGGACCAGATCCAGCCCCGTCACGTTCGAACCACGCACCAGCCAGGGTCGGTTGGGGCCCGCCCACACGCCCGACATGTAGTCGGACAGGGGCGCGCCGTCCACGGTCCGCCACTCCTCCCACCCATTGCGCGGGGCACCCACCAGGAGCACGGCGGCGAAGGAGGGCGAGCCGCATTCCACGTCCTCGGTCAGCTCCAGCCACCCCGGCCAGCGCGTGGAGGGAACCAGCACGCCCTGGGCCTTGAGCTCCTCCCGCCGCTTGAACGGGCTCTTGAAGTGCGTGGCCAACGAGGGCATCACATGGTCGCGCGCGGGGGAACCGGCCCGTACCAGAAACTTCCTGCTCCCGTTCGTGCCCGTCTCGTCCAGCAGTACTCCCCGCGCCCGGTCGATCCCGTCACCGTTCGGCAGCCTTAGCCGGAACTCCGGATACTCGTCGGCCATGGAAATCCCCCCTCACACCCATTGGTCCGATCTTGCCTGCAGAGTACTGGCCCACACTGACAGCCCGGCTCCTCCCGGCCATCGCCCGGCTTCCTAGGATGTCCTTTCGCATCCGGGAGGGGATCACATGACAGTGAGCGGTACGGACGGCCTGTCGGAGAAGAAGTTCCGGCAGAGACGCGCGCACTGGTTGGAGATCAGGGCCGGCAACCTCGCCAACGTGTTAGAGACCGCCGGCCCGAGGCTGTACAGGTTGCTTCCCAGCGATCTGGGTGACCTCACGCTGGTGGCGGCGGTGACGGTCGCACGGTTGGCGGCCGACGAGGCACGGGCCCAGCCCGTGGGGGACTCCGTCCGATGGCTGGAGAGGCTGATCCCCGGGGGACACCTCCACGAGCTGGAGAGCGCGGTACGAGAACTCAGGTCCCGACTCGCGGCGAGCGGTGAACCGGCCCTGTGGTCCTGGAACGCTCAGGGCTGGGAGGAGATGCTGCTGTGGTGGTGGAGGCGGAGCCAGCCTGCCACTGACAACCTCTCGCATGCCCGCGCGGGATGGCGGGTGCGATGGTCGGCGGACATCCCGGGCGTGGGCGACGTCGACTGTCCTGAGTGGGCGCCGCGTCGACATGGCAGACACCTCCTCACGCCCACCGAGTTCTTCGCCGCTGAGCCGGAGCCGCTGAGGCTGCTGGCACAGGCAGTGCTCGACGCGCCCGGCACGGCCGCCGCGGTCCAGGACGCGGTGCTGTTGCGGGAGGAACACCTCCAGAGCGCGTGGCACTTGATGTGGCTGGCCGAGCAGCAGGCAGGCGTCGAACAGCTCGAAGCGTGGCGTCGCAGACATCAGGCCACGGGATCGGAGGCCACCCGGGCGTTCCTCGCGGAGCTGTCCGAAGCGGTCAAGAGATACATGTCGCTCGTACTCCAGCCGGTCGTCGACGCCCTCTCTGCGTGCGAGCGAGCACTGCTCGGCGACAGCAGGCACGGCGCGCGGCGCTCCGCCGCCGACTACCTGGACGCGTTCCTCGACGCGCAGGAGCAGCCGGGCGAGGAGGGATGGCGGGACGAACGGCTGAGCGAGGACGTCCAACAGCAGGCGCGGGCCCGTCATCTGCTGGGCGAGACAACCTGGCACGGCATGCTGGGTACGGTCCCCGTCTGGTACCGCATCGTCACCTCCAGGGAGGAGAGGGCGGCCGCGCTGGCCTTCTCCGGGAAGCCGTCGACGCCCGTCGTCCGGGTCAGGACCGGCGCGGGCCTCCAGAGGAACCTTCTCTCCGACCTGTTCGGGCCCCCGGCGGACGAGCACGAGGAGTGGTACCCCGAACCCGGCATCGAGATCGACTACGCCCCGGACAGCGCCTTCGACCTGTGCGCGCTGCTGGCTGTCTCCCAACTCGGCCACGCCCGGTTGGAGTTCCTGATACGGGATACCGACGGGAGTTTCCAGCGGCTTCGCTCGGTGCGGGCACGGGTCCGGGAGGACGAGACCGCGGCCTGGCGGCGCTGGGCGCTCGGGGAGCTGTCGGCGCTGGTGCCGGACCCGGAGGACCTGGCGGACCTGATCGCCCGGGAGGACGACGACGGCGCGGACGAGGACGACGCGGCGGACGCCCGGACACGCGCCGACGACCGTACGTCGTCCGGCTCCGGCACGTCCGGGTCCGACGCCCGGCCCGCGCGCGACGGGCTGCCCGAAGCACTGCTCAACAAGGTCAGGGCGCTACTGCTGAAGGCGGAGAACCCGGCAGCCACCGCGGACGAGGCCCGCGCCTACCTGGACAAGGCCTACGAGCTCATGGCCAAGTACGGCATCGAGCAGGCCATGCTCGACGCCGACGTGACCGAGGCGGAGCGGCCGGTGGACCGGATCGTCGATCTCCACCCGCCCTACGTCAAGGAGGGGCGCAGGCTGCTCGCCAGAATCGGCTACGAGATGCGCTGCCGATCCGTTTACCCCGGCGGCAAGGACAACCGCCACCGCGTCCACCTCTTCGGTTTCGAGACCGACATCCAGGCCACCGAGGTGCTGTTCGCGAGCCTGCGCCTGCAGATGCTGGAGGGCGCGGACCGTGCGGACCGCCTGCATCGCCCGGAGACCGAGGACGCTCGCGCCTACAAGCGTTCCTGGATGCTCGGCTTCATCCGCGAGGTGACCGCGCGGATCGGTGCCGCACAGCAGGCCGCGAGGGCGGCCGCCGAGGAGGAGGCCGGTGCGGACGAGGAGGGGGTGAGCGGGCGCAGTGTGGCCCTGGTGCTCGCCGACCGTACGACCTTCGTCGAGGCGCGCCTCGCCGCGCAATACCCGAAGCTGAACACGACGCGTCCGACGAAGTTCAAGGGCACCGGGTACTGGCAGGGGGTCGCCGACGGCCGACACGCCGACATCGGCGGCTCGGCCCTCGCGGACGAGGAGCCGAACGTGCAGCTCACCCGCTGAGGAACTTGGAGCAGGGGCTGCGGTTCGAGTCCTTCCGTGAAGTGGGCCGCCCGGAAAGGTGACAGCGGAGCTGTTGCCTGTCCGGGCGGCCCATCGTTGTGCGAGGTCAACCGCACAGCGGGCTACCCAGTGCTCCTCGCCTTGTGAGGTGGCAGCTTGCCGGTGTGCATGTCCTGAAGCCGCCCGGTGGTGGAGTGCGCCAGACTGACCGGCTGGGATTGACCGAGGCTGTGTCGGGTCAGGAGGAGCGCCAGCGGTTGCGGCCGTCGGATCCGGGGCCGCAGACCATGGGGGTTCCCGCCTTGGTGACGCCGGTCGCTCCCTGCGGAGAACAGAACGAGCCGGGGTGGACCGTGCCGACGCTGCCGCCGCCGGTGGAGCCGCCGGACGAGGACGAGGAGGACGACGAGGAACTGCCGCCTGTCGAACCGTTGTTCTCGCTGGTGCTGTTGTCACTCTCGTAGTCGGGATCGTTGGCCGGGATGTGGTAGGTCGTGTCCTTCGCGCTCGGGCACTCCTGGACGAGGTCGGCGTCGGTCCACCGGCCCAGGTCGAGGCTGACCGTGGTGGTGGAGGTGACCTTGGTTCCCTCGTCCGGGGACTGGAAGCACACCCGCCACTCGTCGCCGTCCTCAGCGGCCTCCTCGGCGGTGGGTGTGTCGATGTCGAGGTAGACGTCGTCGAGCGTGACGCCGTCGAGGTCGATGCCGGCCTGCTTCAGATCCTTGGTGGCCGAGGTGTAGGTGGCGCCGACCACGTCCGGCATCTTCGGCCACGGGAGCGGGCCGCCGTCCTTCTCGGGGCAGGGTTCGCCGCTCTTGACGGCCGCGAAGTCGATGATCTTCGCGGCTGTGTCGGCTTTCTGGAAACACACCGTCCACAGGGACCGCATGATGATCGAGCGGTCGTCCTCGGCCGCGTCGTGGCGCGCAGTCGTGAAGCCTGCGGAACGTGCCAGCCTCTCCGCCTCGTTCAGTGGCTTCCCGGTGTAGTCGGCGGCCTTGACGACGTTTGCCCGGGACGGGGACGGGGACGGGGACGAGGACGAGGCGGCCTCGACGCTCACCCCGCCGTCGTCCCGTGCCTTGGCCTCGGGCTGCTTCGTGGCACTCTCGTCGAGCTGCCCGCCCAGCCCCGCGCCGACCGACAACAGGACGAAGGCTCCGAACGTCGCGCCCAGTTTTGCGAACCAGCGCCACTTCGGCAGCACCCAGACCGCCATCATGGCGGCGATCATCGCGACGAAGCCGAGACCGAAGCTGAACGCGCCGAGCACCGCGACGAGGGCGAGGATGCCGAGCACGGCGGGGGTGGTGCGCCACCAAGGGCGGGGCGGGGCAGGAGAGTTGTAAGGGTTCACGTGCGCAGTGCTCCTCGGGTACGGACCGGTCCGGTCCCGGACTCGTGTCGACTGGATCCGGACTGGCGGGCCGCGGTCCGGCGATCGTTGTGCGGGGGGCCTCAGGTCAGGGTGTTGGTCAGATGCGGACCCATGTAGCCGACGTGGATTCCGTGATCGGTACAGGAGCCGTCGTAGTAGTGCAGGCGCGGCGCGACGGTGTTGCCTCCGCCGATCCGCACGTGGGCCCCCATGAAGACCTTGCCGTCCGGATGGACGTGGCGGGGCACGGGGAACGTGCGTGCCCGACTCCAGTCGCCGTTCGTTTTCACTGACTTCGATTCGTCCCTGACGATCTTGCGGGGTGAGATGACGTGCGCTCCCTCGGGCGCGTCCGCGCACCACTGCTTGAAGTCGCTGTTCGCCCTGCCGCTCGCGACGGCTTCCGCGAAGTCCTGGAGCGCCAGCAGCGCGTCCCAGGCCATTCGGACCCAGGACGACCCGTAGGCCTGGTCGTCGAGTTCCAGGGAGTACTTGCGTCGGCCGCTGAAGTGGACGTGTCGCATGTCGTCCATCCGGTCCAGGATCTCGGCGAAGGAGGTGGGTGCGTTCACCGAGGGGTCCACCGGTGCGTACGCCTGCTCGGCGGCGCCCAGTTTCAGGAGTTCTCTCTGTAGTTCCCTTATCTGTGCCTTGGCTCGATGGAGTTCCTTGTACTGCTCGTCGTAGTCGACGACGACCTGTGCCTCGTTGTCCTCCGCCTGACGCAGTTCCCGCTTGAGGTCACGGATCTCGTCGGCTCTGACCCGCTGTTCGCGTGCCGCCTCCTCCAGGATCTCGTGCAGGGCGTCGTTCTCGTCGCGCAACCGTTCCTGTTCGGAGGCTCCGACCCCGTCCCTGGCCCGAGTGCGCATGAGAGGCACGGAATCCAGGGCGTCGGGCAGGGGCAGGCGGGTGGCGAGTCCCTGGGGAAGTTGGTTCAGCAGGCGTGTGGCGAGCCGGGGGTTCTCGGTGATCAGCCGCTTCGACATCACACGGTGCCGCTGGCCGTCGGCGGGCCAGGCGGGGTCGACGCCGGGCAGGTAGGTGCGGACCCCTCCGTTGTACACGCGGTGGTGCTCCAACGCCCGGTTGAAGACCGACTCGGCTCCCGGGGTGAGTACGTAAAGGATCGCCAGCCCCACCAGGGGACGGACGAGAGGGTCGACGGTCTCCTCCAGCCAGGCGTCGAAGTCGACGTCGTACGGTGTGCTCGCCATGACGATGGGAAGGCGCCGGTCGGCGTCGCACAGTTCGTCTATCACCGCCTCGACGTCCTCCGCCTCGACGACTTGGGGTATGGCCGTCACGTCCGCCAGACCGTCGTGCGCGTCGAGTGCCTCCAGCAGGTGCTTCGCGAGCCGGGGTGTCTTGGCGGGCACGGGGGCCGCGTCGGCGTCGTCGGGGAGGTGCTCGACGTCGAGCTGGACCCAGGTCGGCTCGTCGGCGATCTGCCGCGTCACGACGGTGGTCTGCCAGGTGCCGCCGGGCGCGGTCTCCCGGAGCCGCCATCGTCCGTAGGTGCCGGTGGCAGCCGTGACGGAGTCGTGGTCGAGGGTCACTCCGCGGGCTATCTCGTTGCGGCCCTCGGCGAACGCGTCGACGTTGTACCGCTTGGGTGGTCCGGCGAGCCAGTGGCGCAGCTGCTCATCGACCAGAGCACCGGTCCGCACGTAGTCGGTCCGACTGGTGACCACCATGCGGTAGCGGCGGGCGTCCATGGTGCTGCTCCTCACGTGAACGGGAACGGCGGTGTCTTCAGGCGTGGCGGCGGTCAGAGCAGGGCACGGAGGCTGGTGTCGTTCATGGCTGGGCTCCCTTGGGCGCTCTGGTGGCTGCGGCGGGCGTGCCCCGAGGCGACGCGAGGGGCCGGTGAGCCGTTGGCAATCCGAGCATGACGGAAGCCTGTTAGCGTCGTCAACGGACTTGCATGGATTGCTGGACGGTGAATGCGTGTACGCGTGTTCGAGTATCCAGCAGGGAATAGGAACTGTGCTCGGCCGCCGCTCCGCCGAGCCGACGGTCCCGTAGTACGGCGTCACCCGCGGCGGCCGTCACCGACCGGGGGCGTGGCGTGGTCAGCGCAGTACTGAGCCGATCCAGGCCGTCGCCTGCTCGGGCGTGGTGCGGGTGTCGACACCGAGGACGGCGATGGTGCCCAACAAGCCGTTGGGGCCACGCACATGGAGGGTTCGCCGGTCGTGACGGCCCGTCTGGGGATGGACGATGACGGCCGTAGGGGCATCAGCGGACGCGTAGCCGCTGCTGTAGGTGAGGAGCTGGTGGACGTCGGCCGCGCTCACGCCGTGGTGGTCGTAGCGCTTGTACTTGGCGTCCACGGGCAGCAGCGTGCGATGCGCCGTGTCGTGGCCTGGAAGTGCTGGAAGGCTGAGTAGGAGATCAGGGCGGAAGGTCGAGGCGTTGCCCCGGTCTCCGTGGACCGTGATGCCGACGCCGCTTCCACCGGGTACGGCGTGGCCGCCGTGCGGGCCGACGGCCTCGGTGCCGAGACGGCGGACGACGGCTTCCCAGAGCGCGGGCATGGCGAGCAGGAGACCCTCCGCCGTGGTGCCCTGGTCCGTGAGCAGGTCGGTCACGCCGCCACCGCGCAGCAGCAGGCGGGCCCAGGTGTGGGCGGGCCGGTAGCGGGCGTTGAGGCGGGTGTAGTGGGTGCGGTCCAGGGCGCGGAGCGCCGCGGCCGGGGTCGGGGCGTGCGGAAACGCGCCGGCGGCGCCGTGCAGGGCGCGCGCGAGGTCGGGACTGACGGTCATGCCGAGTGCTGCCTTCAGCGCGCTTCCCAGGACGCGGTTGTCTGGGATGTCCGCCTCCCGGTCGAAGGTGCGGACGTGGAGCTGGTCCAGTTGCCCGTAGCGGCGGGTGGCCTGGGCGGCGATGTCCAGCCGCCCCCGGAGCACTGGTTCGACGCTCCTGCGGCGTACGTAGTCCCGGCGGAGCCCCTCGCGCAGCAGCCGCTCGCACTGGTCGAGCAGAGCGGCGGCGACCAGGTCGGCATAACCGTCGGGGCCGGTGGCCCACCGCCTGGCCGTTGCCGGGACGGGCGTGCCGAGGGCGTAGGCGAGCCAGCTCATGAGCTGCTCGCCCGGAATGGCGAACTTAGGTGTGATCACCACGCGGACACGGTCCAGGACCAGGACTCCGACGGTCGCGTCGGCCTGGAGCCGCCACCCGGTGCGTTCCCTGGTCAGAGTGAGACAGCCCCGCGCCTGGAGGGCGTGCAGGCGGTCGACGTCCCGGGAAGTGAGCTGACCGGTCTCCAGAGGGGCGGACTCGTACTCGCCGAGCCGGACCGGGGTGCGGTCAGGCATCCGGGCTGATGACGCCGCTGGTGAACTCGGTCGCCAGCGCGTCCGCCAGGTCCTGCGGGGGCATGAGGAGCGGACGTCCGGTCTCGGCGTCGACCAGTCCGCCGAGGATGCGGTGCAGCAGGTCCGCCCTGCCGAGGCAGTAGTCCTCCAGGAGCGGGATCACCTCGTGGTGGAGGGCCGCGGCCAGATCCTCCTCGGTGGCGATCGGCTCACCGTCCCGCAGCAGGTAGGCGTGTCCGATCTGGTGGTCTGCGTCGAGGTGGCGGGCGATGCGGGTGTTGAGGGACTCGAAGAACGCGGCCAGGTCCAGGGGACCCACGGTCCCGGAGACGGCGTCCGGGTCCGGGCCCACGGGCAGGAACGCGAAGCGGCGTCGGACCGCGGCGTCCAGATGGCTGATGCTTCGGTCGGCGGTGTTCATCGTGCCGATGACCCGGACGTTCGGCGGTACGGAGAAGCGGCGCCTGCTGACGGGCAGGGCGACCGGCAGGTTCCGTTTGTCGAGTTCGAGGAGCGTGATCAACTCGCCGAAGATCCGAGGCAGGTCACCGCGGTTGATCTCGTCGACGACCAGCAGGAACGTCTGGTCTGGGTGGGCGGCGGCCCGGCTGCACAAGGTGTGGAAAAGGCCGTCCGTGAGCGCGAGGGTGAGCCCCGGGCCGGTGACGCTCAGGTCCGGCTTGAAGCCCTCGACGAAGTCCTCGTAGCCGTACGAGGGATGGAAGGTGACCAGTCGGACGCGGTCGCCGTGCAGCATCTCGGCCTGCGCTTCGGCGCGTTGCCCGGCGTCGCCGCCGAGCACGTCCGCGCGGCCGTGCAGGGCGAGGGCGGCGGCGAGGGCGAGCCGGGTCTTGCCCGTGCCGGGCGGCCCGTGCAGGATCACCTGCCCCTTGCGGTCCAGCGCGTCCAGTACGGCCTGTACGTCCTCGGGCAGCGCGACCGGCGCGGTCGTCTGTACCTGCCCCGTACCCGGGACGGAGTCGGAGCCGGAGCCGGCGTCGTGCGCGGTGAACCTGGCGAAGAGGGCCGGGTCGACCTTGGCGAAGGTGGACCGCCACCCGTGCTGGGGCTTCGACAGTTTCTGCGCGTGCGAGAGGTCCCAGACCACCGGGACGACGTGATGGAACTCCGGGCGGTCCGGGTCGTAGTGGTAACTCCCGTCGACCCTGCCGGTGGCCAGGATTTCGTCCGTCCCGCGGTTGGCGACGACCCGGTCTCCCGCCTCCAGGTCCCGGAAGGCCAACAATCGGCGGGCGAGGGTCAGGCTGCCCCCGCTGCTGCGCGGCCAGTGGGCGTCCAGGGCCTGCTTCAGTTCGGTGTCGCTCTGGTACTGGCCGAGATCGCCGGGCTCGTCCCACCCGACGCAGATGAACCCACCGTCCCGGCATTCCTCCCACAGACGGCCGCGCTCACCGGGGGCGATCTTCCAGATGGTGCGTTGCCGGGGCCGAGGGTCGAAGTGCTCGTACAGGAAACGCATCACTTCATGCCTGGTCCAACCTTTGAACTCAGGCTGTACTTGGACGAGTTTGAGCAGGCGGCGATTGATGCGCCAGGCCGAGGCGTCGCCCTGGTCCGCGTCGCCCAACAGCAGGGCGACGAAACGGCGTAGGTGTTCCCCCGCGTAGATCGGCAGAAAGTGCTCGGGGAAGTAGGTCGCCAGGGTCTTCGTCACCAGTGCCGGTCCGTAGCGCAGCACTTCGAGGTCGTCCAAGGCCTCGAAGTCTCCCGCCCCGACGGCGTCGAAGGCCCGCACGAACTGTCCGCGCAGTTCCACCCAGGCGGCCTGCGGCTCCATACCCCTCAGCGGAGCGGCCAGCCGCCATTCGCCGGAGTTGTGGTGGTACATGATGTGCTTCGCGGCACTGCCGCCCTTGATGCTGCCCAGGTGGGGAGTGCCGAACTCCATGAGCCGGCAGTAGGTCGGCCCCGACCCGGGCGGCGAGGCCTGCCCGAGGGCGTAGCGCTCCAGAGGCAGCTCCGCCCACTCCTCCAACGGAAACTGGGCCAGCACCTGCTTGCGCTCGTCCTCGGCCGCCGACTCGACGTCCGCTACCGCCGTCCGGTCGAACTCGGCCGCCGCCGCGCGCACATCCACCCCGTTCGTCATGGGGTCATGATGCCGGAGTACGACGTGGCGCTCCCATCGTCCGGTGAGGTCGGGTAACTTCCGGCGTGCGATCCAGGTGGCCGGCAGAGAAGCAATGCAGGTACGCACTGAAGGAAGTTGCCGCAGGATCAACGCCCCTCAGCCGGCGGCGAGTCACCGGGTACTCGCTATCCCGGGGAAGGTCCGCGACCTTGGTCAGCACTCCTTCGAGACCCCACGCCCTGGCGGTCCGCGCCTGGAAGCCCGTGGCCGCGTCGGCGCCGATAGCCTGTCGGTATGTCGGAGCGTGTCATGCCCGGTCGCACGGACGGCCTGATCGCCCTCGGTGCCGCGGACGCTCTGTGGGTCGATCTGACAGCCGACAGTGCTGTGCCGACGGCTTCTGGGGCACTCACCTGCCCTCCCGCCCATGCCCGGACGGGGTACGTCCTGCTCGGCGGCCATGCGGTGGCGACGGTGAGGGTGAGCGGCGGTCGGTGGAGTGTCCCGGAGGGTGAGGTGCGCCGGGCGGCCGTGGAACTGAACGCGGTGGGGGTGGACCGGCGGGACCTGGTCCGCATCGGTCCGTTTCGCGGGGCGCCGGGGCAGGAGGGCGACGAGGAGAGGCCGCTGCGTTGGCGCCGGCGCATCACGGGTGAACTGCGGGAGCCGGGCAGCCCCGAGCGGGCAGCACGACGTGAAGTCGGCCGACCGCACCATCTCGCGGGGATCGACTGGCGACAGTTGCTCGTGGAGCAGACCCGCGACGGGACGCAGCGGACGTGGTGGCTGCCGCGCGCCGTGGTCAGGCTGCTGGACGCGGCCGAGCACGCCGAAGCGCGGTGGGAGCAAGCCGCGCGGACCCGCCGGGCAGGCACAGCCGCCACCGAGCCGCCCTCCCACCCCCGGCAGGCCCGAGACGCCGACGGTCGGCAAGACGCCGACGGTCGGCGGACCACGAGCCCTGAGGGCCCCACCGCCACACCGCGCCCGTACAACGCGGAGCTGGAAGGCCAGTTGTACTCGGTGCTCAGCAAGAAGCCGGGCACCTCCCGCAAGGTGGCCGGGTGGGCGTGCGCCGTCTGCCGCACCGCGCCCGCCGCAGTCCTCGACCACTGCCACGAACACGGCTACGTCCGCGCCCCCGTCTGCCAGTCCTGCAACACACTCGAACGTCCCGACCACCTGTACAGCAACGACATCCGCGTGGCGAACCGCTACACCCGCCTCTTCCACACCGACACCGACGACTGGCTCCGCCACTGGCACCGCTGCCCCGGCTGCCGCGCCCGCACGACCCTGCCCCTGCCGCACCTCGCCGCATGGACCGCTCACGTAGCCTGCCGATCGCTGCGCCCGACCCACCGAGCCTCCCGCGGGCGCACGCCGTGCGGTGTCCTGCGCGTGTCCTGGACGGGCAGTCAGAACGCGCCCCGTTCCTGCCTGCTCACGGTCGTCGTCGACTGCTGCCCCTCCGGCGAGCACCGTGTCCTGGCGCACGTCCCCTACCGCGAAGCCGTCGAGCGGTTCCGCGTCTGGTTGGCCGAGACGGCCCCCGCCGTGGCAGCCGCGGCCGGCCCCGACCGCGTGGACGACCTCCCCGCCCAGCCCCGGCCGGTCATAGCGGACACCAACGGCGAGGGCCTGGCACTGTTCTGACCGGGCACCGGCAGACCCGAACACCCCAACGTCACCCCGTAGCCACCGGCCAGGGGCGTTCCGTGGGCCATGAGGTGGTCCCGGTCGGCTACGGAGGATGCGGGCCGGGGCCGTGACGCGACTGTCAGGCGCGGGCCTGGACGACGAGCGTGCCGATGTGCCCGGCTTTCGGGGCATCCACCACCGTCGCCTCAGCGGACGTGAAACCGGCCTGGAGCAGGTGCCGCTCCCACACTGCGGGCTTGTAGCTGTACCGGTACGTGAACATGGCCTTCCCCGCGAACCCGCCCTTGTACATGCCCTGCGGCCCGTAGGCGCCCGGGATGGCCGGCGGCTGGGAGAACACGAAGACGCCGCCCGGGACGAGGTGCTGGTGGACGAGGGGGAAGAGGCGGGACGGGTCGGTGAACCAGGCCGCGCCGAAGACGGAGTACACGGCGTCGTACCGCCCCTCGTCGGCGGCGAGCCAATCGAGGATCTCTCCCGGTTCGATCCGCACCCCGAGCGGCGCCCACTTCTCGCCCGCGAGCGCGACCATGCGCGGCGACAGGTCGACCCCGGTGGCCTTGACGCCTTGTCGTGCGAGGTGGGCGAGGGCGCGGCCGGTGCCGCATCCGATCTCCAGCACGGTCTCCGGGTTGCCGAGGAGTTCGGGGCCGGGGCCGTGGCCGGCGTACTGGGTCCAGCAGAACGACGGCTCGGCGTCGTCCTTGAACGCGGACTCGGCGTACGCGTCCCACAGTTCGGTCTCGGCGGCGATGTCGTGCGGCACGGGCACAGCTGTTCCTCTGGTCGTCGGGATGCGGGGCCCCGCCCTCGGGGAGCCGTGAGGGCGGGGGCGACTGTAGCGGCCGGGATCAGTGGCTGTCGGGGACCTTGTCGTCGCACGGCGAGCAGTCCGTGCCGTCGACGGACCATAGCTCCTCGTCGATCGCCCAGCCCTGGGAGCGGAGGAAGTCGCCGGTGCGCAGGCACAGACCGTCGCGGCGGCGCTCGATGAACGGCGCGTGGTGCTTGAACCGGCCGCCGTTGTACAGGCGGCAGATGCCCCACCAGACGGGTGTGTCGAGGATGAGCTGGTGGACGCCGATGTCGACGAGCTTGCCGACGCCCAGGTGGACGTCGGGGTTCTCGATGGAGCCCATGACGTACATGACGGCGTTGCCGAGGATCCGTTCGGCCATGTCGCGGACCATGGTGTGGTCGCGCAGGAGCAGGGAGACCTCGCGGTCCCACAGGCTCATGCCGGAGTCGAACACGTTGACGGTCAACTCGGTGATGTGCGGAGCGACCGCGTTGAGGAGTTCCTTCGGGTCCCGCGTGAGCGTCCTGGCGGGCTGTTCGAGTGTGACGGTCATTGACCTGCCCTTCTGGGGTGTCGTTGCCGTGCTGTGTGGTGCAACCCGCCCCGGCTGCTCGACCTGTCCAGGGGTGGGGAGCCGGGGCGGGCATGCAGGGGTGTCACGAGGCGGGGAGGGTCACCGGCCGCCGAGGTTCTCGTAGTGGTCGCACAGGGCGACCACGGAGCGGGCCAGCTTCATCGACACGGACATGCGCACGGGGCTGCTGCCGCCGACATCCAGCCGGAGCCGCATGCTTGCTTCACGCGCACCGGCCAGGGCGCACTCGCGCGGGATGTCCCCTTTCGGGAACCTGGCGGCCAGGCCCTGGACGGCGGGGATGAGTAATTCGATCTGTCCGCGCATGCAGATCCGGAACGTCTCAAGGTCCTTGGGAGCGATGGGCTGCGCGTCGAAGGCGAGGATCCGGTCGGCGGTGGAGCGCATGGTGGTGATGTCCGGCGGATCGTCGAGGTCTGCCGCAGCGGATGTGCGGGCGGCACAGTTCGGCACGTCGACTCCTTCACAGTCGGCCATGCCCGGGGCCGTTCGGGCGGCTGCCGGGTTCCGTCGTCTGCCCCGACCGTAGGAAACCCTCCTCGGCCAGGCCACGATATTGCACCGAATTACATGGCAGTTTGAAGCTGCTGGTCATGAGTGAGATGTGCTCTTGACCGTGCGACGCTTACACATGATGGTGGTGTAAATCGCTGCAACCAACCAGCGCGGGAGAGTCAGCCACCATGAACATTGAGTTCGTTGGGATCGACCCCGAGACAGACGAGGACGGATGCCCCACAGTCTGGGTGGACACCAGCACGGACGATCTGCTGATCCAGAGCTACCAGGCCGACGACGAGACGACCGCGACATGCGACGCGTTGTCCCCAGCGAGGGCGCCCATCCCGTCCGGCGAGACTGTCATCAGGATCCCGGCCCGTATGATCCCGATCATCAGGAAGGCGTGCGATGAGCTCGATCCCGGAGTTCGCTGAACTCCTCGCCGACACCGTGCAGTCGGCCGCCCATCTGGAGATGAGGGACGCCTACTTCACCAACCCCCGCTTCGAAGCCTGGCAGGACGGCCGGCGCGTCGACTGGGACGACCGGGGTTCCTGGTGGCGTCCCTACCACCAGAACATCGCGGAGGCTGTCGCTCGCGGCGTGCACGTGCGGCGCGTCAGGATCGTGTCCGAGCCGGTCACCGACTACATCGCGTGGGAGCACTATCAGACCCGTGCCAACGTGGAAGCCGGCGAGGAGGTGCGCTGGCTCCCACGGCACCGCGCGTGGGACCTGCTCGTTCCGGGCACCGACTTGTGGATCTTCGACGGGCGACTGATACGCGTCCACCACTTTTCCGGCGGCGGCGAATGGGTCGGCAAGGAACTCTGCGACGAACCCAGCACGGTCTCCCAGCACGCGGCCGCATACGAACGGATCTGGGAACGGGCCACCCCTCACCACCAGTACGAGGTCAAGTAACCGTCCATGTCCACTTTTCCCACGTCCAGCGTGCAGGAAGCACGCGCGGCTCTCGCGGCCCGGCTGCGGGAGCTGCGCCTGGACGCGGGCATCACCGGCAAGGAGCTCGCCCGTCTCGCGGGCTGGTCCGTCGCCAAGTCGTCGAGGATCGAGAACGCTGTCACCGCGCCGGCCGACGCCGACATCCGCGTCTGGTGTGCGGCCTGCGGCGCGCACGACCAGGCGGACGACCTCATCGCGGCCAACCGGCAGGCCGACTCCATGTACCTGCAGTGGAAGCGGCTCCAGCGGACGGGTATGAAGCAGTTGGCGGAGTCCTCGGCCAAGCTGTACGAGCGCACCCGCCACTTCCGCGTGTACGCCTCTCATGTCGTGCCCGGCTATCTTCAGACACCCGGCTACGCGACGGCGCTGATGCGCACGATCGCGGGCTTCCGCGGCACCCCGGACGACGTGGCCGACGCGGTCGAGGTCCGCATGCGCCGCGCCCGCGTCATCCACGAGGGAGACCACCGCTTCGCGACGCTGGTCGAGGAGAACGTCCTCCATCATCGGGTAGGCGATCAGGACGTGATGGCCGGCCAGCTCGGCAACCTGCTGGCCGCGATGTCCTTGCCATCCATGTCACTCGGCATCATCCCGGCCACGGCCACGCGGGAGGCGGTCATGTGGCCGCTGGAGCAGTTCACGGTCTTCGACGACTCGCGGATCCATGTGGAGTTGCTCGCCGCGAAGGTGACCGTCACGGCGCCGGGCGAACTGGACATGTACTTGCGGGCGTTCGCCCGGCTCACAGAACTGGCCGTGTACGGGGCTGATGCGCGTGCCCTGATCTTGAAGGCCATCGACGCCCTGAGCTGAACCCGGTTCTGGGCGGCGGTGGCGTCCCGCCAGTTGGTGTAGCGGATCAACGCGCCGGAATCCGCAGGCCATCGCAGCAACGGCGCCGCTCGGGGCCGCGCAGGGCGCTGACGGCAGGTCAGCCGCTGCGTGGCTCGGGAGCCGTGTCCCATGCGGTGGCCGACGCTCGGCTTACCGGAACACGTCGAGCAAGGTCGCTTACACCATGAAGCGGGACAAGACCCTGGCGGCAGCACGCGGCCCCCAGAATCACTGTCTGGGGGCCGCGTCCGTGCCCCGTGCCTGCCATCCGGACTGCACCGCGGTGTGCTTCGCGAACGTTCCGTTCGCGGCTCGGTGTCACGGTAGGCGGCCACGCTCCCGGGCGGGGACACCGGCGGGAGCGTGCTCGTGCGGCCGGGGCTGAGGCCGGACCGGGGCCGAGCGTCTACCGGCGTTCGATGTCCGGAGGGCCGATGGTGCCGCCGGATCATGGCTCCGGCGGCACCATCGTTCGGCCTCTGCGTGGTTGGTCAGCGGCGGGGGGCAGCGTGTTCGACGCGTGGCCGTTGGGCAGGCGAGGCGGTGGGCCCTTGTCCGGAGACCGGCACGGCCGGGCACCGGGTGACCGAGGACGGGTCCGGTGCGGGCGCTGTGTCGGCCGCCGGGCCTTGATCGTGACTTACCCCAGCACAAGCGATTCATCGCCGAAGTCGGCCACGAGCTTGAGCTTTCCGCCGAGGGCTTCGACGTAGGCGGCAAGCGTGTCGACCTCGGAGCGGCTGAGCGCACCCTTCTCGATGGCCGAGACGCGTCCCTGGGTGACGCCGAGGATCTTGGCCACCGCAGTCTGTGTCATGTGCTGGCGCTTGCGGACCTCGGCGAGGCGGTAAGCGCGCACTTCGGACAGGAGCGCGGCGGTTCCCTGTGCGATCTCCTTCTGCTCCTCCGGGGAGAAGCCGAACTCTTCCTTGAGATCATCCCAGTCGACGGCGTTCGCAGTGCTCTGCTTCTTCACGCTCATGACTCCTCCCTGTACGCCGCGTACGCCTCTTCCGCTTCCTTGATCGCCGTCCGGTACCACCCGGACCAGTTGCCGGCCTTGTCGCCGCCGACCAGAATCACAGCGTTCCGCTCGGGATCGAACACGAACAACAGTCTCACCTAGCTGGTTCCGGATGAGCCGGGCCGTAGCTCCTTGAGGTTCGGCAGCGCCGAGCCGGTGATCCGGTCAACGAGAGGGCGCCCCAAAGCGGGGCCTTCGATCTGCAGAACGTTGAGTGCCTGCGTGATCTGGACGAGCGTGCCCCTGTCGGTTTGACGGAGACGGTGCAACCAGTTCCTCGCTGGTTCCACCACGACGATCTTGAAGGGCATACACTCCCTCATTCCCGTTCATTACCCCTGCACAATATCATGCAGGGGTAATAATTTGAGCACCCTTGGTCGTGCAGCGCACGGCTCCCAGAGTCACGCTCTGGGAGCCGTCGTCCGTGCCCCGCCATCCCGACGGGAACGCTGGCGCATGCCTCGCGGGACGCCGCCCGAAGGCCCGTCCGCGGGAGCCACTACCGGCCGTGTGGACCGTCGCGGTCGGTCCGGCAACGCGGGCAGCGGCACGGGGGCCACCCGAGGGAGCGTGCCCGTACCGGGGGCATACGCGGTCGGCTCCGCCACGCCGACCCGGCGCCCGTCGCCATCGAGGCGGTAGGTGCTGATGGTCAGGCGGGACCTGCCCGGTTCGGGAGGCGTTCCGGCGATCACCGCTCGCCACCGCCGCGGCGGGACGCGGGCGGCAGTGACAGCACATCCGGCACGCGCGGGAAGTGTGGGGCGCAGTCCCGGCACGCGTACACCGTGAAGCCGGGGCCGGAGCCCTGGTGCACCTCGGAGACGACGACCGGCGTACCGGTGATCGCGCAGCAGCGCACACACATCCGCACCGGCGCACGCGTCCCGCCCGGGGCCGTCTCGGAACGCTCGCTCTGCTCGCTCACCGGGCCACCGCCTCAGCGCCGACCACATGCAGGTCAAGGTCGATGCCGAAGTCCGCCGCCAGAACCATGGCGACACGACGCTGCCGCTGCCGCGCCCGCTCACACTCCCGCTCAGCGAGAACGACATACGGCCGGACCACGGCCGTCGCCTCGCCGGGCAACGGCTCCTCGATGCCGTACGGCGACCGCCGCAGGGGAGGCCACGGCGCAGGCGGGCGGGGCGCCTCCGGCGTACGCGCGGGGGTCAGGCGGGTGGCGCGCCCGTCTGTGCGGCGCCTTCCCGTGCCGGGCGCGAACACGCCCAGGATCCATCGCACGAACATGTGGATAATGCTCACTGTCATCAGCTCCTCAGAGGCTGGTGGCCATGCCCCGGGGCCCTGCAAGGCCGCCGGGGTCTTCTGTGCATAGAGTAGACCTAGCTAGCTAGGGTAGCTAGGCGATATTGGCGAACTCGTCTCGCCCATCCCGATAGGTCCGCCTAGCGTCCAGGGCATGGAATGGGAGCCGGACGTACCACGCTGGAAGCAGGTCTACGCCGTCGTTGAGGGGCGGATCGCGGACGGTACCTATCCGCCCGGATCACAGTTGCCGGGTGTTCTGGCGATTCAAAGCGAGTTCGGCATCGCACAGATGACCGCACGACGCGTGTTGACGGAGCTACGGACTGCGGGTCTCGCGCAGATGCACCCGGGCGTGGGGACCTTCGTCAGCGAACTCCCCGCGCAGCCCAAGTGACGGCGGGCGGCGAACGGTCCGTACGCCGACCGGCTCGCGAGAGGCTCAGGACGGTCTGCTGGTCCTGTGGTCGATGCGGCGTACAGCAGGGACGCCCTGTGTGAGACAGCGGTGGCCAGGGGACGACTGCGTTGAGGTCGCCGTCACCGAACAGGCCATCCACGTGCGGGACTCCAAGTACCTGGAGTGCCGACCCTTCACGGTCGGCCGCGAGGGCTGGACGCTGCTCGTGCGGTACACGGCGGACGCCTGAACGAAGTCAGCGGTGCTTCCATAGGCCGTAGAGCCTCAGGACATCGAGCTGCCACTGAGCGTGCAACTCGTCCTGCGGCACGGGCAGCTCTCGGCCGAGCGAGTAGGCCACGTGCCGGTACAGCGGGTGCTGCTCGCCGTTGTTCGTGGTCACCAGAGCGGAGAGAAGCGGCTCGCTCATCGGGGTGTCCGCGTCGGCGAGGACCAGTACCTCCCCCTGGTCGTCCGGGTGCAGGTGCGGAAGTTCGGCGCCCTGACGGTGCCGGAGGGCGGACCAGGTCGTGGTGGTGCCACCGCGTGCGGCGTCTTCCAGTGCGGTGCGCACGACGGCCGCGAGTTCAGAGAGCTTCTCCCCGCTCGGCCGGGACTCGCGGTCCGTCTTGGGATCATGGGCGCTCACCTCACTCAGCGACGCGGTCAGCTCGTCGAGTCGTTCCCCGCAGGCGCGGAGGACTGCTTGGAGGTCCTCCGGCAGCTTGCCGCGGTACTTCCTCTTCAGTTCCTTCGCCCTGTTCAGGCCGTCACGAAGGGTGCTGGCCGCTGCGCCTCCGTCCCTCCGTGAAAGGTTGTCGAGCAAAGGACGGAGTTCCGCCAGGACGTTCTCGTTCTCGCGGTCCCGGACCCATTCGCTCATGTCGCGCAGGTGGTTGCGGTGCTCGGCCTGGTTCTCAGGCGTCAGTTTCGTACCGTAGAGCCTGCCCGCCGCCTGCCAGACTTGCTTGGCTTCGGCGAGGTCGCCGGTCTGACGGGCTCTGTCGAATCGCCAGCGGAGCCCCGTGAGTGTGCCGATGGCCGCGGCTTCGGAAACGTCGGCCTGGGGTACGGAGACCGATGGAGCCACAGGGGCTGTGGCATCGGCCGGTGCTGTTTCGGCGGCCTTCCGCTGGCGCTCGGCGTCCGTGTACACGTCGCGGATTCGGCCCACCTCCAGTTGCCTGGCCCAGTGCACCTCGCTCGGGAGGCCCGGTACCGGGCGGCCATGCCGCTGAAGGATCGTCGCGAAGTACGGCAGTGGCTTGCCGTCGTCGGCCACGACAAGGGCCGCGTACATGAGGCCCCGGTCCTGGAGTGGCTCGTCCACGCGGAACAGGAGATTGGCGCACCGCTCGTCCGAGAGAAGTCGGAAGGCGAACCCCGTCGCCTCCGAGAGCTCACGCCAGGTCACGTCGGCGGCGCCGTTCCTCGCGCGTGCTCTGAGGTGCTCACGCAATGCGAGTACGAGTTGAAGCGTGGGAAGGCCGGCGGGTGAGATCGGCCCGCGGGCATTTTGGGGCTTCTGAGGCTCTCGCACCACCTGTGGATGACGTGGAGACGCGGGCGGGGTCTCCGCTACTTTCCCGCCTGGCGAAGCCTCGGCCGGGCTCGCGCCACAGAGCCGGTACGCCCGCTCCAGCTCGTGCAGATGGATCCGATGAACGTCCTGTGAGGATGTGCCTGGTGCCCAGCCCAGTTCGGTGAGCACATCGGCGAAGAAGGGGGCCGGTCCATCGCCGTCGGTGGTGAGCAGCGAGGACAGCACTGGCCTGTCCTGGGCACGGGGGAAGTCCATTGCCACGAGGAGCTTGAGGCGGCGTTCCGGTGTGATCGGCTCTGCGCCGTCCCCCATCGCCCGGACGAGCGTGGGCCAGGTGATTCGGCCACGGGAGCGGGCGGTGCGCTCCAGGTTCTGCCGGAGGGAGGCGACGATCTCGCGGTCGCTGAGGCGTGGTCGTGGCACGGCGGGCGCCGGCGCGGGCCGGACGGTCTGGGTGGGGCCGGTCACCGCCGACTCCGGCAGCGCTGGCTTGAGTCCGCTCCAGGCGGCAGCCTCCCGGGCGTTGAGGCGTCGCGCCCGGCTCGCAAGAAGGAGCCAGGCAGGGGCTTCTTTCGTGGCGCCGACGCCTAGAGGGGTCAGCGTCACTCCGTCCCCGAGGAGGTACACCCTGGACGGATTGGGGGCCGGAGTGATCAAGGGAAGGACGATGCGCGCCCGGAGTACTGCCGCGCCCATGGGCTGAATGTCCGCGTCGTAGACACGCCCTGTGGTTCCGGCCGGTGGGGATACGTCGTTCCGTGGTGCGGCCCTGGTGAAGGCCACGGTGTCGTCGGCCAGCCGGAAGGAGACCTGGGCGGGTGTGGTGGCTGCCTCGGCTGAACGCGGCATGATGCCCTCGGGTGTGTGCGCCAGGCTCGGCGTGACGATGCCCGCGCGTGTCATCGAGCACTCGGACAACGTCGTCCACTCGATGGTGCCGCCCGGAAGCTGGGTTCCGACGCGTACCTCACGCGTGACACCGACGGTCCGGCACTCGACGCGAATTGCGTAGCCGTGGGTCTCCACCCGGTCGTAGGCGAGCATGCTGTCCGGGCCGAACAACCACTCGACGCTGTCGGCTCCCCTGGCGAGGTCTTCCGCCTCCTGCCGCCACTGCCGGAGGCCCAGCCGGGCCATCTGTACGCGTACGAACTGTCGCCCGCCGGACAGCCGGAAGTCCACGGTTCCGCCCGGCCTGTCCCCGACCGTTCGGTACGACGCCTTGGCTTTCCGGTGGTTCTGCCGGGCGAGCCATTCGGCCAGGGCCTGGCCAATGTAGAGGTGGTCGGCGCTGGACTCGCCCATTGCGGTGCGGCGGCAGTGGACGGGCGGGCGGTGGGCGAAGTGGCACTTCTTCTCGGTGTACCGCTTGGGCGTGAGCTTCTTGCCACAGCCGCCGAGCAGGACGCCGCAGTAGAAGTCGTCGCGGGTCCGGCCCCGCATGAACCGGTCGAAGTCGTCGTGGTCGTAAGGCAGGAACACTGGCCAGTCCGACTCGGCCCGACCGATGACCGCCGTCTGAACCTTGCGGGTGTCTTCTTCGGAGGTGGGTGAGACCATCCTGGCTCCTGGCTTGGGCAGCGACGACGGTTGGGTCAGGCCGGGTGGCGGGGGTTTTTGCCTGGGGGTGGTCAGGGTGGAGGTGTACCTGAGCAGGTCGTGCGCTGTGCGAATCCAGGGGCGTAACGCGACCTTGCTTCGCAGTCAGGTGTGAGGAGCGCTCGCGTTCGTGGATTAGTGGCCCGGGGCCGGAGCCGTGCCCGTCCCAGCGGTCGCGTGATGACGTTCGCCGCCGGGACATCGGGTCAGTGGAGGTCTGGTCCGCCCGCCTCGGCAATCTCGTCGAGCAGGCTGATCTTCTCGTCGGCGTCGTCCGGGACGTCCTGGACGCCGTCGGGAAACGCTGAGAATTTTTCCTCGTCAGCGAGATGCGGGTACTTGTCCAGGAGGAACCGTCGTCGGTACGCCATGTCGGCGGCATCGACGATCCCTTCCAGAGTGGTCCAGTTGAAGGCGCCTCCCATGACGATCCCGAATGCGGGTACGGCCTTGCCGAGCCCCTTCTTGGTGAGACGAAATCCGAATGCTTTAGCGAACTGCTGGGAGACCTTGGTGACGAACGCGTCGTTCAGAACGTCCCATGCCTTGCCGCGGAAGAGCGCCTGGGTGAGCCGCGAGATGTCGGCCATCGCGGCGTTCTTGGCGGTGGCCGAACTCGCCGTGCCGACGTTGACTACGGACATCACGAAGAGTTTCTCGGCAGGCTCTTCGGGGTCGTAGCCGTAGAACAGCGAGACATGGCCGACGGCGCGGGACGCGAGTCCGAGTACAGCTGCGGTATCGGCGGCGAAAGCGCCCGCGATCGCACCCCCGGAAGGCGCTGCCGCAGCGCCGGCGGAGGCGGCGATGACGAGCTCTCCACCTGAGATCACCAGCCCCGCACTTGCTCCCGAGAGAGCTGCAGCAGCCGGGTAGTACCAGCTCGCCGCCCGTCCGCGCACCGCGTCGACCTGTTCGAGATCGAGGCGGCGCACGTCGCGCAGCGAGGCGACGTCGTGCCCGCGCTTCGTGTGGAGCGCAACCACGCGCTTGGACGAGAGGCCCGCACGCGCGGCCCGCCCCACGGTCTGGCGCACGGACTGAAAGGCAGTGCCGCTCCACTCCGGGAGGGCGTCGGCGGCTCCGCGCGCCCCAGCCCCGACCTTTTGAGCGCCCTTGGCGACGGCCTGCTGTCCACGTGAGACCGCCGACTTGGCCCGTGGGTGGTTCTCCAGTTGTTTCGCGGCACGCTTGCCGAGGGCCGTGACGCCGTTGGCGACTTGCTCGCCGGCGATACTCATCCCTCGCGACAGCGGGCGGCCCTTGAACTGCTGGACGGCCTGCCACGCCGCGAGTTCGTAGTCCGAGGGAAGCCGATCGGGCTGCTGCGGGTTGCTCATGGTCCCCCTGGGACGTGGATTGATGCACGAGTGGGTGACTCGCCAGGTCAGGTCGTCGAGAGCTGTCAGGCAGGGTGGCGTGGGCCGTGGCCCGGAGGTGGTGTGAGGGTGGAGGTGTAGTTCTCGCCGTCCACCAAAGGGTTGTTGAGGGTGAGACCAGCGGCGGCCATTCGGTCGTACTCGGCGAGGATCAATTCCTTGGTGCGGTAGGAGCCGTACTTGGCCTCGTCTTTGCGGCGGACGATGGGGAAGGTGTCGAGGATGTAGTCGGCGTCCTCGCGGGAGATGCCGTAGAGGTGGAAGAAGAGGGCATCTAGTTCGGCTCTGATCACTTGGCGGCGATTTTCGTCCCAACGGAAAGGTTGGCCGGTGTGGCCGAGGTCGCGACCGAACGAAGTAAGGTCATACGAAGTGAAAGTAAGTTCAAGCACTCGCGGGATAATGAATGCCCGGAAGCGTGTGAGAGCGTCAGGTGGCGGGACTGGAATCTGCTCAGAGGTACCCTTTGGGATGCTGGGCTGGCTGAGGCTATTCCTCAAAGCGTAGTCGTAAGGAAAGGAGTTGAAGGTGGCTTCAAGGAGGGCCAGATTATTCGCTGAGGGACCGGCAGATAGAATCCATCCATACGAAGCGGATCCCCACGGGATGATTGTGGCGATGCATGTGCGTTCGTCATTGCTTCGCGCTACACGTCGATGACCAAGCATTCCGGTTGTGCAGTCAAAGCGGCGACGTGTATGCCGGACATGAGTGTCTTCGGACGAGGTCCAATATTGCGGCTGCACCACGTATTCAGCGGATTCCAGTTGCGTGGTGGTCGACTCGGAGCCTCCTTTCGAGTCGCCGAAGCGGTGAGAGTACTGATGTCCCATGCGTCCCTCGTATAGAGGGAGCATTTGATCTCTCCCCTTCCGGAAGATATTTCCGTCAAGGGTCCAGCCGTCAGATTCCAGAGCCTCGCGGGAGTGAAGCAGGCTAGAATCATGGGAGATGTTAAACAAACCCTGCATGAATGACACGCCCCATGGGTTTCCATTTGCCTGCGCCGTCCTGATCATGACGGGAAAGCGATGGTACATGCTCAGCGTGATCTCGGCATCGCGTCGGGACCTGAAGACCGGAAGTGTCCCGGTGTTCGGATTGAGGAGCTCAATCTCATCCGGTGTCAGCGCGAAGGCTTTCTCCGGATCATCCAATTCGGTCGGGTCATGGAGAAAGAATGCGAACCGTGCAGTCGATTCACGCAAAAGTCGGCCGGTGACGGATAGAATGCTAAACTTCATGCGGGAGTCCACGGCCGGGAAGAGGCCGGCGCGGTTCTCGAAGTCGT
The DNA here is from genome assembly GCF_000091305.1 of Streptomyces scabiei 87.22. Taxonomy (GTDB): domain Bacteria; phylum Actinomycetota; class Actinomycetes; order Streptomycetales; family Streptomycetaceae; genus Streptomyces; species Streptomyces scabiei. Next base: position 1,811,709 of record NC_013929.1, on the reverse strand, counting down.
ACAACATGGCGATCGACCCGCTCCGCACCAGATCTTTCGAGAAGTACTGCGTCCGTGCGTCCGTCACGATCCCCGTCGGTACAATCACTCCCGCCCGCCCCTTCGGCCCGAGCAGCATGCGGTCTGTCTCCGTAAAGACGGCATAGGTATTCAGGTTCCCCTGCCCAGTCAACGGAACTCGCCCTGAATGCCGCAGGAAGTGGCTCTCTGCGTACACCTTCCGTTTGCCGGCCTCGAACTCCTGGTGCAGCGGAAGCGTGTACGGGGAGTCCTTGAGTGCTTCGATCATCTTCTTGCGCACGGACGTACGGGATGCCTTGGCGATCTCAGGCGCGCGGTGGGCGAAGAACTCCAGCTCGGGGAACTCCACGCTGTCCCATGGCGGGTTACCGACCACGGAGTCGAAGCCGCCAGCCCAGCCAGTCGCAGGGGACACACCCTGGCCATTCTCGGGGACGGAGAAGACCTCGGGGAATTCCAAGTGCCAATGGAAGAAGCTGTACTGGTCGCGCAGACACTTGATCTCGGCCTGTGTCTCCGCAGCGACACCACCGCCACTCGCGTCCTCCAGCGCCTTGAACACCGAGTGCGTCACCGCGCGCGGAGCCTCCGGCGTCTTGAGCCACACGAACGCCGCACACCAGGCGTCGGCGACACGCCGGGCACGCTGGTACGCCGAGGAGCCGGCCCACTCCTCGTACGCCTCCTCTTGGCGGCGCACGTCCGCCAACTCCTCCGCCTGAGCCAGCGTGATGGACCGAAGCCCACTGGCGAAGACGGTGTTGGCGACCTGGACCGCCTCGTCGCCGAGATCGAAGAGGCTGCCCTGTCCGACCCGTTCCTGTTGGTTGATCTTCTCCAGAGCCTTGGCGTGCTTCTTGTCGTCGCCCTCGGTGGCGATAAACGCGTCGTCGGGAATCCCGTCCCGCAGCAGCTTCGGCGTTGCTCCGATCAACCCGTTGCCATGCTTCACATGCGCGTCAAGGAATCCGAGCGGCTTCCCGGGCTCCAACGCCTCAAGCCACAGCGACACCTTGGCCAGCTCCACCGCCATTGGGTTGAGGTCCACGCCGTAGATGCAGCGGGCGACGACCTCGTGCAGCGCATGGCGCACCGCATCCAGAGTCGGCTCGGGGTTCCGCTCCCGTACCGCTGCCACCTGCTTGGCGATGCGCCTCGCCGATGCAACCAGGAAGTGCCCCGAGCCGCACGCCGGGTCGCACACCGTAAGCGAAAGCAGCTCGTTCACGATCGCGTCCGCGGGGTCGGTCGCCCCCGACTTCGACGCCGCCTCCTCGCCCCTCTTCACCGCGTCCCGTATCACCGGGTCCAGAGTCGAGTCCAGCAAGCACTCGATGAGCGAGGACGGGGTGTAGTAACTACCCGTCGTCTTACGGGTGTTGCCCGCCACCTCGACCAGCGTGAACGTACGGTCGGCCGTGCTGTGCTTCGGTTCCAGCTCCAGCAGGGACTCGTAGACGGAGCCCAGCTCCTCCGCGTCCAGGTGCCGGTAGTCGATCGCCCGCCAGCGGCCCGAGCTGCCGTCCCGCACCTGCGACAAGTGCCGTACGGCCGTCAGCAGCGCCTCGTTGGAGAGCTTCAGGCCGCGCAGCGGGGCGTCCGCGTCCGTGTCGTTGAAGAGGCCGCCGAGGCCGGGCAGGCCCAGTTCGGGGCGGCCCGCCTCGTCACCGAGGGCGTCGAGGACGATGCGCAGGGCCTCGTACAGGTCACCGTGGGCCGTACCCCGCCGCTTCCTCGCGTGGGCGCGCAGGCGGGCCGACGAGAAGTACGCCTCGTACCGCTCGCGTGCCTGCGGGTCCGCCTTCGGCGACAGCAGGGCGTCGCGGTCCTCGGCCACGAAGACGAACAGCAGGCGGTAGACGAGCCGCAGCAGCGCGGCCTGGAGGGGCTTCGGGCGGACGTCCTCGCGCAGGGCCGTGTTCTCCGGGTGCCGCAGGAAGCCCGTGCCCAGCGCGGTGATCGCGTCCTGGACGCCCTTGCGGAGCTGGTCCAGGGCGCGGGTGCCGGAGGCGATGGCCTCCGTGCGCCACTTTTCCAGTCGGCACGCGGACGGCGGCGCGTCCTCCGCCACCTCGAACCGCGACACATGCAGCACCCGGTACAGCAGCACGAACTCGCTGAACAGTTCGCCGTCGAAGATCGCTTCGAGATCGAACTCGACGTACGAGGCCGTGGCCAGTGCGCTGGAGTCACGCAGCAGGCGGACCTGGCGGCCGTTCGTGAGGACGCCCCACAGGTGGGCCTCCGTGCGGTTCAGGCACTCCTGGAGCATGGACTGCGGCGGGACCGTGCCCGCGCCGCCGGGGCGCTTGTCCAGGTTGGCGTTCCAGGGCGTCTGGTGGATCAGCGCGTGCCGCCAGCGGTGGGAGACCGGGAACTTCTTCTCCGTGTCCGAGTCGGCGGGGATGCCTGCTGCCCCGACCTGAGTCAGCGGGCCGAAGCCCAGCTCCCGCCAGAGCGGGGCCAGCCAGTCAGTGCCGGCGCGGCCGGTCGGGTCGGCCGCCGGGTCGCCCGTTTCCCGGTCCTCGGGCAGGTGCTTGCGCAGCTCGCGCCAGAGCGGCTTCAGGTACTCCCAGCTGCGTTCGGCCTCGTCGCGGACCGAGCGGGAGGACGGCAGGCCGTAGTCGGCCGGCTTCGAGCCGGGGACGTCCTTGCCCTCGGAGATCCGGACCAGCATGTCGGCGGGCAGCAGCCCTCCGACCGTGTGGACTGCGGTGAACACCTGGTTGCGAGTGACGGCGGACATCAGGCGGACACTCCAGGAGCGGCAGGGGCGGTGGCCGTAGCAGCGGCAGGGGCGGAGGGCAGGTATACGTACGCGCCGAGGATGTCGGCGGGCTTCTGCACGGTGACGGAGAGGCCTCGGACGATCTCGCCGGACGCCTGGCGTACCCGGCGGTGGGAGGCGTCCAGCTCTGCGGCCAGTTCCTCGCCGTACGTCTCCAGGTGGCCGTAGACGTCGGGGAGTTGGGTGAGCAGGCGGGTCATCGTGCGTTCGGCGTAGTGGCGGTCCGTGCTCTCGGACGCAGTCGCGTCGAGCAGGTCCCGTGCCCGCTCCGGCGGCAGCCACTCCGCCTTCCTGGCGGAGCCCTCGAAGGCGATCAGGCGGGCGTCCTCCGCGACCAGCTGCTTCTCGCCGCTGCGGGAGGGGAGTGTGAGGTGGAAGCGGTAGCGGACCAGGAGGAGGGTGGTCATGGTGCCGACCGCGTCCGTGGTGACCACGCCGCAGCGGCGGGCCGGGCGGGCGCCGTCGGCCTGGGTGTCCAGGGCGGCGTTCAGGACATGGGAGGCGAGGGCGCCGACCACCGGATCCGTCCGCACCAGTGCCGCCTCGCCCCGCGCCACCGCCGGGTCCGTGCGGAACGGGATCGCGCGGTCCTTCTCGATCGCCTCCGCGCCCACCACCGGCGCCAGCGCGTCCCGCAGGCCGATGGGTGTGCCGCCGACCTGGGCCGTGAAGTCCTCGCCGTCGCCGCGGAGAACGGCACCGAGGGCGCCCAGCGACTCCCGTACGAACGTGTCGATCTCGCCCGTACCGCCCAGCGCCTCCCGGACCGCCGCGACCTCGCGGGCCACCTCCTGCGGACGCACCGACCGCTGCGCGAACCGTGAGCGCGACGCCTTCTCGCGCTCGGCCGCCGAGTTCCAGTCGCTGTCCAGCTTCGCCGTGCTCACCTTGAACGCGTCCGCGCTGAACAGGGCGTCCTGGTCCTCGCGGCCCCGCATCAGCAGCCACTCGACGATCGCGTCCGTGACGCCCGTCGACAGTTCGTCGGGGACGGAGACCGAGATGCCGAGGTCCTTCTTGATCTGGCGGTGCTTCTTGATGAGGACTTCGAGGACCTTGCCGTCGATGCCGTTGTCGTCGCCGTACAGGGTGATGACGCGGACCTGGTCCTTGCGCTGGCCGTAGCGGTCGACGCGGCCCTCGCGCTGGTCGTGGCGGGTCGGGTTCCAGGCCAGGTCGTAGTGGACGACGGCGTCGAAGTGGTGCTGGAGGTTGACGCCCTCCGACAGGCAGTCCGTGGCGATCAGGACGCGACGGGCGGCGGCGTCCTCGCCGGCCTCCTCGGCCAGCTTCTCGATGCGCTCCAGGCGCTGCTGCGGGGAGAGCGTGCCGGTGACCGCCTTCACGACGGTCTTGGCGCCGAGCGGGCCGCGCCTGCCGGACTCCTTGTCGTTCTCCAGCTGGGCGGCGAGGTACTCGGCCGTCGGGATGTAGCGGCAGAACACGATCGGGTTGTGGCCGTCCGCGAGCAGTGCCTTGAGGTGCTTGATGAGCGCCTTGAGTTTGAGGTCCTTGGCCGGGCCCTCCAACTGCTCCGCGATCGCGGCGAGTTCGGCGAGGTAGGAGCGCGGGTCCCCGGTGTCCTCGGTCGTCTCCGCGCCCGGGGCGACGTCCATGCCCTCCATCGCGTCGCTGTCGGCCGCGTCGCTGTTGAGCGGGGCGCCCAGCTTGTCGGCCTCCTCCGCCGACGCGGCGATCGCCGCCGCCGAGCGGGTCCGCAGGGTCTGCGCGGCGGCGCGCGGGGAAGACACCAGGGAGCGGAGCAGCGCGATCGCCGACCACCAGGCGATGCGGGCCTCGCGCTTGCCCTGGCTGCCCGCCTGCTCGACGCGCTCACTCGCGTACGCGATCGCGTCGTCGAGCAGGGCCCGGTACTCCGGCGACAGCTTGTACGTCTCGTCCTTGAAGTAGCGGTCCGAGGGGAACGCGGTCCGCTCCGCGAGGGAGTCGTCGGTGAGCCCGTCCTCCTTGGTGAGGTACTGGCGTACGTCCGCCCGCTTGCGCGCCACGAAGTGCTGGGCGAGGAGCTTGCGGCCCGCCTCCGAGTCCAGGCTCACGTCGGCCAGTTCGGGCTTGACCAGGCCGAGGAGGTTGCGGAACGCGGACTCCTTGCCGCTGTGCGGGGTCGCCGTCACGAGCAGCAGGTGCCGGGTCTCGTCCGCCGCGACGCGGCGCAGCAGCTCGAAGCGGAGCTGGTTCTGCGACGCCGTCGAGGTGTCGTCGGCGACCACGCAGGTGTGCGCCTCGTCGACGATCACCAGGTCGGGGCAGTGGCGTACGAAGTCGTCGCGGTGGCGCGGGGACTTGATGAAGTCCGTCGAGACGATCACGTGCGGGTACTTGTCGAAGAGGGACTGGCCCAGGTCCAGGCCCCGTTCGAGGCGCGAGACCGTCGAGGAGAGGACCAGCTCCGCGTCGACGCCGAACTTCGTGCGCAGCTCCTGCTGCCACTGCTCGGCGAGCGCAGGCGAGCAGAGCACCGCCAGGCCCGTGGCCTCCCCCTGCGCCAACAACTCGCTCGCGACGAGGCCCGCCTCGATCGTTTTGCCGATGCCGACGTCGTCCGAGATCAGCATGCGGACCGTCTTCTGCCGCAGGGCCATCAGCAGAGGAACCAGCTGGTACGCGCGCGGCTCCACCGCGATCCCGGCCAGCGAGCGGAACGGGCCGGCGCCCGAGCGGAAGCCGACGCGCAACGCCGTACGCAACAGGCCCGCTGCCCGCTGGTCACCGAGGTCGCTCGGCTCGGGCGGCGCGAACTTCGCCTCGTCCACCGCCTCGAACGCCGGGAACACGGCGGCGATGTCGTCGTCCGAGCCGCCCAGCGGACGCAGGACGAGCAGGTCGGGCTTGCTCTCGGGGAGAACGACCCATTCCCGGCCGCGGGCCTTCACCAGGGAACCGGCGGAGTACGTGAGTGCCATGTGAGTCTTCAAGTCCTCTGGATGGGCGGTCAGTTGGCGGCCGGAGAGCCGAAGTAGCGGGCATTGGCAGCGGCGACTGCGTCCCAGTCGGCGTCGTGCGCGAAGCGGATGACGTCCCAGCGGGCGTTGAACAGACGGTCCTCGGCGTCCTCGTCCCGGGAGCTGTCCTGCTCCTGGTCCGGCAGGTCCACGAAGACGGCCACGTTCACGCCGGGCAGGCGGTACACGTAGTCGGGGGTCGCCATCGCCTCGGTGAGGAACGAGCCCGGCTCGTCCGGCAGCCGCAGGCCCCGCGCCTTCGCCCAGCCCAGGAAGTCGCCCCGAGCGGCCAGCTCGGCCGCCGATGCCCCGACCACCGCCCCGGCCGCTGCCTCGACCGGTGTCGGCTCGGCGGGGGAGGAGGGGGAAGAAGCGGGGGAGGAGGCCGCGGGCGGGGACTGGTCGAGCAGCCGCCGGTACTGCTCCGAGCGCGACTCGCCGCGTGACTCCCGCCGGGCGGTCGCCGTCGCCAGCCGCACCAGCAGGTCCCGCACCGAGTGGCGGTTGATCAGGGCGTGGTTGAGCTGGTTGCCGTAGGTCAGCAGGCACTCGTAGCAGCCGAGCGCGCACGGCCGGTCCGGGTGCGGGCCGCCCTGGTCGGTGCCGTCCGCGTCGAAGTGGCAGATGTCCAGGGCGCGTACGGCCGCCTTCGCCAAGGCGTCGGGCTCGGCCTGGAGGCGGCGCAGCACACCCGCGCCGCCCTCGGCGGCCTCCGTGAACAGGAAGCGGTTGCGCGGGCCGTCGTCCGGCGGCAGCAGCTCGCTCGACAGCTCGGAGTCCTCCAGCTCGAACGCGGCCTCGATGCCACGCTCCAGGGCGTACATCAGGGAGACGGCCACCGGCTCCGGCAGCGGCTCGTCGAGGGTGACGACGAGGATGTTGCGGCGGTCCTCCACATACGGGATGACCCGCTTCTTGCGGCGCCGCTCGTTGCCGTCCGCGTCGACCTTGTCCAGCTCGCTGAACTCGCCGGACGCCTCGGCCGCGTCCTTGCTCGTCATCCAGCGGCCGTCCGCCAGGTCCAGCCAGTAGCCCGGCGGCTCGTCGTTCTTGGCACGCAACGGGCCGATGTTGGTGATCCGAACGCTCGCCGAGTCGCCGTACGCCACCTCGGCGAGCGGCACGCCCGAGACGTCGGTGACCGCCGCGTTCAGGCGGCCCTTGCGAGTGCCGTGGTCCTGGAAGCGGTACGACGTCTCCAGCTTGAAGCCGGCGCGGCGCCGCTCCTCCTCGTCGGACGAGATCCGCTCACGGCGGGTGGTATACACGGTGTGCAGGTGCAGCAGGCCGTACGTCGCCGCGCCCAGCGGCTCGTGGCACATGGCGCAGCGGTCCTCCAGCTGCTCCGGGTCGTGGTGGTAGCCGCAGTGCGCGCAGCGGCGGGCCTCGCTGGTCGCCAGCTCGCCGGAGGAGTCCGGGGGGAGCTGGATGCGGGTCACCTGGTAGCGGGCGCCCTCGTGGTAGATCAGCGCACCCGGGCCGAACTCTCGGATCGCGAGGAAGCGCGGGCGCTGGAGGTAGTCGCCGTCCCCGCGGCGGCGGCCGACGGTCGGGATGTACGCGGCGAGGGGGAGCCGTGGGAAGCTGTAGCCGGGCAGGAAGCCCTCGGAGGCGAGATAGCGGTACGGGTTGAAGTCGGAGAGGACCGACTTGCTGTCGGCGCTCTCGTTCATCAGCAGGTTCAGTTGGGTCTCGGCCTCGCGGCGGCGGGCGTTGGCGCGGATGCGGTCGCCCTCGGTGAGGCTGTAGTCGAGGCGGCGCCTGTTCTGGATGTACTGGTCGTCGAGCGCGGAACGGAACAGCTGCCGCCAGCGGTCGAAGGCCCGGTCGAAGCGGGTCGCCACCGTCCGCACCCGGTCCTGGATCCAGTCGTCGTGCCACCAGGTGGTGTCGGCGAAGTCGGGCAGGAGCGGGCCCAGGACGCGGAGAGCCGCGTCGATCGTGCGGCGGCGGGCGCTCTCGTCGAGGGAGGCCGCGAGGATGTCCGGCAGCAGCTCCAGCGCCGGGTTCGGGCGGTCGCCCGTGTCCGGGTACGACACGTCCAGCACCTCGGGGACGGCACGACCCAGTTTCAGGCCGGCCTCCGCGATCCAGATGCCCTGGAGGTGGGAGAGGACGAGGTCCTCGTTGGCGAGGTCCAGGCGGGGCGGGGCGACGGCGCCGGCGACCATGCGCTCCGAGCGGCGGAAGTAGTACTGGTCGTGGCTGTTGCCCGTCGCGCAGTACGTGGTGACGAGGGCGGGCTGGCCACTGCGGCCCGCGCGGCCCGAGCGCTGCGCGTAGTTCGCCGGGGTGGGCGGCACGTTGCGCATCATCACCGCGTTGAGCTGGGAGATGTCGACGCCCAGCTCCATCGTCGGGGAGCAGTACAGCAGCTTCAACTCCGCCTTACGGAAGGCCTCTTCGCGCTGCTCCCGCTCCTCCGGAGAGACCTGCGCGGTGTGTTCGCGCGCGAACAGGCCGGACAGGGTGCCCGCCGCGTCCTTGTACAGGTCGCGGAAGAAGGTGTTGACGCGCGGGCCGTCGCCGCTCTGGTAGGTGCGGGTCAGCGGGTCGTGCGTGCCCCGCTCGCCTCTGCCGGCACGCCACACGAGGGACTGGGCGGCCACCCGGTAGCCGGTGGCGGCCGGGGCGGACGACCTGCGGTAGCGGCCGGCGCGCTGCGGGGCCTCCGTCACCTCCTTCACCAGGCCCGCCTTGGCCAGCACCTTCAGCAACTCCTCGATGACCAGCTGGAGATCGGCCGGATCGAGGGTCTTGAACGACGTGTCCGCGCGGCGCAGGTACTTGCCGAACTTGCCGCGCGCCGACAGGAACAGGGCCGAGCGGTCCATGCCCCGGCCGGACGGATGCGGATAGGCCGTGCCGACCTTCGGCTTGTCGGCCGCGGACAGCACCCACGGGTCGATCAGCCGTTCCTCGCTCGCCCGCTGGAGCGAGTCGAAGTCGTCACGGAAGTACGAGACGTCGATGGCGAGGGAGCGGCGCATCTCGTTGAGCAGCGCCTTCATGACCTCGGCCCGCAGCGCCGGGTCGGCGTCGCGCAGCGCCTCGTGCGTGCCCGCCCAACGGTCCTGCTTGGCCGCCACCCAGTCCAGGTCCTCGTAGCCGATCTCCAGCAGGCCGGTCTGTTCCAGGTTCGGCATGGTGATGCGCCAGCCGCGCTCCAGGTCCAGATAGAGACGGAACGCGATCACGTCACGCAGTGTCTTGGCGGCGTTGCGGGCGAGGGAGGGCGGCAGATCGCTCTCGCCGGTGTAGTCGGCCGGCTCGATGGTGAGAGCGTTCGTCACCGACGAGGCCAGTTCCTCGTGGTGGACGCCGTCCTCGCCCGCGTCCAGAGCCGCCCGGTACAGGGCGCCGCGCAACTGCGTGATCTGCACGAAGTCGTTGAAGTGACCCGCCTGGAGGGACGCGTCCTGCCGGTTGTCGACGAACGTGAGGAGCTTGCGCGCCTCCTTGTCCAGGGATTCCTCCGGCACCGACTTCAGCGAGCGCACCACCGACGCCGAGATCAGCGAGGTCGCGGAGGAGCGGCCCTCCTGGTCGAGCGTCGCCAGCTTCGCGAAGTCCCGGCCGCGCGTCTGCTCGTACGCGACCCCGCAGTGCAGACAGAAGAGGAAGGGGGAGGGCACGAACGCGGCCTGGAGCTCGCCGCGGCCCTCGTGACCGCGCGGATCGACGGTGACGGCACGCGGCACCCGGTCGCGGTACGACTTCTTCACGACCTCCTGGCCCTTGTCGTCCAACTCCAGCCAGGACTCGGGGAGTCGGCGATCGTCCACCGCGTACTGGACGTTGGACGGCCACGCCCGCTCGTGGTCGACGTAGAGGTAGCCGTCGCCCTGCCGGCCGCCCGTCGCGGAGGTGTCCCGGCGCGCCTCGTAGCGGACCTCGCCGTCCCTCTCGGTCCGCCACACCGTCAGATACTCCTGGCCGCACTCCCGGCAGAACGCCAGCGGCATCAGCAACCTGCCGTCGCTGCCCGGCTGTTCGAGCTGGTACGAGCGGGTGAGATGGCGCGAGAGCTTGTCCTCCAGGGTGACGTACACGGTGTCGCCCTTGGAGAGGAACTGGTGCAGCCGGAACGCGAACAGCGGCCGCTCGGTCACCGGGTGCAGCGCCTGCGAACCGGCCTCCAGGGTGGCGCGGATCGCGGCGGCACACTGGTCCTCGGCGACCCCGGACTCCTCGTGCAGTTCCTTCGCCGCGACCTCGATCTTCGTGGGCCGCTGCCGGACGAGCCGCCCCGTGGCCTCGTCGGTGGCCAGGCCGAAGCGGGTCTCGATCCAGCGGGCCAGCGGGTCGCGCACGAGATCGTCGTACGCGCGCGGCGCGGCGGGAGAGCCCAGACGCTCGGCGGAGACGATCTCCGGTGTGTCGTGGGTGGCGCGGACCAAGGTCTCGCCGATGACGTGCTCCGGGCGCACGGTCGTACCGAACAGGGTGCTCGCCACTCCTGCGACGACCTTCTTCTGGTCGTCGAGCGTGCCCTCCGTCGACATGGTGGCCGACGTCCCGATGCACTGCAGGTCCTGCGCCTGGCAGGCCTCGCGGACGCGGCGGATCAGCAGGGCGACGTCGGCGCCCTGCCGGCCGCGGTAGGTGTGCAACTCGTCGAAGACCAGGAACTCCAGGCCCCGCGCCATCTTGATGAGGCTCGCCCGGTCGGCCGGGCGGGTCAGCATCAGTTCCAGCATCACGTAGTTGGTGAGCAGGATGTCCGGCGGGTTGTCCCGGATCTCCTTGCGCTTCTCGTCGTCCTCCTGGCCCGTGTACCGGGCGAAGGTGACCGGCTCGCGGCCCGTGCCGTAGCCGTCGCGCAGATACTTCTCCAGCTCCTTGAGCTGGCTGTTGGCGAGCGCGTTCATGGGGTAGACGATGATCGCCCGGACCCTCTTGGCGGCGTTCGGCCCCTCGGCGTCCCGCTGGTGGAGGACCTTGTCCACGATCGGGACGATGTACGCGAGCGACTTGCCGGACCCGGTGCCCGTCGTCAGGACGTACGACGCACCGGACGCGGCGGCGTCGATGGCCTCGCGCTGGTGCTGGTGGAGTGTCAGCGGACGGCCGTCGGGCACCGTGCCGCCCTCGGTCTTCTTCGCCTGGAAGATCCGGGCGCACTCGTCGTGCAGCACCTTCTGCCCGGCGAGTTCGACCACCGTGCCGCCGCCCTGGAAGAAGGGGTTCAGCGACAGCCACGGGTCGGGCCACTGCGACTTGCTGTTGAGGTCGTCCTCGACGAACGCCGCGATACGGTCGTCACGGATGACGGTGCCGCCCTCGGTGAAGGAGCGGTAGTCCCTGATGAGCGTGCGGTGGACGCCGAATACGTCCATGCCCGCGCCGGAGACGGTGACGGGCGGCGGCTTCGGGGGAGTGGCCTGCGGGGCGGGGGCCTGTGCGGCGGGGTCGCGCAGGGGGCGGGCCGGGTCCAGGGCGCTCCAATGCGGCAGTTGCTGGGAGTCCCCGTCCTGTACGACCAGGGGAAGCAGCGCGTCGCGTACGGCGACGGCGTCCGCGGGACGGGCCGCCGGGTCCTTGGCGAGCAGCCGGTCGACGAGACGGACGAGCTCGGCGGGCACCTCGCTGCGGATCACGGCGATGGGCGTCGGCGCCTCGCGCGTGTGCTTGGCGGCCAGCTCGAACGGGGACTCGCTGGTGAACGGCGGTACCCCCACGAGCATCTCGTACAGCACACAGCCCAGCGCGTACAGATCGGCGGCCTGGGTGACCTGCTTGGCCTCGAACTGCTCCGGAGCCATGTAGCGGGCCGTGCCCACACTGACGCCGGTGCCGGTCAGCCGGGCCTCGTCGGGGTCGTCGACGATGCGCCCCATGCCGAAGTCGAGGACCTTGACCGTGCCGCCCCGGGTGAGCATGACGTTGGCGGGCTTGAGGTCCCGATGGACGATATCGGCGGCGTGCGCGGCGGCGAGGCCGGACGCGATCTGCGCACCGATGGCGGCGGCCCAGGTGACGGGGAGCTGCCGTTCCTCCTCGATGAGGTCGCGCAGCGTCTCGCCGTCCAGGAGTTCCATGGCGAGATAGGGAAGGCTGCCGTGGTCCTCGGCGACTCCGCCTGCGACGAGCCGAGTGAGGTTGGGATGGTCGAGGCGGCGCATGATGCGCACCTCGCGCGCGAAGCGCTCTACCGCCTTGGGGTCGGCACCGGTGTCGATCTGAAGGCCGGTACGACGGCGAAGGATGGTCTTCAGCGCGACCACGCGCTCGGGCGAACCCACGAGGGCGTCCAGGTCCTCGGCCCGGTGGACCTCCCCCATGTTGCCCTTGCCGATGACGCGCCCGATACGGAATCTGCCGTCGACCAGCTCGTGGCTCACGCCCCGCTCCTCTGTCCCTGTTTCCGCGGGTTCTCGCTGTTCCGAAACGGAATGCGTCCCCCTGACCTGACTGCGCCACCGCCCATCGTGACAGAGGGGGCGCCGCGGCCGCCGCCACCGTACACGATGGTGAGAATTTCCGATAGATGTTCAGTCTGTTGACGTCGTCAACGTGCTGCCTCTAGTCTCGTCCGTGGAATCGGTTGGGGGTAGCCGCGATGAGACACCAATCCGTCGCCGGTGCGGAAGCGCCGGGGTTGAAGGCCGCGCTGGGGGTCCTGCTCTCGCGGCTCCGGAGTGCCGCGGTGGACGGCGCGGTGCCGGAATCCGCCTTTGTGGAGCAGGTGCAGGCCTTGGGGCTCGGCGGTGCCGAGCGGGAACGGCTGCGGGACGAACTGGCCCGATTGGGGCTGCCCGTCCGGGAAGCGCAGGTACACAGTGACGCGGACACTCCTGATATGGAAAAGGTTGCACCGTTCCGTGGAGAAAATGTGTTCGCCGGGGCTGATGTGGTGCAAACGCTCCTCCTGCGCTATGCGGACGCCGACGGGTTCGTGACCTCCCGCGTCGTGCACGGCGTGGCGCGACTGGCCGGTCTCGGTGAGCGGGACACGGCGGTGTTGCGCGACGGGGCAAGGGTTCGGGACGTCGAGGCCGTGCCCGACGCATCCGCTGCATCGGGGGAGCCGGGGGCGGGCGGTGGGGATGATCCGGCGTCTGACGGGGAGCCGGAACACGCGGCCGTCGGCGGTGACAGCGATGCGGCCGTGGCCGCTGCGATGGCCGTGCTGCGGGAAGACCGCTTTCGCCGGCACCTGGGCAACAGCCTCCTGACGGCCGAGGCGGAGGTCGGTCTCGCCGTTCTGCTGCGGGGCGGTACGGACAGTGTCGGCCAGGAGCCCGAAGACGAGGAGCTGAGCGGGCTGCCGTCCGATGACATCAGAGTCCGGGCACGGGACTGTCTCGTCCTGCACAACCAGCGCCTGGTCCACTCGCTGATCCGCTCGTGTCTGGATCAGGGGCTGGAGTACGAGGACCTGGTCCAGCACGGAGTGCTGGGGTTGATGCGAGCGGCCCGCAAGTTCGACCCGGCGAAGGGCTACAAGTTCTCGACCTACGCGACCTGGTGGGTCCGGCAGTCGGTGTCCCGTGCCATCGCGGACGAGGGAGCCCTCATCCGGGTCCCCGTGCACATGCACGAGCAGATGCGCAAAGTGGCGGCAGCGGAACGGGCTCTGGCAGCGCAGGGGAGGCCCGCGGGGAACGTCGATGTCGCGGTCCAGTGCGACATGACCCTGGACAGGGTGGAGGAGATCCGGAAGCTGACCCGCCGCACCGACTCGCTCGACCGGATCATCGGTGACGGAGCCACGCTGGGCGACTTCGTCGGGAAGCGGCAGGCTCTGCCGTCCGTGGAGAACGACGTGCTGCATGTGCTCCTGATGGAGGACGTCATGGGCGTGGTCGGCACCTTCTCCGAACGCAGCGCCCGCATCCTCGTCCGGCGCCTGGGCCTCGACGGCGAGGAGCCTTCGACGCTCGACGAACTGGGGCGGGAGTTCGGGGTGACCCGTGAGCGCATCCGGCAACTGGAGGGCAAGGCGCGCTCGGAGTTCAGATGCAGGCTGCGGGCAGCCGGGTTGCTCAGTGGCCACGGGCCCCAGGACGAGGAAGAAGACGCCGGGAAGCAGATCCCGCCGAGGCGCGCCCGTGCCAGGGCAAGCGCAACGGTCGCGCCGGTCGGTGGGATGGACGCCGGCCGGGTCGTGCTTGAGGAGCCTCTGCCCGAGGTGGTGCCGAAGCCGAAGCCGGAGCCGCCCACGGAGCCGGCAAGGCCGGAACCGGCAGAGGAGTCGTCGACGCGGACCGATGAGGAGGCGGCCCCGGCGAAGGAGCCCGGGCAGTACACGGGGGAGAACGCGTTCGACGGTGCCCCCGACGAGCCACCTCCCGCCCCGACCGCCCTCGGTGGACAACAGGTGCAGCACACGGCGGACTGGGGGAAGGCCCAGCGCATGTCGGCGGAGTTCGCCGGAGGAATCGCTGAGGGGCGGCCGGGAAGACCCGACGCGGCCGACGAGGAGCCGAAGTCGTCCCCCGCCGAGGACGAGCGATACGTGGCATCGGTCCACGGACCACCCGAGCAGATGCACAGCTCTGGCCGTGACGACGGCGAACAGTGGGCTACGCCCCCTGGCCAGGACGCTGAGCATCATCGAACTCCCTCCGTCGCGGTTGCCGCACAACCGGCGTTTCCCACGGGGGAGAGCGCAGCCGAGTGGCAACCCGGCCCGCCCCGCGGCGAGCCTGACCAGCACCAGGGGTCGGTCCGGGTGGGCGTCGAGTCGGATCAGAGCCCCGCCCAGGCGAGGGAACTGCTGCTCGGTCCCGTTCGTGAGGAGACGCAGCAGCAGTCCACAGCTGGGGCTGAGGACCTCGGGCGGCAGCTCGCGCGGGTTCGGGCGGAGGCGCAAGCGGAGGCCGACGCAAGGCTCGCCCGGCACACGGCCATGGCCGAGGCGCGATTCGATCGGCTCCGCGCCGAATCCGAACGGTTCCTCGAAGCGGAGCGCCGCGAACACGAGGCTCGGCTGGCGCGCGTACATCGTGAACACGAGGTGCAGCTCGCCGCGGAACGGCAGGCCGCCGACGCCCGGGTCGCAGCCGCCGAGGCGGACACCGAGCGGCAGCTCGAAACTCTGGAAGAAGCACTCCTGTATCGCGTGGACATCGCGCTGAGCCGTCAGGAGCGGTATCTGAAGGGACAGGCAGAGGAGAGACTCGCCCGTCTGAGAGAGGGACACCGCGAGGCGCAGCGCATCATCGCCGAGCGTGCGGACCGTGCCCTGGAAGCGGCTCGGTCCGCAGCCCAGGGCTCGCCCCGCGACGAGCAGCAACTGACCATGGCTCGTCTGCGCGCCACCCAGGCGGAACAACGAGCGGTCGAGGCCGAGCGGCGGGCCGTGACAGCCGTCCAGCGTGCTTCACGAGCGGAGCAACAGGTGTTCGAGGGCGACCAGCGGCTACGACGGCAGCGCGAGGAAGCCGACGCGCACATCGAGAACATCGAAGAGAGGCTGGGGCGAGTCGAGGCCCAGTTGATCGAGCGGGACCACGCCATCGTCGCCGGCCGGCAGCAGGCACAGGCCCAGGTGGAGGAAGCCGAACAGCGGGCCGCTCAGCACACTGCCCAGACCGAACACGATGCCTGGGCTCGCATCAGCGAGCTCCAGGAAGAGCTCGCCGCCGTGCGCGGAGACGACGACGGGCGCACATCGTTCAGGGGCATCTGGCACCGGTCCTGACCCACGCCCACAGCCCCCGCGCCCGACGCAACTTCCCGAGGAAGACCATGGATCCCAGACACGAACTCGTCGCCTATCTCCACCGCCAACTCGTAGGCCCGGCCGGGGGAGAGCACGAGATGCTCGAGGCCCCGCCCGACCGGCAGTACCTGATGGGCACCCTGTATCCCCAAGAGGCCGACCTGCAGCGCCAACTGCACCTCGCCGCGGAGGACCCGGAAGGGGCAGGTACGGAACGCGCGGCCGAGGACACGGCCCCGGCGAGTGACCCGATCCCGGAGTCCAACGCATGGCTTCCCTCCTCCCTCGGCTTCAGCTTCTACACCGACGCCACCACTGTCGAAGTCCGCTGTGCGGGCGCCCGCTATGTGACCCACTCCGCCACCGGTGATCGCGGCAGGCGCTGGGAACGCGTGGTGTTGCCGACCGAGGACCACACTCTCGGCCCCGACCGAGACCACATCGACGTCCTCGACGGGAGGGCCGAACTGCGCTTCCGACGACGTCACTTCGGCGTCGGTCAGCTGGTCACCGTCGCTCTCGTCAACGCCGCCCGTCATGAACCGAATCTCGGGAAGACCGCCCAATGGGACCGCATGCTCTTCCAAGTACGCCTGGAGGCACGGCCCTTGGACGGCGAGGTCCTTCAGTACCCGAGTGTCCGTCTGGCCAGTCGTGACCCGGAGGAGCAGGAACTGCGCCTGCAGTACCGGCACGTCAGGACCCATGCTGTCGGCCATGGTTGCGCTGTCGAGGAGCGGTACGACGGCTCGGGGAGCCAGGTGACCGGGCTCAAGGCTGCGGTCATGCCTGAGGCCGAGGTCAGTGGAGTCCGTGCGGCGGGGCTGAGCGGATCTCCGGTACTCAACCTCCGGTACCTCGCCGACCCCGAAGTGTCTCTCGAACAACTACGAGAAGACCTCGGCGAGTTCGCGGCAGACTACCGAGCCTGGTACGTGGGGCAGCTGACTGCGGACATCCCCGCCTGGGGCCGCGACGCCGCCGACCGGGTCCTCGGCCGGATCGGTGCCGCCGTGGCCCGGATCGAATCGGGTGTACGCACCCTGTGCGACCCGAGCCGCCCCGAACTGCTGCACGCCTTTCGGACCGCGAACCGTGCCATGGCCCTGCAGATGCGCCACTCGGCACGCGACCAGGCCGGAGAGCGCCGGTCCCGCCGGGACGCCGTACTCCTCGACCCCGAACCGGATCCGCAGGCCACCTGGCGCCCCTTCCAGCTGGCGTTCTTCCTCCTCGCCCTGGACGGCGTGGCCGACCCACGGCACCCGGACCGGTCCACCACGGACCTGATCTGGTTCCCGACCGGCGGCGGCAAGACGGAGGCGTACCTGCTGCTCGCCGCCTTCGCCATGGTGCTCCGGCGGGGCGATCCCGTCGGCCGGGGCACCGCGGTCCTGAGCCGCTACACCCTCAGCCTCCTCACCACCCAGCAGTTCCAGCGCGCGGCCACCACCGTCTGTGCCCTGGAGACCTTTCGTCGCGACGCCCCGGACACCTATGGCGAGGAGCCCTTCTCGATCGGCCTGTGGGTGGGCGAGGCCACCTCACCGAACACGTACGAAAAGGCCCGGGCGGCCTTCGACGACGTCCGCGCCGCCACCCGGCCCGACGACGTGTTCATCCTCGACCGCTGCCCCTGGTGCGGGACCCGCATCCTGCCCGCCCACAAGTCGCCCGACATCGGGGACTACGGCGTGCGAGCCTCGGCGGACTCGTTCGCCTTCTTCTGCCCGCGTGACGAGTGTGCCTTCCACGACGAACTTCCCGTCGCCGTCGTCGACGAGCACCTCTACGACCGGCCGCCGACTTTCGTGCTCGGCACCGTCGACAAGTTCGCCCGGCTGGCGTGGGAACCGCGCGCGGGACGCCTGTTCGGCGCGGGCTCCCCGAACCTTCCGCCGTCACTCGTCATCCAGGACGAGCTGCATCTGCTCACCGGTCCCCTCGGTACCACCGTAGGCCTGTACGAATCGGCGGTGCTGGGGCTGTGCATCACACCCGACGGCATCGGGCCGAAGGTCGTGGCGTCGACCGCCACCATCCGCCGCTCCGGCGAGCAGATCCAGGCCCTTTACGGCGGCGCCGCCCAGCTCTTCCCGCCGGCCGGGCTCGACGCCCGGCACTCGTACTTCGCCGAACCCGACACCTCCCGCCCTGGGCGGCGCTACCTCGGCGTCATGGCCCAGGGCCACACGGCCGGTCGCGCCGCCGTGGCCACGGCAGCCACCATGCTGCAGGGCGCCTGGGAGTTGCCCGAGGAGCACCGGGACGCGTACTGGACCCTCGTCGCCTACCACCACAGCCTGCGCGAACTCGGCCGTACTGTCACCGCTGCCGCCGATGACATCCCCGCCCAGATCGCGGGACTCGACTCCGGTGCGGGGACACGCCGGTTGCTGGACCACCAGGTGCAGGAACTGACCAGCAACCTGCCGCGCGCGGAGCAGCCCGTCCTGCTCGACCGGCTGGAGAAGCCCTGGAACGACCCGCAGTCGGTTTCCTTCCTTCCCTGCACCAACATGCTGTCCGTCGGCGTCGACGTGAAGCGCCTCGCGCTGATGCTGATGCTCGGGCAACCCAAGACGACCTCCGAGTACATCCAGGCCACGAGCCGTGTCGGTCGGCACGCGGTGGCGGGTCTCGTCGTGACGTTCTTCAACGCCACCCGCCCGCGGGACCGTTCGCACTACGAGACCTTCGATGTCTATCACCGCTCCCTGTACCGGCACGTCGAGCCGACCAGCGTCACCCCCTGGTCGGTGCCGTCACGTCGTCGCGCCCTCCATGCCGCGCTCGTCATCCTCGTACGGCACCGGCTGGGGATGGCCGCCGAGAACCAGGCGGATCAGGTGATCGACCGGCTGCCCGAAGTGGAGACGGTGGTCGCGGAACTGGCGGCGCGTGCCGACGCGCGCGAGCCGGGAGTGGGCGACGACGTCAGGAAGGAACTTTCCTCGCTCCTCGCCGACTGGGAGGACGCCGCCCGCCAGGCCCGCAAGGAGGGCCGCGAGCTGTATTACCGCAGCCAGGGCAAGGGACAGTCCAACCTGATCAAGAGCTTCGAACAGAACTACGGCCTGTGGGAGACACCGAACTCCATGCGCAACGTGGACCGGGATTGCCAGGTGACGGTGAAAGGAGCCGACCTGTGAGCCGAACACTTCGGGTACGTCAGTCCCAGACGGTGGTGCCCTTCGGCGTCGGAGCCGTCTTCGACATCCAGGGCGAGTCGTTCGTCGCCACGGGAATCGGTGACTGGCCGACCCGTGGCAGACAGAAGGTCGACTCACCGAGGCTTGCCTCCAGGCTGGGCGTGACCGGGTTCTACGCTGCCCCCGCGACGGCCAACGACCGGTTCGACATCCCGGACACGCCCGGCGCGCCATACATCCGCTTTCCGTCCTGGCTGTTCTGCGGAGCCTGCCGGCGGATGAAGCGCTGGCGCATCGCAGACGAGAAACACGGACAGGCACCGCGCTGCCCGTCCTGCTCACCGGCCCGGACGCTCGCCCCCATGCGGTTCGTGCAGATCTGTTCGGGCGGGCACCTCAGCGACATCGACTGGTGGTTCTGGGCCCACTCTCGGCGCGAGGCCGCCGAGCGGCGGCAGTGCGGAGAGCGGGACAGGCTCCGCTTTCTGGTATCCGAACGTGCTTCGGGGCTTGAGGCACTCTCCGTGGCGTGCGCCGCGAAGGGGTGCGGTGCGGCGCGCGATCTGCTCGACATCCTCGGTACCCACGGGATGCGCTGCTCGGGTCGGAACCCCTGGCAGCGGGCGAGCGAGGGCGTCGAGTGCGTGCGACCGGTGCAGATCGTGCAGCGCACGGCCGGCAATCTCTACTACCCGGTCGTGCATTCGGCGCTCGACATCCCCGAGACGGAGCTACCGGCCCACACGGACGACGCCCTCGCCCAGCGGGTGCGGGAACACGACCTGTGGGTCTCCCTGTGCCGTACGGCCGGAACCCCGCGTGCCAAGGCACTGCGCACCATGATCCAGGACGACACCGGCGCCGGTGACGACCTCTTGGACATCCTCGTCGCCGAGGAGACGGGCGGGGCTTCAGAGGCTGTTCCCGCTGCTTCGGACGCTCCGGCCCGGCCCGACCTGAGCCGTGAGGAATGGGCCGCATTCACGGCTCCCGCGCCGCCGGTCACACGCGACTTCGCGCTGCGAGAGACGACGCTCGGTCTGGCCGGCGAGACGGCGGAGCCCTGGTCCGGTCTGCAACGACGCTTCGACCGGATCGTCCTCGCCGACCGCCTGCGCGAGGTTCGCGCCCTCTCCGGCTTCACCCGGGTCTCCCCGGACGCCTCCGTCGTACCCGCCGACAGCGCGCGGCGCCTGAAGTGGTTGCCTGCCGTGGAGGTCTACGGCGAGGGCGTCTTCCTCACCCTCGACCGGGACGAACTCGCCTCCTGGGAAAGCGGTACGAGGGTGCGACGGCAGGTGGCCGGTATGCGGGCCGACCTTGACCGCTCGTTCCAGAAGGACCGTCTTGAAGCTGTGACCGGGCCGGAACTCTCTCCGAGGTTCGTGCTGTTGCACACCCTTGCACACCTGCTGATCCGTCAGCTCTCCTTCGAGTCCGGCTACACGACGGCGAGTCTGCGGGAACGGATCTACGCCCGCCCCGAGCAGGACCAGTACGGCATCCTCGTGTACACGGCAGCCGGGGACGCCGAAGGCACCCTCGGCGGGCTCGTGCGCCAGGGCGAGCCCCCGCGCCTGGCCGAGACACTGCTGCGGATGACGGAGGCCGCCGCCTGGTGCTCGGCCGACCCACTGTGTGCCGAACACACAGGTCAGGGATTCGGCAACCTCAACCGGGCGGCCTGCCACGCCTGTGCACTTCTGCCCGAGACCAGCTGCGAGACCGGCAACACCCTCCTCGACCGTGCCCTCGTCGTCGGCGGCGAGCATGTGCCGGGCTATCTGGAGTCCATCGTCGCCGCTGCCCGCTCCGCGGCCGCCGACGCATTGGAGGAGACGTGACACTCACCTACCGCGACCTCACCGCGGAGCAGCGTTCCTGCCTCGACGGACTGCCCTTCGACGGAAATCACCTGATCAGTGGGCCGCCCGGCAGTGGGAAGAGCTTCCTGGCGATCCAGCGAGCCGTCATGCTCGCCCTCACCGGTACTCCGACCACGTTGCTGACGTACTCGAATCTCCTGCGCCAGTCACTGGCCGGTGCCGTACACAGGTTGGGCCCGACGGACCGCAGCGTGCGGGTGACTACCGCGCACGCATGGCTCGGCGAGTGGTACGGCGGCACACCCCCGAGGGGCGAGGACGGATGGTTCGACTGGCCGGCCATCTATGAACGTGCCGCGGAGCGCGGGCCCGTCCCCGGACTCACCCTGGTTGTGGACGAGGGCCAGGACCTGCCGCCCGAGTTCTACCGCCTGTGCCGACTCCTGGGAGCACGGCTGACCGTGTTCGCGGACGAGTGTCAACGGCTCGCCGACACGAACTCCACACTCGCCGAGATCGCCGAACGCCTCGGCGCGTGCAACCGCCACAGGATCGAGGGCAACCATCGCAACACCTACCAGATCGCGTCGTTCGCGGCCCACTTCCACACAGGAGCCGGTTCGCCTCCGCTGCCGGACCGGCAGGGACCCCCGGTGCGACTCCATCACCTGCCCGAACGAGGCGCCGCCGACCTACTGATTCTGCTGGCCCAAAGACGCCCGGGACGCAGCATCGGTGTCATCGCCCATTCGAAGCACACTCAGTTCTCGTTGCTCGGCACGCTGCAGCACCGAGCACCGCGGCTCAAACCACAGCTGTACACCTCCGACGCCAGGGGCGGGCGCTATCGCACGCTCGACCTCGGTCGCCCCGGCATCGTGCTGGTCCATCGCAGGAGCGCCAAGGGGCTCGGATTCGATACGGTGGTCGTCCCCGACGCTCACGCGGACGCCGCGGTCGATCCCACCTCGGCCGCTCTGCGCATGACCTACTACGTCCTTGCCACGCGTGCACAAGGCGAACTCCACTTCGCGTACGAGGGCGAGACGGAGCCGCCGCTGCTCGCGCAAGTAGGGGCTGGCGTGCTGCTGCGCGGTTGACCTGGGGCCAGTGTGCTAGGCATGTCGGCATGCCACTGCAGTACGTAGTTCTCACCGGTTCCCAGTACCGGCTGCTGGCCGAGGTGACTCTCCATCCCCTCCAGGACCCTGCTAGAGGGGATGCTGCCGAGCAGGAGGTACTCGCCCGAGGCTTGGATCCGCAGACGGTGCTGACAGACCTTCCGGAGCTGGTCTTTCTGGGGCTCGTGAAGCGAGAAAGAGGCAAGGTGACGGTCACTGTGCTCGGGGAGGCCGTCCACTACCGGTCGTTGTACGAAGCAGCAGATGAACGGCTGTCCGCTGTGGTGCGGCTCGCCTATGAGATCGCCGAATCCCACCCTCGAATCGCTCATGCCGTGAGAAGGGTGGCGTCACAGGACGGCTCCCTGGAGGAGGCGCTGTCGAGGCTGCGACGAGCAGACTGACGTGGAGACTTGGAACCGGGCTCAAGTCGCGATCTCTCCGGCGGAGAACAACCCGTCCGCTGCCGGATGCCGGGCTTTGCGCGCGGCGGTCGTGATGGGCAGGACTCCGGCCTCCATCAGGTCGGTCTCCGCTATCAGACGGCCGTCGAGGATCTCGCCGAGCAGAACCTCCTGGGCGGCGGCCACATCGACGAGGCGACGCAGGACGGAGAGCAGTTCCATCAGTTCGGTCGTCCACTCGTGCGGCCAGGATTCCACGTGGATGTCGTCCAGAGGGCTGGTCTTCTTGCTGGTGGGGGACGCCTTTCGATAGCCGAACCATTTGTTGACCACACCCATGCCGCCGACGTCGTACCTCCACACCGCCTCGGGGACAGGAGCGAAGACCCCCTCACCGACGTACAGGGTCTGGGTGGCGGGGTCATGGCGGATGCGGTCCGGCATCGTGCCACCGACGTGGGTCAGGTACCGCACCCGCCGTTCGTCGGCACGTGCGAACAGCACGTTCTTGGCCGGGCGCCCGGCAGCCGCGTCCACGTATCGCTCGCCGTACGTCGACGCCCAGAGGACTTCCCGGCCCAGAGCCACACCTGTGTCCCAGAACTCGCGCTCGCGGGTCAAGGGAAGACGCACCCCAGGAGTGAGTAGTTCCTCCGTGAACCGCTCGGTGAACGCCCCGTGACCGGCCACGGCCATCACGTACGCGGCCAGGTCGTGAACGGTGATCCGCTCCGCCCCGAGCAGACCGGCGAGAGAGGACAGGAGACCGGAGGCGGTGTTGGGGGAGCCGTCCGGATGCAGCAGGGGCATGATCCGGCCGCCGCGTCCGTTGAAGTGGTGGGTATCGGGGAGCAGATGGGTTGCCACCACGGCGGCACCGGAGTCTATGGCGTGGGACGCTTGCTGGTTGAGGAAGATCTGGAGGGGCTGCAGGGAAGCCCAGAGGTCGGGTCTCGGATAGTCCAGCACGCGGTTGTCGGCGATGAGATGCTGCCGGTCGAAGCTGCGCAGGGCGACGCGGACGAGGTGCGGGGTAGTGGTGACCTCCTGCTCGATGGGCGAGGTGGCCCGAGACTGTCCCGTAAGTTGCCGCGTCCTGCTGGCCAGGGTTCTGTCCCGAGTCTCCTTGAAGAGCCCGGCCTTCGCCATGGGATCGGTCTCCCGGACCATGCGGGCCCACCGACGGCGCAAGGTCTCGGCCGAGGGTGCGCTGACCCAGGAACGGTTGGCCTTCGAGCCCGGACTGCCCCAAGGGAAAAGGTCGTTGAGCGCAGGGAATTCGTCCCACCCCGACCGGGTCGCCGGTGTGAAAGGACTTACACCCTCGTCGTGCGCGTCCCGCCACCCCTCGTCGTCGAGGTGGATCTCCTTGAGCTGACGGAACTTGTCCGCTCGCTTTCCCGACACGGCTCGGTAGTGGACGCGGGCACGATGGGTCGGCCCCCGCTGTGTGTCCGCCCTGCGTACGAAGATGTGGATGGCAAGGGGCTGGGCGACTCCGGGGAAGACCCGGTTGGGGACCGGGGAGCGCTGGCCCTCGGGCGTGAGGTCGATGATCCATCCCTCGTCGCACGTGCGACGGAGGTAGTCGCGCATGCCCCGGCCGCCGGGACCCGTGGCCCAGCCGGACGGGGTGATGAGGCAGACCACCCCGTGCCGGTCGTCGGGATGGGCGTCGAAGACTTTCCAGGTGGCCCAGCGCCAGAAGTACACATGCATGTTCTTGAGCACATGCTCGTACCGGCCGTTGCCCTGGTGACGGAACGCGTCGAGCAAGGGCGGCTCCTGCCCCTGGGCACGCTTCTCCACCCAGCCGCCGCGGCCCTCCGCCTTGTCGTCGTAGGGAGGGTTCATGACCACGGCCGTGACGGGGATGTTCCTCTTGACGCGGTTCGCCCGCCTGCGGAAGGCGGACAGCGCGCCATAAGTGGAGGCGAGGTACTCGTCCTCGACGAACGGGTTGTCCAGGGTGTCCGTGACGAAGAAGTTGAGACCGTCACCGGGCAGCGCGGCATGGTAGCGCTTCAGCAGGTCGGAAGCGCGGAGTTCGGCGACGGCAAAAGGGCCCATCTGCAACTCGAAGCCGAACAGGCGTGTTGCCAGACGGGAAATGGCGTCCCGGGCCATGGCGGGTCCGTGATCCGCGACGGCCTGCTCCGCCACCCGCTCGATGATGGTGTGGAGGAACGTTCCGGTTCCCATGGCAGGGTCGATGATCTTCACCTCCTCGCTGCCGAAGCCGGCCTCCTGGTCCAGCCGTACTCTCAGGACGTCCTCGGTGAGGCGGACCATTTCCTCCACGATCTCGTGGGGCGTGTAGTACGAGCCGCTCTGCTGCCGCAGGGCCGGGTCGTAGACCGTGAGGAAGTGCTCGTACAGATGGAGATAGGCATCGCGGTTGCCGGAACGTATGGTCGGCCAGTCCACCCTTGCGATGGTGCGGGTCAGCAGGTCGAGAGTGACGGTGAAGCGCTCATTGACATTGTCCGTGAGCAGTTGGAGCGCTTTTCCTATGAGCGCGTGACCCGCGTCGAGGCGGCGGCCGATCTCATGGAACGAGTTCGGAGCGAGCGGAATGCCCTCGGCGCGGGCCAGAAGGAGCGCGAAGGTCACGGTCTGGGAGTAGCCGTCGGCGAACGTGGCGTCGTCGGCCGACGGGAAGAGCAGCCGACGCCAGTCGTTCTTCAAGCCGGTGAAGGGACGGGCTCGTGTGTCTTCCTCGGCCGCGGACGACCGTGCTTCGAAGGCCAGTTGTTCCATGACGGCGGAGCGCAGTAATCGACACAGTGGCGCTACATGCTGGACGAGTCTGGGGACTTGTGTGATGTGCGCGGGAGTCCAGCGCAGGAACTGTTTCAGCAGAGCGTCGAAGGCGGCAGCTTCGACCGGCTCCAGTTTCTGTCCGGCGGTCTTGAGGGCCCCTCGGAAGAAAACCGTCTCGCCCACTTGCTCGCCGTGGCGGAAGATCCGCCACTCGGTCCCGTTGGAGTAGAGGAGGTTCGGCAGGTCCCGGAGCTTCTCCCACTGTTCGCGGTTGGCCTTGCCGAACGTCTCGGGATCCACCGACAGGCCGGGCTTCTTCAACTCGATGTACCCGGTGATCTCGCCGTTCGCGCGTATGGCGTAGTCGGGCCGAACACCGAGGTCGGGGAGATGGAACTCGTCGTGCCATGTGACTTCACGGTGCTGATGGTGATCGCCGACAGCCCGCAGAAGAGCTTCCAACGGGCCGCGAATGGACGATTCCTGGCCGCCCCCGCCCGACAGTTTTCTACGACACTGACGGCCGAACTCCGACACGGCAATCCGTAACCAGCGGTACTCGTCCTCAGGCATTCCCCGCCCCCGGAATGAGAAGTGGCCCCGGCCGCTTTCTCTCCGGGGCATGCCATGGGAAAGACGGTGCGTCACATGCTGTTGTGTCTCAAGGATGGTGGCGGCACGTGAGGGCATTTGTCCATCCCACGTCGTTACGAAATCGGCGGAGTGCTCCCACGCGCCCCCGTCCGGCGTGTGCACAGGGCGCGGACGGGGGCTGCTTCAGGGCGGAGTGGGAGTGGGCGGAGCCTACAGAACCGCCTCGCGTACCTCCTCCAGCCGCACCGGGCGCCGCTCGGCCACCGACAGGGTCGCCGCCTCGGCGATCCAGCTGGCCTCCAGGGCGTCCGCGACCGTGCAGGGCGAGGTGCGGGTGCCGGCGACGACCTCGGTGAACGCGGTGAGTTCGGCGCGGTAGGCACCGGCGAAGCGGTCCATGAAGAAGGTGTGCGGGACGCCGGAGGGGAAGGTCACCCCGGGCTCGGCGGAGCGCAGCGGAAGCTGGGGGTCGAGGCCGGCGGCGATGCTGTCCTGCATGCCGTGGACCTCCAGACGGACGTCGTAACCCCGCGCGTTGTGACGGGTGTTGGAGATGACGCCGATGGTGCCGTCGTCGAAGGTCAGGAGCGCGGACGCCGTGTCGACGTCACCCGCCTCCTTGATGTACTCCGCGCCCTTGTTGGCGCCCGTCGCGTACACCTCGACGACCTCACGGCCCGTCACCCAGCGCACCACGTCGAAGTCGTGCACCGCGCAGTCGCGGAAGATGCCGCCCGACACCGCGACATAGGCCGCCGGCGGCGGGGCGGGGTCGAGGGTGGTCGACCGTACGGTGTGCAGCGCGCCCAGCTCCCCGCTGAGGACGGCCTCGCGGGCGGCCACACAGCCCGCGTCGAAGCGGCGGTTGAAGCCGATCTGCGCCTCGATGCCGCTCTCGCGCACCGCGCGCAGCACGGTCAGGCTCTCCTCGACCGTCTTCGCCACCGGCTTCTCGCAGAACACCGGGACGCCCGCCTCGACGGCGGCCAGGATCAGCCCCGGGTGCGCGTCGGTGGCGGCGGTGATCACGACACCGTCGATCCCCGAGGCGAACACCGCCTCGGGCGAATCGACCACGGTGGCGCCGAACTTCTCGCCTGCCGCCAGCGCCGCGGCGGCCACCGGGTCGGAGACCACCAGCTCCTCCACGACGTCCAGTCCGGCGAGAGTCCCGGCGTGGAAGGCGCCGATGCGGCCCAGCCCCAGGATGCCAATGCGCATGACGAGTGTCCCTTTCGAAAGTGCAGATGAAGCAGGGGGGAAGCAGAGGGGAGCAGAGAGGAAGCGGGTGGGCGGCGGGTCAGTCCGAGGCGCCCGGGACGTTCTGGTCCCAGTCGATCACCGAGCCGGTGACCACGCCGCTGCGGTCGGACAGGAGGAAGACCACGAAGTCGGCGATCTCGTCGACCTGGCCGAGCTTGCCCATCGGCAGGCGCTCGGCGGCCCGCTCGCGCCAGTCGTCGCCGGCGTCGTGGAACTCGCGCTGGATCGCGTCCTCGCCCTCGGTCTCCGTCCAGCCGATGTTCAGGTCGTTGATCCGGACGCGGTCCCAGCGGTGGGCGTGGGCGGCGTTGCGGGTGAGGCCCGCGAGACCGGCCTTCGCGGCGGAGTACGGGGCCAGGAACGGCGGGCCGCCGTGCGCGCAGTTCGAGCCGATGTTGACGATCGTGCCGGGCGCCTTGCGGGCCACCAGGTGCTCCACCACCGCCTGCATGGCGAAGAAGGGGGCGCGCAGGTTGATCGCGATGTGCGCGTCGAACAGCTCGGGCGAGGTGTCGAGGAGCGAGCCACGGGAGGTCAGGCCGGCCGCGTTGACGAGGCTGTCCACGCGGCCGTGGGCGGCTACCACCCGGTCCACGGCACCGCGCACCTGCGCCGGGTCCGTCAGGTCGGCCCGCAGGAAGCCGGCGCCGGTGTCCGCCGCGAGCTTCTCGCCGACCTCGGCGCGGCGGCCCGTGAACATCACGGTCGCGCCCTCGCGCAGGGCCGCCCGGACGATGCCCGCGCCGACGCCCTGGCTGCCGCCGTTGACGAGGACGACCTTGTCCTCCAGTAGTCCCATCAGGAGTTTCCTTTCGGTCGGCGCCGGTGGGCCCTGCCGGGCCCCGTCACAGGCACGGGCAGGGCGTCCCGGCCTTTCCCGGCGCCTTCGCCTCTGTCAGTCTTGAGGGGCGAAGGCCCTCGTACAACCCGCAGCAGGCCATCAAAAACCCATCATCCGGGTGCCCCGGGAGCACCGGCGGGACCGAGGCCGTTTCCCCCGCCGACCGCCGACCGCCGACCGCCGACCGCCGACCGCCGACCGCCGACCGCCGACCGCCGACCGCCGACCGCCGCCGACCCCCCAGGACGCCCCGTCATGACACACCCCTACACGATCCGGGAGATCGCCCGTCAGGCCGGGCTGAGCCAGGCCACGGTCGACCGGGTCCTCAACGGCCGGGGCGGGGTGCGCGAGAGCACCGCCCGCGAGGTGCACCAGGCCGTCAAGGACCTGGACCGGCAGCGGACCCAGGTGCGCATCGGCGGCCGTACGTTCATGGTCGACATCGTGATGCAGACCCCGGACCGGTTCTCCACGGCGGTCCGGGAGGCCCTGGAGGCGGAGCTGCCGTCCCTGCACCCCGCCGTCGTGCGGTCCCGGTTCCACTTCCGGGAGACGGGCTCCGCGACGGAGATGGTCAGGGTGCTCGACCGGATCGGCCGGCGCGGCTCGCAGGGGGTGATCCTCAAGGCGCCCGACGTCCCGGAGGTGACCGCCGCCGTCGAACGGCTGGTCGCGGCCGGGGTCCCGGTGGTCACCTTCGTGACGGACCTGCCGGGCAGCGCGCGCGGCGCGTACGTCGGCATAGACAACCGGGCCGCCGGGGCGACCGCCGCGTATCTGCTGCGGCAGTGGCTCGGCGAGCGGCCGGGTGCCGTGCTGGTGACGATCAGCCGCGGCTTCTACCGCAACGAGGAGGAGCGCGAGATGGGCTTCCGCGGGGTGATGCGGGCCGTCGACCCGCGGCGGACCCTCGTCGAGATCACCGACAGCGACGGCCTCGACGCCACCCAGCGCGACCTCGTCCTAGCCGCGCTGGAGCGCGAGCCGGGCATCGCCGCCGTCTACTCCATCGGCGGGGGCAACACCGCGACGCTCGACGCCTTCGCCGCGCTCGGCCGGAAGCCGCACGTCTTCGTCGCCCACGACCTCGACCACGACAACACCCGGCTGCTGCGCGAGCACCGGCTCTCCGCCGTGCTCCACCACGACCTCCGCCAGGACGTCCGCCGCGCCTGCCAGACGATCATGCGCGCGCACCAGGCCCTCCCCGACGAGGGGCCCCTCCTGCCGTCGGCGATCCAGGTGGTGACGCCCTACAACATGCCACCGGGAGCCGGCGCCGCCGTCACCGGCTAGCCCCGTCACTGGCTGGCCGCCGTGACCGGCTGGCCGCCGTGACCGGCCGGCCCCCGTCACCGGCTGGCCGCCGTGACCGGCCGGCCCCCGTCACCGGCCGGCCCCCGCGGGGACCTCCGCCCCCGCCCGGAACGTACGCCGGTACGTCAGCGGCGACACCCCGATCGCCGCGTGCAGATGCTGGCGCAGCGAGGTGCCCGTGCCGAAGCCGACCCGGCCGGCGATCTCGTCGACCGGGAGGTCGGTGGACTCCAGGAGGTGGCGGGCGCGGGACACCCGCTGCTGGACGAGCCAGCGGCCGGGGCTCATACCGACCTCGTCGCGGAAGCGGCGGGCGAAGGTGCGCAGGCTCATCCGGGCGTGCCGGGCGAGGTCGGCCAGCGTCAGCGGAGCGTCCAGGTGTTCGAGTGCCCACTGCCGGGTGGCGGCGGTGCCGCTGGCCGGGGCCTGGGGGACGGGCTGCTCGATGTACTGCGCCTGGCCGCCCTCCCGCCACGGCGGCACCACACACCGGCGCGCGACCCGGTTGGCGACCTCGCTGCCGTGGTCCCGGCGCACGAGGTGCAGGCAGAGGTCGATGCCGGAGGCGGCGCCTGCGGAGGTGAGGACGTCGCCGTCGTCGACGAACAGCACGTCGGGGTCCAGGTCCACGTTCGGGAAGCGTTCCCGGAACGCCTCGGCCACCGCCCAGTGCGTGGTGGCGGGCCGGCCGTCCAGCAGTCCGGCCGTGGCGAGCACGAACGCGCCCGTGCAGATGGACACCAGCCGGGTGCCGGGCCGGATGCGGGCGAGCGCCGCCGCCACGGGCTCCGGCAGCTCCGGCGACAGCAGGCGCGCCGAGGCGGGCGTCAGCCCGAACGAGGCGACGATCACGGTGTCGGCCGTGTCCAGCACCTCGGGGCCGTGGTCCACGGCGATGGAGAAGTCGGCCGCCGAGCGCACCGGGCGCCCGTCCACGGTGCAGGTCAGCACCTCGTACAGGCCCTCGGTCGCGTCGAAGATCCGGCTCGGCACGCCGAGTTCGAAGGGGTAGACCCCGTCGAGAGCGAGGACCACCACACGGTGCGGAGATGTCATGCCACCAGTGTGGCACGATCCCATCGAATGATGGCCATCGTGCCATTGTCGTGATCGCCGGCCCGCCGCAGGCTGGAGCGCATGACCGAAACCACCGAGAAGAACAGCGGCGCCGCCACCATGCGGGCCATGACCCAGGACACCTTCGGCGGCCCCGAGGTGCTGAGGCAGGCCGAGCTGCCGCGCCCCGCCCCGCGCATGAGCGAGATCCTCGTCCGGGTGCACGCGGCCGGCGTCAACCCCACCGACTGGAAGAACCGGGCCTTCGGACTGTGGCGGCCGGAGCCGCTGACCGTCCTCGGCTGGGACGTCTCGGGTGTCGTGGAGCAGGTCGGCCTCGGCGTCACCCTCTTCAAGCCGGGCGACGAGGTCTTCGGCATGCTGCCCTATCCGCACCTCGCGGGCGCCTACGCCGAGTACGCCGTGGCACCCGCCCGGTCCTTCGCGCACAAGCCGGCCGGCCTCGACCACGTCCGGGCCGGAGCCCTGCCGCTGGCCGCGCTCACCGCGTACCAGGCGCTCGTCGACACCGCGGACGTGCGGCCGGGGCAGCGCGTCCTGATCCACGCCGCCGCCGGGGGAGTGGGCCATCTGGCCGTGCAGATCGCCAAGGCGCGCGGCGCGTACGTCATCGGCACCGCCGGCGCGGGCAAGCACGCACTGCTGCGGGAGCTGGGCGCGGACGAACTGATCGACTACCGGACCACGGACTTCACGGAGGCCGTCGCCGACGTCGACGTGGTCCTGGACACCCTCGCCGGTGACGTCCGGAGCCGTTCCCTGGAGGTCCTGCGCAAGGGGGGCGTCCTCGTCACGATCCTCCCCTACGGCTACGAGGAGGACCGGAAGCGGGCCGATGAGCTGGGGGTGCGGCTGGAGCCGATGCTCGTCGAGGCCGACCGGGCGGGGATGCGGGCCGTCGCCGCACTGGTGGAGGAGGGGCGGTTGCGGCCCCACATCGACGCGACCTTCCCGCTCGCCGAGGCCGCCGAGGCACACGCCCTCGGCGAGACCGGCCGCACCACGGGGAAGATCGTCCTCACGGTCGGCTGAGCCTTCGCCGCGCCATGGTCGGGCGGGTCACGGTCCGCGCGGTCACGGTCCGCGCGGTCATGGCCCGCGTGCTCACCGGTCTACGCGGTCACCGGCCTGCGTGCTCACCGGTCTACGCGGTCACCGGCCTGCGTGCTCACCGGTCTACGCGGTCACCGGTCTGCGTGGTCAGCGGTCCGCACGGTCATGGTCTGCGAGGTCAGCGGTCCGGCGGGTCACGGTCTGCGAGGTCACCGTGGGGCGGGGCACGACCGCGGGTTCATGTTCCGCCGGGTCCCGGTCCGCCGACGGGTCCCGTCCGCACGGGTCCGGTCCGCACGGTCATGGTCTGCGTGGTCAACGGTCCGGCGGGTCACGGTCCGCGCGGTCACCGTGGGGCGGGGCACGACCGCGGGTTCATGTTCCGCCGGGTCCCGGTCCGCCGACGGGTCCCGTCCGCACGGGCCCGGTCTGCACGGGCCCGGTCCGCCGAGCCACGGCCGCGACCTCTACCTCCGTGACCTCCACGTCCGCGCTCTCCTCGTGCACGGCCCCTGAGCCGGGCCCCGCGCGGGAGGGGCTCGTGGCGAGCCCGTCGGACGGCGGTCAGGGTCAGCCGGCGACGAGTTCCGGGGTCCGGCGCCCCGAGGGGGCCGCCACGGCCACGGTCACCGTCTCGGCGGCGGTCGTCGTGGCCGGCCCCGTCCCGCCGGGGACCTCACGGTTGCGGAACAGCCAGGCGACGTCCCGGCCGAACGACCAGAGCAGCGAGCCCAGTGCCAGCGCGACCAGGCCGAAGCCCGCCGCGTACGGCAGCAGACCGGAGGCCGCGACCAGCAGGAAGACACCCTGGACGGCGGCGACCGTCTTGCGGGCCATGCTGTGCGGGAGGGAGTTGTTCAGCCAGGGCGCCACCTTGGCGGCGGCGACGAAGACGTACCGCATGAGACCGATCAGCAGCACCCACGGGCCCATCGACAGGGCGACGTACACGCTCAGCACCAGGATCAGGAACGCGTCGACCTCCATGTCGAAGCGTGCCCCCAGCGCGGTGGAGGTGTTGGTGCGCCGGGCCACCTGGCCGTCGACGCCGTCGAGGATCAGGGCCATGGCGGTCAGGGCGACGAAGAGCGAGACCGGCGGCGAGCTCTGGAAGGAGTCGGCGACCAGCGCGGTCACGGCGCCGACGAGTATGGCCCGGCCGAGGGTGACACGGTTGGCGGGGCCGAAGGTGCGGGTCCGGGTGCGCAGCAGGGCGCGGTTGAGGACGGCCCAGGTGGCGAGCCCGAAGGCCAGCCCGGTCAGCCAGCCCGCCGGGCCCAGTCCGATCGCCGTGCCCAGGAAGGCGAGGAGCAGCACCTGGGCGCCCGCGCCCACAGTCGTCTCCGAGAGCAACAGCCGGCCGTCGTATGTGTTGATCAGGGCCACCGCATACCTTCCGAACGTGTGACAAGTGGATCATCGCCGCGTACCGTGTCCGCGAACTTCCACCGCTGCGTACGTGGCGAACCGCTCGACCGTTCACGGAGACGCACATGAAACCGACAGCCCGAGCCTTCTGGCTACGCTCCCCCGGGCACGGCGAGATCCGCGACGAGACCCTCGCCACACCCGCTGACGACGAGGTTCTCGTCCGCGCGCTGTACTCGGGAGTCAGCCGGGGCACCGAGACGCTCGTGTTCCGCGGCCAGGTGCCCGAGAACCAGTACGCGACCATGCGCGCGCCCTTCCAGGACGGTGACTTCCCCGCCCCCGTGAAGTACGGCTATCTCAGCGTCGGGCGGGTGGAAGAGGGGCCGGACGCACTGCTCGGCAGGACCGTCTTCTGTCTGTATCCGCACCAGAGCCACTACGTCGTTCCCGTGAGCGCCGTCACCGTCGTGCCGGAGTCGGTGCCCGCCGCGCGGGCCGTCCTGGCCGGGACCGTGGAGACCGCCGTCAACGCCGTATGGGACGCGGCCCCGCTCGTCGGGGACCGGATCGCCGTCGTGGGCGGCGGCATGATCGGCTGCTCGGTCGCCGCGCTGCTCGCCCGCTACCCGGGCGTGCGGGTCCAGCTCGTCGACGCCGACCCGGCCCGCGCCGACATCGCCCGCGCCCTCGGCGTGGACTTCGCGCTGCCCGGGGACGCGCTCGGCGAGTGCGACCTCGTCGTGCACGCCAGCGCCAGCGAACAAGGACTCGTCCGCTCGCTCGAACTCCTCGCCCCGGAGGGCACGATCGTCGAGCTGAGCTGGTACGGCGACCGCGGGATCACCCTGCCGCTGGGCGAGGCCTTCCACTCACGCCGGCTCACGGTCCGCAGCAGCCAGGTCGGAACCGTCTCCCCGAACGCACGCGCCGGACGGACGTACGCCGACCGGCTGGCGCTCGCCCTCGAACTCCTCGCCGACGCCCGCTTCGACGCGCTCGTCACCGGGGAGTGCGGCTTCGAGGAACTCCCGGACGTCCTGCCGAAGCTGGCGGGCGGAGAGCTGCCGGGCATGTGTCATCGTGTCCGCTACGAGGCCGAGTGAGCCCGAGGTCGACCGTTCCGGGTTGTCCCACCCGCCCCTGAACTGCCCGAACGGAACATCGACCTCCAAAGAAACAGCAAAACTCGGCTGAACAACGGGTAGGGAGCAGCCGTACTACACGGCATGCCCCGGCCCGGGGGCAGACGTACCGCACTGGAGGGTCGTCCGTTGTTCAGCATCACCGTCCGCGATCACATCATGATCGCCCACAGCTTCCGCGGGGAGGTCTTCGGACCCGCGCAGCGCCTGCACGGCGCCACCTTCCTCGTGGACGCCACCTTCCGGCGCGCCGAACTGGACGACGACAACATCGTCGTAGACATCGGGCTGGCCACGCAGGAGCTGGGTGCCGTGGTGAGCGAGTTGAACTACCGCAACCTCGACAACGAGCCCGCCTTCGCCCACACGAACACCTCGACGGAGTTCCTGGCGAAGGTGATCGCGGACCGTCTCGCGGAGCGGATCCACAAGGGTGCCCTCGGGGAGAACGCCAAGGGCATCGCGGGCATCCAGGTCACCCTGCACGAGTCGCACATCGCCTGGGCGAGTTACGAGCGTGCCCTGTGACCGACGTGACCATCGACCGGGCGGCCGTCGGCACCGCCCAGGCATACGGCAGTGCTGTCCAGGCAGACGGGGGAGAGCAAGTGCGGCTCGGCTATGTGCCCGTGCAGAACGCGGTGCTGAAGAACGCGGCGATCGTCCCCATGTCGCTGCGTTCGATGCACTTCGTGATGCCGGGCGGCGTGGACGACCTGGCCCGCCCCAGCGGCGGCAACGCCTACGACCGCCGGATCTGCCTCGACCTGCCCGGCTTCGGCTGGCAGGTGCACAGGCACACCGTCGACGGCGACTGGCCGAGCCCGTCCGAGGCAGCCCGCGCCGAACTCGCCCGTACGCTGCGGGAACTGCCCGACGGCACGGTCGTCCTGCTGGACGGCCTGGTCGCCTGCGGGGTCCCCGAGATCGTCCTCCCCGAGGCCGAACGCCTGTGCCTGGCCGTGCTGGTGCATCTGCCGCTGGGTGACGAGACGGGCCTGGAGCCCGAGGTCGCCGCCGACCTCGACGCCAAGGAGCGGGCCACCCTGCGGGGTGTGTCCGCCGTGATCGCCACCAGCGAATGGGCCGTCCGCAGACTCGTGTCGCACCACGGGCTCGCCCCCGAGCGGGTCCATGTCGCCGCCCCGGGCGCCGACATCGCCCCCCTCGCCTCCGGCACCGACGGCGTCTCCCGGCTGCTGTGCGTGGCCGCGGTCACCCCGCGCAAGGGGCAGCACCGCCTGGTGGAGGCCCTCGCGACCGTCACGGAACTGCGCTGGAGCTGCGTCCTGGTGGGCAGCCTCGACCAGGAGCCCGAGTACGTCGACCACCTCCGCACGCTGATCGCGAAGTTCGGCCTGGAGGACCGCTTCCACCTGGCCGGACCGCAGGCGGGCGCGCAACTCGACGCCAGTTACGCCGCCGCCGACCTCATGGTCCTCACCTCCTACGCCGAGACCTACGGCATGGCGGTCACCGAGGCCCTCGCGCGGGGCATCCCCGTGCTCGCCTCGGACGTCGGCGGTCTCCCCGAGGCCGTCGGGCGCGCCCCCGACGGCGGTGTCCCCGGCATCCTCGTGCCGCCGGAGAACCCCGCGGCCATCGCGGCGGAACTGCGCGGCTGGTTCGGCGAGGCCGACGTGCGGCGCCGGCTGAAGGCGGCCGCCCGCGGCCGCCGGGCCGCGCTCGACGGCTGGGCCACCACGGCCCGCAGCCTCGCCCACGTGCTGGGACGGCTGCGGCAGGAACCCCGGAGGGCCGCATGACCACGTCCGCCGACATGACCGCGTCCGGCGGCGGCCCCCTGTCCGTGGGGGCCACCGCCGCGGTGGCCGGCGCGTCAGCAGCCGTGACCGCGCTGAGCATGGCGGGGCGCGGCGGCGCCACCCCGGAGCCCGAGGACCACCAGTACGCGCCGCAGTGGCTGGAGCTGCGCGAGAGCGCCGACGCCGACGCCCGCGCCGCGGAGCTGCTGGACCCGCTGCGCATCCGCCTGGCGAACCTGCCCGGGCGGGCCACCGCGCTGACCGTCCACGACCTGGGCTGCGGCACCGGCTCGATGGGCCGCTGGCTCGCGCCCCGGCTCGACGGCGCCCAGCGGTGGGTGCTGCACGACCAGGACCCGAACCTGCTGCGGCTGGCCGTCGCACGGGCCCCCCGCGCGGCCGCCGACGGCAGCCCGGTCACGGTCACCACGCGGCGCGGCGACATCGGGCGGCTGACGGCCCACGACCTGGCCGGTGCCTCGCTGGTCACCGCGTCCGCGCTCCTCGACGTCCTCACCCGCGAGGAGATCGAGGCGCTCGCCGCGGCCTGCACGGGCGCCGGGGTGCCCGCGCTGCTGACCCTGTCGGTGGTGGGCCGCGTGGACCTCGCTCCCGCCCATCCGATGGACTCCGAGATCACCGAGGCGTTCAACGCCCACCAGCGCGCGAGCGATCTGCTCGGCCCGGACGCGATCACCACGGCCTGCGAGGCGTTCGCCCAGCTGGGCGCCACGGTCCGGGTGCACCCGAGCCCCTGGCAGCTCGACGCGCGCCACCCCGCCCTCGTCGAGGAGTGGCTGCGCGGCTGGGTCGGCGCGGCCTGCGAGCATCGCCCGGAACTCACCGGGCGCGCCGACGCCTACCTGCGCGACCGCCTGGACGCGGTCGCGGCCGGCGACCTCCGGGTCGTCGTCCACCACAGCGACCTGCTGGCCCTGCCCCGGCCCTCGGGCGGGGTGTCATGACAGCGCCGGTGCAGGAGACGGTCGAGGCCCGCGTGTCCACACCGGGCTCCGGCCCGCGCGGGGCGGCCGCGGAGCCGGCCGCCGCGGCGACCGTCTCCGGCCCCACCGACCAGGACGGGGGCGCGGCCCCGAAGGCCGGCGGCTCGGCGTTCCTGCGCGTCCTGCGCACCCACGTCGGCACCCTCGCCGGAACGGTCATCCTCGTCGTCGTGTTCTGGCGGATGGGGACCGGCGTCTTCGTGGACGGGCTGCGGCGGATCGACGCCGGGACGCTGGCGGCGGCCGTCGCGATCGGTGTGTTCACCACGGTGTGCAGCGCCTGGCGCTGGTGCGCGGTGACACGGGCGCTCGGGCTCGCCCTCCCGCTCGGACCGGCGGTCGCGGACTACTACCGCGCGCTGTTCCTCAACGCGGCCCTGCCCGGCGGTGTCCTCGGCGACGTGCACCGCGCGGTGCGGCACGGCCGGGACTCCGGCGACATGGGCCGGGGCGTGCGCGCGGTGGTCATCGAGCGCACCGCGGGCCAGCTGGTGCTCGCGGCCGTGGGCGTAACGGTTTTGCTGGTGCTGCCCTCGCCGGTCCAGGAGCAGACCCGCCACGCGGCGGGCCTGGCCGGGCTCGTGGCGCTGGGCGCGTTCGTGATCCGGGCGGCGGTCCGGGCGGTCCGCGGGCCGAGCACGCGCGACGGCCGGGGCGGACGGGTCCGGGACGCCCTCACCGAGGCGCGCGGCGCGCTGCTGAACCGCGGCAGCGGTCCCGCCGTGCTGCTCTCGTCGGTGGCGGTGCTGGCCGGTTACGTGGCGACGTTCCTGCTCGCCGCACGCGTCGCCGGGTCCGGCGCGACCCCGCTGGAGCTGCTGCCCCTGGCGCTGCTGGCCCTGATCGCCATGAGCCTGCCGCTCAACGTCGGTGGCTGGGGCCCCCGCGAGGGCGTCACCGCCTGGTCCTTCGGCGCCGCGGGCCTCGGCGCCTCCCAGGGCCTGACCGTGGCCGTCGTCTACGGTGTGCTCAGCTTCGCGGCCGCCCTTCCGGGGGCCCTCGTACTCGTCGGACACTGGTACGGCTCCCTGCGGGCCCGCCGTCAGCCGGCGGTCGAGGCGGTCGCCGAGGACGTCCCGGGCGGAACCGTTCCCGTGTCCCAGGCGTCCGAGGTGACCAACGAGAAGTACGCACCGAAGGAATGGACGAACCCCGCCAGCAACTCCTTCCCCTTCGTGGCGGATGCCAGGGACGGACGGCCGATGACACCGGAATCGGTGTAGGCCGACATACCGAGGGAGAGGAGATGACGGCGGTCGTCGGCAAGGAAATCGGTGGTCTCGTGACCGGGCCGGACCAATTCGGGATGGCAATGCAGAAGTATGGAGGTCTCTATTTCTCCCGCATGCATATCACTGAGCAGCGAGGTCTGTACGCCCGCCCGTTCACGGGCGGCTTCCCAGTCCTCCATCGCCGGGAAAAGCGCCATTCGATGTCCCGCCGCGGTGGATTCCTGGACGACGTTGCCCAGGACATAATTCCCGCCGTGACCGTTCACCACCACCAGAGCCTCGACGCCCGAGCGGCGCAGGGACGCGGCGATGTCGCGGACCATCGCGTGCAGGGTCGTCGCGGAGATGCTGACGGTGCCGGGCCAGGCCGCGTGCTCGTGCGAGCAGGCGATGGTCACCGGCGGCAGGAGATGCACCGGATACGCGGCCGCTATCTCCCGGGATATGGCGCAGGCGACGAGCGTGTCGGTGGCCAGCGGCAGATACGGGCCGTGCTGCTCGTAGCTGCCCACGGGAAGCACCGCGACCTGCCGGCCGGCCGCCCGTGCCCCCCGCTCCCGGACGTCCGCGGTGGTGTCCGTCGGAACAAGACTCGAACTGCTCATCTTTTCACGGCCTTTCGTCTCTAGCTGATGCTCCGTCATTTTCGCATGACGCCAGGGCTTACCAGATTGGAACAGATCATGACAGAAAATGTTGGTGTACTCGGCACCAATGCCCAGTCCTCCGGCGCCGTACGTGTGGTGAACGCCCCCCTGCCCACGACGTACGGCGACTTCGAGGCCGTAGGTTATCTCGACCAGGACCGCGGCGAGGAACAAGTGGCACTGGTGTACGGCGACATCAGCGACGGTGAGGGAATTCTCATACGTCTGCACTCGGAGTGCCTGACCGGTGACGCGTTCGGTTCCCAGCACTGCGAATGCGGTGAACAGCTCGACAGCGCCCTGCGGTCGATCGTCGCCGAGGGCCGCGGCGTCCTCGTCTATCTGCGCGGCCACGAGGGCCGCGGCATCGGCCTGCTCGCCAAGCTCCAGGCGATGAAGCTCCAGGCCGAGGGCCTGGACACCGTCGAGGCCAACCTCGCCCTCGGCCTGCCCGTCGACGCCCGCGACTACCGGGTGGCCGCCGAGATGCTGCACGACCTCGGCATCCGGTCGGTCCGGCTGATGTCGAACAACCCGCGCAAGCGGGAGGCGCTGCTGCGCCACGGCATCACGGTCGCCGAGCAGGTGCCGCTGCTGATCACGCCCTGCGAGGACAACATCACCTACCTGCGCACCAAGCGGGAGCGGCTCGACCACTACCTGCCGCACCTGGACGCCGTGGTCCACTCCTCCTGAGCGCCGGGGTCCGCGCGGCGGCCGTCCCGGGGATCGGCCCGAGGCTCCGGCACCGGCCGCCGCGCCCGCCCGGACGCCCCGCGTACGGCGCTCCCGCACCACCGGTAACCGGGCGTTCCGCATGAACGTTCGCCCGTGGTGGAAGACCTGACTGGGTCGGGTCGTCCGGCCGGGGTCGGGCGAAGGGAGCGTTCGTGATCCGCAGCGCACGGGTCGTCGTCATCGGCGGAGGGGTCATCGGGACGAGCATCGCCCACCACCTGGCCGCCGCCGGAGTGGAGGACGTCGTCCTCGTCGAACGCGACGAACTGGCCTCCGGATCGACCGCGAGGGCCGCCGGCGGGGTCCGCGCGCAGTTCTCCGACGAGCTCAACATCCAGCTCGGCGCTCGCAGCCT
Source organism: Streptomyces scabiei 87.22 (assembly GCF_000091305.1). Lineage (GTDB taxonomy): Bacteria > Actinomycetota > Actinomycetes > Streptomycetales > Streptomycetaceae > Streptomyces > Streptomyces scabiei. Next base: position 1,772,598 of record NC_013929.1, on the reverse strand, counting down.
GGAGGCGTTCGGCCGTTTCCACCAGGAACTCGGCCACGACATCGGACTGCACCGGGTCGGCTACCTCTTCCTCCTGACGACCCCCGGCGAGGTCGCCCAGTTCGAGGCGGGCGTCCGGCTCCAGAACGACCTCGGCGTGCCCAGCCGTATGCTCGACCCGGCCGAGGCCCGGCGACTCTCCCCGCTGATCTCCACCGAGGGCCTGCTCGCCGCCGCGTTCTCGCCCGACGACGGGCACTGCACGCCGGAGTCCGTGGTCCACGGCTATGCCGCCGGGGCCCGCCGCAACGGGGCGACCGTGCTGCGCAACTGCGAGGTCCTGGGCATCGAGACCTGGCGGGACACGATCACCGCCGTGGTCACGAGCAAGGGCCGCATCGTCACCGACACGGTCGTGTGCGCGGCCGGCGCCTGGTCCCGGTCGATCGGGGCCATGGTCGGCGTCGACCTCCCCGTGGAGCCCCTGCGGCGCCAGATCGCCGTCACGGAACCGGTCCCCGGCCTGCCGCCCGACCTCCCCATGACGATCGACTTCACCAGCAGCCTCTACTTCCACACCGAGGGCCCCGGCCTCCTCGTCGGCATGTCCGACCCCGACGAACGGCCCGGTTTCGCCACCGACACCCACGACCGCTGGATCCCCCGTCTGTACGAGGCCATGGAACGCCGCGCGCCCGCCCTGCTCGACCTGCGCCGCACGGGCGGCTGGGCGGGCCTGTACGAGATCACCCCGGACCACAACGCCCTGATCGGCGAGGCCGGTTCCTGCTCGCGCTTCCTGTACGCGACCGGGTTCTCCGGCCACGGGTTCCTCCAGGGCCCGGCGGTCGGCGAGGTGGTCCGCGACCTGTACCTCGGGCGCGTACCCTTCGTCGACATCAGCCCGCTGAGCGTCGACCGGTTCACGGCCGACACCCTGCGCCCGGAGGCCAACCTCGTATGACCGCTCTCCACTTGTGGCTCCGCCACGAGACCCGCACCACCGAACGCCGCACCCCGATCGTGCCCTCCGACGCCCGGCTGCTCACCGCGAGCGGAGTGCGGATCACCGTCGAGGAGTCCACCCGGCGGATCTTCCCCGTGGCGGAGTACCAGGAGGCCGGCTGCGAGGTCGCCGCCCCCGGCTCCTGGGTGTCCGCGCCGGCCGACGCGGTGATCGTGGGCCTCAAGGAACTCCCGGACGCACCAGCCGAACTGACGCATCGCCATATCTTCTTCGGGCACGCCTACAAGGGGCAGCCCGGAGCCGAGGCGCTGCTGCGCAGGTTCGCGGCCGGGGGCGGAGCGCTGCTCGACCTGGAGTACCTGGTGGACGAGCAGGGCCGCAGGCTGGCCGCCTTCGGCTTCTGGGCGGGCTACCTGGGCGCCGCGCTCGCCGTGCTGCACCACCGGGGAGCCCTGCGCGCTCCTCTCCGGCCCACCTCCAAGGAGGAGATGGAGGCCGAACTCCGTTCCTCACAGGGCGACTTGACCGCCCTGGTGATCGGCGCGCTGGGCCGCAGCGGCCAGGGCGCCCGGGCGGCGCTCGGCGAGGCGGGCGTCGAGCCGACCTGCTGGGACCTGGCCGAGACCCGCGACCTGGACCGGCGGGCCCTGCTCGCCCACGACCTGATGGTCAACACGGTCCTGACGACGAGCCCGGTCCCGCCGTTCCTGACCGACAAGGACCTCGACGGCCCGGACCGCCGCCTGCGGACCCTCTCGGACGTCACCGTGGACGTCGGCTCACCCCTGAACGTGCTGCCGGTCTACGACACCACCACCGAGTGGGACCACCCCGTACGGCGGCTGCGCGAGCACCCTCCGCTCGACCTCATCGCCATCGACAACCTGCCCTCCCTCCTGCCCCGGGAGGCGAGCACCGACTTCTCGGCCGCGCTGCGGCCCCAGCTGTCGGCCTTCGGCACCGGCGGGGCGTGGGGCCGGTGTCTGGACCGATTCCGTCAGGTGAGCGCCGGACCGGGGCTCACGGAGAGGTAGGTGGCCCGATGACCGCCGAGGTGGTTCCCGCGAGCGGTACCGTCCACTGGGTCGGAGCCGGACTGTCCACGGGCAGCGGACTGGCCGCGCTGTGCGACACCGCCGCCGGGGTGCGGCTGTGGCACCGAAGCGAGGAGCGCGCCGGGCGGGCCCTGGCCGCGCTGGGCCTCACCGGCCGCGCCGAGCCCCGCGCGTACACCCTGCCGGCCCTCGCGGCCGAGCTGGCACCCGGCGACATCGTGGTCTCGATGCTCCCGGCCCCGGACCACGGACCCCTGCTCGGGGCATGTGTCGGGGCACGGGCCCACTTCGCCTGCTCCAGCTATGTCTCGGACGCCGTCCTGGAACAGGTCCCGGCGGCCCGCGCCGCCGGGGTCACCGTGCTCACCGAAGCCGGCCTGGACCCGGGCATCGACCATCTCTTCGCGCACAGTCTGATCGACCGGGCCACCCGCGCCATCGGGCCGGAGACCCCCGCCTCCTACACCCTGACCTCGTACTGCGGCGGCGTCCCGGCCGTACCCAACGACTTCAGGTACCGCTTCAGTTGGGCACCGGCCGGTGTGCTGAACGCCCTGCGCTCGCCCGCCCGTTACATCGAGGACGGCGCCGAGACCACGGCCGACCGCCCCTGGACGGCCACCCGCCCCCATGTCATCGACGGCGAGACCTTCGAGGCGTACCCCAACCGCGACAGCGTGCCCTTCGTCGCCCAGTACGGAATCCCGCCGGCCTGGAAACCGCAGACCTTCGTCCGGGGTACCCTCCGCCTCGACGGCTGGCTGACGGCCTGGGCACCGGTCTTCGCGGAGCTGGAGGCGGGCGACGACCGGCGCATCGCCGCCCTGGCCGGCGAGCTGGCCGCCCGCCATCCGACCACCGACGCCGACCGCGACCGGGTCGTCCTCGCCGTCTCCCTCGACGTGCGGGCCGCGTCGGGCGCGCGCTGGTCCGGCCGCCACCTCCTCGACGCCGTCGGCACGCGGGAGGAGAGCGCGATGGCCCGCCTGGTGTCCCGCCCGCTCGCCCTCGGGGTGGGACACATCCTCGACGGATCACTTCCGGCGGGCCTGAGCCGGGCCGCGGAGACGGGGGAACGGTCCCGCGCGTGGCTGGCCGAACTGGCCGCCGCCGGTGTGGAGTTCACCTAGTAGTGCTTCGTTAGGTTCTGGGCTGTCTGTGGCGGCTTCGAGGGCGGGGCAGGGGGCGGCCGCAGGTGGTGCAGGTACCGGTCCAGCACCTCAGCAGGTCCTGAAGGACGTCGAGGACCTGGTAGAGGGTCAGGCCGGTGTGCGGACTTTTGGGTCGAGCCGCCGCAGGGTGAGGAAGGCTTGTGCGGCGGTGACGAGGGTGACGTGGTGGTGCCAGCCGCGCCAGGTGCGGCCCTCGAAATGGTCCAGGCCGAGGCCGTGCTTGAGTTCGCGGTAGTCGTGCTCGATCCGCCAGCGCATCTTCGCCCACCGCACCAGGTCAGCGGTCGGTGTGGTGGCGGGCAGGTTCGATATCCAGTAGTTGGTCGGAGTGTCCTGCCCGTCGGGCCATTCGACGAGCAGTGTCCGGACGGGCAGGATGCCGTCCCACCGGTTGCGGCCGCCGCCCGCCTCCTGAGCTGCGGCCAGGGACTGCTTGCCCGCGGGCCGCATGGTCAGCACCGCGAACCGTGAGGTCATCGCGCCTTTGCTGCCCTGCCTCCAGGTCACCTCGGTGAACTGCCGTGCACCCGCGTGCGCCGCGAGGACGGAAACGGCTTGGGGTGGGGTGCGGTAGCGGGGAAGGGCGGGCGGTCCGAGCCCGCCGTAAGCAGGCCGGTGCGGCTCGGCTTCGTCCGGGTGGGCGACTTCCTTCCCGGTCAGGGCCAGGACATAGGACAGCCCCCGCTCCTCAAGACCGAGCCGGAACAGAGTGCTGACGCCGTAGCCGGCGTCGGCGACCACGACCGGCGCCTTCAGCTGCCACTCGGCGAGCGTGTCCAGCAGGCCGAGCGCGAGGCGCCACTTCTCCCGGTGCACCACATCGTCGGGGACTCCTGCTCTGCGGCACCGGTCCGGCTCGTCCGTCCACTCCCGCGGCAGATACAACTGCCACTGCAACGGGCACGAGGCGGTGTCGGTGGCGGCATGGACACTGACCGCGACCTGGCAGTTCGCCCGCTTGCCGACCGCTCCGCAGTACTGGCGGGCCACCCCGACCGACGCCTTCCCGCACTTGGGGAACGACACGTCGTCGATCACCCACACCTCGGGCCTGACAACTTCGCACAGCCGCCCGGCGATCCGCCGCCGGACCGGCAGCGGATCCCACGGCGACTGGCTCACGAACTGCTGCAGAGCCTGCATGTTCCCGTCCGGCAGCCGCTCGGCCATCGGCTGCACCGACTTGCGCCTGCCGTCCAGCATCAGACCCCGCAGATAACACTCGCCCCACCGCCGCTGATCCCGCCGCGGAAACGACCCGAACACATCGGCAACGAACTCCGCCAACTCACCCCGGAGCCGTTCCACTTCCCCCAACCTCACCCCGGGAAGCTGCCCACGAACAGCCGAGATCACCCAACGTAACGAAGCACTACTAGGGTCTGTCGTTTGGATCATGCCGGCTTCGGGCCACGGTGTCTGATGACCGCCGGTGAGCGGGGCTTGGTGCGTGCAGCTGCAAGGCGGAGGAAGGCGTCGACGCGATGGGGGTACCTCCCGCTCGAGCGAAGCCGAGAGTGGGGGAGTCGGCAACTGACGACAACGCCGCTGGGGGTCCCCCCACGCCCTTGAGGCAGCGGGGGAGTGCGTGCCAAGCCCCGCGGCCCAGGCGCGATCCAAACGACAGGCCCTAGCGGCGTCGACGGGGACCGAATGGGCCGGAGTGGCGGACCGCGTTCAGTTCACCGCCTCGTGCACCAGCCTCCGCAGCTCCGGATACACCGAGAACGACGACCGGCGTCGCACCTGCGTCATGAACTGCACCGTGAGGTCCCGCCGCGGATCCACCCAGAAGATCGTCGTCGCGGCCCCGGTCCACCCGAACGTGCCCGCCGAGGACGGGTACTCGGTGGCGGCCGGGTCGACGACGACGGACACCCCCAGCCCGAAGCCGACACCCCGGTTGCCCGGCTGCCGGTGGAACGCACTGCCGTGGGTGTGGATGTCGACCCCTCCCGGCAACTGGTTGGCGGTCATCAGGTCGACGGACTCGGCGGACAGCAGCCGTACGCCGTCGAGTTCGCCGCGCCGGCGCAGGAACTCGGCGAAGCGGTGGTAGTCCCGGGCGGTCGCGGCGAGACCGCCGCTTCCGGAGAGGAAGCGCGGACGGCCGCCGCGCAGCGGCAGCCCCGGCACGGGCGCGATCGAGCCGTCCTCCTGCTCCCCGTACAACTCCGCCAGCCTGTCCGCCTGTTCGGGGCCGACCTGGAAACCGGCGTCCGTCATGCCGAGCGGTCCGAGGATCCGTTCGGCGAAGAACGTGTCGAGGTCTTGTCCCGACACCACCTCGACGATCCGGCCGAGGACGTTGGTGGAGACGGAGTAGTTCCACTGCGAGCCCGGCTCGAACTGCAGCGGCAGGCGCGCGTACTCCGCGCAGGTCTGCGCGAGGGTGGCGCCGGGCCGTACGGAGTTCTCCAGGCCCGCGTCGCGGTAGAGCGCGTCGACGGGGTGGTCGTAGTAGAAGCCGAACGTCAGGCCCGAGGTGTGGGTCATCAGATGGCGGACGAGGATCGGCCCCTCGGCGGGACGGGTCCTGACGTCGGCGCCCGACCCGGACTCGTACACGCGCGGCTCGGCGAACTCCGGAAGGTGACGGGAGACCGGGTCCGCGAGCGAGAGCTTCCCCTCCTCGATCAGTATCAGCGCGGCGACCGACGTGACGGGCTTGGTCATGGAGTAGACCCGCCACAGTGTGTCCGTCCCGACGGGGAGTCCCGCCTCGCGGTCGCGCTGCCCGTACGTCGTCAGATGGGCGACGCGACCGCCGCGCGCCAGGGACAGCAGATAGCCGGGCAGACGGCCCTCGTCGACCTGCCGGGCCAGATAGGCGTCCAGATCGGCCAGGGTCTTCGGGTCGAGGCCCGCCTCGCGCGGCTCGACCTCTCGGCGCAGTCGTTCCATGGTGGTTCTCCTCCGGTCGCCCGGGTCACGGCCCTTGTTCATCGCTGTTGTCCTCATCGTTCCGTACTGATCGCGTTCCATCCCTGGCGGGGCGGGCGGGTCGGGGCATTCGTACGGCGAGAGGTGCGCCGAGCGCGGCCACCCCGGCCAGGAGCAGCAGGGCGGGGCCCGTACCGAGCGGCATGAGCGAGGTCGCCGCCGCCACCCCCAGCGCGGGGCCGACGTTCAGCGCGGTCTGCTGCAGCCCGCCCGCCACCCCCGCCGACTCCGGCGGCGCCTGCCGGACGACGACGGCGGTCGCGGTGACCATCAGCGCACCGAAACCGGCGCCCAGCAGCAGGAATCCGCCGCCGATCACCACCGTGGACGAGCCCGGTCCGAGCCGGGACAGCGACAGCACCCCGCAGGCCAGCAGCACCGTGCCCGCCAGGGCCGTGGGGCGGGCGCCCCACCGGCGCAGCGCGACGGCCGACAGCGGCGCGCCGAGGACCATCGTCACGCCGCCGGGCAGCGCGACGAGACTCGTGTGCAGCGGGTCCAGGCCGAGGACGTCCTGGAGGACGAAACTGCACACGAACAGTGCGCCGAGCATCGCCGCCGACGCGGCCACCAGCGCGCCGAGCGCCGCCCGCACGGGTGCCGAGCCGAGCACGGCGGGCGGCAACAGCGGATCGGGCGTCCGCCGTTCGCGCCGGACCAGGGCGAGGGCGGCCCCGGCCGCGATCAACAGACCGAGCACACCGGTCACGGTCCAGCCGTGCGCCGGCACCCCGGTGAGCGTGTGCACGAGCGCCGCCAGGGCCACCGCGAGCAGCGCGGCGCCGGGCAGGTCGAGCCCGGGCCCCGGGGTCCTCGTCGTGTCCGGCGCCCGCGGGGGACGTACCGTCAGCGCCAGCACGCCCATGACCAGCGCCGGAACGACGTTGAGGAAGAACACCGCCCGCCAGCCCAGCTGGGCGACCAGCACCCCGCCGACCAGCGGACCGGCGGCGACCGCCACACCGATCGCGCTGGTCCGCAGCGCGATGGGCATTCCCAGCCTGTCGGGGGGATACGCGGCCCGCAGCATCCCGAGCGTGGCGGGCTGCAGCAGCGCGCCGAAGACACCCTGGACGACCCGCAGCCCGATCACCCAGCCCACTCCGGGCGCGCACCCGATGGCGGCGGAGGCCGCGCCGAACCCCAGGACGCCCCAGCCGAAGACGCGCCGGTGTCCGAACCGGTCGCCCAGCCGTCCCGCGAACACCAGCAGCCCCGCCACCGCGATCAGATAGCCGGTGCTGGTCCACTGCACCTCGGTGAGGCCGGCGTCCAGGTCGCGGCGCAGCGTCGGCTGGGCGATGGTCAGGACGGTGCCGTCGAGGGCCACCAGCACGGCGCCGAGCACGCTGCAGGCGAGGGTGAGACGACGGTGCGGCGCCGATGCCGGCGCGTCCGGTCCGGCGACGGTCCGCGCGGAGGTCGCCGTCATCGGCCCTCGCTCCCCAGGTGCGCGTCCAGCGCGGTGCGCAGCAGGGGAGCGACGTCGTCGGCGCCCGTGGTGAGCTGGAGGCTGCCCCAGGTCCACAGCTGGGCGATGCCGTGGAGGTTCGCCAGCAGGGCCCCCGCGACCAGCCGGGCGTCGGCGCCCGGCCGGGCCCGTCCGACGAGGTCCACCAGCAGGGCGAAGATCGGCAGGCTGGTGTCGCGCAACCCCAGCCCGTCGCTCTCCAGCAGGTCGTGACGGAACATCAGCTCGTGCATGCCCCGCCGGGTGAGCGCGAAGTCGAGGTACACGTGCGCCAGCGTGGCGATCTGCTCGCGCGGACTCGCCGTACCCTCCCCGAGCGCGGCCGTCCCCCGGGCGGCGAGGTCCTCGAAGCCCCGGCGCGCGATGGCGGACAGCAGCTCCAGATGGGTGGGGAAGTAGCGGCGCGGCGCCCCGTGCGACACCCCCGCACGCCGCGCGATCTCCCGCAGGGAGAGCGCCTGGACGCCCTCCGTCGTCACCAGCTCGACCCCGACCTCGACCAGCCGGGACCGCAGTCCCGTGTTCGGCTCACTCATAGACACTGTCTACCATCGGAGGTAGACAGTGTCTACTGACGGCTCCCGGTGTCTACTGACGGCTCCCGGTGTCCGCGCGAAGGATCCCGTCGTCCGCCCCGGGAGTGTCCGTCGAGGCCGATCCCGCCTTCTCCAGGACGCAGAGGCGGCCTTCGTCGGGATCGCCGACGTAGGTCCACAGGACCGGGTCCTTCGACGTGCCCCGGGCCTCGTAGCGGGCCCAGATCCCGGAGGGGGCGAACGTGAGGTGGACCGTGGAGACGGGAGCGCCCGTGTCGATGTCGTCCCCGGTCTCGTCGTGTTCCCAGCCGCCCTCGCCGGGGGCCGGGGCGGTGACCTCCTCGGCGCGGTCGTCGTCGTTGTCGTCGAAGTCGCCGCAGACCCCGTCCGACCCGAACGTCCCGTCCTGCCTGAGCGTCAGCCGCCCGCCCCGCTCGTCGACCCAGGTGCCGGTGACCTCGGACCGGCTCAGCGCGAGAGGCTCCCCGTCGGGGACGGGAACCGACAGACGGCTCACCACCAGCAGCAGGGCGAACGCGCCCGCCACCAGCAGAGACAGGCCGCAGCCGACCACCCCGGCCGCCGGCACCAGCAGCGCGATCCTCCAGCGCCGCCGGCTCGTCTCGGCCGACGGCCATCCCCGCCACGGCGGAGGCGTGGCTCCGTACGGGTCCTCGGTGCGTTTCATCCCTGACCCCCGGTGACGGTGCCGCGCGATCGTCGCGGTGCGGCCATCATGCCCCCGACCTGCGAAGCTCCCCGTGCTGGGGCCGCTCCCGCGGGGCCCGGGGTCTGCAGCCGGGCGTCCGGAGCCGGGCGTCCGGAGCGCGCACGCGTCCCCGGACACCTCGGGGGTGTCCGGGGACGCGGGGTGTGTTCCGGGCCGGTGCTCAGGCCGCGACGCGCTCCCGGTCGTTCTTCTCGCGCGGGGTGCGGACGCCGAGGAGGTCGGTCGGGATCCGGTGGGTCTCCCGGGCGGTGAGGGCGGCGATGACGGGCGGGACGCACAGGGCCGCGGTGAACAGGGCCACGGCGAACCAGTCGTCACCGTCCGGGCCGGCGATCTGCGCGGCGAAGGTGACGGCGAACCCGGCGACCGCGAAGCCGATCTGGGTGCCGATGGCCATACCGGACAGCCGGACGCGGGTGGAGAACATCTCGCCGTAGAACGAGGGCCAGATGCCGTTGGCGGCGCTGTAGACGACGCCGAAGGTGATGATGCCGAGGACCAGGACCAGCGGGTAGGCGCCGGTGGAGACCGCCCACAGGTAGACGAACATCAGCACCGCGCTGCCGCCCGCGCCGATCGCGAAGACCGGACGGCGGCCGATGCGGTCGGAGAGCGTGGCCCACAGCGGGATGGCGCCCAGCGCGACCAGGTTGGCGAGCGCCCCCACCCACAGCATGGAGGAACGGGACAGGCCGACCGACTCGCTCGTGCCGTACGCCAGCGCCCACACCGTGAAGATCGTGGAGACCGAGGCGACCAGCGCGCCCGCGACGACCCGCAGCACGTCCGCCCAGTGCTCCCGCATCAGGATGGCCAGCGGCAGCTTCGCGACGCCCTCGGACTCGGTCTGCTGCGTGAAGGCCGGGGTCTCGTCCAGGGTGCGGCGGATGACGTAGCCGACGACGGCGACCGCGATGCTCAGCCAGAACGGGACGCGCCAGCCCCAGGACAGCAGCTGGTCCTCGGGGAGCGCCGCGATCGGGATGAAGACCAGGGTGGCGAGGAGCTGCCCGCCCTGGGTGCCGCTGAGGGTGAAGCTCGTGAAGAAGCCGCGCCGGTCCGAGGGGGCGTGCTCCAGCGTCATGGAGTTCGCGCTGGCCTGCTCGCCGGCCGCCGAGATGCCCTGCAGCACGCGGCAGAGCACCAGCAGGACCGGGGCGAGGGTGCCGACCTGGTCGCGGGTGGGCAGGCAGCCGATCAGGAAGGTCGACACGCCCATCAGGATCAGCGTGAAGACCATGATCTTCTTGCGGCCCAGCCGGTCGCCGAAGTGTCCGAGGACCAGCGCGCCGATCGGCCGGGCCGCGTACGCGACGCCGAACGTGGCCAGCGACAGCAGGGTCGCGGTGGCCGGGTCGGACTCGTCGAAGAAGACCGCCGGGAAGATCAGGGCGGCGGCGCTGCCGTAGATGAAGAAGTCGTAGTACTCCAGGGCGCTGCCGATCCAGGCGGCCGTGGCGGCCTTCCGGGGCTGGCCGGGCGGTGCGGCGGGGACGGACACGGCGTACTCCTTCGAGGGTTCTCCACCGTAGGCGGAGCGGGGCGGAGGAAGACAGGGGGGTTCCGGCGGGGGAGAGGGCCGGACCCTGGGGGTGACGGGGCGGCCGCGCCGGGTGCGACCCGGCTAATTAACCCACTGGGTAGTTAGTAGCGGTTGCACGGATGTTGCGCCGACGTTTCCCGGGTGTCAAGAGGCAGCACCGAAGGATCTTCCCCGCGGGAGAGGCCCGCACGGGCCGGAGCGGACCGGCGCGGACCGGCGGGAGCCGGCATGAAAGGGCTGCGTCAGGCCGTGCACCTGCCGCGTCCGCCCGTGAACCAAGAGGTCCCGGGCCGGGCGTCACCAGGAGGCGCGGCCTCAGTCCGTCGCGCGGTCCGCCGTCAGGTAGGCGATCACCAGGTCGCCGAGCATCGTGCGGTAGTGCTCGCGCCGGCCCGGATCGACCAGGTCGCGGCCGAAGAGGGCGCCGAAGGTGTGCCGGTTGGCGACGCGGAAGAAGCAGAAGGAGCTGATCATCGCGTGCAGGTCGACGGCGTCGACGTCGGCCGTGAACAGGCCCGATTCGCGGCCCGACGCCAGGATCCGGCGGATCACGTCCAGCGCGGGCGAGCCGATCCTGCCGAGCATCTCGGAGGAGGCGATGTGCTCGGCCTCGTGGATGTTCTCGATGCTCACCAGGCGGATGAAGTCGGGGTGCGCCTCATGGTGGTCGAACGTCACCTCGGCGAGCCGGCGGATGGCCGCGACCGGGTCCAGATGCTCGACGTCCAGCTCCTGCTCCGCCTGCCGGATCACGGAGTACGCCCGCTCCAGCACGGCCGTGAACAGCTGCTCCTTGCCGCCGAAGTAGTAGTAGATCATCCGCTTCGTGGTGCGGGTCCGGGCGGCGATCTCGTCGACCCGGGCACCGGCGAATCCGGAACGGGCGAACTCCGCGGTCGCGACGTCGAGGATCTCGGCCCTGGTGCGGGCGGCGTCACGGATGCGCCCGTTCTGTCGTGCCGGTTCTTCGACGCTGGTCATCGCGTTCCTTCGGGCAAGGGGCCAGTGTCCGCGATTGTAGAAGCCGGCGGCCTGCGGCCCGGCGCCGCGTTCCGGTGCCGCCTCCCGCCCCCGCCCCCGGCCCGCCGGTCGTGTGTGTGCCCGGGCCTTCCCAGGACCGGCCCGAGGTGCTATGACTAACGTACTAGTTCGTACATTAGCCAGCTCAGGAGGCCCCCGCCGTGCCCCAGGTCTCGAACCGCAACGCCGAGCAGGACTCGTATCTCGTCGGCCTCGTCGGCTCCGGTATCGGGCCCTCGCTCAGCCCCGCCCTGCACGAGCGGGAGGCCGGACGGCAGGGCCTGCGGTACGTGTACCGCCTGATCGACATCCACGAGCTCGGGGTGGGGCCGGAGGCGGTCGGCGACCTCGTCCGCGCCGCCCGCGACCTGGGCTTCGACGGGCTGAACATCACCCACCCGTGCAAGCAGCTCGTCATCGACCACCTCGACGGCCTCGCCCCGCAGGCCGCCGCGCTCGGCGCGGTCAACACCGTCGTCTTCGAGGACGGCCGCGCCGTCGGCCACAACACAGACGTCACCGGCTTCGCCGCCTCCTTCGCCCGCGGCCTGCCCGACGCACCGCTGGAGAAGGTGGTCCAGCTGGGCGCCGGGGGAGCGGGCGCCGCCGTCGCCCACGCCACGCTCACCCTCGGCGCGGAGCACGTCACCGTCGTCGACGCGATGCCCGACCGGGCCACCGGCCTCGCCGCCGCCCTCAACCGCCACTTCGGCCCGGGACGGGCCACCGCCTCGACGCCGGACGCGCTGCCGGGACTGCTGGGGCAGGCCGACGGGATCGTCCACGCGACACCGACGGGGATGGCCGCCCACCCCGGACTGCCGTTCGCCGCGGAGCTGCTGCGTCCCGGGCTGTGGGTGGCGGAGGTGGTGTACCGGCCGCTGGAGACCGAGCTGCTGCGGGTCGCCCGGGGGCTCGGCTGCGCCACTCTGGACGGCGGCGGGATGGCGGTGTTCCAGGCGGCCGACGCGTTCCGCCTGTTCACCGGGCGTGAGCCGGACACCGCGCGGATGCTCGCCGACATCGGTGAGCTGGCCGGAACCGCGGGAGCGCGCAACTGAGCACCCGGACGGCCGGTCCGGCGCGTCGCCCGCGGGTCGGTCGCCCGCGGGTCGGTCGCCCGCGGGTCGGTCGCCCGCGGGTCCGCCCCGGCCGGCCGCGCCCCCGCGGCGGAGCCGCACCCTGTCACGCCCCGCGCCCCTGACCGGGGCGCGACCCCGTTCAAGGAGTGTCCCCATGATTCCCATGACTCCCACGCATCCCTCGGCTCCTGTGCGTCCCATGCGTCCCGTGCGTACGTCCATCGCCACCGTCTCCCTCGCCGGATCCCTCACCGAGAAACTCACCGCCGCCGCGCGGGCCGGCTTCGACGGGGTGGAGATCTTCGAGAACGATCTGCTGGCCAGTCCGCTCACGCCCGAGGAGATCAGGGCCCGCTGCGCGGATCTCGGGCTGAGCATCGACCTCTACCAGCCGATGCGGGACGTCGAGGCCGTGCCGACGGCCGTGTTCGAGGCCAACCTTCGGCGGGCCCGCCACAAGTTCGAGCTGATGGGACGGCTCGGCTGCGACACGGTGCTCGTCTGTTCCAGCGTGCATCCGCTCGCCGAGGACGACGACGCGCTCGCCGCGTCCCAGTTGCGGCAACTGGCGGACCTGGCACAGGAGTTCGGAATCCGGGTCGCGTACGAGGCACTGGCGTGGGGGCGGCACGTCAGCACGTACGACCACGCGTGGCGCATCGTGGAGGCGGCCGGCCATCCGGCGCTCGGCACCTGCCTGGACAGCTTCCACATCCTGGCCCGGGGCTCCGACCCCAAGGCCGTCGAGGACATCCCCGGAGAGAAGATCTTCTTCCTGCAGCTCGCCGACGCACCGCTGATGGCGATGGACGTGCTGCAGTGGAGCCGGCACTACCGCTGCTTCCCCGGACAGGGCGGCCTGGACGTCACCGCCCTGGTGAGGCATGTCATGGCCACCGGCTACGACGGCCCGCTGTCGCTGGAGGTCTTCAACGACGTCTTCCGGCAGGCCGACGCCGGCCCCACCGCCGTGGACGCCCACCGCTCGCTGCTGATGCTCCAGGAGGCGGCGGGCATCGCCGCGCTGCCCGAGCGCGTGGTGCCCACGGGTGTCGCCTTCGCCGAACTGGTCACCCCCGACGCCGAACCGGTGGGCGCGCTGCTCGACGCGCTCGGCTTCGCCCGTGCGGCCCGGCACCGCAGCAAGCCGGTCGACCTGTGGCAGCAGGGTGACGCGCGGGTCCTGGTCAACACCGGACCGGCCGCCCGGCGCGACGGCACCCGGCTCGCCGCGATCGGACTGGAGTCACCGGACCCGGCCGGCGCCGCCCGCCGCGCCGAGGCCCTCCTCGCACCGGTGCTGCCGCGCCGCCGTGCCGCCGAGGACGCGGCCCTCGACGCGGTGGCCGCCCCCGACGGCACGGAACTCTTCTTCTGCGCCACCGACCGCCCCGGACTCCCCAGCTGGACCGGTGACTTCCGGCCCGTGGACCACGCAGAGGCCGCGGGCCACACCGGGGCCGCGGGCCACACCGGGGCCGCGGGCCACATCGCTCGCTTCGACCACCTCGCCCTGACCCAGCCCTGGCACCAGTTCGACGAGGCGGCCCTCTTCCACCGCGCGGTGCTCGGCCTGCGGCCCGGCGGCAGCGTCGAAGTCGCCGACCCCTACGGACTGTTCCGCAGCAGGCCGGTCACCACCGAGGACGGCACCGTCCGGATCGTCCTCGGGGTGGGCCCCGCCCCGGGCGAGGGAGCCGCCCGCTCCCAGCATCTCGCCCTCGCCACGGACGACGTGGTCGCGGCGGCCCGCGCCTTCCGCGCGGCCGGGGGCCGACTGCTGGCCGTCCCCGCCAACTACTACGACGACCTGGCCGCACGGTTCGCGTTCGCCGACGGCGAGCTGGAGACGTACCGCGAACTCGGCATCCTCTACGACCGTGACGCGGACGGCGCGTTCCGCCACTGCTACACCGAGACCGTCGGCCGGGTCTTCTTCGAACTCGTCCAGCGGGACTGCGGCCACCAGGGCTACGGCGCGTCCAACGCGCCCGTGCGTCTCGCCGCCCAGCACGCCGGCAGGCCGGTCGGGCAGCGCGAGTCACGGGCGGGAGTCACTGGCGGCTGACGGCCCGCGTCACACCCGTGACGACCGTCGTCGCGAGGATCCAGCCGGTGATGACGAGCAGATACGACAGCCACTGCCCGGGACCCTCGGGCGCGAACGCCCGTTCCTGGCCGAAGTCGATGATCGGCAGGAGCAGGTCGAGGGTGTAGAAGACCGGGTTGAACAGCGGTGCCTCGTCCGCCTTGAGCGGGCCGGGCGGGTGCACCGCGTACGCCACCGAGCCCACCGCCATCAGCGACAGCAGCCAGACGGCCGCCCGCAGCGGACGGAAGCCGTAGCCGACCGTGACGTCCTGGGCGTACCCCCACAGCCTCCCGTACCAGCGCAGCGTGGCGCGATGGCGGCGCTGCTTGGCGAGCTGGACGCGCCGGGCCGCGTCCTCGTCACCGATCCTGCGGTACGCGGCCGTCAACTGCTCGTAGGAGTACGGCAGATACGCCTCGCCGTCCCGCTCCAGCATCGGCAGCCGCCGCTCGGCGGGCTCGTGCGGCATGAGGGAGGTGTAGGTGAGGCTGTTCAGCAGGACCTGCTCAGGAAGCATGTCCGGCTCCAGCATCAGCACCTCTATCTGGGCGCGGCGCATGTTGAGGACGCCCTCCACCGCGGGACCGTCGCGCAGCCACAGTTCGCTGATGACGGAACTGCTCACCCGCAGCGCCACGGCGCCGGGACTCGACAGCCGCGCGTATGCCAGGTCCAGTTGGCCGCCGACCCGGGCACCGCGCAGCTCCACCCGGCCGCGTACGTCCGCGCGGCGGAGCACGACATCGGACTCCGTGGAGAGTGTCTCCGCGGCGAGCGCGGTGCCGTCGGGCCGGTGCAGGCGGGCCCGTCCGAGGTCGACCCTGCCGGCGACATGGGCGCCGCCGAGCCGGACCTCGCCGTGCGCGCGCAGCCCGGGCCCGCACAACTCCTCCCCGATCTCGGCCTGGTTGAGCCGCAGGGCGGGCTCGTCGTCCGGTGCGGTGAGCTCGGCCCGCTCCATGAACAGGGTCCCGGAGATCTGCGCCCCGGTGAGCCGCACCGGCCCCAGGAACCGGCATTCGGTCAGCCGCAGCCCGCCGTCCACCCGCACCCGTGCCGAACGCAGGCCGGGCAGCACGGACCTGGTCAGATTGAGGTAGGTGAAACGGGCGCCCGAGAAGTCGGGGGTCTCGTCGAAGTGGCAGCCCCTCAGCCGTACGACACTGTCGACCGTCGCGTACTTCAGGTCCAGTGCCCCGGAGATCCGGGCGCCCTCGATCCTGAGGGCCGCGACCTCGCCCTCCTCCTGGGGGGCGGTGAGCAGTAACGCCCGCAGCACCCGGGCCCGTACGGTCCGCTCCGGACCCGGGTCGGCGCCGTCCGCCGTGGGGTCCCCGGACGTGAAGTCCACCGCCGCGCCGAGCGGGAAGGCGTCCCACACCCGCCGCTCGGCCGCCGTCAGGTCGTTGATCATCATCACCGGGAATCTCACCCGCGCCGCCCGGGCCTGTCAACCACGCGTGCTCCCCGGCCCCGGCCGTCGGCGACCGGGGGAACAGGCCGTTCCCCGCGCCCGAGGGTGCGCGGGGAACGGCCTGCCGTCGTGCCCGGCGCCTACTCGGTCGCCTCCACCGCGTGGCCGCCGAACTGGTTGCGCAGCGCGGCGATCATCTTCATCTGGGGGGAGTCGTCCTGACGGGAGGCGAAGCGGGTGAACAGCGAGGCGGTGATCGCCGGCAGCGGCACCGCGTGGTCGATGGCGGCCTCCACGGTCCAGCGTCCCTCGCCCGAGTCCTCGGCGTAGCCGCGCAGCTTCGCCAGGTGCTCGTCCTCGTCGAGCGCGTTGACGGCGAGATCCAGCAGCCAGGACCGGATGACGGTCCCCTCCTGCCAGGACCGGAACACCTCGCGCACGCTCGTCACCGAGTCGACCTTCTCCAGCAGCTCCCAGCCCTCGGCGTACGCCTGCATCATGGCGTACTCGATGCCGTTGTGGACCATCTTGGAGAAGTGCCCGGCGCCCACCTTGCCCGCGTGGACGTAGCCGTACGGCCCCTCCGGCTTGAGGGCCTCGAAGATCGGCTGGAGCCGTTGCACGTGCTCCTCGTCGCCGCCCACCATCAGGGCGTAGCCGTTCTGGAGCCCCCACACGCCTCCCGAGACACCCGCGTCGACGAAGCCGATGCCCTTGGCGCCCAGCTCGGCGGCGTGCTTCTCGTCGTCCGTCCAGCGGGAGTTGCCGCCGTCGACGACCGTGTCGCCCGGCGACAGCAGCTCCGCCAGTTCGTCGACGACCGACTGGGTGGCACCGCCGGCGGGGACCATCACCCAGACGGTGCGAGGACTGCCGTCGAGGCGCTCGACCAGTTCGGCGAGGCTGCCCACGTCGGAGACGTCGGGGTTGCGGTCGTAGCCGATGACGGTGTGGCCCGCGCGGCGGATCCGCTCGCGCATGTTGCCGCCCATCTTGCCGAGACCGATCAGACCCAGCTGCATCGGTGCCATGTCAGTTCACTTCTCCCTGAGCGTCGGAAACGTTTCGGACGGGCTTGTCGTCGGTGCTCCCGCCGCCGCGCAGGGCGACGGCGTACATCTCGTCGGCGTCCAGGCGCCGCAGCTCCTCGGCGATCAGCTCGGAGGTGGGCCGCACCTTCAGCGCGAGGGTCCGGGACGGCTGGCCCGGCAGCGTGAGCGTGGCGAGCGGGCCCTCGGGGCGGTCGATGACGACCTCCCCCCGGGCGGTGCCGAGGCGTACGCCCGTGACCACCGGCCCGGCGGTCAGGACCCGCTCGACGGACACGCCGAGCCGGGCCTCCAGCCAGCGGGCCAGCAGTTCGGCGCTCGGGTTGTCGGCCTCGCTCTCCACGGCGGCCGAGGTGATGGTCTCCTTGGCCTGGTCGAGGGCGGCCGCCAGCATGGAACGCCACGGCGTCAGCCGGGTCCAGGCGAGATCGGTGTCGCCCGGCGTGTAGGAGGCGCTGCGCTGCGCCAGGGCGGCGAGCGGGGACTCCACGGCGTACATGTCGGTGATCCGGCGCTGGGCCAGCGCGCCGAGCGGGTCCTTCGCCGGGTTCTCCGGCGCGTCCACGGGCCACCACACCACCACCGGCGCGTCCGGCAGCAGCAGCGGCAGGACCACGGAGTCGGCGTGGTCGGACACCTCGCCGTACGTCCGCAGCACGACCGTCTCGCCGGTGCCCGCGTCGGCGCCGACCCGTACCTCGGCGTCGAGGTGCGACTTGGTGCGGTCCTTCGGGGTGCGGGCGTGCCGCTTGATGACGACCAGGGTGCGCGAGGGGTGCTCGTGCGAGGCCTCCTCGGCCGCCTTGATCGAGTCGTACGCGTTCTCCTCGTCCGTCACGATCACCATCGTGAGGACCATGCCCACGGCGGGTGTGCCGATGGCCCTGCGGCCCTGCACCAGGGCCTTGTTGATCTTGCTTGCCGTGGTGTCCGTCAGGTCGAATTTCATGGCCTGCGCCAGCTCCGTCCGTCTCGTGCGAGCATCTCGTCCGCTTCCCGTGGGCCCCAGCTGCCCGAGGCGTACTGCGCCGGCCTGCCGTGCTTGGCCCAGTACTCCTCGATCGGGTCGAGGATCTTCCAGGACTCCTCCACCTCCTGGTGGCGGGGGAAGAGGTTGGCGTCGCCGAGCAGCACATCCAGGATCAGCCGTTCGTACGCCTCCGGGCTGGACTCGGTGAACGACTCGCCGTACGCGAAGTCCATGGTGACGTCCCGGATCTCCATCGAGGTACCCGGCACCTTCGAACCGAAGCGCACGGTCATCCCCTCGTCCGGCTGCACCCGGACGACGACCGCGTTCTGCCCCAGCTCCTCGGTGGCGGTGGAGTCGAACGGGGAGTGCGGGGCGCGCTGGAAGACCACCGCGATCTCCGTCACCCGGCGGCCCAGCCGCTTGCCGGTCCGCAGGTAGAAGGGCACCCCCGCCCAGCGCCGGTTGTCGATGCCGAGCCTGACCGCCGCGTACGTGTCCGTCGTCGAGGAGCGGTCGATGCCCTCCTCCTCCAGATAGCCGGGCACCTGCTCACCGCCCTGCCAGCCGGACGCGTACTGCCCGCGCACGGTGTGCCGGCCCAGGTCCTCCGGCAGCCGTACGGCCCTGAGCGCCTTCAGCTTCTCGGTCAGCAGCGACTCCGCGTCGAACGCGGCCGGTTCCTCCATGGCGGTCAGGGCCAGCAGCTGCAGGAGGTGGTTCTGGATGACGTCACGGGCCGAGCCGATGCCGTCGTAGTACCCGGCGCGACCGCCGATGCCGATGTCCTCGGCCATCGTGATCTGCACGTGGTCGACGTAACTGCGGTTCCACAGGGGCTCGTACATCTGGTTGGCGAAACGGAGCGCCAGGATGTTCTGGACGGTCTCCTTGCCGAGGTAGTGGTCGATGCGGAAGACCTGCTCGGGGTCGAACACGTCGTGCAGCACCGCGTTCAGCTCGCGGGCGCTGGCCAGGTCGTGACCGAACGGCTTCTCGATGACCGCGCGCCGCCAGGACCCCTCGGGCGGACTGGCCAGCCTGTGCTTCTTCAGCTGCTTGACGACCTCCGGGAACATCTTCGGCGGCACCGAGAGATAGAACGCGAAGTTGCCGCCCGTGCCCCGCGAGCCGTCCAGCTCCTCGACGGCCTCGCGCAGCCGCTTGAACGCCTCGTCGTCGCCGAAGTCGCCGGGGATGAACCGCATCCCCTCGGCGAGCTGCTGCCAGACCTCCTCACGGAACTCGGTGCGGGCGTGCTCGCGGACCGCGTCGTGCACGATCTGCGCGAAGTCCTCGTCCTCCCAGTCCCGGCGCGCGAAGCCCACGAGCGAGAAGCCCGGCGGCAGCAGGCCCCGGTTGGCCAGGTCGTACACGGCCGGCATCAGTTTCTTGCGGGACAGGTCACCGGTCACCCCGAAGATGACGAGCCCCGACGGGCCCGCGATCCGGGGGAGCCGGCGGTCCTCCGCGTCCCGGAGCGGGTTGAGCCACTCGGCGGTCATTCCCCATCAACTCCTCTGCTGTTCAACGACTTCGCCACCACGTCCGACAGGTCCTGCCACGCCGCCCCGAACGCGGCGACGCCCTGCTTCTCCACCATCCCCACGACCTCCTCGTAGGAGACACCCAGCGCCTCCACGGCCGCGAGATCCGCACGGGCCTGTGTGTACCCGCCGTTCACCGTGTTCCCACGGACGACGCCCCGTTCGGCGACGGCGTCGAGCGTGGCCCCGGTCATCGCATGGACGGTGCCGGGCGCGACCAGCTCCTCCACGTACCGGGTGTCCCGCTCGGCGGGGTTCGTCACGGCCGTGGCCGCCCACAACGGGCGCTGCGCGTTGGCGCGGGCCCCGGCGAGGGCGGTCCAGCGGCTGCCCGGCTGCCGTGTGCCGTCGGCCTTGCCGAACATCTCTTCGTACGCCTCATGGGCGAGCCGCGCGTGGGCGAGCCCGGCGCGGCCCCTCAGGTCCCGTGCCTCCCGCGTGCCGAGCAGCGTCAGCCGCTCGTCGATCCCGGCGTCCAGACGCGAGACGCAGAGAGAGGCGACGGAGTGGACGGCGGACAGGTCCAGGCCCGCCGCCCCCGCCTTCTCCAGGCCCGCCAGATAGGCGTGCATCACCTCGTAGTGGCGTTCCAGGGAGAAGACCGCCGTGGCGGCGACGCTGATCCCGAGCCCGACGACCTCGGTGATCGCCCCGAGGCCCGCCCTCGTCGCCGGGATCCCGATCATCACGTTGGGGCGGTCCACGAGCCGGACGAGCTGCCTGGCCTCGGCGACGGTCGCGGCACGGTCGTGGGCCGACCGGGGATCGACCGGAACGGCCACCCGGCCGTCCCGGCCCGCCGTCGCGTCGTACACCGGGCGCAGCACGTCGGCGGCGGCGCGGGCGTCGGCGGCCGTCATCATCCGAACGGCCTCGTCGGACGTCACCCCGCGCACGGCGAGGTCGTCGAGCTGGTCCTCGTAGCCCTCCGCGGAGCCGATCGCGGCCCGGAGGACGGACGGGTCGGCCGTCACCCCGACGACGTGCCGCTTCTCGACGAGTTTCGCGAGGCCGCCGGAGGCGATCTGGGGACGGGAGAAACCGTCGAGCCAGACGGAGACGCCCTCGTCGGCCAGGCGCGTCAGGGGATCCGCGACGAGGGCCGTCACGGCTGGTTCGGTGCTCACAATGATCATCTTCCTTCAGGCGCTCGCGTCAACCGCGCACGGCGGCGCGTGATTCCCGCGCGGCGGCGACGACGTGCTCGGAGGTGGAGCCGGACGCGGCGAACAGCGTCTCCGCGTCGGCGGAGGCGCCGAAGTGCGGGGAGAGACGCCGCGGCCGTGGTCACCGACGTAGCGGTACCAGGTCGGACCGATCCCCGCCCCGACCGCCACGCGGGCCCGCACGGACGGCGGCAGCACACGCGCGCGACATTCGCGCGGCTGTTCCTCGAACCACTCCGCCGACGGCATCGACACCACCCCGGCCCCGCACGGCGAAGGGGCTCCACGCCGATGCGTGGAGCCCCTTCCTGGTACGGGTCGACCGGCCGCTCAGCGGCCGAAGTTGAACCAGTTCACGTTCACGAAGTCCTGTGGCTGGCCGCTGGTGAAGGTCAGATAGACGTCATGGGTGCCGGTCACCCGGCTGATGTTCGCGGGGACCGTCCGCCAGGACTGCCAGCCTCCGGTGTTGGCGATCGAGAAACTGCCCACCGGTGCGTTCGCCCGGCTGTCGATCCTGACCTCGACCAGACCGCTCACCCCCGAGTTGGCGCCGGAGGCCACCCGCGAGACGAACTGTGTCGCGCCGGTGGAGCCGAAGTTCACGTTCTGGAAGAGCGCCCAGTCGCCATTGGCCAGCGCGCCGATGTTCTGACCGCCGCCGGTGTCGGTCGTGGTCTCGGTGAGGGTGCCGCTCTGGCCGTTGTACGACTCGGCCTGGATGGTGCTGTACGCGTCACGCGTGCCCGTCGGGGGAGGGGTGGTGGTGCCGCCGCCGGCCGACAGCACCTGGACGTAGTCGACGACCATGGGGACACCGGAGCGGGTGTCGCCGTCCAGGCCGCCGCCGAACGCGTCCGGGAACGCGCCGCCCATCGCCACGTTCAGGATGATGAAGAACCCGTGGTTGGTCGCGTTGGTCCACGTGGTGGCGTCGACCTGGTTCGCGTTGACCGAGTGGAACTGGGTGCCGTCGACCGAGAACCGGATCGTCTCGGGGGTCACCGAGCGGTCCCACTCCATGGTGTACGTGTGGAAGCCGGACTGGCAGGTCGTGCCGGGGCAGGCGGTGGAGTTGCCGATGCCGGTCGTCTCGTTGCACGGGCCGCCGGGGCTGGTGCCGCAGTGGATCGTGGCCCAGACCTGGTTGCGGCCCTGCACGTTCTCCATGATGTCCAGCTCGCCGACGCTCGGCCAGTTCTGGTAGTTGCCCCGGTAGGGGGCGCCCAGCATCCAGAAGGCGGGCCAGTAGCCCTCGGCGGCGGTGCCGGTGACGTTCGGCATCTGGAGCCGTGCCTCGACCCGCAGTTTCCCGCCCGCCGGGGGCTGGAAGTCGGTGCGGTTGGTCTCGATCCGGCCGGAGGTCCACCGGCCCGCAGCATCGCGGACCGGGGTGATGCGCAGGTTGCCGTTGCCGTCGAGCGAGACGTTGCTGGTGCTGTTCGTCATGGTCTCGACCTCGCCGGTGCCCCAGTTGGCAGGGCCTCCGGGGTACGAAGTCCCGGTGGCGTACTGCCAGTTGGAGGTGTTGACGCCGGTGCCGGCGGTGCCGTTGAAGTCGTCGGCGAAGACCTGCGTCCAGCCTGCGGGCGGTGTGGGGGCGGCGCCCTGCGCGGTCGTCGCCCACGCCGTGGCCAGCGCCAGCGCGCCGGCCATGGCGAGGAACACGCGCCTGAGCGGGCGGCGACGTCCGAGGGGTATGCCGGAGGGTTCACTCATAGCGGCCTCTTCGGGTGTACGGAGTGACGTGCGCGGGTGGGGTGGGGGGGAGCGCTCCGTGGAGTCCCGTCCTGAGAGCGCTCTCAAAAGCAGAGCGTGCGGTCAATGTGCGCTGCGGCGCTGCCGTCGTCAAGAGTTGAAGCGGAGAAAGTCCTTGCGCGCGGGCCGAGTTCACCTCTTTTCCGCGAGAGGGAGCCGGCGTTCACATCACGGCCGAACCGCGTCCGGCGGTGGGCGGCACGGAGCCTCGCGGCGGACGACCTGGCAGGTCGCACCGGGGCGGCGGTGGGCCGACCCGGTGTGAACGCCGGCCGCTGCGCGGTGAAAGGCAGGGGAAGTGCGCCCGGGGAGTGCCGAGGGCCGGGTCCGCCCGCCGGGGCGGCGTGTCGAGGCGGCCGTCGGCGATGAGGGCCGGCCGCACGCGCCGCACGGCGAGGTCCCGTGACCGCGCAGGTGCGGTGGAACCGGCGAGGGACGGCGGGACGTGCGGGGTGCGGTGGAACCGGCGAGGGGTGCGGCGGGACGTGCGGGTGCCGCGGAACCGGCGAGGGGCTGCGGGACCTGCGGGGTGCCGCGGAACCGGCGAGGGGTGCCGAGGGACCCGCGAGGGGAAGCGGCGGGACCCGCGAAGTGCAGCCGGGACTCGCGAGGCGCCGCGGAACCCGCGAGGCGCTGCGGAACCCGAGGGGCGCGGCGGGACGGGTCCCCGCGGGGACGCGGGGTGCCCTGTCGTGTCCCGGCGGTCCGCCGTGCCCCGGCGGACCGCCGCCTACGCCCGCGCGTTCGCCTTCGCCCGGATCGTGTCGATGACCGCCCGGACGGCGGTGACGAAGTTCTCGGGGTCGTCCAACGCCTTGAAGCGCGGGGCCAGTCGGGCGATGTGGGGGAACTTCTCGGGCGGCAGGTCGAGGTAGTCCGTCTTCCACGCCCGGAGATCCGCGTCCCGGATCTCGGGGGACAGGGACGCCAGGCTCGCGTCCATGGCGCTGTAGGACAGCACCAGATCGGCGAAGACCCGGTAGTAACGGGCCGCGTCGTCGTCGTCGAGACCCGCGCGGCGCATGCAGTCCAGCTTCCGTTCCACGGTACGGAACTCGTTCTCCCGGCGGGCGGTGCGCGCGGCCGCGAGGGCGCCCACCCGGGGGTGCCGGAGGAACGCGCGGTGGGTGTGGACCGCGATCTGCATCAGGTCGTGGGCCCAGTCGTCCGTCGGCGGAGGCGTGTGCGCCAGCGCCTCCTCGTGCAGGGCGTCGATGAGGGCCAGCAACAGCTCGTCCTTGTTGCGGAAGTGCCGGTAGATCGCCGTCGGATGAGCGCTCAGCTCGCGGCCGAGCGCCGAGAACGTCAGCTTGTCCATGCCGGACGAGTCGGCCACCCGGAACGCGGCCTCGACGATCGTCTCCTGGCTCAGGGTGCCGCGGGGCAGCCGGGGCCGGCGCGTGGCCTTGCCCGTACCGGCGTCACTGGTCGTCATATGTCCTTCCCCATGTCGGTTCTCCTCCATAGTGGTGCACCGCGACGGCCCCGGTCAGCCCGCGACGGCCGAGCCGTCCGCCCGCGGGTCGGTGGCCGCCAGCAGACGCGGACCGGCGGCGTCGTCCGCGCGGCGGACCAACTGGCCGTGCCCGACACCGTCGTCGTGCGTGCCGATCAGGTCGACGGCGAAGCCCGCGCCCTCGATCGCGCCGACGCCCGCGCCGGGCACGTCCCGCTCCGCCTTGACCGTGCCCGCGCCCTCCGTGACCCCGGCCTCCATGGCCCCGAGGACCCAGCGCGGCGCCGACACGGCACGCCCCGGAGAGGCGCCGGCGGCCAGCTGCAGGGCGAGATGGGTGTGCACCTGTGGCTGCGCGCGGCCTCCCATGACGCCGTGTGCTCCGACGAGCGTGCCGGTCTCCCGGACCAGGACCGGCATCAGGGTGTGCAGGGGGCGCTTGCCGCCGGCGAGCCGGTTCGGTGACGTCGGATCCAGCGAGAACGACGCACCCCGGTTGTGCAGGACGACACCGGTGCCGGGATCGAGCAGCCCGGCGCCGAAGCAGTGGAACACGCTCTGGATCAGGGAGACCCAGGTGCCGTCGCGGTCGGTGACGACGACGGCGACGGTGTCGCCGGACGCCTTCGGCCGGCCGAGCAGTTCGACCGGTGTGCCCGCCATGGCCCGCTCCGCGACGCGTCGCACGTACGGTGCCGACAGCAACTCCTCGGCAGGAGTGGCCTCCTCCCACTCCGGGTCGCAGCAGAAGCTGTCGCGGTCGGCGGCGGCCTGGGCGAGCACGGACGCCACCACGCCCGCGTCACGGCCCAGCGGGTCGAGCGTCCCGCGCACCGAGCGCACCACGTCGAGCGCGCGCATGCCCTGGAGGAAGTACAGGCCCTGGGAGTTGTCGCCGCCGGAGAGGTATTCGACGCCGTCGTACACCGCGCCGTGGGTCTCCGACAGCCGGACCCTGTGCTCGGCGAGATCCTCGGCCGTCATGGCCGAGCCGTGCCGGGCGAGCAGTTTCACCAGGCTCAGGCCCACGTCTCCGCCGTACAGGGCGGACGGTCCCTGCGCGGCGATCGACGCGAGCGTACGGGCGAGGGCGGGCTGCCGCAGGGTCCGGCCGGCCCCCAGGACGTCTCCGTCGGCGAAGAACACGCCCAGCATCCCGGGGTCACGGGCCAGGATCGGGCGCTCCCTGCGCAGGTCCAGAGCCAGCCCGGGGGCGACGGGCACGCCCTCGCGGGCGGCCGCCTCGGCGGGGGCGAGCGCCGCCGCGAGCGGGCGGGTCCCCCAGGCTTCGGCGAGCGCGGCCCAGCCGGCCACCGCGCCGGGGACCGTGACCGGGAGCGCGCCGAGGACGGGCATCCGCTCGTACCGGTCCGTCAGCTCCCGCACGTCGACGGCCCGCGGTGCCCGGCCGCCGGCGTTGACGAACCGGACCTCGCCGTCGGCCGTGCCCACGAGCGCCAGGAGATCGCCGCCGACCGAACACTGGTTGGGGTAGACGACGGTCAGCATGGCGGCGGCCGCGAGCGCGGCGTCCACCGCGTTGCCGCCACCGCGCAGGACGTCGGCCGCGGTGTCGCTCGCCGTCGAGTGCGGTGTCGCGACGGCCCATTCGCCGCCCGAGGCGGAGAGCCGACGCTCGGTGAGTACGGACATGGTTCCCTTCCCCAGCGCCCGCGGCAGATGGTCGTTAACCGCCCTGTTACGGGAGATTCCTTGACATCTTCCGAGCGCCCGCCCTAGCTTCCCTACATAGTCAACGGCATCGACTATCGCATTGACTAAGAGCCCACGCAACCACGGTGAATCCCTGAAGGAGGCCGGCAATGGCAAGATCGTTCCGTCGTGCCAGTCGTACGACACTCCCGGCGGCCTGTGCCGCCGTCGCGGCCATGGCCGTGCTCGCCGGGTGCGGCGGCGCCGCCGGGACCGCGCCCTCGTCCGCGCCCTCGTCCGCGGCCTCGCCCGTGGTCGACCTGCCTGCGGGGACCCTCGTGAAGGACGGGCAGATCACCTACTGCTCGGACATCAGCGCGCCGCCGCTGACCTACTACGACGCGGCGCAGAAGCCGGTGGGCGCCGAGATCGAACTCGGCGACGCGCTCGCGCAGCGGCTCGGCGTCAAGGCGAACTGGGCCAACACCGCGTTCAACGGCATCATCCCCGCCCTGCAGGCCAAACAGTGCGACGCGATCATCACCCAGCTCTACATCAAGCCCGAGCGGGAGAAGGTGGTGGACTTCGTCCCGTACATGTACGCCTCCAACACCCTGGTCGTGTCGGCCGAGAAGGGCGAGGGCATCAAGGGCGTGGCCGACCTGTGCGGCAAGAAGGCGGCGGCCCAGACGGGTACGACCGTCGCCGACCATCTCGCCGCCCAGTCGAAGAAGTGCCGGGCGGACGGGAGACAGAAGGTCGACATCCGGCTGTTCAACAAGGACACCGACGCCCTGCAGCAACTGCGCCTCGGCCTGGTCGACAGTTACGGGACGACCCTGGAGACCGCCGCCTACGTGATGAAGCAGCAGCCGGGCACCTTCGCACTCGCCGGTGAGCCCTTCAACCGCGTCAAGGTGGGTGCCGCGACCCGCAAGGACGACACCGCGCTGCACGACGCCCTCACGAAGGCGTTCGCCGCCCTCCGGAAGGACGGCGCGTACGCCGCCATCCTCAAGAAGTGGAACCTGACGGGCGACGACATCGCCGGTTAGCACCCGCCCGCGTTCCACCCAAGCAGGGAGAGGATGACGTGATCGACACGTCCTTGCTCGCCGGTCCGGCCCCCGTGTCCGGCTTCGACTGGCCGTTCTTCTGGCACTATCTGCTGTCCCCTTCGGGCATCTTCCTCGAAGGACTGTGGCGCACCGTGTACATATCGGTCGTCGCCCAGACGCTCGGTGTGCTGTTCGGGCTCGTCATCGCGCTGGCCCAGCGCAGCCGGTTCGCCGGCCTGCGCTGGTGCGGCCGGACGTACGTCTGGCTGATCAGGGGCACGCCCCTGCTGGTCCAGCTGGTCCTCGTCTACAACGGCCTCGCGGCGGCGGGCGTCTACCGGTTCACCGACGTCCAGGTGGGCGGCCTCGTCCTGCTCGGCGTCGTGCAGGCGGCCGTCCTGACGCTCGCGGTGAACGAGGCCGCCTACATGGCCGAGATCATCCGTGCCGCGCTCGACGCCATCGACCGCGGCCAGACCGAGGCGGCGCAGGCCCTCGGCATGACTCCCTCGCTGACCATGCGGGTGGTCCTGCTGCCGCAGGCGCTGCGGATCGTCGTTCCGCCGCTGGGCAACGAGTTCAACCTGATGATGAAGTCGACGTCGCTGCTGTCGGTCATCGGGCTGCAGGAGATGTTCCTGACGGCCCAGTCGATCAACTCGGCCACCTTCAAGACGTTCGAGATCTTCCTCGTCGCCGCGTGCTACTACCTCGCCCTGACGACGGTCTGGTCGTTCGTCCAGCGGTTCATCGAGCGCAGACTCGCCGACCCCGGGACCGTCCCGCCTCCCGGCCCCTCCCTGCGGGAGCGGTTCGTCGGCGGCGGCAGGGGCGGGGGCTCCGGCCCCGTCCGCCGACGGAGCGAGACCGCGGACAAGGAAGCCACACTCACGGGCAAGGAGGCGTACTGACGTGGAACCGATCGCGAGGGCGACAGGGGTGAACGAACCGCACGACCGTGTCGCACCGATCCGCAACTGCCCGACCGGCCCCGCGGATCCGTCGGCGGTGCTGTCGGCGCGCGGGGTGGTCAAGGCGTTCGGCGACACACGGGTGCTCGACGGTGTGTCCATGGACGTCCGGGCCCGCGAGGTGGTGGTGGTCGTCGGGCCGTCGGGCTCGGGGAAGACCACGTTCCTGCGGTGCCTCAACCATCTGGAGAGCATCGACGCGGGAGAGATCCTCGTCCAGGGGCGCCGGGTCGGGTACAAGGACGGCCGGGACCGCCTGGTGGAGGAGCGGCCGAGGACGATCGCCGAACGCCGGCGCACCATCGGCTTCGTCTTCCAGCGCTTCAACCTCTTCCCCCACCTCACGGCCCTGGAGAACGTGGCCGTAGCCCCGACGAAGGTCCTCGGTGTGCCGAAGGACGAGGCGAGGGAGCGGGCGCACGCCCTGCTGGCCAGGGTCGGCCTCGCGCACAAGGCGTCCTCGCGGCCGTCCGTCCTGTCCGGAGGCCAGCAGCAGCGGGTCGCCATCGCCCGCGCCCTCGCGATGAAGCCGGAGCTGATGCTGTTCGACGAACCCACCAGCGCGCTCGACCCGGAGATGGTCGGCGAGGTCGTCACCGTGATGAAGGAGCTGGTCGAGGACGGCCTGACGATGATCGTCGTCACCCACGAGATGGGGTTCGCGCGGTCCGCCGCGGACCGGCTCGTCATGTTCGACAACGGAGTGATCCTGGAGGAGGGGACCCCCGAGAAGCTCATGACGGACCCCGAACACCAGCGCACGCGCGCGTTCCTGAGGCGCATCGACGGCCACGGCTGAGCGACGGCCGGTGCCCCTGCCGGCCGCCGCGTTTAATCGATGGCTCGGCCCGGGGGCCCCGCGTTACCTTGCCCCTCATGGCCAAGACTCACGGTACGTGCACGGACCGGTTCGCCGCGGTGCGGCAGGCGCTCTCCGCCTCGTTGGACGACAAG
The DNA here is from genome assembly GCF_000091305.1 of Streptomyces scabiei 87.22. Lineage (GTDB taxonomy): Bacteria > Actinomycetota > Actinomycetes > Streptomycetales > Streptomycetaceae > Streptomyces > Streptomyces scabiei. The sequence goes on along the minus strand of NC_013929.1, from coordinate 1,744,012 downwards.
GACGTCGGCGCGTCGGTCGCCGTGTACGTGGACGGAGAGCCGGTGGTCGACCTCTGGGGCGGGTACGCCGACGCGGCGCGCACGACCCCGTGGGAGCGGGACACGATCACGCACGTGTGGTCCACCACCAAGACGATGACCGCCCTGTGCGTGCTGATGCTCGCCGACCGGGGCGCTCTGGACCTGGACGCGCCGGTGGCGGAGTACTGGCCCGAGTTCGCGGCGGCGGGCAAGGAGCACGTACGCGTCAGTCATGTGCTCGCGCACACGGCCGGCCTGCCCCGCTTCGAGGCCCCCACCACGCTGGAGGACCTCTACGACTGGCCGACCGTCACCTCGCGGCTCGCCGCGCAGGCGCCGGCCTGGGAGCCCGGCACCCAGGCCGGCTACCACGCCGTCACCCAGGGGTATCTGCTCGGGGAGATCGTCCGCCGGGTCACCGGCCGCAGCCTGGGCACCTTCCTCGCCGAGGAGGTCACGGGCCCGCTGGGAGCCGACTTCCACATAGGGCTCGCCGCCGAGCACGACCACCGGGTGGCGCCGATCATCCCGCCGCCCTCCTCCCCGCCCTCGAGCGGCCCGCCGCCCAACCCGGCCGTCCCGGCGGACGCCGCCAACGCCACGGCCTGGCGCCGCGCCGAGATCCCGGCGGCGAACGGCCACGGCAACGCCCGCTCGGTCGCCGCCGTGCAGTCGCTCCTGGCCTGCGGCGGGACGGCGCGCGGGGTCCGGCTGCTGTCGGAGAAGGGGGCCGAACGGGCCCTGGAGGAACAGTTCGACGGCACGGACAACGTCTTCGGCGTCCCCATGCGCTACGGCATGGGCTACGGCCTGAACGGCGGCCAGCTGCCCAACCCCCGCACCTGCTTCTGGGCCGGCTGGGGCGGCTCGATCGTCCTGGTCGACTTCGACGCCCGGATGTCCGTGGCCTACGTGATGAACCAGATGATCGACGAGGGTCTCACCGACGACCGTGCCTTCATGATGCTCGCGGCCGTCTACGAGGGCCTGGCGGGCTGATCCGTACGGCCCGCCCGCAGGGTCTCGTCCGCCCCGTCGCCCGGCGACGGGGCGGACGTCATGGGGAGGGCGCGCCCCGGCCCGGGATCAGCGACCCCCTGCGCGGTTCGTCCGGCTGCCAGCCCAGGGCGCGGGAGATCCCGCGGGCCGCCACCCGGACCGCCGGTGACAGCACGGGCACCTGGGCGCCCGCCTGCGGTACCACCACCGACACGGCCGCGACGACCGAGCCGCCCGGCCCGCGCACCGGCGCGGCCACCGACAGCGCGTCCTCGGTGACCTGACGGCTGCTCACGGCCACCCCCGTACGGCGGACTTCGGCCAGCACCCGCCGCAACCGGGTCGCGTCGGTGAGGGTGTAGGGCGTGAAGGAGGCCAACGGCCCCTGGCAGTAGGTCTCCTGGGCGCCGGTGTCGACGTGGGCGAGGAGTGCCAGCCCCACTCCGGTGGCGTGCAGCGGCCAGCGGGCGCCGACCCGGATGTGGACGCCGACGGCCGAACGCCCGGAGAGCCACTCGATGTAGACGACCTCGTCGCCGTCGCGCACCGCGAGCTGCACGTTCTCGTGCGTGGCCTCGTACAGGTCCTCCAGGTACGGCAGCGCGATCTGGCGCAGCGCGAGCCCGCGCGGGGCGAGTGCCGCCAGCTCCCACAGCCGCAGGCCGACGTGGTAGGTCCCGGACGGGTCCCGCTCCAGCGCGCCCCACTCGGTGAGCGCGCCGACCAGCCGGTGGGCCGTGGTCAGGGACAGCCCGGCCCGGCGGCCGATGTCGCTCAGCGTGAGGGCCGGGTGCTCGTGGTCGAAGGCGGCCAGGACGGCGAGCAGCCGGTCCGGCGCGGAGCGGGCGGCTCCCGCGGCCGGCCCGGGCGCGGCCCCCGGCGGCGAGGGCTGCCGCGACACCGGTCCCGGCCACGGGAGCGCGTCGGAGGTCATCGGCATGGCGTCACCCCAGTCCGGCCTCGGCGACCTTCTGCAGCAGCACGTGGAGGGTCTCACGCTCGTCGGCGTCGAGGGGGTCCAGCAGGTCGTTCGTGACGCGCTGTCCGGCCTCGTCGGTGTCGCGGAGGAAGGACCGGCCGTTCTCGGTCAGGACGACGATCCGGCTGCGGCGGTCGTCGGGGGAGGGGCGCCGCTCGGCGAAGCCCAGCTTCTCCAGGTCGTCCACGAGACCGACGATCGCGCTCGGGTCGTAGCCGAGCGACGCGCTCAGCTCGCGCTGGAGCGCTCCCGGGGCCGTGGCCAGGAAGCGCAGCAGCGCGTAGTGCCGCAACCGCAGTCCCGACTCCTGGAGGGAGGAGTTGAACAGCTGCCCGGAGCGCATCCCCAGGCGGTAGAGCAGATAGCCCGTGTCGGCGTGCAGGCCGCGCATCCAGGGCTCGCGCTCGTCGATCGGGGCGGAGTTCTGCGTCTGCTGGCGGGCGATGGCGTGCTCCCTGGTCGAGGCCCCGGGCGGGGGCGAGCCTGCGTACCGCCCCAGCATGACGCAACGCCCGGGGAACAACAACTATTGACGTCAACAACTATTGCTCTTAACTTCGATCCCACAGTCGCAGTCGGCGCCTCTCCGGCGCCCGTCGTCGTACCCCCACCCGAAGGGACCCCTCGTGCCCAGCATCGATCTCACCGGCAAGGTCGCCGTCGTCACGGGCAGTGGCCGTGGCCTCGGACTGGCCTACGCACAGGCCCTCGCCGCCGCCGGCGCCTCCGTCGTCGTCAACGACATCGACGAGGCCGTGGCCGAGGCGGCCGTGAAGTCCGTCACCGAGGCGGGCGGCAGGGCCGTGGCCGAGGTGGTCCCGGTCGGCACGACCGAGGCGGCCGACCGGCTGGTGGGCCGCGCGGTGGAGGAGTTCGGACGGCTGGACATCCTGGTCACCAACGCGGGCATCCTGCGCGACAAGGTGCTGTGGAAGATGTCCGACGACGACTTCGACGCGGTGATCACCACCCACCTCAAGGGCACCTTCACCTGCGCCCGCGCCGCGGCGATCCGCATGCGCGAGCAGGGCGAGGGCGGTTCCCTGATCCTCGTCGGCTCCCCGGCGGGACAGCGCGGCAACTTCGGCCAGACGAACTACGCCGCCGCCAAGGCCGGCATCGCGGCCTTCGCCCGCACCTGGGCGATGGAGCTGGGCCGCGCGAACATCACGGTCAACGCGATCGTCCCGGTCGCCGCCACCGCGATGACCGAGACCATCCCGGTCTTCGCTCCGTACGTCGAGGCCCTGCGCGAGGGCACGCCGTTCCCGGACTTCCTGCGCAAGGGCGAGGGCTTCGGCACCCCCGAGGACTGCGCGGCCCTCGTCCCCTTCCTCGCCTCCGAGGCGGCGCGCGGGGTCACCGGCCAGGCCATCGGCATCGGCGGCGACAAGGTGGCACTCTGGTCACATCCGCAGGAGATCAAGGCGGCGTACGCGAACGGCGGCTGGACCCCCGAGGCCCTCGCCGACGTCTGGCCGACCTCGCTGGGCGCCGAGCCGCAGACGGTGGGCATCCCCGCCCCGAAGATCCCGGAGGCGTGATGAGCCAGGCCATGAACGTCGAGGACCTCGTCGCGATCGACGTCCACACCCACGCCGAGGTGTCCTCCAAGGGCAACGCCTCCCTGGCCGACGACCTCCACGACGCCTCCTCCGCCTACTTCAAGGTCGAGGGCAAGCGGAAGCCCACCCTGGAGGAGACGGCCGCCTACTACCGCGAGCGGAAGATGGCCGCCGTGATCTTCACGGTGGACGCCGAGTCCGCGACCGGCACCGAGCCCGTCCCCAACGAGGAGGTCGCCGAGGCGGCCGCCGCCAACGCGGACGTGCTCATCCCCTTCGCCTCCATCGACCCCTTCCGGGGCAGGGCGGGCGTGAAGCGGGCCCGCCGGCTGGTCGAGGAGTACGGGGTCAAGGGCTTCAAGTTCCACCCCAGCATCCAGGGCTTCTTCCCGAACGACCGCTCGGTGGCGTACGACCTGTACGAGGTCATCGAGGAGACGGGCACGATCGCCCTCTTCCACACCGGCCAGACGGGCATCGGGGCCGGGGTCCCGGGCGGCGGCGGCATCCGCCTGAAGTACTCCAACCCGCTGCACGTCGACGACGTGGCCGCCGACTTCCCGCACCTCAAGATCATCCTGGCGCACCCGTCCTTCCCCTGGCAGGACGAGGCGCTGGCGGTGGCCACGCACAAGCCGGGTGTGCACATCGACCTGTCCGGCTGGTCGCCGAAGTACTTCCCGCCGCAGCTCGTGCAGTACGCGAACACCCTGCTCAAGGACAAGGTCCTCTTCGGCTCCGACTACCCCGTCCTCACCCCCGACCGCTGGCTCGCGGACTTCGAGAAGCTGCCGATCAAGGACGAGGTCAGGCCGAAGATCCTGAAGGAGAACGCCGCCCGGCTGCTCGGACTGACGAAGCCATGACCGTGGCCGTCACGACGAAGCCATGACGAGACCGTGAGGGACACCCCCATGTGCAAGGACGGACAGGGGAACAGACATGCGCAATGAGGGACTGGGGTCGTGGCCGGCCCGCCGGGCCCGCAAGACGCCGCAGCGCATCGCGCTGATCCACGGCGACACGAGCATCACCTACGGGGAACTCCACGAGCGCACCACACGGCTCGCCCACGCCCTGCGCGCCGCCGGCGTCCGCCGCGGCGACCGGGTCGCCTACCTGGGGCCCAACCACCCCTCGTACCTGGAGACGCTGTTCGCCGCCGGCACCCTCGGCGCGGTCTTCGTCCCGCTCAACACCCGCCTCGCGGGCCCCGAGATCGCCTACCAGCTCTCGGACTCCGGGGCCAAGGCCCTCGTGTACGCGCCCGGGTTCACCGGGCTCGTCGCGGGACTGCCGGGCGACGGCACCGACGTACGGACGTATCTCGAGATCGGCGCGGAGTACGAGGCGCTGCTGGCCGGGGCCGAGACCGAGCCGATCGACCAGCCGGTCACCGCCGACGACACCTGCATCATCATGTACACCTCGGGGACGACCGGCCGTCCCAAGGGCGCCATGCTCACCCATGGCAACATCATCTGGAACGCCGTCAACGTGCTCGTCGACCAGGACGTCATCACCGACGAACGTGCCCTGGTCTCCGCCCCGTTGTTCCACACGGCCGGGCTGAACATGCTCACCCTGCCCGTCCTGCTCAAGGGCGGTACCTGTGTCCTGGTCGAGTCCTTCGTCCCGGACGCCACCTTCGACCTGATCGAACGCCACCGGATCACGTTCATGTTCGGCGTGCCCACCATGTTCGACCAGATCGCCCGGCACCCGCGCTGGGCGGAGGCCGACCTGTCCTCGCTCAGGATGCTCTCCTGCGGCGGCTCCCCGGTGCCGACCCCGCTCATCGCCCGGTTCCAGGAGCGCGGCCTCACCTTCCTCCAGGGCTACGGCATGACGGAGGCGGCCCCCGGCACGCTGTTCCTGGACGCCGAGCACGCCGTGAGCAAGGCGGGGTCGGCGGGCGTACCGCACTTCTTCAGCGACGTACGGGTCGTGCGCCCCGACATGACCCCCGTCGACGTCGACGAGCCCGGCGAGGTCGTGGTCCGCGGCCCCCATGTCATGCCCGGCTACTGGGGGCTGCCCGAGGAGACGGCCGCGGTCTTCGCCGACGGCTGGTTCCGCAGCGGGGACGCGGCCCGGATCGACGAGGACGGCTACGTCTTCATCGTCGACCGCATCAAGGACATGATCATCTCCGGGGGCGAGAACATCTACCCCGCCGAGATCGAGGACCAGCTCCTCGCCCACCCCGACATCGTCGAGTGCGCGGTCATCGGCGTGCCCGACGACAAGTGGGGCGAGGTGCCGCGAGCCGTGGTCGTGCCCCGCGAGGGCTGCGTCCTGGACGCCGACGAGGTCCTGGCCGCGCTGGCCGGGCGGCTCGCCAAGTACAAGATCCCGAAGTCGGTGGTGATCGCGGACGAACTGCCGCGCACCGCCTCCGGAAAGCTCCTCAAGGCCCGGGTGCGCAAGCGCTACGGCACCGACTCCCAGTGAAGGAACGTCATATGAGCATCACCGTGAACGGCATCGACGAACTCAAGAAGCTCGCCGGCAGCGACCTCGGCACCAGCGAGTGGATCGAGGTCACCCAGGAGCGCATCAACACCTTCGCCGACGCGACCGGGGACCACCAGTGGATCCATGTCGACCCCGAGAAGGCGGCCGAGGGCCCCTTCGGCGCGCCGATCGCCCACGGCTACCTCACCCTGTCGCTGTTCATCCCCCTGTTCACCGAGCTGCTGGACGTCGAGGGCGTGTCGACGAAGGTCAACTACGGCCTCAACAAGGTGCGTTTCCCCTCGCCGGTGAAGGTCGGCTCGAAGATCCGGCTGGTGGGCAGGCTGGCCTTGGTCGAGGACGTGCCGGGCGGCGTGCAGATCACGGTCGACGGCACGATCGAGATCGAGGGCGCGCCGAAGCCGGCGGCCGTGCTGCAGAGCCTGTCCCGGTTCTACGCGTAGGGGTGCGGGTGGGGAGCCCGCGGGACCGTCGGGCCGGTCCCGCGGCTCCCCGCACACCTGTCAGGCCCCGATGCTCAACGGACGTCCACGAAGACCGGGTTCGAGTAGAACCAGGTGTCCTCCCACGGGTCGCCGTTGCCCGGCTCGTGCGGGACCGGGCCGTGCGGGTCCACGGACGCTCCCAGATATCCCGCGCCGTTCCGCTTGCCGTCGCTGCCGCGCAGCCGGACGTAGAAGGACTCGTCCCCGGCCGTGACCGGGATACGAAGGGTGTATGTGCCCTTGCGGCCGCTCACCTCCGTCGTGTGGACGACCTTGGTGGCGGGGGCCTTCCAGGAGTCCCGGTCGCTCACCGGACCGCGCACCGCGCCCCGGACGACGTCCACGTGGGCCAACTGCGGCAGAATTCCCCGCGCGTTGGGGCGGGACGCGGTCGTCACCGTCACCTCCAGGGTGAGCTTCTCGCCCTTGCGGACCCGCAGTCGGCCGCCCAGGGTGACGCCCCGGCCGGGGCTGCGGTCGCGCTTCAGACGGACGTCGAGGCCGTCGAGCAGATGGCCGTGGTCGACCCAGACGCGGCCCGCGCGCAGGCCCCTCGTCACCGCGCTGTAGCCGTAGCGGGTGACGCCGACATGGGTGCGGCTGAACTGGCCGGGCCAGAAGTCGCTGCCGGGCTGCGGGGTGTCCGTGTCCACCGGGTCGGGCAGTCTGCCGGTGTTGTCGAAGTTCTGCCCGGCCGGCCAGTCGCCGTTCTTCCAGGTGTCGAAGACGATCCGGTGGGCGTCCGAGTTGGTGGTGACCGAGAACAGTCTGCCCTCGGCCAGCATGGCGTCCCACAGGCCGCCCACCGTCGCCGTCGCCCAGTCGAAACCGCCGTAGGTGAGGAACGCCTGCGCCGGGTAGCCGGGCCAGGACTGCGCCGACGGCTTGTTCTCGTACTCGCCCCGGACGGAGTTCGCGCCCCGCCAGCCGGGGAGGGCGGCGCCCTGGGCGCCGGGCGCGCCCTCCATGCCGATCATGATCTCAGGAGCCGCGTCCCGCCAGTTGCGCAGCTCGTGCGGGGAGTCGATGCCGAGGCGCAGCGGGTGGTTGGCGAGCACCAGCACATCGTCGACGTAGCCCGAACGCCGTTGCTCGGCAAGCCACTTGATCGCCCTGACCGCGTGCGCCTCGTTGCGGGCGGTGTCCGCGCCGCCCGCGGAACCGTCCGTGTAGTTCAGCAGCTTGCCGTCGTAGGCCCGCTCGAAGGCGGTGAGGAGGTCGACCTCGTGCCGCCCGGGGGTCGTGAAGACCGTGCAGTGCTCGGCGGCCGGGATGTACCACTCCAGCCCCTGGAAGATCAGCTGCCGGGGGTTCTCGGCGCGGGCCCGGAGGATCTCCTTGTGCTCCAGCGCGGCGCCGAAGTCGGCGTGCCCGAAGTTGGAGTGCTCGGTGAACACCATCCAGTCGAGGCCGTACTTCGCGCCCGCGGCGGCCAGTTGGGAGAACGTGTACTTCGCGTCGTGGCTGTAGACGCTGTGGATGTGGTGGTCGCCGACGAGGTAGGCGAGGCGCGGGTCCTCCCCGCCGTAGGGCTGGGGGCCCGCCGCGGCCGGTGTCGTCAGGGAGCCCGCGGCGCCCATCGCGAAGGCGGCGCCGAACAGGCCCGCGCCGCGCAGCAGGCCCCGGCGCGACACCCCCTGGGCGTCGAGGTCGGCGGGGGAGACGGACGGATCGGCCCAGGCGGGCAGTTGCTGCTCGTGTGTGCCGGACAGGCCGGACGGGTCGGACATGATCGGGGTCCCTTCGCGTCTCAGTGGTTCATGAACGACTTGACGGGCAGGGCCCGTTCGACGATGCGGACGTCACCGAGCCGTCCGTGCAGGATCTGGTCGATCTTTCCGGCGTACTCGTAGCCGCCGAGGATCCACGGCAGTCCCACCGAGGCCAGTCCGACGGCGGACGCCCTCGGGTTGCGCACGACCGGACAGCCCTCGACGTAGAGCGTGGTGTGCTTCCCGTCGTTGACGACGGCGAGGTGCCACCATGTCTCCAGCGGGGTCTCCTGCCCCCAGTTGGTGGCGATGCCCTGCTGGTTGAGCGGGCGCACCGCCCACTGCGGCTCCCGGTCGTTCGACAGCGACAGCGTGGCCAGCGGCTCGTCGGGGTCGTCGGCGGTCTTGCCCGCCGCGCCCCCGGTGCCGGTCCTGCCGAGAATGCCGGCCCAGGCGTGGCGCGAGGGGTCCCAGTCGGCGGGCAGCCGGTAGAACGCCTCGACGGTGTAACCGTCCCTGAACGTCAGGGAGTTCAGCGGAGCCCCGTCCACCGTCCGCAGATACGCGCCCTTCAGCGGGGGCTTGCCGCCGTCGAACTCCAGGCTGCCGTGACCGGGCTGGTCCGGGTGGTGGTCGGCGGACCAGATGAGCGAGCCGCCGCCGACGGAGACGAGGGTGAGATCGTTGCCGCGTCCGGAGCGGTCCGGGACTGTGCCGCCGACCTTCCCGCCGTCCTGCCGGCCGTCGAACCGCCAGTAGGCGACGGTGCCCGGTATCAGCATCCTCGACACCGGCCGCGACGCCCGCGCGGGCACCGGCGCGAAACCGGCGAACCGCTTCTCGAAGTCGATCTCGACCGTGAACCGGTCGGCGTCGCCCGAGAGTTCGCTCTCCTGCCGCTCCAGCTCGTTGAGCCCCTCGGCGGCCCGGCCCAGGATCCACGGGGAGACCGTCTCCACGTCGATGGTGTTCCGGTCGAGGTCGAAACGGTAGAGGCGGATCATCGCCGCGCCGCCGAAGTACCGGTTCTGGTAGTTCGTCAGATGCAGATGGACATCGTTGTCAGCGGTGTTCCTCCGCGTCGCGCGCGCCGCCGGCCAGTAGTGCCCGTTCAGGGTGAGGAAGATCTGGTCGTGGTCCTTGACCAGCCGGTCCCACAGGGTCTGCCCGTACGGGGAGAGGGAGTCGTCGCCGTCGACCAGTTCGTGCGTGGTGAGCACGACCGGCGTTCTCGGGTGCCGGGCCAGGACGTCCGTCGCCCAGGCGAACCCCTTCGCCGACAGCCGCCAGTCCAGGGCGAGCACCATCCACTGCCGGCCGCCCGCCTCGAACAGATGGAAGGAGTTGTAGCCGTCCGGCGAGGCCCCGCCGAAGGTGGGCCGCCCCTGGAAGCGGTCCGGCCCGAACGCGTCGAGGTAGGGAGTGGGACCCCGCTGGTCGTCGGTGGAGGAGCGCACGTCGTGGTTGCCGGCGAGGACGCTGTAGCCGACGCCCTTGCGGTCCAGCAGCCGGAACGCCCGGCCGATCGCCGCGGTCTCCTCGGCGGTGCCGTTCTGGGTGAGGTCACCGAGGTGGGACAGGAACACGATGTTCTCCTCCTCACCGTGTTCCAGGAGGTACTTCAAGGACGCCTCGACGGGCTCGCGGTCGATGCTCGGTCCGTCGAACAGGTACTGGGTGTCGGGCATGACGGCGAGCGTGAAACGGCGGCTCGCGGGGTCGGGCTTCGGGCGCCGGGGCGCCGCCTGTGCGGTGGCCGTGGGCAGGGCGACGGTCGCCGCCGCGCCCAGCAGGGCCGTGGCGCGCAGGAAGTTGCGTCTGCCCGAGTGGGCCCGGGCAGACTCCTGCCCCGGTTCGTGCGAGGTGCACACAGTGGCTCCGTAAGGGGTTCGTGAGTGGGGTCAGAGCGCCCGCAGCGTCCACGACCAGCGGTGGACGCCCGTCGGGACGAGATGGGCGGGTGAGGTGTCGGGCCCGCAGGAGGCGGTGCCGAGGCCCCGGTGCGCCGCGTCGATGTGGACGACGCAGCCCGGCCGGGGTGTCAGTTCGTCGTGGTGCGCGGCGGCCGTCAGGTCCTGCGCGCGGTGGCGGGTGACCGAGACCTGCCGGGGTCCGTCCAGCCGTACCGCCAGGGCGTGTCCGCCGCCGGACAGGGTGAAGTGCCGTACGCCGTGCCGGCCCCCGCTCTCCTGGGGCCGCAGATAGGGGGTGAACAGCGCGTCCACGGGGGCCTCGTGGTGGCCGACGGGCGCCCCGGCCGCCCGGTCCGGGTAGCTCTCCCAGGGGCCCTGCCCGTACCAGGCGAGCTGGTCGAAACCGGCCACCGTCTCGAACACCGTGCCCACGCGGGCCACGTCCGTCAGCCCCTCGGGCAGCACCGCCGTCTCCTCGACGAGGACCCGGCCGTCCACCAGCGCCGTGCACGCCTGCTCGTGCTCGACGAACCCGGCGCCCGTCGCCCACCGGGACCTCACCCGCACGGTCGAGCCCTCGCGTTCCACGGCGACCGGTTCGCGCTCGGCACGGTCGAGCCCCAGGGTGCGCCAGCACTCCGCCATGCCGCCGAGGACGTCGTTGTCGGTCGGGGCCCGCCACAGGCTCAGGACGGGCGGGGAGGCGAGCAGCGGGTGCAGCAGCAGCCCGGCCTCGTCCGTCTCCGGCGGCGGGACGCGCCCGGCAGCCTCCTCGGCGCCCACCACCGGCTCGCCCTCCTCCGCCGGGTACCAGCGGACCTGCGGGCAGCACACCTCGGTGCCGCGTGCCGCCCAGGGCTCGTCGGCGGCCGTCGTCACCCGCAGGGTCAGCCAGATCTCGCCGGCCCCGCCCGCCGGCTCGGGCCGGTCGATCACGGCCGAGCCCCCGGGCGGTACGTCGGGCAGCTGGGCCGGCAGGGTCCAGGTGCCGCCGTCGGCCGCCGCGAACTCCCACTCGGCGGCCAGCCACGACAGGTCGCGGAAGTGCTGCCGGTTGTGCACCCGCAGCACCCGCCAGGTGCCCTCGCCCTCCACGGACAGCCGCACGGGGGCGGCGATCTCCCGGTGCTCGTACATCACCGGCTTGGGCGTGCGGTCGGGGAGGACCACCCCGTCGGCGATGAAGGCGCCGTCGTGGATCGTCTCGCCGAAGTCGCCGCCGTAGGCCCAGCGCAGACCCGGTCCGGCGACCCCGTTCTCGTACAGCCCGGCGCCCCCACGCCCGGCCGGTCGTCCGTCGTTCACACGCTGGAGGATGCCGTGGTCCCAGAACTCCCAGATGAACCCGCCCTGAAGACCCGGTGTGGCCTCGATGGCCGCCCATGTCTCGGCCAGCGTGCCGTTGCTGTTGCCCATGGCGTGCGAGTACTCGCACTGGATCAGGGGCCTGGTCTGCTCGCCCGACAGCGCGTGCGCCACACAGTCCTCGATGGGCGCGTACATCGGGCAGGCGATGTCGGACGCGTCGTCCGTCGCCGCCCAGTCCAGCTTGGCCGCCCCCTCGTACTGCACCGGCCGCGTCGGATCGTGCCGCCGCACCCAGCCCGCCGCCGCGTCGTGGTTGGCGCCGTAGTCGGACTCGTTGCCCAGCGACCAGATGATCACCGAGGGGTGGTTCTTGTCCCGCAGGACCATGCGCGAGACGCGGTCCGTGAAGGCACTCAGATAGCGCGGGTCGTCGGCGATCTCGTGGGCGTGGTCGTGGGACTCGATGTCCGCCTCGTCCACCACGTAGAAGCCGAGTTCGTCCGTGAGGTCGTACAGGGCCGGGTCGCCCGGGGAGTGCGAGGTGCGGATCGCGTTGAACCCGAACCGCTTCAGCGTCACCAGGTCCGCGCGCATGTCCTCCCGCGACACCGTCCGCCCCGTCAGCGGGTGGAAGTCGTGCCGGTTGACGCCGCGGAGGTAGACGCGCTCGCCGTTGACCAGCAGGTCACGGCCGCTGATCCCGACGTCGCGGAAGCCGACCCGGTGGCGGGAGGTGTCGGCGACCGTGCCGTCCGCGCGGTGCAGCCGGACCGTGAGGCCGTACAGCTCGGGGGTCTCCGCGGTCCAGGTCCGCACACCGGGGACGACCGTGCCCATGCGCGCCTCGCCGAGGAAGTCGGAGACCCGCTCGTCCTCGGCGTTGAGCCGGTCGAACTCGCGGTCCTGGGCCAGCTCGACGCCGTCCAGATCCCCGCTGACGTACCACCCGGCGGGCAGTGCGCCCGTCCCGGTCCCCGCCGCCGCACGCACCCGGCAGTCCACCCGCAGCTCCCCGTCGGCGTGGGCCCGCACGCTCACGTCCGCGAGGTGGAGCGGATCGGTGGCGTACAGCAGGACCGGGCGGGTGATCCCGCCGAGCCACCACTGGTCCTGGTCCTCGATGTGCGAGGCGTCGGACCACTTCACCACCGTGAGCCGTACGGTGGCCCGTTCCCCGGGCCGGACCAGCGCGGACAGGTCGAACTCGGCGGCCAGCCGGGAGTCCTTGGACAGCCCGGCCGGCCGGCCGTCGACATGGACGAGCAGCACGCTCTCGGCCGCCCCGACCTGCAGGACGATCCGGCGTCCGGCCCAGTCGGCGGGGACGACGACCTCCCGCTCGTACACCCCGGTCGGGTTCTCGGACGGCGAGTCCGGCGGGAACTCGGGCCACGGCATCCGGACGTTGGTGTACTGCGGCGGGTCCTGCGCCTCCTGGAGCGCCCAGGAGCCGGGGAGTTCGGCCCGGGACCAGCCGGGGCCGGGCTCCCGGTCGGGGGAGGGCAGCAGCTGGAACCGCCACCCGCCGTCGAGCGACAGGGCCCCCTCCCGCCGGTCGACGGCGTTCATGGGCAGCCGCCCCCAGGAGGTCACCTCGGGTGCTTCCCAGGGGCGCAGGGCGAAGAGTGCGTCGGTCATGACCGTTCCGAAGGAGAGGAGGACGAGGGGGAGGGGGCGGAGGGGGCCGGCGGCCGGGGCAGGGCGCGGCCCCGCAGGTCCCAGGCGGGGTCGAGGGGGATGCCGAGCCGGTCCAGGACGGTGGGGGCGATGTCGATCAGGCGGGGTGAGTCGAGGCGGGTGCCGGCGGGTGTTCCGGGCTCGGAGAGGACGACGAAGACCTCCCGCTCGGCGCGGGTGTCGCCGCCGTGGCCGCCGGAGTCGAGGTGGCCGTGGTCGGTGGTGACCAGGACCGTCCAGTGCTCGTCCGCGCGCCCGGGATCCGCGCGCCGGGCGGCCACGGCGTCCAGCAGCCGCCCGAGGTGGGCGTCCTGGGCGAGCAGGGCCCTGTCGTAGGCGGGGCCGAGCGGGCCCGCGGCGTGACCGGCCTCGTCGGTGGCGCCGAAGTACACGAACAGCGCGTCCGGATCGTCCTCGGTGAGCCGGCGTACGGCGGTGTCGGCGACGAGACGGTCCGCGTCCGCGTAGCCGTCGCGCTCGCCGTCGTACGCCACGCGCCGGCCGATCGCGGGACCCAGGGCGCCGCGGTGCACCAGCTCCGGCCAGGACACCACGGCCGCCGTCCGCAGGCCGGGCCGCGCGCCGGCGGCGCGGCTGAGGAAGTCGGGGTGGCGGGTGTGGTCGGCGCCGGCGAAGTCGTTGTCCGTCACCCCGTGCCGGTCGGGCCACACCCCGGTCAGCACGCTCGACCAGCCGGGGCCGGAGTCGGTGTAGGCCATGCTGGTGGACGGCCCGCCCTCGGCCTGTCCGTCCGCCTCGCCGTAGGGCAGCAGGCTGCTGCCGTGGGCGCCCGCGGCCGCGAGGGCGTGCAGCACGGGTGCCGTGGCCGGCGGGCGGTACGGGCCCGGCGGGCCGCCGTCCGGCGGCCGGGGCAGGGGCAGCCGGTCCAGGCGCAGCCCGTCCATCCCCACCACGAGCACCTTGCCGCGCCCCGGCCGCCCGGAGCCGTCGGCGTCCGCCATCTCGTCCCCTTCTCGGAAAAAGCGGGTCAGCTGCCCTGGACGGCGCCCTCGGTGGCGCCCGCGATGAACCCGCGCGCGAAGATCGCGAAGACGGCGACCAGCGGGAGGGAGGCCATCAGGACACCGGCCATGACCATGCTGTAGTCGGTGTTGTGGCCGACGTTGAGCTGGGCCAGCTCCACCTGCAGCGTGACGTGCCGGGGGTCGGTGAGCACGATCAGGGGCCAGACGTAGTCGTTCCAGGCGCCGACGAAGGCGTAGATGGCGAGGAAGGACATCGCGGGCCTGATCATCGGCAGGGCCACGTTCCAGTACTGACGGAAGAAGCCGGCGCCGTCGATGCGTGCCGCGTCGAGCAGTTCGTCGGGAACCCCGGTCTCGATGTACTGGCGCAGCCAGAAGATGCCGAAGGCGTTGGAGAGGGCGGGCCAGACCAGTGCCTTGAGCATGCCGACCCAGCCGATCTCGGACATCAGGATGAACTGCGGCAGCACGGCCAGCTGCAGCGGCAGCATCATGAACACCAGCAGCAGTCCGAAGAGCATCCTGCGCCCGGGGAACTCGAACTTGGCGAAGGCGAAGGCCGCCAGGGAGTCCACGAACAGCACCAGGACCGTGGTGACGGTGGCGACGACGATCGTGTTGAGCATCGACCCGAAGAAGTCGACCGTGTCGAGCACGCCGCGGACGTTCTCCAGCAGACGCGAGCCGAAGGTCAGCTTCGGCGGGCTCTTGTAGATGTCCTTGGTGGTGTTGGTGGCCATCACGATCGTCCACACGAACGGGAAGACCGACACCAGGACGGCGACGCCGAGGAAGAGGTGCGCGGACAGGCCCCTGGGGCGGCGGGACCGCTTCGCGGCCGGGACCGGCCGTGGCGTGACGGCTGTGGTCATGACTTCCTTCCTCGTTGCACGATCCGCCAGTTGACGACGACGAGCACGATGATCAGCACGAAGAAGGCCCACACGATGGCCGCGCCGTAGCCGTAGTCGTTGTCCAGGAAGGCCGACTGGTAGAAGTACAGCAGCGTGGTCAGGCCCGCCTGGCCCGGTCCGCCGAGGTTCTGGTTGGCGGCGTTGCTGGCGAAGAGGACCTGGGGTTCGCTGAAGCTCTGCAGGCCGTTGATGGTCGAGATGACGACGGTGAACAGGATGATCGGCCGCAGGATCGGGATGGTGATCTGGAAGAACGTGCGGATCGGCCCGGCGCCGTCCATCCGGGCGGCCTCGTAGACGGACTGCGGGATGGCCTGGAGGCCGGCCAGGTAGATGATCATGTTGTAGCCGGTCCACATCCAGGTCATCAGCAGCGCGATGACCACCTTGATCAGCCATGGATCGCTCAGCCACGGCACCGGCGAGATGCCGACCGTGCCCAGGATCGCGTTGACCAGACCGAAGTCGTTGCTGAAGACCGCGCCGAAGAAGATCGCCACGGCGACGATCGACGTCACGTTCGGCACGTACAGGGCGATGCGGTAGAAGCCCTTGAAGCGGCGCACCGAGTGCAGCAGCGTCGCCAGCACCAGCGCGCCGAAGAGGGTGGGCACGGTGGAGAGCACCCAGATCGCCAGCGTGTTGCGGATCGACAGCCAGAAGACCGGGTCGCTCCAGAGGAACTCGAACTGCTGAAGGCCCACGAACTGCTTGGTGCCGAGGCCGTCGTAGCGCTGGAAGGACAGGTACAGCGAGTAGAAGACGGGGACGAAGGAGAACGCGAGGAAGATCAGATAGAAGGGCGAGATCGCGAGGTACTGCCGCCAGTACGACAGCACCCCGCGGCGGGTCGGCCGCAGGGCGCCCGCGGGCGGGGTGCGCCGCGGGCGGAAGCGGGCCGGGCCCGGCCCGCCACGGTGCTTCGGCACCGTGGCGGGGCCGGTGACCGGAGGTGACGTCACCTCAGTTCACCCCCTGTCGCCTGGCGATCTGCTTGGCCTGGGAGACCGCGTCCTTCCAGGCGTCCTCGGGCTTCTTGCCCTTGGCCTCGATGCTGGTCAGCTCGGCCATGAAGGGAGCCATGACCGCCGAGTCGGCGGGTGCCTCGTAGCTGACGGGGATGGCCTCGGCGGCCGGGCCGAAGACCTCGATGATCTTCTGTCCGCCGAAGAAGGCGTCGGGGCCCGTCATGGCCGGCATCGTGTACGTGGCCGGGGAGGCGGGGAAGATCGCGGCGTCGGTGAAGCTCTTGGCGTTGTTGTCCGGGCTGAGGATCCAGCTGATGATCTTGAATGCCTCTTCGGGGTTGCGGCACTGCTTGGGCAGGGTCAGATAGGAGCCGCCCTGGTTGGCCGGACCGCCCGGGGTCGCGGCGACCCGCCACTTGCCCTTGGTGTTCGGGGCCGCCGACTCGATGTCCAGCGCGTGCCAGGCGGCGCCGACCTCGGTGGTCAGGGTCTTGCCGACGGCCGCGTTCCAGCTCTGGTCGTTGATCTTGGCGTCGAGGCCGAGCGTGTAGGCGCGTATCGCGTGGTCCCACGCGGCGCGGATGTGGTCCTGGTCGCCGATGAAGTGGTTGTCCTTGTCGATGAACCGCTTCGTGCCCTGGCCGACCGCGATGCTGAAGACCGAGCCCATGTTGTTGATGAGGAAGGTCCCGGGCAGTGCCTTCTTCAGTTCGGTGCCGAGCGCGAAGTAGTCGTCCCAGGTCTTCGCCTCGGCCGCCACCTTGGCGGGGTCGCTGGGCAGGCCCGCCTTCTCGAACTGGTCGGCGCGGTAGAAGAGCGCGGTGGGGCCGATGTCGATCGGGAACCCGATCTGCTTGCCGTCCTCGGTCTGGGCGAGCCTGGTCTTCCACTCCAGGTACTGCGAGGAGATCTTCTTGAAGCCCAGGTCGTTCAGGTCGAGGAAGCGGTCGGCGTTGGGCAGGAAGGAGGCGATGTCCTCGCCCTTGATGCCGGTGATGTCCGGTACGGAGGAGCCGCCGGCCGCGAGGGTGGTGGTCAGCTTCTGCTTGAAGTCGCCGCCGATGGAGGAACTGGTCAGCTTGATCCGGCTCTTGAAGTGCGTCCTGGCCTCGGCGACCACCTTGTCGCTGAGGGCTCCGCCCCAGTACCACATGGTGAGGCTCTTGCCGTTCTTGGTGCCGCCGGATTCCGAGCCGCCGCCGCAGGCGACGGTCAGGCCGGAGGCGGCCGCGGTGAACACGGCGGCCTGGAGGAAGCCTCTACGGGAAAGGTCCACGAGTCACTCCTGTTTGTTCCTGTTCGTGGTACTGCGGGGCTGTGGTGCGGGGGTGGGAGGGGTCATCCGGGCGGGGTGACCGGGGCGTGGCGCACCGGTGGGCCGACGTCGGCGGGGACACGGTCCGCGAGGAACCCGTACGCCTTCTTCAGGCCGGGGTCGGTCAGCGAGCGCCACCAGCGGTCGACGCCGTACCAGCCGGGGGCCGCCAGACCTCCGCCGTGGTGGCCGACGGACAGCCCGGCGGACAGGACCGCGAACCGCAGCCGCTCCGCCAGGGGCCAGCCGCCGAGGCAGGCGGCGACGAAGCTCGCTCCGAAGACGTCACCGGCGCCCGTCGCGTCGAGCACGTCGACATCCAGGGCCGGGACCTCGGCGTACTCGCCGGTCGTCTGGTCCACCGCGATCGCGCCCTCGCCGCCGCGGGTGACCACGGCCACCGGCACCAGTTCGCTCAGCGTGCCGAGCGCGGCGACCGCGCTGTCGGTGCGGGTGTACGCCATCGCCTCGGTCTCGTTGGGGAGGAAGGCGTGGCACAGGGCGAGTTGGTCGAGCAGGTCGCGCGACCACCGCTGGGTGGGGTCCCAGCCGACGTCCGCGTAGATGTGCGTGCCGTTCGCGGCGGCCTTGGCGAGCCACTCGCGCGGCTCGGCCTCGATGTGCACCAGGGCCGTACGCGACTCGGGCGGGTCGCCCATCAACACGTCCTGCGAGTACGGGGGTTCCTGGCCGTGGGTGACCAGGGCCCGGTCGTGACCGTATGCCAGGGAGACGGTGACGGGGGTGTGCCAGCCGTCGGCGGTGCGCGAGAGGGAGAGGTCGACGTTCTCCTGGCCGGCGAGGACGTCGCGGCAGTACGCGCCGTAGTGGTCGTCGCCGAAGACCGTGGCCAGGGAGGTCCGCAGGCCGAAACGGGCCGCGGCCACCGCCAGGTTGGCGATGCCGCCGGGACCGCAGCCCATGCCGTCGGTCCAGATCTCCTCGCCGGGGGTGGGCGGCCTGCCCAGCCCCGTGAGCACGAGGTCGTAGAAGAGCAGCCCGGTCAGCAGCACATCGGGCCGGTCGTCGTCCACGCGTGCACCCTCTCGTCGAGACGTTCGAAGATCACTCTTCAAAAGTCTTCAATTTCGGTGCACAGATCGTGCGCGCCTCCGAGAGGTTTGGCAAGAGTCGAGCAGAAGTGAGCATAGAAATGATTGGGAATGACGAGTACTGTTCAGCGCGTGCTGGCAGAGCGTAGACACCAACTCATCCTGCGGGCCCTGCGATCAGGGGGCCCGGCGGCCGTCACCGACTTGTCCGAACAGCTCGGTGTGAGCCCCGCCACCATCCGGCGTGACCTCGTCCGGCTGGAGGAGGAGGGGCTGCTCACCCGCGTGCACGGCGGCGCCGTCGTGGACGAGGGCGATCAGCCCTTCGCCGAGGTCGCCGAGGTACGGGTGGCCGAGAAGGACGCGATAGCGGCGAAGGCCGCCTCGATGGTCCGCGACGGCCAGTCCGTGCTCCTCGACATCGGGACCACCGCCTACCGCCTGGCCCGGCAGCTGCACGGCCGCCGCCTCACCGTCATCACCAGCAACCTGGTGGTCTACGAGGAGCTGGCCGACGACGAGGGCATCGAACTGGTCCTGCTCGGCGGCATGGTCCGCCGCGAGTACCGTTCCCTCGTCGGCTTCCTCACCGAGGACAACCTCCGTCAGCTGCACGCCGACTGGCTGTTCCTCGGCACGAGCGGAGTGCGGCCCGGCGGCCAGGTGATGGACACGACCGTGGTCGAGGTCCCGGTGAAACGCGCGATGATCAGAGCCGGTGACAAGGTCGTCCTGCTCGCCGACTCCGCGAAGTTCCCCGGCACGGGGATGGCGCGGGTCTGCGGCCCCGGGGAACTCGACGTGCTCGTGACCAACGGGTCGCTCGACCCGGGCACACGGTCGTCGTTCGAGGAGTCGGGGGTCGAGGTGGTCACCGTATGACCGCGGGAACGGCCGCCCGGCGGCGACGGCTGACACGTGTCGGACGCGCCGGGCTCACCGGGCACACGGACCACGCGCAGGCCGGCGGGACGGCCCGCTCACAAGCACGATCGGCAAAGGTGGTAGTTGCGTGAAGCTGACGATTCTGGGCGGCGGAGGATTCCGGGTGCCGCTCGTGTACGGGGCGCTCCTCGGGGACCGCGCCGAGGGCCGGGTCACCCGTGTCGTCCTGCACGATCTGGACGCCGAGCGGCTCTCCGCCGTCACCCGCGTCCTCGCCGAACAGGCCGCCGGCGTCCCCGACGCTCCCGAGGTGCAGGCCACCACCGATCTCGACGAGGCCCTGCGCGGCGCCGACTTCGTGTTCTCCGCGATCCGCGTCGGCGGTCTGGAGGGCCGCGCGCACGACGAGGCGGTCGCCCTCGCCGAGGGCGTCCTCGGCCAGGAGACCGTGGGCGCCGGCGGCATCGCCTACGGCCTGCGCACGGTCCCGGTCGCCGTGGACATCGCCCGGCGGGTGGCCCGCCTCGCCCCCGACGCCTGGGTCATCAACTTCACCAACCCCGCGGGCCTGGTCACCGAGGCGATGTCCCGCCACCTCGGCGACCGCGTCATCGGCATCTGCGACTCGCCCGTGGGCCTCGGCCGCCGCATCGCCCGTGTCCTCGGGGCGGCGAACCCGGCCGAGGCGTGGATCGACTACGTCGGCCTCAACCACCTCGGCTGGGTGCGCGGCCTGCACATCGCCGGCCGCGACGAACTCCCGCGCCTGCTCGCCGACCGCGATCTCCTCGGCTCCTTCGAGGAGGGCAAGCTGTTCGGCGTCGACTGGCTCCAGTCCCTCGGCGCCATCCCCAACGAGTACCTGCACTACTACTACTTCAACCGCGAGGCCGTCCGCGCCTACCAGGCGGTCGAGAAGACCCGCGGCGCCTTCCTCAAGGACCAGCAGGCCCACTTCTACGAGGAGATGCGCCGCCCCGACGCCCACGCCCTGAAGACCTGGGACCGGACCCGCGCCGAGCGCGAGGCCACCTACATGGCGGAGAACCGGGAGACGGCCGGCGCCGGCGAGCGCGACGCCGACGACCTCTCCGGCGGATACGAGAAGGTCGCCCTCGCCCTGATGCGGGCCATCGCCCGCGACGAGCGCACCACCCTCATCCTCAACGTCCGCAACAAGGGCACGCTGTCCGCGCTCGACACCGAGGCCGTCATCGAGGTGCCCTGCCTGGTCGACGCCAACGGCGCGCACCCGGTTGCGGTGTCTCCGCTGCCCGGCCACGCCACCGGCCTGGTCTGCGCGGTCAAGGCCGTCGAGCGCGAGGTGCTGGCCGCCGCCGAGTCGCGCTCCCGTACGACGGCGGTGAAGGCGTTCGCGCTGCACCCGCTCGTCGACTCCGTGAACGTCGCACGCCGCCTGGTCGAGGGCTACACGGCGGTGCACCCTGGCCTGGACTACCTGAAGTAGGCTCCCGTCCAGAAAGCGCTTACCGTCCCCGTCCCGACCTGTTTCTCCCGCTTCCCGCTCTGCCCGCCGCCTGGAGACCTCACATGCATGACGAACGCCACCGGATCGAGGAACGCGTCGAGCGCGTCCACACCCAGCGCATCAAGCCCGCGATCTACGCGGCCTCCGTGCCCTTCGACGTCGAGGCCTGGCAGGCCCCGGGCGAGCCCGTCCCCTTCGAGGAGGCCGCCGGCGCCTCCTACGCCCCGTTCGCCATGGACACCCCCTGGGGCCCGCCGTGGGGGACGACCTGGTTCCGCATGCGCGGACAGGTCCCCGCCGAGTGGGCGGGCCGCCGTGTCGAGGCGGTCATCGACCTCGGCTTCGTCGGCGACTGGCCCGGCAACCAGGCCGAGGCCCTGGTCCACCTCACGGACGGCACCCCGCTGAAGGCGGTCAACCCCCTCAACCAGTACGTACCGATCGGCAACCCCGTACGCGGCGGCGAGACGATCGACTACCTGGTCGAGGCCGCCTCCAACCCCGACATCCTCGCCGACAACTTCTCCAGGCCCACGCCCCTCGGCGACGTCCTCACCGCCGGCGACAAGCCCCTCTACACCTTCCGGCGCGCCGACATCGCCATCCTCGACGAGGAGGTCTTCCACCTCGACCTGGACCTCCAGGTGCTGCGCGGGCTGATGGTCCACCTCGGCGAGCACGAGCCCCGCCGGCACGAGATCCTGCACACCCTGGACCGGGCCATGGACGCCGTCGACCTCGACGACATCGCCGGCAGCGCGACCGCCGTCCGCGAGATCCTCGCCCCGGCCCTCGCCAAGCCCGCCCACGCCAGCGCCCACACCGTCTCCGGCGTCGGCCACGCCCACATCGACTCCGCGTGGCTGTGGCCCATCCGCGAGACCAAGCGCAAGACCTCCCGCACCTTCTCCAACGTCACCGCGCTGGCCGACGAGTACGAGGACTTCATCTTCGCCTGCTCCCAGGCCGTGCAGTACGAATGGGTGCGCGACAACTACCCGCAGGTGTGGGAGCGGATCAAGAAGGCCGTCGACAAGGGCCAGTGGGTGCCGGTCGGCGGCATGTGGGTCGAGTCCGACGGCAACCTGCCCGGCGGCGAGGCCATCGCCCGCCAGCTCGTCCACGGCAAGCGGTTCTTCATCGAGCACTTCGGCATCGAGACCAAAGGCGTCTGGCTGCCGGACTCCTTCGGCTACAACGCCTCCTACCCGCAGCTCGCCAAGCTCGCCGGCAACGACTGGTTCCTCACGCAGAAGATCTCCTGGAACCAGACCAACCGCTTCCCCCACCACACCTTCTGGTGGGAGGGCATCGACGGCACCCGCATCTTCACCCACTTCCCGCCGATCGACACCTACAACGCCCGCTTCAGCGGCGAGGAGATGGACCGCGCGGTCCGCAACTACGCGGAGAAGGGCGCCGGTACGCGCTCGCTGGCGCCCTTCGGCTGGGGCGACGGCGGCGGCGGACCCACCCGCGAGATCATGGAGCGCGCCCGCCGCCTGGCGGACCTGGAGGGCTCACCGAAGGTCGTCGTCGAACACCCCGACGAGTTCTTCGCCAAGGCCCGCGCCGAGTACGAGGACGCCCCCGTCTGGAACGGCGAGCTGTACCTCGAACTCCACCGCGCCACCTACACCTCCCAGGCCCGCACCAAGCAGGGCAACCGCCACAGCGAGCACAAGCTGCGCGAGGCGGAGCTGTGGGCGACGACGGCCGCGCTCAACGCGCCCGGCTACGCCTACCCGTACGAGAAGCTCGACCGCCTCTGGAAGACGGTCCTGCTCCACCAGTTCCACGACATCCTGCCGGGCTCCTCGATCGCCTGGGTCCACCGCGAGGCGGAGGCCGAGTACGCGAGGGTCGCGAAGGAGCTGGAGGTGCTGACGGCCGAAGCCGTCGCGGCGCTCGGCGCGGGCGACACCCGCGTCTTCAACACCAGCCCCCGCGACCGCGCCGAGGTGGTCCGTACACCGGCGGGCGCGCCGGCGTACGTGACCGTCCCCGCGAACGGCAGCGCGCCCCTGGCCGCCGCCGAACCGCCGCACCCCGTCACCGTCTCCGGCCGGATCCTCGACAACGGCCTGGTCCGCGTCGAGATCGCCGAGGACGGCACCCTCGCCTCGGTCCGCGACCTGGTCGCCGACCGCGAGGTCCTCGGCGACAAGGGCAACCTGCTCCGCCTGCACACCGACCTCCCGAACTACTGGGACGCCTGGGACGTCGACAAGCACTACCGGAACCGCTTCACGGACCTGCTGGACCCCGCGTCCGTCACCGTGGTCGAGGAGGACCCGCTGCTCGGCGCGGTCCGTGTGGAGCACGCGTTCGGCAAGGGCTCCCGCATCAGCCAGACGATCACCCTGCGCGCCGGCAGCCGCCGGATCGACTTCGAGACGGACATCGACTGGCACGAGGCGGAGAAGTTCCTCAAGGCCGGCTTCCCGATCGACGTCCGCGCGGCCCACTCCTCCGCCGAGATCCAGTTCGGCCACATCCAGCGCCCCACCCACACCAACACCACCTGGGAGGCCGCCCGCTTCGAGGTCTCCGGTCACCGCTGGGTGCACGTCGGCGAGCCCGGCTACGGCGTGGCGGTGATCAACGACTCCACCTACGGCCACGACGTCACCCGCACGGTCCGCGAGGACGGCGGGACGACCACCACGGTCCGCCTCAGCCTGGTGCGCGCCCCGCGCATCCCGGACCCCGAGGCCGACCAGGGCAAGCACCGCCTCGTCTACTCCCTGCTCCCCGGCGCGACCATCGAGGACGCGGTCGCCGAGGGCTACGCCCTCAACCTGCCGCTGCGCGTCGCCGACGCGGCGGGCGCCTCCGCGCCGGTCGTCTCCGTCGACGGCGACGGGGTGACCGTCGAGGCGGTCAAGCTCGCCGACGACGCCTCCGGCGACGTCGTGGTCCGGATCTACGAGTCGAGCGGCGGCCGGGCCCGGGGCGTCCTGCGCACCGGTTTCCCGCTCGCCGGGGCCCGGATCACCGACCTGCTGGAGCGTCCGCTGTCCGAGGCCGCCACGGAGGGCGACGGCGTTCCGGTGACCCTGCGGCCGTTCGAGGTGCAGACCCTGCGGCTGGCGGTGGGGGAGCGGTGACCGTTCTTCTCGACGGGAGCTGAGCGGGGCCGCGGCGGACATGTTGTCCGCCGCGGCCTTGTCTGTGGGTGGTGGGGGCTCGGGTGTGTCGTCGGGTGCCCCCGGTCCTCAGACCGCCAGTGGCCGGTCCGCGGACGGCTTGCAGGCGACCGGTGTTCCCACCGCGAGCGCCCGCGTCTCCACGGATTCCGGCTCGGGCACCACCACGGCGACCGGCGTCTCGACCTGGTGCGGCAGGACGACGGGCCGCACCGGCCGCGTCCCCGACACCACGGTGTAGTCCTGCCCCAGCCGCGTCGGCACCACGTCCCCGGTCTCCTCGCCGAGCGCCAACCGCACAGCGGCCCACGGGGCGTTGATCCCGCACAGCGCGAGCTGGTGCAGCCCGCCGGCCGGGCGCGTGTTGACGTCCATCAGCACCGGCTCGTCGCCGAACATCCGGAACTGGATGTTGGTGAGGTGGTGCAGCCCGAACCCCTCCGCGATCCGCCGTGCCGGCTCGATCCACGCCGGGTTCTGGCTGAAGCCGCGCCGCCGCCCGTTCTTCGTGCGGCCCACGGCCATCCGGACCCGCCCGTCGGTACCGGTGAGGCAGTCCACGGACACCTCCGGCTGCTCCAGACGCGGCATGACCAGCCAGTCCACGGGCTCCTCGGCCACCCGCAGCGCCTCCACGACCAGATCCAGCTGGACGTGCGGGCTCGGGAACCCGCTGAGCTGGGAGAGGGAGAAGGGCGCGCGTGAGACGACGCGGAAGCCGACCCCGCCGGCGCCGGCCGCCGGCTTGAAGCAGGCCCGGTGCCCGGCCTCCTCCAACTCGTCGACGGCGGCGACGAGTTCGTCGGCGTTCGTCACCCGGAACCACGGCGGCACCGGAACCCCGTGCGCCTGGACCGCCTCGTACGCGGTCACCTTGTCCTCGAACAGCTCGATGGCCTCGGCCGTCGGCGCCAGCAGGGCGGTACCGGCGGCCGCGAACTCCTCGCGGTGCGCGGCCAGGGCCGCCTGGTGCAGCCGGGGCACGAACACGTCGATGCCGCGCTTGGCGCACTGGTCGAGCGCGTACTCGACGTACGCGGCGGGGGAGAGGCCCTCGGGCTCCAGGTCGGCGGTGTCCGCGGCGGCCAGCACGGGGGAGTCGGCGTCACCGTGGGTGGCATGGATGTCCACCGGACGAGCGTGCGGATTATGCCGCAGCTGATCCATGAAGAAGACGTTCTCCGCGTACGTGCGGTTGAGCCAGACGCGTACGCGAGAGACCATGCAGGCCGCCTTTCCAGGGTTCGCGGGCACGGCGGAGCAGGCCGTGCCCGGCCAGGGGGGATGGAGGTACGCCGAACCGCCGTACGCGAAAGGGAGGGCGTGGCGGTGGTGTAGGAGGGATCATACGGCCACCGGGACCCAGGTTTACGTCACGCGCGTGTTAATCCTTGCGCGGCGGGACGGGCGGGGCCCCCGGCGTGGCGCGGGCCGCGCGGTGCGGCAGGCCGGTCTTGTCGACCGGTGCGCCCATGTGATCTCGTGGCGATGTGCGGTGTTCGGAAGGGAGCACGAGTGGACTCGAAGGTCGGCCGTCACGGGAATCTGCTGGCCATCAGCGATCTGCACATCGGCTATTCCGAGAATCGCGCCCTGGTCGAGCGGATGCGCCCCGAGACCGACGACGACTGGCTCCTGGTGGCCGGTGACGTCTCCGAGAGCGTCGCCGACATCCGATGGGCCCTGGAGACCCTCGCCGGCCGCTTCGCCAAGGTCGTCTGGGCGCCGGGCAACCACGAACTGTGGACCCACCCCACCGAGACCGTTCCGTATCGGGGCGTCGAGCGGTACGAGCACCTGGTCGCCCTCTGCCGGGAACTGGGCGTCGTCACCCCGGAGGACCCCTATCCCCTCTGGGAGGGCCCGGACGGCCCGGTGGTGATCGCCCCGCTCTTCCTGTTGTACGACTACTCGTTCCTGCCCGAGGGCTGCACGACGAAGGAAGAGGGCCTGGCGTACGCGCACGGCACCGGCATCGTCTGCACCGACGAGCACGTGCTGCACCCCGACCCGTACCCGAGCCGCGAGGCCTGGTGCCGCGCCCGGGTCGCCGAGACCGAACGCAGACTCGCCGAACTGCCGCCCGGCCTGCCGACGGTGCTGGTCAACCACTACCCGCTGGACCGGCACCCCATGGACGTCCTGACCTACCCCGAGTTCGCCATGTGGTGCGGCACCGGACTGACCGCCGACTGGCACCGCCGCTTCCGTGTCGAGGTCATGGTCTACGGCCATCTGCACATCCCGCGGACCACCTGGCTGGACGGGGTCCGCTTCGAAGAGGTGTCCGTGGGATACCCCCGCGAGTGGCGGCCGCGTCCGGGACCGCCGGGCAGGCTGCGCCGCATTCTGCCGATGGAGGTCGAAGCCGGTGATCGAGGAACTGCTCCCGGGAGCGGTCGTGGCCGTGGAGGCGTACGCCCCTGACGAGGAGGCGGCCGTCGAGGGCTTCGAGCTGTACCCCGAGGAGGAGGCGGTCGTGGCGCGGGCGGTGGCCAAGCGGCGCCGCGAGTTCACCGTCGTCCGCGCCTGTGCCCGGCGGGCCATGGAGAAGCTGGGCGTGCCACCGCGGGCGCTCGTGCCCGGCGAACGGGGCGCCCCCGTCTGGCCGGAGGGGCTGACCGGCAGCATGACCCACTGCGAGGGGTACGCGGCCGCCGCCCTGGTCCGCCTCGGCGACCTCGCCTCCCTCGGCATCGACGCCGAACCCCACGGCCCCCTGCCCGAGGGGGTCCTGGCGGCCATCGCGCTCCCCGCCGAGGAGACCCGGCTGGCCCGGCTGGGCGCCGACGACCCCACGGTCCACTGGGACCGGCTCCTCTTCAGCGCCAAGGAGTCCGTCTACAAGGCGTGGTTCCCGCTCACCGGGCGATGGCTGGACTTCTCGGAGGCCGACATCGACTTCCGGGCCGAACCCGGCGGCCGCTCCGGCACCCTGCGCGCCCGGCTCCTCGTGCC
This sequence comes from Streptomyces scabiei 87.22, assembly GCF_000091305.1. Lineage (GTDB taxonomy): Bacteria > Actinomycetota > Actinomycetes > Streptomycetales > Streptomycetaceae > Streptomyces > Streptomyces scabiei. The sequence continues at coordinate 1,717,159 of NC_013929.1, read as the reverse complement.
CGGGCCGGTGGTGGACGGCCGGCGGGTCGACGCTTTCGACGGGCGCTGGACGGTCCGCCGGGGGCTGGTCGCGACGGCGGTGCCGGTCCCCCGTGCCGACCACGGCCTGACCGGGCCGTCGGCCTCTGCCTGACAGATCATCATGGCCGTTGCGGTCATGAGAGGGTGACGGTCCATCGGCCCCCGCGGACCGTCACCGCCCGCGCTCAGATCTCCGGGCACCAGCCCCGCAACAGCCTGAAGAACTCCTCCTCGTTGCCCGAGAGGCCCGCCGCCGACAGCGCCTGCTCCGCCTCGGCGAGCACGGCGGGCGGCACCACGGGTGGTCGGCGTGACTCCCCGGACCCGTCGAACGCTGCTCGTACGGTCCCCAGCAACCGCAGATAGGCCTGTACGGCGGCGCGTTCGCGGTCGGTCAGTACGGCGGTCTGCATCGAACGGCTCTCCCCTGGTCGGATCGGCGAAAACTCCGTGCCCGCCCCGGCGTACGGGTGGCACACTCCCAGCTTGCCGTCCGCCACTGACAATCCCGTTCTCCCGCGCGCTGAAGTCGCCCTGTGGCTAGCGCCCCGCCGCCCCCAGCACCGTCTCCCGCTCATGCTCCGTCAGCGGCGGTTCCGTCAGCGGGGATCTGGCCGGACCCCGCAGCACCGCCAGCACGACCTCCGGCCTGACCAGGGCGCCGATCGGTGCGCTGAGGGTGACCACACCGAGATACGCCTTGCACACCAGGGGCCGGCCCAGTGCCGTCCGCATCAGCCGCTCCACATAGCGGCCGAAGAGCTTCTGCACCGCGTTCGGCCGCTTTCCGATGGCCTCCGGGTAGCGGATGTCCGCCCCCGTGGCCAGGTTCCAGGCCAGGGACACCGGTACCGCCACCGCCTTCTGGACCCGGCGCGCGAGTCCCGGCGCCGTCAGACCCTGCGCGGCGACCCGCTCGCGCAGCGCCAGGGCGCTCTGGGCGGCGACGGACATGCCGTGGCCGTATATCGGGTTGTACGTGGCGACCGAGTCGCCGACCGCCACGAACCCGTCGGGCCAGCCGGACACCTTCTCGAAGAAGCGCCGCCGGTTGATCGTGCTGCGGGTGACCACGACGTCCGTCAGCGGCTCGGCACGGGCGATCAGCTCGCCGACGACCGGGTCCCTGACGTCGTCGCGCGCGAACGTCTCGAACTCCTCGGCCACGGCGCTCGGTTGCCCGCCCCGGGTGCCCGACAGCGTCACCAGCCAGCGCCCGTCCTCGATGGGCACGAGGGTCGCGCTGCGCCCCGGCACCGGCTGCGAGGCGTCCGGCTGCACATTGACCACCGGGTACTCCTCGGTGCCCGCCGGTGCCCGGAACACCCGGCTGGCGTACACGAGTCCGGAGTCGACCTCGTCCATCGGCGCCGGCGCTACCCCCAGGGCGTCGAGCCAGGCGGAACCCCGCGAACCACGTCCGGCGGCGTCCACCACCAGGTCGGCGGCGAGGACCCGCGCCTCACCGTCGGCGGAACGGACCCGCACCCCCGTCACCCGGGAGGCGTCGCCCTCCAGGCCCAGGATCTCGGTGCGGTCGAGCACGGTGACCCGGGGCCCGGCGAGAAGACGGGCGCGGACCACCGACTCCAGCAGATCCCGGCTGCACGCGATCATGAACTCCATCTCGGGCCAGCGCCGCACCCAGCCCTGGGGCGAGAGGGAGACCAGCCCGGTCGGCAGCGGGATGCGCCGGGCACCGGCCGCGAGCCAGGCGTCCGTGACCCCCGGCAGCAGCTCCTCCATGGCGCGGGCCCCGCCGGACCACAGCAGATGGGCGTGCCGGGCCTGGGGCACGCCCCGGCGGGGACCGGGCTCCTCGGGCAGCACGTCACGTTCGATCACGGTGACGTCGGCGTGGTCGCGCAGCGCGGCGGCGGCCAGCAGGCCGGCCAGGCCCGCGCCGACGACGACGGCACTCCGGGAGGTCGTGACCGCGGTGTCACGCGGGCCGCTAACGGGTTCGCTCATGGAAGTCGCTCTCTGACCTGGTCGCGGCGGCCCGTTCACGGGCGGCCGCTACGACGGGTGACTGACGCAGGGCGATGGACATCCGCACGAGGTCACGGGGGTTCTCCGTGGGCGGGGCGGTGGATGCGGAAGTGGCGGAGCTGATGACCCGGCCCTCCGGATCGTGCTCCCTGGCCCGCACGGCCGCCGTCACCATCGCCGCGTCGGCCTCCGCCCGCGCCTGGGCGGGATCGGAACCGGCCGCGACGGCGGCGTCGTAGGCCTTGGCGCGGACCTGGGCGTCGAAGTACGGGTACAGGCTGAGCATGCCGTCGTGGATGTCGGACTCCCGCTGGGTCATCTGGAGCCGGGCGGGCGCCCACCAGGAGATCCGCACCTCGTGGCTCGCCTGGGCCCAGACCGGGCGCAGCTCCCGCCACAGCGGGCCGAGCCGACGGTACATCGACCAGATGGTCCAGGAGTCGCCCAGGCGCTCCCCGGCCAGCGGCAGACAGAAACCGACCGCGCAGACCTGCGCGCCCACGGACGACAGCACGGGGGCGACGTACGTGCTCAGACAGTCCAGGTCGCCGCCCTGCCAGCGGGCCACCACGGCGATCAGCTTGACCGCCGCGAACGGGACGTTCAGCAGGAAGCCGAACGCGATGATCAGCAGCCCGGCGCGCAGCCAGCCCCGCACCTGCAGCGCCCAGCGCCAGCACATGACGTTCATCGCGACACCCGCGACGCTGAACCCGGCCAGATACAGCACGATCATCTCGCGCAGGAACGGCGTGCTGGCGTAGTACGTGTCGAAGTCCCGCACCCGCTCCACGGGCGCCTCGCCGAGCAGGAAGAGCAGCACGATCGCCGCGCACACCGCGCCGTAGCCGGCGATCCAGCGGTGCGAGAGCCGGCGGGTCGTCTCGGGCGGGCCGCCCCGCCAGTTGGTGATCAGCACCAGACACGAGCCGCTGAACGCGCTCAGCAGGAAGTAGACGACGGGCGCGGAGATGTTGGTGACGCCCGTGACGTGGTTGAGCTCGCTGATCGTCGGCGGCGCGGCGAAGCAGAAGACCAGGGCGGCCAGTGTCATCAGCGCGCACACGGACCTGATCAGGGGGTCGCCCCAGTTCCGCAGCAGCGCGGGCGTCTTCAGGGCCAGGGCGATCGTCATCGCGGCGGCCGGAAGGTAGTAGCTGGACCCGTCCATGTTCTCGGCGTTCTCGGCGTTCTCGGCGTCTCTGTGGCTTTGCTCTCGGCGTTCCCGGCCGCTCAGCCCTGCGGCCCGCGGCAGCCCAGCGAGGCACCGATGCGGCCGGCCAGGTGGTCGCGGCGCACGGGCCGGCGCAGCGCCGAACCGGCGAGCCAGGCACGGCACTTGCTCGCCAGCAGCAGTCCGAAGCTCTCGGCGTCCTGCTCGTCCGTCAGGTCGAAACGGGTACGGGCGGCGACCCTCGGCACGGTCTCCCGCAGATCGGCGTCGTGGCTCAGTAAGCGTGCGGCGACCGCGGTGCCCTCCACGTGCCGTCCGCAGTGGCCCGCGTGCATGTGCCACAGCTCATGGCCGAGGATCACCAACTGGTGGTCGGGCGCGGTGCGTTCCTCGATGACGACGAGATCCTGTTCGGCCATGTCCAGCCACAGCCCGCTGGCCGTGCCCGGCGGGAAGACGGCCGTGCGGTAGCGGACGGGGCGGCCGCGCCGCCGGCTCATGGCGTCGCACAGGGCGCCGTAGAGATCGGCGGGTTCCGCCGGTGCCGGGAGCGTGAGTTCGCCGACCAGCTCGCCGCACAGGCGGCGCATTTCCTTTCCGATGCCCACAGTTCTCCCCCGGTCAGGACTCGGGCCGCTTGACGCTCTCCAGCAGCATGTCCAGCCACTCCGCGACCTTGTCGCGGTGCTGGTCGGTGGGCAGCTGGGCCGCCCGCCAGGCGATGGAGCGCACCCCGTGGTTCTGCAGCAGCCGCTGCAGCGGGTCGTCCGCGGCCCCGGCCGCCGCGCGCTCGCGGTCGGCCAGCTGCTGGAGAAGCTCCTGCTCGGTCCGCATCAGGGCGCTCGCCAGCGCCTCGGGGTCCTCGGCGGTGAGGAAGCCGGCGTGCACCCGGAAGAAACGCTGGATGGCGTCGCAGTGCTCCATCGTCGGCCGCCGGTCCCCGTTGATCAGGGCGCCCGCCTGCTGGCGCGACATCCCGGCGCCGTCGGCGATCTCCTGCTGGGTGTACTTGCGGCCGCCCGGCTTGAGCCGGGTGCGCCGGAGCAGGTCCAGGCGTTGCAGGAAGCGGGCCTGGACGTCCGGTTCACCGGCGCGCTGTCCGCTCAGCAGGGTCTTCACGACCGCCTCCGGCACACCCGAGGCGACCGAGAGCCGCCGGGTGTCGAACACCTCCGTGTGCCGGACGCGCAGCTTGTCCGCCAGCGCGGTGACACGGGCCACGACGGCCGGCAGCAGAACCGTCGCCGCGGCGTCCGGAACCTCGAAGCCATCCGTCACCGACAGGTCTCCTACGTCTCTCTCAGGCCAATTTCGCGGTACTGCGGAATCCGTGGATCCAAGCCTGGCGCGAGACCCTGGTCCCGGCAAGTACACCGTGAACTGCGGGGAGACTAGCGGTTGTGTCGAACTCACATCCAGGTCTCGCCACAACTGTGGCGGGATTCAGCCGTCAACCGACGCCGAATGCCACGATAGTTGACACTGATCCGGCCGGGGCACCAGGATCAAGGCGCCGCGTGAAGGCCGCATAGGCAAGAGGGGTGACCTCCCGATGGCGTTTCAGGCAGGAGGGCAGCGGTGGGTACCGCGGTCCGTCCCCGACACTCTCGAAGCCCGGGAAGCACAGGCGTACCTCCAGGACTACGCCGTGCTGCTGGATTCCGTCCTGTTCCCGTCCGCCGTCCTCGACCACCGCTGGGACGTCGTCCTGGCCAACGCCGCGTTCCGGGCCCTGTTCAATGGGGTGGGGCCGCACCCGACGGCCATGCCGGACGACAACTTCCTCCGCTTCGTGCTCTTCCACCCCGACGCCGCCACGGTCCTCGGTGACCACGAGGCCGCCTGGTGCCTGCCGATGCTCGCGCACTTCGCCGCCGCGGTGGAGCAGCACCCCCAGGACCGGGGCCTGCAGGCCGTCCGCAGGGAGATCGCCCAGGACCCGATCATGGATGCCGCCTACCGCCACGGCCTGCCGCACTGGCTCCGTACGGTGGGTCCCGCGGCCGTCCGTCACGACGGCGCGGTACGCCCGGTGATCCACCCGGACCCGCGCTGGGGCGCCACCCTCTGCAGGGTCGTCGGCGAGAGCCCCGACACCCTGCGCGACATGGGCTACCACCGTATGACCCTCGTCCTGCGCGAGGTGGGCCGCCCGGCCGACCCGCTGCGCAGGACGCGACGCCCCCGGCCCGCCGCCACGGGCCATCTGAGCGTGGTGCCCTCTCCCGAGCGGTGAGCCGCACCCCCTCCGGCGCCGCCGGCGTTCAGGTCGCCGACGGCGCCGGAGGACAATCCCCGCCGCCCGTTCACCCCTTGCCCGGGTCGACGGGGACATCCCGCTTCGCCGCCTGGATCTGCTCGTAGACACGGGTCCGCAGCTCCGCGAAGCGCGGAGCCGCACGGGTGTGCAGCTGGTCCCGCTCGGCGGGAAGGTCGACATCCAGCCGCTCCCGCACGACGGTGGGGGAGGAGGAGAGGATCAGGACCCGCTCGCCGAGGTAGACGGCCTCGTCGATGTCATGGGTGACGAACAGGATCGTGATGCCTCGCTCCCGCCACAGGCCCCGCACGAGGTCCTCCAGGTCGGCCCGGGTCTGGGCGTCGACCGCCGCGAACGGCTCGTCCATCAGCAGCACCTCCGGCTCGTACGCCAGCGCGCGGGCGATGGCGACCCGCTGCTGCATACCGCCGGACAGCTGCCAGGGGTAGGCGCCCGCCGCGTCGGACAGACCGACGGAGGCCAGCGCGTCGTCGACCAGTTCCCGGCGCCGTGCCCTGCCCGACTTCCGCTGCCGCAGGGGCAGTTCGACATTGTCGCGGACCCGCATCCAGGGGAACAGGCTGCGCCCGTACTCCTGGAAGACCACCGCCATGCCCGGCGGCGGCCCCTCCACCGGCCGTCCCCCGAGACGGACCTCACCGGCGGTCGGGTCCAGCAGCCCCGCCACGCACTTCAGCAGGGTCGTCTTGCCGCAGCCCGACGGCCCCACCAGACAGACCAGTTCGCCGGCGCCGACGGTGAAGGTGAGGTCCCGCACCGCCTCCACCCGGCGCCCGGAACCCTCGTAGACCTTCCGCAGACCCGTCACTTCCAGCAGGGCGTCCACCGCCGGCCGCTCCTCCCCCGGTTTCCCCGGATTCACCACGACCGCCGCGAGGACGCGCGCAGGCCGTGGTACCAGCCCAGCACACGCCGCTCCACCAGGCGGAAGACGACGGACAGCAGGAACCCGAGCAGGCCGAGCACGAGGATGCCGGTCCACATGTCGGGGATCGCGAAACCGCGCTGGAACTGGACGACGGTGTGGCCCAGTCCGTCGCCGGCCGCGGTCATCTCGCTGATGACCATGAGGATGATGCCGATCGACAGCGCCTGCCGCAGCCCCGCGAAGATCTGCGGGCTCGCCGAGCGCAGCACCACGTGCCGCAGCCGGGCCGCGCCCGTGATGCCGTAGGACCGGGCCGTGTCGGTCAGCACGGAGTCCACCGCCCGTACGCCCTCCACGGTGTTGAGCAGGACCGGCCACACACAGCCGCTCGCGATGACGGCGATCCTCATCGTGTCGCCGATGCCCGCGAACAGCATGATGACCGGGACGAGGACCGGCGGTGGCACCGCCCGCAGGAACTCCAGGACCGGCTCGCAGACCGACCGCACCCGGCGGTGCAGGCCGACGACCGTGCCGAGCGCGACCCCGGCGACGGCCGCCACCGCGTACCCCGCGGACAGGCGCAGCAGGCTCGGCAGCACGTCGGCGCGCACCCGCTCCGCCGTCCAGACGTCCGGGAAGGTGGTGAGGATGGTGCGCAGGGGCGGCCAGAACACGTCGGTGCTGCCGGCGGAGGCGAACCACCACACGGTGACCAGGACGAGGGGAAGGGCGACGGCGGACAGCAGCCGCGGCAGCACCCGCCTCACACGGCCACCTCCCCGCGCACCGACTGGTGCCAGGACAGCGCCCGCCGCTCCACCGCACGGGCGCCCGTGTTGACCAGCAGCCCCAGCAGCCCGGTGACCACGACCAGGGCGTACAGCTCCGGCACCGCCTGCGAGGTCTGAGCGACCGCGATGCGCTGCCCCAGCCCCGGTGCCCCGATGACGAGCTCGGCCGTCACCGCGAGGACGAGCGCCACGGCTGCGGCCAGCCGCAGGCCCGTCATGACGTACGGCAGGGCGCTGGGCCACAGCACGTGCCGGACCCGCGCCCACGGGCCGAGGCCGTAGGACCGGGCGGTCTCCTCGGCGACCGGGTCGACGTCCTGGACCCCGTACAGGGTCTGGATCAGGATCTGCCAGAAGGACGCGTACACCACCAGGACCAGCACCGACCGCAGTTCGCTGCCGTACAGCAGGACGGCGAGGGGGACCAGGGCGACCGAGGGGATCGGGCGCAGGAACTCGATCGTGGAGGAGGTCGCCTCGCGCAGGTGGGGCACCACGGCGATGACGCCCCCCGTGAGGATCCCGGCCGTCGCGGCGATCAGGAGTCCGAGGGCCCAGCCGGTCAGGGTGTCGCCGAGCGCGGTCCAGAAGGCCGCGTCGGCCAGCTCGCCGGCCAGGGCGCCGGCGACCCGGCCGGCCGGCGGGAGATAGTCGTCCTCGACGAGGCCGAGCCGGGGGACCGCCTCCCACAGGGCGAGGAACCCCGTCAGCCCGGCCGCGCCGAGGAGCGCGTCGGCACCCCTCACGGGAGCAGCTTGTCCAGGTCCGGGGCCTTGTCGAACAGGCCGTCCTTCTGGCCGAGTTCGCCGAGCCGCTCGATGGAGGCCCGGTCCGGCTCGGCCGGCCAGTGGGGCAGGACGACGGACTCCAGCAGGTTCTGCGGGATCTTCGTGTACGTGGTGACGATGTCGCGGACCTCGTCCGGATGTTCGTCGGCGTAGGCGAGCGACTCCGCCGTCGCCTCCTGGAACTTCTTCACCGTCTCGGGGTTCTTCTCGGCGTACTGCTGCGAGGTGAAGTACATGGCCACGGTGAGGTACGGCGACACGTCGACGAAGTTCGACGCGAGGACCGTGCCGCCCTGGGACTTGATGGTGGCCAGCGCCGGCTCCACGACACAGGCCGCGTCGACCCGGCCCTTGGCGAGCGCGGCCGGCATCTGGTCGAACGGCATCTCCACGTACTCGACCTCGGACGGGTCGCCGCCGTCCTTGCGGACCGACTCGTTGACCGAGGTGTCGCAGATGTTGCCCAGCGTGTTGGCCGCGACCTTCTTGCCCTCCAGGTCGCTGGCGGTCCTGATCGGGCTGCCCTTGCGCACCGTGATCCCCGCGAAGTCGGCGCCCGCCTTTCCGGTGGAGGCGACCCCGTTCACCACGGCCTTGACCGGCACGTTCTTGGACTGGGCGACCAGCAGGGACGTCATGTTGCTGAAGCCGAAGTCGAACTGGCCGGAGACGACACCGGGCACGATCGCCGCCCCGCCCTGCGCGAGGGTGGGCTCCAGGTCGAGTCCCCGCTTGCTGTAGAAGCCCTTCTTCTCGCCCAGGTACAGGGGCGCCACGTCGATGATGGGGATGATGCCGAGCTTGAGCGTGGTGGTGCCCCCGGACCCCGCGTCCCCGCCGCCCGACTTCGTGGAACCGCAGGCCGTCGCGGTGACGAACAAGGTACCGGCCGCGAGACCGATGAGCAGACGACGCATGACTCCCCCTGGTGGGAACGCTCCTCGACAGGCTGTGCGCACACCGCACAGAAGTGCTCAGCGGGAAGGTAGAACGCCTCCGGTTGTGGGTCAATGCCCTTACCCCGCAAGCCCGTTGACAGTTGCAGAAGTGTGCTCCTAGCGTGCGCACCACGCACCGTCGTGCGTACGGTACGCGGGTGCGGTGCCTCGTCCGTGCGGTGCCCGTGCTTCGTGCGTGCTGCTCGTGTGCGGATCCGGTGCGGATCGGCGCGCGGCGCTCGGCCCGGTGCCCGGTGCCGTGCTCCCCGCGGTCCGTGACGCGTCTTCCTGGAGGCGACGATGCCCGATCGAGACCGGCTCGGCGCAGCCCGCGCACCGCACTTCGTCCGGTCCTTCGAGCGCGGCCTCGCGGTCGTCCGCGCCTTCGACGCCGAGCATCCCGCACTGACGCTGAGCGAGGTCGCGCGCACCTGCGAGCTGACCCGGGCCGCCGCCCGCCGCTTCCTGCTCACGCTCGTCGACCTCGGCTACGTCCACACCGACGGCCGGCTGTTCCGACTGACCCCGCGCGTGCTCGAACTCGGCTACGCGTACCTGTCGGGCGTCACCCTCCCCGATCTCGCCCTGCCCCATCTGGAGCGGCTCGTCGCGCAGGTCGGGGAGTCGTCCTCGCTGTGCGTCCTCGACGGCGACGACATCGTGTACGTGGCGAGGGTCGGCGCGCGCCGCATCATGACGGCGACGATCACCGTGGGCACCCGTTTCCCGGCCCACGTCACCTCCGTCGGCCGGGTGGTCCTCGCGCATCTGCCGGACGAGGAGATCGACGCCCGTCTCGCCCGCGCCGACCTCGTGCCCCTGACCCGGCGCACCCTCACCTCCGCCGACCGGCTCAGGACCGAGCTGCGCCGGGTGCGCCGGCAGGGGTACGCCGTCGTCGACCAGGAACTGGAGGAGGGCCTGCGATCCGTCGCCGCCCCCGTGCGCGACCGCCACGGCGAGGTGGTGGCCGGCGTGAACATCCCCGTCCACGCCGGCCGCACCTCGGTGGAGTCGGTACGCCGGGACCTGCTGCCCCACCTGCTGGCCGCGGTCGCCCGGATCGAGGCCGACCTGCGTGCGACGGGGACCGCCGGCGGCCGGGCACGCGCGGTGGCCGCGCCGCTAGGGCCCTTCTGACGGATCTCCGTGGGAGAAGGAGCGGCGTTCGGTGCGTGCTCTCGGCGTGCCGGGCGGAAGACCTCGTACTGGACGTACTCGGTCTTTCGCCCGGTGCGGCGAGAGGGCGTGCCGGGCGTCGCGACGCCGCGGAGATCCGCCAGAAGGGCCCTACAGGTCGAGCACCAGCCGTGACCCCCGGCACCGGGACACGCAGATGAGCATGGTCTCCCCGGCCTCGCGCTCCTCGTCGCTCAGCACCGAGTCGCGGTGGTCCGGGGTGCCCTCCAGGACGTCCGTCTCGCACGTCCCGCAGGTGCCCTCCGCGCAGGAGTAGAGCACCTCGACCCCGGCGGCCCGCACGGTGTCGAGGACGGAGACCCCGACGGGCACCGTGACGGTCTTCCCGGTCCGCTCCAGGACGACCTCGAACTCGCCGTCGGGGCCCGTCTCCTGCTCCTTCGGCCGGAACCGCTCGACCCGCAGCGCCTTCCCCGGGCACCGCTCCTCGACCGCGTCGAGCAGCGCTCCCGGCCCGCAGCAGTAGACGAGCGTGTCCTCGGGCAGCCCGTCCAGTACGGACCCGAGGTCGAGCAGCCCGGTCTCGTCCTGCGGGGCGACGGTGACCCGGTCCCCGTACCTGGCCAACTCCTCCCGGAACGCCATGGAGTCACGGCTGCGCCCGCCGTACAGCAGGGTCCACCGCGCGCCCGCCGCCTCTGCCGCGGCCAGCATCGGCAGGATGGGGGTGATGCCGATGCCGCCGGCCACGAACCGGTAGCGGGGCACCGGTTCCAGGGCGAAGTTGTTGCGGGGCCCCCGGACCCGGACCTTGTCGCCCTGTGCCAACTCCGTGTGCACGTAGGCCGATCCGCCGCGTCCGTCGGGCTCGCGCAGGACACCGATCCGCCAGACCCCGCGGTCCGCCGGGTCGCCGCACAGCGAGTACTGCCGCTCCAGCCCGGGACCGAGCAGCACGTCGACGTGCGCGCCCGGCTCCCAGGCCGGGAGTTCCTCGCCGAGCGGATGCCGCAGCGTGAGGGCGAGCACGCCGTCGGCCGCGAACTCCCGGCTGTCGACGACCAGTTCGGCCTCGTACTGGGGCGACGAGGGAGACGGCGAAGGGGGCGGGGTCATGAGGGGTTCCCTTGCGGCTCGTGTCCTCGGGGGTGGGCGAGCATCCACTCCCACATCTCGATGGGGTCCTGCGACGTGTGTTCGCGCCCGCAGTGACAGGTGCCGTGCAGGATGTCCGTGCCCGGCAGCCAGTCGATGCGGTAGACCTCTCCGGTACCGAACGCGGGGGAGGTGCTCACAGGACCTTCTCCACCGGCTTCTCGCCCTGCTCGACCAGCCGTGCCAGGATGCGGCGCGCGGCCAGACCGCCGGTGTCGATGTTGATGCTCAGCTCCTGGTAGCCGGTGCGCTCCGAGCCCAGCGTCTCCTGCAGCAGGTTCAGCGCCACGACGTCCTGCATGACGACCGTGTGGTTGTTGCCCCGGAGGAACTCGGTGACCTCGTCGCTCTCGGTCGCCCAGTCCCGCGAGACCATCCAGAAGTCGTACACCTTGCCGTCCGAGGACGGGGTGATCGCGTACGTGATCTCGGTGTGGAAGCCGTTCGGGTCGCTGCCGTCGGCCTCGGGGAGCACGCCCACGGGGGCGATCCGGCTGTGCAGCAGGTACAGGCAGGGCGCGAAGTACTCGATGTCCTGCCAGCGGGTGATCCGCCCCTCGATGCCGGTCGACCTCGCGTAGAACGGCGGGCACTCCGCGTCGTCCATGTGCCGGCTCACCCGCACCACGCCCGCGCCCTCGTCGACCTCGGTCGTGATCGGCGTCTCGGCGACCTCGGGGGTGCCGATGTAACCGCCGTGCAGATAGGTCTCGTGGGACAGGTCGAGCAGGTTGTCGACGAGGAGCCCGTAGTCCGCGTCGATCGGCTCCATGCCGCGCACGGTGGTCCAGCCGGGAGCCGCCAGGTGCCGGGCGCGCGGGATGGTCTGCGGGTCGGCGAGCGCCGGGTCGCCTATCCAGACCCAGATCAGCGAGTCCTGCTCGACCACGGGGTACGAGGCCACGCGCGCCGTGCGCGGGATCCGCTTCTGCCCCGGCACGTACACGCACGCACCCGTCGTGTCGTACGTGAACCCGTGGTAGCCGCACACGATCCGGTCCCCGTCCAGCCCGCTCTTCGACAGCGGGTACCGGCGGTGCACGCACCGGTCGTGCAGCGCCACCGGGGTCCCCTCCTCCTCGGTCCGGTAGAACACCAGCGGCTCACCCAGGATCGTCCGTCCGAGCAGTTCCCGCCCGACCTCCTCGGCGTAGGCGGCGACGTACCACTGGTTCCTGGCGAAGGCGGTCATGTGAGGCATGGGGTTCCCGTCCCTGTCGGCGGGGCGTCGTCGCCCCGCGTGCCGTGGTTGGACTCAGGGTCCTGACGGCTGGGGTGGCCGCGCAAGGCGGCTTCTGCCAGGCGGAAGTTTCTCTGTAAACGAGCTGGTCAGGGCCTTGTCAGGTGCCTTGCTCATCACTGGCAGGGGCTGCGGAGCACCGCCGCTGGGTGGTTCGCTCCTGAGGCAGCCGCTGATGGATTTGGCGACCACGTCTGATCGTAGTGATGCCGAGATTGTCCGGAAGCGGGACTTACGTTGGTGAACGCACCTTTTTCTTGCCCGTTCTTGAGTGGTACACCGGCAGAATTTGCATTCTCGCAGTTCAAGACTGGTCAACGCTGCCGCAAGGGCGTGCCGGGTCGAATCCGGGTCGAATCGGCCCGCCTTGGCGCACCTGGCTGGGTTATCGCAGGTCAGGAAGGTGGCAGACGGAATCAATCCGCGTGGGGAGAGGTGGACGGCTGCCTGGCACAGCTGTTGGTTTCCTCGCAGAAGCGGGTTGGGCAGCGGGGCGGGGCAAGCTGATGTGGTGAGGACCGCCGTGAACGGGTGGGCTCGCCCCTGTTGGCGGCGGAAATGCGAAGTTCCCTGCAGGTGGTCTGATCGTCTCCCCGCTCGCGGACACGAGATCTCCCCACTGACAGACGCGTGATCGTTCAGGTGTCTTGATCACCCGGCTTGTGCTCTTGGCCGGGTGAGGACCGAGGAGGAGATCATTGGAGTCGATCACCGCACAGGGAAGCGGTGTTCAGGTTGACGTGGGCGAAGCCTTGGAAGAAGTCGCTGCCCTGACGTGTGGTAAGCAGCGCGGCGGTGGATTCGCCGTCGCCGGCGAAGGCCGTGAGGCCGGCGGCGCCAACCCGGGCCAGGGCACGCTGGAACCATTGGTAGTCGTCGGGGCGGACCTGGCATCCGGGCTCGGAGGAGCCGGGGTCCTTGCCCTTACTTGGCTTCACGATGTCTATGGTCGGGTTTTTGTTCTCCAGGGGCAGGCCGATGTCTGTGGCGGGGGTGCCGTCCGGGATGTGCAGCCAGCCGCCGGGGCCGTCGGCGTGCAGGGCGTGAACGGTGAGCGGGTCGCCCAGGGAGATTTCCGTGCTGAACAGCGGGGCCGGGGTCTCGTTCCAGGCTCCGATGTGCACCCCGTCCGCATGGACCGCTGCGGAGGCGAGTTGCCCGTATGCCTTCTGCCGGTCACTGTGGTTGCCTTTGCAGGCGATCGGGAAGACGCGCGAGGATTCGCCTGGCTTCCAGACCTCGGCGAAGAACTGCGGGCGGTAGTGGTAGTCGACGGTCTTGGTTTTTGCCTTGTCCCGGCTGGTCAATGTCCGGATCACCGATGATCAAGGCCCGCCGAGCGCGGAACAGCAGCGGCAGGACCGAAGCGATGGAGCACTGACTGGCCTCGTCGACGACGACCAGGTCGAAGAGCTTCGCGGTCGGCCTCAGGTACCAGGCGACATCCGGGTCGCTGGAGGGCTGTCCGGGGCGAGCCCCTTGGCGTAGGTACCGATGACGGTGGCGTCGACGCAGGCTGAGCCGTCCCAGTGGCCGTCGGAGCCGGCCATGCGGCTTGCTCAGCGCGCGGCGGCCGCGGCTCCGTCCACGCCGATCACCCTCGGGACCACCTGCTGTGGCAGTGGCAAGTGCCGCAGATGGCGCAGCGCGGTGCTGCGGGAGACCGGCACGGCCAGCGGACGCCGTCCTGCATACGCTCAGCATGTCGGGGTAGGCACGGCGAGATACGGCGTGCCCGCGGCCGTTGCCCGGTAGAGGATGACGGGTCATGACGATCGTGTTCCGGATTCCGGCCACTGGTGCGGAGCGGGTGGGGTTCGCCTACTCGCCGACGATGGAAGCCGTACTGAGTCTCCATGTGCTGGTGGAGCCCAAGCACCACCCCGTCCAGCACGGTTGGGTGCGTGCCATGCGCAAGCTGTCCCCGGCGCTGAAGCGGGAGATCGAGGCGTTCTCCTACGCGGTGCGCTCGTACTTCCCTGAGTTCCTCTTTCCGCAGCCGACCGGCGGACTGACTGACTTCGCCGACGAGCTGGCCGCCCTGCGCACGGCGGATCCGGAGCTGGTCCGGCTGGAGTTCGCCATCCCGCTGCTCACGCCCTGGCCGGGCGGCGGCCAGGGCAGGGATCCGCACGTGCTGGACGAACCGGACGTACGTCGGCTGCTGCGGGAGCGGCTCGCACGGGAGAGCGACGACGCCATCGTCGCGATGCTCCTCGACGACCCCCGCGCGCTGCTCGAACGGTTCCTGAGCATGCTGGAGCGCTACTGGCGGGAGGCGTTCGAGGAGGAATGGGCACGGCTCGAACCCGAACTCGCCGCCGGCGTCAGCGAGGCCGGGCACCAGATCGAGCAGCGCGGTCTGTACGGGATGCTGCGCGGCCTGTGGCCGGAGGTGCGCAGCGATCCTCAGACCGAACGCTTCTGGCTGGAGCGACCGCACGATCACGAGGTCGCCATCGGTCCGGACGACACTCTCGTACTCGCCCCCAGCGCCTATGTGTGGCCGCACGTACGCGTCAACTGCGACGGTCCGTGGCCTCTCGGCCTCGTCTTCCCGGTCTCCTCCATCGCCCGGGAAGCCCGCCCAAGGATTCCACCCACCCAGCTCGTCGGCACGTTGCGGGCGCTCGCCGACGACACCCGGCTGCGTGCCCTCCGGCTGATCGCCGAACGCCCACGCAGCACCCAGGAACTGGCCCCGCTCGTCGGCGTCAGCGAGGCCGCCCTGTCCAAGCACCTGCGCGTGCTGGCGGACGCGGGCCTGCTGGAGCGCCGCCGCGAGGGCTACTACGTCCTGTACCGGCTCGTGCCCGGGCAGGTGGCGGGCCTGACCCCGGGCCTGGAGAGCTTCCTGAGGGGCGACGACACCGCGACGTCATAGTGCCCGAGCCCAATCGGAGGGCGCCGAGTTCGTGCCGGCGTCCATATGCCCCAGCTCGTGGGAAGGGCAGCCTCGTGGAGACGCACGAGGAGGAAGCGCAGTGATCCCTGAAACGACGCGCATACGCGCTCCCCGGCCCCGAGTGGCCGCGCTGGGCGAGTACGCCATCGATGCCGTGCACGGGTTCGTGCCCGCCGAGGACCCGGTGGACGCGCTGCCGGCGTACTACGAACCGTGGGAGCGGCTCGCGCGGAACATCGCGGCCCTGATCATGACAGGGCGGATGCGCCCGGCGGTCGAATCGCTGCCCGTCCTCGCACCGGACCGGCTGCACTCCAGCGGGGAGCAGGAACGGGCCATGCTGCTGTTGTGCTCTCTCGCGAACGCGTACGTGTGGGCCACCGACACACCCGCGGACACGCTTCCGGCGCCGTTGGCGCAACCGCTCCACGCGCTCGCCGAAGCCCTGGACCGGGCGCCGATCATCTCCCACGCCTCCATCGTGCTCCACAACTGGCGGCGCATCGACGCCGACGAACCGCTGAGCATGTCGAACATCGACACCCAGGTGACGTTTCTCGGCGGCGTCGACGAGAAGTGGTTCTATCTGGCGACGGTGGGCGTCGAACTCGCCGGCGCTCCCGGGCTGCCCCTGCTCGTGAGGGCCCAGCACGCGGCGGCGGCCGAGGACCAAGGCGGTCTCACCGAGGCGCTGCTCGGTATCCGCGATGTCGTCGACAAGGTCACCGACGCTTTCCTCGACGTCGAGCGCTGGTGCGATCACTACGTCTTCTACCATCGCATCAGGCCGTTCCTCACGGGATGGTCCGCGCCGGGGCTGCGCTTCGAGGGCGTGGACCGGGAACCGCTGGTGCTGGCCGGCGGGAGCGCCGCACAGAGCTCCCTCATCCAGGCCTTCGACGCCGGACTCGACATACCGCACCCGCACGGGATGACGGCGGGATTCCTGACCGGCATGCGCGCATACATGCCCGCGCCGCACCGTCGCTTCCTGGAGGATCTCGAGGCCGGTCCCTCGGTCCGTGAATGCGTCGAGCGCAACCGCGGCACCCACCCACGGCTCGGCGACGCGTACAACGCGGCGGTGGACGCCCTGGTCCGGCTCCGGGCCCAGCACATCGGCATCACCGGGCGCTACATCAAGCGGTTCCAGAGCGACCAGGAGACCGCCAAGGGAACCGGCGGCAGCGACTTCGTCGCCTTTCTGAAGAAGTCGCGGGAGGAGACCACCGATCGGCTGCTGCCATGACAGCACCTGTGTACGGGGACTTCGACCAGGACCAGCTGGACGCCCAGTACTCACCCAGCAGCATGGTGGACGACATCCGGCCGTTCCTGGACGACTACGCGGACCGCAGCCGTCTCGCCCAACAGGAGCTGGCCGCGGTGGCCCGCCGCGACCTGCGCTTCGGACCGGGAGACGACGATCGGCTGGACGTCTACGGTCCCTCGGGACCGGGCCCGGAAAGCCGACCCGCTCTGTTCTTCGTCCACGGCGGATACTGGCAGCAGCTGTCCAAGGAGGACACCGCGTTCCCGGCTCCCGCCATGGTGCAGGCGGGTGCTGTCTACGCCACTCCGGACTACACCCTCGCCCCGCGAGCCCGGCTCTCGGACATCGTCGACCAGGTGCGCAGGGCCTTCGTCTGGCTGTGGCGCCGGGCGGCCGACCATCGCATCGACCCCGAGCGGATCGTGGTCTCCGGATCCTCGGCCGGCGCTCACCTGGCCGCCATGCTGCTCGCCACGCCGTGGCGGCAGTGGGGTCTGCCCGCGGACCCCATCGCGGGCGCGGTGCTCTTCGGCGGGATCTACGACCTGACCCCGGTACGGCAGACCTACGTCAATGACGTCGTGGGCATCGACGGCAGCGAGGTCCAAGACTGCAGTCCGCTGTTGCTGACGCCTTCGGTCCGCTGCCCCATGGTGATCGCCTGGGGAGAACGTGAGACGGACGAGTTCAAGCGGCAGTCACGCGCGTTCGCGGAACATCTGCGCCGGCAGGGCTGCCCGGTCACCGCGTTCGAGCAGTCCGGGCGCAACCACTTCGACTCTCCCGTGGAACTCGCCGTGCCCTCCGCCCGAGTTCATGCCGAGACCCTCCGTCTGATGCGTCTGGCCGCGGCTCGGCGCTGACCGCTTCACTCCCCGCCACCAGAGCGACCAGCCCGCTCATGACCACCTTCGGCCCACGCGCTCCGCTTCGGCGCCTGCGTCGACCCGCATCGGTCATCCGGCTCCATTTCCCAGAAGGGTATTGCCTTGCTCGCGCGATCCACCGCCTCCGAAGCCGAGGCCCACCAGCTCGACGAAGCCCTCCCGGGGCTCCGCGAGCTGTTCCACATACCGCCCGCCGACGGCGGCAGATACACCGAGACCGCGTACCTCGCGGGCAACTCCCTCGGCCTGCAGCCCAAGGCCACCCTCGCGGAACTGACGGAGGACCTCTCCGACTGGAGCCGCTTCGGCGTCGAAGGCCACCACGACGCCGTACGCCCGTGGTTCGGCTATCACCGCCTGCTGACCGAGCCGGCCGCGCGCCTGGTCGGGGCGCTGCCCGAAGAGACCGTCGTCATGAACTCCCTGACGGTGAACCTGCATCTGCTGATGGTCTCGTTCTACCGCCCCCAGGGCGAGCGGACACAGATCGTGATCGAGGACAGCGCCTTCCCCTCGGACAGCTACGCGGTGCGCAGCCACGTGCGCTTCCGGGGCCTCGATCCGGACCAGGCGGTCACCAGGCTGCGTCCGCGTCCCGGGGAGGACTGCCTGCGCACGGAGGACGTCGTCGACTTCCTCGACCGGCACGGACACACCGTGGCCCTGATGCTGCTGGGCGGCGTCAACTACCTCACCGGCGAGCTGATGGACGTTCCCGCCATCACCGCGGCCGGCCACGCCGCGGGCGCGACGGTCGGCTGGGACCTCGCCCATGCGGCAGGCAACGTCCCGCTCCATCTGCACAACTGGGACGTCGACTTCGCCGCCTGGTGCTCCTACAAGTACCTCAACTCCGGACCCGGCGCTTTGTCGGGGGTGTTCATCCACCAGCGGCACGTCACCGACCGCGGCCTGCAGCGCCTGGAAGGGTGGTGGAGCACCGACGCCGCCACCCGGTTCCGGATGGAACCGGTCTCCCAGCCGCCGGCCACCGCCGACGCGTGGGCGATCTCCAATCCGCCGATTCTCGCCATGGGCCCGGTGCGCACCTCGCTGGAACTGTTCGACGCCGTCGGCATGGCGGCGCTGCGGGCGCGCAGCGAGAAGCTGACCGGGTACCTGGAGGGACTTCTCGACGCGATCACCCACACCCGTCCGCTGACGGTGATCACTCCCAGGGACACGCAACGCCGAGGTGCCCAGCTGTCGTTGCGCGTCGGCCGTACGAGCGCGGCTGCCCTGGCCCGCAAGCTGCGCCACGAGCACGGAGTCGTCGCCGACGCCCGCGAGCCGGACATCATCCGGCTGGCGCCGGTGCCCCTCTACTCCACCTTCCACGACTGCTGGCGGGCCGCCGACGCGCTGGCCCACTGCGTACCGGAGGAAAGATGACCCAGACCGGCAACGCGGCCCCCCTCCCGCCTGGGCAGGCGGCCGTCGCAGGCGGGGACCAACGGCCCCCGGGCGAGCTCGTACGCTCGCTCACCCACCGCCAGACCACCATGATCGGCCTCGGCTGCGCGCTGGGCACCGGCCTCTTCCTGGGGTCCGGTTCGGCCATCGGCATAGCAGGCCCTGCCGTGATCCTCTCCCACATCGCGGGCGCGGTACTCGTCGCCATCATCGCCCGGGTGCTGGCGGCGATGACCATCGCCCATCCCGTGCGCGGAACCTTCGGGACCATCGCCCACCTCTATCTCGGCCCCTGGGCGGGCTTCGTCGTCCGGTGGCTGTTCTGGGCCGGAACGACGGTCGCCATCGGCGGCGAGGTGGTGGCCGCGGCGATCTACATCCGCTACTGGTGGCCGCAGGCCCCGATGCTCCTGCTCATCGCCGCCGTCTCCGCGCTGGTACTGGGCGTCAACCTCTTCAGTGTCGGGTCCTTCGGCTTCGCGGAGTTCTGGCTGTCGAGCGTGAAGGTGACCGCAGTGGTGGTGTTCATCGCGGCAGGACTGCTGCTGGTGTTCGTCGGACTGCCGCACACGCCGGCCACGGGCCTGGGAAACCTCACCTCGGGTGGCGGCTTCTTCCCCAACGGGCTGACGGCCGTCTGGACCGCCCTGTCCGTCGTGATGTTCGCCTTCGTGGGATTCGAGACCGTCTCCATCTCGGCGGCGGAGGCAGCCGACCCCGCACGGTCCATCCGCACCGCGATGCGCGCGCTCATCTGGCGCCTGGGACTGTTCTACATCCTGTCCATAGGGCTCATCGTCACCCTCGTGCCGTGGCGGGACGTCGCAGGCGGTGACGGGGGCGTCGACGGCAGCCCGTTCGTCCACGTCTTCACCCAGGTGGGCATTCCGGCCGCCGCCTCGCTGACCAACGCGATCGTGCTGATCGCGGCGATCTCCTCGGCCAACGCGCAGCTCTACGCGGCCAGCCGCTTCCTGGACTCCCTGGGCCACGACAGATGCGCCCCCGCCGCCGTGGCCCGTCTCAGCCGCCGCGGGGTCCCGGTGCGGGCCCTGCTGGTCTCCGCCGTTGGCATCGTCGCGGCAGCCCTGCTGGCCGCTTTCAAGGTCAACAGCGTCTTCAACCTCCTGGTCTCCGTCGCCATCTTCTCCGTCCTCCTGGTGTGGCTGCTGATCCTCGCGTCCTACCTCGCGTTCCGCCGCTCCGCTCAACCGGCCGCACCGCAGGACCTGCGGGTTCCGGGCGGTGCCTGGACGGCCTGGGCCGGCATCGCGGGTGTGCTGGGGGTGGCCTCGACCGCCGCGGTGGTGCCCGTGATGGCGCAGGCCGCCTGGGTCGGCTCCGGCTTCACCCTCGCCCTGCTCCTGGTCTACGCCCTCAAGGTCCGCCACGTGATGTGCCGGAACGCACCCGTCGCGCCGAACAAGGAGGCGGGCGAACCCAACCCTCAGGAGGCACCCCATGTCCGCTGAACCGCTGCCCGTCATCCGCAACTTCGTCGGCGGCACCTTCGCCGAACCCGACGAGGAACGCTGTTTCACGAAGACCGACCCGGCCACCGGCACGCCCCTCGCCCAGGTGCACGAGGCGGACCGGCCCCTGGTCGACCGCGCGGTCCGCTCGGCACGCGGCGCCTTGGTGGACGGCTGGGCCCACACTCCCGTACGGGAACGCGCCGCGCTGCTGCGCCGGGCGGCCGACCTGATCGAGCAGCGCTTCGAGGAGTTCGTGGCCGCGGAGGTCGGCGACACGGGCAAGCCCGTGACCCAGGCCCGCGAACTCGACGTCGCCCGCGCGATCGCCAACTTCCGTACTTTCGCCGACATCGTGGCCGCGGCCGGTCAGGACTCCTACCTCACCGACCTGCCGGACGGGCGCCAGGCCCTCAACTACGCGGTGCGCAAACCGCTGGGCGTGGTGGCCGTGATCGTGCCCTGGAACCTGCCGCTGCTGCTGCTCACCTGGAAGGTCGCCCCCGCGCTCGCCTGCGGCAACGCGGTGGTCGTCAAGCCCAGCGAGGAAACCCCGTCCACCGCGGCCTTGCTGGCCGAGGTGCTGGCCGACGCCGGCCTGCCCGCCGGAGCCTACAACGTCGTGCACGGCTTCGGCGCCGGTTCCGCGGGCGAGTTCCTGGTGACCCATCCGGGCGTGGAGGGGATCACGTTCACGGGATCGTCCGCCACCGGGACCGAGGTCATGCGGGCGGCGGCGCCCGGAGTGCGCCCGGTGTCCTTCGAACTCGGCGGCAAGAACGCCGCGATCGTCTTCGACGACGTCGATGTCGACGAGGCGCTCGACGGGCTGTCCCGGTCGGTGTTCACCAACACGGGCCAGGTGTGCCTGTGCACCGAGCGGGTCTACGTCCACCGGGCCGTGTTCACGGACATCGTCGACGGCCTGGCCGAGCGGGCCGGCCGGCTGCGGCTGGACGACCCGTTCAGCGCGCACACCACCACCGGCCCGCTGATCTCCCAGGAGCACCGGCGCAAGGTGCTGCGCTACTACGACCTCGCCGAACAGGCAGGCGCCAAGGTCGTCACCGGGGGCGGCACTCCGGACCTCGGGCCCGGCCTCGACGGCGGCGCCTGGATCGAACCCACCCTGTGGACCGGGCTGACCAACGCCGACCGCCCCGTACGCGAGGAGATCTTCGGTCCCGTCGCCGCGCTCATCCCGTTCGACACCGAAGAGGAGGCCATCGCCCTGGCCAACGACACCGACTACGGTCTCGCCGCCGCTGTGTGGACCAACGACCTGCGCCGCGGTCACCGTGTCGCCCAACGCATGGACGTGGGCATGGCCTGGGTCAACACCTGGTTCCTGCGCGATCTGCGCTCTCCCTTCGGCGGTGCCGGGCTCTCCGGCATCGGCAGGGAAGGCGGCGCCTCCTCCCTCCACTTCTACACCGAGCCCACGAATGTGTGCGTGCAGCTATGACGACCGACACCGACACCGAGCCGAACACACCCGCCCCGCCGACGGGAGGAGACGACGCCGTCGAGGCCGCCGTCTCCCGCCTGACCCGCGCAGCCGCCACCGGAACGCCCTGTGCCCCCGTCCGTGACCTGCTCGGCGACACCGGCGTCGACACCGCGTACGAGGTGCAGAGCCGTCTCGCCTCCGCGCGGCTGGCCGCGGGAGCACGAAGGGTCGGTGCCAAGATCGGCCTGACCGCGCCCGCCGTACAGGAGCAGTTCGGCGTCTTCGAACCCGACTTCGGGATGCTCTTCGACGACATGGTCCTCGCCCATGGCGAGCCCGTCGCCCTGGACCGCTTCATACAGCCGCGCGCCGAGGGGGAGATCGCCTTCGTCCTCGACCGTGATCTCGACCGGCCCGGCGCCACCGTCGCGGACGTCCTGCGCGCCACCGCCTTCGTCCTGCCGGCCGTCGAGATCGTGGACTCCCGCATCGCCGGATGGGACCTGACCATCACCGACACCGTCGCCGACAACGCCTCCAGCGGCGCCGTCGTCCTCGGCACCGTCCCGCACACCCTGGCCGGGCTCGACCTGGCCCGGGTCGGGATGACGCTGTACCGCGACGACGAGCCCGTCTCCTTCGGTGCCGGTCACGCCTGCCTCGGCTCCCCGGTCGTCGCCGTCACCTGGCTGGCGCGCGAACTGGCCCGCCGGGGCCGGCCCCTGTGCGCCGGCGACGTGGTGATGTCCGGTGCCCTGGGACCGATGGCGGAGATCAACGACGGTGGCCGCTACCGCCTGGAACTGGACGGACTCGGCACGGTCGAGGCCCTCATCGAGCCCCGTACGGAGGACAGCGCATGAGCACCGGAACCACCGCCCGGGCCGACGGCGTCAAGGTCGCCGTCCTGGGCTCGGGGAACATCGGAACCGACCTGATGGTCAAGGTCATCCGGCAGTCGAAGAACCTGCGCATGGCGGCCTTGGCGGGCATCGACCCGGCCTCCGAGGGCCTGGCGCGCGCCCGGCGCCTGCACGTGGCCACCACCCCTGCGGGAATCGACGGTCTCCTGGAGATGGACGAGTTCGCCGACGTCCGGATCGTGTTCGACGCGACCTCGGCCGGCGCCCACGCCCGGCACGCCGAAGTCTGCCGCGCCCACGGCAAACTGCTTGTCGACCTCACGCCGGCCGCTTCGGGGCCGCTCACCGTCCCCTCGGTGAACCTGGAGAAGCACCTCGCCGCCGACGACGTCAACATGGTCACCTGCGGCGGGCAGGCCACCGTACCCGTCGCCGCGGCCGTCTCCCGGGTGACTCCGGTGGCCTACGCCGAGATCGTGGCTTCCCTCTCGACCCGGTCCGCCGGGCCCGGCACCCGCGCCAACATCGACGAGTTCACCGAGACCACCGCCCGGGCCCTGCGCGAGGTCGCGGGCGCGGCCACCGCCAAGGCCGTCATCGTGCTCAACCCGGCCGACCCGCCGGTGTCCATGCGCAACACCGTCTACTGCGTCGTCGAGGACGCCACGGCCGGCACGCTGCGCGCCATCGAGGACTCGGTGGGGCAGGCGGTCCGGGACGTCCAGGAGTACGTGCCCGGCTACGAACTCGTGCAGGACGTGCAGTTCGACGCCCTGCGGGAGGTGTGGATCCCGCACCTCGGCCGGCATGTGACGGGCACGCAGGTCACCTGCTTCCTCCAGGTCCGCAGCGCCGGCCACTACCTGCCGGAATACGCCGGCAACCTCGACATCATGACCTCCGCCGCCCTGCGGACAGCCGAGCGCATGGCCGAACTCCGAGGATGGGTGAGCAGCAAGTGAACCTCTACGTCCAGGACGTGACCCTGCGGGACGGCATGCACGCCGTCGGGCACCGCTACACCACCGCCCAGGTCCGCGACATCGTGGCCGCACTCGACCGGGCCGGGGTGGACGCCATCGAGGTCGCCCACGGCGACGGCCTCGGCGGCTCCAGCGCCACCTACGGCTTCGGGGCTCACACCGACGAAGAATGGATCCGGGCCGCGGCCGAGGTGATCGAGAACGCCACCCTCACCACCCTGCTGCTGCCGGGCATCGGCACCATCGCCGACCTGCGCCGGGCCCGTGCTCTCGGCGTGGGCAGCGTGCGCGTGGCCACCCACTGCACCGAGGCCGACATCAGCGCGCAGCACATCGCCTGGGCCCGCGAGAGCGGCATGGACGTCGCCGGGTTCCTGATGATGAGCCACATGGCCGCCCCGGCCCGACTCGCCGAACAAGCCCGGCTGATGGAGTCCTACGGAGCCCACTGCGTCTACGTCACCGACTCCGCCGGCCGACTGACCATGACCGATGTGGCCGAACGCGTCGACGCCCTGCGCCAGGTGCTCGCCGACGACACGCAGATCGGCATCCACGCGCACGAGAACCTGTCGCTGTCCGTCGCCAACAGCGTCACGGCCGTCGAGCACGGGGCACTGCGCGTGGACGTCGCGCTCGCCGGACAAGGGGCGGGCGCAGGGAACTGTCCAGCGGAGCCGTTCGTCGCCGTGGCGGACCTGCTCGGCTGGAGCCACGGCTGCGATCTGTTCGCCCTCCAGGACGCCGCCGAGGACCTCGTACGTCCCCTGCGGGAGCGGCCCGTCCAGGTCGACCGCGACACCCTGACCCTCGGCCGCGCGGGCGTCTACTCCAGCTTCCTGCTGCACGCGGCACGCGTGGCCGCGCGGCACCGGCTCGACTCCCGCCTGCTGCTCCAGGAGGCCGGCCGCCGCGGTCTGGTCGGCGGCCAGGAGGACCTTCTCACCGACATCGCCCTGGACCTGGCCCGCGTGCCCGCCGAGGCAGGAGAAACAGCATGAGCACCCCCGATCGACTGGAACTCGCCCTGCGTCTGCACACGGCTGCTCACCGGCGCACCCCCGTCCCCAGCCTCGCCGACACCCACTCTCTCGGCATCGACGACTCCTACGCCGTGCAGGAAGCACTGGTCGGCCTGCGGCAGACCGGGGGAGAGCGGCTCACCGGCGTGAAGCTGGGCTTCACCAGCAAGGCCAAGATGGCGCAGATGGGTGTCTCCGAGATCATCGTGGGACACCTGACCGACGCCATGCGCATCGGCGACGGCGCCGAGGTGGAACTGTCGGACTTCATCCATCCCCGGGTCGAACCGGAAGTGGCGTTCCGGCTGAGCCGACAGGTCGATCTCGACGACCCCGCGACCGACATCGCATCGTGCGTGGACGCGGTCGCACCGGCCATCGAGATCATCGACTCCCGCTACCAGGACTTCCGTTTCACCGTCACCGACGTCATCGCCGACAACACCTCGGCCGCCGGTTACGCCGTCGGCTCCTGGCACCCGCTCACCGACATCGCGAACAAGGCGGTGCGGCTGCGCACCCCGCAGGCGGAGGCCGTCGGATCCACCGCGGCGATCCTCGGAGCACCCCTGGCCGCCCTGCACGCCCTGCTCGACATCTGCCGCAGGCGCCGTATCCCCCTCGCCCCCGGGCAGATCGTCCTGGCCGGCGCCGCCACTGCGGCCCTGCCGCTCACCCCTGGCGTCACCTTCTGCGACATCGCTGGGCTCGGCACCGTAACCCTGAAGGGCCGCTGATGAACACCGCACGCGTAGTCGACGGGCAGGCCGCCCCCCGAGGACGGTTCCCGCACGTCAAGGTCGTCGGCGACCTCGTCTTCGTCTCCGGCACCAGCTCCCGCAGGCCGGACAACACCTTCGCGGGAGCCGAGGCCGACGCCCTGGGCACGACCACCCTCGACATCCGGGCCCAGACCCGCGCCGTCATCGAGAACCTGCGCGCCATCCTGCGGTCGGTCGGCGCCGACCTGGAGGACATCGCCCAGATCACCGCCTACCTCGTGAACATGAACGACTTCGGTGGCTACAACGAGGTCTACGCCGAGTACTTCGACGCCCACGGCCCCACCCGCACGACGGTCGCCGTCCACCAGTTGCCGCACCCGCACCTGCTCATCGAGATCCAGGCCATCGCCACCCTCAGCCGCTTGGGACACTGACCCGCCATTTTCCAAGGAGACACGTCATGACCGTCCTCCCCGAGGTCATCCATTTCCAGAAGTGGATCGACGACCACGCCCACCTGCTCAAGCCGCCCGTGAACAACCGCACCATGGCCCTGGGCGCGGACTTCATCGTCCAGGTCGTCGGCGGCCCCAACCAGCGCACCGACTACCACGTCGACCCGTACGAGGAGTGGTTCCACCAGGTGCGCGGCGCCATGTACGTCGACGTCATGACCGAGAACGGCCCGCGCACCGTCCACATCCGGGAGGGCGAGAGCTGGCTGCTGCCCGGGAACGTGCCGCACTCCCCGCAGCGCCCGGAAGCCGACAGCATCGGCCTGGTCATCGAACGCGTCCGAGAGTCGGGCACCCTGGAGAAGTTCCAGTGGTACTGCCCCGCCTGCCACGCCCTCGTCCACGAGGTGGAGCTCCAGGTCACCGACATCGTGGCCGACCTGCCCCCCGTCTTCGCCGCCTTCTACGACGACCGGCAGGCCCGGATCTGCGGCTCCTGCGGGGCCGAGCACCCCGGGAAGGGATGACCCCGTGCCCGAGCACTCGCACGAGGCCGACACCATCGACGTCCACACCCACTACGTCCCGCACGGCTGGCCCGACCTCCGCGCCGACGCCGGTCCCCAGGCGCCCTGGCTGCGCGTCGAGTCGGAGGCCGACGCGATGATCATGCTCGGATCCCGGGAGTTCCGGCGAATCGGCGCCGAGTGCTGGGACGCGTCGGCCCGTCTGAAGGACATGGACGCCGACGGCATCGGCATGCAGGTTGTCTCACCCACGCCGGCCTTCTTCCACTACGGCCGCAGCGGTGCCGAGGCGGCACGGATCGCACGGATCTTCAACGACCTGGCCCTGGACATCGTCGCCCCGGCCCCCGACCGCCTCGTCCCCTTCTGCCAGGTGCCGCTGCAGGACCCCGACGCGGCCTGCCGCGAACTGGAACGCTGCCTGGCCAACGGGCACCGGGGAGTCGAGATCGGCAACCACGTCGGCGACCACGACCTGGACAGCGCGGGCGTCGTCACCTTCCTCCAGCACTGCGCCCTGCTTCAGGTCCCGGTCTTCGTCCACCCCTGGGACATGGACGACTCACCCCGACTGCGCCGCTGGATGGCGCAGTGGCTGACCGCCATGCCCGCCGAGACCCATCTGTCGCTCCTGGCGATGATCCTCGGCGGGGTCTTCGACCGTGTCGACGACCGGCTGAAGATCTGCTTCGCGCACGGCGGAGGATCCTTCGCCCTCTGGCTCGGACGCATGGACAACGCCTGGCGGGGCCGCCCCGACGTGGTGGGCACCTCCGCACACCCGCCGTCGCACTACATCGGCCGGTTCCACGTCGACTCCGTCGTCTTCGACCCGCGCGCCCTGCGCCTGCTGGTGGACACCTACGGCGCCGGACAGGTCATGGTCGGCAGCGACTACCCGTACCCGCTGGGCGAGCGGCCCGCGGGCCGGGTCGTGCGCGAGAGCGACTTCCTCTCTGCCGAGGAGAAGGCGTCGATCCGCAGGGGCAACGCCGAACGCTTCCTCGGGCTCGCCGGTTGAGAGGCGGCGCCCGGTGCCGGGCCAGGACCAGTGCACAAGCCGCCTAACATGACTGCCGGACCTGCGGAGGTGGTGAGATGTCCCAGCTGGGCCGCGACGGCACGGCCGGTCGGCGTGAAGACCTGTTCTCGGTCATCGACGCCGCCGGGGAACTCCTCAACGTGCCGATCGTCCTGGAGGACACCGAGTTCCGGGTGCTCGCCTGGTCGAAAGGACAGCAGAGCGCGGACGAGGAAAGGGTCTCCGGAATCCTGGAGCGGCAGGCCCAGCCCTGGCTCGTCGAGGTGCTGCGCTCCCGGGGGGACATCGCCCGCCTGATCGCCTCCCCGGAGCCCGTCTTCCTGGACCCGGCCTCCGACCGGGCCAAGCCCCGGATGGCCTGCCGGGTCCAGCACGACGGTCCGCACCTGGGGTACCTGTGGGCCACCACCCAGACCCCGTTCGACTCACAGCAGACGGCGCACTTCCGCGCCGCCGCACGGACGATCGCCGTCCGTATGAGCCATGACGGACAGGGCACCACCGAGCAGGACGACCTGGAGGCCCTCCTGTTCGGGACGGCGGACGCCGAACAGGCCGCCGCGCGGGTGGGGCTGTCCACCACCAAGGCCACTGTCCTGGCCGCCGCGCCGGGCCGGCCGGCGCACGACGCGGCCTTCGGCGAGACCCCGTCGGACATGCTGCGTCTGTACCTGACGACCGCGCACCCCCGCTCCCTCGTCACCCGGCACGACCGCGCCACCTACGCGGTGCTGCCCTGGCCGGCATCCACGGACGACGCCGAGGCCAGGGCCCGCTCGGTGAACGTCGCCCGGGACCTGTGGAACCGTGCGGCGCTGCGGGAGCGCATCGTGCTGGCCGTCAGCTCCGCCGTTGCGGAACCCGGCCGGATCCCGTACGCCAGATCCCACGTCGACCGGATCACCGGACTGCAACAGCAGTACCCGTCGGCCCCCCGCGTCGCCGCCTTCGAGGACGTCCAGCTGCTGTACGCCCTCTCCCGGCTGCGGGGCGCCCTCCGCCAGGACGGCGAGACCCTGGGCGGCGCCGTCTCCGCACTGGAACGCCACGACCGGCACCAGCACACCCAGCTCCTGGCCACACTCCGCTGCTACCTGGACCACTTCGGCGACACCAACGCCGCCGCCGCGCAGCTGCATCTGCACCCGAACACCTTCCGCTACCGCCTCCAACGCATCAGAGAGGTGAGCGGCTTCGACCCGCGTGACGCGCAGACGCGCTTCCTGGCGGAACTGCACCTGCGCATGCGCGATCTGGAGATCCCCGACTGATTAGTGTTCCGACGAATAAGTTGAGCAGTGCGGGGGCCGCCGAGGACCCTTTCGGCATGGCACTGCTCAGCGACCGCAACCTCCTGCTGCTCTTCGTCGGCCAGGGCGTCTCCCGACTCGGCGACGGCCTGTACACCGCCGCCGTCGCCTGGCAGGCATGGGCCCTCACCCACAACCCGTCGGCGGTCGCGCTCGTCACCGTGGCCGCGTACGCCCCGGCGTTCCTGGCCACCTTCGTGGCCGCCTCGTACGCCGACCGCTACGACCGCAGACGCCTGATGATCGGCACCGACATCGCCCGCGCGGCCGTGGTGGCCGCCGGTGTTGGGATGCTGCTGGCAGGTGCGCTGAACCTGACCGTGCTGGTCCTGGGAACGGCCCTGCTGGCCCTCATCGGCGCGCCCTTCGCACCGGCACGGAACGCGATCGTGCCCCAGATCGTGCCGGCCGAACACCTGCAGCAGGCCAACGGCGTGCTCCAGGTCGCCTTCCGAGCCGCGTTCTTCGTCGGACCGCTGCTGCTCGCCCCGCTGCTCGCCTTCGCCTCCTTCCCGCTGGTCATGGCGGTGGACGGTCTCACCTTCCTGCTCTCCGCGGCGGCCCTGTACGCCCTGCGCGTCCGCCGTCCCGCCCCGGCCGGGCCGCGCGTCCGGCTGGGCGCGGACCTCGCCGCCGGCCTCGCGGCCCTGCGGGCGGCGCCCGATGTGCTGGTCGTCATCGCCACCTTCGTCCTCGCGCTCGCCGTGGCCAGTGGGTTCCTGGCCGTCGGTCTGGTGGTTCTGGTCGGCCAAGGCGGTGAGTACGGGCTCATGCTGGGCATCGCCGGCCTCGCCGAGATCGCCGGCGCCCTGGTGCTCGTACGCCTGCCTCTGCCCAGACTCGCCGTGACCGCGGTCCTGGCCTGGGCCCTGCTCGGAGCCTTCCGCCTTCCGCTGGGCCTGGTCCACGCGCCTGCGGCCATCGCCGTGCTCCTCGCCGTCACCGGACTCGCGTCGGCCCTGACCGACATCCCGTTGATCGCCTTCGTCCAACAGCGCATTCCCGAGGCCCACCTCGCCAAGGCTCTGGGCCTGTGGGAGGCCGGTATCGCGGGCGCGCTGGCGGTGTCGCCGTTCCTGGCCTCCAGCGTCATCGGACACATCGGAGTGGATCGCGCCTTCATGGTCTCCAGCGCCGTGCTCATAGCACTCGCGCTCGCTGCCGCGGTCGCGCTCACAGCGATGTCAGGAGCCCGCAGCCGCCCCACCGAGCGCGTCACGGTCCTGTCGCAGCCGTGACCCCTTGGCGACAAGTTTCTCGGCTTCGGCGATGGACCGATGGCCGGGCACGAGCACGCTCCTTCGGGCCGCCTGAGAAGCCATGAGACATTGACGGCACGCAACCCGCTCATGGCCCAATGCGCATGAAAGCCATGGCGACAGCCGACCACCGGCCGAGCGGCGCTCGCGGCGCCGCTCTTCGTGATGCGGCGGAAGCTGTTACGGGCCCTCAGCTGCATCGTGGGAAATGATCTTGAGCGGGATGGCGACGGCTAGGGGCCATTCGTAGCCGCTGGCCAGCGCGTTTCGTCGGTGTCCCTATGCCCCTGGACTTACGAATATGCGAGCGGGGAGGCTGATGCCGCTGCGGTTACCCGCTCAGTCTGGGGGAGATTGCGGCCCGGCACCCGTTTCAACTGATTCACGGTGACCTGAGCTCCGCGCCGGGGCAGCCTGGAATCAGAAGGGGTAGGCGGGGATGTCGCCCCGGACGGTTACCCACTGCTGCTCAGTGAAGGCCTCGAGGTTCGCGGTGGCGCCGCCGTGACGGGAACCGTTGCCGGAGTCGCCGCGCCCGCCGAAGGGCACGGTGGCCTCGTCGTTGACCGTCTGGTCGTTGATGTGCACGAGCCCGGTGGGAATGCGTTCGGCCAATACCAGACCCTTGGCGATGTCCCGGGTCAGCACGCCCAGCGAGAGTCCGTACTCGGTTCCGGTGGCCAGCCTCACCGCCTCGTCCAGATTGTGGAAGGGCACCACGGGTGCGACCGGGCCGAATATCTCCTCCCGGTAGGCGCGTGCGGTCAAGGGGACGTCGGCCAGCACGGTCGGCCGGTACAGAAGGCCATCGTAGGTGCCGCCTGCCACGAGCCGGGCACCTGCCGCCACAGTGTCGGTGACGACGGCGTGCGCGGCCTGCAACTGCTGCTCGTCGATCATGGGGCCAACTGTCACCTCGCTCCTCGCCGGGTCTCCCACTGTCACGGCATTCGCCCGCCGGACCAGCGACTCGACGTACTCCTCGGCGATCGACGCGTGCACCAGATGCCGGCTTGAGGCCATGCAGATCTGCCCCGCATGGT
This sequence comes from Streptomyces scabiei 87.22, assembly GCF_000091305.1. Taxonomy (GTDB): domain Bacteria; phylum Actinomycetota; class Actinomycetes; order Streptomycetales; family Streptomycetaceae; genus Streptomyces; species Streptomyces scabiei. The sequence continues at coordinate 1,686,139 of NC_013929.1, read as the reverse complement.
GGAAGGAGCCGAACGCCCCCGCGGACGCCGCCTTCTCCACATCCACGTCGTCCAGGACGATCAGCGCCGAGTTGCCCCCCAGTTCGAGGTGGACGCGCTTCAGATGCCGCGTTGCCGCTGCCGCGATCGCTTTTCCGGCCCTCGTGGATCCGGTGAAGGCGATCACGGGCACCTGGGGGTGATCCACCAGTGCCGCGCCGACGTCAGCGCCCCCCGGCAGTACGTGCAGCAGGCCGCTGGGGAGTCCCGCCTCCTCGAAAACCCTCGCGATCACCACACCGCCGCAGATCGCGGTCCGGGGGTCGGGCTTGAGGACGACGGCGTTTCCCAGAGCCAGCGCCGGAGCCACCGCTCGCATCGCCAGCACCATCGGTGCGTTGAACGGGGAGATCACACCGACAACGCCGACCGGGCGCCGACGGGAGAACGACAGCCGGTCCTCCACGGAGCGGAGCACCTCCCCGAACGGCGCCGCGGACAGCGCCGCGGCTTCGTGGCACTCCTCCGCTGCCCCGTTGGAGGTCTGGAACTCTGCGAACGCCCTGAGCGCCCCCGACTCCCGCACGATCCAGTCGGTGATCTCGGAGTGGTGCTCTTCGAACAGGTGCGCAGCACGCCGCAGGACCTGTGCCCGTTCGACGTACGGCAGCGCCGCCCACTGCTGCTGCGCCCGCACCGCCTGCCCCACGGCCCGGCCCAGATCGTCAGGCGTGGCCGCACCGACACGCCCCAGGGTCTCACCCGTCGCCGGCTCGAGCGCGTCGTACGTCTCGCCCGAACCCTTGATCCACTCACCGGAGAAGATCCTTTCCGACCAGTCGCCTGCTTCCAGAAACGTCATGATGTTCTGCTCCTCGTAAGGTGATGGGGGGTCAGCCGCTGCCGCGATTGACATCGCCGCCCGTCGGTCAAGCCGAAGCATGTGTCCGGGCGGGGGGCTGGGACGGGCCGAGTCGCTCGAAGTGCCCTTGATGGAACACCAGCGGCCTGACCTGCGGAAACAACGCGGTCCCGTGCAGCCGCAGCACGGCGATCACGTGGTCGCCCGCCTCGACTTCGGAGTCCAGCGCGCATTCCAGCCACAGCACCGTGCCCGGCAGGAAGACCGCGCCGGATTCCCCGGCCTCCCATCGGACATCCGCGAAACGATCTTCCGCCGAGGAGGCGAGCGCCCGGCACAGGGTCCCGTGGTCCTCGGCGAGCACGCTGACACCGAGGCTCGGCGCCTGGCGCAGCGCCTGCCACGTGCGGGAAGTGCGTGCCGCGCAGAACGACACCAACGGCGGTTTCAAGGAGACCGGCACGAACGAGCTCGCCGCCATCCCGACGGGCCGGCCACCCACGAGGGCGCAGACCGCCACCACTCCGGACGGCAGGTGACCGAACGCGTGGCGCAGCTCTTCGGGTGTCTCCGGGGATGCTTGCATCGACACTTCTCTCCTCGCCGCCTGAGCGGTTCAGTTGATGCCGCCGTCGATGACCAGGTTGACGCCAGTCACGAAGTCGGCGCGGGGGCTGGCCAGGTAGCAGACGGCGGAGGCGATGTCCTCCGGCCGACCGATGCGGCCGGCGGTCTGGCGGAACACCTCGACGGCGATGTGGCGCTCGTGCGCCTGCCACCCGCCCTCCAGCCGCATCTCGGCAGCGATGGCGGCGAGTTCCGCGGCGGAGCCGGGCGTGTGGATGATGCCGGCACTGATGGAGTTGGCCGTGATGCCGGTTCCGGCCAGGCCGCGGGACAGGCTGCGTGTCATGTTGATCTCCGCTGCCTTGGCCGCCTGGTAGTCGGGGAAATTGGGCGGTTGGTGCAGGGCGATGGCGCTGGCGATCTGGATGACGCGTCCCCAGCAGCGCTCCCTCATGGCGGGGACCAGGCTGTTGACCAGGGCTGCGGTCGAGATCACGTTCAGCTTGTAGGTCTCGAGCCAGTTGTCGGGCGAGGTACCGAACCAGCCGTCGCGCTCCCAGCCTCCGTGGCGTCCGCCCGCGTTGTTGACCAGGATGTCCACGCCGCCGGAGTCGAGCAGTCGCCGGCAGACGGCGTCGACCTGGTCGGCGTCCGTGAGATCGCCGAGCACCTCGTCGGCCTGGCCACCGTTCTCCCGGATCATCGCCGCGATCTTGGACGTGCGCTCCCCGTTCCGGCCGTGCACGACGACGTGGGCGCCCTCGTCGGCCAGTGCCAGCGCGATACTGGTGCCGATGCCCGAGCTGCTGCCGGTGACGAGGACCCGCTTGCCGTTCAGTTCGAGGTTCATGATGTCTCCTGGTCCGGCTCAAGCGACGGGTTCGACGATCCGCGGGGCCTCTGCGGCCTTGGCCACGCCGGGCACGGCCGCCATGCCGTCGCTGAATGGTGTCTGCCCCATGAGATGCCGTCCGCTGATCTCCGCCGCCGGGTCGAGCCGGGTGGAGCCGTGGGTCAACGCCACCCGCGCATCGCGTGCGAAGCGCTGAATCGGGTTGCGCAGACTGACCGTGGACGAGCCGAGCGCGATCTGTATCGCGTCGATGGCGGCACCACAGACATTGCCGGCGTGCACGAAGTCCATGGTGATCTCGGACTCCTCGGCCGCCGTGAACGGCTGTCCGTCGCGCGCCTTGCGGTCGATGTGGTCCGCGCGGCCGAACAGCAGGCTTTCCGCCGCGTTGATCATGGCGCGCGTCTTGCCCGCGACGACCTGCACCGACGGAGTGGCAGCCAGTGTGTCGTAAGGGAGGTTGAAAGGCTTCTTGCGCCGGCTCTGGTCGACGAAGCAGTCGAAGGCGCCCTTGGCCATTCCCAGGACCACGGCCATGGTCTCCATGGCCACGATGAGCATCAGGCCTCGGGCGTCGAGGGCGAAGCCCAGCCCCGCGTAGCGTTGGTGCAGGCCGTCCAGACGCCCCGGCATACCGGCGAGATCCGCGACGCGCCGTTCGGGGACGAAGACTTCCGCAGGTGTCGTGACGCTGTTGCTGGACGAACCGGACAGTCCCATGACGTGCCAGTCGTCGACGATCTCGTACTGGCCCTTCTCCAGCAGTGCCATCGCGCGCGTCGTGGTGCCGGGGGCTGTCTCCACCTCGATGCCGACGACCAGATAGGCGGCGTGCTTGGAGCCGCTGCCGAAGCCCCACTTGTTCCCGGCTTCGATCAGGTAGCCGCCCGGAACCGGGCGGGCCTTCTGAATCCTCTCCGAGAACAGCGAGGCGCTCACCACGACCGGCCCCGGCCACTGCGGAGCGCGTGCGTAGACCTCGGTGACCGTCTCCTGCGGGAAGGTGAGCATGACCCGGGTGAACCCGCTCGCGATCATGGCGGTCCAGCCCGCCGATCCGTCGCCGCTCGCGGCCGCGCTGACGATTTCGGCCAGATCGCGCGCTCCCAGGGCATAGCCGCCGAATTCTATCGGCACTGAGGCCCGAAACACTCCGGCCTCGTGCAGCGCATCGAGCGTGGGCGACGCCAGACAGCCGATTTTCTCACCTTCCAGGGCGTTCTCCCGGATCAGCGGTACCACTGCCCGCACGGCGTCACGGATGCGGCGCCCCTCCGGTGTCGTGAACGGCGACTCGTGGATAGACCCTGCTTGAGTCATATCTGGCGCTTCTTTCATGTACGTATCCTTTCTCTCACCAAGCCGATGGCGTGCCGAGCGGCAGGATTTCTCGTATTTCGTCGATACTGCGTATTTCGTTGTCGACCACTTTGAAGAGGGCCATCATGTAAAAAGAGCCGCTGTCGGGCCGCGGGCTGCCGGGGACGGGGTGGAAGTCGACGACGACCACACTCGCCGCGATCCCGCGGGCCACGTCGACAACGGGACAGCGGCGCCCACGGGCCGTCGGTCTGGCGCCTCGGGTGTTGTTCAGGCAACTCGCGACGGTGTGCACGGTGGCGTCCGGAGACAGCAGAGTGGTGAGGGTGTTCGTCACCTTCTTGCCGTTGTCGTAACGGTCACATCGGTATCCGAAGCGAGCCAGGCTGCCGTCGCTTTCCTGCAGTGCGGTCCAGTAGCTGTCCGCCGCGAGGACCAGCCCGTCCCGGTCGCAGGCTCGGTCGGGGGGAACCGGTGCGTCGTAGAGCACGTCGGGTGCCAGCAACTGGTCCACATCGGCGAAGTGCCCGCTCGGATCGGTACTGATGACGGCCTCTGCCTCGGTCACCTCGTCCCCGACGACCTTCAGTCGCAGGCCGAACGGCCGGCGTTGTCCCGCCGCGACGACGACCCCCATGGTGATGAGCTGCCCCTGGACCGGATCGGCGAAGGTCTGTAGGCCGAGGAAATCCTCGGCGGTCGCCCAGAGTCCATGTCCTGGCGCGGTCTCATCGGCGTTCTCCGTCGCCCGGAAAGAGTGCGCGAGGCTCGCGAGGCCCGGATCGTGCCCCACCAAGCTCTGCAGGAAGCTCTCCCCGTGCCTGAAAAGGTCCCGCTCGGGTTCCCAGCCGTGCGTCATTCCGACACCACCTGTCAGGGTTCGCATTCCTGCCCGCCTCCGCTCTGTGCGTGGATGTTTCCTATCGGTCCACGCAGATTGACCCTAGGCCTCGGCCCTCTCGGTAACCAGACGGCGTATTCGGGTCTGCCAGGGTTATTGACTGCGAAGGGGCCGGGTGCAATTCACCTGATTCACCGGAATTCCGGCTCCTGCCCTTCGAGCACGGCTTGGCGGTACTGCGCGAGCATTTCCTGTTTCATGGCCTGAAGCCGGGCTGCTTCCGGTGCGTCACGACGGCCGATGGCCCGCAGGACATCATGTGTGGACTGGGCGAAAAACTCGATGACCCAGGACGGCGCATGCAACTCCTCGCTCATGCTCCAGGACACATAGGCCTTGATGCCATTCACGAAGAGCGACAGCAGCACATTGCGCGCCAGGCGGTTCTGCAGCCTTTCGATCAGCTGAAAACTGGCTATCGGCGCGGCACTCGTCAGTTGTCGCAGTTCATCGAAGAGCGCGTCGAAAAGCTCGGCATCGCGGGGACCTGTCTTCCTGGCGGCGATCTCGGCCATCTCGATCATGAGACTGCCGAGTGCCAGGGCGGCGCCCTCGGGCGGTTCGGAGTGCGATGCGAGGTAGACGCAGACCTGACGGCTCAGGGGGGCTGGGCCCGGGCACCGGGTCACCAGGCCGTGTCCGCGTCCGGGCAACGTGACCGCCGTCTCCGCGTCCTCCATCATGCGGATCGCCTGGCGGATGACGCTGCGATCGACGCCGAATCGTTCGGCCAGTTCGCACTCGTTGCCCAGTGGCCGGCCTCGCACCCATTCCCCTGGCGTGATCTCCGACATCATCCGCCGCACGGCCGCGAACGCGGGTATGCGCATCTGCTCGAGCGGCTCCGGCACCGGCGTGCCCTTCCAGTCGCCCGTCCGTGCGACCTGCGCGAGGGTGTCCCGCGCCGCGCCGCAGAAGAGCGGACGCGCCTGACGCACGGCGTCCTCCGTACGGCCGCGATCGAGGTCATGGATGATCCGCTGCCGTATGTCGGCCAGCGCGTCGGCCTCCAGGGCGGTACTCATCCGCGGCAGCAGTGGGGCCAGGACGTCGTTGAAGTACTTCAGCGGACCGCTGTCGCTTGCGCCGATCACCTCGGTGGCGAATCGCCCGAGCAGCGCGGCGGTGTCCGGCATCTCGCCGTCGTCCGCCGCATGGTTCTCCCACAGCGGCCTTCCGCCGGCCTGCCGTGACCGGTCGCCTATGAGACGTACGGCGCTGATGTGCACGGCACTCCACGCCTCGACGATGTCCGGCAGTCCCAGGCCGGTGAGGTAGGCGTAACCGCCGATCATGACCAGCAGATGTGTGCCGCCCGGCCTGGCGACTGCGATGCCGCCCTGCGGGCCGCGCCGTACCCGCACCTCGTCACGTGCCTCCAGCACGCGTACGGCCTCCCGCATGACGTCCCGGCCGACGCCGTAGTACGCGGCCATGTCGGCCTCGCTGCCGTACACCTTGCCGACCGGCCAGCCGTCGCGGATGAAACGTTCCTCCATGTCCCGGGAGACGACCAGAGGCAGTTTGGTCAGTCGCTCCTGGTCGCCGACCACGCTGGAGTAGAGCTCCGACAGCATTTTTCCGGTCGCTCCGGTCGCTCCGGTCGCTCCGGTCGTACGGGGGTGCCGTGCTCCGCCGGGGCCATCGGAGGGCCCGCGAGAGCGTCTGGTTGTGTTCATCGCTGTCCCTCAGATCCGGGGGGTGGCGGAGCAACGGGCGTGATCGCACTCGGTTGCCGGCGGCTCGCCGAGGCTAGGGGGTTGCCTCCTGTCCGGAGAGGCGTGTGTCCGTCCCGCCCGTGACCGTGTGCGTCCTGCCCGCATCGCGAGGAGCGGGCTTGACCACCGCGTAGATGTACGGCTTGAGCCTGAACATGAGCAGCGCGGAAACGGTGGTGGCGGCCACAGCGAGTGAGATCGGGAGCGTGTAGCTGCCGGAGGTGTCGAAGCCCATACCGATCAGCGTGGGCCCGGTTCCGATGCTGATCATGCTGCACGCGAGGCTGATGCCGAATATCTCGGCGGATGCCCGAAGCCCGAAGTACCGGGTGATCAGGTAGGGCAACAGGAGCGTCACGGCGGTCAGCGCGCATCCCATCAGGACGACTCCGACGCCCAGCATCCACAAGGTGTCCCCGGCGGCGAGAAGCAGGACCAGGCTGATCGCCGGCAGGGTGTAGAGCACGGCGGCGACGCGGTGCGACCTGATGCGGTCGGTGAGGGAGCCGGAAAAGAGCACGCCGACCATCCCGGACACCGCCATGAGGGATACCAGGAAAGTCGCCGTGCCGCCGGTGACGCCGCGGCCGGTGAACCAGTGCACCATGTGCGCCTGCGTGCCGATCAACGAACTCGTCGCGAGGCACTCCGCCGCCGTCAGGGTCCAGAAGGTCCGGGATCGGTATGCCCGCTTTGCGGGCACGCCTTCGAAGACCGCCGGGGACGGCGTGGCAGCAGCCGGGGAATCCGTGGCGGCATCCGCGCTCCGCACCTTCAGGAAGAACAGGGCCGATATGCATCCGACGACCAGGACAGCGGCGGCCAGCACCTCGTAGGCGGTGCGCCAGCCGAATGCGTCGATCAGCCATCGCGCCACCGGCGCGACCAGGGACTGCGACAGTGCGGGGGCCACCGCGACCACCAGACCGAGGGCGAGCGCCCGGTTGCTGTCCCACCACGAGGAGACGACGCGCACGTGGGCTACCGGCCCGGCCAGTGCGGCACCGATGCCGATGCAGACGGCGGATGCCCAGAACACGAATCCTGTTGAGTGTATCCGGGACAGGCCGAACAGCCCCAGGGCGAAGGTCGCGACACCGATGGTGACCGGGATGCGCACCCCGACCCGGTCGATCAGGCGCCCGCTGAAGGGAGTGCTGAAAGCGCCGACGTAGGCGGACACCGTGAACACCAAGGTGAAGACGGAAACGCCCCAACCCATCGATGCCGATACCGGACCGAGAAAGACCGACAGAGATCCGACGTAAATGGCCGACATGCCGAAGGACATGCAGAAGAAAGCGGCCACTGTAGCGGAGATGCGAGGATACGATGACATTCGAAAACCCTCTCGCGACCGGGCTCCGTTGCCCGAATTCGACGTCTATCCTGCTTCTTTGGGAGCGCCGTCCCAGTGCTCGGCGAGCTTGCCGTCCTCGATCCGCCACATGTCGAACCAGTAGGAGCGATAGGTCTTGCCCGGGTCATCCGGATCGGGCAGGTCCCGGGCCAGCATCATCACGACCTTGTCTCCTTCGGCGACGAACACCGGAGGCTCGGGCGCAGGGCGCATGGATTCCCGGGCCACGCGAGCCTGATCGGTTTTCGTCCACTCGATGATCGCGTCGGCTCCCGAGTCGATGTTGGGATTGTGCTGGACATAGGACTCGGTGAGGTATTCGCGCGCCTGTTCCGAGGTCGAGGGATCGACGAGGAGTGACATCATCTTGAGCACGATGTCCTTGGACTGGTCACCGGACATGGCGGGTCACCTCCAGGAGGGGACGAGGGCGCCGTCGATCCACGTCGAATGGATGCCGAGGCGCATGCGTACAGGAAGCCGCAGCCGGGCGACCGGCCCGCTTGCGAGGTCGAGCGTGTCGAGGATGACGAGTTCGCTGCGCTTTTCCGTCGGCCAGTTGAGCGTGGCGATCAGATAGCCGTCGTCCTCTGCGGACTCAGGGGACTTGGTGAAGTACACGGGGTCCTGGAACGTTGCGGCCGGCCCGGGATACCAGTCGTCACGGGTCCCGGCTACCAGGTCGAAGTGACTGAGCTGGTTGAACATCACCGGATAGGGGCGGCCGTTGACGTCGGTCTCGAGCTTGTCGCGGTCGAGCGTCGGCACGAAGACGTGGCGGTACGGCTTCGAATCGCGGCGCGGGTCGATGTGCGGCCCTTCGCCGTTGACGACTGCCAGCACCTCCCGCTCGGTGAGCCGCTGCTCGCCTGTGTGGTAGTCGATGTGCCAGCGCACGTGCCGGGTGGTGACGCTGCCAGGCGGTGTCGGCCTGCCGTTCTTGTCGGGCACGACCGGTGCGAAGCCGTTGCCGTCCGCCTCGTACAGGTCGAAGACGATTGCGCCGTCCTCCTCGTAGGCGTTGATCGTGTGGCCGGGAAAGGCCGGCGGGGCCTGGAACCAGCGCACCTCGGAAGCATCACCGAAGCGCGGAATGACTCCGAAGACCTGCGGAAGGTCGCCGTCGTACACGAAGTGCGGGCCGCCGGCCTTCAGACGGTCGAGGTCGCTGGTGATGGGCATGACCGGGAAGAGCATGAAGTTCTTGGTCAGCGCGCAATCGTGGATCATGGCCGAGTACGGTGCCTCGAACCAAGCCTCGTGGATCACCTTGCCCGAGGCGTCGATCACGTAGTAGGCGATGTCGCGCGTGGTCTCGCCTTTCGCGGCGTAACCGAAACCGAACATCTCGCCGGTGTCCGAGTCGAATTTCGGGTGGGCTGTGAAGGTCAGACTCGTGATATCACCGTGCGCATCCCATACGCCCCGGGTCTCGAGGGTTACGGGATCGATCTCGTACGGCAGTCCGTCTTCCTTCGACGCCAGCATCCGGCCGGCGTGGAAGTAGATGGCGGTGTTCGCCGTCGTACGGCTCGTGCCGGCGACGCTCGGATCGTCGGAGTACGGATCCCGGTAATTCCCGTAGAGGGATCGGCGGGCCTCGCGCTCGAGCAGAAAACGCTCGGTGCGTACATAGCGGGTCCGGAAGTCGACGCAGCCGTCCTTGATTCGAAAGGCGCGTACCGCGCCGTCCCCGCCCGCAGCGGTGGTCATCGGCCACAGCACCGGGACCTCGGGAACATACACCTGGTCCGGAACCGCCTGGACGAACAGGCCGTCGATGTCCGCGGGTACTGAGCCCTCGAGGACCTCCAGATCGAACACCTCGATATCGAACCGGCACGGCTCGTCCATTCCCATGGTGATTTCGGGGGGAAAAGTCTTTGCCATGAAGCCGTCTCCTTTGACTGCCGTCGTGCAGAATTTCGCCACGAGCTGCGGTTTTCTGACAGTAGGACGCGGTCGCTGCCCAAACCAGACGGTGGAATCACCGCACCCCACTTCCGGTGAGGGCCGGGCAGGTACCAGGCGCCTCGCACGCCGCTGACCTGGGTGTTTCTGATCTGCGCTACGGTCCCGGTGAGCGTTGTCGCGCGAACTCCGCTCGGCTGTGCATCTGCCTTGTGATCCGTGTTGGTTGCTGACACCGGTGAGCGTCAATGGCTGGTCGACGTTTCCGGAGTTGGGGCTGTTTCCTCGCCGCGGCTGGCGAGCCGAGCTCTTTGTGCGAGACGGTGGTCATGCCTTCGCCGGTGCGTAGGACGACATCCGCCTTCCATTGCCTTACCGACGAATCGCTGGGCCTCGGAGGCATCCATCTCGACCACAGAGGGCCGGTCGCCGTGATACTGAGAAATTGTGTGCCTGGCGCACGGTCGAGCCCTGACACGGCTTACCGCGTCACCCCTCCCGGACGGAGCAGGACCAGGGGTCAGCCCGCGACGACGGCCATCCGCTCGCTGATCTCCTGCGCGGTGGCCAGAACCTTCTGAGCGATCTCCGTCTCCGCCTCCGGGTAGACCCGGGAGGCGAGGGCGGCCACGCTGACCGCCGCGACCACCTGCTTGTTCTCGTCCCGGATCGGGGCGGCGATGCCGACCACGTCGGGATCCAGTTCGCCGCGGGTGACGGAGTAGCCGATGCGGCGGATCCGGCCGAGTCGTTCCATCAGGGCGTCGACGTCGGTGAGGGTGGCCGAGGTGAAGCGGCGCAGTTCGGCGTTCTGCAACAGCCCGCGGGCTTCGTCGTCCGGGCTCCAGGCCAGCAGGACAAGGGCGGAGGCGCCGGCGTTGATCGGCAGGGCGCTGCCGCGCTCGTACGAGATCCGCACCGCGCGGGTACTTTCCGCGCGGTCCACGCAGACCACCAGGTCACCGGTGCGCCGGGTCAACAGCACGGTTTCGTGCACCTCCTCGGCGAGCGATTCCATCGACGGCACCGCGACCTCGGAGAGACCGTAACTGCGGCGGGCCACTCGGGCGATCTCCAGCACTCGTAGGCCGAGCCGGAAGCCGCCGCCCGGAGCTTCTTCGAGGAAACGCCCGGCCACCAGGCTCTGCAGGTAGCGGTACGCGGTGGAGCGCGCCACGCCGAGCCGCTCGGCCACGGCGGCTCCGGAGATGACGAGATGGATGTCGTCGAACATGGTCAGGATGTCCAGTGCCCGGTCGGCCGTGGAGTTGCGCTCGCGGTAGCTGGGAGACATGTTTCCTGACATACGAGAGACTCTAGTGGGTGGGCGTGGGCCGGTGGCGGCCGCGCGGTGCCGCATGGTCGCCGTTGTCCTGTGGTCATGGTTCACAGCTGGTCCTTGATGACGGTGTTGCGGAGTTCCCCGATGCCTTCCACGGTGGTGATCAGCACTTGTCCGGGGCGAAGGAACACCTTCGGATCGCGACCGGCGCCCACGCCGCCCGGGGTGCCGGTGAGGATCAGGTCGCCGGGCAGCAGCGTGATGATGGTGCTGATGTACGCGACGGTCTCGGCCACGTCGAAGAGCAGATCCGCGGTGTTGGACTTCTGCATGGTGTGTCCGTCGACGCTGCAGGAGATGTCCAACCCCGAGGCACCGGGCGGGAGTTCGTCGGGGGTGACGAGCGCGGGCCCGACCGGGGTCGTGGCCTCGAAGGTCTTGCCGGAGAGGAACTCACGGGTACGGTGCTGCCAGTCCCGCACGGTGACGTCGTTGGCGACCGTGTAGCCGGCGACGTACTCCAGGGCCTTCTCGCGCGGCACACGGCGGCCGGGGCGTCCGACGACGACTGCCAACTCGGCTTCCCAGTCGAGGTCGTCGCTGACCGGCGGCGTGTGGATGGCGTCGTGGGCGCCGATCAGGGCGCCGTCGTACTTCGCGAACAGGGTGGGGTGCGCGGGGGTGGGGCGGCCCATCTCCTTGATGTGGGTGGCGTAGTTGAGACCGAGACACACGATCTTGTTCGGGTGAGGGACGAGCGGGGCGAGTGACGACTCGGCCAGGGGCAGGCGCTCGCCGTCGGCGGAGGCCGCGCGTTCCTGCCAGTCGTCGCCGGCTGCGAGCAGCGCGCCCACGTCGGCGTAGGGGAGCAGGACGAGTTCGTCGCCTTCCTGCCGGGCGGCGGAGGTCACGCGGTCGTCGGCGATACGGACGGTGCTCAGTCTCATCGGGGTACTCCTGGGGTGTCGTACGGGACCTCGGGGGCGGGGTCGGAAGTGGGCGGGCAGGCGGGCGGGTTGGCGCCCGGGGTGGGGCGGGCAGGAGCGAAGCGCCGCAGCGTCGCGCCGACGTACTCGGCCCGGTCGGGGGTGAACACCGCGGCCACGAACCGGTCGGGGCGCACGAGGACGAAGGAACCGGTCAGCCCGGCGAGGAGGGCGTCGAGCCGGCCGTCGGCGTCGGCGATCCCCGTCCGGCCGGCCAGGTCACGCGGCGCGCGGTCGTCCAGGAAGACATCCACGGCGGTGGCCTCGGGGAGGCCGGCCCGGACGACGGTTGCCCAGCCGGTGTCGCTTACACCGATCCCCAGCAGGCTCCAGCCCTGTCCGAGGATGTCGTCGAGCCGTGCGGGGCGGTGGTGCGGCCCGTGCAGCACCCGTGGCTGCGGCAGCATCGTGCCGACCAGTTCACCGCCTGCGCGGTCCGCCGGGAGGACGGCCCCCACCCGCAGCCGGGTGTCGGGACGGTAGCGCATCTCGGTGAGGTAGCGACGGGCCGGCGGGATGTGCGTCGCCGTGCGCACCAGCGCGTCGCGCAGCAGGGCACGCGGGCGGCTGGTGGTCATGACGATCCGGCCGAGGCGCACGGAGAGGTCGATCACGGCGCGGGCGTGCGGACGCCGCTCGGTGTCGTAGGTGTCGAGCAGGGTGTCACCGGCCCGGCCTGCCACCACCTCGGCGATCTTCCAGCACAGGTTGGCAGCGTCCCGGATCCCGGAGTTGAGGCCCTGGCCGGCGAACGGCGGCATCATGTGCGCGGCGTCGCCGAGCAGGAAGCAGCGGTCCTCGCGCAGCCGGTCGGCCAGCAGCGCGTGGAAGCTGTAGGCGACCGCGCGCTCGATCTGGTCGGGCGTGATCTCCCGGTGGGGCCGCAGGAGTTCGCGCACGAGGGCGAACGGGGGAGAGGTACCGGCCTCGCACTCGCCCGGCTTGAGGCGGAACTCGTAGCGGCAACGCCCGTCCCGGCCCGGGACGATGACGACGGGGCGGTCGGGGTCGCCGTGGTGCATGCCGAAACGCTGGTCGTGCGTGTCCTCGAGGGTGTCGGCCACCAGCCACACGTCAGGGAAGCTCCGTCCCCGCATGGGCACGGACAGAAGGTCGCGCACGGTACTGCGGCCGCCGTCGCAGCCGAGGACGTAAGGAACGTCCAACTCCTCGACCGGCCCGTCCTCCCCACCTGTTCGCAGGGACACGCGCACCCGGTCGGGGTACTGTGCGAGGGCGGTCAGCCGGGTGCCGAAACGGACGTCGACACCGGGCAGGCGGCGCAGCTGCTCACGCAGCACCCGTTCCAGATCGGGCTGGGCGAAGGGGTTCTTGAACGGATGTCCCAGGCGCTGCTCACCGGTGCCCCGGGCGTGCACGAGCGGCCGCCCGCCCACGCCGAAGTACCTCGTGCCGGTGCCCGGCACAAGGATCGGGTAGACCGCCTCGTCCAGGCCGCCGGCCGACTGCAGGGTACGAAGGGACTCGTCGTCGAGGCTGATCGCCTTGGCGTCGTTGCTTGTGGTGGTGTTGCGCTCCACCAGCAGCACCCGTACGCCCCGGGAGCCCAGCAGGTGGGCGGCCGTCAGCCCGGTCGGGCCTGCGCCGACGACCAGGACCGACGGCGGCGCGGATGTCGTAGGCACGGCAGTTACTGGACCGGCTGGTAGGCCGGTCCGCCCTCGGTCAGCAGCCGCTCGGCCTCGGCCATGATCTCCTCGGGGGGCAGGTCCAGATCGAGGCTCTTGCGGAACGGCTGGCGCACGTCACGCTCCAGGCGGAGGTAGACCTCGTTGCGGTTGCCCTCGGGATCGAAGAAGTAGATCCCGATCGCGTTGCCGTGGGTGACCTCCTGCTGGACCTCGATGCCCTCGGCGCGGAACCGGTGGTGAAAGTCGATGATCGACTCCAGGGAGTCCACGCGCCATGACACCTGATGGGTGAGCTTGGCGCCGGCAGGGGCGGTGCGGCCCTGCTGGAGGACGAACTCGTGGTGCTCATCCTCGGGACGCGCGGAGAAGAACACGATGCCCTGCTCCGGGTCCTCATCGGTGACGGTCAGACCCATGACGCGGGAGTAGAAGTCGCGCATCTTCTCCAGGTCGTCGACCCAGAAGCCGGTGTGGCCGAGTCCAGTGATCGCCATGCTTGTCTCCTTTTTCAGGACGGATGTTTTGTTTAATGGGACGCTAGATCGCTGACTGTGCCGACGTCAACGGTGAATCTCGGCGGGTCGGGCCTCTTGACTGTTCAAGCGCTTGGGGTGCAACGTCCTGTCTAACGCTACATGCGTCCGAGTATGTGGGACATCTGTCAGGCCCTGTCGGGCCACCGGGAACCGCTCAAGCCGCTACTGGAGACACCCTCATGAACCATTCCGCTGCGGAGGACCCGCCCTCGCTGGGCCTCGGCACCTTGATCGCCGCCTGCCTGGCCATCTGCGTGGCCCAGATCGGCATCCCGCTCTCGTCCCCGATCATCGGAGAGATCCAGCGGGACCTGGGGGCGTCTGCCGCCGCCCTCGCCTGGATCCCGGCCGCGTTCATCCTCCCGACGGCCATCCTGGAGCTGAACTTCGGTGTTCTCGGTGACCTCTTCGGGCGCAAGCGTCTGCTCGTTCTCGGAGGACTCCTGATCGCGGTCGGCTCCCTGGCCGTCGCTACGTCAGGCACACTGACCCAGCTCATCGCCGGCCAGGCGGTCGCCGGACTCGGCGCCGCAGCGATCTTCCCCTCGTCGCTGGCCGTGATCGTCGCGGGCACCCCGGAGCCCGCCGCCCGCGCGCGGGCCCTGTCGTACTGGGCCGTCAGCCTGGCTCTCGGCGCCATGATGGCGCCGCTGATCAGCGGGTTCATCGCCGAGCACACCGACTGGCACTGGGCCTTCGTACCTCTGACGGTGCTCGGCCTGGTGACCGCCGCCGTCAACCTCCGCTGGATCACCGATTCCCGCGAGCCGGCCGGGCGCGGACTCGACTGGCCGGGCCAGGTCACGATCGCCGTCGCCCTGCTGGCGCTGCTCTACGCCGTCATCGAGGGTGCCGTCGACGGCTACACCGCCCCGCACATCGTGCTTGCTTTCGTGCTGTCCCTGGCCGCCCTTGTGGGCTTCTTCATTGCGGAGCGCAGGTCGCGTACGCCGATGCTGCGGCTGGAGCTCTTCCGGAACCCCTCCTTCGCCGCGGCTGCCGCCATTGGACTGCTCGCCATGTTCGGCTTCATCGGCACCGCGTACGCGCTGAGCATCAAGCTGGAGGCCGTGCACCACCTCTCCCCACTGAACGCCGCCCTGCCCTTCGCTCTCATCCAGGCGATCCCGCTGCTGCTCACACCCGTCCTGCCGAGGCTGCTTCAGCGTGTGCACCCCCGGGTACTGCTCGTCGGCGGTCTGCTGTCCCTCGCCACCGGTGAGGTCTGGATGGCGCTGCTGCCGGGTGACGCCACGGATCTGGCGGCGATGGCCGGATCGATCCTGCTGCTG
Organism: Streptomyces scabiei 87.22; assembly: GCF_000091305.1. Lineage (GTDB taxonomy): Bacteria > Actinomycetota > Actinomycetes > Streptomycetales > Streptomycetaceae > Streptomyces > Streptomyces scabiei. The sequence continues at coordinate 1,670,920 of NC_013929.1, read as the reverse complement.
GGGGCCGGCTTCATCACGATGTTCTCCGCGCTGACGGCCGTCGCGGTCGGCACCGTGGACATCCGCCACGCCGGTATGGCCAGCGCGGTCACAAGCCTCGTCCGCGAGACCGGGCAGGCTCTGGGCCCCGCGATCGTCAGCGCCGTCGCCCTCGGTACGGCGAGCAGTGCCCTCGCTGCGAAGCTCGGCGCCGCGAAGCTTCCTGCCGAGGCCGTGGGCGTGGCCCAGGGAGTCAACGCGGAGGGCGGCGCGCTTGCGGTCGCCAACGCCGATCTCGGCGAGCTGTCGCGCACGCTTGCCCCCCTGGCCCGCGAAACCCTAGAAGCAGGCCTCGACCTCAGCCTCTATCTCTGCGCCGGTGCCAGCCTGCTCGCCGCATTCATCGCCGTACTCGCCCTGCGGCACACGACAGCCGCGAATGCGCCCGGCGGCTCGGACGGCAGGGAGGCGGTCGACCTGTCCACCCCGCCGCAGGACATCGACTCGGCAGCCCCGGCCAAGGCGCTGCCCAGCCACTGACTCGGCTTACCGGACCCACCTCACCCCGAGAACCTCACCGTGATCCACTTCTACCGCGATGTCACCTCCCGGACGAACGGGTTGCACGGCGCCGCACTCCTGGCGCTGCGCGTCGGCGGCGGCCGGCTGTTCATCCTGCACGGCCTCGCCAAGTGCGACGCCGGCACGTCGGGCTTGGGCTTCGGCGTGCTGAAAGCCGCTCGGACTGCCCGCGACCGGGCTGCTGAGCGTGCTCATTCCCACCTTCGAGACAGCCGCCGGGGCCTCCCTCATCGCCGGACTCCTGACCCGGGCGGTCGTCCTTCTCCTCTCCGCACTGACGTTGACGACCGGGCCCTGGAACAAGTTGAGCGTCTGGCACACCGGCATCCTCGGCCCGAATGGCGCAGGTAGAGCCGAAGTCGATTTCCTCTGTCTCGTGGTGTGCCTGATGCTCTTCCCCGCCGGACCGGGCGTGCCGGCGGCCGACTCCGCGCTCGGCCTGGAGCGAGCCTCGCAGGACAGGGGCCAGCTCGGAGACAAGGCCCTTGTTGGGACATCCAGGGAGTGAAACAGGGGATTGATGCCGGCAAGCCCCCACCTCCCCACCTTCGCGACACAACACATAATCTTCGCGCCACGGCGCACTACCGAATCGGGACACCATGACGTTCTTGGACAGCAGCACCTGGGAAGGCCGCATCTTCTCCGGCTCGGGTGAGTGGATCAGCGGCACCGGCGAGGGGTACGACGCCGTCGAGCCCGCCACCGGCAAGACGTTGGGCCGCGTCGGCTCCGCCACGCCCGCCGATGTGGAAAGGGCGGTGGAGCGGGCGGTGCGGGCCCAGCGGGAGTGGGCCGCGCGGCCGTATTCCGACCGTGCCGCTGTCTTGCGCCGCGCCGCGCGTCTCTTCGAGGAGCACCAGCAGGAGATCGAGACCTGGCTGGTACGGGAGTCTGGTGCGACTCGGCCGTTCGCCGCCCTGCAGGTCAGCAGCGGCGGTGCGGAGGAGTGCCACGAGGCCGCCGCCCTCGCCGGGGCACCCTACGGCGAGCTCCTGCGTTCCGGACAGGAGCGGCTGTCCTTCTCCCGCCGGGTCCCGGTCGGGGTCGTCGGCGTCATCGCCCCGTTCAATGTGCCGATCATCCTGGCCATGCGGGCCGTGGCCCCGGCGCTCGCCCTCGGCAACGCGGTCGTCCTCAAGCCGGACCCTCGCACCGCGATCAGCGGCGGTGTCGTCTTCGCCCGTGTCTTCGAAGAGGCGGGCCTGCCTGCCGGTCTGCTGCATGTCCTGCCCGGCGGGGCGGACGTCGGGGCAGCCGTCGTGGAGCATCCGCAGGTTCCTGTCATCGCGTTCACGGGTTCCACTCGGGCCGGGCGCGCCATCGGTATCGCCGCGGCCCGGCACCTCAAGCGGGTCCACCTGGAACTGGGCGGGAACTCCGCGCTCGTCGTGATGGACGACGTCGACCTGGAGCAGGCTGCCTCGGTGGGCGCCTGGGGGTCCTTCGTCCACGCCGGCCAGATCTGCATGGCCAGCAGCCGTCACCTCGTCCAGGCGTCGGTCGCCGACGACTACACCGCTCTGCTCGCCCAGCACGCCGACGCGCTCAGGGTGGGCGACCCGGCCACCGAGGACGTCGCCGTCGGACCGCTCATCGACAGCGGTCAGCGCGACAACGTCCACCGCATCGTCACGGACACGGTCGAGGCCGGCGCCCGGCTCGCCGCGGGTGGCACCTACGAGGGCCTGTTCTACCGGCCCACCGTGCTCACCGGCGTACCGCTCACCGCGCCCGCCTACGCCGAGGAGATCTTCGGCCCCGTCGCGCCCGTCGTCCCCTTCCGGGACCTGGACGAGGCGGCCGGGCTCGCCGCCGGCACCGAGTACGGACTGTCCCTCGGCATCCTCACCCGGGACGTCGCGAAGGGCCTCGCCCTGGCGGAGCGCGTGCCCACCGGACTGGTCCACATCAACGACCAGACGGTCAACGACGAACCGAACATCCCCTTCGGCGGCGTCGGCGACTCCGGCACCGGCGCCCGTCACGGCGGCGCCATCGCCAACCTCGAGGCCTTCACTGAACAGCAGTGGGTCACCGTACGCGGCGAACTCCCGCGCTACCCGTTCTGACCGCCCCGACACACCAACCCGCACGGAGAGCCCCATGCCCGCGAACCCCATGACCGTCGTTCCCCGTGGGACCGGAGAGCGCCCCGCCCCCGCCGGCGCCGGAGCCGACTGGCACACCGGCAACAGGTTCCTCAACGGCCCCTTCGCGCCCTGGACGGAGGAGAACGAGGCGTACGACCTGGAGGTGGACGGCGAGATACCGTCCGACCTCGCGGGTGCGCTGTTCCGCGTCTCCTCCAATCCCCGTTTCCAGCCCCGCAACACCGACCGCTACCACTGGTGGGAGGGCGACGGCATGGTGTGCGGTGTCTACCTGCGCGAGGGCAAAGCCGCCTACCGCACCCGCTGGGTCCAGACCGACTCGATGAGGGTCGAGGTGGAGGCCGGGGAGGCGATCTACAGCGGCTTCGTCAACGGCGGCACCCCGGGCCGGCTGCCCGAGGGCGCCCCGCGCGCGAAGAACGTGGCCAACATCAACGCCGGCCTCTTCGACGACCATCTGCTCGTCTACTTCGACGGCGGACTGCCGCACGCGCTGGACCCCGAGACGCTGCGCACCCTCGGCACGTACGACTTCCACGGCGGCGTCGATGTCCTGTGCACCGGCCACTACAAGACCGACCCGGACACCGGCGACATGCTGTTCTTCGCTGCGGTCGGACCCACCATCACCTGGTACCGCGCCGACGTGAAGACGGCCGAGATCAAGGACTCGCACTCCTTCGACATCGGCGTGCCGGTCCTCATGCACGACTTCGCGGTGAGCGACACCTACGCAATCTTCTTTGTCACGCCCGCCCAGTTCCGCCTCGACCTGGTGGCCCAGAGCAGGCCCGGCGTGGTCTGGGACGAGAGCTCCCTTGAACATGGCGTCCAGATCGTCCTGATGAACCGCCACACCCACGAGATCACCTGGCACGAGCTCGGCGGCCACTGGGCCAACACCCACTTCTACAACGCCTACGAGCAGGACGATGAGCTGATCGTCGACGGGCACCGGATCAGCCGCCTCGGCAGCCCGGTCGACCGTCTCCTCACGCCCGTGGGCTCCCACGAGTGGTTCCCGCCGGCCCTGCCCTACCGCTGGCGCGTCGACCTGGCGACCGGACGGGCCACGGAGGAGATGATCAGCGGCGTCTTCGGCGAGTTCCCGAAGATCAACGACGCCTACATGGGTCGGCCGCACCGCTACGGCTACTTCGTCACCACGCGCAGCCTGGCCGACGACACCATGTCCGACGGCCTCGCCCGTCACGACTACCTTCTCGACCGCACCACCGTCGTTGACGGACCCGACGGCCTGACCAGCCCGAGCGAACCGGTCTTCGTGGCCCGTGAGAACGCCCGCAGCGAGGACGACGGCTACCTGCTCTCGCTGTGGTGGAACCGCGCCACCGACCTGAGCGAGCTCCTCGTCCATGACGCGGCCGACCTGCGCCGCACCCCGCTGGCCCGGGTCAAGCTTCCCAGCCGGGTGCCGTTCGGCTTCCACGGAAGCTGGGCCGACCACGACGTTCTGGACCGTGCCATCGCAGCGAAAGGCGACGACAGGTAGCGGGCGTTGCTTCGGATCCGGTCCTCGGTTCCGGGCGTCAACGGACTGCGATGGCGTGGGTGTCCTGGTCCGGACGACCGGGTGACCTCAGGCCATGGCCAGGACGGCCGAGACCAAGGACCGCAGGCAGGCGCTCTCGGCTTCCTCGTCCGGCAGGGAGAGGTGCTGCATCGTCAGTCCGTCGAAGCCGGCCAGGAAGAACCTCGCGATCGTCTCAGCGGGCTGGCCGAGCCGGTGACCGGTGCGTTCGGCGGCCTGCTCGACCAGCTTCGTCGTCACCGCCAGGACCTCGCTGTAGTGGTTCTGAAGGGCTTCCTTCAGGTGTGGCGTACGCAGGGCGAACATGCTCAGCTCGGTGAGCAGCTGGTGCGAGGCCGGCTGTTCGAGCACGGTACGCCAGAGTGCTTCGGCGAGCGTGACGACGGTTTCCTCGAAGCTCGCGTCCGTGGGCGCGGCCTGTGTCACCTGGTCGACGAGGTCGTGCGTGAGCTGTTCCATGACGGCCCGGTACAGCTCCTCCTTCGTGCCGAAGGTGTAGTGCACGGTCGCCTGCGCCACGCCGAGCTCGGCGGCGATGGCGCGGGTGCTGCCGGCGGCGACGCCCTCCCTGGCCATGAGGCCGATGGTCGCCTTGATCAGTTGCGGGCGGCGCTCCGCCGCGGATACATGAGCCATGACGTGATCCTATTCGACTCAGTCTGTCGAACAGGTCGCTCGACAAATCAGCGGTACATGATGACGGCCGCTCCTGGGCCCACGGCCGGTCGGACGGCCCGCCCGTCCGACCGGCCGCCGGCCCAGGAGTATTCGCCGCCTGTCAGAGAGCGGTCCTCGACGCCTCGGAACGCAGCAGGGTGTTGAGGTTGGCCATGGAGGTGCGCATGCCGGCGCGCATCGCGGGCTGCTGTATGGAGTCGAGGAGCAGGCCCAGCGGGCCGAGGCCGATGGTGTACTCGACCTGGTAGAGCATCTCCGTCGCCTCCCGGCCGTCGGCGCTCTGGACCGGGCGGAACTCGAAGGTGTTGGTGACGTCCTGGAGTGGGGTGAATCCGGTGCCCGTGTCGACGCGGCGCTTGAAGGGCTCGATCTCCCTGACGGTCCAGACCGAGTCGGTCTTGAGCGGGCCGAGGGTGCGGTTGCGCTCGGAGTAGGTCTTGCCGATGGTGGCGACGCCGTGGTGGTCGGTGACCTCGATGGCTCCGGCGACCCACTCGGCGTACCGGTCGGTGCGGGCGATGACGTCCCAGACCCGCCCGAGGGGGGCATCGATGACGGCGGTCTCGGTGACGACGAAACGGTTCATGACAGGGTTCCCTTGCTTGTCGGTACTTCTTGCGCTCAGTTCTGGTGGAGGAGGAGTTCGGTGGCGGTGTGGCGGCCGGAGCGGACCGCGCCGTCCATGTAGCCGTTCCAGTAGGGGGAGAACTCGGCGCCCGCCCAGTGCACGCGGCCGTGGGGGCGGCCCATCCACTGGCCGAAGTCGGTGAGCACGCCGGGGGCGGCGACGGAGGTGGGGCCGCCCTGGGTCCACTGCTCGGCGGTCCAGTCCTGCTCGACGTAGTCGACGGTGTCGAAGGCACGGTCCCCGACGACCTGGGCGAAGCAGCGCAGGACGGCGCCTCGGCGCTCGGCGGCCGGACGGTGGGCCCACTTGCGCCATTCCCGGCCGCCGAGGAAGCCCATCAGGACGCCCGGTCCGCCGTCGGGCGGGGTGTTGTCGAACATCTCACGGATGGGGGATCCGCCGCGCAGCAGGCCCATGCCTGACAGCCCGTCCTCGCGCCAGAACGGCTTGTCGTAGACGGCGACACACTTCATGAGGGTGCCGAACGGCAGCCGCTGGAAGAGCTGGTCCTGCTGGGCCGGCAGCAGCGGGTCCCACACGATCCGCGAGGCCACCAGCGGCGGTACGGCGACGATCACTCGGTCGGCCCGCCACTCACCGGCGTCGGAGACCACGGTGACACCGGTGGAGTCCTGGCTGACGCGCCGCACCGGCGCCGACAGGTGGACGCGGCCGTCGAGTTCTTCGGCGAGGCGCTGGGTGACGAGCTGTGAGCCGCCGACGAAGCGGCTGTCCTGGGCGCCTCCGGTGGTACCGGTGCCGCGCTCCATGGTGCCGGGGTTTGCCTCGTTGCCGAACGTCGAGACGTACCAGAGGCTGAACAGGGCGGAGGCGTCGCGGGCCTCGCCGCCGTAAGCGGAGTTCAGGAACAGGTTGATCATGTCGACGGCGTCGCCGGTGATCTCGGCCTTGCGCAGCCAGGTCTCATAGGTCAGGCCGTCCAGTTCACGGGCGTTCGGGGCCTTCCAGGGGGCAGCCGGGTCCACCTTGGCCGCGGCCTGGCCGATGCGGGCCAGGGCGATACCCATGTCCGGCAGCGCGAACAGGTCCGGAGGGGTGTGCCCCGTGAACCGCTTGGCCTTGCCGCCGTGCACGTAGACGGTCTCGCCGGGGACGGCGGCCTGGTAGGTGGCCACGCCGACCTCCTTGGCCAGCGCCAGGATGTGGTCCTGGGTGGGGCCGACGAACTGCCCGCCGATCTCGGTCACTTGACCGTCGCCGAGGTGGTGGTTGAGCAGCCGGCCGCCGACCCGGTCACGGGCCTCCAGCACAGCCACTGACTTGCCCGCCGCGACGACTTCCCGCGCCGCCGTCAGACCGGCCAGGCCCGCACCGATCACCACCACATCCGCCTTGCGGGCGTGGTGCGCCGTGGCGATGTCCTTGATCTGCGTGCTGCTCATGATCACTCCTTGTCCTGGGGTGGTCCCGGCGCTGCGGACGTGCTCCGCGGGGAGAACGGTGCAGGCCCATGACCTGGCTCTTCCCGGGGGCGGCGTGCTCCGGTGGCCATCACCATACACACGACATGGTCGGCTGACAATGTCGTGTGTTCAAGTTGAATGATTTGGTCGTATGATTTGATCGAACGACTTGAGCAAGTGATAAAGTCGATCGTCGAAGCGTGCCAGATGCCACCCACGGCACCGGCATGCCTCATGCCCGTGACCGCGCGACGGCACGGGCCCACCCGCTCCACCGTTCGTCCCGCGCCGCAAGGCGACGTCCGGGAAATTCCTTACGGACCTTGGGAGTTCGCCATGGCAGTCCTGCTCCATCGCCTGGGCCGCAGCGTCTACCGCCATCGCAAGCTGGTGCTCGGTATCTGGCTCGTGGCCCTGGCCGCGCTCATCACGTGCGCCGGAGTCTTCGGCGGCAAGCTCGACGACCGCTTCACCGTGCCGGGCACCGAGTCGCAGCGCGCGCTGGACACGCTCGGCAAGACGCTGCCCGAAGCCTCCGGAGCGGGCGCCCAGATCGTCTTCACCGCACCCGAGGGCCACCACATCACCGAGGCCCGCTACACCGCGGCCATAGCCACAACCGAGGCGGCGGCCACGAAGGCACCTCAGGTCAAAGCCGTCATGGGCCCCGAGCCAGTCCGGGGCCATCTCTGCCGACCGGAGCACAGCGATCGTGCAGGTGCAGTACTCCGTACAGCGGGCCGAGGTGTGCCCTTCGTCCCTGGACGTGATCGAACGGGCGGCTGAGAAGGCCGAGAAGAGCGGGCTCAAGACCTCGGTCGGCGGCAGCGCCTACGGCAGCAACGGCGTGCACATAGGCCCGTCCGAGATCATCGGCGTCGCCGTCGCTGTGCTCGTCCTCGTCGTCACCGTCGGCTCCCTGCTCGCCGCGGGCATGTCACTGCTGCCCGCCCTGCTCGGCGTGGCCGTGGGACTTGCCGGGCTGCTCGCCCTCACCCCGGCGTTCAGTATCTCCTCCACCGCCATCACGCTCGCGCTGATGCTGGGGCTGGCCGTGGGCATCGACTACAGCCTGTTCATCCTGACCCGCCACCGTCAGCAACTTGCCCGCGGAACCGACCCGCAGGAGTCCATCGCACTGGCCAACGGCACCGCCGGCAGCGCGGTCGTCTTCGCCGGCAGCACCGTGATCATCGCTCTGGCCGCACTCAGCGTCATCGGTATCCCGTTCCTGACCGTGATGGGCCTCGGTGCCGCCGGAGCCGTCCTTGTCGCGGTCCTGGCCGCGATCACCCTGCTCCCGGCCCTCGCCGGATTCGCCGGCACGCGGCTGACCCCGAAGCCCGGCAGCAAGGAGGCCCAGCGGGCCACCGACCCCGACGGATCCGCCGGCCGGACGACCCTGGGCGCTCGCTGGGTGAAGACCGTCGTCGCCAAGCCCCTGCTCACCGTCCTCGCCGGCGCCGGCATCCTCGTCGCACTGGCGCTCCCCGCGACGGACCTGCGCCTCGCTCTCCCAGACAACGGCTCGGCCCCGGTCACTTCCACCGAACGCAAGGCGTACGACACGGTCAACGACAAGTTCGGCCCCGGCTTCAACGGCCCACTTCTGGTGCTGACCGAGACCGACAAGGGCGCGGGCGCGCACGCGGGCGCTCAAGCCGCGCAGAAGCTCCGGAACCTCAAGGGGGTCAAGACAGTCCTGTCCCCCACGCCCACACACGACCCCGCGCAGACCGTCATCCAGGTCATCCCGAAGACCGGCCCCGACAGCACCCGCACCGGCCAGCTCGTCCGCGACATCCGCGCCGCCGCCCTGGACATCCGCGAGACAACCGGAGCGATGATCGCGGTCACTGGCACCACCGCCGTCAACATCGACGTCTCCAACCGCCTCAGCGACTCCCTGCTGCCGTTCATCGCGATCGTCGTCGGCCTGAGCCTGATCCTGCTGACCATGGTGTTCCGCTCGCTGGTCGTCCCGCTCAAGGCCACCGTCGGATTCCTGCTGTCGGTGGCGGCCTCGCTCGGCCTGGTCGGCGCCCTGTTCCAGTGGGGCTGGCTGGCAGACACCCTCGGCCTCGCCCACACCGGTCCCGTCGTCAGCTTCCTGCCGATCATCCTGACCGGCGTACTCTTCGGACTCGCCATGGACTACGAGGTGTTCCTCGTCTCCGGGATGCGCGAGGAATGGGTCCACACCGGCATGGCCCGCAGGTCGGTGACCGACGGCGCGCGGCACAGCGTCCGAGTTGTCACCGCGGCCGCCCTGATCATGTTCACCGTGTTCGCCGGCTTCTTCCCGCTCGACGACGCCCTGATCAAGCCCATCGCCTTCGCCCTCGCCGTCGGCGTCGCCATCGACGCCTTCGCCGTCCGCCTGACCCTCGTCCCGGCAGTCCTCACCCTCGCCGGACGCCACGCCTGGTGGCTCCCCGCCTGGCTCGGTCGCGCCCTGCCCGACCTCGACGTAGAAGGCACACGCCTCCAGACGACCCCGCAGACGCAGCACATGGAGCCCGAGCCGGCCCGCTGAACCGCCTGCGCCCCCAGCGGACTCGCCGCCGAAAGGAGCCCTGCCCCGGAAGAACCACGGGGCAGGGCCTCGCCTTTGCTGGGGGTGCCGTCTCCCAAGGCGCCCCGATCATGGGGACACAACCAGGCTGGCTGGAACACCGCCTCCACCATGGCGAGCAGCACGGGGCGCTCCCTCACCGAGAGACGGGATGGGGTGCCTGACAGCGGTGTCGAGCCGCACGAAGGGGATGGCTCGGCCGGCGTCGCGGTACGCCGCCTCGCCGCCGTCGACGGGCAGCCCCAGGTACGCGCACAGACGGTGGGCGGTGCGGGGATGCCTACGGGCATAGTCGGCCATGATGTCGGCGCCCTCGTCGGGCGTGAGGAAATGGGCCGTGACGGCGTGCGGCCGGTTGCCGAACTGGGTGAGGGTCTTTGGTTGTTCAAGCAGGTTCTGGTACCAGTCGGCCTTCGGTCCGAATCCAGAGGCGATGATCCAGCTCGCGTTCGCCGGATCGTAGGACACCACTTCCGGGACCACCATGCGGCCGAGGCCGCTGATCCGGCCTACGTGATGCAGCAGAAGCAGTCGTTTGCCGAAGAGGAAGCCGAGCCCGATGCGGAAGAGCAGGATCGGCAGCCGTGCGGCTAGGCGCCGCCAGCCGGTGGGAAGCGGGGGACGGCGGGCTGTGGTGTCTCTGTGGGGCATGGAGCTTCCGCGGGTCGGGGATGTCGGTTCTCGGCCTCGATCGGGTCCAACACCGGGTGCGAGCACCGCCTCGCGCACGCCACTTTTGCATGGTCTAAAGGTGGGGGAAGGGGCGCCTGCAGAGCCTGGAGGCGGCTCTCGAGGGCCGCGACATCGCTGGAGTGCGTCATGACCGACAAGAATCATCACGTGCTTGATGCGGGTGTAGTCGTCGAAGCCGTAGCCGGACAGGTCCTTGCCGTAGCCGGAGGCTCCGAACCCGCCGTGCGGCATCTCGGAGACGAACGGAAGGTGGGCGTTGGTCCACACGCACCCGAAGTCCAGGTCGCGGCTGAGGCGGTCGGCGGTGCCGTGGTCCCTCATCCAAACGCCGGCGGCGAGGCTGCAGGGCGCTCCGTTCGCCATCGCGACCGCCTCAGCCTCGTGCTGGAACGACTGGACGGTCAGGACGGGACCGAAAACCTCCTCCTGGACGATGCGATCGGACTGTCGCGCACCGGTGATCACGGTCGGGGCGAAGAAGAAGCCCCGCGTGCCGACCTGGGTTCCGCCCATCCGCACCTCGGCGTGGGATGGCAGGGTGTCGATGCACGACCCACCTTGGCGAAGTGCCGGGCGGCGGCGCCGCGGAGGCCAACGGCGGTCGGCTGGAGCACGACACCCGACCCAGCCGGGGCTGCACCGTTCGTCTGCTGCTGCCGAACGGGTTCGTTGCCGTACTCATGGAGGGCGAGCACCTGTCGAGACCGAAGGAGTTCCACCGGTGAAGCTCAGCACCGTACGACTGGGACGAAATGCCACGGCCGCCGCGCGTCTTCAGAAGACGCACTGCGTGCTGCTGCCCTCCCCTGACGTCGGGCGCTGATAGCGTCCGGCGACGACTGGCGGGAGCGGTTCGGTGCTGACACCGGTTCCTGTGCGCCGCGGGCGGTGCGGCATCCCGGCCGGTCGGCGGCGATGGGCATGTTGGGCTGGTTCCTGTGAGCGAGCGCAAGCCCTACAAGACCGACGTGAGCGACGAGCAGTGGGCGCTGGTGGAGCCTGTGATCGTCGCGTGGAAGGCCGCGCACCCCTCGGTCAGTGGCTGTCAGGGCCGTTACGCGATGCGGGAGATCGTCAACGCGCTGCTCTACCCGGCCGGACCGGTTGCCGCGTGGCTGGGAGGTCAGTCGACCGCGTCAGTGGAGGCGCCTCATTCCGCCATGTCCGAGCTGTCGGGGCCGTTCATCCGGTCGATCGCGGCTCTGGCGGAATTCGTGCGCTCGCGGATCATGGCCTGGAATTCGAAGCGATCGGCGCCGATCTCCTGCCTGACAGGAAAGGCGGCCAGCAGTTCTTCGCAATTTTCAGCCACCTCTCCGCGAAACTCGCTGTGGCTCAGAATATGGCCCTTGTTCCTGAGGATGGCGTCCACCACCATCTCGCCCACCTCCCGTGGGTCCATCCCGGCATCCCCTGTCGGCCCGTGGGCGCCGACAGGGGATGCCGCCTGTCCGGTGCCGAACCGCGCCTGGCGGTTCTCCTCGGCCAGCAGCATGCGGGAGCGGGTGAGCCCCGGATAGAGCGTCGACACCCCGATGCCGTGGGGCGCGAGCGAGAGGCGCAACGAGTCCCCCAACCCACGGACCGCGTATTTGGACGCGGCGTAGATAAAATTGTCCACCGAGGGAAGCAGGCCTGCCATCGAGGATGTCGAAACGATATGCCCGCCCTCGTTCTGGCGCAGCATGTGCGGCAGAAAGCTCATGATGCCGTTGACCACACCGCCCAGGTTCACCCCGAGCACCCAGTCCCAGTCCTCGTAGCGCATCTCCTCGACGGTGGGTGCGGTGCCGACGCCGGCATTGTTGACGAGGATGTGTACGGCGCCGAAGCGCTGGACGACCCGATCCGCCGCGTCGGCCATCGCCGTGCGATCAATGACGTCAACCTCCAAGAATTCGGTGGACGGCCCGTCGCCGAGGACAGAGCGAGCCTCATCGAGGTGATCGGAGCGCAAATCCGCTACGGCGACGCGGACGCCATGAGCGAGGAGGGCCTGAACGATCCCCAAACCAATCCCACTCGCACCACCGGTCACAAACGCCACTTTGTCCGTCAGATCTCTCATGTCATCCTTCTTGTCGCCATGGCGTTGGAAGCAGCGCCAACTCTTGATCTCGATTGACGCCGGATGGGGGACGGGGGTGCTCGGCGTGCCCCCGCCGGGCTCCACCGCAGTGCTCTGCACCCAGCGGACCAGCCGCACGCGATCGCACAACCGGCCGGGGTGTCACAGCCCGCGGGTCGGGCTCATGGGCCGACGTACGGTGGCATGGTTTCGGAACACGTACCTCTGCGCGCACGAAATCAGCCGCCGCAGTCAGCCACCGCGTCGGGATCTCGCAGGTCAGCGACCTGTTGACATCAACTGCCCGGGACATCACGCATCGGGCCCCTACGCGGCACACACTGCCCGTCAAGGCACAAGACCATGGCCGCATGAGCAGGAAGCAGCGGCCTTCCGGCCGAGCCCGCGGCAGTCCCTCCTGGACGGACACCGCGGGCGCAGGATGTCCCTTGCACCTCATCGAGCCGGCGCGCCGGCTCAGTGGCGGCTGCGTCAGAACGGATAGCTGGGGATGTCACCGCGGACGGTGACCCACTGCTGTTCCGTGAACGCCTCCAAGTTCGCGGTGGCGCCACCGTGCCGGGATCCGTTGCCGGAGTCGCCACGGCCGCCGAATGGAACCGTCGCCTCGTCGTTGACGGTCTGGTCGTTGATATGCACGAGCCCAGTGGGGATGCGCTCCGCTAGCGCCAGGCCCTTGGCGACGTCCCGAGTGAGGATGCCCAAGGACAGCCCGTACTCCGTATCGGTGGCGAGCTTGGCCGCCTCGTCCAGGTCGTGGAACCGCACCACGGGAGCGACCGGGCCGAATATCTCCTCCGCGTAGGCGCGGGCGTTGAGCGGCACGTCTGCCAGGACGGTGGGCCGGTACATCAGCCCCTCGTAGGTCCCTCCGGTCACGAGCCGCGCGCCCACCGCGACAGAGTCCGTGACGACGGCATGTGCCGCCTCGAGCTGTCGCTGGTCGATCATCGGTCCCACAGCGACGTCGCCGCCGGCCGGGTCGCCCACCATCGCGGCCTGCGCACGCTGTGCAAGGAGCTCGACGTACTCGTCGGCGACCCCGGCGTGAACCAGATGTCGGCTGGAGGCCATACAGATCTGGCCGGCGTGGTGGAAGGAGCCGAACGCGCCGGCGGACGCGGCCCTTTCCAGGTCGACGTCGTCGAGAACGATCAACGCGGAGTTGCCTCCGAGCTCCAGGTGCGTCCGCTTGAGCCGCTTCGCCGCCGCAGCGGCGATGGCCTTGCCGGCGCGGGTGGACCCCGTGAATGCGATGACCGGCACCTGCGGGTGGTCCACCAGCGCTGCGCCCACATCGGCGCCACCGGGCAGCACGTGCAGGAGTCCGTCAGGCAGGCCCGCTTCCTCGAAGACACGAGCGATCGCCACGCCACCGCAGATCGCCGTGCGCGGGTCCGGCTTCAGCACAACTGCGTTTCCCAGGGCCAACGCCGGCGCCACGGCACGCATGGCGAGCACCATGGGAGCGTTGAACGGGGCGATGACGCCGACAACGCCGACCGGGAAGCGGCGCGAGATGGACAATCGCTCGTCGATGGAACGGAGGACTTCGCCGTACGGCGCCGCAGCCAGGGCAGCTGCCTCGTAGCACTCCTCGGCTCCACCGTTCGAAGACTGGAACTCCGCGAACGGCCGCAGTGCTCCCGACTCCCGCACGATCCAGTCCGCGATCTCCGCCTGGTTCTCCTCGAAGGCTCGGGCCGCGCGCCGCAGTACCTGCGCCCTCTCGACGTACGGCAGCGCCGCCCAACTCCGCTGAGCCTGCGTCGCCCGCTCCACTGCTCGCGCGAGGTCGTCCGGTGTCGCCGCGCCCACCCGGCCCAACGTGTCCCCCGTGGCGGGCTCACAGGAGTCGTACGAATCACCCGAACCCTTGATCCAGCCTCCGGAGAAGATCCTCTCCGTCCATTCCATGGAGTCGAGCAGTGCCATGATGTCTTCCTCACTTCCCTTGTTCGGTTGGTCGTAACTGGTGCCACGCCCGCAGGTACTCCTATGAAGGGGCGCGTTCCTCATGGGCTTCGAGGAGATCGGCATAGACGGCTTCAGCCGCGCCCATCCCTCACTCGGTAGCTGTCGCACCTGGCTCGGCCACGCATGCCCGGACGCGTCATGGTCGATTCAGCCACTGCCGCCCGCGAAGGCGCCGGCCAGCTGATGCGCCCGTCAGAAGTGGTGGGACATCCACACCACCTCGTGCTGTCGGCGACGGTTCACGGACCGGAGGCTGAGTCCCAGCCCTTACCGGCGCCGAAGTTGAGCGGGATGAACACCGGCGCTTCGATCTCGTGAATCCGACCCGAGTGGATCTTGAATATCTCCAGCCACTGCGTGCTGAACGGCGACGGGTCGTCAGCCGGTCAACGCCCGGATAACCCGTGAGCGGGGCGCACCGGACGTCGCCGTTCTGCATGAACGGCGGAAACGCCGCTACGAGTTCCTTGACCTCGTCGATCACGATCGGCCGCCGCGGCCACACCTTCCACAGATCGGCGAAGAGGCCCGAATCGATCTGTTCGGCAGCACTGCGCACGCTCATGCCGTTCATGAGGATCTGCATCCGCTCCCGCTCGTCTGCGGGCGTGTTCTGCGGAAGCAGCAGTTGAGGCGGCGTCGAGTTGCCGGTGGTCCGCAGACCCGTCTCATGTCGCACACAGTCGGCCGCGAACGGAGCGCGGCGGCTGTCCTCGCTCGTCAGTGCGTCGAAATAGGAGTCGGCGATCAATTGCAATTCGACGCGATCATTGGGCTGCTCGAGCGGCACATCCTGGAGGAGCGCATCAGGGGGTCGCTCAAGATTCGCCCACGCCGCCGGCTGGATCATGTCAGTGAGGAGATGCTCACCTTCGATGATCCGTCCCTTCAGCACCCTGAGGCGTATGCCGGCGAGATACGGGCGTCCGCGAACCTCCAGCAACCCGCCGACGACGATCTGCTCGGAGACCGCGTCAACGACGTCGACGCGGAAGCCTTCCGGCGCTTTGGTCAGCGCCCGCCACAAGACCCCTTCACCCATCGGAATGGCGATGGCGTTCTCGGTCATGCGCACCTGCGGATCGAGGGCCAGTTCTGCGGGCGAGTGACGGAGCAGGGCGTCAAAGTATCGGTCGGCGAGCGACTTCAGCCAGCTCCGCGCTTCATCGCTCTCGTGGCCCGGCGTCCGCGCATACGCCACTTCGGTCCCGCTGTCGGCGACGAAGCGGGGTACTGCCTCCGAGTCGATCGTGTGGACGTTCTTCATGACTTGTCCTCTCAACTCGCCTACGCAGCAAAGGCTGTCGAAGGGAGAAGCTCACAAACAGGCGTACGCCAGTTGCCACAGATCGCGCGGCCCCTCGCCGCTCTGCATGAACGGCGGCTGCAACGGCGGCTGCCTGGCCGGAGCCGGATCATTCGGGTGCCGCCTTGCGCGCCTGCAACGCGATCTCTTCTGCTGCGACCGCGAGCAGCGCAGCCGACTTTTCGATGGCTGCCGCGTTATCGGGTCCGCTGGCGAGGGCAACAGTCAGGCTGCCGGCGATGCCGTGCCCGTCCTGCTTCAGCGGAATCGAAACGTGGAGGACGCCCGGGTCGGGATCATCCACACCGACGGCGTAGCCGAGCCCGCGAACCGCCCGCATGCGCCGCTTGAAGACAAGCCAGTCGGCATCACCTGAGTCGACCCGCTGGTAGATCGACCGAACGATCCGCACCTCAAGGAAGGAGAGGAGGGCCAGCCCGGGAGCTCCCCGGAACAGCGGGGCCAGACGCCCCCTGGCGAACGCGCCCTCCGGGAACGGCTCGGCGCCGATCCGATGCTCGTGCGTCGTCATGACGGAATCGCGATAGATGCGACTCAAAAAGATCAGGCCCGGTTCAGCGTACTCCGCTGCCATCCTCACGACGGCAGGCTCCGCGGCGCGGATCAGTGGATCGGAGAGGCGCAGTTGCCGTTCGTAGTGGATGATGCCCGGCCCGAGCAGGTAGCGACCCGGCCTGATGCTGAAGATCAGTCCAACCGCCGCCAGGCTCCGAAAATACCTGTAGACGGTGCTCTCGGACTGGCCCATCGCGACGCACGCTTGCTCTACCGTCCACTCCGGCCGCTCAGGGGTGAACAAGTCCATCACTGACAGCATCCGGTCCGAACTTGTCCCGCTTCGATGCGTTTCGTCAGCCACTGCCACTCTCTCCATCCTGCCGCTACCAACCCGAGGAGGCCTTCAATGGAAGGATCTCCCGGATCTCGTCGATGATCCGAATCTCACCATCCACCACCTTGAAGACTCCCAGCATGTACATGGCTCCAGCGTCAGGCCGCGGGTGGTCCGGGATGGGGTGAAAGTCGACCACCACAAAGCTCGCCGCCACGCCCAACTCTGTGTCGAGCACCGGAAATCGGCGCTCACGTGCGTGCGGGCGCGCCGCACGGGTGTCGTTGAGCGCGGACGCACAAGTGTGAACCTTGGCGTCGGGCGACAGAAGCGTACGCAATGTATTCGTCGTCTTGGCGCCGTTGTCGAACTTGTCGCACCGGTAGTTGAAGCGCGGAATCGTCCCGTCGCTCTGCTCCAATCCCTCCCAATATGAATTGGCCGCTGCGCGCAGTCCCTCTCGATCGACGCGGCGGTCGGCCGGAACTACTGCTGAATAAATGATGTCGGGCTTCAGAAGGCGGGCAGCGTCGGCGAAATGCCCTTGGGAATCGGAACTGACGATCGCTTCGGCTTCGAGAATCAGCTGTCCACGCACCTGAATACGTTGCGCGAAAGGCTGGGGCTGGCCGCCTTCGAATGTGACCACGCCCATGCAGACCGCCTGGCCGGTGAGCGGATCGGCGAAGCTGATGATCCCTCCGAATTGCGGCGCCCGACGCCACAGCCCGTGGCCGATCTCCACGAGTGCACCGTTCTCGGTGCTGCGGAAGTCAGTATGGAATCCGAGCGTCTCAGGTGCGCCACTGGACAGCGCGGACAGATAGGCGGCGAGAAGGCCGGTCAGATCATTTGAGTCCATCACGATATACCTACAGGGGAGTGACCGAAATGAACGCGACCATAGTTGATCGCAGCGCTGTCGGACTGATGCGCGAGATGGCCGCGCAGCACGCCGACATTGCGCCAGTACCGGCCCAGCAACGCATCCTTCCTCGCGGCCGAAGAGCCCACTGTCCGGAACATGATGTCGACTGCCTCGTGCGCGAGATGGACGCTTTGCAGCATGACCATCGCCAGGCGCCGGCTGTCGTCTTCCGAACATGGTTCGCCTGTCGTGAACGTTCGTTCCGCGATCTCCATGTAGTCGGCCGCGGTTTGTAGCAGCGCGGCTCGCGCCGTATCGACCAGGGCGCGGCAACGTCCGAAGTTGAATTGGTACTCGGCCAGATCGGCACGTGAGGCCCCGGCCGGGCCGGTCGCCTTCCGCGCCCGGAAGGTCTCCTCGTAGACATCGAGTGCGCCTTCTGCGGCACCGACGATCACTGCGACGGACTCGGTGATGATGAAGGGCCGAGCGGGGCCGTAGAAGAGCGAACTGTCGCGGTAGGCCTCGGCAGGGGGCATTGCCGCTGTCTGCGGGTACGGCTTGGTCCGGTGCGCCGGCACGAAGACCTCGTTCATCACGGCGCGGTGGGACCCCGTGCCCTGCATACCGATCACGTCCCAGTTCCGCACGATCTCGTAGTCGGCGCGTTCGAACAGCCCCATCCGCAAGGGCGAGTCACCCGGCCGAGGGTCGTCGACCTGGAATGTCAGCAGGATGTGCGTGGCGTGAGCGCACCCAGATGCGTAGTCCCACGCACCGCTCACCCGAAAGCCTCCCGGCACCGCCACACCGGTCCCCTGCGGGGCGGCCACCTCCGGCGCTCGGAAATCGCCGAGGGCGCCGTACGCCTCCCGCTGGGCATCGAGGGGGAAAGTAGCGAGCTGGTGCACGTGTCCCGACACGATGGAGAGCACCCAGGCGGTTTCCGGACAGCCGCGCGCCACCGCCGTGACAAGGCGGACGAAGGTCGGCAGGTCGAAGCCGTAGCCACCGAACAGACGCGGCTGGATCACACGGTAGAAGCCCGCCTCCACCATGTCCCGGTTGGTCTCCGCCAGGATGTTTCCCGCCGCCTCCGTCTCCGCCTGGCGGTCGCGAAGATGACCGAGCATCTCCTCGGCACGCAGGATCAGTGCCCCTGGGGACAGATCGGGCTCCGGAGGCGCGATCGAAATGAATGGTGCCGTGCGCTGCTGCGCGCGCATCGGAGCGGTCATGATGTGCCTCTCCTTGTTGAATGGCTGCGGCGAGTGGCCGCGGATCAGCAGCGAGTGCTGCGGTGTGGGCACACGGGGCCCGACAACGACTGGTTGTGGGCGATGGTCGGCTGTCGCGAGCGCTACCTGGCGACACGACGAGCCACGGTGTGACCGCGTCCCAGGCGGCCGACCATCACGCGAGCGATCAGGAGGTTTGAAGCTCGCGAGACAGGCCGTCGAGAGTGCCCTCGCAGGGCCAGCTCTTGACCTCCGGCAGGCACTTGTCGGCGAACAGACGCATGTTCCGCTTGGCTTCCTCGCGCGGCATGCCGCCGAAGTGGAAGTGCGGGAAGAATCCCTGCAGGTTCAGGTCCGCATTGATC
Source organism: Streptomyces scabiei 87.22 (assembly GCF_000091305.1). GTDB lineage: Bacteria > Actinomycetota > Actinomycetes > Streptomycetales > Streptomycetaceae > Streptomyces > Streptomyces scabiei. The sequence continues at coordinate 1,651,999 of NC_013929.1, read as the reverse complement.
CGCTCGAGCGCTTCGATCACCTCGGTCGGGTTCCCGGCCGGCATCACCTTTGCCGTGTTCTCGGCCATCTCCTCGATCTTCTCGGGCGAGATCCGCATCTTCGCGTAGAACTCGTTGCCCTTGGTCGTCCCGAAGCTCTCCTCGGCCATGCCGTAGTTCTTCACCGCGGCGCGGAAGTTCACCCGGTGGTACTTGATGGACATCTCCTTGGCGCGGTCGCTGCTCTCGTCGACGAAGATGGTGCCCGACAGCATCGGCGCGGGGGCCGAACGTCGCGCACTGTGCGTCTCCCCCCACACCTGGTGGTAGGTGTCGACGTCGACGCCGAGGTTGGCGCGTGGCTCCGGATTGATGATCAGGACGCCGATACCCAGCTCGGCAACGGTCCGAACCGATTCCGGCGAGCCTGCCGATCCGAATATGCGTCCCTCGAAACTTCTGAACGGCCGCGGACGCAGCTCGCGGCGAGGTTGCTTCGTGCGCTCGCCGCCTTCGATGACACCCGTTTCGAGCGCGGTGATGATCAGCTCGGCGTGCTCTCGATAGAGTTGACGGGTCTGGTTGATGTCGACCCGCAGACCGTCGTACTCCATCTTCCCGAGACCACGGCCGAAGCCGAGCAACAGCCGACCCTCCGTGACGTTGTCGAGCCACAGCGCCTGCTCGGCGACGCGCACCGGGTCGTTCCACGGCAGCACCACGACCTGCGTTCCGAGCTTCACTTGCTTGGTCCTGCCCGCGAGATACGCGAGCGACTGCAACGGTGAGGGAGAGATGGAGTAGTTGGAGAAGTGATGCTCCGTCACCCAGATGGACTCGAAGCCAAGGCCCTCTGCCTCGACCGCCATGTCGAGGTCTTCCTTGAGGAACTGCCTGTCATCGACCTCGTTCCCGCTCTGGTGCTGAAAACCAGTCGCGATACCTACATGCATCCTTCGCTCCTTCTGATCGGCCTGCGCGAGCACACTCCCAGACCGACCGTGCCGATTTGATCGTAACTTGTCACCATGTGAGAATGGAAGATGTTGTTACCCTGTGTTCTGAGGCGCCGAGCTTGAGGACTGGTCCGGCGCCTTCGTGCCTTCCGCCTCCAGGCGGTAGACCTCCCCCATCGGGCCGAGCGGGGGCAGCGCGAGATCCGACGGGGTCCGGGCGAGAGCCTCCAGCCACGGATCGAACACGCTCGTTATGCGCTCATCGGTCGCCGACGAGGGGAGGGCGTAGAGCGGCCCGTCACGCAGTGCCTCATGGATTCGTTTCGCAAGAACCGCTTCTTCCTCGTCCTCGTGAGTGAGGACGAGTGTCACCGCCAAACCCGTCGCGAGGAGTTCCGCCCGGAGCCCCTCGGTGAGGCCGACCAGGCTGCGGCCAAGCACCGAGTCCGCGCATCTGGCACTGTCGGCAAAAAGTGCGGTCGTCGGCAGAACGACCGCGACGCCTGCGCCGCCGGGGGACGCGACACGACCGGGAGCGAGCCCTCGGATGATGGTGAAACAACGCCGCAGGGCCTGATGCACTTGCGCCGTCCAGTCGACCGAACGTGAGCCCCCGGGGCTCTGTGGAGCGATGGCAAGCACCAGCGGCGCGGCATCCGAAGGGTCGCCCAGCTGCTCCGGCTCCTCCATCACTGTGTCGACCATCTTCATGTCGAGCACGTCCACCTGGCAGCCGAGAGCCGTCAGAGCGCGCCCCGCACGCGTCGCCCCCACGGGTTCAGCCAGAACGACCCTCTCGAGTCGGCTGGTCTTCCGTGCAGGAGTGGCGAGCCGGACGGCCCGCATGAGTGCATCGCGTCGCATCGTGACGACCGGTGCGATGCCGCCGTCGGTGAACACCATCGGCGCGTCTTCGTCGATCGCATCGAGCACTCGCTTGCCGACGTCGCGAGGGTCGGCGCCTTTCGACAGCAGCTCGCGAGCCGCATGCTGCACCCTCGCGCGCTCGATGTCGTCGCCCCGCAGGCCGCTGTCGCGATACGCCGCGGGACGCATCGTTTCATGGTCGTGAATGTTCGTATTCACCGCGGACGGGCACAGCGTCGTCACCCCGATGCCCTCCGCCGACAACTCCGTGCGCAGGCAGTCCATCACCGCGATCACGCCGAACTTCGCCGAGGAGTAGACACCGCCGTCGCTCGCCACCATGAGCCCGCCGGCGGAGGAGGTCGCCACGACATGACCGCCCGCGCCTCGTGCGCGCATGACGGGCAGCACGGTCTCCAATCCATTGGTGACCCCTTCCAGGTTGACTCCCATCAGCCACTCCCAGTCGGCCGGCCTGCTGCGCAGGATCGTCCCCAGAACACCGATGCCGGCGTTCAGGCAGAGGACGTCGACAGCGCCGAAACGGTCGCCAGTCGCCTCGACGGCATCGAGCCAGGCCTGCCTGTCGGTGACATCCAGCTGACGCGGCATCAGCCGGCTTCCGTGGCGGCGCAGGTGGTCCTGGGCATGAGCGAGGTGGTCGTCCCGCACATCGGCCACGACCACATTCATCCCCCGGTCGAGGAGTGCTTCGGCAATGCCGAGGCCGATGCCGCTGGCACCTCCGGTGATGAGCGCCGTATTGCCCGGCACCGCGGAGTGGGTGCGCATGTCCGCACTCCTCGGTCGCTTGTCCCTCGCGCCTTCCCCTGCGCCGACCCCGCGTCGTACCTCATCGCCCATGTCTTGGACGCTACCACGAAGCGACATGCATTGCCTCATCGTGAAAATCTATGTATGTTTTGGCAAGCCGGAGTGAGGTGTATCACGGTCAGGCGACCCCAAAAGGAACATCGGCGGGAAACGGCGAGCCCGCGCTTCGGCTCGCGCAAGCCGACTCCGACAGAGAGGACGAAGCGATGACGATGAACCCGGCAGACTTCCGAGCCGCCATGAGTCACCACCCGACGGCCGTCTGCGTGATCACGACAACCACCAGCGAAGGCAAGGCAGTCGGGATGACCGTCGGCACCTTCACCTCGGTGTCCCTGGATCCACCGCTGGTCGGCTTCTTTCCGGACAAGAAGTCCACGAGTTGGCCGCGCATCGCCCAGACCGGTCGGTTCTGCGTCAACCTCCTGGCCGACAACCAGGAGGATGTGTGCCGCACATTCGCCGGGCGAGGACCCGACAAGTTCGCGGATGTCGTGCACCGCTTCTCCGAGCACGGCCTGCCCCTGGTGGACGGCGCGGTGGCCTACATCGAGTGTTCGATCCAAAGCGTCGCCGAGGCCGGCGACCACTACTTGGTACTCGGCGAAGTGGACGCCATGACAGTCGGCCGCTCCGCTTCGCCGCTCATATTCCACAAGGGCACCTACGCGCAAGTCGCCCCCACCGCGCGCCAAGTCGCTTGAGCCATCCTCCCCGACGCGCGGCGATCCCCTGACAACGAGGTGCTACGACGCCCGCCCGCGTCGACCGTGTGAAGCCGGGAGCAAGACACCATGGAAAGAGGACACGTGCCGCAGTTTCGAGCAGACGCCTTCGGCCCTGGCGCCGTTCCCGGGGATGTGGCCGCCCACAACGCGGCCATGGCCCGGCAATTCGGCGATCCTCCAGACATCTGGGACGTCGGCATCGACCGAGCACGCAGCGGCGGCTTCATGCCGCTGCCACCGGTCTCACCTCGTGCGTTCGACATCCAGATCGCCGACCGCCTGTCTCTGCACGTGGTCCCGAGCGCTCGTCCCCGGGCCGTGCTGCTGCACATCCACGGCGGCGGCTTCATACTCGGCGGTGCGGCGCACCAGGATGCCCTCCTGGAGAGGATGGCGGATGCGGTCGGAGCGACATGCGTCAGTGTCGAATACCGGCTGGCACCCGAGAATCCGTACCCGGCCGCATGGGACGACTGTGAAGAAGCCGCTCAATGGCTGCTGAAGCACGCAGGGGAGCGATTCGGAGCCGAGACCCTCCTCATCGCAGGCGAGTCCGCGGGCGCGTTGCTGGCCGTGGCGACCCTTCAGCGCCTGCGCAACCGCGGCCTAGCGGAACGTTTCCGCGGGGCAGCACTCAGTTTCGGGGTCTACGACTCGACGATGACACCGAGCCAGACGCGCGCACGCACAGGAACGCTCAAGGCCGCGAGTATCGCGAGAATCGTCGATGCCTATGCTCCCGACATCTCCCGACGTCGCGACGCGGACCTGTCACCGCTGTACGGCGACCTCAGCGAGATGCCGCCGGCGCTGTTCACCGTGGGCACACTCGATGCCATGCTCGACGATTCGATGTTCATGTACTGCCGCTGGCTCGCTGCCGGCGGCCGTGCCGAACTCGCGCTCTACCCAGGAGCGGACCACGCTTTCACCGAGACCGCGCATCCCTCGGCGAGTGAGGCCAACGCGCGTATCGATCAATTCCTGACGTCGTGCATCGAGTCGCACTGACCGCCGGCATCCTGCCTCGCCTTCTTGCTCATCTGCCCTCTCACCTTCCGCACCGACTCAGGGACATCGCCAAGAGGATCGTTCCGTTCCAGGACAGGGCCGCGCAGCATCGCACATGCGTCGAGAGCGGCGGGAGAGACGGACCTGCCGGCCGACCAGTCCTCCGGACAACGGGTGGGGGTGGCGGCGCGCACACGTCGGCCTCGTCGCAGGCGTGGGCGCAATGGGACTGCTCCTGGCTGCTTGTGGTTCATCGACCGGCTCCAGCAGCGAGTCGCCCAAGACAGTCGTCTTCTCGCCGCCGTCGCTTTCGATCGCTCAGATGAAGTCGATGGCTTCCGCACTCAAAACGGAGGCCCGTCCCGACGGCTGGAAGGCCGTGAACCAGGACCCGAACGCGGACGCTCAGGAGCAGGCAGGGCAGCTGAGCGCGGTCGTCTCCTCCGGCTCGGCGGGCGCACTGTTCATCGTCGCGATCTCGACGTCTTCGTTCAGACAGGTCGTGCGCGACGCGCAGGCCAAGGGCATCCCGGTGGTGACCACCGCTACGCCGGCGGACCACGGATTTGACGGCCCCTAGCCCGGCATCACCTTCGACGCCATCGACTACAAGGCGTACGGGGAGGCTGTCGGCCGAGAACTCGGCATGTGCATCAACGAGAGGCTCGGGGGCAAGGTCGAGGTGGTGCGGGGCCTCCCGGTGGTCGGCTCGGGTGGCAAGGAGGAGATGGTGCAGGCGGCAGCCCCGGGGGGCCGCCTGCGGGCCGGATGACGGTGAGACAGGACGGTCAGGCTGATGCTGGTGTGAGGGCGACTTGGTGGCCGAGGTTGCGGGTTTTGCGGCCGGGGTCAAGGTGGCGGCGGTGCCAGTCGGCGCCGAGCGCCTGGTAGGAGGCGTCCGGGTCGTTGATCAGGTGCCGGGCGATGACGAGTGTCGAGCGGCGACGGCGACCAGAGCTTTGGCATGGCCGCGGCGTCTTGTCGATGCGCCGGTCGCGGGCGCCGAGGAAGGTGTCGGTGCGGGCGGCGGCGTTGGCGGCCTCACCGAGAGCGCCCTTTGGCCAGGGGGTACCCGGCCCGGCCGGCCCCGAGGTGTTCTTCGCGTTGGACGGACCGGATCGTGCGAGGGCACAACTTGGCCCAGGACACCAGACGTTCAAGGGTGGGGAAGCGGCTCGTGTCGGCGCCGATCTCGGCGAGGAGGATCCGCGCGGTGGCCAGCCCGATGCCGGGAACGGCGTCCAGCTTCTCGGGCAGAGTCCGCGCACTGAGCGCGGCGGCCTCGTCCCCGGTGCTTGTGCTGCCTGGCGGGGTGGTGATCTCCTCCAACGTCCGGGCGATCAGCCGGTCGAGTTCGTCGATCTGCGCGGTGAGGTGATCGACGGTGGACTGCGGCACCCTCAGCAGCCGGGCCGTGGTCTTCGAACTGTCCGGTCAGGGCTTCGATGAGGGCCGGCTTCTTCTTGTCCAGCTTGCTCTCGGCGAGGTCGGCCAGGGTGCGCGGGTTGCGTTCCCCGGCGACCATCGCGTCGAGCATGGCCCGCCCGGACATGACGAACAGGTCCGAGACAACGCCGGACAGTTTGATCTGCACGTCCTGCAGGGCCTTGCCGACGCGGGTGCTTGTGCCGGGTACGTTCCCGGACGAACACGGTGCGGGTGCGGGTGAAGTCCCGCAGCTGTCGCACCGGCTTCGGTGGGACGACGAGGCGCGGACCATGCCGCGTTCGGCGAGTTTGGCCAGCCGGACCGCGTCCAGCCTGTCGGTCTTCGGGCGTCCGGGGACGTTCTTCACGTCACGGGCGTTGACGAGCCAGCAGTCCAGGCCGCTGGCTCGAGCAGATAGAAGAACGGGCGCCAGTACGAGCCTGTCGCTTCCATGACCACCCGCTCGACGCGCTGGCACACAAGCCGGTCGCCGAGTTCGAGGATTCGACGGGGACCGGCGCCTCCGGCACCACCCCGGACGCCCGCATACAGGCAAGCAGCGGCACGACGGCACGCGGAGTCGTCCTCTTACGGCAGTTGTGCCGACGCTCGGCGAGGAACTCCTCGATCACCTGGTCTGTCAGGGCTGCCGGTTGCAGAGAGCCAGCGGCCCGGTCACCACCACTCGCGACGGATCACGCTCATACATGACTGCCCTCCCAACCGGGCTTCCACCAGTCAGGCAGGCCGAGCCGCCGCAGGCGACCCCTGCGTCATTCCGATCGATCTACTGCTTGCCACCTCTACCTGCACGGTCTGTGCCAGACCGGGATAACGCGAAGCTCGGAACAGTACGAGCATCTGCCCCGCAGTTCGGAGTCGCGGGTGTACTGGGCGATGATCGCGGTGATACTGCGCCGGCTGACCGCTGGCCGCCCAGCTCGACGAACTAAGCCACCTCGAAAGCCTCCCAACCGCAAGGCCAGCGCACCCACCGAACTTGGGGCGTGGCCATCGAAGGGTGTGATCGCGATCTTGGTGGTGTCGTCCGTGTGGTAGCCCCAGTTGCGCGCGAGGGACTGATTCTCAATCTGCACGGTCCTGTTGCCGGGCGAAGCCGCCGCTGACCCCGAACATGGCCCGGCAGCGAGCGAAATCGTCCTCGCACGTGTCGACGAGCGCCTGAGCCCACCGCGGTCCGTCCCCGAACTGCTTGTCGTACGTGTAGATGAGTTCGTGCTCTGGGCCAGAATCTCGATCGCCGCGCCGCGCCTCCCTCGTCCCGGGGCAGCCCCCCGTGACAGCCCAGCCCAGTGAGTCTCCCACCGCTTCGTGCCCTCCGGCAGGGGCGCACAGGGGAGGTCCTCGAGTGCGCTCTGGCTGGACAGACCCTTGAGTGAGGCTCCCCCCGTCATGCGGGAGGTGCTGATCAGCTGGTCAGCAGGGGTTGATGGGGGGGTGTTCAGATTCGTTGGTTCGGCCGTCGCCTGCTCGGCGCAGTGTTTCTCCTCGAACTCGATCGGGCTGAGGAATCCGAGCCGTTCCTGGATGCGGCGGGAGTCACAGAAGCCGTCGGTGTATTCGAAGAGCGCGATGTTGGCCTCAGCCCTCGCGGTGAAGGTGCGGCCGCGGATGCATTCAGTTTTGATGAGCATTCAGAGTCGCAGCTCCGCCTCCGTGGCCACCTGTGCGGCCCACCCGACCGGGCCCGGTCCGAGCACCGCCCGGGCGGCGGTCACCGGCTCCTCCTCGAGCGGTTCGCGTTGTGGTTGCCACCACAAACACCGGGCGGTTCATTGTCGTCCGGGACCGAGTGCGTGCAGGGGCCCAGCCGCTTGACTCTATCCAACGAGACCGGGCCGGGCCGCGACCGGACGACCGGACGCACGCCCCGCTTCGCCGCCCCTCGGCGGGGTCCCCGACGCAGTGGAAGGAATGCTGGATGCAGCAGATCAGGTTTCCGCAGAACGAGTTCCAGAGCTTCGAGGCGCCCATGCGCGCGGAGGTCGACATCCGAGGACTGGAAGTAGTTCAGGGCGAGGTTCCGGAGCATCTCGACGGCGGCTTCTACCGACTGCTCGGCGATCGCCAGTGGCCTTCCTTCATCGAAAACGACATCTTCCTGCTGAACGAAGATGGCATGGCCTCATGCCTGCGCATCTCGAACGGCCGCGTGGACTTCCGGACACGGTATGTCAAAACTCCGCGATTCGTTGCCGAGGAGCAGGCCGGCCGGGCACTTTTCGGCGCGTACCGCAACCCGCTCACCGACGACCCGTCAGTGCAAGGCGTCCGCCGCGGAACAGCCAACGTGACCATGCTCTCGCACGCCGGCAAGTTCTTCGCCCTCAAGGAGGACAGCCCGCCGGTCGAGATGGATCCCTTCACCCTGGAGACGATCGGGGAGTACACCTTCGGCGGAGACTTCACGTCCGAAGCCTTCACCGCCCATCCGAAGATCGACCCGCGCACCGGCGAACTGGTGTTCTACGGCTACTGCGCGAAGGGCCCGGCCACGAAAGATATCGCATACTACGAGGCGGACCGGACCGGGAAGATCATCCACGAGACCTGGTTCGAAGCACCATACACCTGCATGGTGCACGACATCATGGTGACCGAAAACTACGTGGTGTTCCCTATTACGCCGCTGCGTCACGAATACGAATGGCTGGAGAAGCGCGAGCCGGCGTTCAAGTACGACACCGGCGAGCAGGTGCACCTTGGTGTACTGCCGCGCAAGGGCACCGCAGATCAGATTCGCTGGTTCGTCGGCCCCAACCAGTGTCACGGGCACACCGTGGGCGCCTATGACGACGGTCGCTACATCTACGCCGACAACACGCTGAGTGTCCGCAGCTTCTTCCCGTTCTTCCCCAACGCCGACGGTTCGCCGTTCGACCCGGAAGACACGAAACCCTACATGAAGCGCTGGGTCATCGACATGGGTAGCGAGGGCGACACTTTCACGGAGCGTCAGCTGCTGCAGTATCCCTGCGAACTCCCGCGCATCGATACCCGTTTCGAGACCCAGCCCTACAGCTTCTGTGCGCTGAACCTTCTCGATGTGCCCGGTCAGGATCGGGTCGGCGGCGGGTGGCAGTGGATCGCGACCATGGATGTCACCGGAAAGAAGCCGACCCGGATTCGCTATGCTGGCGACAACTGCTCGATCAGCGAGCCCCAGTTCGTTCCGGCGCACGACGGGGCTGCCGAAGGCGAAGGCTATGTCCTCGTTGTCGTCGGACGACACGAGGAAATGCGCAGCGAGTTCCTGATCCTCGACGCGCAGAATATCGACGGCCCGCCGATCGCGACCGTCGCGTTGCCGATGCGCGTGCGCAGCACGGGCCACGGATTTTGGTATGGGAAGCGTCAACTGATGGGCGAGACGCATCTTCTCGGGGCGAACTGACATGCCGCGCCTCGCCGGAAAAGTTGCGCTCGTCACCGGTGCCAGCCGGGGTATCGGCCGCGCCATCGCCTGTCGCCTCGCCGCCGATGGCGCCTTCGTCGTCATCCACTACGGGAAAAGTGAAGAAGGCGCCCGAGAAACACTCGCCATGATAGAAGCGGAAGGCGGGAGTGGCTGCATCGTACAGGCCGATCTCGGCAAGCCGGCTCAGTCCGTCATTCCCATGTTCGAGGCTATCGACGGTGAGTTGATGGGGCGGCAGTCCGGCAAGGACCTGGATATCTTGGTCAACAACGCCGGGCAGATGGTTATCGGAACCATCGAAACCATTACCGAAGCGCAGTTCGACGATGCCTTCACTGTGGATGTGAAGGCGCCATTCTTCATCACCCAGGCTGCGCTGGCGCGGTTGCGCGACGGCGGGCGCATCATCAACATCTCGTCCGGCACCGCGCGTGTCGTCAATCCCGGGGTGATCGCCTATGCCATGGCAAAAGGTGTGCTCGAGGTCTTCAGTAAGACCCTGGCGCTGCATCTCGGTCAGCGCCAGATCACCGTTAACACGGTGGCCCCCGGACCAACGGGCACCGAGGAGTTTCTGAGAATGTCGGCGGGCGACCCCGGTTTCGTGAAGCAGGCAGCAGCGCAATCCGCGCTGGGACGTATCGGCACGCCCGAGGAGATCGCAGACATCGTGGCCTTCGTCGCGAGTGGTGAATCCAGTTGGATCACCGGACAGGTCATCGACGCGACTGGTGGAACCTTCCTCGGGTAGGCGACGATTAGGTGGAGCGTGGTGCAATGACCGAACCGACGAACGGAGCCGAATCGTCCGGAGAAAGCGAAGTCGTCAGCAAATCCGGTGTGGCGGTCGGCCGACGTAGGGAACGTCCATAGATGGCCGGAGCGCCATGAACTAGAAGTCACCCGCACCTGCATCGTGGCTGGGGGCCGGTATGCCCCTGGCCACCTCGGTGAGTTCACCCAGCACCTGCCGTTCGAGATGGTCGACGAGGCGCTGGCCGCGACGAAGACCACCCAGTCCCGGCTGCGCGCTTTGCCTTCTCATGTGGTGGTCTACCTGCTGCTGGCCGCCTGTCTGTTTCGTCAACGACCCGGGATTAAAGTCCCGGGCTTGCACAAAGGGCACCAGTGGCTGTGGCGCTGCGTTTGCGTCCTGTCCCACGCCTCGGTTGCGGGGGTGGGCCTGGGGCGGTTGACTGCGCCCCGCGTCGCCACAACTCCCACGCTCTGGCACGGATGTTGCGGGAGGCGTTCCGGTCCGCGTGATCAACGAATCCGCAGGACCGGCACGCGAACCAGGCCTGGGAGACCCGGTTCGCCTTGTCCACATGCCCGCACTCGGCGCAGGTGCGGGAGGTGTACGCCGGATCAACGTACACCACCGGCACCCCCGCTTTTCGGGCCTTGTACGCGATGAACTTCCCCAGCTGGGCGAAGGCCCAACTGGTATGTGTGGCCCGTTGGGGCTTGCGAAGCCGTACCCGTTCGCGGATGCCTGTCAGGTTCTCCAGGGCGATTCCGCGACCGGTGCGTTCTGCCTCGGCCACCACATGTTTCGCGATCTTGTGGTTGATGTCCTTGGCCCGCCGTGCTTCCTTGCGCCGCCGTTTCTTCAGGCGGCGCTTGGCGGACGGGGTGTTCTTCTTCTGGAGCTTGCCACGCAGAGTCCGTTCCCGGGCACGGATGCGGTTGAGCTCGCGTCCGGCCATGATCTCGCCGTCGGATGTGGTGGCGATGTTGACGATGCCCAGGTCGATGCCAAGGAAGTCATGCGGTTCGGTGTTCGGCGGGGCTTCGGGCACCTCGCAGGTGGCGTTCAGGAACCACATGCCGTCCCGGTACAGCAGGTCCGATTCGCCCTTTCGGTACAGGGTCAAGGTGGCCAACTGCTCCGGTGCAGCGGTGAACGCGACGTCCTTGACCCGTCCGCGCACGGTCCAGATCGAGATCCGCCGCTCGGGAACCTGCCAGGACAGCATCCGGTCGTCGTACGGCTGCGCCCCTTGCGGACGGAAGGCGATCGGTTTCTCAGTGGCCCGGCGGTAGCGCTTCGAGCCGCGCGTGCCGAGGTTCCCGGCCTTGAGGTTGGCCTTGAGCGTGGCGTACGCATCGCACGTCTATTTCACGACGTGCTGGGCGGCCTGCGCGCCCAGTCCCCAGCGAGCCTTGATCTCGCCATAGGTGTGCTCGCGCAGCGCGAAGTTCCGCTTCACATCCTTCTCGAACGCGATGTTGCCGACCCAGGTGGCCGCCTCGTTGCAGGCGCGCAGGGTCGCCTCAAGTGCCGTCGCCTGCTCCGGCGTCGGCAACAGCCTGACCTGCACCACCAGCTTCACGATCACCCAACGTACACACCCGTACGACACCCCACCGCACGTTCACCCCTCATCACCCGACCGGCTGAACCCCGACACCGTGTGCGCAGCACCGGCTCCGCCGGACACGACTCTCGGCCGCTCCGCGGTCGAGCATGCACAGGCGGTACCGCGGCGCTCCGCGCCGCGACCACGAGGATGCGATTCCTCCCAGGGCTGAAGTCCTGGGGTCCTCGCAAGAATCCGCTGAAGTCGGGTACTGCGGTGCGTGGCGCAAGCTGACCGCCGCGCTGGAGGGCCTACCGATCGCCACACCCACGGCTGGCGGGTTGTCCCAAGCCCGCCGGGCGCTCCGATGATAGCGATGGTCGGTTCTTGCCTTGGTCCAGCGCCGCCTCCGGCGGCGTGAAGATCATGGCTGTGAGCGCAGGGGCGGCAGGTCGCTGCCCTCGGCGGCCTTGATCCAGCGGGGTAGGAGGTGGCCGTCGAGGTTCTTCATCATCGTGGCGAACGACGCGATATGCCGTCAGGTCGGCGAGTTCGGGGCAGCGGGCCATGATGTGCTTGAGGCGGAGATGCTGACCGGAGCTGAGGTTGTCGGGGTGGCGGGTGAGCCAGCCGGTGACCTGCCGGACGGTGGGCGCCTCGGATCGCTTCGGCGTCGGCGCTTCGGCCGACCGCAGAGGTTCGAGCCAGCGCCGGACACTGCGGCTGGTCCCGCGATAGCCGCGCTGCTGGATCTCGCGGAACAGCCGTCCGCTGTCGGTGCAGCCTTCCTGCCAGCGCATGTTGAGGCACTTGGCCCAGGGTTGCAGCATCTTGCGGCTCTGCCGGGGCGGCGCAAGCAGTCCCTCCACCGTGGTCGCGTGGGCGTACTTGCGGATGGTCTTGCGGTCCATCCGCAGGGTCTTGGAGATCACGTCGATGGCGACGCCCTTGTCGTACATCTCGCGCACCGCGGCGAAGTGACGCCGGGTGTTCGCCGCTCGCTTTCCCTCGATCGCCGGCGGTCCGGCGAAGGGTTCCACGACCGCGTCCTGGACCTCGTCTTCCGGTGGCGTGAGGCAGCGCCGGTGGGCGAGGACGCACTTCTCGACCGTCTTGCACAGGTTGAGCCAGAGATGGAACCTGTCCGCGATTTGGACCGCGTCGGGCGCGGCCGTGCGCACCGCCTCCGCATACGCGCTGGCCCTGTCTCTGCACACGATCTCCGCTCCGGGGTGCTGCCGTAGCCAGGCGGGGAAGGTCTCGGCGGTGCGGTCCGGCAGCACGTCCACCGGACGGCCCTTCTCGATGTCGATCAGCACGGTCCCGTAGACGTGGCCACGTTTGAGGGCGAAGTCGTCGACACCCAGCACCCTCGGACTCCGATCCGGTGGCTCCGCCGGCAGTGCCCGGAGGCGGCCGAGCAGGGTATTCGCGCTGACGCGGCAGTGCAGCATCGCCGCGAGGCGGGCCCCGGCCCGCCCGGCCAGGAACCTGCCGATCACCGCCAGCATCGCCTGCTGTGACTGGCTGCGGCGCCTGTATCGGAAGGTCAGACCCTCGACCTGCTCGGCGAAGGTCCGGCGCGGACACGACGACGCCTCGCACCGAAACCGGCGGACCGTCAGATAGATCGTCACCGGACGTCCCCCGACGGCGACATCGGCAAGCCTGCGCCGGTAACGGTCGTGCACACGACGGGAGTTGGCCGTACAAGTCGGGCACGACGCGGTCTCCGCGACCGTCGTAGCGGTGATCGTCAGTGTCGTGCCGACGAGTTGGAGGTCAGTCGCGGCCACGGATGCCAAGTGCGGCAGCTGCAGGTCAAGTATCTGATCACGTAACACGCACCCCATGATCAATCTGATGCATGGTCGCTCTGGGCGATCCCGAAATATTGATCAGAGCCGTTCAAAGTGACCATTGACACGAGTGGCCGACGAGCGGCTTCCGCGGCTGGCCGAATCGGTCCGCGACGCTGCCGACGAGATCACCACCGCGCTCGCCCGCGGAAATTCAGCACGCTCTCGACGCATCCACGTGCCGCCGACTCGACGGCGGAACCAAATCTGGCGACGACGCTGCCACGGGTGATGCTGCTCCACGAGTGGACCCATCCCACCTCGCACGCCGGTTCACCCGGTTCGTCCGGCTCGAGGTCATGCTCACGGACGTTGTCACGACCCGGATCGGGAACGACCCGGCGCGTGCCGAGCTGATCGCCGGAGCCGCGAAAGCCGGTCACATGGCCGCCGGCTACCAGCCCGACGTCGATCCCAACGGCATCATCTCGCGTATCTCATCGATGATCCGCAGCTCACCATCGACGGCCTTGAACAAGCCGAGCAGGTACATCGACCCGGCGTCAGGTCGAGGATGGCCCGGGATGGGTGAAAGTCGACCACGGCGAAGCTTCCGGCCACCCCGGGGCAGCAGTCCTGCGCTCGTCAGGCGATGCCTACCGGGGGCAGCCCGAAGTGCGTGCGCCCGAAGTTGATGGCGGCGCTGTCCACCTGATGCGCAACATGGCCCCGCATCACGCATATGTTGCGCCAGTAGCGACCGAGCATGCTGTCCTTTCGTGCTGCGGAACTGCCGGCGGTCCGGAAGATGATGTCTGCCGCCTGATGCGCGAGTTCGATACCTTGCAAGAGGACCAGCGTGATGCGTCGCTCGACCTCATCCGAGCAGGGTTCATTCGTCGCCTGGATTTCGTCCGCAACCTTCATGAAATCGGCAGACGCCTGAAGCAGCGCGGCCCGCGCGGTGTCCACCAAGGCCCGGCACTTCCCGAAATTCAGCTGGTACTCCGAAAGCTCGTAACGGGAGACCTTGATCGGTCCAGCTGGCCTGCGGACGCGGAACCCCTCCTCATAGAGGTCCAGCGCGCCCTCGGCCGCGCCGATGACCACCGATGCCGACTCCGCGATGGTGAACGGCCGGAAGGGTCCGTGAAAGAGCGGGCTGTCCTCGTAGAACGCCGGCGGCAGAAGAGTGTGCCGCATCTCCATAGCGCCGGGGTAGGGCTTCGTCCGGTGCTCCGGAACGAAGATTTCGTCAAGCGTGACGCGATCCGACCCCGTTCCCTGCATCCCGATCGTGTTCCAATTACGGACGATCTCGTAGTCCCGGCGATCGAACAAGCCCATGCGTACCGAGTCGACGTTCGGCTGCGGCTCGTCCACCACGAATACCAGCAGGATATGGGTACCGTGCTCGCTGCCCGACGCGTAGTCCCATGCGCCGCTCACCCGGTATCCGCCCGGCACCGCGACACCCACGCCTTGCCGCGCTGCGACCTCAGGTGCCCGGAAATCGCCGACGTGGCCATAGGCGTCGAGTTGAGCAGCCAGGGGATAGGTCGACAACTGGTAGACATGGCCAAGGGTCAGCGAGAGCACCCAGGCAGTCTCGGGGCAGCCGCGCGAGATCGCCGCGATCATCCGCACGTAGGTCGGCAGATCGAAGCCGTAGCCACCGAAGGCCTTCGGCTGGACGACCCGGTAGAAACCGGCGTCCACCAACGCCTGGTTCGTTTCGACGGAGATGTTCCCCTCCGCCTCTGTCGCGTCCTGCCGCGAGCGCAACATGTCGCACATCGACTCGGCTCGACGGATCAACTCTTCGGGATCGAGATCGGGCTCGGGCGGCGCGATCCTGGGGATGGACTGAAGTTCCTGGGCCGGCATCGCGGAGGTCATCGTTTCCTCACTTTCATGGGCTGCGTGTGGTCAGGGCCTCTGCCGCGCGCATCGCCTCGGCGGTGTGTCGACGGTGCACATGCTCGCAGTCTTAGCGGGACAGCTGGCAGGCATTTCCATGTCTTTCGCAACTTTCCGCTCAGAGAAGTGAGCGAATCACGTTCGAGAATGTCTCAACCCGCGCCCGCTGGGCGCTTCGTGCCGCTTGCGGGTCATTTTTCCGGAACGCTGCCAGGACGGGCCGGGTCAGCGGAAGGTACAACTGGTTCATGATACTGAGAACGGAAATTCTCTCGGGGATTCTGGCCGGAGGATAGCCTCGCAAGCTTTGGGTAAGGATATCCAACAACGGATTGTCGACCGCTTCCAGCGCCGCTTCCTCGACGGCGAAAATTGAGGCGAGTCCCGTATTCGCCCCCTGATCCAGCGCCCGGCGTAAACTGCTGAGCGCGGTGGCGATCTGCTGACAGGTCGTCGGGGTTGCCCGCTCAGCGGCCAGCGCAACCATTTCGACGCTCAGCAGCCGGAAGATACGCATGACGATGTCGGGATGGATCCCGCTACTGGCGAGGAGACAGGCGACCAGCCGCGCGACGGCACCGGCACGAGGTGTCCTGCTCACGAGACCACGCCCACGGCCACAGTAGGTTTCCGCGGCACCTGCGCTCTCCAGGATGCGGACCGCCTGGCGGAACGCGCCCCGATCGACGCCATAGCGGAAGCAGAGATCCTCTTCCGAGCCGAGGCGATGGCCCTGCACCCACTGTTCCGCGGTGCATTCCCGCAGAATGCGTTCGGTGATCTGACCCGCTCGTGAGCGGTTCAGGACCTCCGGCGCGAACAGTACGGTTGGATTGCCCGGGATCGCTCCGTTTCCGGACATCATCTGGCGGATCGCACCGAGCACGTCATCGAATAGGTCGAGTGCGACGGAAACTTGCCCGACGATGAGATCAGCGTCGTTGCGGACGTCGTCGGACAGTCCGTTGCGGACGCGTTGGATTGCTTCTTCGGCCTCGACCAGCTGCGGTTCCGTCGTTCCGAAGAAGAGCACGAAACCCATCAGGAATTTGGCCGTACGAGTGTGGTCGACTTCGCGGACCCGAAGCCCGCTGTTCGGCCCGCTGGGGCCGCGCACCATGCGGGCCGTGCCGCGCACCTCGAGAATGCGCACCGCCTCGCGGACCACGGCGCGACCGACACCGTATC
Source organism: Streptomyces scabiei 87.22 (assembly GCF_000091305.1). Classification (GTDB taxonomy): domain Bacteria; phylum Actinomycetota; class Actinomycetes; order Streptomycetales; family Streptomycetaceae; genus Streptomyces; species Streptomyces scabiei. The sequence continues at coordinate 1,635,547 of NC_013929.1, read as the reverse complement.
TCTCCGCGAGTTCGACCTCGGATCCCAACGACGCGTCCTGCGGCCAACCGCGCGCGATGAGATCCTCCTCGACAAGGCGGGCGATCCGGCAGGCTCCCTTTTCGTCAGCCCCGCCCCACTCGTCGATCACGTCGGCCAGCAGACTTGCATCGTGGACGGCGGAAGACATCGCAGCAGCCGGAAGGCCAGAATGATGCCTGCGTAGCACCTCGGGCATGTCAGCTACTCCCCTCGAGAACAGGGGAATCGTTCTGCTGGCGGGGGCTGTCGACGTAGCGGTAGGTGGGAAGGAATAGGGAGCCGATGAACCCGACGGTAATCACGCCTGCGACGATCGCCATGGGCACCGCGTAGCCACCGGCGAGATCGTGGCCGAGTCCAAGAAGGACCGGCCCGATTCCCATGCTGATCGTGAGGGCCGCGAGAGCGCCGCCAAGTATTTCGGAGCTCGCCTTCATGCCGCAATAGCGGGTCACCAGGAGGGGTACGAGGCCGGTGATGCTGCTGTACGTGAGCCCGAGCAGCGCCATGCCCGTCAGCAGGCCGGGGGTGCCTCCCAGGAAGAGCAGCGCCATGCCGATCGGCGACAGGAGCAGGAACGCGGCGACGATCTTCGGACTTGGCACCCGATCCATGACGAACCCGCCGACCAACGGTCCTACGGGGCCGACGAGCGAGTACAGAGACAGGGCGAAAGTGGCGGTGTCCGGACTGACGCCCTGTCCGGTCGTCCACGCGACGATGTGGTTCGTGACGGCCACCAGCCCTGCGATCACCAGGCAGTTCGAGCCGATGACCATGAGGAACGCCCGGGATCGCAGTGCCTGGGAGCCGGTCAGTCCCTCATCTCTCGACAGCGCGGGACCGGCCCCATGCCGGGCAGGCGCCTCGCGAATCAGCAGGATGGAAACCGGGATCGTCACCGCGGCGGCGACGACGGCGAGCATGCGGTACGCGGCGCGCCAGCCGTCGGCCTCGATCAGGCCCGCAGAGACCGGCACGGCCACGGCGGTCGCGATGGCGGGCACCCCGCTCAGCACCAGCCCGAGAGCGAGGCCCCGGTTCTTGTCGAACCAGCCACTGATGACCTTGGCATAGGAAATGGGCCCCGCGATCGTGGCGCCGAGCGCCATCAGGAGCGCAACCAGATACATCGCCGCGGGTTGGCCACCGATGAGTGACAGCGAGAAGAAGCCCGCACACCAGAGCACGAGCCCGAAGGGCAAGGTGCGGCGCACGCCGTAACGATCGATGAGCCGACCGACGAACGGGCCGACGACGGCGCCTGCCAAGCCGACCAGCAGGGACGCCTGAGGATAGAGCGACAAACTCCAGCCGAATTCGTCGGACACCGGCTTCAGGAAGACCGGAAAGGTTCCTATGAACAGCGGGATGATGCCGAATCCGATGCAGATTCCGCAACCGATGGCCGCCACCGCGGCAGTACGTGCGTTTCGTCCTTCCTTCGGCGAGGCCGGGGTGCTCACCGGGACTCCAGGCACTGGACGAGCAATCGATCGATCCGCGCATTCGCTGCGCCCGCCGAGGGGTGGGGTGTCTCGATGAATGCGTGATCCGCCCCCGGATAAATCGCTGGTTCGGCGCGCACGCCGGCGGCAATACCGTGTCCGGAAGTCCACGCGGCCGTCCGGGATGCGCAGGCATGAGGCCATGCCATCTTCGTTCAGCAGGAAGATGTCGTTTTCGATGAAGGATGGCCACTGGCGATCGCCGAGCAGTCGGTAGAAGCCGCCGTCGAGATGCTCCGGAACCTCGCCCTGAACTACTTCCAGTCCTCGGATGTCGATCTCCGCGCGCAGGGGCGCCTCGAAGCTCTGGAACTCGTTCTGCGGAAATCTGATCTGCTGCATCCTGCATTCCTTCCACCGCGTCGGGGACCCCGTCGAGGGGCGGCGAAGCGGGGCGGGCGTCCGGTCGCGGCTCGGCCCGGTTTCGTTGGATAGAGTCAAGGGGCTGGGCCCCTGCACGCACTCGGTCCCGGACGACAATGAACCGCCCGGTGTTTGTGGTGGCAACCACAAAGGGAACCGCTCGAGGAGGAGCCGGTGGCCGCACGATGGGTGCTCGATCTTCGGCCCGGGCCCACGCAACCGCCGGTGACGCCCTGCTGCCCGGCGCCGACGGTGACCGCCGCCCGGGAGGTGCTCGGACCGGGCCCGGTCGGGTGGGCCGCACAGGTGGCCAGGGAGGCGGAGCTGCGAGTCGTCGAGCTCGTGCCGGAGATGGCCGGTTCCACCTCCATCGACACCGTCCGACGGCCCGCGGAGGCGTGTATCCTCGCCATCCTCATCGCCCTGCACGCCGACACCCCCGGCGAGGCGGTCGCGACTCCGCAGCTGGCGCTCGACGGCAACCGCGACAGCGTGCACCGCGGCGTCGCCCTGGACCGGGTGCTCCACGCGATGTGGATCTCGCACGTGCACCACTACGAGCGACTGCTCGAGTTCCTCGACCAGACCCTGCCTCCGCACGAGCTCGCTGGCACGGTGCGCCGGGTGACCGAGCTTTCCTTCGCCTACGTGGAGGCATTCACGGCGCGGTTCAGCGCCGAGTACACCGCGGAGCGGGAGGCGTGGCTGGGCAGCCTCGCCGCAACGAGGCGTCAGGTCATCGAGGACATCATTGCGGGTGTCCCCATATCGGTGCGCGATCCGGAGCTGGTGCTCGGCCTCGACCTGTCGCGTCACCACCGGGCCGCCGTGCTCTGGACCGAGGACGATGCGGGGACCGACTCCGCCCACACCCTCCACCGGCTCGCGGGCCGCCTCGCCGACGCCGCGGATGCCGGCCGACCGCTGGTGGTGCGCCCCGGCGGGACCTCGCTGTGGCTGTGGATGAGCTGGGCCGCGCCGCCGGAGCAGCGGCTCGCCGAGCGGCTGCGCGGCGCCGTCGACGCCCCGCACGGTATCCGAGCCGCCCTCGGCCCGCTCGACGCCGGCATTGACGGGTTCCGCCGCAGCCACCTCGGCGCCCTTGAGGTCCGCCGCGTCGCTGCAGCCTCCACCCGACGGTCGTCGTGGCTCGCCGACCATGACGAACTCGAGGTGATCGCCCTGCTCACGGCGAACCCCGAACACGCCCGCTGGTTTGTCCACCGCCAGCTCGGTGCGCTGGCCACGGACGACGACCGCTCGGCGGAGCTACGCGAGACGTTGCGGCTCTACCTGGCATTCGAGCGCAGCCGCACGGCCGCCGCCCAAGTGCTGCACGTCGCCCCGAACACCGTCGGCTACCGTGTCCGGCAGGCCGAGGCCATCCTCGGTACCGACCTGGCCAAGGACCCGCTCCGGATCGGGCTCGCGCTAGAGATCTACGACTATCTGAATCCTGAAAAATAGATAGAACATCCTGCATCGCGGGCGTAGTTCGATCATCGGGCTACCGGGGGGGAAACTCGACCGCGGACCGGCCCTGGACATCCTCGGCATGCTCACCGACGACCGGCCGGTGGTCTCCGAGGCCGAAGTGGCCGGGCGACCGGGCACGTCGCGGTCCACGGCCTACCGCTACCTGCGGAGCCTGGTCGCTGACGACCCGGCGCCCGAGTTCTGCCCCGCTCAGCCGTCAGCTGTCCGTGCACCTCGCGTCGAACTCCCAGCCATGCAAGGGCGCCGACCGCGCTGGCCGTGGACTGTGGATCGAGATGGCCGAGATCGCCGCACGGAAGGTCGGCGCCGGCGACGCCGAGCTGATCGACGCTCCGCAGCACCTCGGCACGACAGAGCCGATCTCGAACGTCGCACCGATCGAGCGGGTACTGCAGCGCCTCGCGCAGAACGCATTGCTGTCCATCCTCGTGGACGGTGTCAAGGCGTACGACCACACGCGAGGAGCTCTCCGCACGATCCACCCTTGATGTCGTTCTGGCGATCCGGGACGGCGACGCCCAGGAAGCCGCACGCCTGCAGTCCGTGAAACGGGATGTGTTCGACAGGTGCCGCCAAGCCGTCGTCGTGAGCAGGGTGTCCGGCGACCTGCCGGTCTGACGTCAGGGGCCTGAGCCCGCATCCCAGCCGTTGCCGGCGCCGAAGCTGAGCGGGACTATGAGCGGCGAGGGGCGTGTCGCCGTTCTGAATGAACAGCGGGAACGCTGTCACGAGACCCTTTTCCTCGTCGAACACGATCGGCCGGTGTGGCCACACCTTCCACAGATCGGCGAAGAGACCCGAATCGATCTGCTCGGCGGTGCCGCGTACGCTCTTTCCCTCCATGAGGATTCGCATCCGCTCACGCTCGTCCGCGGGTGTGTTCTGCGGCAGCAGGGGCTCGGGTGGCGCCGCGTTGCCGGTGGTGCGCAGGCCGGTCTCATGCCGCACACAGTCGGTCGCAATCGGGGCGCGGCGGCTGTCCACACTCGTCAGCGCGTCGAAATAGGAGTTGGCCTCGCGCTTTCGCGAGTGAGCTTGTCCGGGTCTTGATCAAATATGCGGAGAGTGCTCCTGACCTGACCCTATGAGGGCTGGGGCTTCCCCTTGTGGTGCGTTCGGAGCACCCTGCTGTGGGGGAGCCGAGTCCGGGTCAGGAGGCCCGCGATGCAGGCTTACGTCGGGATCGATGTGCATCGCCGCCGGCCGCAGATCGCCGTGATGGACGAGAGCGGCCGGACGGCGGTGAACCGGAACGTCCCCAACGGGCGCGAGACGGTGCTGGGAGTGATCGGTGACCTGCCGGTGGGCACGCTGGTGGTGTTCGAGGCCGCGTATGGCTGGGGCTGGCTGATCGAGTTGCTCCAGGACTACGGCTTCGAGCCGCATCTGGCCCACCCGTTGCAGTGCAAAGCGATCGCTGCGGCCCGGTTGAAGAACGACAAGGTTGACGCGGCCACCCTGGCCCACCTGCTGCGCACGGATCTGCTGCCCGAGGCTTGGATCGCGCCGCCGGACATCCGCGAGCAGCGGGCCGTGCTGCGCCACCGAGCACAGCTCGTGCGGCTGCGCACCTTGTTGCGTAACCGCATCCACGCGGTTTTGGCCGATCACGGCTGCGACCGCGGGGCCAACTGCTTCAGTGGCGTGGGCCGGGAGTGGCTTCAGACGCTGCCGCTGCCGGAGGGGGCCCGGCGGACGGTGGCCGACCGGCTGGAGGTCATCGACGCACTGCAGGCCGTCATCGACCGGCTAGGCCGTGTTTTGGATCGCGCGGGCGGCCATCCACTTGGTGAGGTCGCCCGCGATCCGGTCGATACGGTTCTCGCTGCTCACGTGATGCTCGCGGCGAGCGGCGTCGCGGCGGACGATTTCGTAGCCGCCCTCGTCCAGGACCGCGACGGAGGCGAACCATGCGGGATCGTCCTGGTCGGGCTGGATGACGACAAACGTGTTGTCCTGGTCGTTGAGCTCGCCGATCAGCTCGAACAACGCGTCCTCGGACGGGTCATCGACGTGGTCGCCGTTCTCGCTGTCTGCGCAGTAGTACCTGGCGGCCACTGGACCTCTCCCCACCGTGCGCTGTCGCTTCCGGCGTCAGCATGGCATGGCTGGGTGGCCTCTCAGCGGCTCACAGCCACTGGTGGATCGCCGCGATCAGCACCGTCGCCTCGAACCGGACGGCGAGCTTGTCATAGCGGGTGGCCACCGCCCGGTGCTGCTTGAGGCGGCTGATCCCGCACTCGACCGCATGCCGGGCCTTGTAGTCCTGCCGGTCGAAGGCAGGCGGACGGCCTCCGGCAGTGCCGCGGCGCTTGCGGTTGCGGATCTGGTCGGCCGGCTCGGGGATCGTGCACCGGATCCCGCGTCGACGCAGATAGGCACGGTTGGCGCGCGACGAATACGCCTTGTCGCCCCGCACCCGCAACGGGCGCAGCCGAGGACGTCCGCCACCGGCGCGCGGCACCCGGATCGCCTCCAGGACCGGCTCGAACTGCGGGCTGTCACCCCGCTGGCCTGCCGTGACCAGCAGCGACAACGGCTTCTGTCCCTGCTCGCAGGCGAGGTGGACCTTCGTGGAGAACCCGCCACGGGACCGGCCCAGCCCGTGATCGTCCGGCTCGGTTCCGATGCCGCCCGGTGGTTCATTCTGTCCGGCGCCGTCCCGGCGGGCACCGGCGGCGTGCTGGTGAGCCCGGCAGACCGTGGAGTCCACGTTCACCTCCCACGTGATGAGACCGGCCGCATCGGCCCGGACCTGCAACGCGATCAGGATCCGGGTCCACACGCCCTCGCGCTGCCAGCGCCTGAACAGCCCGTACACGGTCTGCCAGTGCCCGTACTCAGCCGGCAGATCCCTCCACGGAACACCCGTGCGCACCCGCCACCGCACCCCGTTGATCAACCGCCGCTGGTTACGCGCCGGACGCCCCACCCCCGCCGTCGGCAACAACGGCTCCAGCACCGACCACTGATCATCCGAAAGATCCCTACGCCCCACACGGAGATCATCACCGCAAGAGGCGCGGCCGCAAGCTCAGTTCAAAAACACGGCCTAGACGCCTCGCTCGCCGCGGTGGCAAAGGCCGACCCGCGGGTCAAGGCCCTGACCGCGCTGCCCGGCATCGGCCCGCCCCGCTCACCGCTTTGATCATCGCGGCGGAGGTCGGCGACATCCGCCGGTTCTCCTCGGCCCGCAAGCTTGCCTCCTGGGCCGGGCTCACCCCCACGGTCCGCGGCTCGGACCGCACCGTGCGCTACGGGCACATCTCCAAGCATGGAGATCCCTGGCTGCGCTGGATCATGAACCAGGCCGCGCAGACCGCCAAGCGCACCCCGCCGTATGCCGCCTGCTTCGAACAGATTGCCTACCGCCGCGGCAGGAAGATCGCCACCATCGCGGTCGCCCGCAAACTTCTCACCCACGCCTATCACGTGCTGCGCGAGGTCGACGCGGCCCAGCAGCAGAAGGAGCCGTGCACAACGGCATGACGACCACACCCCAGGGACGGGGTGCCAAGCCCCGGGCGAGCCCGCATTGTTGCACGAGCCGGCCCCGCCGAGCTCGTTGACCTGAATGAGCAGCCCGGCCCCCGAAGGAAGGTCATGATCCGGCTCGGTCGGCCGGGATCGAATGGGTGCGTGCGAGTTGCCTCCGCACGACCATGACTCGGGGGACCACGGCCCTAACACCCCTGTCCACAAAGGCGATCAACCCGGCGCGAGCCCATCGGCACACACCGGGCCGGGGCATCGTGCACCTTGACAGCCCCAGCCCTCATGGGTGCAACGATGGGACTGTTGAGGGTCCTGGCAGATGAATGCCGCCTGGGTGCCGGCCGCCATGATCGCCGCCGACCTCGACGCATGGACCCGGCTCCTCCTCCTGCACGACGAACCCGAACTCGCCGCCGCGGAGCCGGAGACGATCCGTATGAAGCTCTACCACCTGCCCGCCCGGCTCACCGCCCACGCCCGACGCCGCACCCTGCACCTCGACCGGAGCTGGCCCTGGGCAGCAGCGTTCACCATCGACTGGCAGCGGGCCACTCAGCTTCCAGCTCTCACCTGACGGCCGGTCACCACCGCGACGAAGACCAGGAAGGAGAGGAAACCCCCGTCTCGGGCCCGTGGAACCCGACGCCTCCGCAGCGTCATGCGATGGCCCCTACAGCGACCGGTCGGACAAACCGGGGCAAGACACCGGATCAGCTGGACCAATCAGGCCGCTGACGAATCGAGGTTGACAGCCCTCGGGATCACGTGATCAACCGATGCAGGCACTGCCACGACCCTGGCCTGAGGGAACGGCCCCGGCATGGCGGTGCCACCAGGCCGACCGGAGTAGGCGTCGTCGGCGGGGGTGTCGTGCAAGTCGACCACGGTGCTGTCCACGGCCACCAGCCGCCACGTCCCGACCCAGCCCCCGGGGTGAGGATCTCCGTGATTGGCTCCGCCAGCCGCTCGTACAGATCCGCCAGCACCCCGGACCCCAGCCTCGGGCGGGACCACCGGTCCGTGAGCCGGGCCATCACCTGCTCGCAGTCATCACCGGACCACAACCCCAGAGCGAGCGCGAAGTACACCATCACATGCGCAGACAGTCTGGAATCCCGCCGCCTGGGCTGCCTGCCGTGCGCGACGACGACCTCGTCAACAGCCTCCCTGGACTGCTCCGAGGCCAGCACCCCGAACGGCATGAACTCCTGCAACGAACCCGATGGCATCCCGTCAACGTTCATGGTCACGGCGGAACCCTCCGCACACACAGACAGCGAGTTCTCACAGAAAATAGACAGACGATCTTAAGGTCGGGTTGCCCGTACACCTCCTGAGAACCGAGATCCGCCGTCTGGTTTTGCCGGCGATCCGAGGCATACCCTCCAGGCACCCAAGCGGGTAACTTGCCCGTAATCCTCTGGATACCCCGAAATATGGGTATATGGCATGTCTTGACCGGCATGCCAAGAATGATTCGGAAGTGAACGCCATCATCGCGTGAACGAAACCGACAAGGCGCGACTGCTTCGTGGAGGAATGAGTCAGGCACCGCACCGGAGCTGCCGGTGTGCGCGGCCCGCTGGGTACCGGGACGGCGCGCCAAAGGGAACCGAACTACCGGAACGTAGGGACGCAAAGACAGGAGGCGGCATGTCACGAAACGCTCGTATAGCCGCGACGGTTGGTATATTCATCTGCATGGCCTTCAGTATGGGAGGGATATTCGCGGGGTCCTTCTCGGTCTTCCTCAAGCCCGTATCCGAATCCCTGGGATGGGCCACAGCGGGCTTTACGCTCATTTTTACGCTTTCGCAGATTGTGATGGCGGTCATGAGCCCCGTAGCCGGGCGCATCATCGACCGGATCGGCGCGAAGACTCCTCTGTGTGTCGGGATCGCGTTCTTCGCACTGGGCCTCTTCGGGCTGTCGACGATGAAATCTACCGGAGCCGTCTATTGGCTGTCCGCGGTGGCCATAGGTATAAGCGCGGCCCTCGCCGGCCCGGTGGTGGCTATGCGGGTCGTGGCGTCCTGGTACAGCACAAGCCGCGCGCTTTTCCTCGGCATGGTGATCGCTGCCGCGCCGCAGTTGGCGCAGTCCATCGTCGCGCAAATATCTCGTTTGCTCATCAATGACTACGGCTGGCGCACCGCCTACGAAGTGTTCGCGCTGGCCGCTCTTGTGTGCGGCGGCAGTGCCGCGTTCTTCCTCGTGCGGACCAAGCCTGTCGACGCGGCGGACGTGGCACGGGTTGAGGTGGAGAAGGCGGCCAACGCGGCCGAGCCGGGAGTCCCCGCCAAGCAGGCCTTCCGCTCCCGGACCTTCTGGACCATCTCAGTGGCCGACGCTCTGGCGACCGGGGCCCTGGTCGGCGCGCAGACGGTGCTGGTGAACTGGATGACGGGACGCGGCACCTCTGAGGGGACCGCGACGACCCTGGCGTCGATTCTGGCCCTGTCCGTCGTGGTCGGTGTGCTCCTGAGCGGGTACGTCGCCGACCGTGCTCACTCTCCCCGAACCGCGACCGCGTTTTACCTCCTACCCATCCTCGGGCTGACTCTGCTCCTGGTCTCCGGTACCACGTTCGTCCTTCAGCTCCTCGGCGTCATCCTGACGGGTACCGGGATGGCGACCGTCGCCATGCTCCTGCCGTATCTGATCACCCGTTACTTCGGTCTGCGGACCTCCGCCGAGATCTACGGCGTCAGTGCGGGATTGAACGTAGTGGCAGCGGGCCTCGGCTCCGTGCTGATCGGTATCGGATTCGACGCGACAGGAAGCTACACACTCCCGATCTCGATCGCCGCGGGCGCCACAGTCATCGCCCTGTTGCTGATGACAACCTTGAAGCCCTACACCTACGGCGTCTCCACCCCCGAGGTGCCTGCGGTCAGCGATCCGCCGGCTACCACGTCAAACCCAGCCGTGTACTGATCTTTGACCACAGGCTTGATACGGGTGTGGCGAGTTCGCGGCCGGTCCCGGCCAGGAATCCGGTGAGGAGTTCGGGATGGCGCTCAATGAGGTCTTCTCAGCAACGTGATGGTTGCGGTGCGTGATCGCCTGTGCGTGCGCGGGATGGTGCCCCGGCGTCAGACACGTGTGAAGCCCCTGGTAGGAACGGGTCTGCCAAGATCACGTTCCGTACAGCCAGAGGCTTCACGTGCCGTCCAGTATCACCTGCACCGCTGTCCTCGATGTCCGCAGAGAGACTGCCGGGCATCTCGCGATGCTGCTGCGCGGCCACCGCGCCCGGCTGGGAACCCGCAGGGGCACACGGGTGCCGGGTGTCTTCAAGCAGGCCGTGCTGGTGCTGCGCTGGTCCGTCGACGGCGCGCGTCTGGTCCAGCTGGCCCGCGACAACGGCATCTCGCTGCCCACGACCTACCGCTGCCGGCACGAGACACCGGATCAGCGGGACCAATCAGGCCGCTGCCGAATCGAGGTTGGTCCAGCGGTCGGTTGCGGAAGGCTGCGACTTGTTCGTCGAGGTGGCGGGCCAGCGCCGAGACCTGCGACTTCTACACCATCTCCATGGACGCAACCGGGGGAGGCCTCTATAGCCGGGCAGATCACCCTGAACCAGGGGAATGAACTCCGGAGTTCATTCCACTCGTTGCGTCCGTACCACAGTGGTACTCCTTGAGCGCGGCCGTGGACTCTTGCCGCCGGCAGCGCGTACAGGAAGGGTGGATGGACGTGACGAAGTCGATAGACGAACACGTTAAGCATTTTGATATTCGCGACACCGCCTTTGACGACCCCGAACTGGTGTACAAGGTCTACGAGGCAATGCGGACGATCGGCGCTATTGTTCCCACTGACCAGCTCGACTTCAGCGGGCGCTTCAAAGAAACACTTCAGGTGATTGGCTATGCGGAGTGCCACCAGCTTCTGAAGGATTGGCGGCGCGTATCGAACGATCCGCGAAAGGCGTTCGACAATCTTTCCGAGATCGAGCGCCGGTCGGACCTCCCGGTCGACGACAGTGCGACCCCCATCAGTACTGATCCGCCGGTTCAGAAGGAGCTTCGAAAGGTATTGAGTCCGTCCTTCACTCCTGAGCGGATGGTCGCGCTCGAGCCAAAAGTTCGAGCGGTGGCGAACAGGCTCATCGACGAGTTCATCGAGGAAGGCAAGGGCGACCTCGCGGATTTTTCGTGGAAACTGCCGAGCGAGATCTTGTTCGCTGAGTTCCTTGGCTTCCCGGCCGAGCTGCTCGGCGAGGCGCTGGCGGCCCAGGGCGCAAGTTTGCTCGCGTCGGACGCGGCCGAGCGAGACCAAAGTGCCGCTAGAGTCTTCGAGCTCATCGCCGATGTGCTGAAGGAGCGCGTGGGCCAACCTCCGCGTGATGACATCATCGACGGCCTGCTCAATTCCGAGATCGGCGGGCGCCCGCTGACAGTGGGCGAGAGAATGGCCAACGCGACACTACTGGTCGCAGCCAGCCTGGAAACGACATCGAACGCGCTTTCCGCCGCCTACTACTGGCTGGCGCATCATCCCGCCGAGCGGAGTCGCCTGGTCGCGGATCCTTCACTCCTGCCCGCCGCGGTAGAAGAGTTCGTTCGATATTCGGGTTCAGTACACGGCTTGCCGAGGTACATCACGGCGGACGTCGAAATCTGCGGGTACGGCTTCAAGCGAGGTGACGCTGTCATCGTGAACTATGCGGCAGCAAATCGCGATGAAAATGAGTTCGCGGATGCCGGGAAATGCATCATCGATCGTGAGCCAAATCGGCACCTCGGGTTCGGCTTCGGCACGCATCGCTGTCTCGGTGCGCCCCTCGCGCGGCTCGAGCTTCGCGTAGGTTTTTCGGAGGTACTTCGGCGCCTTCCGGATTACCGGATCGCAAATGAAGACACGTGTGAGTTCAGTGGCTCATCCTTCACGCGCGGCTACCAAGCCCTGCCGGTTGCCTTCACTCCCGGCCGACGTGAGCATTCGTGACGCACAAGGCGGAGGCCATTTGCGACGTAAGCCTTGACGAAAGGTGAATGCAAGGTGGGTACGTACGAGACGGATCACGATGCGGACCGTACGGGTAGGTGTCTCGAGTCGTACGCCGATCGCCATTCTCGTAGGGACAGGTGAGTCCGACGGTCAGCCGGGGTTCGGCAGGAGTGCAAGCCGTTCGAGGGCGTCTGTGATCTCGCGGGTCCAGGGCCAGTGGTGGACGAGGCGGAGGATGCGGCGTCTGCCGGTGGTGACGAGCTGACCGGCCGCGGAGAACAGGCGGAGCCGCAGGCGGCGCGGTTCCCAGAGGCGGGCTTGCCCGGTCAGGGCGAGCACGGGCACTGTCTCCAGCCAGACCCTGTTCTGCGCGGTGTCGTGCAAGGGGAGGTTCCGCAGGCCGGTCGAACGTGCGGCCCGGATGCGGTCCTCCGCGCGGGCCCGCAGCCGGTGACGCAGTTCGAGTTCGGCGATCGGCCGGTCGGGGGTGTTGGTGGCGAAGCACGTGATCCGCATGCCGTCGGCGTCCGTGATTCTCAACTGGGCTGTGCGGCCGTTCCTTGAGGACGATCAACCCCATGCCTTTCGCCCAACCGTCGAGCAGGTCACCGGTGAGTTCGGCGACCCAGGCCCGTCACGGACTTCGCCGCTTGTCTCGACGGCCGGGGTCCAGGCCGATGCGGGGATCTCCAGGACGTGCTGGTGGACGGCCTCGGTAATCACCATGCCGACTGAGTAGGACAGCCAGCGTCCGCGCTGGGCGAGCCAGGCCACGAACTCATGGGTGCCGCCACCGGAGTCGCAGCGGACCAGCGTCCGCTGCCCTCGCCGGTACTTCCCTGGTAGTTGAGCGAGGGCGAGGCGGGTGGCGGTGATGTGGTCGGCGGCCGTGTTCGAGCCCGCGTTGCCTGGGCGCAGGAGAGCCGCGACGGGTTCTCCGGTCCTTCCGGGCCGTGGTCGACGAACCCCATGAGCGGGTGGTGGCCGTAGGTCTTCTTCCAAGTCGGGGCGGCGTCCTGCTTGTCCGAGTGCGCGACGGCCAGGACCCCGTCCAGGTCCACGATCACCTGCCCGCCGGCATCCGGAGCCTGTTCGCCAGCCAACTCCCAGACTCTTTTGCGGACTTCGGAACGTGCGGCGCGGATCGCGGTCAGCGCCTTCTCGCCCGAAGCGGCGAGGGTGTCGATCAACCGGGAGACCGTCGGATCGGAAGCCACTGGGCCGAACACGCCCGGCTCGGCCCGTGGCATGCCGACGTCGGCCAGGCAGGCGCCGCCGAGTGCGATGGCCAGGGTCGCATCCAGCAGGACCTTGCCCGGATCGTGCACGGCCCGCGGTTTGCGAGTGGTGGGTGTAGGTGGTGCTGGACGACACGTGAAGCCTCTCACCGACCTGCCAGCCGGTACGGCATCACGCACCGCAACCGTTGTGTTGCTGAGAAGACCTCAATGACGACGCAACCTGAGACCATGCGGAACCACTGGTGGTGGCGGCCCGGCTGGAGGGTGGGCCGCCGCTTCTACACCCGGCATCTGTCGTTCGAGGGCCAGGACGACGTGCACCGGCTTGCCACCGAGTACCGGTCCGCGCTCGCGCCTCTCGGAGACATCCTCACCCCGATCCCCGACCAGTGGCTGCACCTCACCATGCAGGGCATCGGTTTCGTAGGCGAGACCAAAGAGCAGCACGTTAACTCCATCGTGGAGGAAACACACACCCGCCTGGCCGTCGTACCGGCCTTCGATCTACGGATCGGCCCGGAGGTGCTGGACCCCGAAGCGGTGCTGCTGCATGTCCACCCCGACAGCCCAGTCCGGGCCGTCCGAAGTGCCATCCGGGAGGCCATCGGTGATGTCCTTGGAGATGTTCCGGAGAAGGCCGAAGGCTTCACCCCTCACGTCTCTGTGGCCTACAGCGCCGGAGACGCCCCCGCACAGCCGATCGCGCAGATCCTCGACGACCTCAACCTCACGCCGGCACAGGCACGTATCTCCAGCGCGGGACTGATCGTGATCCACCGAGACAACCAGATGTACGAGTGGGAGCCCTTCGCGAAGGTGTCTCTCGGTTAAGCAGCCTGGTCCGGGATCGGTACAACGACACGAAGGCACCGTGGGTGGGAGATCGGCCACTCAGCGGCCTCATCCACGGTGCGCGCGGTGCGGTTGGCGCCACATCAGTGATCTGCCGCGCAGACATGGCATGTCCTAAAGGCCTGCCTCGTCGGTGAGCAGCGTCATCCCCAGCGTGGTCGCGCCGACGGTCACTGCAACTGCCCCATGGCACTGGGAGTTCGGATCGTCAGCAGTAGGGTCGCCGTGGCACCCATTCGCCACGTACTCCGACCCCGCGTCCGTCATCTTCGTGATCTGCTCGGTGGTTGCCTCGTACGGTCGGCCGGAGTCGTTGATTGCGGCCTGCAGTTCACGGACAACGTCCATGATGTCGGCGACGTAGCGGGCGCAGGCATTGCTCGAGGGTAGCTGGCAGGCGCTCGTCGACTCTGCGTCCTTGCCTGCGGCGGTTTCTAGCTTGGGGCTGTAGATCGGCTCCAGCTTCTCGGGCTGCTTCGCTGCGGTGGAAGCGGCAGTCTTGGTCGGCGCGCTCTTGGAATCGACACCGTCGTCCATTGAGCAGCTGGCGACGGCCGTGGTGAGCAGAAGGACGGTGGCGAGTGCGGTCGCGGTGCGGCGCATGGTTCCCCCCAGTGGTTCGGCGCACGGTGCGGCATCCTGCGAGATCGTGTGTCGAGTGAAGGCTGCGTGTCTGGGTTGTGGCTGCGGATGCCGGCGCCCGGCCGCGCGCGGACGCGAGCCGGGGACAGGAGGCGGTGTGCCGTCAGCAGCTCTCGTCGTCCTTCACCGCGTACGTGCAACCGCTCCAGGACCAGCTCCAGCAGACGCCGCGGCGCCCGGTCGGCCACCAGACGGTCGCGGAACTCGCTCAGCACGGAATGGTCGAACTCGGGATCGGTTAACTCCAGCCCCAGAAGAAACTTCCAGTCGATGCGCCGCGCACGGTAGCGGCCCCCTGGCGATCCGACAGGCCCTCCACGAACTGCAGCACCGACACGAGCGCCAACTGATGTGGCGGCCAGGCGGGTTGACCACGTTGTGGGAACAGCTCCCACGAAGTCCTCGTCGGCGAACAGCGGCCCGAGCGCCTCCCGGATCCGCATGCACAGACAGCCCTTGGGAAAGGCCAGCCGGGCCACCTCGGCGGTCTGGGCCGGAACCTCGCCCGGCAGACGTGGACGCAGCGACATCTCGATCACCTCACGCTCGCGCCCCCACGCCGATCCGGCCATCATCCCGCCACCGCAAGGTCATTTGGCGACCACCGCCGAATTCGCCAACGGTGTCCTGAGAGGGACGTGACCGAAGCCCGCCCCGAACTGCCCGCGGCATCAACCCCCTGGGCACCCGAGACCGATACCGGCCGTCGCTGGGTCGGCCCACCGCACTGCAGGCGGTCAGCGCCGCCGCCCTACGGACCATCCACCAAAACCGACCAGAGCTGTCCCGGACCGTGAGGACGCCGCGTCAACGCGCGCAGTTCATCTACTGGTCACCTTGAGTACTCCTGGAATTACCTCGCAATTCTCAGCTGCTTCTCACATCCCACCGGTTTTGTGTCCTGCGTCGCCCGATCGGGCCGTACGACGAAGGAGGCGCATGGTGGCACTACCGGTGACCACGTGGCGGAAATCCGAGAGCCGGGGGGAGGAGCAGCCCCCGGCAGAGGAACAGCCGTTGCACGTGGCCAGCAGGCTGCACTCGTTCAACCGGTTCGAGCTCAAGTACCTCGTTCCGGTCGAGGAGGCGGCCGAGATCCGGGACGAGCTGGCCGAGCGGATGGACCGCGATCTGAACAGCCCGGTCGGCGGGTACGGGGTGTGGAGCCTGTACTACGACACCCCGCAGCTGCGGTTCTACTGGGAGAAGATCGAGGGCCTGAAGTTCCGGCGCAAGCTGCGCGTCCGCCACTACGGGAACCTGGACGGGGTGACCGACGAGTCCCCGGTGTGTGTGGAGATCAAGCAGCGGGTCAACCGGGTCACACAGAAGCGCCGTATCACCCTCCCGTACGGCGTCGCCCGGCAGTTGTGCGACGGCCGGGAGATGGTGGAGCACTCCGCCAGGGAAAGCGCCTTCATCCAGGAGGTGCTCGAACTCGTCGTACGACTGAATCTGCAGCCGACAGCGATCACCGGCTATCAGCGCGAGGCGCTGGTCGGCCGGGCCGCGGACACCGGGCTGCGGGTGACCTTCGACCGGCGCATCCGCGGCCGGGACCGGGACTTCCACTTCGGCACGCAGAACCCGGAGAACCGCTTCACCATCCCGCCGCACCTGTCGGTGATGGAGATCAAGGTCAACGAGCGCACCCCGTACTGGATCACGGACCTGGCGGCCCGCCGCAACCTCAGCCTCATCCGGGTCTCCAAGTATGTGCAGTCCATCGAGGCGTTCGGGCTCGCGCCCCGGTCCATCTTCCACGTCCACGAGGCCGACCATCCATCGCCTCACACCCCCACCACGAACGGGCTGTCCGAGCAGCCGTCGGCGCGTCAGGCGCCCTTGAAAGCAGGAGCACAGTGAACTTCGATCTGCAGGAACTCAGCGGCACGTTCAGCGTTGCCGATGTCGTCGTGGCCATGGCGCTGTCGTTCGTCCTGAGCACGTTGATCGGTTACGTGTACCGGTACACGCACCGCAACGTCTCCTACAGCCAGTCCTACGTCCAGACGCTCGTCATCGTGGGCATGGTCGTCGCGCTGATCATGCTCGTCGTCGGGTCCAACCTGGCGCGGGCGTTCTCCCTGGTCGGTGCGTTGTCCGTGGTCCGGTTCCGGAACGCGGTCAAGGAGACACGAGACGTCGGCTTCATCTTCCTGGCCATGGCGATCGGCATGGCCTGCGGCGCCCGCTTCTACACGCTGGCTGCGGTCGGCGCCGTGGTGATCTGCGCCGTCATGCTCGTCATGTTCAAGTTCAACTGGTTCGCCCTCAACGTGCAGCGGCAGGTCGTCAAGGTCCAGGTGCCGGCCGGTGAAGACTACGGCCCCGTCATCGGTGACGTACTGATCAAGTACACCAGCGAGTTCGAGCTTGTGAGCACCGAGACGATCCGCGGCGGCGCGCTGACCGAGGTGTTCTACACGGTGCGCATGAAGAAGGGCACCGAGCCCGGCGACCTGGTGGCCGCGCTGCAGGAGCGGACATCGGGCCAGCGGGTGACGGTGCTGACCGGTTACGACTCGACCGACCTGTGATGGCCGGCGGCAGCGAGGCGGCCCCCACGGCCGCTGTGCGCAGGCCGCGGCGGATGCGGGACCGGGTACCCGTACGGCTGCGGCACCACTGGAAGTCCGCCGGCGCCCTCTGCGCGGGACTGGCGGTGATGGTCTACTTCTTCGGCGACGCCCGAATCTCGCCGTACGTCACCTCCTCCTCCCGCGTGGAGGCTGACGCCATCACACAGAACGTCGAGGGCACGGTCGACCTGTACGACACCTCGGTCTCCCACTCCATCCAACTGGAGTACGACCAGACCGACTTCACGAAGATGATGAAGGAGTTCCGCGAGGACGGGACCAAGGACTACATCGAGGCCGACCTCACCATCGACGGGGTCTACCTCGAGGACGTTGGAATCCGCCTCAAGGGCAACTCCACACTGTCGTCCCTGCGCGGAAGCGGCCGGGGCAGGCCCGGTGGCGGCCGGACCATGCCCGAAGGCGCCGAGCAGGGCGCCCCGGAGGCGCAGCAGGACGGCGCCACCGGGGGCCGGGACCGCGGCCAGGCCAATGGCCGCGGTCCCGGCGGGGCCGGCGGCATGGGGGGCCTGATGACCAACTACAACCTGTCCGAGAAGAAGCCCGAGGAACTGCCCTGGCTCATCAAGATCGACGAGTTCGTCGAGGGCCGCGCCTATCAGGGCGAGCGGGAGATCTCGCTGCGCCCCGGAAGCAACGGCCAGGTGCCGGTGAACGAGGCCCTCGCGCTGAGCCTGACGGACACCACCGGTCAGAAGAACGAGCGGTACGCCTTCACGTCGGTGAAGGTCAACAACCGTCCGGTCGCCGCCCGGTTGATGGTCGAGAGCCCGGACACGGAGTACGCGGAGTCCGTCGCTGACGGGAACGGCGTGCTCTACAAGGCGCGGGCCGGCGGCAGCTTCGAGTACAAGGGCGACGACCCGACCGACTACGAGGAGTCGTTCGAGCAGCTCAACAAGGTGGGCAGTCAGGACCTGGAGCCGGTCATGAAGCTCATCAAGTGGGCGAACGAGGCGTCGGACGAGGAGTTCGAGAAGGAACTCGACCAGCACGTGGACGTCGAGTCCTTGGCGACGTATCTCGCCGCGCAGAACCTGCTCATGAACTTCGACGACATGGCCGGACCCGGCAAGAACTATCTGCTGTGGTACGACCTGGACACCAAGAAGTTCTCGGTCCTGGGATGGGACTACAACTTCACCTTCACCGGCGATGCGACCTCGGGCCCGGACGACGACACGGGCATGGGCGGTGCCTTCGGTGGTGGCGCTGGAGGTGCCACTGGGCAGAGCAGCCGGGGCGGCCAGGGCACAGGTGGCCAAGCCGCGCAGAACATGCCCTCCGGGATGCCGTCAGGAATGCCCGAAGGAATGCCTGAAGGAATGCCTGAAGGGATGCCTTCGGGGATGCCCGAGAATCTGCCGGAAGGCATGCCGTCCGAAATGCCTTCCGGTCTGCCGGGCGGTCAGAACGGCCAAGGCGGTCAGGGCGGTGAGGGCGAAGGCGGTGGGTTCGCCGGCATGATCGGCCACCCGCTGAAGGAGCGCTTCCTGGACTCGGACACCTTCGACCCCGTCTACAAGAAGGCGTACAAGGAGCTGTACCAGAAGTTCTACGGCTCCGGGACCGCACTGAAGGCGCTGAACGCCATCGCCGAACAGGCGGGGAAGGCCGGTGCCGACGGCAAGGAGCTGGACTCCGCCGTCGAGAAGCTGCGCAAGACGGTCACCGACCGTACCGCGGCGCTGGCCAAGAACAAGGAGGTGACCGGCTGATCCCCGGCGCCCGGACGGCAGTCCCCGTGGGGCGCCGTCCGGGCGCTCGGCGCACCGCGAACGCCTCACCAGCAAAGGAAGGTCTATGCCCGTCGCGCCGTCGGCGCCCGCGCCACCTCCACACAATGTGCTCGTCGTCGAGGACGACCCCAGCATCCGCACCTTGCTCACCTCCGCTCTGCACGCCGCCGGTTACTCCGTGAGCACCGCCGACACAGGTCAGACCGCCATGTTCGAGGCCGGTCGCGGCCAACCCGACCTGATCGTGCTGGACGTCGGCCTTCCGGACATCGACGGCTTCGCGGTGACCCGTCATCTGCGGGCTGAGGGCGTCTATACGCCGGTGCTGTTCCTGACGGCGCGTACGGACGTCGAGGACCGCATCATCGGCCTCAGCTCCGGCGGCGACGACTACGTCACCAAGCCGTTCCACGTGCAGGAGGTGCTGCTGCGCATCCGTGCCATCCTGCGGCGCAGCGACATGCCACCAAGCGGCGGGACCAGGAGGCCGCCGCTGCGGTACGAGGATCTGGAGCTGGACCAGCAGACCCACGAGGTGCGCCGGGCCGGGCTGCCCATCCAGCTGTCGCCCACCGAGTTCCGGCTCCTGGTCTGCCTGCTTGCGCAGCCGGAACGCGTGGTGGGCAAGAAGGAGATCCTGTCCGAGGTCTGGCACTACGACTTCGCCGGTGACGCCCGCATCGTCGACACCTACGTACGCAACCTGCGGCGCAAGATAGACCGGTTCGAACCCCAGCTCATCCAGACGGTCCGCGGTGTCGGCTACTGCCTGCGGGCCGCACGCCCCGGACCGGGGGCGGCGGCGCTGTGAGGCGGTGGCTGCGCCGGCTGAAACCGCGCTCGCTGCGCGCCCGCCTGGTGCTCGGCGTCACGCTGCTGGCCACCTCGGCGGTTCTGCTCTGTCAGGCGGCAGGGCTCGCCCTGCTCCACTCCTGGCTGACGGACCAGGTCGACGGGCGACTGAGCCGTTTCCAGCTGGTGCCCCAGCTTTACAAGGACGTGGCCGACGGCCGGACGGCGTCAGGGGCGTCCGCCAGGACGGGCGGCCTCCCTTCGGACTACCGGGTGTACTTCTACGACAGAGGCGGCCACCGGATTGCCATGTCGCTGAGCGGCGACGGGGGCAGTGCCGGGCCGCGACTCCCGAAGTCGGAGGCGGAACTCGGCCTCAAGAACGGCCGACCCGCCACGGTCGCCGCAACCGACGGCGGCAGTACCTGGCGGGTGATCGCCCGGACCGGCACCGACGGCACCCGGGTCGTGGTGGCGCTGCCTCTGAAGGAGGTGGACGAGGCGACCTCCCGGATGCTGTGGTTCAGCCTCGCTGTCGGGGTGGCCGTCGCAGCGGGGGTCGTCCTCTTCGGCACCCTCGCTGTGCGGCTGGGGCTGCGGCCGCTGGTCGGAGTCGAACGCACTGCCAGGCGCATCGCCGAAGGTGAGTTGGAACTGAGCGTTTCGGACCGGCATGCGGTCACCGAGGTCGGCCACCTCAGCCGTGCCCTGAACACGATGCTCGACCGGCTGCGCACCGCGCTGCGTCGCACCGAGGCGTCGGAGCAACGGCTGCGCCACTTCCTGGCGGACGTCGGCCATGAACTGCGAACTCCCCTCACGTCTCTGCAGGGCTTCGCCGAACTCCTGGTGCAGGAGCCGGAGATGAGCCTGGAGCGACGCCAGGAGGCGCAGCAGCTGATCGTGCGGAACGCCGACCGGATGAGCCGTCTCATCGAGAGCCTGTCCCAACTGGCCAGGCTCGGTGAGGTACCCGCGACGCGGTGGCAACCGGTCGACCTCCTCTCTCTCGTGGCCGACGGTATCGCTGCCGTCGCCGTGCGACACCCTGGGCGCAGCATCGGCCTTGGCACTCTCGCCGACCCCGAGGACGACGCCCGCGTGAACGAGTTGGACGTCGTCGACGCCGTCGGCGACCCGCATCAGCTGGCGCAGATCCTGTCGAATCTGCTCACCAATGCGTGCGTCCACACTCCGACCGGGACACACATCCAGGTGCGTGTCGGCACCCTTCGAGTCCGCCCACACGGGCCGGGCACGACGGGACCGGGCCGTACCAGCGCCAACGCTCCGCTCATACCCGGTACTCGGGTCTGTGTCGTCGAGGTCGCCGATGACGGGGCCGGCCTTGCCGAGTCGCACGCGCGGCGGGTGTTCGAGCGGTTCTACCGCGTCGATTCGACCGAGCGGGCCGCGGCAGCGGGGTCCGGCCTGGGGCTCGCGATCGCCGCCGGCGCCGCCGAGGCCAACGGCGGCCGTCTGGAACTCGAGGCCAGGCCAGGTGAAGGCTGCACATTCCGTCTGCTCCTGCCGTATCAGCCCGCCGCTGCGGCGACGGCTGCCCCGGCTCTCCACACCTGCGTATAGGGCCGCATCGCTACAAAAGGAGTGCCACCGGTGAAGCTCAGCACCGTACGACTGGGACAAGGCCGTACAGCCGCCGCACGTCTGCAGAAGAAACACTGCGTGGTGCTGCCCTACCCGGACGTCGGGGCGCTGGTCGCCTCCGGCGCCGACTGGCGGGAACCAGCCGCTGAGGAAACCGGTGAACGCCGCAGGCTGGACGACATCTCCTACGCGCCCCTCATCACCCGGCCGAGCAAGATCGTTCGTGTGGGACCCAACTACGCCGCACGGGTACGGGAGACGGGCACCTCCTTCCCCACCGTTCCGGTGTTCTCCGTGCGGCAAGGCGGCCAGGGCGTTGCAGGTGCCCGCGACGCCATCTGCCTGTCGGCCGAGGGCCGGGACGTGGACTGGGGCGTGGAGTTGGGCCTGGTGATCGGGTGCCGGACCCGTGAGGTCACGGCCCGGACGGCGCTGCGCCATGTCGCGGGCTACACCGTCGTCAACGGCGTCGCCGCGCGGAGCGACTCGGGAAGCGCCCCGGCGTCGGGACTGTCCACGGACGTCACCCTGGTGGGACCCGCCATGGTCACCACCGACGACGTGCCGACGGGCGGCCGGGGTCTGACGATGAGCTGTGTCATCGACGGACGGGTCCGCCAGAAGGCGAACACCTCGCAGCTGATCTTCGACGTAGCCACCGTCATCGCCCATGTCAGCACCGTAGTCACGCTGCTGCCCGGAGACCTGATCACGACGGGCAGGCCGGCCGGACCAGGCACTGGACGCGAACCCGAGGTCCTTCTGTACCCCGGTGTGGACATGGTCACCGAGATCAAGGGTGTCGGGGAACTCAGGAACTCCGTGGTGCGGTCGGGTTCGCAGTGAACCGTGGGAGTGCTTTCGGCCATAGATCTGACTCTCTGTCAGTTCTCAGCGTTCTTTCCCCGCCTCCACAGGCGGGGCGGCAACAGTGAGGCCGCGGCCCGGACCTGGGCCTCAGAGCCGCAGTCTGCCGTCCCCTCACGCCTGAGGAAGCCATGACTCCCACCCCCCATCTCACCGAGACCACTGCCCGCCCGGAGCGCTTGGCCCCGTTCCAGCAGGTCGAGCGGTCCCTTCATGCACAGGCCGGTACCGCGACGGTCGACATCGTCGTTCCGGTCTACAACGAGGAACGCGCCCTGCCCGGCTGCCTGCGCACACTCCACGCCCGACTGGCGGCGGACTTCCCCTTCCCCTGGCGGATCACGGTCGCCGACAACGCCAGCACCGACGAGACCCTCGCCACCGCCCGTCGCCTCGCCGACGAACTGCCGGGCGTCGGCGTCGTCCACCTCGACCGCAAGGGCCGCGGGCTCGCCCTGCGCACCGTCTGGGGCGCCAGCGACGCGGACATCGTCGCGTACATGGACGTGGACCTGTCCACCGGCCTCGACGGGCTGCTGCCGCTGGTCGCCCCCCTGGCCAGCGGTCACTCGGACCTCGCCATCGGTTCCCGGCTGGCACCTGGGTCGCGCACGGTGCGCGGCCCGCGCCGCGAGTTCATCTCCCGCTGCTACAACGGCATCATCCGGCTCACGCACGGCGTCCGGTTCACCGACGCCCAATGCGGATTCAAGGCGGCCCGCACCGAGGTGCTGCGGCCCTTGTTGCAGGTGGCCCGCGATGACGCGTGGTTCTTCGACACCGAGCTGCTGCTGCTCGCCGAGCACAACGGACTGCGGGTCCACGAGGTCCCCGTCGACTGGGTCGAGGACGTGGACACCCGGGTGGACATTGTGGGCACCGCCACGGACGACCTGCGCGGGCTGTGGCGGATGACGCGGCTCAAGGCATCCGGCGGCGCCCGGGTCGACGTACCGTCTCGCCCCGCACCGGCCGCCGAGCACCCCGACGCGGTCCTCGCACCCACCACCCGGCGTGGCGCGTTGTCGTGGGAGGTCGGCTGCTTCCTGGCGATCGGTGTCGTCTCCACGGTCGGGCAGGCGCTGCTTTACTGGCTGCTGCGCGGTTGGTGGAGCCCGGCCGTCGCCAACCTGGTCTCGCTGTTCGTCCTCGCCGTCCTCAACACGGAGGCGAACCGACGCCTCACCTTCCGGTACTCCACTGCTCCGCCCGCGCGAGCGCACTTGGGCGCCGGGGGCCTGTTCGTCCTGGGGTACCTGGTCACCTCCGGCGCGGTGCTGTGGTTCAAGTGGCTCGATCCCGGGGCCTCGACAGCCGCTGAGACCGCGGTCCTCGCCACGGCATCCGTGGTGGTCACCTGCGTGCGCTTCGCCGTGCTGCGGCTGGCCGTCTTCACCAGCGCCCCCCGCCGTACCCGTTGACGAGAGCGACTTCCGACATGAGCAATCCCACGCACCTCAAGCCCGTAACGGCCGCCTCAACACCCGACGATTCGCCTGCGTTCGTCCGCTCGCTGCCTGCCTGGGCTGCACCGGCCGCACTCGGAGCGATCCTCGTGCTCGCGGCCGTCCTGTACGGCTGGTCACTGGGCTCTCTGGAATGGGCCAACAGCTATTACTCCGCGGCCGTGAAATCGATGGGGAAGGGCTGGACCAACTTCCTCTTCGGCTCGTACGACCCGGCCGGGGTGGTCACGGTCGACAAACCGCCGGCCGCGCTGTGGCCGCAGGTGATCAGCAGCAAGATCTTCGGGCTGCACGGCTGGGCGCTGGTGCTGCCGCAGATGATCGAGGGCGTGGCCGCGGTCCTCGTCCTGCACCGCACCGTGCGGCGCTGGGCGGGGGAGGGGGCGGCGCTGGTCGCCGCTCTGGTGCTCACTCTCACGCCCATCACCGTGGCCATCAACCGGGACAACAACCCCGACACGCTGCTCGTCCTGCTGCTGGTGTCCGCGGCGTACGCGCTCACCCGCGCGTTGCAGGCCGAGGGCAGGACCGAGACCTGGTGGCTGTGTGCGAGCGGCTTCCTGATCGGGTGCGGATTCCTCACCAAAATGCTCGCCGCCTGGATGGTCATTCCCGCGTTCACTCTCGCCTGGCTCGTGGGAGGAAGCGGCCCCTGGATACCGCGAGTGCGGCGTCTGCTGGGCGCGGGGGCCATCCTGGCGGCGTCCTCCTTGTGGTGGGTCGCCATGGTCGCCCTGTGGCCGGGCGACCGCCCCTACATCGGCGGCAGCAAGGACGGCTCGGCCTGGGATCTCGTCATCGGCTACAACGGGCTGGGCCGGGTCTTCGGCTCGAGCGACGGGTCGTCCCAGACCATGGGCGGGTTCGGCGGCGGGTTCGGTGGCGCGTCCGGCCTGGGCCGGTTGTTCAACGCGCAGGTGGGCGGCCAGATCAGCTGGCTGCTGCCGGTCAGCGCACTGGCCTTGACCGTCGCCCTGGCCGGCGTGGTGATGCGCCGACGCGGCACGCTGTCCGCCGACGCCCTGCTGCCGGCCTCCGGCTGGCTGCTGTGGGGAACCTGGCTGGTGGTCTGCGCGGCCGTGTACTCGACACAGAAGGGCATCTTCCACCCCTACTACACCACCCAACTCGCTCCGGCGATCGCCGCCCTGTGCGGCGGACTGACCGCCACCCTGGTCCGTGTCCACCGTGCCGGCGTGCGCTGGGCGCCCCTGGTGGGCGTGGCCGCGGTCGTGGTCAGCGCGGTCTGGGCCGTGGCAGTGGTCCGCCGCGACTCCGACTGGAACGGCTGGCTGGTATGGCCGGTCCTGCTGCTCGGCTGCGCCGCGGTCGTCCTGCTGCTCCTCGCGCGGCGGCGCGGCCGGCTGCTGACGGTCGCCGTGGGTGCCGCCGTCGCGTCGGTCCTGGTGGCCCCGGGAGCGTGGGCGGTCAGCGTACCGGGCTCGACATCCGCGATGGGCGGCTCCAACCCGACGGCCGGTCCGATGACGTTCGGCGGGGGCGGCCGGATGCCCCGGCAGAGCGGGAACGACGGCGACCTTCCGTCGTCGGGGATGCCGTCGGGCTTCCCTGGTGGTGACGCCCCTTCGGGACAGTCCGGCCAGCCCTCCTCCGGCGATGTTCCTTCGGGAATGCCGTCAGGCATGCCGTCCGGTATGCCCACAGGGGGAGCGAACGGCATGCCCGGCATGTCCGGAGGCTCGACTTCGGGAGACAGCGGCATGCCGTCGTTCCCCGGCGGCGGTTCCGGGAAGGCCCCCAGCGGACGCGGTGGCTTCGGGGGCGGGGAACTCACCAGCGAGCAGCGCAAGATCCTCGACTACGCCGTGGAGCACGCACCCCAGGCCCGCATCAAGCTCGCCGTCGAAGGCGGTGCCATGGCGGCCAGCTCCTTCATCCTGGGCTCCGACGAGACCGTCATCGGCATGGGCGGTTTCACCAGCGGCGACAACGCGCCGTCGGTGGACGAGTTGAAGGAGTGGACGAAGAGCGGGGAACTACGCTATGTCCTGGGCTCCGACAGGAACAGCGGCGGCAGGCCGGGCATGACCGGGTCGGCTAACTACAGCAAGCAGCGTTCCGACTGGATCGCCGACAACTGCACCAAGGTTCCGGCATCGGCGTACGGCGGCACGTCGTCGAAGGAGAGCAGCGGTAGCGCGATGGGCTTCGGAGCAGGAGCCGACGTGCTCTACGACTGCGCCGCCAAATAGGCGACGCCGGAGCAACGGGGACCACCCGGGAGAACGGACCAGCATCACGTCATGACCGAGCAGTCCGCAACGACTCGTCCTCGACATCGGCTTCTCGTGGTCGAGGACGAGCCCAGCATCCGCACCCTGCTGGAGGCGACGCTCCGCCTGACCGGGTACGAGGTGAGCAGCACCGACACCGGACAGTCCGCCCTCGTCGAGGTCGAACGCCTGCGACCGCACCTGGTGCTGCTCGACGTGATGCTGCCGGACCTGGACGGCTTCGAGGTGACCCGCAGGCTGCGGGCGGCGGGTGACGAGTGTCCGATCCTGTTCCTGACCGCCCGCACCGGCACCGACGACCGCATCCAGGGCCTGAGCGTCGGCGGGGACGACTACGTCTCCAAACCGTTCAGCATCGAGGAGGTGCTGCTGCGCATCGAGGCCATCCTGCGCCGCACGGCACCGGTGGACGCGGCACTGCCACCACCGAGCGTCCTGCGCTACGCCGACCTCGAACTCGACGAGGGCGCTCACGAGGTGCACCGCGCGGGACAGTACATCGCCCTGTCCCCGACCGAGTTCAAGCTCCTGGCCTACCTCCTGTCCAACGCCGGCCAGGTGGTGAGCAAGGTCCAGATCCTCGACCACGTCTGGAGCTACGACTTCGCCGGTGACGCCAGGATCATCGAGACGTACGTCCGCTACCTGCGCAGGAAGATCGACTGCTTCGAGCCGCCGCTCATCCAGACCGTGCGCGGCGTCGGCTACTGCCTGCGGCTGCCCCGCGAGCACGAGGGGATGCCGGAGGAGTGATCCCCCGCCTGCCCCGGCCGCCCGGCTCACTGCGACGACGACTGATCCTCGGTGTCACTGTCCTTGCCACGGCGGCGGTCCTGATCTCCCAGGCCATCGGCTACGTGGTGCTCCGCTCCTGGCTGCTCGATCGCGTCGACCAGCAGCTGGTGGAGTTCCACCCCCCGGCCCCGGCCTTCTACGACGCCCTCCGTGGCGCTTTCCCCGCGCCGGCCGAGCGCCCGGACGTACTGCCGTCGGATTTCCACGTCTACTTCTACGACTCCTCCGGGCATCGCCTGAACAACTCCCTCGGCACGGAGGCAAAGCCGGGGCCTCGGCTGGCCGATCAGGCGCAGGACCTCGGCTTGCGGGACGGGCACCCGGAAACCGTGTCCGCCGTCAGCGGTGACGGCCGCTGGCGGGTGTTGGTCAATCCCGGCCCGGACGGCATGAGCGCGGTGGTCGCCCTGCCGCTCGACACCGTCGACGGCGCCACCTCGAAGCTGTTGTGGCTGAACGCCGTGCTGCTCGCTGTCACGATCGCCGGCCTGCTCGCCCTGGGCCGGTGGGTGGTCAGGCTGGGGCTGCTGCCACTGACCAGGACGGAACGTACTGCCCAGGACATCACCGCGGGCCGGCTCGACCTGCGGCTGCCGGACACCGACCCGCGCACCGAGATCGGACGGCTCGGCCGGGTGCTGAACTCCATGCTCGACAAACTGCAGACCGCCCTGCTGGCCCGAGAGGCTTCCGAGGCACGGTTGCGCCGGTTCGTCGCGGACGCCGGGCACGAACTGCGCACTCCGCTCACCGCCATCCAGGGCTACGCCCAGCTCGCGCTGCGTCCGGAGCGGCGCCCGGAGCGTGAGCTGCGGGAGGCCAACCGGTTCATCGCGCAGAACGCGGAGCGCATGAGCCTGCTCGTCGACGACCTCCAACTGCTCGCCACCCTGGACCGCGAACCCTCCTACCGAAAAGAACGGGTCGACCTGCTCTCGCTCGCGGCGGACGCGGTGAGCGCGGCCGCCGTCCACAGTCAGTCCCATCCCGTCGACCTCGGCCCGTTGCCCACTCCGGCAGATCCGGGCGGCACCGAGGAACTCGACGTGGCCGAGACCGTAGGCGACCCGCGCCGACTGGGCCAGATCCTGGAGAACCTGCTGTCCAACGCCCGCGTCCACACGCCGCCGGGCACCCGGGTCCACGTACGGGTGGGCACGACAGAGACCGGACCCGGAACGGGCGGCACCGACCGGCCGGGACGCACCTCCGCCTCGCCGCCGCTCCCGGAGCGCCTCCCGGTCAGCGTGATCGAGGTGGCGGACGAAGGACCGGGCCTCGCCCCCGTCGACGCCGAGCACGTCTTCGAGCGCTTCTACCGGGCCGACCCCGCCCGTTCCCGCAGCCACGGCGGGAGCGGCCTCGGTCTCGCCATCGCCGCGGCCATCGCCCAGGGCCACGGCGGCCGTCTCGAACTCGATACCGTCCCGGGCGAGGGCTGCACTTTTCGCCTGCTCCTCCCCGCAGCCGACTTCGGGCAGGGCCGTTGATGAGTCGGTGCCTTCGGGTGCCAGAGGTGATGCGCGGTGCTCGCGCCGGTGCGGGCGTCCGACGTTCCGACAGACCGTCGGCCACGCCGCGTCATGGCTGCGCCGAGGGTTGTCAGGCGCCGGCGGCGGGCGGCTCCGGGGCGGTCCGCCGTCGGCTGGGCTCCTGCCGCCGGGGCTGGTGCAGAGCTCTCGTCCTTGGCCGCGGCCTGATCGACGCGCGGGTAGCGCGGCAGCAGGAAGATCAGCAGGAGAGCGCGTTGAAACGATCCCCAGGGGTCGCGGGCGCGTCGACTGCCGCAGCAAGCACAGTAGCCCCTGCGTTGCAGGGCTCTGGAAACAGCACCAACTCGGCCGAGACAGGACCAAACGCTCAGTAAGTGCCGGCGAATGGACGGGAGCGACCAGGGCCCTTCTTCTTGGGCCCATCCAGACCACAGGTATTTCACGGTGATCGCGCCGTCGTCCCACTGGATGGCGACCGCTACAGGAAGCTCCGGCCAACGGGCCCTGGTCGAACTCAGCGACGCCTCTTCAACGGTGCGCCGGGCGGTCACTCCGCTCTGCAGCTTCATTTCCGTGTCATGGCCGCTGCTCCAGCCTCGGGCTCGCAGTCACCGCCGCCCGGAATCGCCTGATCCATTTTGGGCCCATTGCTGCCGCCCAGCTTCTTCTCCGGGAGGAGAAAAGCGAGTACGAGGCCCAGGGCGAACAACGGCGCCATGTATCGGAACACCGGGGTCAATGCCTGCTGATAGGCAAGGATCACGGCGTTCTGCACCTTGTCCGGCAGAGCGTGGACGAGAGTCGGCGTCAATGAGTCGGTGGATCCCACCACCTTGGCGTCCGCAGTGGAGAGTCGATCGGCGAGCTGGTCAGTCAGGCGGTGGGTGAACACGGCGCCGACTGCGGCGGTGCCCAGGGTGGCTCCGATCTCGCGGAAGAAGTTGTTGGCGGAGGTGGCTGTGCCGACGTCACTCGGCGGGAAGGCGTTCTGCACAGCCAAGACGAGGTTCTGCACGATCAGGCCAACACCCGCGCCCAACAGGAACAGGTAGCCACAGACGACAACGATCGAGGTGCTGGTGTCGAGCGTGGACATGAGCAGTACGGTGACGCCGACGACCGCGGTGCCGAGGATCGGGTAGATCTTGTAGCGTCCAGTCCTGCTGATCAGCTGGCCCGACGGGAGGGCAGTGGCCATGATGCCGACGACCATGGGGATAAGCAGCAGTCCGGACTCGGTCGCGGTCTTGCCGTACACCATCTGCAGGTAGGTCGGCATGTAGCCGACGGCTGCGAACATCCCGACACCGATGACGACCATGCCGAGCAGGGTGGCGATGCTGAAGATCCGGTTACTGAACAGCCGCAGCGGGATGATCGGTTCAGCCACGCGGCTCTGGGAGAACAAAAACAGGGCCCAGGCCACGACGGCGCCGACGGCGAGGCCGAGGACGAGCGGGTCGGTCCAG
This sequence comes from Streptomyces scabiei 87.22, assembly GCF_000091305.1. Taxonomy (GTDB): domain Bacteria; phylum Actinomycetota; class Actinomycetes; order Streptomycetales; family Streptomycetaceae; genus Streptomyces; species Streptomyces scabiei. The sequence continues at coordinate 1,605,882 of NC_013929.1, read as the reverse complement.
GCGTAGTCAGTGCCGCCCCAGTCGGCGACGAGTACGGTGCAGGTGACGGCGGCGGCCATCAGCGCGATACCGACGTAGTCGATCGCGACCCTGGTGCTACGGCGGGGTAGGCGCAGCGCGAACGCTGCGACTGTGAGGGCGAGCGCGCCGAGCGGCAGGTTGATCCAGAAGGCCCAGCGCCAGCCGATGCCATCGGTGAACCAGCCGCCGAGCAACGGCCCGACGACCGAGGCCAGCCCGAAGACGGCGCCCATCGGAGCCATGTACTTGGCGCGTTGGCGCGGCGGCACCAGGTCGGCGATGATGGCCTGCGACGTGATCATCAGGCCTCCGCCACCGAGACCCTGCACGGCACGGCCGATGATCAGAACGGTCATGTTCTGCGCCATTCCCGCGGTTGCGGAGCCGACGATGAAGACAGCGATGGCGCCGAGGAAGAGTGTCTTGCGGCCCATCAGATCGCCGAGGCGGCCGTATACGGGCATGGCGATGGTGGCGGCGAGGATGTACGCGGTGGTCACCCAGGCCATGTGGTTCACGCCGTGCAGTTCACCGACGATGGTCGGCAGCGCGGTGCTGACGATGGTCTGGTCAAGCGTGGCGAGCAGCATCGCGGTCATCAGGCCCGCAAATATCAGGCCGAAGTGTTGCGGAATCCCGGAGGAGCCCTGCTCCTCCTTCTCCGCCGGGGTCGGTCCACTCATGAAGGGTTCCTCAATTCGATGGGGGAACGTCGCACAAGGACGGGCTCAGTCGGCCGACAGGGCGTGCAGGAGATCCAAGGCGCGTTCCACGTACGGAATCGGAGAGTCGTCCGTGGCGCTTCCCGGTACTGCACGCGCCCAGCGCTCCAGACCGCTGCGCACCGCGGTCAGCGCGACGGCGGCGATCAGGCTCGGCACCTCGTCGTCCGGCCGCTGCCCCATCCGTTGGGCGACCACGTCGGCGATGGACCGCTGAAAGCCGTCGATACGTGCCAACATCGCGGCCAGTACGGGGGGATGGCTGTCCGCCAGCGCGAACACGTCGTGCATCAGCGCCCGCTCGGGCGGGTTGTCGGTCATCTCCCGCACGAGCAGTTGGGTCACATCCGCGAGCACGGTCCGGGGAGATGCGACGCCGGCCGCGACAAACTCCGCGGCCAGGGCCGGGGGCACCTCCTTCGGCCCCAGCAGCAGGGCCTCCTCCTTGTTAGGGAAGTAGTTGAAGAAGGTGCGGGGTGAGACCCCGGCCTCCGCGCTGATCATGTCGACCGTGACCTTGCCGAAGCCGTGTTTCCGGGCAAGCCGCAAGGCGGCTGTGTGGATTTCACGCCGTGTCTCGCGGCGCCGTCGGTCGCGCAGACCTTCACCTGGGGATGCCATGCCGCAATTCTTGCATATTCTGCAAACTTTGCGGACTACGCAAGATGTGAAGCTCATGACTCGCCCGGGCTGCCAGGCATACCGCCACCGCAGTAGAGACGGATGCCGCAGCTGGGTGACGAGCCGCCGTCGTGGCGCTGCCTACGCTGTTCATATGCGAACGATCGGCCAACTTGGCCGCGCGGCGGTCCGAAACCGACCAGGAGAGGCGCGCCTCGTCGGCTACGTGGCCATGGCATCTTTGGTGACCGCGTGCGGCGATCCCAACCGCTTTCCCCAGTGGCCCAGCCTGCTGGACATTGCATTCGCCTGTCTGGCGAGCATCGCGTTGCCGGCCCGAGGTCGCAGTGCGCTCGGCGTGCTTGTGACGGTCTCCGGGTTGTCCGTGGCCTACCAGGCCTGTGGGGGCCCGTTCTTTCCCGCGCTGCCGCCGCTCATGGTCGCCCTGTACACGGTCGCGCTGCACTCCGGTCGGCGTCAGGCATGGACCGCTGCTGCCCTCACGGTGACCGCCATGGCCCTGGCGGCCGCGTTCTTCCAGCCAGGCCCGTTGCTGGGGCCACAGCGCGTGGGAGCCGTCGCGTGGATGGGGCTGGCCACAGTCGTCGGCGACTCGGTCCGTAACCGCCGCGCCTACGTCCGGGCCCTTGAGGAAAGGGCAGAACGAGCCGAACGGACGCGCGAGGAGGAGGCCGCCCGCCGCGTGGCCGGTGAACGAATGCGGATCGCCAGGGAACTTCACGACGTCGTCGCGCACGAACTCACGCTGATCAACGCCCAGGCTGGGATCGGCGTCCATGTCGGAAGGAACGATCCGGTTCAGATGGCCGAGCTCCTTGAGGCCATCAGGGACGGTTCGAAGGGCGCGCTCGGCGAGCTGCGTTCCATCGTGGGACTCCTGAGCCAACCCGGGGACGCGGTGGCGCCACGCGAACCGAGCCCAGGACTCGTTCGGCTGGAGGATCTCGTGATCTCTTTCGACCGAGCCGGCCTGCGCGTGGACGTGGACCGTGACGGACCGGAACGGGCGACACCGTCTGCGGTGGATGTGGCGGCCTATCGGATCGTGCAGGAAGCGCTGACCAACGTGCGCAAGCACGCGGGCGTGGACGCTGCCGGGGTACGGCTGCGCTACAGCCACGACGTGCTGCACGTCACCGTGGAGAACGACGGTGACCCTCTACGGCCCCAGAGCGAAGGCGACAGCACGGGTCGCGGCCTGATCAGCATGCGCGAGCGAGCCGCCGCAGTGGGGGGAAGCACGGTGATCGGCCCACGCCCCGGCGGCGGATTCGTCGTGGAGGCATGGTTGCCGTTGAGCAGCGCGCAGAGCACGGAACGTGAACGAGTGAGGAACGAGGGCGCCCGATGACGATCCGGGTCCTGCTGGCGGACGATCAGGCGCTGCTGCGCGGCATGCTCAGACGGCTTGTCGACAACACTCCGGGCATGGAGGTGGCCGGCGAGGCAGCGGACGGTGCCGAGGCGGTCGAGCTCGTACGGGCTCAGGGCGCGGACGTGGTCCTCATGGACATCCGGATGCCCGGAACCGACGGCATCGAAGCCACTCGGACCATCACAGCTGATCCCGCCCTCGGCGAAGTGAAGGTGCTGGTCCTGACCACGTTCGAGATCGACGAGTACGTTGCGGAGGCGGTCCGGGCGGGAGCGAGGGGTTTCATCGGCAAGGGCGCCGACCCGGAGGACCTGCTGGCGGCGATCGAGACCGTCGCGGCCGGCGAGCCCATGCTGTCAGCAGCGGCAACGGCCGCCCTCATGGGCCGTTTCCAGGCTCACGCCCCGCGCAACTGGGCGAAGGAGACTGAGCGCTTGGCGGAACTCACGCCACGAGAGCGCGAGATGTTGGTCCTGGTGGCGAGCGGCCTGACCAATGACGACATCTCCGAGCGACTGCAGTTGAGCCGACACACCGTCAAGACGCATGTCAACCGGGCCATGACCAAGATCGGTGTCAGTGAGCGGGCGCAGCTTGTGACGATCGCCTACGAGAGCGGATTGGTGCAGCCGGGCGACATGCTCTGATACCGCGTCCGGCCCCCGAACGCGGTAGGCGGCTGTATGCATAACGCGCCCGCGGTAGGCGCAAAGCACCGCGGGTGGCTGACGACCGGGCGACCGGACGCGAGAGAGGCTGGGGCAGGTCGCCGGAGGCCAGGCGAATTCGGCCATGAGGCGACTCGCACGACTCCGTCCATTCCCAGAAATGAGACCTGTCTCGATGTCCTGGCTGTCTCGGATCAGTCTGGCCAACCGCAAGTTGGCCGCATTGATCACGATCATCGTCGTTGCCTTCGGGGCGTACGCCGCCTCGTCCCTCAAACAGCAGCTGATCCCTAACATCTCCTTCCCCGCGGTCACCGTGACCGCCACCTATGCGGGAGCCTCGCCGCAGGTGGTGGAGGACCAGGTCGTCAAGCCGATCGAGGACGCCGTCAAAAGCGTCGACGGGGTCGAAACGGTGACCTCCACGTCGAGGCAGGGCTCGGCCTCCGTCCAGCTGCAGTTCGACTACGACGCTGATGTCGACACCAAGGCGAACGACGTCCAGCAGGCGCTCTCGAAGAGCTCCGCGAGCCTGCCCGACAACATCGACCCCGAGGTCCAGAAGGGCAGCAGCGACGACCAACCGACCATGACGCTGGCCGTCACCTCCGACGAGGATCAGCAGGACCTGGCGAAGGTGCTCGAGGACAAGGTTGTCCCGGAGCTGAAGGCCGTCGACGGGGTCAACCAAGCCACGGTCACCGGTGAACGCGACCGGAATGTCGTCATCACCCCGGACTCCGGCAAACTTCAGGACGCCGGCCTGACCGTCCAGTCGATCAAGAGCGCGCTGACGTCGAACGGCTCCACCTCGCCCGGCGGATCCGTGAACTCCGACAAGAAGTCGCTCAGCATCCAGATCGGCGGTGCCCTGACCTCCGTACAGCAGGTCAAGGACCTGTGGCTGAGCGCGGAGACCGGCGCCGGCAGCGCCTCGGGGGCGAGTGGTCCCGGCGGCGCCGCGGCAGGCACGTCCTCGACCACGGGTTCCACGGGTTCCGGTTCCTCCAGCCCGGTGCAGCTCAAGGATGTAGCGACGGTCGAGCTCAAGGACTCCGACGCCACCACGCTCACCAGGACCAACGGCAAGGAGAGCCTCGGCGTAGCAATCACGATGGACCAGGACGGCAGTTCGTCGTCCATCTCCCAGGACGTCCGCGGGAAGCTGTCCGGCCTGGAGAAGGACCTCGGCCACCATTCGCGGATAACCGTGGTCTCCGACAACGGCCCGCAGGTTCGGCAGGCCGTCGTCGGCCTGTTCGAGGAGGGCCTGCTCGGTCTGCTGATGGCGGTCGTCGTGATCGTCGTCTTCCTGCGCTCCGTCCGCTCCACCCTGGTCACGGCCGTCTCGATCCCGTTGTCCCTGCTCATCGCGCTGATCGCGCTGTGGACGAAGGACTACTCGCTCAACGTCCTCACCCTCGGAGGCCTGACCCTGGCGGTCGGGCGGGTCGTCGACGACTCGATCGTGGTCCTGGAGAACATCAAACGCCACCTCGGCTACGGCGAGGACAAGCGCACCGCCATCCTGACGGCGGTGCGCGAGGTATCCACCGCGGTCACTCTCTCCACTCTCACCACGGTGGCGGTGTTCGTGCCCATAGCCCTGGTCAGCGGCCTGGTCGGGGAGTTGTTCGGACCGTTCTCGATCACCGTCGTGGCGGCGATGCTGGCATCCCTGCTTGTCTCGCTCACTATCGTGCCCGCGCTCGCCTACTGGTTCCTCAAGCCACCGAAGGAAGCCGAGGCCGCCGACCCCGAGGAGTTCCGCAGGAAGGTTGAGGAGGAGGAACGAAGCGGCACCCTGCAACGGGCGTACGTCCCCGTCATCGACTGGGCCATTGGCCACCGCAAATCCGTCCTGGGCATCGCGGCCGCCCTGCTCGTCTTCACGTTCAGCCTGACTGCAGGCCTCAAGACGAGCTTCCTCGGCGACTCCGGCTCGAACTCCGTGAGCGTTACCCAGACCCTGCCCGAAGGCAGCAGCTTGCAGGCTACCGACGCCGCAGCCAAGAAGGTTGAGAAGGTCATCTCCGCTGTCGACGGGGTTGACTCCTACCAGGTCACCATCGGCTCCTCGGGCGGCTTCGCCGTCATGGGCGGCGGCAGCAGCGCCAACAGCGCCTCGTACAGCATCGCCGTCAAGGACGGGGCTGATTCGTCGGCAGTCGAGGACACACTGCGGGACAGGTTCCACGCCCTCAAGGGCGCCGGCGACCTGACGGTCGGATCCAACAGCGGCTTCGGGTCCAACAACTCCATCCAGGTCGATGTGAAGTCCGACGACGACGCGAACCTCAAGACCGCCACCGACAAGATCGAGAACGCGCTCAAGGGCCTCAAAGAGGTCACCGACGTCAGCAGCGATCTCTCCACGCAGTCACCACAGATCAGCATCCGGGCCAAGGGTGAGGAAGCTGCCTCGTACGGACTGACCGACACGAGCATTGCCTCAGCCGTGAGCGAGGCTGTGCAAGGCAGCACCGTCACGCAGATCACCGTCGACGGCTCGGCACGCGACGTGCTCGTCAAGACCACCTCCACCGCACCGAACAGTGTCAGCGGCCTTGAGGCGCTGAAGATCTCGACATCTCACGGGGAGGTCCGGCTCGACAAGGTCGCCACGGTCACGCAGACCCAGGCACCCACCAAGCGCCAGCGCGTCGATGGTTCCGGTGACGCCGCTGTCACCGCCACCCCGGCCGGAGACAGCACAGGCACTGCCAGTGCGAAGGTGCAGCAGGCGATCGACAAGCTCGACCTGCCGTCCGGCGTGACCTACGAGATGGGGGGCGTGACAGCCAGTCAGGGCAGTGCCTTCAGCCAGCTCGGCTTGGCCATCCTGGCCGCGATCGCGATCGTCTTCCTTCTGTTGGTCGGAGTCTTCCGCAGCATCCGCCAGACCCTGGTGCTGCTGGCCTCCATCCCATTCGCCTTCACGGGTGCGTTCGCCCTGCTGCGCATCACCAACACTCCGCTGGGCGTGGCGGCGCTGATCGGCATGCTGATGCTCATCGGGATCGTGGTCACCAACGCCATCGTGCTGATGGACCTCGTCAATCAGTACCGAGCCCAGGGCATGAGCGTCCAGGAGGCCGTGCGCGAGGGCGGACGACGCCGGCTCCGCCCGATCTTGATGACCGCGTTGGCGACCATCTTTGCGCTCCTGCCGATGGCCCTCGGCATCACCGACTCGGGCGGCTTCATCTCCACGCCGCTAGCCGTGGTGGTCATCGGTGGCCTCTTCAGCTCCACCCTGCTCACCCTGGTGCTCATCCCGACCCTCTACACAATGGTCGAGACCCGCCGCGAGCGCCGCACACAACGCCGTGCCCGCCGGGCCGCGCGAAAGCCCGCGCCAACGGCACAGGAGAACTCCACGCTGCAGCCGCAGCCGTAGCAGCTCAAGAAGAAGAGGTCGTGTGTGCGGGGGCTCTATCGGCCACCCGCACACACGCGTTGGCCGGCCACCCCGTCGATCCTTGTCAGGAAGCAGCGAAGACCTGTGAGTCGTCGGCGAAAGCCTTGAACTCCAGGGCGTTGCCGGCCGGGTCGAGGAGGAACATCGGGGAGTGTAAATCTGACGGCGGATCCGACGATCATGGAGAGACGTCAAGTGACCGGCATCGCCGTGGAGTTGGAGACCGTGGAGCCTGTCGAGAGTGCCCCGTGGGGGGGTGCCTCTATGTCTTTCGTCAAGCGAGGCGGGGGGTTCGGGGTTCGTAGAAGGTGCCGTCGCGGAGCATCGCGAACAGCACGTTGATGCGTTGCCGGGCGAGGCGGAGGAGTGCCTGGGTGTGGGTCTTTCCGCGGGCCCGGCATCGGTCGTAGTAGGTGCGGGAGGCGGGATCGTGCAGGGCGGCGAACGCGGAGAGGAACATCGCGCGTTTGAGCTGCCGGTTGCCGCCTCTGGGTGCGTGTTCGCCATGGATCGAGGTCCCGGACGACTTTGTGGTCGGGGCGAGGCCGGCGTAGGAGGCGAGGTGGGCGGCGGTGGGGAAGCTGGTGCCGTCGCCGACGGTGACCAGCAGTGCGGCGGCGGTCCTGACGCCGACGCCGGGCAGCGACGTCAGGACCTTGGAAAGAGGGTGGTCCTCCAGCAGGGCTGTGATCTGGGCTTCTGCCGCCCGTCTTTGTTCGCGAACGGCGCCGAGCGAGCGGGTCAGCGACGGGATCACGACATCCAGGGTGCCGGTGCCCGGGACCACGACGGTCTGCTCGTCGAGCGCCTCGAAGACGTCGTCGATCAGCCGCTTTGCCATGCGCGGGGCTTTGGGCCGGATTACCTCGACCAGCCTGCGGCGTCCGGCCTTTCGCAGCGCGGCCGGGGATCCGTAGCGTTCCAGCAGCCAGGTGACCGCCTGGTGATCCAGACGTGGGCCCAGGACCCGTTCCAGGGAGGGGTGGAACTGGGTGAGCAGGCCCCGGATGCGGTTGCTGGTGCGGGTGGCCTCGGCCGCCAGGTCCTGGTCGAAGCCGACGAGGACGGTGAGCTCGGCGGTGATCTCGTCGGTCAGCTGAAGCGAGCGCAGGGTGTGCGGCATGGTGCGGGCGGCGTCCGCGATGACGGCCGCGTCGCGGGCGTCGGTCTTCGCCTCGCCCGGGTAGAGGTCAGCGATCCGCCGCATCGACAGGCCCGGCAGGTAGGCGACCTGGCAGCCCGTGTCGCGGGCCACCGTCAGCGGCAGAGCGCCGATGGAGGCCGGCTGGTCCACGACGACCAGGACGGTGCCGAACTTCTCGCGGAGCTTGTCGAAGACCTGCCTCAGCTTCGGTTCGGTGTTGGGCAGCTGCTTGTCGAAGACCTTCTTGCCAGCCGGGGTGAGTCCGTGGCCGTGGTGAGCGCTCTTCCCGACACCCAGGCCCAGGAAGACGCCTGTCTCGTCGTACTCGTTCAAGCCGTCCTCCCGAACGGGGCGTGCGGTGCTGGCCTGGGCGTTGGCGTCGTGCGCGCATCCACGTTATGCAGACCTGTCGCCCGTGTACGGCCGGGCATTGCGCTCGGCCGGGCGGTAGTCGGACCTCTGACTTGTTGAATCGGACCCAGACGCACGGTCTGCAGCCGTAGCGTCCAGGGTGCCGGTCAGCATGGGCTCGCGTGACCTCATGCCGCCCCAATTCGGGCTGGCTCATGATGAGTTTGCCGCCGCTGGCCGGCACCCGCGCGGTGTGGCTCGACAGAGGCGTGACCAATGGACGCTGAGACTTCAAGTCAGAGTGCCCACCGCACCCGTCCCATCCCGTTGCGACCTGGTCAGGGTGCCCGTGATCACCATCGGTATCGATCCCCACAAGTCCTCTCACACCGCCGTTGCCGTCGATGCCGCCGGGCATCAACTGGCCCAGCGGCGCTTCGTTGTCAACGCCGGGACCGTCCGTCAGCTCATGCGCTGGTGCGAGACGTGGCCCGAGCGGCGCTTCGCCGTCGAAGGCGCCCGCGGCCTGGGCCGCAGCCTTGCCCAGCAGCTGGCCGCTGCCGGGGAGAAGGTGGTGGACGTTCCGTCCACCCTCTCCGCCCGGGCCCGGCTGCTGGCCACCGGCGGGGACCGCAAGACCGACGCCGCCGACGCCCTTCATGTCGCTCAGGTCGCACTCTTCCGGCAGGACTTGCGCACGGTCGAACCGGAGGACCAGTCGACGATCCTGCGGCTGCTGACCGAGCGCCACGACGACCTCGTCAACGAACGCACTCGGATCATCAACCGACTCCACGCCGTCCTGCGAGACCTGCTGCCGGGCGGGGCTCCCACCCGCCTGTCCGCCGAGAAGGCCGCAGCCCTCATGAAGGGCATCCGTCCCGCCACAGCCACCGACTCCTGCCGACGCGATCTCGCCCGGGATCTTCTCGCGGATCTTCGACGCGTCGACCGCCAGGTCCGTGACAACGAGGCCCAGATGCGTGACGCCCTGGCGGCCGCCCGCCCCGCGCTGACCGCACTGCCCGGACTGGGCACCGTGATCGCCGCCAAGCTGCTCGGGCACGTGGGCGACGTCGCGCGCTTCCCTACCGAGCACCATTTCGCCAGCTATACCGGTACTGCCCCACTGGACGCCTCCAGCGGAAAGAACACCCGCCACCGACTCAACACCGGAGGAAACCGAGCCCTCAACTCGGTGCTGCACATGGTGGCTGTCTGCCAGATCCGCGACGGCGGCCGTGGACAGGAGTACTACCTGCGCAAGATCGCCGAGGGCAAGACACCGGCGGAGGCACGGAGGGCCCTCAAACGGCGCCTCTCGAACGTGGTCTATCGCACCCTCAAACGCGACCGCCGCAAGGCCCTCCCTACGGCCGCTTGACACACAGAGGCACTCATCAGCGTCTCCAACGGCGCCTCTCGGGCCCGGTGGCACCACCCCCCAGGTCATCTGTTCGACAGGGGGGAACAGCCATGCCGGGCCCGGAGGCCAGCGGCCCTCTTGCAGGACCGCGAAGAAGATAACTGTGAGAGTTCTTCTGCGGCCCGGGATGGGTTGCTGCCAGGCTCGGCGCTCGTGATCCGGCATGACTCGCAAAATAACTGGCGCCCCGTCAGGGGCTGCCGTTCCCCCGAGATGTCTGTCGGACGCGGGCGTCGGCCTGGCCCACCCGTTGGCTTGATCAGCAGCTTGTCCGCCGCCTCACGGCGTGACTCATCACAGTTCCGCCACGTGGTGACTCCACCCAGGCCGACGCCGACCACGGCCCGTCCGCCCGAAGGAGAACAACCGCGTGACCATGCTCGCAGAACAGGTCGACGGCGTCATCGGCGTCGACACCCACCGCGACACCCTTGCCGCAGCAGCCGTCAGCCCCATCGGCGCCGTCCTAGAGACCACCGACGCACCCGCCCACGGCCGCGGCTACCAGCGACTTCTCGACTTCGCCCTCTCGCACGTGCCTGACCGCCGCTGCTGGGCACTCGAAGGCACCGGCAGCTTCGGCGCCGGCCTCGCCGCGTTCCTCGAGGACGCCGGCGAACGCGTCGTCGAGGTCTGCCGGCCCAAGCGCCCGCCGGTCCGCGGCGGGCGCAAGACGGACATGCTCGACGCCATCCGCGCAGCCCGCGAGGCCCTGGCCGCCGAGCACGTCATCCAGCCCCGCATGCGCGGAGCACGCGAGGCGATGCGCGTGCTGCTGGCCACCCGGCAGGGCGCCGTTCACGCCTCCACAGCGGCAATCAACCAGCTCAAGGCGATGATCATCTCCGCGCCGGACGACCTCCGTGCCGAACTACGTCGACTCAATCGGCCGGCGCAGATCACCCGCTGTGCCAGCCTTCACGATCGTCCCGCGCTGTCCATCGAGCACCGAATGACTATTCGCGCCCTGCGCTCGACCGCACAGCGCGTCCGCCACCTGCAGGTCGAGGCCCGCGATCTGGAGAACGAGATTCTTCAGATCGTCCGCCAACAAGCGCCTGAGCTACTGGCGTTGCTCGGCGTCGGTCCGATCACCGCAGCGCAGATCCTGGTCAGCTGGTCGCATCCGGGCCGCTTCCGCTCCGAGGCCGCCTTCGCATCCTTCGCCGGGGTCGCCCCGATCCCGGCTTCCTCGGGCCTCACGAACAAGCACCGACTCAATCGGGGCGGCGACCGCCAGCTGAACCGGGCGATGCACACGATCACTCTGATCAGGATGAGGCTGGACCCCACCACGAAGGCCTACGTTGCTCGCCGGATCAGCGAGGGCAAGAGCTCCCGTGACGCCCAGCGATGCCTCAAACGCAACGTCTGCCGCCAGATCTTCAAGATCCTCGAACGAAGGAGTCAGAACGAAGATGAGCTCTCTCAAGCGGCTTGACACGACATAGCAGCCTCGGGGGCAGCCTGCGTCCGTGTCCGACGAGCAGCTGGTCGCGAGGCTGGTGGAGCGGGGCCGGTCGGAGGGGCTGCAGGTGACCAAACGGGTCCTGGAAGCCGCCCTGGAAGGCGAGATCACCGATCACCTCGGTTATGAGAAGCACGATCCGGCAGGGAAGAACAACGGCAACAGCCGCAACGGCACCCGTGCCAAGACCGTGCTGACCGACGTCGGGCCGGTCGAGGTGAAGGTGCCGCGTGATACCGCCGGCAGTTTCGAGCCGCAGAGCGTCGAGAAGCGGCAGCGGCGTCTGATCGGCGTCGATGAGATGGTGCTCTCCTTGTCCGCGAAGGGCCTTACCCACGTGGAGATATCAGCTCATCTCGCCGAGGTGTACGGCGCCGAGGTGTCCAAGCAGACCGTCTCCACCATCACCGACAAGGTGAGGGAGGGTATGGCCGAGTGGCAGAACCGCCGCTCGACCGCGCTTGACTTCTATCGGTGATTGCGAACGCCCCGCAACCGGTCCGGTCCGGCCCTGTAGAGCAGCGCGTTGACGATCTGCCGCATCTCGTACCGGCCCTGATGGCCGCTGACCGACGGATGCGCGGCCTTCCACGCGGCGATCACAGGCTCGATCAGCGCCCACTGATCGTCGCTCACGTCGGTCTTGTGGGGCTTGCGCTCGCTCACGGTGCCCAGCCCAACATGCCCATGGCCGCCGGCCGGCCGGGATGCCGCACCGCCACACGTTCAGGTGATGCCAAGACTCCTATGCACTCTCATTCCTCCCTCTCACAGCGCCGTGCAGCTCAGCTGGCCGACGGGCCACCTGAGCCGGTGACACCTACGGTGCTTTGCGCGTTGTTGGTGACAAGCAGCGTGCTGACCTGCTGACGACTATCCAGATTCATCGCACCAGGGCCGCACGTCAGTGGCCGCCGATGGTGGCAACTATCGCGCTTCGGCACACATGGACATGGAACCGGCCACCAAAGCGCCCCGGTCGAACGACGACGCATTGACAGACCGGGACATCGTGGGCGCTCGTGACCGGGCATGGCTCCCGCGTCGCTGAGGAGATGAGCAGAACACGTGGACCGGTCGGGGTGGGCAGATTAGGGCGCCGCCGTGTGAACACGACAGTAAGCGAGTGGGGGAGGGCTGGCGCTGATCTCTGCGGCGCGGTCCCCGGGCTGGTGCGCTGTCTGTCAGCTGGACGACCCGTCGCTCCGGGCTGTGGTTACCGCCCACCACCGACGACGACAGCGGCCACAACAACCCCTGTGCGTGCAAGAGCACGGCACGGATTTTTCACGAGGACACAGCGCAGACGGAGAAGGCACGCATCTCCTGACTATCAGTCAAGTCGTGGCGGTCCTAGCGTCAATAGCCCCGGCCACATCGCTCTCTCCGTGAAAAGAGGCCCCTTGGCGATGAAGAGATCACTCCTGCTCAGCGCCCTCACGACGGCCGCGGCACTCGTCGGAACCGTGGTGTCCCCGGCCTACGGCGTCACCGGGCACGCGGCTGCCGCACCCACCTGCAACGCGGCCGACTCCGACATCTACGCCGCTCCCACGAGTGTGGCCGCCACTCCGGGTACCGTCCTCAGCTGCCGTCCAGTCTCCCTCACCCAGGTGCCCGGCAACATCTCCATGACCGCGTGGAAGGTGCGCTACAGCTCAACCGACAACCAGGGTCGGCCCATCGCCGTCTCGGGCACCGTCGCCGTTCCGGCGGCCCCCTGGACCGGACCAGGCACCCGCCCGATCGTCGCGTTCAACCCGGGCACCCTGGGCCTGGGCCCCCAGTGCGCGTTCTCCAAGCAGCTCGCCGGGGCCTACCAGGACGAGTACGAAGGCGACAACATCGCCGCCCTGCTCAAGGCGGGCTACGGGGTCGCCGCCACCGACGGCGCCGGATACCTCGACGGACAGACACACCCCTACGTCTCCGGGACCGACGCCGGGCACGCCCTGCTCGACATCGCCCGGGCCGCCACCGCGCTACCAGCGAGCGGCCTCTCTCCGCAGACCAGCGTGGGACTGTGGGGCTACTCCGAAGGCGGCGCGGCAAGCCTGTGGGCCGCCCAGCTCGCCACCGCTTACGCCCCCGATCTGCATGTCGTCGGCGACGCATCGGGCGGTGTCCCCGGCGACCTCAAGACCGTCGCCGCCTCCCTGGAAGGCGGCGCCTTCTCCGGCTTCCTCGCCGACGCAGCCATCGGGATCCACGCGGCCTACCAGGCGCTCCCCTTCGACTCCCTGCTCAACGACGACGGCCGTAAGGCCGTCACATCCGCCAAGTCCCTGTGCCTGGCCGGTACCACGGCCACGCTCGCAGGCAAGAAGCTGGCCGACTACACCAAGGACGGGCTCAGCCTCGACCAGCTCTACCAGCAGCGCGGTACCGACGGCCGTACCTGGGGCCAGGTCCTGGATGCCCAGAAACTCGGCGTGGACGTGGGCCCCGCGTCCACCACCGCCCGCTACCGCATCCCCTTCCCGGTGCTGCAGTACCGCGGTCTGCTCGACGAGGTCATCCCCACCTCCACCGAGGACGCGACCCGCGCCGCCTACTGCAGCGCCGGCATCACCACCGCTTGGCGAACCTACCCCGGCGACCATCTGCTCACCGACAACCAGGCGATCGGCGACGTCGTCAACTGGTTCGGCGACCGCTTCGCCGGACGCACGGCCCAGAACGACTGCTGAGGCCACGCGTCGGCCGGACATCAGGCAGATCGGAGGGTGAGCGCCAGCGAGTCCCACATCCACCTCGACGGCCCCGGTCCGGCCATAGCGGTCTATGGCACGAGAAGGAGCAATGCTCAGAACCTGTGGATCGCCCGGGGAGGACGTACCTTCCCGGGTGATTGATCGATAGGTCACCGAGCAAGACCGGCGTTCGCAGTACCGGCCGGGAAGGTACGTCCGTGCTCACCGTAGTCAGCGAGAACGGCTCCACTCACGACCTTCGCCGGCGTGCTCGCCCACCAGCTCGCCACCCGGGCCGAAGTCCTCGGCTTCACGCCCCACAAGCAGTCCGGTCCCGCAACACGGGAGGTCTCCCGCCGCCGTGCCAGCCGCACGTCCCCGCCGGTGTCCGGCCAGCTCCTCGATCCCGGGCAGCCGCCCCTGTTCGCCATGGAGCGGGAGTGGACCGCGCTGCGCGGGCTGAGTACGACCGAGCTTCCGGCCCTCACCGAGCGTGCGGCACAACTGCCGGCCGGCTTCGCGCCGCTGACGCCGGTTCCCGACCCGCGGCGCCCCGCATCGGCAGGTGCGGGGTCCTGCGAATTCTCTAGGCCTGGTTGGGCGCCGAGGCACCGTTCAGCGTGGAGGATGTCCTTGGTCTGTCCGCCACGTTCTCCCCGACAGCAACGGCGCGCGCTCTGGGGTACCTGCGACGCCAGGGTCTTCTTCGCCCCGCCGGCCCCGCCCAGCAGGACGAAGATGCGCTACGCGAGATCCACGCCGGGGGGGCCAGCGTGTCAGCGAGCTTGGCCCGCGAACGCCGCAACCGGCGACACGAAGCCGCGATCGCCGCCAAGCTCACCGTGCTGCCCGGCCCGCTCGCCGCCCAGGTCCATGTATGGGTGAGGGTCATGCGCGGCCAGGGGCGACGCTGTCACCGGGCTGCCGACTACGCCCGTATCCGGCGCAACCTCAGCACCGCCCTGCCCGTGCTCAAGGCATGGGCCAGCGTCGGCCTGGACCTGCGGCAGATCACCGCCGAGCACATCCGCACCGAACTCAACCAGCGTCAGGTCAGCCAAGCCCGCGCGCTGCACCACGTCCTGCGCAGCGTCTTCGCCGCGTTGAAGCAGGAGAAAGTTCTCTTCCACAACCCGACGTTGGGAATCTCGCTGACCACCGCGGTGCCCGTCCCCACCCCGCTGCCCAGCGACCGGCTCCGCGGCCTCCTGGACCGCCTCGAGGGCCCCCGTGCCAGGCTCACCGTCGGCCTGGTCGCGGTCCACGGAGTGCGGCCTCTCGAAGTCACGCGGCTCAGACTCGCCGACCTCGATCTGCACCGCCGCACCCTGCGCATCCGGCGCGGCAAGGGCCACCAGCACGTCGTCCACCTGGACGTGCTGACTCTGCACCTTCTCGCCGCCTGGCTCACCGAGCGCCGCAAGAACTGGCCCACCTCGGACAACCCGCACCTGCTCATCACGAGCCACTGCGCCCACCACCCCGCCCAGCCACCCATGAGCTACTGCGCACTGAGGGCCGCCTTCGACCAGACCGGCATGCTGCCGAAGCAACTGTGGAGCGACCGCGTCCTCGACGAAGCCAGACACACCGCCGATCCTGTTCACCTCGTCCGCGTCTTCGGCATCCACCCCCACACCGCCGTCAGGTACGTCCACGCAGCCCACCCGGACAAGGCCTTGGCGAGAATCCGCTGAGGCGACGCCGGCCCCCGCGCGGTGATCCGTGCCAGCCCCAAACGCTGGGAAAGGAAGTTCTTCGAGGGGGAAAGGATGGGTACCCCGGGGCCGTCGCACAGGCCCACGCCGGCTTGGGGTGCCGGTAAGAACGCTGTCAGCAGCCGCAAACAGCGGTGATTCCTGACCGTTGCGAACGCCGACGCCCCCAGGCGCGGAAGCGGCAGCCAGTCTGAGTTCGTTGCTCTTCCCCAGCCGGGCGATAGCGGCCACCCCCGACCCTCCGTGGGGAGGGCCTGGCACCCGGGACCAATGAGGTCCGGCTCGCCGCGTGCGAGACCCACACAGGTGGGCTGACACTGCCCGACGAGGTCATCACGCTTGCCGCGGCCTTCCACTACGCCGACTACCGCCGCGTCAGCACCTGTGGCATGCCTCTGACGACCCCACGGGCTAGGCAGTCGACCAGATCTACGCCCGGATGGCCGGAGCCAAGAACGGCGTCCATGCACCGGAACGGGCGGCCGAGGCACTCCACTGGGTCGTACGGGATCTGAGGCAGGAGTCCCCAGGGCGGCTGAGCCTATGGCGCTTCATCCATCTGGGGCGACGAGGCCACGGTGCGGGTCGACTCCGTCACGCATGGTGCCCTGTGTTCGCGGGCATGCACGGACGGCGGCTCCGAGGTCATGGTCTCGACGACGGTGCTCATGACGCACCTCCGGGATATGTTTCGCTTGCTATATTTCGATGTCTGTGAGTCGTGCCGGGCGAGGGCCGGGTGCGCGGGCGGGGAGGTCTCAGTGCCGCGGTATGTGGATCCGGAGGAGCGTGTTCGCGACATCGTCGCGGCCTCCCTGCAGGCTTTGAGTGAGGGAGGGCTGGCCGAGCTGACGCTTCGGAAGATCGCGCAGCGGATGGGCGGGTCCATCACGCTGATCACGCACTACTTCGCCAACCGTGAGGCCCTGCTGGATGCCGTCCTGCAGTACGCGTTGGCTGATGTGGACGTCGTCCTTGAGGAAATGGGGCAGATTGCCGAGCCCCGGGACCGGCTGCGGGTCGCCCTGCAGTGGTTCCTGCCGGACACCGAGGAGGCGCTGAGAGATGAGCGCGCGCGGGTGGCGTTGCTGACGCATCAGGGTGCGGAGCCGGTCATCCGGCGGCACCTGGCGCGGATGGAGCCGGCGATGCGAGCGGTTCTGGTGCGGGCCGTCGAGGAGTTGGTCCCGGCCGACGAGCTGGAGGACACGGTCGACATGGTGCGGGTCTGGGTGTCCGGTATAGCCCTGTCCGTGGTCGAGCACCCGGAGATCTGGACGCCGGAGCGTCAACTGGCCGCGCTGGAGCGTTTCCTCAAGGTGCTGTCGCTCGTGGAGCTCCCGGCCGGTTGAGCGGACCGCAGCGAGGGAGCGGACCGGCCGGTGGCATCCGGTCGATCCGCTGCTCTGTCTCAGGGTGCCCGCAGATCGACGGCGTGTGCACGGTGCGGTTCGGCGCGGAGTTCCGCCTTCGCGATCTTGCCGCTGGCCGTGTGCGGCAGGCTGTCACGGAACTCGATGTAGCGTGGCACCTTGAAGCGGGCGAGCCCCCTCAGGCACCACGCCTCGATCTCCTGGGCGGTCAGGCTGGCCCCCGGCTTGAGTACGACGACCGCCTTCACCTCTTCGTCGCGCTGGGGGTCGGGAACCGGTATGACACCGACCTCCTCCACCTCCGGCATGCTCATGATCTGCAGTTCGACCTCGGCCGCGGCGATGTTCTCTCCGCTGCGGCGGATGACATCGCGGACGCGGCCCTCGTAGTAATGCTGTCCGTCGGCGTCCTTGCGGACGATGTCGCCGGTACGGAACCAGCCGCCGGGCAGGAAGAGTTCGGCGTTGGCCTCGGGGCGGTTGTGGTAGCCGAGCATCATGCCGGGTCCCCGCAGGCACAGTTCACCCGAGCGGCCCGGCTCGACCTCCTCGCCGTTCTGGTCGATGATCTTCGACTCGCGCTGAGGGAAGCACCAGCCCATGGAGCCGGTGCCGACGGTGTCGGTGCGCTCGTACGGGACAAAAGTGCCGTTGCCGACCTCCGTGCTGGCGTAGACCTCGCGCGCCCGCAGGCCGAAGCGGCGCTCCAGCGGCTCGTGCAGGGAGGGCGGCATGGCCGACACGGGTGCTTTTTTCAGGGCCAGTTTCCGGTCGGCGTCGCTCTCCGGGAGATCGAGCATGCCCTCGTCGATCCAGGCCATGTCGATCTGGTGGTCGACGAGCCAGTTCATGAACTTGCGCCGGCTCAGCCCCGCGGTGACGTACAGGCCACCTCCGCCGGCCAGCGCCATCATCAGATAGGCCTGGTTCTGCATGTAGTAGAAGGGGTGGTCCGCCAGGATCCGCTGGGCGTCGCCGAGCGCCGAGCCGTAGACGCCGATCTGGATCCAGTAGGTGTGGGTGAGCAGGCATCCCTTGGGGAGCCCGGTCGTGCCGGACGTGAACTGGATGTTGACCACCACACCGGGGTCTGCCCGGTGGGTGCGCGGCGTCGGCTCGTGCGCGGCCAGCGTGGCGAAGTCGTGCAGGCCGGTGACGGGTTCGCCGACGACGATGATCCGTTCGCTCGCCACGGGGCCGATGCCGTCATCGGTGAGTGCGCCGGTGACGACGTCGTCGGCGGCGACGAGCCACCGGGCGCCGGCGTCACCGAGGACGAAGTCGATCTCCCGCGGGGTGTACTTGGGGTTCATCGGCACGGCGACCGCGCCGGCTTCGATGACCGCGAGCCAGGTCAGCGGGAACTCCTCCTGGTTGCGCAGCAGGATGCCGACCTTGTCGCCGGGCGTGAGGCCGAGGAGTTCGAGGCCAGTGCGCACCCGGCTGATCCGCTCGCGCAGTTCCGCCCAGGTCAGTGTGGGGCCCCCGCCCTCGATGTGGGTGAGGGCGAGGTTGTCCGGCCACTGCCCGGCGGCGTAGTCCAGTGCCTCGGGGATGGTCTTGTCGAGGAGGTACTGCTGGTGTGCGTCCAGTTCCATGTTCTCGGCCTCTCTACGGCAGTTCAGACGGTGGACCACAGGGCGCGCTGCGTCGCGACGAATCCGGGGCGCTCCCGGCCCCTGACCTCGGCGCGCAGGTCGGTGACGACGAGGTGGCCCTGGTCCCCGCGGTCGATGACCTCGCGGACGTGGCCGTGGACGCGGAAGGGGTCGGTGGTGCGGATCACCGAGACGAAGCGGACGTTGTCCAGCCCGTAGTTCCAGGCGATCCACGGGCCCTCGGACCACAGGGAGTGGTTGCACAGCACGTCCAGCAGGCTGAGCAGGTGGAAGCCCTCCACCAGGCCGTCGCCGTACTCGTCCTCGCCCTCGTAGGCGTGCGGGTACTCGTCGTGGTACGACGCCTTCTCGAAGTCCTTGGTGCGTTCGTCGTCGACGACGAACCAGGGCGTGGTGAACGTCCCGCCCAGCAGAGCCGGTGCCTGGGAGGGGTGGGGGACGGTCAGGGTCGTGGCTCCCTCGGTGGAGAGGATGCCCATGGTCGGCTCCTTTGTGTAGCGATTGATTTACTACGAGGGCGTACGTGGCCCGGAGGCCGGCGGGCGCGGGGTGTCAGGCGCTTCGGCGGCGGGGCTGCCAGCCGGGCCGGGGCACCGCGTCCAGCAGTTCCCGGGTGTACGGGTCCCGGGGGTGGTCCAGCACCTCGGCGGTGGGCCCCTGTTCCACGACGCGACCGTCGCGCATGACCAGGCATTGGTCGGTGACCTGGCGGACCACCGCAAGGTCGTGCGAGACGAACAGGAACGCCACTGTGGTGCGCTCGCGAATGTCGCGGAGCAGGTTCAGTACCTGTGCCTGCACGCTGACGTCGAGGGCGGCGACGGCCTCGTCGAGGATCAGGATCTCCGGCTCCAGGGCCAATGCCCGGGCGATGGCCACGCGTTGCCGCTGTCCGCCGGACAGATCGCGCGGGAGCCGCGCCGCGTGCTGCTCGTCGAGCCCGACCTCGGCCAGCAGACCCACAGCGCGCTCCTGGGCCGCGGCACGCCCGAGCCCGATGCGCACGCGCAGCAGTTCCGTCAGACCGGCGCCGATGCGCTGGCGGGGATCGAGGGAGGCGAAGGGATCCTGGAAGACCATCTGCACGGGGCGCGCGGTCCCCTTCCCGCTGCCCGCGGCGGTGACCGTCCCGCTCGTGGCCCGCTCCAGCCCGGCGATGATGCGCGCAGTGGTGGTCTTGCCCGAGCCGGACTCGCCCACGACGGCCAGCGAGCCACCGCGCTCCAGGGTGAAACTGACGTCGTCGACGGCGACGAGCGCCTTGCCGCCCCGGGAATGGGAGGGGAACTCCTTACGCAGACCCTCCACGACGAGTGCGGGAGCGATGACTGATCGGGTCGTCATGAGTGCACCACCTGGGCAAGCTCGGCGCCGATCTGTTCCACTCGATGGCAGGCGACCAACCGGTCCTCCACGGTGCGCAGTTGTGGCCGGTTTTTCCGGCATTCCTCGGTGGCGAAGGGGCAGCGTGCGGCGAACGCGCAGCCCGAGGCCACCTCGTACGCCGAGACCGGCCGGCCCGGGATCGGCTTCAGCCGGGTCACGGCCGTCGCGCTGGGACGGCAGGCGAGCAGGCCGGCCGTATAGGGGTGCAGGGGACGGGAGTAGACCTCCGCGGTGGTTCCCCGTTCGACGACGGTCCCGGCGTACATGACGGCCAGGGAGTCGGTCACAGCGGCGGCCAGATCCAGGTCGTGGGAGATGAACAGCAGCCCGAGGTTCCGCTCGCGGATCTGCTCCTGCAGGATCGCCATGACCTCAGACTGCACGGTCACGTCCAGCGCGGTGGTGGGCTCGTCCGCGAAGACCAGCTTGGGGGAGGGCAGCAGCGCGGCCACGATCATCATGCGTTGCAGCAGGCCGCCGGAGAGCTCGTGCGGGTACTGGGTCAGGCGGTGCTCGGGGTCGGTGATGCCTATGCCCGCCATGAGTGCGCAGGCCCGCTGCCTGGCCTCTCGGGGGCCGAGCAGTTTGCCGGCCACGACGCCTTCGATCAGGAAGTCCCCGACGGTGCGCAGCGGGTTGGTGTGGGCGCGCGGGTCCTGGTGGATGAGCGCGACGTCCCGGGACCGGTACGCGCTCAGTTCACGGCGGGAGAAGCCGAGCACCGAACGTCCCTCGAAGTCGATCCGCCCGGACGTCGCGGCATGCCGTGGCAGCAGTCGCATGGCGGACTTGACCAGCATCGACTTGCCCGAGCCCGACTCGCCGACCAGTCCCACGGTCTCGCCCGCCGCCACGGTCAGATCCACGTCGCGGACCAGTGTGCGCCGGTTCCTGCGGTCCCCGGCAGTGATGCCGACGCCCTGCAACTCCAGCAGGGGTGCGTTGTTCATCGGGTCCCTCCGAACCGCTGGGTGAGGCGCTCCCCCAGCACGTTGAACGCCACCACCGAGATGACGATGCACAAGCCCGCCGCCATGCTCTGCTGCACGGCACCGTCCAGCACCTCGGACCGGCCGTCGGCCACCATCACTCCCCATTCCGGCGTCGGAGGCTGGATGCCGAGCCCGAGGAACGACACAGCCCCGAAGTCCATCAGCGCGGATCCGAAGCCGATCGTCGCCTGGGCCAGCACGATCGGTGCGACATTGGGCAGCAGGTGCCGCAGGCAGATTCGCCACGTCGGCAGACCCGCCAGCTGCAGTGCCTCGATGTAGGGCAGCTGTCGCTGCCGCACGGCGACACTGCGCACCACCCGGGCCACGTACGGCGTGTAGACGAGCGTCAGGGCCAGGACCGGCGCCCAGAAGCCGGCGCCGAACACGGCCGCGGCGACGACGGCCACGAGCACGCCGGGAATCGCGAACAGCAGGGTCAGCAGCCGGTTCAGCAGCCGGTCGACCCAGCCGCCGTGCCAGGCGGCCGCGAGCGCCAGCAAGGTGCCCAGGCCGGCGCTGCCCAGGACGATGATGCCCGGTCCCGCGAAACTCAGCCGGGCCCCGGTCAGGGCCCGGGAGAAGATGTCCCGGCCCAGCGAGTCGGTGCCGAACAGGTGGGCGCCGCTCGGTCCCTGGCTCGCGGCGAGGACATCGGTGGCCGCCGGGTCGTACGGCGCGATCCAGGGGCCGATCACCGCGAGGACCACCAGGCCGGCGGCCAGTGCTGCCGAGACCATGAGCAGCGGGTCACCGGGACGCCTGGTGCTGGTTCTCCGCAGACGGAGAGTGGCTGTGAGCGTGGCCATCGGTCAGCGTCCTTTCCTCAGTCGCGGATCCAGCAGGTGCTGGCCGGCGTCGAGCAACGTGGTCACGACGACGAACACGGTGACGATCAACGCGCTGACGGCGGTCACGACCGGGTAGTCCTTGGCGGAGACGCTCCTGATCAGCAACGAGCCGATGCCGTCGATACCGAAGGCGGGCTCCACCACCACCGCGCCGGCCACCAGCCCGGCCACGGTCAGACCGGAAGCGGTCAGGATCGGCAGTGCGGCGTTGCGCAGAATGTGCCGCCGGAAGACCCAGGAGCGGGGCAGCCCCCGGCCACGGCCGGTCAGCACATGCTCGGCCTCGGCCTCCTCGCCGATCGCACTGGAGGTCATCTGGATCAGATAGGCGGCATACCCGATGGACAGCGCGATGGCGGGGAGGGTGAGGTGCCACAGCCGGTCGGTGAAGCCGCTGCCCGCGCCGCCGGTCGGGAACCATCCGAGGTTCACGGCGAAGACACTGATCAAAAAGGTGGTGGCGACGAAGGCCGGCACGGCGATGCCCAGCCCGGCCAGGGCGTTGACCAGCGGGCGCCACCGCGGACTCGTCCCGCCGATCCCGCCGAGGACCAGGCCCGCGACGAGGATGAGGACCGCTGCCATGCCGACGAGCACAAACGTGGTGAGCAGCCGGGGAGCGAGCAGATCGGAGACCGGTTCCCGGTAGGTCAGCGAGGTGCCGAGGTCTCCGTGCAGGGCGCCGGTCAACCAGTGCCAGTATCGCTCCGGCAGCGGGTCGTCCAGCCCGAGCCTGACCCGCATCGCGGCGCGCGCGGAGTCAGAGGCGTGCGGCCCCAGCAACTGGGCCACCGGGTCTCCGGGAGACAGGGTGAGGACGGCGAACAGGAGGAAGGAGGCGCACAGGATGGTGAGGACGGGGCCCACGACGTAGGTCATGGCGAGGGCCGTGGCGGGGTGGCGCCAGGAGGTGCGGATCCGGGCCGGCACACCGGTCGCGGAAGTGGACACGGACATCTCGTCGCTCCTACTTCTGCGTGGCGCCGACGTAGGCCATCTGCGGCATGGACCAGTAGGCGAACGAGGTGATCGCCCCGGTCAGCCGGTCGTTGAGGAAGGTCGTGGTGTTGGTGGAGACCAGCGGGATGACCGCGTCGGCCTTCTCGTACAGCGCCTGCATCTCGATGATCTTCTCGGCTCGCTGGGTTCCGTCGAAGGTGCTGCGTGCATCGTCGAACAGTTTGGTGGCCTGCGGGTCGTCGTAGTTGACGTAGTTGTAGGTCTGCTTGGGCAGGAACGTGAAGCCGATGGTCTCCAACGGGTCCGGCGTGGCGCTGAAGTTCGACGACAACATGAGATCGACGCCCTTGCGCTTGGAAGCGTCGTAGCCCGCCTGTGCGTAGACCAGCGGCTGCATGCTCTGGATCTTGATCGTCAGGCCGGCTTCCCGGCCCTGCTGCTGGAGCAACTGCGCCGTGCGCGACTGAGTGTCATCGCCCGCGGCGATGGCCAGGACGATCTGCTGTCCCTTGTAGGAGGAGGACTTGACCAGCTTCTTGGCTGCGTCCATGTCGTAGGACCGCGCGGTCTCGAAGGCCTTGTACGCCTTCTCGTACGCTGCGCGCTGGGCGTTGGGCCAGGTTGCGGGGGGTGTCATGGTGTACAGGGGGGTGGCGGCTCCGTGGTACACGGCCTTCGCGAGGGCCTCGCGGTCGATCATCCGCTGCAGGGCGGCGCGCAGGTCGCCGTCGGCCATCACACCGTCCGGACGGGCGACGTAGAGGTTCATCGACTGAGGAGAGAGCCCGAAGACCAGTCGCCCCTTCTTGGACTTCTGCAGGGCCGGCACGGAGGAAGCAGACAGCTCGTAGGCGCCGTCGATCTCGCCGGCGTTCAGCGACTGGGCGAGGGAGGTGGCATCGGTGACGAACGTGAACTTCACCGACTTGGCGAACGGGCGCCGCTCGCGGTTCCAGTAGGCGTCGTTGCGGCTCATCGTGATGCTGTCGCCGCTGGTCCATTTGTCGAGCTTGAACGGCCCGCTGCACATCAGGCCGCCGGCCGGGGTGCCGAGCTTGGAGCCGGCCTTCTCGGCGAACGTCTTCTTCAGGACCACCATGTTGGCCAGTTCGCTCGTGAACATCTCGTCCGGCTGTTTGAAGGTGACGGTGACCTTGTCGGCTGCCGTCGCCTTGATGGAGTCGACGTTGGCGAAGAGATAGCTGGTGACCTTCGACGGGTCGGCTGCCCGGCGCAGACTGAAGGCGACGTCCTCCGCGGTGACGGTGGACCCGTCCCAGAATGTGGTGTCCGGGCGGATCGTGAGCACGAGTTTGGTCGGCGACTGCTGGTCGTAGCTCGCCAGGTTGGGCTTGAGGTTGTACTTCGCGTCCAGGGTCAGCAGGGAGTCGCAGAGATTGCGGACCACCTGGCCGCTCTGCGGGGTCGCGGCGTTGGCCGGATCCAGCGTCTCCGGCTCGCCGCCGGTGAGGTTCCACGTGATCCGGTCGACGTCACCCTTTGCGGCCGGAAGTGAGGGGATCAGGTCGTCGGCGGAGACCGGCTTCTGCCCGCCCGATGAGCCACCGGAACACGCGGTGAGCGTGGACGCGGCCAGTGCGAGGCTGAGCACCGCGGCTCCTGGAATGTGTCGTATAGCCATCGGGACGCTCCTTCGGCGCAGCCTGTGGCCGCTTTCGAGCCAAGTTGACGGTGAATGTATAGCGACTGATGTACAACAGGCAATGAGTCAAGGGCGGGGTTTTCCAGGTCGTAACTTTCGTCCGGCAGCGCCCCTCTGTGCCGGTGCGGCTACCGTGCGTATCGCGACAGGTGTACGACGCCCGTCGGGCGCGCATCGCAACCGGACCTGCCGCATGGTGGCGCTCTGCCGCCAACGTGTGCCCCAGGTTGGGACGATGTGTCCTGGCCCACTTGTGGTCCGAGCCGAGGGCACCGGACCACAACGCGAGCACCGACGTGAGCGCCGAGTCCCGGGTGCTGTGCACTCGTCGGGAGGGCGCGGCACGGCGCGCGCTCTGGGCGACGGCAGCCGGTGGCGGACGGTGCCGTGCGCCGCCGCCCCGCGTCGGCTCGGTGTCCCGTCGTTGCCGGTGGGTCGACCCTGGTTCCAGCCCATGCTGTCGCGTGCCCGGGGGTTACCGGCGACGGGGCCTGGCGACCTCTCCACGGCCGAGCTCGAGACAGAGGGTCGCCGATTTCAGCCGCATGTGCGGTCGGCGAGTCCTCGTCCGCTCAGCCCAGGATGCGGCGTGCGGGGTGGACTCGGTGAACTCACAGGGCGGGGTGCCGTGTCCACCAGTCTGTGGCGCGCTCGTAGCGGGCGGCAGCGGAGACGACGGCCTCGTCGGCGTGCTGAGGTCCGATGATCTGGAGGCCGACGGGAAGACCTCCGGCCGTGAAGCCGCAGGGCACGGAGACGGCGGGGAGTCCGGCATGGCTGGGCGACTCGGTGAGCCGGTGCAGGTGCCATCCCGGATCGGCGAGAGGCAGCCCGTTCACGGTGGCGGGACCGCCCACGTCCCCGGCGTGGGGGAAGGCCGGGAAGGGCGTGGTGGGGGTGACCAACAGGTCGAAGTCGGCGAACACCTCCGCATAGGCGAGGTAGATGGCCGTCTTCGTCTCGCGCGCGGCACGTCCCACGTCCACGGGCGAAAGGCGCGCCGCCCGGTCCGCCATGTCCACCGCCAGAGGCCAGATGTCGAGCTCCGCCGCGCGCATCTCCTCCACGATCGTCATGTACTCGGGGCCCCAGTAGGCCACGGCGAATGCCATGGGGTCCGGCACTTCCACCTGGGTCTCCTCCACCACCGCCCCGGCGGCCCTCAGGTCCTCCAGAGCGGCGGCGAAGACGCGCTGCGTCTCCACGTCCACCGGGCCGTGCAGCAGGCCGCGGTCAGCCGCGATGCGCAGGCCGCTCAGGTCCCCCGCGGCCAGGGCCGCCTCCGCATACCGTTCGCCGGTGGCGGGCAGGGAGAGGCGGTCGAGGGGGTGGGGGCCGACGGTGGCATCAAGGAGGAGCGCGGCATCCACGACACGGCGGGTGATGGGACCCTCGGTGGTGTCCGGCTCCGTGTTGGCGAGGTGGGGAATGCGGCCGGTTGAGGGCTTGACCCCGACCGCTCCGCAGAGCGAGGCGGGGACGCGGATGGAGCCTCCGCCGTCGGAGCCCCAGGCCACGGGCGCGACGCCTGCGGCGGTCGAGGCCGCGGCGCCACCACTGGAGCCGCCGGCCGCACGGGCCGGGTCCCATGGAGTGCCGGTGGTGCCGGTCAGCTTGCTCTCGGTGACGCCAAGGAATCCGAACTCGGGGGTCGTGGTCTTGCCCAGCAGGATCGTCCCGGCGTCCTTGAGCCGGGACCAGGCGGCGGCATCCTTGTCGGGCACGTGGTCGGCGTAGGCGACGCAGCCGTATGTGGTGCGCACACCGGCCGTGTCGGTGAGGTCCTTCACCGTGATCGGAACTCCGTACAGCGCAGGCAACTCCTCCCCGGCGGCAAAGCGCTGCTCGGCCTTCAGCGCCTGCTCCCTGGCGGCGTCCGCGGTGACCGTCACCATGACGTTCAACCGGGCGTCCACCCGATCCAGGCGGTCCAGCGCCGCACCGACCACCTCCACCGGCGACAATTGCCGGCTTCGGTACAGCTGCCCGAGTTCATGTGCGCTGAGCCATGTCAGGTCGTCGGCCATGGCGGTACCACCCTCATCTGCATCCGATTTAATGAAGCAGGTGCTATACGAACGCCTTCGGCTTGTTGCGTCAAGAGGTGGGAGCGATCGGTAACGTGGGTTGCTGGAGCGGCCTGCGCTGTTCACATCTCCCTCGGAACCCTCAAAACCAGCCATGAAGGGTTCACCGCCCGCCACCCCAAGATCACAGCAGGCACCGACGGTGCCCGCATCCTCCGCGTGATGAAGCTCGACGCAACTGACCGCACTGCTGGTCCCGTCGCAGGCGGTGGGGTGGGCGTGAAGTGCCTCTTGTCACGGAGCATGGCCCAAAGGACGTCGACTCGGCGGCGTGCGAGGGCGAGCAATGCCTGGGTATGGATCAGACCCTCCGCGCTTCTTTTCAGGTAGTGGTCACGAGAGAGGCCTGGGCGCATCATGGCGGTTTGGGCGGCCGGCGTCTGCGTAGTTGGACAGATCTCCAACGACGGCGAGGAACTCGGCCCCGAGGATGGGGCCATCCTCGGCAGCGAGTTGATGACTTCGGCACGCTCGTCGAGGCGGAACATCTCGCGGATCTCCCGGTCGGTGTCTTTGATCCATACGTTGAGCATGAGGAGGTGGTGGGCGAGGTCGCACACGAGTTTGGCAGCACGGCTTTCGCCTGGCAGGGCGGCCTGCCCGTCATCAGCATCCCGACCACCTATGCCGGCTCCGAGATGACCCCCATCTGGGACCTGACCGGGAACGGTCGCAGACGAACCGGCCGATGCCCCTCGGTCCCACCGCGCTCCGGGGTCCGCGACCCCGAACTCACCCTCCACCTCCCCTCGGACATCTCGGTGACCAGCGGGAGAGGCAGGCGGC
The DNA here is from genome assembly GCF_000091305.1 of Streptomyces scabiei 87.22. Classification (GTDB taxonomy): domain Bacteria; phylum Actinomycetota; class Actinomycetes; order Streptomycetales; family Streptomycetaceae; genus Streptomyces; species Streptomyces scabiei. Next base: position 1,578,516 of record NC_013929.1, on the reverse strand, counting down.
GGCTGTTCACTACTTCGAAGCGTTGCTGGCGATGCCGTCGTGCATGAGCAGCAGACCGCTGACTCCTCGGCGATCGAGGCATGGGATGTGCCCGGCCGCGTGGTGCGCTTCTTCGACCGCCGCGGTGCCGGTGGCGGGCTGTGGTCGACGGCCCTGTCCTGCCGAGTAGACGCCGTGACGGCGGTTGGGGAGTGGTCGCAGCGGCCTTCACAGCTGAACCGTTGACGACCGACCGGGCCCACAGCGCTCCAGTGTTCGCGATGGGCCCGGCCGTCATGATACGCGGCAGACCGGAACCCTGCCGCGGACATGATGTCACCCCCGGCTGCCGGTGGGTGCGAGGACGATGTCGAAGTGGACCTGCGTCCAGGTGCCGTCGATGACGCGCCCGTCCGGCGTCGGTGTGCCGGCAGGACGCTGCTCGAAGTCCTTGACGAGGGACTCCTTGACGCCGAAGACGGTGTCGGAGTCGAGCAGTTCGTCGCCGCTGACGAAGATGTGGGTTACCAGGGTCCGGCACTGCGGGGCCTCCACCATGAAGTGGAGGTGCGAGGCGCGCATCGGCGAGCGTCCGGTCGCGGCCAGCATATTGCCGACCGGCCCGTCGTGCGGGATCGGGTATGGAGTCGGTGTTATGCCCCAGAAGCGGTAGCTCCCGTCGGCGTCCGTGAACAGGTGCGCGCGGGCCGCGACCCGGTCGTCGTCGTACTGGACGTCGTAGAAGCCGTCCTCGTCTGCCTCCCAGACCTCGATCTTCGCCCCGGGAATCGGGTTGCCGTGGGTGTCGCGCACGGTTCCCTCGATCCAGCAGGGCTCGCCTGCGGCTCCGAAGGACATGTCTCCGCCTGGCTCGATCCTCGGGGAGCCCTCAACGAAGAAGGGTCCGAAGACGGTGGCCTCGGTGGCGTCGCCGTAGGCCTCGTTGTTGATCGCGATGGTCTGCATGGACGCGCCGAGGGTGTCCGAGAGCAGGATGAACTCCTGGCGTTTGTCCTCGGTGAGGTGGCCGACGGCGGTGAGGAACTCGATGCCCTTGGTCCACTCCTCCTCGGTGAGGCGGACCTCGCGCAGGAAGGCGTGGAGGTGTTTGACGACCGCCTGCATCAGCTCCTTGAGGCGGGGGTCCTGGCAGGAGTCGAAGGAGCGCTGCACCCGCGCGATCAGGTCTTCCTCGCGGGCCGCCTGCTCCGACGACACATCGTGGAGGGTCATGCGGGGTCACTTCCTTCCCAGGCCGCGCGCAGCAGCGCGGTGAGGTTCTCCTCGGTCACGGGGGTGGGGTTGTCCGCGGGAATCGCGGCGAGGACCGGCGCCACCGCGCGGGCAATGCCCTCCTCGGGCATGCCGTAGTCGCGCAGCGCGCGCGGGGCGTTGAGGGTTGCGCGCAGTGCGGCGAGTCCGGCTAGCGCCGTCGGGCTGCCGAAGGCCTCCGCGACGCGCCGTTCGGTCTCGGACACGGCCGGGGCGTTGAAGGCCAGGACGTGCGGGAGGACCACCGCGTGGGTCTGGGCGTGCGGGAGGTTGAACATGCCGCCGAGCACGTGGCAGATCTTGTGGTGCATGCCCGAGCCGGCCGAGGCGAAGGCGACGGCGGCCAAGTAGGCGCCGTAGAGCGTCTGTTGGCGGCCGTCCAGGCCGGTCGGGTCGGCGGCCACGGCGGGCAGGCCGCGGGCCAGGCCCCGGATGCCCTCTCCCGCCAGGGCCCGGTCGATCGGGTCGGCGTGCGGAGCCCACATGGAGTCGACGCAGTGGGCCAGGGCGTTGAGGCCGCTGGCCACGGACATCTCCACCGGCAGGCTCGACAGCAGCGAGGCGTCGTAGACGATCGAGCGCGGCAGAACCCGCGGGTCGATGCCGGTCGTCTTCACCTCGCCCTCGGTCAGGCCCCAGACGTTCGTCGCCTCCGAGCCGGCGTAGGTGGTGGGGACGGCCACGATCGGCAGGCCGGTCGTCAGCGCCACCGCCTTGGCCAGGCCGGTCGTCGAGCCGCCGCCGACGCACACCAGCGCGTCCACGGCACCCTCCGTCGCGGCCTTCCGGGCACGCTCGGCGACGTCGACCGGGACATGCATGACGACCTCGTCGTGGCGCACCGCCACCGGCAGGTCCGCGCCGACGCGGTCGGCGAGAGCCGCCTCCCCCGGTGCGGCGAGGAGCATCACCTTCGTCGCCTTCAGCGCGGCCACCTCGGCGGCCACCGCGGCCGGCGCCGCGCCGGGGGCGAAGACGACCCGCTGCGGCAGGGTCTCGTGGATGAACCGCACGGTCACGCCTTTCCGAGGAGCTGGGCGAGGGCGCCGCGCAGGGCCGCCTCGGGCTCGTCGGCGAGGCTCATCGAACGCCAGGCGACGTGTTTGTCGGGGCGCACCAGGATCGCGCCGGACTCCTCGACCTCGCGCAGCTTGGCCCAGTCGTAGTAGAGGTCCGTCACCTCGCGGCCGGGGCCGATCACCACGGCTTCGAGCGGGATGACGAGGTCCTGCGCGACCTTCTCGGCGGCAGCGGCCCAGTCCTCGCCGGCGATGCCCGTGATCAGGGTCCAGCGGGTGTAGGGCGCGAGGTCCATCAGGGCGAGCTTGGTGACGTTGTCGCCGACCCAGGCGTGCGGAAGGTGCGCGCCGGGGCTGGTGGACATGACGTGGTAGAGGTCCTCGTCCCTGCTCGGGGCGGGGCGGGTGCCGTCGGAGACGACGGCGGCGGACTCGTAGAACTGGCCGAGTTCGACGCCGTGCGCGTTGAACTCGTAGTGCTTGGTCTCCATCGCCGCCACCAGCGCGGCCCGCTTGGCCGCGCCCTCGGGGGTGTTGGCCTTGCGCTCCTCGATCAGGGCCCGCATCTCGTCCTCGTCCTGGGCGTCAAGGACGCCGAGGGCCTCGAAGAGGTCGACGAACTCGCGGCTGGACCTGTTGGCGCGGGTGACGATCCGCTTCGCGACAGGCGCCCGCTCCACCGAGTACGTCTCCAGCAGCGACGGGTCGGCCTGGCCGCGCAGCACGGCCGCGAGCTTCCAGGCGAGGTTGTAGGAGTCCTGGACGCTGGTGTTGGAGCCCAGGCCGTTGCTCGGCGGGTGGCGGTGGACGGCGTCGCCCGCGCAGAAGACACGGCCCTTGTGCAGGCGGGTGGCGTACATCTCGTTGTTCCCCCAGAGGCTGGTGCCGGTGATCTCGACCTCGAGGTCGGGGATCCCCAGCAGCTGCCGCACGATGCGGATCGCCTCGGCGTTGTCGACCACGGGGGGCTCGGAGTCGATGTCGTAGCCCCACACGATGAGCCACTCGTTCCACGGGCGGACCATCCGGACCAGTCCGGCGCCGATACCGCCGACGTTGGCGCCCGGCTGGATCACCCAGTACAGGACCGAGGGTCGGTGGCCGACGTAGGACGTGATGTCGGCCTTGAAGGTGATGTTCATCGAACCGGCGATGTCCATCGCGCCCTCGTAGGGCAGGCCTATGTCCTCGGCGACCCGGGAGCGGGCGCCGTCGGCGCCGATGAGGTACTTCGCCCGGATGTCGTACTCCTGGCCGGTGAGCCGGTCACGGACCCGGACGGTGACGCCCGTGTCGTCCTGCGTGTGCGCGAGGTACTCCGTGGAGAACCGGGTCTGGGTGCCGCGGACGGTGGCGTTCTTGACGAGGATCGGTTCGAGATAGGTCTGCGGGATGTCGACGGTGAGGCAGGGCGAGGCCAGCCGGTAGTCCGCCTCCCGGTCGGGCCGGGTCCCCCAGGTGTGGATACGGCCGATCTCCTCGCCCGCGATGGAGGTGCAGAAGACGGTGTCACCGACGAGGTCGTGGTCGGTGGCGTCGGCCAGCACCTGGTCCTCGATCCCCATGTCGCGGTAAATCTCCATCGCCCGCTGGTTGGTGATGTGCGCCCGGGGCGTGTTCGCGGTCCACCGGTACTTGGTGATCACGATGTTGTCGATTCCCAGGGTCGACAGGAACAGCGCCGCCGAGGCGCCGGCCGGGCCGGAGCCGACGATCAGGACATCGGTCTCGACGTGCGACGATGCCGGAAGTTCGGTCTCGCGTTGACCGTCGTTGAACTCGGGCATGGGGTCCCTCGCCTTCTTCTCGCGGTGCGCTGAAGGCAGCTTGCCCCCGGATTCGGCCGCATCCGGCGGGACGGGGTGGAGGACGGCCGAAATCCGTATGTCGGCGCTGTTTCCCTTGCGCTTCGTTCAGTCGCGCTTCGCTGCGGTACGGCGCAACTCGCCCGCCGTGACCCCGAATCGGGCGTGGAAGGTCTGTGAGAAGTGAGCGACCGAGCTGAATCCACACATGGCCGCCACCGACGCCGTGCGCGATTGGGCGGCGTCCGGTCCCGTCAGCACGCCGTAGGCGAGTTCGAGGCGCCGTCCCAGCACGTAGCGCGGAAACGTGGTGCCTGCCTCCGCGAAGACACGGGTGAGCTGACGGACGCTGATGCCGACCGCTTCGGCGACCTCGGGGGCCGACAGGCGTGGATCACGCAGTTGCTCCTCGATGCGGGCGCACGCGAGGGCGCGGTGCACGACGGGCCTCCGGGTGGCACCCCCGCTCACGAGCGCGGACGCCAGGTCGACGATCGCCTGCTCGTCGGGCCGGATCGCGGCCTCGCCCCCGACGGAGCGGCCGACCAGGCGGGCGAGCGCGCGGCCGTAGGGGTTCGCTTCGCTGCTGCGGACGATGAGCGGTTCTCCGAGTGCGGCCCGCTCCGGCAGCGCCTCACGATGCACCCGTACCGCCAACTCGTCCAGACCCTGGCCGAAACCGCGGACGAAGCTTCCGTCCGCGTCACAGACCACGACGTCGCCGGGACGGACGACCTGGCGTCGGCCTGCCTGCTGGAACAGCGCCTCCCCGCGCAGGGAGACGTAGACGGCGACGGAGCCCGTCGGCCGCCGTTCGACGAGGTCGGCGGAACGCTCCACGACGTGGGCCGTGGCGCAGACGCGCGCCAGATGGACCCGCCCGAGGGCGAGGTTGTCCTCGCGGGCCCGGAAGTCCTCACCGCCCGGTGTGCGGCACTTCAGCGCGATCAGGGCGTCGGCGTTGTGCTCCTCCCAGGCCCGCAGCCGCTCGGCCGGCGGCACATGAGCCGTCGAGAACGCCTGCGCCGGGCGGGGCGCCGCTGCGGGGTGCATGGCTCCGAGAGTAAGACCGTCAACCCGGATTCCCGACCCTTCGGGCGAAGAAGGCGTTGAACCAAGTCATGACGGGCCTCGATCGAGCCCTCAAGGGTCTCGGTCAGGCCTGAACCGTGAGTGCGGCCATCGCACGATCGAGCAGCAGTGATGAGGGCACCGTGGCCTCGCACGCCACCCAGGCTGCGACGGCCGCGTCGAGGCAGGCGAGTGTGGATCCGACCAGGGCGTCCGACCGGGGGTCCGTGAAGCCGTCTGCGCCATCGCTCAAACGGCGGGAGACCTCCGGCAACAGGGCCTCGTGCCAGCTCAGCTGTTTCTCCCAGTAGCGGGCACGCAGTGACGGGGTCTCTCTGATCATCCGCAGGTGGCGGAGCGACTCCTGCGGTGCCTCGTCCCACGCCCCGGTGATGACGTGGAACGTGTGCCGAAGTGCCTCCCAGGGCGTCTCATTCTCGGGCTGGGAGGAGAGGACGTCGGCGATGTCGCGGACTCGGTCACCGACCGAAACGGTGGTACGCGAATCCGTCCCGCAGTGGACGATCCTGCGCGCCGCCCGGTCGCGCAGAACTTCACCGAGGACGTCTTCCTGGAGCCGGTCAGGGCCGGAAACCTGGCACTGCCCTCCGCCGAGGGACGCGAGGCGTTCATCGACGTCGCCGACATCGCGGACGTCGCCGTCGCCGCGCTCACCAGCGACGCCCACACGGGCCGCGTGTACGAACACCGGGCCAGAGGCATTCTCCTTCCGCACCATCGCCTCCCTCATCTCCGAAGCGACGGGACGCGAGATCCACTGCACCCCGGTCGACCGCGCCACGTACCTGGACACCCTCGTCCAGCAGGGATTCCCGGACGAGGCCGCCCAGGCGGTCACGAACCTGATGGAGTCGATCGCCCACGGAGTCGGCGACAGGGTCACCGACGACGTCCGGCGGGTTCTGGGCCGCCCGCCGCGTCTCTTCGCCGACTACGTCAAGGAAGCGGCCGCATCGGGCGCGTGGGTTCCTGGCGGAACGGCCGGTCGTCGCCGCGTGAGGCGGACGGCGGGAACCGGCAGCACGGCATGTCGCCGCCGGGACGGCTCTCGGAACCGCGTAAGCGCGAGATCTACGAAGCCGTCCTCGAGCTCCTGTGCGAGGTGGGCTACCAGGGCCTGTCGATGCCGGCGCTCGCCGCCCGGGCACGCAGCCCTGCCACCATCTATCGCCAGTGGCAGGGCAAGGCGGGACTGGTGATCGCCGCGCTGATCAACCGTCAACCCGAACTGGCGGCGGATGTCGACACCGGTTCGCTCGCCGGCGATCTGTACGCGCTCGTGCGTCGGCTTCCGGACGTCGCATCGGGAGAGATCGAGCTGATGGCGGCGCTCGCGCATGCCGCCATGCGTGAGGAAGACGTCGCGAAAGCGATGCGCGACGCGCGAAGGGCCACCCGTGTGGGTAGCCCTTCGCTGACGATCGTCATCTCGGCTAATCCGTCTGTGGCACGAAGGCCGGCGGAAGGCACGCCGAGATCTCCGGACGTTCCAGCAGCGGCGCCAGTGCCTTGGCCAGCTGCTCCTGGTCTGCGGCGGGGAGCGTTTCGAGGAAGCGGTCGATGACGCTCCGGTTCACGGCTTCGAACCCTCTGATGGCGGTACGGCCGTCGTCGCTGATCCTGATCCGCTTCATCCGCCGGTCGGTCGGATCCTCGCGGCGTTCGATGAAGCCGCGGCGCACCAGACCGTCCAGAGACCGGCTGATCGCCCCGAGGGAGATCATCGCGAACTCGGCCGCCTCCTTCACGCTCAGCTCGGTGTCGATCTCGTCGAGGTGGTGCAGCACTCGGATCTGGGTGGTTGTCAGCTCGAGTGCGTCAACGGTGTCGAACACGTTGACCGTCGCCTCCCGCCCGAAGTAGGCGATGAGGGCGAAGAGGCTCGTCGACAGATCGGGTCTGGCGACCTCGCCGGACCCGGATGACCCGGTACCGATTGATGCGTGCATGCACGCAATTATTGCAGGCGTGCCGCGGGGCTTCAACTACGACAGCGTTGATCCTCACCCGGCGACGTCGAGTTGCAGCACCAGCGGACTCGTGCGCGTCCGCAGGCCCGGGAGGATCTCCTTGAGCAGTGCGTCGAGCTCTTTGCGTGTGCTGACGGAGTACGCTTCGCAGCCGAAGCCGGCGGCGAGCGCGGTGGCGTCGAGTTCGGGGAATCCTCCCCATGGCCCCTTCCCGCCGGCGTTCGCCGCGAGCCGATCCATCACGGCGTATCTCCGGTTCCTGACGACCACGGCCAACGCGCCGATGCCGTAGTGGGCCGCAGTCCACAGCGCTTGCACGGTGTACGCTGCGGAGCCGTCGCCGAGCACTGCCACGACGGGTCTGTCGGGCAGGGCCATGCGAAGCCCGATCGCGCCGGCGAGACCGAAACCGAGCCAGCCGGATCCGTTGCTCACGAAGGACAGCGGGGTGGTGGCGGGAATCGCCTCGACGAGTTCCAGGCGGGTGGACGGCGACTCTTCGACGAGGATCGCGTCCTTGTCCAGGTGCTCGGCCAAGGTCGCGAACGCCGCGGCCGGTGTGAGCTCCGCCGAGCCGTTGACCACGGCGGCCGGTCGGCTCCGCCAGGGCCCGGGCGTCCGCGCCCGCAGAACGGACGCGAGGGTGCTGCAGGTGCTCGCGAGATCGCCGAGTACTGCCACGTCGCATCCGCTGCGGTGGGCCTCCTCGGGAACGGACGTCAGAACCGCGAGACGGGTGCCGGCTGCGTAAGTCGGTACCGCCTCGTCGTACAGGTAGCCGCGCAGCATGCTTGCGCCGATCGCCAGGATGGCGTCGTGCCCGTCGAGTGCCGAACGCACGGCGCCGCGCTGCCACGGGAGATCCCCGCGGTACGCGGGGTGGTCGTGCGGGAAGCCCTGACGGCTGGCAAACGGTTCCTGCCAAACGGGACAGCCGAGCCGCTCGACGAGAGTGACGACCTCGTCCCACGCGCCGTCGATCGCCGCTCCGGAGCCGATGACGGCGACCGGATTGACGGATTCCTCGAGGAGGGCGACGAGCGGCTCGAGCTGATCGGGCGTCACAGTCCGTCCTAGCACGACGGTGCGCGGGGCTCCGGTCGCCAGCGGATCAGCCGGTTCGGACCAGTCGCTGAGCGGTGCGACCACGACGGCCGGACCAGCACCTGCTGCGGCCTCGTGATGAGCACGGGCGACGGCCGCGGGAAGATCCTGCGGCCGGGCCGGTGTCGTGGACCAGACTGCGTAGTCTCCCAGCAGGTTCTCCAGGCCGCTGGCGCTGAGGAACGGACCGCCGGCGATGTGGCGCCGGTCCTGCTGTCCGACGAGCACCACGAGCGGGACCCGCGCGGCATGGGCATTGGACAGGGCACCGACGGCATTGCCGAGGCCGGCGGACGTGTGCAGGTTCAGCAGCGCCGGTTTGCCGGTTCCCATCGCGTAGCCCGTGGCGATTCCGGCGATCGCGCCCTCGTGCAGGCCGAGCACGTACCGGAAGTCGGCGGGAAGATCGGTCAGGAACGGGATCTCGGTGGACCCGGGATTCCCGAACACAGTGGTCGATCCGAGGTCGCGCAGGACATCGAGAGTCGTGTCGCGCACCGAAAAGGTCATGAGGGGCTCCCGGGGATGCCGAGCGCGAGTTCTCCGGTGCCGGGGACGAAGCCCGGAGGCGGTCCCAGCCAGAATCCCGACTCGGGTGGATCGGCGAGGTCTTGCGCCGCGGTCCGGTCGACGACGGATTCCCATGCGTCGGCGACCTCGTCGACGGACGGGGCGGTGAGGCGGACGCCGTCGGTCTGGCGGTAGAGCACCTCGTGCAGGTGTCCCTCCTCGGCGACGACGTTCTTTCCCGATGCGGGGCAGTCGGGATGGACGAGGTAGGCGGCGATGGGCGCGACGCGGTCGGGCGAACGTCGCTCGATGACCTCCGGACTGAGCGGCGGGATGTCCGCCAGGCGCGCCGACATCGTGAGCGCGCCGGGGGAGAGGGTGTTGACGGCGATGCCGTCCTGCGCGCCCTCGAAGGCGAGGGTACGCGTGAGCCCCCAGATTCCGGATTTGACGGCACCGTAGACCGAGCCGTAGCCCGCGCCGAGCATCGCGCCGGACGTCGTGTTGAGGATGCGGCCGCCTCCGTTGCGCAGGAGATGCGGCCACACGGCCCGGCACATCCAGATGGTGCCGTAGAGGTGGACGTCGATCATGCGCGTGATCTCGTCGGGCTGCAGTTCGAGGAACTGGGCGAAGCGCATGACACCGGCGTTGTTGATGAGCGCGTCGACCCGGCCGTACGCGTCCAGCGCCGTGGCTACGACTGCGAGCGCACCGTCCTCGGTGGCGACCGAGTGCGTGTCGACGACCGCCGTGCCGCCGAGGTCGCGTATCTCCTGCACGACGGTCTCCGGGTGTGCGGCGAACGTTCCCTTGCCGTCCGGTCCGACGCCTAGGTCGTTCACGACTACGCAGGCGCCAAGTCGAGCGAGAAGAAGAGCGTAGGAGCGGCCCAGGCCCGGGCTACCGCCGGCACCTGTGACGATGACAACCTGACCATCGAAGTTCACTTGTCTGTTTCCTTTGCCGAGGGCGTCATCGCCACGGGTTGGCGGGCACCGTATTCGTGCTTGATCATGCTTGTCAGTGCTTCGGTACGATCGCCGCGCCGAGCACCGAGCGGTCGGACACGTCGGCCATCGCCGCGGCCGCGTCTTCGAGCCGGTACGTGCGCTCGGCGAGTTTCGCAAGGTCGAACACGCCGCGCTCGGCGAGCTGCACCAGCCACGGAAGGTCGCGCGCCATCAGCGCCGATCCCTGCTGGCACGGATGGATCGTGCGTCCCGCGATGACTGCGAACTCCGCGAGCGGGAACGAGACGCGGGCGAAGGGGTCTGACGAGATGCCGGCGAGGACCAGATGCCCGCCGAGGCCGGTCATCGCCCATGCCTGCTCGATGCCGCGTGCGTCGCCGGACGCGTCGAAAACGAAATCTGCGCCCCCGGCGAACAGGGCTCCGCCGCCATCATCGATCTTCCGCACCTCGGCGACGGGGTCGACGGCTCCGGGATCGAAGACATCGTTCGCGCCGAACCGCTCTGCGGCGGCGCGGCGCTGCGGGAGCGGGTCCACGGCCACGATCCTGGAGGCTCCCGCGAACCGTGCCGCCTGCACGTAGCCGAGTCCGATCGGGCCGCACCCGACGACGGCGACGACGCTGTCCGGCGTGATCGGAGCGGTGATCAGCGCGGCGCCCGCCCCGGTGACGATGGGGTTTGCCACCAGTGCCAGCTGATCGTCGGGGAGATCCGTGTCGACCGGGGTGCAGTGGTACTCGGTGGTGATGGTGTGCTGTGCGAAGAGCCCGACGTTGCTGTTGCCGTGCACCGGCGTTCCGTCGGCCGTTCTCGCGTAGGCGCGGCCGAACGGGACGAGCTTCGCGCAGTATTGCGGGAGGCCACGGACGCAATACCTGCAAGAGCCGCAGTTCGGCGTGCTCACCACGATCACGCGCTGCCCCGGCCGCACACGGTCGACCGCGGACCCGACCGCCTCGACGACCGCGACGCCGCCGTGGCCGTTGACGAGGTGGGTGGGCATCGCCGGGCCGCCTACGTCGAATCCCGCGCCGCCGGGCGGCATGCTGGGCCCACCCGCCGGGGGACCCGGGGGCATACCAGGGCCGCCGGGCGGCGGGCCCGGAGGCATTTCGGGACCTCCGGGCGGGGGGCCGGGAGACATGCCCGCGCCGTCCAGTGCCGGTGGTGCCAGCGGGATGTCGGCCGAGCCTACGTTGGCTGCGCTGACGCGCAGAAGCACATCGTTGGCCTGCAACTCGCCCAGTTCGATTTCCTCGACCTGCAGGCCGGCCGGTGTCGAGATCGCTGCGATTGTCTTCATGGCACCTCCACGCCTATGGCATCGGCATCTTCGATAAACGCTTGCACGCATGCAATGGTTGCATGCGTGCTTCTAACGTGCAACCATTGCATGCGTGCAAGCAGCCAGTGACCGCGGACACACCGGGCCCGAGAGGGCCGTGCGCTCCGATCTCGGGGCCGGCTCAAGCGCGATCGCGGCCTTCTTCGGTAAGGAGGGTGTCGCCGGCATCTTCAGCGCCGTCGACGCGCTCGACCTGACCATGACCCAGGTCCGAGTGCTGCACCACGCCGCCGAGGCGGACCCCGAACTGTCAGGCAAGGAGGCAGCAGAATCCGTGGTGATGTCGATGGCGGCAGTCAGCCGGGCGGTGGACAGCCTGGTGCGCCGCGGGTACCTCGAGCGACGTGAGGACCTCGTGGACCGCCGGATGAAGGGGATCACCGAGTGCGGACGCCGGGCCATCCGGTACTCCGAGGCTGTGCACAGGGACATGATCGACCGGTTCGTGGAGGCGCTTCCGAGCGCCGAACGCGAGCGGCTCGCGGCGGCTCTGGCCCCACTGATGGAGAGACCGGAGATCGCCAGCCGTCTGCCGCGGCCTCAGTCGGGCGCGTGACGTTGCACCACAAACATCAGGCCCGTCGCCTTAGATGCGGCGGGCGAGAACAGCAGGAGGCAAAAGTGGCTGTTGAGGCCACGGTCGGCACATCAGTCGACCGAGAGGAACTCCTTCGGCGCGCGCGAGAGCTTGTGCCAGCCCTGCGAGAACGGGCGCGCGCGACGGAGGAGGGCTGCAAAGTCCCGGAGGAGTCGGTGCGCGAGATCGTCGCAGCCGGGCTTGTCCGCGCGGGCACGCCACGGCGCTTCGGCGGCTACGACGTCGAGTTCGAGACCGTGCACGAGATGACAATGGAGCTGGCCCGAGCCTGCGCCTCGACGGCCTGGTGCTTCCAGCTGTGGGCGCTGCACTGCTACTGGATGGGCTTTTGGCCGCTCGAAGCGCAGGAGGAGGTCTTCGCCGACGGTCCCGACATGCTGAGCGCGAGCGTTCAGCTGAGCGTGTCATGCGACTACGAGCGGACGCCCGGGGGCTACCGGCTCTCCGGCCGCGGACGGTTCGCCAGTGGTTCGGATCCCTCGCAGTGGCTCTTCGCGCTCGGAGTCGGGGCGGAAGGACCTCTCCAGTTCCTTGTTCCGCGCGCGCACTTCGCCGTACTCGACGGTACGTGGGATGTGGCCGGCCTGTGCGGCAGCGGCAGTAAAGACGTTGTGGTGCAGGACGCGTTCATCCCGTCGCACCGGGCCATCCGGCCGGCACCGCCGATCGACTTCGCACCCGAAGGTCCGCTCCCGTACGACCAGCACCGGCAGCGCCGGTACTCGGTTCCCCTGTCCGCCATCCAGGGGTGGGACTTCCCGGCCGTCGCCATCGGCGCGGCGCAGGGGGCGTACGACGAGATCGTGCGGCGGATGCACGGCACCAAGGGCTCGGTGCGCGCCGCGGATTCACCGGTGATCCAAGCTCAGATCGCGCAGTCCGCCGTGGAACTCGATGTCGCACGCACGCTGCTGCACCGCGACCTCGAAGACTCCCAGAGTAAGGGCGAGCGGGGCGAGACCCTCGCGCCGGTCGACTACGCCCGTTACATGGCCAACAAGTCCTACGCGCACGAGCTGGCTGTCGGGGTGGTCAACCGAATGTACGCCCTGGGCGGCGGCCGGAGCTTGTCGCGAAACGACCCGCTTCAGCGCGCGCACCGCGACGCGCACGCGACGGCCCACCCGGGAACGATCGGCCAGTTCCCGATGGCCTCCCAGCCGTACGGCCGCTGCCTGCTCGGGCTCGACCCGCGCGAGGTCAACTTCTGGACGGGACCGGCCCTGGGGTGATCCCCGCGGCTACCGGAGAAAAGGAGAACGAGAACATGCCCGAGACCCAGACGTCGGCGCCCCCCATAGCCGAACCCCCGATGCCGGCGCCGAAGCCGCCGATGACCCTTGAGGAGGCTTGGACGGCGATCGCCGTTCCGATGCCGCCGCCCGCGCAGGCCGCGGAGAAGCAGTGCTTCTCCACCGAGGAACTGCGTCAGGACTTCTACAGCTCCCGCCCGCCGTTCGGCGACCGGTTCATGCCGAACTGGATGCAGATGCGGCAGTCGGAGTTCACGCGGGTGCTGCTGGACAAGGCGGCACTGAAAGCCGGTGAGCGGGCGCTCGTGCTCGGCGAATTCCTCGATCACGTCGGATTCGTCGACATGATCAGCGGCGAGGTACAGCCCGGAGGTACCGCCGAATACGTCGACATGGTCCCGATGATCGAGGCCCACCGCGTGGGGCGTTTCGACCCCTACACCGAGATCGCCGCGAAGCACGAGCCGGAGGCGTTCGACGTCGTCATCGCCTCCCAGTGGGAGCACCTGCTCGACCCGGACGCGGAACTCAAGGCGCTCAGCCGACTGGTCCGCCCCGGCGGCAGGGTCCTGCTGTTCCATCCTGGCCCGACCGCGGCGACGTTCGCGCTGGCCGAGCAGGATGTCTGGCTGGACATGCTGCTGAGCTTCTTCATCACCTTCGCAGGCTCCCGTGAGGTGCCGCTGGACTCGGCGTTTCAGTGGAAGAAGGCCGCTTGGCTCGCCGTCAGCGTCGATGATGTGCGCGACGCGGCGGCCCGCTGCCTGACAGACGTGACGGCGTGGCAGCACCGCGGGATGGCGATCGTCGACGGTCGCAAGCCCGCTGCCGGGGACGAGCCCGGGAGGTCGGCGTGAACGTTCAGATCGCGTTCCTGCGCGGCGTCGGACACGGGCCAGGCGACATGCTGGACATGCCGGCGCTGCGCGAGGCGCTCGCCGAGGCGGGCTTCGCCGCTGTGCGCACGTACCTGGGCAGCGGAAACGTCGTGCTGCTCGACGATGGGGAGCCCGGCGTTCTGGCCGCTCGCGTCGGCGAGATCCTCCAGAAGCGCTTCGACCGGGACATCCACGTCATCGTGCGCAGCCTCGACGAGCTCTCCGAGGCGGTGGCGCGCAATCCGTTCCCCGACGCCGCCGCCGACGCCGAGCACTACAACGTCGCCTTCCTGGAGACGACGCTCGATCAGGCCGAAGTCGAACAGCTCGCCGTGCTCGCCACGGGGCGGGAACGAGTCGCGGTGATCGGACGCGAGCTGTACGGCTGGTACCCGGACGGATTCGCCGGTTCGCGGCTCATCGGCGGGATCATGGGCCTTCCGGTGCCCGCGACCGCTCGTGACTGGACGACGGTGACCGGCGTGCTCGACCTCGCGCGCGAGGTGCGCGCGGAGAATCGGAGCCGGTGATGCGTGAGCACGCGACGGGTGCATTGGCCTCGCCCGATGACCGGCTGACGCCGACCGGTTCCGGGCAGTTGGATCCACGCGGTCTGCGCGACGCGTTCGGCTGCTTCCCCAGCGGGGTGATCGCGCTCTGCGCGCTGGCGCAGGACGGCGTGCCGGCCGGAATGGCGGTCAGCTCGTTCACCACCGTCTCGCTCGACCCGCCGCTGGTGTCGGTGAGTATGCAGAACACATCGACGACCTGGCCGATCCTGCGCGAGCGGGCACGGCTCGGACTCAGTGTGCTGGCCGAACAGCAGCATCGCGAGGTCCGGCAGCTCGCCTCGACTGGAACCGACCGGTTCGCCGGAGTGAGCTGGCACGCCGCCGACGACGGCGCAGTGTACCTGGACGACGCGGTCGGCTGGTTCAGCTGCAGTGTCTGGAACCAGCTGCCTGCGGGCGATCACACCATAGCCCTGCTGGAGATCAGAGGGCTGCGAACTGTCGCGGGCGGTGCCCCCTTGGTGTTCCACGCAAGTCGATTCCGCCGACTGGCCCCCGTCGACCAATCCGCCTGAACGCACCCAACGGCCACTCTTCCCAAACGCAACGACGCGACCAGGGAGTAGAAGTGATCAAATCAGGAAGCGCCCGGGATCTGCGCTTCGACGACCAGGTCGTCATCATCACCGGCGCCGGAGGCTCACCGAGTCTCGGCCGCTCCTACGCCCGACTGCTGGCCAGCCGCGGAGCACGCGTACTGGTCAACGACCTGGGCGCGGGACCGGACGGCAGCGGCGTGGCGCCCGCGAACGCCGAGCTCATCGCCCGGGAGATCATCGCCGGGGGCGGCGAGGCCGTAGCCGACACGCACAGCGTGAGCACGGAGGACGGGGCCCGCGCCTCGTCCAGACCGCGATCGATCGCTGGGGCCGGGTCGACGCCCTCATTAACAACGCCGGCGTACTGCGATTCGGGCTCATCGAGGAGCTCGATCCAGCGGCCATCCGCGCGATGGTTGACGTACATCTGCTCGGCACGATCTGGATGTGCCGTGCGGTGTGGCCGCACATGCGCGACGCCGGCTACGGGCGGATCGTGAACACGACGTCGCCCGGGATGCTCGGCTCGGGCTACGGCTCCGTCTACGGCGCCGTGAAGGCGGGCAGCTACGGCCTCACCAGATCGCTGGCGATCGAGGGTGACCCGTTCGGCATCAGAGCCAACGCGCTGGCACCGCTGGCGGCCACGATCGCCTGGGACGTCGTTCAGGCGCCCGGCAAAGAGGCGATGGACGGCCCGGTCGCACAGGACATGAGTCCGGATCTGATCGCGCCGACCGCCGCCCTGCTCGCGCACCGCGTCTGCCCGTTCTCGGGCAAGAACATCACGGCGGATCCCGGTCGAGTATCAGAGACCTACTACCGCCAGACCGCCGGGTACGCCAAGGTCGCGCCGACGATCGAGGAACTCAACGACTCACTGCGCCAGGTCGTCGATCGATCCGACGCGCACGACATCGGCGATCCCGCTGAGGCGGCCACCTGGGTCGGCGGCCCGCCCCCGGTGCCGTCGGCCGGAGCGGCCCGCGCATGACGTGACGTTCGCTCGCGGTCCGCCAACGCTGCGGGCGAACGTCACCCGATCCACCTTCGCAACAAGGGAGTTTTCGTGAAGTTCTCAGCAGCGGTGTGGGACCACGCGGACGGCGTTCGTGTGGAGGAAGTCGAACTTCTCGAGCGACATCCGCGTGACGTACTCGTCAGGATCGAAGCGTCCAATGTGGCCAGCTCGGAGGCGAGCGCCCTGCTCGGCCCCGCCCCCGCCCCCGCCGACCTACCGCCCGACCTTCCCCCAGGCCTTGCTCTGCCGCCGTTGCCCTTGCACATCCTCGGCCACTCCGCGGTCGGTGTGGTCGAGGAGGTCGGCCCCTCCGCGGAGGGGGTGAAGGTGGGCGACCGGGTCCTGATGACCGGCAACAACAACTGCGGCGTGTGCCACTTCTGCCAGCGGGGCCGCTACGACCAGTGCGCCGCGATGGCGCTGTTCGGCCCGGCCACCGCTCGAACCGCGAACGGCGTGGACGTGCACCCCTTGGGTTACGTCGGCAGCCTCGCCGAGTGGGCCGTCGTGCTCGACAACCTGCTCGTGCCCGTGCGCACAGACCTGCCCGCCGACCAGTTGTCGCTGATCGGCAACCCGGTGTGCACCGGTGTCGGCGCGGCGCTGCGCACGGCCAGGATCGAGCCGGGCAGCGTGGTCGCCGTCGTCGGCTGCGGGCCGGTCGGCCTGTCCTACATCCAGGCGGCGCGACTGGCCCTGGCCGACCAGATCATCGCCATCGAGCCGCTGGCGCACCGCCGCGCGGCGGCACTGCGGATGGGCGCCACCACCGTCATCGACCCCGCCGAGACGGATCCGGTCGAGGCCGTGTGCGAGCTGTCCGGGGATGCCGGCGGGGTGAATCAGGGCCGTGGCGCCGACTACGTCTTCGACGCGGCGAACGATGCGTCGGCGACCGAGCAGGCCTGGGCCATGACCCGGTCGGCGGGCGATCTGACGCTGGCCGGGCTCGATCCGAGGCCCGGAGCCAGGGTCAGCTTCCCGATGGTGCAGTTCTCGAACTTCGGCAAGACGATCCACAGCTGCCAGATGGGCTCGCTGCTGATGCGCCGCGACCTGCCGTGGATGGTCAGGCTCGCCGAGCGCGGACAGCTCGACCTGGCCTCGCTGGCCGAACGCACCTACCCCCTGAAGGCAGTCGGCGAGGCCCTCCGCGACGTCGCCGAGTGCAACGTCCTCGGCGCGACCGTCGACCCGCGGCTGTGATCGTCGCACCGCACCCTGACCGGCATTAAGGAGATCAACGCCATGACAGCGCAGACGCCGACCCGCTCGATCGAGCGTTCGCCGGCCGAGCTGGTCGCGCACGCCGCCCAGCTTCGGGAACTGATACGCGACCAGGCCGAGGAGGCCGAGGGCCTTGGCCGCTACAACCAGGATGTGCACAAGGCCTTCCTGGAGGCGGGCTTCTACCAGCTGCTCACCCCGCGCCGCTACGGCGGCCTCGAGGTGGACCTTCGCACCTTCGCCAAGATCGTAATGGAGGTCGGCCGCGGTGATCCAGGCACCGCCTGGTGCCTGTGCCTGGGGCAGGGGCACGCTCTGACCACCGCCGCGCTGTGGCCGGAGAAGGCCCAGGACGAGGTGTTCAACAACGCGAGCGGCTACTTCCGGGCCTCCCACGCGTTCAACCCCGCGGGCACCGCCAAGCGCGTGCCCGGCGGGCTGCTGATCAACGCGAACTCCCGCTACCAGTCCGGGGTTCCGTACGCCACGCACGCCACGGTCTCCGTCGTGCTCGTCGACGAGGACGGCGGACCCGCCGGCGCACCGCCCGGCGCGCCTCCCGGTCCTCCGCCGGGTGCTCCGGTCGGCGCGCCGTCCGGGCCCCCACCGGGTGCTCCCGCCGGTGCGCCGCCGATGCCTCACGGCGACGTTCCGCCCTCTCAGATGCTCCAGGTGCTGATTCCCAAGGAGCAGTTCACGATCGTCGAGAACTGGGGCGCCGACGCGGTGCTGGGGATGCGTGCGAGCGGCTCCAACAGCATCACCGTGGAGAACCAGATCGTGCCCGAGCACTACGCGATCACCATGTCCCCGGACCTCTTGGCCTCGACGACCTCGCACGGCGTGAAGCTGCACGGCAACCCGATGTACCTGGGCGCGGCGACCGGCTCGTTCTTCCAACTCGAGCTCGTGGTCAGCGTCATCGGCGCAGCCCGGGCCGCCCTCGACGAGTACGAGAGGCTCGCCCGCACCAGGACCACCGCATACCAGGGCGGCGGCCTGCGCAACAAGGACCCGTTCTACCAGCGCGACTTCGGCGCCGCCAAGACGAAGACGGATGCGGCAACTGCGATCGCATGCTACGTCGCCGACACCATCACCGAGCGGAGCAGCGAGGCCATCGCGGGCACCATAACCTTCACGCCCGACACGGACATCGAACTCGGCTGCATGCTCATGCAGGCCGGCCACCTGGCCGCCGAGGCCGTGGACATCCTTTTCGCCTCCGCGGGCACCTCCGCATCCGGGCGCGGCCAGCGCATGCAGCGCTACCTTCGCGACGTCTGGATGTACCGCACTCACATCGGCGCGCAGTACGACCCGTTCGTGCGGCGATCCGGCGCCGGCAGCCTCGGCGACCCGCAGCCGTTCTTCCTCTGATCCGATCCAAGCCACTCCACCGGAGGGCAAGGATGTCCAACCCAGCAACTCACGGCGAGATCCACGCCAAAGACGCCGACGCACTGCAGCGCTTCTACACGGCGGCATTCGGCTGGGAGGTGCAGGACGTGGTCGACGGTGCGTACCACGTCCTCGCCGACCCGGACGCCGACCGCGGCATCCTGCATGTCGGAGTCGGTCGCGCGCCGCAAGACCGGGCCGGTCACCTGACCTTCTACGTGGAGGTTGACGACCCGGCGGCGGTGCTCGAGCAGATCGAGCGCCTCGGCGGTCGCACGGTCCGACCGCCCGCGCGGATGGGCACAGGACCGACGCTCGCCCTGTTCGAAGACCCCGAAGGCCACGTCATCGGCCTCGTCGAGCGCCACTGACCGGCGGAGGAAAAACGCATGTGGTCGCTGATTGTGCGCACTGGATCTGTGAGGTGGTCGTTCTCGGCCCGGGAGCAGCCGCGGTATCACAGAAACGAAACCTATCTATTTCGATTACCGTAGGGCGCCGCCGCTCGAATTCAACCGTTTCGATGGACGGGTTGTCGTGCCCCGGGGACGTGGGTCCCGGCTGCCAGGACTTCTGCATCACGCGCTCGGGCGGCGTGGTCTCGGCTTCCCCGTGATCGTGCGTCTCGGCGAGCTTCTTCTCCGGCAGCCACAAGGCGAGGATCAACGCGGCCACGAAGAGGGGCACCAGATAGCCGAACACCGGGGTCAGCGCGTGCTGGTAGGCGTCGATCACGATGTCCTGGCTTTTCGGCGGCTCGGCGGTGTCGCCGAAGCGAATGACGGCAGCCCGGAGCGCCGCGGGGCACAGCCCGCAGAGGACCGGCGCCGGGGGACCGTGACGCCTCCCCCACCGGGCCGACGGACCGCGGCGATCAGGCGCGGGCGGGCCGGGGGTCTGACGCCGTGCGGCTCGCCGTTTCCACGTCAGGACTCCGCGGGTGCGGGATGCCTGAGGGAAGGGAGCAGCACGGCGTCCACCAGGCGCAGCATGTAAGCCTCGTCGGCCTCCTCACCGTCCAGCACCGGGCGGGTCAGGCCGAGCGCGACCAGCATGATGTGGCAGAACTCGCGGGCCGGGTTGTCCGGGGAGATCTCGCCGCGGGCGGCGGCCCGGTCCACGATCCGCTTCGGGATCTCCGCGGCGGGCTTGGTGAACTGCTCGCGCATTGCCGTGGCCGGCTCCGGGTCTCCGAGGAAGGCGTGGGACAGCCCGGCCACGAGCTGGTGCTCCGGTGGCGCCGCACGGCTGACGCGGCGGACCATCTCGCGCAGGGCCTCGCGCAGCGAGCCCGTGTGGGCGTCCAGCTCCGCCGGGACCGGCTGGATCCGCTGGTGCTGGAGCGCGGCGACGACCAGCTTGGGCTTGCCCTGCCACTGCCGGTAGAGCGTGGCCGTACTGCACCGGCCGCGGCTGGCGACCGCCTGCAGGGTCAGCGCCTCGTAGCCGACCTCCCGCAGTAGTCGGAGGACGACCGAGTACAGCTCGGCTTCCCGCTCCGGGGTGAGGCGGGTCCGTCTGCCGGTCTGCGAGGCGACGTTGCTGGGCATCGGCTTCTCTCCGAATGGGAATAGTTTCGTTTCGAAACTAGGCCGCCCCCCGCGCATTGCAACGCCCCGGTCCCCGCGGCGGACTCTCGGGGTCCTCGCAACACCTGATGGCCTACGTGGTCGTCAGTAGATCACGCATACGCCGTGGCCCGGTTCACCCCGACCGCCCGGGCAGCACCCGAGAAGCTGCCGTTCTCCCGGTCCAGCGCCCCGAAGAACCTCGCCCTCAGCTCCGCAAAATCCACGATCCCCGCAACTCCCTCAACTCCAGGGTGTGGCGGGGATCGATAGAACCCGCCCGCGGCCGTGGGGCCCAGGACCTGGGCGGAGCGACCGGGCGGAGCGATCTCAGGGATGGGCGGCGCGGCCGGGGTCCGGGGCAGGAACGTCCCGGTCTGCTGTGAGTTCTTTCGCGGCCTCGGTCTCAGGCTCCGGGTAGCGAGGCATGAAGAAGGCCACGGCCGTGGCGATCACGATGGCGACGAGCATGACCAGGAGCACGCCGTCGTACGTGCCGGCCTGCTCCACGGCCACCTGTACGAGGAAGGGGATGGTGCCGAAGGCGACGACGCCGGTGATGCCGAGGGTCAGTCCCAGGAGCGGCGCGAAGGACCGGTCCCCGAAATACCGGCCCAGCAGATAGGGCGCGATCGTGTACTCGGCCCCCTGGAACCCGCCCAGCAGGGCCAGGGCGACGAACAGCAGCCAGGTGGTGCCGTGGGTGGTCGTCACGATCAGCATTCCGAGCAGGACACTCGCGAAGAAGGGGAAGGCCGCCCGAGCGGACTTCGACCGGTCCATCACGGGCCCGGCGACGCACTGGCCAGCGAACGACGCGAGCCAGAAGACCGACAGCGCGAGCGACACGGTCCCGCTGCCGTACCCGCGCTCGCCGAACAGATCGACACCGAGGGTCCGTACGGACATCGTGACCCCCGTCGGGACCAGGATGATCAGCATGAGGAGGAGCCAGGCACGCGACCGGAGCGCCGCGGCCAGCGGGACGCCGGGGGCGTTACGGTGTTCCTGCGGGCTCGCGTGCGCCGAGGCCTCGATGACTGGTCCGCTGTCCGGCACCGGGCGGGCCCCGGGGGCCGGCGGTGCCGTGTCCGGCTGGGAGAGCAGGACGATCTGGGCCGGAACGCAGAGCACCAGCACGCACAGGCCCAGCACGAGATACGTGTACCGCCAGCTGAAGGAGCTGGTGGACCACTCGAACAGCGGCGAGTAGACGGCGCTGGACAGGCTCGCCACCGCGCTGATCAGGGAGAACCCTACCCCGCGGTGGCGAGGGAACCATATCGACACGGTCTTGAAGCCCACCACCTGGGCGCAGACCTGGCTGCCCGCCAGGGCGACGACGGCGAGGACGCCGAAGAGCGCGCTCGCTGGCACCACCATCATCAGGCAGAACGCGACCCCGTAGATCAGCGAGGACCACACGGCGACGGTCCGCATGCTTACCTTGTCGACCAGGTAGCCACCGAAAGTGAGCACGAAGGGCGAGGAGAACAGCGGCAAGGACGACATGAGCAGCACCGTCTGCGACTGCGACCAGCCGAAGTCCTCGGATACCGGAGCGAGCATGTACGTGGTGAGATTGTTCACCACCGAGGGGCCCAGGATCATCGCGGTGATACCCGCGCAGATCGCCATCCACGCCCCCCGGGGGTAGCTCCGCAGCGACGCGAAATACTCACGAAGGGAGCCGCCCGCGGGATCGGGACCGGCAAGGGGTTGCTGGGGTGTGGGGTGAGGGTGGGGCATCGTTGACCTTCCTCTGGGGCAGTCGTGGGCCAAGTAGACGTCGTCCGGTCCGCGGCCCGCCGTTCTGCGGGGCCCCGGGGTGACCGGCGTCATGACGCCGGTGCGCGACGGGAGGGGCGAGGTCGTGGCGGCGCTCGCCGAGCGGGTCGGGCCGGCGGCCGAGGCGGAGATCGTCACGAAGGTGGTGGCCACGGCCACGGCCATCGGCGACCGGCTCGCCACGGCCGCGGACTGACCGTCGCCGGCTGACGGTCGCGGCTGAGGGGGAGCGGGGCCCTCAGAACGACCAAGCATGCGCCTCCCCGAAGCTGTGCGCCCCGTACTGCCGGGCGAACGTGTGGTACTGCGCGCCGATGTGGGTCCGCCACATGGCCACGTCGCGCAGGTAGCGCTGCATGCGCTGGCCCTGCCCGGACGCCGAGGTGCCGGCGGAGTTGAACAGGGTGTCCACGGCCTCGGCGGCCAGGTGCCCGGCCTGCATGAGCGTGGCGCCGAGCCCGGAGCCCATCTCCGCGGTGATCGTGAGCCGCCCCTCGACGGACTCGCGGCTCCACTCGGTCATGAGGTCGGCGGTGTGGCAGACGATGGCCTCGGCGGCGTTGGCCTTCAGCCTCGCCTCCCCGAAGTCGCGCTGGTACAGGGGGTCCTTGAAGCGCGGGCCGCCGCCGGGGACGGTGGTGTTCCGGGTCCGGGCCAGGTGCTCGAACTCGTCGAGGGCGGCGCGGGCGGCGCCGACGACGCTGACGACCAGCTCCAGGACGAAGAAGCCGCCCGTGACCGCCCCGAGGTACATCGGGTTGCCGTGCAGCCGCACCCCGGGCGAGGTGGTGGTGTTGATCTTGTCGGGGTCCATGACGATGCCGTAGTGCTCGGGCACCACCTGCTGCTCGACGATGACGCTGTTCGAGCCGCTCGCCCGCATGCCGAGGACGCGGTCCCCGCCCCAGTCGTCCGCGATGGTGAACTGCCCGGCGGGGATGAGAATCTGCATGAGGCGGGCGCCCGCGACCGGCTCGCCGGGAACGGGCGGCGGCGCGCCCTCCTCGCCGACCAGCACGGACACGGTGGCGTGGGAGGCGTACGGCACGCCGGACTGGTAGCGGGACCGGGCGTTCACCAGCCAGCCGCCCTCGACCCGCGTGGCGGTGCCGGCGGGGTTGAACGCGTGGGAGGCGCGGAAGTAGCCGTGTTCGTTGGTGAACACCTCGTCCTGCGCCCGCTCCGGCCAGTGCGCGGCGACGCTGAGCGCGTGACCCTGTCCCAGGCACAGGCACCAGGCGGTGCCCGGGTCGCCGCGCCCGACCTCCATGATGACCTGGGCGAAGGTGCGCACGTCCACCTCCAGGCCGCCGTAGCGGCGCGGGGTCAGCAGCCGGTAGAAGCCGGCCTCCTGGAACGCCTCGTGCACCGCCGGCGTGTAGTGGCCGAGCCGCTCGGCCTCCTCGGCCTGGTCCCGGATCAGGTTCCGCAGCTTCTGGGCGCGTTCGATCAGCACCGCCGCCGTCTCCGCAGTCATCGTGTGGCTCTCCTCGTCGTTGTTTCTCAGGGCAAGTCTGGTGAGGTGGGGTGGGTGGGGCAGGGCAGGGGAACTCAGCGGCGGGGACCACGCTGGCGCCGAGCACGGAGCAGTCGGCGACGTCCCGCATGGCCTGCACGACCTCGTCGAGGCCGTAGCTGCGCTCGGCCATCGCCTTGAGGTCGAGCTGCCCCTGCTCGGCGAGCCGCACCATCCAGGGCAGGTCGCGGCGCATCCGCAGCGAGCCCTGCTGGCAGCTGTGCACCGTCTTGCCGTGGTTGGAGAACTCCATCATGGGGAACGTGACGGTGGCGCCGGGGTCCTCGCTCAGCCCGGCCGGCGTCAGGTGCCCGGCCGAGCGGGTCATGGCCCATGCCTGCTCGACGGCCCGGGCCTCGCGCGCCGCCTCGAAGACGAAGTCGGCGCCGCGCCCCTGGTTGATGCCCCCGAGGTCCCCCGAGAGGTCCATGACGGCCTCGACCGGGTCGACCTCGGTGGGGTCGAGGGCCGTGGTGGCGCCGAGGCGCAGGGCGGCCTCGCGCCGGTGGGGCAGCGGGTCGATCGCGATGATCTGCGCGGCCAGGGCCAGCCGCGCCGCCTGCACGTAGGACAGCCCGACTGGCCCGCAGCCCACCACGGCGACGACGCTGCCGGGCTCTGTTCGGTGATGTACGCGCACACGGCACTTCACCTTCCTGTGCTGTGCTGGTCGGGTCCCGTGCGGTCGCCGCTCAGTCGGCGGGCTCGGCCGGGGTCGCCAGGTGGTGGGTGAAGAACTCGCGCACCAGGCGCCATCCCTCGACGGCCGCCTGGGGGGTGTAGCCGCCGCTGGACCAGTCGAAGAAGTCGTGGTCCGCGCCGTCGAAGAGGTGGTAGTCGAAGTCCTTGCCGGCGTCCCGAAGCACCTTCTCCTGGGCGGCGACCTCCGAGGGCGAGGGGACCAGGTCCTCGGAGCCGAACAGGCCCAGCAGCGGGGCCGACAGGCCGGGGGTGAGGTGGGCGATGGGCTCGACGAGCATGGGCGAAGGGTCGGGCGGCGGGGGGCCGGGAAGGGCCGGGGGCTTGTCCGGCTTGTCCACGATCACGCCGCCTCCGCCGTTGACGATGGCGTCCGCCCAGGTGGAGGTGCAGCCGATGTAGTAGGCCTGCCGGGCGCCCGAGCAGAAGCCGATCAGCCCCACCCGGCCGTTGGCGTTGGACATGGCGCGCAGGTACGCGGCGGCGCCGGCCGCGTCAGTGGCGACCCGGTCGTCCGGGGCGCCCCCCAGGCGGCGCATCTCGGCGGCGGCGTCGTCGGGATCACCCCACGGGTTCTCGCGGTGGTGGAGGTGGGGGCAGATGGTGTTGAAGCCATAGACGGCGAGCCGGCGGGTGTATTCCTTGCTGGCCTCGTCGTAGCCGGGCTCGTGGTGGAGCACCACCACGCCGCCGAGCGGTCGGTCGGTGAGCGGGCGAGCCACGTAGGCCTCGATGGGCTCGCCGTCCTGGCTGGTGAGGGTGATGGTCTCGGCCAGCGTGGCGTCGTACCGGGACATCGCTGTCCTCCTTCGTGCTGGGTGATTCGTGCGGTGTGCGGGGGTCGGGGCGGGTGGGGCTCAGGCCGGGCAGCGGCCGTCGACCACGGCCATGCTCAGCCGGCGCAGCACTGTGAAGGCCGCCTCGCGGACCGTGCCGGGCCCGTCGGTCAGCGGGTGTGCGGGCGGCACGCGGCCGGTCATCGGGAGTCCTCGGGGGGCCCACCGGGCCAGAAGCCGTCCCGGACGGGGTCGCCGTAGTCGCGGGACTGCTTGCGGTCGACCACCCGATGCCAGTGGGCCGCCAGGTCCTCGACCGTCATGCCGGGGTTGCCCCAGCCCTCGGTCTGGGCGAAGTAGCTCTCCCAGACCCGGCCGGACTCCGAGTGGATGCCGGCGCCCGAGCAGGGGCAGGACTCGTGGGCGAGGTAGGCCGCTGCCGGGGCGACCATCTCGGGGGTGCCGATCTCCGGCGGCGCGGGGTGGCCGGTCTCCGGCGGCGCGGGGATGCCGGGAGCGACCCGGACGGAGCCGGTGGCGGCGCCGGGGGCCAGGGCGTTGACGACGATGCCGTGTCGGTGCCCCTCCAGGGCCAGGGTGCGAGTCAGGCTCCACACGCCGGCCTTGGCGGCGCCGTACACCGAGGAGTAGCCCGCCCCGGTCATGGCCCCGGAGGTGGTGTTCACGATGCGCCCGTAGCCGGCCTCGCGCATGTGCGGCCACACCGCCCGGCACATCCAGATGGTGCCCATGAGGTGCACGTCGACGAGCGCGGAGATGGCGTCGGAGGGGAGGCGGTCGAACTCCCCGACCCGGAACACGCCGGCGTTGTTGATCAGCACGTCCACCCGCCCCCAGGCGTCCAGGGCGGTGCCCACCACGCCCTTCGCGCCGTCCTCGGTCGCCACCGAGTGGGTGTCGGCGATCGCCTCGCCGCCCTCGGCGCGGATCTCGGCGGCGATGGTCTCGGCGCTCGCGGCGTACGTGCCGCGGCCGTCCGGGCCCACGCCCAGGTCGTTGACGACGACCCGTGCGCCCCGCCGCGCAAGCAGCTGGGCGTAGGAGCGTCCCAGGCCCGGGTTGCCGCCGGCGCCGGTGACGACGACGACGCGGTCGTCGAAGCGCAGGGTGGGCTGTTCCCCGCTCACTCCACACCCTCCGGCACTGCGGCCAGTACCCGCTGCACGGCCGCGGCCAGCTCGAGGGCGGAATCCCGGCTGACCTCCACGGCGACGTGGGGGTGGGCGGGCGTGGGCAGGGCGATGGCCTCCCAGGCCTCCTGTGCCGTGCGGCGCGGGCCGCTCGGCGGCTTGCGTTCGATGGTCATGTCGGTCACTCCTGTCGGAGGTGAGGGCGGCCGCCGCCGAGGCGTGGCGCACCGCGGGTCGGTCAGAGGCGGAGCCCGAGGGGGTCCAGCCCCAGCACCGCGCGGGCGTAGGGCTGGGAGGCGATGTTGAAGTTGCCCAACGGCCCATGGGTGGCGGCGTGGACGTCGCGGTGGAGGCGCTGCAGCGGGTCCTTCGTGGACAGCGAGCGGGCGCCGCCCAGGTCGAATATGCGGTTGACGGCCTGCACCGAGAGCTTGCAGCCGTAGCCGCGGTTCCGCAGGTGGGCGGTGAGGTGCTCGATGGAGGGGTAGTCGCCGGCCTCGCCGATGCGCTGGGCCACCTCCATGTCCTCCAGCAGCATGGACCGGGCGGCCGCCACCTCCACCGTGGCCTCCGCGATCTGGGTCTGCACCATGGTGGAGTCGGCGCTTTTCACGCTGCCGGAGGTGCCGCGGGTCCGGGCGATGAGCTCCTCCGCCGCCCCCTGCGCGCCGCCGATCGCGACACAGGTCAGGTCCTGCAAGGTCGACATCGGGGCGAGGTAGCGCCGCTGCCGGTGGTAGCCGTACGCGCGCTCCAGGTCCGGGTCCCGCTCGAAGTCCACCGGGGGCCGCGGGATCTTGCCCCGGTGCTCCGGCACGAAGGCGTCCTCGATGAGGACGTCCTTGCTGCCGGTGCCGCGCAGGCCGGAGACGTCCCAGCTGCCGGCGTCGATGGTGTAGTCGCTGCGGGGCAGGATGAACTGCCGGATGCCCTCCTGTCCGGGGGCCACGACGAACATCCACTGGGAGTGGTCGCAGCCGCTGGCGAACTTCCCATGGCCGGATACCCGGTACCCGCCCGGGACCTTGCGCCACTCGGACTTCACGCCGAGCTGGACGCTGGCGGAGAGCATGTCGGGCCCGTCGGCGAAGACCTCTTCCTGGGCCTCCATCGACCAGAAGCCCATCCAATAGGCGTGCAGCGCCTGCAGGACGTACACCCAACCCGTGGACGGGCAGGAGCGGGAAAACTCCATGGCGACCTCGTACGTGGTGGCGACGTCCACGTCGAGGCCCCCGAACTTGATCGGGGTACCGATGCGCACCAGCTCGGCATCGATGATGTCCTGCATCGTCTCCTGGGAGACCTGCGAGGCGTCTTCCGTGGCCTGCGCGCGCTGCCTCAGCGCGGGGGCCAACGCGGCGGCGCGTTTGAGAAGCTCCTCGCGGGCTGCCTGGTCCACTCCGGACTGGATGCTCATAACCTCACCTCGGGCCACAACAGGGGGAAGTCGGTCAGCGGCCGCTCGTGCGGAGGGCGTGGCACGAGAGGATGACCGTGACTGCTTGCGCGCATGCAATGGTTGCACGCTAGAAGCGTTCCATGCAACCATTGCATGCGTGCAAGCGTTTGTCGGATCCCCTGCCGACTGCCCAGCGGGAGGCCGCGAACAGCGCGGCGCCGGATCTGCGACTGGACGCCGCGGTGCGGCTATTGAGTGGCCTTCGGCGGGCAGCTGGTGCAGAGCCAGACGCCTCGGATCCGGACCGAGATCAAGCGTCACTTCGATCTGTTCAGCGCCGAGTTTGCCAGCGAGGACGGTCTACTGGCGTTGCCGCATGCGGCCTTGCTCGCGCGTGCGCGTCGCTGACCCAGGTCGGCTGCTGTCACGCAGCGGTCAGACAGGAGTCCGAGCCAGCCGGGCGTACATCTGAAGTTCGGCCGCTCTTCATCTGTGTACGGACCAATGTCCCGAGCTGTCAGGGTCAGGGGCGGCCGGGGACGGTGTCTCCGGTTCTCGGGCTGATCAGGGTGACGCCGCTGTGAGCCTGCAGGGCGACGCGCAGGGCCTCGTTCTCCAGGGTCAGGCGCCGGATGTGGTCTTCGTAGATGTACAGGTGACGGGTGAGGTTCTCCTTCTCTGCGCGCAGGCGGGCAATGGTCTGCTGGTCCTTATCGGTGTTGCGGGCGCGGGGCTGGGTCGCCGAGCGGGCTGCTTCCGTCTGGAGCCGGGTGATCTGATCGGGGAAGTCCCGGTAGAGGGTCTGGCGGGGGACGTTGAGGCGGCGGGCAAGAGCGGAGACAGTGGCCCGGGGCCCGTCTGCGGCGTCTTCCAGCAGAGCCTCGACGGCAGCATCGACGGCCTGGAGGGTCAGTTCGTGCCGTCTCATGTCCGCGCCTGTTGATCTGGTGCTGGGGTGGGATAGCCGAGAAAGGAGGCGATCTCGTCGCGGCGTCGGACCAGCCGGTCGCGGACGAGTGGAGCGAGGATGTCGCCGCGCGCTAACTGGACGTCCAGCAGGGCGAGTCGATGGCGCCAGGCCGCCCTGTTGTCTTCGGTGAAGGCGGCGTTGTTGCAGGCCAGGGGCTGGCAGCTGTTCAGTGCAGGAGCCTGGGCGCTGTCGGCCGGTGGCCTGCAAAGACGGCGGTCGGGGTTGTCGCTGCAGGTGACGAACGTGCCCGGATAGATCCGCGGATGCGGGCGGGTGATGTTGGACACCAGTGCGGCCGCTACGCTCGCTCTGCTGGAGCGTGGCGTGTCCGAGCAACTGATCGGCCAGCGGCAGGTGGTCATGACGACTGACCAGCTTCTGGCTGACACGCTGCAGGCCAAAGAGTCCATTGCGCTGCGGTCCGATATGACACTGGCTTGGGATGAGCGCAGCGCCAGTACCGCCGTCCTGACCTCGACGCCCGAGCAGTTGGCCGCGCTGCGGTCCACGTCAGCGCGGCCGGTGGAGATCATGCAATCAGCTCCCCGGGTGTCACGGCCGGAGTTGCGCAGCCTTCCACGACTGCCCAGCGGCCGTCGTGGCACGGAATGGCTGACGGCCGTCGACTACGCCAAGGAACACGGCCACATCCTGTGGTGCGACGACCGAATCTTGCGCGCTGTCGCACGGTCGCAGGGCGTGGCCTCCTTCGGCACGCTCGCTCTCATCGACGCCTGCGTGCAGAGCAACCTGATGGAGCCCCGGGAGGGATTGGTCATGAAGGCCGAGCTGCTCCGAAACTACTACGTCGACATCCCGTTCTTCGCCGACCTCTACAGTACTGCGGCGCAGGCCGACGGCTGGCAGGCAACGGCGGTTGCTGTGGCTGTGTCACGGCCAGGCGCATGGTCCGACCCACAAGCCGCGGCGGCATTCGTCCTCAATGCTGCTTCGCAGACCATTGGCTCCCTGCCGCACGAGGCCTCGGCATGGCTCAGCGCCGCCTACGCCGGCCTGTATCGGGCGACACTGCCCTCGCACCGGCCGCGCAACCTCCAGGTCCTTTCTTGGCAGGTCATCACCCAGCCGTGGGTTTCGGCCTCCTCGCTCCCGTTCGTCCTGGCGGGGCTGCACGCTGGCAGGGAGGATGTGGCCGACACCGACGCCCCGCTTCGGGCTGCAATCACCCAGTACTACGGCGCCCTGGTCGACCAGTTTGGCCATATCACCGCCGCCAGCACTCTGATGAGTCTGTTCGCCCTCACCGAGGGGGAGGACAAAGCCACTGCGGCGCGCACCGTGCTGACCTACCTTGCCCGGTAGACAGCAGGAAGGGAGCCCAGCGGCAGTTGGTCCGACTGCCCGCTCATGGCGTTTCAGCCTGGGGCAGGGCGAGGTCGGGTGGGTAGCCCTTGGCACGAAGCCAGCTATCGAGGGCCAGGGCGACGATGTCGCCGTGGGGAACGTCCTGGTCGGCGTAGTAGCGACGGATGCGTCTCTGAAGTTGCAGGACGTCAGGGACGGCGTAGTTGAGCTGTCCGCGTTTGATGTGGCGGTTGCCGATCACCGCGAGAGTGTCGGGATGGGGAGTGAGCGGATCGTCGGCGGGCTCGGACTGCGCATCGAGTGCGTCGGCCACGTCGCGTAGCCGACGGGCGTGGTGGGAGAGGTCGGGCACGAACGTTGC
This sequence comes from Streptomyces scabiei 87.22, assembly GCF_000091305.1. GTDB lineage: Bacteria > Actinomycetota > Actinomycetes > Streptomycetales > Streptomycetaceae > Streptomyces > Streptomyces scabiei. Next base: position 1,548,397 of record NC_013929.1, on the reverse strand, counting down.
TCCGGTCAGTGCGGCTAGGCGGCTAGTTAGCCGCCTATTGGGCTATTGGAATAGTCGGCGGAAGGGGCGGCCGCGCACTCCGCGAGCTGGCTGCCGCCCCCCTGTGCCGTACGGCGGGTCAGAACCCGCGGGTGGTGAGCCACTCGTCCAGCGCGACCGAGACGATGTCGCCCATGGGCAGGTGGTCGAGTTCGTTGTCCAGCGCGAAGCGCTTGATCCGCTTCTTCAGCTTCAGCGCAGCAGGGACCGAGGCGTCCAGGCTCTCGCGCGCGATGATGCGCTGATTAAGGACGACTGCCGCCTCCGGGATGTCCTTCGGACGCCCCGGCCCCCGCTCCCATGACGTCCCGTTACTGGGCGCGGCATCCGAACCGGCATGCTGCTCGTGCTGAGGACTCGCTGCGCTGGCGCTCGCAGGGAACGCACTACTTCCCGCAACGGGAAGGACCGTCGAGTGAACCGCCACCTCAGCGGTGTACGCCCCACCTGGAGCGGTGCCCGTGTTTCGGGACGACCCACGCTGTGAGACGTGCTCGACTGACTGCGGGGGCTGGACCGCAGGTGCTGCAGGCCCCGCTGCCGGGGCCACGGTCTGTCCCAGCGCTTGCTGCTCCACCGACTCCACAGCAGCTACTGCTCCCGCCTCGGGGGCGACGACGGCCTGACCAGTCTCCTGATTGGCGGCCGACACCTGCACCGGGCTCATTGGTGCAGTCTCGATGCCCGCGTGGGCGGATGGTGTCGCAGGCGCCTGCGACACCTCGGCCATCGCCTCGGTCCGGGCCTGCGCTGATGCCTCGACGGGCACAGTGGAAGGGGGCTGACCTTGGGACTCCCTTGCAGCGGGACGGCCTTCGCCCTGGTCGGTGGCCTGTTCGGCGGCGTACTGCTCGGGGGTGAGCTCGGCGGCCGGGGGAGGGGGAGGTGGTGCCGTCTTCTTGGCCCCGCCCAGGGTGCGGCCGGTGCGGCGGGCCGGGGGTTTCATTCGCTCGCTCATGCGGTGAGCTCCTTCATCAGCTCGGCGTACTCGCTCAGCTCGGTCGGGATCTCGCCGAAGGCCTCCATGTAGTGCACCCAGGCGTGGATGACGGTCTCGGCGAGCGGGAACGGCTCGTCGCGGTCTGGGCCGATGCCCTCACCCTTCTCGGGCTCCAGCAGCTTGTCCTTGGCGTTGCGGGGCAGGCTGGTGCGGTCGTCGGCCTTCACGAGGACCACGTGGGCGGTGACGTCGCGCTCGTTACGGGCGGCGGCGCGCTCGGCCTCGTCGAAGGTGGCCACGAGCTTGCGGCGCTCGATCTTGGTGGGGGCGACCGGCACGAGCAGCAGGTTCGCCTCGGTGACAGCCTCGTGGAAGATGCGGGCGCTGCCGCCGCCGGCGTCGACGACGATCGCGCCGAACTCGGACCGCTTCTCACGGATGTACTCGGCGATGTCGTCGAACGGGTACCGCTCGACCACCAAGTCGGCCGGGATCTCGAAGCCGGCGGCCTGGGCGACCTTGCACCAGTCGTAGGCGGACTGGCTGGTGGCGTCGGCGTCCAGCAGCAGCGTCGGCAGCTCCAGGACGACGGCGTAGTAGAGGGCGATGAACCAGGCGGAGGTGGTCTTGCCGGTGCCGCCCTTGAGCATGCCGACGACGATGACGAAGGCGTCCCAGGCGCGGGCTGTGGCCGCGGCCAGGGTCTTGATACGGGTGTTCTCGTTCACGTGTGCTTGTTCTCCTGAAACTGGAAAGGGTGCGTTGAGTTGTGGGGGTCTGCGAGAGAGCCGACTTCGGTGCGCTGCTTGCCGATGACGGAGGGGCCCGTGCAGCCGCGCCGCGCCCGGCATGGCGCACGGTCGACTCCCTCTGTCGGGCATGGCGGGGGACACCCGACAGGCTGGGGGCGCTCATGACTGTTTCCTCGGGTCACGGGCTGGGCTGTGGTTGTGCTGGGGACGCATCCGGGTGCCGGCCTGGTGCAGGAGCCGGTAGACGGTGGCGACGGAGTAGTTGCACTCCTGAGCGAGGTCCGGGACTGAGGCGCCGGCCTCGTACCGTGCCCGCAGGGACAGCGCGAGCTTGTGCCGCTCGACGGCCCGCGCTGCGGCGCGCACCCGCAGCGTCTGCTGAGTGGTGCGCACGGTCCCACCGGCCTCGATCAGCAGGCGTCGGGCAGCACGCCTCGTCTCTCCCGCGGCCGCGGCGAGCTCCGTGAGGGTTGCGCCATGCTGCTCGTACAGGGTGCGCAGGTGGGCCGCCAGACGCTGGCGAGCCTGCGGATCCTGGCGCATCCGACGGGTTTGCCACGACGTGCGCATCACCGTCCCCACCTCGTGCAGCCGGTTGAGAACCGTGCCGTAGGACAGGCCGCTGGCGGCGACGAGTTCGTCGACTGTGGCGCCGGACTCGTACTGCTTGCGCAGGTCCTCTGGGGTCACCGGCTGGCTTTGGGCAGGGTTGGTTGGAGGGTGTTGTTGGTTCATGCGGCGGAGTTCCATTCGTTGAGGGCTTCGGCATGGGCGGCGGCCAGCTCGTCGTAACTGCGCTGGTCGGATGGGGTGATGAGGATCAGGCGGCCGTCGGTGGCGACCCGCCAGTCGGCGGCCGGACGACCTGTGACCGGGTCCAGGACGCGCCCGTCGGGGGCGTGCCAGGCGGACGGGATCTCGTCGGGACGTCGTGCGGGGACCAGGATTTGGCGGCCGTCGCGGTCGATCACCACGGCCTTGCTGCGGTGCTCCGCAAGCCGGTCCAGCGCCGCCCGGTACGCCGCACGCTCGTTTGCGTGAAAGGCCTTCCGTCGGGCTGCGACGCCCGTGGTGCCGTGGTGCTCGGCGACCTCGGCCCAGCCCTGTGCCGGTGTTGCGGCGAGGCAGGTGTCCGCGTCCGGGAGGCTGTTACCGAAGCCCTCCAGTGCGCGCGGTGCGAGAGCCCAGGTCTCCCCGGTGTGCCGGACGAGCCCGTGGTCGGCCAGGCGTTTCAGAGTCCGGTAGGCGGTCGCGCGGGACACCGAGGAAGTACCGACCAGCTCGGCGACCGTCTGGTGGGGGCGCTGGTGCAGAGCGCTGATGAGCATGAGGGCGGCGCTGCCGAGGCCGTGGTGGGCGAAGGCGTCGTGGCCCATCAGCCGGCCGAGGACGGTGGAGTCGATGTCGGCCGTCGTGGCCGTCTCAGGGGTGGTCCACTCCTCAAGTGCCGGGTCGGGGGGGAACTGAGTGGTCCGGAAACGAGACAACGAAGCAGGGGCACCGTGTCCGGGGGCGCTGCCGTCGCCCAGGTACCACGTGGAGCCCTCCCGGCCGTGGCCGACCCGCAGTCGGCGCAGCCAGCCCTGCGGCTTGAGGACGGTCTCGTAGACCGCCCGCAGCGTCGTGCGGGAGATGCCGGCTTCCTCGGCGGTCTGCCGTTCACTGGCGTGATGCAGGGGACCGCCCGCGATCTCGGCGAAGGTCAGATGCGCCCGCAGCACCCGCAGCGCGGTGCGTCCCCGCTCCCCGCGCCACGGCGTGGTCTCGATGCGGTCGCGCAGCGCGGCAAGGACCTCGTACGCGTCGTGCCGGGAGCTCAGCGCCCTGGTGCTGCTGACCGCTTCCGTGGCGTTGGCCCACACCCGGCGGATGTAGTCCAGGGCGCGCGACTGCCCGGACCGCAACGCGATGTTCCTCGCGTGCCGTCCGCCTTCGTGCTCGGGGTGCAGCAGGACCTGCGTGAGCTGGTCGACGGTGCCGTCGGCGCGGGCCACGTGGCAGGCGATGGCCGCGGTGATCCGGTGCCCGTGCTCAGCCGCGCCCTGGCGGTCCGCGCGCAAGGCCACAGTCCGGCCGCCGGAGGCGAGTCTGCTGTAACTGCCGGTGGCGTAGCGGCCGGTGAGGTCTCCGAGCAGAATGAGATCGGTCGCGGCCGACGGAAGTCGGACGGGGCTGAGAATGCCGCGGAATTCGGCGGAGTTTCGTTGAGAGAGGGCGTGATGGGTGCTGTTCGGCACGGTGGGTTCGTCTCGCAAGAACGTGGACGCCACCCAGGCCCGCTAAAACCACGGGTGGTGTCCGGAACCGACCTCCATCGGCGCCAGCAAGGTCTCCAGAATGGCCGTCCTGGAGGCCTTCGTTTGCCTGGCCCCGAGCGGAGGCAGGCGTCCCCATCGCAGCTCGACCGAGGTCGAAACAGAGCACCGCCAGAGTGATCCACTCTTGATCGACACCCGTCAACTCAGCTCCCCCAGAGGCCTGTTGCAGAGGTCGCTGCCTCTGACTGCCTCTGAGCGACCCGGGTCGAACCGGGGTCGAATCAGAGCGGTTTCCTCTGACTGCCTCCGCTCGCCTCCGCAACCCGTCCTAGCAGGTCACAGCCTCATCGCCCCCACACAAGCGCAGGTCAGAAAGGTGCGCTAGCTGTACCACTGATTCCTGGCGAAGGCGGTCATGTGAGGCATGGCGATCCCGTCCCTGAGAACCCTGAGCGCGGAGCCACGTCACTCCGCGTGTCACCACATTCCTGAGCGTGCACGGGGCCGGGCAATACCCCTTCCGTCAGGCGGAAGCCCCGCCGCGCACTGACTTTGCCCGCGGGAGGGCCGCCCGCCCGCCGCTGTTCGCCCGGCAGCCCTTCCCGTGTCACACCCGCGCCACGGACCCTTCCCCCGCGTTCGTTCCTCTTGGACCATTCCCAGCGCGCAGGTCACATCCGACGCACCACGTCAGGACAAGAGGTCATCCACCCATGCCTGAAGTCAACCGGCGGCGATTCCTCCAGGTGGCGGGCGCCACCACGGCGTTCAGCGCCCTGTCGGCCAGTATCCAGCGGGCCGCGGCACTGCCCGCGCACCACCGTTCCGGCACGATCGAGGACGTCGAGCACATCGTCGTCCTCATGCAGGAGAACCGGTCCTTCGACCACTACTTCGGCGCTCTGAGAGGCGTACGGGGCTTCGGCGACCCGCACCCGGTGACGCTGGACGACGGCCGGAGCGTGTGGCACCAGTCGGACGGCACGAAGGACGTCCTGCCGTTCCACCCCGACGCCGACGACCTCGGCATGCAGTTCCTGGAGGGCCTGCCGCACAGCTGGCCCGACGGCCACGCGGCCTACAACGGCGGCAAGTACGACCGCTGGGTCCCGGCCAAGGGCACCACGACGATGGCGTACCTGACCCGCGAGGACATCCCGTTCCACTACGCCCTCGCCGACACCTTCACCGTCTGCGACTCCTACCACTGCTCGTTCATCGGCTCGACCGACCCCAACCGCTACTACATGTGGACGGGACACACGGGCAACGACGGCAAGGGCGGCGGCCCCGTCCTCGGCAACGACGAACGCGGCTACGACTGGACCACCTACCCCGAACGCCTCGAAGCGGCCGGGGTCTCCTGGAAGATCTACCAGGACATCGGCGACGGCCTGGACGCGGCCGGCTCCTGGGGCTGGATCGCGGACGCCTACCGGGGCAACTACGGCGACAACTCCCTGCTCTACTTCAACAAGTACCGCAACGCCGCGCCCGGGGACCCCTGGTACGACAAGGCCCGCACCGGCACGAACGTCAAGGCCGGCGACGGCTACTTCGACCGGCTGAGGGCCGACGTCAAGGCGGGGAAGCTCCCGCAGATCTCCTGGGTCGCTGCCCCCGAGGCGTTCTCCGAGCACTCCAACTGGCCCTCGAACTACGGCGCCTGGTACATCTCCCAGGTCCTCGACGCGCTGACCTCCGACCCGGCGGTCTGGGCGAGGACGGCCCTGTTCATCACCTACGACGAGAACGACGGCTTCTTCGACCATCTCGTGCCGCCGCTGCCGCCGCGCGACGCCTCCCACGGCCGGTCCACGGTGGACGTGGGCCTCGACCTCTACCCGGGCGACGCCGGCCGTGTCGCCGGCCCCTACGGGCTCGGTCCGCGCGTGCCGATGCTGGTCGTCTCCCCCTGGAGCAAGGGCGGTTACGTCTGTTCCGAGACCCTCGACCACACCTCGATCCTGCGGTTCATGGAGCGCCGGTTCGGGGTCGCGGAACCGAACGTCTCGCCCTGGCGGCGGGCGATCTGCGGTGACCTGACCGCCGCGTTCGACTTCTCCCGCGAGGACAGCCGGCCCGCCGCACTGCCGGACACCGACGCCTACGCGCCGCGGGACCGCGAACGGCACCCCGACTACCGGCCCGCCGTGCCCGACGACCCCAGCATGCCGAGGCAGGAGCGCGGGGTGCGCCCGGCCCGGCCGCTGAAGTACGCGCCGCGCGTGGACGCCGCCGCCGGCCCCCGGACCGGGACCCTCACCCTGACGTTCGCCTCCGGCGGCAGGGCAGGCGCGGCCTTCCACGTCACCTCCGGCAACCGTACGGACGGGCCGTGGACGTACACCACCGGCGCGGGCAGGACGGTCTCGGACACCTGGGACCTCGCGGGCTCCGGCGGCGCGTACGACCTCACCGTGCACGGCCCGAACGGCTTCCTGCGGGTCTTCCGGGGGCCGGGCACGACGGGGAAGGCCCGTCCGGAGGTGACCGCGCGGCACACCGGCGACGACGTGGAGCTGACCTACACCAACAAGGGCGCCGAAACGGTGGCCCTGAAGGTCGCGAGCGCCTACGGCGGCCGGTCCCGCACGGTCCGGGTGCGCCCCGGGGCGACCGTCCGCGAGGTCGTCGGCCTGCGGTCGAGCCACCGCTGGTACGACCTGACCGTCACCGCCGGTGAGGGCTTCCTGCGCCGGTTCGCCGGGCACGTGGAGAACGGGCGGGCGGGGGTGAGCGATCCGGCGCTGGGCCGGCGGTAGGACCTCGGGCCGGGGGAGCGGGTGGGCACCGGCTCCCCCGGCCGTCACAGGGCAGTGAGGTGTCCGGGCGTCGGGGACGGCTCCGTCGGCGCGTGCCGGGACTCCAGGGCCAGAACGGCCGCCACCGGGTGCTCCTCGTGCGGTTCCCCGTACGCCTTCCCGTACGCCCCCTCGTGCGCCGCCACGGCCTCCGGCTCCCGGATCCCGGCCGGTGCCGCCCTGGTCAGCAGCACCACGCCCCGCGCCGCGACCAGGGCCCCCGCCGCCGCGAGCAGCACGCCCGCGGTCCCGCCCCGCAGGCCCTCGCCGAGGAGGGTGAGGCCGATCAGGGCGGCGGCCAGGGGGTTCGCCAGGGTCACGACCGCGAGGGGCGCGCCCAGGCCCCCTCGGTAGGCCGTCTGCGAGAGCAGCAGGCCGCCGACGGCGAACGTGGCGACCAGGAGCGCCACCACGACGACCTCGGCGTCCAGGAGGGAGCCCGAGCGGTCGGTCGCGGCGACCGTGACGGTCTGGGTGAGCGCGGAGGCGACGCCCGAGGCCATGCCGGACGCGCCCGCGTGGCGCAGCCCGGGCCTGGTGCCGGGCCGGGAGAGGAAGCCGATCAGGGCGGCGGTCGCGCCGGCCACGGCCACGGCCTCCGGGACGCTCAGCACGTCGTCGGGGGCGGGCCCGGACGCGGCGACCAGGATCGCGGCCAGCCCGGTCAGCGTGAGCGCGGTGCCCCGCCACTCCGTCGCGGTGACCCGGCGCCCGGCCAGCCGCGCCCCGAGCGGCACGGCCGCCACCAGGGTGAGCGCGCCCAGGGGCTGCACGACGGTCAGGGGGCCGTACTTCAGGGCCACGACGTGCAGCAGCGCGGCGCCCGCGTTGAGCGCGACGGAACTCCACCAGGCAGCGCTGGCGAGCATCCGTGCGACGCCCGCATCGGCGCTGCGGGAGGCGAGCCGCTCCTGGGCCACGGCGGCGGCCGCGTAGGCCACGGCGGACACCAGGGACAGGGCGACGGCGACGAGGGTGGCGTTCATCGGCCGGCCCCCACCAGGACGGGCTCCTCGGCCGGGGCGAGGGCCGTGGAGCGTCGCCGGCCGGCGGTGCTGCTCGTCCGGTGCGGCCCGGGGACCACGGCGAGGGCGGCGGCCAGCAGGGTGCCCGCCACGATCGCGTCCAGCCAGTAGTGGTTGGCGGTGCCGACTATGACGAACAGGGTCACCAGCGGGTGCAGCAGCCACAGCGCACGCCACCGGGAGCGGGTCGCGGCGATCAGGCCGACCGCGACCATGAGGGCCCAGCCGAAGTGCAGCGAGGGCATCGCCGCGAACTGGTTGGCCAGGGAGTCGGTCGCCGGCACCGCCGAGTACACAGTCGGCCCGTACGTCTGCCCGGTGTCCACCAGCCCGGCGGCGTCCAGCAGCCGCGGCGGTGCCAGCGGGAACGCGAGGTGCAGCAGCAGGGCGGCGGCGGTGAGGGCGGTCAGGACCCGGCGCGCCCAGACGTAGTGCGCGGGGCGCCGCAGGTACAGCCAGACCAGGAAGGCCACGGTGGCCGGGAAGTGGACGGTCGCGTAGTAGACGTTCGCGAGGTGGACCAGCGTGTCGCCGTGCAGCAGCGCGGCCTGCACGGAGCCCTCGTCCGGCAGGCGCAGGAGCCGCTCCCAGTCCCACACGAGGTGGGCGTTGCGGTAGGCCTCTGCGGTGTGGCCGTCGGCCAGCGTCCGGCCGAACTTGTAGACGAGGAAGAGCCCTGCGACGAGCAGGAACTCACGGACGAGCGGCGGCCGCGCTGTCGCGGCGGTCCGCTCCTCAGCAGGCTCGGTGCGGCATTCCATCCCCCGGCCCTTTCACTGACGGCGCTGGTGGCGCTGGTTCCCTTGGCGGTACTGACGATCGATACGGGTGGGTACCGATACGCGGAAGTACCGATACGCGAGTGTACCGATACGCCACTGTACCGAAACGGAAGGGTACCGAAACGAGTGGGTACCGAAACGGGTAAGTTCCGAAACGATTAGGTATCGATACGGAGCTGTACCGATACGATGGCGTTCCGGTACAGTGGCGTACCGGCAGGCCTTTCGGCAGGGGACGACCGAAGGAGACACGAGTCATGACGTCGCAGGCAGCGGAGGGGCCGGAGACGGCCGTCGCCTCGCGCCGCTCCAAACTCACACCCGAGCGTGAGCAGGAGTTCTTCGACGCCGTGCTCGAACAGATCAGAGAGTGCGGCTACGACTCGGTGACCATGGAGGGCGTCGCCGCGACCACGCGGTGCAGCAAGTCGACGCTCTACCGCCAGTGGCGAACCAAGCCCCAGTTCGTGGCGGCCGCCCTGCGCGCGCGCCGCAGCGTCCGTTTCGCGGAGATCGACACCGGCAGCCTCGCCGGCGACCTGCGCGAGGTGGCCCGGCACGCGGGCCAGGGCCATGTGCTGGAGGGGCGGCTGTTCCAGGCGCTCGGCCACGCCGCCGTGCAGGACGACGAACTGCGGACCGCCCTGCGGGACGCGCTGGTGGAGCCGGAGATCGACGCGCTCCGGACGATGATCGCCCGCGGAGTGGCCCGGGGCGAGGTGCCCGCGGACCACCCGGCGCTGGAGTTCGTCCCGGCGCAGATCTTCGGTGTGCTGCGCGCCCGGCCGGTCCTGGAGGGCCGGGACGCGGACGAGACGTACATCATCAAGTTCATGGAGGCCGCCGTGCTGCCGGCGCTCGGCCTCACGTGAGACTCAGGACGCCGTCCGCGGAGCGATCCCGGACGGCGTCCTGATCGCGCCGCACCGTGGGGACGGGGGCGGCGCGTACCCCCCGGCCGGGTGGGGTTCCTCCGGAGCGGAGAGGAATCCCACCCGGCCGGCCTTCCCGGACCGGGGCCGGGTGGGCGGGCCGTGGGGGTCACACCCCCTGACCGCTGCCTCCTCCGTCGATCGACGCCTCCTTGATGCCCTTGGTGATCTCGTCGATGACCGACTGCCTGGGCGCCTTGTCGCTCACGTCGACCCCGAAGCGGACCACGACGAGCCGCTTGGAGTCGGCCGGGGAGGGGAAGGCCAGCGATTCGACGTAACCGTCGTCGCCCTTGCCCGTGACCACCTTCCAGCGGACGTAGTAGCCCTTCTCGCCGGCCACGGTCACCGCCTTCGACGCCAGCTCCTCGTGCGAGGTGATCTTCCCGTAGCCCTCGGTGCCGTACGCGTCCTCGGCGGCCTGGGCGATGTCCTCCTTGGCGGCCGCCTCGGCCGTGGTGGCCTTCAGCTTCAGCAGTTCGGCGGGCGAGGAGTAGGCGCCGCCGCGCGTGCAGGTCTTGGTGGCGTCGGCCGGGCACTTGTACGACGCCTCCGTCGTCACCTGCGCACCGGCCCGCAGGGGCGCGCCGAGCCAGCCGTCGGGCACCGGGATGCTGATGCCGCTGGTGGTGTCGGTGGCGTACCCCTCCTCGATCTGCGGAGGCTGCCCGGAGCCGTCCGGCGCGGGGCTCTGGCCGTCGGAGCCACCGGAACCCCCCGGCCCGCCGGGTCCGCCCCGGCCGTCGGAGTCGCCGCCCCGGCCACCGTCGTCGCCGCCGTTCTGCCCGCCCGAGCCCTGGGAGGTCGTACTGCCGTCGCTCCCGCGGTCGTCGCCGGCCAGCGCGTACACGCCCACACCGATGCTGACCAGCACCGCGGCGGCCACCCCGATCGCTATCCCGATCCGGAGGCCGCGCCGGGGAGCGGGGGCCGGGTACCCGGGGTACCCCGGATGCCCCCCGGCCATCGGCGGGTAGGGGCCGGCCCCCGGGGGGTACGGCCCGGCGGCCGGCGGATGGACCGGGGGCCCGAACCCCCCGGCCGAGCCCACGGGCCGGACCTGGTCCGTCCACGCCTTGCCGTCCCACCAGCGCTCGGTGGCGGGCGCGTCATTCGTCTGGCCGGGGTCGGGGTACCAGCCGGGAGGAGTCACCTGCGTCATGGGGCAACCGTATGAGGCCGGAGTGAAAACCGGATGAGAGGGGACGGTTATCGGCCCGCCCACGGCACGATTCCGCCTCGGAACCGGTCAATTACCAAGCCCATCATGCCTTTTCCGAGCCAACCTCCTTAATTGGCTTCCAACCGGGCTATTTCGGCCGCGGCTGTTCACTCGCAGGCCGGTGGATTCCCGCGCGAGAAGCCGAGCGCCCCGCTCCGGGGCGGCCCACGGCCCACGGCTCGCGGCTCACCGCAGCACCAGCCGCACCGGGGGCCGCACGTCATCCGCCCGCGCCGACCCGTACAGGCCCCGTCGGCCCGGGGGGCGCGAACTCCGTCATCACCGACACCGCGCCGCCGAACCCGCCGCCTGCGGAGAGCCCCTGCACCACCCGGAGGAAGGTCGGCAGCCAGGGAGCGAGGGCGCCGACCGTGTCGTAGGCGGGGAGCGCGCCGATCAGCGTCGTCGCCGGCGTCATCGGGACGATCACCAGGATCAGCACCGGGCGGCGGCCCGGCCGGTCACCGAGCCTGGCGAAGAGCGCGGCGCCCACCGGCCGGAAGAAGAACGCCGGCGCGACTGCCCGGCCGGGGCGGGGTGAGGGTCCTGGCCGGGCGCGGATGCGGTCATGGCGGCTTCTACAGCAGTGAGGACCCGTCTACACCGGGAAGGTCGGAAAATCAGCCTCGGGGCACGGGCAGTTGACTGTCCGTCACCTCCAACGGCACAGGTGGGAACCCGGATGCGTCGTCCGCCGGCCGCCCGTTGTCACCCGACACGGCAACAGGTGACCGGACCCGCCTCCACTTGGGCATTCAGGGGGCTACGCTCAATGACCTGTGCATCGTTCGGGCGACCTGGGGAGGTAGCGGGATGACGGAGGCACGGCCCGGCGCGGCAGCCTCGGCCTCCCTGTGGGAGCGGGACGTGGAGATCACCGCCGTGAAGGAGGCGATCGACGAACTCCGCGCCGACCAGGCGTCACCCGGGAGCGTCCTGGTCTTCGACGGCGAGGCGGGCGTCGGCAAGACCGCCCTGCTCACCGAGGCCCGCCGGATAGCCGAGGAGCGGGGCTGCACGGCCTGGTACGCACGGGGCGGCGAGACCGTCACCTCCGTCCCCTTCAACGTCGTACGCCAGTTGCTCCAGCCCGGCCTGCTCGGGCTGATGGAGGAGGAGACCCGCGAGTACCTGGGCGACTGGTACGACATCGCCGGACCCGCCCTGGGGCTCGCCGAACCCGGCGCGCGCCAGCCCGACCCCCAGGGCGTCTGCGACGGCCTGGTCGCCGCCGTGAACCGCCTCGTGCGCAGGGCCTGGCCCCTCGTCCTGCTGATCGACGACGTCCACTGGGCCGACCAGGAGACCCTGCAGTGGCTGTCCGCCCTCGCCGACCGGCTGAGCGAGATGTGCGTCCTCGTCGTGATGGCCTTCCGCCCCGGTGAGGCCACCGGAGAGCGGGCCGAACTCATCGCCCGGGTCGCCGCCAAGGCCCGGCCGGTCAGCACCCTCAGCGCCCTGACCCCCGCGGCGACCGCCGGGCTCACCCGCGCCACGGTCGGCCGGCACGCCGACGACCCGTTCTGCCGCGAGGTGTGGGCGGTGACCGGCGGCAACGCGTACAACACCGTCGAGCTTCTCGCGAAGGTGAAGGACAGCGAGCTGGAGCCGGTCGAGGACTCGGCCGCCGAACTGCGCGCCCTGAACCGCTCGGCGCGAGGCCACGGGCTCGTCGCCCGCCTCGAGGAACTCGGCGTCGAGGCCACCCGCTTCGCCTGGGCGGCGGCCATCCTCCACACCGGCATCACCGTGGAGATCGTGGCACGCCTCGCCAGTCTGTCCCTGGCCAAGGCGCGACTCTGCGCCGAACTGCTGACCTCCGCCCGCATCCTCACCGAGCCCGATCCGGCCAACCGTCAGGTGGACGCCGGAGACCTGGAGATTCGTGCACCCGCTCATCGCCACCGCCGTCTACGACTCGATCCCGCCCGGCATCCGGACCGCGTTCCACGGAGTCGCCGCGACGGCCGTCACCGAGTCCGGGCGCGGTGCCGCGGCCGCCTCCCGCCACCTCATCGAAGTCCATCCGGACGGCGAGGCCGACCTGGTCGAACAGCTGCGGGCCGCCGCGAAGGAACACCTGGCCGTGGGCGCCCCGGACGCCGCCCGCCGCTGTCTGGAGCGCGCCCTCAAGGAACCTCCCCTGCCGGACGTCCGGGTGCGTGTGCTCTACGAACTGGGCTGCGCCACCCTGCTCACCTCCCCGGCCACCACCGTCACCTACCTCCGCTCGGCACTCGCCGAACCGGGACTCGACAACGCCGAACGCGTGGACGCGGTGTTCCGCCTCTCCCAGGTGCTGGTGCACAACGACCAGCTGGACGAGGCCGTCCGCACGGTCGACGCGGAGATCGCCCGGCTGGATCCGGGACCCGCCCGGATGCGGCTCCAGGCCGCGCGGTACATGTGGGAGGGCGCCCACGCCGGCGAGGAGCTGCCGCCGACGCACTCCCAGGAGCTCGCCGCACTGGCCGCGACCTGCACCGGCCGGGACAACTCCGAGCGGGCGATGCTCATCCTGCGCGGCTTCGACGCGATGACACGCGGCGAGAACGCCGAAGAGGTGGTCGAACTCTGCGACCGCGCGCTCGTCAACGGCCGCCTCGCCCCCGGGCTCGGCTGGACCGACTCCGAGTGGGGCATCGAACTCCTGCTGATGCTGGCCACCACGTACGCCTACGCCGACCGGCTCGACCGCGCGGAGAGCCTGTACACCGAGGCGTTGCGGACCTACGAGTCCGACGGCTGGAGCGGCGGCCATCTGGCCCTCGCCCACGCCTATGTCGGGCTCGGACACCGCATGCGGGGCCGTCTGCGGGACGCGGAGGCATCCCTGCGCAAGTCGCTGGTGCTCGCCGAGAGGGTCGGTCGCGGACTGCCCCTGTACTGGACCACGACCTGCAACCTCGTCGACACCCTCCTCGTCCGCGGGCATGTCGAGGAGGCATGGAAGGTCGCCGAGCAGTACAACTTCGCCCCGCCGTACCCGTCCACCATCGTGCTGCCCGAACCCCGCTCCGTCCGCGGACGGCTGCTCCTCGCCGTCGGCCGCACCAAGGAGGGCATCAACGAACTGGAGGCCGCCGAGAAGGCCACGGCCGCCCGGGGGCACCACAACACCGTGTCGGCCACCTGGGGCGGAGCCCTGGCCCGGGCCCTCGCCACCGAGGATCCGCGCCGCGCCGCCGAACTCGCCGCGAGCGTGCGTCGCCGTGCCGAACGCTTCGGCACGGACACCGCCATCGGCGAGGCACTGCGCGTCGAGGCGGCGCTCGCCACCGGCCGCAACGCCGTCTCCCTCCACACGCAGGCGGTCACCTATCTGGCCGCGTCGCCCGCCGCGTACGAGCACGCGGCGGCCCGCGTCGAGTACGGCACCGCCATCCGCTCGGTGTCCGAACTCGAACGGGGCCTGACCCTGGCCGAGTCCTGCGGCGCCGACGGTCTGGCCCGGCAGGCACGGGAGGCGATCGACCGCCTCGGCTAGGGCCCTTCTGACGGATCTCCGCGGCGTCGCGACGCCCGGCACGCCCTCTCGCCGCACCGGGCGAAAGACCGAGTACGTCCCGTACGAGGTCTTCCGCCCGGCACGCCGGGAGCACGCACCGAACGCCGCTCCTTCTCCCACGGAGATCCGTCAGAAGGACCCTGGCCCGGAGCCGGTCTCCCGACCCCGGGCGGGCCGCTCAGTCCTCGTCCTCCTCCGCCAGCACCCGTTGAGCTGTGGCGAAGGCCGAGTTCGCCGCCGGCACCCCGCAGTAGACGGCGCTCTGCAGCAGGACGGCGCCGATCTCCTCCGGGGTGAGGCCGTTGCGGCGGGCGGCGCGGATGTGCATGGCCAGTTCGTCGTAGTGGCCGTGGGCGATCAGCGCGGTCAGCGTGATCATGCTGCGTTCGCGGTGCGACAGGGTGGGGTCGGTCCAGATCTCGCCCCAGGCGTAGCGGGAGATGAAGTCCTGGAAGCGGGCCGTGAACGGTGTCTGCCGCGACTGGGCGCGGTCCACGTGCGCGTCGCCGAGGACCTGGCGGCGCACCTCCATACCGCGGTGCGCATAGCCGTCGAAGTGCCCGCGCAGAGCGGCCAGTACGGCTTCCGGACGTTCGGCGGGGGCGAGGTGGGAGGCGCCGGGGATCTCCGTGAGCGACGACCCGGGCACCGCGTCCGCGATCTCCCGCAGATGCGCGGGCGGGGTCGCCGGGTCCTGCCGGCCCGCGACGAGCAGCGTGGGCGCGGAGATGCCCGGCAGGTCCTCACGGATGTCGAAGGAGGCGAGCGCGTCGCAGCAGGCGGCGTAGGCCGCCGGGTCGGCGTCGCGGTGGTCGTCGACCAGCGCCGGCACGGTGAACCCCGGTGTGAACCAGCGCGCGTCGGCGGTCTCCGCGAGCCCCGCGAGCCCCTCCCGGCGCACCAGTTCCGCCCGCTCCCGCCACGGCCGGGACCCGTTGAAGTGGGCCGAGGAGCAGATCACGGCGAGGGAGGAGATCCGCTCCGGGTGGTGCGCCGCCAGGTGCAGCCCGACCGCGCCGCCCAGGGAGACCCCCGCGTACGCGAACCGCTCGATGCCCAGCGTGTCCGCCAGGCCGAGCACCAGGGCGGCCAGGTCACCGACCGTCGCCCCCGGAGCGATCAGACCCGCCGGTGAACCGCCGTGCCCCGGCAGGTCCCAGCGGATCACCCGGTGCGTGATCGACAGCTCGGGCGCCACCTTGTCCCACAGCCGGGTCGACGTGCCGAGGGAGGGCCCGAGCAGCAGCGGGGGAGCGGAGGCCGGACCCTCCGCACGGTGGTTGAGGATCTTGTCGGTCAACGTCGCTCCAGAGCACGGTCGGTGAGGGTTGCGGCGGAGCCGGTGTAGCGCCTGGGATCGACGAGATCCGCCAGGTCGAGGCCGAGGCCGCTCAACTCCGGCTCCTCGGACAGCAGTTCGCCCAGCGGGCGGCCCTCGGCGTGGACCCGCCGGGCCGCCCGGGTCAGCAGCTCCTTGGCGCGGGCCCGGCCCAGGACGGGGGCCAGCTCGGCCGCCAGCCGCTCGGAGACGATCAACCCGTGGGTGAGGTCGAGATGGGCGCGCATCACATCGGCGTCCACCCGCAGCCCCCGCGCGAGGTCCACCGCGTCCCGCGCCGCGCCGCCGGCCAGGCGCAGCAGATCGCGCAACGGCTCCCACTCGGCGTGCCACGCCCCGGCCGGCCGCTCGTCCTCGGCGGCCAGCGCGCCGTACAGGGCCGCCGCCAGCTGGGGAGCCCGCCGGGCCGCCGCCGCGATCAGCGTGGACCGTACGGGGTTCGCCTTGTGCGGCATCGCCGACGAGCCGCCCCCGCTGCCCTCGGCGACCTCCGCGATCTCCGTCCGGGCCAGGACGAGCACATCCGCCGCGACCTTCCCGAGGGCGCCCGCGGCGAAGGCCAGCGCCCCGGCGAGGTCCGCGACCGGGGTGCGCAGCGTGTGCCAGGGCAACTCGGGCTCGCGCAGCCCCACTTCACGGGCGTACGCGGCGACGAGGGCGTGGGTGGTGGACGCATTTTCGGCGCCGGTGCCGGCTGCCGCGTTCTCGGTGCCGGAGCCGGCCGCGTTCCCGTCGTCGGTCGATTCGTCGGTCGATTCGTCGGTCGATTCGTCGGTCGACTCGTCGGTCGACCGGAAGACGGTGAAGGCCGCCAGCGTGCCCGCCGCGCCCCCGAGCTGTGCGGGCAGGCTCGCCCGGACGACCGCGAGCCGGTCCCGGGCGTCCAGCACCAGGGAGCGCCAGCCCGCCGCCTTCAGCCCGAAGGTCGTGGGCACGGCGTGCTGGGTGAGCGTACGGCCCGGCATCACGGTGTCCCGGTGCGCGGCCGCGAGGGCGGCCAGCGCGGACTCCGTGCGCCCGAGGTCGGCCAGGATCAGGTCGAGGGTGCGGGCGGCCACCAGCATCGTCGCCGTGTCCATGATGTCCTGGCTGGTCGCCCCCCGGTGGACGTACGGGCCGTAGGGGTCGCCCACCGCCTCGGTGAGGTCCGCGACCAGCGGGATCACCGGATTGCCGCCGCCGCGGGCGCGCTCCGCGAGGGACCGTGCGTCGAAGGCGGCGGCGTCCGCGGCCGAGGTGACCGCGGGCCCGGCCGCGGCGGGGACCAGCCCCAGCGCGGCCTGGGCGCGGGTCAGCGCGGCCTCCGCGTCGAGCAGCGCCCGCAGATAGGCGGTGTCGCCGGTCGCGGCCGCGGCCGGGGAGCCGGTCCACCCGGGGGCGAGCAGACCGGTGTCGGCGTCAGCAGAAGTCACTGGAACTCCAGGAAGACCGTCTCGCCTTCGCCCTGAAGGCGGATGTCGAAACGGTAGGTGCCGTTCCCCTGCTCCTCGGCGATCAGCGTGCTCCGGCGCGCCTCGTCCACCCGGGAGAGCAGCGGGTCGGCGGCCAGCGCGGCCGGGTCGCCCGGCAGGTAGATCCGGGTGAACAGGTGGACGAGCAGACCGCGCGCGAAGACGCACACGCTGAGGTACGGCGCGTTCCGCCCGCGGGCGCCGGGCCGCAGCGTTCGGGCCATCCAGTGGCCGGACGCGTCGGCCTGGACACGGCCCCAGCCGGTGAACTCCACGCCGTTGCGGCCGAGGAAGCCGCCGCTCGCGGGGTCGCGCCGCATGGCGCCGTCGACCCGGGAGAGGTTGCCGTCCGGGTCGGGGCCCCACAGCTCCAGGAAGGCGTCCGGCAGCGGGTCGCCCGCACCGTCGAGGATGTGGCCGTGGAGGGTGATCGTGTCGGGGTGGCCCACGGGGGCGATGTCGCCGCCGCCGGGGAAGGGCAGGGCGTGGCCGTAGAACGGGCCGACCGTGTGGGACGGGGTCGGGAGCACCGTCTCCGGGCGGCTGGTGTCGATCTTCGTCATGGCGGGTCAGCGTCCTTCTTCGATCCAGGTGGCCTGCGGGCCGTCCAGCACGATGTCCCAGGCGTAGCCCATCGAGAACTCCGGCACGGACAGGCTGTGGTCGTAGGTCGCGACCAGCCGCTGCCGGGCCGCGTCGTCCGTCACCGACTGGATGATCGGGTCGTAGGGGAACAGCGGGTCGTTCGGGAAGTACATCTGCGTCACGAGCCGCTGGGTGAAGGCCGAGCCGAAGAGCGAGAAGTGGATGTGAGCCGGCCGCCAGGCGTTGACGTGCTGGCGCCACGGGTAGGGGCCCGGCTGGATCGTCGTGAAGTGGTAGTGCCCCTGGTCGTCGGTCAGGGTGCGGCCGACACCGGTGAAGTTCGGGTCCAGGGGTGCGTCGTGCTGCTCGCGCTGGTGGGCGTAGCGGCCGGCCGAGTTGGACTGCCAGATCTCGACCAGTTGGCCGCGCAGCGGGCGACCGGCGCGGTCGAGGAGCCGGCCGGAGACGGTGATGCGCTCGCCGATCGGCTCCCCGTCGTGCTGGCGGGTGAGGTCGTTGTCGATCTCGGTGATGTCCCGTTCCCCGAAGGCGGGCGAGGCCAGCTCCACCAGCTCCGGGTCCTGGGTGACGTCGATCCCGACGGGCGGCTGCCTGGGGTGCCGCAGCACCGAGGACCGGTAGGGGGCGTAGTCCCGGCGCGGCTGGTGCTCCACGGGCGCGCCGTCGGCGACGCGCTTGGCGTAGGCGGCGTGCTCGGCGGCGATCTCCTGGTCGATGTCCGCTTGGGTGAGTGTCATGGCGGTTCCTGACGTCTTGTCGGGCTCGTCGAAGGCGGGGCCCCGGGGCAGGGCGGGGGCGGGGGTGGGGGCGGGTCCCCGGGCCGCCTCGGTTGGTCTCGGCTCATCTCGGCGATTTAGTCAGCGCACTGAGTATTGGGGTGAAGTTTCGTTTACGCTGCCACTCCCTCCGTCCCCTCGTCAAGGCCCATGAGGGCGGTGAAATCACTCGTGGGCGGGCATCTGGACACACTCTGCCGGATGTCGGATGCTTATTCAGTGCACGTACGAATCGTCACTGACAGCTGACAGCTGATGGCGGCGGCGCACGGTGTCCGACTCATTCGAGCCGAGGAGCGAACATGGCCGCGGTGGACCTCTCCGCCCATCCCGGGCACCTCGCCCGGCGGCTGCAGCAGGCGCACTACCTGCTGTGGAACGCGATGGTCTCCGAGGAGATCACCTCGCCGCAGTTCGCCGTCCTCAACACGCTCGTCGCCGAGCCGGGCCTCGACCAGCGCACGGTGGGGGAGCGGGTGGGGCTCGACCGTTCGACGATGTCCGAGGTCATCAGCCGGCTCGGGCGCCGGGGCCTGCTCGACAAGGTGCGCGATCCGCAGGACGGGCGGCGTTTCCTGCTCCGGCTCACGGAGGACGGCGTGCGCACGCACCGCAGGCTCACGGTGCGGACGGCCCGGATGAACCAGGTGTTCCTGGCGCCGCTGTCGGCCGACGAGCAGGACCTGTTCTTCGAGCTGATCCGGCGGGTGGCCGACGCGGCGGAGGAACTGCGCAGCCCGGCCGAGTCCTCGGGCGCCCGGTAGAACGACAGATCTCACGCCTTCACGTACACCACCCAGACCTGGCCGCGCGCGAAGTCCATCGGCGCGCCGTCCGCCGTCGTGAAGGTCGTGCCGTCCGTCGCGTCCTCGCGCTCCCAGTGCGCCTCGAAGACCCGGCCGTCCCGCAGGACCTCCGCCCGTCCCGCGCCGACCGTCTGCGTGTACGGGGTGTTGTTGCCCAGGTAGTCGCGGAAGCGGGACGGGCGGATCGGCACGTGCTGGACGACGACCGTGGCGGGGGCGACCCGGGCGCCGTCGGTGGTGATCGTCGGGGTGCCGTCCATGGAGACCTGCCAGCGGTTGCTGTCGCCGGACCAGGTGAAGGTGAAGCGGGCCGCCGGATAGCGGACGGTGCGGGAGTCCTCGGGAGTGCCGCCGTCGGGGGCGGGACCGTGGCGGAAGCCGGTGGTCAGGGCGCCGGGGCCGGGCGGTGGGCCGACCAGCTTCTCCGGGCGCAGATACAGGTTGTGCGGCACGGGCTTCTCGTCGCCGCGGTAGTACGCGCCGCCGGCGTCCTCGGGAGTCTTCGCGTGCAGGGGCGCCCGGTCTATCAGGGGCAGGAGCTTGCTCTGCGCGCCGGAGAAGGCCAGGGTCGGCTCGTGGAACTGGCGCAGCAGCTCCAGATCGGACTCACGGGCGCTGCGCACCGGGCCGACGCTCGCCGGGAACCTCGTCGCGTACACGGCCATCAGCCGGCTGAGACCGCCCTCGACCTGCTCGGCGTAGACCACGTCGGCGGCGTCCAGGCCGGTCTGCGGGCGGGCGGCCGAGACGTTGTCGATCTTGACGGCGAGCACGGAACCCACGGGCGACGCACTGGCCCGGTCGTCCCCGCCGCCGTCGCTGCGTCCGTGCCCGCCGTCGCCCTCCGAGCCGGTCCCGGTACAGCCCGCGAGCAGGGCGGCCGCGGCCAGGGCGGCGAGCAGTGCCCCTGTCGTCGCGCGGCGCCCCGCCCGCGCCCGCGGTCTTCTGCCGGTCGTGCTCGTCTCGTCCATGATGTCTTCGATTGTGCGCTTATTGGTTAATGGATGGCCATACCAGTTCGTTTCTGACTGGTTCGTGGACGGGCTGTCGGGTACCCGTGCCGGACTCACCGACCGAGGCAGGAAACGGAGTGTGGGCGCGATGAAGGCAGTGACGTGGCAGGGCAAGCGGGACGTACGCGTGGAGACCGTGCCCGATCCGGTGATCCAGGAGCCGACGGACGCGGTCATCCGGATCACGTCCACCGGGCTCTGCGGCTCCGACCTGCACCTGTACGAGGTGCTGACCCCGTTCATGACGCCGGGCGACATCCTCGGGCACGAACCCATGGGCATCGTCGAGGAGGTCGGCGCCGCGGTGCCCGACCTGGCGGCAGGGGACCGGGTGGTCGTGCCGTTCCAGATCGCCTGCGGGGCTTGCTGGATGTGTCTCACCGGCCTTCCCACCCAGTGCGAGACCACCCAGTGCACCGGCGAGGGCATGGGGGCAGCCCTCTTCGGCTACACCCGGCTGTACGGCGCGGTCCCCGGAGCCCAGGCCGAGTACCTGCGCGTCCCCCAGGCGCAGTTCGGCCCGATCAAGGTGCCGCAGGGGCCGTCCGACGACCGCTTCCTGTACCTCTCCGACGTGCTCCCCACCGCCTGGCAGGCGGTCGAGTACGCGCACATCCCGCCCGGCGGCAGTGTCGCCGTGCTGGGCCTCGGCCCCATCGGGGACATGGCCTGCCGGGTGGCCCTGGAACGCGGTGCCGAGCAGGTGTTCGGAATCGACCTGGTGCCCGAGCGGCTGCGCCGGGCACGCGAGCGGGGTGTCGAGACGTTCGACCTGCGGGACTACGAGGACGAGAAGGACCTGGTCGCCGCGGTCCAGGACCGCACCGCCGGACGAGGGCCCGACTCCGTGATCGACGCCGTCGGCACCGAGGCCCACGGGAGCGCGGCCGCCCGGCTCGTCCAGAACACGGCCGGGCACCTGCCCCGCGCGCTCGGCGCACGTGTCGCCGAGCACTTCAGCGTGGACCGGCTGGCGGCGCTCTACACGGCCATCCACCTCGTACGACGCGGTGGCACCATCTCGCTCTCCGGTGTGTACGGCGGCAAGGTCGACCCGCTGCCGCTGCTGACCATGTTCGACAAGCAGATCCGGCTGCGCATGGGCCAGGCGAACGTCCGCACCTGGACCGACGACATCCTGCCCCTCCTCACGGACGGTGACCCCCTCGGCGTCGACGACTTCGCCACCCACCGGGTGCCGCTCAGCGACGCGCCGCACGCGTACGAGATGTTCCAGCGCAAGGAGGACGGGGCGATCAAGGTCGTCATGGAGCCCTGACGCGGAGCCCTGTCGCGGACCCCTGACCGGTGCCGGGGCGGAGGCCGTTAGGGACCGGCGTCGGGGCCGAGGATCTCCGCCAGGTCGTAGGTGACCGGCTCCTCCAGCTGCCCGTAGGTGCAGCTCTCCGCCGTACGGTCGGGGCGCCAGCGGCGGAAGCGGGCCGTGTGGCGGAAGCGGACGCCGTTCTCCATGTGGTCGTACGCGACCTCGGCGACCCGCTCGGGCCGCAGCGGCACCCAGGAGAAGTCCTTCTTCGCCGACCACCGGCTCGGTGCCCCCGGCAGCCGGGCCGTGTCGTGCGCCGCCTCCTCGGCCCACGCCGCCCAGGGGTGCTCCCCCACGTCCTGAAGGCGCCACGGCTCCAGCTCCGCCACCAGTTCCGCGCGCCGCTTCATGGTGAAGGCCGCGCAGACACCGATGTGCTGGAGGGCGCCGCCGGCGTCGTACAGGCCCAGGAGCAGGGAGCCGACCACCGGCCCGCTCTTGTGGAAGCGGTAGCCGGCGATCACCACGTCCGCCGTCCGCTCGTGCTTGATCTTGAACATGGCCCGTTCGTCCTGCCGGTAGCGCAGATCGAGCGGCTTGGCGATCACCCCGTCCAGACCCGCCCCCTCGTACTGCTCGAACCACCGCTCCGCCAGCTCACGGTCCCTGGTCGCCGGAGCCACGTGCACCGGGGCCGTCACCTCCGACAGGGCCAGCTCCAGCAGCGCGCGCCGGTCGGTCAGCGGGACGTCGAGGAGCGACTCGTCGTTGAGGGCGAGCATGTCGAAGGCCACGAAGGAGGCCGGAGTCGTCTCCGCCAGCATCCGGACACGGGAGTCGGCGGGGTGGATGCGCTCGGTCAGGGCATCGAAGTCCAGATGACCGCCCCGCACGATGACGACCTCGCCGTCCATCACACAGCGCTCCGGCAACCGCTCGCGCAGGGCCGCGACCAGCTCGGGGAAGTACCTGGTCAGCGTCTTGCCCGTCCGGCTGCCGATCTCCACCTCGGCGCCGTCGCGGAACACGATCGCCCGGAACCCGTCCCACTTCGCCTCGTAGTGCATGGCCGGCGGGATCTTCGCCACGGACTTGGCGAGCATCGGTTTCACGGGCGGCATCACCGGAAGATCCATGCTCCGATTCTGCGACCGCGCTCCGGGCGCCGCGCGGTGGAATACGCCGGGTATGCGGCTTTCCTCCGCTCCGCCTACCGTGGCTCGCATGGGCGAAGCGGTGGAGCTGGAGGCGGCGGGGCGGACGGTACGGCTGTCGAGCCCGGGAAAGATCTTCTTCCCGGAGCGCGGCTTCACCAAGCTGGACCTCGCCCGGTACTACATCGCCGTGGGCCCCGGCATCCTGCGCGCCCTGCGCGACCGGCCCACCACGCTGGAGCGCTACCCGGAAGGGGTCGCGGGCGAGAACTTCTTCCAGAAGCGGGCCCCCAAGAACATGCCCGACTGGATCCCCACCGCCCACATCACCTTCCCCAGCGGCCGCAGCGCCGACGAGATGTGCCCCACCGAGGTCGCCGCCGTCGTGTGGGCCGCCCAGTTCGGCACGCTCACCTTCCACCCCTGGCCGGTCCGCCGCGCCGACGTCGACCGCCCCGACGAACTCCGGATCGACCTCGACCCCCAGCCCGGCACCGACTACGGGGACGCGGTGCGCGCGGCGCACGAACTGCGCGAGGTGCTGCACGAGTACGGCGGGCTGCGCGGCTGGCCCAAGACCTCCGGCGGGCGGGGCCTGCACGTCTTCGTGCCGATCCGGCCGGACTGGACCTTCACCCAGGTGCGCCGGTCGGCCATCGCCGTGGCCCGCGAACTGGAGCGCCGGATGCCCGAGCAGGTGACCACGGCCTGGTGGAAGGAGGAACGCGGCGCGAAGATCTTCGTCGACTACAACCAGACCGCCCGCGACCGCACCATCGCCTCCGCCTACTCCGTACGGCCCCACCCGCACGCGCCCGTCTCCGCCCCCCTCACCTGGGACGAGGTCGGGGCCGCCGTGCCGCGCGACTTCGACCTGGGGACCATGCCGTCGCGTTTCGCCGAGGTGGGGGACGTCCACGCCGACATGGACGAGCACGCGTTCTCGCTGGAGGCGCTGCTGGAACTGGCGGCGCGGGACGAACACGACCACGGCCTCGGGGATCTGCCGTATCCGCCGGAGTACCCGAAGATGCCGGGCGAGCCGAAGCGGGTGCAGCCGAGCCGGGCCAGGAAGGGCTGACCCGCCGCCCGTGAGGCGCGGGCGGGACGAGTGACGGGGAGGAGCGCAGGCGTCCCGCCCGTCACGCGGTGCTCCCCTCCGGACCGGTCCCCGCGCCGGACTCCAGGACCGTGACCGTGCGCCGGCAGTCCCTCAGCAGCTCCTCGTCCGCCGTGATGTCCTGGCGGGGGTCGGCGGACCCGTCGTGGTGATGGCGGCGCGGTGACGCCAGTTCCGCCCGCAGCAGGGGAAGCGCCGGGGCCGCGGCGGCGCCCATCTCGGCGAGGCAGGCCGCGATCGACGGCCGGAACCCGGGATCGGCGGTCCAATGGCGCAGGAGGCGCGGCAGAGCCGCCTCGGTGTCGGCGGTCACCTGCCAGAGGGCGATCGCGGCACGGGCGGTCCCGTCCGCCGTGCGCAGGACGTCGCCCAGGGGCGCCGCCGCCGGACCCAGGGAGCCCAGCAGCCGCAGGGCGAGGTCGCGGACGGCCCGGTCGCCGGACTCCAGACCGGACCGCAGGGCGGGCAGCGCCGTCGCGGTGTCCCCGGTCGTCGCCCACAGGGCGTGGGCGGCTGCCAGGCGGTCGTCGGGGGGTTCGGCCTCCCGGGTCAACTCCCGCAGCAGCGGCGCCGTTCCGGCCGCCGCCTCGCCATAGCGGGACAGGGCGCGCAGCACGCACCGCCGCGCCGTCCCGCCGCCCCCGCTCGCGCGCAGCCGTCCGACGAGCAGGTCCAGCGACTCGGCGTGCGCGATGAGGCCCAGCCCGCCGACGAGAAGGTCCCCGGTGGCGCTCCGGTCGTCCGGCCCGAGCGCGGCGAGCCGGTCGTGCAGCACGGGCCCCAGTTCGGCGGCCGTCCCGGGGTCGAACGCCCGCAGCCACCGCTGAAGATGCGCCGGCGGTTCGGGGAGCCGGCCCACTGCGGACCGCACCGCGTTCACCATGCGCTCGTCGCCCTGGAGCGCCAGCAGGTCGATGGCCCTGCCGAACGCCATGTCGTCCCAGGACAGGCCCTGTTCGTCGCCCCGGGTGCCCGACGAGAACTCCATGAGGAAGTCCACCACCTCATCGGTGACGGCACCGGTGATCGGGGCGAGATCGCGCAGCTCGCCCAACGCGGCCCGGCACAGCCCGAGGTCGGGCTCCCGCAGCTGCCGGGCGAGCGCGGTCACCGGCTCGTCGTCCCGGGCCCGCCATCCCCGCAGCACCTCGCCGCACATGGCGATCGCCCGCAGGCGCCGCTCCCGGTCGGGGCTGCCGAGCTGGTCGATCAGCAGCGGGAACCGTATGTCGGTCCGGTCGCCCAGCGAGCGGTGCAGCCGGCGCAGGATGTCGTGGGTCTCGTCGGCGTCCGCCTCCGCGTGCCGTGCGGCCTCCAGTTCACGCAGATGCGACACCAGCGTGGGCGTCCGGGGCCGCTCCGGTGTCGGGCCGGGCGTCCCGGCGGCGGACGTCCGCCGCTCGTACGCCTGCCCCAGCACCTCGACGGCGATCTCCGCGGTGTCCTCGGGCAGCGACCCCGGCGCGCCGTGCGCCAGATGATCGAGCGCGGTCAGCCGCGCCTCGGGGGCGCAGTCGTCCCGTCGGGCCGCCGCGCCCAGCACGGGACCGGCCCGCTCCGCCACGTCCTCCCCGTGCCTGACGGCCAGTTCTCCGACCGCGTCCACCAGCGCCAGCTGAGCCCCCGCCTCCCGCTCGTGCGGCAGCCGGGCGCTCAGCGCGGTGAAGGCACGCGCCGGATCCGGGTGCACCAGGGCCAGCGCCGCGGCCGCAGCCGCCCGTACCTCCGGGTCAGGGTCGGCGAGCAGCCCGAGGAAGACGTCCGCACGCGCGCGCACCCCCTCCCAGGCGTCCAGGAACGGCCGGACGTACGCCGCGTCCTCCTCCTCGTCCTCGAAGAGACCGCCGACCTCCTCCGGGTCGGGTTTCTCCTCGCCGTCGCCCCCGATGCTGCACAGCAGGTGCACGAGGGCGGCGCGGTCGGCCAGGCCCTCCCGCGACGCCAGCTCGAACAGGAACGGGATGCAGGCCACGGTGCTGCCGTACACGTCCCCCTGGTGGTGCACCGCCCCGTACATGCTGTCCAGCGCGAGGTCCCGTTCGGCGGGGTCGTCCGACGCCAGACCCCGCAGCAGGTCCGGGACGTCGGTCGCCGAATCGGTGTACGCGTGTCCCATCGACGCCCAGTCGACGTCGTCGATCCCCGTGAGCACACAGCCTCCCCGTCGCACGGCAGTGGCGTACGGCAGCCACTGATCACAGCTTGCCGTACGCCACCGACAACGGGCCGGCCGGGCCGGAGGGGGCCCGCGAGTCCCTACAGCTCCTTGATCCTGACGTCCCGGTAGGAGACGACGTCCGTCGTGCCGTGCACCTGGAGGCCGAGGTAGCCGGAGGCGAACCGCCGTCCGTCCGTGCCCGGGTCGTCCGCGCGGGGCGGACTGAAGTCCTGGCCGCCGGTGTTGTCGAACTCGTTGATCAGGACGCCGTTGCGGTAGACCGAGTAGTGCTGGTCGACCACGCGGATCTCGTAGTCGTTCCAGGTGCCCTTCTGGGTGACGCCCGCGCCGGCGAGCCCCACCCGGTCGAAGCCGTACACCGACCCGGTCTTGTACAGGTCGCCGTCGGGCCGGTCGAAGACCTGGACCTCATGGCCGTACTTGATGGCGACCCACTCGGGCCGCGACTCCTCGGGGTGGTCGTGGACCCCCGGGAAGCGCACGAACACACCGGAGTTGGCGTTGCCGGTGCCGGGGGCGTCGTCCCGCCACTGCAGGCGCAGTGAGAAGTCGCCGTACTTCCGTTCGGGGAACCACAGCATGCCGAGCCCGTCCCTCGTGGTGCCGGAGGTGATCGAGCCGTCCGCGTTCCGCGCGAACGAACCGCCGCCCACCTGCTGCCACTTGGCGAAGGACTCGGCCGTGCCGTCGAGGATCGTGCGGTAGCCCTCCGTCTGTCCGGGCCTGCCGATGCCGGACCTCTCCGCGGCCTCCCGCACGGCCGTGTGCTCGCGGGCGTCGACGACCCCGTTCTTCAGCAGCCTGCCGAGGACGGTGTCCACGTGCTTCAGGAACAGGACGTGGGACGTCCACTCCTTCTCGTCCTCGATCAACTCGTTGATCCGGCACCGGTTGTCGGTGACCCGGTTCGGCACTCCCGAGTCGACCGTGCCGACGAAGACCGTCAACCGCTCGTCGTACTCGGCGCAGTTGGGGGCGGGAACCCCGCCGCCCGCGACGACGGTGAAGCTCACCGAGCGCGCGGCGGCCGTGTTGCCCGCCTTGTCGCTCGCCCGGTAGGCCACCGTGTGGGTGCCCGCGCGATCGACCACCACGGGCGCGCCGTAGGCGAGATAGGGGCCGCCGTCCAGGGAGTACTCGACCGTGGCGACGCCCGAGCCGCCGTGGTCGGTCGCGCCGACGGTGACCTTCGCGCTCCTGAGGTACGCACCGGCGGAGTTCCGGTCGCCCTCGACGGTCGCGCCCGTCACCGGGGGAGTCCGGTCCTCGGCGGGCGGTGCCACGACGGTGAACCCGACGTTCTTCTCCGCCGAGACGTTCCCCGCCCTGTCCGTGGCCCGGTACCGCACCTGGTGCGTGCCGGTCTCGTGCACCATCACGGGTGCGGTGTAGGGCCGCCAGGTCCCCGAGTCGCCGAGCGCGTACTCGATGGTGTTGACGCCCGATCCGGTGTCCGACGCGGAGACGGTGACCGTCGCCATGGAAACGTAGTCGCCCTGCGGGTTCCTCTCGCCGGTCACCGTCGCCGAGGTCTCCGGCGCGGTGGTGTCGTCCGTCGGCGGTGCCACGACGGTGAACCCGACGCTCTTCTCAGCCGCCGTGTTGCCCGCCCTGTCGACCGCCCGGTAGCGGACCTCGTGCGTGCCGACCCGGTCGATCACCACGGGCGCGGTGTACGGCAGCCAGGCGCCGGTGCCGCCGAGCGCGTACTCCACGCGTTCCACCCCGGAGCCGCCCGGGTCGGTCGCCCGTACGGCCACCGACGCCGAACCAACGTACGCGCCCTCGGAGTTGCGTGTCCCGGTGACCTCGGCCGACGTCTCCGGCGCGGTGGTGTCCTCGCCCGTCCCCTCCGTCACCACGAGGATGCCCTGCATCTGACCGTGTCCGGGGATCGTGCAGTAGTAGCGGTAGCGGCCCGGGGTGAGCGTGACCTCGGCGGTGTGCCGGCCGCCCTGGTCGTCGCCGGGGTTGGCGAGGATGTTGAGCGGCACGTCGTTGTTGTACTCCGGGTCGGAGACGTCGAAGGTCAGGGTGTGCGGCATCCCCATGGTGTTGCCGGTCGCCCTGCTGTTCTCGAAGACCAGGGTGGTGGGGCCCGCCACGGCGGTCCGCGGGGCCGTCAGGTACTTGGTGATGTCGTCCCCGGCGGTCCAGGTGAGCACCTGGCCGGCGGCCCGCTGCCGCGCGCCCTCCGTACGGCCGGACGCGGGCGTCGACGTCAGCCCGACCACCGTCAGCAGGGCCGCCAGCAGGGCCGCCCACACACGTCTGCTCCGCATCACTCCGCCTTCCTCGCCAGCTCGTGGGCCGCCGGTGTCGGACCGCCGCCCGTGTAGGTGACGCGCCACAGCGCCGACTTGGCGTCCGAGGTGAAGAAACCGCGTCCGTAGTCGAGGACGTACAGCGCGCCGTCCGGTCCGAACTTCCAGTCCATGAGGTTCCTGATGCCGTCGGCCCCGACCGGCACGATCTTCTTCAGCGACTCCGCGTGGACCGGGAGTCCGCCGCTGCCCTGGTTCCTCGGGTCCATGACCACCGCGTGGCGCGGCTGGTCGGCGTCGTAGAAGTCGCCGACGAACCACTTGCCGTCCCAGTAGGCGGGCCAGCGGACCGCGTCGTCACCCGAGGCGGAGTACCGGTAGACCGGCCCGTTCATCGTGGCCTGGCCGCCGCCCTTGAGCCACGGCAGCAGGTAGGTCGCCTCCTCGTTCTTGTAGGAGGGGATGCCGCTCGCGTCCCGGGGGAAGTCGGGGGCGCCTCCCTGCGGCGAGTACCAGATGTTGTTGCCGGTCACGGGGGGCAGGTTGACGAGTCCGTCGTTGTTGGGGGACTCGTTCTTCGGGTGGTCGCAGTCGTACCAGCCCAGCGGCTTCGACGGATCCGGCAGATCACGGTCGCGGTAGGGCTGCTTGTTGCCCATGCAGTACGGCCAGCCCCGGTTGCCGGCCTCGGTGATCGCGGCGAAGGTGTCGTACTTCGCCGGGCCCCAGGTCGTCGACGGCGCGCCGGCGTCGGGGCCGACCCAGCCGGCGTAGAGGACGTCCGTCCGCCGGTCGACGAAGATCCGCGCGGGGTTCCTGACGCCCATCACATAGATCTCGCCGCGGGTCTTGCCACCGCCCTCGGCGGTCTCCCGGCCGGTGAAGAGGTTGCCCGGGGGCAGGGTGTAGGTGCCGTCCGGTTCGGGATGGATGCGCAGGATCTTGCCGTTGAGGTTGTTGGTGTTGCCGGCGGTGCGGCGCGCGTCGGCGAACGACAGCCCCTTGTAGTTCGGTTCGGGGTTGTTGCCGGAGTAACCGCCGCTGAATCCGCTGGAGTTGTTGTCCCCGGTCGCGATGTACAGGTTGCCCTCGGAGTCCCAGGTCATCCCGCCGCCCGCGTGGCAGCAGCTGTGGATCTGCACCGGCCACTTCAGCAGGGTCTTCTCGCTGCCCAGGTCGAGCTTGTTCGTCGCGAGGTCGAGGGTGAAGCGGGAGACGCGGCGCTCGGCCGTGCGGGTGTCACGGTCGATCCGGGAGTGCGGTGTGTAGTGCAGGTACACCCAGCCGTTCCGCTGGAAGCCGGGGTCCAGCTCGATGCCCAGCAGCCCCTCCTCGACCTTGATCAGCTCGTCTCCGCCGCCCTTGTTGCCGAAGACGGTGAGCGCGCCCGCGAGGGTGACCTTCTTCGTCCGGGGGTCGTAGACGTGGATCTCGCCCTGACCCTTGCCGATGTCGGGGTTGTTCCAGTCGGTGACCACCGGCCGGGAGGAGTCGGCGCCGCCCCGGCCGATGTAGAGGACCCGTCCGTCGGGTGCGGTGACCAGGCCGTGCGGCTCGCCGATCTGGTCGTTCTGCCCCGGCTGGTTGGGCCGGGTCAGCCGCTCGGCCCGGTAGTTGGCGTCGATGGTGGCCTTGCAGTCCGCCCGGGCCAGCCGGGAGGTCCACAGCAGGGCGCCGCGCAGATGGCCGCGGAAGTCGGTCTCGTCGTACGCCGAGACGGTTCCGCCCATCGCCGTGTAGAAGGAACGGCCGCCGTCGTAGTCACGGCACCAGCTCACCGGATGGTCCCAGCCGTTGGCGCCCGCTCCCGGCCGGTACGTGGACTCGCGGACCCGGGCCACGGTGTGCACGGTGCCGGACGGGTTCTTCGTCCAGTTGAGCCACTTGTCCGGCCGCTTCCACTGCACGGGCAGATCCTTGGTGGCCGGATGCCTCCGGTCGCCGACCTCGACGGTCGCCCGCTGCACGGCCGTCGGACCGGACGCGGCCGGGCGGGCACCGATCAGGCCCGTGAACCAGTCCGAGTACGGCTCGGCGCGGGCCGCGTCATGGACACCGACGAACCCGCCGCCCGCCTCCATGTAGCTCTCCAGCCCCGCCTCCTGCTCGGGATCGAGGACGTCACCTCCACCGGTGAGGAAGACGACGGCGTTGAACCCGCTCAGCCGGCTCGCGTCGGTGAAGACGGACGCGTCGCCGGTGGCGACGGTCTCGAACCGTTCGGAGGCCGGCCCCGACAGGCCGATCCGCTCGATCGCCTCGATCCCGGCGTTCACCACGGGCGACTCGTCCCCGGCCGCCGCGGAGCCGTGGAAGATCAGCACCCGGGGGCCGGAGCCGCCCGGCGGGGAGGTGATCGACATCGTTGTCAGTCGCGGTTCGGGCGCCTGGCCCGCGTGGGCCACGGGGCCCGACAGGAGCCCCGCGGTGACGACCGAAGCGGTCAGCGTGGCCGCCCAGGCCCGTCTCTTGGCGTCGCTCAACCCTCGTAAGTACATGGGCACCTCCTCGGTCACAGCAACAGCGCCATGGAAGCTAGCCCCCATTTGCGCGGCTCGCCAAGACCTATGACCGGAATGGTGCGAACTTTGTCCTGGGTGTGGAGAAACGGCTGGGGTGCCGCTACCGTCACACGGGTTGATCACAGGTGCGTCTCCGCAAGATCCGTATGAACGTGGGGAGTTCCGCATGGACGCCATGGACAGGCGAGGGTTCAACCGGCGGGTGCTGCTGGGCGGCGCGGCCGCCGCGACATCGTTGTCCGTGGCTCTCGAGACCGTCGCCGCCCCCGAGGCCGTGAGCGCCGCCGCCAGGGCGAGGACGGCTCCGGCGGGCGGCGAGGTCAAGCACGTCAAGCTGTACGCCGAGAAGCTGGCCGACGGGCAGATGGGCTACGGCCTGGAGAAGGGCAAGGCCTCCATACCGGGCCCGCTGATCGAGCTGAACGAGGGCGACACGCTGCACATCGAGTTCGAGAACACGATGGACGTGACGGCGAGCCTGCACGTCCACGGTCTCGACTACGAGACCTCCAGCGACGGCACCAAGCTGAACAGGAGCGAGGTCGAGCCCGGCGGCACCCGCACCTACACCTGGCGCACCCACGCCCCCGGCACCCGTCCGGACGGCACCTGGCGTCCGGGCAGCGCCGGATACTGGCACTACCACGACCACGCCGTCGGCACCGCACACGGCACGGGCGGCATCCGCAAGGGTCTCTACGGTCCGGTCGTCGTCCGCCGCAAGGGCGACGTCCTGCCCGACAAGACCGTCACGATCGTCTTCAACGACCTGCGCATCAACAACAAGCCCGCCCACACCGGCCCCGACTTCGACGCCACCGTCGGTGACCGCGTCGAGTTCGTCGTCATCACGCACGGCGAGTACTACCACACCTTCCATATGCACGGTCACCGCTGGGCCGACAACCGCACCGGCACCCTCACCGGCCCCGACGACCCCAGCCAGGTGATCGACAACAAGATCGTCGGCCCCGCCGACTCCTTCGGCTTCCAGGTCATCGCGGGCGAGGGGGTGGGGGCCGGCGCCTGGATGTACCACTGCCACGTCCAGAGTCACTCGGACATGGGCATGGCCGGCCTGTTCCTGGTGCGCAAGACGGACGGGACGATCCCGGGGTACGAGCCGCACAAGCCGCACACCGCCGCCGATCCCGGGACGGCCGGTACGGCGGACGGTACGACGGCCGGTACGACGGACGGGGCCGGCCCGACCGGGACCTCCCACCACCACTGAGGCACGGACGGGGCGGGGTGACGCCCGCGAGGCTCACCCCGCCCGTGACGCCCCGACGTCGCACACGAACCACTCGGCGTACGGCTCCTCCTGCACGTACAGCCGCGTCCCCCGGCTCACGACCCGGCGCCGCAGGTGCAGGGGCGCGCCGTCCGGTCGGGTCAGGAGCGCCGTGCGGACGGTCTCGACGGAGGTGTCGGTGAGGCGGGCCAGGGTGAGCCGGTCGCGGTTGCCCCGGTAACCGCCGAGGAACGCGGCCCGGTCCTCGTGCACGGCCACGCCCGACGCGCCGTCCACCCCCGTCGTACGCGCCCGGAGCGAGCCGTCACCCCCGACCTCCACCAGCGGAAACCCCGTGTACGGGTACACCCAGGCCCCGCCGCGGCCCACGTTGAGGGCGTAGCAGTCGGCGATGTGGTCGACGCCCGGGGGCGGCCGGTACTCCCACAGCGCGGTGCCCGTGCTGCTCCAGCGGCGGGCGCCCGGCGCGCTCAGCGGGTCGCCGAAGACGCCCTCGTCGAAGTAGCCGATCCACAGGTCACCGGCTTCGTCGGTCAGCAGGTGCTCGATGGCGTCGCCGACACGGAACGTCCACGAGTGGCGGCCCAGCGCGTCGAACACCTGCACCTGGTCGTCGCCGTCACGGCTGCGTGCGTCGGCCACGACGAAGCCGCCGTCCGGGAGGGAGTCCAGTCGTGGGAAGCGGGCCGACACCGGGCCGAGGCCGGTCGTGCCGACGCCGCCGTCCGTGACCGTGACGACCACCGCGTCGTACGGCGGCGAGGGGTCCGCGTGCTCGGTCAGCAGCCAGTGGGCACGACCGGACGCGTCGATCGTGCTGTGCCGGGGATGAAGGTCGCGGTACGCGCGCGGCAGGCGGGCGTACGGGGACAGGCGCTCAGCCCTCATGGGCCTTTCTCATGGTCATCCGGGGATCCTCGGGCACCGACGGCCCGCAGCGCAACGGGATTTCGGCCGGGTCGGCCGGTGATCAGGGAGCGCTCTCAACGGCCTTGTCCCCAGGGCTATCCTGATCGCACCCGCCCCGGAGGAGAGACCACCAGTGACCGAGACAGCGTCGCGCCCCACGCTGGAGGCCGTGGCCGCGCGGGCCGGGGTGTCCAGGGCGACGGTGTCCCGGGTGGTCAACGGAGGCGAGGGCGTACGGGAGGTGCTGGTCGAGCGGGTGCGCAGGGCGGTCGAGGAGCTCGGGTACGTGCCGAACCAGGCGGCCCGCAGCCTCGTCACCCGGCGGCACGACGCCGTGGCCGTGGTGATCGCCGAACCGGAGACCAGGGTCTTCGCCGACCCCTTCTTCGCCCTGCAGCTCCGCGGCATCAGCAAGGAGTTGACCGCGCACGACTCCCAGCTCGTCCTGCTGCTCACCGAGGGCCCGGAGGACTACGCGCGCGTGGGCCGCTATCTCGCCGGCGGGCACGTCGACGGGGCGCTGGTCTTCTCGCTGCACCTGGACGACCCGCTGCCGGGCCTGATCCGGGGCGCCGGCGTCCCGACCGTGTTCGGCGGCCGGCCCGGCTGGGCGGACGGCACCCGGGGAGACACGCCCACCGTGTACGTCGACAGCGACAACCGGGGCGGCGCGCGGGACGCGGTACGGCATCTCGTCGGCCTCGGCCGCACCCGGATCGCCCACATCACCGGGCCGCTCGACCAGACCTCCGCGGTGGACCGGCTCGACGGCTTCCGGGACGTCATGGTGGACGCCGACCCCCGGCTGATCGAGGAGGGCGACTTCACCCCGGCGGGCGGGGAGCGCGCGATGCGGGCACTCCTCGAACGCTGCCCGGAGGTGGACGCGGTGTTCGCCGCCAACGACGTGTCCGCGGCCGGGGCGCTGCGCGTGCTGCGGGAGCGGGGGCGGCGGGTGCCCGAGGACGTCGCCGTGGTCGGCTTCGACGACATGCTCCCGGTGGCCGAGCACTCCGAACCGCCGCTGACGACGGTCCGTCAGGACATCGAGGAGATGGGCCGGTTGATGGCCCGGCTGCTGCTCCGGGGGCTGGAGCGGACGGCCGCCGACCGGCAGGGGGGCCGGACGCCGGTCGGCGCGCCGACCAGCGTGGTCCTGCCGACCACACTGGTGCGACGCGCCTCTGCATAGGAGCTCCGGCTCAGCAGACGACCCGGTCGAAGTAGAAGTGGTCGGCGTTGGTGATCTTCCGCCAGATGGCGTCCTTGCCCCGGCGGTCCTCCGAATTCGCCTCCTTCGACTGGCCCCACCAGTGGTAGTAGGTCTTGCAGTCCTTCGGGAACCTCACGGCATCGGTGTCGTAGAAGGACGAGTAGTTGTCCTCCCGCTGCCCGGGTGACAGCCAGACCCGCGCGTTCCGCATGTTGCCCACCCGCACCGGGTTGCCGTGGCACGGCAGGTTGTCGCCGTTCTCCCAGGTGCCGTAGGAGTCGGCCCAGCAGTTGGAGATGGACAGGTAGGCGTTGGTGTTGTTGTCGACCTCACCGCCGCAGTTCGGAGTGTCACAGGTCGAGGCCGCCGCCGGACCGGTCAGTGCGGTCAGATTCATCGTCGCTGCGACCACGGTGACCAGCACCGCGGACACGAAGCTCTTCCTCAACAGAATTCCTCCCTGGATCTCCCGGCGTCCCGCGGCACGTTCCGCGGAGTCCCCGCTCGGGACGGACGGGTGCAGGTGTCGCCGGCGCGGCAGCGTTGCCGTGGTGCGTGTCCCCCCGTCGCCGGTTCGCCCGGCGAGGAAGATCTTCGATGGCCGGAAACCGAAGGACAAGAGCGGCACGGCAAGTTGGCACGCCTGGAACGCGGTCCACGCCCTGGACTGGGAGAACGCGCAGCGCTGGAACGCTACGGCCGGGGGTGAGGGGCCCGGGCGCACGGTCCGGGTACGCCGGGGGAGGGGTTCCGCGGCGGCGAACCGGCGTTCGACAGTGGCGCATACTGTGCGCACGGCTGCTGGGGGGGCGGCCTCGTACCGGACCGATGCCGTGGCAGAGAACCAGGGGAACCACATGGCCCAGGCGTCGCATCGCAAGCAGCTCGGGGCCCTCCTCGAAGACCTCAAGCAGCGCAGCGGGCACAGCTATCAGTGGATCGGCCAGAGCGTCCGCGCCAGCAAGTCGACCGTGTACCGGTACTGCACCGGACAGATCGTGCCGCCGGACTTCGCCACGGTCGAGCGCATCGCGAAGGCGTGCAACGCCGGCAGGGCCGAGATGGCGGCGCTGCACCAGCTGTGGATGGCCGCGTCCGCCGGCCCGGAGGATGTGCCCGCCGACGCGCGCGACGAGGCGTGGTCCGACGCTCGGGGCGAGGTGCCGCCCGCCGGCCAGGACGAACTGCCGTCCGCCGCCGCGGAGGAGACACCGGACGGCCTCCCGGACGAGGCTTGCGACGACGTTCCGGAGGCGGTTTCCGACGGCCTTCCGGACGACGGCGGGGACGACCGCCCCGAGCGCCCCGAGGAAGCCGAGCGGCCCGGCGTCCCCGTTTCCACCGGGCCGGGTGCCGCCGCCGGACCGGGAGTCCCCGCGGGTGTCCCTGCCGGCACGAACTCCCCGACCGCCGGCCCCACCAACCGCGTGCCACGACAGCGAAGACGCTCGCTGCTGCTGGTGCTCTCCGCCGCGCTGATGACCCTGGTGGTGGCGGTGACCGCAACGGGCAGCAGCCCGGCCGACCGTGACTCCTCGTCAGGGTCGGCCCGGCAGTGGATACCCGGCCCCGCCTGGGTGAGCGCCCCGGCCCCCGTACCGTCCACTCTCTTCGGCGTCACCCTCAACAGCACCACGGGCACCATGCCGTCGTTCCGGACCGGGGCGGTGCGTCTGTGGGACAGCGACACGCGCTGGTCCAACATCCAGCCCCGGCGGGGCGAGTTCGACTGGAGCATCCTCGACCGGCTGGTCGACGGGGCCGAACGTGCCCGTCTGCCCGCACTGTTCGTCATGGGCGGCACTCCGCGCTGGGCCAGCCCGGACGGCCCTGTCGGCCCCTACGCCGACGGCTCCCGGGCCGCGCCCCCCGACCGTCTCGCCGACTGGGACACGTACGTGCGCGCCCTGGTCGAGCGGTACGAGGGCCGCATCGAGGCGTACGAGCTGTGGGTGCTGGCGAACGACCCGCGGTTCTACGACGGCAGCGTGCGGACACTGGTCGAGATGGTCCGCAGAGCCGCCCGGA
This sequence comes from Streptomyces scabiei 87.22, assembly GCF_000091305.1. GTDB lineage: Bacteria > Actinomycetota > Actinomycetes > Streptomycetales > Streptomycetaceae > Streptomyces > Streptomyces scabiei. The sequence goes on along the minus strand of NC_013929.1, from coordinate 1,512,233 downwards.
CGATCCGGGCCGTCGACCCGGACGCCACCGTCGTGTGCCCCGGCATGGGGCGCCTGTGGGACCCGGAGGCCGTCCGCGTGTTCGAACGCTTCGCGGAACTCGGCGGATACCGCCACTGCGACGTCGCGGGCGTCAAGCTGTACCAGCGCACGGCCTCCGATCCGCCGGAGACCATGCTCGCGCTCACCCGCACCGTCGACCGGATCCTGCACCACGCCGGGGTCCATCCCCGTCTGTGGAACACCGGCACCATGTACGAGATCCCCCTCCAGAAACCTCTGGGCCGCCGCAGGGCCGCCGACTACGCGGTGCGCTTCTACCTCGTGGGGCTCTACGCACGGAACGCCAACGTCGAGCGCATGTACTTCTACAACTGGGGCGGCACCAAGATCCCCATCGTGCTGCAGGCCGAGGGCGGTGCGCCGACACAGGCGGCGCTGGCGGTCGAGCGACTGCAACGCTGGCTCGCCCACGCCCGGATCCACTCGTGCGGCCACGGTCTGGCCTCGGGCCTCGGCGACAACGTGTGGGAGTGCAGGTTCACCGTGACGGGGTCCCGGCTGCGGCACGAGGCCGCCATCCGCTGGACCGACTCCGGCACCGCCGTCACCACCTCCGCACCGGACCTGGCGGCCGTGCACCGCCTCGACGGCACGGTGACCCCCGTACGGCCCGGCGACACCATCAGAATCACCGAGCAGCCGATCCTCCTCGAAGAGCACCCGCGGAGTCTCAGGCCGGTGCGCCGGGAACCGTCCTCGGCGGACGGCTGATCCACCTGGCCCCGAGCGTCGAGGCCCCGGCCGACAGGCGCCGGCCGGGGCCGTCGGTCGTGACGGAGTACTCACGCGCCCACGGTCACCGTGAACCGGCGCGGGTTGCCGTCGTGGGCCGCGCCCGACACGTCCGGCTGGCCGTCGGGGCGTACGTCGTCGTAGGGGAAGGCATATCCGATGGGCGAGTTGGCGTGCACCACCCGTGACCAGTGGTTCGTCACGGTCCCCCGGTAGTAGTCGGCCGTGGTCGTCCCGTTCGGCTGGGTGGGGTGGGTGAGCATGATCGAGCGGTTGAATCCGGCGGCGAGCCTGGCGAGCAGCGCCTTCTTGGTGTCGGGATCACCGGGGTTGTTGGCGAACGGGCCGTGGTTGCAGGTGAAGATGTCCTTCGAGGCCGGGCGGGCGAAGGAGTGCCCGCCGGCGAAGGTGAGCGTGTCGCCGACGACGCGGCCGGCGAGGACGCCCCGCCCGCCCTGGAGGTCGATCCGCAGGTCCGTGCTCCGGTACTTCTCCCACACCTGGTTGACGTAGGAGTCCCAGTAGGTGCGGAACGGCATGCGGTCCGGCTGCCCGAAGTACGGCGCCATCAGGTTCTGCGGGGAGATGACCCGCAGCACCCTGCCGTCGCCGCCGCGGATGACGAGCCGGTCCCACGGCTGCCCGTCCCGCGCCGACTGCGCCACCAGGTCCGCCGCGATCCGGCCCACCGCCCCGTCGGGCAGCGGCGCGACCGTGTGCGTGCCGTCGCCCTCCAGGGTCAGCCCGATCGGCAGGGCCGTCACGAGGTCGACGTAACTGATGTTGGCGAACAGTTGCGTGGAGTTGAACGTGAACTCGCAGAACGACCAGGTCTTGCCGTAGTTGGGGTCGGCGGGTGTCGCGAAGGCGGGCTCGACCAGCGCCGGGCCCGGGTTGAGGAAGAACTGCAGGGTGCTGTCGCGCACGAAGTAGATCCGGGCGCCGAACATCTGAGGAAGCGTCAGCACGGTGGGCGCCGAACCCGCCGCGCCGAGCGGGATCGCGCAGTCGACCGGCAGGGGTGTCTGCGGCGCCGCGGGCGAGGACGGCCGGTAGACGCTCCCGTCGGCCCGCAGCAGCACCCAGGCGCCCGTCGCCTGCTCGTGCCCGGTGACGTACGCCCGGACCGTGCCCGGCAACGAGGCGTTGCGCAGAGCGAGTTGGCAGGTCGCGGGGGCGGCCTGGGCGGGTGGGCCGAGAGCGCCCCCGAGGGCGGTCGCGCCGACGGCGGCAGTGGTTCCGGACAGGAAGATACGGCGGGAGATCACGATGGCCTCCTGGCACGTGGGGGAGTGGAGGCACAGCGGACGGGGCCCCTGCTGTGGTGCACCCACTGTTCCCAGGGGACGTTGAGCCGTCAATACTTATGACTGAGAGCGCTCTCAAGACTTTGGTGTCTTCATGAGATGACGACACACCGAACGATGTCCGAACCCCGTCCCGACGCCCGCGTCCCGGCAGGTGGCCCGCGCTCCGCACGGCTTCGCCCGGCGCGCCGTCGTGCGCCGCCGCACCGGTTCCGGGGACCATGCGGGGACGCGAGGCCCGGGCGACCGGTCTCCGGCGCAGGCGCTCGCCGCGGGCGACGGCCGCCTGCGGCCGTCGTGTTGATGCCGCGTTGATCGAACGTTTTTCGGCGCGCGGCACGATGCCGGACATGCACAACGACACGATCACCCCGATCGACAGTGCCTGGCAGGAGCGGGCGCTGTGCGCGCAGACGGGGGCCGACTTCTTCTTTCCCGAGCCCGGCAGTTCGGTGCGCGAGGCGAAGCGCATCTGCGGGATGTGCGAGATGCGCACCGAGTGTCTCGCGTACGCCCTGTCCCACGACGAGCGGTTCGGCGTCTGGGGCGGACTCTCCGAGAAGGAGAGACTGCGGCTCCGCCGCGCCGAGGGCGGCTGACCCGAGGGCAGCGCGTCCCCCGCATCCCGGCGCACCGCCCTCCCACCGCTCTTCTCGTGAACTGCCTCCCGCCGCAGGCCCGTCGGTGACAAACCGGTGGGCCCTGACCAGGGCGGTCGCATAGGATCCGGGCACGCTTGCGACGGCCGTGCGGCCGGACGGATCAGCGGTACGGGGCACAGGGCGCGGGACACGCGGGGCGGGGGCACGCATGGGCGAGGGCGGCGGTATCACCGAGGAGGAGCTGGCGGCCTTCCACCGTACGGTCGGCCGGCTGCGGGCGCTGCCCGTGGACGACCCCGTGCGGCTGCGGACCGAGCGGGTCGCCGCCTCCTTCGTCCGCAACGGCTGGAAGCGCAGGCGCCAGGCGCTCGACGCCGCGCGGTCCGCCGCGGACGCCGCCGTGACGGCCGCGACCGCCACCGGCGCCCCGGAGCGGCGCGAGGACGCCCCGCTGTCGCCACGAGCGGCGGGCGGCGGGGGAGTGCTCCATAGGTCGCAGCACTGCTATGTCTGCAAGGCGTCCTATCGACACGTCGACTCCTTCTACCACCGGCTGTGCCCGGAGTGCGCCGCCGACAACACCGCGCGGCGTGCTCTGAGCACCGACCTGAGCGGCCGACGTGTGCTGCTCACCGGCGGCCGGGTGAAGATCGGTTTCCAGCTGGCGCTGATGATGCTGCGCGACGGCGCCGACCTGCTCGTCACCAGCCGCTTCCCGCACGACACGGTACGCCGCTTCCGGGCCGAGCCCGGAGCCGGGAAGTGGCTCGACCGGCTGACCGTCGTCGCGGTCGACCTGCGCGACCCGCGTCAGGTGCTGGGCCTGTGCGAGCAGTTGCGGCAGGAGGGCGAGCCGCTCGACATCCTGGTGAACAACGCGGCCCAGACGGTACGCCGGCCACCGGAGTCGTACGCGCTGCTGGCCGGCGCGGAGCTGGACGCACTGCCCGAGGGCGCGCGGCAGGCACCCGGGTTCACACCGATGCGGATGCTGGAGAACGGCGCCGCCGCCCTGCCCGTCGCCCTGCGCGAGGCCGACGAGGCCGGGCTGCTGCCCGACCCCTCCCCGGAGAACTCCTGGTCCGCGCGGCTCGGTTCGCTCGACCCCGCGGAGGTCCTGGAGACGCAGCTGGTCAACTCCCTCGCCCCCGCGCTCCTGTGCGACCGGCTGCTGCCGCTGCTGCTCTCCGCGCCGCGCCCGCGCCGGTACGTGGTCAACGTGACCGCCGTCGAGGGCCGCTTCGCCGTACGCAACAAGACGGCCGGGCATCCGCACACCAACATGGCCAAGGCCGCGCTCAACATGCTCACCCGCACCAGCGCGGCCGAACTCGCCGACCGGGGCGTGCACATGTGCGCCGTCGACACCGGCTGGATCACCGACGAGAACCCGGCCCCGAAGAAGCAGCGCATGGCGCGTGCCGGTTTCCGTACCCCGCTCGACATCGTCGACGGCGCGGCCCGCGTCTACGACCCGATCGTGCGCGGCGAGGCGGGCGACCCGGTGTCGGGTGTCTTTCTCAAGGACTACCGGGAGGCGGAGTGGTGAGCCGGCCGGGTCCGTGCCACGCCGTCACCGGCCGGGGCGACGGGCCGCCGACGGCAGGCAGGTGACGGCAGGCAGGCGAAGGCAGGCCCTAGGATGGCCCGCAAGGCGGGGTGTAGCGCAGAGGCAGGCGCGCCGGTCTCCAAAACCGGAAGACGTCGGTTCGAATCCGGCCGCCCCGCCCCTCACGCCCGTGGACGCCGGTCAGGCCCCGGCGCGGGCCGCCATCCGGGCCTTGCGTGCGGCGAGCTTCTCGTCGAACTTGCTGGCCTCCGCGTCGAGTCCGCCCATGTACAGACCGAGCTCCTCCTGGGCCTTCATGCCCTCGGGGCCGAGGCCGTCGATCTCCATGATCTTCAGGAAGCGGATGACGGGCGCGAGGACGTCGTCGTGGTGGATGCGCATGTTGTAGATCTCGCCGATGGCCATCTGCGCGGCGGCGCGCTCGAAGCCGGGCATGCCGTGGCCGGGCATGCGGAAGTCGACGACGACGTCACGGACGGCCTGCATGGTCAGGTCGGGGGCGAACTCGAACGCGGCCTTCAGCAGGTTCCGGTAGAAGATCATGTGCAGGTTCTCGTCGGTCGCGATGCGCGCCAGCATGCGGTCGCACACGGGGTCACCGGAGTGGTGGCCGGTGTTGCGGTGCGAGACGCGGGTGGCGAGCTCCTGGAAGGCGACGTACGCGACCGTGTGGAGCATCGAGTGCCGGTTGTCCGACTCGAAGCCCTCACCCATGTGGGACATACGGAACTGTTCGAGCTTGTCCGGGTCGACCGCGCGCGAGGCGAGCAGGTAGTCGCGCATCACGATGCCGTGCCGGCCCTCCTCCGCGGTCCAGCGGTGCACCCAGGTGCCCCAGGCGCCGTCACGGCCGAAGAGGGTGGCGATCTCGTGGTGGTAGCTCGGCAGGTTGTCCTCGGTGAGCAGGTTCACCACCAGGGCGATCCGGCCGACCTCGGTGACCTTCGACTGCCCCTTCTCCCAGGCCTCGCCGTCCTCGAAGAAGCCGGGGAAGTTGCGGCCGTCGCTCCACGGCACGTACTCGTGCGGCATCCAGTCCTTGGTGACCTTGAGATGCCGGTTGAGCTCCGTCTCGACGACTTCCTCCAGCGCGTACAGCAGGCGTGCGTCGGTCCATTCGCTGGACGGGCTGCCGAGATGGGGAGAAGTGATCGACACAGGTGCTCCAGGGGGACGAACTGGGGTTTGTCTTCCGGCCGGCCACGGGCGGGTGACCTGAACCTACGGCATCGTAGGCTACGAATCCGTAGGTTACGATGCCGTAGGTTAAGGGTGCTGTAAAGAGTGCTGATCAGCGGGGTTCCGCAGGGCTTCGGCGGGTCTGCCGAAGGCCCCGTGGAGCCGCAGGTCCCGGGGCCGGAAGCGGGCAGGGATCACTCGCTCAGGCGTACAGATCCCGCAGCCGCACCGAGAGGCATGTCACACAGCCCTCCAGCTTCTCGAACTCGCCGATGTCGACCACGACCGGCTCGTACCCGAGATCGGAGTACAGCTCGGCCGTCTTCGGCGCGCTGGCCGCTATCAGCAGCTTGTCGCCGCCGAGGAGCACCACGTGCGCGCCGGCCTCCTCGGGCACCGGCAGGAAGCGCCCGAACAGCGAGGGCGTGTCCATCTTCGGGATGTGCCCGACGACCGTGCCGTCGGGCAGCGCGGTGACCGCCGACTTCAGATGCAGCACCTTGCTCACCGGCACCGAGACGACCCGCGCCCCCAGCGGCTCGAACGCGGCCCGCAGCTGCTGCACCCCGGCCGCGTTGGTGCGCCCGCCGCGCCCGACGAAGACGGTGTCGCCGACCTTGAGGACGTCACCGCCCTCCAGCGTGCCGGGTTCCCAGACCCAGTTCACCGAGCAGCCGAGCGCGGCCACGGCCTCCTCGATCCCCTCGGTCTCCTCCCGCCGGGACTCGGCGCCGGGGCGCGCGATCAGGGCCACGTTCTTGTACATCACCACGGTGTCCTCGACGAAGACCGAGTCCGGGCAGTCGTCGGCCGGCTCCACCTCGATCGTCTCCCAGCCGTGCTCGCGCAGGGCCTTTCCGTACGCCTCCCACTGCTCGACCGCGAGGTCGACGTCCACCTCCGTGCGTTCGACGTGCGTGACGAGGCCCTCGGCCAGGCGGGGGCTCGGACGGCGGACAAGGGCTTTCCTGCTGGGCACGTGGATGACTCCGAATCGAACGACGGTTTTCCGGCGCCCGTGGAGCGACGCCGGTCCGCCATCATGCAGCCCCGGCCCAGGCGGACAAAACCCCCGGAGCCAGGCTGTGGCCCTCCTGAGATACTCGGCGGTAGCCGGCCCCGGCCCCGGCGCCCCCGCCGGCCGGCCCGGTCAGCCGGCCGCCTCGATCTCCTCGGGCGTCGTCATCCGCAGCTCTCCCTCCTCCATCAGCAGCCACCGGGTGATCCCGATGGACTCCAGGAACGGCAGGTCGTGGCTGGCCACGATCAGCGCCCCCTCGTACGACTCCAGCGCGGTCGTCAGCTGCCGCACGCTCGCCATGTCGAGGTTGTTCGTCGGCTCGTCCAGCATCAGCAGCTGCGGGGCGGGCTCGGCGAGCATCAGGGCGGCGAGGGCGGCCCGGAACCGTTCCCCGCCGGACAGGGTCGCCGCCGGCTGGTCGGCGCGGGCGCCCCGGAACAGGAAGCGGGCGAGACGGGCCCGGATCCGGTTGTTGGTGGCGTCCGGCGCGAACCGGGCCACGTTCTCCGCGACGGTCAGCCCGTCGTCGAGGACGTCGAGCCGCTGCGGCAGGAACCGCAGCGGGACGTGCGTCCTCGTCTCGCCGGCCACGGGCTCCAGCTCGCCCGCGATCGTCCGCAGCAGCGTGGTCTTGCCCGACCCGTTGCGGCCGATCAGCGCGACCCGCTCCGGCCCGCGCAGATCGAGCCCGCCCTCGATCCGGGCGCCGTACCGCAGCTCCAGGTCCAGCAGGGTGAGGACGGTACGGCCCGGAGGGACGGCCGTGTACGGCAGTTCGACGCGGATCTCGTCCTCGTCCCGAACGGCCTCCACCGCCTCGTCCAGGCGTTCCTTCGCCCCGGCGAGCCGCTCCTCGTGCAGGATGCGGTGCTTGCCCGCGGACTCCTGGGCCGCCCGCTTGCGTGCCCCCGCCACGATCTTCGGTACCCGCTTCTGGTCCTGCATCTTCTGCCCGAACCGCTTGCGCCGGGCCAACTTGACCTGTGCGTCGACGAGTTCGCGCTTCTGCTTCTTCAGGTCGGACTCGGCGACCCGCACCATCCGCTCGGCCGCCTCCTGTTCGCCGGCGAGCGCCTCCTCGTACGCGGAGAAGTTGCCGCCGTACCAGGTCACCTCGCCGTCGTGCAGATCGGCGATCTGGTCGACCAGGTCCAGGAGTTCACGGTCGTGGCTGACCACGACCATCATCCCGGACCAGGACGCGACGGCCTCGTACAGCCGGCGTCGCGCGTACAGGTCGAGGTTGTTGGTCGGCTCGTCCAGGAGGAGGACGTCCGGCCGGCGCAGCAGCAGCGCGGCCAGGCGCAGCAGCACCGACTCGCCGCCCGAGACCTCGCCGATCGTGCGGTCCAGGTCGACGTGGCCCAGGCCGAGTTGGCCGAGTGTCGCCAGGGCGCGTTCCTCCACGTCCCAGTCGTCGCCGACCGCCGCGAAGTGCTCCTCGGCCACGTCGCCCGACTCGATGGCGTGCAGCGCGGCACGGGCGGCGGCGATACCGAGCGCCTCGTCGACCCTCAGGCCGGTGTCGAGCGTGACGTTCTGCGGGAGGTAGCCGATCTCGCCGGCCACGCGGACGGTGCCGTCGGTCGGCACGAGTTCCCCGGCGATCAGCTTCAACAGGGTTGATTTCCCTGATCCGTTGACGCCGACGAGCCCGGTCCTGCCGGGTCCGAACGCGATCTGCAGATCGTCCAGGATGGGGGTGCCGTCGGGCCAGGCGAACGACAGGGACGTACAGGTGAGAGAGAGGGGAGTAGACATGAGCGACCTCGCGGGTGAGGGAAGCGGCCAGGGGCGACGCGTTCGAAACACCGCGGGGCGACACGACGAGAGGCGGGAGGAAAGCCCGCTGTCGAAAGGACGGCTCGTACGCCGAGGTCGCACGCAACGCACACAGGAGGCCGGGATACGGCAGGGTGTGTGACGCGGTGTCTCAGGACCTCAGACGAGCAACGTCCTTCTCCAATCGGCGGCAACAGGACCGTGAACCAACGTACGGAGCGGGCCGGAAGGCTGTCAACGCATTAACGCGCTGCCCCGTCCGGGGCGGCGCGTGCCGGGGCGGAGCCTCAGCAGGCGTCGCGCATCAGCTGGGCCAGGTCGTGGTCGAGGTCGACGTGGTGGTGCTCCAGACCCAGCGGTACCAGGTCGATCGTGCCCTCCAGGAAACGCCGTACCTCCCCGGCGTGGACGTGCACCACGGCGGTCCCCTCGGGGGCGTGGAACTCCAGGACCAGCCGCTCGTAGCCGTACGGGCGCACGCGTACGTCCCCGTGGCCGACGGACTCCTCCATGCCGGTCACCAGCAGTTCCCGGGCGAAGGTCCAGCAGACCTCGACGCCCTCCAGGGTGGCCGGGGCGGGGAAGGTCATACGGACGGCGAAGGGGTCGCTGCGGTCGTAGTGGAGCGTGGCGGGAATGCTCGGCATCCGCGGCGCGGCGGCGACGAGACGGGCCTCTACGGGCTGCTCGATGACGGTGGACAACGCCTTGCTCCCTCGTGACGTGTGGACAGGCTCCGGAGTGACGGGTGGACGGGCTCGGACGACTGGGGCCGGGCACTGCAGAAGACGCCGGATCGGGCCGATCCGTGCACAGGAGGGCCGAGTGACCTCTGTCACCGAGCCCAATCACCGACGTGATCGATTTCTCGTCCCGTGTTCCCGGCGTATGGGAGAGGACACCGGACGCCGCCCGCCGGTTCCCGGCCGAGGCCATCTGGACGGCACCCGGGCGGTGCACTAGCTTCGCCCGCCATGAGGGGCTTGGGGCAGTCGAGACGGATGAGTCGGACGAGTCGGACGATGGCGACGGGCCTGGCCGCGGCGGCACTCGCCGCCGCCCTGGCGGTGCCCGCGCAGGCGCACGGTGAGGGCCGGCCACCGCATTGGGAGGAGAAGCGGACCGGCACCGAAGCGCGCTTTCGCGGTCTGGCCGCCGTCAGCCGGAACACGGCGTGGCTGGCGGGTTCCGCGGGGACGGTGCTGCGGACCGGCGACGGGGGCAGGACCTGGCGCGACGTCTCACCGCCCGGTGCGGGGGAGCTGCAGTTCCGGGACATCGAGGCGTTCGACGCGCGCAGGGCGGTCGTGCTGGCCATCGGGGAGGGCGAGGCCTCCCGGGTGTACCGCACGGACGACGGCGGCGCGACCTGGACCGAGTCGTTCCGGAACACCGATCCGCGCGCCTTCTACGACTGCCTCACCTTCTTCGACCCCCGTCACGGACTCGCCATGAGCGACCCGGTCGACGGCAGGTTCCGCATCCTGTCCACGAAGGACGGGGGCCGCTCCTGGGCGGTCCTGCCGAACGAGGGCATGCCCCCGGCGCTGGAGGGCGAGGCGGGCTTCGCCGCGAGCGGTCAGTGCCTGGTCTCCTCCGGCCCGCGTGACGTCTGGATGGCGACCGGCGGGGCCGCACGCGCGCGGGTGCTGCACTCCGCGGACCGCGGACTGACCTGGACGGCGGCCGACACAGGCGTCCCGGCCGGCGACCCGGCCCGGGGCGTCTTCGCCCTCGCCTTCCGCGACCGGGCGCACGGCATCGCCGTGGGAGGCGACTACCGCGCCGACCAGCCGTCCCCGCGGGCCGCCGCCACCACCGGGGACGCCGGCCGCACCTGGAGGCCCGCCGCACAGCCGCCGCCCGCCTACCGCTCGGGGGTCGCCTGGCTCCCGCACAGCCGTACGACCGCCCTCGCCGTCGGCCCCACCGGCACCGACGTCACCACCGACGGCGGGCGCACCTGGCGCACGGTCGACACCGGCTCGTACGACACCGTCGACTGCGCGCCGGACCGGGGCTGCTGGGCGGCGGGGGAGAAGGGGCGCGTGGCCCGGCTGGAGAACTGATCGCCCCGGGGCCGGTCCGGCGCCGCGGGACGCCCGCGGCCGCCTGCCCCCGCGCGCCCACGGCGACAGCGGGCCCCGAACCGCCCCGCCGCGCCCGGGGTGCGTACGCTCGTCGGCACCATGACGACCGTACGCACCCCGGCGGGCTGGCCCGCCACCGCAGAGCAGGCCCTGGCCGTGCAGGACGAGTTGCGGGGCCGGGTGGTCCTCGACGAGACCGGGCCGCCGCCCGGCACCGGGTACGTCACGGGCGTCGACGTGGCCTACGACGACGAGCGGGACGTGGTCGCGGCGGCGGCCGTGGTGCTCGACGCGGCGACGCTGGCCGTGGTCGCCGAGGCCACGGCGACCGGGCGGGTGTCCTTCCCCTACGTCCCCGGACTGCTCGCCTTCCGTGAGATCCCGACCGTGCTGGCCGCCCTCGACGCACTGCCGTGCGATCCCGGTCTGGTCGTCTGCGACGGCTACGGCCGCGCCCATCCGCGCCGCTTCGGCCTCGCCGCCCACCTGGGCGTGCTGACCGGCCTGCCCACGATCGGCGTCGCGAAGAACCCCTTCACCTTCACCCACGAGGAGCCGGGCACCCCGCGCGGCAGCGCCGCCCCGCTCCTCGCGGGCACCGAGGAGGTGGGCCGCGCCCTGCGCACCCGCGACGGCGTCAAGCCGGTCTTCGTCTCCGTCGGCCACCGGGTGGGCCTCGACAACGCCTGCGCCCACACGCTCGCCCTCACCCCGGCCTACCGCCTCCCGGAGACCACCCGCCGCGCCGACTCCCTCTGCCGCCGGGCCCTGCGGGAGACGGCCGGCTGAACCCCGGCACCGGGGTGCGAGCGGGCGCCGGAGCACCTCTCGTGCGTCCGTACGGAGCTGATACCTGAGTACGAACTGAGTACGTGTACGGATGCCGGCGCACCGTCATGATCGGCAGGCTGTGCCCCATGACGACGCACCGAGCCCCGAAGCCCGCCCCCGCCCCCACCCAGTCCGTCGAGCGGGTCGTGACGGCCGGGCTGCTGCTCGCCCTGATCGCGGGGCTGGCCTGGATCGCCGGGATGGTCTACACCCTGACCGGATGGGCCCAGTAGGCCCCTCCCGGACCCGCCGGGAGGGACCGGTGCCGCTACCGGGACGCCACCACCCGGAACGTGATGCCCGCCGCGCGCAGCCGCTCGATCAGCGTGTCACCCATCGCGACGGCCGTGGTGACCTGCCCCGCCGTGGCCGGCAGGTCGTCGAGGGCCAGGCACAGCGCCGACTCGGCGAACATCTTCGCCGTCTCGCCGTACCCGGGGTCGCCGCCCGCGACCTCCGTGAAGACCCGGCGCCCGCCGCCCTCGCCCACGAACCGCACCGAGAACCAGCTCTTCGCCCGCTTCTCCGCGCTCGGCCCCTCGCCCGGCTTGAGCCGGTCGCCCAGCCAGCGCCGCACCGGCGGCACCTGGGCCGCGGCGACGACGGCACCGACGAGGGCGACCCCGCCCACCGCGAAGGGCAGCGTCTTCACGGCCGCGTAGTGGCGGTAGCGGAAGTCCGGCCCGTAGCACCGCAGGGCGCGCGCCGAACGCTGCACCACCTGCGCGTCGATGGTCGGCAACGGCAGCGCCCACGCCCCGACCTCCCTGGCGAACCGGGGCCCGCTCACCGGCGCGTACGCCCGGCGGCCCACCGTGCGCGGCTCGTGCCGCTTGCGGTCCTGCGCGGCCGCCATCGTCTGCCGGGCGCGCGAGAACCCGGTGAGGGCCGAGTGGAACGTGCCGCCCGAGAACATCCCCTCGGCGCGCACGAAGCCGTCCACGGTGATCGGTACGTCCTCGGGGAGCTGCCGCACGGTGAAGTACGCGCCCAGGTCGTGCGGTATCGAGTCGAAACCGGCCGCGTGCACGATCCGGGCGCCGGTCTCCCGCGCGCGTGCGTCGTGCCGGACGAAGGTCAGGTCGACGAACTCGGGCTCACCGGTGAGGTCCAGATAGTCGGTGCCCTCGTCGGCGCAGGCGGCCACCAGCTCCTCGCCGTGCGTGATGTACGGGCCGACGGTCGTGGCCACCACACGGGCCTGCCGTGCGAGTTCGCGCACGGCACCCGGGTCCGAGCCGTCGGCCCGGAGCACGCCGATCCCCGCGCCACCGGGCAGCCGCTCGCGCAGCGCCGCGAGCTTGTCCGCGTTGCGCCCGGCGATCGCCCAGCGCAGCCCTTCGGGCGCGTGCGCGGCGAGATACTCCGCGGTGAGTTCCCCGACGAACCCCGTCGCCCCGTAGAGCACGACGTCGTACGCCCGATCCGCCCTGTTCTGCCCGCTCATCGCACCCCTCAGCACTCGCCCACGCGCCGTTGTCGGTCGCTGAGGCTAGCGTGAGTGACGAGCAGCCGAGCGCGCGGGACCCGGAGGTGGCCGTGACCGTACCCAGGAACGCCCTGAAAAGTGGCAGAAGGTACGCGAGTTCGCCCTCGGCATGCTCGGTGCGGTCGCGGAGTTCCCCTGGGGCATGACGGGAGGCCCGTGCCGCCCCCCAGTACCGGGGGCGTGAGCGCGCGGGCTGACACCCCGCCGGGACTCCGGGCACAATGCCCACAATGACTAAGCGTTTGCTCACTCGGGGCTTGTGCCGAGCGGACCCCGTTCCTAACATCACTGGTGTTACATCATGTGTGTCACAGAGCATGGGGGCTCGATGACAGAGGCGAAGACGCCCGGGCACGGCCCGCTCGCCGGTGTGCGCGTGGTGGAACTCGCGGGCATCGGACCGGGACCGTTCGCCGCCATGCTCCTCGCCGACCTCGGCGCCGACGTCGTCCGCGTCGACCGGCCGGGCGGCACGGGCCTCGCCGTGAACCCCCTCTACGACGTGACCAACCGCAACAAACGGTCGGTGCTCGTCGACCTGAAGTCCCCGGCGGGCCCGGACCTCGTCCTCGATCTGGCCGAGCGTGCCGACATCCTGATCGAGGGCTACCGCCCGGGCGTCGCCGAGCGCCTCGGCGTCGGCCCCGCGACCTGCCACGCCCGCAACCCGGCGCTCGTCTACGGCCGGATGACCGGCTGGGGCCAGCAGGGCCCGCTCGCACAGCGCGCCGGCCACGACATCGCCTACATCGCCCCGACCGGCGCCCTCGGCATGATCGGTGCCCCGGACACCCCGCCGCCCGCCCCCGCCAACCTCCTCGGCGACTACGCGGGCGGCTCCCTGTACCTCGTCGTCGGCGTCCTCGCCGCCCTCCACCACGCCCGCGCGACCGGCACCGGCCAGGTCGTGGACGCCGCCATCGTCGACGGCACCGCACACCTCTCCGCGATGCTCCACGGCATGCTGGCGGCCGGACGCTGGCAGGACCGCCGCGCCGCCAACCTCCTCGACGGTGGCTGCCCCTTCTACGGCACCTACGAGACCGCCGACGGCCGGTACATGGCGGTCGGCGCCCTGGAGCAGCAGTTCTACGACGAGTTCGTGGAGCTCCTCGGCATCGCCGACCGGGCCCCGGCCCGCAAGGACGTGGCCGCCTGGGACGAGCTGCGCGCGACGGTCGCCGCCCGCTTCGCCACCCGTACGAGGGACGAGTGGACGGCCGTCTTCGAGGGCTCCGACGCCTGTGTGGCCCCCGTCCTCTCCCTGGGCGAGGCCCCGCACCACACGCACCTCGCGGCCCGGGGCACCTTCACCGACTTCGGCGGCATCACCCAGCCCGCCCCCGCGCCCCGCTTCTCCGCCACCCCCACCTCGGTGCGCAGCGGACCCGCCCAGCCGGGCGCCGACACGGCGGACGTGGCCCACGACTGGGGCATACCGGGACTGACGCGCGACGCCCGCGCCGAGGCGGGCGCGTCGCCGGGCGTCACCGCCGCCGACGCCGCCGCGTCGGACGCTTCCGTCAAGGACACCGCCTGACCCCGGCCCCCGGGCCGCACCCTCCCGCACTGGAAAGGCCAGACTCGTGAGCACCGAAGCGTACGTGTACGACGCGATCCGCACCCCGCGCGGCCGCGGCAAGGCCAACGGCTCCCTGCACGGCACCAAGCCCATCGACCTCGTCATCGGCCTGATCCACGAGATCCGGCGCCGCTTCCCCGGCCTCGACCCGGCCGCGGTCGACGACATCGTGCTCGGCGTCGTGGGCCCGGTGGGCGACCAGGGCTCCGACATCGCCCGGACCGCCGCGATCGCCGCCGGACTGCCGGACACGGTCGCCGGCGTCCAGGAGAACCGCTTCTGCGCCTCGGGTCTGGAGGCCGTCAACCTGGCCGCCGCCAAGGTCCGTTCGGGCTGGGAGGACCTGGTGCTCGCGGGCGGTGTCGAGTCGATGTCCCGGGTGCCGATGGCCTCCGACGGCGGGGCCTGGTTCAACGACCCGATGACCAACCTGGCCGTCAATTTCGTGCCCCAGGGCATCGGCGCCGACCTCATCGCCACCATCGAGGGCTTCTCCCGGCGCGATGTCGACGAGTACGCGGCCCTGTCCCAGGAGCGGGCGGCCGCCGCCTGGAAGGACGGCCGTTTCGACCGCTCCGTCGTCCCGGTCACCGACCGCTCCGGGCTCGTGGTCCTCGACCACGACGAGTACATGCGGCCCGGCACGACCGCCGACTCCCTCGCCAAGCTGAAGCCGTCCTTCGCGGACATCGGCGACCTGGGCGGCTTCGACGCGGTGGCGCTGCAGGAGTACCACTGGGTGGAGGAGATCGACCACGTCCACCACGCGGGCAACTCGTCCGGCATCGTGGACGGCGCCTCGCTCGTCGCCATCGGCAGCGCGGAGATCGGCGAGCGGTACGGGCTGCGCCCGCGCGCCCGGATCGTCTCCGCCGCCGTCTCCGGTTCCGAGCCCACCATCATGCTCACCGGCCCCGCCCCCGCGACCCGCAAGGCCCTCGCCAAGGCCGGGCTGACCATCGACGACATCGACCTCGTCGAGATCAACGAGGCGTTCGCGGCGGTCGTCCTGCGCTTCGTGCGGGACATGGGCCTCCCGCTCGACAAGGTCAACGTCAACGGCGGCTCGATCGCGCTCGGCCACCCGCTCGGCGCGACCGGCGCGATGATCCTCGGCACCCTCGTCGACGAACTGGAGCGGCAGGACAAGCGGTACGGGCTGGCCACGCTCTGCGTGGGCGGCGGCATGGGCATCGCGACGATCGTGGAACGCGTCTGAGAACCCGGCGGAACCAAGAGACTTCAACGGAGACCCCCGCTATGACCGAGAGCACCACCATCCGCTGGGAACAGGACCGCACGGGCCTGGTCACCCTCGTCATCGACGACCCGAACCAGTCCGCGAACACCATGAACCAGGCGTTCCGCGACTCCCTCGCGGTGATCACCGACCGCCTGGAGGCGGAGAAGGACACCATTCGCGGTGTCATCATCACCTCCGCCAAGAAGACCTTCTTCGCCGGCGGCGACCTCCGTGACCTCATCCGGGTCACCCCCGACACCGCCCGGCAGCTGTTCGACGGCGGCCTGGAGATCAAGCGCAACCTGCGCCGCATCGAGACGCTCGGCAAGCCCGTCGTCGCGGCGATCAACGGCGCGGCCCTGGGCGGCGGCTACGAACTGGCCCTGGCCTGCCACCACCGCGTCGCCCTGGACGCCCCCGGCTCGAAGATCGGCTGCCCCGAGGTCACCCTCGGCCTGCTGCCCGGCGGCGGCGGTGTCGTGCGCACCGTCCGTCTGCTGGGCATCGCCGACGCCCTGCTGAAGGTGCTGCTGCAGGGCACCCAGTACAGCCCGCGAGCCGCCCTGGAGAACGGCCTGATCCACGAAGTGGCCTCCACCCGGGACGAGTTGCTGGACAAGGCCCGCGCCTTCATCGACGCCAACCCCGAGTCGCAACAGCCCTGGGACCGGCCCGGCCACCGCATCCCCGGCGGCACCCCCTCCCACCCGAAGTTCGCGGCGAACCTGCCCGCCTTCCCCGCCACCCTGCGCAAGCAGACGGGCGGCGCGCCCTACCCGGCCCCGCGCGCCATCCTCGCCGCCGCCGTCGAGGGCGCCCAGGTCGACTTCGAGACCGCCCAGGTCATCGAGGCGCGCTACTTCGTGGAGCTGGCGGCGGGCCGGACGTCCAAGAACATGATCCAGGCCTTCTTCTTCGACCTCCAGGCCGTCAACTCCGGCGCGAACCGCCCCCAAGGCATCGAGCCCCGCCAGGTCCGCAAGGTGGCCGTCCTCGGCGCCGGGATGATGGGTGCGGGCATCGCCTACTCGTGCGCCCGCGCGGGCATCGACGTCGTCCTGAAGGACGTGACGCCCGAAGCGGCGGCGAAGGGCAAGGAGTACTCGGAGAAGCTCTGCGCCCGAGCGGTCGCCAAGGGCCGCACCACGCAGGACAAGGCCGACGCCCTCCTCGCCCGCATCACCCCCACCGCCGACCCGGCCGACCTCGCGGGCTGCGACGCGGTCATCGAGGCCGTGTTCGAGAACACCGAGCTGAAGCACAAGGTGTTCCAGGAGATCGAGGGGGTGGTGGCGCCGGACGCCCTGCTCTGCTCCAACACCTCCACCCTCCCCATCACCGAGCTGGCCGAGGGCGTCGTGCGCCGGTCCGACTTCATCGGCCTGCACTTCTTCTCACCCGTCGACAGGATGCCGCTCGTCGAGATCATCAAGGGCGAGCAGACGGGAGACGAGGCCCTGGCCCGCGCCTTCGACCTCGTCCGCCAGATCCGCAAGACACCGATCGTCGTCAACGACTCGCGCGGCTTCTTCACCTCCCGGGTCATCGGGCACTTCATCAACGAGGGCGTCGCGATGGTGGGGGAGGGCATCGAGCCCGCCTCGGTCGAACAGGCGGCGGCCCAGGCGGGCTACCCCGCCAAGGTCCTCTCCCTCATGGACGAGCTGACCCTCACCCTGCCCCGCAAGATCCGCGCCGAGTCCCGGCGGGCCGTGGAGGAGGCGGGCGGCACCTGGGTGGAGCACCCGGCCGACGCGGTCATCGACCGGATGGTCGACGAGTTCGCCCGCCCCGGCCGCAGCGGAGGCGCCGGGTTCTACGACTACGGTCCCGACGGCCGCCGCGGCAAGCTCTGGCCCGGGCTGCGCGAGCACTTCACCCGGCCCGGGCACCGGATCCCGTTCGAGGACATGCGGGAACGCATGCTCTTCGCGGAGGCCCTGGACACGGTCCGCCTCCTCGAAGAGGGCGTCCTGACCTCCGTCGCCGACGCCAACATCGGCTCCCTCCTCGGCATCGGCTTCCCCGGCTGGACCGGCGGCGTCCTGCAGTACATCAACGGCTACGAGGGCGGCCTCCCCGGCTTCGTGACCCGGGCCCGGGAACTCGCCGACCGCTACGGCCCCCGCTTCACCCCACCGCGACTGCTCCTGGAGAAGGCGGAGAAGGGGGAGCGCTTCTCCGACGGGTGAGGCGTCCGGCGCCGGGCCCGAGGAGCAGCGGGCGCAGCCCCTGCTCCTCAGGCCCGGGCGGGGGAGGCGGGGCGAGGAGAAGGCCCCTCAGGACTCCGCCGCCCACCCCCGCATCTCCTCCGTCAACGACCGCTGAAAGGTCGTCAACAACGCCTGCACCACCAGTGGTTGCATCCGCGCCGACAACGACCGCGCGTCCTGCGCGTCCCGCTCCGCCACCGCCTCCCGGAACAGCCGCGACAACGCGTACGCGGCGGCCCGCGAGTGCTCGATCAGTACACTGCGCGCGGCCAGGATCGACTCCTCGGACAACGGCACGTCGAGCAGTTCCACCCCGAGCCGCAGCAGCCCGGTGTCCACCCGCAGACCGTCCCCGTCCCGCTCGGCCACGCCCATCGCGAGCAGCCGCTCCACGTCCGCGTCCCCCAGGGCCCGCCCGGCCCGCCGGTCCAGCTCCTCCCGCGTGACCGTCTCCACCGCGTCGGGCGCCCACGAGGCCACCACCGCACGCTGCAGCGCGAGGTCGCGCGGGGTGAGGTCCGGCGGCAGCTGTCCCAGGTAGCGTTCGATGGCCGCGAGGGTCATGCCCTGCCGCTGCAGTTCCTCGATCAGCGCGAGCCGCGCGAGGTGGTCCCGGCCGTAGTGACCGACCCGGCGGGGCCCGATCACCGGCGGCGGCAGCAGCCCCCGGGTGCCGTAGAAACGGACCGTGCGCACCGTGACCCCCGCGCGCGCGGCCAGCTCGTCCACGGTGAGAACGATCTCTGCGGCGCTCTCGACGGAGCCGCCGCCGGTGCTCTCTCCGGTGTCGGTGGTCATGCACAGCAGTATCGCCGTCCCACCGGTGCCGTGACACCTCGGACGGCCGATTGCCGGTCCCGCCCCGAACGGCGGCGTCATGAAGGGGACCACCTCCGTCCGGGGGCGCCACCACGCCGCCGTCCGGCGACGGTGCACGACCTCGGGCACCGCTCCCGAACCGGCGCGCGGTACCGCCGGGACACGAGCGGGTAGGGCACCGGTATGCATCTGCTCCCCATGGACATCGGCCCGCTGAACCCGGTGGTCGCGGAACTCGTCGCCGCGGCGGGACTGTTCGCGCTCGTGTTCGTCTTCTTCGTCCGCATGGTGCCCCGCGTGCAGCGCGTCCTGGACGAACGGGAGGCGGCGACCAAGGGCACGGAGGCGGAGGCGGCAGCCCTGCGTGCGGAGATCGAGGTCAAGCGCGGGGAGGTGGCACAGGTTCGGGCCGAGGCCCGGCACGAGGCCGCCCGTATCCGTCAGCGCGCCCACGAGGAGGGCGCCGCCCTGATCGCCGGGGCCCGTGCCGACGCCCACCGCGCGTGCGCCGACCTGCTCGCCGAGGGGCACGCCCGCCTCACCGAGGACCGCGATACGGCCGAGGCCGAACTGCGTGCCCACGCCCACGTACTGGCCCGCGACCTCGCCGGCAGGATCGTCGGCGAACCGGTCGGGGAGACGGTCCGACCACGGCCCTGAGGATCACGGCCCCCTCGCGGTGGCCCCTTTCCGGCCAGAGCGTGGCCGAAGCCCCGCGAGCACCAAAAGTGCCTCTGTTGCACGGGAGTTGACCGCAGTACCGTCCGCGCATGCGGATACCTGTGCGACGTACACGCTTCACGACCTGGAGATCGCTGGCGACGGCGGCCACGGCCGCCGCTCTCACGGCCTCGTTCCTCACCCCTGCGGTCGCCGGCACTCCGGCCCCCCGCAGGAGCGAACCGGTCTACTCCTACGGCAATGCCATCCGCGAGGCCGTCTGGGTGGACACCGGGCTCGACGCCGACCGCGACGGGAGGAAGGACCGGGTCGCCGTCGACATCGTCCGTCCGAGAGAACCCGCCCAGCGGGGCCGCAAGATCC
The DNA here is from genome assembly GCF_000091305.1 of Streptomyces scabiei 87.22. GTDB lineage: Bacteria > Actinomycetota > Actinomycetes > Streptomycetales > Streptomycetaceae > Streptomyces > Streptomyces scabiei. The sequence goes on along the minus strand of NC_013929.1, from coordinate 1,492,667 downwards.
CCGTGATCATGGACGCCAGCCCCTACTACGCCTGCTGCGGACGCGGCAACGAGAGCCAGCTCAAGACCTACGACGCGGCCGGGAACATCGTCCAGGCGCCGCTGTTCTACGACAACTACTTCGTGCCCCGCGGTTACGCCTTCGTCGCCGTCGACCTCGCCGGCACCAACCGCTCCGACGGCTGTGTGGACGTCGGCGGCCGCTCCGACATCCGGTCCGCCAAGGCGGTCGTCGACTGGCTCAACGGCCGCGGCAGGGCGTACACCACCCGCACGGGCACCAAGAAGGCCAAGGCCGGCTGGACCAACGGCCGCACCGGCATGATCGGCAAGAGCTACGACGGCACGATCGCCAACGGCGTGGCCGCCACCGGCGTCGAAGGTCTGGAGACCATCGTCCCGATCGGCGCGATCTCCTCCTGGTACGACTACTACTTCGCCAAGGGCGCCCCCCTCTACAACTCCGGCCCCGACTGGCTCGCCGACTACGTGGAGAGCCCCGGGGCCCGCGCCAAGTGCGGCGCCGTCCAGCAAAAGCTCGTCGACGGTGCCCCGCGCACCGGCGACTGGACCCCGCTGTGGACCGAGCGGAACTACGTCAAGGACGCCCGGAAGATCGATGCCAGCGTCTTCGTCGTCCACGGACAGCAGGACCTGAACGTCCGCGCCAAGCACTTCGGCCAGTGGTGGGACGCGCTCGCCGCGCAGGGCGTCGAGCGCAAGATCTGGCTCTCGCAGACCGGCCACGTCGACCCGTTCGACTTCCGCCGCGCCGAGTGGGTCGACACCCTGCACCGCTGGTTCGACCACGAACTCCTCGGCTACGACAACGGCATCGACGACGAACCCATGGCCGACGTCGAACGCCACCCGGACCGGTGGCAGACGTCCTCGGTGTGGCCGCCCCGCGCGGCGAAGACCACGACCCTGCGCCCGGGCAAGGGCGGTGCCCCGGGCGTCGGCACCCTCGGCCTGCGCAAGGGCACCGGCACCGAGACCTTCACCGACGACCCGGCGCTGAGCGAGACCGACTGGGCCGCGCACGTCGACCGGTCCACCCCCGGCAAGGCGGGCTTCGTCACCGCCCCGCTCACCAAGGCCCTGCGGCTGTCCGGTTCCGGCAAGGTCACCGTCACGGCGACGCCGACCACCTCCGCCGCCCACCTCTCGGCGGTCCTCGTCGACCTCGGCCCGGACACCATCCGCGACTACGCCGCCGCCGGTGAGGGCATCACCACCCTCACCGAGCGCACCTGCTGGGGGCCGAGCACCACCGGCGACAGCTCCTGCTTCCGGGAGACCCGGGCGAAGACCGCCGACGTCGACTACACGATCTTCAGCCGCGGCTGGGCCGACCTCGGCCACCACGCCTCCGGCACCGGAGCCCCGCTCACGCCCGGCACCCCGTACACGATCACCCTCGATCTGCACGCGAGCGACCACGTCGTCCCGGCGGGCCACCGTCTCGCGCTGATCGTCGCGGGCACCGACAAGGACCTCATCGACCCGCCCGCCGGCACCCCGGCCCTGACCATCGACCTCCGCAAGACCTCCGCGAAGGTCCCGCTGGTCGGCGGTGCCGGAGCCTTCGAGCGGGCCACCACCGGCGCCACGGCCGCCCCCGGGGCCATCGTCCTCGACGGCGTCCGCGACCCGGGCCGTGCCGCCCGCGTCCCGGGCGGCACGAAATGAGGGCCCGGATCGCGGGCCGTGCCGGCCTCGATCGCGAAGACTCGGAAGCTGCCGGTGTCGACCGGCGCGCTCTGACGACAGCCGGCCTCGCGCTGTCACGAGGTGAGGTGTCCCAGATTTGATCAAATAGGCGGAGGGCCCGCTGATGGGGTCCGTCGACCACGGTCCGGGCGGCACCGGCGAGCCCGTGGCGGCCCCGCTCGGACCGGGCAACGCGGACGCGAACACGGCTGCCGACCCCATCACCGCCGCCCACCTGGCGCCGGCTCGACTGCCGAAGAAGTACCGGCGCCGGCGCCGGACGTTGATCCGGGCCGACTCCGCGGGCGGCACCCACGACTTCGTCGCCCGGCTCGTCAGCGAGGGCGGTGGCTGTCCTGCTCGGTCGACACGGTGAGCACCGAGCAGGACAGTCGGCATGTGCTGAAGGTTCCGGCACCGGCCTGGACAGCGGCACTCGAAACCGTGGGCGAGATCCGCGACGGCGCCTGGCTCGCTGAACTCGCCGGTGACATTCTGGACGGCAGGCCGACGGGCATGTGGCTGATCGTCAGACGGGAACGACCCCATCCCGGAGCCCAGTTGCGCTCACGGATGCGGACGGCATGCGGCTGTCCTGGTTCGCCCCCAACACCTGGGCCGCCCGATCGCCGATCGCCGAGCTCCGGCACCGGCTGCGGGCCCGGGCCGAGGACCGCATCCGCGCCACCCGGGCCACCGGCTTGCGCAAGCTGCCCCTGCACCACACGGCCCGGAACCGGATCTCGAACGCCTCGCACTCCTGCCGAACCCCGGCCGACCAACGGATCCCCGACTACGTCGGCGGACCGTCACGAGGCTTCGAGGCCGGGCAGTGGACGATCCACCGTGACTCGTCCTCGCCCTCGATCTTGAGCGCCACAGCGGTCACCGCGCCCTCCGGATCGAACGGGTCGCCCTTGGCTGCAAGCTCGTCATCGAGGGTCCTCGACGTACACGTCCCGCCGTGATGATCAAGGCGCTGACCAGGTGATCGTTGAGATGGCGATCAAGGTGACGCCCGAGTTTGACCTGCAAAGCAGGGTTTCGAACTCTTTACCAAAGGATTTCGGGCAACCTCTTGCGCATCGGTGGATCGGCAGTCGATATTCATCCAACGCAACCGAATCAACTCGTGTTGACAACACGAGTTGATGTTCCAGAACGCAGCCCCGAGCCGAAGGAGGGTCCGATGGCAACTCGCCGTGACGTGGCGCGTCTGGCGGGCACCTCCGAGGCCCTGGTCAGCTACGTCCTCAACAACGGCCCCCGCAAGGTCGCCCCCGCCACCCGCGAGCGGATCCTCGCGGCGATAGACGAGCTCGGCTACCGCCCCAACGTGGTGGCCCGGTCCCTGAAGACCTCGCGGACCATGACCTTCGGGCTGGTCGTGCCCGACAACTCCAACCCCTTCTTCGCCGAGTTGGCCCGCGTCATCGAGGACGTCGGCTTCGCCTCCGGCTACACGATGCTGCTGGGCAACGCGATGGGTGACGACGCCCGCGAGGCGACGTACATCCGGACCCTGCTCGACCGGCAGGTGGACGGGCTCATCGTGGTCCCGATCCACGGCCCGCACAGTTGGGTCGCGGAGCTGTCCGACCAGACCGTGCCCCGGCTGGTGCTCGACCGCGAGCTGGACCTGCCGGGGGCGACGCAGGTGCTCACCGACAACGAGGGCGGCGCGTACCAGGCCACCGCCCATCTGCTCGGTCACGGCCGGGAGCGGATCGGGTGCATCGCCGGGCTGGAGGGTGTGCACCCGACGGTCGACCGGGTCGCGGGCTGGCGCCGGGCCCTCGTCGAGGCCGGGCGGGACCCGGAGAGCGCGTCACTGGCGCATGTGCCCTTCGGACGAGCCGACGGGTACCGGGCCGGACGGCGGATGCTCGCGGAGGCGGGACACCCGGACGCACTCTTCGTGGCGAGTGACGAGCAGGCCATCGGCGTCCTTCGAGCCGCCGCCGAACTGGGGCTGCGCGTCCCCGACGACGTGGCGGTCTGTGCCTTCGACGGTATCGACGGCAGCGAGTACACGGTGCCCGCGCTCACCACCATGCAGCAGCCCTTCGACGAGCTGGGCCGCTCGGCCGTCCAGTGGCTCCTGGCCAAGATCGCCGATCCCGCCCTGCCGGTACGGCGCATCACCCACCCCACCACTCTGATCGCCCGCGGCTCCTGCGGCTGCCCGGACCTCACCGGGGGCGACTCGATGATCGGCGAGGGCTTATAGCGCCAGCGGGTGAGCGGTGGGAGCGGGCGACCGGTCACGGCGCGCCCGGCTCGCACCGATGCCCGACTCGCACGCCGCGTACACCCGTACGAGTCGTACGACCCGCCTGCTCCGCCGGATCCGTCTGACCCGCACGACGGATCACGCCGTCACCGTGGGCCCCGGGCTCACCTGGCCCCGACCTCGAACTCGGCCCCCGGTCCCGGACTTACAGGCTCCCGGACCCATGAACTCCCGGACTGCGACCCGGCCTCCCCGGCCTCGAAGTCCGGCGGCTCCCCGCGCCCCACGCGGACCTCACCCCACCCCGTTTGACGCAATGACGCGACGAAAGGCACTCCCATGAACACCAACGTCAGCGCCCGCTCCGGCGCCACCGCCAACCGCACCGCACGCAGAGTCCGTTCCGCCACCGCCACCGCTGCCGCCGTGACGATGCTGCTGGTGGTGGCCGGTTGCGGCCGGGGCGGAGACAGCTCCGACAGCGGCGACAAGTCGGGCGAGGCGAAGATCGCCATCGTCACCCGGAACTTCACCAACCCCTACTGGGCGGCGCTGCGCGACGGTGCGATAGCCGAGGGCAAGAAGCAGGGCGTCAAGGTGGAGGTCCAGGCGGGCAAGTCGGAGACCGACAGCACGGGTGAGAACGCCAAGATCTCCACCCTCGCGGGCCAGGGCTTCAACTGCTTCGGCGTCGTGCCGGTCAACGCCACCAACGTGATCACCCCGCTGGTCCCGGTCGCCCAGAAGAAGATCCCGATCCTCAACCTGGACACCCAGATCGACGCGAAGGCCTCGAAGCAGGCCGGGGTGTCGTACGCCTCGTTCATCGGCTCGGACAACCTGTCGGCGGGCGAGAAGGCGGGCGAGGGCCTGCTGAAGCTCATGGGCGGCAAGGGCGAGGTGGCCATCCTCCAGGGCATCGCCGGCGAGCAGAACGGCATCAACCGCCAGAAGGGCTTCACGGAGAAGGTCGCGGGCAAGCTGGACATCGTCGCCACCCAGCCCGCCGACTACGACCAGGCCAAGGGGCAGACGGTCACCGAGGCCATCCTCAAGGCCCACCCGAAGATCACCGGCATCTTCGCCGCCAACGACACCATGGGTCTGGGTGCCGCGCAGGCGGTCCGCAACGCCGGTCTGACCGGCAAGGTCTCCATCATCTCGGTGGACGGCATCAGCGCCGCGCTGGAGGCGGTCAAGGCGGGCACCCTCAGCGGCACGATCTCCCAGTACCCGTACGCCGAGGGCCAGTTGGCCGTGCAGGCCTGCATCGACCTGGTCGCCAAGAAGAAGGTGCCCAGCCGGATCGTCGCCCCGATCGCCCTGATCGACGCCACCAACGTGGACAAGGCGACCAGCTCCGCCCCGCAGCCGTTCGTTCCGTTCGAAAACCCGCTCTCGGCCGGGAAGTGATCTGATCATGGCTGACACTCAGGCGCCGGGCCGCTTCGGCCTGGACTTCTCGGTCGAGGCGGCGGCACGCTACGCCGCCCCGATCGGGCTGGGCGTGGTGTTCCTCGTCTTCTTCATCGCCACGCCCGACTTCCTCACCACGTCCAACATCAGCGACCTGCTGGTGTCGGCCTCGATCCTGCTGGTCCTCGCCATGGGCCAGCAGCTGGTGGTCACCGTCGCCGGTATCGACCTCTCGGTGGGCTCCAACCTGCCCTGGTCGGCGGCGGTCCTCGGGTACGCGTACACCAACGGCTGGGGACTGACCGTCTCCATCGTCCTGGCCCTGCTGGCCGGGCTGGCGGTGGGCGTGGTCAACGGTCTGCTGGTGGCCCGGCTGAACATGACCGACTTCATCGTCACCCTCGGCTCGCTCTCCGTGGTCAGCGGTCTCACTCTGCTGCTGACCAGCGGCAACACCGTCCCCGTGAACTCGGACTTCCTGCGCGCGCTGGCGATCGACGGCATCGGTCCGGTGCGCTGGTTCTGGGTACTGGCCTTCGTGGTGGCCGCGCTGGTGGGCTTCCTTCTCTACCGCACCCGTACCGGCACCTATCTGCTGTCGACCGGCGGCAACATCGAGGCCGCGCGGGGTGTGGGCATCCACGTCAACCGGATCCGGCTGATCGCGTACGCGAGTTCCGGGCTGGCCTGCGGGGTTGCGGCCGTGTTGTTCGTGGCCCGCACGGGCGGCGCCGACCCCAGCCTCCAGACCGACCTGCTGCTCAGCTCCATCGCGGCGGTGGTCCTCGGCGGGTCCAGCCTGTTCGGCGGGAAGGCCTCCGTGTTCGGCACGGTGACCGGCGCGTTGCTGCTCCAGAGCCTCATCAACGGGTTCACCCTGCTCGGCATCTCGCAGTACTACCAGCCCATCGCGGTCGGCACCGTCGTACTCGGCGCGGCCTTCATCTCCCGGTTCCAGAAGTAGGAGAAGCCAGCCATGACCGACACTCCGGCCCGTGTGACGGGCACATCCGCCGCCGCCCCGGCCGCCAACCAGAGCGCCGCCTCGGCCGGTCAGGTCGTCTCCCCGCTCGTGGAGATCACCGGGCTGCGCAAGTCCTTCGGCGCGGTCCACGCGCTCCAGGGCGTGGACCTGAAGCTCGCTCCCGGCGAGGTCACCGCGCTCCTCGGCGACAACGGCGCGGGCAAGTCCACGCTGGTGCGCTGTCTGACCGGTGTGCACCCGCAGGACGCGGGCGAGATCCGCTTCCGGGGCGAGCAGGTACGGTTCCACTCCCCCGACGACGCCCGGCAGTTGGGCATCGAGACGGTGTACCAGACCCTCGGCCTCATCGAGGACCTCACGGTCTGGCAGAACCTCTACCTCAACCACGAACTGACCAGCGGCTTCGGCCCGTTCCGGGTGCTGGACAAGAAGTCCATGATCGCCCAGAGCGGCGACATCCTGTCCCGGCTGGACGTGAACGTGCCGAACGTACGGGCCACCGTGCGGCGGATGTCGGGCGGTCAGCGGCAGTGCATCGCCATCGCCCGCGCGGCCAACTGGGGTCGCACCCTGGTCATCATGGACGAGCCGACGGCGGCCCTGGGCGTCCGGGAGACGGCGGCCGTGGAGGAGCTCATCGCCCGGCTCCGCGAGGCGTCGGTGACCGTGCTGCTGATCAGCCACGACATGGCTCAGGTGCTCCGGGTCGCCGACACCGCGTACGTACTGCGCCGAGGCCGGACCGCCGCGCGGCGAACCGTCTCCGCCACCACGGGTGACGAGCTGGTGGGCCTGATCACCGGGGCCGTGCAAGGGGACGCGCATGCCTGAGGCCGTGCCGGGTGTGTCACCCCAGGTCGTGGTGATCGGCTCGGTGAACATCGACCACGTCGTCGTCGCCGACGCCTTCCCTTCCCCCGGCGAGACCGTCCTCGGCCGTACCGCGTACGTCACCCTCGGCGGCAAGGGCGCCAACCAGGCGGCCGCGGCGGCCTCCGGAGGTGTTCGTACGGCGATGATCGCCCGGGTGGGCGAGGACGCCGAGGCGGACCGGGCCCGTGCCCGGCTGGTCGCCGGCGGAGTGGACGTCGACGCGGTGACCGCGGTGTCCGGTGCCGAGACCGGTACCGCGTGGATCACCACGGCGGCGGGGGACAACACCATCGTGGTGGTCGCCGGCGCCAACCACCAGTGGCCGTCCGAGGGCGACCCCACCGAGGGGCTCGGGGCTCAAGCGTCCGTTGTACTGGCCCAGTTGGAGATCCCCTTGGATGTCGTCCGCCGCGCGGCGGACGCCTGCCGGGGGCGGTTCCTCCTCAACGCCGCCCCCGCCGCCGAACTCCCCGACGACCTGATCGCCCGCTGTGACGTGCTCATCGTGAACGAGCACGAACAGGCGGTGGTGTCAGGCCGGTCGGCGACGGATGCGGCGGAGGAGGTGGAGGGTGCGCCGGAGACCGCGGCCCTACGCAGGGCGCACGACGCGCTGCGCGCCCGGGGCGCCAAAGCCGTGGTCACCACCCTGGGCGAGGCGGGCGCGGTCGTCACCGACGCCGACGGCGTCTCCACCGCGCTCCGGGCCGTCCCCGCGACCGTCGTGGACACCACGGGCGCCGGTGACGCCTTCGCCGGGGTGCTCGCCGCCCGGCTCGCCGCCGGTGACTCGCTCCTGGACGCCGCCCGCCTGGGCATCGCCGCGGGCTCCATGGCCGTACGGGTCTCCGGCGCGCCCCAGCAGTACGCCGACCTGGCCACGCTGCGCGCCCTCGCCGCCACCACACCCCCTATCGAAAAGGACTGAACCCGTGCAGCGCAACGGCATCATCCACAGCGGGCTGGCCGGGCTGATCGCCGGTCTGCGCCACACCGACACCTTCGTGATCAGCGACGCCGGGCTCCCCCTGGCGCCCGGCACCCCCGTCGTGGATCTCGGCTACCGGTACGGCCAAGCCCCGTTCCTGGACGTCGTCCAGACCGTGCTCGACGAGATCGTCGTCGAGCACAGCTGGGTGACCGACAAGATCCGCGAGGTCAACCCCGCCGTCCACACCGGCCTGCGCTCCTTCGGACTCGACCCCGAACCCATCGACCACGACGAGTTCAAGGCCAGGGTCCGGGACGTCAAGTTCGCCGTACGGACGGGCGAGGACACCTTCTACGCCAACGTGCTCCTCCGTGCGGGGGTCCCCTTCACCCCGTGACCACCGCCCGCGTGACGGGCGGCCGGACCTGGAGGGCGGAGGACCGTGTGGTCGGGGCGGCGTTTCTGGTTGTCCTCGACGACCGCCGCCAGCGCGGCGAGTACGACGACCGCGGACCGTGCGGACCCGGGCCCTGTAGCGGGCCCCGTTCGCTGTGGCCTCGGCCGCCGGGGCCAGGGGCCTACTTTCTGCGGCTACCGCCCCACCGCACAACAGTACGAGGACGGCACCGATGAGCCGGCCCTGCACGCCGTCCGCGTACGCCCCGGCGGCGACGGCGCCGGCGGCAGTGCGCTCGTGCCGCTGCTGCTCGACGAGAGCGCGCCGTACCGCCTGACGGAGGGAGTGCCCGACACGACCGGTTGAAACAGAAAGGGTCGAGGTCACATGTGATAGGCGTTCCTGGGCAGGAGAGGTTCAGTTCCAGCCACTCTTGAAAGGTTCCACCTGTGACGCACGACCAACACACCACCCACCACGGGGGAGGCGCGCTTCCGGGCTCGGAAGCGGGCCTCTCCGGCGGCGGGCGGCCAGGTACGGACCGCGTCGTGTTCGGCGTGACGGCGGCACTCACCCTGGCCTTCGTCCTCTGGGGCGCCATCTGGACCGACTCGCTCGAAACCGTCAGCGGCAAGATGCTGAGCGGACTGATCCACAACGGTGGCTGGGCCTTCATGCTGGCCGCCTCCTGTTTCGTGATCTTCGCCCTGTGGCTCGCGGTCAGCCGCTACGGCCGTATCCACCTGGGGGTCGAGGGCGAGAAGCCCGAGTTCCGCACGGTCTCCTGGGTCGCCATGATGTTCAGCGCCGGCATGGGCATCGGTCTGATGTTCTACGGCGTGAGCGAGCCCCTCGCCCACTACACCTCGCCGCCGCCGGGCACGAACCCCGGGGGCTCCGGCGAGCGCATGGAAACGGCGATGGCGACCACCCTCTTCCACTGGACGCTGCATCCCTGGGCGATCTACGCGGTGGTCGGCCTGGCCATCGCCTACAGCACCTTCCGCAAGCGGCGCCGCCAGACCATCAGCGCCGTCTTCACCCCGCTGATCGGCGAGAAGCACGCGAACGGCACGGTCGGCCGGGTCATCGACATCCTCGCGATCGTCGCCACGATCTTCGGCTCGGCGGCCTCCCTCGGCCTCGGCGCCCTCCAGATCGGCTCCGGCTTCAAGGAGCTGAACTGGATGGACAAGGTGGGCACCGGCCTGCTCGTCGGCATCATCGCGGTCCTCACCCTGGCCTTCGTCGCCTCCGCCGTGTCCGGTGTGGAGAAGGGCATCCAGTGGCTCTCCAACACGAACATGGTGCTGGCGCTGCTGCTGGCGGTCTTCGTCTTCGTCGCCGGCCCGACCATCCTCGTCCTCGACCTGCTGCCCACCTCGGCCTTCGCCTACCTGGGCGACCTCGCCCAGATGGCGGGCCGCACCGAGGCGTCCGGCGGCCAGGGCGTGGCCGACTGGCTCGGCAGCTGGACCGTCTTCTACTGGGCGTGGTGGATCTCCTGGACGCCCTTCGTCGGCATGTTCATCGCCCGGATCAGCCGCGGCCGCACCATCCGCCAGTTCATCGGCGGCGTCATCCTCGTCCCCAGCACGGTCAGTCTCGTCTGGTTCGCCGTCTTCGGCGGTACGGCGATGAAGCTCCAGGAGCAGGGGCGGCTCGGTGACAAGGCCACGCCGGAGGGCCAGCTCTTCGCGGTCCTCCACGAGTTCCCCGCCGCCACGGTCTCCAGTCTGCTCGTGATGATCCTCGTCGGTATCTTCTTCGTCTCCGGCGCCGACGCCGCCTCGATCGTCATGGGCACGCTCTCCCAGCGCGGAGCGCTCGAACCCGGCCGTTTCGTCGTCGTCTTCTGGGGTGCCCTCACCGGCGCCGTCGCCGCGATCATGCTCCTGGTCGGAAGCGGCCAGGGCGACGCGCTCACGGGCCTGCAGAACCTGACGATCCTGGCCGCGGCCCCGTTCGTCCTCGTCATGATCGGCATGTGTGTCGCGCTCATGCGCGACCTGCGCCGGGACTCGGTGATCGTCCGCGAGGAGATGGCCTCCGAGGCGGTCGAGCTCGCGGTCATCGAGGGCCACAAGCGCTACGACGGGGAGTTCGAGATCAGGGTCGGCCCGGGGCAGGGAACGGAGATCGAGGGCGACCCGATCGGCCACCGGGCCCCCTGAGAAGGGCGGGGCGCGGGCGGACGCGAACGGATCGCGGCCGCCCGCGCGGCGCGCCCGCGCCCGGGCCGGTCACCCGGAGGCGAGGCGTGCCGCCTCCCGTGCGCACCCCCACGCCACCGTGACCCCCGCCCCGCCATGACCGTAGTTGTGCACCAGCACCCGCCCGCCCGGCAGCACCTCGCGCTCCAGCCGCACGGCCGGGCGGGTGGGCCGCAGCCCCACCTTGTGCTCGATGATCCTTGCCCCCGCGATCTCGGGCCGGATCGCCGCACACCGCCGCACGATCTCCTCCGCCGCCACCGGGTCCGGAGTCAGGGACCAGGCGTCCTCCTCCGCCGTGCCGCCGAGGATCAGACGGTCCGGCTGCGGGATGAAGTACGTGCTCTTCGACCCGGAGTGTTCGACCGAGGTGAGCCAGGTGGTGACACCGGGGTTCTCCACCACGACCAACTGCCCCCGCACCGGCCGTACGGAGGGGTCCGGCACCAGCTCCCGTGCGCCCAGCCCGGTGCAGTTGACGACGACCGGCGCGTCGACCGCCGCGAGATCCGTGACCGTACGGGACTCCACCACGCCGCCCGCCGCGACGAACCGCTCGCGCAGCCACCGCAGATGGACCGGCATGTCGACCAGCGGCAGCCGCGCCCACAGCCCGACGCCCGGGTACTCACCGGCCGTCGCCGCCCGCAGCCCGGCCACCCGGGAGGCCCATGCCCCCAGTCCGTCCAGCCGGGTCCCGCCGTGTACGCCCTCGACCATGCGTACGCCCGTCTCGTCGGACCGGGCCGCCAGCTCCTCGTAGACGGCCAGGGTGGTGAGCGCCCACGCGCCGACCAGTTCCTCCGGCTCGATCCGATAGGGCCACCAGAGTCCGCCCGCCACGGCGGACGTCGTCAGCTCCGCGGGCTCCCGCGTCCGGATCCGGACCCGCCCGCCGGCCTCCGCCAGGACGACGGCCGTCGTGAGACCGACGACCCCGCCGCCGACCACGATCACCTCGCTGTTCGATTCATGGGTCACGCGGGGACGTTAACGGAATATGGTCCGCCGTGCGCACAAGTATCGCTTTGTGGGGATACTCACACCATGTCTGCCGAGTACGCGACCTTCGGCCTGGCACCGGCGATGCGAGCCGGTGGCGTCCTCGCCAACGGTGACTACCAAGTGCACCGGGATTTCGTGGACTTCATCGTCGACGGGCGCCCGCTGCTGTTCCAGCTCTCCGACCTCGACGCCGTCTCCCCCCTCGCCTCCGACGTGCCGCCCTCGATCTTCACCGCCCAGGTGCACGGCCTGCTCCTGGAGGCCGACGCCCCCCTGACGGACGGCCGTCACGTCATCTACGGCTGCCCCGAATGCGCCGACCTCGGCTGCGGAGCCGTGACCGCGGTCATAGAGCGGGCCGGCGAGGACGTCGTCTGGCGGGACTTCGCCTGGCAGACGGGGGAGGTGGCCGACCTCGAACGCAACGGCTACACGGGCATCGGCCCCTTCCTGTTCCACGGCCCCGAGTACCGCGGCGCGTTGCGGTCCCTGCTGTCGCGGTCCGCCGCCGAGCCCTCGGCCCGCCGCCGGGTCCTCCTCATCGGTGCCCGGGTCGCCGTCCTCGCCCGGCTCGCCGCCGCGCTGCGGGCCATCGGCATCGGCACCGATCTGGCGCAGGACGCCACCGGCGTGCCCGACGAGGAACTGCGCGCCTACGGGGCGGTGGTCTTCGGCCGGGCCGTCCGTGAGGCGGACCGCGCCGCCGTACGGCTGGCCTTCGACCGCGCGGGGGTCACGGTCGCCTACGTCGACGGACTGGCCCCGATCATTCCGCTGCTCGTCGCCCAGATCGAACACGCCCTCGACCGCAGCCCCGAGCAGCAGCGCCGCCTGACCCGTCTCGTCGCCGCCGGAGGGCAGGCCGGCATCGAGATCACCTCCACCTGCCGGGTGGAGCTCACCGCCTACCGCCTGGACCGGCTGTACCGCCCCCACACCTATCGCTTCTTCGACGGGATCCTCCCGGCCGGCCGGCACCGCATCGGCCTGGACCCCAAGGCCGTGAAGGGGGAATCGTTCATCGTCGCCCGCACCGCGGGAACGGTCCTCGTGGAACCGATGGCGCGATGAGGGCCCACGGGCGGCGGCCCCGCCCCCGAGGCGGCTGGGAGGTCCCGCCCTCCTGTCGTTAGGATCGCCCCCTGTGACCGCCACCCTCGTCGTCAAGAACCTCGCCGCCGGCCACGGCGACCGCTCCCTCTTCTCCGGGCTCGACCTCGTCGTCGCCCCCGGCGATGTGATCGGGCTGGTCGGTGCCAATGGCGCGGGCAAGTCCACGCTGCTCAGGCTGCTCGCCGGGCTGCTCCCGCCGGAGGAGGGCGAGCTGCGGCTGTCCCCGCCCACGGCGACCGTCGGCCACCTGCCGCAGGAGCCGGAGCGCCGGGAGGGCGAGAGCGTACGCGAGTTCCTCGCCCGGCGCACGGGCGTGGCCGAGGCCCAGCGCGTGATGGACGAGGCCACCCAGGCCCTCGTGGACGGCGCGCCCGGCGCCGACGACGCGTACTCGGTGAGCCTGGAGCGCTGGCTCGACCTGGGCGGCGCCGACCTGGACGAGCGGGCGGAGGAGGTCACCGCCTCCCTCGGCCTCGGCGTCGGCCTGGACCAGCCGATGACCGGTCTCTCCGGCGGGCAGGCCGCCCGCGCCGGACTCGCCTCGCTCCTCCTCTCCCGCTACGACGTCTTCCTCCTCGACGAGCCCACCAACGACCTCGACCTGGACGGCCTGGAACGGCTCGAACGCTTCGTGTCCGGCCTGCGCGCCGGCACCGTCGTCGTCAGCCACGACCGCGAGTTCCTCACCCGCACCGTCACCAAGGTCCTCGAACTCGACCTGGCCCAGAACCGGATCAACCTCTACGGCGGCGGATACGAGGCGTATCTGGAGGAGCGGGAGACCGCCCGCCGACACGCCCGCGACGACTACGAGGAGTACTCCGACAAGAAGGCCGCGCTCCAGGACCGCGCCCAGATGCAGCGCTCCTGGATGGACAAGGGCGTCAAGAACGCCCGGCGCAAGGCGAACAACGACAACGACAAGATCGGCCGCAAGTTCCGCAGCGAGGCGAGCGAGAAGCAGGCCGCGAAGGCCCGGCAGACCCAGCGCATGATCGAACGGCTGGACGTCGTCGAGGAGCCGCGCAAGGAGTGGGAACTGCGCATGGAGATCGCGGCGGCCCCGCGCTCCGGCGCCGTGGTCGCCACGATGCGCGACGCCGAGGTGCGGCGCGGCGACTTCGCCTTCGGCCCGGTGTCGCTGCAGATCGACTGGGCCGACCGCATCGCCATCACGGGCGCGAACGGCGCCGGCAAGTCGACGCTGCTGGGCGCGCTGCTCGGCCGCGTCCCGCTGGACTCGGGACAGGCCACCCTCGGCTCGGGCGTCCTGGTGGGCGAGGTCGACCAGGCGCGAGGGCTGTTCCACGGCCCCGAGTCCCTGCTCGACGCCTTCTGCGCGGCCGTCCCCGACACGGAACCCGCCGAGGTGCGCACGCTGCTGGCCAAGTTCGGCCTCAAGGCGGCCCACGTCCTGCGTCCGGCGGTGACCCTCTCGCCGGGCGAACGCACCCGCGCCGCCCTCGCGCTCCTCCAGGGCCGGGGCGTCAACCTGCTGATCCTCGACGAGCCCACGAACCACCTGGACCTGCCCGCCATCGAGCAGCTGGAGTCCGCCCTGGACGCCTACGAGGGCACGCTGCTCCTGGTGACCCACGACCGCCGGATGCTGGACGCGGTCAGGGTCACCAGGCGCCTGGAGGTGGAGGCGGGCAAGGTGACGGAGAGCTGAGCGGCTCGAGCGGGCTGAAAAAGGCAGAGGGCGAAGCCCCTGCCTTTTTCAGGGGCGCGGGGAACTGCGCGAGAAGCCCCACGCACCCGCACCCGACAGCGCACCCCCAACCACTCAGCCCCGCTTCTTGTCCACCAACCCCGCCCGCCGCAACGCGTCGGCCATCGCACTGTTCGCCGGCGGCGCCGCCGCACCTCCCTGCCGCGCACCCCCACGCCCCTGCTGCCGGGGCGGCTGCCCGCCACGGGCACCCCGCTGCTGCCGTGAACCCCCGCCGGGCGACCCGGCCGCCCCCTTCGGCGCCGCCTCGTCGTCCAGCCGCAGCGTGAGCGAGATCCGCTTGCGCGGAATGTCGACGTCGAGCACCTTCACCTTCACGATGTCCCCGGGCTTCACCACGTCCCGCGGATCCTTCACGAAGGTCTTCGACAGCGCCGAGACATGCGCCAGCCCGTCCTGGTGGACACCGACGTCGATGAACGCCCCGAAGGCCGCCACGTTCGTCACGACCCCCTCCAGCACCATCCCGGACACCAGGTCGGAGATCTTCTCGACACCGTCCTTGAAGGTGGCCGTCTTGAACGCGGGACGCGGGTCGCGGCCCGGCTTCTCCAGCTCCTTGAGGATGTCGCTCACGGTCGGCAGACCGAAGGTCTCGTCCACGAAGTCATGCGGCCTCAGCGACCGCAGCACGCCGGTGTTGCCGATCAGCGCCGCCACCTCCTGCCCGGAGGTCTTCACCATCCGCCGCACGACGGGGTACGCCTCCGGGTGCACGCTGGACGCGTCCAGCGGATCGTCGCCGCCCCGGATCCGCAGGAACCCCGCGCACTGCTCGTACGCCTTGGGGCCGAGCCGTGCCACGCCCTTCAGCTGGGAGCGCGAGCTGAAGGGGCCGTTGGCGTCGCGGTGGGCCACGATGTTCTCGGCGAGGCCGGAGGAGATGCCGGACACGCGCGCGAGGAGCGGCGCGGAGGCCGTGTTCACGTCCACGCCCACGCCGTTCACACAGTCCTCCACCACCGCGTCCAGCGAACGCGACAGCTTCACCTCGGACAGGTCGTGCTGGTACTGCCCGACACCGATGGACTTCGGGTCGATCTTCACCAGCTCGGCCAGGGGGTCCTGGAGGCGGCGCGCGATGGACACGGCGCCGCGCAGCGAGACGTCCATGCCCGGCAGCTCCTGGGAGGCGAACGCCGACGCCGAGTACACGGACGCGCCCGCCTCGGACACCATCACCTTGGTGAGCTTCAACTCCGGGTGCTTGGTGATGAGTTCACCGGCGAGCTTGTCGGTCTCGCGGGAGGCCGTGCCGTTGCCGATCGCGATCAGGTCGACCGCGTGCTCCTTCGCCAGACGCGCCAGCTTCGCGACGGCCTCGTCCCACTTGTTGGCCGGGACGTGCGGGTAGATCACGTCGGTGGCCACGACCTTGCCGGTCGCGTCCACCACGGCGACCTTCACGCCCGTACGGAAGCCGGGGTCGAGGCCGAGCGTGGCGCGGGTGCCGGCGGGGGCGGCCAGGAGCAGGTCGCGCAGGTTCGCCGCGAACACGTTCACCGCCTCGTCCTCGGCGGCCGTCCGCAGCCGCAGCCGCAGGTCGATGCCGAGGTGGACGAGGATCCGGGTCCGCCAGGCCCAGCGGACCGTGTCCGTCAGCCACTTGTCACCGGGGCGCCCGCGGTCGGCGATCCCGAAGCGATGGGCGACGATCCCCTCGTAGGAGGAGGGACCGGGCTGCTCGGAGGGCTCCTCCGGCTCCAGCACGAGATCGAGGACGTCCTCCTTCTCGCCGCGCAGCATCGCCAGGATGCGGTGGGAGGGCAGATCGGTGAACGGCTCCGTGAAGTCGAAGTAGTCGGCGAACTTGGCGCCCGCCTCCTCCTTGCCGGTCTTCACCTTGGCGGCCAGCCGCCCGCGCACCCACATGCGCTCGCGCAGCTCGCCGATCAGGTCGGCGTCCTCGGAGAACCGCTCGGTGAGGATCGCCCGCGCGCCGTCCAGCGCGGCCTGCGGATCGGCGACGCCCTTCTCGGCGTCCACGAAGGCAGCGGCGGCGGCCAGGGGCGCGACGGCCGGGTCGCCGAGCAGCCCCTCCGCCAGCGGTTCGAGGCCCGCCTCGCGGGCGATCTGGGCCTTCGTGCGCCGCTTGGGCTTGAAGGGCAGGTAGATGTCCTCCAGTCGCGCCTTGGTCTCCGCGGCCCGGATCTGCGTCTCGACCTCGGGCGTCAGCTTGCCCTGCTCGCGCACCGAGTCGAGGATCGCCGTGCGCCGCTCCTCCAGCTCCCGCAGATAGCGCAGCCGCTCCTCCAGCGTGCGCAGCTGCGTGTCGTCGAGCATCTCGGTCGCTTCCTTGCGGTAGCGGGCGATGAAGGGCACGGTCGAACCGCCGTCGAGCAGCTCCACCGCGGCTCTGACCTGCCGCTCCCGTACGCCGAGCTCCTCGGCGATCCTGCCTTCGATGGACCGTACTTCGATCGACCCGGGTGTCGTCACGTTCCCGTACCGCCTTCTCCGCTGGGGTTGCGCGGCAATTGTGGCAGGTGGCGACGACAGCGGGGGCTCAGGGCGTGAGACTCGTCGGGCCGGTCTCGACGGGCCCGGTCTCGGCGGGGCCGGACTCGACAGGCCGCGACCGGGCCGGGACGCGGGGGAGCCGGACGCGGCGCGCGCGTCCGGCTCCGGATGTCTTCGGCCCGGCCGTTCTCAGGCCCGGCGGGCCCGTCCGCCGCCGCGCGTCGAACTCGACGCGCCGCCGAAGAGCCGGGCGACGGCCCGGAACGGCAGCGTGACCACCGTGGCGATGGCCCCACCGATCTGCCGCAACACGTCTGCGATGGCACGGAACACGTACTTCCCCTTTCGTCTCCCGGCCGGGTGTGCCAGGAAAGATCGGGTACCGCACTGCGTGCCGTTCATGCCTGGACCGGGCGGATCAGCCCTTGCCGATCATCCCCGCCGGGAACGCGCCCGCGGCGAGCATGCGGGTCACCAGCGCGGTCATCAGCTCGGTGAGCCGCTCCACCCCGGGCGCGCCCAGATGCTCGTACGGCGCGCTGTCGAGACGGTCCGTGGTGTCCTCCAGCTCCCGGCGCAGGGCCACGCCCGCCTCCGTCAGCGCGCCCTCGCCGTCGAGCAGTCCGCGCCCACGCAGCCGGTCGCTCGCGGCGTCCCACTCGTCCCGGGTCCAGCCGCGCGTGCCGAGGGCCCACTTCGGGGACATGCCCTTGCCGGTGGCGGTGTGGCTGACCAGCGCCTCCACCGGGTCCAGGCCGGCGTCGAGGAGGGCGGCGAGGTGTCCGTCGCCGCGGTGCTCGCGCAGCAGGGTGGCCGCGTGCCAGAGCGCGAGGTGAGGGCGTTCGGGTACGGGGAGATCGGCGTGCGCCGCGTACAGGGGGCGCGCGGTCCTCGTGCACGCCTCGGTGGCGCGCAGCGCCAGCCGGGCCGCCTCGGCGACCTCCTCGGAGGCGGTCACCTCCTCGCCCAGCAGCCGCCGCAGCGTGGCGTCGGCCGCGTGCTCACGGGCCTCCAGCACCACCGCGGGCGCGGCGGTCTCCCACACGGCGGGCACGTGCTCCGCCACCCGCTCGTGGCGGAAGTTGAAGAACGTCGCGGTCACCACGCCCGCGCCGACCGCGCCCATGGCCGCGGACCGCACCGCGAAGTACGCCGCCTGTGGGTCCTTCACCCCCACGGCGGCCAGTTCCCGGCCGAGATCCGGCGAGAAGTAGTGCGCGGCGTGGAACGGGTTGAGGAGCCCATGGCAGCGCCGCCCGGCGCGCTCCGGCAGGGAAGAGGTCATGGCCCAATGTTACCGACCGGTTGGTAGGTGGAAAGGGCCCGGCCGGTCTCCTCCCGTCCCATGGCAGGAAAGGTGGGGTACTCGTCATTGCGGCCATGGCCCGCCCACCCAAGAATCGATGCCATGCGAACTGTCCTGGTCGTCCTCTTCGACGGCGTGCAGAGCCTCGACGTCACGGGCCCGCTGGAGGTCTTCGCCGGGGCGGAACTGCACACACCGGGGACCTACCGCATCGCCACGGCCTCCCTGGACGGCACCCCCGTACGCACCTCCAGCGGCCTCACCCTCGTCCCGGACCACTCCCTCGCCGGCGCACCCGCCCCGCACACCCTGCTCGTGCCCGGCGGCCACGGCACCCGGAACCCCGCCCCCGAGATCGTCGCCTGGCTGCGCGCGCACGGTCCGCGCGCGACGCGCCTGGTCTCGGTCTGCACCGGCGCCGTCCTGCTCGCCGAGGCCGGCCTCCTGGACGGCCGCCGGGCCACCACCCACTGGGCGTACTGCGACACGCTGGCCCGCCGCCACCCGGCCGTCGAGGTCGACCCCGACCCCATCTTCGTCCGCGACGGGCACATCGCCACCTCCGCCGGGGTCACCTCCGGCATCGACCTGGCGCTCGCGCTGGTCGAGGAGGACATCGGCCGCGAAGCCGCCCTCGCCATCGCCCGCCACCTCGTGGTCTTCCTCCGCAGACCGGGCAACCAGGCCCAGTTCAGCGCCCAGCTGGCCGCCCAGACGGCCCAGCGGGAGCCCTTGCGCGAGGTTCAGCAGTGGATCACCGAGCACCCCGGTGACGACCTGAGCGTCGAGCGGCTCGCCGCCCGCGCCCGGCTCTCCCCCCGCCACTTCGCCCGCGCCTTCCAGGCCGAGACGGGCACGACCCCGGGCCGGTACGTCGACCGGGTCCGCCTCGAACACGCGCGCCGCCTGCTGGAGGACACCGCCGACGGCGTCGAGGAGATCTCCCGCGCCTGCGGCTACGGCACCTCCGAGGCCATGCGCCGCGCCTTCGTGAAGGCCCTCGGCACCTCCCCGGCGGAGTACCGCCGGCGCTTCCGCCCGGCCTCCGCCCCCACCCACTGAAAGGACCCCCATGCAGATCGCCGTCGTCCTCTTCGACCGCTTCACCGCCCTCGACGCGGTGGGCCCCTACGAGACCCTCGGCCGGCTCCCCGACGCCGAACTCGTCTTCGTCGCCGAGGAGACCGGTCCGGTCCGCTCCGACACCGGCGCCCTGGCGCTCACCGCCGACAGGACGCTCGCCGAGGTCCCGCACCCGGACATCGTCGTGGTGCCGGGCGGCCCCGGCCAGTTCGCGCAGATGGAGAACGAGGCCCTCTTGGCCTGGCTGCGCACGGCCGACCGCACCAGCGCCTGGACGACCTCCGTGTGCACCGGCTCGCTGCTGCTGGCCGGTGCGGGGCTCCTGGAAGGCCGCCGCGCCACCTCGCACTGGCTGGCCCTGGACTTCCTCGCACAGTACGGCGCCGAACCCACGGGGGAGCGGGTCGTGATCGACGGCAAGTACGTCACCGCGGCCGGGGTCTCCTCCGGCATCGACATGGGCCTGACGCTGGTGGGCCGGATCGCGGGCGACGAACACGCCCAGGCGGTCCAGCTGATGACCGAGTACGACCCGCAGCCGCCCTACGACGCGGGCGCACCGCACAAGGCACCGGCCCACCTCGTGGAGGAGTTCCGCACCAACAGCCGCTTCGCCCTGATGTGACGCGCGGGCGGCCCCCTCACACCGTCCAGGTGAACCGGGGCCGCCGCCGCTCCAGGAAGGCCGCGACGCCCTCCGCGGTGTCGGTGCTGCCGCGGGCCTGCTCGGCCCAGTGGGCGTCACGGTCGGTGCGGCCGTTCGCGAACTCCTTGGCTGCAGCCTGGGTCAGCCGGGAGCGAGAGACCAGCACCCGGGTGAACTCCGCCACCCGCACGGCGAGTTCGCCGACACCGAGGACCTCGTCCACGAAGCCCGTGCGCAGCGCGCGCTCCGCGTCGATCAACTCGCCGGAGAACAGGAGGTACTTGGCGGTGCCCGGCCCGACCAGCGACACCAGCCGCCGGGTGGAGGAGGCCGGATAGACGAGCCCCAGCTTCGCCGGGGTGATCCCGAACAGCGCGCCCTCCTCGGCGAACCGCAGATCGCAGGCCGCCGCCAACTGCGCGCCGCCGCCCACGCAGTGCCCCCGGATCGCCGCGACGACCGGCAGAGGGAAGGCCGCGAGCGCCTCCTCGGCACGGCCCGCCAGCTCCTGGGCCTCCCCCGGGGACTCCCGCAGCGTGGAGATGTCGGCGCCCGCGCAGAACGTCCCGCCCTCCCCGGTGAGCACCAGGGCCCGCACCCCGGGGTCGGCGGCGAGCCGGTCGAGCAGCGGCGGCAGCGCGCGCCACATCCCGGCCGTCATGGCGTTGCGCTTGGCCGGATGGTGGACGACGACGGTCGCGACCCCGTCCGCGACGGTGTCCAGCAGCTGAGGCTCCATGGACCGGATGCTAGTGCGATGGCCCAGGCCGGCCCGCCACCGGCTCCGACGCCAAACCCGTACAACCCGAATAGTTCTGGATCGGACAAGCGCCGAACAAACTCGGTCGCACGTCTGACGGGATCGCTCGCGGACGGTCGTGAAATCGTCGATACGCGCTGACTTCTGTTCAGTCCTTCGTGCTCGGCCTCGGGTTACCAACACTCGACATGTGGTGACAATCGAGCGCAAGGGTGGCGACCGGACAATGGACGACCAAGGGCGCGGGAGCGACCCTCGCCCTGACGGCGGCGGGCACGGCTCCGACGACCCGAGGCCGCCGGAGCCACTGCCCTACGAAGGGGTCTGGCGGTTCACCGCTGCCGCCGTCGACGCCTCGGTGCCGCAGGCGCGGCGCGCCGTCCGGGAGCTGCTCGCCCGTCAGGGCGTGCCGATCTCGGACGACCTCGTCCAAGGACTTCTGCTGATCGTCTCCGAGCTGGTGACGAACGCCGTGAAACACGCGGCGCTCCTGTCCCCCACGCTGGCCGTCGAGGTCGCCGTCGGAGCGGAATGGGTGCGGGTGTCCGTGGAGGACAACCACCCCTACCGTCCGACCGCCCTGGAGACCGACCACGGCCGGCTCGGCGGCCGCGGCCTGCTCCTGGTGCGCGAGATCACCCTGGAGGCGGGCGGCGTCTGCGACGTCGAGCACACCGCGAGCGGCGGCAAGGTGATCTGGGCCGCCCTGCCGCTCAGACCCGCACACCTGATCCAGGGGTGAGTGGCCGCCGGTCGGTGGACCGGCTTCCCCGGACCGGGGGCCGTCACCAGCCCGCGGACGGGCCCGTCAGCTCCCTGACCGCCGGGCGGGCCGCGTCCAGCACCGTCATGAACCAGGCCGAGAAGGGGTCCTTGGCGTGCCGCTCGGCCAGCTCGTCCGGGGTCACGAACGCGGTGGCCCCGACCTCCTCCGGGTCCGGCCGGAGCGGGGCCTGCAGCAGCCCGACGAACAGGTGGTTGAACTCCTGCTCCACCAGGCCCGAGTCCGGGTCCGGGTGGTTGTAGCGGACCGTGCCCGCCTCGCCGAGCAGCGCCGGGGAGACCCCCAGCTCCTCGTGCGTCCGCCGGGCGGCCGCCGCGAAGGGGGACTCGCCCGGGTAGGGGTGCCCGCAGCAGGTGTTCGACCAGACGCCGGGGGAGTGGTACTTGCCGAGGGCCCGCTGCTGGAGCAGCAGCCGCCCCCGCTCGTCGAAGAGGAACACCGAGAACGCCCGGTGCAGCTGACCGGGCGCCTGATGAGCGGCCAGCTTCTCCGCGGTGCCGATCGTGGTGCCGTCCTCGTCGACCAGCTCCAGCAGGATCGCTTCCGTGGTCCCGTACTGCGAACTCTGCACCGCGGTGGCAGGTGTGATCGGCATGCCCATCCTTCGCCTCGTTCTTCGAGCCTCAAGTCTGCCGCACGAAACCGCCGCTCCCGGCACTTCGCGCGAACCCGCATGTCCTACCCGCCCGCCCCGCCCCGCAGACACCCGCGGCCCGCGCGTCAGACCCCGAAGGCGGCCGGATACCTGATGACGCCGGGCGTCACCGGCGCGGAACCGTCCGGCACCAGGGCCATCATCGCCGCGTCCGGCACCTCGAAACCCGGCCGGATGCCGTACGCGGACGCCCGCACGAAGCCGAAGCGCGGGTAGTACTCCGGATGCCCCAGGACGAGGACCGGCCCCTCCCGGCGCGCGCGTGCCGCCTCCAGCACCGCGCGCACGACGGCCGCGCCCGCGCCCCGCCGCTGCACCTCCGGCAGCACGGCGACCGGGGCGAGCGCCAGCGCGGGGGCCTCGTCCACATGGCAGCGCGTGATCAGCGCGTACGCCGCGAGCGTGCCGTCCGGCGCCTCGGCGACGTACGACAGCTCCGGCAGCCACGCCCCGGGGTCCTCGCGGAGCGCGTCGACGAGCCGGGCCTCCGCGTCGGTCCCGAAGGCGGCGGCGTTGACGGCGTACACCCCCTCCCGGTCCGCGGGCGTCTCCGGCCGCGTCGTCCAGGGGGTCGTGCCGGTGGTCAGTGACACAGCTTCGCCTCGTGTTCCGCGTGGCCGCCCGGCTCCAACTGGAAGGTGCAGTGCTCGACGTCGAAGTGGTCGCCGATGCAGCCCTGGAGTTCGTGCAGCATCTTCTCGTGGCCGATGGAGTCCAGCGTGTCGGAGCCGACCACCACATGGGCGGAGAGCACCGGCATACCGGACGTGATCGTCCAGGCGTGCAGGTCGTGGACGTCCTCCACGCCGGGCAGGGCCAGTATGTGGGCGCGCACCTCGGCCATGTCGACGTTCTTCGGTGCCGCCTCCAGCAGGACGTCGAGGGTCTCGCGCAGCAGCTTCACCGTCCGCGGGACGATCATCAGACCGATGGCCAGCGAGGCGATGGGGTCGGCGGCCTGCCAGCCGGTGAGCAGGACGACCACCGCCGAGATGATCACCGCCAGCGAGCCGAGCGCGTCCGCCGCCACCTCCAGGAAGGCGCCCCTGACGTTCAGGCTCTCCTTCTGGCCGCGCATCAGCAGGGTCAGCGAGATCATGTTCGCCACCAGACCGACCGCGCCGAACACCACGGTCAGTCCGCCCTCGGTGCCGACCGGCGTGATGAAGCGCTGGACCGCCTCGTACAGGACGTAACCGCCGACACCGAGCAGGAGGAGACAGTTCGCGAGCGCCGCGAGTATCTCGGCGCGGGCGTAGCCGAAGGTGCGGTTGCCGCTCGGCGGGCGGTTGGCGAAGTGGATCGCGAGGAGCGCCATGGCCAGGCCGACCGCGTCCGTCGCCATGTGAGCCGCGTCCGCGATGAGCGCGAGCGAATCGGCGAGCACGCCGCCGACGATCTCGACCACCATGACCGTGAGCGTGATCGACAGCGCGATCCGCAGCCGCCCGCGGTACGCCGCGGCCGCCGTACCGGTGGTCGGCGCATGGTGCGCGTGTCCGTGATCGTGCCCAGCCCCCATCGGGTGCCCGCCTCCTGTGCGTCCGTGTGTTCGGCTCCGGATCACAGTGAACTACGGGTGGGGGGTATCCGGCAACGCGGCACTGAACACCGTTGTCATGTGCTCTGACCTGCGGAAACGATACGCAGGTCAGAGCGTTGCCATGGTCGGGGCGCGGGCTTCGACGGTCAGAGGCCGCGGTGCAGCCGCCAGCCCGCCCAGGCGGACTCGACCATCTCGCGCACATCGCGCCGGGCCGTCCAGCCGAGCTCCCGCCCGGCCCGCGCGGCCGAGGCCACCGCGCGCGGCGCGTCGCCGGGACGGCGTGCCTCGACGAGGGCGGGACGCCGGTCGCCGGTCACCTCGCCCACGAGATCGATGAGTTCGCGGACCGAAACGCCCTCGCCGCGGCCGATGTTCACGGTCAGGTCGCCCGTGGCGCCCCCGGTCGGACGCCGGGCCGCCGCGAGGTGCGCCTCGGCGAGGTCGGCGACGTGGATGTAGTCCCTCACGCAGGTGCCGTCCGGGGTCGGGTAGTCGTCGCCGAAGATCCGCGGGGCCTCGTCGCGGGTGAGGCGGTCGAAGATCATCGGGATGACGTTGAAGACGCCCGTGTCGGCCAGGGCCGGCTCGGCCGCCCCCGCCACGTTGAAGTAGCGCAGGCACACGGTCGCCATGCCGTGCGCCCGGCCCGCCGCCCGGACCAGCCACTCACCGGCGAGCTTGGTCTCGCCGTACGGGCTCATCGGGGCGCACGGGGTCTCCTCGGTGATGAGGTCCACGTCCGGGTTGCCGTAGACGGCGGCGGAGGAGGAGAAGACGAAGCGCTCCACCCCGGCCCCGGCGGCCGCCTCCAGGAGACCGGCGAGACCGCCGACGTTCTCCTGGTAGTAGCGGGTGGGCTGGGCGACGGACTCGCCGACCTGCTTGCGGGCGGCGAGGTGGACCACGCCGGTCACGGTGTGCTCGGCCAGCACGCGCTTGAGCAGGTCGCCGTCGAGGGCGGAGCCGTGGACCAGGGGGATGTGCCCGGGAAGGCGGCCGCGGACCCCCGCCGAGAGGTCGTCCAGTGCGACGACCTGTTCGCCGGCCTCGGTCATGACCTTCGCCACGTGTGCGCCGATGTAGCCCGCCCCGCCTGTGATCAGCCATGTCATGAGGTCACTTTATGCGGGGGCGTGTTGTGTCCGTTCGTCGTGGAAGGTGTGCGGAATCGGCGGGCGGGGTGCCGGCGGCCGGCCCCCGCGCCTCCCGATGGGCGCGCAGCGAGACGTCGCCCACGCGCCGATCCCATCCCTTTATTCCTTATCGACCGATATCCGCACCGGAGTTTGTGGCGTACCCCCCACATCCCCGATGATGATCGCGGCGGAGGCCCGACGGCCTGAGCAGGCGCGATCGATCGGGCCGTGAACGGGCGGTGAACGCCCGCTTCTCTTCATCCGATAACCTCTGCCGACACGCTGCCGGCCCCCAGGGCCTGGGCGCCTTCCACCACGTACATGTCCGGCGCGGTCGCGTCGGCACCAGGGAGTGAGTTCCTCTGTCGACCGCCATCCTCACCGGTCAGCCGGTGCCCGGATCGTCGCTGGAGGGCGATCTGCGGTCGCTCGGCTTCGACGTACGGGTCGCCTCCGACGCCGGTGACGCCGCGAGGCTCCTGGCGACGGTGCCCGCGGACCAGCGGGTCGCGATCGTCGACGCCCGGTTCGTCGGCCATGCGCACGCCCTGCGCCTCGGACTCACCGACCCCCGCTTCGACGCCGCCGCCCTCCCCGGCGCCGTGACCGTGCGGCCCGCCGCCCGTCAGGCGCTGGCCCGGGTGCTGTCCCGCGAGGATGTCACCGCGAGCGGCGGCACCGCCGTCGCCGTCGGCAGCGTCGCCGACCGGATCGTCACCGGCCTCGACGCGGACGGCGTCAGCCCGTACCGCCCCGAGCTGGGCACCCTGGTCGCCGTCGTCCCCGACGGCCCGCAGGCCCGTGACGAGGCCCGGCGTGCCGTCGACGCCGTCGACGACGAGGCCGTCCGCCTGCGCACGGCGGTGAAGTCCCGCGACGGCTTCTTCACCACCTACTGCATCAGCCCGTACTCCCGCTACCTCGCCCGTTGGTGCGCCCGCCGGGGCCTGACCCCGAACCAGGTCACCACGGCCTCGCTGATCACCGCCCTGATCGCGGCCGGCTGCGCGGCCACCGGCACCCGCGGCGGCTATGTCGCGGCCGGACTGCTGCTGATCCTCTCGTTCGTCCTCGACTGCACCGACGGCCAGCTGGCCCGCTACTCCCTGCAGTACTCCACGCTCGGCGCCTGGCTCGACGCCACCTTCGACCGCGCCAAGGAGTACGCCTACTACGCGGGCCTCGCCCTCGGTGCCGCACGGGGCGGCGACGACGTATGGGCCCTCGCGCTCGCCGCGATGGTCCTGCAGACCTGCCGCCACGTCGTCGACTTCTCCTTCAACGAGGCGAACCACGACGCCACCGCCAACACCAGCCCCACCGCCGCCCTCTCCGGCAAGCTCGACAGCGTCGGCTGGACGGTCTGGGTCCGCCGCATGATCGTCCTGCCGATCGGTGAGCGCTGGGCCATGATCGCCGTCCTCACGGCCCTCACCACGCCCCGCATCACCTTCTACGCGCTGCTCGTCGGGTGCGCCTTCGCCGCGACGTACACCACGGCGGGCCGCGTCCTGCGCTCGCTGACGCGCAAGGCGCAGCGCACCGACCGCGCGGCCCGGGCGCTCGCGGACCTCGCGGACAGCGGGCCCCTGGCGGAGGTGCTCGCGCGCGTCATGCCGAGCCGCTACGCGGTCCTCGCGCGGCTACTGGCCCTGGCCGGTGCCGTCCTCGTGGTGCTCGCGGCCTGGATCGACGGGCCGGGCTGGTCGGTGGTCATCTGTGCCGGCGTGTACGTCCTGGTCTCCGCCGACGCGGTCGCGCGCCCCCTCAAGGGCCCCCTCGACTGGCTGATCCCCCCGCTCTTCCGCGCCGCCGAATACGGCACCGTCCTGATCCTCGCGGCCAAGGCCGACGTGAACGGCGCCCTTCCCGCGGCTTTCGGGCTCGTGGGGGCCGTCGCCTACCATCACTACGACACGGTGTACCGCATCCGCGGCGACGCCGGCGCACCGCCTAGGTGGCTGGTGCGGGCGATCGGCGGTCACGACGGCAGGACCCTGCTGGTCACCGTTCTCGCCGCGCTGCTCGTGCCCACAGATTTCAAGGTCGCGCTCACGGCTCTCGCCGTGGCCGTGGCGCTGCTGGTGCTCA
Source organism: Streptomyces scabiei 87.22 (assembly GCF_000091305.1). Lineage (GTDB taxonomy): Bacteria > Actinomycetota > Actinomycetes > Streptomycetales > Streptomycetaceae > Streptomyces > Streptomyces scabiei. Next base: position 1,465,590 of record NC_013929.1, on the reverse strand, counting down.
TCGAGAGCATCCGCTTCTGGGTGACCGCCCATAAGACAGGCGCACCCGCCGTACACGATGAAGGAGAACCCGCATGATCGGCCTCGTGCTGGCGGCCGGCGCCGGACGGCGTCTTCGCCCCTACACCGACACCCTTCCCAAGGCTCTGGTGCCGGTCGGCCCCGAGGGCGCGGAGGACAGCCTGACCGTTCTCGACCTCACGCTCGGCAACTTCGCCGAGATCGGCCTGACCGAGGTCGCGATCATCGTCGGGTACCGCAAGGAAGCCGTCTACGAGCGCCGCGAGGCGCTGGAGCAGAAGTACGGCGTCAAGATCACCCTGATCGACAACGACAAGGCCGAGGAGTGGAACAACGCCTACTCCCTGTGGTGCGGCCGTGACGCCATCAAGCACTCGGTGATCCTCGCCAACGGCGACACCGTGCACCCCGTCTCCGTGGAGAAGACCCTGCTCGCCGCCCGCGGCGACGGCAAGAAGATCATCCTCGCCCTCGACACGGTGAAGTCCCTCGCCGACGAGGAGATGAAGGTCGTCGTCGGCCCCGAGGGCGGCATGACCAAGATCACCAAGCTGATGGACCCCGCCGAGGCGACCGGTGAGTACATCGGCGTCACCCTCATCGAGGGCGAGGCCGCCGACGAGCTGGCCGACGCCCTGAAGACGGTCTTCGAGACGGACCCGCAGCAGTTCTACGAGCACGGCTACCAGGAGCTCGTGAACCGCGGCTTCCGTATCGACGTGGCGCCCATCGGTGACGTCAAGTGGGTCGAGATCGACAACCACGACGACCTCGCCAAGGGACGTGAGATCGCGTGCCAGTACTGACGAGGCTCATCCCCTCGCCGGTCGTCGTGGACATCCGTCCCGGCGCGCTCGATGACCTGGCGACGATTCTGTCGGACCAGCGCATCGCGCCGTCGGGCCGGCTGGCCTTCGCGATCAGCTCGCGCTCCGGCGCCGCGCTGCGCGACCGGTTCGCCCCGGCGCTGCCGGAGGCCGACTGGTTCAGCGACGCCGACGGCACCATCGACGGAGCGGTACGGCTCGCCGACTCGATCAAGAAGGGCGGTCACTACGACGCCGTGGTCGGGCTCGGCGGCGGCAAGGTCATCGACTGCGCCAAGTACGCGGCCGCCCGGGTGGGCCTGCCGCTGGTCGCCGTCGCCACCAACCTCGCCAACGACGGCCTCTGCTCCCCGGTCGCCACCCTCGACAACGACGCGGGCCGCGGTTCCTACGGTGTGCCGAACCCGATCGGCATCGTCATCGACCTCGACGTCATCCGTGAGGCCCCGGTGCGCTTCGTGCGGGCCGGTATCGGCGATGTGATCTGCAAGATCTCCGCCGTGGCCGACTGGGAGCTGTCCAGCCGGGAGACCGGCGAGAAGGTCGACGGACTGGCCGCCGCGATGGCCCGGCAGGCCGCCGAGGCCGTGCTCCGCCACCCCGGCGGGGTCGGCGACGACGAGTTCCTGACGACGTTGTCCGAGTCCCTCGTCCTGTGCGGGATCTCCATGTCCGTGGCCGGCGACAGCCGTCCCGCCTCGGGCGCCTGTCACGAGATCAGCCACGCCTTCGACCTGACCTTCCCCAAGCGCAACGCCCTGCACGGCGAACAGTGCGGTCTCGGCGGCGCGTTCGCCACGTTCCTGCGGGGCCACCACGAGGTCGCGGGCCAGATGGTCGAGGTCCTGCGCCACCACGGGCTGCCCGTCCTCCCGGACGAGATCGGCTTCACCGTGGACGAGTTCGTCCAGGTCGTGGAGTTCGCCCCGCAGACCCGGCCGGGCCGCTACACCATCCTGGAACACCTCGAACTGAGCACCGACCAGATCAAGGACGCCTACGCCGACTATGCCAAAGCCATCAGTAGCTGAACTCCGGCCGGTCGTTCACCCCCCGGGTGTGAAGGACCGGCGGAGCGGTGAGCACTGGGCCGGCCGGCTCTACATGCGCGAGATCTCGCTGCGGATAGACCGGCACCTGGTGAACACCCGGGTCTCGCCCAACCAGCTGACCTATCTGATGACCGTCTTCGGCGTCCTCGCCGCCCCGGCCCTGCTGGTGCCGGGCATCCCGGGCGCCGTCCTCGGTGTGCTGATGGTCCAGCTGTACCTGCTGTTCGACTGCGTCGACGGCGAGATCGCCCGCTGGCGCGAGCAGTACTCGATGACCGGCGTCTACGTCGACCGCGTCGGCGCCTACCTGTGCGACGCGGCCGTCCTGGTCGGCTTCGGCCTGCGCGCGGCCGACCTGTGGGGCACCGGCCGCATCGACTGGCTGTGGGCCTTCCTCGGCACGCTCGCCGCTCTCGGCGCCATCCTGATCAAGGCCGAGACGGACCTCGTCGGGGTCGCCCGGCACCAGACGGGCAAGCCGCCGGTCCAGGAGTCGGCCGCCGAGCCGCGCTCCTCCGGCATGGCGCTGGCCCGCAAGGCCGCCGCCGCCCTGAAGTTCCACCGGCTCATCCTCGGAGTCGAGGCGTCCCTGCTGATCCTGGTCTTCGCGGTCCTGGACCAGATGCGGGGCGACCTCTTCTTCTCCCGGCTCGGCGTCGCCGTGCTCGCCGGCATCGCACTGCTGCAGACCCTGCTGCACCTGGTGTCCATCCTGGCCTCCAGCAGGCTGAAGTGAGCGGCGCCATGAAGGTCGGCGCGGTGATCATCACCATGGGCAACCGCCCCGACGAGCTCCGCGCCCTCCTCGACTCCGTCGCCAAGCAGGAGGGCGACCGGGTCGAGGTGGTCGTCGTCGGCAACGGCTCGCCCGTCCCGGACGTCCCCGAGGGTGTACGGACGGTCGAGCTGCCCGAGAACCTCGGCATACCCGGCGGCCGCAACATCGGCATCGAGGCGTTCGGGCCCAGCGGCCGGGACGTCGACGTCCTGCTCTTCCTCGACGACGACGGCCTGCTCGCGCGCCACGACACCGCCGAACTCTGCCGCCGGGCCTTCGAGGAGGACCCCGGGCTCGGCATCGTCAGCTTCCGGATCGCCGACCCCGACACGGGGGAGACCCAGCGGCGCCATGTGCCCCGGCTGCGGGCCGCCGACCCGATGCGCTCCTCCCGGGTCACCACCTTCCTCGGCGGCGCCAACGCCGTACGCACCCAGGTCTTCGCCGAAGTCGGCGGGCTCCCGGACGAGTTCTTCTACGCGCACGAGGAGACCGACCTGGCCTGGCGGGCCCTCGACGCGGGCTGGATGATCGACTACCGGTCCGACATGGTCCTGTACCATCCGACGACCGCCCCCTCCCGGCACGCGGTCTACCACCGCATGGTCGCGCGCAACCGCGTCTGGCTCGCGCGCCGCAACCTCCCGGCCACGCTCGTCCCGGTCTACCTGGGCGTCTGGCTGCTGCTGACCCTGCTGCGCAAGCCCTCCGGCCCGGCGCTGCGGGCCTGGTTCGGCGGTTTCAAGGAGGGCTGGACGAGCGCCTGCGGCCCCCGCCGGCCCATGAAGTGGCGTACGGTGTGGCGGCTGACCAGACTGGGCCGACCGCCCGTCATCTGACACGCTCGAAATCTGAGAGCATTCGGCCGTACCCGGCCCAGGTTTCCGCCTCGGCCCGATCAGGCCACGCACTTTGAGGACGAAAGTTTCCATTTGTGAGTGAGACAACGCATGACGGCAGGGTTGTGGTGAGCGACCGACCGTCGCCCGACGACGGGCTCTCCGCCACGGAACTGGCCGCCAAGTACGGGCTCGCCGTGAGCGGCGCCCGGCCCGGACTCCTGGAGTACGTCCGCCAGATGTGGGGGCGGCGCCACTTCATCCTGGCCTTCTCCCAGGCGAAACTCACCGCGCAGTACAGCCAGGCCAAGCTCGGCCAGCTGTGGCAGGTGGCCACCCCGCTGCTCAACGCGCTGGTGTACTTCCTGATCTTCGGCCTCATCCTGGGTGCCGACCGCGGCATGCCCCGCGAGGTGTACATCCCGTTCCTGGTCACGGGTGTGTTCGTGTTCACCTTCACCCAGAGCTCGGTGATGGCGGGCGTCCGCGCGATCTCCGGCAACCTCGGCCTGGTGCGCGCCCTGCACTTCCCCCGCGCCTCGCTGCCGATCTCCTTCGCGCTCCAGCAGCTCCAGCAGCTGCTGTTCTCGATGATCGTGCTGTTCTGCGTGGCGGTCGGCTTCGGCAGCTATCCGTCCCCGTCCTGGCTGCTGATCGTCCCCGTGCTGGCCCTGCAGTTCCTGTTCAACACCGGCCTCGCGCTGATCATGGCCCGGATGGGCTCCAAGACCCCGGACCTCGCGCAGCTGATGCCGTTCGTGATGCGGACCTGGATGTACGCCTCCGGCGTCATGTTCTCCATCCCGGTGATGCTGGAGGACCACCCCCAGTGGATCGCCGACGTCCTGCAGTGGAACCCGGCCGCGATCTACATGGACCTGATGCGCTTCGCGCTGATCGACGGCTACGGCTCGGAGGCCCTGCCCCCGCACGTGTGGGCGGTCGCCGGCGGCTGGGCGGCGCTGACCGCGCTCGGCGGTTTCGTGTACTTCTGGAAGGCGGAGGAGAGGTACGGCCGTGGCTGAGTCACTGATTCCCACCGTCATCGCGGACGAACTGCACATCGTCTACCGCGTCAACGGCGCCAAGACCGGCAAGGGCAGCGCGACGGCCGCCCTCAGCCGCATCCTCAAGAGGGGCTCCGACGACGCGAAGCGCGGTGTGCGCAAGGTGCACGCCGTCAAGGGCGTCTCCTTCGTCGCCTACCGCGGCGAGGCCATCGGCCTGATCGGCTCCAACGGCTCCGGCAAGTCCACGCTGCTGCGCGCGATCGCGGGACTGCTCCCGGCGGAGAAGGGCAAGGTCTACACCGACGGCCAGCCCTCGCTGCTCGGCGTCAACGCCGCCCTGATGAACGACCTCACGGGCGAACGGAACGTCATATTGGGCGGCCTCGCGATGGGCATGTCCCGCGAGCAGATCAAGGAGCGCTACCAGGGCATCGTCGACTTCTCCGGCATCAACGAGAAGGGCGACTTCATCACCCTGCCGATGCGCACCTACTCCTCCGGCATGGCGGCCCGGCTGCGCTTCTCCATCGCGGCGGCCAAGGACCATGACGTCCTGATGATCGACGAGGCCCTCGCCACCGGCGACCGCGCGTTCCAGAAGCGGTCCGAGGCCCGCATCCGCGAGCTGCGCAAGGAGGCCGGCACGGTCTTCCTGGTCAGCCACAACAACAAGTCCATCCGCGACACGTGCGACCGCGTGCTGTGGCTGGAGCGCGGCGAACTGCGCATGGACGGCCCGACGGACGAGGTCCTGAAGGAATACGAGAAGTTCACGGGCAAGTAGGGCTCTCCGGACCGACGCGACCCGGGCCCCACCGGAACTGTTCCGGTGGGGCCCTGCGTCTGCAAGGGATACCGGGGAAGCGGTGTCGCGCAAAGGAAGCGCCAACTTCGGCAAGGACCGTGTCAACTCCGGCCACCCATAGGAATCTTGGGGGCAATCGGTGCGTTCTTGTGATGTGCAGGACACCCCGACGGAGCATGGTGCGTTGTACAACGTAAGCTGTAACGGTGCCCAATCGCGGCAAGTGGGTCCATAATGCGCGACACCCGGCATCCGCCGCAGACGCCGCCCACTGGGCGGCGTGTCCGAAATAGTGCGTATTGGGTCGGCAGTGTAGAACGGGAGATGTGACGGCCATGGCTCTGAAGACTCCCCAGCTCAACCACGCTTCTGCCGTGCCCGCGCCGGGTGACGAGCGGTGACCGAAACCGGGACGGCGCGCACCCGTGACCCGGAGCGCGACACCCTCGACAAGGCCGGAGCCGAGAACTTTCCCGTCGCCCCGTTCTTCCTGCCCCGGGCCTGGCGCGAGGACCTCATGGCCGTCTACGGCTTCGCCCGCCTCGTCGACGACATCGGTGACGGCGACCTCGCCCCCGGCGGCGCCGACGCCCGTCTCCTCGGCGTCGGCCCGCGGGACGCCGACGACCGGCTCCTCCTGCTCGACGCCTTCGAGGCCGACCTGGCCAAGGTATTCGACGGCACCCCGGGCCACCCGCTGCTGCGCCGCCTCCAGCGCACGGTCCGCGGACGCCGTCTCGCCCCCGAGCCGTTCCTCGCCCTGATCGCCGCCAACCGCCAGGACCAGCTGGTCAAGCGGTACGAGACCCACGACGACCTGCTCGCCTACTGCGCGCTGTCCGCGAACCCCGTCGGCCGGCTGGTCCTCGCCGTCACCGGCACCACCACCCCCGAGCGGGTCCGGCACTCCGACGCGATCTGCAGCGCGCTGCAGATCGTCGAACACCTCCAGGACGTCTCCGAGGACCTGGGCCGCGACCGGATCTACCTCCCGGCCGCCGACCTGAAGCGCTTTTACGTCCAGGAGGCCGATCTCGCCGCGCCCGCCGCGGGCGCCCCGGTGCGCGCGCTGATCGCGTACGAGGCGGAACGCGCACGGAGCCTCCTGGACGAGGGCACTCCGCTCGTGGGGAGCGTCCACGGCAGGCTGCGGCTGCTCCTCGCGGGGTTCGTGGCGGGCGGCAGGGCGGCCCTGCACGCGATCGCCGCCGCCGGACACGACGTACTTCCCGGCCCGCCCAAGCCCGGCAGGCTCCGGCTGCTGCGCGAGGCGGGCGCGACCCTGCGAGGAGAGGGGTGATCCGGACCGTGGAGACGGAACCGCACACGTCCGCGCCGGTACTCGCCGCCTACAGCTACTGCGAGGCCGTCACCGGACAGCAGGCCCGTAACTTCGCCTACGGCATCAGGCTGCTGCCGACGCCCAAGCGCCGCGCGATGTCCGCGCTGTACGCCTTCTCCCGGCGCGTCGACGACATCGGCGACGGCGCGCTCGCGGTCGAGGTCAAGACGGCCCGGCTGGAGGAGAGCAGGACGCTGCTCACCCGCGTCCGAGGCGGCTCGGTCGACGAGGACGACACGGATCCCGTCGCGGTCGCCCTCACCCACGCGCAGTCCGCCTTCCCGATCCCGCTCGACGCGCTCGACGAACTCATCGACGGCGTCCTCAAGGACGTACGCGGCGAGTACTACGAGACCTGGGACGACCTCAAGGTCTACTGCCGCTGCGTGGCCGGATCCATCGGCCGGCTCTCCCTCGGTGTCTTCGGCACCGAACCGGGGGCACGCGGCTCGGAACGCGCGCCGGAGTACGCCGACACCCTGGGACTCGCGCTGCAACTGACCAACATCCTCAGGGACGTTCGCGAGGACGCGGAGGGCGGCCGCACCTACCTGCCCACCGACGACCTCGCGAAGTTCGGCTGCTCGGCCGGGTTCGCCGGGCCGCTCCCGCCGGCCGACTCCGACTTCGCGGGTCTGGTGCACTTCGAAGTCCGCCGGGCCCGCGCCCTGTTCGCCGAGGGCTACCGGCTGCTGCCGATGCTCGACCGCCGCAGCGGCGCCTGCGTCGCGGCCATGGCCGGCATCTACCGCCGGCTGCTGGACCGCATCGAGCGCGAGCCGGAGGCCGTCCTGCGCGGCCGGGTCTCGCTGCCCGGCCGGGAGAAGGCGTACGTGGCCGTGCGCGGTCTCTCGGGTCTCGACACCCGCCACGTGTCGCGCCGTACCGTCAGGAGGCGTGTCTGATGGACAATTCACTCAGCGGTGAATCCATCGGGGAAAAGTGGTACGCAACCCTCCGCACCGGCGCGGCGTCCCTGACTGCGACGGACCGCCATGGCGGGCTTCGACACCCCGGCGGACCGGCAGGGGAGGGCGCACGATGACCGACGGCGCACAGCCCGGGGGACCACCCGACGGGCACCGTACGGGCCGGACCCCCGCCACGGCCGTGGTGGTCGGCGGGGGACTGGCCGGTGTCACCGCCGCGCTCTCGCTCGCCGACGCCGGCGTCCGGGTCACCCTGCTGGAGGGGCGGCCCCGCCTCGGCGGACTGGCCTTCTCCTTCCGGCGCGGCGACCTGACCGTCGACAACGGACAGCATGTGTACCTGCGGTGCTGCACCGCCTACCGCTGGTTCCTCGACCGGGTCGACGGAGCCGCGCTCGCGCCCCTGCAGGATCGTCTCGACGTGCCGGTTCTCGACGCCGGGGCCCGGGCCGGGCGACGGCTCGGCAGGCTGCGGCGCGACGCGCTGCCCGTCCCCCTGCACCTGGGACGCAGCCTCGCCACGTACCCCCACCTCTCCCTCGCCGAGCGCGCGCGGGTGGGGCGGGCCGCACTCGCGCTCAAGGCTCTCGACCCCGCCGATCCCGCCCTGGACGCACAGGACTTCGGCGGCTGGCTGGCCGCGCACGGGCAGTCGGCGCGGGCCGTCGAGGCGCTGTGGGACCTCGTGGGGGTCGCCACCCTCAACGCGGTCGCCCGGGACGCCTCCCTCGGGCTCGCGGCGATGGTGTTCAGGACGGGCCTGCTGTCCGACCCGGGCGCGGCCGACATCGGCTGGGCCCACGTCCCGCTGGGCGAACTGCACGACGCGCGCGCCCGCAAGGCGCTCGACTCGGCGGGCGTGCGCACCCTGCTCCGCGCCCGCGTCACGTCGCTCTCCCCCGCGGGCGACGGGACCTGGCGCGTCGAGACACCCGGCGAGAGCCTCGCCGCCGACACGGTCGTCCTCGCCGTGCCGCAGCGCGAGACGTACGACCTGCTGCCCGCTGGAGCGCTCGACGAGCCCGGACGGCTGCTGGAGATCGGCACCGCGCCGATCCTCAACATCCATGTCGTGTTCGACCGGAAGGTGCTGAGCCGGCCGTTCTTCGCGGCGCTCGGCTCGCCCGTGCAGTGGGTCTTCGACCGCACGGAGGCGTCCGGGCTGCGCGAGGGCCAGTATCTGGCGCTGTCGCAGTCGGCCGCCCGGGACGAGATCGACACCCCCGTCTCCGCACTGCGCGAGCGCTATCTGCCCGAGCTGGAACGGCTGCTGCCCACCGCGCGCGACGCGCGCGTGCGGGACTTCTTCGTGACCCGGGAGCGCACCGCGACGTTCGCTCCCACCCCCGGCGTCGGACGGCTCAGGCCCGGCGCCCGCACCAAGGCACCCGGCCTGTACCTGGCCGGAGCGTGGACCGCCACCGGGTGGCCCGCGACCATGGAGAGTGCGGTCCGCAGCGGCATCGGCGCGGCGGACGCCGCCCTCGCCGCGCTGGGCCGGCCCCGGGACCACCTCTTCGCCTTCGAGGAGGCCGCGTGACGCTCGAAGCGCACCGGAGCGGTTCCCGCACTCCCGATACCACGAACACACCGACATCTGGAGAGACTGTGCCCACTGTGCCCCCGGCCGTGACGGCCGCTGCGAGGACCGCGGTGGACGTGACCGCGCTCCTGGAGCGCGGGCGGACCCTGGCGACCCCCGTGCTGCGGGCGGCCGTCGATCGCCTGGCGCCCCCCATGGACACCGTCGCCGCCTACCACTTCGGCTGGATCGACGCCCACGGCAACCCGGCGGACGGCGACGGCGGCAAGGCCGTACGTCCCGCCCTCGCCGTCATGTCCGCCGAGGTCACCGGCGCCGCACCCGAGGCCGGCATCCCCGGCGCGGTCGCGGTGGAACTGGTGCACAACTTCTCGCTGCTGCACGACGACCTGATGGACGGCGACGAACAGCGCCGCCACCGCGACACCGTCTGGAAGGTCCACGGCCCCGCCCAGGCCATCCTCGTCGGTGACGCGCTGATGGTCCTCGCCAACGAGATCCTGCTCGAACTGGGGACCGTCGAGGCGGCCCGCGCCACCCGCCGCGTCACCACGGCGACCCGGGCCCTCATCGACGGCCAGGCCCAGGACATCTCCTACGAGCACCGCGAGCGGGTCACCGTCGAGGAGTGCCTGGAGATGGAGGGCAACAAGACCGGCGCCCTCCTCGCCTGCGCCTGCTCCATCGGCGCCGTCCTCGGCGGCGCCGACGACCACACCGCCGACACCCTGGAGAAGTACGGCTACCACCTCGGGCTCGCCTTCCAGGCCGTCGACGACCTGCTGGGCATCTGGGGCGACCCGGTCTCCACCGGCAAGCAGACCTGGAGCGACCTGCGCCAGCGCAAGAAGTCCCTGCCCGTCGTCGCCGCCCTCGCGGCCGGCGGCCCGGCCTCGGAACGGCTCGGCGAGATCCTGGCCGCCGATGCCAAGGCCAGCGACTTCGAGAACTTCTCCGAGGAGGAGTTCGCCGCGCGCGCCGCCCTCATCGAACAGGCGGGCGGCCGTGAGTGGGCCGTCCAGGAGGCCCGCCGTCAGCACACGATCGCCATCGAGGCGCTGGACTCGATCCGGATGCCCGAGCGGGTCCGGGACGAGTTCGCGGCCCTCGCCGACTTCGTCGTCGTACGGAAGAGATGACCACCCTCACCCAGGAGCCGGCCCTCATCGGCCGAATAGCCCTCGCGTAGTCGCCGGCCGGTGCCCGTCACCGGACACGCACCGGCCGACGGCTGACCCACCGCAGAGAGATCCGTCCACTGCACGAAGGGGAAGCCATGACAGCGACGACCGACGGAAGCACCGGGGCGCTGCCGCCCCGCGCACCCTCGGCCAGCGACACCGACCACGGCACCCCTGTGGCGGCAGGGGTTCAGGAGGCGGCCCTGCACGCCGTGGGGCGGGCCACCGACTTCCTGCTGTCCCGGCAGGACGCCCAGGGCTGGTGGAAGGGCGACCTGGAGACCAACGTCACCATGGACGCCGAGGACCTGCTGCTCCGCCAGTTCCTGGGCATCCGCGACGACGCGACCACCCGGGCCGCCGCCCTCTTCATCAGGGGCGAACAGCGCCCGGACGGCACCTGGGCCACCTTCTACGGCGGCCCGCCCGACCTCTCGGCCACCGTCGAGGCGTACGTCGCGCTGCGGCTGGCGGGCGACGACCCGGCCGCGCCGCACATGGCGAAGGCGTCCGCCTGGATCCGGGCGCGGGGCGGGATCGCCGCCGCCCGGGTCTTCACCCGTATCTGGCTGGCGCTGTTCGGCTGGTGGAAGTGGGACGACCTGCCGGAGATGCCGCCGGAGATCGTGTACTTCCCCACGTGGATGCCGCTGAACATCTACGACTTCGGCTGCTGGGCCCGCCAGACGATCGTGCCGCTGACCGTGGTGTCGGCGAAGCGCCCGGTGCGGCCGGCGCCGTTCCCGCTCGACGAACTGCACACCGATCCGGGGCGGCCGAACCCGCCCAGACCCCTGGACCGGCTGGGCAGTTGGGAGGGAGCCTTCCAACGGCTCGACCGCGCCCTGCACGGCTACCACAAGGTGGCACTGAAGCGGCTGCGCCGGGCGGCCATGAACCGGGCGGCCCGCTGGATCGTCGAGCGCCAGGAGAACGACGGCTGCTGGGGCGGCATCCAGCCCCCCGCCGTGTACTCGGTCATCGCGCTGCACCTGCTCGGCTACGACCTGGGGCACCCCGTGATGCGGGCCGGGCTGGAGTCCCTGGACCGGTTCGCCGTGTGGCGCGAGGACGGGGCCCGGATGATCGAGGCGTGCCAGTCCCCGGTGTGGGACACCTGCCTCGCCACCATCGCCCTCGCCGACGCCGGGCTGCCCCCCGACCACCCCCAGCTGGTCAAGGCCGCCGACTGGATGCTCGGCGAGGAGATCGTCCGCCCCGGCGACTGGTCGGTGAAGCGTCCCCAACTCCCGCCCGGGGGCTGGGCGTTCGAGTTCCACAACGACAACTACCCCGACATCGACGACACCGCCGAGGTCGTCCTCGCACTGCGCCGGGTGCGGCACCCCGACCCCGAGCGCGTGGAGAGGGCCGTGCGGCGCGGGGTGCGCTGGACCCTGGGCATGCAGTCCGGGAACGGGGCGTGGGCGGCGTTCGACGCCGACAACACCAGCCCCTTTCCCAACAGGCTGCCGTTCTGCGACTTCGGCGAGGTCATCGACCCGCCGTCCGCCGACGTCACCGCGCACGTGGTGGAGATGCTCGCGGCGGAGGGCCTGTCCCACGACCCGCGCACCCGGCGCGGCATCGAGTGGCTGCTCGCCGAACAGGAGCCCGGCGGAGCCTGGTTCGGCCGCTGGGGCGTCAACTACGTCTACGGCACCGGGTCGGTGGTCCCCGCACTGGTGACCGCGGGGCTGCCCGCCGCGCACCCCGCGATCCGCCGGGCCGTGGCCTGGCTGGAGACCGTCCAGAACGACGACGGCGGCTGGGGCGAGGACCTGCGTTCCTACCCCGACCCGGCCGAGTGGGGCGGCAAGGGCGCCTCCACCGCCTCCCAGACCGCGTGGGCGCTGCTCGCGCTGCTCGCGGCGGGGGAGCGGGACGGCAAGGCCACCGAACGCGGCGTCGCGTGGCTGGCCCGGACCCAGCGGGAGGACGGCTCCTGGGACGAGCCGTACTTCACCGGCACCGGCTTCCCCTGGGACTTCTCGATCAACTACCACCTCTACCGGCAGGTCTTCCCGCTCACCGCGCTCGGCCGCTACGTCCACGGCGAGCCGGCCGTCCTGAAGCCCGGGACACGCTGATGACCGCGTCCTCCGCCCCGGCCCCGCTGCTGATCGCCTGCGCGCTCGGCATCGAACGGCTCGCCCTGCGCGGCCGCGACCGGGGCGGCGCCGGAGGACCCGTCACCGTCCTGCGCACCGGCATGGGGCCGAGGGCCGCCGAGCGGTCCGTCACCCGGGCCCTCGCCGGCCCGGGGCTGCGTGACGCGGCCGTGCTGGCCACCGGGTTCTGCGCCGGACTCGCGCCGGGCATGCGGCCCGGCGACCTGGTCGTCGCCGAGGAGACCTGGGGCCCCGGCGACGCCGTCACCCGCTGCGTCTCCTCCCGGCGCCTGGTCGAGGAACTGCGGCGCGCCGTGCCCGGACGCGCGGTCCACACCGGCCCGCTCACCGGCTCCGACCACGTCGTACGCGGTCAGGAACGGTCCGCTCTCCACGCGACCGGCGCACTCGCGGTCGACATGGAGTCCGCCGTCACGCTCCACTGCGCCGTGCGATCGGGCGCACGCCCGGTTGCGGCCGTCCGGGTGGTCGTGGACGCTCCAGAGCATGAACTGGTCCGGATCGGCACGGTACGCGGTGGAATATCGGCTTTCCGCGTCCTTCGTGCCGTCCTTCCCGCTTACTACGAATGGCACCGTTCCTTGCTGCTCCCCAGGAGGTGAGCCAGATGGCCATGCCGCTCCGCCAGTCCATCAAGGTGGCGACGTATCTCGCTGAACAGAAGCTCCGCAAGCGGGAGAAGTTCCCGCTGATCGTCGAGCTGGAACCGCTCTACGCCTGCAACCTCAAGTGCGAGGGCTGCGGCAAGATCCAGCACCCGGCGGGCGTGCTCAAGCAGCGCATGCCGGTGGCGCAGGCCGTGGGCGCCGTCCTGGAGTCCGGAGCGCCGATGGTGTCGATCGCCGGCGGCGAACCGCTGATGCACCCCCAGATCGACGAGATCGTGCGGCAGTTGGTGGCGAAGAGGAAGTACGTCTTCCTGTGCACCAACGCCCTGCTGCTGCGCAAGAAGATGGAGAAGTTCAAGCCCTCGCCGTACTTCGCGTTCGCCGTCCACATCGACGGGCTGCGGGAGCGGCACGACGAGTCGGTGGCGAAGGAGGGAGTGTTCGACGAGGCCGTGGCCGCGATCAAGGAGGCCAAGAAGCGCGGCTTCCGGGTCACGACCAACTCGACCTTCTTCAACACCGACACCCCGCAGACCATCATCGAGGTCCTCAACTTCCTCAACGACGACCTCCAGGTCGACGAGATGATGATCTCCCCCGCCTACGCCTACGAGAAGGCCCCCGACCAGGAGCACTTCCTCGGTGTCGAGCAGACCCGCGAGTTGTTCAAGAAGGCGTTCGCGGGCGGCAACCGCCGCCGCTGGCGCCTGAACCACTCGCCCCTGTTCCTCGACTTCCTGGAGGGCAGGGTCGACTTCCCGTGCACGGCGTGGGCGATCCCCAACTACTCGCTGTTCGGCTGGCAGAAGCCCTGCTACCTGATGAGCGACGGCTACGTCACCACGTACCGGGAGCTGATCGAGGACACCGACTGGGACGCCTACGGCCGGGGCAAGGACCCGCGCTGCGCCAACTGCATGGCGCACTGCGGCTACGAGCCGACCGCCGTCCTCGCCACCATGGGCTCGCTGAAGGAGTCCCTGCGCGCCCTGCGCGAGACCGTCTCCGGGAACCAAGGAAACCAGGGGTGACGTGATGAGCGCCGTGTCGCTGGGTGTGCCCGAGGTACCGGTCCGGCCGATCGCCGAGCGGCGCGTGTCGCGCGGCATCCGGGTCGGCTCGGTGGCGGTCGGGGGCGGGGCCCCGGTGTCGGTCCAGTCGATGACGACGACCCGTACGTCGGACATCGGCGCCACCCTGCAGCAGATCGCCGAGCTGACGGCGTCCGGCTGCCAGATCGTCCGCGTCGCCTGCCCCACGCAGGACGACGCGGACGCGCTGCCCGCCATCGCCCGCAAGTCGCAGATCCCGGTGATCGCGGACATCCACTTCCAGCCGAAGTACGTGTTCGCGGCGATCGAGGCCGGCTGTGCCGCCGTTCGCGTCAATCCGGGCAACATCAAGCAGTTCGACGACAAGGTCAAGGAGATCGCGCGGGCGGCGAAGGACCACGGCACCCCGATCCGGATCGGGGTCAACGCCGGCTCGCTCGACCGGCGGCTGCTCCAGAAGTACGGCAGGGCGACGCCCGAGGCGCTGGTGGAGTCCGCGCTGTGGGAGGCGTCGCTGTTCGAGGAGCACGGCTTCCGGGACATCAAGATCTCGGTCAAGCACAACGATCCGGTCGTGATGGTCGAGGCGTACCGGCAGCTGGCCGCCCGCTGCGACTACCCGCTGCACCTCGGGGTGACCGAGGCCGGACCCGCCTTCCAGGGCACCATCAAGTCGGCCGTCGCCTTCGGGGCGCTGCTCGGCGAGGGGATCGGCGACACGATCCGGGTGTCGCTGAGCGCCCCGCCGGTCGAGGAGATCAAGGTCGGCATCCAGATCCTGGAGTCGCTGAACCTGCGGCAGCGGCGGCTGGAGATCGTCTCCTGCCCCTCGTGCGGACGGGCGCAGGTCGACGTGTACCGGCTGGCGGACGAGGTGTCCGCCGGGCTGGAGGGCATGGAGGTCCCGTTGCGGGTCGCGGTCATGGGCTGCGTCGTCAACGGGCCCGGCGAGGCGCGGGAGGCGGACCTGGGAGTCGCCTCCGGCAACGGCAAGGGGCAGATCTTCGTGAAGGGCGAGGTCATCAGGACCGTGCCCGAGTCGAAGATCGTGGAGACCCTCATCGACGAGGCGATGAAGATCGCCGAACGGATGGAACGGGACGGCGTCGCGTCGGGGGAACCGGCGGTCACCGTGAGCTGACAACACGGGCTGAGAGAGCACGGATCGAGAGGGGGCCCGACGTGACGATTCTGGAGAGCATCCGGCAACCGCGCGACCTGAAGGTGCTGACCGAGGCGGAACTCGGGGAACTGGCCGAGGAGATCCGGGAGTTCCTGGTGCACGCGGTCGCCAGGACCGGCGGTCACCTGGGGCCCAACCTGGGGGTGGTGGAACTGACCATCGCGCTCCACCGGGTCTTCGAGTCGCCGACCGACCGCATCGTCTGGGACACCGGTCACCAGAGCTATGTGCACAAGCTGCTGACCGGTCGTCAGGACTTCTCCAAACTGCGCGGCAAGGGTGGCCTGTCGGGCTATCCCTCGCGCGAGGAGTCCGAGCACGACATCGTCGAGAACAGCCACGCCTCCACCGCCCTCGGCTGGGCGGACGGCCTCGCCAAGGCCCGCCAGGTGCGGGGGGAGCGGGGACACGTGGTCGCGGTGATCGGCGACGGCGCGCTCACCGGAGGCATGGCTTGGGAGGCGCTCAACAACATCGCGGCCGCCAAGGACCGACCGCTGATCATCGTCGTCAACGACAACGAGCGCTCGTACTCACCCACCATCGGCGGCCTCGCCAACCACCTCGCCACCCTGCGCACGACCGACGGATACGAGCGGTTCCTCGCGTGGGGCAAGGAGGTGCTGCTGCGCACCCCGGTCGTCGGCAAGGAGGTCTACGAGGCGCTGCACGGCGCGAAGAAGGGGTTCAAGGACGCGTTCGCGCCGCAGGGCATGTTCGAGGACCTGGGCCTGAAGTACGTCGGCCCGATCGACGGACACGACACCGGGGCCGTCGAGTCGGCGCTGCGCCGGGCCAAGCGCTTCCACGGCCCCGTCCTGGTGCACTGTCTGACGCAGAAGGGCCGGGGGTACGAGCCCGCGCTCGCCGACGAGGAGGACCACTTCCACACGGTCGGCGTGATGGACCCCCTGACCTGCGAGCCGCTCGCGCCGGCCGGCGGACCCTCCTGGACCTCGGTCTTCGGCGACGAGATCGTCCGGATCGGGGACGAACGCGAGGACGTCGTGGCGATCACGGCGGCCATGCTGCACCCCGTCGGGCTCGGCAGGTTCGCGGAGAAGTTCCCCGACCGGGTGTGGGACGTCGGGATCGCCGAGCAGCACGCCACCGTGTCGGCGGCCGGCCTCGCCACGGGCGGCCTGCACCCCGTCGTGGCCGTCTACGCGACCTTCCTCAACCGGGCCTTCGACCAACTGCTGATGGACGTGGCACTGCACCGGTGCGGGGTCACCTTCGTGCTGGACCGCGCCGGGGTGACCGGCGTCGACGGCGCGTCGCACAACGGCATGTGGGACATGTCCGTCCTCCAGGTCGTCCCCGGGCTGCGGATCGCCGCCCCGCGCGACGCCGAGCAGCTGCGGACCCAGCTGCGGGAGGCCGTCGCGGTGGACGACGCCCCCACGCTGATCCGGTTCCCGAAGGAGTCCGTGGGGCCGGAGATCCCGTCCCTGGGGCGGGTGGGCGGCATGGACGTCCTGCACCGCTCCGACACACCGGGGGACCCGGAAGTCCTGCTGGTCGCCGTCGGCGTGATGGCGCCGGTGTGTCTGGGAGCCGCCGAGCTGCTCCGGGCGCGGGGCATCGGCTGCACCGTCGTCGACCCGCGCTGGGTCAAGCCCGTCGACCCCGCGCTGCCCGGGCTCGCCGGCGCGCACCGGCTGGTGGCCGTCGTGGAGGACAACAGCCGGGCCGCCGGGGTCGGTTCGGCGGTCGCCCTCGCCCTGGGCGACGCCGAGGTCGACGTGCCGGTACGACGGTTCGGGATTCCGGAGCGGTTCCTCCCGCACGCCAAGCGCGGGGAGGTGCTGGCCGACCTGGGGCTGACGCCAGTCGACATCGCCGGCCGGATCAGCGCCTCGCTGACCGCCGGCGACGAGGCGGCGAAGGGGGACCTGTCCGGGGCCGGGCCCTCGGAGGTCCGGCCGTCCGTGGCCGGTCCTCGCACGGCCCAGCCGTCCCCGGCGCAGCCGTCCCCGGCCCAGCCGTCCCCGGCCCAGCCGTCCGTGGCCGGTCCTTGCGTGGCCGGGCCGTCCGAGGAGCACCCACGATGACCACCCTGGAACCCGCCGCCACCGAGGAGTTCGACCTCGGCAGACTCCTGGCCGAACGCGGCGCCGAGCGCTACGAGCTGCACGCCCGGCACCTCAACCACCAGCTCCCGCGGATGCTGCACACCATCGGCTTCGACAAGGTCTACGAGCGGGCCGAGGGCGCCTACTTCTGGGACGCGGACGGCAACGACTACCTGGACATGCTCGCCGGGTTCGGGGTGATGGGGCTCGGCCGCCACCACCCCGTGGTCCGCAAGGCGCTGCACGACGTGCTCGACGCCCAGCTCGCCGACCTGACCCGGTTCGACTGCCAGCCCCTGCCCGGCCTGCTCGCCGAGAAGCTGCTCGCCCACAGTCCCCACCTGGACCGGGTGTTCTTCGGCAACAGCGGCACGGAGGCCGTCGAGACCGCGCTGAAGTTCGCCCGGTACGCCACCGGCAGGCCACGGGTCCTCTACTGCGACCACGCCTTCCACGGGCTCACCACCGGCTCGCTCTCGGTCAACGGCGAGGACGGCTTCCGGGACGGTTTCGCACCGCTGCTGCCCGACACGGCCGTACCGCTCGGTGACCTCGACGCGCTCGCGAGGGAGCTGAAGAAGGGCGATGTGGCCGCCCTCGTCGTCGAGCCCGTCCAGGGCAAGGGGGTGCACGAGGCGCCGCCCGGCTATCTGCGCGCGGCCCGCGAACTGCTCCACGCGCAGGGCGCGCTGCTGATCGTCGACGAGGTGCAGACCGGGCTCGGCCGCACCGGGGACTTCTACGCCCACCAGCACGAGGACGGGGTCGAACCCGATCTGGTGTGCGTGGCGAAGGCGCTCTCCGGCGGCTATGTGCCGGTCGGCGCCACCCTCGGCAAGGAGTGGATCTTCAAGAAGGTCTACTCGTCCATGGACCGCGTGCTCGTGCACTCGGCGAGCTTCGGCTCCAACGCCCAGGCCATGGCCGCCGGGCTCGCCGTCCTCTCCGTGATGGACAACGAGCGGATCGTGGCGAACGCCCGGGCCACCGGCGACCTGCTGAAGGCCCGGCTCTCGGCGCTGGTCGACAAGTACGAGCTGCTCAGCGACGTACGCGGCCGGGGACTGATGATCGGCATCGAGTTCGGCAGGCCGAGGTCGCTGAAGCTGCGCAGCCGCTGGACGATGCTCCAGGCGGCCCGCAAGGGGCTGTTCGCCCAGATGGTCGTCGTACCGCTGCTGCGCCGGCACCGCATCCTCACCCAGGTCTCCGGCGACCATCTGGAGGTGATCAAGCTGATCCCGCCCCTGACCATCGGGGAGCGCGAGGTGGACCGCTTCGTCGAGGCGTTCACCGAGGTCATGGACGACGCGCACAGCGGGGGCGGGCTCATGTGGGACTTCGGAAAGACGCTGGTGAAACAGGCGGTGGCCAACCGTTAGTGAACAGCCCGGTGGAGTACGGCAGTGGAGGTGCGGCGGGTGTGGCGGGTGTGGCCGGTGGGCGGAGGCTGGGCTCTTTGCCTCTGAGGCAAGGAATTTGCCGCTGAGGCAAAAATCCGGCTGAATGGAGGCATGAGCCCCTCCGAGGGTACGCACCCTCCCGAGCCCCCGGCGGACGAGACACTGCCCGCCGTCGCACCGCAGTTGCGGGCCCTGCGCCGCCGGGCCTCCCTCACCCTGGAGGCAGCGGCCCGCGCCGCCGGCCTCTCGCCCGCGCACCTCTCCCGGCTGGAGACCGGCCGGCGCCAGCCCTCGCTGCCGATGCTGCTCACGCTGGCCCGCGTCTACGGTACGACGGTCTCGGAGCTCCTCGGTGAGTCCGTCGCCGAGCGGGACGCCGTCCTGCGCGCCACCGACACGGAGCCCACCCGGGCCGGCGGCTGGACGTACTGGCAGGCGGGCGCGCCCGGGCGCGGGATGCAGGCACTGCGTGTCCATGTGCCGCACGGCTCGCAGGGCGACATCGTGCGCGTGCATCCCGGGGAGGAATGGCTCTACGTCCTGACCGGGCGGCTGCGCCTGCGCCTCGGGGACACCGCGCATCTGCTCGCGCCCGGTGACAGCGCCCACTTCGACTCGCTGACCCCGCACCGCATCGCCGCCGCCGACCAGGACGGCGCCGATCTCCTGTTCGTCCACACCCTGTTGCAGAGCCCGGCCGCCGCGCTGTGCCTCGGGCCGACCACTCCCGGAGAGACACCATGACCGACCTGGAAGAGAAGTTCCCCCGCGCCCTGTGGGTGCGACTGATCGTCTACATCGCGGTCGGCCACGTCTTCGCGGCCTTCATCTATCTGCTGTTCGAACTGGGCGCCCGGCAGTAGCCGCCGGGCCGATCCGGCCCGATCCGGCGCGGTCCTAGTCGAGCAGGCGCTCGCGCAGCCGCTCGCGGGTCTGCGGGGTCAGCTTCAGGCCCTGCTCCAGATAGGTGTCGACATCGCCCCAGGTCTCCTCCAGGGTGTCGAAGGCCGCCTGGAGGTACTCGGCGCGGGCGTCGAAGAGGGGGCTCAGCAGCTCCATGATCTCCGGGGACCAGGCGCTCTCGGAGGTGCTGCTGCGGTGCACCTTGTAGCGGCGGTGCTTGGCGTTCGACTCCAGGTAGTCGGCGAGCACGGCCTCGCGCTCGACGCCGAGGGCGAGAAGCGTGACGGCGACGGAGAGCCCCGCGCGGTCCTTGCCCGCCGCGCAGTGCATCAGCGCGGGCACACTGTCCTCGGCCAGCGCGTGCAGGACGCGGGAGTGCTCGGCCGTACGCTCCTTGATCATCTTGCGGTAGGAGGCGGTCATCCGGCCGGCCGCCCTGCCGTCGCCCAGCAGCGCGCGCAGCTGGTCCAGGTCGCCGTCCCGGACCATCTTCCAGAACTCGGCACCGTCGGCCGGGTCGCTCAGCGGCAGGTTCACATTGACCACGCCGGGGAGCGGGATGTCCGGCCCCTCCAGCTTCTGGTCGGCCGCGTTGCGGAAGTCGAAGATCGTGTGCAGGTCGAGCGAGGCGAGGAACGCGGCGTCCTCGTCGGTGGCGTGCGCGAGGTGCCCGCTGCGGAACAGGACCCCGTGACGCACGCGGCGGCCGTCCACCGTCGGCAGACCCCCCACATCGCGGAAGTTGCGCACTCCGGTCAGCTCGGGCTCGGTCGACGGGATCTGCTGCGTCACTGGGGCTCCCTCCCATCCGGCCGTCGGCGGCGATCGCCGGCGGGCACGCACTCCGCACTGAGGCGCGCCCTCGACGATACGACATGGGTGTGCGGCCCCCTGAGTTGTCCACAGGGGGCGCGGCGCCCTCGTCCGCGGTTGTCCACAGGTCCCGTCGAGCACACGGACCGACCTGCGATGATGTTGCCGCTTGATCGCACCTGATCGAATCTGTGAGGGCTTGATGTTGGAAATCGGCGCAGACGGCCGGACCTGGATTCTCACCGGGCCCAGGAGCAGCTATGCCCTGCGGCTCACGGACGACGGCGAACTCCTGCACCTGCACTGGGGCCCGCGGATCGCGCTGGCCGACGCCGAGGAGCTGGCCGCCCGGCAGCGGTTGCCGTACTGGCCGTTCGAGGCCCCGGTCGACGGACACGAGGAGTACCCCGTCGAGGGCGGCCCCCGCTTCACCCGGCCCGCCCTGTCCGTGCGCACGGACGAGCGGCGCGGCACCGAGTGGACCTTCCGGGAGTACGAGGCCGACGGTGACGAGCTGCGGCTGCGGTTCGCCGACGGCGGGCTCGGGATCACGCTGCACTACCGGCTGCGCGACGACGTGATCGAGCGCTGGGTGACCCTGGTCAACGACGGGCCGGCGGTGGAACTGCTGCGGGCCGACTCGGCGACCTGGACGCTGCCGACCCGCGCGGAGGAGACCTGGCGGCTGTCCCAGCTGCACGGACGGTGGGCGGCCGAGTCCCGGCTCGTGCGCGCCGACCTCACCTACGGGGAGAAGGTCATCGGCAGCCGGCGCGGCCACACCGGGCACCAGCACCTGCCCTGGGTCGCCCTGGACACCGACGCCACCGAGGAGCACGGCGAGGTCTACGGCTGCGCCCTCGGCTGGTCGGGGTCCTGGCGGATCGCGGTCGCCCAGCTGCCGGACGCGCGGGTGCAGATCACCGGTGGCGCCGGGTACGACGAGTCCGGTCTGCTCCGGCTGGAGACGGGCGAGACGTTCACCACGCCCGTCTTCGCCGGACTGTGGAGCGACGGCGGCCACGGCGGCGCGAGCCGCGCCTGGCACGCGTACCAGCGGACGTACGTCATCCCGCACGCGGACCAGGACCGGCCGGTGCTCTTCAACTCCTGGGAGGCCACCGAGTTCGACATCTCCGAGGAGCAGCAGGGCGCGCTCGCGCGGCGTGCGGCGGCCATCGGGGTCGAGCTGTTCGTCGTGGACGACGGCTGGTTCGGGGCGCGGACGAGCGACCGGGCCGGCCTCGGCGACTGGACGCCCAATCCGGACCGCTTCCCGCAGGGTCTCAAGCCCCTGGCCGACGAAGTGCACGCCCTCGGTATGCAGTTCGGTATCTGGGTCGAGCCCGAAATGGTCAACCCGGACAGCGAGCTGTACCGGGCGCATCCCGATTGGGCTCAGTTCCAAACGGGTCGAAAGAGGACGGAGCTGCGCAATCAGCTCGTCCTCAACCTCGCGCGCGAGGACGTCCAGGAATACCTCTGGGAGAAACTGGACACGCTGCTGTCCAGTGCGCCGATCGACTATGTGAAGTGGGACTTCAACCGCTGCTTCACGGATGCCGGCTGGCCCGGCGAGCCGTATCCGCAGAAGCTGTGGGTCGAACACGTGCACGCCTACTACGCCCTGCTGGACCGGCTGCGGGCCGCGCACCCGGGGGTGGCCTTCGAGTCGTGCTCCGGAGGCGGCGGCCGCATCGACCTCGGGGTGATGGCCCGGACCGACCAGGTCTGGACGTCGGACAACACCGACCCGCTCGACCGGCTCGCCATCCAGCACGGCTTCAGCCAGATCCACCCGGCCCGGACCATGGCCGCATGGGTCACCGACAGCCCGAACAACCAGCTCAACGGCCGCGTCAGCTCCCTGCGGTTCCGCTTCGTCAGTGCCATGGCGGGTGTGCTCGGGGTCGGCGGCGACCTCACCGAGTGGACGGAGGAGGAGCTGGCCGAGGCGGGGGAGTGGGTCGAGCTGTACAAGCAGATCCGGCCCGTCGTGCAGCGCGGTGATCTGTACCGGCTGCGGCCGCCGACGGGTGGGCTAAGTGCCGTGCAGTACGTCCACGGTGACGAGGTGGTGGTCCTGGCGTGCCTCCAGGCCCAGCACTACGGCGAGCCGCCGGCCCCGCTCCGGCTGCGCGGCCTGGACCCGGCAGAAGCATACGAGTGCCGCGAAACGGGCGAAGTCCACCGAGGGGCCGTGCTGGTGCACCACGGGCTGTCGACGGGCCTGCGTGGCGACTTCGATGCGAAGGTTATCCGCTTGCGTCGCATCTGAGTGATCCGTCCGAAATGCAGCCTTGATTCCAACAAGCCCTGGAATAAAGCCTACTGGCACGTAGGGGCGTGAGCAGCGTCATATTCGTGACGTTCCGCTGTCGCCATGTGCACGTAATTCGCGCACGATTCCAGGGCGGTTGGGAAAGGGGCACGACCGGTCTTTTACGGAGCGTGAGGGTGCTTTGATGTAAGGATCACGTAGGAAGACGCACAGTAAGTCCCCATGGTTGTCTCTATGGGCACAAGTCGCTTACGTTCGGCGTCAATCCGGACGGACGCCCAATCCTGCCGCCGACCGGAGCCGCACACCGAACCGATCCACGGCAGGAGCGGGGGACCCACAGGAATCACCGCCTGTTCCGGTCTCCGGAACAAGCTAGGGGTCAAGCCGTGCGCGAGCACGGCCGGACATCTCCAGTCCGCACCCGACAGCTCACCTCGCAGGCGCCGGAGAGGAATTCGCCATGCCCGCGAGGGGTAAGCACCGCCGTCCCAAGTCCCAGCGTTTCACCCGCTCCATCGCCGCCGCCGGGACCGGTGGCGCGGCGCTCGCACTGCCGCTGATCGGAGCCGCCGGCGCCCAGGCCGCCACCCCGGCGACCGCCGTGTCCGGTGTGTCCGAGAAGACGGCCACCATCACCACCGAGCGGGCCGCGGCCGAGGCGGGCGCGCGGATCGCCCAGGCCGAGAAGACCGCTCAGGCCGAGCGGACCGCCACCAAGAAGACGGCCAGAACCTACTCGGTGAAGGTCGGCGACTATCTGGCGAAGATCGCGGACGAGCAGGACGTCGAGGGAGGCTGGAAGCGCCTCTACTCGGACAACCGCGCGGCGATCGGCTCCGACCCGTCGCTGATCCACCCGGGCCTGAAGCTGTCCGTCGGCGGGCCGGCCGCGGGCGGTACGCCGCAGTCGTCGAAGCCGCAGCTGTCCCAGTCGTCGAAGGCCGTCGAGCCGTCCGAGTCGTCGCAGTCGCCGAAGTCCTCCGGCCCCTCGAAGCAGGAGTCCAAGGACACCCAGGCGTCGGCCTCCACGTCGAACGGCCAGTCCTCCTCGGCCAACGGCTCCGGCTTCAGCCTGCCCATCCAGGGTGCCACCGTGGGCACCGCGTACAAGACCGCCGGCAGCATGTGGTCCAGCGGCTACCACACGGGCGTCGACTTCGTGGCCCCGACCGGCACCCCCCTCAAGGCCGTGGGCGCGGGCACCGTCGTCTCCGCCGGCTGGGGCGGTGCGTACGGCAACCAGGTCGTCATCAGGCTGGCCGACGGCTACTACGCCCAGTACGCCCACCTCTCCTCGATCTCCGTCTCCGCGGGGCAGTCCGTGAGCGGCGGTCAGCAGATCGGCCTCTCGGGCGCGACCGGCAACGTCACCGGGCCGCACCTGCACTTCGAGATCCGCACCACTCCCTCCTACGGCTCGGACCTCGACCCGCTGGCCTACCTCCGCTCGAAGGGCGTCAGCGTCTGAGGCGCCGCTCCTCGATGACGCCGAAGGCCGGCCCCGCTCCCGCGGGGCCGGCCTTCGGCGTCCCGGGCGTGGGGCCGACCCCGCATGGCGGTCCCGGGTCGCGAGCGCGTGTCACGAGCCCTGCTCCGAGCCCTGTCGCGAGCCCGTGTTGCGGTTGCGTGGCATGGCCGGTGGAGGCCTCGACGGGGGGTGACCGGGAGGACACAGTGATCTCCGTAAGCGCTTTCTGCTCGGGGAGCCCATGTCCCGTGGCGCGTCGTCGACGGACAGGAGTGTCATGACCACCCGCAGATCCTTCGGGGTTCTCGCAGCCGGTGCCGCCCTCGCGGCGCTCGGCCCGGCCGGGACGGCGACCGCGCACGCCCCCGGGCGCCGGGGCCGGCTGATCGCCGCCGACGACTTCCGGCACGGACTCGGGTGCTGGGCGGTGGAGTTGGAGCGAGGCGGGGAGGTCACGGCCTCGCGCGGTGTGCTGGAGGTCGACGTGCCGGCCGGGGCCACGGTCTGGTTCCGGCGGCGGCTGGAGGGGCCGTACGCCGTCGAGTACACGGCCACCCCGGTCTCGGCGGGCGGGGCCAACGACCGGGTCTCCGACCTCAACAACTTCTGGAACGCCGTCGACGTGCGCTCGCCCGGAGATCTGTTCGCCACCCCGCGCGCGGGCGCTCTCGCCGAGTACGACCACCTGAAGACGTACTACGTCGGGTACGGCGCCAACACGAACACGACGACCCGCCTGCGCCGGTACGTCGGTGAGCCGGGGGTGCGGCCGCTGATCCACGACTACACCGAGCCGCTGCTCGTCGCGAACGCGCCGCACCATGTGCGGATCGAGTCCGACGGGTCGACGGTGCGGTGGTGGAACAACGGCCGGCTGGTGTTCGACTACCTGGATCCCGCGCCGTACACCCAGGGGCACTTCGCCTTCCGCACCACCTGGAGCCATTTCCGGATCGAGGACTTCCGGGTGTGGAGGTTGCGCGGTCGCCCTTGAGGGGGCGGGGAGGGGGAGCGGACTCGGGGAGGGCGAGGTGCCGCCGCCCCGACCTGCGGTATTCCGGGTTGACCAACACTTGACGCGTGGTCTATCTCACCGGTCGTCAAGCCCTTATTACGGTCGCGTAGGTCACATGTGAAGGTGAATCATGGGCCGATGTGGCAGACGATTCGAATGACAGCAGAACGATGATCGGGTCGTACGTGGCGCTGGGGGACAGCTTCACCGAGGGCGTCGGCGATCCCGGACCCGACGGGCGGTTCGTGGGCTGGGCCGACCGGTTCGCCGTGCTCCTCGCGGACCGGGTGCCCGAGGGCGACTTCGACTACTCCAACCTGGCCGTGCGGGGAAAGCTCCTCGACCAGATCGTGGCGGACCAGGTGCCGAGGGCACTGGAACTCGCGCCGGATCTGATCTCCTTCTGCGCGGGCGGCAACGACATCATCCGGCCGGGCACCGACCCCGACGAGGTCGCCGAGCGGTTCGAGCGCGCGGTGGCCAGGCTCACGTCGGCGGTCGGCACGGTCATGGTGACCACCGGGTTCGACACCCGTGACGTGCCCGTGCTGAGGCATCTGCGCGGCAAGATCGCCACGTACAACCTGCATGTGCGGGCCATCGCCGACCGGTACAGGTGTCCGGTGCTGGACCTGTGGTCCCTGAAGACGGTGCAGGACCGGCGGGCCTGGGACCTCGACCGCCTGCACCTGTCCCCGGAGGGGCACACCAGGGTCGCCCTGCGGGCCGGGCAGGTGCTGGGCGTCGGCATCCCCGCCGACCCGGACCAGCCGTGGCCCCCGCTGCCGCCGCGCGGCACGCTGGAGATGCGGCGGGACAACATCCAGTGGGCGCGGGAGTACCTCGTGCCGTGGATCGGGCGGCGGCTGCGGGGAGAGTCCTCCGGGGACCACGTCTCGGCGAAGGGGCACCTGTCGCCGGACGACATCAGGGTGCGGATCGGGGCGGTGGCCTGACCGGGGTGCGTCCGACGGTCGGCCGCATCTGATGCGGGCCCGTGGCCGGGGCCGCGTCGGGTGCGGTGCCTCGCGGAGGTCTTCGGACTCGACGAGAGGACCGCGATGCGCCACGAAGGCCGTCGGAACCCTCACTCCGACGACGCCGTGGTGATCCGCTTCTCGAACCAGTGGTGGGCATAAGGCTCGTCGTTGAAGGCGGCGACCTCCTCGAAGCCGTAGGAGCGGTACAGGCCGATCGCGGCGCCGAGAGCCCTGTTGGTGTCCAGGCGCAGCACGTCGAAACCGCGCCGGGCGGCCTCAGCCTCCAGCTCGGCCAAGAACCGGCGCCCGAGGCCGAGGCCCCGGGCGCGAGGCGCGACCCACATGCGTTTGACCTCGGCCGGGGCGCCGGGCGGCAGCTTCAGACCCGCGCAGCCGACGGGCTCGCCATGCAGCCGGGCTACCAGAAACAGCCCGTGCGGCGGCCGAAGTTCGCCCGCATCGGGCAGCAGGCTCCGCGCAGGGTCGAAGCCGGCCTCGAAGCGCTCCTGCAGCTCGGTGAAGTAGGACCGCAAACAGTGCCGGCCATCGGGGTGGTCCGGGTCCACACCGTCCAGTGCGACCGTCGCGGCGGTCAGCAGGCGGTCGACCTCGGCCATGGCGGCCACCAGCCGGGTGCGCCGGCCGGTGTTGAGGGGCTCCAGAAGGCGGCCGGCCAGCTCGTCGCTGCGGCGATCCAGTGCGGCGCGCTCCGCACGGCCCGCGTCGGTGAGCCGGACAGTACGCACCCGCTTGTCCCGGGGCTGCGGCTCCACCGTCACCAGGCCGTCGGTCTCCAGAGAACGCAACAGGCGACTGACGTAACCGGAGTCGAGCCCGAGGCGCTCGCGCAACCGCCGAACGTCCTGGCCCTGCTCGCCGATCTCCCAGAGCAGCCGTGCCTCGCCGACGGGCCGGTCCTGGCCCAGGTAATGGTCGTGCAGCACGCCCAGGCGTTCGGTGACGGTGCGGTTGAACCGCCGCACCTGATCGATCTCCGTACGATCCATTCTCTGACTCTAGTCAGATAACTTCCCGGTGTGCACACGGGCGGGCCCGTGGGTTCGCTCGGAGGAGGTCTTGAACAAGGCTGAAGCACACGACCGAAACTCGTCGACCTCACCTACGTGGCGGGGCTCGTGAGCAGGAGTCGGGCGAGCCAGTCGGTGCGGGTTCGGCGGGCTGTGGCCGAGATGTGTGCCTGCGGGTAGAGGGCGTCGAATCCGTGGAAGCCGCCTGCCCAGACGTGGAGTTCGGCCTGGCCGCCGGCCGCCCAGATGCGGGTGGCGTAATCGGTGTCCTCGTCGCGGAAGACCTCGGCGGAGCCGGCGTCGATGTAGGTGGTCGGCAGGCCCGCGAGGTCGTCGGCCAGGGCGGGGGAGACGAATGCGGGTATCTCTTCGTCGGTGAGGTCGCCGAGGAGGCAGCGCCATCCGAATCCGTTCATCTCGCGGGTCCAGACGCCGGGCTCGTTCGCGTACTGGAGGCTGGAGGTGGTGGTGTTGCGGTGGTCGAGCATGGGGCCGATCAGGACTTGGCCGGCGATCGCCGGGGTGCCGAGATCGCGGGCCAGCAGGGTGACGCCGGCGGCGAGGCCGCCGCCCGCGCTGGCGCCCGCGACGATGATCCGGGTCGGGTCGATGCCCAGTTCGGCGGCGTGGTCGGCGATCCAGAGCAGTCCCTGGTAGCAGTCCTCGACCGGGACGGTGCCGGTGGACTCGGGCGCGAGCCGGTAGTCGACGGAGACCACGACGGCGCCGAACTCGTCGAGCCACTCCAGCGGGATGTCGATCTGTGCGAAGCGGTCGCCCATGACCATCCCGCCGCCGTGCATCCAGTAGACGCAGGGTGCGGCGGCGGTGCGATCGCTGTGCGCGGGGCTGAAGACGGACAAGGGGATCGGGGTGCCGTCCGGACCCGCGACGGTGACCTCGCGCCGGGCGATGGCGCGGCCTTCGAGGAGGGGTTCGACGGGCATCGAGGAGAAGGGGCGTACCTGCGCCAGCACTTCCGGGCTGAGCCGGGACATCAGCGGCATGTCGGCCAGGAGGTCCTGCAGTTCGGGGTCGTGGGAGGGGCGTGCTGTGGTCATGGTCGTTGCCTCTCGTGGGCGGTGGCGGGACGGTCGGGCGTCAGAGGGCGGATCTGCCGCGGACCGGGACGAAGTCGGTGTACTCGGAGTCCTTGGCGAGCAGCGGGTCGATCTGCGCCACGATGGCCTGGGCGGCCTTGCCGGCGAAGACGCGGTGGTGGTCCTCCTCGCTGGTCCAGCCTTCGGCGACGTGGATGACGTCGGGGTCGGACGCGGAGCGGGAGACGAGGTAGACGAGGCAGTGTTCGCTCGCGCCGGGGCTGCCCTCGTTCAGCCCGGTCAGCAGCAGGTCGACGAGTTGGTCGCCCCTACCGGGCCTGGCGGTCAGGGTGGCGCCGAAGCCGTAGCCAGCAATCATGGATTCCTACTCCTTCTCTTCGGTGGTGGAGTGCGGTGATTCCATTCAAGCGTGCTGACCTGGGGAAACGTTAGACCGATACTCGTCCGCCCTTGCACGATCCTCGCGGCCTTGGGAACCGATGCGCGGAGTGGTGCTGCAATGGACGCATGTACCTCGGAGAGCTCCGCAGCCTGCTGGCCCGCCATGCGCGGCCCGACTGGACCACGGCCGTCGACGGCGTCCTCATCTCGAAGGTCGACCGCCCTGATCCGCCGGCGCCTTCGATGTCCGGCACGGTCCTGGCGGTCATCGCGCAGGGCGCCAAACGCCTCGCCCTGGGGGAGAGGGTGTTCGCGTACGGCCCCGGGCAGTACCTGGTCGCATCCGTCGATCTGCCGGTCACGGGGCAGTTCACCCAGGCCGACCCCGAGCAGCCGGCGCTGGGGTTCGGCCTCGTCCTGGAACCGTCCGCCGTGGCCGAGCTGCTGTTCGAGGCCGGGCCCGGAGGCGCCCCCCGGAGCGGCGGGGGCGCGCCGTCGGGGATCGCCGTCTGTGACGCTCCGGCCGCGCTGCTGGACGCGGTGGTCCGGCTGTTGCGCCTGCTCGACGAGCCCCGCGACCGGGCCGTACTGGCCCCGCTGGTCAAGCGCGAGATCCTGTGGCGTCTGATCACCGGCGAGCAGGGTGCGACGGTTCGCCAGCTCGGCCTGGCCGACAGCAGCCTCAGCCACATCTCGCGAGCCGTGCGCTGGATCCGCGAGCACTACGCGCAGCCCTTCCGGGTCGAGGACGTGGCGCGGCAGTCCGGCATGGGCGTCTCCGCCTTCTACCGCAACTTCCAAGCGGTGACCGCGATGAGCCCCATCCAGTTCCAGAAGCAGATCAGGCTCCAGGAGGCCCGGCTGCTGCTCGCCACCCACCCCGGAGACGTCACCGGAGTCGGCCGGCGCGTCGGCTACGACAACCCGTCGCAGTTCAGCCGAGAGTACCGCCGCCAGTTCGGCGCGCCCCCCAGCCAGGACGCCGCCCGCCTGCGTCAGACCGTGCGCGCACCGGCAGGCCTCCTGCCCTGAGCGAGGTGGCCTTGCTGGAGGATCGTGCAAGGAGCAGCGAGGATAGTTCTACCATCTCCGCAGGTCAGAGCGATTCAATGGGATTACCGGTTCTTCCGTGGAGCAGGAAAATGCCTGCCCACCCGGATGGATCCCACCACATCGCGAAGGGGCACGACATGAAGACGGTTCTGATCACTGGTACCTCGTCCGGCTACGGGCGGGAGACCGCCCTCCACTTCCACTCCCAGGGGTGGAACGTCATCGCCACGATGCGGGCGCCGCGTCCGGGCGTCCTTCCCGAGTCGGACCGGCTCCGCGTCGTCGAGCTCGACGTGACCAGGCCCGAGAGCATCACCGCCGCGTTCGAGGCCGTGGGCCCCGTCGACGTCCTGGTCAACAACGCGGGCGTGCCCTCGATCAGTGTGTTCGAGGGCACCCCCATGGCCCGAGTGCGGGAGGTCTTCGAGACCAACACGTTCGGCGTGATGGCGATGACGCAGGCGGTACTGCCCCAGTTCCGCGAGCGTGGCTCCGGCGTGGTGGTCAACGTGACCTCCAGCGTCGTGCTGGGGCACATGCCGCTCTCGGCCGTCTACAAGGCGAGCAAGATGGCCGTCGAGGGGTTCACCGCATCCCTCGCGCTCGAGCTCGCGCCGTTCGGTGTGCGGGTGAAGACGGTCCAGCCGGGCGCCTGCCTGACGACGAACTTCGCGGCCAACGCGACCAAGGGCGCCTCGCTGGACGAGCTGGTCCCGGCGCCCTACGCACCCTGGGCGAAGAAGGCCATGGGTGACTTCACGGGCCAGGACCTGTTCACCAGGGAGAGCGACGTCGCCGAGACGGTGTGGCGAGCCGTGCACGACACGACCGGCCAGCTGCGATTCCCCGCCGGCGCCGACGCCGTCTCGCTCTCCCAGGCGAAGTGACACGCCGACTCCGTGCCGGACGGCGCCCCGCCGTACTCGGCAGCCCGCGCGTCCGTCGGCAACCCGACCGGCACCGACGGACCTCCGCGCAGTCGGTCATCAACACGACTGCTGAAAGCTCTGACCTCGAAGAAGTCCAGGTCGCAGCGAGGGCCGGATCCGCGGGTTCAGCGGGTTGCCGCCGTCAGGGACGCGCGGGTCAGGCCCAGCTCGTGGGCCAGGGCCTCGTCGGCCCATTCCTGGGCCCGGGCGCGCGAGACGGTGCCGCCGTAGGCCGTCAGCTGGACGGCCAGGCCGTCCAGGAGAGCGGTGAGGCGCAGGGCCGTCGCCGGGGGGTCCGGGCAGCGGAACTCCTCGGCCGCCACACCCGCTTCGATCACCTCGGTGAGGGCGGCCTTCCACCGGGTGTCCAGTTCGCGGGTGACCTCGCGCAGGGCGGGATCGCGCACGGCGGCGGCCCAGCCCTCGATCCACAGCCGCCAGCCCTTGGCCTGGCCGGTGGGCGCGTACCAGCGGACGGCCGCACGGAGCCGGCGCAGCGCCGTGGTGCGCCGGCCAAGCAGCTTGCGGAGATGGGCGAGGTCGTCCTCGGCGGCGTACCGGAAGGCCTCGGCAACCAGTCTTTCCTTGGTGGAGAAGTGGTACAGCACCAGGGCGTTGCTCACCCCGAGGACGGCGGCCACGTCGGCGATCCGCACCGCCGCGACGCCCCGCTCCTCGATCTGCCCGACGGTGGCCCGGAGCAGCTCCGCACGCCGCTCGGCCACACTCAACCGCACCCTGCCCACACGGCAACCCTACCCAGGCCCGCGGACGGCCGCGGCCCCGCTCAGCGGTGCCGACCGAATCTCTCCGTGATGGCCGGTACCCGGTCGGCGGCGATGGCGTGGGCCGCGGCGCGGGGGGTCGTGCCGTCGGCCCCGGCCCGGGTGAGCATGAGGTCGACCAGGGCGCGCATGGAGCGGCGGACGTGGGCGAACGCCTCGTCCGCGGTGGGTCCGACGTCGCCGAAGAGGGTCCACCACCACCAGGCGTTCGTCCCGGAGTTGACCACGACGTCGGGCAGGACGGTGACCCCCCGGCGGGCGAGCGCATCCTCGGCCGCCGGCAGGACGGGCATGTTGGCCGCCTCGACGATGAGCCGGGCGGTCACCCGGTGCTCGTTGACGGCGTCGATCGCGTAGGAGACGGCCGCGGGGACCAGGACGTCGGCCTCCGCGGCGAGCCAGGCGTCGGCCGGCGCCTCCCGGTCCTCGGGCCGCAGCGCCGAGCGGTCGACCGTGCCGTACGGGTCGCGGGCCGCGAGCAGTGCCTCGACGTCCAGGCCCGCCGGGTTCGTGAGGGTGCCCTTGATGTCGGCCACGGCGACGACCGTGAGCCCGGCGCGGGCGAGGAAGCGGGCGGTGGCCCCGCCCATGGTGCCCAGGCCCTGTACGGCCACGCGCGTCCCGGCGTACGGCGCGGCGGCCCTGTCCAGGGCCGTGAGCACGGACTCGGCGACACCGCACCCGCCGACCAGCTCGTCGAGGCCGATGCCGTCCACCTGGACCGCGAACGCGTCCGCGAGGCGCCGCCGGGCGGCGCTCTCGTCGTCGAGGAGGGGGTACACCGCCTGGATCGTCGACACGAGACCCGCCTCGGCCGCCGCGCGGTCCATGAGGTCCTGGGTGAGCCCGAGATCCTCGCCGGTGGTCCAGAAGTGCTCGATGTACGGGCGCATCGCCCGCAGGTAGCGGACCAGGACGCCGTACGCCCCAGGGTCCCGGGGGTCGAAGTCGATGCCGCCCTTCGCGCCGCCCAGCGGGACGTAGCGGCTCGCGGGGTCGTAGTGCAACGCCTCTTTCATGGTCATGCCGCGGGCGAGCCCGGCGACCTCGTCGAGGGTGCAGCCCGGCCGCATCCGCAGACCTCCGCTGGAGACCCCGCGCACCAGCCGGTCCACCACGAGGAAGCCCTGTCGGCCCGTGACGTGGTCGGTCCAGGTCAGGGACACGAACGGGGGCGTGGTCATGGGACTCCTCGGGTCGGCCCGGCGGGGCGGAGGAACGTGGGCGGAGAATGCGGGCGGCGGGAACAAATCGAGCTACTGAATAGTTGGTCAGTATTGCACCGCGCGGGGTCGGGTCGGACCCGGCGTCGTCACCGAGGCGCCCCATAATGGGATGCCTGAGCGAATTCACCAGGAGGTGCCGTGTCCGGTTCCGGATCCCGTTCTCTCAGCTCGGGGCTGCGCGCAGCGCGGCCCGCCGCCTTCGGCGCGGACCCGAGCGGTGCCCGGATGGAGCGGATCCGCAGATCCCCGCACTTCGCGAACGGGGTCTTCGTGAATCCCGAGGGCGCCCAGATCCGTCCCTCCGGCGGCGCCGCCGCGGAGATGGCGAAAAGCTGGTTCCGCAAGGACGAGCGGGTGCGGCGGGCCCCCGCGGGGCTCATCCCCGTGCACGCCACGACCCTCGCCGACCTGGCCTCGCCCCCGGCGAGCGGGCTGCGGATCACGTGGATGGGCCATTCGAGCGTACTCGCCGAGATCGACGGGCACCGGGTGCTCTTCGACCCCGTCTGGGGCGAGCGCTGCTCCCCGTTCGCCTTCGCCGGCCCCCGGCGGCTGCACCCCGTGCCGGTGCCGCTGGCCGCGCTCGGCCCGGTCGACGTGGTGGTCATCTCGCACGACCACTACGACCACCTGGACATGCCCTCGATCAAGGAGCTGGCGGGCACGGACACCGTCTTCGCCGTACCCCTCGGTGTCGGCGCCCATCTGGAGCACTGGGGCGTCGGCGCGGACCGGATCCGCGAGCTGGACTGGCAGGAGGCGACGAAGGTAGGCGGCCTCACCCTGACGGCCACCCCCGCCCGGCACTTCTGCGGCCGGGGCCTGCGCAACACCCAGCACACGCTGTGGGCCTCCTGGGTCGTCGCCGGTGACGAGCACCGGATCTACCACAGCGGCGACACCGGGTACTTCGGCGGCTTCGCGGACATCGGCGCCGAGCACGGCCCGTTCGACCTCACGATGATCCAGGTCGGGGCCTACTCCGAGTTCTGGCCCGACATCCACATGACTCCCGAAGAGGGGCTGCGGACCCATCTCGACCTGCAGGGCGGTGAGCCCGGCGGCGTGATGATGCCGATCCACTGGGCGACGTTCAACCTGGCGATGCACGCCTGGGCCGAGCCGGGCGAGCGGATGATGTGGGCCACGCACGACGCGGGGGTCACGATGGCCGCCCCGCGCCCGGGGGCGCCGTTCGAGCCGCGGAGCACCCCGCCGGTGGATCCGTGGTGGCGTGCCGTGGCCCGGCAGCCGGCCGGCGGCTGGGCGGCCTGGCCGCCCGTGGGGGACCGGCTGGACCTGGTGGCCGAAAGCTGAGAAATCCGCTCGGGAATTCTCCCGACAGGGTGATTTTTCGATCGACGTCGAGGGCCGGGGAGCAATGCGCTCCCCGGCCCTCGACGTCTTTCGGTGACCTGTTCTGAACGACTCTGATCGGAATTCAAACGCAAAAGGAAAATGAGAGGAACGCCCGTCCGAAAAATAATCGGACTGTCGCACGAGCCCTCATACCAGAGCGGGACGCATTGTGAAGGTCTTTGTCAACTGCGCACCGCACATGACGCATCGGCGACTACTGTGAGTTGCCGTCGGGCAACGCTGGGCTGAATTCTTCGACTCTCGCGACCGACACGCGAGGGCGCATGCCCACGTCGCCCGGACGCGGCAATCCCCCCACGCTCCAGACGGACCAGTACGAGGACGCTGATGTCTCACCTTCGCGCACCGGCCGCCCGCGCAGACCGCCGTGAGGGCGGGCGGCACGGACGATCGGCCCCCCGCGCCGTCCCCTCGCTGCCCGAGATCCACATACGGTCACAGCTGATGCGCCTCGCGGTCCTGCCCCCCACCGCGGTCGCCCTCAGCGCCTGTGCCGCCGTCCTCTTCACCTTCCGTGCCGGCGGCGCCCGCCCCAGCCTCACCCTGTGGGCGGTCCTCGCCGGAACCGCCGCGGTGGCCCTCACCGGTATCGCGATCGGCGCCGTGGCCGCCGGCCGCACCGCTCGCTCCGTCCGCGACCGCCTCGGCGCCCTGCGGCAGGTCAGCGGCCGGAGCGAGGACGACCTGCGCGCCCTCGTCGAAGCGCTCCGGCGCGGCGACCAGCCGCCCGCGCGCGGCCCGCACGCCAAGCCCGCCCCGGACGCCGACGACTTCGACCTGCTCGCCGCCGACCTGACCCGGGCCCACGACAGCGCCGTCACCGCCGTCGTCCAGGCCTCCCAGCTCTCCAGCCACGCGGGCAGCGAACAGAAGCTCGAAGTCTTCGTGAACCTGGCACGCCGGCTGCAGTCCCTCGTCCAGCGCGAGATCACCATCCTGGACGACCTGGAGAACGAGATCGAGGACCCCGACCTCCTCAAGGGCCTCTTCCACGTCGACCACCTCGCCACCCGCATCCGCCGCCACGCCGAGAACCTCGCCGTCCTCGGCGGCGCCGTCTCCCGCCGCCAGTGGAGCAACCCCGTCTCCATGACCGAGGTGCTGCGCTCCGCCATCGCCGAGGTCGAGCAGTACTCCCGGGTCAAGCTGGTGCCCCCGGTCGACGGCACCCTGCGCGGGCACGCGGTGGCCGACGTCATCCACCTCCTCGCCGAACTCGTCGAGAACGCCACCGTGTTCTCCGCCCCGCACACCCAGGTCCTGCTCCGCGCCAACCTCGTCACCTCCGGACTGGCCGTCGAGGTCGAGGACCGGGGGCTCGGCATGCCCGTCGGCGAGCAGGACAGGATGAACGCCCTGCTCGCCGACCCCGACCAGGTCAACGTCGCCAGCCTTCTCCAGGACGGCCGCATCGGCCTGTTCGTGGTCTCCCAGCTGGCCCGCCGCCACGGCATCCAGGTCCGGCTGCAGAGCAACATCTACGGCGGTGTCCAGGCCGCGTTCGTCGTCCCGCAGAGCCTCCTCGGCAACGAGCCCGGCGACCTGCCGCAGACCCGGCCCCAGACCCACGCGCAGCCCCAGCCACCCACCGGGCGGAGCACCCCCGTACGCCACCCCGACACGCCCCGCCACGTGCAGGCCGCCCCTGCCCAGCGGTACTCCGGCTCCGGCCCGGCCGACGGTCCGGCCGCCGACCGCCCGGCGGCCGATCAGCCGGACCGCACCGCCACCGGCCGGCCCTCGCCCGCACAACCCGCCCGTCCGGCCGGCACGCGCCCCGAGCCCGGCCACCGCCCCGCCCCGGGCCCGGCGCGCGCCTCCGTGCCCCGGCAGCAGGGGCCGGGACGGTCCGGCGGCCAGCAGACGCCCGGCCGGGGCGGCGGCGGGCACGTCCCGCTGCCCGTGCGGGGTGCCCGGGGCGAGCGGCCCAACCCCGCCGAGGCGGTCCCCGGCATCCGCCCCGACGACCGGCGGGCCGTCGACGAGAACGCCGGGGCACCCCCCACTCCCCGCGCCGGCGGTGCCGTACGCGGGACCATGGGCAAGCCCCAGCTGCCCCGCCGCCGCGCCCAGCAGCACATCGTGCCGCAGCTCCGCGGCGGCCCCGCGCCCACGCCCTCGCGGGACCCCGATCACTACGTGGGCCACGACCCGGGGCTGATGGCCGCCTTCCAGCGCGGCATCGGGCTCGCCGAGGCACGTCGGACGGAGAGCTCCGACTGGGACACCTCCACGCTGGACACGACCGCCGCGGACCTCGCACCCCCCGCCCCCGACGCCGCCTCCCGCATCGACATGGGACAGCCGACGGCCGGCCGGCCGGCCCCGGGGCACCCGAACACGGGCCCCGCCGCCGGCTCCCCGGCCCCGCCGGCGCACGCCCGGCCCCAGGGAGGACACCCGCTCGGCGGACACCCCGCGGGCGCCGCCCCCATAGCCGTACCGCCGTCGGCCCTCGACGCGGCACACGACCGCACGTCCCGGCAGGACGGGAGCGCACCGGCCGGATGACCAGCCCCCTCACCACCCCCACCACGGTCCGCACCCCCTGCGCTCTCGCAGACCAACGCACCTCAAGGAGTCGATCCACCATGGCGAGCGATGCGCCGACCGGCCAGGCATCCGATCTCGACTGGCTGATGAGCGGTCTCGTCCAGCGCGTGCCGCACACCAGGAGCGCGGTGCTGCTCTCCTGCGACGGGCTCGTGAAGTCGGTCCACGGCCTCGATCCGGACAGCGCCGACCACATGGCGGCCCTGGCCTCCGGCCTGTACTCCCTCGGACGCAGCGCGGGTGTCCGCTTCGGCGACGGCGGTGACGTCCGCCAGGTCGTCGTCGAACTGGACTCGACCCTGCTCTTCGTCTCCACCGCGGGCTCCGGCACCTGCCTCGCCGTGCTCGCCGGACGCGAGACCGACGCCGCCGTCCTCGGCTACGAGATGGCGATGCTCGTCAAGAGCGTCCGCCCGTACCTGGTCACCCATCCGCGTCAGGCCGTCCAGCCCACCGCGATGAGGCCTTGAACGTGTCCGAGTCCGGCGACGGACCCCTGTACGACGACGCCGCCGGGCGTCTGGTACGCCCGTTCACCGTCATCAACGGCCGGACCCGGCCGACCACAGCGCTCGATCTCCTCTCCCAGGTGATGGCCACCGGGGCGACCCCCCTCGGCTATCTGGGTCCCGAGCACGCGACCGCACTCGACCTGTGCCGGGCACCCGTCTCGGTCGCCGAGGTCGCGGCTCACCTCAAGCTGCCGGCGGCGGTCACCAAGGTGCTGCTGTCCGACCTCGTCGACTGCGGGGCCCTCACCACCAAGCCCCCGGTTTTCCACCACAACCCGACAGACCGGTCTCTTCTGGAGGCAGTGCTCGATGGACTACGACGACAGCTCTGACCCCTTTCCCACCGCACTGAAGATCTTGGTGGCGGGAGGGTTCGGGGTCGGCAAGACCACCTTCGTCGGCGCGGTGAGCGAGATCGCGCCGCTGAGTACGGAGGAACTGCTCACCACGGTGAGCGCCGCAACCGACAATCTCGACGGCATCGAGAACAAGGTCGAGACGACCGTCGCGATGGACTTCGGCCGCATCACCCTCGATCCGCGGCATGTGCTGTATCTCTTCGGCACCCCCGGTCAGCAGCGGTTCTGGTTCATGTGGGACGAGCTCTCCGAGGGCGCCCTCGGCGCGGTCATCCTCGCCGACACCCGCCGTCTGGAGGACTGCTTCGCCGCCGTCGACTTCTTCGAGCAGCGCGGTCTCGGTTTCATCGTCGCCATCAACGAGTTCGACGGCTCCTACCGCTACGACGCCGAGGAGGTGCGCGCCGCCCTCGACCTCGACCCGGAGATCCCCGTCGTCTGCTGCGACGCGCGCATCTCCAGCTCGGGCGTCCAGACCCTGCTCACCCTCGTCCGGCACCTCCTCGCCCACACACCGACGCAGCTCCCGAGCCACGGAGCCCACACGTGACGTACGACCCGCCGCGTCCGGTCGGCCGGCTGCTGCTCACCCCCGAGGACCCCGACGCTCCCGAGCGGGTGCGCAGGCTGCGGAACCTGGGGCTCGGCGCGTACGCCGAACCGGCCTTCGACGCCTTCGCGGACCGGCTCGCCGAGGTCGCCGCGGTGCCCTACGCGATGGTCAACTTCATCGACGAGGACCGGCAGTTCTTCGCCGGTCTGCATGTGTCGGCGCGGCCCACGGCGGACACCTCCCTGTTCGGGGTGGACCGGCGTCCGGCCCGCGACCACGGCTTCTGCCCCTACGTGGTGGTCCGCCGCAAGGGGCTCGTCCTCGAGGACGTGACGGAGTACCCGAGGTTCGCCGGGAACCCCGTCGTCGACGACCACGGCGTCCGCTCCTATCTCGGCGCCCCGCTGCTGGACCGCTCGGGCATCGCCCTCGGCACGGTCTGCGTCCTCGACGTCCAGCCGCGGCCGTGGGGCAGGGCCGGTCTGGAGACCATCAAGTCGATGGCCGCGGAACTGGCCGCCCGGATCGAGGGGCGGGAGGCGTACCCGTGACCGGGAAAAGGGGCGGCACTTCATGGCGGATCGCCGAGGAGGCTACTCGTCGGCGATCCAGGTCCGGGGCGCTCCCGGCTCGTAGTGCCTGCCCGAGTGGCCGAGCGGCAGGGTGCAGAAACTGCCACCCTGCAGCAGCAGGGTCCAGCTGTCCGGTCCGGGTTCCCCGCACCGAGGCAGGGCGTCCGGCTCCGGACCCATGTCGATATCTGGCTCATTGGTCATGAGCACACCCTTTCAGTTCGCGGCACCGGGCGAGGTGCGGGTGTGAAGGAAAGCTGCGGCGGTGGTTAAGAAAACCTCGATGGACCCGGGGCACCGCGGTACGGCAGATTGATCGGCGATCCCACCCCTCTCCCCGGTACGGGCCTGTTCGTCATGCCCGGCGCCGGGGCGCACCCCCAGGAGCCGTGACGTGAAGGCGCTGGTCAAGGAGAAGGCGGAGCCCGGTCTGTGGCTCGTCGACGTCCCCGAGCCCGAGATCGGCCCCGGCGACGTACTGATCAAGGTCCTGCGGACCGGTATCTGCGGCACCGACCTGCACATCCGGGCCTGGGACGGCTGGGCCCGGCGGACCATCCGGACACCGCTCGTGGCCGGCCACGAGTTCGTCGGCGAGGTCGTGGACACCGGCCGTGCCGTCACCGAGGTCCAGGTCGGCGACCGGGTCAGCGGCGAGGGCCATCTGGTGTGCGGCAAGTGCCGCAACTGTCTCGCCGGCCGCCGTCATCTGTGCCGCGCCACCGTCGGTCTCGGGGTGGGCCGCGACGGCGCCTTCGCCGAGTACGTCGCGCTGCCCGCGACCAACGTCTGGGTGCACCGCGTCCCCGTCGACCTGGACGTCGCGGCCGTCTTCGACCCCTTCGGCAACGCCGTGCACACCGCCCTGTCCTTCCCGCTGGTCGGCGAGGACGTCCTGATCACCGGCGCCGGGCCGATCGGTCTGATGGCGGCGGCGGTGGCCCGGCACGCGGGAGCCCGCAACGTCGTGATCACCGACGTCAGCGAGGAACGTCTCGAACTGGCCCGCAAGATGGGCGTCAGCCTGGCGCTGGACGTGTCGCGGGCGGAGATCGCCGACGGACAGCGGGAGCTGGGGCTGCGCGAGGGCTTCGACGTCGGCCTGGAGATGTCGGGGCGCCCCGAGGCCATGCGCGACATGATCGCCAACATGACGCACGGCGGAAAGATCGCCGTACTGGGTCTGCCGACCGAGGAGTTCGCGGTCGACTGGGCCCGGATCGTCACCTCGATGATCACGATCAAGGGCATCTACGGCCGCGAGATGTTCGAGACCTGGTACGCGATGTCGGTCCTCCTGGAGGGCGGACTCGACCTCGCTCCCGTGATCACCGGCCGCTACGGCCACCGCGACTTCGAGGCGGCCTTCGCCGACGCGGCGAGCGGCCGGGGCGGCAAGGTCATCCTCGACTGGACTGTTTGAATTCCGGCTCGGTTCGCCTCCGGGGCGCGCCCCTTCGGCTCACTCGCTCTTCATCGCACCCTAGGAGCCTTCTGATGTTCGACTCCGTGCGCGACGACCTGCGCACCACCCTCGACGAGATCCGTGCCGCCGGGCTGCACAAGCCCGAGCGGGTCATCGGCACCCCGCAGTCGGCGACCGTCGCCGTCACCGCCGGCGGCCGGCCCGGCGAGGTGCTCAACTTCTGCGCGAACAACTACCTCGGTCTCGCCGACCACCCCGAGGTGATCGCCGCCGCCCACGAGGCCCTCGACCGCTGGGGCTACGGCATGGCCTCCGTCCGCTTCATCTGCGGCACCCAGGAGGTGCACAAGGAGCTGGAGGCACGGCTGTCGGCGTTCCTCGGCCAGGAGGACACGATCCTCTACTCCTCCTGCTTCGACGCCAACGGCGGCGTCTTCGAGACCCTGCTCGGCCCCGAGGACGCGGTGATCTCCGACGCCCTCAACCACGCCTCGATCATCGACGGCATCCGCCTCTCCAAGGCCCGCCGCTTCCGCTACGCCAACCGTGATCTCGCCGACCTGGAACGGCAGTTGAAGGAGGCCACGGAGGGCGGCGCCCGCCGGAAGCTGATCGTCACCGACGGCGTGTTCTCCATGGACGGCTACGTGGCCCCGCTCCGCGAGATCTGCGACCTCGCCGACCGCCACGACGCCATGGTCATGGTCGACGACTCGCACGCCGTCGGCTTCACCGGCCCCGGCGGCCGCGGCACCCCCGAGCTGCACGGCGTCATGGACCGCGTCGACATCATCACCGGCACCCTCGGCAAGGCCCTCGGCGGCGCCTCCGGCGGTTACGTCGCCGCCCGCGCCGAGATCGTCGCCCTGCTGCGCCAGCGCTCCCGCCCGTACCTCTTCTCGAACACGCTCGCCCCGGTGATCGCGGCGGCCTCCCTGAAGGTCCTCGACCTCCTGGAGTCGGCCGACGACCTGCGCGTCCGCCTCGCCGAGAACACCGCGCTGTTCCGGAGCCGGATGACCGAGGAGGGCTTCGACATCCTGCCCGGCGACCACCCCATCGCCCCCGTCATGATCGGGGACGCCTCCAAGGCGGGCCGCCTGGCCGAGCTGCTCCTGGACCGCGGCGTCTACGTGATCGGCTTCTCCTACCCGGTCGTCCCGCAGGGCCAGGCCCGCATCCGCGTCCAGCTCTCCGCCGCGCACTCGACGGCGGACGTCCACCGCGCGGTCGACGCGTTCGTGGCGGCGCGGGCCGAGCTGGAGGGCTGAGCCGGAGACCGGGACGGCGGGCCTCGCCGGGCCGGGCCGGGCCGGGCCGGGATCGGTGGTCCGGGCGGACCGGTTCAGGGGGAAAGCGCGCATTTGAGAGAATCGGTCTCATGATCGAAGCGCGGCGGCTCCACATCCTTCGTGCGGTGGCGGACCACCGCACGGTGACAGCGGCTGCCGCCGCGCTCTACCTCACCCCGTCCGCCGTCTCCCAGCAGCTGACGGCGCTGGAGCAGGAGACGGGACACCGGCTGGTCGAGCGCGGCGCGAAGGGCGTCCGGCTCACCCCGGCCGGCGAGATCCTGCTCGGCCACACCCACGCGGTCCTCGCCCGGCTGGAACAGGCGGCGGCGGAACTGGCCGCGTACAGCTCGGGCGCGGCCGGCACCGTCACGGTCGCCGCCTTCGCCACCGGGATCGCCCAGGTCGTCGCACCCGCGCTGGCCCGCCTCGCGCTGACCGCCCCCGGCATCCGGCTGCGCGTCCAGGACGCCGAGGGCGACGCGAGCCTGCCGATGGTCCTGGACCGGCAGGTCGACATCGCGGTCGCCGTCGAGTACCGGGGCGCCCCGGCCGCCGACGACCCCCGCCTCACCCACGTCCCGCTGTACGCCGAGCCCTTCGACGCGGTCGTGCCGCTCGGCCACCGTCTCGCCGACACGGCCGAGGTGCCGCTC
The DNA here is from genome assembly GCF_000091305.1 of Streptomyces scabiei 87.22. GTDB lineage: Bacteria > Actinomycetota > Actinomycetes > Streptomycetales > Streptomycetaceae > Streptomyces > Streptomyces scabiei. The sequence goes on along the minus strand of NC_013929.1, from coordinate 1,423,582 downwards.
GCCGAACTGGCCAAGGATCCGTGGATCGGCCCCTACCCGGGCAACCCCTGCCATGACGTCGTCGTCCTGGCCTGCGAGAACGCCGGCTTCCAGCCCCGCCTCGAACACTCCTCCGACGACTTCCGTGCCGTCGTCGCGCTCGCCTCCGCCGACGCGGGCGTCGCCCTCGTGCCGCGCTCGGCGCTGCGCGGCACGGACCTCACGGGCGTGGTCGTCCGCCCGGTCGACGGGGTCGCCCCCACACGCCGTGTCTTCGCCGCCGTACGCCGTGGCGCGGAGGGCCACCCGCTGATCCGGCCGGTGCTGGAGGCGCTCGGGGAGGCGGCAGAGTGAGACGGGCGCGCCTGTCAGTGGGGACCGCTACGGTGCGACTCATGCCGGATGCCGAAGACGTACGACGTGCCGCCCTCTCCCTGCCCGACACCACGGAGAAGGTCGCCTGGAACATGCCCACCTTCCGGGTGGCGGGAAAGATGTTCGCGACACTGCCGGAGGACGAGACGTCCATGGCCGTGCGCTGCCCGAAGGAGGAGCGGGACGAGCTGGTTCTCGCCGAGCCCGGCAAGTTCTGGATCGCCGACCACGAGGCGGGCTTCGCCTGGGTCAGGGTGCGGCTCTCCGCCCTGGAGGACGAGCCGGAGCTGCGCGACATCCTCGCCGACTCCTGGCGTCAGGCGGCCCCGGCCGGACTGCTCGACGCCCACCCCGAGTTGGGCCTCCCGGCAGCCGACTGACACGGCCCGACGCCTCCGCCGAGGGCCGGAGCCGGCGCCGCCCGGGCCAGGCCCGCCCGCCGGTCCGGGGGCGTGGGAGCGTCGCGCCGCGACAAAACGGGTGCGCGACCACCGGGCCGAGTGCGGTATTGTTTGCGTGCGCGTTCGGCCAGGGGAAACCCCAGGTCAGGCGGGCAACGGGACGTGGCGCAGCTTGGTAGCGCACTTGACTGGGGGTCAAGGGGTCGCAGGTTCAAATCCTGTCGTCCCGACTCGAAGGAGTCGCAGATCAGGGTCGTTTCGGAGCAATCCGGAGCGGCCTTTTTCGTGTGCCCGCCGACCAAGACGCCGGGCGCACGGGGGTGATCCGGGGAGTGTCGGGGGTGCCCGGTGGACTGCGGGCAGTGCCGGTCGCTTGGATGGGGGGCGCGGGATGATCCGTGCCGTCACGGGTCGAGGACCGCGAGCCGACGACACCCGACACGCGCCGGAGTTGAACAGCCATGGTGACCGACCGGTACGGCAACCGCCTGCATGAGAGCACCGCCGAGGCGGCGGAACACCTGGACCGGGCCGTGGAGGGGCTGCTGTTCTTCCGGCCCGATTTCCCGGACGCCGTCAAGGCCGCGGTGGTCGCCTGTCCGGCCTCGCCGCTCGCCCAGGCGTTCGCCGCCTACCTCGGGGTGCTGGGCACCGAGCCCGGTGACGCCGCCCGGGCCCGAGGCCGGTTCGCCGCCTTCGGCGCCGGACTGGACCGCACCTCCCTGCCCCCGCGGGAACGCATGCACATGGAGGCGGCGGAGGCCTGGCTCGGGGGCGATCTGTTGTGGGCCTCGCAGATCCTGGAGGACCTGGTCGTGGAGTGCCCCCGGGATCCGCTCGCCCTGGCGGTGGGGCACCAGCTCGACTTCTTCACCGGTGACGCCACCCGTCTGCGGGACCGGATCGGCGGGGCACTGCCCGCGTGGGACGAGCACGACCCCCACCGCGGGCCGCTGCTGGGCATGTACGCGTTCGGCCTGGAGGAGTCGGGGCACTACGGCCGCGCCCAGGAGGCGGGCCTCGCCGCCGTCGAGCAGAACGCCCACGACATCTGGGCCATGCACGCCGTCGCCCATGTGCACGAGATGCAGGGGCGGTTCGCCGAGGGCATCGGTTTCCTGGACGCCCGTCTCGACCACTGGGCGAGCGGCAGTCTGCTGACGGTGCACAGCTGGTGGCACTACGCCCTGTACGCGCTGGAGGCGGGCGACACGGCGACGGCCCTGCGGATCTACGACGCCGTACTGCACCACGAGAACTCGACCGGGTTCGTCATGGAACTCCTCGACGCCGCCTCGCTGTTGTGGCGGCTGTTCCTGGACGGCTCGGACCAGGACGCCCGCTGGCAGGCGCTGGCCGACGCGTGGGCCGCCCGCGAGGACCCGCCGTTCTACGCCTTCAACGACGTGCACGCCGTCATGGCCTTCGTGGGAGCGGGGCGGCTGGAGACGGCGGACGCGTTCGTCGCCGACCGTACGCGCTGGCTGCGGGGGCGGCGCGACGGGGGGAGCGGCCCCACCAACCGCGTGATGACCGGTGGTATCGGCCTGCCCGTGTGCCAGGCGCTGGTGGCCTTCGCCCGCGAGGACTACCCGGCGGTGGTGGAACTGCTCTGGCCCGTCCGTCGCCGGCTGCACGCCTTCGGCGGCAGCCACGCCCAGCGGGACGCGATCCAGCGGACCCTTCTGGAGGCGACGCTGCGCGCCCGCCGGGACGACCTGGCGCGGCTGCTGCTCGGCGAACGCGCGGGCCTGAGCCCCCACAGCCCGTACAACTGGCTCGGCCGGGCCCGGCTCGCCGACGCCCTCGGCGAGGCGGGCCGGGCCGCCGTCGCCCGCGACACGGCCGCCGGGCTGGCGGCCCCCGCCGCGCGGATGCTGAGCGGCAACCCGCACCAGGCGTACCTCGGGGGCAGGCCCTGAGTGCCCGCCGCGCCTAGGACAGGCAGCCCACGTGCGCCAGGGCCTGCTTCAGCAGGACTCCCTGGCCACCGGGCATCTCGTTCTGTACCGAGGGTGACGCGGCCTCCTGGGGGCTGAACCACACCAGGTCGAGGGCGTCCTGCCGGGGCCGGCAGTCGCCGGAGACCGGGACGATGTAGGCGAGGGACACCGCGTGCTGACGCGGGTCGTGGAACGGGGTGATGCCCTGCGTCGGGAAGTACTCGGCGACGGTGAAGGGCTGCAGCGCGGACGGGACACGCGGCAGCGCGACCGGTCCGAGATCCTTCTCCAGGTGTCGCAGGAGCGCGTCGCGCACCCGCTCGTGGTGCATCACGCGGCCGGAGACCAGATTGCGGCTGACCGTCCCGTCCGGGCCGATGCGCAGCAGCAGCCCGATACTGGTGACTTCGCCGCTGTCGTCGACGCGCACGGGCACGGCCTCGACGTACAGGATCGGCATCCGGGCGCGTGCCGATTCGAGCTCGTCGGACGGCAGCCAGCCCGGCGTGGTTTCGGTCATGTCAGACATTGGCCGATCATACTTTCAACGTCAGTCGGTGCGCGCGTCGCTCCGATCACACCTGTCACTGATGCCCGGGTCCCTCCCTTGCCATGCGCGCCGAGGCCGATCAGTCGTGGGCGGCCCACATTCCGCGCACATGTCCGAGGTGGCGGGTCATCACGGCGTGCACGGCGGCCTCGTCACGGTCGAGGAGGGCGTCGAGGAGCTCCAGGTGTTCCTGCGCGGAGGAGAGCAGCCGGCCGGACTCGGCGAGCGCGGTCAGACCGTAGAGGCGGGCGCGTTTGCGCAGGTCACCGACCACCTCGACGAGGTGCGCGTTGCCCGCGAGGGCGAGCAGACCGAGGTGGAAGCGGGTGTCGGCCTCGACGTAGGCGATGAGGTCCCCGGCGGCCGCGGCGGCGACGATCTCCCGGGCGGCGGGCCGCAGCGCCTCCAGGGAGACCGGGTCGGCGGTCCGGGCCAGGCCGACGGTGGTCGGGATCTCGACGAGCGAGCGGACGTGGGTGTACTCGTCGAGCTGTCTCTCGGTGACGGCGGTGACCCGGAACCCCTTGTTGGGCACGGTGTCGACCAGGCCCTCCTTGGCCAGATCCAGCATGGCCTCCCGCACCGGCGTCGCCGAGACACCGAAGCGCGCGGCGAGCGCGGGCGCGGAGTACACCTCGCCCGGCCGCAGCTCACCGGCGATCAGCGCGGCCCGCAGTGCGTCGGCGACCCGCTCGCGGTAGCTGCTCTTCTTGCCGCCGAGCACCGGCAGGGCCGGGCCCGGGGGAGCGGCGGCAGCGGCGGACGGGGCGCCGGTGCGCTGCGAGGCCATGGGGGGCATGCGGTCTCTCCTGGAGTCCTGAAGTCCCGGAATCCTAGAGGACGAATCCGGAGGGGAACGGGTCGGACGGATCGAGCAGGTACTGGGCGGTGCCGGTGACCCAGGCGCGGCCGGTGAAGCTGGGCAGCACGGCCGGGACGCCCGCCACCTCGGTCTCGCCGAGCAGCCGCCCCGTGAACCGGGTGCCGATGAAGGACTCGTTCACGAACTCGGTGTGCAGGGGCAGTTCGCCGCGCGCGTGCAGCTGTGCCATGCGCGCGCTGGTGCCCGTGCCGCAGGGGGAGCGGTCGAACCAGCCGGGGTGGATCGCCATCGCGTGGCGCGAGTGCCGGGCGGTGGCCCCGGGGGCGTACAGGTGGACGTGGTGGAGACCGCGGATCGACGGGTCCTCCGGGTGGACGGGCTCCTCCTCGGCGTTGACGGCGTCCATCAGCGCGAGCCCGGCGCGCAGGATGTCGTCCTTGCGGGCGCGGTCGAAGGGCAGGCCGAACCGCTCCAGCGGCAGGATGGCGTAGAAGTTGCCGCCGTACGCGAGGTCGTAGGTCACCGTCCGACCGTCGGCGAGCCTGATCTCGCGGTCGAGGCCGGCGGCGAACGACGGCACGTTCCGCAGGGTGACCGCCTTCGCCGCGCCGTCCTCCACCGCCACCTCCGCGACGACGAGGCCCGCCGGGGTGTCCAGCCGGATGGTCGTGACCGGCTCGACGACCTCGACCATGCCGGTCTCCACGAGCACGGTCGCCACGCCGATGGTGCCGTGGCCGCACATGGGCAGATAGCCGGAGACCTCGATGTAGACGACGCCGTAGTCGCAGTCGGGCCGGGTCGGCGGCTGCAGGATCGCCCCGCTCATCGCCGCGTGGCCGCGCGGTTCGTTCATCAGCAACTGCTTCACGTCGTCGCGGTGTTCACGGAACCACAGCCGTCGTTCGTTCATGGTGGCGCCGGGAATCGTACCGATCCCGCCGGTGATCACCCGGGTGGGCATCCCCTCGGTGTGCGAGTCGACGGCGTGCAGGACGATCTTGCTACGCATGTCCGGATCCTCCTTTCCGTCGTGGTTACGCGAGGCCGGCGGCGACGGCCTTCTCGGTGGCGGCCCGGATCACGGCCTCCTGCTCCGGCAGCAGTTCCACCCGGGGCGGGCGGCAGCGTCCCCCGGGCCGGCCCACGATGTCCATCGACAACTTGATGGCCTGGACGAACTCGACCTTGGAGTCCCAGCGCAGCAGCGGGTGCAGCTGCTCGTACAGTCCCTTGGCCGTCGCGAGGTCGCCGTCCACCGCCGCGTGGTACAGCTCCACCGTCGCGGCCGGCAGGGCGTTCGGGTATCCCGCGACCCAGCCCTTGGCGCCCGCGAGCGCCAGCTCCAGCAGCACGTCGTCCGCGCCGATCAACAGGTCCAGGTCCGGGGCCAGTTCGGCGAGCTGGTACGCCCGCCGGACATCGCCGGAGAACTCCTTGACGGCCCGGATGTACCCCTCGCCGTGCAGCTTGGCGAGCAGTTCGGGGACGAGGTCGACCTTGGTGTCGATCGGGTTGTTGTACGCCACGACCGGCAGGCCCGCCTTCGCGACCTCCGCGTAGTGCGCGAGCACCGACCGCTCGTCGGCGCGGTACGCGTTCGGCGGCAGCAGCATCACCGACGCGCAGCCCGCGTCCCGTGCCCGCTCGGCCCAGCGCCGGGACTCGGCGGAGCCGTACGCGGCGACCCCCGGCATCACGCGCGCGCCGCCGATCGCGGCCACGGCCGTCTCGACGACCTTGATCCGCTCCTCGGGCGTCAGCACCTGGTACTCGCCGAGCGAACCGTTCGGCACGACGCCGTCACAGCCGTTCTCGACCAGCCACGCGCAGTGTTCCGCGTAGGCGTCGAGGTCGACGGAGAGATCGTCGCGCAGGGGGAGCGCGGTGGCGACGAGGACACCGCGCCAGGGACGGTTCTCGGTGGTGGTCATGGGGATTCCCTCTCCGTGGAGTGTGACATGGTACTGAGGGACGGTCGGTGTGACCGCCGTGGCAGGGTGCCGGTGGACCAGGGGGATCAGGGGGATCCGTCGTGGTCCTCCTCGGGGGTGCGCCCCGCGCGGGCCAGCACGCCCAGCGGGACAGGCCGCGCGAGCGGCAGCCGGGTCGCGGTCTGCGGGCAGCCGGCGATCCCGGCCACCGCGGGCCCGCACATCCGGCCCTGGCACCAGCCCATCCCGGCACGGGTCAGCAGTTTGACCGTCCGTAGATCCCCCGCGCCCAGCTCCCCGACGGCCTCACGGACCGCCCCGGCGGTGACCTCCTCGCAGCGGCAGACGACCGTGGCGTCGGTGACCCGCTCGGCCCAGCGCGCCGGTGGGACGTACACCGTGTCGAGAACCTCGAAGAACTTCCGCAGCCGGTCACGGGACCCGGCGGCCTCCGCCCACTCGCCGGGGTCCGGCACCCGGCCCAGGAGACGGGCGGCGGCGGACCGTCCGGCGATATGGCCCTCGGCCAGGGAGAGGGCCGCGCCACCGATCCCGGTGGTCTCGCCCGCCGCCCAGACCCCCGGCACGTCGGTGCGCTGCTCGTCGTCGGCCCGGACGCGCGTTCCGTCGGGCTCGACGCGGCAGCCCAGCGTCCCGGCGAGGTCGGTGTGCGGCAGCATGCCGTACCCGACGGCCAGGGTGTCGCAGGGGATGCGCCGCTCGGTGCCGGGCCGGACCCGCCCCTCGGCATCGAGCGCGGCGACGGTCACCGCCTCCAGCCGGTCTGCGCCGTGCGCCTCGACGACCGTGTGCCGCACGAGGGTCCGCACCCGGCGGCGCAGCAACTCCACCGCGTACCCGGCCCCTTCGACGAGCTTGTCCGCCCGGCCCGCCAGCGCTCCGCTCCGCCGTGCCAGGGCCCTCGGGTCCGCCGACTCCACCAGCGCGGCCACCGTGACGCCCGCCGCCGCGAGCCCGGTCGCCACCGGCAGCAGCAGCGGCCCGGTCCCCGCGACGACCGCCGTACGGCCGGGCACCACGAGGGAGCCCTTGAGCATGGCCTGCGCGCCCCCGGCGGTGACCACACCGGGCAGCGTCCAGCCGGGGAAGGGCAGCACCTTCTCGTAGCCGCCGGTCGCGAGGAGGACGGCGTCCGCGCGCACCTCGACGGGCCGCTCCTGGGCGGGGCCGAGCAGGGCGTGGACGGTGAAGGGCCGAGAGCCGTCGGGGTGCCGCTCCACGCACCACACATGGTGGTCCGGGAGATGGGTGACCCGCCCGGCGGCGATCTGCCGGTCGAGGCCCTCGCTCAGCCGCCGCCAGGTGCGCCACTGGTGGTGCAGCGCCCGCGGACGCCGGGCGCCGAGCCCGGCCGCGGGCTGCCGGTAGAACTGTCCGCCGGGTGCCTCGGCGGCGTCGAGCACCGTCACCCGTACGCCCGTTCCGGCCGCTGCCAGAGCCGCGGCGAGGCCCGCGGGACCGGCGCCGACGACCGCCAGCCGGGGGGATGCCGGCTCAGTGCTCATGGCCCGTCCCGTCCTGCGTGCCGATCGTGTCGCCCGGCCGGACCGGGACCAGGCAGGCCCGTTGATTGGGGCGGCCGTTGACGGTCACCAGGCAGTCGAAGCACACGCCGATGCCGCAGAAGACGCCCCGGGGGCGGCCCGCGCCCCGGGTGGTCCGCCAGGACGTGACCCCGGCGGCCCAGAGCGCCGCCCCGACCGTCTGCCCCGGCAGGGCCTCCACGGCACGTCCGTCGAGCGTGACGGTGAAGGCGGGGCCGGGCGCGGCCCCCGCCAGTTCCAGCGGGTTCATGCCGCTTCCCCCTCGTACGCCTCGAACCGGTCCGGGCGGAACGGTCCGAGGTCCAGCTCGGGCGGTCCGCCGCCGAGTACCTGGGCGATCAGCCGTCCGGTCCCGGTGGCCAGCCCGATCCCGGCGCCCTCGTGGCCGCACGCGTGGAACAGGCCAGGGGCCCGGGGGTCCGGCCCGATCGCGGGCAGATGGTCCGGCATGTAGGGCCGGAAGCCCGTGTACGTCCGCATCGCGCGCACCTCTTCCAGGAACGGGAACAACCGGGTCGCGCCCGCCGCGAGCGCGCGGACCGCGGGCAGGGAGAACGACCGGTCGAAGCCGACCCGTTCGCGGCTCGCGCCGATCAGCACGGGGCCCGCGGCCGTGCCCTCGACGACCGGGGAGGTCTGCAGTGCCGCCGAGTCGCTGGCCACGTCGGCCACGTAGTCGGCGGCGTACACCTTGTGCCGCACCCTCGGTGGCAGGGGTTCGGTGACGATCACGAAGCCGCGGCGGGGCAGGACGGGGAGGGTGACCCCGGCGAGCGCTGCCAGTTCCCCGCCCCAGGTCCCGGCCGCGTTGACGACCGCCGGGGAGTGGACGTCGCCCCGGTCGGTCCGCACGCCGCGCACGGCACCGTCCGGCGCGCGCAGTACCTCGGTCACGGTCCGGCCGGTGAGCAGCCGGGCGCCGGAGGCCCGCAGGAGACGGGCGGCGGCCAGGGTGGGCATGACCTGGGCGTCCTGCGGATAGTGCACACCGCCCGCGAGACCGGGCGCCAGGTGCGGTTCCAGGTCGGGGAGCCGGTCCGCGGGGACGGACACCGCCTCCACTCCCGAGGCCCGCTGCCCGGCGGCGAACCGCTCCAGCGCGGCGAGTCCCGCCGTGGCGGAGGCGACGACGAGTCCGCCCTTCGCCTCGTACTCGAACGTCTTTCCCAGCTCCGGCTCGGCGGCCAGTTCCGCCCACAGGCGGTGGGACAGCAGGGCGAGTTCGAGTTCCGGGCCGGGCTCCTTGTCGGAGACCAGGATGTTGCCCTCACCGGCGCCGGTCGTGCCGCCGCCCACCGGGCCGCGGTCCACCACGACGACGTCCAGGCCCGCCCGGGCCGCGTACAGGGCGCAGGCCGCGCCCACCATTCCCGCTCCGACAACCACGACGTCGCAGGTCAGTCGCTCGGTCACATCAGTACTATGTCACATGGTGCTGAGTCCTGGAAGGCCGCCGCAGCCCTGGAAGACCGCCGCCGATCGCCCGACGCGAGGCGTGCGCCCCCGGCCGGAAGCAGCGTCAGAGTCCGAGCCCCTGCACCATCTCGTCCACGACGATCCGGCAGCGGGGGAGCGGGCGCGGGCCCGTCCGGGCCGGGGTGATCCCGTCGTCGGGCGCCCGCGCCGGCCGTCCCGCCCGTGCCGTGCGGTCCGTCGGTGCTGCCACCGGGATCTCCTCGAGCCACCGCTCGACGACCCGCACCGGGAGGCCGTGGTGGTGTGCGGCGTCCCGCACCGTGAGCCTTCCGGAGAGGATGTCCGCGAGGGTGCGGATCCGCTCGGCCGGGGGAACCGCCGGGGGAGTCTGCGAGTCGTTCAAGAGCCGGTCCTTTCCGTGAGCCGTTCACCGGGCCGTCGTCCCGCGCGGGACGACGGTGTGCCCGGCAGCTTCCGACCGCGCCGGAGAGCGGTCCCTGCCGTGGTGTGGCCGTCGGCCGTCCGGAAGATGAAGAACCGCGCACCGACGCTCCCGGACACCACCCGCGGTCACCCGTCCGGCCGAGTACCGGATCGACTCCCGGACAGTCCTCCCCCGCGCGAGCGCGTGGCACCGGCCGCCCGGCCACCCCGACGACGAGAGGACACGACGCCACGAGGGCACCTCGAACGCCCCGCCCCGCATGCCCCGCACCCGCGGCCCCCCGACACTGACCCCATGCCAGACCCCGCCCCCGGCCCCCGCGTCGACCCCCGCACCGGGCCCAGCCGTATCGAGGACTACGCCCTCATCGGCGATCTCCTCTCCGCCGCCCTCGTCGGCAAGGACGGCAGCGTCGACTGGCTCTGTCTCCCGCGCTTCGACTCGCCCGCGTGCTTCGCCGCCCTCCTCGGCGACGAGGACAACGGGCGCTGGCGCATCGCGCCGGCGGACGAGAACGGCCCCCGCGCCCACCGCCGCTACCGGGACGACACGCTCGTCCTGGAGACGGAATGGGAGACGGCCGGCGGCCGGGTCCGGGTCGTCGACTTCATGCCGTGCCGCAAGACCGGCGCCCCCAGCGTCGTCCGCATCGTCGAGGGCCTCTCCGGCACCGTCGACATGCGCATGGACCTGCGGCTCCGGTTCGACTATGGCGGGGTCGTGCCCTGGATGCGCCGGCGCGACGGACATCTGACGGGCACCGCGGGGCCCGAGTCGGTGTGGCTGCGCACCCCCGTCCGGCCGGTCGCCCACGGCACGGCCCACACCGCCGTCTTCCCCGTCTCGGCGGGCGAGAAGGTGCCCTTCGTGCTGACCTGGCACCCCTCCCATCTGCCCGCGCCGCCGGAGGTGGACGCGTTCGAGGCGCTGGCCGGCACGGAGGCGTACTGGCGCCGCTGGCTGCGCAGACTGACGTACGACGGGCCCTACCGGGACGCCGTCGCCCGCTCCCTGATCACCCTCAAGGCCCTGACGTACCAGCCGACCGGCGGCATCGTCGCCGCCCCGACCACCTCGCTGCCCGAGGAGATCGGCGGCGTGCGCAACTGGGACTACCGCTTCTGCTGGCTGCGGGACGCGGGGATGACGCTGGAGGCGTTGCTGCGCAGCGGCTTCAAGGCGGAGGCGGACGCGTGGCGGGCCTGGCTGGAGCGGGCGGTGGCCGGGCGGCCCGAGGACGTGCAGATCATGTACGGCATCGCGGGGGAGCGGCGGCTCACCGAGTGGGAGGCCGACTGGCTGCCGGGGTACGAGGGCTCGCGCCCGGTGCGGATCGGCAACGCGGCCGCCGGGCAGCGGCAGCTCGACGTACCCGGCGAGGTGATGGAGGCCATCCATCTGGCCATCGGCTGCGGACTGCGTCCGCGCCAGCACCTGGTCTCCCTCCAGGCGGTCTTCCTGGAACACCTGGAACGGGCCTGGTCCGAGCCCGACCAGGGGCTGTGGGAGATGCGCGGTGCCCCCCGCCACTACACCCACTCCAAGGTGATGTGCTGGGTCGCCTTCGACCGGGCGGTCCGGCTGGCCGAGGCGCACTCCCGGCCCGGTCCGTTGGAGCGGTGGCGGGCGGTGCGGGACCGTATCCACCGCGAGGTCTGCGAGAAGGGCTTCGACCCGGTGCGGGGCACCTTCACCCAGTCGTACGGCTCCCGCGAACTCGACGCCGCGCTGCTGCAGATCCCGCAGACCGGGTTCCTGCCGCCGGACGACCCCCGGGTGATCGGCACCATCGAGGCCGTCCAGCGCGAACTGCTCACGGACGGGCTGGTGGCACGCTACTCGGCGGGCGCCGCCGACTCGCCGGACGGCCTCAGCGGCGGCGAGGGCGCCTTCCTGGCCTGCTCCTTCTGGCTCGCGGACGCCCTGCTGCTGATCGGCCGCGAGGACGAGGCCCGTGCCCTGTACGAGCGGCTCCTGGACCTGCGCAACGACGTCGGCCTGCTCGCCGAGGAGTACGACCCCCGGGCCCGTCGCCAACTGGGCAACTTCCCGCAGGCGTTCACCCACGTCCCGCTGATCCGGGTGGCCTACGAGCTGGACCGTCACGCCCCGCACGCCCGCCGGGAGAACCCGAAGGCGCCGCCCGCCGAGAAGGAGGGGTGAGCGGTGCTGCCCGGGTTCCTCACCAGGGCCGTGGAGCTGCTGCTCGGCCGCGAAGGGGGCCGTCCCCTCCATCTGCGGGCGGCGGGCGGGGCCACCGTCGTGCTCGCGGTGGTGATGCTCCTCGGCTCCTGGGCCGTCACCGTCGCCGAGGACGGCGCGCCCCGCGCCAACCTGACCTCGTACCCGAAGGCCCTGTGGTGGTCCGTCGAGACGGCCACGACCGTCGGGTACGGCGACTTCTACCCGGTGACGTTCTGGGGCCGGATCGTCGGCGCGGTCGTCATGGTCGTCGGCATCACCACGTACGGCATGGTCACCGCCGCCATCGCCGCCTGGTTCGTGGGCCGGGAACAGAAGCGGCATCAACTCGCCCACAGGGCACATGAGGTGGGCGACGAAACCGTGCGCGCCCTGCACGAGCGGTTCGACCGGCTGGAACGGCTGCTCGGTGCCAGGAGGGGCGGCGAGTGACCGGCGCCGTCCAGGGAGTCCACCCCTCGGACGTCGTGACCATATGGCGGGCATCCTCTTGACGTGCGCCGCGGCCGGCTCGACACTCCAGGTGGGGTATTTCCTAGTGGACAGATAGGGAATGATGGGGCGCCTGGAGCCGGTGGTCACTCGTGTACCGCGCGCACGCCGGCAGCGCCTTCTGCTGACCTCCCGCCGGCACATCGACCTGCTGCGCGTCTGCAGCGCGAGAAGCCCCCTCGGCCTCGGCTGACCCGTCCGAGCCCACCCGAGCCCGTCCGGCCCGCTGACGCGGCCCCCGCCCCGCCGCTCGCGTGTCCGTGTACTCGCGTCACCACCGCCACACCACCGCACCGCGAACCGTGCCGCCGCGTCACCGCGCGCTCGTCCGGCCGCGCCCGAGAACCCGGGGAGACACATGTCCGCCATGCCCGTCCACGCCCTGAACGCCGTCCCGTCGCCGCGGCCCCTGCCGGTCTTCCGGGGCCGGATCGGCTGTGACGCCCGGAGCGGTCACTACGCCGTGCCGGGCCGCTACCGGCTCCACCTGTCGCTGTCCTGTCCGGGCGCCCTGCGCATCGCGGTCGTCCACAGCCTCCTCGGACTGGCGGACGTCTGCCCCGTGACCCTGCTGCCCGCCGTCCCCGACGGCCCGGACGGCGAGCACTCCGCGCTGCGCCCGCTGTACGAGGCGAGCGCGCACCGCTACCCCGGGGCGGCCGTGGCGCCGGTGCTCAGCGACGACTGGTCCGGACGCATCGTCAGCACCCACGCCCCCGACATCATGCGCGACCTCGCCCGGCGCTTCGGCGGCGGCCGCGCGGTGCTGTACCCGGAGGGCGCGGAGGCCGAGATCGAGGGCGTCGCACGTCTCTGTGCGCAGGGCATGGACGGCGCCGCCCAGCGCGCCGGCCGTGCCGACGCCGACGAGGCGGAGCGCCGCGACGCACTGGGCTCCCTGCTGCGCACCCTGCGGACGCTGGACGCCCGGCTCGCCCGGCAGGAGTACGTCCTCGGTGGTGAACTCACCGTCGCCGACGTCGAGTTGTGGGTCGCCCTGGTGCGGCTGGACACCGTGCACCGCTGGCACCTGGACGCCGGCGCCGTGCACCGCGTGGCCGACCACCCGCATCTGTGGGCGTACGCGCGGCGCCTGACCGCCCACCCCGCCTTCGGGCCCCACCTCGACCTGACCGGCATCGCCCTGCGCCACCACGCGCACTGTCGGGGTCTGGAGGCGGCCGGCGCCGCCGTACAGATCCTGGACTGGGCCTCCCACGTCCCGGACCAGGGCGTATCGGCAGACGGACAGGCGTCCCATGTGCTGGACTGACGTTGACAGCCGCATACCGGGCCTGAGTTACTTACGGACACCCGACGAGCACGAGGCCCCCCGGGCCGGAAGAACGATGGTGACGGACATGTACGCAACCCCCAGGACGGCCGCATGGCGCCGCCAGGGCCGCGTGCTGCTCTGCGCCGATCGCGCCGTCGATCTGCTCCGGGTCAACAGCGCACTCTGTAGCGCACGCTAGCGCGCGGTCCGGGTCGCCCGGCGCCGCGCTCCCGTCGAGGCTGACGGTTCTTCCGAACCCCTGAGGCACCGCACCAGCGGTCCGCCTCTCACCGCCGGCCCCGGTGTCGTGCGCATCCGTGTGTCTTCCGTGCCCTGTGTACGTCGAGCGGTCCCTCCGCCCGTACGGCCGAAGTCGCCTGCGTCGCCTGGGGTTTCGACACTCTTCCGGAGCCCTTGATGAGTGAACCCCCAGGCACCGCCCTGTCCCTGACCGAGGCGCCGCCGCCCGCCCCCGACACCCCGGCGAAACACCTCGCCGCCCAGCGGGTACTGCCGCTGCGCCGCCCCGGCCGCTGGATCGCCACCGCGGTGGTCCTGGTCCTCGCGGCCCAGTTCGTCCACGGCCTGGTCTCCAACCCCTTCTACCAGTGGGACCGCTTCGCGTACTGGTTCCTGCGGCCGACGATCCTCGACGGTCTGCTCATCACCCTCGAAGTCACCGCCTACAGCGCGGTGTTGGGCCTGATCGGCGGTATCCTCCTCGCCCTCGCCCGGCTCTCGGACAGCCCGGTCCTGCGCTCGGTCAGCTGGGTCTACATCTGGGCCCTGCGGTCGATCCCGCTGATCGTCGTCCTGCTCTTCCTCTACAACTTCAGCGCCCTCTACCAGACCCTCAGTCTGGGCGTCCCCTTCGGCCCCGCCTTCTTCACCTTCGACGAGTCGCGCCTCGCCACCGACATGGCCGTCGCCGTCATCGGCCTCAGCCTCAACGAGGCGGCCTACGCCGCCGAGGTCGTCCGCGGCGGCATCCTCTCCGTCGACCAGGGCCAGCACGAGGCGGCCTCCGCACTCGGCCTGCCGAAGGGCTACCAGTTCCGCAGGATCGTCTTCCCGCAGGCACTGCGCTCGATCACCCCGAACTACGTCAACCAGCTGATCGGCCTGATCAAGAGCACCAGCCTGGTCTTCTACGTGTCGCTGCTCGACCTCTTCGGCACCGCGCAGGCCATGGGTTCCACCTACCCCGGCGACATCGTGCCGCTGCTGCTGGTGTCCACCGTCTGGTACCTCATCCTCACCAGCGTCGTCTCCGTCATCCAGTTCTACGTCGAGCGGTACTACGCGCGGGGCGCCACCCGCACCCTGCCGCCGACCCCGCTGCAGAAACTGCGGACCGGGGTCACCGGCCTCCGCGCCCGCATCCGCAAGGAGGCCGCCGTATGACCGCCGCGACGCTCGACCGGACGGCCGCGACCGTCGAGATCCACGACGTGCACAAGTGGTACGGCACCCACCGGGTCCTCAACGGCGTCGACCTCACCGTCCGGCCCGGCGAGGTCACCGTGATCCTCGGCCCGTCCGGCTCCGGCAAGTCCACGCTGCTCCGGGTCGTCAACCATCTGGAGAAGCCCGAGATCGGGCACGTCAGCGTCAACGGCGAGCTGATCGGCGTACGACGGCAGGGCGACCGGCTGAAGGAGCTGAGCGAGCGGGCGATCCTCGCCCAGCGCTCCCGGATCGGCTTCGTCTTCCAGAACTTCAACCTCTTCCCGCACCTCACCGTGCTGGAGAACGTGGCCGCGGCACCCGTGGCCACGGGAAAGCTCGGCAGGGCGCAGGCGGACGACCTCGCCCGTGAACTCCTGGACCGGGTCGGCCTCGCCGACAAGGCGGACGCCTATCCGCGGCAGTTGTCCGGGGGGCAGCAGCAACGCGTGGCCATCGCCCGCGCCCTCGCCCTGCGCCCCGGCGTCATCCTCTTCGACGAACCGACCTCCGCCCTCGACCCCGAACTCGTCGGTGAGGTCCTCGCCGTCATCAAGGACCTGGCGCGCGGCGGCACCACGCTGGTGATCGTCACCCACGAGATCGGCTTCGCCCGGGAGATCGCCGACCGGGTCGTCTTCATCGACGGCGGCCGGATCGTCGAACAGGGCCCGCCCGCGGAGGTGCTGGACAAGCCGCAGCACGAGCGGACTAGGGACTTCCTCAGCAAGGTCCTCTGACCGCACCCGCCCCCTCAGACCTCCCCCCACATCCCCCACGACAACCGTCACCACCTCTCTTCACGACAAGGACAGTCATGCCCACGCACACCCGGTTCTCCCGGCGCAGCCTGCTGCGCGGCATCACCGCGGCGACCGCCGCCGCCACCCTCGCCACCGGGCTCACCGCCTGCGGGGGCGACACCGAGGCCGCCACCAAGGCGGGATCCGCCCCCGCCGGCACGGTCACCGTCGGACAGCTGTCCAACGGCGCGGCCAAGGAGACCAAGATCAAGGTCTCCG
The DNA here is from genome assembly GCF_000091305.1 of Streptomyces scabiei 87.22. Taxonomy (GTDB): domain Bacteria; phylum Actinomycetota; class Actinomycetes; order Streptomycetales; family Streptomycetaceae; genus Streptomyces; species Streptomyces scabiei. The sequence continues at coordinate 1,407,713 of NC_013929.1, read as the reverse complement.
AGGTCAAGTCCATCAGCGCCAAGCTGCCCGCCGCGCTCGAGAAGAGCGGCAAGCTGGTGATCGGATCCGGCACGCTGCCGTCCGGCAGCCCGCCGCTCGGCTTCATCGGCAGCGACCAGAAGACGGTCACGGGCTCCGAGCCCGACCTCGCCAGGCTGGTGGCCGCCGTGTTCGGCCTCGAACCCGAGGTGCGCCAGTCGACCTGGGAGAACCTGTTCATCGGGATCGACAGCGGCAAGGTGGACGTCGGCTTCTCCAACATCACCGACACGGAGGAGCGCAAGCAGAAGTACGAGTTCGCCTCCTACCGCAAGGACGACCTGGCCTTCGAGACGAAGAAGGACAACGACTGGAGCTTCGACGGCGACTACGAGAACCTCGCCGGCCGGACGGTCTCCGTCGGCAACGGCACCAACCAGGAGAAGATCCTCCTGGAGTGGAAGGCCAAGCTGGCGAAGGAGGGCAAGAAGCCCCTCACCGTCAAGTACTTCCAGGAGACCAACAGCCTCTACCTGGCGCTGAGCAGCGGCAAGATCGACGCCTACTTCGGCCCGAGCCCCAACCTCGCCTACCACGCGGCAAAGACCGAGGGCACGCCCCAGGCGACCCGGATCGCGGGCCAGTTCTCCGGTGCCGGTGAGAGCCTCCAGGGCCTGATCGCCGCGACCGCGAAGAAGGACAGCGGTCTCGCCGAACCGCTCGCCGAGGCGATCAACTACCTCATCGACAACGGGCAGTACGCGGACTGGCTGAAGGCATGGAACCTCTCCAACGAATCCGTGGAGAAGTCCGAGGTCAACCCGCCGGGTCTGCCCCTCACCAACTCCTGACGCTTCGTCGGAAAAACCGCCCGACAGACCTGCCGGGCGAGAAAGGGGCTCCGCCTCCGTGACGTACCCGACCCATCTCCACGGAGGCGGAGCCCCGCCCGCACCCACCGCCGTCTCCGTCCTCGCACCCGGCGTCGACCCCGTCCTCGCCGCCACCGCCGTCCCCGGCCCCGTCGTCCCCGGCCCCGCCCTCGACAATCCCGTCCTCGACAACGCCGTCTGGGTCTCCCTCGACGGACCGCACGCCCGGTTCACCGAACGGAACGGTCGCGCCGCCCGCTACCCGGCCGACGTCTACGACTTCGCCGCCCTCGCCGCCCCCGCGGACCCGGCCGCTTGGGCCGATCTGCACACGCTCGTCGGAGCCGGGACCGTCGTACGGATCAAGCCGGTCCAGGAGGTGCCGGACCGCTGGGAGGTGGTCGGCGGTGGACAGGGCGTCCAGCTGGTGGACACCGGGCTCCGGGCCGAACCCGCGCCCGAAGCGGTACGGCTCGGGCCCGCCGACGTCCCCGAGATCCTGGACCTGGTCGCCCGTACCGCGCCGGGCCCCTTCCTCAAGCGGACCGTCGAACTGGGCACCTGTCTCGGCATCCGGGACCGGGGACGGCTGATCGCCATGGCGGGCGAGCGAAGCGAGATGGGGGTCCCCCCCGGCCGGAGGCTGGGGGAGGATCCACCCGCCCGGCTGGACCGAGATCAGCGCGGTCTGCACCGATCCGCATCACCGCGGCCGGGGCCTCGCCACCCGGCTCGTCCGCGCCGTCGCCGCCGGCATCCGCGACCGCGGCGAGACACCTTTCCTGCACGCCGCCGCGGACAACGTCACCGCGATCCGGCTCTACGAGTCCATCGGCTTCACCCTGCGCCGCCGCTCCACGACCGTGGCGGTCCGAAGCCCCGGAGCGCCCCGCGACAGGGCCGTACGAACTTCCTAGGAAGGCACCCACCCGTGTCCCCAGCAGCGTCTTTCCCCTCCGCCGACTCTTCCGCCGCCGCCCCCGGGTCCACACCGTCCGCGCTGCACCTGGCCGTCGCCCTCGACGGCACCGGATGGCATCCCGCCTCCTGGCGCGAGCCCGTGGCCCGCCCCCGCGAGGTGTTCACCGCCGGCTACTGGGCCGACCTCGTGGCCGAGGCCGAACGCGGACTGCTCGACTTCGTCACCATCGAGGACGGCCTCGGCCCGCAGTCCTCGCACGTCCTGGAGCCGGACGAGCGCACCGACCGGCTCCGCGGCCGGCTGGACGCCGTCCTCGTCGCGGCCCGGATCGCCCCCCTCAGCCGGCACATCGGCATCGTGCCGACCGTGGTGGCCACCCACACCGAGCCCTTCCACATCTCCAAGGCGATCGCCACCCTCGACTACGTCAGCTCCGGCCGCGCCGGTCTGCGGGTGCAGATCACGGCCCGGCCGGACGAGGCCGCCCACTTCGGCCGCCGGACGATCCCGCGCATCGAGGCCCACGACAGCCCGGAGGCCCGGAAGCTGGTGGCCGAGCTGTTCGACGAGGCCGCCGACCACGTCGAGGTCGTGCGCCGGCTGTGGGACAGCTGGGAGGACGACGCGGAGATCCGGGACGTCGCCACCGGCCGCTTCATCGACCGCGCCAAACTGCACTACATCGACTTCGAGGGCCGCCACTTCAGTGTCAAGGGCCCCTCCATCACCCCCCGCCCCCCACAGGGCCAGCCCCTCGTCACCGCCCTCGCCCACGACACCGTCCCGTACCGGCTGGTGGCCCGCCAGGCCGACGTCGGATACGTCACGCCGCACGACACCGGCCAGGCACGAGCGATCGTCGCCGGGATCCGCGCGGAGCAGCGAGCCGCCGGACGCGCCGACGAGCCCCTGCACGTCTTCGGTGACCTCGTGGTGTTCCTCGACGACGACCCGGCGGCGGCCGCCGCCCGACGGGACCGCCTCGACGCGCTCGCCGGGGAGCCGTACACGAGCGACGCCCGCGTCTTCACCGGTACACCGGTTCAACTGGCGGACCTCCTCCAGGACCTGGCGTCCGCCGGTCTGACGGGGTTCCGGCTGCGGCCCGCCGTCCTCGGCCACGACCTGCCCGCGATCACCCGCGGCCTGGTGCCCGAACTGCAGCGGCGCGGCGTCTTCCGCCGGGCCTACGAGGCCGGGACCCTGCGCGGCCTGCTGGGGCTGCCCCGCCCCGCGAACCGCTACGCCGCCGCACCGACCGCGACCGTCTGAGCCGGAGGAGACCGACCGCCATGAGCAAGCCCCTGAAGCAGATCCATCTGGCCGCCCACTTCCCCGGCGTCAACAACACCACCGTGTGGAGCGATCCCGAGGCCGGCAGCCACATCGAGTTCAGCTCCTTCGCCCACTTCGCGCGGACCGCCGAGCGCGCCAAGTTCGACTTCCTCTTCCTCGCGGAAGGTCTGCGCCTGCGTGAACAGGGAGGACGGATCTACGACCTGGACGTGGTCGGCCGACCCGACACCTTCACCGTCCTCGCCGCGCTCGCCGCCGTCACCGACCGTCTCGGACTGACCGGCACCATCAACTCCACCTTCAACGAGCCCTACGAGGTGGCCCGCCAGTTCGCCAGTCTCGACCACCTCTCCGCCGGGCGCGCCGCGTGGAACGTCGTCACCTCCTGGGACGCCTTCACCGGCGAGAACTTCCGCCGGGGAGGCTTCCTGCCGCAGGAGGAGCGCTACTCCCGCGCCAAGGAGTTCCTGGCCACGGCGAACGAACTCTTCGACTCCTGGGACGGGGGCGAGATCGTCGCCGACCGGGAGACGGGGGTCTTCCTGCGGGACGCCAAGGCGGGGGCCTTCGTCCATTCGGGGCGGCACTTCGACATCGAGGGCCGGTTCAACGTCCCGCGCTCGCCGCAGGGCCGTCCGGTGATCTTCCAGGCGGGCGACTCCGACGAGGGCCGCGAGTTCGCCGCCGCCGGTGCCGACGCCATCTTCAGCCGCTACGCGAGCCTGGACGCGGGCCGGGCCTTCTACACCGACGTCAAGAGCCGTCTCGCCCGGTACGGCAGGCGCCACGACCAGTTGCTGATCCTGCCCGCCGCGAGCTTCGTCCTCGGTGACACCGACGCCGAGGCCGAGGAACTCGCCAGGGAGGTACGCCGGCTCCAGGTCAGCGGCGCCACCGCCCTCAAGCACCTGGAGTTCGTCTGGAACCGTGACCTGTCCTCCTACGACCCGGACGGCCCGCTCCCCGACATCGACCCGGACGTCGGCGACACGCACATCTCCAAGGGCCGGGCCCAGGTGCGCATGTACCGCGACCCGCTCGCCACCGCCCGCGAATGGCGGGAGCTGGCCGCCGCCCGCAACTGGTCCATCCGGGACCTCGTCATCGAGACCGGAAACCGCCAGAACTTCGTCGGCTCGCCGGAGACGGTCGCGCGCACCATCGACGAGTACGTGCAGTCCGACGCCGCCGACGGCTTCATCCTCGTCCCGCACATCACTCCCACCGGCCTGGACCCCTTCGCCGACAAGGTCGTCCCCCTGCTCCAGGAACGGGGCGTCTTCCGCACGGACTACGAGGGCCCGACCCTCCGCGACCACCTCGGCCTGGACACCCCCGCCTGACCCCGGCGCCCGGGTCCCTGCCCGGCGGAGCCGCATCGAGCACCGCCGGGCCGGGGGAGCGGCCGATCGTCGTCGGCCGGGTCACGCGAACCCTCCGCGAACCCGCCGCATACTGACGTACCGTCAGTTTGCATGCGGACCCACCTCTGGGAGGAACGGCGATGACCGAACGGATGCTCCTGCGCGCGGGCCATGTCGTCTCGATGGATCCGGACATCGGCGACCTGCCCCGGGGTGACGTCCTCATCGAGGATGGCACGATCACGGCGGTCCGGCGCGAGATCGACGCGGACGTGGACGCCGAGGTGCTCGACATGACCGGCCGGATCGTGATCCCCGGCTTCGTCGACACCCACCGCCACACCTGGGAGGCGCCGATCCGCGGCTGCGCCCCCGACGCCACCCTCGACGACTACTTCGTCGAGGTGCTCGACACCTTCGCGCCCGTCTACACCCCCGAGGACGTGTACGCCGGCAACCTGGCCGGCACCCTGGAGTGCCTGAACGCGGGCATCACCACCCTCGTCGACTGGTCGCACATCAACAACACGCCCGAGCATCCGGACGCCGCGATCCAGGCGCTGACGGAGACCGGGATCCGGGCCCAGTACGCGTACGGCAGCGCGAACACCTCACTCGCCGACTACTGGTTCGACAGCGCGATCGCGGTACCCGGCGACGACGTACGCCGGGTCCGCGACCGCTACTTCGCCTCCGGCGACGGCCTGTTGACCATGGCCCTGGCCACCCGGGGCCCGGGCTTCTGCAAGGACGAGGTCGTCACCCGGGAATGGGGTCTCGCCCGCGAACTGGACCTCCCGATCACCGTGCACGTGGCCATGGGCCGCCTCGCCGGCCGCTTCGGCATGGTCAAGCAGCTGAGCGGGCTGGGACTGCTCGGCCCCGACACCACCTACGTCCACTGCTGTCACCTCAGCGAGGAGGAGTGGCGGATGGTGGCCGACAGCGGGGGCACGGTCTCCGTCGCCGCCCAGGTGGAGACCCAGATGGGCCACGGCTGGCCGCCCGTGATGCAGGCCATGGAGCACGGGCTGCGGCCGTCCCTGAGCGTCGACGTCGTCACCACCGTGCCCGGCGACATGTTCACCCAGATCCGGGCCGCCTTCGGCGCCGAACGGGGCCGGGTCAACGCGGACTGCTGGCACTCCAACCTGCCGGTGCCGAAGACCATGCTGACGGCACGTCAGATGCTGGAGATGGCCACCCTCAACGGCGCCCACGTGGCCGGAGTGGAGGACCGCACCGGCTCCCTGACCCCCGGCAAGCGGGCCGACGTCGTCGCCCTCGACGCCACCGCCCTCAACATGGCGCCGGTGCACGACGCGGTGGCGGCCGTGACCCTCTGCGCGGACGTCTCCAACGTGGAGACGGTCATCGTCGACGGAGTGGTCCACAAGCGCGACGGCAAGCTGCTCGCCGACGTCGGCCGGGCCCGCCGTCTGGTCGAGGAGTCACGCGACCGACTGCTGGCCGCCGTGGCGGCGCGGAAACCGGACGCGTGAGGGACCACCGACACGCCGGGCCGCCGGGGTTCCCGCACCCTACGGTGCGGGAACCCCGGCGGCCCGGCCGTTGCGCGGGAGACCCGCCCGCCGGGCGGTCGGCCTCCGCCGGCCGTCAGTCCTCGCGGGGCCAGTTCTCGGCCTCGAACATCCAGCGCTGCTTCTCCAGCTCGTAGGTGACGGCGATCAACAGGTCCTGCGTGACCTTGTCGGCCTCCTCCACGGCCTCGATCCGCTCGCGCAGGCGCCCGATCGCCGTCTCCAGCGCCTCCACCAGCAGCCTCACGACCTCGGTGTCCCGCAGCCAGCCGTCCTTCGGCCCCGGCAGGGCGAACCGGGCGGCCACCGTCTCGGGCCGCCCGTCCGGGGCCACCCCGAGCGCCGCCGCGCGCTCGGCGACCTGGTCGGCGAACGCCCGTGCCGCGGACACCACCTCGTCGAGCTGCAGGTGGACCGAACGGAACCGCGGCCCCACCACGTTCCAGTGGGCCTGCTTCCCGATCAGGGAGAGCCCCAGCAGATCCACCAGGCTCTCCTGCAGCGCGTCACCGGCGATCCGCCGGGCGGGCTCGGGAAGGGTGCTCCTCACCATCGTCATTGCGCAGTGCTCCTCATCGCTTCGTACCCGCGAACGCTTCGTGCCGGGCGGCGTCGGCGCTCCCGGCTCTGCGGAGCAGTTCGGTGCGTTCCTCCTCGCCCATGCCGCCCCACACGCCGGCCGTCTGCCCGTTGCCGAGCGCCCAGTTCAGGCACTCGCGGCGCACCGGGCAGCGGGCGCAGACACGCTTGGCGGCGGCGACCTCGTCGAGCGCCGGCCCTGTGGTGCCCACGGGGAAGAACAGTTCGGGGTCCTCTCCCACGCAGGCCGCTCTCCGCAACCACTCCATGCGGGCCCGGGTGCCCGGGTCGCACGAGGGGAAACGCGGTGCGAGGCAGCGACTCAGCGCCCCAGCGCGGCGTCCACGAAAGCCTTCACGTCCGCGAGCACCTCACCCTTGTTCGTCTCGTTCAGCACCTCGTGCCGGGCACCCGGATAGATCCGCTCGGTCCACTCGGCGCCGCGGAACTCCTCGATCCCCGTACGGCTGCCGGACAGCGGCACGATCCGGTCGTCGTCGCCGTGCAGCCACAGCAGCGGCAGGGCGCCGACCGGCCCGCCCTTCGAGATCGTCTCCAGGCCCCGGTGGATCGCCTCCAGCGTCGGCCGCTTGAACGGGCCGTGCCACACCAGCGGATCGTTCGCGTACGCGGCGCCGACCGCCATGTCCCGGGAGAGCAGCTTCGGGTCGAGCGGGACCTTCGGCACCTCCGGCGCCGCGAGCAGCGCCCGCAGCGGCTCCCAGATCCCGATCAGCGGCCCGGACAGCACGACCGCGGCGAGCCCGGCCCCGTACCGCTGGGCGTACCGCGCGGCGATCAGCCCGCCCATGGAGTGGCCGATCAGCACCACCGGCAGACCCGGATACGCGTCCCTGGCCAGCACCTCGACCGCGCGGACATCGGTGACGACGTCCTCGAAGTCCTCGATCAGCACCCGCTCGCCCGCCGACCTGCCGTGCCCCATGTGGTCGGGGCCGAACACCGCCGCGCCGTGCCGCACCAGGGCGTCGGCCACATGCTCGTACCGGCCGATGTGCTCCCCGTAGCCGTGCACCAGGAGCACGACACAGCGCGCCCCCTCGCACGGCCATTCCCGTGCGGTGACACCGCCCCGCGTACCGGCGAAGCTGTGCTCGCGCGAGTCGGCCATGACTCCTCCAACTGCGTCGGTGAAGGTACCCGGGGGATCTTGCCAGCCCGTCGGACGATGGTCCATGGGCCGACCGGGGCGAAACCAGGACCCTGAGCGGCGCGGCGACCGCCGGATCCCGGACGCGGGCGGGGGAGGGGCCGACTGGCGAGACGGTCCTGTCGCCCGCCGATAGGTGCGCATAGCATCGGACCCCGCATGAACACGATGACTCTCTGGCACCTGTCCACGGCCGAGTTCGCGGCCCTCGCCTTCGCGGCCCTGCTCGTCGGCTTCTCCAAGACCGCCGTCAGCGGTGCCAACACGGTCAGTCTGGCGATCTTCGCGGCCGTCCTGCCCGCCCGTGCCTCGACCGGCGTGCTGCTCCCGATCCTCATCGTCGGTGACGTCCTCGCCGTCCTGACCTACCGGCGGCACGCCCACTGGCCCACCCTGTGGAAGCTCTTCCCGGCGGTCGGCGCGGGTGTCGTCCTCGGCACGCTCTTCCTGATCCGGGCCGACGACCGGATCGTCCGCACCTCGATCGGCGCGATCCTGCTGCTGATGGCGGCCGTCACCGTATGGCGCCGGCGTACGGTCGACCACGACGACGAGCCCGACGCCGTCACCACCCGCGCCGGCCGCGTCAAGGCCCGCTCCTACGGTGTCCTCGGCGGCTTCACCACCATGGTCGCCAACGCCGGCGGCCCCGTGATGTCGATGTACCTGCTCTCGGCGGGCTTCCGGAAGCTCGGCTTCCTCGGCACATCGGCCTTCTTCTTCCTCATCGTCAACGTCTCCAAGGTCCCGTTCAGCGTGGGCCTCGGCCTCATCGACGCGCACTCCCTGCTGCTCGACGCCGCCCTCGCCCTCTTCGTCGTCCCGGGCGCCCTCCTCGGCAAGTGGGCGGTGCACCGCATCAACCAGAAGCTGTTCGAACAACTGGTCATCGCGGCCACGGTCGTGGGCGGCCTGCAGCTACTGCTCCGCTGAAGGGCTCGCCGCGGACGACTCCGGCGCCGTGTCCGTACGGCGCAACCGGGGAGCCGAGGCCCCCGCGTCCACCGCACGGCCGTCCCGCTCCACGACACCGGCCAGCCGCCGGGCCCAGGCCGCCACCCCGGCCAGGTCCACCCCGTGGGGCCGCGGCCGTCCGCTCGCGGCACCCCACTCCTCGACGGCCCCGGCCCCGCGCCGCAGCAGCAGGGCCCCGCCCTTGGCGTTCCCGCGCGCCGCGTGCGTGAGACCCACCGCGAGCTGGGCGAGACCCCGCCAGAGCGCGCGCTCCTCGTCGGGCCCGGACTTCCAGGCGTCCTCGAAGACCTCGTGCGCGTGGAACGGCTTCCCCGCGTCCAGCAGCGCCTGCGCCTCGACGACAGTCTCCTCCGGAGCCCGCACCACTCCCTCCGGCTGCCGCTCGACCCCCGGTGCCCCGTACGGCAACGGGCGCCCCAGCCCGTCCCGGGGCCGCGCGCTGCGCGCCCGCCCCTCCTCGTCCCGGTCCCGCCCTGCTGCCGTCCCGTCCCGCGCCGTACCGCTCATCCCCCGATTGTCCCCCCGCCTCACCGGCGGCGGGGCAGTGGCCGACGTACGGTAAAGTTCTCAGTGCGCGATCACGCGGGTCACCGCGGGCAGCGCACCGGGACGTGGCGCAGCTTGGTAGCGCACTTGACTGGGGGTCAAGGGGTCGCAGGTTCAAATCCTGTCGTCCCGACTTTGCGAAGTCCTCGTGAAGTCGCAGATCAGGGGCCGTGGTGGAGCATTCCGCCACGGCCCCTGACGCATGTCCGGCCGCGGGGCCGGAAAGGCCGGCCGGGCCGCACCGCGCGGCTACGCGGCCTGGGGAACCAGCGGGGCGAAGGAGTGCAGGACGTCCTCGCCGGGCCGGACGACGCCATAGCTGCTCTCGGGGACCTCGTTCCAGGCGCCGGGCATGTCGCCCAGGGGCTCGGAGACGATGAGACGGGTCTCGTCGGAGACCTCCCGCAGGAACGACAGGTCGGGGTGGAGCGCGCGCAGGGTGTCCACCCGGGTGCTGTAGAACAGCGAGCGCGACTGCTTCTGGCTGGAGTAACGGAAGGCCCACAGCCCTTCTCCGTCGGTCACGGCGACCGTCATCTGCAGCGGGAACTCCACCCCGTGCTCGTGGCCGACCCGCTCCACCAGCCCGGCCATCCGCGCGACCGCGCCCGGCGGGTCCTGCTCCAGACCGAACGTGAGCGCCAGGTAGAACATCAGCTCGGAGTCCGTCTGTCCCTCGATGTCGGCGAAGAGCTCCGGGGCGACGGCCAGGGAGAGGTCCCGCCGGAGCCGGTGGAAGTCGGCGATCGCGCCGTTGTGCATCCACATCCAGCGGCCGTGGCGGAAGGGGTGGCTGTTGGTCTGCTGCACCGCGGTACCGGTCGACGCCCGGATGTGGGCGAAGAACAGCGGGGAGCGGACATGGTCGGAGATCTCCCGCAGATTGCGGTTGCTCCACGCCGGACCGATGTCGCGGATGACCGCGGGCGTCTCCAGGTCGGGCGAGTACCAGCCGATGCCGAACCCGTCACCGTTGGTGGTCTCGACCCCCAGCTTGGAGTGCAGACTCTGATCGATCAGGGAGTGCTCCGGGCGGTAGAGGATCGTGTCGAGCAGGACGGGCGTTCCCGAATAGGCGAGCCACCTGCACATCGGCTCCCACCTTCCTGGAGAACGGGGTGACAAGGGGCGAGCGGGCGGGCTGTAAGAGGGGTATGGGTGATACCCGCATCCCCATGGTCGGGCGGCCACCCGTTGATCGCCACACGACGTCCCGCCGGACCGCACCACGGCCCCGTCGCGGACATGGCCTAGCCCCGGTACTCCCGCAGTTTCCGGTACAGCGTGGCGCGGGCGATGCCCAGGGACGCCGCCGTACGGGCCTTGTTGCCGCCGTTGCGGCGCAGGGCCTCCAGTATCGCGGAGCGTTCGGCGTGTTCCATGGGGCTCAGGCGCCGCGCCGCGGGCCCCTCGCGGACGGGATCGGGCAGTTCGGCGCGGCGGACGGGCCCGGACACGCGCCGCTGTTCGGCCAAGGCCCTTACCAGATGGACGAGTTCGGTGACGTTGCCCGGCCACGGATGCCGCTCCAGGGCGTGCAGGGCGTCCAGTGTCCAGGTGAGCGGCGGCTGACCGGGCCCGGGCTTCGGGGCCACGGCCGTCAGGAGATCCCGGACGTCCTCCGGCCGTTCCCGCAGCGCGGGCAGGGTGACCGAGCGGGCGGCCAGCCGGTCCAGGAAGCGCTGGAGGCAGGGACCGAGCGGGGTTCCGGGGGTGTAGGTGGCCAGCAGCGGTGTCCCCGGCTGCGCCGCGAGGAGCGAGTTGAGGGTCGCGAGGTCGGGCTGGGCGAGGCGCTCCACATGGCGGATCAGGAGCGCGTGGCCTTCCCTCAACGCGTGCAGCACGGAACCGAGTTCGCCCTCCGCCGCGTCGACGACCAGCAGTTCGGGGGTCAGTTCGCGGGCCAGCGCAGTCTTCCCGGTGCCGCGTTCGCCGACGAGCAGCAACGGCTCGGGGGACCGGGCCAGCTCCGTCGCCCGGCCGACCGCGTGCCGCCAGGGCACCGAATGCCCGGCCAGCGCCACGGCACCCCGCCGCGGCGGCACGGTGGTGGCGGCTCCCAGCGGCTCCAGCACGGCCACCGCCCCGATGACCGACCCCCGGTGCGTCACCGGGGAGACCTTCGCCGAGCACCGCACGCCGTCCGGCAGCCGCACGCGGTACGAGCCCGGGGTACCGGCGGTCACGGACACCGGAGCGGGCGCACCGGCCCCTGCGACGGCCGCCGACCACGCCGTGGAGGCCGCTTCGGGCCCCCCGGCGAACTCCGCTCCGGGCCCCCCGGCGGACACCGCCGCGGACGCCCACCCCGCACCGGACCGTGCCGTGCCCGCCGCCCGGCCGGCCTCGGCCGCCACCGGGCCTCCCGGCCTCGCCGAATCCGGGAGGTCCGCCGCCGGGAACCTCCCCTCGCCGGCCCCGTCCCGCAGCAGCGCGACCACGCTCCGCTCCAGCGCGTCCAGCCCCTCCGGTGACAACAGTCGCCCCGCGGCCTCGCTGACCAGACGGTTGCGGCCGTCCAGCGCGACCACCGCCCGCCGCGGCTCCCGCGAGGCCCGCAGATAGGCGTCCAGCAGCACCCGCTCGGCCGGCCGCGACCGGGCCAGCAGTTCCGCCTCGACGGCGCCGGCGGCGGCCTCCGCGAGGGACGCCCACGGATGCGGGCCCCGGTCGGCGCAGAGTGCGGTGGTGACCGTCACCGTGCCCACGGCCCGCCCGGTCTCCGGCGCGAGCACGGGCACGCTGACCGCCGACACGTCCTGCCACAGATCGAGGAAGTGCTCGGGACCGTGCACCTCGGCGCGACGCCGGGTGCGCAGCGCGAGCGCGGCGCTGTTGTTACCGGCCACCTGCTCGGAGAGGTCCTCGCGGCACGGAGCGCCCGTCGCGCGTCCGGTCGCCCACAGCACCCGCAGCCGTTCGTCGGTCAGCAGCAGCGCCGCCCGCCCGGCGCCCACGACGGGGGCCAGCCGTTCGAGCACCGGCCGCGCGGCGGACAACAGGTGGCACCCCTCACGCCGTACGGCCTCACGCGGTGCGGCGGCGGACCCGCGGGCCGCGTCGCCGGCCGGACCCGGCCCGTCGTGGCGCAGGCCGAGGAACCGGGCGCGCCGCCAGGAGGCGGCGATCTCCTCCGGTACACCGTCGGGCAGTTGGCGGCCCATCAGAAACAACTCGCGGGCCCTGCCCAGCGATTCCAGGGCAGGGTGGACGGGTAGGCGCTCCGCGGTAGTCACGACAGCACTGACGCTACCCCGGCGAGATCGATAAGGTGGCGTCCGTCCGCGCGACTCCGTCAGGTCGCCCGCACCGCCCGCCCGGAGGGGCGCGGACCGTCGCCGTACCCCGGACAGCGGCCGTCCGGCAAGCCGCGCGCACTGTCTCGTATTGAGACACCCACGCTCCCGCGCGGCCCGCCATGGTCATGACCGCCGGTGCTCGTCCTCACCCCCCTGGAGCGACTCTCGTGAACACCGTGGAACCGGATGTCGTGACCGACGTACTGATCGTGGGCAGTGGCCCTGCGGGTGCCTCCGCCGCGCTCGCCCTGAGTACGTACGGCGTACCGAACATCGTGGTCACCCGCTACTCGCGTCTCGCCGAGACGCCCCGGGCCCACATCACCAACCAGCGCACCATGGAGGTGCTGCGCGACCTCGGCGTCGAGGAGGAGGTCGTCGCGAAGGCCACGCCGCAGCAGCTGATGGGCGACACGACCTTCTGCACCAGCCTCGCAGGGGAGGAGCTGGGCAGGCTCCGCTCCTGGGGCAACGACCCGCTCGTCCAGGCCGCGCACGAGCTGGCCAGCCCCACCCGCATGTGCGACATGCCGCAGCACCTCATGGAGCCCGTGCTCGTCGACGCGGCGGTGGCGCGCGGCACCGACCTGCGCTTCAGGACGGTCTACAAGTCCTTCGTCCAGGACGACGAGGGCGTCACGGTCACCGTCGAGGACCGGCTGCGCGGCGACGAGTACACCATCCGTGCCAAGTACCTCATCGGCGCCGACGGCGGCCGTTCCCAGGTGGCCGAGGACGCCGGCCTGCCGATGGGCGGGCAGATGGGCGTGGCCGGCAGCATCAACATCGTCTTCAACGCCGACCTGACGAAGTACACCGCGCACCGCCCGTCCACCCTCTACTGGGTGCTGGCGCCCGGCGCCACCGTCGGCGGGATCGGCGCCGGCCTGGTCCGGTGCGTCCGGCCCTGGGACGAGTGGCTGATCGTCTGGGGCTACGACGTCACCGCGGGCGCCCCCGACCTGACCACCGAGTACGCCGAGTCGATCGTCCGCAGGCTGGTCGGCGACGACGAGATCCCGGTGACCATCAAGTCGTCCTCGGCCTGGACCGTCAACGAGATGTACGCGGAGACCTACTCCCACGGGCGGGTCTTCTGCGCCGGTGACGCCACGCACCGCCACCCGCCGTCCAACGGCCTCGGCTCCAACACCTCCATCCAGGACGCCTACAACCTGGCCTGGAAGCTCAAGCTGGTCCTCGACGGCACCGCGGCCCCCGCGCTCCTCGACAGCTACACCGCCGAACGCGCCCCGATCGGCAAGCAGATCGTCACCCGCGCCAACAAGTCCATCGGCGAGACCGCCCCCGTCTTCGAGGCGCTCGACGGGCTCTCCCCGCAGACCCCCGAACAGCTGTGGGCCAACATCGCGGCCCGCAAGGAGGACACCGGGGCGGCCGAGAAGCAGCGGGCGAGGCTCCGCGAGGCCATCGGGTTCAAGGTGTACGAGTTCAACGCCCACGGCGTGGAGCTGAACCAGCGGTACTCCGCCGAGACCTCCGTGGCCGTCGTCCCGGACGGCACCCCCGACCCCGGCTTCGACCGCGACCCCGAGCTGTACCACCAGCCCACCTCGCGCCCCGGAGCCAAGCTGCCGCACGCCTGGATCACCGCGGGCACCCGCACCCTGTCCACCCTCGACACCGTCGGCAAGGGCCGCTTCACGCTGCTCACCGGCATCGGCGGCGGCGACTGGGTCCGGGCCGCCGGCGCCCAGGACCTGCTGGAGATCGCCACCGCCGTCATCGGCCCCGGCCAGGAGTACGAGGACCCGTACGGCGACTGGGCACGGCTGAGCGAGATCGCCGACGGCGGAGCCCTCCTCGTCAGGCCGGACGGGTACGTAGCCTTCCGATATGCGCGGGCGGCCGTGTCCCCGCTGGACGCCGAACGGTTGCTGACGGAGGCGGTGCGGCGGATCCTCGGGCGTGCCTGAGCCGGAGGTGCACCGGGCGTGCGTCGCATGCGTGGCGTGCGCGTTCCGTGTCGGGGAGACAGCTGTCGGCGCCGCCGTGGCGGAGCCGCGTGAACAGTCGTAGGAGTAGGGCATGAGCACCGAATTCACCACCCGGATCACCGAGGCGGTCGTCGACAGCTTCGAGGGCACTGCGGACCCGCGTCTGCGGGAACTGCTCGCCGCCCTCACCCGTCACCTCCATGCCTTCGTCCGCGAGGTCGAGCCCACGATGGCCGAGTGGGAACAGGCGATCGCGTATCTGACGGCGACCGGGCGGGCCTGCACGGACACCCGGCAGGAGTTCGTCCTGCTGTCGGACGTCCTCGGCGTCTCGATGCTGGTCGAGACGATCAACAGCGAGGGGCGCGACGGACGGGACGAGCTCCTGGAGAAGGAGGAAGAGCAGGAGAAGGAGGCGGAGGGGGGCGGCGGCGTGACCGAGTCGACGGTCCTCGGCCCGTTCCACATGACCGAGTCCCCGGTCCGGGAACTGGGCGCGGACATCGACCTGGTCGGCGGCGGGGAGCCGTGCGTGATCAGCGGGCGGGTGCTGTCGAGGGACGGTGCCCCGCTGCCCGGCGCCGTCCTCGACGTCTGGCAGGCGGACGCCGAGGGCTACTACGACGTGCAGCAGCCCGACGTCCAGCCGCCGGGCAACGGCCGCGGACTGTTCACGGCGGACGCCGAGGGCCGCTTCTGGTTCCGCACCTGCGTACCCAGTCCGTACCCCATCCCCACGGACGGTCCGGTCGGCGACCTCCTGCGGGCCACCTCCCGGCACCCCTACCGCCCGGCCCACATCCACTTCATCGCCTCGGCGGAGGGACACACCCCGGTCACCACCCACATCTTCGTGGCCGGCAGCGACCACCTCGACTCGGACGCGGTCTTCGCCGTCAAGGAGAGCCTCGTCCAGGACTTCACGGAGACCGACGACCCGGCGCTGGCCCGGCGGTTCGGCATTCCGAACCCGTTCCGCCACGCCCGGTTCGACCTCGTCCTCGGCACGCGGGAGACTCCTCGCTCCGACAACTCGGGTCGTGCGTGATGGAGTTCGCGTACGAGGCACAGCCCATGCGGGTCGTCATGCGCCCCGGCGCCGCGGTGACAGCGGTGGCCGGGGAGGCCGAACGGCTCGGGCTGCGGCGGCTGTTGGTGGTGTGCGGCCCGAGGGGCTCGGAGACGGCCCGCGCGGTCGCCGACTCGCTGCGCGGCGCCCG
Organism: Streptomyces scabiei 87.22; assembly: GCF_000091305.1. GTDB lineage: Bacteria > Actinomycetota > Actinomycetes > Streptomycetales > Streptomycetaceae > Streptomyces > Streptomyces scabiei. The sequence continues at coordinate 1,391,991 of NC_013929.1, read as the reverse complement.
CGCCGGACTGTTCACCGAGGCCCGCCAGCACGTGCCGGTGGAGGTGGCCGACCTGGCGGTGCGGGCGGCGCGGGACGTGGACGCGGACGGCTGTGTGGCCGTCGGCGGCGGTTCGGCGATCGGACTGGGCAAGGCGATCGCGCTCCGCACCGAACTGCCGCTGATCGCCGTGCCGTCGACGTACTCGGGCTCGGAGATGACCCCGGTCTGGGGCCTGACCGAGAGCGGCGCCAAACGCACCGGCCGGGCCGCGTCGGTCCTGCCGCGCAGTGTCGTCTACGACGCCGAACTCACCCTCTCCCTGCCCGTGCCCCTCTCCGTGACCAGCGGCGTCAACGCGCTCGCCCACGCCGTGGAGGCCCTGTACGCGCCGGACGCCTCGCCCCTGGTGTCGCTGACGGCACAGGAGGGCGCCCGTGCCATGGCCGAGGCACTTCCCGCGGTGGCGGCCGCCCCCGGGGACCTGGCGGCGCGCGGCCGGGCCCTCTACGGCGCCTGGCTCTGCGGCACCGCGCTCGGCGCGACCACCATGGGGCTGCACCACAAGCTCTGCCACGTCCTCGGCGGCACCTTCGGCCTCCCGCACGCAGAGACCCACACCGTCGTCCTGCCGTACGTCGTCGCCTACAACGCCCCGGCCGCGCCCGACGCCATGACCGCGCTGGGCCGCGCCCTGGACGCCGACGACCCCGGCCGGGCCCTGTGGGACCTGACGGGCAGCCTCGGGGCTCCCCGTTCCCTGGCCGAACTCGGCCTGGCCGAGGCCGACCTGGAGCGAGCGGCGGCCGAGGTGACGGCACAGGCGTACCCCAACCCCCGCGAGGTCGGCGCGGCGGACGCCCTGGCGATCCTGCGCGCGGCGCACGAGGGCACCCGGCCGCCGGTCTGGTCCTGACCCGCCTTTCCGACGCGACATGTACCGCACCAGCCCTTGGGGGCTGCCGGGGCGACGGTGACGGAGCTGCGAGCGATGCGTTCGCAATGGCTGCACTCCGTTTTCCGGATAGGTGCGGCATTCCTCGGAATACCCTGCCGAAGCGCTGCCCTCCTGTAGGGAAATTCGGCCACGGTGGCGAAGAAGGAGGGGAGAGGAGTCCTCTACCGCCACGGCCCGTGTATGCGTCAACGGGTGCCAACTGTTCTGTGGACGTGCGAAGAGCACTGACAGAGCATGGACAGGGAATACATCCGGGCGGGGCGGCTCTTCCGCGCCCATCGGCTCTCAGGGAGGCAGCAAGGCATGGACGCGCCTCGGAACAGCCAGAACCGCACGCCGCTGGTGGACATCTCCGAAGTGTCACCCGGGCGATTGGAAGCGGTGGCCGGCAAGGACACGGTGCTGGGGCATGCCGTGCGACGCCACCTACACGAGCGAGGCAACTCGTCGAGGACGACGGATGTCGTCTTCGAGAGCGCACTGTGACGACCAGGGAAGCCGGGGCCAGGGGTCTATCCGCCACTCCCTTTCGGCAATTCCTGCTGAAAATACACAGTTTGTGCAATCTGTCCTGCGACTACTGCTATGTATATTTCGCTGCCGACCAGAGCTGGCGCAGACGTCCAGCGGTCATGGATCTCGAAACCGTGCGGCAGGCGGCGGTCCGGATCGTCGAACACGCTCGGGAGCACCGGCTTTCCACGGTGCGCATCATCCTCCATGGCGGCGAGCCATTGCTCGTGGGCAAGGCCCACCTCGGTCGTATGCTCACGGTCGTCGCCGAGCATCTCGCCGGTACGGTCGAGGCTTTGGTCTCGATGCAGTCGAACGGCATCCTCCTCGACGAGGAGTGGCTGGCCCTGTTGGGTGCGCACGGTGTCGGTGTGTCGGTCAGCCTCGACGGCTCGCGTGCGGCGCACGACCGGCATCGCCGCCATGCGAACGGCCGCCCCAGCCACGCCCGGGTCGCCGAGGCGCTGCGTCTGCTGAACAGCCCTCGGCACAGAGAGCGGTACGTGGGGATCCTGTGCACTCTGGACCTCGCCAATGATCCCGTCGAAACGTACGAGTCGCTGCTGGAGTTCTCGCCACCGCGCGTCGACTTTCTTCTGCCGCACGGAACCTGGCTGCATCCGCCACCCGGACTGGAGCACCGCGAGGTGCCACCGGAGCGGCCCCCGACCGCCGTGCCGCCGAACGAGCCGACACCGTACGCCCTTTGGCTCACCGCCGCGTTCGACCGCTGGTTCGACGCACCGCAGAAGGAGACGGGGGTCCGGATGTTCGAGGAGATCGTCTCCGGGGTGCTCGGCGACGTGGTGAACGCCGAGGGGCTCGGCACCGAGCCTGTGGATCTCGTGGTGGTGGAGACCGATGGGACGATGGAGCACTCCGATTCCCTGAAGGTCGTCGCGGAGGGCGCGCCCGAGACCGGCCTCGATGTCTTCCGGCACTCCTTCTCGGACGCGTTGGGGACCGAGGTGCTGCGGCGCAGACAGGCAGGACTCGACGGGCTCAGCCGGACATGCCGCGACTGTGGCCTGGTGCAGGTCTGCGGTGGCGGCCTGTTCACCCATCGCAGCCACCCCTCGACGGGATTCGTCACCCCTTCCGTCTACTGCTACGACCTGTGGGCCTTGATCGACCATGTCCGTTCCAGAGTGCACACCGCGATGGCGCGGGCGGCCGGGAAGCCGGTGCGACGCGTGCGGGGCTCGTGAGCCGGAGTGTGACTCGGGGCGCACGGTCAACGCCCGTGCCCCGCTGCGCCACGGCATGAGGGAAGCAGGGGGAGTGGACCGGGAGAACGGGGGAAGCATGCATTCGGGCCCTACCGAGAGGGGCCCGCCGGGCCGGGCGGCGGTATCGTCGTCTGTCTCGGCACGACTCAACCAAGGCTATGGCTGAGGGGTACCGGTTGGGGGGTGAGGAGGTGTGGGAGGCGTCCGAACCGCGTGCACTTCCGCCGGTGTCGGCCACCTTCCGAGACGTGAGAATCCATCCGCCCCGTAACAGGAACCTCGCGAGCGTGGCACGGCGGGGGCTCCTTGGAACCGTACTTCTTTCTGAGTTACACGCGCAAGCGCGGACCCCTTGTCCTCGTCAAGCGCTTTTACGACGACCTGTGCGCAGAATTGCGCCAGGAACTCCTACGATTACACAAGGGCAATGCCGTGCCGTTCGGCCGCCCGTTTCTCGACGTACAGTCCATTCAGGTGGGGCAGGACTGGAATGCGGCGCTCTGCAACGCGCTCGGTCACTGCCGTACCATGCTGGCCCTCTACAGTCCAGAGTATTTCAGAAGCGACTACTGCGGTCGCGAATGGAAGGCATTCGAGGACCGTCAGCGCCGTCACAGAGAGGTGACGGGAGCGGATGCGAAGGCTCTCATCCCGGTCCTGTGGGAGCCGGTGCGGCAAGTTCCGGCAGGCGCGGCCCACATTCAGTACGACAACCTCGACTTCGGCGAGAACTACGCCCGATGGGGCCTGCGCCGCATCCTGATCGCGGACCCGGGCGGCGACGAGTACCGCCGCATCGTGAACCTCATCGCGCATCAGATCCTCGTCGCCGCCGAGCATTTCCGCATATTGCCGGCCAACGGGCTGGACATCACCGGACCGGAGTCCGCCGGTCCTTTTCCGTCCGCCGCCGAACGTGCGGAGCCGGGCAGTCACGCACTCCTGCTCGTAGCCGCCCGCACCTCGGCGAGCGCTCACCCCGAGTCGACGGACCCGGGGTGCCACGGGGACAGTCCCGTCGACTGGAACCCCTACCACGCCGACTCACCGGAACCGCTGGCCACGAGAGCGAGCCTGCTCCTGGAGGAACGTGGATTCACGGTACGGACCGAGATCGTGTCGGATCTCCTGGGCGTCACCCTGGACCAGGCTCGCGGACAGGGCCAGGTCGCGGTCCTCCTGGTGGAGGCCTCGGCGGCCTCGGACGAGTCGTTCGTAAGCGCGCTGCGCGCCTACGACCGGAGCAACCATCCGGGCAGCGCGGCCATAGTGCCCTGCGATCCGGAACAGGCGGGTGACGGAGCCAAGGGAAAGGCCTACTGGGCGACGGTCCGGGACGTGCTCCCCTACAACTGGGCGAAGGGAGCCGGGGATCCCCTGCCGTTGCTCCAACCGGGGATCGCGGCGGATCAGTTCGACGGCACTCTCCACGCGGTGGTCGCCAAGGCGCAGAACCATTTGATCTCATTCCTGGAGACCCTCAGGACCAACTCCCTGGAGACGCCCCGGATCACAACCGCCCCTCTGCCTGTGCTGAGCACCGCCGCCGCGCCGCACGGCCTACCCGGACTCGCGCCACCGATCGCCACCCGCCTCTCCTCCCCCCTGATGCCCTATGCGAAGGAGCAGGAAGATGACCCATGACGAGCGTGGCCGGGGCACCATCATCACCTTTTACTCCTTCAAAGGCGGTACGGGCCGCACCATGGCGCTGGTGAACACCGCCTGGATCCTCGCCAGCAACGGCCTGCGTGTCCTCGTCGTGGACTGGGACCTGGAAGCCCCAGGACTGCACACCTATCTCCAGCCTCTGCTCGCCGACCCCGAACTCACCGAGAGCGCCGGTGTCATCGAGATGGTCAGCGACTTCGCCCAGCATGCCGTGGCACCGCTGGTGGGCTCCGGTGCGGCCGGGCCACCCCCACAGGGCGAACGTGGTCTGCCGGAGGGACCGGACCACCGGGAGCGCGCCCGTGTCGACCGGTACGCCGTCGGCACGGAACTGAGGCTGCCACCGGGCGGAAAGCTGGACCTGCTGCCGGCCGGGGTGCAGGATCCCGACACCTATGCGGTCAAGGTCAGCACTTTCGACTGGGGCACGTTCTACCGTATGGGCGGGGCCGACTTCCTCACCGCACTCCGTGACGACATGGCCGCGCGCTACGACTACGTACTGATCGACAGCCGGACGGGCCTCAGCGACACGGCCAGCATCTGCACGGTCGTGATGCCGGACATCGTGGTCGACTGCTTCACTCTCAGCCGGCAGGGCGTCGACGGCGCCGCCCATGTGGCTCGTTCGATCCGACGCATCGCCCACACCCAGCGCGACATCCGTATCGTCCCCGTCCCCATGCGCGTCGAGGACGCCGGCCGTGACCGGCTGGAGGCCGGTCGCTACCAGGCGCGCAACCGATTCGCCCCGTTCCTGGACTGGCTGCCGCCCGAGGAACTGGACCAGTACTGGAGCAGTGTCGAAATCCCGTACAAACCCAGCTACGCGTACGAGGAGATCCCCGCCACCGTCGGCGAGCGCCGACAGGACGGCACGCTGCTGTCTGCTTTCGAACGACTGACCGCCCGTCTGACGGACAATCGGGTGACCCGGCTGAACAACATGCCGGAGCCGTACCGTCGGACGCTGCGCGCGGAGTACGAGCGGACCTCCCCGATCATGCGCAAGGACTTCTACGTCAGCTACGCCGCGACCGACCGGCTGTGGGCCGACTGGACCGTCGCGGTGCTGCGGGCGGCCGGCTACGAGGCGACGCTCGCCCCGGTCGAGGCGGATGACGACATGGCCGCCCCGGCCGTCCCGACGGGCCTCGACCGCACGCTGGCCGGCGAGGGTCGCATGGTCGTACTGCTCTCCCCGCAGTACACGGCTCTGCCCCAGGCACGCGAGATCTGGCAGCGAACCAGCCGCCGGGACCCCTCCGGGCAGATCGGTATGGTCGTCGCCCTCCGCGTCGACGACTCAGCACCCTCGGCCGAGTTCGCATCCCTTTCGGCGGTCAGCCTTACGGGTGTCACCGCCGAGGAGGCCGTGGCCCGGCTGCTCACCACCGTCGACCGCGCCGGATCGGTCGAACCGGGGACCCGCCCCGCCGCCGTCGGCCTGGCCGTGGCGGCCCGGCTCCCCGGCACTCCACCGCAGGTCATCGGCGGGCGACCGCAGCGCAACGTCGTCTTCACCGGCCGTCGAACACTGATCGAACGGCTCCGTGACAGTCTGCTCTCCGGCACCACCGCCGTGCTGCCGCAGGCGCTCTACGGGCTGGGCGGCGTGGGCAAGACGCAGCTCGCGCTCGAGTACGCGTACCGCTTCGAGTCGGACTACGATCTCGTCTGGTGGATCAACGCCGCGGAGCCGACGCAGATCCGCCAGGACCTGAACACGCTGGCCGGGCATCTCGGTGTGCCCCTTGGTGGCAAGGACTTGACGGCCGTATGCAACGAGGTTCTGGACAAGCTGCGTCGCGGCACCCCCCACGCGCGTTGGCTGCTCGTGTACGACAACGCCGAGAAGCCGGCCGACCTGGACGGTCTGGTTCCGGTCAGTGGCCCCGGTCACCACATCCTCATCACCTCGCGGAACCCCGCCTGGGCCGAACGTGCCGCGCGCATCGAGGTGGACCTCTTCACCCGTGAGGAGAGCGTCGCGCTGCTGCGCCGCTACAACCAATCACTCGAATCGGCGGAAGCCGCTCGGGTGGCCGAGGAACTCGGGGACTTCCCGCTGGCCGTGAGCCTCGCCGCCGCTTCGCTCCAGGAGTCGGCGATGCCCGTGGACACCTATGTGGAGATGCTCCGTACTCAGATGACCGACATCCTGCGCAGCCAGTCTGCCCCCGATTATCCGACGTCGGCAGCCGCCAGCTGGTCACTCGATCGACTGAAGACCCGTACACCCGCCGCGGCCGTGCTGCTCCAGCTGTGTGCGTTCTTCGGACCGGATCCGATCCCGCGGGACATGCTCAACAGCCGCCCCGCACTCGAACTGCTCGAAGGGCACGACCCCAGCCTCTCCGACCCCCTGCTGATGAGCAGGCTCTACGGAGAGGTCGTCCGCAACGGGCTCGCCCAGGTCGACCAGCGGACCGACACGCTGACCCTGCATCGCCTGATCCAGCGTGTGCTCCGGGACCAGCTCTCTCCCGAGGAGCAGGTCGCCATGCGGGACCGGGCCCAGGCCGTCCTGGGGCAGGCCAACCCCAAGGACCCCGACGAGTCCGACAACTGGCGGCGGTACGCCACCTTGCTTCCGCACCTGTGGCCGACGAGGGCGCAGGAGAGCGACAACCTTCCGGTCCGGCAGTGGATCTGCGACACCGTGCGCTACCTGTGGCGCAGCGGCGACGCCGACACCGCCAACAGCACCGCCGAACGTGTCCTGGACAGTTGGCTGCCGCGCTTCGGCGAGGACGACGCGCACGTACTACGACTGCGCACCGAGCTGGGCAACGCACTGCGCGACCAAGGGCGTCTGCCCGAGGCGTACGACGTGACCCGCGACGTCCATGAGCGGGCCGCCCGGGTTCTCGGACCGGATCACCCCTACACCCTCGGCGCTGCCATGAGCCTCGGCTCGGACCTTCGCAGCGTCGGCCGGTACGCCGACGCCATGGCCAGTGACAGGGAGACCCTGCGGCGGACACGGCGGCTCCTGGGCGACGGACACGCGCGCACCCTCGCCGCTGCGGGCAACCTCGCAGTGTCCGAGTTCCTGTTCGGCGACCGGCAGGCAGCCCGTGAGACCAACCGGGAGATCCTCAAGCAGCGCAGGGAGATCTTCGGCCCCGATCAGCGAGCCACGCTCAACTCCGCCACGAACTACGCACGTGACCTGCGGGCCGCCGGGGCACTGCACGAGGCACTGAAGCTGCTGCAGGACACGCTGAAGCGCAGTCGGCGCGCGCTGGGACCCGACCATCTGATCACCTTCCGCGCCTCCCTCGGCGTCGCCGTCCTGCACCGTCGGCTCGGAGAGTACGAGGAGGCGTACAGGCTGACCAGCGACACCTTGCAGCAGGCGACCAAACAGCTGGGGGCCGACCATCACGACACCCTCGCCATCGCGACGAATCTCAGCGCCGACCTCTACGACCGAGGAGAGTCGGTCCGAGGCCGTGAACTGGCGAAGGACACCCTCGACCACTATGAGCGTCGGTTCGGCCCGGACCATGTCTTCACCCTGACCTGCGCCAACAACCTGGCTGTGCTCCATCGTCTGACCGGAGAGCCCGAGACCGCGCTCGACATGTCCACCCGCACCACCGACCGATTCCGCCGACTGCTCGGGCCCCAGCACCCCTACACCCTCACCTCCATGCTCAACCACGCGACCGATCTGGCGGAGAACGGCGACCACCGCCGGGCAGTGACGGTGGCCCGTGCGGCGTACGAGGGCCTCAAGGACGTGCTCGGCCCCGATCACTATCTCTCCATCGCGGCAGCCTCGAACCTGGCGGTCGAACTCCGCCAGGACACCTCGGGCGAGTCCGCGTCGGCGCACGCGGAAGCCGACCGGCTCCACGACGATGCGGAGCGGCGCGCCAGGGAGAGCAAGGAACTCGGCGGTGACCATCCGCTGACGCGAGCCGTCACCCGTTGGCAGGCCATCGACGCGGACATCGAGCCGCCGGTCACTTGAGGGCGGGCGACGAGGCCCCGTGATCGGATGGTCCGGGGCCTCGTCCGGCCTCAGGGCCTCGTCGCGCCCGCGATGCCCGCCGTGCCATGACGATCTCGGCGTCCACCGGCGGATGGCGGCGCTCGTGGGTCCCGTCCGCCGAACCGTACTGCCCGCCGGGGCCGACGATCTCAACTCCCCTGGTCCGTTGGCCCGGACCCGAGGGGGAGGTCGCACCATTCCCGGATGCCCCCACCCTGTGGGGCGACGCAGAGGTACCGCGTACACGGGAGCCGCTCGTGCCACTGGCGACAGCCCTGCGAGCCTTGACCGACACCGCAGGGCACGGTGCGCAGGCGGCCCGGCCGAACTGACCGGCTCCTCCGCCCCCTTGGGCGACACAGTTGAGGGAAAATCGCTCCTCGGCCCTGAACACAAGTCAGTGGCAGACGCGTCGGAGACCAGGACAACGAGCACCGTGGCCGTCTTCGCCTCGCGTTCCGGCATGTCCGTCGGTGCGCCGTTCTCGCACGCCGGCGAGACGGACGAGCCCTACAGTGGGGCTCTGCAACCTGCCGCACAGAACCCGGACATGCGCCACCCGACCCACGAGGCGGTGGACAGCGGGGTGCGGTTGAATGCGGACGTCGAACACCCTTCACCCTCTGATCCAGCGGCGGTCAAGCACGCGTGACCTCAGCCCACTTCGGTGCGGCACCTGCGTCTAGCGATTTGTATGTGTTCCTGTCGTTACGTCCGGATCCGCTGCTACTCTCCGCACACCGTTGCGGGTACGTCCCGCTCAACGAAAGCTACTTGTTGCCGAGTTCGCCCCAAGGAGCGTCATGTCGTCGTACCTGTCCTCTCCGGACATGTCCGTGGGCCATGCCCATTCCTGCGTCGGCACTGTGAGACATGCCGAGGCCCGTTCCCGCGGCGTCGCCGAGAACAGCGTCCTGGGACATGTGCTGCGCCGCATCAGGCAGGAGGAGACGCATCCGGACGCCACCTACCCGGCCGAGTTCGAATCCTCCCTGCCGAGCGAAGCGCGGATGTGATGACCCCCGCGCCGGGCCACCAGCCCCAGGCGTATTTGCGGCAGTTCGTCCTCAAGGTGCACAGCCGCTGCAACCTGGACTGCGACTACTGCTACGTGTACCACTCCGCCGACACCAGCTGGCGCGACAAGCCGCGTCTGATGGACGCGGCGGTGGCCGAGCGGGTGGCCGGGCGCATCGCCGAGCATGCCACGGCCCATGACCTGCCGGACGTCGGGATCGTGCTGCACGGCGGGGAGCCGTTGCTCCTGGGGGCGCGGCGGCTGGAGGAACTGCTCGGGATCCTCGGGCGGTGCCTGGCGAAGGCGGGGGTGCCCGTCCGCTTCTCGGCGCAGACCAACGGGGTGCTGCTCACCCCGGACATCCTGGACGTGCTCCTGCGGCACCGGGTGGATGTCAGCGTCAGCCTCGACGGCACCCGGGCGGGCCATGACCGGCACCGGGTCTTCCCCGGGGGCGAGGGCAGCCACCGGCGGGTGGCGCAAGGGCTCGACCGGTTGCGCGCGGACCCGTACCGCCCCCTGTACGCGGGCCTGTTGTGCACGATCGACCTGGCCGACGACCCCGTGGACACCTACGAGGCCCTGCTGGCCGCACACCCCCCGCGTGTCGACCTCCTGCTGCCGCACGGCACGTGGGACGCCCCGCCTCCCGGACTCGCGGACCGGCGCGGGCGGATTCCCGTCGCTCCGCCGGTGTCCGGCCATGGCGTGACGACCCCGCGGGACGGCACCCCGTACGCCGACTGGCTGCGACGCCTCTTCGACCGCTGGTACGACGCCCCCGTACGGGAGACGGGCGTCCGGCTCTTCGAGGAGCTGATGGCGGGAGTCCTCGCAGGGTCGATGCGCACCGAGTCGGTGGGGCTGGCCCCGGCGACGCTGGCGGTGATCGAGACCGACGGCAGCATCGAGCAGTCCGACTCCCTCAAGGTCGCCTACGAGGGCGCGCCGGTGACGGGGCTCGACGTCTTCCGCAACAGCCTCGACGACGTCCTCGACCAGCCGCAGATCCGTCAACGCCAGTCCGGAGCCTCCGGGTTGGGGCCGGTGTGCGGACGCTGCCCGGTGCTCGCGGTGTGCGGGGGCGGGCTGTTCGCCCACCGGTACGCCTCCGGGAGAGGCTTTCGCAACCCCTCCGTCTACTGCGCCGACCTGGCCGCGCTGACCCTGCACATCCGCGACCGCCTCCGGGCCGACCTGGGCGGGACCTCGCTCGTCCTGCCCGAACTGGACGCCAGGGGTACGTAGGGTAGGGTTTGCCTGCGCGTTCACAGTCGGCACCGTGGACCGCGCGACGGGACGTGGCGCAGCTTGGTAGCGCACTTGACTGGGGGTCAAGGGGTCGCAGGTTCAAATCCTGTCGTCCCGACATCGCAACAGGGCTTCGAGCCCGGTTCAGGGCCTGCCCCACTTCGGTGGGGCAGGCCCTTCGGCGTCCGCCGACGCCCCCGACGACCTACGGTGCCGCGCGCAACCGGAGCAGGACCGCGGTGTCGGGGCGGGGCAGCAGGACGGTGAGAGCCGCTTCGGCCGCGTCCCACCGGGCGCTCACCTCGGACGGGCCGGAGTGGAGTACCTCCGGTTCGACGTGAACGCCACGCAGGTGGGGCACGACGAGTGTGCGGTCGCCGCTCGCGGAGCCTCTGCGCCACACCGCCACGAACGTGGACCCGCGGCCGCGGAGCCCGTGCGCGATCCAGGTGTCGTCCCAGGCGGGCAGGCCCAGCGGCCAGAAGGGGTGCGCCCGCGCGACCTCCGGCCGGATGTCCTTGTACACGCGGATCGCCGAGCGTACGAGGGCGGCCTGCTCGTCGGTCATGAGGTTGAGGAAGCCCGAGAGGTGCACCCGGCCGAGCAGCGCCCCGGTGAGGGTGAAGGCGATCTCGTCGAGGGTCTGACCCGGCTGGGGGTAGGCCCAGACGGCGGCCTGTTCGGGTGCCGCCGCCGTGGCGGCAGCGGCGGCGATGGGCGGGTACCGCAGAAAGTCCTGCTGGTCGCTGGTGGACTGCACCTGCGCCACCGCCAGCTGGGCGTAGTCCATGCGCAGACCGCCCGACCCGCAGTTCTCCAGGACCAGGCCGGGGTGGCGGTCCAGGAGCGAGGCCATCCAGGCGAGGTGGGCGCGATGGTGTCCGAGCAGGCCGGCTCCCGGGCTCTCCTGTCCGTTCTCCGTGCCCGGGCCGATGTTGATGTTGTAGTCGAGCTTCAGATACCCCACCCCCCACTCGCCGACCAGCCGGTCCACGACCGTGTCGAGATGCCCCCGGGCGGCCGGGTGGCGCAGGTCCAGGTGGTGCCGTCCGTGTTCGGTGACGCGCAGGCCGCCGCGACGGAAGAACGCCTCGGGCGGCAGACTGCGGGCCAGGGGACTGCGTACGCCGACGACTTCGGGTTCGAGCCAGAGTCCCGGGGTCATGCCGTGCGCCCTGATGGCGTCCAGGACCTCCGGCAGCCCGCCCGGGAAACGGCGGGTTGCCGGCTCCCACGCGCCGACAGCGTCCCACCAGCCCTGCGCGTCGTCGTACCAGCCCGCGTCGATCACGAACACCTCGGCACCGGCCTCGGCCGCCGCCTCGATCAACGGCATGAGCCGTTCGGTGGTGGGGTCTCCCATCAGGGTGTTCATGTAGTCGTTGTAGATCACCGGCAGCGTGCGGAGGTCGGGATGGTCACGGCGCATGCCCCGGCGGTAGTCCGTGAGTTCACCGAAGGCCGCGTCCAGTCCGCCGGTCTCCGCGTGGACCAGGACGGCGGGGACGGTGCGGAACTCCTGGCCGGGCGCCAGGGTGTGGTGCCACTGGTGGTGCGCGTCGTCGGGGCCGAACAGGGCCACGTACGCCGCGCCCTCGCGCTCCCCGGTCTCGAAGCGCCAGCCCGCGCTGGACTCGATCTGCCACAGCCAGGCACGGCCGGTCCCGTCGGTGAGGCCGGCCACGGGCAGATGGCGGCCGGTGGACCAACTCCCCTGTGAGTACCGCTCGAAGCAGCCCCGGCCCTCGTGGCCGTGCGCGGCCCGGGAGAGCGGGACCACCCGGGCGCGGAAGGCGTCCTGCCGCCACCGGCATTCGGCGAGCCAGTCGTTGTCCGCCCAGTGCAGGGTGAGCCCGTCGAGACCGCCGTCCGAGTCCACCACACCGCCGAGGGTCACCGTGGAGACGCTCTCCAGCCTCAGTGCCGTGCGGCCCTCGTTGGCCAGACGGACCTGGGAGCGCAGGTGACCGCTGCCCGGCCGTGTCTCCAGGGTGACGTCGGCGGCGAGGCCGGTCGCGGCGTCCGCCAGCCGGATCGTCGTACGCTCCCGTCCCTCGTCCCGCACCGTCTCGTGCCCGCGGTAGGTGAGGCGTTCACCGATGGCCGTCTCGATGAAGCGCTCTCCCGACCACACGCGTCCGTGACCGGTGGCGGTGACCTCGACCAGGGGCACCAGGCAGGCCCAGTCCTGGCCCGGCCTGCCCAGCCGAACCGCCCCGGTGGCGTCCATGACGGCGTACAGGCCGGACTCCGGATGCGACCAGACCCGAGACCTCTCGGCTGCTTCGACGACAGTGGCCAACGCCGTTCCCCTTCCGGGATGTTCGGGTCGTGCGGTGGTCCCGGTGAGGCTGATCCGTGTGGTGACCGCTCGTGATCCTCGCACTGTTGTGACCGGTCACACAAGGTCCGGCCGTCCCGGACCCGCCTTCGACGCCGAAGGGCTGACGTCCTCCCGCGCACGCGGCGCGCGAAGGGGCGGCACCTCCGGAGGTGCCGCCCCTCACGTGCGTGGCTCGGAGTCCGGCCGTCAGGCGGCTACCGAACTCGCCCAGTCGTTGTAGGCGCCGAGGTTGGAGCTGTAGGTGTTGGGGCTGATGGAGATCTGCCCACCGCGGCCCCCCTCGTCACGGGCCAGCCAGCCCCACTGGCTGGAACCCTGGTTGTTGCGCCACGAGGACGTCTGGTCGTTGAAGCCGTACTCGTTGAGGTTGTGCCAGTAGTAGTCGCTGAAGATCAGCCGGCGTCCGCCCCCGTTGGCGTGCTCGTACAGGCACAGCCAGCCGCTCGCGCAGGCCGGTGTGGCCTGGATCTGAGCCGCGTTCTTGCCCTTCATCAGAGGGTCTTCGGCGCGGGAGTAGCCCAGCACCCGGTCGGCTTCCTCGTGGGTCTTGAAGCAGCGCACGGACGTCTTGGAGTACACCACGCAACTCTCCGCGGAGCCCCAGCCGTCCTGCTTCAGGTTGATCTTCTGCTGTCCGAGGGCGGCCACGGCGCCGCCCACCGACGACTCGGAGCCGGCCGCCGACGACGCCGGTGCCGTGAACAGCACGCCGGTCGCCGCGATCGCGGTGGCGAATAAGATCGAGCTGACTTTCTTCACTTGTTCCCCCTTGCACGGTTCTGCAGGCCGGTCCTGCCGTCGTCCCCCTTGGTGCGTCGACTCCGGCGAGGCCCGTCCTTGGTCATGGCCATGTCTATGGGGTCGCTTTCGGAGGGTCAAGACGTTGCGCACCCGATCATGACTTTTGGCTCAAAAGCCGCAGACGCCCGTTATGGCCCCGTACGGCTCGCGCCGCCCCGGCTCAGCCGCCCCCGTCGAGGTCGGCGCGGCGGCGCAGCACGCTCAGTTCGTCGCCGTCCAGCCGCATCTCGTAGAGCTTGCCGCGGGCGTTCTCGAAGGGGCGGTGGAGGATCATCATCAGGCGGCCCTCGAAGGTGTGGAACAGCATGCCGTGGCCGCTGTCCTCGCGGACCAGGGGCCGTCGCTGGGTCCACGGTCCCTCTATCTCCCCGGACCGGGAGACCGCGTAGGTCTGCACATAGCCGCCGCTGACGGTGCCGTCGTCGCCGGCCGTGTTCTTCTCGTACGTGGACCACAGCATGAGCAGGGCCCCGTCGGGAGTCCGGTGCAGCTGAGGGCCGTCGGTGATGTAGGGAGCGAGCTGGTGCGGTACTCCGCCGGGGATCTGCTCCGTGAGCCAGAACGCGTCCGAGGCCTTGAACAGGAAGACCGGATCCCCGATCGTGCGGGTCAGGTCCGGAGCCAGCCGGACGGCCTCCATGGTGCCGTCGACGGTCTGCAGCCACTCGTGCGCGTACACCATCCAGGGCTGCCCGGACCGGTCGGTGCAGAGGGTGCCGTCGAGGGTCATGAGGTGCTCGGGCGGGGTCGGGCGGCTGGGATCCACGACGGCGAACGGGCCCAGCAGGGAGTCGGACACCGCGGTGATCGTGCCGCGCATGTGGTTCGGGAGCGGGAAAGGTGTGCCCCACCGGTTCGCCGGAGGCACCACGAGTGGCTTGTTCTCGTCGTGCAGCGTGGTGAACAGGTAGTACCTCCCGTCCCACGCGTGAACCTCCGGCGCCCACGCCCCTTCCGTCGCCCAGATCCCCTGCTGATCGGCGGTCCGGAAGACCACGACGGGGCGCGTCCACTCCCGCAGGTCGGTACTGCGGTAGACCATCGTGCCGACGCCGTCCACGCCGGAGACCGCCGGTTCGTTGGACGTGTAGAGGTGGTACGTGCGGGTCGCCCCGTCGGCGACCACGAACGGATCGTGCAGGGGCATCCCGGGAAGCCGCATGCCGGTCACGTCCGGCCGACGTTGGCCGTGAGCAGCCGCAGCACCTGCTTGGCCGCGGTGCGCTGTTCGGGAGTGAGCCCCATGGCCTCGCCCATGTCCACCGGCACGGTCCGGGCCCGCTCCTGGAGCCGGCCGCCGGCCTCCGAGAGGCGGATGGCCACGGAGCGCTCGTCGTCCGTACGGCGCTCGCGGCGCAGCAGCCCACCGGCCTCCAGTCGCTTCAGGAGCGGGGAGAGGGTGCTCGACTCCAGCTGGAGGGCGGCGCCCAGGTCACGTACGGAGATCGAGTCCTGTTCCCAGAGCACGAGCATGACCAGGTACTGCGGATAGGTCAGCCCCAGTTCCTCCAGCAGCGGCCGGTACCGGGCCGTGACCGCGCGCGAGGCCGCGTACAGGGCGAAACAGAGCTGGTCGTCCAGGAGCAGACCGCTCCCGGGTGCCGGGGCCGGATCCTGGGCCGTTCCGGCCGTGCCCACGATGTCGCCGACTGCGCTCACGGTGTCGCTCCTCCGCCGTGCTCTCTGTATGACGATCGCCCACCCTACCTTCAAGATCTCGCAACCATGTCGTGCACGACTCGGTCGTGCACGAAGGATCGGGCGATGCCGCCCCGCGGCCCGAACGCCTGGCACAGCAGAGCCGCCCCCGGCCGGGAAGGGTCCCGGCCGGGGGCGGCGGTGTGCGGGCGCGCGGGCCCGCACAGGTGCGAGGTCGGCTCAGGCGAAGTTCGCCAGCGCCTCGTTCCAGGTGGCCGACGGACGCATGACCGCGGCGGCCTTGGCCGGGTCGGGCTGGTAGTAGCCGCCGATGTCGGCCGGCTTGCCCTGGACGGCGATCAGCTCGTCCACGATCTTCTGCTCGTTCGCCGTGAGGATCTCGGCGAGCGGGGCGAAGACCTTGGCCAGGTCGGTGTCGTCGGTCTGGGCGGCCAGCTCCTGGGCCCAGTACAGGGACAGGAAGAAGTGGCTGCCGCGGTTGTCGATGCCGCCGACGCGACGCGAGGGGGACTTGTCCTCGTTGAGGAAGGTCGCCGTCGCGCGGTCCAGGGTGTCGGCGAGCACCTTGGCCCTGGTGTTGCCGGTGGCCGTCGCGTACTGCTCCAGGGACGGGACCAGCGCGAAGAACTCACCGAGGGAGTCCCAGCGCAGGTAGTCCTCCTTGACCAGCTGCTGGACGTGCTTCGGGGCGGAGCCGCCGGCGCCCGTCTCGAAGAGGCCGCCGCCCGCCATCAGCGGGACGACCGACAGCATCTTGGCGCTGGTGCCCAGCTCCAGGATCGGGAACAGGTCGGTGAGGTAGTCACGCAGCACGTTGCCGGTCACCGAGATGGTGTTCTCGCCGCGGCGGATGCGCTCCACCGACAGCTTGGTGGCCTCGACCGGGGCGAGGACGCGGATGTCCAGGCCGTCGGTGTCGTGCTCCGCCAGGTACGCCTCGACCTTGGCGATCAGGTTGGCGTCGTGCGCGCGGGTCTCGTCCAGCCAGAACACCGCCGGGTCGCCGGTGGCGCGGGCGCGGGCGACGGCCAGCTTCACCCAGTCGCGGATCGGGTCGTCCTTGGTCTGGCAGGCGCGGAAGATGTCACCGGCGGAGACCGTCTGCTCGATCACCACGTTGCCGGCCCGGTCGACGAGGCGGACCGTGCCGGTGGTGGGGATCTCGAAGGTCTTGTCGTGGGAGCCGTACTCCTCGGCCTTCTGCGCCATGAGGCCGACGTTCGGGACGGAGCCCATGGTCGACGGGTCGTAGGCGCCGTTGGCGCGGCAGTCGTCGACGACGACCTGGTAGACACCGGAGTACGAGGAGTCCGGGAGCACCGCGAGGGTGTCGGCCTCGGCGCCGTCCGGGCCCCACATGTGGCCGGAGGTGCGGATCATGGCCGGCATCGAGGCGTCGACGATGACGTCGGACGGCACGTGCAGGTTGGTGATGCCCTTGTCGGAGTCGACCATCGCCAGCGCCGGGCCCTCGGCCAGTTCGGCGTCGAAGGCGGCCTTGATCTCGGCACCCTCCGGCAGGGCCTCCAGGCCCTTGAAGATGCCGCCCAGACCGTCGTTCGGGGAGAGGCCGGCCGCGGCCAGTGTCTCGCCGTACCGCGCGAAGGTGTTCGGGAAGAAGGCGCGCACGACGTGACCGAAGACGATCGGGTCGGAGACCTTCATCATCGTGGCCTTGAGGTGCACGGAGAACAGCACGCCCTCGGCCTTGGCGCGGGCGACCTGCGCGGTCAGGAACTCGCGCAGCGCGGCGACCCGCATCACGGAGGCGTCGACGACCTCGCCCGCGAGGACGGGTACGGACTCGCGCAGCACGGTGGTGGAGCCGTCGTCGCCGACCAGCTCGATCCTGAGCGAACCGGCCTCGGAGATCACCGCGGACTTCTCGGTGGAGCGGAAGTCGTTCTCGCCCATGGTCGCGACGTTCGTCTTCGAGTCGGCGGACCAGGCGCCCATGCGGTGCGGGTGGGTCTTGGCGTAGTTCTTGACCGAGGCGGGGGCGCGGCGGTCGGAGTTGCCCTCACGCAGGACCGGGTTCACGGCGGAACCCTTGATCTTGTCGTAGCGGGCGCGGATCTCGCGCTCCTCGTCGGACTTCGGGTCGTCCGGGTAGTCCGGCAGCGCGTAGCCCTGGCTCTGCAGCTCCGCGACGGCGGCCTTGAGCTGGGGGATCGACGCCGAGATGTTCGGCAGCTTGATGATGTTCGCCGCGGGCGTCTTCGCCAGTTCGCCCAGCTCGGAGAGGGCGTCCGGGATGCGCTGCCCCTCCTGGAGGTACTCCGGGAAGACGGCGATGATGCGTCCGGCCAGCGAGATGTCACGGGTCTCGACGGAGACACCGGCCTGCGAGGCGTACGCCTTGATCACGGGCAGGAACGAGTGGGTCGCCAGGGCGGGCGCCTCGTCAGTGTGCGTGTAGATGATGGTCGAGTCAGTCACCGGGTGCTCCGCTCCACGTCTGCAACATTGCTCGACATCAAGATATCTCGTGCGGGGGGCCTGCTCGACAGGGGCCGGGGTGTGGGGACCGCCACGGGGGTGTGCTGTCGGCGTGCGTCGTCGGGTGCGGGCCCGGTGGGGCTTCTCGCGCAGTTCCCCGCGCCCCTGAGAAGCAGGGGCCGCGCCCCGTGCTTTTCCACCCCCACCCACCCGCACCCGAGATCCAACCCCTACGGCACCACGTCGACGGCAGGCCCCCGCTGATGCGGGATCTCCACGCCCCCGGCCCCCGTCTGGAGCGTGATCGCCCGCCGTGGCACCGGCACGCTGATCCCCTCCGCCCGGTACCGCTTGTGCAGCCGCTTGATGAACTCGTGCTTGATCCGGAACTGGTCGCTGAACTCCCCGACCCCGAGGATCACCGTCATCCCGATCCGCGAGTCGCCGAAGGTGTGGAAGCGCACGGCGGGCTCGTGGTCGGGGACCGCGCCCTCGACCTCCTTCATGGTCTCGGCGATGACCTCGTTGGTGACCCGCTCGACGTGCTCCAGGTCGCTGTCGTAGCCGACGCCCACCTGCACCAGCAGGGTCATGTCCTGCTCGGGCTGGTTGAAGTTGGTCATGTTGGTGCCGGCGAGCTGGCCGTTGGGGATGATCACCAGGTTGTTGGAGAGCGACTTGATCGTCGTCTGGCGCCAGTTGATGTCGACGACATAGCCCTCCTCACCGCTGCTCAGCTTGATGTAGTCACCCGGCTGGACCGTCTTCGAGGCGAGGATGTGGATGCCCGCGAAGAGGTTGGCGAGGGTGTCCTGGAGGGCCAGTGCCACCGCGAGACCGCCGACACCGAGAGCGGTGACCAGCGGGGCGATCGGGATGCCCAGCGTCTGGAGGATCACCAGACAGCCGATGGCGAGCACCGTGACCCGGGTGATGTTCACGAAGATCGTGACCGAGCCGGCGACCCCGGCCCGGGACTGGGCGAGGGTGCGCACCAGACCGGCGATCACCCGTGCCGACGTGATCGTCGCGACGAGGATGAACAGCACCGTCAGGGACTGGTTCACGTTGTGCTGCACGGTCCGCGTCAGCGGCAGCACCGCCGCCGCGGCCGCCGCGCCGCCGACGAACGTGCCCCACGGCACCAGCGACCGCAGCGTGTCGACGATGACGTCGTCACCGCCCCAGCGGGTCTTCGTCGCGTGGCCGCCGAGCCAGCGCAGCAGCAGCCGCAGCAGGAACGCGGCCAGCAAGGCCGCGATCAGGGTGATCCCGGCCACGAGGTAGTCGTCGAGGGTGAGGGCCCGGGTCATCGGTCGCCTCCCGGGGGACGCGAGGAGCGGCTGCGGGGCCGTATGCCGGTTCCCGTGGGCCGTATGTGATGTGTCGTCACCTTGCCACCTGCTCGAATTCGAGATGCACGATCAGCGCCTGCCCGGACGTGCGTACGACGCCGGGCGCGATCGCTCATCCTGCCGTATCCGCACGGCTGATCGGCACCGGACCTGCGCGGATCGGCCGACGGCGGGCCCCGCGTCCGCTGGATTGTCCGGATGTGCACCGCGGTACGGCGGCCTCCCCCTGCCGCCCCTCCTGCCGGATCTGTGCGGGGGTGTCCCATCCGGCGTCAGATCACCTTCAGCCGGACCAGCGCGCCGAGCGTCAACGCGCCCGGCAGCAGCGGCAGCCAGACCGTGATGATCCGGAACGCCAGCACCACCGCGGCCGCCATCGCCACCGGACCACCCGCCGCCACCAGGGCGACCACGAGCGCGGCCTCCACCGAGCCGAGACCGCCCGGGGTCGGTACGAGGGCCACCGCGACCGTGGCGGCGAGATAGGCGAGCGCCATGTGCGCCACCGGGACGTCCAGCCCCAACGCCAGCCCCACGGCGACCAGTACGCCCGCCTGGAGAGCCGGGAACGCCAGCGACCCGCTCCACAGCGCCAGCACCCGGACCGGCCGTGCGTGGATCGAGCGTGCCTCGCCGAGCGCCGTGCGCACGAAACGGAACACGGCCGTACGCAGCCGTCGGACGAGCAGGACCAGCGCCACGGCGGCACTCGCGGTGACGACGGCGCCGACCAGCAGGGGAGTCGACGTGCCGTCAGGGAGCAGCGGCCCCAGCCGCAGGGCCCGCGGGAACGCGAGCAGCAGGGCCAGCAGCAGACCGACACGGGCGACGGACTCGGCGAGCAGATACAGGGCGAGCGCCGCCGACGAGCGGGGCAGCGACACCCCGCACACCGTCATGAACCGCAGGTTCACCGCGCTCGCGCCCAGCCCGGTCGGCAGCAGATGGTTCGCCGCGCCCGCCGCGAACTGGGTGGCCGGCAGGCGTCCCGCGGGCAGCCGTTCGACGAGCGCGCCCTGCCGGGTCACCGCCGCCGCGACCCAGGTCAGACAGGTCGCACCGAGCGCCACGGTCAGCCAGGGCCACCGTGCGGTCGCGAGCCGGTCGAACCCCTCGGCGAGGACGGAGCGATGGCGCAGGGCCACCACGAGCACCAGGACCAGGGGAACCGGCCAGAGGATCCGCCGCACCGGAACCCGCCCGGCGAGCCGTCGCGAGAGGGGGAGTCGTATCGCTGTCACACTCGCAGAGGTTCTCCGCGCAGGACCAACACCGGGTTGCGCACGCACGGACGGCGGCCGACCGGTGGGGGACCAGTGACCCGAGGTCACCCGCGCCCACACCTTGACCTCAAGTCCGGTCGAGGTCCTAGCGTCCTCCCCATGAGTATGGAGACCACCGCCTGGACCCAGCTGCAGGGCATGATGACCGCCCAGCGGCACACCCGCCCCTTCGCCCGCGCGACACTACGGCGTATCGGCGCCTTCGCCCGCCCACATCGTCGCCGTATCGCGTGGTTCGTCCTCCTCGGTGTCGTGACCGCGCTGCTCGCCGTGGCGACGCCGGTGCTCGCGGGGAACGTCGTGGACGTGATCGTGTCGGGCGGGGACGAGGCACATGTCGTCCGCCTTGCCGTGCTCATCGCCCTCATCGCGGTCGCCGAGGCGGCGCTCGGCCTGCTCGGCCGACGCCTGTCCGCGACGCTCGGCGAGGGACTCATCCTCGATCTGCGGACCGCCGTCTTCGATCATGTGCAGCGCATGCCGGTCGCGTTCTTCACACGTACTCGTACGGGAGCGCTCGTCAGTCGTCTCAACAACGACGTCATCGGCGCCCAACGGGCCTTCAGCAACACGCTGTCCGGAGTGGTGAGCAACGTCGTCACCCTGCTGCTCACCCTCGCCGTCATGCTCACGCTCTCCTGGCAGATCACCCTGCTCTCGCTCGTCCTGCTGCCGGTCTTCGTGGTCCCCGCCCGGCGCATGGGCCGCCGGATGGCCCGGCTCCAGCGGGAGGCCGCCGACCTCAACGCGGCGATGGGCACCCGGATGACCGAGCGCTTCTCGGCACCCGGCGCCACCCTCGTCAAGCTGTTCGGACGGCCCGACGACGAGTCCGCCGAGTTCGCCGAACGCGCCGCCCGGGTGCGGGACATCGGCATCCGTACGGCGATGGCGCAGTCGGCGTTCATCACCGCCCTCACCCTCGTCTCGGCCCTCGCGCTCGCCCTGGTGTACGGCCTCGGCGGCTGGTTCGCGCTGCGCGGCACCCTGGACGCGGGCGCGATCGTGTCCCTGGCGCTGCTGCTGACCCGGCTGTACGCGCCCCTGACCGCGCTGGCCGGGGCACGCGTCGAGGTCATGAGCGCCCTGGTGAGCTTCGAGCGCGTCTTCGAGGTACTGGACCTCAAGCCGCTCATCGAGGAGAAGCCCGACGCCCGCGAGGTCCCCGACGGCCCGGTGGCCGTGGAGTTCGACGACGTCCGCTTCGGCTACCCGTCCGCCGACAAGGTCTCCCTCGCCTCCCTGGAGGAGGTGGCGTCCCTCGACAGCCGAGGCGGCGCCGAGGTCCTGCACGGCATCTCCTTCCGCGCCGAACCCGGTCAGACCGTCGCGCTCGTCGGCTCCTCCGGCGCCGGCAAGTCGACCGTCGCCCAGCTGCTGCCCCGGCTGTACGACACGGACGCGGGGGCCGTGCGCGTCGGCGGCGTCGACGTGCGCGACCTCAGCGCGGCAGCACTGCGCGCCACCCTCGGCATGGTCACCCAGGACGGCCACCTCTTCCACGACACCGTCCGCGCCAACCTGCTCCTCGCCCGCCCCGACGCCACCGACGACGACCTGTGGGAGGTGCTGCGCCGGGCCCGTCTCGACGACCTCGTCCGCTCCCTGCCCGACGCCCTCGACACCGTCGTCGGTGAACGCGGCTACAGGCTCTCCGGCGGCGAACGCCAGCGCATGACGATCGCCCGGCTGCTCCTGGCCCGCCAGCGCGTGGTCATCCTCGACGAGGCCACCGCCCACCTCGACAACACCTCGGAGGCCGCCGTCCAGGAGGCACTGGCCGAGGCGCTGGAGGGCAGGACGGCCCTGGTCATCGCGCACCGCCTGTCCACGGTGCGCACCGCCGACCAGATCCTCGTCGTCGAGGCGGGCCGGATCGTGGAACGCGGGCGCCACGAGGAGCTGCTGGCGGCGGGGGGACGGTACGCGGAGCTGTACCGGACGCAGTTCGAGAAGACGGCGGACTCCGACGAGCAGGCGCCGGTCGGCGTCGCGTAGCCGCGCCGCGTCCCCGGGGTTCAGCCCTCGACGCCGGTCGCCGTATGGGCGGCGCCGACCGGCTCGGACTCCGGGGAACCGCGCCGGCGCAGAACTATCGAGGGGATCGCCATGGAGGCGATGGCGAGGAACTCCGATCGACAGTTCTCCATCACGTCGACGGCGAAGTCCGAGGACGTCACTCCGGCCGTCAGCGGCACGGCCGCCGCCGCCGTCCCCCTCCTTCGCCGCCTCAAGGATGGCCTGGGTCCGGTCGGGGGGAAGCCCGTCGTCGTCCGGGCCGGCGAGATCGCCCATGCCCTCCACGATAGTGCGGCCCGTGCCGATGGCCAGATGTGCGGGCCCGGGCCGGGAGGGCCCGGACAGCCGAGAGGCCCGCCGTCGCGGCCGGTACGAACCGCGGTGACGGGCCTCTCCCGAGGGGGGTCAGTCCTCCAGCGTCACATCGAACAGATCCAGCTGGAGCAGCGGAGTGACGGTGACGTTCCTGGTCCGGGTGGACCAGCCCGACTCCACCTTCTGGTACCACAGCGGGATCGCCGGCATGTCCTGGAGGATCAGCTTCTCCGCCCGCTGGTAGAGCGCCCAGCCCTCCTGCTCGGTCGGAGCCGCGTCCGCCTCGGCCAGCAGCGCGTCCACCTCCGGGCTGGAGTAGCCGGAGCCGTTGACCGCCGCGCCCGTGCGGAAGATCGGGTTGAGGAAGTTCTCGATGGACGGGTAGTCCGCCACCCAGCCGGAGCGGAAGACCGTGCTGATCTTCCGCTCGTTGATCAGCTTGCGGAACTCGCCGAAGGTCGGCACCGGCGCGTAGCGTGCCTCGACGCCCAGGGCCGCGGTGATCGTCTCGCAGGCCGCGTCGATCCACACCTGGTTGGCCGAGTCGTCGTTCGAGGTCAGCTCGATGGGGCCCTGGAAGCCGGACGCCTCGAACAGCGCCCGCGCCTTCTCCGGCTGGTAGGTGCACAGCTCGCCGCCCGCCCCGCCGCCGTACCCGGGCACGATCGGCGGCACCAGCCCGTCCGGCAGCATCTTGTCGCCGTCGAACGCCTTGTCGATCACGTACTGCCGGTCGATGGCCATGGAGAGCGCCTGGCGCAGTCGCGGGTCGGCGAAGCGTTCGTCGTGCATGGGGAACGAGATCGACTGCACCCCCATGTACGGCTTGGAGACACAGCGTCCCGCCAGCTCCTGCTTGTACCTGCCGCCGTCGAGCGCGTCCGCCGGGACGAAGTCGAGGTAGTCGAGCTTGTTCGCCACCACGTCCGCGTAGGCGTCCTCCAGCATGCGGTAGAACCGGAACTCCACACCGTCCACGCGCGGGGTGCGGACTCCGGCGTAGGCGTCGTAGCGCCTCAGCAGGATGTGCTCGCCGGGGACGCGCGAGTCGTAGCGGAACGGTCCGTTGCCGACCGGGTGGGCCTCGAACGCCGCACGGTCGGCGAAGAACGCCTCCGGCAGCGGGAAGAACGCGGTGTAGCCCAGCTGGGTGACGAACGCGGAGAACGGAGCCGACAGGGTCACCTCGAAGGTGTGGTCGTCGATCACCTTCAGGCCCGACAGCTCGTCCGTCGATCCGCTCTGGGTCGCCTCGTAGCCCTGGATGTGGGACAGGTACTCGGCGCCCTGCAGTCCGTTGGGGCCGTACGCCGTGTAGTTCCAGGCGTCGACGAAGCTCGCGGCGGTCACCGGGGAGCCGTCGTGGAACGTCCATCCCCGGTGCAGGGTGATGCGGTAGACCCGGGAGTCGGCCGACTCCATCGACTTCGCCACCGCCGGACGGGGTTCGGCCGTCCGAGGGTCGTACTCGACGAGGCCGGTGAAGAGGGCGTTCACGATCTTCACGCTGTCGCGCTCGGTCGCGTCGCCCGGCACCAGCGGGTTCTCCGGTTCGGTGCCGTTCCAGCTGATGATGTTCATACGGGTGTGTCTCCTCAGGTCCTCGGGTGGGTGTCGGGGCGGTGATCAGCCGGCCACGTACGCCGGGCGCACGCCGCGGGCGTCGGCGCGGGCGCCGTGCAGCCACGCGACCCGGTCGCGCAGGTCACGGGCGGACAGCGCGGCCAGCGTGGCGTCACGCCGCCGGGCCGCCTCACCGGTCGCGTGGAAGAGCCGGCTGCCCATCTCGCGGGCGGCCAGCTGGGCGGCGGCGGTGCGGTCGAGCCGTTCGTCGGCGTACTCCTCGAACCGCCGCTCGAAGTCCGCCTCCTCGGTGCCGATCAGGTCACCGAGGACCACGGCGTCCTCCAGGGTCTGGCAGGCGCCCTGGGCCGCGTACTGCAGCATGGGGTGGGCCGCGTCGCCGACGAGGACCACACGGCCGTCGGTCCACCGCCGGACCGGGTCGCGGTCGCAGAGCACCCACGAGCGCCAGCCCTCGCCGAGGCCGAGCAGCCTGCGGGGGGTCTCGCCGAGCCCGGGGAAGGCGGCGAGCACCCGTTCCCGCGGCACCGGGGTGCCCGTGACCTCCTGTGCGGCCCCGTCGTCACGGGTGGCGGCCAGGTTCAGGAACCTGCCGTTGCCGATGGGGTAGTGGACGAAGTGCCGGTCGGGTCCGGCCCACAGGGTGACCGTGTTCCAGCGCAGTTCCTCGGGTACCGCCTCCATCGGGATGACGGAGCGGTAGATGGTGTGCCCGGAGACCCGGGGGCCGCCGTCGCCGACCAGCTGACCGCGCACGGCGGAGTGGATGCCGTCGGCGCCGATCAGCGCGGCGCCGCGGATCCGTTCGCCGGAGGCCAGCTCCACGGTCACGCCCGAGTCGTCCTGTGCGTAGCGCAGCACCCGGGCGCGGGTGCGCAGCCGGACGGCGGAGGAGGCCCGGCACGCCTGCAGCAGCGGCGCGTACAGGTCGACGCGCCGGACCACCGCGTAGGGGTTGCCGAAGCGCCGGCGATAGGCGTCGTCGAGCGGCAGGCCGGCGATCCGCCGTCCCGTGGTCCCGTCCATCAGGCTGAGTTCGTCGATGTGGACGGCCCGGGCCCGGACGGAGTCCCCGACACCGAGCCGGTCGAGGGCGTGGAACGCGTTGGGGGCCAGCTGGATGCCGGCGCCGAGTTCGGCGAAGTCACTGCGGCCCTCCAGCACCAGCACCCGGTGCCCCTGCCGGGCGACGCTCATCGCGGTCGCCAGCCCGCCTATGCCGCCTCCTGCGACGAGTATCTGCGCCATCTCGTTTCCCGCTCCCTGGTAGTGGCGGATCGTTCGGTCGTGCCGCGGCCGCCGACGGCGGATGCGAGAGCGGGGAAATTCCGCGCCGCGGGATCCCGGAACGCCTGCCGTGATTCCGCTTCCATCCGGAAAAGCCGGCGTCGGCCGGAACGAGCGCGCGTATTCGCTGAATTCACCGGAACCGGCCTGAACTCACCCGAATTTCCGCGCCCGTGACGGCGTCGGGGTCGGGTCAGAGGGCTTTGAGGCCGATGTTGAGTGCCGTGGCGATCTCGACCGCGCGGCGGGCCTGGAAATCGATCGCATCCAGCTTCTCCTCGCCGGGAGGGGTGGTGTCGTGCGAGACGTGGCTGGTGCCGTACGGATTGCCGTTGGCGGCGGAGAACTGGATCGGGTCCGCGTAACCGGGGGCCACGATGATCGCGCCCCAGTGGTAGAAGGTGTTGTTCAGTGCCAGCAGGGTGCTCTCCTGGCCGCCGTGGCTGGTGGAGGTCGACGTGAACGAGGAGACCACCTTGTTCACCAGCCGGCCCTGGTTCCAGAGTTCGCCGGTGCTGTCGATGAACTGCTTCAGCTGGGCGGCCGGCAGGCCGAAACGGGTGGGGGTGCCGAACAGCAGGACGTCCGCCCACTCCAGGTCCTCCAGCGTCGCCGTGGCGATGCCGCCGGTGGCGGCGACGTGCTCGGACCATTCCGGGCTCGCGGCGACCACGGACTCCGAGGCGGTCTCGGCGACCCTGCGCAGGCGCACCTCGGCGCCGGCCTTCTCGGCCGACACGGCGGCAGCCTCGGCCATCTTGTGCACATGACCGGTGGACGAGTAGTAGATGACGGCGACGTTGGTCACGATCGGAACTCCAATTCGCAGGGACTGCCGGACGGGGCGAGCCGATGAGCGGGCCGCGCAGAAACGACTCTTCCTCGGCCGTGGGTGTCACGGCGAACGGTCCGCCACGATTTCGTCACCTTGCGGGCGGCGGACGGAAGAACACGTGCCGGGCGAGAGGGAGGGGCCGGGACGGGAAAGGGCCGGGAAAGGGAGGGGAAAGGATCCACAAGAGCGTGGGGTGAACGAGAAAGCGACGAGAGGGGGATCGGGACGCGATCGGGAGGAGGTTCGGGACGGCGTCCGGGATGAGGTTCGGGACGGCATCCGGGAGGACAGGGCGGGCCATCCGATTCACCGCCGGTCTATGTCAAGTCGGCGCGCCGTCCGGGCGATCCGGCTCCTAAACTGTCCCGATATCCGAAGTCCACTCTCCGACGCGGAAGGAGCGTCCACGATCCATGTACACGGACCGGACACTTATGGACCGGACACCTTCCGGAGACGGCGAGGGCAACCGCGTGGCGGTCCTCGGGTCGCCGGCGGGCCACTCCCTGTCGCCCACGCTGCACCGGGCCGCCTACGCGGCCATGGGGCTCGGCTGGGACTGCGAGGCCGTCGAGTGCGACGCATCCGCGCTGCCCGCGCTGTTCGACGCGCTCGGCGACGGCTGGGCCGGGCTCTGCCTGACCACGCCGCTGAAGCGGGCGGTGCTGCCGCTGGTCGACGAGGTGTCGGATCTGGCCCTGGACGTGGGGGGCGCGGACACGGTGGTCCTGCGGCACGGCCGGAGTTTCGGTGACCACTGCGGTGTGCACGGCATCGTCGCCGCGCTGCGGCAGGCCGGGCTCGACGCGCCCGGTTCCGCCGTGGTGCTGGGCGGTGGAGCCGCGACCTGCGCCGCGCTGGCCGCCCTGCGGGAGGTCGGTGTCCGGGAGCCGGTGGTCGTGGTCAGGGAGCGCGGTGGCGCCAGGGAGGCCGAGGCGGCGGCCGGCCGGCTGGGAGTCTCGGTCGACCTGCGTCGCTTCGACGAACTGGACCGGCTGCTCCGTGGCGTCGGCGTCGTGGTCTCCACGCTGCCCGCCGGTGCGGCGGACGCCCTCGCCCCGAGGGTCGCCCGCTCCGGCGCGGCCGTCCTCGACGCCGCGTGTTCGGCCTGGCCCACCCGGCTGGCAAAGGCGGCGGGCTTCGTCGGCGGCATCGTGATCGACGGTGTGTCCCCGCTGTTGTACCGGGCCCAGCGGCAGATCGAGTTGCTGACCGGCCGGACCGGCGTGCCGATCACCGCGATGCGCGCCGCGGCCCAGGCCGAACTGGTCCGGCGGGCGGGCCTGGAGGCCGTGCCCGCCGTCTCAGGCGGACAGTCCATGTGAGACGCCGGTGTGCTGCCGGCGGGCCGAGGAGAGCACCAGTATCGCGTGCGCCACGGAGCAGAGCGTCACATGGCGGTGCCAGCCGGCGTACGAGCGTCCTTCGAAGTCCCGCATGCCCACCCGGGTGCTGACCTCCGTGAAGTCCTTGCTCGCCCGCCGGGTGAGCCGCCCCAGGCGCAGAAGTGCGGCCGGCGGCACGTCCACCAGGTTCGACAGCCAGAGCTCCGGTGAGCCGCCCTTCTGCATCGGCCAGCCGCCGACGAGCGTCAGCGCCTGATCGGGCAGTGCGGGCCGGGCCGGCCCGCCTCCTATCGGTACGGTCACCCTGGTTCCGCTCACCAGGACCGACCGCGTGATCGAGTACTCCGGGTCGACCCAGCAGACCGGCTTTGACAGTTTCTTCCCCCGCTCGACCAACTGCCGTGCCTGGAAGAGCTGTTTGCCCGTATGCGGCTGACCGGGGTCGAAGCCGAGCACCCGGGTCGCCCCGTCGACGCGCATGACGAAGGGGATTCCCCGGCGGGTGATCTCGTCCAGAAGCGCGGGGGCGTCCAGGGTACGGGCGTCCAGGACCACCGGACGGCGCCTCAATCCCCAGGCCGACTCAGCCAGTTCGGCGGCCGTGTGCACCGCGCCCGCCTCCACGCTCATGGTCGCGGCGTCGTCCGGGATCCGGGCCCGGCGGCGTCGCTCCGCGTTCTCCAGCCACTCGGCCGGCAGGTTGAGGCCCCAGTTGACGGGCACGCTCAACTGCTCGTTGGCCAGCGAGACGCCGTACGCCTGCTGGCTGTTGACGACGCGGCCGAGGTCGAAGCGGAAGGACTCCTCGACACCGACGGAGTGGGCACCCGCCTTGGGGATGGCCATGGAGCCGATCACCCAGGCCTGCGGCAGCAGGACCCGGTCCAGATGGCGGGCGAGTGCCTGCCGTACGGGAGCCCATGCCCAGGAGGAGTCGCTGATGAAGTGGTGCAGGCTCTGCTCTGCCGCGCCGTGGTCGGTCACGGCGGCCAGGGCGCGCATGGACTTGCGTCCCGGCACGGACAGCAGTCCGGAGACATACCACTCGCCCCGGGTGCGCTGGTCCCGTCGCTTCAGCGAGGCCAGCATCCGCCGGCAGAACTCGGTGACGAAGTCGTCCGCGACGTCTCCCCAGGTCTGCGCCCGGTCATCGCTCTCCACGCCTTCCATGGCCCCCTCCTTCTGCTGGACGTCGAGATCGACCATACAATACCGGACGGTTGGTTTTCTATACTTCGTCAGGTCGTTCTGCTCCGCAAACGATGTCGACCTGAGGCAATAATATACCGCACGGTTGGTTTATTGTGGGGGTGTTCACCGGCTGCACTCTGGCGCGGGCCCGAGGGAGATCGCCGTGACGAGGGGAGAAGCCATGCCACGCCAGGAGCGAGCCGAACGCACTCGCGAGCAGATCGTCCGGGCCGCGGCCGTCTGCTTCGACACGAAGGGGTTCGGGGCGACGAGTCTGAGCGACATCGTGGAGGCGGCAAGGGTCTCCAAGGGGGCCCTGTACTTCCACTTCACCTCGAAGGAGAAGCTGGCCCAGGCCGTCGCCGCGCAGGCGAGCGCGGACTGGCGGATCATCCTCCGGGCGGCCAGGGCGCCTGGAGGGCCCGTGCTGCAGGTGCTGATCGACACGACGCACGGGCTGGCCCACCGGATCAGGCACGACGTGGTGTTCCGGGCGGGTCTGCGGCTCTCCGACGAGCGCCGGCCGGGCGGCAGCGGCCACCCCGGCGCCTATCCCAGCTGGCGGCGGGCCGTGGCGCTCATGCTGGCCCGGGCCGGACGCCGGGGGGAGCTGCTGCCCGGCCTGGATCCGGGGCACGCCGCCCGGTTGCTGACCGCGGCCACCGCCGGCGTCGAGATGCTCTCCCGCCAGGACCGGAGCTGGCTGGCCACGGCGACCATCACCCATGTGTGGGAGTCCCTGCTGCCCGCCCTCGTGCCTCCGGACCGGATCGGCCACCTGCGCCCCGCGGGGCGGGCCACGCTCCCGGCCTCGCGCGGCGCGTCAGCGCGCGGCGCCGGCACGCGGGAACGCGGACGCCCGGGGGAGCGGGCGAACTGGCAGGGTCGGGCCGGTGTGGGGTGAGGCGGGGAGGTGCGTGGCGGGGCCCGGGTGGGGCGTTCTGCCGCTGGTGGGAGCGGGGAGGGGGCGCATGTCCGTGGGCTCCTCGCGGCTTAGCGGCTTAGCGGCTTCGCGGCCTCGGGCGGCGGGCAGTGGGTGGGTGCTCGGGCCCGCCGGTCGGGGAGCGCCGGGGGAGGCCCTGCGCGTCCGGGCGGGGCGGCTGGGCGCGGCCTCGCGCGCGGCTCCTTCGGGGTGAGACCGCTAGTGGTCGACTGCTCGTTCGGGGCGAGACCGCTAGTGGTCGCCGCTCGTTGGGGGCGCACCGTTCGTGGTCACTGCCCCATTGTGCCGAGGCTGCTCGTGGTCGCTGCTCGATCAGGACAAGCCGGCCTGGTCGCTGACCGGCATCGGCCGAGGTGGCCGATGCCTCCGTGCCGTTCGTGGGCGGTCGCCGCGCGGACGGTGAATCGGCGTAAGGGGTGGGCCGACGCGGGTGGATTTCCCCGGTGCCGATTCCCGCGTGCGCCGTTCCTCTCGCTGCTCGCTGCTCGCTGCTCGCTGCTCGCTGCTCGCTGCTCGCGCGTCGACTGTCGACTGTCGGCCTGGGTGGGGTGCGTCCTGCTGTTTCAGGGAAGGCCGAGGGCCCGCGCTGCTGATCGGCGCGGGTCGGAATGCCCTTGCGTCAGGATGGCCGTCGACCGAAGCGGGCTGAGTGTGCGCGCGCCTGTTGTCGCAGCTGCTGACGGGGGCCGGGGGCGGGGTGCGCCCCCGGATCTCGGCCGGCCGGGCGCCTGCTCATGCTCAGCGGCGCCGGGCCTGCCCGTGTGCGTCCGTGGTCCGTGTCGGCTGCAGGCCCCGTGTCGTGTCGTGCCGGGGTGCGTCGAGCGGCCGCGGGCACCGCCGGCTCGGAGCCCGCCCGCCGCTCGGAGCGGCCGAGGGTCCCCTGGTCACTGCCGGGCGAGCGCCGCCTCCTGCAGACGGGCGCCGCGGTCCGGAGCCGTGTCGAGGCGGGCGAGTGCGGCCGGGATGGCGACGGACGGCAGGATGTGCTTCCACATCGCCGACACCCGCTTCTCCAGATCCAGCAGAGCCGAGCTGATCTGGGAGAACGCCTGGATCCCGGTGAAGGATCCGACGATCAGCTCCGCCGTCTCGTGGCAGTCGACGTGCGGCAGCACCTCGCCGTCGCGCTTCGCCTGTTCCAGCAGGTCCTCGCACACCTTGGCCCAGGCCAGGAAGGGGCTGTGCGCCGCGAAGTCGATGGACCCTCGTTCCAGCGCCAGACGGCTGCCGGCGCGCAGCATCGCGTCGTTCGGCAGCGCGTGCGCGACCGCCATGGTCAGGTCGATCACCTCCTGCAGCTTGGACGTCTGGGGTGACACGTGCAGGTGGAGCGTCTGCTCCTCCAGCACGCCGCGCGCCAGGTCCTCCTTGGACGGGAAGTGGAAGTACAGGGCGCCCTTGGTCACCGACACCCGGGAGAGGATCTCCTTGATCGACGCCGCGTCGTAGCCCATCTCGTCGAAGACCAACGCCGCGCCCTGCAGGATCAGCCGCCTCGTCTCCACTGCCCGCGCCTGCTGTGCCATGCGGTTTCTCCTGTGCTCGAGGTTTTGCCACCGCCGACCGGAGTGGTCCTCGGAACGGCCGGTACGACAACTTACCAAGTCGATGCCCTCAGACGCTGGAAAAAAACCGGCTGACCTGTATTGTGATGGAGCCGACAGGGGTTCGAATCTCCTTTTGGGGGGGACATGTCCGTAACAATGCTCGAGAACGACGTGGAACTGGAAGCCCCGCTTCCGCTGCTCGACCGGCTCTACGGCTCCGATTCCAGCTCCCAGGTCTTCATCCCGGCCCAGAGACGACAGTCACGCTTCACCACCACGGTGCCCAAGGAGTACGTGCACCGCGCCGCCGTGGCCGAGGTGCTCCTGACCGGGTGGCAGCGCCTGGACGATTCCCGCTTCGTGGCCTCCGCACAGTGGCCGCGCGCACACAGCTACTTCACGTCCTCGTGCGGGGAGCGCTACGACCCGACGCTGGTCGCGGAGACCATCCGTCAGGTCGGCACCCTGCTCTCGCACGCCGAGTTCGGTGTTCCGCTCGACAGCCACTTCATTCTCAACGGCCTCGAGTACACCTGTGATCCCGCGCAGTTGCAGATATTCGGGACGCCGGCCGAGCTGTCGCTGTCCATCACCACGGAGAACGTGCGGCGCCGGGGCGGGCAGTTGGCCGGGGTGGACTTCCACGTCGACGTCATGCGCGACGGCCGGCCGGTGGGCTCGGGCGTGGCGAAGGCCAGCATGCTCCGGCCGCAGGTCTACCGCCGGATCCGCGGTGAGCGGCTGACGCAGGGCCCCCGGGTGCAAGCACCGCTGGCCGCACCGGTCGAACCGGCGCTGGTCGACCGTCGGTACGCCCCGGACGTGGTGCTCACCCCGGGGGACTCCGCGGGCCGGTGGCTGCTGCGGGCCGACCAGCGGCACCCCATCCTCTTCGAGCACCCCAACGACCACATACCCGGCATGGTGCTGCTGGAGGCCGCCCGGCAGGTCACGCGGGTGCTCGCGCCCGGCAGCACGGTGATCTCCACCGAGAACACGTTCGAGCGGTACGTGGAGTTCGACGCGCCCTGCCTGATCGAGGCGAAGGAGTGCGAGTCGGCCGATCCGGCGGTCAGGGTCGTCTCCGTGCGGGCCGAACAGGACGGCCGTACGGCGTTCACCAGCACGATCGTCCTGGCGGTGCCCACCGTCGCATAGGCGAGCCTCGGGGGAGGGGGCTCGCCGGCCGCCACGGCGGAGGCGACGGACACCGGTCGCGGTGCACGCGGCGCACGCAGCGCACGCGACGCGCACGATGAGCGTCACAGATACGGCGAACGGGGTTCCGCGTGACGCGGAACCCCGTTCGCCGTCCGGTCAGAGGATCGTGAAGCCGCCGTCCACCGGCAGGACCACACCGGTGGCGAACGAGGCGCGTTCGCTGCACAGCCAGGCCGCCGCCTCGGCGATCTCCTCGGGTTCCGCCGTCCGCGACTGCGGGGTCAGCTGATGGAGTATCGGCTCCACGGCGGGGTTCTCCCGGAACCAGTCGGTCACCATCTCGCTGCGTGTCGTCCCCGGAGCCACCGCGTTGACCCGGATCCCCTGGTCGGCGTACTCGGCCGCCGCCGCGCGGGTCAGACCGACCACCGCGTGCTTGGAGGTGACATAGGGCGCCGCGACCGGCGTCGCCACCAGGCCGCCTACGCTGCTGGTGTTGACGATGGAGCCACCGCCCGTCTCCAGCATGGCGGCGATCTCGTGGCGCAGGCAGTTCCAGACTCCGCGGACGTTCGTGTCCATGATCCGGTCGTACGTCTCGTCGTCGATCAGATGGAGCGGGGTCTGCCCCACTCCGTACCCGGCGTTGTTGAAGGCCACGTCCAGTCGCCCGAAGTGCTCGACGGCCGTGCGGACCGCCTCGGCCACCTCGCTGCCGTGCGCCACGTCGGCGACCGCGTACCGTGCCTTGTACCCGTCGGCCTGCAACGCGTCGACCAGATCGGCCAGTTGTCTCTCCCGTCGCGCCACGAGCAGCACGCTGGCACCTTCGCGTGCGAAGACCCTTGCGGCGGCCGCGCCGATCCCGCTGCTCGCGCCCGTGATGAGGGCGACCTTGTCGGCGAGAAGTCCACTCCCTGAGGATGTCATGCCCACTTCATAGCGCAACCGGGTCGTCACAGAACGGAATAGCGTCTCTCAATTGGGCGATGACGCAAGATACTTCGCTTTTTCCGCCCCACTCGGCCGCCCCACTCGGCCGCCCCACTCGGCCGCCCCACTCGGCCGCCCCACTCGGCCGCTCTGCTCGGCCGTTTTGCTCAGCGCTCCTGCCAGCAGGTGCCGGCCGCCGCCTCGGCGTCCAGGGTGTGCAGCAGTTCCTCCCCGATCTCGGCCGGTGACCGGACCAGATGGCGTACGCCCGCCTCGCGCATCGCCGCCCGCTGGAAGCCGTGCTCGAAGTCGCTGGGGCTGCCGATGAACGGCACCCCGAGCCCGCGAGCCGTCTCGGCCACCCGTGCCACGTCGTCGATGACGAGCACCTGGTCGGGCCGCAGCGCGAACGTCTCCGTGACGAGTTCGCGGATCCCGGGGCGGTAGGCGTCGGTGCACACGTACCCGGGGTCGTCGAACAGGTCGGCGTGCGCGCCCAGGGCGCTGTCGAAGTGGGAGCGGTCGAGGCCGCCGTAGCAGACCGTCCGCAGACCCGACGCGCGGAGCAGCCCGACCAGGGCGAGCGCCCCGTCGAGGATCCGCACGCCGTGGCGTTCCACGTACTCGGCCCTCTCGCGGAAGTACACCTCCAGGACCTTCTCCGGGGACCAGGCGACGCCGGCCGCCTCGGCGATCACCCGCGCGGCCTCGGCCTGCCGCTGGGAGAAGATGCGCCGCTCCAGGTCCGCCGTGTAGACACCGCCCCGGCTGACGATGAAGTGGTGGATGACCGGGCTGAACGTGTCGTTCAGCATCACCCCGTCGATGTTCACCGCAGCCGCGCGCAGATGTCGGAGCCGTCCGCCCGTCATGCCCTTCCCCCTCCTGTCGGCGGGGTCATCCTAGTGAGCGGGGACGCAAAGATCCCGTCGTTCCGTGGCCCGGCGGGTGCGGAACCGGTCCGCGGGCGGGCGCCGTTCCTCCAGGAGGGAGACGAGCAGATCGGCGATGAGAGCCGGGCCGTTCTGGCTGAGCACCGACTCCGGGTGGAACTGCACCGAACGGAAACCCGGTCCGCGCAGGGCGTGGACCTGGCCGTTCTCCCGGTCGCGGCACACCTCCACCACGTCCCCCGCCCCAGGCGCGACGATCAGATCCGTGTCCGTGCGGGCGGCGAAGGTGTTGTAGAAACCGACCAGTTCGGGCCGGCCGAACAGATCGATCTTTCTCTGCACACCCTGGTCGGGGTGCTCCTTGCGGACGAGGTCGAGGCCGAGCAGGCCGCTCAGCACCTGGTGGCTCAGACACACCGACAGGAACGGCCGCCCCTCGTCCAGCAGTCGCCGGGTGAGCGTGCGCAGCCGGGCGATCTTCGGGTGCCGCAGACGTCTCGGGTCCCCGGGCCCCGGCCCGAGCACGACGAGGTCGTAGGCGTCGAGGTCGTACGCGTCGGGGGCGTGCGCGTCGAGGCGGTACGCGTCCGGGGCGTGCGCCTCGTCGAAGCGGCGCACGGTCACGACCGGCCCCAGCGACCGCAGTTGGTGGTCCCACAGCGCGGTGAAGGTGTCCTCCGCGTCCACCACCAGCACCCTGCGGCCCACCAGCCCCGGCACCGGACGGGCGTCGGACGCGGTGTCACCCAGCCAGAAGGAGGAGAGGGCACTGTTGCGCTGCCGCAGGGCGGCGAGGACATCGGGATGCCGGGCGTACGACGCCGGCCCCGGCCCTGACCCCAGCCGTCGCCCCGGCCCCGGTTTCGCGGACGGCACGGTGCGCTCGGGCTCGGGCTCGGGCTCGGGGACGGACTCGGACTCGGGTTCGGGCTCGTGGCCGAGGGCGGAGAGCAGTCCGGCCGCCTTGGCCCTGGTCTCGGCCGCCTCCGCCCACGGATCGGAGTCACGGACCACGGTGGCGCCCACCCCGAGGGTCATCCGGCCCGCGGCGTCGATGACGGCGGTCCGGATCAGTATCGAGGAGTCCAGGGTGCGGCCGCCCTCGGCGTCGCGGCCGATGAGCGCCAGCACCCCGCTGTAGTAGCCGCGGCCGTGCGGCTCGAACCTGCGGACGACCTTGGCCGCGCTCTCCAGCGGGCTCCCGGTCACCGTGGGCGCGAACAGGGTCTCCCGCAGGACGTCGCGGACGTCGGCGCTCGTCCGGCCCTCGACGACGTACTCCGTGTGCGCCAGGCCCGCCATCTCGACCAGCCGCGGACCGTGCGCCCGGACCCCGGAGTCGCTGATCCTGGCCATCATCTTCAGTTCCTCGTCGACGACCATGGAGAGCTCGTCGGCCTCCTTGGCGTCGGCGAGGAAGGACAGCACCCCGGTCAGCGTGGGGCCCTGCGCCGGGTACCGGTAGGTGCCGCTGATCGGGTTCATGACCGCGACGCCGTCCGCCAGGCTCAGGTGCCGCTCCGGCGTCGCGCCGACGAACGTCCGGCCGCCCGCGTGGACGACGAAGGTCCAGTACGCCCCCCGCTCCCGCTCCAGCAGACGGCGGAAGACCGCCAGGGCGACGAGCGGGGAGTACGCGGAGATGTCCGCGACGAACGTCCTGCGGACCACGAAGTTGGCGCCCTCGCCGCTGCCGATCTCCTCCTCGACCATACGGCGGACCAGGTCCGCGTACGCCGCGTCGTCGAGGTCGAAGCCACCGTCGGCCAGGTCGGCCCGGATGTCCGGCAAGCGCGTCAGCGCCTCGGCGACGGGCATCGACGTCTGCGTACGGACCCGCAACGTGATGACCGGGGCACCGTCGTCCACCGCCTCGAACCCGCGCTCGGCGAGCTGTCGGTAGGGGACCACGACCAGGACCTCGTGCTCGGCGCTCCCGGTGCCCGCGTCCCGGCCGGCGGTGCCCTCCCGCAGCGGGATGTCGGCGAGGCGTGCCACCTCCGCCGAGTCGCCGACCAGTACCTCGATCCGGTCGGCCGGTCCGGTCCTCGGGCGGTGCAGCAGCGCGAACTCCGGGTACGGCGCTGCCAGGATCCGCCCGAGCGGCGACGGGTCCTGCGGGTCGTACGCGTCACGCGGTTCGCTCGGTCGACTCAGGGGCCTCGGTCGACTCGGTCCGCTGGGTTCGGTCCGCTCGGTGTGTGTCATGGCGCTCCCTCCTTGCGGAGTCGTCCGGCGGCCTCCGCCGGGGCGAGCCGGTCGAGGACGGCCGCGGTCGTCGGCGTCATCGCGCACCGCTCGGCCGCGTAGCGCAGGGCGAACCGGTGGTGCTCGGGGGTGAAGTCGGCTACGGCGTCGGCGACGAGGAATGCCTGGATGTCGGAGGCGAAGGCGTCCGCGCCGGTCATGAGGATTCCGACGTGGGCGTACACACCGCACACGATGAGCTGGTCGCGCCCCCACGCCCGCATCGAGGCGAGGAGCCGGGTGCGGTGGAAGGCGCTGTAGCGCCACTTGGTCAGCACCAGGTCGCCCGCGGCGGGCCGGATCGCGTCGACCACCTCACGATGCTCCTGGGCGACCGTCATACCGGGGCCCCAGAAGTCCCGCAGCAGACCGCGCTGTTCCTCCGTCATCCCGCCGGGCTGGGTGGTGTAGGCGACCGGGACGCCGAGCGCCGCGCACCGCTCCCGCAGAGCGGTGACGTTGCGGACGAGTTCCGTCACCGGGGACCGGTCCGCGGGAAAGGGCTCGACGAAGTACTTCTGCATGTCGTGGATCAGCAGGACCGCCCGCCGTGGGTCCACCGTCCACCGGGCGGTGTTCTGCGGCAGTTCGTCCTCGGTCGGCATCGGGTAGGCCGCGATGGCCGGGATTCCCATACGGAATGTCTCCTCTCCGGGGGGCCGGGGGGCCGGGGGGCCGGTGCGGCCCCGGTGGCGCGGGGTGCGGTGCGGGCGTCGCACCGCACCCCGCGCCACCAGGGCCGGCGGCAAGATGAAGGCACTAGTGACCCAGCGCCGCGCCGCCGTCGACGGTCAGGTCCTGCATCGTGATGTGCGCGGCCCGGTCGGAGAGCAGGAACACCACCGCGTCGGCGACGTGCTGCGGACGCGCGATGCGCCCCAGCGGGATGCCGACACGGAAGGCCGACGAGACGCCCTCGACCGACGCCCGCTCGGCGTCCGCGTCCCAGAGCGCGGTCAGCATCGGGGTGTCGGTGGAACCGGGCGCCACCACGTTGCAGCGGATCCCGAAGCGCGACACCTCCAGCCCCAGACACTTGGTGAACATGGTGGAGGCGGCCTTGGACGCCACGTACGCGGCCATGTCCATGCGGGGCGTGCCGGCCGCGTTGGACGCCACCGTCACGATGGCACCCCGCCGCCGCTCGATCATGCGCCGGACCACCGCGCGGGAGACGTGGAAGACGCCCGCGGTGTTCACCGCGAAGGTCGACGCCCAGTCCTCGTCGGTGAGGGCCCACGCCCGGCCCGGTCGCAACACCCCGGCTCCGTTGACGAGATGGGCCAGCGGGCCGAGGCGCCGCTCCACCAGCTCGACGGCGGTCTCGACGGCGGCGCCGTCGGTGACGTCGGCGGGGAACGCCTCCGCCCGCCCGCCCGACTTCCTGATCCGCGCGGCCAGTTCCTCCAGCCGGTCCGCCCTCCGGTCCAGCATCGCGACCACGGCGCCGCGCTCGGCGAGCGTACGCACCACGGCCTCGCCCATGCCCCCGGCCGCTCCGGTGACCAGGGCGACGCTGTCCGCTATTCCATCGACGTTGTCTGTTCCACCGACATCCATGACGAATCCAAAGATCGACGACGATCGGCCGGGGCCGACCAGGGGTTTCACCGGGGGACCGGAACGCGGCCCGCGTCAGTGCAGCAGCGACCGGCCCTGCCAGGCGGCGGCAACCTCCAGCGCCTGCGCCGGATTCAGCCGCGGATCGCACAGGCTCGTGTACCGGTCCCCGAGGGAGTCCATGGAACGCGCGTCGTCGACGCATTCGACGACGTCGTCGGGGGTGGACTCCAGGTGCAGACCGCCCGCGACCGCCCCGGCCTCGTCGATCGCCTTCTGGAACTCCCGCACCTCACGGACGACGCTCGCCACGAGCCTGGTCTTCAGACCGCCCGCCGCGCTGACCGTGTTGCCGTGCATCGGGTCCGACAGCCAGACCACCGGGTGCCCGGCGTCGCGGACGGCCGCGGCCAAGGCGGGCAGCCGCTCGGCGACCGCGTCCGCGCCCATCCGGGCGATCAGCGTGAGGCGGCCCGGCTCACGGTCGGGGTCCAGCCGCTCGCACAGGGCCAGCAGCTCGTCGACCCGCATGTCCGGGCCGACCTTGGAGGCCACCGGGTTGGCCACGGACGCCAGCAACGCCACATGGGCGCCGTCCAGTTGATTGGTGCGGTACCCGATCCACGGCCAGTGGGTCGAGGCGAGATAGCGCCGGCCCGTCTCGTCGGTGCGGATCAGCGGCGCCTCGTAGTCGAGCAGCAGGGCCTCGTGGCTGGTCCACACCGGGGTGACGAAGGCCGGGGGCTGCAGGGCGATCCGGGACCGCAGCGCCTCCATGGCCCGGCTCGCCGCGTCGTAGCCCGAGCGCAGCCGGCGCGGGTCCGGGCGCCGGGAACGCGCGTCCGGCTCGGCGCTGTTGACCATGTGGCCCCGGTAGACCGGCAGTTCGACGCCGTCCACCAGCTCGGTCGGGCGGGAGCGCGGCTTGGCGAACTGGCCGGCCATCCGGCCGACCCTGAGGGTGGGCAGCAGGGTGTTCATGGACATCACCCCGGCGAGGGCCTCCAGCAGCGCCACCTTGCGGGTGACGTGGCCGGGCTCGCACTCGGCCGGGTCCTCGGCGCAGTCCCCCGCCTGGACCACCTGGAACCGTCCGGCCACCACCTGGGCCAGCAGGCCCCGCAGTTCGGCCACCTCCCCGGCCGTGACCAGCCCCGGCCGGTCGGCCAGGTCGAACGTGACCGTGGCCAGAAGGTCGAGGTTCTCCCACTCCGGCTGCTGCCGCGCGGGCAGGGCCCGCCACAGCTCGCCCGGGTCGTCCAACAGGGCCGGCCCGGCTGATACCGGTCGGGTCGCGATCGCGTCGCTGGTCACCAAGAACCTCCGTGGTCGAGAATCGTTCACCGAAACTGAGAGGGCATGTCCGAAACGCCGCACCGCTCCCCGCGCCGCGCGGACGGACGACCCTCGTCCCGCGTGCCGTCGTGGCACGGGCGGTCGATCGCGCGGCGGCCGACTTCGCCGGGCTCCGCGGGACTTCGCCGTTCGGCGGGACGCGAAGCCGTTCGAACCGGCTCCTTGAATACTCCGCGACCGCGCACCGGCACCCTCCCCTTCTCCGAAAGTGCCGGGCCGACTCCGTCAAGTCCGTACCTTTGGCGCGCGGCGGCCTCGGGGGTGTGTTCTGCCGGGGTGCCGGCCCCTCTCTGGGCCCGGGTGCGGCGCGCGCCACGGGATGCGTGGGTGCGTGCCACGGGCCGCGCCGGTGTGTCCCACGGGCCGCCTCGGTGCGTGCGTGCGTGCCCCTGGAAGGCCCTGACGGCCGACGACAACGACGCCACCCCACCCCGTACTTGATTGCTTTCGCCGTTCAAAGCTCCCGGTCAATCCGGGGCCCTGTTGGACTCGTCGGTACGCGGACGCCGATCACCCCAGCCGGGACCGGACCGAACACACCGACGATCCGGTCCGACGCGGCCGCGCGAGACGTACGGGGCCCGGCCGACCGGGCGGCTCCTACAGACCACCAGAAAGGGCACCGTGAACAGCGAACTGCTTGTCTCCGACGTGAGCCACTTCCGGGTCGACTATGCGATCAACCCCTATATGGACACAGCCGTCCAGCCCGACATCGAGGCGGCCCACGCCGAGCACCAGGCCATCGTGGACGCGCACCTCGCGGCCGGCCGCAAGGTGGAGTACGTGCCGTCCGCACCGAACTGCCCGGACATGGTGTTCACCGCCAACGCCGCCGTCGTCCGCGGCGACCGGGCCCTTCTCGGCAACCCGCCGGCCGAACGCAAGGCCGAACTGCCATACTTCGAGGAATGGCTGGCCGACCGCGGGTTCGAGGTCGTCGAGGCGCCGTACGCGTTCAGCGGCCAGGGCGACGCGCTGGCGTACGGGGAGCTGCTGCTCACGGCGTACGGCCAGCGCACCGACGAGCGGATGCTCCGGGTGCTGGCCCGCGAACTGGACTACGAGGTGGTTCCGCTGCGCACGGTGAGCAGCCGCTGGTACGACCTCGACCTGGCCGTCGGTGTCCTCGCCCCGGGCCTGCTGGCGTACTGCCCCGAGGCCCTGGACGCGCCCAGCCTGCGGACCCTGCGGGGGCTCGGGGCCGAGCTGGTCGAGGTGTCCGCCGAGGAGGCCGCGCGGTTCGCGCTGAACCTCGTCAGCGACGGCACCACCGTGACCATGACGCGGGGCGCGCCGCTGCTCGCCGCCGCGCTGCGGGACCGGGGCCTGGAGGTGGTCGAACTCGACACGACCGAACTGTCCAAGGGCGGCGGCGGGGTCCGCTGCACCGCCCTCACGCTCGACAACCCGCCGGCGCGGCGGAGTTCATGACGCCGGGGCCGTGCGCACCCGGGGCCGGGTCCGCGCGGCCGTCCACGACCACGAGTCCGTCATCCCGTCCCGCTCGCGCGCGGGGCGGGCCGATCACCCACCGACGGGGGAGCAGGCAGGTATGAACAGGGGATCCGTGCGGGTGCGCCGGGCACTCGGCGCGCTGACGGCGGTGCTCGCGGCCGTGCTGATCGTGCTGGGCGGGGCCGGAACCGCGGCCGCCCACGCGGAACTCGACTCCACCGACCCGGCGGCGGACTCGGTCGTACCGAGGCAGCCGTCCGCCGTCACGCTCACCTTCAGCGAGGGGGTGACGCTGCCGGCCGACGCGCTCCGGATCCTCGACCCGGCGGGCGAACGGGTCGACACGGGCACCCCCCGACACGCCGGCGACCGCGCGGAGACGGTGCGGGTGGCCCTGCGCGACGGCCTCGCCGACGGCACCTACACGGTGGCCTGGCAGGTCATCTTCGCCGACTCGCACCCGGGCGGCGGCGCGTTCACGTTCTCCGTCGGCAAGCCGTCCGCCAGCTCCGTCTCCGTCGAGGAACTGCGGGGCGCCCGCACCGACGGTCTGATCTCCTTCCTGTACGGCACCGGGCGCGCGGTCGCGTACGCCGCGTTCGCGCTGCTCGCGGGTGCGGTGGCCTTCGTCCTGATCTGCTGGCCGGCGGGCGCGGCGGTCCGGCGCGTGCAGAAGCTGCTGGCGGCCGGCTGGATCGGTCTGCTGGGCTCCACCATCGTGCTGATGATGCTGCGCGGCCCCTACGAACAGGGCAGCGGTGTCACGCCGTCGGCGGATCCCGCGACGGCGCAGGCCCATGTCCCCATGGACGAGCGGATCTACGTCGCCCTGGCGATCCGCCTGCTGCTGCTCGCCGCCAGCGGTGTGTATCTGGTGCTGCTGGTGGGCCAGTTGGGGCAGTCCACGCCGTCGGGGAACGCCGACGACGCGGTGAAGGGCCGGCCCTGGTCCCGGCGGAGGCTCGGCGCGGCCGGACTGGCGCTGGCGGTCGGGCTGTCGGCGACCTGGGTCATGACGAACCACGCCTCCGAGGGCATCCAGGTCTGGCTGGCCCTGCCGGTGACCGCGCTGCATCTGCTGGCGATGGCGGCCTGGCTGGGCGGCCTGGTGACGCTGGCGGTCGGGCTCCGGCAAGGGCTCACGCCCGCCGCGGTGGACCGCTTCTCCCTGGTGGCGGCCGGTTCGGTGACGGTCCTCGTCCTGACGGGGCTGTACCAGTCCTGGCGCGGGCTGGGCTCCTGGGCGGCGCTGTTCGACACCGAGTACGGCCGGCTGCTGCTGATCAAGGCCGGGTGCGTGACCCTGATGCTCGCGGCGGCCTGGTTCTCCCGCTCCCGCCTCGCCCGCCTGCGACGCTCCGGGACACGGGCGGCAGACTCCGCCGACCCGGCGGCGGACCCGGCGCCGTCGGAGGCCGGGGACGCGTCCGCGCGAGTGGGTCCGCACGGGTCCGCGCGGGTGGCCCTGCGCCGTTCCGTCCTCGCGGAGTCGGTCATGGCCGTCGCCGTCCTCGTGGTCACCACCATGCTCACCGCCACACCCCCGGCCCGGACGGCGGGCACGGACGGCTCCGCCCCGCGCGACCCGGCAGCGAGCGCCGCGTCCGCCCGGCCCCTGACGCTGACGATCCCGTACGACACGGGCGGCCGGACCGCGAACGCCCGGGGCACGGCGACGGTACGGCTCGCCCCGGCCGCGTCCGGCGGCCGTACCGTGACACTGCGGCTGGCCGGGGCCGACGGGCGGCCTGCCGAGGTGCCCGAGACCGGGCTGGCCTTCACGCTGCCGGCCGAGAACCTCGGCCCGCTGCGGGTGACGCTCCGTGCGGACGGCACCGGCAGCTGGAAGGGCGTGGTCCGGCTTCCGCTGGCGGGCGCGTGGACGGTGACGCTGACCGTCCGCTCGTCCGAGATCGACCAGACGACCGAGAAGCGGCGGCTCACCATCGGAGGCTGAACGCCCCGCCGGCCGACGGCGATCGCGCTGCCGGCCCATGGTAAGCGCGGACCTGACAAGGTGTTCGCGCTCGGCTTTCCGGGCCGTCGGGCATCCACCACGCTGGACGAATGA
Organism: Streptomyces scabiei 87.22; assembly: GCF_000091305.1. Taxonomy (GTDB): domain Bacteria; phylum Actinomycetota; class Actinomycetes; order Streptomycetales; family Streptomycetaceae; genus Streptomyces; species Streptomyces scabiei. The sequence continues at coordinate 1,348,742 of NC_013929.1, read as the reverse complement.
TTCGTCACAAGTTCATGTGGCCGTGGATGATCGCGGCCATCGGATTCGTCGCGCTGGTCGCGGCGGCTGGGTTCCGGGCGACCCCCGGTGCCCTGGTGGAGCCGCTGCATCGCGAGTTCGGATGGTCCAACGGGACCATCGGTTTCGCCATGTCCGTCAACCTCGCCCTCTACGGCGTCACCGCGCCGTTCGCCGCCGCGCTGATGGAACGCTTCGGCGTGCGCAAGGTGACCGCGGGCGCCATGTCGCTGATCGCCCTGGGCAGCGGCCTGACCATCTTCATGACCGCGTCCTGGCAGCTGGTGATGCTCTGGGGCGTCATGGTCGGCCTGGGCGCCGGCGCCATCTCCCTGGGCTTCGTCGCCACGATCGGCACGCGCTGGTTCGTCAAGCAGCAGGGCCTGGTCACCGGCCTGCTCTCGGCGGGCGGCGCCACCGGCTCCCTGGTGTTCCTGCCGCTGGTGGCGAAGCTCTCCGAGGCGCCCGGCGGCTGGCGGACCGCGGCGATCGTGGTGGCCGTGGTGGCCTTCGCCACGGTGCCGCTCGTGCTGATCTTCTTCCGTGAGCACCCCGCCGACGTCGGGATCCCGCCGTACGGCGCGGACGAGATCGTCCCCACGCCGCCGCCCGTCAACAACGCGGCACGGCTCGCCCTCGACGGTCTCAAGAGCGCCGCCCGCACCAAGCCGTTCTGGTTCCTCGCCCTGGCGTTCGCCATCTGCGGCGCCACCAGCAACGGGCTGGTCAACACCCACTTCATCCCCGCCGCCCACGACCACGGCATGCCGACGGTCACCGCCGCGGGGCTGCTCGCCCTGATCGGCATCTTCGACCTCATCGGCACGGTCCTGTCCGGCTGGCTCAGCGACCGCTACGACTCGCGGATCCTGCTGCTCGCCTACTACGCGCTGCGCGGGGTGTCGCTGCTGATCCTGCCGCAGCTGTTCAGCGCAGAGGTCACCGGCTTCATGCTGGTGTTCGTCATCTTCTACGGACTCGACTTCATCGCCACCGTGCCGCCGACCGTCGCCCTGTGCCGTGAGTACTTCGGCATGTCCGCGCCGATCGTGTTCGGCTGGATCTTCGCCGCCCACCAGCTCGGTGCCGCCTTCGCCGCCACCGCGGCCGGCCTCACCCGCGACGGCTTCGGCAGCTACGCGCCCGCGTGGTACGTCGCCGGTGCCCTCAGCATCGGCGCGGCGATCATGTCCGTGACGATGAAGCGTCCGGTGACCGACAAGACGCTGCTGCGGGAGCCCGCGGCCGTGTGACGTCCGCGATCCGAACCGCCGCACACGTCCGTCCCCCTCCCGTCCGGCCGGCCACTTCCGTTCAGTCCCCTCCGAAACGGCCTTGCCGGCCCCGTCCCCCGCACCCGGTTCTCCTCTCCACCCGGTCCTCGTCGTCCGGTCCGCGTCATCCGTCCTTCCGACCCGTCCTTCCGACCCGTCCGTCCGCCCGTCCTTGCGACCCGTCCCTTCCGATCCGGAGGTGGCGCCCCCGCCGTGCTCCATGGAGGCGCCACCTCGGTTCGTGGGCCGGTCGCGGACCTGGTCGCATCGACCGGCCGAGGGATCCCTCCCCGCAAGTCCCCGGGCGCGCGGCTCTCAGGTCCAGACCTGACGGAGTCCCCCGGAATCCGTCGACCGTAATTCCCTTTCAGGGAAGCATGTTCATTAGATCCTCTTTTGTGAAAGGTGCCGTCATGGCGAACAACCAGCAGGTCAAGGCCGTCCTCTTCCGCGAACTGCACGACAAGGGCGTCCTGGTGCTGCCCAACGCCTGGGACGCCGGCAGCGCGGCGCTCATCGCCCAGGGCGGCGCCAAGGCCGTCGCCACCACCAGCGGTGGTGTGTCCTGGTCGGCGGGCAAGCCCGACCAGCAGGCCCTCACCCGGGACGAGATGACGGCCCTGGTGCGCCGCATCGTCGACGCCGTGGACGTCCCGGTGACCGCCGACATCGAGGGCGGGTACGGGCCCGCGCCCGAGGACGTCGCGGAGACCGTCACCGTCATGATCGGGGCGGGCGTCGTCGGCGTGAACCTCGAAGACTCCAAGCCCAACGGCGAGCTGTTCACGGCCGAGGAGCAGGCGGCCAGGATCCGCGCCGCGCGACAGGCCGCGGAGCGCGCCGGGCTGCCCGAGCTGGTGATCAACCTGCGCACCGACGTCTTCCTCTTCGGGATCGGCGCGCCCGAGGGCCGGCCGGCCGACGTCCTGGCCCGTGCCACGGCCTGCGCCGAGGCGGGGGCGGACGTCCTGTTCGTGCCGGGACTGCTCGACCTCGCGGTGATCGCCGAGCTGGTGAAGGGCCAGCCGCTGCCGGTCAACGTGATGGCCGGTCCGGGTGCGCCGACGGTGTCCGAGTTCGAGGCGGTCGGCGTCCGCCGGGTCAGCGTCGGCACCGCCATCGCCCAGGCCGCCTACACGGTGGCCCACCGGGCCGCCGCCGAGATGGTCGGCAAGGGCACGTACGACGTGCAGGCCGACGCGCTCGACTTCGGCGCGGTGAACAGCAGCTTCAGTCGCTGAGCGGCGCGGGAGACACCTCGCGGCCCGTCAGACGTACCCGCGCACGGGGGCGCGGGTCGGTCGGTGACACCGGACTGGTCCGCCCCTCGCGCTTTCCAGAGGTATACGAGCCCATCCAGTACGTATACGAGAGATCAGGGGATGGAAATGGGGAGACCGGAGAAACCGGTGGACGCCTCGGGGGGAGCGGTCGCGGACTTCGCCGGCCGCCTGCGCAAACTGCGGATCGAGGCCGGCAGCCCGACGTACCGGGACATGGCCAAGGCCGCCATGTACTCGGCCTCGGTCCTGTCCAGCGCGGCGAACGGGCACCGGCTGCCCACGCTGCAGGTCGCCCTGGCCTACGTGGCCGCCTGCGGGGGTGACCGGGAGGAGTGGCGCCGGCGCTGGCTGGCGGCGGCCGGCAGCGGGGTACCGGTGACACCGCCGCGCCCGGCCGCGCAGCCGCGGGAAGCGGAGCCGGAGGCGACACCCCCGCAGCCGCAGGGTGCCACGCCGTCGCTGCCGAAGCCGTTCCAACTGCCGCCCCGCCCGCAGGGGTTGGTGGGCCGGGCCGAGGAACTGGCCCGGCTCGCCGCCGCCCCCGCCGGCCCCGTCGTCATCAGCGGCCCGATCGGCGTGGGCAAGAGCGAACTGGCCCTGCACCACGCGCACCACCTGGCCCCCGGCATGGTGGACGGCCAGCTCCACGCCGTCGTCGGACCGGTGCCCGAGGGAGGGTACGACGTGTCCTCGCTGATCGGCGCGTTCCTCACGGCCCTCGGGGTGCCCGCCGAGCGCATACCGGCGACGGTGGACCAGCGGGCCGGGCTCTACCGCTCGCTGCTCGTCCAGCGCCGGGTGCTCGTGCTGCTGGAGGACGTGTACTGCGAGCGGCAGGTCCGCCCGCTGCTGGTCGACTCGCCCACCAGTACCACCCTCGTGGTGAGCCGCTCCTCGCTGCTCGGCCTGCGCGACGTCCGGCGGGTCCGGCTGGAGCCGCTGCCGCGGGCCGACTCCGTCGCCCTGATCGCCCGGGGCCTGCCGGAGCGCGCCCAGGCCGACCCGGCGAGCGCCGACCGGCTGGCCGACCTCTGCGGCGATCTGCCGCTGGCGCTGGACATCGCCACCCGCAAGCTGCTCGCCCGCCCCGAGCTGTCGCTGCGCCAGGCCGTGGGCCGGCTCGACCGCCCGGAGGCGCTGCTGGACTGGCTGAGCGTCGGTGACCTCTCCATGCGCGAGATCCTCAACTCGGCGCACGTCCAGCTCGGCGACCCGGCCTCCGATCTGCTCGACCGGCTCGTGCACCTGGACCGGCCGGAGCTTCACGGCGACGAATCAATCCTCGCCGGAGCCGATCAATTGATCGACGAGTTGGTCGAGGCAGGCATGCTCCGGACCACCGAACGGTTCGGCGCGTACCGGCTCGACCCCCTGGCGCGGGCCTTCGTCGCCGACCGCGATCCGGCCCACAACCTGCTGCCTCGCCGTTCGGTGCCGTTCCCCCGCATGCGGCCGAGGGCGGGAGTCCGGCAGCTGACCTGACCCTCCGATCAACTCCGGTCCCACGCTCGTTGATTGTCCGCTCCGGACAAGCCTGTCGATCAACAGCCCGCCTCGCTGTACTCGTCCTATCGAACGGACCCGAACACCACTTCGGACCGTTCACCTGCTCGCTCGAACGAGCGGTAGGACGAGTCACGAGAGGCTGAGCATGACTAACCATGAGGTCGAGGTCCTGGCGATCGGCGCCGGCCCCTCCAACCTGGCCCTGGCGGTGGCGATCGAGGAGTCCGGCGCCACCGGACTGGCCTCCGACACGCTGATACTGGAGCAGCACCACGACGTGGTGTGGCAGCGCAACCTGCTGCTCCCGTTCGCCCGCAGCCAGGTCTCCTTCGTCAAGGACCTGGTGACCCTGCGCAACCCGCAGAGCCGGTTCTCCTTCCTCTCCTTCCTGCACGCCAAGGGACGGCTCGACGAGTTCGTCAACCTCGGCACCTTCAACCCCTTCCGCCGGGAGATCTCCGAGTACCTGCAGTGGGTGGCCAACTCCCTGGACCACGTGGGAGTCCGCTACAACTCCCGGGCGCAGAGCGTCGCCCCGCGCAAGGCCGACGACGGCACCGTGGTCGGCTGGCGCGTCACCCTGACCGACGGCGACACCGTGGACGCCCGCGACCTGGTGGTCGGCACCGGCCGCGACGCCAACATCCCCGCGGAGTTCGCCGGCCTGCCGCACGACCGGCTGATCCACAGCACCCAGTACTCCACCCGTATCGCCCAGTACCCGATCGACCGCCCGGTACGGGTGGTGGTGATCGGTGCCGCGCAGAGCGCCGCCGAGATGTTCGTCGCCGTCCACCAGGACCTGCCGCTCAGTCAGCCGACCCTGGTGCACCGCTCGATCGGCCTGATGAACTACCAGACCAGCAAGTTCGTCAACGAGCTGTTCTTCCCGTCCTTCATCGACGAGTTCCACGGCAGCTCCCCGGACGCCCGCAAGCAGATCCTGGACGAGGTCCACCTCACCAACTACGCGGGTCTCGCGGCGCCGTTCCTCGACGAGATGTACATGAAGCTCTACGAGCAGAAGCTGACGGGCTCGCAGCGCTCCGCCGTCCGGTCCATGACCGAGGTGATCGCGGCCCGCGAGGAGGACGGCGAGGTCGTCCTCGAACTGCGCGACCGCAGGACCGGCCTCGTCGAGATCCTCCGCTGCGACCTGGTCCTGCTCGGCACCGGCTACGACCAGCGCATGCCCGCGATGGTGCGCAGCCTGGCCGGCCAGGTGGGCGTCGACCACGTCGAGGTGAACCGCCGCTACCGCGTCGACCTCGGCGAGGCCCGAGCCGGTCTCTATCTGCAGGGCTTCAACGAGCGCACCCACGGCATCTCCGACTCGCTGCTGAGCGTGCTCGCCCAGCGCTCCCACGAGATCACCACGGATCTGCTCGACCGCCGCAGCGTCGGCGCGACGACCGGGGCCCGCTGATGGAGATCCGACGACTGGACCGCGCCAACCTGACCCCCGCCTACGGCATCGAGGGCGAACGCCTGCAGCCCTGGGACGCGCTCAACGCCCCCTTCGAGGGTGCCTGGTGCGTGGTCCGGGCCGGGGGCGAGTCCACTCCGCACAGCCATCACGAGTACGAGATCTTCATCGCGCTGAGCGGCCGTGCCGCCCTGGTGGTGGACGGCGCCGAGCGCGAGTTCGCCGCCGGGGACATCGTCCACCTGCCGCCGGGCTGCGACCACAGGGTGGTCAACGACTCGGCCGAGGACTTCGAGTACTACGGGATCTGGTGGGACACCGACATGTCGGAAACCTTCCTGACCCGCCATCAGAAGGAGAGCACAGCATGAGCAAGCGCGTGGCGGTGATCTCACCCGCCCCGACCGCCAACGGCGACCTCCACCTCGGCCATCTGGCCGGTCCGTTCCTGGCCGCCGACGTCTTCACCCGTTACCAGCGGGCCGTGGGCCGGGACACCGTCTTCGGCACCGGCGCCCAGGACACCTCCACCTTCGTGGTCACCACGGCCCGCCGGCTGGGCACCACCCCCGAGGCCCTGGTCGCCGACTCCACCGCCAGGATCGAGTCCACGCTCGCCGCGATGGGCATCGCGGTCGACGGTTTCACCCGGGACGAGGAACGCTTCACCAAGCAGGTGCTGCGGTTCGTCAGCCGGCTGCACGACGAGGGAAAGCTGGTCCTGCGGCCCACTCTGTTCCCCTACGCGCCGAGCACCGGCCAGTACCTGGTCGACGGCTTCGTCAAGGGCGGCTGCCCCAACTGCCTGGCCGAGGGCTGCGCCGGGCTCTGCGAGAGCTGCGGCCACCCGCTGGCCGCCGCCGACCTGATCGACGCCCGCTCCGCCGAGAACCCCGAGGAGGTCCTGGAATGGCATGAGATCCCGGTCCTGGTGCTGCCGCTGGAGGAGTACCGGGGCCGGCTCAGGGAGTACTTCGCCACCACCGGCGCCGCGCTGCGGCCGCACATGGCCCAGGCCGTCGAGGAGATGCTGTCCCGTCCGCTGCCGGACTTCCCCCTCACCTACCCGATCTCCTGGGGCATCCCGGCGCCCTTCCCGGAGGTCGCCGGACAGAGCGTCAACCCCAACGCCGAGACGATGGCCTGGTCCATCTACACCACCGGGCTCTCCGCCGAGGCACGCGGCGAGGTGCTCGTCGAGGACGACCAGCTGTGGTGGCCGGAGTCCGACACCGAGGTCGTCTACTTCCTCGGCTTCGACAACACCTTCCCGTTCGCCATCGCCGGCGCGGCCATGCTGCTCGCCCTGCACGACCGGTACGCCCTGCCCGCCGGCTTCGTCACCAACGAGTTCTACGAACTGGAGCACCAGAAGTTCTCCACCAGCCGGGGCCACCTCGTCTGGGGGCAGGAGCTCGCGGACAGACTGCCGCGGGACATCGGCCGCTACCACCTGGCCGCCACCAGCCCCGAGAACCAGCGCACCAACTTCGGCTGGTCGGCCCTGGCCGCCGTCACCGGGGCCCGGCTGGTCGAGCCGTGGAACCGGGTGGCCGCCAAGGCCGAACGCTGGGCCGGACGGACCCTGCCGGTCTCCGCCGCCTCCCGCGAGGCCGCCGCCCGGATCACCGCACGGTTCGCCGCCGCCTACGAACTCGACACCTTCAGCCTCGGCAGGGCGGCGGAGACGCTGGCCGAACAGCTGGGCCGACTGGACCGCTGGGAGGTCGACGACGCCCAGGCCGGCGACTTCTACCACCAGGTGCAAACCGTGCTGCGGGGCGCCGCCCCCATCCTGATCGACCTCGCCGAACGCGCCGGCGTCGGCACTCGCCTGACGTACGACGACCCGACGACCGAGATCACCGTGGGGCAGCTGCCGCGGCTGGACGGCGAGGCGATGTGAGATGGCCACCGACAGACGACGTGTAGTGGTGGTGGGCGCCGGGGTGACCGGACTGCTCTCGGCGGTGCGCTGCGCGCTGGCCGGACACCATGTCACGGTCCTCGACCGGGACGCCATCCCGAACCCCGGCTCCACCTCCTTCGACCAGCACCGAGCCGTCCGCGCCCTCGACCTGACCGACCGCGCCGCCTCCCGGCGGGTCGCGGTGGCACACCGCCGCTGGATGGCGCTGGAGGCCCTGACCGGATCCAAGTTCTACCGCCGGGTGGGCATGATCACCGCCTGGGCCGCCGACGAGGTGGACGAGGTGATGGCCGCCGCGGCCGCCGCCGACCTGCCCGTCAGCGTGGTCGACCCGGAGTCCGTGCCCCACGTCCGCTTCCCCGAGAACACCGTCGGGGTGCTGGAACGCCACGGCGGCGTCCTGCTCGCCGACCACGCGCTGCAGGTGCTCGTCCGCTGGCTGAACGAGCAGCCGAACGTGACCCTCCGCCCCTGGCAGCAGGTCAAGGCGGTGGATCCGGAGACCGGCCGGGTGTACCTGCCCGACGCCGAGTTCCTGGACTCCGACCTCACCCTGATCGCCACCGGCCCCTGGTCCAAGGACCTGGTCGACCTGCCGATGGTGCTGCACCGCCAGACCCTGGTCTACCTCAAGCCGCCGGAGCAGCTGGCGTCGGCCTGGGAGAACACCCCCGGGATCGGCCGGATCGGCACCTCGGGCCTGGCCTGGCTGCTGCCGCCCGGCGACGGGACGCTGCTCAAGGTCAGCTCCGCCTCGGTCTGCCGGGAGGCGGACGCGGTCACCACCGGCTCCTCGGTGGAGGAGCGCCGGTGGGCCGAACAGGTCCTGGCCGAACGGTTCCTGACCGACCCCGACCGCTACAGCGTGATCGCGGTCAAGCGCTGCCACTACCTGGTGGACGCCGAGACCGGAGCCGCCCACCTGGTCAAGATCGGCCCGAACACCTGGGCGAGGACGGCCAGCGGCGGAGACGGCTTCCGTACCGCCCCGCTGGTCGCCGAACGGATTCTCGAAGCACTCACCACTGACTTCCGGGAGGAGACGATATGAGCGCCGAAGACCGTGTGCTGCTGGTGATCGGCAGCGGGCTCAAGGTCTACCGCGAGTACCTGATCGAGTCCGCCGCCCGCCGGGCGGCCGAACTGGACCTCAAACTGGTCCTGGTCAACAACCTCAAGCCCACTTGGCAGACGGCCTACTTCGACGAGATCACCGTGGCCAACGTGTTCGACCACGACGAACTCCGCGCCGCCGCCAGGGAGATCGCGAGCCGCCGTACGGTGGTCGGACTGTTCTGCTACGACGAGCCGCTGGTGATGCCGGCCGCCGAACTCGCCGCCGAGTTCGGGCTCCCGGGCCTCGGACTGGCCGGTGTGCAGGGCTGCCGCGACAAGCACCGGACCCGGTCGATGCTGACCGCGGCCGGACTGCCCCAGCCCGGCTTCGAGCTGACCGACACCCTGGAGCAGGCCCGCGAGGTGGCCGCCCGGATCGGCTACCCGGTGGTCGTCAAACCACGGGCGCTGGGCGCCTCGATGGGCGTCGTCCTCGCCGAGGACGAGACCCAGCTGGACCGCGCCTACCTGGTCGCCTCCAACGCCAGCCTGGTCGGCGACGAGCCCTTCCGGGGCGGCGCGATCGTCGAGGGCTATGCCCGGGGCCCCGAGATCAGCATCGACGGAGTTGTCCACCAGGGCGAGTACCGGGCGATGTTCGTGGCCCGCAAGGAGACCGGGCACTACCCGTACTTCGAGGAGGTGGGCCATGTCGTGGACGCGGCCGACCCGCTGCTGCGGGACCCGGAACTGCTCGACGTCCTGACCAAGGCGCACGAGGTGCTCGGCGTCGAGAACGGGATCACCCACACCGAGGTCAAGCTCACCTCGTACGGCCCGGTGATCATCGAGATCAACGGCCGGCTCGGCGGCGACCTGATCCCCTTCCTCGGCCGGATCGCCACCGGGATCGACACCGGGGAGGTGCTGGTGGACGCGGCGGCGGGACTCCGTCCGGACACCGCCTTCACCCGCCACGAGGTCGCCGGCATCCGCTTCGGCTACCCGGCCGAGGACTCCACCATCCACGCGGTGCGGGTGCCGTCCGGACTGCCGGGCCTGATCACCGCCTCCCCGATGGTCGAACCGGGCACCGAACTGCGGCTCCCGCCCGGCGGATACCTCTCCCGGCACTCCTTCGTGGTCTGCTCCGGCGAGGACACCGGGATCTGCCGTGAGCGCCTCGGCGCGGCCGTCGCGGCCGTCGAGCTGGACGCGGACCCGCTGGAGCGCAAGGACGTCGCCGCACGGCTGGAGATGCCGGCCGGGCTGCTGGACGCGGACGTATGAGCATCGACTACAACGGGCGCCAGTTCCGCAAACTGGCCGCGGCGGACGGGGTGACGGCCCAGTACCACCAGAAGGACGACCTGGTGTGGGCGGACTTCGCCGGAGGCCTGGTGCGCCGGGGGAGCGTCAACGGGATCTGCGAGCCGGACGGCACCCTCCGCCTCGCCTACACGATGGTGCTGGACGGCGGCGAGGTCATCGCCGGAAGCACCGTCAACACCCCCGAACAGGACATCGAGTTCGGTCTGCTGCTCCGCGAGGAGTGGAAGCGGTACACACCGCGCTCCGAGGCCGGCGTCTCGTACCTGACGGAAGTCACGGAACCGGAGGAAGCGGGATGACCGACTGGCAGGGCCTGCGCGAGCGGGTCGACGGAACGGTGCGGCTGCCGGGGGAGCCGGGCTTCGACGAGAACAGCAGCGCCTTCAACAAGCGCTACGCGGACATCCGTCCGGCCGGGGTCCTCTCGGTGGCCAGTGTCGCCGACGTCACCCGGGGCATCACCTGGGCCCGGGAGCAGGGGCTGCCCGTGGTGGCCCGCGGCGGCGGCCACAGCTATGCCGGCCAGGCCGCCACCCCGGGACTCGTGCTCGACCTGCACGGGCTCAACACCATCACGGTGGACCGCGAGCGGGAACTGGTCACGGTCGGCGGCGGCGCCCGCTCCGGCGAGCTGTACGCCGAACTCCAGCGCCACGACCTGGCGGTGCCGCTCGGCAACTCCGACGAGGTCGGCATCGGCGGCCTCACCCTCGGCGGCGGCGTGGCCGCGGTCTCCCGGGCCTTCGGCCTGACCTGCGACTCCCTGGTGGAGACCGAGATCGTCCTCGCCGACGGCACGCTCGTCGTCTGCGACGAGACCCGCCACCCCGACCTGTTCTGGGCCTGCAAGGGCGGTGGCGGCGGCAACTTCGGGATCAACGTCTCCTTCACCTTCCAGGCCCGTCCGACGGTCGACAGCTCCACCTGTCTCGTGCTCTGGCCGATGGACGACGCCGAGGCGGTCCTGCCGGTGATGCAGCGCATCATGCGGGACGCGCCCGACCGGTTCGCCGCCCGGATCGGGGTCAACCGGGCCGGGGACGACGACGGGGTCGTCTCGGTGATCGGCCAGCACCTCGGCCCGGCCTCGGAACTGCGCGCGCTGCTGGCGCCCGCGCTGGAGACCGGCTCGCCGTCCACCGTGGAGATCGAGGACCGCGGCTACTGGGAGGCCAAGGACTACCTGCGCCACGAGACCTCGGGCGACCCCTTCGCGGTCCGCACCCGCACGGTCGGCGAGCCGCTCACCGAGGCCGGCGTGGACACCATGCTCACCGCCCTGCGCAAGTGGCCCGGCAGCGGCAACCCGGACGGGGCCGGTATCGCCCTGTTCACCTGGGGCGGCGCCATCAACCGGGTCCCCGTCACCGAGACCGCCTTCCCCCACCGGGACGTGCTCTTCCTGGTCTCCATGGACACCTCCTGGTCCACCGACGACCCCGGCGAGGTGCGCCGGGCCAACCTCGACTGGCTGACCGAGCTGCACGCCGCGATGGGCGCCCACGCCCGGGACGCCTCCTACGTCAACTTCGCCGACCCCGACCTGTCCGGGGCCCAGGCCGCCTACTTCGGCCCCAACCTGCCCCGGCTCCGCGAGATCAAGCGCCGCTACGACCCCGAGCGGGTCTTCACCTTCGCCCAGGCCGTCTAGTTTTCGAGGAGAAGCCGTCATGTCACCCGATCTGCGCGGCACGATGCGCAACTTCGCCACCGGAGTCTGCGTCGCCACGACCTACACGGACCGCGGGGGCGTTCGCCGCCACGACGCCGTGACCCTCAACTCCCTGACCTCCGTCTCGCTCGACCCGCCCCTGGTCTCCATGTCGCTGCACCGCGACTCCCAGTTCCTGTGCGATCTGCTGGAGACCAAGAAGTGGGCCGTCTCCATCCTGGACAGCGACGCCGAGCCGCTGGCCCGGCGCCTGGCCAAGGGCCGCGACGCCCGCGCCGAGGCCGTCGCCGAACTGGAGGCCAACCCCGGCCCCGCCACCGGCGCCCTGATGCTGGACGCGCAGACCAGCCTGGAGTGCGTGCTCTGGGACACCTTCGACCTCGGCGACCACACGATGCTGATCGGCGAGGTGGTCTCCACCGGCGTCCGCGACCAGCAGCCTCCCCTGCTCTTCCTGCACGGCAACTTCCACCAGCTCGCGACCGCCACCGGCAAGGAGTCCTGACATGACGCACACCCGGGCGATCCCCAACACCGCCGCCGAGATCCTCGCCGCCTCCCGGGCCCTGGCCCCGAAGCTGCGCGAGCGGGCGGTCGAGATCGAGCAGAACCGCCGTCTCCCCGCCGACGTGGTCGAACTGATCCGCTCCACCGGCGCGTTCCGGATGGGCTTCAGCAAGGCATGGGGCGGCCCGGAGCTGACCTCCGTCGAGCAGACCGAGGTGGTCGAGGCCCTGGCCTACGGCGACTCCTCGGCCGGCTGGGCCGTGATGATCGGGATGGACTCCGGCCTCTACGCCTCCTTCCTCGACGAGACGGTCGCCAAGGAGATGTTCCCCCGCCTGGACATGACCACCGCCGGCCTGCTCTTCCCCACCGGCCGGGCCGAACGCGTCGACGGCGGCTACCGGCTGACCGGCAAGTGGCAGTTCGGCAGCGGCATCACCCACGCCGACTGGGTGATCTCCGGCGCCTTCATCTACGAGGACGGCGAACCGTACCTGGTCGACGGGGCGCACGACTCCATCCTGCTGATGGTGCCGCAGTCCGACGTCGAGATCATCGACACCTGGAACACCACCGGCCTCGCGGGCAGCGGCAGTTGCGACTACGCGATCCACGACGTCTTCGTCCCCGAGGGCCGCACGCTCACCTTCGGCACGGTCCGCAACGGCGAGGGTCCGCTGGCCCAGCCCGAGGTGCACATGCGGAACATGCCCGGCGTCCCGCTCGGCGTCGCCCGGGCCGCGCTGGACTGGGTCCGCGAGCAGGTGGTGGCCAAGTCCCCGCCCGGCGGCGGTGGCTGGGCCGACAACTGGCGCATCCAGGTCGGACTGGCCGAGTGCGAGGCCGACTTCAACGCCACCCGCGCCGCGGTCTACGGCGCGATGGAACGCCAGTGGGAGGTGCTGGCCGCCGGCGGCACCCTCGACGACCTCACCCCCGACGAGCGCGCCGCACTGCCCCTGTCCCGGGTGCACGCCTTCCGCTCCGCCCGCTCCATCGTGATGCGCCTGTACGACCTGATGCAGACCGCCTCCATCTACAAGCCCAGCCCGCTCGACCGCTGGCTGCGCGACACCATGACGATGTGCCAGCACGTGGTGGCCCAGGACAAGATCCTGCAGTCCGCCGGCGCGCACCTCCTGGGCGCCAGGCCCGCCTTCCCCCTCAGCCTCGGCATCACCGGCTGACCGCGCACCGGCGCCCGTACACACCACATCCCCACTTCGAAGGGACACCCCTGCCATGACCGAACTCCTCGCACCCGCACTGGAACTGACCGAGCGTCGGGCCCGCACCCGGGACTACGTGATGTGCCGCCCCGAGCACTTCGAGGTCACCTACAGCATCAACCCGTGGATGAACCCCGAGAAGCCCACCGACAAGGCGCTGGCCCTCGCCCAGTGGGAGGACCTGCGCGCCCTGTACGTCGAACTCGGCCACCGGGTCCGCACGATCGACGCCGCCCCCGGCCTGCCCGACATGGTGTTCGCCGCCAACGGCGCCCTCGTTGTCGACGGCAAGGCGCTGATCTCCAGGTTCCGCCACCCCGAGCGCCAGGCGGAGGCCGGGTTCTGGGCCGACTGGTTCCGGGGCCGGGGCTATACGGAAGTGGTCCAGGCCGCCTTCACCAGCGAGGGCGAGGGCGACTACGTGACGACGGCACGGGCCGTCCTGGCCGGCAACGGCTTCCGCTCCGACCCCCGCTCCCAGGACGAGGCCCGGCAGCTGTTCGGCCGCCCGGTGATCAGCCTGAAACTCGTCGATCCGCGCTTCTACCACCTGGACACCGCCCTGGCCGCCCTCGGCGACGACGAGATCGTGTACTACCCCGGTGCCTTCGACGCCGAGAGCGTGCGGGTGCTGGAGAGCCTGTTCCCGAAGGCCGTGATCGCCGACGAGGAGGACGCCCTGCTCTTCGGACTCAACCTCGTCTCCGACGGCCTCAACGCCATCCTCCCCGAGCCGGCCACCGGCCTCGCCGCCAAGCTCCGCGCCCACGGCTTCCGCACCCACCACGTGGACCTGTCCGAGCTGCTCAAGGCGGGCGGCAGCGTCAAGTGCTGCACGCTCGAACTGCGCCACTGACCCCCGACCCGCGCCCCCGACCCCGGCCCCCGCCACGGCACTGGAGAAGCATCATGACCGAGCAGCAGCCCTGGATCATCGTCGGATTCGTCAACATCCTCCCCTACATCAAGGAGTTCGCCCCCCACTCCGTGATCGTCATCGACGAACCGGACGTGATCCGCAAGCAGGACGTCAAGCAGGCCCTCGAGGGCGCCGAGATACTCCGCGAGCTGATCGAGTGGGAGTACCAGCTCCCCGCCGCCGCGGACGAGTTCTACAACACCTACCCCGACCTCGCCCCGGCCGTCGTGGCCCCGTTGGTCGAGTACGCCACGCCGTTCGCGGCCCGGCTGGCCGAACGCTACGGCCTGCCCGGTGCGGGCGCCGGAGCGGCCGCCATCATGCGGGACAAGTCGCTGCTGCGCCGGGTCACCCGGGCCGCGGGCGTCCCCAACCCGGCCTCCCGGGAGGTCTCCTCCCCGGACGAGGTACGGGAGTTCGCCGCCACCCACCCCGGATCGATGGTCCTCAAGCCCGCCAACCGGCAGGCGTCCGTCGGCACCAAGGTGCTGCACTCGCTGGACGACCTGGACGCGGCCTGGGAGGAGTGCACCAGCCAGGACGAGGGCGACCGGGTGCCGGACCGGGAGCGCGAACTGCGGATGATCATCGAGCAGTACGTCCGCGGCGCGGAGTACAGCGTCGAACTGCTGGTCCGCGAGGGCGAGACGCTGTTCTCCAACGTCACCGGCAAGCTGCTGTTCCCCGGCCCGCGCCCCGTCGAGCTGGGCCACACGGTGCCGGCCGCCGGCCTCCCCGACGATCTGAACGACCTGATGGTGTCCCAGACCGAGGACGTGCTGCGCGCGGTCGGGTTCGGCAGCGGCATGGTGCACTGCGAGTGGATCGTCAGCGACGGCCGCCCGTACCTGGTGGAGTGCGCCGGCCGGTTCCCCGGCGACGGCATCCCGATGCTGATCGAGGAGGCGTACCGGATCGACCTGGCGGGTGCCTTCTACACCGTCATGCGGGGCCTGCGTCCGGAGCCGCTGCCGCGCGAGGCGGCGGGCGGCGCCGCGGTCCGCTTCATGGAGGCGGCACCCGGCGAGGTGGTGTCGGTCGACGGCGCCGAGGACGCGGGCCGGCGCCCGGACGTCCTCTCGCTCTCCCTTCACCTGAAGCCCGGGGACACCGTGCGGGAACTGCAGAGCTCCTGGGACCGCGTGGGCTCGGTGATGACCAGGGGAGCCACGTCGGCGGACGCCCTGCGCACGGCCCAGGAGACGGTCGACGCGATCCGGATCACCACCGTCTGATCCCACCCGCACCACGCATGCCGATGCGACCGGGGGCCCGACCGGGCCCCCGCTTCGCGCGTTCCCCCCTCGTGGAAAGCTGCTCAGGCGGTCGCCGGCAGGACGTGGTCGCCCACCTTGTCGGTGCTCAGGCAGAGCGAGCAGACGACGGCGTCATGGGTCCGGCAGGCGGTCAGGTCGGGGCGCTCGTACGGCTGACGGCACACATGGCAGTCGAGGATCACCCCGCTCGGGTTGCCGTCGGCGTCGAGCATCGGCTCGGCGATGCCGTCGTCGGTGCGGCGCAGGTAGTACTTGCCCCGGGTGGCGATCGCCATCAGCGGGGTGAGCACGAAGGCGATCAGGGCGGCGGCGACGGGGGAGTACGGCTGGAGGGTGTCGCCCAGGGCGTGGAAGTACAGGGCGATGGACAGCCCGGACGCGACGACGAACGCGACGACACCGACCGGGTTGACGGCGTAGAGCATGCCGCGGCGGAACTCGGGGGCGTGCGGGGAGAGTTTCAGCAGGTACTTGTTGACGCCGATGTCGGTGGCGACCGTGACGACCCAGGCGATGGCGCAGTTGGAGTAGAAGCCCAGGATGCTGTTGAGGAAGCTGAACATGTCGGCCTCCATCAGGGCGAGCGCGAAGCCGAGGTTGACCAGGACGAAGACCATGCGGCCCGGGTACCGCCCGGTGACGCGGGTGAAGGAGTTCGTCCAGGCCAGCGAACCGGAGTACGCGTTCGTCACGTTGATCTTGATCTGGCTGATCACGACGAGGGCGACGGCCAGCGGCAGGACCGTCCAGGACGGCAGCATCGCGTCGAACGCGCCCTTGAACTGCTGGATCGGCTCGGTGGCGACGGCCGGCCCGACCTCGGCGAGGACGTACACGGCGAGAAAGACGCCGATGGCCTGCTTCAGTGCCCCGAGCACCACCCAGCCGGGCCCGGCCATGACCACGGCCGTCCACCAACTGCGCTTGTTCGCCTCGGTCTTGGGCGGCATGAAGCGCAGATAGTCGATCTGCTCGCCGATCTGCGCGATGAGGGAGAGGCAGACGCCCGCGCCGAGGAGTACGGAAGCGGTGCTGACGGCGCCGTCGCCGTCGGTCCCGGCGTAGGCGAGGAACCGGTCGACGGTGCCCGGGTCGTTCGACACCAGGTACACCAGCGGGGCGACCATCAGCAGCAGCCAGATCGGGGTGGTCCACACCTGCAGCTTGCTCAGCGCCTTCATGCCGTAGACGACGAGCGGGATCACCATCAGCGTGGACACCAGGTAGCCCAGCCATAGCGGCATTCCGAGGCCCAGCTTCAGGCCCTGGGCCATGATCGAGCCTTCGAGGGCGAAGAAGATGAACGTGAAGCTGGCGAAGATGACACTCGTGAGGACCGAGCCGTAGTAACCGAAGCCGGAACCGCGGGTGATCAGGTCCAGGTCGATGTTGTAGCGGGCGCCGTAGTACGCCAGCGGGAACCCGGTCACGAAGATGACGACGGCGGCGACGGCGATCGCCACGAGCGCGTTGCCGGTGCCGTGCGCGAAGGCGATGCCGGCCCCGATCGAGAAGTCGGCCATGTACGCGATGCCGCCGAGTGCCGTGGTCGCCACGACCATCGGGGTCCAGCGGCGGTAACTGCGGGGCGCGAAACGGAGGGTGTAGTCCTCCAGGGTCTCCTTGACCGCCTGATCGGTGTCCGGCGCCGGTCCGGGTTCGGTGGCCTCTGCAAGTCGCGGCTCGGTGCTCATGCCATGCCTCCTTGTCGCGGGGTGGGGGACTGCGGTGGGGGCCTCATCCGGAGGAACCGTAGGAAGCGGTCGTTAACCTCGAATACTTCCTGGATGAAGGAACTGTTTCGGAAGCCTCTCGGGGCGGGGCCGAAGTGCGCCTCGGCCCCCGGCAGGGCGCCGATGTACAGTGAACGACGCCCTTGACCTGCACGAAGCAGGCAGGGAGCCGTCCCTTAGGAGTCCGAAGTGCTGCGAACCTTGATGAAATCCAAGATCCACCGAGCCACCGTCACCCAGGCCGACCTGCACTACGTCGGGTCCGTGACCGTCGACGCCGACCTGCTCGACGCCGCCGACCTGCTGCCCGGCGAGCTGGTGCACATCGTCGACGTCACCAACGGTGCCCGGCTGGAGACGTACGTCATCGAGGGTGAGCGCGGGTCGGGGGTGGTCGGGATCAACGGGGCCGCGGCCCATCTCGTCCATCCCGGGGACCTGGTGATCATCATCAGTTACGCTCAGGTCTCCGACGCCGAGGCCCGCGCACTGGAGCCCAGGGTCGTGCACGTCGACCGCGGCAACCGGATCGTGGCCCTGGGCTCGGACGCCGCCGAGCCGGTGCCGGGTTCGGACCAGCGGCGCAATCCGAAGGCCGTCACCGTCTGAGCCGTGCGGCGGCCGCCCGGCGTCCCCGATCATCCGTACGCGAGGAGTGCCATGAGCGACGCAGAGATCCGTGACGACCGGGCGGCCGGCCGCCTCGAAGCCTTCGCCGGTGACGAACTGGCCGGTCACATCCAGTACTTCGTCCTCGAAGCCCCGCGCCGCGCGCTCGTCCCGGTCCACACCATCGTCGAGCCCGCGCACGAGGGGAAGGGCGTCGCGGGCTCGCTGGCCCGGGAGCTGTACGGCATCGCGGCCCGCGAGGGCGTCGTCGTCGCACCGCTGTGCCCGTACGTCGTGAAGTGGGCCGAACGCCACCCCGAGGAGGCCCCCGCCGCCGATCCGGAGCTGCTGCGGGCGGCGAAGGACTGGCTGATCGCCCACCCCGAGGGCTTCTGAGGGCGGGCGGCGGGAGAGGTCACGGCGGCTCGGCCGGCCGGGTGACTGCCCGTGCGGGTGCCGGGTACCCGTGGCAGTGGTCCTAGGACCGACGTACCCCATGGCTGGAGGACGCGATGACGTACCCCGACCGGGACCCCGTGCACCCGGACCCCGTCCCGGGCCCCGACCGCCCGGAACCCCTTCCGCAGCCCCCGTTCCCCGACCCCGTCCCCACCCCGGACCCCCGCCCCGTCCCCACGCCGGACCCGATCCCGCAGCCCCCGGGCCCGGAGCCGGTGCCGGGGGAGCCCGGGCCGGGACCGCTGTCCTGAGAGCGGACGAGAACGCGGTGCGGCCCGCCGTGGAGGAGCTCCACGGCGGGCCGCACCGGCATGATCAGGGGCGCGACCGGCGGGCCGTGGCCCGCGGCCGCCCCCTCGGACGTTCTAGGCCTCGACCTCGGACCGGCCCTGCCCCCACAGCGTGTGGAACGACCCCTCCCGGTCCACCCGCCGGTAGGTGTGCGCGCCGAAGAAGTCCCGCTGGCCCTGGGTGAGCGCGGCGGGCAGCCGCTCGGCACGCAGCGCGTCGTAGTACGCCAGCGCCGCCGCGAACCCGGGCGTCGGCACACCCTGACGCGTGGCCGCCACCAGCACTTCGCGCCAGTCGTCCTGCGCCGCCGCGATCTCCTGGGCGAACGCGTCGTCGGAGAGCAGGCTCGGCAGGTCGGGACGGGCGTCGTACGCGGCCCGGATGCGGTCGAGGAAGGCCGCGCGGATGATGCAGCCGCCCCGCCAGATCGACGCCACCCTGCCGAGGTCGATGTTCCAGTCGTACTCGTCGCGGGCCGCGTCGATCTCGTGGAAGCCCTGGGTGTACGACACGATCTTGGAGGCGTACAGCGCCTGCTCGACGCGGTCGGCGAAGGCGCCCGCCTCGGCCGCGCTGAGCGGCGTGGCCTTGGGGCCGGCCAGCGAGCGGGAGGCGTCGCGCAGCGCGGCGTGACCCGACAGGGAGCGGGCGAAGACGGCCTCGGCGATGCCGGAGACCGGGACCCCGAGGTCCAGCGCGATCTGGACGGTCCAGCGGCCGGTGCCCTTCTGCTCCGCCTGGTCGACGACCACGTCCACGAACGGCTTGCCGGTGTCCGCGTCCACGTGCGCGAGCACCTCGGCCGTGATCTCGATCAGGTACGAGTCGAGCCGGCCGGTGTTCCAGGTGCGGAAGATCTCCGCGATCTGCGCGGGGCTGTATCCGGCCACATCGCGCAGCAGCTGGTACGCCTCGCCGATCAGCTGCATGTCGGCGTACTCGATGCCGTTGTGGACCATCTTCACGAAGTGCCCGGCGCCGTCCGGCCCCACGTGCGTGACGCACGGCGCGCCGTCGGCGGCCTTCGCGGAGATCTTCTCCAGCATCGGGCCGAGGGAGTCGTAGGACTCCACCGGGCCGCCCGGCATGATGCTCGGGCCGTTGAGCGCGCCCTCCTCGCCGCCGGAGATGCCCGCGCCGACGAAGTGGATGCCCTGCTCGCGCAGCGCGGCCTCACGGCGGCGGGTGTCGGCGAAGTGCGCGTTGCCACCGTCGATGATCATGTCGCCGGGCTCCAGGAGCGGCGCGAACTCCTCGATCACCGCGTCCGTCGGCCCGCCCGCCTTCACCATGACGACCAGACGCCGCGGGCGCTCCAGCGCCTGGACGAAGTCCTTGGCGGTCTCGGCCGCGATGAAGTCGCCCTCGTGCCCGTGCTCCTCGATCAGCGCGTGGGTCTTCGCCGCGGAGCGGTTGTGGACGGCGACCGTGTAGCCGTTGCGGGCGAAGTTGCGGGCGAGGTTGCTCCCCATGACCGCGAGGCCGGTGACGCCGATCTGGGCTGAAGTGCTCATACGGTTGGCTCCTATGGATCCTGATATCGGTGGTGCCGTTCCTGCCCGCCAGTATTGTCCGTCCGGCCATCCTGACGTGCACCGGCCCCGTCCGCGCTGCGCGGTCTGCCGGGATTGAGTACGCAGGAAGGGCCCTGCCTGCCTCAATGGGGAGCGCAACCGGGTCGTTTGTGCGCCGCCCGTGTTCACTCGCGCGCCGGACGCGGGCACTTACGCGCCGGAGCAGGGCGCATACCCGCCACGCGCGGGACCAGAGCGGCTGAATTTTCGTCTTGTCCTGGCCGGTTCGGGGCCCTTACTTTTGCGGCTCATGGCATATGCGAGGGGGGCTTCTCCATGGCCGCAAGCGGCCGGCACCGCCGGTACCAGCCGAACAGGATCAACCGCGCCTCACTCACCGTCACGGCGGGCGGCGCCGGGATGGCGCTCCCGCTGATCGGCACCGGGGCCGCGGAGGCGGCCGATGTCGAGACCTGGGACAAGGTCGCGGCCTGCGAGTCCACCAACGACTGGAACATCAACAGCGGGAACGGGTACTACGGCGGACTCCAGTTCAGCCAGTCCACCTGGGAGGCATTCGGGGGCACGGCCTACGCCGCCCGCGCGGACCTCGCCACCAAGGAACAGCAGATCGCGATCGCCGAGAAGGTCCTCGACGGGCAGGGCCCGGACGCCTGGCCGGTGTGCTCGGGCCGCGCGGGCCTCACGATCGGCGACGTGAAACCCCAGACCACGCCCCAGTCGCAGGCGGGCAAGGTCGAGATGTACACGGTCGTGCGGGGTGACACCCTCTCCGGGATCGCCGACGCCGAGGACGTGCGCGGCGGCTGGCGCAGGCTCTACGAGAACAACCGCAGGACCATCGGCTCCGACCCGGACGTGATCATCCCCGGCCAGCGGCTGAGTCTGCACGCGGCCGGCCGGAAGGAGGAGTCGAAGAAGGAACGGAAGCCGGAGAAGAGGCAGGAGAGCAGGCAGGAGAAGAAGCCGGTCCACAAGGAGCACAAGGGCGGCAAGCAGCAGACGTCCGAGAAGCGGCAGCAGTCCGCCTCCCTCGTCGCGCCGGTCGGCGCCTCCCTCGGCACGCCCTACCGCGCCTCGGGTTCCTCCTGGTCGAAGGGGTACCACACGGGTGTCGACTTCCCCGTGTCGACGGGCAGCTCCGTGAAGTCCGTGGCCGCGGGGCAGGTCGTCTCCGCGGGCTGGGGCGGGTCCTTCGGCTACGAGGTGGTCATCCGGCACGCCGACGGCCGCTACACGCAGTACGCCCATCTCTCGGCCATCTCCGTCAAGGCCGGACAGGGCGTGAGCACGGGCCAGCGCATCGGGCGCTCCGGCTCCACCGGCAACAGCTCGGGCCCGCATCTGCACTTCGAGGTGCGGACGGGGCCCGGCTTCGGCAGCGACATCGACCCGATCGCCTATCTGCGGGCCGGCGGAGTCCGGATCTGACGCACCGCACGGCGTGACGATGTGGCGCGGGAGGCCCGGTCCGGGCCTCCCGCTCAGGATTTCACGCGGTCACGATGCCGGTCACGATGCCGGTCGAGGAGCGCCCGGGGCACGTACAGCTCGCCGTGGAACGGCTGGAGCAGCAGACCGGCCGGGGCGTCCTCCTCGTCGGCCGCGCCCTTCCCGAGGAACGGGGCCGGGACGACCACCCGCTTGTCCAGGCCGATCGCGTAGCCCGCGTCCGGGACCTCCGCGGTCCGCTCCGGAAGGCCGGCGAGCAGCTCCTTCAGGACCAGGGAGTCCTGGTCGGCCCCCGGGCCCGCGGCCGTGACCGCGACCTCCTCGGCCGTGTGCTCCGCCCCGGTCTCGGCGGCGAGGCGCTCGGTGGTCAGCAGGATCAGACCGCCCGCCGCCACCACACCGCAGCCCAGTGCGAGCAGGGTGCCGGTCGTGCCGTAGCGGAACGTCTCGCCGAACATCGTGATGCCGACCGCGGCCGCGACCACCGGGTTCACCACGGTGAGCGTGGCCAGCGGGGCCGCGAGACCGCCGCCCCGGTAGGCGGCCTGGGAGAGCAGCAGACCGGCCGTCGCGAAGACGCCTATGACCGCGAGGGTCGGCAGGTCCGAGAGCGCCACGCCGTCCGTCCAGTCGACGGCGACCGTCTTGGTGAAGACCGAGGACATGCCGAACGCGACACCGGAGGCGACCGCCAGCAGGATGCTGCGCACCGCCGGGTGCCGGTGCGCGGCACGGCCCGCCACCGTCAGCGCCGCCACCGCGCCACCGCTGGCCACGGCCACCAGCACCCGCTGGACCGTGTCGAGCGACCGCGCGTCCGCC
Source organism: Streptomyces scabiei 87.22 (assembly GCF_000091305.1). Classification (GTDB taxonomy): domain Bacteria; phylum Actinomycetota; class Actinomycetes; order Streptomycetales; family Streptomycetaceae; genus Streptomyces; species Streptomyces scabiei. The sequence goes on along the minus strand of NC_013929.1, from coordinate 1,326,412 downwards.
GAGCCCACCAGGGAGAGCAGGCCCGCGAGACCCACCGTCGCCATGATCGCGCCCCGCCAGGCCGTGGCCCCTGCCCTGCGGCCCACGAACAGGGCCGCCATGGGCAGGGCGAAGACGATGGTCAGCGCGCCCAGCGGCTGCACCAGGCTCAGCGGGCCGTAGGCCAGCGCCACCACGTGCAGCAGCCCGCCGAGGCCGTTCAGCCCCACGGCGGCCCACCAGACCGGCCGGCGCAGCGGGGCGTAGGACCGGGCGGGGGAGGAGACCGCGACCCGCTCCTGGACGATCGCCCCTCCCGCGTACGCCACGGCGGAGACGAACGACAGCAGCACGGACAACGCGAGGGCATTCATGAGGTGCTCCTCGACGCGGCGCGGGGGCTCCGGGCCCGGCGCGGTGAACGCTCGGCTTTCATGGTGACCACGATGCCTCGCGAAACCGTCCGCGTCGTCGTACCTGAGCACTCAATGCGTCCTACTGCCGATGGAGTACGACCGGCCCTGTGTCATCCCCAGGAGGGGCGACACGGAGTGCAAGCCCGCAGGTGGACGGGGAGGCGGGGGCTGGTACTACTCGTCCTCGTGGATCACGACCCCTCGCTCACCGCGCTCTCGGCCCTCGGCGGCTTCTTCGTACTACGCACGGGCGAACCGCCGCGCGGGTCCCTGCCGACGCTCGCCCGGGCCTACGAGGCACGCGATGCCGATGTGAAAAGGGAGGTTTACGAGAATCCGGTAATTTTCCGTGTCCGAAAAGTCGCGCGAAGTGTGCGGGCCCCCGAACCGCGCGTGGCCGCCTCGATCGCCCACCTCGGCTTCGCCGCACGGCTGTGGTCGGTGGCCCTCGGCGCGGCCGCCGTGTACGGCCGCGTCCCCGATCTGGACCCGCGCCTGCTGCGCTGGGACGCGGACGCGAGCGCCCCGGACGAGCTGTGGCTGACCGAGGTGCGCGGCCTGCCCGCCGAGCGGATCGGCGCGGTCGTACGGGACGGCCACCTGCTGCCGTTGGCAGCCGCTCTGCGGGCTCAACTCCCCATCTCCGAGCGCCTGTTGTGGGGAAACGCGGCCTCCGCGCTCATGGGAGCCGTGCGCCGGATCGACCGCTGGGCGGCCGCCAACGGTCGTACGGAGGCGGCGGACCGGGCTCGCGCGCTCGCCGCCGGACTGTTCGCGCACCCCACCCTGGCGGGCACCCTCGACCCGGTGACGTCCCGCCGCCGCAGCTGCTGTCTTTACTACCGGCTGCCCGGTGGTGGCCTGTGCGGCGACTGCTGCTTCGACCGGCCGCCCGGCCCGCGGTCCCCGGGCGGCCCCCGCCCCGCCTGACCGCGCGAGCACGGCCGCGCGAGAATCGTGGTCTTCCCCAACAGACCCATCTGGGTGACCATGTGGGAACCAGCCGCTGAGACAGGGGGTTCCGGGTGCGAGTCGGCCTGCTGACCCGGGAGTATCCGCCCGACGTCTACGGTGGCGCGGGCGTCCATGTCGAGTTCCTCGCCCACGAGTTGAGGTCCCTCGTCGACCTGGACGTGCACTGCTGGGGCGAGGGCGCGGGCGGCGGTGTCGTACGCCACCGGCCCTGGTCCGCGCTCGACGGAGCCAACGACGCGCTGCGCACCTTCTCCGTGGACCTCTCCATCGCCGCCGGACTTCAGGACCGTGAACTGGTCCACTCGCACACCTGGTACGCGAACCTCGCCGGTCACTTCGGCAAGCTGCTGCACGGTATCCCGCACGTGATGACCGCCCACTCGCTGGAGCCGCTGCGCCCCTGGAAGGCCGAGCAGCTGGGCGGCGGCTACGCCCTGTCCAGCTGGGCCGAGCGCACCGCCGTGGAGTCCGCCGACGCCGTGATAGCCGTCTCCGGCGCCATGCGCGACGACATCCTCGGCTGCTACCCCGCCCTGGACCCCGCGAGGCTGCACGTGGTGCACAACGGCATCGACACCTCCCTCTACACGCCGGACCACGGCACGGACGTCCTGGAACGGATCTGTGTCGACCCCGGCCGTCCGTACGTCCTGTTCGTCGGCCGGATCACCCGCCAGAAGGGCGTGCCCCACCTGCTGCGCGCCGTGCGGGACATCGATCCGGCCGCGCAGGTCGTGCTCTGCGCGGGCGCCCCCGACACCCCCGAGATAGACCAGGAGTTCCGCGAACTCTTCGCGGAGCTCGGCCGCGTCCGCGAGGGGCTGTTCTGGATCCCGCAGATGCTGCCGCGCCCGGATGTGATCCAGCTCCTGACGCACGCCGCCGTCTTCGTCTGCCCGTCGGTCTACGAGCCGCTCGGCATCGTCAACCTGGAGGCCATGGCCTGCGGCACCGCCGTGGTGGCCTCCCGGGTCGGCGGTATCCCGGAGGTCGTGGAGGACGGGGTCACGGGCCTGCTCGTGGAGACCGAGGAGGGCTTCGCGGGCCGGCTGGCCCGCGCGCTGGACTCGCTGCTCGCCGACCCCGCGACGGCCGCCCGGATGGGCGAGGCGGGGCGGGAACGCGCGGTGCGGGAGTTCGGCTGGCAGGCGGTGGCGCGGCGGACTGCCCGGCTGTACGAGGAAGTCCTCAAACTGGGGTAGTCAGGGAACAGGGTTCGGCACAAACGGTGGGTGTAGAGGGGCGGCGGGATGCGGCGCGGTGGACCTTCGGTGCTGGGGATCGTACTGGCGGGCGGGGAGGGCAAGAGGCTGATGCCCCTGACCGCCGACCGTGCGAAACCGGCGGTGACTTTCGGCGGGACGTACCGCCTGGTGGATTTCGTCCTGTCCAATCTGGTCAACGCGGACATCCTGCGCATCTGCGTGCTCACGCAGTACAAGTCGCACTCGCTCGACCGGCACATCACCACGACGTGGCGGATGTCGAGCCTGCTCGGCAACTACGTCACCCCGGTCCCGGCGCAGCAGCGGCTGGGCCCGCGCTGGTACCTCGGCAGCGCGGACGCGCTGCTGCAGTCCCTGAACCTGGTCCACGACGAGCAGCCCGAGTACGTGGCCGTGTTCGGCGCCGACCACGTCTACCGCATGGACCCGCGCCAGATGCTGGCGCAGCACATCGAGGGCGGCGCCGGCGTGACGGTGGCCGGTATCCGGGTGCCGCGCACGGAGTCGTCGTCCTTCGGTGTGATCACGCCCGGCTCCGACGGCCGATCGGTGGAACGCTTCCTGGAGAAGCCGACGGACCCGCCCGGCCTGGCCGCCGACCCCGAATGCGTGTTCGCTTCCATGGGCAACTACATCTTCACCACCAAGGCCCTGGTGGAGGCGCTCCAGCGGGACGCCGAGGACGAGGACTCCATCCACGACATGGGCGGGTCGATCCTGCCCCAGCTCACCGACCGCGGCGAGGCGCAGCTCTACGACTTCAGCGCCAACCACGTGCCCGGCGAGACCACCCGCGACCAGGGCTACTGGCGGGACGTGGGCACGCTCGACGCCTACTACGACGCCCATATGGACCTGATCGCCGAGCGCCCCGCCTTCAATCTCTTCAACCGCAGCTGGCCCATCTACACCAGCTCCGGCCAGCTCTCCCCGGCCCGCTTCAACGCGGGCGGCATGGCCAGCGAGTCGATCATCAGCGCGGGCTGCCTGATCCGCGGCCAGGTCACCCGATCCGTCCTCTCCCCGGGGGTCGTGGTGGACCCGGGCGCGGTCGTCCAGGGCTCGGTCCTGCACGACAACGTGCACATCGGGCGGGGCGCGGTGGTCCGGGGCGCCGTGCTCGACAAGAATGTCCAGGTGCCCCCGGGGGCGACCATCGGCGTCAACCCCGAGCGGGACGCCGAGCTGTACACCGTCTCCGAGGGCGGAGTGATCGCTCTGGGCAAGGGGCAGCAGGTTCCCTAGCCGCCGGGCGGTCCGGCGGGCGGTCCGCCGCACGACCGGACCGCCGGATGGTCCGTCAGGGTGACCTCGGTGCACACGGATGTCCCATGCGTCCCGCCTTCACCAGGAGATGGAACGTAATCTGTTGTTAACTGTGCGTAGCTTGATCGTACTTGACCGTAATCGGCCAACAGCGATTGACTGCTGACTCACCCGTCGTCGACGCGAGGCAAGCCATTGACTTCCGACCTGCTGGCCCCCCTCGACCTGGCGTTCTGGAACATCGAGTCCGCCGAACATCCCATGCACCTGGCCGCCCTCGGCGTCTTCACGGCCGACTCGCCCACCGCGGGCGCCCACGCCGCCGAACTGCTCGCCACGCGGGCCGCCGCCGTGCCGGGACTGCGGATGCGGATCCGGGACGTCTGGGTCCCGGACGTCCGGCTGCCGCTGGCGTTCGGCGGCGCGACCCGGGAACCGGTCGCCGACTTCGAGCCCTTCGACCACGTACGGCTGCACGCGCCGACCCCCGACTTCCACGAGGCGGCCGGGCGGCTGATGGAGCGTCCGCTGGAGCGCGGCCGGCCGCCCTGGGAGGCCCATGTGCTGCCCGCGGCGGACGGTGCCTCCTTCGCCGTGCTGTTCAAGTTCCACCACGCCCTGGCCGACGGACTGCGGGCACTGACGCTCGCCGCCGCCGTCATGGACCCCGTCGAGATGCCCGCGCCCCGGCCGCGTCCCGCCGAGCCGCCGCGCCGCCTCCTCGACGAGGTGCGCAAACTGCCCGACCTGGTCCGGGGCACCTTCTCCGACCTCGGGCGCGCCCTCGACATCGGCGCCTCCGTGGCCCGCACCACACTCGACGCGACCCTCGCCGCCCGCTCCTCCGCCGCGCTGACCTCCGGGGCCAGCGGCACCCGCCGCACCGCCGGGGTGCTGGTGGACCTCGACGACGTGCACCGGATCCGCAAGACCGTCGGCGGCACCGTCAACGACGTCCTCATCGCCGTGGTCGCGGGGGCGCTGCGCCGGTGGCTGGACGAGCGCGGGGACGGCAGCGAGGGGGTCGCCCCCCGGGCCCTGATCCCCGTCTCCCGGCGGCGCCCCCGCACCGCGCATCCGCAGGGCAACCGGCTCTCCGGCTATCTGATGAAACTCCCCGTGGACGACCCGGACCCGCTCGGCCGGCTGCGGACGGTGCGCGCGGCGATGGACCGCAACAAGGACGCCGGGCCCAACCGGGGCGCCGGCGCGGTCGCCCTCCTCGCGGACCACGTGCTGCCGCTCGGCCACCGGCTCGGCGGCCCGCTGGTCAGCCAGGCCGCCCGCCTCTGGTTCGACATCCTCGTCACCAGCGTGCCGCTGCCGAGCCTCGGGCTCCGCCTCGGCGGCTGCCCCCTCGCCGAGATCTACCCCCTGGCCCCGCTCGCCCACGGCCAGTCCCTCGCGGTGGCCGTCTCGACGTACCGGGGCAGCGTCCACTACGGCCTGGTCGCCGACGCGGAGGCCGTCCCGGACCTGGAGCGGCTCTCCCGGGCGGTCACCCGGGAAGTGGAGGACCTGTTGGCGGCGTGTGAGGTGTGACGCGTAGGGGTGCGTCGCCGCGCCCCGTGCCCTTCGGGCGGAAAAGCAGGGGCGCAGCCCCGCTTTTTCAGGGGCGCGGGGAACTGCGCGACCAGCCCCCACCGGCCCGCACCCGAAGTTTGGCCACTACAGCCTCCCCTCCGTACAATTCCCCGTTCGACAGCGGACGCGTCCCGGCGGGCCGCACGTGATCAGGGAAGCGGCAGCGCGATGACGGTGACAGAGGACGGCCCGGCGGCCATGGACGAGGTCGTGTACGGCCCGGGCATCGACCCGGACCGGCTCGCCGTGTGCCTCGGCGTGCTGGAGGAGCTGGACAAGCTGGAGGTCGACCACCCGGACGCCATCGCGGTGCGCCGGGCGACCGCCGGTGTCTACCGCATGGTCAAGCAGCGCCGCCGCCAGGAGCGCCGCGCCGCGAAGACCGCCCACGACAAGGCGGTCACGGAGTCCACCGCCACCGGCTCCGCCCAGCGGATCGACGACGAGACCGAGGGCATCCTGCCGTCGTCCGTGACGGAGGAAGGGAAGATCGCGGGGATACTCCAGCGCCCCCGCTCCTGCTACACCTGCAAGACCCGGTACGTCGAGGTCGACTACTTCTACCACCAGCTCTGCGCCGACTGCGCCAGCCTGAACCGCGGCAAGCGCGACGCCCGCGCCGACCTCACCGGCAAGCGCGCCCTGCTCACCGGCGGCCGCGCCAAGATCGGCATGTACATCGCCCTGCGGCTGCTGCGCGACGGCGCACACACGACGATCACCACGCGCTTCCCCAAGGACGCCATCCGCCGCTTCAACGCCATGGACGACTCGGCGGACTGGATGCACCGCCTGGAGGTCGTCGGCATCGACCTGCGCGACCCGGCCCAGGCCGTGGCCCTCGCCGAGCGGGTGGCCGAGGCGGGCCCCCTGGACATCCTCATCAACAACGCGACCCAGACCGTACGCCGGCTGCCCTCCGCCTACGCCGCCCTGGTCGAGGGCGAGAGCGCCCCGCTGCCCGCCGGCGAACTCCCCCCGCACCACGTCATCGGCGCCTTCAACTCCGGAGCGGTGGACGGCCTGACCGGGCTGACCGCACTCCCGGCGGGGGTCAGCGGACTCGACGCGCAAGCGGTCGCCGACCTCGCCCTGGTCGCCGGCAACGCCAGTGTGGCCCGCCACCTCGACGGCACCGCCATCGACGCGGGCGGCCTCGTCCCCGACGTGGTCGAGAGCAACACCTGGGTGCAGACCATCGAGCAGATCTCCCCGGTGGAGCTGCTGGAGACCCAGCTGTGCAACTACACGGCGCCCTTCATCTTGATCAGCAAGCTCCGCCCGGTCATGGCCGAGGCCGCGAAGGCGGCGGCCAGCGGACGGGCGTACGTCGTGAACGTCTCCGCGATGGAGGGCGTCTTCGGCCGCGGCTACAAGGGTGCGGGCCACCCGAACACCAACGCTGCCAAGGCCGCGATGAACATGGTGACGCGCACCAGCGCCCAGGAGATGTTCCAGACCGACGGCATCCTGATGACCTCGGTCGACACCGGCTGGATCACCGACGAACGCCCCCACTTCGACAAGCTGCGCCTCGCCGACGAGGGCTTCCACGCCCCGCTCGACCTCGTCGACGGCGCGGCCCGCGTCTACGACCCCGTCGTGCTCGGCGAGCAGGGCGAGGACGTGTACGGCGTCTTCCTGAAGGACTACGCGCCCGGCAAGTGGTGAGCCGACGCCCCGACCTGGCGGGCCCGCTCGGCGCGGTCCGCCCGGTCGGCCACCAGTTCCAGCACGGTGCGCCAGTCCTCCGGATCCCCGGTGTCCAGCCCCGCCGACCGGCCGGCCTCACCCGCCTGGCGTAGCGTCAGTACGTCCTCGACCAGACCGGCGTCCACCCAGCCGCCCGCGTGCAGTCGTACCAGGTGATCGGGGCCGAGAGCGTGCAGGCGTACGAGATGGGCGACGCGGTCGCCGAGCAGCGGCCGGACCGCGTCGGCCGCCAGATCCGTGTCCTCCGTGTCCTCACCCGGTCGGAGCAACTGCCCCAGGGTGTGCACCAGACCGGCCACCTGCAGTTCCTTGTCGGCGGGCCGGCCCCGGCGCAGCAGCGCCGCGGTCCGCAGCGCGTGTGCGTGCGGGTCCGGACGGGTGCCGGGAGGGCGGTCCGGTCCGTCCCGGCGCCGCTGTGGTGCCGGGACGCCGCCCCGGCGGCCGTGCAGCAGATCCATCAGCTCGTCGACGCCGCGCAGTTCCATCCGCCGGTCCTCCCGAGTCCGCCCGCGAGAAATGCCGTTGCGGCACAGGAGCAGATCATGGTCCGCTTGCCATTCGGCCAACGGGACCTGAACTGCGCGCCGAGGCCGGTGATCCGACGGGTCGTCGGGCCGGTGCGCGGAGCGGGAACTGAGCCGAACGGGTGATGAGAAAACCTACCAAATGGGTCAAATTGCCCTAGGGTGGGGCCTGCTGGGCGCTGAACGACTCAAGACAGTTACCTCTTGTTTCCAGCCCCATAGAGCGGCCACCCGCTCATTTGGTTACTCTGTACCGGACGGACAGCCTTATCTGGGTCCCACCCACACCCACGGTCCGTCCCGGGACAAGCCGGTCACCACGGCCTGATCTCACACCCATACGATCCGGCGCCACCGCGTCCGAACTGACATCGACTCAGACCCGAGCGGACGTCAGGCGCACAGCGGCAGGCTGGGCCGACGTCCCGAGGGTGACCGACACATAAGGAGTGCGCGGTGACACCAGAGAAGACGAAGGGCGATCAACGCCCCAAGGAACGCACCGAGGGCGGCCGGGCGAAGAAGGACCTGGGCAGCCTGGACGTGTGGGCCAGGTCCGCCCCGATCCGGCTGGCGGGCTACGAGGACGACCTCGCCGAGCCCCACATCCTGCCCAGCGTGGACTGACCGGCACAGGCATGTGATCGCCGACCTGCATGGGCGTGCCAGACTCGCGCCCATGCAGATCAGAGAAGCCACCGCCGACGACTGGCCCGGCATCTGGCCGTTCTGGCACCGCGTCGTCGCCGCCGGGGACACCTACACCTGGGACCCGGACACCTCCGAGGAAGCCGCCCGCGCCCTGTGGATGGCCCCCGCCAAGCGCGTCTACGTCGTCGAGGACGAGACCGGGGCACTGACCGGCTCCGCCTTCCTCACCCCCAACTACGGCGGTCCCGCGGCCCGCGTCGCCAACGCGGGCTTCATGGTCGACCCCGCCCACGGCGGCCGGGGCATCGGCCGCGCCCTCGCCTCTCACGTCCTCGCCGAGGCCAGGGCCCAGGGCTTCCGGGGCATGGTGTTCAACGCCGTCGTCGAGACCAACCCCGCCGTACGGCTGTGGACCTCGCTCGGCTTCACCGTCCTCGGCACCGTCCCGGACGCGTTCGAGCATCCGAAGCACGGCCCGGTGGGGCTGCACATCATGTACAAGGCGCTCTGACGCGGGGCGCCGCGACGCCGCGGAGATCCGTCAGAAGGGCCTAGATGAATGAGTCCAAGGGTTGGCCTGCGAACATAGGACGAGGGCGTCCAATGTCAGTGTGTGAAGACAGACCTGGACACCCTCGCAACGGCACTCTATGCCCGAATCGACGACGAGTTGAAGGCTTCGCCGTGGCTGGCCCCGTACCGGCCCGTCGTCGGGATCGCGCCCACGCTCAGTGACGCCGAACTGGTCACCCTCGCGGTCATGTCGGCGCTGCTCGGTTACACCTCCGAGCGGCGCTGGCTGCGCCGTGTGGGGAAGGACCTCGGTCGCCTCTTCCCTTACGTGCCCCAGCAGTCCGGCTACAGCAAGCGGCTGCGCGCCGCTTCCTCGCTGCTCACCAGCATGATCCGGATCCTCGCCCGGGACACCTCGCTGTGGAGCGATGACGTGTGGCTGGTCGACTCCACCCCGGTCGGCTGCGGATGCTCCCGCGAGACGACCAAACGCTCGGACCTGGCGGGCTGGGCCCAGTACGGCTACTGCGCGTCGCACTCACGGTACTTCTGGGGACTGCGGCTGCATCTGGTGTGCACGCTTGGCGGGCTGCCGGTCCTGTTCGCCCTCACCGGTGCGAAGGCCGACGAGCGCGAGACACTGCGCGACATGCTCGACACCGCGCCCGATGTCACAGCGGCCCGCCCCGGCCAGACGATCATCGGGGACAAGAACTACTACGGCCGCGAGTTCGAGCACGACCTGGCCGAGCGTCACCTTGAGTTGCTGCGGCCGGCCCGCAAGGGAGAGGCCGAACGGGCCGGGGCACACCTGTTCAAGCCGCTGCGGCAGGTCATCGAATCGATCAACCAGACCCTCAAGGCCCAGCTCGACCTGGAACGACACGGCGGCAAGAGCCCGGCAGGGGTGGCGGCCCGCGTCCTGTGCCGGATCCTCGCGCTCACAGCGGCGATCTGGCACAACGACAAGACCGGACAGCCGATCAAACGGTCACTCACCGCCTACGATCACTGACCGCAACGACACCCCTTGGACTCATTCATCTAGTAGTGCTTCGTTAGGTTCTGGGCTGTCTGTGGCGGCTTCGAGGGCGGGGCAGGGGGCGGCCGCAGGTGGTGCAGGTACCGGTCCAGCACCTCAGCAGGCCCTGAAGGACGTCGAGGACCTGGTAGAGGGTCAGGCCGGTGTGCGGACTTTTGGGTCGAGCCGCCGCAGGGTGAGGAAGGCTTGTGCGGCGGTGACGAGGGTGACGTGGTGGTGCCAGCCGCGCCAGGTGCGGCCCTCGAAATGGTCCAGGCCGAGGCCGTGCTTGAGTTCGCGGTAGTCGTGCTCGATCCGCCAGCGCATCTTCGCCCACCGCACCAGGTCAGCGGTCGGTGTGGTGGCGGGCAGGTTCGATATCCAGTAGTTGGTCGGAGTGTCCTGCCCGTCGGGCCATTCGACGAGCAGTGTCCGGACGGGCAGGATGCCGTCCCACCGGTTGCGGCCGCCGCCCGCCTCCTGAGCTGCGGCCAGGGACTGCTTGCCCGCGGGCCGCATGGTCAGCACCGCGAACCGTGAGGTCATCGCGCCTTTGCTGCCCTGCCTCCAGGTCACCTCGGTGAACTGCCGTGCACCCGCGTGCGCCGCGAGGACGGAAACGGCTTGGGGTGGGGTGCGGTAGCGGGGAAGGGCGGGCGGTCCGAGCCCGCCGTAAGCAGGCCGGTGCGGCTCGGCTTCGTCCGGGTGGGCGACTTCCTTCCCGGTCAGGGCCAGGACATAGGACAGCCCCCGCTCCTCAAGACCGAGCCGGAACAGAGTGCTGACGCCGTAGCCGGCGTCGGCGACCACGACCGGCGCCTTCAGCTGCCACTCGGCGAGCGTGTCCAGCAGGCCGAGCGCGAGGCGCCACTTCTCCCGGTGCACCACATCGTCGGGGACTCCTGCTCTGCGGCACCGCTCCGGCTCGTCCGTCCACTCCCGCGGCAGATACAACTGCCACTGCAACGGGCACGAGGCGGTGTCGGTGGCGGCATGGACACTGACCGCGACCTGGCAGTTCGCCCGCTTGCCGACCGCTCCGCAGTACTGGCGGGCCACCCCGACCGACGCCTTCCCGCACTTGGGGAACGACACGTCGTCGATCACCCACACCTCGGGCCTGACAACTTCGCACAGCCGCCCGGCGATCCGCCGCCGGACCGGCAGCGGATCCCACGGCGACTGGCTCACGAACTGCTGCAGAGCCTGCATGTTCCCGTCCGGCAGCCGCTCGGCCATCGGCTGCACCGACTTGCGCCTGCCGTCCAGCATCAGACCCCGCAGATAACACTCGCCCCACCGCCGCTGATCCCGCCGCGGAAACGACCCGAACACATCGGCAACGAACTCCGCCAACTCACCCCGGAGCCGTTCCACTTCCCCCAACCTCACCCCGGGAAGCTGCCCACGAACAGCCGAGATCACCCAACGTAACGAAGCACTACTAGTGCCGCGGCAGGCAACGTTCGCCCCGTCGCGACGCCCGGCACGCACTCTCGCCGCACCGGGCACAAGCCCAAGTACATCCAGTACGAGGGCATGCGCCCGGCACGCCGAGAGCACGCACCGGACGCCGCTCCTTCACGGGCAAACGTTGCCTGCCGCGGCACTAGTCGAGCGGCGCCGTCCGCCGCCACGGGTTCAGCTCCTCCAACCGGCCCGCCACCTCCAGGAGTTGCGGTTCCGAGCCCGGCAGGCCCACCAGCTGCACGGCGCAGGGCGCGCCCGAGGGCAGCGTGCCGAACGGCACGGACATCGCCGGCCAGCCCGTGAGGTTCCACGGCGGCGTCAGCGGCGAGCAGGCGGTGTTCACCAGCAGATTGCGCAGCCACCCCCGCTCGTGCCAGGGCGCGGCCGCGGGCCCGCGCCGGGCCAGCGCCGGGGTGAGGAGCACGTCGTGGGCGGCGAAGAACGGCTCCAGACGCCGGCGCAGCCGCTCCCGGTGGTCGCCCGTGCGCACCCCCTTCACGAAGCGTCGCCCCACGGCCGCGTGCACCCGCGTGCGCCGGGTGAGCAGCCTCGGGTCCAGGCCCTCCGCGTCCACCGCCGTGCCCGCCGTCCAGTGCGCCAGCGACGTCGTGCCCAGCCGGACGGGGTACGGCGGATCGGCCGGCCGGACCGTCAGACCGTCCCCGGTCAGCAGCCCGGCCGCCCGGCGCGCGGCGTCGGCGTACGGGCGGGTGACGGTCACGCCGACCAGGGGGCTGCGCACGGACAGGGCGATGCGCGGTGCGGACGGGGCGGAACCCGGCGGCGGGGCGGTGCCGGTGCCCGCCAGGACGCCGAACATCAGCCGGGTGTCCTCGACGGTCGTTGCCAACGGCCCGTTCTCCGACATGCCGAACCAGTCGCCGTGCCCGATGTCCGCCGGGACGACACCGAAGCCCGGCTTGAGCCCGAGCAGGCCGCAGTGGGCCGCCGGTATCCGCAGCGACCCCATCCCGTCGTTGCCGAGGGCCAGCGGCACCAGCCCGGCGGCGACGGCGGCCGCGCTGCCGCCCGACGAGCCGCCCGCCGTGCGCGAGGTGTCCCAGGGGTTGCGGGCGATGCCGTGCACGCCGTCCGTGGTGCCGAACACGCACAGCTCGGGCACGTTCGTCAGCCCCACGACCACCGCGCCCGCCGCCCGCAGCCGGGCCACGGTCACATGGTCGTCCCCGGCCGGCGTCCGCGGGGTCGCGGCGGACCCGTTCAGGGTGGACTCGCCCCGTACGCCGAGGTTGTCCTTGACCGCCACCGGCACACCTGCCAGCGGCAGTCCGGCGAGGTCGGCCCGGCCGGCCACCTCGTCCGCCTCGGCCAGGGCCGCCTGTGCCCGGACCGAGCGGAACGCCCCGATGCGCCCGTCCAGCGCCTCGATCCGCGCCAGGTGCTCCGCCACCACCTCGCGCGGCGTCACCCGCCCCTCCCGTACGGCGTCGGCGATCTCGGCGGCGGTCCGGCCGGTCCAGCTGGTCACGGGCGCTCCCTGGCGGTGTCGTGCGCGTCGGTGTCGTACGCGGTGCGCGAAGGCGTACCCGTGAGTAGTGATCGAGTACGGGAGCACTGTGCCCTGCGGCGCGGCCCCGCGTCGAGGGTCCACCGGGAAGAAGTCCGTCCCCGACCCCGCTACGGCCTGCGCGTCGGCGTGCCGGTCAGCCGGGTCGGCGGCATGAACTCCCGTACGTAGGTGCGTTCCCAGCAGGCGCCGGTCTCCCTCAGCTCGCGCCAGGTCGTGTACCGGTAACGGAAGAGCCGGGCGCGGACGAAGCGGGGCGGGGCATCGGCGGGGAACGGGGAGCGGCCGAGCAGTCGCAGGGTGTCGCGGTCGTTCTCCAGGAGCCGTTCCATCAGGGCGCCGAACCAGGAGCCGGCGTACGCGGGGGAGAGCGCGGCGAACCACATCAGCCAGTCGAGCCGCAGATGGTACGGGGCGAACTGGCGCGGCCAGCGGCGTGGATCCCCCGGCTTGCCCCGGAACTCGTACTCCCGCCAGCCCGCGTCCTCGCGCGGCACCTCGTCCGCGGTCCCCTCGATCACCACCTCGTGGCGCACCCGGCTGACGCTCCCGAACGCCCCGTAGGTGTTGACCAGGTGCAGGGGGTCGAAGGAGCGGTTCATGACCTGGCGGCGGGAGAGCATGTTGCGGACGGGGCGGTGGCTGAGCGCGAGCACCAGGGCGGTGACCGCGAGCACCAGGGCCGTGTACCAGAGCGGAGTGCCGGGGGTCCTCGGCGCCGGCCCGCCGACGTCGACCGCGGACAGGGCCAGCACGATCGTGATCCAGTTCAGCCAGGCGAAGTTTCCCGACAGGACGAGCCAGAGCTGGGTGAGGATCATCAGCGCGGCGGCGCCCGTGGCGACGGGCTGCGGGGCGAACAGCAGGAACGGCACCACCAGCTGGGTGACGTGGTTGGCGGCCACCTCGACGCGGTGCAGCGGCTTCGGGAGGTGGTGGAAGAACCAGCTGAGCGGACCGGGCATCGGCTGGGTCTCGTGATGGTGGTCGAGGCACGTCAGCTTCCGCCAGCACGCGTCGCCGCGCATCTTGATCAGCCCGGCGCCGAACTCCACCCGGAACAGCACCCAGCGCAGCAGGAACAGCACGACGACCGGCGGCGCCACCTCGTCGTTGCCGAGGAAGACGGCCAGGAAGCCGGTCTCCAGGAGCAGTGACTCCCAGCCGAACCCGTACCAGGTCTGCCCGACGTTCACGATCGACAGGTACATCGCCCACGGCACCAGCCACAGCGCCATGCCCGCCCAGAGGGGCAGCAGCGCGTCCAGTCCCGCGACGAGCGCGGCCGAGACCGCACAGCCCGCCCAGGCCCACCCCGCGAAGAAGCGGTCCGAGTAGTGGAGGTGGAACACGCTCGGCGCCCGCCGGAACGGCACCCGCTCGACGAAGCGGGGCACCGGCAGCATGCCGCGCTCCCCGATCAGTGCGCGGAACTGCAGGGCCGCCCCGAGGAAGGCGACCAGATAGAGGGCGGCCAGCGACCGCTGGAGGAGCAGTCTGCTCAGCCAGAGGTCGGGCGCGGCGAACCAGTCCACGCCACCGACGATAGTGAGTGTGCCGACAAGGGTCACTCCACTCGAATATTCGGGCAAATGCTGTCAAAGTGTCCCCATGGTTGATCGGGGAGCGAGTGATTCGGACGTCCCGGACGACTGGCTCTCCCACCCGGACCCGGTCCTGGCGCTCAACCTCATGGGCACCTTCGACTGGGACCTCGACGCCGGTGCGTTCCACATGGACGCCACGGCCCACGAGATCTTCGACGTGCGCCCGGACGAGTACGACGGCAGGCCCGAGACCCTGTCGCTGCGGGTGCCCCCGATGGAGGGCCGCAGGCTCGACACCCTCGTCTCGCAGGCGCTCAAGGACGGCAGCGAGAACTACGGCGCCTACTTCCGTCTCCGGCTGCGCGACGGCACCATGCGCTGGACCCACACCCAGGGCTACATCCGCCGCGACGAGACGGGCCGCCCGTACCGGGTCATCGGCATCGTCCGCGACGCCACCCGGGAACTGCGCGAGATCCGCTCCCGCACCGAGCGGACCGCACACGACGAGGTCCGCCGCAGACAGGCCAACGTCGTCCAGATCATCACCGCCGCCCTGGCCCACGCCCGGACCGTCCAGGACGTGATCGACGTCCTGGAGGACACCGACGGCCTCACCCACCTCGGCGCGACCAGCCTGGTCATGGGCCTGCTGGAGGCCGGCCGCGTCCGGATGGTCGCCGCCGGCCCCGAGGACAGCTACGTGCCCGGCACCCGCGTCACCCGCCTCGACGTGAAGTACCCGATGAACGAGGTCGTACGGCAGCTCGCCCCGCACTTCATCGAGTCGCCGGAGGAGTTCGCCGAGTCCTACCCGCTGCTGTGGCCGCACATCACCGACCTCAAGATCACCTCGGCCGCCTATCTGCCGCTGATCGTGCAGGCCCGCCCCATCGGCGCGATGGGACTGCTCTACAACGACCGGCGCGGCTTCAGCTCCGAGGAGCGCGACGTCCTCATCGCGCTCGGCAGCAGCATCGCCCAGAGCCTGCAGCGGGCCATGTTCTACGAGCAGGAGAAGGACCTCGCCGAGGGTCTGCAGCAGGCCATGCTGCCGCGGTCCATCCCCAGCGTCCCCGGCGCCGACATCGCCGTCCGCTACCGGGCCGCGTCCTTCGGGGGCTCCCTCGGACGGGACATCGGCGGCGACTGGTACGACCTGATCCCGCTGCCCGGCGGGCGGGTCGGCGCGGTCATCGGTGACGTCCAGGGCCACGACACGCACGCGGCGGCCGTCATGGGCCAGCTCCGCATCGTCCTGAAGGCCTACGCCACCGAGGGCCACACCCCGGCCACCGTGATGGCCCGCGCCTCCGCCTTCCTCCACGAACTCGACACCGACCGCTTCGCCACCTGTCTGTACGCGGAGGCCGATCTGGCCACCGGGGTGGTCCAGGTGGTCAGGGCCGGGCACATCGACCCCCTCGTCCGGCACACCGACGGCAGCTGTCACCGGGTGACCGTGGAGGGCGGGCTGCCGCTCGGGCTGTCCGCCGAGTTCGGCGGCCTGGAGTATCCGGTGACCGCCGTCGAGCTGGACCCCGGCCAGACGCTGCTGCTGTGCACCGACGGGCTCATCGAGGAGCCTGGCGCCGACCTCGACGACGGCATGCGGACGCTGCGGGCGCTGATCGCCACCGGGCCCGAGGACGTCGACGATCTCGCCGACCGGCTCATCGACGTGGCGGAGGAGCGGGGCGGCGACGACGACGTGGCCCTGCTCCTGCTGCGCCGCCGCAGCCGCAGCGCCGAGCAGCCCGGCGGGCGGCTCCAGCAGCACGTCGGGCCCGGCGACCCGGAGGCGCTCAGGGAGGCCCGGCACATGATCGGCGCGGCCGTGCGGACCTGGGGGGCGGGGGACCGGGCCGACGAGATCGAACTCGTCGCCGACGAGCTGGTCACCAATGCGCTCATGCACACGGAGGGGTCCGCGATCGTGACGCTGCGGGCGCTCGCGGGGTCGGACCGGCGGCTGCGGGTGGAGGTCGAGGACTCCTCCAGCGCGCTGCCGCGGCGGCGGGAGGCGGGGGAGGCGGGGGTGTCGGGGCGGGGGTTGCTGCTCGTGGACCGGCTGACGGATGTGTGGGGGGTGGAGGCGCGGGGTGGGGGCAAGTGCGTGTGGTGCGAGTTTCTGCTGGTGGGTGCGTAGGGGGTGGGCGGTTGGGGTGCGTGTCGGGTGCGGGTGCGTGGGGGCTGGTCGCGCAGTTCCCCGCGCCCCTAGAAGCATCAGGCCCCTGCGGGCCTGAAAAGCACGGGGCGCAGCCCCTGCTTTTCAGGGGCGCGGGGAACTGCGCGAGAAGCCCCACCCACCCGCACCCGACAAACGCACCCCCCAGCGCCCGGTAGCACCCCATGGCACCCTTGACGTATGCCTGAATTGCCCGAAGTCGAAGCGCTCCGGGACTTCCTGGTGGGGAGCCTCGTCGGGCACGAGGCCGTGCGCGTCCTGCCCGTGGCGATCAGCGTGCTCAAGACGTACGACCCACCCGTGAGCGCGTTCGAGGGGCGGGAGATCACGGACGTACGGCGCCACGGCAAGTTCCTCGACATCGAGGCGGACGGGGGAGAGCTGCACCTCGTCACCCATCTGGCGCGCGCCGGGTGGCTGCAGTGGAAGGACCGGCTGCCGGACGGCCCGCCGCGGCCGGGCGGCAGGAACCCCCTGGCCCTGCGTGTCGCCCTGGAGACCGGCGAGGGCTTCGACCTCACCGAGGCCGGCACGCAGAAGCGGCTGGCGGTGTACGTCGTACGGGACCCGGCGCAGGTCCCCGGCATCGCGAGGCTCGGTCCGGACCCCCTCGCCGACGAGTTCGACGTGACCCGGTTCGCCGGGCTGCTGGCGGGGGAGCGGCGGCAGATCAAGGGCGCGTTGCGCGACCAGAGCCTGATCGCCGGGATCGGGAACGCGTACAGCGACGAGATCCTGCACGCCGCGCGGATGTCGCCCTTCCGGCTGACCTCGTCCCTGAAGCCGGAGGAGATCCGGCATCTCCACGAGGCGCTGCGCACCACGCTGACCGAGGCCGTGGAGCGCTCCCGGGGGCTTGCGGCGGGAAGGCTGAAGGCGGAGAAGAAGAGCGGGCTGCGCGTGCACGGCCGGGCCGGGGAGCCCTGCCCGGTGTGCGGTGACACCGTCCGGGAGGTCTCCTTCAGCGATTCGTCGCTCCAGTACTGCCCGACGTGTCAGACGGGCGGCAAGCCGCTCGCCGACCGACGGCTGTCACGGTTGCTCAAGTAGGGCGACGGCCCGGCCCGGATGTCCCCCGGAGCCACCCGGAACCGGGTCCCTGCCGGGTTCCACCATGATCCGCAACCATTGAAGGTCCGGACCAATTCAGCGGGCTTCGGTGGTGATGCGGGGAAGGGGCGGGGGGCCGGTTCGGCGCCTTCAGCGCCAGGCGGGGGCCTTCAGGGTCACCAGGAGATCGCCCTCCTGGCTGCGCACCTCGAAGTGGCTGATGTCCTCGCGCTGCATGGCGGTTCCGCCCACCATTTCGGAAGCCTTGTCGGCGCCCTCGGGGGACTTCCAGTTGGCGGCCGTCTCCTCGGAGCCGTCCTTGCCGATCACGACGAGCCGGCAGGCGTGGACGCCCTCGGCCTCCTTGACCTTCAGCTCGATGTCGCTGCCCCAGAGCCGTTCCTCGGCCCTGACCTCGGCCCAGACGCCCGTCTTGGCGTCGGTGGCGGCCACGGTGTCCGGAGCCTCGCCCGGACCTGCGAGAACGGCCACGGCGGGGCCGCCGACGGCGATCACCACGGACGCCGCGAGGGCGAACAGCCAGCGCCTGCGCTTCGCCCGGTGGCGGGCGGACACCTCGTCGAGCAGCCGCCCGAGCATCCGGGGGCCGGGGGCCGCGAAGGGGTGCACGGCGCGCGGTGTCGCGTTGCGGTAGAGCATCAGCTGCCGGGCAGCCGGGCGGAACTCGGTGACCTGTACCGCGCACTGCGGGCAGCCGCGGACATGGTCCTCGAAGTGGAACGAATCCACCTCGTCCAGCACGCCCAGCGCGTACGCGCCGACGTCGTGATGACGATCCTGGGACCACATGGCAATTCCTCGGGCCGGTGTGCGGTGGGGGTTGCTTCCTGCCCCCACCGGTACGGACCGGACCGGCGAATCACTCAAGCCACCCGGCCAATGCCAACCAAAAGATTCGGAGCCCTCCGCCACGCGGATTGGTCCGGGACCGAAAAACTTGGTTCACCGAGGCGGCGACATCCGGGCGGACGCCGGATGAACGCCGGGTGCCGCCGCTAGAAGAGGTGGATCGCCAGGTGCCCCAGCGGCAGACCGAGCCGCCAGGCCGGCGTCCAGACCTTTGGGCCGTCGTCCTCCCCCGGGACCGCGCCGCCCCCCGGCACCGCGTCCAGATCGGGGGCGAGCAGTTCCGTCTCCTCCAGCCACCGCCACGCGGCGGCGGCCAGCTCCAGATCGGGCGACGGGCCGCCCGCCTCCAGCGCCTCGGCGGTGAAGTCGGCCATGCGCTCGCACACCCAGTCCTGCCACGGCTGGTCGTACGCCGTCAGCGACAGCCACATCTCCAGCTGGGTGACGACCCGGATGCCGGACAGCTCGCGGCCCGCGTCCGAGAGGAAGATGGTCAGCGCCAGGGCGTCGCGCCCCGCACGGAACTCGAAGGACGTCGGCGGCATCAGGTCGCCCGTCCGCAGCAGTTCCTCCGCGATGTACTCGGCGTAGAACCACGCCATGGGGACGGTCAGTTCGCCTCCACCGGCGCCGTCCGTGCTCTCCTGCCCTCTGTGCAGCATCCCTTCCTGCCTTCCTCCGGTGCGTGCGCGTCGCCCGACCCGGGCCTGGAGACCAGGCTGCGGGCCCCCATCCGGAACACGGATAGAAGACAGCTGATTGCTCAACCGGGGTCCTCAGCAAGGCGCTTTACGGAGGTTTGACTCGGCCATGGGTTTCACCGCAGGTCGGCCGCGTATCCGGGAAGCACCCGGCGAAGGGCGCGCAGCGCGTAGTACGCGCGGGACTTCACCGTACCGGGCGGGATTCCCAGGGCCTCGGCGGCTTCCGCCACACTCGCACCCTGGAAGTACACCTGCACCAGTACTTCGCGGTGCTCGGGAGTGAGTGTCTTCACAGCTTCCCGTACGTCGAGGGTCGCCACCGACCGTTCGGCGTGATCGGCCATCACACGCGCGTTCTCCAGCACCGCGTCCCCCACCTCGGCGGGGCGCGCCTGCCGGGCCCGCCGCGCGTCGATGGCGAGCCGCCGTCCGACGGTGAGCAGCCAGGGGCGTACGGAGTCGAAGGCGTCGGCGCGCAGGGCCTCGGGGTGCTGCCAGGCGCGTACGAAGGTCTCCTGCACCAGGTCCTCGGCGCGATGGCGGTCCCCGTCGGAGAGCCGCAGCAGCAGGGCGAAGAGGGGGCGGCCGTGTTCGCGCTGGAGTTCGGCCAGCTCGTGTTCGGCGGTCGTCCCGTCGGTGATCGTGGTTCCGGCCGTCATGGCCGTATGGGAACGCGGGGCGCGGCGCGAGGACAGGGGCCGGTCACGGATCTGCGGCGGGCGGTCGAACCTGTCGGCGAACGGTGCGACGAACGGTATGCCGCCGGACGGGGCACGGTGTACCGGTGCGCCGGTGTGCCTGCTTGACGGGTGTGTGTCGCTGTATGTGGATGCGTATCGAGTAGTCATTTAATACGACAAAATTGGGGTACTCATCCATGACCGCACACA
Source organism: Streptomyces scabiei 87.22 (assembly GCF_000091305.1). Lineage (GTDB taxonomy): Bacteria > Actinomycetota > Actinomycetes > Streptomycetales > Streptomycetaceae > Streptomyces > Streptomyces scabiei. The sequence goes on along the minus strand of NC_013929.1, from coordinate 1,306,297 downwards.
GGGGTCCCGTCGCCCTCTCCGTGGCCCTCCTCCTGGCCGCGACCGCCGCCTGCCAGTACCCGGGCCCCGGCCCCCGGCCCGGGCCCTCCGCCTCCGACGACGACGGAGGCTTCACCCTCGTCGCCTCCGGTGACGTCCTCCCCCACATGTCGGTCATCGAGCAGGCGCACGCGGACGCGGGCGGCCACGGCCACGACTTCGTTCCCATGCTCGCGGGGGTGAAGCACGTGGTGTCCGCGGCGGATCTGGCGATCTGTCATATGGAGACGGTCTACGGGGCGGACGGCGACTACAGCGGCTACCCGGTGTTCAGGTCACCGCCCGAGGTGGCGGAGGCCCTCGCGGCCACGGGGTACGACGCGTGCTCCACAGCGTCCAACCACACCCTGGACGACGGCGCGCCCGGTGTCCGGCGCACGCTGGACGCGCTCGATCGCGTCGGCGTACGCCACGCGGGCTCGGCGCGAACGGAGGAGGAGGCCCTGCAGCCGACCCTGATGCGCGTCCGGGGGGCCCGGGTGGCGCACCTGGCGTACACGTACGGGACGAACGGCATCCCGCTGCCGGCGGACCGGCATACGGGATGGGCGACCAGGTGGCGGGGGCGATGCGCAACCACTCCGGCGCCGCCGACCCGCGCGGCAACCAGGGCACCCTGGCCCGCTTCACCTTCGCCCCGCCCGCCCGCGCGGGCGACCGCTGGGCGGTGACGAGGGCGGAGTTCGTGCCGCAGTGGTTCGATGTCGCCCGGGGCCGCGTGGTCGACCTCGACTCCGTGATCGAGGCCGGGGCGGGGGCCGGCGTCACCGCCGTGCGCGACCGCATCCGGGAGATCGTCCTCAGCCGGGGCGCGGCCCAGGACGGACTGGTCACGGGGCGGTAGCCGCCCGAGCCCCGGGCGTCGCCGTGGACCCGTCGGGCTCCGCCGTGCCTACGGCACCACCGTCACCGGCCAGCGACCCGCCTTCACCAGGCGCAGGGCCACCGAGCCGACGATGCGGTGGCCGGCCTGCTGGGAGGCACCCACCACCACCGCGTCCGCCTTGAGCTGCTCCGCCGCCGTCACCAGGCCGTTGTACGGGTCGCCGCGGAAGGTGTGGAACTCCCAGCGCACCTCGAAGATGCCCTTGACCTGCTCGGCGGCCTCCCGGACCTCCGCGACCAGGTGCTCGGCGATCTCCTCGGTCGCCCCCGCGACCGGCACCCCGAGCGCCGCACCGGCCGCCAGCAGGGGCTGCACGTACACGATGGCGAGCAGCGCGTGCTGGCGGCGCGCGAGGCCGGCGGCGTACGCCACGGCCCGCAGGGAGGTGTCGGAGCCGTCCAGCCCGACGAGGACGACCTTGGGCCCGTCGGTACCCCGTTCGAACCGGTGTGCTTGCTGATCGGTCACGCTCGCGAGGCTATCCGAGCACCCGGGCTCCGGCGTGCGCCGGTCGTGCTTCGGGGGCGCGGACGACTACTCCCATCGGGTGTTTCCCTGCCGCCGCACCGGTGTCGTGGTGGTGCGGCGTCCCCGACTTGGTCGACTGATGAGTCATGACGAAGGATCAGATGTTCACGCGTCGGCACGTGTTGACGGGCGCCGCGGCCCTGCTGGGCGCGACCGCCACGGCGGGCACGGCCGCGTTGCTCGTCGGCGACGGAGGCACCGGCGGCGCGGCACCTGCCGACGCGGCCCCGGCCGGTGCTCCCGGCCCGGCGGCGGGCCCCGGGGGCCGCCCGGCGCTCACGCCCTCCTCCTACCGTCTGCGGCCCATCGCGGGCTACGGCCCCCCGCCCCGGCGCCGCACCCCCGTCCGGCCCGCCGTCCGGCACGAGCCGTTCCTGCGGGTCGACGGGCGCGGCCGCGGCATGGTGCTGACCTTCGACGACGGCCCCGACCCCCGCTACACCCCGGACATCCTGCGCATCCTCCGCGACCACGACGTCCGGGCGATGTTCTTCGTGTGCGGCGAGATGGCGGTCCAGCACAAGGACCTGCTGCGGGAGATGGCCGACGACGGCCACGTGGTCGGCAACCACACCTGGTCCCACCCTCTGCTCACCACCCTCTCCCGGTCCAGGATCCGTTCCGAGATGGGCCGCACCAGCGAGATCATCGAGAAGGCGTACGGCGAACCGCCGCTGTGGTTCCGCGCCCCGTACGGCGCCTGGAACCGGGCCGCGTTCCGGTTCGGCGCGGAACTCGGCATGGAGCCGCTGGCCTGGACCGTGGACACCCTGGACTGGCGGACGCCCGGCGCGCGGACCATCGCCCGGCGCGTGGAGGACGGGGCCGGTCCCGGTGTCGTCGTGCTCTCCCACGACGCGGGCGGGGACCGCTCGCAGAGTGTCAGGGCCCTGCGCGACTATCTGCCCGAACTTCTGGATTCCGGCTATCGCATCACCGTGCCCCGGCGTGAATACGTGTGACGCATTCCTTCGCGATCCCGCCCGCCCGGCCGGGGGAAAGCTTTCAGCGCACCTCGACCAGGCGGGCGAAGACGACGACGTTCCCGTCGTAGCCGTTCTGCTTGGAGAAACCACCGCCGCAGGTGATGACCCGCAGTTCGGGAATTCCGTTGTTCCCGTAGACCCGGTCGCCCGGGAAGTCGTTCTTCGCGAACACCTCGATGCCGTAGATCTCGAACACGGCGGTCTTCCGGTCCGCGCGCAGGATCTCCACCCGGGAGCCCTTCTTCAGCGCCCCCAGTCCGTAGAACACGGCGGGACCCTGGTTGTTGTCGACATGGCCGACGACCACGGCCGTGCCCTTCTCGCCGGGGGAGACCGCGCCGGTGAACCACCCGGCGAGATTCGGATCCCGGGCCGGCGGCGCGTCCACCCAGCCCTGCGTGTCCAGCCCGACGGGCGTGGCCGGCGCGTCGACCCTGATCGACGGGATCCGCACCCGGTCCACCATGGCGTACGGCAGCGGGTCGGGAACATCGGTGAAGGTCCCGTGCGGGGTCCGGCGGCCGTCCGCGGCCGCGGCCGACGCGGGCTGCGGCGGGCCCACGTCGAACTCCCCCGAGCCGTTGCGGATGAGAGCAAGCCCCGTCAGCAGAACAAGCGCTATCACGCCCCAGGGGGCACGCTTCTTCCGCGGCACCTCCCATGCGGACTCGGCCGGTCCGGACGAAGACATATCCCATCCCCTCTCGACCCGGCCGTCGCCGTGTCCCTCGCGCATACGGAAAAGCTAAGCCTGCCGCACGGCGAAGGCGACGGGGCAGGTGCGAACGGGTGGCGGGGGCGGGGGATCCTGCGCCATCCGGGTTCGCCGCCCCGAGGAATTTCCTGACGGTCCGTGACCTGCGGCGATATCCGATCGTACGGAGATATCCCGGCGTGTCCCTCCCCAGGAACTCACCAGGACGGACCAGCGCCGAAATGCGGGCCCGCCCACGGCATCTGAGGGTCTTTTTCGGGAGGCGTTTTCTCGCCGATCGACCGGGGACGGGACCCGGGGCGTCTTCCGCGGAGGATCACATGCGTACTACTCGTGTCCTGGCGGCCTCGGCCGCCGCGGTCGCCCTGGTCGGCGTGGCCGCGCCGACGGCCGCCGCCTGGGACCAGCCGAGCGCGGTCACGGCCGCCCCCAACGTCATCGCCCGCGGCGGTCAGCTCGTCCTCACCGTCAGCGGCGGTGACGCGTGCGCGATCGCCGGCAGCACCATCGCCTCGAACGCCTTCCCCACCACCAACCTCAGGTCCATGGGCGGCCCGACCGCCACGGCCGCGGTACGGGTCAACGCCGACGCCGCTCCCGGCTCGTACAGCGTCACCACCAACTGCGAAGGCAGGCGCAAGACGTTCACCGGTGTCTTCACCGTGATCGGCGGGGTCCGCGGCGGCCTCGGCGGCAGCAGCTCCACCGGCGCCACGGCGACCGACATGGCCATCGGCGGCGGCCTGGTGACGGCCGCGGTCGTCGGCGGTGGCGTGTTCTGGATGCGTCGGCGCGCGGAGAACAAGGTCTGAGCCCCGGCGGCACACGCGGCACGGCTCTTCGCCCCGGACCCTCACGGGTTCCGGGGCGAAGAAGTGTGCGAGCGGCGCCGCCATGGGCGCCCGTCAGGAGTGGCCGCCCTCCTCGGGGCGGCGACGCGCCCGGTGCCAGGCCACGCCCAGGGCCCCGGCGACGAGCGCGGCGCCGAGGCCGATCTCGTGCGCGTCGAAGCCCGCGACGGTGCCGCCTTCGCCGGCGTGGGAACCGCGGGTGGGGTAGTGCGTGGGGTGATGCGTCGGGTGGCCGGAGGAGATGGTGAGATCCGTGCGGCCGCTCTCGTCGCCGCACTGGAACAGCACCTCGTACACCGTGCCGGGCCGGGCGTCCCGGTCGACGGTCGCCGTGGCCGAGGAGTGGCCCCGGGGAATGACGACGGCGTCGAAGGCGCCGGAGGAGACGGTCGTCCTGTGGTGGCAGCCGTCGACACGCAGCAGCACCTGCCCGCCGGGGGCGACCGTCGAGGGCGCGACGCCGAAGCCGAACGACGTGATGTCGCCGGCCCGTGCCGCGTGCGCGGCGGGAGCGGTGAGGGAGAGGGCGGCCGCGCCCAGCAGAGCGGCCGAAGCGACGCGTATCGCGCGCATGATGAGCCTCCGGGTCCCCGAGGAGCCTGCCGCGGACCGGTTCCGCCTGCGTCTGAAATGCACCTCGATGACCGAAACGCTAGGAAGGCGCGCCCGGTGGCGCGATCGCAGTAGCGCGAATGGGGCACGCGTGTGCTCCGCACAGGGGACCGGCACGGGTACGGCCGGGGGGCCGGGCGCGGCGTGCCGCCCGTCCCCCCGGCCGTACGGCCGCGCGGGTGCGTCGCTCTATCGGTCCGCGTTCGGGAACAGGCTCAGGAACGGATCGGCCGTGGCCGACAGGCCCCGGCTGTAGGGCGCGTCGAAGTCCCAGACGAGGAACAGCAGGAACGCGATGAGGGCGGAGAACAGACCGGCGAGGATCAGCTCGCGCGGCGTGCGCCGGATCTGCAGGGCGAACACCATGCCGACCGTCACGACGGCCCCGATGATCAGGCCGAACCACACCACGCCGGGCATGGTCTCGCCGGTGGAGTCGGCGCGGCTGCCGCGCGCGGCGTCGGCCGTGGCCACCTGGTCGAGCAGCGGCTGGTACGCCTGTGCCTCGAAGTCGTCACGCGGTTCGTAGTCGGTGACGTCGTGGCGGACGGTCTCGAACAGCTCGGCGCCGCGCTCGGTCACCTCGCCCTTCTCGGCCATGACCTTCCACTCGGTGGACACGACATGGCCGACGTAGGCGTCGATGTCGCCGCGGATGCGGTCGCGCACGTCCTCGGGGTACACCCGCACCCGCTCGCTGATCTCGTGCAGGGCCTGCGCCTCGGCCTGGACCTGGTCCTGGGCGGCGCTGCGGGCCTCCCAGACGCCGGCGATGGCGAGACCCAGCACGATGGCGTACACCACGCCGATCATCATGGTGATGTACTCGATGACGTCCGGGGTCTCGGACGGGTCCTCGTCCGCCGGCGCGGCGTGATGCCGTACCAGGGCCACGAGGAGGACGACCACACAGGCCGCCCCCATCGCGAGGGTGAGAACAAGCCATTCCGACAAGAGGTTCCTCCAGGGATCAGCGGGGGCGCAGTGCGGCGGCGGCGAACACCGCGGGCACGGTGACCAGCAGGGCGAGCGAGACGAGGGACGGGCCGGAGCGCTTGGCAGCGGAGTGGGTCGGCGCGCGGTACGGCGGATAGCTCACCGGGGTCGGCGAGACCTCCGGGCGGACGCTGGGCGCGGGGTCGGGCCGTGCCTTCGGTTTCGGCGCGGGAGTCGGGGTGGGGGCGGGCCGGGGTGTCTGCGTGACGGGCGGCGGGGGAGGCGGGGGCGCGGCCTTGCGGGGCGGGGCGGGCGTCGGCCTCGGGGGCGGCGGGGGGTCCGGGGCCGGGTCGGGGGTGGGTGTGGGCGACGGCGGTCTCGGCCGGGGCGGGGGCGCGGGGGTGGGGGGCGGCTCCGGCGGGCACGACGGCGACGGAGTCGGCGGGGGCGGGGGTGGGGGCGGCGGGGTCGGCTCGCAGGAGTCGGTGCCGCCGACCGCCACGGCGACCGCGCCCCCGCCGCCCGGGCCGACGTCGGCGTACGCGCAGGCGTCGGCGGCCGCCGGGCCGCTCGGTGCTCCGGCGAGGAGCCAGGTCAGTGCGAGCAGGGCCGACAGCCGCAGGGCGAGAGCGGACCGGGTCCGCTGGGGTCCTTGCACGTCGCAGATCATCCGTGCTCGCGCGCCCGCGTACGCGGGAGCACGGGCCGAATGCTCCGGACGAGGGAAAAACGGACCTCGAAGGTTTGAGTGCGGATGCACCGTGCTGACCCCGTTTTCGAACCCTCCGCAGGCGGACGGCCGGTGCCGTGTCACAGCTTTCGGAAAGAAATTCGCGCCACGTTGAACACTTCGGCCACCCCCGCCCGTACCTAGGACCAGCAAGCGGCGCACTAGGGCGCTGCAACACCCACCGGATATACGGGGAGTTGGAATGAAGACCTCCTGGCGGAGCGCCTCGCTCGTAGCGACAGCTGCGGCTGTACTGGTGCTGACGACGGCGTGCGGTCAGGAACAGGGGTCGACGTCCTCGCAGAACGTGGGCGCCGCTTCCAGTCCGACGCTCGGCGCCGGCACCATCGCGGGCACCGGTGCCGGTACGGCCGGTGTCGGCGCGGCCGGTTCCGACACGTCGGACCAGGCCCAGTCCACCACGGCGGCCTCGGCGGGCCAGCTGACGGTGTGGAACAGCGACGAGTACGGCAAGGTCCTCACGGACAGTTCCGGCCGCACCCTGTACCGCTTCGACAAGGACTCCTTCGAGCCGCCGAAGACGACCTGTGAGGGCGAGTGCGCCACCACCTGGCCGCCGGTTCCCGCCTCGGGCGCCACGGCCGCCGAGGGTGTCGACCAGGCCCTGCTCGGTGAGGTCAGCCGTCCCGACGGGACCAAGCAGCTGACGGTCGCCGGCTGGCCGCAGTACTACTTCGCCAAGGACACCAAGGCCGGCGACATCAAGGGCCAGGGCCTCAAGGGCTCCTGGTTCGCCTCGGCGCCCAACGGCAAGAAGGCCTCCACCAAGGGTGGCGGTGCCGGCGGTACGGGCGGCACCGGCGGAGGCGGTGGCGGTGCGGTCGAGCAGGCCGGCCTGACCACCCGCAAGGACGCCAAGCTCGGCGAGATCGTCGTCGACAAGAACGGCATGACGGTCTACCGGTTCCTCAAGGACAAGCAGTGGCCGATGTCCACCAAGTGCACCGGCGCCTGCCTCGACAAGTGGCCCGTCGTCGCCCCGGTCGACAAGAACGACACCAAGGGCATCCTGCTGAAGGGCTACACGGTCTTCGACCGTCCTGACGGCTTCAAGCAGCAGACCATCAACTGCATCCCGCTCTACACCTTCGCCAACGACAAGTCGCCCGGCGACACCAACGGCCAGGGTGTCGGCGGTACCTGGTTCGCCATCAACGGCGACGGAGAGCCGATCGGCGCGCAGCAGTAAGGACACCTTCCCCAGGGTGGACCGCCTCGCCATTCACATCACCGCACGCGGAAGGGAGTGGACGAGAAGAGAGTGCCGGACGCACCACACCAGCGCGGCCGATCAGGTCCGCCCCCTCCGCACCGCACGGAGGGGGCGGACCGCTTGGCATGCCCGGACACGCCCGAACAGGGGTGTCCGGGCGCGGTGTTCTCCGGCCGCCGGCCGAACCGGCACGCCCGGGCCGTCGGTTGAGCGGCCACCCCTGCGGAGATCTTGAACGGACGGTCAATTTCCGTTTTTACTCGCTCCTTCGGCGGACGATCAGTAGCCTCAGCTCGAACACCGGATCGCCCACGTCACCCCGAAGCGTTGGAGTACACAGATGGAGCGTCCCGCCTGGGCGCCGCGGAGCATCGACATCTCGATGCCGTCCGTGGCACGCATCTACGACTACTACCTGGGTGGTTCGCACAATTTCGAGGTGGACCGGGAAGCGGCCCGCAGGGCCATGGAGTTCGTCCCGGGACTGCCCAAGATCATGCAGGCGAACCGGGCGTTCATGCGCCGCGCCGTGCGCCACGCGGCCGACGCGGGCATCACCCAGTTCCTGGACATCGGATCCGGGATCCCGACCTTCGGAAACGTGCACGAGGTCGCCCGGGAGGCCAGCCCCGGCGCACGGATCGTCTACGTCGACCACGACCCCGTCGCCGTAGCACACAGTGAGGCCGTTCTGAAGGGGGTCGACGGCGTGGACGTGGTCGCGGCCGACCTCCGCAAGCCCCGCGAGATCCTCGAGAGCCCCCGTGTCCGGCAACTGATCGACCTGAACCGGCCGGTGGCGCTGCTCCTGGTTGCCATACTGCACTTCGTGGAGGACACGGACGACCCGTACGGGGCGGTGGCGCAGCTGCGCGACGCGCTCGCGCCCGGCAGCATGATGGTCGTCTCGCACGCCTGCAGCGAGGGGATCCCGCTGCCCGCGGAGCGGGCGGCGGCCATGGTGGACGTGTACAAGAACATTCGCAATCCGCTGACCATGCGCTCGGCCGACGAGGTCGCACGGTTCTTCGAGGGGTACGACATGGTGGAACCCGGAGTGGTGCCGATGGCGAAGTGGCGGCCCGACACGGCTTCCGAGGACGAGGATCCGTACGCCTACGCCCAGTTCGCCGGCGTGGGGACCAAAGCGTGAGGGCGGAGCCGGACGGGCCGGAGGACAGACTCCGCCGGTTCGCGACCATCTGGAGCCGCGCGGTCTTCCCCGCCACCTCCACGTCGCTGACCCGGCCCGAGTTCGAGGAACGCCTGCTGCCGCTCGCCCGCAGCCTGAGCGAGGCACTGCGGGCGAGGACGTACGACGCCGGAGCGGGCAGGGCCGTCGGCGCCGCCCTCGTCGAGGCGCACTGCACCGAACCCGACGCGCTCAGCCAGACCCTGGACTGCGTCGACGCCTATCTGGTGCTCTACTGCGGCGGCGACGGACCCCAGGAGGACCTGCGGGCCCGTGCCGGACGGCTGCAGTCCGCGATGGCCGCCGGGTTCGCCGAGGCCCTGCGGCAGCGGACGCTGGCCGAGCAGGAGGCCATCGCCCGTGCCGCGCTGGAGGCCCAGGGCGCGGTCGCCCTGGCGCTGCACGCCACCGAGGCCAGGTTCCGCGCGGTGTTCGAGGGCGCCGCCATAGGCATCGGCATCGCCGACCTCGACGGCAACATCCTCCAGGTCAACGGGGCGCTGCTGCGCATGTTCGGGCTCACCGAGCAGGCGATGCGCGGGCGCCGCGTCCCCGAGTGGAAGCACGCCGAGGACGCGCCCCAGGTGTGGCGCCTGTACGACGAACTGGTCGGCGGCGAACGCGAGCACTACCACACGGAGAAGGCGTTCCACCGGCCGGACGGCACGGTCCTGTGGACCAATCTGACGGTGTCCCTGCTGCGGGACGCGGACGGCCGGCCCCAGTACCAGCTGGCCCTCATGGAGGACACCACCGAGCGCCGGCTGCTCAACCTCCGCCTGCGCTACGAGGCCACCCACGACGCGCTCACCGGACTGCCCAACCGCACCCTGTTCTTCGAGCGTCTGGAGAAGGCCCTCGCCGCGGGCGACGGCCAGCGCTTCGGTCTGTGCTACCTGGACCTCGACGGCTTCAAGACGATCAACGACAGCCTCGGACACGCGGCCGGCGACCGGCTGCTCGTCGAGGTCGCCGACCGGCTGCAGTCCTGTGCGACCGCGCCCGGCGAGATGGTCGCCCGGCTCGGCGGCGACGAGTTCGTGGCCCTGACCACCGGCACCGACACCGAGCGCGAGGTCGACGATCTCGCCGACCGCATCATGAACGCGCTGGTCACCCCGGTCCGTATCGAGGGCCGTGAACTGCTGGTCCGCGGCAGCATCGGCATCGTCGAGGGCCCGGCGGGGGAGCGCGGCCCGGCGGAGGTGCTGCGCAGCGCCGACATCACGATGTACCGGGCCAAGTCCGCGGGCGGCAACCGCTACGAGGTCGCCGACGCGGAGGCCGACGCCCGCGCCATCACCCGGCACGGGCTCACGACGGCCCTGCCCGCCGCCCTGGACCGGGGCGAGTTCTTCATCGAGTACCAGCCGCTGGTCCACCTCGGCGACGGCACCGTGCGCGGCGCCGAGGCCCTGGTCCGCTGGCTGCACCCGCAGCACGGTGTCCTCGGCCCCGACCGCTTCATTCCGCTCGCCGAACGCACCGGCCTGATCGTCCCGCTCGGCCGCTGGGTCCTGGAGCAGTCGGTGCGCCAGGCCCGCGCGTGGCAGGAACGCGGCGGCGGCACACGGGCCGCCGGCCCGCTGCGCGTCAACGTCAACCTCTCCCCGTGCCAGCTGACCCACCCCGGGCTGGTCCAGGACACGGTGGACATCCTGGAGCGCGCCGGGCTCCCGCCGGACGCCCTCTGCCTGGAGGTCACGGAGTCCGCCCTGATCGGCGCCGACGACGACCTGCTCAAGCCCCTGCGCAGGCTCTCCGAGATGGGCGTCGACATCGCCCTCGACGACTTCGGCACCGGCTACTCCAACCTCGCCAACCTGCGCCGGCTGCCGGTCCGCGTCCTGAAGCTGGACCGGTCCTTCACCCAGAGCATGCAGCGGTTCCCGGCCGACCCCGTCGACCTGAAGATCGTCGAGGGGATCGTCTCCCTGGCGCACAGCCTCGACCTCGCGGTCACCGTCGAGGGCGTCGAGACCGGCGCCCAGGCCGAACAGCTGCGCATCCTCGGCTGCGACACCGCCCAGGGCTGGTACTACGCCCGCCCCGGCCCCCCGGACCGCCTCCACGAACTGGCCCTGGTGGACGCGACGGGGTAGGGGGTTCCTTTCTAGCCGCCGGGCTTTTCTCTGGGGGGCGCGCAGCGCCCCTTAAGGGGCGCGGGGAACTGCGCGACCAGCCACAACGAGCCCGCAGACCCGAACGGCGGCTCACCACCAACGGCGAAACAGGGCACAACACCCCACCCTCACCGCTCCACCAACATCCGCTGCAACTCCCGCGCGGCCCGAGGCGGAGCCACATCGCTGCGGTGGGCGAGGGCGATCGTGCGATGGAGGCCGGGCCGGGCCAGCGGGGTGACCCGCAGCCCCCGGCCGGCCCCGACGGCGACCATGCGGGGGACGACGGCGACGCCGAGCCCGGCCCGGACGAAGCCGAGGACGGCGTCCATCTCGCCGCCCTCGACCGCGAAGTCCGGCTCGAACCCCGCGGAGCGGCACGCGGCGACGGTGAGTTCCCGCAGGTCGTAGCCGTGGCGGAACATCACGAGGCGCTCGCCCTCCAGATCGGGGACCCGGACCGTGCGGCGGCCGTCGCCCGGCCCGGGCGCGTCCGGCGAGGAGACCACGACCAGGTCCTCGCGCAGCAGCTCCACCGTGGTGAGCGCGGGGGAGGGCGTGGGGAGCGGGAGGACCACCAGGGCCAGATCCAGCGCGCCGCGCGCCAGCTGCCGTACGAGGTCGTGCGAGCCGCCCTCCTCGATCAGCAGCCGGATGCCCGGGTAGCGGTCGTGGAAGGCGCGCAGCACGTCCGGGAGCAGGCCCGTGCACAGGCTCGGGGTCGCGCCGAGCCGGACCCGGCCCCGCCGCAGCTGGACCAGCTCCTGCACCTCGTGCCGGGCGGTGTCCGTGTCGGCCAGGATGCGGCGGGCCAGCGGCAGCAGCGCCTCACCGGCGTCCGTCAGCGTGATGTTCCCGCGCGCACGCCGGAAGAGGTCCGCGCCCAACTCCCGCTCCAGCGCCTTGATCTGCTGTGACAGCGAGGGCTGTGCCACATGGACCAGCTCGGCGGCCCGGGTGAAATGACGGGTCTCGGCCACCGCCACGAAGTACTGGAGCTGCTGGAACTGCATCCCCTCACGATACGCGGCGATAGTCTCTAGCTATCAAAACGAGCCGCTTCATGTCTTGGACCGATGGGGTGCGGTGGTTCTAGCGTCTGTCGTATGGCTCTGGCAACGCGGACGGACCGGGCGGACCGGACGGAACGGAAACCGTCCTTCGCACGCTCGGTGTGGGACAGCTCCCTCGGCAAGAAGACGGTGATGGCCGTCAGCGGACTGATCATGCTGGCGTACCTGGTCGTCCACATGCTCGGCAACCTCAAGATCTTCTTCGGCTCGGACGAGTTCAACGGCTACGCCCACTGGCTGCGCACCCTCGGCGAGCCCTTCCTGCACCACGAGTGGGCGCTGTGGATCGTCCGTGTGGTGCTCGTCGCCGCGGTCGTCGCCCACGCCACGGCCGCCTACCAGCTCAGCCGCCGCGACCTGCGGGCCCGGCCGAGCAGGTACGTGCACAGGAAGCGCCGGGCGAGCTACGCGACCCGCACCATGCGCTGGGGCGGCGTCATCCTCGCCCTGTTCCTCGTCTGGCACATTCTCGACCTGACGACCGGCACCGCCCACCCCGGCGGATTCGAGGCCGGACACCCGTACCAGAACGTGATCGACACCTTCTCCACCTGGTACGGCAACGTCGTCTACATCGCCGCGGTGCTCGCACTCGGCCTGCACGTGCGGCACGGCTTCTGGAGCGCCGCCCAGACCCTCGGCGCCGGCAGCCGCACCCGCGACCTGGCCCTGAGGACCACCGCGAACGTCCTCGCGCTCGTGCTGACCGCGGGCTTCGTCTCCGTACCCGTCGCCGTCATGACCGGAGTGGTGAGCTGACCATGACCCTGTCCTCCGCCTACACGGACTACACGACCGGGGCACCGGTCGTCGACGGCAAGGCCCCCGCGGGGCCGGTCGCCGAGCGCTGGGACCGGCGCCGCTTCGAGGCCAAGCTGGTCAACCCCGCCAACCGCCGCAAGCACACGGTGATCGTCGTCGGTACGGGCCTCGCCGGCGGCTCGGCGGGTGCCACGCTCGCCGAACAGGGGTACCACGTCGTCCAGTTCTGCTACCAGGACTCCCCGCGCCGCGCCCACTCGATCGCCGCGCAGGGCGGCATCAACGCGGCCAAGAACTACCGCAACGACGGCGACTCGGTCCACCGGCTGTTCTACGACACCGTCAAGGGCGGCGACTTCCGGGCACGGGAGTCGAACGTCCACCGGCTGGCGCAGATCTCCGTCGAGATCATCGACCAGTGCGTGGCCCAGGGCGTGCCCTTCGCCCGCGAGTACGGCGGGCTGCTCGACACCCGCTCCTTCGGCGGCGTCCAGGTGTCGCGGACGTTCTACGCCCGGGGCCAGACGGGTCAGCAACTGCTCCTGGGTGCCTACCAGGCGCTGAGCAGGCAGATCGCGGCCGGGAACGTGGAGATGCACCCGCGCACCGAGATGCTCGACCTGATCGTGGTCGACGGGCGGGCGCGCGGCATCGTGGCCCGGGACCTGATCACGGGGAGGATCGACACCTACTTCGCGGACGCCGTGGTGCTGGCGAGCGGCGGGTACGGCAACGTCTTCTACCTGTCGACCAACGCCATGAACTCCAACGCGACCGCCGTGTGGCGGGCGCACCGGCGGGGGGCGCTGTTCGCGAACCCGTGCTTCACCCAGATCCACCCGACGTGCATCCCCCGCACCGGCGACCACCAGTCCAAGCTGACACTGATGAGCGAGTCGCTGCGCAACGACGGCCGCATCTGGGTGCCGAAGGCGCGCGGCGACCGGCGACCGGCGAACCGGATCCCCGAGGACGAGCGCGACTACTACCTGGAGCGGATCTACCCCTCCTTCGGCAACCTCGTCCCCCGTGACATCGCCTCCCGCGCCGCGAAGAACGTCTGCGACGAGGGGCGGGGCGTCGGGCCCGGCGGGCAGGGCGTCTACCTCGACTTCGCCGACGCCGTCGCGCGCATGGGGCGGGGGGCCGTCGAGGCCAGGTACGGCAACCTCTTCGACATGTACCAGCGGATCACCGACGAGGATCCCTACGAGGTGCCGATGCGGATCTACCCGGCCGTGCACTACACGATGGGCGGGCTGTGGGTCGACTACGACCTCCAGACCACCGTCCCCGGCCTGTTCGCCGTCGGCGAGGCCAACTTCTCCGACCACGGCGCCAACCGGCTCGGCGCCTCCGCGCTCATGCAGGGCCTCGCCGACGGCTACTTCGTGCTGCCGGCCACCATCAACGACTACCTCGCCCGGCACCCGGAGCAGGACGGCATCGGCCCCGAACACCCCCTCGTCCAGGAGGTGCTGGCCGAGACCGAGGACCGGCTGAACCTGCTGCTCGCCGTCGACGGCGACCGCACGCCCGACTCCTTCCACCGTGAACTCGGCGAACTGATGTGGGAGTTCTGCGGCATGGCGCGCACCGACAGCGGCCTGCGCAAGGCCCTGGAGCGGATCCCGCAGATCCGCGAGGAGTTCTGGCGGCGGATCAAGGTCCCGGGGACGGGCGAGGAGTTCAACCAGTCCCTGGAGAAGGCCAACCGGATCGTCGACTACCTCGAACTCGCCGAACTGATGTGCCTCGACGCGCTGCACCGCGCCGAGTCCTGCGGCGGCCACTTCCGCGAGGAGTCCCAGACGGCCGACGGCGAGGCGGAGCGCCGGGACGAGGAGTTCTCGTACGCCGCCGCCTGGGAGTTCACCGGCACCGGCACCGCCCCCGTCCTGCACCGGGAAGACCTGGTCTTCGAGTACGTCCACCCCACCCAGCGGAGCTACGCATGAAGCTGACCCTGCGCGTCTGGCGGCAGCGGAACGCCGACGCCGACGGTGCCATGTCCACGTACGAGGTGGACGGCATCTCCCCCGACATGTCCTTCCTGGAGATGCTCGACACGCTCAACGAGGAACTCATCCTGCGCGGCGAGGACCCGGTGGCCTTCGACCACGACTGCCGGGAGGGCATCTGCGGAGCGTGCTCGCTCGTCATCGACGGCGACGCGCACGGGCCGGAGCGGACGACGACCTGCCAGCTGCACATGCGGTCCTTCTCGGACGGCGACACGATCGACGTCGAACCCTGGCGGGCGGCGGCCTTCCCGGTGGTCAAGGACCTGGTGGTGGACCGGTCGGCGTTCGACCGGATCATCCAGGCCGGGGGATACATCACCGCGCCGACCGGGGCGGCACCCGAGGCGCACGCCACGGCCGTCCCCAAACCGGACGCGGACCTCGCGTTCGAGCACGCGGAGTGCATCGGGTGCGGGGCCTGCGTGGCCGCGTGCCCGAACGGGGCGGCGATGCTGTTCACCTCCGCCAAGATCAACCATCTGAACGTGCTGCCGCAGGGCGCGCCCGAGCGGGAGACCCGGGTGCTGGACATGGTCGAACAGATGGACGCGGAGGGGTTCGGTGGGTGCACGCTGGCGGGCGAGTGCGCCACGGCCTGCCCCAAGGGCATTCCGCTGATGTCCATCACGAGCATGAACAGGGAGTGGCTGCGGGCCGCCCGGAAGGCCGGGACGAGGTAGCACGGTACGCGGCGGGGCCGGGCGGGCCCGCCGCGCGCCCCCGAGCGGGGGCAGGGAACGTTCGCCGACAGGTGCGGACGGGCGGGGCCGGGCGTGGTGCTCTCTCCCGGCCCCGCCAAGGTCTCGTCACCGTCGCGACACCCGCCGGTCGACGGACCCGGACGCCCCGGACACCTGGTCCGAGCCGTTCAACCTCTCCACATCCGGGCTCCCGCGACCGGTCACGCGGGTGTCAGCCGACGCCGGGAGAACTGGGGCGGCGGGCCGTACGTCCCCGGGTCCGCGCCTGACGCCGCCGAGTCGGCCCGTGTGACCAGGAGATGCCATGACCGCCTCCACCCTCGACAGCCCGCCCCGGCCGACGGCCCCCACCCGCTACACCGTCACCCTGGCCCGCGGCGAGGAGGACGTCCGCGCCGCCCAGCGGCTGCGGCACGACGTGTTCGCCGGGGAGATGGGAGCCCTGACGGCGTCGCCGCAGCCGGGACTCGACATCGACCCCTTCGACGCCCACTGCGACCACCTGCTCGTCCGGGACACCCTGACCGGACAGGTCGTCGGCACCTACCGGCTGCTGCCGCCCGAGCGGGCCGCGGTCGCCGGACGGCTGTACTCCGAGGGCGAGTTCGACCTCGGCAGGCTCGACGCGATCCGCCCCTCGCTGGTGGAGGCCGGCCGGTCCTGTGTGCACCCCGACCACCGTGACGGCACCGTGATCGGCCTGATCTGGGCCGGCATCGCCCGCTACATGGTCCAGGGCGGCCACGAGTGGCTGGGCGGCTGCTGCTCCCTCCCGCTCGCCGACGGCGGAGCCCTCGCCGCGGGCACCTGGGACCGGGTCCGGACCAGGAACCTGGCGCCGGAGGAGTACCGGGTACAGCCCCTGCTGCCCTGGGTGCCGAAGGCCGGGGCGGCGCAGGGCCGTACCGAGCTGCCGCCGCTGCTGCGCGGCTATCTGCGGCTCGGCGCCTGGGTGTGCGGCGAGCCCGCGCACGACCCGGACTTCGGGGTCGCCGACCTGTACGTCCTGCTGTCGATGCGCCGGGTCGACGCCCGCTACCTGCGGCACTTCCTCTCCCTCGTCCCGGCGGCGTGAACCGGTGAGCGCATGGCTGCCCGGCGCGCCCTGCAGCCCGCGGGCGTGCGTGACGGCGACCGGGCGGGGAGTGTCCCTGCCGCGGGCCGTGGCCCGGTTCGCGGCGGTCGTGGCCCTGGTCGCCGTCGGGGTGCTGGTGAGCCTCGCCGGACTGCGCCCGCCGTCCGGCGTCGTGCGCCGGTGGAGCCGGGCGGTCGTCAGAGCCTCGGGCGTCCGGGTACGGATCTCCGGCGCCGCACCGCCCGCCGGAGGACTGCTCATGGTCGCCAACCACGTCTCCTGGCTCGACATACCGCTGCTCGGGGCGGTGCGCCCGGCGCGGATGCTCGCCAAGGCGGACATCCGGGCGTGGCCGGTGGCGGGCGCTCTCGTCGCGCGCAGCGGGGTGCTGTTCATCGAGCGGGACCGGATCCGCGCGCTGCCGGAGACGGTCGCCCGCATCGCCGGGGCCCTGCGCGGGGGCGCGGCCGTCGTCGCCTTTCCCGAGGGGAGCACCTGGTGCGGCCGGGCGCAGGGCCGCTTCCGGCGGGCCGTGTTCCAGGCCGCGCTCGACGCCGGCGTGCCCGTGCAGCCGGTCCGCGTCCGGTACCGGGGGGCCGGGGGAGGGGCGAGCACCACGCCCGCCTACGTCGGGGACGACGCGCTGCTCACGTCGGTGTGGCGGGTGGTGTCCTCGCGCGGGATCGTCGCCGAGGTGGAGGTACGGCCCGTCGTCGCCCCGGCCGGCCGGCTCGACCGGCGGACCCTTGCGCGGGCGGCGCAGACGGCGGTGATCGACGGGCCGGCTCCGGTCGCGCCCCCGCCGGGCGCCGCCCTCGCCGGCCACGCCGCCCTCAGCGGTCGCGGGGAGAACCGTCCGAAGGTCGGGCCTCGGCCGGGGGGCGGCCGAGGCCCGCGATCCGGGACAGCCTCCGATACGAGTCCAGCAGCGCCTCGCGGTCGTACGTACTCGTCGTGACCAGGACCTCCTGGGCGCCCGTCTCCTCCACCACCGACTCCAGTGCGCGCGCGACCTGTTCCTCCGTGCCGTGCACGTGGCCGGTCAGCCCGGACTCGTAGAAGGTCCGCTCCCTGGCCGTCATCGACCGCCGCTCGACCTCCTGCGCCGGGGCGAGCGGCGGGAACGTGCCGTGGGTGCGTGAGTACGCCATGGCCCAGGCCTCCGGCAGGAGCAGACGGCGGGCGCTGTCCGGCGTGTCGGCGACGGCGACCGTGCCGGAGACGACGACGTACGGCTCGTCGGCCCACGCGGACGGGCGGAACCCGGCGCGGTAGCGGTCCACGCCCCGGCGCATCCGGTCACGGTCGCGGAGGTCGCCGATCACCAGCGGCAGGCCCGCCCGTGCGGCGATCTCGGCGCCCTCGCCCGTCGCCAGCACGAACGGGGGTACCTTCAGGCCCTCGGGAGGACGCGCGTGCACCCCGGTCGGGGACGTGCCGGCGAACCAGCCGAGCAGCTCGTCGAGCCGGCCCTCGAAGTCCTCGGCGTCGTCCTTGTCCCGGCCCAGTGCGCGGCGCACACCGTCCGTGAAGCCGACGGAGCGGCCGAGCCCCATGTCGATCCGTCCGGGGAACAGGGACGCGAGGACGCCGAACTGTTCCGCGACGACCAGCGTGCGGTGGTTGGGGAGCATGACCCCGCCGGTGCCCACCCGGATCGTGCGGGTGGCCGCCGCCACGGCCGCGGCCAGCACGGTGGGCGCGGAACCGGCCACCCCGGGCACCCCGTGATGTTCCGACACCCAGAAGCGGTGGAAGCCGAGACGCTCCGCGTGCCGGGCCAGTCGCACGGTGTCGCGCAGGGCCTCGGGGGCGCTGTGGCCCTCGCGGATGCGGGAGCGGTCGAGGACGGAGAAGCGGGTGGCGGCGAGTACGGAGGTCACACGGGGTTCAACGTCCTGGGGGTGAGGGGATTCCCCCGCCTCACGCGCCGAGCCGCGCCCGGAAGGATCCGGACGCGGCTCGGTGGTGCCGGTGTGGTGCCTCGGTGCTACTTGCGGCCGATGGTGACGCCCTTCGTCGTCGAGGCCGTCCGGTTGTCGTAGACCACCTTGCCGTCGGACTTCTTCCAGATCTTGATCTGGAAGGTGTCCGGACCGTCGGTGGCCGTGACGCGGAAGAGGTAACCGCCCTTGCCGTTGACCGTGCCGTAGCCCTGGAGGACCGCCTCGGAGCCGGTGACCACGAGCCACTCGGTGCTGGTGGAGCGGAACTTCAGCTTGGCGCCGGCGAAGTCGAACGCGACCTTGCCGGACGGCTTGTTGCCGCTCTTGCCGTACGCGGCGGTGAAGGAGAAGTCCGCCTTGCCGGTCAGCTTCGGGCCGGCCGGGTAGGCCCCGGCGGGGGAGGTGAAGCTGCCGTCACCGGTGGCGCCGCCGGCCTTGCGGTCGTAGACGACCAGCTCGGCGACGGTGTGGCTCACCGAGGCGCCGTCGTCGTCGGTGACGGTGATCACCGGCGCGAAGAGGCCGGCCGTGCGGTAGGTGTGCTCGGCCTTGCAGCTGCCGGCCGTGACCTTGCCGGCCGCCGGCTTGGAACCGTCCTTCCAGTCGATCCGGCAGGTGTGCTCGTCACGGGTG
This sequence comes from Streptomyces scabiei 87.22, assembly GCF_000091305.1. Classification (GTDB taxonomy): domain Bacteria; phylum Actinomycetota; class Actinomycetes; order Streptomycetales; family Streptomycetaceae; genus Streptomyces; species Streptomyces scabiei. Next base: position 1,287,251 of record NC_013929.1, on the reverse strand, counting down.
CCCGCGTCGGTGAACTTGACCCGGACCCGGGTGACCTTGCCCGTCTCCACGGTCTTCCCGCTGCTCACCGAGGTGATCTCCGGGGCCGCGTTGGTGACGGTGACGGTGGCCGTGTCCGAGCTGCGGCCGCCGGTCAGGGTGACCTCGTAGGTGCCGTTGTCGGCACAGGTGATCGTGGTCCTCGCGGATCCGGCGTCGGCGAAGACGCAGGGCGCGCCCTTCTCGGCCGTCCACTTGGCGGTGCCCGCGCCGGAGACCGTGCCGTTCAGCTGGATCTTGGAGCCTTCCTTGCCGGAGACGTCCGCGCCGGCCCGGGCGATGGTGACCGGGTCGATGCTCTCCAGGGTGGGGACGACCTTCTTCAGCAGGCCGTCGGCGTCGAACTCCAGCTTGTCGATGGTGGTTTCGCGGTGGGTGCCGTCTCCGCCCGGGATGGCGAAGCGGTGGTAGGCGATGTACCAGTCGTCGGTGCCGGGGACGTGGACCACGGAGTGGTGGCCGGGGCCCTTGACGCCGAGCGAGAGGTCCTTCTCCAGGATGACGCCCCGCTTGGTCCAGGGACCGGTGGGCGAGGAGCCGGTGGCGTAGGCGACCTGGTAGTTCTCGTCACGTGTGTCGTTCTCCGACCACATGAAGTAGTAGGTGCCCTTGCGCTTGATGACGAACGTGCCCTCGTTGTAGCCGCTGGGGGTGATGTCCGAGATCTTGGCGGAGTCGAACGACACCATGTCGTCGTTCAGCGGGACCACGTAGGCGCGGCCGTTGCCCCAGTAGAGGTACGACTTTCCGTCGTCGTCGGTGAAGACCGCCGGGTCGATCATCTGACCCGGGAGGGTTCCGGCCTTGAGCAGCGGCTTGCCGAGCGCGTCCTTGAACGGGCCGGTGGGCGAGTCGGAGACCGCGACACCGATGTTCGCGTCGGCGCAGAAGTAGAAGTAGTACTTGCCGTCGCGCTCCTCCATCGCGGGGGCCCAGGCCCTGCTGTCCGCCCAGGAGACGTCCGGACCGAGGTCCAGGATGACGCCGTGGTCCTTCCAGTTGACCAGGTCCTTGGAGGAGTACGCCTTGAACTGCGTACCGCTCCAGCCCTCGAAGCCGTCGGTGGTCGGGTAGATGTAGAAGGTGTCACCGAAGCGGACGATGTTCGGGTCCGCGTTGAGGCCGGGCAGCACCGGGCTCTTGAGCTCGCGTGCCGACACCGTCCAGGTGCGCTTCTTGCCGTCGGACCCGGTGACCTCGTACTTCACCGGCTTGGTGAAGTTCTGCGCGGTGCCGGAGGCGGGGCTGATCTTCGCTCCGTGGGCGAGGGTGAACTCCGGTGCCAGCTTGGTGAGATCGGTGCCCGGCTTCATCGGCAGCGTGACGCGGCTGCCGGCGTCGTCGATGACGGCGTCCGTCTTCTGCGCCGGGTGGGTCACCTTGGCGATGCCCGTGGTGTTGCCGCTGATCTCCAGGATCTCGGCGGGCTTCAGAGCCCGGTCGTAGATCCGGAAGTCGTCGACCTCACCGCCGAAGTACGGGTCGGGGGAGTACATGGACCGGCCGATGTAGCCGCTGTAGTCCTTGTTCGCGTCGTACAGGTCGGACGGCTTGACGGAGACGTCGGTGGCGCGGGAGACCTCGACGCCGTCCGCGTAGAGGATCGCCGTCTTGGCGCCGCCGTCGACGGTGACCGTGACATGCTGCCACTTGCCGGGGGTGAGCCGGGCGCCGGACAGCTTCTTCTCCGCGCCCCAGCTCGCCGCCGTGATGGCCGAGTAGAGGGACGAGGAACCGTTCGACGGGCTGGCGAACAGGTACTTGTTGCTGTCCGGGCCGAGGCCGAACAGCCACTGCCAGTTGTCGCCGCCCTTCCACTTCGCGTACGTGGAGACGGTGACGCTGTCGGCGCCCTTCAGCACGCCGTTCGGGATCTTGACGTAGGGCGAGCTGGAACCGCTGTTGCCGCCGGACATCTTGAACGAGCCGCCGTCGACGCCGGTCGCGAAGTCGGGGGTGCGGACATAGGTGCCGTGGTAGCCGTGGCCGCTGGAGTCACGGGCGATGCTGCCGCCCTTCTCGTCGAAGCCGTAGTGCACCAGCAGGTCGGCCGGGACGTCCGGGCCCCCGGTGGAGACCGTGACCTCGGCGCGGACCTCGATGGCCGAGTCGCCGGGCAGGTCGCCCTTCACCGTGAAGGTGCCGGCCTGCGCGTACTTCGAGGGGTCCACGTCCGCCCAGGTGACGGCGACGGGCCGCTTCGCGCCGTCGGCGAACTCGGCGATGACGGTGGCCGGCAGGACCGGGGCGTCACCGATGCGGGTCGTGACCTTGACGTCCTCGACGCTCGTGACGATCCCGTCGGGCTGGTAGGTCTTCAGCAGCCGGTCGTACTCGGACTGGGTGACCGGGAGCACGGTGCCGTGCCGGGGCTTGGACGGCAGGTCGTAATTGGTGGACGGCGTCCAGACGCCGGAGTCCAGGTCCTTCGTCTCGAAGGGGATGTAGCCGCGGCCGCCGAACTCGTCGAGGAACGCGTACCACTTGTCCTCGGTGTTCGACTTGAATACCAGCGGCCCCTCGGCGGCGCTCATCGTGCCCTTGCCGATGCCCTCGGCGACGGCGGTCCAGGAGAGGCTGCGGAGCGTGTCGCTCTTCTCCTCGAAGATGAACTTGCTGTTGGGGGTGGAGGAGCTGTTGTTCCGCTCGTCCTTGGAGAGGCGGTAGTACTCGCCGTCGTGCTGGATGACCGTGGAGTCGATGACGGAGTAGCCGCGGTCGACCCAGACCTTGGGCTCGCTGAACGTGTAGAAGTCACGGGTCGTCGCGTACATCATGCGGTTGTACGTGTCGCCGGAGTGGGCCTCGTTGTCGTACAGCTTCGACGCCCAGAACACCACGTACTCGCCGCGCTGGTCGTCGTAGTACGCCTCGGGGGCCCAGGTGTTGCCCGCCGAGTCGGGGGAGACCTTCACCAGGCGCTGGTTCGTCCAGTGCACCAGGTCGGTGGACTCCCAGACCATGATCGACTTGCTGCCGGTGCGCTGCGAGGCGTCCCAGTCGCCGTTGCCGTAGATCTTCAGGTCGGTGGCGATCTGGTAGAACTTGTCGCCCTCGGGGGAGCGGATGATGAACGGGTCGCGCAGGCCCTTCTCACCGAGCGTGGAGGTGAGGACCGGCTTGCCGTCGTTCAGCTCCCGCCACTTCAGCGGGTCGTTGCCCTTGCTGAGCGCGGCGTACAGCTGCTCGCCGTCCGAGGTGCCCTCGCCGGTGAAGTAGCTGAACATGTAGCCCTTGAGGGCTTCCTTCGCGGGCAGTTCCGGCACCTTCGCGGTGAAGGTGCGGGTGGTCTTCGCGTCGCCCTTGGTGACCGTCGCGGTCAGTGCCGCGGTCGTGTCGCCGCCGCCGTGGGCGGGACGCTTCACCACGCCGTTCGCAGAGACGACGTCCGGGTTCGCGGAGGACCATGCGACCTTCGTGCCGAAGCCGCCGTCGCCCGGGAGTGTGAGGTTGCCGCGGACGTCGTCGAGGTTGTGCACCGTCAGCGCCTCGGCGGCCTGCTTGACGGCGGTGGTGTCGTCGAACGTCGGCAGGACCGTGACCTCGAAGGACTTGGTCGCGGTCGCCGGACCCTTCTTCAGGGTCGCCGTCAGCGTGGCGTGGCCGTTCGGCTCGCCGGCGGCGGGACGGGTCACCGCGCCGGAGTTCGAGACCACGCCGGTGTTGTCGCTCTTCCAGGTGATCGTGGAGCCGCCGGCGGTACCGGTCTTCGGCAGGGTCAGGTCGGCGGTCACCGCGCTGGTGTCGCCCAGGGTGAGGGCGGCCTTGTCGGCGGCGAGGCCCTCCTCGGCGATGGGGAGCGCGAGCTGCTCGACCTCGGAGCCGGCGAGCGCGCGGTCGTAGACCCGGAAGTCGCGGATCTTGCCCTGGAAGAGCTTGTCGCCGGTGTAGACCGACTTGCCTATGTAGTTGGCGGTCGTCGTGCCCGCGCCGATGGACCCCGGGGTGGTGGTGACCGACGTGTTGCGGCCGACCTCGGCGCCGTCCTCGTAGAGCACGCCCGTGGTGCCGGTCTGGGTGTAGGTGAGCTGCTTCCACACCGAGCGGCTCAGGTTGTGCCCGTCGGAGGGCCGGGTGTTCTGCTCGGTCGACCAGTTGCCCGAAGCGATGGCCGTACGCAGTGAGTTGCCGGTGGCGAAGAGGTAGCCGTTGCCCGTGCCGCTGCTGCTGTTGCCGAAGCCGTAGATGAAGTAGGGACCGGTCTGCGCCTCGTCCATCAGCACGTCCATGGAGACGCTGATGGAGTCCATGCCCTTCATGACGTCGTTCGGCACCTTGATGTAGGTGTCCGACCCGTTGAAGGAGAGCCCCTGGCCGTTGCCCGTCCAGCCCGCGGTGCCGTTCACCGTGCCGTCGCGGCCGTGGCCGGAGGCGTCGACGGCCTTGCTGCCGGAGGTGGCGTCGAGCTTGTACCAGAGGGCCAGCCCGTCGGTGAGGCCGGCGGCGTCCGCGGCGGCCGGGGCGGCCGGCCCGGCCAGTCCCAGGACGAGTGACGCGGCGGTCAGTCCGGCGAGCGGACCCGCCCAGCGTCTCGCGCGGCCGCGCAGACGTTCGATGTACGTCATATCGAGATATCCCTGCTGAGAGCACGGCTGATGAAGGGGTGGCGAAGGCAAGGTGAACGCGAGAGGGGAGGGGTCGGGAAGAGGCGGGAACCCTCGCCCCGGGCATCCCGCTGTTTCGACCATGTGACGTCGTGTTGCGAGAGTGTCAATCGGCGTGTGCTGAGGCGTCAAGAGGTTTCGAACAATGTCCGACATGCCGAACGCAGAACCCCCGTTCCCCGGGGGACATCCCGGGAGAACGGGGGCTTCATGGACCGCGTCTACTGGACGGGGCGTATCAATTCCCAGGTGTCGACGGCGAAGTCCAGCTTCATGCCGTGCCGTTCGTAGAGGGCGAGAGCACCGGTGCTGTTGTCGGTGTCGACGCCCAGACCGATGCGGTCGCGGCCCAGCGCCGCGAAGTGACCGAAGGCGTGGCCGAGGAGCAGACTGCCCAGGCCCCGGCCCCGGGCCTCGCGCAGGACACCGATGCTGGGGATCCAGGCCATCGCGGACCGGTCGTTGCGGCTCCGCAGGGCGGCCACGTCACCGAGGCCGTCGACGTGCGCGATCCAGGTCAGGGACCAGTCGACGTGTTCGGCGTCGATGTCGTCCAGCCACTGCTCGTACGTGCGCGGCTGGAAGTCGAAGTGGTCGGCGAAGGCCGCCTGGAGCAGGGCGTGGGCCGTCCTGCGGTCCGGCTCGGCCACGCAGTCGCGCAGACCGACACCGGGCGGGAGAGTCGCCGGCGGCTCGGCGGGGGACAGGGGGCGGGCCATCACGTGGTAGCGGCGGACCGCGCGCCAGCCGCGCAAGCGCAGGGCGTCCAGGTCCATCGTGGGCGCGATGTTGAGGTGCATGTGCACGACGGCCCGGTCCGCGCCGTTGGCCGCCGCGCGCTCCACCGCGCGGGCCTCCATCAGGTCGAACAGGTGCAGGGCGCCGAGGGGTTGGTCCGGCAGCGTGTAGTGGTCCATGTCGATGCGTTCACCGCCGGACTCGTCCCACTGCAGCCCGTACGCCACCAGCCGCTCGCCGTCGAACAACAGCCAGGAGTCACGCGCCAGATCCGCCTCGGGATGCTTCAGGTCGGCCTGTACCTCGCCCAGTTCGGTCTCGGCGCGGCCGATCTCCAGTACGTCGATCTCGTTGAGCAGCGCGCACACCGCCTCCGCGTCGTCGAGCGTCGCCGGGCGCACGGTCAGGCCGGGCGGCAGGGGGGTGGGGTGTGTCGTCGTCATGGGGTCACTGTCGGGGGGCGGGGGCGCGGGCCGCAACGGGATTTCGGGCCCGCAGGGGCCTGGGCTTTCAGGGGCGCGGGGTGCGTGGTCGGGTGCGGGCCCGGTGGGGCTTCTCGCGCAGTTCCCCGCGCCCCTGAAAAGCAGGGGCTGCGCCCCAAGCTTTTCAGGCCCGCGGGGCCTTGGCTTTCAGGCCCGCAGGGCCCGGGCTTTCAGGGGCGCGGGGAACTGCGCGACCAGCCCCCACTCACCCGCACCCGGCAAAGCACGTCCGGCGCGGCGGAACGACGTCACGACGCCACGGGCAACCCCGGGGTGCGGAAGACCCGCCGCTCCGCGTCGACCGCGAACACCTCGCAGCCCTCCCGGGACGCGGCCCATTCGATGCCCTCCGCGCCCATCGCGAAGGCCGCCGTCGCGGTCGCGTCGGCCTCGGTGAGGGACGGGGCCACGACCGTGAGGCTCAGCAGGCCCGTCGCGGGGCGGCCGGTACGGCCGTCGAGGATGTGGTCCCCACGCTCGTAGCGGGCGGAGGTGGCGACCGCCCCGTCCGTGAGGGACAGGACCGTACAGAGACGGTCGGCCCGCTCGGGATGCCGTACGCCCACCCGCCACGGACCGCCGGTCGTCGCCACGTCACCGCCCGCGTTGAGGCACAGCCGCCGCGCGCCCAGGCCCGTCAGCAGCTCCGCCGCCCGCTGCACCGCCCACCCCTTCACCATGGCGCAGGGGTCGAGCCCGCGCCCCGGCAGCCGTACGTCGAACGCGCCGCCCGTGGCCACCCGGTACTCCTCGCAGAGCGCCAGCACCTCGGCCAGGTCCGGGCTGACCTCCTCCGGCGCCAGCTCGCCCCGGTCCAGCCGCGAGACCTCGCTGTCCGCCCGGAACGGGCTGAACCGCGCGTCGACCTCACGCAGCCAGGCGAACGCCGGCTCCGCTGACTCGGCGGTCGGTCTCCCCGCGCGGCCCGTGCCCCCTCCGCCGTTCGCGCTCCCGGGCTCGCCGTCCTCGACGAGCAGCGAGATCGGGAACCCCATGATGTGTTCGACGCGGCGCACCGGATCAGACCTTCGTGTCGAGGGCGGCCTGCAGGGACTCCCGGTAGCCGTCGCTGGTGATGGTGGCGCCGGAGACGGTGTCGATGTCGGCGCTCTGCGCAGCCAGCGTCTCCTTGATCAGCACCGGGACGGCCGCCTCGGTCTGCGGGTGGTTCGGCTGCTTCAGCATCGTCACCGAGGCGATCGCGTCGCCCTCGAAGGTCACCTGGACCTGGACGTCCCCCTTGGACGTGCCCACGGTCGGTCCGGCGACGGTCCGGCTCGCGCTCTCCTGCGACTCCTCCGCCTTCTCCGAGGCGCCCGACTCCTCGGTGCCGGAGTCCGTCGAGGACGCCGAGTCGGCCGAGGACGCCGTCTTCTCGTGCTCGTCGATCGTCGCCTGCAGGGACTTCCGGTAGGCGTCGCTGGTGATGGTGGCGCCGGAGACGGTGTCGATGTCGGCGCTCTGCGCCGTGAGCGTCTCCTCGATCAGTACCGGCACCGCCGCTTCCGTCTGCGGGTGGTCCGGCTGCTGGAGCATGCTCACGGCCGTGATCTTCGTGCCCCGGAAGGTCGCCTGGACCTGCACGGGACCCTTCTCGGTCTCGACGGTCGGGCCCTTGACCACGGTGGAGCCCGCCGCGGCGGAGGCCGACGGCGCCGGCTCGGCGGTCACCGTGGTGGTCGTCCCGGTCGAGGGGGTGTATCGCCAGACGGGCACCAGCGCGGCCGCGCTGAGGACCAGGGCGGGAATGACTCGTTTCACAGTGCGTTCCTGTCCCTCAGCCGGCCAGGCTGAAGCGTTCGAAGTGGATCTGCGGCTTGGGGACGTCCAGTTCGCGCAGGCTGCCGAGGACCGCGTTCATCATCGGCGGCGGCCCGCACAGGAACACGTCCCGGTCGGTGATGTCCGGCACCATGCGCCGCAGTTCGCCCGCCGCCAGCAGGTCGGGGCTGACGGGGCCGGAGACCAGGTGCAGTTCGGCCCCCTTGTCGAAGGCGAGCTGCTGCAGCTCGTCGTAGAGGACCGCGTCCTGCTCCGCGCCCACCCGGTAGATGACCACCGCGTGGCCCTCGATCTCCTCCAGCAGGGCCCGGATGGGGGTGACCCCGACGCCGCCGGCGACGAGGACGGACTCCGGCCGGGTGCGGTGCATCGCGGTGAAGGCGCCGTACGGGCCCTCGGCGAAGACACGGGTGCCGACCTTCACATGGCGCAGGGCGGCGGAGCCCGGGCCGGCGGCCTTCGCGGTCAGCCGCAGCTGCCTGCCGTCGGGCGCGGCCGACAGGGAGAAGGGGTTGGCCTGCCACCAGCGGTCCCGGGTCAGGAACCGCCACAGGAAGAACTGGCCGGCCCGCGCGGGCATCCGGTCCAGGTCCCGGCCGCTCATGTAGATCGACACGACGTTGTCCGCCTCGGGCACGACGGCGGTGACCCGCAGCTGGTGACGCCAGTTGCGCCACAGCGGCAGCACCAGCCGGCCCAGGAACACGGAGGCCAGGGCCAGGCCCCACAGCACGTACCAGTACGCCGTCGCCGTCTTCGACGAGGCGAAGGAGGTGCCCGCCGCGACCTGGTGCGTGAAGGCCAGCACCACCGCGACGTAGGTGTAGAGGTGGATGAAGTGCCAGGTCTCGTAGGCCAGCCTGCGGCGGGCGAAGCGGGCCGAGACGACACCGATCACGATGATGATGCCGAGCGCGACGATCGCGCGCAGCACGCCCTCGACGGTCTCGGCGAGGTCGACCAGCTGGCTGACCGGGTCCATGTCCGAGGACTGCGCGTACCCGAAGCTGATGAAGGTGCCGTGCGCGACCAGCAGCCAGAGCACCGAGAAGCCCGTCCAGCGGTGCCAGGAGGTCAGCCGGTCCATGCCGATGCGCCGGTCGAACCAGGGCAGCCGGGCCACCAGCAGCAGCTGGAACGCCATCAGCAGCGCACCGTACAGACCGGTCAGGCGGCCCAGCACGATGAGGGCGTTCGAGGCGAAGCCCCCCTGCACGAAGAAGAAGGTCACCACGGCCACGTTCGCCGCCAGCACCGTGTACAGACCGGTGCGGGCGACCACTTTGGGGCGTGCTCCCGGGCGGCCGACCGCCGCGGGGGGTTGGTGGAGAGTGGTCACGGTGACAGCTCCTTGATCAGGTGGGGATACGAGCTTCGCCGGTCCCCGCTGTCGTTTTCCTGTCGGACAACTTTCAAGTTTTTATCGATCGGCTGCCGAATCGTGAGCGGCTATGGCGTCCGGCGATCGGTGCCGCACTATGAGCACGTGGAAAAAGTGCGACTTCTCGTGGTGGACGACGATCCGCCGATCGCTGACCTGGTGGCGACCGTCGCCCGCTACGAGGGCTGGGAGGCGGTCACGGCGCACTCCGGCGAGGAGGCGCTCAGGCAGGCGGCCGCGTTCCGTCCCGACATCGTGGTCCTGGACCTGATGCTGCCGGGCGTGGACGGCTTCGGCGTGCTCGACCGGCTGCGCCAGTCCGGCACGATGGTGCCCGTGGTGTTCCTGACCGCCCGCGACGGTGTCGCCGACCGCGTCGCCGGCCTCACCCGGGGCGGCGACGACTACCTGGTCAAGCCCTTCGCCGTGGAGGAGCTGATGGCCCGGCTGCGCACCGTGCTGCGCCGCAGCGCCGGGCCCGCCTTCCAGCGGTCCGTGCTCCATGTCGCGGACCTGTCGATGGACGAGGACACCCGCGAGGTCCGGCGCGGCGACAAGCTCCTGACCCTCACCCCCACCGAGTACGAGGTCCTGCGCTACCTCATGCGCAAGTCCCCGACGGTCCTCACCAAGGCGCAGATCCTCGACCACGTCTGGGAGTACGGCTTCGGCGGCCGCTCCAACGTCGTCGAGCTGGTCGTCAGCCGGCTGCGCCGCAAGCTGGACGACACCGGCGAACCCCTCATCCACACCGTCCGGGGCTTCGGCTACGTCCTGCGGCAGGCCACGGAGTGATCGCCCGCCTCCGGCAGAGCTACCGCTCCATGCGCCTCGGCACCCGGCTGGCCCTCGGCCTGGGCGCCCTGGCGCTCGTCGTGTTCGCCGTCGTCGGCAACGCCCTGACCATGTACATGCGCGACTATCTCTCCGCCCAGCTCACCGAACAGCTGAGGATCGCGCAGGTCGCCCAGTCCAAGAGCATCGCGGACGACGGCACGCTCACGGGCAAGAAGTACTGGGGCTGGTACTACGCGGTGTACGACACCTCCGGCGGCACCCCGGTGCTCCGCACGCCCGAGGACCCCGCCGACGTGCCCAGGGACGTCGAGCAGTTCACCCTCCTGGCCAAGGCGATGACCGCCGAGGGCACGGACGTCACCCGCACCGAGAACCTCAGGGGCGCGGGCCAGTACCGGCTGCGGGCCTGCGAGGTCGAGCCGGGCCTGGTCCTCGTCAGCGCGGCGCCGATGGAGGACATCGACGAGACCGTGACCCGGCTGATCACGGTCCAGGTCGTCACGTTCGCCCTCGCCCTGCTGGCGCTCGTCGTGGTCGGCCGGGCCATGCTGCGGCGCGGGCTGAAACCGCTGAGCGACATGGCGCACACCGCCCGCGGCATCACCTCGCACGACCTCACGGACTCGGCGCGGCTGCCCGTCCGGCACGACAACCGCGACGGCGGCTTCGAGGTCGAGGAGCTGCGCACCGCCTTCAACACGATGCTGGAGCACATCGACGACGCGCTCGCCGTGCGCACCGAGGCCGAACAGCGCCTGCGCCGCTTCGTCGCCGACGCCTCCCACGAACTGCGCACCCCCCTGATGTCGGTGCGCGGCTACGCCGACCTCTTCCAGTACGCCGCCGCCCACAGCCCCGAGGAACGCGACAAGCACCTCGCCCGGCTGCGCGCGGAGGCCGCCCGCATGGGGTACCTGCTGGACGACCTGCTGATGCTCGCCCGTCTCGACGCCGCCGACGTCGAGACCCCCCTGCGGCTGGAGGAGGCCGATCTGGTGGAGCTGGCGGTCCAGGCGGCGGACGCCTTCCGCGCGGGCCACCCGGACCACCCGCTGACCGTGACGACCGGCTCCGGCCCCGTACACCTGCGCCTGGACCCCCTGCGTCTGCGCCAGGTCCTCGACAACCTCCTCACCAACGCCGCCGTGCACACCCCGCGCGGCACGGAGGTCCGTCTGGAGGTGCGGGTCGCGTCCGGCACGGCCGAGGTGCGGATCACCGACTTCGGCCCGGGCATCCCGGCCGACGACCAGGAGCGCGTCTTCGACCGCTTCTACCGTGTCGACAAGGCCCGCAGCCGTGACCGGGGCGGCAGCGGTCTCGGCCTCGCCGTCGCCCGCTCCCTGGTCCGCGCCCACGGCGGCACCCTCACCCTGACCGCCGAGCCGGGCACGACGACGTTCACGGTGCGCCTGCCGTCGCAGGGCGGGGAGGGTGAGGGCGGGGCGTAGCGGAGGGGCCGCGGTCGCCCCGGCCGGCCGTGAGGTGTCAGACGGCGGCCCAGGCGTCGTCCACCGGCAGGATCACGCCGTTGACGAAGGCGGCCGCGTCGGAGGCGAGGAAGAGGATCGCGTCGGCCTGCTCCTCGGCGGTGCCGAGGCGGCCGATGGTGGCGCCGATCAGCCCGCCGACGACGGCGGGGCCGTGGGCCTGCTGGTCGGCGTCCACCTTGATGTTGGTCAGCGTCGGTCCGGGGGCTATCGCGTTGGCCCGGATGCCCTGCTTGCGGTACATCACCGACAGGCTCTTCACCAGCCCGACGACACCGTGCTTCGACGCGGTGTAGGCGGCCCCGGCCGCGCTGCCGCGCAGTCCGGCCTCGGAGGCGGTGAAGACGATCGCGCCGCGCCCCGCCTCCAGCATGTGCGGCAGGGCGGCCCGGGTGAGCAGGAACGGCGCGGTCAGATTGACCCGGAGGACCCGCTCCCACTCCTCGTCGGTCACGTCCGCGAGGGCCGACATCCGGTCCATGATCCCGGCGTTGTTCACCAGGACGTCCAGCCCGCCGAAGGCGTCCACGGCCCGCTCCACGACCGTGTCGACGACGGCCTGCTCGCCGAGGTCGCCGACCACCGCGAGGGCGGTGCCGCCGGCCGCCCCGATCGCCTCGACGGTCTCCTCGGCGGCCGCCCCGTCGAGGTCGGCGACCAGCACCTTCGCGCCCGCCGCGGCGAACTTCAGGGCCGCGGCCCGGCCGATGCCGGAACCGGCGCCCGTGACGACGACACCGCGGCCGTCGAGACCGTGACTGCTCATGAACTGATCCTCTTCCGTCGGGGTGGGCCGGTCGGCGGGCAGGGACGTCCGCCCGGCCGGGCCCACGATGAGTGCTCGGGCCGCGAGGGAGTGCCCCAGGGGCCCGGTGCCGTTCGGGGGAGTGACCGGCGGCCGGGCCCCGGGGACGGCGCCGGGCCCCGTCCCCACGGGTGCGGCGCGCCGGGGCCGTCCCGCTCGAACGGCCCCGGGGCCCGGGTCGCCCACGGCGGAAAGGCCCCGGGCGACGTCGTACGGACGACGCCCTTGTCGGACGCCGTGTCGGTCGAGCGGGGCCAGCGTAGGTGGATTACTTGAGTCAAGCAACCTAGTTCGCCGGATTGCTTGAGTTAGGCAACGAGAAGAGTAGAGTGGCGGGCATGCCGCCGTCGCCGCTTCCGTCGCCTTCCGCGGCGGGTGGCCGACGCCGGAGGCCGCCGCTTTCGGGGTGCCGGCGAGCGGGCGCGGGGCCCGGCGGGCGGGCTCGGCGGGCGGGCCCGGCGTCGAGGTCCGCCAGGTTGTTTCCCGGGTCGTTCCCGGCTCGCCCCAGCTGTCCGCGGCTCGCCCCCCAGGTCGTCTGCCGGGTGTTTCGCCGGGTGCCTCGACGGGGGAGAGGCCCGGCTGCGTCGCCCACAGCGCGCCCGACCGGCCCCGACCGGTACGGGCGGAGGTCGTCGTCCGGCGATGTGCGACGCCACCCCGCCGGCCCCGTCGCCGGTCGGCCGACCGTTCCGGGGCGCCGATGCGAGGCGCTGCGCGGGCACCCGAGGCGGCGGTGCGAGCGACCGCACGCTGCGGCGGGCATGGCATCGCACGGGCACCCGAGGGGGACGAGGGCCTCGCGGCGGACGGCCCTGTGCCCGCCGGACGGCACCCCCGCACCGTACGTACAGCACCCGGCCCCGCAACGTCCCTTCCCGCGAGAGAGCCCGATTCGAATGGCCTTAACCATGTACGGCAGTGCCGGTGGCGCACCGTCGCTCCCCCGGGGCGCGGGCCAGCATGTCCTCGTCGTCGCGGACGACCCGCCCGTGGCCGAACTCCTCTGCACGACGATGGAGTTGGCGGGATACCGGATTCATGCGGAGCGTACGGGCACCGCTGCCGTGCACCGGCTCACCGACCAGCGCTTCGATCTCGTCGTGCTCGACCTGGCGCTCCCGGACCTGGCGGACCTCGGCAGGGAGCGCCGCCCCGTCGTCCACCGCCCCCCGGTGCTCTTCCTGGCGCGGCACGACGCCCTCGGCGAACTGCTCCCCGAAGTCGGCCCGGGAGAACAGGACTACGTCACCAAACCCTTCCGTGTCGCCGAGGTGCTGGCCCGCGCACAGGTCCTGCTGCGCGGCCGGATGCCCGTCCGCCGGGAGGGCGAACCGTCCTACGGCTCGTCCTACGGCGAACCGTCCTACGGCGAACTGGCCTACGGTGACTTGGTCCTGGACGACCCCGCCTGTCAGGCCCTGCGCGCCGGCCGGGCGTTGAACCTCACCCCGGCGGAGTACCGCCTGCTGCGCTACCTCCTGGTGAACGCCCACACGGTGCTGTCCAAGGACAAGATCGGCCGCTACGTCTGGGGCGACTTCCACGGCGACAACGCCATCGAGCAGCTGGTCTCCCGCCTCCGCCGCAAGATCGACCGGGCGGGCCCGCCCCTCATCCACACCCACCGGGGCTTCGGCTACCGGCTCGGCGGCGCGAACGGCCGGGAGCACTGACCGCAGCCCCTGCCGCCGCCGCCCGGTCGCGGATCCTCCGGGAAGCAAACACGCCCTCACCGCCACGGAACACCCGACGCCCCACGCCGTCACCGCAAGGGCGGCGCCGAACCCCTCGGCGCCGCCCCTCCGTGTTCCGGGAGCACGCCACCCGGTCACCCAAGGCGATGCCAACAGGTTCTTCGGATAGGCCGGTTGATGTCACGTGCGCGTACCGGGCGGTACCCCGGCCAGTCAGGCGATGTGATCCGGGCCACGTCAGCTTCCTGTCAGGCAACTGACGGGGAGCCGTCAGACCGCTCTGTTTGCATGTGCTCATCGAGGCCTCGAAGCATCCCCCGGCGCTCCACCCCACCGGAGCCCCCACCACCGAGGAGAGACCATGGCCGGCACACCGACCGACGCCGCGTCCGGCACGGACGGGCAGCTCCCCGAGTACCCCATGCCCAGGGCCGCGGCCTGCCCCCTCGCACCGCCCCCGGCGGCGGCCGGGCTGCGTGGCGAGCACCCGATCTCCCGGGTGCGGATCTGGAACGGCAGCACCCCGTGGCTGATCACCCGCCACGCCGACCAGCGCACCCTGCTCACCGACCCGCGCGTCAGCAACGACGACCACGAGCCCGACTTCCCCCACGTCAACGCCCACCGCGCGGCCATCGCCCCGCACACCCCGAAGCTGATCACCAACACGGACGCGCCGGAGCACACCCGGCTGCGCCGCTCGGTCAACGCGCCCTTCCTGGTGAAGCGCATCGAGGCGATGCGTCCGGCCGCGCAGAAGATCGTCGACGACCTCATCGACGAGATGCTGGCCGGTCCGAACCCCGCCGACCTGCTCACCGCCCTGGCCCTGCCGGTGCCCTCGCTCGTCATCGCCGAACTCCTGGGCGTCCCCTACGAGGACCACCGCTTCTTCCAGGAGAACAGCAACCGCGTCCTCGACAACTCCCTCACCGCCGAGGAGGCCCAGGAGTCCAGCCGCGCGCTCGGCGGCTATCTGGACACCTTGTTCCGCACGAAGCTCGAACAACCCGGTGACGACGTCCTGTCGGAGATGGGCGCCAAGGTGAGGGCCGGGGAGATGACCCATCAGGAGGCCGTCAGCATGGGTGTCGCCATGCTGATCGCCGGGCACGAGACCACCGCCACCATGATCAGCCTCGGCACGCTCGCCCTGTTCGAGCACCCGGACCAACTGGCCGTGCTGCGGGACACCGAGGAGCCCCGGGTCGTCGCGGGTGCCGTCGACGAGCTGCTGCGCTACCTCTCGATCGTCCACTCGGGTCTGCGCCGGGTCGCCAAGGACGACATCGAGATCGACGGCCGGGTCATCCGCAAGGGCGACGGCCTCCTCTTCGACCTCCAGACGGCCAACTGGGACCCGAACGCCTTCCCGGAGGCGGAGCGCCTGGACCTCGGCCGCCCCGCCCGGCAGCACAACGCGTTCGGCCACGGCCCCCACCAGTGCCTCGGGCAGAACCTCGCCCGCCTCGAACTCCAGGTCGTCTACGGCACGCTCTACCGCCGCGTCCCCACCCTCCGCCCGGCCGTCCCCGTCGACCGGCTGGCCTTCCACCACACCGGCACCACCTACGGCGTGACGTGTCTGCCGGTCGCCTGGTGACACCGCCACGAGCTGCGAGTACCGAGGAGCGATTCATGCGTGTGGAACTCGACGAACCCAAGTGCGTGGCCTCCGGCCAGTGCGTGATGGCCTCCCCCGAGGTGTTCGACCAGCGCGACGACGACGGCGTCGCGATCCTGCTGGAGGAGCACCCCGCCGACGACCTCATGGACGGGGTGCGGGAGGCCGTCGCGATCTGCCCGGCCGCCGCGATCCGGCTGGTCGACCGGTGAGGCGGATCGTGGTCGTCGGCGCCTCGGCCGCCGGACTGGCGGCCGCCGAGACACTGCGCCGCGAGGGCTACGACGGCACGCTCACCCTCGTCGGCGACGAGCCCCACGCCCCCTACGACCGGCCCCCGTTGTCGAAGCAGCTCCTCGCCGCGCGGTGGGAGAGCGACCGGCTCGCCCTGCGCACCCCGGCCCACCTCGACGGGCTCGGCCTGGACCTGCGCCTCGGCACCGCCGCGACCGGCCTCGACCTGGACGGACGCCGGGTGCGGCTCAGCGACGGGGACGCGCTGCCGTACGACGCGCTGGTGATCGCCACCGGCGTGCGGCCGCGACGCCTGCCCGGTGAGGGCGCGCATGTGCTGCGCACCCTGGACGACGCGCTGACTCTGCGGGAGCGGCTGACACCGGGGACGCGGCTGGTCGTGGTCGGCGCCGGGTTCCTCGGCGCCGAGGCCGCCGCCGTCGGCCGGGGGCTCGGCGTGGAGGTCACCCTCCTCGAACCCGCGCCCGTGCCGCTCGCGCACGCGGTGGGCGCGGAGGTCGGCGCGGTGCTGGCCCGGGCCCACCTCGAACACGGCGTGGACCTGCGCACCGGCGTCCCTGTCACCGAGGTGACCGAGGACGGGGTGCGGCTCGCCGACGGCACGACGGTCGAGGCCGACGAGGTGCTGGTCGCGATCGGCTCGCTGCCCAACACCGAGTGGCTGGCGGGCAGCGGCCTGCCCGTCGGCGACGGTGTGCTCTGCGACCGGTACTGCGAGGCCGCACCCCACGTGTACGCGGCCGGTGACGTGGCCCGCTGGCACAACCCGCTGTTCGGCACGACGATGCGCGTCGAGCACCGTACGAACGCCGCCGAGCAGGGCATGGCGGTCGCCCGCAACCTCCTCGCGCCCGGGGAGCGCCGGCCGTTCGCCCCGGTGCCGTACTTCTGGTCCGACCAGTACGACCTGAAGGTCCAGGCCTACGGCGTGCTGCGCGGCCACGACGAGGTCGCGGTCGTGGAAGGCGACCTGGCCGAACGGCGGTTCGTGGCCGTCTACCGGGCCGGCGAGCGGGTCACCGGCGTCCTCGCCGCCGGGATGCCGCCGAAGACGGTCCGGCGGTGGCGGCAGGCCGTCGCGTCCGGCGCCGGACGGCGCGAGACGTGCCCGCCGGAGGGACCGGCAGGGCTCCAGGAGGTGGACCATGGCGGAGCAGCCGCCCGACCGCTCGCGTGAGGCGGTCGTCGTCACCGGTGCCGGTGGCATGGGGATGGCGGTCGCGCGCCGGATCGGCAGCGGACGGACGCTGTTCCTCGCGGACGCCTCGCCCGGCCGGCTGCACCTCGCGGTTCAGGAACTGCGTGACGAGGGCTACGCGGCGCGGGGCGTCGTGACCGACGTGTCCGACCGCGACGCCGTCGACCGGCTCGCGCGGGAGGCGGCCGGCGCCGGCCGGGTGGCCGCCGTCGTGCACACCGCGGGTCTCTCCGCCGTCCAGGCCCCGGCGAGGAGGATCCTGGAGGTCGATCTGCTGGGCACCGCCCACGTCGTCGACGCCTTCGAGGCCGTGGCCACACCGGGGACGGCCCTGGTCTGCGTCGCCAGCATGGCCGGCCATGTCGCCTCCCTCACGGGGGAGGAGGAGACCGCTCTGGCCACGGCACCCGCGCGGGACCTGCTGACGACCGGCGCCGTCCTGGCCGTCGGGGACAGCCCGACCCGGGCGTACGTCGTGTCCAAGCGGGGCAACCAGCTGCGTGCCGAGGCCGCCGCGCTCGCCTGGAGCCGGCGCGGCGCCCGCGTCAACAGCGTCAGCCCGGGTGTCGTCGCCACCGCCATGGCGAAGGCCGAGGCCGAGGGCCCGAGCGGCGCGCGCATGCGGGCGATGCAGGAGGCGAGCGGCGCGGGCCGCAGCGGCACCCCGGCGGAGATCGCCGGCGCCGTGGCATTCCTCGTCGGCCCCGAAGCGCGTTACATCAACGGTACGGATCTGCTCGTCGACGGCGGGCAGGCCGCCTGGCTACGACACCACCGACCGCACTGAACTCCCGCTCACCGCACCCCACTTCACCCGCTCCCCCCACCCGACGTACCAGGACCGCAGAGAGGACACCGATGTCCACCCCCCACACCCCGTCCGGCGCCGCCTCCCTCGACCCGCGCGAGCTGGGCTTCGACCCCGAAGCGCTCCGCGCCCGCTACCGGGCCGAACGCGAGCGCCGGATCCGGCCCGACGGCGGCGCGCAGTACCAGCGGATCGCCGGGGAGTTCGGCTCCTACGACGACGACCCCTACGCCGACAAGGAGTTCACCCGTGAGCCGCTGCACGACCGGGTCGAGGCGGTCGTCGTCGGCGGCGGCTTCGGCGGGCTGCTCGCCGGGGCACGGCTGCGGCAGGCCGGCGTCGACTCGGTCCGGGTGATCGAGAAGGGCGGCGACTTCGGCGGGACCTGGTACTGGAACCGCTACCCCGGCATCCACTGCGACATCGAGTCGTACATCTATCTCCCGTTCCTCGAAGAACTGGGCTACGTCCCCCGCTGGAAGTACGCGCCGGGCGAGGAGATCCGGCAGCACACCCGCGCCATCGGCCGCCACTTCGACCTCTACCGCGACGCCTGCTTCCAGACGGTTGCCACCGAACTGCGGTGGGACGAGAGCGAGTTGGAGTGGATCGTCGCCACCGACCGCGGCGACCGCATCCGGGCCCGCTACGTCGTCGTCTCCAGCGGCACGCTCAGTCAGCCGAAGCTGCCGGGCATCCCCGGCATCGACACCTTCGAGGGCCACACCTTCCACACCAGCCGCTGGGACTACGACTACACCGGAGGAGACGCCGACGGAGGGCTGACCGGGCTCGCCAACAAGCGGGTGGCCGTCATCGGCACCGGTGCCACCGCCATCCAGGTCGTCCCCCACCTCGCGGCCGACGCCGCCCACGTGTACGTCTTCCAGCGCACCCCCTCGACGGTCGACGTACGCGGCAACGGCCCCACCGACCCGGAGTGGGCGAAGACGCTCACTCCCGGCTGGCAGGCGCGGCGCATGGACAACTTCCTGCGGACCGTCACCGGTGTACGGGCCGGCACGGACCTGGTGAACGACGCCTGGACCAGCAGCGCCCGCCTCCAGGAGAAGCTCATCCCGACCGACGCGTACGCGGACGTACCCGCCCAGGAGCGTGAACGGGCCTACGAGATCGCCGACTTCCAGAAGATGAACGAGCTGCGCGACCGGGTCGCGGCGATCGTCGAGGACCCGGAGACCGCCGAGAAGCTGAAGCCCTGGTACCGCTACATGTGCAAGCGGCCCACCTTCAGCGACCAGTACCTGCAGACCTTCAACCGGCCCAACGTCACCCTCGTGGACACGGCCGACACCCACGGCGTCGAGCGGATCACCGAGAAGGCCGTGGTCGTCGGCGGGGTCGCCCACGAGGTGGACTGCGTCGTCTTCGCCACCGGCTTCGAGGTCGGCGTCTCGGGTCTGCTGTCCGGCCGGCTCCCGGCGTACGGCCGCGGCGGCGCCGGTCTGCTGGAGACCTGGCGGACGGCCGGCCCGAGGACGCTCCACGGCTTCTACAGCCACGGCTTCCCCAACCTCTTCCAGCTGGGCCCCCTGCAGAACGCCAGCGCGGTCAACTACGTCCACATCCTCGACCAGCAGGCGATCCACGTCGGTGAGGTCGTCGCCGAGGCCCGCAGGCGCGGCGCCCGGTACGTCGAGCCGACCGCGGAGGCCGAGGCCGCCTGGGTGGCCACCGTCCGGGAGAAGGCCGCCGACCTGTACCGGTTCCAGGCGGAGTGCACACCCGGCTACTACAACAACGAGGGCCGGCCCCGGCAGCGCAGCGAGGCGTACGGCGACGGCCCGGTCGCCTTCCACGAACTGCTCCGGCGCTGGCGCGCCGACGGCGGCATGGACGACGTGCTCGTCGGTGCCGAGCACGTGGGGCGGGAGAGCGCGTGACCGGCTCCGGAGCGGCCCCGGCGCCGCGGGGCAGCCGGTACGACGAGAGCGGCGAACTCCGTACCAGCAGCGCCCGTTGGCGGGCACGGCGGCTCAACCCGCCCAGTCCGCTGTGGGGTTCGAACGGCGTCGCGTTCGGTCCGGACGGGCGGCTGTACGTGGCGCAGTTCCTCGCCGGGCAGATCAGTGCCGTCGACCCGGCCACCGGGGACGTCGAGGTCGTCGTGCCCATGGACGGTCCGGTGCAGTCGCCGGACGATCTCGCCTTCGGCGCGGACGGCTCGATGTACGTGGCCGACCTGGTGCCGGGCCGGGTGTGGCGCCGGACGCCGACGGGGGAGTACACCCTGGTCAGCGAGGAGGCGACCAACCCGAACGGCATCATGTGCGTCGGGAACCGCCTGTTCGTCAACGAGATGAGACCGGGCGGCCGTCTGCTGGAGCTGTTTCCGGACGGCGGCGAACCGGTGGTGCTCACGGACGGCCTGGCGCTCGGCAACGCGATGCAGCTCGGCCCCGACGGCCACATCTACTACCCGCACATGATCACCGCCCAGGTCTGGCGCATCCCGCCGGACGGCGGTACGCCCGAGGTGGTGGCCGAGGACGTGCACGAACCGGTGGCCGTCCGCTTCGACCGAGGGGGCGTCCTGCACGTCCTGTCCCGGGGCGTCGAGGGCATCGTCACCCGGATCGACCTGCACGGCAGCGGGACCCGCACACTCCGGCCCAGCGGTCTGACGGGCCTGGACAACGCGGCCTTCGACGACGAGAACCGCATGTTCGTCTCCAGTTACGCCGCCGGCGGCATCACCGAGCTGCACCCCGACGGCCGCACCCGTGAGATCGTGCGCCGCGGCTTCGGCGGCCCCTACGGGGTGACCGTCGACCTCGGCGGCACGGTCCACGCCGCCGACCACTACCGCCTCGCGAGCCCGGCGGCCGTCGACGGGGGCGAGCCGCCCGGCGCGGCCCCGCGGCCGGGGTCCGACGCTGTGCTGACCCGTCTCCTGCTGCCCTTCGCCCACGGCATCACCGCCGAGGGCCATCTGCTGCACCACACCTCGCAGTTCGGCACGGTACGTACCTACGACACCGTGAGCGGTGTCGTCCGCGAACGGGCGCGGGGGCTGGACCGCCCCCTCGGCATCGCGGTCGGGCCCGACGGCGCGCTCGTGGTCGCGGAGACCGGCGCGGGCCGGGTCCTCGCCCTCGGGGACGGGGACGGCCCCGGCTCCGTGACCGTGCTCGCCGAAGGGCTCGACCGGCCCACGGACGTGGTGTTCGACGCGGAGGGCCGGCTCTACGTCAGCGAGGAGCGGCTCGGCACGGTGCTCCGGATCGGGACGGACGGGGCCACGGCCGTCGTCGCGGAAGGGCTCGGCTCACCGCAGGGGCTGGCGGTCCTGGACTCGGAACTCTTCGTGGTGGAGGCCGGGCCCCGCAGACTGCGGTCGGTCTCCCTCGTCTCGGGGGCGTCGCGGACCGAGGCGGAGGACCTGCCCGTCGGGCCGCCCCCGGGGATCGTCCCCCGCACGGAACCCGCGCTGTTCGCGGACGTCATGCCCGGTCTGGCGCGCCGCTTCGCGGGCCTCGCGACGGCGCCGGACGGAACCCTCCTGCTGTCCGCCGACGGCGAGGGAACGGTGCTGCGGCTGACCCGGAAGTCGGTGGGCCGCACGGAGGGGTGAATTTACTTGAGTTAGGCAACAAGATGGTAAAGTGGATCGTATGTCCCCCTCACCACCCCCGGACTCCGCTTCCCCGGAAGTGATCGAGATCGAGCGAGCCCTCACGCGCATCACCTACCTCAGCACCCGGGCCCGGGCCCATGAGCGCCTGATGAGCCTGGCCGGGGTGCCGCTGGACCGGGCCGCTGTGGCCCTGCTGCGGCAGATCGCCGACTCCGAGCCGCTGCGGCCGGGGGAGCTGGCCAACCGCCTCGGAGTCGAGGCGTCCCACGTCACCCGCCAGGTCCAGCAACTGGAGAAGACCGGTCACGTCACCCGGGTCCCCGACCCGGACGACCGGCGCGCCCAGCGCATCGAGCTGACGGCGGCCGGCGGGCGGGCGATCGACCGCATCCGCGAGGCGGGCGTGCGCGGTATGCAGATGGCGCTGTCCGAGTGGTCGCCCGAGGAACTGCGGCAGCTGGCGGGACTCTTCCACCGGATGGTGGACGACTTCCTCGCCCATGCCAACGAGTTGGGGGAGCAGGAACAGACGGGCGCGGCCCGGGGCGAGTGAGGGCCGGCTCGATCGAAAAATGCCCCGGCCCGCTCCACCCCTGCCGCGCCCACCCCTCAGGCCGAGTACCCGAGCTGCTTCCTGATGTACGGCGTCATCAGCGTCTTCGCCTTCGCCAGCGTGGACGTACGGCCGCCGAGCACCGCCGTCTCGCCCCCCGGCACCGGCACGAGCGTGATGCCGTCGGCCGGCCCGAGCGGCACGATCAGCGGAGTCCGCCGGATCGGCCGGTACGACCGCGGCTCCTTGCGGTGTCTGCCCGAACTCGCCAGATGCGCACGGATGTTGTGCGCGGCGACGTCCGCCTGGGCGAACGCGACGGGGGACAGCTTCAGTTCGCTGACGTCGTTGACGTCACCTACCGCGAACACGTCGAGGTGTCCGCCGACCCGCAGTGTCCCGTCGACCTTGACGTGTCCCGCCGGGTTGAGCCAGTCCCCGTGCCCGGCCAGCCGCAGCCAGAGCGTGTTGGGCGTGGTGCCGTTGGCCCAGAACGACAGGTCGGCCTCGATGAGACCGCCCCGCCCGTCCCGGTAGGTGCCGAAGTCGGGCCCGGGGGAGACGAACGAGTCGAGCCGCACCTCCACGTCGTGCGCCTCCAGCCACGCCAGGGCCCGCCGTCCGGCCCACTTGCTGCCCGTGGAGCTGAGCAGCTCGGACCCGGCGTGCGCGAGGGTGACCCGCGCGTCGGGCCGGGCCAGCCGTACCTCGGCGGCGAGTTCCACGCCGCCCGGCCCGCCGCCGACGACCAGGACGTGCTCGGCGGCGGCCACGTTCTCCTGGTGCGCGGCGAACGTCTTGCCCGCCTCCTCGGTGGTGGTGCCGAGGAAGCGGGCCGGCTCCGGATAGTCCGCCCCGGTCGCGATCACGACCACGTCGTACGGCAGCCGCTCGCCCGTCGCGAGCGTCACCTGCCGCTCGGCGGTGTCGATCCCGACCGCCTTGCCCGTCACGACCCGGCCGTTGCGCAGCAGCCGGTCGTACGGGATGAAGGGCGTCGTCGTCCACGCCTCGTGCACGCCCGCGCGCAGTGCGGCGATGCGGTGGAAGAAGACCTCCTTGCGGTCCACGAGGGTGACCCGTGCGACCTCGTCCAGCTGTCTGGCGAGGCGAATGCCCCCGTATCCGCCGCCGATCACGATGATTTCGCCGTCAGGCACGCCTGTTCTCCTGTGCTGTGTGGGGGGAGAGGCGACGAGCGTAACGCTTGAAACCTAAAGCTACGGGCGGAGTTCGTGTTTGTTGTGTGAAGCGACAACGGGCGACACGAGTCATCTGCCGCCCAGGCCTGCCTAGGCTGGTGCGGTGACCGACAACGACCGGCCCCTCGCCGTCTTCGACCTGGACAACACCCTCGCCGACACCGCGCACCGGCAGCGGTTCCTGGAGCGGAAGCCGCGCGACTGGAACGCGTTCTTCGCCGCCGCGCCGCAGGATCCGCCGCTGGCCGAAGGGGTCGCGCTGGCGCGGGAGAGCGCCCGGGAGTGCGAGGTCCTGTATCTGACCGGGCGGCCCGAGCGCTGCCGCCGCGACACCGTCGACTGGCTCGCCGCGCACGGGCTGCCCGAGGGCCGGATCCGGATGCGCCGCGACAACGACCGCAGGCCCGCCCGCCGCACGAAGCTGGAGACCCTCCGGGATCTCGCCCGGACCCGTGAGATCCGTGTCCTGGTGGACGACGACGAACTCGTCTGCGCGGACGCGGAGCGGGCGGGCTTCAAGGTCGTACGGGCGCGCTGGGCCGCGGACTCCGCGGCGCTGAAGGAGGCGCAGGAGGGGGAGGGGCGGACCTGAGCGTCCGCCCCCTCTCGGCCGGCCCTTCGGCCGGCCCTTCGGCCGGGCCGGGCGGCCGGTCAGCCGGTCTCGTCGTCCAGCCGGAAGCCGACCTTCAGGCCCACCTGGTAGTGCGCGATCTGTCCGTCCTCGATGTGCCCCCGGACCTGTGTCACCTCGAACCAGTCCAGGTTGCGCAGCGTCTGGGCGGCGCGGGCGACGCCGTTGCGGATGGCGTGGTCGACGCTCTCGTCCGAACTGCCGACGATCTCGGTGACCCGGTACACATGGTCGGTCATGCGGGTTCTCCTTGTCGCGAGCTCCATCGTGGCCGATGCGCCACAGGTTCTTCCACGGTGCCTCAGGCTCCGCCGGTTCGCGAGGGGGGCCGGGGTGGGTGGGGGTGCGTGTTCGGGTGCGGGGCCGGTGGGGCTTCTCGCGCAGTTCCCCGCGCCCCTGAAAAGCAGGGGCTGCGCCCCATGCTTTTCAGACCTGCAGGACCGTTGGCTTTCAGGCCCGCAGGGCCATCGCATGCCAGGCCCGCAGGGGCCTGGGCTTTCAGGGGCGCGGGGAACTGCGCGACCAGCCCCCACGCACCCGCACCCGACAACGCACCCCCCGCCAAACCGCCGCGCGCTACCCCGCTCGGCTCAAGGACAGCGCGAACCGGCCCTGTTCATCCGTCCACCAGTGGGTCAACTCCATCCCTGCGGAAGCCAGTTCCGCCCGCACCCCCTCCCTCCTGAACTTCGCGGACACCTCGGTCCGCAGCTCCTCCCCGGCCTCGAAATCCACCGCCAGATCCAGCGCGGGGATCTTCACGGTCTGCGCCGTACGGGACCGCAGCCGCATCTCGATCCATTCGCACTCGGCGTTCCAGAGGGCGACATGGTCGAAGGCGTCGGGGTCGAAGTCCGCTCCCAGCTCCCGGTCCACCACGTTCAGCACGTTCTTGTTGAACTCGGCGGTCACCCCGGCCGCGTCGTCGTACGCGGCGACCAGCACCGCCTCGTCCTTGACCAGGTCCGTGCCCAGCAGCAGCGCGTCACCCGGCGCCAGCAGCGCCCGTACGGCGGCCAGGAACGCGGCGCGCTCCGCGGGCACCAGATTGCCGATCGTGCCGCCCAGGAACACCACCAGCCGGGGCCCCGGGGTCCCGGGCAGGTCGAGCCCGGCGGTGAAGTCGGCGATCAGGGCGTGCACGTTCAGCCCCGGCCGCTCGGCGACCAGCGCCTCGCCGGCCTGCCGCAGCGCGCTCTCGCTGACGTCGACCGGCACGTAGGTGTGCAGGCCGGGCATCGCGTCCAGCAGGTGCCGGGTCTTGTCGGACGAGCCGGACCCCAGCTCGACCAGGGTGCGCGCGCCGCTCGCCGCGGCGATCTCGCCCGCCCGGCCGACCAGGATCTCGCGCTCGGCACGGGTCGGGTAGTACTCGGGCAACTCGGTGATCCGCTCGAACAGTTCGCTGCCGCGGGCGTCGTAGAACCACTTGGGCGGCAGGGTCTTCGGGGTGCGGGTCAGACCGTCCAGGACGTCGGCGCGCAGCGCCGCGTCCGTGGCGTCCTCCGGCAGGGTGCGGGTGAGAAGGAACGGGCTCACGCAGGGGGCTCCTTCGGATGTGCGGATGACGGGGCGTGGTCGTTGTGGCCGGCGGCTTCCTCCGGCTCCTTGAGCGGGGTGAGCAGGACGTCCGTGCGGCTCGCCGCGAGCAGCGTGCGGTCCGGGACCTCCACCCAGTGCGGATCGTCGTCGTACGGCTCGGATGCCACGACCGTGCCCAGGCCGGGCCCGGTGAGGTACCACAGCGTGTCGCCCCAGGCGGTCGCGGCGATCGTCTCGCCGTCCGTCAGCAGCAGGTTGAGCCGCGACCCGGGAGCCGCCCGGGCGACCTCCAGGACCGTGTCGGCCAGCGCCTGGCCCTCCGGGTCACCGGCCCGCAGCCGGTTCAGGACCAGGGCCCACACGAGCGCGGAGTCGTTGCGGGCCTCCATCGACAGCACCTCGACGGCCGGCAGCGAGGCCACGAGCGGCGCCAGGGACCGGGGCCACCCGGCCACCGCCCCGTTGTGGCTGAACAGCCAGGGCCCGGCCGAGAACGGCGCCGCCGCGGCCTCGTCGTCCGCGCCGGCCACCGTCGCGTCCCGGACGGCGGCCAGCAGCGCCCCGGTGCGGACCACCCGGGCGAGGTCCGCGAAGGACTGGTCGCCCCAGATCGGCCCGGCCCGCCGGTAGCGCCCCGGCACCGGGTCGCCCTGCGCGTACCAGCCGACCCCGAACCCGTCGGCGTTGACCGTCCCGTACCGCTGCCGCCGGGGTGCCCACGACTGCCGGAACAGACCGTGCGGCGGGTCCACCAGGACCCTGCCGAGCGGCAGGTCGGTGGTGCCGAGGCAGGCGATGTGCCGGCACATCAGACGGCCTCCGGGGTGGCGTCGCGGGCCGTGCGGAACCCGCTGAAGATCTGCCGCCGGATCGGATAGTCCCAGTTGCGGAACGTCCCCCGGCACGCCACCTGGTCCACGGCGAACGAACCGCCGCGCAGCACCTTGTGCTCGGGGCCGAAGAACACCTCCGAGTACTCCTTGTACGGGAACGCCGAGAACCCCGGGTAGGGCAGGAAGTCGCTCGACGTCCACTCCCAGACATCGCCGATCAACTGCCGTACGCCCAGCGGCGATTCCCCCGCCGCATAGCTGCCGGCCGGGGCCGGGCGCAGATGGCGTTGTCCGAGGTTGGCGTGTTCCGGCGCCGGGTCGGCGTCGCCCCACGGGTAGCGGGTCGAGCGGCCGGTGACCGGGTCGTGCCGGGCGGCCTTCTCCCACTCGGCCTCGGTGGGCAGTCGGCGACCCGCCCAGCGGGCGTACGCGTCCGCCTCGTACCAGCACACGTGCAGCACCGGCTCCTCGGCCGGCACGACCTCCGTGACACCGAAACGCCGCCGCAGCCACTGCCGGCCGTCGCGCCGCCAGAACAGCGGCGCGTGGATGCCGTGGGCGCGGATGTGGTCCCAGCCCTCGGCGGTCCACCAGCGTGCGTCGTCGTAGCCGCCGTCCGCGATGAACGCCTGGTAGGCGCCGTTCGTCACGGGCGTCGTGTCGATGTGGAACGCCGGGACGCTCCGGCGGTGCGCCGGCCGCTCGTTGTCCAGCGCCCACGGCTCGGTCGAGGTGCCCATGGTGAACTCCCCGCCGGGCACCAGCACTTCGGACGGTCCCGTGAACAGCGGTACGGGCTCGGGATCCGGCGCCGACAGCACGGCCGGGCCCTGCCGCAGCTGATGGGTGATCAGCATCGTCTCGTCGTGCTGCTGTTCGTGCTGGGCGATCATGCCGAAGGCGAAGCCCGCGTCGGTGAGCCGGGTGCCGTGGAAGTCGGCGCTCTCCAGCACGTCCAGCGCCCGTCCGCGCACCTCGTGCAGGTACTGCCGGGCCTCCTCCGGCGCGAGCAGCGGCAGCGAGGGCCGTGCCGCGCGCGGATGCTCGAAGGCGTCGTACAGGCCGTCGATCTCGGGCCGCATCGCCTCACGCCCGGCGACGTTGCGCAGCAGCCACAGCTCCTCCTGGTTGCCGATGTGGGCGAGGTCCCAGACCAGCGGGGACATCAGCGGCGAGTGCTGGGCGGTGAGATCGGGTTCGTCGACTGCGGTCGTCAGGAGCGCGGTGCGGGCCCGGGCCGTGGTCAGGGCGGCCAGCGCGCGCTCCCGGAGTATCTCGGGGTCGGCGCCGGCCGTCGGGGCCGGTGTCCGGGGTGCGGTCATGCGGGGATGTCCTTCCCGTGCAACAGGTCCAGCAGATCGTCGGCGGGGCAGCGGCCCCGGGCCACATAGCGGTCGGTGTACGCCGCGACCGCGTCCAGTACCTCGGTGCCCGCGCCCAGCCGGGGCAGGGCCTCGGCCGCCGCGGCGAAGCAGACGGCCGCCGCTTCCCGCAGGTCCGGGTCGGTCAGACCGTCACGGGTGGCCGCCTCCCAGAGCGGATTGCGCGGTGGCGGTTGCGAACCCGCCCGCTCCGCGAGCGGCTTGACGGTCCGGTACGCGATCTCCGCGGCCTCCGGGTCCTCGAACAGGGCCGTCGTCACCGCGAGCGGCACGATCCAGCCGTCCTCGCCGGGCTGGGCGTCGATCATGCGCAGCTCCAGATGGCCGCGCGGGCGCACCGGCGGGAACAGGGTCGTCAGGTGGTAGTCGAGGTCGGCGCGGCTCGGCGGGTTGTCGGTTCCGGTCCACTCCCGGAACGTCATCGCCCCGGGCACGCCCCAGGGGCCTTCGTCGGCCCGGACGCACATCACCGGCGCGTCCAGCACCAGCCGTGCCCAGGCCTCGCGCGGGTCGCCGTCGAGGTCCGGCGCGGTCGTCCGGCCCGGGTCCATCGCCGCCCACAGCGCCTGCCGCGTCGAACGCAGGCCGGTCACCCGGCCGCGCGCCAGCGGGGAGTGCGCGAACGCGGCCACCAGGACGGCTCCGAGCTGGTGCGCCAGCCACCAGCGCCGCCGGTGGCCGAGGGGGCCGGGCTCCTCGTACCCGGCGTCGAGGCACACCTGCACGGACGCGGTCGAGCACATCATGGCCAGCCCCTCGGGCCCGAAACGCCGGAGATAGATCTCCATCGCGTCGTACCGGGGCTCGTGGAGGTAGCGGGTCGGGGGGTTCCAGGGTTCGTGGCCGTAACCGCTGATGCCGAGGTCCGCCTCGCGCAGGGTGGCGCGTACGGCGGCGAGGTCGGCCGAGACGGAGTCGATGCACTCCGTCAGGGAGGCGGCCGGTGCCGAACTGAGCTCCAGCTGGCCGCCGGGCTCGACGGTCAGCGGCGAGTTCAGGGTCAGCGTCCGCAGTGCGGCGTAGGCCGCTGCGAGTCGTGCGGGTGTTGCCGGGAGCCGCGGGTCGCGCAGCTCGTGGACGTGCCATTCCAGCTCGACACCCAGGGTCCGGGGTGGACCGGTCTTGAAGCAGATGCCCCGTACCAGGGCCTCCACCTCCGCCTCGGTGACCGGGGAGCGCGGCTCCGTACAGTCACTCAGCGAATCTGACATGTCGGGATCCTCCTGATATGTCAATCTCGTCGGTCGAGCCCCCGGTCCGCACCCGGTGGGGCGGGGCCGGTGGCGCTCGTCCCACCCAAACCCTCGCGCCGCTTTCGCACAAGGGGACACATCGTGGCAATGCGGATCGACGATCCCCGTTCCCGGGATCTTCGGGCACCCCTTCCCTTTCCCGTTCCCGGCCGTTCACACGAGGAAATTCCGTTGCGGTCCTTCACCAGCATCGCCCAGGATGCGCCCATGAGCACGACGGGGGAGAAGGCGGCGCCCGCGCCGCACACGGGGGTGGCGGCGTGAGCGCGCGTCTGCGGGGAATCGCTCGGGAGACCGAGGACATCGTCGCGGCCGGGCACTATCGCGCGCCCTCCGGTCACCGGGTGTCCATCGCGGACGACGTGGCCGCCGCACGTGCGGGCACCCGGCTGCACGGCCCCGACCCGGTCGGGACTCCCCGGGCCGGCCCGGTGCGATCGGCCGTCGAGGTCACCGGCGAGAGCAGCCTGGAGGCCGCCCGCCGTCTGACGGCGGCCGACACCGCCCCGGTGGCCGTCCTCAACTTCTCCTCGGCCCGCAATCCCGGCGGCGGCTATCTGAACGGCGCCCAGGCGCAGGAGGAGGCCCTCTGCCGGGCCTCCGCGCTCTACACCTGCGTCCGGGAGGCTCCCGCCTTCTACGCCCACCACCGGGCCCACCGCGACCCGTTCTACACGGACCGCGTCATCCACTCACCCGCCGTCCCCGTCTTCCGGGACGACCGCGGCACCCTCCTCGACACCCCGTACACGGCCGGCTTCCTGACCTCCGCGGCCCCCAACGCCTCCGTCGTCCGGCGTACGGCTCCGGAGCGCGCCGCCGAGCTGCCCCGCGCCCTGGCCGGCCGCGCGGAACGCGTCCTGGAGACGGCGGCGGCGCACGGCTACCGCCGGCTGGTCCTGGGCGCCTGGGGCTGCGGGGTGTTCGGCAACGACCCGGCCCAGGTGGCGGCGGCGTTCAGGGCCCTGCTCAGGGACGGCGGCAGGTTCGAGGGCGCCTTCGCGCACGTCGTGTTCGGCGTGCTGGACCGTACCAGGGGCGCGGCGGTCCGCGGCGCGTTCGAACGAGAGTTCAGCCGGGGTTCCTGAGCGGCGGCCTACCGCCAGCCGTACCGCTCCCGCAACCGCAGCACGACGGAGTTGAACCGCATCCGGTCCAGCGCGCAGGCCTCCCGCCGCATCCCCGCCTCGTGCAGCCGCAGCACCCGGTCCACGTCCACCCAGGAATCCCGCCCGGACCGGTCCCACGGCCCGCTCCCGATCGGGACCCACTCCCGGTCGCCGTCGTGCCGCTTGCTCGACAGCTGCACGGCGAGCAGGGTCCCCGCTGCCTCCCTGGCCACGACGAGCACGGGACGGTCCTTGCCCCGTCCGTCGTTCTCCTCGAACGGCACCCAGGTCCACACGATCTCCCCGGGGTCCGGATCCCCGTCGTGCGCGGGCGCGTACTCGGTGCGCACCCGCCCGACGTCACGGGGATCGGCCTCGGTGGTGGCGGTGGGCCCGTGGCGCCCCGGCACGTCCTGCTCGGCGAAGGAAGTCACAGCGCACACGCTAACCCGCGCCCCGCCGGGGGCGCGGGCCCGGTGGCCGACGGCCACCGCCGCGTCACCGCGCTACGACTCCCTGTCGACCTGCACCTTCTCCACGGCCACCTTCTCCACCGGCACCCCGTTGACCCCCGCGGAGGCGCCGTTGGGGTTGTTCATCGAGGACAGCAGCTGCCGGGCCAGGCCGAGCCCCGTCCCGCCCATCGTGAGGGCCTTGGCGAACATGTCCGCCATCCCGTCGGCCCCGTTGAGCAGCACCATGTTGTCGACGTTGCCGAACGCGGAGGCGCCCGCCTGCACGATCTCCGGCCACTGCTCGGCCAGTTGCTGCGCGATCACCGCCTCCTGGTTCTCGGCCAGCGCGGCGGCCCGTGCCTTGATGCCCTCGGCCTCCGCGAGCCCCTTCGCGCGCGTGGCCTCGGCGGCGGCGATGCCCTTGGCCTGCCGGGCCGCGGCCTCGGCCTCACCGGTCAGCTGGGTCGCGGTCGCCTCCGCGGCGGCCGCCAGCTCGGTCTCCTTGGCCTTGGCCTGCGCGGCGGAGATCCGGGCGTCGCGCTCGGCCTCGGCGAGGGTCCGCTTCTCGTAGGCCTTGGCGTCGGCCGGCTTGCGCACGTCCGCCTGCAGTTGCTGCTCGCGCCGGGCCGCCGCCAGCTCCGCGACCCGCGTCTCCTGGACGACGACCTCCTGCAGGGCTGCCGCCTCGGCCAACGGACCGGCCTGCTTGGCCTTCGCGGAGGCGTTGTCCCGCTCGGCCTGGTAGCCGGCCTGGAGGATCTCGCTGTCCCGGGTGGCCTCCGCCATACGTGCCGCGGCCTGCTGCTCGGCCTCGGTGGCGAGCCGGTTGGCCTCGGCCTGCGCGATCCGGGCGTCCCGCTGCACGGCCGCCGCGTGCGGCATGGCCATGTTCTTGATGTAGCCGGTCGGGTCCTCGATCTCGTGGATCTGCAGCGAGTCGACGATCAGGCCCAGTTTCTCCATCTCCGTGCCGCACGCGGCCCGGGTCTGGCCGGTCAGCTTCTCGCGGTCCCGGATCATGTCCTCGACCGTCAACCCGCCCACGATGGACCGCAGATGACCGGCGAACACGTTGTGCACCCGCTCCGACACCCGCTTCTGCTGGCCGAGGAAGCGGCGCGCCGCGTTGGCGATGGAGACGAAGTCGTCGCCCACCTTGAAGATGACGACGCCCCGGATCTTCAGCGGAATGCCCTGGAACGTCACGCACTCCACGGCCAGTTCGGTCTGGTTCAGATCGAGGGAGAGCTTGCGCACCGCCTGCATACCGGGCAGGACGAGGGTGCCGCGCCCGGTGACGATACGGAAGTTCATGCCATCCGTGAGGCCCTCCATCTTGTGCTTGGAACCGGAGATGATCAGAGCCTCGTTCGGTTCGGCGACACGCCACATGAGCTTGAAGAGACTGATCAGTACCACTGCGACCGCTACGGTCGCCCCCGCGATGATGCCGACGAACATCGGCCCACCCCCTCTGGCCAGGTGCCCTCACGGCACCGAACGTCGGGAGTGTCCCGCGTGGCCCGGCGGCGGTACAGGGCGCGAGGGGCCGTTGTTGCAGTCCTGATGCGAACCGGTTCCCGAAGGCCGACACACCGCGCCGCGGGCGGCCCGACGGGCCGTCAACTGTCGTACGCGGCCGACACGTACACCGTCCGGGGCGGCAGGTACTCCATCACCATCACGAGCGTCCCCGGTGCGATCCGGTCCTTCGCGGAGGCGGGGTAGGCGAGAAAGTGCTCGGCGCCGCCCCGTACCCGGACGATCACCTCGCCGACGAGCCCGGGACCGACCGCGCCGGTCACCCGTCCCATCAGCCCGACCATCGACGCTTCGTCCATGGTCACAGCGTACGGGTCGCGGGCGGGCGCCGAACCCGCCCGCCCGCGTCCGGCACACTCAGACCGCGGGGGAGTCCGCGGTGCTCCGGCGCGGCGGCCACCGCTCGTGCCAGCGCTGGTCCGCCTCCAACTGCGCGGCCAGCGACAGCAGAAGGGGCTCGCTGTCCGCCGGGCCGAGCAACTGGGCGCCCACCGGCAGTCCGTCGTCCACGAACCCCGCCGGTACGTTGACGCCGGGCCAGCCCAGCACGTTCCACGGCCACGCGTACGGGCAGGCCGCGATCATCGCGCGGTCGGTACCGAACCCGCCGAGGTTCAGCATGGAGCCGATGCGCGGCGGGGGAGCGGCGGTGGTCGGCGCCAGCACCACGTCGTACGACCGGAAGAGCGCGCCGATCCGCCGGTGCAGGGCGAACTCGGCGCGCCGGGCCAGCCGCAGCGGCGCCCCGCCGAGCAGCCGGCCGAGGCGGGCGGCCTCCAGGGTGCGCGGGTCGAGGAGTTCCCGCTCGGCGACGGCACCCACCCGTTCGGCGATGCCGGCGGTGGCGCGCGGAATGAAGGTCAGCCCGATCTGCCCGTACCGGGGCTCCGCCTCCTCCACCTCGTGCCCGAGCGCGGCGAGCCGTTCCGCCACCGCCCGCACCCGCTCCCGCACCCGGGGGTCGAGCCGCGCGGGCAGCGCCGTGAAGGGCGGTTTGAGGGACAGGGCGATCCTGAGCCGCCCCGGGTCCCGGCCGACGGCGGCCGAGGCGTCCACGGGGGCGGGCCGGTGCAGGTCGCCCTCGTGGTTGCCGCTCGCCGCGTCCAGCAGGAGCGCGGCGTCGGCCACCGTGCGGGCGAGGGTGCCGTTGACGGTGATGCCCTGGAAGGACTCCGCGTGCGGCCAGGTCGAGATGCGGCCGCGCTGGGGCTTGATGCCGACGAGGTGCGTCCAGGAGGCGGGGATGCGCACCGATCCGGCGCCGTCCGAGCCCAGCGCGGCCGGGACGATCCCCGCGGCCACGGCCGCCGCGGAACCGCCGGAGGAGCCGCCCGGGGTGTGGTCCGGGTGCCAGGGATTGCGGGTGGCCCCGAAGGCCGGCCCCTCCGTGAACGGCCACTGTCCCAGCTCGCACGTGTTGGTCTTGCCCACGACGATCGCCCCGGCCGCGCGCAGCCGCCGTACGGCCTCGCCGTCCTCCGGGAGCGAGGGGAACTCGCCCCGGCAGCCGAACGCGGTCGGTTCGCCCGCCACGTCCATGTCGTCCTTCACCGCCACCGGCACGCCGAGCAGCGGCCGCCGGCCGCCCTCCGCCAGCTCCCTGTCCGCCGCGTCGGCCTCCGTCAGCGCCGCCTCGGCCCGCACCCGCCGGAACGCGTTCACCGTCCCCTGGCTCGCCTCGATCCGGGCGAGCGTCCGCTCCACGAGCGCCCGCGAGGTCACCTCCCCGGCCGCCAGTGCCCGAGCACACTCCACGAGACCCGGCGCACGGTCGACATCCATACGGAACACCTCCGGAAGCAGGATTTCTACCGAACGGTAATGTCCGCGCGGGCGCGACGGTACGGCGTGGACGACTTGCCTGACGAGGGCGGCGATTCGTGCGGGCGGCCGGGGGCTCAGCCGCCGCGGGCCAGGTGCCGCAGGGTGAGGGCCAGATGCAGCCGGAGCCGTCCCCGGGGCGTGCGCACCGGCCAGCCGAGGACCGCCTCCGCGTGGGTCAGCCGGTCCTGGAGGGTGGAGTGGTGGACGTTGACGCCACCGGCCGCCGCCCGCAGGCTCGCGGTCGTGGCGACCGCGTGGAGCGTGGCGAGCATCCAGGGCGCGTCCGCCGCGGCCCGCTCCAGGTCCCGTACGTCCGGCGGCGGTTCGGCCCCCGGCGCGATCAGCCCGGCGAGCAGGGCGATCCCGCCGAGGTCGTCGGCGTGCACCACGCGTTCACCGGGGTCCTGTGCGGTGCCCTCGGCGGTGAACCGCAACGCCGTCCGCGCCTCGGCCCACGACCCTGGCAGCCCCAGCACCGCCACCTCCGGCCCGACCCCGACCCGCCCGGCGGGCAGCTCGTCCTCGCCGACCCGGCCCCCGCGCACACGCAGAACGCGGGGACGGCCGCCCAGCGGGGCGACGGCGCGGACCCGGGTGGCCCGGTCGTCCAGGCCGAGGCGCCGGGCCGCGTGCAGCCGGGCCCCCTCGTCGGCGGAGGGGTCGAGCACGGTCTCCACGAGCGCCGGGTCGTCGGCGGGGGAGAGGGGCGCCCGGCCACGGGTGCGGTCCAGCACCACCCGCAGCGCCCCGGCGGCCCGCTCCAGGATGACCGCGTCCACCACACTCGGCTCACCGCCCCCGGCCCGCTCCAGCCACAGCGCGGGCGCACCGCCCGGCACGAGCGGGGCGGACGGCCAGCCCGGGTCCTGCGGCGGGCCGGTGTCGTGGCGCCGCCCGTCGGTCTCGACCCGCACCCGCACGTGCCGCTCCGCGTCGACGAGGCGCGCGGGACACCCGGCCAGCACGGCCGCGCCGCGCACCAGGGCCTCCAGCCCGGCCCGCGCCTCGGCCAGCGTGTCGAAGTAGGCGATGACCCGCACGGCGGCCCCGGCATCCGGATCCACCGCGGTCAGCCGCCCCGCCAGCTCTTTCATACGCCTCATAGTGCGCCATGGCCCCGCCGGGCGGGAGAGCGGTGACGGTCTGGAGAGCGGTGGGCGCAGCCCCTGCTCTCCAGGGGCGCGGGGAACTGCGCGACCAGCCCCCACCGGACGGACGTCCGGGGGTCGAAGGTGCGCAGCCCCTGCTGAGGACGGGAAGCCCCCTCACTCCCCGAGCAACCGCCGAACCCACCGCACATGCGCCTCCCGGCACTCCCGCGACACCGCCGCCTGCGGCGCGAACCCGTCGAACCCGTGGAACCCCCCGGGCCACACATGCAACTCCGCGACCCCACCCGCCTGCCACAACCGGGACGCGTACGCCACGACCTCGTCCCGGAACGTCTCCGCCGACCCCACGTCCAGGAACGCCGGAGGCAACCCGCTCAGATCCAGGGCCCGCGCCGGCGCCGCGTACTCCGACACCTCGTCCCCGCCGCGCCGCTCCCCGAGCAGCGCCGTCCACCCCGTCTCGTTGGCCGTCCGGTCCCACACCCCCCGCCCCGCCATCTGGTGGGCGGAAGGCGTGTCGTTGCGGTCGTCGAGCATCGGGCACAGCAGCACCTGCCCGATCGGCCGGGGCCCCTTCCGGTCACGCGTGAGCAGCGCCAGCGCGGCGGTCAGCCCCCCGCCCGCGCTCGCCCCCGCGATGATGATCCGCTCGGCGTCGCCGCCGAACTCGTGCGCGTGCCCGGCCGTCCACAGCAGCCCCGCGTAGACGTCCTCGACGGGCGCCGGATGCGGGTGCTCGGGTGCCAGCCGGTACTCCACGGACACCACGACCGCGCCCACCTCCCGCGCCCACGCCAGCGGCGCGTCCACCCCGACCCGGTTGTTGCCGACGATCATGCCGCCGCCGTGCACGTGGTAGATCACGGGCAGCGCCGCCGGGGTCGCGGGAGCGGCCGGACGGCAGATGAGCAGGGAGATCTCCGGCTCCCCCGGAGGGCCCGGCACCAGCCGGTCCTCGACCTCGAAGAACCCGTCCATGGTGAGGTCGAGCTGGGCCAGCAGCGCGATGCCGGGGCCCTGGCGCATCGCCGGGATGTCGTCCATGGTCAGCCCGCGCGGCACCATGTCCTTGATCGCTTCCAGGGCCGCCGCGAGCTCCGGATCGAACGGGGGCGGGGTCATGGTCATGGCTTCTCCTCGTGCGGGTTCCGCGTCCGCGCCGCGCACCGCGACGCGTGGCCGGCGGTGCGGACCGCGACGTGTGCCAACGGTTCGTACCGTGATGATGGGCGCGGCGGCAAGCGCGAGGACGCCGTCGTACGGCGGTGCTTGCCCGCCATCCGGCGGGTGGCCCGGGAGCCGTCCGGAGCGGGCCGTGGTCCGCGTGGTGCGGGAGGCGTCCGCAGCGGGCCGTGGTCCGCGTGGTCCGCACGCGTCCCGAGCGGCGCGGCCGGCGGGCGCGGCGCCGGTGTCCGCACCCGCGTCGAACACATAGTTCACGCCATAGCTTTCGCGTCGCGGCACCCCGTGCCGCAGCGCGGCCGGGCGGTCGCGGCACCGGCGGGGCCCACCTCCGCGCGCGTCCCGCGCGCACCGGGCGCACGGCCGTGGCCAGGCACGCGACCGCTCCCCGACCGCCGACCCCGACCAGCGGATCGGCCACCACCCTCGGCCGAACACCGAGGTGCCGCCACGTCACCGGCGCGCCCTGGCACGGGACGAGGGCCGGTCGCCCGCCCAACGGCCGGGAGCGGGAAGCAGGCCACACGACTGTGCACGGACACGGCCGACACACGCGTGTGGAGGTGGCGTGAAATGGCCGCCCGGTTGAACAGATTTCGAACACATTCGCCAAACTGCCCAGCCACAAAGATCGGTGGTCCGAACCCGGGCCTCGCACGGTCGGCGGTCCCCCGGCCGGAACGACCTTCACCGCTTCTGCAAGGATGCCCTCCTCATGGTGCAGATACCGAAAGAGCCCGCCCCGCCCTCGCCCCTGCAGCGATCCGTGCCCACGAGCGCCGACGTGGCACGGCTCGCGGGTGTCTCACGCGCGACGGTCAGCTACGTCCTGAACAACACCAGCGCCGTCCGTATCAGCGAGCCGACCCGCCGCCGGGTCCACGAGGCGGCCAAGGAACTCGGCTACGTACCCCACGCGGCGGCCCGCAGCCTGCGCGCCGGCCACAGCCGCCTGGTACTGATGCCCACCCCGAACGTTCCCGTCGGCCCGCTCTACAGCCAGTTCATCAACGAGATCCAGTGGGCCCTCAGCCGGCTCGACTACACCGTCGTGCAGCACGGCGGCATCGGACTGCGCGGCGACGACGCCGCCCGTGCCTGGGCGGAGCTGCGTCCGGTCGCGGTCATCGTGCCCGGCGTCGGTATCGGTCCGCAGGGGGTGGCGGTGCTCAAGCGCTCCGGCGCCAGGGCCGTCGTCACCCTGACCCCCGAACCCGTCGAGGGCGCCCACGCGTTGATCCTGGACCACGCGGGCGTCGGCCACAGCGCGGGCCGGCACCTGGTCGAGAGCGGCCGCCGCCGCATCGGTGTCGTCGTGCCCGAGGAGCCCGGCTTCGGGGTCTTCTCCCAGCCCCGGCTGGCCGGTGTACGCCGCGCGGTGCAGGGCACCGAGGCCACGGTCACGGAGCTGCCGCTCGCCTACGACGAGGCGGCCGCCGCCCGGCTCGCACGCGACTGGCGCTCCCTCGGTCTGGACGCGGTGTTCGCGTACAACGACGAATACGCGATGCTGGTGATGCGGGCCCTCCAGGACGAGGGCATCGGCATCCCCGGGGAGACGGCCGTGGTCGGGGCCGACGACCTGATGCTCGGCCGGCTGTTGCGGCCGCGCCTCAGCACCGTCCACCTGGAGCTGCCGTCCGGACGTCACCTCGCGGAACTGGTCGACCGCGTGGTGCGCGACCCCGCGTCGGTCCCCACCACCCACGACGTCCTGGGCGCCAGGATCGTCCACCGCGAGTCGAGCTGACCGGGCCGGTCCGATCGGGCCCGGGCGGACCGGACGCGGCCGAGCGGGCAGGGCCGAACGGGCACGGCTGAACGCACAGGGCGGCGGACCGCCCGCCTCGGGAGGCGCGTCATGCGCACGAAGGTCGGCATCATCGGCGGAGGCCCCGCCGGACTCCTCCTCGCCCGGCTGCTGCACCGGGCGGACATCGACTGCGTGGTCCTGGAGAGCCGGACCCGGGCGGACGTGGAGCGGCGCCCGGGCACGGGCC
This sequence comes from Streptomyces scabiei 87.22, assembly GCF_000091305.1. Lineage (GTDB taxonomy): Bacteria > Actinomycetota > Actinomycetes > Streptomycetales > Streptomycetaceae > Streptomyces > Streptomyces scabiei. Next base: position 1,249,335 of record NC_013929.1, on the reverse strand, counting down.
GGGGGTACGACGGCATCCTGGAGCAGGGGACCGTCGAAGCGCTGCGCGCGTGCGGCGCCGCCGGACGCCCGGAGACCGAGGGTCTGGTCCACCACGGCCTCGAACTGCGCTTCGACCGTGCACGGCACCGCCTCGACCTCCCGGCCCTCACCGGCGGCCGTACGGTCACGAGTTGCGCCCGGACGGAGATCGTGCGGGACCTCGTCGCCCTGCAACTCGCCGACGGGCCGCCGCTGTTGTTCCAGGCGGCGGCGGTCGGCGTCGAGGACCCGCTCGGCGGGCGGCCGGTGGTGCACTTCGTCCACGACGGCTACCAGGAGGAGCTGTCCTGCGACTGGGTGGCGGGCTGCGACGGTCTCCACGGCATCTCCCGCCATGTGGTTCCCGCTCCGGTCCGCCGGGTCCACAAGCACGAGTACCCGTACGCCTGGCTCGACGTCCTGGCCGAGGTGCCGCCGCCCCGCGAACCGGTCCACGCGCGCGGCGACCACGGCTTCGTCCTGCACGCCCCGCGGTCCCGCTCGTCGTCCCGGTTCCACCTCCAGGTCCCCGCGGGCACCGACCCGGCCGACTGGCCCGACGCGCGCGTCCGGGACGAACTGGCCGCGCGTCTCGCCCTCGACGACGACATCGACGACCCCGACGGCATCGGCCGGACCCTGGAACACGGGCCGATCACCGCCAGATCCGTGACCCCGCTGCGCGCCCACGTCCACGAGCCGATGCGGTACGGGCGGCTGCTGCTCGCCGGGGACGCCGCCCACGGGCTGCCGCCGATCGCCGCCACGAGCCTCGATCTCGCGGTGTCCGACGTGACGCTCCTCGCCCGCGCCCTCATCGGGCTGTACACCGACGGCACGGCGCAACTCCTGGACCGGTACACGCGGTTGTGCCTCGACCGGGTCTGGCAGGCGGCCCGTTTCGGCGACGACCTGATCCGGCTGCTGCACACACGGCCCGACGGCGGCGCCTTCGACCACCGTCTCCAGCTCGCCGGGCTGCGCCGGATCACACAGTCCCGGGAGGCGGCCGCGGAACTGGCCGCCCACTACACGGGGCTGCCGCCGGTCTGGTGAACCGGCCGGCCCGTCAGCCGTTCTGCTCGGCCTGCGCCTGCTGCTCGGCGACCGCCTTGCGGACCTCGTCCATGTCCAGCTTCCGGGCCTGCCCGATGACGTCGGTCAGCGCTGCCTCGGGCAGCGCGCCCGGCTGCGCGAAGACGGCGACCTGATCACGGACGATCATCAGCGTCGGGATCGACTGGATGCCGAAGGCCTGCGCCAGCTCCGGCTGCGCCTCCGTGTCGACCTTGCCGAACACCAGGTCCGGGTTGTCACCGGCGGCCTTTTCGTAGACCGGGGCGAACTGCCGGCAGGGACCGCACCAGGCCGCCCAGAAGTCGATGAGAACGAACTCGTTCTCGGTGACCGTCCGGTCGAAGTTCTCCTTGGTCAGCTCCACGGTGCTGCTCATGGCGTGCATCCCTCTTCCTGGTCTCGGTGCTCGGGGGCGAGCCGCACACGACAACGCCGCCCCGTGGTGGCGTATTCCGCGCGCCTACCCGTTTGGCCACCGCGCACACCAGCAACCAGACTGACCCCATGACGGATACGGAGAACACCGAAGGCACAGCGGGCGACGCGACACCGGCCGAGTACGACGTCGTGGTGCTCGGTGCCGGACCCGTGGGGGAGAACGTCGCCGACCGCACCCGCGCGGCCGGCCTGTCCACCGCGATCGTGGAGAGCGAACTGGTCGGCGGCGAGTGCTCGTACTGGGCGTGCATGCCGAGCAAGGCCCTGCTGCGCCCCGCGATCGCCCGCGCCGACGCCCGCCGCGTACCCGGGCTGCGCCACCTGGTGGAAGGGCCGCTGGACACCGCCGAGGTGCTCGCCCGCCGCGACTACGAGACCGGGAACTGGAAGGACGACGGCCAGGTGGCCTGGCTGGAGAGTGTCGGGGCGGTCCTGTACCGCGGCCACGCGCGCCTGGCCGGGCATCGCCGGGTCGTCGTGGACGCCCCCGACGGCGGGCGCCGGCTCCTCACCGCCCGGCACGCGGTGGTGGTCTCCACCGGCAGCCGCGCACTCCTGCCCGACCTGCCCGGACTCGCGCAGGTCCGGCCCTGGACCAGTCGCGAGGCCACCAGCGCGCGGACGGCTCCCGGCCGGCTGATCGTCGTCGGCGGCGGTGTGGTGGCCGTCGAGATGGCCACCGCCTGGCGGTCCCTCGGCTCCGAGGTCACCGTCCTCGTCCGCGGCAAGGGCCTGCTGCCCCGCATGGAACCCTTCGCGGGTGAACTGATCGCCGAGGCGCTCGGCGAGTCCGGCGTGGACGTGCGGACGGGGACGTCGGTGACGGCGGTGTCCCGCGAGAACGGGACCGTGGTGGCCCTCACCGACACCGGCGACCGGCTGGAGGCCGACGAGATCCTCTTCGCCACCGGCCGCGCCCCGCGCACCGACGACCTCGGCCTCGACACCGTCGGCCTGGAGTCCGGCGCGTGGCTGCCCGTCGACGACAGTCTGCGGGTGACGGGCAGCGACTGGCTGTACGCGGTCGGGGACGTCAACCACCGGGCGCTCCTCACCCACCAGGGCAAGTACCAGGCCCGGATCGCCGGGGCCGCCATCGCCGCCCGCGCGGCCGGGATCCCGCTCCTGGAGCGCGACCCCTGGGGCGCCCACGCGGCCACCGCCGACCACGCAGCCGTCCCCCAGGTCGTCTTCACCGACCCCGAGGCCGCCGCCGTCGGCCTCTCCCTCGCGGAAGCCGAGCAGGCCGGCCACCGCGTCCGCGCTGTCGACGTCGAGTTCTCGTCCGTCGCGGGAGCGGGCCTGTACGCCGACGGCTACCGGGGCCGCGCCCGTATGGTCGTCGACCTGGACCGCGAGATCCTGCGCGGTGTCACCTTCGTCGGCCCCGCCGTCGGCGAGCTGATCCACTCCGCCACCGTCGCCGTCGCCGGCGAGGTCCCGGTCGACCGGCTCTGGCACGCGGTGCCCTCGTACCCGACGCTCAGCGAGGTGTGGCTGCGGCTGCTCGAGGCGTACCGGGGCTGACACGCGGCCGCCGGCCGTCCGGGCGCTCAGTCGGGCAGCAGAAAGCCCAGCTCCCGGGCGGCCCGGGCCGGAGTCGGGTCGTTCCAGCGGTCGGCCATCGCCTGGTTGGAGGAGAGGGACCGCAGCTCGGCGTGGTCGAGGTAGAGCGTGCCGTTCAGGTGGTCCGTCTCGTGCTGGACGATACGGGCGGGCCACCCCGAGAACTCCTCGTCCACCGCCCGCCCCCGCTCGTCGAGCGCCCGCAGCCGCACCCTGGCGTGCCGGGCCACCACGGCCTGCCAGCCCGGGACGCTCAGACAGCCCTCGAAGAACGCGTCACGGAACGGCCCGACCGCCTCGTACGCGGGATTGACCAGGACGCGGAACGGCTGCGGGACCCTGCCCCGGGCGAGCCGCACCTCCTCCGGGACCGGCGCGGGGTCCTCGATCACCGCGATGCGCAGGGACACTCCCACCTGGGGCGCGGCGAGACCGACACCGGGCGCCGCGTGCATGGTGGCGCGCAGGGCGGCGACGAAGCGGGCCAGGAGGGCCGGGTCGAGCTGGCCGTCGAAGGGCTCGGCCGTGCGGCGCAGCACCGGGTCGCCCGCGGCGACGATCGGCAGCGGCCCCTCATGGGCGAGGAGTTCCTCGACCCGGTGCTTCAGCGGGCGGGAGTCGGCGCGGTCGCGTTCGGAAGGCATCGGGCCAGGATGCCAACCGCGGTCGTACGACGCGAGGCGGCTCACGCGAAGGCGCGGCCGCACGCCGCACACTGGCGGGCGACCGGAGCGCATGTGACCCACGTCACATGCGAGGCCGGGAACTCGGGGCCCTCACGATCCGACTACTGGACCGCCACGTCGTCCCCGCATCCCGGAGCATCCGCCGATGACCATCGCCCCCTCGACCGAGACGGACGAGTCCCGCGAACCCGTCGCCAAGCCCGACGGCGCCACGAGGGGCTGGGCCTCGCTCAGGCCGCTCGTGCTGCGGCTGCACTTCTACGCGGGCGTCCTCGTCGCCCCGTTCCTCCTGGTCGCCGCCCTGACCGGCGGACTGTACGCCGCCTCGTTCTCGGTCGAGAAGATCGTCTACGCGGACCGGACGACCGTCGCGAAGGTCGGCGACGAGAAGCTGCCGATATCCGAGCAGGTAGCCGCCGCCCGCAAGGCACACCCCGAGGGCACCGTCTCCGCCGTGCGCCCCTCCCCGGAGGACGACGCGACGACCCGGGTGATGCTGACGGGCGTGAAGGGCATCGACGAGGCCAACACGCTCGCGGTGTTCGTCGACCCGTACACCGCCGAGGTGCGCGGCGCCCTAGAGCAGTACGGCTCGACCGGCGCCCTGCCGGTGCGCACCTGGATCGACAAGTTCCACGCCAACCTCCAGCTCGGCGAGCCCGGCCGCCTCTACAGCGAACTCGCTGCCAGCTGGCTGTGGGTCATCTCGGGCGGCGGCCTCGTGCTCTGGTTCGCCCGTCGCCGCGCCCAGCGCAAGGTGCGCGGCACCAGCGGCCGCCGCCGCACGCTGGGCCTGCACGGCACGGTCGGCGTCTGGGCCGCCGCCGGGTTCTTCTTCCTCTCGGCGACGGGCCTGACCTGGTCGACCTACGCGGGCGCCAACATCGAGGTGCTGCGCACCGAACTCCACCAGGCCACCCCGGCGATCTCCGCCGCCGCGGGCGACCACGGGGACCACGGCGACGGCTCGCCGGAGGGCGGGGCCGCGGCGAAGGGCGACCTGGACAAGATCCTCGCCGCCGCACGGGCCAAGGGCCTCGGCGACCCGGTGGAGATCGTGCCGCCGGCCGACGCGTCCTCCACCTATGTGGTCAAGCAGGTACAGCGCAGCTGGCCCACCAAGCAGGACGCGGTGGCCGTGGACCCGGCGACGGCGGAGGTCACCGACACCCTCCGGTTCGCCGACTTCCCGGTCCTCGCCAAGCTCTCCCGCTGGGGCATCGACGGCCACACGGGCGTGCTGTTCGGGCTGGCCAACCAGCTCCTGCTGATGGCCCTGGCGGCCTCCCTGGTCGTCCTGATCATCTGGGGCTACCGGATGTGGTGGCTGCGTGGCCGCGCCTCGTCGTTCGGCCGCCCGATCCCACGCGGGGCCTGGCAGCACGTGCCGCCGCAGATCCTGGTCCCGGCCCTCGTCCTCATCGCCGTCCTCGGCTATTTCGTCCCCCTCCTCGGCATCCCGCTGGCCGTGTTCATCGCGGTGGACGTCGTCCTGGGCGAGATCGCGCACCGGCGCGGCAAGCGGTCGTACGGCGGCCGGGCAGAGGCGAAGTAGGGCGGTCGGCGCGGCCGTCGCGGGCCGCGCGGACCTGACGTGGCCCCCCGGGGGGCGCGAAGCGACGGAGTGAGGGGGCGCGTCCTGACCGGACGCGCCCCCTCACTCCGTGAACCCCTGCGCTTTCTATGGCTGCGCGAACTCGCCCGCGAGGGCCGAGGCGATCCGCAGGTGGGACTGCGCCTCCTGGTGCCGGGACTGCCGCTCCAGCGTGCGGCCCAGCATCAGCCGGGCGTACTGCTCCACCGGGTCCCGCTCCACGAGGACGCGCAACTCCGCCTCGGCCTTGCGCAGTTGGGCCGAGTGATAGTACGCGCGGGCCAGCAGCAGCCGCGGACCGGTCTGCTCCGGAACCTCCTCGACCAGCGGGCCGAGGACACGCGCCGCGGCGGCGTAGTCCTTGGCGTCGAAGAACATCCGGCCGCGCTCCCAGCGCTCGGCGGGTGTTCCGTGGTCGTAGTACGTCGTGTCCACCGGTGCCTCCTTCGAGGCGCACAACCTCCGCTTGCCGTTGAATATTCCACCACTTTGGGTGCCGGCTGACGGGGGTGGGCGGACGGGACTAGGTTGTGCAGCATGAGCAATCTTGATCGCGAGCCGGTCCCCGCGGTGTGCGGCGGCCGGGGCTTCGTGGTGGCCGAACCGGTGCGGGAACTCCTCAGCCCCCGAAAGGTGAGGCTCGGTGAGTCCACCGAGGTGCGGCGGCTGCTGCCCAACCTGGGCCGCCGCATGGTCGGCGCCTGGGCCTTCGTCGATCACTACGGTCCCGACGACATCGCCGACGAGCCCGGTATGCAGGTGCCGCCGCACCCGCACATGGGCCTGCAGACGGTCAGCTGGCTGCACCAGGGCGAGGTGCTGCACCGCGACTCCACGGGCAGCCTGCAGACGATCCGTCCGCGCGAGCTGGGCCTCATGACCTCCGGGCGGGCCATCAGCCACTCGGAGGAGAGCCCGCGGTCGCACGCCCGCTACCTGCACGGCGCCCAGCTCTGGGTCGCCCTGCCGGACAGCCACCGGCACACCGACCCGCGCTTCGAGCACCACGCCGAACTGCCGGTCGTCACGGCCCCCGGCCTGAGCGCCACCCTCGTCCTCGGCTCCCTGGACGGGGCCACCTCGCCCGGCGCGACCTTCACCCCGATCGTCGGCGCCGACCTCACACTGGCCGCCGGCGCCGACGTACGGCTCCCGCTCGAACCCGACTTCGAGTACGCCGTCCTCGCCATGGCCGGCGAGGCCCACGTCGACGGGGTACCGGTCCTCCCCGGTTCCATGCTCTACCTCGGCTGCGGCCGCACCGAACTCCCCCTGCGCACCGACACGGACGCCTCCCTCATGCTCCTCGGCGGCGAGCCGTTCGAGGAGGAGCTGATCATGTTCTGGAACTGGATCGGACGGTCCCAGGAGGAGATCGAACAGGCCCGTTCGGACTGGATGGAAGGGACACGGTTCGGTGAGGTGAAGGGCTATGACGGGGCTCCGCTGCCCGCACCGAAACTGCCGCCTGTGCCGTTGAAGCCGCGGGGGAGAGTGCGCTGACCTGTGGAAGTGACTGATCGTTCGGTGCCGGGCGGGTAACGCGCAGCCGTGCGCCGGCTCGCGCTCGCGGGGGAGTGGAGGGGTGTGCCGCAGTGGGCGAGTCGGTCGATCGGCGGACGGTGTCGGCAGCCGAGTCCCCGGCGGCAGAACGACTGTCCAGATGCCATGGTGGAATGGGGGTAGAGGGTGTCGGCACGGGCTGAGCTGTACAGGAGTTTGCGAGGGCACTCGGCCACATCGACTACCTGCGGGTCCTCCTGCCAGGACGAGATCACCCGCCGCGAGACCGTCGCCTTCCTCCGCAGGCTCCAGCGGGCTGAGTTCGAGCAGCAGGCCACCCTTGCGTATCGCCCAGGCGCTGGGACACCTCGCGGTTCGGCAGGGCGCCCACGTCCGTTTCGCCAAGAGCAACCGGATCCTCGCCGAACTCGCCGGTGGCCACGCGGACCGCACCGGAGAGGCGGATCCGCGAACTGGTGCGTCCCGACGTGCTCATCCTCGACGACTTCGCCATGCGCCAGCTCTCCGCCGCCCAGGCCGAGGACCTCTACGAACTCGTCTCCGAGCGCCAGAGCCGGTCCCTGATCGACACCAGCCAGCAGGTGATCATGAACGGGCCCGGCTACCGCCCGAACAAGCGGCCCAAGAAACCCACCGACAAATGCGTCAAATCCCCGGTCCGCTGACGCCCGGCCCGTCCACGTTCCATTCTTGCGGTAGTTCCTCGTCACAGAAGACGCAGACGAAGTACTCCTCCCGAACGATGTTCAGCTGACCGCAGGCGGGACAGCGCCGGAACACCACCTCGTGGGTGAAACCGGCCGGATGATCAATCCCAGCTGTGTCCAGAGCCCGCGCGACAGCCCGCCACGAGCTGACGTCCGGGCAGTATCCGGTCGACTGATTGCTCACCTCACCGACCACCCACTGCCCGGACTCCTTGCGGAAGCTCATCTCCCCGGCACCCAGAACAGGGCCACCGCCGGCACACACCACGTGCTCGCTCCGGCGCGGCGCCAGCCCCAGCACACCTGCCGAGTCGATGACGAACGTGAAGGGCTCGACCAAGTCCGCCGCTGTCAGAGTCGAAAGCCAGTCGTCGAAGTCCGCCGCCGAGTGGATGCGTTGGCCCTCAGCCTCTGGCCGAACAAGGGCCCGCAGATCAGGCGGTCCCACATATCGATAGCTCCATCCCAGCAAGTTCACGCCGGCCAACGTAATGCCCTCGCGAGGCCGGGGCACGGGGAAGTACGTGAACGTACGCCTGGGGAACAACGCGAACGTCCACAGCCTTGGTCGTAGCCGCGGATTCCCGCCGCACGTCGCGGCCCGCGGGCGCTTCACGCGATCTCTTCAGCAGTGTGCCCGGAGTGGGGCAGCCGACCGGGCGTCGATGAGATGCTGAATTGCAAAATTTCGCAATTGATTAGATGCTGGATGAGCTAAGCCCACTCCATCGGTGGTCACGGGCGCAGCGCAGCCGGATCCGCCCCGAGGCGGGGTGTCGTAGGAGAAGCCGAGGGGTCGTGTCCGTTCCGCTGTACCAGGCCAAGGCCGAGTTCTTCCGGATACTGGGGCATCCCGTGCGGATCCGGGTGCTGGAACTGCTGCAGGAGGGACCGCGACCGGTGCGGGACCTGTCGGCCGCCATCGAGGTGGAGCCGTCCGGCCTGTCACAGCAGCTGGTAGTGCTGCGCCAGTCCGGGATCGTCACGTCGACCCGGGAGGGCTCCACGGTCGTCCATGAACCAGCGGGCGGAGACGTCGCGGACCTGATGAGGGCCGCGCGGCGGATCCTTGCCCAGATGCTCGCCGGGCAGGGCGAGCTGCCGGCCCAGCTGCGCGAAGCCGGGGTCCCCGCGTGATGACCTCGGCGATCAACCGGGCAAAGTCCCGGCTTGCCGCGCTCCTCCCCGCTCGTGCCGACCTGGCGGCCGTGCGGCGAGCCCCGCGGCGGGACCTACTGGCCGGACTGACCGTGGCGATCGTGGCGCTGCCGCTCGCGCTCGGCTTCGGTGTCTCCTCCGGTCTCGGCGCGGAGGCGGGCCTGGCGACCGCAGTGGTCGCCGGCGCGCTCGCAGCCGTGTTCGGCGGGTCCAACCTCCAAGTGTCCGGGCCCACCGGGGCCATGACCGTGGTGCTGGTGCCGATCGTCGGCGAGTACGGTCCGACCGGCGTGCTGACCGTCGGGCTGATGGCGGGCATCATGCTCGTGGCGCTGGCCGCGCTGCGGGCAGGGAAGTACATGCAGTACGTGCCCGCACCCGTCGTGGAGGGCTTCACCCTCGGTATCGCCTGCGTGATCGGACTCCAGCAGGTGCCGAACGCACTCGGCGTACCCAAGCCCGAGGGCGACCGCGTGCTGGTGACGACCTGGCGAGCCGTCGCGGAATTCGCCAAGCATCCGCACTGGACGGCCGTCGGACTCGCGACCGCGGTGGCCGCGGTCATGCTGATCGGCGCCCGCTGGCGGCCGACCGTCCCGTTCTCCATCGTCGCCGTCATAGCGGCCACGGTCGTCACGCAGGTCGCGGGCCTGGATGCGGCACAGCCGATCGGTGACCTGCCGTCCGGGCTGCCCGCGCCCTCGCTCGGCTTCCTCGATGTGGGTTCGCCCGGCTCCCTGCTCGCCCCGGCCGTGGCCGTGGCGGCGCTCGCCGCGCTGGAGTCCCTGCTGTCCGCCTCGGTGGCGGACGGCATGACGGTGGGCCAGAAGCACGACCCCGATCGCGAACTGTTCGGCCAAGGTCTGGCGAACATCGCCGCCCCGCTCTTCGGCGGGGTGCCCGCGACCGGCGCGATCGCCCGTACCGCGGTCAACGTCCGCACCGGCGCCGGCTCCCGGCTGGCCGCCCTCACCCACGCCGCGATCCTCGCGTTGATCGTCTTCGCTGCCGCGCCCCTGGTGTCGAAGATCCCGCTCGCCGCCCTCGCCGGTGTACTGCTGGCCACCGCCGTCCGCATGGTCGAGGTCGGCTCGCTCAGGGCGATGGCCAGGGCCACCCGCTCCGATGCGCTGATCCTCGCCCTGACCGCGGTCGCGACCCTCGCCCTGGACCTCGTGTACGCGGTGATCATCGGCCTGGTCGTCGCGGGCGCCCTCGCCCTGCGTGCCGTGGCCAAGCAGGCCCGCCTCGACCAGGTGCCGCTCGACCGGGGCGACCACAGCGCCGAGGAGCACGCCCTGCTGGCCGAGCACATCGTCGCCTACCGCATCGACGGGCCGCTGTTCTTCGCCGCCGCCCACCGCTTCCTGCTGGAGCTGACCGACGTGGCCGACGTACGGGTCGTCATCCTGCGCATGTCGCGGGTGTCGACGATGGACGCCACAGGTGCCCTCGTCCTGAAGGACGCGGTGGAGAAGCTGACACGGCGCGGCATCCTCGTCCTGGCCTCCGGTATCCGCACCGACCAGCGCCAGGTCCTGGACTCCGTCGGCGCGCTGGAATTGCTGCGGCACGAGGACCGGGAGTACGCCACCACACCCGAGGCGATCCTGGCTGCCCGTGACCACCTGGCGGCAGCAGGCGTCCTGCCCGCTCTCCCCGCCCAGTATCGGCCCACTGACGGAAAGACCCCTGTGCCATGAGTGACAACAACCTTCCTGCCTGCCCCGCATGCTCCGGTGAGTACACCTACGAGATGGGCGCGCTGCTGGTCTGCCCCGAGTGCGGGCACGAATGGTCGCCCTCCGAGGAATCAGCAGGCGGCACCGGGAGCAAGGTGATCCGGGACGCGGTCGGCAACGTGCTCGCCGACGGTGACACCGTGACGGTGGTCAAGGCGCTGAAGGTCAAGGGCAGCCCGACCGGCATCAAGGCGGGCACCAAGGTACGCAACATCCGCCTCGTCGACGGCGTGGACGGCCACGACATCGACTGCAAGGTCGACGGCTTCGGCGCCATGCAGCTCAAGTCCAGCGTGGTCAAGAGGGCTTGACCCCGATGGCTCACTGTTCCGACCGCGCGGGACGACTCCCCGGGCGGCCTTCGCAGGGCCTCCAGTCGATGCTTCGGCCGGGGGCGAAGGCGCCGCCACCGTGGCGCACCGGCGCGAGGGTGCAGGCATCCTCCTCGGTGGTGATCGCCACGTCCTCAACGAATCCCGGCGTGGTCGGTTGGCGGCCGGAGGCATTGGTGGCGACCGCGTGGGCGATGTCGGCGCCCCCTCGCGAAACCTCATGAATTGCTAAAATTGGCAATTCATGAGGCTGTGGGCGCTGTATTCGGCGGCTTGGCTTCCGGCCCGCGGGTTCGGCATCGCCGGTGCCGCAGGCGAGGATGGACCGCATGTTCTTGACGAGTGAGTGGATGCGAGGCGCCGAGCTCCGGCCGGTGGGGCCATGCTGTTGCGTCGGGGAGGAGGCGGCACGATGAGTACGCCGCTGTACCAGCTGAAGGCCGAATTCTTCAAGACGCTGGGTCATCCTGCCCGCATCCGGGTGCTGGAGCTCCTGAGCGAGCGGGAGCACGCTGTGGCGGAGATGCTGCCCGAGGTGGGCATCGAGCCCGCACATCTGTCCCAGCAGCTGGCCGTGCTGCGGCGGGCGAATCTGGTCACGACCCGCAAGGCGGGCTCGACCGTGTACTACTCGCTGACCAGCCCGCAGATCGCGGAGCTGCTGCGGGTCGCGCGGAGCATTCTGTCCGGGGTGCTCGCCGGGCAGGCCGAGCTGCTGGCAGATCTGCGGGCCACGCAGGGCAAGGGAAAGCCGCTGTCGTAGCGGCGGTCCTTGAACCGCTTCCGTCTCCCGAGAGTTGACAGCGCCCTGTGGAGCACGCGCACCCCGTGACGCGCGCGGCGGTGAGAGTTTTCGACATCCGGATGGTCGCGCGGCACAGGGACGGGTTCGTAGGGCCGGGAGGGGAGTCGTGCACCGGGACCGTTGGGGCTGACCGGTTCGTGCCCCGCGGCGCGGGTGCATCGGCGGTGCAGGACGCCCACGTTCCAGCGCGCCGGCGCGTCGTCCTGCGATGGGTCCCAGAGTTCGTCGTAGGAGATGCCCAGGTGCACCTCGGTGCAGTCAGCGGCCTGGCCACCGCAGTTGGGCTGCCGAGCGTGGACGCGATCGGCATGGTCGCCGGACTGGCATTTCCGCCGCCGGACGCCGGGTCTCGAAACCGCACGGTGCCAGGCCCGGGTCCGCAGGAGGGCGTCGACCCGGCGGACCCGTACGGCCCCTTCCTCAGCCGCGCTCTCTCCCACGACTCGGGCGCGCTGCGACCGGGTTCTCAACCTGGCACCCGGCCCGGCGGCGGAAGCCGGGACCCGCGCCCAGCACCTCGCCCTCACCAGCGACGACGCAGTGGCCGCCGGCCGCCGTGTCGACGCCGTCGGCGTCGCCCTTCTGGAGATCCCCGACAACTACTACGACGGCACTGCTGCACGGTCACCGTGGGCCGCGTCTTCTTCGAGATCGTCCAACGCACCGGCGGCTGTCGCGGCTACGGCGCCGCCAACTCCCGTCCGGTCGGCCGCACAACGCCGATAGCCGTATGACGCCTGCCGCGCGGTGGACCCGTGCGACAGACCGCTTCCGCCCATTGTCCGGTGTGAGGGCCTGCCCGGTCCCGGGGCGCAGCAGAAGCAGCCCTCCGGCGATCGCGATGGTCGCGCCATCATGGCGCCACATGCGCCTGCCCCCAGCCGAGGCTTCCTGCCTAGGGTGAGCAGCTTGCAGATGCTCACGGCCGTCAACCACAGGCCGGCGAGGAAGTGCGGGCGCCCGTCGACCGAGCCGCCTCGCGAGGTCGAGTGGCTCCTTGGATTCGATGAGATACCGCGGCGCCGATCTGCGAGAACGGCCAATCCACCGCCCGACCTGCTCCGGATTACGCGGAGACCGCAGATCGCGGAGGCGGGAGGAGAGGCGATGGAAACCGAGCCGGAGGAGGCGCGCGGCCCGCAACGCCGGTCACGGCACGAGCGGCGGACGGCCGTGATCGGGTCGGGAGTCGCGGGGCTGACCGCCGCGTACCTGCTGGGCCGGAACCGGCACGTCGTCCTGTACGAGGCCGACGACCGGCTCGGTGGGCACGCTCACACCCACGAACTGACGTCGCCGCACGACGGACGGGTGCACCGTGTGGACTCCGGCTTCATCGTGCACAACCGGCGCACCTACCCGCATCTGCTGCGGCTCTTCGACGAACTCGGCGTGACCACGCAGGAGTCGGAGATGACCATGTCGGTGCGGTGCGAGGGGTGCGGGCTGGAATACGCCGGGGCCCGCGGCCCGTCCGGACTGTTCGCCCGGCGCGGCAACCTCGTGCGCGGTCGCTATCTGCGGCTGCTGGCCGAGGTGCCCGCCTTCCACCGGGCGGCCCGGCGGCTGCTGGCGCAGGGCCGAGAGGGGACCCTCACACTGGCCGAGTTCCTGGACCGGGAGGGTTTCTCCGCCTACTTCCGCACCCACTTCGTGACGCCCGTGGTGTCGGCCGTGTGGTCCTGTGACGCCGGTACGGCCCAACGCTACCCGGCCGCCTATCTGTTCCGTTTCCTGGAACACCACGGGTTGCTGTCGGTGAGCGGCTCGCCCGTGTGGCGCACGGTCACCGGCGGTTCCCGCACCTATGTCGAACGGATCGCCAAACGCCTCGGCGAGATCCGCACCGGCAGCCCGGTGCGGGCCGTGCACCGTCATGCCGACGGCGCGGACGTCACGACCGACGACGGCGCGACGCAGTCGTACGACGCGGTGGTGATCGCGGTCCACCCGGACCAGGCGCTGCGCCTGCTCGCCGACCCGACCGAGCGGGAACGGGAGGTGCTGAGCGCGTTCCGCTACTCCCGCAACACCACCCTCCTGCACACCGACACCCGGCTGCTGCCGCGGTCCCCCGGCGCCCGCGCCGCCTGGAACTACCTGATGCCCGGGTGCGAGGCCGGGGCCGACCGGGTGCGGGTCAGCTACGACATGAACCGGCTGCAACGCCTGGACGCCACCGAGAGATTCGTGGTCACCCTGGGCGGCGAGGACCGTGTCGACCCGGACCGGGTGCTGGCCCGCATGGTCTACGAACACCCCGTCTACACCCCCGAATCGGTGGCCGCACAACGGCGTCTGCCCGAGCTGAGAACCCCCGTCTGCGCGTTCGCCGGTGCCTACCATGGTTGGGGCTTCCACGAGGACGGCTGCCGGTCGGGCGTGGAGGCCGCGGCCGCGTTGGGGGCGCGCTGGTGAACGTCCTGCCTGCGCTGTACTCCTGCACGGTCGCGCACGTGCGGACCGCTCCCCGGTACGCCCTGCGCCACCGCACCTACATGTGGGTCATCGACCCCGACCACCCGCCCCGACTGCCGCTCCCCCTGCGGCCGTTGGCCCGGTTCGACCCGCGTGACCACTTCAGCGGGGACCGGTCCTCGATCCGGGCCGGCCTGGACGCCTACCTCGCCGCACAGGGCGTCCACCTGGGCGGTGGCCGGGTGGTGATGCTGACCCACGCGCGGGTGTTCGGGTACGTGTTCAACCCGCTCACCCTGTACTGGTGCCACGGCACCGACGGCGGTCTGCGCTGCGTGGTGGCCGAGGTGCACAACACGTACGGCGGACGTCACTGCTATCTCCTGCGCCCCGACGCCACCGGCACGGCCCGTTCGGACAAGGCGTTCTACGTCTCCCCGTTCTTCCCCGTCGACGGCGGCTACCGCATGCGGCTGCCCCCGCCGGACGACCGGCTCGCCCTCACCGTGCACCTGGACCGAGAGGGCGGCCGGGCCTTCACCGCGACCGTCCGCGGTGCCCGCCGCCCGGTGACCGCCCGGGCCCTGCTGCGGCTGGTGCTGCGTCACCCCTTCTCGACCCTCGCCGTGTCGGCCGCGATCCGCTTCCACGGCATCCGCCTGTACCTGCGGGGACTGCCCGTCCAGCCCCGCTCCGATCACCGCACCCCGGAGAAAGCGACATGACTGCAGCAGCGTCCCGTACGACCTCCGAGGGACATGCCGTTCCAGCGCCGCCGTCCCCGGTGGGCGCCCCCGCCGCGCTCGGCACCCTCCACCCGGCCGATCCCGCTCGCTGGCCCGACATCGTCACCGTGCCCCCGGCATCACGCCTCCGTACCGCGGTGACCGCGCTGCTGGTGCGGCGGGCGCTGGAGGGACTGCCGCTGCGGGTCAGGTTCGCCGGTTCCGACATGGCGGGCCTGGGGGGTCCGCTGCTGGAGGTGCGGGATCCGGGCGCCTTCCACGCGCGCGTCGGGGCGGACGGCCTGGTCGGATTCGGCGAGTCCTACATGGCCGGCGAGTGGGACGCCCCCGATCTGGTCGCGGCGCTCACCGTGCTCGCCGCCCACACGGCCGAACTGATCCCGGCCCCCTTGCAGCGACTGCGTGGCGTGTGGGCACCGCGGCACCCGCACGACGAGCGCAACACACCCGACGGCTCCCGCGCCAACATCAGCCGTCACTACGACCTGTCCAACGACCTGTTCGCGCTCTTCCTCGACGACACCCTCACCTACTCCTCAGCCCTCTTCCGGGGCTTCCCGGCCACCTGGGACCTGCTAGCCGCGGCCCAGCACCGCAAGATCGACCGCCTCCTCGACCTGGCAGACGTGGGCGCGGGAACCCGCCTGCTGGAGATCGGCACCGGCTGGGGCGAACTCGCCCTGCGTGCCGCCGTCCGCGGCGCCCGCGTCACCTCGCTCACCCTGTCCCGGGAACAGCAGGCCCTGGCCCTGGAGCGAGTGCGCGCGGCGGGTCTCCAGGACCGTGTCTCCATCGAGTTGTGCGACTACCGCGAGGCACGCGGGCAGTACGACGCCGTCGTCAGCGTGGAGATGATCGAGGCGGTCGGCGCGGACTTCTGGCCGGTGTATTTCCGCACCCTCGACGAGCGGTTGGCACCGGGCGGCAGGGCGGCGCTCCAGGCGATCACCATGCCGCACGAACGGATGCTGGCCACCCGCTCCACCTTCACCTGGATCCACAAGTACGTCTTCCCCGGCGGGTTCATCCCCTCCACGACGGCGATCGAGGAGACCGTCCACGATCACACCGGGCTGCACCTCGCCCGCCGTGACGCGTTCGGCCCCCACTATGCCGAGACGCTGCGGCTGTGGCGGGAGAGGTTCACCCGGCGCGCCGACGAGGTCGACGCGCTCGGCTTCGACGAGACCTTCCGCAGGCTGTGGACGTTCTACCTGGCCTACTCCGAGGCCGGCTTCCGCTCCGGCTATCTCGACGTGCAGCAGTACCTGTTCACCAAGGAGAATCCCGCGCGATGACCAGCACTGTTCCCGCGAAGGCCACCGGCGCCGCCCACCTGCTCAGCGCCCTCGCCCTGGACGTCCTCGGCGGCCCGCTGCCCCTGCGGCTGCGTGCCTGGGACGGCAGCGAGAGCGGCCCCGCCGACGCACCCGTGGTCGTCCTGCGGTCCCGGCGCGCGCTGCGCCGCCTGCTGTGGCAGCCCGGCGAACTCGGCCTGGCCCAGGCGTACATCACCGGCGAACTCGACGTCGACGGGGACCTCGCGCACGGGCTGCGGACGATGTGGTCCGCACAGCGGGAGCGCGGTCTGCGTCCGCCTCGGCTCACCGCCGCCGACCGGGCCCGCGCGCTCGCCACCGTCGTACGTCTCGGCGCGGTCGGCCCGCGTCCTCCTGCGCCGGACTCCCAGGCGCGACTGCGTGGCGGCCTGCACAGCAAGGCCCGCGACCGGGCCGCCATCAGCCACCACTACGACCTGTCCAACGACTTCTACCGGCTGCTCCTCGACGAGACCATGGCCTACTCGTGCGGCTACTGGGCGAGTGACGACGACGGCTTCGGGCCCGCCGACGCCCAGCGGGCCAAGCTGGAGCTGATCCGCCGCAAGCTGTCCCTGGCCCCCGGGTCCCGACTGCTGGACATCGGCTGCGGCTGGGGCTCGTTCACCCTGTACGCGGCCGAACGGCACGGCGTCCAGGTCACCGCCGTCACCCTGGCCCGCGAGCAGGCGGCGTACGTCCGTGAGCAGGTCCGCGAACGGGGCCTGGGCGAGCGGGTGGACGTGGTCTGCCAGGACTACCGGGACATCCAGGGCGGCGGGTACGACGCCGTCGCCACGGTCGAGATGGGTGAGCACGTCGGCGACGCGGAGTACCCGGCCTTCGCCGCCGCCCTGCACCGGCTGGTCCGGCCGGGCGGCCGGGTGCTGGTTCAGCAGATGTCACGGGGCCGCAGCGCCCCCGGCGGCGGGGCGTTCATCGAGGCGTACATCGCCCCGGACATGCACATGCGGCCCCTGGGGGAGACCGTCGCCCTCCTGGAGGAGGCGGGACTGGAGGTCAGGCACTCCGAGTCGCTGCGGGAGCACTACGTCCGCAGCATCGAGGCATGGCACCGCACCCTTGAGGAACACTGGCAGCGGTTCCTGGCGCAGGTCGGCGAGGAGACCGCCCGGGTGTGGCGGTTGTACCTGGTCGGCGCCGCCCTGGCGTTCGAGGAGGGCCGGATGGGCGTCGACCAGATCCTGAGCGTGCGGCCGGGACCCGGCGGCGCGAGCGGCATGCCCACGACCACGCATGCCTGGTACGAGGGGCTGGAGAAGCCGTGAGCGGATTCCCGTGGGGCGTGTTCGGGGTCAACCTCGCCTGGTCCGCCGCCGCGGCCCTCACGGTCATGCTCGTCACCTTCGCGCTCGCGGTCCGCGTGGGCCTGCACCGCATCGTGGACATCGCCTGGGGGCTCGGCTTCACGGTGGTGGCGGTCGTGAGCTTCGCCGCCTCCGCCGCACAGGACGAGGGCGATCCCGTACGACGGCTGCTGGCGACCGCGCTGACGGCGGCCTGGGGGCTGAGGCTGGCCGTGCACATCGCCCGGCGCGGACGGGGCCACGGCGAGGACCCTCGCTACGAGGCGATGCTCGCGAAGGCCACCGGCAACCGGAACGTGTACGCCCTGCGCATGGTCTACCTGCTCCAGGGCGCCCTGGTCTGGCTGGTGTCGCTGCCCGTCCAGGCCGCGCAGTACGTTCCCGGCCGGCCCTCGGCCCTGGCCTGGGCCGGTGCGGGGCTGTGGGCCGTCGGCCTCTGCTTCGAGGCGGTCGGGGACGCCCAGCTGGCCCGGTTCAAGGCGGGCGCGGAGGGCCGCGGGCGGATCATGGACCGTGGTCTGTGGGCCTGGACGCGGCACCCCAACTACTTCGGCGACTTCTGCGTGTGGTGGGGGCTGTTCCTGATCGCCTGCGGCTCCCCGGGGGCCGCAGCCGTGTCCGTGGCGTCCCCGGTGGTGATGAGTCTGCTGCTGATCCGGGGCAGCGGGAAGCGGCTGCTGGAACGGCACATGGCCGACCGGCCCGGATACGCCGACTACGTGGCCCGGACCAGCGGCTTCTTCCCGCTCCCGCCGAAGCGGCGCCGGACCGCGGAGGGGAGGCCACAGTGAAGGAAGGGGACTTCGGTGCGCTGCTGCCCCGACGGCGCCCCTCCCGGCCCCGGGCGGCCGTCCTGGTGCTGCACGGCGGACAGGCGACGAGCGAGCGCCCCACCAGCTCCCGGCAGTTGGCCGCGCTGCGGATGGATCCCCTCGTGCGTGCGGTGACAGCCGCGCTGCCCCACGACGACGTTCTGGTCGCCCGGGTCCGCTACCGCCTGCGCGGCTGGAACGGCGAGCGTGCCGATGCCCTGCGGGACACCCGGCGCGCCCTGGACGAGCTCGCCGAACTGGCCGGTCCCGTCCCCACGGTGCTGCTCGGCCACTCCATGGGCGGCCGGGCCGCCCTGCGTGCCGCCGGCCATCCGAGGGTGTCCGGGGTGCTCGCCCTGGCGCCGTGGTGGCCGGCGGGCGAGCCGGTCGCGCAGACGGCGGGCCGGCACGTCGTCGCGCTGCACGGGGACCGTGACAGCGTCACCTCGGCCGCCGAGACAGCGGAGTGCGTCCGCAGGGCGCGGGGGACGGCGGCGCGGGCCGGGATGGCCGTCGTCGGCGACGGCGACCACGCGATGCTGCGCCGGTACCGCGTCTGGCACCGTACCGCCTCGTCCGTCGTCGCCCACCTCCTCGACCCCGACGGCGTCCCCGACCCGCTGCCCGAGGAGTGCTACGGCGCAGGGGACTTCCCCGTGCTCTGACCGGCCGACCTTCTCAAGGTCGGTGACGCGTTCCACCGCCAGGCTCACGTTCTCTGCTGCGCTCCGCCCGCGCGCGGGCGAAGCGGTGAACGTGTGGCCGGTGATCAGTCAGACGGGGTAACCGCACCACGCCTCCCAGGCCGTCCGCAGGTCGCTGTGCCAGTGGACCCGTCGGTCGTCTGTCGTGCGGGAGCGCAGTGCCTCCGGGGCCAGCAGATGGATGGTGGCCGGGCCGTCCGGCCACGGCACGCTCGGCAGGAAGTCGTCCGCCGGCAGCAGGAGTTGCCGTAGGTCGAGGCCGGTCACGGACATGCCGGCGCACAGTTCGGTGAGTTCGTCGTGTACGGCCGAGCTGAGGTCGGGGGTCAGCGGTCCTGCCCCGGCGCACCACAGTCGGGTGCCGCAGACGGCGAGGACGCGCAGGCGGAGAAGTGCCGGCATGTTCCTTGGTCCAGTCCGTGTGACGGAGACGGGCCTGCCGGGCACCACGGTCCGCGGTGCCCGGCAGATGGCTGTGTGTCAGCTCTTGGGCATGAGAACGGTGTCGATGATGTACACGTGGGCGTTGGCGGTCTTCACGTTTCCGCAGACGACCTTGGCGGAGTCGTTGACGGTGTAGGACTCGCCGGAGCCGGAGGTGGTGAGCTTCGACTTCTCCAGAGTCTCGAAGGAGCCGTTCTCCAGGTCCTTCGGCGTGAGCTTCTGGCCGACGACGTGGTAGGTGAGGATCTTCGTCAGCTGTGCCTTGTCGTTCAGGACCTTGTCCAGGGTGGCCTTCGGGATCTTGGCGAAGGCGTCGTTGGTCGGCGCGAACACGGTGATGTCCTGGGCGTTGTTCAGGGTGTCGACCAGTCCGGCCTTCTTCACCGCCGCCACCAGGGTGGACAGGGCGGGGTTGTTGGAGGCGGCCGTGGCGACCGGGTCCTTGGCCATGCCGTCGAAGGAACCGGCACCGCTGGTGGGCACCGCGGAGCAGGCGGAACCGAACGGCTTGTCCATGGCGGTGGTGCTGCCGGATCCGGTCATGCCGTCGTCCGATGCGGAGGCCGACGCCTTGGACGAGGAGTCCGACTTGGTCGAGTCGCCGCCGCTGTCGGAGCAGGCACTCAGGGCCAGCGGGAGGACGGCCGCTGCGGCGACGGTCACGGCGATGCGGCGGATTCGGGTGTTCACGATGTTTCTCCTGTGGGTCACGGCAGCGCGTGCTGCCTGCTGAGGGAAAGGTGAAAGGGGAAAGGAGTCAGGGAAGCGGTCAGTCGACGGTGACGACCACGGAGTGCCATCCGCTCGCCCCGTCCGGGACGGTCCGGGTGCGTTTCTCGGTCTGCACCCGGCCGGTACGGTCGGTGGCGCGCACGGTGAGGGTGTGGCCGCCCCTGGCGGCCTGCCAGGGGAAGGACCACTGGCGCCAGGTGTCGCGGGTGTCCTCGGCGGCGAGCCGGGCCTGCTGCCAGGGGCCGTCGTCGATACGGACCTCGACCTTGTCGATACCGCGGTGCTGGGCCCAGGCGACCCCGGCGACCATGACCGTGCCGGCCTTGGGACGGGCGAACGGTTTGGGTGTGTCGATCCGCGACTGGGTCTTGATCGGCGCGTCGCGGGCCCAGCCGCGCTTGACCCAGTAGGGGTCGTAGGAGTCGAAGGTGGTGAGCTCGATGTCCTTGATCCACTTACAGGCGGAGACGAAGCCGTACAGGCCGGGCACCACCATGCGGACCGGGAATCCGTGTTCGAAGGGCAGCGGTTGGCCGTTCATGCCGAGAGCGAGAAGGGCGTCGCGGCCGTCCATCAGATCCTCGACGGGACTGCCGATCGTCATGCCGTCCACCGAGCGGGCGACCAGCTGATCGGCCGGCCCGCCCTTCGACGGTGGCCGCACTCCGCACTCGGCCAACACCTCCGCCAGGCGTACGCCGATCCAGCGGGCGTTGCCCACGTAGGGCCCGCCGATCTCGTTGGAGACACAGGTGAGCGTGATGTCCCGCTCGATCAGCTCACGCCGCAGCAGGTCGCCGAAGGACAGCGTGCGGGGCCGGGTGACGCCCCTGCCGTGGACGCGGAGCCGCCAGCCGGCCGCGTCCACCTTCGGCACCACCAGGGCGGTGTCGACGCGGTAGAAGCCGCCGTTGGGTGTGGTGAAGGGACTGACACCGGGAATCCGGAGCCCGGCACCCCGGGGAACGGCAGCAGCCGGGGAGGCGGGGCGGGGCAGGGCGAGCCGGTCGCGGTAGGCGACCGCGTCCTGCCCTCGGGAGGCGTTGAGCGTCCGGCCGAACAGACCGGCCCCGGCCGAGGCGGCGGCAGCGGCTGTCGCCGCGACCACGAAACCACGACGGTCCCAGTCCGCTTCCGGCCGTACCGCGCCGTCGGGCGTCCCGTGTTCTCGTGGAGCGAGGCGACCCGTCAGCGCGTGAAGGAGGACGGCTCCGGCGGCGGCGCCTACGGCCGACGGCAGCGCGTCGGCCACTCCGGCCGAGTCGGGCCTTCCGGTCGCCGCGACCGCGCCGACCGCCCCGAGAAGCAGTACGCCTGCCGCCCCGGTGCGCCGGAACCGCAGCGCGGCGATTCCCAGTCCCAGGGCGAAAAGGGCCAGCACCGCGAGGATTCCCAGTTGGAGAACCAGCTTGTCGTCCGTGCCGAAACGGCGGATCGCCCAGTCCTTGACCGCCGCGGGCGTCCGGTCGATCGCCGCACTGCCCACCGCGACGACCGGACCCGCCTGCGGGCGCACCGCCACCGACACGAGTTCCGCGACGGCGAGCGCCGTGAAGCCCGCGAGTGCGCCGCTGAGCGCACCCAGCAGCGGCCGCGTCAGGCCGCGCCGGTCGAGTGGTTCCTTCTCGTTCTCCGTCACGCGGGGAATCCGGTTCCGGCAGCCGCGCGGATTGGTCTGCCCCACGATCGGATGAATTTCCCTTTCCGGCCAATCCGTTCACGCCTCGGCTACGGATGACATGGACTTCGGATCGCGTTCCTGGCGAGTTCGGCGTTGCCGGACGACACCCTGCCGATGGTCCGCGCGGCGGAGGGGGCGAGTAGGTGTTCGCCTTGCTCGTGCGGCGGCACGCGCCGATGCCGACCCGGTCGGCGACGAAGACGGCTCGCGGCGCTGCTGCCCGCGCAGCGCCCGCGCCGACCGTCGTCGTGACGGTCGCGGGCCCGGACTGACCTCCTCGACCGCCCCTGCAGGTGTGGCGCGGGCGCGGTCGCCATCAGGTACCCGACGGCGATCCACACCCCGACCGCGACGGCTGGGATCCCCGGTCTGCGCAGTCGGGCCGGTGTGACCGGATCAGGCCCCGGCCCCACCGGTCGGCCAGTCTGCGCCGGGGCCCGTCCGGACAGGACGGCCGAACCGCGATACGTAACGGTGGCGCGTTTCCCCCTACTGCTTACGGTGCCATCCCGATGTGCGGGGGTCCCTTCAGCCCGGGAAGGGCATGACCGCGAGCGGGGCGGAGGTCGGCTGCTTCGAGCCCCCGGCGGGTTCGAGGGTCACGCCCATGCCCGACGCTCCGTCGAGTGCCCCGCGCATCAGCACGGTCTGGTCCCTGCGCCGGGGGTCCATGAGACCGGCGGACCGCATCGTGCCGTCGTCGTCGAACCACAGCTGGTAGACCTTGTCTGCGGACGGACGCGCCAGCCCGGAGGCCACGAACACGGCCCTGTCCAGGTTGCGGGAGACGACCACGGTGCCGCTGGCCCCGGCCGTCAGTTCGCTGCTGCGGCTCCGGGCGTCCGGCGCGGCCAGTACTGCCGCGATCTCGTCCGCTCCGCGCTCGGCGCGGCGCGCCTGGTCGACCGCTTCCTCGGCCCGCTGGTACTGCCAGACGGTGGTCCCACCGAGCGCCGCGGCCGCTGCCAGGCAGGCGGCGAGTGCCCACCGGGACAGCAGCCGGGTGCGTGGCCGGGCCCCGCCCGAGCGGCTCGGCGTCGATCCGCCGGGAGCCTCCTGCCGGACGGTGGCGATCCTGCGCAGCACCCGCTCGCGCATCACTGGAGGCGAGGTGGTGGAGACGGCGAGGCCCAGTCGGGCCGCTGTCGCGCACAGCTCGGCGGTCTCCTGCGCGCACGGTTGGCAGTCCGCGAGATGACGCTCGAACGCCTCGTGTTCCTCGTCGGACAGTGCGTGCAGGGCGTAGGCGCCGGTCAGGCGGTGCAGTTCGGCGGTGGTCATGCGGTCACCCCCAGGCAGTCGCGCAGTCGGATGAGTCCGTCGCGCAGTCGGGTCTTCACGGTCCCGAGGGGAAGCGACAGGGCCTCGGCCGCCTGGCGGTAGGTCAGTCCGCGGTAGTACGCCAGGGTGACCGCCTGGCGCTGGATCTCGGTCAGCGTGCGCAGGCAGCGCCGCACCTGCTCCCGCTCCAGCCGCGCCTCCACCTGCTCGGTCACATCGTCGAACTCGGGCGTCCGCTCCAGGAGGGCGGCCTTGTGGTCCCGGACCACCGCGGCCTCCACCGAGCGCACCCGGTCCACCGCCCTGCGGTGCGCCAGGGTGAGGATCCAGTTGACGGCCGTCCCCCGGTCGGGGCGGTAGCGGGGAGCGGTCCGCCACACCTCCACCAGCACCTCCTGCGCCACTTCCTCCGACTGTGCGTGATCGCGCAGGACGGCCCGCACCACACCCAGTACCGGCCCGGCGACGGTGTCGTAGACATGGGTGAACGCGTCCTCGTCACCCAGTGCCACCTGGGCCACCAGATCCTGGAGGTCAGGTTCCGTCGATGGATTTCTACCGATATGTACTGCTTCTTTCACCGAGGGCCTCCACGGTCGGGACATGTCCGGGCGTAATCCGTTCCCGCTGAGCGGTCGGATTGGTTGCGGTGGTGGTGAAATCGCAGGTGGCGGGCTGCGAGGGGCGCCACCGAGCAGGCGGGCCGGGTCAGACGGACGAAGCTCCCGCGGCCAGCACCGCTGCCACACCGCACTCGGCGGCCGGCCGCCCGTCAGGCGTGTGGACGACCCTGCGGGTCAGTACACCTGGCCAGGGAGTGTGAGACGGAAGGTGGTGTGTCCGGGGCTGCTGGTGACGGTGGCGGTTCCGCCGTGGGCGGTGATGACGGCGTGGACGATGGCGAGGCCGAGTCCGGTGCTTCCGGTGCTGCGGGAGCGGGCGTGGTCGGCGCGGACGAATCGGCCGAAGACGTCGGCCTGGAGTGTGTCGGGGATACCGGGGCCGTTGTCGCTCACGTCCACGAGGACGGTGCTCTGCTGCCTGGTGAGCGTGATGGTCACATCGGTGCCGGCCGGCGTATGGGTTCGGGCGTTGGCCAGAAGGTTGCCGATCGCCTGTTGGAGGCGATGGGCGTCCCCGGTGACGACGACCGGTTCTTCGGGGAGGTCGAGGAACCAGTGGTGGCCGGGGCCGGCGGCGCGGGCGTCTTCGGTCGCGTCGAGGATCAGCAGGGTCAGGTCGACCGGTTCGTGTTCGAGGGGCCGCCCCGCATCAAGTCGCGCGAGGAGCAGCAGGTCGTCGACGAGGCGGGTCATGCGCAGGGACTCACTGTCGATGCGTTCCAGGGCGTGGCGGACCTCGGTGGGGAGGGGGGCGTTGTGGCGGAGGGCGAGTTCGGCGTGGCCGCGGATGTTGGCGACGGGGGTGCGCAGCTCGTGGCTGGCGTCGGCGGCGAAGTGGCGGAGCCTCTCCTCGCTCGCGTGGCGGCGGGTCAGGGCGTCCTCGATGTGGCCGAGCATGTGGTTGAGGGCGGTGCCGACCCGGCCGACCTCGGTACGGGGGTCGGTGTCGGGGAGCGGTGCGGGCATGGCGACCTCCCCGCTGGCAAGTGGCAGTCCGGCGACCTCGGCCGCACGGGCGGTGACCTTCTGCAGAGGGAGGAGGGAGAAACGCACCCATACGGCCCCGGCGATCCCGGTGGCCGACAGGGCGGCAGCGAACAGCACCGCCTCGACCGCTTGGAGGCGGTGGACGGTTTCTTCGACCGGGTGCAGGGGCAGGCCGGTGATCAGGATGTCCTGGTCGTCGCCCCGGACAGCCGTGACACGGTATTCGCCCAGACCGGAGAGGCGGATGCTGTGCCCCTTCCCGTCCACGGGGATTCCGGCCAGGGCGCGCTGCTCCCCGGGCTTGAGCCGGAGGGGGCGGTCGGTGGCGTCGTCGACCACGGCGGCTTGGGTGACGTGGCCGTCGAGGAGTCGCGCGCCGAACGTGGCGTCGGCCTGGCCCCGGGTGTCGGGCCGGTTGTCCGCGTCGGGGTCGGCCTCGTGCTCCAGGCTGGCCGCGAACCGGCCACCGGACGCGGAGAGCTGCTCGTCCAGGCGGCCCATCAGAAAACCCCGCAGAGCGAGAGCGGTGGTGATCCCGACGGCGAGGCAGGCCAGAGCGAGCAGGGTGACGAGTCCGGCGGTGAGCTGGCCGCGCAGGGTGCGGGGCGGCAGGCGCCTCACGAGGCTTCCGGTTTGAGGACGTAGCCGACGCCGCGCACGGTGTGGATCATCGGGGAGCGTCCGGCGTCGATCTTCTTGCGCAGGTAGCTGATGTAGAGCTCGACGATGTGGGCGCGGCCGCCGAAGTCGTAGGACCACACCCGGTCGAGGATCTGCTCCTTGGACAGGACCCGGCGGGGGTTGCGCATGAGGAAGCGCAGGAGTTCGAACTCGGTGCGGGACAGCTCGACGACGGCCCCGCCGCGCCGGACCTCCCGGGCCTCCTCGTCCATGGTGAGGTCTCCGACCCTGAGCCGGTTCGTGCCCTGCCCGGCGGTCATTCCGGCCCGCCGCAGCAGCCCGCGCAGTCGCGCCAGGACCTCCTCCAGACTGTAGGGCTTGGTGACGTAGTCGTCACCGCCCGCGGTGATCCCCGCGATGCGGTCCTCGACCGCGTCGCGGGCGGTCAGGAACAGGACGCACACCTCGGGCATCTCGCGTCTGAGTGCCCGCAGGACCTGCAGGCCGTCCAGGTCGGGCAGCATCCAGTCCAGTACCACGGCGTCGGGGCGGAAGACACGGGCAGTCGCCAGCGCGGTCGCTCCGTCGCCGGCGGTGCGCACCTGCCACCCCTCGCCGGTGACGACTCCGGCCAGGACATCGGTGACGTCGGGTTCGTCGTCGACGACGAGGACCCGGACGGGGTCTCCGTCCGGGCGGTGCAGAAGAGATGTCGCACGCGGCTCGTCCATGGTCCCTTCAGCATCCCCCGGCGCGGGCCGCCGCGGGGTGGGGTGTGTCTCTGAGTTTCCTCTGAACCGGAGCCGGGAGCGGTCCGGCGGGGCCGATTCAGAAGGTACGCAGAGGTTGGGCTGTGAGGCTGGCCGCCCATCGCCGGAGCGTGCGCCGTGTCCCTGAGGAGCCCGATGACCACCACGTCCACGACCACGACGTACGCGAGCCGCGGGATGCACCACCGGCGCCCACGCCGCAGCCCTGTCCTGTTCCTGGCTCCGCTGGGGATCGGGGCCGGCGCCGCAGGGGTGCTGGCTCTGTGGTGGAGCGACACGACCTCGGTGGTCGGCCCCGCGGACTGGCTCACCGGAGCGGGGCGTATCACCGGTCTCCTGGCCGGGTACGCCTGCGCGGTCCTGCTGGCGTTGATGGCCAGGGTGCCGCTCCTGGACCACACCATCGGCACCGACCGCCTCGCCCGCTGGCACGCCTGGGGCGGTCGCTGCACCGTGTCCCTCGCCCTGGCCCACACCCTGCTGATCATCTGGGGCTACTCGCTGACCTCGCACACGGGCATCGTCGGGCAGACATCCACTCTCGTCCTCCACTACCCCGACCTGCTCAAGGGCACGGCCGGTTTCCTGCTGCTGGTCGCCACGGGGATCCTCTCCGCCCGGGCCGCCCGGCGCAGGATGAGTTACGAGACGTGGCACTACCTGCACTTCGCGACCTATCTGGCCGTCTTCCTCACCTTCGGCCACCAGCTTTCCGACGGAGCCGACTTCGTCGGCAACCGCCTCGCGCAGGCCGCCTGGTACACGCTGTTCCTCGGCGTCGCGGCGCTGGTCGCCTGGTACCGCTTCGCCGTCCCCGTCCGGCGGGGACTGCGCCACCGTCTGCGAGTGACCGCGGTCCACCCCGAAGCACCCGGCGTGGTCTCCGTCCATCTCACGGGCCGGCACCTCGACGACCTCGGGGGCGAGCCGGGGCAGTTCCTGCGCTGGCGTTTCCTCACCCGCGGACTGTGGTGGACAGCGAACCCCTATTCCCTCTCCGCCCCCGCCCACCCCGGCCACCTGCGCATCACGGTGAAGACCGCCGGCGGGCACAGCGCAGCCCTGGCCAGCCTGAGGCCCGGAACCCGGGTGTGGGCCGAGGGACCCTACGGAGCGTTCACCGCGAACCGCCGTACCGCACCCAAGGTCCTGCTCCTGGCCGGCGGGGTCGGCATCACCCCTCTGCGTGCGCTCTTCGAGACGCTCCCGGGCCAGGTGACCCTCGTCTACCGTGCGCGCCGTGCCATCGACCTCGCCCTGCGCGGAGAACTCGACGCGATAGCCGCCCGCCGCCGGGCCACCGTGCACTACGTCGTCGACGAGCCGGCCGGATACTCCTCCCCCCTCACCGCCGGGGCCCTGAGCGCCCTGGTCCCCGACCTGCGCGCGCACGACGTCTACCTCTGCGGCCCTCCCGGCATGGCCAGGGCAGCGATCGAAGCCCTGCGCGCAGCCGGCGTCCCCGCCCGGCGCATCCACCACGAGTCCTTCGTCCTCTGAGGAGAACCGTCATGCGCCGAGCCGTCCTCGCCACCACGGGGATCAGCACCCTGGTCGTCGTTCTGCTCAGTCTCAAACCCCACCAGAACCCCACACTCGCCGGAGTGACTCCCCGTGCTCCCGCAGTGGCGCACACTCCCGCGGGTTCGTCGTCGGGCACGCCCACGGCAACGGGCACGTTCACCGGGGATCCCGTCGACACCCCGTACGGAACAGTGCAGGTCGCGGCCACCCTCGCCAGGGGAAGGATCACCTCGGTGAAGGTCCTCCAGGCCCCGGACCACAACGGCCGGGACCGGCAGATCGCCTCCTACGCCCTGCCCCGCCTCACCCGGGAAGCGCTCGGAGCGCAAAGCGCCCACATCGACGCCGTCTCCGGAGCCAGTTACACCAGCCAGGGGTACGTCCAGTCCCTCCAGAGCGCTCTGGACCGTGCCCATGCCTGACACCCCGGGGCTGCGCCACGTCGAGCACGTCATGGGCACGGTTTTCCCCTTCGACATACGCGACCAGCCGACGCCCGCCATCCGTACTGCCTCGGCCGAGGCGGTGACCGCGCCCCACTTTCTCCACGGCGCGGGTGCGCGCCACACGTGTGTCAACGGCGGTGGTGACCTGCAGCTCCGCGGCCAGGCGTGCGCGGACAGAGCGTGGCGCGTCGGTAGAGCCCTGACGCTGACCGACGCGTACGCCACCGCAGTGTTCGCCCAAGGGATCGCGGCACAGGGACGGTCGGAAAGGCTGGACCGTCATGAAGCGCCGGCGGTGCTGCCCGGCGGCCGGGAACGGTGAACCACGGAATTCAGCCGCCTAAAGGTTGTCCCGTAACTCTGAGCTGGGTCTAGGCTGAGCCAGCCATCTGGGTACCGATCTCGTGGAGGCTGAGACAGCGCCTATGGACATATCCCTGCGCGAGCTTGAGGACAGCGACCTGCCGATCTTCTGGCAGCAGTTGACGGATCCCGAGTTGCAGCAGATGGCAGCTGTGACCAGGAAGTATCACTACGACCGTGGCCACTTCGACCAGCACTGGGCGAAGGTGCGCTCGGACTCGTCCGTGATCTTGCGAACCGTTCTTGCTGACGGCGTTGTAGCAGGGCACGCCGCTGTTTTCGGACCGCCGCAGGAGCGTGAGGTCACGTATGTCATTGGGCGAGCTCATTGGGGACAGGGCATTGCGACCACGGCCCTTGCCGTACTGATCGATCTGGAGCCCGTCCGGCCGCTCCATGCCGACGCCGCCGCTGACAATGCCGGCTCCATCCGTGTGCTGGAGAAGTGCGGCTTCACCGTCACGGGAAAGAGCCGGTGCTTCGCCCGGGCTCGTGACGAGGAGATTGACCTGGTGCGCTTGACGCTGAGCTGAGCACGGCGCCGCTACTGAGACCCCTCAACCGGCCAATGCGAGGTTGTGCAGGCGGGCGATGCCGAGCATGGCCTGATGAACGCCGTTGTCCTTGAGTCGGCAGTCACGGAGGATCTTCCAGTTCTTCAGCCGGGAAAGCGCATGTTCCACCCGGGCTCGGGCCCGGCGATGGACGGTATTCTCCGCCTCCTGCTGCTGGGTGAGGTGCGTCTGGCCGGACCGTTTGCGGTGTGGGATGAGGAGCCCGGTTCCCTGGTAGCCGCCGTCGGCGATGGTTGGGGCGCCGCGACAGACTCTGTCGACACCGGACTCCGTGAATGCCCGGCAGTCGTTGCGGCTGCCGGGCAGCGGAAGGCCGATCGCCACGACCAGGCGGCTGTTGGCGTCGATGACGACCTGCAGGTTCGTCGAGTATCGGTAGTTCTTGCTGGATGCGGCGACGCTACGGTCGCGTGTGGGCACCAGGGTGCCGTCGACGATGTAGACGGTGTCCTTGCGCGGCCGACGGGCGGGCGAGATGGCTAACAGGGGCATGAGGTGATCAAGGATGCGATCAGCCGCAGACTTCGAGACCCCGAACAGCGGCGCTACCTGCCGCAACGTGAGGTTTGTCCGCCAGTACGTGGCCACCAGCAATACGCGGTCGGCCAGCGGCAGTCGCCAGGGCCGCCCTCGCTGAATATCACCACCACGACGCCGCACCAGAGCCACCAGCTTGGCGAACTGCACCTCGGTCAGCCCGGAGAACGGCTCGATCCACTTCGGATCATCCGCTGAGATCACCCCACCCATGTCCAGCCAACGCACCAACTGCCCCACCAGTTACGGGACAACCTTTAGGGCGTGTTGCGAAAGTCCCGCCTGCCTCGCGACGCCATGCACGCACTCTCGCCGCACCGGGCGAAAGCCCAAGTACATCCAGTACGAGGGCTTCCGCCCGGCACGCCGAGAGCACGCACCTGACGCCGCGAGGCCCGCCCTTCGGGCGAACGACGGGACTTTCGCAACACGCCCTAGGGGCGTGAGGTGCGACACGACGTCATTCCCGCCCGCCGACAACGGGCGCCTCCACTCGTGTTCGCGGTCGGCCACCTGGTCGGCTCGGGAGCCCGGCTCGTCCCCGTCCACGATCCACCACCATCCGAAGGGAGACCCTTGTGGGACTCGACCTGATCAACGGCATCCCCGCGCACGTCCTGTTCGTGCACATCGTCGTGATCCTGGTACCTCTGACCGCGCTCGCGCTCATCCTTTGTGCCGGCTTTCCCGCCGTCATGCGCCGGTTCGGCCTCGCCCTGCCGGCCCTCGCACTGGTGTCCCTGATCAGTGTGCCGGTGACGAGCCACGCCGGCGAGTGGCTGGAACGGCACGTGGACAGCGATCCCCTGGTCCGCCGGCACGCCGAACTCGGGGACGAACTGCTCCCGTGGGTCCTCGGGCTCTTCCTGGTCTCCTCGGCGGTGTGGTGGTTCCACCGCCGTGCCTCCCGCCACACCCCCGGGGCGGAGGGATCCGGCCGCCCAGTGGGCACGCCGCTGCGGATCACTGCCGCAGCGCTGTCCCTCGTCATCGGAGTCGGCGCCGGGGTGCAGGTCTACCGGATCGGTGACTCGGGCGCGAAAGCCGCCTGGCATGACGGTTACTCCGCCACCGCGCACCCGAGTCGCGACTGACCCGGCCGCCCCGCGCGGTCGGCCGACGCCGCGGCGCCGAATCCGTAGGGCGTCCGGGCCGCTCAGCCCGGGGTGACCATCGAGCTGGTGCGCCCGGCAGGAGGTGGAGTCGATGGTCACGCCCGCTCCTGACGTTCTGCCTGTCGGGCGAGCGCCCCGCCGGAGTCGCCGGCGGCCGCAACGGCCTGGACCGCTCGGCGAGCGCCGGGGGTGCGCCTGCGGCGGCCGGGGCGTGCAGAGGAGGCCGAGGCTCTGGCGCGCCCCCGGTAGACCAGGTACGGCCGGACGAGATAGCCGACCGGCGCGCTCCAGACGTGCACCAGCCGGGTGAACGGCCAGACGGCGAAGAGGAGGCACGCGGTGAGGGCGTGCAGTTGGAAGAGCACCGGTGCCCCGGCGATCGCCTCCGGCTGCGGCTGGAGGGTGAACAGGCCCCGGAACCACACGGAGACGGTCGAGCGGTAGTCGTATCCCGCGCCGAACACGTTGTGGGCGGTGGTCGCGGTGATGCCCAGCAGGACGGTGACGGACAGCAAGGGGAAGAGGAGTTTGTCACTGCGATCGGTGGTGAGGCGGATCCTGCGGGTGAGCAGGCGCCGCGCGCACAGCATGCCGAGTCCGGCGACCATGGCCACGCCCGCGGCCGAGCCCGCCCAGACGGCGGTGGTGTGATAGGCGTGTTCGGAGATCCCGGCGTTCTCCGTCCAGGACGCCGGTACCGCGAGGCCCACCACATGGCCCGCGATGACCATGAAGGCGCCCAGGTGGAACAGCGGGCTGCCCCGGCGCAGCCAGCGGTGTTCGAGGAGCTGACTGGTGTGGGTGGTCCAGCCGAACTGATCGTGCCGGTAGCGCCAGAGGTGGCCGACGGCGCACACGGCGAGGCAGATGTACGGGAGGGCCACCCACAGGAGGAGGTCGGCGCCGCTCGCCGCGGCGGAGGCGGTGTCCGGGGCGTTCATCGAGGGCCTTCCGGGGAGGAGAGGGGCGGTAGGAGCGTGGGCGGTGCCTGCTCGGGCGGAACGAAGGTGCCGGGCGGCGCGAACTCACCGGCCCCGTAGGCCCCGTACGGATCGAGGCCGACGTCCTCCTGCGGCGGTCCCTGCGCGACGAGGTCGGCGACTGCCTTCCGGTCGGCATCGGTGGGTGGTGGCAGGAGGGTGAGCAGGGCGGCCAGGACGTGTCGGTACGGGGAGCCGGCGTCGGTCAGCGCGTGGTGGATCAGCTCCAGCCCTCGACGGTGCTGTCGTAGCGGTGCCTCGCCCGTCCGGGGTCCGGCGAGAGCGGCGAACTCCAGCACCACGGGCAGGTGGTCGGGGAGTTCACCGGTGCCGGCGTCCCAGCCGGCCGCCCGGTACCGCTGGTTCAGAGTGAGCAGGGCCATGCCCCGGCGGCGGGTGTCACCGTGCAGGTAGTAGGTCAGGTACAAGCTGCTCTTGCGGCGCAGGTCGAACATCTCTACGTAGTGGCGTTGCGGCCCTTCCGGATCCTGGTCGGTGAACCAGGTGGTGAAAGCGGCCAGGTCCTCAGCGGCGGGAGAGCGTGGCAGGTCCGCGACGGCGTTCGTCAACTCGGGCCGCGCGTCCAACAGTTCGGGGTCCGGGTACTGGAGCAGCAGGGAGCACAGCCGTAGCAGCAGCGTGCGGGCCCCGGTCTCCGCACGGGTGAGACGGGACGGGCGGCGAACAGCGGCCCGGACGCGGGTGCGGACGATGGCGGGGATCGTCGTCGGCAGCGGGCTCACGGGCGGCCTCCGGTGGTGTGGTCACGGCGCAGGGTGGGGAGACCGAGCAGCACACGGCGGCCCGATCGCTCGTCGGCGGAGGGCTCGACCGGGCAGCGGTTCTCCATCGCGCTCAGCGCGGCGGCGTCCTCCTTGTGGGCGGCGGGGACGACGTACCGGTCGGCGTACTTGGCGACGGCGAGCAGCCGGTGCAGGTCCTCCGCCTCCCGAGCGGTGAGGCCGACGGCCTCGAGCACGGACTCGTCGCCCGTCCCGCCGAGTGCGCGTTCACGCATGTACGAGCGCAGCGCGGTGAGTTTCATCAGCACCCCGGCCACGACGTCCGCGTCCCCGGCGGTGAACAGCTCCGCCAGATACTCCAGCGGGATACGCAGCCGGGTGACGGCGGCGAAGACATGGTCGGGGTCGTCCTGGTCGCCGCCGGCCGCGTCGACGGCGTCGAGGACCGGGGAGAGCGGGGGGACGTACCAGACCATGGGCAGGGTGCGGTACTCCGGGTGCAGCGGCAGAGCCACCTTGTAGCGCGTCACCAGGTCGTACACGGGGGAGCGGCGTGCGGCGTCCAGCCAGTCGTCCGGGATGCCGGACTCCCGTGCCGCCGCGCGGACCGCGGGGTCGTGCGGGTCGAGGAACACGGCTCGCTGGGCTTCCAACAGATCCTTTTCGTCGGGGGTGGCGGCGGCCTCGCCGACCCGGTCCGCGTCGTAGAGGAGCAGACCGAGGTAGCGCAGCCGACCGACGCAGGTCTCGGAGCAGACGGTGGGTTGGCCGGCCTCCACGCGCGGGAAGCAGAAGGTGCACTTCTCGGCCTTGCCGGTGACGTGGTTGACGTACACCTTCTTGTACGGACAGGCCGTCACGCACATCCGCCAGCCCCGGCAGCGGTCCTGGTCGACGAGCACGATGCCGTCCTCGACCCGCTTGTACAGGGCGCCGGACGGACAGGCGGAGACGCAGGCGGGGTTGAGGCAGTGTTCGCAGAGGCGGGGCAGATGGAAGAGGAAGGTCTGCTCGAACTCGAACCTCACCTTCTCCGCCCACGCCCCGGTGAGGTTCGGGTCTGCGCCCGCGTGCTCCGGCGCGCCGCCGAGGCCGTCCTCCCAGTTGGCGCCCCAGGTGACGGCGGTGGGCTTGCCGGTGAGGACCGAGCGGGGGCGGGCGACCGGCAGGTCCGGGCCGGCCGGAGCGCTGACGAGGTTGTCGTAGTCGTAGGTGACGGGCTCGTAGTAGTCCTCGATGGAGGGCAGGTCGGGGTTGGAGAACAGGGACAGCAGCCGCCTGACGCGTCCGCCGGAGCGCAGGACCAGCCGTCCGCGCCGGTCGAGCATCCAGCCGCCCTTCCACTGCGCCTGGTCCTCGTAGCGGCGCGGGTAGCCGACGCCGGGCTTGGTCTCGACGTTGTTGAACCAGGCGTACTCGACGCCGGTGCGGTTGCTCCAGGTCTGCTTGCAGGTGACCGAGCAGGTGTGGCAGCCGATGCACTTGTCGAGGTTCATCACCATCGCGATCTGGGCCATGATCCTCATGTCAGTACTCCACGTCCTGTGAGCGGCGGCGGATGACGGTGACCTCGTCGCGCTGGTTCCCGGTCGGGCCGTAGTAGTTGAAGGCGTAGGTGAACTGCGCGTAGCCGCCCGCGAGATGGGTGGGCTTGACCAGGAGCCGGGTCAGGGAGTTGTGGATGCCGCCGCGCCTGCCGCTCACCTCGGTCTTCGGGACGTTCACCGTGCGGTCCTTGGCGTGGTACATGTACACCGTGCCCTCGGGCATACGGTGGGTGACCACGGCGCGGGCTGCGACGACGCCGTTGCGGTTGTACGCCTCGATCCACTCGTTGTCCTTCACGCCGATCTTCTCGGCGTCGGCGGTGGACATCCAGATCACCGGGCCGCCCCGGGACAGGGCGAGCATGTAGGCGTTGTCCTGGTACTCGGAGTGGATGGACCACTTGGAGTGCGGGGTGAGGTAGCGGACCGTCACCTCGGCCCGTTCGCCGCCCAGTTCCTCGTTTCCGTAGTGCCTCTGTGTGTTCAAGGGTGGCCGGTAGACGGGCAGTTGCTCGCCCAATTCCGCCATCCAGTCGTGCTGGACGAAGAAGTGCTGGCGGCCGGTGAGGGTGTGCCAGGGCTTCTTGTGCTCGACGTTGATGACGAACGGGGAGTACCGGCGACCGCCCGTCTCGCTGCCCGACCACTCGTACGAGGTCAGTACCGCGCGGGGCTGGGTGCGGGTGTCGGCGAAGGTGATGCGCTCGGCCTCGCGTTCGGCGGACAGTTCCACCAGGCCCTCGCTGCCGGTGCGTTCCCGGAGGCGCCGGAAGCCCTCGGTGGCCAGACGGCCGTTGGTGGTGCCGGACAGGGCGAGGATCGCCTCGCACATGTCGGCGGCGGTGGCCAGCGAGGGGCGGCCGGCGCCGGCTCCGGCCGTCGCGGTACCGTTGAGGCGCCCCAGTTCGGCCACCTCCCGGCCCGGGTGGACGGTCACCCCCTTCGTCGTGGTGCCCAGCGTGTCCAGCAGCGGGCCGACGGCACGCATCTTCTGGGCCACGGCGGTGTAGTCCCGCTCGATCGTGACCAGCTTCGGCATGGTCCGCCCCGGGACCGGTTCGCACTCGCCGGCCTTCCAGTCCCGGACGACGCCGCCGGGCTGCGCGAGTTCGTCCGGGGTGTCGTGCATGAGGGGTACGGCGAGGACGTCGGTGCGGGTGCCGAGATGGTCGGCGGCCAGTTCGCTGAACCGGTCGGCGATGGTCAGGAAGGCGTCGTAGTCGGTCCGGGCCTGCCAGGGCGGGGCGATGGCCGGGGTGAAGGCGTGCACGAAGGGGTGCATGTCGGTCGACGACAGGTCGTCCTTCTCGTACCAGGTGGCTGCCGGGAGGACCACGTCGGCGAGCAGCCCCGTGGAGGTCATCCTGAAGTCCATGGTGACCAGCAGGTCGAGCTTGCCTTCCGGGGCCTCCTCCCGCCACACCACGTCCCTGGGGCGCCCCTCGGGAGGCGTCTCCGCGGAGCGGACCGCGGCGTCCGTGCCCAGCAGATGGCGCAGGAAGTACTCGTTGCCCTTGCCGGAGGAACCGAGCAGGTTCGCCCGCCACACCGTCAGCACACGCGGGAAGTTGGCCGGGTCGTCGGGGTCCTCGGCGGCGAACTTCAACCGTCCGGACGTGAGTTCGTCGACGATGTGCTCAGAAGGTGTACGGCCTTGAGCCGCTGCCTCGTCCGTGAGGTCCAGCGGGTTGCGGTTGAATCCGGGATGCCCCGGCGTCCACCCCATGCGGATCGCCTGGGCCAGACAGTCGGCGGTCGCACGCCCCGCGAACCGGCCCTCGCCCAGCGGCGACGCCAACTCGTCCGGCCCGAAAGCCTCGTAGCGCCACTGGTCGGTGTTGAGGTACCAGTACGAGGTGCCGGCCATGTGCCGGGTGGGCCGCTGCCAGTCGAAGGCGAACGCCAGATGCTGCAGGCCGGTGAGGGGGCGGATCTTCTCCTGGCCGACGTAGTGCGCCCAGCCGCCGCCGTTGACGCCCTGGCAGCCGGTCATCGTGACCAGGGCGAGGAACGCCCGGTAGATCGTGTCGGAGTGGAACCAGTGGTTGGTGCCGGCACCGAGGGCGATCATCGAACGGCCGTTGGTCCGCTCGGCGTTGCGGGCGAACTCGCGGGCGATCCGGGCGGCCTGCTCGGCAGGGACGGAGGTGATGGTCTCCTGCCAGGCGGGCGTGTATGGCTGCGCGGCGTCCTCGTACGACGACGGCCAGCTGCCCGGCAGCCCCGGCCGCCGCACCCCGTACTGCGCCAGCATCAGGTCGAAGACCGTGGTGACCAGGCGTCCGCCGACCCGGCGCACCGGGACCCCGCGCACCATCGTCGAACCGCCCTCCGTCGGCCCCTCGTCGAAGCGGGGGAGCACGATCTCGACCGTGTCCTCGGCCCGGTCGAGCAGGCTCAGCTCGGGGACCACGTCGCCCAGGCCGAGATTCCAGCGGCCACGCCCGGCTTCCCCCCACCGGAAGCCGAGCGAGCCGCCGGGGACCACCGGATCGCCGGTGGCCCGGTCCACGAGAACCGTCTTGAACTCGGCGTGCTCCTCCTTGCCGCCGAGATCGGCGGCGGTCAGGAACCCGTCCGGGACCAGACCGTGCCCGTCGCGCTCACGCAGGGTCACCAGAAACGGGGCGTCCGTGTACGTCCTCAAGTAGTCGCGGAAGTAGGGCACTTCACGGTCCACCAGGAACTCGCGCAGGATGACGTGGCCCATGGCCATCGCCAGCGCGCCGTCCGTGCCCGGATGCGGGGCCAGCCACTCGTCGGCGTGCTTGACGTTGTCGGCGTAGTCCGGACTGACCGCGACGACCTTGGTGCCGTTGTAGCGGGTCTCGGTGAGGAAGTGCGCGTCCGGAGTGCGGGTGACGGGGATGTTCGAGCCCCACATGATCAGATACCCGGCGTTCCACCAGTCGGCCGCCTCCGGTACGTCGGTCTGGTCGCCGAAGACCTGCGGTGAGGCAATCGGCAGGTCCGCGTACCAGTCGTAGAACGACAGCAGGGTGCCGCCGATGAGCGACATGAAGCGTGCGCCGGCGGCGAAGGACGCCATGGACATCGCAGGGATGGGGGAGAACCCGGCGACGCGGTCGGGGCCGTAGGCCTTGACCGTGTGGACGTGGGCGGCGGCGATGAGCTCGCTCACCTCGTCCCAGTCGGCGCGCACGAGCCCGCCCTTGCCCCGGGCCCGTTTGTACGCACGTGCCTTGGCCGGGTCGCCGGTGATCTCGGCCCAGGCCGCCACCGGGTCACCGAGGCGGCGCCGGGACTCGCGCCACAGCTTCAGCAACTCCCCGCGCACGTAGGGGTACCGGACGCGGCTGGGCGAGTACGTGTACCAGGAGAACGAGGCTCCTCGGGGGCAGCCACGCGGCTCGTACTCGGGGCAGTCCGCGCCGATCGACGGGTAGTCGGTGGCCTGGTGCTCCCAGGTGATGATGCCGTCCTTGACATACACCATCCACGAGCAGGAACCGGTGCAGTTCACCCCGTGCGTCGAACGCACCACCTTGTCGTGGGCCCAGCGGTCCCGGTAGAAGTCCTCCCAGCGGGGGTCGGCTTCGCCGAACACGGCCCGGCCGTCGGCCGACACCTCGCGACGGGTGAGCAGCCTCCGGGCCGCGAGCGGCCATCCCCCGCCGTCTCGTGCCACCCGGCGCCCTGCGTTCTGCTCGTCGTCCATGCCCAGGACGCTAGGCGGGGCGGGCCCGGGCGCACCCGGGGTCGACGGTCCTCGGGGACAGGCCCGTCCGGCCCCATCACGGAAGCACGGACAGGGCCGAACGGCCCTGCCCCGGGCCGCACATCACCGGTCGTGCGCGATCAGCGGCGGTTCCCCCGGGCCTTCCGGCCCCCGACAGGGACGTCCGGCCCATGCCGACCGGGCGCGCACCTGAGGACAGTTGGCGCGGGTTGTCGCACCCCGACCGAGAAGCCGGACGACAAGTCCGTGCACATCACCGCGAACCCGAGATCCCGCACATGCGTGAAGGGGAAGGAACGGACACCATGGTCCAGTCTTCGACGACAGAGAACGGCAGACCGACGGGAGGTGCCGTACCCGGCCGGGCATGGCCGATGCTGGCCCTGGCCACCGTCGGCTTCGCCGTCAACTTCTGGGCCTGGGCCCTGCTGAGCCCTCTCGGCCCCCGGTTCAAGGACACCTTGGAACTCAGCTCCTTCCAGCAGTCCCTGCTCGTGGCCGTACCCGTCGTGGTCGGCTCCCTCGGGCGCATCCCGGTCGGTGCGCTGACCGACCGGTTCGGGGGACGAGTCATGTTCCCCCTCGTCTCGGCGTCCACCGTCCTCCCGGTGCTCTACCTGGGCCTGGCCGGTCACTCCTCGCTCACCGCGCTGCTCGTCGGCGGGTTCCTCCTCGGAGTCGGCGGCACCGCGTTCGCCGTCGGAGTGCCCTTCGTCGGTGCCTGGTTCCCGCCCGAACGGCGCGGACTGGCCATCGGGGTCTTCGGCATGGGCATGGGCGGCACCGCGATCAGCGCCCTGACCACGGTGAAGCTGGTCGACGCCCACGGCATGGCCAACCCGTTCCTGCTCACCGCGGCCGTCCTGGCGGCCTATGCCGTCGCCGCCGCCGTGTTCCTCCGCGACGCCCCCGGTCGCACGGTGCCCACCGAGCCGCTCTCCCGACGGCTCGCCGACACGCTGCGCCTCGGCGTCACCTGGCAGGCGTCC
Organism: Streptomyces scabiei 87.22; assembly: GCF_000091305.1. Lineage (GTDB taxonomy): Bacteria > Actinomycetota > Actinomycetes > Streptomycetales > Streptomycetaceae > Streptomyces > Streptomyces scabiei. Next base: position 1,210,701 of record NC_013929.1, on the reverse strand, counting down.
GCCCTGTACGCCGTGGCCTTCGGTGGCTACGTCGCCTTCTCCGTCTATCTGCCCACCTACCTCAAGACCGGTTACGGCCTCACCCAGGCCGACGCGGCGAACCGGATGGCCGGCTTCGTGCTCCTGGCGGTGGCGATGCGGCCGATCGGCGGCTGGCTGTCGGACCGCCTCGGACCGGTCCGGGTCCTGGCCGCGGCGCTCGGCGCGGTACTGACGGGAGCCGTCGTTCAGGCCCTCACCCCGGCCCTGGCACCCGTCGGCACCCTCGCCTTCCTGACGATGGCCGCCGCGCTGGGCGCGGGGAGCGGAGCGGTGTTCGCCCTGGTCGCGCTGCTGGCTCCCGCGAACAAGGTCGGCTCGGTCACGGGGGTCGTCGGCGCCGCGGGCGGCCTCGGCGGGTTCGTGCCACCGCTGGTGATGGGCTCGCTGTACGGCGCCTACGGCTCGTACGCACTCGGCCTCGTCCTGCTCGGCCTCGTCGCGGCGGCGGCCCTGGCCTTCACCGAGACCGGCGTCCGGCACGCCCTGACCCGCCGGACGGCCACGGCCCGCTCCCACTGACACCGACCGGCGGGCAACCGCTCGCGCCCCCGCCCCCGTCGGACACGGGCCGGGGGCAGCGGTGATCCGTACCGCCCCCTCCGTGCGGCGCGCGCCGGGGCTCGCGGCGTTTGCCGATCCCGCGGTCGGCCAGTCCCTCACCGGGTCAGCGCGTCACTGTCCCGTTCGCACGGTGACAGGCCCGTCGGCCTGTGGGTGGACGAGATGTGCCTCCCTGCGTTCCGCAGGAACCGCCATGGCCGGCCTGTGCCTGCCGCTCCCCGCCCGCCATGGGCCGTACGGTCCCTCACCCGGGCCGTTCGGCGGGGCGGACGAGCCTTCCGGCATCCTGCGGCGGCTCGGGCCCCGCGGTTCCATGAAGGCGGGGGGACGACCCGCCCGACCGAGGGGGATGAGCAGCGTGGGTACCTCACCGACTCCCGGCTTCCGGAGGCTGTTCGCCGTACTCCTGGGCGGGTCCGCGGCCCTCACGTTCGTGTTGAGCGCCGTCCTCGACGCGCTGTTCGTACGGCGGCTGCGGCGGCAGGCCCGAGAGCACGACGCTCGCGCGGACCGGACCGAGGACCACCCGTCCGACACATCCGAGGACCGCACACCGGACCACCCGCACACGGCCCCGGTGGACCGAGCCCCGCAACGGCCTCGGCGGACGGCCGCGCACGGGTGACAGCGAGTCCCCACCGTCCGGGAGCATGGCAGCCGGGCGGCACCGAGTGCGGCCCTCAGGGGCACGATTCCGGCCGCGGAGCTGTGGCAGGGGATGCCCGACAGCCCGTCGCCAACTGCGCGGGCGCGGGTTCCCCGACGGTCCACGGGCCCAGGACCGCGGGCACCGCCCGGTTGGTCGGCCGTGCGGGTACCGGGCCACCCGGCCCGGTGGAGCAGGGCCGTGCGGCCCGGCCCCGCGTGCCCTGTCGGCACTCCCTCCGACCGGCACGCAGCGGCGAGCATCCGAGGTGCAGGCAGGTGCGACGAACCGAGGAGAGGACCGGCGATGACCGCGACCACGACCGTGGGCAGCCGAACGAGCGACGCCTGGCGGGACTTCGCCGGGACGCACTGGCGCGAACAGATCGACGTACGAGACTTCATCCAGGCCAACTACACCCCGTACGAGGGCGACGCCGGCTTCCTCAGCGGCCCGACGGACCGCACCCGCGCCGTCTGGGCGAAGATCACCGCGCTGTTCCCCGAGGAGCGAGGCCGGGGCGTCCTCGATGTCGACACCGCGACCCCATCGACGATCACCTCGCACGCGCCCGGGTACATAGACCGCGACCGCGAACTGATCGTCGGCCTGCAGACGGACGCGCCGCTCAAGCGCGCGATCATGCCGAACGGCGGGCTGCGGATGGTGGAGAACGGGCTGCGCGCCTACGGCTACGAGCCCGACCCGTTCGTCACCCGGGTCTTCGGCACGTACCGCAAGACCCACAACGACGGTGTCTTCGACGCCTACACCCCCGAGATGCGCGCCGCCCGCAAGGCGGGCATCATCACCGGCCTGCCCGACGCGTACGGCCGGGGCCGGATCATCGGCGACTACCGGCGCGTGGCCCTGTACGGCACGGACCGGCTGACCGAGGCGAAGAGGGCCGAGCGCGCCCTGCTGGACGCCCGCCCCTCCACCGCCGACGTCATCCGTGACCGAGAGGAACTCGCCGAACAGACAAGGGCGTTGGGCGAATTGACCCGCATGGCCGCCACGTACGGCTGTGACGTCTCCCGCCCCGCCGAGACCGCCCACGAAGCCGTGCAGTGGCTCTACCTCGGCTACCTCGCCGCCGTCAAGGAACAGAACGGCGCCGCGATGTCGCTGGGACGCACCTCGACGTTCCTCGACGTCTACCTCCAGCGGGACCTGACGGCCGGGCTGCTCGACGAGACCCGCGCCCAGGAGCTGATCGACGACTTCGTCATCAAGCTGCGGATCGTGCGCTTCCTCCGCACCCCCGAGTACGACGCCCTCTTCTCCGGCGATCCGACATGGGTGACGGAGTCCATCGGGGGCATCGGGGCCGACGGACGCCCCCTGGTCACCCGCACCTCCTTCCGGTTCCTGCAGACGCTGTACAACCTGGGCCCCGCCCCCGAGCCGAACCTCACCGTGCTGTGGTCGCCGCGGCTGCCGGAGGGCTTCAAGCGGTTCTGCGCGCAGGTCTCCATCGACACCAGCGCCGTCCAGTACGAGTCCGACGAGCTGACGCGCCCCCGCACCGGGGACGACACGGCGATCGCCTGCTGTGTCTCCGCCATGGCCGTGGGCCGGCAGATGCAGTTCTTCGGTGCCCGGGTGAACCTCGCCAAGGCACTGCTGTACGCGGTCAACGGCGGCCGGGACGAGATGACCGCCGAGCAGATCGCCCCGGCCGCGCCCCCGCTCACCGGGGAGTACCTGGACTACGAGGAACTGTCGGCGGCGTACGACCGCGTCCTGGACTGGCTGGCCGCGACGTACGTCGACGCGCTGAACGTCATCCACTGCATGCACGACAAGTACGCCTACGAGCGCATCGAGATGGCGCTGCACGACCACCCCGTGCACCGTTTCATGGCCTGCGGTGTCGCCGGTCTGTCGGTTGCCGTCGACAGCCTGTCTGCCGTCAAGTACGCGCGGGTGAAGGTGTTCCGGGACGCCGGCGGCCTCGCCGTCGACTTCCGCACGGAGGGGGACTTCCCGGCCTACGGCAACAACGACGACCGCGCCGACGACATCGCCGTCAGCCTGGTCGAGTCGTTCATGGCGAAGGTGCGCGAGCATCCCACCTACCGGGGCGCCGAGCACACCCAGTCGGTCCTCACCATCACCTCCAACGTGGTCTACGGCAAGCACACCGGCAACACCCCCGACGGCCGCCGCGCCGGACAGCCCTTCGCGCCCGGCGCGAACCCCATGAACGGCCGTGACCGGCACGGGGTCGCCGCCTCGGCCCTGTCGGTCGCCAAGCTGCCGTACGAGCAGGCCCGCGACGGCATCTCACTGACGACGACCATCACACCGGAGGGACTGGGCCACCGTCCCGAGGAACGCGCGGGCCACCTCGTCGGCATTCTCGACGCCTACACCGCATCGGGCGGCTTCCACATGAACGTCAACGTCCTGGACCGCGCCACGCTCCAGGACGCGATGGAGCACCCGGAGAAGTACCCCGACCTGACCGTGCGCGTCTCCGGATACGCCGTCAACTTCGTCCGGCTGACCCGCGAGCAGCAACTCGACGTCGTCAGCCGCACCTTCCACGGATCGATGTGAGCCGGATGCCCTCGCCCCGGGGCCGGATCCACTCCTGGGACCTGTCCACGGGCGTGGACGGTCCCGGGACCCGGTTCGTCCTGTTCGTCGCCGGCTGTCCGCTGCGCTGCCTGTACTGCGCCAACCCCGACACCTGGCACATGCGCGACGGGAAGGAGACCACGGTCGACGAGGTCATGGCGGAGATCGAGAAGTACCGCCCCTTCCTCACCACAGCCGGCGGCGGAGTCACCCTCACGGGCGGCGAACCCCTCCTCCAGTCCGGTTTCACCGGCGAGATCCTGCGTCGCTCCAAGGAACTGGGGCTGCACACCGCCCTCGACACCTCGGGCTTCCTCGGCGTCCGCGCCACCGACGAACTCCTGGACGCCACCGACCTGGTGCTGCTGGACATCAAGTCCTTCGACGTCACCACCTACCGTCGGCTGACGGGCGGCGAACTGGGCCCCACCCTGAACTTCGCCACCCGCCTCGACCGGCTCGGCGTCGCGATGTGGATCAGATACGTCCTGGTGCCCGGCTGGACGGACGAACCGGAGTCCGTCGAGGGCCTCGCCCGCTTCGTGTCCGGGCTCGGCGCCGTCGACCGCGTGGACGTCCTGCCCTTCCACAAGCTCGGCGCCGCCAAGTACGAGGCCCTGGGGCTGCCGTTCCCGCTCCGCGACACCCCCTGCCCGGACGCCGACCTGATCGAACGGATCAGTGAACGGTTCAGGACGCACGGCGTGCGCGCCCACTGACCACGGCTGCGGCGCGGTCCGCGACCACTCGCACCGCCCGGTAGCGAGCCGTCGTCCAACAGGCCTTGCGGACAGGGACGTTCAGCCCCGGGGTCACGGACCTTCGGCATCCGGCGCGGCCCGGCGGACGCGACGAGAGTGAAGGCATCACACCACGTCCCCACCGCTTTCGAAGGGAAGCCCATCATGGCCGTGCACGAGCACCCTCACCGGAGGCCCGGCCTCCACCTGCCGTCCTTCCGCGGGAGCCGGGCCGCCTCGGCGGCAGAGCCCACCCTCGCGGCGGCGACCGGCACGCACGCGGTGGCGGCCTACGCCCTCGCGTCCCTGCGTCTGCTCACCGGGTTCGTCTTCCTGTGGGCGTTCCTCGACAAGACCTTCGGTCTCGGCTATGCCACCCCGTCCGGAAAGGGCTGGATCGACGGCGGCTCGCCGACGCGGGGCTTCCTCGGCTCCGTGGCCGTCGGGCCGATGGAGTCCACCTTCCACTCCTGGGCGGGAGACCCCTGGGCGGACTGGCTGTTCATGCTGGGGCTGCTCGGCATAGGGCTGGCCCTCACCACCGGAGTGGCGCTGCGGCTCGCGGCCGTCGCCGGCACCGTGATGATGGCGCTGATGTGGGTCGCCGAATGGCCGCCCGCTCGGCACCTGTCGGACGGCTCGCCGAGCATGTCGACGAATCCGTTCGCGGAGTACCACCTCGTCTACGCCGTCGTCCTGGTCGTGCTCGCCGCCACGGCCGCCGGCGACACCCTGGGCCTGGGCAGGTTCTGGGCCGGACTTCCGCCGGTGCGCCGCAGTCCCTGGCTGCGATGACCGTGGGAGAGGCGGCGGGCCCGACGGTGGGCCCGCCGCTCCACGAAGGCGCGGCGCAGGGCCGGTCGGCCCTCCCGAGGGACTTGCGGCCCCTGCCGGGGAACCGCCCCGGCGCACGAAGCTGCAATCGGGACCCCGAAGTCCTCGCGCGAACTCTCCGATCCGTATTCCGACCCCAAAGGTGGAGATCATGAACCGCACCGTCACCGTCGGCCTCGACGGCTCCCGTGAGAGCCGCTCGGCAGCCGAGTGGGCGGCCCGCGAGGCCCAGTTGCTCGGCGTCCCGCTGAAATTGGTCCACGTCTGGGAGCCCGTCCCGGTTCCGATGGCCCAGGCACCCCTGCTCGGCGCGGAGACCCAGCAGCACTGGACCGGGCGGATCCCCAGGGAGGCCGCCGAGGGCATCCGCCTGCGCCACCCGGCGCTGGAGGTCGTCTCCGAGCACGTCTCCGGCCGGCCCTACGAGGTGCTGGTCGATGCGGCCGAGGACGCCGCTCTGCTGGTCCTGGGCTCGCGCGGACTGAGCGGCATCGGCGGCTTCATGGTCGGCTCGGTCGGGCTGGCGGTCGTCGCCCACGCCGAACGGCCGGTCGTCCTGGTCCGCGCCGCCGAACCGGCTTCGGACAAGCATGAGACGGACCCGGCCGGCATCCCGTCCGCGGCGGCACCGTTCCGGCCCGTCGTCCTCGGCCTCGACATCGAGAACCCCGACGAGGAGCTGATCGAGTTCGCGTTCGCGGCAGCCGCCCGCCGGGACACATCCCTACGAGTCGTCCACGGGTGGAACCCGCCGCCCTACTACGCGTACGGCCTCTCCGTCGACCTCGAACTCCACGGTGCCCTCGCCCGCCGCGAGACCACGGCCCTCACCGAGGTCCTGCGCCCGTGGCGCGAGAAGCACCCCGACGTCGAGGTCACCGAGGAGTCGAACTACGGCACGCCCGGCCCCCACCTCGTCGACGCGTCCCGCGAGGCCTCCCTGGTCGTGGTGGGCCGCCGGATCCGCCGCAGTCCGTTCGGCGCCCACATCGGCCCGGTCGCCCACGCCGTCCTGCACCACAGCGCCGCGCCCGTCGCCGTCGTCCCGCACCACTGACGCCACATCCCGAGGAGTTGAACCCATGAAGGCAGCGGTCGTCCGTGCTTTCGGCGAGCCCTTGGTCATCGAGGAGCGCCCCGATCCGGAGCCCGGCCCCGGTCAGGTCAGAGTCCGGGTGGAGGCGTCCGGGCTGTGCCACACCGACATCCACGCCGCTCGCGGCGACTGGCCGGTCAAGCCGAACCCGCCGTTCGTCCCCGGCCACGAGGGCGTCGGCCTGGTCGAGAAGCTCGGTGACGGGGTCACCCACCTCCGTCTCGGCCAGCGGGTGGCCGTGCCCTGGCTGGGCCGGGCCTGCGGGCGGTGCGAGCACTGCCTGTCCGGCTGGGAGACGCTGTGCGAACAGCAGATCAACACCGGTTACGGCTGCGACGGCGGGTACGCCGAGAAGATGTTGGCCTGGGCCGATTTCGCCCAGCCGGTGCCGGACGGTGTCACCGCAATCGACGCGGCCCCGCTGACCTGCGCCGGCGTGACCACGTACAAGGCGCTCAAGGTCGCCGAGGTGAAGCCCGCGCAGCTGGTCGCGATCTCCGGGATCGGCGGCCTCGGACACCTCGCCGTGCAGTACGCCAAGATCGCCGGGGCGACCGTCGCCGCGATCGACGTGACCGACGAGAAGCTCGAACTGGCCGCCGAACTCGGCGCGGACCTCCTCGTCGACGCCCGCAAGCAGGACGTGGGCCAGGTGCTCAAACGGCACGGCGGTGCCCACGCGGCCATCGCCCTGGCGGTGAACGACGCGGCCTTCGCAGCCGTCAACACGGGCCTCAGACGCGGTGGCAAGCTCGTCATGGTCGCGCTGCCCGCGCACGGCAGCGTCCAGGTTCCGATCTTCGACACGGTCCTCAACGGCACGTCGGTGATCGGGTCGATCGTCGGCACCCGGCAGGATCTTGCCGAGGTCTTCCAGCTGCACGCGGCGGGCCGGACCCGGGTCGTCTGCGAGACGCGCCCGCTGGCCTCGGTCAACGACTGCATCGACGAGGTGCTGCGCGGACAGGTCAAGGCCCGGATCGTGTTCGACCTCGCCGCGGGACGGTGAGCGGGAGGACGAAGAACCTGCCGGTCGACGTCGGCGTGGACGGCTCGGGCCCGACCCTGCGGGGCGTGGGCCGGACCGCCGGCAAGGCCGCCCGGCGCGGAGCCCCGCTGCGGGCTTCACCCCGTCCTCGGCGCCGTGCGTACGCCTCCCGGCCGAACCGCACGATCCACCGGGCGGCCGTCGGCCGGCTGGACGATCGACGCAGCGCTGCCGACCTGCGGAGACGGTCGACCGGCACCGGACCTGACCCCGCCCCGGGGCGACTCACCGGGGGGCGGCCACGGCCCGTGCGGCCGGCCGTCGGCGAGGACGTCCGTCAGGGCGTCCAGGGCCGCGGAAAGGGCGGGAACCGCCCGGAGGTCGAGTTCGCCGTGCAGCGTCAGGAGCGTGCTGCCGTCGGCTGCCCGGGTCGTGCGGTACGCGGCAGACCTCGTGTGGTTGTCGTCCATGAAGTCGTGCAAGCCAAGCCCGTGCGAGCTGTGGAAGGGCCGTTGGGCCCCTTCCTGGTGGTTCTGGAGAGAGGCCCTGTGGCCCGCCCCGCGGCGGAACCCGTGACGCCTACCCGGCTCCACGGTCCGAACGGCCCTGGGGACAGGGGCCGTTCGGCCCGCTGATGGGTTCTCCCGGCTCCTCCCGGGGGAGGCGGGACACGGCCAGCCTCGTGGAGGGGGCCACCGCCCGGTGCTCCCCGGTCACTGCCTGCCGAAAGGGAACCGGAGTCATGACTCACAACGTCGTCGTCGTCGGGGTGGACGGCACCCTCTCCTCCACCAGGGCCCTGGACTGGGCCGCCGGGGAAGCGGTCCAGCGCGGTGTCGGGCTGCGCCTGGTGTACGCCGTGCCGGACCGCGACGAGGCCGCACCGATCCTGAATGCCGCCCTCTCGCGCGTCCGGGGGCGGCACCCAGGCCTCCCCGTGCGGGCCGTCGCGGCCGAAGGCGGGGCTGTGGGGGCGCTGGCACGCGAGAGCGCCGACGCGGCCCTCACCGTGGTCGGCACCCGGGGCATGGGCCGCACCGCCGGCCTGTTCCTCGGTTCCGTCAGCCTGCGGCTGGCCCGGCATGTGCGCGGTCCGCTGCTCGTCGTGCGCGGCGACCATCCGTGCGACGGTGGGCGTGAGGTGGTGCTGGGCCTGGAGGACGACACGGACGAGCGGGCCGCGGTCTACGCCTTCGAGGAGGCCCGCCGCCGAGGCACCCGGCTGCGTGTCCTGCACTCCTGGTCCCACCGCCACGTCACACCCGCACTGCCACCGCTGGTGAGCACGGAATGCCGGCGACCGGACCCGGCCACCTCCTACGAACGCGTAGAGGAGGCCGTCCCGCGCTTCGCCCTCGCCGCTTTGCGGGAGCGGTACGCCGATGTTCCGGTGGAGGCCGTCACGGTACGGACGAGCGCCCCGGAGGCGTTGCTGGAGTCGACCCGCGAGGCCGGTCTGGTGGTCGTCGGTGCACACCGCCGCACATCCGCCGTCGCGCCGCACCGGACAGCGGTGGCTCCCGTCCTGCTGCACCGCGCGCACTGCCCGGTGGTCGTCGTCCCCGCCGCATGACCGCACGGACCAGCCCGTACGGACGAAAGCGGCCTGCGCACGTCCCGTGTGACCGCCGTCGGTCTCGACGGATCACCGGAGAGTCGCGCGGCCATGGACTGGGCCGCTCGCGAGTGAGATGTGCTCCCTCCCGCTCCGGGGCGCGCACGCCGGCGACCTGCCACCGCACGGGTATGTGCCGTTCGCCGGGGAACCGGTCTCTCCGCCGACCTGCTGCGGGAGGCGGTCACCCGGCCGGCCCGACGCCACCCGGCCTGCCGATCGAGGCCGAGCGGCTCTCCGGGACACCGCATCGGCACTGGCCGCCGCGGTCGAGGACGGCGAGCTGCCGGTGCCCGGACCGCGGGGCCTGGGCGGGGCCGCCGGGTTCCTGCTCGGCTCCGTGGCGTCGGCCGTGGTGGAGCGGGCCGGGCGGCCGGTCGTTCTCGTCCGCGCCGAGGCCACGAGGGAGTACCGGACCGACGCGTCCGGGACAGCAACGACCGCCTACCGGGACGTCGTGCTGGGGCTGGACCTCGCCGACCCCGACGACACGGTCCTCACGTTCGCCTTCGACGCGGCCTCCCGGCGGGCGCCCGGGCTTCGGGTCGTCCGCGGCCGCAGCCCGCGTCCGGTCGGCGGGCATGCGACCGACGTGCGGCGGGAGCCGCCCGCCCTGCTCGCCCCCTGGCAGGACAAGTACCCAGGAGTGGACGGGACCGATGAGGCCGTGGTCGGCCGACCGGGAGCGCATCCGGCGGACGCCTCCCTCGACGCCTGTCCGGTGGCCGTCGGACGTCGGATCCGTCCGGCCCGGGGCGCCCCGCACATCGGCCCCGTGACCTACGCCGCCCCACGGCGTTCCGTCGCCCCGGTCGCCGTGGTCCCGGTAGCCGTGGTCCCGCACACCTGACGCGGCGCGTGCCGGGCCGCCTCGCCCCGGGCAGGAGGGGGCGGGGCGGTGCCTCGTATGCGAGGGTCGAGCGAATCCGGGGGACGGCGGCGCGGCTGTCGGGCCGACGGCCGGTTGCACCGGCCCCCGGCGTCCGCCGCCGGGCCCCGCTCACCGGCTGTCGCTGACGTCCGTCCTCGCCAAGGTGGCACGGCCGGCCTCCAGACGGGCCACGGGGATGCGGAACGGAGAGCAGGAGACGTAGTCGAGCCCTGCGGCATGGAAGAAGTGCACGGACTCGGGGTCGCCTCCGTGTTCGCCGCACACCCCGATCGTCAGATCAGGGCGGGCGGCGCGGCCCTCGTCGACCGCGATCCGGACCAGCCGGCCCACACCGTCGCGGTCGATCGTCTCGAACGGTGAGGCGGTGAAGACGCCCTTGTCGAGATAAGCGGAGAAGAACGCCGCCTCGACGTCGTCGCGGGAGAAGCCCCACGCGGTCTGGGTGAGGTCGTTGGTGCCGAAGGAGAAGAACTCGGCCTCCTCGGCGATCCGGCCCGCGGTGAGCGCGGCCCTGGGCAGTTCGATCATCGTGCCGACGGGGCACCGCACGGGCACACCGGTCTCCTCCGAGACCCGGGCCAGTACCTGCTCCACCTCCTCGCGGGCGAGCCGTAGCTCCTCGACCGCGCCGACCAGCGGCACCATGATCTCCGCACGCGGTGCGCCACCGGCCCGGACACGCTCCACGACCGCCTCGGCGATCGCCCGCACCTGCATCGCGACCAGTCCGGGCACCACCAGTCCGAGACGTACGCCCCGCAGGCCCAGCATCGGGTTCTCCTCGTGCATGCGGTCGACCGCTTCCAGCAGTGCGGTGTCGTGCGCGGCGGGCAGTTCACCGCGGGCCTCGGCCGTGGCGACACGGACGGCCAGCTCGGTGCGGTCGGGCAGGAACTCGTGCAACGGCGGGTCCAGCAGGCGGATGGTGACCGGCAGACCGTCCATGGCCTCCAGGATGCCGGCGAAGTCCCGCCGTTGCAGGGGCAGCAGCGCGCGCAGCGCCCGTTCGCGCTCGCCGTCCGTGCGGGCCAGGATCATCTCCTCGACCAGCTTGCGCCGCTCGCCGAGGAACATGTGCTCGGTGCGGCACAGCCCGACGCCCTGGGCGCCGAACCGCCGTGCGCGGGTCGCGTCCTCCGGCGTGTCGGCGTTGGCGCGCACCTCCAGCCGGCGCACGGAGTCGGCCCGGCGCAGAGCCCGGGCAGCCGCCGCGACGATCCCGTCCGCCTGCTCACCGGTCTCCAGGTACCGCATGAACGCGGAGGCCACCAATGGAACGCCACCCAGGTACACGGCACCGGCCGAGCCGTCGACCGAGAGCACCGTGCCCTCCTCGACGACGGCGCCGTCACGCGTGGTGAAGCGCCGGGCATCGGTGTTCACGGTGAGTTCCTCGGCGCCGCACACACAGACCTTGCCCATACCGCGGGCCACCACGGCGGCGTGGCTGGTCTTGCCACCCCGGCTGGTCAGCACCGCCTGGGCGGCGAGCATGCCGGGCAGGTCGTCGGGGGTGGTCTCGTGGCGTACGAGGACGACCTTCTCGCCGGCGGCGGCCCGGCGTACGGCCTCGGCCGAGTCGAAGACCGCCGCACCGACCCCGGCACCGGGCGAGGCCGGGAGACCGCGGGCGAGTACGTCACCCGTCGCGGTGGTGTCGAAGCGCGGGAACATGAGCCGGGCGAGCCCGGACCCGCTCACCCGGGCGAGCGCCTCGTCCGGGGTGATGAGTCCCTCCTCGACCAGTTCGGCGGCGATGGCGAACGCGGCCTCGGCCGTGCGCTTGCCGACCCGGGTCTGCAGCATCCACAGCGTGCCGCGCTCGATGGTGAACTCGATGTCGCACAGGTCGCGGTAGTGCCGCTCCAGGGTGCCCATGTGGTCGCACAGCCGCCGGTGGGACTCCGGATCCAGCCGCTCCAGGTCCGTCAGCGGGACGGTGTTGCGGGTGCCGGCGACGACGTCCTCACCCTGCGCGTCGGACAGGTAGTCGCCGTAGAGTCCGGGGCGACCGGTGGCGGGGTCCCGGGTGAAGGCGACGCCGCTGCCGGAGTCCGCCCCGAGGTTGCCGAACACCATGCGCTGCACGGTGACCGCGGTGCCCAGGTCCTCGGGGATGTGCTCGCGCCTGCGGTAGAGGCGGGCCCGCTCTCCGTTCCAGGAGCGGAAGACCGCGAGGACGGCGAGACGCAGTTGTTCGGCGGGGGACTGGGGGAAGTCCTGTCCGGTCTCGTCACGGATCAGGGACTTGTAGGTCTCCACGAGCCAGGCGAGGTCGCTCGCGTCGAGGCGCACGTCGTCCGGGGCTTCCCGGGCCTCCTTGAGCAGCGCCATGGCCTCTTCGAACAGGGCCGGGCCGACTCCCATGACCGTGCTGCCGAACATCTGAACGAGTCGACGGTAGGAGTCCCAGGCGAACCGCTCGTTCCCCGACGTCTTGGCGAGCCCCTGGACGGATTCGTCGTTCAGGCCGATGTCCAGGACCGTCTCCATCATGCCGGGCATGGAGAAGCGCGCTCCCGAGCGGACCGACAGCAGCAGCGGGTCGTCCCGCTGTCCGAGGGACCGTCCGACGGCCTGTTCCACGGCCTTGAGATGCCGGGAGATCTCCTCCGACATCCCCTCCGGTTCGGCATCCGTGGCCAGGAACGCCCGGCAGGCCTCGGTGGTGACGATGAAGCCGGGCGGGACCGGAAGGCCCAGCCGGGTCATCTCGGCCAGGTTCGCTCCCTTGCCGCCGAGCAGGTCGGCCATGTCGCGGCCGCCCTCCGTGAAGTCGTACACGTAACGGACCATGGCGCCGGGCTCCTCCGGTCGGCTGCGGACTCGCTTCGGTTCCAGCGTCGTACGGACGGTGGCCGACGGGGAGGTGCTGTCCGTCCCCCGCGGCGGGCCGATCGGCCCTGGTCCGCTGTTCCTCCCCGGCCGCGCGCACTAGCGTGGCCGGTGCCGGACCGGTCGGTGCCTGCTTTCGCGGGCAGAAGATGGAGGAGCGCGGTGCCAAGCTCCGACGAGGCGCGCATACGGCTGCCGCAGCTGCGGCTGGACGAGCTGCTGGGGGAGTTGCAGGCTCGGCTGGACGCGGCGCGGGGGACGCGTGATCGGGTGCACAGCCTGCTGGAGGCGGTGCTGTCGGTCGGCCGGGAACTGGAGCTGGAGCTGGCGCTGCGCAGGATCGTGGAGGCGGCCGCGGTGCTGGTGGACGCGGAGTTCGCGGCGCTGGGGGTGATCGGGCCGGACGGGAAGCGGCTGTCGGCCTTCCATACGGTGGGGGTGAGCGAGGAGCAGATCGCGCGGATCGGCCCGTACCCGGAGGGGCACGGGATCCTGGGGGAGCTGATCAGCCACCCGGAACCCCTGCGGCTGACCAGGATCGCCGACCACCCCGCCTCCTACGGTTTCCCAGCCCATCATCCGCCCATGAACTCCTTCCTCGGGGTCCCGATCCGGGTGCGTGAGCAGGTGTTCGGGAATCTCTATCTGACGGAGAAGCGGGGTGGGGCGCAGTTCGACGAGGAGGACGAGTCGGTGCTGTCGACGCTGGCGGTGGCGGCCGGTGTGGCGATCGACAACGCGCGGCTGTACGAGGAGTCCCGCTTGCGGGAGCGGTGGTTGCGCGCCAACGCCGAGATCACCCAGGACCTGATGTCGGGGGCGGAGCAGGCCCTGGTACTTCGGTTGATCGCGGAGCGGGCCAGGCAGATCACCGGCGCGGCCCTCGCCGTCGTGGTGGTGCCGATGGAGGGCACCGAGTCGCTGACGGTGGAACTGGCCATCGGACAGGAGGCGAAGTCGTTGAGCGGGCTGGTCCTCCCGGTCGAGGGCACCCTGGTGGGCGAGGCGTTCACCGGCGCGACCGCTGCGACCAGCGAGGACGTCGCGCACGACGAGCGTGTGTGGGGCGGAGCACCCCGCATCACCGGCCTCGGCCCGGCGGTGGCCGTCCCCGTCGGCACCCGGGACGAGGGCATCCGTGGCGTCGTCCTGCTGGTCCGGGCGGCGGGACAGTCGCTCTTCACCACCAAGGAGACCGAACCGCTCCGTGTCTTCGCGGCCCAGGCAGCCATCGCCATGGAACTGGCCGAACGCCGCCAGGACGCGGAGGAGATCGCGGTGCTCAAGGACCGCGACCGGATCGCCCGGGACCTGCACGACCTCGCCATCCAGCGCCTGTTCGCCACCGGGATGACGCTGCAGAGCGCGGGGCGCTTCATCGAGCACCCGGAGGCATCCGAGCGGGTGCTGCGGGCGGTGGACGACCTCGACGAGACCATCAAGATCATCAGATCGACCATCTTCGGCCTGCGCACCCACGACGGCGGGGCGGACGGCGGCTTGCGAGCCCGTGTGGTGCGGACGGTCGGTGAGGCGGCACCGGTGCTCGGGTTCACGCCGAGCCTTCGGATGGAAGGGCTGATCGACACGGACGTGTCGAAGGAGACCGCCGACCACGTGATCGCTGTGCTCTCCGAGGCCCTGACCAACATCGCCCGCCATGCCCGCGCCGACCGCGCCGAGATCGCGCTGGCGGCCGACGGACACGGGCTGGTGCTGACGGTCGGGGACAACGGGGTGGGCATACCGCCGGACGGCCGTCGCAGTGGCCTGCGCAACATGGCGGAGCGGGCCGGGCAACTCGGCGGCCGGATGGAATGGGACTGCCCCGAGGACGGTGGCACGACGCTGGTGTGGCGGGTGCCGGGGACGCATGAGCAGGGCGCTGACGCGTCCGTGGATCCATGACGCATTCGCAGGGCCCTGGTGCATCCGTAGTGCGACGACGCATCCGTGCGGCACGGGCGGGACCGGCCACGGCGCGGGCGCGGACCGCGGAAGCCCGGCAGGCGAAGAGGCCGTACGGCCCCGTGCCACGGACGACCGGGTGCCCGACCCTCAAGGTGGCGCAGTGTGGCATCCGAGCACCTCGGAGGTCGTGATCGCCCGCACTCCCCGCCTCGTGCGCGATGTGATGACCCACACCGTGCTCGCCGTGCGCCGCAAAGCGTCGTTCAAGGGCATCGTGACCGTGAGGGAGAGGGCATGGCCATCAAGTCCCGGGAACCGCTCGCTCCCGTACTGGAGAATGTCCGGGCGGTCGTGTTCGACACCGACGGAGTGATCACCGACTCGGCACGGGTGCACGCCGCGGCTTGGAAGACCGCCTTCGATGCCTTCCTGCGCGCCCACCCGCCCGATGACCCCCACCAGGGGCGCCCCTTCGACCTCCGCGACGACTATCTGCGATTCGTGGACGGCCGCTCGCGACTCGACGGCGCCGCCGCCTTCCTCGTCTCGCGCCGCATCGAAGCGGGGGCCGAGACGGTGAGCGCCGTGGCGGCGGACAAAGAACGACTGTTCATCCGGCGGCTGAGTGAACAGGGCGTCGACGCCTACCCGGGGACGGTACGGCTGGTCCGTGCCCTGCGCGCGGCACGAATACCGGTGGCGGCCGTGTCCGCCTCCCGGCACGCCCGTGAGCTGCTGACCGGGGCCGGGGTGGCGGATCTCTTCGACACCTTGATCGACGGGGGAGAGGCCGCCCGACTGGGCCTGGCCGGTAAACCGTGCCCCGACCTGTTCCTGGAGGCGGCCCGCCGTCTCGGTGTCCCCCCGGACCGAGCCGCGGTCGTCGAGGACGCCCTGGCCGGAGTCGAGGCGGGACGGCGCGGCGGCTTCTCCCTGGTCGTCGGCGTGGACCGCGCCCGAGGGCCGGCCAGCGGTGAGCGACTGCTCCGCAGCGGCGCCGACATCGTGGTGGGCGACCTCGGTGAACTCCTCGACGGCGGATCGTGGCGGCGGGAGAAGCGGGGGCGGGAAAAGCAGGGATGATCCGGGCCGGGTTCGCACCGCGCGAGGCGAGCGGGGCGAACCCGGCCCAGATCATGCCCGGTCAGCTTGTCCTCTGGCTCCACATCGGGCCGATCCGGGACCACTCCGCCCCCCATCGCGCGATCCGCCGCCGGTCGAGCCACCACCGTCCGACGCCGCCGGCACCGAACACCAGACCGCTCAGGGCAAGGCCCGCCGCAACGCCCAGGACCCCCGCCTCCACGGCCGCCTCGGTGGGGGTGGGCGGCTCTGTGCTCAGCGCACCCCGGCCGTCGGTCCACACCTCGACCCCGGCGCCGGCCTTCTGTCCGGTCTCCACCAAGGTCGAACCGGTACGGGTGACGCCCTCGGGGGTCGTCCAGCGCACCTTTCCCGAAGCCTTGCCGTGCGTGCCGGTCACACCCGAGGCATTCGACGGGACATCGGCCAGGAGCACCGCCGAGACGGAACGACGATCGGCACGCTGTTCGGCGAAGACCGCGTCGGCGGCCCGAGCCGTCATGAGCCCGGTGACGGACCCGCCGACCAGGACGACCACCCACACCGCCAGCACGATCCAGGTCTCCGCCGTGTCCTCGCGTCGGCGCAGGGGATTGTTCTGCCAACGCCACAGTGCCTTCCTCGTCCTCCTCGGGTGCCTGCTGCCGTTCATCGGCCCTGCCTCCTCGTCACCGTCTCCCCAAAGAAGGTGACAGTCGTGGAACGCTGTTCACATGGGCCGAACAGGTACCGCTCCCAGGCCGACGGGGACCGGCTCCGCCGGCCGGAGGGGACCTCCGGCCCCGGCCCGGCAGCCCTCCGCCATCGTGCCGGAGGGCGGGGACCGGGCCGGGACGCCGCAGCAGGGGCGCCACGAGCGGCCCGCGCAACGGCAGACCCTGCGAGAAGGGGTCCCGCCACCCCATCCGGCACCGGGCCGGGGCCGACCGGCCCATGCGCGGTCCGGTCGGGCGGGACAAGCTGGATCTGCGGGGGCAGTCCCGGCACGGCAGGTGACACAGAAGGGCCGGGTCAGATCGAGAAAGGCAGGGATCGTCATGAAGGGCTTCGTGTTCCGCGGCCCCGGACAGTCGTCCTGGCAGGATGTGCCCGACCCGGGGATCAAGGACCCCACCGACGTGATCGTCCGCGTCGACACCGTCACGATCTGCGGGACGGACCTGCACATCCTCAAGGGTGACGTGCCCGGCGTCCGCCCCGGCACGGTCCTGGGGCACGAGGCGGTCGGTGAGGTCGTCGAGGTCGGTGGCGGCGTACGCACCGTGCGGCCCGGCGACCGTGTGCTCGTCTCCTGCATCACCGCCTGCGGCCGCTGCCGCTTCTGCCGCGAGGGCGCGTACGGTCAGTGCCTGGGCGGCGGAGGCTGGATCCTCGGGCACCTGATCGACGGCACCCAGGCCGAGTACGTCCGCGTCCCGTTCGCGGACCTGTCCGTGCACCCGCTGCCCAGCACGCTGGCCGGCGAGGAGGCGGTGCTCCTGGCGGACATCTTCCCCACCTCCTACGAGGTGGGTGTGGTCAACGGGCACGTGGGTCCCGGCGACACCGTCGCCGTCGTCGGTGCCGGCCCCGTCGGCCTCGCCGCGATCGCCACCGCCCGGCTGTACTCGCCCGAGCGGATCGTCGCCGTCGACCTGGCCCCGGCCCGGCTGGAGGCCGCCAGGCGGCTCGGGGCGGACGCCGTGGCCGATGCCCGGGAGGCGCCGGAGCAGCTGGTCTCCGACCTCACCGACGGGCTCGGCGCGGACGTCGTGATCGAGGCCGTCGGCGTCCCGGAGACCTTCGAACTCTGCACCCGCATGGTGCGCCCCGGCGGACACGTGGCCAACATCGGTGTGCACGGCGAACCGGCCACCCTGCACCTCGAAGACCTGTGGATCAAGAACGTGACCATCACGACGGGCCTGGTGGACACCCGCTCCACACCCATGCTGCTGCGGATGGCCGCCGCCGGGCGGCTGCCGACCTCCTCCCTGGTCACGCACACCTTCCCGCTGGACGGGATGGAGGAGGCGTACGACGTCTTCTCCCGCGCGAACGACACCGGAGCGCTCAAGGTCGTCCTCGGCGGACCCCGCCACGACGTCCTCGCCGTTCCGGCGGCCTGACACCGCCGAAGACGGATGGCACATCCCACGGCTCGGTCGCCTCGGAATCCGCCCGCGCCGTGGACGGGGTGGTTGATCGCCTTCGAGGCCGCCCACGAGGTCCACGGGACCCCGTGGGCGGCCTCGCCGCGAGACGTCTTGGTCCGCATCGAGGCGGAACCGGTCACCGGACGTGAACTCGTCCGAAGGCGGACGATGTACGGAGTGCGCCTGCCCCTGTGACGACAGCCGCGGCGTTCTCCGCCGCCTCCGAAGCGTCCGGTGGCGGCGCGGCGCTTCTCAGGACGACCGCGCCACACGCCGCCGAGCCGCCGAGGGCGGATCCGGCGGACGCACGGAGCCGCTGTCCGCTCCCGGTGCGCGGACAGCGGCGAGCGGCCGGCGGCCGCCGGGGCGGTGTCGTCGAGCCGTGGCCACGCGCTCTCGCACGGCGGCTTCGGGGTCCGCGGCGAGGCCCTCGGGTTCCCTCGCGGTGGTCGGCCCGCCGGAGCCGGCCCGTAGTGGGCCGCGCGCATCAGGGCCTCCATGTCGGCGAGCATCGGCATCCGCGGGTTGACGGGGGCGCACTGGTCCTCGTAGGCGTTCAGGGCCTGTTGGGACAGTGCGTCCGGGAACGTCCGCTCGTGACGGGGGCGGGGGTCGGAGACGGGGACGGAGCCGGGGTGACACGCGTGAGGAGGCCGATCACCTCGGAGTCACGCGTCTGTGTGAAGTCGCGGTACCACGCGCCGACCGAGCCCAGGGCCTCGGACGTCTCCAGACAGACGACGTGATCGGCGACCGTGCGCAACCGGGCGACGGCCTCCGCCGATCCCACCGGGACGGCGAGAACGACCCGCGCCGCGCCCTGGCCGCGCACCACCCGGCAGGCCGCCTCGGCCGTGGCACCGGTGGCCAGCCCGTCGTCCACGACCAGCACGGTGCGACCCGCGAGTGACTCACGGGCACGCCCGGCGCGGTAGCGGGCCACACGACGCTCCAGTTCCACTCGCTCGGCATGCTCGACGTCGGCCAGTTCCTCGTTCCGCAGTCCGGCGTCGTCGATCACGTCCTGGTTGAGGACACGGACACCGTGTTCACCGATCGCGCCGAAAGCCAGCTCCGGCTGCCGCGGCACCCCCAGCTTGCGCACCACGAGCACGTCCAGTGGTGCCGCGCACGCTCTGGCCACCTCGTACGCGACCGGTACGCCGCCCCGGGGCAGCCCCAGGACCACGATGTCCTCGTCGTGCAGGTGCCCGAGACGACGGGCCAGTCGGCGTCCGGCGTCCGTACGGTCGTCGAAGGGCATACGTCACCTCCTCGTGCGTCCCCGCGCCGCGACGGCGCGGGGGAGTCGGTGTGGAAGAAAAGGCGTCCTTCTGTCCGTGGCTCCATTGCATCGCGTCGCCGTGCGATCGCGCGAGGGGCCTTCGGCCCGGGGGAGGGCCGGATGGTCCCTCGCGGTGTCGGCGGCACCGTCGCAGACTTTTCATGGGCAGGCTTTTCGTGAGCGGATACCGGATGTCCCGTCGGGAGGTTGCGATGACCACGCGAGAGCTGGACACGAAGACGGTGACCGATCTCGTCTCCGACGCCACGGCCGCGCCGTCCATGCACAACGCGCAGCCCTGGCGCTTCCACTTCGTGACCGACGAACGCGTCCTGCTGCTGCGCGCGGACCTCGGCCGGGCCATGCGCCGGACCGACCCGACCCACCGCGCGCTGCACATCGGCTGCGGGGCGGCGCTGTTCAACCTCCGCGTGGCCGCCGCGCACGCCGGCCTGTCCCCGCTGGTCCGGCTGCTGCCCGACCCGGGCGATCCGCGGTTGCTCGCCGCCGTCCATCTGGCCGCCGCACGCCCGGCGGACGTCGGGGAGCCGACAGCCGACGAGCAGGAGCTGGCACGGCTGTACCCGGCCATCCACCGACGGCACACCAGCCGCTACCCCTTCGACGACCGGGACGTTCCCGAGGACGTACGGTCGCGGCTTCGGGTGGCCGCCGCCAGGGAGGCGGCCGAGCTGGCCTTCCCCGGTGCCTGGCACCTCGACACGGTCATGGAGCTGGTCCGTGACGCCGAGAGCCGCGACACGCTGGACCCCGGAGGCAGGGAGGACCTGGAACGCTGGACCCGGCTCGGACCCGAGGCCGACGTCGCCACCGACGGCGTACCCGAGTACGCGTTCGGACCGCGCCGACGGGGCGGTAAGGCACCGGCGCGGGACTTCGCCGGGCGACGGCCGGTGGCCGGCCGCGGCAGCACCGCCTTCGAGAGCAGCCCCCATCTGGCCCTGCTGTACACCCGCGGAGACGCGCTCCTCGACTGGCTGCGCGCGGGGCAGGCGCTGGAGCACGTCCTGCTGGAGGCCACGACAGCCGGACTGGCCGGCGCGCTGACCTCCCACCCGCTGGAGAACGACGACCTGCGCACCCTGGTCCGCGACCCGGTCTCCGGGCGGGGGTACGTCCAGATGGTGCTGCGTCTCGGCTACGGGCCGCACGGCCCGGCCACGCCCCGCCGCCCCGTCCGGGACGTCCTCGACATCACCTGACGGGCCCGCCCGGCCGGTCCTGCGCGGCTTGCCGCACGGGACAACCAGGTGACACCAGCTCGGCTCGCACCCCGGCGACGCCCCTCGTCGCGCTCCGCACCGGCGCCGAGCCGCCCAGCCCGCTCCAGGTCCGGCTGGACAGCCTCGGCCGACGGCTCGCGCTGCTGAGCGGCGTGGCGGTCGGGGCGTACGCGCTCGTCGCACTGGTGCGGGGCGAGACCCTGTCGGACATCGCGCTGCGGGCGGTGGCCCTGGCCGTCGCCGCGATTCCCGAGGGGCTGCCCGCCGTCCTGGCTCTGACGCTGGCCCTGGGCGTGCACCGGATGGCCCGCCGCGGCGCCATCGTCAAGCGGCTCGCCTCGGTGGAGTCGCTCCGGCGCGGCCACGGTCGTGTGCAGCGACAAGACCGGCAACGCTCACCCTCAACGAGATGACCGTACGAAGCCTGTGGGCCGATGGAAGGCTGTACGACGTCACGGGCGAGGGCTGTGGCGGGGAAGGTGCCGTCCGGGGTGTCGAGGGGCCCTCCGAGAGGCTCCGCGACGCGGTGCTGCCCTTCGCCCTGTGCAACGACGCCCGTCTCAAGGCGGAACTGCCGGTGCTCGGCTCGCGTGGACTGGGCGCGGTCACGGGCTTCGTCGTCGGCTCGGTCTCCCAGCGCCTGATCGCGAGGTCGGCGCGGCCCGTGGTGCTCGTCCGGGCACGTCAGGGCCTCGGTGACGAACACCTCCCGGCCCCGGACGGCATCTCACCGGAGGAGATACCGCGGACCCCTTACCGGGACGTGGTCCTCGGACTGGACACCGCCCGTCCGTGTGACGACCTCATCGAGTACGCCTTCGCGGCCGCGGGGCGGTCGGGGGCTCGGGTCTTGGCAGGGGCAGCCTCCATGGAACGGTGACCGGTCCCGCCGCGGTAGGGCCATAGGGCCCCACTCCTCAGGTCCTCAGGGAGAGCGGCCCGGCGACCGTCGACGAGGCGGAGGGCGCGTCCTACGGCTTCCCCGGGGACACGGGAGCCGTGTCCCCGGGGACCGCTCAGCTCGCCAGTTGGGAGCGGCGTGACGTGCCCTGTTCCGCGCCCGCAGGCGTGTCGTCGACGCGGTGGTCCAGTTCGGCGGAGACGTCGACCACTCCGTCGACGCCGCCGCACAGCCGCACCACGACCGGGGCCAGCGACTTGCGCTCCACGGTGCCGCGCAGTGTGACCCGTCCGTCGACCACCCGCACGACGACGGTGTCGGGGGCGATGCCCAGGGTGCGCAGGAGGACCTCGCCGTTGATCTCCTCGCGGATGGCGCGGTCGCCCCGCAGGAAGACACGGAGCAGATCGGCCCGGCTGATCAGCCCGACCAGCCGTCCGGCCTCGTCGACGACCGGCAGTCGCTTGACGCGGTGCCGTTCCATGACCTGGGCGGCCTCGACGACCGTCCACTGCGGTTGAGCGGTCACGGCGGGACTGTTCATCAGCCCCTCTGCCGTCGCCGCCTCCGCCTTCGCACGGGCGGCGGGTTTCGGATGCAGTACCGGCAGAAGACCGGCCGGGTCCAGCTGCGCGGCCTCCTTGCGCAGCAGGTCCGCCTCGGAGACGACGCCCACGGGGCGGTCGTCGTCGTCCACCACCGGTACGGCCGTGATGTCGTACTCGGCGAGCAGCTTGGCGATCTCCTTGAAACCGGTGTCGGGTCGTACGCGGACGACCGACGTGGTCATGAGGTCGCTCACCATCCGGTGCCGCATGGGTCTCGCCTCCCAAAGGACGCTCGTGTCTCTCCGCTTGCCTTCCCACCCACTCTCCCCTTCCGCCGGCCGCCACTCCATGGGCCGGTCGGCCCTGCGCGGGGACCTGCGGCCCCTGCTCCCGGCGAGGCCACTGCCGCGACGCTGCAATCGGGGAGGCCGACCGCGAGGCCGGGGTGACCGTCGCCGTCGCCGGTCCTCACTCGCACCAGCCGCCGTTCCCGATTCCTGAAGGAGCACACCGCCATGACCGTTCGCGTCGGCATCAACGGCTTCGGCCGTATCGGCCGCACCTACCTGCGCGCGGCCCTCGACCGCGCCGAGGCAGGAACCCGGGGCGTCGAGGTGGTCGCGATCAACGACATCACCTCGCCGGCCACGCTCGCACACCTGCTGGAGTACGACTCGACGTTCGGGCGCATCGGACGCGAGGTCCTCCACGACGACAGCTCGATCACCGTCGACGGCCGGCGCATCGAGGTCACCGCCGAACGCGATCCGGCCGCCCTGCGCTGGTCCGATCACGGCGCCGACATCGTCGTGGAGTCCACCGGCCGCTTCCGCGACCGTGAGTCCGCCGCCCTGCACCTGAAGGCCGGAGCCCACACGGTGCTGCTGTCCGCGCCGGGCAAGGGTGTGGACGCCACCATCGTCATGGGCGTCAACGACGGCACCTACGACCGGCACCGCGACCGGATCGTCTCGGCCGCCTCCTGCACCACCAACTGCGTGGCCCCCATGGTGAAGGTCCTCGACGACGCCTTCGGCATCGAGCGCGGCGTGATGACCACCATCCACGGCTACACCAACGACCAGGCCCTCCTGGACGGCCCGCACAAGGACCTGCGGCGCGCACGCTCGGCGGCACTGAGCATCATCCCGACCAGCACGGGCGCCGCCCGTGCCGTGGGCCTGGTGATGCCGGAGCTGGCGGGCACCCTGGACGGGATCGCGGTCCGGGTGCCCGTCGAGGACGGCTCCCTGACCGACCTGGCCGTGGTGCTGGAGCGCGAGGCCACGGTGGAGGAGGTCGACGCCGCGTTCCGGACGGCCGCCGACGGCCCGCTCCACGGCATCCTGCGCGTGTCGAACGCCCCCATCGTCTCCCGCGACGTGATCGGGGACCCGTCGTCCTGCGTCTTCGACCCGGGCCTCACCCAGGTCAACGGCACCCTCGCCAAGGTCTTCGGCTGGTACGACAACGAGTGGGGCTACACCAACCGCCTCCTCGACCTGACCGCCCTGGTCGCCGACGACTGAGGACACCCGGGAGGCATGATCCCCCGTCTGCCGCCGTACCCGCGTCGTACCGGGGCCGGCCGGCCTAGGCTCGACACGACGACCGGGACGCTCATGGGCTCCGCGCGGCCCCGCCGTCGAGGCGGCTTCGCGGAGCCCGACGTGCCGCCCGACGTGCCGCCCGACGTGCCGCCCGACGTGCCGCCCGACGTGCCGGAGGACCGGATGCGTGACTGGATCTGGGAGTACGAAGGTTACGACCCGGAGCAGGAGGGGCTGCGCGAGGCGCTGTGCACCCTCGGCAACGGCTGCTTCGCGACCCGCGGCGCGCTGCCCGAGTGCGGCGCCGACTCCGTGCACTATCCGGGCACCTACGCCGCAGGCTGCTACGACCGGCTCACCTCGGAGGTGGCGGGCCACCGGGTCGAGAACGAGGACATGGTCAACCTGCCCAACTGGCTGCCGCTGCGCTTCCGCCTCACCGGCGAGGAGTGGCTGGCCCCGGACCGTCACCGGCTGCTCGACCATTGCCTCGGTCTGGACACGCGGACCGGTCTGCTGGAGCGCCGCTCCACCTACGCCGTGGCCGCGGACGACGGCGCGGGCGACCCCGCAGCCGCTGGTACCCACCGACGTCTGCGGGTGCGGCAGGTGCGGCTGGTGCACATGGGGGATCCCCATCTCGCGGCGCTGCGCACGGAGTTCACCGCCGAGGACTTCTCGGGCGAACTGGAGGTGGAGGCGGCCCTGGACGGCCGGGTGCGCAACACCGGAGTGGCACGCTACCGGGACCTGCAGGCCCGCCACCTCGTGCACGTCCACACCGGCTCCGCGGACGCCGACACGGTGTGGCTGCGCTGCCGCACCGGCGCCTCGGACATCCGTATCGGCATGGCGTCACGAACGCTCGGCGCGGGCGGGGAGAGCCCCGAGGCCCGGCACGAAGGGCGGCGGGCGGTCCAGCGGTTCCGCCTCGCCCTCACCCCGGGCCGTACCGTCACCGTGGACAAGACCATCGCCCTGTTCACCTCCCGCGACCCCGCCATCGACGACCCGCTCCGGGCGGCCGTCGACCGCGTCGGCCGCGCCCCCGGCTTCGACGAGCTGCTGGAGTCCCATCTCACCGCGTGGGACCTGCTGTGGCGCCGGGCCGACCTGGAGGTGCCCGGCGAGGCCGGCCGCGTCCTGCGGCTGCACCTGTTCCACGTCCTGCAGACGCTCTCCCCGCACACCGCGGACCTCGACGTCGGCGTCCCGGCGCGAGGACTGCACGGCGAGGCCTACCGCGGACACGTCTTCTGGGACGAACTGTTCGTCCTGCCCTATCTGAACCTGCACTTCCCCGAGGTCTCCCGGGCGCTGCTGACCTACCGTCACCGCCGCCTGCCACGCGCCCTGACCGCGGCCGGGGACGTCGGGCGGACGGGAGCGATGTATCCGTGGCAGAGCGCGAGCGACGGCCGCGAGGAGACCCAGCAGCTGCACCTCAACCCGCGCTCCGGGCGCTGGCTGCCCGACCACTCCCACCTCCAGCACCATGTGGGCTCGGCGATCGCCTACAACGTGTGGCGCTACTACGAGGCCACCGGCGACGGCGAGTTCCTGCACACCAAGGGTGCCGAGACACTGCTGCAGATCGCCCGGTTCTGGGCGGACGCGGCCACCTGGGACGAGGGCCTCGGCCGCTACCGTGTCCGTGGTGTCGTGGGACCGGACGAGTACCACGAGGCCTACCCCGGGGCCGAGCGGCCGGGCCTCGACGACAACGCCTACACCAACGTCACCGCCGCATGGGTCCTCGCCCGCGCCTGTGAACTGCTTCAGACGCTTCCCTGGCCGCGCCGCCGCGAACTCGCCGACCGCACCGGCTTCGACGGCGGCGAACTCGAACTGTGGGAGGACGTCTCCCGCTCTCTCCACGTGCCGTTCCACGACGGTGTCATCAGCCAGTTCGAGGGGTACGGCGAACTCGCCGAACTCGACTGGGCGACGTATCGGGCGACGTACGGCGACATCCGGCGGCTGGACCGCATCCTGGAGGCCGAGGGCGACACCGTCAACCGTTACAAGGCGTCCAAGCAGGCCGACGCGCTGATGCTGGGCTATCTTTTCTCACCCGCCGAACTGCGCACTCTCTTCAGCCGGTTGGGCTACCGCCTGGACGAGGAGAGCTGGCGCCGGACCGTCGACCACTACCTGGGCCGTACGTCACACGGCTCCACCCTCAGTGCCCTCGTGCACGGCTGGGTCCTGGCCAGGGCGCGGCGCGCGGAGGCGTGGACCTTCGTCCAGGAAGCACTCGCCGGGGACATCGCCGACCTGCAGGGCGGCACCACCGCCGAGGGCATCCACCTGGGGGCCATGGCGGGCACCCTCGACCTCGTCCAGCGCGGGCTGACCGGGCTGGAGACACGGGAAGACATGCTGCGGCTGGACCCGGCGCCGATCCCGGAGCTGTCCTCGTACGGGTTCTCCATCCGCTACCGCGGCCACTGGGGCGTACGCCTGCGGCTCCGGGCCGGGCAGCTGCACATCACCGTGCCCGAGTCCGACCGGGACCCGATCACCGTCGCGCTCGCCGACCGCATGTTCACCCTGCGGCCGGGGGAGTCCCGCACACTGGCCCTCCCGGACTGAGGCAGGGCCTACGTACGGATCCGGGCTCGTCGGCGGACGGGGGGCCGTCTCACACCTACCGGGACGCCGCCCTGCGCGTTGCCACTGGTGACGGGGCCGTCAGGCTCGTCCGATCAGGGCCGACCGGCCCTCCCTCCGCCCCCGGTCAGCCCATGCGAGCGCCGCCCGTTCCGCCGGATGCTCGAAGTGTCACCGGCCCCGAGGAGACCTGCCATGACGGAAGACCTGCTCAGCCGCCCCCCTGTCCACGCCCTGCTCGCGGACGGAACGACCGTTCGCGTCCGGGCCGTGGAGCGAGGCGATCACGACCAGTTGCAAGGACTCTACGAGGAGATGTCCCCGGAGAACCTGCGGCGGAGGTTCTTCGCGGCGAGCCGGCGATCGGCCGAGCAGGCGGCGGACCGGGCCTGCACCCCGCCGCACGCCGGACACCGCGCGCTGCTGGCGGAGCGCGAAGGCCAAGTGATCGGTCTCGCGGAGTACGAGGCCGGTGACACCGACGACACGGCCGAGATCTCCGTCGCGGTCGCCGACGGACTGCACCACCGGGGCGTCGGCACGCTGCTGATCGAGCACCTCGTGTCGGCCGCCCGCGCGGAGGGGATCACCACGTTCACGGCCGACACGCTCAGCGAGAACAACGAGGTGCTCCGGCTCTTCACCGACCTCGGTCTGCGCACGTTCCGCACCTTCGACGGCCCCGAGGTGCGCTGGACCATCGGTCTCGCCGAGGACGACGGCTATCTCACGGCCGTCGAGACCCGCGGCCGGGCCGCCGACGTCGCAAGTCTGGTGCCGCTGCTGCGGCCCCGTACGGTCGCCGTGGTAGGCGCCGGCCGCAAGCCGGGTTCCGTGGGGCGGGCCGTCCTGCACCACCTGCACACCGGGGGTTTCACCGGACGACTGTTCGCGGTGAATCCCGCTGCCGCCTCCCTTCTCGGCGTGCCGTGTCACCCCTCCGTCGCGGCCCTGCCCCAGACCCCCGATCTCGCGGTCCTCGCCGTACCCGCGGCCGCCGTCCCGGTCACGGCCGAGGAGTGCGGCAGCGCCGGCGTCCGGGCCCTGCTGGTGGTCACGTCGGGCCTGGACCGTGACCAGGCGCGGGCCCTGATGGCGGCCTGCCGCTCGCACGGCATGCGTCTTGTCGGCCCCAACTGCCTGGGCGTCTCCCACACCGACCCGGCCGTCCGGCTGGACGCGACCTTCGCCGTCGGCCATCCGAGCCCCGGCACCGCCGGTGTCGCCGTGCAGTCCGGAGGGGTGGGTATCGCCCTGCTGGACGGGCTGTCCCGGCTCGGTATCGGTGTGTCGTCCTTCGCCTCGCTCGGCGACAAGTACGACGTCAGCGGCAACGACATGCTCCAGTGGTGGGAGAGCGACGGCCGCACCGACCTCGCCCTGCTCCACCTGGAGTCCTTCGGCAACCCCAGGGCGTTCTCGCGCACAGCGCGCCGGGTGACCCGCCGTATGCCGGTGCTCACCGTCGACGCCGGCCGCACCGAGGCGGGGCGCCGGGCCGCCGCCTCGCACACGGCCGCCGCCGCCACCCCGACCATGACCCGCCGGGCACTGTTCACCCAGGCCGGCGTCACCGCCACGGGGTCGGTCGGTGAGCTCCTCGAAACCGCGGCCCTCCTGCATTCCCAGCCCCTGCCGAAGGGGTTCCGTGTCGCCGTCCTCACCAACGCGGGTGGCGCGGGCGTCCTGGCCGCCGATGCCTGTGTGGAGGCCGGACTGCTCCTCCCGGCGCTCGCCCCCGAACTGGTCGACGACCTGCTCACCGCGCTGCCCAGGGGCGCCAGTGTCGGCAACCCCGTCGACGCCACGGCCGCCGTCACGGAGGAACAACTCAAGGACTGTGTGGAACGGGTGCTGAGCAACGGCGGTATCGACGCCGTACTGCTGGCCCTCGTCCCCACGGCGGTCGCCGAGGCGACCGGCGACGACCTCGTCAAGGCCCTCACCGACGCCGGGAGCCCCAGGACGAAGCCGGTCGCCGCGGTGCGACTCGAACAGGACCTGCCGGTCCGGCTGCTGACCGCCAACGGGGGCGGCACCGTCCCGTCCTACGCCGAACCCCAGGCCGCCGCACGGGCTCTGACCCACGCCGCCCGCCGAGCCGCCTGGCTCGCCCGCCCCGCCGGAACCGTCCCGGACCTGGAGGACGTCGAGACCGGGCGTGCCCGCGCCGTCGTCGAGGCGTTCCTCGCCACGAACCCGGACGGCGGCTGGCTCGACCCGCGCACCTGCGCCGACCTCCTCACCTGCTACGGCATCCCCCAGATCCCATGGGCCTGGGCCGAGACGGAGGACGCCGCCGTCCTCGCCGCCGACCGGCTGCGCGGCCCCGACGGCCGCGTGGTCATGAAGGCCCACTGGCCGGGCCTCGTGCACAAGACCGAACAGCACGCGGTCCACCTCGATCTGCAGAACGACTCGCAGGTCCGCGCCGCCTTCCGCGATTTCGAGACCCGCTTCGGGGCGCTGCTGGACGGCGTCGTCGTCCAGCCGCTCGCCCCGCGCGGCACCGAACTCTTCGCCGGCGTCGTCCAGGACGAGGTCTTCGGTCCGCTCGTGCTGTTCGGGCTCGGCGGCACCGCCACCGAAGTGCTCGGCGACCACGCGGCCCGGCTCGCCCCGCTCACCGGCCTCGACGTCCACGACCTGATCACCGCGCCGCGCTGCGCCCCGCTGCTGTTCGGGGCGCGCGGCAGCGGACCGGTCGACCTCGAACGCCTGGAACGGCTGCTGCAAGGGCTGTCGCGGATGGCGGCCGACCTGCCGCAGCTCACCGAGGCCGACTTCAACCCCGTTCTCGCCACGTCGGCCGGAGTCTCCGTGCTCGACGCGCGCGTACGCCTGCTGCCCCGCAGGCCCCAGGACCCGTATCTGCGGCGCCTTCGCTGAGGAGGGATCGGACATGAAGCACGACAAGGTCGGCTCCGTGATGACGACGGACGTCGTCCGTGCCGAGTACGACACCCCGTTCAAGGAGGTCGCGCGGCTGCTCGCCGGCCACCGGATCAGCGGACTGCCGGTGATCGACGACGACGAGAAGGTCATCGGGGTGATCTCCGAGACCGACCTGATGGTCCGGCAGGCAAGGACACCCGACCCGTACGGGCAGCCCAGGCACCGTTTCCCCTTCGCCGTGCTGACGCGCGCCGCACGACGGCAGGCGGTCAAGGCAGAGGCCCGCACCGCCGGCCGGCTGATGACCGAGCCGCCTGTCACCGTGCACGCCGACGACACCATCGTCGAGGCCGCCCGGACCATGGCCCGGCACCGCGTGGAGCGGCTGCCCGTCGTGGACGAGGAGGAGCGCCTCGTCGGCATCGTCTGCCGCCGCGACCTGCTCCAGGTCTTCCTGCGGCCCGACGAGGAGATCCGCTCCGTCGTGACCAGGGACGTGCTGGAAGGTGCCCTGTGGCTGCCCCCGCACAGCATCGACGTGACCGTGGCCCAGGGCGTCGTCACACTTTCCGGCCAGACGGAACGCAAGAGCGAGACGGAGATCGCCGTCTCCATGACCCGCCAGGTCGACGGAGTCGTGGGCGTGGTCGACAAACTCACCTGGAAACTGGACGACGCGCACGTCGAGCCGGCCGGGCAGGCGCTGCACGGCGTCGCGGACCACTGGCTGCGCAGGCTGTGAACCGACAGCCACGCGCAGGCGTAACCGCACGCGCAGGCCGTGAAAGGAGGCGTACCACCATGACCGCCAAAGTCCTGGTCGCCTACGGGACGACCAACGGATCCACCGCCCGGATCGCCGAGACCATCGCCGAGACCCTCATCAAGGAGGGACTGACCGCCGAGGCCAGTCCCGCCGAATCCGTCGTCACGCTGCTCCCGTACGACGCCGTCGTGGTCGGCGGCGGGGTCTACGCCGGGCGCTGGCAGAAGAACGCCCGCCGCTTCCTGCGTCGGCACCGTCGCGAACTTCCCCTGCGCCCGCTGTGGTTGTTCAGCAGCGGTCCCCTCGACGCCTCCGCCGCCGAGCGGGACATCCCACCCGTTCCCGGCGTCCGCAGGGCCGTCATCCGGTTCGACGCCAGGGAGCACGTCACGTTCGGGGGCTGCCTGGAGAAGGGCGCGAAGGGCTTTATCGCCCACCGCATCGTGGAGTCGGGCAAGGGAGGCGACTTCCGGGACTTTCCCGCGATCGAGGCGTGGGCGGGCCGGATCGCGAGGGAACTGCGGGGAGCGTCGCAGGAACCAGAAAAGCAGAGGAACGGGTGAACCGGGAGGTGCGCGGGTGCGGTGCGGCGGGCGATCGGTCGCCCGCCGCACCGTGTGCGTGGCCGCTCCCGCGGCCGCGTCGCCGCGCGGGACACCTCACGGTGCCAGCGAGAAGTAGCTCTCCTCCTCCTGGTCGAAATGCAGCCGCAGCACGCCGTAGAGCCCGTACAGGCAGGCCCGCAGGTCGTCGATGTTCTCCGGGCGGAGCCGGCCGTCCTCGTCGGTGAGGGTGAGGTGGGTGGCGATACGGCCGGCGAGTCGGTCGATCTCGGCGTGGGCCCTGCTCATCGTTGCTGTGGACTCGGGGCCGCCCAGCGAGTCGGCGAGCGCCGGATAGAGTCGGCGCTCCTCGGCGTGCTCGTGCGGCAGCAGCCGTTCGGTCAGCAGCCGGTGCACCTCCTCGACGGATGTCCGCGCCGCGTCCGGGGGCGCCTCGGAGAGCCGGTCGGCCGCCGTACGGACGGCCTCCACGACCTCCCGCAGGTCGTCGTGCTCGGCCGCGAACCGGTGGACCAGCCGCTCCGCGGTGGGCGTGAGCACCTGCACGTCCTTGCGGTCGGGCAGGAGCGCGCGCAGGGCGTTGAGGATGACGGCCACGTCGATGCCTTCCTGGAGGAGGGCCCCCGCGGCCGGAGGGAGCAGCCCGAAGGCCGCCGCCACCATCGCGGCCAGCGACATGACCATGCCGCCCAGCGCGCTCTGCACGGCGATGCGGCGGGCGCGTACGGCGATCCCCATGGCGTCGGCGAGCCGGTCCACGCGGTCCGTGGTGAGCACGACGTCGGCCGCTTCGGAGGAGGCGCCGGAGCCACGTGCCCCCATGGCGACACCGACGTCGGCGGCGGCGAGTGCCGGTGCGTCGTTGACACCGTCGCCGACCATCACGGTGACGGCCCGGGAGCGTTCGGCTCGTACCGCCGCGACCTTGTCGGCGGGGGACTGCCCCGTGCGCACGTCGTCGAGACCGAGAACGGTGGCGACCTCGCGGGCGGGTTCGGCGCGGTCACCGGTGAGCATCGTCAGGCGCCGTATGCCGGCCGCACGCAGCCGGCGCAGTGTCCTCGGCGCGTCCCGGCGCAGTGGATCACGCAGCAGAGCGGCACCGGTCACGTCACCGTCGTCGGCCACCCAGACCACGGTCGCGCCGTCGAGCACGGCCCGGTTGTCGACCGCGCGGACCCATGCGGTGGTCTCGGCCCCGACGGGCATCCGGCCAACGGACAGCGGCAGGCCGTCCACGATGCCTGTGGTGCCGCGTCCCGGCATCTCATGGACGTCCGTCGGCAAGGACAGCTCCAGTCCGCGTCGATGGGCCTCGTCCACGAGCGCCTGGGCCAGGACGTGCGGGGAGTACCGGTCGAGGGAGGCGGCCCGGCGCAGCACCTCCGCCGGATCGGAGCCCGGGGCCACGGCGACGTCCACCACACGAGGGCGCCCGGCCGTGAGCGTGCCCGTCTTGTCCAGGACCAGCGTCCGGGCCCGGCCCAGGCTCTCCAGGGCGCCGCCGTCACGGACGACGACACCCAGCCGGGCCGCCCGTGAGAGGCCCGAGACGATCGCCACGGGAGCGGCGAGCAGCAGGGGGCAGGGCGTGGCGACCACCAGCACCGCGACCGCGGAGGTCGCCGACCCGCCGAACAGCCAGGCCAGACCCGCCACGACCAGGCTCAGCGGGACGAACCACGCGGCGTACCGGTCGGCCAGACGCACCACCGGGGCCGTCTCGGCACCGGCCTGCCGGGCGAGCCGGACGATCTCGGCGTAGGCGCTGTCCTCCTCGGTGGCGGTGGCCCGCAGTTCGAAGGCGGTACCCGCGTTGACTGTGCCGCTGCGCACCAGTTCGCCCCGGCCGTGTTCGACGGGCAGCGACTCACCGGTGAGCACCGACTCGTCCAGGACGGCGAGGCGATCGACGACGCGGCCGTTCACCGGAACGACCTCGCCGGGCCCGACCACCAGCAGATCGTCCACCGCGACCTCGGCCAGGGGGACGGTGTGTATCTCGACCCCCGTGCGGCGGCGCGCCGACCGTGGGGCGTGCCGCACCAACGCGCTGAGATCGCGGGACGCCCGCCGTCGCGCCGCGGCCTCCAGCGCCCTGCCGGTGGCGAGCATCACCGCGATCAGAGCCCCGGCCAGGTACTCGCGTACGGCGAGCGTGCCGCCCAGGGCAAGGACGGCGATCACGTCGACTCCCGCGTGCCCCTGATGCAGGGCGCGCAGGATCCAGACCACCGACGGGACCACCGCCGCCACGGTCCCGGCCGCCCAGCACAGATCGGCCACGTCGGGCGCGTCGGCGAGCCGGGCGACCCCGCCGACGACCAGCGCCGCCGTGGTCACCGCCAACAGCAGCGCGTCCGTTCTCCGTGCCAGTCGTACACGCATCAGCCGGCCTCCTCGCCCGTCCGACGTGGCTCCGCTCGCTGGGCGGGCCATCGGCCGGCACAGGGCTCCGGTTCCAGCGTCTCGCGCACACGGCGGTACGGCTCGGGGCCGTCCAGCCCGGGCGGCGGGAAGAACGGCCCCTCTCTCTGGGCCGGTGGGGCCCAGGTGGAGGCGGAACGCCCCCGTGCGGCTGCGGTCGGCGCATGTGAGGTGCAGACGAGGCCGACGGCGACGAACATCGCGGCGAGCCGGGTACCCGAGGGGCACCGGGCGATGGGCTTGAGCGGATGCCCTTCGCCTCGGAATACCCCCCTGGGTATAGCTGTTAAGGTGGACGTCAGATACCCCCGGGGGTACATTTCCGAGAGGAGTCGTGAGCCGTGTTCTTCGTCGACACCCTGGAGTTCGAGGGCCTGGGCAACCGCAGTTACCTGGCCGGCGGGGCCGGTGCCGCGGTGGTCGTGGACCCGCCGCGGGACATCGATCAGGTCATCGCCGCAGCGGCCCGCCGTGGAGTGCGTATCGCTCTCGTGGCCGAGACCCATGTGCACAACGACTACGTCACCGGCGGTCTGGAGCTGGCCCGCGTCACCGGTGCCCGGTACTTGGTGCCGGCCGGAGCGCACGTGTCGTTCGCCCGCACCCCGGTCGCCGACGGCGACATCGTGGCGGTCGACGAGGGGCTGGTGCTGCGTGCGGTCGCCACGCCCGGACACACCCCCCACCACACCTCCTACGTCCTCACCGAGGACGGACGCGGCGCGGCGGTGTTCACCGGCGGATCCCTGCTCATCGGTACGGTGGGCCGCCCCGATCTGGTCGAGCCGCGGCTGACCGAGCAGCTGGCCCGCGCCCAGCACGCCTCCGCCCATCGGCTTGCCGAGGAGCTGGACGACGAGGTGCCGGTGCTGCCGACCCACGGGTTCGGCAGTTTCTGCTCCTCCTCGCATGCCGAGGGGGACGCGACCACCATCGGCAAGGAACGCACGGCCAACGACGCGCTGACCCTGGACGTGGACACCTTCGTCGCCCGGACGCTCGCCGGGCTGGACGACGTGCCCGCCTACTACGCGCACATGGGCCCGGCCAACGCCGCGGGTCCCGATCCGGTCGACCTCACCCCTCCGGAGCGTGCGGACGCCGAGGAGATCGCTTCCCGGCTGGCCGCGGGGGAGTGGGTGGTGGACCTGCGCAGCCGCACGGCCTTCGCCGAGGGGCACGTGACCGGGTCGTTCAACTTCGAGGGCGACGGCAAGCTCGCCACCTACCTGGCCTGGCTGATCCCGTGGGGCAAGCCCGTCACCCTGCTCGCCGAGACGCCCCGGAGGATCGCCGCCGCTCAGCGGGAGCTGGCGCGGGTGGGCATCGACCGCCCGGCCGCAGCCGCCACCGGAGACCCGGCCGCCTGGATCCGTGCGGGCGAACGGCTCGCCTCCTTCCCCCGCGCCCGCTTCGCCGACCTGGCCGATGCCCGCCGACGCGGCGACGGCGTGGTCGTTCTGGACGTGCGCCGCGACGCGGAGCGTGCGGGCGGCTGCATCGACGGCTCGCTCCACCTCCCCGTCCACGAGCTGCACGGCCGCCTCGGCGAGGTGCCGGACGGGGTGGTGTGGGTGCACTGCGCCGGTGGGATGCGCGCGGCGATCGCCGCCTCCCTGCTCGATGCCGCAGGCCGGGACGTGGTCGCCGTCGACGACGGATTCGACGCCGCTGCCGAGGCGGGACTGACGATCATGCGCCCTGGCCGCACCGACTGACACGCCCTGCCGCGCATCCGCACGAAAGTGATTCCCCGATGTTCTCGTTTCTCCGCCGCGGCCGTGGCCGCGGACGTCTCACCCCTCAGCCGGCCCACGAGCAGACCAGTGACGGCACCGCCGTCCTGCTGGACGTCCGCGAGACGGCGGAGTGGAACGCCGGCCACGCGCCCGGCGCGCTGCACCTGCCCCTGACCCGTCTGGCGGCGGGAGCGTCGCTTCCGGCGGCCGTGCAGGGCAGGCTGGTGATCACGATCTGCCGCTCGGGTCACCGCTCCCAGCAGGCCGCCTCGTTGCTGGGCGGGCGCGGCTTTCAGGCCACGGATGTCGCCGGCGGCATGACCGCCTGGGCGCGTGCGGGGCTGCCGGTCCTCGGCCAGGACGGCAGCGACGGTGTCATAGCGTGAGTGCGCTGATCCTGGCCCTGATCGCGGGGGCGGTGGTCGGGCTCGCGCTCGGCGCACTCGGCGGGGGCGGCAGTGTCCTGGCCGTTCCGGCGCTGATCTACCTGCTCGGCTTCACCCCGGGTGCCGCGACCACCGCCAGTCTGATCATCGTCACGGTCACCTCGCTCACCGCTCTGTACGCCCACGCCCGCACCGGACATGTCCGCTGGAAAGCCGGCGCCCTGTTCGCCGCGGCCGGCCTCCTGCCCGCCGCCGCAGCCGGAGCTGCGGCATCCCGCGTGCCCCAGCCGTTGCTGACCGCCGCATTCGCGGCCATCGCCGCACTCGCGGCCGTCCGCATGCTGCGTCCCGGCCGCGCCGCCATCGGTCCGGCGGCCGGCGGGAGGCAGCCCGCCCGGGCCGCCGGAACCGGCGCGGGGCTGGGTGCGCTGACCGGTCTGCTCGGGGTCGGCGGAGGGTTCCTCGCCGTCCCGGCCCTGGTCACCGTGCTCGCCTTCGAGATGCAGGCCGCCGTGGGCACCAGCCTGCTGGTCATCTCGGCGAACTCACTGGCCTCCCTGGTCACCCGCGGCGCCACGACCGTCGGCGTCGACTGGGCGGTGATCGGCCCCTTCACCGGGGCGGCCGTCCTGGGCGCCTGGGACGGCAGACGCCTGGCCGCCAAGGTCACGGGCCCCCTGCTGCAACGCACCTTCGCCGTCCTGCTGTTGGCCGTGGCAGCGCTGATGCTCATCGACGCCCTCACCTGAGGAGTCGGGCGGTGCGGCGCCGCAGGATCATCGCTCAGGCCAGCGACAGAAACAGCTTCTCCAGCCGGGCCCGCATCTGCTCCCGGTCGCCGGAGGCCGTCATGTCGGAGTCGGTCAGGCAGTGCTGCAGACCGGTGGCGATGATCGCGAAACCGGCCTTGTCCAGAGCCCGGGACGCCGCGGCGAGCTGGGTGACCACGTCCTCGCAGTCCCTCCCCTCCTCGATCATCTTGATCACCCCCGCGATCTGACCCTGCGCCCGGCGCAGCCGGTTGACCACTGTCTTCAGTTCCTCGGCCGCCATCGCCAGTTCCACAACCCACGCTCCTTCGAGATACCCCCTTGGGTATCCTACCGAAGGGGCAACCCTGACCGAGCAAAGGAAAATCCCCATGGCACCGACCGCCACCCTCACCGCCGACCAGGCCCACAGCCGCCTGCACGAGCTGACCGTCATCGACGTGCGCACTCCCGGCGAATACGCCTCCGGCCACCTCCCCGGCGCCCACAACATCCCCCTCGACCACCTCGACGCCGCCCTGCCCGTGCTGAAGACCGCCGCGGACCGCGGCGACCTCCTCATCGTGTGCGCCTCCGGCGCCCGCTCCGCCGAGGCCTGCCGGCGCCTGGCCGACCAGGGGATCACCGCCGCCACGCTCACCGGTGGCACCACCACCTGGACGCAGCTCGGCCACGACACGCACCGCCCGGCCGGCACCCGCGCCCCCTGGGCCATGGAGCGGCAAGTCCGCTTCGCCGCCGGATCCCTGGTCCTGGCCGGCCTGATCGCCGGACGACGCTGGAACGCGGCCCGCTGGCTCTCCGCAGGCATCGCCGGCGGCCTGGTCTACTCCGCCCTCACCCACACCTGCGGCATGGCCGCGGTCCTCGCCAAACTCCCTCACAACCAGCCCAGGGCAACCGACCTGGACGACACCCTCGCGGCTCTGACCCGGTGATGCCCCGACCGCAAGGCGGGTGATGTTCTCCCGTGAGGCCTGCGCCGGTCAGGACGGCACCGCGCCGGTGGAGGACCACGTGGGGAGTCCGCCCGGGCGGAGCTGACCGGGGTGGTGCCGGCCGCTCAGACGTGCGCCGCAACGCGCTCTTCTCCGCGACTCTCGGTGCACGCGCAGTCGTGGGCGGCCGTGAGGATGTCCCTGGGCGGTGGTTGTGCCGTGGGGCCGGGTGTCGAGTGGGATCGTCACTCGAAGGGGAGGGCGAGCGCCAGCTTGCCGGTGACGCGGCCGTCGAGCAGACGTCGGATCGCCGAGGCGGTCTCGGCGAGCGGATGGACGCGGTCCACGACGGGTCTGAGCGCGCCCGTGTCGATGAGCGTGGTCACCTTGCGCAGTGCGACGGCGTGCTCGGTGGCGATGAAGGTGCCGAGGTGCTGGCCGACGAAGGGGGACAGCATCTGGGCGCGGAGTTGCCGGTCGGTGCCGCCGAGCCAGGGGCCGTCCGTCTCACCGCCGGTGATGACCAACCTGCCGTGGGGTGTGAGAGCGTCCCGCAGATCCCGCAGACGGCGGTTGCCGGCGATGTCGACGATGGTGTCGTAGCGTCGTCCGTCGGCGAGGAAGTCCTCGCGGGTGTAGTCGATCACGTGGTCGGCACCCAGTGACCGTACGGCGTCGAGCTTGGGGGTGCTCGCGACCGCCGTGACCCGGGCGCCGAGGTGGTGGGCGAGCTGGACGGCGAAGGTGCCCACGCCGCCGGCGGCTCCCGTGATCAGGACCTCCTGACCCTGCTCGATCCTGCCCTGGTCACGCACCGCCTGGAGCGCGGTGAGCGCGCTGACGGGCACCGTCGCCGCTTCTTCGAAGGTGAGTCCCGTCGGCTTGGGAGCGATTCTGTCGGGCCGGGCGGCGGCGTAGTCGGCGAAGGCGGCGGGTGCGGTGCCGTAGACCTCGTCACCGGGTGCGAATCCGGTCACGGTCGACCCGACCGCCTCGACGACGCCGGCGATGTTGCGGCCGGGATTGGGAAGCCTCGGCCTGCGCAGCCCGCTCACGGGCCGGACCGCGTAGGGCAGTCCGGCCATCATGTGCCAGGTGCCCCGGTCCACGCTGGAGGCACGCACCCGCACCAGTACCTCGCCGGGCCCGATGCCGGGCTTGGGGAGCCGCGCCACGCGAAGCACGGGTTCCGGCCGGGTGCCGTAGCGCTCCTGTACCACGGCCGCCATGGTCGTGGATCCGCTGGTTGCGATCGGTCGGCTCGTCTTGTGCATCGTCGGATCTCCCACCTCTCCGTACTTACGGTGTAAGTATTGCTTACGCCGTAAGTACAGCACTTACGGCGTAAGCTCGTCAACGCCGAGAGACCGAGAGAGGAAGTGAGCGCTCACCGTGCCCCGACGTACCAGGCCGCAGACGAACCGCGAGACACTCACCCGGCAGCGCGTGCTGCGCGCAGCCGTCGAACTCGCCGACGCAGGCGGCCTGGAGACGCTCAGCATGCGCAGACTCGGCGAGGCCGTCGGAGTGGAGGCGATGTCCCTCTACAACCACGTGGCCCACAAGGACGATCTGCTCGACGGCATGGTCGACCTGGTCTTCGGCGAGGTCGAGCTGCCCGAGCCCGGCGACGACTGGCGGGAGGCGATGCGGCAGCGGGCCGTCTCCATGCGCCTGGTGCTGACCCGGCACCGCTGGGCCATCGGACTGATGGAGTCACGGTCCAATCCGGGCCCTGCCACCCTGCGTCACCACGACGCCGTGCTCGGCTGTCTCCGCCGAGGCGGCTTCTCCCTGACCCTGACCGCCCACGCCGTCTCGCTCCTGGACAGCTACATCTACGGCTTCGCCCTGCAGGAGAAGAGCCTGCCCTTCGACTCCCCGGAGGAGACCGCCGAACTGGCCGAATCCATCACGAGCGGTTTCGGTGACGGCGAGTATCCGCACCTGAGGGAGATCGCGACCGCTCACGTGATGCGTCCCGGGTATGCCTACGGCGACGAGTTCACCTTCGGACTCGATCTTGTCCTGGACGGCCTCCACCGAGCGGCGACAGGCTGACGGGCGGGCCGTCGCACCGGGCGGCACGGTCAGCGATGCGAGAGGTCGAGACGGATGTCGACGACCCCCTCCACGGCCCGTGCGGCCCGGGCCAGGACGGGTACGAGACCGCGGTCGGGGAGCGAACCGCCCAACGTCACCACGCCCTCCGCGACGGCGACAGTGATCGCCTCCGTGGACGGGAGCGAGGTGAGGACGGAGCCGCGTATCTCCTCGGCCAGCTCCTCGTCGGGGCGGAGGAACACCTTGAGCAGGTCCCCGCGGCTGACCACACCCTGGAGCATGCCGACGCGGTCGACGACCGGGAGCCGCTTGACCTTGCGGCGCGCCATGATGCGGGCCGCCTCGGCCAGGGAGGCGTCAGGGTGGACGGAGACGGCGGGGGCGTTCATCAGCTCCCCGGCGGTGACCGCGCCCGCCTTGAGGCGGTCCGCGAAGTCGCCCTGGCGCTCGTCGGCGTCCCGGAACTCCTCCTTGTGCAGCAGATCGGCCTCCGACACCACGCCGACGACCCGGCCCTCGCCCTCCAGTACGGGCAGAGCGCTGACCTTCCACTGGTCGAACAGCTGGACGATCTCCTTGAAGGGCGCGTCACGCCCCACAGCGACGACGGTGTGTGTCATGACGTCGCTCACGGTGTACGGAGAATCAGCCATCATGGCCTCCTTCAGGTGCGGACGACGGTCAGGTCGAGGAAGTGTGCGGAGCAGGAAATGCACGGGTCGTGGTTGCGGATCGCCCGCTCGCACAGGGCCGTCAGCTCCGCGTCGTCCGGGTCGCCGCCGGTGATCGCGTCCTGGGCGACACGGAGCAGGTCGTCCTCGATCGCGCCCTGGTTCTGCGCGGTGGGCGGAACGAGCCGGGCATCGGTCAGAATGCCGTCGGCGTCGATCGTGTAGCGGTGATAGAGCAGTCCGCGCGGGGCCTCGGTCGCCCCGTGGCCGACGCCGGCGGCCGGCGGGACCTCGGTGTACGGGCGCGGCGGCGGCTCGTACGCCTCGATGATCCGCAGCGCCTCCTCCACGGCGTACACGACCTCCACGGCCCGAACCAGGATGGTCCGGAAAGGGTTGCGGCACACCGCGCCCTCGCGCGGATCACCCAGCCCCGCCGCACGCGCGGCCTCCAGCGCCACCGGTGACAGCAGGCGCCCGCCGACCGCGAACCTGGCCAGGGCACCGGTGAGATGGCGTCGCCCGTCCAACCGGGCGTGCAACGCCGTGGAGTGCGGCACCTGGGTCTCGGTGACGTGGCCGGTGAAGTCCCGCACCGGGAAGGACCGGAGCGTACCGTCGGAGCGCAGCACGGTCGGAGTGCCGCCCTCGACGGCATACGTGTCGGGGGCGGCCAGCGCGAACAGGTCGGCGTCGACCCGGGCCTCGGGGAACTCGAACCCGGCCACCCAGCGCACGGTCTCCAGCGCGTCGTCCAGTGCCTTCCTCAACTCTTCAGCCAGCGGCCGCAGTTCGGAACGGGTCGGGGCGCGGTGGAAACCCCCGAGCCGTACGTTGACGGGATGGACGGCCCGTCCGCCCAGCAGCTCCATCACGGAGTTGCCCGCCTTCTTCAGCCTCAGCCCCCGCTCGACCTCCGCCCGGTGCGTGCGTGCCAGCTCGATCGCGCTCGCCCGGCCCAGGAAGTCCGGCGCGTGCAGCAGGTAGACGTGCAGGGTGTGGCTCTCGATCCACTCGCCGCAGTACAGCAGCCTGCGCAGCTCACGGATCCCCTGGTCGACGGTGACGCCGCAGGCGTCCTCGACGGCCGCGCACGCGCTCATCTGATACGCCACCGGACAGATTCCGCACACCCGGGCGGTGATGTCGGGCGGCTCGGTGTACGCCCGGCCTCGCAGGAACGCCTCGAAGAAACGGGGCGGTTCGTAGATGTCGAGCCGGGCCTCGCGCACCATACCGTCGTGGACGCTCAGCCGCAGCGCGCCCTCACCCTCCACCCGGGCGAGCGAACCGACATGCAGGACTCGGGAGCCGCGATGGGTCACTTCGGCACCTCCTCGTCGAAAGCGAGGGCGTTGAAGGTGTGCAGCAATCGATCGGTGGCGGCGTCGTCGAGGCCGTCCCGTCGCAGCACGGGGATCAGCGCGGGCAGGTTCACCGTGCCCGAGGGCCCGAAACAGCCGTAACAGCCCCGCCCGTACGCGGGGCACAGGGCCCCGCAGCCGGCGTGGGTGACCGGTCCGAGGCAGGGCGTGCCGTGGGCGACGGTGACGCAGACCGTGCCGCGCCGCTTGCACTCGAAGCACACACTGTGGTTCGGGACGTCCGGCCGGCGTCCGGCGAGATATGCGGTGATCACCTCGATGAGCTGCCGCTTGTCGATCGGGCAGCCGCGCAGTTCGAAGTCGACGTCCACGTGGGCCGACACCGGTGTGGACGTGGCCAGGGTCGAGACGTACTCGGGGTGGGCGTAGACGACCCGCCGGTACTCGTCGACGTCCGCGTAGTTGCGCAGTGCCTGGATGCCGCCCGCGGTCGCGCACGCGCCGATCGTGACCAGACGACGCGAGGCGGACCGGATCTCCCGGACCCGCCCGGCGTCCTCGGCGGTGGTGACCGAACCCTCGACCAGTGCCAGGTCGTACGGTCCGTCCCCGACCGCGCTGGAGGCCTCCAGGAAGTGGGCGATGTCCACCTGCCCCGCCAGCGCGAGGAGTTCGTCCTCGCAGTCCAGCAGGGTCAGCTGACAACCGTCGCAGGAAGCCAGTTTGAACACGGCGAGCTTCGGCACGGCCATCTCACAACTCCCTCACGGACAGCAGGGCTTCGGCCCGGTCCCAGCTCACGACCGGACCGTCCCGGCACACCAGCAGCTGACCCAGCTGGCAGTGCCCGCACGTCCCGGTCGCGCAGCGCATGTTCCGCTCCAGCGACACCCGGATCCGCTCGCCGGGCACCCCGCGATGGACCAGCTCCCGGGCGGTGGCGCGGATCATCGGCTCGGGACCGCAGACGAACGCCCAGCCGGTGCCGGGGTCGAACGGGGCCCGGCCCAGCAACTGGGTGACCACGCCGACGTCGCCGTGCCAGCCGGGGCCGGGCCGGTCGACCGTCATCCCCGTGAACGCCGTCGGCCAGCCCTCGGTCTCCTTCCGGCCGATCAGGTCGCTCGGGGTGCGGGCCCCCACGAGCACACTGAGCCGGCCGAACGCCTCGGGCTCGGCGAGCACGCTCAGGACCAGCGGGCGCAACGGGGCGAGGCCGATGCCGCCCGCGACCACCAGGACGTCCCGGCCGCCCGCCTGCCCGACCTCCCAGCCGGTGCCGTACGGTCCGCGCAGCCCGAGCACGTCACCCGTACGGGCCGCGCACAGCCCGTCGGAGACGGCGCCCACGGCCCGGACGGTGTGCGCGAGCCCGCCCGTGCCCTGCACGGAGCTGACCGACAGGGGGATCTCGCCGCGGCCGAAGCAGTGCACCATCGCGAACTGGCCCGGAGCGAAGTCCGCCAGCACCTCGCCGGCCGGCTCCAGTCGCAGCGTGACCGTCTCCGGGGTCTCCCGCCGCCGGTCGACCACGCGGTACGGAACGGGCACGGTGGTCATCGCGCACCCCCGCCGTGCGGGTGGCCGTACAGGTCCACCAGGCGGGTGCGGGCCGCGCCGAGCCGGTGGGACAGCACCCGGCCCACCCAGAGCCCGACGGCCCGGCCGAACTCGGCGTCCTCCTCGCACATCCTTCGCACGGCCACGGCGTCGAACTCGTGGGCCGCCACCTGGGTGACGGCCCCGGCACCCAGCTGCCAGACGTACGGCTCGTACAGCCACGACCAGCCCACCAGGTCGCCGGCGCCCAGGGTCTCGATCACCGGCGTGCGGCGACCGGGCATGTGCAGGTCCAGGGCGACCCGGCCGTCCCGCACGACCCAGAAGCGGTCGGCACGTCCGCCCTCCTCGAACAGCCGGGTGCCCGGCCGCAGATCGACCTCGCGGGCGACGCGCAGCAGCCGGTCGCGGTGCGCGGGCGGCAGCGCGTCGGCGAGGCGCAGGGCGGGAGAGGGGCGCAGGGCAGGGAAGGGGCTCATCGCTCATGCCTCCGCAGGGGGCGCGCTTCGGTCGGCGGTGAGTTCCGCGTCCAGCGCGGCGACCTCCTCCGTGATGTCGATGCCGGTCGGGCACCAGGCGATGCACCGCCCGCAGCCCACGCATCCGGAGGTGCCGAACTGGTCGTGCCACGTGCCCAGCTTGTGGGTGAGCCACTGCCGGTAGCGCGAGCGCCCCGAGGCCCGCACCGGCCCCTCGTGCAGATGGGAGAAGTCCAGGTCGAAGCAGGAGTCCCAGCGCTGCCAGCGCTCGGTGTGGTCACCGGTCAGGTCGGTGACCTCCTCGGTGGTCACGCAGAAGCAGGTGGGGCACACCATCGTGCAGTTTCCGCAGGTCAGACAGCGGGCGGCGACGTCGTCCCAACGCTCGGCCTCCAGGCTCGCACCCAACAGCGTCCGCAGGTCGACCGGGGGCAGGGACCTGCCCATGCGCTCACGCGCCGCGTCCACCGAGGCGCGGGCGGTGTCCCGCGTGCTCTCGTCGGCCGTGCGGTGCGGGACCCGGTCCAGCAGGAGGGCGCCGTCGTCGCTGCCCACCCGGACGAGGAAGCGGTGGCCGTCCCCGTCCACGACCTCCGTCAGCGCGAGGTCGTACCCGGGATCGGCAGCCGGCCCGCCGCCCGTCGACACACAGAAGCAGGTGGCGCCCGGTTCCGTGCACTCGGCCGCGATCAGCAGCGCCCGTCCGCGACGCTTGCCGTAGCCGTCGTTCGCGTATCGCCCGCCGGTCAGGACCCGGTCCTGGATCGCGATGGCCCGCAGGTCACAGGGCCGGACGCCTAGAAAGGCGTACGCCGGTGCCTCGGGCGGGTGCGCGGTGAACACCGGCTCGCCGTCTGCCGTCCGGTCGGCGCTCCACAGCTTCTCCCGCGGTGGATGGAGGTAGTTCTTCCACGACTGCGGGCCCGCGCTGTGCGCGAACGCGGCCCCGTCCTCGCGCCGGACGAGACGGTAGCGGCCGGCCTCCAGCTCGACCCCCCAGCCGTAGGGGAGCTCGGCCGCCGAGCCCAGCTCCGCGAGCACGACCGCGCCGTCACGGACCGTCGGCCCGACGACG
Source organism: Streptomyces scabiei 87.22 (assembly GCF_000091305.1). Lineage (GTDB taxonomy): Bacteria > Actinomycetota > Actinomycetes > Streptomycetales > Streptomycetaceae > Streptomyces > Streptomyces scabiei. Next base: position 1,166,938 of record NC_013929.1, on the reverse strand, counting down.
GTGCGCCCGTCGGCCACCAGTACCGACACCAGGGCGTCGAGGCCGTCGCGGTCCATAATCGCCGGTGGAGCCGTTGGGGTCATCGTGTTCCTCCTCCGTCGAGGCGGTTGCCTGCCCTTCGCTTCCAGCGTCCGGCCGGGGCCGGGCACCATGGCAGGGGCCGTACGGCCCCTGCACCGGGCCGATCGGGCCCGGTGCGCGGAGCCGCGATGCGGCCCCGGGCGACACTTGCCGCGGCCGGGCAGCGCCCCGAAGAGGCATGGAGCAACGCGCGACCACTGCCATGACACCGCACCGGACGGGCGAGGGCACGTCAGGGCCTTGTCGCGAAGTCACGGTTCGACACGGTCGGCGCAGCACCCGGCGTCCGGTGTGCCTGCGCCTCCGCGTACCTCGGTGTCCCGCTGTGTGCCGTTGGTCCGGGGCGGCCGTGCCGCTGCCGGCGATGGCGCGATCGGTGTGTCGTGCGTTCACGACAGCCTCCTCACCGACGCGCGCGGTACCGCGTGATCTCGTTCCGGACCGTGTCGACGAGGGGCCCCAGCGAGGCGGTGACGGCGGGGGAGAGCCCGGTGCCGATGGATCCGTCGGCTCCCTCCACCGCGTACACGACCAGACGCCCCGGCAGCCGTCCCAGTAGGCGGGCAAGCTCGACGGCCTCGCCCAGGCCCAGCCCGTGCGAGCTGGTGGCACCCGACCGGGCCGGGTGACCGGCGCCGAGTTCGAGACGGTGCACCCGCCCGGGGCTTCCCGGATGAGCGTGGGCGGCGTCCACCACCACGGCGAGCCCCGCGTCCTCCCAGAGGCCGATCAGCCGGCCCGGGTCACCGTCGCAGGTGGCGAGCACGGTGTCCGACGGCAGCGGAAGGTCCTCCGCCCGCTCCCGCAGCCTGGCGACCGCCGCCCAGCCCACGCCGTCGTCGCGCCGGAACTCGTTCCCGACACCGATGACGCTGATCCGCCTGCCCTTTGTCATGGTCCGCACCGTTCGTAGGGACGCCCGGGCTCAGCGAGGGGCCGAACGGTCCGGGGCCGTGAGCGGTTCCCCGCGTCCCGGCCCGGTCACCCATGCCGCCGTCCAACACGTGAGCTGCCCGGTGGCCGTCGTGCCCCGATCCACTCTGACTCGAAGCGGGAGGACGACGGCGGAGGCCGACGGCACACCGGGTCCCCACGCCGTCAGGCCAGTTCCGGGACCACGGCGACCGGACACGCGCAGTGATGCAGCAGGACATGGGCGACCCGCCCGAGCTGGAGACCGAGACGGCTCTGGTTGCGCACGGCTCCGACGACCATCAGGTCGGCGCCCACCGAGGCGTCCAGCAGGACACGGTGTGCCGGGCCCTCCACCGGCCGGGGTCGGATCTCGACGTCCGGGTGTTCCCGCACGGTTTGGCGCAGCGCCTCGTCGAGGTCCGCCGAGGCCCTCTCGCGGTGTCCCTGATCCGTGCGGTCCGCCGGCAGGGGACGGTCCATGTGCTCATGGTCCGGACTGCGCCAGGCCCGTACCGCGGTGAGGGCACAGCCGCGCGACTCGGCCTCACGGACGGCGAACCGTACGGCGCCCGTGCGTTCGGGCTCGTCGCCGAGGCCCACCACGACCGGGCCGTGGGACCCCCTGGCAGCAGGCTCCGCGCCACGGACCACGACGACCGGGCACAAGGCGCGGGCCGCCACCGCGAGACTCACCGAGCCGAGCAGCAGCCCGGCCACCTCGCCCCTCCCACGTTCTCCCACCACCAGGGCGAATGCCTCGCTCGCCGTCCGCAGCAGGGCCGACACGGCATCGTCGGGCACTGTCTCGCCCGTCACCCTCACCCCGGGGGCGCGGAGCCTGGCACGCTCCGCGCAGGAGGCGACGATGTGCTCCGCCATCACCTCCCCGGCGGGACGACCGGTGGAGAAGGACGGCACGGTCCGTTCGTAGCGTTCCCAGCGGGACGCGTGCACCAGGCGCAACGGCAGTCCGTGCCGCGCGGCCGCATCCGCGGCCCAGTCGACCGCCAGCAGGCTGGAGTCGGATCCGTCGACGCCCACGACCAGCGGGAGTTCCATCGCCATCTCCGCCTTCCCGTCCGCCTGCTGCAGGCACTCCTTGAAGACACCGTCGCACCACTGGTGGACCGTCGCGACACGGACCGGTCGCCGAGCGGGTCCGGGTTGCGTGGGCTCATGACCCGGTGATGCTGGAGACGTGCGGTCGAACGCCCGCCCGGGCCGCTGGACCGCACGTGATCCCGTATCCTCCGCGCCCAAGGACCCGTGGCCATGCCCGACACCCCCCACATCGTCAGCGACGTGATGAGCCTCCCGGCGGTGGCCGTTCGGCGTGACACGCCGTTCAAGGACATCGTGCGGGCCATGACGGACCGGCAGGTCAGTGCCGTGCCGGTGGTGGAGGGCGACGGCCGTGTGGTGGGTGTGGTCTCCGAGGCCGACCTGCTGCCCAAGGAGGAGTTCCGGGACCGCGACCTCACCCGTGCGGAGCAGCTCCGGCGGATGTCCGACCTCGCCAAGGCGGGCGCGGTGACCGCGGAGGAGGTCATGAGCGCGCCCGCGATCGTGGCGCACCCGGACGTCACACTGGCGCAGGCTGCTCGGATCATGGCCGTGAACCGGGTCAAGCGCCTGCCGGTGATCGACGACGAGGGACGGTTGCTCGGCGTCGTGAGCCGTGGTGACCTGTTGAAGGTCTTCCTGCGGTCGGACGAGGACATCGAGGAGGAGGTGCGCCGCACGGTGGTGGCCTACCTCTTCCCCGCACTCAGTCACACGATCCATGTGACGGTGCAGGACGGGGTCGTCACCCTGCGCGGGAGGGTCCGGGACCCCACGCTGGGCTGGGTCGCCGAGCGTCTGGTCCGCGCCGTGGAGGGCGTGGTGGACGTGCACGCCAGGCTCGGCGAACTGGACGACGCCCCCGGCCCGGCGAAGGACGGCTGACCGGGGGACCGACGAGGAGGAGGCGGCGCCCCGGCGATCTGGGTGCGGTGCGGCCGGACGGTGGACAGCCCCCACGTCCACCGCCCGTCCGGACGGTGGACGTGGCCCGCCGCCCACCGTCCGCCCGGAGCGCCGCCTCACTCGTCCGCCGGTGTGATCCGGCGACCGGTCAGGCGTGTGGCCCGGATCGACACCCACATGTCGCGGGCGCCGCCGGCCCATGGCGTCGTGTGTGCCTGTCCGGTGAGACGACGCACGGCGTCGGCTTCCGTGACGACGCTCGCGGGACCGACGGCGAGTACGCTCCACCCTCGGCTCAGCGGCTCGTCCACATGGTCGACCTCGAAGGCCACCTCCGTTCCGACTGCCGCGGCGAGCAGCGAGTCGGGGGCGGTGCGGAAGGCGATGGTGTCGTCGACGGCTTCGTAGTTGACCGGGACGACCGCCGGACGGCCGTCGGGTGTCGTCACCGCGACGCGTCCCACGCCGTGCGTGGACAGCAGCCTGTGGCATTCGTCCGTGTCGAGGTCCCGCAGCCGCGGATGCCGCAGTGCCCGCCCCCGGCCGGGCGGCAGATCGACGCCCCCTCCGCGCAGAGCGTCGGCGGTGGTGCCCAGTGCGTCGGCCAGGTTGATGACGGCCGCCTGCGTCGGATCGGCGGGATACTCCTCCAGATACGCCAGATAGCCGGGCGACATGCGCGCGCGTCGGGCCGTCTCCTCGCGGCCGAGTCCCTGCCGCTGTCGTTCCGCGACCACGCGTCGGCCGATGTCACCGGGACCGACGGCGTCCGACGACGGCGCCCGTTCACCGGTGGCGGATCCACCGTCGGCCCCTCGTGAGGAGGAGCCGCCGACCGTTCCCGGCGGCGCGGAGGCGAGATGATTGACGTGGGCGTCGGGGCCGGGGAAAACGAGCGTCACCTCGTTCGTGTCCGACCAGCGCACGTCGTAGGGCGGTGTTCCGTCCTCGTGGTGGAGTCCGACGATCTCGCCGTCCCGCCGAGTGGCGCCGGACGTGGTGGTTTCGATGACGAGCTGGTCGCCGAGACGAGCTTCCATGGTGCCGCCCCTCTTCTCAGGGTCTTCCGTGTCCGGGTCACGAACGGGGCCGTGGCCGCGCCGAATCCGGGCGGACGGTGTCCTGCCGTCGGCCCGCGAGAACGGGCTCAACCGGTGATTTCGACGCGCCGTGCCCGGACCTTCTCGCTCTTGGGGATCCGGACCGTCAGTACGCCGTTGTCCAGTTCGGCGCTGATGTGTTCGGTTTCGGTGTTCGGTGGCAGGGTCGTGCGGTAGTCGAACCGCCCGATGTGCCGGGTCTGCCTGCGCACCGCACCCGTGCGATCCCTCTGCCGGACTTCACCGTGGACGTCGAGTTCACCGTCGGAGACCTCCACGGTGATCTGCTCCTTGTCCATGCCGGGCAGCCCCAGTTCCACCAGGTAGGCGTCCTCGGCGTCCTCGATGTCGGCCGCCGGTGCCCATGGTCCGGACGAGCCGGACGTAGGCCATCCGCCGTCGGCGAAGGCGGCGTGCATCAACTGGTCCACCTGCGTACGAAGGTCGTCCAGCTCGCGCAGAGCGGCCGGCAATGCGGCGGTTCCCTGTCGTGCGGGATGCGTCATGGCTGCTTTCCTCCTGGGTTCCCTCACTGCTTCGTGGTTCGTGTGTCCTTCCGGCTTCACGGGGCTTCACGTCCCGGGGGTTTCACAAGGGCCATCCGGTGGCCTGCGGTCTGCTCGGCCGTGATGCTCCCACCCCCTCGATGTCACGCTCGGCGGCCCTGATCAGCTGCCGGGCGAGGTTGTTCATGGCGCGGCCCGCCGCCAACTCCTCGCCGATCTCCGGCACATCGGTGTCCGTGGGATGACAGTGAGCCGAACCGCGGCCGACGATCCTCGCGACGCCGGTGTCCAGCACCAGATGGGCCTTGGTCGCTCCTTCGTCGTCCTCGAAGAGATGGAGGCGGACCTTCCATTCCGCTGTGTGCGCCATCGCGTTCCTCCTCATCCCGGCGCGGGCCGATGTGCCGCGACCATGTTCTCGACGCGGTGCCGGACCTGAGCGGTGAGTTCTCTCAGTCGCCCCGAGGACGTGGCACGCGGCGCGACCGGCCCTACGATCCGGCGGGCCGACGCCGGCAACCGCGCCATGTCGTCGGCGCATCTCGCCCGGCACTCGTCGAGTGTGGACGGTCTTCCCGTACGCCGCCCGTTCCGCATCACCGTCTCCAGCAACGCCACGGCGCCGTCCGTCGGCTTTTCGTCGGCGAGGCCGATCACGTCGGCACAGCCGGGGCGGCGGAACACCTGCTTGGCGCCTGGCGCCGTCACCTTCGCCGACGACAGTTTCATCACCGGGCGGCCCTCGTACTCCACCAGTTTGTACGCGGAATCCAGATACGGAGCGTCCGCGGCAACCCCGACACGGGTGCCGACGGCGTACACGTCGATCGGCGCCCCGGAGCGCACCAGCTCGTCGACGGCGTACTCGTCGAGGCCGCCGCTGGCGACGATCCGCACCCCCGTCAGGCCCGCTTCGTCGAGGATCGACCGTGACCGTACGGCGAGGTCCCCGAGGTCGCCGCTGTCCAGTCGCACGGCGCAGCCGGGTGCCTGTTCCGCGAGGTCCAGGTCGCGCAGGACGTCCGCAGCCACCCGGACACCCTCCTCGGTGTCGTAGGTGTCCACGAGCAGGGTCACCGGCCCGGGGTGGGTGCGGACGAAGGCACGGAAGGCGTCCTCCTCGGAGGCGAACGCCTCCACGAAGGAGTGGGCCATCGTCCCGACAGCCGGTATGCCGAGCGCCGTGGCCGCCGCCACGTTGCTGGTCCCGGCGAATCCGGCCAGCGCACCGAGCCGGGCCGCCTGGAACCCGGCCTGCGGACCGTGCGTGCGCCGCAGGGAGAAGTCCACGAGCGGCCGGCCGGCCGCCGCGAGCACGCACCGGGCGGCCTTCGAGGCGACGGCCGTCTGATGGCTGAGCTGATTCAGCAGGTACGTCTCGACCAGCTGTGCCTCGGGCAGCGCGGCCATCACCTCCAGCAGGGGCTCACCGGCGAGCACGACCCGGCCCTCCGGCACCGCCCGAACCCCGCCGGTGAACTCCAGGCCGAGCAAGGGTGCCAGATCCCGGCGCGGCCGGTGCAACGCCGCGGCGAAGGCATCGACGTCCTCGGGGCCGACATGGAATCCGGTCAGGTGGTCCAGTGCCGATTCCAGTCCTGCCGTGATCAGGAAGCCGCGTTCCGGGGGCAGGTCACGGACGAAGAGACTGAACGTCGCCGGGGCGGTCATCCCCTCCCGTAGGTAGGCCATGGCCATCGTCACTTCGTACAGGTCGACGGTCGTCTCGTCCGACATTCCCGCTGCCTCCTCCCGCACGGTTCGTCAGCGACGGAAGCGGGCGGACCACAGCGGCTCCACCTTGTCCCAGTCGGCGTCCCACCGCGCGTACCTCCCGCGGTCCAGCAGCAGGCGCGTGCCCGAGCGGACCGCGTAACAGCCCATGGCCACGCCGAAGGCCGCCATGCCGCCCGCCAGCCAGCCGGAGGCCTTCGCGTTCAGCGTGTTCATCGGGGGCGCGGTGAGGTTTCCGTCACGGTCCAGCCACACGCGCACCGAGGCGCCCTTGTCCGTCCCCGCCTTGACGAGGGCCTCTCCGGTGCGCATGCCGCCGTTCTCATCGGTCCAGCTGACCCGCGCAAGCTGTTTCGCCGCGTTGTTGTCGCGTTCCAGGTCCTCCGCCAGCCGGGCCGTGATCTCGTGCCGCTCCGCCCTCTGGACCTGTACGGTCCGCACCGACGACGCGTACACCCGCGTCCCCGCGCTGTAGGCGACCACCGGCAGCCCGAGCACGAGCACGAGCAGCAGAAAACGCCGGAGCCAGGACTCGAACCTGTCGGACGGGCGCATCAGGGGGTTCGGGCCTTTGAGCCTGTCGCGCGGGGAGGGCGGGCCCGGCGTGTACGGAGTTCCTTGTGCGGTCATGGGTCGGCCTCCAGCGGCTCGCTGGTCGTTCTCCCTGTCCTCCTGGTCCCACCCTCGGATGCCGGCGGTCTCCGGTCATAGGGCCGAATGTCCCTGTCCTGGCGTCTTCCGGCCCTGCGCGGGATCCGACTGCGCGGGATCCGACCCGACTGCGCGGCGGCGGGCTGTCCCACACCGGAGTTTCGTGTCGCCTCTCGTGTCGTCGGCCTCGGTCCACATGCGCGCCCGCGGGGTTTGCGGTACTCCTCGAAGGACGGCGCGCCGCAGCCGCTCGGCGTGTCGACCAGGTTCGGGCGGGTGGGTCGGCGGACTCGTTCGCCTCGTCCGCCCGCATCTCCAGCTTCGTACGAGACGGAGGCCGCCGCCATGGAACCAGTCGTCACCGTGGGCCTCGACGGTTCACCCGCGAGCCTCGCCGCCGCCCGCTGGGCCGCCGACGAGGCCGAGAGGCGCAGGCTCACGCTTCGGCTGCTGCACGCGTGGCCGCTGCTGGCACCGCAGCCGGCCCACACCCCCGCCGAAGTCGACCAGAACTACTGGGCCAAGCGCCTCGTCCACACCGCCCAGACGGAGCTGGGCGCACGCCACCCGGGTCTGACCGTCGTCGGCAGTCTCGTCGCCGACGACGCCCAGGAGGCTCTGCTCCGCGCCGCCTCGGAGTCCGAGATGCTGGTGCTGGGTTCACGGGGACTCGCGTCCGCCGAGAGCTACTTCATGGGTGACGTCAGCATGCCGGTAGTGGCGCGGGCCGAGCGGCCCGTGGTCCTGGTCCGCGCCGAGCCGACCGAGGAGCAGCCGGACGCCGCCCCTGCCGACAGGATCGTCGTGGCGATGGACCTGCGCGGGTCCGCCGACGAACTGCTCGACTTCGCGTTCCACAGTGCCGCAGCGCGGGGCGCTGCCCTCCTCGCCGTCCATGGGCGCAGCGTGCCGTTCCACGCACGCATGCCCTGGGGCGTGGACCACGGGGTCGGCGAGGAGCTGTCGCGGGAGGCGGGGGAGGAGCTGAGCAGGGTCCTGCGGCCCTGGCGCGAGAAGTACCCGCAGGTGGTGGTGGCGGACAGCATCCATCTCGCGAGCCCCGCCGAGGCCGTCGTGCACGCGGCGAAGGGGGCCGCGCTGCTGGTCGTCGGACGACGGGCGCACCGGCACGGCGCGACGCACCATCTCGACCATGTGGCTCATGCGGCCCTCCATCACGGCCGCTGCCCCGTCGCCGTCGTCCCTCATGAGTGAAACCGGAGCCCCGGGGGAGCAGCCGCCGCCACGCGCGGAGGTGGCCGAGACCCACACCGCGATCGTGTTCTTCGCGGGTGATCGCGCCTACAAGGTCAAGAAGGCTGTCGATCTGGGTTTTGTGGACTACACCGACCGGCAGGCACGACGGGCGGCCTGCGTACGCGAAGTGGCGCTCAACCGCCGCTTCGCACCGGATGTCTACCTGGGCGTCGGCGAGGTCGTCGCCCCTGACGCCGAGGTGTCCGAACCGCTCGTGGTCATGCGCCGCATGCCGGCGGGCCGTCGCCTGTCCGCGCTGGTGCGGGCGGGCGCCGATGTCGACGAGGTCCTGCGTGCCGTGGCTCGGCGCCTCGCCGCCTGGCATGCGACCGCGCCCCGCGGCCGCGACGTGGACGAGCAGGGAACCAGGGACGCGCTGGCGTCACGCTGGGAGGCGAGCTTCGAGCAGGTCCGCGCGACGACCGAGGGTGGCTCCGGCTTCGACGGTGTGCCCGAGGTCCAGCGGCTGGTGCGCCGCTATCTCGCCGGCCGCGAGGCGCTGTTCGACTCCCGTATCGAGCAGCGGCGAGTGGTCGACGGGCACGGCGACCTGCTCGCCGAGGACATCTTCTGCCTGGACGACGGTCCCCGTGTCCTGGACTGCCTGGAGTTCGACGACCACCTGCGCTACGTCGACGGGCTCGACGACGCCGCGTTCCTCGCCATGGACCTGGAACAGCTCGGCGCCCCGGCGGCGGCGGCCCGTTTCCTCGCCCGGTACGGCGAGTACTCGGGTGACCCCGCGCCGCCGTCGCTGTGGCACCACTATGTCGCCTATCGCGCGTTCGTGAGGGCGAAGGTGTCCCTCATCCAGGCGGAACAGGGCGCGCCGGGGGTCCGGTCGGCGGCACGGCGTCTGGTCTCGACGACTCTGCGCCACCTGCGTACCTCCGCTGTCGGCCTGACACTCGTAGGCGGGCTGCCCGGCAGCGGGAAGTCCACTCTCTCCGGCGCCCTGGCGGACCGGCTGGGCGTCACCCTGCTCAGCAGCGACCGCCTCCGCAAGGAGCTCGCGGGCATACCGCCGGAGAGCCCTGCGCCGGCCGCGTACGAGGAGGGGCTGTACACACCGGAGTGGACGGCCAGGACCTACGACATCCTGCTCGACCGAGCGGCGGCCCTGTTGTCGCGTGGCGAGTCCGTCGTCCTGGACGCCACCTGGTCCGCCGCGGAGCTGCGTGCGGCGGCGGGGAGGGTGGCCGAGCGCACCTGCGCCGATCTGGTGGCCCTGCACTGTCAGGTGCCGGACGAGGTCGCCGCGGCACGCCTGAGCACGCGCTCCCCCGGGCCGTCCGACGCGGACCTCGGCGTCGCCGACGCGCTCGCGGCGCGGGAACCTCCCTGGCCCGACGCCGTCGTGGTCGACACCAGCGGTCCGCTGGAATCCGCGGTCTCCCGCGCGCTCGCCGCCGTACGACCGTGGGGTACGGACCAGGCCCCGGTGTTCCGCCGGCCCTCGGCGGAACCGGACCAGGACCGAGGCGCCGGATCTTCTCTCCCGTGAACGGCCGGGCCGCGCATCCTCTGATTCTTCCGGGCAGTGGGGCGCTCGGGCAGCAAGGCATCAAAGCCGACGGCCCTGCCCGAAGTCGGCTGCGGGAGGACCAGGCGGAAGGCCGTCGCCTACCTCGCCCTGTTCAGGGCCGATCGTCATCTCGCGCCGGGGGCCGACGTGGCGGTCTTCGGCTGCGGGCCGCTCGGTCTGGCCGCTGTCGCCCTGGCCCGGGGGGCAGGAGCGAACCTCGTCGTGGCGACTGAACCCGCTGCGGACCGGGCGGCCATCGCCGGCAGAATGGGAGCCGACCGGGTCCTGAGCGGAGAGCGAGGCCGCGAACTGGCCGACGAACTGCGTGACGCCACCGACGGCCGCGGTTTCGATGTGGTCGTCGACGCCACCGGCGCGGCAGCGGAGGTTCTGCCCGAGGCCGAGCGGATTGTCGCGGTCGGCGGGCACGTGGTCCATCTGGGGGTCGGCGGCCCCGCCGCGCCGATGCATCCGATCGTGACCATGGTGAACGGCACCACACACAGCTTCAGCATGGGGCATCTGGGTGGCTTCGACCCCGTCATCGCTCTCCAGGCGGTGGGCCGAATCGACCTGACTCCGATGGTCACCGCGCGCTATCCGATCACGAGCGGGCTCGAGGCGCTGGCCCACGCGGCCACACGAAACAGCGCGAAGACGTTGGTCACCGCGGGTGCCGATTGATCGTCCGCTGCTCCTCCGGACGGCCTGCGTGCCGGTCCGGACCTTCACCAGCCGGTGAGCAGGAGGTGGTTGAGGAGCAGCGCGAGTACGGCCTGGGCGGCCAGCCAGGCGCGGGGCCGGGGGAGCAGGGCGCCTGCCGCGAGCAGCCACACGGCGAAGGGCAGCCAGATCCGTTCGGTCTCTGCCTTGCTCATACCCGACAGGCCGGCGACGAGGAGTGCGCCCAGAGCGAGGAGTACCAGCAGGGCCAGGCGGACTTCGGAGGTGTGCCGGGGTGTGGTCTCGACGGCGACGGACAAGGAGCGTGTGCGTGCCCGGATCGGCAGGAGGCGTGCGCGCTCCCGGACGACCAGGGCCGCGATCCGCCGCAGCCCCGCCACCGTGGCCGGGCCCACGACCAGTACGGTGCAGGCGAGGTTCGCCCACACCCAGTAGCCGTACGGTCTGAACCCGCCCGCTCCCTGGTAGTAGCGTTCGACGAGCGGGTGGTACGCCTCCCACCAGTCGAAGCCCACGAGTGTGAAGGCCAGCGGTACGACGGCGGTTCCCGCAATCAGGAAGGGCAGTGCCCTGAGCCTCCTTCGCCCGAGGACCAGCACCCCCGCCCCGATCACCGCGAACAGCGTGAGCCCGTACGAGAGGTAGCAGATCAGGCCGAACACCAGGCCCGCACCGAACGCGGCGGTGCACGACCGGCGGATCGTCCTTGCCGTCGCCGCGAGTGCGACGAGGGCTACGAACCACGCGGCGACGGCCGCGAAGTAGCCGTCGGCCGACGTCCCCATCCACACGGCGGCGGGCGCGAGCGCGAGGAAGGGTGCCGCTCGGCGGGCCAGGGTTTCATCGGCCAGGCTTCTCGTGGCGACGAGGACGGCGACCGCCGTGGTGGCCCCGGTGGTGACGGCCCATACGCCGGCCCAGGCGCCTCCGCCCAGGCCGATCCGGTCCAGGAGGACGAAGGTGAGGGTGGCGCCCGGGGGATGTCCGGCGACGTGCGGGGGCCAGTGGTCGGCGGATGTGACCAGGATGTGGTTCGTGAAGTCCCGGAGGGTCGCGGGGATGTCGTCGAAGCGGTCGATGACCTGGAGGTACTCGTACCGGGTGGTGAGCCGCCGGGCGATGCCCCGGTGCCAGCCGTCGACGAGGGCGAGCGAGAACGTCCACGCCGTGGCGGTGGCCCAGGCGGCGAGCAGCAGGCGGCGCCAGGGCAGGCGTGCGGCGACGGTGGGGCCGTACCGCCACGACGACCGCCGCGACGGTCAGCGCTGCCGGGGTGCCGGGGCCGATGTGGGGAAGCCAGTTGGCGTACAGGGGCGGCCAGCCGACGTGGAGGACGTCCTTCGACCGCTTGATGGCGACACCGACCAGCGCGGCCGTCACAACGAGCAGTGCGGCGGCGGCGACCGCGTACAGGTCGCGGCGGAGATCACGGTTCACAGGGGAACGTCAGGCCGGACGGCCGCGGCCGGGCCCGGGACCGACGCGGACGTCAGCATTTCGTCATGGTTCACGGACGGTGTGGTGCCGCCCGCCCGCGTGGCCCTGCTCGTACGGAGTCCGGGCGGGAGTGCCGCTGCACGGGAGTCTACGGCGAGCGTTTCCGCTGCCAGGAGGTGGAAGGCCCGGGTTCCTCGAATTCGGTGGCCGCTGCGACGGTGCTCGTCCTGGCCGCGCGGGAACCCACCCGCCGTCGGCGGCCGCCGACCTGAGGAGGGCGGGGACCCGCGTCGCGCCGTCTTACGGGTGTCTTACGCCTTCCCGCCGGACGGTGTCGCTGGGCGGGGGGCCTCCTACGGTGACCGGATGCGATCCCTCCGTGTTCTTCGTACGACGGCGCTGGTGACGGCCGCGCCACTGACACTGGCCGTCGCGGGTCTGCTGCATCCGCGGCATCTGACGACGGCGACGGCAGGTCACTGGGCGGGGCTGCACATCGCCCTGCTGCCCGTGTTCCCCCTTCTGGCGCTCGGCCTGATCGTCCCGTTGTGGGGCAGGCCCGGCAGGGATGCCGAGGGTGCCTTGACGGTGCTCGCGTGGTCCGGGTGCCTGGTCTACGCGGCGTACTACTCGGGGCTCGACGCGGTGGCGGGGATCTCGGCCGGCACCGTGGTGGATCACGGCATCCGAGGTGCGGCCGGGCGGCTGTTCGCGGTCGGCGGTGAGTTGGGCCGGACGGGGGTGTACGCGCTGGCCGTGGCCTGCCTCGCCACGTGCGCGGTGCTGTGGCGCCGACATGGGGCACGGATCCTGCCGGGGTCCGTGGTGCTCCTCGCCGCCTGCTGGTTCTTCGTCGACAGCCACATCTTCTGGCCGCGGGGCGTGTTCACCATGCTCGGCTTCGCCGTCGCCTTCACCCTGCTGACGGTGGCGACGTACCGGTCGCCGAAGGACACGGCACGAACCGAAGTGCTGCGAGCCGCTGAAAGGCTTACGAACCGCTGACATTCCCGAGACGATCGGCCCGCGAGCGGATGGACGGTCCTACGGTCGGAGCATGTTGATCCTGGTCACCGGAGGTGCGGGCTTCATCGGCTCGCACGTCGTCACCGCCCTCATCGGCGCCGGGCACACGGTGCGCGTCCTCGACGCACTGCTGCCCGCCGCCCACCGCACCGCGCCGCAGATCCCTCCCGGGGTGGACTGGCGGCACGCCGACGTCCGTGACAAGGCAGCCGTCACCGACGCCTTGCGGGGCGTGGGCGCCGTCTGCCACCAGGCCGCGATGGTCGGCCTCGGCAAGGACTTCGCCGACGCGCCCGACTACGTCGGTTGCAACGATCTCGGCACCGCGGTGCTGCTGGCGGGCATGGCGGAGGCCGGGGTGAGGCATCTGGTGCTGGCAGGTTCGATGGTGGTGTACGGCGAGGGACACTACGCATGCTCCCGGCACGGCGTGGTCCGGCCGGGGCCGCGCCTGGTGGCGGACCTGGAGGCGGGGCGCTTCGAACCGCCGTGTCCGCACTGCGGTGAGCCGCTCACCGGCGGGCTGGTCGACGAGGACGCGCCCGCGGACCCGCGCAATGTGTACGCCGCCACGAAGCTCGCCCAGGAACATCTGGCCGCCGCGTGGGCGCGGGCGACGGGCGGCAGGGCGTCCGCCCTGCGCTACCACAACGTCTACGGCCCCGGCATGCCGCGCGACACTCCGTACGCCGGCGTCGCGTCCCTGTTCCGGTCCGCGCTGGCGCGCGGGGAGGTCCCGCGCGTGTTCGAGGACGGCGGCCAGCGGCGGGACTTCGTACACGTCCGGGACGTGGCGGGGGCCAACCTCGCCGCGCTCGACGGTGTGCGCGGCCTTCCGGAGGGCGGCCTGCGGGCGTACAACGTCGGCAGCGGCGAGCCGCACACCGTGGGGGAGATGGCCACCGCGCTGGCCGCGTCGTACGGCGACCGGGTACCGGTCGTCACCGGGGAGTTCCGGCTCGGCGACGTCCGCCACATCACGGCTTCCTCACGACGTCTCCGCGAGGAACTGGGGTGGAAGCCGCAGGTCGCCTTCGCGGAGGGGATGGCGGAGTTCGCCGCGGCACCCCTGCGAGCCGGGTGAGTCCGGCCGGTCCGCTCCTTTCGATCCATCACCGATCGTTCCCCCCCGACCCCAGACCGCCGCAGGCAGACGGACCTCGAACCGGCAGCCGCCCGGCACGTTGGACGCAGCCGCGTGCCCCTGGTGGGCCTCGACCCGACGGAGGAGCACCGCGGCCGGGACGGGCACGTCGCGGCACTCGGCCACGTGCCCGTAGCCGTGAAATGCCCGTAGGCCGTCGTCGCATCCGGGTTCATGGGCGGACGGACCGGTGACGCTTCGTTAGGCGCAGGTCCCCGTGGCAGGTTCGGCTGACCATCGCCGGAGCCGTGGCCCTGGCCACAACAACTGCCGCCGTGACGGTGACCGTGGTCTCGGCGGGGGAGAGTGCGCTGACCCGCAGGGCGGAAGGCGGTCGGGGGAGTCTCGCCCAAGCTCAGTACCAGACGGAGAACGTGGCGTCGCCCCTGCCGGTGGCGGTGGAGATCGGGTCGATGCGCAACGCGTAGTTGAAGTGGCGGATGTAGCGGTCCGGGTGGTTGTGCGAGCGGAACGACGACCAGGACGGGTCGGCGAGCCCGGCGGTTCTGTGGAAGGTGGCGTCCTGGGCGAACAGTGTGGTGCCGTCGTTGGCGTCCAGTCGCAGCTGGTAGTAAGCGTGCCGTAGGTAGCGGGTCGGCTGGTTGACGGACTGGAAGGAGACGCCGGAGGGGTCGGCCAGCCCCGGCACCAGCTTCCATTGCGAGTCGGTGTAGGGGTCGAACGGGTACGGGTCGATGCGGCCGAGGGAATCGACCTGCCGCCAGTATCTGTCGGGGAAGTTGTAGGACTTCAGCCGGTTCCAGGCAGGCTTTCCCCACTTGGTGATCATGTTGTCGTACACCGTCTGGGGGATCGGCTTGATGTCGGCGTGCTTGGAGTTCAGCGGCTGGGTGTGGACGCGCCGGTCGGTGGCGGTCCAGGTGCCGGTGGAGAGGTCGTCGGTCTGGTAGGCGTAGAAGAGCGCGTTGGCGTCGCCCCACAGGTACCAGGTGCCGGAGGCCTCGGTGAGGATGGGGCCCTCGATGCCACCCTGCGGCGCCAGGCCCGAGGTGAACTGGGTGAAGCTGCCGGGCGCGAGGGAGGTGGACCTCGCACCGACCAGGCTGTTGCGGCCCTTGTAGTACAGGTAGTTGACGCCGTTCACGTCCTTGGCCAGGGTGCCGTCGATGATGTCGTAGCCCGGGTCGAAGAAGACCTGCGGTGCCGTCACCGTCTGGAAGTCCGTCGTGTAATTCACCATGATCACGTTGTGGCCGCTGCTGTTCACGGCCGAGTAGATGAGTGCGTACTGGCCGCGGGAGGGGTCCCAGAAGGCTTCGGGCGCCCAGGTGTGGGTGGCCATGTCGTGCAGTTTCAGCAGGCGGTAGTTGTCGAAGGAGCGCAGGTCGGCGGAGTCCCAGACGTGGATGTACGGGGTCTTCCTGGTCCAGTCGGTGCCCTTCAGGTTGGTCGCCATGACGACGTAGGTGCCGTCCTGCCTGGGCAGGATGAAGGGGTCGCGCAGACCGCCGTCGCCGGCGGTCGGGGTCACGACGGGGTTGTTCTGGTTCAGCGGCATCCACTGCAGCGCGTCGGTGCTGACGGCGAGGTGCAGGCCGTAGTCCGTGCCGAGGTTTCTCGGTGACTGGGTGAAGTAGGCCATGACGAACGGGGAGGTCGTCGCGGCGCTCGCCGACTGGTTGCCGAGGGTCAGTACGCCGGTGGTGGACAGCGGCACGGCCGCGGCCATGCCGAGGAAGAGCCGGCGCGAGGGAAGGGGTGTTGCGCTCATCTGGTGCCTCCAGGGCGTGGGGAACGTGCGGGCGGATCCACAACCGTGGGCGGCCCCGGCCCGGAGCCGCCCACGGGTTCTGTCCCTCGTCAGCTCCAGGGAGCGGCGGTGAGCCAGCTGGTGTCCTGGGCCCACGACTTCGTGTTGTCCCAGGTGTTGGTGCCGCCGTTGGCGGCGATGTAGGCCGTGTAGTTGTAGTGGCGGAGGTACTTGGTCGGGAAGTTGACCGACTGGAAGGAGGTGCCGACCCCGCTGTTGCCTGCGGTGGGACAGAAGGTGGCGTCCTTCGCGAACGAGCTGCCGCCGCCGTCGGTGTTCAGGTACAGCTGGTAGTTGGAGTGACGCAGGAACTGGCCGGGCTTGTCGGCGGACTCGAAGGACAGGCAGGAGGTGTTGGCCAGTCCGGCCCGGACGATCCAGGTGGCGTTGGCCTTGTCGGTGGCCGGGCTGGCGGAGTTGACGCTGGAGATGACGACCTTGGTGTCGCCCGTGTTGTGCCGCAGGTAGTGCGTGGTGCAGCAGGGCGAGGTGGTGGCCTGCAGGGAGACCCGCGAGCCGGGGGTGAGGGTTCCGGTGCCGGTCGAGCCGCTGTTGTAGCCGGCGGCGGTGATGTTGGCCTGGACGGCGTTCTCGGTGGCGTCCGAGGGGTAGCCCGCGGTCATGACGCCCTCGTAGAAGGTGCCTTGGCCGGTGTTGCTGTTGTCGCCGCCGATGCCGAGGATGATCGCGCCCTGCTTCTTCATCGGGTTGTAGCCGCCGGCGGTGGGGCGTATGCCGTTGTAGAAGGTGGACAGGCCGCCCGACTGGGCGTTGCCGCCGCGGATGGCCCAGTGGTTCGGCTCGCCCTTGATGATGGCGGTGGTGAACCGGTGGTTGATGGTCGGGTCGCCCGAGTTCACTCCACGGTTGACGCCGGAGAACAGGCCGTTCTCCAGGTCGGCCATGATCCAGGGGCCGGTGCCGCTGCCGGAGCCCCAGCCCGTGCTGTTGCCGAAGTAGATGGCCTCCATGGTGCCGTTGCCGTCGTCGTTGCCGGTCGTCTCGGCGTTGCCGTAGTCGAAGCAGCAGCCGGCGTTGTAGTGCGTGCCGTCGAAGATGGCGTACATGCCCTCGGGTTGGTCGCCGGTGGCGATGCCGTTGGTGTTGTTGTTGCGGTAGCCGGTGCCGGGGGCGACGTAGACGCCGTACGCCTTGTGGCCGCCGACGGTGACCGGGGCCTCGAAGGCGTTGGCCAGGTTGTCGTTCCCGTTCTCCGCCGGACCGGGCCAGTGGCCCTTCAGCGCCTGGGTGAGGTCGTTGTGCTTGGGCGACTGGTCGTAGATGACGGTGATGACACAGCTGGTGTTCGCGCAGAAGGAGTCCTGCTGCGCGGCGTCGGAGACACCTCCGGCGGCCAGCGGGCCGATGTCCTTGGTCGCGCTGTCGGAGGCGCGCTTGACCTGGTACAACGGGCCGTTGTACGCCCCGTACAGGGCGCGGGTGGTGCTGTGCGCGGCCACGCAGGGGGTGCCGCCCGCGGCGTAGATGTCGCACGGCCCCTGGGTGGCGGCCTGCGAGGTGGTGGCCGTGGCGGTGAGCAGACCGGCGGCGAGCGCGACGGTGGCACCGGCCGCGAGCAGCGCGTGTCTGACACCGCGTATCCACAGTGGCTTGATCATGAAGGACTCCTTCACCAGGCGGGGTGTGAGGGTGAGCGGACGTTTCCCTGCTGTTCGGCCGTGCGGATGTGGGGGGGTTGCGGTGACGCGTCGGTGCCGGCGCCGATCCGGAGGCGCCGGCACCCCTGGCGACGCGGGTCAGTTCGTCACACGGAAGGTGGCGTCACCGCGGGCTGTCGTGGTGGTGATCGGGTCGAGGCGCAGCTGGTAGGCGTAGTGGCGGATGTAGCGGTCGGGGAAGTTGTACGACTGGAACGACGACCAGGTGGAGTCGGCGAGGCCTGCGGCCTTGCGGAAGGTGGCGTCCGCGGCGAACTGGCTGCTGCCGTCGTTGAGGACGAGCTGGACGTCGTAGTTGGCGTGGCGCAGGAAGTAGCCGGGGTGGGCCACCGACTCGAAGGAGACGGTGCCGGTGCCTGCCAGGCCGGGCCTGATCCGGAACTGGGAGTCCTCGACGGGGGTGACGTTCGGGTCGATGCGCACGTCGAAGTCGGTCTGGCGCACGTACCGGTCCTGGAAGTTGTACGACTGGAGCCGCTGGGCCGGGGTGTTGGGCCAGCGGGAGAGCACGCGGCTCTCCTCGGCGGCCGTGAGGGTCATGATCGCGCCGTGGCGCTTGGGGGTGCCGCCCATGTCGTAGCTGGTCGTCGGTTGCAGCCGGTAGGTGCTGACGTCGAACGGGTTGGTCGTCAGGATCGGCCGGTACTCGCGTACGCCCTGCGCGTTGTTGTGGTCGATGTAGAGGGCCCACTCGTCGCGGTCCCTGAACTTCATCCAGACCGGGCCTTCCACCACGTTGCCGGTGAGGCCGATGCTGGAGAGGTTGCCGAGGTTGGTCCACGTCCCCAGGATCGAGTTGCTGCCCTCGATGTTGTTCTGGCCGTCACCGGAGGCGCGCAGGTAGCGGTAGGGGCCGGTGCCGCCGGGCACCTCGGTCATCTGGGTGTCGACGACCGGGGTGCTGCCGGGAGGGTCGATCCAGATCTGCGGGGTGGTGATGGTGCGGAAGTCCTTGGTGCGGGCGGAGTAGATGCGGTACTTGAAGATGCCGTTGACCGTGGCGTTCGTCGCCCAGTACAGGACGTAGTCGTTGGTCTCGGGGTTCCAGATCGCCTCCGGCGCCCACGCATTCTTTCCGCCGGGGACCAGTCCGGCGGCGCCGAGCAGCCACGGCTTCGACCAGGTCACCAGGTCGGTCGACTCCCACACCACGAAGTTGGGGCTGCCGTTGGTGTACGTCGAGCCGCAGCGGATGCACAGGTCGGTCGCGATGATCCAGTACTTGCTGCCGTCGGGTGAGCGCACCAGTGCGGGGTCGCGCACCCCCTTCGTGCCGATCTTGGAGTTGAGGATCGGCGCTCCGCCGTTGAGGTCGTTCCAGTGCATGCCGTCCGTGCTGTGCGCGAGGTACAGCATCTGACCGGTCGCGGAGTCGCCGGTGAAGTGCACCATCAGATAGCCGGGGTCGGCGGCGGCCGCCCGTTGGGGTGTGGTCAGGGCTTGCCCTGTGAAGAGGAGGCAGACGGCGAGCAATATCACCGTCAGCCGGGCGCGGAGCGCAGACATGGGATCTCCTGTCGGGTGCGGGTGCCATCGCCGGGCGGAGGGGGAGCGGGGTGGCGGGGGAACTGGGCCTTGGAACGGGCGGGGCAAAGCCCGGCTGCCGCGCGAGCCGCAAGGGGCGGATCCGAATGACGGTGCTTTCCCGCTTCGCCCAGGACGCCGTGGTGACGGCGGGTCAGGATGCACGAGCATGTGCGTCTACCCAGGTGGGGCGGGGTTGCGGCACGGGCCGGGTGTCGGTGCTTGTCAGCGCCCGTGTAGGCGTGTCGGGTGGGCGGCGCTTCGGTCGGAAGCCTGCATAGCCGATTCACTGTCCGATCCGGCGTTGGACGACATATCGAACGCTGTTCGTGAAATCGGGCAGAGGCTAGATCCGGAAAAGAGCGCGCGTCAATACATCCGACACATTCGGTCCATCGAACGTACGGATGGGCGACGATCATGGCCGGCGGCGTGAGCACGCTCTCCCTGGTCGACGCCCAGCGCAACCACCGGGAACGCCGGCCGAGGACGGAGCCGGGGAGGCCGCGGTGGCTCAAGGAGGCTGCGAGTGCCGCCTCCGCTCCCACGCATCCAGCAACATCCCCCGCCCGCACAACCCCCGGCACACCGCGCCGGCAGCCGGTACCGCCCTCGATCACCAGCCACAACGCAGCGCTCAACCCCGTCGGGCAATCACCAGCACAATGCCCGCCCAGTTTCTGTTATTGCCCCGCCGTCCCCCCGTCTCCTGTACATGCACGCAACAGAGCAGATCGGTCGGCGCACCATGCTCAGGGCCGCGGGCGCCGCGGCCGTCGGTCTCGTCGGCGTCGGCACCTCCTCGGTGGCCGCCAAGGTGAAGACCTGCGGCGCGCCCTGCTCCGCCGGGTACGCGAAGTCGGCCGCCAAGCTGCATGCGCAGAGCGGCTGCACGGCTCGTCCGCAGGTCATCGTGTACCGAGGCATGGAAGTGCGCCCCGGCAGCACGTGGCCGCAGAGCTACGGGATGACCCGACAGCCGGTGAGAATTGTGTGTTCACGGGCTGGACACCAGCAACGTCCCTACCCGTTAATCCATCCAATGTGTCAGCGAAGACCTGTGTTCCATATTTCGGACGACGTCTGAAAAATCGAACCACGAGGAAATATCGTCGACCCTCGACCCTCGGCCCCCGGTCTGCCGTAGAGCGCCGCGTCGGCAGCACACCAGCCCGTGACGCGCCACGCCCGACCGTCGGACGTGTGAGCCGGCACATCACAAAGTCCAAGCAGCCGCTCTGCCGTATCGAAAGGCTCACCATGTCTCCCTCCGTCAGCAGGCGTCGTCTTCTGCAACTGGCCGGGGCCACCGTGGCCGCCTCTGCCACCGGATCCCTCGTCGGTGCGTCTTCCGCCCAAGCGGCCATCGCCCCCGCGAGGACCGACATCGGGGTCCTGGCGCACCCCTTCGAACTCGGCCAGGTCCGGCTCACCGCGAGCCGGTGGCTGGACAACCAGAACCGCACCCAGAACTACCTGCGGTTCATCGATGTCGACCGGCTGCTGTACAACTTCCGCGCCACCCACAAGCTGTCCACCAACGGTGCGACCCCCAACGGCGGCTGGGACGCGCCGAACTTCGGCTTCCGCACCCACATCCAGGGGCACTTCCTCACGGCGTGGGCGCAGTTGTACGCGGTGACCGGGGACACCACCTGCCGGGACAAGGCGACCCGCATGGTCGCGGAACTGGCCAAGTGCCAGGCCAACAACAGCGCTGCCGGTTTCAACACCGGGTACCTCTCCGGCTACCCCGAGTCCAACTTCACTGCTCTCGAGCAGGGAACCAGTGGCGAGGTGCTGTACTACACGATCCACAAGACCCTCACCGGCCTGCTGGACGTATGGCGCCTCATCGGCAGCACACAAGCCCGGGACGTGCTCCTCGCCCTGGCCGGATGGGTCGACTGGCGTACCGGCCGGCTGACCGGCCAG
This sequence comes from Streptomyces scabiei 87.22, assembly GCF_000091305.1. Lineage (GTDB taxonomy): Bacteria > Actinomycetota > Actinomycetes > Streptomycetales > Streptomycetaceae > Streptomyces > Streptomyces scabiei. The sequence goes on along the minus strand of NC_013929.1, from coordinate 1,146,001 downwards.
CAGATGCAGACCATGCTGCGCATCGAGTTCGGCGGCATGAACACCGTGCTGACCGATCTCTACCAGCAGACCGGCGACGCGCGATGGCTCACCGTCGCCCAGAGGTTCGACCACGCCGCGGTCTTCGACCCGCTGGCGGCCAACCAGGACAAGCTCAACGGGCTGCACGCCAACACCCAGGTACCCAAGTGGATCGGGGCCGCCCGGGAGTACAAGGCCACCGGCACCACCCGCTACCGGGACATCGCCACCAACGCCTGGAACATCACCGTCGCCGCGCACACCTACGCCATCGGCGGCAACAGCCAGGCGGAGCATTTCCGCGCCCCGAACGCCATCGCCGGCTTCCTGAACAACGACACCTGCGAAAGCTGCAACACCGTCAACATGCTGACACTCACCCGGGAGCTGTACACGCTCGACCCCGACCGCGTGGAGCTGTTCGACTACTACGAGCGGGCGTGGCTGAACCAGATGATCGGCCAGCAGAACCCGGCCGACGACCACGGCCACGTCACCTACTTCACCCCCCTCAAGCCGGGAGGCCGGCGCGGTGTCGGCCCGGCGTTGGGCGGCGGCACCTGGAGCACCGACTACGGCAGCTTCTGGTGCTGCCAGGGAACGGGCCTGGAGATGCACACCAGGCTGATGGACTCCATCTACTTCCACAATGACACCACGCTGACCGTGAACATGTTCGTGCCCTCGGTGCTCACCTGGACGGAGCGCGGCATCACGGTCACCCAGACCACGACATACCCGACCAGCGACACCACGACCTTGCAGGTCACCGGCAGCGTCAGCGGAACGTGGGCGATGCGCATCCGTATACCGGGCTGGACCACCGGGGCCGCCGTCAGCGTCAACGGCGTCGCGCAGAACATCACCACCACGCCCGGCAGTTACGCCACCCTGAACCGCTCGTGGACCTCCGGCGACACGGTCACCGTCCGCCTGCCCATGCGGATCGGCATCCGACCGGCCAATGACAACGCGAACGTCGCCGCGATCACCTACGGCCCGGTGGTCCTGTCCGGCAACTACGGTGACTCCACGCTCAGCTCCCTCCCTGCGCTGACCACATCCTCGATCAAACGGACCAGCAGCAGTTCACTCGCCTTCACCGCAACCTCCAGCGGCTCCACCGTCAACCTGGGCCCGTTCTACGACGCGCACGGCTTCAACTACACCGTCTACTGGAACACCACCGGCAACACCGTCCGTCTCGTCAACGCGAGCAGCGGTCTCCTGCTGGGCATTCAGAACATGTCCACGTCCAACGGCGGCCGCGCTCTGCAATGGACGGACAACGGCACCGCCGACCACAACTGGGAAATGGTCACTGATGGAAGCGCGATCCGGTTCCGAAACGCCCACAGCGGCAAGGTGCTCGGCGTCCTGAACATGGACACGGCAGACGGCGCGACCGTCCTCCAGTGGTCGGACAACGGCACCGCCGACCACAAGTGGACGCTGCTCGGCCAGGGAGACGGGACCTACAAGATCCGCAACGTGAACAGCGGCAGGCTGCTCGCCATCGCGGGCAACTCCACCGCGGTCGGCGCGTTCGCGGTCCAGGACGCGGACGACGGCACCGCCGACAACCGCTGGCGCATCGTGCTGAACTGAGGCGTGTGGCACAAGGCCGTGAACTGGGCATTACCTGTGCATCGCTGGGGTGTCGGGCGCTGAACGGGTGTGGGTTGAGTCGTACACGGGGCTGCGGTTGACGTAGTTTCGCGGATACTCAAGCTGTGCGGGAGCGGAGTGGCAAAGGCACGACTCAGGCACGCTGGGCGCCCGGGTCCTTCCCTCCGCTACCGGCAGTGGGGCTCGTCGTCGATCGGTACGCGCGGGTACTGCGACAGCCACCGCCACGGGAGTCTCGCTGACCTGCGGGACACGCAGGAATCTGAAGCGACAGAAATCGTTGGTGATGGCCCTGCGGCCATGTCAAGCTTTCCCCCGTCAAAGGGGTGTAGCTCAGATGGCCAGAGCGCCGGCCTCCAAAGCCGGATGCCGCAGGTTCGACTCCTGCCGCCCCTGCCCAGATCTCATGCTCCTCGTGGCGACTGGAGTCCACCCAGGCCCGGGCTGGGTGGAGATGCCCACGCCCGCGATGCTGCTCGCTGAGACCACCGGCCGCCCGGAGCGTCAGCGCAGCATGTGAAGGTACGTGCATGACATGGAGCGGCGAAACACCAGCGTGGCGGGAAGTGGTACAGGCCATGCGGGATGCCTCGGACGCCGAGGAGAGCGTACGCCTGGGCGAAGGCGTGGGGGATGAGGAGATGAACGGCTGGGGGGTCTCAGTGCCCGAGCCGATCCGGGAGATCTGCCGCCGGAGTGGAGTGCTTCAGGTGGGCCCCCACGGCGAGTTCGGGGCCGCGTACCGCTCCGGGGCCGTCAACGGCGGGGCCGTCCGGCGGTGCGGAAAGCCCGGCTCGTTTCGTGTCGTGCACACCAACGCAGCCGCGGAGACGTACTACGTGGACATCGATCCCGGGACGGGCGCGTGGGGTCCGGTGTTCAAGTTCTGGGAGGACCACGGTGCCGAGCTGGTCGCGCCGTCACTCGCGCACTGGCTGGTGACCGTGGCAGAGATGGTGAAGCGCGCCTCGGAGGATGCGGAGCACTTCGGCGGCTTCTCCACGGCATTCCTCAACTGGTTCTCCGGGGACTTCGCCGATGCCGACGACGAGTTCCCCGAGGATTCGCCGGCTGCCCTGGCGCGCGCGGCCGGGCCTGTGACCGCGATGCCTGTCACGGCCGAGGCAGCGCGTGCCTCGGGTGATGCCGTGCTCGCGGACATCGGCTCCCGGCTGCCCGAGCGTGCGCTCGTAGCCGACCTGCGCAGGGCGGACGGACCGACGGAGATTCCGTTCGGCCGTCACCCCGGCTGGCCCGGAGGTACTCCCGTCTACCACCGCTTCCACAACGGCACGATCCTCGCGGCCGTCGGCGAGGCCTGACCATCGCGGCAGTGGCTCGTAGCTGCGACTCCGGGCCCACCTGAACGGTGATCAGGTCCCTGGCCGACATCCCTGTTGATCCGGCCCGAGCCGAGTGGCCGTGGTCGACAAGCTGCGAGCGCCGTACCCGGTGGAGCTGGAGGGGGCCGCGCCACGTGGATCGCGGCGCGGTTGACCAGGCGTCCGCAGGTTCTGCTTCACCAATGCCGTGGCTGAGACGGCTGGTTCCGGTGCTCACCGTGGCGCCCTCACCGTGGCGCGGTGATCCACAGCCGGCCCAGGATGCTGCCGGCGCGGAGGGCGACGAGGCAGGAACCTAGGTAGGCCGCGATGATCCCGGTGAAGGCGAGGTGCCAGGTGAATTCCGCGCCGACCGAGTAGTTCCCCGTGCCCATCCAGCTGAAGAAGCCCAGGATCACCTCGAGCACCGAGAGCACGGCGATCGAGAATCCCCAGGGCATCGTCGGTATGCCGATCAGGAAGGCCAGGAAGCGCAGGTTGGGGTGGCCTCGGTGGACGACGGCGACCAGCAGCACGGCCAGCGCCGCGACGACGTAGGCCTGGGTGAAGGCGTTCCACTGCAGCCAGTCGACGAGAGACATCGCGTCCCGTGTCTCCAGTTCCAGGAAGCGGTGGCCGTTGTGCGTGTACGCGAGGGTGATCAGGTTCCCGATGACGAGCACGCCGAGCAGCCAGCCGCACAGGGCCACGACGAGCAGGGCCGACAGGCCCACGGCCACCCCGACCTGCGTCGAGGACATCTCGGCCAGCCGGACCCGGGCCTCGCGTGCCGTCCCGCCCAGTCCGCGGGCGAGCGCCACGGTCGACCTGATGGTGCCCAGCCAGGAGGTCACGAGGACGAAGACCAAGAACGCCGTGAGGGCGATGCCCGGGCCGAAACCCGCCTTGAGCGCGAGTTCCCCCACGTCGTCGGGCTGAGGTATGCCCTGCAGGAACTCATCCATCCGTTCGCCCCCGTCCCCGCCCCTCCCGAACACGCCGAACTCGGGGCGCACTGCGCGAATCCTGGCACGAAGCACGCCGGTTCGGACCGGGAAAGTCACAACAACTGCGTCACCGATCACGGGCTGTTCTCTAGGCTGTCCTCCATGCACTCGATGATCAGGGGGGCGCTCGGCGTCTCGGGTGTTCTCGCCGCGCTGGCCGCTCTGTCGACCGGCTGCAGCAGGGGCGGCTCACCCACCGACTCCGCCGACGACAAGCCCAGCGGCACACCCGGTTCGCAGTCTGCCTCCAGTCCGTCGTCGCACCGCGGGCTCGGCGACATCCTCGTCGGCGGCAGGGCCGTCACAGGGTCGAAGCCCTCGGGCAACAAGAAGGTGCCCTACCAGCGCACTTACTCCGACGGATCGGTCTACGCGCCGGTCACCGGCTACCGGACAATGGTGTACGGCAACGCGGGACTGGAAGCCGTGTACGACGACGTACTGGCCCCAGACCCATCCGGTGACGCACCGGGTGACGTCTCCACGACGATCGACCCCGGCGCCCAGAAAGCCGCGTTCGACGCGCTGGGCGACCGGCAGGGAGCAGCGGTGGCTCTCGACGCCGAGTCCGGGAAGATTCTCGCGCTGGTCAGCACCCCCTCCTACGACCCGGCGGCGTTCGGCGGACAGCGACCGGCGGACGCGAAAGCGTGGAAGACCCTCAACGCCGCCGACCCCTCGCCCCTGCGCAACCAGGCGCTGCACCGGATCGGCTCCCCTGGCACGACCTTCAGCGTCGTCGTCGCGGCGGCCGCGCTGGAGGCCGGACTGTACGAGACGGTGGACGAGAGCACCAGCAGCCCGCTCACCTATGTCCTGCCCCGGACGGTCACCCGCGTGACCGGCGCGTCTCCCCGCTGCGAGGACGCTTCGATCAAGGAGGCGTTGCGCTCCTCCTGCGACAACGTCTTCGTCAAGATGGCCGCCGAACTCGGCGCGGACCGACTCCGGGCGACGGCGGAGAAGTTCGGCTTCGACGACGACACGCTGACCGTGCCGGTGAAGGCCTCCGGGAGCAGCTACCCCCAGGGAGACGTACCGGCCCCGGACACGGCGCTGACGGGTATCGGTGGCGGAGACGTCCGGGCGACCCCGCTTCAGATGGCCAGGGTCGCGGCCGTGGTCGCGGGCGAGGGGCGACTCGTGGCCCCGCAGATGGTGGAGCGGGTGGTGAAGGCCGACGGCACCACCGTCAAGCCCGAGGCACCAGGCGGCAGGGCCGGGCAGGCCGTCTCCCGCCGCACGGCCGACGCGCTGCGGACGGCGCTCGGGGGTGGGACGGGGGCCGGGTCCGGCGGAACGTCCGCGTGGGTCGCCGACGGTCAAAAGGGGTCCGGTACCTCATGGTTCATTACGTACGCGGATGCGGAGGGCGGGCGGCCGGTCGCCGTGGCGGTCTGTGTCGAGGGTTCCCCGTCCGGAAAGGACGACCGGGCTGCCGAGGTCGCCGACGTACTCATCGCCGAACTCTCCTGATACCTGGCCCTCACCGGAGAACGCAGCCAGGGTGGCTTTCTCGGGTGTGGAGCCCGAAGTCGTTGAAGAACTGGATGTGTCCCTTGCTGTTCCGCGCTGGTGCTCGGCGCATGATGCCGAGCAGTTCTCCTGGTGTCAGAGCGGAGAGAGCCCGGAAGTCGCGGTTCATGTGGGGCTGGTCGTGGTATCCAGCCTGGCTGGCCAGGCCGGCGAGCGAGTCCAGGCCGCTCGATGCCACAGCCAGCACACGGTGGAAGCGGATGATGCGGGAGAGGGTTTGAGCAGGCAGCCCGATGTGCTCTCGTAGCAGCCCTTGTATGCGGCGCTGACCGAGGCCGGTGACTGCGGTCAGCTCGCGTAAGGACGCGGCGCCGTCACGATCACGCAGCAGGTTCCATGCCTGGGCGGCGGCAGGTGGGAGGGCCGTCGTTCCGTCGCTGAGTCGCCGGGTGAGTAGGGTGTCGAGAAGCTGCCAGCGGCGGGGCCAGCGCGGTGTGGCGGCCAGTTGTTCGGTGGCCTTGGCAGTCCAGCCGACTCCCATGATGTGGTCCGGGTCGACGACCGTCCTGGCCAGGTGGTGCAGGGGGAGGTTCAGGAGCCGGTATGCGCCGAGCGGGGTGAGTTCGATCTCGACGGCAGATGCGGATCCACTGAAGCCGGCCAGCATGGGCCCGCTTTGGAGACCCGCGATCATCGCAGGCCACCGATCTGGTGACGCTTCTTCTGGACCGCTGTCGATGGTCAGCGGCTCCCCCCAGCCCAGGAGCACGATGACGGCTGCCGAGGGAAGGGTGACCCGCCCTGTCGGCTCGGCATCCTGCGACGACTGTGCGAGGGAGGGCGGGGAGGTTGCGGAATGGGACGGCGAGGATGATCTCGTGTGGGCCAGGTCACATGGTGGGAGTGCATAGCGGGGTAGGGGCCAGCGCCTTTTTGAAGGTGCAGGGGCGTGCAGGGGTAAGGGGCGACGGTTATGGGGGAGTTGCGGGCCGACGCGTTCGACCGGTTCGTGACGGCTCGGTGGTCGGCGTTGCTTCACCTGGCCCGGCTGCTCACCGGCGGTGACCGGCACCGGGCCGAGGATCTGCTGCAGGAGGCGCTGGTCAAGCTGTGGTTCGCCTGGCCGAAGGTGGGCGAGCAGGCGCCAGAGGCGTATGTGCGCAGGATTCTTGTCCGTGCCGCGGCTCGCTCGGCACGGCGTCGCTGGTGGGGCGAGCATCCCGTGGACCGGTTGCCCGACCCGCCCGGGGTGGGTGACGAGACCGCCGCCGTGGATGAACGGACCCGGTTGGAGGCCATGTTGGCGCTGCTGCCGGCGCGGCAGCGGGCCACGGTGGTGCTGCGCTACTACCAGGACCTGCCCGAACGGGACGTCGCGGAGGTGCTGGGATGCCCGGTCGGTACCGTCCGTTCGCTCACGACCCGCGGCGTCGCACGGTTGCGGCTGCTTCTGGCTGAGGCCGTCGAGCCAGTGGAATGAAGAAGGAGCCATGGATCACTTCGAGCAGGACCTGGCACGGATGATGCGTGACGGTCAGGAGGACAGGCCCTACGAGGACCGGCACCGCCACCGACTGCAAGCCGGCGTTCGCACCCGACGCCGGACCCGGACGGCCTTCATGGCCACCTCCGTGCTCTCCGCTGCCGGACTCGGCGTCGGCGTCGGACTGATGGTTCTGCCGAGTTCGGTCGCTCAGGGCGGACCTGCCGTCGCCCGGCCCCGCCCTGTCACCTCTGCCGAGGCGGGCCTGATGCCGTCGACGGCCCGTCCCGCGTCCACCGCCGAGGACATGCCGATGCCGGCCTGCATGTCACCCACGGGGCCGGAGCCGATGCCGTACCGCTCCTCGACTCCCGAGCCGCTCCCGATGCCGTACCGCTCCGCACCTCCCGAGTCGGCCCCGATGCCGACCTACACGTCACCCACGAGGCCGGAGCCGATGCCCTACCGTTCTTCGACTCCCGAGCCGGCCCCGATGCCCACCTGCACGCCGACCACGACGCTCGATCCGATGCCGTACCGCTCCTCAACTTTCGAGCCGGTCCCGATGCCGACGCACAATCCGACCACCAGGTAGCGACGTGGTCGGATGCAGCGGCCGAGTTCGGTTGTGATCTGACGGACCTGCGCCTTCTCGCGCAGCCGGTCGGCGACATGGCTTCCGGCCGGGTCGGGTACGGCTCGGTTCCGTGACACCAGCGCCTGCTTGTCCGACGGTTGCTCCCGAGGATCCGGCAGGCTCCGGAGTTGCTGACGCCCTGACGCCCTGACGCCCTGACGCATGGGCGGGAAGCATGCCTCCCGTCCGTGCGCCAGGGCGTGAGCCCCGCGGCTTCCGGTTCTCCCGGATCTCGAAGTCCCCCGCACCCCTTCGGTCGAGGTGGCGCGGTCGCTCATGACCGGCCCTACCTTGACGACAACACGACGACAAGGTCGATGCAGCCGGATACCCGAGCCGCCCGGCAAGGCCGCTGACCGCTGCTCACCGAGCCGAGCCCGCCCACCATGCGGTCGACACGTCGCGCAGGGTGTTGGTGCCGCAGTGCACCTCGCCCTGGCCGAGGTGATAGGTGTACCAGTCGTCGATGTACGACACCTTCAGACCGGCTCGCGTGTAGACGGCCGTGACCGCTTCCGTGAAGATGTCCTTGCCGCCGATGACGGGTCCCCACTGGCGGGGGGCCAGATAGCGGTCGCGGCCCAGGAGTACGCCGTTGACCGCGCCGGGCACGTATGCGCTGGTCATGACCGGCGCTGGAGCCTTCGCGCGCGAGGCGGCAGGGTTGTCGGCGAGCCACTTCTGCTGGCCGTGCTCCTTGAGGCTGTTCACCAGGGCCGAGCCGCCGCCCATGCGCGTCAGGCGTGGCACGGGAACGCTCTGCCCGTCGGCGGCCTGCTCCATCACGTCACGCGTGTACAGGGCGGGCACCCGTACGATCTCGCCGTCGGTGACGCCCGTCTCCCGCTTGAGGATCTCCAGGTTGGCCGCGATGCGCTCGGCCGCCATCTCGTTGTCGGCCACGAGGTGCCGGGAGGCGAGCGCCTGGGCGATGGTCTCCTTGGGGGCGGGAGCGCCCTTCGTGCGGGGGACGGAGAACACCTTCGTACTGCCGTGTCCGGCGCGCTCGGCGTCGCGCAGCAGCTTCAGCCCGGCGCTCGGGTCGGCGAGGCCGATCCGCCAGCCGCGCGGGGTGTCGGCGGGCAGGAACTGCACGAACTCGTCGACGTGTCCGACGCCCAGCCAGGAGGTGTCCAGAAGCAGGGGGTTCTGGAGGCCCTGTGACGTCAGCATCGTGCGCATGACCTTGGACGGGCGTATGTCGCTGCCCTTGCGTTCGCCCATGATGATGCGCCCGGCCGGGTACGACTTCCCGTTGTGCGCGTAGGGCGGGACGGTCTCCAGGTTGCCCATCGAGTTGAGTGACCAGTCGGCCGGCGGGACCGGGTCGGTGACCTGTACGACGCCGATGTCCCGGCCGCGGATCCTCTCGAACAGTTCCCGGCCCGACTCCCGGTCCAACTGGGCGGAGCGCAGCATCACGCGCATGACCTGTGGGCGGCCTCCCGGCCCGGTCATGCTGACGTAGGCCGGTTCGACGAAGTCCTGGGCCCAGGGGTCTCCGTACTTGGTGAAGGTGACCAGTGGTGCGGTGACACCGGCTGCCTTGACCTCCCTCGCCAGGTCCTTCACGAACTTCCGCTGCAGGCGCCCGTATTCGCCCTCGCCGCGGACCTTGGTGACCATCACCTGCTGGGTGTCCTGGAGGTGATGCTGGGTCAGGAGCGGTGCGGTGCGCAGGGTGACGGAGTCGGACGACGTCCCTTCGCCCGACTTCACCGTCAGGCGGATCACCGCCCTGCCGTCCCACCGGGCGCTGTCGCGGATGACATCGGTCGCCTCGACGCCGAACTCCACGCCGGAGCGCAGCTCGGCGGCGGTCAGCCGGGTCCGGGAGGTCACCAGGGTCCATGTCCCGGAGCGCTTGAGAAAGACGTGCGTGTGCTTGGTTCCTGCGGTGACCTTCAGGCTGCCTTCGGCGTCGGCGGGAAGGCCGGGAAGGGGCAGGGACCGGATCCGGGCGAGGTCGGCGGCGTCCGCGCTGCCGTTGACCTTCGTGTCCGAGGCGTCGTTGCAGGCGGCCAGCTTGGCGTCGGACAGGGGTTTGCCGCCGGGGCCGGTGGCGGGGCACCGCTTGGTGTCGTCGTCGAGGTTGGGCAGGTGCACCGCTCCACGACTGACGGACCAGCCGTCCTCGCCGGATGTGTCGGTGTCGCCGCTGACGTCGATCCGCCCGTCGCGGTTCACGTCCGCGCGCAGATCGGCCCGGGTGGCTGGGCCCGAGGCGGAAGCGGGGAGTGCGGGGCCCGCCAGCACGGATCCCGCTGCCGCGAGAGCCAGGACCATCGGCCCGGCAGGGTGGATACGCCTACGTATGCGTGAACGCACCTTTCGGCACCTTTCAGTTGGGGTGTTGTCGTGCAGCAGACAGGTCGGCGGGGAACCGTTCCGGGAGGGGGTGTCGAGTTCCCGCGCCGACGTGTCGGACAGGCTGTGGACGAGGCCGGGTCACCGGCTCGCCGTCGGTCCCAGCAATCCCGGCAGCGGGTTGACGAGGCTGCTGGCCGACTGGCGCTGGGCGGCGGTGCCGGTGGGCCAGACCGCCGGGCAGTGGGCGCCCTTGCGCGGTGTCTTCAGGGTGAGGAGGTACTTGTCGATGGCGCCCTGGGCGCACGGGCTCATCCAGTAGTCGCCGTGCCCGACTCCGTCATAGGTGAGGAGAACCGCCTCGTGACCGATCTGACGGGCTGCGTTGGCGCCCCAGGAGTGCGGGGTGGCCACGTCATAGCGGCTGTTGGTCATCAGGATCGGCGGGGTGCCGTCGACCCGCAGCCGGTGCTGAGGGTTGGTCACCTTGTTCGGCCAGTTCTGGCAGCCGGTCAGGTCCGTCCAGGCCAGGGGATTGACCCGGGTGACGGGGGAGATACGGGCCAGTTTGCGCTCGTAGCCCGCGAGGGTTTTGTACGACCGTAGTCCGAAGTCGTTGTCCTGGCAGGTCACCGCCAGGTATCCGTACTCTTCGGGCTTGCCGTGCCCCCGCTCGGTGAGGGACGGGCTGCCTTTCGCGGCGTCCAGTCGAGCGAGATCAGCAGCGAACTCGAACCAGGAGGACGGGTCGTACATGGCCCCGAGCGCGGTGTTCCGGAGTTCGGCGAGGGTGTACGTGTGGGGCGGGTCGCCGGGCAGGACGATTCCGTCGGCGGCGCGGCGGGCGAGCGACTTGTACAGTGCGCGCACGTCGCGGTCGTGCAGGGCGCAGGACGTGGTGCGGGCGCACCAGTCGGCGAACTGGCCGAACGACCCCTCCATGGCCACGGCCTCGGTCTTCTGGTAGGCCCAGGCGCCCAGGCTGTGGTCCATGTTGGAGTCGAGGGTCATCGCCCGTATGCGGCGCGGATAACGCTCGGCGTACTGCTGGCCGATGGCGGTGCCGTAGGAGACGCCGTAGTAGCTGATCCGGCGCTCGCCGAGGCCGGCCCGGATGGCCTCCATGTCGCGGACGACGCTCGCGGTGTCCATGTGGTCGAAGAGCTTCCCGGAGAGGTCCCGGCAGTTGCGGCCGAGGTCATGGTTCGTCTTGCGCAGGGAGGCGAAAGAGGCGGCATCGTCCGGGAAGAGCAGCTCGTTCTGGGCAATGATCAGATCCGCATCGCACATCACCGCATTGCTGCGTCCGACGCCGCGAGGGTCGAAGCCCACGATGTCGAAGCGCGCGCGCAGGGCCGACGAGAAGGATTCGGGGGCGGAGAAGGCGAAGTCGACGCCGGACCCGCCCGGGCCACCGGGGTTGATCAGCAAGGAGCCGATCCGGTGGGCGCGGTCGGTGGCCGGGAGCCGGTTGAGCGCCAGGTCGATGGTCGCTCCGCCCGGCTTCTTCCAGTCCACGGGCACCTTGAGGGTGGCGCACTCGAAGCCGGACGTGCCGTCGGGGGAGGCACAGGGTTTCCAGGTGATGCGCCCGGCCGTCGGGGCCTTGGCCGGGGCGCTGGCTACAGAGGTGCCGGCGAGCAACTGGCCGAACAGTGTGGTGATCAGGACGCCTACGGCCAGTCTGCTGCGGGTGCGCGCCTTTTGTGGGGCATTGGGGTGCACGGATGGTCCTCCATGACTGCGGAGTCTGGGGTCGAGTCCCCCTGCGAGACGGAACGCACATGGCCGAACGTCCGTGTGGGGAGGACTACTTGACGAGTCATCGCATCACGGAGGGCGTAGTGCCGTCCCCCTCCGAAGGGCTAGGTTCTGACTCGCACACGCTCCCCATTCGCGGAGCCGAGGGCTGGTCAACAGCAGCGAGCGGCAGAGAGGTTCAGGCAGTCCTGTGCCCGGACATTGAGGCGATCACCGGCAGTTGCGCGTAAGCAACTACGGAGTGCGGGACGCCATGTGCGTGTCTCTTCTCCGGGCCATGGAGCCATCGGGCTACGCGAAGGCGGAGCAGCCGTGGGCCGCCGCTTGCCCTATGCCGGATGGCAGTTGCACGTTCGAGGTGTCTCTGCCCTTGAGGAAGGAAGTCCCGTGACGGTTTCCGTGTTGCTGGCTGACGACCAGGACATGGTGCGCTCCAGCATGCGCATCATGATCGACGTCGAGGCCGACCTCAAGGTGGTCGGGGAAGCCTCCGACGGAGAGGCGGCCATCGGCATGGCTGCCCGGCTCCGTCCGGACGTCGTGGTCATGGATATCCGTATGCCCAGGATGGACGGAGTGGCGGCAACGCGGAGCATCAGGAGCGCGAGCAGCCCGCCGGCTGTTCTCGCGCTCACCACCTTCGATCTCGACGAGTACCTGTTCGGCACGCTACGAGCAGGCGCCGCGGGCTTCGTGCTCAAGCAGGACAGTGCCGCCACCCTGCTTGAGGGCATCCGAGCAGTCGCCCGGGGGGAAGGATTCGTCTCGCCCGGGCCGACCAGACGGCTGATCGAGCGAGTGTCCGTTCCGGAGGACACCCCCTACCAGCTACCGGCCGAAGTGACACGACGGGAGCGGGACGTCCTCGCTCTGCTCGGCCGCGCGATGAGCAACACGCAGATCGCGCACCGCCTGCACATCGAGGAGAGCACCGTCAAGTATCACGTCCAGAACCTGCTCACGAAGCTCGACGCCCGCACCCGGGTACAGGCGGCCCTCATCGCCAGTCGGGCCGGAATGGTGCCGGATTCCTCGGGCGACGGGCAGAGGTGAGCGTTGCGGCGGAGGCTGTCCGAAAGCGGCGTACCGGCCCGACCTGATCCGAGCGCTTTCGTCGGCATCGGGCCGGCCTCGCTCGGGCGGACGCCACCGACGTGGTCGGGCCGCCGGACTTGAGAGCCACCGTCAGGTGTGGTGGTTCCCGTCGGTCCCGAGTCCGCCATCGGCGGGCCGGCCATCGTCGGCGATGCCGGTGCACCAGTCATGACCGTCGCCTCGGACCGCCGTCCCGCTCACCGGACCGGGGCACGTGTCCCAGAGGGGCGCTCCGGGGCACGCGCCCCGAAGCGGCGCCGAATCCTTCATCGGTGCAGCGACATCACACGCCGGCCAAGGACACCGAGCTCCCGGTGAGACCGGTCGGCGGCTCGACAGGACCACGCCGTGTCGTCGAGGGGAGCGCGGGCGCCGGTTCGTGCCGATGCCGATCGCCTTGACGACGGCGTCGTTCCCTTCGCCGCGTAGCCTTTCCGGCGCCGGTTGTGCCTCGGTAGGGGCCTGCTCGGCGTGGTGGTCCAGACTCGCTTTCTGTGAGTGCAGGACGCCGTCGGAGCTGAAGTCCCAGACCCGCCGGTGCGTGTCGGGCACGGCGAAGGTTCATGGGCGCGATCGTCGCCGCGGCCGCCCTTCGGGTGGGGTTCGAGCAGTCGCCCGACAACCGTTCGATCTTGCCAGTCGTGGACGGCGAGCGCGGCGCGGTGCGCCATGCCCCTTCGATGCGGCGAACTCCTCACAGACGGCCCGGCCGCTCTGCATCGTGACCATCGCGGCGATGACCACGAAAGCGCGGAGGTTGCCGCCTTCACCACCAATGCCGCCCGTGTCGAACTGACTTGGCAGCCGTATGTGGTTACCACATAGGACACGCTGTTAGAAGGCTATTCAGGAAAAAATTCGAAGAATCTCGCGGCTTGCTGAACGTGAGACTGCGGGTTCGCGTACTTCTCGGTGAACGCAGGCGCCGCGTCCAGGAAATACTTCGGCCGGCTCAATGGTCGATACCACCCCCCTGATTCAGAGTGAGGCATCAGTATGTCCAGGGCTCTTCCGAAGTACCGCAAGCGTCGCGTAGCGTTGATCGGCGGTACTGCCGCAGTGGTGTTGTCCGGAGCGGTGATTGCCGGCTCCGCCATGGCCGGGCAGACGAACAAGCCGAACGGCGATTCCAATGGCGCGCAGAATTCCGCCGCGTCCACGGTGAACTGTCCGAACGTCGCGTCCCAGATCTCCGCTATTCCTGCCGCTGCGCAGGCCGAGGTCAACCGCAACCTTGAACTTCTGAACACCCAGATCGAGGATGCGAACAAGCGCCTCGCCAATGCGGCCGGTCAGGGCGGAGCCAACTTCGTCGAGAACGCCGTCCTCAGCCCGCTCAAGGACAAGCGCGTCGCGACCATCGACCGCATCGTCAAGGCCGCGGGGGACGGTGCAGCGAATCTACAGGTCGACGTCCTGGCTACGTGCACTCTCAACAACAACGGCGCGGGCAATGCCGGAGAAAACGGCAACGCGAATGGAAACGACGGCGACAACTGCGCCGCAAACGCTGGTGGTCAGGCCGGTAACGGCCAGGCGGGCAAGGGTCAGGCTGGTGACGGCCAGGCCGGTAACGGTCAGGCGGGCAACTGAGGTTCCCCCGAGATGCGGAGGAAGTTGACAGCGGGTCAGATGGGACTCATGAGAGGACCTGTGACCATGGCTGCACCCCGGAAATACTCGCTCGAGTTGCGTGAGCGTGCGGTACGGATGTACCGCACCACCGAGCCGAAGCCGCAGATCAAGAAGCTGGCCGTCGACCTCGGCGTGCACCCCGAGGCCCTGCGCGGCTGGATCCGCCAGGCCGAGGCGGACGCCGGCGAACGCGACGACCGTCTCACCACCGACGAACGCGCCGAGCTCGCGGCCCTGCGCAAGGAGAACGCCCAGCTCAAGCGGGCCAACGACGTCCTGCGGACGGCCTCGGCTTTTTTCGCGGCGCAACTCGACCCGACCCGGCCCAGGTGACGGCGCTCGTTGACGAGCATCCCCGCCTGGGAGTCGAGTGCGTCCTGCGGGAACTGCACATCCCCTCCTCCACCTACTACCGCTGGCGCCGCGCGGAGAAGGAACCGTGCGAACGGCGACGCCGCGACGTCGAACTGGCCGAGCGGATCAAGGAGATCCACGCGGAGTCCGGCGGCAATTACGGATCGCCGCGCGTGCACGCCGTCCTCAGACGCGAGGGCACACGCGTGGGCCGCAAGCGGGTCGAGCGCCTGATGCGCGAGGCCGACATCGCGGGGATCAGCCCGCGGCGGAAGGGCTTCACGCGCCGCGATCCCAAGGCCAGCCTCGCCCCGGACCTGGTCAACCGGGACTTCACCGCACCGGCGCCGAACCGGTTGTGGGTCACCGACCTCACGATGGTCTCCACCGGCGAGGGACCGTTGTGGCTCTCCGCGATCCGGGACGCATTCTCCCGGCGGGTGGTCGCGTGGGAGACCTCCGCCCGCGCGGACGCCGACCTGGTCCTGACCACGCTGGAGTACGCGCTCGCGTCCCGCGAGGTCGAGCCGGGCAAGCTCATCCACCACGCCGACCACGGCTGTCAGTACACGTCCATCAAGCTCACAACCCGGCTGATGCGGGCGGGAGTTGAGGCGTCCATGGGCTCCGTCGGGGACTCGTACGACAACGCCCTCGCGGAGAACCTCTGGATGCTCATCAAAACCGAGGGCCTCCGTGGCCGCACCTTCACCACGAGGGCCGAGGCGAATCTCGCGCTCTTCGAGTACATCGACGGCTTCTATAACTCCCGCCGCATCCAGGAACGGCTCGGCTTCCTCAGCCCGATCGAGTTCGAGGAGAAGTACTACGCCGAGCAGGCGACGGCCGAACCAACGAATCTGAACACCCGTCAACCCCTGCTGACCAGCTGATCAGCGGCTCCCGCATGACGGGGGAACCTCAAACGGCCAGGCCGGTAACGGTGAGGCCGGTAAGGGTCAGGCGGGTCACGGCCAGGCTGGTAACGGCCAGGCCGGCAACGGTCAGGCGGGCAACGATCAGGCCGGTAATGGCCAGGCTGGAAACGGTGAGGCTGGCAAGGGTCAGGCGGGCAAGGGTCAAGCTGGTAACGGTCAGGCCGGCAACGACGGGGCGGGCAAGGGCCAGGCCGGTAATGGTCAGGCGGGCAACGGTCAGGCCAGCAACGACGGGGCGGGCAAGGGCCAGGCCGGCAACGGTCAGGCGGGCAACGGTCAGGCCGGCAACGGCGGGGCGGGCAACGGCCAGGCCGGCAACGGTCAGGCGGGCAACGGCCAGGCCGGCAACGGCGGGGCGAACGCGGGTGACAACTGCGGAAACAACGTCGGCGGTAACGATCAGGCGGGCAACGCCGGCAACAACGGAGGCGGAAATCAAGCAGGCGGCCAGGCCGGGGCCGCGAACACGGTGAACTGTCCTGACATCGCGTCCAGGGTCTCCGCCGTGCCCGCCGCGGCGCAGGCCGAGGTCAACCGTAACCTCGGCCTCCTGAAGACCCAGATAGAGGATGCGAACAAGCGCCTCGCCAACGCGGCCGGTCAGGGCGGAGCCAACTTCGTCCAGAACGCCGTCCTCAACCCGCTCAAGGACAAGCGCGTCGCGACCATCGACCGCATCGTCAAGGCCATCGGTGGCACCGCCGCGAAGCAGCAGGTCGACGCTCTGGCCACCTGCACCGTGAACCGATAGTCGTCGGCGGACGGTACGTCACCGACGTGGCCGCTCGGGCACCAGCCCGAGCGGCCACGTCGCTGTTCTGCCCCTGAGTGAGCGTTGCCGTCCGCCCTGGCTGAAGTTGTCGTCGTGATGGAGTCAAGGCGAGGGCATGCAGTCAAGGAACTCGTTCCCCTCACTTTGGATGGGCTGTTCATCGCCCGCCCCAGCACTTGGTGCAGTTCTGCAGCGTGTGCAATGTTTCGACCCCGTCCAACCCATAGTTTTGCCTAGCCCCTTCGATCATGAATGGAGCTGGATGAAACGTGCGCACCTCCATGAAAGAGAATCGGCCGGTCATGGCTGCATTGAGCGACGGCTTGTTGGTCAGTCGTCAGCTCGAGGCGGCTGCGTTTACCGGTTCCACCGGTATCCCCTTGGATGCGAACATCGGGCACGGGTTCGATGTCCAGGCGATTTCGAAGAACGTCGGGAAGAAAAAACAGATCTCCCCGTGTGGTGCTCCATGGAACTGGATTACGCCTCAAGGACTGTGGGAGACGGCGAAGCCGTTGATTCCGAAGCACCAAGCGCGCAGTCAGGGCGGCGGCACAGCGAACACATGCGACGAAGCGCTGTTCGCGGCCATTCTCTACGTGTTGGTCAGTGGCTGTGCCTGGCGTTCGCTTCCGCCGTGCTTCGGAGTATCCAAGTCGACGGCCCACCGCCGTTTTCTGATGTGGACCAGGGCCAACCTGTGGCGACAGCTACATGTAGCGCTTCTGGGGAGGTGTGAGGAAGGGAATCTGATCGATTTCTCTCGAAGAATCCTGATCTCCGCCCACGCCCGGACCGAAAAGGGGGCGAACGTAGAGGTCCGGGAGGCATGGACAGATGCAGAGGAAATCCCAGGATGTGTGTCCTGCCGGACAAGGCCGGACTGCGCTTGGTCGTCGGTGTCTCAGCCACCAGCACATCCGTGATCCGTACACTCTGGTAAGAGAACGGTGGCTGAAGCTTGTACCTGGGCCGGTTGGACAGTGCTTCCACCACTGCGATCTCGGGAGCGCCGACGAGCCCATGACGCAGCAGCGGAACCCGGGGTATCGGCAGCGCAACGACAACAGCGCCCCGACGGGGTGCCGTAACGGAGTTCATATGCTCGGCACGGTGAGCGGTTCACCCGAAGCACCCCGCTCGCATCGTGCGACGGTGATCGCCCTTGCTGTCGTGGCAGCCGCGCTCGACCTGGGCGACCTCTACTGGTTCGGCGTGACGATGTACGGGCTGCCGGTCAGCGTCGTCGCCGGAACCTCGTTGGGTCTGTCCGTGATGTGGCGCCGTACGCGTCCGGTGGCGGCACTGGTCGTCGCCGGGTCGGGATACCTGGTTGCATGGGTCGTGGTCGTCTGCCTACCCGATGCGGGGCTGGTACCCACCATGGCCCAGGCCGCGGTGTGGGTGGTGGTGTTCAGCCAGATCGCCGAGGGCACCGCCCGTATGCGCCACAGCGCCCTCGCCCTGCTCGGTGTCTCTGTCGTACTGGACGCTCAGCAGCACATCCGGATGATGAACCAGAGCGACACCCCTCCCTTGATGGCGCTCTACAACGTCATGACGTTCACATTCGTTCCCCTCGCCCTCTGCGCTGTCGCCGACACCGTACGCGGCCGTGTCCAACTGGCCACCGCGCAGGCGGCGCAGGCCGAGCGGCTGCGCGAACTGGACGCACGCACCGCGGCGCACAACGAACGGCTGCGCCTCGCACGGGAGTTGCACGATGTCGTCGCCAACAGGCTGAGTGCGGTCGCCATGCGGATCACCGCCGCCGGTCATGTCCGAAGGCTGCCGGCGACATCCGAGAGCGATGTCCTCGACGAGATCGGAGAGGAGATCGACTCGGCCCTCGGCGAGCTGCGCAGCATGCTGGGCACGCTGCGCAGCGACGGGGGCGGCGCGGACACCGCGGCTCCCCCCTCGCTGGCGAACGTCGACGAACTGGCTGACAGCGCGCGCCGGGCCGGTGCCGAGGTGGAGATCGTCATCAAGGGAACCCCGGTGCCGCTGCCGAGCATGCTGGACCTGACGGCCTACCGCATCCTCCAGGAGGCCCTCGCCAACGTCAGCCGCCATGCCCGGCCACCCTGCGCGACCCTGACGGTCGACTACCGGACGGACGGTGTGTACCTCCGTGTCGATGACGAAGGCGGGCACGCGGGACCGGACGCGCTGCCGGGCCACGGCATCATCGGCATGCGCGAACGCGCGGCACTGTGCGGCGGCCGGGCCACGACGGGGGCTCGCCCGGACGGAGGCTGGACCGTCGAAGCAGCCCTGCCCCTGCCGCTCGGGTCGACCTGACACCCAACCATGGCCGGCCGAGCTCAAGGCCTCGATCGTGCCCGAGGCCGAATGGTTGCTCGCCCATCCCGGTGATGCGGTGACAACCATCGCCCTGTTCGGCCCGGATTCCGCGAGTCCACCCATGCCGGCAAGAGAGCCGAGCGGGAAGCCGAGACCCGCACCGCGCGTCGGACGAGATGCCTCGCCGTCGGTCTGTCGGTGTTCCTCGTCCTGACGCACGCCGCCGGTCTTGTCGCCTGGCAGCGCAATGAGGTCAGTCGGGAGGAATCCGCCAAGGCCACCGCTCCGCCTTGGCCCAGCCCATGCCGCTGCGGGCACGGTGTGGCAGCGGCCCCGGAACTCCTGACAAGGGCTCCGGTGGCTTCGGCTGTCAGGGAGTCCGAGGTGCCGGCGTGCACCGACGGTGGCGGCCCCTACCGAGGCAAGGGACGCGGCGAATCTCCGCTCCGAGTGCCGACGGCACTTGGGTGAGGGTGCCGATCACGTCCAAGGTGTAGTTCTCGGCCTCCGTGCTCCAGGCATTCGGCCTGGCGGTGTCGGCGATCTCTTCGGAGTACTGCTCCACCCTCGACCGGGCGTTGCGCGGCGTCATGCCCGTGCAACGAATCCCGGAGGGGAAAGATCGCCGACACCGTCCGGGACGCGCCGGATGCGAGTCAGCGGACGCGGGTCAGCCGGCCGCGTTGACGGAGTGGAACGGCTACGTACCCACCGCTGTGATCAGCCGCTGAGCGATGCCATCGTCCGGGACGACACCGCGATGGCCGCAGGCGGCCAGGCCAACGTCCTCGCTTTCCCTCTGATCCACCGCGCCCACGCCGACACGCCAGCTCCTGGACCAGGTCGCCACCCGCGTCAGAACCGGCCCAGGTAGTGCAAGCTGCCGTAGTGGTCGTCGGTCCACCACACGTCACCCGAGGAGATGGCCCGGACAATCCGGCGGGCGTCGCGACGGGGAACGGTACTGCTCCCCTGGCTGGTGTACACGGTCGTGTTGTACTCCTGGAAGGTCCCTGTGTAGCCGATGGCGGCCGACCCGGCGTGGCCGCCGTTCATGAAGCTCCGCAGCGCGCCGTCCCGGTCGAAGTACTGCCCTCCGGTGTAGATGTTTTCCTGCACCCCAGGGTGACCCGCCGGTCAGGTGGCCGACCGCCGGGCGGGAGCCGTCGGGGGCGAAGGTGAGAGCGCTCCGCAGAGGTGGGGACGTGTCACGGCCCAGCTCCGCTGCCCGCAGCGGCGTGCGTGCGCGCCGGATGAGATCCGGGTGGCGGCTGCCCTTGAATTTCTGAGCCTGGAAGCAGTGCTCCGAGGTCGGCCACCAGATCCCGTCGAGGTCGAAGCCGTGACCGGAGAAGTTCGGGAAGCATCCATGGGGGACTTCGTCGGCGCCGTAGAAGTAGATCGTCATGGGAGCCTCGCGCGTGTCACGGAAACCCGCACCGTGTCAGGCACGCCCCGCTCCCGCAATCAGTTATCGGCCGGTATGTGGCCACGGGTCGAGTCCGGCGGCCCGGGCCCTCAGTCGTCCTGCCGGGGCTTCCGCTCCAGCAGGGCGGCCCCGAGCGGGGTCAGGGTGTGCAGGACCGTGTTGGCGTGGCGGTGGCTGTTGATCAGGCCCGCGTCGCGCAGGACGGCGGTGTGGTGGCTGGCCGTCGTCGGGGTCACTCCGGCCCGGTGTGCGGCCTCGGTGGTGGTGCAGCCGGTCGCGCCGGCCCGCAGGATGGCGGCGCGGGTGGTGCCGAGCAGGGCGTTCAGGGAGGGTGAGTCGAGGGCACGCGTCGTCGCCGGCAGGTGGTGCAGGGGGTAGAGCAGCACGGGCGGGAGCCCCGGGTCGGCCAGGGCGATGGGCGCGTGCCAGCAGAAGTGGGAGGGGATCAGGAGCAGCCCTCGGCCGTCGAGGGAGACGTCGCGGTGGTCCGGGTACGGGGCGATCTCCAGGACCGGTGACCGCCAGCGGACGGTGGGGCCCAGCTGGTCGAGCATCCCCCCGGTCCCGGCGTGGAACAGCGTGTGCGCGTGCCGGGCTCGTTCGGCGTGGAGCCGTTGCTGGATGTGCTCCTCGTGCGGGGCGATCACGGCGTGGTGGTAGGCGCGCAGGGCGCACACGAGTTGTTCCCGCATGCCTCGCTCACCGAGCCGCCGGGTCCACGCGGGGGCGCCGACGGCCCGGTCGAGCAACTCGACCTCGCCCGCCACCCTCGTGTCAGGGGTCGCCAGGACGGCGTCCAGCCCGGCGTCCAGCCCCTGTGTGCCCTCCGGGGGCGTCAGGAAGTCGGGGAAGTAACCGGCGCGTGGGAACAGCGGCAGCAGGAAGCTTTTCACGGTCTGTTCGAGCCCGGCCCGGCGCAGCGCGACCCGCGCGTCACGGAACCAGGGGGCGTAGGCCCAGCGGCCTTCGCGTGTCTGGAGCCGGTGCAGGCTGACCGCGATCTCCCAGAGCGCGTGGGGCTCGGTCGCCACGCGCACCTTGGTGAGGTCCTCGGGTGTGAAGTGAAAGCGGAGCATCCTGTTCCCCATGGTCGCCTGTCTCCGACCTGCGTGTTTTCACTCCCCTCGCATGAGCATGACAGCGACGCATGGTGCGGGAAACATGAATTCCCGCCAGCCGTGCCCACCGGCACGATCCCGCAGCAGAAGGGACCGGGAATGTCCTCGCACCAGCAGGAGAACGACCGGAAGTCCAGCCGCCGCCCCCGCCGGGCCCGCCGGGGCATCGCCACGGCGGCCCTCGCCATCGTCACGGCCTCCCTCGGTCTCGTGGCCCCGAACCCCGCCAGTGCCGCACCGCTGGCCTTCAGCTGCGACACCGGAGATGTCTGCGTCTGGAACGCCACCGAGGGCACGGGCAGCCGCTGTTCGTGGAGCAACGCCGACCCGGACTGGTGGAGCGGTTCCACGCAGTGCTCGTGGTCCGACACCCAGAACGTCAGGTCCGGAATTAACCGCGGCACGTCGTCCGCGTACAGGGCGGTCGCCTTCTACTCCGGCGCCAACTACACCGGCACCCTTGTCGGCTGCCTTCGGCAGAACGGCGAACGGGACGGCCAGGCCAACGTCAGGGTGCGCTCGCACAAGTGGGTGGCCTCCGCCACCTGCTGATGCACGCGCGTCCGGGCCCGCTGGGGGCCGAACATGGCCGACGGCTTCGTTCGAGCTCCGGCGGGTCAGGGTTGCCGGAGTCGACGCGACTCATGCGGTCCGCCTCATGTGTCAGTCCTTCGAGCCCTGCGGCTCCCCGTGCCGGGCAGTCGCTGCGGCGGGTGGGTGCGGTGGGCCCGGACCGGACCCGCCGTGGTGGTATCGCGACGACGCGCTCGCCCCGTGCGGCAGTGATCGCCGTGGCAGCCGGGCTCGATCTGATCGCCCCCTCCCGGTACGGCATGACGATGTACGGGCCGACAGCCCACGTCGTTGCCGGGCCTCTGGGCATGTCCGTGGTGTGGCGCCGTGCGCGCCCGGGGGCGGCCCCTGGACGCCGCCACCACTCGACCACGCAGGCCCCACCGACCGGCGATCAAGCACGCCTTTCCAGGATGGCCAGGTGCCGCACTTCGAGATCGTGACAGCCGTCGCCGCACCCCCGCACCGGGTGTTCGAGGCATGCCTCGACGTGGAAGCACACACGCGGTCGATGGCCGATTCCTCGGAGCGGGCGGTCGGCGGCAGGACCCGAGGCGCACTCTCACTCGGCGACACGGTGACCTTCCAGGCCCGCCACTTCGGCCTGACCTGGCGGCTCACCGCCCGCATCACGGCGTACGACCCGCCGCGGTGCTTCGTGGACGAGCAGGATGCCGGCCCCTTCGAGCGATGGCATCACCGTCATCACGTCGAGCCGGACGGCACTGGCGGCACCGTGATGAGGGACGTCATCGACTTTGCCTCGCCGTTCGGACTCCTCGGACGTGTCGTCGATCGCACTGTCCTGAGCTGGTACATGCCCCGCCTCATCAGAACCCGCAACGCCTACCTCGCCGGCGCCTTGCGCTGAGCCCGGATCGACGATCACCACGACCGCAGGGGCGGTACAGGGTCCCGGCAGCCGCCACAAAGCCGGCCGAGCCGAGCCGAGCCGACCGGCCGCCCATCCAGTTGCTCGATGACGAGGGCAGGCACACGGGACCGGGCGCGCTGCCGGGCCACGGCCGAACGCGTCCGCATGAGCGCGTCCGCATGAAATTCCTCCGCGCCCCACGCGGCCGACGCGACTGATGACCGATGACCGGGACCGGGATCGGGACCGGGACCGAATTTTTCAGAGTGTCGTCGAGGGTCGCTGAAAAAAGCCTCTGACCTGGACGCTCGTGACCAGGACGACCGCGGCGCCCGCCGACGGCGCCCGCCCTTCCCTCCTCCAGGTTCTGGTCACCCATGCGTACCCACATCCTGCCGCCGCCCACCTCGGCTCCGGCGTCGCGTACGACGTGATCGAGCTCCTGTCCCCTCAGATTCCGGCGTGGAGCCGGACACCGAAGGAGCATGCATTGCCGCCCAAGTCAGTCAGGTGGGGGTTGCTCCCCGCCCTCGCAGGTGCGGTGGCCGTCTCGGTCGCCGTGCCGGGACCGGTCGCGCAGGCCGTCGCCCCCGAAGCCGCGTCGGTGGGGCAGCGCACGCAGACCGCCACCACCGTCACCCTCATCACGGGGGACCGGGTCACCCTGCGCCCCCGGCTCGGCAAGAAGGTTCCCGCCGTGTCCGTGCTGCCCGGCAAGGGCCGGCAGGACATGGGCTTCCGTGTCGTACGCGCCCTCCGAGCCGGGACACAGCACATCAGCGTGATCCCCCAGGACGCCGAACGCCCCCTGTCCAGCGGGAAGCTGGACGCGCGGCTGTTCGACGTCACCGAGTTGATCCGCATCGGCCGGGACGACGCGCGCTCGCGCTCACTGCCGTTGATCGTCATGGAACGGGCTGGCAAGGGTGCCTCCCGGTCCGCCCTCGCCGCACACGGAGCCGGCCTCGGCCGCACCCTGCGCGCCCTGAACGGCGGCACCCTCACCCAGCCCAAGAAGACCACCGGCGGTCTGTGGCAGTCACTGCTGGACGGACAGCTGTCCAGCCGTGTCAGCAAGCTCTGGCTGGACGGCAAGGCGAAGGTCCTGGACGACGAGAGCAACAAGGTCATCGGTGCCCCCACCGCCTGGAAGTCCGGCATCACCGGCAAGGACGTGCTGATCGCCGATCTTGACACCGGTATCGACGCCAACCACCCCGACTTCAAGGGACGCATCGCCGAATCGAAGGTCTTCGCCGGCACCAGCCTCAAGGACGGGTACGGGCACGGCACCCACACCGCCTCCACCATCGCCGGCACGGGCGCAGCGTCGAACGGCAAGTACGCGGGCGTCGCGCCGGGCGCCAGACTGCTCGTCGGCAAGGTCTGCGACGACGACGGCGCCTGCCCGGACAGCGCGATCATCGCCGGCATGGAGTGGGCCGCGGCCCGGCACGCGGTCGCCGTCAACATGAGCCTCGGCGACACCGTCACCGACGGCACCGACCCGGTGTCCACCGCCCTGAACCGGATCACCGCACAGACCGGCACCCTGTTCGTGGTGGCCGCCGGCAACGAGGCCGGGCCCAAGAGCAACGGAGTCGACGGCACTGTGGGAAGCCCCGGCAGCGCGGACGCCGCGCTCACCGTCGGCAGCACCACCAAGCGCGACACGCTCAGCTACTTCTCCAGCCAGGGGCCCCGGCTGGGCGACGCCGCCGTCAAGCCCGACCTGGTGGCACCCGGCTCGGACATCATCGGTGCCCGCGCCGACGGCACCAACATGGACACGCGCGTGCCCAACCCGCGCTACGAGCAGGCGTCCGGCACCTCCATGGCCACCCCGCACGTCACCGGCGCCGTCGCCCTGCTCGCCCAGGCCCACCCCACCTGGAAGGCCGCCGACTTCAAGCGGGTCCTGACCTCCTCGGCGCACGGCCTGAAGAACCTGACCGCCTTCCAGCAGGGCTCCGGCCGCCTCGACATCGTCCGCGCCCTGAAGCAGAAGGTGTACGCCACCTCCGGCGCCGCCAGCCTGGGCCTGTTCACCTGGCCGCACGCCGGCGCCACCGCCACCCGTCAGATCACCTACCGCAATGACGGCGACCAGCCGGTCACCCTGGAACTCGCCCTCGACGCCTACGGCCCGGGCGGCAAGCGGCCACCCACCGGCATGTTCTCCCTGGACGCCAACAGCGTGACCGTCCCCGCGCACGGCACCGCCACCGCGCACGTCACCGGCCGTACCACCAAGGCCCAAGTCGGCCGCTACGGCGGCGCGGTCCTCGCCACCGCCGGAGACACCACGGTGCGTACCGCGGTCGGGCTGTTCGCCGAACCGGAACGCCACACCCTGACCGTCACCGGCCTCAACCGTGAGGGGAAGCCGGCCGCGGGTGCGCCGCTGACGGTCTTCGGACCGCGCACCGGCATCCGGCAGGACATCCGGCTGGGGAGCGACGGCACGTTCCGGCTGCGTCTGCCGGAGGACGACTACGTCATCCTCGGCGTCGACGACAGCCTCGCCGGGTTCGACGGTTCCGGGAACCGTACCGGCACCCGGACCCTGCTCGCCGCCACCGGCATCCGCACCGACCAGGACCGTGACGTGACCCTCGACGGCCGCAGGGCAGGCAAGGTCTCGGCCCGCACCGACCGCCGCGACGCCACCGCGATCTCCACCTCGGCCACCCTCGCGCTGGCCGGGGCGAAGGAAATCGACAACTACTCACTCACCGCCGTCGTCGGCAGCAAGGCCACCCTGTACGCCATCCCCACCGCACAGGCCCCGGGCGTCACCTACGCCGCCTTCACCACCCTCACGGGCAAGGACGCGGGCGGCGCCTACCGCTACTCCCTGCGGCAGACCCACAAGGGCGGCATACCCGCCGACACCAACCCCGTCGTCCACGACCGTCAACTGGCCACCGTGCACGCCACGTACGCCTCCCAGGGCGGCAGGCGGGCCGTGGCCGTACGATCCGACCTGCCGTCGTCCACGTCGGATTTGATGCCGTTCGTCCCGACGCTGCGCACCGCACTGCCGAGCCGGGCGACCGAGTACTACTCGGTCGCCCCCGGACTGACCTGGACTCACTACCTGGACCTCTTCGGGACGACGGACAACGGGCCAGACGGCAGTCTCCCGGAACACGACGAGACCACGGCGGTCCGCCGCTACCGGGCCGGACACACCTACGGCATCGACTGGAACCGGGCACCCGTCGGCCCGGCCGTCCACAGCGCCACCCGCAAGGGCAACGACGTATCCCTGGACCTCGTGCCGTATGCCGCCCGAGGCACCGGGCAGCGCCTCGACCTCGCCGAGTCCGGGATGTCGCGCGAGGTCGTGCTGTCCTCCGGCGGACGGGTCCTCCACCGGGCCCACGACCTCCTGGACATCGGCTTCGCCGTCCCCAGCGCCGCGAAGCGCCGCTACACCCTGGCCGTCCGCACCACGCGCACGGCCGACTGGACGGCGCTCGGCACCCGCTCCACGGTGACCTGGGGCTTCACCTCGGCACGGCCCCACGGTTCGACGTCCACGGCACTGCCGCTGCTCACCGTACGGGCCGGGGGAGCCGTCGACCTCCGGAGCACCGCCCCCGCCGGCCGCGCCTTCCGCCTGCCACTCACGGTGCAGCGCCCCCCGAGTGCCGGACGGCCGGCGGTGACCCGGCTGGCCCTCCAGGTCTCCTACGACGACGGCCGCACCTGGAAGAGCGTCCACGTCACCCGCCGGGGCACCACCGGCAGCGCCCTGCTCCACCACCCGAGCCGCACCGGATACGCCTCCCTGCGGATCAGCGCGGCGGACAAGGCGGGCAACACGGTCACCCAGACCGTCCTGCGCGCCTACCGCATCGCCCCGGCCCACTGACCCGCGCGGCACGGTCCGAGGGGGAGCACCGGGTCTTGTCCGGTGCTCCCCCTCGACGGCGCGTACGTACCCGGAATACGTACTCCTACCGACGCGCCCCCGGCAGCCGTGCCGTTTCCTTGCGTTCGTGACCACAGCGGTGTGCTGCCGGGCACCGGCCCGCTCACCGGTTCGCGCGTCACATCAACAGGCCCCGCGACCAAGGCAGTCCCGCGGGGCCGTCCGACCTCATCCAGGGGGGAACCACATGCGCGTATCCAGCATCGCGGCCACCGTCGTCTCCGGCGCGGCCGTCCTCTCGACCCTCGTTCTTCCGGGCACCGCCCAGGCGGTGGGGCACTCCGGGGCGGCGAAGGACCTCGGAGCCCTCGCCTCGGAGCGCGCCCGGCCGCAGGACCCGATCGGCGGCACCACCTTCACGAAGGGGGTCGTCAACAAGGGCAAGGACGTCGTGCTCGGGGTCACGGGCAAGAAGGCCGTTCCCGTCACCTTCACCGCGTTCGACGAGGAGGGCCTGGCTCTCACCCAGGCCTTCCTGTGGCAGGGCACCGACCCTTCGGACACGGACACCATCACCGGCGCCCTGGGGTCGGACGACGACCCCGCCTGCACCGAGACGACGGTCCAGGGCGGCTACCGCTACAGCTGCAGCACGGTCTTCACCATCGACCCGGCCGTCGACTTCAAGGACGGCAACGGCACCGCCGGGACCTGGAAGCTCTTCCTGGGCGCCTACGACCTCTACGCGAACGTCAGCGTCGACGACGACGTCGCCCACGGCAGGATCAAGCGGGCGGCTAAACTGACCACGGACGCCTCCCCGGAGCCCGTGACGGCGGGCAGGAACATCAAGGTCACCGGCAAGCTGAGCCGCGCCAACTGGGCCACGGGCAAGAACGCCGGATACGCGGACCAGCCGGTGCAGCTGCAGTTCCGCAAGCGGGGCACCAGCACCTACACCACCCTCAAGACGGTCAGGACCGGCAGCGGCGGCACCCTGAGCACCACCACCCGGGCCCGCTCCGACGGCTACTTCCGCTTCGTCTTCGCCGGCACCACCACGACCGGCTCCGCGACCGCCTCCGGCGACTACGTCGACGTCAGGTGACCGGCCCGGCGTCCCCGAACCGGCCCCCGGCGCGGCGGCGGGCCATCAGCGCCGCCAGGGCCGTACGGGAGGAGACCCCGGTCTTGCGGAAGGTCCGGGAGACATGGGTCTCGACGGTGCGCCGGCTGACGAACAGCCGGTCCGCGATGGCCTGACTGGTGAGCCCCTGCGCCACCAGTTCGGCTATCTCCAGCTCCCGGGCGGTCAGGGCGGCCAGCCGTTCGGTGCGTTCGGCGCGGTCCGCGGAGCCGAACGGCGCCTGCGGGCCGCCGCCGGGCGGCCGGGTGGCGTCGGCGAGGCCGACCAGCATGCCGCTGCCGCCCGCCTCGGCGAGCCGGCGCCCCCGGAGCCAGGCGTGCGTGGCGGCCCGGTCGCGGCCCGCCGCCGCCTCCAGCGGGGCGCCGAGCAACAGGGACTGGGCCTCCCAGAAGACCGCGCCGCAGCGGGCGCTCTCCGCCGCGGCCTCCGCGCACAGGTCCGCCGCAGCCGCGGTGTCCCCCTGCGCCAGCGGCAGATGGGCGGCGCTGCGCAGCGCGGACGCCCGCTGCATCGGCAGCCCCAGTTGTTCCGCCTCCTTCCGGGCCCGCTCGGCCCAGCCACGGGCCTCCTCCGGCATCCCCGTCAACAGGGCGGCCGTGACGAGGATCTCCAGGTAGAGCGGCCGCATCGAGGGCTGGATCCGCTGCAGTTCGGGGCCGCCCGCCTGCAGCATCGCGTCCCGGGCCCGCACCGGATCGCCGGCCATGAGCGCGGCCCAGCCGAAGATGCACCAGGCCGTGGAGGCCCACCAGTCGACCCCGCCGCCGGCCGCGGCCACCGCCTCCTCGGCGACGGCCAGGGGGCGCGGATCGCCCGGCGGGCACCCGGCGACGAGCGCCGCGGCCCTGCTGGCCAGGACGAACGCGAGCAACTGGTCGCTGCCGATCCCGCGCGCGATGTCCTCGGCCCGGTCGGCGAGTTCCAGCGCTGAGGGGATCCGGCAGGTCTGGACCCGGACATGGGACAGGCACAGCAGCAGATGGGGCACGACATAGAGCTGACCGCTGCGGCGGGCGATGTCGAGGCCGCGCTCGGCGTGCCGCTCCGCGTCCGGATAGTGCTCCAGGAACGCCTCCGCCCAGCCGAGCCGGGCCAGCGGCTCGCACAGCGCGGTGAGGTCGTTGTCCGGCAGGGAGTCGACCAGGGCGGCGGCCTGCCGGGCGAGCCGGTGCGCCGCCGTCATGTTGCCCTCGTACGCCTCTCCCAGGGCGGCGACGGCGAGGACGCCCGCCTCCCCGACCTCGTCCCCCGTGGACCGGGCCGCCGCGAGGGCCGCCTCGACCTCGGTGCGGACCCGGGCGTAGGAGGTCTCGCTGTCCAGGGGCGCGGCCGAGCCGAGCTCCAGGCCGAGCCGTACGACGTGGGCCGGGGCCGGGTCGCGGGCCAGTTCGCGGCGCAGCACCGCGACGGCCTCGGTGGAGCGCCCCAGATGACGCTCCACCACCGCGCACAGGACGACCGCGCGCACGCGGAGGCTCTGGTCCTCGCCGGCCGTCGGCCCCTCGGGTGACCGCCGTGGGGTGGCGATCAGTTCCTGGAGGAGGTCGCGGCTCTCGCGCAGGCCACCGCACGCCGCCAGCGCACGGGCCCGCCTCAGCGTCAACTCCCGTCGCCGGAGCGCATGGTGGGGGGTGTGCGGGAGGTGGCGGAGGGCCACGTCGAGCCAGTGGGCGCAGCTCGCCGGGGCCGTCCGGGCCGTCTGCGCGGCGGCCTCGTCCAGTACGGCCACCGCCTCCGGGTCCCAGGCGGTCAGCGACCGTTCCACGTGATGGGCGCGCTCGGCGGCCGAGGCGCCGACGCGGGCCAGCTCCTGCGCGGCGAGCCGGTGGATCTCGGCGCGCCGCAGGAAGGGCGTGCTCTCGTGGACGAGGGTGCGCACGACCGGATGCCGCAGGGTCAGCAGGCCCTGTGAGGTGGTGCGCAGCAGGTCGCGGCGGGTGAGCGCGTGGACGTCGTCGGCGAACGCGGTACCGGGCCGGCCCGTCACCCGGCTCACCATCGCGGGGGTGGCGTGCTCGCCCAGGACCGCGACGGCCTCGACGATGCCGCGCCGGGCGGGGGCGAGCACGGTCAGCTCGTCCAGCAGCAGGGTGCCGAGCCCCGGCGGCGGCGAGGACTCGGGCGTCGTACCGTCCCTGCGGGCCTGGAGGAGGGTGAGGAAGTAGAACGGGTTGCCCTCGCTCGCGGCGTGCAGCGCGGCCGTCTCGGCGGGCGGCAGGCCGGGACCGGCCAGTTCGGCGCAGTCGCCCGCGCTCAGCGGTCGCAGGCCGAGCCGGACGACCGTGCCGGTGTCGACCCCCCGGGTGAGTCCGGCGGCGAGGGACTCGGGCCCCTGCCGGTCACGGCGGGTCACGGCCACGACGACGGGGGCGTGCGGGGGATGGCGTACGAGGTGGTCCAGCAGTTCCAGGGACGCCGGGTCCGCCCAGTGCAGGTCGTCCAGGGCCAGCAGCAGTCCGGACGGGGCGGCGAGCCGGGCGAGCAGGTCGGCCGTGGACCGGTGCAGTCCGAAACGGTCGACCGCGCCGCTCCGCCCGAGGAGGAGCGCCGCCGCGTCGGTCTCCCGGAGGCCCTCCGGGGCGTGCGGGCCGAGGTGGGCGAGCGCGTCGGTGAACACCTGGAAGGGCACCCGTCGTTCGTACTCCGTCGCCCTGCCGCGCAGGACCGTCATACCGCGCCGGTGCGCCCGTGCGCAGACCTCGCCGAGCAGCCGGCTCTTGCCGATCCCTGCCTCGCCGGTGATGTCGACGAGCCGGGACCGTGCGCCGTCGCGGGACTCCTCGCCGCTCGCCGTGCCGCGCGCGCCCGCTGCCGCGCGGTCGAGCAGCGCGTCGAACCGGGCGAGTTCGGAGGAGCGGCCCAGCAAGGGAGTTCCGCTCCCGTCCGCCCCAACTGCCGCGTCCGCTCTCACAGTTGCCCCCTCTTCTTCACATCCCCCTCACGCGTCATTCTCTCCTGCCGATCACCGTGACCGCCGCGCGGGATGACCGGAACGGACAGATGTCACAGGGCGAGCGGCCTCCCCGGCCCCGGACGGACGGTGCGCCCTCGGGGGCCTCTCTCGGCGAGAGGACGTCGTACGGGTTCTCCTCTGAAGGGGACGGCTCCTTGGGGTGAAGGGCGGTCGCGGGCCGCCTTGACGACCTCCCCTCGCTCCGGGAACCTGCAGGCGGAGGAGACATGCCGCAGCGTCGGCATGGTAGGTCGAGGACATCTGGAGCACGTGATGGCGCATGGGGATCCCGTGGGGGCCGGCCCTGCCCGGGACGGTGCCATCCTGCGGCTCGGCTTCCTTCCGCCGGAGGAGCGCGTCCCCGGTTTCGAGATCATCGATCTCGCCACCCTGCACGAGCGCCGCCGACGGCAGGGCCGGCGGACCGACCTGGTGCACCGGGTCGACTTCCACACCCTCACCCTCGTCACCCGGGGCAGCGGCGAGCACGCGATCGACTTCGTCACCCATCCGTGCCGCCCCGGCACGCTGCTGTGGGTGCGGCCCGGTCAGGTCCAGAGCTTCGTCCGGCCGGGCACGACCGAGGGCATCCATCTGCTGTTCACACCGGCCTTCCCGCCGCACACCAGCAGCGCGGACCGGATGGTCGACGAGTGGTACGGGCCCTCGTGCCTGCAGTTGGGCGCGAGCCCCGCCTACGCGGTGCTGTCCACGCTGATGGGGCAGATCCGGGCCGAGTACGACCGGCCGGAGCAGACCGTGTCCGCGGAGATCCTCCAACTCCTGCTGGCGACGGTGCTGTTGCAGATCGACCGGCTTCCCCATCCCGAGGGCGGCGGCGACCCGCACGCCGGCGGAGAGGTCTACGCCCGGTTCCGGGCCGAACTGGAACGCTCCCACGCCACCACCCGGCGCGCGGCCGACTACGCCCACCGCCTCGGCTACACCGTCAAGACCCTCACCCGCGCCTGCACCGCCGCGACCGGCCGGCCCGTCAAGCACGTCATCGACGACCGCGTGGCACTGGAGGCGCGGCGGCTGCTCGCCCACACCGACGAACCGGTGGCCAGGATCGCCCGTCGCCTCGGCTTCCCCGAACCCACCAACTTCGGCAAGTTCTTCACCCGGCACACCGGCGTCACCCCCGGCGCCTTCCGGCAGACGTATCGGAACCGGACCGGGGCGTAGGAGAGGCGGAGGCCGTCGCCCGGGTGGCCGGGTGAGAAGGACTCGTCGAACCCCTGGTTCCAGGCGTACGCGCGCGTGGGCCCGACGGACAGGCCGTCGGGCCCACGCGCGGTGCGGCGGGTCAGTCGTCGGACGGCTCGTCCCAGGTGACCGACAACTCGTTGCGCTGGCCGAAGCGTTCGAGGTGGCTGCCGACGACCTCCCTGATGCTGGAGAGCGCGGACGCGTCGGGCGCGGTCACCCGGATCAGGAGGTGGTCCGCGGCGGGCTGGAGAAGGACGTCGGTCTGCTGGAAGGTGAGGCGGTGACCGCCGTCGGGGGTCGCCTCACTGGGAATCTTCCGGCCGAAGTGCGAGGCGAGCTGCTTGGCGTAGCGGGGGGCGGCGTCGGTGGTGGCGCGACCGAGGGAGGTGGGCATGGGGGACTCCTGGGTGCGGGCGAAGGGGCGGCCGGTGTGGTGGACGCGGCTCCGCCGCACCGATCCGCCTGTTCTTGATACTTCAAACAGTGGTGCCGACCCTAGTCCTCCCTGATTCAAATTTGAAGCAATGGAGATGTTGCGTGGCTCACACCCCTGTGCCGCCCCGCGTCGGCCCCACGCGCCGGACAGCGGCAGACTGCCCCAACGACCCTCCACTGCGCAGTGCTGGACGACTGCCAGGAAGCCGCCCCGGCCATGGCATGTGCGATCGGGGGAGCCGCCGGGCGGCCGGTTCCCGCGCACCCGGCCACGGGCGCGCAGGTCACCGCCCAGTAGAGTGCGCCTTCGTCATCACCCGAGAGCCGCCCCCGATCCGCCGAGGTACCCCGCAGTGACCCCCGCACGACCAGGACCGCCCCACGCCGTCACCGTCGTCGGGCTCGGCGCCGACGGCTGGCAGGGCCTGCCCGACTCCTCCCGGGCCGCCCTGCGCGAGGCCGAGGTCCTCATCGGCGGCCCCCGCCAGCTCGACCTGCTCCCCCCGGAGTGCGCGGGGACACGGATCACCTGGCCCTCCCCCCTGCGGCCCGCGGTCCCCGCCCTGCTGGCCGCGCACGCCGGCCGCCGGACCGCCGTACTGGCCAGCGGCGACCCCATGTTCTACGGCATCGGCCGCGCCCTCGCCGAGGAGGCCGGGGACCGGCTGCGCGTCCTGCCGCACCCCTCGTCCGTCTCCTACGCCGCCGCCCGCCTCGGCTGGCCGCTGGAGGACATCGAGGTGGTCACACTCGTCGGCCGCCCCGCCACCCGGCTGGCCGCCGCCCTGCACGACCGCCGACGCCTCCTCGTGCTCAGCGCGGACGCCGGCACCCCCGCGGAGGTCGCCGCCCTGCTCCGGGACCGGGGCTTCGGACCGAGCCGGATGCGCGTCCTGGAACAGCTCGGCGGCGAGAAGGAGCGGACGGGTGACGCCGTCACCGCCGACGACTGGGAGCCCGCGCACCCGCCCGGCGACCCCCTCAACATCGTCGCCGTCGAGTGCCTGCGGGCCCCGGACGCCCTCCGCCTCGGCGCCGGGCCCGGCCTTCCCGACGAGGCGTACGAGCACGACGGCCAGCTCACCAAGCGCTATGTGCGCGCCGCCACGCTGGCCGCCCTCGCCCCGGCACCCGGCGAACTCCTCTGGGACGTCGGCGGCGGATCCGGCTCGATCGCGATCGAGTGGATGCGTACGCACCCCTCCTGCCGGGCGGTCACCGTCGAACGCGACCCCGTGCGCGCCGCACGCATCGTCCGCAACGCCGAGCGGCTCGGTGTCCCCGGTCTGCGGGTCGTCACCGGGGCCGCACCCGCCGCCCTGGCCGAACTGCCGCCGCCGGACGCCGTGTTCATCGGCGGCGGGCTCACCGCGCCCGGCCTGCTCGACGCCTGCCGACAGGCCCTGCCGGTGGGCGGACGGCTGGTCGCCAACACCGTGACCCTGGAGTCCGAGGCCGTCCTCGCCGCCGCCCACCGCCGCCACGGCGGGGAACTGGTACGGCTCGCGGTGGCGCACGCCGTGCCCGTGGGCGGCTTCACCGGGTGGCGGCAGGCGATGCCGGTGACCCAGTGGGCCGTACGCAGGACCAGCCTCGACACCGCCGACACCGCCGACACCGCTTCGGGAGAAGACAGATGACCGTGTACTTCATCGGCGCCGGCCCCGGTGCCGCCGACCTGATCACGGTCCGTGGCGCCCGTACGCTCGCCGCCTGCGGGGTCTGCCTGTACGCGGGCAGCCTCGTTCCGCGCGAGCTGCTGGCCGAATGCCCGCCCGGCGCACGGCTGGTGGACACCGCCCAGCTCGATCTGGACCAAATCACCGCCGAGTTGGTGCGCGCGCACGAGGAGGGGCACGACGTGGCCCGGCTGCACTCCGGGGACCCGTCCGTGTTCAGCGCGGTCGCCGAGCAGATGCGGCGGCTGGACGCGGCCGGCGTGCCGTACGAAGTGGTGCCCGGGGTGCCCGCGTTCGCCGCGGCGGCGGCCGCGCTGAAGCGGGAGCTGACCGTGCCGACGGTCGGCCAGACCGTGATCCTCACGCGCGTCGCCCAGCAGGCCACGCCCATGCCGGACGGCGAGGACCTCGCCACCCTCGGGCGCAGCGGGGCGCTCATCGTGCTGCACCTGGCCGTCCGTTACGTGGACCGTGTCGTCGAGGAACTCCTCCCGCACTACGGCGCGGACTGCCCGGCCGCGGTCGTCGCGTACGCCTCGCGGCCCGAGGAGCTGGTTCTCCGGGGGACGTTGGAGGAGATCGCCGGGCAGGTGAAGGCGGCGGGTGTGCTGCGTACGGCTGTGATCATGGTCGGCCGGACGTTGGGTGCGCGGCAGTTCCGGGACAGCCACCTGTACTCGCCCGAACGGGACCGGCACGAGTGCTGAGGGCTGGGTGCGTGGTCGGGTGCGGGTGAGTGGGGGCTGGTCGCGCAGTTCCCCGCGCCCCTGAAAAGCAGGGGCTGCGCCCCGTGCTTTTCAGGCCCGCAGGGGCTGGTCTTTCAGGGGCGCGGGGAACTGCGCGAGAAGCCCCAACGGACCCGCACCCGCCGACGCACCCGAACCCCCGAGCTAATAGGCGCCCCCGCCCCCGGTGCTACGCTCCCCTTGCCTCCCGCGGGGGAAGTCCGGTGAGAGTCCGGCGCTGACCCGCAACGGTGTGCGCGACGGCCCGACGGCCGTCGCGCGAGCCCGATCGCCCGAGGGTGGTGCGACCCGTTGAACGCTCGCCGTGGACTGCGAGAGGGGACCGCACGGCCCCCGGGCCGTACGGGCTGTTCCTCGACCGACGTCCGTCAGGCGGCCCCAGGCGAAGGACCGCCCCGACCGTGCGCCGCAGCCCCGCCCCCAGCCGGACCCCCCTGCCCCCGCTGATACTCGGCCTCGCCCTGCTCCTGCTGCTGTCGCTCGTGGCCGGCACAGGGCTGGGCGCCGCCGGCATCGCGGGGACGGACGTCCTGCGGTTCCTGTGGGCCGGGCTCACCGGCGGGACCGTGCACGCCGGGGACGCCGCCGCGTACACCATCGTCTGGGAGATCCGGCTGCCGCGGGTGGTGCTCGGGGCGGTCGTGGGCGCCGGGCTCGCCTCCGTCGGGGTGGGCGTCCAGGCGATCGTGCGCAACGCCCTCGGCGACCCGTTCGTGCTCGGCATCTCCTCCGGCGCTGCGGTCGGCGCCAACGCGGTCATCCTGCTCGGCGCGTTCGCCGCGCTCGGGATCTGGGCGCTGTCCGTGTCGGCGTTCCTCTCCGCCCTCGCCGCCATGGCCCTGGTGTACGCGCTGGCCCGCTCACCCCACGGGCTGTCCCCGCTGCGGCTGGTCCTGACGGGAACGGCGCTGGCGTACGGCTTCGAGGCGGTCACCACCGTCATGGTCTTCGGGGCCGCCCGCGGCGAGGCGGCCCGGTCGGCGCTGATGTGGCTCCTCGGCAGCCTGGGCGGGGCGACCTGGGCGCAGGTGCCGCTCGTCGCCGTGACCGTGGCCGCGGGCTGGGCGTGGCTGCGCCGGCGGGCCGAGTCCCTCAACGCCCTCGCCCTGGGCGACGAGACCTCGGCCGCGCTCGGCGTCCGCCCGGAGCGGCTGCGCCGGGAGCTGTTCCTCGTCACCGCCGCCGTGACCGGCACCGTCGTGGCGGTCAGTGGGGCCATCGGGTTCGTCGGGCTGATGGTGCCGCACGTCGTGCGGATGCTGGTCGGCGCCGACCACCGGCGGGTGCTGGCGGTCGCCCCGCTCGTCGGTGCCGTGCTCCTGGTCTGGGCGGACGTGCTGTCCCGGCTGCTGCTCGCCCCCGCCGAACTGCCCGTCGGCGTGATCACGGCCGTGGTGGGCGTGCCCGCGTTCCTGCTGCTGATGCGGCGCGGCGGCTACGCGTTCGGAGGCCGCTGACATGCGACTCGACATCGACGGGGTGTCGGTCGAGGCCGCGGGCGCCCGGCTGGTCGACGACATCCGGCTCACCGCCGGCAGCGGGGCGTTCGTCGGGCTCGTCGGCCCCAACGGCAGCGGCAAGTCGACGCTGCTGCGCTGCGTCTACCGGGCGCTGCGCCCGGCCGCCGGGGCCGTGCGGCTGGACGGCGAGGACGTGCACACCCTGCCGCCCCGGGCCGCCGCCCGGAAACTGGCGGCGCTGCCGCAGGAGTCGTCCGCAGAGTTCGACTTCACGGTCACCGAGGTGGTCGCCATGGGGCGGCTGCCGCACCGGGACCGGACGGCCGCCTCCGACACGGAGATCTGCGCGCGGGCCATGGCCCGCACCGGCGTGGACCACCTCGCCGACCGCGGGTTCCCGGCCCTGTCCGGCGGCGAGAAGCAGCGCGTCCTGCTCGCCCGCGCCCTCGCCCAGCAGCCGCGGGTGCTCGTCCTCGACGAACCCACCAACCACCTCGACATCGCCCACCAGCTGGACGTGCTGTCCCTGGTCCGCGACAGCGGCGTCACCGTGCTCGCCGCCCTGCACGACCTCAACCTCGCCGCCGCGCACTGCGACGTCCTGTACGTGATCGCGGACGGCCGCATCGTCGCCTCCGGCCCGCCGCACGACGTCCTCCGACCCGAGCTGCTCGCCGAGGTGTTCGGGGTCCGCGCCCATCCGGTACGGCATCCGGTCACCGGAGCCGTCCAACTCCTGTTCGACCTGCTCCCGTCCACCCCTTGAAGCCCCGGCTCCGCCTCCACCCCGAGCCCCGGCCCCTCCACCACCTCCCCCGAGGACCCCTCATGCGCAAGCTGCTCGCCACCGCCCTCTGCCTCGCCGCGACCGCCGCGGTCACCGGATGCGGGGCGACCGTGGAACCGCCCGCGGACGGCAGGGCCGCGTCCGCCGGGAAGGCCGTCACCCTCACCAACTGCGGCCGGAAGATCACCTTCGACAGGGTCCCAGAGCGCGTGGTCACCAACGACGTCGGGATCACCGAGCTGATGTTCGCCCTCGGCCTGGAGGACCGCATGGCCGGTTACGCCATGCCCGACGACAAGGGCGACCTGAGCGACGTGCCCTGGAAGAACGGCTACGGCAAGGTGAAGTGGCTGTCGAAGGACCAGCTCACCAAGGAGAACGTGCTCGACGCCGAGGCGGACCTCGTCTTCGCCGGCTGGAACTACGGCTTCCGCGAGGACGCCGGCTTCACCCCCGACGCCCTGAAGAAGCTCGGCATCCCCTCGTACGTCCTCACCGAGTCCTGCCGCAACGGCCGTACCGAGACCTCGCGGGGCATCATGCCGCCCCTCGACGCCCTCTACACCGACCTCACCAACCTCGGGAAGCTGTTCGGCGTCGAGAAGCGGGCGGCCACGCTGATCGCCGGGTTCAAGAAGGAGATCGCCGCCGTGCACGCGCAGGCGCCCGCGAAGAAGCCCACGGTCTTCCTCTACGACAGCGGCCAGGACCAGCCCTTCACCTCCGGCCGTTACGCCGCGCCCGAGCAGATCATCACCGAGGCCGGCGGCGTCAACGTCATGCACGACGTCGAGGACTCCTGGACCACCGTCGGCTGGGAGAGCGTCGTCCGGCGCAACCCCGACACCATCGTGATCTGCGACTACGGCGACGTCGGCGCCGAGCAGAAGAAGAAGTTCCTGCTCTCCTACGCCCCGCTGCGCGACGTCTCCGCGATCAAACACCGGCGGATCTTCGTCCTCGACTACGCCGACCTCGTCGAGAGCCCCCGCAACCCGTCGGCCGTCGCCCGCCTCGGCGCCTACCTGCGGACGGTCGGCTAGGGCCCTTCTCACGGGTCTCCGTGGGGGAAGGAGCGGCGGTCGGTGCTTGCTCTCGGCGTGCCGCGAGAGGGCGTGCCGGGCGTCGCGACGCCGCGGAGAGCCGTCAGAAGGGCCCTAGGGGTGACGCACCCCGCTGCGGCCCACGACCGTGCCCGCCCGGTCGATGCAGAGGACGTCGACCGCGACGGGCGCGCCCCGGAGGACGGCGAGGGCCTCGTCACGGGCCGCCACCGCGACCAGGTCGCCGAGCGCCACCCCGGCCGCCACGCACAGCTGGAGGGCGGCGAGCCCGGTGTTGGCGCCGGCCACCTCGGCGGCCAGCGTCTCGTCCGCGCCGCCGCGCCGGGCCAGCTCCGCGAGGAAGCCCTTGTCGACCTGGGAGCGCGCGGAGTGCAGGTCGAGATGGCCGGCGGCGAGCTTGGAGAGCTTGGCGAAACCGCCGCAGACCGTGAGCCGGTCCACGGGGTGCCGGCGCACGTACTTCAGGACCGCCCCCGCGAAGTCGCCCATGTCGAGCAGCGCGTCCTCGGGCAGCGCGTACTCGGCGACGACCGTCTTCTCCGACGTCGACCCGGTGCACCCGGCGAGGTGCGTGCGCCCGGCCGCCCGGGCCACGTCGACGCCCCGCCGGATGGAGTCGATCCACGCCGAGCAGGAGTACGGGACCACGATCCCGGTCGTGCCCAGGATGGAGAGACCGCCGAGGATGCCCAGACGGGGGTTCCAGGTGGAGCGGGCGATCTCCTCGCCGTGGTCGACGGAGACGGTGATCTCGACGTCGCCGCTGCCGCCGTGGCGGGCGGCCACCTCGGCGACATGGTCCCGCATCATCTGCCGGGGGACCGGGTTCACCGCGGGCTCGCCGACCGCGAGGGGCAGGCCCGGCCGGGTGACCGTCCCCACCCCGGGACCGGCCCGGAAGACCACCCCCGCCCCGGCGGGCAGCCGCCGTACCGTGGCCCGGACCAGCGCGCCGTGCGTGACGTCCGGGTCGTCGCCCGCGTCCTTCACGATCCCCGCCGTCGCGCTGTCACCGGCCAGCTCCTCGGCCGCCAGCGCGAACGCCGGGGTCTGCCCCTTCGGCAGGGTGATCGTCACCGGGTCGGGGAACTCGCCGGTCAGCAGCGCGGTGTACGCGGCCGTGGTGGCGGCGGTCGCACAGGCACCGGTGGTCCATCCGGGGCGCAGACCGGTGTGCTTGAGTTGGGCCGCGCGACCGCCCGCCGCCGCACCGCCGGCCCCGCCGGCACCCTGCTTCTCGTCACTGCTCATGATCGGACCCGGACTTCCATGCACGTACTGATACTCGGCGGAACCACGGAGGCCCGCCGCCTGGCCGAGCTGCTGCACGACACCCCCGGCCTGCGGCTGACCAGCTCGCTCGCCGGACGGGTCGCCAGCCCCCGGCTGCCCCCGGGCGAGGTCCGCGTCGGCGGCTTCGGCGGGGCCGAGGGGCTGGCCGCCTGGCTGCGCGAGCACGGCGTGGACGCGCTCATCGACGCCACCCATCCTTTCGCCGGGACCATGAGTTTCCACGCGGCACGGGCGGCCGCCACCACCCATGTTCCCCTGCTCGCGCTCCGGCGGCCCGGCTGGGTGCCGGGCCCCGGCGACGACTGGCACGACGTCGGCTCACTGCCGGAGGCGGCGCGGCTGCTGCCCACGCTCGGCCACCGCGTGTTCCTCACCACCGGGCGCATGGGGCTGGCCGCGTTCGCCGCCCTGGAGGGCCTGTGGTTCCTCGTCCGGTCCGTCGACGCCCCCGAGGCCCCGTACCCGGCCCGGACGCAGGTGCTGCTCGACCGGGGACCGTTCACCCTCGACGGCGAGCGGGACCTGCTGAGCCGCCACCGCATCGACGTCGTCGTCACCAAGGACAGCGGGGGAGCGGCCACCGCGCCGAAGCTGACCGCCGCGCGGGAGGCCGGGCTGCCGGTCGTCGTGGTGCGCCGGCCGCCCGTGCCGGAGGGCGTCACCGTGGTGGCGGACCCGGACGCGGCGGCCCGCTGGGTGCGCGCGCGGCTGCCCCGCTGACGCCCCGGCGCCGTACCCGCCCGCGCCCCGCTCACCCCTCCGGGTACCGGCGGGGCGTCCACACGATCTGCTCCCCGTCCCCGCGCCGGACCACCCGGGTCTGCGAGGAGCCGACCAGCAGGATCGTCCGCATGTCGACCTCGGCCGGGTCCAGGTCGGCCAGCGTCACGATCCGTACGCGCTCGCCGGAGCCGCCCACGTCCCGCGCGACCACGACCGGGGTGTCCGGCGCCCGGTGTTCGAGGAGCAGCTCACGCGCCTTGCCCACCTGCCAGGTACGGCTGCGCGAACCGGGGTTGTACAGCGCCAGCACCAGATCCGCCGAGGCCGCCGCGCGCAGCCGCTCGGCGATGACCTCCCACGGCTTGAGCCGGTCGGAGAGGGAGAGCGTGGCGTAGTCGTGGCCCAGCGGGGCGCCCGCGCGGGCGGCGGCCGCGTTGGCGGCGGTCACCCCCGGCAGCACCCGCACCGGCACGTCCGCGTACTCCTCCTGCGCGGCGACCTCCAGCACGGCCGTCGCCATGGCGAAGACCCCCGGGTCGCCGCCGGAGACGACCGCGACCCGGCGCCCGCGCCGGGCCAGGTCGAGGGCGAACTCGGCGCGCTCCGACTCGACCCGGTTGTCCGAGCCGTGCCGCACCTGCCCAGCCCGCCGGGGCACCCGGTCCAGATAGGTGGTGTAGCCGACGAGGTCGTCGGCGGCGGCGAGCGCCCCCCGCGTCTCGGGTGTCAGCCACAGCGGACCGGCGGGCCCGGTGCCGACCACGACGACCTCGCCCCGCTCCCGGGCCGCGGGCCGTTCGGCGTCGACCTGGCTGGGCAGTACGGCCACCGAGAAGTACGGCACCGACTCCGGGTCCACGTCAGCCAGTTCACCGATGCGCTCACCGGGCATGGTGGCGCGCTCGACGTAGTGGGCCTCGGCCAGCCGACCCGAACTCGCCAGCGCGCCGCGCACCTTGGCGAAGGTCCGCCCCAGCTTCATCACCACGGCCACGTCGGTCGCGGCGAGCCGCGCGGTCAGCTCCTCCTCGGGCAGGGTGCCCGGCAGGATCGTCAGCACCTCCTCGCCCTCGACGAGCGGTGTGCCGAGGCGGGCCGCGGCGGCCGAGACGGACGTGACACCGGGGATCACCTCGGTGTCGTAGCGGTCGACCAGCCGCTTGTGCATGTGCATGTAGGAGCCGTAGAAGAGCGGGTCGCCCTCCGCGAGGACCGCGACCGTGCGCCCGGCGTCCAGATGGGCGGCCAGGCGGGCCGACGCCTCCTCGTAGAAGTCCTCCATCGCGCCCTTGTACCCGCCCGGGTGGTCGGTGGTCTCCGTGGTCAGCGGATACATCAGCCGTTCCTCGATGTGGTCGTCGCGCAGGTGCTTCGCGGCGATCGAGCGGGCGATGGATCGGCCGTGCCGGGCGCTGTGGTACGCGATCACATCCGCCTCGGAGATGACCTCGACGGCCCGGACGGTCATCAGGGACGGGTCGCCGGGGCCGAGCCCGACGCCGTACAGCTTCCCGCTCACTCTTCCTCACTCGCGATCGCGTTGAGCGCGGCGGCGGCGATGGCGCTGCCGCCCCGCCGGCCGCGTACGACGAGGTACTCCAGTCCCGAGGGGTGCTCCGCCAGCGCGTCCTTGGACTCCGCGGCGCCGACGAACCCGACCGGCACACCGATGACGGCGGCGGGCCGGGGGGCGCCCTCCTCGATCATCTCCAGCAGCCGGAACAGCGCGGTGGGCGCGTTGCCGACGGCCACGACCGCTCCCTCCAGCCGGTCCCGCCACAGCTCCAGCGCGGCGGCGCTGCGCGTGGTGCCCAGCTTCGCCGCCAGCTCCGGGACGCCCGGCGCGGAGAGCGTGCACAGCACGTCGTTGTCGGCGGGCAGCCGCTTGCGGGTCACCCCGCTGGCCACCATCTGCACATCCGTGAAGACGGGCGCCCCGGCCCGCAGGGCCTCGCGGGCGCGGGCCACCACGCCGGGCGTGTACGCCAGGTCCCGCACGAGGTCGACCATTCCGCAGGCGTGGATCATCCGCACCGCGACCTGGCTGACGTCGGCGGGCAGCGCCGCGAGGTCCGCCTCCGCGCGGATGGTGGCGAAGGACTGCCGGTAGATCGCCGGGCCGTCCTTCTCGTAGTCGTAGGTGGTCACGGTGGTCTTCTCGCTGCTCTCGGTCGGCGTACGGGGATCGTTCGTGCGGGTCGTGCGGGTCGTGCGCGTCATCGGGGCCGTGTCGTACGGCTTTTCGGCTTCTAGGGGGTGATCTCCCCCAAGGCGGCGGCGAGTCGGGACGGGTCCGTCATGGGCGCGGTGCGAGGGCTCTGGCCGGGGGCGGTGCGGGAGAGCTCGTAGCCGCCGCCCTCCACCGCCACCACGTCGATCCGTCCGCCCCGGGGATGGCCGCAGCGGCGCTCGCAACCGGACCAGTACAGGGGGAGTTCCGCGCGTCCGGCTGCCGCCAGGCTCTCGGTCGCGTCCGCCCTCACGTCCGCCCGGGACTTCGCACAGCCGGGCCTTCCGATACAGGCACCGACACCCAGCCAGGGGGAGGCCGGATCGGTGACGAGGCCGGTCACCGAGAGCCGGGCAAGCGCGTCGGCC
Organism: Streptomyces scabiei 87.22; assembly: GCF_000091305.1. Lineage (GTDB taxonomy): Bacteria > Actinomycetota > Actinomycetes > Streptomycetales > Streptomycetaceae > Streptomyces > Streptomyces scabiei. Next base: position 1,103,286 of record NC_013929.1, on the reverse strand, counting down.
GCCTGCTCCTCGCTCAGGCCGGGTGCTGGTACGACGACTCCGCGCCACGGGGTCAGCCGCAGCTCACGGCACGGTGTCGCGACCGCGAGGGCGGTCAACTCCCGCCACTGGAGAGGGGTGAGGCGACCAAGCGGGGCGTGTACGGAGAGGGCGTCGGCGACGGCTCCCGGTGGCGGGCCGCCCTCGGCCCCGGCTGTCACGCTCTCGGCACGGCCCCGGCTCACCGAGCCGACCCCGACCCCGGCAGCGGCCAGCCGGTCCCGGACCCGGCGGAGCAGCCCGTCCTGGAAGGGGAGTTCGGTCACCCGCCACACGCGGGCCCCGCTCTCCCTCGCCGCCTCCAGGAAGGTCTCGGCGGCGGTCAGCGCGGCGCGGGACGCGTCCGCACCTGAGACCGCCAGGCTCTCGCCGGCCGTGCCCAGGCTCAGCAGCGCACCACCGTCCTCGGCCGCCCGGACGGTCACATCGGCGTCCAGCGCGGCCACATCGCCCCGCCCGTCGTCGAGCGCGAACAGGAAGCGACCCGACAACTCCCGCGCCGCCTCGCTCGCGCACAGCGCGCCGTCGAGGGCGGACAGCCAGGGCCGTACGTCGCGCAGACCGCGTCCGTCGAGGCCGGACAGGGGCGAGGCGACGATGTTGCGCACCCGTTCGTGCCCGGCGGACGGCATCAGCCCGGCCGCGTCCAGCGACGCGGCCAGCTCGCCCCCGCAGCCTTCGGCCAGCCCCCGCAATTGAACATTGCCGCGGGAAGTGAGGTGAAGATCACCGTCGCCGAGCCGCCCTGCCGCCTCCGCGAGCGCCTCGGCCTGGCGCGTGGTCAGTACACCGCCGGGCACCCGGACCCGAGCCAGCGCCCCGTCGTCCGCCGCGTGCAGCCGCAGCGTCCCCGGGCAGGCGTCGCCACGGTCCCGTGTGGCCGCTGTGGCCTGGGACGATGATCGGACGGGAGGCGTGGACATGGCCGCGAGCATACCCACCGGCATCGGGGACGTACTCTCCGCCCTTTTGAGGCGACCCTTACTATGCTGATTGGCGGATCATCCGGTCCGCCTACGCCACCACGGCGCTAGGGTCTGTCGTCGCATTCCCTAGGGGAGGAAGCCCGGTGTGAGTCCGGCGCGGTCCCGCCACTGTGAGTCCGTCCCAGGAGGGGCGGGCGAGTCAGGAACTCCCTTCCCCGTACCTCTCGGTCCGTCCGAGCAGGGGAGACTCCGATCCGACACCGCCCGGGGCGCGGACCCCGAGGAAGGCCAGCAGCCGCATGCAGCCATCGCCCGGGGAGCGCTCGACGCAGCCCCGCATCCTGCTCCTGTCGACCTCCGACACCGACCTGCTCAGCGCCCGTGCGGCGGCCGGCCCGGTCCCGTACCGCTTCGCCAACCCCTCCCGGATCGCGCTGGAGGACCTCCCGGACCTCCTCGACGGCACCGGCCTGGTCGTCGTCCGCCTCCTCGGTGGCATCCGGGCCTGGCAGGACGGCCTCGACCTGCTGCTCGCCGACGGCCGCCCGGTCGTCGTCCTCACCGGTGAACAGGCCCCCGACGCCCAGCTGATGGCCGCCTCCACGGTCCCGGTCGGCATCGCCGCCGAGGCCCACGCCTATCTCGCCCACGGCGGCCCCGCCAACCTGGAGCAGCTGGCCCGCTTCCTCTCCGACACCGTCCTGCTCACCGGGCACGGCTTCGAGGCCCCCGCGCCCGCGCCGTCCTGGGGCCCGCTGGAGCGCACCCCGCGTGAGGGTACCGACGGCCCGACCGTCGCCGTGCTCTACTACCGGGCCCACCACATGAGCGGCAACACCGCCTTCGTGGGCGCCCTGTGCGAGGCGATCGAGGACAAGGGCGCCCGCGCGCTCCCGCTGTACGTGGCCTCCCTGCGCGCCCCCGAGCCCGAGCTGATCGAGGAACTCCGCGCCGCCGACGCCATCGTGACCACCGTCCTCGCCGCGGGCGGCACCAAGCCCGCCGAGGCGTCCGCCGGCGGCGACGACGAGTCCTGGGACGCGGGCGCCCTGACCGGCCTCGACGTGCCGATCCTCCAGGCCCTGTGCCTGACCGGTTCGCGCTCCGTCTGGGAGGAGAACGACGAGGGCGTCTCCCCGCTCGACGCGGCCAGCCAGATCGCCGTCCCGGAGTTCGACGGCCGCCTGATCACCGTCCCGTTCTCCTTCAAGGAGATCGACGCGGACGGCCTCCCCGCCTATGTCGCCGACCCCGAGCGCGCCGCCCGCGTCGCCGGGATCGCCGTACGCCACGCACGCCTTCGCCACATCGCCAACGCCGACAAGCGCCTCGCGCTCGTCCTGTCCGCCTACCCGACCAAGCACTCCCGCATCGGCAACGCGGTCGGCCTGGACACCCCCGCCAGCGCGGTCGCCCTGCTGCGCCGACTGCTCGACGAGGGCTACGACTTCGGGGGCGCCGACGTCCCCGGACTGGCCTCCGGCGACGGCGACGAGCTGATCCGCGCCCTCATCGAGGCCGGCGGCCACGACCAGGACTGGCTGACCGAGGAGCAGCTGGCCCGCAACCCGGTCCGCATCCCGGCGGCCGACTACCGTCGCTGGTACGCCGGACTCCCCGAGGAACTGCGCGCCTCCGTCGAGGAGCACTGGGGCCCGGCGCCCGGCGAGATGTTCGTCGACCGCAGCGCCAACCCGGAGGGCGACATCGTCCTCGCGGCCCTGCGCTTCGGCAACCTGCTGATCCTCATCCAGCCGCCGCGCGGCTTCGGCGAGAACCCGATCGCGATCTACCACGACCCGGACCTGCCGCCCTCGCACCACTACCTGGCCGCCTACCGCTGGATCGCGGCCCGCGCCGACGACGGCGGTTTCGGCGCCGACGCGATGATCCACCTCGGCAAGCACGGCAACCTGGAGTGGCTGCCCGGCAAGAACGCGGGCCTGTCCGCCGCCTGCGGCCCCGACGCCGCCCTCGGCGACCTGCCCCTGGTCTACCCGTTCCTGGTCAACGACCCGGGCGAGGGCACCCAGGCCAAGCGCCGCGTCCACGCCACCCTCGTCGACCACCTCGTGCCGCCGATGGCCCGCGCCGACTCCTACGGCGACATCGCGCGCCTGGAGCAGCTCCTCGACGAGTACGCCCAGATCTCCTCCATGGACCCGGCGAAGCTCCCCGCGATCCGCGCCCAGATCTGGACCCTCATCCAGGCCGCCAAGCTCGACCACGACCTGGGGCTGAACGACCGCCCCGAGGACGACGGCTTCGACGACTTCCTGCTGCACGTCGACGGCTGGCTCTGCGAGGTCAAGGACGCCCAGATCCGCGACGGCCTGCACGTCCTCGGCAACCCGCCGACCGGCGCCGACCACGTCAACCTGGTCCTCGCCGTGCTCCGCGCCCGCCAGATCTGGGGCGGCACCACCGCCCTGCCCGGCCTGCGCGAGGCGCTCGGCCTCGACGAGTCCGCCGCGACCCGGACGACCGCCGACGAGGCGGAGGAGAAGGCCCGGGCGCTGGTCCAGGCGATGGAGGACGCGGGCTGGGACCTCGCCGCCGTTCCCACCGAGCACGGCGAACAGGTCGCCGCGATCCTGGAGTTCGCCGCCCGCGAGGTCGTGCCCCGGCTCGCCGCGACCACGGCCGAACTCGACCACACCGTGCACGCCCTGAACGGCGGCTTCGTCCCGGCCGGTCCCTCCGGCTCCCCGCTGCGGGGCCTGGTCAACGTCCTGCCGACGGGCCGCAACTTCTACTCCGTCGACCCCAAGGCCGTCCCCTCCCGCCTCGCCTGGGAGACCGGCCAGGCCCTCGCCGACTCCCTGTTGGAGCGCTACCGCGCCGACAACGGCGAATGGCCCACCTCCGTGGGCCTCTCGCTGTGGGGCACCAGCGCCATGCGCACGGCCGGCGACGACGTGGCCGAGGCCTTTGCCCTGCTCGGTGTCCGCCCGGTCTGGGACGACGCCTCGCGCCGGGTGACCGGCCTGGAGGCCGTCCCCGCCGAGGAGTTGGGCCGCCCCCGCGTCGACGTCACCCTGCGCATCTCGGGCTTCTTCCGCGACGCGTTCCCGCACACCGTCGGCCTGCTCGACGACGCCGTACGCCTCGCCGCCTCCCTGGACGAGCCGGCCGAGGCCAACCACGTCCGCGCCCACGTCCAGGCCGACCTCGCCGAGCACGGCGACGAACGCCGGGCCACCACCCGGATCTTCGGCTCCCGGCCCGGCACGTACGGCGCCGGACTGCTCCAGCTCATCGACTCCCGCGACTGGCGCACCGACGCCGACCTCGCCGAGGTCTACACGGTCTGGGGCGGTTACGCCTACGGCCGCGAACTGGACGGCCGTCCGGCCCGCGAGGAGATGGAGACCGCCTACAAGCGGATCGAGGTGGCCGCGAAGAACACCGACACCCGCGAGCACGACATCGCCGACTCCGACGACTACTTCCAGTACCACGGCGGCATGGTGGCCACCGTCCGCGCCCTGCGCGGCACCGCCCCCGAGGCGTACATCGGCGACTCCACCCGCCCCGAGACGGTCCGCACCCGCACCCTGGTCGAGGAGACCTCCCGGGTCTTCCGCGCCCGCGTGGTCAACCCCAAGTGGATCGAGGCGATGCGCCGCCACGGCTACAAGGGCGCCTTCGAACTCGCCGCCACCGTCGACTACCTGTTCGGCTACGACGCCACCACCGGCGTGATCGCCGACTGGATGTACGACAAGCTCACCGAGACGTACGTCCTGGACGAGACCAACCGGGAGTTCCTCCAGCAGGCGAACCCCTGGGCCCTGCACGGCATCGCCGAGCGGCTGCTGGAGGCGGAGTCGCGCGGCATGTGGGAGAAGCCCGACCCGGCGGTGCTGGAGGGCCTGCGGCAGGTGTACCTGGAGACCGAGGGCGACCTGGAGGGCGGCGAGGACTGACGGCGGCGCGGCCCGGACCGACAGGTCCGGGCCGTCGTCGTAGTACGGCCCGGGTCAGCGCCGGTCGCCGGCGGCCCGGACGAGGGCGTCGAAGAGGGCCTGCTGCGCCGGGTCCTCCCCGGCGGTGTCCTCGGGGTGCCACTGCACGGCCGTGAACCAGCCGGTGGCGCCCGGGAGTTCGAGACCTTCCGCGGTGCCGTCGGCGGCGCGGGCCGTGACTTCCAGGCCCTCGCCCAGCCGGTCCACCCGCTGGTGGTGGTAGCAGGACGCCTCCACCTTCTGCGCGCCGGTGACCCGCTCCAGCAGCGTGCCGCGCCGGAGCGCCACCGGGTGCACGAGGTGGCGGTGTTCGTGTTCGGGGCCGCCCATGTCCTGCTCCAGGGTGCCGCCGAGGGCGACGTTGACGACCTGCAGGCCCCGGCAGACCGCCAGCAGCGGGAGGCCCGACTCCAGGGCGGCGCGAGCGACGTCGAGGTCGAAGGTGTCCTGGACCTCGTCGACGTCGTACACGCTGGCGTGGGTGCTGCCCGCGCCGTAGCGGTGCGGGGCGAGGTCGCCGCCGCCGGGCAGGAGGACGCCGTCGAAGCGGGCCAGGCGGGCGGCCGTTCCGCCGGCGGCCGGGTGGATGCCCGCGGGTTCGCCGCCCGCCCGCCAGACGGCCTCGATCAGGGCGCGGGCGTTGACCTCGGCGGCGTACCGCAGCGCGGAGGTCGTGGCGGCGAAACGGGCGGGGACCGCGATCAGGGGCCGGGTCACAGCTGGATCCAGGTGGTCTTCAGTTCGGTGTACTTCTCGATGGCGTGGGCGGACTTGTCGCGGCCGTTGCCCGACTGCTTCATGCCGCCGAAGGGGACGGTCAGGTCGCCCTCCTCGTAGCAGTTCACCCAGACCGTGCCGGCCCGCAGGGCGCGGGAGACGCGGTGGGCGGTGGACAGGTCGGAGGTCCACAGGCCGGCGGCGAGGCCGTACTCGGTGTCGTTGGCGAGCCGTACCGCCTCGTCGAGGTCGTCGAAGGTCAGGACGGACAGGACGGGGCCGAAGATCTCCTCGCGGGCCAGCCGCATCCCGGGGTCCACCCGGTCGAAGACGGTGGGCCGCAGATAGCTGCCGCCGGTCTCGGCCAGGACGCGTTCGCCGCCGGCCCGCAGCCGCGCGCCGTCGCCGACGCCCGCGTCGATGTGGCCGAGGACCCGTTCGAGGTGCGCCTCGCGGACCAGGGCGCCCATCTCGGTGGCCGGGTCGAGCGGGTCGCCGACGCGCAGCTCCCGGGCGCGGGCGACGACGGCCTCGGTGACGCGTTCGGCGACCGAGGAGTGCACCAGCAGCCGGGAGGGGGCCGTGCACATCTCGCCCTGGTTGAAGAAGATGCCCCAGGCGGCGGTGGCGGCCGCCTTCTCCAGGTCGGGGGCGTCGGGAAGGATGATGTTGGGGGACTTGCCGCCCAGTTCCAGCCAGACCCGCTTGAGGTTGGAGTCGGCGGCGTAGTGCAGGAAGTGCCGGCCGACGGCCGTGGAGCCGGTGAAGGCCAGGACGTCCACGTCGGGGTGGAGCCCGATGGCCCGCCCGGCGGTCGGCCCGTCACCGGTGACGACGTTGAGGACGCCCGGCGGCAGTCCGGCCTCGGTGGCGATCCGGCCCAGCAGCAGGGCGGACAGCGGGGAGTTCTCCGAAGGCTTCAGGACGACCGTGCAGCCCGCCGCCAGCGCCGGGGCGACCTTCCAGCTCGCCAGGGTCAGGGGGAAGTTCCACGGCACCACCGCGCCCACCACACCCGCGGGTTCACGGGTGACCAGGGCCAGGGCGTCGGGGGCGGTGTGGGGCGACTCGTCGGTGAGCTTGTCCGCCAGCTGCCCGTACCAGCGGAAGGTGGTGATCGCGGCGCGCAGTTCGATGTCGTGCGCCTCCCCGTACGGCTTGCCCATCTCCAGGGTGATGGTCAGGGCCAGCTCCCGGCGCCGTTCCTCCAGGAGGTCGGCGACGCGCAGCAGGATCCGGCCGCGGTCGGCGGGGGCCATACGGGGCCAGGGGCCGCGGTCGAAGGCGCGGCGGGCGGCGGCCACGGCCAGGTCGACCTCGGCGCCGTGCGCGTCGGCCACCTCGACGAGGGTCCTGCCGTCGCGGGGTGACACGACGGCGAAGGATGCGCCCCCGCCCGGTTCGTCCGCCCCGTCGATGTGGTGCCGGCTGGGGAGGTCCAGCTCCTCGGCGCGGCGGAGCAGGTCGTCGTGGGCGAGGGCGGCGGGCATCTCGGCTCTCCTCATTCCTTGTGCGGTGTGCGGGGTGTTCGGTGTGCGGGGCCCGCACCGGTGGCGGCAGGGCGGTGGCGGCGGCCGGGACCGGTCCGTGGCAGCCGGGGGTCAGTCCGCGGCCGGCTGCCTGTTCCGGGTCACCATCGCCGCGACGAGACCGAGCACCAGGACCACGGGCACGGTCAGCTGCAGCCACAGGGCGGTGGTCGGGTCGCCGCCGATGAGCGTGGTGAAGTTCTCGATGATCAGCCAGATGGCCCAGGCGATGCCGAGCGCGCCCAGGACGGGGGCGATCAGCGTGTTCCAGGGCCGGGTGTCGGCGCGGGAGCGGCGGAAGAAGACGACCACGGACACCGACGTCAGGAAGTACAGGAGCATCATCGCGAGCACGGCCACCCCGCTGAACCAGGAGAACAGCGTCAGCACGGGGTCCTTGCCCAGCAGGGCGAACGGGACGACCAGAGCCGCCGCGATCACGGTCTGGACGATGCCGGCCGCCCAGGGGGAGTGACGCCCGTTGAGGGAGGTCAGCCCGCGCGGCAGCAGTCCTTCGCGGCCCAGGGAGAACAGGTAGCGGTTGGCGCTGTTGTGGAACGCGAGGATGCCGGCGAACAGCGAGGTGGCCAGCAGGACGGGCAGCACGTCGCCGGTCCAGGCGCCGAACTCCGCCGCGATGGGGGCGAAGACCCAGCCCGCCGCGTCGCCGCCCTCCAGGGCCTTGCCCGCCTCCGCCGTGGCCCGGGACGCGCCGTGCGCGGAGACCAGCATCCAGGAGGTGAAGGCGAAGAAGCCGGTGACCACCGCGACCGAGAGGTAGGTGGCCCGCGGGACCGTCTTCCTCGGCTCCTTGGCCTCCTCGCCGTAGATGGCGGTCGCCTCGAAGCCGAACATCGACGCCACGGCGAACATCAGCGCCACTCCGGGGGCGCCCTGGAGCGCCGCGTCCGGGGAGAAGCTGTCGGCGAGGCCGAGCCCTTCGGGGCCGCCGCCCTTGAAGAAGGTCACGAAGGCGAAGGCGATCAGGATGCTGAACTCCGCGAGGACGAACACGGCCAGCAGCTTGGCGCCCATCTCGATCCCGGCGGCGCCGAGGACCTGGACCACCACCATGGTGACCAGCGCCCACACCCACCAGGCGATCGTCACGTCGGCGTAGTGCGCGACGAGGCCGCTCACGGTCGCGCCGTAGAGGCCGTACATCGCGGCCTGGATGGCGCAGTACGCGAAGAGCGCGACGCCGGCGCTGCCGGAGCCCGTCGTGCGGCCCAGCCCCTTGCCGATGTACGTGTAGAAGGCGCCCGCGTCCACGACGTGGCGGCCCATCGTGACGAAGCCGATGGAGAACAGCAGGATCACCACGCCGGCCGCGATGTACGCGGCCGGGACACCGGCCCCGTTGCCGATGACGACGGCGATGGGGACGGCTCCGGCGATGCCGGTGAGCGGGGCCTGGGCGGAGAGGACGAAGAAGAGGATGCCCAGGACGCCGAGGGAATCGGGCTTGAGCCTGCCTGCCGTGGATGGATCGTGCGAGCTGTGCGGGGCGACCGCCGTCTGACTGTCCACTCGGATCACCTGTCGGGGACGGGGAGGGATGGGATTCGTTTAGACCCAAACGAGTTGCCTCATCGTGAGCCCGAACTATCCGATTGGCAAGGGGTTCCGTGAAGATTTTCGGCGGGCTTCCCCGGGCCTTCCGGCATGCCCGCGCGGGCATGCCGGAAGGCCCCGGACGTCGCACGTCCGGGGCCATGACCGCTCGGGTCGGCGGCTACGCGCCGGGGTCGCCGGTCTCGTCCGTGCCGTGCCCGCCGGACGCGCCGCCGTCGGCGTGGAGCAGCCGCAGCAGGGCGCGCAGCTCCTCCACGGCCTCCTCCGTGACCTCCGGCTCGTCGAAGACGAGCTGGTGCAGCACGAGACCGTCCAGCGCGGCGAAGACCAGCCGGGCCAGCGCCTTGTCCGCGCCGACGGGCAGCATCCGGCCCAGCTCGCGCCGGGCCGCGTCGAAGTACTCGTCGTACAGCTCGCGGATCTGGGGCAGCAGCTCCGGCCGGCGCCGGGACTCCAGCAGCAGCTCGTACTGGAACGCCTGGGTGTCCGGGTCGGCCGTGACCATCTCCGACAGGCCGATGGAGAAGTCCGCGACCTCGCCGGTGCCCGGTTCCAGGGAGCTGGTGTCGAGCGAGGAGCGGATGGTGTGGGCCAGGGCCTCCTCGATCAGGGCGTCGCGCGAGCCGAAGTGGTGCACGACCAGCCCGTGGGTGACCCCCGCCTCCTCCGCGACGGCCCGGTAGGTGAGCCGGCGCAGTCCGCCCCGCGCCACCACGCGCACGGCGGCGTTCAGCAGGGCTTCCCGCCCCTCGCCGTAGTGGAGGCGCTTGCGTGGCCGTCGGCTCGCGGGGGCGTCGGCGGAGTCGGTCATGCGCGTGACCCTACCCGCCCGCCCTCCGCCCGCCGCCGGCCCGTCCGGCCGCCGGGATCACCGCCGGGGCGGGCGGACGCCACGGAACTCCCAGTCGCCGCCGAGCGCCGTGGACAGCACTTCCTCGGACTCCGTGGGCTGTGCGCCGACGTCGGCGCGTACGGGGGTGGGGCCGGTGACGATGTGGTTGGTGAGCCGGCCGAGGCCCTCCACCTCCACCTCGACGACGTCGCCGGGCTGCACGGGCCGGGAGTTGGCCGGGGTGCCGGAGAGCAGGACGTCCCCCGGGTACAGCGTGATGGTGCGGGCGATGTCGGCGACGAGGTAGTGCATGTCCCACTTCATCTCGTCCGTCGTACCGTCCTGGACGACCTCGCCGTTGACGTACGTCCGCAGCCGCTTGCCGTGGAAGTCCCAGTCGGTGACGAGTCCGGGGCCGAGCGGGCACAGGGTGTCGGACCCCTTCACCCGCAGCATCGAACCGGCGTCGGTGTCACGGAAGTCGTGCAGACCGTAGTCGTTGGCGACCGTGTAGCCGGCGATGTACGCGCCCGCGTCCTCGGGCGCGATGTTCCGCGCGGTCCTGCCGATGACGATGGCGACCTCGCCCTCGTAGTTGAGCCACTTGCAGCCGTCGGGGCGGACGATCGCGCCCCGGTGGCCGTTGAGGGAGGAGGTCGGCTTGTGGAAGTAGGTGGGTGTCTCCGGCAGATCGATCTGAAACTCGTCGACCCGGCTGCGGTGGTTGAGGTGGACGGCGATCACCTTCGACGGTACGACCGGCGGAAGGTGGTGGGCCTCCTCGATCTTGACGCGGCGGCCGTCCCCGGCAACCAGTTCGTCGCCGTCGACGGTGACCTCGACGGTGGCCCCGTCGAGGAGGATGCGGCGGTACTCGGGCATGGCTGGCCTTCCTAGGGGAGTCGGTGAGGGGTGCCGGTCCAGCCGGCGGCGGGGCGGTCGAACCACAGGTGCACCTGGCCGGTGCCGATGGAGTTCTCGTACTCCCCGTACTGCCGGGCCGTGGCGACACAGTCCTGTTCGCCGAGCGCGCCGGCCATCATCAGGTAGTGGTAGAACCTGGCCTCGGGCTTGTACTTCCAGAACTCGTCCATGGTGTCGAGGACCTTGTCGTGCCGGCCCTCCTTGAACCAGGCGATCCGCTCCAGGTCCGCCGCCCGGGCCTCGGGCGTCCGGATGTGCACCGGGTCGCTGGCCTCGTGGTCGCGCAGCTCGCGCAACGGCCAGAAGGTGTGGGAGAGGGCGCCGGAGGCGATGATCAGGACCCGCCGGCCGGGGGTGGCGGCGATGCCGTCGGCGAGCGCCCGTCCCAGCCGCAGATGGTCCTCCATGTCGCCGGTCTGGCAGACGCCGATGGTCACCCAGCGCTTGTCGGGCAGGCCCTCGCCGAGGAACTTCCACAGGTTGATCGTGGCGTAGTAGATCGGCAGGTACTCGTCCTCGATCGCGGTGATCCAGGTGCCGTGCTCGTCCGCGAACCGCTCGATGTTCCGGGCCAGTTCGGGGTCGCCTGGGAAGTCGTACGGCATCCGGCACATCCCGCGCGGCAGCTCCTCGGAGGTGAAGAGACCGGCCCGGCGCGCCTGCGCGGTGACCACGAACTCCACGGTCGTCGCCCAGTGCGAGTCGAGGACCACGACGGTGTCGTAGTCGTCGCGGGAGAAGACGTCCTCGCGCAGCTGCCGCAGTCCGGTGACGAGGGTGATCTCCTTGCCCTCGTTCAGCTCCAGCCGGTCGGCCTCCGGCAGCACGATGGTGGGGACGTGGGCCAGGAGCCCCGCCCCGACGATCTCACCCATGGTCGGTCCATCCGTTCGGTGCGGTGACGGTGTTCTTCACGTCGCAGTAGAAGTCGAAGCTCCAGGTGCCGCCCTCCCGGCCGACCCCGGAGTGCCGGGAGCCGCCGAAGGGCGCCTGGAGGTCGCGGACGAAGAAGCAGTTCACCCACACCGTGCCCGCCACCAGCCGCTCGGTCACCCGGGCGGCGCGCTCGGTGTCGCCGGTGGCCAGGGTGGCGGCCAGGCCGAAGCGGGTGTCGTTGGCGAGCCGGACCGCCTCGTCCTCGTCGGTGAAGGTCTGCAGGGTCAGGACCGGCCCGAAGACCTCCTCCTGCACGATCTCCGAGTCCTGGGCGACATCGGTGAGCAGGGTGGGGGCGTAGTACTGCCCCTCCCCGGGGTGCCCGCCGACGACCACCCGGGCCCCGTCGGCAACGGCCCGCCGCACGAAGCCGTCGATCTTCTCCAGCTGCCGGGGATGGATGTTGGGCCCTATGTCGGTGGTCTCCTCGCGCGGGTCGCCCTGCGTCAGCGCCGAGGCCCGCTCCACGAACCGCCGGGTGAACTCCTCGGCGACCGACTCCTCGACCAGGAACCGGGTGGCCGCCAGGCAGACCTGCCCGGCGTTGTCGTACTGCTCCACCGCGAGGTCCACGGCCAGGTCCAGGTCGGCGTCCGCGAACACCAGCAGCGGCGACTTGCCGCCCAGTTCGAGGCTGAGCGGGGTGAGGTTCGGCGCCGCCGAGGCGGCGATCCGCTTGGCCGTGGGCACCGACCCGGTGAAGCTGATCCGCCGCACGTCCGGGTGCGAGGTGAGCGCGTCACCGATCTCCGAGCCGTACCCCTGGACGACGTTGAGGACCCCGGCGGGCAGTCCCGCCTCGGCGGCGATGTCCGCCAGCAGCGAGGCGGTCAGCGGGGTCCACTCGGCGGGCTTGAGGATCACCGTGTTGCCGGCGGCGAGGGCCGGGGCGACCTTCCAGGTGGCCAGCATCAGCGGCGCGTTCCACGGGGTGATCAGCACCGACGGCCCCGCCGGGTCCCAGCTCACCCTGTTGGTGTGTCCGCGCGTCTCGAAGTCCTCGTGCGCGAGCGTGAGCAGCCAGTCGGCGAAGAACCGGAAGTTGTGCGCCACCCGCGGCATCACACCCCGCCGGTGCGAGCGCAGCAGCGCCCCGTTGTCGTGGGTCTCGACGATCGCCAGCTCTTCGAGGCGCTTGTCGACCCCGTCGGCGATGGCGTGCAGGACACGGGCGCGTTCGGCGCGATCGGTGGCGGCCCAGGCGGGGAACGCCTCGCGGGCGGCGGCGACGGCGGCCTCGACCTCGGCCGGTCCACCGCGGGCGATCTCGCCGAGGACGCGGCCGTCGATGGGGGAGACGTCGGTGAAGGTCCCGGCGGAGGCGACGCGCCGCCCGCCGATCCAGTGCCGGGTGTCGACGGGGACTCCGGCGACGGTGATCTTGTCGGTCATGAAAGGGGCTTCCTTCTCAGGAGGGGAGGGACCCGCCGACCCGGAGGCGCGGGGCTGTGTCGACCTGCGGCTCCGCCGCGCGGGCGCGACCGGCCACGGACAGGCCGCGGCCGCTGGCGCGCCTCACTCGGCGGCCGCTTCCGATGTCCCGGACTCCAGCAGCCGTCCGCCGTCCCAGACGACCCCCACCTGCCGGTAGTACGCGGCGATCGGCTCCTCGACCGACAGCCGGGCCAGCTCCTCCGTCGGCGCCTCGAACAGCTCCAGCTCGGCCTCGCCCACCCAGGACTGTCCGCCCTCGAAGGACGCCGCCCCGGTCTCGATCAGCTCGTCCAGCGCCAGCCCCTTGCCCTTCTCGATCGACGGCAGCCACCGGTGGTGGGCCATCGGGTGGGCGTTGACGAAGCCGTTCGTCTCCGAGGGCTCCCGCAAAGTGACGACCGTCTGGGCCAGACGCCGGTCGGCCGCGGCCAGCGTCGCCCCGAACCGGGCGCCCGCCTCGATCCGCGGCGCGGGTCCCAGCGGGTGCGGCCGCGTCTGGTGGATGGACCCGAGCTTCTTCGGGTACCCCTGGTGCAGCCCGCGCGCGATGGCGAAGTCCTTGTCGACCCAGATGTGGACGCACCGCGAGTAGGTCTGCCCCTTGTACCGGCAGCGGACGACCGCGAAGGCCTCCTTGTACTGGGAGAGCACCGGGTCGAGCAGCTCCGCGCCCGAGGCCGAGCAGGACTGCCAGTCGGCCCAGATCAGCGCGACCGCGCCGGGGTCCTCCTCGGCCAGTTCCAGGGGCTCGGGCAGCAGTTCACGCACCCGCGCGGGATCCGTCCGGTACTCGACGGTGAGCAGGTCGCCCGAGTAGCGCCACGGCGGCGACGGGATCAGCGACGAGGCACCGCTCGCCGTCTTGGGGTGGAAGTATCCACGGACACTGGTCATGGTCAGGGGGATCCTTACGCGGTGAGGGCGGGCTGCTGGAGCAGTTCGGCGCGGTGGCGGGCGGCGGCGGACACGGTGGCGGGGCCGCCGAGCGCGACGACCCCGACCAGCCGGCCGCGGTGGTGGTAGCCGGCCAGGACGTCCCCGGCGGGGTCGCCCTGCAGGACCCGTACGTCGTCCCGGCCGAGGACCGGCGCGCCGAAGGACTGGAGCCGGAAGTCGTGCTGGTCGCTCCAGAACGTCGGCAGTGGTGCGAAGGGGGGCGGTTCGGCGCCGGTGAGGACCTTCGCCGCGTGCTTGGCGGTGTCCGTGGGGATCGACCAGTGCTCGACCCGGCGGGGCACGCCGTCGTAGCGGGCGTTGGGGAAGCGGGCGACGTCGCCGACGGCGACCACCTCGGGCCGCCCGCCGACCCGGAGCTGCTCGCAGGTGAGCACGCCGTCGGACAGGTCCAGGCCGTTGCCCTCCAGCCACTCGACGTTGGCGACCGAGCCGACCGACTCCACCACCACGTCGGCGGGCAGGACCCTCCCGTCGCCGAGCACCACACCCGTGACCCGGTCCCCGCCCTCGAACCCGGCGACGCCCGTGCCGAGCGCGAACCGCACCCCGCGTTCCTCGTGCCGCCGCAGCAGCGCGCGCCCGAGCAGCTCACCGAGCGGACCGACCATGGGCAGCGGCAGCGGATCGACCACGGTCACCTCGGCGACACCGAGCCCCACCGCCGTGGCGGCGACCTCGCAGCCGATGAACCCGGCGCCGATCACGACCACCCGGGCACCGGGCCGGGTCAGCTCCTCGCGCAGGCCCTGCGCGTCGGCCAGCGTACGGACCGTGTGGCGGCCGGCGAGCGGACCGGGGCAGGCGAGGCGGCGGGGCCGCATACCGGTGGCGACGACCAGGGCGTCGTACGACAGCGTGGAGCCGTCGTCGAGGTCCACGCTCCGCTCGTCGAGGCGCGCGGCGACGGCCTTCGTGCCGAGCCTCCACTCCACGTCGGCCACGCTCGCGCGGGGGCGGAAGGCCAGCGACTCGAAGGGCGCCTTCCCGGCCAGCACCTCCTTGGAGAGCGGGGGCCGGTTGTAGGGCATGTGCGGCTCGTCGCCGACGACGGTGACGTGCCCGGTCCAGCCCGCCGCCCGCAGCTGCTCGGCGGCGCGCAGACCGGCCATCGAGGCACCCGCGACGACCACGCGTCCTGTCATGGTGCTCAGCCCTCGATCCGGATGGCCTGGAGCGGACAGACGTCGGCGGCTTCCTCGACCTCGTCGAGGAGCGCGTCGTCGGGGTCGCTGACGTAGGCCAGGTGCCCGTTCTCGTCGAGCTGGAAGACGTCGGGGGCGGCGAAGACGCACTGCCCGTGGTCCTGGCACTTGTTCATGTCGACGACGACCTTCATGGCCGGTCCTCCTGGGAATCAGGGCGTCGGGCGGGGTGGGGAGCCGACGGTGGGCATCTCGTTTGGCTTCAAACAACATAGGAAGCCGCCACCCCCTGGTCAATACCTGTCCAGGTGGATAATTTTTTTGGGGTAGACCCCTTGCGGGCCGCTGGAGACATTCTTATCGTTTGGCATCAAACAATCGGCCCCAGTCGTCTAGGAGACAACGGTGAGCGCATCTGAAACGCCGGCCGTCGGGCATTACCAGGAGCGGCTGGCCGCAGAGGGCATCGATGTGGTCCGGGTGACCTACCCCGACCTCATCGGCACCGACCGGGCCCGGGACGTGCTGCTCGACCAGCTGCCCACGGCGTGCGAGCACGGGCTCGCCTTCTGCCGGGCTGTCTACCACACCTCGCCCCAGGGTGACGTCGTCCCCGTCGCCGGAGGGCTGGACGCGGGCCTGCCCGACATCCACGTGCGCCCCGACCTCGACACCCTCGTCGCCCTGCCCTGGGAGCCCGGGGTCGCCGTCTGTCTCGGCGAGAGCATCGACCCGGCCACCGGGGCACCCGCCCCCGAGTCCCCGCGCGACCTGCTGCGCTCGGTGCTCGCCCGCTGCGCCGAACAGGGCCTGCGCCCCGTGGTCGGTCCCGAACTCGAGTACTTCCTCTGCGACGAGGACCCCGCCTCGCCCAGCGGCTACAAGCGTTACGCGGGCACCACCGGCGCCGTCTACACCGCCGGTCTGCGCGCGGACCCCGACAACCACCTGCTGCGCACCCTGCGGCACCTGCGCGACCTGCGCATCGGCGTCACCAACGGCAACCACGAGTTCGACGGCGGCCAGTTCGAGATCAACCTGACGCACTCGGAGGCCCTCTCGGCCGCCGACCGCTCCTTCCGCTTCAAGGCCGCCGTCAAGGAACTCGCGCGCCGGGAGGGCCGCCTCGCCACCTTCATGGCCAAGCCCTTCAACGACGCCGGAGGCTCCGGCTTCCACCTCCACCTGTCCTGCGACGACGAGCGGGGACAGAACGCCTTCGACGACCCCGCGGGCCGGTACGGGCTGTCCGACACCGCCCGGCACGCCGTCGCCGGCGTCCTCGCCCACGCCCCGGCGCTCGCCGCCCTCGCCAACCCCACCATCAACTCCTACAAGCGGTTCGGCCCCGACACCCTCGCGCCCTGGCTGATCGACTGGGGGCTGGACAACCGCAGCGCCATGGTCCGCATCCCGCCCGAGCGCGGTGCCGGCGCCCGCCTGGAACTGCGGCTCGGCGACGCCGGAGCCAACCCCTACCTGCTGATCGCCGGCGCGATCGCCGCCGCGCTGCTCGGCGTCCGCGCCGGTGAGGAGCCCCCCGCCCCGCTGGAGGGCTACGGCTACGACACCGCCCGCTCGGCCGTGTTGCCGACCAGCCTGCCCGCCGCCCTGGACGCGCTGGAGGCGGACACCGCCCTGACCGAGATCCTCGGCAAGGACTTCACCACCTCGTACCTCTCCTACAAGCGCGATGAGGTCGAACGCTTCCAACGGCACGTCACCGACTGGGAGTTCACCGAGTACGCCTACCACCTGTGAAGCCCAGGAGAACCACCGACATGACCACTTCCGCCCACCTTCCCCCCGCCCTCGTACGCGAGGCCGTCCAGGAGCCCCTGCCGCTGGACGACGTGAACCTCGCCGACCTCGACAACTTCACCGACGGTGTGACCCCGTGGCGCATGTTCCACACCCTGCGCCACGAGGACCCGGTGCACTGGCAGCCCGAGGAAGCCCCCAACTCCGGCTTCTGGGCGGTCACCCGGCACGCCGACATCGCCCGCGTCGACCGGGACGCCGAGACCTTCACCTCCACCCGGTTCGTCAACCTGGAGGAGGTCGACGAGAACCAGATCGCGATCCGCGCCTCCATCCTGGAACTGGACGGCGTCCGCCACCGCGCCCTGCGCAGCGTGATCCAGCGGCAGTTCGGCGCGAACGTCATCAACAGCTACACCGACTTCCTGCGCGGCCTCACCGCCCGCACCCTCGACGCGGCCCTCGCCAAGGGCACCTTCGACTTCGTCGCCGACGTCTCCGCCGACTTCCCCATCAACGTCCTCGCCCGGCTCCTGGACGTGCCCCCGGAGGACAACCAGCGCCTCATCGACTGGGGCAACCGCATCATCGGCAACACCGACCCCGACTACGCCGACGTCCTCCTGCACAGCGCCGAGAGCGAGCGCTACCGCGACCTGCCGTTCCGCTCGCCCGCCTCCCTCGAAGTCTTCGAGTACGGCCGTGAACTGGCCCGGCAGCGGCGCGGCGGCGAGGGCACCGACCTGGTCTCCAAGCTGGTCAACACCACCCCGCGCGACGGGATCCCGCTCTCCGCGCAGGACTTCGACAACTACTTCCTGCTCCTGGTCGTGGCCGGCAACGAGACCACCCGCCACACCATCACCCACTCCATGCTGGCGTTGCTCCAGCACCCGGAGCAGCTCGCCCGACTCCAGGAGGACCCCTCCCTGATCCCGGCGGCGACCGAGGAGTTCCTGCGCTGGGCGTCCCCCGTCTACCACTTCCGCCGCACCGCGACCCGTGACGTCGAACTCGGCGGCAAGCAGGTCAAGGAGGGCGACAAGGTCGTCATGTGGTACGCCTCCGGCAACCGGGACGAGGCGGTCTTCGGCAACCCGTACGACTTCGACGTCGCCCGGGCCGACAACGACCACGTCACCTTCGGCAAGGGCAGCCCGCACCTGTGCCTGGGCAACCTGCTGGCCCGCACCGAGATCCGCATCATGTTCGAGGAGCTGATCCCGCGCCTCGCCGACATCCGTCTCGTCGGTGACGTGCCGCGCGTCCGCTCCAACTTCGTGAACGGCATCAAGAAGCTGCCGGTCGAGGTGACCCTCGCCTGACACACCCTCGGGCACCGGTGGGGGAGATGCCCGCCGGTGCCCGAGCCGTACCGGGCCCGAGGGCTCTAGTGCTCCCCGGTCCAGGGACGGAGCTTCTCCGGGTTGCGGACCGCCCAGATCCGGGTGACGTGGCCGTCGCGGACGTCGAACGCCGCCACCGTCATCACGACCCCGGCGCGCCGGGCCACCAGGCCCGGCACGCCGTTGACGGACCGCTCCACGAGTTCGAGCCCGGGCGCCCTGTCGGCGAGGGCGACCAGGTAGCGGGCGATGCGCGCGCCCCCCTCGACCGGGCGCAGGACGGCGCCGACCAGGCCACCGCCGTCGGCGGTCAGCACGGCGGACGGGTCGAGGAGGGCGACGAGGGTCGCGATGTCCTTGGCCTCCCACGCCTCCTTGACCCGGCGCACCACCTCCGCCCGGCCGGACGCCGTCACGGGGGCGGCCGGAGCGGACACGTCCCCCACCCGCCGCCGGGCGGAGGCGGCCAGCTGCTTGCAGGCCGCGGGGGTCCGGCCGAGCACGTCGGCGATCTCGGCGAAGGGGTACCGGAAGACGTCGTGCAGCACGAACGCCACGCGCTCGGCGGGCGTCATCGACTCCAGGACCACGAGGAACGCCATGGCCACGGACTCGTCCAGGACGATCTGGTCGGCGGGGTCCGCGAGCCCGGTCGGGGCGCCGCCGCCCGCCTGCTCCCGCTCGGCGCGGTCGGGCAGCGGCTCGGGCAGCCACGCGCCGACATAGCGCTCGCGGCGGGCCCGAGCCGAGCCGAGCAGGTCCAGACAGATACGGCCGGTCACCGTCGTCAGCCACGCGCCGGGCGAGCGGATTTCTTGCTGACGGCTCCGTGGCAGCCCGTACCAGCGGGCGTAGGCGTCCTGCACGGCGTCCTCGGCCTCGGTCACCGAACCGAGCAGACGGTAGGCGACGTTGACCAGCCGGCGCCGCTCGCCGTCCACCACGTCCGTGCCGGTCCCGACAGTCGTCATGCCTCCGGCCGCCTCCTCGCCTTACCTTTCACGGGCCCACGTCGTCGAACCGGTGAGACCTTATCGATCCACTGCCCACGGGCGGAAACGGGGACGACGACATGGCCACCCGGACGACGGCGAAGGCGACGGCTGCGGCGAACGGAAGGCGGGACTCCGCGTTCCTGCGGATCGCGATCGCCCTGCAGACCCTGACCATCTTCCTCCAGGCGGTCTCCGCCGGACTGCTGCTGACCTCCTCCTACGGGGAGACCCTGCACAGCGTCGGCGCCCGCGTGATGTACGGCGCGTCCATGCTGTACGTGCTCGCGGCGGTCCTGGCGTGGAAGCCGGGCGGCGGCCCGCTCCGGCCGGTCCTGCACGCCTGCGGTTTCCTCGCCCTCGCCTCGGTCCAGGTCGTGCTGGGCATCGCACACGTCCCGTCGGTCCATCTTCCCCTGGGCGTGCTGATGTTCGGCCTGAGCCTGCTGGCGCTGGCCCGGCGCTGAGCCGTGGCCCGCGCCCGACCGGAGCGGGCACAGGATGTCGGGTGCGGCAAGGTGGCTCCTTCCTAACGTGGCGGGTGAAAGGAAGGAGGCCGGAGTGCTGGAACGGCTCAACCAGGCCATGGAGCACATCGAGGACCACCTCGACCAGCCGATCGACGTGGCCGACCTCGCGCGGATCGCGGTGACGTCGGAGTACCACCTGCGGCGGCTCTTCTCCGCGCTCGCGGGCATGCCGCTGTCGGAGTACGTCCGGCGCCGGCGGCTGACCGTGGCCGGCGCCGAGGTGCTGGCCGGCGAGCGGACCCTGCTGGAGATCGCGGTGCGCTACGGCTACGGCTCCGGGGAGGCGTTCGCGCGGGCGTTCCGCGCCCTGCACGGCGTCGGCCCCGGGGAGGCCCGGCGGACCGGCGCGAGTCTGCGGTCCCAGCCCCGGATGTCCTTCCGCCTCGTCGTCGAAGGGAGCACGAGCATGCGGTACCGAGTGGTGGAGAAGGAGGAGTTCCGGGTGGTGGGAAGGGGGACCAGGGTCCCGCTCGTGCACGAGGGGATGAATCCGGCGATCGCCGACTTCATCCGGGGCATCGGGCAGGAGACACTGCGACGGATCGAGAGCCTGTCGGACCAGGAACCGCGGGGCGTCGTCTCCGTCAGCGACAACCTCGACGGCAGCCGGGCCGAGGGAACCGAACTCGACTACTTCCACGGGGCGGTGACCCGGGCGGCCGTCCCCGACGACCTGGAGGAACTCACCGTCCGGGCCGGTACCTGGGCCGTCTTCGAGAACTCCGGTCCCTTCCCGCAGGCGCTGCAGTATCTGTGGCGGGACGTGTTCACCCAGTGGTTCCCGTCCAACCCGTACCGCAGCCGGCCCGGCCCGGAGATCCTGCGGACCCGGCTCTCGCCCGACGCGGCACAGGCGGACGCGGAGCTGTGGATCCCGGTGGAGCGGATCCCGCTGTGAGGGCCGTGGCTCCGCGGGAGGCGGTCGTCGGGCCCCGGGAGTCCGTCGAGGCGCGGGACGCGACGGGCCGGGACCGTCCGGCCCGGGCGACCTGAGGTCTGAACCGGTGAGAGGTCCTGTCAGCCGGCCGGCTTCCAGCCCTGGAGTTTCGGCAGGACCTTCTCCGCGACCCGGAACAGCGCGGCGTCGTCGGGCCGCTGGGTGTCCTGGCGCCAGATGACGAGTTCGAAGGTGCTGCCGCTGTCCTTCGGGTCCGTCGCGACCAGCAGCCGGCGGGCGACACCGCCGGGGCCGGACTTGGCGTCACCGCCGTCGAGCCTGAACGAGATGGACATGGTCTGCCCCGAGTAGAGGACCGCCCGGTGTCCCAGGACGGTCCTGCTCTCGGCGTCGGCGCCCAGATAGTCCTCCGACTCGGCCACCGGGAGATCCTCGAAGGACGCCGACAGCTTCACGGCGTAGGTGTCCAGTTCGACGGTCGCCTCGGGGGTGACGGTCCTGGTGCCGTCGGCCCACTTCGACTCGCTGTCCCCGCCCGACGCGCTCACCGCCTGCTCGGTCGGTGTGCCGAGGAGTTCGGGCAGGTCGGCACGGTTCAGCGCGGCGCAGAGCCGTGCGCCGGAGACCTCGCCCCGCGGGGCCTGGGAGGCGTCGTCCGAGGACGAGCAGACGGCCGGTCCCACCTTCCCGGGCGTCTGACCGAGGAAGTCTCCGATCAGCCACAGACCGCCCAGGATCACCCCGACGGCCGCCACGGCCGAGAACACCTGGGCCCCCGTGCTCATCTCCTTGCGGGCACCTGTTCCCGGACCCGTTCCGTACCCCGCACCCCCACCCGCACCCGCGCCCGTTCCGGAATCGGTGACGCCGTCGTTCATGTCCCCCGTGCCCCCGCCTTGATGTGCACACGCCCCCCGTGTGCCGGGGGAGCCTAACCTGTGACCGGACCGAGGGAAAACGGAATTCCGCTTGCGGACTTTCTCCGGACACGACAGAAGGGCACGGCATGTCCTCGCAGGACTCCCCCGCTTCTCGGCCGGACTCAGCCGGTGCTCGGCCCGGAGCAATCGGCGCACCCGGCGCACCCGGCGCCCGCGGCGCGCGCTCCGCTTCGCTCGGCGTGGCCGTCGTCGGCACCGGCCGCATGGGCGCCGACCACGTGCGCCGGCTCACCGAGGTGATCAGCGGCGCCCATGTGGCCGCCGTGGTCGACGTCGACACCGGCCGCGCCGAGGCGGTCGCCGCGGGCGTCGAGGGATGCGCGGCCTACGCCGACACGGCAGAGGCACTGGCCGCACCCGGGGTCGACGCCGTCCTCGTCGCCTCCCCGGGGCCCGCCCACGAGGCCGCCCTGCTCACCGCCTTCGAGCACGATCTGCCCGTCCTGTGCGAGAAGCCGCTGACCCCGGACCCCGCCTCCGCGCTGCGCCTGCTGGAGGCCGAGCGGCGGCTCGGGCACCGCCGGGTGCAGGTCGGGTTCATGCGCCGCTACGACCGGGAGTACCTCGCACTCAAGTCCCTCCTGGACAGCGGGGAACTGGGCCGCCCGCTGCTGCTGCACCACCGGCACCGCAACGCCGGGGCGCCGCCCGGGTTCACCGACGCCATGATGATCAACGACTCCGTCGCCCACGAGATGGACGTGACCCGCTGGCTGCTCGGCCAGGAGATCACCGCCGTCACCGTGCTGCGGCCCCGCCCCTCCGCGCACGCCCCGGCGGGGCTGAGCGACCCCCAGTTCGTGGTGTTCGAGACCGACGGCGGTGCCGTGGCCGACGTCGAGATCTTCCTCACGGCCCGTTACGGCTATCAGGTCCAGGCCGAGGCGGTCTGCGAGAACGGCACGGCACGCATCGGCGACGGGCACGGCATGCTCGTCAGCACGGCCGGACGCTGGGGCGGCACGGTCACGCCGGGCTACCTCGAACGCTTCGAGGACGCCTACGACCGGCAGGTCCAGGCATGGGTGGACGCCACCCGCCGCGGCGAGGTCACCGGACCCGGCATCTGGGACGGATACGCCGTCGCCGCGGTCTCCGAGGCGGCCGTCCGCGCCCAGCGGGAGGGCGTCCGCGTCGAGGTGGAACTCGTCGAACGCCCCGCTCTCCAGGACTGACCCCGGACCGTGACCTGACCTCCGATACATGTGATGTTTCCATCGGTTAAAGTGGGTCTACATCAGGAAAAAGCAGTCAACTGCCTCTCTCGTTGACAACATTCATCCCTGCGCAGTCGTTGACAGCGGCGGTCCGCATGCCTGACGTTCGTGCGTATGTCGCAATCGATCAGCAGGCGCAGGCTCCTGACGGGTGCCACGGCCGTTGTCCTCGCCACCGCCGCCACCGACGTGATAGCGGCCGGGGGCGCCATGGCCGGCTCGAAGAACTACAAACCCACCTGGGAATCCGTGAACAGACACACCGCCGCCCCCGAGTGGTTCCGGGACGCCAAGTTCGGGATCTACTTCCACTGGGGCGCGTTCAGCGTCCCGGCGTACGACAGCGAGTGGTATCCGCGCAACATGTACCTCGCGGGCCACAAGGCGAACAAGCACCACATCGAGACCTACGGCGCCCCGGCCGACTGGCAGTACCACCGCTTCATCGACGGGGCCGACGATCTCGCTGGCCGCCACAAGGAGTTCGCGCCGAAGCTCAAGTCCGCGGGCGGGAACTTCGACCCGGAGGAATGGGCGCAGCTGTTCGTCGACGCGGGCGCACGGTTCGCCGGGCCGGTCGCCGAGCACCACGACGGCTACTCGATGTGGGACAGCCGGGTCAACGAGTGGAACTCCGTGGACAAGGGTCCGAAGCTGGACCTGCTGGAGCTCTTCACCGACGCCGTGCGGGCGAAGGACCTGAAGCTGCTGGTCGCGATGCACCACGCGTACAACTACACCGGCTTCTTCGAGTACGCGCCCGAGCAGTCGGACCCGAGTCTGAAGAAGCTGTACGGGCAGCTGAGCCCGGAGGCCGAGCACCAGCTCTGGTACGACAAGCTCAAGGAAGTGATCGACCGGTCCCGGCCCGACATCCTCTGGCAGGACTGGCGGCTCGACCACGTCGACGAGAAGCAGCGGCTGAACTTCCTGTCGTACTACTTCGACCAGGCGAACAAGTGGGGCAAGGAGGTCGTGGCCACCTACAAGGACGGCTTCGACCCCCACAGCGCGGTCTTCGACTACGAGCGCGGCGGCCCCGCCGACATCACCGCGCCGTACTGGCTCACCGACGACAGCATCTCCAACAGCAGCTGGTGCTACACCGAGGGCATCGGCTACTACTCCCTCGCGCAGATGCTGCACTCGTTCGTCGACCGGATCAGCAAGAACGGCACGGTGCTGCTCAACATCGCGCCGAAGGCCGACGGCACCATCCCGCAGGGCCAGAAGGACATCCTGCTCGGGATGGGCGACTACCTGAAGCGGTTCGGCGAGTCGGTCTACGGCACCCGGGCCTGGACCGTGTACGGCGAGGGGCCGACGAAGATGGGCGGCGGCTCCTTCACCCGGCCCACCGCCGGTACCGCCCGGGACATCCGGTTCACCCGCGACAAGGAGGGCACCGTCCTCTACGCGACCGTCCTCGGCTGGCCCGGCGACTCGCTGACCCTGAAGACGCTCGGCTCCGACCGGATCGACCTGGACTCGCTCACCTCGGTGGAACTCCTCGGGTCCGAGCCCGGCACCTACCTCGGCCTCGGCACCCCCGAGCAGAAGGAGGCCGGGCTGAAGGTGGCCCTCCCGGCGAAGCCCTTCGACGCCCCCGCGTACGTCCTCAGGTTCCGCTTCTCGGGCGCGATCCCCGTGCTCCGGCCCCACCTGGGCGCGCTCGCCTTCGAGGACGCGCGCTTCCGCGGCGACGGTGTCGTGCTCTCCCTGGGCGACCACACCGCGGACCGGCTCACCCTCGCCGGCATCGAGCCGCGCGGGCTCTCCTCGCTGAAGCTCGCGCCGGGCCACCGGCTGGTCGGCTACTCCGCCGACGACTTCACCGGCACCGCCTGGACGTTCACCGCCGACAGCCTCAGGATCCGGGAGAAGATCACCTCGCTGCGGGTCGTGCTCGACCCCGCCGCCCGCTTCCGGATCACCAACGTCGTCAACGGTCTCACCCTGGACAGCGAGGGAGCGGTGCCGAGCGGTTCGCCGCTCAAGCAGTCGGCGTGGGACGACTCCCCGAACCTGCAGTGGTACGCCGTCCCCCTCGGCGACGGCCACTACAAGCTGGAGAACCGGGCCAACGGCATGGTCGCCGACGGCTGGGGCGCCACCACCGACGGCTCCGCCGTACGGCAGGCGGCCTGGAAGAACTCCAGCGACCAGCAGTGGCTGATCACCCACCGGGGCGACGGCCGCTACACCCTCGCCAACCGCACCACCGGGCTCGTCCTCGACGGCGGCGGCAGCGTCTCCGCCGGATCGGCCGCCAAGCAGTGGACGTGGGGCTCCAGCACCAACCTGCTGTGGACGCTGACCCAGGTCTGACGCCCCTCACTGTTCCCCGGACAGATCCAGCAGCACCTTGGAGGCGACCGTGCGGTCCTGAGCCGTGTCGAACGCGGCGACGGACCGCTCCAACGGAAAGGTGTGCGTGACGACCGCGTCGACCGGGAGGCCCTGGGCCAGCAGGGACAGGGCCTCGTCGAACTCGGTGTCGAAGCGGAAGGATCCGCGCAGTTCCAGCTCACGGGTGACCGCGACATTGCCGAGCAGCCCGATCTCGCCCGGCGGCAGCAGCCCGAGCATCACCACCACGCCGCCCCGCCGCACCCGCTCCACACAGCTGCGCAGCCCGGCCGGAGCCCCGGACGCCTCCACGGCGAGGTCGAAGACACCGGCCCAGGCGGGATCGGCGGGCCGGTCCGCCCGTACGACGGCGGTGGCGCCGACCTCGCCGGCGATCCGCAGCGGCTCCTCGTGGAGGTCGCTGACGACCACCTCGGCGGCCCCCGCGTGCCGCAGCGCGGCCACGACCAGCAGACCGATCGGACCGGCCCCGGTGACCAGCACGCGCCTGCCGCGCACCGCACCCGCCCGGCGCACCGCGTGCAGCGCCACCGCCAGGGGCTCGGCGAGCACGGCACGCCGCAGACCGAGCCCCGGCGGCAGCGCCCGCACCTGCCCGGCCGGCACGGTGATGTACTGCGCGAACCCGCCCTGCACATGCGGGGTGTGGGCCGCGCTGCCCAGATAGCGGGTGTGCGCGCAGACGTTGCGGGCCCCGCGCGCGCACTCGGGGCAGACCCCGCAGGGCGTGGCGGGGTGGACGGCGACGGCCGTGCCCACCGCGGGGGCGGCCGGTCCCTCGACGCCGGCCCCGAGCGCGGCGACCCGGCCCACCACCTCGTGGCCGAGCACCATGGGCTCGCTGACGGCGAAGTCGCCGACCCTGCCCCGGTGGTAGTAGTGCAGATCGGAACCGCAGATCCCGCCGAGGGCGACGGCGACCGCGATCTCACCGGCCGCGGGACCGCCGTACGGCCGCTCCTCGACGCGGAGATCGCCGGCTCCGTGGACAACGCACGCGTGCATGGGAACTCCTCGAGAGGTCGGCCGGGTCACAGGACGGACAGCATGCCGCCGTCGACGTACAGCGTCTGCCCGTTGACGAAGTCGGAGGCGGGAGAGGCGAGGAAGAGCAGGGCGCCGACCAGTTCCTCCACCCTGCCCCAGCGTCCGGCGGGGGTCCGCCCCCGCACCCAGGCGCTGAACTCCTCGTCCGCGACCAGCGCGGAGGTGAGTTCGGTGTCGAAGTAGCCGGGGCCGATGCCGTTGACCTGGATGCCGTGCGGCCCGAGGTCGGCGCACATGCCCTTGGTGAGCATCTTCAGGCCGCCCTTGGTGGCGGAGTAGGGCGCGATCCCGGGGCGGACCGCCTCGCTCTGCAGCGAGCAGATGTTGACGATCTTGCCGTGGCCCCGGGCGACCATGCGGCGGGCGACCTCGCGGCCCACGAGGAAGGCGCTCGTGAGGTTGGTGTCGAGCAGGGCGTGCCAGTCCTCGTCGGTGAAGTCGAGGAAGGGGGCGCGGCGCTGGACGCCGGTGTTGTTGACCAGGATGCCGATCGGGCCCGTCCGGTCCTCGATCCGGGTGACGGCGGCGGCGACCGCGGCGGAGTCGGTGACGTCGAACGCCTCCGCGCGGACCGCCTCACCGAAGGTGCCGGCGAGTTCCGCGCGGGTGCTCTCCAGGGTGCCGGGGTCGCGACCGTTGAGGACGACCGTGCAGCCGGCCTCCAGCAGGCCGGTGGCCAGCGCCCGGCCGATGCCTCGGCTCGACCCGGTGACCAGGGCGACCTTTCCGGTGACGTCGAAGAGGGGGTGGCTCGTCATACACGGTCTCCCTGTTTTCCCACTGAGTGGAAAAGCTGTCTGCTCAACGGAAAAGCATCGTCGAGGTTCGAGGTGGCCGCTGTCAACCGTGGGAGGTTTTTCCACTCAGTGGTAACTTGCCGGGCGTGAGCGGCAGCGAGGTACCCACGGACGTCGTCGGGCGGGCGATCAGGTTGCTCGTCCTGGTCGGCGAGCACCCGCATGGCATCACCCTGTCCGCGCTGGCCCGCGCCAGCGGCGTCGCCGTCAGCACCGCCCACCGGCTGGTCAACTCGCTCTGCCGCGAGGGCCTGGTGGAGTTCGAGGCCGACGGCAAGCGCTACAGGCCGGGCCTGCGACTCTTCCAGCTCGGTCAGCGGGCCGGGCAGGTCTACGGATTCGCCGGCACCGCCCTCCCCGTGATGCAGCGCGTGACGAGCCGGACCGAGGAAGCCACCCTGATGTCCGTCCTCGACGGCACCCGGCACCTGTACGTGCACTACGTGGACGGCCCCCTCCCGGTCGGCGTCCGCAGCGAGCCGGGCCGCCACGGGCCGCTGCACTGCACCTCGATGGGCAAGGTCCTCATGGCCTTCGCCCCCGACGACGTACGTGCCGACCTCCTGGACCGCGTCGAGCTGACCCCGCACGGACCGAACAGCGTCACCGACCGCGACGTGCTGCGCGCCCAGGTGGCCCGCGCCGCCGAACTCGGCTACGCCACGGCCGACGAGGAACACCACCCCGGACTGCGGGCCGTGGCCGTGCCGATCCTGCGCCCCGACGGCACCGTCTTCGCCGCCCTCTCCACCGCCGCGCCCGCCTTCCGCCGCAGCATGGACGATCTCGTCGCCCTGGTCCCGCTGCTGCGGTCGGCGGCGGACGAACTGGGAGTCCGGCTGCCGGCCCGTTGACCCGCCCTCCCCGTTCGCGGTGAACTGCCCTGCATCGGCGGCGAGTTCACGGCGGAGAGGCTGACGGCATGGGCGACCCGGACGGGGCAGGCGCGAAACCGCTCGACGGCAGGACCGCACTGGTCACCGGCGCGGGCACCGGAATCGGCCGGGAGACGGCCCTGATGCTCGCCGGGGAGGGCGCGACGGTGGTCCTCGTGGGGCGGCGCCCGCACCTCCTCGACGAGGTCGCCGCCGCCGTCACGGCCGCCGGAGGCACGGCCTTCGCCCGCCGCGCGCACGTGGAGGACGCCGACGAGGTGCGGCAGCTGGCCGCGTGGACCCGGGAGACGGCCGGCCCCGTGGACATCCTCGTCAACAACGCGGGAGGCGCCGGCCCCACCGGCGACGTCCGCGGCCTCGGCGAGGACGAGTGGAACGCCGTCATGGGCGTCAACCTCACCGGGGTGTACCTGCTCACCCGGGCCGTCCTCCCCGGCATGCTGGAGCGCGGCGGCGGCACGATCATCACGATCTCCTCGCTCGCCGCGCTGCGGCCCACCCCGCTCGGCGGTGCCCCCTACGGCGCCGCCAAGGCGGGCGTGCGCAACTTCATGGCCTACCTGCGCGCCGCGTTCCGGGACGCACACGTCCGGGCGACCTGCATCCTGCCCGGCGAGGTCGACACCCCCGCCCACGACGGCCGGGCCGTGCCGCCGAGCCGGGAGCGGCGGGATGCCATGGTGCGCCCGGAGGACGTGGCACGGGCCGTCCTGCTGTGCGCCACGCTCCCGGAGCGCACGGTGGTCGAGGAGCTGGTCATCGCTCCCACCGTGACCGCCCCGCCCCGGCTCAGCGGTCCGTGACCGGGGTGACGGCCGCGGCGGCCGGCTTGAACAGGGGCTGTTCGGAGGCGGGGTCCCAGGCGGTGAGGGTGGTCTCGTTCGCCGCGCGAGGCGGTGTCCTCTCGTCGGGCCCCACCCCGCAGGGCGTGTCCCAGTAGCAGTAGTGGAAGGGCACGAACAGCACCCGGGGTCGTACGTCCGTGAGCCGCAGCCGTCCCCGCAGGGCGCCCCTGCGGGTGCGGACCTCGACCGTCCCGCCCTCGCCGCAGCCGATCCGCTCGGCGTCGCCCGCCGACATCTCCACCCACACCTCGGGCGCCGCCGCGTCGAGCTGCGGGGTCCGGCCCGTCCTGGTGCGGGTGTGGAAGTGGTAGAGGGTCCGGCCGGTGGTGAGCTGGAACGGGTACTCCGCGTCCGGCACCACCGGCGGGGGAGGTAGGGAGCCGACTTGATCATGGCCCTGCCCTCGGGGTTGCGGGCGCGGTAGGCCGCCTCGTCGGCAGGGTTGCCTCCTGCCGCCGGCCGTCCGGAACCGAGGGCTCCGCAGGGTGCCGACGGGTACCCGCGCACGGTCTCGGGCAACGGCCCGGACGGGTACGGAAAACGTCCGGGCCGGCCCCTCGCGAGGGGCCGGCCCGGACGCCGTCAGCGGGAGTGTCAGACCAGGTCGAAGCGGTCCAGGTCGGAGACCTTGGCCCACGCCGCGACGAAGTCCTTCACGAACTTCTCCTTGGCGTCGTCGCTCGCGTAGACCTCGGCGAGGGCGCGCAGCTCGGAGTTGGAGCCGAACACGAGGTCGGCACGGGTGCCGGTCCACTTGACCTCGCCGGTGTCCGCGTCACGGCCCTCGAACAGGGTCTGGTCGGCGGACGTGGACTTCCAGGTCGTGCCCAGGTCGAGCAGGTTGACGAAGAAGTCGTTGGTGAGCACGCCTGGGGTGCCGGTGAAGACGCCGTGCGCGGACTGGGCGTGGTTGGCGCCCAGGACCCGCAGACCGCCGACGAGGACGGTCAGCTCCGGCGCGCTCAGCGAGAGCAGGTTGGCCCGGTCGAGCAGCAGGTACTCGGCGGGGAGGCGGTTGCCCTTGCCCTGGTAGTTGCGGAAGCCGTCGGCCGCCGGCTCCAGCGCCGCGAACGACTCGGCGTCCGTGTGCTCCTCGGTGGCGTCCACGCGGCCCGGGGTGAAGGGCACCTCGACCTCGACACCGGCGTCCTTGGCGGCCTTCTCGACCGCGGCGGCTCCGCCGAGGACGATCAGGTCGGCCAGGGAGACCTTCTTGGCGCCGGAGTTGAACTCCGCCCGGACGCCCTCCAGGACGCTCAGGACGTGACGCAGGTCGTCGGGGTTGTTGACCTCCCAGCTGCGCTGGGGCTCCAGGCGGATACGGGCGCCGTTGGCGCCGCCGCGCTTGTCGCTGGAGCGGAAGGTGGAGGCCGACGCCCACGCGGTGGACACCAGCTGCGAGACGGTCAGACCCGAGGCGAGCAGCTTGGCCTTGAGCGCCGCGATGTCGGCCGCGTCGACGGCCTCGCCCTCGGCCGCCGGCAGCGGGTCCTGCCACAGCAGGGTCTCCGCCGGGACCTCCGGGCCGAGGTACAGCGACTTCGGGCCCATGTCACGGTGGGTCAGCTTGAACCAGGCGCGGGCGAAGGCGTCCGCGAACTGGTCGTGGTTCTCGTGGAAGCGCTTGGAGATCTCGCCGTAGATCGGGTCGAAGCGCAGCGAGAGGTCGGTGGTGAGCATCGTGGGCAGCTTCTTGGCGTCGCTGTGGGCGTCGGGGATGATCGCCTGCGCGTCCTTGGCCACCCACTGGTTGGCGCCGGCGGGGCTCTGGGTCAGCTCCCACTCGTAGCCGAAGAGGATGTCGAAGAAGTCGCTGCTCCACTGGGTCGGCTTGGTGGTCCAGGTGACCTCCAGGCCGGAGGTGATGGCGTCGCCGCCCTTGCCCGTGCCGTGGGTGGACTTCCAGCCGAGGCCCTGCTGCTCCATGGTGGCGGCCTCGGGGTCGTCGCCCACGTTGTCCGCGGGGCCGGCGCCGTGCGTCTTGCCGAAGGTGTGACCACCGGCGATGAGGGCGACGGTCTCCTCGTCGTTCATCGCCATGCGGCGGAACGTCTCACGGATGTCGCGGGCCGCGGCGAGCGGGTCCGGGTTGCCGTTGGGGCCCTCCGGGTTGACGTAGATCAGACCCATCTGGACGGCGCCGAGCGGGTTCTCCAGCTCGCGGTCGCCCGTGTAGCGCTGGTCGTCCAGCCAGGTGGTCTCGGGGCCCCAGTACACGTCCTCGTCGGCCTCCCACACGTCGGCGCGGCCGCCGGCGAAGCCGAAGGTCTCGAAGCCCATCTGCTCCAGGGCGACGTTACCGGTGAGGATCATGAGGTCGGCCCAGGAGATGGACTGGCCGTACTTCTTCTTCACCGGCCACAGCAGACGGCGGGCCTTGTCCAGGTTGCCGTTGTCCGGCCAGCTGTTCAGCGGCGCGAAGCGCTGCTGACCGCGGCCGCCACCGCCGCGGCCGTCGCTGATGCGGTAGGTGCCGGCGCTGTGCCAGGCCATACGGACCATCAGCGGGCCGTAGTTGCCGAAGTCGGCCGGCCACCAGTCCTGCGAGGTGGTCAGCGCCTCGGCGATGTCCTGCTTCACGGCCGCGAGGTCGAGGTTGTTGAACGCCTCGGCGTAGTCGAACTCCCCGCCGAGGGGGTTCGCCACGACCGGGTCCTTGGCGAGGATCTTCAGGTTGAGGCGCTCCGGCCACCACTGACGGTTCCCGCCGCCCTGGGTCGGGTGCGCGGCACGCCCGTGGGCGACCGGGCAGCCGCCCGTCTCCTCGGGCTTCGCGTCCGTGACGATCGCGTCGTGGTTCTCAGTCATGGGAGTCCTTCCGGAACTGGTGGATCACGGTGCTGAACTACTGGCTGCGGAACAGGGGGGACACAGGCCCCAGTAGATGACCTCTGCCTCGTCGATCGCGAAGCCGCGGTCGTCGGAGGCGGTCAGACACGGGGCGTGCCCGACCGCGCAGTCGACGTCGACCACGACACCGCAACTGCGGCACACGAGGTGGTGGTGGTTGTCCCCGACACGGCCCTCGTACAGGGCGGGGCTGCCGGGTGGTTCGAGGCGGCGCACGAGCCCGGCGCCCGCCAGGGCGCCGAGGGCCTCGTACACGGCCTGGAGCGATATGTGGCCGACGCGATCGCGCACCCCCGAGGCGATCGCTTCGACACCGAGGTGGTCGCCGTCCCGGACGGTCTCCAGCAGCGCCACGCGCGCGGCCGTCACCCGCAGGCCGGCACCGCGCAGCTCCTCGGCGGTGTTCGGAGGCTGGGATGCGGTCATGCCGACCAACCTACCTCCCTAAACACGAACAGTTCAAGAAAACGAACCACCCAAGTTTGGGTGTGCCGTTTCGGCCACCGTCCGTGACCACCGCGCACGTCGGTCGCAGGTGAGCGGGACGGCGGAACCTCGCGGGCGCGTCCCCGGTGTTCCGGGCGCGCCGGGGTACCCGGGGACGAGCGGCGACTCCCGTCCCTGCGAAGGAGGCGGCTGAGGATGAGCACCCGGGCGCGGCACGAGCGGACCGCCGGGCCGGCCCACGACGCCGGGCCGTACCTCCCGGGCCGCGGCGGTCTGCCCGCCCACCGCCGGGCCGCGGCCGACTGCCGGGGCTGTCCGCTGTGGGAGCACGCCACGCAGACGGTCTTCGGCAAGGGAGACGCCGCCGCACGGCTCCTCCTCGTCGGCGAGCAGCCGGGGGACCGGGAGGACCGGCAGGGCGAGCCCTTCGTCGGCCCCGCCGGGCGGCTGCTGCGCCGGGCGCTGGAGGAGGCCGGGATCGACATGGACACGGCCTATGTGACCAACGCGGTCAAGCACTTCAAGTCCACCCGGCCGCCGGGCGGCGGCAGACGCCGTATCCACCAGGCCCCCGACCTGCGCGAGGTCGCCGCCTGCCGCCCCTGGCTGCTCGCCGAACTGCGGCTGGTGCGGCCCGAGGTCGTGGTCGTCCTCGGCGCGACGGCGGGCCGCGCGCTGCTCGGCCCCTCCTTCCGGGTCACCAGGGACCGTGGCGCGCTGCTGTCCCTGCCCTCGGAGGGAACAGAGGCCGGGCCGCGCGTCGTGGCCACGCTCCACCCTTCCGCCGTCCTGCGCGCCGACGACCGCGAGGGCGCGTACGCGGGGCTGGTGGCGGATCTGGAGGTGGCCGCGGGGGTCCTGGCCGGGAGCGGGCCGTAGCCCTCGTGTTCTCATCGCCGTACCCCGGCTCTCAGGGCTTGCGGGCGACGCCGCCGAAACAGTCGACCTCCGGCGGCTCGTCGGCGCCGCCCGGCTCGGCCCGCCAGCGGGCCACGGACACGAGACCGGGCGCCAGCGGCTCCAGGCCGTCGAAGAAGCGGGCGAGCTGAGCGGGGGAGCGGTTGACGCGCGGGTTGTCGCTCGTCTTGTTCCAGTGCGCGACCATCGCGCGCATCGCCTCCGGCCGGTACACCTCCGTGCTGTCGCCGAGCACCAGATGGCTGCCCGGGGCCAGCGCGTCCAGCAGCCCGGCGACGATGCCGTGGGCGCTCTCGTCGGGCAGGTGCGCCGTGATCCCGAGCAGCACCAGACCCACCGGGCGGGTGAGGTCCAGGGTGCCGGCGGCGCGGTCCAGAATGACGTCCGGGTCGCGCAGGTCGGCGCCGACGAAGGCGGTCGCGCCCTCGGGGGTGCTGGTGAGCAGCGCGTGGGCGTGGACGAGGACCGTCGGGTCGTGGTCGACGTAGACGATCCGCGCGTCCGGGGCCGCCCGCTGGGCGACCTCGTGGGTGTTGTCCGCGGTGGGCAGCCCGGTGCCGATGTCGAGGAACTGGCGTAAACCGGCCTCCTCGGTCAGATGGGTGACCGCTCGGCGCAGGAAGGCCCGCTGGGCGCGGGCGATGTCGACGATCTGCGGGTTCAGCCCGCGGATCTCGTCACCGACCCGCCGGTCGATCTCGTAGCAGTCCTTGCCGCCGAGCCAGTAGTTCCAGATCCGGGCCGAGTGCGGCACCCCGCTGTTGATCACCGGACGGTCAAGTGGCATGGATGCTCCCCGTGTTGGCGTCTTCGGCCGCCGCCAACCTAGCAAGATCACCACGTACGTGACCGGTGGACAGCCCCCGGAACGGCCGCCCACCGTCGAGATCCGGCCTGCCTCACTCCGGGCCCCGGCCGCCGCCCCCGCTCACCAGCACGACCTCCAGGGTGCGCGGACCGTGCACGCCCTCCACCCGGTCCAGCTCGATGTCGCTGGTCGCGGACGGGCCGGAGATCCACGTCAACGGGCGGACCGGATCCAGGAGTTCGAGCGCCTGCGGCACCGACGACACGACCTGATCCGGTACGTGGACGACACAGACGTGGTGGTCGGGCACGAGCGTGATCCGGCGGCGGCCCTGATCGGGGGAGCCGTCCAGCACGATCGTGCCGGTCTCGGCGATCGCGAGGGCGCAGGCCGTGACGACACTGTCGACCCGGTCCAGCTCGTGCGCGGTGCTCTCGCCCCGGTCCGGCACCCGCGTCAGATCCGTCGCCGACAGCCAGTCCTCGCGCAGCCCCGACGGCACCAGCACCGTCTTCGAGCCGCGCGCGCGCAACAGCCCGGCGATCGTCTCCGCGAGCCCGTCCGCGTCCGTGCGGTGCACGAGCGCCCGGTAGTCCGCCAGGTTCTCCGCCAGCAACTCCACCGTCCCGTCGGGGCTCAGCCCGCCGTGCTCACGGAGATAGCTCCGCCGGAAGGCATGCTCGTACGGAGTGTCATCACGGCGTACGTCCGCGAGCGCGCGTCGCACCCGGCCCAGGATCAGGTCCCTGCTGCTCACTTGCCCGTGTCCTTTCCGCCGTTCGTCCGCTGCCACCAGTCCCGGAACGGCTCGGCGGGCAGCGCCGGGAGGTCGCGACTGGCACTCCACGCCCTGCCGGGGCCCGGCAGCGTCCGGGGATGGAACCGGCGCGTGCGCGAGGCGATCCGCTGCCCGGCCCGCAGCGCCCCGGGGTGGCCGAACGCCCAGCGCGCCGCCCGCATCGCCGCCCGCTCGGCGGCGTGCCCCTTGGCGGGCTTGAGCACGACCTTCGTGCCCCGTTCCGTCACGATGCCGCCCTGCGCGACCCGCTCCCGCAGATGCACCAGCACCTCGGGGATGTCGATGGCGACCGGGCACACCTCGTAGCAGGCGCCGCACAGCGAGGAGGCGTACGGCAGGGAGGCGTCGACCTCGCTGCGCGTGCCCCGCAGCTGCGGGCTGAGGATGGCGCCGATCGGGCCCGGGTAGACCGAGCCGTACGCGTGCCCGCCGGCCCGCTCGTACACCGGGCAGACGTTGAGACAGGCCGAGCAGCGGATGCAGCGCAGGGCCTGGCGGCCGACCTCGTCGGCGAGCGTGTCCGTGCGGCCGTTGTCGATGAGGACGAGGTGGAAGGTCTGCGGCCCGTCGGCCGTCCCGGCGTCCGACGTGCCCGTCCAGGTGGAGGTGTACGGGTTCATCCGCTCGGCCGTCGAGGAGCGGGGGAGGGTCTGCAGGAACACCTCCAGGTCCTGCCAGGTGGGGACGATCTTCTCGATGCCGACGACCGAGATCAGGGTCTCGGGGAGGGTGAGGCACATCCGGCCGTTGCCCTCCGACTCCACGACCACCATCGTGCCGGTCTCGGCGACCATGAAGTTGGCGCCGGAGATGCCGACCTTGGCGCGCAGGAACTTCTCCCGCAGATGCAGCCGCGCGGCCTCCGCCAGCTCGGCGGGCGTGTCGGTGAGGCCCTCGGGGGCCGGACGGCCCCACTCGGCCATCTCGCGCGCGAAGATGTCCCGGATCTCGCCCCGGTTGCGGTGGATCGCGGGGACGAGGATGTGCGAGGGCCGGTCCTTGCCCAGCTGGACGATGAGTTCGGCGAGATCGGTCTCGTAGGCGCGGATCCCCTCGGCCTCCAGCGCCTCGTTCAGCCCGATCTCCTGGGTGGCCATCGACTTGACCTTGACGACCTCGCTCTCCCCGGTCGCCTTCACGAGGTACGTGACGATCCGGTTGGCCTCGTCCGCGTCGGCGGCCCAGTGGACCGTGCCGCCCGCCGCCGTGACCGACTCCTCCAACTGCACCAGATAACGGTCGAGATGACGGAGGGTGTGGTCCTTGATCTGCTTTCCGGCCTCGCGCAGCGCGGCCCAGTCGGAGACCTCCGCGACCGCGGCGGCGCGCTTGGCGCGGATGGTGTGCGTGGCGTGGCGCAGATTGCCGCGCAGCGTCGTGTCGTGGACGGCTTCGTGCGCGGCCTTCGGGAAGGCCGGCATGCCGAGATACGTCCCGCTCATGC
This sequence comes from Streptomyces scabiei 87.22, assembly GCF_000091305.1. Classification (GTDB taxonomy): domain Bacteria; phylum Actinomycetota; class Actinomycetes; order Streptomycetales; family Streptomycetaceae; genus Streptomyces; species Streptomyces scabiei. Next base: position 1,067,401 of record NC_013929.1, on the reverse strand, counting down.
GAGGGGCTCCTCTTCCGTGCTCGCCAGGATCTCCGCGATGTGCACGGGCCGGACGGCCGTGCGCAGCCGGGTCATCGTGCCGCCGAGGTGCATGAGACACGAGTTGTCGGCCGCGCACAGCACCTCGGCGCCCGTCGACTCGGCGCTTCGCACCTTGTCCGCGCCCATGGCCGCCGAGACATCGGAGTTCTTCATGGCGAAGGTGCCGCCGAAGCCGCAGCACTCCTCGGCGCCCGGCAGCTCCAGCAGCTCCAGCCCCTTCACGGCCGCGAGCAGCTTCCGCGGCCGTTCGCCCAGCCCGAGGCTCCGCAGCCCGTGACAGGTCGGGTGGTACGTCACCTTGTGCGGGTAGTACGCGCCGACGTCGGTCACACCCAGCACGTCCACCAGGAACTCGGTCAGCTCGTACGTCTTCGGCACGACCGGCGCCAGCGTCCGCGCCAGGGTGTCCCCCCGCCCCTCCGCCCGCGCCCGCTCACCCATCCGCGGATACAGCTCCCGCACCATCGCCCCGCAGGAACCGGACGGCGTCACGATCGCCTCGTAGTCACGGAATACATCGGAGAACTTCCGGGCCAGCGGCTCTGCCTCGTGACGGTATCCGGTGTTGTAGTGCGCCTGCCCGCAGCAGGTCTGACCCACCGGGAAGTCGACGTCAACCCCCAGCCTGGTCAGCAGTTTCACCACGGCGCGGCCGGTATCCGGATAGAGCGTGTCGTTGACACAGGTCAGGAACAGAGCGACACGCATCGCGGCTCCTCAAGAGTCGGTCATCGGATGAGTGCAGGGTACGACGCGACTGCGCGGAGGGCGAGAGGCACCCCCGTACCGATCGGCGGGAGCCCCGCTCACCGTGCGGTGAGCCGGGCCTCCGCCGTGCGCCAGGCCGCCGGGTCGCCCTGCGGTGTGTACCGCACCAACGGCTGGGTCCGGGCGAGGAGTTGCCGCATCGAGGCCCGGTCGCCCACCAGGCCGTGGGTGCGGGCCTGCACCAGGACGTTGCCCAGGGCCGCCGCCTCCGCCGGTCCCGCCACCACCGGGAGCCCGCAGGCGTCGGCGGTGAGCTGGCACAGCAGCGCGTTGCGGGTGCCGCCGCCGACGATGTGGACGACGTCCACGGGGTGGTCGGCCAGCGCCTGCGCCTCGGCCACGGCCCGCCGGTGGGCCAGGGCGAGGGAGTCGAGGATGCAGCGGGTGATCTCGGCTGGCGTCCCCGGAACGGGCTGTCCCGAGGCCCGGCACGCCTCGGCGATCCGGCCGGACATCCCGCCCGGCGCGAGGAACGCCGAGTCGCCGGCGTCCACCACCGACCGCAGCGCCGGCACGGTCGCGGCCCCCCGCAGCAGTTCGCCGAGGTCGGGGTCGCCCCACTCCCGTACGCACTCCTGGAGCAGCCACAGCCCCATGATGTTCCGCAGGTAGCGGACCGTGCCGTCGAGCCCCAGCTCGTTGGTGAAGTTGGCCGACCGGCTCGCCTCCGTCAGCACCGGGGCCTCCAGCTCCAGACCGGCCAGCGACCAGGTGCCGGTGCAGATGTACGCGAACCGTTCCCCGGTCGCCGGCACGGCCGCCACCGCCGAGGCGGTGTCGTGCGACCCGACCGTGGTCACCGGGACGGGGCCGGAGAGCCCCGTCGCCTCCAGTACCTCGGGGCGCAGCAGGCCCGCCGGGTCGCCGGGCCGCCGCAGCGGCGCGAACAGGCCGAGGTCGATGTCCAGCCGGTCCGCGACCTCCCGTGACCAGTCACCGGCCCGGGGGTCGATCAACTGTGTCGTCGAGGCGTTGGTCAGCTCGGTGCCCTGCTCGCCCGTCAGCCAGTACGCCAGCAGATCGGGGATGAGCAGCAACCGCCCGGCCTGCGCGAACTGGGCCGACGACCGGGCGGCCACCAGCTGGTAGAGCGTGTTGAAGGGGGCGTACTGCAGCCCGGTCGCCGCATACAGCTCGGCGGCGGGCACGGTGGCCCACACCTTCTCCGCGACACCCTCGGTCCGGCCGTCCCGGTAGTGCACCGGGTTGCCCAGCAGCGCGCCGTCCGCGTCCAGCAGCCCGTAGTCGACGGCCCAGCTGTCGATGCCGACGGAGTCGACCTGCCCGGCCGCCCGCAGCCCGTCCAGGACCCCCGCGTACAGCGAGAGAACGTCCCAGCGCAGGCCCTCGGGCGTGCGCACCGGCCGGTTCGGGAAGCGGTGCGCCTCTACCAGCTCCAGCGAGTCCCGGTCCGCGCGGCCGACCATGACCCGCCCACTGGACGCGCCGAGGTCGACCGCCGCGTACGCCCTCACGGACCCGCCCGACGCACCTTTGCCCCTGGCACGCGCGCTCATCGGAGGAAGGCGGCGGCCACGCCGGCGTCGACCGGGACGTGCAGACCGGTGGTGTGCGTCAGTTCCCCGCCCGTCAGCGCGAACACCGCGTTCGCCACGTGCTCGGGGAGCACCTCGCGCTTGAGGATGGTCCGCTGCGCGTAGAACTCGCCCAGCTTCTCCTCCTCGATCCCGTAGGTGGCCGCCCGCTGGGCGCCCCAGCCGGCCGCGAAGATCCCGGAACCGCGCACCACACCGTCGGGGTTGACCCCGTTGACGCGGATGCCGTGCTCGCCCAGCTCGGCGGCGAGCAGCCGCACCTGGTGCGCCTGGTCGGCCTTGGTGGCGGAGTAGGCGATGTTGTTGGGCCCGGCGAAGACGGCGTTCTTGGAGGCGATGTAGACGATGTCACCGCCCAGACCCTGCGCGATCATCACCCGCGCCGCCTCCCGCGACACCAGGAACGAGCCGCGCGCCATGATGTCGTGCTGGAGGTCCCAGTCCTTCGCGGAGGTCTCCAGCAGCGGCTTGGAGATCGAGATGCCCGCGTTGTTGACGACGAGATCGACGCCGCCGAAGGCCAGCGCGGCGGCCTTGAAGGCCGCACCGATCTGCTCCTCGTCCGTCACGTCGACGGTCACGGCGACGGCCTTGTCCGGCCCGCCCAGCTCCTCGGCGACGGCGGCGGCGTTCCCGGCGTTCAGGTCGGCGACGACGACACAGGCGCCCTCGGCGACCAGCCGGTGCGCGATCGCCTTGCCGATCCCGCTGCCCGCACCCGTCACGAGCGCCACCCGGGTCGCGAGCGGCTTCGGCTTCGGCATCCGCTGGAGCTTGGCCTCCTCCAGCGCCCAGTACTCGATGCGGAACTTCTCCGACTCCTCGATCGGCGCGTACGCCGACACGGCCTCGGCGCCCCGCATCACGTTGATCGCGTTGACGTAGAACTCGCCGGCCACCCGCGCGGTCTGCTTGTCCTTGCCGAAGCTGAACATGCCCACGCCCGGGACCAGCACGATCGCCGGGTCGGCGCCGCGCATCGCGGGGGAGTCGGGCTCGGCGTGCCGCCGGTAGTAGGCGGCGTACTCGTCCCGGTACTCGGCGTGCAGTTCCTTCAGCCGGGCGATCGCCTCGTCGAGGCCGCCGGTCGGCGGGAGGTCCAGGACGAGCGGGCGGACCTTCGTCCGCAGGAAGTGGTCCGGGCACGAGGTGCCGAGGGCGGCGAGGCGCGGGTGCTCGGCGCTCGCCAGGAAGTCGAGGACGACGTCCGTGTCGGTGAAGTGGCCGACCTGCGGCCTGTCCTCGGAGGCGAGGGCCCGGATGTGCGGCGCCAGGGCGGCGGCGCGCTCCCGGCGCTCCGCCTCGGCGAGCGCGGCGTAGCCCTCCAGGACGGGTCCGAACGGCTCGGCCTTCCCCTTCTCCTCCAGGAACCGCTCGGCGGTCCGGATGATGTGCAGCGAGTTCTTCTCGCACTCCTCGGCGGAGTCGCCCCAGGCGGTGATGCCGTGCCCGCCGAGGACGCAGCCGACGGCCTGCGGGTTGGCCTCCTTGACGGCGGCGATGTCGAGGCCCAGCTGGAACCCGGGCCGGCGCCACGGCACCCACACCACGGTGTCCCCGAAGCACTCGGCGGTCAGCTTCTCCCCGTCGGCGGCGCAGGCGAGCGCGATCCCGGAGTCGGGGTGCAGATGATCGACGTGGGCGGCGTCCACCAGGCCGTGCATGGCGGTGTCGATGGACGGCGCGGCGCCGCCCTTGCCGTGCAGGCAGTAGTCGAACGCGGCGACCATCTCGTCCTCGCGCTCCACCCCCGGGTACACGTCGACCAGGGCCCGCATCCGGTCCAGCCGCAGCACGGCCAGGCCCTCCCCGGTGAGCGTGCCGAGGTCGCCGCCGGACCCCTTCACCCACATCAGCTCCACCTCGCCCCCGGTGACGGGGTCGGTGTCGGTCCCCTTGGCGGAGGTGTTGCCGCCGGCGTAGTTGGTGTTCCGGGGATCGGCACCGAGCCGACGGGACCGGGCGAGCAGGGCTGCGGCTTCGGGATGGGTCGCCATGCGTGATCAATCCTTACGGTGAGACGGGGTACGGGTACGCGGTGCGGGGTGCGGGGTTCAGCTCGGGGGTCGGGGTGCGTTGCCGGGTGCGGGTGAGCGGGGCTCCTCGCGCAGTTCCCCGCGCCCCTGGAAAGCAAGGGCTGCGCCCCTGGCCTTCCAGGCCCGCGAGGTCGTGGTCTTCCAAGCCGGCGGGGCCTGGGGTTTTAGGGGCGCGGGGAACTGCGCGACCAGCCACTAACCGGCCCGCAGCCCGCATCCGACGGAACTCGGCAGACGAAATGCGGCACTCGGCGTCAGCCGGCGCAGCGGTCACGCGGCACTCGGCGTCAGGCCGGCGCAGCGGATCAGGCTCCCCAACCCGCCTGCTCCCCGCCCACCCGCTCCTCGACGATCTTCGACGCCCACCCGGACCGGCGGTACGCCTGCAGCGGCTCGGGGTCCAGCCCCATCTCCTCGCGCACCTCACGCAGCAGCGGCCGCACATCGGTGTTGTACGCGTCCATCACGACCGCGTTGGCCTCCAGCACGTCCCCGGCCCGCTGGGCGGCGGCCAGCGCGTCCCCGTCGACCAGCAGCGCCTTGGCCGTGGCCTCCTGCACGTTCATCACCGAGCGGATGATCGCCGGGATCTTCGCCTCGATGTTGTGGCACTGGTCGAGCATGAACGCGACCTCGGGGGTGAAGCCGCCGCCGCGCACGACCTCGTACATGATCCGGAACAGCTGGAACGGGTCCGCGGAGCCGACCATCAGGTCGTCGTCCGCGTAGAAGCGGGAGTTGAAGTCGAACGCGCCGAGCTTGCCCTCGCGCAGCAGCGTCGCCACGATGAACTCGATGTTGGTCCCCGGCGCGTGGTGCCCGGTGTCGACCACGACCTGCGCCTTGGGCCCGAGCTTCAGACAGTGGGCGTAGGCGGTGCCCCAGTCCGGCACGTCCGTCGTGTAGAAGGCCGGCTCGAAGAACTTGTACTCCAGCAGCATCCGCTGGTCGTCGCCGAGTCGCCCGTACACCTCGGCGAGGGCCTCGGCCAGCCGGTCCTGACGCGCACGGATGTCGTCCTGGCCGGGATAGTTCGTCCCGTCCGCGAACCACAGCTTCAGGTCCCGGGACCCGGTCGCGTCCATGATGTCGACGCACTCCAGCAGATGGTCGACGGCCTTGCGGCGCACCGCCGCGTCCGGGTGGCAGACGCTGCCCAGCTTGTAGTCGTCGTCCTGGAAGGTGTTGGAGTTGATCGCGCCCAGTCGCACGCCACGCTCCTCGGCGTGCTTGGCGAGCGCCGCATAGTCCTCGACCTTGTCCCACGGGATGTGCAGCGCGACCGTCGGGGCCACACCGGTGAACTCGTGGACCTTCCCGGCGTCGTCCAGCTTCTCCCAGGGATCGCGCGGAACACCCTGTTGGGCGAACACCTTGAAGCGCGTTCCGGAGTTTCCGTACGCCCACGACGGCGTCTCGACGGCCTGGGTCTTGAGGGCGGCCTTCACCGCGGCGAGCTCGGTCACGTCAGGGCTCCTACCGGCTTCGATGTCTGAAACGATTCAGCAACGGAAACTATGAGCGGCTCGCCGGACTGTCAACCCCTGGGCTCCACGCCGTTCTCCGTGACCCTGTTGTGACCCCTTCTATCGAAAGAATTTCGACCGGAACCCATTGACGTGACATGCGTGGGGTGCCTAACGTCCCGGCAACCTAGTTGAAACCTTTCACGACGGAGTGAGGCGGCTTCTCCGCCAGCCACCTGCCGTCGTCGAGGAGCCCCCATGACCCACCGGTCCGACACGGGTCCGGCCCCCGTTCTCGCGCTGAAGGGCGTTTCCAAGTCCTTCGGCGCCGTACGCGCCCTGCGGGACGTGTCCCTCGAACTGTTCCCGGGCGAGGTGCACGCACTCGCCGGGGAGAACGGTGCGGGCAAGTCGACCCTGATCAAGAGCCTCGCCGGGGTGCACCGACCGGACTCCGGTCAGGTGCTCCTCGACGGCGAGCCCACGGTCTTCCACGGCCCGGCCGACGCCCGGGACGCGGGCATCGCCGTGATCTACCAGGAGCCCACGCTCTTCCCCGACCTTTCGATCGCCGAGAACATCTTCATGGGCCGCCAGCCGCGGCGCGCCCTCGGCCGCATCGACCACAAGGCCACCCATGCGGCGACCCTCGCCCTGATGCAGCGGCTCGGTGTCGAACTCGACCCCGACCGCCCGGCGCGCGGCCTGTCCATCGCCGACCAGCAGATCGTGGAGATCGCCAAGGCGCTGTCCTTCGACGCCCGCGTCCTGATCATGGACGAGCCCACGGCCGCCCTCACCGGCAGCGAGGTGGCCCGCCTCTTCGGAGTCGTACGCACCCTGCGCGAGCAGGGATCGGCCGTCCTGTTCATCTCCCACCGCCTGGAGGAGATCTTCCAGATCTGCCAACGGGTCACCACCCTGCGCGACGGCGCCTGGATCTCCAGCGAACCGATCGAGGGCATGACCGAGGACGACCTGGTCCGCCGCATGGTCGGCCGCGACCTGGAGGAGCTGTACCCCAAGCAGGAGGTCGCGCCGGGCGAGGTCGCGCTGAGCGTGCGCCGGCTGACCCGCGAGGGCGTCTTCACCGACGTCTCCTTCGAGGTCCGCCGCGGCGAGATCGTCGGACTGGCCGGCCTCGTCGGCGCCGGCCGCACCGAGGTCGCGCGGGCCGTCTTCGGCATCGACCGCTGGGACGCGGGCGAGGTCGACCTCGACGGCAAGGCGCTCACCAACGGCGCCCCGTCCACCGCGATGGCCGCCGGACTCGCCCTCGTCCCCGAGGACCGCCGCGCCCAGGGCCTGGTGATGGACATGTCCATCGAGCGCAACATCGGCCTCACCGGACTGCGTACGGCCGTGCGGGCCGGGCTCGTCGACCGCGGCGCCGAACGCAGCCGCGCCCTCGACTGGGCCGTCAAGCTCCAGGTGAAGTACGCCCGGATCGCCGACACCGTCAACACGCTGTCCGGCGGCAACCAGCAGAAGGTCGTCCTCGCCAAGTGGCTCGCCACCGGGCCGAAGGTGCTGATCGTCGACGAGCCCACCCGCGGCATCGACGTCGGTACGAAGGCCGAGGTGCACCGCCTGCTCAGTCAGCTCGCCGCCGACGGCGTGGCCGTGCTGATGATCTCCTCCGACCTGCCCGAGATCCTCGGTATGGCCGACCGCGTGCTCGTGATGCACGAGGGCCGGCTCACCGCCGAGATCCCTCGCTCCGAAGCCACCGAGGAAACCGTGATGGCCGCAGCCACCGGGAGGGCCGCCGCATGACGGTGACCACCCCCGAGAAAACCCCCGTCGCCGAGGTGCCGAAGTCCAGCGGCACCCGGCTGGTGGACCGCGTCTTCAAGATGCGCGAACTCGCCATCCTCGTCGTCTTCCTGGTGATGATCGTCGTCACCCAGCTGGGCAACAGCGAGTTCCTCACCGAGCAGGGCATCAAGGACCTCCTGCTCAACGCGACCATCCTGGTGCTGGTCGCCGTCGGCCAGTCGCTGGTCGTCATCACCCGCAACGTCGACCTGTCGGTCGGCTCCACCCTCGGCATCAGCGCCTTCGCCGCCGGCACCTACCTCCAGGGCGGCGGGAACGCGGTCGTGGCCGTCGCGCTGGCCATCCTGATGGGCATCGGCTTCGGCCTGCTGAACGGCCTGCTCGTCAGCCTCGGCCAGGTACCGGCCCTCGTCGTCACCCTCGGCACGCTCTACATCATCCGGGGCATCGACTCCATCTGGGTCGGCTCCAGCCAGATCACCGCGTCCGCCCTGCCCGACGGGTTCGTCGACTTCGGCTCCGGCGGCATCTCCGCGGTGCCCTACCTCGCGCTGATCGCGGTGGCGGTCCTGGTCGCGACGGCGTACTACATGAAGCACTTCGGCAGCGGCCGCGAGCTGTACGCCCTCGGCTCCAACCCGGAGGCCGCCCGCCTGGCCGGCATCCCGGTGCGCAAGCGGATCCTCGTCGCGTACACCTTCTGCGGCGCCCTCGCCGGCCTCGCCGGAGCGCTGTACCTGGCCCGCTTCGGCAACGTCGACTCCAGCACCGGCAACGGCTACGAACTCACCGTCGTCAGCGCGGTCGTGGTCGGCGGCGTCGTCTTCACCGGCGGCTCCGGCAGCGTCTACGGCGCGGCCCTCGGCGCCCTGCTGCTGACCTCCATCAACAGCGTGCTCCCCGCCCTCGGCGTCAGCTCGGTGTGGGTCCTGGCCATCAACGGCGTCCTGCTCATCCTCGCCATCGCGGTGGACCGTGTGGTCGCGCTGCGGGTGGCGGCCGCCCTGAAGAAGAGGAACGCCCGCCATGGCTGAGTCATCCCTCTCCCGCGCGATCCGCTGGTCCGCCTTGAAAAGGTGGGATTCAGCGGTCGGCGCCACGCTCGTCGTCGTGCTCCTGCTGTCCTTCTCCACCGTCGACGGCTTCGGCAACGCGCTCAACCTGTCCTTCCTCATCGGCAACACCCTGCCGATCGCGCTGGTCGCCCTCCCGATGACCCTCCTGGTGGTCTCCGGCGAGATCGACCTCTCCGTCGCCTCCACCGCCGGACTGTCCGGCGCGGTGATGGGCGCCCTGTGGAACCAGGGCCTGACCATCGAGGCGATCATCCCGATCTGCCTGCTCCTCGGCGTCGTCTGCGGACTGATCAACGGCCTGCTGGTCACCCGGCTCGGCCTGTCCTCCCTCGCCGTCACCATCGGTACGCTCGCCGCCTACCGGGGCATCGCGCAGATCGTGCTCGGCTCCGACGCGGTCACCGACTTCCCCACGCAGTACCTGGACTTCGCCGCCGGCCGGATCGGCGACAGCTTCGTCCCCCGGGCGTTCATCCCCTTCCTGGTGCTGCTCGTCATCGCCGTGATCGCCCTGCACGCCACCCCGTTCGGGCGCTCCCTGTTCGCGATCGGCGCCAGTGAGGAGGCCGCGCGCTTCACCGGCATCCGCGTCAAGCGCCAGAAGCTGATCCTCTTCACGGTGACCGGCCTCATGGCCTCCCTCACCGGCATCTTCTGGGCGCTGCACTACGCCAGCGCCCGCTACGACAACGCCACCGGACTCGAACTCTCCGTCATCGCCGCCGTACTGCTCGGCGGCATCGACTTCGACGGCGGCAAGGGCACCCTCGGCGGCGCGATCGCCGGTGTGTTCCTGCTCGGCACCCTGCAGAACGTGATGAGCCTGCAGGACGTCTCGGCGCAGTCGCAGATCGTCGTCACGGGCGTCCTGCTCGTGCTGTCCGTCCTCGGACCCCGGGTGGCGAAGCAGATCGCCCTCGCCCGGGCCGGGCGGCCGTCCGGGCCCGATCCCGTCGCGAAGACCGGTTGACGACCGGCCGCCGACGAGCCGCCGGCCGTTCCGGGCCGGCCGCGCCCCCGCGGCGGACGCCGCACACCCGTACCACCCCGTGCCCCTCTCCGGGGCACGACACCACTCCTCCTCGAAAAGGAACCCCCGCCATGCGCAGAGCAACCCTTCGTCGCTCCTGTGCGGCTCTCGCCGCCGTCACCTCCCTCGCGCTCGCCGTCACCGCCTGCGGTGGCACCACCAAGAGCGACGTCAAGGACGACTCCGCCTCCGCGGCGGCCACCGGCAAGGCCGACCCGAACGCCGCGCTGAAGAAGGGCCTGACCGTCGGCTTCCTGCCGAAGCAGGTCAACAACCCGTACTTCACCTCCGCCGACAAGGGCGGCGAGGCGGCCCTGAAGGAGCTGGGCTCCAGCTACAAGGAGGTCGGCCCCTCCAGCGCCACGGACACCTCCGGCCAGGTGAACTACGTCAACACGCTCACCCAGCAGCAGGTCGACGCCATGGCCGTCTCCGCGCAGGACCCGGGCGCGCTGTGCACCGCGCTCAAGCAGGCCATGAGCAACGACATCAAGGTCGTCACCTACGACTCCGACACCAAGCCGGAGTGCCGCAACGCCTTCGTCTCGCAGGCCAGCGCCGAGGACCTGGGCCGCACCGAGGTCCAGCTCCTCGCCGAGCAGATCGGCTACAAGGGCGAGATCGCGATCCTGTCCGCCGCGCAGACGGCGACGAACCAGAACACCTGGATCGACTTCATGAAGGACGAGCTCAAGGACCCCAAGTACAAGGACGTCAAGCTCGTCAAGGTCGCCTACGGCGACGACGACGCCCAGAAGTCCTTCCAGCAGACCCAGGGCCTGCTGCAGGAGTACCCGAACCTGAAGGGGATCATCTCCCCGACCACGGTCGGCATCAAGGCCGCCGCCCAGTACCTGTCGGGCTCCAAGTACAAGGGCAAGGTCAAGCTGACCGGCCTCGGCACCCCCAACGACATGCGCAAGTACGTCAAGGACGGCACGGTCGAGGGCTTCGAGCTGTGGGACCCGGCGAAGCTCGGCGAGCTGGCCGCCCGTACCGCGGTGGCGCTGGTCTCCGGCCAGATCACCGGCAAGGAGGGCGAGACCTTCACCGCCGGCGACATGGGCGAGTACACCATCGGCAAGGACGGCGTGATCAGCCTCGGCAAGCCGACCGTCTTCACCAAGGACAACATCGACAAGTTCGACTTCTGATCCCTGGGCCCCGGTCCCAGCCACCCCCCTCACCCCAGGAGCGGTTCTCATGCAGCGCGTCTGCTTCCTCCTCAAGGTCCGCCAGGACCGGATCGACGAGTACCGCGAGCGGCACGCCGCCGTGTGGCCGGAGATGCTCCAGGCTCTCTCGGCCACCGGCTGGCACAACTACTCCCTCTTCCTGCGCGACGACGGCCTCCTCGTCGGCTACCTGGAGACCGAGGACTTCCCGGCGGCCCTCGCCGGCATGGAGGCCGCCGAGGTCAACGCCCGCTGGCAGAAGGAGATGGCGCCGTTCTTCGAGTCCCTCGACGGCGCCCGGCCCGACGAGGCCATGAAGCCCCTCACCGAGGTGTTCCACCTCGCCTGACCCCGACACCGCAGCACCTCCCCCCTCCCATTTCGCACGACAACGGAGTCCCCCGAGATGAAGAGACGCACGCTGCTCGGCGCCGCCCTCGCCGGTGCCGTGGCGACCCCCGCCCTCGGCGCCGCGACCGCCAGCGCCGCCGACCCCGGCCCGTCCGTCCGCCAGACCGGCAACACCCTCCTCGACGGCCAGGCGATCTACTTCGTCTCCTACGACGGCCTGGTCAACAACAACGCGTTCCAGAAGAACGCCCTGCTCACCCACAAGGGCCACCAGTACGCCGTCTGGTACACCGCCGACCGCAACGCCGTCGTCGGCCGCCGCGTCCTCGGCTCCTCCACCTGGTCCACCGTGAAGGTCGGCCACACCCTGCGCTACAACGACTCCCACAACGTCATCTCCATGGGCGTCTCCAAGGCCGACGGCCGGCTCCACCTCAACATGGACTCCCACAGCGACGGCTTCACCTACGTCAAGTCCGTCGCCGGCCTCCTGGACAACCCGACCGGACTGAGCTGGACCACGAGCCGCTTCGGCGCCCCGCAGTCCACCCTCGACGGACTGGCGCTCACCTCGCAGTTCACCTACCCGCAGTTCGTCTCCGTGCCCGACGGCAAGCTCCAGCTGAGCTACCGCGCCGGCATCTCCGGCAACGGCCGCAACGCCCTCGCCGAGTACGACGGCACCTCCTGGACGAACCTCGGCGAGTGGACGTCCTCCACCGGCACGTACACCAGCGAGCACGGCTCCTCGACGGCCCGCAACATGTACCTGCACGGCATCGACTACGACCGCAACGGCCGCCTGCACGCCCTGTTCACCTGGCGCGAGCAGAACGGCGCCGTGATGTGCAACGGCGGCGGCATCACCAACCACGACACCGGCTACGTCTACTCCGACGACCGCGGCCGCACCTGGCGCAACAACGCGGGCACCGTCGTCGGCACCACCGGCGGCTCCGACAAGGTCGCCGTCACCGACGCGGGGCTCGTCGTGGACGCCCTCAACCCGGACCACTCCCTGATGAACCAGGAGAGCCAGTGGACCGACTCCGCGGGCCGGCCGCACGCCATCATCAGCTACGTCCCCGGCCGCTTCGGCCAGTGCACGACGAACTACGTCGCCGACCGCACGGCAGGCGGCAGGGCGTTCCTCGTCCGCAAGAGCGCCTCCGGTCCCTGGACGAAGACCGAGATACCGGTGCCGCTGAACTCCAGCCAGCGCACCAAGCTGGTGATGGACAAGTACAACAACGCCTACGCGCTGTTCCCCTTCGGCCGGATCGCCGGTGCCTCGGCGGCCTCCGGCCACACCGACTGGACGATCCTGTACGACGGCTCCGGCCTCAACGCCTTCGGCGAGGTGGTGTTCGACGAGAGCCGGATCGCCCAGGACAATGTGCTGTCCGTGATGTACCAGGTGAAGTCCAGCGGGACGACCCCCTCGGCGCTCCGCGTCGTCGACTTCGCCCTGCCCGCCTGACCCCGTACAAGGGCGACATTCCCGTGTTCCGCCGGGCCGTTCCCGGTGTGACGGCGACGGTAATGTGAACGTATGCCCGCCGCTCCGTACCTTCCTGGAGGTCCCCGTCCGATGTCGCAGCCGGTGGGTATCAAGGACGTCGCCGCAGCCGCCGGAGTCTCCGTCGGCACGGTCTCCAACGTCATCAACCGGCCCGACTCGGTGGCCTCCGGCACCCGGGCCCGGGTGCTGGCCGCCATCGACCGCCTCGGCTACGTCCGCAGCGAGTCGGCGCGCCAGCTGCGGGCCGGGCGGAGCAGGATCATGGGGCTGCTCGTGCTCGACATGGGCAACCCCTTCTTCGTCGACGTCGCGCGCGGTGCCGAGCGGGCCGCGCGCGACGCCGGACTCGGCGTGATGGTCTGCAACAGCGCGCAGAGCGCGGGCGAGGAGTCCGAGTACCTCTCGCTGTTCGCCGAACAACGGGTGCGCGGCGTCCTGCTCACCCCCGCCGACGCGACCGGGCGCAACATCGCGGCGTTCCGCCGCCACGGCATTCCCTTCGTCCTCGTCGACCGGGTCGCCGAGGGCACCACCGAGTGCTCGGTCTCCGTCGACGACGTCGCGGGCGGCACCCTGGCCGTCCGGCACCTGATCGACGCCGGGCACCGCTCCCTCGCGTACGTCAGCGGACCGGCGGGCTTCAACCAGGTCCGGGACCGCCGTACCGGCGCCCTCAACGCGCTGCGCGAGGCGGGGCTCGGCGCCGACGCCCTGCGGGAGCTGCCCACCGAGCGCCTCGACGTGGCCGCCGGCCGGGACGCGGGCGCCCGCCTGCTGGGCCTCGTCGACCGCCCCACCGCCGTCTTCTGCGCCAACGACCTGCTCGCCCTCGGCGTGCTCCAGGCCATGTACGCGGCCGGCGTCAGCGTCCCCGACGACCTCGCCATCGTCGGCTACGACGACATCGAGTTCGCCGCCGCGGCCGCCGTCCCCCTCACCTCCGTACGGCAGCCCGCGGTCACCATGGGCGCGCTGGCGGCCGAACTCCTGCTGGAGGAGACCGAGGCCGAGACGGCGCCGGTGCGGCACGAGCACCGAAGAGTCGTCCTCCAGCCGGAACTGGTGGTGCGGCGCTCCAGCCTCTCGGCGCGCTGACCGGCCGTTCAGGACGGGTCCCGGCACTTTCTTGATCCACGGGGTCGGCCCGGCGGAGAATCTGTGCTGGACTGGACCACGGCCTGGAATTCGTCCGCTCAGGGAGCCCCGTTGTCCGTCAGCTACCGGCAGCCCGGTGTCGTCCTCACCGACCGCCGCTTCACCGTCCCCCTCGACCACGACCGCCCGGCGGGGGAGCGGATCGAGCTCTTCGCGCGCGAGGTCGTCGCGAGCGACCGGGCGACCGCCGAACTGCCCTGGCTGGTCTATCTGCAGGGCGGCCCCGGCTTCGGCGCCAACCGCTTCGTCGGCCGCGAGGCATGGCTCGGCAGGGCCCTGGAGGAGTACCGGGTCCTGCTGCTCGACCAGCGCGGCACGGGTGCCTCCACCCCCGCCAACCGCCAGACCCTCCCGCTGCGCGGCGGCCCCGCCGAACAGGCCGACTACCTGGCCCTCTTCCGCGCCGACTCCATCGTCCGCGACTGCGAGGCCATCCGCCCGGAGGTCACCGGCGGCGCCCCCTGGACCGTCCTCGGCCAGAGCTTCGGCGGCTTCTGCGCGGTCGCCTATCTCTCCGAGGCGCCCGAGGGACTGAGCAGCGTCGTCATCACCGGCGGACTGCCCTCCCTCGACGCGACCGCCGAGGACGTCTACCGGGCCGCCTTCCCGCGCATCGAACGCAAGGTCGCCGCGCACTACGCCCGCTACCCGCAGGACGTCGAGCGGGCCCGGCGGATCGCCGAGCACCTGCTCCGGCACGACACCGTCCTCCCGAACGGCTACCGCCTCACCGTCGAGGCGTTCCAGTCCCTCGGCATCCTCCTCGGCCGCGGCGACGGCAGCCACCGGCTGCACTTCCTGCTGGAGGACGCCTTCGTCCGCACCCCCGCGGGGCACACCCTCTCCGACGCCTTCCAGGAGGAGGTCCAGGGCCTGCTGTCGTACGCGGGCCATCCGCTCTACGCGCTCCTGCACGAGGCGTGCTACGGACAGGACCCCGGCCCCACGAACTGGGCGGCGGAGCGGGTGCGCGGGCAGCTCCCGCAGTTCGACGCGGCCAAGACGCTGACGGGCGACGGCCCGCTGCTCTTCACGGGCGAATCGGTGCACCCCTGGATGTTCGAGAACGACCCCGCCCTGCGCCCGCTGCGCGAGACGGCGCGGAGCCTGGCCGAGGACCGGGGCTGGTCGCCCCTCTACGACCCGGAGCGCCTGGCCCGCAACGAGGTCCCGGTCGCCGCCGCCGTCTACCACGACGACATGTACGTCGACACGGACCACTCCCTGAGGACCGCCCGTGCCGTCCGGGGACTGCGCACCTGGGTCACCGACGAGTTCGAGCACGACGGCGTACGCGCCGGCGGACCGCGGGTGCTGGACCGGCTGCTGGCCCTGGCCCGTGACGAGGCGTGAACGCCGCGGCTACCGGACATCATTCGTAGTGCTCCGGCCTTCAGGCCGGAGGTGAAGCGAATCTCGTGGTCGCGATGCGGAGCGTCGCGGTGTCGTTCCGGCGGAGCCGGACCCTGCTTCGTGACGGTGACGGATCGTTCGCATGTTCCCGATGGCGGCGTGGGTTCGACGTGCCTAGTGTGATCGTCATGCAGCTCCGGTACGCCTTCAGGTTGTACCCCGACGCAGCTCAGCAGGCCGCTCTGGCCCGGGCGTTCGGGTGCGCACGCGTCGTGTTCAACGACGCCGTGCGTGCCCGTGAGGACGCCCGTGATGCCGGGCAGCCGTTCCCGACGGCCGGTCAGCTGTCCACGCGCCTGATCACGGAGGCGAAACGGACGCCGCAGCGCGCCTGGCTGGGCCGGGTCTCCGCAGTCGTCCTCCAGCAGTCCCTGCGGGATGCCGACACCGCCTACAGGAATTTCTTCGCCTCCCTCAAGGGCACCCGCAAGGGATCGAAACTGGGCGCACCCCGTTTCAAGTCCCGCAAGGACGCCCGGCAGTCGATCCGGTTCACCGCCAACGCCCGCTGGCACCTCACCGACAGCGGCCGCCTGAACCTGCCGAAGATCGGCGCGGTGATGGTGAAGTGGTCCCGCAAGCTGCCTACCACTCCCACCTCGGTCACCGTCATCAAGGACGCGGCCGGCAGGTTCTTCGCCTCCTTCGTCATCGACACCGACCCGGACGCCGACGCGACACGGATGCCCGAAACCGATCGCACCATCGGCATCGACCTGGGCCTGACCCACTTCACGGTCCTGTCCGACGGCACAAAGACCGACTCCCCGCGCTTCCTGCGCCGCGCGGAGAAGAAGCTCAAGAAGACCCAGCGTGAGCTGTCTCGCAAGCAGAAGGGATCCAGGAATCGCGCCAGGGCCCGCATGAAGGTCGCCCGCGCTCACGCCAAGGTCGCCGACGCCCGCCGTGAGTTCCACCACCAGCTCTCCACGAAGCTGATCTCCGAGAACCAAGGGATCGCTGTGGAGGACCTGTCGGTGGCGGGACTGGCACGCACCCGCCTGGCCAAGTCCGTCCTCGACGCGGGCTGGTCGTCGTTCCTGCACATGCTGGAGTACAAAGCGGGACGGTACGGGCGCACCCTGGTGAAGATCGGCCGGTTCACTCCGACCTCTCAGACCTGCTCGGCCTGCGGCGCCGTGGACGGGCCCAAACCCCTGAACGTCCGGGAATGGACCTGTGCCACCTGCGGCACCGTCCACGACCGGGACCACAATGCCGCGATCAACATCAAGACGGCCGCCGGACTGGCGGCATCGGCCTGCGGAGCGCCGGTAGGACCGGGAGCGATCCCGGCACAGCGCGAAGAAACAGGAAGCCACGGATTCCGCACCGGAAACCGTGCCGCTTAGCGGCACGGCAACCAGTCAAGGAAGGCCAGAATCCTCGCCCTCAGCGCGAGGAGCATGTCAATGTGCGTTTATGACGGACCCGCAGAAGGACCAGCCCGAGCAGCTCGCGCCCATGCCCGACGACTGGCGGCGCGCCCTCGCCGTCGTGGCCCACCCGGACGACCTGGAGTACGGCTGTTCCGCGGCGATCGCCGCGTGGACCGACGAGGGCCGCGAGGTCTCGTACGTCCTCGCGACACGCGGCGAGGCCGGCATCGACACCCTGGAGCCCGCCCGGTGCGGCCCGTTGCGGGAGCGGGAACAGCGCGCGAGCGCGGCCGTCGTGGGCGTGACACGGGTGGAGTTCCTCGACCACGAGGACGGCGTCGTCCAGTACGGGCCCGCCCTGCGCCGGGACATCGCGGCGGCCGTCCGCCGCCACCGCCCCGAGCTGCTCATCACCCTCAACCACCGCGACACCTGGGGCGGCGTCGCCTGGAACACCCCCGACCATGTGGCGGTGGGCCGAGCCACCCTGGACGCCGCCGGGGACGCCGGGAACCGCTGGATCTTCCCCGAACTCGTCGAACAGGGGCTTGAGCCCTGGGACGGCGTCCGCTGGGTCGCCGTCGCCGGTTCCGCAAGCCCCACCCACGCTGTCGACGCCACGGCCGGGCTGGAGCGCGCGGTGGCCTCCCTCCTGGAACACCGCACCTACCTGGAGGTGCTGACGAAGGAGGAGCCGGAGACGTACGTGCGTGACTTCCTCACCGGCGTCGCCCGGACCACGGGGGAGCGGTTCGGCGGCCGGCCGGCCGTGGCCTTCGAGGTGTTCCCGCGCTGAGGAGCCGGGCCGGCGGGCCGCCCGGCGAGTCGTGGTTAGGGTGACCGTATGGAACAAGGATCCGCCGATGCCGTGGGCCGGTACGAACTGCACGACCTGCGTGCGGACTGCGGCAACTGCTTCGGCCTGTGCTGTGTCGCCCTGCCCTTCGCCGCCTCGGCGGACTTCGCCGTCGACAAGCCCGCGGGCAGGGCGTGCGGCAACCTCGGGGACGACTTCCGGTGCGGCATCCACACCCGGCTGCGGGCCGAGGGCTTCGGCGGCTGCACGGTCTACGACTGCTTCGGCGCCGGACAGCGGGTCTCGCAGGTCACCTTCGGGGGCGTGAGCTGGCGTGCGGGCGGCCCCGAGCACGCCCGGCGGATGTTCGACGTCTTCCCGGTCGTACGCCAGCTCCACGAGCTGCTCCGGTACCTGGCCGAGGCGCTGACGCTCCCCGCCGCCCGCCCGGTGCACGCCGACCTCCGCCGGATGCGCGCCGAGACCGAGCGGCTGGCCGGGGGAACACCCGAGGAACTGGGCGAGCTGGACGTCGCCGCGCACCGGCAGCGCGTCAACGAGCTGCTGCTCCGGGTCAGCGCCCTCATGCGCGCGGGCGCCGGACGCAAGAAGAACCGGCGCGGCGCCGACCTCATGGGCGCCCGTCTCAGGGGTGCCGATCTGCGCGGGGCGGACCTGCGCGGCGCCTACCTGATAGCGGCCGACCTCACCGGAGCCGACCTGCGCGGCGCCGATCTGATCGGCGCCGACCTCCGGGACGCCGACCTCACCGACGCGGACCTGACCGGTGCCTTCTTCCTGACCCAGCCCCAGCTCCAGTCGGCACGCGGCAGTGCCGGGACCCGGCTCCCGGCGTCACTCACCCGCCCCGGTCACTGGACGGCCTGACGGCGCCGAGGACGGCGTCGGCGGCGACGACGGAGTCCGCGGGGCGTCCGTCCCCGCGCCCGCCCGCCGCCGCACCCGCAGCCGCAGCCCGTCCGGCATCAGCGTCAGCCGCTCCACCACCCGCAGCCGGTACCCCGGCTCCGGGGTCAGCTCGTACCGGCGCAGCAGCAGGCCCAGCACCAGCGTCGCCTCGTGGAGCGCGAACTGGCGGCCGATGCAGGCCCGCGCCCCCGTGCCGAACGGCTTGAAGGTGTGCGGGGCCCGGCCGCGTACGGCCGCCGCGTCGAAGCGGTCCGGGTCGAACCGCTCCGCGTCCGCGCCCCAGACCTCCGGGTCCCGGTGCAGCATCGACGTCAGCACCAGTGCCCAGGCGCCCCGCCGCATCGGGTGGACCCCGCCCAGCACGGTGTCCTCGCGGGCCTCGCGCGAGAAGGCGGGCGCGGTCGGCCACAGCCGCAGCGCCTCGTCCAGCACCCGGCGCACGTACCGCAGCTTGGCGACCTGCTCGTAGCCGGGCCGCGCCGCGTCGCCCCACACCCGGTCCACCTCGGCGCGGGCGCGGGCGGCCAGGTCCGGGTACCGGGCGAGGTAGTGCAGGGCGAAGGACAGGGCGCCGGAGGTGGTCTCGTGCCCGGCGACCAGGAAGGTGATGACCTGGCGCCGGACGTTCTCGGCGGACAGCCGCTCGCCGGTCTCCGGGTGGGCGGTCTCCAGCATCCGGTCGAGGAGGTCGCCGTCACCGGCGCCCCGGCCACCGCCCGGGGAGCGCCGGGCCCGCACCACCGCGTCGACCGTCTCGACGAGGAACGCCATGTCCGCCCGGTTCTGCTGGGCCGCGCCCCGCAGCAGCACCGGGACCAGCGGGTCGGGGACGACGTTGCGCTGCTGTGCGTAGGTCAGGGTGCCGACCATGGCGGCGACGAACGGGTGCGGGCGGGTGCGCTCGAAGGAGCCGAAGTCGTGGCCGAAGCCGGTGCGGGCGATCGTCTCCAGGGTCAGCTTGGTCATGTCGCCGGGCACGTCCACGGCGGAGCCCGCCGTCTCCTCGCGGTCCCAGTGCTCGATCAGCCGTTCGGCGACGTCGAGCATCATCGGGTGGTAGCCGGCCATGGCCTCCCGGCCGAAGCCCGGGGCGAGGACGTCGTGCGCCAGCTGCCAGTTCGGCTCGTGGTTGTACGCGGTGAAGAGGCCGTCCCCGGCCACCGGCCGCAGGTTGGCGACCCCCACGCCCACGTGCTTGGCGAACCGGGCCTCGTCCGCCATCTCGGCCGCGAGTTCCGCGCCCCCGACGAACACGATCTCCTTGCCGAACGCCTTCCGCCGGAAGATCGGGCCGAGGCGCTGCCCGAGCCGGGTCGACTCCTGGACCGGCGTGCGCACGTTGGTGCCGAGCACGTCGCCGAGGAGGGGGATCCGGAACGGCGGGTGGGGTATCCGGTGGAGTTCGGGCCAGCCCAGCTCGGCGCTGCGGAAGCCGCTGATCGCCGTGGCCGCTGTCGTCGCCGTCATGACCACATCTCCCTCGCGCGCACGGCGTGCCCGGGGGCCGTCGCGGCTGTTGTACTCGGGTTCAATAGTGGGCCCAGTCTCGTCCCGTTGTTGAATCCACGTCAAGTAAGGTGACCGTCATGGCAGCCAGGCAGGGAGAGCGCCCGCGTCGACGCCTCAGTACCGAGGAGCGGCGGGAGCAGCTTCTGGCGGTCGGCGCCCGGCTCTTCTCGGAGAGCCCGTACGACGACGTGTGGATCGAGCAGGTAGCCGAGATCGCCGGTGTCTCCCGCGGCCTGCTCTACCACTACTTCCCGAACAAGCGGGACTTCTTCGCGGCCGTCGTGGAGCGCGAGAGCGAGCGGATGCTGCGGATCATGACGCCGGCCCCGGGCCGGTCGGCCCGTGAGCGGCTCGCCAACGGGCTCGACGCCTTCCTCGCCCATGTCGAGGAGCACGCCCACGGCTTCCGTGCCTTCCACCGGGCCGACGCCACCGGGGACCAGGCCGTGCGCAGGGTCTACCAGCGGGCGCTGGCGGTGCAGGAGGCGCAGATCCTGGCGGCGCTGGCCTCGGACGCCGAGTTCCGGGCCGCCCTCGACGGGCGGCCGGAGATGCGGCTCGCCGTGCGCGGGTGGCTGGCGTTCACCACGGCCGTCTGCCTGGAGTGGCTGCGGGGTGCGGAACTCTCCCGTGAGCAGGTGCGGGACCTGTGCGCGCGGGCGCTGTTCGGCGTGCTCACGCCCTGAACCGGGTCCTGCGGCCGGGTTCCGGGGTGCGCGGGCGGAGTGAAGAGTTTCGTGGAACGGTCCGGTGGTGGTTGGCGTACGCCCCGATCTTCGATAAGTTAGGCAAGGCTTACCTAATGGAGGTTTGGGATGGGTGACCGTCACACCTGGACGGCCGCGCCCGCCGCGGCGGAGCGTGCCCGTTCGGTGCTCGCCGCGGCGTGGTCCTGCGCGGTGACCGCCGACGGCGGCCGCGAGGAGTTCGTCGGCGCGCACGGCGTCACGGAGGACGGCCGGGTGACCCTGCGCGTCCCCGAGGACAGCACACTGGTCGCCGCCGCGATCTGCGCGCCGCGCGGCGAGCCGTCCGCCGTGCTGGAGTTCGCCGACGTGGCGCCCGTACCGGTGCGCGGCCGCATCCGGGCCCGGCTGTGGATCGCCGGCTGGTTCACGCCCGTCGACGGCGACCTGGAGTTCCGGCCCACCCGCATCGTGCTGCGCGAGCCCTCCGGCGCCGTCCTGGTCGACCCCGACGAGTTCGCCGCGGCCGAGCCCGATCCGCTGGTCACCGCCGAGGCCCGGCTGCTGGCCCACCTCGCCGACGCGCACCCCGACGCCGTCGAACGCCTCACCCGGCTCGTCCCGCACGACAGCCTGCACGGCGCCGTCCGCGTCCGGCCGCTCGCCGTCGACCGGCACGGCCTGACCCTGCGCGTCGAGCGGGCCCGCGGCGACGGCGACGTCCGCCTGACGTTCCACAAGCCCGCCGACGACCTGGCGCAGCTCACCGAGCGCATGCACGCCCTGCTCGCGCAGGCGAGCGCCGCGTCCTGCCCCCGCGCCCTACAGCGGCAGCGCACAGACGGCGACGGGTGACGCGAACGCCCCGCCCGCGCGCCGCAGTTCACCGCTGCCGGCCTCGACCCGGAAGACGCTGACGGCACTCGACCGCTGCAGCGCGGCGAACAGCAGGCCCCCGTCCGGCGACAGCGCGATCTGGCGCGGGAAGGCCCCGCCCACCGGCACGGTGTCGAGCAGCCTCAGCCGTGCGCCGTCCGCCTCCACGGCGTAGCGGGTCAGACTGTCGTGCCCCCGGTTGGCGAGATAGGCGTACGAGCCGTCCGGCGTCACGACCAGCTGCGCCGGATAGTTCGTGCCCGCTCCCGTGCCCGTGGACTGCGGGTCGCCCGGGGTGAGCCGCCCGCTGCCGGGGTCGTAGGCGCAGACCACGACCGTGTTGTCGAGCTCGTTGGCCAGATACGCGTACCGGCCCCCGGGATGGAAGGTGAGGTGCCGGGGCCCGGCGCCCGGCCTGGTGCCCGCCCGGGAGACCTCGGTGAGCGTGCCCCGGGACTCGTCCAGCCGGTAGGTGTAGACCGTGTCGGTGCCCAGGTCGACGGCGAGGACATGACCGCCGTCGGGGCTGGTGATGATCTGGTGCGCGTGCGGCCCGTCCTGCCCCGGACCCGGCGCCGGGCTGCGGTGCACCACCAGATCCGTGCGCTCGCCCAGCGCTCCCGAGTCCTCCACCGGGTGCACGGCGACGCTGCCCGAGCCGTAGTCGGCGTTCAGCAGCCACCGCCCGCCCGGGTGCACCGACAGGTGGCAGGGCGCCTCGCCGCCGCTGCTCCGGGTGCCGAGGACCCTGCGGTCGGCCAGGCGTACGGCGGTCACCCCGCCCCGCGTGCGCTCGTTCACGGCGTACAGCGTCCGGCCGTCCGGGTGCACGGCGAGATACGACGGGTCGGCGACGCCGGTGATCGTCCCCCCGCCGGTGATCCGGCCGCTCGGGACGTCGTACGTCGCCACGCCGATGCCGGTGCCGCCGCCCTCGGCCGAGGTGTAGGTGCCGATGTAGAGCGGCCGGGGCCCGGTGCGCGCCGGGGAGGGCGAGGCGGTCGCGGCCTCCGTCGCCGCCCCGGCCTCCGTCCCCGTCGAGGGGGCCGTCGGCGCGTTCGGCGCGGAGGAGGAGGCCGCTCCGGCCGGTGCGCCGGAGTCCGCGCACCCGGCCAGGGCGGCCGGTACGGCCGCTCCCGCCAGCAGCCCCAGGACACTGCGCCTGCTCCGGCCGCGCCTCGCGTCCGCCGCCTCACTCGTCATGCGTGCACCTCGGGTGTCGCCGGTCCGGTCCGTCACCACCTTGACGGGTACGGGCGCCCGCGCGCAAAGGCGGCGGCGGGCGGCGCACACCCCGCGCCGCCCGCCGCCGTCCTCGTGCCGTCCGTCGGACCGGTCTCCCTCCGGCTACCAGTCGCCGTCCCGGACGGGCTTGCCCGGCGCGTCACCGAGCGGCTTCACCTGGCCGGGAGCGGGCGCCTGCCACGGGTCGAGGTCGTCGCCGAGCCAGTCGCCGACGGGCTTCACCGTGCCGAGCGCGTCGGCCGGATCGAGATCGTGGGCGGCCCCGTCCTCGTCGTAGTAGTCGAACCACGGCAGCCCGGCCTGGGTGTACGCGGCCCGGTCCACCGGCGACGGCGGCGGGGCCTCCCCGGTGATCCGGCGCCACTCCGGCGGCGTGACCAGATGCACGAAGACCCGCCCGGCGGGCGTCTTCGCCCAGCTGCCGCGCGGCCAGGTGTCCCGGTAGACCTCCTGGCGCATCGAGCCGCCGACACCGAGTCCCATCGCGGCCTGCGCCCGGGGCGCGGCGGCGGGTGCGGCGGCCATCGGGGCCGCGGCGGGCGCCGGCGCCCCGTAGGGCGCGGGGGGAGGCATGGGCGCGCCCCCCGGGGCGGGCGCGCCGAACCCGCTGAACGGGGGCGGCGGGGGAGCCGCGCCCGGGGGAGGCATCGGGACGGCGCCCGGCGGCGGCATCGGCACCTGGCCCGTGCCGGCGAAGAGGCCCCCACCGCCGACCAGACCGATCGACGTCTCCTGCTCGGCGCGCCGCCGCTCCTCCCGCCGCCACACGGCGAGCTGCTCGTCGTTCAGCGGGAACGACTGCAGCTGGACCCCGCCGAACACCTCCTCGCCGGTGACCTGGCCCTCGACCGTGGCGCCGAGCCCGAGCGGGACGGCCACGAACTGCTTCACCGTGCCCTTGCCGGAGTTGATGCCGTCGAGCCACGGCTGGCGGGGCACGACCACGTAGTTCTGCGGGTCGCGCGCGAGGGTGCCGCTCCACGGCTTGCCCGACACCGCGCACACCTTGCCCACGCCGACCTGGAGCGCGGCCGGTTCGGTGCAGCCGCCGAAGTGCAGCCACATGGCCTCGCGCAGATACACGGGGAGCATCACCCCGCCCCGCGCCCGCATCTCCGCGGACACGGTCTGCGGATAGTCCTCCACCCGCCGGATCGGGAAGTCGCCCAGACCGGGCGGGAGCGGGTGGGTGCCCGTCTCCGGCAGCCGCAGGGTGCGCTGGAAGCGCACCCGCACCCCTCCCGGCAGACACAGCGTCGTCCCGTCGATCCGCACGGTGCCTTCGGCCATTCCGTACGCTCCCCTCGATCTCGCGTGGTGCCTCGTCGTTCGGTACGACGTCACCCGGTACGACCGGTAGCACGTCCGGCGGGGCCGGAGCGGTTCCGCCGCAGGGGGTGCGGGATGCGGCGCGCGCGGTCGCGCAGGCGCGTGAGCCGGGGGGAGCGCTCGCGCTGTTCGCGGGTGCAGCGGTCGAGTTCCTCCAGCAGCCTCTTGGAGCGGTGCTCGGTGTCCAGTTCGTCCAGGATGCGATTGACCTCCGTCAGGACGGCGCCGTGCAGCTGCCACTGGCGGGCGTCCCGCTGGACCTCTTCGAGGAGGAGCTGGGCGAGCTTGTCGCGGGTCGCGGTGGCCGCCGACAGCTCGGCGGTGAGCCGGTCCTCCGCGGACTCGGCACTGGTGCTGACGTCGGTCGTCACCAGCACCGCGAAGCTGACCACGGCGTCGCCGATCTCGGCGAGCAGCTGTTCGACGGCGGCTCCCACCGGGGCGACGAACAGCGGATCCGGCTCCCGTTCCTTGGCCAGGTCGGTCAGGGTGCGGGCCAGCACCCGCAGGACCACCGTGCAGATCTCCAGGGTGTCCAGTCCGGTGCGCAGCACGACCCGGTTCAGCAGCCCCTCCCGTACGCGCGGATTGAGCTTCAGGCTGTCCTCGGCCTGCTTGAGGGCCGCGTCGACCTCCACGATGTCGAAGTCGAGTTCCCGTGCCTCGTGGAGCCGGGCCGCCGCGGCCTCCGCCGGGGTGTGGCCCGCGGCCTCCTCGCCGACGCGGATCATCAGCCGCCGCATCCGCCGGGCCAGGTCCTCGATGGACTCACCGGCGGCCTCCACCCACACCGGGGGAGCGAGCAGCAGGTTGAAGGCGAGTCCGACGCCCGCGCCGATCAGTGTCTCCAGCACCCGGTCCCACGCCGTGTCGCCGACCCGGGTCACCCCGAGCACCAGCATCGCGCTGATCGCCACCTCGGGCACGAACTCGCTGACCCGCACCGCGTGTCCCACCGCGAGCGAGGCCAGGATGATCAGGGCGAGGCTCCACCAGGTGAGGCCCACGAGGACACTGAAACCGATGGCGACGACCACCCCGGCGATCACCGAGTTCACCCGCCGGACGCCCATGACCAGGGTGGAGTAGAGGGTCACCTGCACGACGAGGAGGGCGGTCAGGGGTGCCGTCAGCGGCGCCGGCTCCGAACTGAGCTGCAGCGCCACCACGTAGGCCACCGTGGCGGCCGCCGTCGACCGCACCGCCTGCACGATCACCGGGTCCTGCCGCCATTTGGCGACCCTCGTGCCGATCAGGTCCCACACACCACGTACGTCTCGCATCCTTGCGCTGTTCCCGCTCCGGGGCTCCACCGAACTCCCGACCGGGGACGGCAGTCCCCCGGGTGACCTGGCAGGAGGGCCGGGAGGCGGCCCCGGGGCGGCTCCCGCGGCCCGCCTCAGTCGTACAGCTTGTCCAGGAACGCGGAGAGATTGCCCACCGTCCGGGCTATCTGCTGCTCCGTGCTGAGGGTCTCCTCGAAGCGGCTCCCCGTGTCGAGCGCCTTCCTGCCCCGTACATACAGCGAACAGGCCAGGTCGGCGCACATGTAGAGCCCCACGGAGTTCCCCTCGCGCCCGGCCGCGCCGGCCTTGCGCGCCGTCATCAGCGAGACACCGCCGCCCCGGTGGGTCGTCAGGCACAGCGAGCACATGCTCCGGTGCAGAAAGCCGCGCCGCTCGGTCGGCAGACGCAGGGTGACACCGGCCGGCCGTCCCGCCCGCTCGGTCACGAGGTAGCTGCGGTCGGGCGCGCCCGGGTCCCGCCAGCCGAGGAAGTCCAGGTCGTCCCACGGCCGTCGCTCCAGATCACGAGGGAGCGAGATCCGCTTCGCCTCGCCCTTGGAGCAGTTGACGAACGAACCGCGGATGTCCTGCTCGGTGAGGGGCTTCATGGGGTGTCCTCCGGGGGAGTCGCGTCTCAGGAACCTAGGGATACTAGGTTTTCGCCTAAACTACTCGCACCTCTGACGGGAGGCCAATGGATTTGGCAGAGTGGGCCCGTCGGCCGTGCGGCCGGACGGGACGAGGGGGGACACGGGTGGACGAGGGAGAGCGGGCGCGGCTGGTCCTGGCGGGGGCGGGGCTGGCGCCCGAAAGCCTCGCCGAACGGCTGCCGCTCGGCGGCGGCACGTACAACACGGTGGAGGAGCTGCGCCTGACCGACGGCACCCGGCTGATCCTCAAGATCCCCCCGCCGTCCACCACGCCCCGCCTGGCCTACGAGAGCGAACTCCTCGGCGCCGAGGCCGAGTTCTGCCGGGCCGCCGCGACCGTCGGCGTCCCCGCCCCCCGGGTGGTCGCCGCGGCCCTCGACGAGTCGGCCCCGGCCGGCCGGCATCTCCTGCTCACCCACTGCCCGGGCGGCGACTGGGGCGCCCTGGAGCCCGCCCAAAAGGGCCCGGTGCGCCGGGAACTGGGCGGGCTGGTGGCCCGCCTCCACCGGGTGACCGGCCCCGGCTTCGGCTACCCGTCCGGCACGTTCGGTCCCCTCGCCGCCGACTGGCGCACCGCCTTCGCCGCGATCTACGACGGCGTGCTCGCCGACGCCCGCCGCTTCCGTGCCTGGCTGCCCCTGCCCGTGGACGAGGTGGCCCGCACGGCGCGGACCGCGTACGACGCCCTCGACGACGTGACCGTGCCACGCCTGGTCCACTTCGACCTGTGGCAGGGCAACATCCTCGTCGAGCCCGGGCGGACCCCGCGCGTCGGCGGCCTGATCGACGGTGAGCGCATGTTCTGGGGCGACCCGGTCGCGGATCTCGTCTCGCTCGCGCTGCTCGACGACATCCGGCGGGACGACGACTTCCTGACCGGCTACCAGGAGACCGGCGGCGAGATCGACTTCACGCCGTCGGCCCGCCGTCGCTACGCCCTCTACCGCAGCTACCTCTACCTGATCATGCTGGTCGAGGTGGTGCCGCGTGCCCTGGACGACGGGGACGTCGCCTGGCGACGGGAGTCGGTGGCGCCGCGTCTCACGGCGGCCCTGGAGGAGCTGCGCGCCCTGTCCTGACCGCACGGACCGCGACGGTCCCGGGTTTGTGCCGATCACACCGTGGTACCCGCGTGCGGCGCGCCGACGGAAACAGGAACGCGTGCGGCGCACCACCGGAGCGGGAAGGAGCACGCCGTGACCGATCACCGGCTGGAGGGTCCCGGCGAGCACCCGGACCCCGTACCGAGGGACATGCCCGATCAGCAGGCGCACGAG
Source organism: Streptomyces scabiei 87.22 (assembly GCF_000091305.1). GTDB lineage: Bacteria > Actinomycetota > Actinomycetes > Streptomycetales > Streptomycetaceae > Streptomyces > Streptomyces scabiei. Next base: position 1,040,069 of record NC_013929.1, on the reverse strand, counting down.
GGCGAGGACCCGTGGGAGGTGGCCCCGGGCCGCGCCGGCGGCGACGAGCGGGACGGGGGCCGGGCGGGGGAGGACGCCGACGTGCCCGACACGGACGAGGCCGGTACCGGCCGCCAGGGGGAGGCGCGATCGGGCGCCGTCCATCCCGAACAGCCCGTACCCGACGAGCCGTCCGGCTGACGGGCTCCTCGCGGGGCCGCGGGCCGGACGCATCGGCCCGCTCTCTCGCACCTCGCGAAGGGTCCCGTGGAACTCGGCGCCTCCCCGGTGGGACCCGGGGAGGCGCCGTCATGTCGCCGGACCGTCCGCAGGGCCGCGGGGCGGTCGGCGCGGTCAGCCGACCTTCCGCCCCCGGAGCGGTTCGGTGTCCGCCCCGGCGCCCTGCCGCAGCCCCTCCAGGAACTCCTCCAGCACCTCCACCGCGGTGCGCTCCGGGCGCCAGCGCAGCTCGTCACGGGCCTTGGAACAGTCCATCAGCGGCAGCCGCAGCACCGCGTCGAAGAGGTGCGGGGAGGCGGGCAGCAGCCGCAGGTTCCACGCGGCGGCGACCGCGGAGCGGACCGCGGCCCGGGGCAGCCTGACCGGACGGGAACCCAGCACCTCGCTGAGCAGCGCCGCGTCCACGGGCGGCTCCGCCGCGAGGTTGAAGGCGCCGCGGGCCTCGCCGTGCAGCGCCAGCACATAGGCCCGGGCGGCGTCGTCGGTGTGCAGGGTCTGCACCCTCAGCCCGGGAATGTCGGGCAGGAACGGCAGCAGCTCCGGCCGCGCGAGCGGCCCCGGCAGGAACCGCCCGCCGAAGATACGGCGCTGCTCGCTCGCCGACTCCCGTTTGAAGAGGAACGCGGGCCGCATCCGCACCACCCGCACCCCGGGATGCTCGTGCTCGAAGGAGTCCAGGGCCCGCTCCAGATAAGCCTTCTCCCGGCAGTAGGCGGCGTCCGGCCAGCCGTGGGTGGGCCACGACTCGTCCACCGCGCGGTCCTTCGGCCCCGGTGAGTAGGCGCCGACCGACGAGGCGTGGATCAGCGTCGGCACCTTGGCCGCCGCCACCGCCTCGAACACCCGGATGCTGCCCAGCACATTGGTCCGCCACGTCGAGGCCGGGTCGTGCGTGGGCTGGAACGCCCAGGCGAGATGGACGACCGCGGACGCCCCCTCGAACTCCTTCACCAGATCGGTCTGCTCGGCCCCCAGGTCCACGGCCGACCAGTCCGTCTTCGCCGGTGCCATGTCGGGGACCCGACGGGCCAGCCCCCGCACCTCACCGACCCGCTCGTCCTCCGCGAGCAGCCGCACCAGACTCGTCCCCACATTGCCGGTGGCCCCCGTGACCACGACCCTGCCGCCGGATTCTCCGTTCACCGCTGACTCCCCTCGCGCGCTTCGTCCCTCCAGGGCCGCCCACGAGTACCCGGGCCCCGCGGAAGCACGCGGTCATATCCGGACACACCGCCCGTCCGGTCGAGCGCGTCGGTGCGGCCGGGAGGAATCCGGCGCCCGGACGGCGCGGAACGAGCCGGAGCAAGAGGAAAGCCCCGACCGGGACGGGGGAATCGCGGTCGGGGCGGTCTGTGCGTGGGTGCGGACGGCGGTCGCCTCTCGGCGAAAGGCTCCACAGGGCTTCAGCCGAACGATCGTCCCTGTGGGCAAAAGGTGAGGCCCGGGGACACTGTCCCGTCCACACCCACGGTTGGTTCAACGGGAAAGTACCAGGGGGTGTTCCCTGCGTATCCGGACATTGCCGGTGATCTGCGTCACGTGCCGCAAGCCCGGCCGGAGCACCTGTCACCAGGTCATTCCTCCCGCCCGAGCGGACTCTCCTCCAGTGCGGCCAGCAGATGGGCGGGATTGCGGAACACCGCCTCCGCACCGGCCGCCTCCAGCTCGATCCTCGGGACGCCGCCGCAGAGCACCGCCACACAGCGCACCCCCGCCCGGACGCCCGCCCGCATGTCCCAGACCGTGTCCCCGACGAACACCGACTCCTCCGCCCGCGCGCCCGCCAGCTCCAGGGCCTGCTCGACCGGATCCGGCGCGGGCTTGCCCTCGGCGACGTCGTCCGCGCTGGTCGTCGCCGTGATGGCGTCGTCGGCCCCGATCGCCCGCCGTAGCGCGGCCAGCTCCGGTCCGCCCGCCGAGGTCGCCAGCACCACGCTCCAGCCCCGGTCGGCGAGCCGCCGCAGCAGCCGCCCGGCGTCCGGCAGCGCGGGCAGACGGTCGACGTACGTCCCGTACAACGCCTTGTGCGCCGCGCTCAGCGCGTCCTTCTCCCGCGGATCGCGTTCCTCACCCAGCAGATGCGTGATCAGATCACCGGACGGCAGTCCCACCGCCCGGTGCACGTCGTGCATGGACACCTGATGGCCGCCCTGCCGGAACGCCTCCCACCAGGAGACGACGTGCAGATGATTGGTGTCGACCAGGGTCCCGTCGACATCGAACACAGCAGCCCTGCTCATCGGCTCACCTTCCTGATTCCTGGAACATTCCCGGAGACCGCCCGCCTGCCCCGGACTGCCGTGGCCTAGGCATCCACGGCCCCCACCCGACCGGGAGCCTCCCGTTCCCGGGCCCACCCCAGAAGCTCCTCCACCCCCCAGGTGGTCACCACCCGCTCCGCCGGCACCCCGCACTCCTCGGCGCGCGCGCATCCGTGGACCTGCCAGGTCAACTGCCCCGGCGCGTGCGCGTCCGTGTCGATGGAGAACAGCGCGCCCGCCGCCACGGCGGCCCGTACCAGCCGCCGCGGCGGGTCCAGCCGCTCGGGCCGGGAGTTGATCTCCACCGCTGTCCCCGTCTCCGCGCACGCCGCGAACACCGCCTCCGCGTCGAACTCCGACTCGGGGCGCCCCCGCCCGGTGACCAGCCGCCCCGTGCAGTGCCCCAGCACGTCCGAGTGCGGGTCGCGGACGGCGGCGACCATGCGCCGGGTCATCGCCCGCGCGTCCATCCGCAGCTTGGAGTGCACGGACACCACCACCACGTCGAGCCGCTCCAGCAGCTCCGGCTCCTGGTCCAGCGAACCGTCGTCGAGGATGTCGCACTCGATGCCGGTGAGCAGCCGGAACGGCGCCCACGTCTCGTTCAGCGCGGCCACCACGTCGAGCTGCTCCCGCAACCGCTCCGGGGACAGGCCCCGGGCGACGGTCAGCCGGGGGGAGTGGTCCGTGAGCACCGCCCACTCGTGGCCCAGGCGCGCGGCGGTGCGGCCCATCTCCTCGATCGGGCTGCCGCCGTCCGACCAGTCCGAGTGCACATGGCAGTCGCCCCTGATCAGCGCCCTCAGCCCGGTGCCGGCACCACCCTCCGTGAGCGGGGCCTCGGCCCCCTGCTCCAGCTTGCGCAGATAGCCCGGCACCTCACCGGCCAGCGCCTCGCGCGCCACCTGCGCGGTCCTGGGCCCGACCCCCTTCAGCGCCTCCAGCGAGCCCGCCGCCGCCCGCTCGGCCAGCTCCCGCGCCGACAGCGCCCCGAGCACGGCCGCGGCCGTCCGGAACGCGCGGACGCGATAGGTGGGGGCCCGGTCCCGCTCCAGCAGGAAAGCGATCCGGTCCAGGGCCTCGACGGGATCCATGGCACCTCCAGCCTTCCGCTTCCAGCGTCGCCCAGCCACCGGGTACCCGCACGGCGGCCGGAACCGATCTACGCTGTGGACATGACCGAAAGCGCGAGCCCCTACATTTCCCACCCCCGGGTCATGGTGCTCGGGGTGCAGCCCGGTACACCGCCGTTCCGGATCGTGGAGATCGACGGCGAGGTGGTCGGCGAGGCGAGGACCTTGACCGACGTCCTCCAGGCCGCGGCGGCCCACGGCGTCGTCGTCCACGACCTGGACGACCCCGACGAGGTCCGCTGGGTGGGCGGCGACAAACTCACTTGGAGGCCGCGCTAGCGCTTCCGCGGCGGCGGCCCACCCGCAGACGCTGTGCCCAGGCGCGGCCGGACGCGGACTTCCGCTGCGCGGGCGACTTCCTGCGCTGTGCGGGCGCCCGGCGCGGGGCCGGCGCGGCCTTGGGCTCGCGCGGGGGGCGGGCGTGCACGGCCCGGCCGAGCCGCCGGCCCAGCAGCAGATAGCCCAGCAGCGCGCCCGTCGTGTTGAGGATGACGTCATCGATGTCGAACGCACGTCCGGTGACGAGCGCGCCCTGCACCAGCTCGACCAGCAGCATCACCACCGCGGTCAGCGCGGGGACCCGCAGCAGACCGCGCGCCCCGGGCGCCAGCACCGGCAGCAGGAGGCCGAACGGCACCCCCAGCAGGATGTTCCCGCCGACCTGCTTCAGCGCGTCGCGCGGGTCGGGGTGGTGCCAGTAGAGCTGCAGCGAGCTGCCCGGAGTGAGGTTGCTGTGGGTGAGCGCCTCCGACGCCGGGGACGGCTGGAGGGTGAGCCCGGCCAGAACCACGCCGAACGCCACCATGGCCATGAAGGCCAGTGCCATCGCCAGCAGCCGCAGGGGCAGCGGGAGCGGCCGGCGTTCGCGCGCGGACGCCGGAGCACGGCGCCCGGAGGTGGTGGAACCGGAACGTGCCGTGGTGCCGGCCATGCGACCCTCCCGTTGTCAACTGCCCTCTGTCCCCAAGCTGTTACCCCTGAAGCGGTCCTCGATTCCCATCCGGACGACGTGTGCGGGAAGCGGTCCGCGCGATCCCGCGGGTTTCCCCTCGTCCGCCCTGGGCACTCCGGGCTGGGAGTGACAGGGACCCGCTCCCGTTCGAGGGGTGCTGGGGAGGCACCCGGGAGCGGGAGCGTGTGGGAGGGCGCGCACGTGCGTGGGCGGCGGTCGATTCCGCGTACGGCGCGCCCTCCCCGAACCGGGGGAGGACGCGGACCCGCGGGCGGACGACGTCAGGACCCGTAGGTCACCTTCACCTCCTCGAAACCGAGGGACTTCAGGAGCCCTTCGAGCATGTCGGTGGTGTTGGCCTCGGCGCGGTCCGTGAGCCTGCTGTCCTTCGCGGCGTCCCCGATGTGCTTGACGGCCAGCCGCTGCACGGCCTGTTCGCCGTTGGGGTTGTCGGAGAACATGTCGCCCAGCCGGTCGAGCAGCCCGCGCTGCTTGGAGACGGCGTAGGAGTGCTCGGTGTCGAGGGCGGGCTTGCCCAGCCGTGCGTGCGGCAGGTTGATGGTGGCCGACGTACGGTCCTTGTCGATCTTCACGTCGTCGTCGCCGACCTTGCCGAGGTCCACATAGGCGTCGACGGTGCCCGCGCCGACGTAGAGCGTGCGGGTGCCGCGGATCGCGTCGGGCAGGTACTTGGCGTCCTTCTCCAGGTCCACGACCACCTGGAAGTTGCCCGAGGCGGCGTCGTACCGGCTCATGTCCTGGATGGACTTCAGGAGTGTGGGCCCCGAGCGGTCGTGCTCCTCGGTGCCGAACACGTCCTTCAGTCCCCCGAAGACCAGCATCCGCAGCGCGGCCAGCAGCACCACGATCAGAACGACCACGGCGGCGAGCAGCTTGGCCCAGCCGGGCAGGCGGGTGCGCTTGATGGACGTCGTCATTCGACGGCCCTCCTTCCTCTTTCAACGAATGCCCTCAAAGACCCCGGGGGAACGCCGAGTTGGTGTTTGTCCGCAATCGTCCACGGCTCGTGGGTGCGGCCGGCCGGGCGTCCGTATCGGATCGGCGTTCACGGGCCGGCCAGTAGCATGAGCCGCGCAACCCGTAATGATCATGTTCATACGAGGAGCCGACCGTGCGTGACATCGCCGTCTTCACCGGCAGCGCCCATCCCGAGCTCGCGGACGAGGTGTGCGCGCACCTGGGGGTGCCGCTGAGCCCGTCGAGGGTCAGCCGCTTCGCCAACGACTGTCTGGAGGTGCAGCTCCAGGCCAACTGCCGGGAGAAGGACGTGTTCCTGGTGCAGCCGCTGGTCGCGCCCGTCCAGGAGCATCTCGTCGAGCTGCTGCTGATGTGCGACGCGGCGCGCGGTGCCTCGGCCGGCCGGATCACCGTGGTCATGCCGCACTACTCCTACGCCCGCTCCGACAAGAAGGACGCACCGCGGATCTCCATCGGCGGCCGGCTGGTCGCCGATCTGATGGTGTCCGCGGGGGCGGGCCGTGTCCTCGCCATGACCCTGCACTCACCGCAGGTGCACGGGTTCTTCTCGGTGCCGGTCGATCATCTGCACGCGCTGCGCGAGCTGGCGGCCCACTTCCGGCAGTACGACCTGTCGCGTACGACGGTCGTCTCGCCGGACCTGGGCAACGCCAAGGAGGCGGCGGCCTTCGCGCGGATGATCGGGGCGCAGGTGGCGGCGGGTGCCAAGCAGCGGTTCGCGGACGACCGGGTGAGCATCAACTCGGTGATCGGCGAGGTGGCCGGGCGGGATGTGATCGTCCTCGACGACGAGATCGCCAAGGGCAGCACCGTCGTCGAGCTGCTGGAGCGGTTGCGCGAGCTGGGGCCGCGCTCGATCCGGGTGGCGTGCACGCACGGGCTGTTCGCGGCGGGTGCCCTCAAGCGGCTGAGCGCTCAGCCCGACATCCTGGAGATCGTCTGCACCAACACCGTGCCGGTGCCCGTGGAGGAGCGCACCGACAAGCTCAGGATCCTGTCCATCGCCCCCGCGCTCGCGGAGGCCGTGCGTCGCATCCACAACGGCGAGTCCGTCAGCGCCCTGTTCGACGCGCCGGGGGAGTGAGCGGGAGGGTCACCCTGGGGAGAGGGTGGGCGGCGGCAAGGTCATAACGTGCCGGTCGTGGCCTCGGGCTGTGCCAGGGCCGCCTCCAGCGTGGGGGCGGGCGGCAGCAGCCGGGCCAGGCCGGTGACCTTGAGGACGCGCAGGGTGAGCGGGTGGGTGCAGACCAGCCGCAGTTCGCCGTCGCGGTCGAGCACCCGCTGCCGGGCCCGGTAGAGCAGCCGCAGGCCCGAGCAGTCGAAGAACTCGACGTGCCGCAGGTCGATCACGATCCGGGCGCCGGGGCCGCTCGTCGCCGCGTCGAGGTGCGGGATGATCTCCACGGCCGCCGCGATGTCGATCTCGCCGTGGAGTTCGAGCACGGTACGGCCGCGGTCCGTGCGGACGCGCAGGTGCCCGGTCGCGGGCGGTGTGGGGTCGCTCGACACGACGGCATCGCCTCCAACCGGACTGAATGAGGACGGACATGAGGGCAGGCCGGGAGCAACGCCCGTCCCTGCTCTGCAAGTTACCCCCGTCAGGGTGAATTTCAGCATGTTCGATTGACATATGTCTTTGATTTCTCAGGCATTCTGTCCCGAGATTCGCGCGGAGCGCGCGCGAGGTGCGCCCATGGTGCGCCCGGAGTGCGCTACGACAGGGCGTGCCAGGCCCGGGACAGGGCCTGTCTGAACTGGTCGGCCTGGTGTGGGGTGAGGTCGCTGAGCATGCGTTCCTCCAGCTCACGCACGGGTTCGGCAAGGCGGGCGAGCAGCTCGCGCGCCTCGTCGGTCAGCAGGATCAGCAGCTCGCGCCGGTTGCGCGGATTGCGTTCCCGGCGCACGAGGCCCCGGTTCTCCAGGCTGCGCACGAGATCCGCGGTGGACTGGGCCGTCACGAACGAGTCGCGGGCTAGCTGGGCGGCCGACAGTCCGTCGTGCCGCTCCAGCACGGTCAGGGACGTGTACTGCAGCGCCGTGATGCCGGCCGGCCGCACCAGCTCGTCCAGGTGCGAGCGGACAATCAGCTCCACCTGCTTGACCATGTAGAGGAGGGAGGGGGGTGCCTTGGTGCCGACCATGCGATCAGCGTAGGGCATTGACAGGAAACCTGTGTGTAATGAAACTGCGAACCAACAGGATTCCTGTTGGTTGAAAACTTGGTGATCGGTGCTGGGCAGGCGCTGACCCAGGGCTGTATCACGCTGGATCAAGGCTGAGGAGTGGGCAATGACGACCACCTTCGAGAGCGGGCCCGGACGGCTGTTCATCGGTGGACAGTGGCTCGACGCGACCGACGGGGCACGTACCGACGTGATCGACCCGTCCACGGGCCAGGTGGTCACGACGGTCGCGGAGGCGGGCGCCGCCGACGTCGACGCCGCCGTGCGCGCCGCGCGCGAGGCGTTCGACAGCGGCACGTGGTCCGGTCTGAGCGGCCGTGAGCGCGGCCGGATCCTGCACCGCGTGGCCGAGCTGATCCGGGAGAACGCCGACGACATCGCCGCCCTCGAGAGCCGGGACGTAGGCAAGCCCATCACCCTGGCGCACGCCGTGGACGTGACGAACGCGGCCAACGACTACGAGTACTACGCCTCGCTCGCCTGGTCCCTGGACGGCTCCGCCCGCGACGTCCCCAACAACCGCCTCGCCTACACCCGGCGCGGACCGATCGGTGTGGTCGGCGCGATCACCCCGTTCAACTTCCCGCTGATCCTGGCCGGCTCCAAGATCGCCCCGGCGCTGGCGGCCGGCAACACGATCGTGCACAAGCCCGCCGAGGAGACCCCGCTCAGCGCTCTCTACATGGCGGACCTGCTGCAGCGGGCCGGCGTCCCGGACGGCGTCTTCAACGTCGTCACCGGCACCGGTCCGGTCGCCGGCGAGGCGCTGCTGCGCAACCCCGGCGTCGACAAGATCGCCTTCACCGGTTCCACCGCGACCGGCCGGCACGCGGCGAGCGTCGCCGGCGAGGGCCTGAAGCAGGTCACCATGGAGCTGGGCGGCAACGCCGCCCACCTCGTCTTCGAGGACGCCGACCTCGAGAAGGCCATCGGCGCCATCATCAAGGGCTTCGTCTTCAACACCGGCCAGTTCTGCATGGGCGGCCCCCGTCTGCTGGTCGCCCGGGCGGTCCACGACACCGTGCTCGGGATCCTCGCCGAGGCGGTGCCCGGTGTGCCGATCGGCGACCCCCGGCGGCCCGAGACGGTCATCGGCCCGATGGCGGGCGAGCGGCACCTGAAGAAGGTCGAGGAGTACGTCGAGCTGGCCCGCAAGGAGGGCGGCCGGATCGTCTGCGGCGGCGAGCGCCTGGACCTGGACGGCGGCTACTACTACAAGCCCACCGTCATCGCCGACCTCGGCAACGACTCCCGGGTCGTCCAGGAGGAGGTCTTCGGGCCGGTCCTCACCGTGCAGCCCTTCGACTCAGAGGACGAGGCCGTCGAGCTAGCCAACTCCACACCGTACGGCCTGGCCTCCGGCATCCAGACCACCAACCTCACCCGCGCCCACCGCGTCGCCGACCGGCTCCAGGCGGGCATCGTCTGGGTCAACGACTGGCCGATGCTCGACCCCGCCGTGCCCTTCGGGGGCGTGAAGGCCTCCGGCTTCGGCCGCGAGTACGGTCCCGAGGCCCTGGAGTCCTACACCAAGGTCAAGTCCGTCGTCGTCTCGCTCGACTGAGCGCACCCCTGGAAGCCAAGGAGTCCACCAGCATGTCCATCACCACACGCGCCGCCGTGGTCGAGTCCGGGGGCGCACCCTTCACTCTCTCCGAGGTCGTCCTCGACGAGCCGGCGCGCGGCGAGGTCCTCGTCCGGATGGTCGCCGCCGGGCTGTGCCACACCGACCTGGGGGTCGCGAGCGGCGGGCTGCCCTTCCCGCTGCCCGGCGTCCTCGGCCACGAGGGTGCCGGTGTCGTCGAGGCCGTAGGTCCGGGCGTCACCTCCGTCGTGCCCGGCGACCACGTCGTCCTGTCCTTCACCTCCTGCGGTACCTGCGGGAACTGCCGGGACGGGCACCCGGCGTACTGCGCCACCTGGCTCCCGCTGAACCTGCTCGGCGGACGCCGGGCCGACGGCACCGGCACCATCAGCCGCGACGGCCAGGACCTCGGCGGGCACTTCTTCGGCCAGTCCTCCTTCGCCGAGCGCGCCCTGGTCGACGAGCGCGGTCTCGTCAAGGTCGACCCGGACGTACCGCTGGACTCCATCGCCCCGCTCGGCTGCGGCGTCCAGACCGGTGTCGGCGCCGTCTGGAACGTGCTGGAGCCCCGCGCGGGCAGCACCCTCGTCGTCCTGGGCGCAGGTGCCGTCGGCCTCTCCGCCGTGATGGCGGCGGCCCTCACCCCCGCGACCACCGTGATCGCCGTCGACAAGGTCGGTGAGCGGCTGGACCTGGCCAAGGAGCTGGGCGCCACCCACACGGTGAACGCCGGTGAGGTCGCCGACATCACCGAGGCGGTCATGGAGATCACCGGCGGCCGGGGCGCCGACGGTGTCGTCGAGACCACCGGCAGCGTCTTCGTGCTCCGCAAGGGCGTCGACGCCCTCGCCGCGCGCGGGACCCTCGTCATCGTGGGCGCCCCGCCGTTCGGCACCGAGGTCTCCCTCGACGTCAACGGCATGCTGGGCGGCAAGCGGGTCGTCGGACTCACCCTCGGCGACAACGAGATCCAGACCGCCATCCCGGTCCTGGTGCAGCTGGTGAAGGAGGGCAAGCTCCCGCTCGACCGGCTGATCAGCCGCTACAGGTTCGAGGACATCGGGCAGGCCGTCGCCGACATGAGCGGCGGTCGCAGCATCAAGCCCGTGCTGACGTTCTGACGCGTACCGGCGTCCCGAGGAGCCCTCTCCCGCCGGGGCACGTCCTCCCCGCGTGACCCCGGCCCTGGGGGTGACCCGCACACCGGGTCACCCCACAGGGCCGTCGCACGCCCGTGCCCTCAGCGGCTGCGGTGCAGGGCGACCAGCAGCTGCCACGCCTGGTCGGCGATCTCCCGGGGGGTGCCGTCGAGGAGGCCGTGCAGCCAGTCCGCGAGCACCCCGGCGAAGGTGGCCGCCACCGCGGAGGCCACCAGCGGGGCGTCCGCGGCCCCCGCCAGTTCGCGTTCACGGAGGCTGTAGGCGCGCAGGTCCCGGTGCAGGACCAGGCCGAGCGGCCCGCCGCCGCCCGGCGCCAGCAGAGCGCGGTACAGGGCCGCGTGCGGGGCGAGTCCGGCGAAGAACTCCGGCAGTGCCGCCGGCGCCCGCACCGGGTCGGGGCGGCCCCGCCAGGCGTGCAACGCCTCCACCGCCTCCCGTACGACATCGGCGCAGGCGTCGACCGCCAGCGCCTCCAGGTCCGGGTAGTGCACGTAGAACGTGGCCCGCCCCACCCCCGCCCGGCGGACCAGCGCGGCCACGCTGACCTCGTGCAGGGGGTGCGTGGCGCACTCGTCGAGGAGGGCCCCGCGCAGTCTGGCCCGGGTGCGGGCGGCCCGGGGGTCCTCGGTGCTCCGGGGTTCCTCCGGGGTCATCCCGCGACGAGGACGGCGGCCAGGGCGAGTGCGCCGGGGAGCGCCTGGGCGACGAGGATGCGGCGGTTGGCGGTGGCGGCGCCGTACACGCCGGCGACGATCACACAGGCCAGGAAGAAGATCTGGACCCGGTACCCGGTCGGGTCACCGGCGATCAGGCCCCACACCAGACCGGCGGCGAGGAAGCCGTTGTAGAGCCCCTGGTTGGCGGCCATCGCGGCGGTGCGCTCGGCCATCTCCGCGTCCATCCCGTGGAAGGACATCCCCTGCTTCTTCTGCCACAGGAACATCTCCATCACCAGGATGTACGCGTGCAGCAGGGCCACCAGCGCGACCAGCACGTTCGCCAGGATCTCCATGGTCAACAGTCTCCGTAACTCACTGGAACTTCCGAACCTCTTGGACGGATGTCCACTATAGCTGGACGCCTGTCCAGGAAGTCCACCAGGTGGGCCTGTGACCACCGCCACGACGATGACCGACGCACCCTGCGGGGGGCTTGTGTGCGGGAGCGACGGCGAGGCGAGCGTCCGGTGAGCCGCACCCAGGCGCTCACGCTGCGGCTGAATCTGTAGCCGGCGGGTACCCGGGGAGCGTATGGGCGGCGGTGGACCGTCCCCCGCGCCCGGGATCCCGTACGGAGGAGACATGGCACTGGTACAGGCGGGCCTCGTGGTGCTGGACTGCGCCGAGCCGGAGAAGCTCGCGGTGTTCTACAAGGAGCTGCTCGACGCCGAGGAGACGGACGCCACCGCCAACCGCGTGGAGATCGAGGCGGCCTGCGGCGCCCGGCTGGCGTTCCGCCGGGACGTCAACGCCACCCCGCCCAGCTGGCCCCGCCCCGAGAACTCCCTCCAGGCCCATCTGGACTTCTACGTCGACGACCTCGACGAGGCCGAACGGCGGATCGTCTCGCTCGGCGGGCGTCCGGTGGACACCAAGGAGCCGGCCGGGCCGTTCGAGGAGCGCGGTTACTCCGACCCGGCCGGCCACTCCTTCACCCTGCGCCGCGAACACTCCACGGCCCCGAAACAGGGCTGACGCCATCGGCCCCGTGACTCAGTCCCGGCCGCCCTTCTCGGTGGCCGGCCACACGCCGGTGGACCGCTCGATGGCCTTCGCGCCCGTGCGGTCCACCGCGCTGCGCACGACCGCGAAGATCGCGCCCTGCACGGCCGCCGCGAGCAGCACCTCGCCCCAGCCGCGGTCCCGGTCCAGCGCGTCGGGCGCGTCGTCCTCGTGCCGGATCAGCTTCCAGGTCTTGCGGAACGCCAGCGAGGCCAGCGCACCGCCCGCCCAGCCGAGGGCGAAGCCGAGCGGCTGGTAGGCCAGCGGGAGCTTCTTCTTCTTGGACATCTGGTCCTCCTTCGTGCGTGCGGTGAGGCCGCCGGTCAGGGACGGCCCTGCGGTGCCACGGCCTCGGCGGCGGGCACCGGCCCGGGGGCCGTCCCGTCGCCGAACGGGCTGCCGCCGAGGTCCTCGCGGCCGTGGGGCGTGAGCCAGCCCGCCAGGTCGGGGCCGAGCGGCACCACGGCGGTCGGGTTGATGCCCGTGTGCACCTGGTAGTAGTGCCGCTTGATGTGGTCGAAGTCGACGGTGTCGCCGAACCCCGGGGTCTGGAAGAGATCACGGGCGTACGCCCACAGCACTCGGTCCTCGGTCAGCTTCCGGCGGTTGCACTTGAAGTGACCGTGGTAGACGGGGTCGAAACGCACCAGTGTGGTGAAGAGCCGGATGTCCGCCTCCGTGATCGTCCCTCCGACGAGGTAGCGCCGCCGGGACAGCCGGTCCGACAGCGCCTCCAGCCGCCGGAACACCCCGGCGCACGCCTCCTCGTACTCCTTCTGCCCGGTGGCGAAGCCCGCCCGGTACACCCCGTTGTTGACGTCCTCGTACACCTCGGCCATGACGGTGTCGATCTCGTCGCGCAGCGCCCGCGGGTACAGGTCGGGCGCGCCCTCGCGGTGCAGGGCCGTCCACTCGGTGGCGAGGTCGAGGGTGAGCTGCTGGTAGTCGTTGGTGACCAGCTCCCCGCTCGGCACGTCCACGAGCGCGGGAACGCTGACCCCGCCCGGGTAGTCGCTCTCCCGCGCGTCGTACGCCTCCTTCAGGAACCGGATGCCGAGGACCGGGTCGCGGCCGTCCGGGTCCAGCGTGAACCGCCAGCTGCGGTCGTCCTGGATCGGGTCGGCCACGGCCATCGACAGCGCGTCCTCCAGGCCCAGCAGCCGCCGGGAGATCACCGCCCGGCTCGCCCAGGGGCAGGCCCGGCTGACCACCAGCCGGTAACGGCCCGCCTCCACCGGCCGGCCGTCCCGGCCGTCGGCGGTGACCCGGTCCGTGAAGTGGCTCCTGGACCGCTTGAACGGTTCCCTCCCGTACGCCTCGTTCCCCTCTCCGACACTCATGCCGTCCGACCTCCCGGTGCGTGGCGGATACGTATGCCCTGAGGAGAGTTCCCCGAATTCCGCGACACCCACGGTGTGAGTGCCACGGGCCGGGGCAAGCGGCGAACGTGACGCGGACAGCAGCAGGCACGGAGACGACGGACGACCGGGACGGGGCGGCGCTCCAGGGACCGGGGACCCACGACGGGAGCAAGGCGCGGGAGGACCGCAGGACGCGGATCACCGTCCTCGTCGCCCTCGGGGCCAACCTGGTGATCGCGGTGGCCAAGACCGTCGGCGGGCTGCTCGCCGGATCACCGGCGCTGCTGTCGGAGGCCGCCCACTCGGTCGCCGACAGCCTGAACGAGGTCTTCCTCCTCGCCGCACTGCGCCGCAGCCGCCGTCCCGCCGACAGCCGGCATCCCTTCGGCTACGGCAAGGAGCGCTTCTTCTGGTCGCTGCTGGCCGCCGTCGGCATCTTCGTGATGGGCGGCTGCTTCTCCTTCTACCAGGCGTTCCACGCCCTGACGTCCGAGAGCGCGGAGTCCTACGACGGCTATGTCGCCGGCATCGCGGTCCTCGGCGTGGCCCTGCTCTCCGAGGGCGCCTCGCTGCTGCGCGCCCTGCACCAGGTGCGCGGCCAGGGCGGTGTCGCCGGGCTCCGGGACCCGGCGCTGCGCACGGTGGTCGCCGAGGACGGCACGGCGGTGCTCGGTGTGACCCTCGCGATCGCCGGAATGATCCTGCACATGGTGACCGGCGAGGTCGTCTGGGAGGCGTCCGCCTCGTTCGCGATCGGGGCGCTGCTGGTGTACGTCGCCTACTGGCTCGGCCGGGACGCCCGCGAACAGCTCATCGGGGTCGCCGCCGACGACGAGGCCAGCCGGAGGATCCGCGCCCTGCTGGCGGCGCAGCCCGAGATCGACAGTGTCGAGGGTCTGCTCACCATGCAGCTCGGCCTGGACTCGACGCTGGTGGCCGCCCGTGTCGACCTTGTGCCGGGCCTGGACAGCGAGGAGGTGGAACTGGTCGCCGTCCGCATCAAGGGCTCCATCGCCCACCTCGTCCCCGAGGCCGACCAGATCTTCCTCGACGTGACGGAGAAGACGGGGCCGGGGGAGCGCGCAGGAGAGGGCCCCGCCGCGACGGGGGAACGCGGCGGGGCCTGAGACCCGGGTGCCCGGTGGCCGGGCAGTCATGCGAAGGGCTCGAAAGAATTTTCGTCGCGCTGCCGGCGCTCCGAGCGCTCCCGGCGCTCTCGGCATTTCTCACCTCGGGCCGGGAGCCCGGCGGGCCGTCACCCCGCCGCCGGCTCCAGCACGAAGACGGGGATCTCCCGGTCGGTCTTCTCCTGGTACTCCGCGTACGGCGGATACGCGGCGACCGCGCGCTCCCACCACTCGGCCTTCTCGTCCCCGGTGACCTCCCGCGCGGTCAGCTCCTGCCGCGCGGGTCCGTCCTGCAGTTCCACCAGCGGGTCGGACTTGAGGTTGTGGTACCAGACCGGGTGCTTGGGCGCGCCGCCCTGCGAGGCCACGACCGCGTACCGTCCCCCGTGCTCCACCCGCATCAGCGGCGTCTTGCGGAGCTTGCCGCTCCGCGCGCCGCGGGTGGTGAGCACGATGACCGGCAGGCCCGTGTCCCGCAAGGTCGTCCCCCGGGTCCCGCCCGAGCTCTCGTACAGCTCGACCTGCTCACGCACCCACTGCGCCGGGCTGGGCTCGTACTCGCCCTCAAGTGGCATGGCATCCGTCCCTTGTCGTCGTGATCGGGGTCGTCTCCCCGTGTTCAACACGGGCCCCTGCCGGTTTCATCCGCGGCCGCGGCCGCGGCAGGGCCCGGGACCCGCCGTCCTCCGGATCGTTCAGCCACCGGAGGACGGCACCAGCATGAGCACGGCCAGTACCACGATCACGGCACTCGACAGCAGGCCCGTCACCAGACGCCCCCGGTGTCCGGTCAGGGCCCGGCCGAGCAGCGCTCCGCCGCCCGCGAGCAGCAGTTGCCAGCTCGCGGAGGCGAGGAACGCGGCGAGGACGAACACCCCCTGTTCCAGGGGGCTGACGGCGTCGGTGGCGCGGCTGCCGAGGACGAGCGCGGCGAAGTAGACGACGGTGGTGGGGTTGAGGAGGGTGATGCCCAGGAGGGCGGCGTAGGCGCGGGCCGGGCTCACCGGGTCCCGCTGGGTGCGGGTGGCGAGCCGTCCGGCGCGGTACTGACGCAGGGCCGTGACCGCGCCGCGCACCGCCAGCGCCAGGAGCACCAGTGCGGAGACCCAGCGCAGGGGCGCCAGCACCGGCTGCAGGGCGGCGGCGAGGGCCGTACCGCCGAGGGCGGCGAGCAGCGCGTACAGTCCGTCGGCCGTGGCCACGCCGAGCGCGGCGCAGGCTCCGGTCCGCAGGGACGTACGGGCGGTGAGGGAGACGAGATAGGTCGCGACCGCCCCGACCGGGATGGCGATGCCATAGCCGGCGAGGAGCCCCGCGACGAGCGCGGCCGTCATGACCGGGGCGGTGTCGGTCCCCACGGTCGGCCGGACTGCTGCCGGCCCCGCACCGGCGAGGCGGTGGTCGGGGTCAGGGGCAGGGAGGCATCGGTGATGAACATGCGCAGATCGTGGGGCCGCGGGCGGTCTCCCCGCAATCGAATTACGGGCGGCCCTTGACCGGGGTTCCGCGCCTGCCTACTTTGTTTGTATCCAAACGACATGGGAGGGCGGACGCGTGGACACACGAGTGCGCCCTCCGCGCGGGCCTCACGCCTTCGGACGCCGGCCGCTGCGCCGGGGCGCGGGCTCGGCACCGTTCAACAGCGTGCGGCGGCGCTCCTCACCGTGCTCCTCGACCTGCAGCACCACACTGCGGAGCCCCTCCGCGAGGCTCCTGCACTCGGTGTCGCTGAGCTGCCCGGTGACGAAGGCCTCCTCCTCGTTGAAGGCCGGGAACACCCGGCGCATCAGCTCCTCGCCCTTGTCGGTGAGGGCCAGCAGCACGAGCCGCCCGTCCGTCGGATGCGCCGCCCGCCGCACCAGTCCACGAGACTCCAGCGTGCGGGCGACCCCCGTCAGCGTGCCCTTGGAGATGCCCGCCTCCTCGGCCACGTGCCGGGTCTCGGACTCGCCCCACACCCACACCACCCACAGCACCACGAACGCCGTCCACGTCAGGTCGGACGGGCGCAGCACCGAGTTCTCCAGGTGCTGCCGCACCGCCGACGCGGCCCGGTAGATGTTCGCCACCGCCGCCATCTGGTCGCGGCGGATGGGGAAGTCCCCCAGTTTCGCCGCGGCGAGCTTCTCGGCTTCGGTGATGGATCGCTGGCCGGGCACGGGGGCTCCTCGAATCGTCGGTGCGGAGGTCGGTGGGTCGGTCATTCGGCATCAAATTGTACGGAGGAGAGGGAAACCGTCATGAGCACCACCCCCCGCATGCTGCTGGTCCTCAGCGAGAACTGGACCCTGACCGGCGGCCGGGCCGACCTGCCCGCCGCCGTACGGTGGGCCCGCGAGGCCGAGGACGCCGGGTTCGACTCCGTCATGGTCAGCGAACACATCGTGCTCGGCCCCGACGCCGGCGCCGACGGCATCATGGGCAACCCCCGCGACTACGCCCTCCCCGGCAACCAGGACCCCTACACCCCCTGGCCCAACTCCCTGCTGCTGCTCGCCTCCATCGCCTCCGTCACCGAGCGCCTGCGCCTGGCCGCCGCGGCCGTCCTCGCTCCGCTGCGCCACCCCCTGCTGATGGCCCGCGAGCTGGGCACCCTCGACCTGCTCAGCGAGGGACGGCTGCTGGTGCAGCCCACGGTCAGCTGGAGCAGGGACGAGTACGACGCGCTCGGCGTGCCCTTCGGCAGGCGCGGCCGGCTGCTCGACGAACACCTGGAGGTCTGGGCGAAAGCCTGGGGCCCCTCCCCGATCTCCCACGACAGCGAGCACTACCCCTTCCGGGACGTCTACTTCGAGCCCAAGGCGTACCGCCCCGAGGGCCCGCGGCTGTGGTTCGGCGGGCAGCGCCTGCACGGCCCCGTCCTGCGCCGGCTCGTCCGCCACGGCCACGGCTTCCACCCCCTCGGACGGCCCACCCCCGACGACCTGAAGGCGCTCGACGAGGCGATGTCCGCCGCCGGACGGAACGCCGCCGACCTGGAGATGATCGGCGGCACCCAGGCCGTCTTCCCCGACGACCACGCCCCGGCGGACCTCGGAGCGGCCCTCGCCTCGATACCGGAGCAGCTGGAACAGGGCTTCACGACCTTCTGCGTCAAGCCGAACCAGTTCATCGACGACCCCGACGGCGTGGGCGCCTTCTGCAAGGAGGTCATGCGCCGGGTGGAGGCGTTGACGGGCTGAGGACACGGCGAGGGCCGGTGCCGCGACACGCGGCACCGGCCCCACGGCCGTGCTCAGCGCTCGAAGACTACCCCGCCGTCGAACACCGTCATGTCCACCCGCACCTGAGTGATCTCGTGCGGATCGAGGTCCAGCAGCGGCCGGTCCAGGACGCACAGGTCGGCCACCTTGCCCACCTCCACGGACCCCTTCCACGCCTCGGCGAAGTCCTGCCGCGCCGGGTTGATGGTGTACGCCCGCAGCGCCTCGGCGAGTTCCACGCACTGCTCGGGCCCGCTGACCCGGCCGCTGGCCTTGGACTCGCGCAGCAGCATCGCGGCGACGCCCTGCCGCCAGTCGGGCTCGGTGATCGGCGCGTCCGAACTGGCGCACACCGCGAGCCCCGCGTCGAAGGCCGAGCGCGCGGGCCACTGGTACGCCGACCGCTCCGGACCCACGACCTCGGCCATCAGGTCGGAGATCGTCCACTTGATGGCCGGGTTCATGTTGACGCCGTAGCCGTGCGCGGCCAGCCGGGCGAGGCTGTCGGCGCCGATGAAGTCGCCGTGGATGACGTAGTGCCGGGCGTCCTCGCGCGGCACGGCCTCCTGCGCCGCCACGAACGCGTCCACCACCAGATCGATGGCCCGGTCGCCGGTGACGTGGACGCCCAGCTGGTAGCCGGCCTCATGGGCGACCCGGATCATGTCGAACAGCTCGTCGACCTGCACATCGGGCGTGCGCCCGTGCACACACAGGGAGCCGTGGCCGCCGTCGAGGTAGGGCTCGTTCATCCAGGCCGTACGGTTCGGAGGCACCCCGTCGGCGAAGATCTTCACGCCGATGGCGTTCAGCAGCCGGGGGTCAGCGGACTCGGGGCGGTGGAGCTCGGCGAGGCCCTTGCGGACGTCGTCGGCGGAGCCGCCGATCGGCGCGGGCAGCAGCAGCACACTGACCCGGACGTGCAGCGCGCCGGCCGCGGCCAGTTCGGCGTACGCGGTCCAGTTGTCGGTGCTCAGCCCGCCGAACAGGGTCTCGGAGCCGCCGGGCCCGAGGCCCGGCTCGGTGTAACTGGTGATGCCGCGCGCGTGGAGTTCGGCGACGAGGCGCTGGACGGCCCGGCGGCGCCGGGCGACGGTGGGGGAGGGCAGGGCGGCCTGCAACAGGACGCCGGCGGCCTCGCGCAGGATGCCGGTCGGCGAGCCGTCGGCGTCACGGTCGACGACCCCGCCGTCGGGTGCCTCGGTGCCGGCGTCGATCCCGCAACGGCGCAGGGCCTCGCTGTTCGCCCACACCATGTGCTGCGAGAAGTCGGTCAGACAGACGGGGTGGTCGGGCGCCACCGCGTCCAGGTCGGCGCGGTGCGGGAGCCGGCCCGGCTCGGCGAGGCACTCGGCGAGATAGCCGGGGTCCCAGCCCAGGCCGACGATCCACTCACCGGGAGCGGCGCCCTGCACCGCCGCGCCCACCACCGCGGCGACGTCGGCGATCGAGCCGACCGCCGGATGGCCGACGTCGAGGGCGAACGGAGGCTTGGACAGCGCGTACGCGGCGCCGTGCAGATGCGAGTCGTTGATGCCCGGCAGCACGGTCCGCCCGGCCAGCTCGACGATCCTCGTCGCCGGTCCGGCCAGCGCGCGCATCTCGGCGTCCGTGCCGACCGCGACGATCTCCCGGCCGCGCACGGCCACACCCTCGGCGACCGTGAATCCGGCGTCGACGGTGATGACCTGACCGCCGGTCAGGACGAGGGTGGGGGAAGTGTCGCTCACGAGGACCTCTCCGAGGTGTCTGGATACGGATACGAGGGGGACGGGGAGGGGGAGTGCGGGCCGGGAGGGCGGGGGACGACGGTCACCGGGTCGCCCGTGGGCCGAAGTAGGCGAGCGCGGCGCCCGCCACCAGGGCCACGCCCTGGGCCATCTGCTGCCAGAACGTCGGCACGCTCAGCAGTGTCAGCCCGTTCTGGAGGCATCCCAGGAACAGCACGCCGAGCAGTACCCCGAGAACCGAACCGGAGCCGCCGCTCAGCGCCACCCCGCCCAGCAGCACCGCCGTGAGCACGGTCAGTTCGAAGCCCGTGCCCGAGGTGCCCGCGACCACGCTGTCCAGCACGGACGCCTTGATCGCCCCGGCCAGCGCGGCGGCCGTACCCGTGACGACGAACAGCGCGAACGGCGTACGGCGGACGTCGATGCCGGAGAGGTACGCGGCCTCCCGGTTGACCCCGATGGCGAACACGTGCCGTCCGGTCGGCGTGTACGCCAGGAACAGGGCCCCCGCCACCAGGACGGCGGCGGCGACGACCACGGGCGCCGCGATCCCGGCGATCCGTGCCCCGCCCAGCCAGGCGAACCCGTCGCCGAAGCCGCTCAGCGGCAGCGGGAAGAGCTGCTGGGCGAGGCCCCGCACGGCCGCCAGCATGCCCAGCGTCACGATGAACGGCGACAGCCCCAGATAGCAGCAGAGCACCCCGTTCACCGCGCCGACCGCCGCGCCGACGGCCAGCGCCCCGAGGACGGCGACCACGGGCGACTGGGCCCGCTCGCCCGCGAGCCAGCCCGCCGTGAGGGCACCGAGCGCCAGCGTCGAGCCGACGGACAGGTCCAGATAGCCGCTGATGACGAGCAGGGCCAGGGGGACGGCGACGATCGCGAGCGCGGCCGCGTCGGTGGCGATCCCCCGCAGGTTGCCGGGGTCGAGGAAGCTGCCGGTGGACAGCTGGAACACGACCACCAGCAGGGCGAGGACGACGATCAGGGGATGGCGCCGCAGGGTCGCGAGGCCGTGCGCGGCCAGCGCGCGCGGGCCGGGGACGACGCGCTCGGCGGCGGTCACGGTGGTCATGCTGCTCCTTCGTGGGACGGGGCGGGGGACGCGCTGGGATCGCCGTCCGGGCTGTGGTCCGGACCCTGGGCCGCCGGTCCCGCGTCGTGGACGGCGGCCAGCAGGGACTCCTCGGTGAGGCCGGCGCCGGAGAGTTCGGCGACGATCCGGCCCCGGTCGACCACCAGACAGCGGTGGGCGAGCACGGCCGCCTCCTCCGGGTCGCTGGAGGCGAACAGCACGGCCGTGCCGCGCTCGGCGGCGAGCGAGGACACGACGTCGTAGATCTCCTGACGGGCACCGACGTCGACGCCCTGGGTGGGCTCGTCGAGGAGCAGGACGTCGACGGCCCGCGCCTCGTTGATCCAGCGGCCGAGCAGCAGCTTCTGCTGGTTGCCGCCGGAGAACGCCGAGGCCGGGAGCCCCGGCCGTACGGGCCGCAGCCCGACCGACTCGGCGAGCGAGCCGAACACCCGCCGCTCGGCCCCGAGCGCCCGCACACCGCGCCGGGCCAGCGTCCGCACGCTCGGCAGCAGCACGTTGTCCTGGGCACTCAGGCCCGCGAACAGCCCCTGCGCCCGCCGGTCGGCCGGCACGAGCGCGACGCCGGCGGCCAGCGCGTCGGCGGGACGGGAAGCGGAGACGGCCCGCTCACCGACCCGGACCGACCCGCCGGACGCCCGGCGCCTGCCGAACAGGGTCTCCAGCACCCGCGTACGCCCCGACCCGATGAGCCCGTACAACCCCACGATCTCGCCCTCGGCGACGGTCAGGTCGACGGGTCCGAAGCCGGGACCGCGCAGACCGCGGACGGTGAGGCGAGCGGGCCGGGCGGGGTTCCGCCGCCCCGGAACGACGACGTCGGCACCCCCGCCCGCGGCCGTGGTCGCGCCGGCCGCGGGACCGGCCGCCCGCCCTCCCGTGATCGCCCTCACCAGGTCGTGGCGGCGGTGATTCCCCGTCGCCGTGTGGTGGGCGACCCGGCCGTCGCGGAGCACGGTCACCGCGTCCGCCAGCCGTTCGACCTCCGCCAGCAGGTGCGTGACGTAGACGATGGCGAGGCCCTGGGTGCGCAGGTCCTCCACCCGGGTGGCGAGGGCGTCGCTCTCGGTGCCGGAGAGGGCGGCCGTCGGCTCGTCCAGGACCAGCACCGAGGCGCTGCGGCTGAGGGCCTTGGCGATCTCGACCAACTGCTTCTGCCCCATGGGCAGTTCACCCACCCGGTCGCGTGGCGAGCAGCTCGCGGCGACCCGGTCGAGGAGCTCGACGGCCACCTTCTCCTGGGCCCGGCGGTCGATCCGGCCGTACCGGGTCCACTCCTGGCCGAGGAAGATGTTCTCGGCGACCGTCAGCGAGTCCACGACGCTCAGCGTCTGGAAGATGATCGCCACCCCGGCCGCGATCGACTCGCGCGGACTGAGCCGGGCGTGGGGGACACCGCCCACCTCGATCGTCCCGGAGTCCGGCGGGAACGCCCCGCCGAGACACTTGATCAGCGTGGACTTGCCGGCGCCGTTGTGCCCGAGCAGGGCGTGCACCTGCCCGGCGGGCACGGTCAGGTCCACCGCGTCCAGCGCGCGCACCCCGCCGAAGGACTTGCTGAGCGAGCTGATCCGTAGATTCGGCGGGTTCGCCGTACCCGCCGTCCCCGGGCTGCCGTTCGTGTCGGCCATCGCGCGGCCCTAGCCGTTCTGGGCGAGCAGCGCGTCGATCTCCGCCGTGTCGCCGCGCTGGACCAGCTTGACCGGCACGTCGACACTCGGGTCCGCCTTACCGGCGGCGACCGCGAGCGGCACCTCCACGATGGCGTTGGAGATGTCCAGCGGGGCGAGCGCGGCGGAGGCCCGGTAGAACGTGCCCTGCTTGATGGCGAGGAGGGAGGGCGCCGAACCGTCCTGGCCGCCGACGAACGTCTTCCGGTCGCCCTTCTTGCGCCCGGCCTGCTGCAGCGCCTTGAACCCGCCGTACGCCGCCGCGTCCGTGACACCGAGGACGATGTTCAGATCGGGGTGCTTGGCGAGCAGCGCGGTGGACTTCGACAGGCCCGTGTCGGGGTCGATGGCCTGTTCCTGCGCCACCACGTCGACCCCGGGCGCGAGCTTGGTGAACGCGTCGATCATGCCCTTGGTGCGCTCCCGGCCCAGGTCGATCGTGTTGTCGACCAGAAACGCGACCTTCCCCTTCCCGTTCAGCGCCTCGGCGGCCCACTTGGCGGCCGACTCACCGAGCAGCGTGCCGCTCTCCCGGAAGCTGAACCGGATGTCGGCGCTCTGACTCTCCAGCGTCCCGCCGTACGTCACCCAGATCAGGCCGGCGTCCAGGGCCGCCTTGGCGATCGCCTCGGTGGCCTCGAAGACCATCGGGAACGACACGATGGCCTGCGTCTTCCGGGCGACCCAGGCGTTGAGGTTGCTGGCCTGGGTGTCGGGGTTGCTCGCGTCGCTCGTCGTCAGCAGCTTGATGTCGTGCTTCTTCGCGGCGGCCGTCGACAGCTTCACGAGGGTGCTGTAGAGCGGGATCTGGGTGAAGGGGTAGTCGAGCCCGATCTGGGTGAGCTTGCGGGTGGAGGGGGACGTGTCCGCCGCCTTCGCCGAGCCGGAGCCGCTCTCCGGGGCGCTGCAGCCCGTGGCGGCCAGCCCGGTCGCGGTGAGCGCTCCGGCGGACCAGGCGAGGAACTGCCTGCGCGAGGCCGGGGTGACGGAAAGGGGGCGTCTGCTCATGGCGGGGATCTCCAAGGGGGCGGGGCCCGCCGGCGGCGGGCGACGTGCTGTGCCGAACAGGAAAGACCCCGGCGCCCGGCCCCACCATCCGTACAAATACCGAGAGCGCGCGGCGGACGAGGTACGGGTGGCGGAGGGGGTGCAGGTGGTGGAGGGGGTGCGGATGGCGACGGGGTGCGCGCGGCCGTGCGGGCCGGGGCCGGTGTGTGCCTTGTCCACTTATCGGGACCGCTCTATCGTTAGGGCCCAAACGACCTGACCGGTCTCGGGGCGGCCCCGGGAGGCGCGCATGCTCACCCACCACCAGCTCGCCGCGGCCGCCCGCATCGGCATGCTCACCCGTGAACGCGACACCGCCTCCGCCTGCGCCGAGGCCCTCCACGAACTCGGCCGCGCCCTGCCCCTCGACGCCGCCACCCTCCTGGAGATCGACCCGATCACCGGCACCCACGTCCAGGTCGCGGGTCTCGGCTACGACGCCGACGTGTCCGCCGCCCTCGCCGCCGAGTTCGTCTCCACCCCCTGGTACGCCAACGTCCTGCGCAGCGCGATCCCGCCCTCCATCAGCGAGGACGTCGAGGACCCGGGCGAGCGCTACCGCGACGGCTGGTTCTACGCCGAACGCATGCGCCCGGCGGGCGTCCGGGACGCGGTGACGGGCGCCCTGCACCACCACGGCCGCCTCGTCGGCCTGATCACCCTCTCCACCGCGACCCCCGACGCCTACGACACCGACACCCGCCGGCTGCTCGCGTCCCTGCTGCCCGCCCTCGGCGTCCTCGCCGACCCCACCGCGCACGCGGGCGACCTCCCCGACCTCCCGTCCGGCGGCCGGGCGAGCCTGGCCGTCGCCGACGACGTCCTCGAACTCCCGGGGCGGGACCCCGCCCTGGTCCTCCGCGACACCGAGTTCCGCCGTCTCGTGCGCGCCTTCGCCGACTCGGGCGGCACCCGGCTGCGCCTGCTCTGGCCCGTCGGCCCCGACTGGCACCGGGTCACCGTCCGCCGCCACACGCTCGGTTCGGCCGTCGTCCGCCGGGCCGTCCTCGTGCACGAGACGCCCGCCCCGCTGCCGTACGGGCTCAGCCCTCGCGAGCTGGAGGTGCTCACCCGGGCGGCCACCGGTATGACCAACCAGGCCATCGCCCAGGCGCTGTTCCTGTCCCCGCGCACCGTGCACACCCACGTCGAGCATCTGCTGCGCAAGACCGGCGCCGCCTCCCGCGCCGAGGCCACGGCCCTGGCCGTACGCGACGGACTGCTCCGGCCGACCGCCGCGGACGTCGAACGTTTCGTCGAGGGACCGCCCGGAGGGTGATCCGGGGTGAGTAGGGTCGACGGGTGACTGCCACCGCGAACCCGGCCGCCGCCCGCTCCGGGCAGAACGGGAGACCCTTCCTCTACGTCGTCGTCTGTGCCGCCGGCATCGCCGCGGAGGTCGGCAGGCTGATCACCGCCGCGCAGGAGCGGGACTGGGAGGTCGGGGTCATCGCGACACCCGTCGCCCTGGGCGGGTTCTTCGACACGGCGGCGGTCGAGGCACAGACCGGCCGCCCGATCCGGTCCGCCTGGCGCCGGCCGGGCGACCCCCGCCCCTTCCCGCCGCCGGACGCCGTCGTGGTCGCGCCCGCCACCTTCAACACCGTCAACAAGTGGGCCGCGGGCCTCGCCGACACCCTCGCGGTCGGCACCCTGTGCGAGGTGTCCGGCCTCGGTGTCCCCGTCGCCGTCCTGCCCTGCGTGGCCGACGCGCTCGCCGCCCACCCGGCCTACCGCGCGAGCCTGGAGCGGCTGCGCGGCATGGGAGTCCGGTTCGGTGATCCGTACGCCGGTGAGGGCGACGAGGACGGCGGGCGCGGGGAGTTCCACTGGGAACGGGCGCTGGACCTGCTGGAGGCGGACGGCGGGGGGACCTCCCTCAGACCGTGAGTTCCGCCGCCGTGCCCGGCGGCAGCCAGCGGAAGGCGTCCCGCACCTGGTCCGGGGCACCGGCCAGCGTCCGCTCGGCCGCCGCCCGGCCCTCCCGGAAGTGCCCCCAGCCCTCGTAGTGCACCGGCACGACGGTGCGGGGACGCAAGCGCCGGCAGACCTCCACGGCCTCGGCGGCGGTCATCGTGTAGCGGAGCGGGCCGGTCACCGGGAAGCCGACGCCGCCGAGATGGAGCAGCGCGGTACCCACGGCCATCCGGCGGCCGACCTCACGGACGCCGTCGAAGAGCACGGTGTCGCCGGAGATCCACAGCGTCCCGTGCCGCTGGCCCGGCCAGCCGAGCGCGAAGCCGGTGACCTCGCCGACGATCGGGCGGGACAGCGGCGGGCCGTGCCGGGCGGGGGTGGCGGTCACCTCGACGGTCGTGCCGTCGGGGGCGGACAGCCGCCAGGTGTCCCAGGGGGCCAGCCCGCGCGCGTTGCCGCCCAGTCGCCGGGCCCCGGACGGGGTGGTGAGCACGGTCCGCGCGCCCGGCAGCAGGGCGCGGCCCGCGTCGTCGAGGTTGTCGCCGTGGTGGTCGTGGGTGAGCAGTACCGCGTCGATCGGGGGCAGGTCGGCGGCCGGCAGCGCGGGCCCGGCGGTCTTGTGGGACGAGGTGCCCCAGCCGAAGGCGTAGCGGCGGCCCGGCGGGTCGAACGTCGGGTCGGTGAGCAGCCGCAGCCCGCCGATCTCGATCAGGGCGGTCGGACCGCCGATGTGCGTGACGCGGACGCCGGTCATACGGGTTCCCTTCCGGAAAGCGGCCCGGGACGGCCGAGGAGCCGCCCGGGGGAGAGCGAGGGCCGTCTTGCGCGCGGGACCGCCCGGTGCAGAGCGTCCTTTCCGCCCCGGCGCCCCTTCAACCGAACGGTTGAACAGGCCGTCGGCTTCCGGACGACGCGGGGCCGGGGCCGCCGGTCACAGACTTGCGGTGCCGCCGCAGCGGCACCGCCGTACGAGCCCAGCCCCGAAAGGACCTCCCCCCATGGTCGGCAGTTTCAGCAGGCGACGCGTCCTCACCACCTCGGCGGGCGCCGCGCTCGGCGGCCTCGCAGCGGCCGGCACCGCCCGGGCCGCCACCGCGTCGGCGGCCGGCTCCGGTACCCCGGCGGCGGGCACCGAGGAGACCCGTTCCCTCGACGAGCTGTACCGCGACGCGGTCGCCGAGGGCGGCAGGCTCGTGATCTACGCGGGCGGCGACACCGCCGGCCAGCAGGACTTCACCGCGCAGGCGTTCCGCACCCGTTTCCCGGACATCGACCTGAAGATGATCGTGGACTACAGCAAGTACCACGACGTCCGCGTCGACAACCAGCTCGCGACCGGCACCCTGGTCCCCGACCTCGTCCAGCTCCAGACACTGCAGGACTTCACCCGCTGGAAGAGCCAGGGCAGGCTGCTGCCCTACAAGCCGGCCGGATTCTCCAAGCTGTACAAGGACTTCCGCGACCCGCAGGGCGCGTGGACGGCCATCCAGGTCATCGCCTTCAGCTACCTGTACGGCGTCGACGCCGTCGCCGGGAACGCGCCCAGGTCCCCGAAGGAACTGACCGACCCGCGCTGGAAGAACGCCATCGCCTCCTCCTACCCGCACGACGACGACGCGGTGCTCTACCTGTTCTCCCTCTACCAGCAGGCGTACGGGTGGGACTGGATCGCGAAGTTCGCCGCCCAGCAGCCGCAGTTCAACCGTGGTTCGCACACCCCCGGTGTCGCGGTCAACTCCCGGCAGAAGGCCGTCGGCGTCGGCGGCTCCGGCTCGCTGACCGCGCCCCCGACCGCCCCGACCCGCTTCGGGGTGGCCGACGGACACCCCTTCATGGCCTGGGGCCAGCGCGCCGCGATCCTCCGGAAGGCCGCCCACCCCACCGCCGCCAAGCTCTACCTCAACTGGGCGCTGTCCACCGAGCGCCAGCAGGGCTCCTTCAACGGCTGGTCCGTCCGCACCGACGTCACCCCCGCCGGCGGTCTGAAGCCCGTCTGGACCTACCGCGACGCCCACCTCGACGGCTTTCCCCGGTTCATGGAGGACCGCGCCGCGGTCGAGCGCTGGAAGCAGACCTTCGCCCTCTACTTCGGCGAGGTCGAGGGCGACCCCACGCCGGGCTTCCTGGGGCTGCACCCCGGACGGTGAACTCCCCGCCGGGCACGGCGCATTCCTTTACCCCGGTCACACGTGTCACGCCCTACACTCGGCGGGCCCCGTGCCCGTCCGGACCGTCGCAGAGGGAATCGCCGCCGTGCCCGCCATCGCCGTCCCCGCCTTCGTACGCCGCAATCCGCTGTCCCCGGGCCGGCTGCCGGACGCGCTGTTCCTCACCGTCGTCGTCGGTGGTGTGGTCGGCCTCGTCGACCGGAACGCCGCGGCCTGCTGGGAACTGGTCCCGCTCATCATGGCGCTGGCGGCCGGCTACGTGGCCGGGCTCGCCCTCTGGGACCGGCTGGGGCGACGGGGCCGCCCGCTGTGGCTCGGCTCGCTGCTGGCGCTGTGGTGCTGGATCTCCTGGGCGACGCCCCCGGAGGTCGCCACCGCCTACACCTGGCTGGCACTGCCGCTGGCGATCCTCGCCCTGCGGGTGTTCACGGGCCGTACGGGGATCGTCGCCGTCGCCGGCATCACCGTGCTGCTGGTCCTGCTGATCGCCCACGCCTCCGGAAACCCCCACCCCGAACTGGTGGTCCCGCCGGCCGTCGCACTCTGGGTCACGGTCGCGCTCTACCGCGCCCAGCAGCGGCTGCTCGGCGAACTGCGGTGCACCCGGGCCGAGTTGGCGCGGGGGCAGCGCGAGGCCGGTCGGCTCGCCGAGCGCGCGCGGATCGCCCGGGACCTGCACGACACTCTCGCCCAGGAACTCGCGGGCAGCCGCATGCTCCTCCAGGCCGCCGACCGCGACTGGGACCGCCGCCCCGACCTCGCCAGGACCCAGGTCCGTACGGTCGTCGACGCCCTCGGCGCCAACCTCGCCGAGACCCGCACCATCATCGGCGACCTCACCCCGCCCGCCCTGGAGCACGACGACCTCTCCACGGCGCTGCGCACCCTGTGCGCCCGCACCACGGCCACACCTTCACGGGTGCTGTTCCGCACCGCGGGCGAGCCGGGCGACCTGCCGCGCGACCGGGCCGCCGCCCTGCTCCGCGTCGCCCAGGGCCTGCTGGCCAACGCCTGCGAACACGCCCGCGCCCGGCACGTCTGGGTCACCCTCGACCACCGCGACGACACGGCCGTCACCGTCGAGGTCCGGGACGACGGCGTGGGCTTCGAGCCACGGGAGGCCGGCAGGGGACGGCGCGACCGGGGTCTCGGCCTGCCCGCGGGCCGCGCACGCCTCGGTGCCCTCGGCGGCTCGCTCACCGTCCGCAGCGCACCCGGCCGCGGCACCCTGGCCCGCGCCAGCCTTCCCGTGGGCGCCCTCGCCCTCGCGGGCCCGGCGGGCGAGCGGTGACCGCCCCCGACGACACCCCGCTGCGCGTCCTGATCGTCGACGACCACCGGGTCGTACGGGCCGGGCTGCGCGCCCTCCTGACCGGTGAGCCCGGCTTCGACGTCGTCGGCGAGACCGGGGACGGCGAGGAGGCCGTACGGCTCGCCGCGCGGCTCGGCCCCGACGTGGTGCTGATGGACCTGCGCCTGACCGACGACACGGCCCCCGGCCACCGGCTCGGCGGCCTGGACGCGACCCGGCGGATCACCGCCGAGGCCCCCGGCAGCCGGGTCGTCGTCCTCACCGGCGCCGGCACCCGGAACGATGTCGTCCGCGCGATGGAGGCCGGCGCCCGCGGCTACATCCTCAAGGCCGGCCCGCCCGAGGAACTCTTCCGGGCGGTGCGCGCCGCGGCGGCCGGCGGCATGGGACTCGCCCCCGAGGCCGCGGGCCACCTCGCCGGTCACCTGGCCGATCCGGGTGCCGCCCTGAGCGAGCGGGAGATCGAGGTCGTACGGCTGCTGGCGCTGGGCCGCAGCAACCGGGCCATCGCCGCCGCCCTCCACCTCACCGAGGCCACGATCAAGACCCATCTGGTCCGCGTCTACCGCAAGCTCGGCACCGAGAACCGGGCGAGCACCGTGTCGGAGGCGGTCCGGCGAGGGCTGCTCGAACTGGGCTGAGCCGGTGCGGGGACCCGGTTCAGTGGGCGCCCGCCGGCTCGAACTCCGTCCCGCACGGGCCCGCTCCCTCACTCTCCGGCATGGGCACCGGAGCCCCGCTCATCGTCAGCACGTCGTAGTACCGGCCGATGCGCTCGGTGGAGCGGCCCACGTAATGGCCGATGAAGGAGCGCCGGAAGCGGTCGGTGGTGCGGTTGGGCTGGGAGCCGTGGACGAGGCTGCCGTTGAAGAAGAGGACATCGCCCGGGGCCATGTCGACGGGCACGGCCGCCAGACCGGGCGGCGGCGGGACGTACTCCCGGACGAAGGAGACCTCCGCGTCCGCCTCCTCCGGACAGAACAGGTCCATGCGGTGCGTGCCCGGGACGACCTCCAGGCCGCCGTTGGCGCGGTCGATCACATCGCAGGCGATCCAGGCCGCCACACAGGTCCCCGGTTCGACCCGCAGATAGAAGTTGTCCTGGTGCAGCGCCTGCCCCCGGGCCCCCGGCGGCTTGAAGTAGAACATGCTCTGCGCGGCCAGGACCTCTTCCCCCAGCAGCCCTTCGAGGATCTCCCGCAGCCGTGCGTCCAGCAGCACCCGCAGCGACAGCTCGTCGATGCGGTGCGGGTGCATCACCCGGGGGTGCGAGTCCAGCGGGTCGGCCGGCCGGCCCGCCGCGGGCGTCCGGGGCCGGAAGTGCCCCGGGACCGGCCCGCCCGCCCGCAGGGCCTCGAACCGGTCGCACACCTCCTCGATCTCTGCCGGCGAGAACAGCCCCCGCGCCACCAGGAAGCCGTTCTCCTCGAACTCCGTCCTGCCCGTGACTGCCATCCGCGTGTCCCTTCCCTGCGTCCCGATCGTGCTCCACGCTAGGTCCGAGCACCCCGGGGGAGGATGTCTGTGCATGCTGACGACCTGCCCATGACTGCTGTGCCCGCCGATCCCTCACCGCCCCCGGGCCAGATGATCGTCGGCCGGTTCGACCAGATGCCGCCGTACGCGGTGAACCGGCCGCGCGGCGCGGACAGCTGGCTGTTCACCTGGACCACGGGCGGTGCGGGACTGCTGCGGCAGGGCGCGGCACGGGCCCGGGCGAACCCCGGCGACCTGGTGGTCCTCGGCCCCGGAGTGCCCCAGCACTACGCGGTCGCGCCCGGCGCCGGACACTGGGCGTTCTGGTGGGCGCACTGCCAGCCGCGGGCGTCCTGGACGGCCTGGCTGCGCCCGTACGAGACCGGGGACCGGCTGTACGCCCTCCCGGCGGCCCTCGACGGCATCCGCGTACGGGCCGACGCGGCCTTCCGGCGGATGCTCGCCGACGCCCGCTGGACCGGCGAGGGCGTGCCGCCCGCAGCCGGGGGCATCTCGCCGGGCGGCGCCTCCACCGAGGTCGCCGTCGCCCACGGCACGGCGGCCCGCGAACTCGCCCTGTGCTCCCTGGAGGAGGTGGTGCTGCTGACCGCCGCCCGGTCCGAACCGCGCCCCTCGGGCGTGGACCCGAGGATCCGCCGGGCGGAGGACCTGATCGCCGCCGACCCGGGAGCCCCGCACACCGTCCGGTCCCTCGCCGAGTCCGTGGCCCTCTCCCCGTCCCGGTTCGCGCACCTCTTCACCGAGCAGCTCGGGCACTCCCCGATGCGGGTCCTGCACCACGCCCGCCTCCGGCACGCCGCCCGGCTGCTGGAGGCCACGGAACTGCCCGTGGAACGAGTGGCCGGGGCCTCCGGGTTCGGCAGTCCGTCCCACTTCAGCAGGGCGTTCCGGGAGCGTTACGGGGTGCCGCCGGGGCAGTACCGGCACGGTCTGCGGGACGACGACGGCTGAGGGGCCGCCCCGCCCGGGTGCGCGCTCAGCCCCCGAAGACCAGCAGCGACAGCCACAGCGCCACCACCGAGGAGAGCAGCGCCGCCGGGACGGTCAGCAGGCCGAGGCGGGTGAACTCGCCGAGGTCCACGTCGTCCTCGTGCTGGTGGACGATGCGGCGCCAGAGCAGGGTGGCCAGGGAACCGGCGTAGGTGAGGTTCGGGCCGATGTTGACACCCAGCAGCACCGCGAGGACGGCGCCCGTGCCGAGCGGGGCGGCGAGGGGGACCAGGACCAGGACCGCCGGCAGGTTGTTGATGACGTTGGACAGCACGGCGGCGAGGGCGGCGACACCGAGCAGGGCGAGCAGACCGGTGCCGGACGGCATCACGCGGCCCAGTGCGTCGGCGAGGCCGTTGTCGACCACGGCGCGCACCACGATGCCGAGCGCCAGCACGAACGCCAGGAAGGGCAGCGAGACGGACCGCAGCAGCGCGACCGGGCCGGTGGTACGACGCACGAGCGCGCGGACCGCCAGCACCACGGCCCCGGCCAGCGCCGCCCAGACGGGCTCGATCCCGAGCACGGACGTCAGGACGAAACCGGCGAGCGTGCACAGGACCGTGACCAGCGCGAACATCGGCAGCTCGGGGGCCTCGACCGGCTTCTCCGGGGCGGGCGCCACGGCATCCAGGTCACTCGCGAAGAACCGCCGGAAGATCACGTACTCGGCGGCCACGGCCACCGCCCACGGCGCCGCCATCAGCAGCGCGAACCGGGTGAAGGTGAGCCCGCTCGCCGTGAACGCCAGCAGGTTGGTCAGGTTGGAGACGGGCAGCAGCAGCGAGGCCGTGTTCGACAGGTGCGCGGTGGCGTACACGTGCGGCTTGGGGCGGGCGCCGAGCCGGGCGACCGTCGCGAACACCACCGGGGTCAGCAGGACGACCGTGGCGTCCAGGCTGAGCACCGCCGTGATGCCGGAGGCCAGCACGAACGTCGAGCCCAGCAGCCGCCGGGGACTGCCCGCCGAGGCCCGCGCCATCCACGCCCCGCACGCCTGGAAGAGCCCCTCGTCGTCGCAGAGCTTGGCCAGCACGAGCACGGCGGCCAGGAAGCCGAGCACCGGGCCCAGCAGTTCGGCCTCGGCGCGGGCGTGGTCCAGGGAGACGGCGCCCGCGGCGACGGCGATGCCCGCGGCCGGGACGGCGACCACGGCCTCCGGCAGTCCGAACGGGCGGGCGACCGCGCAGCCGAGGACGACGACGAGCAGGACGACGGACAGAACCTCGGCGAGGGCGGTGTTCACGGCAGGGCTTTCGGGCGGTAAGCGGCGCTCAGACCTGAGAACCCTACATCCGCGGGGCCCGGTGAAAGGGGCCGCCGACCTGCGGTGAGGTCCTTCTCACGTGGTGCGGTGCGCCCGCCTCACTCCTCGGAGAGGGTCAGCTCCGCCCAGATCGTCTTGCCGTCCTCGGTGTGCCGGCTGCCCCAGCGCTGGGTCAGCTGGGCCACCAGCAGCAGGCCGCGTCCGCCCTCGTCGAACGTCTTGGCGCGGCGCAGGTGCGGGGCGGTGCCGCTGCCGTCCGACACCTCGCAGATCAGGGTGGTGTCGTCGTGGATCAGACGCAGCTGGATCGGCGGGACGCCGTGCCGGATGGCGTTGGTGACCAGCTCGCTCACCACCAGCTCCGCCGTGAACGCCGACTCGCTGATGCCCCACAGCGCCATCTGCGTCAGCACGTACTGGCGGGTGCGGGCGACGAACGCGGGGTCGGCGGGTATCGGCCAGGTGGCGACCTGGGCGGCCTGCAGTCCGCGCGTCCGGGCCAGCAGCAGGGCCACGTCGTCGGGGGCGCCGTTCGCGGGCAGCAGGGAGTGCACCACGCCCTGGCAGATGTCGTCCAGCGAACCCGTACGGCCGGAGAGCGCCTCGGCCAGCAGTTCCTGACCCGCGTCGATGTCCCGGTCGCGGGTCTCGATCAGACCGTCGGTGTAGAGGGCGATGACGGTGCCCTCGGGCAGTTCGAGTTCGGCGGACTCGAAAGGCAGTCCGCCGAGGCCCAGGGGCTGTCCCGACGGCACTTCCACCTCCATCGGCCGGCCGTCCGGGTCCAGCACGACGGGCGGCGGGTGCCCGGCGCGGGCGAAGGTGCAGCGGCGGGTCACCGGGTCGTACACGGCGTACAGACAGGTGGCGCCCACCTCACCGGTCACCCCCTCGCTGCCGGCCTCCGCGGAGAGCCGTACGACGAGGTCGTCGAGGTGGGTGAGCAGTTCGTCGGGGGCGAGATCGACGTCGGCGAGGGTGCGCACGGCGGTGCGCAGCCGGCCCATGGTGGCGGACGCCTGCACGCCGTGCCCGACGACGTCGCCGACGACCATGGCGACCCGCATCCCGGACAGGGGGATCACGTCGAACCAGTCGCCGCCGACCCCGGCCTGCGCCGCCGGGAGATACCGGGACGCCGCCTCCAGGGCGGGCATCCGGGGCAGGGTCTGCGGGAGGAGGCTGCGCTGGAGGGCGAGGGCGGTCTCGCGTTCCCGGGAGTAGCGGCGGGCGTTGTCGATGCAGACGGCGGCCCGGGCGGTCACCTCCTCGGCGAGCAGTTCGTCGTCGGCGGTGTACGGGTCCAGCCGCGTGAAGCGGGTCAGGACGGCGACGCCCAGGGTCGTGCCGCGGGCCCGGATGGGCACCGACATGGTGGTGTGGACCCCCAGTTCCTTGACCCGCGCGCTGCGCAGCGGGTCCCAGGCGAGCCAGTCCGACAGGGTGTTCGTCGGGTCCGCCGCCACGATCGTGTGGCCGACGGAGAGCGAGGCCGCCTGGGGGGAGGTGGCGGGGTAGACATCCGTGCGTCCCACCTCGACCACCGCCTCGGGGCAGCCGGGGGTGATCGACTGGTGGGCGGCACGGCGGAGCGTGAAGGGGGCGGAGAGCGGGCCCTCGTGCGGTTCGTCGCCGTGGTCGAGGGACTGCATGAGGTCGACGCTGACGAAGTCGGCGAGTACGGGAACGCACACGTCGGCCAGCTCCTGGGCGGTGCGCGTCACGTCGAGGGTGGTGCCGATGCGGATGCTCGCCTCGTTCACCAGCTGCAGCCGCTGCCGCGCCAGGTACTGCTCGGTGATGTCGTGCCCGGTGACACAGACCCCGATCGGCGCGCCGGACTCGTCCAGGAGCGGTGCGATGGCGGCCGACCAGGCGTGGGCGCGCTGCTCGTCGGCGGCCCGCAGGAACGTCTGCACGTCCTTGCGCCGGCCGAGCGCGAGCACCTCGCGCAGGTGCTCCTCCAGCTTCTCGCCCTGCCGGCCGCCGATGATCTCGGACATGTGCAGGCCCCGGAGGTTGTCCTCGGGCATGCCCACGGCGTCGGCCATGACGTCGTTGATGCCGCGCAGCCGGAGCCGGTCGTCGAAGACGGCCATGGCGCACGGCGACTGGAACATGACGGCCGCCGCGAGCGGGTCGTCCCGCCCCAGCGGGCCGGGATCGTCCAGCGGGCAGAGAACCAGCCAGTTGCCGTCACCGTCGCCGTTCGTCGCGCGCTGCTGGTGGGCGAGCAGCCACGCGGTCACCGTACGGCCGTCACGGTGACGCAGGGTGAGCGTTCCGCTCCAGTTGCGGCTGCCCGGCGGGGGTGGGAGGAAGGCGTCGCCCGCAGCCAGCAGCTCCTCGGCGGGGCGCCCCACGACGTCCGCCGCGGGCCAGCCGAGGAGGCGTCGCGCGCCCTCGTTCCACTCGACGATCGTGCCTTCGCCGTCCATGGCCGCCCGCGCCGTGGCGGCACCGTCCAGGGCATACGCAGGGGCGTCACCGTGCGTTACCTTGCGGCTCCTCATCGTCGCGAGTTCCATTCCGCCGGACCGAACGGGCTTACGGGTGAAATCCAGCCTATGTGCTCCGCGGGGAAAGCGGATGGGAAACCGCATCCTTGTGCGGTCTCCCGTACCGGTGTTCGCCGAGGGGGCCGGGGTTCTCAGGAGCCGTGAGGCGCGGACGGTGGTGGCGGTGACGGACCACGAGCCGCCGGCCCCGCCGCCGTCCGGATGCGTACGGCGACCGGCGCCCCGCGCGTGCCCCGCAGGTCGGCGCCCCGCGCGTTGGTCCCGCCGGGGCGGGGGCCGGCGGTCGCGCCGGGGCGCGGGGGCCCCCAGAGGGCGGACCTCGCGACCGCCGCCCGTGAGGCGGTGGTTCCGACTGTGCCCCGGCGGCTGCCCGGACCGGACTTCTCGGCTGCCGCGGCAACCGGCGCTCCTTGTCGTGGGCGGGCGCGGGTCGGGCGCTCTGTGTGGCGGCGCGAACCGCTTCGTCGGCCACGAGGCAGGGCTCGGCCCGGCCCTGGGCGGTCGTTCCGGCTGGGCCCGCTCGGCGGTCTCGGCTGCCGGCCGCCCCTTGTCGTGGCCGGCCGCGTGGTCCGGCGCCCCGGCGGCGGCGCGACCGGCTCGCCCAGGGGGGCAGTCCCCTGTCGGCCGGGGCAGTGGGCGCCCACTGCCCGTGACCGGCAGGGGCATGCCCTGGCGGCCGTCGACCGGGGCGAGGTCTCGTTCGCCGTGGATGCGGGCGGGCCCGTGTCGGGGCGCGTCGCCGGGGCCGGACGGGGAGGGGCGGGGAAATCGGTCCCGTCCGGACCGTTGACGAGCTGTCATGTCTCTAACAGCATGGCCAAGGTCCGCAATTGGGAGCGCTCCCACTTTCAAGTCGTCCCGCTGCGCCACCGTTCGTCCGTCACCGCTGTGCGCCCCCACCTCCCACCGAGGAGCCCAGACGTGAAACGCCGCAGAACCAGCCTTCTCGCCCTCACGGCCCTCCTCGCGGCCGCGCTCACCGCGCTGCCCGGCGGCTCGGCCCAGGCCGATGAGGTCGAACAGGTCAAGAACGGCACCTTCGACACCACCACCGCCCCTTGGTGGACGACCGGCAACGTCACCGCCGGTCTCACCGACGGACGGCTGTGCGCCGACATCCCCGGCGGCACCGCCAACCGCTGGGACGCGGCCGTCGGCCAGAACGACATCACCCTCGTCAAGGGCGAGTCGTACCGGTTCCGCTTCTCCGCGTCCGGCTCACCCCAGGGCAACGTCCTGCGGGCGATCGTCGGCCTGTCGGTGGACCCGTACGACACCTACTTCGAGGTGAGCCCCCAGCTGAACGTCTCGGGCGACTCGTACACCTACACCTTCACCTCGCCCGTCGACACCGCACAGGCCCAGGTCGGCTTCCAGGTCGGCGGCAACGCGAACCCGTTCACCTTCTGCATGGACGACGTGTCGCTGCTCGGCGGCGTGCCGCCGGAGGTGTACGAGCCCGACACCGGGCCCCGGGTCCGCGTCAACCAGGTCGCCTATCTGCCCGCCGGGCCGAAGAACGCCACCCTGGTCACCGACGCGACGGCGAAGCTGCCCTGGAAGCTGAAGAACGCGTCGGGCGCCGTCGTCGCCCACGGGCGGACCGCACCCCGCGGCCTCGACGCCTCCTCCGGGCAGAAGGTCCACTCCATCGACTTCGGCGCGTACCGCAAGCGCGGCACCGCCTTCACGCTGGTCGTCGACGGCGAGACCAGCCGCCCCTTCGACATCGACCCGCGCGCCTACGAGCGCCTCCGCCTCGACTCGCTGAAGTACTACTACACCCAGCGCAGCGGTACCCCGATCAGCGACGCACTGCGCCCCGGCTACGGCCGCGCGGCGGGCCACGTCGACGTCGCGCCCAACCAGGGTGACGGCAACGTGCCCTGCCAGCCCGGTGTCTGCGACTACCGCCTCGATGTCACCGGCGGCTGGTACGACGCCGGCGACCACGGCAAGTACGTCGTCAACGGCGGTATCTCCACCTGGGAGGTGCTGAGCACCTACGAGCGCGCGCTCCACGCCCGAACCGGCAAGGCCGGCCGACTCGGCGACGGCTCGCTGGACATCCCCGAGAGCGGCAACAAGGTGCCCGACCTGCTGGACGAGGTCCGCTGGGAGCTGGACTTCCTGCTCAGGATGCAGGTGCCGAAGGGCCGGCCGCTCGCCGGCATGGCCCACCACAAGATCCACGACGAGCAGTGGACCGGTCTGCCCCTGATGCCCGCCGCCGACCCGCAGAAGCGCGAACTGCACCCGCCGAGCACCGCGGCGACCCTGAATCTGGCGGCCACCGCCGCCCAGGCGGCCCGCCTCTACCGCCCCTACGACCGCGCCTTCGCCGCCAAGGCCCTCGCCGCGGCCCGCACCGCCTGGGCGGCCGCGGTCGAGCACCCCGCGATGTACGCCTCCGAGAGCGACGGCGTCGGCGGCGGCACCTACGCCGACGGCAACGTCACCGACGAGTTCTACTGGGCCGCGTCCCAGTTGTACCTGACCACCGGTGAGAAGGCGTTCCGGGAGTACGTCCTCGCCTCGCCGGTGCACACCGCCGACATCTTCGGCCCCGTCGGCTTCGACTGGGCCCGCACGGCCGCCGCCGGACGCCTCGACCTCGCGACGGTGCCGAACAAGCTCCCCGGCCGTGACAAGGTCCGCAAGTCCGTCGTCGAGGGCGCCGACCGCTACCTGGCCGCCCTGAAGGCCCAGCCCTACGGCATGCCGTACGCGCCCGACGGCAGTGTCTACGACTGGGGTTCCAACCACCAGATCCTCAACAACGCGGTCGTCGTCGCGACGGCGTACGACATCACCGGAGCCTCGAAGTACCGCGAGGGCGCGCTGCAGAGCATGGACTACCTCTTCGGCCGCAACGCCCTCAACATCTCCTATGTCACCGGCTACGGCGAGGTCGCGGCCCACAACCAGCACAGCCGCTGGTACGCCCACCAGCTCGACCCGAACCAGCCCAGCCCGCCGGCCGGCACCCTCGCGGGCGGCGCGAACTCGGGCATCCAGGACCCCTACGCACAGAGCAAACTCCAGGGCTGTGTCGGTCAGTTCTGCTACATCGACGACATCCAGTCCTGGTCGACCAACGAACACACGATCAACTGGAACGCGGCGCTGGCCCGTATGGCGTCGTTCGTCGCCGACCAGACCTGACGCGTCCGGTCGGCCGGGTGACCGGCCGACCGGCCGACCGGTCACCACCGTGCGGCCGGCGCCCTTCCGGGGCGTCGGCCGCACGGCGTCGGTACCGCAGGTCATGCCCTGTGACCTGCCACTATTTACGGTCGAGTACCCTCGCGGTACCGTGGGCGCATGCCAGCTCTGAATGTGGAGTTCAGCGACCGCGAGCTCGAGGACCTGCGGCAGATAGCCAAGGAGCGCGGTACGTCGATGAAGGCGCTCGTGCGGGCGGCGGCAGCGGCCGACATCGTGCGGCACCGGGCGCTCAAGGAGGGGGCGGAGACCTTCCGCCAGTTCTTCACCGACCACGCCGACGAGTTCGCGGCCGCCTTCCCGGACGACGAACCCGCCGCGCCGATGCGAGGGCGGGCCGTCTGACCGATGGCCTCCGTCATCCACATCGACGTGCCCTGGCTGCTCCAGCGGCACGAAGAGGTCATGCCCGAGCAGCCCAGCATCAGCGACTTCTCCGCGCTCGTCGCCGCCGTGGCACGGCACCGCGTCGATCCGCCCCGGCTGGGTGTCGACTCCGACCCCGCCTGGCGAGCCGCGGCGCTGCTGCACACGCTCGCCCTGCTCAAGCCGCTGCCGGCCGCCAACGCCCGCTTCGCCTGCGCGACGGCCGTGGCGTACATGTTCGTCAGCGGCGCCGGCATCGACCCGCCGTACGGGACCCTGGTGGACCTCGCGCGCGATCTGCTCTCCGGGGCGACGGACGTCTACGGGGCGGCGGACCGGCTGCGGTCCTGGCAGATCTGAGCGCGCCGGGCCGGCCGTCGCGTGGACGCCGCCTCCGGGGCCGCCGGCCGAGGGCGGGAGGAGCAGGGCCGGCGGCCGTTTCGCGCGGGAGAGCCGCCGTTCCGCGCGGGGCCTTCCGAGGTGGCCGCCTCGATTCAACAGCGCACCCCGGCCCCGCGGGAGCGTGCGCGTGGCGTCGGGGCGTGCGCACGGTTCACACGGGGCGCTCGGGTCCTTGAATTTTCAGGAACCGGAAGGCTTCGTTCTGCGAAGCGGAAGCATTCGTACCGGTCATCTGACCTGCTTTTAGTGATGCAGATGTTGCTCAAGCTCCTTGTTAGCCATGAGTAACTTGTGCAAGGGTGAACTTCCTGCGCATGGGCAATGGCCCGGCTGGAAAGGCTATTTGGCCTTTCCGGTCGCCGACGGGCCCAAAAGGCCCGCGGCGGACGGCTGTTGCGCGGCCCGGTCCCCGGCCGCTTTCCCTGCGCCCGCCAAAAAGGTACGCACCAATCCAGGGCCCTTTTCGGCGGCCACAACTCCGTGTGCCATCTTGTGCCTTGGAAGGAAACCCGCTCTGTGCACACCC
The DNA here is from genome assembly GCF_000091305.1 of Streptomyces scabiei 87.22. Classification (GTDB taxonomy): domain Bacteria; phylum Actinomycetota; class Actinomycetes; order Streptomycetales; family Streptomycetaceae; genus Streptomyces; species Streptomyces scabiei. The sequence continues at coordinate 1,000,433 of NC_013929.1, read as the reverse complement.
CCCACCCTCCCCGCCCCGCATATGCGCCCGCTCCCGGCCCGGTACCCGGAGAGTCCGACGAGACTCTCGCCTCCCGGCTGAGGGGCTGGCCGGACGGCGGCACCGGCGACCCCGTCGCCCTGCTGATGGCACGGCACTGGCAGCCCACGTACGACTACGCGGCGATCTGTCTCGCCACCCAGTCCGGGGTCGCCTCGATGGTGACGGCCACCGCCTTCCACCGGGTGCTCGACGGGCTGATGCGGGGCGAGTCGGGCGTCGCGCTGCGGCCGCGACTGCTGGTGGCCGCGCGCGACACCGTCAAGGAGTGGTCCGCGGAAGAGGGCGTCTCCCAGGTGCTGTCCGACCTGCGCAAGCCCGCGGGCGGGCGCGGTATGCGGGCGGCGAAGTCCATGACCCCCGAAAACCGCAAGCTCGTCGAGCGTTCTTTCCAGGCCCTCCCGGCGGTCGCGCAGTGCCTGCTCTGGCACACCGAAGTAGAAGCCGAAACGATAACCATACCCACTGGTCTGCTGGGGCTCGACGCCGACAACGCGGTGGCCACGCTGGAACAGGCGCGCGACAAATTCCGCGAGGGCTGTGTCCGCGCCCACCGGGAACTCGCGCCGTCCAAGGACTGCCGCTTCTACAACCGGCTGCTGGACGTGCCCATTCGCCGGGGCGGCGCCCTGCTGCCGGATGTCCAGCAGCATCTGCTGGAGTGCCGTTACTGCCGATACGCCGCCGAGCAACTCAGCCATTTCGAGGGCGGACTGGGCGGTGTGATCGCCGAGGCCGTACTCGGTTGGGGAGCCCGGCGCTATCTCGACTCCCGCCCCGGCCGTATGCCGGAGAAGGGTGCTTCGCGGCGTCCCGGGAGCGGCGGCCGGCACCGCCTGCTCTCCCAGATCCCCGCGCAGCGCCGCAAGCTCACCTCCGGCGCGCGCAGCCCGCGGGCCCTGCTCACGGTCGGCGTCTCCTCGGGCGCGCTGCTCGCGGCCGTCCTGGGCGCCGCGTTCCTCTCGGACGACGGCGGCGCGGCCGATCCCGCCGCCTCCACCAGCGCCACCGGGGGCGTCGCCACGGCGCCCGACACCGGCAACGAGACCACCACCGACACCGGTTCGCCGACCCCGCCCGCATCGGACGGACGGCCCACGGGGCCCGTGCAGACGCGGCTGCGCAACCAGGCCGCCGACCTGTGCCTCGACGTCAAGGGTGGCAAGGCGCAGAAGGGCGCCGCCACCGAACTCGCGGCGTGCGACACCGGCTGGACCCAGAAGTGGTCCTACGAGGAGGACGGCCTGCTGCGCAGTGTCGCCAACCCCGAGCTGTGCCTGGACTCCCAGGTCGACGCCGGCGTCGTGGTCCTCGGCAAGTGCGCGGACGAGGACTCCGCGCGCGGTGACGACGTGCGCTACGACTTCACCGTGCAGGGCGAGTTGCTGCCCCGCTGGGGCGAGGGGCTGGCAGTCGCCCCGATCGGCAGCGAGCCCAAGGCCGACATCGTCATCAAGGTGCGGGACCACTCCGGCCGGCAGCACTGGCTCACCGACGGGGTGACCGCCAGCCCCGACTCCCTGTCCGTCTCCGGCTCCGAGGCCCCCACGCCCGAGACCGAGCCGGTCACCCGCCGGCCGGAGGCCCGCACCTCCCCGTCTCCGGGACCGGGCGACTCAGGCTCGCCGGAGGCCGGCGCGCCACCCGGGGCCGAGGCCGAACAGAACGGCTCGATCAGGTCGGTGGCCGACGGCACCACGACGGAGAACGACCCCGGCACGGAGCCCGGCCCCGGCACCGGCCCGGTGCGTCCCCTGACGACCGTCGACATCCCGCACCTCCTCAGCGGGCTCGGGTTGTGAGCCGGGGCGGTCCTCGGGCGCGGGGGCGCGAGGACCGCGCGCGGAGTCTGCCGGGTCGGGCGTCCGCGCCGGGGCGGCAGTCCGCGCGAGGTCGGGTGCCCCCGCCGGGTCAGATGCCCTCGCCGACGAGACTCTCCGGGCCGACCGAGGCCGGCGTGCGGTGCCCGGACAGAGCGAGGGTGAGGTCGAACTCGGCGAGCAGGCACCGGATGACGTGTTCCACCCCGGGCTGTCCGTCGAGGGCGAGACCGTAGACATAGGGGCGCCCGAGGAGCACGGCCCGCGCCCCGAGGGCCAGCGCCTTGAAGACGTCGTCACCGCTGCGGACGCCGCTGTCGAAGAGGACGGTCAGACGGTCGCCGACCGCCCGGGCCACACCCGGCAGCGCGTCCGCCGCCCCGATCCCGCCCGCCACCTGCCGGCCCCCGTGATTGGACACGACGACCCCGTCCATCCCGGCATCCGCGGCGAGCCGGGCGTCGTCGGGGTGCAGTACGCCCTTCAGCACGATCGGCCCGTCCCAGTGCTCGCGCAGGAACGCCAGGTCGGGCCACGTCTTGCCGGGGTCCCCGAACATGCCCGCGAAGTGCAGCACCGCCGCGTTCGGGTCCTCGTGGACCGGTTGGGCGAGACCCGCCAGGAACGCCGGGTCGGAGAAGTAGTTGGCGGTGCCGACCCCGTGCAGGAACGGCAGATACGCCCGCTCCAGATCACGCGGCCGCCAGCCGAGCAGCGGCGTGTCCAGGGTGACCACGAGCACGGAGTACCCCGAGGCCCTCGCCCGGTCCAGGAAGCTCCGGGTGACCTCGCGGTCCTTCGCCCAGTACAGCTGGAACCAGCGCTCCGCGTCGCCCATCACCTCCGCCACCCGCTCCAGGGGCGTGCTGGACGCCGAGGACAGGATGTAGGGCACGCCCTGCGCGGCGGCGGCCCGCGCGGCCGCCGTCTCCGCCTCCGGGTGCACGATCGACAGCACGCCGACCGGGGCCAGGGCCAGCGGCGCGGGCAGCGCGCGGCCCAGCACCTCGACGGACAGATCGCGTTCGCTCACGTCCCGCAGCAGCCGGGGCACGATCCGCCGCCGCTCCAGCGCCGCCCGGTTGGCGCGGGCCGTGCTGCCGTCGCCCGCGCTGCCCGCCACGTAGCCGACCGATCCCGCGCCGAGCCGGTGCTCGGCCAGCTCCTCCAGCCGGTGCGCGTCGGCGGGCAGCCGTGGCACGGCACCGCCCATCCCGCCCAGATAGATCTCGTACTGGAAGTCCGCCCAGTGCTTCGCCATCCGTCCGCCCTGCCCCTCGCCGTCGAGAACGCCCCGCGTCGCCGACGATCCTGACGAGTCGTGGGGGAGCCGTCCAGCATCGCGCATGCTCCGGGGCGGTTCGTGTGCGCGGTCTGCCGGAGCTGTTCGTTTCTGCGAGCGCGGAGCGGGACGACCGTCGCGCTCCGCGCTCGGCGTAGTCATGTTGTCGTAGTGGATGGCCGGGGTTGTGGACTACGTTGTGGGGATGACCACCGGGACGGCATTGCGCCACACACGGATTGGTGACCCGGTGCTCTTCTGAGCGCCGTACGGGCCGGTGCGGGCCCGCTGCTCCATCGAGGATCTTGCGCTGCCGCGCGGGCTCCGCCTCCGTCGTGTTGATCACAACCTGACACATCAACCACGACAGGAGAATTGTGCCCACCAAGACGTTGCAGATTCCCACCGCGGACGGGCGAGCCGAGGCGTTCGCCGCCTTCCCGGAGCGCGGCGATCAGCACCCGGGGGTACTGATGTACGCGGACGGCTTCGGCATCCGGCCCGTGCTGCGGGAGATGGCCCGCGAACTGGCGGGGCACGGGTACTACGTACTCGTCCCCCACCTCTTCTACCGGCACGGCCCGGTACCGGTGGTCGAGCTTCCCGCGCACATCGGAGAAGAGGCCCGGCCCGCGATCTTCGCCCGGCTGATGCCCTTGATCGAGGCACACACCGCCGAACGTGCGCTGAGCGACGCCGACGCCTATCTCCGGTTCCTCGCCGTCCAGCCCGAGGTCGGCGACGGTCCGGTCGCGGTGACCGGCTACTGCATAGGCGGCCTCCTGGCGATGCGCACCGCCGCGGCCCACCCCGGCCGGATCGCAGCTGTCGCCGCGTTCCACGGCCCCGTGGGCGTCGATGGGCCCGACCTCTTCTCCAGGCTCACCGCCCAGGTCCACCTCGGCCACGCCGAAGGCGACATGACACCTGAGGCTCTCGGCGAGCTCAACCAGGCCCTGGACGCCGCAGGTGTCGGCTACACCTCCGAGATCTACCCCGGCACCGTCCACGGCTTCACCATGTCCGACACCGACGCTTTCGACGCCTCCGGACTGAAGCGTCACTGGGACCGACTGCTCCCTCTCCTGGACCGCACCTTGGGCAACAGCTGAGGCTCCGGGCTCGGAACCGAACCTGAATCGGGTGCAGTTCCTTTCGGAGGCTGCCTGAGCCGGAGTGACGAGGGTTGACGTGTGTCCGAAGCCTCCGGCTGCAGGCTGCCGCCCTGAACGCGTCGACGCCCGTGAGCTCGGCCGACAGTGCCCACAGGCGCGCAGCCTGTTCGGGGTCGGTCGCGTGTGCGTGCACGCCCCCTTCCGTTCCTTCGGCTGCCTGCTCGGCGATGTCGCAGTCCTCGCAGTACACGCCGCCCGACCCGCGTCTCGGGGCAGGCCATGACCCCGGCGTTGTTGATCACTGTGTCGATCGTGCGGCCCGTGGCCAGGAAACGGTCGGCGAAGCCCCGGACGCTGTCGAGGGCGGACAGGTCGAGGTCGTCGGTCTCCGCACCGTCGATGCCCCTGACCGCCTTCTGCGCGGCCGCCCGTCGCCGCGCGGGGACGATGACATGGGCTCCGGCAGCAGCCAGTGCGCGGGTCGTCTCCGGACCGAGGCCCGAGTAGCCGCCGGTGACGATCGCGGTGCTGCCGGACAGGTCGATCCCGCTCAGGACCTCGTCAGCGGTGCTGCGGGCGCCGAAGCCCGATCCGATCTTGTGCTGGATTGTCGTCATGACGCGGACGCCAGGTGCTGAACTGCGCTCCAGGGCAAGGCGAGCGAGCGGACCCTGAGAGGGCCGTTCGGGCGGTTGTCGCGAGGGGAAGCGGAATGTTTCAGGCCTATTGCGCAGCCGTGCAGATCCGGCCATTCATGATCATGGGGCGATCGGGAGCCGCTCAGAATCGGGGTTCTCATGGTCGGGTTCCGTAACTTCGAGCCACTGATTCAATACTCAAAGTTACTGAAACGCATGGGGTCGATGTGTGTTCCCGCCCTGGACCCGGCAGACTCGCGCTCGCCGATCCGGCACCCGCCGGGCCGACTCCGTCCACACGACAGATGTGGCGGGGCCGCCCGGGAAATCCTGCAGAGCGGAAGGATGCACACCATGCGGAAGACCGCGCGTTGGGCAGCGACTCTCACCCTGACGGTCACCGCCGTCTGCGGTCCCCTCACGGGCACCGCGCTCGCCGCCCCCGAGCCCGCCGCGGCCGGCCTCTACGCCCCCTCGGCCCTGGTGCTGACCACGGGTCACGGCGAGGCCGCCGCGACCGTCACCCCCGAGCGCGCGGTCACCCTGACCTGCGCGCCCAAGGCCGCCGGCACGCACCCCGCGCCCGTCGACGCCTGCGCCGAACTCCGCCGCAGCGGCGGGGACTTCGAGGCCCTCGCGGGCAACACCGGAGCGATGTGCAACAAGCGGTACGACCCGGTGGTCGTCACCGTGGACGGCGTCTGGCAGGGCAAGCGCGTCGCGTACGAGCGCGTCTTCGCCAACTCCTGCCTGAAGGACGCCGCGGCGAGCGTCCTGTACGCCTTCTGAGCGTCCCGCGCGAACGAGGCCGCCTCGCGCGGCCGACAGACCGGGGTCGTGTGGTTCCGCGAGTGATGAGCGAGGGCCCGTGGCTGGGGAGCGCGAGCCCTGTCGCGGTGTGCCACGTGATCCCGCCCGGGGGCCGGCCGAAGCGGAGTGGGGCCGCGGCCGGCCCCCGGCATCATCCGCCGGGGAGCTGACGGCCGGTCACCCGGGAGTGATGCTCCAGCGTCCGACCTCCTGGTGCCCGGAGTCGTACAGGGGCTGGCCGTCACCCGGTCCTATCTCGCAGTGCCGCAGGTTGCCGCCCCAGTAGCGCAGGATGCGCTCCAGTTCCTGGACGGTGGTGCCCTCGTCCCAGTCCGTACCGTCCAGGTCGATTTCGAGAAGAAACTTCACTTCGCCTGTCCCCACTTCCGTCTCGCTCGGTCTCCGGGCCGTTCGGATTCCGTGCCGGCATGCCCCGGCGCGGAGCGAGCGCCCGCCTCCGTCCTTCAATCGTTTCATTGAACTGCTACTTGAGACCTGGTCCTCGCGGCGGCGCCCCGGGGGGAGCGGACGGAAGGTCCGCGAGCGGTGGGAAGCGGCCCAGTAGCCGGGCTGCGCGCAGCAGGCGGTGCATCCGGGGCTGGTCGCAGACGAGCCGGAGCCGCCCGCCGCCCGCCCTGGCGGCGGCCTCGGCCCGGCACAGCACGCGCAGTCCCGAGCAGTCGAGGAAGGCGACCTCGCGCAGGTCGACGAGCACGTCCGGTGCGCCGGGCCCGCCGACCGCGGCCGTCAGGTGCTCCGCCAGCAGCTCCGCCGACGCCACGTCGATCTCGCCCGCGACCACGACGACGGTGTACGGGCCGGTCCGACGGGTGTGCGCGTACCGGTTCGCGGGAGGAGGGGCGGAGTGCGCCGCCCGACCGGGGAGGGGACCGGGCCGGGGCCCGGTCCCGGCGGCCGTGTCCCCGGGCCGAGGAGCGGCACGGTCATGGGCATCCGGAGTCATGGCGGCTCCACCTCGTCACGGGTAGGGCGCGTTCGGTTCCGTTTGCTACCCCGAGGTGGGGCCGGCCATCCCTGCCGTGCCGCACGCAAGAACTACGGCACTCGAAAAGGTGAATTACCTTGCTATGCATTGACACGGTCGAGGGCTGCTGATCCAGGGGAGGATCGCCCGCGGGCCCGCGGGCCCGTCGGTGGCCGGCGTGTCAGTCGTGGTGGGACTCCTCCTGCGCCTGCTCGGCGGGTGTGATCGCGTCGCCCGCCTCGCCCCGGCGGCGGCGCCGTTCCCCGGGGTCGGTGACCCGGGTCGCGGCCTCCTCCGCCTCGTGCAGGACCTCGTCCAGGGCGGTGTCGGGCGTCTTGTCGGCGTTCCGCTTGGCGTGGCGGGTCATGGGGTGTGCCTTTCGGTGGGAGGGGTCATCGGGCCGGTACGGCGATGCGCAGGGGGACCGCGCCCGCTCTGCCCGGCGCGGCCGGTCCGGTGTCCTCGACGTCCCGCGTCACCTCCGACCACCACGCCGGGCCGTCCTCGATGTGCCGCAGGAGCACGCCCTCGCGGATCGCCCAGGGGCAGATCGTCACGGACTTCAGACCGATGAGCTTCATCGCGGTGTGCCCGACCAGCGCGCCGGCCAGGCTCTGCCTCGCCCGGGGTGCGGAGATGCCCGGGAGCGCGGACCGCTCGGCCGCCGGGAGACGGGAGAGGCGCGCGATGGCCACCTCCAGGTCCGCGCACCGCAACTCGCGCTCCACGAAAGGTCCGTGGCGGCCCGGCGCGGAGCCGCACAGCCGGGAGAGCTGCTGGAAGGTCCGCGAGGTGGCCACGGCGGTGCGCGGCCCCTCCCAGCGGATGCGCGCGGAGACGTCGCGCAGTTGATGCCGGACCTTGCGGCGCAGCGCCTTGACGCTCTCCGGTGACGGAGGGTCCTGTGCGAGGAAGAACTCGTGGGTCAGCCGGTTGGCGCCCAGGGGCAGCGAGGCCACGAAGTCCGGCAGCCGGCCCCGGCCGAAGGCCACCTCCAGCGAGCCGCCGCCGATGTCCATCAGCGCCAGCGGGCCCGACCGCCAGCCCATCCACCGCCGCGCCCCGAGGAAGGTCAACTCGGCCTCCACCTCGCCGGGCAGGGTGCAGATCGGTATCCCGGTCGCCGCGCGCACGGCCCGCAGCACGTCCTGGCAGTTCGGCGCGGAGCGCACCACGGCGGTCGCGAACGCGAGCGGCGTCGACGCTCCCCATTTCTCCGCCGTGCGTGCCGCGGCCTCGACCGCGTCGCACAACTGCCGTACGGCCTCGTCGGGTACGGCACCCCCGGGCGTCACGTGCTCCGACAGGCGCAGGCGCCACTTCGCGGTGTGCACCGGCAGCGGCACACCCCCCTCGGCGTCCGCCACCACCAGCCGTACGGTGTTCGATCCGACATCCACCACGCTCATCCGCATGACCCACGAAGTACCCGTACGGGGCCTGCGCACGCGTGCCCGGCTCGGCGGGCGGGGGCACGCGGTCGCACACCGGCCGACCGGGCGCCGTCGCACACGCCCGGCGGAGGGCCGGCCGCGCGGGGTGCCGCGCAGGCGCCGCCCCGGCATGCCCGAGGGTGCACACTCGCACTCCTGATCGGAATGATCAGCCTTCTTGCATATGATGTGCAGGTGCATGACTATGACATCAGGGTGGCGGGACCCGGTGAACTCGACAGTGCCCGCGCGGTGATGCTCGACACCCTCTACCGCGACTTCGGTACGGGCTATGTGCCGCGCTGGCACGCGGACATCATCGATCCGCTCGGCGCGTACGTCGCCCCCGAACGGCATGTGCTGCTGGTGGCGGTCGACGAGCGGGACGGCGCCGTCGTCGCCACCGGCGCGCTGGACTCCCGGGGGCCCGCCCATCCGCCCAACCCCCACTGGCTCGCCGAGCGTTACCCCTCCGGCGAGACCGCCCAGCTGCGCCGGGTGTACGTACGGGCCGAGCACCGGCGGCGCGGGCTGGCGCGGCGGCTGGTCGCCGCGCTGCTCGACTTCGCCGCGGCCGACGGCGGTTACCGCTCGGTCTATCTGCACACCGACCCCCAGGTGCCCGGCGCCGAGGCGTTCTGGCGCTCGCAGGGTGTGGCCGTGTGCGACGAGCGCGAGCTGACGGGGGAGCGGGTCGTGCACTTCGAGATCCCCGTGCCCGTGCCCGCCGGCCCCCTCATCGCGGGATGAAAATCATTCTCATGTAGGCTGCGTCGCGCACCACCGCCACCCCCCTGTCCTCACAGAGAACCAAGGACCATGCGCTCTCCCCGTAGCCGTCGCGTCGTCGCCGGCCTGCTCCTCGCCCCCGTGCTGACCGGCTGCTTCGCCTCGGGCGGTGACACCTCGGAGGACTCCTCCGACGGCGGTTCCCGACTGCGGGTGGCCCTGGCCTTCCCGCCCGCCGAGAACTTCTCCCCCTACGGCGCCGACGCCACCCTCCTCAGCCGGCTCGGCGTCACCGAGGGACTCACCAGGCTGGACGCCAACGGCGCCCCCGCCCCCGCGCTCGCCGAGTCCTGGACCAGGGAGAACGACCGGAGCTGGCTCTTCACCCTGCGGGAGGCCACCTTCCAGGACGGCACCGAGGTCACGTCGGCCGCCGTCGCCACCGCCCTCGTCCACGCCACCGAGGCGGAGCCGGTCACCGCCGCGCTCTCCGGCACCACCCTCACCGCGAAGGCGAACGGCGACCGCCAGGTGCGCGTCACCACCGAAAGCCCGGACCCCGCCCTGCCGTTGCGCCTCTCCAGCCCCGGCCTCGTGATCCTGTCCGCCAAGGCCTACGACGCCAAGCGCGTGAACCCCGTCGGCACGGCCACCGGCCCCTTCGAACTGACCGAGGTCACCGGCACCACCGCCGCCACCCTGGACCGCTACGACGCCTACTGGGGCGGCCGCGCCCAGGCGAGCGGCATCGACGCCCGCTTCATAGCCGACGGCTCGGCCCGCACCAACGCCCTGCGCACCGACCAGGTCGACATCGCCGAAGCCGTCCCCGTGGCCCAGGCGTCCACCCTGGACAAGGGAACCCGGCGCGAGACGGCCACCACCCGCACCACCAGCCTCCTCCTCAACACCGAGTCCGGCGCCTTCAAGGACCCGAAGCTCCGGGCCGCCGCCCGCGAGGCCGTCGACGGCTCCGTCCTCGCCGAGGACGTCTACGAGGGCTACGCCGACGCCGGAGCAGGCATCTTCGGACCCGCCGTGACCTGGGCCGCCGACAAGCGTGTCGAGCCCGCCGGACGCGCGAGGGCCACCGACGCCGACGGCACCGCGATCACCATCGCCACCTACGACAACCGGCCCGAACTGCCCGAGGTCGCCCAGGTGCTGCAACAGCAGCTCCAGAAGGCCGGGTTCAAGGTGAAGCTGGAGGTCCGAGAGTACTCCCGGCTGGAGAGCGACGCCCTCGCCGGCAAGTTCGACGCCCTCGTCGGCGCCCGCAACTCCCTCCTGGACACCGGCGACCCCGTCTCCATCCTCACCAGCGACTTCACCTGCGACGGCAGCTACAACCTCGCCCTGCTCTGCGACAAGAAGGTCGACCGGGCCGTCGCCGCCGCCGCGAAGGAGTCCGACACCGCGAAGCGGCAGCAGGCGGCGATGAACGCCGAGGCCGCGATCCTCGCCACGGACGCCACCGTCCCGCTCGTCCACCAGAAGATCATCACCGGCGTCGGCACCTCGGTGCGGGGCGTGATCCTCGACCCGTACGAGCGCACCCTGGTCGGAACGGGGACCCGGCGCTGAGACGGGCACTCTGGCGGGTTCTGCTCGCCGCCACGCTGCTGTGCGGCATCGGTCTGCTGCCGTGGCTGTCGCGCACGGACCCCGCGCTCACCGTCCTCAAGGCGCGCTCGGCCGAACGCGACCCCACGCCGGAGGTGCTGGCCGCCGTACGCGAGGAGATCGGCCTCGACGCGGGCCCGTTGCGCCTGCTGGGGCAGTGGTGCGGCGGGCTGGTCCGCGGTGACGCGGGCCGCTCGTGGATCTCCGGCGCGGAGGTCACCCCCGCCGTCGTCCAGGCCCTCGGCGCCTCGCTGCTGCTGATGGCAGCCGCGCTCCTCGTCGCGGCGGCCACGGCCGCGACGGTCTGCGCCCGCACCCTGTGGCTGGGCGCGCACCGCCGCCTGGACGACCGCCGCGCCGGCGGCAGCCTGGCCGCGATGCTCGCCGCGCTCCCCGAGTTCCTCACCGGCTCCGTGCTCGCCGTCGTCGTCGGCGTCCACCTGGGCTGGCTGCCCGCGCTCGGCTGGTACGGGCCGCAGTGGACGGTGCTGCCCGCCCTCGCCCTCGGTCTGCCCGCCGGCGCGCTGCTGGGCCGGATGCTCGACGACCTGCTGCCCGGCGCCTTCGCCGAGCCCTGGGCGCTGGCCGCCGCCGCGCGCGGCATACCGGGGCGGTCCATCGCCCGCCAGGCCGTACGCCGTTGCGTGCCCGGACTCCTGCCCAACATCGGCCTGTTCGTGGTCGGGCTCACCGGCGGTGCCGTCACCGTCGAGCAGATCTTCGACATACCCGGTCTCGGCCGCACCACCCTCCAGGCCGCCATCGCCCAGGACCTGCCCGTCCTCCAGGCCGGCACGCTCGCCCTGGTCCTGCTGGCCGCCGTCGCCGGCGCCCTCGCCCGCCTCGCCGCCCGGCTGCTGATCGGCCCGGCCCTGCGCGACGGCGCCCTGCACTCCCTGCACGGCCCGAAGCCGCCCGCACCCCGCCGCGCTCCGCTGTTCCACGGCACGCTGCTCCTCACGGTCGTCGCGCTCGGCCTGACCCGTGACCCGCTCGCCCTCGACACGGGTGCCCGGCTCCGGCCTCCGTCCTGGGCCCACCCGTTGGGCACCGACGCGCTCGGTCGCGACCTGCTCGCCCGGATCGGCCACGGGGCGTTCACCACCCTCGCCCTGGCCGTCACCATCAGCGCCGCCGCGCTCCTCGCGGGCCTGCTCCTCGGACTGCTGCCCCGCTTCTCCGGGCCCCTCGTCGACACGGTCAACGCGATCCCGGCGGTCCTGGCGGGACTGCTCGTCGCCGGAGTCGCCGGCAGCGGAGCGACGACACCGGCGCTGGCCGTCGCCGCCGTGGCCTGGGTACCGCTCGCCGCGCACACCACGGCCCTGCTCGAACAGGAGCGGGCCACCACGCACATCACGGCCACAAAGGGACTCGGCGCGGGCAACGGCCATCTGCTCCGCCGCGAACTGCTGCCCGCCGTCCTGCCGCCCGTCGCCCGCCACGCCCTCCTCCGGCTGCCCGGAGTGGCCCTCGCCCTGACCTCCCTCGGCTTCCTCGGCCTGGGCGCGCAGCCGCCCGACCCGGAATGGGGCCTCCTCCTCGCCGAGAACCAGCCCTACGCCGAACGCGCCCCCTGGGCCGTCCTCGCCCCCGCCACCGCCCTCGCCCTCCTCGGCGCGCTCGCGGTCACGGCCGCGGGCGGGGTGCGGTGGCCGCGCTTGCGCCTCGTGGGGTCCCCGCGCCGAACGCCGCCCGTCGTCGCCCCCACCGTCGGAGAGACAGGATGACCGAGCCCCCGAAGAAGCAGCCGGTGAGCGGCATACCGGAGCGGCGGACGCCCCACCGGCCCCCCGGGAGGAGCATCACCGCGTCGTCCCGGCGCGGCACCTGGGCGCGACTCGACCCGCTCCTTCGGCTGCTGATCCTCACCCAGCTCGCCTTCAACGTCGGCTTCTACGCCGTGCTGCCGTTCCTCGCCGAGCATCTGGGGACGGCGATCGGCATGGCCGGCTGGATGGTCGGCTTCGTGCTCGGGCTGCGGACCTTCAGCCAGCAGGGTCTGTTCGTGGTGGGCGGCGCGCTCGCCGACCGCTACGGCGTCCGGCCGGTGGTCCTGGCCGGATGCGCGCTGCGGATCGCCGGGTTCGCCTGGCTCGGCTACGCCGACGCCGACTGGTCCGTCATCGGGTCGGTCCTGCTGATCGGGTTCGCGGCGGCCCTGTTCTCGCCCGCCGTGGAGTCCGAGGTCGCCCGGCAGGCCGTGGTGTGGGAGCGGTCGGGCGGCGGCCCCCGCACCGGCGTCCTCGCGCTGTTCACGGTGGCCGGACAGGCCGGGGCGTTCGTCGGACCGCTGCTCGGCGCGCTGCTGCTGGCCGTCGACTTCCGGGTGGTGTGCCTCGCGGGCGCCGGGATCTTCGTGCTCGTCCTCGCCGGGCACGCGCGACTGCTGCCGCAGCACATACCGGGCCGTGAACGCGTCGAGGTGCGCGGCGGCCTCGGCGGGCTGCTGCGCAACCGGCGGTTCCTGGCGCTGTGCTGCGCGTACGGGGCGTATCTGCTGGCCTACAACCAGCTCTACCTGCTGCTCCCCGACGAGGTCGAACGGGCCACGGGATCGCAGGCCGCGCTGGCCTGGCTGTTCGGGCTGTCCTCGCTGCTGGTGGTGACCGCGCAGCTGCCGGTCACGCGGTGGGTGGGGGAGCGGCTGGACCTGCGGCGGTCCATGACGACGGGGCTGCTGCTGATCGCGGCCGGGTTCGTGGTGGTGGCGGTGGCGCTGCCCGCCGGGTGGACGGGGTACGCGGGGCTGCTGCCCGCCGCCGGGTTCGTGGTGCTGCTGACGGTCGGGCAGATGCTGGTGGCGCCGGCGGCGCGGGCGTGGGTGCCGGATCTCGCGGCGGCGGGGCGGCTGGGGCTCTACACCGGGGCGATGTCGTCGGTCTCGGGGCTGATCGTGCTGGGGGGCAGTGCGGGGGCCGGGGCGTTGATGGACGCGGGGGTGTCCCGGGTGGTGCCGTGGGTCGTCCTCGCGGTGGTTCCGGTGGCGGCGCTTCTGCTGCTGCCGCGCCGCGCGGTGGACCGGTCATAGCGGTGGGTGGGTACGTGCGGGTCCGGTGGGGCTTCTCGCGCAGTTCCCCGCGCCCCTGAAAAGCCGGGGCTGCGCCCCGAGCTTTTCAGGCCCGCAGGGCCGACGCTTTTCAGGCCCGCAGGGCCGTTGGCTTTCAGGCCCGCAGGGCCCGGGCTTCTAGGGGCGCGGGGAACTGCGCGACCAGCCCCCACGCACCCGCACCCGACCACGCACCCACCCCTAGGCCATCTGACGCCGCACCAGCTCGCGCAGCCGCCCCGCAGGGTTCGCCAGCAGCTGGGCCGGAGAGCCGACCTCCGCCACCTTGCCGTCCTCCATCACCACCACCCGGTCCGCGTCCATCACCGTGGACAACCGGTGCGCGATGACCACCCGCGTCGCGTTCAGCGCACGCGTGCTCTCGATCACCGTCCGCTGCGTCTCGTTGTCGAGCGCGCTCGTGGCCTCGTCGAAGAAGAGGATGCGGGGGCGGCGGATCAACGCCTGCGCGATCATCAGGCGTTGACGCTGCCCCCCGGAGATCGCCCCGTTGCCCTGGACGATGGTGTGCAGCCCCATCGGCATGCGCTGGATGTCCTCCGCCAGGCCCGCCATCGCCGCCGCCGCCATCGCCTCCTCGGGCGTGTACGGCTCGGTCCCGCAGATGACGTCCAGGATCGAGCCGGTGAACGGCTGCGCGTGCTGCAGGACGACACCGCACTGCCGGCGCACGGCGGACCGGTCGAGGGCGCCGAGGTCCTGACCGTCGTAGAGCACGCTGCCGGAGACCGGCTTGTCGAAGCCGATGAGCAGCCTCAGCAGGGTCGACTTGCCGCAGCCGCTCGGGCCGACGATCGCCACGAACTCACCGGCCCCGACGGCGAACGACACGTCGTCCAGCACCAGCGGGCCGTCGTCCGCGTAGCGGAAGGAGAGCCGGCGGGCCTCCAGCGCACCGGTGAGGACACCCGGACGCGTACTCCCCGTCCGCACCTCCGGCGTGGCCTCCAGGACCGGCTTGATCTCCTCGAACAGCGGCAGCACCGCGACCGCCGAGACGAACGCGCCCGTCAGCTGGGTGACCGACGTCAGCAGCATCGTCACCGAGGTGTTGAAGGTCAGGAACTCCGCCGCCGACAGGGACCCCCGCGCCGGCCCCGCCAGCAGCATGAACATCAACAGGGTGCACAGCGGGAGATACACCGCCCCCAGCACGGTGTTGAGGTTCTTGATGCCGCCGACCTTCTGCTGCAGCTCCCGGCTGCGCGCGAACTCGCCCGCCCAGGCGGCGTACGCGTAGTTCTCGGCGGCGGCCACCCGCAGCTTCGGCAGACCGCGCAGGGTCTGGAAGGCCCGGTTGTCGAGCTTGTTGCCGAGGACCACCAGACGCCGCTGCCAGCGGACCTGCCACAGGCCGAGGCCGAGGAAGACGGAGGCCACCAGCACCAGCATGGCGATCGCCGCCAGGGCCATGGGCACGCTGTACCAGAGCAGCAGGGCGAGGTTCACGGCACCGACGGTCACCGACTGCGCGACGACCGGGCCGACCCCGGCCAGGGTGCGGCGGATCGCGCTGATGCCCATGGCGGCCCCGGCCAGTTCACCCGTGGAACGCGAGGCGAAGAACGCGGTGGGGAGCCGCAGCAGCCGGTCCCAGACCGCAGGCTGGAGGTTCGCCTCGATACGGCCCTCCAGCCGGAGGATCGTCATGTTCTGCAGCAGCAGGAACGCGGCCGACACCACGCTCGCCAGCATGATCGCCAGACAGACCTGCACGATCAGGTCCTCCTGCGCCTTCGGCACGTACTCGCCGAGGATCTTCCCCGTCGCGACGGGCACCAGCGAGCCGAGCAGGACCGTCACCAGGCCGCTGAGCAGCAGCCCCGTCATGTCGCCGCGCGTGCCGTGCAGACCGAACCGCATCAGCCGCAGCGGGCCCGGCACCCGCTCGGGCAACGGACGGTAGAACATCACCGCCCGCGGCTCGAACTCCGCCGCGTTCGCCTTCTCGATCGGCGTCTCCCGGCCGGACGAGGGCTGTACGGCCACATAACCGCCGCGCCGCCACAGCAGCGCGACCGGCGCCCCGGACAGCGCCCGGTGCCCGACCAGCGGGCCCACGTCCTCCCGCCACCAGCTCCCGGCGAGGCGTACGGCCCGGATCCGGACCCGCGAGGCGAGCGCGACGCGTTCCACCGGATCGAGCCGGTCGCTCTCGGTGCCGCTCCGTGCCGGCTCGGACAGGGTGATCCCGGCCGCCCGGGCGACGCGTTCACAGGCCGCGTACGTGGCGTCCGCGTCGGCGGCGGTCGTCCGCCGGTTCGCGGAGGACGTGCCGATCGACGCGAGGAGCGTACGGTCGGCCTGGGCGCGCACCGCCTCACCGGCCTTGATCCCGGCGGCCGTCCGGTCCTCGTGGGTGCGCTCCAGCTGTTCGATCCAGCGGTCCAGCGTGGCCAGCAGCCGGAACTGCTGGTCGACCATGCTCTGCCAGACCCCGGGGTCCATCAGCAGGTCGGCCGCCGCCTCGGCACCGTAGAGCGAGCCGTACTGGACGCTGCCGGGCGGCACCCGCATCCAGAACACGTCGTCGTCGGTGGGCACGGCGGCCTGCTCGCCGGCCATCGGCGCCTGGAAGAGGACGGACAGACCGCGGCCGACGCCCAGCGCCAGGGCGTGTTCGAGAGGACTGGCCTGTGGCTCGACGAGCTGGGGGTTGCCCCATGCGTCGTACGACCAGGTCTCGGTGCCCGCCTGCTGGTACAGCTCGCGCAGGCCGACGCGCCGCACCACGCAGTCGCGCAGCGGGCGGGCGACCAGGGTGTGCTGGGGCCCGGCGACCGGGCCGAGCAGCAGCGCGCCCGCCTCCAGACGGCCCAGATGGTGCCACTGGCCCTGGCCGTCGGCGTCGACCGCGAACAGGTCCAGGGCGCCGGAGGCCACCAGCCACAGGGTCTGCGGCCCTTCGAGGTCGAGGCGGGTGCGGCCGGCGCAGTCGAGGGGGGTGCCCAGGGCGCCGAAGGCGCCGATGACGAGGTCGCCCTCGCCGGACGGGGACGTCATCTCAGTGCTCCCTGACCAGCTGGGCGTACGCGCCGCCGCGTGCCACCAGCTCCTCGTGCCGTCCGCGCTCCACGATCGTCCCGTGCCGCAGGACGACGATCTCGTCGCTGTCGCGGACGGTGGAGAGCCGGTGGGCGATCACCACGCACGCGCAGCCGCGCTTGCGGAGGTTGTCCATCACGATCAGTTCGGTCTCCGCGTCGAGCGCGCTGGTCACCTCGTCGAGGACCAGGATGCTGGGCCTGCGAACCAACGCCCGCGCGATCTCCAGACGTTGCCGCTGACCGCCCGAGAAGTTACGGCCGTCCTGCTCGACCCTGCTGGCGATGCCGCCCGGCCGACGGGCCACCACCTCGTACAGGGCCGCGTCCCGCAGCGCCTCCACCACGGCCTCGTCCGGGATCGACGGGTCCCACAGGGCCACGTTGTCGCGGACCGTGCCCTCGAACAGGAAGACCTCCTGGTCGACGAAGGACACCGAGGCGGCCAGGGCTCCCCGCGGAATGTCCTCCAGACGCCGGCCGTCGATCCGGATCACCCCCTCCCAGGGGGTGTACAGCCCGGAGATCAGCCGGGACACCGTCGACTTGCCGCTGCCCGAGCCGCCGACCAGCGCCACCTGCCGGCCGGGGCCGACGGTGAGGTCGAAGCCGGTGAGCAGGGGGGTGTCGAGGGGGCTGTAGCCGAAGGTGATGTTCTCCAGCTCCACATGGCCCTGCAGCCTGCGGGTGGACTCGGCGGCGTCCGGGCGGGCGTACAGCGGGTCGGCCCGGAAGTTCTCGACGTCCTTGAGGCGGGCCACGTCCGCCGCGAAGTCCTGGATACGGCCCGCGACGCCGTTGAGCCGGGTGATCGGCGCGGTGAACCGGGTGACCAGCGCCTGGAAGGCCACCAGCAGGCCGACGGAGACATGCCCCTCGACGGCCCGCATGCCGCCGATCCAGAGGATGAGCGCGCTGTTGAGGGTGGCGAGGGTCGGGGCGACGACCCCCAGCCAGGCGCTCGGCACCCCGAGCCGCTGCTGCTCCTCCAGTGTGGTGGCGTGCTGCCCTGCCCACTTGCGGAAGTAGCCCTCCTCGCCGCCGGTCGCCTTCATCGTCTCGATCAGCTGCAGCCCGGTGTACGCCGTGGTGACGAGCCGGGCGTTGTCGGCGCGCAGCTTCGCCGTACGGGTCGCGCGCAGCCGGATCACCACCCGCATCGCCACCACGTTCAGCAGCGCCACCGCGACACCGACGAAGGTCAGCTGCGGGTCGTAGGTGTAGAGGAGCACGGCGTAGAGGAGGACGACGACGGCGTCGACACCGGCGGCCGCCAGGTCGCGGGCCAGGGTCTCGGCGACCGCGTCGTTGGACCTCAGACGCTGGACGAGGTCGGCGGGGCTGCGCTGGGAGAAGAAGGTGACGGGCAGCCGCAGCAGGTGCCGCAGGAAGCGGGCGCTGGACAGGGTCGAGGAGATCAGACGGCCGCGCAGCAGGTTGGCCTGCTGCAGCCAGGTCAGCAGGACCGTCAGCAGCACGCAGGCGCCCATCGACCCGAACAGCACCCCCAGCAGGGAGGTCTGACCGCCGATCAGGAACATGTCGATATAGGTGCGGCTCAGCGCGGGCACCGCCGCGCCGACCGCCACCAGCAGCAGACTGGCGAGGACGGCGGCGGGCAGGGTGCCGGCGGTGCCGCGCATCCGGGCGGGCATGGCGCCGAGGACCCCCGGCCTGCGGCCGCCCCTCGCGAAGTCGTCGCCGGGCTCCATGACGAGCACGACCCCGGTGAAGGCGGCGTCGAAGTCCTCCATGGGCACGAACCGGCGTCCCTTGCCGGGGTCGTTGATGTGGACGCCGCGCCGGCCGAGACGGCGCCCCATGCCGTCGTAGACGACGTAGTGGTTGAACTCCCAGAAGAGGACGGCCGGGGCCTTCAGCTCGGCGAGGGCGGCCACGTCCATCTGCATGCCCTTGGCGGTCAGACCGTAACTGCGGGCGGCCTTCAGCAGGTTGCTGGCGCGGGAGCCGTCGCGGGAGACACCGCAGGCGATGCGCAGTTCCTCCAGCGGGACATGCCGGCCGTGGTGTCCGAGGACCATGGCGAGGGCGGCGGCGCCGCACTCCACGGCCTCCATCTGCAGCACGGTCGGCGTCCGCACCGTCCGCTGCCGGCCCTTGGGCACCGGGCGCTTCTGCGGGGCGGCCTTGCGTCTCCCGCGCGCCGGCGGCCGGGCGGTGTCCTGGGACGCGGTCACGGGAGCAGCCAATCGACGGGACGCTCGTCGGCCAGCCGGATCGAACCGGTGGCCATGGTCATGGAGGTCAGCCCGAACGGCGGCCCGTCCTGCGAGGACCACGCGTAGCCGGAATCGGTCGACGCCCTGCGGTCCAGCCGTACGGTGACGGCCACCGGCCGGCCCTTCCTGGTGAACTGTTCGCCCAGCTGGGTGTCCCCGAGGAACGCGGCGATCGACTGCGGCGTCTGCGCGGTGCGGTCCACCTTCTTCACGTGGCCGCGCAGCACGCCGTACCGCTGGGTGGGCGCCGACTGCACGGTCAGGTCCACGGCGGCGTCGTCGGGGATCGAGGCGGCGTTCTCGGCGGGGACGTACACCGTCGCGTAGAGCGGATCGTCGGCGTCGGCGACCTTCTCGATCGCCGCGACGTCGGTGCCCGTGCTGATGATCCGGCCGATCGTGGCGGCGAGCGCGGAGACCCGGCCCGCGGCGACGGACCGGACGACCTTCTCGCCGTCGGCGGTGGCGACCTTCAGGACGGGGGCCCGGGCGGGCAGCCGCTCGCCCTGCCGTGCGAGCACGGCGGTGACCTGGCCGGCGACGGGGCTCTGCAGGATGTAGCTGCCCTGGCCGTGGGTGAGGACGGCGGGGGCGCTGACGGTGGAGGCGACGGAACCCGTCACGGCCCACACGGACGCGGCGGCCATGGCGGCCACCGTCACGGACAGCACCAGCCAGCCCTGCGGGCGGGCGAACCGCACCGGCAGGTCGAGTTCCTCCGGTGACCGGAGCTTGGCGAGGGCCTGTTGGCGGAACTGCACGGGACTTCCCTCACCTGCGCGACTCGGGAGGAGGACGTTCGGGCACCGGAGAGTCCCGGAACCGGTCAGGTGGTTCCGGGACTCAGTGGCACCGGGGCTCGATCAGAGACCGGCGACCAGGCCCGTCACCGGGGCGGTGTTCAGGCCGGTGACACCCTCGACCGTGCCGACGGCCGTGTTGACCAGGCCGGAGACCGGGGCGACGCCGTCCACCAGGCCGGTGACGGTACCGACGGCGTTGACGGACAGGCCACCGGAGACGGCGTCGAGGGCGGCGTCCGAGATCTCGGCGGTCTCGACCTGGGGGGTGGAGTTCATGGGGGAACTTCCCTTCGTATAGCTCTTCATAGGGGGGAGCGGCCCCCTTCTGGGGACAGAACGACGGCCGCGCACGTGGGTGCCCGCTCTCGTCTCCGAGAGTCCGGCGGCCCCCGCGGTGCGATGGATCAAAGCAGACCGCCGTGGCGCACTTCCAATCAACAAGGGCTCCCACCAGCGCTCTTGGTGACCATGGCGTTCCATCCGTGCAGGCTCGGGCACGGGTTGGGGGCAGCTTCTTCACACGGATCGCGGCATCGTCATACGCGGTTCGTTGCCGTCAGTAAAACGAATGGGACAGTCCGCCTGAAAGGCACGGGACACGAGTCACCCGTGTGCAGAACTCCCGTCGGCCGTGACCCCGCTGGGCATTCGGTGTGGAGATTCCCGGAAGCCGGTTTCCCGGCCGCCGAGGGGGACGGACCGCTACCGGACGGTCGCCGAGCGTGCCGGGTGCGGCGCGGGCCCCCGGTGCGCACGGGCGCTCCACGGGAGGTGCGGGCGGGAAGTCCTGACATGCCGGGCGAACGGGGGGCGTAGCGCGCTTTGCGAAATGGAAGAGCGGAATCTTTTTGCGGAGCGTTGAACACCCCACCGGAACCATCCGTACCAACTGGCAACCAGGCGCCCCCAGTTCACCCGCCGGACGGCGGCACGGACCCCGTCCCCAGGAGGTCAAGAGTTGAGTCACAAACGAGCCACCAAGCGCAAGGCGTTCATAGCTGCAGGCGGCGTGGCGGCGCTCGGCGCGGCAGCCCTCATCCTGCCGAACGCCATGGCGTCGCAGACGGACGCGAAGGGCGCCGCCCCCAGGACGCTCGCCGCGAGTGACGCCTCGGACCTCGCCTCCAAGCTCCGCGAGGCACTCGGTGACGCGTTCGCAGGCGCGTACTACGACTCGGCCGAGAAGCAGCTCGTCATCAACGTCATCGACGGCCTGCAGATCGACGGCGACGACAACAACGTGATCATCCAGGCGCAGTCGGCCGGTGCGAAGGTCCGTGAGGTCGACAACAGCTGGTCCGAGCTCCAGAAGGGCGCCGCGACGCTCAAGGCGAAGGCCGCCGTTCCGGGCACCGCGTGGGCCATCGACCCCCGCACGAACAAGATCCAGGTCACCGCCGACTCCACGGTCACGGGCGAGAACTGGGACACCATCGAGTCGGCCACCAAGTCGCTCGGCACGGGCATGGCGACCATCAAGAAGTCGGCCGGCACGTTCAAGCCGTTCCTGGAGGGCGGCGACGCCATCTTCGGCGGCGGCGCGCGCTGCTCGGCCGGCTTCAACGTCGTCAACGCCGAAGGCGCCCCGGCCTTCCTGACCGCCGGTCACTGCGGTGTCGCCGAGGCCGAATGGTCCGAGGAGGAGGGCGGCGCCCCGATCGCCACGGTCGACGCCGCGACCGCCACCTTCCCCGGCGCCGGTGACTTCGCCCTGGTCAACTACAACGACCCGGCGACCCAGGCGGCCAGCACGGTCGACCTCGGCAACGGCCAGACGGTCGACATCAAGGCGGCCGGCGAGGCCGAGGTCGGCCTCCAGGTCTTCCGCATGGGCAGCACCACCGGCCTCGCCGACGGCCAGGTCACCGGTCTCGAAGCCACGGTGAACTACCCCGAGGGCACGGTCACCGGGCTCATCCAGACCGACGTCTGCGCCGAGCCCGGCGACAGCGGCGGCTCGCTGTTCACCCAGGACGGCCAGGCCATCGGCCTGACCTCCGGCGGCAGCGGCGACTGCACCGTCGGCGGCGAGACGTTCTTCCAGCCGGTCACCACCGCCCTCGCGGCGGTCGGCGCGACCCTCGGCGACGCCGGCGCGGGCGCCGGTGAGCAGGCCGACGGCGGTGCCGCCGCCGGTGCCGGTGAGCAGGCGGACGGCGGTGCCGCCGCCGGTGCCGGCCAGGAAGAGGGCGCCGCCGCCGCGGGCGCCGGCGAGGAAGAGGGCGCCGCCGCGGCCGGTGCGGGCGAGGAGCAGGGCGCCGCGGCCGGTGCCGGTGACGACGCCGGAGCGGGCCAGCAGCACGACCAGGGCGCCGGTGACCAGGGCGGCGAGCAGCAGCAGGGTGCCGAGCAGCAGGGTGCCGAGCAGCAGGGCGTCCAGCGCTGACCGAGGCGGAACCCACCCCGTACGTGGACGACGCCCCGCCGGTCAGCGGCCACTGACCCCGGGCCGTCGTCCCACGACCCACCCGCCGGCCTCACCCCCGTGGTGCGGCCGGCGGGTGGAACGGTCCGGCCCTCCGGCGGGAGGGCCGGACCGTTGTCGTCCGTGCGGCGCGCGGGGACGGGACCGGCCGGGTCACCCGGCGGTGCCGGTGGCCCGCAGCAGCAGCAACGCCACGTCGTCCGCCCGCTCCTGCGCCGCCTCCGTCTCCTGCACGAGACGGTCGGCGAGCCACTCCAGGGGCCGCTCCCCGGCCGTCGACAGCCGCTCCCCGAGACTCGCCAGCGCGTCCTCGATGTCCACCCCCGGCGACTCGATCAGCCCGTCGGTGTACAGGACCAGCACGGACCCCTCCGCCAGCGCCACCTCGGTCGTCGGATACGCCGCCGCCGCGTCGATACCGAGCAGCGGACCACCCGCGAGGTCCAGCACCCGGACCTTCCCGTCCGGCCGGCGCAGCAACGGTGGCGGATGCCCCGCCCGCGCCATGACCGCCGTCCCGTGCGCCGGGTCGAGCCGCAGATACAGACAGCTCGCGAACAGCTCCGAACCCAGGTCGATCAGCAGCCGGTTGGTACTGCTCATCACCTCCTGCGGCCCCTGCCCGACGGTGGTGTACGCGCGGACCGCCGTACGGATCTGCCCCATCAGGCCCGCCGCCGTCACGTTGTGTCCCTGGACGTCCCCGATCACGGCGGAGGCCCGCCCGTGCGAGAGGACCAGGTCGAAGAAGTCGCCGCCGATGTCCATGCCCCGGGTGGCGGGCAGATAGCGGGAGGCGGCCTCGATCCCCGGGATCGACGGCAGCGAGTGCGGCAGCAGCGCCTGCTGCAGCCCGTGCGCGAGCTGGTGCTTGGCGTCGTACAGCAGCGCCCGCTCCAAAGCCTGGGCGATGAGACCGCTGAGGCTGGTCAGCACCGCGCGCTCGTCGGCGGGGAACGGGTGCGGCTCCGCGTACCCGAGCACCCAGGTGCCCACCGGCCGCCCCGAGGCGATCAGCGGGACGTACGCCCAGGCGTTCAGCCCGTCCGGGGTGTCCCGCCGCACCGGATACAGGTGCTCCAGCTGCTGCCGGGACTCGAAGAAGGCGGGCACACCGGTGGTCAGGGCGTGCGCCCCGGGCATCGGCGCGGTGAGCGGCGTGCCGTCGAAACGCTCCACGAGATGCGGGTCGGCATAGCCACGGTGCCCGAGCACGTGCAGACGCCCGCCACGCGAGCCGTACATCACCAGGGCCTGGCCGCCGATGGCCGGGACGATCTCGTCGGCGACCAGGTCCACCACGTCCTGCACGCTCACCGCCTCGGTGAGGGCGCTCGCCAGTGCCAGCACATGGTGGATGGTCACCAGGCGGCCCGGCCCCTCCACCCGGGCGGCGTGCTCGGCCTCGGCGACCGCGCGGGCCCGTGAGATCCGTACGCTCAGCCCGTTCGTGCCCGGGTACAGCCGGAACGACAGCCAGTCGCTCGGCGGCCGGAGCGCCACGAACGACGTCACGTGCTGGCTCATCAGCGCCGCCCGGTACCGGTCCTCGTACGCGGGATCGTTGAGCCACGGCACCGACACCCACAGCTGGGTGCCCAGCAGACCGCTCACCGGGATGCCGAGCAGCTCGGCCGTGGCCGCGTTGGCGAAGGTGATCCGTCCGTGCAGGTCGAGCGCGCACATCCCGTACGGCAGCCGCGCCACCATCCGCGCCGCCTCCACCGTGCCGAGCGTGCCCGCGACCATGGTCGCCGACGGCGCCGACAGGTCCGGCTCCGGCAGCACCGGCCGGCCCTCCTCCTCGGCGCGCCGCAGCCGCTTCGCCAGCCGGTCGCAGGCGGAGGTCAGCTGGTCCCGCTCGCGTTCGCTCAGCTCCGGCGGGTGGGAGCCGGGCCAGGTCAGGAAGACGGCCCCGTAGGTGGTGTCGCGGGTCGCCACCGGCAGCGCGGCCAGGGCGAACGGATAGGGCAGGACCACGGCGATCCGGGGATAGCGGCGGGCCATCTGCTCCTCGCCGCTGACCCACACCAGCCG
The DNA here is from genome assembly GCF_000091305.1 of Streptomyces scabiei 87.22. Taxonomy (GTDB): domain Bacteria; phylum Actinomycetota; class Actinomycetes; order Streptomycetales; family Streptomycetaceae; genus Streptomyces; species Streptomyces scabiei. The sequence goes on along the minus strand of NC_013929.1, from coordinate 976,340 downwards.
CTGACCGCGCACCGCCTCGGAGACGGGTACCGGCGCGCTCAGCCCCACCCGCTCCCACGGCGCGGCGAACGACCTCGGCAGGCCCGCCATGACCGCCATCTCCAGGACCGGCTCGTCCGGCGCCAGCAGATACATCGCCCCCGAGTGGGCCCCCACGTCGTCCATCATCGAGGCCAGTGCCAGGGAGAGCAGCGGATGGCCGACGCGTTCCGTCTCCACGGTCGTCCGCCCCGCGGCCCCATGGACGTCGGACATGCCCACCACCTCCTCGCGGCCGCGCGACGGTTCCAGGGTCCAGGCTCCTCCTAGGGGGCCGCCCACGCACGGCGAGCGCCGCCCCGGACGAACCGCCGTACCCCTTCCCGCCCGGCCCATGCCCCCTCGCCCGATGCGCGCACTCGCGCACGGGCGCCGTGAGTGCGCCCCCGCGCTCCCCGATGGCTGGTTCTTCGCGCCCTGGTGTGTGGTCACGGACGCCGACAATGGGCACGCGCTTGGGGCGGGAGGACATCGGTGGGCCGGGAGGCGGAGGGCGAACGTGATCGGGGTACTGCTCGTGCACGACGAATGTCTGGTCAGGTCGGTCCTCGCGGAGTGGCTGCGCCGGGAACCCGACCTGGCGGTCCACGACGCGTCGTGGCGCGCGGCGCCGGGCCGTGCGCGGTCCCTGCGGCCCGACGTCTGCGCCGCCGACCTGGACTGTGCCGACGCGGTCGGCATCCCGCCCCTGGGCGACCTGCGCGGCGCGGGCGGCTCCGCTCCCGCCCCCGGGCTGCTGGTCCTGGCCCACGCGGGCAGACCCGGACTGCTGAAGCGGGCGGCCGAGGCCGGGGCCCTCGGGTACGTGGACAAGGAGGGCTCGCCCCAGCGGCTGGTGTCCGCGATACGGGAGGTCGCCCGGGGGAGACGCTTCGTCGACGACTCGCTCGGCTTCGGCTTCCTCAAGGCCGCCGAGATGCCGCTGACGCGCCGCGAGCTGAGCGTGTTATCCCTGGCCGCGGAGGGGGCCTCCGTCGCCGAGATCGCCGGCAGCCTGCACCTGTCCCACGGGACGGTGCGCAACTACATGGCCGCCATCACCCGCAAGACGGGGGCGCGCAACAGGATCGACGCCATCCGGATCTCGCAGGGAGAGGGCTGGCTCTGAGGACCGTCCGCCCCGGGGACCCGGCGGGGCCGGTACGGCGGACCAGGCGCCGACCAGGTCCCGGTACAGCGGCGAACGGGCCAGCAGGTCGGCGTGCTCCCCGTACGCGACGGACCGCCCGTCCATGACGAGCACCCGGTCGGCGCGGCGGGCCGAACTGACGCGATGGGCGACGACCACCAGGGTCGTGCCCGGCCGGCGGGCGAAGGCCCGTTCCGCGCGCTCCTCCGCCTCCGCGTCCAGGTGACAGGTCGCCTCGTCGAGGATCACGACCGGCGCGTGCGACAGATACGCCCGGCCCAGCGCCACGAGCTGCCGCTCCCCGGCGGACAGCGCACGCGGGTCGACCTCGGCGGCCGGACCGCCCAGCCGGACCATCACCTCGGTGAGTCCCACCGCCTCCGCCGCCTCCCACAGCTCCCCCTCGGGCACGGGTTTCGGCCGCAGTTCGCCGAGGTTCTCGGCGAGGGATCCCCCGAAGACGTACGCCTCCTGCGGAATGAGCACCCGGTGTGCGCGCGCCGTGGCGCCGGCTGCCCGTTCCCCGCACAAGCGGACGGTGCCGTGCCGCGGGCGCAGCAGACCCGCGGCGAGTCCGGCGAGGGTGGACTTCCCGGCGCCGCTGGGACCGACGACGGCCAGATGCGTGCCGTGGGGGAGACGGAGACTGACGTCGTCGAGGACGGGGGCGGCGTCGGGGCCGTAGGCGAAGGTGACGCCGGAGAGGTAGAGGGCGGCGGCCTCGCGCGGTGTCGGGGGCGTCGACGAGACGGGCCGGGGCGGTGTGTGCACCGGCGGCTCGGCAGGCTCGGGTCGGCAGGGCGCGTACGGAGGGCGGGCGGTGGGGCTCGGCGGGAGCAGTCTGCGCAGGACCACCACGAGCCGGGAGCCGCTGGTGCCCAGGCCGTGCACCAGGTTCTGCAGCGCGGGCAGGAGGGACTGGGTGACGTAGGCGAGGGCGCCGATCAGGGCGCCCGCGGTGACTCCCCGGCCCAGCAGCCAGGGGGTGCAGGCCAGCAGCAGGACGACGGGCAGATGGCCGCCGATCGCGAGCGCGGCGACCCGGACGACGCCCCAGCGGGCCAGCGAACGGGCGGCCCGGTGCTCGGCGTCGACGCGGCGGCCGGTGTCGGCGGCGACGGGGTCCTCCGCGCCGGCCGCCGTGATGTCCCGCAGCCCGGTGCAGACGTCGCCGAGCCGGGCGGCGAGGGCCTCGTCGGCGACGAGGAAGGTCTCCTGACGGCGGGCCAGCGGCCCGAGCGTCGCCAGGAAGAGGGCCACGCCGGCGACCAGCGGGGGCGCCACCACGAGCAGCAGCGGCGGCGCCAGCGAGAAGAGTCCGGCGAGTGCCCCGGCGGCCGTGAACAGGAACGAGCGCGAGACCATCACCAGCCCGGCGAAGGTGTCCCGGGCGATCTCCACCTGCTGGGTCAGCCCGGACAGGGCCCCGCCGTCCGCCTCCCGCACCCCTCGCGCCACCACCTCGCGCACCAGCCGGTCCCGCAGGGGTTCCACCAGCCCCGCCACACACCCGTACACCCGCCCGGTCCCGTACGCCCCGACGGCCACCGCCCCCGCCCCGGCCCCGAGCCACGCCAGCCCGGCCCCCGGCCGCCCGGCGAGAAACCCGTCGTCCAGGGCCCGCGCCAGGGCGTACCCCGTCAGGAACGTCTGCGCCGCCTCCAGCACGGACCACAGCACCAGCCGTACGACGACCCGCCCCCGGCTCCGCAGGAAACGCAGGCCGCGCCGGGGGAGGCCGGGCGGGGAGGGGCGCTCGGGCCGTCCCGGCCCGGAGGGCTCGCCCCTCGCGGGGTCCGCCCCCGCCCCTGGCTCTTGTGCGGTCTCCGGCCGGCCGGCTCGGGGCCGGGTGTCCTGGCGGTCCATCACCCACCGCCGTGCGGAGGCGTGCCGGACCCGGTGTCCCGGAGCCCGTCCCTGCCGGGCGGGGCGGCCCGGTCCTCGTCGGCCGCCGGGGCGTCGGCCCCGGTTCCTTCCCCGAACAGGCCCCGGTAGGCCGCCGTCCGCCACAGCACGGCGTGCGGCCCGACCGCCCGGATCCTCCCTCCGTCCAGCCATGCCACCGCGTCCGCGCGGGCGGCCGTGGTGACGCGATGGGCGATGACCAGACGGCTGCCGCCCGCGCGGCAGAGGAGCGCCTCGGTGATGTGGTGCTCGGTGACGGTGTCGAGGCTGGACAGGGCGTCGTCGAGGACGAGGAGACGGCTGTCGCGGGCGAACGCCCGCGCGAGGCCAAGGCGTTGGGCCTCCCCGCCCGACAGGGGGGCGTCGGCGCAGGCGGTGGCGTAACCGTCGGGGAGGCGCCGGACGAAGGCGTCGGCGTGCGCGGCACGGGCGGCCTCCCGGACGCGGGCCGGGGAGGGGCGCGGGACACCGAAGGCGATGGTGTCCGCCACGGAGTCGCCCAGCAGGGCCGGGCGTTCGAAGGCGTGGGCGACCGCCGCGCGCAGTTCCCGGCGGTCCAGTGCGCGCAGGGGCACCCCGTCGAGCCGTACCTCGCCCTCGTCCGGGTCGGTGAGCCGCCCGGCGACGGCCGCGAGCAGCGACTTGCCCGCTCCCGAGCGGCCCACGACGGCCAGTGTGCTCCCGCCCGGCACGAGGAGATCGACCCCGTCCAGGACGGTCCGCCCACCGCGCCGGACGGTCACGGAGCGCAGCTCCAGGCGTCCCACCGGCTGTCCCCGGTCCGGGGGCGGCAGCGTCCGTCCGCCGTACGGGGTCGGGGGCTCGGCCAGTACCTCGGCGAGCCGCTCCGCCCCCGCCCGGGCGCGGACCAGGCCCGAGACATGGCCGACGAGGACGCCGATGCCGGCGGCCAGCACCGCGTAGCGGGACGCGGCGAGCAGCTCGCCCACGGACAGCCGGTGCCGGGTCAGCAGGACGCCCGCCGTGGCCACCACGGAGAGCTGCAGCAGGGGGGCCACGGCGGCCGTCCGCGCGGCGGCCCGGCCCTGGACCCGCCACATCCGGTGCCCCTCGCGGGAGAGTGCGGGCAGGGGGCCGAGGACGCGGGCGACGGTCCGGTCGGCGATGCCCGCGGCGGCGATCGTGCGGTGTCCGGCGACGGCCTCGGCCAGCGCGCCCGCGATACGCCCCTGGGCCCGCTGGTAGCGCGCGACGCAGTCGGAGGAGCCCCGGGCGAGGGCGCGCAGCACCAGGGCGAGCAGGGGGGCTCCGGCCAGGAACACCACCATGAGCAACCGGTCGATCAGGGCCAGTGCCGCCACCGCGCCCAGCGGCCCGGCGAGCGCGGCGAGCAGCGCGGCCGTGGTGGCGGGGGCGGTTCCGGTCTGGGCCGCGTTCCCGACGAGCCGGGCCACCAGGTCGCCGGGCCCGAAACGGCCGACCGCCCGGGGCCCCACGGCCAGGACGTGCCCGACGAGACGGTGGCGCAGCCAGGCCGTGGACCGGGCGCTCGTGGTCCCGGCGAGGACGGTCTCGACCGCGTCCAGGGCGGCGACGGCGAGCACCAGCCCCGTCGACCACAGCACCCAGCGCGCGCCGCCCGGGTCGCCGGCCAGCAGCAGGTCCAGGGCCCGCCCCAGGGCGAGCGGCAGCGCCAGGTTCGCCCCCGCCGAGGCCACGGACACCAGCGCCAGGGTCGTGCAGCGGGGGCCGGAGTGCCGGACGGTGGAGCGCAGCAGGGGGACGGACGCGGCTGCCGGGCCGGGGGCGCCGGCTTCACAGAGGGTCGTCATACCCGTCCTGACGTGGATGAATGAGCCCCGGACGGTTCCTTCCCGGGCAGGGGAGAGGAACCGTCCGGGGCTGTTCGGCGCGGCTCAGCCGCTGTGCCGGTCCGTCGGGCGTCCGGGACGACCCGGGCGCCCGGGCCGGGTCAGAGGCAGAGCGTGATGCTGGCCGCGCTCACACAGGACAGCACGCTCAGGGAGCTGGGCCCGCCGGTACCGGTCGTCTCGTCGGCTTCCATCGTCTGCAGGTCGAGAAGTGCCATGTCGATTCCTTTCGGTCGTGGCCCGCTCGGCGGGCCTGGGGGACGGGGGTGTCACGTCACGACTCCGCCGGGTGGCGGAACCGCGTCAATGGGGCCGCCGTCGTGGCGGCGGCAGGAACGGAAGGCGGGGCGTGGCGTCGTCAGCCGTGGCGTGCGCCGCGCCGAGAGCCAGCAGGCATCCCGCCGTCCCGGTACCGAGGTCCATGGAGAGCCGCATCAGGTGGTTGCCGGGAAAGGCCAGTTGCCCCTCGTAGGGCATCGAGTGCCAGCCGAGCGCGGCGATCTGTTCCGCGAGCGCCTCGCGCGGGGCGCCCGTCCGGGCCAGGTGCAGGATCATCCCGGCACGGCCCTCGAACAGCCCGGGCTGTGCGTAGAAGCGGTAGGCCGCGGCGGTGAGGATCCCCGCGCGGATCCGCGCGAGCCCGTCCTGCGCGCCGGCGGTCTCCTCCGGTCCGCGAGCGTCCGCCGCGGCGCCGGTGGCGGCCAGGCAGTCGTCGAGCACCATGCCGACGCCCACGCTCCCGTCGCCGAGGTACGGCATCGTCCGCCAGCCCTCGTCGACGGCGAGCCCGCCGTTCTTCTGGTCGACCAGACACTCCAGGTCCTGCCGCAGTGCCTCACGGGCCGACGCGAGCAGCGCGGGGTCGCCCGTCGTCTCGTAGCGGCGCAGCAGGAACAGGGCGGGCCCGCTCGCGCCGCGCAGCAGACCGGCGCGGCGGCGGGGCGGGGCCGGGCGGGGCTCGCCGAGGCGCTGGGCGAGGAGGCGCGCGGCCTCGGCCGCGTGGTCGCGCAGCCCCTGCTCACCGGTGGTCCGCGCCAGCTCGTCCAGCACCAGCCCGAGCCCGGCCAGACCCCCGCGCAGGTCGGAGGAGAGCCGGTGCCACTTCTCGGCGAGGATCTGCTCGGTCAGGTCCAGGGCCCGCTGCCGGTGGCCCAGCCGGTCCAGGGTGAGCGCCACGCCGGCGAGACCGTCGTACAGGCCGAGCGGGGTCCCGACGGGTACCGGGGCGGTGTGGTCGAGCAGCCAGCGCTCGCCCTCCTCGTAGCGCTCCGCGCCGACCTCCGCGAGCGCGTACAGGACGCCCGCCGCGCCGTGCGCGAGGCCGAGGCCGCCGCCGTCGGAGAACTGGGCGACGTCCCCGGGGAAGAGCCGGTCGTCGCGTTCCGGGGTGGCCGAGGCCAGGATCGCCTTGACCATCGAGTCCCGGCTGTACGGCCAGTCCCCGGGCTCGGCGAGGGACCAGCCGCCCCCGTCGGCCCGTGCCCCCCGATCCCCGCGTCCGGAGGTCCCCGTTCCCCGGGTGATCTCCGCGACCGCCTCGTCGAGGAACGCGCGCGGCACCCGCGGGAACCGCTCCGCGATCACCGAGGCCAGATGGGCGGCCTTCTCCCGCTCCACCACCAGCAGGGAGGTGACCGGCAGGAACAGCGCGAGGCGCAGACACGCCAGGGCGTAGCGGTCGACGTCCGGGCCGGTGCGGTCCGGGGGCGCGAGGAAGCCGGGGTGGGCGACGGTCTGCCGGCCGTTCTCCTCGGCGGAGGCCGCCGCCTCGAAGTCGAGGAGGGTCACCGACCGGTCGTCCGGCGCGACCATGATGTTGAAGACGTGCAGGTCGTTGAAGACGATCCCGCGCGAGTGCACCGCCGCGACCGCCTCCTCCACGGCCCGGTGCACCCGCAGCGCCCAGTCCGTGTACGCGGCGACCGCGCCCGGCCCGGGGTCCGCGGACAGCAGGGGGTGCCGTTCGGCGACGCAGGAGTTCAGCGGGCGGCCCTCGACGAAGTCCATGACGAGGAAGCGGTGGTCGCCGAGCGTGAACCAGTCGCGCACCCCGGGCACGACCCCCAGCCCGGCCAGCCGCTCCAGCGCCTCCTTCTCCCGCTCCAGACGGGTCACCGCGTCGGCCCCGTCGGCGGCCAGCCCGGCGTGCGGACGTCCCTCCTTGAGGACCACCCGGCCGCCGTCACGGGTGTCCGTGCCGACGTACACGCCGCCGCCGTTGGAGAAGTGCAGCGCCTTGTCGATCCGGTACGGCAGATCGCCGACCGTCGTCGTGTTGCGCGCCGCCAGCTGCGGCTCCAGGAACGCGGGCAGGGTCACCCACTCGGGCACATGGAAGGTCGGCTTCCGCTGGTCCGGCACCAGCGTGCCGACGCCGTCACGGACGGCCGGGACGAGCGTGCCGCGCTCGTCGACGACGAAGGAACGGGCGAACGCGCCGTAGCGGACGTACAGCGGTCCGTCGTTCCAGCGCAGATCGGTGAGGATGTACGGCCCCTCGTGGCCGTCGAGGAGTGCGCCCAGCTCGCGCAGGACGAGGTGCAGCTGCTCCTCGTCCGCCGGGTAGACCGTGACGAACTTGCCGCTGGTGTCGCGGGCCGCGTACTTGGCGTTGCGCAGATGCAGCAGATGGGGTCCCGGCACGAACTTGAACGGGATCTGGCGGGGCACGCAGTAGTCCCACACGATCGCCGCGATCCGGTCCGCGTTCCCCCGGGTGGCGGAGGCGTGCACCTTCCATCCCTGGGTGGGTCCGGGACGGGGCCGCCCGCCGTCGTCGACCGGGGTCAGCGTCAGCCAGTCCCCGATCCGCACCGCCCGCCAGCCCTCGGGGACCGGGCGCCCGGCGGTCGCGTAACCGGGGGCCGCCGCGCCGGTGCGGTCGCCGGCCGGGATCCGGTCCGGTGTCTCGTAGAAGTGTCTGTCGGCGAGCGCGTACGCCTCGTACCGCTTGTCCATGCAGGTTCCCCCGGGTCGTGTTCCGTCGCTCCCTGGGCCAAGTGAGGACGAGCCTTCCAGCCCGCCGAGGCGCCCGACAGTCACGGCTGTCACCAGAAACCCCTCACGCCTGTCACGCCCTCACCGTGCGGAACGCACACGTAAAGATGTGTTCGACGCCTTTCGAACGGGACGCCGCGCGGACGGGCTCCCGGACCCCCGGGACGGTCGCAGGGGCTGCGCGACCGTGCCGGAAGCGCTGTAATTGCGGACGTGGTCAGTGCAGGCGCTGCGGAACGCGGAACGAGGACGCTGCGTGCCGAACTCGCGCTCAAGTCGCTCGGCGGCCATCTCGATCCGCACGAGCGGCTGCACGCCATCCTCGAACAGGTGCTCGTGTTCACCAGTGCGACCGTGGCCGCCGTGTACCTCCCGGACGGCGAGGGCGACGCCCTGCTGCTCGCGGGCGTCGCCGGCGTCCCGAGGACCCTGTACGGGCTCCGCGACAGCTATCCGGCCTCGGGGACCACCCCGGTCGCCGACGTGTGCCGCTCGGGCCGGTCGCGCTGGCTCGTCTCCGCCGACCTCCAGCAGGACCCCGACGTCCGCCGCGCCCACGCCGGGGACTTCTCGCTGGGCGTGCTGCCCCTGCGCGAACGCGGCTGCCTCGTCGCCGTCGGTGACGGCACGCACGCCTTCGGCGCCGAGGACCGCCACTGCCTCGACCTGTTCGCCGAGGCCGTCACCAGCTCCGCCCCGGCGCCGCCCGCCGGGCCCGGCGCCTCGTTCGACCTGGCGATGGACACCGGGCGGGTCGAGGTCGACGAGGGGCTGCTGGAGCTGTTCGGCATGGGCCCGGACGACTTCGACGGCCGGGTGGAGACCCTGATCGCGCTGACCGTGCCCGAGGACCTGCCCGCGCTGATGTCCGTCGTGGAGGCGGACCACATGTCCATCGGCGACCGGGAGCTGGAGTTCCGCATTCTGCAGCCCTCCGGCGAACAGAAGTGGCTCAGGCTGCGCGGCCGGATCCTGCCCGGCCGCGAGGACAGCCCCGCCCGTCTCGTCGGCACCGTCGCCGACGCCTCCACCCTGCGCACCGGCCGCGGCGACGTGGCCCGCATCCAGCGCCTCGCCGCCGCCCTGGCCACCGCCGGCACGGTACGGGACGTCAGCCAGGCCGTGGTGACCGCCCTGCGCAAGCCGCTGCGCGCCGACCGGATCGCCCTCGCCGAGCTGGAGGGGGACCGGCTGGTCGTCACCGTCCTCGATCCGCCGCAGCCGGAGATCTGGCCCGAGGTGTGGCGCTCCGAATGGCGCTCCGAGTGGCCCGACGCGCCCGTGCGCACCATGCCCACCCTCGCCACCGCGCTCCGCGAGGGACGCGCCGGGATCTGGCCCGCCGGCGCCGATCTGGAACCCGCCCTGGCCGGCGTAGGCCCCGGCGGCCTGGCCGTCCTCCCGCTGCCCGCCGGCGGCCGGATGGCCGGTGCCTGTCTGATCGGCTGGGACACCCCCCACGACTTCGGCCCCGAGGAGCGCGCCCTGCTCACCGCCGCCTCGGGCCTCGCCGGGCAGGCCCTGATGCGGGCCCACGCCTTCGACGCCGAACACGAACTCGTCGGCATGCTCCAGCGCACGCTCCTGCCGCGCCGGCTGCCCCAGCTGCCGGGCGCGGTCGCCGTCGCCCGGTACCTGCCCACCACGGCCGGTCTGGAGGTCGGCGGCGACTGGTACGACGTCATCCCGCTGCCGGACAACCACGTCGCCCTCGTCATCGGCGACGTCCAGGGCCACAACGCGGGCGCCGCCACCCTCATGGGCCAGATGCGCACCGCCCTGCGCGCCTACGCCGTCGAGGGACACCCCCCGGACGTCGTGGTCTCGCACGCCAACCGGCTTCTGATGGACATGGAGACCGACCTCTTCGCCACCTGCTGCTACGTCGACATCGACATGGAGGAGGGGTCCGCCTGGTACGTGCGCGCCGGACACATCCCGCCGGTGGTGCGTCACCCGGACGGCTCCACCGAGATCAGCGAGGCGGAGGGCGGTCCGCCCCTCGGTGTCGTCATGCGCGCGGACTTCCCGATGAGCCCGCTGCGGCTGGCCCCCGGCACACTGCTGGCCCTCACCACGGACGGGCTCGTCGAGTCCGCCGACATCGACGTCGAGGACGGCCTCGACCATCTCGCCGCCGAACTGGCCGCCGCCGACCCCGCCCACCTCGGGGTGGTCGCCGACACCCTGCTGGGCGGCGCCAACCGCGACGACGACGTGGCCCTGCTCCTCGTGCGCTACGACGGCATGGCCCTGCGGCCCCAGCGCGAGAACTGGAGCGTGTGGCGGGTCCCCCAGGCGGTCGGCCAGGCCCGCCGCTACACCCGGCGCGTCCTGCGCCGCTGGGGCGTGGAGTCCACGGCCGACACCGTGCTCCTCGTCGTCTCCGAACTCGTCACCAACGCCCTCGTCCACACCGACGGCCGAGTACGTCTCGACCTCACCCTGCTGGCCGACCGCCTGCGCGTCGCGGTCGCCGACTCCTCACCCCGTACGCCGGCGAAGCCCACCGTCATCGGCTGGGAGGCCACCGGCGGCCGCGGCATCCTCCTGGTCGAGGCCGTGTCCACGGCCTGGGGCACCGTCCCGGTCAGCGGGGGCAAGCAGGTGTGGGCGGAGATCCCGCTCGACTGAACGCCGGTGCGAGCCCCCACGGGATGCGACCCTGACCCCGTGCGCCTGCTGCTGACGACCGACACCCACCTGCCCCAGCGCGCGAAGGCGCTGCCTGAGCGGCTCCTCGCCGAGATCGCCGAGGCCGACGTGGTCGTCCACGCCGGCGACTGGGTCGACGAGGACACCCTCGACCTGCTGGAGGCCCGTTCCCGCCGGCTGATCGCCGTGTACGGCAACAACGACGGCCCCGCCCTGCGCGCCCGCCTCCCCGAGGTCGCCCACGCCGAAGTCGCCGGGGTGCGCCTCGCCGTCGTCCACGAGACGGGCCCCGCGCAGGGCCGCGAGGCGCGCTGCGCCGCCCGCTTCCCCGACACCGACGTCCTGGTCTTCGGCCACAGCCACATCCCCTGGGACACGACCGCGGCCGGCGGCCTGCGCCTCCTCAACCCCGGCTCCCCGACCGACCGCCGCCGTCAGCCGCACTGCACGTACATGACGGCGACGGTCACGGAGGGCGCGCTGACGGACGTGGAACTGCACCGGCTGCCACCCCGGACCTGAACCGGGCGCCCGCCGCTCACCCACCCGGGGCCGGCGGATGGATCACCCCGGTCGTCACCGACAGCGGCACCCCGCTGCCGCCCCACCTCAGTGCGACGATCTCCGCCGCCACGGAGACGGCGACCTCCTCCGGCGTACGGGCGCCGAGGTCCAGGCCGACGGGGGAGCGCAGCCGGGACAGGTCGGCCGCGTCGAGCCCGGCCTCCCGCAGCCGCCGCGCCCGGTCGTCGTGCGTACGGCGGCTGCCCATCGCCCCGATGTACGCGGCCGGCCGGCGCAGCGCCTCGCGCAGCAGCGGCACGTCGAACTTCGGGTCATGGGTCAGGACGCAGATCACCGTGCGGTCGTCGGTGGGCGTGCCGCGCAGATACCGGTGCGGCCAGTCGACGACCACCTCGACGGCGGCGGGGAAGCGCTTCGGGGTGGCGAACACCGGGCGCGCGTCGCACACCGTGACCCGGTAGCCCAGGAAGTCGCCGATCCGGGCCACCGCGGCCGCGTAGTCGATCGCCCCGAACACCAGCATGCGGGGCGGCGGCGCGAAGGAGTGCAGGAAGACGGCGACCTCGTCCTCGCGCCGTTCACCGTGCGGACCGTAGTGCCGCAGTCCCGTGGCACCCTGGGCCAGCTCACCCCGCGCGTCGGCGGTCACGGCCGCGTCCAGCCCCGCCGAGCCGAGCGCGCCGAGGGTGCCCGGCGCGGGGGGCGCGCCCGGCGCCGGGTCCGGCCACACGGCGAGGGCGGCCCCGCGCGGGGCCGGGCCGTCGACCACGGTCGCCACGGTCACCGGGCGCCCGGCGGCCACGGACTCCGCCACCCGCCCGAAGGCGGGGTCCTCGGCCGCCGTCACCCGCCGCACCAGCAGCGTGATCTCCCCGCCGCACATGAGCCCCACGGCGAACGCGTCCTCGTCGCTGTAGCCGAAGGTCTCCAGCCGCGCCCGGCCGGACGCCACGACCTCCCGGGCCAGCTCGAACACCGCCCCCTCCACGCATCCCCCGGAGACACTGCCGACGACCTCGTCACCGGGCCCGACCGCCATGGCGGCTCCCGGCCCGCGCGGCGCGCTACGGCTGACCGCGACCACCGTGGCCAGCCCGAACGGGGAGCCCGCCGCGTACCACTCGCCGAGCGCCGGAAGAACCTCACGCACGGGCCCACTCCTCTCGCCGCAGCCCCGTGCCTCCAGCGTCCGCCGACTCGGTCCCCGCCGCCCGCCGAGGGACGGGAAAACCGTTTGCGGGTGCGCAGACCGCCTTGGTTCACTGCGGAGGAGACCGGCGGCAGCCGGCGGAAGCCCCGAGCGACCGAGGAGAACCCCGATGCGCGCAGCGTCCCTGTCCCGCCAGGAAGGAACGTCCCCCCTCTCCAAGGACCCGACGCTTGTCACGCATCCTGAACCTCGGCATCCTCGCGCACGTCGACGCCGGTAAGACCAGCCTGACCGAACGCCTCCTGCACACCGTCGGCGTCATCGACGAGATCGGCAGCGTGGACGACGGCAGCACCCGCACGGACACCCTCGCGCTGGAACGGCGACGAGGCATCACCATCAAGTCCGCCGTCGTCTCGTTCGAGATCGACGACCTCACCGTCAACCTCATCGACACCCCCGGCCACCCCGACTTCATCGCCGAGGTGGAGCGCGTGCTCGACGTGCTCGACGGCGCCGTCCTGGTCGTCTCGGCCGTCGAGGGCGTCCAGGCACAGACCCGTGTGCTGATGCGCACCCTGCGGCGCCTGCGCATCCCCACGCTGGTCTTCGTCAACAAGGTCGACCGCCGCGGCGCGCGCCACCGGGACCTGCTGGAGAGCATCGCGGCCCGGCTCGACCCGGCGATCGTCTCCCTGGGCGAGGTCGCCGAACTCGGCACACCCGCGGCCCGCTTCACCCCGTACGCCCCCCTGCCGCCCCGGCTCCTCGAACTCCTCGCCGAGCACGACGAGGACCTGCTCGCCGCCTACGTGGACGACGGGGCGGCCGTCCCCGACAGCCGACTGCGCGAGGCCCTCGCCGCCCAGACGGGCGCGGCCCTGGTCCACCCGGTGTTCCACGGCTCGGCGATCACCGGCGCGGGAATCGCCGAACTCGTCGACGGCATCAGCGGACTGCTGCCGGCGACGGACACGACCGACACGACGGACCCCACGGACGTCACGGGCTCGGCCGGCGCGGACACCCCGCCCTCCGCCACCGTCTTCAAGGTCGAGCGCGGTCCGGCGGGCGAGAAGATCGCCTATGTGCGGATGTTCACCGGAACCGTACGCGTCCGCGATCGTCTGCCCTTCCGGGACGGCACCCGCGAAGGCAAGGTCACCGGGATCGGCGTCTTCGAGGGCGGGGGCGCCGTGCGCGCGACGGCCGTGAGGGCGGGCCGGATCGCACGGCTGTGGGGCCTCGCCGACATCCGGATCGGCGACACCGTCGGCACCCCGCGGGCCCGCGCGGCCGGCGGGCACCACTTCGCCCCGCCCACCCTGGAAACGGTCGTCCTGCCCGCCCGCGCCGAGGACGCCGGCGCCCTGCACGTCGCCCTCACCCAACTCGCCGAGCAGGACCCGCTGATCGGTCTGCGCCACGACGAACTCCGCCAGGAGCTCTCGGTGTCACTCTACGGGGAGGTGCAGAAGGAGGTCGTCCAGGCGACGCTCGCCGACGAGTACGGACTCGACGTCACCTTCCGCGAGACGACGCCCCTCTGCGTCGAGCGTCTCGCCGGATGCGGCGCGGCCGTCGAGTACAACAAGAAGGACGGCAACCCGTTCCTCGCGACGGTCGGGCTGCGGGTGGAGCCGGCGCCGGCCGGCGCCGGGGTCGGGTTCCGGCTGGAGGTGGAGCTGGGATCCATGCCGTACGCCTTCTTCAAGGCCGTCGAGGACACGGTCCGGGAGACCCTGGAGCAGGGACTGCACGGCTGGCGGGTCCCGGACTGCACGGTCACGCTGACGCACTGCGGCTACTCGCCCCGCCAGAGCCACGCCCATCAGGGCTTCGACAAGAGCATGTCGAGCACCGGCGCGGACTTCCGGGGCCTGACCCCGCTGGTCCTGACGGACGCCCTGCGGCAGGCCGGCACCCGCGTCCACGAGCCGGTGCACCGCTTCCGCGTGGAGGCCCCGGCCGACACCCTGGGCGCGCTGCTGCCGGTGCTCGCCGCGCTGCGGGCCGTGCCGCGGGACACCCGCGCGAGCGGGGCGGCCGTACGGCTGGAGGGGCTGGTGCCCGCCGCCCGGGTGCACGAGCTGGAGCAGCGGCTGCCCGGACCGACCAACGGGGAGGGCGAGCTGGAGACCGCGTTCGACCACTTCGCGCCCGTCGCCGGCCCGGACGTCCCCGCACGGCCGCGCACCGACCACAACCCCCTCGACCGCAAGGAGTACCTGCTGAACCTGACCCGGCGGCTGGGGATCTGAGCGGCGGCGCGGGACGTACGCGCGGGGGCCTCTATCGGGTCCCCGCGCGCCCGCGCAAGGGCCCACCGGGCCGCGCGGGGCAAAGAATCGGCCGTGAAAGGTGAACTCCCCTGAAAAAAGGGGTACTTACTCGTGCGTCAGTTGCTATTGACGGCCCGCCTGACCATTGGGACGGTAGTGCACATGTCGAATGTGGCGGACATGTCAAGATTGCGTATTCGTCTGCTCGGTGTCCTGGTACTCGTCACCGGCTTCCTGACCATGGCGGGCCCCACCCAGCCCGCCTCCGCTCTCACTGATGATCTCTGGTTCGACTCGCAGGCCGCGGCCACCCTCACCGTCGAGGGCGGCCGCTTCAAGGACGGACTCGGCCGCGAGGTCGTCCTGCGCGGCTACAACGTCTCGGGTGAGACGAAACTCAAGGAGAACAACGGTCTGCCCTTCGCGTCGGTCGCCGACGCGAGGAAGTCGGCGACCGCGCTCAGAGCGCTCGGCGGCGGCAACTCCGTCCGCTTCCTGCTCTCCTGGGCGTACGCGGAACCGGTGCGCGGGCAGGTGAGCACCACCTACCTCGCGGCGGCCACCGCACAGATGGGTGCCTTCCTGGACGCGGGGATCAGGGTCTACCCCGACTGGCACCAGGACCTGTACTCCCGCTGGCTGTTCGACTCCGACAGCTGGTACACCGGCGACGGCGCGCCCAAGTGGGCCGTCGACCTCGGCAACTACCCCGACGAGTACTGCGGGATCTGCCCGTTCTGGGGCCAGAACATCACCTCCAACGCGGCGGTGACGAAGTCGACGTACGACTTCTGGCACAACACCTACGGTGTCCAGGACTCCTTCCTCGACACCGCGCAGAAGACGATGGCGTACGTGAAGTCGAACCTCACCTCCGCCCAGTTCCAGGGCGTCGTCGGCTTCGACCCGTGGAACGAGCCGCACCCCGGCGTGCTCGACTCGGGCCAGACCAGCAGGACGTGGGAGAAGGACGTCCTGTGGCCGTTCTACGTCAAGTTCCGCTCCCGGATGGACGCGGCGGGCTGGCAGGCCAAACCGGCCTTCGTGGAGCCGAACCTCTTCTGGAACGCCAACATCGACTTCCAGAAGCAGGAGGGCGGCCTCCTCGACGCGGGCACCATCGGACCGCGCTACGTCTTCAACACCCACTTCTACGACCAGAAGGCGATCTCCGGCATCTTCATGTGGGGCAAGGCGGAGAACGGCCAGTACGTCAACGACTTCGGGACCGTGCGCGACCGGGCCGCCGCCGGCGGGACCACGGCCGTCGTCAGCGAGTTCGGACACCCGCTGAGCGGCTCGGTCTCCGACAAGGCGCCCACGGTCTACAAGGCCATGTACCAGGCGCTCGACTCCCGGGTGAAGGGCGTCGACTGGTGGTCGAAGCCGGCCTCCTCGGGTCCGGTCCTCTCCGGCTCCCAGTGGCAGTGGGACATCTACTGGGGCCGCCACCACGAGCTGATGAACGACAACCCCGACAAGGTGCAGGCCGAGGCGGACGGCTGGAACGGTGAGGACCTCTCGGCCGTACGCCTCGACGACTCCGGTACGGCCGTGCTCCGCCAGGACGCCCGGATGCTGGACCGGATCTACCCGAGCGCCACGGCGGGCAGCACGGTGGCCTTCACCTACGAGGACCGTTCGCGCGACGGTTCCACGACCCTGACGTGGAACCCGGTGCCCGGTTCACTGCCGAACGTCTCCTCGCTCGTCGGCTCCGGCCAGTACTCCCTGCTGGTCTGGCGCTCGGACGGCAGCGCGGAGCCGACCGAACTCCACCTCCCGGCGTCCTTCCCCACCGCGTCCACCACGGTGGTGTCCGACCTCGGGGTGACGGCGGCGCCGCCGGCGTACACCACGTCCACACCGATCGCCGCCGCCAAGGAGCCGGGCGGCACCGGCAGCCGCCGTCTGCTGCTGACCGCCGCCGACACGGGCAAGCTGCACTACGCCCTGGTCACCAACGGCGCGACAGCCCCGTCCGCCGCGCAACTGGGCGCGGCACGGACGGAGCTGTCGAACTGGCTGACCGCCAGGTTCAGTTAGCCGAGGGTCCGGTCCAGTCGGCGGGCACCTGTGCCACGCGCACCCGCTGGGGGTGGTCGCCGACTGCGACGGACACGGTCTTCTTCCCGGTGGCGAAGTCGATCGCCGTGACCTGGTCGGCGCCGCTCTCGGAGACCACACAGGACTTGCTGTCACCGCTGACGGTCGACCAGTACGGCTTGGAGACGGGGACGAGCGGGCCCTCCTGGAAGGTCGCGCGGTCCACCACGGTGGCGTAGTCGTCCATCGTGCCGGCGATGCACAGCTTCGTGCCGTCCGGCTTCATCGTGAGGCCGTGGTGGCGCGAGTCGTTGACGAAGGTCGTGCGGTCGTCGCTGACGCCCGGGGACTTCGGCAGGGTCTTGGTGCGGGTGATCTTGTCGGTGGCGATGTCGTACTCGAAGAAGCCGTTGAAGAACGACACCTGGAAGTACAGCTTCGTCTCGTCGGGCGAGAAGGCGGCGGGACGGACCGCGTCGGAGTAGTCGCGCAGCCCGATGGCGTCGAGGCGTGCGCGCATGTCGATCACCTTGACCTGCTGGAAGGTGTTCGCGTCGGCAACCGTGATCTTGCGGTCGCCCTTCGTCCAGTCCAGCCAGGGCGCGTCGCTCTGGGTGTTGACGTCACCGATCGCCATGTTCCAGATGTACTTGCCGTCCTTGGTGAAGATGTTCTCGTGCGGCTTGTCGCCGGTCTTGAACGATCCCAGCTGCTTGCCGGTGACGATGTCCAGCACGTGCACGGTGTTGCCGGTCGACGCCGACACCGCCACGCGCTTGCCGTCGGGGGAGACCGCCATGTGGTCGGAGCGGTAACCCGACACCGGGAAGCGCCAGTTGATGGCGCCGGTCCTGACGTTGATGGAGACCACGTCGGCGAAGCTGGGGCGGGAGACGACCATCGAGGAGCCGTCCGGCGTGGAGTACATGTCGTCCACGTACTGGTCGTGGCCCTCGCCGACGCTGTTGCGGATCGTCATGTAGGCGATCCAGCGGATCGGATCGGCGTTGATCTCCGCCATCCGGGCGTCCTTGTCGGGGATGACGTTGATCCGGCCGATCTTGGCGAAGTCGCCGGAGGCCTTGATGACGTCCGCGGTGCCCTCCCAGTTGTTGCCCACGAACATCACCTCCCGCAGGTCGGCGGCGGCGCTCGCCGGAGAGGCGGTCGCCACGGCCGAGGCGGTCAGCGCGAGCGCGGCGACGGCGGCACCGACATTCCGGGTCCTGCGGCGGCGGGGGGTGGGGACGACGGACATTTCGGTTCCTCCAACTTGCTCAAGGCATGACAAGGCGGCTCGGGGACCGCGAGGGTCTCAGGGGGCGACGGGGAGTCTGAATACGTCGGCGTTCACATGGACTTACTGGAAAGTAAGGAACGGTCCCGCTTCACCACAAGACCGGGGACACGACAAAATCGACCGACGGCCGAACCCGGCCGTCGCGAGTGGCGTCATGTCGGGAGGATTCAACGTGGCGGGCAGGCTCAGACAGCCCACCGGACGGTACGGGGGGAGGTCCGCGGCGGAGCGGACGGCCGAGCGCCGGGACCGGTTCCTCGAAGCGGGTCTTCAGCTGTTCGGCGACAGTCCCGGTTTCCGGGCGACCACGATCGCGGGACTGAGCGAGGCCGCCGGCCTGTCGACCCGCCAGTTCTACGAGGAGTTCAGCACCCTGGAGGAGGTCCTGGCCGCGCTGCACCTGAGGGTCAACGACTGGGCGGAGGAGGCCGCGCTCACCGGACTCGCGGCGGCCGAGGGGCAGTCGATCGCCGAGCGTGCCACGGCGGCGTTCCGCGCCTACGCCGCGAACGTCACCGGCGACCCGCGCCGGCTGCGGATCACCTTCACCGAGATCATCGGCGTCAGCCCCCGCCTGGAGCGCCAACGCCTCGAACGCCGCTCCCGCTGGGTCGACTTCATCTGCGCCGAGGCCACCGCGGCCGCCGAACGCGGCGAGGCCGTCCCCCGCGACTACCGCATCGCCGCCGCGGCCTTCATCGGCAGCGTCAACGGCCTCCTCCACGACTGGCAGGCCGGCTGGGTCGACGCCCCCCTGGACGAGGTCGTCGACGAACTGGTCGGCCTGCTGCTGGGGATCCTGCGCCCGGCGGGATGGAGCCCGGGGGAGGGGGCGTAGGAGGGGGCCCGAACGGGGCGCCGGTGGCCGAGGGGCGGTGGGGGAGACGGGCCGGGGAGGAGAAGGATCGCGGTCCGTTCCCGACCGACCGGGCCGGCGGTCGCCCGGCCGTCGGGTGACGGACCTCCAGGGGAGGGCGGCGGTCCGGGCGAGGCTGCACCGGCCGGCCGTGCCATGACAAGGGCCGGCCGCTTCGGTGACGGGAAGGCCGAGGCGGACGGCGGTGACGGAGCGGGGCCGCCGGTGACCGGGGACGGGCTGGGGTCATGGGGCGGGCCGGTGTCCGCGTCCGTGTTCCCGGCCGGGTGCGGAGGCCGCCGGGCCCGGTGCCGACCGGTCAGGCGAGCCGGTCCAGGGCCGTCAGGACCGGGCGGACCCCGTCCTCACCGCGCAGCTCCTCCGCCAGGACGCGCGCGCGACGGGCGTACGACGGGTCGGTGGTCGCGCGTCGCAGGGCGGCGGCCAGCGCGGTGGGGGTGAAGCCGCGCAGCGGGACGGCTCCCGGGGAGACCCCGAGGGCGACCAGCCGGGCCGCCCAGAAGCCCTCGTCGAACTGGACGGGCACCGGCACCGCCGGGACCCCGGCGCGCAGGCCCGCCGCCGTGGTGCCCGCGCCGGCGTGGTGGACGACGGCCGCCATCCTCGGGAAGAGCAGGGAGTGCGGCACCTCGCCCACGGTGAACATGTCCTCGCCCTCGCCCCGCAGTCCGCCCCAGCCCCGCTGGACGACCCCGCGCAGCCCGGCCGCCCGCAGGGCCCGGACGATCTCGCCGCTCATCCGCCCCGCGTCGGGCACGGTCGCGCTGCCCAGGCCCACGAAGACCGGGGGCGGCCCGGCGTCGAGGAAGTCGAGCAGCGCCGCGGGCAGCAGGTCCTCGCCGTCGTACGGCCACCAGTAGCCGATGACGTCGAGCCCGGCCCGCCAGTCGCCGGGGCGGGGCACCACCCGGGGGCTGAAGCCGTGCAGCACCGGCCGGTCCCCGCCGCGCAGGGCCCCCGCCCGGCCGGCGGGGGCGAGACCGTACTCCGTGCCCAGCCGCCGCACCTCCTCCTTGAAGATCCACTCGACGGCCGCGTTCACCGCGTGCCCGGCCATCCGGTTGCCGACCGGGCCCCAGGACCGGACCCCGGTCATCGGCGGCGCGAACTCCCGGGTCGGCGCCAGGGGTTGCAGGTTCACGCCCAGGCTCGGGACCGACAGCCCCCGGCCGATGGCCTGGCCGAGCGGCGCGACCGCACCGGCCAGCAGCAGGACGTCGGCCGCCCGGGCGGCTGCCACCAGGTCACCCGCCATCCGCCCCACCAGACTCCGCGCCATCTCCGCCGCCCGGTACAGCTTCCCGGCCCCGGTGGAACTCCGGTGCAGTCCCCGGCCGCGCTCCGACTCCAGCTCCGCCCGGGGATCGACGGGAAGGGCGTGGAAGGCGACCCCCGAGCCCGCCACCAGCGGCTCGAACCGGGCGTGCGTCACCAGCGTGACCTCGTGCCCGGCCCGCGCCAGTCCGTGTCCCAGCCCGGTGTAGGGGGCCACGTCACCCCGGGAGCCCGCCGTCATGATCGCTACACGCACGCCCGCCAGTATCGCGTCGCCGCGGGACCCCGGCAGGGGAACGCACCGCGATGTCCCGAAAGAGCCGCTGCCCGCAAGGGCCCGCGCGGGACGGTTACTCGTCCCAGGCCTGCACCATGGTGTGGTCGATGATCTTGCCGTCGCGCAGGGAGATCATCGAACTGGCCCAGACCCGCACCCCGTCGGGGTACTCGCAGGACTCGGTGAGGGCGACCTGATCGCCCTGGACGAGCACCTGCTCGACCTTGTGGGTCATCTCCCGGCCGCAGACGTCGTCGTACATCGCGGCGATCTCGTCCCGGCCGTGCAGCACCTTGGGGTGGCTGGGCTGGGTGTTGCGGTCCACGACGCGCATCTCGGCGTCGTCCGCGTAGAGCGACGTCAGCGTCGTCGCGTTCGCTTCCTCCGTGCCCCGGCGCAGCGCTTCGACATCGAAGGCGGGGCTCGTCGAGGTGCCCATGGCTGACCTCCTTCGAAGGCCGCGGGGCCCGGCAGGAGGCAGCGGGCCGCTCAAGGCCTCTCCTGCCAGGCTCCTCCGCCGGGCGGCGCCCGGCAAGTGCGGTGGCGGACATGCGCCTCACGGGTGAGCGGCCGTGAGCGGCCGTGACCGACCGGGGCCGGCACGCGTTGCTGAGGGCATGATCTCAACTCGACGTGTCGTCGCCGCCGTGGGTCTCGCCATCGGTGTCACGGGCCTGGCCGCACCGATGGCGAACGCGGACGCGACCGCGGAAGCGACCCGCATCAACCCGATGTCCACGCTGGACTCGCTCGCCGTCAGCGACCTCCCCGAGGAGCAGAGGCAGAGCCTTCCGCGTCCCTCGCAGCAGCTCAGGAGCCTCGACCAGGTCCACGAGCTGAACCGGCTCAGCGAGCTGCACCAGGTCACCGACCTGGCCGCGCCCGCCTACGGTCTGCTGGGCGCCGTCCAGTAACGCAGGCGGCCGGACACGGCCGGGAGCCCCGCCGCGCACGGAGCGGTGGGGCTCTTGACATTCCCCGGGAGCCGGGCAGAGCATCACGGAACAGTAACGTAATTGAATTTCGCACTACGATCGTTCGTGAGCGATCATGCTCGATCACGTACCGTCGTCGCTACGTACCCGAGGAAGCAGCATCATGGCTCTGACCCGTGACCTTCTGATCGGCGGCAAGGACGTGCCCGCCGCGTCCGGCCGCACCGCCGAGGACCTCGACCCGTTCACGGGGGAGGTGTACGCGACGGTCGCGGCGGCCGGGCCGGAGGATGTGACTCGGGCGGTGGACGCGGCCGACGCCGCGTTCGAACAGTGGGCCGCGCTGGCCCCGTTCGCCCGGCGGGCGATCCTCCACAAGGCCGCCGACCTGCTGGAGGGCCGCGGCGAGCAGATCGCCGACATCATGGCCCGCGAGGTGGGCGGCACCCGGCCGTGGGCGTACTTCAACGTGGCGCTGGCGGCCAACATGCTGCGCGAGGCGGCGGCCGCGGTCACCGCTCCGCGCGGTGAGGTCCTCGCCACGCAGAAGGAGGGCGCGCTGAGCCTGGCGGTACGCGAGCCGCTGGGCGTGGTGGCGGCGTTCGCGCCGTGGAACGCGCCGGTCATCCTGGGGGTGCGGGCCGTGGCGGCGCCGCTGGCCGCCGGCAACACCGTGGTCGTCAAGCCCAGCGAGGACGCCCCGATCGCCTGCGGGCTGCTGGTCGCGGACGTGCTGCGGGAGGCCGGGCTGCCCGACGGCGTGCTGAACGTGGTGACCAACGCGCCCGAGGACGCCGCCGAGATCGCGGAGGCGCTGATCTCCGACGCACGGGTGCGCGCGGTGAACTTCACCGGTTCCACCGGGGTGGGGCGGATCATCGGCGAGCACGCGGCCCGGCACCTCAAGCCCGCCGTGCTGGAGCTGGGCGGGAAGAACTCCGTGATCGTGCTCGAGGACGCCGATGTGGACTACGCCGTCGACGCCGTCACCTTCAGCGTGTTCATGAACGCCGGGCAGATCTGCATGTGCGGGGACCGCATCCTGGTGCACGAGTCGCTGGCGGAGGAGTTCACGCGGAAGTTCACCGCCAAGGTCGCCACCCTGCAGGCCGGCGACCCCGGCCACCCGCACACCGTGGTCGGCCCGCTGGTCAGCGCGGCTGCCGCCGGGCGGATCGCCGCGCTGGTCGAGGACGCGGTCGCCAAGGGCGCCACGGTCCTGGCCGGAGGCGGCCGGCCGGAGGGCGCGGTGCACCCGGCGACCGTGCTCAGCGATGTCTCCCAGGACGCCGACCTGTACCACCAGGAGTCCTTCGGCCCGCTGTGCGTCCTGCAGACGTTCACCGACGACGAGGAGGCGGTGGCCGCCGCCAACGACACCGACAACGGTCTGAGCTGCGGCATCATCACCGAGAGCGCCACCCACGGCCTGGCCGTCGCGCGCCGGATCCGTACCGGCATCGTGCACGTCAACGACCAGTCCGTGGCCGACGAGCCCATGGTCCCCTTCGGCGGGGTGAAGGCGTCCGGCTACGGCCGCTTCGGCGGCCGCTGGGGCATCGAGGCCTTCTCCAACACCCGCTGGGTCACCATCGCCACCCAGCACTCCCACTTCCCCTTCTGATCCGGCAGGGAAGGGCTCGCGGCGGGCCGGGCTAACCGGCCGTCGCGAGGAACTGCGTGGCCGCCAGCTCCGCGTACAGCGGGTCGGCGGCCACGAGTTCGCGGTGGGTACCGACCGCGCGGACCCGGCCCGCGTCCATCACGACGATGCGGTCGGCCGCCGTCACCGTCGACAGCCGGTGGGCGACGACCAGCACCGTCGTCGTCCGGGCCACGTCGGCGACCGTGTCGCGCAGCGCCGCCTCGTTCACGGCGTCCAGCTGGCTCGTCGCCTCGTCGAGCAGCAGCAGCCGGGGGCTGCGCAGCAGGGCGCGGGCGATGGCCACCCGCTGGCGTTCGCCGCCGGACAGCTTGGTGCCCCGGTGACCGACCAGCGTCTCCAGCCCCTGCGGCAGCTTGGCCACCAGACCGTCCAGCCGGGTGGTCTTCAGCACCCGTGTCAGGTCACCTTCGCCGGCGTCCGGGTTGCCCAGGAGCAGGTTGTCCCGCAGCGTGCCCGACAGCACGGGCGCGTCCTGTTCGACGTACCCGATCGCGGACCGCAGCCGGGTCAGCTCCCACTCGGCGACATCGCGGCCGTCGACCGTGATGAGGCCCGCCTCGGGGTCGTAGAACCGCTCGATGAGCGAGAAGACCGTCGTCTTGCCGGCACCCGAGGGGCCGACGAACGCCGTCATGCCCCGCGCCGGCACCTCGAAGGTCACCCCGTGGTGGACGTACGGAAGGTCGTCGGCGTAGCGGAAGCGGACCTCGTCGAAGGCGAGCGCGGCGGGTGCGGCGTCGGGGGACGGCAGCGGTGCCGGTGCGGCGGCGGGCTCCGCGGGCAGCCGCAGCGCCTCCTGGATGCGGGCGAGCGCGGCGGCACCGGTCTGGTACTGGGTGACCGCTCCCACGACCTGCTGTATCGGCGACATCAGGTAGAAGACGTACAGCAGGAACGCCACCAGCGTGCCCACGTCGATCGCGCCGGTCGCGACCCGGGCGCCGCCCACCGCCAGTACCGTGATGAAGGCGATCTGCATGGCGAGCCCCGCCGTGTTCCCGGCGGCGGCCGACCACTTGGCGGCCCGGACGCTCTGGCGCCACGACTCCTCGGCGGCCGCGTGGATCGTCTCCTCCTCGCGGTGCTCGGCGCCGGACGCCTTCACCGTGCGCAGCGCGCCGAGGATCCGCTCCAGGGAGGCGCCCATCGCGCCGACCGCGTCCTGCGCGGCCCTGCTCGCCCGGTTGATACGTGGCACGATCACCCCGAAGACAAGGCCCGCGCCCACGATCACGCCCAGCGTCACGGCCAGCAGCACCGGGTCCACCAGACCCATCAGCACCACCGTCGCGACCAGGGTGAGCCCGCCGGTGCCGAGGCCCACCAGGGTGTCGGTGGTGACCTCGCGCAGCAGGGTGGTGTCGGAGGTGATCCGGGCCATCAGGTCGCCCGGCTCGCTGCGGTCCACCGCCGTGATCCGCAGCCGCAGCAGATACGAGGACAGGGCGCGCCGCGCGCCGAGCACCACCGACTCCGCGGTGCGCCGCAGCACGTACGAACCCACCGCGCCCACCGCCGCGTTGGTGACCACCAGGACGGACATCAGCACCAGGGCCCAGGTGATGGTCCGGTCGTGCGAGAGATCGTCGATCAGCTCACGGGCCACCAGCGGCAGCGCGAGCCCGGTGGCGCCGGTCACGAGGGACAGCAGCGCGCCCAGCAACAGTGCCCAGCGGTGGGGCCGTACATAACCGAGCAGCAGCCGCCAGGTGGGCGGCTGCCGTTCGGCCGTGGTCTCAGGGGTGCTCACAGGGCTCCTCGGCAGGTCGGTCGGGGAGTGGGGACCGGGGCGCGGAGCTTCACCCTACGTCGGTGCCGGGCGACACCCGGAACGACTTTCGACCGCGAACGAACCCCTCCGCAGGCCGTACCGGCTGGTCACTCCGTAGGGTGACCATGGGCGGGCGACCGCCCGATCTCGGATCGACGGAAGGGTTCACCATGGCGCAGCAAGTACGCGGCGTGATCGCACCGGGCAGGAACGAGCCGGTGCGGATCGAGACGATCGTCGTGCCCGACCCGGGGCCGGGGGAGGCCGTGGTGAAGGTGCAGGCGTGCGGCGTGTGCCACACCGACCTCCACTACAAGCAGGGCGGCATCAGTGACGACTTCCCGTTCCTCCTGGGTCATGAGGCGGCGGGTGTGGTGGAGTCGGTCGGGGAAGGGGTCACGGATGTGGCGCCCGGTGATTTCGTGATTCTCAACTGGCGTGCGGTGTGCGGGAGTTGTCGGGCCTGTCGGCGGGGTCGTCCGTGGTACTGCTTCAACACGCACAACGCGACGCAGAAGATGACGCTGCTGGACGGCACGGAGTTGTCTCCGGCGCTGGGTATCGGTGCGTTCGCGGAGAAGACGCTGGTGGCGGCGGGCCAGTGCACGAAGGTGGACCCGGCGGCCGCGCCTGCGGTGGCGGGTCTGCTGGGCTGCGGGGTGATGGCGGGTATCGGTGCGGCGATCAACACCGGCAATGTGGGCCGGGGTGACACGGTCGCCGTGATCGGCTGCGGCGGCGTCGGGGACGCTGCCATCGCCGGGTCCCTGCTGGCGGGTGCCGCGAAGATCATCGCCGTCGACATCGACGACCGGAAGCTCACCACCGCCAGGAGCATCGGCGCCACGCACACGGTCAACTCCAAGGACACCGACCCCGTCGAGGCGATCCGTGAGCTGACCGGCGGTTTCGGCGCCGACGTGGTCATCGAGGCGGTGGGCCGTCCGGAGACGTACAAGCAGGCGTTCTACGCCCGTGACCTGGCCGGGACGGTCGTCCTGGTCGGTGTCCCCACCCCGGAGATGAAGCTCGAACTCCCCCTGCTCGACGTCTTCGGCCGCGGCGGCGCGCTGAAGTCCTCCTGGTACGGCGACTGCCTGCCCGACCGCGACTTCCCCATGCTGATCGACCTGTATCTGCAGGGGCGCCTGGACCTGGAAGCCTTCGTCACCGAGACCATCGGGCTCGACGACGTGGAGAAGGCCTTCGAGCGGATGCACGGCGGCGACGTCCTGCGCTCGGTGGTGACGCTCTGATGGCCGCCCGCATCGAACACCTCGTCACCTCGGGCACGTTCAGCCTCGACGGCGGCACCTGGGACGTCGACAACAACGTCTGGCTCGTCGGCGACGACCACGAGGTCGTCGTCATCGACGCCGCCCACGACGCCGACGCGATCGCCGAGGCCGTGGGCGACCGCAGGCTGGCGGCCATCGTCTGCACGCACGCCCACAACGACCACATCGACGCCGCCCCCGCGCTCGCCGAGCGCACCGGCGCGCCGATCTGGCTCCATCCGGACGATCTGCCGCTGTGGAAGCAGACCCACCCGGACCGGCTGCCCGACCACTGGCTGGCCGACGGGCAGGTCATCGAGGCCGCCGGCGCCGACCTGACCGTCCTGCACACCCCCGGCCACGCGCCGGGCGCCGTCTGCCTGTACGACCCGGGCCTCGGCACGGTCTTCACCGGCGACACCCTCTTCGCCGGCGGCCCCGGCGCCACCGGCCGCTCCTGGTCGCACTTCCCGACGATCATCGACTCCATCCGCGACCGTCTCCTCGCCCTCCCGCCCGAGACGGTCGTGCACACGGGTCACGGCGACAGCACGACGATCGGGGCCGAGGCCCCGCATCTGCAGGAGTGGATCGACAGGGGTCACTGATCCGAGGAGTCCCGCACCCGCGCCCCGAAAGGGGCGCGGGGCTGTATCGAACATGCGGCTCCGCCGCGTGGGCGCGACAAGCCGCAACGAACCCGCCGCCATCCGAACACCCCATCGACCGAGCTACCGGGCGCCCCGCAGAAAACCCGACAGAAGATGTCCGGCTTCCACGACACCCTCGTGTCGAGGACGCCGGAACACCTCCGACGTCCGCCAAGGTGTCATCCGTACGCGATGGAGGTCGCAGATGTCGAAGCCGCTGGACGGCAAGGTCGCACTGGTCGCGGGAGCCACCCGCGGAGCGGGCCGGGGGATCGCCGTGGAACTGGGCGCGGCCGGGGCGACGGTCTACGTCACAGGGCGCTCCACACGGGAGCGGCGCTCCGAGTACGACCGTCCGGAGACCCTGGAGGACACCGCCGACCTGGTCGATGAGGCGGGCGGCCACGGCATCGCCGTCCCCACCGACCATCTCGAACCGGCACAGGTACGGGCTCTGGTGGACCGGATCGCCGAGGAGCAGGGCAGGCTCGACGTCCTCGTCAACGACGTCTGGGGCGGCGAGAAGCTCTTCGAATGGGAGAGTCCGGTCTGGGAGCACGATCTCGACAACGGGCTGCGGCTGCTGCGCCTCGCCGTCGAGACCCATGCCATCACCAGCCACTTCGCCCTGCCGCTGCTGCTGCGCAACCCCGGCGGCCTGGTCGTGGAGATGACCGACGGCACGGCCGAGTACAACAGCGTCAACTACCGGGCCACCTTCTTCTACGACCTCGCCAAGTCCTCCGTCCTGCGCATGGCGTTCGCCCTCGGCCACGAACTCGGCCCGCGCGGTGCCACCGCCGTCGCGCTCACCCCGGGCTGGCTGCGCTCGGAGATGATGCTCGACGGGTTCGGCGTCACCGAGGAGGACTGGCGCGAGGCCCTCGACCGCGTGCCCCACTTCGCCATCTCCGAGACGCCCCGCTACGTCGGCCGGGCCGTGGCCGCCCTCGCCGCCGACCCCGAGGTCGCCCGCTTCAACGGCGACTCCCTCTCCAGCGGCTCCCTCGCCCGGACCTACGGCTTCACCGACCTCGACGGCAGCCGCCCGGACGCCTGGCGCTACCTCGTCGAGGTCCAGGACGCGGGCAAGCCGGCGGACACCACGGGCTACCGCTGAGCCCTGCTCAGGTGCGCGGCGCCGGCGGTGGGGCGGACGGAGGCGTGCTGCCCGTGGCCCCCGTCGCCGGCGCGGGCGGCAGTTGCCAACGCCCGGCGTGGCCGGGCGGCAGCGCCAGATCCTCGCGTACGGCGGTGTAGTAGGCGTCCCGCCCGGCGCGCTGCCGCTCCAGCAGCGTCTGCCAGGCCGCCGGGTCACGGGTCTCGCCGCGCAGGAACTCCTCCATCCGCATCACCGTGACCACCCAGGCCCGGGCCTTCTCGACCACCTCCGGGCTGCCGAGGAGCAGCAGCGCCTCCCCGGAGGGGTCCCGGGCGGCCGTCG
This sequence comes from Streptomyces scabiei 87.22, assembly GCF_000091305.1. Taxonomy (GTDB): domain Bacteria; phylum Actinomycetota; class Actinomycetes; order Streptomycetales; family Streptomycetaceae; genus Streptomyces; species Streptomyces scabiei. The sequence goes on along the minus strand of NC_013929.1, from coordinate 948,308 downwards.
CCTCCGCCATGAGGGGCGCGGCCTCCTCCGGCGACAGCGGGTGGGGATGCGGGTCGTTGCCGAGATGGGAGGCGACCCGGTAGGCCAGCGTGACGGACTGCTTGACGGTCCGTGCCCAGTCGGCGTAGACGGCGAGCCGCCGCTCCTCCCAGCGGCTCTCCCGCTCGCGCCGGAACCGCACCTGCTCGCCCCGCATCACCACCAGATAGGAACCGAACGCACCGATCACCACACCGAGCAGGGCGGGGAGTTGCTGGACGAAACTCGACATGGGCAGACGGTAACCGGGACGGCGACCGTGGCGCGGGCTCACCCCATCGCCGTGACGATCCCGTCCCAGAAGCGTGTGCGTGCCTGCAGTGCCGTCGTGGCCGTCTCCACCGCCTCCTCCCACCGGCGGTCCTCCTCGCCGCACAGCTCCGCCACCATGGCCATCGCCATCGGTGTGTGCTCCTCCCCGTCCACCTCGATGTGCCGTGCGAGGTAGTCGCGGAACAACGGGAACCGCTCCGTGCCCTCCCTCTCGATCACCTGGTCGAACATGTCGGGGATCAGGTCCTCCCGGGAGAAGGCGAAGGCGGCGGCCCTGCAGTGCAGCGGCCGTTCCTCGACGATCTCGAAGGTCGTGCGGACGAACTCGGCTGCGGGGCCCGGCACCCGGGCGACCCGCAGGGCGGCGGACACGGCGTGGCCCTCGCCGACGAGCCCGAGGAAGGTGTCGAGGCGGGAGATGTCCGCGCCCGCCTCGGCCATGGCCGCGCGGTACAGCTCGAAGTGACTGGTGAACCCGCCGTTCAGCGCGTCACTCTCCTCGGCCAGCACGATGTCGTTGACGAGCCGCCGCCCGACCGGTGACCCGCGCGGGACCCAGGGGACCTCCACACAGGTCAGGTCCCGCCGGAGGGAGGTGAGCAGGGACATGAAGTCCCACACCGCGAAGACGTGGTGCTCCATGAAAACCGCCAGATCGGCACGGTTTTCGATGCGCTGATAGATCGGGTGCGTGGTGACTTCTTTTCGTACCGGTTCGACCGCGGCGCGCGCCCGGTCGATTCCGTCGTGGTTCACATCCCAGTCGTACCTGGACATGGCTCTCCTTCACTTTCCTGCAATTCCCCCCGAGCCTGTCGGTGATGGTGCTCCTTTTCCGGCAGACCGGGCAAGCGCTTCCCGGAATTGCCGAAAGTTACCCCGGCGTACTCGCCGACAGAAGACCTCAAGGCATCTGAAACACCGTCAAAAATGCACGTTCCGGACAGCCGCAAAAAATATGTTGAAGATGTGAACGGGCCCCCGGTCCTCTCCGTATTCGACGGCGTGAGCAGGAATCCCGTTACCGTCACCGTCGCGTACCAGGTGGTGCCGGGGCGCGAGGCCGACTTCCACTCCTGGGGGTGGGCCGCGCTGCGTACGAGTGCGCAGCAGCCGGGTTTTCTGGGGGGTGGCGTACTCGTCGACGGAGAGGCTGAGTGGCATGTGGTCTACCGCTTCGACAGTGATGAAACGGTCCGGACCTGGGAGAACTCCGTGGTCTGGGCGCAGTGGTCGGCTCGCGTCGACGCCCTGGCGCAGGAGACCGGTCGCCGGAGCATCGCGGGGTCGAGGGCCTGGTTCGACTCCCAGACCTCCGGGGCCCCGGCTCCGGCCGGCCCCCCGGGGCCGCCCCCGAAATGGAAACTCTGGCTGGTGAACATGAGTGCGGTCTTCCCGCCCGTGCTCTTATTCAACCTGCTCATACTTCCCTATCTCAACGACCTGAATCCGCTTTTTCGTACACTTCTGCTGTGTCTGGCCGTTACAGCCATCGTGACCTGGATTCTCATGCCGAGACTCCAGCGATTCCTGAAGAAATGGCTGTACCCGCCGTTGCAGGCGCTGCGCGGCCGGCACAAACGACGGACCGCCTAGGTCCGCGAACGAACAGAGGGGGGTGGGCGGGTGAAGACCCTGCTCATCGACAATTATGACTCGTACACGTACAACCTGTTCCAGCTGATCGCCCAGGTCAACGGCGAGGAACCGGTGGTCGTGCTCAACGACGCTCCGGCGGAAAGCATTCCGGAGCTGCGGGAATTCGACAACGTGGTGGTGTCGCCGGGCCCCGGCCACCCCTCGCAGCCGCGCGACTTCGGCATCGCCGCCCGGGTGATCGCCGAGGCCGAGATCCCCGTGCTCGGCGTCTGCCTGGGCCATCAGGGCATCGCGGCGGGCGAGCGGGCCGCCGTGGAGCCGGCCCCGTGGCCGCGCCACGGGCACCTCTCCACGGTCCGGCACGACGGCCGCGACCTGTTCCGGGGGCTGCCCCAGAACTTCACGGTCGTGCGCTACCACTCGCTGACCGTGCGAGAGCCGTTGCCCCCGACGCTGGAGGCCACCGCCTGGGCCGAGGACGGCGTCCTGATGGGACTGCGGCACCGGGAACGGCCGCTGTGGGGCGTGCAGTTCCACCCCGAGTCGATCCTGACCGACCACGGCCGGCGCCTGCTGGTCAACTTCCGTGACCTCACGGAGGAACGGGCCGGCAGCCCGCGCACCCACAACACCGCGGTCATCCCCCTCAGCGGTGCGATCCCCCGCCCCCGCAGGGCCCCGGGGCCCGCCTACCGGCTGCACACCCGCCGGATCGCCGGCGCGGTCGACGCCGAGGCCGCCTTCACCCGCATGTACGCCGACGCGCCCCACGCGTTCTGGCTGGACAGCTCCCGCGTCGAGCGGGGGGCGTCCCGGTTCTCCTTCTTCGGCGACGGCAGCGGTCCGCTGGCCGAGACCGTCCGTTACGACGTCGACAGCGGCGTGTGCGAGATCGAGCGGGACGGGCGGCCCACCCGCCGGGTCAGGGCGAGCGTCTTCGACTACCTGAAGCGGCAGCTGGCGAGCCGCAAGGTCGACGCGACGGGCCTGCCCTTCGACTTCACCGGCGGATACGTCGGCTACTTCGGCTACGAGCTCAAGGCCGACACCGGCTCCCCCAACCGGCACACGGCCGAGACCCCGGACGCCGCCTGGCTGTTCGCGGACCGGCTGATCGCGGTGGACCACGAGGAGGGCCACACCTACGCCGTCTGCCTGGCCGAGGACACCCCCGCCGCCTCCCGCGAGGCCGGGGACTGGCTCGACACCGCGCTGGCCCAGCTGACCTTCGTCGGCTCGGACACCACCGTCCCCCTGCGGTCGGCCACGGCACCCTACCCGCGCGCCGCCGAACCCTGGCTCGTCCGCGACCGCGCCACCTACCTCGCCGACATCGACGCCTGCAAGGCCGAGCTGCACGCGGGCACCAGCTACGAGATCTGTCTGACCAACGCGGCCCGCTTACCGGCCCCGTACGACCCCTACGACTTCTACCGGGTGCTGCGCCGCATCAACCCGGCGCCGTACGCGGCCTTCCTCAGGTTCGGCGACCTCGACATCGCGGGCTCGTCGCCCGAGCGGTTCCTGAGGATCACCCGCGACGGCCTCGCCGAGGCCAAGCCCATCAAGGGCACCGCCCCCCGCGGCGCCACTCCGGCGGAGGACGAGCGGCTGCGCGACGAACTGGCGGCGGACCCCAAGACCCGCGCCGAGAACCTGATGATCGTCGACCTGCTCCGCAACGACCTCGGCCGGGTCTCCCGCACCGGCTCCGTACAGGTCACCCGCCTGATGGCCACCGAGACCTACGCCACGGTGCACCAGCTGGTCTCCACCGTCGAAGGCAGACTGCGCGAGGGCACCGGCGCCGTCGACTGCGTCCGGGCCTGCTTCCCCGGCGGGTCGATGACCGGGGCGCCCAAGCTCCGCACGCTGGAGATCATCGACTCGCTGGAGACCGAGGCGCGCGGTGTGTACTCCGGAGCCCTCGGCTACCTCGGGTGCGCCGGCGGCGCGGACCTCAGCATCGTCATCCGCACCGCCGTGTTCCAGGGCGGCCGTATGCATCTGGGCGCGGGCGGCGCGATCGTCCTCGACTCCGATCCGGCCGCCGAGTACGACGAGATGCTGCTGAAGACCGCGGCACTGATGCGGGCCCACCGGGAGCACGCCGCCGCCCCGGCCGTCACCCGGGAGCACGCCGCAGCCCCGGCCGCCACCGAGGAGCCGACGCGATGACGATCACGACCACGGCGCAGCCCACCCGGCTCCCCGCCGACGCGGGCGCCCCCGGCAACCTCGCGGCGCACCTCGCGGCCCTCGCCGAGCGCCGCGGCTGGACCGGCCGCCCCGCCTTCCACCAGGGCCACCGGGCCTACTCCCACGGCGAGGTGCACGACCTCGCGGCCCGTACCGCCACGGTCCTCGCCGACCACGGCGTCCGTCCCGGCGACCGCGTCCTCCTCGCCCTCCCGGACTCCGTCACCTGGGTCACCACGTTCCTCGCCCTGGCCCGCCTGGGCGCGGTCGCGGTCCTGGTGAACCCCGAACTCACCCCGCCGGAACTGCAGTTCATGGCCGAGGACACCGAGGCGGTGCTCTGGGTCACCGGACCGGCACTGGACTCCTACATCCCGGCGCCCCGGACGCCGCGCGCGGCCGCGGCCCCGCCGCAGGCCCACGAGCGGCACCGCCCGGCCCGCGGCGGCGCCACCGCCTCGCCCCCGCGCCTGGGTTCGGACCAGCTGACCGCCCTGAGCGCCACGGCCCTCCCCACCCCGTACGCCCACCCCGTGGACGCCCACACCCCGCTCTACATCCAGTACACCTCCGGGACCACCGGCCGCCCCAAGGGTGTCGTGCACGTCCACGGCGACCCCCGGACCTACCACGACCTCATCGGCCGCCGCCTCCTGCGTGTCACCCCGGACGACGTCACCCTGTCCGTCTCCCGGCTGTACTTCGCCTACGGGTTCGGCAACGCCCTCGTCTTCCCCCTGTTCTCCGGATCCTCCGCGGTCCTCGCCGACCGCCGTCCCACCCCCGCGGCGGTCGACGAACTCGTCGCCCGGCACCGTGTGACCCTCCTGTACTCGGTGCCCTCGGCCTACGCGGCCCTCGTCGCCGACCGGGCGGACGGCCACGAGGAGTGCTTCGCCTCGGTGCGCGCGGCGGTGTCGGCCGGTGAGGGCATGCCCGCCGGACTCGGCAAGCAGGTCACCGAACTGCTCGGGGCCCCCGTCCTGGAACAGATCGGCTCCACCGAGGCCGGACACGCCTTCTGCGCGAACAGCTTCGACCACAACCACCCCGGCACCGTCGGCCGCCCCGTCCCCGGCTTCGAGGTCGAACTCCGCGACCGCGCCGGCGCCCAGGTCGCGGACGGCGAGGCCGGCGAACTCTGGGTGCGCGGCCCGACGGTGACCCCCGGCTACCTCAACCGGCCCGAGGAGAACGAGCGCACCCTCGTCGGCGGCTGGCTCAACACCCGGGACCGGGCCGTCCGCGAACCCGACGGCACCTACCGGCACCTGGGCCGGGCCGACGACATGGAGATGGTCGGCGGCATCACCGTCTCCCCGCTGGAGGTCGAGGCCCTGCTGCGCACCCATCCCGGGGTCCGGGACGTCGCCGTGGCCGCGGTCACCGACGAGCGCGGCGCCAGCCGGCTGCGGGCCTTCGTCGTCCCCGTCCCGCCGATCGGGGTGGGTCTGGAGGCCGAACTGATCCGCATGGCCCGCGACCGGCTCGCCGCCTTCAAGGTCCCCCGCAGTGTCAGCTTCGTGCCCACCCTGCCCCGCACCGCGACCGGCAAGCTCCGCCGGCACCTCGTCCGCCAAGGGGCGTGGTGAGCATGTCCGGCACCCTCGTCCCCGCAGAAAGGTCCGGTCCCATGCGCGACCAGCTCCAGGCCGACCGGCAGCCCGCGCTCGCCCTCACCGGCCGCGGCTTCTACCTGGGCTCGATGTTCAGAGAGGCCGCCGACCGGCACGGCTCCGTCTTCGTCACCCTGGACCGGCCCCTCGACGTCCGCCCCGACCTCGGGACCGACCTCTCCTACACGGTCCTCGCCGACGTGGTCGACGAACTCTCCGGCCTCCTGTGGGAAGCGGGTGTGCGCCCCTCCGAGGAGGTGGTCGTCCACAAGACGGACAACGTCGACATCGTGCTGCTGACCTGCGCGGTCTCCCGTATCGGTGCCGTCCCGGTCCTGCTGTCGCCCGGCCTCGCGGGCCCCGTGGCCGGGCAGCTCCTCGAACGCCTGCACCGCCCCTGGCTGATCACGGACCGGGCCAAGCTCGACGGCGCCCTCGCGGACGTCCCCCTCACCGGCCTGGTGCGGCGCACCCTCAGCGTCGACGACGCGCCCGGCGCCGAACCCCTGCGGACGTACGCGGGAGCCCCGGCCCCGGCGGCCGTCCGGCTCCACCCCCGCGACCCGTCCCTCATCACCCACAGCTCCGGCACCACCGGCCTGCCCAAGCTGGCCGTGCACTGCCCGAACACCATGTGGAACCGGCTCGTCCCGCAGAAGGCGATGGGCTGGCCCACGCGCGGCGAGACCGCCGCCCTGCACATGTCGTTCGTGCACTCGCGCTTCTACCACCTGCTCGGGGTCCTGCTGCACTTCGGCAGCCCGCTGGTCCTGATCATCGACCCGGAACCGTCCAACGTGGGGCCCCTGCTGGCCCGTCACCGCCCCGGCATCGTCGAGACCCACCCCAACACCTTCGTCCTGTGGGAGGAGCTGGCCGACGCGCCCGGAGCACCGCTGTCCCGCGTCCGTTCCTACGGCTCCACCTTCGACGCCATCCACCCGCGCACCGTGCAGCGGCTGCTGGACGCCTCCCGGCGGCGCTCGCCGTGGCTGATCCAGCTCTACGGGCAGAGCGAGACGGGTCCGGTGGCCTTCCAGTGGTTCACCCGCCGCAGCGCCGCCCGCGCCGACGGCCGCCGGGTCGGCATCGGCATCCCCGGCTTCACCCGCGTCCGCGTCGCCGACGACGCCGGACGCCGGGTGGCCCCCGGCACCGCGGGCCGGATCGAGGCCCGCACCCGGGGCCGCATCCTCACCTACCTCGGCGCCCGCGAGCGCTACCTCCGCCAGCTCGACGGCGGCTGGTGGCAGATGGGCGACATGGGCTACCAGAGCCGCTGGGGCGCCCTCTACCTCATCGACCGCGAGATCGACCAGATCGACGCCGTGCACAGCAACCTGGAGGTCGAGGACACCCTGATGTCCCGCCTGGAGGAGTTGCGCGAGGTCGTCATCGTTCCCGGCGTCGACCGGGAACCCGTCCCCGTGGTGTGCGTGCGCGGCGAACGCCCCCTGGACCTGCGGCGCTGGCACGAGGCCACGGCCGACCTGCCGACCATGGCCGAGCCCCGCCAGTGGCGGTTCGAGGAACTGCCGATGACGTCCACCTGGAAGGTCAAGCGGGTCGAGATCACCCGCATGCTCACCGAGAGCACCCGCGCATGACGCCCCCCGCCCCCGTCCTCGTCGTGGGCGCCGGCCCCGTGGGCCTGAGCGCCGCACTCGCGCTGCGCGCCCACGACCTCCCCGTCACGCTCCTCGAAGGCGACCCCGAGGGCCGCGAACGCCCCGGCAGCCGCGCCCTGTTCGTGCACCGCGAGACCCTGGAACTGCTGGAGGGCATCCACCCCGGACTCGCGGTCAAGATCGCCTCGTACGGCCGGACCTGGCACACCAGACGCACCCTGTACCGGGGCCGCGAGGTCTACGCCCGCACCTTCCCGCCGCCCGCCGGCACCCCGCCCTTCACCAGCCTCCGCCAGGTCGACACCGAGCGCTTCCTGCTCGCCGCCTGCCGGGACGCGGGCGTGGAGTTCGTCTGGGACGCGCGGATCGCCGCCGTGACCACCGACCCGGACGGGGTGCGGCTCACCGCCGAGGACGGCCGCACCTGGACCGGCGTCCACGCGGTGGCCGCCGACGGTGCCCGCTCGGCCGTACGGCGCGAACTGGGCATCCCCATGGAGGGCACCCACGGAGAGGGCTTCCACGTCGTCGCCGACATCGCCGACCTCCCCGGCGCCGAACTGCCCCTGGAGCGGGTCTTCCACTACGAGCACCCGGCGCTCGGCAGGCGCAGCGTGATGCGCGTGCCCTTCACCGGGGGCTTCCAGGTCGACCTGCAGTGCCGCGACGACGACGCGACGCAGGAGTTCGGCACCGAGGAGGCCGTACGGCGCTGGCTGCCGGAGGTCGTCGGCGACGGGTACGCCGAGCGCGTCCTGTGGGTGTCCACCTACCGCTTCCTGCGCAAGGTCGCCGCCGCCTTCACCGACCCGCACCGCCGGGTGCTGCTGGCCGGCGAGGCCGCCCATCTCTTCCCGCCGTTCGGCGCGCGCGGCATGAACAGCGGCATCGCGGACGCGGTCGCCGCGGCCCGCGCGATCGCCGACGGCACCCCCGCGGCGGTCGACTCCTTCGCCGAGGTCCGGCGCTCGGCGGGCCTGTTCAACAGCGCCGCCGCCGGCACGGCCCTGGACCACCTGCGGCCTCGGCGCCGTATCGTCCGCGTCAAACAGCGCGCGGCGGCGGCCCTCGCTCCCCTGGTGCCCCGCTGCGGCGCCTGGCTGGAGCACGCCCCCTACGGCCCCCGCCACGGCTCCCCGGCCGTCGCGGGCCGCAAGTACTGACCGAAGACCGACAGGAGCACCGAGTGACACCACCCGCCATCGCGGAAGGTCTGCTGACCTGGTCACCCGAACACGGCCTCGTCCCCGGCCAGTCGCACGGCGGCCGCCTCCTCGTCGCGGACTCGTGGCTGCTGCGCGACGGACGGGTGCGCGGCTTCGACCGGCACCGCGAACGGTTCCTGCGGTCCTGTGGCGAGTGCGGCGCCCCGGCCCCGGCGCGGGTCGCCGACTTCTGGCGGGACATGACCCGCGCCCTGCCGCGCACGGGGGAGTGGTTCCCCCGGGTCGAACTCGCCTCCGGGTCCCTGGAGCTGCGGCTTCTGCTGCGCCCCGCGCCGACCGTCACCGCCGAGGTGCGGGTGTGGGCGGCCGGTCAGCCCGACCCGCGGACCGTGCCCCGGCGCAAGGGACCGGACCTGGACGCCCTGGCCCGGGTACGCGGACGGGCGGCGAACGCCGGCGCCGACGAGGCCGTCCTCATCGCCCCCTCCGGCCTGGTGCTGGAGGCGGCCAACTCCAGCCTGCTGTGGTGGGAGGACGACACCCTCTGTCTGCCGCCGCCCCGCCTGCCCCTGCTCGCCGGGGTCACCCTGGCCCTCGTCCTGGAACGGGCCGCCCGCACCGGGATCCAGGTCGCCCACCGCGAACGCTCCCTGGCCGAACTGGACGGCCGCGAGGTGTGGCTGGTGAACGCCCTCCACGGCATCCGTCCGGTCGCCGCCTGGACCGGACGCCCGATGACCCCCGGCCCGGCCGTCCACGCCCCCCGGTGGCGGGCATGGCTGGACGGTCTCATGGAGCCGCTGCCGCAGGACTGAACCGGCAGCGACATACCGGCAGCGACATACCGAAAGCAACATACCGACACCGACATGCGGGCGTGGAAAAGCGCCGGTCCGAAAGGAATTCGGCCCGGCGCTGCAAATGTTTCCGGAAATCGCGGCGAAAGGTGCGCGAATGCCTCGGAGTTATTTCTGGGCGGGCTGGTAGGCCCCGGGAACCATACGGGTGGCGATCGCGATCCGGTTGTACGCGTTGATCACCGTGGCCGCCCAGATCAGAGCCGCGATCTGCTCCTCGTCGAACACCTCCGCGGCGCCCGCGTAGACGTCGTCGGGCACCTGACCGTCGGTGACCAGCGTCACCGCCTCGGTCAACGCCAGCGCGGCGCGCTCCCGTTCGGTGAAGAAGGGGGTCTCGCGCCAGGCGCTGAGCGCGTAGATCCGCTGCTCGGTCTCGCCCTGGGCGCGGGCGTCCTTGGTGTGCATGTCCAGGCAGAACGCACAGCCGTTGATCTGCGAGGCGCGAATTCTGATCAGTTCGAGTATCTCGGGCTCGACCTTCGCGTCCTGGGCCGCGGTGACGGCGGCGCCGTGCAGGGAGCCCATCGCCTTGGACACATCGGGAGTTGTTTTCTTGAGGGCCACACGAGACGGGGAATGACTGTTGCTCATGGGGGGAACTCTATATCCGAATTCCAGGCTGTGTAACTGTTTCGTCTCGACGTGGGCCGACCCACAACCGTGGCCGTCGGCCGCATGTCTAGGCAGGCAGTAGCAGCGAAATCACGCGAAGGGGGAGGACCCGGCATGGGGGACATACGCAGAAGAGGCGCGGTCGCGCTCACGGTCACCGGTCTGCTGGCACCGCTGACGCTCGCGATGGGCATCACGCCCGCGCAGGCGGCGAGTTGTACGGCGACGAAGGGTCCGTACCAGAAGCAGGTGGAGAAGTTCCTCGGGCGGCCGGTCGACGGCAAGCAGTCCACCGCCGACTGCGAGGCCATCAGGGCCTTCCAGACCAAGCACGGCATCTCGCCGAACATCGGCTACGCGGGCGCCGTCACCTGGGGCGTGATGGACCTCATGAACAAGCAGAAGGCCGTGGGCAAGAACCCCAACGCGGCGGGCAAGTGCCCGACGAACAAGGGCCGTATCGCCTGTGTGAACCTGACGCTGCAGCTGAGCTGGATCCAGGACGGCGGCAAGCTGGTCTACGGGCCCGTCCCGGTCCGCACCGGCCGCGACGGCTACGAGACCCGCACCGGCCTGAAGAAGATCTACTGGCGGAACATCGACCACGTCTCGTCGATCTACCACGTGCCCATGCCCTACGCCCAGTTCTTCGACGGCGGCCAGGCCTTCCACTCCGTCGGCGTCAGCATGTGGAACCCGCCCGGCTCCCACGGCTGCGCCAACATGACGAAGACGGACGCCAAGAAGTACTGGTCGCTGCTGAAGAACGGCGACGACGTCTACGTGTACGGCCGCAAGCCGGGCACCTGACGGGGGTCGGGGGCCCGGCCGGCCGGTGGCGGGACGTCACGCCTCGGGGGCGTCCCCGAAGTCCGGGATCTCCAGCCTGACCCCGCCCTGCCGTGCGGACTCGTGCGCGACGATGCCCGGCAGGGTGTAGCGGGCCGCCACCCAGGCGTTGACCGACGGCAGGGTCCGGGTGTTGACGGCGGTCACGAAGTCGTCCACCAGGAAGTGGTGGCTGCCCTCGTGCCCGTTGTGCAGCTCGTCGAACTCCCGCGGCAGGCGGGACCGGTCGTGCACCGGCGCCGACCCGGAGGTGAAGGCGGCCCGCAGGTCCGGCGCGATGTGCTTCAGCGAGGGATCGTCGGGGGACAGGGTCTGCTTGGGCTCCAGCAGCTCGCTGATGTCCGTCACCCCCTTCTTGTCCTGCCAGAACGCCACCGTGGCGAGCTGCTCCATGCTGGCCTCGGTGCCGAAGAACCGGAAGCGCGACTCCCGTATCTGCGAGGGGTAGCCGACCCGCCGGAACTCGTTCGTGCGGAACGAACCGCCGCCCGCGACCTCGAACAGCGCGGTCGCGTTGGAGAAGTCGTTGCCGAACTGGCTGACCTCCTTGTCGAACACGCCGTCCCCGCGCTCGTCCACGACCCCGATCGCCGACACGCTCACCGCGTGCGTCCCCCAGGCGCCCAGCACGCCGCCCACCGAGTGGGTCGGGTAGAGCAGCGGGGGGTAGCTGGCGGTCCGCTTCCAGTCCTCGCCGCCGCTGTACTGGTAGGCCTCGTAGAAGCCGAGGTCCATGTCGTGGACGTAGTCGCCCTCGGCGTAGAAGATCCTGCCGAACGCGCCCTCGGCGATCTGGTTGCGGGCGTGCACGGTCGCCGGGTTGTACTGGCTCGTCTCGCCCATCATGTACGTCAGCCCGGTCTCCCGGACCGCGTCGATGATCGCCGCGATCTCCTCGGTGGTGATCGCCATGGGCACGGCCGAGTAGACGTGCTTTCCGGCCGCCAGCCCCTGGAGCACCAGAGGTCCGTGCGTCCAGCGCTGGGTGAAGATCGCGACCGCGTCGACCTCCGGCGACTCCAGCATGGCCTCGTACGAGGGGAAGGTGCCGGCCAGACCCTGGGCGGCCACGAGCTCGTCGGCCCGCTCGGGCAGCAGGTCCGTGACGTAGACGTCGCCGACGCCGGGGTGGGCCTGGAACAGCGTGGCGAACTGGCCGGAGAACTGGCCGGCGCCCACGATGCCGAGGGAGAACGTCATGTGAGGAATGTCCTTCTCTGCTGAAGAGTCACTGCCCACTTACTTTCGTCGCGAAAGAATTATGACGTCAAGGGGTTGCGTGATTATCTTTCGGTAGCGGTTGTGGTGGCCGAGGGGGGCTGGTTGTTTCCGTGACGGAAGAAACTGGATGTGGGAGTCTGGCCTCCATGACCGCACTCGCCGCCAGTTGGCTGCCGCTCAGTCCCGGGGAACGCTCGGTGGCGATCGAGGTGCTCGTGCACGGTCCGCTCTCGCGCACGGAACTCGCCCGGCGGCTCGGTCTCTCGGCCGGAAGTCTCACCCGTCTGACCAAACCGCTGACCGAATCGGGCCTGCTGGTGGAGGCCGCCGAGGGCGCCGCGTTCCCGGGGGCCCGTCAGGGGCGCCCCTCGCAGCCGCTGGACATCGTCGCCGAGTCCTGCTCCTTCCTCGGCTTCAAGATCACCGACGACATGGTGTACGGCGTCGTCACCACGCTCCGCAGCGAGATCGTCGCCCGGCACGACCGCCCGCTCACCACCCATGAACCCGCACGGGTCGCCGATCTGCTCGCCGAGATGACCGCGCTGCTCGCCCGCACCCATCCCTCGCTCGCCGGGATCGGTATCGGGGTCGGCGGGTTCGTCCGCGACCGTACGACGGTCGGGGAGTCGCCCTTTCTGTCGTGGCGCGACGTCCCGCTGGCCGCACTCGTCGAGGAGCGCACCGGGCTGCCGGTCGTCGTCGAGAACGACGTCGCCGCGCTAGTCGAGGCGGAGACCTGGTTCGGCGCGGGACGCGGCCTCGACCGGTTCGTGGTCCTCACCATCGGCGCGGGCATCGGCTACGGCCTGGTCCTCGGCGGCAGGCGGGTGGCGCACGCGGAGGAGGACCGGGGCTTCGGCCGCCACTGGATCGTGGACCCTGCCGGCCCGCTCACCCCCGACGGCCGGCGCGGCAGCGCCGACTCGCTGCTGAGCATTCCCGGCATCCGGTACCAGGTGCGGGCGGCGACGGGGCGCGAGGTGACGTACGAGGAGATCCTGGCCGGCGCGGCCGGCGGCGAGCCCATGTGCGCGCGGGTCGTCGGGGAGGCGGGGCGGGCGCTGGGGACGCTGGTGGCCCAGATCGCCAACTTCGTGATGCCGCAGAAGATCCTGCTCGCGGGGGAGGGGGTGGGGCTGATGGAGGTGGCGCGGGAGGCGGTGGACGAGGCCGTCCGCGCGCACCGGCATCCGCTGGCCGCGCCCGTCCCGCTGGAGACGAAGGTGTCCGACTTCCACGACTGGGCGCGGGGGGCCGCCGTGCTGGCCATTCAGGTCCTCGTGCTCGGGACCGTGGACCCGTAAACGCAGCGTGATCAGCTTCACGGTCCGTAATGTCTGAAGTGGGACCTTTACTCACATCGGCTTCACGTTCGAGGACATATGGTTTACACCATGTCCACTACCCCTGATGTCGTCCTGGAAAGAGCGGAAGTACCGGCGCGAACGGCCGCCGAGGTCAACGAGGAGATCCGGGCGCTCTGGTTCCGGAGCGGCGGGACGTTGAACAGGGAGCAGCGGAGCGAGTACGAGCGTCTGGTCCTGGAGTGGGCCGCCGCCTCGTAGTCCGCCGGCCGCGCCCCTCGCGGGGCGCGGAGCGCCGGGAGCGCACATCGCGCAGGGCGTGGACCTCTACCCCCAACTCCCCGAGTACTGCCGCCGGTACGCCTGGCGGTCCTGTTCGGTGCGGATGAAACGGGTGGCCGCCAGGGCGACCATGCTGCCGGCGACGACCAGCAGACCGGGCCCGACGTTGCGGGGGTCGGCGAGGCGGTCGAGGAGATCGGAGGCGGCGCTCACGGAGTCGACGGGCTCCACGGACCCCGGCTCGGCCCCGCCGGGAGCGGCGGCGCCCTGGGAGTCGTCGCCGGAGGAACCGTCGGCCGCCGCGGTCGGCTGGGCGGCGGACTGGGGCAGGCCGGTCAGCCGGACGCCGAGGTCGTCAAGGGCGTCGGACAGCGGCTGGAAGAACGTCGTACCGCCCTCCTTGCAGTCCCCGTTGCCGCCCGAGGTCACTCCCAGGGCCACCCCCTCCGAGAAGAGCGGGCCGCCGCTGTCGCCCGGCTCGGCGCAGACCGTGGTCTCGATGAGGCCGCTGACGGTTCCCTCGGGGTAGTTCACCGTGGCGTCGAGGCCGGTCACCTCGCCGTTGCGGAAACCGCTGGTGCTGCCGCTGCGGAAGACGCGCTGGCCGACCGCCGCCTCACCGACCGAGGTGATCCGCACGCCCCGGCCGTCGCCCACCGAGACCACGTTGGTCCGGTTGCTGGGTGCGTCCTGGAGGTACTGCACGAGCGAGTAGTCGCTGCCGGGGAACTCCGACTCGGTCGTCCGGCCGATCTCCTGCCGGCCCTCGTTGTCGGAGAACCAGACGGAGCCGGCCGGACCGCAGTGCCCGGCGGTGAGCATGAAGTCCCGCTCGCCGTCGGTCACGTTGAAGCCGATCGAGCAGCGTCCGCCCGTGCCGAAGATGGGCTGGGCGCCGTTGAGCCGCATCGTGTACGTGCCCTCGGTGCGCTCCATCCGCACGGACGCGCCGATCTTCTCGGCGAGATCGGTCAGGCTCGACCAGTCCTTCTTGGACACGGTGCTGTCGGCCCGCACCACGACCTCGTTGGACGCGGGATCGATGGCCCAGGAGGTGCCCGACACCCGGGGCGCGGACCGCAGCGCCTTCGCGGCGGACTCGAGATCCTCACCGCTGAACTCGACCATCTTGGGACGGGCGCCCGCCCGCTCGACCTCGGCGGCGGCCTCCTCGTCGGTGACCGCGACGACCGGCTTGCCGTCGTCGGCGATCCAGGTGCCGGCCGTACGCTCGGAGCCCAGTTCGCCGACCAGGCCGTTCCCGGTGCCGGAGGCGGCCAGCACCGCACTTCGGGTCGTGGGCGGGGAGGTGGTGGGTTCGGTCGCCATCGCCGCCTGCGCGACCATCAGGGTTCCGCAGATCAGTCCACCGGCGGCCGTCAGCCGCGCCACCCGCTTCACGACTCGCCGTCGTGCGTGCCTCATCGCCTGGCTCTCCCGAACCCCGTCCGACACGGTGTCAACACCGCCAGGGCGTCCGGTCCTTGAGCGCCCTTCCTTTCATACGTGCGGGGGTCGGCACATGTTCACCGGTCCGCGTCGACGTATCCCGGCGTCCGGTTCATGGTGACCGGATCCGGTGGTACTCGTCGTGGACGAGGAAGGGGCCCCGCTCCGGGATGTCCGCCGAGCACTCCTTGTCCGGTTCGTGCAACCCCGGCCGGGTCCGTTCCCGTCACGGCTTGGCTCCCACTCCGCAGTACATGGGCACGATCGCCGGTTCCCCGCAAGCGGGATCGCCGGGGGTGTCCGGCCGCCAGCGCGTGCACGGGACGACGCCGGGCTCCAGCAGGTCGAGCCCGTCGAAGAACCGGGCGATCCTCTCCGGCGTGCGTTGGGTCAGCGGCGGGATGCCGTGTTCGTTCCACCAGGCCGCCGCGATGTCCACATCGGGCCACTCCGGGCTGGTGATGGTGTGGGAGAGCACCAGATGACTGCCCCGGGGCAGGGCGTCCAGCAGACGGCGCACGATGCCGTCCGGGTCCTCGTCGTCACGGATGAAGGCCAGTACGTCGAGCAGCAGCAGGGCGACCGGTCGGGTCAGGTCCAGGGTGCGCGCCGCGTGGGCGAGGACGGAGTCGACGTTGCGCAGGTCCTCGTCCACGTGGTCCGTGCGGCCCTCGGGCGCGCTGGTCAGCAGGGCGCGGGCGTGCACGAGGACGAGCGGGTCGTTGTCCACGTAGACGATCCGGGAGTCCGGCGCGATGTGCTGGGCGACCTCGTGGGTGTTCTCCGCGGTCGGCAGCCCGGCGCCGATGTCCAGGAACTGCCGGATGCCCACCTCGGCGGCCAGATGGCGCACCGCCCGCCCCAGGAACTGCCGGTCCGCGCGGGCGTAGTCGCCGATGCTCGGATACAGCCGGCGTATCTCGTCCCCGGCCTTGCGGTCGACCTCGTAGTAGTCACCGCCGCCGAGCCAGTAGTTCCAGATCCGCGCCGCGGCCGGCCGTGTGGTGACGATGCGCCGGTTCAGCGGCGACGAGGGGAAGTCCGGGGCTGCCGGGTTGTCCGTCACGGAGTCGACTCCTGGATCTTCTGTGAAGGTGCTTCATCCAACCCGCAATGTAGACCCGTCGGTTGGCCTTTGCCGAGACTTCGGCGATCTTCTCGGCGCCCGGATTCGCCAGGTTCCGCCGCGTGCCGCCCGGCTCGGCCCGCGGGCTGTGGAACAAGGGTTGTCGCGACCCTTCTACCAACCGGTAACTCTTGGGTAGTCTCCCGGCCACCATTGGGCATGACCATGACGAGCGCGGCGGGGACGGTGACGGCCTCGCCGCGTCGACATGAGAAAAAAGGGGACGAACATGACAGGAAGCGGTGTGGGACGCCGCATCACGACGGTCGCCGCGGTGGCCGTACTGGGTCTGGGCGGTTCGGTGACCGCGGCGGTGCCCGCGGCCGCCGCGCAGAGCGGGACCACGGCCGCCACCGCGGCGGCCGCCGAGGTGGACTACGCCACCTGGCAGAAGGACGTGAAGGCCGTCGTCGACACGGCGACGCCGTACGTCCAGCAGCGCACCGCGAACTCCTCGGGGCAGAAGCTCGCCATCGTCTTCGACATCGACAACACGACGCTGGAGACGCACTACACGCCCTGGTACCAGCTGCCGACCCCGGCCCTGAAGCCCTCCCTCGCGCTGGCCACGTACGCCAAGTCCCGCGGGGTAGCCGTCTTCTTCGTCACCGCCCGGCCGGGCATCATCGAGAGCGTCACCAAGTGGAACCTGAAGAACGTCGGCTACCCCGTCGACGGCCTGTACGTCCGTGACCTGCCCGACCTGTTCGCCGAGGTCTCGGCCTACAAGACCGCCTCGCGCGCGGACATCGAGTCCGACGGCTACACGATCATCGCCAACGTCGGCAACAACACCACCGACCTGGTCGGCGGTCACGCCGAGCGCACGTACAAGCTGCCCGACTACGACGGGCTGCTCGACTGACACCGCTGTGCCCGTCCGCACCCGGGTGCCCGGCCGCCGGTCCCTTCCGGCGCCCGCGCACCCGGGGAGGGTCCTCCTCCCACGGGGATCCGTCAGAAGGGCCCTAGACTCCCGCCATGGCTGACGACACCTCGCTCGACGCGCTCGGCGCGGGCAAGTACCTGCTGCTCACCACCTACCGCAAGAACGGCACCACCGTCCCGACGCCGGTGTGGGTGGTACGGGACGGGGACGCGCTCGGTGTCTGGACGGTGGCGGACTCCTGGAAGGTCAAGCGCGTCCGCAACCGCGCCGACGTCCTGGTCGGCCCCTGCGACGTGCGGGGCAACCCCACCGGCGGCAACGTGCCCGCACGCGCCGAGATCCTGGACGCGGCCGGCTCCGCCGCCTACCGCGGTCTGATCGCCCGCAAGTACGGCGTCCTCGGCCGCCTCACCCTGCTCGGCAGCCGACTGCGCCGGGGCTCCGACGGCACGGTCGGCATCCGCGTCACCCTCACGCCGTAGACACCCCGAGGGCCCGCGGCACTCCGAGGGCCTCGCCTCACTCCGAGGGCCCCGCGCAGCCCTTCCCGGCTCACCGGCGGGCCGTCATCCCTGCTTGCCCGCATGCCCCGTCCGCCACGCCCACGCGGCGATCTCCACCCGGTTCCGGGCGGCGAGCTTCAGCTGGATGCTGCCGAGGTGCGTCTTGACCGTGGAGAGGGAGACGAACATCGAGGCGGCGATCTCGGCGTTGGTGTGCCCGAGCGCGACCAGGCGCACCACGTCGAGTTCCCGCTCGGTCAGCGCCTCCTGCGAGCGCGGGGCACCGGGGCCCGCCCCGCCCTCCTGCCGCCTCTTCTCCGCCCTCCCCGTCTTTTCCTTCCTTTCCGGCGCCTCCGCCTTCTCCGCCGTGACGTGCCGGAGCAGCCGGACCGTCACCGACGGCGACACCAACGCGTCCCCCGCCGCGGCCGCCCGGACGGCCTCGGCCAGCAGGGTCGGCCCCGAGTCCTTGAGCAGGAAGCCGCAGGCGCCGCCGCGCAGCGCCCCGTAGACGTACTCGTCGAGGTCGAACGTCGTCACCACCACCACCCGCAGCGGATCGGCGACACCCGGACCGGCCAGCAGCCGGGTCGCCTCCAGACCGTCCAGCCTCGGCATCCGGATGTCCAGCAGACACACGTCGGGCCGCAGCTCGCGGGCCAGCCGCACGGCCGTCTCGCCGTCGGCGGCCTCGGCGACCACCGTGATGTCCGGCTGCGCGTCGAGGAAGAAACGGAAGCCGGTGCGGACCATGTCCTGGTCGTCGGCGATCAGGACCCGGATCGGGCTGCGGTCGTTCATGGGCGCATCATGCCCGAGCGCGCGGGGAAGCCGGGACACGGGAGGGGGGCCGCGACGGGGGCGCCCGCCTCGGCCGAACGGTCAGGCTTCCCGCACGCCTCGGACGGCGGCTCGGCCGTACGGCCGATACGGGGACCGGCGGCGGTGCCTACTGTGAGCGGCGTGAACCTCGTGCTCGACAGCGACGAACCCGCGGAGGACGCCGGCCCCCGGGCGCGTCCCGCCCGGGCCGGCTGTGTCCGGGGCGGCGGCATCGTCGCCCTGTACCTGGCCTGCCTGTCCGACTTCCTCCTCCTGGCGACGGACGCCGACAGCGGCAGCCCGTGGCTGCACCTGTTCTCCCTGGCCGCCGGTCTCCTGGCACTGCTGTGGCCCGAGCGTCGCCGGCCGGCCTGGGTGACACCGCAGGTCCGCGCCGGTGTACCGGCCCTCGCCGCGCTGACCAATGTCGTGGTCCTCGTCCTGGCCCGGGACAGCGGCGGCTTCGGCGTGGGACAGGCGGCCCTGCTGGTGTGCGCCCTGGTCGTCGCCGTCCGCACCTGTACGCCCGGCTGGGCGCTGGCGTGCGGACTCCTCGACGGTCTCACCCTGGGCATGCTCACGCTGCCGTACTTCGTCCTCAGGCCCGACGACAGCGCCAATGTCGGCGCCGCCCTGCTCCTGTTCCTCCTGGGCGGCGTTGCCGCCGGCGTCGCCGCCTACCTGCGGACCCTGGACAACCGGCGCAACCGGATCGTCACCGAGACCCGCCGCGCGGAGCGCCTCGCCATGGCCGCCGACCTGCACGACTTCGTCGCCCACCACGTGACCGGCATCCTCGTGCAGAGCCAGGTCGCCCGGATGATGGCCGGCACCGAATCCCAGCGAAGCGAGACGGGGGTCCCCCCGGACGAAGTCTGGGGGAGGCTCGACCCCGTCCTCGCGGGCATCGAGCGGGCCGCGACCGAGGCGCTGGCCTCGATGCGCCGCACGGTCGGCGTCCTGCGCGACCACGGGGAGGAGACGACGACCGGCGACCGGCGGCCGGTCGGGGACCTGGCGGGCGTCGACGAACTGGTGCGCGGCTTCGACGGAGTCGGCGGGGTCGACGGGCACACCGCCCTGCTGCGCCACGACCCCTCCGTCCCCGCCGACCTGCCGCACGAGGTGCAGGCCGCCGCCTTCCGCGTGGTGCAGGAGGCCCTGACGAACGTGCGCCGGCACGCGGCCGACGCCACCGAGGTCACCGTCGACCTCCGCTACGCCCGGGGCGACCTGGAGGTCCTGGTCCGTGACGACGGACGCGGCGGCGCCCGGCTGCCGGAGGCCGCCCGGGGCGGCGGGTTCGGACTCGTCGGCCTCACCGAGCGGGTGACCGCGCTCGGCGGCCGTATCCAGGCCCGCCCGCGCGAGGACGGACCCGGCTGGGCGGTCCTCGCCGTGCTCCCGGCCGCCTCCCGGAGCCGCCCGCCGAGCTGAACCTCCCGGCCCGGCCGCCCGTATCTCCTCTCGGGGATGGCGGGAGACCGCGTGCACGGAAGGAGAACAGCGTGTCGAAACCGCCCGAGCCGGGCAGGACGACGAAGCGTCCCACGATCGAGCCGACCTATGTCATGCGCCGGCGCAGGACGGAGGCCCTGGCCGAGCTGCTGCGGGAGTTCGAGCAGTTCAAGGGGGAGGCCGCCCGGCAGGACGAGTACGAGACCGTCGCCGTACCGCCGAGTCCGGCACCGGAACCCGCGCCCGCCCCTCCGCCGCCCGCGCCCCCGGAGCAGCCCGCCCCCGAGCGGATCCTGCCCCGGCTGGAGTACGAGACCGAGGAACTGCCCCCGGTCATGGTCGGCGAGGACTTCGGCTCCGGCACGGTCCCGCCCCGCGCCGGGCGGCGGCAGGAGCGGCGGCGACGACGGTCGGCACCCGGCGGCGGACCGGGCCTGAAGCGCGCTGCGGTGGTCGTCGGCGTCGGCGCGGCGGCCCTCCTCGGCTTCGGCGCCGCGCTGCTGCTGCCCGGCGGCGACACGGAGAAGGAGGCACGCACCGTGACCCCCAGACCGACCCCCTCCGCCCCGGCGCCCGAGGTCTCGGCCCCCGAACGGAACGACGCCGTCGACCCGGACGGCGCCGGCACCCTCCGGGAGGGCGACAGCGGGCCCCAGGTGTCCGAACTCCAGCAGCGGCTGCTCCGCATCCCCGACGTGTACGCGGGCGGCTCCACCTCGGGCCGGTACGACGGCGTACTCAAGGACGCGGTGGCGCGCTTCCAGCTCTGGTACGGCATCCGGGGCGACGAAACGGGCGTCTACGGCAACGACACCCGCCAGGACCTGGAGTCCCGTACCGCCCTCTAGGGGGTGCGGCCCGGTGCGGCCCCGCGGCGGGGCCGCATCCCGGTACGTCACCGGCGAGGACCCGGGTTGTTGCCCCGCTCCGGACGGACCATCCTGGCCATATGGTGACGAAGGGGTCCGGTGCGTCGCGGGCTGCCAGGGCCGGCGAGGCGATGGCGGTCCTCGACGCGCGCGGCCTCGTCGCGGGGTGGAGCGAAGGGGCCCGGCGGCTCACCGGGTACGCCGTCGGTGACGTGACCGGGCGGCCGGCGGCGGACCTCGTCGACGGGGACGCGACGGCGGTGTGGCGGGCGCTGCTGACGGACGGCGACACGGTGGTGGACCTGGTCCACCGGGACGGGCGGCGCCGGAAGGTGGCGCTGCGGATCTGCCCGCTCGCGGGCGGGGCGGGCCGGGGGCGGCGGTTCGTCGTGCAGGCGACACCCGGTCCGGCCGAGCGCGGCCTCGGGGAGCTGGCCTTCACCCAGGCGTCGATGTCCATGTCCGTCTTCGACACGGGGCAGCGCTATCTGCGGATGAACGACTTCGCGTGCCGGGTGATGGGACAGCCCGAGGAGGAGTTCCGGCACCAGTACTTCCCCGACACCGTGGAGGACGCCGAGCACAGCCGGGGCTTCCTGCGCCACCTGGAGATCGTGGTGGAGACCGGGCAACCGGTCCGCTACGAGAGCTGGACCCGTTCGCCCTCCGGTCGGCGCATGCACGCCTGGACCTCCGAGATGTGGCCCGTGCGGGACGACTCCGGCCGGCTGATCGGCACCGCGCTCGCCGCGTTCGACAGCAGCGAGCAGTTCGCGGCCCGCCAGCGCCTCGCCCTGCTGAACGAGGCCGCCGGATCCATCGGCACCCGGCTCGACGTCGTCCGGACCGCCGGTGAACTGGCCGAGCTGGTCGTGCCCCGGCTCGCCGACTTCGCCAGCGTCGACCTCCTGGAGTCCGTGCTGCAGGGCGAGGAACCCGAGGCTATCCCGGAGGGCCGCGAGGTCAGACTGCGCCGTGCCGCCCACCACTCCCCGACACCGGGCGTCCCGGAGGCGGCGATCGGGCTCGGCTCCGCCGACGTCTACCCGCCCGCCTCGGCGCCCGCCCGTGCCCTGCTCACCGGCGAGCCCGTGCTCACCGGCACGGGCGACCACTCCCTCGACTCCTGGTTCGCCCGGCACGGTGCCCGTTCCGCCAGGCTCCGGGAGGCCGAGGAGCACGACCTGTCCCTGATGGCCGTCCCCCTGGTCGCCCGCGGCACCACGCTCGGCGTGGCCGTCTTCGTCCGCCTCCTGACCCCCGAGCACCCCGACGCCTTCGACCAGGACGACGTGTCCCTCGCGGAGGAACTCTGCAGCCGGGCGGCGGTCTGCGTGGACAACGCCCGCCGCTACACCAGGGAACGGACGACGGCGCTGGCCCTGCAGCGCAGCCTGCTGCCGAAGACGGTCGCCGGACAGGCGGCCGTCGAGTTCGCCTCCCGCTATCTGCCCGCGCTGTCCCAGGCCGGGGTGGGCGGCGACTGGTTCGACGTGATCCCGCTGTCCGGGACCCGGGTCGCGCTGGTCGTCGGGGACGTCGTCGGGCACGGCATCCACGCCTCCGTCACCATGGGCCGGCTGCGCACCGCCGTGTGGGCGCTCGCCGACGTCGACCTGCCGCCCGACGAGCTGCTCACCCACCTGGACGACCTCGTGGAGCACCTGGCGGCCGGCGACGACACGGGCGACGGGGAGATCGGCGCGACCTGCCTCTACGCGGTGTACGACCCGGTGGACCGCAGCTGCTCCATCGCCTCGGCCGGACATGTGCCGCCCGTGGTCGTGCGGCCCGACGGCGGGGTGGAGGTCGTCGAGGTGGTGGCGGGACCGATGCTCGGCGTCGGCGGGCTGCCGTTCGAGGCGACGGACCTGGCATTGCCCGAGGGGTCCGTCCTCGCCCTCTACACCGACGGTCTGGTCGAGGCCCGCGACCGGGACGTCGACACGGGCACCCGCGCCCTGTGCGCCGCGCTGGAAGGGCCGTTGGACAGCCTGGAGAGGACCTGCGACACCGTGCTGAAGGCGCTGCTGCCCGACACCCCGGCCGACGACGTGGCCCTGCTGCTGGCCCGCACCCGCGCGCTCGACGCGGAACAGGTCGCCGTGTGGAACCTGACCGACGACCCGGCGCTGGTCGCCAACGCGCGCAAACTGGCCACCGACCAGCTCACCCGCTGGGGTCTGGAGGAGGCTGCCTTCGTCACCGAACTCGTGGTCAGCGAACTGGTCACCAACGCCATCCGCTACGGCGGCGCCCCCATCCAGCTGCGCCTGATCCGCGACCGCACCCTCATCTGCGAGGTGTCCGACGCCAGCAGCACCTCGCCGCATCTGCGCCGGGCCCGCAGCTTCGACGAGGGCGGCCGCGGCCTGCTCCTGGTCGCCCAGCTCACCGACCGCTGGGGCAGCCGCCCGAGCGGCGCGGGCAAGACCATCTGGGCCGAGCAGGCCCTGCCGCCGAGCCTGTGAAGGGCTGTCGGGGGCGGCGCGCGCCGCCCTCGACAGCCCTTCCGGTGCGGTGGGTTACTTCTTGCGGAGGTGGACCGACACCCCGTGCGCGGTGAAGACCTGCTCGGCCGTCCAGCCCTCCACGGCCACGGTGACCTCGGCGAACCGGCCCTGCACGGACCGCGCCCCGAGGACCGCCACCGTGTCGCCGGACCGCGGCGGCCGCGCGGCGTCGAAGCGGACCACCAGCTTGCCGCCGTGCTCCAGGACCGCGCGCCGGTCCACGTCCAGGGCCGGGGCGGCGCCGCGGCCGAGCGTCACGTCGAGGACACCGGCCTGCGTGTAGTCGCCGCGCACGCGCACGGTGTGCCCGCCCGTGGCCAGCGTGCCACCCTTCACCCGGACGTCACCGCGGCCGAGGGCCTCGTCGGAGCCCGCCGCGAGCACACCGGCCTCCACGACGGTGCCGCCCTTGTAGCGGTTGGCGCCGGCCAGCGTCAGCGTGCCGCTGCCCCGCTTGACGAGACCGCCCACGCCGTCGATGTCGTTGCGCCAGGCGTCGGCCGCGCCGAAACCGCCGAGCGCGGCGTCCAGTGTGACGGTGACGTCCGTGTCGAAGGCGCCGTAGCCGTCCGCCGCCGCGAACAGGTTGAGCCGGCCCCACTGCTCCCAGCCGTCCAGCAGGACGTACCCGGAGGGCAGCGCGGTCGTGCGCAGCACCTCGCGCCGCTGCGCCGCGTCGAGGTACGGCAGACGCGTCTCCAGCAGGACCTCCGCGCCCTTCGGCACGGTCATGCCCTCGGACGCGCCGCGCCGCCGCAGGACGTACGTCAGCTTCGGCTCGACCAGGCGGGCGTTGGCCAGGCGGTCGGCGTACGGGTCGCCGGCGTCGGAGTGCGCGTAGGCGAACAGCGTGTCGGCGGTGGTGCCGGTCTTCGCCTGGAAGTACTCGGCGGCCTGCTTGCGCGCGGCGGCCTTGAGCGCGGTGTTCTCCGGCTTGTGCAGCACGGCGGCGGCCAGGGCGGTGGCCATGATGCGGCCGCCCATCACGTCGACCGTGGAGTGCATGCCGGACATGATCCGGGTGTGGGTCAGCTCGAAGGCGCGGGTGATGATCTCCTGGAAGCGCTCGGGGACCGCGTACGCGTACGCCAGGGCCGCCAGGTGGAAGGCGTTGGTGTGGCCGCTGGGGAAGCCCCCGTCCTCGGCCGGGACGTCGCTGCGCTGGCGCAGGAGCTGCTTCACGACGACGACGTCGGACTCGTAGACGGGGTAGCCCAGCGTGTCCTTCTCACCGGTGTCGACGACCTGGCTGTCCTCGTTCATCCGCCAGGGCCGCGGGTACTGGAAGCTGAACTTGGCCGGGTTGCTGGAGGTGAAGTCGCCGCGCACGGTGTCGACGAGCTTGGCCACCAGGCCGAGTTCCGAGTCGTACGAGCCCGCGCCCAGCGTGGAGCCGGCGGGCGCGCCGGCGGGGACGGCGTCGTTGATCTTGGTCGCGGGGATGCCCTCGGGGGCGGCGGTGATCGAGGTGACCGCCTTGGCACCCGTGCGGTACAGGTCGGCCAGCGGGCCGAGGCCGCCGATCATGGCGTAGCTCTGGTGCTGCCGGTCGTAGACGAACGCCTCACGGGCCTGCGCCTCCGTGCGGCGGCCGGTCAGCCGCGCGCAGTAGCGCATGTTGTCGCGCAGGATCTCCGGCATCAGCGGGGTGCCGGTGTTCCAGGCGCCGCCCGTCTTCCAGATCACGGCGAAGCCGCCGAGCGCGCGGATGACGGCGTTGGTCCCGGCGGTCTGGTTCGCCGTGGTGTTGGTGCTGTAGTCGTCGACGAAGGCCGCGAACGCGGTGGCGGCCTTGGCCTCGGGAGCCTGCCACAGGCTCGCGACGGTCGGAGCGGCTATCAGGCCGGCCGTGACGCCGAGTGAGTTCCGGAGGAAGACACGGCGGTCGAGAGTGTGGTGCCCGGCGGATGACGGCATGGAGCGCCGCTCCTTTCGCGAGGTGGTGATCGGGTGCGGGCTGAGCGTGGGGTGGACGCATGTCCGGTCGGTGTCCGGTCGACGACCGGACGGTGATCAGCGGGTGACCGGTCGGAGGAGAGTACGTGAGAGTGCCAACGCCCCTTCGACCGGAGGCACTTGGAGCACATGCGGTCGCGCGGACGGTACAGCGTCGAGGAGTGCTTCGGCGAATGCGGAGTACAGGGCGGGCCGGGAGAGGATCGTCCCGCCGGCCACCACCACGTCGTCGACGGGCACCCGGCGGGACGCGAGACGGGCCACGAGCGAGGCGAGCGCGCGGCCCCCTTCGGCGATGACCCGGCGGGCGAGGACGGAACCCTCCTCGGCGGCCTCGAACACCTGCGGGGCGTGCCGGCCCCAGTCGGCGGACATCGCCGTGGCGGCCTCCAGGGCCCCGCCGAGAGCCGGCACCTCGCTCACCCCGAAGGCGGCGGTCAGCCGGCCGGCGAGCGCGTCGGGTGTCTCGCCCCGGTCGTGCGCGGCCCATACGGCGCGACACGCCTCCCGGACCAGACCGGCGGCGCCGCCCTCGTCGCCGAGGACCGCGCCCCAGCCGCCGACCTGCACGGACGTACCGTCCGCGGTGCGGCCGACGGCCACCGAACCGGTGCCCGCGACCAGCCCCACCCCCTGGTCGAAACCGGCGGCGGGAGCCAGCAGCTCGGCGTCACCGACCACCAGACACGGCACCTGAAGCCGTTCCTGGAGGGCGAGACGTATCCCCTCGCACTGCCGGGGCGTCTCGCAGGCATGGGCGCCGACGGCCACGGCGGACACGGGGGTGTGCGCGGGCAGCACCTCCTCGACCAGCGTGGCCAGCCATGCGGTCGCGGCCGCCGGGTCGTGCGGCCGCCAGCCACGGCTGGCACGGAGGTGGTCGGCGACGGACACCGTCCCCGCGACCGCGCGGAGATGGGTCTTGGTGCCGCCCACGTCGATACCGACCGCGACGGGCCTTGAGTCCGGCACGTGAGGCCTCTTTCGTCGTTGCGTTGCGATGGGCGCAGCGACGGCTGGGCGAAACCGTGCCAGGACACACAGGGTCTGTGGGGGGTGCTAGGGAAGCCCCGGGACGGGCCTCGGCGGATGCGGCAGACGAGTACCGCTTGACTTCGTTAGGAAATTAACTAACGAATTAGAGTGCGTCAAGGGTCAGGACGCCGGATACCGCACGACCGTGCGGTCTGATGACCGCGGCACGACTGGGGAGACCATGCAACTGAGCGAGAGCGCCCGCGCCGTCTTCGCCGTACTGGCCGCGTCGAGCACCGCCACCCGCCCCCAGCTAGCCGCCGGGGCACGCCTGTCCAAGCCGACCGTCTCCACCGCCGTGGCCGAGCTGGAGGCCGCCGGTCTCGCCGCGCACTCCGGCACGCTCTCCGGTGGAACGGGCAGGTCGGCGGCCGTGTACGACCTGGGCCGGGCCGCCGGCGCGGTCCTCGCCGTCGACCTCGGGCCGAGCGTCACCCGGGTGCGGGTCTGCGCCCTGGACGGCACCCTCCTCGCGGAGGGCACCGGACCGCGGGCGGACACCGTCGACGTGGTCGGGGACGCCCTGAGCGGCCTGGCGCCCGGCGCGCCGCTGCGCGCCATCGTCGTCGCCGTCGGCGACGTCACCGTCCAGAGCCGCGAGGGCACGGCCGTACGGCCCGCCACCGCCAAGGCGGGCCCCATCTTCGACGCCCTGACGGTGGCCCTCCCGCCCGGGGTGCCCGTGCACGTCGAGAACAACGTGAACTGCGCCGCCCTCGCCGAACTGCACGAGGGCGCCGCCCGGGGCCGGGACACCTTCGGCTACCTGCGGATCGGCGTCGGCATCGGTCTCGGTGTCGTCATCGGCGGCCACGTGCTGCGCGGCGCGAACGGGGCAGCCGGTGAGGTGGCCCGGCTGCCGTACCCGTGGGACGCGGACCGGGAACCCCGCCACGAGGGCCTGGAGGCCCACATAGGAGCGGGTTCCCTGCTGCGCCGCGCGGCGGACGCCTGGCGGGGCGTGGACGGCGTGTGCCCCGACACCGTCGCCGGGCTGTTCGCGCTGGCCGACACCGGACACGCCACCGCGTGCGCCGTCGTCGGCCGGCACGCGGCCGACGTGGGCAGACTCGCCGCCGCGGCCACCGCGGTCCTGGACCCCGGCCTGATCGTGCTGGGCGGCGCCGTCGGCTCCGAGCCCCGGCTGCTGCCCGGCGTACGGGCCGAACTGGCGCGGCTGAGCTGGCCCACCGAGGTCGTGAGCAGCGCGCTCGGTGACAGTGGCACCGTGGTGGGGGCCAGTCGGCTGGCCGTGGCCCGGGGAATCCAAACCGTGACCGGAGGTGCGGCGGTGAAGCATTGACGGACTCCACCGCCATCTGCCAATGTCCGGACAAGCGCTTTCTAAGTCGGCCGGGACGCCGACTTGGGGTGAGCCTCCCGCCTGTACTCGATGTCTCGAAGTACGGCAACCGCACGAGGGCGTGCCCGTGCGGTGACGGCCGGTACGGCCGGGGATTCCGCCCCGTGAGGACGACGCGGCCGGGCGAGGCCGTGGCCCCCGGAAAGCAGCCTTCCTGCACAATGCACCCGTGCCGCCTCGGTCGGCGCCGTGCTCCGTCCCCTACCGAAAAAAAGGGATCGAAGATGACCACTGTGGGTGTGCGGCGCTCAAGCCGACTCGGCCGCGGCGGTATGCGCCGCCTGGTTCCCCTCGCTGCCGGTGTCTCGGCCGCGACCCTGCTGCTCTCCGCCTGCGGAGGCGGCTCCGACTCGGGCGGCACCTCCAAGTCGCTGACGTTCTGGATCTCCACCGTTCCGGGCCAGGACGCGGGCTGGAAGAAGGTGGTGGCGCAGTACAAGAAGGAGAAGGGCGTCAAGGTCAAGCTCGTCAACATCCCCTACGACGGCTACACGACCAAGCTGCACAACGCCGCGCAGGCCAACTCCCTGCCCGACGTGGCCGCCGTGCCGGCGCTGGACCCGATCTGGTCGAACAAGCTGATCGACCTCAAGTCCATCGCCGACAAGAAGAGCAACAACATCAACCAGAACTTCCTGGCGAAGGACTCGTCCGGGAAGGTGCTGGCCATTCCCTCGGACGTCACCGCGTCCGGCATGTTCATCAACAAGTCGCTCTTCGAGAAGGCCGGCGTCGACTTCCCGACCTCGCCCGACAAGACCTGGACCTGGACCGACTTCATCAAGGCGGCGAACAAGGTCCGCGAGAAGACCAAGGCCAAGTACTCCCTGACCTTCGACCAGTCGCCGTCCCGGCTGCGCGCCATGGTCTACGAGATGGGCGGCAAGTACGTCCACGCGGACGACTCCGGCAAGTTCTCGGTGGACGACGCGACCAAGAAGGCCGTGAACACCTTCGTCGGGTGGAACGACGACAAGACCATGCCGAAGTCGGTGTGGACCAGCGGCGCAGACCCGTCCGCGATGTTCCAGAGCGGTGACGTCGTCGCCTACTGGTCCGGCGTGTGGCAGGTGCCCGCCTTCGCGGAGAGCATCAAGAAGTTCGAGTGGGCGAGCGTCCCGACCCCGGCCCAGCCGGTGCAGGCCAGTGACGTGAACGCCGGTGGCAACATCGTCGGCTTCAACAACAACGCCGACGCGGCCGGCGCCGCGAAGGGCTTCCTGTCCTGGCTGTACGAGCCCGACAACTACCGGACGCTGTGCGAGGCCTCCGGATTCCTGCCGGTCGAGAGCGGCCTGAACCCGACGTACCCGTTCAAGTCCGAGGCGGCGCAGGCGGCGTACAAGCTCTACAACGAGTCGATCCCGCTGTACGACCCGATCTCCGGCTACTTCAACGGTGCGCAGACCAACTGGGTGCTGAAGGGCAAGAGCCTCACCGAGGACCCGACCAAGACGGAACTCGGCAAGGCGATCAACGGCCAGCAGTCGGCCGACAAGGCCCTGGAGGCCATCGTGGCCGGCTACAACCAGCAGGTCGGCGGCTGAGCGTAGGCGAAAGGGTCCGGGCGGCGGGGTCCAGACGCCGCCGCCCGGACCGGGCGCCCGCGCAAGTCCGGGCTCATGGTGTGAGCCCGCGGGGCTCGCGCCGGTGAGCCCGCAGCAATCCATTCCACCAGCACGGAGTCAGGAAGATGACAAAACGCGCCTCGGCCGTGTCCGCGAGCCCGGCCAGGAGACGGAGCAAGTACACCCTCGCACCGCTCGTCCTCATCGCGGCCAATGTCGTGCTCTTCTCGCTGTTCTTCGTCTGGCCGGCGGTGATCGGGCTCATCTACAGCTTCACGAACTACACGGGAGTGGGGGCGTTCCAGTTCATCGGACTGGACAACTACCACAACCTGTTCGGTGACTCCACCTTCTACGCCGCGCTGACCCGGACCCTGCTGTACGCCGTGCT
This sequence comes from Streptomyces scabiei 87.22, assembly GCF_000091305.1. GTDB lineage: Bacteria > Actinomycetota > Actinomycetes > Streptomycetales > Streptomycetaceae > Streptomyces > Streptomyces scabiei. The sequence goes on along the minus strand of NC_013929.1, from coordinate 918,715 downwards.
CTTCGTACCGCTGAACTTCGCGGTCTCGCTGCTCACCGCCAACCTGCTGGTGAGCAAGCACGCCAAGGGCGGGTCGGTCGCCCGCGTCATCTTCTTCATCCCCTGGCTCCTGTCGCCCATCGTCGTCGGTGTCCTGTGGCGCTGGCTGTTCGGCGAGAACTTCGGACTGGTCAACTACATCATCGAGCAGCTCGGCGGCAGCGCCGTTCCGTGGCAGTCCAACGCGGACCTGTCGCTGATCGTGGTCGTGATGGCCGCGTCCTGGGCCTGGACCGGCTTCTCGATGCTGCTGTTCATCGCGGCGATCAAGAACGTACCGGTGTCCTACTACGAGGCCGCCTCGCTCGACGGCGCCGGCCCGTGGCGCCAGTTCTTCAGCATCACCCTGCCGAGCATCGCGCCCACCTCGTTCATCGTCATCCTGCTCAACACGATCAACGCGATGAAGGAATACCCGGTGTTCGTCGCCCTCAACAACGGCGGACCCGGCACGTCGAACAACCTGCTCGTGCAGTACATCTACGAGACCGGCTTCAAACGGGGCCAGATCGGCTACGCGAGCGCCGCGTCGTTCGTGCTCATGCTCATCCTGATGGCCGTCGCGATCATCCAGCTGATCGTCAACCGGCGGGTGGAGAACCGATGACAACCACAGACATCCCCCGCCCGGTCGACACCGGGTCCGCACGGACCGTCTCCAAGAAGCGGCCCCGCGGCACCGCCACCGGCAGCCTCCGGCAGGCCGTGTCCGCGACGACCCTGCTGTGGATCCTGGCGTGCCTCTACGGGCTGCCGGTGCTGTGGTTCATCCTCAGCTCCTTCAAGCCGGCCAGCGACCTGTTCTCCTATCCGCTGACCCTGGTCCCGCACAACCCCACCCTGTCGGGCTTCGAGGCGGCGTGGGACAGCGCCAACTTCTCCCAGTACTTCATCAACACGGCCATCGTGTGCGTGATCACGACGATCCTCACGGTGGGCGTCAGCTGCTGCACGGGCTACGCGCTGGCCAAGTACGACAACCGCTGGCTCAAGGCCTTCTTCCTGTGCATCCTGGCCACCACGATGCTGCCGGGCGAGGTCATGCTCGCCCCCTCGTTCCTGGTGGTCCGTGACCTGGGCCTGTACAACTCGTTCGCCGGCATCATCCTGCCGGCGGTGCTCACCGCGACCGGATGCTTCATGTTCCGCCAGTTCTTCCTGACGGTTCCGGACGAGCTCGTGGAAGCCGCCCGCATCGACGGCGCGCGTGAACTGTCGATCTTCCTGCGGATCATGGTGCCGATCTCCCGGCCCATCATGCTCACCCTCGCCATCCTGTCCTTCCAGTGGCGCTGGAACGACTACATCTGGCCGCTGCTGATGCTCAACGACCCCAACAAGTTCACCGTGCAGATCGGCATCCAGAGCATCGTCGGCGCGCAGAACATCAACTGGTCGGTCCTGCTCGGCGCGTCGGTCATCTCCATGATCCCGCTGATCCTGGTCTTCCTGGTCTTCCAGCGCTACGTCATGGGCGCCGACATCAACGCCGGACTGAAGGACTGATCGTGCCCACCCCGCTCGACCCCGAGTTCGTCCGGTCGGCGGCCCGCGCCGCCGACCGGACGGCCGCCCCGCTCGCGGCCCGCCCCGACGAGGAACCCACCGCGGTGCCGCACCGCGAGCTGGCGCGGCGGGTGAAGACCCTGCTCGCGGCCCACCGGTCCCCGGACTCGGCCCTGCACGGCAGCGGGCAGGCCGTCACCGCCGCGATGACCCACCTGCGGGCCCTGCGGGCCACGCAGACCACCACCGGCCTCTTCGCCGGCGGCGACAACGTGCAGTCCCCGCCGGACTCCGCATTCACCGTCAACGACGTGTGCGACGCGCACGTCCTCGCCGCGGGCGGGGGGCCGGAACTGCGCGAGGCCGCGGCGGCCCTCGCCGAGATCGCCGGAGCCGCCCTCGACAGTCTCCTGACGGGCGGGGTGCACACCCCGAACCACCGCTGGGAGCTGTGCGCGGCGCTGGCCCGCCTGCACCGGTCCTTCCCCGACGACCGGCTGCTCGACCGCGTCGAGGAGTGGCTCACCGAGGGCGTCGACATCGACAGCGACGGCCTGTACTCGGAGCGGAGCGCCAACTACGCGGCCCACGTGTCCAACCCGTCCCTGCTGCTCCTCGCCGATGTGCTCGGCCGCGCCGACCTGCTCGACGCCGTCGAACACAATCTCGCCACCACTCTGGACCTCATCAGGCCGGACGGCACCGTCGAGACCGTTCTCTCCCGGCGGCAGGACCAGTACGCCCCGTTCCCGCTGGCGCCCTACCTGCCGCACTACCGGCTGCTCGCGATCCGCACCGGCCGGGGAGACTTCGCCCGGGCGGCACGGCTGGCGGCCGCCGACGGCATCGACGACCCCGACCTGCTCGCCCAGACCCTCCTCACCCCCGAACTGGGCCGCGCCCTGCCGGCCCCGGCCGCGGAGACACTTCCGCGCGCGCGGTACCTCCCCACCGCCCGGCTGGCCGCACGCGCCTCGGCCATCGCGCACACGGTGGTGTACGGCGGCTCAGATGTGCCCGCGCAGCGGCGCATCCGCTCGGGACTCGCCTGCAACCCCACCTTCCTGCGCCTGTTCGCCGGCGACGCCGTCCTCGACGCGGTCCGTCTCGCCCGAGGCTTCTTCGATCTGGGGCCGTTCCGTGCCGCGGAGACGCAGCAGCTCGCCGAGAACCGGTACCGGCTCACCGAAACCCTCACCGCCGCCTACTACCAGCCGCTCCCGAAGGACCGGCGGCGGGACGACGGCGACTACCGGCTGGTGGACGAGGGCCGTTTCTCGGCCGCGATGGCCTTCCCGGACCGCCCCCGGGACGAGGTCTCCCACACGACCCGCGTCGAGGCCGAACTGCGGGAGGACGGCGCCGACCTGCGGATCGACATCAGCGGCCCCCGGGTGCCCTGGGCCCTCGAACTGACCTTCCGGCCGGGCGGCACGCCGGAGGGCGCCGTACCGATCGGCGACGGCCGCTGGTGCCTGACGGCCGGGCCGATGACCTACCGGGCCGGTGACGACGAGATCCGCGTCGAGGTCGCCGTCGAGGCGGGCGAGCCGCTGGCCGGGCCGGACCGGGGCGAGGTGCTGCGCTACGACCCGGGCCAGGACCACACCGTCGTGGGCGGCACCGACGCCACCACCGGAAACCGTGTCTACCTGGGCGGCATGGGCCCGCACACCCTCACCCTCGCCCTGCGCGCCCACCGGCCCGCCCCCCCTCGCGTGACCGGGACGGACCCCACCTCACCCGCCTGATCGCGGGCCCCCGCACCGGCAGCCCGGCGTTCCTGACGACGCCGGGCTGTCTCATGTCCGGATGCGCTCCGGCATCGCCGACGCCGGCACCACCAGGTCGGCGTGGCATCTGCTCGCCGCCACCGCCTCCGCGTTGCGCCGATCCGGGCCGGCGACCCACGCGACCGCCTCCTCGTGCCCCTTGCCGAACTCCTCGTGCCGGGCCACCAGCCGCCGCACCCGTTCGCCCTCGTCGAGGTCGCAGAACCAGACCTCGTCGAGCCGGGACCGCACACGGGGCCAGACACCCGCCTCCAGCAGGAGGTAGTTCCCCTCGGTGACGACCAGCCGGGCGGACGGCGGCACGGGGATCGAACCCGCGACGGGCTGCTCCAGGGTCCGCTCGAACCCCGGCGCATACACGACGTCGTCCTCGTCCCGGCGCAGCCGCTCCAGCAGGGCCGCGTAGCCCGCCGCGTCGAACGTGTCCGGCGCGCCCTTGCGGTCCCGACGGCCGAGGCGGTCGAGTTCCACGTCCGCCAGATGGAAGCCGTCCATGGGCACATGGGCGACCCGGGGCTCACCGTCGCCGTTGAGCGCCCGGGTGAGCCGCTCGGCGAGGGTCGTCTTCCCCGCGCCGGGGCCGCCGGCGATACCGAGCAGGGTCCGGCGGCCGGGGCGGGCCAGCGAGGCGGCCCGGTGCAGGAGGTCGTCGAAGGTCAGGGGCATGCGGTCGACGGTAGCCCGCGTCCGGCGTACCCGGACAGGGACCGGGCAGACGAGCACCGCTGCCACGGAACGAGAACAGCGGAAGGTGCGCGATGGGAGCGGGACCCAGGCCGGAGGCCCACGGCGAGGACGAGGCGACCCGGGAGGAACTGGCGCGGCTGCGCGCCGAGGTACGCGGTCTGCGCACCCGGACGGAGGGCCGCACCCTGATCGCCCAGGCCCAGGGCATGCTGCGGGAGCGCTACGCCCTGCCGGACGCCGAGACCGCGTTCGCGCTGCTCCAGCGTGCCTCGCAGCAGCACAACGTCAAGCTGCGCACCCTGGCCGGCGCGGCACTGGGCGCGCCCCGGCCGCACAGCCGCACCGGGCTGTGGTTCCCCCGCCGGATCCGGCGGGCGGAGCCGGCCCTCGGCATCGGGGCGGCACGCGAACCCCGCTCCGGCCGGGGCAACCGCAGCGAGGTGCTGGCCGCCGTCCTCGACCGGACCCTCGCCGTCGTCGGCACCGACATGGGCAACGTCCAGATCGCCGACCGGACCGAGGGCGGACTGCGCATCGAACGGCACACGGGACTCACGGCCGACTTCGTCGACTTCTTCGCGTACGTCGGCGACGACGGCACCGCCTGCGCCAAGGCCGCGCGGGAAGCGTCCCAGGTCACGGTCCGGGACGTGGCGACGGACCCGGTGTTCACCGAGGAGGCCCGCGAGGCGATCCTGCGCGCGGGCAGCCGCGCCTGCCACAGCGTGCCGCTCACCACCGCCTCCGGGCTGGTCGTCGGCATGGTCTCGGCGCACTGCGAACGCCCCCTGCGGGACCTGAACCGCGCCCAGACCAAGGAGCTGACCGCCGTGGGCGCCCAGGCAGGCGAATGGCTGGCCTGGTACGACCGGACCGTCGTCCTCGACGCCCTGGAACACCTGCACACCCTCGGCCGCGCCCACGGCGGCGGCGGCGTCAGCAGACGGTGAGCGGTTTCTCGCCCGACCTCCTCACTGACTCCGGCCGCGCGGGGAACCCCGACCCCATGAACGAGACGACCGAACCGACCGCACTGGGCCTGCCCGAACAAATCCGGGCCTGTCTCTTCGACCTCGACGGCGACGCCTTCCGGCCGTTCGATCCGTCCGCCGACGACGAGGTGTACGTGGACGGCCGCCCCCGCGCCGGCCGAGTCAGCCGCAGAACGTGGACTCCAGCGTGTTGTTCACCGTCGCGTACACCGGGCCGTTGTTGGAGGTGTTGGCGAACGCGGTCACGCTGCGCTTGCCGTTCTTCGAGGTGAACGCCCAGGTGTAGTAGCCCTGCACGGTCCCGGTGTGCCCGTACACGGAGACTCCGCAGGACAGGTCGCGCCGGCGCAGCCCCAGCCCGTACGCCTGGGTGCTGTTCACCGGTGTCCACGTCATCATCTGCTTCAGCTGGGCGGCCGAGGTGAGCTTGCCCCGCACCAGCGCCGACATGAACTTGTTCAGGTCCTTGGCGCCGGAGACCAGACCTCCCGCGCTCTGCGCCCACGACGTCGTCTGCAGGGTCGAGTCGATCTTCTTCCCGGTGGAGTCGGCCGTCATGTAGCCGCGGGAGTACGTGCCGGGGATCGTGTTCTTCGGGTGGACGTAGAAGGTGTCGACCAGTTTCAGCGGCTTGATGATCCGGTCCTGGTAGGCCGTCGCCACCGGCTTCTTGGTGATCTTCTCGATGAGCATGCCTCCGACCACGAAGTTCGCGTTCGAGTATGCGTAGGCCGCGCCCGGCTTGCCGGTGCGCGGCTCGGCGAGGGACATGTCCATCAGCTGACGGTAGGTGAACACCTTGTTCCGCACCTTCTCGAACCCCGCCACGCTGGGGGAGAAGAGGGTGTTGGCGTAGTCGTACAGCCCGCTGCGGTGACTGAGGACGTGCCGCACGGTGATCTTCTTGTCCGGCAGCAGCCCCGGCAGATACGTGTTCACCGAGGAGTCGAGCTTGAGCTTGCCCTCGTCGACCAGCTGTAGCAGGACCACCGCCGTGAACGTCTTGGTGACGCTGCCGACCCGGATGCGGTCCCCGGTGCCGAGGGCCCGCTTGGTGGACCGGTTCGCGACACCTTCCGCCAGATGGTGCACCGTGCCGTTGTCGTCGATTCTCGCGAACGCGCCCGGCGCGCCCTGCGACAGCGCCGTGCGCAGCAGTTTGCGCAGCCCGGTCGTGTCGGGCCCCGCCTGCGGGGCCGCGTGGGCGGGGACCGCCACCAGGGACAGGGCGATCGCCCCCAGCGTCGCCACACCCGTGCCCACCGTCGTCGAAACCATCTGACTCGTCTCCCGTCGCTCTCCGTCATCGACAGGGTGCATTGGAGTCCAGCGATCACGGAGAGTCAAGTAGCCGAGTGGGGAGGCGAGTTGAGCGACCCGAAAGAGGGACAGTGACGGCGGGTCGGTTTCAGCCGCCGAAGAGCTGGGTCCAGTAGGTGCCGGCCTCGCCGCCGCCGACGAAACCGACACCTATATGGGTGAAGCCGCGTTTGAGGATGTTCGCGCGGTGACCGGGGCTGTCCATCCAGCCGCGCACCACCTCGGCGGCGGAGCGCTGGCCGCACGCGATGTTCTCCCCGACCGACCGGTGGGTGGAACCGGCCGCCGCCGCGCGGTGCCAGGGTTCACCGCCGTCGGGGGAGGTGTGCGCGTAGAAGGCCCGCGCCACCATGTCGGCGCTGTGCGCCTGGGCGGCGGCGGTGAGGCGGGCGTCGGGGGAGAGCGGTGGCAGGCCGGCCCCGGCCCGTTCGCCGTTGGTGAGGGTGATGACCTCGGTGGCGGTGCGGTGGAGGCCGGCCGGGGAGAAGGGGTGGGCCCACAGGGCCGTCCAGAAGACCGTTCCCGAACGGGGATCGGTGGCCAGGCCGAGGCCGGTCTCGCGCCAGGCGGGGTCGCGGAGGGTGCGTCCGGCCGTGGCGTCGCGACGGCAGTGGTCCACGAACTCGGCGGCGGTGCGGGGGCCGGAGACCAGGTGCTCGCCGATGGTGAGGTAGGTGTATCCCGTACCGGTGACGCGTTGGTGGACGAAGACGCCGTCCCGGCCCTCGGCGGACAGCCGGCCCTGGGCGGCCATCGCGCCGGCGTGCGCCCGGGCGGCGTCCGACAGACGGCTGTCCAGCGAGACGGGCGGAGAACCCGCCTCGGCGCGGACGGAGTTGACCAGACCGAGGAAATCGTCGGGGGCGGGGGAGGGAGAGGGAGCGACGGGGTGCGTGCGGGCCTGTGGGGGCAGGTCGCGTCCCCGGGGCGCGGTCGTGCGGGGCGCGGTCGTGCGGGGCGCGGCTGCGTGGAGCGTGGCCGGGTGACCCGCGGCCCCGCTTCCCGGACGGGGTGGTGGCGCCGGCGTCTCCTCCTCCAGCACCTCCACGCCGAAGTCCCTCGCCACTCCCGCCAGCCCGTCCGCGTACCCCTGGCCGAGGGCCCGCAGCTTCCAGCCCGTTCCCCTGCGGTAGAGCTCCGCGAGGAGCAGTACGGTCTCGCGGTCGGGTCTCGGCGGGGTGAAGCGGGCGATCGTGCGGCCCCCGGGGCCGGTGACGAGCAGGGCCGGGGCGGGCAGACGGCCGAGCGGTGTGCCGGGGGCGGCCGGACTGATCACGAGGGTGAGGCGGGTGGCGCCCGGGCGGAGGGCGGCCGGGGTCACCGTCAGGGTTTCCCCCGCCAGCCTGACCCCCGGGGCCGTCGGCTGGTTGTAGAAGACGAAGTCCGCGTCGCCGCGGACCCTGCCGGTGTCGTCGGTGACGAGGGCCGAGACGTCGAAGGGGCCCGGCACCCCGATCGTCAGGGTGCCGCTCGGCAGGGGGATGTTGCCCCCGGGTACCAGCTCGTTCATCGGTGCCGTCCGTCGCAGTGACCGTCAGCCCGACAACGCCTCATCCCCGTACGGCGGTTCCCGTGCCCTCCTGCCGCTCCATCGCGTCCAGGGCGTCCTGACGGCCGGAGCGCATGGACCTGATCGCCAGCAGGAGGACCCCGATGTCGTCCAGGTACACGGGGTCCGGCACCAGGTCGGTCGGCAGGACGAGATAGAGGACGGCACCCCAGAAGACCCACTTGGGGCCGGTCGGCAGTCCCGCGCGGTTCAGCTCGCGCCGGGTGCGCACCAGCCGCAGCAGCAGCCACACGGCCACGCCGAGGACGGCGGCGGCGATCAGCACGATCGCGGCGATCACACCCCAGGTCCAGGAATCCATCGGTCCGCCCCTCCGTCGGGCCGGGCGGTGCGCCCGGCCTGTGCCTGCCCATCGTCTTCCCCCCCGGGCGGCGCCGTGTACCGCGGCGCGCGGGGAGCGTGAGGGGGTCAGTGCGAGGCGCGGGCGAGGTTGTGGTCCACCAGGGCCCGGCTGACGGCCCGGATGGAGCGGGCCATGTGGCTCAGCTGCATGACCTCGGCGGCGTACATCTTGATGGTGTGCTCGATGACCGACTCGGACATGCCGAGGCTGGGCAGCTCGGAGCGGGCGGTCTGCAGGGCGGTGCGGGCGACCCGGATCTCGTGCTGGACCTGGATCTGGGCGTGGCGGGCGAGCAGCACGGGGTGCCGCATCATCGCCGGGTAGCTGCCGTAACGGGCCGGCACCAGCTCGCGCAGCCACTTGGCCGCGGACCTCTCCCAGTCGTAGCTGCCGGGTGTCTTGACCTGACACGGCCAGTCCGTGCGGAGGGGCGAGGTGGTCAGGGCCATGTGTAACGCTCCGTCTTGCATCGACGCCATTGGGTGCAGCGGGGGTGGAGTCTGGGCGGCCCCGGCATAGGGGATGGCCGGGGCCGCCTCACCCGGGGCGCCGTGGCGGGTAGGAGCGGACGGACCCGGGTGGACGACGTGACCCGGCGTCCACCGGGTCACGATCCGCGAGCAGTATTTATATATACCCCTGAGTATGCAAGGGCATGGAAAAATTCATGCGGGGAGACGGTGGGAGAGGCGGCGAGGCGATCCCCCGCCGCCCCGGCATCCGGGAGGGCGCGGCGGGATCAGTCCCTGAGGAAGAACTGATGCTGCTCCGACACCTGCTCGTACGCCTCCAGCCGCGCCTGGGTGCGCTCGGGGTCCGCGTCCGTCATGGCCTGGAGCAGGGCGGAGGACATCATCACGGGGGCGGCGTACGAGTCGAAGACCAGGCGTGAGCCGGTGCCGATGGCGAAGACGGCGTCGGCCTCGTCCGCCAGCGGGCCGAGCGCCAGGTCGGTGACGAGGGCCACCCGCAGTCCGGCGCCGTGGGCGACGCGCAGCGCCGTCAGTGTCTCCTGCGCGTGCCGGGGCATGGAGAACGCCAGCACCCAGGTGCCGCCTGCCTCCCGGGACTGCAGCAGGGCGTCGTAGGCGACCGTGCCGCCCTTCGTCACCAGCCGGACGTCGGGGTGGATACGGCGGGCGGCGTAGGCGAAGTACTCAGCGAGCGCACCGGAGATCCGCAGCCCGAGGACGGTCAGCGGGGCCGAGCGCGACAGGGCGCGGCCGACCCGGATCACCTGGTCGGGGTCGGCGAAGTCGCGCCGCAGGTTCTCCAGGTTCTCGATCTCGGCGTCCACGGCGGCCTGCAGTTCGTTGCTGCGGTCCGCCGCCGGGACGCCCGGGGCGCTGCCGAGGGTGGCGAGCGCGATGGACTGGAGCCGCTCCCGCAGCGCCGGGTAGCCGCTGAAGCCGACGGCCGCGGCGAACCGGGTCACCGAGGGCTGGCTGACACCGACCCGCTCCGCGAGGTCCGTGATCGACAGGAACGCGGCCTCGGTGATGTGCTCGATCAGGTACTGGGCGATCCGCCGCTGCCCGGGGGAGAGCCGGGGGCCGTCGAACAGTTCCCTGAGCCGGGACGTGGGCGACTGCTCGGTCTCCGGGGCGGTCCGCCCGGACGTGATCGCTGATGCCTGCGCCCGTGCCTGCTGCGGCGATGGCACGCGCGCGCCTCCTTCGTCTCCCACGAGCACTCAACATAGCCCACGCCCCGCGCGCCTCCCGGCGCCCGATCGCGCGACCTGCGAGAACCCCGTTTCGGGCACACCATGGGGGTACTCGGGGTACCCGCATCCTGTCGCCCACACGAGGGAGAAGGCTCGTGACCCTGCCCAGTCTGCCGGTGTCCCAGGTCGAGGTCGTGCTCTGCGACTGCTCGGCCGACGACGCCGAACGCGTCTTCGCGTGTCTGCGCGCCCACTTCGAGACGGACCGGCGCCCCGACGACCCGCCGCACGAGACCGGCACCGGCCGGCCGACCATGTGGACCGGCATGTACGACACGGCCGCCGCCGTCCCCTCCGGCACGGGGGAGCACCCCCGGCCGCCGTCCGCACCCGTCACGGTCGAGGTGCAGGGCAGTCCGCCCGCCGTACGGATGCTGCGCGAGGCGCTGGAGGAGGAGTACAGCGTCCGCCAGGTGGGCGTGGACGCCGGTGATCAGGAAGTGCAACTGCAACTGCGTGTAGAGGGGCGGGAGGGGCGTAGCTGATGACCACTCTGGGGGTGGGGCGCGGACGTGCCGCGCGGAGTTCGGTGACGGAGGGCGCGGCGCGCGCCGGGCTGACGGCGCGCGGCGTCATCTATCTGCTGGTCGGGGCCCTGGCCCTGCAGATCGCCTTCGGCGGAAGCTCGGAACAGGCCGACAGACAGGGAGCGTTGGAGGAGATCGCCGAGAAGCCGCTGGGCTCCGTGCTGCTGTGGGCGCTGGGCATCGGCCTGGTGGGCATGGCGCTGTGGCGGCTGTCGGAGGCGGTGTTCGGCGCGGCGGGCGCGGACGGCCAGAAGTGGACCAAGCGGCTGGCGTCCGCCGCCCGCTTCGCCTTCTACTCCTTCGTCGCCTACTCGATGCTGGCCTTCGCGGCCGGTGAGGGCGGCGGGGGCGGCTCCAGCGACGAACAGTCCCGGGACGTGACGGCACGTGCCCTCGAACTGCCCGGCGGCCAGTGGATCGTGGGCGCGGCGGGTGTCGGGGTCGTCGTCGCGGGCGGATGGATCGGCGTACGGGCCGTGATGCGCTCGTACCACAAGCATCTGCGGCTCGGCGAGATGTCCCGGCGCACGCGGCGGCTCGTCGACGTGAGCGGCGTGGGCGGCGGGGCGGCGCGCGGCCTGGTGTTCGCCGCGGCGGGTGTCTTCGCGGTCCGCGCCGCGATCCAGTACGAACCCGACGAGGCCAAGGGCCTCGACGACACGATCCGTTCCTTCGCGGACGCTCCCGCCGGTCCGGCGCTGCTCGCGTGCGTCGCGGCCGGGCTGGTGCTGTTCGGGGTGTTCTCCTTCGCGATGGCGCGCTGGCGCAAGGTGTGAGGGAGTCGGCGAGGCCCTCCCGGCCGGGAGGGTTCCGCCGGATGGATTCGCTCATGCGAATGAACTGGCGAGAGATGTGCTTGAGGTCCGGGCGTACGGCGTCATGGAGGGAGGGGAACATCGACTGCAGCGGCCGGGAGGGCACGTGAGCGAGGCGCGGGGCGACCGGGGCAGGGGGCGCGACGAGACCGAGGACGAGCGGGCCGACCGCCGCTGGGGCGAACTCATCCAGGAGGTGAGGGTCGCCCAGACCGGCGTCCAGATCCTGTTCGGCTTCCTGCTCACCGTGGTGTTCACCCCGCGGTACGAGAATCTGCCGCAGACCGAGCGGACGATCTACATCGTGACCGTCGTCCTCGGCGCCGCCGCCACCGGCGCGCTCATCGGCCCCGTCTCCTTCCACCGGGTCGTCGCCGGCCGCCGGATCAAACCCGCCGCCGTACGCTGGGCCGCCCGCCTGACCGTCGTCGGCCTGGTCCTGCTCCTCGCCACGATGACGGCGGCGCTGCTGCTGATCCTCCGCGTGGCCACGCACGACGAGTACGTACCCTGGCTGGTGGGCTGCGTCCTGCTCTGGTACCTGCTGTGCTGGTTCGTCCTGCCCGCGTGGATCCGGCGTCGGCACGCGGACGACTGACACCGGGTACGGCGCGCCGGGAGCAGGCGCCGCATGTCGTCCACCTGCTTGATCTCGTCAAGCCCGGCCCTTCACCGTCGCGACGACCTGCCGGCCGGTGATCAAGGGCGTGGCCGGCCGCCGCCCCGTCGACGCCCGCCACCGCCCGCCGTCACCCCCGTGGGTGACATCCCCGGTGGCGTGAATGGCGGTGTTGCCCGTGTGCCGGGCGGTGCGCGAGCGTGCCGTGTCATGGACCGTGACCAGAGTCACCGCACCCCGCCCCTGACCCGCCGTCAACTCCTCGCCGCCACCGGGGCCACCGGAGCCGCCGCGGTGCTCGGCAGCGCCGGTCCGGTCGCCGCCGGGCCGGGCTCCCCCGGTACCGGCCCCTCCCTCACCTTCACCCGGGCGACCAACGGCGCGGCGACCCTCGCCACCGGCGGCGACACCCTGATCGCCGAGGTGCAGAGCGGCCTGTGGTCCCTGCCCCGCGGCGGCGGCAGAGCGGTCCCCCTCACCCCGGCCGGACTCGAACCCAACCGGCCCACCCACTCCCCGGACGGCGACCTGGTGGCGTTCTGCGCCTACCAGGGCGGCGGTTTCCACCTGTGGACCATGCGCCCCGACGGCTCCGAGCTGAAGCGGCGCACCGACGGACCCTGGGACGACCGGGCCCCGGCCTGGTCGCCCGACGGCACCCGGCTCGCCTTCTGCTCCGAACGCGGCGGCGACCCGGACCGCCCCGGCGGCGGATGCCCCTACCGCGTCCACGTCCTCGACCTCGCGACCGGCGAGATCACCCGCGTCACCGGCCTCCCCGGCCAGGACGGCCCCCTTCAAGACGGCGGCTGGGAGGACTTCGACCCCACCTGGTCACCGGACGGCTCCCGGCTGCTGTTCGTGCGCGGCAAGGTCGTCACCACCGGCTCGACCCCGTCCGTCGAGGCCCGCACCGTCGCCGCCGTGGCCGCCGACGGCACCGGCCCGGTGACCGTCGCGCACACGGAGACCGAGGCCGCCCAGGTCATGACCCCCGCCCTCGCCCCGGACGGCCGCCTCGCGTACCTGCGCACCACACCGGCCCCGCACGGCACGTGCACCCTCGTCGTCGCCGGAGAGCCCGTCCCGGTCGACGGCGATCTCGCGCCCGTACCGCCCCGCTGGACGGCCCGCGGAGAGCTGCTGCTCACCCTGGACGGCCGGTTCACCCTCGTACGGCCCGAAGCACCCGCACGGACCGAGACGATCCCCTTCCGGGCCGTCCTCCCCGTGGACCGGCCGCGCCGCCGGACCAAGGAGTACGACCTCGGAGAGGCACGGGTGCGGCCCGCGCGGGGCATCCATCTGCCCGCGCTCTCCCCGGACGGGCGGAGTGTCGCGTTCGCCGCCCTCAACGCGCTCTGGCTGGCGCGGACGGCCGGCGGCCGCCCGCCGAGGCGGCTGCGGCAGTCGCCGCCCACCCGCTGGCTCCTCGCACCCGCCTGGGCGCCCGACGGACGGTCCCTCGTCTACGCCGACGACCGCGACGGCCTCCTCGGCGTGTACCGGCACGATCTGGCCACCGGCGAGGAGACCGCCCTCGCCACGGGCGGCCGGGTCATGCCCGCCCTCTCGCCCGACGGTCGGCGGCTCGCCTGCCTCGACATGGCCGGCCGCCTCGTCGTACGGGACCTCGCGAGCGGCGAGGAACGCGTCCTCGTGGAACCGCTCGGCGGAGGCGGCCTCCCCGGCAGGCCGAGCTGGTCGCCGGACGGCCGGTATCTCGCGCTGTGCGACCGCAACCGGCTCGGCGCCCGCTTCCGCGAGGGCTACAACCTGATCCGGGTGGTCGACGCCACCACGGGCGCCGACCGGCTGCACGCGGTCGCGCCCCACGCCTCGATCGCCGACCGGTACGACTCCGGGCCCGTCTGGTCGCCCGACGGCCGCTGGATGGCCGTGATCGTCGAGTCCGCGCTCCGCCTGCTGCCCGTGACCCCCGACGGCACCCCGCGCGGAAGGCTCCGCACCCTCACCACCGACCCCGCCGACCACCCCACCTGGTCCGGCGACTCCAGGACCCTGCTCCACCAGTCGGGCACCCGCCTCCGGCTCGTCGACGTCTCCGGCGGCCGCCCGCGCACGGTCCGCGTACCGCTCGACCGCACCCGGCCCACACCCGCCGACACCGTCGTCCACGCCGGCCGCCTGTGGGACGGCACCGGCGAGACGGTCCGCGAGGACGTCGACATCGTCGTCCGCGGCGGCCGGATCACCGTCGTCGAACCCCACCGCGGCGGCCGGCGGGCCGCCCTGCGCCGCATCGACGCCTCCGCGCACACCGTGCTCCCCGGCCTGTGGGACACCCACACCCACCCCTGGCAGAGCACCTACGGCAGCCGTCAGGCCGTCGGCCAGCTCACCTACGGTGTGACCACCGCCGTCTCCCTCGGCGGCTTCGCCCACGAACAGGCCCGCATCCGCGAGGAGGTGCACGCCGGACGGCTCGCCGGACCCCGCCTGCTCACCACCGGCGAACTCCTGGACGGCGCGCGGGTCGCGTACAGCATGGGACGCGCCCACCGGACGCGGGCGGGACTGCGCCGCTCGCTGGAGCGGGCCGCCGCGCTCGACTGGGACTTCGTCAAGACCTATGTGCGGGCGCCCGGTTGGGTGATGACCGAGGCCGCCCGCTTCGCCCACGAACGTCTCGGCGTACGCACCGGAGGCCATCTGCTCTCCCCGGGCGTGCAGCTCGGACAGGACCTGACGACCCATCTGCAGGCCACCCAGCGCGCCGAGTTCGGCCACGCCGTCACCGCGGGCGGGCGGGCGTACGAGGACGTCGTGGAGATCTACACCGGGCAGGGCGTGGGCTTCTCGTTGATCGCCACCCCCTTCACGGCCCTGCCTCTCCTCGGCGCGGACCCCTCCCTGGCCGACGACCCCCGGGTCACGGCCGTGATGCCACCGTGGGACGCCGCCTTCGTCCGGCAGGGAGCGGGAACTCCGCCCACGCCCGCCCAACTCGCCGCGCTGCGCACCGAGACCGATGTCTACCGGCGGATCCTCACGGCCGGCGGCATCGTCGCCCTCGGCACCGACCAACCGCTCGTACCCGTCGGCCTCTCCCTGCATCTCGCCCTGCGCGCACTGCACGCCGGCGGTCTCACCCCGGCCGAGACCCTGCGCACCGCGACCGTCCTCCCGGCCCGGCTCTTCGGCCTCGACGACCACCTGGGCACGGTCGGCGCCGGCAAGCTGGCGGACCTGACCGTCGTCGACGGCGACCCCTTCACGGACTTCACCGACCTCCTGCGCACGGTGTCGGTCCTGCGCGGTGGAACGCCGTACGCCACCGAGGAGTTGGTAGCCGCCTACCGGCCCGCGGCCCGGCGCGCGAAGGCCGTCGGGACCGAGGAGGAGTGGCTGGAGGTCGGCCGTCTGATGCGCCGGGACAGCTGCTGCCACGACGGCCCCTGAGCGAGGGCACGGTCCGGCCGCCGCGTCACCGCAGCCCGAACTGCCGTGCCCAGGCCGTGATGTCGGCCGTGGTGGCGTTGCCGCCGCAGACCACCAGACCCAGCCGGGCGCCGTCGCCGACCCGCTCCCGCACCTGCCGGGCCGCGGGCAGCAGGCAACCGGCGGCGGGTTCCGTCCACACCTTGGCGTGCTCGGCGAAGTCGAGGACGCCCTGGACGGCCTCGGCGTCGGGGACCACGAGGACGTCCTCGACGAAGGCGGTCACATGGTCGTAGGTGAGGCGGGAGGCGGACGGCGCGCTGAGCGTGGTGACGACGGAGGACAGGGGGACCGTGACGGGGCCGCCGGCCGCGAGCGCCTCGGTCATGGCCGTCGCGCCCACGGTCTCCACCCCCCAGACGCGGACGCCGGGACGCAGCGCCTCGAAGACCGCCGCGACACCGGCGATCAGCCCGCCACCGCCGATGCTCACGAGGACGTCGGTGAGCGCGCCGGGGCCGTCGGCCGCGCCGGTGTCCTCGACGAACTCCAGGCCGACGGTGCCCTGGCCGGCGATCACCAGCGGGTCGTCGAAGGGGTGGACGAGGGTGAGGCCCTCCTCCCGCAGCCGCTCGGTCAGTGCGAACGCCTCCGCCATGCCGTCCGTGAGCCGCAGCGAGGCCCCGGCCGCCTCGACGAGGTCGATGGCACGGCGCGGGGCGGTCCTCGCCATCACCACGGTCGCCTTGACGTGCAGTGCCGCGGCCATGTGCGCCAGCGCGATCCCGTGGTTGCCGCCGCTGACCGCGACGACGCCGGCCGCCCGCTCGGCGGGGGTGAGCGCCAGCAGCTTCGCCGTGGCGCCCCGGGCCTTGAACGAGCCGGTGCGCTGCAGCAGCTCCAGCTTCGTGGTCACGGGGACACCGAGCAGGTCGGACAGGCCCGGGCTCGGGACGGTCGGCGTCCGCACGATATGGCCGGCGATGGTGGTGGCGGCTTGGCGGATCTCGTCTGTCCCGATCAACACGGTGGCACTCCGTTCGGTGGGGCGGTGTCTGTGGTTCGCGGTGGGGGTGTGGTGGGGGTTTGGTTGCTGGGGCGTCTGCGGGTTCGGTGGGGGCTGGCCGCGCAGTTCCCCGCGCCCCTGAAAAGCGGGGGCTGCGCCCCGCGCTTTTCAGGCCCGCAGGGCCTGTTTTCGGGGGCGCGGGGAACTGCGCGAGAAGCCCCCGGGCCCGCACCCGCGATACTGCCCGAGCCACCCCATCACCTTGCGACATCCGCCCCCCGCGTCACCTCACCGCAGACGATCAGCCCAGTCGTCCGGCACCCGTCCGGCAGGGCCCGGGGCCGGCTGGGCCGTGGGACGGCTGAGCGGCGGGGCCAGGTCCGGTCCGGACTCGTACATCTCGGAGGTCGCGTAGTTCCAGAACCAGGACTCCCCGGGCTCATAGCTCCGCACGAAGGGATGCCCGGCACCGCTCGCGTGCGCCGTCGCGTGCTGCGCGGGTGACGAGTCGCAGCACCCGACGTGACCGCACTGTGCGCAGCGCCGGAGATGGAACCACCAGCCGCCGGCCGCCTCGCACTCCACGCAGCCCTCGCCGCTCGGCGGCACGGCGGGGTCGATTCCGGCGGGCAGGGTCATGGGGCCTCCTCGGGCGCGTCGGGAGAGGGGAGCGGGCGGTCGTCGGGGTCGTCGGCGAGGGTGAGGTCGAGGTCCGCCGCCGGTGCCGCCAGCGGCAGGAACACCTGGAAGCGGGTCTCGCCCGGCCGGGACCGGACCTCGATGTGCCCGTGGTGCTTGTTGACGACGATGCGCCAGGAGATGTCGAGGCCGAGCCCGGTGCCCTGCCCGACCGGCTTGGTCGTGAAGAACGGGTCGAAGATCCGGTCCCGGATGTCCGCCGGGATGCCGGGACCCGTGTCGACGAACTCCACCAGCACCTGGTCACGGTGGTCGAGCGCCGTGCGTACGGTCAGCGTGCCCGCGCCGCCGGTGTCGTTGATCGCGGAAACCGCGTTGTCGATCAGGTTCGTCCACACCTGGTTCAGCTCACCCGGGTAGGCGGGGATGCGCGGCAGGGTGCGGTCGTACTCCTTCACCACCTCGATCCGCTCGCCGATCTTCCCGGACAGCATCAGCAGGGTGCTGTCGAGGAGTTCGTGGACGTCGGCGTTCTGGTAGGGCGCGCGGTCCAGCTGCGAGTACTGCTTCGCCGCGTCGACGAGCTGGCTGACGCGCGTCGTGGAGTCCTCGATCTCGTTCATCAACAGCTCGGTCTCGACGGTGTAGTTGAGCCAGCGGACCGCGCCTTCGAGGGTGTGCTCGTCCACGGCGGCCGCGACCTGGTCCAGCCAGGCGGTGTCGAGCCCGGCCTGGACGAAGGTCGGCGCGAGCTGCCAGCCGCCCGCGATGCCGTGGTCGTCGAGCCAGTCCGACAGCTCGTCCTCCCGGTCGGACGCCTCCAGCGGACTGAGCGGGGTCGCCTTCGCCACCTGCTCGGCCGTCCGCTCCTGGAGGTCGACCAGCGACTCCAGCATCGCCCGCTTGTACGGCCCGGCGGCGATGACCCCGAGCTTGTGCCGCATGCCGGCCACCCGCTCCCGCAGCGCGGAGGTGGCCCGCACGGCCGCCGCGGCGGGGTTGTTCAGCTCATGGGTGAGCCCGGCCGACAGCGAGCCGAGCGCCAGCAGGCGTTCGCGCTGGTTGATGGTCCGCTGGGTGTTCTGATGGCCGAAGAACACGCCTTCGAGCAGGTGTACGGCCATGGGGAACCAGTCGCGCATGATCCGGGCGAAGGCGTCCGCGGGAAGGACGTAGAAGCGGGAGGGGACGGTGACCCGCATGGAACCCTTGTAGCGGGCCTGGTCCGCCTGGTCGCCGAGGTACGCCTGGAAGGCGCCCGCGTACACGCCGACCTGGGAGCTGCGGCTGACCTCGACGTCGTCGTCGCCGACCTGCCGGGACAGCACCACCGTGCCCTCCAGGAGCACGAAGAAGCAGGTGGCCGGATCGCCCTCCCGGTAGACGGGGCCGGGCTCGAACCGCTCCACCCGGCCCTCGCGGCACAGCCGGTCCAACTGCCCGTCGTCCAGCTTCTCGAACAGGAACAGCCTGCCCAGCTCGGCCCGGTCGCACGGGGACGGCTGCCCGCTCACGACGACGCCCCTCGGGACGTCATGACTGCTCCAGATACCTGTGCACCAGCATCACGGCCATCGCTCCCTCTCCCACGGCGGACGCGACCCGTTTCGCGGACTGGGACCGCGCGTCCCCGGCGACGAACACGCCGGGCACATTGGTCTCCAGGTGGTACGGGGGCCGGTCCAGCTCCCAGCCCGGCGGCGGACCCCCGTCGGCGGTCATGTCGGGCCCGGCCACGATGAACCCGCGCTCGTCGCGGAGAACGGTTCCCTCCAGCCAGTCGGTGTGCGGCTCGGCGCCGATGAACACGAACAGCCACTGGGCGTCGACCAGTTCCTCGCGCCCGCTCACCAGGTCCTTGAGGGTCAGCTGCTCCAGCTGGTTCGTGCCGTGCGCGGCCTCGACGACCGTGCCGGGGCGTACGAAGATGTTCGGCGCCTCGCCGAGCTGCTGGATCAGGTAGTGCGACATCGACGCGGTGAGCGACTCCCCGCGGACGAGCAGCGTGACCGACTTGGCGCCCCGCGACAGGTACATCGCGGCCTGACCGGCCGAGTTGGCGCCGCCGACGATGTACACGTCGTGGCCCTGGCAGCCGGCCGCCTCGGTGAGCGCGGAGCCGTAGAACACCCCGCAGCCGGTGAGGTCCGCGCAGCCCGGTGCGGCGAGCTGGCGGTACGACACGCCGGTCGCCAGGATCACGCTGTGCGCGGCGACGGCCGAGCCGTCGGAGAACCGGACCGTGCGGGCCGCCCCGTTCACCTCCAGACCGCTCACCTCGCGGGCCGTGAGGATCTCCGCCCCGAACTTGGCGGCCTGGCGCCGGGCCCGGCCGGTGAGCTGTCCGCCGGAGACGCCGTCGGGGAAGCCCAGGTAGTTCTCGATGCGTGAACTCTGCCCGGCCTGCCCGCCCGTGGCCGACCTCTCCACGAGCAGCGTCCGCAGCCCCTCCGAGGCCCCGTACACGGCCGAGCCCAGCCCGGCCGGTCCGCCGCCGATGACGACCAGGTCGTAGAAGTCCTCGGCCGGTGTCGTGGCCAGGCCCACCCGTTCGGCCAGCTCGGGGTCCTCCGGCGCCAGCAGCGGGGTGCCGTCCGGGGTGACGACCAGCGGCAGCCGCTGCCCGTCCGCGCCGGCCGCCGCGAGCAGCCGACGACCCTCCGGCTCGTCCGACGAGAACCAGCGGTAGGGCACCTGGTTGCGGGCCAGGAACTCGCGTACGCCGGACGACCGCGCCGACCACCGGTGCCCGACCACCTTGGTGGTGCCCGCACAGCTGCGGTCGGCGGCCCGCCAGGCCTGCAGCAGGTCGTCCAGGACCGGGTAGAGCTTCTCCTCCGGCGGGTCCCAGGGCTTCAGCAGATAGTGGTCGAGGTCGATGACGTTGATCGCGTCGATCGCCGCGCCGGTGTCGGCGTACGCGGTCAGCAGGACGCGCCGCGCGCCCGGATGGACGTCCAGGGCCTGTTCCAGGAACTCGATGCCGTTCATCTCCGGCATCCGGTAGTCGGCCAGGATCACCGCCACCTGGTCCCCGCGCAGCTTCAGCTCCCGCAGGGCCTCCAGCGCCGACTGCCCGGACTCCGCCCGCACGATCCGGTACGACTCGCCGTACCTGCGCCGCAGGTCCCGTGCCACCGCACGCGACACCCCGGGATCGTCATCCACCGTGAGGATCACGTTCCGCGCCGGACCGACCGCCTGAGTCATACGCCTCCACCCCGAGCCACTGCGCCCATCGTATGTTCGACCGTCCGGGTTCGCTCGGTTTCCCCGCGCGGGACCGGGGGCGCACGCCGGGGATCAGCTCCTGCGCGGGGCCAGGACGCAGAACTCGTTGCCCTCCGGGTCCGCGAGCACCACCCAGGGCTCGTCGCCGCGCTGCCCGACGTCCGCGTGCCGGGCCCCGAGGGCGAGGAGGCGGTCGACCTCCGCGGCCTGGTCGTCGGGGCGGAAGTCGAGGTGCAGCCGGTTCTTGACGGTCTTCGCCCCCGGATCGCGTCCGAACAGCAGTCCGGGGAGGCGGTCCGGGGCCGGGCGGATCTCGTACTCGTCGGGGGAGTCGTCCACGACGACCCAGCCGAGGGCCCGCGCCCACCAGCGCCCGAGGGCCGCCGGATCGGCCGCGTCCACCACCAACTGCTCCCACTCCAGGGTCATACGGCGAGCGTACGGAAGACTGGGCCCGTCAGCCATGTGACTACAGAGAGGTGGGCGATGACGACGCGCCCGATCACCGCCGCAGTGGACGGTACGCCCGAGAGCCTGGCCGCGCTGGCGTGGGCCGGCCGGGAGGCCGTACGCCGGGACCTGGCGCTGCGGGTGGTGCACGCGTGGCAGTGGGAGCCGCACGAGGCGGTCGCCGTGGACCGGGAGGGACAGGCCCGGTGGGCCGAGGAGGCCCTCGCCGAGGCGGCGCGAGACGTCCGCGAGCGGCACTCCGGACTGGCGGTGACGACGGAACTGCTCCAGGGCCCGCCGGTCGAGATCCTGGCCGGCGTCGCCGGCTCCGCCGAGGCGCTGGTGCTCGGCTCGCGCGGGCACGGCGCGGTGCTCGGCTTCCTGCTGGGCTCCGTCGGACAGCAGGTGATCGTGGAGTCCCCGTGTCCCGTCGTGCTCGTGCGCGCCGAGGACAGCCCGGCGGGCGAGGCCGCCGGACGCGAGATCGTCGTGGGCCAGCAGGGCACGGCGGAGGACAGCGCCGACGTGCTGCGGTTCGCGTTCGAGACGGCGGCGGCCCGCGGGGCGTCCCTGCGCGCGGTCCGGGCGTGGGCACTGCCGCCGCTGTACGCCTACAGCCCCGGCTCGCTGAAGCTCCTCGACGAGGCCGGCGGCCTGGAGCCGTACGAGAAGAAGGCGCTGGCCACCGCGCTGGAGCCGTGGCGGGAGAGGTTCCCCGGGGTCCCCGTCACCGAGCACGTCGAGATCGGCAGCGCCGGGCAGGTGCTGCTGTCCGTGGCGCACCGGGCGCAGCTGATGGTGGTCGGGCGCCGCGCCCGCCGAACGGCCGTCGGCGCCCGGATCGGTTCGGTCACCCACGGGGTCCTGCACCACGCGGGCTGCCCGGTGGCCGTGGTCCCGCACGGGTGAGGGCGGCCGGCGGTCCCGGCCGCCCGGCCGCTCACGCGGGGGCGGCGTCCTCCGCCGGGGGCGGCAGCAGCGCCAGCGTCCTCGGCAGGACGTTGTCGATGTAGTCCTTCACGGCCGTGTCCAGGCCGATGTCGTGCTGGGCCCGCTCGGACAGGTACCAGCGGTGTTCGAGGAGCTGGTGGTAGATCTCCGCCGCGTCCATCGAGCCGCGCAGTTCGAGCGGGACGGCGCGTACGGTCGGCCGGAACACCTCCCGCACCCAGCGGTGGGCCAGCACCTCGGGGCGGGCGCCCAGGGGGTCGCCCGGGGCGTAGTCGTCCTGGGTGGCCATCCAGCTCTCCAGGTCGTTCAGGAGCCGCCGGGCCTGGTTCTCCTCGGTGTCCAGACCGGTGAGCCGCAGCAGCTGCCGCTGGTGGTGGCCGGCGTCGACGACCTTGGGCACGAAGGTCACCGTGTCACCGTTGTCGGCGTGCTCGATCTGCATCTCGGCGACGTCGAAACCGAGTTCGTTGAGACGGCGGATCCGGCGCTCGATGTAGTGGTACTTCCCGGCCGGGTACACCGACCGGCGCGTCAGCTCCTCCCACAGCCCGTGGTAGCGGGAGCAGATCTCGTTGCCGAACTCGATCGGGTCCACCGAGGGGTGCAGCGCGCCGGACGCCTCCAGGTCCAGCAGCTCGCCGCTGATGTTCACCCGGGCGAGATCGAGGTCGTACTCCCGCTGCCCGGAGCTGAGCCGGCTGTGCAGGTCGCCCGTCTCGGCGTCCACCAGGTACGCGGCGTAGGCGCCCGCGTCCCGCCGGAACAGCGTGTTGGACAGCGAGCAGTCGCCCCACGCGAACCCGGTGAGGTGCAGCCGCACCAGCAGCACGGCGAGGGCGTCCATCAGCCGGTGCATGGTGGCCGGCCGCATGGTCGTCTCGAACATCGAGCGGTACGGCATCGAGCCGCCCAGATGCCGGGTGATCAGCACCGACTCCAGCGGATCACCCGCGTCGTCCAGCCGGCCGGTGACCACCCCGAGGGCGTCCACGGCCGGGATGCCGAGCCGGTCCAGGTCGCGCAGCAGCTCGTACTCGCGCAGGGCGGGCCGCTCGGCGAGCTCCTTGACGGCGACGACCTCGTCGCCGGCCCGGGCGTAACGCACCACGTGCCGGGAGATACCGCGGGGGAGCGGCACGAGATGGTGCTCGGGCCACTCCTCCAGCGGCACGTGCCACGGCAGTTCCAGCAGCAGCGCGGGGTGTTCCGGGTTGGTGGCGCTGATCTGCAGTGCCATGGGTCCTGGTCCTCAGCCTTCGTCTGACGGTGGTGCGGAGTGCTCGCGGGGAAGCGGTTTCCCGCTGCCACCCGGAGCATCTCCGCATCCGGAGGACCGTTTCGTCAACAGCAGCCCGGTCCGTGGTCAGGAGGGTGCGGGGGCGGTCGGCTCCCGGCTCGGCTCCTGCCGGGGCCGTCCGAGCGCGGACCGGACGTTCCAGCCGCCCACGGCCAGGCACACCAGTCCGGTGGCGCCCGGGTACAGCCAGACGCCGTTGTCCCGCACGACGGCCGTGGCCGACGACGCGTCGTCGACGTAGGCGGGCACGGGCCCGCTGGGCCTGCTCGCGAACGTGGTGTCGACCTCGACCCGCGGGACGCGGAAGGAGCCGTCGTGGGCCCGGAAGGACCCCTCGCACGACCAGTCGTCGTCGCCGTCCGACTCGGACACCTGGCACCGGGTGACCTCGAACTGCCCCGCCACCCCGTTCAGTTGCGTCTCCAGCCGGAGCAGTGCCGCTCCGAGCAGAAAGGCTCCGCCGCCCAGCGCCGTGACCGTGGTCAGCAGCTTTCTCGGGCCCATACGTGCCATGGATCGTCCCCCTGGTTGGATTCTGTTCGTTCTGGCCGGCTCCGTACGACCGTCTGGTCGGTACGGCGGTGCCGCGGTACGCCGGTGCGGTCAGTGCCGGGCGCGGCGGAAGACGTCGTCGGAGTCCGAGTCGTCCCAGTCCCCGGGCTCTTCCGGCACGCCGCGCCGCAGCGCCCGCGCCGAGGTCGCGTACATCGCCTCGATCTCCGCCTCGTACCGCCGTACGATCGCGTCCCGGCGCAGCTTCATCGACGGGGTGAGCAGGCCGTTGGCGAGGTCGAAGGGCTCGGGCAGGATGCGGTAGACACGGATCGACTCCGCGCGTGACACCGTGCTGTTGGCCGCCGCGATCGCCCGCAGCACCTCCTGCCGCAGCGCGTTCTCCTCCCGTGCCTCCCGGCCCAGCAGCTCACCCGGCGCGGACAGGGACCCCCGCCAGTGCGCGAGGAACTCCGGATCCAGCGTCAGCAGGGCGCCCACGCACGGCCGGTCGTCGCCCACGACCACCGCCTGGTGGATCAGCGGATGCATCCGCAGCTGCTCCTCCAGCGGCGCCGGGGCCACGCCCTTGCCCCCGCTGGTGATGATGATCTCCTTCTTGCGGCCGGTGATCGACAGATACCCCTCGTTGTCCAGCCGTCCGATGTCCCCGGTGGCCAGCCAGCCGTCCTGCAGCGCGGCCCGCGTGCCCGCCTCGTCGTTGACGTAACCCTGGAACACCGAGGGGCCGTTGACGAGGATCTCCCCGTCCCGGGCCACCCGGATCTCCGTCCCCGGCAGCGGACGGCCCACGGTGCCGAACTTCTCCCGGCCCACCGGCTGGGCGGTGATGCCGCCGGCGGTCTCGGTGAGGCCGTACCCGTCGTGGACGAGGATGCCGATGCCGGCGTAGAAGAGCGCCAGGTCGCGGTTGAGCGGGGAGCCGCCGGAGCAGCCGCCGCGCACCCGGCCGCCGAGGGCCCCGCGCAGCTTGCGGTACACCGCCTTCTCGTAGAACGCGTGTTGCAGCTTCAGGTCCATGGCCGGGCCGGCGCCGGTGCCCAGCCGCTGCCGTTCGGCGGCGAGGGCGTAGTCCTGGGCGGTGCGCACCGCGCGCTCGAACAACGGGCCCCTGCCGGCCTGTTGGGCCTTGCGCAGGAAGTTCTTGTAGATCTTCTCGAAGAGATAGGGCACGCCGAAGAGGAAGGTCGGCCGGAAGGAGCGCAGCGAGGCGGACAGGGCCTCCTCGGTCGGGTCCGGTTCGTGCGCGAGGAGCAGCCCGCCGCGCAGGCACATCCCCTGGATCATCAGGCCGTAGACGTGCGAGAACGGCAGGAACGCCAGGATCGCGGGCTGTTCGCCCGGCGCGGCGGTCGTCTGCCGCCACCCGGCGAGCAGCACGTCGCAGGGGCTGGCCAGGCTGCGGTGGGAGAGCGCGCAGCCCCGCGGGCGGCCGGTCGTGCCGGAGGTGTACGCGATCACCGCCGTGGAGTCCGGCATCACGATGCGGCGCAGCGAGTCCACCGTCGCGTCCGGCACCTCCCGGCCGGCCTCCACGAGCTGCGGCAGCGAAGCGGCGTCCAACTGCCAGACGTGGCGCAGCAGCGGCAGCTTGGCGCACACCGAACCGACGGTCATCACGCCCAGTTCGTCCTCGACGACCACGCCCACGCAGCCCGCGTCCCGCAGGATCCATTCGATCTGGTCGCGCGACGAGGTGGGACAGACCGGCACGATCTCGGCGCCCACGGCCCACAACGCGACGGCGAGCAGCGTCCACTCGTACCGGGTGCGGGCCATCACCGCGACCCGGTTGCCCGGACGGATCCCGGAGGCGATCAACCCCTTGGCCAGATCGGAGACTTCGTCCCGTGTCTCGGCCGCGCTCACCCGGGTCCAGGTGTCCGGGAAGGCGGGGTCGCGGCGCGCGATCTGCGGCAGCGCGGGATCACGGTGTGCCGTCTCGAACAGCGGATCGGCCAGCCCTCCGGTCATGACCGGTCCCGTCGGTGGAGCAAGACCGAAGTTGCCCATGCGACGCTCAGAACCTTCCCTGCACGCGACCTCGCCGAGCGGTGCGCCAACCGGCGGTGATCGAACGTAGCGTACGGCCCCCGCCTCGCGCGCGGGGAATCGGCAAGTCGGGCCGCCGCCCATCCGTACGGTGGGCCGTGGACGTGATGTGCGGCACGTGTGCGGCCGCCCGCGCGAGGCCCTCCCGGCAATCGTCGCTGCACACGGCTTGATCACCTCTGACCGGCGGTAATGCCCCGAACCCGGACGTCCGACGGGTGTGGCACTGTGGTGCGCGCGAACGCGGGAGAGGTCCCGCCGATGTGGAGAGGTGGACGGTGCGCGAGCCCAATGTGATCGGGGACTGGCAGGAGTACGACGGTGACCTGGCCGGCCTGCGCGTGCGTGTCCACCAGGTCGAGTGCGCCGAACCCCCTCGGGGCCGCGACGACGCCGCCGAGGGCCTCGCGTACTTCCGGTTCCGGGTGACGGTGGAGAACCGCGGCGCCGAGCACGTCGGGCTGCACCTGGAGGACGGCCAGCTCGACATCCGCACCGGGCCCGACGGCGAGAGCGCCTTCCTCGACTGGCGCAACTCCCGGTTCATCGAGGGCTTCGACCTGTACCCGCTGCGCCGCGCCACCTCCGTCCTCTACGCGGCGGCCCCCGAGGGCCACCTCAGCCAGTTCGACATCCAGGTCCAGCTGCGCGTCGACGAGGAGTGGACCGAGCGGTACCTGTGGTCCGGCGGCATCGGGATCGACGAGGACCTCCTCGATTCGTCGGCCGGTACGGGCCGGGAAGGCATCGCCGGGCAGATCAGCGCGTTCCTGCACGAGGAGGCGGAGCGGGGGGCGGCGGGCTGAACCCCGCCCCGGGAATCACCCCGGGCCGGCGGGCGTGCGGTGCCGGGCGCCCGGGAGCAGCCGTTTCAGCAGCGGCCGGGCCGGCCGCACGGCGATGACCGCGCTCACGGGTTGTTCACCGGGGTCAGGGCCGTGCCGGAGCCGTCGAGGAGGGAGCCGAAGGCGTCCACGTCGGAGCACTCCCATCAGCGGGCCGCCCGGCAGGGGCACCCCGAGCAGGTGGTCGAACAGGACGTACCGACCAGGGGGAGTGCCGGTGGTGTCCGCGTCCGCCGTCACAGCCCCAGCTCCTTCAGCACCGACACCACGCGCTTGTCCTGGGCCTCCAGGAATTCGCCGAACGCGTCGCCGGCCAGGAACGCGTCGTCCCAGCCGTGCCGCTTCAACGACTGGCGCCACTGCGGCGAGTCGTGCAGCTCCTCGACGAGCCGGGTGAGCCTGCCGCGCTGGGCGTCGCTGAGGCCGGGCGGGGCGACGATGCCGCGCCAGTTGGTGAAGCTCACGTCGTAGCCCGCCTCCCGGAGGGTGGGCGCGTCCAGCCCGGCCACCCGCTTCGGGCCCGTCACCGCGAGCACCCGCAGCTCGCCCGCCCTGATCTGGTCCAGGTACTCGCCGACGCCCGACACCCCGAAGGCGACCTTGTCGCCGAGGATCGAGGCGAGCAGTTCACCGCCGCCGTCGAAGGCGACGTAGTTGACGTCCTTCGGCGCGATCCCCGCGGCCCGCGCCATCAGCATCGGCGCCAGATGGTCCGGCCCGCCCGGCGCCGACCCGCCGCCCACCGGCAGCTCGCCCGGGTCCTCCTTCCACGCCGCGATCAACTCGTCGACCGTCTTGTACGGCGAGTCCTTCGCGACCACCACGACGTCCTGCTCCTCGGTGAGGCGGGCGATCGGTGTGGTGTCGGCGAGGGTCTTCGGCGCGTCGTTGGAGCGGACGGCGCCGACGACACCGAGGCCCATCGACATCGCGAGACTGCCGTTGCCGCGCTCGCCGACC
The DNA here is from genome assembly GCF_000091305.1 of Streptomyces scabiei 87.22. Classification (GTDB taxonomy): domain Bacteria; phylum Actinomycetota; class Actinomycetes; order Streptomycetales; family Streptomycetaceae; genus Streptomyces; species Streptomyces scabiei. The sequence continues at coordinate 891,432 of NC_013929.1, read as the reverse complement.
AGCCGGCTCAGCCCGACCGTGCCGCCGGCCCCGGGCAGGTTGAACACCTCGATGCTGTGGGTGAGCCCGGCGTCCTCGGCGTTCTTCGCGGCCGTCCGGGCCGTGATGTCGTAGCCGCCGCCGGGCGTGTTCGGCACCATGAAGCGCAGGCCCGGGATCCGGGTGCCGGAATCGCCGCCGCTGCCGACCGTCAGCAGCGGCGGCCCCACGAGCACGAGAGCGGCCGCCCCGAGCAGGGCGAGGGGGGTGCGCAGCCGCACGAATGCCACCACCTGTCGGTCGGGGTCGAGGGGGCGAGTGATCTGGACCACATCGTGCCCAGGGGAAACGGAACCGGCTCCGTTGTGCACACAACGGAGGTTGTGGTCGTAGTGGTCACGGCCCCTGTCACCGTATGAGCACGTCCCGCACACCTCTCTTTCCCGGATCGGGACCGGGCGCCATGATTGTGCGACCCACCGCACAGGCCGGCGCCCGAGCCGCCTGACAAGTGTCGGCACGAGAGAAGAGTCCGTCGTGGTGTTCCGTCGCCATACCCTCGCAGGCGAGATGCTGGTGCTCCAGCTCGCCATCGTCGTGGTGGTGCTGCTGGCGGTCGCGGCGGTCTCGCTCACACAGTCGGCGGCCACCTTCAACCGGGTCGAGGGACGCCGGGTCACCGCCCTCGCCGAGCAGCTCGCCGCGAACCCCCTGGTCCGCGACCGGCTCGCCCAGCCCGTCGCGCACGAGGTGCTGGCGCCCCTGGTGAACTCCGTCCAGACGCAGTCGGGGGTCACGTCCGTGACCGTCGCCGACGCCGACGGCCGGATCGTCAGCTCCACCGACCCCACCGTGATCGGCGAGACGATGCCCGCCGACGGGACGGCGGTGGCGGGCCGTGGCTGGTCCGGCCCGCTGACCTTCGACGGCAACCGTGAACTGGTCGCCCAGGTCCCCGTCCTCGGCGCCACGGTCGACGACGACCTGGGCCGGCTGCTGGGCACGGTGATGATCGGCGAGGCCGCCCCGACCGTGTGGCAGCGCCTCGGCGGAGCCTCCTCCTACCTCCTCGCCTACCTCGGCATCGCCAGCGGTCTCGGCCTCGCCGGTTCCTGGCTGCTGGCCCGCCGCGTCAAACGGCAGACCCTCGGCCTGGAGCCCCAGGAGATCGCCGGCCTCGCCGAACACCGCGAGGCCATGCTCTACGGCATCGCCGAGGGCGTGATCGCCCTCGACCCCCAGCACCGGCTCACCCTCGCCAACGAGATGGGCCGGCGCCTGCTCGACCTGCCCGGGGACTGCGTTGGCAAGAGCCTGGCCGACCTCGGAGTGGAGGGGCGGCTACGGGACGTCCTGGTGGGAGCACAGGAGGCGGGCGGCGGCGCCCGCGACGACGGGACGGGGACGGGCGAGGGCACGGCGGGCCGTGATGCAGCCGAGGTCGCCCGTGCGGGAGAGACCGGTGCCCGCCCCACAGCCGTCGGTGCCCGCCCCGCAGCCGTCGGTGTCCGCGCCGGAGCCGCCGGCTCCGATGAAGGCGGCGCCGAGGAGCCCGACGAGAGCACCGGCCGCCCCGGCGACCCCGCCACGGCCCAGGACGCGCCGGCCGACCGGCGGGACGAGGTGGTCGTCCGTCGGGGCCGGGTGCTGGTGATGAACCGGATGACCGTCACCAAGGACGGGCGTCACCTCGGCTCCGTCACCACACTCCGGGACCGCACCGAGCTGGCCCGGCTCGAACGGGAGATCGGCTCCTTCCGCAGCTCCGCCGAACTGCTGCGCGCCCAGGCCCATGAGTTCGCCAACCAGCTGCACACCATCTCCGGACTCATCCAGATCGGCGAACAGGACGAGGTCGTCCACTACATCCGCGCGCTGAGCCGCCACCGCCACTCCCTCGACGTGACCCTCAGCCGCCGCGTCCGCGACACCGCCGTCGCCGCCCTGCTCACGGCGAAGACCTCCCTCGCCGCCGAACGCCGGGTCACCCTGCGCATTTCGGAGAGCACGGCGCTCGACCGGCTCGCCCCCGAGGACGCCGCCGACGTGGCGACCGTCGTCGGCAACCTCGTCGACAACGCGGTGGACGCGGCCGCCACCACGACCCTGCCCGACGGCCACGAGGCATGGGTCGAGGTGGAACTGCGCCAGGACGCCTCCAGTGTGGAGATCGTCGTCCGGGACTCGGGCCCCGGCGTGGCCCCCGAACTCGCCCGTGAGGTCTTCGCCCACGGCTTCACCACCAAGGCCGCGCGCGAAGGCGAACGCGGCATAGGCCTGGCCCTCACCCGCCTGGTCTGCGAACGCCACGGCGGTGAGATCTCGGTGACCAACACCCCCGACGGGGCCATGTTCACCGCCCGCATGACCGTCAGCCACCTCGCCGACGCGGTGGCGGAAGGAGCGTCACCATGAGCGGCACGAGCGGCACGAACGGCACGAGCAGCCCGCCCGGCACGATCGACGTGCTCGTCGTCGACGACGACTTCATGGTGGCCCGGGTCCACCGCGCCTTCGTCGAACGCGTCGAGCCCTTCCGCGTCGTCGGCGTCGCCAGCACCGGAGAACAGGCCGTGCAGGCCGTCGACGAACTCCGCCCCGACCTGGTCCTGCTCGACCTCTACCTGCCCGACGGCTTCGGCCTCGACGTCATACCCCGGCTGCGCACCGCCGGCCACGACTGCGACGTCATGGTCATCAGCGCCGCCCGGGAGGCCGACAGCGTGCGCGGCGCGGTCCGCCACGGCGTCGTCGACTACCTCCTCAAGCCCTTCGAGTTCGAGGAACTGCGCTCCCGGCTCCAGCGGTACGCGGCCCAGCGCGGCCGCCTGCTCACCACCGTCGTGCGAGGCCAGGCCGACGTCGACCGTGTCCTCGCCGGAGCGGCCGCGCCCGCCCCGGCGGCCGGCGCCCTGCCCAAGGGCATGAGCGTCGAGACCGCCGAACTCATCGAAGGCGCCCTGCGCGGCGCCGACGGCAGCCTCTCCGCCACCGAGTGCGCCACCCTCACCGGCATCTCCCGCGTCAGCGCCCGCCGCTACCTGGAGTACTTCCACGGTACCGGCAGCGCGGACGTCTCCCTGCGCTACGGAGTGGCCGGGCGGCCGGAGCGCCGGTACAGCTGGCGGGTGTGACGGCCCCGGACCGGCCCAGGACCGGCCCCGGCGGCCGCCGGGTCACGCGCCCGCTCGCCCGCCGATGCCCCGTCGCGCCCGCGGCGTCGGTACGCGTTCCAGGACACCGCCCGCGAAGACGTCGTACAGGGGCAGTGTCTCCAGGTGGACGTACCCGATGTGGCAGTCGCAGACGGCCAGCGGGCACGGGCGGGGCGCGAGCGCCGCGCGGAAGGAACCGTCGTAGAGGTTGCCCAGCTCCGCCTTGACGAAGTGGCAGCGCCGCACCGTCCCCTCGCCGTCCACGGACACGACCGTCGAGCCCGTACGGCAGGCGCGGCCGGCCGAGCGGTGCGGGTGACGGCTGAACGGGAAGAGGGGGTCGAGCCCGGTCCACACCGCCGCCTCCTCGTCGGTGTAGGTGTGCCCCTCGGCGGCGTTCACCCACAGGTACACCTCCTCCGGCAGCTCCCCGCGCAGCCGCCGGGCGTGCTCCAGATGCTCGGGCAGCCCGACGACGCCCACGCTGAACCGGATCCCCATCCCGGCCAGCCGCCGCGTCTTGTCGAGGAACCGCTCGTACGGGGTCTGCCCGGGGTGGTAGGTGCACCACAGCGCCACCGTGTCCCGGTCGGCCCGGTCCAGCCACTCCGTGCGGCAGCTGAGGTTCGTCTGGATCGCCACCCGGTCGATGTGCGGCTCGTGGGAGAGGCCGACCAGCGCCTCCCGGTACCAGGAGCGCGTCAGCCCCTCGCCCCACGGCGTGAAGAGGACCGAGAGCCGGTCCCCGGTCTGCTCCCGGGCCCAGCCGGTGAAGCGGTCCAGGTCCGCGCGGTCGGCCCGCAGCCGGTCCGGGGAGTCGCGGCGCTTGGCGAACGGGCAGTAGGGGCAGTCGTAGTCGCAGGAGGCGAGGGGGCCCCGGTACAGAATCGTCAGGTCCATGGGCTCCGTCACCTCGGCTCGTACCCGGCCATCGCGGCCCGCACGGCGGGGGAGAAGAAGCCGGGCCCGATCGCGTCCGAGTGCGCCAGCCCCTCGCCCGACAGGCGCAGCAGCCCCTCGCCCGCCTCCGCCAGCCAGCCGCGCCCGGCCAGCAGCTCCAGCTCCGCTGGGAAGTCCGCGTACGGGTCCGAGCCGAACCGGCTCCGGTACTCCGCCACCGGCATCCCCCGGGCCTGGAGCAGCGACTGCAGCAGATGACGCCGCCGCGCCTCGTCCTCGTCCACCTCCCGGCCGTGCACGGCCTGGCCGAAGTCCTCGGTGGCCGTGTAGTCGTCGATGATCGTGCGGATCCGGCTCATGCCGACCGCGTAGTCGAAGGAGTAGTGCAGCCTCGACGTGTACGACCGGGCGCCGCAGCCCAGGCCGATCATGCCGTCGGTCTGGCAGGCGTGGTCGTCCGGGCCCTGCGCCGGCGCGTCCGCGCGGCGGAACATCCGCATGGAGACCTGCTCGTAGCCCTGCGCGAGCAGATGGTCCCGGCCCTCGCGGTAGCGCCGCAGCCGGGTCTCGTCCCACTCGCGGTCCGCGACCGCCGGGTCCGCGTGGCGCCCGAGCCCCGTCAACGGCCGGACGTACAGCGGATAGAGATAGATCTCCTCCGGCCGCCAGGCGAGGGCCGCGTCCAGGGACAGCCGCCAACTGGCCGCCGTCTGCCCGTCGATGCCGTAGATCAGGTCGATGTTGAGAACGGGCAGGCCGGCGTCGCGGATCCGGCCGAGAGCGGCCTCGACGTCGGAGCGCCGCTGCGGGCGTACGGCCGCACGGGCCTCCTCGGCCACGAAGCTCTGCACACCGAGACTCAGCCGGGTGGTGCCCCGCTCGGCCAGGACCGCCAGCCGGTCGGCGGTCGCCGTGGCGGGGGACGCCTCCACCGACAGCGGGATCGCCCGCAGGTCCGCGCCCAGGTGCCGCTCGGCGATGTCGCACAGCCGCTCCAGCTCGGCGGCCTCCAGATAGGTCGGTGTGCCCCCGCCGAAGGCGGCGTTGGCGAACCGCACCGGCTCCTCGTCGCCGAGGGCCTCCCGCACCGCGATCGCCTGCCGTTCGAGGGCGTCGAGATAGCGGCCGGTCAGCCCGTCCGGAGCGCCGATGCGGGTGAACAGGTTGCAGAAGCCGCACCGCACCTCGCAGAACGGGATGTGCGCGTACAGCGACAGCGCCTGCCGGGACTCCCCGGCCCACAGCCCCGCCAGCCGCGGGGCGCCGGGCAGCTTCCGGTACGCCGTCTTGTGCGGGTAGGCGTACACGTAGTGCTGATAGGGCCGTACCGATGCCGGGGCGTCGGTGCCGGTGTCTGTGTCGGTCACGGTGACGGTCATGCGGACGGCTCCAGGAAGAAGTGGCTGTAGGGGACGGTCCACACGGCCTCGTGGCCGAGCCGGTGTCCGGTGTAGCCGTCCTCGCCGTAGGTGGTCCCGTGGTCGGAGCAGACGACGGCGAAGCAGCGGCGCCGCGCACTCATCGCGGCGAAGAGCCGCCCGATGTGCCGGTCGACGTACTCCAGGGCCGCCGCGTGCGTGGCCAGGCTGTCGCCCGCCTCCCGGGTGGCGCCCGGCAGATGGAACCAGTTCGGCTGGTGCAGCGCCGAGACGTTGAGGAACAGGAACAGCCGCTGTCCGGCGGGCAGTTCGGCCACGATCCGTTCGGCGCGGGCCACCTGGGACTCGAAGGAGGTCGGGGACGCCACGGAGAACTCCGGCTCCCAGTGGCTCTCCTGGAACAGGCCCGGCAGGACGCTGCCGAGGGCCCCCTGTTTGTTGAAGAAGCCGACACCGCCGACGCACACGGTGCGGTAGCCGCGCGCGGCGAGCGCCGACACCAGGTCGGGGCTGTCGAAGACGAACGTGTCGCCCGCGGTGGTCTCGCTGCCCGCGAACCGGCTCGCGAACAGCCGAGGATGCGGGCCGGGCGCCGCCGGGGTGGGCAGGAAACCCGCGAACATCGCCTGGTGCGAGGCGTAGGTGAAGCTGCCGGGCGCGTGGCGCTTCTCCCAGGCGCCGCCCGGCAGCCTGCCGGCCAGGTTCGGCAGCCGGCCCGCCGCGGCCAGCTCCACCGCCACGTCGTACCGCAGCGTGTCCAGGGTGAGCAGCAGCAGGTCGTCGCGGCCCACGACCTCGTTCATGTCGGGGGCGCCGGCCGGGTCAGCAGGGTGCATGGTCGTTCCTCGCGTGGGGGTGGTGCCAGGGGGCCGTGGACGAGGGGCCCGGTGGCGGGGCGTCGCGCACGGCGGCGAGCTGCGCCGCGTAGGTGTCCAGGCCCTCCGCCGGGCCGCCGGGCAGCCCGGTCAGCCGGGGCAGCAGATCACCGAATGCGTTGACCTCGCCCACGGCGAACCGGCGCCAGCCGATCGCCGGGAGCAGGTCCACGCCGACGCTCAGCGTGCCGGGGAAACAGGCGGCGGCCCGCTCGCAGATGTCGAGGGCCTGCCGCCAGCGGTCGCCCGCCGCCTCCACGACGGAGGTGAGATCGCCCCGCGCCCCGCCCAGATGGAGGTTGGTCATCGGGAAGCGGCTGGTGCGCACCACGGCGTGCGTGGCCCGGCCCGCCACGACCAGCACCCGCAGATCGGCCGACCGGCCGTGCGCGGACGCCTTCGGCAGCCAGCGCTCGATGTGCAGGCCGTCGGCCGCGAGCACGTCGACGATGCCGGCGATGTCCCGCTCGTCCGAGTAGCGGCGCACCCGCAGCGAGTTGTGCAGCCGGAGCGGGGCGCGCGGCCCGCCGCCGGCGGCGACCTCCACGGAGGTGGTGGCCCTGATCCGCCCGCTCGTCGACGACTCCACGGCCAGCACCCCGGACGCGGAGGACCCGTGGGCGAGCTTCACGAAGACACGGGGCATGCCGTGCTCCCGCATCGCCGCCCGCACGTCGTCCCAGCCGCGCACCGGCCACGCGCCGCCCGAGGTGGGCGACGGGGGCACCGGGACGCCCGCCGTGTCGAGCCGGGCGTGGCACAGCCGCTTGTCGAACAGCACCGGCAGGTCCGCCGGATCGTCCAGCCGCAGCCCGCCCCGCAACGACCCCACCGCGGCCATGAACCGGCCGTACCAGGTGCCCGACCCCTCCACCCGCGTGGGATCGTCGACGCCCCGCAGCAGCCGGTCCACCTCGGCGTTCTCGCCCGGCGAGTCCAGCCGTACGATCTCGTCCTCGGCGAACGTGTGGCCGCCGTCGCGCAGCACGTCCCGCCACTCGACGACCCGCGGCGTACCGACGCCGGCCGCCTCGGCCGCCGCGCGGAACAGCCCGACCCGCCGGTTCTCCCCGTTCCCGACGACCACCCACCGGTACGGGCCGGGACCCGCCCCCGCCGCACCGCTCCCACCGGACATGCCGCCCCCCTTTTTTCGACCGTGACCGTCTACGTGTTCACTCGCTCACCGCGACGAACCGCCAGACCGTGCCGTCCTCCTCCTCGTCCGACTCGGCGTCGTCGGCGTCGACGTCGACCTGGACCCCCTCGGCCTCCAGGGAGTCCCGGAGGCGGTCGCGCATTCCCGGGCTCAGGTAGTTGTGGTGCAGGTCCAGCGTGCGCAGGTGCGTCAGCGGCTGGCCCGTGAGGAGCGCGGTCGCGCCGTCGTCGGTGAGGACGCCCATGGACACGTCCAGGACGTCGAGGCGGGCCACCACGGGGGCCGAGGCCAGGGCGACGCAGATCTCGTCCTGCATCTCGCTGTTGCGCAGGGCCAGGTGCTTGAGGGCCGGCAGCCGGGTGCCGGCGAGGATCGGCGCGAGGTCGGCGACCTCGGCGTCGCCGCCGTACTCGGACGTCCCCAGCCACAGGTCCAGCTCGACCAGGGCCGGCAGGTCACTGCCCGCGACGCCCCGGACGGCTTCCACGGGCATGCCGCCGGTCTCCACCGTCAGCGAACGCAGCCGTTCGTGCCGCAGCGCCGGGAACCGGAGCTCCTGGCCGCCGCGCACACCGAACTCCTCCAACTCCGGGAAGGCGTCCAGCAGCGGGCCGACATCGCCCTGGTTGATCCAGGAGATCTCGCACTCCTCGCCCACGATGTCGCCGAGGAACAGGGCGCGCAGCGCGGGCAGCCGGTCCTTCGCCGCGATCAGGGCCTCGACGATCGTCTCGGGGCCGCTGTCGTAGGCCTCGTTCCAGGCGCCCACGACCAGCGCCCGCACCTTCTCGGTGGCGACGGAGGCCAGGAACCGGGCGAACGCCTCCTCCCACCCCTCCTCGCTGTCGTAGGCGTCCACGGCGATGCTCCAGGCCACCGACTCGGGGGAGGGCAGGTGCCCGGCTCCCTCGGGGCCCTTCACCGACTCGGGGAAGCGGTGGACCGGCAGGCCGTGGAACTCCTCCAGATGGCTCCCGATGGTCATGTGCGCCCCGCCCCTTCGTCTTCTGTCCATGGACGGAGCCGGGCCTGTGCCCGGACCGTCCGCCTCGCCCCCGCGGCGCAGGGCGCCGCCGGGTAGGGGAGTTCTACCAAGTCCGACTGACACCGTGTGCGGCGGACCCCTGTCCTGGGGACGAACAGCCGTCCGCCCCCTTCGGCGAACGGGCGTGCGCGGACCGATTGTCAGTGGCGGGCCCTACGGTCCTGTCGTGGCACAGCGCGTGCCCGACGGGAGGGAGACCCATGTACCGGCAAGGAGACGTCCTCATCGCGCCGTTGGAGCAGACCGCCGTGCCCGGCGACGCGCTCGACGCCGCCTCGGAGCCGCGGGACGGGCGCGGCCGGCTCGTCCTCGCCCTCGGCGAGGTCACCGGGCACGCCCACGCCGTGGTCGGCCCCGGCCGGCTCGTCCGCGAGGCGGGCCCGTTCGGGCCGATGCTGCTGCACGTGCCGGAGGGAGCCCGCGTCGTCCACGAGGAGCACGCGGCCATCTCCCTGCCCAAGGGCTGGTACCGGGTCGTACGGCAGCGGGAGTACGTACCGGGGTCGGTGCGGATCGTCGCCGACTGAACCGGCGGGGCGGGGAGGGCGGCCGCGGTGTGCGGCGGGCCCGCAGGGACGGACATACGGGATCCAGGAGGAACGGCGTGACGGAACGGACGAGTTGGCGGGCGGTGGCGGCGGCCACGGGGGCGGGCGACCGGGCCCGGGCGGAGGCGGGCGTGCGCCTGGCCTACCGGCGGGCCGGGCTGCGGGAGCCCGGACTGATCGTGTGGGCCCGCTCGCCCCTGGAGGCGGTGCGCCTGCTGTCGGGAGCGCCGGGGGAGGACGGCGAGGCGCTGCCCGCGACCGGGGCGAGCGTCCGCGACGCGGTGCGCAACAGGGCCGTCGCCGCCGAACGGGCCCGGCTGCACACCCGGCTGGGCCCCACCGGCTGGAGCGCCCACTGGACCGCGACGGGCGCCGGCCTGTGGGAGACGACCCGTCCGCTGATCGACCGCGTCCGCACCGGCGTCGTCGAGGCCCTGGCCCCCGCGGACCGCACGGCGGAGACCGGCATCCGTCTGCTCCTCCTGGACGCCGTCCTCGGCCAGCACGACGCGGCCTGGCTGTCCGCGTTCGACACCGCCCCGGGCCTCGACGCACTGGCCGAGGTCGCCCGTACGGCCGGCTGGTGGTGGCCGTACGAGAACGTCGCGGTCGTCACCGAGCGGCCCGTGGAACTGCACCGCGACGAGGCGGGCCGGCTGGACCGCGGCGACGGGCCCGCGCTCGCCTACGCCGACGGATTCGCCCTGCACGCCTGGCGCGGGCTGCCCGTCCCCGGTGCCTTCCTCGACCGGCTGGGCTCCCTGACCCCGGCGGAGATCCGGGCGGAGGAGAACGCGGAACTGCGCCGCGTGATGCTGGAGTTCTACGGCTACGACCGCTATCTGGAGGAGTCCGGCGCGCAGCCGGTGCACCGCGACGAGACGGGCGTGCTGTGGCGCATAGCCCTGCCGGGCGACGAGGACGTGGTGATGGTCGAGGTCGTCAACTCCACGCCGGAGCCGGACGGCACGAGCCGCACCTACTGGCTGCGGGTGCCGCCCGCCACGACCACGGCCCGGGAAGGGGTGGCCTGGACGTTCGGGCTGAGCGCCGAGGCGTACGAGCCGCTGCGGCAGACCTGAGCCGGGCCGCCGCCGGGGTCACTCGAACCGTGAGGTGTCGCCCGCGCCCTTGCGGATGATCTCCGCCTCGCCGCTGGAGAAGTCGATGACGGTCGTCGGCTCGGTGCCGCAGTCCCCGGAGTCCACCACCGCGTCGACCAGGTAGTCCAGGCGTTCCTTGATCTCCCAGCCCTGGGTCAGCGGCTCCTCCTCGTCGGGCAGCAGCAGGGTGCTGGAGACGAGCGGCTCACCCAGCTCGGCGAGCAGGGCCTGGACCACGCGGTGGTCGGGGATGCGCACGCCGACGGTCTTCTTCTTGGGGTGGAGCAGCTTGCGGGGCACCTCCCTCGTGGCGGGGAGGATGAAGGTGTAGCTGCCGGGCGTCGACGCCTTCACGGCGCGGAACACGTCGTTGTCGACATGGACGAACTGGCCCAGCTGCGCGAAGTTCTCGCACACCAGGGTGAAGTGGTGGCGGTCGTCGAGCTGCCGGATCGTCCTGATCCGCTCGATGCCGTCACGGCTGCCCAGCTGGCACCCCAGCGCGAAGCAGGAGTCCGTCGGATACGCGATGAGCCCACCCTGACGAATGCTGTCGGCCACCTGCCCGATGGCACGCGGCTGGGGGTTGTCGGGGTGCACGTCGTAGTACTTGGCCATTGGACGAGCTTATGCCCCTGGGGCCGCGGGCCCCTGAAAGGGGCGCGGGGAACTGCGCGACCGGCCACGGACAACCCACAGCCGAACAACCGCCCGCAGTCCCCCAGCCCTGCCCCGAGCGGAGCGCCTACGCGCCGCTGGCGCGCAGCATGTCCTCACGCTCGACGATCTTCACGCGCTCACGGCCCTGCGGCTCACCGAGCGCCTTCTCGGCGGCGTCGAGCTCGTACCAGCCCTGCCACGTCGTGAAACGCACGTTGCGCTCGGCGAGGAACGCGTCCACGGCCTCCGGGGCGGGCGCGGACGGCTCGTGCAGCCGGCCGTTGGCGAAGTCGTCCAGGAGGTTGGCGACGGTCTCGTTGGCGTCGCCCTTGGTGTGCCCGATGAGGCCCACCGGACCGCGCCGGATCCAGCCGGTGACGTACGTCGACTGCAGGTGCGCGCCGGTCTCCTCGATGACCCGGCCGCCCGCGTCCGGGACGGTGCCCGACTCGACGTCCCAGGGGAGCTTGGGCAGCTTGTCCGAGAGGTAGCCGACCGCGCGGTACACGCCGGTGACGTCCCAGTCCTTGAACTCGCCGGTGCCCTTGACGTTGCCGGTACCGTCGAGGGCCGTGCGCTCGGTGCGCAGGCCGACGACCTTGCCGTCCTCGCCGAGGATCTCGGTGGGCGACTCGAAGAAGTGCAGGAACAGCTTGTGCGGGCGGTCGCCGGTGTCGCGGATCGCCCAGTTCTCCAGGGTCTTGGCGACCATGTCGGCCTGCTTGTTGCCGCGCCGGGTCGCGATGGAACCCTCGTCGTAGTCGATGTCCTCGGGGTCGACGATGACCTCGATGTTGGGGGAGTGGTCGAGCTCCCGCAGCTCCATCGGGGAGAACTTCGCCTGCGCCGGGCCGCGGCGGCCGAAGACGTGGACCTCCAGCGCCTTGTTGGCCTTCAGGCCCTCGTACACGTTGGCCGGGATCTCGGTCGGCAGCAGCTCGTCGGCCGTCTTGGCGAGGATGCGGGCCACGTCGAGCGCGACGTTGCCGACACCGAGGACGGCGACCTTCTCGGCCTCCAGCGGCCAGGTGCGCGGCACGTCCGGGTGGCCGTCGTACCAGGAGACGAAGTCGGCCGCGCCGTACGAGCCGTCGAGGCCGATGCCGGGGATGTCGAGCGCGCGGTCGGCCGTCGCGCCCGTGGAGAAGATCACGGCGTCGTAGAACGCGCGCAGATCGTCCAGGTTGATGTCCCCCGGGTAGTCGACGTTGCCGAAGAGGCGTATCTGCGGCTTGTCGAGGACCTGGTGCAGGGCGGTGATGATGCCCTTGATGCGGGGGTGGTCGGGGGCCACGCCGTAACGGATCAGTCCGAACGGGGCGGGCATCCGCTCGTAGAGGTCGATGGACACGCCGGGCTCGGTGGCCACGTCGGACTTCAGCAGCGCGTCGGCGGCGTAGATCCCGGCGGGTCCGGCTCCGACGATGGCCACCCGCAGAGGGCGGGGCATGTTCAGGTTCCCTTCGAGCGGAGAAAAGCGACTCGACGCCAACCCTAAACTAAGGCAACCCTTACCAGGTACTCGGGTCGGGTCTATGACCTCATAAGGCGATCTTATGCCATCCGGGGGAATGGGCGGACGGCGGGAGTGCCGCCGGGTCCTCGGCCGACACGGTCGTCGAGAGCGTGTTTGCCGGGGCGCGGAGCGGCAACGCGGTCTTCATGACTGGATCGAACAAGGACCCGAACGAGAACTCCGCGTCCACCGGGACGACCGCCGCCAAGGCCCGCCGGACGGCCGCCAAGGCCACGGCACCGGCCTCCGAGTCCGCGAAGACGGCCGCGGCCAAGAGCGAGAGCGCCGCCTCGTCCGTCAAGTCCGGTGCCGGACACGCGGCCGAGGCGACCAAGCGTGCCGCCGACACCACGAGCGCGGCCGTGCAGAGCGCGGCGAAGGGCGTCGAGGCGGGCCGCCAGGCCGTCGTCCAGGCGTCCGGCCAGGTGGCGGCCACCGCCAGGACGGCCATGACCGTCATCGCGCACCGCAAGCTGGTCGCCGCCGGTGTGGGTGCGGGCCTGACGGCCCTGACCGCCGCCTCCTACGCGGTCGGACGCCGCTCCGGACGCCAGGTCCAGGGGCCCCTCACCCGGCTCACCGGCGGCCGTATCTGACGCGCCCGCCGCGGGGTGGACACCCACGCGCGGGAGGCGGCCGGCCGGCCGCCTCGCGCGCGGCGCTCCCTCACGCCCGGCCGTCCTACCAGCGGCCCTCGACCTGCTCCTTGACGCGCCGGTCGTACAGGTCGCGGATCGCCGTGAGCGTCTCGCCGGACAGCTCCGGCAGCGCGGCGGCGGCCGCGTTGGCGCGGGCCTGGTCCGTGGTGCGGGCGCCCGGGATCACCGTCGTGACGCCCGGCAGCTGGACGATCCAGCGCAGCGCCAGCTGGGCCGGGGTGTAACCGTCGGGGGTCAGTCCGGCGAACTCGACGGCCGCCTCGACGCCCGTGGCGTAGTCGACGCCGGAGAACGTCTCGCCCTGGTCGAACGCCTCGCCGTGCCGGTTGTACGTGCGGTGGTCGTTCGCCGCGAAGACCGTGTCCTTCGTGTACTTGCCGGACAGCAGCCCCGACGCCAGCGGAACGCGCGCGATGATCGCGACGCCCGCCTTCTCGGCGGCGGGGAGGACGTCGAGGAGCGGCTTCATCCGGAACGGGTTGAGGATGATCTGCACGCTCGCCACGTTCGGCCGGGCGATCGCCGTCAGCGCCTCCGCGCAGGTCTCCACGCTCACGCCGTACGCGGCGACGCGCTCCTCCTCGACCAGGGTGTCGAGCGCGTCGAACACCTCGTCGGAGGAGTAGACGGGCGTGGGCGGGCAGTGCAGCTGGACCAGGTCGAGCCGGTCCACGCCGAGGTTGCGCCGGGAACGGTCGTTCCAGGCCCGGAAGTTGTCGAGGACGTAGTTCTCGGGGATCTGGTCCGCGCGACGGCCCATCTTCGTCGCGACGAACACATGGAGGTCGGGCCTGCTCCGCAGGAACGTGGCGATGGTCTGCTCGCTGCGTCCGTCGCCGTAGACGTCGGCCGTGTCGAAGAAGGTCACCCCCGACTCGGCGGCCGCCTCCAGCACCGCCAGTGCCTCCGTGTCGTCGACGTCTCCCCAGTCGGCGCCCAGCTGCCATGTGCCGAGACCGACGACGGACGCGTGCTGACCGGACCTACCGAATGCGCGTTCTTCCATGCCGTCAGTCTGTCATCCGCCGGGTGGGTCCGGTCCTGCGGCCGGTCCGGGCGGACGTGTCCTTCGCGCGGCTCCGCGGATTCCCCGGCGGACGCCGGTGACGAGGGGCCGGGGAGGCGGCTACGGTACCGGTCAGTAACCGGACCGCACCGCAGGAGGCCCCATGCCGCAGCTCGAAGTCGACGGCGCCGTGCTGACGTACGACGACGAGGGCCCCCGCGACGGTGACGGCGTGCCCCTGGTCTTCGTGCACGGATGGACCGCGAACCGGCACCGCTGGGACCACCAGGTCGCGCACTTCTCCGGGAAGCGGCGCGTGATCCGGCTGGACCTGCGCGGCCACGGCGAGAGCCGTGGCGCGGGGGTGCGCACGATCGAGGAGCTGGCCGAGGACGTGCTCGCCCTCCTCGACCATCTGGAGGTCCAGCGGTTCGTCCTCGTCGGGCACTCCATGGGCGGCATGATCTCCCAGACGATCACCCTCGCCCACCCGGAGCGGGTCGAGCGCCTGGTGCTGGTCAACTCCATCGGCCGCATGACCTACAGCCGCGGCCGCGGCCTGCTGATGGCCGTCTCCACCCGCGTCCCCTTCAAGCTGTTCGTCGCCGCCAACATCCAGCGGGCCTTCGCCCCCGGCTACCCCCGCGAGCAGATCCGGGAGTACATCCGTGCCTCGGCGGCCACCCCGCGCGAGGTCGTCATGACCCTGTACGGCGCCATGCGCGCCTTCGACGTCCTCGACCGGCTCGGCGAGATCAGCACACCGACCCTGCTCGTCCACGGCTACCACGACATCCAGCTCCCGGTCTCCCAGATGCTGCGCATGGCCACCGCGTGCCAGGACGCCGAGGTGCGCATCCTGGACGCCGGTCACGAACTCCCGGTGGAGAAGCCGGCGGAGCTCACCGCCACCCTCGACCGCTTTCTCACCGGCGCCCGTCCCTGACCCCCCGGCGCGTTCCCGGCATCACACGGCCGGGCGGGAGCGCGTCCGGCCCCGGCCCAGGAGGCCGCCGAGCGAGCGCAGCCACCCGAGGACGGCGCCCACGGCCGCCCGGGTCCGGGGCAGCCGGTCGATGTCCGCGGCCAGGGACAGCGCCGCGCCCGTCCAGGCGAAGCCGAAGGACCAGACGGAGAGCCATTCGCACAGGTACAGGGGGGTGATCGTCCAGTCCTCGCCCACCCCGGTGGCCGCCGCGACGGCCGCGAGCGCCATGAAGACGAGGATCAGCACCCCCGCAACGAGGTAGGGACGCCGGACGTACGACCGTTCCTTGATGCCCGGCGCCCCGTGCATGAAGAGGCAGAACGCCGCCATCGCCGTCAGCAGGGCGACGGCGAGGACCTGGTGCAGGACCGAGACCGTCTGCTGCCCCGCGTCGCCCCCGGATCCCGGCGCGGTGGGGAAGAGGGCGACGCCGAGGGCGCAGAGTCCGGCGACGGTGCCCAGAACGTCGTGGAACCGGTTGAAACGGTAGACGACCAGGAAGATCCCGAGGGCGCAGAGACCGCCGACGAAGAGATCGCGGGTGCTGGTGTGGTACGAGCCGCTCATGGAACCGGGCCAGGCGTCGCCGCCGTCGCCGCCGGTGAGCCGCGCCGCGATCCAGTTGCCGGCCGGCAGCGCCAGGGGCAGCAGGACACCGATGATCCCGACCCCCAGGCGCAGCCGCATGACCGTCCGCGCGTCCTGATCCTTCTTCGAGGCCGCCAGTCTGCGCCGCAGGTTCTCGGCGGCGCTCCCGTTCGTCGCGCTCACGGGCCCTCCTCACGCTCACGGGACGCGCGAGGCGGAGGCGTGCCCGCCACCGGACGATGTCCGGTATAAAGCCCACCTAAACTCGAACGGGCACTCGGGCGGCGTGTGTCAGCCGGTCAGCCGTTCCTCCGCGGCGACGAGCAGCTCCGTCACGCGCAGCGCGAAGGCGGCGTCGCACGGATGCGGACGGCCACCGCGCGCGGCCGCCAGCAGCGCGTCCCCCGCCCGTACGAGTGCCTCCACGGCCCCCTCGTCGGACCCCGGCAGTACGGTCGTCCCGGTCCGGCCGCGCAGCTCGACCGTCGTCCCGGAGGCCGCGGGCGGCGCGGTGAGGCTGAGCGTGAGCGTGCTGGACGCCCCGCCGGCGTGCAGCAGCACCAGGTGGACCGTGTCCCCGGCCCCGCGCACGGCGGCCGCGACCTGCTCCACGTCCCCGAG
Source organism: Streptomyces scabiei 87.22 (assembly GCF_000091305.1). Taxonomy (GTDB): domain Bacteria; phylum Actinomycetota; class Actinomycetes; order Streptomycetales; family Streptomycetaceae; genus Streptomyces; species Streptomyces scabiei. The sequence continues at coordinate 875,251 of NC_013929.1, read as the reverse complement.
GACGGGCAGCAGCACCGACAGGGCGTGCGGGCCCACGTCCCACAGGCCGCCCTTCTCGCGCCGCCACGGCGAGTCGGCGAAGGGACTGTCGCTCTCGTCGTCGAACAGCGATCCGAACCACTCCGCACGGGCCGTGAACCAGCCCCCGGCCGCGGCCTGCGCGGTGATCCACGCGTCGACGGCGGCCTGGAAGCGGGCGGTGAAGAAGACGACCGAGGCCACCCCGGACTCCGCCACCGCCTCCACGACGGCCCGCCCCTGCCCGACGTCCGTCGCCAGGGGCTTGTCGAGCAGCAGATGGCAGCCCGCCCGGGCGGCACGCGCCGCCAGCGGTGCCTGGACGGCGGGCGGCAGGGCCACGGCGACCGCGTCCACGTCGGCGAACAGGGTGTCCACGTCCTCGTACACGGGCACGCCGCCGTGCCGGTCGGCGAGTGCCTTGGCCGCCTCCGGGCGCCTGCCCCACACCCCCGCGAAGTCCAGCTCCGGGTGCGCGCCGAGCGCGGGGGCGTAGGCCATGTCGGCCCACGGGCCGGTTCCGAGCAGTCCGATACGCATGCTCCGGTCTCTCCTTGCGCTGTGGCGGCCCCGCCCTCGAACGGCGGGGCCTGTCGAGGACCGTCAGGGCAGTGCCTGTTCGGTCCAGATGGTCTTGCCCGTGGGGGAGTAGCGGGTGCCCCAGCGCTGGGTGAGCTGCGCGATGAGGTACAGCCCCCGGCCGCCCTCGTCGGTGGTCGCGGCGTACCGCAGATGGGGCGAGGTGTGGCTGCTGTCGGTGACCTCGCAGATCAGCCGGCTGTCGTGGATCAGACGGACCCGGATGGGGCCGCCGCCGTACCGGATGGCGTTGGTGACCAGCTCGCTGAGGATCAGCTCGGTGGTGAACTCCAGCTCCTCCAGGCCCCAGGCGGTCAGCTGCCGGGTGGCCTCGGAGCGCGCCCGGCGGACGGCCGCCGGGTCGTCCGGCACCTCCCACTCCACGACACGGTCCCGGTCCAGCGCCCGGGTGCGGGCGACGATCAGCGCGATGTCGTCGCTCGCGCGGCTCGGCGGCAGCGCGTCGAGCACGGCCTCGCAGGTGCCCTGCGGGGAGGTGTCGGCCCCGGTCAGCGCCGTGCGCAACAGTTCGAGACCGTCGTCGATGTCCCGGTCCCGGTGCTCGACGAGCCCGTCGGTGTAGAGCACCAGCCGGCTGCCCTCGTCCAGCTCCAGCCGGGCCGTCTCGAAGGGCAGTCCGCCCAGGCCGAGCGGTGGGCCGGCCGGCACCTCGGGGAACTCCACGGTGCCGTCGGGCCGGGCCACCGCGAGCGGCGGATGACCCGCCCTGGCGACGTCGCAGCGCCGCGAGACAGGGTCGTAGACGGCGTACAGACAGGTCGCCCCGGTGATCGGCGCGGTGCCGTCCAGGGCCGCCTCGTCCTGGTCGATCCGGCTGACCATCTCGTCCAGCAGCCCGAGGATCTCGTCCGGCGGCAGATCCAGCGCGGTGAAGTTGTGCACGGCGGTGCGCAGCCGCCCCATCGTGGCCGCCGCGTGCAGCCCGTGCCCCACGACGTCGCCGACGACGACCGCGACCCGGGTGCCGGACAGCGGGAGCACGTCGAACCAGTCCCCGCCCACCCCGGCCTGCGCCGGAAGATAGCGGTAGGCGACGTCCAGGGCGCTCTGCTCGGGGAGGTTGCGCGGCAGCAGGCTGCGCTGCAGGGCCTCCGCCATCGTGTGCTCGCGGGTGTACCGGCGCGCGTTGTCGATGGACACCGCCGCCCGCGCGACGAGCTCCTCGGCGAGCGCCCGTTCCTCCTGGTCGAACGGCTCGGGCTTCTCCGAGCGCCAGAAGTTGGCGACCCCCAGCACCAGCTGGCCCACCCGCAACGGCACGGTGATCAGCGAGTGGATGCCGTACTCGACGACCTGCGCCGACCGTTCGAGATCCTGCGCCTGCCAGCCAGAGGCCCGGCTGAGGTCGGTCACCAGGGTCGAGGTGCCGCTGTCGATGCTGCGGGCCTGCGGCGAGGAGGCGACGAGGTCGATCCGCTCGCCCACCTTGTACAGGGGGGCGTCCTTGCGGATGCCGCTGCAGGCCGTACGGCGCAGCCGGGTGACCGTGTCGGGCTCGTCGCCGTTGAGCGCCGCCGGGGCGAGGTCCACGGTGACGAAGTCCGCGAACCGGGGGACGGCCACCTCCGCCAGCTCCTCGGCGGTGCGGGTCACGTCCAGGCCGGTGCCGACGCCCACTCCGGCGTCGTAGAGCAGCCGCAGACGCTCCCTGGCCGCCTCGGCGCGCCCGGAGAGGGCACGCAGCTCGGTGGAGTCGCGGAACGTGGCCACGCTGCCGGAGGGCTCGCCCTGCAGATCGGTGGCCCGCTGGTTGACGGCGAGCAGCCGGTCGCCGACGAGGTGCACCTCGTCGTTGGCGACGCGCCCCGAGGCCAGCAGGTCGGCCATGGGGGATTCCAGCCCCAGGGCGTGGACGTCCTGTCCCTCGGCGTCCGCGGGCAGGTCGAGCAGGCGGTGCGCCTCGTCGTTGGCGAGCAGCAGCCGGCCCCCGCCGCCGATGATGATCACGCCTTCCCGTACGGCGTGCAGCACCGCGTCGTGGTGCTCGTACATGCGGGTCATCTCGGACGGACCGAGGCCGTGGGTCTGGCGCAGGAGCCGCTTGCTGACCAGTGCCGTGCCCGCCGTGGCCAGCGCGAGGGCGGCCGCGGCGGCGATCAGCACCAGGGGCAGCTGCTGTTCCGCGACCCCGCCCACGTTCTCGGTGGTGATCCCGGCCGAGACCAGGCCGACCACCTTGCCGTCGGGGTCCTTGACCGGCACCACGGCCTGGACGAGGGGGCCGAGGGTGCCGTTGACCTCCTCGGTGAAGGACTCGCCCTTCAGCGCCGGCCCGAGGGTGCCCACGAACTTCTTGCCGATGCGGTCCGGCTTGGGATGGGTGTAGCGGATCCCGTCGGTGTTCATCACGACGATGAAGTCGACCTTGGACTGGACCCGGGCGGCCTCCGCCCTCGGCTGGAGGATCGCGGTGGGGTCGTCCGCGGCCAGCGCCTCCCGGGTGCCCGGCGCGTTGGCGAAGGTCTCCGCCACGGCGAGCGAACGGTTGTGCGCCTCCTCGCTGCTGTCGTGCCGCACCTGGAGAACCAGCGCCACCACGGCCGACACGACCAGCACCAGCACGATCACCACCTGGAGCAGGAAGACCTGCCCGGCGACGCTGCGCCCGCCCACCGCCGACCGCAGCCCCGCGAGCGGGCCTGCGCGGTGTTCGGGTCCCCGGCTCGCGCCGCCGTCGGTTCCGTGCCGTACCCGCCGGGCGCGGTCGTCCGGGCCCTGCGCGGACCGGCCCTGGGGGCGGCGGGTCGACCGAGAGCGAGATCGACCCAGGAGACGCACCATGTGCCCATGTCTACACTGCCCCGCGCCCGGAGGCGAGAGGGGGTCGCGCGCGGTCACGGCCGGTGCCCTCGACGACACGGTACGGAGAGCGCTTGCTGCCGCTTTGACCATGTGTGGCTTCCCGCTACCTGTCATCTTCCTGTGAATTCCCGGGACGTTTGAACACTTTGGGCTCCGGCTCCGTATGGGGCTGGGGTTTTTCATGTCCGGACCCGATCACGACGTTGTAGGAGCTATCCGTGGGACGCACCACCAGGCGCAGACGCCCGTCAGGAGCACGGCGCGCGACCTCAGCCGCGATCGCGCTGATCTTGGGCGGAGGCGGGCTCATGGCCGTCAACGTCTACGCGTCGGCCACCGAGGAGGACTCGGCCGACGACACCGTCCAGCAGGTGCGTTCCGCCGCCGGCACGATCGACTGCCCGGACGTCGGCGCCAAGTTGACGGAGGTGCCCGACGGGGCCCGCGCCGAGGTCGACAAGGAACTCGCCGCCCTGGACCAGCAGATAGCCGAGGCCTACCAGCGGCTGCAGAACTCCGCGCAGGCCCAGCAGCAGGACGCCGGCTTCGCCGACAACGCGATCATGAACCCGCTCAAGGAGAAGCGGGCCGCGACGATCGAGCGGATCGCGATCGCCATCGGCCGCGTCGGCGACCGCCCCGAGGGACTCGACTCCCTCGCCGCCTGCGCGCTGCGTCCCGCCGAGAACCAGAACGGCGGTGACCAGAACGGCGGCGGTGACCAGAACGGCGGTGACCAGAACGGTGACGGTCAGGACGCCGGCGGTCAGAACGGCGGCGGGGAGGGTCAGGGGCAGGGCGACCAACAGGGCGGTCAGGGCCAGCAGGGCAACGGCGGCCAGGCCGGCAACGGGCCGGTGGCCGCGGACTACGTCGACATCAAGACCGTCCAGCCGAACGCGGGCGACCGGGGCGGGCGGCAGAACGGCTCCACCGGCTCCTTCAGCACCGACTGCGGTGTGAACGCGGGCGGCCTGTTCAACTCGGACAACGTCATCGTCGCCCCCGGCGTCTCCAACGGCGCCCACCACTTCCACGACTACGTCGGCAACCAGGGCAACAGCGCGTTCGCCAGTGACCAGGACCTCGCGGCCGCCGACACCAGCTGCGAGAACCAGGGCGACCGCTCCTCGTACTTCTGGCCGGTGATCCGCCTGCAGAACGGCACCGCCGAGCAGGACGCCAACTCTCCCGGCGGCGGCATCGAGGGCAACGTCGGCGAGATCGTGACGCCCAAGCAGGTCACGATGTCGTTCGAGGGCAGCCCGCGCGGCGACGTCACGGAGATGCCGCGGCTGCTGCGCATCATCACCGGCGACGCCAAGGCGTTCGTCAACGGCACGGCCAACGCCAACGCGTCCTGGAGCTGCACCGGGTTCGAGGACCGGCAGCTGAAGGACAAGTACCCGCTCTGCCCCGCCGGCAGTGACGTGGTGCGCACGTTCCGGTTCCAGAGCTGCTGGGACGGCCGCAACATCGACAGCGCCAACCACCGTACGCACGTGGCCTTCGCCGCGGCGGACGGCGGTTGCGGCGCCGGCTTCAAGGCCATCCCGCAGCTGGTGCAGCGCATCGTCTACGACATCGACGCGCCGAGTCTGCAGGACGGCGGGCGCACGAGCCCGCTGTTCGCCGTGGACGCCTTCCCCGAGCAGCTCCACAAGCCCGTCACCGACCACGGCGACTTCATCAACGTCTTCGACGAAGATCTGATGCGCGCGATGGTGGACTGCATCAACGACGGCCGAGAGTGCGACGCGGCCGACATCGGCGGCGGTCAGGACAATGGCGGCGGTCAGGACAACGGCGGCGGTCAGGACAACGGCGGCGGTCAGGACAACGGTGGCGACCAGGGCGGTGACGACGGCCAGGGCAACGGTGACCAGGGCAACGGCGGCGCTCAGGGCGGTGACGGCCAGGACCAGGGGCAGGAGCAGCCGGGCGGCGGCCAGGACCAGGACCAGGGCCAGGACGAGAACCCGGCCGAACCGACCAGGACCGCTCAGGCCCCCGGCGCCGGGGACGACAAGGCGAACCAGGGCGACGACAAGGCGAACCAGGGCGACGACAAGGAGCCCCAGGTCCTCGGCTCGCTGAAGGCGACCCAGCGCGGCAACCCCGGCACCGACAAGGGTGAGGACAAGGGCGTCGGCGATGACGACCGCGGCGCGGTCGTGGCCCCCGCGCAGACGACGCCCGCCGTCAACATCCCCTCGCCCGCCGGGCAGTCCGGATCGCAGGGGTCGCAGTCGGTGGCGGGCGACCTCGCGGAGACCGGGGCGCAGCTGTGGCCGGCGATGATCGGCGGCGTGGCCGTGCTCGCCGGGATCGTCCTGCTCCGCCGCGTCCGGCGCTGGGACCACTGACCCGCTGGCCGGCTGACCCGCTGGCCCGCGCGAAGGGGCCGGAGGGGATCCCCATGCTCCGTCAACCTTGTTAGTTTGGACGGGAGTCGATCCGGTACCGAACGACCCGGGGCGGAGCATGGCGGAGGTCGGAGTCCGGCGGTTGCCGCCGGGGGACGTCGTGTCGGCCGCCGTCGTGTTCGTGGCGATGGCGGCCGTCCGGCTGGGCCCGGGCAGCGGCACCGACGCCTCCCCGGTCCTGACGGTCGCGCTCGCCGCGGTGATCGCCGGCGGCCTGGCGTTCCGGCGCCGCGCCCCGCTGGCCGGGTTCGTGGTCGGCACGGCCGGGCTCGCCGTCGAGGCCCTGTGGGCCGGCCCCGGTCCGCTGACCCCGGTCGCGAACCTGATCGCCGTCCACGCGCTGGGCCTCGGCGCGAGCCCCCGCCGGGCCGCGCTCGGCGCGCTGCTCGTCCCGCCCGCCGTGCTGGCGTACTTCGCCCCGAAGGACGACCCGCCGGTGGTGCCGGCCGCGGTCGTCCTGGTCTGGCTGCTGGTGTGGGCGGCCGGCTTCTCCACGGCTCGTCGACGCAGGGAGACCGAGGAACTGCGGCGGCTGCTGCGCCGCGAGTCGGTCGTGGCCGAACGCCTGCGCATCGCTCGCGAGCTGCACGATGTCGTCGGCCACTCGGTGAACGCCATGCTCGTCCAGGCCGGAGCCGGACGCCTGGTCCTCGACACCGACCCCGACCGCACCCGGGAGCTGCTGAGCAGCGTCGAACGCACCGGCCGTGACGCCCTCGCCGAACTCGACCGGGTCCTCGGTCTGCTGCGCGCCGACGACGACCTCGGCCCGACCGGCGCGGACCACGACGACGGCACCATCCCGGAACAACCGCCTCTGGACGCACGGCATCTGGACCGGCTCGTGGGCCCCATGGCGGACGCGGGCATGGACGTCCGCCTGCGCATGGAGCCCGAGACGCTGACCCTGCCGGGCACCCTGCGGCCGTCCGTCCACCGGATCGTCCAGGAGGCGCTGACGAACGCCCTGCGGCACGGCCACGCCCGGTCCGCCGAGGTGACGGTCCGCCGACAGCGGTGGGGTGACACCGTGCTCGTCCGCGTGGTGGACGCCGGTCAGGGGCCGAAGCCCCGGTACCGGCCGGGGCGCGGGCTGCGCGGTATCGGGGAACGGGCCGCCGCGCTCGGCGGATCGGTCGCACACGGCCCGGCCGGTGACGGCGGCGGGTTCGCCCTCAGCGTCGAACTGCCGCTGCGGTGACCGCCCGTGCCGCCGCGGGCCCGGTCGTACGTGTGCTGCTGGCCGACGACGACGCCCTGTTGCGCACCGGTGTGGCGGTGACGCTCGGCACCGCGCCGGACATCGAGGTCGTCGGGGAGGCCGCCGACGGCCTACGGGCCGTGGAGCTGTGCCACGCCCTGGCCCCGGACGTCGTACTGATGGACGTACGGATGCCGGGCATCGACGGCATCGAGGCCACGGCCCGCATCGCCGCGGCGGGGCCGGCCGCGCGGGTCCTGGTGCTGACCACCTTCCCCGACGACACCTATGTGTGGCGGGCGTTGCGGGCCGGTGCCAGCGGGTTCCTGCTCAAGCGCACCGCCCCCGAACGCCTCATCGACGCCGTGCGGACGGTGGCCGCCGGGGACACCCTGATCGACCCCTCGGTCACCCGCGCTCTCGTCGAGCACTTCGTCCTGGGAGAGCGGACGGCCCGCGGACCCGCGGACGCCGCGGACCTCGCCGGGCTGCGCGGCCTCACCGCCCGTGAGGCGCAGGTGCTGCGTCTGATCGCCGAGGGACTGTCCAACGCGGAACTCGCCGAGCTGCTCGGGATCGCCGAGTCCACCGCCAAGACGCACGTCAAACGCGTCCTGCACAAGATCGGAGCCCGCGACCGGGCGCAGGCCGTGGTCCTGGCCTACCGCTCCGGCCTGATGGAGTCCGGCGTACCCCCAGGGGGGTAGGTTCCGGCACCCCCTCGGGGGGACGCCCCGCTCGCCGCGCCGTCCTACGGTCGGGCCAGTCGCCGGGGAGGGGGAGCTGGGATGAGCGTGCGGGGTGCGGAGGCGTTGTCGCAGGTGTGGCGGGCCGTACGGCCGCGAGGGAGGTACCAGGGGCTGCTGTGGTGGTGCGGGACGCTCCTCGCGGCCTCCGGACTGCTGCACGCCGTGGTCGCGATCGTGGACCGGGAGCCGTGGTGGGGGCCGGTGTCCTGGCGCAAGCCGGTCGCGTTCGGACTGTCGTTCGCGCTGCTGGTGTGGTCCGTGGTGTGGATCCTGCGGCAGATGCCCGCACGCTGGTGGGTACGGATTCCGGCCGGCCTGGTCGTCCTCGTCGCCGTCTGCGAGGTCGGGCTCATCACCGCCCAGCGCTGGCGCGGCGTCGCCTCCCACTTCAACCAGGCGACACCCACCGACTCCGCGATCTGGTCCGTGATCGGCACCCTGATCCTGCCCCTGATCCTCGGCCTGGTCTGGCTGTTCGTGACCGCGCTGGTCCGGTTCGAGGGCGGTGGCGCCGCCAGGATCGCCGTGCTCGTCGGGCTGGCGGGCGTCCTGGCGGCCGGGTACATCGGCACCGACATGGCCGCCATCGGAGAGACGGCCTTCGAGGACACCGGACAGGTGCCGCGGGAGGTGCTGTTCGGAGCGGCGGGCAGCGCCAAGCTCGCCCACGCCGCCGGTCTGCACGGCATCCAACTCCTCGCCCTGCTCGCGATCCTGGCGGACACGGGCCGGCTCGGGCCCCGGAGAGCGGCGACCGTCGTGGCCGCGGCGGCCCTCGGCTGCACCGCCGCCTTCGCGGCCGTCACCGCCACCGCCTACGCGGGCCGCGCCCCGTACGACCCGACCGTCCCCCTCGGGATCCTGCTCGCGGTCGGCGTCCTCACCACGGGCGCGGCGGCGGTCGTCGTCCTCGCGCAGGCGTCCCCCGCCCGCCCCGGGCCCGATCACGCACCGGACACGGCGAGTTCCCCGCTCGCCGGGCGAACCGGACGGTGACCTTCGCGCGTCCACAGGATGTGGGGCCGCGTCCGTCGCAGGTGACGGGTGGTGCGTGCGACCTCGGTCGATCACCGCCCGTGCGGTGGTCACGAATGGAAATCGATCTCCGCAGACGCCCGGGAAACGCCTGTCGCGGCATCGAGTTTCGGCCGTACACTGACAATTAGTAAGCATGCGGGTGGACTTGACGGGGGGATCCGAGATGTCCGGGGATCAGTACGGCGTAAGAGACCAGGACGGCTGGAGCCACAGCTACGTCGTGCCGCCCGTACCGCCCATGCCCCCGGGGCCGCCGCCCGGTCCCGCGGACGCCTGGCGGGCCGTCGGTGTGGGTCTGCTGAACCTCAGCGGTCTCGGGCTCGGCTACGCCCTGATCCGCCGCCCGCTCCTGACGCTGGTGTGCTGGGCGGCCACCGGCCTCCTGCTCTTCACCGTGCTGCCGGCCGACCCCGACGGTGTCCCGGGCCCGGCGCTCGCCCTCTACGGTCTGTTCCTGCTCCTGGCCGCCGCCCACGGTGCCTTCCTGGGCCTGCGCACCCGCCTGGTCTGGCCCGCGCAGTCCCCGCTCGCCGTCGTGCTCGGCGTCCTTCTCCTCGGCGTCCCGGTCGCGGGCGGTCTGCTGTACGAGACCGCGCGCAAGGAAGCCGTCGAGGAGATGCTCCTGGAGCGGCTGGACAAGGCCGACGACCTCGTCGACAAGGCGTCCGGCGAGTCCTTCTCCACGACCCAGTCCGAGTTCCGCAGGGCACTGACCGCCTACGACGACCTCAGCACCGACCACCCCGGCTCCCGGGCGGCCGAGAAGGTCCCGGACCGGCTGAAGACCTTCTACACGACCGTCGGCGCCCCCTACGAGAAGCAGGAGTACTGCGACGCGGTCGCTCCCCTCGAATACCTGCGCACGGTCCCGCAGACCATGAGCAAGCGCGACCTCGGCTCGCTGGCCGACTGGCCCGACGACCGGCTCGCCACCTCGCTCTACGAGTGCGCCTCCGCCGGCCTGGCTGCCGACACCGCGGGCTGGCAGGACCAGTTCAGCGACCTCCTCACCACGTTCCCCGACTCGGACCAGGCCGCGAAGGTCGAGCCCGACGTGAAGCGGGCCGTCGACAAGGCGGTCAAGGCCGTGGGCGGCGACGAGCCGTGCACCGCCGTGGACCGGCTGAAGACGCTCGGCTCCCAGGTCAAGGCGCTGCCGGGCGACAAGGCGGGAGTGGCCGACGACCTGGCCGCCGACGCCGGACGGGCCGAGGACACCGCGTCCACCGGCGTCTACACCTGCGGCGTCGACCAGTACCGGGACGGTGACTTCGCCGAGGCGGTCACCTCGATGAACGACTTCGTCGACGCCCACAAGAAGCACAGGAACGCGCCGCGCGCGAAGAAGATAGCGATCGCCGCGGAGATCGCGCAGGAGGTCCCGGCGGCGGGCAAGAAGCTGCCCACGACGCGTTCCGGTGGCAGCATCTCCGTCACGGTCAAGAACGACAGCCCCGACGAGATCCAGGTCATGTACACCGGCCCGGTGACCGGCACCTTCACCCTCAAGGGCTGCGGCACCTGCTCCAGCTACAGCTGGAGCAGCACGCTCGTCAGCGGCTTCAAGCCGTGCAGCGGCAACGACAAGTACCCGCAGCGCACGATCAGCCTGCCCGTCGGCACCACGTACTTCCTGCACAAGCCGAAGGGCGGCAGCGCCTCCAGCGCCGCCTCCGACACCGCCAAGCTGCAGTCGGGCTACATCTACACGGAATGCGCCTACGTGACCTCGGGCTACGGCCTGGACTCCTGACGCGCACCCGGCCACGGTGACCGTCACGGGCGGCGGGGACTGCTCAGCCCCCGCCGCCCTCCACCCACCGGGCGACGTCGTCGAGGTCCTTCGCGACCGCCCTGCGCACGGCACGGGCGCCGATCGGGCCCATGACCCTGGCGAGCAGCCCCGCGACGGCACCGGTCGGCTCGGCCGAGAACGTCAGCAGGATCGTCGTCGACCCCGGCCCGTCGGCCCGCAGCAGCCACTGCGAGACATAGCGGGAGCCGTGCGACTCGGCCTCCACCACATACCGCTCGGGCGGCTCGCTGACGGTCACCCACATCTCCTCGGTGGCGTCCTTGCCGAACATGCGCCGGGTCTCCCGCCACCGCGTGCCCACCCCGAAGACCCCGTCCGTCAGGACCTCCACCCGCGTGACACCGCCGAGCATCCGATCCATCCGCCGCAGGTCGGTCAGGGCCTCCCACACCCGCCCCTGGGAGGCGCCGACCCGCCGCTCGACCACGACACTCCTGCTCGTCATGGATTCCATGAAAGCACCGGGCGGCGGCCCCCGCCCCATGACGCCCCCGGCCCGCTCCGGCCGCCGGGTTGCGTAGGAGAGGTGCGTAGTTCTACGGACGACCGGGCGGGAGGCGTTCTGCGAGGCTCGGATCTTCAGGTGCGGCCGACGCCCCGGGGGACCCCCATCCACCACGACACGAGGAGAAGCCGATGACCGACCGCCCCGAGGGTGCGCCGGCGCAGCCCCAGCCGCAGGACCAGCCGTCCGCGTCCCCGGCCTGGCCGCCCCCGGGACAGCCCGGCGCCCAGGCCCAGCCGCCGGGACCCGCCCCGACGCCCACCCAGGTGGAGACACCGGTCCAGGCGCAGCCGCCCACCCAGGCGGCGGTGCCGAGCGCCTACCCCTACCCGAGTCCCCAGTCGCCGGCCGGCTACGGGCCGCCGGTGCCCGCCCAGGCGTCCGGGTACGGCCCGCCGGCGGGCGGATATCCGCCGGGCGGCTACCAGCCCCCCGGCGCGCGGCCCGCGACGGGCGCCGGCGGACGGGCCGTGCTGTGGGCGCTCGTGGGCGCGGTCGTGGCGTCCGCGGCGTGGGCCGGCGGTGTCTTCCTGCTCGGCAAGGACGACACGGAGGCGGACCTGCGCGGCTACCGGGCCGAGTCCGACCTGTGCTCCTCGGTGGACTACTCGTCGTTCAAGAACGAGTACCCGGAGGAGGACACCGAGCCGGTGCACAACGCCCTGGAGCACGAGGCCCTCGACGAGAGCTACTGCAGCATCTCGCTGAAGGAGTCCTCCACCTCCTCGATCTCCGACGCGTACTTCTCGGTCCAGGTGGACCTGCACAAGAAGACCGACCCCGGACCGGAGTTCACCGCCGTCTGGTCCGAGTACGACCAGCGGTACGAGGACTACGACGTGGAGAAGGTCTCCGGCTTCGGCGACGAGGCGTATCTGGTCACCGAGGACACCACGTCGGGGGACGACAACAGCGGCAGCCGGGCGGCGACCCTCGCGGTGCGCGACGGCTGGATGACGTACGAGATGAGGTGGAGCGCGTACGGCTCCACCTATGACGACGGCGCGACCATGCCGGAGGTGAGCGACGTGGTGGAGTGGCTCAAGAGCGACACCAACGCGACCCTCGACAACCTGCGGGAGTCCGACGGGGTGTAGCGCGGACGCCGCACACGCGGGCGCGCACGGAGAGGGGCGGGGCGCTTTGCGCGCCCCGCCCCTCTCGCACCCCGGTCGGCTTCAGTCGTCCTTCGCCTTCGCGTAGTCCTGGGCCATCTGGCCGGCGAAGTCGTACACCAGACACTGCTCGTCGCCCACCACCCACGCGTCGTGCCCCGGCGGGCACACGAAGACGTCGCCGGGACCGACCTCGCCCTCACCGCCGTCGTCCATCCGGATGTGCATGCGTCCACTGAGCACATAACCGTTGTGGTGGACCTGGCAACTCTCCGTGCCCGCGATGGGGCCGACGGACTCCGACCAGCGCCAGCCCGGCTCGAAGGTGGCCACGGCGAAGTCGAGCCCGGTCAGGTGCACGGCCTCGAGGTGCCCCCGGGGGAAGTCGCGCCGCTCGTCCGGCTTCTCGACCGTCTTGATCTCCAGCATGACGGCTCCTTCCGCTAGGCCGCCCCACCTCCCCATGGTCCGCCTGTCAAGCCGGGGCCGCCAACCGGGGGACCGGTGCCCGCCGGAGGTGCCGGGCCCCCGCGGGCGGCGTGTAATGGGGTCCGGAAGATCGCTCCCGGAGGAGAGACGATGCGCTCAAGTCGTTCCGGTGGTGGGCAGGACGGGACCGAGGCCCCGGCGGGCCGGCTGCGCAGGCTCGGCGAGTGGTGCGCCCGGCACTTCGTGGTCGTGATCGTCGCCTGGCTCGTCGCCCTCGCGGCCGTACAGGTGCTGAACCGGGCCTACGGCGGTGACTACTCGGACAACTTCTCCCTCCCCGGCGTGCAGTCCCAGAAGGGCCTGGACGTGCTGAAGGAGCACGATCCGGCGGCCGGCGGCTACGGCAGCCAGATCGTCCTGCACGACAAGGACAAGGCGCTGACCTCGCTCGGCTCCCAGATGTCCCAGACGGTCGGCGACCTGCAGAAGCTGCCGCACGTGCTGTCGGTGCAGAACCCGCTCACCACGCCCGCCATCCAGTCGTCGGACCAGTCGCAGCAGCCGAACGTCGGCCCGCTGTCCTCCGACCAGAAGACGGCGTACATCACGATCCGCTTCGACGTGCAGCCCTCCACCCTCGGTGACGGCTACCTCGACGGGGTGGACGACTCCGTGCAGCCGCTGCGGTCGGCGGGCGCCGAGGTGGAGTACGGCGGACCGCTCGGCGAGCTGGCCCGTCCCGACGCCGACGACCGGGTCAGCGAGCTGATCGGCTTCGCGGTCGCGATCGTCGTGCTGGTGATCGGCTTCGGCAGTGTCATCGCCGCCGGTCTGCCTCTGGTGACCGCCCTGCTGAGCGTGATCGGCGGTCTCGCCTGTCTGGGTCTTCTGGCCGCCGCGTTCACCTTCGCGACCGTCTCCCCGACCCTGGCGACGATGATCGGTATCGGTGTCGGCATCGACTACGCGCTGTTCCTGATCACCCGCCACCGGCAGAACCTCATGGACGGCGACGACCCGGTACGGGCGGCCGGCCGCGCCGCCTCGACCAGCGGGCACGCCGTCCTCGTCTCCGGCTGCACGGTGATCGTCGCCCTCGCCGGACTGTACGCCTCCGGGGTCAGCTTCATCGGCAAGCTCGGACTGGCCGCCGCCGTGACCGTGGTCTCCGCGATCGCCGGCGCCCTCACCCTGGTCCCGGCCCTGCTCGGCCTGATCGGCAGACGGATCGACCGCTACCACGTCCGCAAGCCGGTCGCCGAGACCGGCGCCGAGGCGGGCGAGGAGATCACCGGCACCTGGCACCGCTACGCCCAGCGTGTCGAGCACCACCCGTGGCGGTTCCTGACAGCCGGTCTCGCGACCGTGGCGATCCTCGCGATCCCCCTCTTCTCCATCCAGCTGGGCCACATCGGCGACGGCGCCGACCCCACCTCCTTCACCGACCGCCGCGCCTACGACCTGATGACCGACGCCTTCGGGCCGGGCTCCAACGGGCCGCTCACGGTCGTCATCGACCAGACCTCGGTGCCGTCCTCGGACCGCCAGAGCCTGCAGAGCACCGCGCAGAAGAAGCTGGACGCGGTCGAGGGGGCGTACGCCGTCACCCCGCTCAACCCCACCCAGGACGGGGACGTCCTGGTGGGCACGGTCTACTCGAAGCAGTCGCCCCAGAGCGCCGACACCACGGACCTGACGAACCGCCTGGTCGACGACACCCTGCCCGCCTCGGTCTCCGGCACGAAGGCGCACGGCTATGTCACGGGGACCACGGCCTCCCAGGTCGACTTCCGGGACATCGTGGCGAGCCGGCTGCCCGTCATCATCGCCGTCGTCGTCGCCCTCGCGTTCCTGATCATCCTCGCCGTCTTCCGCGGACTGCTGGTCGCGGTGAAGGCGGCCGTCCTCAACGTCCTCTCCATCGCCGCCTCGTACGGCGTCGTCGTCGCCGTCTTCCAGTGGGGCTGGGGAGGGCCCGCCCTGGGCGTCCACGGCAAGGTGCCCATCGAGAGCTATGTGCCGATGATGATGTTCGCGATCATCTTCGGCCTCAGCATGGACTACGAGATCTTCCTGCTGTCCCGCGTCCACGAGGCCTGGCTGCGCACCGGTGACGCCCGCGACGCCGTGGCCCACGCCCTGGAGATCACCGCCCGGGTGATCACCTGCGCCGCCCTGATCATGGTCAGCGTCTTCGCCGCGTTCATCGTCAGCGACAACATCGTGGTCAAGATGCTGGGTCTGGGGCTCGCGGTCAGCGTCCTCATCGACGCCACGGTCGTCCGCCTGCTCATGGTCCCCGCCGTGATGACCCTGCTGGGGCGTCACGCCTGGTGGACCCCGCGCTGGCTGGACCGGATCATGCCGCACATCGACGCGGAGGGGGACACGCGGGAGCGGCCGGTCCCGCAGGCGCAGGACCGGCCGCTCGGCGGCTGACGTGTCTCAGTGGAACCAGAGGTGACGGTTCGTCAGAAGGTCAGCTTCCAGCTGTTGATGTAACCGGTGTCGAGGCTGGCCACGTCCTGCACCCGCAGCTTCCAGGTGCCCGCGGCGGTCTCGGCGGAGGCGTTCACCGTGTACGTCTCGACCACGTTGTCGGCCGAGTCGGACGAGGCGGAGTTCTTCAGCCGGTAGGCCGTGCCGTCCGGGGCCACGAGGTCGATGACCAGGTCACCGCGCCAGGTGTGGACGATGTTCACGTCCACGGAGAGCGTGCTGGGCGCCGCTCCGGCCCGGTTGACGTTGATCGGGGACTCGACGGTGCCGTTGTCGGGGATCTGGTAGTCGGCGGTGTTCTCGAACACCGACTGGTTCCCCTCCTCGTCCACGCGCCAGGCGAAGGTCGCCTTCCCGGTCTTGTCGGCCGCGTCCGTCACGGTGACGGTCGGCGTGTAGTTCCCGGCCGTGGTCGGGGTGCCCGAGATGCGTCCCGTGGCCGCGTCGATGGACAGCCCGTCCGGCAGACCGGTGGCCTCGTACGACAGGGCGCCGGGGTTGGTGGACGACGCCTGGACGTCGAGCGTGACCGCCTGTCCGGTCAGGGTGTACTGCGCGGCCGGCGGGATGACCGTCACACCGTCGAGGATCCGGGAGCCGACGTTGATCGCGGCCCAGGCGTTGGCGGTGTTGTTGTACGTCGGCGAACCGAGCCCGTACAGGTCGGCGGCGGCGCGCAGAGTGTGGGTCCGGGCGGCGGCGTAGTTGGTCGTGGACGTCATGTACGTGGTGAGCGCCCGGAAGTAGATCTTCTCGGCGGCCTCGCGGCCTATCGGCGTCACCGGCAGTCCGTCGAAGGTCGGCGAGTCGTAGGAGACGCCGTTGACGACCTTCGCGCCGCTGCCCTCGGAGGCCAGGTAGAACCAGTGGTTGGCCGGGCCGGAGGAGTAGTGGACGTCGATGTTGCCGAGCGTGGAGGACCAGTAGTCGCGCGAGGAGCCGTCCTTGCTGGGCTTGTCCATGTAACGCAGCGGCGTGCCGTCGCCGTTGATGTTGATCTTCTCGCCGACCAGGTAGTCGCCGACGTCCTCGCTGTTGCCGGCGGCGAACTCCACGGCGGCGGCGAAGATGTCGGAGGTCGCCTCGTTCAGGCCGCCGGACTCGCCGCTGTAGACGAGGTTGGCGGTGACCGAGGTCAGACCGTGCGTCATCTCGTGCGCGGCCACGTCGATGGAGGTGAGCGGGTTGGCGTTGCCCGACCCGTCGCCGTACGTCATGCAGAAGCAGGTGTCCTGCCAGAACGCGTTGACGTAGTTGTTGCCGTAGTGGACCCGGCTGTACGGGGCGACCCCGTCGTTGCGCAGGCCGTTGCGGCCGTGCACGTTCTTGTAGTAGTCCCAGGTCAGCGCGGCACCGTAGTGCGCGTCCGCGCCGGCGGTCTCCAGGTTGGCGGCCGTGCCGTCGCCCCAGACGTCGTCGCTCCCGCTGAACAGCGTGCCCGTCCCGGACGAACCGCGGTTCAGGTTGTAGGTGCGGTGGTTGCCCCGGTCCGCGTCGGTCAGCGTGTACGACGAACCCGACTGGCTGGTGCCGAGCGACACCGAGCCGCTGTAGCGGGTGTTGCCCGTGCCGGTGTGCACGGCCTCGTACTCGAACAGCTTCTTGCCCGACTGCGCGTCGGTGATGACGTGCAGCTCGCTGGGCGTGTCGTCGTGCTGGAAGCCGCTGACGACCGTCTCGTAGGCGAGGGTCGGCGTGCCCTTGGCGGCCCAGACGACCTTGCGGCTGTTGTCCGGAGCGGCCTTGGTGGACCCCTCCTTCTTCGCCGCCGCCAACGCCTGCTTCTCGGCGCTTGCCTTGCTGACCGCGGGGCTGAGGTCCGCCACCTTCAGCGTGGGCTTGTAGGAGCGGGTGACGCTCTCGATCGCGCCGGACTTCGCGGCGTGGACGACCAGGTCGCCGCCGAGCACGGGGAGTCCGGCGTAGGTGCGCTCGTAGCGGGTGTGAACGGTGCCGTCGGCGTCCTTGACGACGTCGCGGACCCGCAACTCCTCCCGGCCGCCCAGGCCGAGGCGGTCGGCGGTGGTGTCCGTGGCCTTCTCGGCCTTGCGGATGAGGGTTTCGCGCTGACCGGGGGTGAGCTTCGCGGGCAGGGCACCGCGGTCCGGCTTCGCGGCCACGGGACGGGTGGTGCCTTCTCCGCCGTCACCGCGTGCCATCGCCGGGGCGCCGGGGACGGCGACGGCGAGCATGGCCGCCGCGACGACTAGGGCGGCCGTTGCCGTGGTACGTCTGTGGGGGGTGGATCTCACGCGAACTCCTTAGCTGCGGCCGACGTTGGTGGAGCGGCCGTACGAAGGACCCGGTGCACGGGTCGAGGCACCGGGTGGAGCAGGGAGTGCTGCGATGCGGGTGCGCGTGCTCCGTCGTGAGACGGGGTGGGCACAGAGTGACAGATGTGCGGGTGTTGTGTCAGGAGCATGCCAAGTGTTTGGCCGGAAAATGATCGTTCAACCACCGCCGGTGGTCAGGGATTTCCCCGATGTCGGCGGCCTGCCGGAGCCCTCCACCGACACGTTCCGGCCGCCGGACGCGGAGCACGACAGCACAGGGCGCCCGCCCCCTGTGCGGGGGCGGGCGCCGGTCGGTGCGGGGCCGGACGCGGGGTGGCTCCGGTGGAGGCCCGGCCCAGGTGCGCGCGGGTTACGCGCGCGGCGTCCCGGCGCGTGACGTCATGGCACGTGACGTCAGGGCGCATGACGTCAGGGCGTGCGACGTCACGGCTTGCGCGCGAGGCCGCCGTGTTCGGCGATGACCTGCGGGGCGGGGCCGGTGCCGTCCGGACGCCAGAGGGGTACCGAGACCACGCCGGGGTCCAGCAGTTCCAGGCCGTCGAAGAACGAGGCGATCTCCTCGGCCGTCCGCAGGTTGTAGGGCACGGCGCCGCTCTCGTTGTATCCGTCCTGGGCCCGCTCGAAGACCGGGTCGATGCCCCGGGAACCGTCGTTGACGGAGAGGTAGCTGCCGGACGGCAGTGCCCCGAGCAGCCGGTCGACGATGGAGCGCGCCTGGTCGTGGTCGGCGACATGGCCCAGGATGTTGCTGAGGATCAGCGCGGTGGGCCGGTTCAGGTCCAGGGTCTCGGCGGCGGCGGCGAGGATGCGGTCCGGGTCGAGCACGTTGGAGTCGACGTAGGCGGTCGCCCCCTCCGGCGTGGAGTAGAGCAGGGCGCGGGCGTGGGCCAGGACCAGCGGATCGTTGTCGACGTAGACGATCCGCGCCTCGGGGGCGATCCGCTGCGCCACCTCGTGGGTGTTGTCCGCGGTCGGCAGGCCCGTCCCGACGTCGAGGAACTGGCGGATGCCCGCCTCGGCGACCAGGTAGGTGATGTTGCGGCGCAGGAACGCGCGGCTGCTGCGGGCGATGGTCACGATGCCGGGGAACACCGCGGTGTACGCGTCGCCGGCCTGCTCGTCGACGGGGTAGTTGTCCTTCCCGCCCAGCCAGTAGTTCCAGATACGGGCCGAGTGCGGCACCGAGGTGTCGATCTTCTGTTGCGCCGCCGGTCCGGGGGTGGTCGCGTGGTCGGTCATGTCTACCGTCCGTCTTTCAGCCGAAGCGAGGAGTTCCGGACACAATTTACGTCCCGACGGCCGCTTCTCGTACGCCAGTTCACGTTTCTGGTGGGTCGGGGGCGGGTCGGAGCCGGGCGGGAACTTCTCTGACCGCACAGACGTCCGTACGGGTGAAGAGGGACCGCACCCGGTGCGCGACGGAAGTGGGTTGCCATGACGACGATCGACCCGACCACCTTCGAGACCAGGCTGGCCGACGGCCGCCGCATGACGCTGACGCTGCCGCCGACGGACGCGGGATGGGCCGCCGAGGGGATCAGGACCCTCCGTCCCGTCCCGCCCACGCACACCGGCCGGGGCCAGGACCCTCCCGCCCTCCCCGAGCGCCCCGCGCTTCCGCTCGAAGTCGCTCTGCTGGGGTTCGCGCTCTAGGGGGCGGCATGCCTGAGGGATGGCAGTGGGACCGGACGCTCTTCCGGGGCAGCGCGGCCCACTACGGGCGGGGCCGGCTCCCCTATGCCCCGGGCCTTCCCGAGACGCTCGCCGGGGCGCTCGGTCTGGACGGCCGGGGCAGACCCTCGACGTCGGCTGCGGTCCGGGGACCGTGCTGCTGCCGATGGCGCCGTACTTCGAGGAGGTGGTCGGTGTCGATCCGGACGAGGACATGCTGGCCGAGGCGCGACGGCAGGCCGCTCGGCGCGGGGTGGCCGACGCGCGCTGGGTGGCCGCCCGCGCCGAGGAACTGCCCGCGGGACTGGGGGAGTTCCGGGCCGTGGTGTTCGCGCAGTCCTTCCACTGGACGGACCGTGACCGAGTCGCGGCCGTCGTGCGGGAGATGCTGGAACCGGGCGGCGCGCTCGTCCACGTGAGCGAACTGCAGGACCCGCCCCCCGAGCCCGCGCCGCCGCCGTCGCCCGCGCCCCCGTACGAACGCATCGCCGCGCTGGTGCGCCGGTACCTGGGCCCCGTGCGCCGCGCGGGGCAGGGGGTGCTGGTCGACGGCACGCCGGGCGGGGAGGAACACGTCATCGCGCGCGCCGGTTTCGTGGACCTCGCACGCCATGTGGTGCCGGGCGGCGACGTCGTCACCCGCACCACGGACGACCTCGTCGCGTGGACGTTCTCCCGGTCCGACGCGGCGCCGCACCTGTTCGGCGACGAACGGGCCGCGTTCGAACGGGACCTGCGGGCACTGCTGGAGGAGACGGCGCCCGGCCGGCACCCGTTCGCGGAGCGCCTGCCCGCAACCGAGGTCAGGATCTGGCGGAAGCCCCCGAGGTAGGGCGGGCGCCGACGACGGCCCTCCGGCGCTGCCGGTGGCGGCGGGACGGCCGGCTGCCAGGGTCCCGGCCAGGGTCTCGGTGAGCAGCCCGAGAACCTGGGGAGCCTGGTCGACCGGGTAGAAGTAGGCCCGCAGCCCTAGCCGCGAGCGGCCCGGCAGGGGTGGCCGGGAAGGGGTCGGATACGCTCGGCGGCCCAGGGCGACGACCGAGAGGAACCGGCGAGATCATGCACGGCAGCAGGGCCCGAGACCTCACCCCGGGAGTCCGCCGGTGACCGGCGGCGAGGAGGAGCCCGTCCTGCTGCGCACCGTCGGCCGCGCCGCCCACATCGTCCTCAACCGCCCGCGAGCCCTCAACGCCCTCAATCACACCATGGTGCGGCGCATCGACGAGGCGCTGACCGCCTGGGAGCACGACCCGGCCGTGGAGACCGTCGTCATCACGGGCGCGGGGGAGCGGGGCCTGTGCGCGGGCGGCGACATCCGGGTCGTCCACGACGACGCCCGTGACGGGGACGGCACCGCCTCCGCCGCCTTCTGGCGCGACGAGTACCGGCTCAACGCCCGCATCGCCCGCTACCCCAAGCCGTACGTCGCCGTCATGGACGGGATCGTGATGGGCGGCGGTGTCGGTGTCTCCGCGCACGGCAGCGTCCGTGTCGTGACCGAACGGTCCCGGATCGCCATGCCGGAGACCGGCATCGGCTTCGTCCCGGACGTCGGCGGCACCCGCCTGCTGGCCCTCGCGCCGGGCGAACTCGGCACGCTCCTCGCGCTGACGGGCGCGTCCGTCGGCGCCGCCGACGCCCTGCTGTGCGGCCTCGCCGACCACTACGTGCCCTCCGCCTCGCTCGGCGACCTCCTCGACGACCTGGCCGAACTCCCCGCCGGGGAAGCGGTCGCCCGGCAGGTGCGGCAGCCACCGCCCGGCGAACTGGCCGCCCGCCGGGAGTGGATCGACACCTGCTTCGCCGCAGGCACGGCCGAGGAGATCGTCGCCCGGCTC
This sequence comes from Streptomyces scabiei 87.22, assembly GCF_000091305.1. Lineage (GTDB taxonomy): Bacteria > Actinomycetota > Actinomycetes > Streptomycetales > Streptomycetaceae > Streptomyces > Streptomyces scabiei. The sequence continues at coordinate 854,250 of NC_013929.1, read as the reverse complement.
CTCGCCCACGGAGACCCGGCGGCGAAGGAGACCGCCGAGACACTGCTCGCCAAGTCGCCCACCGCCGTCAAGGTCACGCTCACCGCCGTGCGCCGCGCCCGGCGGCTGGACTCCCTGGAACGCGTGCTGGAGCAGGAGTACCGCGTCTCCTGCGCGGCCCTGGCCACCGCCGACCTGGTCGAGGGCATCCGCGCCCAGGTCATCGACAAGGACCGTGATCCGCGCTGGTCCCCGGCCTCCCTCGCGGACGTCACCGACGACGCCGTGGAGCGCTGCTTCCGGCCGCTCGGCGACGGCGAACTCGGGCTCCGCCCGTAGGACCCCCGCCCGGCCCGGACGGGGCGGCCGCACACCGGACCACTCGCCCCACCATGGCCGCCACTAGATGAATGAGTCCAAGGGGTGTCGTTGCGGTCAGTGATCGTAGGCGGTGAGTGACCGTTTGATCGGCTGTCCGGTCTTGTCGTTGTGCCAGATCGCCGCTGTGAGCGCGAGGATCCGGCACAGGACGCGGGCCGCCACCCCTGCCGGGCTCTTGCCGCCGTGTCGTTCCAGGTCGAGCTGGGCCTTGAGGGTCTGGTTGATCGACTCGATGACCTGCCGCAGCGGCTTGAACAGGTGTGCCCCGGCCCGTTCGGCCTCTCCCTTGCGGGCCGGCCGCAGCAACTCAAGGTGACGCTCGGCCAGGTCGTGCTCGAACTCGCGGCCGTAGTAGTTCTTGTCCCCGATGATCGTCTGGCCGGGGCGGGCCGCTGTGACATCGGGCGCGGTGTCGAGCATGTCGCGCAGTGTCTCGCGCTCGTCGGCCTTCGCACCGGTGAGGGCGAACAGGACCGGCAGCCCGCCAAGCGTGCATACCAGATGCAGCCGCAGTCCCCAGAAGTACCGTGAGTGCGACGCGCAGTAGCCGTACTGGGCCCAGCCCGCCAGGTCCGAGCGTTTGGCCGTCTCGCGGGAGCATCCGCAGCCGACCGGGGTGGAGTCGACCAGCCACACGTCATCGCTCCACAGCGAGGTGTCCCGGGCGAGGATCCGGATCATGCTGGTGAGCAGCGAGGAAGCGGCGCGCAGCCGCTTGCTGTAGCCGGACTGCTGGGGCACGTAAGGGAAGAGGCGACCGAAGTCCTTCCCCACACGGCGCAGCCAGCGCCGCTCGGAGGTGTAACCGAGCAGCGCCGACATGACCGCGAGGGTGACCAGTTCGGCGTCACTGAGCGTGGGCGCGATCCCGACGACGGGCCGGTACGGGGCCAGCCACGGCGAAGCCTTCAACTCGTCGTCGATTCGGGCATAGAGTGCCGTTGCGAGGGTGTCCAGGTCTGTCTTCACACACTGACATTGGACGCCCTCGTCCTATGTTCGCAGGCCAACCCTTGGACTCATTCATCTAGGCTTTCCCCGTGACCGGCATCTCCCACGACCTGCGCATCCGCCCCGGCGGCCCCGACGACGCACCGGCCGTCCTCGCCATGCTCGACGGGGCGGTGGCGTGGATGAACGAGCGCGGCAACACCGAGCAGTGGGGCACGATCCCGTACTCGCGGCGCCCCGACGGCCCGGCACGGGTCGAGCGGTACACCACCGAGAACACCCCGTACATCGCGGAACTGGACGGAACACCCGTCGGCGCGCTGATCCTGGACACCGGCCCCAGCCCGCAGCTGCCGATCGCCCCGGCGGGGGAACCCGAGCGGTACGTCCGTCTGCTGGTGTCCGACCGGCGGCAGGCCGGCCGGGGTGTCGGCGCGGCCCTCCTGGCCCATGCCGCCGAGGAGACCCGCCGGGCGGGCGTCCGGCTCCTGCGGGTCGACTGCTGGGCGGGCGGCGGCGGCCGGCTCGTCAGGTTCTACGAACGCAACGGCTTCACCGCCACCGAGCCCTTCCGCTCCGGCACCTGGCCGGGCCAGGTACTGACCCGGCGCATCGACTGACCCGGCGTGTTGACAGACGTGGCGCACGCACCGGCCCCGCGACCGCGAGGGTCAGTGCGCGATGCCGTCGATGAGGTCGCGGGCACCCTGGCGGAGCAGGGCGACGGCGACCGAGGTGCCCAGGGTGGCCGGGTCGAGACGGCCGGCCCATTCGTGGGCGTTGAGGACCGTCTTGCCGTCGGGCGTGAACACGGAGGCGCGCAGCGAGAGTTCGCCGCCCCGGTCCGTGCGGGCGAAACCGGCGATGGGGCTGTTGCAGTGGCCCTGGAGGACGTGCAGGAACATCCGCTCGGCAAGCGTCTCGCGATGGGTGTCGGGGTCGCCGAGACCGCTGACGGTGTCGATGGTGAGGGCGTCGCCCTCCCGGCACTGCAGTGCCAGGACACCCGCGCCGATCGGCGGCATCATCGTCTCCACGGACAGGAACTCGCTGATCACGTCCGCCCGGCCGATCCGCTCCAGCCCGGACACGGCCAGCAGCAGCGCGTCCGCCTCACCGGCGGCGAGCTTCTCCAGCCGGCGGTTGGCGTTGCCGCGGAACGGCACGCACTCCAGGTGCGGGTGCGACGCGGCGAGCTGCGCGGTGCGCCGTACGGAGGAGGTGCCGATCCGGGTTCCCGCGGGCAGCTCGTCCAGGGTGCGGCCGGCGGGGTCCACCAGGGCGTCGCGGATGTCGTCCCGCTTCAGGAACGCTGCGAACATGGTGCCCGCCGGGAGGGGACGGTCGGCGGGAATGTCCTTCACGCAGTGCACGGCGAGATCCGCCTCGCCCGCGACGAGCGCGGCGTCGACCTCCTTGGTGAACGCCCCCTTGCCCTCGACCTGGGAGAGATCACCCATCCACTTGTCCCCGGTCGTCTTCACGGGAACCACTTCGGTGCGCAGCGCCGGGTGCAGCACGGCGAGTTCGGCGCGTACACGCTCCACCTGGGCCAGGGCCATGGGCGAGTCTCGGGAAACGATACGAATCAGGTCCTGCGACATGAAGGCACGATAGCCCCTCGGACCGGGCGCCGTTGACCACCCCCGACCCCGGAACCCGCCCCGGTCCCGCCCTTGTCCTGCCCTGTCGGTGCCCGCACCCCCGACGACCGGCCCGGACGTCCGGTCCCGCACGTCCGGCCCTACACGTCAGCCTGCTGGTACTGCCCGAGAAAGTCGAACTTCCGGCCCACCACGCGGAACAGGAACAGCGCGTCGTGGTTGTAGCCATAGCCCGCGTCGAACGCGGCGGTCCGGCTGATGCCCCGGTAGGTCACCTCGCGCATCCGGCGTACGACCGCGCCGCGCTCGGTCAGGGGCGCGTCCCCGTCCGTGCACGCCTGGGCGAGGAACAGCATCGCGTCGTACGCCTCCGCCGCGTACCAGCCGGGCGCCTTCCCGTACCGGGCCTCGTACGCCTTGGTGAACCCGCGGGCCGCCGGGGTGGCGGCCGGGTCGACGAACGTGGTGGCGAACACCCAGCCGTCGGCGGCCCGCCCTGCCCTCTTCAGGAACCGGTCGCCGAGGGCCCGTTGCGTGGCGACCCGGGCCCCCGAGAACCCGGCCCCGCGCAGCGCCGCCGCGAAGGCCCCCGCCCGCTCCTGGTTCCCGCTGAACACCACGGCGTCCGCGCGGTCCGCGACGGCCTTCCGGGCGAGCGCGGCGGCGTCGAACGTACCGGCCGCGACACTCGTGACGGTCGTGTCCCGCCCGGAGCGGCCCAGCGCGCGCTCCATGAAGTTGCAGAGCGACCAGGCGAAGTCGCCCTCGGCCCGGTCGTCTACGAGGGAACCAACGAGGTATGCCCGTTCCTTCAGGCCGCCACAGATGTCATGGGGTTCCCACTTGGTGCAGCAGCAGGTGCTGCAGTCTGGTGAAGGTGAAGGGGAGTGACGCAGTTCGCCAGCCACGAGCCGCCCCTGCGGACTACCAAGGGTGAGCAGCTGTCGGAAGGTGAACTTATCCCCGCTCTGAAGTATCCAGAGTGGGGATACGCCGTGTGGAAACTGAGAATGAGGATTGGCCGGTGGCGCTGCCTCAGTGGCCAGGGCCGGGCCAGTTCATGCCTGCTGCGACTTCCGCCGTGGATACTCCCCTGGCTATTGCCTGGCTCATGGCAATCTGAGTCTTGGCGAGAACTTGCGACTCGCACTCCGCTTTTTTCATCCGCTGTATGGTCGTGCGGTCGGGCAGTGACCCGCAGTATTCCTCTGATTTGTTAATGTGCCAATTCAAGCTCTTGAGTGCGGCTGCCGCTGGAGTTGCTGTCAAGGTGGCTGCGGCAAGGGCGGCCACCCCCACCGTTAGTCCCGCAGTGAGAGCTCGAACGCGCTTCTTCAACTGGTGCCTCCATGACAATTTGTAGTCGCTTGTTTTCCCTATGTTTGACCTGGGTATCATTCCATATCGGTCCCCTTTGTTTGGGGTTGAATTTCGGCCATTCATGAATGAAATCCAGTCGCCTTCTGATAATTTGAGATATTTTGTCCTGCTGATTGAAAGATTGTGAGGCCAATCTCCCTCGCGCCATGAGTGTAACTCGATGCTCCGAAAGTCGGATGACGCCTGGGTTGATATATGGCCAGTGCCGATATGGGGCGATATTACGGGTGTGTCGCGAGGGCCCGTTCCTTGTAGGTGGGCTGCTTTGGTGGATTGATGGCGGATTTGGCGTAGTTCGGTTGTGATGGTTATTGCGTGAACAGGCTGATATGTGAATATAGATCGGTTCTTAAAGTGTTGCCTGCTCGGCATTCTCCATATACTTTTGTCGTCGGGAGCTGGGTATACCTCCCTCGGTGAATTCGAATCGAGGCCACTTCGTCGCCCACGAGTCAGGTCCGGCGCGGCACATTGTCTGCTCACACCAGCCCTCGTTCCCCGCGCCTCCCATCCCACCCGCGACCGTGTCCTGGAGGCCACCCTCGGCTGTCTCGTCCGCAACGGCCACGGCGGGACCACCGCGCGGGCGATAGCGCAGGCCGGTGGCTTCGCGCCCGGAGTGATCTACTACCACTTCGCGGACCTGGACGACGTTCTGGTGGCGGCGCTGGAACGGACCAGCGGGGCCCGGATCGACCGGTACCGGGCGGAGCTGGCCGGCATCGACCGCGCGGTGCCCACGATCGCGCGCCTGCGCGAGCTGTACGACGAGGACACCGCGACCGGCCACATCGCCGCGGTCCAGGAGCTGTACGCGGGCGCGCGCCCCGGAACCCGGCTGGCCGCCCAACTGGCCCTGGAGACTAAGAAGTGGGAGGACCTGGCCGAGCGTCAACTCGCGGTCCTGCTGCGCGGCAAACCCCTGGGGTCGGTCGTCCGGGTCCGCGCACTCGCCGGCGCGGCGGTCGCCCTCTACCTCGGCATGGAAACCCTCACCCACCTCGACGCCGACCGCTCCCGCCCGGCCACCCTCTTCACCCAGGCGGCCCGCCTCGCCGCGGTCTTCGACCGCGTACCGCGCCTGAGGAGACGGGCGCCCGGGGGGAGATGAACGAGCCGGCCCGCCGCGCGCGGGCTCAGGTCGTCTCGATCCTGCCCTGCTTCACCAGGTAGTGGGCGGGGTCCGAGCAGCCCAGTGACGGGGTGAGCAGCAGGCTCACCGTCAGTGGGGCGGGTTCCGTGCTCGCCGTCGAGAACGTGCAGACCGCGCCCTTGCCCGTGAGGGGGTACCAGAACCAGCCGTCGGCGTCGCCGACGGTCGCGCGGTCCGACTCCTTCCAGGTGCCGCCGGACCGGGTGAAGACCTGGAGGCGCACGGAGGCGGCGTACTCGTCCTGCGTCGAGCGCAGCGCGGTCAGCGTGACCCGGTAGTCCGAGCCCAGCGTGGACGAGGCGATCCGGTGGGTCTGCTGCCGCGCGGCGGAGTCCGCGGTCGACGCGCCGGCTCCGGCGGCGCCGAGTGCGGCCGCCAGCAGGAGGGTGAGGGCCGCGGTGCTGCCGCGGCGGGTGCGGTTCGCGTTCATGTGTTCCCCCGTCGGAACGAGTCGGTACAGGGAGAGAAGGGTCGGTACAAAGGGTCGGTTTGTGCCGTTCGGTGAGGAAGACGAGCCGGGCACCCCTCAGGTTGTACGGCGACCGCCGCCCTCTCTCACGTCGCGTGGATGAGCAGCAGCGCCATGTCGTCGCTGCGCGGCGCGGAGCGGCGGGCGTGCTGGACGAGGGTGTCGGCGACGGCGTCCATGGCGCGGGGCCCCGCCGGATCGGCGCGGGCGAGCGCGCGGGCGAGGCCGTCGACCGCGTCGTCGATGTCGACGCCCGGGGCCTCCACGAGCCCGTCCGTGTAGAGCGCCAGCACGGAGCCGGCGGGCAGTGCGATCTCGGTGGACGCGTAGCCCGCGCCGGGGTCGATGCCGAGCAGGAGGCCGGGCGGCAGCCGGAGGGCCTCGGTGCGGCCGTCGGGGTGGCGCAGCAGCGGGGGCGGATGCCCGGCGGTGGCCAGACAGGCGGTGCGCGCGCTCAGGTCGAGGTGGGCGTAGAGGCAGCTGGTGAACAGGTCCGGGTCGAGGTCGGTGAGCAGCCGGTTGGTCCGGGTGAGGACTTCGTCGGGGGCCGCGCCCGCGGTGGCGTGGACGGCGGTGCGGACCTGCCCCATGAGGGCGGCGGCGTTCACGTTGTGCCCCTGCACGTCGCCGATGGCGGCGGCGGCCGTGGTGGAGTCGAGACGGATGAGGTCGTAGAAGTCGCCGCCGATCTCCATGCCGAGGGTGGCCGGGAGGTAGCGGGCGGCCACGTCCAGACCGGCGACACGGGGCAGCGTGTGGGGCAGCAGCCCGGCCTGCAGGTTGCGGGCGAGCTGGTGCTTGGCGTCGTAGAGCCGGGCCCGGTCCAGGGCCTGCGCGATCAGTCCGGCGGCGGAGATGAGGACGCCACGCTCCTCCGCGGTGAAGGGGTGGGGCCGGTCGTAGGCGAGGACGAGGGTGCCGACCGGGCGCCCCGAGGTGATCAGGGGGAGGAAGGCCCAGGCGGCCCGGGCGTCCGGGAGGAGCGCGGGCGGATAGGCGCGCTTCAGCTCGGCGAAGGAGGCGAAGAACGCGGGCACACCGGTGGTCAGCGCGCGTACGGCCGGGGTGTCCGAGGTGAGCGGGGCCGCGTCGAAGTGTTCCATCAGCTCGGCGGTGTACCCGCGGTAGCCGATGATCCGCAGTCTGCCGTCCTCCGCCGTCATCAGCGCCAGGGCCGAGGCGCCGAAGGCGGGCAGCACCTGGTCGGCGACCTGGTCGACCACGTCCCGCACCCCGACGGCCTCGGTGAGCGTGGCGGCCAGGTGCATCAGGTGGTAGAGCGTGGTGGCGCGTCCCCGTCCGGCGGGGGAGGACGGACGCGACACGGCGGGGGCCGTCACCGGCACATGGGCGTGCGCCGAGTAGGTCGGCGCGATGTGGACGCTGATACCGGTGGCGTCCGGCACGAGGCTGAAGGACAGCCACCGGTCGGGCGGGCGCAGGGCGGTGTAGGACACGGGTTCCTGGCTGAGCACGGCCGCCCGGTAACTGTCCTCGGCGGTCGGCTCGTCGAGCCAGCGCAACGCCTCCCACGGCTTGGCCCCGAGCAGGTCCTCGATCCCGGCGCCGAGCAGTTCGGCGGCCCGGGTGCTGACGAAGGCGATCCGTCCGTCGGCACCGAGGGAGCAGCAGCCGCCCGGCAGGCGCTCGGCGAAGTCCACCGCGGCCTGCGCCTCGTCGGGTCCGGCGGTCCGCTTCCGGGGCGGCGCCAGCAGCACCGGCTCGGCGGCGGGCCGTACCGGGTGGCCGTCCTCGGCCGCCGTCCGCAGGAGCAGCCCCAGACGGTCACAGGCTTCGGTGATCTTCTCCCGTTCCCGCGGGGTCGGCCGCGGCGGATGCGCGGCCGGCCACTGCAGCACCAGACCGCCCCAGACGTCGGTGCCGGTGGTGATCGGCACGGCGACCAGGGTGAAGCGGTACGGCACGATCAGGGCCAGCCGTGGATACCGGCGCGCCAGCTCCTCCTGCCCGCTCACCGACACCGGCCGGCGCTCCCGGACGGCGTCGGACACCGGGGAGGACGTCTTCAGTGCCACCCGCGTCCAGGGCAGGGAGATGTCCCAGGGGATCCCGCCCAGCACCGCCAGCTGCAGCACCGGCTCGTCCGGTACCGGCAGATACGCCGCCGTCGCCGAGGTGCCGCACTCCCGGGCCAGCTCGGCCAGCACGGGCTCCAGCCGTTGCGGACCGTCGGCGCCCGGACCGGGCAACTCCCTCACCCGCCCCGGACCGGCGGCACGACCGTGCCCCGAGCACACCGAACGTCACCCATATGCGGACCATACGCCTCCGCCGCGACACCGGCATGCCGTCCGGCACGCCCGGGGTCCGGGCCGGTCAGCCCGGACCGCCGCCGAAGGCGATCTCGTTCCCGTCCGGGTCCTCGTAGGTGACCTTGCGTACACCGTTCGCGTACGTCTCCCGGGTCCGGGGCTCCAGACCCCGGCCGGAGATCCCGGCGACGCGGGCGTCCAGGTCGTCGACGAAGACGGTCTGCAGGGCGTGGCCGCCGCGCCCCGGGCGGTGCTCGATGTACACGTAGCGGTGCTCGGCCAGCTCCCACACCGCCTCCGCGTCGTTCGGGAAGAACGTCGGCGGGGAACCGAACAGCCGCTCGTACCAGGAGAGCGCCGCGGTGTAGTCGTTCACCGGGATACCTGCGAAGAGGACGACGGGCATGCTCCCATCGTAGGTGCGGCGGCGGAACCGGACACCGCTCCCGGCGACCGCGACCGCGACCGCGACCGCAACCGCAACCGCGACGGCGACGGCGACGGCGACCGCGACCGGGTCTCAGCCCGCGGCCCGCCTGATCAGCTCGCCGATCCGTGCCTCCGTCTCCGCGGTCGCCTCCGTGAGGGCGTAGGTGGTGGGCCACAGCGCGCCCTCGTCGAGCCGCGCCTGGTCGCTGAAGCCGAGCGTGGCGTACCTCGACTTGAACTTCTGCGCGCTCTGGAAGAAGCAGACGACCTTGCCGTCCCTGGCGTACGCGGGCATGCCGTACCAGAGCTTCGGCGCGAGATCCGGCGCGACGGTCCGTACGATCTCGTGCACCCGTTCGGCGAGCACGCGGTCCGCGTCAGCCATCGCGGCGATCTTCGCGAGCACGTCGTTCGTCGCGTCCGCGGCGGCCTTGCGCGGGTCGCGCCGCGCGGACTTCTTCAGCTCCTGGGCGTGCTCCTTCATCGCCTCGCGTTCCTCGGCGGTGAACCCCTCGAACTTCGCCTCGTCCTTACCGGCGTTCCCGGGGGTCTTCTGCGTGGTGGTCATGATGGATCCCTTCCTCGTGCTGTTCTCTGATCGTCCGAAGGTCGGTTGTGCTCGCAGGGGTGGGCCGGGGGCGCGCCCGGCCCGGCGGTTCAGTCGAGCCAGCGGCCGTCGCGCATCAGCTCACGCCCCGTCAACTCGTCCGCCTCGCGCCACGCCTGGACGCGGCGCGGGGTGATACGGAACCACCGGTACGACGTGGCCGACTCCCGGGGGTCGAAGCCGGTGCGCGCCGCGAACCGGTCCCCGCGTTCCCGCGGCAGCGCGCCGATCGGGAGCACCTCGACCCGGCCCTCGATCATGGACACGTCCCGGGTCGCGCCCAGCCCCAGCCGGGTGGTCCGGTTCGCGGCCAGGTTCCGGCCGGTCGGGCTGTCGGCGGGGGTGGCCACCAGCAGCGTCTCGCCGTCCCAGTCGAAGGACAGCGGCACCAGGTACGGCACCCCGTCCGCCGAGGCACTGGCCACCCAGACGTCGACGTCATGGGCGAGCCGGTGCTCGGTGTCCAGGCGCCGACGGGTACGGGGGCGGGGGGCGGTGGACGGACCGGTCCTCGTCACTGTCTGCTCCTCGGTTCGGTGGGCGGGCCGCCGACCCTGCCGGGCTGTCCGCCCGGTGCGATCGCCGTGGTCACAGCTTGTCCCCCGGGACCCCTGGCCCGCCTCCGTGGTGAGCACGGAATCCACCACGCACGGAATCCACCACGCGGTCACCACGGAGCAGCGGATAATGAGGCGATGTCCACTCCAGCGGTCTCGGCCCGGGAAGCCGAAGTGCTCGCGCTGCTCGGTGAACACCTCAGCAACGCGGAGATCTCCGCGCGGCTGTTCATCTCCGTGCGCACGGTCGAATCGCATGTCTCCGCCCTGCTCCGCAAGCTCGACGAGCCGGACCGGCGGGCGCTCTCCCGTCGCGCGGCCGGCATGACCCGTACCGAGCGGCCGCGCCCGGCGCCCTCCCTCCCGGTGCCGCTGACCGCGTTCGTCGGCCGGGCCCGCGAGCGCGCCGAGCTGGCGGAGGCGGTGAAGACGCGCCGTCAGGTGACGGCGGTCGGCCCCGGCGGAGTGGGCAAGACCCGTCTCGCGCTGGCGGTCGCGGCCGACGCGGCGGGTGACTTCGCCGACGGGGTGTGGTTCGTCGACCTGGCCCCGGTCACCGACCCGGCACGCGTGGGGGCCGCGATCGCGGCGGCCGTGGGCGTGGGCGAACAGCCCGGGCGCGGTGTCGACGCGTCGGTGCTGACCGCCCTGGCGGACCGTCAGGCCCTTCTGGTGCTGGACAACTGCGAGCAGATACGCGACGGCGTAGCGCCGTTCCTGGAACGGCTGCTGGTCGCCTGTCCGGGACTACGGGTCCTCGCGACGAGCCGGGCCCGGATGCTGGTGCCGTTCGAGTGGGTGTTCCCGGTCCCGCCGCTGTCCTCGGACGGCGGCGCGGAGTCGGACGCCGTGACCTTGTTCCTGGAGCGGGCCGCGGCGGTCGGCCGGCCACCGGAACCCGCCGTACGCGACCGGATCGCGGCCGTCTGCGAACGGCTCGACGGAATGGCGCTCGCCATCGAACTCGCGGCCGCGCGATGGCCCACCCTCGGCCTGGACGGACTCACCGCCGGCCTCTCCGACCAGCTGCGGATCCTGTCCGGCGGGCCCCGCGCGGAGGACCGGCACCGGTCGGTGCGGGCGGCGCTGGACTGGAGCCACGACCTGCTGGAGCCACCGGACCGGGCACTGCTGCGCCGGATCTCGGTCTTCGTCGTACCGTTCACCGCCGAGGCGGCCGGGACCGTCGCCGCGTTCGCTCCGCTGGGCGCCTCCGAGATCACCGACGGACTGGGCCGGCTCGCCGAGCAGAGCCTGCTCACCGTGACATCGACCGCGACCGGCACCCGCTACCAGGCGCTGGAGACCATCCGCCAGTACGGCACCGAGCGGCTCGCCGACGCCGCCGAGCTGACGGACGTCCGGTCCCGTCACCTGGACTGGTGCCTGGCCGGGGCGGCCGCGCTCACCGGCGCCGACGGCGCGGACCTGCGCGCCCGCTTCGACGCCCTGGCCGACGAACTGCGCGCCGCCCTCGCCCGGGCCGCCGACCGCCCGGAACACCGCCCGAAGGCCCACCGCCTGGCGCTCGCCCTGGCCGGGCTGACCTTCACCCGCAACCTGCCGGGCGAGTCCCAGCAGCGCTACGAGCAGGCGGCGGCACTCGCGAGCGATGCCGGCGCCGAAGGCGCGGTGGGCTCGGCCGCCGAGACCGCCGTGGAGAGGGCCGGTGCCGCCGCCGCTGCCGAGGCGCTGCGGCAGGCCGCCGCGGTGGCCGGCTGCCGCAGGCTCGGCGACGACATGTTCCGCCTGCACCGTGCCGCGGCCGAGGCCGCCCGGCGGGCCGGTGACAGCGCCGGAGCGGCGTGCGAGCTGGCGGCCGCCGCCACCGTCGCGTACCGCTTCTCCAGCGAGTTCGCCCGGCTCCCGGCCGTGGACGAGGTGACCGCCCTGCTCGAGCGGGCCCGCCGCCGGTTGTCCGCCCCCGCCGGCGCCGGCCTCGCGCCGGACGCGACGGCGTACCCGCCGCCGGACGCCGGGGCCGATGTGCCGGTCGGGGCACCCGCCGCCGGGGACGAGCCGTGGGTGGCGGCTGCCGAGGATGTCTCCGGACCGGTCCATGGGGAGGCCGATCGGTCGGCGGGGCCGGTGTTCGTCTCGTCCGCCGCCGCCGGCCTCGCGCCGGACGCGAAGGCGGACCTGCCGCCGGACGCCGGGGCCGATGTGCCGGTCGGGGCACCCGCTGCCGGGGACGAGCCGTGGGTGGCGGCTGCCGAGGATGTCTCCGGACCGGTCCATGGGGAGGCTGATCGGTCGGCGGGGCCGGTGTTCGTCTCGTCCGCCGCCGCCACGGCCGCCCTCGCCCTCGCCGAGGCCGCGGTCGTCGCGGATGCCTTCGGCGCGGTGCAGGGGGACGTGGACAACACCGCGCAGGAGACGGTCGGTTACGCGGAACGCGCCGTCGGTCTCGCCCGGCGGGCGGGGGACCCGGTGGCCGAGTCCGCCGCCCTCGACGCGCTCTCCGGTGCCTTGACCTGGGCCGGTGACTCCTTCGGCGCGGCCGCCGCCGCCCGGCGCCGGATCGAGGTCCTCGCCCCGGTACCGCCCACCCCCGCCCGCACGCACGAGCGGATGGACGCCCTCGCCATGGCCGCCGGGACCGCCCTCGGCGTGGGCCGGCTGCCGGAGGCCCGGCGCTGGGCCCGGCAGCTCGCCGACCAGCAGCTGTTCGCCGAGGTGCAACACCACGCCACGGCCTGGCTGCTGGTCGTGGACGCCTTCGCGGGCCACGCCGGCGACGTGCTCACCGCCAGCGAAGCCTTCCTCGACGCCTGGCGGCGCAGCGACCGCAAGCGCTCCTTCTCCCTCGGCCCGGCCGCCGCGTCGGTCGCCCTGGTCCACGGCCTGCGCGGCGACCACGAGGCACGGGAGGCCTGGCTGGGCATCGTCACCGAGGCGGGCACCGCGGCGGAGCACCACCACGGCTACGGCGCGGTCTTCGACGCCATGGTCCTGCTCCACCACGGCGACCCGGAGGCGGCCCTGCGACGGCTCGCACCGGCCCCGGACGAGGTGTGGAAGTGGGTCTCCTGGATCTGGCTGCACTGGTACGTGGGCCTGCGGGCGGAGGCGTCGGTGCTCACCGGCCACCCCGAGGCCCGCGAACGGGTCGCCGCGGGCCGGACCCTGGTCGCCGGGAACCCCGTCGTGACGGCCCAACTCGACCGCGCGCAGGCCCTCCTGGACGGTGACCTGCCCCACCGGACCGCCCTCGCGAAGGCGTTCGACGCGGCGGACTGCCCCTACCAGTCGGCCCGTACGCTGCTGCTCGCCGGGGACGGCCACACCGCCGCCGGCACGACGGCACTCGCCCGCCTCGGCCTCGCGCCCGGCTCCTGACGCGGACCGCCCGGGTCAGCGGCTCTTGCGCACCCGGGCCGCCGCGCGGGCCTCCGCCGCCTTGCGGGCCTCGGCGGCCTTGCGGGACTCCTTCGCGGGACGGCCGGGACGGGTGCCCATGCCGCGGAAGGGCGCGTTGCCGCCGCTCGCCTTCGGCGCGGCCGGAGGCCGTCTGGCCCCGGTGATCGCGGTCAACTGCGCCTCACCGGACCGCACCTGAGTGACCGTCGGGCGGATCCCGGCGTCGGACATCATGCGGTTCACGTCGCGCCGCTGGTTGGGCGTGACCAGCGTGACGACCTTCCCGGACTCGCCGGCGCGCGCCGTGCGGCCGCCCCGGTGCAGATAGTCCTTGGCGTCCGCGGGCGGGTCGACGTTGACGACGAGGTCGAGCGCCTCGATGTGGATGCCCCGCGCCGCGACGTTGGTCGCCACCAGCACGGTGATCAGGCCGTCCTTGAACTGGCCGAGCGTGTGCGTGCGTTGCGGCTGCGACTTGCCGCTGTGCAGGGCCCCCGCCCGTACCCCGCTGGCCCGCAGATGGCGGGTGAACTGGTCGACGCCGGCCTTGGTGTCCAGGAACATCAGCACCCGGCCGTCCCGTGCGGCGATCTCGGTGGCGGTCGCGTACTTGTCGGCGCCGTGGATGTTCAGCACATGGTGTTCCATCGTGGTGACCGAGCCCGCGACCCGGTCGACGGAGGCGGGCACCGGGTCGTGCAGATGGTCGCGCACCAGCTGGTCGACGTCACGGTCGAGGGTGGCGGAGAACAGCAGCCGCTGCCCGTCGGCGGGGACCTGCTCCAGGATCTCCGAGACCTGCGGCAGGAAGCCCAGGTCGCACATCTGGTCCGCCTCGTCCAGCACCGTGATCCGTACCTGGTTCAGCACGCAGTCCCGGCGCGACACCAGGTCGGCGAGCCGCCCCGGCGTGGCCACGAGGACCTCGGCGCCGGCCCGCAGCGCGGCCTGCTGCTTGTTGATCGACAGCCCGCCGACCACCGTCGTCAGCCGCACCCCCAGGGTTTCCGCGTACGGCGTCAGCGCGTCGGTCACCTGCTGCGCGAGTTCCCGGGTCGGCACCAGGACCAGGGCGAGCGGACGCTTGGACTCGGCCCGCCGGCCCGCCGTGCGGACGAGCAGCGCGAGTCCGAACGCCAGCGTCTTGCCCGACCCGGTCCGCGCCCGGCCGAGGACGTCCCGGCCGGCCAGTGCGTGCGGCAGCGTCGCCGCCTGGATCGGGAAGGGTTCCGTCACGCCGAGGTCGGTCATCGTCCGCAGCAGCGCCGGCGGCAGCCCGAGCGCGTCGAAGGACGCGGCCGGCGGCAGGTCCCCGGTGGGCCGTCCCGAGGGGGCGGCGGAGGAGGGCCCGGAGGCCGGCGGCTTGGCGTTCATGGAGAACCTTTCCTGGTCTGTCGCCCGGAACGCGCCGGGGCCCGTACCCCTTGGGTACGGGCCCCGACGCTGACGAAGCGCGCCCCCATTTTACCAGCGGACACCCACCGGCCCGCCCGCGTCGCCCCCGGCCCGCGCGACCTCCCTCGCCGCGTCGGCTAGAAGCTGCCGTAGTTCACCTGCCAGGTGGGCAGCCCCATCCGGCGCCACACGGCGACCACCCGGTCGCGGTCGTCGAGGGAGACCCGCACCGCGTAGCGGTGGCGTACGTGCCGGTCGAAGAGCTCCGCCTTCACCACGTCGTCACGACGCTGGTCACCGGCGGCCCGCATCCACAGCTCGTCGTACGGCACCTCGTGCGCCCGCAGCCACGCCTCCGTCCGTCCCCGGTGCTCCTCCCCGCGCCCGGAGAGCAGGACGACGGCGTCGCCGTCGGCACCGCGGAAGGCACGCAGCGCGCCCCGCACCGACACGTTCAGCAGATCCTCCTCGCAGCGGGTGAAGTCGTACGCGCCCCGGTCGCCCCGCAGGGCGAGGGTGCCGTCGATGTCGCACATGACCGCGGAGGGGAGCGCGGGGTCGGCGGTGTACGGCTCGACGGGGTGCTGGTCGTTCAGCCACTCCGCGGTGAGCCGCCAGCCGCCCCGGCGGGACTTCTCGTGCTTGTCCGCGAGGATCCGGATGATCTCCTCTCCGACCGGGCGCTCCCGCGCGGCGTCGCGCCGCAGGCACTCCTCCAGCGGCACGTCGGTGAAGTCGTGCACGACGAACGTGGCCAGCCCCGCCACCGCCGCCTTCAGCCGCTTCGGGATGTGCGGTGTCATATGGGTGTTGTCCACCACGACGTCGAAGCCGCCGTCCACCGCCGCCCGCACCGCCGCGTCCTGGATCGCCAGCACGGTCTGCTCGTGCGCGTACGACCGGCGCCCTGCCCCCTCCGGCAGCGGGACGTCGAGCATCGCCCGCAGATCGTCGAGGTTGACGCGGCGCATCCGCCCCTCCGCCTCCGCCTGCAGCCCGCGCGCGGCGGTCGTCTTCCCCGAGGCGGGAAGGCCCGTCATGACGTGTACCACGGGCACGGTCAGTTCTCCTCGTCGTTCTTGAAGGGGTCGGACGCCTCCGGCCGGGTGGAACGGTACGTCACGAGTTCGGTGGGCCGGTCGTCCAGGCGCAGGAACATCGCGGGGCGTACGGCGGCGTCGGGCAGCTCCCGCACCGCGCGGGCGAAGGCCCCGCGGTCGCCCGCGAGAGGGGCGAGGGCCCGGAACGCCTCGTCGATCGCCCGCTCGCGGTCCTCCACCTGCTTCTCGATGCCCGCGACGACCCCGCGCACCCAGGCGTCGAACTCGTCGGGGACCTGCTCCAGCAGCGCGTCCAGGGGCCTGCCGCCGGACGCGACGACGTCCTCGGCCGAGCAGTTCAGCGCCTGTGCCACCTGCTTGGCGGGCAGGCCGGCGAACCGCTGGATGCCGTGACCGCGCCAGATGTCCCGCTCGGTCACCCCGGTGAGCACCTTGTGGAGCCGTACGTACTCGGCGAACTTGGCCTTGGCACGGACACCCGAGGCGAAGCGCAGCACGAAGCCCTCCGCGTCGGTGCCGGTGGTGGCCCCGCCCTCCGGGAGCCGGTTGCCGTCCGTCATGGCCAGCAGTTCGGTGAGCGGCAGGGCGGGCCGGACGGTGACGACCGAGCCGATGCCGTGCCAGCCGGCCGCGGCCTCCGCCAGGGCGACCTCGGTGCCGTCCTTGGCGAACGCGGCCAGCAGGACCATGTCGCGCCGGTCGCCGTAGTCCACGACGATCCGGTTCTCCGGGTACAGGATCTCGGCGAGGTAGGTGACCCCCGGTACGAGTCCGGAGGTGTCGCTCCGGTCGAGCAGCCGCTGCGCCCAGGTCGCCTGCACACTGACGAACGACCCCTTGGACGCGACCCGCCACCGGCCCGCGTAGTGGAAGACCACGGCCAGGCTGCCGTCGACCTTGTCGTACACCTCGAACGGCTCGTCGGGGAGGCCGGGGGCGTACGGCTGACCGGACTCGTGCTCCCCGACGTTGAAGAACTTCGGCAGCGGCAGCGCGACGATCTCACCGGTGGTGTCGTCGGCCACGAGACCGCGGCAGCGGGTGGTCACGCGATTCCACACACGCTCGTACTGGCATGTCCTCGTGTACGTGAGGATGGAGATCGGCAGCGACGGATGGGCCTTGCGCGTCACGTGGCCGGCAACGATCGCCGTCTCAAGGTCACGGAGGCTGAACAGGTCAGAGAGCTGCATGGCAGCCTCCGTTGATGTCCTCGGACAATGCCGCGATCGACTTCTTCCCCATACAGCTCGATGATTTCTGCCGCCCACGCGACGAGATCACTTGCGCGTTGGCCCGATGGCCGGGACCTGACCCAGAGCTCAAGGTTTTCGGGCCGGTTGTCGAGCCGGTCGCCGTTCTTGTGGTGGGCGCTTTCCCCCGGCCGGAGAGCGCGGCCGAGCTTGTCGGCCAGGACCTTGCGGTGTTCGAGGATCCTGCCATGCCGATTGGCGTTGGGACGGCCTGGCGCGGAGATCCGCCTGAAGTGGTTTGGGGTGTGCATATGTAGATGGACAGCGGCGGTTCCGGGTGCGCCTTGCGCGTGACGTTCCCCGCTTCGAGCGCCGCCGCGAGCTCCTCCGGCGGCAGCAGCTCATGAAGAGTCAGGTGGGCCCGGCTCATGTGTTCCTCCCCTTGCTGGTCCCTGATTGTCACGCGGGGGAGGGGCCGCGAAAACCGAGTTTCTCGGTGCCCCGGCCTGTGGTGGCTGCCTAGCCTGTCGCTCCAGGAACTTGATCAGCCTGGTGTCGTTCCGCACCAGACGCTCCCGCTCGTCGGCGGGCAGCGAGGCCAGGGGATCGACGATGACCTCCGTGCGGGGCACGTGGACGAGTGAGCCGCAGTAGATCCGGCAGCCGTTGCACCACGCGAGCCCGATGCGCCGCTCGTACCAGACGGACTCGGGCGGGTAGAACCGGTACTTGTACGAGCGGACGGGCGTCCCGCAGTCGGCGCAGATCCGCCGGTCCCCGTCGGCGACCGACGCATCGCCGCCGACCGCCATCGGTGGTGGTAGCGGCGGCAGTGGCACGAACGCTCAGCGGGCTCTCGTCTCCGCCTCGTGCGTCACCTCCCGCTGGGACAGCGTCAGGCGTGGCCCGTCACGGATGTCCCGTCGCATCTGCCGGTCGTGCGTGGCCACGACCACGGCGGCCTCCGTGGCACGCAGGGCCTCCGTCAACTCGTCGACGAGGGCGATCGACACGTGGTTGGTGGGCTCGTCCAGCAGCAGGACGTGCGGTTGCGTGGCGAGCGCCGGAGCAAGGCCGAGACGGCGCTGCTGAGAAGGGGGCCGGGGTGTCCCCGTCGAGGTCGACGTGGACGTGGCAGGTGGCGCGCATCGGGTTGCCGCCGCAGTCGGCGGGCCACGGCCGCTACGCGGCGAGCGCGGCCGGTTCGCCGAGGTGGGCGGCGGCCGTGCGCCAGGCGGCCGTCACCGCGGCATGCGCCCGCCGGGTGTCCGCGGTGTGGCCGCCGGTGAGGGTGAGCGGCGCCCCGACGTGGACGTGCAGGCCGGGGCGGCGCAGCGGGGCGGTGACCAGCCCCGCGAGCTGCTTGGCTGTGCTGCCCGACGTGATCCGGCGGGCGCCTGCCTGGCCGACCGGGACGACGGGCGCGCCGGTACGCGCGGCGAGCCGGGCCAGGCCGCTGCGGAAGGCCCGGGGCGCGGCCTCGGCGGAGTCCGGGCGCGACGGGATCCCGCCCTCGGCGTAGATGAGGACCGTCCGCCCGCTCTCCAGCGCGGCGGCAGCGAGGTCGAGCGCGTCGGCGGCGCGCGGGTCGCCCCGGTACACGGGCACGTACCCCTCGCGGGAGAGGGCATGGCCGAGCAGGGGGATGCGCCACAGGCCCGCGGCGCCCAGGGCGACCGGCCGGACGCCGAGCCGGTGCAGCGCGGCGAGCACGACGGCGGGATCGGCGAGCGAGGTGTGGTTGGCGACGACGATGCTGCCCGGCGCCACCTCGGATCCGGCGTCGACGGTCACCGTGAGACGTCCGACTGCGGGGACGAGGACATCGGCGAGGCGGCTGAACATGGGGTCTCCCGGGCTTGACGAGGCAGGACCCCATCCTCGGCCGCGCCCGCCGCACCGGTCCTGAGTGCCCGTACTCAATCGCCGGCGTGCCCGTACCCAGACGGCACCGGCCTGCGTCCCCAGGCCGAGATCATCGGGGAGGTCGCGAGGTCCAGCTCGCCCGCCGCGACGTGGGCGAGGTGGGTGTCGATCTCCACGGGTGTCGCATGGCCCCCGGCCACCAGCCGGTCGCGGACCTGCCGCACGGTGGCCGCCTCCAGCGCCGAGCAGGCCGGGCCGGAGACGGGGAAGTAGGCGTCCGCCCGGACGTCGGTCAGCCCCGCCTCGCGCAGCAGCCGGGGCAGACGGCGGCCGTAGGACAGCTCCGCCCCGCTTTCGGCGAGGAGCGCGCGGAAGCCGTGGCGGAGCTTGTTGGCCAGCCGCTGCGCGGGGCCGGACTCGTCGGGGCAGATCAGCGGCTGGAGCGCGGGGTCGGCGTCCTCCAGCAGCAGCCACCCGCCGGGCCGCAGGGCCTCGGTCATCACGCGCAGGGCCCGCTCGCGGTCGGCGACGTGGACGAGGACCAGCCGGGCGTGCACCAGGTCGAAGGGGCCCGGCGGGGGCTCGTCGACGGCGACGTCGTGGCGGCGCAGCTCGACCTGCGGCGCCGTCGCGGCCGTCATCCACGAGGTGTCGATGTCGGTCGCCAGGACGTGCCCCGTGGGCCCGACCCGCTCGGCGAGACCCCGCACCACCGAGGAACCGCCGGCGCCCACCTCCCAGCAGCGCCGGCCGGGCTCGATCCCGAGGTCGTCGACGTGCCGGAAGGTGGAGGCGTCGAACAGGGCGGCGAGAGCGTCGAAGCGCTCGCCCGCCTCGGCCTGCCGGTTGTCGAGGAGATATCCGTCGTCCGTGTGTCCGTCGTCCGTGTGTCCGCCGTCCGCGCTCTGGCTCATCCCCCGATCATGGCACCGCCCGTTTCGGCCGAGGTCCTCGCCCACCTGCGCACGCGGGCCTCGCGACACGCTCGGCGCACCGGCGGGCCCTGGTTCGATCCGCTGCCCCACGGGGCCCGACCGCTTGCCGAGGCTATCGACATTCGATAGATTCCTATCGTTGTTCGGTCGCGGGAGGGTGTCATGGGGAAGCTGACGGTGCTGGCGTTGCGTGCCGTGATCGTGGGGCTGTTCGTCGGTTCGCTGTTCGTGCAGGGGGTGATGGTGCCGCTGCTGGCCGCGGATCTGGACGGTCTCGGCGCGGAGGCGGCGCAGGTGCGCACGCCGGTCCTCGTGATCGTGGTGCTGGGGGTGGTGACGGTCCAGGTCGTCCTGGTCTGCGTGTGGCGGCTGGTGACGATGGTCCGGCGGGAGACGGTCTTCTCCCAGGCGGCTTTCCGCTACGTGCACGGGGTGATCGGCGCGATGGTCGCGGCGGCGGTCCTGGTGTTCGCGCTCGGCGTGGTCCTGGCGCCCGGCGAGGCCGTGGCCCCGGGGGTCGTGCTCCTGCTGGGCGGCGTGTCCCTCGCGGTGCTGGGGATGGCGCTCATCGTCCTCGTCCTGCGCATGCTGCTCGCCAAGGCCGTCACCCGCGACATCGAGGCCACGCACCTGCGGGCCGAGCTGGCCGAGGTCATCTGATGCCGGTCGCCGTCGACATCGACGTGATGCCGGCCAAGCGGAAGATGTCCGTGGGCGACCTCGCGGACCGTGTGGGGATCGCCCCCGCCAACCTGGCGGTGCTCAGGAACGGCCGAGCCGAGGCGGTCCGCTTCACCACCCTCGCCGCACTCTGCGAGGCACTCGAATGCCGGCCGGGGGACCTGCTGCGGTGGGAGTCATGACCGGTGGCGGGGGACGCCCGCTGCTCTTCCTGGACGTCGACGGAACGCTCCTGCCCTACGGCGGCGGGCGGCTCCCCTCGGCACCCGAGGAGTGGGTCGCCTGGCAGCACACGTCCAACCCCCAGCTGGCGAAGATCGACCTCACCCACGGCCCCCGCCTGCTGCGGCTGCCCTGCGAGCTGATGTGGGCCACCGCGTGGATGCACGACGCCAACGAGGTGGTGGCCCCGCTGCTCGGACTGCCGGCGCTCCCCGTCGTGGACCTGCCGGAGTGCCCGGAGGAGGACAGTGCCGATCTGCTGCACTGGAAGACCCGCGCCCTCGTCCGGGAGGCGGCCGGGCGGCCGTTCGTCTGGGTCGACGACGAGATCACCGGCCTCGACCGCGCCTGGGTGGCACGCCACCACCCGGGGCGGGCGCTCCTCCACCGCGTCACGTCCGAGGTGGGGATGACCGCCGCCGACTTCACCGTGATCCAGGCATGGGTGGCCGCCGCGTAGCGCGGCACCTCGTCGGACCTTGCCGGGCGCATGCCGGAGGGCGCGGGCTCTTGTCGTACGCGGGCCCGCGCCCTCCGGAGGGAACCGGGCCGCTACCGGGAATCATGCGCAGTGCTCGGGCCTTCAGGCCGGGGGTGAAGCAAATCTCGTGGCTGCGACGCGGAGCGTCGCGGTGTCGTTCCGGCGGAGCCGGACCCTGCTCTGTGACGGTGACGGGTCGTTCACATGTTCCCGGTGGCGACGTGGGTTCGATGTGCCTAGTGTGATCGTCATGCAGCTCAGGTACGCCTTCAGGTTGTGCCCGAACGCCGCTCAGCAGGCCGCGCTGGCCAGGGCGTTCGGGTGCGCCCGTGTCGTGTTCAACGACACGGTGCGCGCCCGGGAGGACGCCCGCAAGGCCGGGCAGCCGTTCCCGACGGCCGGTCACCTGTCCCGCAAGCTGATCACCGAGGCCAAGCAGACAGCCGGGCGGTCCTGGCTCGGCGAGGTCTCCGCGGTGGTGCTCCAGCAGTCCCTGCGGGACGCCGAGAGCGCGTACCGCAACTTCTTCGCCTCCCTCAAGGGCACCCGCAAGGGAGCGAAACTCGGCGCACCGCGGTTCAAGTCCCGCAAGGACACCCGGCAGTCGATCCGGTTCACCGCCAACGCCCGCTGGAGCATCACTGGCAGCGGCCGTCTGAACCTGCCGAAGATCGGCGCGGTGAAGGTGAAGTGGTCCCGCACGCTGCCCGCCACACCTTCCTCCGTCACCGTCGTCAAGGACGCGGCCGGCAGGTTTTTCGCTTCCTTCGTCATCGACACCGACCCCGCCGCCGACGCGGCACGGATGCCGGAGAGCGACCGCACCATCGGCATCGACCTCGGCCTCACCAGGCCCGCCTGAAGGTGGCCCGCGCCCATGCCAAGGTTGCTGACGCACGCCGTGAGTTCCACCACCAGCCCTCCCACAGGCTGATCTCCGAGAACCAAGGGATCGCCGTGGAGGACCTGTCGGTGGCGGGACTGGCACGCACCCGCCTGGCCAGGTCCGTGCACGACGCCGGATGGTCCTCGTTCGTGAACATGCTGGAGTACAAAGCAGCACGGTACGGCCGCACCCTGGTGAAGATCGGCCGGTTCACCCCGACCTCCCAGACCTGCCACGCCTGCGGCACCGTGGACGGGCCCAAACCCCTCGACGTGAGGGAATGGACCTGCACCGCCTGCGGCACCCTCCACGACCGGGACCGCAACGCCGCACTCAACATCAAAACGGCCGCCGGACTGGCGGTATCAGCCTGCGGAGCGCCGGTAGGACCAGGAGCAGTCCCGGCACAGCGCGAAGAAACAGGAAGCCACGGATTCTCCACCGGAAACCGTGCCGCGTAGCGGCACAGCAACCGGCGGAGAAGGCCAGAATCCTTGCCCTTCAGGGCGAGGAGCATGTCAAGGAGTGAGCTTCCAGTCCTGGGAGCCGTCCGTGGTCGCGTTCTGCAGGGTCAGGGGTGCGTCGGGGGACGCGCCCGTCAGGTAGAGGCTCTTGTTCCTGGCCGACTGCAGCTTGACGTGACCGTCCGCGGACTGGACGACGTTCCACGTGCCCGCGGCGCTGTCGTCGACCCACTGGCCGATCCGCTGGCCGGCGGTCGCGCTGCCCGTCCAGACGGACGCCGCCCGGCCGCCCGACTTGTTCAGCAGGGTCACCGCGCCGTCGGACTTGGTGACGACGTGCCAGTACTGGGTGGCCGGGTCGGCGGCCGTCCCGGCGTCCTCCAGGACCACGTCGGGGACGTCGGCGTTGCCGAGGTTCGCGTCGGTGGTGTTGTTGCCCGTGCCGATCACCTGCCCGGTCTTCCGGTTCACCAACTGCTTGTAGGCGCCCGCGGAGTGGCCCAGGTCGATCTCCGCGAACGCGATGACCGACGTGCCCTGGTTGTTGAGGATCACCACGCGGCCGGTGTCGTCCACGTACTGCAGGTTGCGGCTGTAGCCGGCCCGCGAGGTCGTCTGGTACTCCTTCCACACGCCGTCGGAGCGTCCGCTCTCGTTGACCCAGACGCTGCCGCTGTTGGCGGCGTTGTAGACCAGGCGTCCGTCCGGGAGCCCGATGACGACCGGGCTCCCGCCCTGCGCCAGGGGACGCGAACCGGCGACGACCGGCAGCGCGTCGACCCCCATGCCGGTGGGCGAGCCCTGGAAGAACTTCAGCGGGTCGTTCGCGATCCGGTACCGGGTGTTGGCCCCGCCGCCCCAGTACTCGTACGTCAGCAGCCACTTCTCGTCGGCCGTCGGGACGAGGGTCGTCATGCCGGGCCGGCCGCCGCCGATCTCCGTCTTGCCGCCGCCCATGTCCTCCGTCCTGCCGGCGATGTCGACGACCGGCTCGCTCCACTTCTTGCTCTTGCCGTTCCAGGTCTTGTGGACCAGGATCTGGCCGTGCGAGTCCTTGGCGGTGTCGTTCGCCGGGTCCGGTTTCGGGATCCCGGTCGCCGGGTCGAAGCCGACGTAGTCGTTCTCGTCGGAGTAGAAGCAGACCAGCTTGTTCTTGCGGACCATCAGGTACGGCTCCCACAGGGGATCCACCTGCTTGTACGTGTTCGCCTTGGCGATGTTCTGCCCGACCGCGCCCGCGCTGCCGCCCTGCCAGCCACCGGTCGCGACGACGTTGACGACCTTCCAGGTCACGCCGTTGTCGGTGCTGGAGTACAGGGCGATCGCCATGTCCTTGCGGTCACCGTCGTTGGACGGCGTCCAGTTCGGGTCGGCCGCCTTGTGCTCCTTGTAGTACTGGTCGTCGCCGGACACCACGCTCGCCAGCAGCAGCGTGCCCGCCTGCAGATCGCCGACGCGGTCCGGGAGCACGTACAGGAACGGGTTCGTCCAGTTGCTCGTGTACTTCGCGAACGCGGGGTCGTCGGAGAGGTACGCCGGGGCCTTGACCTCGGACAGCGGCTGCCAGGTCGTCCCGTCGTCGTCGCTCTTGTACACCGGCATGGTCTGGCGGTCGGCACTGCCTGTGGCCGTCACGACGGTGGACTTCTCGAACGACGCGACCAGGCGGCCGTTCGGCAGCTGCGCCGACTTGGGGTAGACCGCGCAGTTGCCGCGCCCCTTCAGGCAGGGCTCGCTGCCGAGCTGGTACACGGTCCCGCCCGTCGGGGCGTACGCCTGGGCGGTCAGGGGCATCGCCAGCATCGCCGACGCTCCGACGACACCTCCCAGCGCTCTGCCGAGTCTTCTTCTGTGCACAACCACTCCTTCGGGGATGGAACAGGACGGACGGTGGTCTCGGGCCCGGTGTCGGGCCCCGGTGTCGGGCCTCAGGCGTCGGTGTCGGTGGTGACGAGTACGCGCACGTCCCACGGCCCCAGCTCCAGCGGCGTTCCCGCCGGGAGGTCCGCGCCGGTCAGCGCGTCGGACAGGGGCACCGGGACGGGGACGCTCGCGGGCTCCCAGGCCCAGTTGTGGACGATGTGGACACGGCGTCCGTCGGGCGCGGTGCCGGTCGTCGCGGTGACGGTCTCCGGGAGGCCGCTCCAGGCGTGCCGGGCGTCCGGGGTCAGCCATGCGGCGAGGGCCCGGCCGAGACCGCGGCCGGGGACCGTGCCGACGTACGTGACCCGGCCCTCGCCGTGGCGGCGGGTGGTGACGGCCGGCCAGCGCCCGAAGTGCGGGTGGTCGTAGGTGACCAGCACATCGGCGTCGGTGAGGGTGAGGCCGTCCGCCCAGCGGGTCGCCGTGGCGTCCTCGGGGAGGCGCAGCGGACCGCCCGGCGCCGAACGGACCGGCACCTCCCGGGTGAGGTTGCTGAACTCGTCGTAGCCGACGCCCGCGGCCTCCGTCAGGCGCCCGGGAGCCCGTTCCGCGCGGGCGCGGGCCTCGTGGTCGGCGTAGCCGGTGCGCGGGCCGAGGACGAGGTGGCCACCCGCGTCGGCGTAGGCGGCGAGCCAGTCGAGGGTGGCGTCGGCGGCGACGTACAGCGCGGGGACGACGAGGACCGGGTGGCGGCGCACGGCCTCCTCCGGCGACAGGCCCTCGCGTTCGCCGCTCGGGTCGTGCAGTTGACGGGCGTGGACGATGCGGACCTGGCGGCCCGCCTCGAACGCGCCCCGGTAGAACGGGTCGAAGATGCGGTGGTAGGCGGCCGGGTCCGGCTCGCCGTCCGGGGTGGCGAGCGGCGGGTACTTCTGCATGAGCCACTTGCTGGGCGTCGAGTACACCATCGTGATGTCGGCGTCCGGTTCGAGACCGGCGACGAGCGGCCCCGCCGCCTCGAACTCCGCGCCGAGCCGCGCGAGTTCGGCGTACGTGCGGCCGGGCTGTCCGGTGTGCGGGAGGATGCCGCCCCAGTAGGTCTCGGCGCCGAAGTGCAGGGTGTGCCAGTGCCAGTACTCGATCATCCGCGCGCCGCGGGAGACGAGCGCCCAGGCGGCCTGCCGCCACTGGCCGTCGTAGCCGGGGCGGTTGTCCCACGCCATGCCGATCGAGCCGGCGTTGGTCTCGGTGACGAGGAACGGCTCCTGGAGGGAGGAGAACATCCAGTCGGCGGTCTGGTACAGCGACCACACGCCGGTGGTCTTCCACTTCTGCTCGTGGCCCTCGGGGGTGGGGTCCGGCAGGAGCAGGCCGTCCTGCATGTCGTAGTACGGGTTGCCGGAGGCGATGTCGAGGCGGTTGGTCAGCTCGTCGTCCTCCACGCCCTGACGGGTGTAGGAGATGCAGGTGGTGACGAACTGCTCGGGCGAGGCGTACTCGCGGACGAGGTCGGCCTGCCAGCCGATGAACTCGGTGACCTGCCGGGCCTGGAACTCCCGCCAGGCGACGTCGTACTGGGGCTGCTCGTTGCCGTCCGGCGTCCACAGGTCGGCCCAGGTGGAGAGCCGGTGGGACCAGTAGACCAGGCCCCACTCGCGGTTGAGGGTCTCCACGTCGCCGTACTTCTCGCGCAGATGGTCCACGAAGCGCTGGAAGACACCGTGGTTGTGGAAGAGGTGCAGCCCGGGTTCGTTGTCGACCTGGAAGCCGATGACGGCGGGGTGGCCGGCGTACCGGCCGACGACCTTGCGAATGACCCGCTCGGCGTGGAAACGGAACGCCGGGTGGGTGAAGTCGATCTCCTGGCGTGCGCCCCAGCCCATGCGCTCACCGGTGCGCCGCTCGGCCGTGATCTCCGGGTACTGCCGGGCCAGCCACGGCGGGGCCGCGTAGGTCGGGGTGCCGAGCACGACCGAGATGCCCCGCTCGTGGGCCCCGTCCAGCACGGGCTGGAGCCAGTCGAGGTCGAACGTCCCGTTCTCCGGCTCCCAGGTGGACCACACCGACTCGCCGACCCGGATGACGGAGACATGCGCGTCGGCCATCAGGTCCAGGTCGGTCTTGAGGCGTTCGGCGGGCTGTTCGTACGGCTGGTACTCGTGGTAGTACGCGGCACCGAACAGCACGCGGTCAGGCAGAGCCGCCATGAAGAAGAACCTCCGAGAGAAAGAGTGGGGGGAGTGGTACGCGGGCCGGTGGCCCTACTGCTTGACGCCGCCGGCGGCCAGACCGCTCTGCCAGTACCGCTGGAGCATGAGGAAGGCCACGACCAGCGGGACGATCGAGATCAGGGAGCCGGTCACGACCAGGGCGAGCAGGTCGCTGCTGGCGCCGGCCCCGCCGTTCTGCGCCTGCGCGGCCCAGGAGGCCAGGCCGACCGTGATCGGGTACAGATCCGGGTCGTTGAGCATGATCAGCGGCAGGAAGTAGTTGTTCCAGGTCGCCACCAGCGTGAACAGCAGGACCGTCACCACTCCGGGAGCCATCAGCCGCAGGGCGATCCCGAAGAAGATCCGGGCCTCCCCGGCGCCGTCGATCCGGGCGGCCTCCAGGATGCTGTCGGGGACGGAGTCCGCGGCGTAGACGCGCATCAGATAGAGGCCGAACGGGTTCACCAGCGAGGGCAGGATGATCGCCCAGGGGGTGTTGGCCAGACCCGCCTGCGCGAACAGCAGATAGGTCGGGATGGCCAGCGCGGTCGTGGGCACCATGACCGCGCCGAGGACCAGGTTGAAGGCGAGACGGTCGCCGCGGAAGCGGTACTTGGCGAAGCCGTATCCGGCGGCGGCCGCCAGCAGCGCGGCCCCGACCGAGCTGACCCCGGCGTAGAGGACCGTGTTCAGCAGCCAGCGCACGAAGACCCCGTCGCTCTGGGTGAAGGTCTCCTTGATGTTCGTCAGCAGCTGCGGGGCGTCCGAGAACCACAGGCCGAAACTGTTGAACAGATCCTGTGTGCTCTTGGTCGAGGCGATCAGCAGCCAGAAGAGGGGAAGCAGGAAGTACGCCAGGGCGGCCAGCATGGCGATCGTCAGCGGGGTGCTGCGGCGCTCCGGGCGGCTCTTGCGGTACGCGAGGCGTGCCGGCTTCTTCGCCGCCGCGGTGACCGTGGGCGCGGGGGTGGTCGTCGTCATGGTGTCCTCCTGCGGTTCGCCGTGAGCAGGACGCCGTAGGAGGCGATCACGATGACGAGGCCGAGGAGGAAGGACACCGTGGCCGCGTAGTTGACCTGCTGGCCGGTGAAGGCGAGCGTGTAGGCGTAGAGGTTGGCGGTGTACGAGCTGCTGATCACGTCCGGGGCGAGGTCCTTGAGCAGCTTCGGCTCGTTGAACAGCTGGAAGCTGCCGATCACGGAGAACAGCAGGGTGAGCAGCAACGCCGGGCGGAGCGCCGGGAGTTTGATCGACCAGGCGATGCGCCAGGCCCCGGCGCCGTCCATCGCGGCCGCCTCGTACAGCTCGGACGGGACCGTGCGCAGGGCGGCGTACAGGATGATCATGTTGTAGCCGACGAACTCCCAGGTCACGATGTTCGCGAGGCTGCCGAGCATCCAGCTCTCGCCGAGGAAGTTCGGGACCGGCAGGTCCAGGTTGCGGCCCAGCTGGGCGAACGGCCCGAAGTCCGGGCCGTACAGGTAGCCCCACATCAGCGTGGCGACCACGCTGGGGACGGCGTAGGGGACGAAGATGCCCAGCTGGATGACACGGGACACGCGCAGCAGGCCGCTGTCGAGCGCGAGCGCGAACAGCAGGGCCAGCAGCAGCATCACGGGCACCTGCACCAGGAAGAACAGGGCGACGCGGCCCACTCCGTGCAGGAACTGGGAGTCGCCGAAGGCCTGGACGTAGTTGTCGAGGCCGACGAAGACCGTTCCGCCGATCAGCCGGGTCTGGAAGAGGCTCAGGTAGGCGGCGTACACCAGCGGCGCGAGGAACAGCAGCAGGAACAGCACCAGGAACGGGGCGACGAAGAGGGGTCCCGCCGAGCGGCGGCGCCGGGTGCCCCCGGGCCGCGAGCGGCCCGGGGCGGTGGCAGGGGTGGTGGCCATCTCAGGACCCCTTGACGGTGAAGCCCTGGCCCTTGGCGTACGTGGTCAGGCGGGACTGCCACTGGCCGAGGGCGGCGACCGTGTCCTTCTTGTCGGCGAGGGACTTGCCCACGGTCTCGGTCCAGTCGGTCGCCGCCTGGTCGAGGAACGGCGGCCACTGGAAGGAGGGGTCGACGGTGGCGCTGACGTCGGCGAAGACCTGGTTGACCTTCTGGCCGCCGTAGAAGGACGGCGCGTCGGACACGAAGTCCTGGTCGGCGAGCAGGGCCTTGGTCGCCGGGAAGAAGAACTGCTCGGTGGCGAACATCTTGGCGGTGGTGGGGTCGCTGTTGAGGAACTGCGCGAACACGGCCGCCGCGACGGGGTTCTTGGTGGAGCGGATGACGGCGGTGGTCGAGCCGCCCCAGTTGCCCGCGCTGGGCTTGGCCGCGTCCCACTGGGGGAGCGGGGCCGCGCGCCACTTGCCGGCGGTGGCCTTGGCCGAGCCGGAGAGGAAGGCCGGGCCCCAGGCGGCCGTGATCCAGGTGGCGTACTTGCCCTTGTTCAGCCCGGCGTACCAGCCGTCGGTGAAGTCCGGGTCGGTGCTGACCACGCCCTCCTTCGCCAGTCCGCCCCAGTACGCGCCGAGCTTCTTGGAGACGGCGTCGTCGACGCTGATGGTGATGTCGCCCTTGCCGGAGGTCGTGTAGGGCTTGGCGCCGGCCTGCCACAGCAGTCCGTGCCAGGCGGCGGGCTGGCTGGGCGCGAGGTTGGTGAGGTACACGTCCGGGTCGGCCTTGTGGAGCTTGCGGGCCGCCTCGGCGAACTCGTCCCAGGTGCCCGGCACGTCGATGCCGTGCTTGTCGAAGATGTCCTTGCGGTACAGCAGACCCATCGGCCCGGTGTCCTGCGGGATCGCCCAGACCTCGCCCTTGGCGCCGCTGACCTGGCCCCAGGTCCAGTCGACGAACCGGTCCTTGAGCTTGGCGGCGCCGTACGGCCGCAGGTCCAGCAGGCTGTCGGTGATGGTGAACGTCGGGATGGCCTGGTACTCGATCTGCACCATGTCCGGGGCGCCGCTGCCCGCCTTCAGAGCGGTACGCAGCTTGGTGTACTGCGGGGTGCCCTGGCCGGCGTTGACGACCTTGATCTTGACGGCCGGGTACTTCTTCTCGAAGAGCGCGATCTCCTTGGCGATGTTCGGGACCCACGTCCAGAACGTCAGCTCGGTCGGTGTCTTCATCGCCTTGTCGATGTCGGCCTGGCTGACCGGCTTGGCGCTGCCGGAGGAGCCGGAGGAGTCGTCACCGCCGCCGCAGGCGGTGAGGGCCGCCCCGAGCGACAGGGCACCCGTCGTGGTGAGGAAGAACCGACGGCTCATGGCGGACGAGGCGAAGGTGGACGCGTTTCTGGGCATGGTGAACTCCCGCCGGTGGCGATGGTGGCGGCACGCGTGATGACGGCGTGCGGAGATGTGGGAAAACCGAAGGGGCTGCCGCGAGGAACTGGTTCGAGGGCCCGTGGGCCGGTCCCGCGGCTGCGTGGTCGCGGCCGGGGCGCGTACCGGATGCTGCGGGTACGTGCTGGTACGGCGTCGGGTCGCGGCCGGATGGAGCGGGGCGAGTACCCGGGCGGGTGCGCGGAGTCGGCTCGGGCGCACTGCCCGGTGCGGGGCGGCCCGGATGCGGGGCGCGCCGGAGTGGCGGGGCGTGACGGGTACAGCGGCTCTGTCGGAGGGTCACGCGCCGGCCGTGCGTGGTGAACGTCCGGGTGGGCGGGCGGTGTCAGTGCTGTGGGGCGGCGCCTCCGGTCGGCTGCGAGGCGGGCGTGCCCACACGGACGCGGGGGGCGGCGCGCCGGCCGCGGGCCGGGGTCCTCCGGCTCGGCGGGGGCGCGGTCGAGGCGCGGACGACGAGGTCGACCGGTGGGTCGCTCGGCGGCAAGGGGTCCGTGCCCGGGTTCTCGATGGCGTGGACGAGACGTTTGAGTCCCTCCTGCGCCACGGCGTCGAACGGATGCCGCACCGTGGTCAGGGGAGGTGTCACATAGGCGGCGACGGGAATGTCGTCGAAGCCGACGACACTGATGTCCGCCGGAACCCGTCGCCCGGCCTCCGTCAGCGCCCGGATCAGACCGATGGCCATGTCGTCGTTGGCGGCGAAGACCGCGGTGACGTCACGGTTCCCGGCCAGCTCCCGTCCGGCCGCGTACCCGGACGCGGCCGACCAGTCGCCCCGGACGACCTCGGGAACGTCCCGCCCGTGTGCGGTGAGCGTCGCCCGCCACGCCTCCATGCGGTCCCTGGCGGCGTACCAGCGTTGCGGGCCCGCCAGATGATGGACCGTGGTGTGGCCCAGCTCCAGCAGATGCGCGGTGGCGGTGCGCGCCATCAGGTCGGCACCGTCCCCGGCGCTGAGCACGGTGGGCGCGGTGACGAACGGCGGTGCGCCGATGACCAGCACCGGCACGGTGACCCGCAGAGCCGCGTCGCCGCCCGCCGCCTCCTCTTCGATCGGCTCGGAGATGACGATGCCGTCCACGCCCTGGTCGAGCAGTGAGTCGACGGCTCCCGCGACACCGGCCGGATCGCCCTCCACGGTGTTGACCACGCGCAGCGCGTAGCCCGTGTCGCGGACGACCCGTTCGACCCCCATGAGCAGCGAGGCGGGACCGTACAGGGCTGTCCCGAGGGTGACCACCCCGATGGAGCGGGTCCGCCCCGAGGCGAGCGCCCGGGCGGCGTTGTTACGCCGGTATCCGAGCTGCTCGGCGGCCTCCGTGACCCTTCTGCGCACGTCCGCGGAGACGTACGGCTCGTCATTGAAGACCCTCGACACGGTCTTCTGCGAGACTCCGGCCAGCCTGGCGACATCCGTGCTGCTCGGCGCGGCGTGGCTGCCGCCCCGCCCTTGTCCTCGCGTCATGGTGCCCTCCCCGGTGACCGTCACGAACAGCCCAATGATGTCAGACAGCATTTCTGACTGCGCTGTCATGTCTGCGTAGTCATGTCTACGCAGTCACACGGCTGTCGTCAAGGCTCGGTACCGAACCGTGATGCCGCTGCGGCTCCCGGCCGAGGGCTGCCGGGAGCCGTGCGTCTCAGGCGTCCGGGGCGGCGTGCACGCGTTCCCCGTCCACGAAGGTCTGCAGGACCCGGGTGGCGGCGATGTCCTCGGGCGGCCCCGCGAACGGGTCGCGGTCGAGGACCACCAGGTCGGCCGCCTTGCCGACGGTGATGCTGCCGGTCAGGGCGTCGAGATGGTTGGCGTAGGCGCTGCCGGCCGTGTACGCGGCGAGGGCGGCGCCGAGGTCGAGGCGCTGTCCCGGCAGGAACTCCGGAGTGCCCTCCGGGGCGTCGGGGGAGCGACGGTTGACGGCGACATGGACGGCCTGGAGCGGATCGGGGCTGCTGACGGGCCAGTCGCTGCCCGCCGCCAGGGTGGCCCCGGCGCGCAGCAGATCGCCGAACGGGTACTGCCGGGCGCCTCGTTCGGGGCCGAGGAAGGGCAGGGTGAGTTCGTCCATCTGCGGTTCGTGGGCGGCCCACAGCATCTGCAGGTTGGCGGTGGCGCCGAGTGCCCGGAAGCGCGGCACGTCGTCGGGGTGGACGACCTGAAGGTGCGCCAGGTGGTGGCGGGTGTCGCGCCGGCCGTTGGCGGTGCGGGCGGCCTCCACGGCGTCCAGCGCCTCGCGCACCGCACGGTCGCCGAGGGCGTGGAAGTGCGTCTGGAAACCGAGCGCGTCCAGCTCGGTGACGTACTTCCGCAGCTCGCCCGGTTCGACGAAACTGATGCCTCTGCCGCCCGAGGCGCAGCCGCAGCCCTTGAGATACGGGTCGAGCATGGCGGCCGTGTGGTTCTCGGCGATGCCGTCCTGCATGATCTTCACCGAGCCGGCGCGGAACCGGCCCCCGCTCAACTCCTCGCGCCGTGCGACGAGTTCCGGGATCTGCTCGGCGCCGCGCTCCCGGTCCCACCACAGGGCACCGACGACGCGCGCGGTGAGCAGCCCCCGGTCCACGGCCGTGCGGTACGAGGGCGCCGGGTCCGGCATGTCGGCATAGGCGCCGACGAGGGCGTCCTGCCAGGCCGTGACCCCGTGGGAGTGCAGCACGGCCTGGGCGCGCAGCAGGGCCGTCAGCCGCTCCTCGGAGGTGGGTGCGGGCACCAGCCGCCCCACGAGACGGACGGCGCCCTCCTGGAGCATGCCGGTGGGGTTGCCGTCGGCGTCGCGTTCGATGCGGCCGTCGGCGGGGTCGGGGGTGCGGGCGTCGATGCCGGCCCGCTCCAGGGCCCGGGTGTTGACCCAGGCGCCGTGGTGGTCGCGGTTGGGCAGGAACACGGGCCGGTCGGGGACGACCGCGTCGAGGGCGGCGGCCGTGGGAGCGCCGCCGGGGAAGGACTCCAGGGACCAGCCGCCGCCGGTGATCCACGCGGCATCGGGGCGCGCGTCGGCGTACGCCCGGATCCGCCGCAGGTACTCGGCGGGGTCGGAGGTGTCGGCGAGGTGGCACGCGCCGAGTTCCAGGCCCGCGCCCTGCGGGTGCACATGGGCGTCCTGGAAGCCGGGCAGCAGCAGCCTTCCGGCGAGGTCGACGACCTCGGTGCCGGGCCCGACGAGCGCGTGCACCTCGTCGTGGCCGACGGCGATGATCCGCCCGCCGCGCACGGCCACGGCGGTGGCACGGCTGCGGGCGGGATCGACGGTGTGGACGGGCCCGCCGGTGAGGACGAGATCGGCGGGGCCCGTGACCTGGGACTGCGGCATGGGGGAGGACTCCAGAGGAGAACGCGGGGGCGGAGGGGGCGCGTGCGAACGGGTCGGGCTCAGACGGCGGTGCGGTCCATGGGCAGGCTGATGGCCTCGGCGTCGGTGCCGCGTCCGGTCGCGAAGTACGGCGACCGGCGGACGTACTTGGCGACGGCGGCCATCCCGAGACCCGCCAGGACGATGGCGGCGGGCAGGGAGAACATGAACCACCCGTTGTCGGGGCTCAGTTCGAAGTGGTCGCTCATCGTCAGGTACGAGTACCCGAGGTACACCCCGAGGCCCAGCAGCACCAGCCCGGACGCCCCGGGCACCCCCACCGAGAGCACGGCCGCGCGCGGCCCCTCGCGCAGGGCGGACCGGAAGCGGACGGCGCAGGCGAGCGCGGTGAGGCCGTAGTAGAGGGCGACCAGCAGCCCGATCGCGTTGACGGCGGCCAGCAGCATGTCGCTCAGCCGGGGGAGGGCGACGGCCAGCAGAGCGATCGCGGCGGCCACGGACAGCACGACGACCGTGCCGGCGGCGGGGGTGCCGTAGCGCGGGTGCACCCGGGTCCACAGCGGGCCCATCGTGCGGTCCCGGCCCATCGCGAGCAGCCCGCGTGCGGTCGGGATCAGGGTGGACTGCACGGAGGCGGCGGCGGAGAACATCAGGGCGACCAGGGGCAGCGTGGCCCAGGGCTCGGCGGCCAGCTTCTGCCCGAGGTACGGCAGGGCCTGCGGGCCGTTCTTGATCAGCTCGCCGAGGCTCATCTCCCGCTGGAAGGCGACGGAGGCGAAGAGGAACAGCCCGAGCATGGCGAACAGGGCGATCAGGCCGCCGCGGGCGGCGTCGTCCCGCCTCCTGGTCTCCTCGTTGACACTGAACGCGGCGTCCCAGCCCCAGAAGAAGAACACCGCGAGGACCATGCCCTGGGCGAAGGTGGTGCCGTCGGGGATCTCGAAGGGGTTGAACCAGGAGAAGGAGAAGGGCTGGTCCCCGGTGAGGAGCGCCAGGCCGCAGAAGCCGATCAGCACCGCGTACTCGAAGACCAGCAGCGCGAACTGGAAGCGGGTCGTGGCACGGGTGCCGGTGACGGCGAGCGCGGTGAGACCGAGCAGCAGCACCAGTCCGACGGCCGTGCTCACCCCCGTGGACGCCGGATCGAGGGCGATGCCCGCCAGGCCGGTCAGACCGGCCTTGTTGGCGAAGATCAGGACGACCGAGCCCATGACGGCGCTGGTGTAGGCGCAGAAGACGACCGAGCCGACGAGGGTGACCCAGCCGGTCAGGAAGCCGGGCCAGGGGCCGAGGGTCCGGCCGACCCAGGTGTAGCCGTTGCCGCAGTTGGGCTCCGAGCGGTTGAGCCGGGCGTAGGCGGTGGCGATGCCGAGGACGGGCAGGAACGCGAGGAGCAGGAGCGCCGGGCCCTGCAGCCCCACGATGGCCGCGACCGTGCCCATGCCGATGGCGATGCTGGTGGTGGCGGCCGTGCTGGAGGCGGCGATGGCGACGCCGTCGATCACGCCGAGTGAGCGACGCAGTGGAGTGGATGCCATGGAAGGCTCCTCGTGGGACGGGGACGAGGGTGGAGCCGCGCGGGACTGTGATGGAACACCCGGCGTTCTTCTTGCGTCAATGCTGTTGACATAAGGGGCCCGGGCCCGTTCCATGCCGGTACGCCACCCCGACCGACAGGAGCCCCGCCATGGCCGGCCGTGTCCCCCAGGAGCGCCGACGCCGCCGCCCCACCCGCTCCGGCGTCGTGCTGTCGGAGGAACTGATCGTGGACACCGCGCTGCGACTCGTCGGCGAGCACGGCCCGGAGGCGCTCAGCGTGCGCCGCCTCGGCACCGCCCTCGGCTGCGACCCCAGCGCCCTCTACCGCTACTTCCACGGCACCGACGACCTGGTGCTCGCCATCGCCGACCGCATCATCGGCGACGCGATGGCGGGCTTCGTCCCCGGCGACGACTGGGTGGCGGCCCTGCGCGAGATCGCCCTGCGCGTGCGCGACGGCTACCTCGCCCACCCCCGCGCGGCGGCCTTCGCCTCCTACCGGGTGACCCGGCGCCCCCACGAGATCCGCGCCGTCGACACCGGCATCGGGGTGCTGCTCGCCGCGGGCTTCGGGACGGCCGACGCCACCCGGCTGTACCGGACGTTCATCGACACCGTGCTCGCCCACGCCGCCATGGAGGCCGCCTACCAGGCCCTCCCGCGCGAGCGGCGCGAGGCCGACGACCGGGCGTGGCGGGACGTCTACCAGGGGACGGACCCGGCGTCCCACCCCGCCCTGACCGCCGTACGCCATGAGCTGCCGGCCATGGCCACCAGTTCCTTCGAGGACGCGGTCGGCCTGCTGCTCGAAGCGCTGGCCGCCCGCGCCCCGCACACACGGCCCACGGTCCCCGCCGGTCGCGCCCCCCGGACCGGCGCGCATCCGGACCGGCAGCGCCCCGCCGGATGAAACCCCCCTCGGGCGCTCGTTTCTGATTGACCGTGCCGCCCTCTACGGTGGGATCCGGATGCCGGCGAGGCGGTGGGGAGGACGACGGGCGTGCGCAGGGTTCCACCCGAGATGTTCCGGTTCACGACGGGGGAGACACCCGACCTGGACGGAGCGGTCCTGGACGCCTTCGGCGCGGCCGCCGAGCATCTGGAGACGGAGCTGGGGCCCGACGCGGTCCGTGCGTGGCTGCGCCGGGCGGACCGGGCGACGGCGGCCGAGGACGGTGAACTGCACGAGACGCTGGGGAGACTCGTGCGGTGGGAACTGCTGGACGTGCTGCACGACCACCACGCGGAGCACCACCCTGCGGCGGTGGAGCACGAGCCGCACCACCCCACGGTCGAGGAGCACAAGGCGCACCACCGCACTGCCGAGGAGCACCAGCCGCACCAACCCACGGCCGAGGAACGCGAGCGCCACACCCCGCGGTACGCGCTGACCCTCCGGGGCGAGGCCGCCCTCGCGGGGGTCCGGCGCACGCTGGAGGTTCTCGGCTCCGCGGGGGCGCCGCGGACGGCCGTGCTGGACGCGATCGCCGACCGGCTCGACGAGCTGTGCCTGCTGTCCGGCGAACCCGCCTCGGCCGACCGCCGGATCTCCACCGCCCTGCGCGAGCTGGAGGGCCACATGGAGACCCTGGTGGAGAACGCCACGGCGTTCAACGGCGAACTGCAGCGGCTGTTGCGCGACGGGAGCGCCGACCCTGAGGCGTTCCGCGAGGTCAAGGCCGCCACCGTCGCCCACCTCCAGGAGTTCCTGGCCGACCTCGACCGACGCGGACGGGCGGTCGCCGCCGCCGTGGCCCGGGTCGAGGAACGGGGAAGCGCGGGCCTGCGCGAGCGGGCGCTGCGCGGGGCCGAACCGTTGCCGTCGGCCGGCCCGGACCGCACGGCGGCCTGGCTGGAGAACCGCCGCGCCCGCTGGGCCGTGCTGCGGTCGTGGTTCCGGCCGGAGGACGGGGCGCGGCCCCGGATCGAGCGGCTGCACGACATCGCCCGCCGGGCCGTCGTCTCGCTCCTGGAGGCCCTGGAGCGGATCGACGCCTCGCGCCGCCCCTCCTCCGGCGCCGCGCAGGACTTCCGGGAACTGGCGCGCTGGTTCGCCGCGGCCCCGGCGGAGGAGGACCTGCACCGGCTGTGGTCGGCGGCCTTCGGGCTGGGCCCGGCACGGCACGCACACCTCGCCCACCCCGACCCGGAACTGGTCCCCTCGTCCCGCTCCTGGGCCGAGACCCCGCCGGTGGAGGTGTCGGCGCTGCTGCGGAGCAGCGGACGCACGGAGCGCTTCACCCGGACGGCCCGGGTGCGCGACGTCACGGCGGTCAGGGCGGAGCGTGCCGAGCGGGCCCGCGCGGAACGGGCCGAACTCGCCCTGGCCTGCCGGATGCTGCGGACCCGCGGCCCGGTGCGGCTGTCCGCCTTCGGCGAGCTGGAACCCGCGGTCTTCGACCGCCTGCTGGATCTGCTCGGCCGCGCCCTGTCCACCCGGCCGGACACGGCCGGCCTGCGGCGCGCCACCACGGGCGACGGCCGGGTGGAGATCGTCCTGGCCCCGCCTTCCGACGCCCGTACCGCCCTGCTGCGCACGGCGAGGGGCACGCTGGCCGGACCGGACTACGTCGTCCGCATCACGGAGGCCGGCGGGGCGGCGACACCCCCGGCGACACCCCCGGCCCCGCCGTCGGCGGAGCCGGCACCCGCCCGGCAGCCATGGGCACAGCCCTCGGTGCGGACCGGGCAGCCCGCCGGACCGCCGCTGCGAGGCACCCACCCCGGACACCTCCCGGCCCCCGCCGCCCGGCCGCCCCTGCCACCGTCCTCCGACGTGCCTGTGGCCGCCTTCCCGGCCGGCCACTCGTCCGCCCTGCGCCGGGAGACGGCCGGATGAGCAGCCTCGCCAACCAACTGGCCGCCACCGAGCGGGAGGAGGTCTCCCGCGCCGTCCGTATCCTGCTCGCCCGCCCCCTGCTCACCGAGACCTCCGACCCGGCCGGCTTCGCCCTCGTACGCCGCCGCCGCGAGCCGGTGGCCCGCTGGTTCGACCACACCTGCGGCTGGACCCTGCTGGTGGAACCCCGCCGCGGCTACGCGCGCCTCGTCAAGGTCCGCGCCGACCCGGACGGCTCCCGCCCGGCCCGCGCCGCGCGAGCGGGCCGGGCCCCCTTCGACCGCCGCCGCTACGTACTGCTGTGCGTGACCGCGGCCGAACTGCTGACGGCACCGATGACGACCGTCGGCATGCTCGCCGACCGTGTCGTCCGGGCCACGGCCGCCGACCCGGCCCTGCCCGCGTTCGACCCGGCCCGCCGCGCGGAACGGACGGCCTTCGTGGACGTGCTGGGACTGCTGGAGTCGTACGGCGTGCTGCACGCGGTGGACGGGTCGACCGAGGCGTATGCCGCGTCCCCGCACGCCACGGTGCTCTACCGCGTGGACACCACGCTGCTGACGCGTCTGCCCGCGGCGCCGGTCGGCGCCGCCCGCCCCGCCGTACCCCCGGACGAGATGCCCGCCCGCTTCGGCGACCTCCTCACCGGACTGGTGCGCGAACGCCGCCACGACGGCACGGACACCGGCGACGGCACGGCCGACGACGAGCACGCCGGGACGGCCGCCCCGGACGCCCGGCACGGTCGGCGGCTGCGGCACTCCGTGCTGCGCCGCCTCTTCGACGACCCTGTCCTGTACCGGTCGGACCTCACCGGCGAGGAACTGGCCTACGTCACCTCCCCGGCCGGACGCCAGACCCTGCGCCGCTCGGCCGAACAGGCCGGCTTCCTGCTGGAGGACCGTGCCGAGGGCTTCCTGCTCGTCGACCCGGACGCGCTGGCCACCGACGTCCGCTTCCCCGACGACACCTCCACCGCCCGGGTCGCCGCGCTGCTCCTCCTGGAACCCCTGTGCGCCGAGCCCGCCGGACTCCTCCCCGAGCAGCTCGCCGAGGCCGGCACCGACCTGCTGCGCCGCTTCCCCCGCTGGGCCAGGACCTACCGGCCCGAGGAGGACGGCGGCGCCCGTCTGTCCGACGACGCCGTGGACGTGCTGTGCGACATGGGCCTGGCCCACCGCGCCGCCGGCCGCACCCTCGCCCGCCCGGCCGCACACCGCTACCGCCTGACGGGGACGACGTGTCCGGCCCCGGGCACCCCGGAAACAGAGAAGTCAGCGAAGACAGAGGAAGACGAGCAGTGAGCCTGACAGAGCTTCCCCTGCCCCGGCGGCCCGAGGCCACCGAGCCCGCGCGCCCGGCGGCGCGAGCGGCGGACACACCCGGCGGCCGCTGGCAGCCGCACCGTGCGGGCATCCTCAACGTCTGGCGCTACTACGACGAGACGTTCACCTTCCACCGGGGCCGCCTGCTGCTGCGCGGCCAGAACGGCTCGGGCAAGTCCAAGGCCCTCGAACTGCTGCTGCCCTTCCTCTTCGACGCCAGCCTCCGCCCCAACCGCCTCTCCACGTTCGGCGGTTCGGAACGCACCATGCACTGGAACCTGCTGGGCGAGGGCGCCACCGGCAAGACCCGCGTCGGGTACGTCTGGATGGAGTTCCGCCGCGTCGACGACGACGGCACCGAGCGCTTCTTCGGCTGCGGGGCCCGGCTGCAGGCGAGCGTGCACACCACCGGGGTGCACGCCGACTACTTCACCACCGGCGCCCGGATCGCCCGTCCCGACGGCGTACTCCTCGTCAACGAGGCGGGACAGCCGCTGACCCGCGCCGCCCTCGCCGAAGCCCTCGGCGACAGGGGCGAGGTGCACACCTCGGCCACCGGCCACCGCACCGCCGTACGCCGTGCGCTCTTCGCCGGGATGGGCGAGCAGCGCTACGAGTCACTGCTGTCCGCCCTGCTCCAGCTGCGCCAGCCCAAACTCTCCGAACGCCTCGACCCGTCGCTGCTCTCCACCCTGCTGTCCCGTGCCCTGCCACCCCTGGGCGAGGGCGAGATCGCCGAACTCGCCGCGGGCTTCGAACAGTTGGACCGTCAGCGCGAACACCTCCGCCGGCTCGACGACGAGGTGGCGGCGGCCGAGACCCTCGCCCAGGGGCAGCGGGCGTACGCGCGACGGGTCCTGCGCGCCGGAGCGGCCGCGCTGATCGAGGCCACCGCCGAGACGGACGACCTCACCCGCGCCGCCCGGAAGAGCGCCGAGGAGCTCGCGCAGGCCCTCGCCCAGCGCGAGTCGGCCCGGGCCCTGCGCGAGGAACAGGAACGGCGGGCCCGCGCCCTGGAGGAGACCGTCGAGGGCCTGCGGCAGAGCGAGGCGTACGGGCGGGGCGAGGAACCGGACCGCCTCCGCCGCCGCACCGAGGACGCGGCGGCCGCCGCCGCCCGTCGGCGCGCCCTCGCCCGGGCCGCTCGGGCGGCGGCGGAGCAGGACCGCGCGCACGCCGACG
Organism: Streptomyces scabiei 87.22; assembly: GCF_000091305.1. Taxonomy (GTDB): domain Bacteria; phylum Actinomycetota; class Actinomycetes; order Streptomycetales; family Streptomycetaceae; genus Streptomyces; species Streptomyces scabiei. The sequence goes on along the minus strand of NC_013929.1, from coordinate 814,324 downwards.
GGACGGCGGGCCGGGCCCGCACCCTCGACGAGCACGCGCGCGCCGCCGCCGAGGAAGCACGCGGATCGGCCCGGCCGGCCGGGCTGGAGTCCGTCCACGACGAGGCCGGCACTCTCCTCGGCGCCACCGACGACCCGCGGCGGGCCGCGGACGACCCGGCGGGCGAGAGCGGGGCCCGGCAGGCCCGCCTGCTGCTGCGCCGCGCGGTCACCGCCCGGCGGCAGCAGCTCACCGCCGTCACCGGGGCGATGGACGAGCACGACCGCGCGGTACGCGACCGGGACGCCGCCGAGGATCTGCTGGACGAGGCCCGGGCCCGGCTCGCGGAGGCGAGCGCCCTGCTGGACGAGGCCGCCGGCGCCTGGGACACCGCCCTGGCCGCCCAGGGCGAACGGCTGCTCGCCTGGGCCGCGAGCTGTACGGAACTGCGTATCGCCGACCCCGGGGAACTCGCGGCGAGCGCGGCGGCCGAGTCCGAGGTGACGGCCCTGGTCGAAGCGGCCGCCCGCCCGTCGGAACGGGAGATCGCCACCGCGGAGGCCACCGTACGGGCCGCCCGTCCCGGCCTGTGGGACGAGCGGGGCAGGCTCGTGGAGGAGGTGCGGCGCCTCGGCGACGAGCCCGATCTGCCGCCACCGGCCCCGGCGACCCGCACCACCGTCCGGTCGGCCACCGCGGGAGCACCCCTGTGGCGGCTGATCGCCTTCCGCGAAGGCGTCCCGATGCCCGTCCAGGCCGCCGTGGAAGCCGCGCTGGAGGCGTCCGGTCTCCTGGACGCCTGGGTCGGCCCCTACGGCGGGATCACGCTGCCCGGGCACGACACCCGCGCCGAGTCCGCCCTGGCCGTCGCCGCCCCGGGGCACAGCCTGCTGGCGGTGCTGCGGCCCGAGGAGGGCATCCCGGTCCCCGTCGACACCGTGAACCGGATCCTCGCCGGTGTCGCGTTCGGAGCGGGCCTGCCCGACGGCCACGCGGCGGCCGTGTCCGCCCAGGGCGCCTGGCGTCTGGCCCTGGCCACCGGCTCCTGGAGCAAGCCGGAACCGGTCTACATCGGCGCCGCCGCCCGGCAGCGGGCCCGGCAGCGCGCGATCGCCGCACTCACCGACGGCATCACCCGCACCAGCGCCTCCCTCGCCGCGCTCGACGACCGCTCGCGCGAGATCGCCGCCCGCCGGGCGAGGCTGGACGCCGACCTCGCCGCCCGCCCCGGCCACCGGGAACTCGACGCGCCGCGCCGCGAACGGGACCGGGCCGAGGAGGCGGTGGCCGCCCACGACGACGCCGTACGCCACGCCGCCGGCCGGCTGGCGCGGTGCGAGGACGCGGTCGCGGGCGCCCTGCGCGAGCTCTCCCGCCGGGCCGCGGAGCACGAGCTGCCCGCCGACCGCGGCCGGCTGCGGGCGCTCGACGCCGCTCTCGGCCGGTTCCGGGACACCGCCGACGGCTGGGTGGACGCCCGCCTCGCCGCGCACGGCGCGGCCGACGCGGCCCGGCAGGCGGCCGCACACGCGGCCAGGTCGGGGCAGGTGGCCGACGAACAGGCCGGGGACGCGGCGGCGGCCGAGGCGGAGGCGGCGGCTCTGCGGGCGCGCCTGGAGGCGGCGCTGGCCGGGACCGGCGCGGACCACCGGCAGATCGTCGCGCGGCTCGCCGAGGCGCGTGAGGAACTGCGCCGCTGCCGGGAGGCGGTCGCCCGGGCGGCCGATCTCCAGCTCCGGCTGGAGGGCCGTGCCGGCGGGCTGCGGGCCGTCAGCGGACAGGACGCCGCACGACACGAACAGGCCGTCCTGGCCCGGGACCGCGCCGCGCACCGGCTCCTGCATCTGTGCCTGGCCGGGCTGGCCGAGGACGCGGGCATCGCCCCCGGACCGGACGCCGGTGTCGCACCCGGACCGGACGCCGGGGACGACCCCGGGGCCGTGCTGGAGACGGCCCGTGCCATCGCGGCGAAGTGGCCCGCGCTCCCGTACGCCCCACGCCACCTGGGTGAGGCCGCGACCCGCCTCTCGGAAGCGGTCCACGAGGCACGCCGGCACCTGGGTGCCCGCGCCGACCTGGACCTGGCGGCCGACGACGACGTCCTGGTCTTCAGCGCCGGCCTGGACGGCGTACGCGTGGGAGCGACGGGACTGCTCCGCGCGCTCGCCCGGCAGCGCGACAGCAGCCGCGACGACCTCACCGGCGGCGAGCGGCATCTGTTCGACCAGATCCTCACCGGGGACGTCCGCCGCCATCTCGCGGTCCTCATCCGCCGGGCCGGTGAACTCGTCGACCGGATGAACGAGCACCTGGAGCGGGTCCGTACCGCTTCCCGAGTCGCCGTCCGGCTCGTCTGGGACGTCCGGCCGGACCTGCCGGACAGCACCCGCACCGCCCGGGAGCTGCTGCTGAAGGATCCCGGCCGGGTCACCGAGTCCGACCGGGAGGCCCTGCACGCCTTCCTCCGTGCCCGGATCGGGGAGGCCGGGGGCAGCGACACGGCCGTGACCTGGGAGGAACAGCTCGGCGAGGTGCTCGACTACACCGCCTGGCACCGCTTCACCGTCCACCTCGACCGGGCCGGTGGCACCGGCTGGCAGCCGTTGACGAAGAAGCTGCACGGCGCGCTCTCCGGAGGTGAGAAGGCCATCGCCCTGCACCTGCCGCTGTTCGCCGCCGTCGCCGCGCACTACGAGGCGGTGCCCCTGGCGCCCCGGCCGATCCTGCTGGACGAGGTCTTCGTCGGCGTCGACACCGTCAACCGCGGCCAGGTCTTCGCCCTGCTCACCGCGCTCGACCTGGACCTGATGATCACCTCCGACCACGAGTGGTGCACCTACGGCGAGCTGCCCGGCATCGCCGTCCACCAACTCCTCACCGACGGGCACGACGACGCGGTCACCAGCGCCCGCTTCGTCTGGAACGGCGCGGATCTGGAGACGGGATGACCCGCCGGGCCCGTGACCCCGGCCGACCCCGGCGAAGCGGCTGACACCGGCTCCCTGCTGACGGTACGTGTGGAACGTTCCACGTTTGAAACGACTCAACCGCTGCTCAACTGCGAGGAGGGGGCGCCCCGCGCGTCGAACGGACGCGGTCAGCCGCGCGGCGGCGCGGTGCTGCCGCGCGTGACCAGGTGCGGCGTCGAGGCCATGACGACGGCGCGGTCGCGCCGCTTCTCCAGCCGCTCCAGCAGCAGCCGGGCGGCCGTCTCGCCCATCATCGCGCCCGCCTGGTCGACGCTGGTCAGGCTGACCGGTTCCAGTGCGGCGACCGAGGTGTTGTTGTAGCCGGCGAGCGAGAGGTCGTCGGGAACGCGCAGGCCCAGCTCGGCGGCGGCCCGGAAGACCCCGGTCGCGGCGACGTCCGCGCCGGCGAAGATCGCGGTGGGCGGACGCGCGGAGGTGAGCGCGTCATCGCGCCCCGGTGGCCGCCCTCGCCCGAGCCCCGGAGCCGCCCAGACCTCTACCCTCACCTCCAGCACCGGGCGGTACCTGCGGCTGAGGGTCACGAAGCTCGGCAGGCCCGCCTCGGACGAGTCCGGCAAGTACCGGCTCCAGCTCGCCGAACTCCGCGTCGGGTGAGGAACCCGGCGGGCGGTCAGCCCACATGCACCCGGGGGCGTCGGGCGCGGTCCCTCTCGGCCTCGCGCAGGACCTCCCGGGTGACGGGGGCGACCTCGCCCTGGCCGAAGAGGAAGAAGCGGAGGAAGTTGGCGAAGGGGCCGCCCTCGGTCCACTCGAAGTAGATGTGCGGCACGGCGCCGGTCGAGTCCCGGGCGTGCAGGAGCAGGGCGGCCAGCGCGTTGGGGACCGAGGACGACTCCAGGGTCAGCACGCGGTAGCGGCCGTGCATGACCTCGCCCCGGACCGTCAGTTCGGCCTCGAACTCCGAGGGGTCCGTCACCGTCACCTCGACGAAGACGAAGTCCTCGGTGGCGGGGACGTCGTTGTCGTGGCGGATCTGCTCGATCTTCTCGCGGTACTCGGTGAGGTCCCGCTTGTCGGGCTCGTTGGCGATGAAACGGATCCTGCGGTGCGCGATGTCCCGGACGAAACGTTCCGCCATGTCGTCCAGCCGCACACTCGTCACCCGTAGTTCGAAGGCGCGGGCCAGGCGGGACAGCAGGGAGACGAGAATGATCGCCGCGATGAAGCAGGCGCCGATCTTCACACCGTCGGGGCGTTCGGCGACGTTCAGGACGGTGGTGTAGAGGAAGACGGCCGAGATGACGCCGAAGCCGATGGTCCAGCCGCGCTGACCTGCCTTGCGGGCGGCGATGGTCACCGCGATCGCCGCCGAGCTGATCAGGACCAGGACGCCCGTCGCGTAGGCGCCGCCCTGGGCGTCGACGTCCGCGTCGAAGATCCAGGTCACCAGGAAGCCGACCAGGGTGAAGACGATGACCATGGGGCGGACCGCCCGGGCCCAGTGCGGCGCCATGCCGTAGCGGGGCAGATAGCGCGGCATCAGGTTCAGCAGGCCGGCCATGGCGGAGGCGCCAGCGAACCAGAGGATGGCGATCGTGGAGACGTCGTAGACCGTGCCGAAGGCGTTCCCCAGGTAGTCGTGCGCCAGATACGCCAGAGCACGTCCGTTGGCGTCGCCGCCCGGCTCGAACTCCTTCTCCGGGATGAGCAGGGTGGTGATGAAGCTCGTGCAGACCAGGAAGACACTCATGATCACGGCGGCCGCGGTCATGAGCTTCTTCGTCTCGCGGACACGGCCGGCGGGCCGCTCCTCCGTGTCGTCCGCGTCGCCCTGCACGTGCGGCATGACCGCCACACCGGTCTCGAAGCCGGAGAGCCCGAGCGCCAGCTTGGGGAAGACGATCAGCGCCACGCCGACCATCACGAAGACGTTGCCGTGCTCGGCGGTCAGCGCGGTCGTCCAGTCGGTGACGACATGGCCCTCGGTCACGACGTGCCACAGGCCGGTCACCACCACCACGACGTTCAGCGCGAGGTAGACGCCGACCAGGGCCACCGCCACGCCGATGGCCTCCAGGAAGCCCTTGAGGAACACCGCGCCCAGCAGGGCGATCAGGACGAGCGTGATGAGGAGCTGCTTGTCGTGCAGGGCCTCGTTGAGGTGCGGGTTCTCGATCAGATGGGTCGAGGCGTCCGCGGCCGACAGGGTGATGGTGATGAGGAAGTCGGTCGCCGCGAAGCCCAGCAGGGTGAGGACGAAGAGCTTGCCCTTCCAGAACGTCAGCAGACGCTCCAGCATCGCGATCGAGCCCTCGCCATGGGGACTCTCCTCGGCCACGCGGCGGTAGACGGGGAGGGCTCCGGCGAGGGTGACGATCACGAGGACGATCGTCGCCACGGGGGAGAGGAGGCCGGCCGCGAGGGCGGCGATGCCGGGCTGGTAGCCGAGGGTGGAGAAGTAGTCGACGCCCGTCAGGCACATCACCCGCCACCACGGCCGGCCGGTGTGCTCGGACCGGGACGCGGCGGGCGGCCCGGTGCGGCCGCCGCCCTTGCCCATGTCGGACAGACCCTCCAGCATCCATGCCCGCAGGCGGCTGGTGCGGGTGCCCTCCAGGGTGCCCATGAACGCTCCTGACGTGCGGTGATACGAACATTTCCGGCCATCGGAAGGCCGCCGCATCAGCGTAGGCAGCGTGTGAGGCCCAGGCCATGGGGAACCGGGCCGGGTGGCGTCAAGACCTCGTTAAGGTCTTCGCCGGCCGCCGTCCCGCCTGCGGGGACGTGCTCGGGGACGCGCTGTGGACGTGCCGGGGTCCGGGCACGCGCGGTGGTGCGCGGGGTGCCCGCGCCAGGTGTGGGGGAGGTGGCCGGGGGCGCGCGAGGGGCGGGCGCGTCAGGGGTCCGTCAAAGCCGGCGGCATCGCCGTCAGGGACGTGTCAAGGCCGGTCGGTTCCGGCCGCCGAGGAGGTTTCCTCGAAGCGTCCGGTTCTTTTTCGTCCCTCTTCCGCTCTAGGAGTTCGCGATGGCCGATGTGGCCTTCGTCGTCGTCACGGTCGCGGTGTTCGCGCTGGTGGCTCTGGTCGCCAAGGGGGTGACCCGGCTGTGACCGCCGAGAACGTCGTCGGCCTGCTCGTGGCCGTCGCCCTGGTGGGCTATCTCGTCCTCGCCCTGATCTTCCCGGAGAGGTTCTGAGAACCACATGGGTCCCGTACTAGCCGGCGTCCTTCAGCTGCTGGCCCTCATGACGGCTCTGGCACTCGCCCACGCCCCCCTCGGCACCTACATGGCCGGGGTGTACTCCTCCGACCGGCACTGGCGGGTCGAGAAGTGGGCCTACCGGTGCATCGGCGCCGACCCCGACACCGAGATGCGCTGGCCCGCGTACCTGCGCGGTGTCCTGGCCCTCTCCACGGTCGGCGTCCTCTTCCTCTATCTGCTGCAGCGGCTGCAGGGTGTCCTGCCCGGCTCGCTGGGCTTCGACGCGGTCGGCCCGGCGCAGTCGTTCAACACGGCCGTGTCCTTCGTGACGAACACCGACTGGCAGTCGTACTACGGCGAGCAGACCATGGGCCATGTCGTCCAGACGGCCGGTCTCGCCGTGCAGAACTTCGTCTCGGCGGCCGTCGGCATCGCCGTAGCCGTGGCGCTCGTGCGGGGCTTCGCCCGCTCGCGCACCGGCGACCTCGGCAACTTCTGGGCCGACCTCATCCGCGGCACGTTCAGGATTCTCGTGCCGGGCGCGGCGATCGCGGCGGTCGTCCTGGTGGCCTGCGGCGCGATCCAGAACTTCTCCGGCATCCACGAGGTCGGTCAGTTCATGGGCGGCTCGCAGCAATGGAACGGCGGCGCGGTCGCCTCCCAGGAGGCCATCAAGGAACTGGGCACCAACGGCGGCGGCTACTTCAACGCCAACTCCGCCCACCCGTTCGAGAATCCGACGCCCTTCACCAACCTCTTCGAGATCTTCCTGCTGCTGGTGATCCCGTTCTCCCTGACCCGGACCTTCGGGGTCATGGTCGGCTCGGTCAAGCAGGGCTACGCGATCCTGGCGGCCATGGCCATTATCTGGGTCGGCTTCGTCGCCCTGATGATGTGGACCGAGTTCGCCCACCACGGACCGGCGCTGCAGATCGCCGGCGGTGCCATGGAGGGCAAGGAGCTGCGGTTCGGGGTCGGTTCCTCGTCGATCTTCGCGGTGTCCACGACCCTGACGTCGACCGGCGCGGTGGACTCCTTCCACTCGTCCTTCACCGGCCTGGGCGGCGGTGTCACCATGCTCGGCATGATGCTGGGCGAGATCGCGCCCGGTGGCACCGGCTCCGGCCTCTACGGCATGCTGATCATGGCGGTCGTCGCGGTGTTCATCGCCGGTCTGATGGTCGGCCGGACGCCCGAGTACCTGGGCAGGAAGATCGGCACCCGCGAGATCAAGCTCGCGGCCTGCTACATCCTGATCACCCCGGCGCTGGTGCTCGTCCTCACGGCGGTCTCCCTGGCGCTGCCGACCCCGCCGCACTCGATGCTCAACTCCGGCGCGCACGGATTCTCCGAAGTGCTCTACGCCTTCACCTCCGCGGCCAACAACAACGGCTCGGCCTTCGCCGGCCTGAACGCGAACACCGACTGGTTCAACACCATGACCGCGATCGCGATGCTGCTCGGCCGCTTCCTGCCCATGGTCTTCGTCCTGGCCCTGGCCGGTTCGCTCGCCGGGCAGCAGCCGGTGCCGGAGACCGCCGGCACCCTGCGCACCGAGAAGCCGCTGTTCACCGGGTTGCTGGTGGGCGCGATCCTCATCGTCACCGGTCTGACGTATTTCCCCGCGCTCGCGCTGGGGCCGCTGGCCGAGGGGCTGGCGTCATGACCACCCGTACCGAAAGCGAAGAGATGTCCACTCCCACCCTCGCGCCGCACCAGGACGCACCCACCGCGCACAGGGCTCCCGAGGGCCGTGTCGGCGCGGGCCTCTTCGATCCCACGCAGCTGGTCAGGTCGCTGCCGGACGCCTTCCGCAAGCTCGACCCCCGGGTGATGGTCAGGTCGCCCGTGATGTTCGTGGTGTGGATCGGGTCCGTGCTGACCACGGTGTTCTCCTTCAAGGACCCCGGCGACTGGTTCGGCTGGACCATCAGCGTCTGGCTGTGGCTGACCGTCGTCTTCGCCAACCTCGCGGAGGCGGTCGCCGAGGGCCGCGGCAAGGCCCAGGCCGACACTCTGCGCAAGGCCAGGACCGACACGGTGGCCCGTCTCGTGGACGGCACCGAGGTCCCCGGAACGGGGCTGAAGATCGGTGACCTGGTCGTCTGCGAGGCCGGCGACATCATCCCCGGCGACGGGGACGTGGTCGAAGGGGTGGCGTCCGTCGACGAGTCGGCGATCACCGGTGAGTCGGCACCCGTCATCCGCGAGTCCGGCGGCGACCGCAGTGCCGTCACCGGCGGCACCAAGGTCCTCTCCGACCGGATCGTCATCAAGATCACGACGAAGCCCGGCGAGACCTTCATCGACCGGATGATCAACCTGGTCGAGGGCGCGGCCCGGCAGAAGACACCCAACGAGATCGCGCTGAACATCCTGCTCGCCTCGCTGACCATCGTGTTCCTGCTGGCCTGTGCCACGCTGCCGCCGTTCGCGGACTACGCGGGCACCCACCTCACGATGACCGTGCTGGTCGCCCTGCTGGTCTGCCTCATCCCGACCACCATCGGCGCCCTGCTCTCCGCCATCGGCATCGCCGGCATGGACCGGCTGGTGCAGCGCAACGTCCTGGCCATGTCCGGCCGGGCGGTCGAGGCGGCCGGTGACGTGTCGACGCTGCTGCTCGACAAGACCGGCACCATCACCCTCGGCAACCGGCAGGCCGCCGAGTTCGTGCCGGTGCGCGGGGTGACGGACGCCCGGGTCGCCGACGCCGCCCAGCTGTCGTCGCTGGCCGACGAGACACCCGAGGGCCGCTCCGTCGTCGCACTGGCGCGGGAGAAGTACGGCCTGCGCGAGCGCGAACCGGTCGGGGCCGAGTGGATCGCCTTCACCGCGCAGACCCGGATGTCGGGCGTGGACGTCGACGGGCGGAGGATCCGCAAGGGCGCCGCCGGGTCGGTCGTCAGGTGGGTCGAGGAGCAGGGCGGTGAGGTCGCGCCCGACGCGCGGGAGCTGACCGACCGGATCGCCGCGGCCGGCGGCACCCCGCTGCTGGTCGCGGTCGAGGACAGCGATGGCGCCCGGGTGCTGGGTGTCGTCCACCTCAAGGACGTCGTCAAGGAGGGCATGCGGGAGCGGTTCGACGAACTGCGCCGCATGGGCATCAGGACCGTCATGATCACGGGCGACAACCCGCTGACGGCGAAGGCGATCGCCGAGGAGGCGGGCGTCGACGACTTCCTCGCCGAGGCCACGCCCGAGGACAAGATGGCCCTCATCAAGCGGGAGCAGGCGGGCGGCAAGCTGGTCGCGATGACCGGGGACGGCACCAACGACGCCCCCGCGCTGGCCCAGTCCGACGTCGGCGTGGCCATGAACACCGGTACGTCGGCCGCCAAGGAGGCCGGCAACATGGTCGACCTCGACTCCGACCCGACCAAACTGATCGAGATCGTCGGGATCGGCAAGCAACTCCTCATCACCCGGGGGGCGTTGACCACGTTCTCCATCGCCAACGACGTCGCCAAGTACTTCGCGATCATCCCGGCGCTGTTCGCCGCCGTCCACCCGGGCCTGGACAGGCTCAACATCATGGGCCTGTCCTCACCGGACTCCGCGATCCTGTCGGCCGTCGTCTTCAACGCGCTGATCATCATCGCGCTGGTGCCGCTGTCCCTGCGGGGCGTGCGGTACCGGCCGGTCAGCGCCGACAGGATGCTCCGCCGCAACCTCACGATCTACGGCATCGGCGGCCTGATCGCCCCCTTCGTCGGCATCAAGCTCATCGATCTGCTCATCTCCCTCGTCCCCGGGCTGTAACTTTTCCGAAAGCGTGCTGACCGCCATGAACACCTCCGTATCGAACACGGGCCGGTTGCTGTGGGCGGGGCTCAGGGCCCTGCTGGTGCTGACCCTGGTCACGGGCGTCGTCTACCCGCTCGCCGTCACCGGCGTCGCCCAGACCCTCTTCCACGACAAGGCGAACGGCTCGGAGATCTCGTACGACGGGAAGGTCGTCGGTTCCTCCCTGATCGGCCAACAGGGCTACGGCCTCGACTACTTCCAGCCCCGGCCGGCCGACGGACCCGGCCGGAACTCCGTCAACACGCAGTACAGGCTGATCCTCTCGGGCGCCACCAACCTCTCCGCCGACAACAGGAAACTCATCGCATCGGTGGAGGAGGCGAAGGCGAGGGTCGTCGAGGACAACTCCGTGCCCGGCTACACCGTGAAGCCGTCCCAGGTCCCGGCCGACGCGGTCACCTCCTCCGGCTCCGGCCTCGACCCGGACATCTCCCCGGCCTACGCCGACCTCCAGATCCACCGGGTCGCCGCGAGGAACGGCCTGACCGTCGCCCGGGTACGCAAGCTCGTCGACGAGCACACCCAGGGCCGCACGCTCGGCTTCGTCGGCGAACCCCGCGTGAACGTCCTCGAACTCAACATCGCACTCAGGACACTTGCCGCCGGGGGGCCGACGACCCCGTGACCTGCACGCGTCCGGAATCCTTTCTCGCGGCGTGAACCACTCGGGGGGTCTCGTCCGATGAGGGGGTGTGAGCGAGATGAAGCGGGGGAGTCCGGGCGACGCCGAGCTGTTGCGGGCGGTCGCCGACGGGGACCGGCGGGCGTTCGAGGAGCTGTACCGCAGGTACGCGCCGTGGCTCGTGCTGCGGCTGCGCGGCCGGTGCGCCGACCCGGTGCTGGTCGACGACGTCGTGCAGGAGACCTTCCTCGACGTGTGGCGGGGAGCGGCCCGGTACCGGCGCGAGGGTGATGTCGCGGGCTGGCTGTGGCGGATCGGATCGCGCCGTCTGGTGGACGCGCTGCGCGGCGACGGGGCCCGCGGCCGGCTGCGGCAGGCGCTCGCCCGGCTGCGCCAGCGCGAGGAGGTGTCGGCCGAGGAACAGGTGCTGGCCCGGGTGCAGCACGGTGACCTGGCGGGGTCGCTCGCCGCACTCTCGCCGGAGCTGCGGGCCGTGCTGCAGGCGACGGTGATCGACGGACTGACGACCCGTGAGGCTGCCGTCCTGCTCGGCATTCCCCCGGGCACGGTCAAGACCCGGGCCATGCGCGCCCGGAGGCAACTGCGGGAGGGCCTGACATGAGCTGGCACGCCGACGACGGGGACCTCGGGGAGTACGCCCGGGGAGCGCTGGCCGCCCCCCGGCTGTGGTCCGTCGAGACGCACCTCGCGGGCTGCGCCGACTGCCGGGCCGCGCTCTCGTCCCATGTCCCGCCCGCCGAGATCGACGCGGGCTGGGCCAGGCTGGAGGACGAACTCGACGCCCCGAGGCCGGGCCTGGCCGAGTCGCTGCTGCTCAGGGTGGGCGTCGCCGACCACACCGCCCGACTGCTCGCGGCCACCCCGGTGCTGCGCCGCTCCTGGCTCGGTGCCGTGGCCCTCACCCTGCTGCTCGCGGTCGGCGTGGCGCTGGTCGCGTCGCCGCTGATGCTCCTGGCCACGGCACCGCTGCTGCCCCTGGCGGGAGTGGCGCTGTCGTTCGGCCCGGGGCTCGACCCGACCTACGAGACGGCCGTGGTCGCGCCGATGCACACCTTCCGTCTGCTGATGGTGCGCACGGTCGCGGTGCTGTCGACGACGACACTGCTGAGCGGGCTGGCGAGCCTGGCACTGCCGTCGCTCGGCCTGGCGGCACTCGGCTGGCTGCTGCCGGCGCTGGCGCTGACCGCCACGGGCGTCGCCCTCACGGCCCGGCTGGGCCCCGTCCTCGCTCCGGCGCTGGTCGGGGCCGGGTGGACGGCACTGGTGGTGCTGAGCCGTCTGCTGGCGTCCGGCACACCACTGCCCTTCACCGCAGAGGGCCAGGGCGCGGCGGCGGCGGTCGCGACGCTCGCGACGGTGCTGCTGGTCGCGGCGCGGGACCGCTTCGACTCCGGCCGCCTCGGCCCGTCCCCCCGATACCTTCGATTCACAGCCAGGAGGCTGTCATGACACGACCCACGGTCTCCGCCGCCGGGCTGACCCTGAGCTATCGCGGCACCCCGGCGGTGGACGACGTCACCCTGCGGCTCTCCGAGGGGGTCACGGGCCTGCTCGGCCCCAACGGCGCGGGCAAGACCACCCTGCTGCGCGTCCTGGCGACGGCCACGCCCCCGGACCACGGCGCCTTCACCGTCCTCGGACACGACCCGAGCACGGTCCACGGACGGCAGGACGCGCGACGGGTCCTCGGCTACCTGCCGCAGAACCCCGGATTCCATCCCGACTTCACCGCCTTCGAGTTCATCGACTACGTCGCGATCCTCAAGGAGCTGACCGACCGGCGGGCCCGGCACGCCGAGACCCGCCGGGTCCTCGACGCGGTCGGCCTCGCGGAGGTGCGTGGCAAGCGGATACGGCGGCTCTCCGGCGGCATGCGGCAGCGCGTGGCGCTCGCCGCGGCCCTGGTCGGCGACCCGGGCTTCCTGGTCCTGGACGAACCGACGGTCGGACTCGACCCCGAACAGCGCATGCGGTTCCGGGAGTTGATCGCGGAGGCCGGCGAGGGCCGGACGGTGCTGCTGTCCACCCACCAGACCGAGGACGTGGCGATGCTGTGCCACCGGGTGGTGGTGATGGACAGGGGCCGGGTCCGGTTCGACGGCACGCCCGCGGAGCTGACGGCGGTGGCGGACGGCCGGGTGTGGAACAGCGGGGACCGGCAGCCGGGCGCCCGGGCCGGATGGCGCACCGGGACGGGCGAGTTCCGCAACGTCGGGGACCCGCCCGCGGGCGCCCGGCTCGTCGAACCCACCCTGGAGGACGGCTACCTCCTGTCGCTCGGCGGCGATCCGGTGGCGGAGGTGGCCGCGTGACCACGACGACGGGAACGACGGTGACCGCTCCGAAGCCGCAGCCGGTACGGGTCCGCGGCGGCGCGCGGGCGGTGCTCGCGCTGGCCCGGGTGGAGGCGCGGCGCCTGCTGCTGCACCCCCTGGTGCTGGTCGCGCTCGTGACCTACGTGGCCCTGCTCCTGCGGTCGGGCGACGCGGCGGAGGACGCCTATCCGGTGCTCCAGGACATCGACCGTGAGACCCAGATCGGACAACTGCTCCTGGGACTGGCGGTGCTGGTCGCCGTGAACCTGGCGGTGCTGCGCTCGCACCGACGGGGCACGGAGGCGGTATTCGGGGTGCTGGTGCTGCAGCCGTGGCGGCGCACGGTCGCGCATCTGCTGTCGGTGCTGCCGACGGCCGCCGTGGGGGCGCTGATCGTGGCCGGGCAGTTCACGGCGGCGGCGCTGAAGCCCGGGGCCGTGGGCCACGCCTCGCCCGCCGAGCTGGTGACCGGGCCGCTGCTGCTGCTCCTGCCCGCGGCCCTCGGCGTGCTGCTCGGCCGGGTCGCCCGGTCCGCGTTCGTGGCGCCCCTGGCCGTGGTCGCCGTCCTGGCCGTCACCATGGTCTTCGTCGCAGAAGCGGGCAGCCCGGCCTGGCTGCGCGGGCTGACCCCCGTGCTCTTCGACGAGGGGGCCCGGCCCCTGCCGTCCGACCTGGTGGGCCGGCCCGCCGCCTGGCACGCGCTGTACCTGCTGGCGCTCGCGGTGCTGGTGGCCGCCGGCGCGGTCCTGGTGAGCGGCGGCCGGGGACGGGCCCTGCGGGCCACCGCGCTGGGGGCGCTCGGCGCGGTCGTGACCACCGTGGCCCTCCAGGGCACGGCACCGTCGGACGCGGTACGCGAGGCACGCGAGACGGCGACCCGCCACCCGGCGGCGGTACAGGACTGCGAGCGGCGCGGAGCGACGACGTACTGCGCCTTCCCCGAGTTCACCCCCTGGATCGGCGAGTGGGCCCGGGTGACGGAGGCGGTGCGCTCGCTGGCCGGCGCACCGGACGCGACACGCGCGCTCACCGTACGGCAGCGGGTCGCCGCGCTCGACGGACCGTCGGGCGTCGGGGAGCCCGCGCCCGGTGCACCCGGCGAGTCCACGGCGACCACCGCGTGGGGCGGGGAGCGGGAGCTGGAGTTCGCCGCGAGCGTCGCCCGGGGGCTGGTCGTGGGGCACGAGCGGTACGAGGGCGTGTACTGCGACGCGCGGGGCGTGCTGATGGTCTGGCTGGCGGTCCGCGCCACCCCGGACGGCGAGGCGATGTTCGAGAGGCTCGGGCAGGGGCCCAGCAGCCCGGGCGTGATCCAGGCCCCGGTGAGCGCGGTGTCGCTGCGCGGCCGTGAACTCGCCGTGTTCCAGGCGCTGTCGGCCGAACCGCCGAAGGAGGTGGACCGCAGGGTGAAGGCGTCCTGGGCGGAGCTGTCCGCCGCGGGCACGACCACCGAACGCGCGGCCGCCCTGCTGGGCGTCACCGCTCCGGCCGAGACCGCCGACGACCGGGAGTACCAGTGCGCGTGAGCCGACGGCTGACGATGGTGGCGGCCCTGGTGCGGCCCACGGCACGCGCGCTGCCGTGGACGGTGTTCACCGCCGGATGGGCGCTGGGGCTGGCCGTCGCCGCCGTACCGGTGGTGTTCTCCATGGATCTCCCGGCGGTCGTGCTGGCCGACCTGGCCCGGGTGGCCGCGCTGTGCGGGGCGGTGGGGACGGCGTTCGTCCTGGACGATCCGGCCCGGCACACCACGGGCGTCCCTCCGGTGCCGCGTCCGCTGCGGCAGGCGGTCCGTGCGGCCCTCGTCCTGCCGGCGCTCGCGGTCTGGTGGGCGGCGGTGCTGGGTGTCCTGCGGGCGGGCGCCGACGCCGAGGCGTGGGCCGCGTCACCGGTGGGCGCGCTGACGGTCGAGGCCGGTGCGCTGTGCGCGCTGGCGCTCGCCCTGGCCGCGGCGGCGGTGCGGTTCACCGTGCGGAGCGTGCCGGGCCCGGCGGTGTCGGGCGCCGTGACGGCCCTGCCGGTCCTGGCCGGTGTGCTCCTCCCGAAGCGCTTCGCGCTCTTCGTACCGCCGGGCGCCCCGCGCTGGGACGACGCCCATGTGCTGTGGGCGGGCATCCTCGCCGCCCTGCTCGCCGTCTGGCTGCTCTGCGCCCGGGAGCCGTACCGCCGCCGGCTCGGGGCCTTGCACGGGCCTGCCTTGCGCGGGCCTGCCTTGCGCGGGCGTCGCGGCGGCACCGGCTGACCGGCGGCCCCCGGGCCGGCCGGCGTGCGACGGGCGGCGAGCGACGGGGTTGCCGAAGGGGCCGACAGCCGTCCGGGGGAGTGCGTCCGGCCCGCTTCGCGCGGAGGTCGTCCGCCCCGTGCGAAGCGGGCCGGACGCACTGCGGACACGGGGTGGCCCGGCGAGGAGGAGGCGGCCCGGGCCGCACCCGGGCCGCCTCCCCGACGCGGTGCGGGTGCGGGCCGCCACCGGACGCGAGAGCCTTGGGCGCACCACCCGGAGGAGGACGACCATGACCCGACCGGTCCACGAAGCGTCGCCCGGAGTGCGCCGGATCACCCTGGACGCCGCCGGGCTGCCGCTGTCGGCGCTGCTCGCCGAGCCGCCGGGCGGCTCCCCCCGTGCCGTCGTGGTCGCGGTGCACGGCGGTGGCATGAACGCGGGGTACTTCGACTGCCGGGCCCACCCCCAGCAGTCGCTGCTGACCCTGGGGGCGGGCCTCGGCCACACCGTCCTCGCCGTGGACCGGCCCGGCTACCGGCACTCCGCCACCCGCCTGCCCCAGGGGCAGGACCTGGCGGAGCAGGCGGCCTCGCTGCGCGCGGCCCTGCACGACTTCGGCTCCCGCCACGACACCGGTGGGGGCCTGTTCCTGCTCGCCCATTCGTACGGCGGGAAGGTGGCGCTCACCGCCGCCGCCGACTCCCCTCCGCCGCACCTGCTCGGGATCGACGTCTCCGGCTGCGGCCATCGCTACGCCGTCGAGCCGCACGAACTTCCCGGAGCCCACGACGACGCCGGGCGGCTGCGCAGAAGCTGGGGGCCGCTCGGCCTGTACCCCTCGGGCACCTTCCGGGAGAGCGGTGCCATCGTCGAGCCCGTGCCCGCCCTGGAAGGGGCCGAACTGGCCCGCTGGCCGGAGCTCTTCCGCACCACGGCACCCCGCGTCCGCGTGCCGGTGCGGCTGACGTTCGCCGAGCACGAGGCATGGTGGCGCCACGACGACGAGGCCCTGCGCGATCTGGCCGCACACTTCACGGCCGCCCCGCACGTGAGCGTCGAGCGTCAGCCGGCGGCCGGGCACAACATCAGCCTCGGCCGGGCCGCCCGCGCCTACCACCTGCGTGCCCTCGCATTCCTGGAGGACTGCCTGGCGGCCCGCGAGAGGACCCTCGCGCCCGGCGCGGCCGAGCCCGGCGCGGTCCGGGCCGCGCCGCCCGCGACACTCCCCTGACCTGGAGGAACAGCGGGCCCGAGCCGGTCGGCCGAACCCACGGCGGCCCGGGCCGACGGGCTCGGGCCCGCTGGGCGGGGACCACGGACCTGCCACCCGGAGCGCCGCCGGACAGGTACGGCTCCGGCGAGCCGTACCTGTCCGGCGGCGGGGCGGCTCACTCTCCCCGCATCCACGCCCGCGTCCCGAACGAGGCACACGCCCGCGCGGCCACCGTCGCCGCCGCGCGCAGAGCCTCCGTGAAGCCCTCCGGCGTCAGGCCGTTCTGCCCCGCGAGCGCATGCGTGAGCGCCCCGTGCAGGACGTCCCCCGCGCCCAGGGTGTCCACCACCCGTACGGCGGGAACGTCCACCGTGCCCCCCTCGCCGGGACCCGCCCACACGAGGGGGCGAGGGCCCCTGCTGACCGCCGACCAGCGGACTCCGTGGTCCCGCAGCCGGTGCAGGGCGCCGGCGGGGTCGGTCCGCGAGGCGGGCGTACCGGGCGGGCGGAAGTCCTCCGAGACGACCGCGACGTCGATCGACGGCAGCAGCCTCTCCGTACCGGGCTTCCAGCTGCCGCCGTCGAACACCGTCCGACGGCCGGCCGCGCGCGCCGCGCGGGCGGTGGCCACGGCCAGGTCCATGTGATGGCCGTCGATCTCCACGATGTCGTGGTCCGCCACCAGCGCGTCCAGCCCGTCCGGCGGGGCGAGCCTGCGGCCCGTCGCGTTGGTCGAGGCGACGGCCCGGTCGCCGCCCGCCGCCGTGACCAGCACGGACGACACCGCCGGCGGCTCGGCCGAGCCGGCCGCCAGGTCCACCACCGTCACACCCTGCCGGTCCAGGTCCGCCGCGACGGCGACCCCCAGGGGATGGTGTCCGACCGCGGTGAGCAGGGTGGCGGCACCGCCCAGGTGGGCGAACGTCACCGCCGCGTTCGCCGCGGGCCCGCCCGCGGCCACGACCTGCTCACGCGCCGTCAGCTTCTCGTTCGCCCCCGGTACGCGGTCGACGAGCTGTACGACGTCCAGCGTGCACAACCCGACGAACAGCCCCCGAAGGCGCCCGCGCGCCCCCGCCGGGTCCCCGGACTCCACCATGGTCTCCCCGCTCTCCGCCCGCCCGGCCCGACACCGGACCGCCCGACGGACGTTACGTCCCCCGGGAACGGACGAGCGTCACGCGGGCCCCGCGGTTCCCGTGCGCGGGCACCCGTGAAAGCGGGCGCTCCGGGGCGCGTGACGTGGCAGGGTAGGGGCTCGGGGGATCCGGGTGATCGCGCGCCACGCGTGGCGTGTCCGGCGCACAATGAACCCTGGAAGCAGTGCCTTGTCGTCGATCTGTGAGCCCATGGACGACGGCTCCGGTCGTACGGAGAGAAGGAACGATGGGCGAGCACGGTGTCGCCTCGGCCGCGGTCGACGCCAGGGGGCTGGTCACCGCGTGGAGTGCGGGCGCCCGTAGGGTTCTCGGCTACGAGCACGGCGAGGTGGTCGGCAGCCGGGCCGCCGATCTGCTGGCCGGCGGCCTGCCCGCCTCGGCCCGGGGCGCTCTCGCCGAGACCGCGGACTGGCGGGGCTCCCTGCACGCGCGGCACCGGGACGGCCACGGGGTGGAACTGGAGCTGCAGGCCCACCCCCTCCTCGACGCGGCCGGGGACGCCCAGTGGTTCGTGACGGCCACGGTGCCGGAGCCGGCCGTGCGGCTGCGGCGATGGGCCCTGGACCAGCTCCCCGTCCCCATCGCGCTCTTCGACCACGACGGACTCGCGGTGTCCGCGAACTCCGCGATGGAGAAGGTGATGGGCCGGCCCCAGCGGGACCTGCTCGGCCGAAGGGTGGGGGAGTCGGTCGACGGACGGAGACGCCTCCCGGGCTTCGAGGGCCTCGACGAGGCGGTACGGAGCGTCCTGCGCACGGGGGAGCCGATGCCGTTCGAGGCATGGCTGCGCGCACCGGGCGAGGCCCGTGAGCACGCCTGGCTGGTCTCGCTCAGTCCGTTGAGGGACGGCTCCGGCGATGTACGGGGCATGTGCCTGGCAGCGATCGACAGCACGGAGCAGTTCCTGGCCCGCCGACGGCTGAGCATGCTCAACGAGTCCGGCGACCGGATCGGCTCCACCCTGGACGTCACACGCACCGCCGAGGAACTCGCGGAGGTGTGCACGGACCATCTGGCCGACTTCGTCATCGTGGACCTGCTGGACTCCGTCCGGGCGGGCGAGGAGGCCACGGTCTCGCCCGGCACCGACCCGCTGGTCTTCCGCCGCATGGCCCAGCGGTCCGTGCTGGAGGGCTGCCCCGAGGCCGTGATCCCGGTCGGCAGCCGGCACGGGTACGTCGCCGGGTCCCCGCCGGACCGCGCGCTGACCACCGGCCGGGCCGTGCTGTTCGAGGTCGACGACGCCACCGGGCGGCTGTGGGCGGGCTCGGCGGAGCGCGCCCAGAGCATCGAGGCGCACGGCATCCACTCGATCATGGCCGTGCCCCTGCGGGCCCGGGGCCTCACGCTCGGCCTGTCGATCCTCTCCCGCCACCGCACGGCCGAGCCCTTCGGCGAGGACGACCTGCTGCTGGCGGAGGAGCTCGCGGCCCGGGCCGCGGTCTGTGTCGACAACGCCCGCCGCTACACCCGCGAACGTGCCATCGCCCTCGAACTGCAGCGCAGTCTCCTGCCGCACCGCGCACCCCACCAGGCCGCCGTCGAGGTAGCCTCCCGCTACCAGCCGGCCAGCACCCGCGCCGGGATCGGCGGCGACTGGTTCGACGTCATCCCCCTGTCCGGCGCCAGGGTGGGCCTCGTCGTGGGCGATGTCGTCGGGCACGGGGTGCAGGCGTCCGCCACCATGGGCCGGCTGCGCACCGCCGTACGCACCCTGGCCGACGTGGACCTCGCCCCGGACGAGCTGCTCACCCAGCTCGACGACATCGTCCTGCGCCTGGACTCCGAGCGCACGGCCGACGAGGCCGAGGACGCGCACAGCCCGGGGGAGATCGGCGCCACCTGTCTCTACGCCGTCTACGACCCCGTCTCGCGCCGCTGCTCCATGGCCCGGGCCGGCCACCCGCCACCGGCGCTGATCTCGCCGGACGGGGAGGCCGCCTTCCTCGACCTGCCGATCGGGCCGCCGCTGGGCGTGGGCGGTCTGCCCTTCGAGACGGCCGAGTTCGACGTCCCCGAGGGCAGCGTGTTCGCCCTCTACACCGACGGCCTGGTCCAGGCACCGGACCGCGACCTGGACGACGGGCTCGCGCGGCTGCGGCAGGCCCTGTCCGGCACGGACCGTGCGCTGGAGGAGACCTGTGACGGAGTGCTGCGGAGCCTGCTGACGGACCGCCCCGCCGACGACGTGGCCCTGCTCCTGGCCCGCACCCGGGCCCTGGACGCCGACCGGGTCGCCACCTGGGAGGTGCCCGCGGACCCCGCCTTCGTCGGTCAGGCCCGCAAGCTGGCCTGCGACCAGCTGGCCGCCTGGCGGCTGGAGGAGGCCTCCTTCGTCACCGAGCTGATCGTCAGCGAACTGGTCACCAACGCCATCCGGTACGGCGGGTCCCCGATCCAGCTGCGGCTGATCCGGGAGACCACGCTCATCTGCGAGGTGTCGGACTCCAGCAGCACCGCGCCGCACATGCGACGGGCCCGTGCCTTCGACGAGGGAGGCCGGGGGCTCCTGCTCGTCGCCCAGCTCACCCAGCGCTGGGGCAGCCGCCACACCCGCACCGGCAAGACGATCTGGGCCGAGCAGGCCCTTCCCGACCGGGCACGGGACTTCTAGACCACCTCTGGCCACCGATGCACGCCCGGGTCGAGCCGCCGGGCCGGCATCGGCCCCCCTCCCGCGACGGGCCGCCCGTCGTGCTGCCCGATCGCCTGCCTGCAGGATCCTTGACCACGGCTCGGCACTCCACGATGCTGTGTTGCGTTACACGCGATGAGTACCGCGATAAGAAACATCGAACTCAGCTCTCGAACCAGCCGAGGAGTGGTCATGGCTCACCAGGTCCGTGCTGTCGTCGCACGGGGCAAAGGTGCCCCTGTCAGCCTGGAGACGATCGTCGTGCCCGACCCGGGGCCGGGTGAGGCGCTGGTGAAGGTGCAGGCGTGCGGGGTGTGCCACACCGACCTGCACTACCGCGAGGGCGGCATCAGTGACGACTTCCCGTTCCTCCTGGGTCATGAGGCGGCGGGTGTGGTGGAGTCGGTCGGCGCGGGTGTCACGGATGTGGCGCCCGGTGATTTCGTGATTCTCAACTGGCGTGCGGTGTGCGGGAGTTGTCGGGCCTGTCGGCGGGGTCGTCCGTGGTACTGCTTCAACACGCACAACGCGACGCAGAAGATGACGCTGCTCGACGGCACGGAGCTGTCCCCGGCGCTGGGTATCGGTGCGTTCGCGGAGAAGACGCTGGTGGCGGCGGGCCAGTGCACGAAGGTGGACCCGGCGGCCGCGCCTGCGGTGGCGGGTCTGCTGGGCTGCGGGGTGATGGCGGGTATCGGTGCGGCGATCAACACCGGCAATGTGGGCCGGGGTGACACGGTCGCCGTGATCGGCTGCGGCGGCGTCGGTGCCGCGGCGGTGGTCGGATCCGAGCTGGCGGGCGCGGCGAGGATCATCGCCGTCGACATCGACGATCGCAAGCTGGAGACCGCCCGCAAGCTGGGCGCGACCCACTCCGTCAACTCCCGCGAGACGGACGCGGTCGAGGCGATCCGTGAGCTGACCGGCGGTTTCGGCGCCGACGTGGTCATCGAGGCGGTGGGCCGTCCGGAGACGTACAAGCAGGCGTTCTACGCCCGTGACCTGGCCGGGACGGTCGTCCTGGTCGGTGTCCCCACCCCGGAGATGAAGCTCGAACTTCCCCTCCTCGACGTCTTCGGCCGCGGTGGCGCGCTGAAGTCCTCCTGGTACGGCGACTGCCTGCCCGACCGTGACTTCCCCATGCTGATCGACCTGTATCTGCAGGGGCGCCTGGACCTGGAAGCCTTCGTCACCGAGACCATCGGGCTCGACGAGGTCGAGAAGGCCTTCGACCGCATGCACCAGGGTGACGTCCTGCGCTCCGTCGTCGTCCTGTGACGCCTGACGCCTGACGCCCGCGGCTGCGCAACTGACGTTTCGCAGCCGAGTGCTGTGTCCGGCCGTGCGGTGGCCGGGGCCTCCCGCCACCGCCCGGCCGTGCATCCCCGCGCACCCCCGCATACCCCTTGACAGGGGATCGGGGATCACGCTTTCTTGAATGCGTTGCGTATCGCGGCACTGTTGTGCAGTGTGCAACTCGTGCGCGCGAGGTCGGGAGACCCGGCGACGGAACGGCTCTGATTCCCCTACATCCCGGAGTGGCGCCTCAGATGACTCGCAACGCACCTGTCGACGACCCCGGAGACGCCCGGCTGCGGGTCGGCCCCCCGAAGGAGTACGCGGCCGGCATCCCCGCCGTCACCTCCTCGCTCCGGCACGCCGGCGAGCAGATGGGAGCCCGCCGGGGCCTGCTCACCCTCCTGCGCGTCAACCAGAAGGAGGGCTTCGACTGCCCCGGCTGCGCCTGGCCGGAGCCGGAGCACCGGCACGCCGCGGAGTTCTGCGAGAACGGGGCCAAGGCGGTGGCCGAGGAGGCGACCGTGCGCCGGGTGACCCCGGACTTCTTCGCCGGGCACACCCTGGAGGACCTGCTCCCCGCCAGTGACTACTGGCTCGGCCAGCAGGGCCGACTGACCCACCCCATGTACCGCCGGGCCGGCGACGACCGGTACCGGCCCATCTCCTGGGACGACGCGTTCGCCGTGATCGCCCGTGAACTCGCCGCGCTCGACCACCCCGGCCAGGCCGCCTTCTACACCTCCGGCCGGGCGAGCAACGAGGCCGCGTTCCTGTACCAGCTGTTCGTCCGGATGCTCGGCACCAACAACCTGCCGGACTGCTCCAACATGTGCCACGAGTCGAGCGGTTCGGCGCTGACGGAGACCATCGGCATCGGCAAGGGCAGCGTCACCCTCGAAGACCTCCACGACGCCGATCTCATCCTCGTGGTCGGCCAGAACCCCGGCACCAACCACCCCCGGATGCTCTCCTCGCTGGAGACCGCCAAGCGCCGGGGTGCCCGGATCATCGCGGTCAACCCGCTCCCCGAGGCGGGGCTGCTGCGGTTCAAGAACCCCCAGCGGCCGTCCGGCGTCCTCGGTGGCGGCACCCGCCTGGCCGACCGGTTCCTCCAGATCAGACTGGGCGGGGACCAGGCGCTGTTCCAGGCGTTCAACCGCATGCTGCTGGAGGCGGAGGACGAGGCCCCCGGCACCGTCCTGGACACCTCCTTCATCGAGCGGTACACCCACGGCTTCCAGGAGTTCGCCGAGCACGCCCGCAAGGCGCCCTGGGACGAGATCCTGACCGCCACCGGCCTTCCCGAGGCAGAGATCCGGGCCGCGTTCGAGGACGTGCGGGGCGCCGGGAAGATCGTCGTCTGCTGGGCGATGGGCCTCACCCAGCACAAGCACTCGGTCCCCACCATCCGGGACGTCGTCAACTTCCTCCTGCTGGGCGGCAACATCGGCCGCCCGGGCGCGGGCCTCTGCCCGGTGCGCGGCCACTCCAACGTGCAGGGCGACCGCACGATGGGCATCTACGAGAAACCGGACGACGCGTTCCTGGACGCGCTCGGCGCCGAGTTCGCCTTCACGCCCCCGAGGCGGCACGGCCACGACGCGGTCGAGAGCATCCGCGCCATGCGCGACGGTGACGTACGGGTCTTCGTCGCACTCGGCGGCAACTTCGTCGCCGCCGCCCCCGACACCGATCTCACCGAACGGGCCCTGCGCACCTGCCGGCTCACCGTGCAGATCTCCACCAAGCTCAACCGCTCGCACGTGATCGCCGGGGAGCAGGCGCTCATCCTCCCCTGCCTCGGCCGGACCGAGGCGGACCTGCGGCCCACCGGGCCGCAAGAGGTCACCGTCGAGGACTCCATGGGCATGGTGCACCTCTCCCGGGGGCGCCTCGCCCCCGCCTCCGAGCAGCTGCTGAGCGAGCCCGCGATCGTCTGCCGGATGGCACGGGCCGCGCTCGGGGAAGCGGGGTCCCACGTGCCCTGGGAGGAGTTCGAGAGGGACTACGACAGCATTCGCGAGCGCATCGCCCGCGTGATCCCCGGCTTCCAGGACTTCAACCACCGGGTGCGACGGCCGGGCGGCTTCGCGCTGCCCCACCCGCCGCGCGACGAACGCCGGTTCACCACCACCACGGGGCTGGCCAATTTCACGGCCAACCCGCTGGAGCGGCCCCATGTGCCGCCGGGCCGGCTGCTGCTCCAGACGCTGCGCTCCCACGACCAGTACAACACCACCGTCTACGGCCTGGACGACCGCTACCGCGGCATCCACCAAGGCCGCCGGGTCCTCTTCGTGAACCCCGGCGACCTCGCCGACCGGGGGCTGGCCGACGGAGACCTCGTCGACATCGTCAGCGAGTACGACGACGGCGTGGAGCGCAGGGCCCCGGCCTTCCGCGTGGTGTCCTACCCGACGCCCCGCGACTGCTGCGCCGCCTACTTCCCCGAGACCAACGTCCTGGTCCCCCTCGACTCCACGGCGGCGATCAGCAACACCCCCACCTCGAAGTCGATCGTCGTCCGCCTGGAACCGGTGCCCGGCAGCCCGGCCGCGGGGGCCTGACGCCCCCTCGACAACCGGGTCGTGGTCGGAACCCGGTGGCGGCCGCCCCGGCGGCCGGCATGTCTCCCCTCTTGTCCCGCCCCGCCGCGCGACCGTCGTCCGCGGCGGGGTGTCCACCGTCGTCTGTGGAAGGAACGAGCCGATGAGCAGAGCCCGCGAACGGAACGGGAGCGCAGGTCCTCCTGTCGCGGACCAGGAAGCGGGAGGCGGCGCGGCCGGCGGACGCCCCCGGACCGACCCCGTCGTCTTCGGTGTCGCCGCGGCCGTCACCCTGGCCTTCGTCGTGTGGGGTGCGACGGCGACCGACGCGCTGGAGAGCGTGTCGGGGAAGCTGCTGGACGGGACGATCCGCAACGGCGGCTGGGCCTTCGTCCTCGCCGCCTCGGGCTTCGTGGTCTTCGCCCTCTGGCTCGCGATGAGCCGCTACGGGCGGATCACCCTGGGAAAGGAGGGGGAGCAGCCCGAGTTCCGCACCGTCTCGTGGATCGCCATGATGTTCAGCGCCGGCATGGGCATCGGTCTGATGTTCTACGGCGTGAGCGAGCCGCTCTCCCACTTCGTCACCCCGCCGCCGGGCACCGACCCGGCCGACGCCAACCAGGCCATGGAGACCGCCATGGCCACGACCCTCTTCCACTGGACGCTCCATCCGTGGGCGATGTACGCGGTCGTGGGTCTCGCCATCGCCTACAGCACCTTCCGGCGCGGACGCCGCCAGCTGATCAGCGCGGTGTTCACGCCGTTGCTCGGTGAGAAGAGGGTGAACGGATGGCCCGGCCGGGCCATCGACGTCCTCGCCATCTTCGCCACCCTCTTCGGCTCCGCGGCCTCCCTCGGGCTCGGCGCCCTCCAGATCGGCAGCGGCTTCACGGAGCTCGGCTGGCTGGGATCGGTCGGCACCGGACTGCTGGTCCTCGTGATCGCGGTGCTGACCGTGGCGTTCGTCGCCTCGGCGGTGTCGGGCATCGAGAAGGGCATCCAGTGGCTGTCCAACACCAACATGGTGCTGGCGGTGCTCCTCGCGCTCTTCGTGTTCCTCGTCGGCCCGACCATCTTCATCCTCGACCTGCTGCCCACCTCCGTCGGTGCCTTCTTCGGCGACCTCGCCCAGATGGCGGGCCGGACCGAGGCGTCGAGCGGCAAGGGTGTCGCCGACTGGCTGGCGGGCTGGACGGTCTTCTACTGGGCCTGGTGGATCTCCTGGACGCCCTTCGTCGGGATGTTCATCGCGCGCATCAGCCGCGGCCGTACGATCCGGCAGTTCGTCGGGGGCGTCATCCTGGTCCCCAGCAGTGTCAGCCTGCTCTGGTTCGCCGTCTTCGGAGGCTCGGCGATGCACCTCCAGGAGGCGGGCCGTCTCAACGACGCCGGCACCGCCCAGGGGCAGCTCTTCGACGTCCTCCAGCAGTACCCCCTGGCCACGGTGACGAGCATCGTCGTGATGGTGCTCGTCGGCATCTTCTTCGTCTCCGGCGCCGACGCCGCCTCCATCGTGATGGGGACCCTGTCCCAGCGGGGCTCCCTCGAACCCTCCCGGGGCGTCGTGGTGTTCTGGGGCGTGCTGACCGGGGCGGTCGCCGCCGTCATGCTGCTCATCGGCGGCGGCAAGGGCGACGCGCTCACCGGGCTGCAGAACCTCACCATCCTCGCGGCGGCACCCTTCACCCTGGTGATGATCGGGCTGTGCGTCGCGCTCAACCGCGACCTGCGCCACGATCCGCTCATCATCCGCGGACGCATGGGCAAGGAGGCCGTCGAGACGGCCGTGATCGCCGGACACGAGAAGTACGACGGGGACTTCGAGCTGCGCATCGGCCCCGCCACGTCCACGGCCGGCGCGGAGGCCGAACAGCCCCGCCAGGACGAGGAGGCAGCGCCCTCCGCCGTCTGAGAGCGACGGGACCCGCCCTGCGGCGGGGTCGTGGCACCGCCCTGTGCGGCCACGCCCCCGCCGGGCCGGGCGGCCCCGTCCGGCCTCATCCGCCCGCCCTCGCCCCGCGGTTGCCGCGAGCTGAGAAGGCGGGCTGTTGTTGTTCTATGTGAGCCGAGTTTTGGATACCGCAACGCCCGGCGTGACTTACAGGGCCCTCTGGATGCCTTGACAAGGGTTCAGGGCGACTCCAGACTGATGTTGCGCTTACCGCAAACCGTTTCGTTATACGCACCCGAGGTGTCATGATGATTCCCGCGTGCCGTCTCGCGGATCTTCCGCGAGGTGAGGCCTACCGGCTCGACATCGACCCGCCGGTGTCGGTGTTCCACACCGACGACGGCGAAGTCTTCGCCATCGATGACACCTGCACCCACCAGGACGCCTCGCTCGCCGACGGCTGGCTGGAGGGCTGCGAGGTGGAATGCCCGCTGCATGCCTCCAAGTTCGACCTGCGCACCGGCGCGGTCGACTCCCCGCCGGCGAAGCTGCCGGTCCGGACGCACGAGGTCGTCGTCGAGGACGACATGATCTACGTCCGGCTCTCCACGGAGGCCCCCAACCTGCCGCCCTGTATCTCGGCCCGCCTCGCCGGCGGTCCCGCGTGAGGACCGTCGCCGTGGTCGGCGCCTCCCTCGCCGGCCTGTCGGCGGCGCGCTCGCTGCGCAAACAGGGCTTCGACGGCCGGCTGGTCGTCATCGGGGACGAACTCCATCGCCCCTACGACCGGCCCCCGCTGTCCAAGGAGTTCCTGTCCGGCACCCTGGGCGAGGCCGAACTCGCCCTGGAGGCCGAGGGTGAGGACCTGGCGGCGGAGTGGCTGCTCGGCACCCGTGCCACCGGGCTCGACCACACCGCGCGCACCGTCCGTCTCGCCGACGGACGCGAGGTGCGCGCCGACGGCTTCGTCATCGCCACCGGCGCCGTGGCACGCACGCTGCCCGGCTCCGCGGGCCTCGCCGGAGTGCACACCCTGCGCACCCTGGACGACGCCCGCGCCCTGCGGGACGAACTGGCGAGCGGCGGACGCCTGGTGGTGATCGGCGGCGGCTTCATCGGCGCCGAGGTCGCCTCCACCGCTCGCGCCCTCGGCCTCGAGGTGACCGTCGTGGAGGCGGCCCCGACCCCGCTCGCCGGGCCGCTCGGCGCCACCATGGGCGCCGTCGTCTCCGGCCTGCACGCCGACCACGGGGTGCGGCTGCTGTGCGGCGTGGGCGTCAAGGGGCTGAGCGGCGAGCACCGGGTCGACGCCGTCCTGCTGGAGGACGGTCGCAGCCTCCCCGCCGACATCGTGGTCGTCGGCGTAGGGGCCCACCCGTGCGTCGAGTGGCTGGAGGGTTCCGGCATCGCCCTCGACAACGGCGTGAAGTGCGGAGCGGACGGCCGCACCAGCCTGGCCGGGGTGGTCGCGGTCGGCGACTGCGCCAACTGGTACGACCCCAGGGCCGGTCACCACCGCCGCGTGGAGCACTGGACCGGCGCGCGCGAGCGCCCGGAGGCCGCCGTCGCCACCCTGCTGGCGGGCGGCGCGGTCGAGCCCGGCGTGCCGCGGCCGCCGTACTTCTGGTCCGACCAGTACGGCGTCCGCATCCAGTTCGCCGGCCACGCCGCCGAGGCCGACAGCATCACCGTCGAGGCGGGCACGGCGGACGGCCGTGACGTCCTCGCCGTCTACCGGCGCGACGGCCGTCCGGTCGCCGTGCTCGGGATGAACCAGCCGCGGCTGTTCATGCGGGCGCGCAAGCAGCTGGCTGCCGCCACGTCTTGACAGCACCCCGGCGTCACCCCATGCTGCGGTTGCCCACAGCGCGCAGCGTTGCTCCATGTACAACGCCGTCCGGAGTCGTCCTCCCGGCGTCCGAATGACCCCTCCGCGACGTTCACCGAGGAGTGACCCGTGACCTCGACCAGCCTGCCCGACAGCCTGATCGCCACTCTTCCCGGCTCCTCCTACACCGATCCGGCGTTCTTCGCCCAGGAGCAGGAGCACATATTCGAGACCATGTGGTTCTGCGTCGCCCGGGCCTCCGAGCTGGCGAAGCCCGGTGCCTTCCGCACCGTCGACGTGGGCCGCGAGAGCATCCTCGTGACCCGGGCCCGGGACAACTCGATCCGCGCGTACTTCAACGTCTGCCGGCACCGCGGGGCCAAGCTGTGCACCGAGGAGTCCGGCGAGGTCAAGAGGGCCTTCCAGTGCCCGTACCACGCCTGGACGTACGACCTGAACGGCAAGCTGGTCGCCGCGCCCAACCTCACCAAGATGCCCGACGTGGGCCGGACCGAGTACGGCCTGGTGAGTGTCGCCGTACGGGAATGGCTCGGTTATGTCTGGGTCTGCCTCGCCGAGAACCCGCCCTCCTTCGAGGAGGACGTCATCGGCGAGGTCGTCACCCGCCTCGGTGACGTGGAGTCGATCGAGCGGTACGACATCGACGGTCTGTCGGTGGGTCGTCGGATCACGTACGACGTGAAGGCGAACTGGAAGCTGATCATCGAGAACTTCATGGAGTGCTATCACTGCGCGACGATCCATCCGGAACTGACGGAGGTGCTGCCGGAGTTCGCGGACGGGTACGCCGCCCAGTACTACGTGGGCCACGGTGCGGAGTTCGGCGAGGACGTGCAGGGCTTCACGGTCGACGGCTCCGAGGGGCTGGACCGTATCCCGGGCGTCGCGGAGGACCAGGACCGCCGTTACTACGCGATCACCGTCCGGCCGCAGGTGTTCATCAACCTCGTCCCCGACCACGTGATCTTCCACCGCATGTACCCGGTCGCGGCGGACCGCACGATCGTGGAGTGCGACTGGCTCTACCTGCCGCACGTCGTGGAGAGCGGCAAGGACGTCAGCCGGTCCGTGGAACTCTTCGACCGGGTCAACCTCCAGGACTTCGAGGCCTGCGAGCGGACCCAGCCCGGCATGAGCTCACGCCTGTACGCCAAGGGCGGTGTGCTGGTGCCCAGCGAGCACCACATCGGCGCCTTCCACGACTGGGTGAACGAGCGCCTCGGCATCACCCAGGGGTGACTCAGCCCAGGAAACCCATGCGGTGGCTGATCTCGGCGGCGCCCTTGAGCAGCACCGGGGACAGCTCGTGCAGCCGCTCCTCGGTGAACCGGTAGGAGGGGCCGGAGGCGCTGAGGGCGGCGATGACCTCGCCGTCCCGGTTGCGCACCGGCGCGGCCATGGCGTGCAGTCCGATCTCCAGCTCCTCCAGGGTGAAGGCGTAGCCCCGCTCTCGGGCGGCGACGAGGTTCTTCTCCAGCTTCGTCTTCGCGGTGATGGTGTGCGGGGTGACCTTCTTCATACCCACGTTCGTCAGCAGGGTGGTGCGCTCCTTGGCCGGCAGATGGGCCAGCAGGATCTTGCCGCTCGACGTCGCGTGCAGGGGGGTCAGTTGGCCCACCCAGTTGTGCGCGGTGACCGCCCCGGGGCCGCGCACCTGGTACAGGTTGATCGCGTACTGCTCCTGCATCACGGCGATGTTGACGGTCTCGCCGATCTCCTCGGCCAGCCGCTCGCACACGGGACGGCCCTGCTGGGTGATGTCGATACGGCCCGTGACCGCCCCGGCCAGGCGCACGATGCCGAAGCCGAGCCGGTACTTGCCGCGTTCGCCGGCCTGCTCGACCAGGCCGCGCGCCTCCAGGGCTCCGAGGAGACGGAAGGCCGTGGACTTGTGCACCTCGATCTCGGCCGCCACCTCGCTGACACCGGCTTCGCCGCGCTGCGCGAGGATCTCCAGGACGCTGATGGCGCGGTCCACCGACTGCACGCCGCCGGCTGGTGCGTTCGACGTTTCTGTGTCAAGGCTGTAGTTGCTCACAGTGAAACTATACGCGCAGTAAACAACACAGTTGCAAGTAACCGCCCGGAAACGAAGTTCCTTAAGTTGCGCCGTTCGCAACCTGGTGCGTATAGCGCGACCCGGTCTAGCATGCCACGCATATCTACGGCGCGAGCGAGACGAGGCACCATGGCTCCTGTGCAGTACGACTTCGTGATCGTCGGTGGTGGTTCCGCGGGCAGTGCACTGGCAAACAGGCTGTCCGCCGACCCGGCCAACCGAGTTCTGGTCCTGGAAGCGGGCCGGTCGGACTTCCCGTGGGACGTCTTCATCCACATGCCCGCGGCGCTGACCTACCCGATCGGCAGCCGCTTCTACGACTGGAAGTACGAGTCCGAGCCCGAGCCCCACATGAACGGCCGCCGCGTCTACCACGCGCGCGGCAAGGTCCTGGGCGGCTCCAGCAGCATCAACGGCATGATCTTCCAGCGCGGCAACGCCATGGACTACGAGCGCTGGGCGGCCGACGCCGGCATGGAGACCTGGGACTACGCGCACTGTCTGCCGTACTTCCGGCGCATGGAGAACTGTCTCGCGGCCGACCCCGACGACGAGTTCCGCGGTCACGACGGGCCCCTGGTCCTGGAACGCGGCCCGGCGTCGAACCCCCTCTTCGGTGCCTTCCTCAAGGCCACCGAGGAGGCGGGCTACGCCCCCACCGACGACGTCAACGGCTACAGACAGGAAGGCTTCGCCAAGTTCGACCGGAATGTCCACCGCGGTCGCCGGCTCTCGGCCTCGAAGGCGTACCTGAAGCCCGTCCGCAAGCGGCCCAACCTCACGGTCACCACCCGCGCCCTGGTCACCCGTGTCCTGTTCGAGGGCAAGAAGGCCGTCGGTGTCGAGTACCGGCGCGGCAAGGGCGCCCCGAAGCAGGTCCGCGCCAAGGAGGTCATCCTCTGCGGCGGCGCGATCAACTCGCCGCAGCTGCTCCAGCTCTCCGGCGTGGGCAATGCCGAGGAACTGAGGGCGCTGGGCATCGACGTCGTCCACGACCTGCCGGGCGTCGGCGAGAACATGCAGGACCACCTGGAGGTCTACATCCAGTACGCCTGCGAGCAGCCCGTCTCCATGCAGCCGTACCTGGCGAAGTGGCGCGCGCCGTTCATCGGCCTGCAGTGGCTGTTCCGCAAGGGCCCCGCCGCCACCAACCACTTCGAGGCCGGCGGGTTCGCCCGCAGCAACGAGGACGTCGAGTACCCCAACCTGATGTTCCACTTCCTGCCGATCGCGGTCCGCTACGACGGCTCCGTACCGGCCGGGGGCCACGGCTACCAGGTGCACGTCGGTCCCATGTACTCCGACGCCATCGGCTCGGTGAAGATCAAGAGCCGGGACCCGCGCGAGCACCCCGCCCTGCGCTTCAACTACCTGTCCACCGAGCAGGACCGCCGTGAGTGGGTCGAGGCGATCCGGGTGGCCCGCAAGCTCCTCAACCAGCCCGCGCTCGCCCCCTACAACGGCGGGGAGATCTCCCCCGGACCGTCCGTGGAGACGGACGAGGAGATCCTCGCCTGGGTCGCCAAGGACGGCGAGACCGCTCTGCACCCCTCCTGCACCTGCAAGATGGGCACCGACGAGATGTCCGTCGTGGACCCCACCAGCATGCGTGTGCACGGCGTGGACGGACTGCGGGTGGTGGACGCCTCCGTCATGCCCTACGTCACCAACGGCAACATCTACGCGCCGGTGATGATGATCGCCGAGAAGGCCGCCGACCTGATCCTCGGCAAGGAGCCGCTGGCCCCGTCGAAGGCCGCCTACTACCGCCACCGCGACGTCCAGACGCGGGCGGAGTAGACCTTGGCCGCCGCAGGGCTGCGCGCGCTGCTGAGGACGGTCCGCTACGAGGTGCTGCCGGCGGGTGCCACCGAGGAGAAGGTCCTCGCCCATGTCCCGCGCGACGTCGTCGTCACCGTGACGGCGTCGCCGGTCAAGGGCCTGGAACCCACCCTCGACCTCACCGGCCGGCTCGCCGCGCACGGCTACCGTGTCGTCCCGCACGTCCCCGCCCGGCTCCTGCGGGACGACCGGCACCTGAAGGAGGTCGTGGACCGGCTGCGCGAGGCCGGTGTGGACGACGTGTTCGTCCCGGCGGGTGACGCCGACCCCCCGGCCGGGCCCTACGACGGGGCCCTGCCGGTGCTGCGCCGGCTGAGCGAGCTGGGCGGACCGTTCGCCCGGGTCGGGGTCACCGGCTATCCGGAGAGCCATCCGCTCATCCACGACGACGTCACCGTCCAGGCGATGTGGGACAAGCGCGAGCACGCCACGTACCTCGTGAGCAACCTCTGCTTCGACCCGCGGGTGCTGGGGGAGTGGCTGGCGCGCGTCAGGCGCCGGGACGTGACCCTGCCGGTCCATGTGGGCGTCGCCGGGCCCGTGCAGCGGGCGAAGCTACTGTCCATGGCGACGAAGATCGGGGTGGGGGAGTCGACCCGCTTCCTGACCAGGCACGCGTCCTGGTTCGTCCGCTTCGCCGCGCCCGGCGGCTACTCGCCCGAGAAGCTGCTCACCCGCACGGAGAAGGCCCTCACCGACCCCGCGTCCGGGGTGGCGGGGCTGCACCTGTTCACCTTCAACCAGATCGCGGAGACGGAGCGCTGGCGCCGTTCCCTGCTGGACCAGCTGGAGGGCTGAGCGCACCCTCGGACGCGAAACGCCGGACGGGCCTCTCGGCCCGTCCGGCGTTCGTCGTCGTATACGGACGGCTTCGTACAGGGACTGCTTCGTATACGCACGGATGCGTGTACGGACGTCCTCGTGCGAGGACGCCCGTACCGCTCAGCGGAAGACGACCGTGCGGTTGCCCTCGACCATCACCCGGTTCTCGCTGTGCCACTTCACCGCGTGCGCGAGCACCTGGGCCTCCACGTCCCGGCCGACCGTGACCAGCTCGCCGGGGTCCAGCGAGTGGTCCACCCGGACCACGTCCTGCTCGATGATCTGTCCCTCGTCGAGGTCCGACGTCACGTAGTGCGCCGTCGCGCCGACGAGCTTCACCCCGCGGTCGTAGGCCTGGTCGTAGGGGCGTGCGCCCTTGAAGCTGGGCAGGAAGGAGTGGTGGATGTTGATGGCGCGGCCGTCCAGCTCCTTGCACAGGTCGTCGGAGAGGATCTGCATGTAGCGGGCCAGGACCACCAGGTCGATGTCCAGGTCACGGACGAGTTCGAGCAGCCGGGCCTCGGCCTCCGGCTTGGTCTCCCGGGTCACCGGCACGTGGTGGAACGGGACGTCGTAGGTCTCCGCGAGCTTCTCGAAGTCCCGGTGGTTGGAGACGATCGCGGGGATCTCGATGTTGAGCGCGCCCGCCCGCTGCCGGAAGAGCAGGTCGTTCAGGCAGTGCCCGAACTTGGACACCATGATCAGGGTCCGGGTGGGCGTAGAGGCGTCGCTGAGGGACCACGAGATGCCGTACGCCTGGGCGACGGGGCCGAACCGGTACCGCAGGCCCTCCAGGTCGACGTTCGGGTCGGAGACGTCGAAATGGACCCGCATGAAGAACCGGCCCTGGAGCCGGTCGTCGAACTGCTGGCTTTCGAGGATGTTTCCGGAGTTCCTGACGAGATAGCCGCTCACGGCGTGGACCAGCCCGGCACTGTCGGGGCAGGAAAGGGTCAGGACGTACTCACGGCCAGGTTGCGGTCGGGGGAACCTCATGGACACGGTGGCCTCCGTCGGTGCGTATTGCACAACAAGGTGAGCGATACGCAACATGGTCGGCTCGGGGCCGCCTGCGGTCAAGGGTGGGAAGGTAAGTGACCGCATGGCCAAATCGTCATCCGTAAACATCTTGACGTCCGTCTGACCAGCCGACAGGGTGTTCCATCACAAGCAATCGGGTGCACGATGCGCAACGAATTTCAGTCGGAAGGCTCGGCGCGTGGCAGACCTGTATGTGAATGGCGAATGGCGGGCTCCGGTGGCCGGTGGTCACCGCGAGATCCGATGTCCCGCGGACGGCACGCTCACGGCGACCGTCTCGGAAGGAACGCGCCCCGACACCGAGGCGGCGATCGCCGCGGCCCGGGCGGCCTTCGACTCCGGCCCCTGGCCGGGCACCCCCGAGCGGGAGCGCGGCGCACTGCTGCTGCGCACCGCCGACATCATCGAGCGCGACACCAAGAGCTTCGCCCGCGCGGAGTCGCTCGACACGGGAAAGCGGGTGGTGGAGAGCGAGTACGACATCGCCGATGTCGTCTCATGCTTCCGCTACTACGGCGGACTCGCGGGCACCGACGCCGGCCGGGTGATCGACACCGGCCGCGACGACGCCGTCAGCCGGGTCGTCTACGAGCCGGTCGGGGTGTGCGCACTGATCACCCCCTGGAACTACCCGCTCCTGCAAGCCAGTTGGAAGGTCGCCCCGGCCCTCCTGGCCGGCAACACGATCGTCCTCAAGCCCAGCGAGCTGACCCCCTCCACCTCCGTCCTGCTGATGAAGGCACTGGAGGAGGCCGGACTGCCGGCCGGCGCCGCCAACCTGGTGCTGGGCGCCGGCCCCGAGGTGGGCGCCCCGCTCTCCGAGGACCCCCGTGTCGACCTGGTCTCCTTCACCGGCGGCCTGGACACCGGCCGGCGGATCATGGCCACCGCCGCCGCGACCGTGAAGAAGGTCGCGCTGGAGCTGGGCGGCAAGAACCCCAACGTCGTCTTCGCCGACGCCGACTTCGAGACGGCCGTCGACTTCGCCCTCACCGCCGTCTTCCTGCACTCGGGCCAGGTGTGCTCGGCCGGGGCCCGGCTCATCGTCGAGGACTCCCTGCACGACCGCTTCGTCGACGAGGTCGTCCGCCGCGCCCGGCTCATCAGGCTCGGCGGCCCCTACGACGCCGACGCCGAGACCGGGGCGCTGATCTCCGCACAGCACCGGGACAAGGTCGAGGCGTACGTCGCCTCCGGCCTCGCCGAGGGCGCCGTCCTGCGCTGCGGCGGCGCCCGCCCCGACGACCCCGCGCTGGCGGACGGCCACTACTACCTGCCCACCGTGCTCGACGAGTGCCGGCAGGACATGCGCGTGGTGCACGAGGAGTCCTTCGGGCCCGTGCTCACCGTGGAGCGCTTCACCGACGAGGACGACGCCGTACGCATCGCCAACGACACCGAGTACGGGTTGGCCGGTGCCGTGTGGACACAGGACGCCGGCAAGGCCCAGCGGGTCGCCCGGCGGCTGCGGCACGGCACCGTGTGGATCAACGACTACCACCCCTATGTGCCGCAAGCGGAATGGGGCGGTTTCGGGCACTCCGGTGTGGGCCGGGAGCTGGGACCGACCGGCCTGAACGAGTACCGAGAGCCCAAGCACATCTGGCAGAACATCCAACCCCGGCCGCAGCGCTGGTTCAGCGGCTGAACGCCGAAAGAAGGTCGAACATGACCACCCAGACCGAGGTGCCGCAGCGGCGCGGCACGCCCCAGGACTCGGGTCCCACCCCGGTCATCTCCGTGCGCAGCCTGTGGAAGGTGTTCGGGCCGAAGGCCGACCGGGTGCCGCAGTCCGAGGAACTGTGCGGGCTCAGCCGCCGTGAACTGATGGACCGCACCGGCTGCACCGCCGCCGTGCGCGACGTGCACTTCGACGTCTCGCCCGGCGAGGTCTTCGTCGTCATGGGCCTGTCCGGCTCCGGCAAGTCCACGCTGGTGCGATGTCTGACCCGGCTGATCGAACCCACCGCGGGCGAGATCGTCTTCGAGGGCGAGGACATCCGTCAGGCCGACGACAGGCGCCTGCGCGATCTGCGCCGCCGCAAGTTCTCCATGGTCTTCCAGCACTTCGGACTGCTGCCGCACCGCCGGGTCGTCGACAACGTGGCCTTCGGGCTGGAGATCCGCGGCATGGGCCGGGCCGAGCGCACCAGGCGGGCCCAGGAGGTCGTCGAACTGGTCGGCCTCGCCGGCTACGAGAAGTCCTACCCCGACCAGCTCTCCGGCGGCATGCAGCAGCGTGTGGGACTCGCCCGCGCGCTGGCCGGCGACCCGGACGTGCTCTTCTTCGACGAGCCGTTCTCCGCGCTCGACCCGCTGATCCGCCGCGACATGCAGAACGAGGTCATCCGGCTGCACCACGAGGTCGGCAAGACGATGGTCTTCATCACCCACGACCTCTCCGAGGCCCTCAAGCTGGGCGACCGCATCCTGATCATGCGCGACGGCAAGATGGTCCAGTGCGGCACCGGCGACGAACTGGTGGGGGCCCCGGCCGACGACTACGTGCGCGAGTTCGTCAAGGACGTGCCGCGCGGCGACGTCCTCACCCTGCGGTGGATCATGCGGCCGCCGGCGGACGGCGACGCCCTGGACGGACCCGAGCTGGGCCCGGACGTCGTGGTCAAGGAGGCCACCCGCGCGGTGCTCGCCGCCGACAAGCCCGTCAAGGTCGTCGAGAACGGCAAGCTGCTCGGCATCGTCGGCGACGAGGAGATCCTCGCCGTGGTCGCCGGGCAGGAAGGCGGCGCCTGATGACCGTCGTCGTGGAGAAGACCGAGCCGCCGGGGAGACCGGAGAAGACCCGGCCCGTCGAAAAGCCCGCCCCGGCCGCGGAACCCCGCCGGATCAGCCGCTCCATGGTGCTCGGCGCGATCCTGGTGGTCTGGCTGGTGCTGTTCGCCGTCCTGCGCGGCAGGCAGACCCTCACGCTCGGCGCGGCGGACCTGACCGACCTGCACCGGTGGTTCAACGACGTCAACGACTCGATCGGCGCGAACCGCAACTCCAACCCGCTCTTCCTGTACTTCTTCAACGAGATCCGCCTGGTCATAGATTCCCTGGCGGCCTTCGTGCAGGAGCTGATCTCCCAGCCCTCCGTCGGCCGGCCCCTTCCGCAGATCGGCTGGCTCGGCGTCGTCGGCATCGCGGGCTATGTCTCCTGGGCCTTCGGCAACTGGCGGGTCGCGCTGCTGGCGGTGGCCGGCTTCACCTTCCTCGGCCTGCAGGGCCTGTGGCAGGAGAGCATGGACACCCTGGCGCTCACCGTCTCCGCGGTCCTGGTGGCGCTGCTGTTCGGGATCCCGCTGGGTGTGTGGGCGGGGCTGTCCGACCGGGTCAACCGGATCGCCACGCCCCTGCTGGACTTCATGCAGACGATGCCGACCTTCGTCTACCTGGCCCCGCTGACCCTGTTCTTCCTCATCGGCGGAGCCTCCGCGACCATCGCCACGGTGGTCTACGCGGCGCCACCGGCCATCCGGATCACCGCGCACGCCATCCGGACCGTGCCGGAGACGACGGTGGAGGCGGCCGACTCCCTCGGGGCGACCCGACGGCAGGCCCTGTTGAAGGTCCTGCTGCCGATGTCCAAGCGGACCGTGGTGATGGGCGTCAACCAGACCATCATGGCCGCCCTGGCCATGGTGACCATCGCGGCCCTCATCGACGCGCCCGGTCTCGGCAAGACCGTCGTCCAGGCACTCCAGTCGCTCGACGTCGGCACGGCGTTCAACGCGGGTCTGTCCATCGTCGTCATGGCGATCGTCCTCGACCGGGTCACGACCGCGGCGAGCACGCGGGAGGAGGAGGCCCGGCGCTCCAAGAACCGGTTCCTCGCCTGGCGGCGGCCGCTGCTCGGCGCGGGCGCGGTCCTGACGGCCGTTCTGGTCTACATGTCGCACACCTACGTGTGGGCGGCCGAGTTCCCCGGTGAGGGCGGTCTCGGCAGCTCCATCGCGAGCGCGGCGGACACCACGACGACCTGGGTGCAGGACAACCTGTCCGGCGTCACCAACGCCGTCCGCGACCTCATCACCAACGGGCTGCTCAACCCGTTCCAGTCGCTGCTCACGGACTCCCCGTGGTGGCTCGTCGGCGCCGTCCTCGTCGCGCTCGGCGTGGTCCTCGGCGGCCGCCGGGCCGGCATCACCACGGCGGTGTGCGTGGGGCTGCTGGTGGCCACCGGGATGTGGTCGGACAGCATGACGACGCTGGCCTCGACCGTGGTGGCCACCATCCTCGTGATGCTGCTCGGCGTCGGCTTCGGCGTCTGGATGGGCCGCAGCCGGCTGGTGGACCGCATGCTGCGGCCGAGTCTGGACGCGGCACAGGTCATGCCGCCGTTCGTCTATCTGGTGCCGTTCCTCGCGCTGTTCGGCGCGACCCGTTTCACGGCGATCGTCGCCGCGATCGTCTACGCGGCGCCCGTCGCCATGAAGATCATCGCGGACGGGGTGCGGAACGTGCCCGCGACGACCGTGGAGGCGGCCACCTCCGCCGGGTGCAACACCTGGCAGATCATCACCAAGGTCCAGCTGCCGATGGCGCGCGGTGCCCTGACTCTCGCCACGAACCAGGGTCTGATCTACGTGCTGTCGATGGTTGTGGTGGGCGGCCTGGTAGGTGCCGGCGCCCTCGGCTACGACGTCGTGGCCGGTTTCTCGCAGGGCCAACTCTTCGGGAAGGGGCTCGCCGCAGGGCTCGCCATCGTCCTTCTCGGAGTCATGTTCGACCGCATCACTCAGGCCGCGGCGCGGCGAACCAGCGCATGAAGGAGCAAGTCACCATGGCAAGGCAAGCAAGACGATGGAGAGTCGGCGCGGCCGGCATCGCGGTTCTCGGCCTCACCCTCACCG
This sequence comes from Streptomyces scabiei 87.22, assembly GCF_000091305.1. Classification (GTDB taxonomy): domain Bacteria; phylum Actinomycetota; class Actinomycetes; order Streptomycetales; family Streptomycetaceae; genus Streptomyces; species Streptomyces scabiei. Next base: position 776,012 of record NC_013929.1, on the reverse strand, counting down.
CCTGCGGCGGTGCGAAGGTCGGTGACGAGTCCTCGGACACGGGCGGCTCGGGCGGCTCCGCCAAGTGCGGCACCTTCAACCTCGCGGTCAACCCGTGGGTCGGCTACGAGGCCAACGCGGCGGTCATCGCCTACGTGGCGCAGAACGACCTCGGCTGCAAGGTCACCAAGAAGGACCTGAAGGAGGAGATCGCCTGGCAGGGCTTCGGGACCGGTGAGGTGGACGCGGTCGTCGAGAACTGGGGCCACGACGACCTGAAGAAGAAGTACATCACCGACCAGAAGACCGCCGTGGACGCCGGCGCGACCGGCAACGAAGGACTGATCGGCTGGTACGTGCCGCCGTGGCTGGCCAAGGCGCACCCGGACATCACCGACTGGAAGAACCTGAACAAGTACGCGGCGAAGTTCAAGACCTCCGAGTCCGGCGGCAAGGGCCAGCTCCTCGACGGCGACCCGTCGTTCGTCACCAACGACGAGGCGCTGGTCAAGAACCTGAAGCTGGACTACAAGGTCGTGTACGCGGGCAGCGAGACGGCCCTCATCCAGACCTTCCGCAAGGCGGAGAAGAACAAGGAATGGGTGATCGGCTACTTCTACGAGCCCCAGTGGTTCATGTCCGAGGTCCCGCTGGTGAAGGTCAAGCTGCCCGAGTACAAGCAGGGCTGCGACGCCGACGCCGAGAAGGTGGCCTGCGACTACCCGGTCTACACGCTGGACAAGGTCGTGGCCAAGAAGTTCGCCGAGTCGGGCAGCCCCGCCTATGACCTGGTGAAGAAGTTCAGCTGGACCAACGACGACCAGAACATCGTGGCCAAGTACATCGCCGTGGACAAGATGACCCCCGAAGCGGCGGCGAAGAAGTGGGTCGACGCCAACCGCGTCAAGGTCGACGCCTGGCTCAAGTAGACCCCCGGACCGGACGCGGGAATCCGGTCGGACCATGCCCGGTGGGCGGTGCACGCGCCATGCGTGCCGCCCACCGGGCATCGCCGTGTCCGGGCCCCGTTCTCGCCCTGTTTTCCGAGGTCCCGGGACCCTTGACACCCACCTGCGCGGAGGGCACATTGAGTTGCGCAACCTGAACCGCGTTGCGTAAACAGCAACTCGATCGGCTCGACTGATCAACAGACCGGAGGTGCGGCGATGGCGGGACCCCGAGTGGTCATCATCGGAGCGGGAGTCGTGGGAGCGGCTCTCGCGGACGAGATCTCCGCGCGAGGCTGGACCGAGGTGACCGTGGTCGACCAGGGCCCGCTCCCCGCCACCGGGGGCTCCACGTCACACGCCCCGGGCCTGGTCTTCCAGACGAACTCGTCCAAGACGATGACCGAGCTGGCCCGGTACACCGTCGAGAAGTTCTGCTCCCTCGACGTGGACGGCAAGCCCTGCTTCCTCCAGGTCGGCGGACTCGAAGTGGCCACCACCCCCGAGCGCCTGACGGAACTGCGGCGCCGCCACGGCTGGATCACCGCCTGGGGCATCGAGTCGCGTCTGCTCACCGCGGACGAGTGCCTCGAACAGCACCCGCTGGTCAACCCCGACAAGGTCCTCGGCGGCCTCCTGGTCCCCACCGACGGCCTCGCCAAGGCGGTCCTCGCCGTCGAGGCACAGATCCGCCGGGCCACCGAGCGCGGTGTGACCTTCCTGGCCCGCCACGAGGTACTCGACGTCCTGAAGGCCGACGGCGAGGTCACCGGTGTCCTGACCGACCAGGGCGAGATCCCGGCCGACATCGTCGTGTGCTGCGCCGGCATCTGGGGCCCGAAGATCGCCAGCATGGCAGGCATGAACCTCCCGCTGACCCCGCTGGCCCACCAGCTCGCCTGGACCGGCCCGGTCCCGGCGCTCGCCGGCCAGACCGAGGAGGCGGTCCGCCCGATCCTGCGCCACCAGGACGCCGACCTCTACTACCGCGACCGCTTCGACGGCATCGGCATCGGCTACTACGGCCACCGCCCCATGCCCATCACCGCCGACGAGATCCTCTCCGTGGACGAGGCCGCCGGCATGCCGTCGGTCCTGAAGTTCACCGAGGACGACTTCGCGGACGCCTGGACCGAGACCCAGGCACTGCTTCCCTCCACCAAGGAGGCGAAGATCGAGGAGGGCATCAACGGCCTGTTCTCCTTCACCACCGACAACTTCCCGCTGCTCGGCGAGTCCAGGGACGTCAAGGGCTTCTGGGTCGCCGAGGCGGTCTGGGTCACCCACTCCGCCGGCGTCGGCCGGGCCATGGCCGAATGGTTGGTCGACGGCCACTGCTCCTCCTTCGACCTGCACGAGTGCGACGTCAACCGCTTCGAGCCGCACCAGCTCTCCCCGGAGTACGTCCTGGCCCGCGACTGCCAGAACTTCGTCGAGGTCTACGACATCCTCCACCCCCTCCAGCCCTCCGGCGACCCGCGCCCGATCCGCACCAGCCCCTTCCACGCCCGCCAGCAGGAGCACGGCGCCTTCTTCCTGGAGGCGAACGGCTGGGAGCGCCCGCAGTGGTACGAGGCCAACGCCGGCCTCGTCGAAGGCCGCTCCATCCCCACCCCGAACGACTGGGCCGCGCGGTTCTGGTCCCCGATCGTCGGCGCCGAGGCCCAGGCCACCCGCGAGACCGTCGCCATGTACGACATGACGGCCCTCAAGCGCCTGGAGGTGAGCGGCCCCGGCGCCGCCGACCTCCTGGAGCGCCTGTGCACCGGCAAGGTCGCCAAGTCCGTCGGCTCGGTCACCTACACCCTCTTCCTCGACCACGACGGCGGCATCCGCAGCGACGTCACCGTCGCCCGGCTCGCCCACGACACCTTCCAGATCGGCGCCAACGGCAACATCGACCTGGACTGGATCACCCGCCACCTCCCGGCCGACGGCACGGTCCAGGTCCGTGACATCACCCCCGGCACCTGCTGCATCGGCCTGTGGGGCCCGCTGGCCCGCAAGGTCCTCCAGCCCCTCACCGACGCCGACTTCAGCAACGACGGCCTGAAGTACTTCCGCGCCAAGCAGGCGTACATCGGCTCGGTGCCCGTCACCGCGATGCGCCTGAGCTACGTCGGCGAACTCGGCTGGGAGATCTACACCACCGCCGACCAGGGCCAGAAGCTCTGGGACACCCTCTGGGAGGCGGCCAGGCCCCTCGGCGGCGTCATCGCCGGCCGTGGCGCCTTCAACAGCCTCCGCCTGGAGAAGGGCTACCGCTCCTTCGGCACCGACATGACCTACGAGCACGACCCCTACGAGGCCGGCGTCGGCTTCGCCGTCAAGCTCGACAAGGACGACTTCATCGGCAAGGACGCGCTGCTGCGCCGCAAGGAGAACGTCCGGCGCAAGCTGTCCTGCCTCGTCGTCGACGACCCCCGGTCGGTCGTCCTCGGCAAGGAACCCGTCCTCGACGGGGACCGGCCGGTCGGCTACGTCACCAGCGCCGCCTACGGCTACACCATCGGCAAGGGCATCGCCTATGCCTGGCTCCCGACGGAACTCACGGCCCCCGGAACCGTGCTGCACATCGGCTACTTCGACCAGCGCGTCGAGGCCGTCGTCACCGAGGAGCCCCTGTTCGACCCCACCATGTCCCGCCTCCGTGGCTGACACCCGCCACGACCGCAGAGGGAAGGAACACCGCCGGTGAACGCACAGCTCCTCGACGGCAAGGCGACGGCCGCCGACATCCGCCGCGAACTCACGGAACGCGTGGCCAAGCTGACCGCCGGCGGCGGCCGCCCGCCGGGTCTCGGCACCGTCCTGGTCGGGGAGGACCCCGGCAGTCACGCCTATGTCGCGGGCAAGCACCGCGACTGCGCCCAGGTCGGCATCGCCTCCATCCGCCGCGACCTGCCCGCCGACGCCACCCAGCAGCAGGTCGAGGACGTCATCGACGAGCTGAACGCCGACCCGGCCTGCACCGGCTACATCGTCCAGCTCCCGCTGCCCCGCCACCTCGACGCCAACGCCGTACTGGAACGCATGGACCCGGCCAAGGACGCCGACGGACTGCACCCCGTCAACCTCGGCCGGCTCACCCTCGGCGTCGACGCCCCGCTGCCCTGCACCCCGCGCGGCATCGTCGAACTCCTGCGCAGGCACGACGTTCCGCTCGCCGGCGCCCGCGTCTGCGTGGTCGGCCGCGGCATCACGGTCGGCCGCCCCATCGGCCTGCTGCTCACCCGCCGCTCCGAGAACGCCACCGTCACCCTGTGCCACACCGGCACCAAGGGCCTGGCCTGGCACACCCGGGAGGCCGACATCGTCATCGCGGCCGCCGGCTCACCCGGACTGATCACCAAGGACATGCTGCGCAGCGGCGCGGCCGTCCTGGACGTCGGCATCACCCGCACCGACCAGGGGCTGGTCGGCGACATCCACCCGGACGCCGCCCAGGTCGCCGGCTGGATCGCGCCGATGCCCGGCGGAGTGGGCCCCATGACCCGCGCGATGTTGCTGGCCAACGTCGTCGAGGCCGCCGAGAGGAACGCCACCGCCGTATGAACGCGCACGCCCCCGCCTGCCCGCACCACCCGTACCCTTCGGAAGACGGAGACGTCCGATGAGCCCCCGTACCCCAGGCGCCGACCTCCCCGAGCACCCCGACTGGCTGTGGCGTGACCCCGAGCCGAAGAAGTCGTACGACGTAGTGATCGTCGGCGGCGGCGGCCACGGTCTGGCCACGGCCCACTATCTGGCGACGAACCACGGCATCACCAATGTCGCGGTGCTGGAGAAGGGCTGGCTCGGCGGCGGCAACATGGCCCGCAACACCACGATCATCCGCTCCAACTACCTGTGGGACGAGAGCGCCGGCATCTACGAGCACGCCCTCAAGCTCTGGGAGGGACTGGAGGAGGAGCTCGACTACCCGATCCTCTTCTCCCAGCGCGGTGTGCTGAACCTCGCGCACAGCCTCCAGGACGTCCGCGACAGCGTGCGCCGCGTGGAGGCCAACCGCCTCAACGGCGTGGACGCGGAGTGGCTCGACGCGGACGGCGTCAAGGAAGTCTGCCCGATCGTCAACATCTCGCCGGACGTGCGCTATCCGGTGCTGGGGGCCACCTACCAGCCGCGCGCGGGCATCGCCAAGCACGACCACGTGGCCTGGGGCCTGGCCCGCTCGGCCGACGCGGCCGGCATCGACATCATCCAGAACTGCGAGGTCACCGGCCTCGACGTGGTCGACAACCGCGTCGTCGGCGTGCAGACGACCCGGGGCCGCATCGCGGCCGGCAAGGTCGCGCTCTGCTCGGCGGGCCACACCTCGGTCCTCGCCGCGATGGCGGGCATCCAACTGCCCGTCCAGTCCCACCCGTTGCAGGCCCTGGTCTCCGAGCTCCTGGAGCCGGTGCACCCCACGGTCGTGATGTCCAACGCCGTCCACGTGTACGTCAGCCAGGCGCACAAGGGCGAGCTGGTGATGGGCGCGGGCATCGACGCGTACAACTCGTACACGCAGCGCGGTGCCTTCCACATCATCGAGGAGCAGATGGCCGCGGCCCTGGAGCTCTTCCCGATCTTCGCCCGCGCCCATGTGCTGCGCACCTGGGGCGGCATCGTCGACACCAGCCCCGACGCCTCGCCGATCGTCGGGCTCAGCCCCGTCGACAACCTCTACCTCAACTGCGGCTGGGGAACCGGCGGGTTCAAGGCCACCCCGGGCGTCGGCTGGGTCTACGCCCACACCATCGCCCACGACACCCCGCACGCCCTCAACGCCCCCTTCTCGCTCGACCGTTTCACCACCGGCGCGCTCGTCGACGAGCACGGCGCGGCCGCGGTGGCCCACTAGGGAGCCCCACACATGCTGCTCATCACCTGCCCGTGGTGCGGGCCCCGCGACGAGGCCGAGTTCCACTACGGAGGCCAGGCCCACGTGGCCTACCCCGAGACCCCCTCGGCCCTCACCGACGAGGAGTGGGCCCGCTACCTCTTCTTCCGCGACAACACCAAGGGCCCGTTCGCCGAACGCTGGAGCCACGCGGCGGGCTGCCGCCGCTGGTTCAACGCGGTCCGTGACACCTCCACGAACGAGATCCTTTCGGTGTACCGCTCGGGCGAGGAACGCCCGGAGACTCCCGAGCCGAGGCCGGCACGCCCAGCCTGTCCGGCGTTTGAGGACGAGGCCGTTCGGGCCGAACGGGGGTCTGGGGGCACAGCCCCCAGGGATGGGACGGGTAGGGGCGGCGGGGGCGAGACAACTCAACCCTTCCGCCACCCCACCCGAGGCCGCGTCGACCGCGACACCGTCCTCACCTTCACCTTCGACGGCACGGAGTACCAGGGCCACCAGGGCGACACCCTCGCCTCCGCCCTCCTCGCCAACGGCGTCATCCAGGCGGGCACCAGCATCAAGCTCGGCCGCCCCCGGGGCATCTTCTCCGCCGGCGTCGAGGAACCCAACGCGGTCATCCAGATCGAGGAACCCTTCCCCGAGCCGATGCTGCCCGCGACCACCGTCGAGCTGTACGACGGCCTGGTCGCCACCAGCCTCCCCGGCCAGGGCCGCCTCGCCACCGAGCCCGACCCGGCCCGCTACGACGCCGTCCACGCGCACTGCGACCTGCTGGTCGTGGGCGCGGGCCCGGCCGGCCTCGCGGCGGCCGCCGCGGCGGCGAACAGCGGCGCCCGCGTCATCCTCGCCGACGACCAGCCCGAACTCGGCGGCAGCCTCCTCGGCACCGCCGAGCACCTCGACTGGGTGGGCGAGACGGCCGCACTGCTCGACGCCGCCCCCGAGGTCCGCGTCCTGCGCCGCACCACCGTCTTCGGCTACTACGACGACAACCACCTCCTCGCCGTCGAACGCCGCACCAACCACCTCGGCGGCGCGGCCCCCGCGGACGTCTCCCGGGAACGCGTCTGGCGCATCCGCGCCCGTCGCGTCGTCCTCGCCACCGGCGCCCACGAACGCTCCCTGGCCTTCGCGGACAACGACCGGCCCGGCGTGATGCTGGCCTCCTCGGCCCGCACCCACGTCAACCGCCACGGCGCCCTGCCCGGCCGTCACGCGGTCGTCCTCACCACCAACGACAGCGCCTACGCGGCGGCCCTGGACCTCGCCTCGGCGGGCCTGGGCATCGCGGCGATCGTCGACACCCGCCCCGAGCCGGGGGAGTGGGCCGAGCGTGCCACGGCCGCCGGCATCGAGGTCCTGGCCGGGCACGCCGTCACCGGCACGGAGGGCGCCCCCCGCCTCACCGCCGTGACCGTCGCCCCGTACGGGGAGTCCGCCGGGCAGCGGGAGTTCGCCGCCGACCTGCTGCTGGTCTCCGGCGGCTGGAACCCCGCGGCGCACCTGTTCAGCCAGTCCGGCGGCAAGCTGCGCCACGACGAGACGCTGGGCTCCTTCGTCCCCGACACCGGCCGCCAGGCCGTCGAGGTCGTGGGCAGCGCGAGCGGTCTCCTCGACACCGCCGGTGTCCTCGCCCAGGGCGCCGCCGCCGGTGCCCGCGCGATCGAGGCAGAGGGGTACACGTCCGAGGAACCCCGTCTGCCCGGCGTGCCGGCGCAGCCCCGGCCGACCCCGGCGATGCATGTGTACATCGTGCCGGGCGAGTCGGACGCCCCCCGGTTCGTCGACCTCCAGCGCGATGTCACGGTCGCCGACCTGGCCCGTGCGACCGGCGCCGGCCTCCGCTCGGTGGAGCACACCAAGCGGTACACCACGGCCGGCACGGCCAACGACCAGGGCAAGACCTCCGGTGTGCTGGCCAGCGGTGCCGTCGCCGACCTCCTCGGCGTGGACGTCTCGTCCCTCGGCACGACCACGTTCCGCCCGCCGTACATTCCGGTCTCCTTCGCCGCGCTCGCGGGCCGCGACCGGGGCGTGCTGAGCGACCCGGTCCGCACGACCGCCCTGCACGAGTGGCACGTCGGGCACGGCGCGCTGTTCGAGAACGTCGGCCAGTGGAAGCGCCCCTGGTACTACCCGCGGGACGGCGAGGACATGGAGACCGCCGTGCTGCGCGAGTGCGCGGCGACCCGGGAGGGCGTGGGCTTCATGGACGCCTCCACCCTCGGCAAGATCGACGTCCAGGGCCCGGACGCCGGGGTCTTCCTCGACCTGCTCTACACCAACATGATGAGCACGTTGAAGGTCGGCATGATCCGCTACGGCGTCATGTGCCGCCCCGACGGCATGGTGTTCGACGACGGCACGGTCATCCGCGTGGCCCAGGACCGCTACCTGGTCACCACGACGACCGGCAACGCGGCCACCGTGCTCGACTGGATGGAGGAGTGGCTCCAGACGGAGTGGCCCGAACTCAAGGTCCACTGCACCTCCGTGACCGAGCAGTGGGCCACGGTCGCCCTGGTCGGCCCGAAGTCCCGCGAGGTCATCGGCTCCCTCGCACCTGAACTGGCCGTGTCCAACGAGGACTTCCCGTTCATGGCCTGGCGCGGGACGACCGTCGCGGGCATTGAGGCCCGCGTCTGCCGGATCAGCTTCTCCGGCGAACTCGCCTACGAGATCAACGTCTCGCCCTGGGAGGCGCTGACGCTCTGGGAGGCGCTGTACGAGGCGGGCGCCCCGTACGGCATCACCCCGTACGGCACCGAGACCATGCACGTCCTGCGGGCCGAGAAGGGGTACCCGATCATCGGCCAGGACACCGACGGCACGGTCACCCCGCAGGACCTCGGCATGAGCTGGGTCGTCTCCAAGAAGAAGTCGGACTTCGTCGGCAAGCGGTCCTACACCCGCCCCGACACCGTCCGGCCCGACCGCAAGCACCTGGTCGGCCTGCTGCCCGAGGACCCGGGCGACTTCCTCCCCGAGGGCACCCATCTGGTCGCCGACAGCGTGCTGCCGGCCCCGCCCGTCCCGATGCTCGGCCATGTCACCTCCAGCTACCGCAGTGCCGCCCTCGGCCGGACCTTCGCGCTCGCCCTGGTCAAGGGCGGCCGGGACCGCATCGGCGAGCGGCTGTACGCCCCCGTGGGCGACCGGCTGGTCCCCGTGACCGTCGCGAGCCCCGTCCTCTACGACCCCGAGGGAGCCCGCCGCGATGGCTGACACCGCCCTGACCGCCCGGCCCCGCAGCCCCCTGTCCGGGGCCGCGGACCGGCTGGCCGCCGCCACCCGTGCCTCCGGGGGCGCGATCCGGCTGGCCGAACTCCCCTTCCTGACCCAGCTCGACGTGCGTCTCGACCCCAAGGGGGCGGCGGCGGACGCCGTCGGCCTCGCGCTGGGCCTGCCCCTGCCCCTGGAGCCCGACACCGTCGTCCGCGCGGGGGAGCTGACCGCGCTGTGGCTCGGCCCCGACGAGTGGCTGCTCGTGGGGCCGCCGGGCGGCGCGCGCGAGCTGGAGAACCGGATCCGTGAGGCCGCCGGAGAGGAGCACATCTCCGTCACGGACGTCTCCGCGCAGCGCACCACGGTCCTGGTCGCCGGCGCGGGCGCCCGTGACCTGCTGGCGCACGGCTGCTCGCTGGACCTGCACCCGAGGGCCTTCGGCCCCGGCCGCTGCGCCCAGACCACCCTGGGCCGCACCCAGGTCGTGCTGGTCGCACGCGAGGAGCCCGGCGCGGGCTTCTGGGTCCTGGTCCGTTCCTCGTTCGCCGGCTACCTGGCCGACTGGCTGCTCGACGCGGCGACGGAGTACGTCTGAGGTATGCGGGTCCCTGTCAGCACGTCGAAAGTCGGACACCGGTGACCGTCACGATCCACGCCCCCGCCACGCCCGCGCACCCGGGCACGCCGGACCTGCACCCGCACGGGCTGCCGAGGCCCGGCCGGACGCTGGTGATGGGCGTCGTGAACGTCACGCCGGACTCGTTCTCCGACGGCGGGCTGTCGTTCGCGGCCGACGCGGCCGTGGCCCATGGCCGCGCCCTGCTGGAGCAGGGCGCGGACCTCGTGGACGTGGGCGGCGAGTCGACCCGCCCCGGCGCGGCGCGCCCTCCGGTCGAGGAGGAGCTGCGCCGGGTGCTGCCCGTCGTCCGGGCCCTCGCGGCGGACGGCGCGGTCGTCAGCGTCGACACCATGCGGGCCGAGGTCGCCGCACGCGCCCTGGAGGCGGGCGCGCGGCTGGTCAACGACGTCTCGGGGGGCCTCGCCGATCCGGGGATGCTGCCCCTGATGGCGCGGGCGGGGGTGCCGTACGTGCTGATGCACTGGCGTGGCCACTCCGCCGGGATGCAGGCGAACGCCCTCTACCGCGACGTGGTCGACGAAGTGCTCGGCGAGGTCCGGCTGCGGATCGACGCGGCCCTGGAGGCGGGCGTCCCGCCCGGCTCGCTGATCGTCGATCCCGGGCTGGGCTTCGCCAAGACGCCCGAGCACAACTGGGAACTGCTGGCCCGTCTCGGGGAGGTCCGCGCGCTGGGCCGTCCCGTCCTGCTGGGTGCGTCCCGCAAGGCGTTCCTGGGACGGCTGCTGGCCGACCGGACGACGGGGGAGCCGCGCCCGGCGCGGGAGCGTGACGCCGCGACCGCCGCCGTGTCCGTGCTCGCCGCCGCGCAGGGCGTCTGGTGTCTGCGCGTGCACGACGTCGTCTCGACGCTGGACGCGGTGCGGGTGACGGCCCGCTGGGGCGCCGAGGCGTCGGTGGCGGTGCGGGCGCCGCTGCGCTGAGCGTTCCGCGCGGGCACCCCTGGGCCGCACACGCGGCGCGGGCGGTCAGCCCAGATGGCCCATCCGGCGGCTGATCTCCTCGGCGCCCCGCGTCAGCGCGGGCACGAGCGCGCCCATGCGCTCCTCGGTGAAGCGGTAGGCCGGTCCTGAGGCGCTGAGCGCGGCGATGACCTCTCCCTCGCGGGAGCGGATCGGGGCCGCCATCGCGTGCAGTCCGATCTCCAGCTCCTCCATCGTCACCGCGTAGCCGCGGGTCCGTGCCTCGGCGAGGTCCTTCTCCAGCTTCGTGCGGGCGGTCAGGGTGTGCGGTGTCAGTTTCCGCAGCCCGGACGCCTCCAGCACCTCGGCGCGGCGCCGCTCCGACAGATGGGCCAGCAGGATCTTGCCGCTGGACGTGGCGTGCACGGGGGTGAGCTGGCCGACCCAGTTGTGGGTGCCGACCGCGCCCGGTCCGCGTACCTGGTGGAGGTTGACCGCGTAGTGCTCCTGCAGCACCGCGATGTTGACGGTCTCGCCGATCTCCTCGCTGAGCCGCTCGCAGACCTGCCGGCCCTGCTGGGTGATGTCGAGCCTGCCCGTGACGGCGCCGGCGAGCCGTACGATCCCGAAGCCCAGCCGGTACTTGCCCCGCTCGGCCGTCTGCTCGACCAGTCCGCGTGCCTCCAGCGCCCCGAGGAGCCGGAACGCGGTGGACTTGTGGACGTCGATCTCGGCGGCGACCTCGCTGACCCCGGCCTCGCCGCGCCGGGCGAGGATCTCCAGCACGCTGACGGCGCGGTCGACGGACTGCACACCGTTCGCCGCGGGCCCCGTTGTTGCGCCCTCTGCCGCGTAGTTGCTCATAGTGCAACTATACGCAGTCGCGCCCGAAGATCCCGAGAGGGTCGCGCTTCCGGTCGGACCTGGCCGGAACCGATCGCCCGCATGGTTGCACGGCCCTTCCCGTCCGGGGAAGAGGGCGGCGCCGGGGGAGTCCGGGCAAGTCGGTGCGACCGACCTCTTGACAGTGGGTGTCCCCAAGGAGACAGTTTGGTCGTCGTTGCTCATAGCGAAGATGGTTGCGCTATATGGAACACGGCGACGGTGGTTCGGCCACGGTCCCCCGTCCGGGCGTCGACGTAGTGACTCCCTCCCTTCCTGCCCCCTCCCTCGCCGACAGCTCCGGGGAGCGATCGGCGTCCACCCGCCATCCAGCACATCCGGCCGAAGCACGGATTCGGCCGTCCCTCGACGAGGAGATCGACCGTGACACACGAGGTACGCGCCGTCGTCGCCCGCAAACAGGGCGCCCCGGTCTCGGTGGAGACCGTCCTGGTGCCGGACCCCGGCCCCGGAGAGGCGCTGGTGCGGGTGCAGGCCTGCGGTGTCTGCCACACCGACCTGCACTACCGGGAGGGCGGCATCAACGACGACTTCCCGTTCCTGCTCGGCCACGAGGCCGCGGGCGTGGTGGAGTCGGTCGGCGAGGGCGTCACCGACGTCGCGCCCGGCGACTTCGTCATCCTCAACTGGCGCGCCGTCTGCGGCACCTGCCGCGCCTGTCGCAGGGGCAGGCCCTGGTACTGCTTCGCCACCCACAACGCCACCCAGCCGATGACCCTGGCGGACGGCACCCCGCTCTCCCCGGCCCTCGGCATCGGCGCCTTCGCCGAGAAGACCCTGGTCGCCGCCGGACAGTGCACCAAGGTGGACCCGATGGCCGCGCCCGCCGCCGCCGGCCTCCTCGGCTGCGGTGTGATGGCGGGCTTCGGCGCGGCGGTCAACACCGGCGGCGTGGGACGCGGCGACTCCCTCGCGGTGATCGGCTGCGGCGGGGTGGGCATGGCCGCGATCGCGGGCGGCAAGGTCGCCGGCGCCGGCCGCATCATCGCCGTCGACGTGGACGAGCGGAAGCTGAAGTGGGCCGAGCGGTTCGGCGCCACCGACACCGTCGACGCGTCCAGGACCGACGCCGTCGAGGCGATCCGCGACCTCACCGGCGGCTTCGGCGCGGATGTCGTCGTGGACGCGGTGGGCCGCCCCGAGACCTTCAGACAGGCCTTCTACGCCCGCGACCTGGCCGGCACCGCCGTCCTGGTGGGTGTCCCCACGCCCGAGCTGAAGCTCGAACTGCCGCTGCTGGACGTCTTCGGCCGCGGTGGCGCGCTGAAGTCCTCCTGGTACGGCGACTGCCTGCCCTCCCGCGACTTCCCCGCCCTGATCGACCTCTACCTCCAGGGCCGCTTCGACCTCGGCGAGTTCGTCACCGAGACCATCGGCCTGGACGACGTCGAGGCCGCGTTCGCCAAGATGCACCACGGCGACGTCCTGCGTTCGGTGGTGGTCCTGTGACCGCCCGCATCGAGCGCCTCGTCACCTCCGGCACCTTCGAACTGGACGGCGGCAGCTGGGAGGTCGACAACAACGTCTGGCTGATCGGTGACGACGAGGAGGTCCTGGTCGTCGACGCCGCACACGACGCGGACGCCGTCTCGGCCGCCGTCGGCGGCCGGCGCCTGGTCGCCGTGGTGTGCACCCACGCCCACAACGACCACGTCAACGCCGCCCCGGCCGTGGCCGCCCGCCACGGCGCGCCCATCCTGCTCCACCCCGCCGACACCGTGCTGTGGAAGATGGCGCACGGCGAGGACGCCCCCGACTTCCGGGAACTGGCCGAGGGCGAGACCCTGACCGTCGCCGGCGTCGAGCTGACGGTGCTCCACACGCCCGGCCACGCGCCCGGCGCGGTCTGCCTCCACGCGCCCGCGCTGGACGCCCTGTTCTCCGGCGACACCCTCTTCCAGGGAGGCCCCGGGGCCACCGGCCGGTCCTTCTCGGACTTCGGCACCATCATCGCCTCCGTCCGGGACCGGCTGCTGACGCTCCCCGCCGGCACCACCGTCCACACCGGTCACGGCGACACCACCACGATCGGGGCCGAGGCGCCCCGCCTCGACGAGTGGATCGCCCGCGGCCACTGAGCACCCCCGCCACCGCTTCCCGAATTTCCCGAAGGTGACTCGATGACCCTCACGAATCTGCCGCCCAGCCTCATCCCCACGCTGCCCGGCGAGTACTACACGGACCCCGGAGTGTTCGCCCAGGAGCAGGAGCGGGTCTTCGAGGCCATGTGGTTCTGTGTGGCCCGCGCCTCCGAACTGGCCAAGCCCGGAGCCTTCCGTACCTACCAGGTCGGACGGGAGAGCGTCCTCGTCTCCCGCGCCCGGGACGGCTCGGTCAAGGCGTTCCTCAACATCTGCCGGCACCGCGGGGCCAAGCTGTGCACCGAGGAGTCCGGCGAGGTCAAGCGGGCCTTCCAGTGCCCCTACCACGCCTGGACGTACGGCCTGGACGGCAAGCTGGTCGCCGCGCCCAACCTGACGTCGATGCCGGACATCGACCGGACCGAGTACGGCCTGATCAACGTCCATGTGCGGGAGTGGCTGGGCTATGTGTGGGTCTGCCTGGCCGACGAGGCGCCGTCCTTCGAGGCGGAGGTGCTGGGCGCGGTCGTCGAGCGGCTCGGTGACGTGGAGTCGATCGAGCGTTACGACATCGACGGTCTGTCGGTGGGTCGTCGGATCACGTACGACGTGAAGGCGAACTGGAAGCTGATCATCGAGAACTTCATGGAGTGCTATCACTGCGCGACGATCCATCCGGAACTGACGGAGGTGCTGCCGGAGTTCGCGGACGGGTACGCCGCCCAGTACTACGTGGGCCACGGTGCGGAGTTCGGCGAGGACGTGCAGGGCTTCACGGTCGACGGCTCCGAGGGGCTGGACCGTATCCCGGGCGTCGCGGAGGACCAGGACCGCCGTTACTACGCGATCACCGTCCGGCCGCAGGTGTTCATCAACCTCGTCCCCGACCACGTGATCTTCCACCGCATGTACCCGATGGCTGCGGACCGCACGATCGTGGAGTGCGACTGGCTCTACCTGCCCCATGTCGTGGAGAGCGGCAAGGACGTGGAGCGCTCGGTGGAGCTGTTCCACCGGGTGAACCAGCAGGACTTCGACGCCTGTGAGCGCACCCAGCCGGCGATGAGTTCCAAGGCGTACGCCAAGGGCGGCGTCCTGGTGCCCAGCGAGCACCACATCGGCGAGTTCCACACCTGGCTGCAGAACAAGCTCGACGTCGGCCCCGCGCACTGACCCCGCGGCGCCCCGCGAACCCCCGTCCACCTGCCGATCCGGTCCCTCCGGCAGGTGGACGGGCCAGGAAGAGGGAGTTGCGTTCGATGCAACTCGGAGCGCCATCGGGAACGCTCGGCGGGTCCGCCCTCTTGACACTCCCGAACTCCACCGAAACCATGTTGCGCATAACGCGTGTCGTTGTGCCATGTGAGACATCCCTTCGTCAGGAGCCCGCATGAGGAGCATCACCGTCGTCGGAGCGTCACTGGCGGGCCTGAGCACGGTCCGCGCGCTGCGCACCGAGGGCTACGACGGCGAGATCGTCGTCGTGGGGGAGGAGCGCCACACCCCCTACGACCGCCCCCCGCTGTCCAAGGACTTCCTGAAGGGCGACATCGACGCCGACGCGCTCGCGCTCGGGGACGCCGCCGAGTACGACGACCTGGACGTGCAGTGGCTGCTCGGCGAACGCGCGGTCCGTCTCGACCCCGTGGCCCGGACCGTCACCCTGACCGGAGGACGCCAGGTCCGCACCCACGGTGTGGTCGTCGCCACCGGTGCGAGTCCCCGCACGCTCCCCGGTGCCGACGGACTGGCCGGCGTCCACACCCTGCGCACCCTGGACGACGCCCTCGCCCTGCGGGCCGAGTTGCTGGACGGCCTCCCCAGGGTCGTCGTCATCGGCGCCGGCTTCATCGGCGCCGAGGTGGCGTCCACCGCCCACCGGCTCGGGCTGCACGTCACCCTCGTCGAGGCGGCCGAGGTGCCGCTGGAGCGTCAACTCGGCCGCGAGATGGGCCTGGTCTGCTCCTCCCTGCACACCGATCACGGCGTCGACCTGCTGTGCGGCACGGGCGTGGCCGAACTGCTCGGCCGGGACCGGGTCACCGGCGTCCGGCTGGCGGACGGACGCGTGCTGCCCGCCGACGTGGTCGTGGCCGGTGTGGGTGTCCGGCCCAACACCGACTGGCTCGCGGGCTCCGGGGTCCTGGTGGACGACGGCGTGGTGTGCGACACCGGCTGCGCGACCACCGTCCCGGGCGTCGTCGCCGTCGGTGACGTGGCCCGCTGCCCCCACCCCTTCACCGGACGCCACGCCCGCATCGAGCACTGGAGCAACGCCACCGAGCAGGCGAGGACCGCCGCCCGGACCCTGCTGACAGGGGTGTCCGCCCCGGCCCCGCTCACCGCCCCGTACTTCTGGTCCGACCAGTACCGCACCCGCATCCAGCTCGCCGGGTACGTCGTCCCGGGCGCCGAGCCCGAGATCGTCGAGGGCGACCTCGACAGCCGTACGTTCACGGCCGTCTACCGGCACGAGGGCAACGCCGTGGCCGTGCTCTCCCTCAACCAGCCGAAGTTCTTCAACCGGCTCCGCCGCACGCTCGTCCCCGCCGCCGCGGTCGCCGTGTCCTGAGCGCTCCGCCCTCGAACGCCCCGCCTCCTCCCTCCGGAACCCGCACAGGAGACCGCCGATGTCCCTGCTCAACCAGTCCCTGCACGACCTCGACCCCGAGGTCGCGGCCGCCGTCGACGCGGAGCTGCACCGTCAGCAGTCCACGCTGGAGATGATCGCCTCGGAGAACTTCGCCCCTCTGGCGGTCATGGAGGCGCAGGGCACGGTCCTGACCAACAAGTACGCCGAGGGCTATCCGGGCCGCCGCTACTACGGCGGCTGCGAGCACGTCGACGTCACCGAGCAGATCGCGATCGACCGGCTCAAGGAGCTGTTCGGCGCCGAGTACGCCAACGTGCAGCCGCACTCGGGTGCCTCCGCCAACCAGGCCGCGCTGTTCGCGCTGGCCCAGCCCGGCGACACCGTCCTCGGCCTGGACCTCGCCCACGGCGGCCACCTCACCCACGGCATGCGCCTGAACTTCTCCGGCAAGCAGTTCAACGTGGTCGCCTACCACGTGGACGACTCCGGCCTGGTCGACATGGACGAGGTCGAGCGGCTCGCCAAGGAGCACAACCCGAAGGTGATCATCGCGGGCTGGTCGGCGTATCCGCGGCAGCTGGACTTCGCCGCGTTCCGCCGGATCGCCGACGAGACCGGCGCGCTGCTGTGGGTGGACATGGCGCACTTCGCGGGTCTGGTCGCGGCCGGGCTGCACCCCAACCCCGTCGAGTACGCCGACGTGGTCACCTCCACCACCCACAAGACCCTCGGCGGCCCGCGCGGCGGCATCATCCTCGCCCGGAGCAAGGAGTTCGCCAAGAAGCTCAACTCCTCGGTCTTCCCCGGCTTCCAGGGCGGCCCGCTGGAGCACGTGATCGCGGCGAAGGCGGTCTCGTTCAAGGTCGCCGCGAGCGAGGAGTTCAAGGAGCGCCAGCGGCGCACGGTCGAGGGCGCGAAGATCCTCGCCGAACGGCTCACCGCCCCCGACGCCCGCGAGGCCGGCGTCGACGTGCTGTCCGGCGGCACCGACGTGCACCTCATCCTCGTCGACCTGCGCCACTCCGACCTGGACGGGCAGCAGGCCGAGGACCGCCTCCACGAGGTCGGCATCACCGTCAACCGCAACGCGGTCCCCAACGACCCGCGTCCGCCGATGGTGACCTCCGGCCTGCGCATCGGCACCCCGGCCCTGGCCACCCGCGGCTTCACCGCCGAGGACTTCACCGAGGTCGCCGACGTCATCGCCGAGGCCCTCAAGCCCTCCTACGACACCGAAGCCCTCAAGGCCCGGGTCAAGGCCCTCGCCGACAAGCACCCGCTCTACCCCGGCCTGTGACCGACAACCTCCCGCAGGGCGCGCGCCGTCACCGCCGGCGCGCCCCTTCAACTCCACGGAGCGTGGCGTGGCAATCAGCGTCTTCGACCTCTTCTCGATCGGCATAGGCCCGTCCAGCTCGCACACCGTGGGCCCGATGCGTGCCGCCGGGATGTTCGTCAGGCGGCTGAAGCAGGACGGGATGCTCGCCCAGACCGCCGCCGTACGGGCGGAGCTGTTCGGTTCACTCGGCGCCACCGGCCACGGCCACGGCACCCCCAAGGCGGTGCTGCTCGGCCTGGAGGGCAACGAGCCGCACACGGTCGACGTCACGCAGGCCGACGTGGACGTCGAACGCATCCGTGCCACCGGGCGCCTGCGCCTCCTCGGCGCGGAGATCGGTCCCGCCCACGAGGTCGCCTTCGACGCCTCGACCCAACTCGTCCTGCACCGCAGGCGGTCACTGCCGTACCACGCCAACGGCATGATCCTCTTCGCGTGCGACGGCGACGGTGTCCCCCTGCTGGAGAAGACGTACTACTCCGTCGGCGGCGGCTTCGTCGTCGACGAGGAAGCCGCCGGCGCGGACCGCATCAAGCTCGACGACACCGTGCTGCCCCACCCGTTCAGCACCGGCGACGAACTGCTGCGGCTCGCCCGGGAGACGGGGCTGTCGATCTCCGCGCTGATGCTGGAGAACGAGAAGGCGTGGCGCACCGAGGACGAGATCCGCGCGGGCCTGCTGGAGATCTGGCGTGTCATGGAGGCGTGCATCTCCCGGGGGCTGGGCCGCGAGGGCATCCTCCCCGGCGGCCTGAAGGTCCGCCGCCGGGCGGCCGCGGCCGCCCGTGCCCTGCGCAGCGAGGGCGATCCGCTGCCCCGCGCCATGGAGTGGATCACGCTCTACGCGATGGCCGTGAACGAGGAGAACGCCGCCGGTGGCCGGGTCGTCACCGCGCCGACGAACGGCGCGGCCGGCATCATCCCCGCCGTCCTGCACTACTTCCTGGAGTTCGTGCCCGGCGCCGACGAGGACGGCATCGTCCGTTTCCTGCTCGCGGCCGGCGCGATCGGTCTGCTGTTCAAGGAGAACGCCTCCATCTCCGGCGCCGAGGTCGGCTGCCAGGGCGAGGTCGGCTCCGCCTGCTCCATGGCCGCGGGCGGCCTCGCCGAGGTCATGGGCGGCAGCCCCGAGCAGGTGGAGAACGCCGCCGAGATCGGCATGGAACACAATCTCGGCCTCACCTGCGACCCCGTCGGCGGCCTCGTCCAGATCCCCTGCATCGAACGCAACGGCATGGCCGCCGTCAAGGCCGTCACCGCCGCCCGGATGGCCCTGCGCGGCGACGGCCGTCACCATGTCTCCCTCGACAAGGTCATCAAGACCATGAAGGAGACCGGCGCCGACATGAAGGTCAAGTACAAGGAGACCGCCCGCGGCGGCCTCGCCGTCAACGTCATCGAGTGCTGAGCGTGCCCGGGGAGCACCGGCCGCGGACCCGACGACAGAACTGGGAGTGAGGCCGCATGGGCCGGGTCACCGAGCGCCGTCGGGTGCTGCGGATCAGGGACGGGGCGCTGAGCACCCGCCCCGACACGCTGGTCGCGGAAGAGCCGATGGAGATCCGGCTGGGCGGCAGACCGCTGGCCGTCACCATGCGCACACCCGGCGACGACTTCGCCCTGGCCGCCGGGTTCCTGGTGAGCGAGGGCGTCGTGAGCAGGGCCTCGGACGTGGCGAACATCGTGTACTGCGCGGGCGCCACCGAGGACGGCCGGAACACCTACAACGTCGTCGACGTCCGCCTCGCCCCCGGTGTGCCGCTGCCCGACATCACCCTGGAGCGCAACGTCTACACCACCTCCTCGTGCGGCCTGTGCGGGAAGGCGAGCCTCGACGCCGTACGGACCACCGCCCACTGGCCCATTGCCGACACGCCTCCGGTCCGGGTCACCCCCGAACTGCTGGCCCTCCTGCCCGACCGGCTGCGGGCCGCGCAACAGGTGTTCGACCGGACCGGCGGGCTGCACGCGGCCGGACTGTTCTCCCCCGAGGGCGACCTGCTGGACCTGCGGGAGGACATCGGCCGGCACAACGCCGTGGACAAGGTGATCGGCCGCGCGCTCCGGTCCGGTGAACTCCCGCTGTCCCGGACCGTTCTGCTGGTCTCCGGACGGGCGTCCTTCGAACTGGTCCAGAAGGCCGTCATGGCGGGCATCCCCGTCCTCGCCGCCGTCTCCGCGCCGTCCTCCCTCGCGGTGGACCTGGCCGTCGAGACCGGACTCACCCTCGTCGGCTTCCTGCGCGGCGGCTCCATGAACGTGTACGCGGGCGAGCACCGGCTCGACCTGAAGGCGCAGGCGCCGGCCGTCTCCGGCGCCTGACCCCCTCTCGCCCACCGGCGGGGGCCCTGTCAGCTTGGTAAGGCTTACCTAATAGACTGATCGCGCCCCCGGATGCCGCGGCCGCGCACCGGGGGCGCGATCCGCCCGCCGCACGACAGGACCGACCATGCGCACCACCACCCGCCGCCTTCTGACGGCCCTCGCCCTCACGCCGGTGCTCGCCGGCTGCTTCGCCTCCGGAGAGGACGGATCGGGTGCGAGCGGGGCGCAGGGAGCCGGCGCCCGCCTGCGAATAGCCCTCGCGGTGCCGCCCGTCCAGGCCCTGTCGCCGTACAGCAACGACGCCACCGTGCTCAGCAAGCTCTCCGTGGCCGAGGGACTCACAGCCCTGGACGAGAACGGCGCCGCCGCACCCGCCCTGGCGACGTCCTGGGCACGGAAGAACGACACGACCTGGGTGTTCCAGCTGCGCAAGGCCACCTTCCAGGACGGCACCGACGTCACCGCCGAGTCGGTCGTCAACGCGCTCCGCCGCGCGAACGAGGCCGAGACCAAGCCGCGGGTACTGAGCGACATCACGCTGACCGCCGAGGCGGACGACAAGGACACCGTCACCCTCACCACGAAGACGGCCGACCCCGTCCTCCCGCTGCGGCTCGCCAGCCCCGCCCTCGGCATCCTCGCCGAGAAGGCGTACGCCGACGACGGCACCGTCAGCCCCGTCGGCACCGGCACCGGCCCGTTCACGATCACCAGGCTGACCGGAAAGACCAGGGCCACGCTCGACCGCTACGACGGTTACTGGGGCGGCAGGGCCAAGAGCCCCGGCATCGACGTCAGCTGGATCGCCGACGGCACCGCCCGCGCCAACGCCCTGCGCGGCGGCGACGTGGACATCGCCGAGTGGATCCCCACCGCCCAGGCGAAGCTCCTCGACGCGAAGACGCGTCACGAAGTGCCCTCCGTACGCACCGACAGCCTGATCCTCAACACCCGCGGCGGCCTCCTCGCCGACGACGGACTGCGCGCCGCCGCCCGTGCGGCCGTGGACGGCGGTGTCCTCGTCGACTCCGTCTTCGGCGGATACGCGGACCCCGCCGTGGGGCTGTTCGGGCCGGCCGTCCCCTGGGCCGCCGACCGGCGGGTCGAGGTGACCGGCCGGGCGAAGGCGGCGACCACCGCGCAGGTGAAGTCGGAGACCAGGGGCAGGACCCTGCGCCTGGCCACCTACACCAACCGCGCCGAACTCCCCGAGGCCGCCTCGGTCCTCCAGCAGCAGCTGGAGAAGGCCGGGTTCACCGTGAAGCAGGACGTGCGCGAGTACACGCAGATGGAGGCCGACCTCCTCGCGGGCAGGTACGACGCCCTCGTCTTCTCCCGGGTCACGCTCCTCGACACCGGTGACGCGGTGGCCTACCTCGCCAGCGACTTCACCGGGGAGGGCGTCTACAACATCGCGGGCCTGAAGGACACCGCGGTCGACAAGGCCGTCAAGTCCGCCGCCGCGGAGGGCGACACCGCCGAGCGGCAGAAGAAGATCATGCGGGCCGAGGCGGAGATCCTGCGCACCGACGCCGTCGTCCCGCTGGTCCACGAGAAGGTCGTCCAGGGCATCTCCGGTGATGTCGAGGGCGTCCTGCTCGACCCCCGCGAGCGCTCCCTCGTCGACGTCGACACCCACCTGAAGTAACCGCCGATGAGCACCCTGCCGCCGGCCGGCGCCCGAAGCCTCCCGACCCGGTGGCGCGCGGGCGCCGGCCGGGTCACGGCGGCGGCCGCGCTGCTGGCCGCCGTCGCCTTCCTGCCCTGGCTGTCCGGCATCGACCCCGCCCTGACCGTGCTGCGCGCCCGCTCCGCCGACCAGGACCCCACCCCCGCCCAGCTGACCGCCGTACGCGAACAACTGGGCCTGGAAGAGGGGCCGTTCGCCCATATCGGGCGATGGGCGGCCGGGCTGGCGCGCGGCGACGCCGGCGTCTCCTGGGTGTCGGGTGAACCGGTGCTGCCGCAGGTGACGACCGCCCTCGCCGTCTCCGTGACGCTCATGCTCGGCGCGTTCGCGGTCACCGTCGTGGTGGCCGCGCTGGTGTGCGCCCGCACCCTGCGCCTCGGCGCGCGGCGCGGACTGCGGCGCACGCGGGCGGGGACCGGTGCCGCCGTCCTCGCCGCGCTGCCCAAGTTCCTGCTCGCCTCCCTGCTGGCGACGGTGTGCGGGGTGTGGCTCGGCTGGTTCCCCTCCCAGGGCTGGGAGGGGCCGGGCTCGATGGTGCTGCCCGCCCTCGCCCTCGGCGTGCCCTCCGGAGCGATGATCGGCGGGCTGCTCGACCAGTCCCTGCCCGCCGCCTTCAACGAGCCGTGGGCCCGCACCTGGCGCGCCTTCGGACACAGCGGAGCCCGCATCGCGCGCACCGCGCTGCGGCGCGCCCTGGCCGGAGTGCTCCCCCAGCTCCTGCCGACCGTCGTCGCCCTGGTCGGCGGCGCGGTCGCGGTGGAGAAGATCTTCAACATCCCGGGCCTCGGCCGGCTCGCGCTGGACGCGGCCGTCGCCCAGGACCTGCCGCCGCTGCAGACCGCGACCCTGGCCCTGGTCCTGCTCGGCGTCTGCGCCGGCTTCGCGATCCGGGCGGCACGCCACGCCCTGCTCGGCCCCGCCCTGCGGGACGGCGCCCTGCCCGCCCTCCATCCGCCCAGGCTCGTACGGACCCGTGCGCTGCCCTGGGTCATCGGCTGCTGCGCGATCACCCTGCTCGCCCTGGTGGTGTCCGGTCTGCTGCGCGATCCCCTCCAGGTGGAGACGACGGCCCGCCTGCTGCCCCCGTCCCTCGCGCACCCGCTCGGCACCGACGCGCTCGGCCGCGATCTGCTGGCCCGGCTCGGCCACGGTGCCCTGCGCACGCTCGGCGTGGCCCTCGTGGTGACCGTCGCCGCTGCCCTCGTCGGGCTGGTCGTCGGGACGGCGACGCAGGTGGGGGCCGGGCTGACCGAAGTGGTGTCCACGCTGCCCGCCGTCCTCGCCGGGCTGCTCACGACCGCGGTCACCGGACCGTCGGCCTGGGGCGCCGCGTGCGCGGTGTGCCTGGTGGCCTGGACGCCGTACGCGGCGCAGGCGGCCGCCCTGCTCGAACAGGAACGGGCCAGCGGCCACCTGCTCGCGGCGGTCTCCTTCGGCGCGGGCCCCGCCTACCTCCTGCGTCACCACCTGCTGCCCGCGGTCCTGCCCGCGCTGGTGCGCAACGCGCTGCTGCGCCTGCCCACCACGGTCCTCGTATTGGCGTCCCTCGGCTTCCTCGGACTGGGCGAGCAGCCGCCCACCCCGGAGTGGGGGCGCCTGCTCTCGGAGAACCAGCCCTACGCGGAGCTGGCCCCCTGGACCGTCCTCGGCCCGGCCGCCGCCCTCGTCCTGCTCTCCGTGCTGTCCGTCTCCGCCACGGCATGGACCCGCACCCGGACGGCGCCCACCGTCTGACGCCGTCCCGCCCGTGGCCGTCGAGGACCGCGCCCCACGCCGAAGCGGCTCAGGAGGCGGCGGCCGCCTCGGCCGCCTCGGCGACCTCGCCGGCGCGCGCCGCCTCGTCCTGCGCCATGCGCAGGAAGCGCCGGATCGCCTCGACGGACATGTCGAGCGCCTCGGACGCGGCGTCCTCGTCGCCGAACATCTGAACGGCCTCGGTGACGGCCACGGCCAGTTCCGTCTCCGCCTTGCGGACCTTGCCCTCGGCCTTGTCCACGGTGTCGACGACCGCCAGCTGGCGGCGCTGCTTCTCCTGGAGTCGCTGTTTGCGGGAGAGTGTCTTGTCGGAGTTCTGCACAGTCATGACCAAGATCATAAGGTTCGGGCGCGCCCCCAAGAAATCGCCAACCGGCCTGCCGTACGGCGGTGTTGGGGGCGCGATCCGCCCTACACCGCCACGCGGGACACGAGAAGGGGGAACATGCGTTCTCTGGCCTTCGTCTTCGGTACGGGACGCAGCGGGTCGACCGCGCTGTCCCGCATCCTCAACTCCCACCCGGACGTCCTGAGCCTCAACGAGTACATGGCCTCGGTGGGAGACGCGTCCTTCCCCACGGGCGAGGTGGACGGCGAGGAGTTCTGGCAGGCCCTCTTCCGGCCCGCACCGCATTTCGAACGCATGATCCTCAGCGGGGTGCCGCTGCCGGAGTTCCTCTACACCCGCGCCCCGGGCCGCTACGCCGCGGAGACGACCGGCATCCCCGCGCTCTCCCTGATGGTGCTGCCCCATCTGACCGACGACCCGGACGGACTGCTCGACGAACTCGGCGCGGCGGTCACCCGCCGGCCGCGGCGCACCGCCGCCGAGCATCACCGGGCCCTGTTCGGCCTGCTCTGTGACCGGTTCGGCCGCACGGCCGTCGTGGAACGCTCCGGCTACTCGACCGGCTGGGCGCCGGGACTGCGGGACGCCTTCCCCGAGGCCGGGTTCGTGCACATGTTCCGCGACGGCCCGGACTGCGCCCTGTCCATGAGCCGTCATCCCGGGTACCGCGCGATCTCCCTGCTCCGCGAGATCAAGGCCCGCTCCGGCGTCGACAGCTTCGCCGACCTGACCCCCGAACACGTGCGCGCGCTGCCCCCGGACCTGGCGCCCCTGCTCGGCGAACGCTTCGACCCCGCGCTCGTACGCGACCGCGTCATCCCCCTGCGCACCTTCGGCGCCCTGTGGTCCGAACTCGTCGTCGAGGGAACGGAGTTCCTCGCGGGTCTCCCCGCCGACCGGCGTCGCACGGCCCTCGCCTACGAGAATCTGCTGGACGACCCGGCCGGAGAACTGACCAGGCTGGCGGACTTCATCGGCGTGGCCCCGCGCCCCGAGTGGCTGCGCACCTCGTCCGCCCTGCTGGACCACGGCCGACGCGGTTCGGCCCGCGGCCTGCCCGCCGCCGAACTCGCCGAACTGCGGGCCGCGTGCGAGCGGGGCGAACAGGCCCTCCGGGCCTGGCGTTGACCCCGCGGTGACGCGGCGGGCGGGGGCGGCGGGAACATCCGGACGCGCCGTCTCGTTGCCCCCGCGTCCCTTCCCGCCGACCTCCCTGGGAGCATCGTGCCGAAATCCACGCCCGCAACCTCCGTGGTCCTGCCCGTACTTCCGCCCCTGAGCGCACAGGCCGAGCGACTGATCGAGCTGGGCGTGCACGAACGCGCAGGACTGTCCGCCGACGAGGTGCGTTCCTACGCCGAGGCGGCCGAGGCGGCCGAGGCCGCAGAGGCCGTTGCGGCTCCGGTGTCCGGTGCCGGCGTCCTGCTCGCCGTCCACCCCGATCGCGCCCCGGCCTCCGCCCTCGCGCCGTTGATGCGCCGGGGCGAAAGGCCCGGGTTCGTCGTCACCGACATGTCCGACGTCGACCGTTTCACGCCCTCCGGCGTCGAACTGCCCGAGACCCCCCTCTACCTCGTCGGCGGTCTCGACCGGGGTGACCACATGGCCGACTGGAGCCCCGACGAGGCCCTGCCCGCCCTCGCCGAGGAGGGCCGCACCCCGCTGCTGCTCACCGAAGGCATCCACTGGGTGCTCCAGGGGCCGGAGGTCCTGGAGCGCAACCACTGCTTCATGACCATCGGCTCCCGGCTGCGCAAGGACAACGGCACACCGGACGCCCGGACCCCCGCGATCTGGATCAGCAACGGCACCGGGCGCGACGGCGTCGAGCGCCGTGACGCCCCCAAGGTCGGCTGGTGCTGGTGGGGCAACCGGCACACCTGGCTGGGCTTCGCCTCCGCGACGGGACGCGCGGGCGCGGGCGTTCCACGGGGGAGCGGGCCCGCGGCAGGAGCGTGACCGCCCCTCCGGGCGTGACCCCTCACGCCGTACGGAGCCCCCGGCGACGTGATGTCCCCCGCCACCCGGCGGGGGACACACCCCCCGGGTGGCGGGGCGGGACCGGACGCCCGCCGGATACCGGGTGCCCTGCCCGCTCGCCAGCCTGGAGGAATGACCCAGAACGCAGACGCCACGACACTCGCGGCACCGGCCGACGACGGCCTGGACGAGGCCGTCGGCACGGAACGGCCCGAGGCCCCGCAGGGCGCCCGGCCCTCGGTGGGACGTCTGGTCGGTGTGGACCTGGCCCGGGGGCTCGCGGTCTTCGGGATGTACGCGGCGCACGTCGGCCCCGACCCCTCCGAGGGCGGCACGACCGGCTTCCTCATGGAACTGGCGCACGGACGGGCCTCCGCGCTCTTCGCCTTCCTGGCCGGCTTCTCGATCATCCTGATGACCGGCCGCCGCGCCCCGAAGACGGGCCGCGCCGGCCGGCAGGCGATGGCCAAGGTCGTGATCCGGGCGCTGGTCCTGCTGGTCGTGGGCACCGCCCTGACGATGAGCGGCACGCCGGTCGAGGTGATCCTCGCCTTCTACGGCCTGTACTTCCTGCTCGTCCTGCCGCTGTACCGGCTGGGCGCCCGCGCACTGGCGATCATCGCCGTCGCCGGAGCCCTGATACTCCCGCAGCTGCTGTACGTCGTCCAGGGCGCGCTGCCCGATGAGGGGGCTTCAGGAGTCTGGGCCTGGCCGGCGGACGCCGACGGGCTCGTCTCGCTGCTGTTCACCGGCAGCTACCCGGCCCTGGCCTGGATCCCCTTCGTCGTCGCGGGCATGGCCGTGGGCCGCCTCGACCTGGCCGCAGGGGCCGTCCGTATCCGCCTTGCCGTCACCGGCGTCGCACTGGCCGTGCTCGGCCACGGCGGCTCCTGGCTGGCCCTGCACCTGGTCCCGGGGGCGCTCAGGACGCTCGGTGAGGCCGCCTGGGGCGACAGCGGCTCGGTCTCCTCGGCCTGGTGGTCCGACATCTGGGGCTACCCGAGCGGTGACAGCGCGGTCGGCCTGCTGGTCGCCTCCCCGCACAGCGAGACCACGCTGTCGGTCCTGGCCAACACCGGTGTGGCGATCACGGTCCTGACCGCCTGCCTGGCCGCCGTCGACGCCTTCCCCAGGGTCCACCGGCTCGCCCGCCCGGTCATCGCGGTCGGCACGATGTCGCTGACCGCCTACGTCTTCCACATCGTCGGCATCCGGCTGCTGGGCATCGAGGAACTGCCCGGCTCCCCGGCCCGCGTCCTGCTGGGCTTCCTCGTGGCCGTGACCGTGTTCGCGACCCTGTGGTCCCGCTTCTTCCGGCGCGGGCCGCTGGAGTGGCTGCTCGGCAAGGCGACGAAGCCCGCGGAACTCGTCCGCTGACCGGCGGACGCGTGCGCGGTGGCAGCCCAGGGTGGCCGCCGCCGCGGGCGTCAGGGGGTGAAGACCTCGTCGAGGCGGTCGATGGAGCCGTCGGCGCCGAGGTGGTAGGTGAACACCAGGCCGGAGTCCGGGTGGGCCTCCAGCCAGTCCAGGAACTCCTGGACTCCGATGGGCTGGTTCTCCGTGCTCTCCACGACGGGGTTGGTCACGGTGATGTCGGCGGCCTGGTCCAGCGGGATGAAGGTCTCCTTGCCGACGGTCTCGAACGGCGCTCCGTCCGAATCGGGGGTGCCGCAGCCCCAGTTGCCGTGCTTGACGATCAGACTGAGGAAGCCCCCCTCCGGGGTGTAGCGGTAGACCGCGATCTCGTCCGGGGAGATCGGCATCTTGTGGTCGCAGTCGTCGGTCCCGCCGTCGCCGCCGGCCGGCGGGGTGGCTGCGGAGGCAGGGGACTTGGAGGCGGCCGGAGGGTCCGCGGGGGCCTTGTCCGCGCCGCCCGGGCCCTCGGACGCCTTCGCGTCGGGCTTGTCGGCCGTGGTGTCGGCCTTGGCCCCGCTCTTCTCCTTGGTGCCGCTCGTCGCCGTGGCGGTCGCCTTCGCGTCGCCCGCGGCGTCCGCCGCGGTGCCGTCCCCCGAGCATCCGGCGAGGCTCAGCGCCCCCGCGGCGCACACCCCCAGCACGGCCGCCCTGACGGCGCCCGGTCTGCGGCGGCTGTTCCTCGGTGTACGGATCATGACGCGTCCCCCTCGTGGGTGTGCCTGGTCTCCCGCGACCGTGTCGGCTCGGGAGCAAGGGACGAGTTTCAGCCGTCGGCAGTTGCACGTCCTGGCTAGATTGTGCACGTTGCCGACGACGGGCCGGACCGCGGCCTCGCGGTCCGGCCCGTCGCGGAGTCTCACGCCTCGCAGGCGCTCTTGGTGTCGCTCGTGTCGGCGGTGCAGGTGTCGGTGTTGGTGCCCCCGTTGAGGGAGTCGTTCCCGAACACGCCGTCCACGGCGTCGAGGGTGTCGTTGCCCGCGCCCCCGCTGTGGCTGTCGGCGCCGGCGCCGCCGACCAGGGTGTCGTTGCCCGATCCGCCCACCAGCAGGTCGTTGCCCCCGAAGCCGGACAGAATGTCGCCCGCCGTGCCCCCGGTGAGCGTGTCGCCGAACTGGCTGCCGTAGACGATCTCGACGTCCGTGAGGACGTTGTCGCCCTCGCCGCCGATGCCGTCGTCGGCCGCGTTGTCGATGTCCACCACGACGCCGGAGGTGCTCTCCAGGTAGCTGGCGATGTCGCTGGTGCCGCCCCCGCCGCTGAGCCGGTCGGCGCCCGTGCCGCCGATGAGGAGGTCGAAGGTGACCCCGCCGTTCAGGGTGTCGTTGCCCGGGCCGCCGTTGAGGATGTTGCTGCCGGGGCTGGGGCCGCCGTTGACGACGTCGTTGCCGGACTCGCCCCGCAGGTCTCCGCGGACGTTGCCGGTCTTGGTGATGATGTCGTTGCCGTCACCGGCGTTGACCACGACCGTGTCGCTGTTCAGGTTCACCGGGCAGGCCACCGAGCCGTTGCCCTGGACCGAGCAGCCGACACCGGCGGTCAGGGTGTCGGAGGTGTCCTGGATGACGACGTTGCTGCCGGACAGGCTGACCGTGATGTTGTTCGCGCGTCCCGCCGCCGCGTTCACCACCACATTGGTCCCGCTCTTGAACACACCGGTGGCCGCACTCGCGGTCCCTCCGGTCAAGGTCACCGCGGAACCGGCCATCGCCGCCACCACCACGACCCGGAGTAACGCTTTACTGCCCATGGGTTCCCTCTCACTCGCCCGAACCGTCCCGGCCGCCCCACCGGGGGTGCGGCGAACCGGTGTTCACCGTGTCAGGCGGACCCGGTCGGCACATGGGGGAACGACCCCCATGTAGCCGCGGGTAGGGGGAGCGGCGTGGGGCGGCGGTGAGGAGGGCTCAGACGTAGACGCCCGACTCGAAGCCCAGTTCCTCCCAGCGCTCCTCGGTGAAGGGCACGCCTCCGTCCACGGACACCAGGCAGGTCACGTCGATGTCCCAGCGGCCGTCGTCGCCGACGAGGACGCTGTCGACGTTCACGACGTCGTAGGTGTCCAGACGGATGCCCAGCCCGGGGAAGGGCGGGACGGGCAGCCGCAGTTCGCGCAGCCAGGTGCCGTCGGGGGTGTAGGCGACGAGCAGGGCCCGCAGGGGACCGTCGGCCAGCCTCTTGCTCACGGAAACTTCTCTCTCGCGATGGTCGGCCCCCCCGGCGCGCGGCGGGCCCGCTGTCACGCTATCAGCCGGTTCGCCCGGTCAACCACCTTGTCTCCCGGCCGAGTTGAGAGCACACGGCAGCCCCGCCGCGCCCTCCCGACCGGGACGGGCGCGGCGGGGCCGCCGGAGCCGATGTCAGACGTTGCGGCGGTACTGGCCGCCGACCTCGAAGAACGCCTCGGTGATCTGCTGGAGCGAGCAGACCCGGGCGGCCTCCATGAGGACGGCGAAGACGTTCCGGCCGCTCACCGCCGCGTCCTTGAGCGCGGTCAGGGCCGCGTGGGCCGGGTCCCGGTGGCGGGCCTGGTGGTCCCGTACGCGGTCCAGCTGGGACCGCTTCTCCGTCTCGGTGGCGCGGGCCAGCTCGATGACGGCGGGCTCGGCGGTGTCCGCGTGGGGGTTGCGGAAGGTGTTGACGCCGATGAGGGGCAGGGTGCCGTCGTGCTTGCGCTGCTCGTAGAGCATCGACTCGTCCTGGATACGGCCGCGCTGGTAGCCGGTCTCCATCGCGCCGAGCACACCACCGCGTTCGCTGATCCGCTCGAACTCCTGGAGGACCGCCTCCTCGACCAGGTCGGTGAGTTCGTCGACGATGAACGACCCCTGCAGGGGGTTCTCGTTCATGGCCAGGCCCCACTCCCGGTTGATGATCAACTGGATGGCCAGGGCGCGCCGTACGGACTCCTCCGTGGGGGTGGTGACCGCCTCGTCGTAGGCGTTGGTGTGCAGGCTGTTGCAGTTGTCGTAGATCGCGATGAGGGCCTGGAGGGTGGTGCGGATGTCGTTGAAGTCCATCTCCTGGGCGTGCAGGGAGCGGCCGGAGGTCTGGACGTGGTACTTGAGCTTCTGCGAGCGTTCGCCCGCGCCGTACTTCTCCTTCATGGCGACGGCCCAGATACGGCGGGCGACCCGGCCGAGGACCGTGTACTCGGGGTCCATGCCGTTGGAGAAGAAGAACGACAGGTTCGGGGCGAAGTCGTCGACGCGCATGCCGCGGGCGAGGTACGCCTCGACATAGGTGAAGCCGTTGGCCAGCGTGAAGGCGAGCTGGCTGATGGGGTTCGCCCCGGCTTCGGCGATGTGGTAGCCGGAGATGGACACCGAGTAGAAGTTGCGGACCTGGTGCGCGATGAACCACTCCTGGATGTCGGCCATCATCCGCAGGGAGAACTCGGTGGAGAACAGACAGGTGTTCTGGCCCTGGTCCTCCTTGAGGATGTCGGCCTGGACCGTGCCGCGGACGTTCGCCAGCGCGTACGCGGTCAGTTCGGCCGCCTCCTCGGGCGAGGGGTCACGGCCCTCGGCGGTGCGGAACCGGTCGGTCTGCTGGTCGATGACGGTGTTGAGGAAGAACGCCAGGACGGTCGGCGCGGGCCCGTTGATCGTCATGGAGACCGAGGTCGTGGGCGCGACCAGGTCGAAGCCGTCGTAGAGCGCCTTCATGTCCGCCAGCGTGGCGACCGACACCCCGGAGGTGCCGACCTTGCCGTACACGTCGGGACGCTCGTCCGGGTCGCGGCCGTACAGGGTGACCGAGTCGAACGCGGTCGACAGCCGGGTGGCCGGCTGGCCCTCGGAGAGCAGCTTGAAGCGCCGGTTGGTACGGAACGGATCGCCCTCGCCGGCGAACATACGGGCCGGGTCCTCGCCGTCGCGCTTGAAGGGGAACACCCCGGCGGTGAAGGGGAAGTGGCCGGGCAGGTTCTCCCGGCGCCAGAAACCGACGAGTTCCCCGTGGTCGGTGAACCGGGGCAGGGCGACGCGGGGGATCCTGTTGCCGGACAGCGACTCGCGGGTCAGCCGGGTGCGGATCTCCTTGTCCCGGACCCTCACGACCTGCTCGTCGCCCGAGTAGGAGGCGACCACGGCGGGCCAGTTCGCGATCTGCTCGCCGAGTTCGTGCGGGAGGCGTCGGCGGGCGTCCTCCAGCAGCGCGGCCACGTCGTCCGCGCCGAGCCCGGCGTCGAGAAGCTCGCCCCTGACCAGGTCCAGGCGCTGCACCCGTCGTGCGGCCTCGGCGAGGCGGACGGTCTCGGCGTGGTAGGCACGGACCGCGTCGGTGATCTCGGCGAGGTAGCGCACGCGGTCGGCGGGCACGACCTGGCGGATGCCGGAGGAGTGCCGGGAGTCGACCTGGGGCAGGGTGCCCGCGGACAGCGGCAGGCCCCGGTCGGCCAAGGAGCCCTTGAGGTGCTGGTAGAGCGCGGTGACCCCGTCGTCGTTGAAGGTGGCCGCGGAGGTGCCGTACACCGGCATGTCCTCGGGGCGCTTGCCGAACGCCTCGCGGTTGCGGACCAGTTGGCGGCCCACGTCACGCAGCGCGTCCTTGGCGCCGCGGCGCTCGAACTTGTTGATCGCCACGACGTCGGCGAAGTCGAGCATGTCGATCTTCTCCAGCTGCGAGGCGGCCCCGAACTCCGGCGTCATCACGTACAGCGAGGTGTCGACGAACGGCACGATCGCCGCGTCGCCCTGGCCGATGCCCGGCGTCTCCACGATCACCAGGTCGAACCCGGCGGCCTTGACCACGTCGATCACGTCGGACAGGTGCTCGGGCAGCTCGCGGCTGCCGCGGGTGGCCAGGCTGCGGAAGAAGATCCGGGCGCCGTCCAGGGAGTTCATCCGGATCCGGTCGCCGAGCAGGGCGCCACCGCCCCGGCGACGGGTCGGGTCCACGGCGATCACCGCGATCCGCAGCTTGTCCTGCTGGTCGACGCGGAACCGGCGCACGAGTTCGTCGGTCAGCGAGGACTTGCCCGAGCCGCCGGTGCCGGTGATGCCCAGCACCGGGGTCACCCGGGCCGAGGCGGCCGCCCGCAGCTGGGCCAGGAACTCCGCCGGCAGCTTCCCGAGTTCCGCCCCGGTGACCATACGGGCGATCGCGAACCGGTCTCCGGCGAGGACGCCGGCGACATCGGCCGGCTTGCCGTCCCACAGATCGAAGTCGCAGTCCCGCACGACCGAGTTGACCATGCCGGCCAGCCCCATCCGCTGGCCGTCCTCCGGGGAGAAGATGGTCACCCCGCTCGCGCGCAGCCGGGTGATCTCCTCGGGCACGATGACACCGCCGCCACCGCCCACCACGCGGACGTGGTCGGCTCCCTGCTCGCGCAGCGACTCCACCAGGTACTCGAAGTACTCCACGTGTCCGCCCTGGTAGGACGAGACCGCCACACCGTGGGCGTCCTCCTCCAGCGCCGCGTCCACGACCTCCCGGACGGAGCGGTTGTGTCCGAGATGGATCACCTCGGCGCCCTGGGACTGGAAGATCCGCCGCATGATGTTGATCGACGCGTCGTGCCCGTCGAACAGGGCCGAAGCCGTGACCAGACGGACGGGGTGCACGGGCTGGTGCAGGTCGCTCATGGGGGCCTTCCCGGACGGGGCGCTGGAACTCTGCTGTAGAGATACTAGGACGTCCTAGTAAATCGCCGGAAGAGGCGGCGCGGATGTGAGCGGCGGCACAGGGCCGATCGGGTGACGCCGGCCCGCCCCGGAGGAGACTTCAGACGATCAGGGTCACCGCCGTGCCGATGAGCCCGGCCGCGATCAGGGCGGCCACGACCAGGATCAGGACGATCGGCATCGGTCCCCACCCCTTGCTGCGCAGCTCGGGCGGCTCAGGGTGCGAGATGCCGTGGGTGCCCCCTTCGGCGGGAGGGGTCTCGCCGGGTGGCACACCGCCGCCCGGCTCGGCCCCCGGGACGCGTCGTGGGCGAGGATCAGGAGTGGTCATGACACACGCTTCTTCCGTGGAGGGGCGCTTCCTCCGCGCCCGGGACGATGCGTACGACGCCCGGCCCGCCGGGTACCCCTGAGCACGGGAGTGCACACGGCCGCCCGCCGGGCAGGGGCGGCACCGACCGTGTCGGAACAGGGCGCGCGGCAGCAGTCCCGGGGCGGCCCGGGCCCAGTGCCGCCCCGGCCGGCCCGATCGCGGCTCCCACGGCCACGCCGGCCGGGCAGTGCGCCCCGCTCCGCAGCCGCCGAGCCCCCACGGGCACCGCGACCGCCCCGCAGGCGGCACCGACGGCCGGCCGGGCCGGTGCGACCGCTACGAAGAACGCGACCGCCGCGGTGGTGTGCCCGGACGGACCCTGTTGGAAGCACCTCGGCCGCTGCCGTCGCGGCCACCCCGGCGGCAGCGGCCCTGCGGCCCCGTCGGCCCCTGGCGGCGGCCATCGTCACGGCGGCCGCCCACCACAGCTTGGTGTGCTCGGCCGCCTCCTCCACACCGGCCCCCGCCCGCCGCAGCCGGTCCGGCCCCCAGGCGATCAGCCGAGCGGTCAGACGCCGGTCGCGTGCGCGCACGGCACTCACCGTCCGCCCAGGCCCGCGCATGCGCCACCTCCCTCCCGGGCGACGGGGACGGCCCGTGGCGCCCGTACCTCGTGCGGGTATCCGGTCCGGTGGCCCGCGTACACCGGCCACGAGCCCTTGCGCCGCAACGCCGCTGTCACTCCGCGATGTGCCGCTGGATCCAGTCGGCGGCGGTCCGGCGGAAGAGCCGGCGGCTGTCCGCGCGCAGGAAGTCGTGGCCCTCGTCGCGGAGCATCAGCAGTTCGGCCTCCAGACCGCGTTCGCGGGCCGCGCGGACGAACTGCTCGGACTCGCCGAGCGGCACGTTGGTGTCGTGCTCCCCGTGGACGGTGAGGACGGGAACCCGCAGCGCGTCGACCCGGGTCATCGGGGACAGCGCGCGCAGCAGTGCACGGTCGTGTTCCGGATGGCCGTACTTGTGCGCGGCCGACTCCGCGATCCACGGCTCGGTGCCGGCGTAGAAGGTCGCGAAGTCGGACATGCCGCAGGCCGCGACACCGGTACGGAAGAGGTCCGGGTGCCACACCAGGCAGGCCATCACCAGGTAGCCGCCGTACGAGCGCCCCATGACGGCCAGCCGTCGCGGGTCGGCGAGGCCGCTCAGGACGACGTGGGCCGCGCAGTCGGCGACGTCCTCGATCGCGGCGAACCTGCCGGTACCGAGGTCGGCGTCGACGAACGACCGGCCGTGCCCCGACGAGCCGCGAACGTCAGGCGCGAAGACGTCCACACCCCGGCCCAGCAGTTCGTGGTAGAGCGGGTTGAAGACCGGGCGCTCCTGTTCCTCCGGGCCGCCGTGCAGATGCAGGACGCAGGGCGCCGGCACCCCGGAACCCCGGCCCGGCGCCCGGTAGTACCAGCCGTTCAGCGGCAGCCCGTCGCGCGCCGCCAGCCGCAGCGCAACGGGACGCACGGGGGGCCGGCCGGGCGGCACGGCGTCCTCGTCGCGGGACGACCACGGCGTGCGCCGCGCCGTGCCGTCGGCGAACCACCACACGCCCGGCCGGCGCTGCGAGCCGGACAGGGCCAGCACCAGCCCCGCGTCGCCGCCGACCCGCGGGATACGGGTCACCACCTCGTGCGGCAGCGCCACCGTCTGCCGCGGCCCCGTCCGGGCGTCCTCGCCGTCCGTCGCCGTGACGGCGGTGACCTCCAGCTCACTGGCCCCGCGCACGTTCCAGGACAGTGCCGCGGTACGCCCGTCGTGCCCGAAGGCCAGCAGTTCCAGTCCGCAGTCCTCGCGCTCCGCGGCGACGGACAGCCCGAGCCGTTTCCCGCCGGGGCCCAGGCGGACGGCGAACAGCGCCGCGAACTCGCGGGACGCGTCGCTGCGCAGCCACAGCGTGCCGCCGTCCGGGGAGAACCGGCCGATCCAAGGGTCCCCGTCGGCGACGGGGAGGGCGAAGACGGCCCGCAGATCGGTGGTGCGGACGACGAGGGCCTCGCGGCGGCCGCGCGGTCCCCGGCGCACCAGGGCCAGCCTTCCGTCCCGGCTGATGTCGCACACGCGCAGGGTGGCGGCGCCGCGCTCGACCGCCAGCAGGGCGGGGGCCGCCACGCCCAGGGGATCGACGAGATAGGCGGCCAGCCCGCCGCCGGCAGCGTCGGCGGAGGCCGTGTCCGATCCGGGCGACGGCCCGGGCGACGGTCCGGGCCCGGACGGGTTCGCCGGGCCGTGGGCGGCCCCGCCGGCCTCCCCCGCCGGCGCGTCCACGGTGTGGGCGGGGCCGGCGTCGCCGTGGTGCGGGCCGCCCAGCAGCACCGCCCGGCCGTCCCGGGCGGCCCACCCCGGCGGGCGGCGGGCCGTGTACGTCCGGGGGTCGGCGAGGCCGGGCTCCGTGAGGGCCGGCCACTCCTCGGCCTCGCCCTCGCCCGGCGCGGGCACCGGCTCGGCGACCGTGACGGCCACGGCCGAGCCGTCGTGCTGCCAGCAGCCCAGATACGCGGAACTGCCGGGCTCGGCGCCGGCCAGGATGTGGCGCCCGGTGCCGTCCGGGCGTACGCACAGCACGCGGGTGTGCTCGCCGCCGCCCGGCGCGGTGGTGTAGGCGATCCAGCGGCCGTCGGGCGACCAGGCCACCTCCTTGACGGGGTGGGGATCGGAGTCCAGCAGATGGACCTCGTGTCCGCCGACCGGGCCGCTCCACAGCTGCGGCACGCCCCCGCGGTCGCAGATGAAGGCGACGTGCGTGCCGCTCGGGTCCACCGACGGATACCAGCAGCCGTGGGACCGCAGCGGCTGCGGCGTGTCCAGCGGGCCGGCGTTGTCGGGCAGCGGGACCTGCGACGGCGCCGGAACCGTGGCGGACGTCGTCGGGGGCGCGGCCCTCGCCCCGACGGCCGAGGACGTGCCGTGCTCCTCGACCCGCCACGGCACGCCGTCGACGGTGTCCTCGCCGGCGGAAGCACGGGAGGGGGCGCGGGAAGGGGTGCCCGGCAGCGGACGCGCCACGGCGTCCGTCGCGGGGTATCGGTCCTGGGTCTCCCGCACGCCGGTCAGCTGATTCCGTGCGTCTGCAGCCATATCTCCAGCAGAGCCACCTGCCACAACTGGTTCGCCCCGCGCCGGGTGCGGTGCTCGTCCGGCGCCGCCAGCAGCCGTTCCACGTACGCGTCCCGGAAGACGCCCCGTGACCTCGCCTCGGGTGCCGTCATGGCCTCGCGGACCCGGCTCAGCACGGGTCCTGCCATGTGCTTGACGGCGGGCACGGGGAAGTAGCCCTTGGGCTGGTCGACGACCGCGGACGGCAGGACCCTGCGGCCCGCGGCCCGCAGGACGCCCTTGCCGCCGTCCGCGAGTTTCAGCTCCGGCGGGCAGGCGGCAGCCAGTTCCACCAGCTCGTGGTCGAGGAAGGGGACGCGGGCCTCCAGCCCCCAGTCCATGGTCATGTTGTCCACCCGCTTGACGGGGTCGTCGACGAGCATCACCTCGGCGTCGAGCCGCAGTGCCGCGTCGAGCGCGGTCTCGGCACCCGGCCGGGCCATGTGTTCCGTCACGAAGCGGCCGGACACGTCGTGGCCGGGCAGCAGACCGGGCTGCAGGATCCCGGCGAGATCGGTGTGCGAGCGGTCGAAGTACGTCTCGGCGTACGCCTCGTGCGCCCGCTCCCGTGCGACGGCGGCCATGTCCGGGTACCAGTGGTAGCCCGCGAAGACCTCGTCGGCGCCCTGGCCGCTCTGGACGACCTTGACCTCCTTCGCCACCTGCTCCGACAGCAGATGGAAGGCCACCACGTCATGGCTGACCATCGGCTCGCTCATCGCCTCGATCGCCGCGTCCAGCGCCGTCGACACCCGGTCCGAGGGAACCATCAGCTGGTGGTGGTCCGTGCCGAAGTGCCGGGCGACCAGGTCGGAGTAGGGGAACTCGTCCCCGCTCTCGCCGCCCTCGGACTCGAACCCCACGCTGAACGTCGCGAGATCGCGCTGCCCCTCGTCGGCCAGCAGGGCCACGATCAGACTGGAGTCGAGACCGCCCGACAGCAGGACGCCCACGGGCACGTCGGCGACCATCCGCCGGCGTACGGCCGTGCGCAGCGCGTCCAGGACGGCGTCCCGCCAGTCGTCCGCGTCCATCCCCGCGTGCTCGGGGCGGCGGGTGTAGGAGGGCCGCCAGTAGCAGTGGTCGCGGTGGCTGCCGTCCGGCTCGACGACCCGCACGGTGGCGGCGGGCAGCCTGCGTACGCCGGTGAGGACGGTGCGGGGCGCGGCGACGGTGGCGTGCCAGCTCATGTACTGGTGCAGCGCGACCGGGTCGAGCGAGGTGTCGACACCGCCGCCCGCCAGGAGGGCCGGCAGCGAGGAGGCGAACCGCAGCCGCCCCGGCGCCTCGGCCAGGTACAGCGGCTTGATGCCCAGCCGGTCACGTGCCAGCACCACACGCCCGGTGTTCAGTTCGACGATGACGAAGGCGAACATGCCGTAGAAGCGGTCGACGCAGTCGGTTCCCCACTGCTGGTAGGCCTTGAGCACCACCTCGGTGTCGGAACCGGAGAAGAAGCGGTGGCCGAGACCGCGCAGTTCCGCGCGCAGTTCCCGGTAGTTGTACACACAGCCGTTGAAGACACCGGCGATCTGCGCCTCGGGGTCGGCCATCGGCTGGGCGCCGTGCTCCGACAGATCGATGATCTTCAGCCGACGGTGCCCCAGCGCGGCGGGGCCCTGGGACCACAGGCCCCTGCCGTCCGGTCCTCGCGGAGCGAGACGGTCGGTCATGCGCTCCACGGCCGCCAGATCGGGCCGTCCGCCGTCGAAGCGGATCTCTCCGCTCAGGCCGCACATCAGGCCGCACCCCCTCGCAGGGGCCGGCCGCCGGCCGCGCTCGGGGGCGGACCCACGAGCGCGTACGAGCCGCTCGGATTCGCGTGCGTGTCGGTATTGCTGCTGGGCATGCGAGCCACTCTCCTTGATCGCGGGCGGCACCGCACCACGGGCGGAGGACGGCCTTTCCGTCCGGTTTCCCCGCTCCGGGGTGTGTCATCGAGGGCGACGGCGGGTGCCTGCCTTCCTGCATGACCGCTCAGGGGTTCAGCCGCCGAGGGTCCCCACCGAGAACGGCGCCGGGGCCCCGGGAGGAACCGCTTCGGCCACCGTGACGGGGCGGCGTACGGCCTTGGCCGCGGGGCGCCGCCCGCGCTCCCCGCGGGTCTCGGCGACCAGCGTGCCGACGCAGGCCGGCAGCCCCCGTTCCCCGGCCACGCGGCGCAGCCGGTGCGCCGCGCTGCCCCGGGCCAGGGCCTCCTCCAGGAGGACGGGCACGGTGTCCCAGTCGCCGGCTGCCTCCAGGGCCGGCCGCAGCCGGCGGAGCATCCCGCGCAGGACGGCCGGCGCGGGCGCGGCGCCTCGGGTGACGGGGTCGACCAGGTCGCCCTCCAGGCCGGAGCGGGCGGCGCGCCAGACGGCGGACCGCAGCCACTCGTGCCCGCCCTCGCACACCCGTTCCGGTTCCCGCTCCAGCAGGCCCCGGGCGTCCTCGACCAGGGCCCGGAACAGTCCGGTGACGAGCACGACCGTCTCGGGCCGCGGGCTGGCGTCGCAGATGCGCAGCTCCAGGGTGCGCTGGTGCTCGCTCGGCCGGAGGTCGTAGTACACCATTCCCGAGTCCTTGATCACGCCGGAGCGGATCAGCCCCTGGACGGCGGCGTCGTACTCGGCGGCCCCGGCGAAGCAGCCGACCGGCC
Organism: Streptomyces scabiei 87.22; assembly: GCF_000091305.1. Lineage (GTDB taxonomy): Bacteria > Actinomycetota > Actinomycetes > Streptomycetales > Streptomycetaceae > Streptomyces > Streptomyces scabiei. Next base: position 737,320 of record NC_013929.1, on the reverse strand, counting down.
CGGCGGTGGGCCAGCGCTGCCACAGCATCGTGCGCCAGCTCGCGTATCCGGTGTCGGCGCCCAGCCAGAACGGCGAGCTGGCGGTCAGGGCCAGCAGCGGGGGCAGCCAGGGCGAGACGGCGCACATGATCCGTACGGCGGTGTCCCGGTCGGGTACGTCGACGTGGACCTGCGCGCTGCACACCAGGTGTTCGTCCGCGACCCGCCGGTACTCCTCGGTCATGTACCGGTAGCGGAAGTCGGGGGTCGTGTCACCGGGCGTGAGCCGTGCCAGCGGTACGGTCCCGGCCGCGACGACGGACAGTCCGAGCCCGGAGGCCGCCGCGGCCAGCCGTCGCCGCGCTCCGGTCAGGTCCGTGTGCAGGGACTCCAGCGAGGCGTGCACGGGGCTGTTCCACTCCACCGCCGACCGCTGGAGCTCGGCCTTGAACTCCGGTCCGCCCAGCCGGCCGAGAATCGCACCGGCTCCTGGCACCAGCCGCCCGTTTTCCGCGTCCAGAACATGGAACTCTTCCTCTACGCCCACACGAACGGTCACGGTCACTCCCTCGTCCGTCGCCCGAGGCCGCCCGCCGGGCCGAAGCCCCGCCGACGACCGCTGCGCACCCCGAGTTCCCCACAAATGCTCACATAAGCATCACCGGTGCACATCTGCGCGGGTGTGATGGCCCGGGGACACGCCCTGGCGCCGGCCTCTGCCGCCACCCGTGCGGGATGGGGTTTCCTGGTCGGTGCCGGGCCGGATGCAGGGGAGTGGGAGACAGATGCGCGTTCCGATGACGATGGCCGACTTCCTGGACAGGGCGGAGCTGGGGTTCGCCGACAGTCCGGGGGTGATCGACGAGCCGGACCAGCCCGCGGTGCCGGTGCCGCCCTCGACGTACGGGCGGCTGGGGGAGCGGGTGCGGGCCTGGCAGGCGGGGCTGGACGCCCTGGGAGTGGGCGAGGGCGAGCGGGTGGCGGTGGTCAGCCACAACTCGGCCCGACTGCTCGAACTTCTGTTCGCTGTACTGATGAGCGGGCGTATCTGTGTTCCGGTCAACTTCCGGCTGAAGGCGGAGGAGATCGAGTACGTGGTGCGGCAGAGCGGTGCCTCGGTGCTGCTCGCCGATCCGGAGGTCGAGGACACCGTCGCCGGGGTGGAGGTGGCCCACCGGTTCACTCTGGGGGAGCGGACGGACGAGGAGCTGATGCGCTTCGGCGTGGAACCGAGGCGCTGGTCACGGCCGGACGAGGACGCCACCGCGACGATCAACTACACCTCGGGCACGACGGCACGTCCCAAGGGGGTCCGGCTCACGCACCGCAACATCTGGGTCAACGCACTGACCTTCGGCCTGCACACCCGGGCCTGGGAGCGCGACGTGTACCTGCACACGCTGCCGATGTTCCACTGCAACGGCTGGGGCATGCCGTTCGTGATGGCCGGCCTCGGCGCCGCGCAGGTGGTGCTGCGCAAGGTCGACGGCGCCGAGATCCTGCGCCGGGTGGACGAGCACGGTGTGACGCTGATGTGCGGCGCGCCGGCGGTGTGGAACGCGGTGCTGGACGCGGCGGCGGGCTGGGAGGGCCCGGTCCCGGGACGCGACCGGGTGCGGATCGTGTGCGCGGGAGCGCCGCCGCCCAGCCGCACGATCCAGCGGGTCGAGGAGGAACTGGGCTGGGAGTTCACCCAGATCTACGGACTGACGGAGACCTCCCCGCTGCTGACGTTCAACCGCGCTCGGCCCGCGGACGACGCGCTGCGGGGCGAGGAACGGGCACGGAAGCTGTCGCGGGCGGGGCTGCCGGCGCTCGGTGTGCGGGTGCGGGTGGCGGACTCCGGTGAGGTGCTGGCACGGTCCAACGTGGTCCTCGACGGGTACTGGGAGAAGCCCGAGGAGACGGCCGCCGTGCTGGAGGACGGCTGGTTCCACACGGGCGACGGCGGGAGCGTCGACCCGGAGGACGGCCATCTGACGATCTCGGACCGCAAGAAGGACGTCATCATCACCGGCGGCGAGAACGTGTCGTCCATCGAGGTCGAGGACACCGTCTTCGGTCACCCCGGGGTGGCCGAGGTCGCGGTCATCGGCGTGCCGGACGCCCGCTGGGGCGAGACGGTCAAGGCACTGGTCGTCCGCGCCGAGGGCGCGACGGTGACCGAGGCGGAGATCATCGCCCACTGCAAGGAGCGGATGGCGGGTTTCAAGGCCCCGACGAGCGTCGAGTTCCGGGACGCCATCCCCCGCACGGCGACCGGGAAGATCCAGAAGTTCAAGCTGCGGGAGCCGTACTGGTCCGGGCACGACCGGGGCGTCGGCTGACGGCGAGAACGCGTCGAGTTCCGTCGGGAAACGGAGGGATCTGCGGGGTTCCGTCGCCGACGGCGCCCGTGGCGGCCTATGTTCACGGCGGCAACCGCTGTCGTACCCGCCCCGCAGGAGGTCCCATGCGCCGCACGTTCCGCACCGCCGTCGCCGGGGCGGTGACCGCCGCCGCCCTCGTGACGGGCGGCACCGCCCACGCCACGCCGGCGGGCCCCGGGGTCTCGGGCCGGGTGATCAGCCAGGTCACCGTCCACGGCACGGACTACGTCCTGCGCGAGGTCACCGTCCCGCCCGGCCAGGCCACCGGCTGGCACTACCACGACGGGCCGCTGTACGGCGTGGTCGAGCGGGGCACCCTCAGCCACTACGACTCCACCTGCGAGACCGACGGCGTCTACCGCCCCGGCGACACCATCCGGGAACCGGCCGGAGCGGACTACGTCCACATCGGCCGCAACCTCGGCGACACCCCGCTCGTCCTGCGCGTCCTCTACGTCCTCCCGCACGGCTCCCCGTTCTCCGAGGACGCCCCGAACCCGGGCTGCTCCTTCGAGTGAGCCCCCGACGGGCGGCCGGACCGCCGCGCCGAGTTCAGGCGCGTCGCCCCACGGCGATGTACGTGTTGCCGAAGAAACGGAGGCCGGACAGGGACCGTTCGGCCGCCCGGAACTCCTCGTCCCAGCGGGCGAGGTCGTCCGGGGTGACCAGGCCCTCGGCGAGCAGGGTGTCACGGGCGGCCCAGGCGGGCCCCCGCATACCGGGCGGCGGCGTCATGACGTTGATGTGCCCCTCGTAGACGCCGACGTCGAGGCCCGCCGCGGTGAGGAGTTCGTCGAGCCGGGTGCCGACGGCCAGGTCGTTGCCCTGACGCCGGTGCAGTTCGAGGTAGCGCTCGCTCATCTCCTCGTACGCGGCGGGCGCGCCCCGCAGCCGGAAGGCGGTCGCGTCGATGTCGACGAGGTACACCGTGCCGCCGCCGGGTCTGGCCAGCTCGGCCAGGTGGTCCACGATCGCCCGCTCCCGGCCGCCGTTGTGGGCGAGGACGTGCCGGAGCATCACCACGTCGAAGGTGCCCCCGGGCAGCGCGGTGGCGTCGGCGGAGCCGGTGGAGGTGTGCACGGGAACGCCGGAGCGTTCGGCGAGCGCGGCGGCGACGGCCAGCGCTCCGGCGTCGCGGTCCACGGCCCAGACGCCGCCCCCGGGGGCGGCGATGTCCGCCAGCCGCACCGAGAGCGCGCCCGGACCGCACCCCACGTCCGCGATCCGCGCCCCGGACACCACCCCGGCGGCGGTCCACAGCTCGCGTTCCCGCCGCTCGGCCAGGTCGGCCATGAGCCGGTAGCGCGCGATCTCCGAGTCGTCCAGTGCCAGTGAGTAGTCGGCCACGGAAGGGTCCTTTCCCCTGTGCGTCGGTGGCTCATTGTGGTCCGGGAGCCGCTGTCGCGGACCATGACGCACAGGACGTTCCGCCGGTTGACGGGTGCTGGGGCGAAAGAGGTGCGAGGGGCGCGCACGGAGCCCGGGCCGCAGCCGCCCGGACCCCGGACCGTTGGCCGCGCGCCCGGTCAGAACATCGCCCGGATGATCCCCACGGTGCGCTCCAGATGAGGTTCGGCGCGCTCGGCGCGGTGGGCCACGGCCAGCTCCACCCTCGCGTCGGCCCCGGCCAGCGGCAGATAGGCCACGCCGTCGAGCGCCAGCGCGGTCACGGGCTCGGGCACCACCGCGACACCGAGGCCCCCGGCCACGAGCGTGACCAGCGTCGACGTCTCGCCCACCTCGTGGCGGACGTGCGGCTCGACGCCCGCGTCCCGCAGGAGCCCGACGACCACGCCGTACATCACCGACCGCCGGTCCGCGGAGTGCACGATCAGATCGGCGCCGGCGAGATCCGCGACGCGCAGCCGTCTGCGGCGGGCGAGCGGATGGTCGACCGGCACGGCGACCACGAGCCGGTCCCGGCGCAGTGCGTGCACGGTCAGGGACGGGCCGGCCACCGGGGGACGCAGCAACGCCACGTCGATCGCACCGGTGCGCAGTGCCTCGGCCTGGTCGGGCGCCAGCATCTCGCCGCGGAAGGAGAAGTCGACGCCGGGCAGCTCCTCCGCGAGCCGCCGCGACAGCGCGGGCAGGAGGCTGTACGTCGCCGAGCCCACGCAGCCGATCGCGAGGTGGCCCACCGTACCGGCGGCGACCCGGCGCGCATGGTGGGCGGCCTCGTCGACCTCGGCGAGGATCGCCCGCGCCCGTTCCAGATAGGCCCGGCCCGCCTCGGTGAGGTCGACCCGGCGGGTGGTGCGGTGGAGCAGCTCGACGCCCAGCTCGGTCTCCAGGCGGCGGATCTGCTGCGACAGCGGCGGCTGCGCCATGTGCAGCCGCTCGGCCGCGCGACCGAAGTGACGCTCCTCGGCCACCGCCACGAAGTACCGGAGATGCCGCAGATCCATATGTCGTCCATATCAATCGGTCGGGATATGCGTACTTCAGAATATTGTGGCCGGGCAGTAGCGTCGCTGCCATGAGTGCTTTCCTGTACGCCGCGACCCGGACGCCCTTCGGCCGCTTCAACGGCGCGCTGTCCGGGGTCCGTCCCGACGACCTCGCCGCCGCCGCGATCACCTCGACCCTCGCCGGGGTGCCGGGCCTCGACCCCGCCGCGATCGACGACGTGGTCTGGGGCAACGCCAACGGCGCCGGCGAGGACAACCGCAACGTCGGCCGTATGGCGGCGCTGCTCGCCGGGCTCCCGGTGAGCGTGCCCGGCACCACGGTCAACCGGCTCTGCGGCTCCAGCCTCGACGCGGCGATGGCGGCCAGCCGCACGATCGAGTCCGGGGACGCCGAGGTGGTGCTGACCGGCGGAGTGGAGTCCATGACCCGGGCGCCGTGGGTGCTGCCCAAGTCGGCGAAGCCGTTCCCGGCCGGCGATGTCACGGCGGTCTCGACCACGCTCGGCTGGCGGCTGGTCAACCCGCGGATGCCGAAGGAGTGGACGGTCAGCCTCGGCGAGGCCAACGAGCGGCTCGGGGAACGCTTCGGCATCTCCCGCGAGCGGCAGGACGAGTTCGCCGCCCGCTCCCACCGACTCGCCCACCAGGCCTGGGAGTCGGGCTTCTACGACGACCTCGTGGTGCCGGTCGAGGGCGCCGACCTGACCCGCGACGAGGGCATCCGGCCCGGATCGACCCCCGAGGTGCTGGCCGGGCTCAAGCCGTCCTTCCGTACGCCGGAACAGGGCGGCACCATCACCGCGGGCAACGCCAGCCCGCTCAACGACGGGGCCTCCGCCGTCCTGCTGGGCAGCGAGCGGGCCGCGGCCGCCATCGGGGCCGACCCGCTCGCCCGGATCGCCGGCCGCGGTGTGATGGCCCTGGAACCGGAGGCGTTCGGCTACGCACCGGTCGAGGCCGCGAACCGCGCGCTGGCCCGCGCCGGGATCGGCTGGGACCAGGTCGGCGCGGTCGAGATCAACGAGGCATTCGCCGTGCAGTCGCTCGCCTGCCTCGACGCCTGGAAGATCGACCCCGCCCTCGTCAACCAGAAGGGCGGCGCCATCGCGATCGGCCACCCGCTGGGCGCTTCCGGCGGGCGCGTCCTCGCCACCCTGGCCAAGGTGCTGCGCGAGACGGGACGGCGCTACGGCGTCGCCGCGATCTGCATCGGCGTCGGCCAGGGGCTGGCCGTCGTCCTGGAGAACTGCGACGCGACGGGGGAGGCGGCATGAGCCGGGCGGAGATCGTCGAGAGCGCCGACGCCGCGGTCGCCGGGGTCGAGGACGGCTCCACCGTCCTCGTCGGCGGCTTCGGCATGGCCGGGATGCCGTTCGACCTGATCGACGCGCTCATCCGGCAGGGCGCCAAGGACCTCACCATCGTCTCCAACAACGCCGGCAACGGCGATGTCGGGCTGGCCGCGCTGCTCGCCGCGGGCCGGGTGCGCAAGGTGCTCTGCTCCTTCCCGCGCCAGGCCGACTCCTGGGTCTTCGACGGCCTCTACCGCGCGGGGAAGGTCGAACTGGAGGTGGTGCCGCAGGGCAACCTGGCCGAGCGGATGCGTGCGGCCGGCGCCGGCATCGGCGCCTTCTACTGCCCCACCGCGGTCGGCACACCGCTCGCCGAGGGCAAGGAGGTGCGGGAGATCGACGGCCGCACGTACCTGCTGGAGTACCCGATCAAGGGCGACTACGCGCTGATCGGCGCCCACATGGCGGACACGCTGGGCAACCTCGTCTACCGCAGGACCGCGCGCAACTTCGGCCCGGTCATGGCGACCGCCGCGACGACGACCGTCGTCCAGGTGGAGCAGGTCGTCGAGGCCGGGAAGCTCGACCCCGAGGCCGTCGTCACGCCGTCCATCTATGTCGACCGGGTCGTCCAGGTGGAGGCCCGCCGCTACACCGTGCAGGGGGCCCGATGACCACCACGTCCCGCGGACAGGCGTACGCCGCCGTGCCGAGGACCACCGACCACCGGCTCTCGACGGACGAACTGGCCGCCGTGATCGCCCGCGACATCCCGGCCGGCGCCTTCGTCAACCTCGGCATCGGCCAGCCGACCCGGATCGCCGACCATCTGCGGGCCGACTCCGGGGTGGTGCTGCACACCGAGAACGGCATGCTCAACATGGGGCCGAAGGCCGAGGGCGACGCGATCGACCCGGACCTGACCAACGCCGGCAAGGTGCCGGTGACCGAGCTGCCGGGAGCGGCGTACTTCCACCACGCCGACTCCTTCGCCATGATGCGCGGCGGCCACCTCGACGTCTGCGTCCTCGGCGCCTACCAGGTCGCCTTCGACGGCGACCTGGCCAACTGGCACACCGGCGCCGCCGACGACATCCCCGCCGTGGGCGGTGCCATGGACCTCGCCATCGGCGCCAAGGACGTCTACGTGATGATGACGCTCTTCACCCGTTCCGGAGAGCCGAAGCTCGTCCCCCGCTGCACCTATCCGCTCACCGGCGTCGGCTGCGTCAGCCGCGTCTACACCGACCACGGTGTCTTCGACGTCGGCCCCGAGGGCGTACGCGTCCGGGAGACGTACGGCATCGACGCCCGGGAACTCGCGGAGCGGCTCGGCCTCACGCGGGCCTAGGCCGCCGGCCCCCCGGTCCTCGACCCCGTTCCCCGTCCCTCGTCCCGCCGGCGCGTGCCTCGCGCCGGCGGTTCGCGTTCGCCCGGAGACGTCCCCCGCTCCCGCACGGCGGACACGGCGCAACGGCGGTCGCGGTGACCGCGGTCACGTCCGACCCGGAGGCCCGCGCACCACGGTGTCGAGAGTCACGCCTGACTCCGCATCGGAGGGGGACCGCGATGTGGACAGACTGTACGACCCATGTGGTTGAATCGTGGACATCCGGCCAGGTGGCTCGAACCTGTCGACCGGCCCACCCACTCTGCCCCCAGGCAGGGATCTCACGTGGCCCGGTGACAGGTGTCAACCAGGCCGGGGCGCACCGCTCGTGCGTCGGGGGAGGGAACAGGGGACAGGGGGCGTCTTCCATCGGCTCTGCGGTCAGGCCCGGGATGCCTGGCCGGCTGGGAGCCGGAAACCCTGGTACCGCGTCGCCACGGCCCGCGACCCGGCAGCAGGTGCGCCACACCACTGTGCCGGCACACCCGTGCCTCGCCGCCGCCTGCCGGCATGCCTGCGAAGGGAACCCGCGTTGAACGCCACCGTCTCCAATTTCTATTACGGCGCAGCGACCCCGGTCGCCGCCTACCTCATGGCCTGCCTCGGCGCCGCGCTCGGTCTGCGGTGCACGACGCGGTCGCTGCGGCGACCGCAGCGCAGGGCCGGATGGCTGTGCCTCGGCGCGATCTCGATCGGCTGCGGCATCTGGACCATGCACTTCATCGCCATGATCGGGTTCAGCGTGCAGGGCGCACTCGTCACCTACGACCTGACGAAGACGGTCCTGAGCCTCGCGGTCGCCATCGGTGTCGTCTCCCTCGGTGTGTTCCTCGTGGGCTACCGAGGCGCTTCCCCGATGACCCTGGCGACGGCGGGCACGGTCACCGGCCTCGGCGTCGCGGCCATGCACTACCTCGGCATGGCGGCCGTCCACACCAGCGGCACGGTCCACTACGACACCCTGACGGTCGTCCTGTCCGTCGTCATCGCCGTCGTCGCCGCCACGGCGGCGCTCTGGGCCGCCGTCTCCATCCACACGCTCTGGGCCAGCATGGGAGCGAGCCTGGTCATGGGCATCGCCGTCACCGGTATGCACTACACCGGCATGGCCGCCGTCTCCGTCCACCTCGCCGGCCCGTCCGCCGTCTCCCAGTCCTCCGCCGACCTGCTGTCGTTCCTGCTGGCGATGCTCGCGGGCCCGCTCGTCGTCCTCCTGATCGCCGCGGTCATCGTCATGTTCGACCCCGACATGGTGCTCGGTGACGACGACGACTGGAGCCGGACCGCACCCGCGCCCGCACGCGCCCGGCACGACGGCGGGGACCACACCTCCGCACAGCGGTCCACCCCGCCCTACACCCCCTGGTGACCCCCTGGCCGTGAGCGACGCCGACACCGGCGCCGACGCCCGTCAGCTCTGGGCGGGCGCCCCGTAGTTGAGGTGCCGGTTGGAGCGCAGGTGCTCCCGCAGGGCCTGTTCGGTGTTGCTCACGTGCAGCAGGGCCGCCGCCTGGCTGAGGCCGGAGTCGCGGGTGACCAGGGCGGCGTAGATCGCCTCGTGCTCGGCGAGGGTCCGGCCCGCGGCCTCGTCGTCGACCAGGCCACGCCAGATCCGGGCGCGCAGCGTACGGCCCGAGACGCTCTCCAGCAGGGTCAGCAGGGTCTCGTTGCCGGTCGCCGCGACCACGGCACGGTGGAAGGCGGCGTCGTGCCGGTTGAGCAGTTCCACGTCGTCGCGGGCGTCACGCATGGCGTCCAGGTGCCCTTTGACCTCGGCCAGCTGATCGTCGCCGATCCGCAGAGCGGCCAGCCCGGTGGCGACGGGTTCGAGGAGCCGACGCACCTCCATCAGGTCCTGCAGCGCGGCCGAGTCGCCCTGCAGCAGCTCCACCGCGCCGCCCAGCCCCTCCAGCAGCAGGCTCGGCTGCAGGCTCGTGACGTAGGTGCCGTCTCCGCGACGGACCTCCAGGACCCGCGCCACGGCCAGCGCCTTGACTGCCTCCCGCGCGAGGTTGCGGGACAGGCCCAGCTGCGCCGCGAGATCCGGTTCCGGGGGCAGCTTCGATCCCGGAGGCAGCGCACCCGTGCGGATCAGCTCACGGATCTGATCGATGGCCCTGTCCGTCAGAGACACTGCGAACTCCTCGCGCTACCGCCCCTGCCGGGCACGTCCGACCTGATCAGCCCCTGGGCACGGAGATCGTCCCAGAGCTCTTCGGGGATGTGCCGCTGATGGAGTTCCACGTTCCGTCCGACCTGTTCCGCAGTCCGCATACCGAGGGTGACATTGATGATAGTGGGATGGGTGAGCGGGAAGGCGATGGCGGCCGCGGGGAGGGTCGTTCCGTGGTCCGCGCAGACGTCGGCGATGGCGCGGGCCCGGTCGACGAGGGTGGTGGGGGCGTCCTGGTAGTCGTACTTCATGCCTTGGGTGGGCCGGTCGCGGGAGAGGAGGCCGGAGTTGAAGACGCCGACGGCGACGACGCTCTTGCCGTGTTCGTGTGCGGCGGGCAGGACGTCGTCGAGGGCGGTCTGGTCGAGGAGGGTGTAGCGGCCGGCGAGCATGACGATGTCGGCGGGGGTCTCGCGCAGGAAGCGGGCGAGCATGGCGGACTGGTTCATGCCGGCGCCTATGGCGCCGATCACGCCCTGGTCGCGGAGGTCGGCGAGGGTGGGCATGGCCTCGTCGGCCGCCTGCTGCCAGTGGTCGTCGGGGTCGTGGAGGTAGACGATGTCGAGCCGGTCCAGGCCCGTGCGGTCCAGGGTCTCCTCGATGGACCGGAGGACGCCGTCGCGGCTGAAGTCCCACTGCCGGCGCAGGTCGTCCCGGACGACGAAGCCCTCGGAGTCCATGCCCCGGGGCGCCTCGTTGGGGACGAGGAGGCGGCCGACCTTGGAGGAGACGACGTACTCGCCGCGCGGACGGTCCCGCAGGGCAGCGCCGAGGCGCCGCTCGGAGAGGCCGAGACCGTAGTGCGGGGCGGTGTCGAAGTACCGGATGCCCGCGTCCCAGGCGGTCTCGATCGCGGCGCTCGCGTCCTCGACCGGGGTGACCCGGTAGAGGTTGCCGATGACGGAGGCTCCGAAGCCGAGTTCGGTGAGTTCGACGGAGGTGTTCGCGATCTTCCGGCTACCGCTGGTCCGATGCCTCAACTGTGCTCCTGGTGACTACGACTACGACTGTTGTGGATGAGCGGGTCAGCGCCTGACGGCGGCCGACGTGCCCGCGATCAGGGCCTCGACCTCGGCGAGCGAGGCCATGGAGACGTCTCCGGGGGTGGTCATGACCAGGGCGCCGTGGGCGGTGCCGTAGGCGAGGGCCTGTTCGAGGGTGGTGCCGGTGAGGAGGCCGTACACGAGTCCGGCGGCGAAGCCGTCACCGGAGCCGATGCGGTCCAGGACGTGCAGTCCGGGCATCCGGGGCCCGGTGACCAGGCCGGTCTCGGGCGACCAGGCGGCCGAGCCCCAGTCGTTGACCCCGGCCGAGGGGACCTCGCGCAGGGTCGTCGCCAGCACCTTGGCGGACGGGACCCGGGCGGCGACCTCGGCGAGCGCGTCCCCCACCTCGTCGTCGAGCACCTGAACCTCACCCGGACGCGGACCGGCCAGGCCGAGGGCACCGGTGACGACATCGGCGTGGCGGGCGAGGCGGAGGTCGGTCTCGCGGGCGCGGTCGGGGCCGCCGCGGCCGGTCCAGAGGCTGGGGCGGTAGTTGGGGTCGTAGGAGACGGTGACCCCGTGGCGGCGGGCGGCTGTCATGGCTTCGTCGGCGACGTCGGTGGTGGTGTCGGACAGACCGGCGAAGATGCCGCCCGTGTGGAACCAGCGCACACCGGCGGACAAGACGCCGTCCCAGTCGACGTCTCCCTTGCGGAGCCGGGAGGCGGCGGTGTGGGCGCGGTCGCTCACACCGAGGGCGCCGCGGATGCCGTAGCCGCGTTCGACGAAGTTGAGGCCGTTGCGGGCGGTCCGGCCGATGCCGTCGTCGGGGGTCCAGCGGATCAGGGAGGCGTCGACGCCTCCTTGGAGGATGAGGTCCTCGACGAGGTGCCCGACGGCGTTGTCGGCGAGGGCGGTGACGACGGCGGTGCGCAGCCCGAAGCACCGGCGCAGTCCGCGGACGACGTTGTACTCGCCGCCGCCCTCCCACACCTGGAAGGTGCGGGTGGTGCGGATGCGTCCCTCGCCGGGGTCGAGTCGCAGCATGACCTCGCCGAGAGCCAGGACGTCGGTCATGAGGTGCTCCGGTTGCTACGGGTGCTCCGTCGGACGGCTTCGGCGGTCAGGCGGCCGATCTCCGCGTACTCGCCGTGTTCGAGGTGGGCGGGGGTGGCCATCCAGCTGCCGCCCACGGCCACGACCGACGGCTCGGCGAGGTAGCCGGTCAGCAGGTCGGGGCCGATGCCGCCGGTCGGCATGAAGTGCGCCTGCGGGAAGGGCGCGGCGAGCGCGCGCAGCGTCCGCAGACCGCCGATCGCCTCGGCCGGGAACAGCTTGACCGTGTCGACACCGGCTCGCAGGGCCCGCATCAGCTCGGTGGCCGTGGCCACGCCGGGGACCACGGGCACTCCCAGTTCCCGGCACTTCGTGACGACGTCGTCGTCGAGGCCGGGGGAGACGACGAAGCGCGCCCCGGCCGCCACGGCACGTTCCGCCTGGTCGGGGGTGAGGATCGTGCCCGCGCCCACGACCAGCCCGCCGTGTGCGGCCATCGTCTTCACGGCCTGTTCTGCGCCCGTCGTGCGGAAGGTGACTTCGGCGCAGTGCGCGCCGCCGGCGGCCAGGGCGTCGGCCAGGGGAGCGGCGGTGGCCGGATCGGGCACGGTCAGAACCGGCACGATCCGCGCCCCGCCCAGCAGCTCGGTGAGGTGGGTGGTCATCGGCCGAGCCAGCCGCCGTCGACGGGGAGGGTGGTGCCGTGGATGTAGGCGGCGGCGTCGGAGGCGAGGAAGACGGTGGCGCCGGCGAGGTCGTCGGGGTTGCCCCAGCGTCCGGCGGGGATGCGGTCGAGGATGGCTCTGCTGCGGGTGGGGTCGTCCTGGAGGGCCTGGGTGTTGTCGGTGGCGATGTAGCCGGGGGCGAGGGCGTTGACGTTGACGCCGTGGGGTGCCCATTCGTTGGCAAGGGCTTTGGTGAGTCCGGCGATGCCGTGTTTGGCGGCGGTGTAGCCGGGGACGGTGATGCCGCCCTGGTGGCTGAGGAGGGAGGCGGTGAAGATGATTTTGCCGTGGCCGCGGGCCACCATGGTCGCGCCGATGGCGCGGGTGAGGGTGAACTGGGCGGTGAGGTTGACCTGGAGGACCAGGTCCCAGTCGGTGTCGGGGTGGTGGGCGGCGGGTGCGCGGCGGATGGTGCCGGCGTTGTTGACGAGGATGTCGACGGGCCGCTCGCGTCCGGCGAGGTCGGTGGCGAGGGTGCGTACGGCGGTGGGGTCGGCGAAGTCGGTGCGGAGGGCTTCGAAGGTGCGGCCGGTGGCGTGGACGTCTTTTTCGATGTCGCTGCCGGTTTCTTCGAGGGTGGCGCTGACGCCGATGATGTCGGCGCCGGCTTCGGCGAGGGCGCGGGCCATGGCCCGGCCGATGCCGCGGCGGGCGCCGGTGACGACGGCGAGCTTCCCGGTGAGGTCGAACAGGCTCATGCGTCGGCCCCCTGGGTTTCCGTGGTGCAGTCGACGAGGATCTTCATGACGTTGCCGCCGCCTTCGAGGGCTTCGAACGCGGCGGGTGCCTCGGTGAGGGGGACGACCTTGCTGATGAGTTTCGCGGCGGGGACGGTGCCGTCGGCGACGAGGGCGACGGCTTGCTCGAAGTCGGCGCGGTCGTACAACCGGGCGCCTACGAGGGTGAGTTCGCGCCAGAAGAAGCGGTGGAGGTTGATCTCACGGGGGCGGGGGTGGATGGCGACCAGGCACAGCCGACCGCGCACGCCGAGGACGTCGACGGCGGTGTCGACGCCGCCGGCGGCGCCGGACACCTCGAAGGCGACGTCCGCGCCCGCGTTCCCGGTCCACTCGCCGACGAGTGCGGTGACGTCGGCGGCGGACGGGTCCCACGTGGCAAGGCCGAGGTCTTCGGCCAGGAGCCTGCGGTGGGGGCTGAGTTCGATGACGCGGACGTCCGCTCCGGCGTTGCGGGCGACGAGGGCGATGAGGATGCCGACGGGTCCGCCGCCGACCACGACGACCTTCTCGCCGTCACGCACGGCGGCGCGGTCGACGTCGTGGACGGCCACGGCGGTGGGCTCGACGAGCGCGGCGTGGTCGAGGGGGACGGAGCCGGGCAGGCGGACGAGAGTGGAGGCAGGCACCGTCCAGCGTTGCTGCATGGCGCCGGGGGAGTCGATGCCGATGAAGTCGAGGTTGTGGCAGATGTGCTGGTTGCCGGCCTGGCAGGCGGGGCAGGTGTTGTCCCAGCGCAGGGGCATCACGGTGACCGCGTCCCCGGGCGCCCAGCCCTCGACACCGTCGCCGACGGAGACGATCCGGCCGGACATCTCGTGTCCCAGAACGGCGGGTGTCTGGACGCGGGCGTCCATGTCGCCGTGGAAGATGTGCAGGTCGGTACCGCAGATCCCGACGAAGGCGGGGGCCACCTCCACCTCGCCGGGACCGGGCGTGGCGGTGGCGGCGGGAGCGGTGTCCAGGGTGCGGGCGGACAGATAACGGACAGCGAGAGTCATCGTGAGGTCAGGGTCCCTTCGGCGCGCACGCCGATCGTCAGCAGCAGATTGGCGTACGTACGGGTGTCGGCGGTGACGATCGCCAGCGCGACGTCGGAGTAGCGGGCGGCGTCGTAGAACTCGAAGCGGCCGAGCGTCTCGACCGGGACGGGGGCCAGACGGTCGCGGTACTCGGCGATGGCCGGCGGCTCCGGTTCGCCCTTCGGCGGCACCATCACGTGCGCGGACTCGATGGGAATCGCCCGCAGCAGGACGTCCAGGACGGTGGTGACGTCCAACAGGCCGGGGGCCAGGTTGAGGTGGACGATCCGGGCGCGTTCGCCGGTCGCGGTGCTCGCCGGGTAGTGGCCGTCGGCGAGCAGCACACGGGAGCCGTGGCCGGCGCCGGCCAGGGCTTCCAGGATTCCGGGGTGCAGCAGGTCGGTCAGGAGCACGCAGTGCCCTCCTTCCTCGTCAAGGGTTCTTCGGGGCAGGGGAGTTGAGCTGGTAGAAGGCGGTCGCGGTGTCGGCGAGGACCGCCGACGTCTCGGTGGCGGAGCAGCCGTCGAGCAGCTCCTCGACGGTGGCCGCCCAGCGGTTCCAGCCGCCCGCGAGGACACAGACCGGCCAGTCGGAGCCGAACATCAGGCGGTCGGGGCCGAAGGCGGACAGCAGGACGTCCCACACGGGGCGGATGTCGTCGATCGTCCATCCCCGCGGGTCGGCCTCCGTGACCAGCCCCGAGACCTTGCAGCGCACCTGAGGGTGCGCGGCCAGCCTCCGCAACCCCCTTTTCCAGTCGCCCGGTTCACCTCCGGCGATGGGTGGCTTGCCCGCGTGGTCGAGGACCAGCGGCAGGTCCGGGAAGCGCTCCGCCAGCTGGACCGCCTGGCCGAACTGGTGGCTGCGGATCAGTACGTCGTATGCCAGTCCGCGTTCACCGACGGCCCGCAACCCCCGCTCCACGGAGGGCTGTTGTAGCCAACCCGGGTCGGGTTCGCCCTGGACGAGGTGCCGTACGGCCCGCAGGTGTCC
This sequence comes from Streptomyces scabiei 87.22, assembly GCF_000091305.1. Taxonomy (GTDB): domain Bacteria; phylum Actinomycetota; class Actinomycetes; order Streptomycetales; family Streptomycetaceae; genus Streptomyces; species Streptomyces scabiei. The sequence continues at coordinate 722,187 of NC_013929.1, read as the reverse complement.
GCCGCCGGGACCGGCCCGCAGCTCGTCGAGCACGTCGCCGATCGAGGGGGAGGACAGGTCGGCCCAGCCGACGACTGCCCCGATCAGGGGGTCCCGCTCGGCGAGGGCGAGGAGTTCGCGGGTCTCCGGCACGGAGGTGATGCACTGGACGACGACGGTGCTGCCCAGTGACCGGCCGGCGACCGGCCGGGTCGCGGCCGAGCGCAGGTCGTCCGTGCCGAAGGTGCGGCGGATCGGTTCGTGGCCGGGCTCGTCCAGCCAGGGCTGTGGCCGGTGGGCCAGGTCCCACACATGATGGTGGGCGTCCACCAGCGCCGCGGTGTCAGACACGGGAGGACCAGACCGGGCCGTCGGGGTACGCGTACTCCTTCAGGGACTCGGGGTGCATCTCCGCGCTCAGGCCGGGGCGCTCGGGCGCCAGGTAGTGGCCGGCGGCGATGCGGACCGGGTCGACGAAGTGCTCGTGCAGGTGGTCGACGTACTCGATGACACGGTCCTCGGTCGTGCCGGAGACGGCGACGTAGTCGAACATCGACAGGTGCTGGACCATCTCGCACAGGCCGACCCCGCCGGCGTGCGGGCAGACCGGCACCCCGAACTTGGCGGCGAGCAGCAGGATGGCGAGGTTCTCGTTGACGCCGCCGACCCGGGCGGAGTCGATCTGCACGATGTCCACCGCCTGCGCCTGGAGGAGCTGCTTGAAGACGACCCGGTTGGCGATGTGCTCGCCGGTGGCGACCTTGATGGGGGTCACGGCCCGGCGGACGGCGGCGTGCCCGAGGATGTCGTCGGGCGAGGTGGGCTCCTCGATCCAGTACGGGTCGTAGGGGGCCAGTTCGCGCATCCAGTCGATGGCGGGCTGGACGTCCCACCGCTGGTTGGCGTCGACGGCGATGCGGATGTCCGGGCCGACGGTCTCGCGGGCGGTGCGCATGCGCCGGATGTCGTCCTGGAGGTCCGCGCCGACCTTCAGTTTGATCTGGGTGAAGCCGTCGGCGACGGCCTCGCGGGCCAGGCGGGACAGCTTCTCGTCGGAGTAGCCGAGCCAGCCGGGGGTGGTGGTGTAGGCGGGGTAGCCCCGCTCCAGCAGGCGGGTGATCCGCTCCTGGCGGCCGGGCTCGGCGCGGCGCAGGATCTCCAGTGCTTCCTCGGGGGTGAGGGCGTCGGACAGCCAGCGGAAGTCGACCTGCGTGACCAGTTCCTCGGGTGTCATCTCGGCGAGGAAGCGCCACACGGGCTTCCCGGCCCGCTTGGCGGCGAGGTCCCAGGCCGCGTTGACGACGGCTCCGGTGGCCATGTGGATGGCGCCCTTCTCCGGTCCCAGCCAGCGCAGTTGGGGGTCGTGGACGAGGGTGCGGGAGAACGCGCCGAGGTCGCCGCAGACCTCGTCGACGGACAGGCCGACCACATGGGGGGCGAGGGCCGCGATGGCGGCGGCCTGCACGTCGTTGCCGCGTCCGGTGGTGAAGGCCAGGGCGTGGCCCTCCAGTCCGTCTCCGGCGTCGGTGCGCAGGACGACGTAGGCGGCCGAGTAGTCGGGTTCGGGGTTCATCGCGTCCGACCCGTCCAGATGCTCGGACGTGGGGAACCGCACGTCGAGGACGTCCAGGGCGGTGATACGGGGGGAGACGGACTCAGCGGAGGACATGGCAACTCCTGTGCGAGCGGGGGACGAAAGAGCCCCTGCGACGAGATGGGAAGACCGGGGCGCGGCGGCCGGGCCGGCACCGTGGTTCGGGCGGCTGCCGCCCGGCGTCACTCCTGGACCTTGCCGCCCGTGATGCGGGAGATCATGAGCGCGACCAGGATGATCAGACCGTTGAGGGCGCCGATCCACTGGGCGGGGACGCCGGCCAGGGTGAGTACGTTCTGGATCATGAACAGCAGCAGGATGCCGCTGAACGCGCCGAACATCGTGCCCTTGCCGCCGTTGAGGCTGATCCCGCCGATCACGGCGGCGGCGAAGACGGTGAAGATGTAGCCGTTGCCCTGCGCGGAGGCCACCGAGGCCAGGCGTCCGGAGAGCAGCAGTCCGGCCAGGGCGGCGAGGAGGCTGCCGGTGACGATGACGATCCACAGCACCCGGTCGGTCCGGATACCGGCCGCCTTCGCCGCGTCGACGTTGCCGCCGATGGCGTACAGGGAGCGGCCGAAGCTGGTCCAGCCGAGGACGACGACGGCGACCGCGAACAGGGTGAGGCAGAGCCAGATGGAGGCGGGCACCCCCAGCCACTGGGCCGTGCCGAGGTAGAGCATCGACTCCGGCAGCTGGAAGAAGGTCTGGCCGCCGGAGATCCCGGTCAGGACGCCGCGCAGGACGATCAGCATGCCCAGGGTGACGATGAAGCCGTTGAGACCGAAGCGGATGATCAGCAGGGCGTTGATCACGCCGATCAGCGCGCCCACCGCGAGGGTGACAGGGATGGCCCAGGCGCCCGGCAGAAGCCCGAGGCCGTGTCCGGCGCCGGTCGGTACGACCAGCCAGGCCGCGACACCGGGCGCGAGGCCCATGGTCGACTCCAGGGACAGGTCCATCTTCTTGACGATCAGGATCATCGTCTGGGCGAGGACCAGCAGAGCGATCTCGGACATGGTCTGCAGGACGTTGATGAGGTTGTCGCCCTGAAGGAAGACCGGGTTGACGATCTGGCCGACGATCGCGATGACCACGATCGCGGGGACCAGCGCGAGGTCCCGCAGCCGGGCCAGGGGGATGCGGCCGCCGAACAGCGCGGTCCCCTTGGCCCGGGGCTCGGTGGCCTTGGGGGCAGGTGTGTCCGCGAGGACGGTGTCAGGCATGAAGGTCCACTCCTTCCATCGCGGCCACGAGGTCGTGGTCGTGCCAGCCGCGGGCGATCTCTGAGGTCACACGGCCCTGGAACATCACCAGGACCCGGTCGCACATGCGCAGGTCGTCGAGTTCGTCGGAGGCGATGAGCACTCCGGTGCCGGTCTGCGCGGTCTCCTCGACCTTGCCGAGGAGGAACTCCTTGGAGCGCACGTCCACGCCCGCGGTCGGGTTGATCAGCACCAGCAGCCGGGGATCGTCGGCGAGGGCGCGGGCCATCACGACCTTCTGCTGGTTGCCGCCCGACAGGGAGGAGACGGGCAGTTCGGGGCCGGGGGTCTTGATCGCCAGCTTCTCGATCATGCCCTCGGCGAGCCGGTCGCGGGTGCGGCCGCTGAGGAACCCGTTGTGCCCGATCCGGTGCGGTACGGACAGCGTGGCGTTGTCCGCGATCGACATGTCGGGGACGTACCCCTGGTGGTGCCGGTCCTGCGGGACGAACCCGGCGCCCGCGGCGAGCGCGGCGGGGACGCTGCCCGGCCGGGGACGCGTTCCGGCGATCTCGACCCGGCCGCCGTCGGCGGTCCGCAGTCCCACGACGGTCTCGGCGACCTCGGTGCGGCCGCTGCCGGCGGCCCCGGCGAGACCGACGATCTCCCCGGCACGCACCTGGAAGGAGACACCGCGGTAGGCGTCGCCGTCCAGGCCGCTGATGTCCAGGGCCGCGGTGGCGTCCGTGTCCAGTGAACTCGTCCGCTCCTGGCTGCGGTCGGCGGCGGCCTCGCCGGTCATGGCGGCGACGAGTTCGGTGCGGGGGAGGTCGGCGACCGGCGCGGTCAGGATGTGCCGGGCGTCCCGGAACACCGTGACCATGTCGCAGATCTCGTAGATCTCCTGGAGATGGTGGCTGATGAAGAGGAAGGTGACACCCTGGCGCTGCAGGTCGCGGATGCGGTCGAAGAGCCGGTTGATCGCCGCGCCGTCGAGCTGGGCGGTCGGTTCGTCGAGGATGATGAACCGGGCGCCGAACGACAGCGCGCGGGCGATCTCCACGAACTGGCGCTGCTCCACGTCGAGTTCACCGGCCGGTGTCTGCGGGTCCACGTCCACCGACCAGGTCGACAGCAGTTCCTGGGCGCGGCCGCGCAGCCCCCGCCAGCTGATCAGCCGGTGCCGGCCGTGGTCGTGCCGGTTCAGGAAGAGGTTCTCGGCGACGGTCAGGGTGGGGATGATCGTCGACTTCTGGTAGACGCAGGCCACCCGCTGCCGCCAGGCGTCCCGGTCCGCGAGGCGGGGCGCCGGGGCGCCGTCGAAGGTGACCGTGCCCTCGTCGGGGGCCTGCAGCCCGGTGAGGACGGAGACCAGGGTCGACTTGCCGGCGCCGTTGCGGCCGACGAGCGCGTGGGTCTCGCCGGACCGGATGGTGATCCGGGCGCCGTTCAGGGCCACCGTCGGACCGAATCGCTTGACTATGCCCGTCGCCTCGACGACGGCCGGGCCCGCCGGGGCCCGTCCGCCGTCCGCCGGGGCGGGCGCGGGGGTGACTGTTCGCTCCCCGTCGCTCATCTCAACCGCCTATGACTCGGTAGCCGTTGGGTTCTGGAGGAGGCCATCAGCCGAGGTTGTTGCCCCACAGGGACGTGTCGTCGCTCTTGACGCTGGGCACACCGCCGTAGGTGCCGCCGTCCGCCGTGACCAGCGGCGCGGAGAGCTGGTCCTCCAGCAGGCCGTCGCGGACCTTGATGATGGTGCTGTCGTGGTCGGTCTTGCCGGGCTTGAAGGTCTTCCCGTCGATCGCGGCCTTGAGGTAGTACAGGGCGTACTTGGCGTAGAGGTCGGCCGGCTGGGACACCGTGGCGTCGATCTTGCCCGCGGCTATCGACTTCAGCTCCTCGGGGATGCCGTCGTTGGACACGACGAACACGTGCTTCTTGTCCTTCGGGTCGACCAGCAGACCCTTCTGCTTGAGGACCTGGAGGGTGCCGGACAGGGCGAAGCTGGACTGCATGTAGATGCCCTTGATGTCCGGGTTGGCGGTGAGGTCCGTCTGCAGCTTCTGCGCGGCGACGGCGCCGTCCCAGTTGGTGGCCTCACCGAACACCTTGATGTCCGGGTAGTTCTTCTTCATGCACTCGTTGAACGCCTCGGTGCGGTCACGGCCGTTGATGGAGTCCAGACCGCCCTGGAGCATGACGACCTTGCCCTTGCCGCCGAGCTTCGTGCCCAGGTACTGGCACGCCTTCTCGCCGTAGGCCCGGTTGTCGGCCCGGACGACCATGAACACCTTGCCGGTGTCGGGGCGGGTGTCGACGGTGACGACCGGGATCTTCTTCGCCTCCAGCTGCGCCAGGCTCGGTGCGATGGCGGCGGTGTCCTGCGGGGCCATCGCCAGGCCCTTGACGCCCTGGCTGATGAAGGTCTGCGCGTTCGCGGTCAGCTTGGCGACGTCGTTCTGCGAGTTGGTGGTCTTCAGGGAGAGGCCCAGCTCCTTGGCGTACTCCGGCGTGTACTTGATGTACGAGTTCCAGAAGTCGGTGTCGGAGCGCGGGTAGTCGACGCCGACCAGCGGCTTGTCGCCCGACGACGCCGCGGTGGTGCTGCCGGAGCCGCCGCAGGCGGTCAGCAGTGTCAGGGCGGAGAGGGCGGAGGCAGCAGAACAGAGGGCGGTTCTGACTCTCATCGGTGATTCCTCACGCTGGTCCCGTAGCGGGAGATGTTTCGTGAGCGACGGCTGTGTGTCGTCGCCAGGGGAGAGATGGGATGTATGTATAGGCCGGGATTCGCGTCCTGTCCAGCCCTTCGTATGTTTTGCCTGAAAGTATCGGTTCATTCGGGACTTCTCCGGCGAGAGCAGCCCTGAAGTGAGGGGAATCCATCCCATCAATCGTGACCGGTCCGTGACCGGCCGGGGTGGGGTCGAGTCGGCAAAACATGCGATGTCTCAGCATGCAGAAATCAGAGCAAAATGAAGTTAATCGGATGAAACATCTCCCTGATTGACCACTTTCATCCCTGCACGCCCGTTGACACCGTGAGGGGACGTGCGGTGACCTTCATGCGTGACGAGCGGCGCCACGGAGCCCGAAGGCCGCATCGATCGCCCTCCCCCTGTCTCCCCTCCGCATCAGGGACGTCCCATGTCGAGTTCGATCAGCAGACGCCGGCTCCTGGCCGGTGCCACCTGTGTGGCCGCGGCCGCCGTCGCCGGAGGCGTCCTCGGCGCCGGCACGGCACAGGCCGCGCCCAGCACCTACACGCCCGACTGGAGCTCGGTCGACCAGCACCCGCCGGCCCCCGAGTGGTTCCAGGACGCCAAGTTCGGCATCTACTTCCACTGGGGCGCGTTCAGCGTTCCCGCGTACGACAACGAGTGGTACCCGCGCTCCATGTACCAGAGCGGGAGCAACGCCAACAAGCACCACACGGCGACCTACGGCAGCCCGTCCTCCTGGCCGTACCGCAACTTCATCGACGGCGCCCGGGACCTGGCGGGCAACACCGTGAAGTTCGCGCCGAAGCTCAAGTCGGCCGGCGGGAACTTCGACCCCGACGAATGGGTCCAGCTCTTCGTCGACGCGGGCGCGAAGTTCGCCGGCCCCGTCGCCGAGCACCACGACGGCTTCTCCATGTGGGACAGCCAGGTCAACGAGTGGAACTCGGTGGACAAGGGCCCCGGGCTGGACCTCCTGGACCTGTTCGCGACGGCGATCCGCGGCAGGAACCTCAAGCTCCTGGTCGCCATGCACCACGCGTACAACTACAACGGCTTCTACGAGTTCGCGCCCGCGCAGAGCGACACCGGCCTCAAGAAGCTGTACGGGCAGCTGAGCCGGGCGGCGGAGGACCAGCTCTGGTACGACAAGCTCAAGGAGGTCATCGACCGGGCCAAGCCGGACATCCTCTGGCAGGACTTCAAGCTGGACGCCGTCGACGAGACCCAGCGGCTCAAGTTCCTGTCGTACTACTACAACCAGGCCAACAGCTGGGGCCGTGAGGTCGTCGCCACGTACAAGGACGGCATGAACGGCAAGGGCGAGATGTTCGACTACGAGCGCGGCGGGCCGGGCGACCTCACCGCCCCGTACTGGCTCACCGACGACAGCATCTCCAGCTCCAGCTGGTGCTACACCCAGGGCATCGGCTACTACAGCACCCAGCAGATGCTGCACTCCTTCCTCGACCGGGTCAGTAAGAACGGCAACGTGCTGCTGAACATCGCGCCGATGGCCGACGGCACCATCCCCCAGGCCCAGAAGAACATCCTGCTCGGCATCGGGGACCATCTGAAGCGCTTCGGCGAGTCCGTCTACGCCACCCGCGCCTGGACCGCGTACGGCGAGGGCCCGACCAAGATGGGCGGCGGGTCCTTCACCACCCCGCACGCCGGCACCGCCCAGGACATCCGCTTCACCCGCAACAAGGCGGGCACCGTCCTGTACGCCACCGTCCTGGGCTGGCCCGGCGGCTCCGTGACGATCAAGACGCTCACCTCGGACCGGATCAGTCTGTCGTCGCTGACCTCGGTCAAACTCCTCGGCACCACCGCCGGCACCTACACCGACCTGCCGGCCCCGGTCCAGAACTCCTCCGGGCTGACGGTCACCCTGCCCTCGTCGGCGCCGTACACCGCCGACGCGTACGTCCTGAAGCTCACCTTCTCGGGGCAGATCCCCAGCCTCCGGCCGCTCGCCGGGGCCGTCGCCTTCAGGGACGTCGACTACGCGGGCACCGGCGCCGTACTCCCCGTCGGTGACCACACCGCGGACGCGCTGACCGCGGCAGGGCTCGGCACGCTCGCCCTCTCCTCGCTCCGGCTCGCCCCCGGGTACCAGGTCGTCGGCTATGCCGGGGACGGCTTCACCGGTACCTCCTGGACGTTCACCGCCGACAACCCCGACCTGCGGGTGACCGGCAACAACGACAAGGTCACCTCCCTGCGGGTGCAGTTCAGGCCCACGACGTACTTCCGCATCGACAACGTCACCAACGGCCTCTCCCTCGACAGCGGCGGCAACGTCGCCTCCGGCTCCGACCTCAAGCAGTGGACCTGGGACGGCCACAACAACCTGCAGTGGCAGGTGGTCGACGTCGGCGGTGGCTACGTCAGGCTCGTCAACCGCACCAACGGCATGGTCGCCGACGGCTGGGGCGCCACCGCCAACGGCTCCGCCGCCCGGCAGGCCGCCTGGAACGGCTCCGCCAACCAGCAGTGGAGGATCACCCACCGGGGCGACGGCCGGCACTCGATCGCCAACCGGGGCACCGGCATGGTCCTCGACGGCGCCGGCAACGCGGCCTCGGGATCCGTCGCCAAACAGTGGGCGTACGACAGCAGCACCAACCTGCTGTGGACCTTCACGGCACTGTGACCCACCCCGGCCCAGGACGACGGCCGGCCGGTACGCGTGCGTGCCGACCGGCCCGGCGGGGGAGAATGGGGGCCGAACCCAACGGTCGGCCAGTGCGGAGGAACGGGACATGCAGGACGCGCGAGCAGGACAGGTCGCCGGACCCGAGGATCTCGTCGATGTGGCCCGCCTGGTCACGGCGTACTACGCACTCCACCCCGACCCGGCCGAGCCCGGGCAACGGGTCGCCTTCGGCACCTCGGGACACCGCGGTTCCTCCCTCGCGGCCGCGTTCAACGACGACCACATCGCCGCCACCAGCCAGGCGATCTGCGAGTACCGCACCGCGCAGGGCACCGACGGCCCCCTCTTCCTCGGCGCCGACACCCATGCCCTGTCCGAGCCCGCCCGGATCACGGCCCTGGAGGTGTTCGCCGCCAACGACGTGAGCGTCCTCATCGACCAGGCCGACGGCTACACACCCACCCCGGCGGTCTCGCACGCCATCCTCGCCCACAACCGCGGCCGTACGTCCGGTCTCGCCGACGGTGTGGTGGTCACCCCCTCGCACAACCCGCCCGCCGACGGCGGCTTCAAGTACAACCCGCCGAGCGGCGGCCCCGCCGGCTCCGAGGCCACCTCGTGGATCCAGGACCGGGCCAACGAGATCATCACCGGTGGCCTGAAGGACGTACGCCGTATCCCGTACACCCGCGCCCTGGCCGCGCCCGGCACCGGTCGCCACGACTTCCTCGGCGCCTACACCGCCGACCTGCCGAACGTGCTGGACCTGGACGCGATCCGGTCCGCCGGTGTGCGCATCGGCGCCGATCCGCTGGGCGGTGCCTCCGTCGCCTACTGGGGCCGGATCGCCGAGGAGCACCGGCTCGACCTGACGGTGGTGAACCCGCTCACCGACCCCACCTGGCGGTTCATGACGCTGGACTGGGACGGCAAGATCCGTATGGACTGCTCCTCGCCCCACGCCATGGCCTCGCTCATCGAGCGGCGCGACCGGTTCGACATCTCCACCGGCAACGACGCCGACGCCGACCGGCACGGCATCGTCACCCGGGACGCGGGCCTGATGAACCCCAACCACTATCTGGCGGTGGCGATCTCCTACCTCTTCGCGCACCGGGAGCGGTGGCCCGAGGCCGCCGGGATCGGCAAGACCCTGGTGTCCTCCTCCATGATCGACCGGGTCGCCGCCGACGTCGGCCGGCGTCTGGTCGAAGTCCCCGTCGGATTCAAGTGGTTCGTCGACGGCCTGTCCGGCGGGACGCTCGGTTTCGGCGGTGAGGAGTCGGCCGGCGCGTCCTTCCTGCGCCGCGACGGATCGGTGTGGACCACCGACAAGGACGGCATCATCCTGGCGCTGCTCGCCTCCGAGATCACGGCCGTCACCGGCCGGACCCCCTCGCAGCACTACACCGCGCTCACCGACCGCTTCGGCGCCCCCGCCTACGCCCGCGTCGACGCCCCCGCCTCCCGCGAGGAGAAGGCGCTGCTGGCCCGGCTCTCGCCCCGTCAGGTCACCGCCGACACCCTCGCCGGGGAGCGGGTCACCTCGGTCCTCACCGAGGCTCCGGGCAACGGCGCCGCCCTCGGCGGCATCAAGGTCGGCACCGACAACGCCTGGTTCGCGGCCCGCCCTTCGGGCACGGAGGACGTCTACAAGATCTACGCGGAGTCCTTCCTCGGCCCCGACCACCTGCGCCGTGTCCAGGAGGAGGCCAGGTCCGTGGTGCTCGCCGCGCTCAACGCGTGACGAGGACGGCTCCCGCCGGCCCGGCCCGGACCGCCCTGGCCAGGTTGACTTTCTTTCAAATACCGTCATGCACAAGGCTGTTGGCGGTCATTTTCCCGCAGTGAACGGGCACGCGCACGTCCCTCGGCGGTGTAGCTTCTCCCCGTCAGTAGGGGCTTGAGCAAGGGTGGACGTGTGGGTGCCTCTCCGCATGCGGAAAAGTTTGCCGCCTGCCTTCGGATGCTGAAGGACCGCAGTGGCCGGGGCTACGACCGCCTCGGCAAGGAGGCCGGTGTCAGCGGCTCCAGCCTGCACCGGTACTGCTCCGGACTGAGCGTGCCGACGGACTACCGGGTCGTGCACGCCTTCGCCAAGGTGTGCGGCGCCGGCGCGGAGGAACTGCGCGAACTGCACCGGCTGTGGGCGCTGGCGGACACCGAGCGGGACGCGCCGCCCGCGACGGCGGACGCGAGCGCCGGGCCCGGGGCGCCCGCCGAGCGCGGGCCCGCCCCGGAGACCGCCCTCCCGGACGGCGCCGCCCCGGAGGCCGCCACGTCGGCGGAGCGTTCCCCGGACGACACCGCCGCGCCGGAGACCGTCGGCGGCGGGCCCGGGCGGTCGCCGCGGTCCCGGATCACCGAGAGACTCGCCTCCCGTTTCGCGCTCCTGGCCGCCGTGGTCGTGGCGACGCTGGTCGCCGGCCTGGTGTGGTGGCCGGCCGGGGCTCCGGCCGGAGCCTCGCCGCCGTCCGACGACAGGCTGCTGTACTCGCCCGCCTGCGCGTCGGTGAGCATGGGACAGCACGACGCGTGCGTACGCGAGGTGCAGGTCCTGCTGACCCGGGCCGGGGGCCGCCTCGCCGTCGACGGGGACTTCGGTCCGGAGACCCTGCGCCGGCTGACCGCGTTCCAGGTGCTGGCGGGCGTGTCGGCCCGCAGCGTCGTCGACGACGCCACGAAGAAGGCGCTCTACGCGGGCAAGGTGCGCATGGCGAGCTGGTCGCCGGACAAGGTGACGAAGCGGATCCGTCAGGTGTTCGTCGAGGATCCCGGCACCGCCGTGGCGATCGCCCGCTGCGCGTCGTTCCTCGACCCGCTGTGGGTGCTGCCCAACACCAACGGCAGCCGCAACTGGGGCGTGTTCCAGATCTCCGACGCCAGCCTGCGGGAGCTGGACGGCACACCGCGACGGGCCTTCGACCCGGAGTGGAACATCGAGGCGGCCCACCGGCTGTGGAGCGTGCGGCGCGACTTTCACGACTGGCCCGCCTGCGAGGCCGCGCTGAAGGACACTCCCAAGAAGAGCTGAGGCCCGGGAGGGCCGGGCACCGCCGCCGCGGCACCCGGCCCTCCCGGTTCCTGTGATCAGGGGCGGACGGCCTCAGACCGTGCCGCTCTCCCACCACCAGTCGCGGCCGAGGTCCGCCCGGCTGTCGACGTGCTGGTGGTCGACGGTGTACCGCTCCAGCCCGGAGAACCCACAGGTCTCCGCCTTCTGGTAGACGGTCTTGGTGGCGACGCCGGGCACGTCGAGGTCGGCCGCGGTGCCGTACAGGTGCATGCTGTCACTGGCCCCGCCGATCTCGGCGTTGTGCGCGATGCTCCGGAAGCCGGAGTTGACCGTGATCGGCTTGTCGCCCAGCTTCTTGCGCAGCGCCTCCAGCTTGTACATGCAGCGGCGGGCGTTCTCCTTCACCTGCGCGGCGCTCGCCTTGCCGCCGTTGAAGGTGCCGCTGGACTGGTCCACGAACTCGCTCCAGTTGAAGTGGGCCGTGGAACCGTCCGACTGCTCCAGCGCGTTGAGCTTCGCCTGGGTGTTGGGGCCGGCGACGCCGTCGGCGGTGAGACCGTACGCCGCCTGGAACCTGCGGACGGCCGCGGCCGTGCCGGGGCCGAAGTCCCCGTCGACGCCGACCCGGCTGTGGCTCGGGCTGTCGGCGGCCCAGCCGGCGACCCTGACCTGCAGTTCGGTCACGTCGGCGCCGCTGTCGCCCTGGTTCATGGTGCGCGACCACGCGTAGGCCTGCGCGGTGCCCGAGAACAGCAGCTGTCCGAACGCGAGGCCGGCGCCGGCGGCCACGGTGCCCCGCAGCAGGCTGCGGCGGTCGAACGGGCGGAAGGAGGAGGTCATCTGGGTCGTACCTTTCCGGAACGGTGGTGAACGGTGGGGCGGGCGGTGCGGAAGGAGGTCAGTAGGCGAGCTGGAAGTTCACGTTCTGCGCGTCGGTGTCGTAGGGGCCGACGCGCAGAACGAAGCGGGTGCCGTCCCTGACATCGGTGGCGACCGTCGCCCACGGGGTGCCGTGGAGGGAGTACGTGTTGTCGTGGTTGCACCTGGTGGTGTGGTCGACGAACACCACACAGGCGTAGAGGAATGCGCCGTTGTCCGTGGTGAGCCGCATGTTGATGTCACCGCACCGGGAGGACGTGGTGAACGGCCCGTAGTCCTTGGGGCCCACCTGGTAGCGGTAGTTGAGGTTCTTCGCGCCGCCGTAGCAGCTGGTCGCCGCGGCCGAGGACTGTGCGGCGGCGGGCGCGGCACCTGCCGCCAGCAGTGCGGCCACGGTGACGAGAGCCGAGGCGAGCGCTCGGGTCCTGATCATGGCGGTCTCCGTTCGGTGAAGTGGGCGAGACGTCAGAAGGCGATCTGGAAGGTGGCGGAACTGCCCTCCAGGTCCACGCCGTTGGGCACGGTGAATGTGGTCCCGTTGAGGACGTCGGTGGCGATGGTCGTCCAGCTGCGGCCGATCTTGGTCCAGTAGTTGCAGCCGCCGGCCCGCGCGAACTTCACGCAGGCCCAGCCGAAGTCGGCGTCGCCGCCGGTCATCCGCATGTTGATGTCCGTGCAGCGGCTCGTGGTCACGTACGGGCCGAAGTCGCGGACCTCCCCGTAGCGGACCGTGACCGCTCCGCCGTAGCAGCTCGTGGCGGCGGCGGCCGAGGCGGGCGCCGGGACGACGAAGCCCAGGACGGCGAGCACGGCGACGAGGGCCGCGCGGGAGAGGCGGTCGGTCATGGTGTTCTCCTCGGTAGGGCGATGGCCACGGGCGGGATCACCGGTTGGCCAGTCGGTCCAGGTCGGCCTGCGTGCCGTTGAACACGTCCGCGGTCGCCGGGGCTTTGATGCCGGGGAAGATCGCGGCGTCGGTGTACTGCCACATCGCCCAGGCCGCCGAGCCCTTCGGCAGGGGCGGCTGGGTGATCGACTGGCGGTAGTCCGCGAGTTGCAGCGGATAGCGGGCGAAGGCGGTGGTGGAGCCCAGGCAGTCGTCCAGGAAGGACTTCTGCGTGTAGATCATCGGAGTGCGGCCGAAAGCCGCCTCCACCCGGTCGAGCCAGACCTTGGCGTCGTCCACGGTCCCGAAGGTGGGACAACGGCCGCTGCCGTCGTCCATCCGCTCCAGGTCGAAGATCGGGGGCAGGTCGCCCGCCCGCTGCCCGGTGTAGCCGGTCGCCCGCACGGCGGCGATGAACCGGTCGGCCTGCGCGCCACCCGTGTCGGCCGACGTGCCCGTGTAGAAGTGGTACGGCGCCACGGCCAGCCCCGCCGCCCGGGCCCCCTGGAGGTCGGCGGTGAGGTAGTCGTCGGTGACGTTCAGGCCCCGGGTGGCCTTGACCGTCGCGAACTCCACCCCCGAGGCCCGTACGGCCTTCCAGTCGATCGGCGCGCCGCCCGGGTGCTGGTACTTGGCCGTGTCCAGGCCGTCGATCGGGTAGCCGGCCGGGCGGGGCGGGGTGCAGTACGTGTCACGGCCGGACCAGTCCACCAGCTTCGCCCAGGTGTTCGGGCCCACGACGCCGTCGGCGCCGAGGTTGGCGCAGTGCTGGAACTCGACGATCCGGGACTCGGTCCCGCCCCCGAAGTCGCCGTCGATCGACAGCGGCGGGTAGTGGAAGGGTTCCATGGCCAGGTTCAGCCGGCACTGCACCTCCTCGACCTCGACGCCCTTCGCGCCCTTCCGCAGCGTGGGGCGCGTGTCGGTGTGGCCGCACACGGCCGTCTGCGCGGTGCCCGAGGCGCCCCGGTCGGCGCAGGTGCGCGGTTGCTCGGCCCAACTGTTCAGCGCGGACCAGGTGTTGGGGCCTAGCACCCCGTCCACGCCGAGTCCGGCGCACCGCTGGAAGTCCCTGACGCGCGCCTCCGTCGCCGCCCCGTACGTGCCGTCCGCCGCGATCGGCGTGTACCGGCTCGGCTTCGTCGCGAGGTTCAGCTGGCACTGCGCCTCGGACGTCGGGTCCCCTGTCGATCCCCGCTGCAGCGTGGGCTGTGCGCTCGTGTGCCCGCAGACCGCCACCGCGGTGACTGCGGCAGGCGCCGCCTGCACCGCCGTGGGCCCGTACAGGGGCAGGACCGCTGCCACGGCGAGGGTCAGGCCCCGCAGAAGCGTCCTCTGTCCCATCTGGTGTTCCCCCTCTGGTCGGTGGCCGGTGGTCTCCGGCCGCCGCTCATGCTGGCAGCGGCCGTCCCGTGGCAGGACCCCCGGCAGACGGGCTGGGACGCCGGGACGGTCACGCGTCTCTGACCTGCGGCGACGGAGGACTGCTGGGACGCACGCGGGATACGGGCACCGGACCCGGGCACCGGATCGCCCGTCCCGGAGGGGGAACAGGGCCGTCCGCGCGGCACCGGTTCGGGCGGAGTTCGGCGTCCACCGCTGAACCGTGTCACCGGCCGGGACGTACTTCCGGGCGAGCGAGTGGACCGGATCTTCCGGCGCGGGCGTTGAGCACGGAGCCGCGGAGGGCCGTATCGACGGTACGGAACAGGGAGGAGACCCGATTCATGGATGGTGCTCCCGTGGTGGCGGCTCCGCACGGCGGACGAGGGCGTGTGGCGCCCGGCGGGGAGGTGGGTCATGAGCCCGCCGTGCCCGCGGAGTTCTCGGACGTGGGCCACGAGCCCGTCGTGCCCGCGGAGTTCGCGCAGACGGAGTCCGTGGAGGCCGGGGGCGCAGCCGGGGTTCCCTCGGCCGCTGAACTGCTGGCACTGCACGGCACGTCGGTCCTGCGGTACGCGTCCCTGTGCGTGGAGCGGAACCCGGGCGCGGAGCAGGACCGGGGGACCGCGGAACGGCTGGCCGGTCTGGCCTTCCGGACCACCCACGGCGACGTGGCGGCCCATGCCGGCGCGGACTTCCCGTGGCGGCCGCGCCTGCTCTCCGCGGTCCTCGACGCCGCCGGGGAGTGGAACGCGGACGACAGGCGCTCCTCCCTCCACCCCGATCTGCGGGGCGACCTGGCCGGCGACGCCCGCCGGCCCCTGCCCGGCGGGGACCGGGGGAGCGGTGCCAGGAGTCTGGTCCTGCGCGCCTTCCACAACCTGCCGCACCGCGCCCAGACGCTGCTGTGGCACACCGTCGTCGAGGCCGAGGACATCGGGACGGTCGCCGCCCTGCTCGGCGCGGACCCCGCCCTGCTGAACCCCGAACGCGCCCGCACCCAGCTGCGCGACGCGTGCGGACGCCTGCATCTCGACCGCGCTCGCGACGAGCGCTGCCGCCGCCTGCACCGGCTCATCGACGTCCACGCCCGCCGGGGAGCCACGGAGGTGATGGCGGAGGTACGCGACCATCTCGACGGCTGCTCCTACTGCCGGGCGGCCGTCGACCAGCTCGACCAGTCGCCGGAACGGCTCCCCGCGCTGCTCGCGGAGGCGGTCCTGGGATTCCGCGCGGCGGACTACCTCGCGACGCGGCCCGTCCGTCGGGAGCGGCCGGGACCGTCGGCCGACGCCCCCGCCCGGGTATCGGACGACGCCCGGCCGGAGCCCACCGCGCGGCCCGCTCAGGCGCAGGCCCGGCCCGCGGAGGGGGACCGTTCCGCGCCGCGGCGGCTCCGGTGGCCGCTGCCGGCCGCCCTGGGGGTGCTGCTGTGCGGGGTGATTGCGGCGTCTCCGATGGCCCTGGGCGGAGCCGGCGGCGACAGCGAGACGGTGGGCGGTTCGGTGGCCGTGCCGACGCCGAGTCCGTCCGCGACCGCCTCCGCGCCGTCCGGCGTTGCTCCGGCCCCGGACACGCCCCCGGACACGTCCTCTTCCCCGGGTGGGAACGAGGCCCCGGCGACGCGGTTGCGGAATGTGCGGACGGGGCTCTGCCTCGACCTGCGCGGCTCGGCCGCGGTGCTGGGTACTCCCGCGGTGACGGCCCGGTGCGAGGGGTCGGCGAGCCAGCTGTGGCGGTGGGACGGAGAGGGGCGCCTGCGGAACCAGGCGGCTCCCGAACTGTGTCTGAACGCCGAGCCCCAGGGCACCGTGGCCCTGCGGCCGTGCGCGGCCACGGAGGAGGGCGAGGAGCCGGCGAACGGTGAGGGCACCACGGCCGGAGGGAACGCCACGGCCGAAGAGGACGCCACGGCCGGAGAGGAGTCGGCGGACACGCGTTACGCCCTGGCGTCCGACGGACTGCTCACGCTCGTCGCCGAGCCCGGCGTGGCCGTGACGCCGGTGCGCCGGGCCGAGGGGGCGGTCATCCTCCTGGAGCCCGTTCCGCAGGACCGGGTCCGCAGGTCCCAACGCTGGCTCACCGACGAGGGGTTCGCCGGCGCCGTCTCATGAGCGCGAACGCCGCTCGCCCCGACACCCCTCGACGAGGAGCGCCGCCGATTGACGGATTCACCTCCGTCACGCCGGGCAGGCAGCCAATAATGTCATGAGCACGACTGCCCCTTTCCCCCACGAGGAGGTCGATCATGCACGTCCGTACGCTGACCGGTGCCCTGACCGCGGCGCTGGTGGTGTCCCTGTCCCTGACCGGCGGCCAGGCCGTGGCCGCTTCCGCCGACCCGGCCGAAGTCCCGGTGGCCGCCCGTGTCTTCACCTACGACGCCGGCGGTTCGGCGGAGTTCAGAAGCGCGGTCGACCGCGGCGCGGCGATCTGGAACGAGAGTGTCGACTCGGTCGAACTGCGTCCGGTCGCCACCGGGCAACGCGCGAACATCCGGGTCCTCGCCGACAACGGCTGGCCGCGCGCCCTGCCCACGACCCTGGGCAACGGCACCGTCTACATCGGACGGCAGGCCGTCGACCAGGGCTACAACACCATCCGCATCTCCGCCCACGAACTCGGGCACATCCTCGGCCTGCCCGACCGCAAGCCCGGACCGTGTTCGAGCCTGATGTCCGGCTCCACGGCGGGCATCGCGTGCACGAACCCCTATCCGAACGCCGCGGAGAAGTCGGAGGTCGAGGGCAACTTCGGCGGCCTGCTCGTCGGGCGGACCCCGGCGGCGCGTACCGGGGTGATCGTGGACTGAGGCAGGCCGCACCACAGGTGAGCGACCGCCCGGCGCCCGTCGGCGCCGGGCGGACCCGCGCGGAGAGGTATCGCCGGGCCCGTCACCGGGTGGCCCGGTGCCCGGCGCGTTCCGTGGCCGCTCAGCGCGCGAAGACGTCCGCGAACTTGCGGCCCGCCACCACCGGGTAGCCGAAGTCCGTCGCGTTGAACGAGGTCGCCGAGGTGGTCGTCAGTCCGGACGCCGAGCCTCGCAGCACCCAGGCCGCTCCGTCGTCGTAGCCGTTCGGCAGGATGTCCTCGCCGTCCGCGCCGATGGCCAGATCCGCCTTGCCGTTGCCGTTGATGTCGCGCAGGCGGAGCGAGGAGCCGAAGTGGTCCCCCGCCTCGGCCGCGCCCGGCACTCCGGCCGTCGCCTGGTGGAAGGACTGGGCCCCGGTCGTGGTCAGTCCGTTCGGGCCGCCCTTGAGGAGCACGACGTCGCCGACGTACCGCTTGCCGTCCACGGTCTCGTTAGGGGCGCCGATCGCGAGGTCCGCACGGCCGTCGCCCGTCACGTCACCCAGGGCGAGCGCCGCGCCGAACCCGTCGTGGACCTCGTCGGTGCCCGGGACACCGGGGGTGTCCTGGTGGTACGTGCGGCCCTTGTGCGGCAGACCGGACGCCGAGCCGTAGCGCACCATGACCGAGCCGCCCTTGACGCCCGCCTCGTCGGCGGTGACCAGGTCCTCGTACCCGTCGCCGTTGATGTCGCCGGTCGCGACGGCCGCCGACCGCCACGCGGCGGAGCCGGTCGTCCCGTCGTCGCTGAGGGTGGCGTGGACGGAGCCGACGTCGCCGGGGCCGCCGCGCAGCACACCTGTATAGCCGGGGAGGGGGGAGCCGTCGGTGTCGTACTGACGGCCGTGCAGGACGTACTCGTAGCCGTTGCCGCCGTCCTTGGAGGAGAAGTGACCCGCCACGATGCCGTCGAGCTGGACGCCGTCCGGCAGGAAGTCCACCTCGGGGGCGAACGCGCCGTCCTGCGTGGGCCCGCCGTCGCCGTACCACCAGAACGTGTCGCTGCCGACGACGGCGAGCTGCGGGCTGCCGTCCCCGTCGAGGTCGGCGAAGGCCGCGCCCTCGCCGAAGCCGTCCGCCTCGGCGGTGGGCGCGGTCAGCGCCATGCCGCCCGAGGTGAACGGCTTCGCGCCGCCCCAGACGATCGTCACCGAGCCGCGCGGCTTCCCGGTGACCTCCTCGCCGGGCGCCCCGACGATCAGATCGGCGTAGCCGTCGTGGTTCACATCGCCGCTGGTGACGTTCTCGCCGAACCTGTCCACGCTCTCCGAGGCACCGGGCACGCCCGGGGTGTTCTGAGTGATGTTCACCGACCGGCTCGGGCTGACGCCGGCGGCGGAGCCGAAGAGGACGGTGACCGTGCCGCCGCTCGCCTTGGGCGTACCGATGGCGAGGTCGCGGTAGCCGTCGCCGTCGAAGTCGTCCGCCAGACCGGAGGGCGCCGCGACGGCCCCGGGTGCGCCGAGCCCGGTGACGGCGAGGGCGAGGGCGGCGGTGGCCGTGGCCACGGTCAGGGTGCGTCTGCGCAACGTACTGCTCCTGTCTGAGATCCGACGCCCGTACGACCTTCCCGGTGCACAAACGGTTGTACGAGACGGAGGACGAGGTCGGTGGAGAGTACGTCAGTGGTACGAGGTCAGGAGAAAAGGGCGTCAGTGGTGGGCGTGGACCACGGCATGGCCCTTGCCGCGTCCGATCATCCACTTGTTCACGGGCGTGGTGATCAGGAAGGCGACCGCGAACCCGCCCAGGAGCGCCGACCAGAAGAGACCCTCGTCGAGATGGGCGTCCATGGCCCCCGGGGTGAGGGCGATGATCGCGTTGTCGACCAGCTCCATCACGGCGATCGAGACGGTGTCGGCGGCCAGGGCCACCTTCAGCGCGCTCTTCCAGTCCAGTCCGGCCCGGCGCACCGCGAACAGGGTGAACGAATAGCCGAACACGAACGCGAGCGCGATGGCCAGCACCATGGTCGGCACATTGCCCCACAGCAGGGCCGTGCCGACGACCATGCCGAGGATCTCGCCGAGGGCGCACCCGGTC
Source organism: Streptomyces scabiei 87.22 (assembly GCF_000091305.1). Classification (GTDB taxonomy): domain Bacteria; phylum Actinomycetota; class Actinomycetes; order Streptomycetales; family Streptomycetaceae; genus Streptomyces; species Streptomyces scabiei. Next base: position 702,970 of record NC_013929.1, on the reverse strand, counting down.
AGACAGTGCAGCGTCGCCTTCGCCGCCATCGCCCAGGAGGCGCCGCCGTGCCCCGGCCCCCGGGGTGCCTCCTGGGCGGAGTGGCCGTGGTGGTGCGCGCCGGCGTGGTCATGCCCGGCGCCGTCGTGGTGAGCGCTGTGGTCCATGCCCGTTCATCCCCTTCTCGTCCGTGTGGTTCTGTCCCTCGATCGCCATCAGGTTATACCCCTGGGGGGTATATGGCGAGGACTGCTCGGCCCTTCCCTCCGAAACGTCGCGCACGCCCGGTGAGCGGGTGCGTCGATCAGTACGTACTAAGTAGATACGTAGTGACCGACGAACGGAGCGGCGGGCCGGAATCCGGTGCCGCGAAGGAGTGGTGACATGACGGGAGACCTGCTCGGCTGGACGCTGACGACGCTGGGCGCCGGGGTGGCCGTGGGGAACCTCGTACGCGCGGCACGGATCGGCGGCCGGGCCCGGTTCGAGGCGGGGGCCGAGGCCGTGATGGGCGCGGGGATGGCCGTGATGGCGGCACCTCCGACGGCGGTCCTCTACGGGACGTACGGCATGTGGTGGGCGGCGGTGTTCGCCGCGCTCGGTCTCACGGGTGCGGCGCTGTCCGTACGGCAGGCCGCCGAGAGCGGCGTGCGGCACCTCGGGCACGCCGCCCATGTGGTGATCGGCAGCGCGGCCATGGTGCTGATGACGCTCGCCGTGCCCGGGGCCGCCTCGGGTCCCACGCTCGCCCTGGCGGGCTCATCCGGGCACGGGCACGGAGCCGTGGCCGGGACGGCGGCCACGAGCGCCCACGGCATGACCGAGGCGGCCGCCGTGTCCGGCTCCGCGCTCCTGTGGCGCGCCGTCTTCTGGGCGCTGGCCGCCTACTTCGTGGTCGTCGTGGCCCTGGCCGTACGGGCCCGGACACGCCACCCGGGCGGAGCGTCCGTCCCGCCCGCCGGGAGGGCCCGCCACCGCCGAGCCACCCGGAGCCCCGGGATGTTCTCCGCGCCCAACGCGCGCCTGGCCGGACAGGTGGGCATGGGCGGCTCCATGGCGACGATGCTGCTGATGATGGCCGTGTGACCGTGCCCGCGCGACCGTGTCCGGGCGGACCGGGCGCACCTCGCGAGCCGCGTCCGCACCGCTCAGCCGACGCCGGGCGGGCAGGCGACCAGCAGCGGCAACAGCGGTACGGCGGCGGTCGCGGCCGCCAGGGCGCCCCGGAGAGCGGGGTGCGGGGCGGTGCGCGGGCCGAGCACCCGCCGTATCCGGATCAGAACCGTCCGGCCGCCCGCCGCGAACGCGTCCCGCGGGGCCCGGGCCGCCGCCATCGCGTACATCGCCGTCGCCAGGGCCCCGTCGGAGTGAGCGCGCAGGGCCCGGTCGTCGGCGATCATCTCCAGCAGGAGCGCGGTCTGTTCGCGAACCTGGCGGGCCAGGGGAAGCAGGGGGAAGACCGAGTGGAACGCCGCCGCGCCGGCGAGCGCCAGATGGTGACGGCCGGCGATGTGGGCCCGCTCGTGCGCCAGTACGGCCGCGAGCTCCTCCGGCGCCAGTTCCCGTACGGCCGCCTCACTGACCACGATCCTGGGCCGGCGGCCGGGCAGGCAGTAGGCGGCGGGAACGTCGTACGGCAGCACGGTGGCCCCCAGCCGGACCGAACGGCGGCCCACCAGGTCCACCGCCTCCCGGTGCCGGGTCAGCGCCAGCCTGGCCCGTGCGACGTGGAAGGCGAAGCCGCCCGCGAGGGCGATCCCCGGTACGGCGGGCAGTGCGACGGAGAGGCGCCCCGCGGTGGCGTGGGCGGGGCCGCCCACGCCCGGGTCGAAGCCCAGGTCGAAGCCCAGGTCGAAGCCGCAGGAATGCAGCAGGCCCCACAGCCCGTCGTGCGCGTGAGCCATGGGCATGAAGAGGTGGTACGCGGTCAGTGCGGTGCCGAGCGCGAAGGAGAGGGCCAGGGCGTGCCAGACCGCCAGGGCCAGGGCCGGTGCCCGGTGCGGCCAGTCCGACCGCAGAAGGAGGGGCGGGGCGGCGAAGCCCACGAGGAGCGTGTAGGTGCCGAGAGCGAGGGCCGCGTTCACGGCTTCGCCTGCCGTCCCACCGCGCGCAGCGCCTTGCGCAGGGCGGCCTGCTCCTCCTCGGTCATGTTCTCGACGAAGTGGACCAGCGCGGCCGGGCGGTCCTTGCTCGCGCCCAGGCCGTCCTCCATCAGGGCGGCGGCATACGCCTCACGGCTGCGCACCGGTGAGTACAACCAGGCGCGGCCCTGCTTGCCCCGCAGCAACCAGCCCTTGTTGTAGAGGATGTTGGTGACGGTCATCACGGTGGTGTAGGCGACCGGGCGGGTCCTGTTGAGATCGTCCACGACCTCGCGCACCGTGGCAGGACGGTTCCACGTCCACAGGCGGTCCATGATCTCCGCCTCCAGTTCCCCCAGCCGTCGCATGACCCCGACTCCCTTTCGCCGCCCGCGCGCAGTGAATACGCAAGGGCATAGTAGAGCGCGTCCGGAAGGGCGGTGATCGCGCCGGGCGCCCCCTCGCGGCGCGAGCACGGTGCGAGCACGGCGCGAGCCGACCGGGTCGGCTCGCGCCAGGGGTCCGTCAGAGCCGGTCGAGGATGTCCTTCAGCCGCTCGACCTCGGCGGACTGGCCCTTCGCGATGTCACCGGCCATGGCCGTCGCGTCGGTGTGCTCGCCGTCCCGCTGCTCGTCCCGGGCCATGGTGATGGCGCCTTCGTGATGCTCGATCATCATCTCGGCGAACATCGCGTCGAACTCGGCGTCCTTCAGACCCTTGAGGTGCTCCATGTCCGAGTCGGCCATCATGCCGCTTCCGTCACCGCCACCATGCTCCATACCGGGCATGGACGCGACGGCGGTCGGCTCGTCCCAGGACTTCAGCCATCCCTTCATCGTCCTGATCTCGGGGTCCTGGGCCTTCTCGATCGTCGCCGCGATCTCCTCGATCTCCGTGTCGGACGCCCGGCCCTCGGCCAGCCGGGCCATCTCCAGAGCCTGCTCGTGGTGCGGGATCATCATCTGCGCGAACGCGACGTCGGCCTTGTTGAAGTCGTCGGAGGCGGCCCCGCCGGTCGAGGACGCCGTCGGCGACGCGGAGGTCCTGCCGCTGCCGTGGTCCACGCCGTTCGTGGCGTTGCCGCAGGCGGTCAGGAGCAGGGTCCCGGCTGCGACGATACCGACGGCGACGGCTCGTCGTACGGGCCGGCGGCGCGGGGTGTACGGGGTCTGCGGGGGGCGCGGGAGTGCGGTCATGTCGGTTCACCTCGTGGTGTGGGTTCAGCGGCTGGTGGAGAGCAGGCGAAGCCGCGGGTCCGCGCAGGTCGCGCGCCCGCGAGAGCGGTTCGGCCTACAGCCGCAGAACGGACAGACGGGTGGGATCAGGGCCGCGTGGTGGAGGGTTCGGCCGAGCGGCGGCGACCCTGGCGAGCAGCCGGGCCGACCGCGTCCTGCAGCGCGTGAGCGCCGACGCGAGCAGCGCGGAGAGCACCCAGCCTCCGAGCAGCACCGCCACACAGAGCGACAGCATGTCCATCGCCATGGCCGGCCCGTGCGACGACGACGGATCCGACGCGCCGGCGACGCCATGGCCGTCGGTGGTCCCGCCCACGGCCGACCCCGTCGGCCCGTGGTGCGCGGCGGACGCGCCGAGCGGATCCGTCGCCGCCATGGCGGACGCGCGGCCCGTGGTGGAGTGCGCCGACTCTGCGGGATGACCCATGCCGTGCATTACAAGGACCCCCAGCGCGAGCACGGCGACGAGCAGCAGCTGCCCCAGGGCACCTCCTGCGCGCACACACCTGCCGGCCCGCATACGGGACTCCTTCAGTGATGGTTCGACCTCTCCGATCCGACGGTATCCAAAGGGAGTCGCCCCTGCTGGAGGAGCGGGCGATTTCTACTGATCTACTAAGCGGTTTAGTGACGAAGCCCACTGTGCCGACGGTGTTGCGCCGGTCACCCCGACCGGCCAAAACGGACGCACCACGTGATTCGGCGGAGTCTCGGGGAAGAAGGTGCGGCAACCGACGGGAGGTTGTCGTGGTGGAGGGTGGAGATCTGGAGCTGGGCGAGTTGCTGGCCGCCGCGGAGGCGGCCCCGCCCGGTGAGTCTGTCGATGTGGTGGCACACGACCTGCAGAAGCGGTTCGGTGCGGCGCGTGTGTCGTTCCTGTTCGTCGACCTCATCGGTCAACAACTGGTACGGCTCGTCGCGACCGGTGAGGAGGAGGCGGACGGCGCCGGTTCCCTGCCCCTGCGAGGCAGCGTCTACGACCGCGTCCTGCGCGAGCAGCGGCAGTTCGTGGAGGACGACGGCCAGGGCGGACTGAGGGTCGTCACACCGGTCAGCAACCGCGGTGACTGCATCGGCGTCCTGGAGGTGACCCTGCAGTCCGCCGACGAGGCCGTACTCCGGCAGGTCCGGGACGCGGCGCACGCGCTGGCGTACATCATCGTCACCGACGGCCGTTTCACCGACCTCTACCACCTGGGGCGGCGCACCACCGAGACCAGCCTGGCGGCCGAGATCCAGCACCAGTTGCTCCCCTCGGCCTCCTGCTGCGAGGCGCCGCAGTTCACCCTCGCCGCCGGGCTGGTTCCCGCCGACGACATCGGCGGAGACACCTACGACTACACACTCGACCGCGACCTGCTCCATCTGTCCATCACCGACGCCATGGGGCACGACACCGAGTCCGCCCTGCTGGCCACCCTGTTGGTCGGCGCACTGCGACGTGCGCGGCGCAGCGGCTGTGACGCCCTCAAGCAGGCCGACCACGCCCACCAGGCCCTGCTGCGGCACAGCAGGGGCCTGGCCACCGGCCAACTGCTCTGCGTCGACCTGGAGACAGGGCGGTGCGAACTGGTCAACGCCGGCCACCCCTGGCCGCTGCGGGTGCGCGACGGCATCGTCGAGGAAGTGCCACTCGCCGTGAACCTGCCCTTCGGTGTGGCGGCGCCCACCCCGTACCGCCTCCAGGAACTGCGGCTGCTCCCCGGCGACCGCCTGATCCTGCTCACCGACGGCATGCAGGACCGTGGTGCCGCGGCCGCCGACCTGTTCTCGGTCGCGCACGACACCCGCGCGCTGCATCCACGGGAAGCCGTACGGAGCATGACCGCCGCCGTGCTCGACGCCTGTCACGGCAACCTCAAGGACGACGCCACGGTGCTGATACTGGACTGGCACGGCACCCCGGACAGACCGGCCGACACCCCGCCGGAACCCCGTAGTTGACCGTCCTGCCGTCCTGCCGTCCTGCCGTCCTGCCGTCCTGCCGTCCTGCCGTCCTGCCGTCCTGCCGCCCCACCGTCCTGCCGCCCCACCGTCCATCGCCCGGAGCCATGCGCCGCACCCGTGACGGCGTGAAGGCCCGGGCCTTTGCCGTGAGTTGTCCGCTCGGCTCCTCGGGCGGTCCTCCGGATGCGCAGCCGGCCGCCGTCCACGACAGGGGTGGACGACGGCCGGACCGAGGGTCGGACGGGTTCTAGCGCAGTTGCAGATGGGCGACGATCTGCTTGCCGGATTGCAGGGCGACGGTCTGCAGGTGGTCGCAGAGCCGGGCGACCAGGTACAGCCCGTGGCCACCGACCCGGCGCGCGTCATGTGCCCTCGGTTCGGGCGGGCGAGGGGAACTGTCCCGTACGGCGATGCGCAGAAGGCCCGCGTCGGGCGTCACCTCCAGTGCCAGGGCGCCCGGACCGGGCGCGTGTCGCAGTGCGTTGGTGACCAGCTCACTGACGACGAGCTGAGCGTCCTGACTCGGCCGGTGGCAGGGATCGTGTCCGGCCCGCGCCAGCAGCGCGCGGACGGCCGAGCGGGCGCCGGCGATCGACGCGTCCGCCGTGTCCCAGGCGGCGCTGTAGCGCAGGGGCGTCGCGGGTTCCTCTTCCTCCGATGCCCGATCTTCAAGCGGGGTGACCATAGAACTCTTCCCGTGGGTCGTTCCTTGTCTTTTCATCACGAGTTGCCGGTATCGCGTCATTCGCCTACCCGCTGGCGTCCCGTTCATGAGGTACTTCTCGTGGGGCTCCCTGCACGGGTCCTTCATGCACCGCCCACAGGTCGTTCCCTTTCCCGGAGCACCCCCCGGGACCTGCGAGACTGTCCCGATGGACATCGGCCGCAGGAACAACGTCAACGTCATCGGCAACCCGCAGGGGCGCACGGTGGTGCTGGCTCACGGGTTCGGCTGTGATCAGAACATGTGGCGGCTGACGGTCCCGGCTCTGGTGGAGCGGTACCGGGTGGTGCTGTTCGACTACGTGGGTTCGGGCCGTGCGGATCCCTCCGCGTTCTCGGAGAGCCGGTACGCCTCCCTGGACGGCTACGCCCGGGACGTGGTGGAGGTGTGCGAGGCGTTCGACATCCGCGACGCGGTGTTCGTGGGGCATTCCGTCAGCGCGATGATCGGGGCACTGGCCGTCGGCATGGCCCCGGAGGCCATCGGGGCGCTGGTGATGGTCGCCCCGTCGCCGCGGTACATCGACGACGACGGTTACCGGGGCGGATTCAGCGCCGCGGACATCGACGAACTCCTGGCGTCGCTGGAGTCGAACTACCTGGGGTGGTCGGCCGCGATGGCTCCCATGATCATGGGCAACGCGGAACGGCCCGAGCTGGGTGAGGAGCTGACGAACAGCTTCTGCGCCACCGACCCGGACATGGCGCGGGTCTTCGCGCGGGCGACCTTCCTGTCCGATTCACGGGACGACGTGAAGACCGTGCGGGTGCCGACGCTGGTGCTGGACTGCACCCAGGACGTCATCGCCCCGCGCGAGGTCGGCGCCTACCTCCACCAGGTGATCCCCGGCTCGACCCTGGTCACGCTGGACGCGACCGGACACTGCCCGCACCTGTCCGCGCCGGAGGCCACCAACGAGGCGATCACCGGCTTCCTGGCCGGCCTGCGGTGATGTGCCGCATCGGACAGCAGCCGGACCCGCGGGGCAGGGACGACGAGGAGACGGCGAACGGGGCGTTCGCCGCACTGCTGGAGGACAGCGCCGAGGACCTGTACGAGAGCGCGCCGTGCGGTTATCTGTCCACGCTCATGGACGGCACCATCGCGAAGATCAACGCCACCCTGCTGGGATGGCTCGGCCTGGAGCGCGAGGCCGTGGTGGGCCGGATGCGGTTCACCGACCTGCTGACCATGGGCGGCAAGCTGTACCACGAGACGCACTTCGCGCCGTTGCTGCGTCTGCAGGGCGAGATCGGCGGCATAGCCCTGGAGATCAGGCGGGACGGCGGCGGACGCATGCCCGTCCTGGTCTCCTCCACGGTCAAGCGGAGCGACAGCGGCCAGCCCGTACTGATCCGCACCACCGTCTTCGATGCCCGGGACCGGCGCGCCTACGAGGAGGAGTTGCTGCGCGGCCGCAAGGCCGCCGAGGAAGCGCGCGCACAGGCCGAGCAAGCGCGAGCCCAGGCCGAAGAGGCGCGCGCACAGGCCGAGGCCGACCGCGCCCGCCTCCAGGACGCCCTCGCCGTCCTGCAGCAGTCCCTGCTGCCCACCACCCTGCCGTCCCTGCCCGGGATGGAGACGGCCGCCCATTACCACACCGCCTCGCCCGACCGGCTGGGCGGCGATTTCTACGACGTCTTCCCCGTCGACGGCGAACGCTTCGCCTTCTTCCTCGGCGACGTGTGCGGCAAGGGCCCCCAGGCCGCCGCGCTCACCTCGCTCACCCGCTACACCCTGCGCGCGGCGGCCCTGCACGACCCCGATCCCGTCTCCGCCCTGACGACCCTCAACCGGGTGCTCCACGAGCGGTACGCCCAGGGCGGGGACCCCCGCTACTGCACGGCCGTCTTCGGCGTCCTCGAACCGGACCCCACGGCGGGCAAGGTCACCGTCCGGCTCGCCTCGGGCGGCCACCCCCCGGCCCTCGTCCTGCGCGCGGACGGCACGGCCGACTTCCTGTCCACCCCGGGCGGGCTCCTCGTCGGTGTCGTGCCCTTCGCGCCCTTCGTCGGCGCCACCACCGTCCTCGCTCCCGGCGACACCCTGCTGCTCTACACCGACGGCATCACCGAGGCCCGCACCGGTGCGGACCGCACGGCCCTGTTCGGGGACGAAGGGCTCCTGGCGTTCGCCGCCGACCGGGCCGGCCTGCCCCCGGCGGACGTCGTCCAGGCCCTGACGGACCTCCTGCACGGCCTCGGTGACGGCCTCGACGACGACACCGCCCTGCTCGCCCTCGGCGTTCTCGCCCTCGACCGACTGACGACAGCCCCGCGGACGACAAACCCGCAGACGACCGACCCACTGACGTCAGACCCACAGACGACCGCCCCACAGACGACCGACCCACGATGAGCCCGCTGAAGATCACCACACGCCACGCAGCCACCGGTCCCGTCCTGGAGATCGGCGGTGAACTCGACCACACCAGCGCACCCGAGCTGCGCGTGCTGCTGAGCACGCTCACCCTCCAGCCGGGACGGCGGCTCGTCCTGGACCTGGACGCCATGGAGTTCTGCGACTCCAGCGGCATCACCGCGCTGCTCGCCGCCCGCAGCCACGCCCTCGCCGCCGGGGCGGACATCGCCCTCGCGGCCGTCCCTCCGCACACCCTGCGCGTGCTGCGCATCGTCGGCCTCGACCAGATCTTTCCGATCCATCCCGACGTCCCTTCGGCCACCCGGCCCTGACTCCTGCGGTGTTCCGCACACGGGCGAGGGCCACCCCGCAAGTCCTGCGGGGTGGCCCTCGACGGTGCGTGAGACGTCAGTGCTTGAACGCGTCCTTGGTCTTCTCCTTGGCCTCGCGCGCGTCACCCTTGCTCTGCTGCGCCTGTCCCTCGGCGGCCATCCGGTCGTTGCCGAGGGCGCGTCCCAGGGCCTCCTTCGCCTTGCCCTCGGCCTGCTCGGTCTTCGCCTTGGCCTTTTCGCCGGCACTCATGGAACATGCCTCCTCGTAGCGTCCTGTGCCGCTGTCGCGGTAGTGCTGCAGGTGCCCCGACCATGCCTTCACAAACAAGGAAATTGTGAGGAGTGGAGGAGCATCGGCAGGGCAGACGGAGCGCAGGAGGTTGATGACTATGGTTCCCCTGCTTCTTGTTCTGCTTCTCGCGGTGATCCTTTTCGGTGCGGGCTTCGCCCTGAAGATTCTGTGGTGGGTCGCCCTCGCCGTACTGGTGCTGTGGCTGCTGGGCTTCGTGATGCGCTCCACCAACGCGGGCGGTGGCCGCGGCCGTTGGTATCGATGGTGACCTGAGACGCACCGCATCCACGCGCGGGGCCCGGCCGTATCCGACGGCCGGGCCCCGCGCGTGCGACCACCGCCGAGGGCCTGCCACCTGCCGCCCTCCGTCCATGTTTCCGTCGCTTCTTTCGGGTCAAGGGATGTCATGACCAGTACGCATGAACCGTCCGAGCTGACGTCACATGTCCCCGGCCGGCCGGGTGCACCGTCCGTGCCGGACACACCGTCCGTCGAGTACCGGGTCACACGGATACGCCGACGCCTGGAGCGCCTGATCGGGGTCGCCGCGACCGAGGGCAACACGCTCACCGCGTTGCGCAACGGAGACGAGATCTTCGCCGCGATGCTGACCGCCATCCGCCGCGCCGCACACACGGTGGACATGATGACGTTCGTGTACTGGCGCGGGGACATCGCCCGGGAGTTCGCCGAGGCCCTCGCCGAACGCGCCCGCGCGGGCGTCCGGGTGCGGCTGCTGCTCGACGGCTTCGGCAGCCGGCTGATCGAGACCGAGCAACTGGAGACGATGGAGCGTGCCGGTGTCCAGGTGGCCTGGTTCCGCAAGCCGCTGTACCTCTCCCCGCTCAAGCAGAACCACCGCTGCCACCGCAAGGTCCTCGTCGTCGACGAGGAGATCGCGTTCACCGGCGGGGTGGGCATCGCCCAGGAATGGTGCGGCGACGCACGCGACGAGACCGAGTGGCGGGACACGCACGTCGAGGTCCGAGGACCCGCGGTGGACGGTGTGGCCGCCGCGTTCGCGCAGAACTGGGCCGAGTGCCACGACGAACTCTTCGACGAACGGGACCGGTTCATCGAACACCGCCCGCAGGGCGACGCGATCGTCCAGGTGGTGCGCGGCTCGGCCAGCATCGGCTGGCAGGACATGCAGACCCTGATCCGCGTCATGCTGGAGTCCGCCGAGGAGCGCTTCCGCCTGGCCACCGCCTACTTCTCGCCCGACGTGTACTTCGTCGAGCTGCTGTGCGCGGCCGCCCGGCGCGGGGTCCGGGTGGAGATCCTGCTGCCGGGACCGCACACCGACAAGCGGGTCTGCCAGCTGGCCGGCCAGCACCACTACGAGGAACTCATCGCCTGTGGCGTGAAGATCTACCAGTACCAGCCGACGATGATGCACGCCAAGGTCATCACCGTCGACGGCGTCGCCGCGCTGATCGGCTCGACCAACTTCAACCGCCGCTCCCTGGACCACGACGAGGAGATCATGCTCGCCGTCCTCGACGACGCGTTCACCTCCACGCTCGACGACCACTTCGACGCGGACGTCGAGGTGAGCGAGCCGGTCCGGGCCGGTCGCTGGAGGAGACGGTCGGTCGTGCAGAGAGCCAGGGAGATGGCGGTGCAACCCATCCGACGTTTCCTGTGACACCGCCCCGCGCCGGGGTAGAGGGATGTCGATCCGGCCCCGTGGAGAAAGAGTTGAGGATGACCGACGACGCCTACCTGTTCCTGCTCGACGACGTGTCCGCGCCGCTCGGCGTGGCCCCGGCCGCCGTCGAGGGTCTCACGTGCATGGAGACTCCGGCGGTACGTGCCTGGCTGGACGCCCAGGGCAGCGCGCCGAACTCCCCGCACCTGCGCCTGTTGCCCCCGGAGGAGACCGCCGCCATTCCCGAGGGCGCGGAGCGCCTGCCCGTACCGCTGAGCGACGAGGAACTGAGCCGGGTACGCCATCGGTTGACACCCGAACCGCTCGCCCGGGTCGAGGAGGAACTGCTCGCCTACCGCGACAACGCGGACGGCCGGGACGGGCTGATCGCACGCGCGCTGGCCGCCGGCGTGCCGCCGCACCGCATCGTCGAGCTGACCGGGGTGGACCCGGCCACGGTGACGGCCGCGGCGAACGGCTGACGACGGGCCGCACACGCCGGTGGTGACAGCCTCCCGGGATGCGAGGCGGCGGCCACGGGATGCCCCTGGCCCTCACCCCGCGTTCAGCCCGCCCACGGATCGCCCCCGCTACGGCCCGCGAGGCTCCCGGGGGCAACCCCCTCGGCCGACAGCAGCACGCGACGCGCCTCGATCTCGACCGCGACGATCCGTACCGTCACCTCCTGGCCCACGCGGACGGTGCCCGCCGGGTCTTCGGCCGTCCCGGTGACGGGTACGAGCCCCTCCACGCAGTCGGCGACACCGACGAAGTACCCGAGCGGTGTGCGCTTCGTGACCGTGCCCGCGACGACCTGGCCGACGCGCTCGGCGAATCCGGGAAGAAGGTCCTCGTGCTCGGCCCATTCGCTCAGTTCGATGCCGACCTGGTGCTGGTGATCGGCGTGCCAGACCACCTTGCCGGTGACCCGCTCTCCCACGAGCGGCAGTTCACGGCACCGGGGCATCCGGTCGATGCGTGCCAGGCCCACCGCCTCGGGGTGGCCGTCGACGGCGAGGAAGGCGCCGAAGGGCTGTCTGCCGATGACCTCACCGGCGACCGGTGTGCCGACCGGCAGGGCACGGACCGTCGCGGTCCAGGCCGCGGCGCCGCCGGCCGTCGTGGGCCGGCCGTTCTCGTACGGCCAGGAGTACGCGGACATGAACCGATCATGACATGAGGCGGGCCGGGGGAGGGGCGACGGTCAGGCGCCGGCCCGGGCGAAGCGCAGGGTCGCGGAGATGGTCGCCGGGCCGCGCATCATGCCCAGTTGGTTCCAGCCGATGCCGAACTGCTCGCGGTCCACGGTGAACGCGGTCTCCAGGGTGAGACCCGCGGCGCTCGCGTCCGTCAGGCGCGCGGTCAGCGAGTGCGACCTGCTGATGCCGCGCACGGTGAGCTGACCCACCACCTGCACGGTGTCCCCGTCGCGGAGTTCGGCGCTGCGGACCGCGAAGGTGATCTCGGGGTGGTGCTCCACGTCGAAGAAGTCGGCGGAGCGCAGGTGCTCGTCGCGCTTGGCGTTCTTGGTGTCCAGGGAGGCGGCGTCGAAGGCCACCACGCCCACGGCGGAGCCGTCGGGCCGGACCTCTCCCTGCCCCCGGACGGTGCCGAAGGCGCCCTTCACGTTGACGAGGCCCCACATGGTCCTGTGCTGCACGGCGACGGTCGAGGCGGTGGTGTCGAGCTGCCACAGTCCGGTCTCCACGGCGACGGTCATGGTCCTTCTCCAGTCGGTGAGGTCGTCCAAATTTGCATGACCGAAGCTAGCCGCTTATCCGAATGTGGACAACCCTCATTTTCCAAAATTGGACAACAGTTACACTTGGCCCATGGCCGACCCCGACGAGCAGCCAGCTCACCCGCCCACATGCCCCTCCCTCGGCGCGGACGGGCCGCTGCCCGCCGAGCTGCACGCCTGGATGCTCCTGCTGGCGGCGACGGGAGCGGTGGAGCAGCGGCTGCGCGCGGTGGTGAAGGAGCGGCTCGGGGTCTCGCACGACGAGTTCCTCATCCTCTGCCTGCTGGCCGCCCAGCCCGAGGAGGGGCTGCGGATGACCCGGATCGCGGAACTCCTGGGCCGCCCCAAGACCCGCCTCACGTACCAGATCGCCTGCCTCGGCCACGCCGACCTGGTCACCCGCGAGTCGGTGTGCGGAGACAGGCGCGGCATCCAGGTCGCCCTCACCGACAAGGCGCGACGCCTGCTGGAGGAGGCGTCCGGCTCGCTCGCCGAGACGGTCACCCGCGCACTCGGCGAGTTCATGGGACCGGCCCAGCGCGAGGCCCTGCGGGGACTGCTCCCGGACCTCGTCGACGGGGCGTCCGCCGACCGGTCGTAGAACCGATCGGTCGTAGAGCCGTGGAGGCGGCCCGCGGCGCGCTCACATGGACGGACGCCGACGGGGAACCCGTACGCTCCCGACCGACCCAGGGAGACAACTCGTGATCATTGCCGCCGTCGCCGGAGTGTGTGTGGTCCTGGCCGTTCTGGCCTTCTTCGTCCCGCGCCTCTCCCGTCACCCCGAACGCGGTACGCAGCGTTCGCTCGGGGCCGGGTCGCGGCTGGGAAGCAAGGCGCCCGGCATCCTGGGCCGGCTGTTCAGCAAGCCGTTCCGGTCGAGTTCCCGCGCCGTGGGCCGGAGCGGCTCGGCGGGCCGTCGTACCCGAGGCCGTATGCCGTTCTGACGCGGGAGTGGTGTGATGAACGCTGAGCATGCCGACGGGCTGCTGGACGGGCTGACCGTGGACACCAGCCGGCGGGAGCGGCCGGTCCTGCTGGACGGGGCCGGCCGCCCCCTCACGACATGGCGCGAGAACCATCCCTACGGACGCAAGGTCGGCCGTCAGGAGTACGAGCGGCGCAAGCGCGTCCTGCAGATCGAGCTGCTCAAGCTCCAGCGGTGGGTGAAGGACGCCGGCGCGCGGGTGATCGTGGTGTGCGAGGGACGCGACGCGGCCGGCAAGGGCGGCACGATCCAGCGTCTCACCGAGCGGCTCAACCCCCGCGGCGCCAGGGTGGTGGCCCTGGACAAGCCCACCGAGCGGGAGGCGGGGCAGTGGTACTTCCAGTGGTACATCGCGCACCTGCCGACGGCAGGGGAGATCGTCTTCTTCGACCGGTCCTGGTACAACCGGGCCGGCGTGGAACGGGTGATGGGCTACTGCTCGAAGGACGAGTACGAACTGTTCCTCGAACAGTGCCCGGCCTTCGAGCGGATGCTCGTCGACGACGGCTTCCTGCTGTGCAAGTTCTGGTTCTCCGTCTCCCGGGCCGAACAGCGCACCCGTTTCGCCATCCGGCAGGTCGACCCGGTGCGCCAGTGGAAACTGTCGCCCACGGATCTGGCCTCACTGGACCGGTGGGACGAGTACACGGAGGCCAAGGTCGACATGTTCCGGGCCACCGACACCGAACAGGCACCCTGGACCGTCGTCAAGAGCAACGACAAACGCCGCGCCCGACTGGAGACCATGCGCAGCCTGCTGTCGCGCATCGACTACGGCAACAAGGACACCGCGGCGGTCGGCACCCCCGACCCGCTCGTCGTCGGCGCCGCCAACACCCTCCTGGAACCGGGCGAGGAGGACACGGCCCTCTCCCCGACACCTCTGTCCCCGCGCACCGACGGGCCCGGCAGCCACCCCGGATCCACCTGACGGCCGGACGGGCCGCGCCCGGCTGTACCGTTCGTCCGGCGGCATGATCGCGTTCTCGCCCGGGCCGCGGGGAACGACGGGGAGGAGAGGTTCTCGATGGGGACCGTCGTGCACGTCCCGCAGACACGGGACATGATCGGCGAGGAGCTGTCCGGCGACGAGGCGCTCACCGCGCTGCGCCACTACGGAGGCCGCCGGCTGCTCCTCGACGCGTTCTCCCGGTTCCGGTACGCCGACGGCTTCACCAACGCCCGTTCGCTGGCGTTCCAAGTGGTCCTGGGGCTGGTGCCGTTCACCATCGCGCTGGTCGGCGTGGCCACCACCGTGCACACGGAGAGCGTGGGACGGATCATCGAACTCACCCTCGGCCAGATCGTGCCGGGCGCGAGCGCGGGCCTGGTCGAGGACGCGTTGGACGGCACCGCGCGCAGCGCCGGTTCCGGCGTCTGGGGCGCCGTGGCGATGTGGGTGGGCCTGGCCTTCGCCGTCCTCAACCTCGCCTCGGCGTTGGGACAGGTGGAACGCGGCGCCAACCGCATCTACGGCATCGAGCGCGACCGCCCCTTCCTGCACAAGTACGGGCGGTCGCTGCTCCTGGCCCTCGCCGCCGGCATGCCGATGGTGCTGGGGTTCCTCGTGCTGGTCGCGGGGGACGCCGTCGTCAACGCGGTGGTGCAGGCGCTCGGCCTGCCCGGGGACCGGCTCGACTGGCTGCGTCCCCTGGAAGTGCCGCTGGGCGTGGCCCTGGCCTGGGTCGCCTCGGCGGTGATCTTCCGGTGGTCCCCGCGCAGGGACCAACCGGGCTACACCTGGCTCGCGTTCGGCTCGGCGGTCCACCTGGTCCTGTGGATCACGGCCACCTGGCTGCTCTCCCTGTATGTCGCCGAGAGCGGTTCGTTCGGTGCCGTGTACGGGCCGCTGACCGCGTTCGTCGCCCTGCTGCTGTGGGCCAACCTGACCGGTGTGGCGCTGTTCCTGGGCATCGCCTTCGCCGCGCAGCTCGAAGCGGCCCGGGCCGGCATCACCGAGGCCGTGCGTCCGGACCCCGGACCGGGGCCGTGAGCCGGCCCCCGGGGAGTGTGCGGTGCCGTCGGCCGCGACGGCGGCGGGTCCGGTGGGGGAGCCTCAGCCGCGCGGCAGGAACTCCTTGCGCCACTTCGTGAACTGGCGCGACGGATCGCCGGTGTAGGACCACGGGGTCGGTGTGGCGCGCCGCCCGACGATGTGGAACAGCGACCCGGCGATGTCCGTCAGCCCGGCCGAACAGGCCGCGTGGGTCAGGTAGTTGAGGTCGCGCACCTCGCCGGGAGGAAGAAGACCGTCCGGCCGTCCGGTGATCCAGCGCTGCCAGGTGCGCCGTACGTCGCTGGCGGCGCCGTCGTGGCTCCAGTGCTGACCGATACCGACACCGGTCTGCCGTGACCCGTTCTGCTCCCGCAGCGAGCGGTACTCCTCGACCCGGGCGTACTGCACGAGTACCGGCAGCGGGGACCCCGGTGGCGCCACACCGGCCGCGTCCCGGGCGAAGTCGTACATCAGGCCGTGCGAGCCGTGCCAGCGCGACGAGTAGTAGTGCAGCACCTGGAGGTGGCCCTCCACGCTGAACGGGTCGCGGTCGTACAACTCGTCCCACCAGCGGGCCAGTTCCTGGCGACGCACCCCGCCGCTGTAGAGCCGGGCCACCGAGATCAGGGAGACCCAGGGCGTGGGGTCCTCGGGGCAGGCCTCGGCCGCCTCGAAGCAGGCCACCGCCGCGCTGTCGATGCGCCGCGGATCGATGGCGACGCCCCGGCCGGCGGCGATGGCCAGGTTGAAGGCCCGGGCCGTCTCGGTGGCGGCCCGCAGCACCAGGGCGTCGGCGCTGCGGGGCTCGGCGGCCAGCCAGGACTCCACGGTCGAACTGCCCGCGCACGCCTGCGCGAGCATCCGGATCCGGTGCCCCCGGGCCACCCACGCCGGGCCGGTCGTGCGCAGCAGCTCGCGGGGGCCCTGCCAACGGCCGATGACGATGTCCTGCCGGGCCGACGTCAGCGGTGCGTCACCGCAGTCGGAGTCGAAATCGGGTGTGAAGCGGTCGCGCGCCATCGGGTCCCTCTCAGAAGTCGGTCGGCAGACCCTGATGGGCGGAGGAGCGGTCGGCCGCCGCCGCGGCCGCGGCGTCGCCCGACGTGGCACCCGTCCCGACGGCCTCGGCGGCGTCGAGCGGGGCCGGCCGGTAGTACTCGCTGCCCTTGCGCCAGTACCAGAGCATCGGGATCACGCCGACCGCCAGGCCGCCGAGGCCGATGGCCACGGACGCGCTGCTCAGCTCGCCGAGCGACTCGACGAGCACCCAGAACATGAACAGGGCGCCGAGCAGCGGCCACAGCCCGCCGAAGACGAAGTTCGACACGGACTTCAGCAGCATCCTGCGGTAGGCGACGACCACCGCCAGTCCGGCCAGGCCGTAGTAGACGGCGATCTGCAGACCGATCGCGGAGATGGCGTCCGCCAGGATGTCGCCGACCGAGCCGAGCGCGTTGGAGGCGATGAACATCACCAGCGCCACACCGCCCACCACGATGATGGCCACGTAGGGGGTGTTCCAGGTGCGGTGGACGCGGCCGAGGGCCTCGGGCATCGTGCGGTCGCGGCCCATCGCGAACAGGGACCGGGTGACCTGGATGAGGGTGGTCTCCAGCGTCGCGATGGTGGACAGCATCACGGCCACGATGAGCAGCTTGCCGCCCAGCCCCGGCCACACCTCCTCGCCGAGCACCGCCAGGACGTTGGCGTCGTTCTGCTGGATCTGGGTGTCGGTCAGGATGACGTTGACCGCGATGGTGAAGACCTCGAACAGCAGGAAGACGATGCCGACGCCGATCAGACCGGCGAGACCGGTGGTGCGCCGGCTGTCGCGGGTCTCCTCGCTGAGGTTGCTGGTGACGTCCCAGCCCCAGTAGTAGAAGGCGGCGATCAACGCGCCCGAGGCGAACCCGCTCACCCCGTCGAACTGGCTGAAGCCCAGCCAGGACCAGTCGAAGGACCGGGCGCTGTCGCCGTGCAGCAGCGCGAGCACGGCGAACAGGGCCAGGATGACCAGCTCCACGCCCGACATGATCAGCTGGGCGCGGACGGTGAGGCGGGCACCCCCGAGGACCACGAACAGCATCACCAGGAACCAGAAGGCCCCGACCGTGGTGGCCAGCGCGGTGTTGTCGGCCAGGTCCTCGTCGAACAGGGACAGCGTCATCGCACCGGCGGGCAGCGAGCCGGCCACCATGAAGATGGTCGCGGAGATCACCAGGGCCCAGCCGCTGAGGAACCCCAGGAAGGGGTGGAGGGTGCGCCCCACCCAGGAGTAGCTGGCGCCCGCGTTGACGTCGATGCGGCTGAGGTAGCTGAAGGCCAGGGCGATGCCCAGCATCGGTATCGCGCAGTACAACAGCGCCGCCGGGCTCGCGAGGCCCACCGCGCCGACGAGGACGGCGGTGGTCGCCGCGATCGAGTAGGCGGGCGCGCTGCCCGCCACCGCCATGACCACGGTGTCGAACGTGCCGAGGACGTTGGCCTGCAGTCCTCTGCCCCTGGTGCTGCTCATGGGATGTGCTGCCTTCGTGAGGGCACGACGGACGGACGCCCGGTGGCCGCCGGCGTGGAGGACTGGGAGGTGATGCTGCCTCGGGCCCGGAGGGGGAGGTCTTCGGGCCCGGGGCGGGAACGGGGAGGCATCGTGCGCCGGTGATCGGCGACCGAATGATCACACCGTGTGTGCGTGTGATGATATCCGCGCTCTTTGAGGGTTCAAGATTGACCGGTGGGTAACCTTCCGAGTTGGCGAAAATTTTCACCAACGCGACGACCGTGCCCTAGTGGGGCAGCCGTGACGGACGGGATCCGCTCGGGCGCGCCAAGGGCGCCTGGACAGTACGGATCGGTCGGCAGCTCGCCGGAGCCCGGACGGTGGACCCTGGACCCGGCGGTGGACCTCAGGCCGCGTCCGGGAGCGTCACCGGCCCCGGCGACGGGCGCTTGGCCGAGCGGCCGTCGCCCGAGGAGCGGCCGCGCAGCCGCCGCCACAGCCACGGCCCGAGGAAGTCCACGGCCCAGCGCACCTCGACACCCACGGCCCGCAGCGCGGGAACCGGCGGGCGGGGAGGCAGCGGCTCGGCCCAGTCGCCGTGGCCCGGCAGACCCAGGGTGTGGGCCATGCCGGACGCGATCCGCGCGTGCCCCAGCGGGCTCGCGTGCAGCCGGTCGTCGGCCCACAGACGCGGATCGGTGGTGACCGGATGCGCGAAGACGTCCAGCACGAGGACGCCGTGGCGGTCCGCGGCGGCGCGCAGGCGGGTGTTGAGGTCCATGACGCGGGGGAGCACCCGGCGCGCGAGCGGCGAGACCTTCCCCAGGTCCGGGAAGTTCACGGTGGCGACCCGGGCGCCCGACGCGCCGAGGCGGGCGAACATCTCCTCGATGTCGGCGGCGACCGACGCGGCGTCGAACCCGGACCGCACCAGGTCGTTCATCCCGGCCATGACGGTCACGAGGTCGGGCTTCAGCTCCAGCGCCGCCCCCAGCTGCTCGGCCCGGACCTGCCCCGCCGTCCGGCCGCGGACGGCCAGGTTGGCGTAGGTGAGGTCCGGTTGCCGCTCCGCCAGTGTCTCGGCCAGCCGGTCGGCCCAGCCGCGGTGCCCGCCCGCAGGACCGGGGTCGCCGAGCCCCTCCGTCATGCTGTCGCCGATCGCCACGTAGCGCAGGTAGGGGTGCGGAGCGGTCATGGCGGAACCCTACCCGGGCACCCCGACGCCGGTGCAGGGGTGGTTGTGGGCGGACCGCAGGAGGGCGGCGGCCCCGCGGACGGCCGCGGTGTGCGGGCCGGGGACGGACCGGACGGGCGCGCCCAGCCGCTCGGCGAGCCGGGGGCCGGTGGCGGTGCCCAGGGCTCCGCCACCGGCCAGCAGGACGCCACGGCGCAGCGCGTCCCGGGTGCGGGACGTGCCGTCCTGGTCCAGCATGGCCGCCGTCATCGCGCCGACCGCCTCGGTGAGCGGCGCGGCCGGGGCGTGCCGGCCGATGTCGGCGGTGCCGAGGGTGGTGCGGCGGGCGTCGGTCACGGCGCCGTCGTCGAGCAGGACGACATCGGTGACCTGCGCCCCGATGTCGACCACGAGCAGCGGCCGGGTCAGGTCGGCGTCGGCGGCGACGGCCACGGCGCGTGCGGCGGGCACGGTCAGCACCGTGTGCGGCCGCAGGACCTCGGCCGCGGCCCGGGCCTCGGCGCGGAAGGCGACGCCCCCCAGGGCGGGCGTGGTGAGGATGAGCAGGGGGTGGGCCGAGCGGGGCAGCCGGTGGGCGAGCAGACGGTCGAGCATCGTCGCGGTCGCGGCGGTGTCGACGATGGCGCCCCGCCGCACCGGCCGGACGATCCCGTCGCCGAAGGCGACCGTGGGGACGTCGAAGAGCGGCTTGCCGTCGAAACCCCAGGCACGGGTGCGGTCGCTGCCCAGGTCGAGGGCGATGCCGTGGCACCGGCGGCACCGGGGCCAGGGCCGGTGCCGGGGCCCGGCGGACCGCGGACCGCGGAACGTGGTCACCGGCCCGCCTCCCTGAGATGCCGGCAGCGGGCGCAGTAGCGGGCCTGCGGCACGATCGTCAGAAGGTCGCGGTCGATGGGTCCGTGGCACAGATGGCAGTGGCCGTAGCGGCCCTGGTCCATGCGCTCCAGGGCCGCCTCGACATCGGCGAGGACCATGCGGGCCGACGCGGCGAGCTGGACGCGCACCTCGGTCTGGGAGGCGGCCCGCCGGTCGAGCAGTGCCTCGGTGCGGGGTACGGCCGTGGCCGTGAGCTGCTGGATCTGTTCGCGGCGGAACAGGCGCTGCTCGTCGAGACTGTCGCGCAGCGCGGCGAGGTCCGCGGCCGACAGGGCCGTGCCGCGTTCGCGTTCGCCGATGGTCTGCTGGTTCACCACTTCACCCCTCGGGCTGTCAGGGAGACGGAGTCACCGGGCGGCGGTCGTCAGACCGCGTCGCGCCGGCAGGGGACGCAGAACCGCGTGTAGGGCAGGATCTCCAGCCGCTCGACCGGGATGGGCTTCGAGCAGCCCAGGCAGGTGCCGTAGGTGTGCTCCTGGACGCGGACGAAGGCGGCGTCGATCTCCTTGAGGACGCGCTCGATCGTGTCCCGCTGTCCCGGCATCAGCTGTTCCCCCGCTTCCTGTCCGGCCTCGGCGAGGGCCCGCAGCTGTGTCAGGCGGGTGTCGCGTTCGTGGGCGAGGCGCTGTCGGGCCTCCTGCGCGGACAGCCGTCCGGGCCGGGACTCGGTCCGGGGCGTATCGAGTGACATGGCGGGTCCTGCCTTCCGCACGGTGGACGGGGGTACGACCTCACCGTGGCCGATGCGCCGCGCGAAACCCATCGGGCGCAATACCCATTCGCCGCCGCACGGGGGCTACCGTGGCGTGGGCCGGCCGGCGCCGGAAATGGGCATCGGGCCCCATCGACGCGACCGCCCGGGTACGGGCAGGCTTGCGGGGAGACCGGCTCGCGGCGGCGGGACACGGCACACGGGCCGGGTCGCGCGCCCGCCCCGAGGACGACACGGCCCGTGTCACCGGCAGGAAGGAAGGCGGCGTCGCGGTGTCCCTGTTCTGGCGGATCTTCGCCCTCAACGCCGTGGTGCTGGGGAGCGCGACCGCGCTGCTGCTGTGGGCCCCGGTGACCGTGTCCGTGCCCGTGGTGCTGACCGAGGCGATCATCCTGGTGGCCGGCCTGGTCGTCATGCTGATCGCCAACGCCGCCCTGCTGCGGATCGGGCTCTCCCCTCTGGAGCGGCTGACCAGGCTCATGACCACGGTCGACCTCCTGAGACCGGGCCAGCGGCTGCCGGAGCACGGCCGGGGCGAGACCGCCGAGCTGATCAGCACCTTCAACGCCATGCTGGACCGACTCGAACACGAGCGGGCGTCGAGCAGCGCCCGCGCGCTGCTCGCGCAGGAGGACGAACGCCGCCGTATCGCCCAGGAACTGCACGACGAGGTGGGCCAGAGCATGACCGCAGTCCTGCTGGGGCTGAAACGGGCGGCCGACGACGCGGACGAACCGCTGCGCGGCGAGCTGCACCAGGCACAGGAGATCACCCGGGAGAGCCTGGACGAGGTCCGCCGCCTGGTGCGCCGGCTGCGACCGGGTGTCCTGGAGGACCTCGGCCTGATCAGCGCCCTGACCTCGCTGACCACCGAGTTCGCCACCCACACCGGGCTGCACGTCGTCCGCCGTTTCGACCCCGGCCTGCCCGCACTGGACCAGGAGACCGAGCTGGTGCTCTACCGGGTCGCGCAGGAGGCCCTGACCAACGCGGCCCGGCACGCCGACGCCGGCCGGGTCGAGGTCGGCCTGAGCCCGGGCGACGGCGTGGTCGTCCTGGCCGTCGAAGACGACGGCCGGGGGACGGGGGTGGCCCGGGAAGGCGCCGGGATCCGCGGGATGCGCGAGCGGGCGCTGCTCATCGGGGCCACGCTGGACGTCACCTCCCGGCCGGCCACCGGCACCCACGTCCGCCTGACCGTACCCGTTCCCAGGAAGCAGCCATGACCCCGACCGACCCGACCGAGATCCGCATCCTCCTCGCCGACGACCACGCCCTCGTACGGCGCGGGGTGCGGCTCATCCTCGACGGCGAGCCGGACCTCCGGGTCGTCGCCGAGGCCGGGGACGGGGCGGAGGCCATCGCCCGGGCCCGTACGCACGAGGTCGATCTCGCGGTGCTGGACATCGCCATGCCCCGGATGACGGGTCTGCAGGCCGCCCGGGAACTGATCGCGCTGAAGCCGGACCTGCGTGTGCTGATGCTGACCATGCACGACAACGAGCAGTACTTCTTCCAGGCCCTGAAGGCCGGCGCCAGCGGATACGTGCTGAAATCGGTCGCCGACCGCGATCTCGTCGCCGCCTGTCGGGCCGCCATGCGCGACGAGCCCTTCCTCTACCCGGGGGCCGTCACCGCGCTCGTGCGCAACTACCTCGACCGGGTCCGCCACGGGGAGGAACCGCCCGACCAGGTTGTGACCCCCCGGGAGGAGGAGGTCCTCAAGCTCGTCGCCGAGGGGCACTCCTCCAAGGAGATCGCCGAGATGCTCTTCATCAGCATCAAGACCGTCCACCGGCACCGGGCGAACCTCCTGCACAAGCTCGGCCTGCGCGACCGCCTGGAACTCACGCGCTACGCCATCCGCGCCGGCCTCATCGAACCCTGACGCCGCCCGCCCGCGGCCGGAACTCTCGCGCGGGGCAAGCGCGTTGGCACTGACGAAGCACTTACATCAGACACCGGAACGGGGAGAGGACGGCGCATGGCACGCGGCTCGTCCCCCGCCCCTCGCCGGGGCGGACTCGCCCCGGCGGCGCTCGCCGTCCTCCTCGCCGTCCTCACCGCCCTGTTCCTGCCCCCCTCGCACGGCGGTGCCGAGCACCGTCCCTCCTCCCGCGTGGCCTCGGCGGCCGGGGGCCACGTCACGTCGGCCTTCGAGATCATCCGAGCCGACAGCGGGGCCCAGGCGGACGACGGGCACGGCGCGGCCCTGCTGCGCAGCCCCCGTGATGTCTCCGGGGACCGGCTGCCGTCCCCGCACACGGCCGCCCTCGCCGCACCGCGCGAGACGGCCGGCCCGCCCCGGCGCGGGCCCACGGCCGCCCCGGCCGCCCTGCCCTCGCCGATCCCGCCCCCTCCGACGGGCCGTCACCAGGGGCGCGCACCGCCTCCTCCGCCAGGCACCTGAGCTTCCCTTCTCCATTCCGTCGACCGTGGCCGTGTCCGGCCGCGGTGTGCCTGCCGGAGGCCCCTCTTGACCCGCGCCCCGCGCGTCCGAGGGCTGCTCGCCCTCGCCGCCGTCGCCCTGTCCGTCTTCATCGCCCTCACCACACCCGTCCAGCTCGGACTGGATCTGCGGGGCGGCACGCAGATCGTGCTGGAAACCCGCCCCACCGACACCACCCCCGCCGACAGCGAGGCCACCGACCGCACCCTGGAGGTGCTGCGCGGCCGCATCGACGCCCTGGGCGTCGCCGAACCCACCCTCACCCGCTCCGGCGACAACCGGATCGTCGTCGAGCTGCCCGGAGTGCAGGACCCGGCCGAGGCCGCCGAGGTCCTCGGCCGCACCGCCCGGCTCACCTTCCACCAGGTCCTCGGCACGACCACCGCCGACGCCACGGACAAGAACGCGGACAGGGCCGAGGAGAAGGAGCAGGCCAAGGAGGAGAAGCGGAAGCTGGGTGACACCGTCCTGGCCGACGAGTCCGGCACCCTCCTGCGCCTGGAAGCGGCCGCGCTGACCGGCCAGGACGTCAAGGAGGCGGCCGCCCGGCTCGACCAGCAGAACGGCACCGGATGGCATGTGACCCTCGACTTCGAGGGGGCCGGAGGCGACGGCTGGGCCCGCCTGACCGGCCGGGCCGCCTGCGCCCCCGCGGGAGACCCGGCCCGACGCGTCGCCATCGTCCTCGACGACAAGATCATCTCCTCGCCCCAGATCGATCCCTCGGTCCGCTGCGAGACCGGCATCAGCGGTGGCTCCACCCAGATCACCGGCTCCTTCGGCGCCGACGAGGCCAAGGAACTCGCCCTGCTCATCAACGGCGGCGCACTGCCCGTACCCGTGGAGAACGTCGAGCAGCGCACCGTCGGCCCCACCCTCGGCGCCGAGGCCATCGAGGCCAGCGCCTGGGCCGCCGCGGTCGGCACCACACTCACCGCGCTGTTCATCATCGCCGTCTACCGGCTCATGGGCGTCCTCGCCACCGTGGCACTGCTCTGCTACGGCCTGATCTCCTACGCCGCCCTCGCCGCCCTGGGAGCCACCCTCACCCTCCCCGGCCTCGCCGGTTTCGTCCTGGCCATCGGCATGGCGGTCGACGCCAACGTCCTGGTCTTCGAACGGGCCCGGGAGGAGTACGCCGCCCAGCGGCGGCCCAGTCCCCGGTCGGCCCTGACGGCGGGCTTCCGGGGCGCCTTCAGCGCGATCACCGACTCCAACGTCACCACCCTCATCGCCGCCGGCCTGCTGTTCTTCCTCGCCTCCGGACCCGTGCGGGGCTTCGGTGTCACCCTGGGCATCGGCGTCCTCGCCTCCATGTTCAGCGCCCTGGTGATCACCCGTGTGCTCGCCGACCACGCGGCCTTCCGGCCCTCGGTCCGCCGCCGTCCGCGCCTGACGGGCATCGCCAGGACCGGCGCCGTACGCGACCGCCTGACGCGCACACCGCCGCAGCTGATGCGCCGGCCCCGGCGGTGGCTGGCCGCCTCCGCCGTGGTCCTGGCCGTCGCGGTGGCCGGTATCGGCGTACGGGGCCTGGACTTCGGGATCGAGTTCACCGGCGGCCGTCTCGTGGAGTACACCACCACCCCGGTCGACCCCGACCGGGCGCGCGCCGCTCTCGCCGACGCCGGATTCCCCCGGGCCGTCGTCCAGACCTCCGGCGACAACGGACTCACCGTCCGTACCGAGCGGCTGAGCGAGGCGCAGGCGGCCGCCGTCACCGACACCGTCGGCACGCTCACCGACCGCGCCGACAAGGTCCGTGACGAGGCCATCGGCCCCAGCCTCGGCAAGGAGCTGCGCAACGGCGCCCTGATCGCCCTCGCCGTCGCCCTCGGTGCCCAGCTTCTCTACCTCGCGGCCCGTTTCCGCTGGCTGTTCGGCACCTCCGCCGTCGCCGCCCTCGCCCACGACGTGGTGATCCTCGTCGGCGTCTTCGCCTGGCTGGGCAAGCCCGTGGACGGCGTCTTCCTCGCCGCCCTGCTCACCGTCATCGGCTACTCGGTCAACGACTCCGTCGTCGTCTTCGACCGCGTCAGGGACCTCGGCCGCGTCGACCGCGCCGCACCCTTCGCCGCCGTCGCCAACCGGGCCCTGCTGCAGACGCTGCCCCGCACCGTCAACACCGGCATGGGCGCCGCCTTCATCCTCACCGCCCTGGCGGTGCTCGGCGGCGACTCCCTCACCGACTTCGCCCTCGCCCTGCTCATCGGCCTCGCCGTGGGCACGTACTCCTCGATGTTCACCGCGACCCCCCTCGCCGTCGAACTCCACAGGCGCCGCTGAGGCGTTCGGGCGCGCGGCCGGTGCCGCGCGCCCTGTGGGGGCCGCGTGAAATTGGCTGTCCGGGCGCCGGAGCACCCTGATAGACAGGCGGCGTGACGACGACTGAGGCCATCACCCCGGAGTTCCCCGCACTGCTGCGGCTGATCGAGGAGCGCTCCGCCGCGTTCCGCGCGGCGGTCGCCGCCGCGCCCGACCTTTCGGAACGGGTGCCGACCTGCCCCGAGTGGACGCTGCTGGACCTGGTACGGCACCTGGGCTCGGTGCACCGCTTCTGGGCCGCCACCGTCGCCGCGGGCCCGGCCGACTCCCCTCCGCCCGAGACCGAGCCGGACGCGCCCCGCGAACGCGCGGCCCTGCTCGCCTGGTCGGCCGAGTCCACCGGACAACTGCTGGACGCCCTGCGGGAGTCCGGCCCGGACCGCGGCTGCTGGACCTGGTGGGGCACGTCGCAGTCGCCGCCGACCAGCGGCGCGGTCGCCCGGCACCAGGTCCAGGAGGCCGCGGTGCACACCTACGACGCCCAGGTCACCACGGGCGCCGCTCAGCCACTGCCGGACGCGGCGGCACTCGACGGCGTCGACGAGTTCCTGGCCACCTGTTGCGCCGGGACCGCCCCCTGGCCCCACGAGCCCGCGACCGTGGACTATCACGCCGCCGAGGGCCACTCCTGGCGTCTCACGCTCGCCGCCGACGGCACCCGGACCACCCGCCTGACCACCGCGGGCGCGACGCCCGCCGACGCCTCCCTGCACGGCACGGCGGGCGAACTGGTCCTGGCCCTGTACGACCGCATCCCCGTGGACTCCCTGAAGTCCGACGGCGACCGCCGGCTCTTCGACCTGCTCCTGGCCTGGGACCCGGAGGAGGACGAGTAGCCGCACGCCCGCCGTGCGAACGTCCTGCCACGACGCCTGGAGGGACACAGGCCCCCGGGGGTGAGCCGAGGGCCTGCGTCCGGTTCAGGGGGTGGAGCCGGCCCGCCTCACGCGAGCGAACCGCCCATCGTGGTGAGCGCCGACCGGTACGCGGGCTTCTTGTTGCCGCCCCGGTCGAAGAGCAACGGGTTCTCGCCGCTGCGCCAGGAGTCGCTGTCGCGGATGCCCCACACGGTGATGCCGGTGCAGCGCGCCACGTTCAGACAGGCCCTGACCGTGTTGGCGTACCCGTTCGCCGGGGCCTGGGCGATGTCCAGCTCGGTGATCTGGACGTCCACCCCGAGAGCGGCGAAGCTCGACAGCGTCGTCTGGAAGCTGCCGGGAGGGCCGCCGGCACCGAAGTGGGACTGGAGTCCGACGCAGTCGATGGGCACACCCCGGGACTTGAAGTCGCGGACCATACGGTAGACACCCTGGGTCTTGGCGGCGTTCCAGTCCTCGATGTTGTAGTCGTTGTAGCAGAGCTTGGCCCCTGGGTCGGCCGCGCGGGCCGTGCGGAACGCCTCCTCGATGAAGCCGGTGCCGAGCACGTCCCGGAAGACCGAGCCGCGCATCTGGCCGCTGCCGCCGTCGGCGAAGGCCTCGTTGACCACGTCCCAGGAGTGGATGCGGCCCTTGTAGCGGCCCGCCACGGTATTGATGTGGTTGTTCATCACGCTGCGCAGCGTGTTCGCGTCCCTGATGCCCTTGACCCAGTCGGGCAGTTGGGAGTGCCACACCAGCGTGTGGCCGCGGACCTTCTGGCCCCGGGCCGTGGCGCGGTTCACGATCTGGTCGGCGGAGCCGAAGGTGAACTGGCCGCGGTTGCGCTCGGTCGCGTCCCACTTCATCTCGTTCTCGGCGGTGACCTGGTTGAACTCGCGGTCCAGGATGCCGGTGTACTGGCCGTCACCGAGCCGTCCGGCGGCGACGGCGGTGCCGAAGTACCGTCCGGACTGGGCGGCCTGGGCGCCCAGGGTGGACGCCTTGACCGCCTTCGGCGCGCCGGCCGCCGGGCCGGGACCGGCCTGCGGTGCGCCGTTCGCGATGCCGGGCGTGGCGAGGGCCAAGAGCGCCGCCAGGCCCAGGACCGACGCCCGGCGCCGGCCGAGCCGTTTCCGCTGGTTCATCATTCTCCTCGTACGGTCGGTGTGCGGGTGGGATGGAGCGGGTGCGGAGGGTTCAGGGGGTGGACACCTCGAAACGGGTGATGCGGACCGAGCCGCCCAGTGCCCGGGTGGCGTGGTTGAACAGGGCGAACCGGTAGCCCATGAAGAAGCGCCAGTCGTTGCCCATGGAGAAGGCGGGGCCGAGGCGGGTGAAGCGGGTGCCGTCGGTGCTGTAGGAGAAGGTGCCGGGCCGGGCCGATCCGGGGCGGATGTCGGCGTTCACCCGTAGCCAGAGGCGTCCGCCCGGCACGCTCGTGCTCGCCCGCTCGACTCCGGTGCCGGTGGTGTTCCAGCTGCCGTCCATGGTCAGCCCGTCGACCATGACCAGCCGGGTCGTGCCGCCGTCGCGTTTGAGCCCGATCCACGCGGAGGAGTCACGCAGCAGCGCGAGTCCGGCCCGGTCGCCGTCGCGCATGGCCGAGGCGTCGAGCTGGACGGTGGCGGTGGAGGTGGGGCCCTGGATGCGGTGGGTGAGGGTGTTGCGGGCCCAGTACAGGTCGCCTGTGACGGTCGCGGTGCCCAGCGTCAGACCGTTGTTCACCGACCACTTGGTGTTGTCCGGGTTGTGGTTCCACTCCCACCTCGGCTTGAGGGTCGTCCCGTCGAAGGTGTCGACGCCGATCATGGGGGTGACCGGGCGGGGTGGGGCGGGCACGGCCGGGGCGGGGTACGAGGCGCCCCAGGCGCCGTTGACGAGCTGCACGACGGGCCAGCCGTCCGAGGTCCAGGTGACCGGAGCCAGGGCGGGCACCCGGCCGCCGGGGTAGGCGTCCACGAACGCCAGGTAGTACCAGGCGCCGTTCTGTGTCTGCACCAGTCCGCCCTGGTGCGGGACACCGCCGCCGGGGATCGGCCCGCGCAGGTCGAGCAGGACCTGCCGCATGGTGTACGGACCGAAGGGGCCGCTCGACGACTTCAGGATGTACTGGCCGTTCGCGGGGCGGGTCAGGAAGATGTAGTACTGCCCGTTGATCCGGTAGAAGCGGGAGCCCTCCAGGGTGCCGACACTCGACGGTGTGGTGAACACCTGCTGGGTGCGGACCTGGGTGCGGCCGTCCGGCGAGAGCTGGGCGACGCTGATGGTGGAGTTGCCGTACGCCACGTACAGGGTGTCGTCGGTGTCCACGAGCAACCCGGCGTCGTAGTAGGGCGTGCCGATGGTGGTGAGCCGGTTCCACGGTCCCTCGACGGCGGTGGCGGTGTAGACGTACGTCCTGGCGAAGTCGATCTGGCCGAGCCAGTAGAAGGTCCCGTTGCTCGGGCGATGGGCCAGCGACGACGCCCAGATGCCCCGGACGTAGCCGCGGCCGCCGTTCAGGTCGTACTTGGCGCCGAAGTCGAGGGTCGGCACCGCGTGACCGGCGATCTCCCAGTTCACCAGGTCGTACGAGCGCAGGACGGGGGCTCCCGGCGAGTAGTGCATCGTGGAGGCCGAGGCGTAGTAGGTGGAGCCGACGCGGATGATGTCGATGTCCGCGAAGTCCTGCCAGACGACCGGATTCGTGAGGTCCGCGGCGGCCGCGGCCGACGGCCCCCGGTCCGGGCCGGCGGCCGCGAGGGCGCGCGACGCTCCGATCGGGGGAAGCAGGGTGCCCGTCACCAGACCGGTGGCTGCGGCCAGCGTGCGACGGCGATCCCAGAACTGATCAGGGCATGACATATCCATGTCGTTCTCCTCGCGCGGCCGGGCCGTCGTGGGGGCGGGGGTGGGGCCGGGTGCTGTGCCGAGATGCGTCGTGGAGCGTGCGGTGGCTCGTCGAAGGGGCCGCCCGTGGCCGGGCTGTCTCCGCCTCGTTCGTGATGTCGTACATCGATCGGCACATCGAGCACTTTGGATGATAGGAGGCCGGTGGGCCTCGTCAATACCTCTCGCATGATTCGAGTGTTCTGGCGAAATATTTCGTTCGATCCGTACATCGGGGCGGGCTTCTGCCGGGAGGCCGGAAAGGCTTGCCTGCCTGGTCCGGGCCCGAGTCGTCGGGTTCCATGTCTGCGGAGTGCCGGGGGAGCGCCGCGTATTGACATGTTCGACCGCCTCTCTATAGTCCCGGACTACCTGACGGCCGTAGGTGTTCGATCGCGGACGTGGCCGAATCTTGCGTTCCCCAAAACTGTCAGGTGCACGACATTTCAGGGGATCGGTTGCGGGACGCAGCCGGAGACCGCCGGAGAAGGAGTCACATGATCACGAGGACCAGAACACGCTTATGGCCCGCCGTCGTCGCCTCGCTCGTGCTGGCCCTGGTCGGTACCACGACCGCGGCCTCGGGCACGGCCGCGGCCTCCGTACGTGCCCCCGCCGCCTCGACCGCCGGCTGCGGCAAGGCCCCCGGGCTGGCGAGCGGAACGCACACCATCCAGAGCGGCGGCAAGAACCGGAGCTTCATCCTGCGGGTCCCGGACGGATACGACCGCAACCGTCCCTACCGGGTGGTGTTCGGGTTCCACTGGCTGGGCGGCACCTCCACCGACGTCTCCACGGGCCGCACCGTGGAAACGGGCACGTGGGCCTACTACGGGCTGCAGCGGCTGGCCAACAACAGCGCTGTCTTCGTCGCACCCCAGGGCCTGAACAACGGCTGGGCCAACTCCGGCGGCGAGGACATCACCTTCGTCGACAACATGATCCGGCGGATCGACGACGCCCTGTGCATCGACACCGCCCAGCGGTTCGCCCTGGGATTCAGCTACGGCGCCGCCATGTCGTACTCGCTCGCCTGCTCGCGGGCGACGGTCTTCCGCGCGGTCGCGGTCCAGAGCGGCGGCCAGCTCAGCGGATGCAGCGGCGGTACGCAGCCCATCGCCTACCTCGGTGTGCACGGTCTGCGGGACAACGTCCTCGGCATCTCCGGTGGCCGCGCCATGCGGGACCGGTTCGTCAGGAACAACGGGTGCACCCCCCAGAACCCGCCCGAGCCGGCCCAGGGCAGCCTGACGCACCGGGTCACCACGTACTCCGGGTGCGCGGCCGGCCGTCCGGTCGCCTGGGCGGCGTTCGACGAGGGGCACATCGCGGCTCCCCAGGACCGGGCTCCCGGTGACAGCGGATCCAGGACCTGGCTGCCGGCCGAGGTGTGGCGGTTCTTCAACCAGGTGTAGGAGCACGGGACACCGAGAGAGCGAGCTGTGCACCCCGGCGGTCGTGCCGCCGGGGTGCACAGCTGTGGTCGGCAACACGAGCCTACTCAGGCCGAGTTGAGTAGGTGCGCTCATGCCCGGCGGCCCCCGGTGCGAAGAAGATCGGTGCAGCGGCGCCGACCGGCGCCGGTCCTGTCCAGCTCGGATCCCATGGAGTACCTCATGTCCCGTCGTACCGTTCTGTCCGTGGCCGCCGGTGTGGTCGTCCTCGGTGCCGCAGGTGCCCTCACGCTGGCCCACGCCGGGGACCAGTCGGTGAAGCTCGCGCACAACACGGCCCGCTACGTCGCTCCTGAGGGCGGCCGCGACGGCTCGCTCACCTTCACCACCGACGTCACGGCGTCCTCCGGGGTCAAGAGCGTGAAGGTGCTGGCCTGGCCGCAGCACTCGTCCTTCGCCGAGGACGGGCCGACCGCCAAGGACATGGCCGCCGTGGAATCGGCCGCCTGCAAGCCCTCCGGAAAGGACACCGTGCACTGCACGTACCGCGTCGGGGTCACCGCCGCCGACGCGAAGTCCTCCCCGCGCGGTGCCTGGCACGTCGCCGTCCTGGCCACGGCGAAGGACGGCACCACGGCTCTGGACGCCGAGGCGGCGGGCTTCACCGTCCGGTGAACCGGCCGGCACGGGACCGGGAGAGCGCGGACGGTGACACGCGCCCGGCCGCACCTCCCGTCCCCCGCTCGCCTCAAGTCCGCGCGCAGGCCGTCCCGTTGAGGCTGAACCCGCCCGGCGCGGCGAAGGTACCGCTGTAGGTGCCCTGGAACCCGAACGACTGCCTGCCGCCGGGGGAGATGCTCGCGTTGTGGGCCAGAGCGCTCGCCGTGACCGATCCCGAGGACGGGGAGACGGAGGTGTTCCAGGCACTGGTGACGCTCTGGCCGGAGGGCAGGGTGAAGGCGAGGCGCCAGCCGTCGACGGGCGACGAACCGGTGTTGGTGACGGTGACGTCGGCGGTGAAGCCGCCCGGCCAGGCGTTCGTGGTGTACGCCACCTCGCAGGCGCTGCCGCCGCCCGGACCGCCGGGTCCACCGCCGCCGGTGTTCACGCTCGACGAGAAGGAGTTCACGCTCAGCCCGGTCCCGTTCTGCCAGGGCTCGAAACCGGCCTGAACACTCGTCAGGTACCAGTTGTTCTGGGCCAGTCCGCGTGCCACGGCCTGACGGACGAAGTCCATCACGTCGAAGCTCCAGCTGCCGATCGCCGACGGTGCCACGAAGGACAGCACGTCGTTGGTGCCGTTGCCGCCCGACCACACCTGCCAGGAGCGCCCGCCCACGGTGGCCGTGCCGACCTGCGAGCCGATGGGCTGGATCGGTCCCACCTTGTTCAACCAGATCATGATCTCGGTCCGGTTCACGCCGTCGGTACGGGGCGTCGGGTCGAGCCAGATGTCGTACGAGGCGTTGTAGACGGCATCGCCGACATAGCCGTACGAGATGCTGCTCGGTGCGCTGGAGATGGTCGAGAGCTGTGCCGGGAGGCTGGTCCCCGGGGAGCAGTTGGTGTAATGGCACCCGTTGAACAGGGACGGGTAGGACTTCGGCGCGCCGTTGGTGGGGACGGAACCGTCGGCCCGGCTGAGCCGGAAGCCGGTGTCGGTGGCGGTGACGCACTGGGGGGCGGCGGTGCCCCAGCGGTTGTTCTGGACGACGTAGCGCCCCTGGACGACGGTCGAGCCGAACTGTTCGCAGACGGTCGTGTCGGCCCGGGCCGGTGGCGTGGCGGCGAAGAGTGCCGCGACGGTGGCGGGCGCGGTGACGAGCGCGCCCAGCGCGCCCCGCAGGGAACGGCCACGGGGAGCGCGCGGAGGGTACGGCGACGGTCGCATGGGGGCCTCTTTCGGAGGTACGGCCGGAGGTGGGGGGTGGTGCCGGGCGCTCCCCCGCGTCCACGCTTTGGGAGCGCTCCCATTTTCCGCTCTGTCCTGGACTGTAGAAGCGGTGCCTCGCCCTGACAACCCTGTGGCGACGGTCCGGTCGCCGCGCGCCGCCGACGGTCCGCCGCGCGGAACGAGGTCGGAGAGTCGTCAACAGGCCAGTCGAGCGCGGCCCGTCGGTGTGCGGGCGTGGTGGAGTGCGGGACGAGCAGCGCGTCGACCTGAAAGCCCGCCAGGGCCGCGACCAAGGCGTCGGCACGCCGGCCGCCGGCACACCGTCCGCGATCTCACCCGCGGCCCTCGCCTGTGCCAGGTATCCGGTCATCCGTCGGCGCCAGGTGTCCGTGGTGCGCGCGTGGACGTCCGCCATGTGCGGGTCGTGCAGGGCCCGGCCCCAGAAGGCGACGACCACCCGCGCCTGCAGCAGCCGCGCCCCGTCGAGCGGCATGATCTCGTGGCTCGGCCCCCTCGCTTCCGGGTGCCGTATTCCGCATGGCAGGATCCCAGGACCGCACACCACGGCCCGCACACCACGGCCCGTACGGCCGGCCCGGCGGGCCCCATCGGAGGAGCGCCATGACCGCCACGTTCCACGTCCTGACCACCGGTTACGCGGACACGCGGGTGGCGGGGACCGTCACCCTGCTCCGCGACGGCGCGACCGTCGCGGTCGTCGATCCCGGGATGGTCGCCGACCGCCGGCTCATCCTGGACCCGCTCGTGGGCCACGGGCTGTCCCCCGAGGACGTCACCGACGTGGTCTTCAGCCACCACCACCCGGACCACACGCTGAACGCCGCCCTGTTCCCCGAGGCCCGCTTCCACGACCACATGGCGATCTACCGCGACGACATCTGGGAGGACCGGGACGCCGACGGGCACCGGCTCTCCGCGTCGATCACGCTGATGACCACCCCCGGCCACACCGCCGAGGACGTCAGCACCCTCGTGACGACGGCGGAGGGGCTGGTGGTCCTGACCCACCTGTGGTGGACCGCCGAGGGACCGGCCGACGACCCCTTCGCCCCCGACCGGGACCGGCTCCGGGCGGCCCGGGAGAAGGTCCTGGCCCTGGACCCGGTCCTCGTCGTCCCCGGCCACGGCGCCCCCTTCGCGCCGTCGGCCTCGACGCCCCTCTAGGAGAGGCCGGGACCCTCAGGATCCACGCACGTCCCGCGAGCCGGTTGAGCGGGTGGTGCCGGGGCGGGATGCTGGAGGCAGCGCCCGTGCAGGGCGACCCGTCGCCCGTGCCCGGGCGGCGCAGAGGACGAGGTCGGTAGAACGCCCATGTACAACGAACCCGACACCACCACAGCGGCACCCGAGGACTTCGCGGTCGTCGTCGACGCCCGCGGGGCCGTCATGGTGTGGAGCGCGGGAGCCGAGAGGCTCCTCGGGCACCGTCCCGAGGACGTGGTGGGCAGGCCCGCCTCCGGTCTGCTCGGCGGAACGCTGCCGTTCGCGACGCGGCGCCATCTGGCGGCGGCCGAGCAGTGGACGAGCGACCTGGTGCTGCGCAAGCGCGACGGCCACCGCGTCACCGCGCGGCTGCGGGGCACCCCGCTGACGGACGGTGACGCCGGCACGTACTGGGTCGTCACCTCGGTGGGCGTGAGCTATCCCGCCGGCCCGACGGAGGTGGAGTCGGCGGAGCTGTGGGGCCTCACGCTGGCGCAGCTCCCGCTGCCCGTGGCCATCTACGACAGCGAGGCGCGGTTCGTCACCTGCAACGAGGTCATGACCAAGGCCATGGGGCTGCGACCGGACGAGATGCGGGGACGTACCCTGTGGGAGATCTACCCCGCACCGCCCCTGGACGAGATCGACCGCCTGCAGCACCAGGTGGCCCGTACCGGCGAGATGGTCTTCCGCGAGGAGCAGCCGTTCCGCGCCTCCGGCGAGGTCCGCGACCACGCGTGGTCGGTGTTCCTCTCCCCGCTGAAGGACCGCGCCGGCACGGTGCTGGGTGTCTCCGCGCTGGTCATCGACATCACCGAGCAGTACTGGGCCCGGCGCCGCCTGGCCGTGATCAACGACGCCGGCGTGCGCATCGGCAGCACCCTCGACGTCACCCGTACGGCCGAGGAACTGGCCGAGGTCGCGGTGTCGGGGTTCGCCGACTTCGCCACCGTCGACCTGCTGGAATCCGTCGTCCAGGGACACGAGCCGCAACCGGTGCCGCCCGACACGCCGGTCGTCTGCCGGCGCACCGCGCAGCGGTCGGTGCTCACGGGATGCCCCGAATCCGTGGTGCCCACCGGCGACACCGACGTCTACCCGCCCGGCTCGGCCCCGGCCCTGACGCTGATCTCCGGCCGGGCGAGCCATCACAGTGCGGGCGACGCCTCGCTCCGCGCGTGGGTGACCGCCTCCCCGGGCCGCGCCAGGAGCATACGCCGGTTCAAGATCCACTCGGTGCTGATGGTCCCCCTGCGCGCGCGGGGCGTCACGCTCGGCGTCATGCACCTCATGCGGCACCGGACCGCGGACGCCTTCGGTCCGGACGACCTGATCCTCGCCGAGGAGATCGCCGCCAGGGCCGCGGTGAGCATCGACAACGCCCGCCGCTACACCCGTGAGCGCCGCACCGCGCTCACGCTCCAACGCAGTCTGCTGCCCGAACGGCTGCCCGAGGTGGCGGCCGTGGACCTGGCCTACCGCTACCTGCCCGCCGGGCCCGGCGACGAGATCGGCGGGGACTGGTTCGACGTCATCGCGCTGTCCGGGGGACGGGTCGCGCTGGCCGTGGGCGACGTGGTGGGACACGGGGTGCGTGCCTCGGCCACCATGGGCCGTCTGCGCTCCGCGGTACGGACCCTCGCCGACGCCGACTTCGCGCCCGACGAGCTGCTCACCCGTCTGGACGATCTGGTCATCCGTCTCGACCGGGAGGAGGGCCCCGACGCGCGGCGGCAGGCGGAGGAGGCTTCCGGGGAGGTCGGGGCCACCTGCCTCTACGCCGTCTACGACCCCGTCGCCGGACGGTGCGACCTGGCGCGGGCGGGACACCCGCCACCCCTGCTGACGGACCCCGACGGCACGGTGCGCGTGCTGGACCTGCCGGCCGGGCCGCCCCTCGGTCTCGGCGGACTGCCCTTCGAGGCGGCCCGGATCGACATGGCCGAGGGCAGCGTGCTCGCGCTCTACACCGACGGGCTGATCGCGGCCCCGGGCCGTGACCTCGACGTCGGGCTGGACCTGCTCGGCGAGGCCCTGCGCCACCCCTCCGCCGGCCTGGAGGAGACCTGCGAGGAGGTGATGCGCAAGGTACGGCCCGACCCGCCGGCCGACGACATCGTCCTGCTCCTGGCCCGCACGTCCCTGCTCGGCGCCGACCAGGTGCGCACCTGGCCGCTCCCCGCCGATCCCGCCGCCGTCGCCGGCGCCCGCCGCGGAGCGAGCGAACAGCTGGCCGCCTGGGGACTGGGCGAGCTGGAGTTCGCCACCGAGCTGATCGTCAGCGAGCTGGTCACCAACGCCATCCGCTACGGCACCCCGCCGATCCAGCTGCGCCTCGTCCGGGCCGACGCGCTCATCTGCGAGGTCTCCGACGGCAGCGCCACCGCCCCGCATCTGCGACGGGCCCGGACCTTCGACGAGGGCGGACGCGGACTGCTCCTCGTGGCGCAGGTCGCCGAGCGCTGGGGCAGCCGCCACACCTCCGCCGGCAAGACGATCTGGGCCGAACAGCCGCTGCCGGCCGACGCGCGGGAGGCCGCACCCGTCACCGCGCCGCCCGGCCCGCCCGGTCGCGTAGTCGGGTAGCCGCGCCCCGGCCCCGCGCCGGGCCTGTGCCCCGGCCCGCGGCGCGAGCGCGCGGCGGACGGCCCACCCCGGGCCTCTCCCGGCCTGTCCGGTCCTGCGGGTCAGCCGGAGGCCAGCCGCCGCAGCACCGCGGCGGAGACGGGCGCGGGGAGGGTGCGCAGGGTGCGGACCAGCGCGGCCGTCGGCCACGGGAAGTACGCCTGGGCCGGTTCGCGCTCCAGGGCGCGGACGACGTACCGGGCCGCGCGCTCCTGGCTGATCTGGAAGGGCTTCGGCAGTCCGTCGCCGCTGATGCGCTCGGTGGCGACGAACCCCGGGTGGATCGAGGTGAACCGGATGCCCCGGGGCGCCAGTTCGACGCGGGCCGCGTCGATCAGCGTGCGCGCGGCGGCCTTCGCCGCCGAGTACGGGCCCTGACGGGGTATGCCCATCAGCCCGGCGAGGGAGTTGGTGTGGGCGATCAGGCCGCCGTC
Source organism: Streptomyces scabiei 87.22 (assembly GCF_000091305.1). GTDB lineage: Bacteria > Actinomycetota > Actinomycetes > Streptomycetales > Streptomycetaceae > Streptomyces > Streptomyces scabiei. The sequence goes on along the minus strand of NC_013929.1, from coordinate 666,289 downwards.
CGCCTGGGAGCCCATCCGGTCGATCAGCGGGACGAGGTAGTTGACCACCGTGTCGTAGTTCAGCGCCATGATCCGGGCGACGTCCGCCACGCTCACCCGGTCCATCGCCATGTCCGGGCCCTGGCCCGCGTTGAGCAGCGCGACGTCGATCGTCCCGAACTCCGCGGCGCCGGCCGCCACCACCTCGGCCGCGGCCGACGGGTCGAGGGCGTCGGCGACGAGGTCGAGGCAGGCGCTGCCCGCCGCCCGCACCTCCTGGGCGACGCGGGCCAGTTCGGGGGCGCGTCGTGCCGTGAGGACGAGGCGGTTGCCGTCGACGGCGAGCTGTCGTGCCACCTCCGCGCCGATGCCCGACGAGGCGCCGACGATCAGAACCGTGCGGTCGGTGACGCGTGCCATGGTCCTCCCTCGCTCCGAGCCGGAACCTCGCCGGCCCTCGCTCCGAGCCGGAACCTCCCCGGCTCTCCGTGCCGGTCACCCTACGGCGGCCGCAACCCCTGCTCGTCCCCAGGACGTTCCGACGCCCGCCCAGGTTCCAGCATCCGACTGTGTCACCCAACACAATCGACCGACATTGTCACTCGACCATGTCGGTCGTATGGTGGTGCACGGCGACAGCCAGTGCGGATGAAAGGCAAGCCCATGACTCACGCGACCGAACGCGGAACCGAATCGATCCCCGAGCGTTCCGCCCTCCCCCTGGTCGGCCACGCGTTCGACATACCCGGTGGTGCCGACGGCCTGCTCCATCTGATGAAGGAGGCCAGGGAACTCGGTCCGCTGTTCAAGCTGCGGGTCTTCGGCAACGAGATCAACATCGCCTCCGGCCTCGACCTCGTCACCGAGCTGTCGGACGAGAGCCGCTTCCGCAAGAACGTGCACGCGGACCTCGTGCTGGTGCGGGAGATCACCGGTGACGGTCTGTTCACGGCGTTCAACGACGAGCCCAACTGGCGCAAGGCGCACGACGTCCTCATGCCGGCCTTCTCCCTCGGCGCGATGCGCGGCTACCACGCCACGATGCTCAAGGTGGCGCGTGAGCTGATCGGGAAGTGGGACGGGGCGGCCGGGACCGAGCCCGTGGACGTCGCCGAGGACATGACCCGGCTGACCTTCGACACGATCGGACTGTGCGGCTTCGGCCATGACTTCGAGTCCTTCGGCCGCCCGGAACCGCATCCCTTCGTGACCGCGCTGTCGCGTGCGCTCGGCTTCGCCCAGGCCAAGGGAGAGTCCATCCCCGGCCTGGACCTGTTCAAGTGGAAGCAGGCCGAACAGTTCCGGACCGACGTCGCCGTGATGCGGGACCTCGTCGACGACGTGATCCGGGAGCGCAGGGCCTCCGGCGACACCGGCACGGACGACCTGCTCGGCCGCATGCTGCACACCCGCGACCAGGTCACCGGCGAACCGCTGGACGACGTCAACATCCGGCACCAGGCGATCACGTTCCTCATCGCCGGGCACGAGACCACCAGCGGGGCCCTGTCGTTCGCCCTGTACTACCTCACCAAGCACCCCGAGGTCCTCGCCCGGGCCCAGGCCGAGGTCGACGCTCTGTGGGGCGACACGGACACCCCCGACCCCGACTACGGGGACATCGGGAAGCTGACGTACATCAGGCAGGTGCTCAACGAGGGCCTGCGGCTCTGGCCGACGGCTCCCGCCTACGCCGTGGAGCCCCTGGAGGACACCGTCATCGGCGGCAGGTACGCCGTGCGCGAGGGCGAGACGATCCAGGTGCTGATCCCGCAGCTGCACCGGGACCCCGCCTGGGGCGAGAACGTCGAGCTGTTCGACCCCGACCGCTTCCTGCCCGAGCGGGAGCAGGAGCGGCCGGTCCACCTGTTCAAACCGTTCGGCAGCGGCGAACGCGCCTGCATCGGCCGCCAGTTCGCGCTGCACGAGGCCACGCTCGTCCTCGCGCTGGTGATCCACCGGTACCGCCTGATCGACCACACCGACTACCAGCTGAAGATCAAGCAGTCGCTCACGATCAAGCCCGACGAGTTCACCCTGCGCCTGGCCCGGCGCACCGCCGGGGAGCGACGGCTGCCGCTCGTCGCCTCGGACCGGGCCCCGGCGGGGGAGGCCCCGCCCGCGGTCCGCAGGGCGGCCGGAACCACGCTGACCCTGCTGCACGGCTCCAACCTGGGCACCTGCGCGGGCATCGCGCGTGAACTCGCCGAGGACGGCGAGCAGCACGGCTTCGCCCCCACCGTCGCCTCCCTGGACAGCGCCGCGGGCACCCTCTCCGCCGTCGACGGGCCGGTGGTGATCGTGGCCGCCTCCTACAACGGCAGGCCCACCGACGACGCCACGCGGTTCATGGAGTGGCTCGACGACCTGGCACCCGGCTCCCTCGACGGGCTCCGGTACGCCGTCCTCGGCGTCGGCGACCGCAACTGGGCCGCCACCTACCAGCGGGTTCCGGCCCTCATCGACGAGCGGCTGAGCGCGGCCGGCGCCACCGCACTGCTGGAGCGCGGCGCCGCGGACGCCTCCGGCGACTTCGCCGGCACGGTGGACCGCTGGACCGGCGAGCTGTGGACCACCCTGCTCGACCGCCACGGAACAGCCCAGGACGGGGTGGCGGCGCAACCGGACACGGACGCGGAGGGCGGACTCTACGTACTGGAGGACACCACCGACTCGGTCATCGGCGGCCTCGCGGCACGGCACGGCGTCCAGCCCATGGAGGTCCTCGACGCCCGCGAACTGGTCGACATGTCCCACGGTCTCGGCCGCTCCAAGCGTTTCCTCAGGCTGCGGCTGCCCGAGGGGGTCACCTACCGCACCGGCGACCACCTGGCCGTCCTCCCGCGCAACCCGGACCACCTCGTCCGGCGGGTCACCGACCGGTTCGGCCTCGACCCGGACCGCACCGTCCGGCTGCGCGCCCGCAGGCGCGGCCGCAACACCCTCCCCGTCGACCGCCCGCTCACCGTCCGACGTCTCCTCACCGACTTCGTGGAACTCCAGGACCCCGCCACGCGGGAGCAGATCGCCGTGCTCGCCGAGCACACCGCCTGCCCGCCCGAGAAGCGCCCCCTGACGGAACTCGCCGCGGCCGACCCCGAGACCTTCCGCGAGCAGGTGACCGCCGCCGGACGCAGCGTCCTGGACCTGCTGGAGCGTCATCGCGCCTGCGAGCTGCCGTTCGAGCGCTTCCTCGAACTGCTCCCCGTCCTGCGCCCCCGCCCCTACTCCATCTCCTCGTCCGCCCTGGCGGCACCCGGCGAGGTCGATCTGATGGTGTCGCTCCTCGCCGCCCCCCACCGGGCCGGCGAGGGCATGTTCCACGGCATCGGCTCGCACTTCCTGCAGACCGTGCGGCCGGGCGACACCCTGCAGGCGCGGGTCCTGCCCTGCAGCGAGGCGTTCCGCCTGCCCGACGACACCTCCGCCTCCGTGATCCTGGTGAGCGCGGGCACGGGACTCGCGCCCTTCCGGGGCGCCGTCCTCGACCGCCGTCACGCGGGCTCCACCGGGACGCTGCTGTGCTACTTCGGCTGCGACCACCCGGACGTCGACTACCTGCACCGCGCCGAGTTCGAGGCCGCCGAGGCCGCCGGAGCCGTCAGCATGCGGCCCGCCTTCTCCTGCGCTCCCGAGGACGGGGTCCGCTTCGTGCAGGACCGGATCGGCAAGGAGAGCGACGAGGTCTGGGCGGCGCTGGAGGCGGGCGCACGTGTCCACGTCTGCGGCGACGGCCGCCGTATGGCCCCGGCGGTGCGCGAGGCGTTCAGGGCCCTCTACCGCGAGAACACCGGCGCCGACGACGCCGAGGCCACCGCATGGCTGGACGCCCTGACCGAATCCGGCCACTACGTCGAGGACGTCTGGGCCGGCTGACCGACCACGGCGGTGCGGCGCCGGCCCCGCGCCGCGCCCGCCCTCCGGCGGGGCCTCGGACGTTCCCCTCGTCCGAGGCCCCGCACCTTCACCACCCTGACTCCCGCCCCGAACTCGTGAGGTTCCCATGCCTGTCGCCCGCTCGGCACTCCGCCGAGGACCGACCGCCCCGTCCCGCCACCCGCTCCGGAGCGGACGATGACCGCCCGGGGCGGCTCCGCCCTCACCCTCGGCGTCGCGGTGGCGCTCGTCGCCGGAGTGACCCTGGGCAACGGGGGAGCGAACGTGATGCCCGTCTTCGTCGACGACTTCGCCTCGCGCTTCGCGCTGTCGGACTCCGGCGCGGGACTCGTCGCGGCGGCCCAGCTGACGGCGACCGCGCTCGTCACCCTGCTGCTCGCCGGACGCGCCGCGCGACCCGGGCGGGTGCGGATGGCCCGCCTGGGGCTCGCCGTCTCCGGGACGGGCTTCCTCGGCGCGACGGCCGCTTCCGACCCCGTCCTGCTGATCCTGGCCAACCTCGTGATCGGCGCCGGGCTCGGCGCGGTCTACGCCTCGGCCACCGCCGCCCTCGCCGCCACCGACGACGCCGACCGGACCTCGGCGGTCGTCGTCTCCGGCACCGTCTGCGCGACGGCACTGCTGCTGATGGGTGTCGCCGCCGCCAACCACGACGTGGGCGGGGGCACCGGCTTCCTGCTGATGGCACTGGGCTGCCTGCTCGCCTGGCCGCTGGTGCGCGGACTGCCCGACGGCCCCGGAGCACAGGACGGCCCGTCACTCGGGGGCGCCGAACCCTCTCCGGCGAGGCCGTCGGCCGTGCTGCTCGCCGGAACCGCGCTGCTGTGGGCCGTCACCCAGGGGGCGTGGTCGTACACCTCCGTCCTGGGGCGCGAGCACACCGGTATGTCCCACTCGGTCGTGTCGGCGGTCCTCGCGGCGGCCAGTGTGGTGGCGCTCGCCGGTGCCGTCGTGGGCCCTCTCGCCGCCCGGCGCTTCGGACGCATGCGGTCGATGGCGTTCTTCGTCGCCCTTCAGGCCGTGTCGATGACGGCCCTGATCGTCACGCACGACCCGGTGCTCTTCGTCGTCGCGGCCGTCCTGTGGCAGACCTGCCAACTGGCCGTCCTGGTCCAGATGCTGGCCGCCGCCTCCCTCATCGACGCGAGCGGACGGCTGGTGGCCTCGCTCAGCGGCGCGGGCGCGCTCGGCACGGGTGTCGGACCGCTGGCCGTCGGTGCCCTTCTCGACGGCGCGGGTGCGGGGGTGCTGGGCGTCGTCCTCGGCGCCGGTACGTTCGTCGCCTCCCTGCCCCTGCTGAGGATGACGGTGGACGGCGCCACGGCCCACGGCCGGCACCGGTCCGCCCCCATGCCCGCCCCCTGATACGCCCGCCTCCACGGAAACGGTCGCCGTCCCCACCGAACCAGGGGGACGGCGACCGTTTGTGCGGTCGTCAGAGCACGGGGACCGTCACCAGCTCCAGCCGGCCGCCCGCGAGGGCCACCACGGCCGAGACCAGGGCCTGGAGACCGACGCGTTCGGCCTCCTCGTCGGGCAGGGAGAGGTGCTGGACGGAGAGTCCGTCGAAGCCGGCGAGGAAGAACCGGGCCAGGTTCTCCGCGGGCTGGGCCAGCCGGTGACCGGTGCGTTCGGCCGCCTCGGTCACCAGCTTCGTCGTCGACGCCGTCACCTCGCCGTAGTGGGCCTGGAGGGCCTCCTGCAGCCGGGGTGTGCGCAGGGCGAACATCGACAGCTCGGTGAGCAGCTGATGAGTGGTCGGCTGTTCGCGCAGGGTCTTCCACAGGGCGGCGGCGAGCGAGGCGACACTCTCCTCGAAGCCGCCGTCCGACGGGGCGGCCGCCTGGACCTGGGTGATCAGGTCGTGGGTGAGCTGCTCCATGACGGCGCGGTACAGATCCTCCTTGGTGCCGAAGGTGTAGTGCACCGTCGCCTGCGCCACGCCCAGCTCGGCGGCGATGGCACGGGTGCTCCCGGCGGCGACGCCCTCCCTCGTCATGAGGTCGATGGCGGCCTTGATCAACTGGGGGCGGCGCTCCGCCGCGGACACATGAGCCATACACCCCATCATACGACTGAGTCGACCGATCCAGTCGGCCGGTGACCCCCCGGGCCGCACAACGGTCACAACGGTCACGCAGGACTCCGGCGGGCTACCCCGGACGGTCGCCGCCCGTGCGAGCCCCACCGGCCCTCGCGGCGTGGCGTGCGAGGACGAGACGGGCCGTGACGGCCATGGCCTCGTCGACCATCTCGCCCCGGAACGTCACGGCGCCCCTCCCGTCCCCCTGCGCCGCTTCGACCGCCGCGATCAGCTCCGCGCAGCGCGCGAGCTCGGCAGGCCCGGGGGAGAACACCTCGTTGATCACCGGGACATGGGAGGGATGGATCGCCATCATGCCCTCGTAGCCGAGGGAGCGGTTCTGCTCGGCGAAGGCACGCAGGCCCGGCAGGTCGCCGACGCGCGTCCACACTCCGCCGACCGGGCACGGCACTCCGGCCGCCCTGACGTCCAGCAGAACGCGGGAGCGCAGTGCCGTCGTCTCGGTCCCCTCGGGACTCCAGCGGTAGCCGACGGCGCGTTCCACGTCACCGCCGGGCGCGGTGAGAGCGCCCAGGTAGGCGATGCGCGGGGCGGCCCGCGCGATGTCGTAGGCCTCGCGCAGCGCACGTGCCGTCTCCAGCAGCGGCACCAGGGCGACCTGGCCCGGCGGCAGCCCCTGTTCCCGTTCGCACCAGCCGAGCAGCCGGTCGGCGAGCCGCACGTCCCGGGCGGAGCGGACCTTGGGCAGGACGACGCCGGTGAGTCCGGGCCGTACGACCGCCCGCAGCTCCTCGGCCTCCGCCCAGCCCTCCAGCGGGTTGACCCGCACGAAGAGGGCCATGGGATCCGCCTGGTCCGCGGGTGCGTCGGCGGCCCGTGCGACGGCCTCGGACACCCCGGCACGGGCGCTGAGCCTGTGCGCGGCGGGTACGGCGTCCTCCAGGTCCAGGACCGCGGCGTCGGCGCCCGCCGCCCGTGCCTTGGGCAGCCAGTCCGTCCGGGTGCCGGGGACGAAGAGCAGGGAGCGCAACGGGAGCCGGCCGGCCGCTCCCGTGCCGGCCCCGGGGAGCACCTCAGATGACATCGTTCTTCTCCAGGGCGGCCAGTTCGTCCGCCCCGAGTCCGAGCCAGGTTCCGTAGACCAGGTGATTGTCCTGGCCGAGGGCGGGGCCCGTCCGCCAGACCCGGCCGGGGCGCTGCCGGAAGTGCGGGAGCACCGCCTGCATACGCACCGGGCCGAGATCGGGGTCGTCGACGGTGACGATGTCCTCTCGTTCGGCGTACACCGGGTCGGCCGCGATGTCCGCGGCGTCGAACACCCGCGACGCCACGACCTCGGCACGGGCGAACTCCTCCAGGCACGCGCCGCTGTCGCGCTGTGCCACCCAGCTGCGCAGTCCCTCGTCCAACCGGGAGCGGCGGTCGTACTGTTGCCGGGCCGTGGCGAACTCCGCCTCGGGAAGTCCCAGCAGGCGGGCGATGTTGCGGACCGAGCGCAGCGTCGCGGAGGTCACCGTGATCCACTCGCCGTCGCGCGAGCGGTAGGTGTTGATCACGGCTCCGGGTGCGACGGCCAACCGGTTGCCGGAGCGTGCGGGGACCTGGCCCAGCTGGTCGTGGACGATGACCTGCCACTCGACGAGACGGAACAGGGACTCGAAGAGGGCGAGGTCGATCCACTCGCCGTCGAAGTCCGGGTCGTGGTCGCGGCGGTGGAGGGCGGCCAGGACGGCGTAGGCACCCATCAGGCCCGTCACCGCGTCACCGTGCGAGAAGCCGGTGTGGACGGGCGGGCCGTCGGGGAAGCCGGTCAGGTGGACGACTCCGCTGCGCGCCTCACCCACCTTGCCGAACCCGGGGGCGTCCGCCTGCGAGGAGGTGGCGCCGAAGCCGGAGATCTGCAGCAGCACGGCCCGGGGGTTCAGCCGGTGCACGGAGTCCCAGTCGAGTCCCCAGTCCCGCAGGCGGCCGGCGCGCAGGGTGACGATGACGACGTCCGCCCAGGCGACGAGCCGGTGGGCGACGCGTCGGCCGGGCTCGCGGTGCAGATCGAGGGTGACCGAGCGTTTGTTGCGGCCGGCGACCTTGAACCACAGGGGAACGCCGTCGCGCCGGGGCCCCATGGCGCGGGCCGCGTCCCCGGCGCCGGGGGGTTCCACGTGCACGACGTCGGCCCCCTGGTCGGCGAGCATCGAGCCCGCCAGCGGGCCGGCCACCACATGGGCGAACTCGACCACCTTCAGCCCGCGCAACTGACCGCTTCCCGTGGGGTGTTGCTCGTCGTCCGACACCGATCGCGCTCCCTCGCCCCTGCGGTTCGCGTGGGGCGCCGACCGAGTCGCCCCCGCGTGGGGTGCGGCACGGGCGTCGCCGTCCGGGTCCTCAGAGTGCCGGAACCGGGAAATGCCTGTCGAGCAACAGAAGGCCATCAATCCATGCGGAAAACGCATCAATCGAATGCGCGGGAGGTCCGCCGCCGGCTCAGGCCCAGGAGACGCCGGGCGGCAGGGGGTCCCGGCGGAGGCGGAACTCCTCCAGCGTCTCCAGGAACCGTTCCGTCACCGCCGGGAGCGTGCGCCGGGCGCGCAGCGCGATGTCCAGACGCCGGTCCACGACGGGGTCCACCAGCGGACGGCAGACGACGGGCCCGGCACCCATCAGCGGCAGCACGAGCGCGGGCATGGCCGACACGCCCAGCCCGGCGGTCACCAGTCCGCCCACGGTCGCGACGCTGCCCGCCTCGGCCGCCGGCGCCGCGTGTGCGTCGATCTGGGCGAACGCCGCGTCGGTGAGCCGCCGCACGCTCGAATCGCGGCCGACGGCCAGGAACGGCTGCCCGGCCAGCTCCTCCCAGGTGATCTCCTGTCGGTCGGCGAGCGGGTGGCCCTGCGGCAGCACCGCGACGAAGCGGTCCCGGACCAGGGGGCGGTGCTCCAACTGCTCCGGAGGGTTCCCGACGGTGGTGAGCGCGAAGTCCGCGTCGCCGGACAGGACCCGTTCCAGCACCGACCGCTCCAGGCCGTCCAGGAGGCGTACCGCGACCTGGGGCCGGCGCTCGCGGAAGGCGGAGATCACCCGGGGCAGCAGCACGGCGGCGACCGAGGGGAGGGTGGCCACGGCGACCGCTCCCGACTCCCCGAGCAGGTAGCGCCTGAGCTCCCTCATGCCCGCCCGGTGAGCGGTGACGATCTGCTCGGCGACTCGCAGCGCCTCCACGCCCGCCGCGGTCAACTGCACGTTGCGGGTGTCGCGTTCCAGGAGCTGGACACCCAGCTGCCGCTCCAGGTCCGCGACCGCGCGACTGAGCGAGGACTGCGACACGTGCATCTCCGCGGCCGCCGCGGTGAAGCTCGCGGCCCGGGCGACGGCGGTGTACGCCGCCAGTTGACGCAGGGTGGTGGCCTCCATGGCGGACGAGCATAGGGCGCGCCCCCAGCATTGATGCGCTTATCGCATGGACAGATCTCGGTTTGATGCTGGACAGCGCTTCCCCCGTGCTCCGAAACTCTCGCGTAACACCTCGGCCCGCTTCCGCCCGCCCAGCCCACCGCCGCCGAGGGCCGTCCCCGAGAAAGCGAGCGCCGCCGTGCTGGCAGCCCTGGGCTTCGCCACGATCGCCGTCCTGCTGTTGCTCACCATGACCAGACGCGCCTCGGTCCTGGTGGCCCTGATCCTGCTTCCGGTGTCGGCGGCACTCATCGGCGGCTTCGCGGGCGACCTGGGCGAGTTGACACTCCAGGGACTGTCCAGGGTCGCCCCCACCGGCATCATGATCGCCTTCGCCGTCCTGTACTTCAGTCTGATGGTGGACGCCGGGCTCTTCGACCCGCTCATCCGGGGTCTGTTGCGTGTGGCGCGCGGCGACCCCTTAAGGATCACCGTCGCCACGGCCGTGCTGACCCTGTGCGTGGCCCTGGACGGAGACGGTGCCTCCACCTTCCTCATCACCGTCTCCGCTCTGCTCCCGGTCTACCGGAGACTCGGCATGAACCCCCTGGTGCTGTCGGGGGTGGTCTGTCTGGGCGCGGGCGTGATGAACATGGTCCCCTGGGGCGGTCCCACCGTACGGGCCATGGCCGCGCTGAAGCTGGACAGTTCCGAGGTCTTCACGCCCGTACTGCCCGCGATGGGCTTCGGCGTCGCCTGGGTGCTGTTCGCGTCCTTCCTGCTCGGCCGCCGCGAACGCAGGCGCCTCGCCGCACTGTCCCCGTCCGGATCCGCCCCGGACGACGGTGGGAGCGGGGACGAGCGGGACGACCCCGGACCCACCGCCGCGAAGACGGCCGACCGGGAGCCCCGGCTCCCTGCCTCTCCCGGCGACGGACCCGGCACCCTCCGGGTCCCGCCGCTGCCGCGGACCTGGCCGACCGTCTTCAACCTCGTCCTCACCCTCGCGCTCCTGGTCTGCCTGATCCGGGAAGTCCTGCCGCTGCCGGTGCTGTTCGTCCTCGGGTTCGCGATCGCGCTGTTGGTCAACCACCCCACCTGGGAACAGCAGCAGGCGCTGCTCGACCGGCACGCCAGGAGCGTGGTCCTGGTCACCACGATGATCTTCGCGGCCGGCGTCCTCACCGGCATCCTCACCGGCACCGGGATGATCGACGAGATGGCGGAGGCACTCGTCTCCGTCGTCCCCGACTCCTTCGGTGCGCACCTGCCCGTCGTGGTGGCCGTCACCGGTATGCCGCTCAGCCTGGTCTTCACCCCGGACGCCTACTACTTCGGGGTGCTGCCGGTCCTCGCCGAGACCGCGAACGGGTTCGGCACGGACCCGGCCGAGGTCGCCCGGGCCGCCGTCCTCGGCCAGATGACCACGGGGTTCCCGCTCAGTCCGCTCACCGCGTCCACGTTCATCCTGGTCGGCATGAGCGGTGTGTCGCTCGGCGACCACCAGCGCTTCATCTTCCGCTGGGCCTTCGCCACCACCCTCGTCATGACCGCCGGAGCCCTGCTGACCGGCGCGATCCCCCTGTGACCTGTCAACACGTCCAGCCCTTACGGGAGTTCGGAGCAGCGCCACACGTTCAGGCACCCGAGCCGGGTGCCCCCGCCGACCGAGACGAGGACGCATGAGAAGGATCACCAGACGTACGGTGCTCGCGGGCACCGCGGGCGCGGTCGTCGCGCCGGCCGTGAGCACGGCACCCGCGTCGGCCGACGACATCCCGACCGTCACGGCGGACGAGCGACGGCCGACGCCCGGACGACCCGAAGTCCTGCGGACCGACCTGGTCACCCGGGTGACGCCGAGGAACAACTGGCTGGTCGCGGCCGTCGCCCTCCAGTACGCCCAGCGCATCGACCTCGGCGGTACGGTGATCCCGCCCTCGGCCTTCCGGGTCACGGCCACCGTGGGCGGACGAACAGCCGCCCGTACGGTGCTCCGGGTCTACTCCCACACCACCGCCGACGTGGACCACCGGTCCCGCCCGGGGCGGCCGGGCGACCGCCTGATCCTGGAACTCGACCCGAACGACCCCAACGCGCGGGCCGCCGCCACCGACCCCCTTCCGCTCGACCGTGCCTACTCCGTCGGACAGGTGGCGGACGTGCACACCCCCGAGGGCGAACCGGTGCTCAGGGCCGGTCCGTTCGCGATCCGGAACGACGGCGTCGTCACTCCCGTGGTCGACGACTTCGCCGCGGGCTCCTTCACCGACTCGACGGGCTTCGAACTCGACTTCCGGCTGTACCGGCCCGCGCGCTTCCTGCGGAACCCGCGGGCGCGCACCCGGTACCCGCTCGTCGTCACCCTGCACGGCGGTGGCGAGGTGGCCGACAACAACATGACCCAGCTGACGTCCAACCGGATCGCGGTCACGTTCGCCGAACCTGAACGACAGCGCCGCGACCCCGCGTTCGTGCTCGCGCCGCAGATTCCCCTGCCGCGGCCCATGGACGGGCCCGACGGCACGGACTGGACCGACGCCCGGGTGCAGGCCGCGCTGATCGAACTCGTCGAGACCTTCGTGAGCGAACACTCCCGCACCGTCGACACGGCGCGGCTCTACGTCGTCGGCCTGTCCTCGGGCGGGCGCGGCATCTACAGCCTGCTGGCGAAGCGGCCCGACATGTTCGCGGCGGCCCTGCCCACGGCCGGGTGGGGCGAGACGGCGGCCATGGAGAGGATCACGCACATCCCGATCTGGGCCGACCACTCCGTCGACGACCCGGTCGTCCCCTATCGCGAGGGCCGGTTCGGCAGGCCCGGCACCTGGACACTGATGAACGCGCTGGAGACCGCCGGCGCACCCGTCACCCGCGGGGAGTGGGCCAACGACCTGCCGAAGGCGGAGTTCGAGGCCCGGTCCCGGGCACTTCTGCGGCAGGCCCGGGCCACGGGCAGCCACGTCCTGTTCACGAGTTACCCGCCCGGCACGACACCCGTGAACCCCCACCTCGCCTGGGCCCAGACCTACGAGAACGACGTGGTCATCGACTGGCTGTTCGACCAGACCCGCTAGCGGCGCCGGCCGGCCTCCCGGCCCCGTCCGCCCTCTCTCCGCCGCACGTCTCTCCTCCCGGCTCTTTCCTTCCGGCTCTTTCCTTCCGCGCTGCGACAGCTCACAATCCGGCGGGCTCCCGCCCGTGCTCCCCAGCGCGGGCGCACCTCGCTGTCCGGTTACCGCGCTCACCGCTATCCGGAGGTAAAGCAATGCGTCCCTACCGTCGTCCACCCCACCCGGCCGCCCCGTCGCGGTCCCGGTCCCGGTCCCGCGCCATGACGTCACTGATCTCCCTCGCGACCACCATCGGCCTGGCCCTGGCCCTGCTGACGGCCGCCGCCCCGCCGGCGGCCGCGGCCGACCTGCTCTCCCAGGGCAGACCCGCGACCGCCTCGTCCACCGAGAAGGAGTCCACTCCCGCGTCGGCGGCGGTGGACGGCGACACCGGCACACGCTGGTCGAGCACGTTCGGCGATCCGCAGTGGCTGCAGGTCGACCTGGGCGCCACCGCCACCCTCAGCCGGGTCGTCCTGCGCTGGGAGGCCGCCTACGCCCGCACGTTCCGGATCCAGACCTCCGACGACGGCACCGCCTGGACCACCGTCCACTCGACCACGACGGGTGCCGGGGGAGTGCAGACCCTCGACGTGAACGGCACGGGACGATACGTCCGCCTGCAGGGCACCCAGCGGGGGACCCTCTACGGCTACTCGCTGTGGGAGTTCCAGGTGTACGGCTCCGGGGGCGGCACCCCGTCGGACGGCACGATCCCGGACCCGACGACGGCCGCCCTGGAAGCCGCCGCCGGGCCGCTGCCCACCGCCGCCTACACCGTCCCCAGCCCCAGCGGGTACGGCTCCGGCACGGTCACGTACCCCACGAGCGGCGGCGCGTACCCGGGCGTCGTCCTGATGCCGGGCTACCAGGGCACGCAGGAGAACCTGCGGTGGCTCGCACCCCGCCTCGCCTCCTGGGGTTTCGTGGTGCTGAACGTCGGGACCACCACCCTCCTCGACGATCCCGCGTCGCGCGGCCGTCAGATCTCGGCGGCAGGCACCCAGTTGCTCGCGCTCGGCGACACCACGGGCAACCCGCTGTCCGGGAAGCTCGACGGCACGCTCGGGGCGGTCGGGCACTCGATGGGCGGCGGCGGTGTCATGGCGGCCCTGCGGGACGACGCGCGCTTCCGGGCAGGTGTGCCCACGGCCCCCTACTACCCGAACATGAACTTCTCCCAGGTCACCGACCCCACGTTCTTCCTGACCTGCCAGAGCGATCCGGTGGCCCACGGCAACACCTACGCGGTGCCCTGGTACACCTCCATGTCCCGGGCCGAGAAGCTCTATGTCGAGGTGCCGGGCGACCATCTGTGCCCGATGACGGGTTACGGCGACAAGGCCAGGCAAGGCAAGTGGATCGTGTCGTTCCTCAGCCTCTGGCTGCGTGCCGACACCCGCTTCGGCCCGTTCCTGTGCGGAGCCGCGCGGGAAGCGGACAAGAACAACACCGCCCTGGTCACGCGCTGGATGGACACCTGCCCGTTCTGATCGGCTCGCGCGCACCTGCCCCGCCCGACGGGCGCGGCAGGTGCATCTTTCGGAGGACCGGGGCCCGGCCTGTCGGCGGGGTGCGTCCCGCCGGTCGGCGGAGTGAACGCCGGACAGCGGCGCGATGGGATGGAGCCAGACGCGTTCCGTGAGCGTCGCGGCATCCCGTCGACAGACGTCGACCGTCCACAGGAGAGCACGTGAGACACCGCAAGACCCTGCCCTGGCTCGCCGCCGTGGCCTGCCTCGCGACCGCCTGCGCCGGCACGTCCGGCACCACGCGGTCCTCCGCGTCCAGCTCGTCCCCCGCCTCCGCCCCGTCCTCGGCGGCCCGCTCCTCGGCCTCGGCCGAGGAGCGGAACAAGGCGCTCGTGCTGCGTCTGTACGCGCAGGCGTTCAACAAGAACAGGAGCGACGTGGTGACCGAACTCGTCGCCGCCGGCTTCGTCCAGCACGAGAAGTCGGTGTCCGGCGGAGCCGGGGGACAGATCGAGCAGTTCGCGAACCTGAGGGCGAGGATTCCCGGCGCGGTGGCCACCGTCAAGCACGTGGCCGCCGACGGCGACCTGGTGGCCGTGCACTGGCAGGCGTCGGCCACCCCGGCGGACGAGGCCACCGGGGTGGCCAGGGCGGACCTGTACCGGGTCGCCCGCGGCAAGCTCGTCGAACACTGGGGCATCACCCAGACCGTGCCGCCGAAGACGGCCAGTGGGAACTCCCTGTTCGGTGACGCGTACAGGTACCCGAAGGGAGCCCCGTCCCTGTCGGAGGCACAGGAGGAGAGGAACCGGAAGTTCGCGGTCACCGCGTACCGTGAGCTGTCCGACGGCGACGTGACCGTGATCGACAGGAAATGGGATCCGCGGTACTACCAGCACAACCCGATGATCCCGAACGGCACGGGCCCGCTGAAGCGGCTGCTGCGCCAGGCCACCGAGGACGCCCCTTCCGCGAACGACAAGTCCGGCGCGAGCGCCTCACCAGGCGCGGGCGGCCGGACCCGGTTCGGCAACACCCTCGCCGACGGGGACCTGGTGTGGGTCTTCAGCGTCGACCACGTCGTCGCGGACCTCTTCCGCGTGGTCGACGGGAAGATCATCGAGCACTGGGACGTCGTCGCCGACGGGCAGTAACGGGACCGGAGGACCGCCGCGGGACCAGGACCGGCTGGACGAGCCGGCGCCGGTCCACACCGACGCGGCCGTTGACGAGAGCGATCAGCAGGTCGATCG
This sequence comes from Streptomyces scabiei 87.22, assembly GCF_000091305.1. GTDB lineage: Bacteria > Actinomycetota > Actinomycetes > Streptomycetales > Streptomycetaceae > Streptomyces > Streptomyces scabiei. Next base: position 651,144 of record NC_013929.1, on the reverse strand, counting down.
CCTCCTCGCCCAGCCGGTCCGGGCGGAGGCTGAGCGTGGTGACGGGCGGGGCCGTCGTCGCGTAGTCCGCGTCCTCGCTGACGCACGCCACCAGCAGATCCTGGGGCACCCGGAGCCCGTGCCGCCGCGAGGCCGCGAGGATGTTGTGACCGGAGTCGGAGTAGACGCCGATGACGGCGTCGGGGCGTGGATCGCGGTCGAGCAGCCGGCCCACCGCCTCGCGTTCGGCCCGGAAGTAGTCGGGCACGGAGGCATACTCCTCGACGAGGCGGGGCAGGTCGTGCTCGGCGCACCAGGACGCGTAGGCACGTTCGATCAGACGCGGGTACGCGGCGTCGTGGACCGGCAGGGAGAGCCCGATCCGCCGGGCTCCGGACTCGGAGAGGTGGTCGAGCAGGAGACGCAGTCCGGTGTCATGGTCGGTGTCCACCCACGCGTCGCACCAGTGCGGCTGCGGCGGCCGGCCGTCGCAGACGATGGGGATGCCGCGCTCCCGCAGGAGGGTGCGCACCGGATCGTCGGCACGCGGATCCATGTGGACGACGCCGTCCACCGGGGTGTTGAGCCACATCCGCCGCGACAGAGAGTTCGGCATCACCATCAGCAGGAAGCCGCGCTCGTGCGCCGCGGCGGTGGCGCTCAGCGCCAGCTGCGCGTAGTACGGGATCTCGGTGTACGCGACGGGCAGATCCCCGTACGCCGTCATGGTCAGACCGAGTACGCCCGTGCCGCCGCGGGCCAGGGTCCGGTTCGTGCCGACCGGGGCGTAACCGAGTTCGCGCGCCGCGGCGAGCACACGCTGCCTGGTCGCCTCGGACAGCCGGCCGGTTCCGTTGAGCGCGTTCGACACCGTGGCCGTGGACACCCCGGCGTGCGTGGCCACGGCGTCGAGCGTGGGGCGCTGCCAGACACGCGAGCTTCTCATATGTACCCCAACAGCGCCTGTCGTGTTCCAACAGCCCTGTGACGGCTTGTGATTAAGACCTTAATCACGCAGCGTACCGGGCGACGGACACCGGAACGGCCGACGGGTGGGACTAGAGTCCGGGAGCCCACTGGGCAGGAATACCGAAAGCAAGAACGATTGAGGCCGAACTGGGTCTGGTTCACGTCGGATTTCCTATTCTTGCCCCCGAGCGGTGCCGTATCCGGTCGGAAACGCCCGGTCCGCGCGGCCTCGTGGGGGCCGGGCGCGAGTACATCACTGGGACAGAGAAGGGAAAGCCCGTGGAGGCGACGATTTCAGGGGTGCCAAGAGCCGCCGTACCCCCTGTGGTTGCGGCGCGGTGGGTGCTGTGGACGTTCGTCATCGTCAACTTGGTGATCGTCGAGGTCCTGTTCCTCACCGCGGGGACCGGCAAGAACGGGGTGCTCACGGTCGCCAAGTTCTTCGGTCTGCACGCGGCCGTGCTGATGCTGTTCCAACTGCTGCTCGTGGCCCGGCTGCCGTGGCTGGACCGCCGTATAGGCATGGACCGGCTGACGGTGTGGCACCGGTGGGTCGGCTTCACCCTGCTGTGGACCCTGCTGACGCACGCCGTCCTGGTGGTGCTGGGCTACGCGACGCTCGACGACGCGTCGATGACGAAGACCTTCTTCGCGCTGGCCGGAGTACCGGCCTCGCTGCTGGGGATGCTGGCCGCGGCGATCGTCGTCGTGATCGCCGCGGTCTCCGCCCGTCAGGTGCGACGGCGGCTGCGGTACGAGACCTGGCACGCCCTGCACCTGCTGCTGTACGTGGCGCTGGGCCTGGCCTTCGTCCACCAGCTGCAGGAGACCACCACCTTCACCTCCTCCGCGGCCGCGGAGATCTACTGGTGGGCCCTGTGGCTGTTCGCGTTCGGCTCCCTGCTGGTCGGCCGGATCGTGCTGCCCGTGTGGCGCAACGCCTACCACCACTTCGAGGTCGTGGCCGTGGTGCCGGAGTCGGACGAGGTCGTGTCGGTGCACGTCACCGGACGTCACCTGGACAGGCTGCCCGCCCGGGCGGGCCAGTTCTGCTTCTGGCGCTTCCCGGGACACAACTCCTGGTGGACGGCGAACCCCTTCTCTCTGTCGGCGGCCCCCGACGGCCGTACGCTGCGCCTGACCGCGAAGGCATCCGGCACCACCAGCGCCGGCCTGCGGCACCTGCCGATCGGGACGCGCGCGTTCGTCGAGGGACCGTACGGGGCGTTCACCTCGCTGCACCGCACCCGGCCCGGCGCCCTGCTGATAGCCGGCGGCGTGGGGATCACGCCGGTCCGTGCGCTGCTGGAGGAGGAGGCGGCCGGTGACGTCGTCGTGCTCTACCGGGTGCGCGCCGAGGACGACGCCGTACTCGTCGACGAGGTGCGCACGCTCGTCGAGGCCCGCGGCGGGCGGCTCCATCTGCTCACCGGCAGCCGGGACCAGGGCAGCTCACCCTTCGAGCCGGAGAACCTGCGGGCCCTGGTCCCCGACATCGCCGAGCGCGACACCTACGTCTGCGGCCCGCCCGGGATGACCTCGGCCGTGCTCGCCGCCCTGCGGGGACTGGAGGTTCCCCGCGCGCAGGTGCACGCCGAGCGGTTCGGTCTGGCCTGACCCGGGCGGACCCGCCGACCCGACCTGGTCCGGTCCGGTCCGTCGACGCCGAGGCTCCGACGCGCGCACGCGTCGGAGCCTCGGCGTCGTGCCGTGCCCGTCGTGCGGCCCGACACAGGCCGCACGACACGCGTCGCACGACACGGGCCGCCTGACACGGATGAACCGTCTCCCGGTCATCAGCGATCGCCAATGATGTGATGATCCGGCAATTTCGGGCTCGCTCGTGCAGTAGCGGAACTTCGGGAGTCTCGGTCGGCAGGTCTTCGTAGGGTCCTTGCACCCGGCGGCGCAAGGGTGACGCCCGAGCCGCGCATCGACCAGAGGAGACGCTGTCATGAGCAATGCCGAGATTTCCCTGAAGGAGATCATGACGTCGATCGAGGGCGCATTGGGGACCGCGCTGGTCGACTACACCAGTGGTATGGCGCTGGGCACGCTGGGGGGAGGCAAGGACCTCGACCTGACGATCGCGGCGGCGGGCAACACGGACGTGATCCGCGCCAAGACCCGCACGATGGAGCACCTCGGACTCACGGGTGCGATCGAGGACATGCTGATCACCCTCGGCAGCCAGTACCACATCATCCAGCCGCTCAAGGGCCGCGGAGGCAACGGGCTGTTCCTCTACCTCGTGCTCGACCGGGGGAAGTCGAACCTGGCGATGGCCCGCCATCAGCTCAGGCGCATCGGGGCCGAACTCGACGTGTAGACACCTCCGTGATGCGCGGCGCCGCACGCCCATGACTTGAAGACTTCTTCAACTGGGCATATCCAGATCAGGTCAATCCCCTGGGTGTGCGGCGCCGGATCCACGAGGATGGACCGCACCACGTCTTCCGCACTGCCGACAACGCGGTGGCGCCCACGGGCCACCGCGCCCGGGATGAACCCGTCACGCGCCAGGGAGTGAGCGAATCTCATGCAGGTCCCCCTCTACCAGGCCAAGGCCGAGTTCTTCCGCATGCTCGGGCACCCGGTCCGCATCCGGGTCCTGGAACTGCTGCAGGGCGGCCCCCTCGCCGTACGCGACCTGCTGAACGAGATCGACATCGAACCGTCCAGCCTCTCCCAGCAGTTGGCGGTACTGCGCCGCTCGGGGATCGTGATCTCCATCCGCGAGGGCTCCACCGTCAGCTACGCACTCGCCGGCGGCGACGTGGCCGACCTGCTGCGCGCGGCCCGCCGCATCCTGACCGAACTGCTCGCCGGTCAGCGCGAACTGCTGGCGGAACTGCAGCAGGCGGACACCCGGCCGGCCCTCACCCCGGGCGGCGCCGGCCGGCGGCCCTGAGCGGCCGTCCGTCAGAGCGGGTTGAGGCGCGCCTTGAGCAGGCAGAACTCATTGCCCTCGGGGTCGGTCAGGACGTGCCACTGCTCGTCGCCGGTCTGTCCGATGTCGGCCGGGCGCGCACCGAGCTTCAGCAGCCGTTCGAGTTCGGCGTCCTGGTCACGGTCGGTGGCGTTGACGTCGATGTGCAGCCGCGACTTGCCCGGCTCCGGCTCCTCCCGGTAGCTGAGGATGATCGTCGGCTGGGGACCGCCGAATCCCTCGCGCGGCCCGATCTCCAGCGTGCCGTCGTCCTCGCGGTCGAGGACCACGTAGTCCAGGACCTCGCACCAGAACCGCGCCAGCACCTCTGGTTCGCGGCAGCCGAGCACGAGTTCACTGATACGACATGCCATGTGACGAAACCTTCTCTCAGCCGGAGGACCGCCGCCGGAGGCCGCCCGCGCGCGTCGCACGGCCTCCGGCGGCGGAGGACAACCCGGCGACCGTACCCGACGAGGTGATCACGGGCGAGACGATTTCGGTGCCGCGGCCGCGGGGGAGCCGCGCGGGTCAGCTCTCCGCGGGGTAGACGCGGGTCACCTTGCCCTTGGGGTCGGCCTCCAGGTAACCGGACTGGCTGTACTCGTCGCTGAAGTAGACGGCCATCCCCGCCGGGGTGTCGAAGATGTCGTTGGGCTGCCTCACCAGCAGGTAACGGTTCTCCGGGTCGGGGACGTTGAGCTTCTTCTCCGCCTCCTTCAGGAGCGCGGGCACCTTGTCCCAGTCGAAGTCGTCGAGGTCGACGGGCTGTTCACCGCCGGACAAGGTGCCCTTGATGATGCCCTTCTCGACGCCCTGCCCCGGACGGTAGGTGTACGAGTCGTACTTCTTGTCACTGCCCTTGACCATCAGCTGGGCCGACACGAAGTCCGGGTAGACGGAGAAGTCGCCGAAGGTGGTGCGGCCGGTCTCCTCCTTGAACGCCTTGATCGCGGTGCGGATGCCGTCCGGAGTCAGCATGTCGCCGGGCTCCGTGGTGTCCTTCGTCCGCTCCGCCGTGGGGTCGGCGTCGGCCGGTGAGGAGGTCGACTTGGGGGTCGACCTGGTGCCCGACGCGGTCGGGGAGCCGGTGGGCGAGCCCTTCGCGTCCGAGTCGCCGTCGTCCCCGTGGGGCAGCAGCCACCACAGCAGGAGCAGGGCACCGGCGAGGGAGACTCCGGTCATGCTCAGCACGAAGCCCGTACGCCGTCCGCGCGGACGGGGCGGCCCCACGGGCGCGGTCACCCGCTGGTGCGGGAGATACCCCGCGGACGGCTGGTACGGCGACGGCGGCGGGCCGAAACCGGCGGTCGTGGCCCGCGCCGGGTCGCCGGCGCTCTTGCCGAGCCCGACCGGGGGCGTCGGAGCGGCGTCGGAGGGGGTGAACGCGCCCGGCGAGGTGAAGCCGCCCGAATACGGAGACACCGGGGCGGTGGCGGGCGTCGGCGGGGTCAGCGGAAAGGACGTGGGCTCGGACAGGGCGGCCCCGGCGGAAGCCGGCCCGGCCTCGATCTCGGCGAGCCGCTGGTCGAACACCGCGGCCGACGGGCGTGCTGCCGGATCCCGTACGAGGACGCTCATCAGGACGTCGCCCAGGGCGCCGGCGCGCACCGGAGGCACCACGTCGTCGTTGAGGACCGCGGCGAGGGTGGCCAATGTGCTGCCCCGGCGCAGCGGGTGGTGGCCCTCCACCGCGGTGTAGAGCATCATCGCCAGGGACCACAGGTCGGAGGCGGAGCCGCCCTCGTGCCCGGAGATGCGTTCCGGTGCCATGAAGTCGGGGGTGCCGATGACGGAGCCGGTGGCGGTGAGACCGCTCGTCTCACGGATCGCGGCGATACCGAAGTCGGTGAGGACGGGACGCCCGTCGGGGCGCATGAGCACATTGGCGGGCTTGACGTCCCGGTGCTGGATGCCGGCGTCGTGCGCGGCGGTGAGCGCGGCCAGCACCTGCCGGCCGATCCGGGTCGCCTCCGCCGGCGCCATCGGGCCCTCGGCAAGCCGGTCCGCCAGCGAGCCACCGCTGACCATCTCCATCACGATCCACGGGTAGGTGCCCTCACCGCCGTCGACTATGTGGTGGATGGTGACGACGTTCGGATGGTCGATGCGGGCCAGGGCGCGGGCCTCGCGCAGGACACGTTCGCGCAGCAGCCGGGCGCCCTCGGGGTCGTACTCCGCGAGGTCCCGGTCGGGCGGGCGGACCTCCTTGACGGCCACGAGCCTGTGCAGCACCAGGTCCCTGGCCCGCCAGACCGTCCCCATCCCACCGCCGCCGAGGCGGGTCTCCAACTCGAAGCGCCCGTCGACGACTCGTCTTTCGGGCCCTCTGTCGTCCTCGTTCATGGGCGGGAGCATAGTTGCCTTTACCGACAGGTTTCGCCGCCGCCGGGAAGGCGGGGGAGGGCGGCCCCCGCCTCCGGGACGGCGGAGGGATCGGTTCCGTGTGCGGGAAGGACCGCGGCATGCCTCCGCCGTACCGCACAGCGCCTCTCTGGGCTGTGCAACTGGCCTGATCTGCCTTCGAGTTGACGTCCCGTCGGAGCCGTCGGCGGCGAGGGCCCGTGCATGGGGTACGGCCGTGGAGGCAGGGGGCCGGTCTCGGCCCGGCCGGGTCACGCCCGCGGCGACGGCCTCGGGGATTAGCTGCCACCTTCCTCTAGACATCCGATCTATCGACCGGAGACGATGATCGCGCCCACGGCGGAGGCCGATGTGGCTGGCATTTCCGCACGAAAGAGCCGATGAATGGGCTGGGAGATCTTACTGTGATCAATGAATCCGAACCGCAGCGACGGAGCATCCTCAAGTTCGGCGGCGCCCTCGCCTTCGCGCCGTTGATCACCCAGCTGACCGGAGGCACCCCCGTGGACCCAGCCGTCGCCGCCGGGGCCGACGCCTCGGCGCCCGCCCCGTGGCCGACCCTCTCCCGCAAGGCGCTGACCTACCGGGTCCCCGCCACGGACTGGCAGTCGCAGGCACTGCCGATCGGCAACGGCCGGCTCGGCGCCATGCTCTTCGGCGATCCCGACGAGGAACGCATCCAGTTCAACGAGCAGAGTCTGTGGGGAGGGGTCAACAACTACGACAACGCCCTCGCCGGCAAACCGGACAGCGACTTCGACACCGGCATGAACGGCTTCGGTTCCTACCGGAACTTCGGTGACCTCGTCGTCACCTTCGCCTCCCGCCCGCGTCCCAAGGTCACGGCCCCCGGCGGCCCGTACAACAGCTCCCCGTCGGAAGGCGTCGACAAGACCTGCGACGGTGCCCCGGCCACCAAGTGGTGCATCGACGGGCCCGGTGCGAAGGTGCGCTGGCAGGTCGAGCTGCCCGACCCCGTCGCGGTCGCCTCGTACCGGCTGACCAGCGCCAACGACGTTCCGCAGCGCGACCCCCAGGAATGGACCTTCTCGGGTTCCGCCGACGGTGACACCTGGACCCCGCTGGACCGCCGCACCCTGGACGCGCCCTTCGAGAACCGTTTCCAGACGAAGGAGTTCACCTGCACAGACAGCGCCGCCTACCGCTTCTACCGGTTCGACTTCGTCCCCAAGGCCGGCGTCAGCCACTTCCAGGTGAGCGAGATCGGCCTCGCCGGAGTCGACCTGGGCGGTGCCGGCGCGACCTACCTGTCGTCGCCGAGCGGCCACTCCGCAGGAGCCGGGGCCGGAACCGGGGCGGGTGCCCGTGCCACGGACATCTCGCGCTCGGTGGACGGTGATCCGGCCACCGTCTGGCGCGTCGGCTCCCCCGCACCGGCCGTCGTCTGGCAGGCCGACCTGACCCGTGCCGCCGTCGTCACCGCGTACACCCTCACCTCGGCCCCCGACCGGCCCCAGGAGGACCCCCGGCGGTGGCACCTGGAGGCGTCGCAGGACGGGCACGCGTGGACGACCCTCGACACACAGAACCCCCAGGAGCCCTTCGGCGGCCGCGGGGAGAGGCGGACCTTCCGGATCGGCAACAGCACGGCCTACCGCGTCTACCGGCTCACCCTCGCCTCCGGCGCCTCCGCGACCGGTCTCCAGATCGCGGAGATCGCGCTGACGGGCGCGGACTTCGACACGCGCGCGCAACGGACGGTCGTCGACTACGAGCGCGGTCTCGACTTCGTCAAGGGCCTGCACGTCACCCGTTTCGGCCCGCCCGGACGGCGCGTCCTGCGCGAGGCGTTCGCCGTCCGCTCGGCGGACGTCATGGTCTTCCGCTACACCTCGGACAGCCCCCGCGGACTCTCCGGAGCGATCGCCCTGACGTCCGGCCAGGACCGGGCCCCGACCTCCGTCGACGCCGACGCCCGGCGGATCTCCTTCGCCGGCGTCATGGGCAACGGCCTCAAGCACGCCTGCACCGTCCGGGTCGTGGACACCGACGGCGACTTCGACGTCGACGGCTCGACGCTCCGGTTCAGCGACTGCACCACACTGACGCTGCTCCTCGACGCCCGTACCGACTACAGGCTCGACGCCGCGGCCGGATGGCGCGGCGGCGATCCGCGGGCGGCCGTCGACCGGGCGCTCGCCAAGGCGGCGGCCCGGCCCTACGCCCGGCTGCGCGACCGGCACATCTCGCGGACACGCGCCCTGATGAACCGCGTCTCGGTCGACTGGGGCACCTCGGACGCCGGCGTCATGGCCCTGCCGACCGCCGCCCGGCTGGCCCGCTACGCGGCGGGCAAGGCGGACCCGACGCTCGAACAGGCCATGTTCGACTACGGCCGCTACCTGCTCATCAGCTCCTCCCGCCCCGACGGCCTGCCCGCCAACCTCCAGGGCCTGTGGAACGACAGCAACCAGCCGGCGTGGGCATCCGACTACCACACCAACATCAACATCCAGATGAACTACTGGGGGGCGGAGACGACGAACCTGTCGGAGTGCCACAAGGCGCTCGTCGCCTTCATCGAGCAGGTGGCGGTGCCCAGCCGCGTGGCGACCCGCAACGCCTTCGGCGCCCGCACCCGCGGCTGGACCGCCCGCACCAGCCAGAGCATCTTCGGCGGCAACGCCTGGGAGTGGAACACCGTCGCCAGCGCCTGGTACGCCCAACATCTCTACGAGCACTGGGCGTTCACCCAGGACATGGACTACCTGCGCACCGTCGCCCATCCGATGATCAAGGAGATCTGCGAGTTCTGGGAGGACCACCTCAAGGAGCGCGCGGACGGACTCCTCGTCGCGCCGGACGGCTGGTCACCCGAGCACGGGCCGCGCGAGGACGGCGTCATGTACGACCAGCAGATCATCTGGGACCTGTTCCAGAACTACCTCGACTGCGAGGCGGTCCTGGACGCGGACCCCGCCTACCGGGCCAAGGTCGCCGACATGCAGGAGCGCCTCGCACCCAACAAGATCGGCAAGTGGGGCCAGTTGCAGGAGTGGCAGGAGGACATCGACAGCCCCACCGACATCCACCGCCACACCTCGCACCTCTTCGCGGTCTACCCGGGCCGTCAGATCACCCCGAAGGAGCGCGACTTCGCGGCCGCCGCGCTGGTCTCGCTCAAAGCCCGGTGCGGGGAGAAGGACGGCGTCCCGTTCACGGCCGCGACGGTGTCGGGCGACAGCCGCCGCTCATGGACCTGGCCCTGGCGGGCGGCCCTCTTCGCCCGCCTCGGCGACGGACAGCGCGCCCAGGTCATGCTGCGCGGGCTGCTGACCTACAACACGCTGCCCAACCTGTTCTGCAACCACCCGCCCTTCCAGATGGACGGCAACTTCGGCATCTCCGGCGCCGTGGCCGAGATGCTCCTGCAGAGCCACGACGGGGTCATCGACCTGCTGCCCGCCCTCCCCGACGACTGGAAGGCGAAGGGTTCCTTCACCGGGCTCCGCGCACGCGGCGGCTACGAGGTCCGCTGCGAGTGGCGCGACGGCAAGGTCACGTCGTACGAGATCGTCGCGGACCGGGCACCGGACCGGAAGAAGAAGGTCACCGTGCGGGTGAACGGCACGGAGAAGAAGGTGAGGCCGACCCGGCCCTGACGGGCAGGCCCTCGGTCGCTGGGAGCGCCGGCCGCGCGGAACGCCTGCTGTCCGGCCGGGCCGATGGTCACGGTGTGGAGAGGAGGCCGGGTCCGGAGGACGCGGTGCCGTCGGCGCGGGCGCCGTTCGTGACCCGGAGGAACTCCAGCTTCTCCGCGTCGGGGGAACCCGCCGCCACCGTGTAGACGACGAGTCGGATGTCGCAGCCCGGGACGGTGAGCACGTCGCAGTCGCAGATCACCTCTCCGACCTCGGGGTGGACGACGGTCTTGCGGGCCGAGACGTGCGGGCCGGCCCTGCCCTCCTCCCACAGGCGGGCGAACTCCGCGCTGGTGGAGCGCAGTTCCACCACGAGGTCGGCCAGGTCGCGGTCGTGCGGGTGGTCGACGAGAGCCGTGCGCAGGTCGGCGACGAGGGCTGGTTTGAGTGCGTCGTCGTCCTGGAGCACGGGCCAGGACGCGAGCCGCCCGGCCCCGGTGGCGAAGACCGACCGTGTCAGGTTGCGCTCGCGGTGGGTCCGTGCGCCGGGATCGCCCATCAGCACCGACCACGCCGGGGTCCAGGACAGCAGGGTCCAGTCGGCGCTGAACACGCCCACGGGGAACTCGCCGAGACGGGCCAGCATCCGCTGGACCCCGGCCGGAACATGCGTGGAGACCGTTCCCTCCTGGGGAGGCAGAAGGCCGGCCAGCCGATAGGCGTGATCGCGCTCCGTGGGCTGCAGCTGCAGTGCCCTGGTCAGGCTCGCGACGACCTGCGCCGAGGGGTTGCCGGCTCGGCCCTGCTCCAGGCGGATCACGTAGTCGACCGACAGTCCGGCGAGTTCGGCCAGTTCCTCACGGCGCAACCCCACCGCACGCCGTCCGGGCCGAGCGGTCAGTCCGACATCGGCCGGAGCAAGCCGGTCGCGCCAGCGGTGCAGTGCCGTGCCCAGGGTCTCGTCCACGCACCCATTGTGTCCGCCGGGCCTGCGCCGTGCCTGGTACTGGCGGTCCTACCGTCACCCAGGGCACTGGTTGGCCGCTCTACACGGACCCAGAGTGGACGCATGACGATCACATTCATCACAGGTGCCAACAAGTCCCTCGGGTACGAGACCGCCCGCCGCCTGATCGAGACCGGTCACACCGTCCTCATCGGCGCGCGTGACCCCGAGCGCGGCCGGGCGGCCGCCGACGCGCTCGGCGCCCGCTTCGTCCGGATCGACGTGACGGACGACGCGTCGGTGGCCGAGGCCGCCGCCGACATCGAGGCGCGCGAGGGCGGCATCGACGTCCTCGTCAACAACGCCGGCGTCTTCGGCCCGCACATCCCCGCCGACCGGCTCACGGCCGCCGATGCCGCCGAGGTGTTCGAGGTCAACGTCGTGGGGATCGTCCGGGTGACGCACGCGTTCCTGCCGCTGCTGCGCAAGTCCGCGCACCCCGTCATCGTCAACGTCTCCAGCGGCATGGGGTCGTTCACGGCCACGCATGACGCCGGGCGCGTCGAGTCGAGGAACCTCGCGCCGCTCTACACGGCGTCGAAGGCGGCCGTGACCATGCTGACCACGCAGTACGCGAAGTCCTGGCCGGACATGAGGGTGAACGCCGCCGACCCCGGCTACACCGCGACCGACTTCAACGGGCACAGCGGGCCGCAGTCGGTGACCGAGGGGACCGACGCGATCGTCGAACTCGCCACCGTCGGGGCGGACGGACCGACCGGGACCTTCCGCGACCGGCACGGCGAGATGGCCTGGTGATCCCCGTCCGCGGACGACAGAGTGTGGACGCATGACGACAACCATCGGCATGGTGCACGCACCAGGTAGGAGGGTTCCACGATGAGCGAGGGCACGATCTCCAGTGGCTGGGACGTCCTGGACGCCTCCCACGAGGCACTCCGCACGGCGGTCCGCGCCGTCCCCGCCGACGGCTGGGACCTGCCCACGCCGTGCGGGGAGTGGACCGTCACCCAGGTCTTCCAGCACGCCGTCGGCGACCAGATCGGCTTCGCCGCCGCCCTGACCGGCGAACCCGGCCCCGACTTCGACCCGTTCGCCCCGTCGGGCGAGTTGGAGGGAGCGGACCCGGCGGTGTTGCTGGAGGACGCCCTGGCACGCGCGGCGAAGGCGTGGGCGGGTGTCGACCGGGACACCGCCGAGGTGCCCGTGCCGGTGCCGCCGCACCGCCTGTCCCCGTGGTCCGGGTCCGCGGCGTGCGGACTGGACGCGGCGGTCCACGCCTGGGACATCGCCCGGGCGACGGGCCGGCCGTCGCCGCTCACGCCCGAGTCGGCCCGCCCGCTCCTCGAGGTCGCCAGGGAGATCGTCGAGCCGCTGCGCCCCTACGGCGCGTACGCCGCCGCCCTGGCCCCCGAGCAGGGCGACGACGACGTGGCGGATCTCCTGCGCTACCTCGGCCGTGACCCCCACTGGACCGCCCCTCGGGGCGACGACGGCGGCCGCGGCTAGGCCGCCGGAGACGTACCGCGGGCATATCATCGGACCCGCGCGGAGGGTGCCGCGCGCAGGGGCTGGGGGGCCACATCATGGTCGGAGTCGACTGGGTGTCGTTCGTCGTGCAGCTGGTCTTCCTCGGCCTGCCGGTGGCGTGGATGGCGTTGCTGCTCGTGCTGGGGTGGTCGGAGAACGGCTGGGGCGGCCTTGTCCTGCGTGTCGTGGGCGCGCTCTGCATGGTCGCGGCAGTGACCTCCCTGGCCTGGCACCTGGCGTCACCCGTGGTCCCTTGACCCGCCGCGCGGAACCGGGGCCGCGGTGCGAACGGAACGTGGGCCCGCGGCGTCGGAGGAGCATGAAGACATCACACCGGTCCGCCGTCCTGCTCCTGAGCGCCGTGCTGTCGCTCGCCGGGTGCTCCGCCTCGTCGGACCGTCCGGGTGACGAGGGGTACGCCGGGCCCACCCTGCCCGCCCGCACCGTCAAGGAGGGCACGTGGCGGGAGGGCCCCGCCAAGCCCGAGGAGCAGACCCCCTACCCGTACGACATCAATACGCACTGCGGGATCAAGTGGGTGCACTTCGGGGGCCGTTGGTGGGTGCTCGACACCGTCTTCCCCGGCGTCGAGCAGGTCCGGGGGGAGCCGGCCCCGCCGGGGCGGGACGTGATCGCCGGCTATATGACCCTGATCGGCCCGGACACGGCCGACTTCGACGCCGCCGGCATGCCGACACTGCAGTTCGTGCCGGCCGACGACGATCCGCCGGGCTGCGCCTGACGTGTCGTCCCGGGGCCGGGGAGGGGCGTCGGGCCCCGCCTCGGCCCCGGCGCGGGCCGCCCGCCCGTGACCCTAGGGGGCGTGCCCGGCCGCCCCGGTCGCCGGCTCCTCCGCGAGGACGACCGCGGCGGTCGTGCTCTTGCCGACCGGCTCCCGGCGCACCTCGTAGCTCTCGCACGACGCGATGACGATCTCCAGCCCGTGCTGCCCGACCCGTCCCGGCTCCGCGGCCGAGGCCACCGGAACGACCGGGTCGCTGTCCCAGACGGTGACCCGCACCGAGCCGCCCGACACCTCCAGGTCCAGCAGACAGGGACCCGGCGCGTACTTGCAGGCGTTGGTCAGCAGTTCGCTGACGACCAGCTGAACGGTCCCCACGGCTCTGGCGGACACCGGAAGGCCCAGGACGGACTGCAGGCGGCCCAGGAAGGCCCGGGCCAGGGCGCGGCCCCGGGCGATGTCGCCGGGCTCACCGTGGTACATCGCCGAGCTCTTGACCAGTCCGTCGTCCAGCAGGGGGCTGTCGTCGTGGGCAGCCTCGTCCATGCGATCCGCCCGCTTCCTGAGCCTTGATCGGTACACCGGCCGTCTACCCCCAAAATCCGGCGAACACCAGACCCGGCCGTACCCGATGCGCCCTACACCCGTCCGCCGGAGGCCGAGGCGCGGGCGAACGGCCGCCTACCGGCTGCGCAGCAGGAGCAGGGCGACGTCGTCGGTACGTGCGTGGTGCGCTCCGCCGTGCTCCAGGAGGCTCTCGGCTAGGTCGTCGAGGGGCCGGTCGCCGTCAGCCGTGATCCGCCGGGCGAGGGCCGCGATGGAGTCGGTGATGTCGGTGCCGGGGGTTTCCACCAGGCCGTCGGTGTAGAGCGCGAGGAGCCCTCCCGGGGGAAGCGGAAGGGTGGTGACCGGATAGTCGGCCTCCGCACCCGTACCGATGCCCAGCAGCGGACCCGGCTCCACCGTGAGCGCGAGGGTTCGCGGTACGGGCGTGGGCTCACGCAGGAGCGGGGGCGGATGTCCCGCACTGGCCAGGTGCAGACGCCCCCCGGCGAGGTCGATGTGCAGGTAGAGGCACGAGACGAAGAGATCGGTCTCCAGGTCCGTCAGTACGCGGTTGGTGCGGGCCAGGACCTCGCCGGGAAGCGCGCCCGCGGTGGCGTGGACGGCGGTGCGGACCTGGCCCATCAGGGCAGCGGCGTGCATGCTGTGCCCCTGGACGTCCCCGATCACGGCGGCGGCGGTCGCCTCGCCCAGCCGGATCAGATCGTAGAAGTCGCCGCCGACCCCCATACCGTGCGCGGCCGGCAGATAGCGGGCGGCGACGTCGAGACCGGGGAAGTCCGGCAGCGCCGCCGGGAGCAGGGCCTGCTGCAGACCGTGGGCGAGGTCGTGCTTGGCGTCGTACAGGAGCGCCCGGTCCATGGCCTGGGCGATGAGCCCCGCCAGTGACACGAGGACCGCGCGGTCGCCGGAGCCGAAGGGGTGCGGGTCGTCGTACGACAGGACGCAGCAGCCGACGCGGCGGTCGGAGACCAGCAGGGGCAGGAACGCCCAGGCCCGTTTGCCGCTGAGTTCCGCGGCCCGGGGGTGGGCGCGGGCCATCTCGGCGGGGTCGGCGAAGAACGCGGGGATGCCGCTGTCCAGGACGTGTCCGGCGGGGGTGAGATCGGTGTCCAGGGGCAGGCCGTCGAGGCGGGCGACGTTGCGCGGGTCGTAGCCCTGGTGCCCGGTGATCCGCAGCCGGCCGGCGTCGGCGGCGGACAGCACCATGCCCTGGGCGTCGAACGCGGGCAGGATCTGGTCGGCCACCACGTTGACGACGTCGGCCACGGTGACGGTCTGGCTCAGCGCCGCCGCCAGGTGGATCAGCTGGTGGACCCGTCCGGTGCCGGTCGCCGCGGGCGAGGCTGCCGGGTTCGGGGTGACGCGGGGCGGCGTCGTGTCCCCGGACGGCGGGTGGGGGTGGGGCGAGACGAGGGCGCTGATGCCGCTGTCGTCGGGGTAGAGCCGGATGTCGAGCCAGTGGTCGGGCGGGCGCAGCGCGGTGTAGGCGACGGGTTCGCGGGTGAGGACGGCGGTCCGGTAGTGGTCCTCGTGGAGTGGATCGTCGAGCCAGGGCACGGACTGCCACGGCAGGGTGCCCAGGAGCCGGTCGGCCCGTCGGCCGAGCAGCTGCGCGGCGGCGTCGTTGAGGAAGGTGATGCGGCCCTGCAGATCGAAACCGAGGGCGCCGACGGGCATCCGCTGCAGCAGGTCGGCGGCGGCCAGTCCGCTCTGGGCCGGGTCCGGGCCGGGCCGGTGCAGGGGGACGGCCCGCGGCTGGTCGGGGATCTCGCGGGAGGCGGGCGTCTCGTCCAGCACCTGGGTGATGCGGCTCGCGCCGGCCAGAATGTTCCCGCGTTCCCGCCGGGTCAGTGAGGGTGGGTGGCTTTTGGGCCACACCAGGGCCAGGGCTCCCCAGCGCCTGACCCCGTGCAGAGGGGCGAAGGCCAGGGCGAACTGGTAGGGCAGCCCGGCCGCGGCGTTCGGGTACAGGCGTGCCATGTCCTCCTGCCGGCCCACCCAGACCAGGTGGTCCTCCCGCACCGCCTCGGAGAGCGGGCCCGCGGCCGACACCGCCACCCGCCGCCACGGAGCCACCGCCATCGCCGGCACCCCGCACACCGCTGCCAGGCACAGCACCGGGTCGGCGGCCGGCAGCAGGTAGACGCCCGCCGCCAGCGCCCCGGTCCCTCGCACCGTGCCGCTGAGCACCTGGTCCAAGGACGACTCGTCACCCGGTGTGACAACACTGCCCTCACTCACATCTCCGACAGTAGGCCGCGAAGGGCCCGAGCGGGATGCGGAGCCGCACCGCCGCGGTCACGAGCCCGGGCGCACCGCGACGAGAGGCCCGCCGCAGGGCCGTCGTGGACCGGCCCCGATCGGCCGGATGACGTCTGTTCAGCGGCGGGTGCACGCCAATAGCGTGTGCGGCCTTCGCGTCCTGGGGGGTCTCATGAACGGTCTCCGTGCGGTCGTCGTCTGTCTGCTGGCCGTGTGCGCGGCGGTGGTGTCACCGGCCGCGGCCGTGACGCCCAGGAGCTGGACGGCACTGGCGGTGCCGGCGGCGGCCCCGCCGGTGACCGTGACCGATCTCGCCGCCCGCGGACCGGGGCAGGCATGGGCGACCGGCCATGAGACCGCCGCCGACGGACTCCGGCCGGTCCTGTACCGATGGGACGGCACCGCGTGGAACCGGGACACGACCTTCCCCGGCGCCGGTGAGCCGGGCGGGCTCACCAAGGTGCGCTTCGTCGGCCGGGAGGTGTGGATCCTCCGCACCCGGGCCGGCGAGGGGGAGATCCTGCGCCGGACGGCGGCAGGGTGGAGCGTCCTCCCGGTGCCGCGCACCCTGTGGACCTACCAGGACTTCACCGCCGTACCGGGTGCCGCGTGGGTGGTCGGTGAGGACGACACCGGGCTGAAGATCCTGCGGTACGACGGTTCCGGCTGGACCGCGCAGACCGCCCCCGACGGGGTGCGGTACCTGATGGGGATCACCGCGCGCACCGCCACGGACGCGTGGGCCTGGGCCGACACCGACACCGGGACCGCCGTCCTGCGCTGGGACGGCACGGCCTGGCGGGACGCGGACGTGCCGCTGCCGCCCGACAGCAATGTGCACACCGTCCTGCTCGAACCCTCCGGCCGGGTCACGATCGGCGGCAGCCAGTACACGGACGGCGTGGCGCGCACCTACCTGATGACCGGCGACCGGCACGTCTGGCGCACCACCCGCCCACCGCTGGGCGACACCGCCACCGAGGCGATGGTGCGCGGCCCGGACGGCGCACTGTGGCTGCCGGTGCGCAGCGACCGCGCCTTCCAGTCGAAGTACGCGCGCGTGGACGGCGCACGCACCACCTTCTCGTACGGCCCGGAGCGCCGGAACGCCATCGACGTCAAACCACGTGCCCTGGCGAGGGCAGGGTCGTCGCTGCTGTCCTTCGGAACCGCCGAGATCTACGGATCGAAACCGAACCTGATGAGCGAGCGGCTGGGAGGCCGACCATGACCCGCCGACTGCTGGTCGCGGCCCTCGCCGCCGCCCTGACCCTCCTCGCCCCCATGACCTCGGCGGCGGCGGACACCCAGTCCTGGCACCACGTCCCCGTCCCCGCACAGGTACGCCCCCAGGCCGGGCTGAACGAGGCCGTGGCCTTCGGACCGGACCGGGCATGGGCCGTGGGGACCGACGCCGTCGGGCGGGAGGCGCCGGGATTCCCGCTGGTGCTGCGCTGGGACGGAACCGCGTGGCAGCGCCGGGCGCTGCCCGGGATCGGCTGGCAGGGAGAGCTGCTGTCCGTCGCCGGCACTTCACCGGCCGAGGTCTGGGCGGTCGGGCGCGACGCGGCGGGCGCCACCCGCCTGCTCAGGTCCGACGGGTCCGCGTGGTCCGAGAGCCGGCCGCCGCGCGGTGTCGTCCTGACGAAGGTCGTGGCCGGTGGCGGCGAGACCTGGCTGATCGGTTCCCGCGACGGCGCACAGGCGCTGCTGCGCCGGGACGGCGGCGCCTGGCAGGACGTGCCGGTGCCGCCCGGAGCCGTGTACGGCCTGCACATCCTGGCGGCGGACGACGTCTGGGCCGCGGGCGCGACGGGCGCGGGCGCCGCCGTGTCGCACTGGGACGGGCAGGCGTGGCGGCAGACCATCGTGGACGGGTTCCCGCGGTCGGCCGTGGGCAGCGTGCTCGCGGTGTCGCCGACGGAGGTGTGGGCGGGCGGCACGGCGGGATTCGTCGGCGGCCCGGTGGGGCGGCCGATCCCGCCCCTGCTGGTCCGCTTCGACGGACGGACGTGGAACCACGTGACCGTGCCCACCGACTTCGGCTCGGTCACCGCCCTGACACCCGCCTCCTCCGGTGCGCTGCGCTGGGTCGCGGTGGCGCGCTCGCAGAAGTGGGGCCCGCCGGGCAGTCAGCCGCCGTTCGTCCCCGGGCCGGACTTCCTCGCCCGGGACGGACAGTCGTTCACCGAGTACGACGAACCGGCGGTGGCCGGCGAGGGCGACTCCTCGCGGCTGCAGCCGGCGCCGGTCCCGGGCACCGGCACGGTCTGGTCGGTCGGCCGCGCCGACGGCCCCGAGGGCACGTTCGCCCCGCGCATCCTGCGCTTCGGCTGAACGGGGGTGGGGAGTGATTCCCGGCGGCGGGCGCCCACGCCGGCCGCCGCGCCCCGGTCACAGCACGGCCACCGGGTTGACGGGCGACCCGGTGCCGCCCGGCACGTTCAGCGGGGCCACGACCATCAGGAAGGCATACCGGCCGGCCCCGGCACAGGCGGCGGAGAGCGCCTCCAGATCGAGGTTGTCCAGCAGGGGCACACCCATGGCGGCGATGGCCAGGGCGTGCACGGGGGAGGACACGCCCTCCACGGGCGAGGGCCGCACGTCGCTGTCGCCGTCGCCGCCCAGCAGCGCGACACCGCGCTCGGCGAGCAACGGCATGGCATCCACGTGCAGACCGGCGCCGGCCTCGTCGGGGTTCCAGGGCCCCAGCTCGCGACGGCGCCGGAAACGGCCGGACCGCAGCAGGACCGCGTCGCCCTCGCCCACGGTCACACCCAGGGCCCGCTCGGCCGACAGGACGTCGTCGGCGTGTACGGCCGTCCCGGGCTCCAGCCAGTCGCGGCTTAGCACGGCGGGCATGTCGAGCAGCACGCCCCGGGTCACCAACGGGCCGAGCGCGTCGACCGCGCCGAAACGGGCGCCCCGGGCGTCGACGGACCCGCGCGCGTCCCGCCCCTCGTACAGCAGGCCCCGGTAGGCGATGTGCGACAGGGCGTCCAGATGGCTGACCCCTTTGCCGTGGTAGTCCGCGGCGATGAAGTCCTTGTGGCAGGTGGGCTCGGGAGGCTCGACGTCGCCCAGCTCGGTCATGTGGTGCAGAGCGGGCTTGCCGTTGTCGGGGCCGGGCACCGTGTTCCACGGCAGGGCCATCGGGACGACCGTCCCGGACCGCACCAGGGCGGAAGCCCGTCGCACATGGTCCGGGGTGATCCGGTTGGCGGCACCGCGATCGGCCGGGGTCCAGCGGCCCCAGCTGCGCAGCCGGTCGAAGAGGGCGTCGAACTCCGCGCGCGTCACGGCGGGGCCGTTGTCGGGCGGTCCGGACGGGAGGGGCGTCATGGGCGTACGTGCTCCAAGGGTCGGGAAGACCTCCGAGTGTCCACGGTGGACCACGTCCGGGATTCCCACGAGCCGGACCGCTCGCGCGGCCCGCCCGGACGCCGGTCCGCCCGCGCCGCCGGTTCCCTCGGGCGTCCGTGGGCAGCCTGTCGCGTCCCCGGACGGACAAGACCCCCGGACCGACCGATCGCACGAAAGGACGCCGTATGAGGATCGTCGTCACGGGCGGCTTCGGCTTCCTCGGACGCGAGGTCGCCCGCGCGCTGCTCGGCACCCGGACCTTTCGAGGGGCACCGATCGACAGCCTGGTGCTCGTCGACCGGACCGTGCCGACCGGGCAGCCGCCCGTGACCGCCCCGAGTCCGTCCGCCCCGCCGGTCTCCGATCCGCTCGTGTCCGATGCGCTCGTGTCCGATCCGTACGTCTCCGATCCGTACGTGTCCGATCCGCTCGTGGAGATCGTGCACGGCGATCTGTCCGGCCATCTCGACGCGGTGTTCGCACGGCCGGTGGACGCCGTGTTCCACCTCGCCGCCGCCGTCTCGGCCGAGTGCGAGGCCGACTTCGACCTCGGGATGGACGCCAATGTGGACACCACACGGGCCCTCCTCGACGCCGCCCGGGCCCAGTCGGCCGCCGGCGGGCCGACGCCGTGCCTGCTGTTCTCCAGCAGCGTCGCGGTCTACGGTCCCGACCCGGCCCTCCCGCTCCCACCCGTCGTCAGCGAGGCGACCCTGCCCACGCCGCGGTCCAGCTACGGCGTCCAGAAACTCGTCTGTGAGCAGCTGATCGCGGACTACACCCGCCGCGGGTTCGTCGACGGTCGTGTCGCCCGGCTGATGACCGTCGTGGTGCGGCCGGGCCGGCCGAACGCGGCCGCTTCGGGCTTCCTGTCCGGCATCATCCGCGAGCCCCTCGCGGGCCGCGCCGCCGTCTGCCCCGTCCGCCCCGACCTGACCGTGGCCCTGGCCTCGCCGGGGCGCACCGTCGAGGCGCTCCTGCGCATCGCCCGGGCGGAGCGCGGGGCGGGCAGGGGCCGGCTCGCCGGCGCGCTGCCGGTCAACCTCCCGGCCCTCACCGTGTCGGTCGCCGAGATGCTGGCCACGCTGCGGAAGGAGGCCGGCGACGCCGTCGCCGATCTGGTGACGATCAGACCCGATCCCGCGGTCGAGGCCATCGTGGGCTCCTGGCCCTCCGCCTTCGACCCCACGCGCGCCGCCGCGCTCGGGCTGGCTCCCGACCCGGACTTCGCCTCGGTGCTGCGGGCCTACGTCGCCGACCACCCCGACGCGGTTCTGCCCGCCCCGGCCCGCGCGAAGGGACAGCCGGACCCGGGACCACCGGCCGGTCGCTAGGCCGTGTCCGTGCCGCCACCGTGCCGCCGACCCGTTCCGCCACCGTGCCGCCGCCGAATCGGCGGCGGCCGGGATCGCGGACACTGGACACAGGAGAGGGGAGGCCGACCGTGATGACCACCGTCCGTGCGCAGCTGGGCCAGGCCCTGTTCCGCCGCGTCGCCGGGCCCGACGGGCCCGCCACCCGCGCCCGCATCCATGACACCCCCGGCCCGCGCTGGTTCGGCCCCGACCGCCCCATCCGTACCGTGCACGGCGACGCCTCGATGTTCATCGGCGGGCTGAGCGCACTGCTGCTGCAGTCCCTGCATCCGCTCGCCATGGCGGCGGTGGCCGGACACTCCGGCTACCGGGGCGACCCCTGGGGCCGGCTGCAGCGCACCAGCACCTTCCTCGCCGTCACCACCTACGGGACCGCGGCGGACGCCCGGCAGGCGGTCGACCAGGTGCGGGGCATCCACGAGCGGATCCGCGGGACCACCGCCGAGGGGGTGCCCTACCACGCGGCCGATCCGCATCTGCTCGGCTGGGTGCACGCCGCCGAGACGGACAGCTTCCTGCGCGCCCACGAACGCTTCGGGGCCCGCCCGCTGGACGCCGACGCCTACGACGCCTACGTGGCGGACACCGCCCGCGTCGCCGCCGCGCTGGGGGTGAGCGACCCGCCACGCGACCGCCGCGAACTGGCGGAACGGCTGGCCGCCTACCGGCACGAGCTGAGGGCCACCTCCGAGGCCCTGGCCGCCGCCCGCTTCCTGCTGTTCCGGCCTCCCCTGCCCCTGGCCGTACGGCCCTTCTACGGCGGGCTGGCCGCGAACGCCGTCGCGCTCCTGCCGCCCTGGGCCGGCCGGATGCTCCGGCTGCCCCGGGTACCGGTCGTCGAGAACCTCGCCGTTCGCCCCACCGGCCAGGTCCTGACCCGGACCATCCGCTGGGCCATGACCCCTCCCGGCCGGTCGCGGCCGACGTGACCCACGGGAACCGACGTCCACCGCCGGCGACCTCAGCGACCGATGAGCGCCACGGATCAGCCGGACAGGGCCTGCTCGACGGTGGGGTGACAGGGAATGAAGGTGTCGACGCCGACCAGTTGCAGTACCCGCAGCACCGACTCCTGGGCGGCGGCGATACGCAGCCAGCCCCGCTCGCCGCTCACTCGACGGTGCGCGGCGACGAGGACGTTGATGCCGCTGGAGTCCATGAAGGTCACACCGCCGAGGTCCACCACGATCCGCGGAGGCGGCGCTGCGACGCCCCCGGTCAGCAGGGCCTCCTCGAAGAGATCCTTGACGTCGTGGTCGATCTCACCTCGCATGGTCACGACCCGGATGTCGTCGACCACATGGTGTGCGAAGGAGAGCCGGCCTGGCCGGTCCGCGTTCTCGATGGCGGTCACCGTCTCCTCGACTCGCTTAGGCTGGCCCCGGGGCAGGGCATGCACGGATGATTCTGCCCCACTGCCCGGGCCGGACACACCCGGGCAGGCTGTGTCGAGCGGCGCCTCGGTGGCATAAGTGACGGTATGGCGGGTACTGGCGTGCGTGGGTACGGGGAATGAGGGCGAGGCTCGTGGGGTCCTATGCCGATGGTGACGGCTCGACCGAGCCGGACGGTCCGCTGCTGCGCGCCGGATTCGCCCTGGACGGGGACGACGCCTGCATCGCCGACGCCCGCCACCACGCGGTCGTCTTCCTCGACCGGGCCCGTAGCGACCGCCACCTGCCCGTGAGCGCCCGCGCGCGGGACATCACCCAACTGGTCGTCAGCGAGCTGGTCACCAACGCCCGTAAGTACGCCCCCGGGCCCGTCCTGATGGAACTGCGCATCACGGCCGACAGCGTCGAGATCGTGGTGTGGGACAGCGACCCCACCGTCCCCTCGGCCCGTGCCGCCGACCCGGACCGGGTCGGCCAGCACGGTCTGGAGATCGTCAAGGCCGTCACCGAGGACCTGTTCGTCGAGCAGGCGTCGGTCGGCAAGCGCATCACGGCCCGCGTCGCCCTGTCCGACCCGCCCGGCGCCGGCAGCGCCGCCCGCGGCCCCGCGTGACGGCTCGGGGCAGCCCTACGCGACCTTGAACTCGATCTGGGTGATGGCCGGTCCGTCGCCGGTGACCTGGCCCTCCTTGATGGACTCCGTCCAGGAGCCGTCCTGCTGGAGCTTGGCCAGAACGGCGGGGGAGAGGCTGACCGTGATCTGGATGCCGCCCCCGGCGGACGGGGCACGGTCGATGCGGATGTCGTTGCTCATGCCGACGAAGCTACCCCCAACACAGCTGCCGCCATGGGCCGTTGACGTTTTACCCGGGGTCGTGAGGTTACGCGCCGATCGGTCCGGCCGGCCGCGGTGCCTCAGTCCGTGCCGAGGGGGACGCGCAGCCGCAAGCGGTAGCCGCCCTCCCGGGCCGGCCCCGACTCCAGGGTTCCGCGCAGGATGTCGGCACGTTCCCGCAGGCCGACCAGACCGAGCCGGGAGCCGGGGAGAACCAGGGAGGGCCTGGTCGGCGGGGAGTTGGTGACGGTCACTCCGACATGGTCGCCGTCGTGCCACAGCTCGACGACGGCGGTCGCGCCGGGGGCGTGCTTGCGGACGTTGGTCAGCGCCTCCTGGACCGTGCGGTAGAGGGCCCGTTGGGCGGGCGTGCCCACGCCGGGCGGGAGTTCACCGGTCAACCGCGCCTCGATACCGCTCGATCCGACCAGAGCGTGCAGGTCGGCGAGCGTGGGCTGAGGCGTCAGCTCGGTGGCGTGACCGCCGGAGGCGCGCAGCAGGGTGACCATGGTGCGCAGTTCGTCGAGCGTGGTGACGCTCAGCGAACGGATCGTACGGGCGGCCTCTCTGGTGTCCGTGTCCCCGGTGGAGACCTGAAGGGCCCCGGCCTGTACGGCGATGAGGCTGACCTGGTGGGACACCACGTCGTGCATCTCGCGGGCGAGCCGGGTGCGCTCGTGGGCGAGCGCGGCCTGGGCGTGCAGAGCGCGCTCCTGCTCCCTGGCCTCCTCGACCTCGGCCAGCCGACGGGCCAGATCCCGGTGCGCCTGGACGAGTTGGCCGACGAGGGCCGGGACGACGGCCAGGGCCAGGTTGTACACGAGGATGATCAGCGTCATCGTCCGGCCGACCTCGGCGAGTCCGGCGGGCGGCCAGGGCGTGCTGCTCGTGGCGGCGACCAGAGCGACGCATCCCGCGAGGAGCCGCCGGTCGCGGGACCGTTCGGCGACGCTGTAGAGGGCCAGCAGGGGCGCGAGGGCGACCTCCTGGGTGAGGGCGATCGGCAGGGTGAGCAGGAGGACGGCGAGCGGGAACCTGCGCCGGAGGACCAGCGCGGCACACCCGAGCGCGGCCAGGGCGATTCCCGTCCGCGACTTGTCCCACAGGTTCAGCCACACGTCGACGGCGGCCACGACGGCCAGGGCGACGTCCACGGCCGGCGCGGGCACCCGCTCCCACAGCGCGCGCGCCCGGCTCATCGGCCGGCCTCCGGCCGCCTGCCCTCGTCCAGGAGCCCGGCGCGCTGTGCCAGCAGGGCCGCCTGTACCCGGCTGGTGACCCGCAGCTTGGTGAGGATCGCACTGACATGGTCCTTGACCGTGCCGGCGCCGAGATGGATGCGGGCCCCGATGTCGGCGTTGGACAGTCCCTCGGCGACGAGGACGAGGACGTCGCGCTCGCGCGAGGTGAGCAGGCGGACCCGGGTCGCGTCCTCGTCGACGGCCGACGCGCTGCCGGAGTGGCTGTGCAGCAGGGTCCGCGAGGCCTTGGGCGACAGCACCACGCCGCCCGCGGCCAGGGTGCGTACCAGGTGGGCCAGTTGGTCCGGCTCGGTGTCCTTGAGCAGGAAACCGGCCGCGCCGGAGTGCAGCGCGGTGAGGATGTACTCGTCGGCGTCGAACGTCGTCAGCATCGCCACGACCGGAGCGTCCGGCATCGTCCGCAGCTCACGCAGCACGGTGAGCCCGTCGACGTCCGGCATCCGGATGTCCAGCAGCACCACGTCGGGCCGCTCCCGCCGTACGGTCTCCACGGCCCCGCTCCCGCTCGCCGTCGCGACGACCTCGATGTCGTCCGACGCGCCCAGGATGAGCCCGAACCCCGACCGGACCAGTGCCTCGTCGTCCACCACCACAACCCGGATCACGTGCCCTCGCTCTCGTCCTCGCCGTCCCGTCCTGCCGACACGACCCTAGAGCGCGCAAGGGCCCCGGTCGCGCACGGATCCGCAGGTCCAGCCACCCGGCGGGGTATCTCCCTCCGATCGGCAGGGGCCCGGCGAGGGTCCGCCGGAGGCCGCGGGGGACGGCCCGCGGACGGCGGACACGATCCACTGCTCCTCGAACCACCTTGACCTCGAGCACGGTCGAGGTCGCAGAGTGATCCTCATGAACACCGAAACCGCGAACGCCGTGAACGCCGCGAACGCCGCGGACATCAAGGCCATCGAAGAGGTCGTGGCCACCGTCGAACGCACTCAGCGCGCCAGGGACGCCGAGGGCTTCCTCGCGCTCTTCCACCCCGACGCCCTGTGGACGACCGCCCACGGAAAGGTCCTGATCGGGTTACCCGCCATCGCCGAGTTCACCCGTGCCGTGCTGCCCGGTGCCGTGTGGGACGGCGAGGTCACGTACGAGGTGGCGCACACGCAGTTCCTGCGCCCGGACGTGGCGGCCGTCAAGGTGCGGCAGGTCCACCACCCGGCGGAGGGCGACACGGAGGGCGCGCCGCTGTACGTCATGACCCGGCAGGCCGACGGAACCTGGCTGCTGCACGCCTGCCAGAACACGTCGGTCCGACGGGACTAGCGTCGGCTCCGTCGGCCGGGCCGGAGTCGGACGCGGAGCGGCTCACGCGTCGTCTCCTGGCCGCTCCCGCTCCCCGCCGGTATCGGACGGCTTCGGTGGCCGGCCCCGGCGGGGGAGCGGTCCCGCCGCCCCCGGCAGCCGTCCCGCGTCGGACAACGCCCTGCGCAGCAGGAACTCGATCTGCGCGTTGGTGGACCGCAACTCGTCTCCGGCCCACCGGGCCAGCGCGTCATGGACCAGCGGGTCGAGCCGCAACAGCACCTGCTTGCGCTGTGTGGCCGACCGCTTCGGGGCCGGGTCGGCACCCGGCCCACCGTCGGGCGGAGGGGGCGTCACTGGTACAGCGACCCGGTGTTCAGCACGGGCTGTGCGGCCCTGTCCCCGCACAGCACCACCATCAGGTTCGACACCATCGCGGCCTTCCGCTCCGAGTCCAGCTCCACGATGCCCTGTTCGGCGATGCGGGCGAGCGCGGCCTCGACCATGCCGACCGCCCCGTCGACGATCTGCCGCCGGGCCGCCACGACGGCACCGGCCTGCTGCCGCTGCAGCATCGCCGAGGCGATCTCGGGCGCGTACGCGAGGTGCGTGAAGCGGGACTCGATGATGTGCACGCCCGCCGCCTCCACACGCGCGTGGAGCTCGACGGCGAGCTTCTCGGTGATCTCCTCCGCGTTGCCGCGCAGGGAGAGACCTTCCTCGTCGTGCGCGTCGTAGGGGTACTCGATGGCGATGTGCCGTACGGCCGCCTCGGTCTGGGTGGAGACGAACTCCAGGAAGTCGTCCACCTCGAAGGACGCCTGCGCGGTGTCCTCGACCTTCCACACCACGACCGCGGCGAGTTCGATCGGGTTGCCGTAGGCGTCGTTCACCTTCAGGACGGCCGTCTCGTGGTTGCGTACCCGCGTCGAGATCTTGACCCGGGACGTGAACGGGTTGACCCAGCGCAGGCCGTCGGTGCGGATCGTCCCCCGGTAGCGCCCGAACAGCTGGACGACACGGGCCTCGCCCGGGGCCACCATGTTGAGGCCGCACATGGCGAGGAACGCCGCGAGACCCACCAGGATGCCGCCGACTATCAGCGCCGCCTTCACGCCGGACGAGGTGGACACGGCCCCGAGCACCACGAGACCGACGCCGGCGGCCAGGCCCACCAGTCCGAGCAGCAGGGCGAGCCCGCCGCCGATGGAGTGGGCGGGGAACTCCCGTACGCGCGGCTCGGGCATGTCGGGGAGGTCCGTCGTGTCCGGCGTGTTCGGTGTGCGGTCGTGTGGGCTCATGGTGGTGTCTCCCCGCGGTGAGTGGTCAGAGGTGCCTGGCGAGGCGGGGGCCCGAGGGGCTGTCCGCCTCGCATCTAGCATAGTGATATCACTTTATTGGGTGCGCGGCCAGGCTCCGCACGCACGCGGACATCACGACGCCGTCGGCTACTGGTCACCCAGTCCGACGGCGCGCTGGTCCACGGCGGTGTCCGGGCGGGCCGCGCCGGTGAACCGGGTGGGGCGGAAGGCCGCGAGGAGTTCCTGTTCCCGGTCGGTCGTGATCTCGGCCGCCGCCAGGCGTCCCAGAACCGGTGCCAGGGTGACCCCGCTGTGCGAGACGAGGCAGTAGACACGGGCCCGCGCGTCGGCGTAACCGGCGACGGTGTGGCCGTCCGCGGGCAGCGACCGGAGACCGACGCGCAGCTCGATCCGCGGTGTCCCGGCGGGGTCCGGCAGCACCGAGCGGAACCGCCGGACGAGGGTGCTCGCGAGGTCCCCGTCGGCGGACGGCGGGTCCCGCGGATCGACGGCGGCGTTCAGATCGAGTGCCTGCAGGACGGTGTGCCCTCCGCCCGCCGGGCGGAGGTTGAGTCCGGGGCTGTGGATCACGCACCGCAGGTCCAGGCGGGGCTGCCTGACGTATCCGAGCAGGCCGACGGTCTGTGCTCCGCGCCCGGTGTCCGTCACCATGGGAACGTCGATCCCGGCGCGTGCGGCGAGTTCCCGGGTCCAGCGGCCCGCGGCCAGGACGACGCGGTCGCCCCTGTGGACCCGGCCCCCGGTCAGGGTGACGGCGACTCCGTCCGGACCGTCGTCGACGGCCTCCACCTCGCCGGCCGCGTACGCGGCCCCGTGCCGCTCGGCGTCGGCCACCAGGCCCTCGACGAAGCGGTCCGGCAGTACGTAGCCCTCGGAGGGGAAGTGGGCGAGGGACGTGATCGTCGCCGGGACACGCAGGCCGCCCGCGATCCGGCCGGCCTCGTCGGCGGTGACCCAGTGCGCGGGGTAGCCGAGGGACCGCAGGCGCGTCACGTGGTCGGAGAGCCGCCGCTCGTTCGCGGCGTCCGCCCATTGCAGGGCGCCGCTGGGGAAGTAGGAAGGGGCGCCGGGCAGTTCCGCGGCGAGCCGGGCGTGCTCCTCCATGCCCGCGAGGTTCAGCCGGTGGTACGCGGGATGCGGCTTCCGGCTGGAGTTGGTCCAGGCGAAGGTGGTCGCGGACGTGCCGGTGCCGGCTCCGAGCCGGTCCAGCAGGAGAACGTCCGCGCCGGCGACGGCGAGGTGTCTCGCGGCGCTCGCTCCGAGGACGCCGGCACCGATGACGATGACCTTCATGGTCTGCGTGCTCCTCTCGGTTCGGGCGGCGGCGGGGCATGCCGCTCCGCCGCTCACTCGGGCGGGACCGGAAGCTCCAGGAAGAACTCGGCGGTTCCCGGACGGACGACGGTCGTGACCACCTCGACGGTCCCGCCGTCGGCGGTGCGCAACTCCCTGCGCCGCATCAGCGCCGGCGTACCGATCTCGCTGCGCAGCAGCGTCGCGTCGTGCTCGTCGAGGACGACCGGGTCGAGACAGAGCCGTACGGAGTCGACGGGCACGCCCTCACGCCGCAGGTACGGGAGGGTGACGAGGGTTTCGAGGTCCTCGCTCAGCAGGTCGGGGGCGGCCGCGAACAGCACCACGTGGCGCTCGACGGACTGTGGCTCCTCGCGGACGTCGAGCTTGCGCCGGACCAGTTCCACCACGGCGGTGTCGGCGGCGGCGCCGGGCAGGCGCAGGACGGCGTCGGCGGCTCTGACGACGCGTGCGGAGACGACGTCGTGCCGGCCGGGAGTGCCCCGGGCGGCCGTCGCGGGGGTGACGAAGTTCAGCAGGTTGATCTGCCGGGTCACCTCGGCGACGAACGTGCCGTGGCGTCGGCGGCGGATCGCCAGTCCCGCGTCGGCCAGGTCGTTGAGGACACGCTGGGCCGTGGCGCGGCTGACGCCGTACTGGGCGGTGAGGTCCTTCTCGGTCGGGAGCCGCGCGCCGGGGGGCAGTTCCCCGGCGCGGATCCTGGCTTCGATCTCCCGTCTGATCCGGACGTACAGGGGTGCGGTCATCATGTGGGTCCCTGGAGGTCGGGTCCGTCATTTGACCGTACAATTGCGCAATCAGTCGGTCAATTGCCCGGACGGATCCCGTTCCCTGCCGCTCAGTAGGTGAGCGCGTCCTCGGCCGTGCCGTAGAAGCTGGTGACCTGGCCGTCGTTGACCGTCACGGGGCCGTCCACGATGGTCACGGTCGCCGGGCTCTCGGAGGCGGTGAGGGCCACCTCCACCGTGGCGGCGCTCTTGCCGCCCGCGGTGTCGGCGCGGGAGAACAGGATCCCGGCGTAGGCGGTCTCGCCGGGCTTCATGATCCAGTCCTTGCCCTCGGGGCCCATGTGCTCGGCGGCGCCGTCGAGGCCCGGGATCGTGATCACCAGGTCGTTCGCCGGCAGCAGACACGGGTCGCCGCTCTTGTTGGTCGCGGCCAGCAGGGCGTGGTTGACGAGCTTGGACGCCACGGTGACCTTGTAGTTCAGGTCGGTCGTCTCGCACATGCCCACGCCGCCGTCCTGGCCGTCGTCGGTCCCGGGCTCCGAGGCCG
Source organism: Streptomyces scabiei 87.22 (assembly GCF_000091305.1). GTDB lineage: Bacteria > Actinomycetota > Actinomycetes > Streptomycetales > Streptomycetaceae > Streptomyces > Streptomyces scabiei. Next base: position 621,847 of record NC_013929.1, on the reverse strand, counting down.
CCGGGGTGCCTTCCGCACCGCCGGACGAGTCCTCGCCGCCACCGTCGCCGTCGCCCTGGCCGGCCGTCGAGGGCTTGTCTGTGTCCTTGCCGCCGCCCTTGCCGCCCTTGGTGGGGGACGGGCTCGCCGTCGTGCCCGGGGCGGACGCGTCCTGCTCGGCGTCGCCCTTGCAGGCGGTCAGCGCGAGGATGCCGAGCGAGAGAACGGCGAGTGCGGCGGTGGCGCGGCGTGAGCGAACTGCGTAGGTCATGAGAAGCCCCCCGGGAATCGGAATGTCCGGTGATAGTGCCGCACGGGAGGGGCGTGATGACCCGCTGACATGGAGAGGAAACCGTCCTCGAACGGATTTGTGACACTGTGACGGTGCTACCCCGGTAGGGGGCGTGATGTCGCCCTCATCGACCCGTCCGCGCGCGGCACGGGGTGGGGATCCCCCGGCCCAGCCGCGTCCGTGCCCCCGCCCCGACCCGACGGGTCTTCGTCTCGGCCCGGGGCCGGGCGGGCCGGAGGGGCCTCACCCGCGACGGTCGAAGGGCGCGGTGGGGCGGCGGGCGTCCGGGCTGTCGGGGGTGTACGTGTGATCCGGGTGGTCGTGCGTGCGGCGGGACTCCTTCATCTCCGCCTCGTACAGGTGGTCGCGTCCCGCGGCCAGCCGGTCCACCGCTTCACGCTCCAGGTCCTTGAACGCCTGGTAGTACGTCCGGTCGTACGCCTCGACGATCTGGAACGTCCAGTGGCCCGGGATGACGTTGCGCCCCAGGACCTCCGTCTCGATGCGACGGGCCCACTCGTGGTGGCCCGCCTCGCGGAGCAGTGACGTGGCCCGGTCCAGTTCCAGGTCCGCCGTCCCGGTCAGCTGGTGGAAGGAGAAGAGGTGCCCCCGGGCACGCTCGGTGGTCTCCAGGGCCTTGGACAGGGAACCGAGCGCCTCGACCGTGGCGTCGCTGAGGCCCTCCGGACGCCGGTGCGCCCCGTCGGGCCCGTCGGCCTTGTCGTGCGGGCGTGTCATGGTCGGCCAGCCCCTTTCGCGTGCGGCACCTGACCGGCATCGCGGTCAGGACCCCGGGGCCCTGACCGGAGCCGCTTCCTGCGGGTGCCCGCCGGACGGTCACCCATGCCGCGGCGGTACCCCGACCTGCCCTTCGAGCCTGCCGGGGCCGGGCGCCTGAGGCGTGCCGCGGTCGAGCCGCGCGAGGCGGCGCAGCAGTGGTCCACGGCCCCCGTCGGGCACGGTCCACAGGGTCTGGCCCCTCACCCCCCACCGTTCGAGCAGCGCGTTGGCGGCGAGGAAGCCGCTCGTGGCCGCCCGCTCCATCAGGGCGACCGGCAGGCCGGTGCGGACCAGGTCCCCGGCCACCACCAGCCCGGGATCGCCGGTCCGGACGTTGGGCCGGTCGTGATACCCGCCGACCGGGAACAGCGGGCAGTCGGCCCGCCACTCGTGCCGTTCGTCCAGCACGGTCGCCTCGCGCGTCTCGGGGTAGACGCGGTGCAACTGCTCCAGCAGACGCTTCTGTTCGACATCGCGGGACACCTGGTCGGACAGGGCGTAGGCGTGCAGCTCCACGACGGAGCCGCCGGTGCGGGCGGCCCAGCGCGCCGACTCGCCCTCCCAGCGGTCGAGGACGCTGACGTTGTCGAGCGTGCCGTAGCCGCCGGTGCCCAGGAAACCGGGGCGGTCGCCGGCCACGGGCCGGTCCAGCCACAGCCGCGACACCAGGAACGGCGGCGCGCTCCGCAGGCCGGCCACCCGCTCGCGCCACGCCGCGTCGGCCAGGCGCGGGGAGCGTCCGGCGAGCGAGCGGAGGCCGCCCGTGTCCAGGGCCAGGACGACGGCGTCGTGGCCCCGCTCCTCCCCGCCGGCGGTGACGACGAAGCCGCCGTCGGCCGTGGGTTCGACCGTCTCGACCGGCGTCCCGGTGCGCAGGTCGGCTCCGTGGCCGCGCAGATAGCCGGCCAGGGGATCCCACAGGGCGGCGGGGAAGGGCTCGTCGGGTACGTCGAACAGCAGCCCCTCCGCCGAGCCGAGGAAGTAGATGTGGAACATGAGGACCATCTCGGCCGCGGACAGCTCGCGGGGGTCGGCGAAGAAGCTGCGGGAGAACACCTCGAAGGCCAGGTGCTGCGCGGCCTCGGGGAAACGGATCGCGTCGAGGAAGTCGCGGGCGCTGACGTCGTCGAGACGGTCGTGGATCCCCGGGACCCGGACGTCCAGCAGGGGGAGGGCGGCGACCGGATCCATACGGAGCAGGTCCCGCAGGCCGAAGGAGGGGCTGAGGGCGACGAAGCCGAGCGCGCTCCACGGCGGCGTGCGCGGGACGTGCCGGAAACTGTCGTGGAGCCCGTCGGCGTGCCGCAACGGATAGTCGGGCAGCCCTCGCAGCCGGTCGAGACCGGGGTCCGTGCGCCGCAGCAGACCACGCAGGTTGTAGTACTGGCGGAAGAAGGCGTGGAAGCCGCGGCTCATGGTGACGGTCGTGCCGTCCGACAGGACGGTGGGCCACCCGGCCAGGCGCCCGCCCAGGGTGGCCTCCCGTTCGTACAGCGTGACCCGCGTGCCGCGCTCGGCGAGGGCCGTCGCGGCCGCCAGTCCGGCGATACCGCCCCCGACGACGGCGACCGCCGGGGAACGGTCGCCCGTGAAGCGCGGGGCGCCCGGTGCGGCGTCCAGTCTGCGGGCCCGCCGGTCCCTGCCGTGCCTCGTCGGGCCGGTGCGCCCGGCGGCCCTCATCGGCCGTCCCCGGCGCCGGCCGGCCGGCGGGCGACGATCGTGTGCGTGATGCCGGTCTGCCAGCCGGGCAGGGGCAGCACCCGTACGGTGTCGAAGCCCTGGGCGCCGACCCGCGCGGCGAAGGCGTCGGCGGTGTCGAAGTCCACCACGCTGCGCCACAGATGGCGGTACAGGTGCCCGTCGCCGAGCAGGGCGGCGACGGGCAGGACCATGCCGCGGCACACCCCCGTCCACACCGCCCGGTGGACGGCCCGGCCGCTGAGGGTGTACTCGTGCACCGCCAGGCGCCCCCGGGGTGCCAGGACCTCGCGCACCGTGGACAGGACGGCGTCGGGGTCGGCGACGTTGCGGAAGAGATAGGCCGCGAAGACCGCGTCGAACGGCCCCTCCACGCCGGCGTCCACCAGACGTTCGGCGGGCGCGTGCACGAAGCGCACCCCCTCGCGCCAGGGTTTGCGGGCCGCCCGCTCCAGCATGCCCGCCGAGGCGTCCACGGCGGTGATCTCGGCACCGGGCAGCACGGCGCTGAGCGCGGCGGTGGAGGCGCCGGTGCCGCAGCCGAGGTCCAGGACGCGCAGACCGGCGCCGGGCCGCGGCAGCCCGAGGCGGCGCGCCGAGCGGCGCAGATGGGCGTGGTAGCCGGGGTTGGCGGCCACCAGCGTGTCGTAGCTGCGCGAGGCATGGTCGAACGCGGCGGCCAGATCCTCGTCGCGGAGCAGGGTCATGGGGTGTCTCCTCGGCCGGTGCACGGAGGTCGGATGGGCGGGGTCGGGCGGTGGGGTACGGGACGGGGTGCGCCGTCCGTGCCGGTACGGGACGGGGTGCGCCGTCCGTGCCGGTCACGGGCGGCCGGGACCGCGGCCCGGGAACGTGTCGGCGGGGCCGACGGGCGGGGCGGCTCTGCGGGGCAGCCAGGACAGCTCCGCGGCGGAGCGCAGCATCGGCAGCACGGGCGTGCGGATGCCGAGGGCGAGATCCTCGTGGAGGCGGGTCTCACCGTCCAGGAAGCGCAGCAGACGCTCCGCCGGCACGCGCGCGAACAGCCGTGCGAAGAAGGCGGCGCCGTCGACCCGGCCGCTGTCCAGGGCCCTCAGCAGTACGGCGTCCATCGCGCGGGAGCGCGCCGAATGGGCGGGCGGAGGCAGGGGGTGCCGGCCGGCGCGCAGCGCGGCGGCGACCGCCCGTGTCTGGCGTTGGATCGCGGAGAACGTGTAGCCCGTGGACGGCCGGGTGGCGCCGCCGGCCGCGCCGATGCGGAACACCGAGGGCCCCGACCGGCGGGGGAAGCGGGCGTCGGTCATGGGGATCACCCCGGTCTCCGTGGAGACGACCGCGAAGTCACCGAGCCGCAGCACCTCCTCGGTGTAGCGGCGCAGCGCGGTGTCGTAGGCGCCGGGGGACAGGACGGCACGGGAGAACTCGGTGTACTCCACGAGTGCCCGGCGGCTGTCGGTGGGCAGGACATAGCCGAAGGCGAGCCCGCCGGGCGGCTGCGGGACCCGGAAGTCCATGAACTCCACCGTGCCGCGGTCGAACACCGGCCGCTCGGCGCGGACGTACCAGCCGTGGAAGTGCTGCAGCAGGGTGGTGCGGGCGGCGGGCAGACTGCCCAGGGGCCGGGAGTCGAAGACCCAGCGGGCGCGTACCGCCACGGGAGCGCCCCCGCCGGTGCGGGCCAGGATCTCGGCGCCCCTGGCGACGCCGTCCACCGTCTCGACGGCCGCTTCGACACGGCGGACCTCGTCGCTGCGGGCCAGTTCGCCCGTGACGAGAGCCTCGAAGTCGTCGGAGCGGATCATCTTGTACGTCAGGGGCGCGATGTCCGTGTCCAGGAGCCGCCCCTCGGGTGTGCGCACCCGCAGCCGCCGCCAGGCGGCGCTGAGGGCGGCGTCGTAGGGGCCCGGTCCCGCCTCCCAGAAGCACCATGTACGGACCGGGGGACGCGACGGTCCCGGCGGGGCGTCCAGCAGCAGGACCGACAGGCGGGGGCCGCCCGGGGCGGGGCGGGACAGCCGGTGGGCGAGGGACAGCCCGGCCGCTCCCGCGCCCACGATGGCCACGTCAGCCTCCAGCACCTGTGGCTCCCTCCCTGTCCGGCCGCACCGGCGGAACGCCCGCGGCCGTCGGCCTCTCGCCAGCTTTCCGCCCCGGGGGCCGTGGCGGATGCAGGCTCGGCCGGATTGTCGGCCGGGTGGGGTGGGTGTGGAGTACCGGGAGTGTCTGGCGCATGGTCTGCGTCTGCCCCGGGGGAGCGGCACGCACCGGTGTGCCGGCCGGACCGGAACCGAGGGAAAGCCTCGCCGCGCCCCCGTTGTTCACTCCGCACCGATCGTGCAGCGTTTCACCCGTGGTGATCGTCGACGCCCTCCTCGCTGAGGCTGCGGCTCAGGCGCTGCAGCCCGCGCCGGGCGTGGCTCTTGACGGTGCCCAGCGGCCAGCCGGTGACCTCGGCGATCTGGGCCTGGGTCAGGTCGTCGTAGAAGGCGAGGGTGAGCACCCGGCGCTGCGGGGCCGGGATCCTCGCGAACTCGCGGCCGATCAGGACCCGGTCGAGCACGGCCTCCGGCAGCGTGTCGCGGTTCACGGGAGCCTCGGCCATACGGGTTCCGGCCGCCGCCACGAGGTCGGCCTGCCGCGTCCGCGCGGTCAGGGCGTCGGCGATCTTGCGCCGGGTGATACCGACGAGCCAGGCGCCCAGCGCACCGCGCTCGGGCGCGTATCCGGCGCGCCCGCGCCAGGCCGCGAGGAACACCGACTGCCGCACGTCCTCCGCCTCCCGGGCGTCGCCGAGGGAACGCCGGGCGAGCGTGTACACGAGCCCGCCCCACCGGTGGTAGGCCGCGGTCAGGCACCCCTCGTCGCCGGCCACGAACCCGGCGGCCAGTTCCTCCTGCTCCAGGGAGTCCTCCGCCGGTGCCCAGAGCGCGACGCCGTCCTGGGTCTTCTCGGCCTGCTGTGCACTCATGGTGTCTGCTCCTTGTGCGGTGCGGGCTGGGTCCGTCGCGCCCCGCGGGGGTGACGGGCGGGCTTCCGGGGCACCCGTGCCGTCCATGTCGGGCGCGCGTCGCTCGGCTCCTGCAACTCCTCCACCCTGCGAGGACGAGGAGAGAGGCCACAACTTGCATCGCCTGTGCAGCGCTTTGTGCGGGAGCGGGGCGGCCCATCCCACGGATGGCCCCCGGTCCGCGCACCGGCCGCACCTTTTCACTCCTCCGGCGCATCCGCGGGCACCCCTGCCGCGGAAGGCGTTGAGGCAGGTACCGCTGTGTCGGCGACGGAAGGAACCGTGATGGGCCCCAGCGACGCGAAGGACCACCCTGTGGCAGCGTCACCGCCCGCGACCCGCGCGGCGCCGCGGCGGGAGCACGCGGGCGACGACCCGTGCTCCGGGGTGCACCGCCCCTCACCCGGCCCCCGGCGGGAGGACCACCCGCACCCCCCGCCCGGCGCGGGCGGACCGCACACCGTCGACGACGACGTCCCGGCGGCCGTGCGCCGCGTCCTGGAGAACCTGCTGGCGGAGCGCACCGAACGCGCCGCCGCCCTCGACCCGGTGTTCGCGGCGGACCTGGCGGACCGCGTCGCGCGGTTCGCGCTGGACGGCGGCAAGCTCATGCGTCCGCGCTTCGTGTGGTGGGCCCTGCGGGCGTGCGGAGGAGGGGCCGCCGAGACCGAGGCCGCGCTGCGCGTCGGCGCCGCCCTCGAACTGATCCAGACCTGCGCACTCGTCCACGACGACGTCATGGACGCCTCCCGGCTGCGCCGCGGCCGGCTCGCCCTGCACGCCGACATCGCCGCCCAGTACGCCGGAGGCACGGCCCCGGCGGACGGGGCGCGCTTCGGCGAGGCCGCCGCCATCCTCGCCGGCGATCTGGCCCTGGCCTGGGCCGACGACATCGTCGCGGCCACCCTCACCACGCCGGACACCGACCGCGCCGTCCGCGAACTGTGGAGCGTCATGCGCACCGAGATGGTGGCCGGGCAGTACCTGGACATCCAAGGGCAGGCCACCTCCTCCAGGTCGCTGGCCCGCGCCATCCGCGCCGCCTGCCTCAAGAGCGCCCTGTACTCCGTGGAGCGCCCGCTGGCCCTCGGGGCGGCCCTGGCGGGCGCGGACGCCGCGCGGACCCGGGCCCTGTGCTCGGCGGGACGGTGCGTCGGCATCGCCTTCCAGCTCCGGGACGACCTCGGCGACGTCTTCGGCGGCCCGCGGCACAGCGGCAAACCCACCGGTGGCGACATCCGCGCGGGCAAGCCCACCTATCTGGTCGCGGTCGCCCAGGCCCGGGCCGAGGCGGCCGGTGACCGGCGGGCCCTGACCGTGCTGAGGGAGTCGCTCGGCGACGCCGAACTGCCCGAGAACCGGCTCGCCGAGGTCGTCGACGTCCTGGTCCGCACCGGCGCGCGCGACCTCGTCGAGGCGAAGATCGACCGGCTGGTCGCCCAGGGCCTGCGCCATCTGGACTCCGCCCCCCTGGAGACCGAGGGCCGACGGCGCCTGCGGGAGCTGCTGCACACCACGGCCGGCGGTCCGCCGCCGACACCGCCCTTCGGCGCGCGCGGACCCCTGGACGGCCTGCCCGTCCCGCTGCTGCCGGGCGCCGTCGAGGAGGTGGCGCGTTGAGCCGCACCGTTCCCGGGCGCACGGACCACATCGTGGTCGTCGGTGCCGGACTCTCCGGCCTGGCGGCCGCACTGCACCTGCTCGGCGCCGGCCGCCGGGTCACCCTCGTCGAACGCGACCCCCTGCCCGGCGGGCGCGCCGGACGCCTGGTGCGCGGCGGCTACCGCATCGACACCGGGCCCACCGTGCTCACCATGCCGGACCTGGCGGACGAGGCCTTCGCCGCGGTCGGCGAGAACCTGCGCGACCGGGTCGAGCTGATCCCCCTGCACCCGGCCTACCGGGCCCTGTTCGCCGACGGCAGCGGCATCGACGTGCACACCGACGCCGACGCCATGGAGGCGGAGGTCGAACGCTTCGCGGGCGCCGAGGAGGCCGCCGGCTACCGGAGGCTGCGCGGCTGGCTGGAGAAGCTGTACCGGGCCCAGCTGCGCCGCTTCATCGACACCAACTTCGACTCGCCCCTGCAACTGCTCACCCCCGACCTCGCCCGGCTCGCCGCGCTGGGCGGCTTCGGACGGCTGGACGCGGGCATCGGCCGCCATCTGCGCGACGAACGCCTGCGCCGCGTCTTCTCCTTCCAGGCCCTGTACGCGGGGGTCCCGCCCGCGCGGGCGCTCGCCGCGTACGCCGTGATCGCCTACATGGACACGGTGGCCGGCGTCTACTTCCCCCGCGGCGGCATGCACGCGCTCCCGCAGGCCATGGCCGACGCCGCCGCCGACGCGGGCGCCGACCTGCGCTTCGGGCAGGAGGTCGTCCGGCTGGAACGCTCCGGAGACCGCGTCACCGCCGTGGTCACCGCGGACGAGCGCATCCCGTGCGACGCCGTGGTCCTCACCGCCGACCTGCCCGCCGTCTACCGCCTCCTCGGACGCACCCCGCGCCGCCCGCTGCGGATCCGGCACGCGCCCTCGGCGGTCGTCCTGCACGCCGGCACCGACCGCACCTGGCCCGAACTCGCCCACCACACCCTGTCGTTCGGGGCCGCGTGGCGGCGCACCTTCGACGAACTCACCCGCACCGGCAGCCTGATGAGCGACCCGTCGCTGCTGATCACCCGCCCCACCGCCACCGACCCGACCCTCGCCCCGCCCGGCCACCACCTCCACTACATCCTCGCCCCCTGCCCCAACACCGACATCGGACCGGACGCCGCCGCCTGGGGCGACCTGGCCCCCCGCTACCGCGACAGCGTCCTGCGCGAGCTGGAACGGCGCGGATTCGACGGCATCGCCGACGCGGTCGAGGAACAGGCCCTGGTCACCCCGGCCGACTGGCACGCCCAGGGCCACGCCGCGGGCACCCCCTTCTCGGCCGCCCACACCTTCGCGCAGACCGGCCCGTTCCGCCCCCGCAACCTCGTACGCGGCACCACGAACGCCGTACTCGCCGGCTGCGGCACCACACCGGGCGTCGGCGTGCCGACCGTCCTGCTGTCCGGCAAGCTCGCCGCCGCCCGGATCACCGGAGGGCACGCGGCCCCCGTACCCGGGCGCGTGCGCACCGCGCCCACCGCACCGGAAGGACCCACCTCATGACCGCCCGCGAACTCGACGCGGCGGGCATCACCGAGCCGGCCCTGCGCGATGCCTACACGCGCTGCCGCCGCCTCAACGCCCGGCACGGCAGGACCTACTTCCTCGCCACCCGGCTGCTGCCCGTGGAACGCCGCCCCGCCGTGCACGCGCTCTACGGCTTCGCCCGCTGGGCCGACGACATCGTCGACTCCCTGGACACGGACCTGCCGCCCCACCGCCGCGCGGCCGACCTCGGCCTCCTGCACGAGCGTCTGGAACAGGGCCTGCGCGACGGCGACAGCCCCGAGCCGGTCGTCCTCGCCCTCGCGGACACCGCACGCCGGTACGCCATCGACCACCGGCACTTCCGCGACTTCATGGCGTCCATGCGCAGCGACCTGGAGGTCACCGACTACCCGACCTACGACGCCCTGCGCGCCTACACGCATGGTTCCGCCGCTGTCATCGGACTGCAGATGCTGCCGATCCTGGGCACGGTGGTCCCGCGCGAGGAGGCCGCCCCGCACGCGGCCGCCCTGGGGCTCGCCTTCCAGCTGACCAACTTCCTGCGCGACGTGGGCGAGGACCTCGACCGCGGTCGCGTCTACCTGCCCGCCGACCTGCTGGCGGCGCACGGCGTGGACCGCGAACTGCTGTCCTGGAGCCGCCGCACCGGCCGCCGCGACCCGCGCATCACGCGCGCCCTGCGGGCCTTCGACGACCTCACCCGCGGTGTCTACCGCGAGGCCGCCCCCGGCCTGCCCATGCTCGACCCCGTCTCCCGGCCCTGTATCCGTACCGCGTTCGTGCTCTACGGCGGCATCCTGGACGCCGTCGCCGACGACGGGTACGCGGTGCTGCACCGGCGTGCCGTGGTCCCCCGGCGGCGCCGGGCGGCCGTCGCCGCCGACGGACTCGTACGCCTGACGGCGGCCCGGCTGCGGGGACGTGCCCAGGCGCGGCGGACACCGCCCGCGACGGCCGTCGTGCCCACCGCCGCACCTCCACGGACCGGCGTGGGCGCCGCACCGGACCCGGTGCACGAGGAGGTCGCGTGAGCCCCCGACGTCCCGTCCGCCGCGGACGGTACCCCCTGTCCCTCAGGCGCGGACCCGTGGCCTGGGAGCGGCAGCGGCCCACATGGCGCGAGGCCCGCCCCGCCGTGATCGCCCGCGCCCTCAAGCGCGCCCAGGCACGACCCTCGGGCAACTGGTACGTCGTCGGCGCCACCCGGGACCTCCGCGCCGACCGGCCCCTGGCCCGCACGGTCGCCGGCCGGGAAGTGGTCGTATGGCGCGACGCGGACGGCCGGCTGGTGGCCGGCCCCGGAGTCTGCCCCCATCTGGGCGCGCCGCTGAAGGACAGCCCCGTGCGCTGCGGCACGCTCGTCTGCCACTGGCACGGACTCGCGCTGCCCGGCTCCCCCTTCGCCGGCTGGGAGCCTCTGCCCGCCCACGACGACGGCGTGCTGGTGTGGGTGCGGCTGGACGACGTGGGCGGCGAGGCACCGCTCGACGCCCCGGTGGTGCCGGTGCGGCCGGCTCCCGCCGCGTCGCTGTCGGCGGTCTACGTGGGCATCGGCACCTGCGAGCCGGAGGACGTGGTCGCCAACCGACTGGACCCGTGGCACGGCGCCTGGTTCCACCCGTACTCCTTCGTCGACCTGACCGTCGCCGACGCCCCCACGGGCGCGGGCGACGAGGACGCCTTCGTCGTCGACGTGTCGTTCAAGCTCGCCGGGCGGCTCGTCGTACCGGTGCGTGCGGTGTTCACCGCGCCCGAGCCGCGCACGGTCGTCATGCACATCACCGACGGCGAGGGACAGGGGTCGGTGGTGGAGAGCCACGCGACGCCGCTGGCCCCGGACGACCGGGGCCGGCCGCGCACGGCGGTGGTGGAGGCCGTGGTGGCGGCGTCGGACCGGCCCGGGTTCGCCGTGGCGCGCCGGGCGGCCCCGCTGCTGCGACCTCTGATGCGGGCCGCCGCCGGCCGGCTCTGGCGTGACGACCTCGCCTACGCGGAGCGGCGCTGGCATCTGCGCTCCACGGGACGCTTCCCCGGCTGAGCGCCGGGCCCGGGAGTGGTCCTCGCGTGCATCCGTCCGGGCACGTCCACCGGAAGAGGAACCGCGTGGACCACCCGGGTCGCGCCGCAGGCGGAAGGAGGCGCGAGCCCGTGCCGGAACACCGATCGCCGGGACCCGCCGGCCCTCCGCCGGACCACCTCTCCCCGTCGGTCGCCCCGCACCCGCCCGCCGGAGCCGGTACGGGGCCCGACCCGGCCGTGGAGCCGCTCCCGCACGGGGTGACGACGGGCTTCCTCGCGCGGCAGCTGGGCGTGTCACCGACCACGCTGCGGTCCTGGGACCGCCGCTACGGACTGGGCCCCGCCGTACGGGCCGAGGGCCGCCAGCGCCGCTGGTCGCCCGAGGACGTGGCGATGCTGCAGGAGATGTGCCGGCTGACGGCCACCGGCATCCCTCCGGCGGAGGCCGCCCGCGCCGCCATGCGACGACCCCGGGGGCGCGCCGCCGAGCCACCCGCCGCCGAGCTCCCCGCCGTCGCGACGGCGACAGCGCGCCGGGCCTCCGGCGGGTCCGCGGCCGAGCCCGAGGAGCCTGCGCGGCCGGGGGCGTTCGGCGCCGCCTCCCACGCGGCCACCGCCCTGCCGCTGGGCGACGTGCGCCAGGAATGCCGGGGCCTGGCCCGTGCCGCCGTCCGGCTGGACGCGGCGGCCGTCCAGGAGCAGCTGCTGACGGTGGTGCGCACCTACGGCCTCGTCGTCGCGTGGGAGGAGGTGATCGCTCCCACCCTGCGGGCGGTCGGCCGGAAGTGGGAGTCCTCCGGCGACCGGTACGTGGAGGTCGAGCACCTGCTGTCCTGGCACATCTCCACCACGCTGCGCCATCTGTACGCCGCCACCCCGCAGCCGCAGGGGGACACCCCGCCCGTCCTGCTGGCCTGCCTTCCCGACGAGCACCACACCCTGCCCCTGGAGGCGCTCAGCGCCGCGCTGGCGGAGTCACGCGTACCGGCGCTGATGCTCGGCGGCGCGGTCCCGGCCGACGCGCTGGACGGGGCCGTCCGGCGCACCGGCCCGGCCGCGGTCGCCCTGTGGGCCCAGTCCCGGCGCACCGCCGGCCTGCCGCTGGCACAGCACACCGCCGCCACCCGGTGGGGGGTCCGCGGCGCACGCCGGCAGACCCCCGTCCTGCTGTGCGGCCCCGGCTGGGGCCGCCGTACCCCCGAGGAACTGCTGCGGCCCGCCGGGCTGCGCGACGCGGTCACCACGCTCGTGGCGCTCTCCACCTCGGCCAGACCGTGACGGCCCCGCGGTCCGTGCCGCCTGTCAGGGGGCGGCGCGGAGCAGGACGTGCAGATCGGTGCCGTCGGCCGGGGCGGGCCCGCCCTGCGGATCGGTGACCGAGGCCACGGTCAGCCCGGCGGCCGTGGCCAGCTTCTCGAACCCGTCGCGGGTGTACCAGTGCAGGACCCACGGCCGGTCCACCACCGTGCTGTCCGAGCGCTGGTGGCGTTCGTAGCGCAGCACCGTCGTCCGCGTCCGGGCCGACTCGTTGCGTTCCTCGGCGACGACGGAGACCCGGAGTTCGGCGCCGTCGGCCGCGGTGGCCGTGCGCACCCGGCCGATCTGGTCGGCGGGCGTCGGTTCGGGGACGAACAGGGGCACCAGGACACTGCCGTCGTCCGTCAGATGGGCGCGGATGCCCTTCAGGGCGGCCAGCGCCACGGTGTCGTCCGGGAGCAGGGTGAAGGTCGGCCCGGCGAGGAAGACCGCCCGGTAGCGACGGGGCAGGCTCAGAGCCTCCATGCGCTGGTGGAACACGGTGGTGCGGACGTCCTGTTCCTCCGCCCGCAGCCGGAGCCGTTCGAGCATGTCCGCGGAGGAGTCGACGCCGTCGACCTCCAGCCCGCGTCGGCACAGCTCCAGCAGCGGGTCGCCGTCCCCGCACCCCAGCTCCAGCGCGGGAACCCCGGCGCGCCGGACGAAGTCCGCGTACGGCTCCGGGTCCTGGGAGAAGGCCTTGAGGGGCGCGTACAGTTCGGCGACGATGCCGGTGTAGAAGTCGGCTGGGTCCATGGCGGGCACCCTAGGCACACCTGTCCCACGCGATCACCCGATTATCGCCACCGGGCTCCGCCCCGGTCCCTCGTTCCCGCCTCCGTCGACACCGCGCGGAATCGACCATTTAGGATGTCGGCCGCGCGTCGATGTCACGCGTGGCCGTGTCTTTCGGAGGGTCGCGTGGCCGTGCCTCATGGACGGTCGGGCGGCCGCGCCGGTGAGCCGTGCGGCCGGCCCGTCCGGTGGGCCGTATCTGCGGGATCTGCGGGGGAGAACTTCGGTGTTCGGAATCATCAGACCGTGCCGGCATCGCCTGGGCGACGGCATGCGTACCGAGTGGATGGCGCACCTGTGCGGGCTGTGCCTGGCACTGCGCGGGGAGTACGGCCAGTTCGCGCGGGTGGCGACCAACTACGACGGCCTCATCGTCTCGGTGCTCACCGAGGCACAGTCGGAGCGCAGCGGCGACCGGCGGCGGGGCGCCGGCCCGTGCCCGCTGCGGGGCATGCGCTCGGCGGACGTGGCCCAGGGCGAGGGCGCCCGGCTGGCGGCGACGGTGTCGCTGGTGCTGGCCGCGGCCAAGATACGCGACCATGTGGCCGACGGCGACGGCCTGTTGGGGCGCCGTCCGGTCACGCTGGCGGCCCGCAGGATCGCCCACGGCTGGGACCGCGCGGGTGCCGCGGGCGGCGAACGGCTCGGCTTCGACACCGCCGTGCTGCTCGCCGCGGTCGACCGCCAGCCCGGGATCGAGCGGACGACCCGCCCCGGTGGCTCGCTGCTGACGGTCACCGAACCCACGGAGACGGCGACCGCGGCCGCCTTCGCCCACACCGCGGTGCTCGCCGGCCGGCCCGGCAACGCCGAACCGCTGGCCGAGGCGGGCCGTCTCTTCGGCAGGCTGGCGCATCTGCTGGACGCGGTGGAGGACCTGGACGCGGACCGGGCGTCCGGCGCCTGGAATCCGATCGCCGTGACCGGCGCCGACCACGCCGAGGTGCGCCGGCTGTGCGACGACGCGGTGCGAGGCATCCGGCTCGCCCTGTCCGACGCCGAGTTCGTGGACGGTCGGCTGGTGCGGGCGCTGCTGGGCGGCGAGTTGGAACGTGCCGTCGACCGTGCCTTCGACCCTCGGCACCGTCACCACCAGCACCGCGCCCGGGGGCGGAGCGTACGGATGCTGCCCTGGCTGGGACTCCGTACGGCGACGGAACCCGCCGAACGGACCGGCACGGACGCGGCCTGCGGCGTCGGCGCGCTCACGGACGCCACCCCCGAGGGCGCCCGGATGATGTCGGGCCGGCCGAGGGAGGGCGAGTGCCGGCGGTGCGGCCGATGGGACCGGCTGTGCGGATCCTGCGGGCTGTGCTCCCGCTGCTGCACCTGCGACGACGAGGGCCCGGACGACGGGGACTTCTCGTTCGGCAACGACAACCGCGACGGCGGCCCGGGCCGCGACGGGTCCGGGGGCGACGGCTGGTCCGGCGGCTCGGGCGGCGGCAACTCGGGTGGCTACCAAGGCGGTTCGGGCGGCGGCGGTCACGGCTCGGGTGGCCATGGCTCCGGCGGGTCGGGCGGTTCCGGAGGCGGCTCGGGCGACGGCTGCGGCGGCGGTGGGGGCGGCTGCTGCAATCCGTGCAAGTGCTGCTGCGACTGCTGCGACTGACGGCGGGATCAGGTCGTGCCTCCGTGCCTGGACGTCTATGTGTGGGTGCCGTGCTGCACACCCGACGTCCTCCGCACCTTCATCGACCGCCACGTCGACACGGCCGACCCCGGTGACGAGCGACTGCGCGCCTTCGTGCGCACCCATGTCGTGGGGGAGCCGCACGTGGGTGACGCCGAGGCGCTCGCCGAGCTGCGGCCGGGGGACGGCTCCGGCGACGGCTCCGGCGACGGCTTCGCGCTGTACGTCCGGGCGCGTGCCTTCTACGGGGCCGTCATCGCGCCGACGCACGACGGGGCGGCCGTGCTGGGCCTGAGCATCGACGATCCCGAGGGCTCTCCCCGGACGCGGGACACGGCTCGCCGGCTGCTCGACCGGCTCCGCCGGGAGTTCTCGGCCCCGGCCTGGATCGCGGGCGTGGAGCTGCCGCCGCCTCGTACCCGAGCGGAGTGGGAGGAGGAGCCGGTCGAGCTGCGCGTCGGCCGGGTGCCGCCCGGCCCGGGGCATCCCGCCGGGCCGAGAGGCCGGGGCGGCTCCGGACGGGACGGCGAGTGAGAAGGGCGACGGCGCCGGAGGGGCCGCGCGTCAGGCCACCGGGTCGAGGAAGGTCAGCACCGAGGCGTCCTCCTCGATCAGCGGGGCGAGCGCCGCGTTGAACGGGCCGCCGTACGGGGCCGCGATGTGGGCCTGGAACGCGTCCTCGTCCCGGTACACCTCGAAGATCCAGAAGGCGCGGGGGCGGGACGCCTTGGTGTAGACGTCGAAGGTGATGTTGCCGTCCTCCTCGCGCACCTTCTCGGCGTACTCCACGATCAGGCGGGCGACCTCGTCCTGTGCGCCCTCGCGGGCGGTGAACTCGGCGAGCA
This sequence comes from Streptomyces scabiei 87.22, assembly GCF_000091305.1. Classification (GTDB taxonomy): domain Bacteria; phylum Actinomycetota; class Actinomycetes; order Streptomycetales; family Streptomycetaceae; genus Streptomyces; species Streptomyces scabiei. Next base: position 606,357 of record NC_013929.1, on the reverse strand, counting down.
GGGTCTTGTTCACGGTGTGGTGCCTCCGGGGTCGGGGTCGGTTCGCGGGCAGGTCACGGGCGGAGCGACGCCCTCCCGGGGCCGTCGTCGTCGACGCAGGCCGGATGTCATCGCGGACTCATGTCAACGATGACATCGCGTGGCCCGATGATGGGGTGGGTCCGGCCGGTGCGTCAACACTCCGGCCGTGCCGCAGCGAGGTCGGCGCGGCGGCCGTCAGACGAGGTCGGCCGTGGTGAGCTGCGTCAACTGGTTCTCCCACGGCGGGTTGGGGCCCACCACCGAGCAGGTCAGGGCGGCGACCCGGACGGCGAAGCGGCACGCCTCCGCGACGTCGTCGAGGCGGAGCCCCGTGAGCCGGCCGCCGAGGAGGCCGCGGGCGCCGAGGTGGTGCAGCAGCCCGGCGGTGAAGGAGTCCCCCGCCCCGACCGTGTCGGCGACCGCCGTGCGCACGGCGGACACCCGCACGCGCTCGCCGTCGAGCGAGGCCAGGACGCCGTCTGCGCCGCGCGTGATCACCACGAGCCGGGCGCCGGCCGCGTGCCAGATGTCGCACGCCTGCTCCGGCGGGGTGCCCGGCAGCAGCAGCTCCAGGTCGTCCTCGCTCAGCCGCAGCACGTCGGTGAGGGCGCACCAGTGGGCCAGCCGGGCACGGTAGACCTCGGGCCGCACCAGCAGGGGGCGGACGTTGGGGTCGATGCTGATGGTCGCGGTCGGGGCGGCCGCCGCCAGGAATTCCTCCACCGCCGCCGCGCCGGGTTCCCGCACGAGGGCCAGTGACCCGGTGTGCAGACAGGCGGTTCCGGACAGGTCCACCCGTGCCAGCTCGGCGGCCGTCCACTGCCAGTCGGCCGTGTTCTGGGCGTGGAAGGAGAAGCTGGCCTGCCCCGTCGAGTCCAGCTCCGCCACGGCGAGGGTGCTGGGCTCGGCGGCCCGGACGGCGCTCGACAGGTCCACCCCGGACGCCTCCAGATGCGCCCGGAACAGGCGGCCGAACACATCGCCGGACAACCGGGCGAGGAAGCGGGCCGGGGTCCCCAGCCGGGCCAGGGCCACGGCCGTGTTCGCGGGACCGCCGCCCGGCAGGACGCGCAGGGCGAGTTCGTTCGAGGCGCTGGAGGGTTCGGCGAAGGCGTCCGCGACGCACTCTCCCAGAACGGTGATCTGACGCGGGCTCATGAGCTGCTCTTCTCTGACGAACGAAGGGGCCTGCCGGACGCGCCCCGCCCCCGCTGCCGGACGGCTGCGGGGGCGACGGGCGCCTACGTTGCCGATTTGTGACGAGTGCAGGGCATTGACGTTTCCGGGAGACGGAGTCCATCATCCTCGCCAGGCAGTGTCAACGATGACATAAGTCAACGATGACACCCCCGGACGGTGCGCACCGAACCTGACCTCCGCGCCGTCCGCTATCCCACAGGAGTCGCACATGTCTCGTACCGCTCGCCTGTCCTCCTCCCTCGTCAGAACTGCCGCCGTCGCGGGCGTCGCGGCCCTCACCCTGACGGCTTGCGGATCCGGCTCGGGTTCCACCTCCACCGGCTCGGGCTCGGGCTCCGGTTCGGGCGAGGTCAAGGTCGGTCTGATCACCAAGACCGACACCAACCCGTTCTTCGTGAAGATGAAGGAAGGCGCCGAGAAGGCCGCGGACGCCGAGGGCGTCAAGCTGATGACGGCGGCCGGCAAGTTCGACGGCGACAACGCCGGTCAGGTCACCGCCATCGAGAACATGGTGGCCGCCGGTGTGAAGGGCATCCTGATCACCCCGAGCGACTCCAAGGCCATCGTGCCCGCGATCGAGAAGGCCAAGGCCAAGGGCGTCCTCGTGATCGCCCTCGACACCCCCACCGAGCCCGAGAGCGCCGTCGACGCCCTGTTCGCCACCGACAACCTCAAGGCGGGCGAGCTGATCGGCGAGTACGCCAAGGCCGCCATGAAGGGCAAGAAGGCGAAGATAGCCGCCCTCGACCTCGCGCCCGGCGTCTCCGTCGGCGTCCAGCGGCACAACGGATTCCTCAAGGGCTTCGGCGCCACCGACAAGGACGTCGCCTGTGCCCAGGACACCGGCGGCGACCAGGCCAAGGGCCAGACGGCGATGGAGAACTGCCTCCAGAAGGAGCCGGACATCAACGTCGTCTACACGATCAACGAGCCGGCCGCGCTCGGCGCGTACACCGCGCTCAAGGCCAAGGGCCGCGAGAAGGACGTCCTGATCGTCTCCGTCGACGGCGGCTGCACCGGCACCCAGGCCGTCAAGGACGGCAAGATCGCCGCGACCTCGCAGCAGTACCCGCTGAAGATGGCCGCCGAGGGTGTCAAGGCCGTCGTCACGTACGCCAAGGACGGCAAGAAGGCATCCGGTTACACCGACACGGGCGTCACCCTGATCACCGACAAGCCGCAGGACGGGGTCACCTCCAAGGACACCGTCTACGGCCTGGAGAACTGCTGGGGCTGAGCCGCTCCCCGAGGCCCTGCGACGGGGCCTCACCCTTCAGCGGGGCGGCCGCCCCCTCCCTCCGACCGGGGCGGCCGCCCGCCCGTCCTCCTGTCCGCCGATCCTCCCGATCAGCGCGGGCGACGACCTCTGTCTTGACGACAAGGACTTCGCATGACTGCCACGACCACACCTCCGGGCACGTCCTCGCCGTACGCCGAGCTCAAAGCACCCAATCCGGCCCGCCGGCTGCTCACGGCACCGACCACCGGTCCCCTGGTCGCCCTGATCCTGGCCTGCGCCTTCTTCTCCCTCTCCTCCGACCAGTTCCTCACCGGCGGGAACTTCTCGCTGATCGTGCAGCAGGTCATGGTCGTCGGCACCCTCGCCATCGGACAGACCCTGATCATCCTCACGGCGGGCATCGACCTGTCGTGCGGTGCCGTGATGGCGTTCGGCAGCATCATGATCGCCAAGATGGCCGCGGAGGGCTCCCTGCCCCCGCTCGCCGCCATCGCCCTGGGCCTGGTCGTCTGCGGCGGCTTCGGACTGCTCAACGGGCTGCTGGTGCAGAAGATCCCGCTGCCGCCGTTCATCGTCACCCTCGGCATGCTCAACGTGGCGTTCGCCCTGACCCACATCTATTCCGAGGAACAGACCGTCACCAACCTCCCCGGCCCGCTCACGGCTTTGGGACAGACCTTCCCGCTCGGCAAGACCGACATCACCTACGGGTCCCTGGTCACGATCGCCCTGTTCCTTCTGCTCGCCTACACCCTGAGCAACACCGGCTGGGGCCGCCACGTCTACGCGCTGGGCAACAGCCCGGAGGCCGCGCGCCTGAACGGCATCCGCACGGGCCGGCTCACCATCGGCGTCTACACCGTCGCCGGCATCCTCTACGGCATCGCCGCCCTGCTGCTCATCTCCCGCACCGGCGTCGGTGACCCGCAGGCCGGGCAGACCGACAACCTCGACAGCATCACCGCCGTGGTCCTCGGCGGCACCAGCCTCTTCGGCGGCCGCGGCTCGGTGCTCGGCACGTTCATCGGCGTCCTCATCGTCGGTGTCTTCCGCAACGGTCTGCAGCTGATGGGCGTCGCGTCCATCTACCAGACCCTGATCACCGGCGTCCTGGTGATCCTCGCGGTGACCGTCGACCAGATCTCCCGGAAGAAGGCACGATGACCGCCACCAGCACCGTCACGCCCGTTCTGCAGGCCCGCGGCCTGGTCAAGCGCTACGGCCATGTCACCGCCATCGACGGCGCCGACTTCGATCTGCTGCCCGGCGAGGTCCTCGCCGTCATCGGCGACAACGGCGCGGGCAAGACCAGCCTCATCAAGGCCCTCACCGGAGCGGTCACCCCCGACGAGGGCGAGATCCGTCTCAACGGCGAACCGATCACCTTCGCCGGACCGCAGAGCGCCCGTGCCCACGGCATCGAGACGGTCTATCAGGACCTCGCCGTGGCCGCCTCCATGGACATCGCCTCCAACATGTTCCTCGGACGCGAACTGCGTCGGCCCGGTGTCCTCGGCAGTGTCTTCCGCATGCTCGACAAGAAGCGCATGCGCGACGAGGCCGCCGAGCACATGGCCGACCTGAAGATCGGACTGCGCTCGCTGACCCAGTCGGTCGAGACCCTGTCCGGCGGACAGCGTCAGGCCGTCGCGGTCGCCCGCTCCGTGGCCTGGGCCCGCTCGGTCGTCGTGATGGACGAACCCACCGCCGCCCTCGGCGTCAAGGAGTCCGGCCAGGTCCTCGACCTGATTCGCCGGGTCCGCGACAAGGGTCTGCCGGTCGTCCTCATCAGCCACAACATGCCGCACGTCTTCGAGATCGCCGACCGGATCCACGTCCACCGCCTCGGCAGGCGGGCCGCCGTGATCAAGCCCTCCGACTACTCCATGGCCGAGGTCGTCGCCATCATGACCGGTGCGCTCACCGTCGACGAGGCCGGGGATACTGTCGTTGCGGATTCCGCGGCGGCGAAGGCCGCCGGCGTCCAGGCCGACTGACGCCGCCACGATTCGAGCCACTCACGGGTTCCGGCCGAAGGCCGCGGCCGGAACCGACGAGCGCAGGGAGACCGTTCCACCATGGCAGCGAACCGCCGCCCCACCCTGGCCGACGTCGCCCGCGAAGTGGGCGTCAGCGCCAAGACCGTCTCCCGTGTCCTCAACGAGGACGGACCCGCCTCCGCCCAGACGCGGGAACAGGTGATGGCCGCCGTGGCCAAGCTGGGCTTCCAGCCGAACCTCATGGCCCGCAACATCCGGGTCGGCGGCCCCGACACCACCGTCGGACTGGTCATCCCCGACCTCGGCAACCCCTTCTTCGGGGCCGTGGCCAGCAGCATCGAGGACACCGTCCGCGACCGGGGCCTGACCCTGCTCATGGGGTCCAGCGCCGACGACCCGGACCGCGAACGCGCCCTGACGGACAAGTTCCTGGCCCGCCGCATCAGCATCCTCATGGTCGTGCCGTCCGTCGGCGCCGACCACTCCCACCTCAAGTCGCACCGCGCCGCCGGGCTGCCCGTCGTGTTCCTCGACCGCCCCGGAGCGGCCCTGGCCACGGACCATGTCGTCAGCAGCAACCGTACGGGCGCCCACGACGGCGTCGCCCACCTGATCGCCCACGGCCACCGCCGCATCGGCTTCATCGGTGACCTGCCCGCCAAGCTGTACACCCGCCGCGAGCGTCTGACCGGTTACCGCTCCGCCCTCCAGGAGGCCGGCCTCCCCGCCGACCGCGCCCTGATCACCAACGCCCACGACCAGCGCGGTGCCTCCGCCGCCACGTCCCAGCTCCTGGGCCTGGCGGACCCGCCCACCGCCCTGTTCGCCGGCAACAACATCGTGGCGCTCGGGATAGTGACCGAACTCGCCCGCACCGGACGCAAGGACGTGGCGGTCGTCGCCTTCGACGACGTGGCCCTCGCCGACGCCCTCGAACCGGCCCTGACCGTGGTCGCCCAGAACCCCGAGGAACTCGGCAGAACCGCCGCGACCGTCGCCCTGGCCCGCCTGGACGGCGACCGCACCCGCGCCCGCACGATCACGGTCCCCACCCGCCTCATCATCCGAGGCTCGGGGGAACGTCCGGCACCGGCACCGCGGGGGGTGTGACCTCAGGCCGCCATCGCCGTGGCCGCGTTCCGTAGCCGTACGCCCTTGTTGAAGCGGCGGAGCAGCAGGAGTGCGGTGGTGGCGAGGCCGGTGAGGAGGCCGAGCCAGATGCCCACCGTGTCCCAGCCCGTGGCGAAGCCGAGGAGCAGGGCGGCGGGGAGGCCGACGAGCCAGTAGCCGACCAGCGTGATGCGGAAGCCGCCCTTGGTGTCGTCGAGGCCGCGCAGGAGGCCGACGCCGATGTTCTGGGCGCAGTCGAAGAACTGCATCACCGCGGCGATCAGCAGCAGGCTCGTCGCGAGGTCGGTGGCCGTGCGGCTCTCGCCCTCGAAGAACGGGGCCAGCACCAGGCCCGGCACCGCGGCGTACAGGACCGCCACGACCGCCATCACGGCGGCGGCGCACGCCAGAGCGGTGGACTTCAGCCGCTGGGCGGCCGCCGTGTTGCCGAGGGCCAGCTCACGGCTCACCCCGAGGGAGGCGGCGTGGGAGAGACCGACGGCGATCTGGAAGACGATGTAGACGAGCTGGTTGACGGCGGTGTGCGCGGCCAGCGCGGCCGTGCCGAAGCTGCCCACCAGCAGGGCGACGACGGAGAAGAACCCCGCCTCGGAGCCGTAGGTGGCGGCGATCGGCGCGCCCAGTGCGGTGAGGCGGCGCAGGGTGGCCGGGCGGGTCTTCCAGATGCTCAGCGACAGCACCGGCGCCAGCCGGGGATCGCGCCGGGCGGAGAGGTACAGCGCCAGGAACGACAGCGCGTACACGGAGGTCGTGGCGAGCCCGATGCCCGGCAGGCCCAGCTTCGGCAGGCCCCAAGTGCCGTGGATGAAGACCCAGTTGAGGCCGACGTTGACGGCGATCGAGGCGATGGTGATGCGCAGCAGCGCCTGGGGGCGGCGCATGCCGACGGTGAACTGCCGTATCGCCTGGAACCACAGGCAGGGCAGCAGGCCGGGCGCCAGCGCGTACAGGACGGGCTTCGCCGCGTCGACGACGTCCGGGTCCTGGCCGAGGTGGACCACGAGGTGCCCGATCCCCACCATCAGCAGCGCGCCCGCGAGACCGGCGAGCGTGGACAGCAGCAGGCTCGCCCGGACCAGGTCCCGAACCTCCTCAAGAGCGGTCTCCGCCGCGCCGGCGTCCGCGTCCGCGCCCTGGGACTCGGTGCGCGCGTCCGCCGCGGCGACCTGGTTGCCGACGGCGGTCACCAGCCCGACCCCCATGGTCCGCAGCTGGTTGAAGATGACCAGCGCGAGACCGCCGGCGGCCAGCGCCTCGGTGCCCAGCAGGCCCATCATGATCGTGTCGGTGGTGGTGAGCGCGACCTGGGCGAGCTGGGTGAGCGCGAGCGGGACGGCGAGGGTCGCCAGGGCGCGGCTGTCGGTGAGGAGGCGGGTCAGGGCGGGTGGCATCAGACGGTTTCCTGCGAGGGCTCGGGTGAGGGGGCGTGGCGGAGCTTGGTCAGCAGCTCGTCGATCTCGCGCTCCACCTGGGGGGAGAGGAGCGCACGGGCGGCCATCCAGTCGTCGTCGAAGACGGTGTCCATGTACTTCTCCCCGCCGTCGTTGATCAACGCGACCATAGTGGTGCCGGGAGGCAGCGTGGACAGCCGGGTCAGTGCTTCGTGCACGACTCCGCCGGCCGAGCCGCCGAGGAGCAGTCCGGTGCGCCGGGCGACGGCCCGCGCGGTGGCGAACGCCTCGACGTCGCCGACCTTCACGCCCTCGTCCAGCAGCGAGTAGTCGACCATGGCGCCGATCGTGGCGCCCTCGGGCGTGCCGGTGCCCGACTGGTGGTAGTCGTGCGCGGGCGGTCCGAACGCGATCGAGCCCTTCGGTTCCACGCCGACGATCCGCAGCCCCGGCACGGTCTCCCGCAGCGGGCCCCCGGTCCCGAACAGTCCGCCGCCGGTGCCGACCGCGCCGATGAGGATGTCGATCCGGCCGTCCAGCGCGGCGTGGAGTTCCCGGGCCACCGGGTGGTAGCCGACGCCGTTGGCCATGTTGTTGTGCTGCTCGGTGAAGTAGGCGTTGTCCGACTCGGCGGCCAGCTTCTCCGCGAACTCCTCGCGGGCGGCGGTGGCCAGGTCCCCGTCGCCCTCCTCGGCGACGTACACCAGCTCCGCGCCGAGGGCCTTCATCGCGCGCAGCTTGTCGACGGCGGCGTGATGGTCGACGACGGCGGTGAAGGTGTAGCCGCGCTCGGCGGCCACGACGGCCAGGCCGAGCCCGGTGTTGCCGGAGGTCGACTCGACGATCCGGCCGCCGGGGCGCAGCAGTCCGCGTTCCTCGGCGTCGACGACCATCTGCCGGGCCATGCGTATCTTGGCGGTGCCGGTCGGGTTGAACTGTTCCAGCTTCAGCAGCAGCCGGGTGTCGCTCTCCGTGCGGGCCAGCTCGAACAGCGGGGTGGCGCCGATGAGTTCGGAGACCTGCCGCACGACGGGCGGCCGGTACAGGGGGTCGTCCATGGAGGGCTCCTGGGGCTTCGGTGGGGGGCTTCAGTGGGGGTGGCGGTCGAGGCGCCAGCGGAAGGGGGAGGCCGAGGGCTCGACGACGGCCTTCGGGGGCAGTGGGAGGTCGTGGAACGGCGACTCGTTGGAGTCCATCTGGTATCCCGCCGTGTTGAGGTACACGAGCAGGTCACCGGCGGCCGGACGCAGGGGGAAGGGGACCTTCCGCCAGGTCAGCATGTCCGACTCCAGACAGGTGGCCGCCCCCACGCAGGCCGGGTACGGCCCCGCGTCGGCCCTCGGACCGCTACCGGCCGGCACCAGCACCGGATCGGGCAGGAACTCGCTGTCGAACCACTGCTCCGAGAGGCTGAGGCTGCTGCCGTCGACCGTGAGGAGCGCGTAGCCGTCGCGCTCCTTGACGCCCTGGACCCGGAACACGGTGAACCCGGCCTGGTCCAGCAGGGCCCGTCCCGGTTCGACGAGCAGGGTGACACCGGCCGCCCGCAGCAGCCCGGCGAGGGTGGTGCCCTCGCCCGCACCGGCCGGGGTGGTCGCCAGGATCGTCCGCAGGGCGTCGGCGCCCGCGACGGGGGAGTGGTACGGGTAGAAACCCCCGAAGGACTTCTCGGCGTGGAAGTGCTCGGGGCGCCGGCTCTCCTCGAACCGCCGCCACTCCTCGGCACCGACGTAGTCCACGGCGAAGCCGCCGCCGATGCTGATCCGGTCCGCACGCAGTCCGAGTGCGCGGGCGCGCGTGCACAGGCCGATCGACTCGGCCGCCAGATCGGCGCGCTGACGCGTGTCGTAGCCGGAGAGGTGGAAGCTGAAGCCCTCCATCTCGACGGGACCGGTGACGCACCGCCGCAGGGCCGCGTCCAGCTCGCCGTCGTCCAGGCCGAAGCGGCTGTGCGGCTGCCCAGGGGGGAGCCTGCGCAGCAGGACCCGTGCGGTGCGGCCGAGTTGCTCCGCGAGTGAGAGGAGCCGATCGAGTTCGTCGAGTGCGTCCACCGCGATCAGGGCGCCCTGGAGCACGGCCACGCGCAGCAGGTCGTCCACCTTGGCGGGGCCGGTCACGACCAGGTCCTCGCCGCGCACTCCGGCGGCCAGGGCCTCGCGCAGCTCGCCCTGGCTCGCCACGTCGACGCCCAGTCCGGCCACGGCGGCCCGCTCGGCGTAGACGGCCGCCTTGTTGGCCTTCTTCGCGTAGTACACCCGGCCGTCCACGCCCGCCTCGGCGAACACCCGGCGGAAAGCGGCCGCGTTGGCGTCGAACCGCTCCGGCAGCAGCACGTGGTACGGGCCGCGCAGGCCGTGGCTCAGCTCGTGCAGCAGCGCGTCGCCGAGCAGGGCCCGCACCTCGGGCGTGGTGTGGGAGGGGAGCGCGGCCGTCACTTCCACAGGGGCACCGCCGTGCCCAGGCCCTGGGCGAGGGCCAGTTGGGCGAACCGGTGGCCGAGGGCGATGTCGGTGACGACGAGCCCGCTGTTGTAGGCGAAGATCCGCTGCCCGGCGTCGGTGCGGCCCTCGGCGCGGCCGGCGAGCACCTCGGGGAACTCGGCGTCCACCTCGGGCAGTCGGCCGTCGGCGTCGGCCATGTCCACGCCGGTGACCCGCATCTGGGCGGTGCTGGTGGCGATCACCCGGTCGGCGCGGTGCAGGGTCGAGGGCGCGATGCCGTAGCCGATGAGGACGGACAGGGCCGCGGGCTTGAGCCACTCGGCGTCCACGGAGGCGGGGGTGTTCGGACCGGCGGTGGCCAGCACGATGTCCGCGTCCCCGGCCGCCGCCCGCAGATCGGTGACGACCTCCAGCTCACGGTCGGGGAAGTGGGTGCGCAGCTGCTCGCGCACCGCCCGTATGCCGTCCGGATGCGTGCCGAAGAGCATGAGCCGTTCCAGGCCGGGCAGCGTGGTCAGCAGGAACGGCAGGGCGAGCCGCCCCTGGGTGCCGGTGCCGACGACCAGGGCGCTGCGGGCGCCGGGTGCGGCCAGTTCGCGGGCCAGGAGTGCGGAGACCGCGGGGGTGCGCAGGGCACCGACCCGGCCGCAGTCCAGCATCGCGACCGGCAGTCCGCTCTCGTCGTCGTACAGCGTCAGTGTCGTGTAGTAGTGCTGCTTGTCGCGGTCCTCGTGCAGCCCGTACTTGTACGAGGTCTTCACCGCGACCACGCCGCGCACGCCGTCGCGGCCGAGCATCGCGTACGCCACCGAGTGGCCGTCCTGCGGTTTGACGGTGAGCTTCTGGGGGTTGTCGGACTGTCCGTCGGCGAGGGTGCGGTAGGCCTGTTCCACCACGGACACGACGTCGGCGAGGGAGATGTCGATGCCGGCCACGTCGCTGGTGCCGAGGATGCGCAGGGTCGTGTCGTCGGGCGTCATCGCGGTTCCTCCGGTGCTGTCGGTGCCGGTCATGCGTGGGCCTCCACGGCGGCCTGCCCGTAGCCGTGCTCCGACTCCTCGGCGGGCGGGCGCGTCCGGCGGCCCTTCGCCCGCACGGAGGAACGTTTCAGCCAGCGGTCGCTGCCGTCGTACCGGGCCTTGAAGGGGACCCGTCCGTGCACGACCAGGTCGTTGTCCACGACCAGGACCTCGCCGGGCTCCAGGCTCACGGCCACGCTGACGCGGGCGAGTTCGTCCTCCAGGCGGGCGTAGGCCGCTCGGTGGTCCTCGGGCGCCTGCTCCAGCGGAGTGTAGGCCGGGTCGAAGCGCAGGGTCAGGCCCTCGTGCGACTGCCACAGGGTGGGCACGGGCGGCGGGGTGCCCTGGTACGCCCGGGCCTCCTCGTAGGCGTCGTCGGGGAGGATCGGCAGCACCGGGCGGCTCAGCAACTCCACGTCGGCGTCGGAGAGTTCGACGTTCCGGATGCCGGCGGCCGTGGTGGCGACGGAGTCGGGGTTGCGCACGCAGCCGAGGATCAGCAGATGGGCGCGGCCCGGGTGGAAGGCGTCCTCGGTGTGCGGGCTGAGCAGCACGCTGCTGCTGGCGCCGGTCTGCTCCTCCTCGTGGCCGGGGCTCGGCACGATGTTGTGCACGAACCGGCCGTCCTGCTGGCCTTCCCAGGCGATGGGGGTGCCCATCACCGTCGACAGCAGGAGCAGGACCACGTCGTGGACGGCGCCGGCGTGCCCGGCGGTGGACCAGTGGTCCGGGGTGGGGCCGACGGCGTCGTCGTCGACGCGCAGGCCGCGCAGGACGAAGAGTCCGTCGGCGGTGTCGACGGGGCGGCAGGCGTGGCGGATCGGTTCGCTCAACGAGGCGGCGACGGCCGGGACTCGGGCCAGCAGGCCGGGGTGGGTGGGGTCGCCGTCGTGTGCGGCGAGGAGGGTGTGTGCGGCGGCGGTCAGTTCGGCGACCGAGTCGCCGTCGAGCAGGCGTACGGGAGTGCTACCCGTGGGCATGGGGGGTCCGTCCGTTCCGGTGCGGAATGCGTGTGCGGGCGCGGTGCGTGAACTGCGGGTGGGGCTGTGCCGAGCGGTCGACGGGCATGGCGAAGAAGGCCACCCGGGAGGGGCCGCGTGGTCAGGCGCGGCTCCGGTCGGCCTCCGGAAACATAGCCAGCCCTAGGCAGTCAGGGAAGGCTTGCCTAAGTTGATGAAGATCACATACGGGGCGGTCTTGTCATACAGCCGCCACACAAGATAGGTAAGGCTAAGCAAATCAAGCCAACAGCGGGAAATTGAGGGACAAGTGGACCTGACGCGACGTCAACTGCTCTGGGCCGGCGGCGCCATCGGCGCGGGCGTCATGCTCACCGCCTGCGGTGGCGGCGACGAGAAGCCCACGGCGTCGGCCACCGGTGACTCGGCCAAGCCCCGCAAGGGCGGCACCCTGCGCGTCGGAGCGCTCGGCCGGGCCGGCGCCATCACCCGCGACCCGCACGGCAGCCAGGCCAACGAGAGCGACTACCTCATCATCAGCCTGCTCTACGACACCCTCACCGTCCCCGGCGCCAAGCCCAACACCGAGCCCCGGCTCGCCGCGAGCTGGAAGCCCTCGAAGGACCTGAAGACCTGGCGGTTCACCCTCGCCAAGGGCGCCACCTTCCACGACGGGACACCGGTCACCGCCGAGGACGTCGTCTTCTCGCTGAAGCGGCTGCGCGCCACCCCCTCCGGTGCCTCCCGCCTGCCCGGCATCCAGGCGAAGAACATCACCGCCGACGGCACCGACACCGTCGTCATCGTCTCCGACTACGCCAACGCCGAACTGCCCCTGCTGGTCCGCCTGACCACCTTCGTCGTCCCCAAGGGCACCACCGACAAGGACATCGCCAAGGCCCCCGGCACCGGGCCCTTCAAGCTCGACTGGTTCCGCGGCGGCAACGCCCGCCTGGTCCGCAACGACGACTGGTACGGCGGCGAGGTCCACCTCGACGCCATCGAGGTCAAGATCTTCGAGAGCCCCCAGGCCATGGCGAGCGCCCTGCTCGCCGGCCAGATCGACCTGGCCTCCAACGTCGGCGCCGTCGCCGCCCGAACGGCCGAGAGCCGCAAGGACATCCAGGCCGTCCGCCGCCCCAACGACATGGCGATGCCCCTCGTCATGCGCACCGCCGACGGCCCCTTCGCCGATCCCAGGGTCCGCGAGGCGCTGCGCCTGGCCGTCGACCGCGAGGCCATGGTCAAGCAGGTCCTCTCCGGCTACGGCACCGTCGCCAACGACATCCTCGGCACCGGCGACCCCGCCTACGCCAAGGACCTCCCGCAGCGCACCCGCGACCTCACCAAGGCCAAGGCCCTGCTGAAGGAGGCGAAGTTCGACACCTCAAAGACCTACGAGCTGTACACCACCGAGGACATCGCAGGACTCGCCGAGTCGGCCACCCTCTTCGCCACCCAGGCCCGCGAGGCCGGCGTCAAGATCAAGGTCGTCAAGCAGGAATCGGCCACTTTCTGGGACAAGACCTGGCTCAAGGGCGACCTCTACACCACCTACTGGGGCACCAACGACTCCGTCGTCTTCTTCGCCAGCAAGACCATGGTCTCCGACAGCGGCACCAACGAGGCCGGCTGGAAGGACGAGGACTTCGACACGGCGTACGAGGAGGCCATCGGCACCGCCGCCCCGGCCGAGCGCACCGCCCTGCTGAAGGAGCTCCAGAAGATCGGGTACGACGCCTCCGGCTACCTCCTGTGGGGCATGGCCGACGGCATCGACCTCGCCGGGGCCGAGGTACGCGGGCTGCCGACCCTGCCCGGGTACGGAAGGGTGCAGCTCGAAGGCGCGTGGCTGGCCAGTTGACCCCCGACACCGCCGCGCCGGCCGCCTCCCGGGTCACCCCGGGCGGGCGGTCGGCGCGCACCCCTGTCCGAGTCCTCGCCCGGGTGGGCGCGGTCCTGCTGAAACGCGCTCTCCTGCTCGCCCTGCTCCTCGCCCTCGTCTTCGGCACCGTCGAACTGCTGCCCGGCGACGCCGCCACCGCCACCGCCGAACGCGGGGAGAGCGCCGCCGACGTCGCCGCCCGCCGCGCGCAGCTCGGCCTGGACCGCCCTGTCCTCGAACGCTTCGGGGACTGGATGACCGGCCTGCCCACCGGCGACCTCGGCACCTCGGCGCGCGGCGAGAAGGTCACCGACCTGCTCTCCAGCGCCTTCCCCAACACCCTGCTCCTCGGCGGCATCGCCCTGCTGCTCACCGCGCTCGTGTCCCTCACAGCGGGCTGCTGGGCCGCGCTGCGCCCGGGCGGCCGCGTCGACCGCGCCGTGTCCGCCACGGCGACGGCCGTCCTCGCCCTGCCCGAGTTCGTCGTCGCCGTCGCCCTGGTCCTGGTGTTCTCCCTGTGGACCGGATGGCTGCCCGCCGTCACCCTCACCGGCGCCGACGGAACCCCCGCCGACTGGACCATGCTCGTACTGCCCGCCCTCGCCCTCACCGTCCCGCAGGCCGGCTGGAACATCCGCATCGTGCGCGCCGCACTCGCCGACGAGGCCCGCGCCCCCCACGTGGAGACGGCCGTCCTCGACGGACTGCCGCCCCACCGCGTCCTCACCCACCACGTGCTCCCCGGGGCCCTGCCCGCCATCGCCGCCGGCCTGGCCACCTCCACCGGCATGCTGCTGGGCGGCGCGGTCGTGGTGGAGACCATCTTCAACCACCCCGGGATCGGCTCCGTCCTGGCCTCCGCCGTCAGCGACCGCGACAGCCCCGTCATCGCGGGCGTCACCGCCCTCTCCGGCGCCGTCCTCACCGCCGTCCTGCTCCTGGCCGACCTGGTCCGCGACCTCGCGACGGGAGTCCGACGGTGAAAATCGCAGCCGCCCTGCGCGCCACCCCCGCCCTGCTCCTCATCGGACTGGCCCTCGCCGGCCCCTGGATCGCCCCGCACGCCGTGGACACACCGGTGACCGCCCCCTACGCCACCCCCGACTCCGCCGCACTCCTCGGCGGGGACCAGCTCGGCCGGGACGTCCTCGCCCGCCTGCTGGCCGGCGGCCGCGACCTGGTGCTCTCCTCCCTCCTCGTCGCCCTCCTCGTCACCGGCACGGCCGCGCTGCTCGGCGCGATCGGAGCCGTACGCCCTCTCGTCGGACGCCTCGTGGAGCGCACCGCCGATGTCCTGATGCTGCTCCCCGCCGTGCTCGGCATCCTCCTCGTCACCCTGTCCTGGCCCGACGGCGGACGCCTCGCCGTCATCGCCGCCGCCGTCGTCCTCGGCGTGCCCTACGCCGTCCGGCTCACGGCGAGCGCGGCCCGCCCCATCGCCGAGGCCGGGTACGTCGAGGCGGCGGCCGCAGGCGGCGAACGCCTGTGGTACCTGGTCGTCCGCGAGATCCTGCCCAACCTGCGCGCCACCCTGCTGGCCCTGTTCGGCCTGCGCTTCGTCGCCGCCGTCTACCTCGTCGCCACCGCCGGATTCCTCCAGGTCGGCCCCCAACCACCGGCCGCGGACTGGGCGTTGATGGTCCGCGAGAACTCCTCCGGCCTCCTCCTCAACCCCTGGGCCGTCGTCGCACCGAGCATCGCCATCGGCCTGCTCGCCCTCAGCGTCAACCTCGCGGCCGCCACCCTCGCACCCCAGACCGGCCGGAAGGCGGTGACCGTCCTGTGAGCCACACCCGCGGCCGGTACACGAAGGCGGACGACCCCACGGGCGACGACTCCCCGGCGGTCCGCGTCAGCGACCTCACCGTCACCGCGCCCGACGGCCGGCACCTGCTGAGCGAAGCGTCGCTGACCGCCCGCCCCGGGCGCCTCCTCGCCCTCACCGGGCCCTCCGGCGCCGGCAAGACCACGCTGCTGCGTGCCCTGACCGGCCTCCTCCCGCCGGGCACCACCCGCACAGCGGGACACGTCGACGTCCTCGGCCACGACGTCTTCGCCCTCACCGACCGCGAACTGCGCACCCTGCGCGGCACCCGTCTCGCCTACGTCGGCCAGGACCCCGGCTCCGGACTCAACCCCCGGATGCGCGTACGCACCCTGGTCCGCGAACTCGCCGCCGACCGCGACCCGAAGGCGGTGGCCGCCCTCCTCGCCGAGGTCCGCCTCCCGGACGACGGCCGCCTGGCGGGCCGCCGTCCCGGCGCCCTCTCCGGCGGACAACAGCGCCGTGTCGCCCTCGCCCGCGCGCTGGCCCGCCGCCCCGACCTCCTCCTCCTGGACGAGCCCACCGCCGGCCTCCACCCCGAACTGCGCGACGAGATAGCCGAGTTGCTGCGCCACCTCGCCCGCGAACACCACCTGGCCGTCATCCTGTCCTGCCACGACCACGCCGTGGTCGAGCGCGTCGCGGACGACATCGTGGAACTCGGCGCACGACCGCGCCCGCCGAGCCCCGCACCCGTGCTCACACCCCGCACCGCCCCCGCTCCTCCGCTCCCCGGGACCCCGCCGGCCCTCGACGTACGGAACCTGCACGTGTCGTTCCGCGGCACGCCCGCGCTCACCGGCGTCGACCTCACCGTCGCCCCCGGCGCGGCGGTCGGCATCGTGGGCGTGTCCGGCGCGGGCAAGACCACGCTGGTCCGGACCGTCGTGGGGCTCCAGCGCAGCACCTCCGGCACGATCCGGCTGTCCGGCACCGCCCTGAGCACCGGACTGCGCGGACGCACCCGCGCACAGCGACGGGGACTGCAGCTCGTCACCCAGAACCCGCTCGGCGCACTGAACCCCAGCCGCCGCGTCGGCGACGCCGTGGGGCGCCCGTTGCGTCTGCACCGCCGCTGCCCGTCCGCGGAGACCGCGCAGCGCGTGGCGCACCTCCTGGAACAGGTCGGCCTGCCGCCCGCGTTCGCCGACCGCTACCCCCACGAGCTGTCCGGCGGGCAGCGGCAGCGGGTCGCCGTCGCCCGGGCCCTGGCCGCCGAGCCCGACGTCCTGATCTGCGACGAGGTCACCTCCGCACTCGACGCCGAGACGGGCCACGCCCTCATGGACCTGTTGACGGACCTCCGCGAACGCAACGGCACCACCCTCGTCCTCATCAGCCACGACCTGTCCCTCATCGCCGACCGCACCAGCACCGTCACCGTGCTGGAGGCGGGCCGGGCCGTGGAATCCGGACCCACCGCCGAGGTCTTCGCCGCTCCTCGGCACGCGGCGACGCGAGCCCTGCTCGGCGCGGCCGTGTCCGCCACGGCCCCCTGACTCCGCCGCGCCGCGGCACCTGCCGGCAGGAAGGGCCCGTTCCACCCCGGGTCCGGCGTGCAACCATCCTGCGCACCCGCTCGTCTCACTCGGCACCAGAGCTACACCGCAAAACATGATCAAGGGGTACGACATGCGACGTATCGGAGCGGCAGCGGCCGTGCTCGTGCTCGCGGGCACCACGCTGGGGACGGCGGCCGGCACCGCGGGTGCCGAGACCGAGGCAGCGGCCGGGCGCACGGTGGCGGCGGCCTGCCCGACGGGCTGGGGCAGCGGAGCCAAGGGCGGCGCCGCGGTGGGCGCCGACCACCTGCGGAACATCAGGACCGGACGGCACGCGTGCTACGACCGCATGGTGTTCGAGGTACCCGGCGGCGGCCGGATCAGCTATCACGTCCAGTACGTGAAGCGCCTCCTCACCGACGGGGGCGGCCAGTACATACCGGTCAAGGGCGGAGCGATCCTCGACATCCGCATCGGCGCCTGGAGCTACGACCTGGAGGCCGGCGCGCCGACCTACCCGGGCAAGGTGGGCAAGCGCCTGCCCGGCGTCGACGTCACCGGCTACAACACCTTCCGGGACACCCGATTCGGCGGCACCTTCGAGGGCCAGACCCAGGTCGGCCTCGGCGTCCGGGCCCGACTGCCGTTCCGGGTGCTCCGGTTGAGCGACCGTGTCGTGGTCGACGTCGCGCACCGCTGGTGACGAACCGGCACGGCACCCGGCCTCCCCCATGAGGCCACCGCCGGCGAGGCCGGGACCCCACCGGGCCCGGCCCCGTCGGCGGGCGTGATCCCCGGCGTGTGCTGAAGTGGGGATCATGACGAGAAGCGACGCGATCGTGGTGCCGGAGCTGTACGTCGGCTACCCCGGGGTGGCCTTCGGCGGATACGTCGCCGGCACGCTCGCGCAGAGGCTGGACGCGCGGACGGTACGGGTGGACTTCCGTGGGCCGGCACCCGTCGACGTGCCCCTGCCGGTCGCCGGGACGGCCGACGGGGGCGTTCGGCTGGGGGAGGCGGAGCGCCCCCTCGCCGCGGCCCGCCCCGCCGAGTTGTCGCTCGACGTGCCGACCGCGCCCTCCCGGGCGGCGGCGACCGCCGCGTCCGAGCGGTTCCGGTCCGATCCGCCGCCGGGTGCGGTCGACTGCTTCGGCTGCGGCCTGCGCGCTCCCGGCCGGGGGCTGCGCGTGCACTGCGCGCCGGTGCCCGGGTCGGGCCTCGTCGCCGCCGCCTGGGTCCCGCCGCCGGTCTTCGCCGGCCCGGACGGGCGGCTCCCGGAACGGCTGGTCTGGGGGGTCCTGGACTGCCCGGGACACTGGGCGGGCCGCTTCCTGGGCACCCAGCAGCCGGGCGCGGTCACCGCCTCCCTGACGGGCTCGATCCTGCGGCCGGTCACGACGGGCGAGCCGCACGTCGTGCACGCCTGGCTGCTGTCGGAGTCCGGCCGCAAACACACCATGGGCGTCGCGCTCACCACGGCCGAGGGCGAACTGTGCGCCCTCTCCGAGGCGTTGTGGATCGACCCCCGGCCCGCCCCCGCCTGACGCACGGCTCGGGGGCGGCGCGCGGATTCCCACGGCGCCCCCGAGCAGCCGTCCTACTTCTTCCCGCCGCGCAGCCGACGGGCACTGTCCCGGTCGAGAGTCAGCCCCGTCGTGGGCCGGCGGTCCGTGGCGGTCAGGCGTCCGGTGTCCCGGCCCAGCCGCTCGGTGCGGGTCCCGCTGTGTTCCGCGTACTGCTGCTGCAGATAGGCGGGCATCCCGGGCGGTGGCGGCGCCTGTCCCGCGCCCGTGACGGCCGCGATGATCTCACCGACGGCCCATGCCCTCCTGGCCGTGCTCCTGGCCCTGCCCCACAGGCTCATGCCACCACCGCCAGGCCCTCGTCGCCCTGCTCGCCCTGTCCTTCGCCGCCGACGGCGACGGCAGGGACCGCTTCGGTGTCCGTCCACGACCGTGCCTGGGCCAGTGCCAGGTCCAGGTCGCCGAGGGACAGGCGGGGGCCGGGCAGAGCACTGCCGTAGCCGCAGTGCTGGTGGACGGAACGGGCGTACCGGACGGCCCTGTCCTCGGTGCTCTCGACGACCCGGCGTTCCGCCTCGGCCCGCAGGCGGGCACAGTCCCGTGCCAACCGGGCCGTGAGCCGGGCGGCCTGGCGCAGCAGGATCTCCCGCTTGGCGCGCAACGCCTCCTCGGTCCGGTGCGTGCCGTGCAGTTGGGGAGCCAGGACGTCGATCGCCTCGGTCGTCGTCGAGCCGTCCGCGAACTCCGACTGGTACGACAGATACGCCACCGCGCCGATCACCAGGGCGAACAGCGCGGCCATGACACCGGTCAGCAACCGCTGGTCGGAAGGGCCGTCGAGGACGAGACGCCAGGCCATGGCGGCACCCAGGGCCAGCGCCAGGAGGCCGCACAGGAGGAGTTCGGACACCAGGGTCTTCACGCCGCCCCTGGACGAGCCGCCGCCGGCGAGGTCCCAGCCGCCGTGCGCGGCCCGGTACGCGCGGTGCCGTCTGCCGAACAGCTTCATCGTCAGCGCGACGCCGACCGTGCCGAGGATGCCGAACAGCAGCGCGGTGACCGCACGCAGGACGCTGTCGGCGGACAGCAGGGCCCTGCGCAGGTCCACGTTGAGGAACTTGGCCATCAGGAAGGTCAGAACGATGACGTCGAGTGCGAGGAGCCCCAGCAGCAGCTTCTTGGCGCGGGGCGGGATCCGCCGGTGGGCCCGTGAACCGGCCCGTTCCTCGTCCTCGACCCGCGCGGCCCAGTCGGCGTGGCGGCCGTGGGCCTCGGCCGTGGTGTAGGACTCGCCGTGCGGACCGACGTAGCGGCGCTCGTGCAGGGACGCGAGTTGATGGCCGAGGAAGCGGGCCTCGGCGTGCAGGCCCTTGATCGTCGCGACGGCCGGCTCGACGGTTCTGCCGGCCTCCGTCCTCACCCACGCGTCGGCGCGGCGCTCGGCCGCCCCGCGCAGACTGTCCTCGGAGTGGGTCCAGGCGTCGGCCGGGCGGTCCCGTCCGATCCGCCGGGCCTCGCCGACGAGCGCATGACAGCGGACGATCTTCGTGAACGGCATGGGGCCCATCCCCAGCACGGAGGTGAGGGTCTCACCCAGCGGGATCCGCGGGCGGCCTCCGTGACCTGCCGCCGTGTGCGTGACGTGCGGGGGACTTGCGGTGCCCCCGGGGCTGATGGATGTCATGACCGGCCGGGTCCTTCCTTCGGGGTGACGGTGATCTCGACCCGCCGGTTCTGGCGGGCCAGTCGCTCGGCGAAGACACCGCCGGGCATGTTGTCGACACGGGGCCGGGTGGAGCCGACCCCTTCGACCGATCCGATGAGGGCGGGGGAGACGCCGAGCCGCACGAGGCGCTCGCTCACGGCCCGCGCCCGCCGGCCGGACAGGGCGAAGCCGCTCGCCCCGGCGCCGACCCGGGCCGTGTGGCCGGTGATCGTCACGACGACATCGGTGCCGCACCGTTCGAGGCTGTCCGCGACCGGTCGCAGGTACCGGTCGGCACCCGGTGCGAGACGTGCGTCGTCCGCGGTGAACGTCACCGAGGCCGGAACCACGTAGGTGCCCTTGCAGGAGGTGGGGGTCGCACCGACCGGCACCACCGGGACGGGCCGCTGCGACGCCGACGGCAGCCGGGGGACGTCGTCGTCCCGGACCGTGCACGACGCCGCTCCCGAGGCCGCGCACACGGCGCGCCACAGCGCGGTGATCCGCCGCGCGGCGGGCAGCGGGAGCTCCGGCTGGGTGCCGAGGACGATGCCCAGACCGACGAACTCGACATGCCGCCCGGTGGCGTCGGGCACCAGCGAGCGGTTCTTCAGGTCCCGTACGACGGTGGCGGGATCGAAGGTCCAGCCGAGCGTGCGCAGGTCGAGCGGGTCGGCGGTCTGCACGCCCGACGACACCAGGACGACGGTGCCGCCGTCCGGGGTGGCACGCAGGGCCCGGCGGTAGGTGCCGAGGAGGTCGAGTCCGTCCGCCGCCGGCCGGCCTTCGGTCATCGCCCGGCGCAGCCCTGCCGCCCCGGCGCGCGCCTTCTCCCCGGCGGCGGCCCGGTCCTGCTCCACCTCCCGCGCGTCCCGCAGGGGCGTCAGGTCGACCTCGGTCACCCGCGGGTTGGTCGACACGACCACGGAGACCTTTCCGTCGCCGGGATCGACCGCGTCCAGGGCGTGGCGGACGGCGATGTCCTCCACCACGGGGGCCCAGGGCGCCGGTTCGGCCATGCTGCCGGTCACGGCGACGGTCAACGGCGCCGGCCCCGGCACGGACCCGCAGGCGGTGAGGGTGCCCACGGCCAGCGCGCAGACGGCGAGGGCCGACAGCAGGGGAGCGGTACGCGGTACCGGACTGTGCCTTGTCATGCCGCACCCGCCCAGCGGGCCACGGACGTCAGATGCCAGCCGCCGGAGCAGTGGGGGCAGCGGTAGGCCCGGACCACCGTCCATTCGGGGCGCACACCCTGGAGTTCGGCATGGGACCTGGACCTCCGGGCGGCCGCCAGGAGGAGCCTGGCGTCCTTGCGTTCGCCGAGGCGCCGCTTGCCGGTGGTGGCGCAGACCGGCCAGTTCCGCCGGGGCCTTCGGGGGCGTCGTGTGAGGGCCATGGATTCCTCCGTCGCCGATCGCGGCGTGGGGACGGCCGTGAACCGCCCCACCGTTGGCGAGAAGGAATAGCGGGCGGCCTCGGGACGGACTCGTGGAAAACGTGAACGGGCCAGCTCACCGGGCGAGTTGGGCAGGTGGCACGAAACCGTCGAAGCGGCCGTGCGCGGGCGCCGGGGGCACCGGACGCGCACACCGGCGTCACCGTCCCCCCGGCGCCGCGGCCCTCGTACGGCAGAGCGGTCCCACCGGGGTCGTGAAAACCACGACCCCTCGCGGGAGGGCTGCCCCACACTGTGCGCAGCGCCCGAACCCGACGGACATCACGGGGGTACGAAGAATGTCCTTGTCCCGGCAAGACCGGTTGTCACTGGTCGACTTCCTGCCCGCGCAGGACCGGCCGACCGGCCCCTGGGCCCAGATCCTCTGGGACCTGAGGGCGCCGGCCCCCATGAGCGTGTGGTCGACCCGGGTGACCGCCGCCCGCATCCACCGCTACGACCGTGTCCGGCCGTTCGTCACACGCGGGTTCCTGCTCGTCGTGCTCGCCGTGCTGTTCGCGTACGCCGACGACGCCCGGCCGCTCGCCTGGGCGCTGCTGTCGGTGGGCGTGCTCCAGACGACCCTGGAGATCTACCTCGACGGCCAGGCGCACGGCGGCGCCCGCTCGCGCTTCACCGTGGTCCGGATGCTGCTCTCCTGGCAGGACGACTGGCAGTGGGAACGCACCCTGCTCAACGCCACCGGGCTGCTCGGCGGCCTCGCCGTCCCCGCCAATGTCCTCGCCGTGCTCTTCCTCACCGGCCCCGGCGACCCGGGCTGGGTCAAGCCGGCCGCCCTCGCGGTGGCCCTCGCGTACGCCAACTCCGGCATCTTCCACGTCCTCACGGACGGCACCTACTACTCCGCCAACCAGAGCCTGCCCAGGTTCCTGGTCACGCTGCGGGCGTACGGCTGGCTGCTGGTCACGGGGGTGCTCGTGGCCTTCGTGGCGCTGTCGGTGCACCTCGGGAAGTGGAGCCCAGAGATGGTGCCGCTGGCGTGGGCGGCCTGCGTGCTGCCGTACTTCGTGGGCCTGAAGGCACGCGACTGCGACCGGTCCCTGCGGGCCGGCGGCGAGGAGGTGGCCTTGGCCATGAACGAGGCGCGTGACCGGCTGGCACAGGACTTCCACGACATGCACACCGGAGCCCGCTCGCTCTTCCGGGCCCTGGCCGACGACGAGGCGGTCAGCGCCCAGGTGAGGATCGACGCCGCCGACTTCGCTCCCATGATCACCCTGGTCAAGGAGATGGCCGACGAGCGTGCGTGGGACGCCGGCGACAAGGAGATCGCTCTCGACGCGGTCCTCGCACAACTCGCCCGCGACCACAGTCTGCGCCTCACCACGCGGCTGCGGCTCGGTGAACTGCGCCCCGCGAACCGGGAACTCGTACGCCAGCTGATCACCACGGTCGTCAGCAACGCCGCCCAGGCGATGGCCCGCAGGGCGATCCACGACCGGCCGGTCTCGGTGTCGGGCGAGGTGTCCGAAGGAATGATCCACCTCAGGATCAGCGATCCGCTCCCCCTGATCCCGGACGGCGCGTGGTGCGTGGACGGCAGCACGCTGGCGTTCATGCGGGACAGACTGCGGCGCCTCGGCGGCGACATGACGCAGTCCGAGGTGGCCGGCGGCAAGGAGATCCGCGGCGTATGGAGTGTCCGTCCCCCCAGGCTCAAGAGGGAGTCCACGCGATGATGAAGTACCTCCTGATCGACGACCAGGGCAAGCGCAGCCGGGTGTTCGCCGAGCAGGTCTCGCTGCCGGGCCGGCTCGAATTCGAGATCATGGACGACCCCGAACTGCTGCGGGACCTCGACGTGGAGGACCTGGCCGAGTTCGACGGCGCGATCGTCGACTTCCACCTCAATACGCCGTCCGGCCCCGGCTACCGCCCGCTGACCATCGTCGACCCGGCCCGGTTCGACGGCCCGGTCGAGGTGCGGACCGGCATGGGCGCCATGCTGTACCTGAGGCAGCATGTTCCGGACATGAGCCTGTACGGGATGACCGAGCTGACCCATGGTCACGCGCAACTGTTCCTGGCCGCCGCCGCGGTGTGGCTGGCCGCCGATCCCCTGAACGTGAACGAGCCGCCGGAGATCCTGCGGCGGGTGCTCCTCGCACCCGACGGGGAGCAGGCCCACCTCCAGGCGTCACACCGGCAGATGAGCGACTCGACCGGTCCCTTCCGCCGGTTGATGGACAGCTGTCTCAAGCGCAAGCACCTCACCGAGACGTACGACTGGCTGCGCTGCTACCGGATGTGCAACGGGCCCCGGGCGCACCGGCAGGTCGCGGGTTCGGTGAAGCGGCTGCTGGGACTGCGGATCCCGGTCGACGCGGAGCGGACGTTCTTCCCGATGATGACGCAGTGGCAGACCGACCTGGAGGCGTTCGTGCGGGCCTGGGGCGAGGACACGACGCACTGGCCGGACGTCACGACGGGCGTCTCCGCGAAGACCTGGGCGGAGCGCAACCCGGTGCTGGACTACGTGAAGTCGGGCGCGTACGAGACCTTCTTCAACTCGCCCGACGTACGGGCCGCGTTGACGTTCCACCGGGTCAACGAGGCGCAGGAGAAGCTGAGGGCACGGGAGGAACAGCCGTGACGTCCGTACTCAAGGCCGCCCCTGCGTGGGAGGCCGTCCGCGTGGCCACGGCCGGCGGCCCGCTCGGCGAGACCCTCGTCGGTGTCGTGGACGGCCGCGGGGACGCCGGCGGCCCCACGTTCCTGGTCGCGCAGGGCTTTCTGGCGTTCGTGGAACCCTTCGAGATGCAGCGGTTCCGGCTGATCGCGTCGATCCTGCGGGCACGGCTCGTGGTCGTGGAGACGCCGGGCGCCGGCTTCGCCGCCTCCCGGCTGCTGCCCGCCGAGCGACGCGCGCTGCTGCGGGGCGACTTCACGGTCCCCGCACGGCGCATGCTGCGGGCGGCCACCGAGGTCCTCGGCGCGGACGGCCGCGGCGCCGGGGCGGGGGAGACGGACGTGTCGGGCGTACTGGGGTACTCGCTCGGCGCGTCGTTCGCCGCCGCGATGGCCGCCGTGTCCGGCACGACACGCACCGGGCCGCCGCTCAGAACCGTCGTCCTGGTGGAACCCGTCGCCGTACGACGCTGGAGCGCCGTGGGCCTCCTGGCCGCCGTCCACCACGAGAACCGTCTGATCAGGCCCTACCTGGACCAGACGGCCACCGTGCCCGGCGCCGTCCGCCCCCTGGAGGACCGAACGGACGCCGAGCCGGTCACCCGGCGCCGCGGTGATCTGCTGCTCCTCGCGAACGCCCTGCGGGCCGCTCGCCTCGGCGGGGACCTCATGACCGCGGGACGTCGTGACCCGGGACCGGAGCGGAGCCGACTGCTCGTCGTACGCGGCGAGCGGAGCACGCTCTCACCGCGCGAGGCGGTGGCGTCGCTGATGGCATCCGCCGAGCGGCACGGCTACGCGGCACACCTGCTGAGCGTCCCCGGTCCGCACGCCTTCTGGCACTCCCTCCCCGCCGTCGCCGCCGCGACGACACGACTGGGCCGCATCCTCGGGACGACCACGCCATGACCCTCATCTCTCCGGACTCCGACTCCGACCGCGGCCCGGACGACGCCCCGGCCCCGGTGCCGGCCCGGCCGCGCGGGACCCGCCTGCTCGGCGTCCTGGCCGCCCTCACCCTCACGGCCGGTGTGGTCTGCCAGTTCCTGCAGCGAACCGACCCGACGCCCCCGCTGATGTATTTCACCGTGGACTCGGCGGTGCTGGCCGCGACCGTCCGGACCTGGCGGCCGGCACGCGGGCCCGGCGGCGGTGTGTGGCCGGAGCGGATCCGGGACGCCGCGACGGTCGGCGTGGTCCTGTCCGCGCTCGTCTACTGCACGGTGATCGCGCCGAGCAGCCCGTCGGGAACCTGGTTCGGCGCCCACGACGACGTGTGGGCCCGCGCCGCCACCGTCCTGTTGCACGCCGTCGCACCGGTCTGGGTGGTCGCGGAGTTCCTGACCCGCCCGTACACCCCCGCCCCGACCCTGCGCGAGGCCGCCCTGCTCACCTGCTGGCCGGCGCTGTATCTGGTCGTCGTGGGCGGCCTCGCCGGGGCCGGCGCGGCGACGATGCCCTACGACTTCCTGCGGCCGTCGCAACTCGGCCGGCCGGCCGTGGCGGTGGCCGTCGTCGTGCTGTACGCCCTCGCCCTCGGGCTCGCGAGCGCCCTGCTCATGGCCCGCACGCACGTCCAGGGACGCCGCACGAGGCGGTGAAGCACGGCGGAGACGAACGCCTCACCCTTCCACGGGCCGCCGGCGCTCCACCGGCTGCCGCAACACCGTCCTCAGCCGGGCCGGGTCGGTCCTGCGCGGGTCGCTGAGGTAGATCTCGTGGTGGAGCCCCGCCTCCCGCAGGCCGTGGGCGGGGAGGTAGTCGCGGTGCAGCCTGGTGAGGACGGGGGTCTCGTCGTCGTAGGAGCCGATGTGGAGGACCTGGGCACTGGTCCCCTCCCGCAGGGTCTCCGGCCGGACGTCCCCGAGAGCGGGCCGGTCCTTCTTGGCCAGGGCGGCCGCACGGGCCTCCTCGATCATGAGGTCGGTGATCCAGCCGGGGACGTTGATGAGCATGCGCCACCGCCAGTTGTCCTTGCGCCTGGCCAGGAAGTCGCCCATGTCGTCGGCCCACCACAGTCCTTCGAGGGGACCCACGACGAAGTCCTCGCCCAACTCGCGCCTGCTCGTGAACTTGACGGTGTAGGCGACCGCGTAGAGGGCCTCGACCGCGTGGCGGTACGCGGTGGCCGTGTTCGGGTCGCCGTGCCCGTCGACGGCGAGGTAACGGAGTTCGGAGACGTCGACGAGTTCCCAGTCGGTGTTCTTCGGCGCGTAGTACGCCTTGAGAGCGCGCTTGACGTCGTACTTGGTCGTCATGTGCCGAACCCTCCCGCCCCTTCTCCCCGTCCCCCGACGCACGCGCGCCACCGCGCAACGTAACGCGTTTCCCATGCCTGGCACCGCAGAACACGTCGACAGGTGCACGAGAGCGCCCAGGCCGGGAGCGGCGGTCACCGGCATGCGCGGCCGGTGTTGATGCACTGGACCATCCGGTTCATCAGGCGCTCGTCGAACACGTTGATGAAGTCCCCGTGATCCGTGATCGGCTTGTGCATCTGCTCCGGGAAGCCGTCCACCGCGTAGAAGGGGCTGGACTTGCCGTTGTCGCCCAGGCTGGGCGCCTTGACGTCGTAGACGAGGCGCTGCACCAGCTGGGGGATGGCCTTGAAGCCGTTCGGGCAGGCACCGGTCCTCGGGTCGGCGAACGCGACGTGGGCGCGGTGGTTGGCGCTGTCGATGCTGCGGCCGTCCCAGCAGCTCTGGAACTTCGACGTACGGACCAGGCTGCTGCCCCGGGGGCAGACCGGGTACTTGTCCGTCAGCTGCCGGTTCTCGAAACCGGTGCAGCTCCATGCCGCGTTGGCGTTGGCCGTGCCGTTGGTGAAGGCCTTGGCGTCACCGGTGATGATCCGCAGGAACTTGGGCATCGCCACGACCTTGCCGCGCGGGCTGCCCACGAAGTTCAAGGTGACCTTGGACGCGGTCAGGATGCGACCCGTGTTGCCCTCGGCGCCACCGCCGAGCCGCTTGGCGTCGAACTCCCGGGTACCGTCCTGGAGTCGCAGCACGGGCCAGTAGTAGGTGGACTTGTCGCCCTGGTTGCGGCAGCTGGTCGACGCGGCGGCGAACTCCTCGTTGGTGGTGAAGGCGTCGTTGTCCTGGTTGCCGACGTAGTCGTGGGTGTGGTGGGCGCCGTTGCCCACACCGGGCGCGACGATGATGTTGTCGGAGTTGTACAGCTTGTTCGCGTTGACGCCGCACCGCGTGGTGAAGATGCCCGAGGAGGCGCCCCTGGAGCGGCGCGGGGTCTTCACGTTCGGCTGAACCTTCGTGATGTCCACGAAGTCGGCGCTCGCCGGCCCGTTGCCGCCCGGAGCGCCGGTTCCGTTCTGCCCTCCGGCGTTGCCGCCGCTCTGCCCCTGGCCCCCGCTCTGCCCCTGGCTGCCTGCCGGTTGGCCACCGGAGTCGCGCAGGGTGCAGGCGGCGAGCGATTCCAGGCCCTGCGGCCGGGGGGCCGACCTGCTGATGGCGATCGCGATCCGGTCGATGGTCGCGGCCCGTTTGTCCTTCAGGGGTCCCATGATCGCGTTGGTGACGAAACCGGCGTCCGCCTGGACGGCACCGCCCGAGTCACGCAGCCGTTGGTAGGCCTCGGCGACCTGCTGGTCCAGAAGGGCGAGTTCTCTGTCCACCTCACCCCTGGCCCGGTCGGGGACGGACGTCAGCTTCGCTCCGACGTCCGGGCAGCCGATGGTGACGGCACCGGCCGCCCCTGCCTGACCGGCCTGGCCCTGAGCCTGGGGGGAGCGTTTCGTCGCGTAGGCGTTGTCGCCCTCGTGGGCGGAGGCGTACACGTTGACCGCTATCAGCCCTCCCGCTCCCAGGGCCAGACCCGCCGCAGCGGCGACGACGCGGTGTGTCGTCCTGGATCGCTTGCGTGTGGTGTGTCGCATCGGACTCCTCCGGGGCTCTCGCATCAACGTGTTACTCGGCCGGCCTCCGGTCGACACATCGTCGTCCGGAGGGGCGCCGTGATCAGAGTTACGGATGGGACCGGCGTGAAGACAGGACTTCGTCATCACGTCAGCCCTCCGTAAGAACTCTCCCGGCAGGGCACGGTGGCTGATGGCGAGAGCAGGGCCTGCGGCGGTACGGGCTCCGGCGTACGCCCGGCACGTGGTACGCCGACGCCCGTGCCGCCGGCGTGCTCGGCCCCTGACGCGATCGGAGAAGAGTCAGCGCAACCGGCGGGCGCGCAGGACCAGGTCGTCGGTGTGGTGGGCGCCGGCGCCACCGTCGGGGGCCACCCGCGGCCGCTGCTCGTCCACCTCGATCTCCCAGTCGTCGTCGAGCAGTTCGGCGACCATCGAGGGCCACACGTAGTCGGCCGGGTCGAAATCGTTCTCGTGCGCCTGCCGGGTCTCCATCCCCGCGTGGTGCACCAGCAGCAGCACGCCACCCGGTGCGACGGCCGCGAGGAGCGCACGTTCGGCCGCGGAGTCGGGGGTTCGCAGCAGGGCCGGGTACTGCGCGGAGACCAGATCGAACGAGCCCGGCGGGAGTGCCGCTCCGGCGAGTTCGGCATGCACCCAGCGAATGGCGAGGCCGGCGTCCCGTGCGTGTCCGGCCGCCCGTTCGAGCGCCACACCGGAGACCTCCAGCGCGGTCACGTCCCAGCCGCCGCGCGCGAGCCACACGGCGTCGGCGCCTTCGCCGCAGCCGACGTCGAGCACGCGCCCGGGGGTGAGCCCGGCGGTCTCGGCCACGAGCGCGCCGTTGGGCTGCCCGCTCCACAACTGTGTCCGGTCGGCATATCGGCTGTCCCACTCCGCCCGCACCGCGGGGTCACCGGCGTAGCCGCCGGCGGAGGAGACGAGGTGGGGCACGGGCGAGCCTGCTGCGATGTCGTCGGTCATGCACCCACCGTCGCCCACCGCGTTCCCCCTCGGCCACTCCTGTTGCCGGTCCGGCAAATCGTGCGTCACCCCGGGAGCGGCCGCCTTCCGCGGATCGGGCGGCCGGAGGCCCCACGCCTCGTCGCCGCCGGTCAGGGCAGATGAGGGCGCGTCTCCGACCAGGTGAGGAGCAGGTCCCGTACCGGCCCGGGGCGCAGGCGGCCGACAAGCTCGCCCGCATGAGCCGTCAGGTTCTTGTGCCGCCTCAGCTCGCCGATCCTCTCGATCGCGAGGTCGGGCCAGTGCTCGGCGAGGGCCCGGGCCGCGACGGGAGTGAGGTCGAGTGCGGAGACGGTGTCGGCCGCCAACGCCTCGGGGTCCCAGAGCCGGTCCCCGGGATCGGGGCCGAGCCGTTCGATCACCCACATCCGGAGCATGAAGTTCTGGTGCGCCTTGCGCGCGCGATCCCATGAACGGTCGCCGCTCATGCGCTGGTTGGCCCGCAAGGACAGCCTGGCCCACTCACGGCAGGCTTCGGGAGACCCTACGGCGCTGTAGGCATGCTGCTGCGCGACGACCCGCACGGCCTCGAGTTGCCCGTCCTGAACCCGCTCGGTGAATGATCGGAGCCGCTCGATCGACCAGGTGCCGAGATCGTGGCTCGGGTCGTCGAGACCGGAGGCGGAGCCGGAGCCGGAGCCGGAGCCGAAGTACGTATTCCCGTTGGCGTTGGCGTTGGCGTTGGCGTCGGCGTCTGCGTCGGCGTCGGCGTCGCTGTTCAAGTGACCTCGCTTCTGTGACGGGGACCGATGCCCTGCGGCGGCCGCGAGCCGGGCACGGCGGGCCGTCCCGTTGCCTGATGATCGGCGCGGGACACCGCGGTGTCCAGGGCCCGCCGGGGCGCCCCTCCACGCCGCGCGCCCGCACCAGAGGTCACGACCTGATCACCCTGTGTATCCCGTCCGAGGGCATCGCCGACGTGATCTGGACCATACGTGTTCTGCGACATACGTCCCTATAGTCCGTTATGGGTAGCTTGAGGTGCCCGACTCGCTCACGGTGCCGCCCTGCCGCGCGCACCGCCCACCGATTCTCGTCCGGGAGCCCCATGCGTCTGCGAATAGCCTCCCTTCCGTCCCCCGTCCTGACCGGCGGCGCGCTGACCGTCGGCCTCGGCGGCCTCTATCTGGCCGGCCTGCTCGTCACGAGCGGTGACATCGAGGCGGGTACGACGGTGCGCGGGGTCGACATCGGGGGGCTCAGCCGTACGGAGGCCATCCGCAAGCTGGACGCTCACCTGGCTGCGGCCGGCCCGAGCGAGCTGGCCGTGCGGGTCGGCGACCGCAGCGGCACCGTCGACACGCGGCAGGCCGGACTCGGCTTCGACAGCGAGCGGACCGTCGACCGGGCGACCCGCACCGCCTCCGACCCCCTCAGCGTGATCGGCGGTTTCTTCCACTCGGGCGGAGACATCGAGCCGGTCGTACGCCTCGACGAGGACAAGGCCCACGCCGCCCTCGGGAACCTGGCGAAGGCGCTCGACCAGAAGGTCAGGGACGGCGCCGTCACCTTCGCGGACGGCAGGGTCGCCCAGGTCGCCGCCCACAGCGGTTACGCCCTGGACGTGGACGCCGCCGCCGACACGCTCCGGACCTCGTTCCTGCACGGTGCGCGGGGCCGAGCCGTGGTCCTTCCCGCCCGCGAGACGAGGCCCGGGGTGACGGCGGACGAGGTACGGCGGGCGGTGCGCGACTTCGCTCAGCCGGCCATGTCGGCGCCCGTCACCCTCACCGCGGCCGGCACGCGTTTCACGGTCGACCAGGCAGTCCTCGGCGAACACCTGCGGATGGTGCCGGACGGCTCCGGCCGACTGGTGCCGAAGCTGGACGTCAAGGGCCTGCGCTCCGCCCCCGCAGTCGCCGGCCCCCTGGCCGCCGTCACCACCACGGCCCAGAACGCCAGGCTGGAGCTGGACGGCGACAAGGTCGCGGTGGCCGAGGACGCCCGGCCCGGCGTACAGATCAGCGACAGCGCGTTGAGCGAGGCCGTGCTGCCGCTGCTCACCAGGACGGGCTCCGCGCGTACCGCGGACGTGGCCGTGCGGCGCATCCAGCCCGAGGTGACCCGCGAGAACGCGGCACGGCTGGGGCTGACGCAGAAGATGTCCTCCTTCACCGTCAACTTCGAACCGGCCCCCTACCGCACGAAGAACATCGGGCGGGCCGCACAGCTCATCAACGGCTCCGTCGTCATGCCCGACGAGACCTGGAGCTTCAACCGGACCGTGGGCCGGCGCACCGAGGCCAACGGCTTCGTCGAAGGCATCATGATCCTCGACGACCAGTTCACCAAGGCGGCGGGCGGCGGTGTGTCAGCCGTGGCCACCACCGTGTACAACGCGATGTTCTTCGCCGGGGTGAAGCCTGTGGAACACGGCGCCCACTCCTTCTACATCGAGCGCTACCCGGAGGGCCGTGAGGCGACGGTCGCCTGGGGCAGCCTCGACCTCCGGTTCACCAACGACTCCGGCAAGGCCCTCTACATCCAGGCCGAGGCCACGGACACCTCGGTGACCATCAGTTTCATCGGCACCAGGCACTACGACGAGATCAGGTCGGTGAAGGGGCCCCGGACCCATGTGCAGCCGCCGGCGAAGAAGGTGCGCACCGACGACAAGTGCGTCCCGCAGACACCGCTCGAAGGCTTCGACGTCACCGTGGAGCGCGTCTTCTACGACGCCGGCAAGGAAGTGCGGCGGGAGCCGTTCCGCACCCACTACACCCCGCGCGACGAGATCACCTGCGAGACCCCCGAACCGTCCGACACCCCCAGCCCCGGCCCCACCACCGGACAGACCGCACCGCCCGCCACCCACGGATAGCCCCTACGCCCGGTCGGTCACCCGGCCCGGCCACCCCCACCCGGGCGAATGGTCTGCACGGCCGACACCGGGTCGACGGGTGTGACGAGAGCCGCGGTGGCCGCCGCGAGGAGACGGCCCGGGAGATCGCCGTCCAGCAGCGCGCCCACGTACCGCACGGCCTCGGCGGGCGTCAGGCCCGGCAGTCTCCGGCGCAGCGTCAGGACGGCGTGCACGCGACCGCGCGCGACGGCGACCGCGCGTATCCCGTCGTGGAGGTCGTCCACCGCCGTACGTACCGGCAGTCCCCGTATCCGGGCCCGGTAGTCGGCCTCCCACGCCCCCGACTTGGCGGACACGACGCCGACCTGGTGCAGCGACCCGTCGACGCGATCGACCAGGTACGGTCCGTTCCCGACCAGCATGCGCTCCGGCCGCCGCGTGCGGACGAACTCCTCGGACTGCCAGGAGACGATCCACACCAGTTCGTGTTCCCTGACACGGACCACCGCCATGCGCATCGCGTCCGGGTCGGTGGCCAGCCACGTCCGGTAGTCACGCGTCAGCTGTTCCTCGACCAGACGAACAGCGGCTTCTCGGTCGATCACGTGTGCAGTATCCCGTACGGATGTCCGCCACGGCCTGCGCGGCGTCCCGGCCGGAGGACGGCGGCGGGCCGAGCGATCCGGGTGGGCGGTCACGGCACGGTGGCCCGGGGGCAGGACCGCTGTGACGTAGGACGGGCGGATAAACGCATCGCGCCGATTGTCACTGCTTCGAGGTAAGCATCTCGTCCGCCCGGTGGATGTGGCCGGTCGGGAGGCTAGGTTTCTGCAGGTGAAGGGATTCCCGTGATCCTTCTCGCCGTTGCCCACCCTCCCTGTCTCCCGGTCGGCGCACCCGTGTGCGCCCGACGGCCCGTCGCGCAAGGAGAAAGCCCCCTCGATGTCCGTCGACAGCAGTCCGGAAGCACGGACAGCCCCAGGCGTGCCGCAACAGTCCCTGAGTACCGCCGCCGCCCGCACCCTCGCCACCACCACCAAGTCGGCCCCGCAGATGCAGGAGATCACCTCTCGCTGGCTGCTGCGGATGCTGCCCTGGGTCGAGGCCGAGGGCGGCGTCTACCGGGTCAACCGACGGCTGCGCCACACCCTCGGCAATGGGCGCGTCGGCTTCGTCCAGGAGGGCGCCACCGTCCGCGTCCTTCCGCAAGGGCTCGGTGAACTGGCCTTCCTACGTGGATTCGAGGACCGGGACGTCCTCGGCGCACTCGCCGACCGCTGCGCGCAGCGCGACTTCACGGCGGGCGAGGTCCTCGTCGAACGTGGCAGCTGCGCGGACCGGATCCATCTGATCGCCCACGGCCGGGTCAGCCAGACCTCCGAAGGCAAGTACGGCGGCGAGACCGCCGTCGCGGTGCTCGCGGACGGCGAGCACTTCGGCGCGCACGCCCTGGCGGACCCCGACGCCCGCCACGACTGCACGGTCACCGCCGAGACCGCCGGCACCCTCCTCACCCTCTCCCGCGCCGACTTCACCGCGGTCCAGGCCACGGCACCTCGTCTCCGCGCCCACCTCGACACGTTCGGCTCCCGCAGACGTCGGCCGCAGAACAAACACGGCGAGTCCGAGATCGCCGTGTCGGCCGGCCACACCGGGGAGCCCGAACTGCCGGGCACCTTCGTCGACTACGAACTGAACCCGCGCGAGTACGAACTCTCCGTCGCCCAGACCGTGCTGAGGATCCACAGCCGGGTCGGGGACCTCTACAACGGCCCGATGGACCAGAGCGAGGAGCAACTCAGGCTCACCGTCGAGGCCCTGCGCGAGCGCCAGGAACACGAGCTGATCAACAACCGTGAGTTCGGGCTGCTGCACAACGCCGACTTCAAGCAGCGGATCCAGCCCCGGCTCGGCCCCCCGACCCCGGACGACATGGACGAGCTGCTCTGCCGCAGGCGCGGCACCAGGATGTTCCTCGCCCACCCCAGGACCATCGCCGCCGTCGGACGCGGCTTCAGCGCCTGCGGTCTCCACCCCGACCAGGTCGACATCGAAGGGCAGTCCGTCCCCGCATGGCGCGGCGTCCCGATCCTCCCGTGCGACAAGATCCCGATCAGCGCGGAACAGACCAGCTCGATCATCGCGCTGCGCACCGGCGAGAAGAGTCAGGGCGTCATCGGCCTGCGACGGACCGGCCTGCAGGACGAGTACGAACCCGGGCTCTCCGTGCGGTTCATGGGCATCAACGAGCAGGCGGTCGTCTCCTACCTCGTCAGCACCTACTTCTCCGCCGCGGTGCTCCTGCCCGACGCCGTCGGAGTGCTGGAGAACGTGCGGATCGCCCCCGGGCCGCGCTGACGCCCCGACCGGTCGCAGGTCCCACGCCCGACACCCACGCTCCGTGCACTGTGGAGCGCCCACCCCGCCGCGACAAGGAGCCCTCGACCATGCCCACTTCCGGGCCCCTCGGACCACTCACCCCCGAACAGGTGCCGACGCCGGCGTCCTCCGCAGCCGTACCGGACGCGGCGGCGCCGGCGGCGGCCCCGGACCACCGTCCGGTCGCACCGACCGCCTCCGGGTTCCTGGCCGCCCTGCATCCGCCGGTCGCGCTCCTCGTCCCACCGCCGACCGTGCCCACGCCGACGCCGTCACCCCCCGTGGAGCCCTCCGCCGCCGTACCGGGCCCGCCCGACACGACCGCGGCCGACGACGCCCTCCGGCGGATCCTGCGCGCACCGACCGGACCGGGTACGGCCTCGCTCGTCGTCGCCGACAGATTCGCACCCCCGCTGCCGAGTCCGGTGTCCCGGGCACCCGTCGAGCCCGCCGCGGGACGAGCCGTCCCCGGCCTCTACCACCACCCCGTCCCCGAGCCCGACCCGGTGCGCGTCGAAGAGGTGAGCCGCCGTATCAAGCGCTGGGCCGAGGAAGAGGTCCAGCTCTACCCCGAGGAGTGGGAGGGGCAGTTCGACGGCTTCTCCGTCGGCCGTTACATGGTCGCCTGCCACCCCGACGCGCCGACGACCGACCACCTGATGCTCGCCACCAGGCTGATGGTCGCGGAGAACGCGGTGGACGACTGCTACTGCGAGGACCACGGCGGGTCCCCGGTCGGTCTCGGCGGACGCCTGCTCCTCGCCCACACCGCGCTCGACCATTTCCACACCACCGCGGAGTACGCGCCGGCGTGGCAGGAGTCCCTCGCCTCGGACGCCCCACGCCGCGCGTACCGCAGCGCCATGGACCACTTCGTCGGCGCGGCCACGCCCTCCCAGGCCGACCGCTACCGGCACGACATGGCCCGGCTGCACCTGGGGTATCTCGCCGAGGCCGCCTGGGCACAGACCGGTCACGTCCCCGAGGTGTGGGAGTACCTGGCGATGCGCCAGTTCAACAACTTCCGCCCCTGCCCCACGATCACCGACACCGTCGGCGGCTACGAACTGCCCGCGGACCTGCACGCCCGGCCGGACATGCAACGGGTCATCGCCCTGGCCGGCAACGCGACCACCATCGTCAACGACCTCTACTCGTACACGAAGGAACTCGACAGCCCGGGACACCACCTGAACCTTCCGGTGGTGATCGCGGAACGCGAGCGGCTCCCCGTCCGCGATGCCTATCTGAAGGCCGTCGAGGTCCACAACGAACTACAGCACGCCTTCGAGGCCGCCTCGGCCGAACTCGCGGAAGCCTGCCCCCTGCCCGCCGTGCTGCGCTTCCTCAAGGGCGTGGCCGCCTGGGTCGACGGCAATCACGACTGGCACCGCACCAATACCTACCGCTACACCCTGCCCGATTTCTGGTAAGAACGGATACCTCCATGACCACTGACACGACCGCCACCGCCACCGCCACCGCCAGGATTCCGTCGCCGGCGACGCCGTACCAGGGGGACATCGCCCGCTACTGGAACAACGAGGCCAGGCCCGTCAACCTCCGCCTCGGCGACGTGGACGGTCTCTACCATCACCACTACGGCATCGGCGCCGTGGACCGGGCCGCGCTCGGCGACCCGGCCCACAGCGAGTACGAGAAGAAGCTCATCGCGGAGCTGCACCGACTGGAGTCGGCCCAGGCGGAGTTCCTCCTGGACCACCTCGGCGCCGTCGGTCCCGACGACACGCTCGTCGACGCCGGCTGCGGGCGCGGGGGATCCATGATCATGGCCAACCGTCGCTTCGGATGCGCGGTCGAGGGCGTCACCCTGTCCGCCACCCAGGCCGACTTCGGCAACCGGCGCGCGCGGGAGCTGCGCGTCGAGGACCGCGTCCGCTCCCGTGTCTGCAACATGCTCGACACCCCCTTCGACAAGGGCAGCGTCACGGCCTCGTGGAACAACGAGTCGACCATGTACGTCGACCTCCACGACCTGTTCGCCGAGCACGCCCGCTTCCTGAAGGTGGGGGGCCGGTACGTGACCGTCACCGGCTGCTGGAACCCCCGCTACGGCCAGCCGTCGAAGTGGGTCTCCGAGATCAACGCCCACTTCGAGTGCAACATCCACTCGCGCCGGGAGTATCTGCGGGCCATGGCCGACAACAGGCTGGTGCCGCAGGCCATCGTCGACCTCACCCCGGAAACCCTGCCCTACTGGGAACTGCGGGCCACGTCCTCCCTGGTCACCGGCATCGAGAAGGCGTTCATCGAGTCCTACCGGGACGGCTCCTTCCAGTACGTCCTGATCGCGGCCGACCGCGTGTGAGTCCCGCCTGGCGGGGCACCGGCGACACCCTGTACGAGGGGTGTCGGCGGTGCCCCGCTGCCGTGTCGTGACTCCGGTCGGCAGATGCCCTCCGGGGCCACGGCGCGTACGCGGCATCCACCGGCGCGCGTCCTGCAAGCGCGTGGGACTTCCTTACGCAACACGAGTGAATCCGACGGGTTCGCCGTTCGACGCGGGTGTGAGTTCCGTACGGTCTGCGTACGGATCCGGCGGCCGCGGGGAAGCCCTGACGGCGGCGCCGATCGAAGGGGGCACCTGGATGCCGAGGCTGGGGAAGTAGGGGGTTCGGATGATGTCCCTCGGACCGTCCGTCGGCTGTTGGGTGCTGACTCTCTCCCTGCTGCTGCGGTTACGGGGGGCGCGAGGGCGGGCACGGACGCGTCTGCTGCTGGTGGCGGGCTCCGCGGCTGCCGGCGGTGTCTACCGAGCCGCGCTCGCCGCGCTGTCGGGTCAACCGGCGCAGGCACCGGACGCGGCGGGACCGGCCGGTCTGACCGTGATCGTGGGCGTGACCGTCACGGTCGGGCTGGGGACGGCCGGACTGGTGGCCGCGGCGGACGCCGGTTCGGGATGGCGGGCCTGGCTGCGGCGCGTACTCGACGGGACGGTCATGGCCGGGGCCGCGTTCATGGCGGGCTGGGTGTTCCTGGGCAGAGCCGGTGAGGGGTGGCGTCCCGGGGCCGGCATGCTCGGCGTCCTGTGGGCGGCGGAGGTCGTCTTCCTCGGATTCCTGCTCGCCCTGCGCCGTCTCGTGCGCGACGACCAGCGCGCGACCGTCTGGGCGGCGATCGCGGGAGTGTCCCTCATGGTGGTCGGCGACAGTCTGCCGCTGTCGCCGACCGATGCGGGTGACCGCGAGATGCTGTCGTCCCCGTGGGCCGACCTCTGCGTCACGGCCGGACTGCTGATCGTCGCCGTCGGCCCCTGGGTGCCCGGCGGCGCGAGCGTCCTCGGTGCCGGACGGCCGGCGTTGCGCTCGGGGATGGAGGGCGCCGCCGCGTTCATCCCGCTGACCGTCTGCACGGTCACGGCGCTGGGATACGTGCTGGCGCCCTCCGCCGCCGATCCGGTACCGCTGCTGGTCGGCGGTCTGGCGCTGCTGGGCCTGTGGGCCCGTCAGATCTACCTGCCGAGCGACGTCAGAACGCAGGACGACTGAATCGGCTTCCGTACAGCGCGAGTTGGGGGTCGGCCTTCGGTCTCCTGTGCACGGTCTTCGAGGTGATCTGCGCCTCACGGGCAACCTGCGCGGCGCGCACGGCATCTTGATCGGTAACGGATGAAGCCGGGACCCCCGGGGCTGTGGCGTTCATCTCCGACGCTCTATACGCCCTGTGTATACGCGACGTGTAGAGATCGCATGTATAGCCGGCACGAGCTGACGCATGCGACCGGACCGAAAGGCAACCATGTACGGCAAGGCGTTCGCCCCCGAATACCAGGGCGCCCTGACCACCCTGTCCGTGAATTCCTCGCTGACCGAGGTACTGGCGGCCGGCACACGGCAGTTGAGAGCGGCCGAGCGTGCCGGGCAGCACGGTGAGGCGGCCCGCTCCGGGCTCGCGGTGGCCGAGGCGCACCGGCGGCTGGGGCAGATCGGCGACGCCGACCAGGCGTGGAAGGCGAGTTACCGGGCGGCCAGGGCGGCCGGGGACCAGGGGGCCATGGCCTGGGCACTGTGGAGCGGCGGGACGCTGGCCCGGCAGCGCGGCTCGTTCGCACTGGCCCGGCGGCTCCTGGGACTCGCGGCCGACCTGGGCGCGCGGGGAGGCGACGTCGTCGTCCGCGGCTACTCCCTCGCCGGGCTGGCCGAGACCGGCAGGATCCAGGGCGACTACGAAGCCGTCGCCCAGCTGCACGAGCAGTTGCTCGCCGAGGCCCGGCGGCGCGGCGAGGCGCGGCACACCGTGTGGGCGTTGGAGGGCATCGCGCAGATCCACCGTCAGCAGGGGGCGTACGACAGCGCGTACACGCTGTTCGAAGAGGCGGCCGGGATAGCCGTGGGCGCCGACGACCGGCGAGGTCACGCCTGGGCGCTGCGCGGGCTCGCCGACATCGTCTCGGCGCGCGACGGGGACGTGGAGCGCGCGCTCGCCCTGCTGTCGGAGGCGGAGGCCACCTGCCGGGAGATGCGCCTGTCCAGCGCGCTGGCCTACAACCACAAGATGCGCGGCAACGTCCACTACCGGGCCGGGCGTTACGCCGAGGCGCGGGACACCTACGAGCTGGCCCTGGGCGAGTTCCGCGAGATGAGCGAACCGCGCGGGCAGGCGCTGGCCCGGCTGGGACTGGCCAAGTCACTCGCCAGGCTCGGCCGGGACCACGACGAGACGGCAGCCGAACTGGCCGCGCTGGAGCAGGAGTTGGAGCGGATCGGGCTGCGGCACGCCCGGCAGATGGTGGCGCGGGCGCACGAGGAACTAGGGATCCGGCCCCAGCCGCGGGGCGGCGTCCGGGTGGAGGCGGCACGGTGACGGCGCTCTCCACGGCACTGCGGCCGCCGGTCGACGTCCCCTTCGTCCTGGAACGCTGCCGCGAGCTGGTGCGCCCCGCGCTGCGGGAGGCGGTCGGACGGACGCACCCCTGGGTGGGCGAGATGGCCGCGTACTCGTTCGGCTGGTGCGAGGTGGGCGGCGCTCCCACGGCCGCGTCCGGCGGCAAGGGAGTGCGGCAGGCCCTGGCCGTGCTGGGCGCCGAAGTGGTGGGGGCTCCCGCCCGGGCCGGGGTGCCCGCCGCGGTCGCGGTGGAACTGGTCCACGTCTTCTCGTTGTTGCACGACGACATCATGGACGGCGACGTGGAACGTCGCCGTCGCCCGACGGTCTGGAAGGCGTACGGCACAGGGCCCGCCGTTCTCGCCGGTGACGCCCTGTTCGCGCTGGCCGTCGAGACGCTCGCCACGGCGGAGCCGGGTGCGTCCGCCCTGCGGACCCTGTCCGCGGCGCTCGGCGAGCTGGTGCGCGGGCAGGCGGACGACCTGCTGTTCGCCGCACGCCCCTGGGCGGGGCCGGAGCGGGTGCGCCCGGCGGAGTACCGGGCCATGGCCGAGCGGAAGACCGGCGCGCTGCTGGGCTGCGCGGCAGCGCTCGGCGCCCTGCTCGGCGGTGGCCCGCCCGCTGCGGTCGCGGCGCTCGACCGGGCGGGCCGCCGCCTCGGTCTGGCCTTCCAGATCGTCGACGACGTGCTGGGCATCTGGGGCGACCCCGAGATCACCGGCAAACCCGTGCACGGCGACCTTCGCGAGCGCAAGAAGACCTTCCCCGTACTGGCCGCGCTCGATGCGGGCTCCCCCGAGGCGCGGCGGCTGGCCGAGCTGCTGGCCTCGGACGCGGACCCGCGGGAGGCGGCCGTCCTCGTCGAGGCGGCGGGGGGCCGGGCGGCGGCGCTCGACGAGGCACGCCGTCACATCACGGCGGCACAGGACGCGCTGGCGGACCTCGCGCCGCGGAGCGCGGCCGTCGACGAGCTCCGCGCACTGTCGGCGTTTCTCCTGCGCCGGGACGTCTGAGGTCGTCGGCCGCGCCCCGGGACCTCGGTGTCCGGGTCCCGGGGCACGCCGGAGCGTACGCAGCACCCCGCCGGTCGGCCGCCGGGGCCGGGAGACGGCCTCGGCGGGGAAGACAGGCAGCTGATCCCCACAGGGAGGGGTATACCGGGCAAAGGGCCCTGATGCGGTGTATCGGCCTTCGACGGGTGATGGGTGAATTCGTCATCCCACTGCGCTCCCGCCTTCGCACTCCTATGCTGACGCCGAGGGTGGACACGTTCTGGGGGGAGTGCCTGATGAATGCGGTGGGCAAGGGTCCGTCAGTGGTGAAGTCCGGTGTCCGGCGCCTTCTGGGGCGCGCCGGATTCGACATCGTGCGCAGTACCGACAATCGGGGTGGCGTCGACGACTTCCTTCCGTTCGAGGCGACGATGCGGGCCGCGCGCGCGTCGGGCCTGTCGGTCGGCGACCACATCGACGAGGTCATGAACAAGACGCCCGGCGCCACCCGGAAGACCGTCGACGAACTCCGCGCCCGCGGGGTCTTCGAAGGCGACCCGGCCAGGGTGCTGGAGATCGGTCCCGGGTCCGGGCGGTACCTGGAGAAGACGCTCAAGGAATGCTCGCCGGAGCGCTACGAGATCTACGAGACGGCGAAGCCCTGGGCGGACTACCTGGTGGAGACGTTCGGTGTCGTCGCCCAGCCGACCGAGGGGAGCAGCCTCGCCCCGACACCCGACGGCAGCGTCGACCTCCTCCAGGCCCACAAGGTCTTCAACACCGTGACCTTCCTCTGCGCCTCGCGCTACTTCCTGGAGATGGCGCGCGTCACCCGGCCCGGTGGCCGGATCGTCTTCGACGTCATGACGGAGAACTGCCTGGACCCCGCGACGGTACGCGCCTGGGCGGCGGAGGGCGGCTCGGGACACGACTCCTACCCGGCCCCCATGCCGCGCCAGACGTGCGTGGACCTCTTCGCGACCCTCGACTGCACCCTGGAGGCCGGTTTCCTGGCGCCCATGGGCGTCGGCTCCACGGAGGTGCTCGTCTTCACGAAGAAGGCCTGAGCCTCGCACGGCACCTGTCCGCCGGTCCGCCGGACGGAGCCGGCCTGTCCCGAGGCAGGCCGGCGCGGTCGGCCGGGGCACCCGGGCGGTCCCGCCACGCCGGTCGTCGGCGCGGGGGACCGCCCGCCGTCGCTCAGGTGTCGGAGTAGCTGAAGTCGCCCACCGTCCAGGCGCTGACGTCCTCGATCGCCACGCGGTACATCCCTCCCGTCTCCGGGATGCCCACCGTGCCCTGCAGGATGCGGGCGACGTGGAAGTGCAGATGAGTGGGCGCCCCGTCCGACCGGTCGGGGGCTTCGAACATGGCGGAGAACTCGCCCAGGCGGTCGGAGTCCCTGAGTACGTCCGACACCCGCTGTCTCCACACCGTCTCGGGGGCCAGTCTGCCGGTGATGACGGCACCGTTGGTGACCACGGTCAGGGACATCTGGTTGCTCTTCTTGGACTCGACCAGGGCGGCGACGTCAATGAGCAGCTTGTCAGGCTTCGACATGGCGCAGAGTGTATTCGCCCGCAGGGGAGCGCAGTGGTCCGGCCGGGGTAATGCGGCACCTTTGCCGCACGAGCGCCGGCGGGACGGGCGGCGTTCGGCCCGGCGCGGAGAAGAATGGCTCGATGTGGTGTCGCCAAGAACGGGTGGGAGCGCTCCCATGGTGAGGGGGCGCGAGGGGTCCGAGCCGGGTGGCAGCCAGGAGGAGATGACATGACCGAGCGTCAGAACGAGCCGGAGCGCGGACGCGGAGGGTCACCGAGCCGCAGGACCGTGCTGGCCGCGGTGGGCGCCCTGCCGATCCTCACCGCCGTCGCGCCGCCGGCCGCCGGAGCCGTGAGAGCCGCGGCCGCGACGGCGGTCATCGATCCGTCCGCGCGCCGCCAGACGATCCGCGGCTTCGGCGGCATGACCCACACGGCGTGGATCGGAGACCTCACCGCCGCCCAGCGGGACACGGCGTTCGGGGCCGGAGAGGGGCAACTGGGACTGTCGCTGCTGCGGATCCCCGTCCCCGAGGACCGGGCGGCCTGGAACCGCGACCTGGCGACGGCGAAACGCGCGGCCCAGCTCGGGGCGGCCGTCATCGCGTCGCCGTGGAATCCGCCCGCCCGCATGGTCGAGACCTTCGTACGCGGCAGCCAGACCGACGCCCGGCGCCTGCGGTACGACATGTACGGCGCCTACGCCCAGCACCTCAACGACTTCACCACGTACATGCGGGACAACGGAGTGAACCTCTACGGCATCTCGGTGCAGAACGAGCCCGACTACGCGCACGACTGGACGTGGTGGACCCCCGCCGAGATGCTCCGGTTCCTGCGGGAGAACGCCGGCTCGATCGGCACCAGGGTCATCGCGCCGGAGTCGTTTCAGTACCTGAAGAACATGTCGGACCCGATCCTCAACGACCCGGTCGCGCTCGCCAACGTGGACATCGTCGGCGCACACCTCTACGGCACCTCGTTCTCCAACTTCCCCTACCCCCTGTTCAAGCAGAAGGGCGCGGGCAAGGAACTCTGGATGACCGAGGTCTACCACCCCAACAGCAGCGACTCGGCGGACCTGTGGCCCCAGGCGCTCGACGTGGGAGAACACATGCACCGCGCCATGGTGGACGCCGAGTTCCAGGCGTACATCTGGTGGTACATCCGGCGCGGCTACGGACCCCTGCGTGAGGACGGCAGGATCAGCAAGCGCGGCGCCTGCATGGCCCACTTCGCCAGATTCGTCCGGCCAGGCTACGTACGGATCGACGCGACGCCCAGGCCGGCGACGGACGTGTACGTCTCGGCGTACCGGAGCACCGGGTCCACGGTCGCCGTCGTCGCCGTCAACAAGAGCGCGTCGGCGGTGAGTCAGCAGTTCACCCTGACGAGTGGTTCGCCGTCCCGTGTCTCGTCGTGGCTGACCGACGCGAGCAGGAGCGTCGCACCCCAGG
This sequence comes from Streptomyces scabiei 87.22, assembly GCF_000091305.1. Lineage (GTDB taxonomy): Bacteria > Actinomycetota > Actinomycetes > Streptomycetales > Streptomycetaceae > Streptomyces > Streptomyces scabiei. The sequence goes on along the minus strand of NC_013929.1, from coordinate 563,514 downwards.
CCGCCACCGGTGTGTCCAACGGGTCGTTCACCGCCACGCTGCCCGCCCGCAGTGTGACGACGTTCGTGACGGGCTGACCGGGCGGCAGCCGTACCGGGTGCGCGCCGCGGGAGGCTTCCGGGCGCGCACCTCACGGTCATCGATGTCCGATTCTCGCCGTTCCGCGTTAAATGCCTGGACCGGTCACCTCCCCGGACGGGACACTTCCGACTTCCGAACCTCCGGGAGTGTGATGGGGACCACAGAAATGCGAGGACCGGCGCCGGCCAGGAGCGCGGTCGTCCTCGCGCTGCGCCACTACGTCCGGGAAGTGCTGCGACTACGACGACTGGCCCTGCCCGCGCTGCTGTTGCCGGCCATGGGCAACATCGGCGTGCGGTACGTCGCGCCCCTGCTGATCGCCAAACTGGCGGCACAGGCGGCCGACGACAGTCTCACGCTCGGCGCGGCTCTGCCGTACGTGCTCGGCTTCGGCGTGACGCTGGTGCTCGCCGAGATCGTGTGGCGCGTCGGGCAGCACTGCCTGAACCGCGTGGACGCCCTCGGCATGGAACACCTCTACGTGAGCGGCATGGACGAACTCCTCGCCAAGGACGCGGCGTTCTTCCACGACAACTTCGCCGGCTCCCTGACCAAACGGGTCCTCAGCTACGGCAAGCGCTTCGAGGACTTCGTCGACACGCTGACCTACCGGATCGTGGGCAGTTTCGTCCCGCTGCTGTTCGGTGCCGTCGTGCTGTGGAGCTACGAGCCGATGCTCGTCGTCGGCCTCGTGGTGATGATCGCGCTGACCGCGGTGGCGGCGACACCGCTGATCCGTCGCCGACAGCGGCTCGTCCACGATCGTGAGGCGGCGATCGCCCGGGTCTCCGGCCATGTCGCCGACAGCCTCATGAACATGGAGACCATCCGGGCGTTCGCGGCCGAGCGGCGCGAGGCCGACGAACACCGCAGCCGGGTCGCGGAATCCCGGCGGCTGACGCTGCGGTCCTGGGACTACGGCAACCTGCGCGTCGACATGGTGATCGCGCCCATGTCGGTGCTGACCAACGTGCTGGGCCTGGTGGTCGCCATCGCCTTCGGCAGCTCGGGCCAGGGAGTCGAGGAGATCGTCGTCGCGTTCACCTACTACTCCAACGCGACCCAGATCATGTTCGAGTTCAACCAGATCTACCGGCGGCTGGAGAGCTCGATGACCGAAGCCGCGCAGTTCACCGAACTCCTGCTGGATCCCCCCACCGTGCTCGACCCGCCGGAACCCGAAGCGCTCGCGCCGAAGGACACCGGCATCCGCTTCGACGCGGTGACCTTCGCCCACGCGGGCGCGAAACCCATCTTCCGGGACCTCGACCTGGACGTGCCCGCGGGCGCCCGCGTCGGACTGGTGGGCAGGTCGGGCGGCGGCAAGACCACGCTCACGCGGCTCCTGCTGCGGATGGCGGACATCGACCGGGGACGCCTCGCCATCGGCGGCCAGGACATCAGCCGGCTGCGGCAGACCGACCTGCGCTCACTGATCGCCTACGTCCCGCAGGAACCCGCCATGTTCCACCGCAGCCTGCGGGACAACATCGCCTTCGCCCGGCCGGGGGCCACCGACGAGGAGGTGCGCGCGGCGGCCGCGGCCGCGCACGTCACGGAGTTCGCCGACCAGCTCCCCGACGGCTTCGCCACGCTGGTGGGGGAGCGGGGGGTGAAACTCTCGGGCGGCCAGCGCCAGCGCGTGGCCCTCGCCCGCGCGATCCTGCGCGACGCCCCGATCCTGCTGCTCGACGAGGCGACCAGCGCACTGGACTCGGAGAGCGAACTCCTCGTCCAGGACGCCCTGTGGCGGCTGATGGACGGACGTACCGCCCTCGTCGTCGCCCACCGTCTGAGCACCGTCGCCGGCATGGACCGTCTCGTCGTCCTCGACCGCGGGAGCGTCGTCGAGCAGGGCACCCACGAGGAGCTGCTCGCGTCGCAGGGCGCGTACGCCAAGCTGTGGCAGCACCAGTCGGGCGGATTCCTCGGCGAGAGCGACGAGTCGGCCGACGGATGCCCGGTCCCGGAGGCGGACCACGACAGGCTGCCCGGACCGGCCGACCCGGCCGCGGACGGGGAACACCGGACGTGGTCGGACGCCCGTACGAGGACCGGGTCCATGTGAGCGAGTCGATTCCCGGCCATTCTCGATCGCCGACGGCGTCCCGCCGACATCCGCCCTGCGCGCCGGATGCCGTCGGCGCAGCCGTCGACCCTCCCGTGGGGAGGGCGGGAGGGGCGACGCGGCCCCGCCCGGGCAGGAGCGCGCGGGCGGGGCCGGGCGTGGTGGCCTCCAACGGGGGAATGGAGGTCACCGCCGACACAGCTTTGCACTGGATTCGGCCACGCAACAGAGGCGTGACCTGATTTCGTCGCATCCGAGTATCCGTGCTCGGTGAGGTCCGGGGCCGTGCGAGCAAGCCGACCGGCCGTGTGTTCGTCCCCGGCGAAGACGGCGGCGGACCACGCCCGCCGCCGACAGGCTGTTCCCATGACGACGACACCGGACGGACGACCCGTCCCACCCGCGTACGCCGACGAGCCGGCCATGCTGGAGGCATGGCTGGACTTTCACCGTGCGACGCTCGCCCTGAAGTGTTCGGGCCTCACGGACGAACAGTCACGCCGTGCGGCGGCGGCACCGTCGGCGATGACCCTGCTGGGTCTCGTCCAGCACATGGCCGAGGTCGAACGGACCTGGTTCCAGCGCGTCTTCGCGGGCCGGCCCGTCCCGCCGGTGTTCGGGCAGGACAACGCCGACGGGTTCGCCCTGCGGCCGGAACGGGGGCTCGACGAGGCGACGGCCCTCTGGCGGGAGCAGGTCGCCCGAGGCCGTGAGCTGATCGCCGGCGTGCCGCTGGACACGGTGGGCCGGCTGTCCGAGCAGGAAGCGGGTCACGTCGGCGAACCCGGGGTCTCCCTGCGCTGGATCATGGTGCACATGATCGAGGAGTACGCCCGGCACAACGGCCACGCCGATCTCCTGCGTGAGTTGATCGACGGGGTCACCGGCGCCTGAGACCCGCGTACCTCCGGAACATGCGGGAGTGCCTTCTCCCGCCGCATGGGACAGCCTGCCGACGGGACGGTCATGGGGACCGGCGAGACTGAGGGGTGGGATTCCGTGCGGCTCCGACGAGAGAGAGGCCCGGGCCGGGTGGCCACGTTCGCGGGCATGCTCGTGGCGGTTCTGACGGCGCTGGCGGCCATGGCGTCGGCGGCCTCCGCAGCGCCACCGGCCGCGCGCTCGGCGCCCGCGGCACCGGCGGCCCGGCCCGACTTCAAGCTGCCCTTCGCCTGCCAGCAGACCTGGCAGCTGCAGACGTACCGGGGCCATGCGCCCGACGACAAGAAGCTCGACATGTACCGGGTGGGCGGGAACACCCTCGGCTCCCTGGTGGCCGCGTCCGCCGCCGGCACGGTCACCGAACGGTTCGACCCGGGCGGCGTGGAGATCAACCACGGCAACGGCTGGTTCACGGTCTATCTGCACATGGACCGCGTCGACGTGACGGTCGGACAGCGGGTGGACTCCGGGACCACGCTCGGGCGGCTCGGTCTGGAGGGTACGACCTCGGCGCACCTGCACTACGAGCAGCTCTACGACACCAACGGCGACAACAACGGTGAGAACGACGAGATCGTCCACCCGGTGATCCAGGGCACCGAGTACCGGCTCTCGCCGGACGACACCTTCCCCAAGGTGACCAGCACCAACGCCTGCGGCGGCGGCAGCGAGCCCTCGAAGCAGTGGGTCGACACCTTCGCGGACGCGACCGGCTACGCCGCCGTCGACTGCGTGGGCGACAGCAGGCCGGGTTGCGCGCCCCAGGGCAAGCTGTACAAGGGCACCAACTACGTCCTGTGCAAGAAGAAGGGCGCCAAGTTCCAGGTGGGCAGCGCGTACAACCACTGGTGGCTGCTGACCGATCTCGACGAGGTGGCCCCGGGCGGCAAGGGCCGTGCCTATGTGTCGGCGTACTACCTCCAGCGCTGGGGGAACGACGAGGCGAAGGACAACGACGGCCGCGTGATCCGTGACTGCGGGGCCGACGAGGTCCCCAGGTGACCGGTCGGCTCAGGAGCAGTCGGGCAGCGCGGGGCCGTCCTTGGTGCGGACGGCGGGCAGCCAGGCCGTCGTCTGCGGTGACCCGTCCGGGAGGCGGACCCGCAGCCACCGTGTGGAGCGTGAGCCGGTCTCGTCGCTGACCGGCGTCCCGCGAAGCACATGACAGTCGACGGCGAGGACGTCCCCGTGCCACACCCGGTGCGCCACGACGTTCTCGACGGTGTACGGGAGCGCGGGATCCACGGCCAGGCCGAGGCTGCACGCCGGAAGGCGGTCCTCGGCCCGGTCACGGCACAGCCCCACCACGTTGAACACGGCGACCCGGCCCGCCGGTTCGGCGGTGTGCGGTGCCCCGCTCCGGTCGCCGCCGGAGGAGTACGCCCATCCGGTGGCGGCCGTCCCGCACAACGCGGCGGCCAGGGCGAGGCCGAGCAGCGGCTTCGCCCGTCCGCCGGACCGCGGGACGGCCGCGGTCCGCATCCGGGCGAGCAGGCTCTCGGCGGTGTGGCCGGCGCGCTCGGCATGGGTCGGGGCCAGGCAGTCGGCGGCCAGTTCGCGCCAGAGGGGCGGTACGGCGTTGTCCAGCCGCAGCGACGCGCGCCCCTCGGCGTACTCCTGGGCCGCCGCCCCGCGTGCCATCGGGGTGGCCCCGGGGAACGGTGAGGCACCCCCGGTGAACATCTGGTGGATCATGATGCCGAGGGCCCAGATGTCGTTGCTGGGCCGCACCTGGACGCCGCGCTCGCCCAGCGGGGCTCTCCAGCGCTCGGGGGGCAGGTAGTCGGGGGTGCCGAGGGGCGGTGTGTAGCCGTGGGTGCCGTCCAGTTCCACGGCTAGACCGAAGTCGGAGAGCCTGGCCGAACCGTCGGCCATGATCAGGACGTTGTCGGGTTTGAGGTCGCCGTGCACCCAGCCGGTGCCGTGCAGATGGGCCAGCCCCTCGCAGATCTCGGTGAGGAGCCGCACCTTCTCGGACTCCGCCGGCCCCGGCCCGTCTCGTTCGAGGAGCCGGCGCAGACTGTGCTCGGCCCGTTCCATGACCAGGACGACCGATCCGTCGAGAACGGGGTCGCCGGGCTCACTGAGGACCACCGAGTCGAGCATCCGGATCAGCCGTGGGTGGCGGGTCCGGCGCCCGACCTCGGTTTCGCGCCGGGCGGTCTCCACGAGGGCCCGTGCCTGACGCGGGGCCAGTCCGGCGGTGGGCAGGAACTTGAGCGCGACGACCTGCCCGCCTTCCCCGGACGGGGCCGCCGGCCCCTCGTCCCGGGGGAGCGTGGGCCGGCCCTCGTAGACGGTTCCCCAGCCCCCGCTCGCGATGCGTTCGCCGACCTCCCAGTCTCCGACCCGGTAGCCGGGCGTCAGCCGCTCCAGGGGATCGCTCACGCCGTGCACGTCCTCGCGCCGAGCCCTGCCGCCGTCCGGGGAGGCAGCAGGGCGAGATGCTCCTCGTGGACCAGACCGAAGCGGAGCGCGAGCCCGACGATCGCCTCGCGCTTGCCGTTGCGGCGGGCACCCTGCCCCGGTTCCACGGCGGCGGGGACGTCCAGCCGGAGCTTCTCCTCCGCGAGGTAGGCGATGTGGGAACTGACCGCGCGGGCGGTGAGGCCGCCGTGCTCCGGACGGGTCCTGAGCCGTTCGACGACCTGGGGCGTGGTCGGGACGGCGACCGCCGACTCGTCGCGCAGCCGGGGCTCGCAGAGCGCCACCAGAACGAGGAAGTAGGTGGCGGTCTCGTCCAGGGAGTAGGCGGTGAGGGTCTGCGTCCCCCACGGGCCTGCGGTGTGCTGCGCACGGTCCGGATCGAGGTACACGTGATCCGGCGCGAACACCTGGAAGCTCACCGTCGACTCCCGGGCCGGCAGGACCACCCGAGCGAACTCGAAGGGAATGGGCGCCCCCACCCGGCGCGGCGGGACGCGGACGTACTCTCCCGCGCCCTCCGGGTTCTCCACCAGGTAGCTCTGGGTGGCGCTGAAGTTGCTCAACTGCCAGTGATCCTCGGTCACCCGGATCTCGCCCGCGAGCCGGGAGACCGCCGGATCACCGAGCCGCAGTTCGACGGGGGTGTCGGCCGAACCGCGTCCGAACCGGGCCACGCCGCCCGGCCCCAGCCGCAGGGTCACCGGCCCCGCACGGTGCCGCGGCCGGCCCGCGCCCGCGCTGTGGCCGCCGGACCCGACTCCGTGTCCGTGACCGCTCCCGCCGCTCTCCTCGTCGTGCGGAAGATGGATCACCACGCCGCTCATCCCGTTCCCCCGTTGCTGCCGTCGTTGCGCCGTCGGTGCCGGACTCGGTGAACGCCCCGTGGTCGGCGTGGAGTTCACTTCGTCCCTGGGCCGTCCCGGCCCGCCGCGCCGACAGCGTCGGCCGTGAGCGGTGCTCCGGCGAACGGGTCGAGCGGGAGGAAGGACAGCCGTGGTCACTGATTCAAACGCCCGTCGGAGCGCCTTGGTTGCAGGGGGAGACGTCGGGCCGGGCGGCGGCCGGTCAGCCGGCGAAGCCACCGTTGCTCATCAGGAGCTGCCCGTTGACCCACTGGCCCTGGGGTGAGCACAGGAACTCCACGAGATGGGCGGTGTCCCGGGGGCTGCCCAGACGTCCCAGCGGCGTCCGGCGCAGGACGTGCTCCCGGATGCCGTCGGACATCCAGCCCGTGTCCACCGGCCCGGGGTTGATGACGTTCGCGGTGATGCCGAGGTGGGAGAGTTCGTGGGCTGCCGCAAGCGTGATGCGGTCGAGTGCGCCCTTGCTCGCGCCGTAGGGCAGGTTGCCGACCGTGTGGTCGCTGGTGAGGCTGAGGACGCGGCCGGTGCCCTCCGCCCCGCGGAAGCGTCGGCCGTACTCGCGGATCAGCAGCCAGCCGGCCCGCGCGTTGACCGCGAAGTGGCGGTCGAAGCTCTCGACGGTGGTGTCGAGCAGGCCGGATTCGACCGATTCGCAGTGGCACATCACCAGTGCGGTGACGCCGCCGAGGCGACGTTCGGCCTCGTCGAAGACGCGCGCCGCCGCGTCCGGGTCGGCGAGGTCCGCCTCCACCGCCGCCGCGTCGGCGCCCCGCTCGGCCAAGGCCGCGGTGAGGGTGTCCGCGGCGCCCGCTTCGGCGCCCCATGGCATGCGGGCGTCGTACGGAGTCCAGTAGGTGAAGGCCACGTTCCAGCCTGCCTCGGCCAGCCGGCGGGCGATGCCCGCGCCGATGCCGACGGTCCGGCCGACGCCGGTCACCAGGGCGACGGGGCGCGTCGCGTCAGCGGGTGGCGTCTGTCCACGGGGTGTCATGGAGAACCATCGTTCGGCCCGGGCCGTGTGCACCGCAACTCCATTCCGTGCTCCCGGCCGGCCGTCGCCGGCACGTGGAGGCCGGCCTCATAGGGCGGCCTGTCGGCCGGGCGGCAGGTGCACGGTCCGGGGCCAGCCGTTCAGCCGGGCGAACTGCCGCATGAAGCGTTCACAGCGTGCGGCGAAGCCGTCTCCCCGGTCGGGCAGTCGCGTCCGCTCGATCATCCGCCCGGGATGCGGCTCGCGCGACGGCAGCATGCGGATCTCGGCGTCGACGAACTCGCCCCCGCCCAGGTCGGCGACAGCCAGCGCGAGAGCGGTCGCGGTCACGACGCCGGCACATGTCCGCGAGGGACTGAAGACCGCCTCCACCGGTTCACGCTGCCCGTCGGCAGCCTCATGGCCCTCGCGCCCGGGCACTCCGCCCGGGTCGAACACGAGCAGTCGGACGACGTCCTCGTGTCCGGCGACGAGGAAGGCGATGTCGCGCCCGCCCGCCCTCTCGTCGTCGGAGCCGCCGGCCCGCTCGCCGATCAGCTCGGTGCTCCGTTCCCGCCGGGAGAGACGCCGGCCTTCGCCGACCACCCGCCCCTGCTCGATCCTGCGGTCCGCGATCACGTCGATGACGGGAGCCGTCGTCAGACCGAGCAGGCGCGCCGACGTCTCCTCGGCCGCGAGGACGAGGCCGTCCAGGGGGACGGGCGTGTACATGGTTCCCACGAGGTCGACGGACATGCCGACCACGATAGACATGCGCGCGGCGCGGGCCGGAGAGGACGCCGACCGCGAGATGCGGAGGCCCGGCTTCGGCTGCGAGCGGCCCTCCACTCCACCAACTCCCCGCAAGATCCGCCGTATCCGATCACAGGATGAGCAAAGTCGGTCCTACAATGCTCTCTGCATCCGCACGCCGACGTCGCTGACCTACGACCCGGGGTGTGGTTGGAACCGGGGGGTTTGGTGGGGGAGCGAGCGGTGCCTGCGGGCACGTTGCGATTCATCGTGCTGCGGGCGTGGGCGTACCGCGCCCTCGTCGGTGCGGTGCTGCTGACCGTGCTGCTGACCACGGCCGTGCTGGCCGCGCTCACCGCCTACTCGACGGCGATGGGCGACGCGGCGCTGCGGCGGACGCTCGCCGGACAACGGACCGCCGCCGAGACCGCCCTGATGCTCAAGGCCGACGTGCCGGCCGACCAGCGGAAGGCGGCCGACGACGCGGTGCGGGCCGGGGCCCGCGCCGTCTTCGACGGGCTGCCCCTGAGCGTGCGGACCCTGCTGCGGTCCGGCCCCTACGCCCTGCCGCCCGCGCTGCGGCCGGCCTCCGAACGGGGCGAGAACCCCGACCTCACCTTCTTCGCCGCACTGGACCGCACACAGGTGCGCGCCGTGGCCGGGCGCCTGCCCCGGGAGACGGTGAGCGGCGGGACCGTCGAGGCCGCGCTGCCGCAGAGCGCCGCCCGGCGGCTCGGGGTGGAGGCGGGCGACCGGCTGACCGTCACCGACCGGCTGGACGGCCCGGCGGTGCGGGTGCTGATCACCGGCGTGTACCGGCCGGTGGACGCCGGGGCCCCCTACTGGCGGTTGGACGACCTCGGCGGGCGCGGCGTGCAGGCGTCGAGCTACACCACGTACGGCCCCCTGCTCACGGCCGCCGGTCTGCCCACGTCGGGGCGGGTGAGCACCGGCGCGTCCGGCTGGCTGGTGTCGGCCGACTACTCCTCGCTGACGACGGAGCGGATCGGCGCCCTGCGCGAGGCGGCCCGCTCGGGCAGCGCCCACCTGCGCAAGAACCCCGCGCTCAGCAGCGCCACCGCGGCCGACACCGCGCTCCCGGAGGTACTGGACCGCATCGAACGCTCCCTGCTCGTCACGCGTTCCAGCATGCTGATCGTCGCGGGCCAGCTCGGACTGCTCGCGGCCTGCGCCCTGGTGCTCGTGGCGGGGCTGCTCAGCTCCGAGCGGACGGCCGAGACCCGGCTGCTGCGCGCACGCGGTGCCACCCGGGCACGGCTGGCCGGCCTGGCCGCGCTGGAGGCCCTGCTGATCTCCCTGCCGGCGATGGTGGTGGCGCCGCTGCTGTCGGGGCCCCTGACACGGCTGCTGGCCGGCCAGGGCGCGCTGGGCGGGACCGGGGTGCGCGTGGACGTACCGGCCGGGGGCCGGCCGGAGGTGTGGGCGGTCGCCGCGGGGGTGGCCGCGGTGTGCGCGCTGGCGGTGGCCGTCCCGGCGTGGCGGGCCTCGTTCGCGGGCAGCGCCGGCACGCGGGCACAGGCGCTGGCCGCACCGCTGCGGGCCGGCGCGGACGTCGGTCTGCTCGCCGTGGCGGGCGTCGCTCTCTGGCTGCTCGGTGACCAGGACTCCGGAGCCGTCACCGCCGACCGCGGCGGCGTCCTCGGCGTCGACCCGCTGCTGGTGGTGGCGCCCGCCCTGGTGCTGCTCGCCGGCACGGTTCTCGTCCTGCGGCTGCTGCCCCTGCTGGCACGCGTCGGCGAGCGGCTCGTCACCCGCGGGCACGGCCTGACCGCGGCCATGGTCGGCTGGCAGTTCAGCCGCCGCCCGATGCGGGGGGCGGGTCCGGTCCTGCTCCTGGTCATCTCCGTGGCGCTGGGTGTGATGGCGATCGGGCAGAACGCCTCCTGGCACCGTTCCCAGGCCGACCAGGCCGACTTCCGGGTGGGCGCCGACCTGCGCGTCCTGACCTCCGGGAGCGGCGGCGTGGGCCGCACGGACGTCTACGCGGACCTTCCGCACGTCGACGCCGTCGCCCCCGCGTTCCGCGGCACGGTGCCGCTCTCCGGCAGCCGTAACGCGACCGTCCTGGCCGTGAACACGACGGAGGCCGCCCACGTGGTGCGGGCCCGGCACGACCTGACGGACGGTCCGCTGTTCGCCGGGCTCGCGCCGCGCGGAGCGCCCGCCGGTGTCGAGGTGCCCGAGGGCACGACCCGGCTCACCCTGACCGCCACCCTGCACAGCACCGGGCGGGGGCCGGGCGCGGACGTCACGCTGACGGTGCGGGACCGGCACGGCACCACCTACGAGATACCCTCCGGCAGCCTCGCCGCCGACGGCCGCCCGCACCGGCTGACCCCGGATCTGAACGGCGCCCGGGGCCCGTTGACGCTGACCGGGCTCACTCTCGGCACGCCGCAGCCGACCGACCGTGCCGACCGGCACCGCCTGGTCCTCGGCGCGCTCACCGCGACAGCCCGTGACGGCGACGACCGACGGCTGTCCCTGCCGGCGAAGTGGACGACCGCGGTGCAGGCAGATCTGGCCGCCGCGCCCGAGGACGACGCACGGCCGACCCGCCCCCGGCTCACCTCGACCGCACCCGTCACCTTCACGTACGGCACCGGCTACCAGCCGTCCGGCAACTCGCCGCCCGCCCTGCCGCTGGAGGTCCGTCTCAAGGTCGCCCAGCCCCGGCCACCCGAGATCGCCGCCGTTGCCACCGACCGGTTCCTCACCGCCTCCGGCGCGCGCGAAGGGCAGCGCCTGAAGGTGCCCTTCGACGGCCGGTCCGTGCCCGTCCGCATCGTCCGCACCGCGAGCGCCCTGCCCACCACCGAGGCCACGGCCCGGGACGGCGGGGCCCTGCTGGTCGATCTCCGGGCCGTGAACCAGGTGCTGCAGATCCGCCACGGGACCAGCCTGAAGCCCGCCGAGTGGTGGCTGAGCACGGCCGAACCCCGTGCCACGGCAGCGGCCGTACGGGCCCTGCCCGACGTCGATCCGGAGCAGGTGATGGTGCGCGACGAGACAGCGGCGGAACTGCGCGGCGACCCGTTCGGGGCGGCCCCGGAGGCCGCGCTGACCGCGGCCGCGGCGGTGACGGTGCTCTTCGCCTCGCTCGGCTTCGCCGTGAGCGCGGCGGGCGCGATGCGGTCCCGGGACGCCGAGTTCGCCGTCCTGGGTGCCCTCGGGACACCGCGCCGACGGCTGGCCCGGCTGGTCGCCGTCGAGCACTGCGTTCTGGTGACCCTCGCGCTGCTGGTCGGCACGGCCCTGGGCGCGGTGCTGACGCATGCGCTGGTGCCCCTCGTCGTCCTGACCGGCCGGGCCACCCGCCCGGTCCCGCCGGTCCTGGTCGAACTCCCGCTCCTGCCGCTGACCGCCCTGCTGGCGGCCCTCGCGGCGGGTCCCGCCCTCGTCACCGCCGCCCTCGCCCTGCGACGGGCGAAGCCCGTGACGGCCCTCAGGGACGAGGTGACGCAGTGACCGCGCAGCCGGTACCCCCGCGGGACGGGGGAGCGAAGGCGACACCGCCACGGGTCCGGGCCGGGCTGTGGACCCGGCTCAGGGCCTTCGCCGGCACGTCCGTGGCCCTCGCGGTCCTGGTGGCCGTGACGGCCGCGCTGGCCGCCGCGTACCCGCGTGCCGTCGACCGGTACGGGGACGCGGGACTGCGCCGGGCGGTCGAGCAGGCCCTGCCCGACCAGACGACCGTGCAGCTGCAGGCGCCCCAGTCCTGGATGGACACGGTCGAGGAACTGGAGGCGGCCCTGCGCGCCGGTCCGCTGGACGAGGCGCGGGCCGAGGTCCTCGCTGCCGCCGAGGCGCCCCTGGTACCCGACCGCGCGCAGTCGTCGTACGGGGTGCGGACGACCGTTCCCCTGGAGGCGCCCGACCGCTGGCTGCCCCAGCCCGCCGGCTATCCCGCCCAACTGGTGCTCGCCGCCCAGCAGGACCTGGCCTCCCACGCCCGGCTCAGAGAGGGCAGGCTGCCGCGCACCACGGACACGCCGGCGACCTCGGCGACCACACGGGTCGAGGCGGCCGTCACCGTCGAGACCGCCCGCGCACTCCGCATCCGGGTCGGTTCGGTGATCCACCTGCCGCGCTCGGGGAAGGATCCGCTCGCCGTCGAGGTCACCGGGATCGTCGCCCCGCGCGTCCCCGAGGGCGCCTACTGGTCGGCCCTGCCGGTGCTGCGCACCCCCGTGCTGAGTCGTCCGCCCCAGCTCATGCCGACGGATGTCCACTGGCTCGGCGGCCTGCTTCTCGCCCCCGACGCGGGCCCGGCGCTCCTGGGCACCCCCGGCCGTCCGGAGCGGTACTGGAACGTGGCGCCCGACACCGCCACCCTGCACGGCCGCGACCTCGACCGTACGGCGTCCGCCGTGGCCGCCCTGGAGTCGGGCCCGGGACTGCAGCGCCTGCGGTCGGCCGTCGACGACGGCCTGGAGGCCCAGACGAACCTCGACGCGGTCCTCGCGGACCATGCCCGGCTGCGGTCGGGGATCGTTCCGTTGCTGCTCCTCGCCGCCGTCGGGGCCGGCAGCCTCGCAGTGATCGTCCTGTCCATGGCCGGTGGCGTCGCGGCCGATCGCCGGCGCGCGGAACTCGCTCTGCTGCGGGCCCGCGGCGCCTCACTGACCGGTCTGGCCGGCCGGCTGCTGGCCGAGACCGCGGTGGTCGCCGTGCCGGCCGGCGCCCTCGGACTGACCGTCGCGCTGCTCGCCCTGCCCGGCGCGCGCACCGGACCCGCCATCACGGCCGCCCTCGCCGTCACCCTGACGGCCTGCGCGGCGCTCCCCCTGCGGGCCGTGGTCGCGCACCGCACGGTGCGGATGCACGAGGGGCGGCAGGACGCCGCTGCCGCCCGGCCCTCGCGGCGCCGTACGGTGGCGGAACTGACCGTGCTGGTGATCGCCTCGGGGGCGGTCGTCGCACTGCGCCGGCAGGGATCCGGCAGCACCGCCCTGGTGGCCGCCGCACCGCTGCTGACCGGCGTGGTCGCGGCCCTGCTGCTGGCCCGCCTGCACCCGCTTCCGCTGCGGGCGCTGAGCGGGGCGGCCACCCGGATGCGGGGCCTGGTGATCCCGCTGTCGCTGGCCCAGGTGGCCCGCGCCCCCGGGTTCGCCGTGCTGCCCCTGCTCGCCCTGCTCAGCGCCCTGACCACGGCGGCGTTCGGCGGCTCGGTCCTGGCCGGGGTCACGGAGGCCCGCGACCGGGCCGCACTCCTCGACGTCGGCGCCGACGGCCGCGTCGAGAGCATCACCGGCGCCCTCCCTCCCACCCTGCCCGACCGCGTGGAACGGATGCCCGGCGTACGGGACGTGGCGGAGGCGAGTGTCAGCTACGACGCCAAGCCGGAACAGGGCAGCGGGTCCCTGCCGCTGGCCGCGGTGGACCCCGGCACGTACGCGCGCCTGGCGCGCCGCACGGGCCTCGGGCCGTTCGACGCCGCACGCCTGACTCCGAAGGACGGCGCGACGGCGGGCAGTACCGGGCGGCCCCTGCCCGCGCTGGCCTCGTCCGGGGTGGTCGACGAGTACGGCACCGGCCCCCACTCCGTCCTGCTCGCGGACGGCACCTCCGTCACCGTCCGGATCGTCCTGGTCAGGGACCGCACCCCGGCCGTGTCCGGCGACGAGTTCCTGATCGTGGACCGGGCCGGCCTGCCCCGCGGCGCGGCGCCCACGACGACCCTGCTGCTGACCGGTGACGCCCTGAACGGCCGGGCCCTGCGCGCGGCGGCCAAGGGCTCCGCGGCGACCGTCCGGCTGCGCACCGAGGAACGCGACCGGCACGTCGACTCACCGCTGCAGTCCGGCGCGGAACGCCTGTACGGCGCCGCGGTCGCCACGGGCGCCGGGTACGCGGTCCTCGCCCTCGTCCTGACCGTGCTGCGCACCGCGCCCGAACGCGCCGCCCTGCTCGCCCGGTTGCGCACGATGGGCATGACACGGTCCCAGGGCCGTCGGCTGCTGATCCTCACGGCGCTCCCGCAGGCGTTCCTGGCCGCTGCGGGTGGCGTGCTCACCGGCTGGGCCGCCATCCACCTGCTCGCGCCCGGCGTCGACCTCTCGGCCCTCGCCCTGGCGACCCCGTCCGCAGCCGAGGGGGCCGCACTGCGCACCGATCCGCTGTCCCTGGCGGTTCCGGCGCTCACCGTGCTGCTGCTGGCCGTCGGAGTGCCCGCCGGGCAGGCCTGGTGGGTCGGCCGCCGCGGTTCCGTACGCGAACTGAGACTGGGGGACACATAGGTGCATCACCTCACGCGCGGGGACGACCCTCGACCGCATCGACGACCGGACCGCGACCATCCGGACGAGCCGCGGGACACGGGACCGGACAGGAGCAGCCGATGACCAGCAGCCCGACCTTCCACGAACTCGCCGACCGTGCCCTCGCCCGGCGCGACGCGGCCGCGTACGGGCACGACGCCCTGATCACCTGTGACCGGGTGGTACGCATCTTCTCCGCCGACGGTGTGGAGGTCCAGGCGCTGCAAGGTCTCGACCTCCTCGTTCGTCAGGGGGAACTCATGGCCCTGGTCGGCGCCTCCGGCAGTGGCAAGTCGACCCTCATGAACATCCTGGCGGGACTGGACCGACCCACCGCCGGCGCCGCCCGGGTCGCCGGTCACGACCTGGCCGCGATGTCCGCCAAGGAGCGCCTCGCCTACCGTCGCGGGACCGTCGGCTTCGTGCGGCAGCAGACCTCCCAGAACCTCCTGTCCTATCTCACCGCCGCGCAGAACGTCGCCCTGCCCCTGCAGTTGGCGCGCACCGCCGGCGGGCGCCGGGCCCGGGCCGCGCGGGCCGTGGAACTCCTGGATCTGCTCGACGTCGCCGGATGCCGCGACCGCCGGCCGCACGAGATGTCCGGCGGCCAGCAGCAGCGCGTGGCCCTCGCCGTGGCCCTCGCCAACGGTCCCGCGGTCCTGCTCGCCGACGAACCCACCGGCGAACTCGACTCGCACACGGGCGAACAGGTCTTCGCGGCGTTCCGCACGGCCAACGCGGAACTGGGGACCACCATCGTGATCGTCACCCACGATCAGTCCGTCGCCGGGGAGGTCAGCCGTACGGTGGCCATCCGGGACGGCCGCACCTCGACGGAGGTCCTGCGCCACAGCGAGGTCGACTCCGCCACCGGTCAGGAGAACATGGTGGCCCGCGAGTACGCCATGCTCGACCGGGCCGGCCGCCTCCAGCTGCCCGCCGAGTACACCCGGGCCCTGGGCATGCGCGACCGCGTCGCCCTGGAACTGGAGCCCGACCACATCGCCGTCCGCCCGGACGACATCCGGAACGAGGCCTGAGCGCCGCGTCTCACCCAGGGGCCGGTCGCCGGTCGCGCCGGCTTCGCCGCAGCCGGCGCGACGCGGTCACCGGGCCTCGCTCCTGGCGACCTCGGTGATCTCGCCGTCGTTCAGTTCCAGCACACGATCCGCGAGGTCCAGGAGGGTCGCGTCGTGCGTGGCCACCAGAGCCGTGATCTGTTCGCTGCGGACGACCGCGCGCAGCAGTTCCATCACGGAGTGCCCGGTCTCCGCGTCCAGTTGACCGGTCGGCTCGTCGGCGATGAGGATCGAGGGGCTGTTGGCCAGGGCTCGGGCGATCGCGACGCGCTGGCGCTGTCCGCCGGACAACTCGCCCGGGCGCTGCTCCGCATGGTCCGCGAGCCCCACGAGGGACAGCAACAGGTCGACACGCTCCCGCCGTTCGTGCGGGTCCGCCCTCCGCAGCCGCAGCGGTACGCCCACGTTCTCGGCGGCCGTGAGGATGGGCAGGAGGCCGAACGACTGGAAGACGAAGCCGATGCGCTCCCGGCGCAGCGCGAGCAGGGCGTCCTCGCTCTGCTCCCGCAGGTCCAGCCCGTCGACGGTCACATGTCCGCTGTCCGGCTCGTCCAGACCACCGACGATGTTGAGCAGGGTGGTCTTGCCCGAGCCCGAACGTCCCTTCACGGCGACGAGTTCCCCCCGGGGAACCTCGAAGGAGACGCCACGCAGCGCGTGCACGGTCCCCGCGCCTCGCCCGTACGACTTGTGAACATCCGTCACCCGCAGCATGGCTGCGGTCACCACCCGGCTCATCGCGCCCCCGTATGCTCCGCCGATTCCGCGGCGCACCACTATCCCACCCGGCGCGACCACCGGCAAAGCACGGCGGCGTCAGGAACGGGTGTACTCGCCGAGCGCGTGGCGGTAGGCCCGCTCGTCGTCCGCCGTGAAGACGGTGAGCACCACGCGGTCGAAACGGTGCGGACGCGCCGTGATCCAGTCCTCGACGGTCCGCAGCGCCACCGAAGCGGCCTCGTCCTTGGGGTAGCCGAAGACGCCGGTGCTGACGGCGCAGAAAGCGACGGTGCGCACCGACTCCACCTGCGCGGCGAGGTCCAGGCACGACCGGTAGGAGGAGGCGAGTGCCTGGGCGTCGTCGGTGTGCGGCCGGCCCTGGACGAGGGGGCCGACGGTGTGCAGGACGTGGCGCGCCGGGAGGTGGTAGCCCCGGGTGATCTTGGCCGTACCGGTGGGTTCCCGGGTGCCCTGCGCCGTGACGATCGTGTGGCAGTCGTCGCGCAGGCGGGGCCCCGCCGCGTTGTGGAGGGCGTTGTCGATACAGGGATGCCGGGGCCGGAAGCAGCCCAGCAGCCGGCTGTTGGCCGCGTTGACCACGGCGTCCGCGGCCAGGGTGGTGAGGTCACCGCGCCACAGTGTGGTCGCGGCCGCCGCCCGGAAGGCCGAGTCGGGGAGCTCGTCCTCGATCGTGGGCAGTTCCCGTGGCGAGAACCTGGGCCGCAGTCCGCTCTCCGCGCCGAGGAGGGCGTCCAGCTCCCGTTCCGCCTCTTCCGGCAGGGGACCGGGGTCACGGACGGTCAGTAGTGCGCGCAGCACGTCGCGGGCCGCCGCCGCGTCGGACTCCGTCTCCGTCGCGCGTTCGGCGAGGTTCCTCAGCGAGTCGGAGCGCAGACCGAGCCGGGAGACCACCGGGTCCGTGCTGAGCAGGCGGAGTGCCGAGCGCAGATGTGCGTCCCGTCGGTCGGCGGCTGCCGGAGCCGCGGTCGGGAGGAAGGGTGAGTCGAGGGCGACGGCCGCCCGGTACGCGGTCAGGGGCAGCGAGCGCTGTGTCCCCATGCCGGTGAGGGCGTCGGACTCGGCGCGGATCGGGATCATCAAGGGCTCCGGGTGGGTGGAGGTGCCGAGGGCTCGGTCGCGCGCACGCCCGCGCGCGGGGCCGAGCCCTCGGCGGAGGGCCGGATCGTCTCGACCCGGTGGTCGGACGGTCAGAACAGGCCGTTGCCGTGGGGCAGTTCGGCCGGGACGGGGGCGATGACGTCCCAGTGCTCGACGATCCTGCCGTCGGCCACGCGGAACAGGTCGTAGTAGGCGACGGCCGCCCCGAACTCGCCCTCGGACTGCGTCAGGACGAACTCGCCCTCGGCGATGACCCTGTGGACCTTCTTGTAGACGAGGTTCTTGCCCTCCTCGGCCCACTTGGCCGCGGCCGCGCCGAATCCGTCCAGGCCGTCGGCGGCCTCGGTGTTGTGCTGGTGGTAGGTCTCGGTGGAGATGTAGTCGGTGAGCACCGCGTAGTCGGCGCCGACGAGGACCTTCTCGGCGAACTCGGCCACCAGGGCGCGGTTGGCCTCGGTGCTGCCGGTCTCGGTGACCGCGGCCGGGCCGTCGGTCTGGGAGCGTCCGGAGACGGTGTCCTCGACCAGCGGGGTCAGGGCGTCCCAGTGCTCGGCCAGCTTGCCGTCGGCGTCGACGCGGAAGATGTCGAACCCGACGAGCGGGTCCGGGCCGAAGCCGTGGTACGTGCCGTGCAGGGCGACCAGGTCACCGTCGGCGATGACGCGTGCGCCGTCGTAGCGGAAGTCCTCGCCGAGGCCGGCGACGAGCCCGCGGAGGGCTTCGGGGCCGTCGGCGGCCAGCGCGCTGTGCTGCCTGTAGTCCGCGGCCACCCAGCGGTCGACGGCGGAGGGGTCCTTGTCCCCGAACAGCTCGGCGGTGGCCTGAAGGACGGTGTTCTTCGCGTTGCTCATGACTGTCTTCCCTGCTGTGGAGTCCGAGGGGTGGGGCCGGTGATCGCGGCGCCATGTGTTCAAACTATGTCGCCGACGGCGAGATCACCGGCTCGAACAGCGCCTTCCGATGGTCAAAAGCTGACATGAATGGATCCATGTCCGGCCTACGCGTTCCGTCGGTCTCCCTCGCCGCGGATGACGTCGGCGAGGGATGTGGCGGGGTGGCCGGTGAGGCGGGGAACCGCGTCGCTGACTCCGTCGAGCTCGCCGGACGCGATGGCCGTGTACGTGGACACCCACGCGTCCAGCTGCCACGGCGGAGCGTCGAAGGAGGCACGGGAGGCGTAGGCCGCCTCCATCGTCTCCGGCTGGTAGGTGACGGTGCGCCCGAACCGCTCGGACAGGACGGCGGCCGCCTGGTCCAGGGAGAGGGACTCGGGCCCGGTGAGGTCGTAGGTCGTGCCGGCGTGGTCGTCCGGCCGGAGCAGCACCGCGGCCGCGGCGTCGGCGATGTCGTCCTGCCCGACGAACGCGGCGCGTCCGTTCCCGGCCGGGCCACGGATGACGCCGTCCTCGCCGACGAGGTCGGGGACGAACTCCGCGTAGAGGTTGTCCCGGAGGAAGGTGTACGCCAGGCCGCTCGCGCGGATGTGCTGCTCGGTGTGGAAGTGGTCCCGGGCCAGGGTGAAGGCGGCGTCGGGCGCCGCGCCGTAGAAGGAGACGTAGACCAGGTGCCGGACGCCCGCTTCCGCGACGGCGTCCACGAACGCCCTGTGCCGCGCGAGCCGGTCGGCGCTCTCGGAGGCGGACACCATGAAGACGGTCCGGGTGCCGGTGAGAGCGTCCCGCACGGCGTTCTGGTCGGCGTACTCGGCTCGTACGGCCACCGCGCCGGGCAGCCGTGGGGCACGTTCCGGGCTGCGGACCAGGAGGGTCTGCGGGACTCCCCGCACGGCGAGCCGCCGGGCGACGCGCCCGCCGAGCCGGCCGGTGGACCCGGTGACGGCGAGGGTGGGGACGGAAGTGCCGGATGCCTCGGACATGGCGTTGCCTCTCTGTCAGGGACGGGGCCGGTCGAGCAGCAGGTCCGCTCCGAAGGGCACGGACAGCGCTCGGGCCCCGAGGTCCGACGGGACGTCGGGGTGGTCGGGATTGATCCGGACGAGCCGGGCCCGAGGAGTGTGGCGCACCAGGTTCTCCATGGGTCCGCGGATCACGCCGGGCGTCTGGAATCCGGCCCCGATCTCCACCACCAGCAGGGCGCTGTCCGCGGGCGCGTCGTCGAGCCACCGGACCAGCCGTCGCCCCGCGGGCAGATGGGCGTCGTCGACGAACTCCGGACCGACCCGGACGTTGGGGAACATGTCGGCGCCGCAGCGGGGACAGCGCGGCAATGCCCGGGAGTCGGTCACCCGGCCGGTGTCGCGGTCGTACGCGGCCAGGATCGCGTCGATGAACGGCCGGGCGGACCAGGTCTCCCGCGAGCACGGGACCGTGCACTGGAAGGAGCCGTAGTCCCCCTGCGGGGTGAAGACGCGGTCCGCCTCGAATCCGTTGCGGGCGAAGAGCCCGTCGACGTTGGACGTCATCACCCAGTGGTCGCGGTCGCCGATCCGCTCCCGCAGCGAACGGTAGAGAGGGTTCGGCTCGGAGCCGTAGCGGATGTCGTCGATGTGGACGGCCCAGTAACCCCACATCATGTCCGCGGGCAGGGGCGCACCGAACAGGTAACGCGAACGCAGGCCGAGCCGGTACAGCGCCGGGAGCAGTTCCCGGAAGCGTTCCGTGTCGCCGTAGTCGTAGCCGGCGGCGGCGCTCAGCCCCGCGCCGGCCGCGATCAGGACACGGTCGGCCTCCTCCAGCCAGGCACGGAAGGTCGCGCGCGCCGATGCGAGCGGGGCAGGGGTGGTGGTCGCCGCCGGGGCGAGGGGACGGGGCACGGTACTCACGGCGTAAAGGTCCTTTCCGGTGCCACGGATCGCCGGGGTCGGGCACGTGTCGAAGGCCGTGGCCGGGTGGCGGCCCGCGCGGGCAGGTGACGAGAGCGGGAGGTCGGAGCGGCACACCCTCCCGTCGTCACCGCGCGTCGTCCTTTCCTCTTTCCGCCAGGGAGGGGTTCCGGTGCCGCGCGGCGACACGACCAACCTACGGCGTCGTCTGCGGGGGAGGCTGGATAAACTTCCGACTGATGATGGCCAAAAACCGACAGGACGCGCCTCGGGAGATCCCGGAGCTCCCCTTCGCCGCACCCGCGGGCACACCCGCCGGAGTCGAGGTCATGTCGCTGGCCGAGCTGCGGCGGCGCGTCCCCGCACAGGCACTGGCCGGGCCCCAGCGCCCCGATTTCCATCATCTGCTCACGCTCACCGAGGGCGACCTCCGGCAGGTCGTGGACTTCAGCGGCCATGCCCTGGAGCCGGGGTCCTGGCTGTGGGTGCGCCCGGGACAGGTGCACCAGTGGGGCGACGTCACCCGGGCGGAGGGCACCCTGATCCTCTTCCGGCAGGACGTACTGGACCCGGCCACGGCGACGGCCGCCCGGGTCGACGACCCGCACGCACCGGTCGTCACCACCCCGGTCACCGCCGACGCCGAGGCGGTGACCATGGCCGCGGAGCACCTGAGCCGCGAGTTCCGGGCGCTCGGCCGGCTGCCGCTGGAGGTGCACATCGCGGCGCTGCGCCACCTCCTCGCCGTACTGCTGCTGCGGCTGGCCCATCTCACCCTTCCGGTCGGCGGGCGCGTGCCGGACCCGGACGAGACCTATCTGCGGTTCCGTGACGCGGTCGAGCAGCACTTCACCGGCACCCGGCGGGTGGAGGACTACGCCCGGATGCTGGGGTACTCGGGGCGCACCCTGGCGCGGGCGACGCTGGCCAACTCCGGCCTCAGCGCGAAGGAGTTCATCGACCGCCGGGTCGTGCTGGAGGCGAAGCGCCTGCTGGCGCACGGCGAGGAGACCGCGGCCCAGATCTCGGACCACCTCGGCTTCGTCACCGCCTCACAGTTCAGCAAGTACTTCGCGCAACGCACGGGACGGTCCCCGATCGAGTTCCGCCGGGAGATCCGGGGACTGGCGGCGAGCGAGTCGGACGGCGGCCGTCAGCGGACCCGCACCGCCGACGGCCCCGGTGCACCCGCCGTACAGGAGCCTCCCGTTCCGCCCAGCCGGTAGAACCCGGTCGCCGTGCCGGCGAGAACCGCCCGGGTCTCCGGTGCGGAGCACTCCTCCAGCACCTCCTCGACGATGGCCGCCCGGACACGGGCACGTTCGGGTCAGGCACCGCCGGGCCCGCGTCCCGGGCCCTCCTGAACCCAGGCCGGCGGCACCCGGCGGTACTCGGGTACGGGTCGGCCTCCTCCGTGAGGAGTACGGAACCGGGCCGGCCCCACCCGGCGCCGCCCCGGCGGACGCGGGCGTCGCCGGGGTCCGGCCGGACGCCGGGATCCGCCGGGGTCCGGCCGGACGCCGGGATCCGCCGGGATGGCCGGCGCTCAGCCGAGCCGGCGGACCACCGCCTCGGCGACCGCCCTGGCGCTGCCCGGGTTCTGGCCGGTGATCAGTCGGTCGTCCTCGACCACATGGGTGTCGAAGGGCTTCGCCGCGACGCTGTAGTGCGCGCCGAGTTCCCTCAGCCGGTCCTCCAGGCTGTAGGGGACGGCGTCGGCGCGCTGCGCGAGTTCCTCCTCCCGCCAGGAGAACCCGGTGACGTTCCTGCCCCTGACCAGGGGTTCGCCGTCGCTCAGGGTGACGTCCAGCAGACCGCACGGCCCGTGGCAGACCGCCGACACGATCCGGCCGGACTCGTGGAACCGGGCGATGAGCGTCTCCAGTGCCCGGCTCTGATGGAAGTCGAACATCACGCCGTGACCGCCGGTGAGGTAGATGGCGTCGTAGTCGTCGACGTCCACCTCGGTGACGGGGACGACGTCGCGCAGTCCGTCCATGAAGGCCCGGTCGGCGTACCGCTTGTCGGTGCCGAGATCGCCGAGGACGTTGTGGGCGAGGCTCTCCGGGTCCAGCGGTACGGCGCCGCCCTCGATGCTCGCGATGGTGAGCGCGAAGCCGGCCGCCTCGGCGACGTCGTAGAAGTGGGTCAGCTCGCCCAGCCAGAGGCCGGTGCGATAGCCGACCTTCTCGTACTCGCCGGTACTGGTGACGATGATCAGGATGCGCTTCGTGGGGGACATGTGGGGTCTTCCTGTTCAGGGGGTGCGGGCCGTCGTACGGACACGCGGCCTCGTGCGCGACCTTCGGGCCGTCCCGGCGACACCGGGCCGGAACGTCGTTCCCGCGCGGGCCGCTACCACGATAGGACGTGACGGCGGGTCACACCCGGTACCGGGGACGCACGTCGGCCGGCGGCGGACGGTACCGCGGTACCACGCCCCGCGGCGGTGGGATCACCTCCGGCCGACCTCCGCCCGGTCGTCATCCCTTCCCGGCCAGGTCGCCGTAAAGCCGCGCGACCTCATGGAACGCCTCCTTGCGGCAGCGTGTGCCGTCGTCGGTCACCGCCACGATCCCGAAGCCGGCCCGGTCGAGGTCGAGACGGGGGTCGTCGTGACGGGGGAAGTCGGGCATGGCGTAGGTGAACACGAAGCAGCCGTGCACGCCCTCCGCCTCGTACAGGTCGATGAGTTCACCCAGGTAGCGGGCCTGAGCGGCCTCGTCGCGCGGGTGGTCCCCCCGGATGCGCGGGGGTGTGGCGAACCAGTTGACGATCCAGAACGATCCGGCTCCCCGCTCGTCCGCTCCGGTGAAGGCGCCGCACCCGAACTCGGTGACGACGACGGGCCTGCCGTGGTCGCGCACCAGGCCGCGCAGCCGGTCCGTGTAGGCGTGCCGGTTGCGGCGGGAGCGGTAGAGGCTGACGCCGACCTGGTCGAACAGGGACCAGTCCACGGGCTCCCAGCCGGCCGCGGAGTAGGTGACGGGCCCGCCGAAGCGACTGCGCGCGGTGGTCGCGGCGGCGGCGAGCAGGGGGTGGAGCCGCCGGGCGATCCTTCGCCGCAGGAGGCGGCGGAAGCGCACGATGAGCTTCAGGCGCAGGAACGACCGGGGCCCGGGGACGATGCCGGGCACCGTGTGGGAGAACTCGCTGCCGACCAGGAGCGTCACCCGGTCCGGATGGTCCCGGCGCAGTCCCTCGGCCGCCTCGGCGACGGCCCCCAGGCGTTCCAGCAGCTTCGGTCGCGGCAGTTCGGCGAGGTGGGGCCGGAGGTGGACGCCCAGACCGACGTCGAGGGCGGTACGGGCCGCCTCGATCAGCCGCTCACCGTCCCCGATCACCATCACCGTGGTGCAGTGCAGGTCCCGGGCGATGACCTCCATGTCCCGTCGTACGTCGGCCGCGTCCGCGTCGCCGACCAGGTAGGAGATCCCGCGAACGGTCAGCATGTGCGCGCCTCCCGACGGCGCAGACGACGGGCGGCCAGGAACAGAAGGACGGTGACACCACCGAGCATCGCCGCGTTCACCGCGTACTTCGTCGCGAGATCCACGTGGTCGCCGAGCGGCTCGACCAGGAACGACAGCGACGCGCGGACGACGAGGGCGCTGCCGGCGGCGGCCAGGACGTGCCGCTGCCCCCAGCCCCGGCGGCGAGACCAGCGCAGCAGCAGCAAGCCCAGTGCGACCATGACGACGACGTTCACCGTGACCCCCGTCCAGGTCGCCGGCAGCAGCTGACCGGCGCACCAGGCGACTCCCGTCACACCGCCGACCAGCCACCACGACGGCGCGGGCGTGGACGAGCGTGTCCTCGGGGGCCGGACGGTGAACGCGGCGACGATCAGGGCGACGGCGACCACCGCGGCGCCGGTCAACTGTGCCGGGCCGGCGGTGGAGTCCGTCGCCGTGTCGGTGTGGATCAGCCCGGCACTCACCGCCCACAGCAGCACCAGGGAACCGATGCCGGCCGGGCCCAGCCACCGCCGGTCCGCGATGCGTGGGGCACAGGCGTCGACCACCGCGATCGGAGCGGCGAAACTCCAGATCACATGCCCCCCGACATAGTTGAGCAGGCTCGCCGCGTCGATGCCCAGGCCCGGGACGAGGGTGACGAGCGGCTGGGTCGCCCAGTCCGGGCCACCGGGGTCGACCTGGTTGTCGAACAGGGTCTGGTCGATCAAACCGGCCTGGATCACCCCGAAGGCCGTGCTCAGCAACAGGATCGTCGGCCAGCCTCGCCCGGTGCGCCGGGTGATCTCACGGATGAGCACCGCGACCGTTCCGTAGAGCGGCGTGAGGATGAGCAGGCCGGCCAGAAGCTCCAGCGGCCGGTCCGTGCTGTCGCCGTAGCCGATGAGGTACTCGGCACTGACGGGGGACAGCACCAGCAGGCCGGTCACGGCCGCCCAGCGGTGCCGTAACCGCGGCAGCGCGGCCGGGGCGGACGATGCGGACATGCGATTCCTCCACGTGACGGTCGGGGATGCCGGGTCGTCACCGGCCCGGCCGACACTAGAAGAGGCCGCCCGCGCCCCGACATCCGTCTTTGGTCCAGGACCGTGCGACTTTCGTCCAGAGGTGCGTGGTCCAGAGGTACGTGGTCCAGAGGTGCGTGGTCCCTCCGCCGTACGCCGCACCCGGGCAGCGCGAGAAGCGTGTGCAACCTTCGCGTCGTTTCGGATGTCTCTGCTGGTGCCGGACATTCACGCATCTGGGGGCACAGGATGAAAGCGAACAGGACAGTCTGGACGACCGCGGCCCTGGTGACCGCCACACTGGCCGCGGTGGCGATACCGACCGCGGCCACGGCGGCCACCCCGCGGGCCGCGACGGCCGCCTGCCCGACGGGCTGGGGCAGCCTCGACAAGGTGGACTGGTCCTACACGGCGGGCGAGTACATCACGAATGCCAGGACCGGTCGCCACGACTGCTACGACCGGTTCGTCGTCGACGTTCCGGCCGCGTCCGCCGACCAGATCGGCTACACCGTGCACTACGTCGACCGACTGATCCAGGACCCGACCGGCGACCCCATCCCGATCAACGGCGGCGCCATCCTCGAAGTGATCGTCAGGGCCCCCGCCTACGACTCCGGCGCGCCCACCTACCCCGGACAGGCCGGACAGCCCCTGCCGGGCCTCAACCTCACCGGCTACCGCACGTTCCGGGACGCGAAGTTCGCCAGTTCCTTCGAGGGCCAGTCGCAGTTCGGCCTCGGCCTGCGTGCCCGACTGCCCTTCCGGGTACAGCAGTTGGACGGTCGCCTCGTGGTGGACGTGGCACACACCTGGTGAGCCTCCGGCGCGGTCGCCGGAGGCGGGGGCGGGCCCGGCGGCCGGTCAGCCGGTGGTGAGGAACTCCAGGGTGTCGATCACCCGGTTCGAGAAACCCCACTCGTTGTCGTACCAGGCGACGACCTTGACGTGGCGGCCGTCGACGCGGGTGAGGTCCGAGTCGAAGATCGACGAGGCGGGGTTGCCCGTGATGTCGGACGACACGAGCGGGTCGTCCGAGTACTCCAGGATGCCGGCGAGCGGGCCCTCCGCAGCGGCGCGGTAGGCCGCCAGTACCTCCTCGCGCGTCACGTCCCGGGCGACGGTCGTGTTGAGTTCGACGATCGAGCCCACCGGCACCGGCACGCGGATCGAGTCGCCCGACAGCTTGCCGTCGAGGTTCGGCAGCACCAGGCCGATCGCCTTGGCGGCGCCGGTCGTGGTCGGCACGATGTTGACGCCGGCGGCGCGGGCGCGACGGGCGTCGCGGTGCGGGCCGTCCTGGAGGTTCTGCTCCTGGGTGTAGGCGTGCACCGTCGTCATGAACCCGTGCTCGATGCCGGCGAGTTCGTCGAGCACCTGGGCCAGTGGCGCGAGCGCGTTGGTGGTGCAGGAGGCGTTCGAGACGACCGTGTGCAGGTCCGGGTCGTAGGCGTCGGTGTTGACGCCGAAGGCGAGCGTGACGTCGGCGCCGTCCGACGGCGCGCTGACGAGCACCTTGCGCGCGCCCGCGTCGAGGTGGGCCCGGGCGGCCTTGGCCGAGGTGAAACGGCCGGTGGCCTCCAGGACGATGTCGACGCCGAGTTCGGCCCAGGGCAGCTGCGCAGGTTCACGCTCCGCCAGCACGGTGATCCGACGCCCGTCCACGACGAGGGTGTTGCCGTCGACGGTCACCGGCCGTCCGAGGCGGCCGGCCGTGGAGTCGTAGGCGAGCAGCCGGGCGAGAGTCGCGGGCTCGGTGAGGTCGTTGACGGCGACGATCTCCAGGGCGCTGTCGCGCTCCAGCAGTGCGCGCAGCACATTGCGCCCGATGCGGCCGAATCCGTTGATGGCGATGCGAGTCATGAGTGGTGTCCCTTCCCTTCGCCCCACCAGGCTCGCCCGCGGCTCCGGCCGCTGCCAGTGGCGAGATCGCCACGGTTCACAAGGATCGCGCCACGGTCATGTGCCGCGGGTGAACGTGCGCCGGTACTCGCTCGGCGTGGTGCCCAGGATGCGCTGGAAATGCAGGCGGAGGTTGGCGCCGGTGCCGAGACCGACGTCGGCGGCGATCTGTTCGACGCCACGCTCGGAGCGCTCCAGCAGTTCGCGGGAGAGGTCGATGCGGGCGCGCATCACCCACTGCATCGGCGTGTAGCCGGTCTCCTCGACGAAGCGCCGGGAGAACGTGCGCGGCGACACCCCGGCCTGCCGCGCCAGGGTGTCGAGGGTGAGGGGTTCGCCGAGCCGGTGCAGTGCCCACTCGCGGGTGGCGGCGAACCGCTCGCCCAGCGGCTCGGGGACGCTGCGCGGTACGTACTGGGCCTGGCCGCCGCTACGGTAGGGGGCCGCGACCAGCCGGCGGGCCGCGTGGTTGGACGCGGCCACGCCGAGGTCGCCGCGCAGGATGTGCAGGCACAGGTCGATGCCGGAGGCGGCACCGGCCGAGGTGAGCACGCTGCCCTCGTCGACGAAGAGCACGTTCTCGTCGACCCGGACGAGCGGATGCCTGCGCGCGAGTGCCCGTGCGTAGTGCCAGTGCGTGGTGGCGCGTCTGCCGTCGAGCAGCCCGGTGGCGGCGAGGGCGAAGGCGCCCGTCGAGATGGCGGCGAGCCGCGCGCCCCGGTCATGGGCGGCGATCAACGCGTCTACGACGGCCCGCGGCGGGTCCTCACGGTCCGGGAACCGGTAGCCGGGCACGAAGACGACGTCGGCCCAGACGAGCGCGTCGAGGCCGTGCTCGACGAAGTAGGCGAGGCCGTCGCCGCCGGTCACGAGCCCGGGTGCCGCCCCGCAGACCCGCACCTCGTACGGCATGCTCGCGCGGGTCGTGAAGACCTGCGCGGGAATGCCGACATCGAGCGGCTTCGCCCCTTCGAGCACGAGGACGGCGACGCGGCGCAGGCGGGAGTCCGGCATGGGGAGAGGTTACGTGGGGCCGGTCCGCGTCCGGCGCCCTGCGGCAGCGGCGTGCCCGCTCACCCCCGTACGCCCCCCCAACGGCGTTGACGAGCGGGCAGCGGCGCAGGAACCTGCGCAAAGGGGGCGCCGACCATCGGCGACTCACGGGGGAGGGCCGATGTCCGGGCTGCAGTGGATGCTCGTGCTGATCGTCGTCAGTTTCCTGGGCCTGGGGGCGATGGCCTGGAAGGGGCCCGAGATCCGCCAGGACATGCTGAAGCTGATGGGCGGCATGGTGGTCGCCGCGGTCCTCGGATACGTCGTGTCGTCGGTGCAGGGCATCCGCTGGTAGGGCCGATGCCCGGGCGGCGGCCGGGGCGGCCGTGCTGGCAGGGCCTGGACGGGTGACCACGGCGGTGAACGCCCCGCCGTATCCGCACCCGCCGTATCCGCGCCCTCGGTATCCTCCGGGAAAGCACTCCGCACAAGTCATCCTGACAAGTCTTGCTGCGCGCAGTGCCGTTGACGTCCGCTGCGGGGCGGCCGGAGGGTGGGGAGCCGATGTCCGATCAGCCGGTGTTCGTCCTGGGGGAGGAGCTGCAGGCGCTGGAGCTCGCCGGGTTCGAGACGGAACAGGAGTTCCAGGAGCTGCTCGCTCGCCACCCTCGGGTGCTGGATTTCGGTTCGCTGGCCGACGGCCGGCCGCTGCGGCTGACGCTCGTGGCCCGGGAGATGGGGGTCGCGACCACGGCGGAGTGCGGGGCGGCATACTGGCTGGACCATCTCTTCGTCGACGCCGACGGTGTGCCGACCCTGGTGGAGGTCAAGCGGGCCACGGACACCCGCATCCGGCGTGAGGTCGTCGGGCAGATGCTGGACTACGCGGCCAACGCGGCCCGTTACTGGCCGGCGGCACTGCTGCGGCGCTCCTTCGAGGAGACGTGCGCCCTGGACGGACGACCGCCGGCGGAGGCGTACGGGGAACTCCTCGGGGAGCGTTCCCCGGACGAGTTCTGGACGACGGTGGAGGAGCGGCTGGCCGCCGGGCAGATGCGGCTGCTGTTCGTCGCCGACCGGATTCCGCTGGAGCTGCGGGCCATCGTGGAGTTCCTGAACCGGCAGATGCGGCAGACCGATGTCTACGCGGTGGAGCTGACCCAGTACCGCGGAGCGAAGGACCTGCGCGTCCTCGTGCCGCGTGTGCACGGAGAGGTGGCCACAGCGGCGAAGTCACCGTCGGGCCGCCGCACCACGCAGCGGACCACACGGGCCGACATGGACGAGGCGATCGGCTCCCGCCCCGATCCGGACGTACGGCGGATCGCCACCGCGCTGCTCGATCACGCGGCGGAGTGGGGCCGGTGGGAGGGCGGTACGGCCAAGTACCGGAGCATGTCCGCCTACTATGCCGTCTCCGGGCGACAGGTGCCGGTCTGGTCCCTGTCGTTGCAGGACGGCCCGGCGAAGGACGACCTTTCCTTCGCCTTCGGATCGATCAGCCACCACCTCGGCCGCGAACGGGCGGCGGCCTTCGCGGCGTCGCTGCCGCCCGTTCCCGAACTGGCGGAGCGGCTGCGCGCGCTGCCGGAGAAGGAGTACAACGCCTGGCCGTCCGTCTCCCTGTCCGCGCTCGCTTCGGAACCCGGCGCCCTGGAAGGCGTGCTGTCCGCGATCCGGCAGCTCATGGACGGTCAGGAACTCGCCGTCTGACGGTGCCGCCGAGGCAGGTCCGAGCAGAAGTACGCACCCGACCTGCACGTTCATGGGAGGGCCGGGCGCACTTGGCTGCCACCCCGCCCGACGGTGTCTACCGCCCCCAGATCTTGCGGTACGCCCGGCGGTAGCCCTCGGAGTCCCAGGACAGGGCGCCGCCGCTGTTGGTGGCGGTGGTGATGTGGACGGGGGCGACATAGGTGCTGGCCGGTTCGTCGGTGAAGGCGCGGTTGAACTCGTCGATGATCTGCCACCCCTGTTCGGACAGCGGTTCGGGCACGGTGGCGGACTGGTACTGCTTGCCGTTGATCCGCTGGAAGGCCGACGGGTCGCCGTCGCCGGCGCCGATGTTGAAGGGTGCGCCGTCTCCCTTCCGGCCGGCGGCGCGCAGGGCGGGCGCGGCGTGGTCGAAGTACAGGTCATTGATGGCCGCGGAGTAGGTCCACCGGTCGCCGAATCGGGTGCGCAGGGCGGAGACCCGCTCGACGGTGCCCGTGTTCGCCTGGGGGATGGGGATGTCCTCGTAGCTCAGCAGGTCGACGTCGGGGCAGGTGGCCAGTTCCTTCTTGATCAGCTCCGACTTCCGCTTGGCGAACGGTATGGAGGCGTCGGTGAACACCACCACGCCCGCACGGCCGCCCGACCGGGCGATGATCCAGTCGGCGCTGATCCTCGCCACGTCCGCCACGTCGGTGGTGATGTTGGTGAAGAGCTTCGGGTCCTTGCTGGGGCCGGGAGCGGCGGTGGCGTGCCAGCCGATGAGGGGTATGCCCGCGGCGTCGGCCTGTTCCACCTGCCGGGACACGGAAGCGGGGTCGAAGCCGCCGACGACGATGCCCGAGGGCTTGAGGGCGATTGCTTCGGTGAAGGCGTTGCGGATGCCGGCCGGGGTGCCCCGGCCGTCGATGGTGCGGACGTCCCAGCCGATGATCCTGGCCGCTTCCTCGACGCCCTTGGCGACGCCGGAGACGCCGGGATTGGTCATGGTCTGTGCCACGTAGACGATGGTCCTGGAGGGGACGGCCGCGGGTCCTCTGGTCGGGCCGCTCCAGGGGGCGTTGACGTCCTCGGCCTCCTTGACGGCCCGCTTCGCCTTGGCGAGGACGGCGGGGCAGCCGGGTTCCCGGGAAGCGGTGGCGGCCGCGGGAGCGGCGGTGCCGCTCTCGCAGCCGGTGGCGGCGGTGGCCACGGCCAGGAGCGCGACGGCTGCCGCGGTCGCCTTGCGGGTGGAGTGCACGAGGTCTCCTCAAGTGGGCGTGAGGGAGTACGGGTTCGGGGTGGGGGAGGAGACCGAGCCGGCCCGTGGCCGGATGCGCAGCGGTCACGACAGTGTCCCCGGACTGTGGCCGGGGAGGCTGTCGGGGTGGGAATGTAGCAGGGCTCCGGCGCGGTCATCCACGACGAGGACACCGTTCGGTAGGCATGCGTGAACAATTTGTAATCACGTATTGGTTACGTACAGGCTCAAGCCGATCACAAAAGCGATAGTCTCCGGCCGACGAGATCCGGACACGTGACGTGATTTGTACCCGCGTCATGCGTCCGGTCGCTCACGCCCGACTGCCCGTCGCGAGAGCGCCTGGCCGGTTCCCCGGTCGTCGACGGTCCGGCGGTACCAGCGACTTGACCGCCGAGCAGCACACACCCAAGGAGACCAGCGTGCCCGCCAACACCGTGGAGCGGCCGCCCGGACACAGGGACCGGACTTCTCCCTTCCGCCGGAAGACGGGCTCCGTACTGGCCCGGTGG
Source organism: Streptomyces scabiei 87.22 (assembly GCF_000091305.1). Lineage (GTDB taxonomy): Bacteria > Actinomycetota > Actinomycetes > Streptomycetales > Streptomycetaceae > Streptomyces > Streptomyces scabiei. Next base: position 532,589 of record NC_013929.1, on the reverse strand, counting down.
CCGTTCCGGCGCAAGCTCAACGTCCTGGTCGTCGCGCCCGTGGCCGTCGTCGGTGTGCTGCTCGCCGTCGGAGTCGGCGGCCAGATGGAACAGGCCCGTGACGCCGGCCGCATCGCCGAACTCGTCCGCGACAGCGAGCAGGTCACGAAACTCATCAACGACGTGCAGGCCGAACACCGGCTGGCGCTGCTGCTGTCCGTGCAGTACGAGGCGGCCCGCCCCGGAGCCGCCCGGCCGCCGACCGCCGCCTACCGCGAGGCGCAACAGGCCACCGACGCGCAGGTCGGCGCCGTGCGGGCCGCCTTCGGGGCGAGCCTGCCGGCCGCGGAGAAGCAGGCGCTCGGCTACATCACCGGCCTGGACGTCCTGCGGGAGAAGCTCGGCCGCGACTACGTCCCCGCCGCCAACATCGACCCGGCCTACGCGGCGGCGGTCGGTTACCTGATCGACGGCATCGGGCTCGACCGCTTCTCCGTGAACTCGACATCCTCGGCGTCCTCGGTCACCAGCCTGCTGGACGCGATCCTGCGCGCCGACGCCGCCCACGCGGCCTTCGAGAGCGCCGTGTTCTCCGCCCAGACACGTGACGCCAACGCCCTCACCGAGTACACGCGCGCGGCCGGCGCCCACGAACTCTTCGTCCACCAGTCCGACCGCTTCGGCCGCATGGCCGCCCCGGCCCAGGTCCTCCGCATGGCGGGCATCGAGCGCGGCGCCGAACAGAACGACATCACCTCCCAGTTCGCGGAACTCCAGATCGACCCGTCGGCCCTGCAGTCGCAGTCCCCGCGGGAACTGCGCGCGAAGATCTCCGCCGGTGAGCGGCAGGCCGAGACGCGCCTCGCCATCACCCGGACACTGATCGACGAGACCGCCGCACAGGCCGACGCGGCCTCCGCCGACGCCCTGCGCAAGGCGTGGATCCTGCTCGGCGTGGCCCTCCTCGGATTCGCCGTGTGGCTGGCCTTCTGCGTCCTGGTCCGCCGCTCGGTCGTCCGCCCCCTGGTGGCCCTGACCGGCTCCGCCCGGCAGGTGGTCGAAGCCGCCGACGAGGAGCTCGCCCGGGTCGCCGACGACGAACTCGCCGACACCACGCCCTTCAGCCCCCGGCCCATACCCGTGCCGGTGCGCGACGAGATCGGTGAACTGGCTGAGGCGTTCAACCGGGTGCAGGACACCGCCGCCGCCCTCCTGGAGCGGCAGGTGCTGAGCCGCCGCAACATCGCCGAGATGTTCGGCAACGTCGGCCGCAGGGTCAGCAACCTGACCACACGGCAACTGCTGCTGATCGACGCCGTGGAGCGCGAGGAGACCGACCCCGACCTCCTGGACCGGCTCTACCGCATCGACCACATCGCCGTACGCCTCCAGCGCAACGCCGACAGCCTGATGCTGCTCGCGGGCATTCGGGAGACCGACGTCGAGGCGCGGCCGATCACCCTGGCCGACGTCATCCGTTCGGGCCTCGGCCGGATCGAGGGCTACCAGCGGGTGTCCCTGCGCTCCGAGACGGACATCACCGTCGGACCCGACATCACCGGTGACCTGACCCTGCTGCTGGCCGAACTGATGGAGAACGCGGTCGCGTTCTCCCCGTCCGACTCCCCCGTCGAGGTGGTCGTCCGGCCCGGCACCGACGTCACCAGGGACGGCGGCGCGCTGGTCGAGATCATCGACCACGGCCTCGGTATGAGCGCGGAGCGTCTCGCCGAGGAGAACGCCCGGCTCGTCCGCCGCGAACGCCTCGACCTCGTACCGACCAAGGTGCTCGGCCTCTTCGTGGTCGGCAGCCTCGCCCGCCACCTCGACCTACGGGTGACCCTGAGCCGCACTCCGGGCGGCGGCGTCACCAGCACCGTGCTGATCCCCGCCGCGCTCCTGCTGGCGATGAGCCCCGTCGACGCCGCGCCGCCCGCCGCGGGCCGGGGCCGGACCACACGGGAGTTCGCACCGCACACCGCCGCGCCACCCTCGGCCGCCACCGCCACCGCCACGGCTCTCGAACGGCGGCCCGTGGCCCCGTCGCCGGAAGGTGAACTGCCGCGCCGCGTCCCGCTCCGTGCCCGCACGGCACGGGCCGAGGCCCCCGACACCGCCTCGCCTCCCACGACCGCCCGGCCGCTGCGCCGACGAGTCCGGGGCGCCACGCTCACCGCCACGGCGGCCGAACGGACCGTCCCGACGGTGCGGCAACCCGCGGACGCGGAAGCCGTCCGCGCGGAACTGGACGAGTTCGAAGCCGCCGTCCGCAGAGCCGAACAAGACAGCGCCGTACGAGACAGCGCCGTACGAGACAGCGCCGTACGAGACAGCGCCGTACGAGACAGCGCCGTAAGAGGCGGTGCCGCACAGGACAGCGCCGCACACCTCGGTGGCGAGCCCCCGAACCCAGCCCGCACGACCGCGACACGCGAAAACCCCAGAAGGCCAGAAGGAGACGGGCAGTGACCACGTCGGCAGATGACAGCACCCCCGAAGAGACGAAGCCCACCGACCTGCGCACCGCGGCCGCCGACTTCACCTGGCTGCTCGACCGTTTCGCCACGGAGACCGCCGGTGTCGTCGACGCCATCGCGGTGTCCTCCGACGGCCTGCTCATCGCGGTCTCCCAGCTCCGTGAACGGGCCGACTCCGAGCGGCTCGCCGCGATCGTCTCCGGCGTCACGAGCCTCGCCGCCGGCGTCTCCGGCAACTACGGCCTGGGCGGGCTCAACAAGGTCATCATCGACCTGGAGGGAGGCCACGTCCTGGTCTCCGCCATCGGCAACGGCGCGGTCCTCGGAGTGGTCGCCTCGAAGGAAGCCAAACTGGGCAACATCGCCTACGAGATGACCCTCTTCGCCAACCGCGCCGGAGCCGCGCTCACCCCGCAACTGGTGATGGAGCTGAAGAACAGCGTCGGCTCCCCCGTGGCCGGCTGACCCATCCCGCGAGGCAGGAGGTCGTCATGGCCGATGGTGGGCGAGAACCACACGAGACAGCGGCAGGAGCCCGGCAGACCATGGGGGACCCGGTCGGTCGCGCCCCCGTGGTCCGGCCGTTCCTGCTGACCGCCGGCCGGGTGTCGGGGGCGGGCCCGGCAGCGCCGCTCCCGATCGAGACCCAGATCGTCGCGACGGCGGCCGGGCTGTCCCTGCTGGGCCGGCTCGCCTTCGAACACCATGACATCGTCGCCGCCTGCCGACGCCCGCAGTCGGTCGCGGAACTGGCCGCCCGCCTGCGACTGCACCTCAACGTGGTCCGCGTGCTCGCCGAGGACCTGTGTGCCGCGGGGCACCTGGCGATCTACGTACCGCACGCCAGGATCGGCCAGGACATCTCCGTACTGCGAAGGGTTATCAATGGTCTCCGTGCCGTCCCCGACTCACGGGGCACACTCCGCGACAGCGGTTGAACAGCCGCCGCTGCCGGTCAAGCTGGTCGTCGCCGGCGGCTTCGGGGTCGGCAAGACCACCACGGTGGGCTCGATCTCCGAGATACGCCCCCTCACCACGGAAGCCGCGATCACCGAGGTCGCCGCGGGCGTGGACGACCTCACGCACACCCCGGAGAAGACCACCACGACCGTGGCGATGGACTTCGGCTGCATCACCCTCGACCCGACCCTCAAGCTGTACCTGTTCGGCACACCGGGCCAGGACCGCTTCGGTTTCATGTGGGACGACATCGTCGACGGCGCCGTCGGCGCCCTGGTCATCGTCGACACCCGGCGCCTGGACGACTGTTACGCGGCCGTGGACTACTTCGAGCACAAGGGCATCCCCTTCGCCGTCGCCGTCAACGCGTTCGACGGGGAGGTCGTACACGACCTGGACGAGGTGCGGTGGGCCCTGGACATCGCCGAACACGTCCCCCTGACCGTCTTCGACGCCCGCCGGACGGGCTCGGTCCGCGACGCCCTGCTCGTCGTGCTCGACGTGGCCCTGTCCCGGGCCGAGGCGATCACGACGGCCTGACTCCCTTGCTCGGGTGGCCGAGCTGTGGCTGACTGGCACCAATGCGAGGGGGAGTGGACATGGGCAACTGGGCCGTGGTCGCGCAGTACGGCCACAGCGAGATGTACAGGACCGAATTCGTCTGGCGGGGAAAGACGTCGAAGGAACAGGCGCTCGAGGCACTGCGCGCCGCCGTCCACACGTATGTGCCGAGCAAACACCTCGTGGAGAAGCGGCGCCAGGTGTACCGCTTCGCCGACCAGGAGTCCTATCTGGTGGTGATCAAAGGCAAGCTGACGGAGTGGGAGTGCACCCTGCGCATCGCGGAGCTGGTCTCGGACTCCGCCGACCCGGCCGTCGCGGAACGGGCGCGAGGGGACGGCGGCGCTCCGCGAGCGGGGGACGAGCCGCGGGACCGGAACCCGTTCGCCCCCTGACGGGCGGACCGTACCCCGGACGCACACGTTCCGCCCGAAACGGTGGTCAACTCCCTGCTGTGCTGCCCCAGTTGTGGCAGGATCCGATGGCATGCCGCTTTCAGTGATGTCATGGCCCGGATCGGTTCGCCGTCCCGCAGGTGTGGTGTTCGTACTGCTCGCACTGGTCGTCCAGCTCGTCGTGGCCGGCCCCGGCGCGCACCGGGCGAACGCGGCGGCCGGTGCGGCGACGCCCGGGACCGCGACACCGGATCGCGCGCGGTACGACGTGTCCCTGCGGGCCGACGCCGACGGCAGCCACTGGAAGGGACGCCAGAAGGTGTCGTTCCGCAACGCGTCCCGTCACCCGCTGCGCGAGGTCTACCTACGGCTGTGGGGCAACGGCCAGGACGGATGCGGCAAGCCGGGCGCGCCGTCCCCCGTCACCGTGTCGAAGGTCCGGGGCGGCAGGCCGGACCGGCTCACCGTACGGTGCACGGCCCTGCGCATCGCCCTGCCCAGGCCCCTCGCGCACGGCGAGCGGACGACCGTCGCCTTCGACGTCTCCGTCACCGTGCCCGACCGCACCGACCGTTTCGGCCGCGACGGCGCCCACCGCTTCCTCGGCAACGCCCTGCCCGTGCTCGCCGTCCACGACGCGCGCGGCTGGCACCTCGACCCGTACGTGGCCCTCGGTGAGAGTTTCCACGCGCTGGTGAGCGACTTCCGGGTCCGCCTCGACCATCCGTCGGCCCTGAAGGTCCCCGCCACCGGCCGCACCCGGACGCAGCCCGCCGGCCACGGCCGCACCGTCACACTGAGCGTCGCGCACCGCGTACGGGACTTCGCCTGGGCCGCGGGACCGTTCCGCACGGCGACGCAGACCACCCCCGGGGGCGTGCGCGTGAAGTCGTACTGGGCGGCCGACACGCCTGCCGCGGGGGTGCGGGTCAACCGCGCGGACGCCGTCGCCTCGATCGACCGCTTCGGCAAGGAGTTCGGTCGCTACCCGTACGGTGAGATCGACCTGGTGATGACCAGCCGGTTCGGCGGCGGCATGGAGTACCCGGGCCTGGTCCTGGTCGGCACCACCGAGGAGGGCGGCGCCGTCGTCCACGAGGTGGCGCACCAGTGGTGGTACGGCATCGTCGGCAACGACGAGTACGCCTCGCCGTGGCTGGACGAGAGCTTCGCCCAGTACGCCAACGCCCGCTTCTACGGGTGGGAGACCCGTGACTGCTGGTCGGAGGTGGACTGGCCGGACGACAGCACCGCACTGACCAACTCCATGGCCTACTGGTCCCGGCACCGCGGCGAGTACCACCTCGTCTACACGGCCGGATCCTGCGCCCTGGCCGACCTGGAACGCACGCTCGGCGCCGGCACCATGGCCCGGATGCTCAAGCGGTACGCCGCGGACCACTGGTACGGCCTCTCCACCACGGCCGCCTTCAAGAAGGCCGCGCAGGCGGCGACGGACAAGGACCTCGGCCCCTTCTGGAGGACCCACCGCATCCGGTGACCGTGCTTCCCGGCCCCTCCCTCGCGTGCGGCAGTATGCGCGTACGCGAGGGGGCGGGGGAGGGGAGCACCGTGGGAATCGGTTACAAGACGTCCTGGCTGGCCGTGCCCGGCCGGGACGACCGGGAGGTGGCCGACGCGCTCGGCCTGCACACGCGCGTGCCGATGGACTGGGCGACCGGGACGGAGACCGCCTACCGGCGGGGCGTCTTCGTGGCCTCTCCCGTGGACGGCTGGACACTGGCCCACGGCCGGGTCCACCTCGCGGCGGGACTGCGGGACAACGGGCCGTCCCTGCAGGCCTGGCTCGGATCGCTCGGCTCGCTGCTGGGTGACTTCCAGTACTTCCGCACCGACCGCATCGTCGAGAGCCATGCCTGGGCGCGCGTGGAGGCCGGCCGCGTCGTGCGTGCCTACAGCTACGACGGTGACATGCCCCTGTGCATCGGTGAGCCGACCGGGATCGAGCACCGGCTCGGCGTCGGCATCAGGGGGCGGGAGGAGGGGATGGACGCCTGGGACGAGGCGGCGTGGGACGACTGGCTCGCCGACATGCCGTCCGAGAGGCATGTGATGGCCATCGCCGAGGAATGGGGCGTCAGCCCCCTCGGCATCCCGGACGAGCCGTCGCCGTGCGACGGTGTCCACGGCCTTCCCCCTGGGGTCGCATAGCCTCAAGTGCCTTGCGCATCAACGGAGTTGTGTCGCAGTGCCGTCCAAGCGGAGCGTGCCGTGCGACTTCGGGAAGTCCGCCATGGAGGCGGGAGAAGATGCGCAGGATAGGCACATGTGGCGGAGGGTGGCCGTAGGGGGAGCGTGGAGGGCCGCGTCGCCCTTGTCACCCGACCTTTCCGGAAGGTGTGGGTGTGGTGCTCAAGGGGCGGGTCAGGGAACGGGAAGCTCTCGACCGGTTCGTCGGGGAGTTACGGGAGGGGCTGAGCGGTGTCGTCCTGCTGTGCGGCGACGCCGGCATCGGCAAGACCGTCCTGCTGGACCACGCGGCCTCGGAGGCCGCCGACCTGCGGGTCCTGCGGGTGGCCGGAGTGGAGGCGGAGTCGGGGTTCCCCTTCGCGGCGCTGCACCGCGTACTCCTGCCGTTCCTGGACGACCTCAAGGAGGTCCGGGCACTGCCCGAGACCCAGGGCGAGGCGCTGCGGGTGGCGTGCGGACTGACCGACGGCCCGCCCGCCGACCGCTTCCTGGTCGGACTCGCGACACTCACCCTGCTCGCGGAGACCGCGAAGCGGCGGCCCCTGTTGATCTGCGTCGACGACGCGCAGTGGCTCGACGAGGAGTCCCTGGGAGTGCTCGCCTTCGTCGGGCGGCGCGTGCACGCGGAGGGCGTCGGGCTGCTGTTCGCCGCGCGCACGGGGTTCGAGGTGCCCGCCGGACTCACGCCCACCGAGGTCGCGGGGCTGGAGGACCGTTTCGCCCTGGAACTGCTGCGGGAGATCGTCCCCGGCCGGCTCGACAACCGGGTGGCGGCGAGGATCGTGGCCGCCACGGCCGGCAATCCGCTCGCCCTGACCGACCTGGGGCGGGAGTTGTCCGCCGACCAGCTCTCCGGGGGCCTCGCCCTGTCCGAACCGCTGTCGGTCGGCGGCAGACTGGAGGCGTACTACCTCGGCAAGGTGCGGGAACTGCCGCAGCCGACACGGACCTGGCTGCTCCTCGCCGCCGCCGAGCCGGGAGGCGACCTCGGCTACCTCATGAGCGCGGCCCGCCGGCTCGGCATCGGCACGGACGCCTCCGGACCGGCAGAGAGCGCGCGCCTCGTGGCGGTGCACACGGCCGTACGGTTCCGTCATCCGCTGGTGCGCTCCGCGGTCTACAGCGGCGCCACCAGCGTGGAGCGCAGGCGGGCCCACCACGCGCTGGCCGCGGCCACCGAGCGGCCGGCGGACATCGACCGGCGGGCGTGGCACCTGGCCGCGGCCGCGATCGGGGAGGACGCCGAGGTCGCCGCGGAGGTGGAACGCGTGGCCGACCGGGCGGGCGCGCGCGGCGGCTACGCCGCCCGTGCCACCTTTCTGACCCGCGCGGCCGAGCTGACACCGGCGGGCGAGGTACGGGCGGGGCGCCTGCTGGCGGCCGCCGAGGCGGCGCTGCGTGCCGGGGCCCCGCTGCAGGCGGAGTCGCTGCTGGACGCCATCGACGGGGAACTGCTCGGTGACGCCGGCCAGGGCAGGGCGCTGCTGGTCCGCGCGAACACGGGCGTCGCCCTGGGCCGCGCGGACTCGTTCGCGCACGCCCCGGCGCTCTGCGTGCGCGCCGCGCTGCTGCTCCTCGACGGCGCCCCCGAACTGGCCCGCGAGGCCCTCCTCGTGGCGATCGAGCGCGCCATCACCGGCGAGCACCTGATACGGGACACCACACTGGCCGAGATCGCCCGTGCCGTGGACACGCTGCTGCCGCGCACGCGCCCCGCGACGGGCGTCGACCTCGCACTGCGCGGTTTCGCGGCCCTGATCACCGACGGCTACGAGGACGCCCTGCCCCACCTGCGGCGGGCCAGCGCCATGGTGCTCGACCCGGCGACCACCGAGGAGGAGGTGCTGCGCGGCTATCTGCCCGCCGTCACCCTGTCGATGATCCTCTGGGACGAAGAGGTCCACACCGCCGTGATCCGCCGGGCGGCCGACGCCGCCCGGCGGACGGGTTCCCTGTGGCAGCTGGACACCGCGCTGTACTGCGGCACGATGTCCGAGACCAACCTGGGCGAACTGGCCGCGGCCGACGACCTGTTGGCCGAGGGCCACCGGATCCGTTCGGCGATCGGCGCGAACGACGACGTGTGGGCCATCTACCGCCACCCCGAGCTGCTCGCCTGGCACGGCGAGCACGACGGCCTCGACGCCGTGCTGCGCGGTTCCATGGAGGCGGGCACCTACCTCGGCGCCGGCGCGGTCGAGTCCATCGCCCGGATCGGCATGGTGGTGCTGGCCCTCGGCCGCGGTGACTACGCCCAGGCCCGCGCCGTCGCGCACGCCCTGATCGAGCAGGACGTGCTCGGGGTGCATTCCCGGGTGCTGCCGCGGCTCGTCGAGGCGGCCGTACGCTGCGGCGACCGGGTGCTGGCGACGCAGGCGCTCGGAACGCTCGCGTCCCGGGCGACGGCCTCCGGCACGCCCTGGGCGCTGGGGCTGCTGGCCCGCTCCAGGGCCCTGCTCGCGGCGGTCGACGACGCCGAGCCGCTGTACCGCGAGGCGATCACCCTGCTGTCGGGCACCAGAGCCCGCTCCGACCTCGCCGTCGCCCATCTGCTGTACGGCGAGTGGCTGCGCCGCCGCAAGCGCCGCAAGGACGCCGGCGAGCAACTGGGCACGGCCGTCACGATGTTCGACGCCATGGGCGCCACCGTGTACGCGGCCCGTGCCGCCCAGGAGCTGGCCGCCACGGGGGCGCGGCCCCGGCGCGGGCCGGCCGGCACGGCGTCCGCGCTGACCTCGCAGGAGCTCCAGATCGCCCGTCTCGCCAGGGGCGGGGCGACCAACGCCGAGATCGCCGCGCAGCTGTACATCAGCGCCAGCACCGTCGACTACCACCTGCGGAAGATCTTCCGCAAGCTCGACGTCACCTCCCGGCGGCAGCTTCAGCAGGCCGTCGACGACTGACCGGCTCACGACCGACCCGGCTCACGACTACGCGCTCCACGGGATTCGCGCACCGCCCGTCCCGGCCGAGGCTGGGGCGACCGGACAGATCCTGCAGACGGGAGTACGCATGCCGTACGTGACCGCGAACGACGGAGCGCAGATCTTCTACAAGGACTGGGGGACGGGCCGGCCGGTCGTGCTCAGCCACGGCTGGCCGCTGAACTCCGACAGCTGGGAGGCGCAGGCACTGTTCCTCGCCTCGAACGGCTTCCGCGTCGTCGCCCACGACCGCCGTGGGCACGGCCGTTCCTCCCAGACCTGGCACGGCAACGAGATGAACACGTATGCCGACGACCTCGCCGCCCTGATCGACACCCTCGACCTGCGCGACGCGACGCTCGTCGGCTTCTCCACGGGCGGCGGCGAGGTCGCCCGCTACGTCGGCCGGCACGGCACCGCCCGGATCGCACAGCTCGTGCTGGTCTCCGCCGTACCGCCGTTCATGCTCAGGACCGACGACAACCCCGGTGGCCTGCCGGTCGAGGTGTTCGACGCGATCCGTGCCGGGTCGCTCGCGGACCGCTCGCAGCTGTACCACGACCTGGCCGACGGGCCGTTCTTCGGACACAACCGGCCCGGCTCGGACGTCTCCCAGGGCATCCGGGACGCGTTCTGGCTGCAGAGCATGCAGGCCGGGCACCGGGGCGCCTACGAATGCGTCGCGGCCTTCTCGGCCACCGACTTCCGCGCCGACCTCGACGCCTTCGACGTGCCCACGCTCGTCGTCCACGGCGACGACGACCAGGTCGTCCCCTTCGAGGTGGGCGGCAAGGCGTCGGCGGCCCGGATCAAGAACGCGACGCTGAAGGTCTATCCAGGCGCGCCGCACGGCATCACGGACACGCACAAGGTACAACTCGGCGCAGACCTGCTGGACTTCCTCAACTCCTGATCCGGAAGGACCCCTCAGTTGACATCCGAAGGTCAGCCCCGCCGTCGCGTCCTCGGCGGCCTGCTCGCCGCGGGGGCGGTCACCCTCACCGCCGCCCCCGCCGCGGCCGCCGCCCCCTCGGGCAGCGGCAGCAAACCGACCGTCGTGCTGGTGCACGGCGTGTTCGCCGACTCCTCCGGCTGGAACGACGTCATCGCCCGGCTGCTGAAGGCCGGCTTCCCGGTCATCGCCCCCGCGAACCCGCTGCGCGACCTCGCGGACGACTCGGCCTACGTCTCCAGCGTCGTCGGCAGCATCTCCGGCCCGGTCATCCTGGTCGGACACTCCTACGGCGGCGAGGTCGTCACCAACGCCGGGCGCGGCCACGCGCACGTCAAGGCCCTGGTGTACGTCGGGGCCTTCGCGCCCGACGAGGGCGAGAGCGCCCTGCAGCTGGCCGGCATGTTCCCGGGCAGCGAACTGCCCGACGCGCTGGTGACCCGGCCGTTCCCGCTGCCCGACGGCACCACCGGCACCGACGGCTACATCGACCCGGCGAAGTTCCACCGTGTGTTCGCCGCCGACCTGCCGGTGTCCGTGACCCGGCTCATGGCGGCCACCCAGCGCCCGGGAAGCGTGGGCGGCCTGGCGTCCGCCAGCGGCGTACCGGCGTGGAAATCCCTGCCGTCCTGGTACGTGATCCCCACCGCCGACAAGGTCATCCCGGCCGCGGCCCAGCGCTTCATGGCCAAGCGCGCCCGCAGCTCGGCCGTCGAGGTCAAGGGGGCCTCGCACGTCGTGATGATGTCTCACCCGGACGTCGTCGTCCGCCAGATCACGACCGCCTACCGGGCCACCCGCTGACGCACGGGAAGGAACACCGATGAACGCACCGGACACCATCGTCCTCATCCACGGCTTCTGGGTCACGCCCCGCAGCTGGGAGCACTGGATCGACCGGTACGAGAAGCAGGGATACCGGGTGCTCGCGCCCGCCTACCCCGGTTTCGAGGCGGAGGTCGAGTCCCTGAACGCCGACCCGTCCCCGATCGAGGCGATCACCGCTCCCCGGATCGTCGAGAGCCTGGCGAACGTGATCCGCGGCCTCGACAAGCCCCCCGTCCTGATCGGCCACTCGGCGGGCGGGGCGTTCACCCAGGTCCTCCTCGACCACGGCTTCGGCGCGGCCGGAGTGGCCCTCAACTCCGCACCCACCGAGGGCGTACGGGTGGCTCCCCTCAGCCAGCTGAAGGCGACCTTCCCCGTGCTCAAGAACCCCGCCAACCACCACAAGGCGGTCGGCCTCACCCATGAGCAGTGGCACTACGCCTTCACCAACACCTTCTCCGAGGAGGAGTCCCGGGCGCTCTACGAGCGGTACGCGGTCCCCGCCTCGGGCCGCATCCTGTGGAACAGCGTGCTGGCCAACCTCCAGCCCGGCCACCAGGACATCTGGGTGAACTATCACAACGACGACCGCGCACCGCTGCTGTTCCTCTCCGGCGAGCTGGACCACCTGATGCCGCCCAGGATCCAGCAGTCCAACGTCAAGCACTACAAGTCGAAGACCGTCACCGAGATCGAGGTGTATCCGGGACAGCCCCACCTCATGCCGGCCTCACCCGGCTGGGAGGAGATCGCGGACCACGCCCTGTCGTGGGCGCTGTCCCACGCACGCTGAGATCACCGCTCCGCCGCCCGTGGCGACCAGCCGCTACCGTCCCCTGGCGCGTGGGCCCCAGGGGGCGGTGGCGACGGTCGCCGGGGAGGTGAGTCCGAGCGCCCGGTTGTCCTTGCCCTCGCGCATATGGTCCAGCCAGCGTTCGTACCAGGAGAGGAAGTCCGGGGCGGAGGAGACGTTGGGCGGCCGGAAGCCGTCCGCGTTGCCGGTGAGCACACGGCCGGTGAGCGGGCCGGTCACGCCGATGAGGCACAGATCGGTGCAGCCCATCTCGATGATGTGCAGGAACAGGTCTCCTCGCGCCGCGTCCGGGTGGAGCGCGTGGTGAAAACCCCGGGGACTACCGTCCGGCGGCTGCCGGTCCATGGTGAACAGCCGGCACTCCTCCAGCGGAAGCAGACCGTAGAAGGGCCCGGCACCGACGCCGAGTTCGACGAGGAACGTCCGGTAGGCCCACGGCAGCACGATGTGGTGCTCGGCCTCGAAGGTGTCGACCCGGGCGGCACCGACGCGCGGACCCGGGCGGAACTCGTGACGCTCGGCGCCCGCGGAGTGGCTGCGTCGCGCCTGATACGGGATCTTCGCCAGTTTGGAGCGGATGCGCGCGGTGCGGGAGTCCATCGGAGGATCTCTTCTTTCGCCGGCCGCCACTGTACCGGCTCCACCGCGAACGTCCGGGTCCGTCAGGCCGACGGACCCGGACAGTCGCGCTACATGCCCCTCACCTCACGTCAGCGCACCGCCTTCGCGTACGGCGCGACGGTGATCCGGTCGATCAGCGGTGCGTAGCGGGAGCGGAGCAGTACGCCGGGGAAGGTGTCCGAGGCGTAGGTGGTGCCGTCGAAGTTCGGGAGTTCCTCGGAACGGAAGGTGATCGTGTTCTGTCCCTTCTTCAGCTGGACGGGGACGGTCAGCTCCCAGAAGTTGTTCTGGTGGAAGGTGTGCGGGAAGGTGACCCGCTTCGACTCGCCGCCGTTGACGGCGATGTCGGCGTGGCGCGCGAGCGGGTCCGGGTTGTAGTGGGTGGCGGGGGACTGCTCGGGGTTGGAGTAGCGGATGCGCAGCGCGTGTGTGCCCGCCTCGTCCGCGGTGACGGTGAACGTGGCCGTGTTGCCGTTGCCCGGGGCCCCGCCGATCCCCGTGATCGCGGTGCCGTCGGTGGCCAGGGAGAGCGGGGCGAGGGCGGCCGAGCCGGCCAGTTCGGCGCTCTTCCCCTCGTAGGTGCGGGCCGGCAGCGTGCCCTGCGTGGGGGTGACCGAGAGACGGTCGACCATCGTGGTGTGCGAAGTCCCGGTCACCGTCACCTTGTTGACGCCACCGGAGAGGGAGACCACGACGCTGTTCCCGCCCTCGTCCAGGCGCAGCACGTCCTGGCCGTTGACGGAGACGCGGGCGCCGGAACCCTTCAGGGTGTCGACCCGGAGGGTGGCCTCGCGGTCGGCGGGGGAGTAGACCCAGAACGTGGCGGTCCCGTCCTTGGGGAGCCGGGCGGCGCCCGATCCGGTGGCCGCGCGCCGGGGCGGGTCGTAGGCGGTGCGCGCCCGGCCGCCGAGCCAGGCCAGTTCACCCTCGTACACCTGCGTACGGGCGGAGGCGTCGGGCAGGGACAGGGTCAGCCGGTCGACGATGGCGTCGCCCTTGGTGGCGCTCCTGCCGTCGAGGCTCTTCGCGGCCAGCGTCAGCGTGTGCCTGCCCTTGGTGAGCTTCACCGTGGTGTCGGTGTGGTCCCACACCACCCACTTGTACCCGAGCGGCAGATGCAGCTCCCGCTCGCTGTCCGCCTTGCCGTCCACCCGGAGGAAGACATTGGTGGGGCCCTGCTCCTTGACCTTGTCGAAGGTGTTGAGGGAGTTGGCGAAGACGCTCAGGTCGTAGGTGCCGTCCTCGGGCACGTCCACGGTGAAGTCGAGCGCCATGTCCGAACCGGTGCGCAGACCGCCGACGTCGTAGCCGCCGGAGGTGTAGAACTTCGACACGTCGCGCGGTGAGCCCTCGGGGCCGTTCTTCGAGTAGCCGGACCCGGTGTGGGCGGCGTCCTCGGCTTCGTAGGAGTCCTGCCAGCGCACGGGCGCGGTCCGGGTGGCCTGCGCCTTCCCGGCGGGGCTGAGGACGATCTCGTACGCGGAGGACTCCTTCAGCCGGGGCAGGGTCCCGTCACCGAAGTCGACGGAGACCGTGCCGTCGGCACCGACGTCCAGGTTCGTCTCCGTGAGGAGCCTCGGGCCGGAGCTGTCGCCGACCTGTCCGCTCCACTCGATCTCGCGGACCCAGGCGTGCACGCTCTTGCCGAAGACCTTCCTGGGTACGTCGGCGAAGGTGATGTGGCCCTTGCCGGTGGAGCCGCCGAAGATCAGCCGGGCCTGCTTCTTCTTCTCGTCGAGCGTGCCGACACCCTGCATGGTGTAGTTCTCGCCGGGGGACGGCGGGTTCACCTTCACCGTGTGGCCGGTCATCGAGGCGTACGCGTTCAGCAGCCACCACTGGCCGTTGCCCCGGTTCGACTGCACGGCGGAGTCGGAGAGGTTGCCGTCGATGTTCCAGTACGCGATGTCGGCGTCCACCTTGGACTCCTCGATCGCGGAGACCCACTGGATCATCTGGCCCGGGACCGAGGTGTGGTAGTTGAAGGCGTATTCGTTGATGTTGATCGGCAGTCGGGTGCCCGCGCGCGAGGTGCCCTTGAACAGGTCCTTCTCCCAGCCCCGGTATGTGGCCACGCTGTCGCGGACGGCTTCCGGGTGGCTCAGCTCGTGCCAGGTGACGACGTCGGGGAGCGTGCCGGCGGCCAGCGCGTGGGCCAGGAAGCCCTTCACCTGGTCGTACAGGATGCTGGTGTTGGGTCCGGCGATCCGGGCGTCCGGCATCCTGTCCTTGATCAGCTTGTACGCGGAGTCCCAGGCGGCGAAGTAGGCGTCGGGGTCGTCGAGCCAGCTGACCTTGTCGTAACTCCACTGGCCGGTGCCGAACATGTTGCCCTCGGGCTCGTTGAACGGCACGAAGACGATGTTGTCCTGGTATTGCTTCGGCATCCGGAGCACCTGGTCGACCTGCTTGGCCATCTTCTGCTCGTAGAGCCTGAGCTTCTCGGCGGGGGTGTCGCCCGGCCATTCGTACGGGAAGCCGCGGTGGATGTCGGTCATGTAGATGTACACGTCGCCGTCGGTGGAGTCCGCCAGCGGTTTCACCACCTCCAGCGCGTCGGCGCCCGGGTGCTGCGGGCCGTCCTGCGCCTTGGTGGAGACCGTGCGCAGCCCCATGCCCTCGATGAGGTTGTTGGTGGGGACGTCCGGCCCGTAGACACCGTAGAGGGTGCCGGAGGCACCGCCGTGGAAGGCACCGGTGTCCGAGCCCAGGTCGACGGTGAGCTGCCCCTCGCGGACCACGGTGACCGTCGCCCTGACCGCACGCCCGGCCGCGGTGCCCGCCACGGTGAACGTGCCCGGCCGCTCGTACGTCCCGGCCGGTACGGCGTCCCAGGTGACGGGCGTGTCGCGGTCGTAGCCGTCGGAGAAGGAGGCGCGGACGGCGACGGGGAGGGAGGGGGCGGTCCCGGTCGTCGTCCGGACCTCGAAGGACGTCTTCGACAGCTCACGCAGTGTCGGCACGTCCGCGACGGTACCGGCCACCTGCTCGGGGCTGAGCGCCGCGTGCCACACGGTGAAGTCGTCGATCGCGCCCTTGAGCAGCGGATCCGGGTAGAAGGACTTGCCGATGTAGCCCGCCGCGGTCGCCGAACCGTCCAGCAGTTCCCTGGCCTTGACGTTCGTCGCGGCGGAGGAGACCGCCACGCCGTCGAGGTAGGTGGTGACGCGTCCGGCGGCGGTGTCGAGGGTGACGGTGACCGTGCGCCAGGCGTCGGCGGGCAGCGCCGCGTATCCGGAGACCTGGGCCTCCGCGCCGCCTCCGCCGGCCGTCACGGCGGTGCGCAGCAGCCCGCCGTTGTTCGACGGGGTGGTGAAGAGGTATTTGGTCGTGTCGGTGCCCAGGTCGAAGATCCGCTGCCAGGACGACTTGTCGCCGCCCCACTTCACGCGTGCGGACACCGTCAGGTCGGTGGCGTCGCCGAGCACCGCGCGGGGCAGCCGGACGTACGCCCCGTCGGAGGTGGGTGCCCCGCCGGGCAGGGAGAGCGCCCTGCCGCCGCCCGCGCCCTCGACCGCCTTCGCGGTGGCGGCGTTGACCAGGCTCGCCGTGAGTCCGTTGCCGGAGCTGTCCGTGATCTTCCCGGACGCGAGGTCGTCCTCGTCGAAGGTGTAGTGGGCCGTGGGCCTGGGCGTGTCGGCCGCCTGGGCGGGCACGGCCGGCGCGACCAGCGCGCCCGCGCCGAGGGCCAGGGCGACGGCGGCCGGGGCCCGGCGCCGGGCTGATCTGTCAGCGGATGGCATGGAGTGCGTCCTCAATCCTTTGAGTAACGGGGTCCCGGCCGCGCCCGCCTCGACCGCCCGTCGTGGGCCGTGTCCGGTGAGGCGGGTTCGGGGAGGCGCGGCGCGGAATCGGTTCGATCGCGCGCACACCGGAGCCGGGGCGGTCGGCCCGGGCGGCCGTGGTGGCGCCCGCACCGCAAGGGCTGCGGGCACGGAGCCCGGGTCGGCCGGAAGGATCACTTCATCGAACCGGTTCGCAGGGAAGCTAGCACCGCGGATTTCCCACAGCAATACATCGGACGCAGCCGGATCGGTGACGGCGTGTGTGTCGGGGGGATTGCTGGTCTGTGTCGGGAAATCCCGATTCAGGTGTTGACAGCCGCCCGGCTTGTTCCTACCTTCACTTCACGCGAACCGGTTCGACGACCGGACGTCGCATCCTCCTCACCCGACTACGTACGCGGCTCGGACGCACCGCCCGGCGGGAGCGTCGAACCGGTTCGAGCAAGGAGTTCTCCGTGAACATCGGTGAGATCGCCCGGCGGGCCGGTGTCTCGCGGAGCACCGTGTCCTACGCCCTGAGCGGCAAACGCCCCGTGTCCGACGACACCCGCCGGAAGATCCAGCAGGTCATCGACGAACTGGGCTACCGCCCCAACGCCAGCGCCCGGGCCCTGGCCAACGGACGGACCAGCACGATCGGGCTGGTCTTCCCGCCGGCCGGGAACCACTACACGGGCATGCAACTGGACTTCATCGGCAGCGTGGTGGAGGCGGCCGCCGCCTACGACTACGACGTGCTGCTGTCGCCCAGCGGCGTGGACAGTGACCGTTCCTTCCAGCGGCTGCTGGGGGAGCGACGCGTCGACGGCGCGATCCTGATGGAGATCAGACTGGCGGACGACCGGGTCGACCACCTGGCCGAGCTGGACTTCCCCTCCGTCGCCATCGGCCGGACGGCCCGGCCGGAGGGCAGCTGGTGGGTGGGCCTGGACCACACCGCGCTGGCGGAGGCGTGCGTCCACCATCTGGCGGACCTCGGCCATCGCAGGGTCGCCTTCGTCAACCGGCCGGAACAACTGCTGCGGGCGGGCTACGAGTCCGCGCACCGCGGGCTGGACGGCTTCACCAAGGCCGCCGCCGAACGCGGACTGACCGTGCGGTCCTACACCTGCGGGGACGACGCGGCCTCGGGGCAGGCGTGCCTGGAGCGGATCCTGCACGACGACCCGGCGACCACCGGTCTCGTCACCCTGAACGAGGCGGCGCTGGGCGGGCTCTACCGGGGGCTGGCCCAGGCGGGCCGCCATGTGCCGCGTGACTTCTCCGTCACCGGGATCGTCGCCGGCCGCTGGGCGGAGACGGTGACACCGCAGCTCACCGCCGCGGACGTGCCGGCGGCCGAGATGGGCCGGCTCGCCGTCGACCTCCTCGTCGAGCGGCTGGACAGCCCCGGAGCCCCCGCCCGGCACCACCTCCTGGTCCCACCGATCTCCCTGCGCGCCAGCACCGGCCCCGCCCTCGGCGCCTCCTGACCCCGCCCGAGGACCGGTTCCCGGGGACCCCGCACTCCACTTCGAGCCCCCACCCTCCCGATCCCGACCCCACCCGGGCCCGCCGCCCCCTCCGCCCGGCGGCGACCCGGCCACACCCCCATCGCCGGAGCCTCCGCGTCCCGGCGCACCGGCCACCCGATCCCTCACCGACGCCCTCGGAGTGTCCGGCTCTCCCCCCGTCACCCTCCCTCTCACGGCACAACCGTGCCAAAAACTAAGGATTCCGACATGCACAGCACCCCCAGACAGCGCCGTCTGACCGCCGCTGCCCTCACGGCCCTGGCCGTGACCGTCGGCGCCACCGCCTGCTCCTCCGGCTCGGGCAGCACCGGCGCCAAGGACGCGGACAGCGGCACCTACACCGTCTGGGACCCGTACCCGCAGTTCGCCAAGGGTTCGGCCTGGACGAAGCTGCTGGACAAGTGCGGCACCGACGCGGGCGTGAAGATCAAGCGCACCGGCTTCGACACCAGCGACCTGGCCAACAAGACGCTGCTGGCGGCCCAGCAGGGCAACTCCCCGGACGTCCTCATCGTCGACAACCCGGTCGTGTCGACCCTGGCCGAGGCGGGCGTGCTCACCACGACCGAGGACAACAAGCTGGACACCTCCAAGGCGGATCCCAACCTGCTCGCGGCCGGCCAGTCCGGCGGCAAGACCTACGGCACCCCGATCGGCGCCAACACCCTCGCCCTCTACTACAACAAGGAGGTGCTGAAGAAGGCCGGTGTGGACATCGCCTCGGTCAAGGACTGGAAGTCGCTGACGGCGGCGCTGGCGAAGGTCAAGAAGGCCGGCAAGAAGGGGATCACCTTCTCCGCGATCGGCACGGAGGAGGGCAGCTTCCAGTTCCTGCCGTGGTTCTGGGGAGCCGGCGCACAGCTCACCGCGCTCGACTCTCCGCAGAGCGTCTCCGCGCTGTCCCTGTGGAAGGGCTGGCTCGACAAGGGCTACGCCCCCAACTCGGTCCTCAACAACACCCAGACCACCAGCTGGCAGGAGTTCGCCACCGGCGACTACGCGTTCAGCGAGAACGGCACCTGGCAGCTCGCGAACGCCGAGAAGGCCGGGTTCGACTACGGGGTGATACCCGTCCCGGCCACCACGGGCGGCAACGCGGCCGCCCCGACCGGCGGCGAGTTCGTCACCGTCCCCGTCCAGAAGGACACCGGCCGCTACGCCACCTCCCAGAAGCTCGTCACCTGCCTCACCAGCACCGACAACCTGTACGACACCGACACCACCCTGTCCTACGTCGCGCCCACCGCCGAGGTCCAGGACAAGCAGGTGGCCGCCAACGCCGCACTGAAGCCCTGGGTCGAGGCGGTCAAGGCGGCCAAGGGGCGTACCAGCGACGACCTGGGCACCAAGTACCCCAAGATCTCCGAGCAGTTGTGGAAGGCCGTCCAGTCCGCGCTCAGCGGCGCCGAGTCGCCGAAGGACGCACTGGCCAAGGCCCAGTCGGCCGTCAAGTAACCAGGGATGCGCGGTCCGTCGATGAACGACACGAAACAGGTCCCGGACCGCCGGTCCGCGCACGACCGGAGCGGGGCGGCCACCGCCGCCCCGGCCCGGCCCTCCGCGCGGCCCCGGCGCCGTCCGACCTCCCCGCAGTGGACCGCCTGGGCCTTTCTCGCCCCGGTGACCTGCTACCTCCTCCTGTTCTACGCCTACCCGCTCTACCGCAACCTCGACCTCAGCCTGCGCGACTACACCGTCCGCTCCTTCGTCCAGGGCGACGCGCCCTTCACCGGCCTGGCCAACTACCAGAAGGTCTTCGACGATCCGACCTTCGCGCCCGCCCTGCTCCACACCGTCGTCTTCACCGCCGTGTGCCTGGTCTTCCAGTACGCCATCGGCCTGGCCCTCGCGGTCTTCTTCCACCAGCACTTCCGGCTCTCCGCCACCCTGCGGGCGCTGTTCCTGGTGCCCTGGCTGCTGCCGCTGATCGTGTCCGCCTCCACCTGGTCGTGGATGTTCAACAGCGACTCCGGCATCGTCAACGCGGCCCTGCACGCAGTCGGCGTCGGCCCGGTGAACTGGCTGACCTCCCCCGACTGGTCGCTGACCTCGGTGATCATCGCGAACATCTGGATCGGCGTCCCCTTCAACCTGGTGGTGCTCTACAGCGGACTCCAGTCCGTGCCCGGCTCGCTGTACGAGGCCGCGGCCCTCGACGGGGCGAACGCCTGGCAGCGCTTCTGGCGCATCACCTTCCCCCTGCTGCGCCCGGTCTCCGCCATCACCCTGCTGCTGGGCCTCGTCTACACCCTCAAGGTCTTCGACATCATCTGGATCATGACCAAGGGAGGCCCGGCGGACTCCTCCACCACCTTCGCCACCTGGTCCTACCAGCTCGGCTTCGGCAACCTCCTGCCCGCCTTCGGCCCCGGCGCGGCCGTCGGCAACCTGCTCGTGGTCGCCGCCCTGGTGTTCGGCCTCGTCCACGTCCGAGTCCAGCGAAAGCAGGCGCCGTCATGAACCGAAGTGCCTCCCGCTCCTGGTGGAAGACGGCCGTCGGCCTGCTGCTGACCGGGGTCATGCTGTTCCCGGTGTACTGGATGGTCAACGTGTCCCTCACCCGGGACCAGGACATGCGCAAGAGCCCGCCGGACCTGTTCCCGGCCCACGGCACCCTGTCCGGCTACCGCACCGTGCTCGCCGAGCAACTGCCCTACCTCGGCACCAGCCTGGTGGTCGCCCTCGGCACCGTCGTGCTGACCGTCGCCCTGGCCGCGCCCGCCGGCTACGCGCTCGCCAAGCTCCGCCCCCGCGGCGGCGGCCTGCTGAGCTTCGCCCTGCTGGCCGCCCAGATGATCCCCGGCATCATCATGGCGATGGGCTTCTACGCCATCTACCTGCAGCTCGGCCTGCTCCAGTCCGTCCCGGGCCTGATCGTCGCCGACTCCACCCTGGCCGTCCCCTTCGCGGTGCTCATCTTCACCGCGTTCATGTCCGGCATCCCCGGCGAACTGCTCCAGGCCGCACAGATGGACGGAGCCAGGCCCCTGCGGACCTTCTGGTCGATCGTCCTGCCGATGAGCCGCAACGCCGTCGTCACGGTATCGCTGTTCGCCTTCCTGTGGTCCTGGTCCGACTTCGTGTTCGCCAACACCCTGGTCAACGGCGGCACCCACGAACCCATCACCCTCGGCATCTACCACTACATCGGCAACAACAACCAGGAGTGGAACGCCATCATGGCCACCGCCGTCGTGGCGTCCCTGCCCGCCGCGGTCATCCTCGTCCTGGCCCAGCGCTACGTGGCGGCCGGTGTCACCACCGGCGCCGTCAAGGACTGAGCCCCCCGACCCGCCCCGACGACCGGCGCTCTCCCGTGCCGGCCGGCCGGTACCCCCTGCCCCAGAAACGAGTCACGCCACATGACCGCCGCCCGATCCGGCCCCGCCTTCTCCGTCCACGACATCCCCTTCAGCGCGTACGGATCCTGGTTCGACATCTCCCCCGTCGTGGCGGAGAAGACCTACGCCGAGGACCTCCACCTCGTCTCGCACCAGAACGGCATGCACGGCGTCCTGCGCCTGGTCCCCCTGGACGCGGCGAGCGGCGAGCGTGCCGTGACCCGCGTCGAGGCGACCCCGGACCTGCTCACCTGGACCGGCGGCTCCGGACGCGTCGAACTCGCCTACGAGACACCGGACACCGTACGGCTCCGGGGCAGCGGCCCGGGCCTCGGTGTGCTCGCCGCCGCGCGGACCCTGACCCCGTTCAGCGGCACGTACTTCTTCCACGACCCGGCGGCGGACGCGCACGTGTTCACCTCCTACGAGACCGGCCGCCGCTACCGCGTCACCCTCCTGTCCGGCGCCCTCGCCGGCACGGCCGGAACCCAGGCCCTGGGCAGTGCCGAACGCGGTGTCACCGTAACCGCGGCGGCGGACGGCCACTGGGAGATCGCGATCGAGGAACTCGACGCCGCCCGCCCGCCGTACGCGCCCTCGGCGCCCTTCGACGCCGTGGTGGCCTCCGCGCGCGCAGCCTTCGCGGACTTCGTCGACGCCGTGGCCCCCTGGCGTTCCGCCGCCACCCCGGCCGCCGAACTCGCCGCCTACGTCGTCTGGTCGGCGACCGTGGCCGCGAAGGGCCTGGTCACCCGGCCGGGCGTGCTGATGTCCAAGCACTGGATGGACAAGGTCTGGAGCTGGGACCACTGCTTCAACGCCCTTGCCCTGGCCGGGGGTTCACCGGAACTGGCCCGCGACCAGTTCCACCTCCCCTTCGACCACCAGGACGCGAGCGGCGCCCTGCCCGACTCGGTCACCCACTCCGAGGTCCTCTACAACTTCGTCAAGCCGCCCATCCACGGCTGGGCCTACGGCCGTCTGCGCCGCACCCTGCCCAGCCCGCCGGACCGCACCGAACTGACGGAGGTCTACGAACGCCTGGAGCGCTGGACCGGCTTCTGGCTCACCGCCCGGCGCGCCCCCGGCGCCGACCTGCCGTACTACCAGCACGGCAACGACAGCGGCTGGGACAACGCCACCACCTTCGACCCCGAGCGGGTGGTCGTCACCGCCGACCTCGCCGCCTTCCTCACCCTGCAGCTCCACGAACTCGCCTCACTGGCGGAGGAACTGGGCGAGACGGACGAGGCGGCGCGCTGGACGCGGACGGCCGAGGAGATGCAGACGGCACTGCTCGACCAGCTCTGGACCGGGGACAGGTTCGTCGCCCGCTCGGCCGGCACCGGGGACACCTGGAGCAGCGCCGGCCTCCTCGACCTCATGCCCATCGCGCTCGGCGAGCACCTGCCCGCCGAGGTCGCCGGCACCCTCGCCGACCACATCAAGGCCCACCTCACCCCGTACGGCCTCGCCACCGAGCTGCCCACCTCCCCGCACTACCTCGCCGACGGCTACTGGCGCGGCCCGATCTGGGCCCCCGCCACCGTGCTCGTCGAGGACGGCCTGCGTCGCGCGGGCCACCAGCGGCTCGCGGACGACATCAGCGCCCGCTTCCGTGCCCTGTGCGAGGCCCACGGCTTCGCCGAGAACTTCGACGCCCTCACCGGCACCGGCCTGCGCGACCGCGCCTACACCTGGACCGCGAGCAGCTACCTCCTCCTCGCCCGCGACCACCACCTGCGCGAGCAGGCCGGGACCGGCGAACCCGTCGTCTGACCCGCGAGCGAGAAACCACCCGCACGTCCGGCACGGGGGCCGGCGCAGCAACCAGCCCATCCCTGAAGGAACGTGAGCACATGCGAAGACTCGGGCAGAGACGCTCGGCCTCGAGACGCCTTCTCCACGGCATCACCAGGACGCTGCTCCCGCTGACCGTGATGGCCGGCCTCACCACCGCGATCGCGGCGCCGGCCTCCGCCGCCACCCCCACCCTCACCGTCGACCTGGGCACCTCCACCGGGGCCTTCCACGGCGGTGCCTCCGGGGTGCTGTACGGCCTGTACGGGCCGGACGTACCGACCGGCAACCTCATCGAGGGAATGGGGGTGCGGACCACCAACACCAAGTACCAGGACGGACAGCAGCACCCGGGTTCGGACGCCCTGGAGATCGCCGAGCCGTTCGTCGACAGCGGCGGCAAGGACATCTACATCTACATGACGGACGTGTACCGCACGTTCAGCTACGAACGGACCAGCTACGCCGCCTACCGGACGGCCATGAAGAAGCAGATCGACCAGGTGCTGGCCACTCCCTACAAGGACCGTGTCGTCCTCGTGCCCTACAACGAGCCCGACGGCATGTGGTACCCGGGCATGCGCACGCAGGCGACGGCCCTGGCCGACTTCAATGCCGAGTGGCGCCAGACCTACACCTTCATCAAGGGCCTCTGGCCCGAGGCGCGGATCGCGGGCCCCAACACCTCCAGCTACACCGAGTCCTCGCTCAAGGGCTTCCTCACCTACTGCAAGGCCAACAACTGCCTGCCGGACATCGCGACCTGGCACACCCTCGGCAGCCCGGCGGAGGTGAGCAGCACCGTCGACAACTACCGTGCGGCCGAGACCGCGGTCGGCCTCCCCTCGCACCTGCCGATCAACCTCAACGAGTACGCCTTCCGCTACCACCTGACCGACCCCGGCCAGATGGTGCAGTGGATCGCGGCCCTGGAGGACAAGAAGATCGACGGCAACCTGCCGTACTGGAACATCAACGGCAACCTCGGCGACTCCGCCGCCGGTCAGAACATTCCCAACGCCCAGTGGTGGCTGTACCACTGGTACAGCTCCATGAAGGGCGGCAACACCGTCAAGGTCACCAGCAGCGGGGCCGACGCCGCCTACACCCTGCAAGGCCTGGCGAGCCTGGACACCGCCAAGAAGCAGGCCCGCGTCATCCTCGCCGGGGGCGGCACCAGCGGTGCCTCCGACACGGTCATCAAGAACATCGACCCCGCCGTCTTCGGCTCCACCGTGCACGTCAGCGTCTTCCAGGACCGCTACAGCGGTTACATCGGCGCGGCGGCCACCCCGACCCGGCTCTCGGACGCCGACGTGGCCGTCGGCTCCGACGGTTCGATCACGGTCCCCCTCGACCTCGACGCGATGTCCGCGTACCAGGTGATCGTCTCCCCGGGCGGCAACGGGTCCGCCACCGCCTCCGACAGCACCTGGACGCGCTCGTACGAGGCCGAGAACGCCACCCTCAGCGGCAGCGGCTACAACATCAACACCGAAGGCACCCCCAGCAGGCTCGACAAGTTCGCCACCTCCGGAACCAAGGACGTGGGCGGCCTGCGCACCGGCTCGACCACGGTGATCTCCTTCCCCGTCACCGTACCCACGACCGGCGACTACGACCTGTCCGTGTTCGGCAACAGCTACGCCAAGGACGCCGACGTCAAGGGCCCGACGAACGTGTACCTGCGGGTCGACGGCGGCGCGTCGAAGAGGATCGACATACCGGTGGGCTTCCAGTGGGTCGTCTGGGGGCACAGCGACACCACCGTGAACCTCACCGCGGGCACCCACACCCTCACCCTGGCCACCACCGGTGACAACGGCGCGGCGACCGTCGGCGACGCCATCATCGACAAGATCGACCTGAGGTACCGGGACACCGGTGTCCAGGCCACCACCCTCTACGAGGCGGAGCAGGCCGCTCTCTCCGACAGCGGCAGTACCACCTACACCTCCCAGGGCCAGTCCGGCGCGGGCGCGGTGAACCTCACCTCCGGCAGGTCGGCGACGTTCTGGGTCTACGCGGCGCGGGACGGCTACGCGGATCTGACGGCCCGCTTCCGCAACACCGGCCAGGCCGACCTCACCGTCAACGGCAGGGCGGCCGACGACCAGGTCCTGTCCGGCGCGACCACCGCCGCCTGGTCCACCTCCACCAACCGGTTCTTCCTGAAGGCCGGCATCAACAAGATCAAGGTGACCGGCACCGGCGGCACCCTCGCCCTGGACGACCTGGCCGTCACCCCGTTCAGTACCACCTCCGCCGTCACCACCGGCAACGTCGTCACCTACCAGGCCGAGGCGGGCACCCTCACCGGCACCGCCGAGGTCTCCAACAGCTACGACCAGGCCACCGGCGGAGTGGTCACCGGCATCGGCAACGGCACCGCCAACTCCCTCACCCTCGACGTCGACGCGCCCTCGGCCGGCACCTACGCCATGACCATGCGCTACGCCAACGCCGAGGAACTGCCCTCCAACCACTACAACCCCGACCTGTACGCCGAGCACGCCGACGTCGGCGTCAACGGCGGCGACGCCACCCGCGTCGACTTCGCCGGCACCCTGCACTGGAACCAGTTCGCCGACTACACGGCCCACGTGACCCTCAAGAAGGGCGCCAACAAGGTCAAGTTCACCTCCTCACAGCTCTACGACTGGGACGGCACGACCGTCGGCAAGGTCTACTCGGGCGGCGGCAGCGACATCGGACAGCCCCTGCGCTCCAGTTCGGCGCCCCACCTGGACCAGGTCTCCTTCGCCCCGGCGAGCCTGCACATCGGCGCCCCGGCCGCCTTCTCCTCCACGGCCGTGGCCCAGCACAGCGGGCTCTGCCTGGAGGATCCCGCCAGGTCGAGCGCCAACGGCACCCAGTACCGGCAGAACACCTGCGGGAGCGGCCAGGAACAGCTCTTCGACTTCCGCCGGGTCTCCGGCACGACCGACACCTACACGGTCGTCAACCACTCCAGCGGCAAGTGCCTGGACGTCTCCGCCTACTCGACGGCCGACGGGGCCGCCGTCCAGCAGTGGACCTGCCACGGCGACACCAACCAACGCTTCCGGCTGGCGCCGGTGACCGCGCTCGGCAACAGCCACGACTACCAGCTCGTCGCCGTGCACAGCGGGAAGTGCGTCGACGTCAGCACCATCTCCACCGCACCCGGTGCCCTCGTCCACCAGTGGCCGTGCGACGGGGCCGGCGCTCTGACCACCAAGAAGAACCAGATCTGGAGGCTCACGGGCAAGGACTGAGGACTGAGCCGGGCGACCGGCGCGACGGGTGATCTCCAGGAGAGCGCGGCTCTCCTGGAGATCACTTGTAGCGCCGCCGGTTCACCGGGGCAGCCCCGGCGGTGATCGGCGGGCCGCCTCCGGGGGTAGATTTTGCGCCCATCGTGACGTGTACCTGTCCAATGTCCGGCCGGGCTGGCACTCTGCGGTGCGCGCATCCGTCCTCGTCCCCCCACCGCACAAGGAGTACGCGTGAGAGACATACGCCGCTCGTCCCGCTCCCTCCGCACCTCCCGACCCGTCCTCGCCGCCCTGCTCACCGCCGCCGCGACGATCGGCACCGCCGTGTCCGCCACGCCCGCGGTGGCGGCCCCGGCGGACCCCGCCGCGTTCTGGACCGCCGAACGGATGCGGCAGGCCGCCCCGTTGGAGCTGCCGGTCATGGAACCAGGTCGGCTGAAGGCGTCCTCTCTCGCCAGGGGCGCGGAGCGTACCGTCGCCCCCACGCTCCCGGGCACGGCGAGCGCGGCCGGAGCGCTTGCCTTCCCCAACGGGGGCGGAGCCTGGACCGGCGGCGGAGCCGTGGTGTCCACGGCCGGGCGGGTGTTCTTCACCTACCAGGGGCGAACGGCCTCGTGTTCCGGCAATGCCGTCACCAGCGCCAACAAGAGCACCGTCCTCACCGCCGGACACTGCGTGAAACTGGAGGGCGCCTGGCACACCAACTGGGTCTTCGTGCCCGGCTACCACGACGGACAGGCACCGTACGGCAGGTGGAGTGCGACGAAGACACTGTCCACGCCGCAGTGGACCGCGAGCGAGGACATCAACTACGACATCGGCGCGGCCGTCGTGGCCCCGCTGGACGGGAAGCTGCTGACGGATGTCGTCGGCGGCCAGGGGCTGGCCTTCAACACCGGTTACAACAGGGCGATGTACGCCTTCGGGTTCCCCGCCGCCGCCCCGTACGACGGGGAGAAGTTCGTCTACTGCAGCGGAAACACCAACCGTGACTTCCTGCTCTCCGACGACCACGGCATGAACTGCAACCAGACCGGCGGCGCCAGTGGCGGCCCCTGGTTCACCCAGTTCGACGAGGCCACGGGCACCGGCCTGCAGTCCTCGGTGAACAGCTTCAAGTACAACTTCCTGCCCAACCGGATGTACGGGCCGTACTTCGGCACCGACGCGCAGAACCTGTACCGGACCGCGCAGTCCTCCTGAGGCGCGTACGTCGGACTGCCTCATGTCTGACACCTGTCAAGCCGGCTGGGGTCGCGCCCCCTAGATGAATGAGTCCAAGGGTTGGCCTGCGAACATAGGACGAGGGCGTCCAATGTCAGTGTGTGAAGACAGACCTGGACACCCTCGCAACGGCACTCTATGCCCGAATCGACGACGAGTTGAAGGCTTCGCCGTGGCTGGCCCCGTACCGGCCCGTCGTCGGGATCGCGCCCACGCTCAGTGACGCCGAACTGGTCACCCTCGCGGTCATGTCGGCGCTGCTCGGTTACACCTCCGAGCGGCGCTGGCTGCGCCGTGTGGGGAAGGACTTCGGTCGCCTCTTCCCTTACGTGCCCCAGCAGTCCGGCTACAGCAAGCGGCTGCGCGCCGCTTCCTCGCTGCTCACCAGCATGATCCGGATCCTCGCCCGGGACACCTCGCTGTGGAGCGATGACGTGTGGCTGGTCGACTCCACCCCGGTCGGCTGCGGATGCTCCCGCGAGACGGCCAAACGCTCGGACCTGGCGGGCTGGGCCCAGTACGGCTACTGCGCGTCGCACTCACGGTACTTCTGGGGACTGCGGCTGCATCTGGTATGCACGCTTGGCGGGCTGCCGGTCCTGTTCGCCCTCACCGGTGCGAAGGCCGACGAGCGCGAGACACTGCGCGACATGCTCGACACCGCGCCCGATGTCACAGCGGCCCGCCCCGGCCAGACGATCATCGGGGACAAGAACTACTACGGCCGCGAGTTCGAGCACGACCTGGCCGAGCGTCACCTTGAGTTGCTGCGGCCGGCCCGCAAGGGAGAGGCCGAACGGGCCGGGGCACACCTGTTCAAGCCGCTGCGGCAGGTCATCGAGTCGATCAACCAGACCCTCAAGGCCCAGCTCGACCTGGAACGACACGGCGGCAAGAGCCCGGCAGGGGTGGCGGCCCGCGTCCTGTGCCGGATCCTCGCGCTCACAGCGGCGATCTGGCACAACGACAAGACCGGACAGCCGATCAAACGGTCACTCACCGCCTACGATCACTGACCGCAACGACACCCCTTGGACTCATTCATCTAGGGCGTGTTGCGAAAGTCCCGTCGTTCGCCCGAAGGGCGGGCCTCGCGGCGTCAGGTGCGTGCTCTCGGCGTGCCGGGCGGAAGCCCTCGTACTGGATGTACTTGGGCTTTCGCCCGGTGCGGCGAGAGTGCGTGCATGGCGTCGCGAGGCAGGCGGGACTTTCGCAACACGCCCTAAGCTGTGGGTGTGTCCCGCGGACCCCGGGGCGATCGGTGAGGAGGCAATCGATGGGAGCCCGTACAGAACCCGCCCGGCGGCCGGGCCGCCCGAGCGCGGACTCCCGTGCCGTGCCCGACGAGGACAGCATCCTGACGCGCGGGCTGGAAGCCTTCGCCGAGCTGGGCTACGAAGGCGGTTCCGCGCGGGAACTGGCCCGCCGTCTCGGCGTCAGCCACAACTTCATCAACGACCGGTACGGGTCCAAGGCGGCCTTCTGGCGTGCGGTGGTCGACCACGCGCTGGGCGGCAGGATGGCGTCGCTGGCGGACATCGACCCCTCACTCGACGATGCCGAGCAACTGCGCCTGATCATCGCCGGCTTCTACCTCAGAGCGGTGGACACGCCGCTGGTCGGGCGGGTCCTCGTCGGAGAGTTCTCGCGGGACACGGAGCGGCTGGACTACCTCTACGAGCACTACATCTCCCAGACGCTCCAGCTGATGGTCCCCAGCATCGAGCGGCTCATCGCCGCCGGGCGCATGGCGCCCATCCCGATGGACGTCCTGTTCTTCGCCGTCGTCCCTCCCGTCTCGGGCATGCTCGACGGACCCTTGGCGCGGCGACTGGGCAGGGAGGACCCCGCCTCCCCGGAGCAGCTGACGGCCACGGCGGAGTGGCTGTCGCGCCTGGTGGTCAACGGGCTGCTCGCGACGGGTGCGCGCAACGACGGCTGAGCGCGACCCGGGTGTCCGGCCCCTCGCCTGCGGGAGCCGGGTGCGTCAGCGAGGGTCGTTGGTGGTGTCCGTAGTCGGCGGCCGGGTGGCCGCCAGGCTGGTGAGGAGCTTGAGCCGGTCCTCGGAGGTGGTGCCCGGTTCGGCGGTGTAGATGGTCAGGTCGTGCACCGCACGGTCGGACAGGGGCAACGACAGGGAGTGGTAGGTCAGCTCCAGGGTGCCGACCTCCGGATGCCGTAGCCGCTTGATGCCCTCGTGGTGCAGGCGGACGTCGTGGGCGGCCCACAGGGCCCGGAACGCGGAACTGAGCGTGGACAGATCGCCGACGAGGTCGCGCAGGGCGCGGTCGTGGGGCTCACGTCCCGCTTCGGCTCGCAGCAGCGCGGTGGTGGTGGCGGCCGCCTTCTCCCAGTCGACGAAGAAGTGCCGCGAGCCCGGGTCGAGGAAGATGTAGCGGGCGAAGTTCGCGCGGCCGCGCCTGTCGGTCGTGGAGCTGTCGAACAAAGGCGCAAAAAGGGCGCGGGCCAGTGGGTTGTCGACCACGACGTCCTGGCGGCCGTTCTGCACGGTCGCGGAAGCCATCGTCATGGAGTCGAGCAGCCACTGCACGCGGGGCGGGGCGGGGACGTCCTTGCGGCGGGCGGGCGCCCGGTGGGCGGGTCTGGCGGCGCGGGCCAGGTCGAACAGATAGGTACGTTCCTCCTCGTTCAGCCGCAGGGCCCGGGCGACCGCTTCGACGACCTCCTCGGACACCCCGCTGATGTGGCCCTTCTCCAGCCGGGTGTACCACTCGGTGCTGACGCCGGCGAGGACGGCCACCTCCTCGCGGCGCAGCCCCGGAACGCGGCGACGGCCGCCGCTGGGCAGCCCGACCTCCTCCGGGGTGATCTTGGCGCGCCGGCTGGCGAGGAAGTCCCGGATGTCGGCGCGGTTGTCGGGTCGTTGCTCCATCCCGACCACGGTAACGACCGCACGCCGTTTAGGGAGGTCGAGGTTGTACCCCCCATAAACGCAACCTCCCTCCGGCGCGACGAATCCGGTTCGGTGGGATCGACCGCTTGAACGAGAACCACCTTGGAGCCGGACAGTGGACGCACCACGTCCGCCCCGGAGCGGGCGCACAGGTACGGGTGACCCCCTCCGCGCCCCACCCCCCGGACATCCGCCGCCCCACGACCCGTCGTGACGCCCGGGGCGTCACCGCCCACGACGGCCCCTCCTCCCACCCTGCCGCAGCGCGGCCGATCCCCCACCCAGCGAGCGAAGGCGTACCCATGTCCACTGAACCAGTTTCAGCTCTTCCACCTCCCACCGAACCGGACGCGTCCCCCGCGGACCCCACGCGGCGCACCTTCATCGCCACCACGAGCGCGGTCGGTGGCGTCGCCGTCGTGGGCGGCGTGATCGGGGCACCCCTCCTGGTCGGCACGGAGGAGGAGCCCGCGGCCACGCCCCCTTCCGGTCGTGTCTCCCTGACGCTGAACGGCACCCGGAGGACGGTGACGGTGGACAACCGCACCTCGCTGCTGGACCTGCTGCGCGAGAGGTTCGGTCTCACCGGCTCAAAGAAGGGCTGCAACGCCGGCGCCTGCGGTGCCTGCACCGTCCTGGTCGACGGCCGCCGGGTCAACGCCTGCCTGACCCTCGCCGTCCGCCTGGAGGGCGCCGAGGTCACCACGATCGAGGGCCTGGCCGACGGCGACGAACTGCACCCGCTGCAGCAGGCGTTCATCGACGAGGACGCCTTCCAGTGCGGATACTGCACACCCGGCCAGATCATGTCCGGGGTCGGCTGCATCGAAGAGGGGCACACCGGTTCACCGGCGGAGATCCGGGAGTGGATGAGCGGCAACATCTGCCGTTGCGGCTGCTACGTGAAAATCGCGCGCGCGGTCGACAAGACCGCCGCCCGGAAGTAGAGGTGCGGCCGTCATGTTCCCCTTCTCCTACACCCGGGTCTCCGACACACGGGCGGCGCTCGACGCCGGCCGCCGCGGTGGGCGCTTCATCGCCGGCGGTACCACGCTGGTCGACCTGATGCGCGAGACCGTCGAGCGTCCCGGGAAGCTCGTGGACATCTCCGGTCTGCCGCTGGACGAGGTCACCGTCACCGAACGCGGGGGCTTGCGGATCGGTGCGCTGGTGACCATGTCCGGGGCCGCCGCTCACCCCAAGGTGCGCACCCTGTACCCCGTCGTGTCCGAGGCGCTGGAACTGAGCGCGTCGGCCCAGCTGCGGAACATGGCCACCATCGGCGGGAACATCATGCAGCGCACCCGCTGCACCTACTTCCGTGACGTGACCGCCGCGTGCAACAAGCGCGAGCCCGGCTCGGGTTGTGCCGCGCTGCAGGGCCACAACCGCACCCACGCGATCCTCGGCACCTCCGACGCCTGTGTGGCCACCCACCCCTCCGACGTCGCCGTGGCCTTCGCCGCGCTGGAAGCGACCGTGCACCTGCTGGGGCCGGACGGCGGACGCCGCGTTCCGTTCGCCGTCTTCCTGCTGCGACCCGGCAGGACGCCCGACCGTGAACAGGCCCTCAAGCAGGGTGAGTTGATCACCGCAGTCGAGATACCGGCGCTTCCGCGTCCGCTGAGGTCCGGATACCTGAAGGTCCGTGACCGGCAGTCCTACGAGTTCGCCCTGACCTCGGCGGCCGTCGCCCTGCACCTGCGCGCCGGGGTGATCCGCGAGGCCCGGGTCGCGGCCGGGGGAGTGGGCACCGTCCCCTGGAAACTGCCCGCCGTGGAGCGAGCCCTCATCGGCGAACGCCCTTCGGCAGCGCTCTGGGCAGCGGCCGCGGCGAAGGCGGCCGACGGAGCGCGGACCCTGCAATACAACGGGTTCAAGCCCGAGTTGCTCAAGCGGACCGTCGAGCGTCAGCTGCGCGTCGTGGGAGGTACGAAGTGAGTCCCCAGCCCCGCGCCGCCGTCGGCGCCCCGCTGTCCCGCGTGGACGGGCGGCTCAAGGTCACCGGACAGGCCCTGTACGCCGCCGAGCACGACGTCGAGGGCGTGCTGCACGCCGTCATCGTCGACAGCAGCGTCGGCGCGGGCCGTATCACGTCCGTCGACACGGACGCCGCTCTGGCCCACCCCGGCGTACTGCGGGTGCTCCACCATCGCAACGCGCCGAAGCTGCCGTACCTCGACAATCCCGGGTCCAACAACCCCGAGGGCCGCCGCCTGCGGGTGTTCCAGGACGACAAGGTCCTCTTCCACGGCCAGCCGGTCGCCGTCGTCGTCGCCACCACCCTGGAGGCCGCGCAGCACGGCGCGAGCCTGGTCAAGGTCGGCTACGACGCCCGGAAGCCCTCGACGGACATGGCGAAGGCCGAGCCGGACCCGCCGACCCGCTACGCGCGCGGTGACGCCGCCGCCGGCCTGCGTGACGCGGCGGTGCGCATGGACCTGCACTACCGCATGGCGCGCAACCACCAGAACCCGATGGAGCCGCACGCCACGATCGCCCGCTGGAAGGGCGACAGGCTGACGGTGTGGGACAAGACCCAGTGGGTGGTGGGCACCCAGACCGAACTCTCCACGGTGTTCGACCTGCCCCTGAAGTCGGTGCGGGTCATCTCGCCGTTCGTCGGGGGCGGCTTCGGCAGCGGGCTGCGGTGCTGGCCGCACACCGTGGTCGCGGCCCTCGCCGCCCGCGAACTGAAGCGCCCCGTCAAGCTGGTCCTGAGCCGCAAGCAGATGTACCTGGGCACGGGCTTTCGCCCCTCCTACGACTACCGGTTGCGCCTCGGCAGCGACCGGCGGGGCCGGCTGGCGGCCATGGTGCACGAGATGGACGCGGAGACCTCGTCGTACGAGAAGTTCGAAGAGGCCATCATGCTCGCGGGCCAGATGTTCTACAGCACCCCCAACGTCAGCCAGGAGTACCGGAAGGTGCCGCTGGACGTGAACACCCCGCTGTGGATGCGGGGCCCGGGCTTCGCGAACGCCTCCTTCGCCATCGAGTCGGCCATGGACGAGCTCGCGAACAAGCTCGTTGTCGACCCGATCGAGCTGCGGCTGCGCAACGAGCCCGCCGAGGACGAGTCGAACGGGCTGCCCTGGTCCACCCGCAAGGTGCGCGAGTGCTACACCGTGGGCGCCCGGGAGTTCGGCTGGGCCCGGCGCAACCCGAAGCCCCGCTCGACGCGGGACGGCGACTGGCTGATCGGGCTCGGGATGGCAGCGGGCGTGTACGACCCCGGGCGTTTCCCCGCGCAGGCCCGCGTCCGCCTGGACGCCGACGGCACCGCGGTGGCCGAGGCCGCCACCATCGACATGGGTCCGGGCACCTACACCTCCCAGACCCAGGTCGCCGCGGACGCCCTCGGGCTGAACATGCGCGCGGTGACCTTCCGGCTCGGCGACTCCCTCTACCCGCCCACCCCGCCGCACGGCGGTTCGATGACCATGACCGTCGTCGGCTCCGCCGTCCTCGACGGGTGCAACAAGGTCCGAACCCAGGCGATCAAGCTGGCCGTCGAGGACGACGAGTCGCCGCTGTACGGCGTCAGGGCCGAGGATGTCATCGTCCGCGGCGGCCGACTGCACGTGCCGGACGACCCGGCCCGCGGTGAGACGTACCAGCGGCTGCTGACCCGCAACAGGCTCACCCACCTCGAAGCCGACGGCGCGTACGCCGGGGCGCCGGAGCCCGCACGCCACTCGTACTTCTCCTACGGCGCGGTCTTCACCGAGGTCGGCGTGGACGCCACGCTCGGCCTGGTCCGGGTGCGGCGGATGCTCGGGGTGTACGACGTGGGCCGTATCGTCAGCCCCAAGCTGGCGGACAGCCAGGCGCTGGGCGGCATGGTGGGCGGTATCGGGCAGGCGCTGCTGGAGCACACGGTCACCGACCACCGCGACGGAAGAATCGTCAACGCGAGCCTCGCCGACTACCTCGTCCCGGTCAACGCGGACATCTCCGACCTGAGGGCCATCTACCTGGAGAGCGAGGATCCGCGGGCCAATCCGCTCGGCGTGAAGGGGATCGGAGAGATCGTCCAGGTCGGCGTGGCGGCGGCCGTCGCCAACGCGGTCTTCAACGCCACCGGCCGCCGTGTCCGCGAACTGCCCATCACCGCGGAGGCGTTGATCTGAACCGGGGTTCCCCGGGCCGCGGAGGAGAAGCCCGGTACCCGGGGCGTCCCTGCCCGTCCGGCGGCCCGCCCCCGCCCGGTCGCCGGACCTCCCGGGTCGCCGCCGCGTGCTCGCTCCCCGTCGCGCGCGGCGGCGACCCTTCCCCCCTTCCCACGGAGACAGGCCCATGTTCAACATCGCGGACACTCTGCACCGCTGGTGCCGTGCGGCACGCCCCTTCGCCCTGGCCACCGTCGTCGACGTCCACGGCAGCGCACCCCTGCCGATCGGTACGTCGGTCGCGGTGGACCTGGACGGCAACGCGATCGGCAGCATCTCCGGCGGTTGCGTCGAGGGCGCCGTGTACGAGCTGTGCCGCCAGGTCCTCGCGGACGGAGCAGGGCCCCAGCGGGTCTGGTTCGGCTACTCCGACGACGACGCCTTCGCCGTCGGACTGACCTGCGGCGGCGAACTCGACGTCCTCGTCCAACGTGTCGACCCCGCGACACGGCCCGACCTGACGGCCGCCTTCGAGGAGATCCGCCGGGGCGGGCCCACGGCCCTGGCGCAGGTCGTCGACGGCCCCGGGCGGTTCCTCGGCCGTGCGGTGTGCGTGCGCGGCGACGGCTCCGCCGCGCACGGAACGCCGGACGGCGGCGAGGTGGACCGGGCGATGACGGCACAGGCCGTCGCCCTCCTGCGCGCGGGACGCACCGCCCGTGTCCGGATAGGCGGCGAGGCGGACACCTGCCCCGACGCGCTGTCCGTCCTCGTGCACGTGCATGCCTCCCGGCCCCGGATGCTGGTCTTCGGCGCCGTCGACTTCGCAGCCGCCCTCAGCCGGGCCGGGCACGCCCTCGGCTACCGGGTCACCGTGTGCGACGCGCGACCGGTCTTCGCCACCGCGGCCCGGTTCCCGGAGGCGGACGAGGTGGTGGCCGACTGGCCCCACCGGTACCTGGAAGGCACCGAGGTCGACGCCCGCACCGCGATCTGTGTCCTCACCCATGACGCCAAGTTCGACATCCCCCTGCTGCGCCTGGCGCTCGCTCTGCCCGTCGGCTACGTGGGCGCGATGGGATCCCGGCGCACCCATGAGGCGCGGCTCCTGCGGCTGCGCGAGGCCGGAGTGCCCGAGGACCGGCTGGCACGGCTGCGCTCACCGATCGGGCTGGACCTAGGCGCCCGCACACCCGAGGAGACAGCCGTCTCCATCACCGCGGAGATCATCGCGCACGCCAACCGCGCCACCGGGCTGCCGCTGACCCGGGGCACGGGACCGATCCACGGCTCCCTCGTCCGGCCCCGTGCGGTCCGCTGAGGTCTGTTCAGTGCATGCCGGGCTGTTCAGTGCATGCCGGCCGAGTCGAGCAGGGTCGTGACGGTGGGGGCGACCAGCCCGGTCAGATCGTCGGCCTGAATGCCCGCGCGGGCGCTGGCGCCGTCGAAGACCAGGCTGAGCTGCCGGGCCAGCAGTGCGGGATCGCCGGCGCCGCCCCGCTCGGCCTCGCCGTGGAAGAACGCGGTCAGGTCCGCCTTGATCCGATGGGCCACGCGGCTCGCGGGATGGCTCCGGTCCTTGAGTTCGATCTGCACGGCCAGATACGGGCACCCCCGGAACTCGGGCGCTCCCGCCTGCGATTCCACCTGCTCGAAGACGTGCAGGATCCGCTCACGGGGGGAACGGCCGTCGTCCGCCGCGGGCAGGAGCGTCGTCACGTAGGCGGAGGCGCGCTCCTGCAGGCTTGCCGCCAGGAGTTCGTCCTTGCTCTCGAACAGCTGGTACATGGAGCGCTTCGACACCCCTGCCGCCTTGCACAGCGCCTCCACGCCGATGCCGACACCGTCGCGGTAGGTCAGCGTGGCCGCCGCCTCCAGCAGACGCTCCCTCGGGCCCGGTTTCACTTCGGTGGTCATGCCACGAGGTTAACCGGAAGCGGACCCGAGAGAAACCGATCGGTTTCCAGATGGTGCTCCGCGCCCCGGAAGCACTACGGCGCCGGGGACTTCTCGGTGTTCCCCCCGTTCGTCTCGACGCCGTCGACACCCTCGACCCGGTCGCCGCCCAGCTCCGCGGCGAACTGCGCCCCGGTGAGCAGGGCGAGGTTCGACAGCCACAGCCACACCAGGAAGACCACCACACCGGCGAGGGAGCCGTAGAGCCTGCTGTAGGC
The DNA here is from genome assembly GCF_000091305.1 of Streptomyces scabiei 87.22. Classification (GTDB taxonomy): domain Bacteria; phylum Actinomycetota; class Actinomycetes; order Streptomycetales; family Streptomycetaceae; genus Streptomyces; species Streptomyces scabiei. The sequence goes on along the minus strand of NC_013929.1, from coordinate 495,746 downwards.
ACCGAGCGCCGAGGCGTACGAGGAGAAGCCCGCCGAGACCACCAGCCACAGCGCGGCGGCCAGCACCCCGCCGGGCAGGCTGCGCCCGCTGTGGCGCGCGGGTGCCGGGCCGGTGTGGAAGACGACCACGACCAGCAGCGCGACCAGGCACAGCAGCACCGGCCAGCGCACCAGACCCCACACCCAGGCCGCGGTGGAGTTCAGGCCGAGGGTTCGGCCGAGGGCCTCCGCGAGCGGGCCGGACAGCAGCAGGGTGAGCGACCCGACGAGGAGCAGACCGAGCTGCGCGAGCGCGGTGAGCACGATGCGGTGAGCCTTGCGCCAGGGCGAACGCCGGTCCGCGACGCGGTGCATACGGTGCAGGGCACGGCGGAAGACGGCGAGATAACTGGAGGCGGACCACAGCGCACTCGCCGCACCGGCCGCCAGCAGGGGCCACGCCGTGGATCCCGCACCGAGCATCCTCGCCAGGACGGCGTGCAGGTCCGCGCCGGAGCCGGCCGGCGCGTACGCGGCGACATGGGTGACGAACTCCTCGGCCGTGTCCGGGCTGATCATGCCGAAGGCCAGGACGGTGGCCAGCATCGCGGGCAGCACGGCGAGGATCGCGTAGTACGTCAGCGCCGCCGCGTAGTCCGTGACGTCGTCCCGCCACAGCGCCACCGGCGTGCGCCGCAGTGCGGGCCACCACGAGGCGGGCAGGCGCGGCCGGCGCAACCGCAGGAGCCGGCGGACGCCGCCGACGCACGGGTCAGCGGACATGGGCGCTGCGGCGCGGCGCGGCGGCGCTCAGCCGGACCCGGGTGTGTGCCGTGTACGGTGCCGCCGCCCGCTCGGCCTCCGCCGCCACCGCGCAGAGGGCGGGCAGGACGGTTTCCGGGGCGGTGCCCGGTTCGAGCCAGACCCGCAGGCCGATCTCCAGCCGCCGTCCGGGACGGGGAAGGACCCGGCCACGGCCGCGGGCCACGCCGGGAAGCGCCTCCACGCGCGCCGACAGCGCCTCGGCCAGTGCCCCGGGGCGCACCGTGCCGCCGGGGGAGGGCAGCGTGATCGGCCGTGTCCGGCCCGAACGGAACCGGGCGAGGGTCCCGTACGCGCACAGCACGGTCAGGATGATCGCCGCGGCCGTGACGGTGGGTGTCCACCAGCCCTCGACGCGCAGGTGAGCCAGCCTGTCCCGGTCCAGCAGGACCGAGCCCGCGGACGCGGGGGGCCACCAGGACGGCAGCCGGTCCGTGAGGGTCCGGTCCGTGGCGGCGAGCCATGATCCCGCGAGGGCCAGGACCAGACCGCCGAGGCCGAGCACCGTCCGGTCGACGGCGGTACGCGTACGACGTGTCATCCCTCACCTCCGGCAGCGGGAGCGGTCGTCGGCAGCTGGGCGCCGTGCGCCGGCACCGGAGAGCCGGGAGCGTTCGGTGGTGTCGTCGTGTCCGGCACGGGCGGGCGCCAAACCGGTTCCGGCACCACGGCCACCCGCAGTCGAGGAACGCGACGCAGACGGCAGGCGGCCAGCGTGTGTCGGGCGGTGGCCGTGACGGCGGCCCGCGCCTGCCCAGGGTCGCCGTAGGCGAGGCCCACCCGCACGGCCACCCGGTGGCGTCGCACCGTCACCCGTACCGCGCCGACACCCTCGATGCTCCCCAGCACATCCCTGAGCAGCGCCGCGACCGCCGAGCGGTCCATCGCCGCGTCCACGCGGGGCGCCATGGACAGGACGCTGGACCGGCGACGCCCGCCCGGGGTGAGGGCGAGGACCACCATCCAGACGCCGGCCAGGCCCATCAGCGCCCCACCGGCGACGACGGCCGGATCACCGGGCCCGTGTCCGGACAGCCAGTGCACGGCGGCGGTGCGCCAGGCGGCGGGTGCCCGGTCCGCGAGATGCACCCGCACCAGGTCGAGGGCCAGTGCGCCGCTGCCCACGGCGGTGGCCGCGGTCAGCAGGGCGACCGGCAGCCGGCGCCGGGACCACCGGCGACGCGGCGTGCGCACCGTCGGCCCGGATTCCGGCGACGGCGGTTCCGGGGGCTGCGGCGACGGGGTGAGCGCGGTGACGGTCAGACGCGCGGCCGGCACGTCGAGCCCCGTCAGCTCCCGGGTGCGCTCCACCACGTGCCGCTGGACGTGTCCGACGGTCTCGGCCAGCGGAAGCGGGTAGGGCAGGGTCACCCCGAGGGTCAGGTCCGCCCTCCCGCCGCGCACGGACGCCGCCGCCCGCGCGGACGGGACGCTCCGGGTGCCGCCCGGGCGGGGGAGCGTCTCGCCGGCCGCCCGCTGGGCGATCGTGCGCACCGCCCGCTCCGACACGGTGGTCGTGCCCCGCTGTGCGGCGGCGGTCATCGCCGGCTCCGCTCGAACGCGTCCCGTACGTCCTGGACGCCGCCCCCGGCCTCGACCCACCGGCCCAGTGCCCAGCCCAGGCCGCCGAGCGCGGCCACCAGCAGGAAGGCACCGAACCCGCCGAAGAAACCGGCGAACGCCAGGGCCATCCCCGCGATCATCCCTACGAACGCCGTGCTCATGCCCGTCCACCTCTCACCCGGATGCTCTCCCGTCTTCTCCCGTGCCCCGGCGCGGCTACGCCACGCGCGTCTCGGTCGTGGCCGTGGGGTCGTCCTCGTCCTCGGGCAGCCGGACGTCGTTGACGGTGATGTTCACCTCGACGACCTCCAGGCCGGTGACGCGTTCCACCGCGGAGATCACGTTCTCCCGCACGTCCCGGGCCACGTCCGCGATGGGCACGCCGTACTCGACGACCAGGTCCAGGTCGATGGCCGTCCGGCGCTCGCCCACCTCGACCTTCACGCCGCGCCCCACGTTGGGCCGGCCGCCGGGCACGCGGTCGCGTACGGCTCCGAGGGTGCGCGAGAGGCTGCCGCCCATGTCGTACACGCCGGGGATCTCCCGCGCGGCGATGCCGGCCACCTTCACGACGACGACGTCGGCGATGGAGGTCCGGCCACGGTCGGCGGCCGGCTGGTCGGCTCCCGTCGTGCCGCTGGACACGGCGGTGACGGTCCGGGGAGCACCCTGCGGGCCGGACAGGTCCCTGGCGACGGGTGCGGGCGTTTCCCTCGTGGTCTGCGTGGTCATGGCACGTCCTTTCCGCCTCGATGCGCAGGCGTTCTCGGTTGCTCTCACCGTGTTGGACCCGGGCGGGCCGCGCCTGTGACGCGGGATCGGAAAATCCCGCGGTGCGCATCCGGTCGGGGTGCGTCCGGCGAAGGGTTCGTGTTCTCCGTAACAGGGGTGGCGCGGCGGTGTCCAAGCCCTGTGGAACCGACGAGAGGAGCCGCCCAGTGGCGGGGGCCCGCACACCGAGCGCACCACCGGACACCCCGGCCGACACGGACGACACCCTGCTGGTGGTCCGTGCGGCGGAGGGGGACGAGGAGGCGTTCGCCGTACTCGTACGGAGGCACGCGCCGATGCTGACCCAGCTCGCGACGCGTCTGCTCGGCACCCGGACCGAGGCCGAGGACGCCGTGCAGGACGCCTTCATCAGCGCCTGGCGGCGGCTGCCGGAGTTCCAGGGGCGCTCGTCGTTCGGCACCTGGATGTACCGGATCGTCACCAACCGCTGTCTGAACGTGCTGCGGGCCAGGAGACCCGCGGCCCCGCTGGAGGCGGCCGGCGACCTCCCCGCGGCCGAGCACACCACGTCCCCGGCCCGGATCACCGAGGGCCGGGACGCGGTCCGTGAGCTGCGGGAGGCCCTCGACCTGCTCTCGGCCGAGCAGCGTGCCTGCTGGATACTGCGGGAACTGGACGGGCGGTCCTACGAGTTCGTCGCGGAGGCGGTCGGCATCAGTCAGGAGGCCGTCCGGGCCCGGGTGTTCCGTGCCCGCCGTTGTCTGACACAAGCATTGGGGGCCTGGCGATGACCGACCGCACCGACCCACGACCCAGCGCGTCCCCCCATGGTGACGACGACGAACTCCTGCCGTGCGGACGGCTGTTGTCGCGGGTGTGGAACGACTGGGAGCAGCAGGTCGACGACACCCACCTGCGGGCCTGTCCGCACTGCGGACAGGCCGTGTCCGGACTGGACCGGCTGGAGTCCGCGGTGCGGGACCTGGACGCGGAGACGGCCGCCCCCTCCGCCGACGACACCGAGTCGCTGACCCGCCGGATCATGGACGTCGTCCGTCTCGAACTGCGTCCGGGCCGTCCCGTCCCGCTCGGCGATCCCGGCGAAGACCTGTGGATCATGGAGACGGTCGCGGCCCGCACCCTGCGCGCCGCCGCGGAGACGGTACCGGGGGTCCGGGCCGGCTCCTGCCGCCTCCTCGAACGCGGTGCGGACGACGACGCCGGCGCGGTCGGGGTCCGGCTCGACATCCACGCCCCGGTCGGCGTCCCGCTGCCCCCGCTCACCGCGCGCGTACGGGAACGGGTGCGGGAGGCCGCGGACCTGGAACTGGGCCTGGCCGTCGGGGCCGTGGACATCCGTGTCACCGACCTCGACCACCTCTCGGCCGACGGCGGCCAGGAAGGCCGTACGCCATGACCGCGCCCTTCGCGAGCGGTGCTCGCACGACACTCGCGGCGAAGGTCGCGGCGACCGTGGAGAGTGTGCCGGGGGTGGCCTTCCTCCGGCCGGGGCTGGCCGACCGGCTGCGCTCCGCGCTCTCCTCGTCCGCGCCGGACGCCGGGAGGCCCGCGCCGGACACCGGGAGCGTGCCCCCGGCCGGGGTACGCATGACCCGGCCCGAGGCCGACGGCCCCTGGCACGTGGAGATCCACGTCGTCGTGCTGCGGCAGGCCAGGACCGTCGAGGTGGCCCGCGCCGTCCGTGACGGTGTCGAACGCCACCTGGACGCCCTGCAGCCCGCGCACCCCACGCCCGTCGTCACCGTGACGGTCACGGGCATGGTCTGACGTCCCCACCCCCCGGTCACAGCAGCGCGCGAGGACCCGGTGCGTCGCTCACCGTTCGTCCGCTGCTCGTCCGCGCGTGTGCAGGATCAGCCGATCAACTCGGCGCGGTGCGCCGCGAAGTAGTCGACGACGGGGGTGGCCGGCCGACCGGTGAGCCGTTGGACGGCGTGCGTGGTCATGTCGTACCAGCCGTCGCGCTTTGCCCTGCCGGCGGCACTCCACGCGTGGGCGAAGTGTTCGGGGAACCCCTGGTCCATGAGCCGCTGGGGGTGTGCCGCGTCGGGTACCTCCTCGTGGCGTACGGGGCGGCCGGTGGCCTCGGACAGCGCGGCGGCGATGTCGGCGTCGGTCACGGCCTGCGGCCCGGTGACCTCGAGGATCTCTCCCCGGCTGCCGCCCTCGGCCAGGACGGCGGCGGCCGCCGCGGCGCTGTCGTCGCGGGTGAGGTGGCCGATGCGTCCGTCCCGGCTGTTGCTGGGCAGGACTCCGGTGGCCACCGCCCGAGGGGCCACCCCGACCAGGTTCAGCATCTCGGCCCACACGTTGAAGCGCAGCACCGTGAACGGCAGCCCGGATTCCACCAGCAGCCGTTCGGTGGCCCCGTAGTCGGGGACGAGAGGATTGGGGTGGCCCGGGTCGCCGGCGCGCGTGAGGGAGGTGAACACGACGTGGCCCACGCCCGCCTTCACGGCGGCGTCGATCGCTCGGACGTGCTTGGGCAGCCGGTCGTCCGTACCGATGCTGACGATCAGCAGCCGTTCCACGCCGTCGAGGGCCCGGGCCAGCGCGTCCGGTTCGTCGAAGTCGGCATGGCGCGTGCGCACGCCCAGGTCGGCGCACCTGTCCGGGGTGCGGGACAACGCCAGGACGCGGCCGGCGTCGGTGCGTCGGACGAGGTGACGGACGGTCGAGCTGCCCAGATTCCCCGAGGCTCCGCTGACTGCGATCAAGAGAGGCTCCTCTGTCGTGTGTGTAGCCTGAGGATCGGTCATGGCGCATCGGTCTCGTCAGAAGGCACATTGATGTCACCCCTCCACGAAGCTGCGGCGGACCGGCCCTTCGCCGGTGTCGCCGTGCCGGTCACGGTCGATGATCACGAGAGGTGTCCGGCTACGGCGCTGCTGCGCCGGATCGGTGACAAATGGAGCCCGGTGTTGCTGTCGTTGCTGGCGGAGCGCAGTCACGGCTTCAACGAGCTCGACCGGTCGGTGGAGGGCCTCAGCCGCCGCATGCTGGTGCGCACGCTGCGGTCACTGGAACGTGAAGGACTCATCAGCCGGACCCTTCACGACGAGACACCTCCACGGGCCGAGTACGCGCTGACCGACCTGGGGCGTTCACTGCGAGAACTCCTGGTCACGATGGGGCAATGGGCCGTCGCCCACGAGGCCGAACTGCTGACGGCACGCGCCCGATACGACGCCGCGCACGTTTAGCCGGACTGTAGTCTCACTTCAGAAAGACTCGCTTGTCGTACAGCTGCACTGCACGGATGATCGAGCCGTGAACGACAACGACGAGAACGACGACACGGGCCGGGCCCGGGCCGTCATCGACCTCGCGCCCCCGCCGTGACGACCGCCGAGACGGTCATCACCGCCGCTGGCTGGTGCGGGGCCGGGCTGCTCCTGGCCGCGTACGCGATGGCCTCGACCGAGCGGATCGCCGGCGGCGGCCGCGCGTTCCAGCTGCTGAACCTCTTCGGCGCCACGGCGCTGACCGTCAACTCCGGCTACCACCAGGCATGGCCCTCCGCCCTGCTCAACACGGCCTGGATCGCCATCGGCCTGACCGTACTCGTCCGCCGCCCGCCCCAGGCCACCGAGACCCCACCGGGACGCGCCCCCGAGGTGCCGTGACCGTGTCCTGCGTTCAGGGGTCGGGGTAGACCATGCGTGGCGGCCCTGCAGGCAGGAGACCGCGCCAGGGGTAGTCCGGCACGGGTGGTCGGCGGGCCGCTTCCTTGTTTCGCCAGTCCAGGAGGGCGTTCAGTACCGCCTGCAAGTACTGGACCACGTCCAGGAGCATGACGTCCACGTTCACGCTCGCTGCGGGGCCCTGTTGGTTCTGATCCTGGTCCCGCATGATCCGCAGGGCCTCGTGCAGCAGGTTGTAGAAGTCTTTCACCGCGTGGAATATCGGGGGCTCGGTCAGCGCGGAGATCCTCACGATGCAGATGTGGCCGAAGGCTCCGGCCGACTGCCACAGCGCCCGCCAGTCTCCTCGGGGAGTCTCCCAGGGATGAGGTCTCAGGGCGTCCTCCAGGACCAGCAGCGCGTGGCCGATCGCCTCGGCGGCCTCGTAGGCGAGCTGTTCCCGTGCGACGTTCCGCTCGTGCCGGCGGGTGCCGTAAAAGGTCCCCACCGCGAGAGCGCCCGAGAGCATCGAGCCGAGGAGCGCCGATCCACTGCCGTCCCAGAATCCGGCCGCGATGTGCACGCCCCCTCCAAGCGGTCGCCGACTCTGGCATGCTTCCCCGCACTTGGCGTATTTACCCGGTGGGGTCTTTGCACCGGGACGGGAGGGGACGGCGCAGGCGGACGAGCCACGCTTTCGCTTCGAGCCGGTCTCAGCGGGCACCACCGCCGCCGTAGGGGGCGTACAGGTCCAGCAGCCGTGTCCGTGCGGCCTGGAGGCGGTGGGCCAGCACCTCACCGACCCACAGGCCGACGGCGCGGCCCATGGCCGGGTCCTCCTGGCACATCAGACGGACGGCCGTGGCGTCGAACTCGTACGCCCGCACCGGCGTCGTCGCCTCGGCGCCCAGATGCCACACGTGCGGGCTGAACAGCCAGGACCAGCCGACGAGTTCGTTGTGCCGGAGCGACTCGATGACGGCCGGCCGACGGCCCGGCACCCGCATGTCGAGGTCGACCGTGCCCGTGCGGACGATCCAGAAGCGGTCGGCACGGCTTCCCTCCTCGAACAGCCGCTCCCCTTGCGTGAACGCCACCTCACGGGCGACGCGCATCAGCCGCTGCCGATCCTCGGCGGGCAGCGCCCGCAGCATGCTGGGCGTGGGTGTGGTGATCATGGCGCGCCTCCAGGCGGTCTACCGGAACTGCCGTGCCCAGCCTGTGCCCCGCCGCTCCCCGCCGCCATGGGCCGTCCGGCCCCTCGCGCGGGCCGGTCGGCACGCCGGAGGAACCGCCCGGCCCACGGTGCGACGGTTTCGGGCCCCTCGCCCGCGTCGGCCCGCACCTCCGCCTACTGGTCAGGGTTCCGGTCGCGGTACGCGGCCACCGCCGTCGGCAGCGTCGGGAAGATGTGCTCCGTACCGACCGAGTCCAGGAGGCCGTACGCCTTCAGGTCGTCCAGCAGGTCCTGCTTGACGCGGGCGAGGGCGAACACGATGCCGCGGCGGCCCAGTTCACGGCGCAGTTCGTCGACGGCGTCCAGGGCGGTGATGTCGACCTCCACGTTCGCCTCGGTGTTGAGGACGAACCAGTGGACCTCGTCGGTCTGGTCGTCGACGGCGGCCAGGGCGCGCCGCAGGAAGTCCTCGGCGTTGGCGAAGAACAGCGGGGAGTCGTAGCGGTAGACCAGCAGACCGGGGATCGTGCGGGCCGTCGGATGGTCGTCCACGTCGTGCATGCCCGCCAGCCCCGGCACCAGCCCCTGGACGGCGTCGTGCGGCCGGGCCACCCGCGTCAGCAGCTCGGCCACCGACAGGCCCACCGCGACCAGCACGCCGTACAGGATGTCCAGGGCCAGCACACCGGCCAGGCAGCCCAGGGCGAGCAGCAGTTCGCGGCGGCGGAACGCGGCCAGCCGGCGGAATCCCGCGAGGTCGACCATGCGGACGGCGGCGTAGACGACGAGCGCGCCGAGCACCGCGGCGGGCGTGCGGGTGAGCAGCGGGCTGAGCAGGAGCAGGACGGCGAGGACGGCGGCACCCGCGACCAGGGAGTACGCCTGGCTGCCGGCGCCCGCCGAGGAGGCCAGCGCGGTCCGGCTGGCGCTGCTGCTCACCGGGAACCCGTGCACCGCGCCCGCGCCCAGGTTGACCGCGCCGAGGGCGAGGAACTCCTGGTTGGCGTCCAGGGCAGGGCCCTCGCCTCGCGGGCCGTCGAACGCCCGGGCGGTCAGGATGCAGTCGGTGTAGGCCACCAGCAGCACGCCCAGCGCGGGCAGGACCAGCTCGGGCAGCGCGCCGAGGTCCGGTGCCGCGAGGCCCGGCAGCCCCGAGGGCACCTCGCCGATCACCGCGAGACCGTACCGGCCGTCGAGGTTCAGCACCACCACGGCCGCCGTGCCGAGGACGACGGCCAGCAGCGGCCCGGGCACCGCGCGAAAGCGCGCCACCGAGAAGAGGAGCACGAGTATGGCCGCCGAGAACAGGACCGTCGGCACGTCGGCCTCGCCCAGGTCGGTGAGGAAGGACCACAGCTGGGCGAAGAACGCCGAGCCGGTGGTGTCCACCCCGGTGAGCTTGGGCAGCTGATCCACCGTCATGATCAGCGCGACTCCCGCCAGATAGCCGATGAGCACCGGCCGGGAGAGCAGGTCCGCGAGGAATCCCAGGCGCACCGCCCGCGCCAGCAGGCACAGCAGTCCGACCGTCATCGCGAGGGTGGCGGCCAGCACGGCGTACCGCCCGGGGTCACCGGCGGCGAGCGGGGCGACCACCGTGGCCGTCATCAGGGCGGTCGTGGACTCGGGGCCGATCGACAGCAGCCGCGAGGAACCGAACACCGCGTACAGCGCCAGCGCGGGCAGGATCGCCCACAGCCCCGCGACCGGCGGCAGCCCCGCCACCCCGGCGTACGCCATGACCTGCGGAACAAGGTACGCCGCCACGGTCGCCCCGGCGATCAGATCGCCCTTGAGCCAGGCCCGCCGGTAGCCGAGGAGGGCGACGAGGCCGGGTGCGAGGCCACGCCACACCGGACCAACCCGCAGGTCTCCGCCGAGTTTCATGCCGTGCCCTTCTCCGCTGCCCACAGGTCCTTCGACGGCCCGCCCGGCGGCGGGACGAGTGAGGGCATCACACCACGTCCGGAGCCCGTCCGTGGGGAACATCGTGCACGCGCGGTCCGCTCGGCCTCGGACTCGCCCGCACCGCCACACCGCCGCACCGCCGCAGCGGCGCCGCGCGTCACCGCCGCCGCCTGCGCCGTGCCTACGGCAGAGGGGCGGGCGGGCCTCATGAGCAGGCCCCGGCCCCGCCCGGACGCCGGACAGGGCCGTTCGGCCCTCCGCAGGGACCTGAGGCCCCTGCTCAGGGCCCGGCGGACGGAAGAAGCTGGAAGCGGTACCCCGGCGCCCCCGCTCGAACCTGTCGATCCGTACCCCGACCCCACAAGGTGGAGATCATGAACCGCACCGTCACCGTCGGTCTCGACGGCTCCCACGAGAGCCGCTCGGCAGTCGAGTGGGCGGCCCGCGAGGCGCAGCTGCTCGGTGTGCCGCTCAAACTGGTCCACGTCTGGGAGCCCGTCCCGGATCCGATCGCCCAGGCACCCCTGCTCGGCACGGAGACCCAGCAGCACTGGACCGGGCGGATCCCCCGGGAGGCCGCCGAGGGCATCCGCCTGCGCCACCCGGGACTGGAGGTCGTCTCCGAGCACGTCTCCGGCCGGCCCTCCGAGGTGCTGCACGACGAGGCCGAGGACGCCGCTCTGCTGGTCCTGGGCTCGCGCGGACTGAGCGGCATCGGCGGCTTCCTGGTCGGCTCCGTCGCACTCGCGGTCGTGGCCCGCGCCGAACGGCCGGTCGTCCTGGTCCGCGCCGAGGAACTGGCCTCGGACGAGCACGAGACGGACCCCGCCGGCATCCCGTCCGCGACGGCACCCTTCCGGCCCGTCGTCCTGGGCCTCGACACCGACAGCCCCGACGCGGAACTGATCGAGTTCGCCTTCGCGGCCGCCGCCCGCCGCGGCACCACCCTGCGCGTGATCCACGGCTGGAACCCGCCCCCGTACTACGCCTACGGCCTCGCCGCCGACCTCGAACTGCACCGCGCGCTCGCCCGCCAGGAGCGCACCGCCCTGACCGAGGCCCTGCGCCCGTGGCGGGAGAAGCACCCGGACATCGAGGTCAGCGAGGAATGCCCCTTCGGCACCCCCGGCCACCACCTCGCCGACGCCTCCCGCGAAGCCTCCCTGGTCGTGGTGGGGCGCCGGATCCGCCGGAGCCCCTTCGGCTCCCACATCGGCCCCGTCACCCACGCCGTCCTGCACCACAGCTCCGCACCCGTCGCCGTCGTCCCCCACCACTGACGCCGCGACCGGAGAGGAGGAGAAGCCATGAAGACAGCGGTCGTCGGAGCCCGCCACGAGCCCCTGGCCCGCCACGAGCCCCTGGCCGTCCGCGCGCCCCGCCCGCCGTCCGCGGTCGCCGACCGCCTCGACGAGGTGCCGCGCGGCCGGGTCCGGGACAGAATCGGGTTCGACCTCGGTGCGGGACGGTGAGCGGGATGACAAAGGACCTGCCGGTCGTCGTCGGCGTGGACGGCTCCGGGCCGAGCCTGCGGGCCGTGGACTGGGCCGCCGACGAGGCCGCCCTGCGCGGGGCGCCGCTGCGGCTGGTGTTCGCCTCGCTGTGGGAGCGGTACGAGGGGGACGCGCTCGCCGACGACCTGGGCGAGCCGTCCGAACGGACGCGGATCGACGCGATCATGGAGACCGCGGCCCGGCGCGCCCGGCTCCGTCGCCCGGAGGTGAGGGTCACCACCGACGTGGTGCCGGAGGAGCCCGAGTACACCCTGCTCAGGGAGAGCCGTACGGCCTCCCTGCTGGTGACGGGCACCCGGGGCCGCAGCAGTCTCACCGAGGCGCTGGTGGGGTCGGTGAGCCTGACGGTGGCCGCTCACGCCCACTGTCCGATGGTCGTCGTACGCGGCAGCCACGACAACCGGGCCCTGCCCGCCGCCCACGGCCGGATCGTCGTCGGCGTGGGCGAGGGGCCCGCGTCCGCGGCGGCGGTGGACTTCGCCTTCGGCGAGGCAAGGCGGCGTGGCGCCGAGGTCGAGGCGGTCCGGGCCTGGCGGCGCCCCGCCCACACGACCACCGACCATCCCCTGCTGGCCGGGGAGGCTTCCCGGCCGCACGAGGAGCGGGCCGCGCACGGTCTGGAAGCGGCTCTTCAGGACGCCCCCGACGACGTGCGGCTGCACCGCCGTACCGTCGAGGGTCACGCCCGGACCGTGCTGGCGGGGGCCTCCCGGGACGCCGACCTCCTGATCGTGGGCGCCAGGCGCCGGCCCCGGCACTTCGGGCTCCAGCTCGGCCGGGTGACGCACGGCGTGCTGCACCACTCCGCCTGCCCGGTGGTGATCGTGCCCGAGCGGGAGTGAGCGCGGTGACCGGCCGCTCAGAGACCCGCCGCGTGATCCGGCACGTAGGTCCGCAGATCGCGCGGCGGACGCTCGTAGCCGGTCGACGCCGGGCGCTCGGGCAGCTCGAGCACCGGCGGCGGCACCTCGTGGTACGGCACCGACGCCAGCAGATGGGCGATCATGTTCAGCCGGGCCCGGCGCTTGTCGTCGCTCTCGACCACGTACCAGGGCGCCTCGGTGAGGTCGGTGTGCACCATCATCTCGTCCTTGGCGCGGGAGTACGCCTCCCAGTGCGTGAGCGACTCCAGGTCCATCGGCGACAGCTTCCAGCGCCGCAGCGGGTCCTCCAGCCGGCGCCGGAAGCGCTCCTGCTGCTCGGTGTCGCTCACCGAGAACCAGTACTTGCGCAGCAGGATCCCGTCCTCGACCAACATACGCTCGAAAAGGGGGCATTGACGGAGGAAAAGCTGGTATTCCTCCTGGGTGCAGAAGCCCATGACGTGTTCGACGCCGGCCCGGTTGTACCAGGACCGGTCGAACAGCACGATCTCCCCGGCTGCCGGCAACTGCTCGACGTACCGCTGGAAGTACCACTGGGTGCGCTCGCGCTCCGTCGGCTTGGGGAGCGCCGCGATCCGGGCGACCCGGGGGTTCAGGTGCTCGGCGACCCGCTTGATGGTGCCGCCCTTGCCCGCCGCGTCCCGCCCTTCGAAGACCACGACCAGCCGGGCGCCCTCGGCCCGCACCCATTCCTGGAGTTTCACCAACTCCGTCTGCAGCCGCAGCAGTTCCTGCTCGTACGCCGCCCGCGACACCTTGGTCGCCTTCTTGCCGGCCATGCCGTCCTCCACCGCCCGACGACCCCCGTCGATGAGTTCCGGAGTCACCCATGACCCAGGTCGAACACCAGAACGTCACCGTACTTTCCGACGACGAGCTGCGCACCCTGGACGCCCACTGGCGGGCCGCCAACTACCTCGCGGCCGGACAGATCTACCTCCGGGCGAACCCGCTGCTGACCGAACCGCTGCTCCCTGAACACATCAAGCCGCGGCTGCTCGGTCACTGGGGCACCTCGCCGGGCCTGAACCTGGTCTACACCCACCTCAACCGGGTGATCTCAGCACGCGACCTGGACGCCCTGTGCGTCTGGGGGCCCGGTCACGGCGGGCCGTCCGTCCTGGCCGGCTCCTGGCTGGACGGCAGCTACAGCGAGACCTACCCGGACGTCACACGCGACGCGCCCGGCATGGCACGGCTCTTCCGGCAGTTCTCCTTCCCCGGCGGGGTACCGAGCCATGTGGCCCCCGAGGTGCCGGGCTCGATCCACGAGGGCGGTGAACTCGGCTACTCCCTCGCCCATGCCTACGGCGCCGCCTTCGACAACCCCGGCCTGCTGGTGACCTGCGTCATCGGCGACGGCGAGGCGGAGACCGGGCCCCTGGCCGCCTCCTGGCACTCCAACAAGTTCCTCGACCCGGTCCACGACGGTGCCGTCCTGCCGATCCTCCACCTCAACGGCTACAAGATCGCCAACCCGACGGTCCTGTCCCGCCTGCCCCAGGCCGAACTCGACGCCCTGCTGCGCGGCTACGGCCACACCCCCCTCCACGTCACCGGCGACGACCCGGCCACCGTCCACCGCGCCCTGGCCCACGCCTTCGACGAGGCACTGGACCGCATCGCCCGCCTGCAGCGCACCGCACGCGAGGACGGCGTCGCCGAACGCGCCCACTGGCCGATGATCGTGCTGCGCACCCCCAAGGGCTGGACCGGCCCCGCCGAGGTCGACGGCCTGCCCGTCGAAGGGACCTGGCGCGCCCACCAGGTCCCGCTCGCCGGGGTACGCGAGAACCCGGAACACCTCCGGCAGTTGGAGACCTGGCTGCGCTCGTACCGGCCCCAGGAGCTGTTCGGCCCGGACGGCCGGCCCGTCGCCGACGTCCTCGCCCACATCCCCTCCGGCACCAGGCGACTGGGCGCCACCCCGCACGCCAACGGCGGCCTCCTCCTCCGCGACCTCCCCATCCGCCCCCTGGACGACTTCGCCGTACCGGTGGACAAGCCGGGCACGACGCTCCACGAACCGACCCGGGTCCTCGGTGACCTCCTGGCCCGGATCATGCGGGACACCCGCTCGCGCCGGGACTTCCGGGTCGTCGGACCGGACGAGACCGCCTCCAACCGGCTGCAGGCCGTCTTCGACGCCAGCGGCAAGGCCTGGCAGGCCGAACACCTCCCGGTCGACGAACACCTCGACCGGCACGGCCGGGTACTGGAGATCCTCTCCGAACACCTCTGCCAGGGCTGGCTGGAGGGCTACCTGCTCACCGGCCGACACGGTCTGTTCTCCTGCTACGAGGCGTTCGTGCACATCGTCGACTCCATGGTCAACCAGCACATCAAGTGGCTGCGGACCTCCCGGGAGCTGTCCTGGCGGGCGCCCGTCGCCTCCCTCACCTACCTGCTCACGTCCCACGTCTGGCGCCAGGACCACAACGGCTTCTCCCACCAGGACCCCGGCTTCGTCGACCACGTCCTCAACAAGAGCCCCGAGGTCGTCCGCGTCTACCTGCCCCCGGACGCCAACACCCTCCTGTCCGTCGCCGACCACGCCCTGCGCAGCCGCGACCTCGTCAACGTGATCGTGGCCGGCAAACAGCCCTGCTTCGACTGGCTGTCCATGGACCAGGCCCGCGCCCACTGCGCGCGCGGAGCCGGGATCTGGGAGTGGGCGGGCAGCGAGAACGGCGGCGAACCGGACGTCGTCCTCGCCTGTGCCGGCGACGTGCCCACCCAGGAGATCCTGGCCGCGGCGCAGCTGCTGCGCCGCCATCTGCCGCAGCTCGCCGTCCGGGTGGTCAACGTCGTCGACATGACCCGGCTGCTGCCGCGCGAGGAACACCCGCACGGGATGAGCGACTTCGAGTACGACGGCCTGTTCACCACCGACAAGCCGGTGATCTTCGCCTACCACGGCTATCCGTGGCTCGTGCACCGCCTCGCCTACCGCCGCACGGGCCACCGGAACCTGCACGTACGCGGCTACAAGGAGTCGGGCACGACGACCACGCCCTTCGACATGGTCGTCCGCAACGACCTCGACCGCTACCGGCTGGTCATGGACGTCATCGACCGCGTGCCCGGCCTCGCCGTCCGGGCCGCCGCCGTACGCCAGCAGATGGCCGACACCCGTACCCGCCACCATGCCTGGATCCGCGAGCACGGCACCGATCTGCCGGAGGTCGCCGACTGGCACTGGGCCTGACACCGTCGTGCGGCGTCCCTCAAAACGGCGGCCGGCCCGGGCCCGGCCCGTGCGCGGTCCGGTCCGGAGGGACAAGCTGGATCTGTGGGGCGAGAACGGCACCGCCCCGCGGCCGGACGGACCGGGCCCGCGCGTGGAGCAGCCGGACCGCGCGGGACCCGGCGAGACACGGAAAGGCAGGGATCGTCATGAAGGGCTTCGTGTTCCACGGCCCCGGACAGTCGTCCTGGCAGGATGTGCCCGACCCGGGGATCAAGGACCCCACCGACGTGATCGTCCGCGTCGACACCGTCACGATCTGCGGGACGGACCTGCACATCCTCAAGGGCGACGTGCCCGACGTCCGCCCCGGCACGGTCCTGGGGCACGAGGCCGTCGGTGAGGCCGTCGAGGTCGGTGGCGGCGTACGCACCGTGCGGCCCGGCGACCGTGTGCTCGTCTCCTGCATCACCGCCTGCGGCCGCTGCCGCTTCTGCCGCGAGGGAGCGTACGGTCAGTGCCTGGGCGGCGGAGGCTGGATCCTCGGGCACCTGATCGACGGCACCCAGGCCGAGTACGTCCGCGTCCCGTTCGCGGACCTGTCCGTGCACCCGCTGCCCAGCACGCTGGCCGGCGAGGAGGCGGTGCTCCTGGCGGACATCTTCCCCACCTCCTACGAGGTGGGTGTGGTCAACGGGCACGTGGGTCCCGGCGACACCGTCGCCGTCGTCGGTGCCGGCCCCATCGGCCTCGCCGCGATCGCCACCGCCCGGCTGTACTCGCCCGAGCGGATCGTCGCCGTCGACCTGGCCCCGGCCCGGCTGGAGGCCGCCAGGCGGCTCGGGGCGGACGCCGTGGCCGATGCCCGGGAGGCGCCGGAGCAGCTGGTCTCCGACCTCACCGACGGGCTCGGCGCGGACGTCGTGATCGAGGCCGTCGGCGTCCCGGAGACCTTCGAACTCTGCACCCGCATGGTGCGCCCCGGCGGACACGTGGCCAACATCGGTGTGCACGGCGAACCGGCCACCCTGCACCTCGAAGACCTGTGGATCAAGAACGTGACCATCACGACGGGCCTGGTGGACACCCGCTCCACGCCCATGCTGCTGCGGATGGCCGCCGCCGGGCGGCTGCCGACCTCGTCCCTGGTCACGCACACCTTCCCGCTGGACGGGATGGAGGAGGCGTACGACGTCTTCTCCCGCGCCAACGACACCGGAGCGCTCAAGGTCGTCCTCGGCGGACCCCGCCACGACGTCCTCGCCGTTCCGGCGTGAGCAGCCCCTGGACGAACCGCGTGCGAAACAGGGCCGACCGGCCCTGGCCGTCCGGCCCCGACACGACGAGGATCGTCGGGTGGAGGCCGATTCTGACCTCGGGGGCAGGACGGCGCGGAGTGCGGAACCGAGGAGTGGATCGATGCCGGTCAGCGAGCAGCCGGGCCCGGACGGCCCGATCCGTGTCTTCCTGCTGGACGACCACGAGGTCGTGCGCCGGGGAGTGCGCGATCTGCTGAACGACGAGCCGGACATCTCGGTGACCGGCGAGGCCGGAACCGTGGAGCAGGCCCTCGTCCGCGTTCCGGCCCTGCGCCCGCAGGTGGCGGTGCTCGACGTCCGGCTGCCCGACGGCGACGGGATCACCGTGTGCCGGGAGCTGCGCTCGCGCATGCCGGAGCTGGCGTGTCTGATGCTGACCTCCTTCGACGACGAGGAGGCCCTGCTGGACTCGATCATGGCGGGCGCCTCGGGGTACGTCCTGAAGCAGATCCGGGGCTCGGACCTGGTGTCGGCGGTGCGCACGGTGGCCGCGGGCCAGTCTTTGCTCGACCCCAGCGCCACCGCCCGGCTGATGGCCCGGCTGCGCCAGGGTCCGCAGGAGGAGCGGGAGCCCGAGGCGCTGCCGGGCCTGACCGGACGGGAGCGGGAGATCCTCGCCCTCATCGGTGAGGGCCTGACCAACCGCCAGATCGGTCAGAGACTCTTCCTCGCCGAGAAGACGGTGAAGAACCACATCTCCCGCCTGCTCGCCAAGCTCGGTGTGGAGCGCCGCGTCCAGGCCGCCGTCATCGCCACCCAGGCCCAGGACCGGCTGCGGCAGGACAGGCCGTAGCAGGCAGTGGGCGGTGCACACCCACTGACCGTGCCCCGACCGGGTCCGCCACCGTTCCCTGACGGGCCGTTACCGTGGCTCACGACAACGGCGGAACGGGCGGCTGCCGGCAGCCTGCGGGACATGTGGAGGGGCGGCACCGGTGGCGAGTGGCGAGAGGTCCGGGGAGGCTCGTGTACGGCTGCCGCAGCTGCGGCTGGACGAGTTGCTGGAGGAGTTGCAGGCCCGGCTGGACGCGGCGCGGGGGACGCGTGACCGGGTGCACAGCCTGCTGGAGGCAGTGCTGTCGGTCGGCCGGGAACTGGAGCTGCAGCAGGCGCTGCGGAGCATCGTGGAGGCCGCCGCGGTGCTGGTCGACGCGGAGTTCGCGGCGCTGGGGGTGATCGGACCGGACGGCAGGCGGCTGTCCGCCTTCCACACGGTGGGCGTGAGTGAGGAGCAGATCGCGCGGATCGGTGCCTATCCGGAAGGGCACGGGATCCTGGGGGAGTTGATCAGACATCCGGAGCCGTTGCGGCTCGCGAGCCTGTCCGAGCATCCGGCGTCGTACGGCTTCCCGCCCAATCATCCGCCGATGAGTACGTTCCTGGGGGTGCCGATCCGGGTGCGTGAGCAGGTGTTCGGCAACCTCTACCTGACGGAGAAGCGGGGCGGGGCGCAGTTCGACGAGGAGGACGAGTCGGTGCTGTCGACGCTGGCGGTGGCGGCCGGCGTGGCGATCGACAACGCGCGGTTGTACGAGGAGTCGCGGCTGCGGGAGCGGTGGCTGCGGGCCACCGCCGAGATCACCCACAGTCTGATGTCCGGCGACGGACCCGGCGAGGTCCTCCGGCTGATCGCGGAACGGGCCCGGGAGATCATGACCGCGGCGCTGGCCGTCGTCGCGGTGCCGATGGAGGGCACCGAGTCGCTCACCGTTGACCTGGCCATCGGAGAGGGCGCGCGGGCGCACCGGGGACTGGTGCTGTCCCGGACGGACCCGCTGATCGGCCGGGCCTTCACCTCCGCGTCCCCCGTCACCAGCGTGGACGTCTCCCGGGAGGAGACCGGCACGACGGGCGCGCCGCGCTTCACGGGCCTGGGGCCGGCCGTGGCCGTTCCCATCGGGTCGGGTGAGGGGACGCGGGGCATCCTGCTGCTGGCCCGCGCGGCGGGCCGCACCGAGTTCACCGAGCCGGAGATCGAGCGTCTGCAGGGTTTCGCCGCGCAGGCGGCGGTGGTCATGGAGCTGACGGAGCGCCGCCGGGACGCCGAACAGATCGCGCTGCTGGAGGACCGCGACCGGATCGCCCGGGACCTGCACGACCTCGCCATCCAGCGCCTGTTCGCCACCGGGATGACGCTGCAGAGCGCCGGCCGCTTCATCGAGCACCCGGAGGCGTCCGAGCGGGTGCTGCGGGCGGTGGACGACCTCGACGAGACCATCAAGATCATCAGATCGACCATCTTCGGGCTGCGCTCCCGAGAGGGTGCCGCCGGAGCCGGGCTGCGGGCCCGCGCGGTGCGGGCGGTCGGTGAGGCGGCGCAGGTCCTGGGGTTCGCTCCCAGTCTGCGGCTGGAGGGCCTGCTGGACACCGGGGTCTCCAAGGGGCTGGCCGACCACGTGGTCGCCGTCCTCTCCGAGTCCCTGACGAACGTCGCCCGGCACGCTCACGCCTCCCGGGTCGACGTCGTCCTGGAGGCCGATGCCTCGCACCTGTGCCTCACGGTCTCCGACAACGGGGTGGGCATCCCCGCCGGAGGCCGCCGCAGCGGCCTGCGCAACATGGCCGAACGGGCCCGCGAGGCGGGCGGCGCACTGGAGACGAGCGGGCCGCCCGGCGGCGGTACGACCCTGGTGTGGCGGGTGCCGTCGGCGCACGGACGGAAGGGGTAGGGCCCGCGGCGGGCGGCCCTGGGCCGGAGCGCCGGAGCGGGCGTGACTCCCGACGGCCGACCTTGGCCTGGCGGGAGTGCCGGAACGGGCAGGACGCCCGAGGGGCGGCCCGCCGTAGCCGCCGCGCTGGTGGCGGACGGACGTCGGCCGCGCGTTGCCGCAAGCCTGCCTCTGACGCACTCCTGGACACCGCCCGGCGGTGTGGCGCCCTCAGATCCCTCGGGCGGAGGGGGCCACGCTGCCAGCCGGTCGCCGCCGGGCGGGTACCGGCGCCGGTGCGCGGCTCTCCGGGGCCCGTGACCGGTGCTCATGCCTCCAGGAGCCTGCGCTTCTGTTCCTCGAACTCGGTCTCGGTGAGCACGCCCTGTGTCTTGAGTTCCCCGAGCTGCTTCAGCTGTTCGATCCGGTCGCCCATGTCGGGGGCCGCGGAACCCGCCGGGGGCGCGGGGGCCGGCGCGGGCGCGTCGTAGGCGTACTGCTGCTGCGCGGCCCATCGTCCTTGCTGACGGCGGTTCACACGGTTCGACACCGCGGTCGCCGTTCCGGCGACGACGGCGGTGCGGGCGACCCCGCGGATGAGACCTGGCATGACCGTTCTCCTTCTGCCGGTCGACCGACCGGCCGCTCTCACGGAGTGGATTCGGTGGCGTCCAGGGCGGCGACGAGCGCGGGCACCGGGATGCGTCCGGACGCGACCAGTTCGGCACCGCCCCGGCGCAGCGCCGCGGCGAACGGCGCGGCCCACCGGTTCTCGTAGACCAGAATCCCGGCGGAACTGCCCGGTCGCAGGGCGACGGCCGCCTCCTCCACGTCGTCCTGACCGAGGAGCCCGGACGACGCGCCCTCGAAGACGGACAGGTCGAGTTCGCCGTCGCCGGTGAAGTCGGCGATCTCCAGGCCGGTCACGGAGCCGTCGTCGTTCTTCCTGACGAACACGAGATCGAGGATCCTGATGAGGCCGCGGTCCACGAGATCGACCAGCAGGGGAAGACCCTCGCCCGTCATCCGGCTGCCGGGGAACTCGACGACCAGGTAGTCGATCGGGCCCACTTCTTCTTCGAGTGCGTCGCTCATGATGTCATCCCTGGTGCCGACGGCCGCCCCCTCAAACCTCCCCCACGGACCCATTGCATCACCGGGCCACGGCACCCGCACGCCGACCGCCGTTCACCCGCTCGGCGCTCCCGGATGGCGCACCGCCCGCCGGGCGAATCTGCTGGTCACCATGAGTGACACAGGTGGTGAGGAGCTCTCCGCCCGGGAGCGCAGCGAACTGGATCAGCTCCGGCACCGGGTGACGGCTCTGGAAGGCACCCGGTCCGGGCGGCATCACCCGTTCCGGTCGTTCGGCGCGTTCCTGCTGATCCTGCTGGCCGCGATCCTCTCCCTGCTGTCCGTCGTCGCCGTGTGGGCGAACAGCATCGTGCAGGACACGGACCGCTACGTCGCCACCGTCGGCCCGCTCGCCTCGAATCCCGATGTGCAGCGGGCCGTCACCAACCGGGTCACCGACGCCGTGCTGGACCGCGTCGACGTGGACGCGCTGGTCGCCCAGCTGACGGACGCGGCCTCCCAGCAGGGGGTGCCGCCGAAGGCCGCCGACCTGCTGAAGAACCTGGACGGCCCGATCGAGAGCGGGCTGCGGCAGCTGGTCAGCAGCACGGTGGAGCGGGTGGTGTCCAGCAGCGCCTTCGAGAAGGTCTGGGTGCAGGCCAACCGCAGGGCGCACGCGGCCGTGGACGAGGCCCTGACCGGTGAGTCCGGCGGTGCCGTCGCGCTGAAGGACAACCAGGTCGTCGTCGACGTCGGCCCCATCGTCCAGCAGGTCAAGGAGAAGCTGGTCGACGCCGGGTTCGCGCCCGCCGCGAAGATCCCGGACGTGAAGACGGACTTCGTGGTCTTCGCCTCGAAGGACATCGGCGAGATCAAGAGCTATGTACGGGTGCTGGAGATCCTCGGCGGCTGGCTGCCCGTCATCGCGCTCCTCGTCGCCGCCGCCGGTGTGTACGTGGCCTTCAACCGCCGGCATGCCGTGATCGGCGCGGGTCTCGCGGTCTTCCTCGCCATGCTGGTCCTCGGCATCTCCCTGACCGTCTTCCGCGACATCTACCTCGACCGGCTGCCCCCGGGAACATCCCAGGCGGCGGCGGGGGCCGTGTACGACGCCGTGGTCAAGTTCCTGCGGGCCGGGACGCGAGCCCTGGGCGCTACGGCCCTGTTCGTCGCCGTCGCGGCCTTCCTCGCCGGACCGTCCCGACCCGCCGTGCTGGCGCGCACGGGCTGCCGCAGGAGCATCGGCGCGCTGCGCGACGTGGCCGCCTCGGCCGGGTTCCGCACGGGACCGGTCGGCCGGTTCGTCCATCGGTTCAAGCACTGGATCGGCGTCGCCATCCTGCTGATCGCGGCGGTGGTTCTCTTCACCTGGACCTATCCGACCACGGCCGTCGTGGTGTGGACCGCGGTGATCACGCTGGCGGGCTTCGCGATCCGTGAGTTCCTCGACGACTCCTCCGCACCGCAGGCCCGCCCGGACCGCCCGGCTACGCCAGCTTGACGGTGAACCAGGTGGTCTTTCCGTCGTCCGTGGGGCGTACCCCCCAGTTGTCGGACAGCGCGCGGACCAGATGAAGCCCACGCCCCGACTCCTCGTCCTCGGCCGCCAGACGGGGCTGGGGGAGCTGCGGACTGCTGTCGCTGACCTCGACCGTCAGGTCCGTGGCGGTACGGCACACCCGCAGGCCGACCGGGCCCTCGGCATGCTGGACGGCGTTCGTCAGGGTCTCGGAGAGCAGCAGCAGCGCGTGGTCGGCCGGCTCGGCGACCTCCCAGGAGGCGAGAGCCTTGGTGAGGAACGCGCGGCCCTCGGGCACCGAGGAGGGCACGGCGGGCAGATCCGTGGTGACGGACGCGAGCGGAGCGGCCGGCAGCTGTGCGAGGAGCAGCGTGACGTCGTCGTTGTGGCTCACGACGTCGGGCAGCAGCCGGGCGAGCACGTGGTCGGCGGCGGCCTCCAGACACGAGTCGCGGAGGAAGAACCCGTCGAGGCAGGAGACGAGTTCGCCGATGTGGTCGTCGATGTCGCTGCCGGGCGTCTCGACCAGCCCGTCCGTGTAGAGGACCAGCGTCGCTCCCGGCGGGATCTCCTCACAGGACTGCTGGTAGAGGATGCCGCCGACCCCGAGGGGCGCGTTGACGGGGGTGGTGAGCCGGCGGACGCCGTCGCCGGGCGAGGCGACCAGAGTCGGCAGATGGCCGGCCGAACAGGCGGTCACGGTGCCCGTGTCCGGGGCGACGACCAGGTAGCAGCAGGTGACGAGCTGGTCGGGGACGTCGAGGTCGGCGACACAGGTGTCGAGGGCCTGCATCAACTGACGGGGCTGCATACCGGTCTTGGCGAGGGCGTGCGCGGCGGACCGCAACTGTCCCATCACGGCGGCCGCCTCCAGACCGCGGCCCATGACGTCGCCGATCAGGACGCCGACCCGGCCCGCGCCCAGCGGAACGAGGTCGAACCAGTCGCCGCCGACGCCCGCGCCCTGGGTGGCGGGCCGGTAGCGGCTCGCCGTGGCCAGCCCGGCGATCGCGGGCGGGGTCCCCATCAGGCTGCGCTGCAGGGTGAGCGCGATGTGCCGCTGCTGTTCGTACAGGGCCGTGAGTTCGGCTTCCGCGCGCTTGCGGTCGCTGATGTCCCGCACGATGGCGCAGGCGCCGACGACCGTGCCGTCGGTGTCCCTGGTCGGCCACAGCGTGACGTCGACGTCCAGCAGCCCCCCGGCCCGGGTGACCCGCAGCGTCTCGAAGTGCTCGACCTTCTCACCCCGCCGCAGCCGCTCCATGAGCGCGCTGATCTCGTCCCTGCGGTCCGCCGGGGCGAGGAACGACATGTGGCGGCCGATGGCCTGCTCGGCGGTGTAGCCGTACAGCCGGTGGGCGGCGGCGTTCCAGTAGGTGATGTGGCCGTCGAGGGTCTTGGCGAGGATCGCGTCCTGGGAGGACTCGACGAGCGCGGCGAGTTCGTTGATGCGCCGCTCGGCGGCCTTGCGGTCACTGACGTCACGGACGGCGGCGGACACCAGCAGTCCGTCGGCGGTCTCCAGCGGACTGAGGCTGATCTCGACCGGGAACTCGGTGCCGTCCCTGCGCAGGCCGTGCAGTTCGAGTCCGGCGCCCATCGGGCGCACCTGGCGGTTGGCGGCGTAGCCGACGCGGTGGCGGGTGTGATGCTCACGGAACCGGTGCGGGATGAGCAGCTCGACCGGCCGGCCCAGCAGTTCCTCCCGCCGATAGCCGAACAGGGCCTCCGTCTGCGCGTTGACCAGCCGGATGGTGCCCGTGTCGTCGACGATGACCATGGCGTCCGGCGCCGCCTCCAGCAGCCCCCGGAACCGCTCCTCGACCACACTCGGTCCGCCCTCGTGATCCGGTCGCGCACCGCAGTGGCAGCACTCCCGGTCGGTGGCCTCGGCGCGCCGCGCCTGCGCCACCGGGACGAAGTTGTCCATGCCCGCCCCACCCGCCTTCCCTGACGATCGGGTCATCCCACTGCATCCAGGCGGGGCGGGCCGCTGTTTGTCGGCAACTGTCCTTCTATCGAGTGATTTTGAGAGATTCACACCATGCATGTCCGGTACGGGCCGTCGTCAGCCGCCTCGGTCGACGGTCATGAGACGGATGCCGGTGACCAGGTCCGGACGGATACGGACGGCGTGGTCCATGGTGCCGCTCACCCAGGGGCGCAGCATCGCCCGATAGCGGGCCAGTTCCTCGGGGTCGGTGACCGGGCGGGCGTAGCCGGTGACGACGACGCTCCAGCCGAGGTGGGTGTCGGGGTCGATGACGTCGGCCTCGTAGGCCACCACGACGCCCCGGTCGTCCGCCTCCTGCGCGCGGGCGGTCAGCGCCGCCCCCTCCAGGGTCCGGATCACGATCTCGCCCCGGTCCAGTACGTGGTTGACGGGGCGGACGGTCGGCAGCGCGTGCCGGGTGAAGACGATCCGCCCGAACGACACGGTGCCGAGCAGCCGCAGTGCCTCGTCGCTGTCGAGGTCGACCGACCGCCGGGCCACGGCGGCTCCTTGGTGGTTGCTGATCGGCATCATGGTCTTCCGCGCGGGTGAGGAGGGCTGTCGGACTGGGGCATGGACGTCCTCCATGGAACGGCGGCCGGGCGGGCCCGCGGTAGGGCCGATCGGCCCCGGTCCTCCGGGAGAACGGCCCTGCGGACGGCCACGCGGGCGGAGAGTCCGCCTCCGACCCGCTCTTCACCTCCGGCGGCCACCCCTCCGTGGTCGGGTCGGCCCCGCCCGGGGACCTGCGGACCCAAGGACGGGTCCGGGCCGGGCGGCCGCACATCACCGTGCCCGAGTCCGGTTCACGGGCGTGACGCGGGTTCGCCGCCGCCCTGGTCGAGCCGGAACGGCGGGTAGACGTCGGTGAGGAGGGCCGCGTACGCGGCCACCCGCAGCACCCACCGGTCGAGGCCGATCACGAGGTCGAAGATGCCGCGCGGGTAGACGCCGGTGAAGAGCAGAGCGACGCCGGCGAAGAACGTCAGGAGCGCGATGAGCCCTCCCGAGCTCCAGGTGACGTGGATACCGCCCCCGATGATGCCCAGGACCAGGTACTGGGGGATGGCCAGGAGCCACCACTTCACCAGCACCAGACCGCGGGACAGCTGCTCGGGATACGCCACGTCCAGATGGGCCGGGTAGTCCGGCACCTCGGCGAGGGTGAAGGGCGGGTAGCGGTCGGTGCCCAGGGCGCCGTACGTGTAGAAGGCCACCCGCCAGCTCCAGCGCAGCACCCCGGTGGTGAAGTCGAACAGGGTGCGCGGATAGCGGCCGGTGAACAGGATCGCGAAGAACGCCACCACGCCCACCACCGTGAACGCCACCCACAGGAAGACCAGGACGACGTAGTGGGGGATCGCGAGCAGCCACTTCACCAGCCACAGCCAGCGCGACAGCTGTGGATCACAGATGGCGGTCACCCGGACCGGTTGTACCGGCCGTGCCGGGTTCATGTCCGGGGGGACTGTCTGTGCTGCCATGGTTCCAGCTCCCTTCCCGAGGTCGTCGGCCCCGGCAGCCCGGGACCGGGCGTGCGCCGGGCCGGCGGGCCCCGCACGGAGGCGGGACGGCCCTGCCCGCGGGACCTCCCTCCCTCCAGTACACGCCTGTCACCGCCGGCTCCGCCTGCCGGGGGACGGGACCGCGAACATCGGCCGGTGCGTCGCAGCGGGACAGTGCCCGTACTCCGCGAGAAGCTGCTGTGCGGGCGCGCGGAGTGCCGCCCGCCCACCCCTGTCCGCTCTCTCCCTGGGAAGTCGCCATGGCCGAACCGTCCGCTCCGTCCACCGGGAACAGCTACCGCTTCGACGACCTGCGCGCCCTGTTCATCAACTGCACGCTCAAGCCCTCACCCCAGGTCAGCCACACCGAGGGACTCGTGGCCAGGAGCAGGGCGATCATGGAGGCGCAGGGGGTGGCCACGGACTTCGTCCGGGCGGTCGACGAGGACATCGCGCCGGGTGTGTACCCGGACATGACCGAGCACGGGTTCGCCACCGACGCCTGGCCCGCGCTGTACGAGCGGGTGATGGCCGCGGACATCCTGGTGCTGGCCGGCCCCATCTGGCTGGGTGACAACAGCTCCGTCACCAAGCAGGTCATCGAGCGCCTGTACAGCTGCTCCAGCCTGCTCAACCCCCAGGGCCAGTACGCCTACTACGGGCGGGCCGGCGGGTGCCTGATCACCGGCAACGAGGACGGGGTCAAGCACTGTGCCATGAACGTCCTCTACAGCCTGCAGCACCTCGGGTACGCGATCCCACCGCAGGCCGACGCGGGCTGGATCGGAGCGGCGGGGCCGGGCCCCTCGTACCTCGATCCGGGGTCGGGCGGTCCGGAGAACGACTTCACCAACCGCAACACCGCCTTCATGACCTGGAACCTCATGCACCTGGCGGCCATGCTCAAGCGCGCCGGAGGCTTCCCCGCCCACGGCAACCAGCGTACGGAGTGGGACGCCGGCTGCCGACCGGGCGCGGACAACCCCGAGCACCGCTGAACCGCACCGAGGCCCGGTCGTCGAAGGCCGGCCGGGAGCCCGGGACGGACCGACGCCGCCCCCTCACCAGCCCGTCAGCAGCAGATGGTTGAGGAGCAGACCCAGCGCCGCCTGGGAGACCAGCCAGACACGGGGGCGGTCGAGGAAGGCGCCGGACGCGAGCAGCCACAGCGCGAACGGCAGCCAGATCCGTTCCGTCTCCGCCTTGCTCATGCCCGACAGGTCGGCGACGAGCAGCATGAGCAGGGCTGCGGCCAGGAGCAGGCCCGTACGGCGCTCGGGGACGGGCGAGGCGTGCCACCGGCCGAGGAGGGCGCCCGTGCGGCGCAGTCCCGCGACCGTGGCCGGGCCCACGACGAGGACCGTGCAGGCGAGGTTGGCCCACACGAAGTAGACGTACGGACGGAAGCCGCCGGCGCCCTGGTGGTAGCGCTCGACCAGCAGGCGGTACGCCTCCCACCAGTCGAAGCCCGCCAGGGTGAACGCGAGCGGGACGACGGCGAGTCCGGCGAGCGCGAAGGGGAGGACCGCCGCCCTCCGGGAGCCGAGGAGCAGGACGGCGGCCGCTATCACGGCGAACAGGGTGAGGCCGTACGACAGGTAGAGGACGAGGCCGAAGAGGAGTCCGGAGAGGAAGGCGGTGGGCCGCGGCCGGTGTCCCGTCACCGCGAGGGCGAGGAACGCCACGGCCCAGGCGGCGACCGCCGCGAAGTACCCGTCCGCCGAGGTGCCCATCCACACCGCTGCCGGGGCCAGGACCAGGAACGGGGCGGCCCGGCGGGCCAGCGCCTCGCTCGCCAGCGTCCGGACGGTGAGGAGGACCGCGACCGTGCCGGTCGCCCCGACGGTGATGACGAAGGCACCCGCCCAGCCTCCGCCGGCCAGGCCGATCCGGTCGAGGAGGACGAAGGTGAGCGTGGCTCCCGGAGGATGGCCGGCGACATGCGGGGGCCAGTGGTCGGCGGTGCCGAGCAGGATGTGGTCGGTGAAGCTCCGCAGGGTCGCGGGGATGTCGTCGAACCGGTCGATGACCTGCAGATACTCGTACCGGGTCGTCAGCCTGCGGGCGATGCCCCGGTGCCACCCGTCGACGAGGGCGAGGGAGAACGTCCATGCCAGGGCGGCGGCCCACACGCTCCACAGGAGCGGGCGCCAGGGCAGCCGGGCGGCCAGCGGGGGGCCGTACGCGACGACGGCGACGGCCACGGCGATCGCGGCGGGGGTGCCGGGGCCGGTGTGCGGCAGCCAGACGGCGTACAGGGGCGGCCAGCCGACGTGCAGGACGTCCTCGGCGCGTTTGACGGCGATGCCGACCGTCGCGGCCGTCACGACGAGCAGAGCGGCGGCGGCGACGGCGTACAGGTCGCGGCGGAGATCGCGGTTCACGCTGGGAGACGTTAGGCCGCAAGGGCGCCGGGGTCCGCCCGACAGGCGCGGACGTCAGCGTTTCGTCATGAGTCGCGCACCCTCTCACCGGGTGCCGCGGGCCTAGCGTCGGGGGCATGCAACGGTCCCCTTCCTCGCCCGCCTTCTGGCGCAGCCCGCTGCGCGGCCCCTGGTTCACCTCGCTCCTCGGCCTGGTCCTGCTCGCCGGGATCACCGTGCTGTTCGTGACCGGGCTGCTGTCGTACGCCGCCTACAACCCGGATCTGTCCCCGGTGAACGACAAGACCCCGGACAAGGGGCTCCTCGGCTTCTATCTGTTCCCCTGGCCGACGAACCCGCACTGGCTGTACCGGCTGACGCAGGGCGTGCACGTCACGCTCGGGATCGCGCTGGTCCCGGTCCTGCTGGCGAAGCTCTGGTCGGTGGTGCCGCGGCTGTTCCAGCTGCCTCCGGCGCGGTCGGTGGCCCATGCCCTGGAGCGGATCTCGTTGCTCCTGCTGGTCGGCGGTGTGCTGTTCGAGTTCGTCACCGGAGTGCTGAACGTGCAGCTCGACTACGTCTTCCCCGGCTCCTTCTACCCGCTGCACTTCTACGGGGCGTGGGTGTTCGTCGCGGCGTTCGTGGTGCATGTGGTGCTGCGCGGGCCGGCCGCCGTACGCAATCTGCGCCGGATGCGGGCGGGCGAGGCGGCGGGGGTACCGCCCGTGGAGTCGCCGGAGGAGCCCTCGCTGGTCTCCCCGGACCCGGCCGAGCCCACGGTGTCGCGGCGTGGGGCCGTGTGGCTGGTCGGGGGCGGCTCGCTGCTGCTGCTCGGGACGACCGTGGGGCAGACCGTGGACGGCCCGCTGCGGCGCACGGCCCTCCTCGCCCCGCACGGCGGCCCCGAACCGGGCGGCGGGCCCAACGGCTTCCAGATCAACAAGACGGCCGCGTCCAGGGGGATCAGCCCGGCCGAGACGAGCGAGGAGGCGTGGCGGCTGGTCGTCACGGGACCTTCGGGAACCGTGCGGCTGAGCCGCGCCGAGCTGCTGGAACTGCCCCAGCACAGTGCGGCGCTGCCGATCGCCTGCGTGGAGGGCTGGTCCACCTCCGACCAGTGGTGGCGGGGCGTGCGCCTGGCCGACCTCGCCGCGCTCGTCGGACACCCGGTGGGCGCGGCCCCCGACGTCCTGGTGGAGTCCCTCCAGCGGCACGGCGCCTTCCGCCGGGCCGCCCTGCGGGCCAACCAGGTCCGCGACCCGCGCTCCCTGCTGGCCCTGGACGTCAACGGCGAGCGGTTGTCCCCCGACCACGGCCATCCGGCGCGGATCATCGTGCCGGCCGCGCCCGGTGTGCTCAACACCAAGTGGGTGGCCCGTATGACGTTCGGAGACCTGTGATGGGAAAGTACCGTCCGCCGCTGGGCAGTCCCTTCCCCCTGCTGCTCCTGGCCTGCTCGTTCGCGCTCGCCGGGTATGCGGGGGTGCGGCTGCTCCAGGACGACTGGCTCGCCGTCGCGGTGTGGTTCGTGGGCGCCGCGGTGGTCCACGATCTGCTTCTGCTGCCGTTGTACGCGGCGGCGGACCGGGCGCTCGTCCGCGCGATGTCCGCCGCCGCTCACCGGGTGGGGGTGCCGCCCCTGCCCTCGGCAGGCCAGGGCAGGGCCGCGTACGTCCGTGTGCCCGCGGCCCTGTCCGGACTCCTGCTGCTGGTGTGGTTCCCCCTGATCAGCGGGCGGGTGGCGGACCGCTACGAGTCCGCCACCGGGATGCCGGCGAGTGGCTTCCTCGGCCGCTGGCTGCTGATCACGGCCCTGCTCTTCGCCGGCTCGGCTCTGCTGCTGGCGCTGCGGGTGCGCAGGGCGACGAAGGAGCGTCCGCCCGCGGTCCACTGATCGGCGGCGCGCCAGCCCTGCGGGCGGGCGTGCCGCAGCAGTGCGGGTGTGCCGAGGCGGGCCCAGGGGAACGCGGCCTCGCCCTCCGCCTCGGTACCGACACCGCTCACGAGACGGACCTCGGCCCGCTCGTCCACGTCCATCGGCACCGTCTCGACGATCAACAGCCCTTCTGTGCGCAGTAGTTGAGCCATCCGGCGCAGCAGGGCGGAGGGGTCGCCGCCGATACCGAGGTTGCCGTCGAGGAGCAGGACGGTGTCCCAGCGCCCCTCACCCGGCAGCGGGTCGAACACCGAGCGGGTGAGGGCCTGGCCACCGAGCCGCTGGGTGCGGGCGACGGCGGCCGGGCTGATGTCGACACCGAGCACGGGCCGCCCGCGGGCGGCGAGTTCGGCGACCAGCCTGCCCGGCCCGCACCCCACGTCGAGGACGGCGCCCTCGCACCGCTCCAGGACCTGGAGGTCCACCGTGTCGGCGCGGGCGCACCACCGCTCCACCTCCAGTGGCAGC
This sequence comes from Streptomyces scabiei 87.22, assembly GCF_000091305.1. GTDB lineage: Bacteria > Actinomycetota > Actinomycetes > Streptomycetales > Streptomycetaceae > Streptomyces > Streptomyces scabiei. Next base: position 465,511 of record NC_013929.1, on the reverse strand, counting down.
AGCCAGCCGTCGCCCCGGCGCAGGAAGAGCGGGCCCCGTCCGGAGCGCAGGGCGTCGGCGTAGGGGTCCGAGGACCAGTCCGGCCGCGCCACGGTGTCCTGCCCCGGCCCGCTCATCGGCTGCTGACCGCGCGCAGCCGGGACAGCTCCGCCGCGAACCGGCTGTGCGGCGCGACCGCGGCGACGGCTTCGGCGTCGGCGGCCGTGTCGACGTCTCTCAGGACCGGCAGATCCCGGACCCGCAGGCCGGCGGAGACCAGCCGGGCGCGCTGGACCGCACCCGTGACGGGGGTCGACATGGGCACCCCGCGCAGGAGCGCGGGGTCCGGCCGGGTGAGCCCGAGAGCCCAGAATCCGCCGTCCTCGGCCGCACCGAAGTACGCGTCGCACCCGCCCGGTTCCACGGCCAGCAGCTCCGGCGTCACCTGCGGGGTGTCCATGCCGATGAGGAGGGCCGGGCCGTCGCAGAGCGCGAAGGCCGCGGCGAGCCGCTCGTCGAGCCCGCCGTCCCCCTGCGGTACGACGTCGAAGCCGGGCGGCAGCCAGGGGCCCGGCTTCCCGGCCAGCACCAGGACGCGGCGGTCCGCGGGGGCCGCCGCCACCGCGGACAGGGTGTCCACGAGGGCGGCCTCGGCCAGCGCCGCCGCCTCCCGCGGGCTGAACGGCGGGGTGAGCCGGGTCTTCACCCGGCCCGGCCTCGGCTCCTTGGCGATGACGAGAAGGGTGGTCATCGGCGGACCCCCGCCCGGGCCGGCTCGGGCGCCTCGCCGAGGACACGGCTCATGTCCCGTACCGCCTGCCAGGTGCCACGCCAGGTCCCGGTCACCTTCGACGTCCCCTTCCGGGGCAGGTACGGCACGTCGTGCTCGGTGACGCGCCAGCCCGCGTCGGCGGCGCGCACCACCATCTGCAGGGGATAGCCGCTGCGCCGGTCGGTCAGCGCGAGGCCGAGCAGCGCTTCCCGGCGCGCGGCCCGCAGCGGGCCCAGGTCGTGCAGACGCAGACCCGTCCGGCGACGCAGCATCCGGGCGAGCGCCAGGTTCCCGGCCCGGGCGTGGGCCGGCCACGCGCCCCACTCCCGAGGACGCCGCCTGCCGAGCACCAGATCGGCGTGCCCGTGGGCGACTTCGGTGACGAAGGGGACGAGGAGCGAGGGATCCAGGGAGGCGTCGCAGTCGCAGAAGCACACGATGTCGGCCGTGGCGGCGACCAGTCCCGCATGGCAGGCGGCGCCGAAGCCGCGGCGCGATTCGTGCACCACGGTCGCGCCCAGCTCACGGGCGATGTCCGCCGAACCGTCGGCCGAGCCGTTGTCCACGACCAGGGCACGCCATCCGGCCGGGATCCTGGACAGCACCCAGGGCAGGGCCTCCGCCTCGTCCAGGCAGGGGAGCACGACGTCGACGCCCGAAGGCGGGGGAGAGGTAGTCACGGCTTTCACCCTACGAGGACGAAGTTCGCATAACGGGCGCAGCGTCCTTACGAAACGCGGACGTCGGGGACCTGGGCACGGTCCGGACGGACCCGACGCCGGGCGAGGTGCGAGGCTGACGGCATGGAAGAGCAACCGAGCAGACCGACGGCCACGCGCGTGCTGGTGGTGGACGACGACCCCACGGTCGCGGAGGTCGTCACCGGCTACCTCGACCGGGCCGGATACACGGTGGACCGCGCGGGCGACGGGCCGGCCGCGCTGGCCCGCGCCGCCGCGCACCGGCCCGACCTGGTCGTGCTGGACCTGATGCTGCCCGGCATGGACGGCCTGGAGGTCTGCCGCCGGCTGAGGGCGCGCGGCCCGGTCCCGGTCATCATGCTCACCGCCCGAGGCGACGAGGACGACCGCATCCTGGGGCTGGAGGTCGGCGCCGACGACTACGTCACCAAGCCGTTCAGCCCGCGCGAACTGGTCCTGCGCGTCGAGTCCGTGCTGCGCCGCGCACGGCCCGCGTCCGACGCCCGCCAGTTGACGGCGGCCGGTCTCCGTCTCGACCCGGCCGCCCGGCACGCCACCCGCGATGGCGCCGAACTCGCGCTGACCCTGCGGGAGTTCGACCTCCTCGCCTTCTTCCTCCGCAACCCGGGCCGTGCCCACAGCCGCGAGGACCTGATGCGCGAGGTCTGGGGCTGGGACTTCGGGGACCTGTCCACGGTCACCGTCCATGTCCGCCGTCTGCGCGGCAAGATCGAGCACGACCCGGCGCAGCCCCGGCTGATCCGGACCGTGTGGGGCGTCGGGTACCGCTTCGAGTCCGCAGACACCACGGCCGACGACGACGCGGAGCACGCCCCGGCCGAAGACAGGAAGGACTGACCCATGAGCGACACCCTGCTCATCGCGCTGTACGCGTTCCTCGGCGCCGTCGCCGCCGGTCTGCTGGGCGCCCTCGCGCTGTGGCCGCTGCGCCGCCGCTCGCTCACCGCGTCGCTCACCGTCGTGGCCGCCGTCGCCGTGACCGCCATGCTCGCCGGCACCCTCGCCGTCGCCTGGGCCATGTTCCTCTCCCCGCACGACCTGAGCGTCGTCACCACGGTCGTCGCGATGGCCGCCGTCGTCTCACTGGCCACCGCGCTGCTGCTCGGCCGCTGGGTCGTCGCCCGCAGCCGGGCCCTCCAGACCGCCGCGCGGTCCTTCGGCGACGGCGGCGACTTCACCGCCCCCGACGGGCCGGTCACAGCCGAACTCGCGGCGCTGGGAGAGGAGTTGGCCGCCACGAGCGCCAAGCTCGCCGCGTCAAGGGAACGCGAACGCGCCCTGGAGTCCTCCCGGCGGGAACTCGTCGCCTGGATCTCCCACGACCTGCGCACCCCCCTGGCCGGACTGCGCGCGATGGCCGAGGCCCTGGAGGACGGGGTCGCCGCCGACCCCTACCGCTACCTCAGGCAGATCCGTACCGAGGTCGAGAACCTCGACGGCATGGTCGGCGACCTCTTCGAACTCTCCCGCATCCACGCGGGGAGCCTGACGCTCACCCTCTCCCGGATGTCGCTGTACGACCTCGTCGGCGACGCCCTGGCCGGGGCCGACCCGCTCGCCCGCGAACACGGGGTGCGGCTCGTCGGGGCACGCGTCGAACCCGTACCGGTCGAGGTCGACGGCCGGGAGATGAGCCGTGTCCTCGCCAACCTGCTGGTCAACGCGATCCGCCGCACCCCGGCCGACGGCACGGTCGCGGTGGCGGCCGAGCGTTCCCCCCACGGCGTGGTGCTCTCCGTCACCGACGGCTGCGGCGGCATCGCCGAGGAGGACCTGCCCCGCGTCTTCGACACCGGCTGGCGCGGCACGCACGCCCGCACACCCCCGGCCGGCGCGGGCCTCGGCCTCGCCATCGTCCGCGGCATCGTGGAGGCCCACCGAGGGCACACCACCGTGCACAACATCCCCGGCGGCTGCCGCTTCGAGGTGGTGCTGCCCGCGCCCGCCTCCTGAACACGGACGGCACCACCGGTCCAGGGGCCTACGAGCCGCGCATCCCCGCCCGTGCGAACTCCCGCACCCCTTCCACGAATCCGACCTCGGGCTTCCACCCCTGCTCGGCCCGCAGCCGTGACGAGTCGGCGGTGATGTGGCGGACGTCCCCGAGCCGGTACTCCCCGGTGACCACCGGCTCGGGTCCGCCGCACGCGGCGGCCAGCGCCCCCGCCATCTCCCCGACGGTGTGCGGCTCGCCGCTCCCGGCGTTGTACGCGGTCAGCGCGCCCGGGGCCGCTCCCGCCTCCAGCGCCGCCACATTGGCCGCCGCCACGTCCCGGACATGGACGAAGTCCCGCCGCTGACGGCCGTCCTCGAACACCCGGGGCGCCTCCCCGCGGGCGAGCGCCGAACGGAAGAAGGAGGCCACCCCGGCGTACGGCGTGTCCCGCGGCATCCGGGGCCCGTACACGTTGTGGTACCGCAGCGAGACCACGGTGCCGTCCGTCGCACGGGCCCAGGCCGCAGCCAGATGCTCCTGGGCGAGCTTCGTCGTCGCGTACACGTTGCGCGGGTCGACCGGCGCGTCCTCCGCCACCAGGGAGGGCGACAACGCGTCCCCGCACCTCGGGCACAGCGGCTCGAACCGCCCGGCCTCCAGGTCGGCGACCTCCCGCGGGCCCGGCCGGACCACCCCGTGCCGCACGCACGCGTACCGCCCCTCCCCGTACACCACCATGGACCCCGCCAGCACGAGCCGTCGCACGCCCGCCTCCGCCATGGCGGTGAGCAGCACGGCCGTCCCCAGGTCGTTGTGGGAGACGTACGCGGGGGCGTCGGCGAACCCGGTGCCGAGGCCGACCATCGCCGCCTGATGACACACCGCGTCCACCCCGTCCAGCGCTCGGAGGACGGCAGCCCCGTCCCGCACGTCCGCGCCGGGGTCCACCGCGCTGTCGAACACGAGGGGCTCGTGACCGTGTTCGGCCAACGCGTCGACGACATGGGACCCGATGAACCCGGCACCGCCGGTGACCAGTACTCGTATACGGGCCACGCTGGAGCCGGCCCCGGGCCGCACCGCAGGGCCACGCCCGGCATGTCACGGTTCCGTAAGACGGCGACCGGTGCGGGTCCCGGACGTAAGGGTTTCGTCATCGGTGGAGCCGGGACGCGGGGACCGCGCTCCCCGTTGAATGGACGACGTCAGGGACGCACGAAACAGAGGCAAGGACGGATCGTCATGGGGCACACGCCGAGGAAGCGACTGATCACCGGTCTGGTGATGGTGACGGTCATGGGCGTGGCCGCCGGACTGTACTGGTTCCAGCCGTGGAAACTCTGGCAGGACCGGACGGTGACCGAATCCCTGCCGGGAACGGTCGTGGAGACCTCCCCGCTCCCTGAAGCGACGCCGGAGGCGGACGCGGGAGTCGCGGACGCGGGAGCCTCGACCGCGGGAGCATCGACCGCGGGAGCATCGCCCTCCCCGTCGGCGCCGAGCGGACCCCTGACCGTGGCGAGCGGCGGGCTGATCAGCCACGAGCACACGACGACGGGCACGGCGAAACTCGTACGACTCGCCGACGGCACCCATGTGGTCCGCCTGGAGCACCTCGACACCAGCAACGGCCCCGACCTGCGGGTGTGGCTGACCGACGCCCCCGTCAAGGAGGGCCGGGCGGGCTGGCACGTCTTCGACGACGGCGCGTACGTCAGTCTCGGCAGGCTCAAGGGCAACAAGGGATCCCAGAACTATCCGCTGCCCGACGACGTCGACCCCTCCGCGTACACCAGCGTCACCATCTGGTGCGACCGCTTCGACGTCTCCTTCGGCGCCGCCGAACTCACCGCCACCTGATCCGGAGCGGCTCCACATGCGAGGCCGCCGGGATTGGGGTAGTTGTCGAGGGAGGGACACAGCACCCGCTCGGCATGTCGGCGAGGTCCGGGCCGGACGGGCGGACGGACTCGTCGCCGTCGGCCACCGGCGTACCCGGCCTCGTCCGAGAAGGAGGCCGCCGCCATGGAACCAGTCGTCACCGTGGGCCTGGACGGTTCACCGGAGAGTCTCGCCGCCGCCCGCTGGGCCGCCGAGGAGGCCGAGAAACGCAGGCTCACCCTGCGTCTGATGCACGCATGGCCGCTGCTGGCACCGGAACCGGCCGGTGCTCGCGCCGAGGTCGACCAGAACTACTGGGCCAAGCGCCTGGTCCACACCGCGCAGGCGGAGTTGAGCACACGCCATCCCGGGCTGTCCGTCGTCGGCAGCCTGGTCGCCGACGACGCGCGGGAGGCGCTGCTGCGGGCCGCCTCCGAGTCCGAGATGCTGGTGCTGGGCTCGCGCGGGCTGGGGTCGACCGAGAGCTATCTCATGGGTGATGTCAGCCTGCCGGTGGTGGCGCGGGCCGTACGGCCCGTGATCCTGGTCCGCTCGGAGCCGGACGGCAATCAGCCCGCCCCCACCGCCGGCGACAAGGTCGTCGTGGCGATGGAGGCCCACGGATCCCGGGACGAGCTGCTCGACTTCGCCTTCCACAGCGCCGCGGCCCGGGACATCCCCCTCCTCGCCGTCCAGGGGCACAGCGTGCCGCTCCACGCGCGGATGCCCTGGGGCGCCGACCACGGCGTCACCGAGGAGCTGACCCGCAAGGCCCGGGAGGAGCTGAGCCGGGCACTGAAGCCCTGGCGCGAGAAGTACCCGCAGGTGGAGGCGGAGGACAGCATCCGCCTCACGAGCCCCGCCAAGGCCGTCGTGCACGCCGCGGAGGGCGCCGCGCTGCTGGTCGTCGGACGGCGCACGCACCAGCACGGTGCCACGCACCATCTGGACCACGTGGCGCACGCGGCCATCCACCACGCACGCTGCCCCGTCGCGGTCGTCGCCCACGACTGAGGGGCTGCCCGGCGAACGAGGACAGCCCCACCGACCGCGACACGTCCCGCTGCTCCTCCGGGCGGGTGCCGGGAGGGGTCAGGCCACCGCGCGGTCGGCGGTGAGCTTGCGAGGGGTCCCGGCGAGAAGGGTGCGCAGCCGCGCCGCGGGCAGCGGAGCCCCCGGGTCGGCGGGCAGCGGCCGGGGCGCCCTGCCGGCGCGGAAGTCTTCGCCGACCTGGGTCACGGACGCCCACGAGCAGGCCACCGCCACCGAGGACCCCTGGCAGGCACTGAGCGGATTCTTCGAACAGATGCTGACCACCCAGGCCCACAACCGCGCCGTCGTCGAGAGCTACGCCGCCAGAGGCGGCCCCACCAGCTCGTGCGCCCAGCGCTGCTATTCCTTCATCGACGAGCTGCGCACCCGGTGCATGGACGCCGGGCTGTTGCGCCCCGATGTCACCACCGATGATCTGGTCCTGCTCAGCGGTTCCCTGAGCCAGGCCGTCCTGACGGCCGGCGAGAGCCACCCGGGCCAGTGGCGGCGCCTGCTGCGCATCTCCCTCGACGGCCTCAGCAGCCGCAACACCGAACCCCTGCCCGAGCCGGCCGTGGGAGAAGAACAGTTCCTGACCGTCCGGTGAACCGGTGACTCAGGCCGGACGACCGCCGCCCGGGACGTCTCGGCCGAGGAACGCGGCCACCCGGTCGAGGGCCGGTGCGTGCTCGGGGACGGGCCGGGCCTGGGCGAAGGATCCGCCGGCGGTACGCGGCAGCGTGCCGTAGATGTCCCGGACGACCGGCAGGGCGGCGCGCGCGATGTGCGGCTCCAGGTCGCGGTCGCGGCCGAGCGCGGTCGCGAGGTCCCAGCCGTGGACGAGCAGTTCGATGAGGAGCTGCTCGACCACACGCCGGCCGGGGGCGGGGCCGAAGGAGCGCTCCAGCAGGCCCGGCTGCCGGAAGGCGTCGCGGGCCCCGGCGGCGGCGGTCCCGAAAGCGGCGACGTGGTCGTCACCGAGGTGGTCCTCGGTGTGGCCGACGGCCGGGGGCGCTCCCTGGGCCAGCCCGCCCCAGATGAGGTGCTCCCACACCAGATGGTCGAGAAGATCCCGTACGGTCCAGTCCTCGCAGGGGGTCGGCAGGCCGAAGTGGCCGGGCGTCGTGGCGTGGACGAGCGTGCCGACGGTGTCCTGGACGCGGGCGAACGCGTCCAGGACACCGCCCGGCCAGGGGTCGGTCCCGTCCTCGTAGAGGGCGTCGAGACGGGCCTCGCGCTCGCCGGGCACCGGGTTCGCGCGCAGGGCGGTGGTCAGCCACCGGCCCTCCTCGGCGATCCCGGCGGGCGCGGGGCGGCCGCCGAGGACGCACAGCAGGTGCCAGAAGCGTTCGACAGTGGGCTCGGCCGCCGCGGTGAGCTGGTCGAGCAGGCGCGCGCGTGCCGTGGCACCGTCCGAGGTCAGGGCGGCGTCCGTGTTCGAGCGGCTGGGCAGCCAGGCGGCGACGACGTCGGCGACGACCGGGTCGGCAGCGGGGGAGTCCGCTGCCGTGCCGGCCCGCATCGCCGTGCTGACGCGCCCGGTCCAGGTGTCGGTGAGGGCACGCATCTCCTCGGCCATGGCGGGGTCCTGAGCCCCCCGCGCATGACGGGCGGAGTACTCCGCGACGCGACGCACGGCGCGGCCCAGCTCACCGTCGGCGACCAGCTCGCCCAGTTCCAGCCAGGCTTCGGCCTGCTCGTCGCTGGGACGGTCGGGCAGGTCGGCGCCGGCCGAGAGCAGTCCCTCGCGGAAGTGAGGAACGTCCAGGTCGCCGAGCGTCTCGGTGAGGAAGCCGTGGACGAGCCTGTGACGTTCGTCGGGGGACATGTGGGCGGTCCTGGTCATACGGGCGAGTCCTTCGGCAGTCGTGCGGCGGGTGACGGTGCGCAGAACGGCCTGACGGGCCCGCAGGCGGCGGATCTGTGTCTCCAGAGCATCGGCGTGGGCGGCCGCCACCTCCGCGAGTCCGTCCCCACGGTCCAGAGCGGCCCGGATCTCACCGAGCCCCAGTCCCAGGTCCCGCAGGGTCCGGGCCAGGTGCAGCCGGGCCACCGCGCTGGTGTCGTAGCGGCGGTAACCGCCGGCGGTCCGGCCGACCGGCGCCACGACGCCCCGGTCCGACCAGTGCCTGATCACCTTCACCGGCAGCCCGACCTGCCGCGCCACGGCACCGATGCTCCATGTGGGCCGCGACCCGTCGTCCGTACGCATGCGCTCCACCTTCGACTCTCCCTTCATGGGAGAGTCAAGCAGGCGTACGTCCCCGTTCCGGTGTCCCGGCCTCACACGCCGTCGGCGGCCGCTTGGGCGGTGCGGACCGGAAGGGCGACCAGTCCGCGGGATCGCATCGAGGGCCGCCGTCGCAGCTCGCTCGGTGCCGCACCGAGGGTCAGACCGGGGAAACGGGCGAAGAGTGAGGCCAGCGCGATCTCGGTCTCCATGCGTGCCGGCCCTGTCCGACGCTTGCTCCGGTGGCGGGGCGGGTCTTGGAGCCGGTCGCGGCCCTGCGCCTTCGGCCTCGGGCCCCGCCACCCCTGACGACCTTCACGCGTCCGGGACCCGCCCACGGCCTACCGCGCGCCGAGGAACTCGATCGCCCGTCGGGTCAGGAGCTTGGCGGCGTCCGGGTCGTAGGACGGCAGCGAGTTGTCCGCGAACAGGTGCTGGTCTCCGGGATACAGGAACATCTCCGCGTCAGCGCACTCGGAGACCAGGGCGCGGGCGGCGTCGATGTCCTCGGTGAAGAACGGATCGGCCTCCATGGCATGCACCTGTACCGGCACATGGGCGGGCCATACCGCACCGAACTCCGACACGGGGATGCAGGCATGGAACAGGAGCGCGCCCCGCGCGCCCGCCCGTGTCTGCGCCAACTTCTGGGCCGGAACCACACCGAGTGAGAAGCCGACGTAGACGGCGTCCTGCGGCAGCAGGCCGGCCGCGCGGACGGCGCGCTCGGTGATCTCCCCGAAGCCGACCTCCTTCACGTAGCCCATGCCCTCCTCGACGGAGCCGAACGTGCGCCCTTCGAAGAGGTCGGGCGTGTGGACCGTGTGGCCGGCCGCGCGGAGTTCGTCGGCGAAAGCAGCGATTCCGGGGGTCAGCCCCTGCGAGTGATGGAACAGTACGACCTCTGTCATGCCCGAACTCCTTTGGGTGGCGAATGATCCGGAACTCTAGAATAATCGAGAGGTGTCGAACAATACCCGCCTCCCCGACTACGACCTTGCCGACGTCACAGAGGTGACGGCCCCGGCCCAGCTCCGCGCGCTGGCCAACCCGCTGCGCAACGCCATCCTCGAACTGCTCCTCGAACGCGCCGCGACCGTGAGCGAACTGGCCGCCGCACTCGGCCGCCCCAAGAGCACGGTCGCGCACCACGTGAGCGCCCTGGCGGATGCCCGGCTGCTGAAGGTCGTGCGGACCCGCCGGGTGCGAGCCATCGAAGAGCGCTACTACGGCCGCACGGCGCGCATCTTCCGCGTCGGCACGATCAGTCCTGCCGACGGGGGCGCCCCGCCGTACTGCAACAACGATCTCGCCACCGCCGCCACCGAGTCGGCCCCCGCACACCAGGCAGACCGACTCTTCTCGATCGTGCGGCACGTACGGATCCCGCGGGAGCAGGCCCGTGAGTTCTGGCTGCGGGTCCTGGACCTGGCCAACGACTACGCACAACTCCCGCGCGGTGGCGATGTGGTGTACGGCTTCGCGGCCGGGCTCTATCCGACCGACCATCCGGCGCTGCCGGAGGCCGAGCCCATGGATCAACCTGCGACGCCCCCGGATCAACCTGCGACGACCCGGGGTTCGACGTGACGACAGCCCTGCGCGGAGGCGGCCCGGACGCCCCGGAGTACCGGGGGCCGGGCCGTCGCGGTGGGGTCAGGCCGCGGCCTTCACCGCCGACTCCGCCTGCCCCTGAGGCGCGTACGCACCCGCCTGGTCCGCCGGCCGTACCGTTCGCCGGCGGCGGACCGGCATGCCCACGGTCGGGTGGGCGACGGCCCAGGCCGCGCCCTTGCAGATGATCTCCTTGTAGAGGGCGGCGAGGCGGCCGGTGAGAGCCTTGGGGAGCGTCCGGTCGTCCGCGGTGACGAACTGGATGAGCCCCTCCTTGCGGCCGAGCGAGATGCACTGCTGGAAGTAACGGATCGAGTTCTCCGGCGGCTTCGCGCCGGTGAGGCGGGCCGCGACGGTGTCGGCGGCCAGCCACGCGCCGGGCACGCCCGAGGCGCACGACATCCGCAGCGGCTTGTCTCCGGGGCCCTGCACGAGGGCCGCGTCGCCGATGGCGTACACCTCGGGGTGCGAGACCGAGCGCAGGTTCGCGTCGACCACGATCTGGCCCGTGCCGGAGACCTCCAGCGTGCTCGCCCCGGCGATCGGGTGGACGGCGAAGCCGGTGGCCCACACGGTGACGGCGGCCGGGAGGGACGCGCCGTCCGTCAGGACATGGTCGGCCTCGACGGCGGTGACGGCGGTGTGCTCGTGCACGGTGATCCCGAGTCCGGCGAAGACCTTCCGCAGATGCGCCCGGCCCTTGTCGGAGAGCCAGTCGCCGAAGCCGCCGCGAGCGACCAGGGCCACGTCCAGGTCCGGGCGGGACTCGGCGATCTCGGTCGCGGCCTCCAGACCGGTGAGTCCGCCTCCGACGATCACCACGGGCTGTCCCGCGTCCAGCCGGGCCAGCCGCTCGCGCAGCCGGAGCGCTCCGGGGCGGCTGGAGATCTCATGGGCGTGCTCGGCGGTACCGGGGACGCCCTGGGGGTTCCAGCCGCTGCCGAGGGCGTAGACGAGGGTGTCGTACTCCAGTTCCTGCGGCCCGGCGCCGTGCGCGTCGGACACGGTGACGGTCCTGCGGTCGGCGTCGACGCCGGCGACCTCGGCGACCCTCACCTCGACGCCCGTGCCCGCGAACATCTCCGCGAAGGGGCGGGACGTGAGCTCCTGGCCGGCCGCGAGCTGGTGCATCCGGACGCGTTCGACGAAGTCGGGCTCGGAGTTGACGAGGGTGATGGCGACGTCGGCCCGGTGCAGCCGCTTGGCGAGGCGCCCGGCGGCGGAGGCTCCGGTGTAGCCGGCTCCGAGGACGATGATGCGGTGCTGCATGGTCTGCTCCTGTCTGCGCGGGTCTGCCGCTTGCGCTGCTCGGTTACGCCCCTTGAACCGGGCAGCCCGCGTTTTCCTGACAGGATCGGGATATGAAGCAGGTCACACTCCCCGGCGGGAGTGTGACCCGGTGTGCAGAACGGTGCCGTATGCGGCTCAGAAGGCGTGGAACAGGGGTTCTCCGTGCTCCCCGGCCGCCCACACCTCGGTCGCGCGTTCCAGCTTGTCGGGGTTGACCTGACTGCGGAAGGCGAGGATGCCGTCCGCGCCGATCTCCAGACAGATGATCCCGACGACCCGGCCGTCCACGACCGCCAGGATCGCGGGCCCGCCGTTGGCCGTCGAGATGTGGATCTCGGGCGAGCCGCCGACCAGGGCCCGCTTGACCGGAGCCGGTTTGAACAGGCCCCGCATGAACGTGGCGACCGCGACGGCGCCCTCGAACGCCCTGGCGCGTGCCGGGACCTTGCCGCCGCCGTCACCGACCGCGATCGCGTCCGCGGTCAGCAGCCTGACCAGCGGCTCGGTCCTCCCGCTGGTGGCCGCCGCGAGGAACTCCTCGACGATCAGCCGGGCCGCCGCCTCGTCGATCTCCGTACGGGCCTTGCCCGCGGCCACGTGCTTCTTCGCGCGGTGGAAGATCTGCTGGCTGGCGGCCTCGCTGATGTCGAGGATCTCGGCGATCTCCCGGTGCGGGTAGTCGAAGGCCTCCTTCAGCACGTACACCGCCCGTTCGTTGGGGCTGAGGCGCTCCAACAGGGTGAGGACCGCGTACGAGACGGACTCGCGCTGTTCGGCCGTGTCGGCGGGGCCCAGCATCGGGTCACCGGCGAGCAGCGGCTCGGGCAGCCACTGGCCCACGTACGTCTCCCGGCGTGCGCGGGCCGAGGTGAGCTGGTTGAGGCACAGGTTGGTGAGCACCTTCGTCAGCCACGCCTCGGGGACCTCGATGCGGTCCGGGTCGGCCGCCTGCCAGCGCAGGAACGTCTCCTGCACGGCGTCCTCCGCCTCGACCGCCGATCCCAGGAGGCGGTACGCGATCGCCTCCAGACGGGGTCGTGTCGCCTCGAACCGGTCCACGTCGTGCGTCGTCAGCGCCATAATGCGGATCTTAGTACCGGGGCGGTCCGGCGTGGTCGCCTCGTTGCCCCGGGAGGAGGTGCGGTCAGCCGTCGTGGGTGCGGACGGCGGGAACCGCCGCCGCTCGACCCGCCGTACGGCGGTCCGGCCGGTGCGAGATCCTCCGTGCGGCAGCGGTGATGATGTCGCCGTGACCATCACCTTCCGGATCCCGGCGTCCGGCGCCGAACTCGTGGGGTTCTCGTACTCGCCGTCGATGGAGGCGGTACTGAGCCTGCACGTGCTCGTGGAACCCAAGCACCATCCCGTCCAGCACGCCTGGGTGCGGGCCATGCGCCGGCTGTCGCCGGCGCTGAAACGCGAGATCGACGTGTTCTCCTTCGCCTTCCGCTCCTACTTCCCGGAGTTCTTCTTCCCCTCGCCCACGGGCGAACTGCTCGGTTTCGAGGACGAGGTGCGACGACTGCGCTCGCTCGACCCGGACCTGGTGCGGCTGGAGTTCGCGGTCGCGCTGGGCGGTGAGCCCTTCGGGGGCGGGTCCGGCAGAAATCCCGCCGCCCTCGACGAACCCGCGGTCCGCCGTCGACTGGACGAGCGGGCGGCGGCCGCGGGCGATCAGGGGCTGGCAGGCCTGCTGCTCGACGATCCCGCAGCGCTGCTGGAGCGGTTTCTGAGGATGCTGGAGCGCTACTGGGAGGAAGCGTTCTCGCACGAGTGGCGGCGTATCGAGCCGGATCTGGCCGAGGGCGTCGCCGAGGCCGGCCGCCGGATCGCGGAGCACGGTCTGTACGCCCTCTTCCGCGGCCTGTGGCCGGAGGTGCGCAGCGACCCCGGGGCCGGACGGGTCTGGCTGGAGCGACCGCACGACCACGACGTCGAGATCACGCCGGACCATCCGCTCGTCCTGGCGCCCAGCGCCTACGCATGGCCGCACGTGCGCGTCAACTGTGACGGACCCTGGCCGCTCGGGCTGGTGTTCCCCGTGTCCTCCATCGTCCGTGAGGCCCGCCCGCGTATCCCCCCGGCGCGGCTGACCGGCATCCTCCGGGCGCTGGCCGACGACACCCGCCTGCGGACCCTGCGGCTGATCAGCGAACAGCCGCGCAGCACCCAGGAGCTCGCCCCGCTCGTCGGGATCACCGAGGCCGGTCTCTCCAAACAGCTGCGGGTGCTGAGCGAGGCGGGTCTGGTGGAGCGCCGCCGCGAGGGCTACTACGTGCTGTACCGGATGATCCCGGAGCAGGTGGCAGCCCTCGCCCCCAGCCTGGAGGCGTTCCTGCACGCGGGCGACCCGACTGATTAGCGTCATTCTCAATCAGTTGATCAGATGCGTCGCTCGTTCCGACAGTGGGGGCATGACACTCCTGAAGGACCGGAACTTCCTGCTCCTGTTCGCCGGTCAGGGCATCTCGCGCTTCGGCGACGGCATGTTCACCGCCACCACCGCGTGGCTCGCCTGGTCGCTCACCCGCGATCCGGCGGCGGTGGCGCTGGTCACCGTGGCCGCGCACGCTCCGGCCTTCCTGACGACCTTCGTCGCCGCTTCCTACGCGGACCGTTACGACCGGCGGCGTCTGATGATCCTCACGGACGTGCTCCGGGCGGCGCTGGTGGCCGTCGCCGTGGGAATCTTCGCGTCCGGATCGATGAACCTGACCGTGCTGGTGACAGCGACGGCGCTGCTGGCCCTGGTCGGTGCCCCGTTCGCCCCGGCCAGGAACGCCATCGTGCCGCAGATCGTGCCGCCCGCCCTTCTGCAGCAGGCCAACGGACTGCTGCAAGTAGCCTTCCGCGCCGCCTTCTTCGTAGGGCCGCTGGTGCTCGCGCCCGTGCTGGCCTTCGCCTCCCTGACCGTCGCCGTGGCACTCAACGGAGTGACCTTTCTGCTCTCGGCGGCCGCCGTCGCCGCCCTCCGGGTCCGCGCTCCCGACCGCCGCGACCGGCCGACCGGGCTCCGCTCCGACCTGGTGGCGGGCCTCAGAGCGGTCCGGTCCGAGCCCGACGTACTGCTCGTGATCCTCACGTTCGTCCTCGCCCTCACTCTCACCAGCGGTTTCCTGACGGTCGGTCTGGTCGCTCTGGTGGGGCAGGGTGGTCAGTACGGTCTGCTGCTGGGCATCGCCGGGCTGGCGGAGGTCGCCGGAGCCCTCCTCCTCGCCCGGATCCCGATCCGCAGGCTCGCCCTGGTCGCCCTCCTCGCCTGGGCCCTGCTGGGTGTCTTCCGGCTTCCGCTGGGCCTGGCCACCTCTCCCGTCGTGGCGGCCGCTCTGCTCGCGCTGACCGGGCTCGCCTCGGCACTGACCGACATCCCGCTGATCGCGCTGGTGCAGCAGCGCATCCCGGACGGCCACCTCGCCAAGGCCCTCGGTCTGTGGGAGGCCGGTATCGCCGGCGCCCTCGCCGTCTCCCCCTTCATCGCGTCGACGGTCATCTCCCTGGTCGGAGTGCGGGCTGCCTTCGTGCTGTCGGGTGCCGCGCTGGTGACACTCGCCCTGGTGGCCTCCGTGATCCTCGCCGCGACCACCGGGAAACTCCCCCGACCGGCCCGGAGGGGGTACTCCCGGGCCGGAGGGGACGTCAAGGCGGCGGAGCCTCTCCGGTGAGGCAGGGGTGGGTCACCGGAGCGTGGTCCACCTCTGGTTGTTCTGTCCGTTGCAGGTCCACAGGACGGCCGGGGTCCCGTTGGCGGTCGCCCCCTGCTGGGCGTCCAGGCACAGACCGGCGTGGACGTTGCGGATCGACCCGTCGGCCTGGGGGGTCCACTTCTGGTTGTTCTGGCCGTTGCACTGCCAGACGATGACCCGGGTGTTGTTGGCGGTCCCCTGGTTGTACGCGTCCAGGCACTTGTCGCCGTAGACGCGGATCTCGCCGCCCGCCCAGGTCGTCCACTGCTGGTCGGCGCTGGTCCGGCAGTCCCAGATCACCGCCGCCGACCCGGCCGCGGTGGAGGACCGGTCCACGGCCAGGCAGCGGCCCGATCCGGTACCCCGCAGGCGGGCGGTGGTGGAGGTCACCGGGCTGCCGCCGGTCATCTTGAACACGGCGACACCGTGCGCCGGTACGCTCGCGGAGATCTGGCCGGAGGTGCTCGACGTGCCGCCGGTCCACAGGTCGGTGAGGGTGAACGGTCCTCCGGTGAGGCCGACCTGCGCGGCGGTGGCGGTGACGGTGGTTGCGCTCCCTCCCCGGTTGAGCAGTCCCACGGCGACCGAACCGTCGGACAGGGGCTTGGCGAAGACCTCGGTGTCACCGTCGTCGCGCACCCTGCGTCCGCCCGCGCCGAGGGAGTCCTGGTTCACCGCGAGCAGACGGGGGTTGCGCAGGACCGCGCTCACGTCGGCGGACATGGTACGGATGTCGTTGCCGGCCATCAGCGGGGCCGAGAGCAGCGACCACAGGGCGAAGTGGGAGCGGGACTCGGTCAGGGACAGCCCGGGACGGCCGACGACCAGCATGTCGGGGTCGTTCCAGTGGCCCGGACCCGACTGGGCGGCCAACGGCGCGGTGATGTCCAGGACGTTGCCCACGCCCATCGGATAACTGTTGGTGTTCCCGTTCTGCCAGATGTCGAGCAGGTCCTCGGTCGTCCGCCACAGGTCGGCGACCTGGCCCCAGTCGTAGGTGTGGCCGGTCGGGGCGTGGAAGCTGTTGGGATTGATGCTGTAGACGATCGGCCGCCCGGTGGCGCGCAGGGCGTCGCGCATGACGGTGAACTGCGCGATCTGCTGATCGAGGGTGCCGCTGCCGGAGCACCAGTCGTACTTGAGGTAGTCGACGCCCCAGGAGGCGAAGATCGCGGCGTCCTGGGCCTCGTGGCCCTTGCTGCCGGTGGAGCCGGGGTAGGTGCCCACGCCCTGGGCGCACGTCTTCTCGTTGGGCGCCTGGTAGATGCCGAACTTCAGGCCCTTGCCGTGGATGTAGTCCCCGAGCGCCTTCATGCCGCTGGGGAACTTGGTCGGGTTGGCCCGGAGGTTGCCGGCCGCGTCGCGCTGCGGATCGAACCAGCAGTCGTCGACCACCACGTACCGGTAGCCGGCTTCCCGCATCCCCGAGGACACCATCGCGTCGGTGGCCTGGCGGACCTGGGCCTCGGTGATCCCGCACCCGAAGCTGTTCCAGCTGTTCCAGCCCAGCGGCGGGGTGAGGGCGGGGCTGCCCGGCGCGGCCTCGGCGCTCGTGCCGGCGGAGGCGGTGACGCAGGCGGCGAATGTCAGTGCGGTGGCCGTGAGGAGACGCAGCAGTCGTTTGTGCAGGGGAACCATGGATGGTCCTTCCTGGCCCGCACGGCGGAAGCCGTCCGTGCGGGCCTCGGGGGCACGGTCACGAGCTGGTGATCATGTGGATACGGTCAGCGCTGCAGGGTGAGCAGCCCCGGCCGGTACGGCAGTTGCGCGTAGGGGGTGTTCGACGGCGTGCCGGGGGACAGGCCCTGGTAGAGGAGCCGCAGGTTGCAGGGGTCGACGGTCATGGTCTGGTCGGGGTTGTCGCGGACCAGGTCACCGTGGCTGATGTCGTTGGTCCAGGTGGCCCCGCTGTTGGCCTTTCCGGCGAAGGGGTTGCTCTCGGTGGCGGCCTGCGGGGTCCACGTGCCGTTCAGGCTGGAGGCCGTGAACGAGCGGAAGAACCGCTGCTCGTTCGCGCCCCGAGCCTCGACGATCATGAGGTACTGGTTCTGGCCCTGCACCTTGTAGACCTGCGGCGCCTCGAACAGGTTCTTCACGGTGTCGCTCATGATCGTCGTGTACGACGAGCCGAAGCTCGCCGGGAAGTTCCCGATCGGCATGGCCGACCTGTAGATCTGGCCGTTGTCACCGGCGAAGAACATGTACATGTTCTGGCCGTCGGCGATCAGGGTCGGGTCGATCGCGGTGCCGTTGGGGACGCTGCCCGTGAACAGCGGCTGCGCCGCGGACCAGCCGTTGGGGTTGGTGGGGTCGCTCGACGTGCGGTAGACGAAGGGCCATTGGGTCCCCCACCCGTTCGAGGTCAGCACCCAGATGTTCTTGGGCGCGAAGTAGAACAGCGTGGGAGCCACCGCGCCCTGGTTCATCTGGGTCTGGGGGGCCGAGGCCATGTCGGACCAGTTCGTGAACGGGCTGAACATCATCGAGTGCCAACCCGACCCGGAGGAGTTCGTCGCGTAGACCAGGTGCTTGCCGTTGTACGTCACGGTGGTGAAGTCCTTGAGCGAGTACCACCCGTTCGACGGCTGTGCCAGCGGCCCTGTCGAGCTCCACCGGTACGTCGACGGGAGCGTGCACGCGCTGCCCGACCCGGACAGACCGGTCCACTTCTGGCCGGCGGACCCGTTGCAGGTCGCGAGCTGCACCGCGGTGCCGTTGGCCGTGGCGCCGCCGGCCATGTCCAGGCACAGCCCGGACTCCACGCCGACGACCGCGCCGTCGGCGTTCACCCGCCACTCCTGGTTCGTGCCGCCGTTGCAGGCCCGGATCACCGGTCGCGTCCCGGGTGTGGTGGCGTGCCCCGGAACGTCCAGGCACTTGGTGCCGTACACGGTCAGCCGGTTGTCGTCCGTCAGCGTCCACTGCTGGTTGGTCCCGCTCCAGCAGTCCCAGATCTGCACGTTCGTGCCGTCGGCCTGGTTGGCACCCGATACATCGAGACACCGGCCGGAACCGGTGCCCCGAAGGGCGCCGGTGGTGGCCGCCTGGGCAGGAGTGGCGACGAGGGTCGCCGCCGAGGCGACCAGGGCCGCGAGCAGCACGGAAAGATGTCTGAGGCGGGAGGTACGGCGGAGCACGGGGACCTCATCTCTTCGGGGGAGCGGTGTTCCGATCGGTCCGGCACGGAACGGCCCGGACCGAGGGCTGCGGGCGGACGCCGATGTTCGGCTCGTCGAACGACGGTCGGAAAATCGGGCAGTCCTGGGGAGCGGTTGGGGGTGGTGTCAGTTCTTCACGACGCGCCAGCGGTTGTCGGCGGTGCCGTCGTCCGGGGCCTGGACCGCGAACGCGCCGACAGCGGTGGAGTTGTTCGCGATGGCGAGGAGCTTGCCGCTGTTCACGTTGCGGATCTTGTAGGTCCCGTCTCCCTGGTCGAGCAGCGTCCACCGGTGGTCGGCGGTGCCGGTGTCCGACCACTGCAGGACCGTCGCGTTGTCGGCCGTGGACATGTCCTGGACGCCGAGCACCTTGCCGCTGTGGGCGTTGCGGAGACGGACCGCGCTTCCGTCGGTGATCATCTGCCAGTCGTGGTCGGCGGTGCCCGAGTCGTTCCACTGCAGGGCCCGGCCTCCGTCGGCCGTGGACATGTTCTGGATGCCCAGCACGAGTCCGCTGCCGACGTTGGTCAGACGGACGGTGTCGCCGGTGCTCCAGTAGACCGCGTAGTTGTGGCCGTGCGCGTCGTGGAAGGGCCCCAGTCCGACGGTGGAGCCGTTGGCGGTGGCGGTGAAGGCGAGCGAACCGGTACTGGTCCGGGTGATCGACGACGTCTTCAGCGACGGCGGGGATCCGAGCGCCGAGTCGCCGTAGTCGCCGGACAGGACGACCGGGCCGTAGGTGATCGCGGCGATGTTCGCGTTGTCGTTGGCCGCCCGCATGACGATCCGCATGGGCAGCCGGACGGTGACGGTGTCGCCGGAGGTCCAGGAGCGGGTGAGGGTGGCGTAGCTGCCGGGTGTGGTGGCGATGTCCTGAGCCGTGCCGTTGACGCTGATCGTGGCCCCGGAGGTCCAGCCCGGGATGCGCAGACGCATGGCCCAGGTTCCCCCGACGCTGCCGGTGACCCGCAGGGTCGTGGTGTCGCCGGCCGGATAGTCCGTGGTCTGGGTGACCGTGATGCCGCGCTCCGACCAGGTGAGCACCGAGG
Source organism: Streptomyces scabiei 87.22 (assembly GCF_000091305.1). Taxonomy (GTDB): domain Bacteria; phylum Actinomycetota; class Actinomycetes; order Streptomycetales; family Streptomycetaceae; genus Streptomyces; species Streptomyces scabiei. Next base: position 446,165 of record NC_013929.1, on the reverse strand, counting down.
GCACGAACATGTTCACGATCAGGGTGGTGTCACTGCGGTAGTACACGGAGTCCATCAGCCTGGTGTGCATCTCCAGGCCCGTTCCCTGGCAGCACCAGAAGGTGCCGTAGTCGGTGCTCCAGGTGCCGCCGCCCCACGCCGGGCCCACACCGCGCCGGCCGCCCGGTCTGAGGGGGGTGAAGTAGGTGACGTGGCCGTGGTCGTCGGCCGGGTTCTGCTGGCCGATCATCTGGTTCAGCCACGCCCGCTCGTAGTAGTCGAACAGCGCGGCCCGGTTCGGGTCCAGCGCGAACAGTTCCCGGGTGAGGACGAGCATGTTGAAGGTGTTGCAGCTTTCGCAGGTGTCCTGGTTCAGGAAGCCGGCGATGGCGTTCGGGGCGCGGAAGTGCTCCGCCTGGCTGTTGCCGCCGATGGCATAGGTGTGCGCGGCGACGGTGATGCTCCAGGCATTGGTGGCGATGTCCCGGTAGCGAGTCGTGCCGGTGGCCTTGTACTCCCGGGCGGCCCCGATCCACTTGGGTACCTGGGTGTTGGCGTGCAGCCCGCTCAGCCGGTCCTGGTTCGACGCCAGCGGGTCGAACACCGCGGCGTGGTCGAACCGCCGGGCGGCGGTGAGCCACCGCGCGTCGCCGGTCTGCTGGTAGAGATCGGTGAGTACGGCGTTCATGCCGCCGAACTCGGTCTGCAGCATGGCCTGCATCTGCTGGCCGGTCAGCCGGCCGGTTCGCCAGTCGACCCATCCGGCCAGGGCGAGGAGCACGTCCCGGGCTTGTGTGCTGCCGATGTGGCGCCAGACGTCCAGCAGGCCCGCGAGGGTCTTGTGGATGGTGTAGTACGGCACGTTGCCGTTGCTCAGGGTCCGTTGCTCCAGAGCGGTGAAGTCGGACTCCGGATAACCGGAGAGGTACCCGGTGTTGAAACCGGCGGCGCCGTTGTTGGCCTGGCACTTGGCCAGTTCCGCGACCATGCGGGTCGCCTTGTCCCGGCAGGTGGTGTCCCCGGTCACCGCGTAGAGCTGGGCCCACGCCGTGAGGAAGTGCCCCTGGACGTGGGTGCGGAAGGGGAACGTCGGCGCGTCCCAGCCGCCGGTGGCGGCGGCGCCGGCGGTCGACAGCCGGTGATTGGCACGGAAGTTGTACAGCAGCCGGTCGACATCGACGAACCGCAGATAGTTCCGCGTACGGTCCTGGTTGTCCAGCCACCGGCTCGCGGTGAGCCGGACCTGGCCGAGTCCGAAGGGGTGAGCGAGGACCCCGATGTCGGCGCGTGCGGGAGGAACGGCCGCGTGGGCGGCGGACGGGCCGATGAGGGATCCGGCGGCAGAGGCGGCCGCGCTGGCCCCGGCGGCCTGCAGGAGGCGCCGTCTGCTGACGGGGGAGGTCATCCTGGACCTTTCGGTGAGGGGAGAGCGACAGCCCGGTCGGCTGTGGCGGTGACTCACGGATCCGGCAGTCGGGTGCGGCACGAGCAGAGGCATCGGCATCGCGGCGGGGGCATGGGCATCGCGGCGGGGGCCTCGGCGGCGGCCGTCGTCCCGAGCGCCGGACCCGCGTCCTCGGAGGGCCCTGCCCGTCGTGTCCCTTCCACTGATACATGGGATGGATTAAGGGACAAGAATGTGTCCGTGTCTAGTCATGCGACACGAAATGCTTAGCCGTTTCAGGGAGATGTGTCCGACCGGCGCTTCGGAGGCGATCCAGACATTGGATGTGCCGAGGGTGAGTTCGACTGACGCAAGAGCTGAATCCGGTCACCGTGCCCGAGGGTGCCTCCCGCTCGGGGACTCCCCTGCCCGGCACCTCGGTGGGCGTCCGGCGCATCCCTCGAAACATGGCATGTCTGGAGAGGGAAAGGAAGGAACTTACCCAGGGGAAGCCGGTCAAATCAGCCTGGGTGAAGGCACTTTCATCCTCTTACCCGTTGACACGAGGGAGCCGCGTCCTCGAACTTCATGCGTAACAACGGGCGCTGTCGAACCAGAGACACTCTCAACCCCCGGCCGCCCCACCGCCCCCACGCCGGCCATCTGAGCCACCGTCACCAGGGAGTTGCCCGCATGTCGTTCGGAAGCCTGTCCCGTCGCTCACTGCTGGGTGCCGCCGGGGCCGCCGCGGCCGCGACCGCACTGCCCGTCGTCCCCGCGCTCTCGCCCCTGCTGGCGAAGGCGGCGGCCGCGGACCCGCAGAGCAGTCTGGAGAAACTGGTGGACATGCGGTTCGGCATGTTCAACCACTTCAGCCTGGGCACGTTCACCGACGAGGAGTGGGCCGAGCCGAACCAGAACCCCGCCCTGTTCGCCCCCACGGCCGTGGACTGCGCCCAGTGGGCGGCCGCCGCCGCGGCGGCGAAGATGAGCTACGGCATCCTGACGACCAAGCACCACGACGGCTTCGCCCTCTGGCCGAGCGCCTACGGCACCCAGAACGTCGCCAACAGCCCCTACAAGCAGGACGTGGTGAAGGCGTACTGCGACGCCTTCCGGGCGAAGGGGCTCAGGGTCGCGTTCTACTACTCGATCTGGGACCGCACCTTCGGCGTCGAGGCGTGGGAGAACCGGCACCGGGTGTCGGGCCTCGAGATCACGGACGCCATCCAGCCCGCCGACATGACCTTCATACTCGGTCAGATCACCGAACTGCTCAGCAACTACGGCACCATCGACATGTTCATCACCGACGGCTACGCCTGGCAGATGGGCCAGCAGGCCGCCCCGTACCAGCGGATCCGCCGACACGTGAAGTCCCTGCAGCCGGACATCGTCATGATCGACCACGGTGCGCTCTCGGTTCCGTGGCTCGGCGACGCCATCTACTTCGAGGAACCGCTGGGCGTCTCCGCGCCGGCCGGAAACACCTACGCCGCCACGCAGGGGCAGACGATCAGCAATGGCTGGTTCTGGCATCCGTCCACGCCGACCGAGGGCCTGATGAGCAAGAACGCGATCCTGTCTCATCTGGCCGACCTGGAGCCCAAGTACACCTCGTTCATCCTCAACTGCCCGCCCAACCGCAACGGCAGGCTGGACACCAACATCGTCAACCGACTCGCCGAGGTCGGAGCGGCCTGGAGCCCGGACACCTCCCGGCCCTCTCTGCCCGCACAGCCACTGCGCGCCGAGCACCCCGTGACCCCCGTCAATGCCTACGCGACAGCGTTCCGCACCGGTGAGGGCCCGCTTCACGCCATCGACGGGCTGAGCGACAAGGGCTACGAGACCTGCTGGTCGACTTGGGGGCTGCCCACGCCTCTGCCCCACTCGATCACCATCGACCTCGGCGGGGTGTGGAGCAAGGTCTCCACCTTGGAGTACCTGCCCAAGCAGTGGAACCGCACCGGCACCACCGACGGCGACATCACCTCGTACACCATCTCCACCAGCACCGACGGCACGAACTTCACCCAGGTCGCCACCGGCACCTGGGCCGGCGACCGTGCCCCCAAGGTGGCTGAATGGCCGGCCCGGAACGCGGGCTTCGTACGGATCCAGGCCAACGCGGCCACCGGCGGCTACGCCAACATGGGCGGAGTCCACATCGGTGGCAGGACGGCCGAGCCGGCCCTGGTGTCGCGCGTCCTGCCGGGCGACGGCACCGTCTACCGCCTCGTCAACCGCAAGAGCGGCAAGGTCGTCGACGTGTACGACTTCGGCACCGCGGACGGCGCCCGTATCCAGCAGTGGCCGTGGCTGGACAACACCGCCCAGAAGTGGACCTTCGCCTCCACCGGAGACGGCTACTACGAGATCAAGAACGTGAACAGCCGCAAGCTGATGGAGGTGGCCGGACTGTCACGGGCCGACGGCGGGAACGTCGCCCTCTACACGGACCACGACGTGCCCCAGCAGCACTGGGCGGTCACACCGACCGGCGACGGCGCCTACTACCTCACCAACCGGTTCAGCGGACTGGCGCTCAGCGTCGACGCGGGGTCGACCGCCGACGGGGCCGACATCGAGCAGTTCACCTACCGCCGTCTTCCCGAACAGCAGTGGCAGATCATCGCCCTGTGACCGCACGGCCCGGGGCGGGCGGATCGCCGCCGGACAGGGCAGATCGGCATGCCCCGTGGCCGTTGTGACAGGGAACGGGTGACAGGCGCACGAGCGAGGCTCTGAGCAGCCGCACCGTCAAGGCGGCGGACTGCGAAGGAGCGATCTCATGGGCCGATACGATCTCGCCCTCATCGGCTTCGGCGGCGTCAACCGCGCGCTCGCCGAACTCATAGCCCACAGCGGAGAACGCCTGGCGAAGGAACTGGGCTTCGCCCTGCGGGTGGTGGCGATCACCGACCTGAGGGCCGGTTCCCTGGTGGACACCGACGGCATCGATCTGGTGCCGCTGCTGGCCGCCGAGCCCGGAGAGCTGAGCTTCGCGGACCTCGCCGGCGGCAGCGCCGAGCCGCGCAACGAGTGGGTGATCCGCGAGGTCCCGGCCGACATCGTCGTGGAGGCCACCTTCACCAACCCCACCGACGGCGAGCCCGCCCTGTCCCACGTGCGCTGGGCCCTGGAATCGGGCAAGCACGTGACCACCACCAACAAGGGGCCCGTCGCGCTCGCCGGCCGCACGCTGAAGCGCCTCGCCGCCGAGCGCGGCCTCGGCTTCGAGTACGAGGGCTCGGTGCTCAGCGGCACCCCCGTCCTGCGCACCGCCGAGCGCATGTTCGGCGGCCTGCAGATCAGTGGCGTCGAGGGCGTCATGAACGGCACCTCGAACTACATCCTCGGCCGCCTCGAAGAAGGCGTCGACCTGGCGGCGGCCATCGCCGAGGCCCAGGCGCACGGATACGCCGAAGCCGATCCCACCGCAGACGTCGAGGGCCACGACGTCCGGCTCAAAGTCATGATCCTCGCCAACGAGGTCCTCGGCGCGAACCTGCGCCGGGAGGACGTCTTCTGCGAGGGCATCCGCGCGATCACCCCCGACGTGGTGCGCGACGCCGCCTCGAAGGGACTGCGCTGGAAGCTGGTCGGCTCGGCCACCCGCCACGAGGACGGCAGCGTCGACGCCCGCGTCGCCCCGGTCGCCCTGCCCGCCCACCACCCGCTCGCCGGCGTCTCCGGCCCCGCCAACGCGGTCGCCTTCCACACCGACCTCCTCGGCACCGTCACGGTGTCCGGGCCCGGCGCCGGCCGCGTGGAGACCGCCTACGCCCTCCTGTCGGACATCATCGCCATCCACCAGCGCCACGCCGGCGACGACGCGCGCCCCGCTCTCCAGGAGACCCACCGTGTCTGACACCGCCGCGCCCGCCGCCATCGAACTCGACACCGACACCACGCCCGTGCACAACCCCTACACCGGCGAGGTCATCGCCTCGGTGCCCACCGTCGACGAGGCCGCCGTCGGCGGCATCCTGCAGCAGGCCAGGTGCGGACGCCGTACGGCCGCCGCGCTGTCCCGCGCCTCCCGGGCCGCGATCCTGGAACGCGCCGCCCACCTGATCGAGCGCCGTACCGAGTCCTTCGCCCGGCTGATCGTCAGCGAGGCCGGCAAGACCATCACCCAGGCCCGCAAGGAAGTCGCCCGCGCGGTCAACACGCTGTCCCTGTCCGCCGCCGAGGCCCGGCGCAACGCCGGAGAGGTCATCCCCTTCGACTCCTTCGAGGGCTCGGAGAAACGGCAGGGCTGGTTCACCCGCGAACCGCTGGGCATCATCGCCGCCGTCACCCCGTTCAACGACCCCCTCAACCTGGTCGCCCACAAGCTCGGCCCCGCCGTCGCCGGAGGAAACGCGGTCATCCTGAAACCGTCCGCGCTGACGCCGCTGTCCGCGCTGCGCCTGGTCGACACCCTCATTGAGGCCGGCCTGCCCGAGGAGATCGTCACCGTCGTCAACGGCGACGCCGGGATCGGCGCCGCGATCGTGGCCGCCCCCGACGTGCGCATGGTGTCCTTCACGGGCGGATTCGCCACCGGCGAGGCCATCGCCCGCACCGCGGGCCTGAAGAAGCTCGCCATGGACCTGGGCGGCAACGCACCGGTCATCGTCATGGACGACGCGGACCTGGACGAGGCCGTGGCCTCCTGCGTCTCCGGCGCGTTCTGGGCGGCGGGCCAGAACTGCATCGGCACCCAGCGCATCCTGATCGCCGCCGAGGTCTACGAGCGCTTCCGCGACGCCTTCGTGGCCCGCACCGGACTGCTGCGCACCGGCGACCCGCTCGACGAGCGCACCGACGTCGGCCCCATGATCACCCCTCGGGCGGCGGCCGCCACCCGGGCCAAGGTCGACGCGGCGGTGGCCGAGGGCGCGGTGCTGCTGTGCGGCAACGAGGCCACCGGCGCCCTGTACACGCCGACCGTCCTGGAGGACGTCCCGGCGGCCTGCTCGATCTGGCAGGAGGAGGTGTTCGCCCCGGTCGTCGTACTGCAGCCGTTCACCTCCTTCGAGGACGCCGTCGAGCAGGCCAACGCCATCGACTACAGCCTCCACGCGGGCATCTTCACCTCGCGCCTGGACCACGCCCTGAACGCGGCCCGGCTGCTGCAGGCCGGCGGAGTCATGATCAACGACTCGTCCGACTACCGCTTCGACGCCATGCCGTTCGGCGGGTTCAAGTACGGCAGCATGGGCCGCGAGGGCGTGCGCTTCGCCTTCGAGGAGATGACCCAGCCCAAGGTCGTCTGCGTCAACCACATCGGCGAGGCGACGCGATGACGGCCGCTGGTACATGACGGCCGCCCGTACCGGTCACGCACCTGGAACCGGGGCAGTCACCGACGTGTGCGGTGGCTGCCCCGGCCGCGTCCTCAGCCCCGCCGGACCGCGCCGAGCCGGGTCCGGTGCTGGTCCGCTGCGGTGAAGCGCCGCGCCACCGTGCGCAGGACGCGGGCCATGGCCCGGGCGGGCGGGTTGGCGGGGCGTGCCGCGGCGCGGGCCAGGAGGATGCGGCGGGTGGGGCCGGGACGTCCGAGGCGTACGTCAGGAGGCGTACGTCGCTGCGCGGGAGGGCCCGGCGTCAGCGGGAGTGGCCGAGTTGGGTGAGGGCCAGGTCGAGCATGTCGGCGAAGAAGTCGGCCGCGGCGGTGTCGAGGCACAGCGGTGGCTTGATCTTGAGGATGTTGAGGTGGTCGCCGGTGGGCTGGACGATCACGCCGAGGTCGAGCATACGGTCGCACAGCTCGGCGGTTTCCTCCGTGGCGGGTGCCAGGGAGGCGCGGTCCCGGACCAGTTCGAGGCCGAGGTAGAGACCCGACCCGTGCACGGCGCCGATGATGCCGTGCCGGTCGGCCAGTGCCTGGAGCCTGCCCTTGAGAAGGGCGCCGACCCGCGCCGCGTTGCCCTGGAGGTCCTCGTCGCGCAGGGCGTCCAGCACGGTGAGGCCCACGACGCTGGAGACGGGGCTGCCTCCGGTGGACGAGAAGAAGTAGCCCTGATCGCGGTACCGGTCCGCGACCTCCCGGGACGTGATGACGGCACCGAGAGGGTGTCCGTTGCCCATGGCCTTGGCGACACAGACGATGTCGGGCACGACCCCCTGCTGCTCGAAGCCCCAGAACCAGTGTCCCAGGCGGCCGTATCCGACCTGGACCTCGTCGGCGACGGCCAGGCCGCCGTGGCGTCGTACGGCCGCGTACACCTGGGCGAGATAGCCGTCGGGCAGGGCGACTCCGCCGGCGTTGCCGTAGAAGGTCTCGCCGAGGAACGCACCCGGCGGGCGGCCGGTGGCGGCCAGTTCGTCGATCATCGCGACGGCCTCGGGCGCGTACCGCACGGCGTCCGTCCCGCGGTGGCGGCCGCGGTAGGAGTTGGGCGAGTCCACGGTGTGCACCCAACTCGGGCGCGTGGCGAGGGCGTTGGGGTTGTCCTGAAGTGAGGTGGAGACCGCGTCGGAGGCGTACGTCCAGCCGTGGTACGCCTCGCGCAGCGCGACGACGTCGTGCCGGCCGGAGGCGCCCATGGCCAGGCGCAGGCCCAGATCCACCGCCTCCGAACCGGAGTTGACGAGGAACACCGTGTCCAGGGGATCGGGGAGCAGGGCGGCGAGGCGCTCGGTGAACTCCACCACGGAGGCGTAGTGGAAGCGCGAGTTGGTGTTGAGCCGCCGCAACTGCCGCGTGACCGCCTCCTCGACGCGCGGGTGGGCGTGGCCCAGGGGGGTGACGTTGTTGACGATGTCGAGGTACGACCGGCCCTCGGTGGAGAGCAGATGGTGGCGCCAACCCCGTTCGATGCGCGGGGGGTCGGCGTAGTAGTGCCCCTGCACGGTGGCGAACGCGGCGTCACGCCGGTCGAGCAGGCCGCTGTCGTCCGTACGGTCGCGGATGGTGGCCGGGAGGCCGAGGAGCGGGGCGGGGTCGGCGGTGAGCGCGAGCCAGCCGGCCGCGTACTCGGGGCGGACCAGGTGGGGCACGGCGGGGCCGTCGGTGTCGCGCAGCGCGAGGTGGACGCGGGCGCCGGAGCCGAGACGGGCGATGTCGTCGCCCGCCCGCACCGTCGCACCGGTGGTGACCAGCGGCTGGACCATGTCGGGGAGAACCACGGACAGGGTCCGTGCGCCGTAGGCGAGTTCGACGTGGCCCGGTGCCGCCGTGAGGACCTTCCCCGGGGCGGGTGCCTGGACCACGGCATCCCGGCCGAGCCGGACGTCGACTCCGGTGGGCACCGTGGCGGGGGAGACCGCCGACAGCGTCGATGCCCGGGTCAGTCGCGGGTCGGCGTACCGGGTGGCCACGGCGGCCGCTCCGGCGGCGAGGGCGGAGGCCGCCAGCCGGTCCTCGGCGCCGGGGTCCGTCCAGGCTCCGCGGTCCAGGGAACCGGCGTCGGTGGACAGGTCGAGGAGGGCGATGTCCTCGGGGGCCAGGTCCCGCAGGAGGGGGCGTACCGGGGTCTCGGCCTCAGCCTCGGTGGTGGTGGTGGTGGTGGCGGCGGTCCGGACCGGAGCGTCGGTCGTGCCGGTCGCGTCCCGGACGAGGCCGGTCATCACGGACAGGGGCAGCGAGGTGGCCTGCTCGAAGATGCGCCATTCGTGGTCGAGCGCGCCCGTGGCGTAGGCGTTGTCCTCGTCGACGGCGGCCTGGTGGTGGCCGCTCGCCACCAGGACGGCGGCACGCAGGACCACGATCGGCCACACCGCCTCCGCCTCCTCGGCGGAGAGCGGCCGGACGGCGTGGAAGGCACGGACGGCCGGCAGTACGTGGTGCGGCTCGGCACCGTCGTGGTGGAGTATCGAGGACACCGACACGGCGAGTTCGCAGACCGCCCAACTCGTGGTCACGTCACCGAAGTCGATGATTCCGTCCGGCAGGGGCGTGGGGCTTCCGGGACGGCGGACCAGATTGTCGTCGGTGAGGTCCAGGTGCACGGCCTGCGACGGCAGCGAGGGGGCGAGCCGTCGGACATGGGCCCAGGCCTCGGCGGTCGCCGTCCGCACGGCGGTGCGCCGCTCGGGTTCGCCGATGTGCCCGGCGAGCCTGGCGACGACGCGATCGGCGTGCCGCGGGTCCCACTGGAGGACGCGGTCGAGGCCCGGGTGCCGGAAGTCGCGCAGGGCGGAGCTGACCTTTCCGGCGATCGTGCCCATGCCCGCCACGGTGCCGGGGGACAGGTGCCGGGGTCCCGAGAGCGTGCCGCCGGGCAGGTGGCGCAGCAGACGGGCGACGGCCGGACCGTTCTCGGTGTCCACCGTCGTGCGCCGCGGGGAACCGTCCGGATCGCGCAGGACCGTGGCGATCCGCAGTTCCGGGCAGGCCCGGGCGATCAGGTCGGCCGCGGTGTCCTGGGCCTCGATCTCCACCGTGCCGAAAGCGGGGTTGGCGATCTTCAGTACCGCCGCCGGCGTCCCGTCGGTGGCGTGCAGCAGGAAGTTGGCGTCCTGCTGGCTGCCCAGTTCCCGGGCGCGAGCGGTGGTGCCGAGATGCTCGGCGGCGATGAGTTCGGCCTGGGCCGCTGTGGTGCGGGGCGCGGGCAGGGCGCCCTCGGCGAAGAAGTCGATCGTGCGGTACTCGTCGGGCAGCATGCGGGTTCCTCGGCTGGTGTGGGCGAGCAGGGCTCGGACGCTCGGACGCTCGTATGCCTCAGTCGACGTGCCACAGGAAGCGGTGCGTGTGGATCGCGAAGTAGGGGAAGTTCTCCACCGACGTGACCCCCTCGACGGGCCGGACGACGTCGTTGACGAAGTCCAGGAGATCCCGGGGGCGAGCGCACACCACCTCCACGAACAGGTCGAAGCCGCCCGCCGTCAGGACCGTGTACACGACCTCGTCGTGCCGGGACAGTTCGTCGGCGACCCCCCGGGCGTCGCCGTCGACGCGCAGCCCCAGCAGTGCCATCGCCTGCTGGCCCATGGTCATCGGGTCGGTCACGCCGACGACCTGGACCGCGTGGCTGTCGATCAGCCGCTGCAGCCGGTGCCGCGCGGCCGAGGGCGACAGCCCGACCTTCGGCCCCAGATCGGCGTACGGGATCCGGCCGTCGACCTGCAGCTCCCGCAGGATGGCGCGGTCGATGTCATCCATGGGAGACCCTTTCCTCCTGCGCGTGACCCTGCAAGGCGTGGCGCTTGTTTCAAGCACCATGGCGGAATTTCACGCTCGATTCAAGTGTGGGATCGATGGAATCGAGCGTTCGCCGTCTTCGGCTTCCGCGTCGATCGGCCCCTTGCCAGGCCGACGACCGGGGCAACTGTCGGGGGACGTGGCCGTCCCGGTGGCCGGGCCCTGGGCGTTCGGTTCCCCAGCGGTCGCTTAGGCTGGCTTCTCGTCGCCGGTGAGGAGACGCAGGTTCGCAGGTTGCGGCGGCGCGTGCGCCGCCGTCCGTCCGAGGGAGACGTTCGCGTGGCAGTTGCTGGGGGGCGGTCGTCGAAGCGGCTTCAGCGAGGGACCCTTTCCCAGGGGCTCATCGTGGCCACCGCGCTGCGGATCCTCGACGAGGACGGGCCGGACGCGCTCACCTTCCAGCGGCTGGGCAAGGAGCTGTCCTCCTCCGCGACCGCGGTCTACCGGTACTTCGCCAGTCGCGACCACATCATGGTCGGTGTCGCCGACGAGTTGGACCGGATCTCGCTGGAGGGGTACGAGCCGCACGAGTCGTGGACCGAGTCGCTGCGGGACCTGGCGACCCGGGCCTGGGACACCGCGCTGGACCACCCGGCAGCCGCCGCGCTCTGCATGGGCAGGGTCACCCGGGGCGTCCACGAACTGCGTGCCGTCGACGCCCTCCTGGAGGCGTTCCACCGCGGTGGCTGGCGCGGCCGGGCGGCCGTCCTGCACTACCAGGCGTTCTCGAACTTCCTGCTCTCCGTCGCCAGCAACAACGCCTGGCGGCTCGTCAACCAGCGGTTCGGCACCGAGGTGAACTGGGTGCAGGAGTACCAGCCGGCGAATCCGGACGCGTACCCCTTCGCCGAGGCGGCGAAGGACCATCTGCGCAGCATCGACATGACCGACGTCTTCCACCGGCAGACGGACCTCGTCCTCACCGCCCTGGTGGCGGAGTCGGCGACCCTCCCGCGCGACTGACCCGCGGCGGCCCCTGTCCCGACGTGGGCCGCTCCCGGGGACGCGGGCGCGGCGCACTCGCACCTCCTCGCGCGCGACCGGCCCGCGACGCTCCCGGCCGGCCGGTGCGGCTCGCCCCCGGTGGCGTGCGCGCGCTGTTCACGTGGGGCGGCTGCGGTTCCTCCCGCGTCGGCGCCGCGCCCCCGGCGGCCGGCGCGGGGCCCTCCCGCGTGTGAAACACGGGCCGTGCCCACCTGTCGGCCCCCCGTGTGTGGTGACACGCGTCACTCCTCGGCCCTTGGGAGCGGCGGCCCTCTTGTCGTCCGAACCGGCGGCCGGACCGGCGCGCGGAAAGATAGTTAACGGTATTGACTACGCCGTTAACTTGGCTGCATCCTCTCCACACCGAGTGCTCCACGACTCGCTTCGGCGGCGTCCACCGAGCGCCGCGCGCACCGCCTCCACCCCGAACTGCTCGCGCTCGTCCCGCCCGATCCCGTGCGACCTGCGCAGAGCGCGACTCCCTCTCCAGGAGCACCCATGCGCCAGACCCGTACCCGCGCGGTCCCCGTGACCGCCGCCGTCGCCATGACGGCCGTACTCGCCGGCTGTACCACCACGGGATCGACGTCCGGAGACGCGAGCGGCGGCGACGCCGCCACGACGACGAAGATCCGGACGACGATCGACGTGCCGGCCGGCTTCGACCCCGCCAAGGCACTGTCCCTCCCGGACTACCAGCTCGCCCGGAACAGCTACGACACCCTCGTGCGCAAGGACGACGGCGGGCTCGTGGGCGGGCTCGCCACCAAGTGGACGAGCACCCCCACCGCCGCCACGTTCACCCTGCGCGCCGATGCGACCTGCGCCGACGGGACACCGATCACGCCGAAGGTCGTCAAGGCGTCCCTCGACCGCTTCGTCGACCCGAAGACGGCCGCGCCCGACCTCCCCACGATCTTCGGCCCCGGCAACACCGTGAAGGTGACCGCCGACGACGCGGCGCGCACCGTGAAGGTCACGCTCGCCAGGCCGTGGGGCGACATGGTCACCGGTCTGTCGGTCGCGAGCACGGGCATCGTGTGCCCGGCGGGACTCAAGGACCTGAAGGCGCTCGCCGCCGGCAAGGCCAAGGGCTCCCAGTCCGGACCGTACGTCCTCGCCAAGTCCCAGTCCGGCGTCTCGTACTCCTACACGCTGCGCCCCGAGTACAAGGCATGGCCGGCCTGGCGCACGAAGATCCCCGGCAAGGTCGCCGCCACGACGGAGTACCTGGTCTCGCCCGACCCGACCGCGACGGGCAACCTCGTCACGAGCGGCCAGCTCGACATCGGCAAGATCGACGCCTCCGGCATCCCGCGCTTCGACGGCGTGGACGGCCGCAGCGTGAGCGTCAGCCGGTTCTCCGACTTCTACCTGCTCTTCAACGAACGCCCCGGCACGGTCTTCGCGGACATCGACACCCGCCGGGCCGTCGCCCAGGCCGTCGACCGCGCCGCCTTCACCAAGGTCGTCTCCAAGGACACCGGCGAGCCGTCGACGATGTTCGTGCAGAAGGGCATCCCCTGCAACGACCCCGCCACCTCCTTCCTCGTACCGAAGGACAAGGCCGCGGCGGCCGACGTGCTCAAGGGCAAGAAGATCCGCCTCGTCGGCCCCCAGGTCGTCGGCCCGGCCGGCGCCGGCAACCAGTACATCCAGGAGGCGCTGCGGGCCGCGGGCGCGGACGTCACCCTCGCCAACGTCGACGTCGGCGCCTGGGTCGGAACCCTGTTCGGCAAGCCCGACGCCTGGGACCTCACCGTCTTCGCCGACCTCAACTTCCTCGGCAGCCTCGCCAACCCGCTCGCCCACTTCGTCGGCCCGACCGTGCCCGAGGGCGGCGGCAACCTCGGCGCCGTCAAGAACCCCGCGCTGGACAAGGCCTTCACGCAGGGCACCGAGGCGACGACCTCCAAGGCCCGCTGCGCCGCGTACCAGAAGGCCGCCAAGGCCGTGATCTCGCAGGTGGACGCGGTGCCGCTGGTCAACGACCCGTTCATCTACGCACTGCGCAAGGGATTCAGCGCACGGATGCTCGGCGGCTCGCTCGACGACCCCATCCTGCGCATCACCGGCTGACGGACGCCGCGCCCGTACGGCGCGCAGACCCGTGCCGGACCCCAAGGCGTCCGGCACGGACGGTCCCGCGCCGCCGCGCAGCCCCGCACCGCGACCCTCGCACCCATCCGACAGGAGCCCTGTGGTGATCGACCCGTTCAGCACCGCCCAGCAGATCGCCGACCTCATACGCACCAAAGAGGTCAGCCCCGTGGAGGTCGCCGAGACCTACCTCGACCGCATCGAGCGGATCAACCCCGCCGTCAACGCCGTCGTCTGGCTCGACACCGACGCCGTGCGCGCGGCGGCCGTCCGGGCCGAGCGCGCGGTGCTGCGCGGCGACCGGCTCGGCCCGCTGCACGGCGTCCCCGTCCCCATCAAGGACCTCAGCTCCGTCGCGGGACAGCCCAACACCATGTCCTCGCTGGCGATCCGGGACACCCCGCAGACGGTCACGGACCCCGACGTCCAACTCCTCCTCGACGCCGGCGCGATCCCCCTCGGCCGGACGAACTCCCCGGAGTTCGGCGCCCTGACGGTCTCCGAGAACGCCCGGCACGGCAAGACGCGCAACCCGTGGAACCCGGCGCACACCTCCGGCGGGTCCAGCGGCGGCGCGTCGGCGGCCGTCGCGGCCGGGCTCGCCCCGGTGGCGCACGCAGGCGACGGCGGCGGCTCGATCCGCGTCCCCGCGTCCGTCACCGGCCTCGTCGGCCTCAAGCCGAGCCGGGGACGCGTCCCCGCCCTGGTCCGGGGCTGGGAGCACTCGACCACCGAGGGAGCGATCACCCGCACCGTGCGCGACGCGGCCCTCATGCTCGACGTCATGGGCCGCCCCGACCGGCTCGCCTGGTACAGCGCGCCCGACCCGGGCCGCCCGTACATCGAGGAGATCGGCGCCGACCCCGGGCGGCTGCGGATCGGACTGCTCCTCGACGCACCGACCGGACTGCCCGTCGACGAGGAGTGCCGCACGGCGGCGCTGACGGCCGCGCAGGCCCTGCGCGACCTCGGGCACGACGTCGTCGAGGCCCGCCCGAGGATGTTCTCGTACGAGGCGATCATGGGCTTCACCTGGACCATCATCAGCGCCTCCACCTACGCCATCGAGGTCGACGACCCGGACGCGGTGGACCCCTACATCCGGCGCCGCCGCGAGACCGCCCTGGAGGTCAGCGCGGGCGACTACGCCCGGACGGCGGCGCGCCTGCAGGCCGAGTCCCGCGACGTCGTCGCCCAGTGGGGCACGGACTTCGACGTCCTCCTCACCCCGACCACCGCGGTCGTGGCGCCCCCGGTCGGCCCCGTGTACGACGAGGCGAACTCCGACCCGGACGGCCCGCGGGCCACCGAGACCCGGATGGTCTCCTTCACCGCGTTCGTCAACATCGCCGGACTGCCCGCCATCTCGCTGCCCGTCCACACCACCGCGGACGGACTGCCGGTCGGCGCCCAGCTCATCGGCGCGCCCTACGACGAGGCGACGCTGCTGCGCCTGTCTGCCCAGCTCGAACCCCGGTTCCGCTGGCACGAGCGGCGCCCGGACGACGCCGCCCTCGCGGCGGCGCTGTGAGCGCCGGTTCCGCGGCCCCGGCGGGGCCGCTGCCGGCCGCCGCCGTCCGGCGTGCTCCCCGGCTGCGACTGCGCGGCGGCTGGGCCGGGTTCGCCGTCCGCCGTGCGGGCGGGCTGCTGATGTCCATGCTGCTGCTCGTCGTCGTGACGTTCCTCATCGTGCCCCTGCTGCCCGGGGACCCCGCCCGCGCGATCGCCGGCACCAGCTCGTCCCCCGCCACCCTCGCGGCGATACGCGACCGGCTGGGCCTCGACGAGCCGTTGACGACGCGGTTCGTCCACTACCTCGGCGACATCGCCTCCGGACGGCTCGGCACCTCCTTCCGGTTCGACACCCCGGTCGCGGACATCATCGCCACCCGGCTGCCGTACACCGTCCAGCTCGTCATCCCCGCCGTCCTGCTCTCCCTGTTCATCGCCGTCCCGCTGGGCATGACCGTCGGTGTCCTCACCCGCGACGGACGCCGCCGCCGGCTCGGCGTCGGATTCGGCACGCTCGCCGGGCTCCTCGCCTCGGCGCCGGTCTACGTCGTCGCGACCCTGCTCATCGTCCTGTTCTCGATCAGTCTCGGGCTGCTGCCGTCCGGTGGCGCCACCACACCCAGCGCGCTCGTCCTGCCGATCGCCGCGCTCTGTATCGGCCCGGCCTTCGCCATCGCCCGGGTCGTCCGGCAGGAGACGGCCTCGGTGCTCGCCCAGGACTACATGCGGACCGCCCGCGGCCACCGCCTGGGATCCGTACGCCTCCACCTGCGCCACGCACTGCCCAACCTGGTGACGAGCGTCCTCACCCTGAGCGGTCTCGTCCTCACGTCCCTGCTCGGCGGGACGATCATCCTGGAGAACGTCTTCACCTATCCGGGGCTCGGCACCGAGGTCGTCCAGGCGATCATCTACAAGGACTATCCGGTGATCCAGGGCATCATCCTCGTCGTCGGCATGCTGGCCCTGCTCGTCAACCTCCTCGTCGACGTCGTCCTCGGGATCGTCGACCCCCGCACCCTCGAGGGAGGTCGTCGTGGCCACTGACACGACCACGCGCCGGTGGCGCCGCAACCCGTCGCTGACGTCCGGCGCGGTGATCCTCGGACTGCTCGTCCTCGTCGCCCTCGTGGCCCCGCTGCTGCTGCGCGGCCCTGCCGAGACGCTCACCGGCGACACCCGGCTCGGACCCGGCGCCGGACATCTCCTCGGCACCGACGCGTTCGGCCGCGACGTCCTCGCCCGGGCGCTCGTCGCGACCCGGCTCACCCTGCTCATGGCCGCCGCGGCCACCGCCGTCTCGTTCGTCGTCGGCGTCGCGATCGGCGCGCTGGTCCACCTCGCACCCGGATGGCTGCGCGAAACCAGCCTGCGGCTCATCGACTCGGCGGTGGCCTTCCCCTCGCTCGTCCTCGCCCTCGTCATCGCGGCGGTGCTCGGACCGGGCACGATGTCCGCGATCGTCGCGATCGCCGTCGCCGGCGTCCCCGGATTCGCCCGCCTGACGGCGAATCTCGCCGCGACCGTCGCCGACAAGGACTACGTCCTCACCGCGCGCCTGCTCGGCGTCCCCGGGCTGCGGATCCTGGCCCGGCACGTCCTGCCCAACATCAGCGGGCCGCTGCTGGTGCTCCTCAGTTCGAGTTTCACCCTGTCCCTGCTCGACATCAGCAGCCTGTCGTTCGTCGGCCTCGGTGTGCAGAACCCCCAGTACGACTGGGGCCGCCTGCTCAACGAGGCACTGCCGTCGATCTTCGCCCAGCCGTCGCTCGTGCTCGCCCCGTCGATCATGCTCATCGTCACCGGCGTGGGCGCCATGCTCCTCGGAGACGGCGTGGCCTCCCTCGTCGACCCGCGCACCCGCCCCACGGCGCCCGCACCGGCCAAGTCGGCGGACCCGGCCGGACGGGCCGTCCCGGCACAGAAGGGCCGGACACCGGCGCCGGCTGCGGACGGCGCGGCGGCAGCGGCCGTCCCGGACCCGGACGGTCTGCTGACCGTCGACGGGCTGACCGTGCGGGCCGGCGACCGGACCCTCGTCGACGACGTGTCGTTCACCATCGCGGCCGGGCAGATCGTCGGCCTCGTGGGGGAGTCGGGCTCGGGCAAGTCCACGATCGCCATGGCGGTCGCCGGCCTGCTCCCCGAGGGCGTCCGGGCGGACGCCGCCCGCCTCGCCCTCGACGACCTCGACCTGCTCGCCGCCCCGTCGGAGCGGCGTCTCGCCACCGAGATCGGCATCGTCTACCAGGACCCGATCGGCACGTTCAACCCCGCGCTCAGGCTCGGCACCCAGCTCACCGAGGTGACCCGGGTCCATCAGGGGACCTCCAGGCGTCAGGCGGCACAGGACATGGTCCGCGCCCTGGCCGACATCCGCGTCACCGAACCGGAACGGCGGTTGCGCCAGCACCCGCACGAACTGAGCGGCGGCATGCTGCAACGCGCCTCGATCGCCTCCGCGACGACGACGAACCCGCGGCTGCTCATCGCCGACGAGCCGACGACGGCCCTCGACGTCACCGTCCAGGCGGAGGTGCTGCGCCAGTTCCGGCGCATCAACCGCGAGCACGGTACGGCGATGCTGTTCATCTCGCACGACATCGGCGTGGTCGGCGTGCTCTGCGACACGGTTCTGGTGCTCCACGGCGGCCGGGTCGTCGACCGCACGACGGGCGCCGACCTGCGCCGGGGAACCGTCACCCATCCGTACACCCGTGCGCTGCTCGCGGCGACCCCCGCCGCCGTCGAGGCCGGCGGCACCCTCACCGCGGTCCGGTGGACGGCCGACGCCCACGCGGCACCGCCGGGCGGGGCGCCGACGGACGACTGCGACCTTTCCGACACAGCCGCGGACCGTTCCCCGGCCGCCGAAGGGAGCCACTGATGTCCGCCACCGCCAACCCGTCCGAGCCGGGTGCGGCCGCCCCGCTGCTGCGCGTCGAGGACCTCACCGTCGAGCTGGGCCACGGCGTCGCGGCCCGCAAGGTGCTCAAGTCGGTCTCCTTCGACATCGCCCGGGGCAGCACCCTCGCCCTCGTCGGGGAGTCCGGGTCGGGCAAGACGACACTCGCGCGGACCCTCGTCGGCGTGCACCGACCGTCCGGCGGCCGCATCCTCGTGGACGGCGCCCCGCTGCGCCCCGCACGCGGACGGGCGGGCGCCGCGACGGTCCAGATGATTCCGCAGGACCCGTACTCCTCCTTCGACCCGCGTCGCACCGTCGCGCAGTCGCTCGCCGAGGCACTCGATCCCGTCCGGGCCAGGGTCGGACCGGCCCGGGCCCGGATCGCCGAGCTGCTCGGCCAGGTGAGCCTGGACCCCGACGGCATGGACCGCTACCCGCACGAGTTCTCCGGCGGTCAGCGGCAGCGGCTGGCGATCGCACGGGCCCTCGCGCCGGGGCCCCGGTTCGTCATCGCCGACGAGATCACCTCGGCCCTCGACCTGACGACCCAGGCCGAGATCCTCAACCTGCTCGCCGACCTGCGCCGTCGGCTCTCGCTGACGATGCTGTTCATCTCGCACGACCTGGCCGTGGTCCGGCACGTGAGCGACTCGGTCGCGGTCCTGCTGCACGGGGACCTCGTCGAACTCGGCCCGACCGGGGCCACCTTCGCCGCGCCGAGCCACCCGTACACCGCGCAACTCCTCGCCTCCGTACCGGGCGATCCGAGGTTCCGCCTCGACGAGGAGCCCGCCACGGTGTGAACCACCCGACGCGGCACGCCCTTTCGGCCCGCGGACCGGCTCGGGCCGGCCGGCGGGCCGAGCCGCGCGCCCTGGGGTGGCGAGCCGTGGGCGGTCACAGCAGGATCATGCGGGTCCCGTTCACGGCCAGGATCGTGCAGGCGAGAGTGAAGAGGCCCTGGACGACGCAGGTGATCGGCATACGGAGCAGGCCGTGCGTGACCGCACTCGCCGCCCCCACGGCCGGGACGCCCCAGACGATGAGCCACGTCAGCACCGGGACGTCGCCGGAGTGCGTGGCCGAGGCCGTGATGCCGTGGCCGAGCACCAGCAGCAGGTACCCGGCGGTCATGACGATCACGGTGTCCATGATCAGGAACAGCAGGGCGACCGCGAGGTCGAGCGGCCAGGAACGGCGTCGGCGGCCGCGAGGGGCCACAGGGGCGTCCTGGTCGTCCCGGGGTGGTGAGGCCATGTGCCGACTGCACCACGGAACGGTCCGTTCGACTCCTCGCGGGGCCGGACAGGGATCCGACCGTGACCATCGGCCCGTGCTCCGGCTCGGCCGGCCCCGCGACCGCACGTCCGAGCGGTCGCCGGGCCGAGGGAACCAGACCGGAATCCGACCCTGATCCGGCCGTTATGGGCCCGTGAGCCGCGGTGTGCAGGCTTGTGCCATGCGCCTGCGCCGTTGCCGCCCTGCCCTCGTGTCGATGTGGCTCTGCGTGACCACTCTGCTGGCCACGGGGTGCTCGGCCGACGGCGGCGGTCCGGCACCGTCGCCCCCTTCTCCCGCCCGGCGGGACGCCGGCGCGGTCAATCGGGACGACGTGAACGGCGACGGCCATGCCGACGTGGTCGTCAACGGCTGGTACAAGAAGCCGAAGTCAGGGGGCGACTGGCACAACAACCGCTTCGTCGCCCTCGCCGCGCCCGGCGGCCCGGAACCGGCAGCGGCCTTCCGCCTCGCGGACCGCTACGCGAAACCCGACCCCCGTCTCACCAGCTCGCCCATCACGAACGACCGATCGGTTCAGTTCACGGCGGATCTCGACGACGACGGTTACGCCGACATCGTCGTACGCAACCCGCTGAGCCACCCCAAAGGAACGCACACGCTCGAACAGTGCATCGTCTGGGGTGGCCCGAAGGGCCCCACGGGCGCCACCGAGCTGCCGGCCGACCTTCTCCGCGCCACCGCTGCCGGGGACTTCGACGGGGACGGCGCCCTCGATCTGCTGACCCTCGCGCAACCCGGCAGTGAGTACGACCGAAAGCCGCAGCCCGCCGTCGTCCTGTACGGCCCACTGAGCCGCGACGGCGGGGTTCCCCGCGGCACATCCAGTGTCGACGTGGGCCACGAGGGCTGGGCGACCGTGGCCCATACCGTCGTCGGCGACTTCGACGGCGACGGCCGGGACGACCTGGTGACCAGGGCCGTGTACGACGAGGAGGACGTCCGCCTGGAGGAGGAAATGCCCGAGGACGTCGTCGACGCCGTGTACTACCGGGGCACGGCGCACGGGCTGCAGCCCGCTGGGTCCGTACCCGGCATCAGGAGCCGGGCCCCGGGCCTTGCCGACGGCGCCGTTCCCGTGGCCGTAGGGGACTTCGACGGCGACGGCCACGCCGACATCCTCGCTCGGGAGGGCTACCGGGATGCCGTTGTCGTCCACGGCAGCGACGAGGGGCCAGGCCGGGGCAGGACCGGGAGCGAGCTCGGCAGACTGGACACCGTCGGCGCCCGCGCCGTCGGAGATGTCGACGGCGACGGGCGCGACGACATCGCCACGCAGAGCCCGGGCGACGATCGCCGCATCGGCCGGGTGGTCGTGGTGCTCAGCGGGAAGGACGGACCCGGTACGCCCCGCAGCGTCGAGATCGACCGGTACGCGATCGGTCTCGGCGGCTCCCCGCAGCACGTGGGAGACCGCGACTTCTTCGGCTGGGACCTGCACCTCGCCGACCTCGACACCGATGGCCGTGCCGAGCTGCTCATCGGCACGTTCGGCTTCAACAAGCCTCGCAAGGACGCCGGTTACTGGATCCTGCGGGGAACGAAGGACGGCCCGTCGACGACGGACCGCAGCTTCATCAGGACCCGGGACTTCGGACCCGGCTGACCCCTCCGACCGGGCGGCCCCGGACAGGACGACCGCGCGCGTCGCCGCACGCCCCGCCGGAGGCGGACCGCGCCTCGCGGACCACCGCGACGCCTCCCGCGGGGACGGCGACCTTGCCGAACACCGCTGTCCGGGTGAGGAGTTCGACGCCTCCGGCGTGGCGACGGCCGCCGCTCCCTTCGACGCGGGCGGCGAGACGGGCCGCGCCCGCGGCGTCGAGGAGATGGAGGCTGGAGGCGTGGACGAGCCGGCAGGAGTCGAGGCCGGGAGAGTCGGGGCGTACGAAGTCGACCGCGGCACCGGCCCGCCACTGCGGGGTGTACCAGCAGTCCGCCGGCGGAATCACCCGGTCCTCCACCGCCGACGTCGTGGGCATCGTCCGGTGGAACACGCGTCGACTCGGGCCCGGCCCTCGGTGCGGACCGTGGCCGGGCCCGAGTCGGTGTCTAGAGGCCCAGCACCTCGCCGTACTTGTAGACACCCTTGACCAGCGCGAAGCCGAAGGGTGTCAGCGCCTTGCCCGGCGTGTACGTCTCCACGGTGCTGCTCGGCACGAACCAGACGCCACCCGATGTGGGCCCACCGGCGTTCTCACCGGGCGCGCTCACCGCGGTGTCCCGCAGGCCGTCACTGTTGTAGTCGCCGACGGCCACCTGGGCGCCGAAGCGGTCACCCGCCTCGGCCGCGCCCTGCATGTTCGGGGTGCTCTGGCTGCGCGCGAGGCCGCCCCGGAGGCCGTGTTCCGTGCCGTTGAGGACGACGTAGCCGCCCGCGTCCTTCAGGGTGCCCACGTCCTCACCGGGCACGCCGACCACCAGTTCCGGAAGGTCGTCGCCGTTCAGGTCACCGGCGGCCAGCGCGGCGCCGAAGTCGTCGCCCTCCTCGGCGTTGCCGCCGACATCCGGGCTCGACTGGGTGAAGCACTCGTTCTCGGTGCCGAAGGCCGTGCCCCTCGAGCCCTTGAACAGGAGCACCGCACCGCCGAGCCGGTCCTGGCAATGGGTGGTGTCCGACTCGGAGTTGGGCTGTACGGGACCGACCGCGAGGTCGTCGGTGCCGTCCCGGTCGAAGTCGGCGACGGCGAGCGCGCTGCCCCGGTCGGGGTCGGACCACCACTGGGCGGGCTCGGCCCGGTCGTTCCAGCGCGTGATGAAGGTGCCGGAGTCCTCCAGGGCCCGCCAGGTGGTGGCGAGGTCGTCCCGGCCGTCGCCGTCGAAGTCGCCGGTCGCCAGGTCGAGGGTGCGGCCGCCCATGCTGTACCTGCGCAAGGAGGTGCCGGCCACCCGGTCGGAGGTGAGCGGGCCCGGGCGGAACCGGAGGGTACCGTCCTCCTCGCTGTTCTCCCCGTATGCGAGGTCGGCGTCACCGTCGCCGTCGTAGTCACCCGCGGCGACGGTGCTGCCGATGCCGCTGTACTCGGTCGTGCCCCTGGCCACGGTGGTGCCCTTGATGTCCCCGTTCGAGTAGTCCAGGACGGTGATGATGCCCTCGTCCTTGTACTGGTCGGAGGTGAGCGATTCGCCGCTCGCGCCGACGGCGAGTTCGAAGTCGCCGTCTCCGTCCACGTCGACGGGCGTCACGGAGGAACCGAAGCGGTCGCCCGCCTCGGGCGTGCCGGGTATGCCCGGCTCGTCCTGGCCGATTTCACCGTGGGACTGGTACGGGGCCCCCGAGCCGCCGTAGATCACACTGACGTAGCCCGCCTTGGCCTTGCCCTTCACGGTGGAGTCCGGCATGCCGACCGCGATGTCCAGGTATCCGTCGCCGTTGAAGTCGAACCGCACCGTCGTCGCGGCCGCCGCGCTTCCGGCGAGCGGCAGGGTCAGGCCGGTTGCGGTCAGTGCCACCACGGCGGCGGTGGCGGCGAAGGTGCGTGCGCGCACGGTCAACTCCCGAGTAGAAGTGGTGAATGAGGGCCGCAGGTGATGCGCTCTCGGGGGTGTGACACACGAGGTGGACGAAGGGTTGTGTGCAGGTGGCCGCCCGGACAACACGACGAGGTGCCCGCGACGAACGAGGCTTCACATCCCGGCCGCCGACAGGGCTGAGGCGGCCCACAGGGGGTAGGCGGAGCGCAGGAGACACTTGCCGACACCGAGGGACGGAGTCTCATGCCACGCATGATGGAACGGATCAAGCAGTTCGCAAGCAGCCCGCAGGGGCGTCGGGTGGCCGAGCAGGCACGACGGGCCGCGGCCGACCCCCGCCGCCGTAGCCAGGCCAAGAGCCTGCTGAGCAAGCTCCGCGGCCGTCGCTGACCCCACGTTTCCTGGCGGAGTGGAGTCCGGTTCGGTGAAATGGCATCCTTCTTTTCCAGTGGGGCGGTTGAGCTCGTCCGGGACGGGAATTCCTCGAACGCGACCGTGAAAGCGCCCGACGGTACCGACTTGAATACGCCCCCATGCGCTCGCCCGTACGAGTTGTCTTCGTCGCGGGTTCACAGGTATTCGCATGCCGTAGTCGGAAGCGGAGCAGCCTTCGTGCATGGAGAATGCCGCATCTGACGGAACACCGTCGGCAGAGGGGATCCTGTCCGGACCTGAGATCGTCTTCACGGCGGACTTCGCGTCCACCCGTCAATGGGTGGCGGGGCGTTCGTGGGCCTATCCGAACGGCGGGCCGGTCAACCCCGGTGACAACAAACTGGATTACCTGACGGCGGACCCCTCCTACAGCCGCTCCGGCACGTTCCGCGCCACCCGCCGAAGGGACGGCCGGTGGAACGCGGGACTGCTCACCACGGAGGAGAGCGAGGAGGGGTTCACCGTCCGCGCGGGTGACGTGCTGGAGGCGCGCGTCAGACTGCCGTACGAGGCCGGAGCCTGGCCGGCGATCTGGACCTGGCGGGACGGCGACCAGGAGATCGACATCTTCGAGTACCACCCCGACAACCCCGACCTGCTGGAACTGACCAACCATGTCCGCGGTTCGAACCTCTACTACCGTGACCCCGCCATCGGTCCGGGCGCCTGGGTCGACCTCCGCGTCGAGTTCGGCGTGCGGTCCGTGATCTGGTGGGTGAACGGCAGCCGGGTCTTCGCCGACCGCCGCGGCGTGGGGCGTTCCTGGCACGCCTATCTCATCGTCAACCTGTCGGTGTGCGCGGGCCGCTATCACCCGCCGCCTAATCTCCATGTGAAGGAGATGTCCTACACCGTCCAGCACCTCGTGGTGCGCCGGCCGGCCGCTCTTCTGGAAGAACTGTCCGAGGAACTCGAAGAGGTGGCCGACATCGACGGACCGTGATCCTGGAATTCCTGGATAAATCTCTTCGTGGCACGCGGAGAAAATGCTCGCCGGACACGGCGACGGAGAAAGCGTGCGGGCCGCTGATGTGCCCCGGCGGGCGCCTGTCGTCGCGCAGGCGCCCGCCGGGGAGTTCGCCGACGTCCGGGAGCGGGACCGGGGGCGGGGACGATGTCGGTCAGGTGACGGCGTCGAATGTCCACAGCAGGTTGTTGTTCTGCTGCCACGTCCACTGCTTGGCGGTGGATCCGCTTGCGACCGTTCCGCCGCCGTCGAGGACGAGTCCCGTGCTGCGGTTGGCGATCGAGTACCGGCCCTGGCCGCGGTGGGTGATCTGCCACTGCTGGGTGTTGCCGCCGTCCCAGGACTTCTGCCGCGCCGGATCACCGTTGGCGGTGGCGCCCCAGCCGTCGGCGACCATGCCGTTGGTGCGGTTGACGAGCCTGTAGTACCCGTTTCCGAGCTCGATCGCCTGCCACTGGAGATTCGAGTGGACCACCGCCTCCCACAGCTTGAGGTTCGATCCGGAGGCGGCATTGCCACCGCCGTCCAGGGCCAGATGGTTGGTGACATTGGTCAGGCGGAAGTACTTGTCGGGCCTGAACGTCACTCTCAGGGACCTGATCGCGTCGTTGTTGCCCGTCACCCGAAGATCCCGGGTGTCGGCCGTGAAGGTCCAGGCCGTGCCGGTGAAGTTGTCACCGGAGTAGCCCGTCAGCTGGAAGCCCGGCGGCAACAGGATCGACGACGCGGTGGCGGGCGCGAGACCGGCCGCGGAGAGCTGGGCGGAGGTGTAGCCGCCCAGCGGCAGGACGGCGCGGCCGGCGTCGTAGTCGACGTTCTGGAACACCAGGGCGGAGGCCCTCACCGGCATCCCCTGGACCTCGACACACACCACGGCGTCGTTGGCGTTCGGAGCCGTGGCCGGCACGGTGACGTCGATCTGGTCGGTGACGGTGTAGGGGAGGGAGACCGAGGGGTTGTCGAGCAGGTGGACGCGGCTGATCGTGTTGTCGACCATCGGAATCCGGAGCCGGCCGTTGGCGGGCCAGGTGAAGACGTGCGCGAAGAGTTTGCCGCTCTTCCTCGTGACCTTCCCCCACGAGGGTTCGGCGGCGAACGGGCTGCCGCTGGTGCCGTGGATGCTGTCGCTGTACGTCGACATCCACGAGGCGAGGCCGTTGAGGACGGTCTGCGTTCCCGCCGTGACCGACCCGTCGCCCTTGGGGCCGATGTTCAGCAGGAGATTGCCGTCCCGGGAGACCACGGTGACGAGCTCCTGGACGATGTCCTTGAGGGACCGGTACGCGTTCTCGCTCGACGCGTTGTAACCCCACGCGCCGTTCATGGTGCTGCACCGCTCCCATGGCCGGCCCATCGGCGCGGAGGGTATGCCGAACTCCGCCACCGCGTAGTCACCGAGACCGTGGTCCCGCTTGACGCGTTCGTTGACGATGAGACCGGGCTTGCGCGCGATCAGCCAGTTGTAGAGGTCGACGCCGTCGGAATCCAGCCACCAGTCCTCCAGGGTGGGGCCGGCAGGGTTGTCGAACCAGTCACCGTCGAACCACAGCAGTGCCGGGTCGTAACGGTCCAGCAGCTCCTGGAGCTGGGCTTTCATGTCGGCGATGTAGGCGGTGCGGGCCGCCTGCGACGACATCGTCGTGAGGCCGCCCTCGTGGCGGTCGGTCTGGGAGGGGTGGTTCCAGTCGAGGATCGAGTAGTACAGGCAGAACTTGATCCCGCGGTTCTCGCACTCGCTCTTGAGGTCCCGGAGCGGATCGCTCTGGATGCCGTTGTAGTCGTGCAGGTTGTAGAGCTTGGCGGCCGTGGTGTCGGTGAAGCTCGCCACGTCGGAGTTCCACATCGCGTAGCCCTCGTGGTGCTTGGCCGTGATCACGACGTACTTCATGCCGGCGTTCTCGGCCAGTTCGGCGATGGTGGCGGCGTTGAACCGGGCCGGATCGAAGGTGCGGGTCACCTGGGTCTGGTAGTTCGCCTTGCTCCACTGCTGGCTGTCGAACGCCCACTCGCCCTGTCCCAGCTGCGAGTAGGACCCGAAGTGGATGAACATGCCGAACCGGGCCTGGTACCACCAGTCCATCTTCGAGGGGACGGCGTACGCCTCGGCGGTGGCGGGCCACAGGGCCTGCGGCAGGCCGACGGCCGCCACCCCTCCGGCGAGGGCGGCGGCCTTCATCAGTGCGCGTCTGCTGAGACGGGCTGAGGACATGGTGCGGCTCCGGGGGTGAGGGGAGGCAGGACAAGGCGCCACGAGCACAGGGACCGGTCGGGGTCCCGAACTCGCGCCTCAAGTGGAGACATCGGATGGATTTATAGAAGCGTCGGAGTATCCTTGTCTAGAGGTGTGACAGGAACTTCCGTATTGGTGCAAGCCAATAGCGGTAACGGCTACACGTTCAGAGGCTGTTCATCCGTCGCCTGCCAGCACATACATAGGATCTATCGATGATCGCTTGACTGTCGCGTCGAACGCGTCGTCGAGGAGCAAGGAGAGAGGGCGGCATGGCCGTTCAGCGGATGGACAACGTCGGCATCGTCGTCGAGGACATGGATGCCGCCATCGCGTTCTTCGTGGAACTCGGCATGGAACTCGAGGGCAGGGGACAGGTGGAGGGCTCCTTCGCCGACCGGTGCACCGGGCTCGACGGCGTCCGTTGTGACATCGCGATGATGCGGACCCCGGACGGTCACAGCCGGCTCGAACTGGCGAAGTACCGCAGCCCCGCGGCGATCGACGCGGGAGCGCGCGACAGGCCGCACAACATCGTGGGCACGCACCGCGTCATGTTCGCCGTCGACGACATCGAGGACACGGTTGCCCGCCTGCGCCCGCACGGCGCCGAACTCGTCGGCGGGATCGCCCGGTTCGAGGACAGCTATCTGCTCTGCTACCTCCGGGCCCCGGAGGGCTTCATCGTCGGACTGGCCGAGCAACTGCACTGAGGATCAGGCGCCCCCGCTCCCGGGAGTGAGATGCGTATATGGGGTATGTATCCCTCCATGGGAGTTCATTTCGTCACAGGTGCTGGTTCGGGGATCGGTGCGGCGGTCGCGGAGGTGTTCGCCGAGCGGGGGGAGGAGCTGTGGCTGCTGGCACGGGACGAGGCGCGGGCGGCTGAGCTGCGCGACCGGTTCCCGGCGAGCCGGACGCTGGTGGCCGATCTGTCCGCGCCGGCGTCGATACGGGCGCGCCTGGCGGCAGTTGCCCTGCCCGAGCGGTTGGACTCGCTCGTGCACGTGGCCGGGGTCGTCGAGTCGGGCCGGGTGGAGGAGCTGGACGCGGCCCTCTGGCAGGACACGCTCTCTGTGAACCTCGTGGCCCCGGCCGAACTGACGGGCGTGCTGCTGCCGGCACTGCGCAGGGGTGGGGGGCACGTCGTGTTCGTCAACTCCGGCGCCGGTGTGCACGCCCCGCCGCGGCTGAGCGCCTACGCGGCGTCCAAGTTCGGTCTGAAAGCCCTCGCGGAGTCGTTGCGGGCCGAGGAATACGCGCACGGTGTCCGGGTCACCACCGTGTATCCCGGGGAGACGGACACCCCCATGCAGGTCAAACTGCACGAGCAGTTCGGTCTCCCCTACGAGCCGCAGGCCCATATGCGCGCGGAGTCCGTCGCGGCAGCCCTGGTCATGGCGCTGGATCTGCCGCAGGACGCGACGATGAGCGACGTGATGCTGCGCCCGGGGTGCTGAGCCCGTCCCCGGTGCGGCCGGGGCCGGAGCGGCCGGTCTGGGGCCGCCCGGTCCCGGTCGCGCCGTCGTGCCAGTGCCCCATCAGGTCGGCGTAGAGCGGAACCCGCGCCAGGAGCGTGTCGTGCGTGCCGATGGCCGGGCGGGTTCCGTCCAGGAGCAGCACCCGGTCGGCGCGGCGGGCCACGGACATACGGTGCGCGACGGTGACGACGGTGCCGGGACGACGCCTGAACGCCTCCTCCACACGTCGCTCGGCCGTCGCGTCCAGGTGCCGGGTGGCCTCGTCGAGGATGACCAGCCGGGCGTCGGAGAGGTGGACGCGCGCCAGGGCCACCAGCGCGCGCTCCCCGGAGGACAACGCGGCGGGGTCGACCGGGCCGTCCAGCCCTCCGAGCCGTTCGGCCAGCGCGTCCATCCCGAGTTCCGTCATGGTGGCCGTCAGGACCGCATCGGATGTGTCCGGCGCGAGATAGCGGAGGTTCTCGCGCAGGGTGGCGGTGACGACGTACGGGGTCTGCGGTGCCAGGACGCGGGCGCGGGCCAGATCGTCCCGGGTGACGCGCTCCAGGGGCACGCCACCCAGGACGACGCGTCCCCGGTCGGGCGGGAGCATGCCGGCGAGGACGTCGGCCAGGGTCGACTTGCCGATCCCGGACGGGCCGACGACGGCCAGGTGTTCGCCGTCGGCGAGGCTCAGGTCGAGGCCGTCCAGGACCGGTTCGGCGCCCGGGCCGTAGGCGAAGACGATGCCCGACAGAGCCGCCGAGCCGTCCGAGGGGATCAGCGCCGGGTCCGGGTCCGGGCCGGGCACGGGGTGGTGGGCCGCCTCGGCGAGCCGTTCGGCGGCCACGGCCAGCCTCAGCCAGGACGCGCCGAGCCCCTGCACCAGCAGCCGGACCGCGGGTTCCAGGGTGGCCAGGACGTAGGCGAGGATCCCCACGATCTCGCCGGCGCTCACACCGCGGGCGTGCAGGCCGGGTGCGGCGAGGACGACGAGCAGCAGCGGGCTGTGCGCGCCGAGGGCGACGATCAGCCGCCGCAGCGCGGACACGGAGGCGAGGGCGTTGGAGGCACGCAGGTGCCTGTCGACGGCGTCGAGAGCCTCGTCGCGGGCGTGCTCCTGCGCCCCGCAGGCGACGATGTCCCGCAGGGCGGTGAACGTGGCGACGGTACGGCCGGCGAGGGCCTCCTCGGCGTCGAAGGCCGCGCGCTGTCTGCGGACGGTGGCGGGGGCGAGGACGGCGAAGAGGACGAGCGCGGCCAGGAGCGGCACGGCGACCAGGGGCACGGCGGCGGGCGCGAGGACGGCGGTGCCCGCGATCACGGCGGCGACCGTCAGGACGAACTGCCACAGCAGCATCAACTGCCCCGCCAGCGCGTCGCGTACGGCCTCCACCTGCCGCGTCAGGCGCGCGACGGCCACGGCCGCGCCGTCGTCCGGGGCGGCGCGGGGTGCGACGGCGCGGCGGAGGGTGCCGGTGACGACGTCCCGCAGCAGCCGGTCGCGCAACGGCTCGACGATCTCGGCCAGCCACGGGTAGCTCTGCCGGCCGGCCCAGGCGCCGCCGAGGGCGCACAGGGCGAACACGCCCAGTCCGAGGGCCGCCGTGCGGGGCCGGTCCAGCAGGAACCCCCGGTCGACGGCCAGCGCGAGGGCCTTGCCGCAGACGAGGGCGGGGGCGGCCGACAGGAGCGTCCACCAGGTCAGCCGGAGCGCGGCCCCACGGTCGGCGGTCAGGGCCGCCCGGATCAGGCGCACGGCCGCCCGGTGGGCGGCCGTGAGGGAGGAGGAACCGCCGGGCCCGTCCCCGGCACGGTCCGCCGCGTGCGTACGCAGCGTCTTCGGGGAGCGCGCGGGGCGCCTCGCGCGTCGTCGGTCCATGTCAGTCGTCCACGTCCTCGGCGCTGTCGAACAGGGCGCGATAGGCGGGCAGTTGCCACAGTTCGTGATGGGGTGCGAGTGCTGCCACACGTCCCTCGTGCAGCCAGGCCACGAGGTCGGCGCGGGCCGCCGCGGCCGTCCGGCGGGTCACGACCAGCCGGGTGCGGTCGCCGTACGGGCCGTCCAGAGCGCGCAGCACCGCCGCCTCGGCGGCGGAGTCCAGGCTCGACATGGCGTCGTCCAGGACGAGCAGCCGGCCGTCGCGGGCCAGGGCGCGCGCCAGGCCCAGGCGTTGGCGCTGCCCGCCGGAGAGAGGTGCGTCGGTGAGGAGGGTGTCGTAGCCGGCGGGGAGACGGCGCACGAAGGCGTCGGCCTGCGCCGCCCGGGCGGCCGCGTGGACCCGTTCCTCCGGAACGCGGTCGGCGGCTGTGCTCAGGGCGTCCAGGATCGTGCCGCCGGTCAGCTCCGGGTCGCTGAACGCGTAGGAGACGGCGGCGCGCAGGTCCGCGGGGCGGACGTCGTCCAAGGGCACGCCGTCCAGCAGCACCAGCCCCCGGTCCGGGACCCGAAGGCCGCCTGCGACCGCTGCCAGCAGGGAGGTTCCCGCACCGGAGCGTCCGACGAGCGCGACACTGTGACGTGCGGGCAGGACGAGGTCCAGTCCGTCCAGGACGGTGTCACCGGCCGGGGTGCGCACGGTGATGCCGCGCAGTTCGACGCGCCCCGGCCCCGGGGGCAGGGGGCGCAGTCCCGGCGAGGGCGGGGTGAGGGCGAGGACCTCCCGGACCCGCTGGTGCCCGGCCCGGGCGCGGGCCAGGTCCAGCAGGCTCTGGGCCGTCCCGAAGCCGCCGAGGCCCAGCGTGGCGTAGCCGAGTGCGGCCACCAGGTCGCCGGGGCCGAGTGAGCCGGCGAGCAGTTCGTGGCCCGCGACGGCGATGACGGTGATCTGTGTCGCGGGGGCGAGCAGCCCCGTGGACCAGGAGACACGACGCTGACTGTCCCACAGGGCGCGTCCGTGCCGGCCCAGTTCGGGCAGCGGCCGCAGGACCCGCTCGATCTCGCACTCCAGGGTACCGGCGGCGGCGATGGTGCGACGGCCGGCCAGCGCGTTGAGCAGATGGGTGGCGACGGCCGCCTGCGCGCTCTGGTAGCCCTCGCCCCGGCGCACGGTGCGCCGCAGATGACGGCGCAGCAGCAGCCAGCCCGCGGGCGCGGTGATCAGGAAGGCGGCGGCGAGCTCGGGGGCGAGCAGCCCCAGGGCGAGTACCGAGCCCGCGGCCATGGCGAGTTGGGCGACGGCGTAGACGGCGGCCTGGACGCTCAGCCCGGCCTCGGCGGCGCTCGCCGTGAGGCGGGCCACCAGGTCACCGGTCGTGGTCCGCCGGGAGGGATGCGGGCCGAGGGCCATGGCGTGCCGCACCAGTGCGGCGCGCAGCCGGGCGGTCGCCTCGGCGGTGGCGCGGGGCCCCGCGTACTGCGCGAGGGCCTCGGCGCCCGTGAGCAGCCCCAGGACGGCCGCGACGGGCAGGATTCCCTGGCCTGCGGTCGCGGACAGGGCTCGGTCGACGGCCGCGGCCAGGGTGGCGGGCAGGGCCAGCGCGGCGGCCGAACTGACCGCCACCGCCACGGCGAGGAGGGCGGACCACCCCCAGGGCCGGGCCCGCGGCCGGGCGGCGCCGGGCGGGGCGCCGGGCCGCCTGCGGGGCCTGCGCGTGAGGCCGGCCCAGGCCGTACGATCGGAAGCCGCGTCCCGCTGCGGCCGGTGTCGTTGGTCCTGTCCCATACGAGGCTCCTGGGGGCGGTGGACTGGCGGTGGGCGTGCGGTCGTCGGGGCGGCACGAGAACGCCGGCCCGGGCTGTCCCTCAGCCCGGGCCGGCTCTGTTCAGCGGGTCAGGTCACCCCTTGTGGGGAGGGGGAACGACCCGGAGTGGTGCGGTCAGAGGCACAGCAGCGTGCTGACGGTGCTGTTGGTGCAGTTGACCACCGACAGGGAGCTGAGCACCGACAGGTACTCGACCGTCTCGTCCGGGGTCTCCAGGGCCTGCAGGTTGAGGATGGACATGGTGATCTCCTTCGGTTGGGTTGGTGCTTTCCGGCGATCGCCGGAAACTCTGGGCCGCGACGGCGGACGCCGCGGGATGCCGCGAGGGATGCGGCGGGTTGCCGCGACAGGCGCGGCGGGTGGCCGCGAGGGATGCGGCGGTCGGACCGGCGGGGCGGTCTCAGGGGGCGGGCGCCGGCGTCGGCGGACCCGTCAGGGGCGCGGGCACCGTGGCCCGTCGGCCGCCTGGCCAGAAGGGCAGCGCCGGGGTGTCGGCCAGCGCCGATCCCAGGGCGAGCAGGATGCCCGCGGATCCGGTGGCGAGGTCCATCGACAGGCGCAGCAGCTGCTCGCCGGGGAAGGCCGCGTGCCCCCGGTGGGGGATGAGGTGCCAGACGAGGCGCCGGATGTGCCGCCGGACCAGCGGATCGTCGACGGGGGCGTCGTCCCGGAGCAGGTGGAGCAGCAGGATCAGACCCGCCCGCCCGTTGAACAGGCTGGGCTGGACGATGAACTCGGGCTCGGCCGCCAGCCGTATCTGCTCCAGGCTCTGCCGCAGCCCGGCGTCGGGGCGGTGGCGCAGCACCGCGTGCAGGACGGCGGCGATGCCGGCGCTGCCCGTCTCCAGGTACGGCAGCACCCGGCTGCCTTCGTCGACCTGGAGCGTTCCGTCCGCGCCGACGACGCAGCGGGCGAGATCCAGGCGCAGCGCCTGTTCGGCCAGGTCGAGCAGGCCCGTGTCGCCGGTGCGGTCGTACAGGCTCAGGA
This sequence comes from Streptomyces scabiei 87.22, assembly GCF_000091305.1. GTDB lineage: Bacteria > Actinomycetota > Actinomycetes > Streptomycetales > Streptomycetaceae > Streptomyces > Streptomyces scabiei. Next base: position 413,605 of record NC_013929.1, on the reverse strand, counting down.
AGAGCAGGGCCGAACCGGAGGGGCCGTGCAGGAGCCCCGGGCGCCGGCCGGAGGCGGGGCCGCCGGGTTCGTCCATGAGGCGGGCGGCGAGACGGTCGGCGACGTCGACGGCACCGGCCAGCAGCGAGCCGTCGGAGGTGGTCGCGGCGAAGTGCAGCAGGGTCAGCCCGACTCCCGGGAGCCCTCCCGCGAGGTCGCCGCCCTGACCGTCGAGCGGTTCCTTGAGGAGCCGGTCGAGGAGGTTGTGCGCCTGTCGGGCCTGACCGAGACGGTCAAGGGTGAGGGCCACGCCGTGGGCGCCGGTGTAGAGACCGGGCCGGCAGGGACGGCGTGCGACGGCTTCCAGCAGCCACTCGACATGATCCGGAGCGACGGGAGCTCCCACGGAGTGCAGGGCCCACAGCACGCCCGCCGCGCCGTAGGCGAGGCCGAGTCCGTCGTGGGTGAACTGGCTCGGATCCCCGGGGAAGAGACGGTCCGTCCGTTCCGGGGTGGCGCTCGCCGCGATGGCCGCGGCCAGGGAGTCCCGCAGGGCGGGCCAGTCGGCGCGGTCGCCGCTGAACAGCGCCGACAGTCTGTCGAAGTCCGACGTGCCCGCCTGTGCGGGGGGTGCGGAGCGGACCGGGTGTGCCGGGGACGGCAGCGTGGGGGAGGGGGTGGGGGGCGGTGAGAGCGAGGAAGGCGGGGCGGACCGGCCGGCGTCCGTCGCTGGGGGGAGTCCGAAGCGTCTGGAGGCGGCTCTGCTCAACTGCCGGCGTTTGTCGGGGTCCAGCGCCGTGAGCTGGGTCAGCGGCATGAAGATCCACAGCCGGAGGGCGTCGAGAGCGTGGTCGTCGATCGCGTAGCCCTTGAGGTCCGCGGGGGCCGCGAAACCGGCGGCGCCCAGGCCCGGTCTGACGAACTCGTCGGCCGGCGAGGCCAGTTCGAAGTCGATGAAACACACCCGTCCGTCGGGGCGGACGATCAGGTTGCGCGGGTGGAGGTCCCCGAAGACGACACCGCGCGCATGGATGGCACGCAGTCCCTCCTCGATCTTCGCGAGGACGTCCAGCGCCTCGTCCCTGAAGCGCTCGATCTCCTCGGGAGCGGGGTCCGGATGGATGAGGGGGTAGCGCTGCCCGAACCATCTGTTCAGGGGCTCACCGGATATGTACTCCTGCACCAGGAAGTGGTGTTCCCACGCGGTGTGGTGGTCGAGGGCGGCGGGGACGCAGGGGAGGCCCTCCAGCCGGCGCAGGATGTCGTGCTCTCTGCCGAGACGGGTGACGGCGTCGTCGCCGCGCTGGTCGAGTCCGGCGTCCGGGCGGGCCTCCTTGAGGACCACCTCGTCTCCGCCCGAGGCGCGCCGGGCGAGGTAGATGCCTCCGCCGTTGGAGAAGTGCAGGGCCCGTTCCACGGTGTAGGGGAAGTCGGCCATGCTCGTCGTGGCCCGGTCGGCGAGCGCCTTCGCCAGCACCGCGGGGACGGGGGCCCACTCGGGCACCTCGAACACCGCGCGGCGCACGTCGGGGCGCAGCCGGCCCGACGGTTCGCGCAGGGCCAGGACGAGTTCCCCGGTCTCCGACCGGCAGAACTGCTCGGTGAAGCCCCCGTAGCGCAGGTACAGCGGCCCGTTGCGCCATCTCAGATCGCTGAGGATGTACGGGCCCCGCTGGCCGGCGAGGGCCTCGTCGAGGTCGTTGAGGGAACGTTCCAGCTGAGGTTCGTCGACCGGGTAGAGGGTCATGAATTTGCCGCTGGACCCGCGGGAGGCGTACTTGGCGTTCTGTGTCTGCACCAGGGCGGGACTACGCAGGAACTTGTAGGCCATGCGGTGCTCGACGCAGTAGGCGCCGACCACGGAGAGGATGTGCTCGGCGTTGTCCAGACAGGCCGACACGTGGATCTTCCAGCCCTGGTCGGGCAGTTCGACCCCGGCCGGCGTGCGGCCCACCCACACCTCTCGCGCGGAGCCGGTCCAGCCCGAGGGCAGGGGCTCACCGACCGCCGCGAACTCGTCCGAGCTCGCCCAGCGGACCGGCGAGTCGTAGAACGTCGCATCCGCGTACGAATACGCTTCATAGCGCATATCCATAAAACTCCCCCAAGTCGGCTAAATGCTGTTCCCGGACGAATGCAGTACCAACGGTGTCTCCACCCCACTTCCTGTGCCGGTGGTAGGGTGACCACTTTTTGTCCTGCGATGTGAAGGTAAGGTACGGTCGGCTGCCGTCGGCAGAGCGCATTCGGCGCGCACCACGGGGCGCGCGAAGCCCGAGCGCCTGGCCGCCGCACCCCTCAATTGCACCGCGCATATGCGTTCGACTTCTGTCATGGGCAAACTCTCTTGCGGGCGTTGCGACGGCACATACGTCTGCGAAGCGGGCGTGTCCCGCGCGGTACACGGATGTCGTGACGGCGCAGGCGCACGAAAGAGGGACTGCGGCTCGTCAGCGTCGTGGTGTGCGGTGTGCCCATCTGCGCCCGAATCTCTGGCTCGGCGCTTCGATCCAGCGGTAGGTCAGGCAGCACAGCGGCAGCAGCGCCATGCAGAACGCCACTTCGAGAGCGATGCTGTCGTGCCGACGTCGGCCGATCGTGCTGTCGATGACCGCCAGCAGGACCGGATGCACCAGATAGACCGAGTAACTGATCGTGCCCAGTCCCGTCAGGACACGCGGCAGGCCACGGCCGCGTACCGCCAGTCCGGCACCGAAGGTGACCAGGGCCAGGAGAAACGCGCTGATCCAGCCGCGCCGCGTGAAGTGTTCCGCGCCGCCGAACCAGTACGCACTCCCCACGGCGCAGACGGCCACGAGAATGGTGGTGCCGGCGGCGAAGCGCCAGGTGCACTGGCTGTTCTCGGCGCGGTGGACCGTGGTTCCGAGGAACATCACGGCGAGGATCACCAGACCCTCCCACAGCGGGACCGTGCCGTTGAAGGCGACGAGCGTGAGGGCCAGTACGCCGCCCAACACGCCCCCGAACAGGCGGAGTACGGCGGGCCCGGCACTCGCGCAGCAGACGGCGAGACCCAGGGCGATCGAGGCGCACGCGATCACCGGGCCGGTGTCGAACACGCCGGACAGGGCGGAAGGCGGCACTGCCACCCCGGCCGCCACGCTCACTGAGGCGAGCACGGCCAGGACGACCGCGACCGACGCGGAGCTCTGGTGAAGGCGGAGGGTGAAGAGAGCGACGACCAGCAAGTAGAAGGCCATCTCGTAGGAGAGCGTCCACAGGACGAGCAGGAGGCTGGGCGTTCCCAACAGCTCCTGCAGCATGGTGATGTGAGCGGCCATCACGCTGACCGTGCTCTGCCGGCCGAAGTCGCGGATCTCCGCGATGCCGAGAGCGTCGAAGGCCAGCAGCATGGTGACGACAGCCGCCAACAGCGGGTGGACACGGAAGATCCGCCCGATCCAGAACGTCCGCACAGAGCCCCGGCGCTCCAGTGAACGCGGAATGATGTAGCCGCTCACCAGGAAGAACACCATGATGCCGTAGCGGCTGGTGTTGAAGTGGGGCATCAGTTCCCGGCGGAACTCGGGCATGAACGTGTACGAGGAATGGTCGAACACCACGACGAGCGCGGCGATGCCGCGCAACGCGTCCGGCCAGTCCAGCCGCGACGGCCCGGACGGAGAAAAGGTGCCGAGTAATCGTCTGATCGCGGACGGTGACAGTGTTGGTGCGGCGTTGTCCAGAGGGGGGAAGCGCATGGGTGAGCAGCAATCTCTTCGGTCGGGCAGGCCCCGGTCAGGGTGTGGTGATCACCGAGTTCAGCGGCTGAGGATTTGTTCGGCAGTACCGTTCCGGCAGTTGAACAACGCTGCCGAAGGGGTGAGGGTGTGGCGGGACGTCCTGAGGTGCCGGTGGACCCGGCAGCCAGTCCGGTCCGGCGATTCGCTTTCGAATTACGGGAGTTGCGGGCGGAAGCGGGTGGCATCACCTACCGTTCGCTGGCCCGGCGCGCCGGCTTCTCGGTGACCACCCTGTCGCAGGCGGCGGCCGGGGAGCGGCTGCCCACTCTGGCGGTGACCCTGGCCTATGTGGGGGCGTGCGGTGGAGACCTGACGGAGTGGGAAGCCCGCTGGAAGGAGACGGTCACGCAGTCCGCCACCGACGGCGCCGGGGACGATGACGGATCCCCTGCGCCCTACCGGGGGCTGGCACGGTTCGAGACCGGGAACAGCGGCCTGTTCTTCGGCCGGGAACAGCTCACCACCGATCTGGTCGACCTGCTGCGCCGACGACGCTTCGCCGCGGTCTTCGGCCCCTCCGGCAGTGGCAAGTCGTCCTTGCTTCGGGCCGGCCTGATACCCGTCCTCCAGAATGCTCGGGGACGGGACCGGCGCCCGGCGGCCATCAGGATCCTGACACCGGGCGAACACCCCGCCCGCAGCCACGCACCCGTGCTCAGTCCGGCGGTCGCCTCCGACGGTGACGGCGGGACCGACACGGTCATCCTCGTCGACCAGTTCGAGGAAGTCTTCACGCTCTGCCATGACCCGGACGAGCGCGCTCGCTTCATCGATCTGCTGCTGACGGCCCGGCAGCCCGTGAGCCGCCTGCGGGTGCTGCTGGCGGTGCGCGGCGACTTCTACGGTCGCTGCGCCGAGCACCGAGACCTGGCCGACGCACTGCGTGACGCCAACCTGCTCGCCGGACCGATGAGCCCGGCCGAACTGCGGAACGCCGTCGTCAAACCGGCCACGGCCGCCGGCCTGACCGTGGAGCGCGCCCTCACCGCCCGGCTGGTCGAGGAGGTCGCCGACGCGCCCGGCGGGCTGCCGCTGCTGTCGCACGCGTTGCTGGAGACATGGCGCCGCCGCCGCGGAAAGACCCTCACGCTGACGGGCTACGAGGCGGCCGGGTGCCTGGACGGAGCGATCGCCAAGACCGCCGAAGACGTCTACGGCCGGTTCACACCCGCCCAAGCGGTCGCCGCCCGGCGGGTGTTGCTGCGCATGGTGGTCCCCGGCGACGGCACCGCCGACACCAGACGCCCCGTGCACCGTGCGGGACTGCCCGATACGGACCAGAACGACTCGGCAGGCGTGGTGGAGGCCCTCGCCAAGGCGCGGCTGCTCACCCTCGACGGCGACACGGTGGAGCTGGCCCACGAGTCGCTGATCACGGCCTGGCCCCGGCTGAGCGGCTGGATCGAGGAGGACCGCGAACGTCTACGTGTGCTGCGGAACCTGACCGAAGGGGCGCACACCTGGCAGGACCTCGCACGGGAGAAGGACGCGCTGTTCCGCGGGAGCCGGCTCGCCTCCGCCCGGGAACACTTCGACGACGCGGAGCGCGGGGAACTGACCGATCTGGAGCGCGCCTTCCTGAAGGCCGGCCGCGATCACCAGCAGAAGGGTCGCCGCAGATACCGATGGGTGCTCACCGCGGTCACAGGCGCACTGTGCCTCGCCCTGGTGGCCGCCGGTCTGGCCATCGCGCAGCGGCAGAGCGCGATCACCGCGCAGCGTCTGGCCGAGTCCCGGCAACTGGCCGCCCAGTCAGGGGCGTTGCTGCGGTCCGACCCCGACCTCGCCGCCCTGCTCGCCGTCCACGCCTACCGGACCAGCCCCACCCGCGAAGCCGGTGCCGCTCTGTACGCGGCCGCCGCATTGCCGTTGCGTAGACGCCTGGTCACCGGCACCGAACCCGTGATGTCCATGGCCCTCAGTCCGGACGGGCGCACTCTCGCCACGCACGGCAAGGACGGCCGCACGGGGATCTGGGACCTGCCAGAGGGCCGTCTGCGGCACTCGTTCACCGCACACGGCAGCGGAGGCGTCGCGGCGTTCGGGCCCGGCGGGCGAGTGCTCGCCGTCGCCACCGGAGACACCATCGGCGTATGGGATGCGACCACGGGCACCAGGATCTCCACGCTGCCCGCCGCCGACGGAGCAGTCATCGGTATGGCCTTCAGCCCTGACGGACATACCGTCGCAGCCGCCTACCCCTCGGCCGTCCGGGTGTGGGACGTGGCCACGGGACGCGTCCGGCATCACCTCACCGGGCTCGACGCTCCACAAGCCGTCGTCTTCGCCGCCGACGGACGAACCGTCGCCGCAGTGGGCCACAACGGCTCGGTGCGAGTGTGGGACACGGGCTCCGGCCGTACGCGTACCGTCCGCGACGGGCGGAGCGAAGGCACCACCGCGGTGGCCTTCAGCCCCGACGGCCGGACCTATGCGACGGTCCGCGCCGACGGCTCGACGCGACTGCGGGAGGTGATCACCGGCACCCTCCTGCGGACGATCAGGGGCGGTTTCGAGAACTCCCGCACGGTCGTCTTCTCCCCGGACGGACGCATCCTCGCCGTCCCGGACTCCGGAGGAACCGTACGCCGGTGGGACGCCGCCACCGGAACCGAGTTGAGCACCCTGACCACAGGTCACCGCGGGCGAGGTATCACCCACGTCGCGCTCGGTCCGGACGGCCGCACCATGGTCACCGGCAACAACCTGGACCCCGCCGTACGCGTGCACGACCTGCCCGCCGACCGGCCCAGGACCACCTTGGCGGGCCGGCCCGGCACCTCCGTCACCGACCTGGCATTCGGTCCGGACGCGAGGACCGTTTCCACGGTCGGCCAAGGACCCCCCGGTCGAGCGGCGGTCCAGCTCTGGGATGCCAGGACCGGCGACCGCAGAGCCACGCTGCCGCTCGACAGGAATCCGGCACGACGAGGAGGGGACCTGCCGATCACGGTTCTCCGCCCCGCGGCCCTGGGATTCGCCCCGAACAAGGACGTCCTGGTCGCCCGAGTCGGCGAGAACGGAAAGGCGGAGATCCGCGACGTCGGCACGGGCCGTTTGCGTCAGAGCCGTGCCGTGGGGAGCCTCGACAAACCGGTCTTCAGCCCTGACGGGAGGCTCCTGGCCTTCGTCGGGAACGGTGGGGCGCTGAGGATGTGGCACCTGTCCACAGGCGCCCTGCGGACCCTGCGCACCGGCGGCACCCAGTCCGTCAGGACGGTGCTCTTCGCTCCGGACAGCCGCACCCTCGCCGTCCTGACCGTCGAGGCCGACGGAGACCGGATCACGCTCCTCGACGCGGCCACCGGACGCGCACAGCGCACCGTCGAACCGAGCGTCCGGACCTCGCTGTCACTCGCGTTCAGCCCCGACGGACGCACCCTGGCCGCCGCTAGCAGCGGCGGGTCGGTGAAGACGTGGGATGCGCGCACCGGCGGGCTCCAGGACAGTTTCCGCGCCGACGGTGAGGTGAGGTCGTTGGCCTTCGGCTCCGACGGACGCACGCTGGCACTCGGCACCACGACAGGGGTTGGCCTGTGGGACCTCACGACCGCCCAGAAGCGAGCCGCTGTGCCGACACGCCCCGTCGCAGCGGTGGCCTTCGGCCCGGACGGGTACACCCTGGCCATCGCCACGGGCAACTCTGTCGCACTGTGGAACATCGACCTGCCCGACCCGGTGCGCGCGATGCGTATCGTCTGCGAGGCTGTCGACCGTACGCTCACCTCACAGGAACAGGCCCGATACCTCCACGACCAGTCCGCTCGCGTCGGCTGCCGACCGTCCGCACGGTGAGGGGGCCGCGTCACTCGCCGGACATGGGCCCCGGCCGGCGCGTTGTGAGTGACAGCAACACTCGCTCCCGGACCATGTCGACCTCGAGGACCTCGGCGGTGACCTCCCGGCCGACGGGGACGGTGTCCGAGAGATGGTCGGGACGGGTCCTCGCGGTGAAGCCGTCGATGTCCACGAAGGTGACACCACGGTCGGCGATCCCGCTCACCGTTCCGGTGACGACCTTGCCTCGGTACAGAGACTTGAGGAGCGCCCAATGGAGGTCGCTCGGAGTCGGATCGGTCCGCCAACGAGCGCGCAGGACGCCGTCGTTGTCGGGCAGGACGGCGGTGAACAGCGGCTGGCGTACGCCCGCGTACAGGGACAGGGCGGCAGCGGCGAGGGCACCGGTGGATTCTGCCGCCTGCTCCGCGAACCGGATGTCGTCGGCGATGGTGCTCGTGATCCGGCCCTCTGCGTCCTCCAGAACGAGCTCGATGGAGCCCTCTTCGGGGAGACTCGCCAGGACGGCGGCAACGTCGGTGGACAGGTCCGGCCACACGGCCAGCTGAGCGCGGGGGGTGAGTCGAGCGCGGACCTGGTCGAGGGTGCCGTCGGTGGATGACGGTCACCGTGGACGGTCGGTCCGCTCGGTGCCCGGTTCAGCCGACCGGTCACCGCCGACCGGTCGAGGCCACGACACGGTCGATCGAGGTTACGACCGCCTCCGTGAACGCCCGGCATCCCGCCGTCCCGCCCATGTCCCGGGTGGCCGTGCCCTGCGCGAGGGTGGCGGCCACGCCCTTCTCGATGACGCTCGCGGCACGTACCAAGGCCGTGTCCTCGTGCCGGGCGCCCAGCCACTGCAGCAGCATGGCCGTGGACAGGATCATCGCCCCCGGGTTGGCGAGGTCCTGCCCGGCGATGTCGGGCGCGGAGCCGTGTGCGGCCTGTGCCATGGCACGGTCCTGTGAGGCGTTCAGGGAAGGGGCGATGCCCAGGGAGCCGGCCAGCTCGGCGGCGAGGTCCGAGAGGATGTCGCCGAACATGTTCTCGGTGACCACGACGTCGAACTCCTGGGCCCGGCGCACCAGATGCACGGTCATGGCGTCGATGTGGAAGTCGTCGACCTCGACCTCGGGGTAGTCCTGGGCGATCTCCCGGCAGACGTCCCGGAACAGCCCGGTGGTCAGCCGGAGGACGTTGGCCTTGTGGACGACGGTGACCTTGTTGCGGCGCTCTGAGGCCAGCTCGAACGCCTCCCGTGCGATGCGCTCGCACGCCGCGCGGGTGACGATGCCCATCGCGAGGGCGATGTCCGGTGTGGGCATGAACTCGCCGGTGCCGCGGTGGGTGTTGCGGTCGGCGTAGAAGCCCTCGGTGTTCTCCCGCACGATGACCAGGTCGGTCCCGGGGACGACGGCCTTGCCGCCGGGAAACGACTTGGCGGGGCGCACATTGGCGTAGAGGTCGAAGTGCTTGCGGATGGTGCCGCTGGGGTTGAGCTGGGAGCGGAACGGTTCGGGGTAGGCCGCGCTGTCGTGCGGGCCGAGAAGCCATCCGTCGGTCTCGGCGAGGGCAGCGAGGGTGGCCGTCGGGATCGCCTCGCCGTGCTCCTCGATGGCCTGCGAGCCCACGGGCAGTGGTTTCCAGGCGACGCCCGGGGCGCCGACGGCGGCGAGTGCGGCGTCGGCGACCAGAACCGAGGCCGGGACGATCTCGGGACCGATGCCGTCGCCGTACAGGACGCCGAGGGTGTAGCGGTGCGGGGTGTCGGCGGTCGTCACGGGACTTCTCCGGCGGGGGTGGGTGGTCATGTTCCTCCTTCTCGAAGGGGCCCGTGGCGTGCCTCGGACGCGGTCGCCGCAACAGTGACGGTTATAACCTATGGAGGTCAACCCGCCAGGAGGGCCGCGGTCGCCCCGTGGCCATAGAGGGCGGGATCGGCAGGGCAGATCGCGAGTCGAGAAGCAGAGGCCCGGATTGCCTTCCGGGTAGGATGCCTTGGCAGGGGCCGGGCTTGCCGAGTTCGTTATAACCGTCGATGGCCGGAGGGGGCGCATGCGGGTGCCGATCGAGGCCGTGGAGACGAAGAGCGACCTCGCCTACCGCCAGGTCCGCGACCGGATTCTCTCCGGGGAGCTGGAGCCCGGCTCGGTGATCCAGCAACGTGAACTCGCCCGCTCCATCGGCATCAGCACCACGCCGCTGCGCGAGGCACTGCGTCGCCTCAAGGGCGAGGGCCTGGTCGACCTGGACGCCCACCGGGACGCGCGGGTCGCGCCGCTGCGGGCCGAGGAAGCGCGCGATCTCCTGGAGCTCCGCCGGTCCCTTGACCCGCTGGCCGCGTCACTGGCGGCCGAACGGCGCACCAAGGCCGACATCCGCGCCATCCGCGCCGCGGCGGACGGGCTGGCCCCGCTCCCTCCGCACCCGAGCGTCGGGCAGTTGGTGGCTCATCGACGCTTCCACGCGGCGATCTACACGGCCTCCCACAACGACCTGCTCATCGGGACGTTGGAGTCCCTGTGGGACAAGGCCGACCGCTATCGGCGCCTGGCGCTCCGTACCGACCGGGGACAGGAGGCCCGGGACCAGAAGGCCAGGGAACACGACCTGCTGGTCGAGTGCGTCGCCCTCGGTGACAGTGCCGGGGCCGAGGAGATCATGCGCGGGCACATCGACACCAGCCTCGGAGCCACGGCCGTGCGACGGCTCGGACACGCCGGCTCTGCCGCATCCGTCCGCGAGGGGTGACCCGACTCCGGGGCCACCAGCGGGCCTCGCTCCGGGCCGGGTCTGTCCAGCGCGCCCGCATACGAGATGGCCCCTCCTCGCACACCTCAACGCCGACGCACCGGGTGCGGAGCCGGCGTCGGTGCCGGGCCGAAGGCGTCGGCAAGGCTGGTCAGGACCGAGCCGGACCATTGGGTCGCCCCGAACACGCTCACCGGCGCGGCGAGCACGCCGTACTCGCGCCGCAGCACCTGCGCCGGAATGGCGACGGGAAAGAAGTAGTTGCCGGGACAGGTCCGGCTCGCTGCGGAGATCGCCCCGAGCACGTCCTCCGGCAGCCGTTCGAACAGCCGCTCAGCCCGTGCCGCCAGTTCCGCGACGACCTGACGGGGCACGTCGCCGTGCTCCGTCAGCAGCCGGTCGGCGAGCTGCAGTTGCGCCGGGGCCGGCGGATCCGCCCGGAACGCGTCGGCCAGTTCGGCGTCCGCCGTACCCAGCAGGGCCACACCGAACGTGCGTGGCCACAGCCATCCCTTGGTGGCCGAATGCAGCAGGACCGCACGTCCGGTGTCCAGCAGGCGCCGGGTGCCGGTCGCGAACGGGGTCTCCAAGTCGTAGACGGTGTCGATCAGCAGACGGCGCCGTGGAGATTCCCTCAGCCACGCGATCAGTTCGGCGCACTCGGCGTCGGACAGGTGTCGGCCGAGCGGTTTGCTGGGGTTGGCCAGCAGCAGGTACTCGGGCCGGTCGACTGCCGGCGCTCTCGGCAGGGCCGGCGCCGGTAGCGTCGGATAGGAAGCCGGTTCCAGCCCCGCGGCGCGGGCGAGTTCGAAGTACACCGGGTACACGTCACCGGGCAGCCACAACCGTCCCCGCGCGGCGCGCAGCCAGGGGAACACCACACCGAGCCCGTGCCGGACCCCTCGGCTGACCATGGCACGGCCGGACCACTCCTCCGGCAGTTCGTAGCGCCGCAGCCAGGCTCGGGCGAGATCGCAACGGTGCACGGTGGGTGTGCCGGTGGGCAGTTGCGGTCGAAGCGGGGCGAGCGCCCCGTACACGTTGGTCTCGGCGGCGTCCAGGAGCGAGGGGGAAGCACTCAGCTGTCGCTGCCGGAATTCCTGGAACTCCTGGAACCTCATGCCGTCGCGCCTTCCGCCACGATCTCGCTGGCCCGGTCCTCCAGGGAGGCGTAGCAGCGTCCGTCGGCCATGACGTTCCAGCTGCGGGCGATCCCGTTGGCGCGTTCCCAGAGCAGGCTCGGTTCGGTGTACGCGGCGATCCGTATCGGCCGGCCGTCCCAGGTGCCGTCGTAGACCGGCGACCCCCAGGGCAGCCGGCTCGCCAGGGCGAAGCCGTGCCGCTCGGCGAACCGGGTGACGAGGGACAGCGACACCTGGTGCTCCCGGCTCCAGACGTTCGCGGCGCGGTCGAAGTAGAGCGACTCGGTGCTTGTGGACACATAGAGTTCCTTGAAGCAGACCTCCTCGACGCCGAGAGCCGCGGCCCACGAGAGGTAGGCGGCGATGCCGGCCGCGTCGGCGACGCCGCCGTGCTGGAGCACGCAGATCAGTCTCGTCCGTAGCCCCGGCCAGCGGTCACGGTCCACGCGCCAGGTGTCGACGACCGAGTGCACCGGGGTGCGCAGCATCATCAGCCGCTCGTTGACGGCGTCGTCCTGATGGTGCCGGGAGACGGCGAGCACGCTCAGTCCCGCGGTGCTCAGGGCCGCGAGGCGTTCGGCCCGGTCGGCGTGCTCGCCCTTCGCCAGCGTGTGCGCGTTGGTGATCAGGACGACTTTCGGGAAGGCCGCCGAGCAGGCCGACACCAGGCGCAGTTGCTGGTCGAAGGGGATGAGCGTGGGCTCCCCGCCGCCGGTGATCACCGCACGCTCAGCACCCGCCGCACGGGCGCGCTCCAGCCAGTGGGCGACCGCGTCCCACGGGACCCGTGCCGGCGGCTGGTCGCTGGAGATCGAGGCGGAGGAGAAGCAGAACGAACAACGGGCCTGGCAGGCGGAGGCGACCGGCAGCATCGACACCGAGCGCGGTCGCGAGTCGGCGTAACGACGCCGTACCGAGGGGTGAAGGCGGAGAGAGGCCGCCATCGTGTCCTCGACGGTGGTCGGGCGCAGCGTGAAGTCGTCGCCCTCCTGGTCGAGTTCGTCGAGTTCGTACAGGGCCGACAACCGGATGCGGGGCCGGCGCAACTCCATGCCGAGGCCGGTCGACGCGTTCGGCACCAACTCGTCGGGGTCCACCGTGGTTTCCAGCACCAGCAACCGGTCGCCCGGTATCGCCAGACGGTCCAGCAGTCGTCCTGCCTTGCCGACGCCGATCCCCAACTCCGCACGGGTCAGCAGATGGAACCGGTCGGGATAGGTGCTCTCCGGGATCCCCGCCTTGCCGTAGGCGTACGCGTACTTGTCGAAGCCCTTCGCGAAGTTCGACAGCACGATGACGTGGAAGCGCTGGTCACTGTGGTTCATTCCGTCATCATGCATGAACGGGCATCGGACGATAGGGGTCTTATTCCTGGCATATCAGCATCCCCGGTCGTAGATCGCCCGCAGCACGGCTCCCTGACGACGGGCGTCCGCGCGAGCGTGTACCGGAACGCGTCCCGGGACGGGCGGAACGGGTACCACGGGTGCGGCGGCAGCGGGTCGTCCCGTTCCACGCCCGTCGGCAGCCCGCCGAGCACGGGCAGCCGGGTGCGGTGCGGTGGGAAGGCGAGTTCGGCCCAGAGCGCGGCATCCATGGGGACCGCCAGACGACGCAGAAGGCCCCACCGACCGGGCGAGTACCTCGGCGTTCGGGCAGCTGCCCCTCCCCGGGCCGGAGAGGCGCGTGCGGGCCGTCCTCGTCGACACACCATGGGCGCGCCGCCGGTGCTCAACCGCTCCGGCGGCGCGCTCCCGGACCCGGCCGGGCCGTGACATCCCGGGGAGCCAGCGCGGAGTGCTCGGCGGCGCACTCCACCACCACCCGGACCGGCGCCCCGCAGTCGGAATGGTGCAGGTCGAGCACGGGACCCGCCGGGTCGCCGGCATACGTCTCCCCCCACTGGCGCAGAGCGATCAGCACCGGCCACAGATCCCACCCCTTGCGCGTGAGCCGGTACTCGTTGCGGGCACGGCTGCCGGGATCCCGGTAGGGGACGGTGGTGAGGATGCCCGCCGCGGTCAGTTTGCGCAGCCGGTCGCTCAGGACCGCCTCCGACAGCCCCATGTGACGGCGGAAGTCGTCGAACCTGCGTACGCCGCTGGCGGCGTCCCGCAGGATCAGCAGACTCCACTTCTCGCCGACGACGTCGAGCGTGCGCTGCACGGGGCAGTTGTCCGTGCTCGCCTCAAGCCACTCCATGCCGTCATGGTAGGGACTCTGGCTTCGTCATTGACAGTCAGAGACGGTGACAGCTAACTTCGATCTACGAAGTCAGGTGGGAGTGGAAGCCGGAGGCGGGACCGTGGGGCGGATGCGGACGTACGAGTGGGAGGATCCCCAGCTTTCGGCAGCAGCCGTCGGCCGTGTCTCCGGTCTGGAGTTCCTGCGTGACGTGAAGGACGGCCGGCTGCCCGCCGCGCCCATCGCGGCCACCCTGGACATGGCCCTCGACGAGGTGGAGTTCGGCCGGGTGGTGTTCTCGCTGACGCCGGGGGAGGAGCACTACAACCCGATCGGCAGTGTGCACGGCGGAGTCTTCGCGACGCTGCTCGACTCGGCCGCGGGGTGCGCCGTGCAGTCCACCCTGCCGGCCGGCATGGGATACACCTCACTCGACCTGACCGTGAAGTTCCTGCGGCGCATCACGGTGGACACCGGCACGGTGCGCGCCGTCGGCACGGTCCTCAACGGCGGCCGCCGTACGGCACTGGCCGAGGCGACGCTCATCGACGGCGAGGACCGCCTCCTGGCCCACGCCACGAGCAGCTGCATGCTGATTCCGCTGCCCGCGCGGTCACAGACCTGACCACACCGGTCAGGCGTCACCACACAGGTCAGGCGTCCTCGCCGGACCGGGTGCGCCGTCCGGCACGGCGGCGCAGCAGCAGCGGCAGGGCGTACCAGCACACGCCGAACCACAGCATGACCGCCCCGACGAGCAGTTCGGCGAGCACGCCCGGGACCACGAACCGCAGGATCAGCAGCAGCGTGCAGCCGATGGTCAGGGCGAGAAGGACCATGCCGCACATCATCATGCGCGCGGCGGTCTCCACCAGATCGTCCTTCATACGCTGACCCGACAGGAACCGGTGCATGGAGACGGGCGCTATCAACGCTCCGGTGGCCGCCGCGCCGAGCACCACGGTGGTGACGTAGATGGTGCGGTCCAGCGTCTCCAGCTCATGGAACAACGGCGTGAAGGCCACGCTGAGAAGGAATCCGAAGAGGATCTGCACACCGGTCTGGGTGACCCGCGTCTCCTGCAGGATCTCGTTCCAGCGGCGGTTGACCCTCTCCCGCGCCGATTCCGGCGCTTCGGCCTCCGCGGCCGTCGGGTGGTGGTGATCACGGTGGGCACAGCAGGCGGTCTCCTGTGCTGCCGCCGGTTCGGCCGGCCGCTCCGTCAGGGCCATGACTTCCTCCTGGTTCGGGGAGCGACCGTTTGCCCGCCCGGGGCGTTTTCATGCCTGCGAGGGCGGGGAGGGCCAACCCTGACATCGCGTTCGGGCGCGCAGTGGGCAGAGGTGGCGCCGTCGCTGCCTCGGCACGGGGAGGCACCATGGTGGGAAGCGACGAGACCAGGCTGGTCGTGGTGCGGGGCAACAGCGCCTCGGGCAAGTCGTCCGTGGCGGAACAGCTCCGGGAGAAGTTCGGCCGCGGCCTGGCCCTGGTGGCCCAGGACATCCTCCGCCGCACCGTGCTGCGCGAGCGCGACCGGCCGGGAGCCGCGAACATCGGCCTGATCGACCTGACCGCCCGCTACGCCCTGGACGCCGGCTATCACGTCGTCGTCGAGGGGATCCTGTACGCCGACCACTACGGCGACATGCTCGCGCGACTGCGCACCGACCATCGCGGCCCGACCCATGGCTACTACCTGGACGTGCCGTTCGCCGAGACGCTCGCCCGGCACGCCACCAAGTCGTTCGCCCAGGACGTCGGCGAGAAGGAACTGCGGGAGTGGTACCGGCCGGGCGATCTGCTGCCCGGCGGCGTCGAGACCGTCATCGGGGTGGACAGCACCCTGCAGGAGACCGTGGACCGCATCATGGCCGAGACCGGCCTGGCACACCTGCCTGCGGTGGACCGCTGAACCGGTGCACGCCCTGTGCCTCTCCACATCCGGCCGTGCCGCGTCGAGGCCGGTCGGCCCCACCCCTGCCGGGAGAGCGAGCCCGCACGTGCGTGCGTTCGCCGTGCCTGGGCGACACTGGTGGAGTGATCGTCGAACGCGCGTATGCGCACCTTCCTTCGCACGACGAGGATGCCTGGCCCTGGTCGGTGCCCTGCGTACGGCAGATGCTCCACGAAGGGCTGCGGTTCACCGCGCCGGTGACCTTTCTGGTGGGTGAGAACGGTTCGGGCAAGTCGACCCTGGTCGAGGCATTGGCCGAAGGGTTCGGCCTGGACTCCTACGGCGGCTCCCACGACTGGCGTTACGCCTCCCCACGCGGCAAGTCGGCCCTCGGCGAGCGCATGAGGTTCGACGCCGCCTCGGGGCGCGGCCGGCGCATGGCCACCAGTTGGTCGGCCCGCAAGGGCTTCTTCCTGCGTGCCGAGACCGCGCTGGACGCCCTGGACAGGGAGGGGTTCTCGCCGGAGGAGGTCAGCCACGGCGAGGGCTTCCTCGCCGCGTTCCGTGGGAAGTTCCTCCACGCCGGGCTCTATGTCCTCGACGAGCCGGAGGCGGCGCTCTCCTTCACCTCGTGCCTCGAACTGATCGGGCACATCGACCGGTTGGCCAAGCAGGGCGGCCAAGTCATCTGCGCCACGCACTCGCCCGTGCTGACCGCGCTCCCGGGAGCGGACATCATCGAGGTCGGTGAGCACGGAATGCGCAGGGTCACCTGGCGGGAGCTCGACCTCGTGGATCACTGGCGCCGCTATCTCGCCGATCCGCACGCCTATCTCCGGCACATCGTCGAACCTTAGGGGGCCCGCCCTCGGCCCTCCTCGCAGGAGGCCGAGGGCGACCTGCAGCCACCTGGCAGCGCCCGCAACAGGACAGGGAGTCGGACATGTTCGCCCACGCGCAGGCACTGGCGGCCGGGAGGCGTCATTCGGTCGGACGGCGCTCGGACGGGACCGTTCTCGCCGTGGGCCATGACGCTGCCCGCGAATGCCGTGTCGAGGGGTGGAGCGACGTCGTCGCGGTGGCGGCCGGCAACGTGCATACGGCGAGGAACACGGGCAAGTCCCATACGGTGGCCCTCCGGTCGGACGGCACCGTGCTGGCGACGGGATGGAACGGCGACGGGCAGTGCGACGTCGCCGGATGGCGAGGTGTCACGGCGGTGGCCGCGGGCTGGCGGTACACGCTCGGCCTGCTCGCGACCGGCCGTGTGCTGGCGACCGGCCGGAACACGGAAGGACAGTGCGACGTGCGGTCCTGGCGAGAGACGGTTGCTCTTTCGTGCGGCGACTGGCATGCGGTCGGTCTCCGGTCGGACGGTTCCGCACAGGCCGCGGGCAACAATCGACGAGGTCAGTGCGCCGTCGCAGGCTGGCGTGACCTGACCGCCGTCGCGGCCGGGTACTGCCATACCGTCGGTCTCCGGGCCGACGGGCGGGCGGTGGCGACCGGAGACCGGACGACCGGTGCGTGCGAGGTCGAGGAGTGGCAGGACGTCGTCGGGCTCGACGCGGGCAGCCACCACACCGTCGGAGTCACCGCGTCCGGACGGGCCCTGGCCACGGGAGACAACAGCCATGGCCAGGGCGACGTCGGTGACTGGCGCGACATCGTCGCGGTGGCGGCCGGTTCGACACACACCCTCGGCCTGCGTACCGACGGCACAGTCGTGTCGACGGGAAACAACGCAGACGGACAGTGCGCCGTCGATACCTGGTCCGGTGTCCGGCTTCCATGAGCCTCCGCACCGCCCCCACCCCGACGTGATACCGGGATCAGTCGTGGGCGGAGTCGAGATGCCAGACCGTCGCCTTGTCCAGCTTCACCGAGCCGTTCTCGGCGAAGACCTGGACGCCCTGGCTGGCGGGGTCGGGGAAGATCTGGTCGGTGATCACGGCTTCACCACTGCCGCCGAAGACCTCCACGGAGGACCAGTCGACCAGTATCCGCAGCTTGATCTTGCCGTTCGCCGCCTTCATGGGCGCTGACTGGACGCCGGGGAAGGTGCCGTTGAAGTCCACGGCGCCGGAGCGGGTCCGGTCGACGTACAGCTCCTGGGTCGTGGTGTCGTAGCCGATGACGGTCTCCTCGCCCGCGGTGCCGGTGCGCACCTTCAGCCCGAATCGTTCGGCGTCCTTGAGGGAGAACGTCGCCTCGATGTCGAGTGCCTTGCCGTGGGCGGCCGGACCGATCAGCGCCTGCGAGGTGTTCGTCACGACCGTGGTGGCCGCGGTCGCCGGGGGGTCCTGACGCAGGGACTTCACACTGGTCACCGGCTCGCTGGTCAGCCGGACGCGGCCGTCCACGGTGCGCAGGGCCATCTGGCGGGGAATGCTCTGCGCCCCGCGCCAGGCGGTGGTGGGGGTGGCGCCGGCGTAGTCCCAGTTGCTCATCCAGCCGATCATGTGCCGCTTGCTCCCCGGGGCGTTCTCCCAGGACACGGCCGCGTAGTAGTCCTTGCCGTAGTCGGCCCAGCCGGCGCGCTGCAGTACGGAGAGGGCGGGGGCGTCGGCGGTGGTGAACTGGTCGGCGAGGATGTGCCCCCAGCCCCCGGTGTTGAGGTCGACGAGCTGGACCTGTGCCTTCTTGCCGCGGTAGGCGCGCATGTCGAAGGAGGCCCAGTCCAGCGTCTCGCTGTCGGATCCGGTGACGCTGCGGACGACTTGGCCGTCGACCACCAGATGGACGGCGGTCTCCTCGGAGCCGGGCCGGACCTGGGTGTCGGACAGCGTGATCTGGTCGGCGTTGATGTGGCCCCAGCGACCGGTGTTGTCGTCGACCACTCTGATCCGCGCCGTCCTGCCGGCGAGGTCACGCACGTCCCAGGAAGCCGCCTGGAGTGCTTCGGCGTCTCTTCCGGTGGCGCTGCGCACGACCTGGCCGTCGACGAGGAGTTCGAGGGCGGTGGGGTCGGCGGATCCGGCGGGATGATTGCCGCCGCCGATGAGGAAGTTGACGTAGCGCTTGTCGATGGTGAACTCGGGCGAGGTGAGGGTGCCGGTGGTGGCATCACCGTCGCGGAACGTGTTGACGAGGCCACTGCCCTGGAAGCCGGTGACCTGCTGCTGGCCGGAGAGGGTGCCGGTGGCCGGTGCCGGGCCGAAGGCGTCGCCGGTCGCCGTCCAGGCGCCGTAGGTGCCGCCCTCGAAGTCGGCGAGGGTTCTCCCGGGCAGGTGCGGGTGCCGGCCGCCGCCGACCTTGAAGTTCAGATACGGGCTGTCGACGGTGAAGGAGGGGGAGGTGAGGGTGCCGGTGGTGGCGTCCCCGGAGTGGAAGCTGTTGGCGAGGCCCTTGCCGGCGAAGCCGGTGACGGTCTGCTGCCCGTCGAGTGTTCCGGCTGCCGGTCCCGGGCCGAACGCGGTGCCCGTGGCCGTCCACGTACCGAAGCCGGTGTCCTCGAAGCCCTGCACGACGGTCCCGGCGGGCGGGGTGTAGGTACCGTCGTCCTCGGCGGTGAACTTCGTGCCGTCGAAGTCGCCGATGAAGTACTGCGCGGCCGAACCGCCCGCGATTCCACCGGGGTTGATGTTCACCACCAGCACCCACTTGGTGTTGCCCTTGTCACCGTCGACGGGGAGGGGGAACAGGTCGGGGCACTCCCATACGCCCCCTGTCGCACCGGTCGGGCCGAAGTCGCTGAGGCGGGTCCAGTCCTTGAGGTTCTTGGAGGAGTAGAACCGCACCTTGTGCTCGGCGGACAGCGACACCGTCATCAGCCAGCTCTGGGTGGGCGCGTACCACTGGACCTTGGGGTCGCGGAAGTCCTTCGAGCCGATGTCGATGACGGGATTGCCCTGGTACATGGTCCAGGTGCGGCCGAGGTCCGTGCTGTAGGCGAGCGCCTGTGACTGGATGCCGGTGGATTTGTCGTGCCTGGTGTAGATCGCCACCATGGGCGGGTTCTTCTTGGTGCCGAAGCCGGTGGTGTTGTTCTCGTCGACGACGGCGCTGCCGGAGAAGACCATCTCCTTGTCGTCGTGCGACAGGGCGAGCGGCAGCTCCTCCCAGTGCACGAGGTCCTTGCTCACGGCGTGTCCCCAGGACATGTCGCCCCACCCGTTGCCGCTCGGGTTGTACTGGTAGAAGAGGTGGTACTCGCCCTTGTAGTACACGAGGCCGTTGGGGTCGTTCATCCAGTTCTTCTCAGGAGTGAAGTGGAACTGGGGACGGTAGGTCTCGGCGTACGGCGCCGTGTCGGCCGCGCAGGCCTTGGGGACGAGCAGGGCGGCCGACAGCGCGCAGACGGCTGCCGCCGCTGCGGTCGTCCGCAGGCGGGCCCTTCTGCCTCCACGTGCAGAGCTCATGGTCTCTCCTGTGATCCGGGCTCCACGCGCCCCAGCCTGCGGCGGGCGGCCCGTGAAAATGTGACGCCTTGGTCCGCGGCTGAGATCCACACCGTCGACCAGGGATGTCAACGATGACTTGTGTCAACGATGACAGCGGGTGGCCCGATGATGAACGCCATCCGGCCGACGCGTCAACGGTTCGGACGGGATTGCCGGATGGCCCGGCACGGCCGGTCCGTCCGCCGGTCCGTCAGCCGGTCCGCCCGTCTGCGTGACCGTCAGCTCGGGGAGCCGGGGCGGCTCCGGACGGCTCGGGTCGGCGCGGCGATGAGTTTGCCGGTCCCCGCAGGTCTACGTTCTGACCGCGACGACCATCTCATCGGGAGCAAGCCATGGGCCTCATCCACATCGAACTGTTCGCGACCCTCGATCTCGTCGGGCAGGCGCCCGGCGGTCCCGACGAGGACCCGGCCGGGTTCCCGTTCGGCGGCTGGCAGGCACCCCTGCTGGACGAGGTCACCGGGGCACAGGTGGGTACCGCGTACCAGGACACGGATGCCCTTCTGCTCGGCCGGCGGACGTACGACATCTTCGCCGGTTACTGGCCGCACCAGAAGGGCGGCGAGGACGGGGAGATCGCCGACCTCTTCAACCGTGTCCCGAAGTACGTGGCCTCGCGCGGCAACCCCGATCTGTCGTGGGCCGGGTCCACGCGGCTCGGCCCGGATCTCGCCGCCGCGGTGCGGGAGATCCGGGACCGGCACGAGCACGTGAAGGTCGTCGGGAGCCTGGACCTGGTGCAGAGCCTCCTGCGCGAGAAGCTCTTCGACCGCCTCGACCTGTGGGTGCACCCGATCGTGCTCGGAGTCGGGAAGAAGGTGTTCGACGGCGGTGAGGTGCCCACGAACCTCACGCTCCTCGAACCTCCGGCAGCCGGCACCAAGGGCACTGTGTACCTGCGCTACGGCCTCGCCGGCGGCACGCCCGCCACGGGGGACATGAGCGCACCTGATCGCGGCGTCGGGAGCGCCGACTGAGACCGCCCCGCAGACCCCGTCGCGTACGAGAGCCCCGAGCCCGCGCCCGAGCTCAGAAGGCGTGGCGGAACCACCCCCGCGTCTCGTCCGTGGCCACGGTGGTGCCGCCGCAGATCGGGATGGTCCCGTTCTCGGCGGTCACCAGATAGTGCTCGCCCACCTGGAAGGAGACAGCCTCCGAGTTGGACTCGTCCTGGGTGAGGCGGACCGTGGTGGTGGAGCGGTCGGCGGGGGCACGGTACCAGTGGTCGACCTCAAGGCTTACGGCGTCGCCCTTCTTGGCGGTCACGGTGCCCTCGAAGGCGAGTTCGTTCTGGCGCAGGCTCTCGGAGGTGGGTGCGGCGCACTTCACCGCCGCCCCGCCGGGCTGCAGACGCAGGGTCATGGCGAGGTCGGGCTTGTCCAGCGTGTCGACGTCCGCGCCCTGCCCGGGGCCCCAGGCGATCCCGCCTCCCACCAGCAGCAGTGCCGCGAAAGCCAGGGCCGGGACGAGGAGTCGGCGCGGCGCCGGCTTCCCGGTTGTGACCGTCGTAGGGGTAGTCGTGTTCATCGTGGCCTCCACAAGACGGGGGACGTCAGGTCGCGGAGCCTTCGAGATCACTGCCGGGTCCATGGCCTTCAGCTGGGCCAGCAACTCGTCGTCGTTCACCGACTGCTCCTTCCTTTCCTGGTTCCGAATGTTCCGTACGCGGTTCCGTTTCCGTTTCCGGTTCCGGTTCCGGTTCGGATTCCGGTTCCTTCGTCCGTCTCATGTCCGGGGCGCGGCCCGGTCTTTCGCTCCAGTCGTGCCGCCAGTTTCTTCTTGGCCCGGTGCAGCCGGATGCTCACCGCGTTCGCGCTCAGCCCGGTGACCTCGGCGATCCGGCTCGGTGCCAGCTCCTCGTACGCCCACAGCAGGACGATCTCCCGGTCCAGCGGGCGGAGTTGGGCAAGGGCCGCGTGCAGGTCGGAGTGGTCGGCACCGGACCGCGCCACCTCGGTCGCGGTGCTCGCCGTACTCGCCGTCCACGTCAGGCGGTCCAGAAGGGAGCGTCTGCGGCGCTCCGCGCGGCGGGCGTTGGCGAGGCAGCCGCGGGCCACGCCGTAGCACCAGGGCAGTACGGCGTCGGGGTCAGGGACGTGTGCTGCCGGTACTTCCGGTTCCGTTTCCGATTCCGTTGCCGGTTGCAGGCCCGGTACGTCCTCGATCCGCCGCCACAGGACGAGCAGCGTGTCCGAGAGGACGTCGTCGACCTGGTCGGGGTCTGCCCGGCGCAGCAGGTAGCGGTGCAGGGGTTCGGCCGCGACGTGGGCCAGCGCCTCGAAGCGGGCCCGCTCGGCCTGCTGATCCCGGGCTGCCCTCTTTTCCTTCATGGATTCCACGCCCTGCCTTGTCCGGCACAGAGGGAATCCTTTCACCCGCGTGCGGACGGCACTGATGCCTCAGCCGGCGAGCAGGGCCCGCATCCACTGGTCTTCGCGTTGTTCGATGTACTCGGCGTCGTTTCGCCAGGCGTCGCCGTGGCCCTCGGCCCACAGTCGTGCCCAGGGTTGAACTCCTTGGGCTGCCGCGTCCGGGCTCTGCCAATCCGGATGCGCGGACAGCGGGATGAACCCGTGCATGGCATAGGCGACATCCCACAGGCGCGAGCCGGGACCGGCGGCGTCCCAGTCGATGAAGGCCCACCGCGCCTCGTCCGCGACGACAAGGTTCCAGGGGGCCAGGTCGTTGTGGGCGATGATGTCACTGCCCTCAGCGGGGATCAGTGTCTGCCATCGCGCTTCGGGCGGCGGCATGAAATCCTGCACGGCGTCGTGGAAGTGGCGGATCAGCCGTGCAACGCGCGCCAGTTGTCGAGCGGGTTCCATCAGCGAGAACCGGTCGGGCCAGACCACGTCTCCCGGCATGAAGGTCAGGACCTCGCGCCCCTGATCGTCAAGGCCGAGTGGGCGAGGCGCCGCGTCGAATCCCACCTCGTGCAGGTGGGTGAGCAGGGCATGCACAGCGGGAGTCCATGGTCCGGCTGGACGGCGAACCGTGTCCCCGACGCGAACGACACCATCACTGACGTTGCCGCCGGACAAGGGCTCTTCAGCATCGTGCCGCATCGAACCAGTGTGTCGGACCAGCCCGTCATGATTCACCCCATCAACGGGGCACGCCTTTCCGTGGGGCAGCCGTCAGGGACGGCTGCCCCGCATCCTCCCAGCGGAGGGGAGGGGCGACATGGGCGCGCGGGAGACATCACCCTGGCCGATCGCGACCAGCACGCGGTCCCGGACGTCCTGGACGTCGCCGAGGGCCGAGATCGTGGTCACCTGGCCCCTGGCTCGGTAGTGGTCGATGACTGGCGCCGTCTCGCGGCGGTACACCTCCAGGCGCAGACGTACAGTGCTCTCGCGGTCGTCGTCGCGCTGGTACAGCTCACCGCCGCAAACGTCGCAGACACCCGTCACCGCAGGGGGGTTGTACTCGACGTGGAAGATGTGTTCGCGGTCCTGACGGCACAACCGTCGGCCGGCGATACGCCTGACCACCTGGGCCTCGGGAATCTCCAGGGCGAGTACGGCATCCAGCCTCGCCCCCGAGTCGGCCAGGATGCCGTCCAGCGCCTCCGCCTGGGCAGGATTGCGAGGGAAGCCGTCCAGCAGGAAGCCGCGCTCGATGTCCGGCCGGGCCAGGCGCTCTTTGATCATTCCGATGGTGACGTCGTCCGGAGCAAGCAGGCCGGCGCGCAGGTGCGTGTGGGCGCTCTGCCCGAGCGCGGTGCCCTGGTCGATGTGCTCGCGGAACAGGTCACCGGTGGAGATGTGCTGGATCGACAGATGCGCGGCAAGGAGCACTGCCTGCGTACCCTTTCCGGCTCCGGGCGGCCCGATCAGGAGGACGCGCATCGATGAGACATCCCTTCGTCGAACGCGGGCATCAGATCATCTTCGGGACACAGGATCGCCCGGCATCGATGTCGTTTGTCAGATGCCTACAGTACGGCTTCGGCCTTGCGCCTTGCTTGTGCCTGTGCGTCAGTCCCACGAGTTGAACAGCAATCCGCCCAATGTGGTGATGCCGTACGAGCGAACCTCACGCCATTCGCCAGGCGTGAGGACCGACGTGTCGATGGCCGAGAACGGGAGAGTGAGCTGCGCGCGATCAAGCACGGTAAACCCCTGGTCGGCAAAGGACCGGGCCCATGGTGGCGGTGAGAGGAACTGCTCGGTGTACCAGTCCCGGCGTTCCTGAGCGCAGGCGATCCAGGGATGGTGGGCGTGACACAGGACGACGCACTCGGCTGTACCTACGATGACGGACGACATGTGGAACGTACGGGGATAGGCCCGCTCCTCCGTCTCGCCCACACGGCCTCGGGCCGCCCGGGCGGCTGCGAACAGAGCCGCCCGGAACATCCGCTGGTCGGTTTCCGGTGGCGGCCCGTCCCTCGGCAGGAACATTCCCGTGGCGCCTCGCGGCAGTGTGAACGCTGCGTCCTTGTGCACGCTCATGAGGCTATATCTCTTTCCTGCCATGCCCCACGGTCTGCGCTTTCCGCTTATGCAGGCCGGCAATTCACTGGTGGTATTTCCGAACCGGCGCAGCGCCCCCTCGGCGTGCTCCGGCCGGGCCGCCGTCCGTCGGAATTGCTGAGGCTCGCCCATGACACGCTCGTGCGCTGGTCGTGCCGCGCTCCGGGCAGGGCCTTGCACGCATGGCCGGCGAGGTAGAGGGAGAGACTCGAATTCCGTCCCGGTCGGGACAGGCGAGGGATCCGTGAGCACCTCCTCGGAGAACTCCTTTCCCCCGGCGGCGACGGAACAACGGCAGGCGCGGCACGTAGCGTGCGCGCCTGCCGCATGGGGGTGGCCTGTCAGCCCTTCAGCGCCACGCGAAGAAGGTTGCCGTCAGGATCAGCCGCGAGGAAGGTCAGCCCGAACCCCAGATCATGAGGCTCGCGCAGGACCGTGATGTCCTTGGACTGCCACTGCTTGAAGATGGCGTTGACCTCGTCCGGTCCGCCGTCGAGGGACAGGCACACCTCGCCGGTGCGCGGGACGTCCGGTGAAAGGTCCTCGAACTGGCCGGACCACAGACCGAGTTCAGCGCCCGGCCCGAGGTCGAAGGTGATGTATCCCGGCGTCGCGAACGAGGGGCTCTTGCCGAGGAGGTCGCCGTAGAAGCGAGCCGCGGCGGGAGCGTCGTTCACGTAGACGATGGATACGACGGATGTGGTCATGGTTGTTCCTTCTCGCAGGTGGTGGGTACGCATCCACCAGCCTGGCCGGGATATGCGCCACATCCTGTCGCAATTCCTGGAAAAATTCAGGGAGTGACCCCAGACCGTTTCTTCTCCCTGATGCTGCTCCTCGCATCGAGGGACGCCGTGACCACACAGGAACTCGCCTCGGCGCTCGGGGTGTCCCTTCGCACCATCACCCGGGATCTGAACTGGCTCCGCGACGCCGGTCTGCCGGTGACCGCACAACGGGGCCGCCTCGGAGGCGTGACCATGCTGCCCGGGTCCGGGGTCGACCTCACGCGACTCACGCCGGGCGAGCGTGATCATCTGTCCCTCATCGGGCTGGACGAGAAGCAGCGTGCGGAGCTCGACGCCTCCGCCGAGAGCGAGCGCGCGCTCTCCAAGATCGCCGCTGCGCGGTCACGTCGAGCCGATGAGCTCCTGCCGCTCACCGACGTGGTGCACGTGGACAGCCGGCCCTGGCTCCAGGCACATACGGCCGGCCCGACGCCGGCATCGCTGATCGGCGCGGTGCGGCGGGGCCGCCGGCTACGGATCGCGTACGACAGCCCACGGGAGCCAGGCCCGCGCGACCTGGTCGTGGATCCCTACGGGCTGCTCGCCAAGGCCGGCATCTGGTACCTCGTCGCCGACCGCGCCCGAACGCCACGGATGTATCGACTCGAACGGATCACGACGTGGAAGGAAGTCGACCAGCCACGACGGATCCGCGAGAGCCAGACCCTGGCCACGGTCGCTGCAGCGCTTCTTGAACAGTGGGAACGCAATCATGGGGTAGAGGTCAGCGCCACCGTCGACCGGACGCAGATCGAGCGGGCGCAACGGATCTTCGGCCAACGACTCGTCCGGGACGAGCAGGAAGAATCCGCCGCCGGCCACAAGGTGACGATCCGCTTCCTGCATCTGGGGGACGTGCGGACGCTGCTGCCGTTCGGGAGCACCATCACCGTCCACGGCCCCGCCGAAGCCAGGGCTCACCTCAGCGACCTCGCGACCCGACTTGCCGCCCACTACGCACCACCTCCAGCCTCCTGATCTTCCCGGCGGCCCGGTCCGGCCGCGTAGGCCAAGGGCGGTGCGATCGCCTGCGCGTCCGCTCCCTCGCCGACCCACAGGGCGATGAACAGCGCGGCGGTCGCCTCAAGGAGACCCGCACGTTCGAGACCACCGGCGGCCAGGGGTTCACAGCCCATGTCCCGCACCAACTCGGCTACACACATCAGGGCCGTCTCATCGTTCCCGCTGATGGGCACGGCGAGCGGCCGCCCGTCGAAGACGGGTGGCCGCATGCGCCACACGTCCTCGTGGCAGAGGTTGAAAGCCTTGACCACATGGGCGCCCGGAGCCGCCGCGGCCAGGTGCTGCGCGGCCGAGGGGCCTCCTTGCGTCAACAGCCGGAAGCCCGGCCCGATCGGATTGGAACAGTCGACCAGCACCTTTCCCTCCAGCGCCACGTTCAGGTCCCGCGCCACCTCCGCTCCCACCCCGAACGGCAGCGCGGCCAGCACCACCTGACCGGTTGCGGCCGTCGCCCGCAGACCGGCCGGCGTCGCGCCGCCTCCGATGCGCTTCGCGAGCCGCTCCGCCTTGTGTGCGTCCCGCCCGCCGATGATCACCTCGTGACCGGCCCGCACCCAGGGGGTGGCGAGCGCTTCGGCCATGTTGCCCGTGCCCAGTACGCCGATTCTCATCACGCGGTCCCTCTCCCTTGCCTGCGTCGACTACCTGCGTCGACTACCTGCGTCGACTACCTGCGTCTACCGTTTCCATCGACGCTAGAAGGCGGTTCAGGCACCATGTGGTAAGTGACCGACGACGTCTTCCTCGCCGACTGCCGCGCCCGCCTCGGCTTCGACCTGCTCTCCAACACCTGGAACGCCGTGGTGCTCTGGGCGCTGCGCGACGGCCCCCGGCGCCCGGTCGAACTGACGGAGCGGATCGGGGGCATCAGCTCCAAGGTCCTCACCGAGACCCTGCGGCGACTGCAGTTCAACGGACTGGTGGCCCGGCAGGTGCGCGCAGACGCACCGTCACGAGTCGAGTACCAACTCACCGATCTGGGACGCACGTTGCTCGCGCCCATCGGCGCCGTCGGCGTGTGGGCCTTCGAGAACGGCGACGACGTCATGGCCGCACAGGAAGCGTCGTGCACGCCCGGCACGCCCGCCTCGGAGTCCCCTCCCACGCGCTGAACGCTGTCAGCAGAGTGAGCGGCAGTGGCTGTCGAGTGGCCGGGATGTGTTCCTGTCGTGCGGGGCTCAAGAGCCTCTTGCCTAGAGCACACTCCACGCGACTAGATGAATGAGTCCAAGGGGTGTCGTTGCGGTCAGTGATCGTAGGCGGTGAGTGACCGTTTGATCGGCTGTCCGGTCTTGTCGTTGTGCCAGATCGCCGCTGTGAGCGCGAGGATCCGGCACAGGACGCGGGCCGCCACCCCTGCCGGGCTCTTGCCGCCGTGTCGTTCCAGGTCGAGCTGGGCCTTGAGGGTCTGGTTGATCGACTCGATGACCTGCCGCAGCGGCTTGAACAGGTGTGCCCCGGCCCGTTCGGCCTCTCCCTTGCGGGCCGGCCGCAGCAACTCAAGGTGACGCTCGGCCAGGTCGTGCTCGAACTCGCGGCCGTAGTAGTTCTTGTCCCCGATGATCGTCTGGCCGGGGCGGGCCGCTGTGACATCGGGCGCGGTGTCGAGCATGTCGCGCAGTGTCTCGCGCTCGTCGGCCTTCGCACCGGTGAGGGCGAACAGGACCGGCAGCCCGCCAAGCGTGCATACCAGATGCAGCCGCAGTCCCCAGAAGTACCGTGAGTGCGACGCGCAGTAGCCGTACTGGGCCCAGCCCGCCAGGTCCGAGCGTTTGGCCGTCTCGCGGGAGCATCCGCAGCCGACCGGGGTGGAGTCGACCAGCCACACGTCATCGCTCCACAGCGAGGTGTCCCGGGCGAGGATCCGGATCATGCTGGTGAGCAGCGAGGAAGCGGCGCGCAGCCGCTTGCTGTAGCCGGACTGCTGGGGCACGTAAGGGAAGAGGCGACCGAAGTCCTTCCCCACACGGCGCAGCCAGCGCCGCTCGGAGGTGTAACCGAGCAGCGCCGACATGACCGCGAGGGTGACCAGTTCGGCGTCACTGAGCGTGGGCGCGATCCCGACGACGGGCCGGTACGGGGCCAGCCACGGCGAAGCCTTCAACTCGTCGTCGATTCGGGCATAGAGTGCCGTTGCGAGGGTGTCCAGGTCTGTCTTCACACACTGACATTGGACGCCCTCGTCCTATGTTCGCAGGCCAACCCTTGGACTCATTCATCTAGCGTGCAGTCCATGGAGTACACGCAGCTCGGACGCACGGGTCTCAAGGTCAGCCGGCTGGTCCTCGGTACGATGAACTTCGGTCCGCAGACGGACGAAGCGGACAGTCACGTGATCATGGACGCCGCGCTGGACGCGGGCATCAATTTCTTCGACACGGCGAACGTGTACGGCTGGGGCGACGACAAGGGCCGTACCGAGAGCATCATCGGCAACTGGTTCGCGAAGGGCGGCGACCGCCGCGACAAGGTGGTCCTCGCCACCAAGGTGTACGGCAACATGGGCACGGAGGACGCTGCCTGGCCCAACCACGACAAGCTGTCCGCGCTGAACATCCGGCGGGCCGTCGACGCCAGCCTCAAGCGGCTGCGCACGGACCACATCGACCTCTACCAGTTCCACCACGTCGACCGGGACACCCCCTTCGAGGAGATCTGGCAGGCCGTCGACGTCCTGGTCCAGCAGGGGAAGATCCTCTACGCGGGGTCCTCCAACTTCCCCGGCTACAAGATCGCTCAGGCCAACGAGACCGCCGCCCGCCGCGGCGGCACCATAGGTCTGGTGAGCGAGCAGTGCCTCTACAACCTCTACGAGCGCCGCGCCGAGATGGAGGTCATCCCGGCCGCCCAGGAGTACGGGCTCGGGGTCATCCCCTGGTCACCGCTGCACGGCGGTGCGCTCGGCGGCGTGCTGAAGAAGATGGTCGAGGGCGGCCGGCGCAGCGAGGGGCGCGACGCGGGTGCCATGTCGGGCCCCGAGGTCCGCGCGAAGATCCAGGCATATGAGGACCTGCTCGACAAGCACGGGCTGGAGCCCGGCGAGGCCGCCCTGGCCTGGCTTCTCACCCGTCCCGGCGTCACGGGGCCGATCGTCGGCCCCCGTACGTCGGAGCAGCTCGCATCCGCTGTGCGTGCCGTCGAGTTGGAACTGAGCGAAGAGGTGCTGGACGGCCTGGACGAGATCTTCCCGGGACCGGGGCCCTCTCCGGAGGCCTTCGCCTGGTAGCAGTCGCGTGCGCGGTGCCGCGGATCGCGTTCGCCCGCGGTCGCCGTCACCAGGGCCCCCGCCCTGCCACGGGCCCTGGTGACGGCCGCGCCCGCCCGGCTCGACCCCAGGGCGCGGGGCGGGCGAGGGCTACGCCGTGGCCACGGCCTGGACGGTGGCGCCCAAGGTGTCCGCCACGTCCTTCCAGTCGGCGAGGGGCATCGTCAGGGGTGGCAGGAGCTTCAGCACATGCCCGGACCCCGAGGTCTCGGCGACGACGCCGGTGCGGAACAACGCCTCCCGGATCCACTCGGCCGTCCCGGACGCGGGGAACCTCAGTCCGCTCATCGCACCCCTGCCGGCCACTTCGGCCGTACCCACCGGGAGGGCGTCGGTGATGCTCGCCAGACTGGTGCGGATCGCGCCGGCCAGTTCGGCCACGTGATCGGTGAAGTGCGGGTCGGCCCAGTGGTCCAGCGCCGCCGAGCCCGCCACGAAGGCCAGGTTGTGGCCACGGAACGTGCCGTTGTGCTCGCCGGGGGCCCAACGGTCGAGCTCGCGCCGGATCAACAGCGCCGCCATCGGCAGCCCCATGCCACTGAGGGACTTCGACAGACAGACCAGGTCGGGGCGGAGCCCGGGGGCGTCCTCGAAGCTGAAGAAGGTACCGGTGCGTCCGCAGCCCGCCTGGATGTCGTCCACGACGACCAACGTGCCGCTCGCGTCGGCGAGTTCGCGGAGCCGGGCCAGCCACGCACGGGGAGCGGTGTGCAGCCCGCCCTCTCCCTGGACCGTCTCCAGGAGGACCGCGGCGGGCGGGGGCGCCGTCGCACCCGGGCCGAGAGCGTCTTCGAGGGCGGCGAACGGATCGGGCTCGGCCGCGTCGCCGTACGGCAGGATCGTGACGTCGGTCAGGGGGACGCCCGCCGCGCCGCGCAGCAGCGGGGAGGTGGTGGCGGCGAGGGAGCCGAGGGACGCGCCGTGGAAGCCTCCGGTGAAGGCGATCACCTCGGTGCGCCCGGTGACCTTGCGGGCCAGCTTCAGAGCGGCCTCCACGGCGAGGGTGCCGGCCGGTCCCGGGAACTGGACGACGTGGTCGCCGAGGCCGCGCGGCTCCAGGACGAGGCGGGTGAACCGCTCCAGGAAGTCGGCCTTGGCCGTGGTGTGGAGATCCAGCGACTGCACAGGCCCGCCGGCCGCGAGGTAGGCGGTCACCCGGTCGACGATCTCGGGCGGGTTGTGGCCGTAGTTGAGTGAGCCGGCTCCGCACAGCAGGTCCACGTAGCGGCGCCCCGAGGTGTCCCACAGATGGTGTCCGGCGGCTCGCTCGAAGACCACCGGGAAGTCGCGGCAGTAGCTGCGTACGGTCGACTCGTGGCGCTCGAACACCGCGAGGGGTGTCCGGCCGGTCTCGGTCATCTCAGCACGTACCTTTCCTGTCAACGGTTCTCGTAACGCGTCGCGGACCGGCGTCACTCGGGGTGTCACTTCACCAGCACCGTGCCGTCACCGGGACGGTGGTCGCGGGAACGACGCAGGTCGCTGAAGGCGAACGTCCGCTGGAGCCAGCGGTCACGGCCGTCGTAGCGCGGAGTGAACGCCGAACGGCCGTGCAGGGTGGTCCGGTTGTCGACGACGGCGAGGTCGCCGGGGCGCAGCAGCACCCCGGTGTACGTGCGGTGCGCCACCTCGGCCAGTTCCGCGAGGGCGGCCCGGCCCTCGGGGGTCACCGCCTTGGTGGCGGCCTCGTCGAAGCACCAGTCGGGGTCGTCCGGGTCGCCGGTGAGCACGGCGTGCGCGGTGCCCTCACCGGCCGGCCCGAACGAGGGCGGGGCCTCGGTGACGTACTCGGGCCTGCCGAGCGCCTCCCGGGAGCGGGGTGTCAGCAGTGGCAGGACGCGCCGGGCACAGCTGGTGCGCAGTTCGGCCGTGCCCTCGTGGTCCAGGCGCAGGCACAGCAGCATGACGTAGTCGGGGCGGTGGGGATGGAAGGCGTTCTCGGTGTGGAAGGTGAGTTCGACCGAGCCGACGTTGCCCTGGACCGCCTCCTGACCGGGCACCGGCACGACGTCCTGGACGAGGGCGCCGGACTTCTCCGCCGCGAACGCGGCCGGGTCGCCGAGCCCGGCCGCGAACAGCAGCAGTGTCGCCGCGGGCAGGGAGGGGGCGTGCTGCACCGACCCCCTCGCCATCGGGGTCGGCGGCAGCTGCGCGGCACCGATGGGGAGCCTTCGCAGGACCAGGGCGCCGCCGGGGCCCGAGTGCCTGCGGAACTCCCTCACGGTGCGCCGTATCTCGGAGGGAACGTCCTCCCAGGCGTGCCGGGCGAGGGCCACCCAGGCCGGGTCGTCGACCCGGTCGCCCGCCCGGTCCAGCAGTTCCGCCGCCACATGCCCGAGCCGGGCCAGGGTGCGGGCGCCGTACCGCACCGTGCCGTCGGCGCTCGCCGGGGCGTACGGTGCCTGCGTCACATCGACGCTGCTCACGTGCGTGTTCCCTTTCGTCCGCTGCGTCCGCGTCACTCGCCCATGGCCCGGACGAGGCTCTGGGGGCGCAGGTCGGTCCACTCGCGTTCGACGTACTCCAGGCAGGCGGTGCGGCTGTCCGGGCCGAAGACGGTGGCCCAGCCTTCGGGCACGGGGGTGAAGTCGGGCCACAGCGAGTGCTGGCCCTCGTCGTTGGTCAGGACCCGGTAGATGCCGTCGGGGTTCTCGAAGGGGTTGGTCATGGTGGTAGGTGTTCCTTCGGTCAGTGGGGCGATGGGTCGGTGGGTCGGTGGGTCGATGGGTCGACGGGTCGATGGGGGAGGGTGGGCGCGGCGAGTCCCCGAGCCCGGGGGCGGTCTCCGTCCCTCCGTCCCCCCCCGTGCCGGCAGGCCGTCACCGGCCTGTCGGCACGGTGCGTCTCACGTCGTGACGAACTCCCAGTAGCGGGAGATCGCGGTCTCGTCGATGTCCGGGATCGCGACCGACAGGTCGCGCAGCCGCTGCAGCGTCCTGTCGTTCTCGAACCGCAGGACCGGCCGCCGTGGGTCCGGTGCCGTCCTGACGTACTCTTCGAGAGATGCCTGGTAGGGCAGGATCGGCAGGTTCCGTCCCCGCTCGTTCGCGCTGCGCAGGCGCCGCAGCCACACGGCGAGCGGGACCTCTTCGGACGTCGTCCCGTGCATCCGGTCGTACGCCCTCATGAAGGCACCGGCTCCGACCCTGTGCGGGTGGTGGAGGTGGTGCACTCGCGCGATTCCGGTCCCGGTATCGAGACCGGAATCGCTTCCGGGCGCGGACCCGGCCAGGAGCAGCTCCACGACGGCACGGGCCAGGACATCGACGGGGAGGAGCGCTTCCGCCGCCTCGGGTCCTCCCGGATGGCAGCCGAGCGCGGCGCTGCTGGTGAGCAGCCGGGAGAACATGTCGTCCTGGCTGACGGCACCGGTCGAGGTGTGCGCCCAGATACGGCCGAGCCGGTGGACGGCTCCGCCGGCCCCCCGCTCGAAGGCCCGCTCCACCAGCCGGTCCGCGACCCATTTGCTCGCCGCGTACCCGCTGCCGAACGGATGCTTCTCACCCTCGATCGGTGAGGTCTCGGTGACCAGCCGGGATTCCTGGCCCAGCCCGAACACACCGAGGGTGGACAGATGGTGGAACGCCTTCGGCCGGCCCTCGGCCGCCAGCCACAGCAGGGTGCGGGTGCCCTCCACGTTGGCCGGTTTCAGCCGCGTGTACGGCGAGAGATGATGCACGTGCGCACCGCTGTGCACGATCGTGTCGACCCGCTCGCCCAGCTCCGCCCACTGCCCGGGGGCGAGGCCGAGGTCCACTTCCGCCAGATCCCCTCGGACGACGTTCAGCCGGAGATCGTCCGGTGTGAGCCCGAGGGCGATGCCATGGCGCCGCAAGGCCCTGGTCAGCCGCTCGCCCGCCTCGGCATCGGTCCGCGCACGGACCAGGCAGTGCACGCGCGCCGATGTCCGGTGCAGCAGCTCGGCCAGGAGGAAGGCTCCGACGAACCCCGTGGCCCCGGTCAGCAGGATCTCTCGGGGACCGTCGGCATACGGCCCGGTGTGCGGCGCACCTGACGGACCGGCGGGGGAGGGGCCGTAGGTGAAACGCAGGGAGGGGCTCAGCTCGGCCTCCGAGTCCGGCACCCACGACGCGGCCTGCGGACCGCTCTCCGCGAGACGACGGGCCAGCGCCGCCGGGGTCGGTGCTTCGAGCAGCGTCGACAGGGTGAAACGGGCACCCAGCGCCTCACCGATCCGGCCGGCCAGACGGACGGCGAGCAGGGAGTGACCGCCCAGCGCGAAGAAGTCGTCGTCGGCGGAGACCTCGGGCACGTCCAGCACCTCGGCGAACAGGGCGCACAGCCGGACCTCGACGGGAGTGCGGGGCGCCCTGCCGGTGCCGGCGACGGCATCCGGCGGGGCGGGAAGCGCCCTGCGGTCGAGCTTGCCGTTGGTGTTCAGCGGGATCTCGTCGACCTCGACGAAGGCGGACGGTACGAGATGGGCGGGCAGCGTGGCGGCGAGCCGGGTCCGCAGTGCGTCGAGGTCGAGAGCAACGCGCCCCGCCGGACGGGCGGTTACCGCGCCGTGGGGGTTCAGGGGACGATCGCCCGGCCCGGGCTCTGCTCCGTGTCGCCGGCGAGGCACGACGTAAGCGACCAGCCGCCGGTCCCCCGGGCGGTCCTCGCGGGCGATCACCGCGGCTCGTGCGACACCGTCGAGCGCCGTCAGCGCGGCCTCGATCTCGCCGGGCTCGATCCGGTGGCCGCGGACCTTGACCTGTTCGTCGACGCGTCCGGCGTACTCCAGCACTCCGGCCCGGTTCCAGCGGGCCCGGTCGCCGACCCGGTACATCCGGGTGCCGGGCGGGCCGTACGGGTCGGCGACGAACCGCTCGGCGCTCTGTCCGGGCCGCCCG
This sequence comes from Streptomyces scabiei 87.22, assembly GCF_000091305.1. Lineage (GTDB taxonomy): Bacteria > Actinomycetota > Actinomycetes > Streptomycetales > Streptomycetaceae > Streptomyces > Streptomyces scabiei. Next base: position 379,295 of record NC_013929.1, on the reverse strand, counting down.
GAGTAGCCGCGCGCCAGTCCGGCGCCCGCGAGATACAGCTCGCCCCACACCCCGTCGGGGACGGGCTGGAGATGCCCGTCCAGCACGTACACCCGTGCGTTGCCGAGGGGGCGGCCGATGGGCACCGGGCCCGCGTCGAGTGCGTCGCCCGGTTCGAGCCGGTGGACGACGCAGCCGACGGTCGCCTCGGTCGGTCCGTACTCGTTGATCACCACGGCCTCGGGGTGCCGGGCGCGCCACGCCCCCAACATCGTGCCGTCCAGCGCCTCCCCGCCGATGACCAGGTTCGCGGCGTCGCTCACCCGGTCGGGCAGCGACTCCAGCAGCCGCAGATGGCTCGGGGTGACCTTGAGCAGGCCGGGGGACGGTGTGTCCGCGTCCAGGTCCCCGAACCGCACCCGGCCGCCCGTCACCAGCGGGGTGAACAGGGTGGTCACCGGCATGTCGAAGGCGAGGGAAGTGTGCACCAGGGACTCACCGGACGCGGCCGGGTACATCGCCACGGCCTCGCCGAGATAGGCGGCCAGCGAACCGTGCTCGACCACCACTCCCTTCGGACGGCCCGTCGATCCGGAGGTGTAGATCAGGTAGGCGGCCTGGTGGGGGTGGACGGGCAGCCCCAGGTCGCTGTCGGGCAGCCGATCCGGGACCGGGAAGGCCCCCTCGCCGTCGGGGAGACGATCCGGGCCGACCGCGAAGGCATCCTCGTCGTCCGGAAGACGATCCGAGCCGGCCGGGAACGCCCTCTCGTCGAGCACGATCCGGGCGCCCGCGTCGGCGACCAGTGCGTCGATCCGCGCCCGGGGGTTGGCCGGGTCGACCGGCAGATACGCCGCCCCGGACTTCAGCACCGCGAGCAGCGCCACGAGCACGTCCGGGCGGCGCGGGAGCACCACGGCGACGACGGTCTCCGGTCCCGCGCCGAGCGAGACCAGGTGCCGGGCGAGCCGGTTGGCACGCCGGTTCACCTCGTCGTACGTCAGCCGCGTACGGCTCCCGATGACGGCCACCGCGTCCGGCGTGCGCGCCACCTGGGCCTCGAACATCTCCGGCAGCGACATCCGCGGCAGCGGCCGCCCGGTGTCGTTGCGCCGGACCAGGACGTCCGTGTGCTCGGCGGGGGTGAGCAGGGGGAGGGTGTGCACGGGACGCGCCGGGTCGGCGGTGACCTCCTCCAGCAGCCGCAGCCAGCGGGTGGCGACGCTCTCGGCGGTGGCGCGGTCGAACAGGTCCGAGGCGTACTCGACCGATCCGGACCAGCCGCCCTCGCCGTTCTCCACCAGCGTCAGCGACAGGTCGAACTTGGCGTGGTCGCCGGGCGCCTCCCCGACGGTCACCGCGAGCCCGGGGAGCGTGGGCGCGACAGGCTCCTGATTGACGGTCAGCATGACCTGGAACAGGGGGTGCCGGGAGCGTGAGCGCTCCGGGTTGAGGACCTCGACCAGCTGCTCGAACGGTACGTCGGTGTGGTCGTAGGCGGCCACGTCCACCGCGCGCACCCGGTCGAGCAGTTCCTCGAACGTGGGATCGCCGGAGGTGTCGGCGCGCAGCACCAGGGTGTTGGCGAACAGTCCGACGAGGTCTTCGAGCGCGGTGTCCGGGCGGCCCTCCACCGGGGTGCCGATCACGATGTCGTCCCCGGCGCCCAGTCGGTGCAGCAGGGTGACGAGCGTGGCGTGCAGCACCATGAAGGCACTGGCCCCGCGGTCCCGGCCGAGCGCGTCGACCCGCTCGCGCAGCGCGGCCGGCACCGCGAAGGGCACCGTGCCACCGCGGTGGGACGCGACGGCGGGCCGGGCCCGGTCGGTGGGCAGCTCGAGCTGGTCGGGGATCCCGGCCAGCTCCTTCGTCCAGAAGTCGAGCCGCCGGGCGGGCAGTTCCCGCTCCCACAGGGCGTAGTCGGCGTACTGGAGAGGCAGCGGGGCCCAGTCGGGGGCCCGGCCGGTGAGGCGGGCGGCGTAGGCCGTGGAGAGGTCGCCGGCGAGTGTCCGCATGGACGAACCGTCGCCGGCGATGTGGTGCAGGAGCAGCAGCAGGGCGTGTTCCCGCTCCCCGTCGGTGAACAGCGTCGCGCGGACGGGAAGGTGGTGTTCCAGGGAGAACGGTGTCCGAGCGGCCTCCGCCACCCCCGCGTCGAACTCGGCTTGGTCGCACGACCGGACAGCGACGAGCGGTGCTGTGCCGACGACGACCTGGTGCGGGCCCTGCGGACCCTCCGCGATCACCGTGCGCAGCACCTCGTGCCGCCGCACCAGGTCACCGAAGGCGGCCCGCAGCGCGCCCTGGTCGAGCGGACCGGTCATCCGCAGGACGACCGGGATGGTGTACGTCTGCGCGGGACCGTCGAGCCGGTCGAGGAACCACATCCGCCGCTGCGCCGCCGACAGCGGAACCCGATCGGGGCGTTCTCGCCGCACCGGCCCCGGCTGGGCGGACCCGGCACCCGAGGCCGTGACCAGCGCGGTGATCCCGGCGACCGTGGAGTGCTCGAAGACGTCCCGGAGGGACAGCTCCGCGCCGAACAGGGTCCGGATCCGGTTGACGAGGCGGGCGACCAGCAGGGAGTGCCCGCCGAGGCGGAAGAAGTCGTCGTCCGCCCCGGCCTCGGGAATGCCCAGCACCTCGGCGAAGACCTCCGCGATCCGCCGCTCGACGCCCTCGGCGGCGGGCGTGCGCGGCACACCCACGGTGAGGTCGGGTGCGGGCAGCGCCCTGCGGGCGATCTTGCCGTTGGCGGTCAGCGGCAGGGTCTCCAGCACGACGAACGCGGCGGGGACCATGTAGTCGGGCAGGGCCCGCGCGGCCGCGGCGCGCAGGGCGGACGGGTCCGCCGGGCGGTCCGGCTCCGATACCACGTACGCGACGAGGCGCTTGTCGCCGGGGGTGTCCTCGCGGACGACCACGGCGGCGGCGTCGATGCCCGGCTGGGCCGTGAGGACGGCCTCCACCTCGCCCAGTTCGATACGGAAGCCGCGGATCTTCACCTGGTCGTCCACGCGGCTGACGAACTCCAGCCGTCCGGAGGCCGTCCAGCGGGCCAGGTCGCCGGTCCGGTACATCCGGGAGCCGGGCGGGCCGAAGGGGCTGGCGACGAAGCGTCCCGCGGTCAGGCCGGGGCGGCCGTGGTAGCCGCGGGTGACGAGGTCGCCCGCGACGTACAGCTCCCCGGCGGTGCCGACGGGAGCCGGGCGCAGGAGCGCGTCCAGCACGTACATCCGGGTGTTCCAGGCGGGGGTGCCGATGGTGACGACGCCGGGCGGCACGGGATCGCCGGGCTCGATGCGGAACAGACTGCAGCCGACGGTGGTCTCGGTCGGGCCGTACTCGTTGAGGACGGTCACCCCGGGGTGGCGGGCGCGCCAGGCGTCCAGTACGTCGCCGAGCAGCGACTCGCCGCCGAGGACGAGCTGTCCGCCCGGCGAGTACTCCTCGGGCACCACGCCCAGCAGGTGCAGATGGCTGGGGGTGGCCTTGACGAGGTCGGGCCGGGTGACGGCCGCGTCCGGGTCCGGGCCGCTCGCGCTCCAGCGGACCAGTTCCACGGTGCCGCCGGAGACGAGCGGGCCGAACATGCCGGTGGCGGTGAGGTCGAAGGAGACCGGCGAGTGCACCAGGACGCGTCGGCGCAGGCTCTCGTACACGTGGGTCGCCCAGGCCAGGTAGGCGACCAGTGAGCGGTGTTCGACGACGACCGCCTTGGGCCGCCCGGTGGACCCGGAGGTGAAGATGACGAACGCGGCGTGTTCGGGACGCCGGACCACACCGGTCACCGGGCCGGAGGGCCGCTCCGCGATCGCGGGGTCGTCGGTCGCTACGACCGGGATGTCCGCCAACGAGCCGATGTTGTCGGTGAGTTCGGCCGTGGTGACCACGGCGACGGGCGCGATGTCCGCCAGCATGAACGCGAGCCGGTCGGCCGGGTGGGCAGGGTCGAGCGGCAGATAGCCGGCGCCGGTCTTCAGGGCCGCCAGCAGGACCACCGGGATGTCCTCGGAGACCGGCAGCAGGACGGCGACGTAACGCTCCGGACCGGCCCCCAGGTCGATCAGCCGGCGGGCCAACCGATTCGCGCGGGCGTCGAGTTCGGCGTACGACAGGATCGTCGCGCCGAACACGACCGCGGGTGCGTCCGGGGTGCGGGCCGCCTGGGCCTCGATCAGGTCGGTGAGCGTCCGGTCGGGCACCTCGTGGGCGGTGCTGTTCCACTCGGTGAGCAGCAGCCGCCGCTCGTCCGCGTCCACGACGTCGAACTCCCGCACCGGGCGCCCGGGTTCGGCGGTGACGGCGGTGAGCAGGCGGGTGAACCGCTCGGCGATACGAGCGGCCGAGCCGCGGTCGAACAGGTCGGTGGCGAACTCCAGCAGTCCGTTCACCCCGCCCTCGGGCAGCTCGGTCAGGAAGAACGACAGGTCGAACTTGGCCGCGGGCGACGCGACCGGCCGCACGCGTGCCGTGAGCCCGGGCAGGTCGACGGCGAGGTCGAGGGCCGCCTGCTGGTCGGCGTTGCCGAAGTTCAGTCCGGTCTGGAACAACGGGTGCCGTGCGGTGGAGCGCGCCGGGTTGACCGCCTCCACGACCCGCTCGAACGGCACGTCCTGGTGGGCGTAGGCGGCCAGGTCGGCGGCCCTGACCCGGCGCAGCACCTCGGCGAAGTCGGGATCGCCGGTCAGGTCGGTGCGCAGGACGAGGTTGTTGGCGAAGAAGCCGACCAGGGGAGTGAGGGCCTCGTCGGTGCGGTTCGCGACCGGAGAACCGATCACGATGTCGTCGCCCGCGCCGAGCCGGTGCAGCAGGGTGACCAGGGCGGCGTGCACGACCATGAAGACGGTCGTGTGGTGCTCACGGGCGAGCCGGCCCAGGGCCTCGTGCACCGCGGGTTCGACCGCGAAGGGCACGGTGTCGCCGCGGTGGGTGGGGACGGCCGGCCGCGGCCGGTCGAAGGGCAGCTCCATCTGCTCGGGCAGTCCGGCGAGCGTGGAGCGCCAGTGGTCGAGCTGACGGGAGAGGGCGCTGTCCGGGTCGTCGGCCGTACCCAGTGCCTGCCGCTGCCACGCCGCGAAGTCGGCGTACTGGAGGGGCAGTCGGCTCCAGTCCGGCTCCTCGTCCCGGGTGCGCGCCGCGTACGCGGTGGCGAGGTCGCGGGCGAGCGGGGCCATCGAGGCGCCGTCGCCGGCGATGTGGTGCAGGACGAGGAGGAGCACGTGTTCGCCCGCGCCGAGCGCGAACAGGGTTGCGCGCAGCGGGGGTTCGGCGGTGAGGTCGAACGGGGTGCGGACGGCGTCGGCGACAAGGCCGTCGAGTTCCTCCTCGGCGGCGCGGACGACGGCCGGCGACGGCCCGGACGACAGGATGACCTGGTGGGGTCCCTCCCCGTCCTCGGCGAAGACCGTACGCAGGGGTTCGTGCCGCTGAGCCAGATCGCCCAGGGCGGTGGTGAGAGCGGCCACGTCCAGATCGCCGCTCAGCCGCAGCGCGACCGGCAGGTTGTACGTCGGTGACGGCCCCTCGAACCGGTGCAGGAACCACAGCCTCTCCTGCGCGTACGACAGCGGCAGCCGCCCCCGGCGCGGCCGGGCCGTGACGCCGGAGCGGCGCGGGCCGTCCCCGGTGAGCCGGGACGCGAGCCTCGCCACCGTGGTCGCCTCGAACAGGACCGACAGGTCGAGGTCGGTGTCGAGGGCGGCGCGGATGCGGCTCGCCAGCCGGGTCACCAGCAGGGAATGCCCGCCGAGCGCGAAGAAGTCGTCGTCGACGGAGACCTCGGGGACGCGGAGCACCTCGGCGAACAGCCCGCACAGGATCTCCTCCTGCGGTGTGCGCGGGCCGCGCCCGGCGGTGTGCGCGAGGTCGGGTGCGGGCAGCGCCTTGCGGTCGAGCTTTCCGTTCGGGGTGAGCGGCAGCACGTCCAGGGTGACGATCTGGGCCGGGACCATGTACTCGGGCAGCCGGGCGGCGAGCCGGTCGCGCAGGTCGTCCACGTCGACCGGGGCCGCCGGGACCACGTAGCCGACGAGCCACTGCCCGTGCACGGCGGCGGCCGCCCGGGCGACGGCCGGGTGATCGGCCATGGCGTCCTCGATCTCGCCGAGTTCGACCCGGAACCCGCGCAGCTTCACCTGGTCGTCGGCGCGCCCGAGGTACTCCAGTTCGCCGTCCGCCGTCCAGCGCGCCAGGTCGCCGGTGCGGTACATCCGGGACCCGGGCGGGCCGTAGGGGCTCGCGACGAACCGCTCGGCGGTCAGGCCGGGCCGGTCGAGATAGCCGCGAGCCAGCTGCACACCCTCGACGTACAGCTCGCCGGGCGCGCCGGGGGCGACCGGGGCCAGCGCGGCGTCGAGGACGTACGCGCGGGTGTTGGCGACCGGAGCGCCGATCAGCACGGTCTCGGTGTCCGCCGGCGCGGCCCAGGCCGTGACGTCGACGGCGGCCTCGGTCGGACCGTAGGCGTTCAGCAGCACGGCGCCGGAATCCTCGTGGAAGCGGCGGACCAGCTCGGCGGGCAGGGCCTCGTCGCCGGAGACCACCAGACGGACCGGGTCCGGCAGCCTGGTCTCGGCCAGATAGGCGCCGAGCATGGAGGCGCTGAGGTGGACGACCGCGACGGACTCCTCGCGCATCAGCCGCTCCAGGTACAGCGGGTCGCGGTGGCCGTCGGGCCGGGCCACGACGAGGGTGCCGCCGTACATGAGGGTCCAGAAGACCTCCCACACCGACACGTCGAAGCTGACGGGGGTGGACTGCAGCACCCGCTCGCCCGGGGCGAGCCGGTGGTCGCGCTGCATCCACCACAGCCGGTTCGCCATGCCCGCGTACGTGTTCACCGTGCCCTTGGGACGGCCGGTGGAGCCCGAGGTGTAGATGACGTACGCCGCGTTGTCGCCGTGGGCCGTCACCCCCGGGTTCTCCTCGGGCCCCTCGACGTCGGGGGCGATCCGCTCGAAGCCGTCCGCGTCCCGGTCGGAGACCAGCAGGCGGGCGCCGGAGTCGGCGAGGATGTAGGCGATCCGGTCGGCCGGGTAGCCGGTGTCGATCGGCACGTACGCGGCACCCGACTTGAGCACCGCCCACAGGGCCACCATCAGGTCGACCGAGCGCGGCAGCATCACGGCGACCCGTGACTCCGGTCCGACACCCCGCGCGCGCAGGGCGTGGGCGAGCCGGTTCACCCGGGCGTTGAACTCCCCGTACGTGACGCTCTCGCCCTCGCACCGGACGGCCTCGGCGGCCGGGGTGCGCAGGGCGTGCGCCTCCAGCAGCGCGACCGCCGCGCCCTCGCCGTCGAACCGGACGTCGGTGTCGTTCCAGCCGTGCAGCACCAGGGCACGGTCCTCGGCGCCGAGGACGTCCACCTCGGACAGCCGCTGCGCGGGATCGGCGGTGACACCCTCCAGGACGCGCACGAACCGGGTCGCGAAACTCTCGGCGGTACGGCGGTCGAACAGGTCGGTGGCGTACTCCAGACGGCACAACAGGCCGCCGCTCTCGTGGACATGGCAGTCGAAGTGCACGTCGAACTTGGCGGTGCCGCTGGTGACCGGCCCGGGGTCGGCGGTGACCTCGGGCAGGTCGAAGCGGGCCTCGGTGAGATCCAGCCAGGCCAGCATGACCTGGAAGAAGGCATGGCGGGAGCGGGAGCGCTCCGGGTTCAGCTCCTCCACCAGGCGTTCGAAGGGGACGCCCTGGTGGGCGTAGGCGGCCAGACCCGTCTCCCGGACGCGGACCAGCAGCTCCTCGAAGCTCGGGTCGCCGGAGGTGTCCATGCGGTAGACGAGGGTGTTGATGAACACGCCGACCACGTCGTCGAGGACCGAGTCGGGCCGGTCGGCGATCACACCGCCGAGCGGGATGTCCTCGCCCGCGCCGAGCCGGGTCAGCAGCAGCGACACGGCCGCCTGGAGGACCATGAACGGGGTCGTGCGGGTGCGGCCGGCCAGGTCCAGCATCCGCCGGTACAGCTCCGGGGCGACGGGGAACTCGACGTGGTCGCCGCGGTGGGTGGCCACCGCCGGGCGCGGCCGGTCGCCGGGGAAGGTGACCTCGGGCGGAAGCCCGTCCAGGTGCTGCTTCCAGTACGCGATCTGGCGGGGCAGGTCGGCGGCGAGCGTCTCGCGCTGCCAGATCGCGAAGTCCGGGTACTGGACGGTCAGTTCGGGGAACCCGGCTGCCGTGTCGCCGGTCCGGGCGCGATAGCCGGCGGTGATGTCCTCGGCGAGCGGACGCAGCGAGGCACCGTCCGCCGCGATGTGGTGCACGACCAGCAGCAGGACGTGCGAGTCCGGCCCGGTCTCGTACAGCGTCGTCCGCAGCGGCACGTCGCTCGTCAGGTCGAAGGGGCGGGCCGCGTCGGCGGCGAGGTCGGGTGCGCAGTCCTGGACGAACGCGGTGGCGTAGGGCGTCTCGGGCGGCAGGACGACCTGGTGGGGGCCGTCGGCGTCCTCCGGGTAGACCGTGCGCAGCGCCTCGTGCCGGGTGACGAGACCGGCCAGCGCGCCGGTGAGCGCGTCCCTGTCGAGGGCGCCGGTCAGCCGGATCGCGAGGGGGATGTTGTACGTGCCGGAGGAGCCCTGGAGACGCTGCAGGAACCACATGCGTTCCTGGGCGAACGACAGCGGTACACGGCCGGGCCGCTCCTCGGCGGTGATGCGCTTGGCCTGAGGGGCGAGGCCGGCCAGCCGTGCGGCGACACCGGCGACGGTCGGCGCGGCGAACAGGTCGCGCAGCGACAGGTCGACGCCGAACTCGTCGCGGACCCGGTGGGCCATCCGGATCATCAGGATGGAGGTGCCGCCGAGTGCGAAGAACTCGTCGTCGACGCCGACCCGTTCGACACCGAGGACCTCGGCCACGATGGCGCACAGCGACTGCTCCTCGGGCGTACGGGGCTCACCGCCGCCCGCCGGGGTCACCGGGGCGGTGGCGCTCCCCTCCGCCGCGACGCCCATGACGAGCAGCCGGTCCTCCTCGCTCACCTCGACGAACTCGGCGGCCGGGGAACCGAGTCCGGCCGCCGCGCCGTCGATCAGCGCGGACAGCAGCTCGGCGAGACGGGGGACGGCCGTCGGGGCGAAGGCTCCGGAGAGGAAGGAGAACCGCAGCCGCAGCCGGTCGCCGGGGAAGACGGACAGGGTGACCGGGTAGTGGGTGCGTTCGACGAGGTGGGCGTGGGCGAGGCGCAGGCCGCCGGCCTCGATGCCCTCGTCCATCGGGTAGTTCTCGAAGGCGACCACCGTGTCGAACAGTGTGTCGAAGCCGGAGGCGCGGACCAGCTCCGCCAGGGAGGCGTGCTGGTGGGCGTGGAGGGAACGCTGCTCCTGCTGGAGCCGGGCCAGCAGCGCGGCGAGCGTCTCGTCCCGGTCGATCAGGACCCGGACCGGCAGGGTGTTGACGAACAGCCCGAGCATCGACTCGGCGCCGGGCAGCTCGGGCGGGCGCCCGGAGACGGTCGCGCCGAACACGACGTCGTCCCGGCCGGTGAAGGCGCTCAGCAGCAGCCCCCACAGGCCCTGTACGACGGTGTTGAGGGTGAGCCGGTGTGCGCGGGCCGTCGAGGTCAGGGCGCCGGTGAGCGCCTCGGGCAGGACCAGCTCGTGGACGTCGTGGCCCTCGGCGGTGCGATCGGCGCGGGCGAGCAGGGTGGGCGCCGTCAGGCCGGCGAGCCGCTCGCGCCACACGGCGGCCGAGGACTCGTCGTCCTGGCGGTCGAGCCAGGCCAGGTGGTCCCGGTAGGGGGCGGCCGGGGGCAGGGCGGTGCCGCCGTACAGGGTGAACAGTTCACGCACGAGCAGCGGAAGGGACCAGCCGTCCAGCAGCAGGTGGTGGTGGGTCAGGACCAGCCGGCGGTCGCCGAGGGCGGTGAACCGCAGCAGGGGCGGCCGCACGACGCTGAAGCCGCGGGCGCGGTCACGGGCGAGGAACGCTTCCAGGTCGTCCTCGTCGCGCTCCTCCCAGGGGACCTTGACGTCGGCGGGGACGACCTGCACCGGGGCGCCCTGCGAGCGGCTGCGGAACGCGGACCGCAGATTGGGGTGGCGGTGCAGCAGGGCGGCGGCGGCGGCCCGCATCCGCGCGGGGTCGAAGGCGGTGTCCGTCTCCAGGACGAGCTGGCCGACGTAGGGGTCGTCGGGCTCGTACAGGGCGAGGAAGAGCAGGCCCTCCTGGAGCGGGGAGAGCGGCAGGACGTCCGTGGCGCCGCGGAACCTGTCCAGTTCCTCCTGGGTGATGCGGACCAGGGGCACGTCGGAGACGGTCAGGCCGCCCCGGGTGTACGGGGCGAGTTCGGCCAGGGCCCCCGTCCACGCCTCGGCGAGGACGCGGACCTCGGTCTCGGTGAGGACGCCCGAGGGGTAGGTCCACTCGGCGGTCAGCTCGCCGTCGCGGACGTACGCGTCGATCTGGAGGGCGTGGGTGAGCGCGAGGTCGTCGTCGGCCAGCAGTTCCACGGCGGCCCCGCCGTCGGCGAGACGCCAGCCGCCGAGGTCGGTCGCGTCCAGCCGGCCCAGGTAGTTGAAGGAGATCTGCGGCGCCGCCAGTCCGGTGAGCCGGTCGCGCAGCATGTCGTGTCCCCGGCCGCCGTGCGGGATCGCGCGCAGCTCCTCCTTGGTGCGCTTGATCAGGCGGGCATCGGCCTCGGTGCCGGGGCCCAGGCGCACCGGGTGGATACGGGTGAACCAGCCGACGGTGGTGGACAGGTCCATCCCGTCGGGGAGGTGGTCGCGGCCGTGACCCTCCAGGTCGACCAGGACCGGTCCCTCGCCCCGGTGGCGCTGTACGGCCGCCGAGAGCGCGGCGAGCAGGATGTCGTCCGGGGTGGCCCGGTAGGCGGCGGGCAGGGCGCCCAGCACGGTGGCGGTGAGATCCGCGGGGACGGTGACGGTGACCGAACCGGCGGTGCCGTGGACGTCCTGTGCGGGGTCGAGGGGGCGGATGCCGAGCAAGGGTTCCCGGGTCGACAACAGGTCGGTCCACAGCGGGAGTTCGTCGACAGGGGCGGCGAGGGGTGCGGCCCGGCGGCGCAGGGAGGTGCCGGGCACGGACAGCTCGGCGCCCGCGAGAGCCTCGGCGAGATCGGTCAGCAGGATGCGCCAGGACACGCCGTCGACGACCAGGTGATGGAGGACGAGCAGCAGCCGGCCGGACGCGAACCACACTGCCCGGACCATCACACCGTCCTCCGGCGACAGCGCGCGCCGGGCGGCCTCCCGCCGGGCGGCCACGTCCTCGTCCCCGGCCCTGCTCAGGCAGTCCTCGGCCCGTACGGCACCCACCGGCAGGATGCGCGTGCCGTGGGTGCGCAGGGCGTCGTGACGGTCGAGCACCCGCTGCAGGGCGGCCGTCAGCCGGTCGTAGGACAGGCCGGGTTCGGCGGCCAGCAGGAGGGACTGTGCGTAGCCGGCCGTGGAACCGCCGCGTTCGGCGAGGCGGCGGGCCATCGGTGTCTCGGGAAGCTCGCCGACCGGGTCGTCCTCGGCGAGCGGGGCCGAAAAGGCCGCAGACGCCGTCGACGCCGTCTCGGCGACGGTGGCCAGGCGGGCGACGGTCGGGTGGTCGAAGACGTCCTGCGGGGTCAGACGGAGGCCCTGGCGGCGAGCGCGGCCGACCAGCTGGATGGCGTGGATGCTGTCCGCGCCGAGGGCGAACAGATCGTCGTCCACACCCAGTTCGGGCCGGCGGAGCAGGGCGGCGGCAAGGGTGTGCAGCGTGCGCTCGGCAGGCGTCGAGGGGGCGCGTCCACTCGACGGGAGGGCCGGGGCGGGCAGGGCGCGGCGGTCGACCTTGCCGTGGGGGGTGACCGGGATCGACGGCAGCACGAAGACGCTCACCGGCACCATGGCGGCGGGCAGTCGGCGTGCGAGATGGCTCCGCGGGTCGCCCTCCGGGGCGCCCGTGACGTAGCCGACGAGCTGCCGGGCGCCTGCGCTGGAGTCGTGGACGAGGACCACCGCCTGGGTCACGCCGGGCACCGACGCGAGAACGGCCTCCACCTCGGCGGGCTCCACCCGCTGTCCGTTGATCTTGACCTGGTCGTCGGCGCGTCCGGCGAACTCCAGAGAGCCGTCGGCCCGGCGTCGCACCAGGTCGCCGGTGCGGTACATACGGCCGCCGGCGGCCGGGCCGTAGGGATCGGCGACGAACCGTTCGGCGGTGGCACCGGGCCGGTCGAGGTAGCCGCGCGCGAGCTGGACGCCCGCGAGGTACAGCTCGCCGGTGACACCGTCCGGTACCGGTTGCAGGGCCGGATCGAGCACATAGGCACGGGAGTTGTGGGTGGGTACGCCGATGGTGACGGGCTCGCCGGGCGTGCACGCGTGGGAGGTCGCGGTCACCGAGAACTCGGTGGGGCCGTAGGAGTTGTGCAACCGGGCGCCGCACTCGCGGTGGAAGCGGTCGGCGAGACCGGCCGGCAGCGCCTCGCCGCCGCAGCTGACCATGCGCAGGGAGGCAGTGGGCACGTACTCGTCGAGGAAGGGGCCGAGCATGGCCGGGACGAAGTGGATGACCGTGACCTGCTCGTCGCGGACCAGCCGGGCCAGATAGGCCGGGTCGCGGTGCCCGTCGGGGCGGGCGACCACGAGGGTCGCGCCGCGCGTGAGGGTCCAGAACACCTCCCACACCGACACGTCGAACCCGACCGGAGTCTTGTGCACGACCCGGTCCGCCGGGGTGAGCCGGTACTCGTCCTGCATCCAGGCGAGCATGTTGGCGATGCCGGCATGGGTGACCACGGTGCCCTTGGGGCGGCCGGTGGTGCCCGAGGTGTGGATGACGTACGCGGCGCCGTCCCCCCGCGGGACGACGCCGGGGTCGGTGTCGCTCTCGCCCTCGCCGAGGGAGCGCATGCTGTCCTCGTCGAGCACGAGCGCGGCGCGGGAGTCGGCGATCAGGTACGCGATCCGGTCGTCCGGGTAGCCGGTGTCGACGGGTACGTGAGCGGCGCCGGTCTTCAGCACCGCCCACAGCGCGATGATCAGGTCGAGCGAACGCGGCAGCTTCACCGCGACCCGCGACTCCGGTCCCACGCCCTGGGCGCGCAGCGCGTGGGCCAGGCGGTTCACGCGGGCGTTGAGTTCGCCGTACGTGAGCCGTTCGCCCTCGAAGGCGACGGCCTCGGCGGCCGGGTCCTGGGCCTCGAAGAGTTCCACCAGGGAACGCGGGTCCGCCGTACGGGAGGTGTCGTTGCGGGCGTGGAAGCGCTCCCGCTCCGCGTCGTCGAGCAGGTCGAGGGCGCCGATGGGCAGTTCGGGGTGCTCGGTGGCGGCGGCGAGGAGGCGGGTGTAGCGGTCGCGGTGGGTGGCGGCGGTCCCGGGGGTGAAGCGGCCGGGGTGGGCGTTGACGGTCAGCTCGATGCCGTCGTCGGCGTCCGGGTCGCCGAACGCGTGCAGGGCGAGGTCCCGGACGGGGCCGGAGGCGAGCTGACGGGCCGTCGCCTCGGTGGGGCCGCACGGCAGGTGGGCGGAGGCGAAGGAGAGGACGTTCACCGACGGGCCGCTCAGCGTGCCCGGGTGGGCCGTCGCCGCGAGGTCGCGGCGGAGTTCGTCGTGCGGATAGCGCTGGTGGCGGGTGGCCTCGGCGAGGCGGGCGGCGACGCGTTCCAGGAGTGCGGTGAACGTGGTGGAGCTGTCGACGCGGATCCGCAGCGGGACGTCGTTGACGAGCATGGCGGGTGTGGCCAGCGCCCGCGGACTGAGCCGGGCGGCCATGAACACCCGGACGACCACGTCGTGGGCGCCGGTGACGCGGTGGGTGTGGGCGACCATGGCGGCGATCACCGGCAGGGACCAGCGGGACCCGCCCAGCTCGCGCACCCGCGCGGCCGTCGTCCCGGACAGACGGCCGGTCGCGGAGGGCAGGCTGGGCGCGAGTCCGGTGGCGCCGGAGGCGAGCGCGGGGGCGGCTTCGTCTGAGCCGGAGCCGGAGCCGGAGCCGGAGCCGGAATCGGAACCTGAACCGTCGGAGTGCGAGCCGGAGTCGATGACCGTGGCACCGAGCTCGGTGGAGTCCGGCAGGTCGGCGAACTCCCGTTGCCAGTAGGCGCCGTCACGTTCCCTACGGGCGGATCGGCGGTAGGCGTCCTCCTCGGCCAGGACCTCGCGCAGGGTGCCGAAGCCGCTCGGCGACGGCTGTTCGCCCGCCGCCAGTGCCGTGTAGACCTCCAGCAGCCGACGGCAGTGCAGGACCTGTCCGTAGCCGTCGAGGAGGATGTGGTGGTAGCGGAAGTGCAGCCAGTACCGGTCGGGGCCGAGCCGCAGCAGGGTGTGCCGGAACAGTCGCTCGCCGGTGACCGGCACCGGCGTGGCGAGATCGGAGTCGATCCAGGCACGGGCGGCGGCCTCCGGGTCGGCCGCGCCCCCGAATTCCAGGTACGCCAGCTCTCCCTGGACGGACGGGTCCACGGCCTGGCGGACCGTCTCCCCGACCTCGTGGAAGCGGACCCGTAGCGCCTCGGTCTCGTCCACGGTCCGCGCCACGGCACGGGCCAGCAGGGCGCGATCCACCGGACCGGGCACGTCGTAGTAGACACCGCAGGTGTACAAGGGGCTGTCAGGGGCCAGACGCTGCGCGACCCACACCCCGTGCTGGGCCGCCGTCAGGGGCAGGGAAGAGGTCATCGTCAGACCTGCTTCTCGCTCGTGCCCGCCGCCGGCCGCTCGCCCACCAGCTCGGACAGGGCCGCGCTCAACGCGTCGACCGTGGGGTGGTCCCAGGTCAGCGCGTCGTCGACGGTGACCTCGAACTCGTCCTCGATGTCGGCGGTGATGGCCAGCGCCGTGAGGGAGTCCAGACCGTACTCGGCCAGCGGCAGGGACGTGTCGATGTCCTGCGGCGAACGACGCAGGTACGTCGCCACACGCGCGGTCAGCCAGGTGTGCACGTCGCGGTTGCCAGCGGTCATGAGAGGAATCTCTTTCTGGGCAGGTGGGTGGGGGTGAAAGGAGGGCGCAGCGGACGAGGGGGCGCCCGCCCTGGGCGGGCGCGGCCCTCCACGGCCTACGGCACCTCGGCCGGACCGGGTGCGAGCGGGCCGGCCGTCGTCAGAGGGCGAGCGGCCTTCCGGTCAGACCGAAGGAGCGGCCGGTGTCCCGGCGGTCCAGGAGCTCCGCGAGGAGCGCTCCCTCGACCGGGGCCGGCAGCGGGCCGGGCCCGTACGGGCCGGACGCGGACCGGTGCAGGACAGCTCTCAGCCAGGCCGGGTCGGCCAGGAAGTCACCCGAGGGAGCGTGCCGCCAGACCTGGACGCAGACGGTCCGGGTCAGCAGACGCACGTACCGGGTGACGAGGTCGTAGGTCTCGGGGCGGGCGTCGACGCCGAGTTCGACCGGCGACAGCCCCTCGCACACGGCGGCCAGGTCGGCGAGGTCGGTGCGGTCGTCACCGACCGCCGTGCGCAGATCGGCGTGCCCCGCCTCCCAGGACGTGTCGGCCAGGGCGTGCAGGGAGCCGGCGACGGGGTCCCGGCCCGCGGCGTGCAGGGCCAGCAGGTCGTAGCGCAGGGGCGGCAGGGCCTCCGCGAGGGCGAACAGGCCGTCGGGCGGTTCGGAGCCGGGGCCCGCCCAGGTACGGCGGGCCAGCAGTGGCAGCTGGGGCAGCAGGCTCATCTGGCAGGCGGCGCGGGCGATGTGCCCGAAGCCGACGGGGGCGAGGTCCCGCAGCAGCTTCTGGAACAGCGCGGTCGGCCCCTCACGCAGGTAGAAGTGGGCGCCGAGGAGGTCCGCGAGCCGGTCCATGGCCGCCAGGAGCAGCCGGGACACCTCGAACTTGACCGCCGAGGCGTACACGCTCGCCGCACGGGGCACCAGGTGCAGCGCACGGGCGCCGACCGCGCCCAGCGCCTCGGCCCGCAGCAGGTCGGCGAAGACACCGGCCAGCTCCGAGCGGACGTGCGGGATGTCGGTCGCGGCACCGCCGTACAGCCGGCGCCCCGTCAGATGGTCGACGGCGATGCGCAGTCCGGTGTCGAGGATGCCGGTGGCCATCGTGGGCAGGACCGTGCGGGTGATCTGCAGGGCCTTGAGCGCGGTCTCCAGGCCGGAACCGGCCGGGCCGAGGACCGCCGTGGCGGGCACGGGCAGGTCGTCGAAGACCAGGCCGCCGAGCTGGACTCCCCGCATCCCCACGGTGGCGAAGCGCGGCAGGTCGGTCAGGCGCGCCCGGTCGGCGCCCGCCCGGTCGACGAGCACCAGGGAGTGGCTGCGCGGACCCGGCCGGGGATCGGTGCGGGCTAGCACGACCATGGCCTCGGCGCGCCGGATGTTGGTGACGACCTCCTTGCGGCCGCTGAGCCGCAGCGAGCCGTCGCCCGCGGTGGTCGCGGTGAACTCCGTGCCCGCCATGTCGTTGCCGTGCGCCAGTTCGTGGAACGCGACGGCGACACGCCGGCCGTTCAGCAGCAGCCGGGCGGCGTGCTCACGCTGCCGTTCGTCGCCGGCCGTCCACACGGTGACCCCGGCGATGAGCGAGCCGGCGCCGTAACCGAGGCCCAGCGCGGGGTCGCGGCGGTAGAGCGCGCGCATGACCTCGGCCAGGTGGTCGGCCCGTTCCAGGCGTCCGCCCAGCTCGGGTGGGACGAACTCGGCGTTCAGTCCGTAGGAGTGCAGCAGGGACTCCCCGGCGGTGAGCGTCTCGGCGCGTTCGTCGGCGGCGAGCACGGCTCGCGCACCGGTGGGATGGGCCGGGTCGGCGAGCGGGCCGAGCAGGTGCTCCAGTTCGTCGGCGCGCTTGGGGGCGAGGCCCGTCGTGGTGGTCATGCGGAACCTCCCAGCAGGCTGAACTCCGCTGAGGGGATGCGGAGGAGGACGTCGGCGAGGGTGTCGAGGACGTTCCCTCCGGGCTCCGCGCCGTCCCGCCCGAGCAGGGCGGTCAGACAGGACCGCAGCCACAGGTCGGCCGTGCCGAGCCGCCCTGTGCGCAGGCATGGGTTCTCCAGCCACAGCAGCAGGCAGGCGGCCGCGGCGTAGGCGCGTTCGTATGCCTCGGCGAGACGGAACGCCGTGCTGGGGAGGCCGCCCGTCACCGGTACGAAGTCGGCCGACTCCGCTTCCAGGAGGGTCAGTTCGACCAGTACCCGGTCGATGAGCGGTCCGGTCCCCGGTGCCGCATGAGCGCGTGCGCGGGCCGCCAGGTCGGGCAGGGCCTGTACGGCGCTGCACCCCGTCACGGACAGCAGGGTCAGCCGGGACGGGTCGAACGCGGGCAGGGGCGCGGTGAGGTCCGCCGCGGCGCCCAGCCCGTCGCCGTCGGTCCTGCGGCGGCTCAACTGGCGCGCCAGACGCGGCATCTGGTTGAGGAGAGCGGCGCGGTTCACGGCCGTACTGCCGTCGAAGATGCCGCAGATGCGGTGGTCGCGCTCCAACTTCGCGAAGCCGCCGCCCGGGGGAGAGGTGAGGAAGCCGCGTACGCCCAGCAGTTCGCCGAGCGAGCCGAGGGTCTCCTGGGTGACGGTCGGTACGTACGCCTTGGTGATCGCGGAGATCGCGCTCAGTTCCCCGGGCAGGGTGTGCACCGAGCGGGCGGAGAGCAGGCTCACCGCCTCGGCGGTCAGCGCGCGGGCGGCGGCCCGGCCGAGGATCCGGCGCACGTGCGGGACGTCGGCGAGACGGCGGCCGTACAGCTCGCGTCCGGCCGCGAAGTCCCGGGCCAGGCGCAGGGCGTGGTCGGCGGCGCCGAGCGAGAGCGCCGTGCAGGCGATGCGGGTGAGCTGGAGCGTCTTGAGGACCACGGGGATCCCGTCGCCCTCCTCCCCGACGAGCGCGTCGGCCGGGACGGGGGCGCCGTCCAGGGCGAAGCCGCTGATGTCCGCGCCCCGGATGCCGTGGGTGGCGACCTTCGGCAGGTTCCGCCAGGCCCCTTCCGGGAGCTGTCCTCTGTCCACCAGGAAGAGGCTGAAGCCGCGTGGGCCGCCCGCCGGGTCGGTGCGTGCGAGGACGCAGGCGAGACCGGCGCGGGTGGCGTTGTTGATGAGCCACTTCTCCCCGGTGAGCAGCCAGCCACGGGGGGCTCGGGCTTCGGTGCCGCCGGGTGCGCCGGTGATGTGATCGGGCCGGGTGCGATCGGTTGTGGCTGTGGCTGTGGCTGTGGCTGTGGCTGTGGCTGTGGTTGTGGCTGTGCTCGCGATGCCATCGGTTCCGGCGAGGGCAGCGGCCCCCGCCGTCTCGTCCGGTGTCGCCGTGAGTTCGCCCGCCAGGAGGTCCGCGCCGTGGTCGCGTTCGGTCAGGCCCCAGCAGACCGGTTCGCCGGCGCGGACGCGTTCGGCGAGCCGGGCGGCCTGCTCCGGGCGGCCGGCCACCCATGTCGGTGCCGCCCCCAGGAACGTCTTGCCGTGCGCGATGGCGACGATCAGATCCCGGCGGGCGACCGCACGCAGCAGCCTCACGGTCTCGGCGAGGTCGCCGCCCTCGGGCAGGACGTAGTGGGCGCTCAGTCCGGCGGAGTCGAGGACACGGACGGCGCCGTCGGGGAACTCCTCCCGCTCGTCGAGCCCGGCGAGCGTCTCCGGGGAGAAGGGGCCGTCCTCGTGGGCGGTGAGCAGGCACTCCAGGTCGGCCGTGGTGATCATCGCCCGCTCACCCGCCGCCGCTGTCCGGCCAGTGCGTCGGTGAGCAGCGGGTCCTCGCGGAGGTGAAGGGTGTCCAGCTCCCCGGCGAGATGCAGCGCGCGCATCGCCGCGCGCTGCACCTTGCCGCTGGTGGTGCGTCGTACGCCGCCGGGCCGGACCAGGGCGACCGCCGCGACGGGGACGCCGAACTCCCGGACCACGGTCTGCTTCATGTCGACGGCGATGCTCCCCAGCCGCTCGGCCCCCCAGTGCGCGCGGATCTCGTGGACGACGACGACCGCCGGGGTGACGTCCGCTCCCCCGTCGTCCCCGACCATGAAGACGGCGCCGTGCAGGCCCTCCAACTCCTCGTGCTGGGAGCGGAGTTCGCATTCGATGTCCGAGGGGTGCAGATTGCGTCCGTGCAGGACCAGGACGTCCTTGCTGCGGCCGGTGATGTAGAGATCGTCGTCGAGCAGGGCTCCGAGGTCACCGGTGCGCAGGAACGGCCCGCGTCCGTCGTCGGTGTGTGCCCGGAACGTGGCGTCGGTGACGGGCCCGTTCTTCCAGTAGCCCGCGGTGACGCAGGGGCCGCTGAGCCATATCTCGCCGACGCGGCCCTCGGGCAGGGCTCGGCCGGTGTCGGGGTCGACGATCAGCACGTCGGACCCGGTCGGTGACCCGCAGCCGACGAGGGTCCGGGACGGCTGCGTGCCGGTGGCCGGCCTGAACTCCCGGTTCTCGAGCGCCGTCGCGTCGACCGTCGTCCGCAGCGGGGGCCGTCCGCCGGTGCCCGACACCATCAGGGTCGCCTCGGCCAGGCCGTACGCGGGGACGAGTGCTTCGGGCCGCAGCCCCGCCGCGGAGAACCGCTCGGTGAAGGCGGTGACCACCTCGTGGCGGACCGGCTCCGACCCGTCGGAGAACATGACCCGGGACAGGTCGAGCGCGGCGAGCTGTTCGTCGGTGACACGGCGGACGCACATCTCGTAGCCGAAGTCCGGCGCGGCGGTGAACCCGATGCCGCAGGCGTCCAGCATCCGCAGCCAGTGGTACGGCCGGCGCAGGAACGACATGGGGTCCATCTGCACGTAGCCGTTCCCGTTCAGGAGGCCGGGCAGCATCAGACCGATCAGGCCCATGTCGTGGTAGAGCGGGATCCAGCCGCCGTACGTGGTGTCGCCGTCGTTGCGGAACATGGCCGCCATCCGCTCGACGTTGGCGACCAGGTTGCCGTGGGTGACCATGACGCCCTTGGGGTCGCCGGTCGATCCGGAGGTGTACTGGAGCAGTGCCAGGGTGTCGGGCGACACCTCGGGGGCGGTCCAGGCGTCCGGGTCCCCTTCACCGGTGTCGGTGGTGTGGCAGACCGCGCCGAGGATGCCCTCCTCGGCCACCCACTTCTCGACGTCCGGGAGATCGCCGCGCTGCGTCAGGACGACCCGTACGCCGGCGTCCCGCGCGATGGCGGCGAGGCGGCGGCGTTCGTGCCGGTAGCGGCCCGGCAAGGGGGCCGGCACGGCGATGACCCCGGCGTACACGCAGGCGGAGAAAGCCGTGGTGAATTCGATCCCGGGAGAGTAGAGGAGAAGGGCGCGATCTCCTGAGGAGAATCTTTCCCGGAGCCAGGAGGCGATGCGCCGGGAATGCAGATCGAGTTCGGAGCGATTGCGTACCGTGCTTGTGAGGTCGGTGAAGTCTGAAACGTATGTCACGGCAGGCTGCTGCGGATTACGCGCTGCCTGTTCCGTCAGCTCGGTAAGTAATTCTCGCACGACAGGAACCGTACGTGATCTTGCTTCTCGAACCCGTACTGAAATCTTCAAGTGCGCCTAAAGCATGGCCATCGAACGGGCAAGAAACCTTGACGCTTCCCTGGTCGACCCGGCTTGGAGGTGGGCGTAGAACGGTTCCGTGCATGTGTCAGCCACGTCGGCCGTCATCATCGAGGGCCTTCACAAGAAATATCGGACAAACCGCGCGTTATGTGGTGTTGAACTGGAGGTGCGGACAGGTGAGATAAGGGGCCTGCTGGGGCCGAACGGGGCCGGTAAAACCACGCTGGTGAAGATCCTCACGACACTCCTCGAACCGGATCACGGATCCGTTCTCGTGAATGGGTGGAATGTTGTGGAGGAGCCGGAGAAGGTGCGATCGACCATCGGTCTCGCCGGGCAGTATTCGACGGTCGACGGGCTGCTCACCGGATTCGAGAACCTGTATCTCCTCGCGAAACTGCGTGGTGTGGGCCGTCGCACGGCCCGCCGCGTGGCCGACGATCTGCTGTCCCGGTTCCGGCTCGCCGACGTGGCGGGGCGCCCGGCCGGCACGTACTCCGGCGGAATGCGCCGACGCCTCGATCTGGCCGCCGCGCTGGTCGGCTCGCCGCCCCTGGTCGTCCTGGACGAGCCCACCACCGGTCTCGACCCCGAGAGCAGGCTGGACACCTGGGAGGCGGTCGCCGAACTCGCGGCGGACGGCACCACCATCCTGCTGACGACCCAGTACCTGGAGGAAGCGGACCGGCTCGCCGACCGGATCACCGTGATCGACCGGGGACTGGTCGTCGCCGAGGGCACCAGCGACGCACTCAAGGCGTCCGCCGGCCACCGGCTCGTCATGTGCGTCGCCGCGGACCACCAGCTCGACGCCGCGACGCGCGCCGCCGCCCGGGCGACCGGCACGACACCGACGGTGGACCGCCGCGCCCGGCGGGTGGAGGCGGCCACGGCCGACGGCCGGGCCGCCCTCGCCCGCGCCCTCACCGCCCTGGAGGGCGAGGACGTCGAGGTGCTGGAGATCGGCCTCGGCCGCTGCACCCTCGACGACGTGTTCCTCGGCCTGACCGGTCACGCCCGCCGGACGGCCGCCTGATGAACGCCCCCGCCCGCGTACCGCACACCCCCCTGCCCCCGCACCGGACCGGCCGCGCCCCCGGCCCGGCCGCCCCCGGCACCGTCCCGGCAGCCGCCCGCAGGAGCCCGGTGCTCCGCGTCGTCGCGGAGAGCACCGACCTCGCCCTGCGCAACCTCCTGCATCTGCGGCGCAGCCCCGGCCTGCTCATCTCCTGCCTCGTCGAACCGGTCGTGTACGCCCTCCTCATCGGCTACGTCTTCGGCAACAGCCTCGGCGGCCCGGCGTACCGCTCGTACATGATGGGCGGGCTGATCGCCCAGACGGTGGCCTTCACCACCACCTTCACCACCGTCGGACTCTCCAGGGACCTGGAGCAGGGGATGGTCGACCGCTTCCGCGCGCTGCCCATCTCCCGGGTGGCCCTGCCGCTGGGCCGCACCGCCTCCGACCTCGCCACCTGCGTGGCGAGCCTCGCCGTCACCACCGGCTGCGGCCTGCTGATGGGCTGGCGCGCGCACACCGGACCCGTCGAGGTGGCGGCCGGGGTTCTGCTGGTGCTGCTGTTCTCCTTCGCGATGTCGTGGATCGGCGTGTTCGTCGCCCTGATCGCCCCGAACGCCCAGGTGGCCGGCAGTATCGGGCTGATCTGGCTGTTCCCCGCCACGTTCATCTCGTCCGGATTCGTCTCCGGCTCGACCCTGCCGGGGCCGCTGTCCACGGTCGCCGCCTGGAACCCGATCACCTCGCTCGCCGACGCCCTGCGCCGGCTCTTCGGCAACACGCCCCCGCCGGGCTTCCGCGTGCGGCACGACTGGCCCGCCCAGCACCCCGCGCTCTACACCGTGGGCTGCTCACTGCTGCTCATCGCCCTCTTCGCCGCCCTGTCGACCTGGCGCTACCGCACCCGCACGGACCACTGACCCCGCGGCGCACGAGTCGCCGACCGCGCCCGCACGTACCGGCAGCCCCGCAGACCCGCAGCGCGAGACCCACAGCCCCGCACGACCCACAGCCCGCACGAGTCGCCGAACCGGACCGGGAACGGCGACCACGACCACGACGGCGCCCGCGGCACAGACCACGCCCCGACCCGACCCCCGACCGCGGCCGGGACCACGCCACGACCCCGCGCTTCGTCAGCCCCCACAGGAGCCCCCATGTCCGTCCCCTCCCTGCGCCTCGGCCTCAACCTCGGCTACTGGGTCGGCGGCAACGACGCCTCCAACCTCTCCCTCGCCTCCCTCGCCGAGGATCTCGGCTACTCGGCGGTATGGGTCTCGGAGGCCTACGGCTCCGACGCCGTCACCGTCATGTCCTGGATCGCCGCCCGCACCACCCGTATCGACGTCGGCAGCGCGGTCCTGCAGATCCCCGCCCGCTCGCCCGCGACGACTGCCATGACCGCCACCACCCTCGACACCCTCTCCGGCGGACGGCTCAGGCTCGGGCTCGGAGTGTCCGGCCCACAGGTCTCCGAGGGCTGGCACGGCGTCAGGTTCGCCTCGCCGCTGGGCCGCACCCGCGAATACGTCTCCCTCGTACGCCGGGCGCTGCGCCGGGAGCCGCTCGCCCACGCGGGCCGGCACTTCACGCTGCCCCTGCCGGACGGCCCCGGCAAGGCGCTCACCCTGACCATCCGGCCGCCGCGCGAGCGGATACCGGTCTACCTCGCAGCCCTGGGCCCCAAGAACCTGGAACTCACCGGAGAGATCGCCGACGGCTGGCTCCCGGTGTTCTTCTCCCCTGCCCACGCCGCCCGGCAGTTGGTGCCCCTGAAGGCCGGCCTGGCGAAGGCGGGGCGCACCCTCGCGGGCTTCGACATCGCGCCCGGCGTCCCTCTGGTCACCGGCCCCGACTGGCGGTCCTGCGCCCGCCGGGTACGGGGGTACGCCGCGCTCTACCTCGGCGGCATGGGCGGACGGGAGGACAACCACTACACCCGGCTGGCCGAGCGCATGGGCTTCGGGGAGGGGGCCCGCGCCGTCCAGGAGCGGTTCCTGGCCGGCGACTACCCCGGCGCCATGGCCGCCGTACCCCTCGCATTCCTCGACGCCACCTCGCTGCTCGGACCCCGGGAGCGCATCGCCGAGCGGATGACGGCGTTCGCCGAGGCCGGGGCCACCACGCTCAACCTGATGCCCGTGGGCCCGGGGCTGCCCGGACCGGACCGCGCCGCCGGAGCGCTGCGCGTGGCCGTGGAGGCGGCGGAACTCGCCGGCCTGCTCACGACCCCCCGGCACGCCCGGCTCACCGGGCCGCCCGTCCATCGCACCCGACGCACGGAATTCCCGAGGAGAGACCCGTACCCATGACCACGCATGACCCGATCAAGCTGATCTGCCTGCCGTACGCCGGGGCGGGCGCCTCGTTCTACCGGCCCTGGACGGCGCTCGCCGGGGACACGCTGGAGATCGTGCCCCTGCAACTGCCGGGCCGTGAGCGGCTGATCGACGAGGAGCCGTACCGGGACGTCCACCGAGCCGTCGACGGGCTCCTGGCCGGGCTGCGGGAGGTGTTCGGTGACGGCAGGGGCCAGCGCGTCGCCGTCTTCGGACACAGCCTCGGTGCCGTACTCGCCTACGAACTCGCCCACCGGCTGGTCGACGAGCCGGGCGTCGAGCTGCTGCACGCCTTCGTCAGCGGATCGCCGGAGCCGAACCAGGGGCGCGAGCGGCGGGCCACCGGCCTGTCCGACGAGGAATTCCTCGCCCGGGTGGGCGAGTTCGCCGGCTACCACCATCCCGCCCTGGACGACCCGGAGATGCGGGAGATGATCCTCCCCGCGCTGCGCGCGGACGTCGAGATGCACGAGAACTACACGCCCTCCACCGGCCTTCCGCTGCAAGCGCCCCTGACGGTCGTCCGGGGCGAGGACGACGACCTGGTCGGCTACGACGACGCCGAGTCCTGGAGCAAGGTGGCCGGCCGCGACTTCGAGCACGTCGAGGTGCCCGGGGGCCACATGTACCTCACCGACGCCGCGCCCGCACTCGTCCGGCTCATCGTCTCGACGGTGCTGTAGCGCTCCGCCGGCCCTTCCGACCAGCCCGATTCTGCAAGGAGTTCCCGATGCGTCTGCACGGCAAGTCCGTCCTCGTCACCGGCGCCGCCCGCGGACTGGGCAGGGCGACCGCCCTCGCCTGTGCCACCGAGGGTGCCGACCTCGTCCTGCTGGACATCTGCGCCGACCTGCCCGGTGTGCCCTACCCCCTGGGCACACCGGGGCAGTTGGAGCACACGGCCGCCCTGTGCCGTCGGGCGGGCGCGGCCGTCCTCACCACCGAGGCCGACATCCGCGACCTGCGGGCCGTGCGGGAGGCGGTGACCCGGGCCGAGGACCGCTTCGGCCGTATCGACGTCGTCGTCAACAACGCGGGCATCGCGGCGCCCTCGGGCAAGCCGGTCCACGAGATCGGCGAGGACGAGTGGTCCCTGATGATCGACGTGGACCTCTCCGGGGTCTGGCGGGTGATCCGCGAGGTCGGCAAGGCGATGAGCGCCCGCCGCGCCGGCAGCATCGTCAACGTCGCCTCCACCGCGGGCCTCGTCGGCTACCGGCACTTCGCCGCGTACGTCGCCGCCAAGCACGCCGTCGTCGGACTGACCAAGGCGGCCGCGCTCGACTACGCGCCCACGAAGGTCCGGGTGAACGCGGTGTGCCCGGGGTCGGTGCGCGACGACGCGCAGGCCGAGGGCCGGATGCTCGCCGAGATCGCCAGGGCGCTCGACGTGCCGGTGCACGAACACGAGAAGACCTTCGTCGAGGCACAGCCGATGAACGCGCTGATCGAGCCCGAGGACGTCGCCGCCGCGGTGGTCTTCCTCGCCTCGGACGAGTCCCGCCAGATCACCGGCTCGGTCCTGACCGTGGACGGCGGCTTCAGCATCCGCTGAGACGCGCGCCCCGCCCCGCCCGTCCCGAACGACCTCCCGGGCACCTTCGGCGCCCCGGCCCTCTCAACTCCCCGCGCTCACAAGGAGTACGACCGTGTCAGGCACCTTCCCCCTCGCGGCCCGCTGTCACGCGGTCCGTGTCCGCTTCGACCGCTCGCCGTTTCCGTCGGCCCCTCCCGGTCTGTGGACCGAGGATGTGCCCGTGCCGGCGGCTGACCCGCTCGCCGAACGCCGCCGGGCCGCCGAACTCGCCCGCCCGACCGCGGGACTGCGCCGGGTGCTGCTGCGGTACGCGGATGGCGCCTGCGATCTGGTGGTGGTGGCCGCGCGGGACCAGTGGGACCGCGCCGCTCTCGGGCTGCTGGCCGCCGGTGAGCCCGCGGAACGGGGGGCGGGCGGGTCCTTCGGGTCTGACGGGCCCCGGGGGACTGGCGGGTCCCGGGAATCCGGCGAGTCGCTGGAGACCGACGGGTGCCGGGGGACCGACGGGGCCGTCGGCCGGGAAGGGGGCCGTTCCGCCGCCCCGGCACTCCCACCCGGGGCGGTGCCCGCACGCACCACGGCGCCCCCGCCCGCCTGGGGCCTGGCCGACGAGGGCCCCGCCCTCCCGCACCTCGTCGCCCTCGACGACGGCGGTGACGAGGCAAGCTGGCTCGCCGCCCTCGCGGTGACCCTGCGTCGGCACGACCCGGAGACGGCCCCGGTCATCGGCACCGACCACGGCGCGTTCACGGTGCCGGAGGCCGCCACGCTCGGTGAGCTGAAGCCCGTGTCCGCGGACGGACCCGTCCTCGCCGGGCTGCTCTTCGACACTGCCGAACTCCGCGGCGCGTACGTGCCCTGCCTCGCACCGCCGTTCCCGCTGACCCTGTCGGTCTTCAGGGACGCCGACGGCTGGAGGTTGCGCTGCGACCACTCCGGTGGTCACGTGTCCAGCGAGATCGCCGTGCAGTTCGCCCGGTACCTGGCCCGGGTGCACCGGATGATCCTCACCGCCCCGGGGACCCCGGTCGACGACGTCGACCTGCTCGACGAGGCCGAACGCGTCCGTGTGGCGGCACTCGGCCGCCCGACTCGCGCGCTGGTCACCACGCCGGTCACCGTGCCCGAGGCGTTCGCGCGGATCGCGGGGGCGACACCGGAGCGCATCGCCGTGACCGAAGGAGCGGTCGGTCTCACCTACGGCGACCTGGACGAGCGGTCGACCCGGCTGGCCGACGGCCTGCACGAGCGCGGCGTCACGGCCGGCGACCGCGTGGGCGTCTGTCTGGAACGCACCGCCGAACTCGTCGTCACCCTGCTCGCCGTCCTGAAGGCGGGCGCGACCTACGTTCCCGTCGACCCGGCCTACCCGGCGGACCGCATCGCCCATACGGCACGGGACGCGGGGCTGCGGGTGATGGTCACCCGGCTACCGGAATTCCCGGACGTCGAGGGCTGCGATCCGGTCACGCCGGACGAACTGCTGGACACCGCGCGGCAGTTCGCCGTCGCCCCGGCCTCACCGAAGGGGGCCGGGCCCGACACCGCCGCCTATGTCATCTACACCTCCGGCTCCACCGGCCGCCCCAAGGGTGTGGAGGTGCCGCACCGCAACGTGATCGCCCTGATCGACGCGACCCGCGAGGAGTACGGCTTCGGCGCCGACGACGTCTGGACCTGGTTCCACTCCGGCGCCTTCGACTTCTCGGTGTGGGAGATCTGGGGGTGCCTGCTGACCGGCGGACGGCTGGTCGTGGTGCCGTACTTCCTCTCCCGCGAACCCGACCTCTTCCGCGATCTGCTCGTGGCCGAGAACGTCACGGTGCTCAGCCAGACCCCGTCCGCCTTCGCCCAACTGCTGGACGTCGACCACACCCGGGTCCCGGTCCGCATGGTCGTCTTCGGTGGCGAGCCGCTGGACGCGCGCATGCTGCTGCCCTGGCTCGACCGGCACCCCGAGTCGGTCTGCCGGACGGTGAACATGTTCGGCATCACGGAGACGACGGTCCACGTCACCGAGCAGACCGTCACCCGGCGACTGGCACTCGCCGCCACCCGCTCCGTGGGCCGGGCACTGCCCGGCTGGCACCTGTACGTGACCGACCCGGCCGGACGACTCCAGCCGCCCGGAGTGGCGGGGGAGATCTGCGTCGGCGGCGCCGGGGTCGCGCTCGGCTACCTCGGCCAGGAAGAACTGACGGCCCGGCGCTTCGTCCCGGACCCGTACACCGGCGGCACCATGTACCGCAGCGGCGACCTCGGGCGCCTGCGCCCGGACGGCCGCCTCGAACACCTAGGCCGCCTCGACAGCCAGGTCAAGATCCGCGGCTTCCGGATCGAGCTGGACGAGATCCGCTCGGTGCTGCTGGAAGAACTGGACGTCCGGGCGGCGGCCGTGGTGGTGCGGCGCGACGACCCGGACGACGCGGCCACCGCCAGGATCGACGCCTACGTCGTTCTCTCGGCCGGAGATCCGGCGACGCTCCGCAAGCGGGCCGCGGGCATTCTCCCCGACTACATGCTCCCCAGCACGGTCACCGCCCTGGACACGCTGCCGCTGACGGCCAACGGCAAACTCGACACGGCCCGACTCCCCACCCCCACGACGCCCGCCGCGCCCGACCGGGGGGCCGAGCCCGTCACGGCCGAGGACGACCTCACCCGCCGGCTGCGACAGATCTGGGGCGAGGTGCTCGGCACGCCCGTCGGCCCGGACGACGACTTCTTCGAACTGGGCGGCAACTCCCTGTTCGCGGTCCGTATCGCGGCCGTCATGCGCGCACAGGGCCTGCCGTCGCTGAGGATGCGGGAGCTGTACCGCCGTCCGACCGTCCGGGGCACGGTCAACAGCCTCGCCACCTCGGACGGCTGAAGCGTCGGCGGTACGGGCGGGCCGGCGGCCGGTGTTCATCTGGGGGTGTCCGTCGCGCCGTTCTACAGTCGCCGCATGAGACGTGGAACAGGACTGGTGACAGCTGGAGTTGCGGCCCTGGTCTGGGGCGAATGGTTGAACTGGCGCTGGTCCCGCACCCTGGTGGGGAGCACAGGGCAGAGTGGGAGCGGCACAGAGGCCGTGGTCGTCCTGGGCTACCGGAACCCAGGACCGACGGTGAACCCCATCAACCGCTGGCGCGTTCGTGCCGGAATCCGCTCCGTCGCCGCTGACGGCGGGCGAGCCACCGTCGTGATCTTCAGCGGCGGTGCGACCGGCAGCTCCGCCGCTGAGGCGGAGCTGATGGCCGACTACGCACAGTCGGTGCTGGGGTTCGACGGCACCGTCCTTCTCGAGGGCCGGAGCACCACGACATGGGAGAACATCACGAACGTGATCCCGCTGCTCGAGGACGTCGACCGCATCAAGATCGTCTCCCAACCGGCTCACGCGCTCAAGGCCCGCGCGTACTTGCGGCGGCAGCGCCCCGATCTCGCTGCGAGGCTCGTACGAGCGGAGGACTACCGCCTCGGCGAGTGGACGATGGGTAAACCGCTGCTGGCTCTGTACGGGTTTCGGACACTCCGCCGCCTCACGGCCGAGGAGCGGAGGGGCTCCCTGTAGGCGGCCCCAGTCGCTTCGGCGTGCACGCGCCGAGGGGGCAGGGCCGGGCCGCCCGGTGCTCTCGCTCCGGGCGGCCCGACCCTGCCAGTGTGGCGTCGGCGATCAGCGCAGGAAGCTGCCGAACAGGGCGTTCGTGGAGGGGGCCGACAGATCCTTCGGGCCGAAGGCCAGGGCCGACTTGGTGGTCAGACCGGACCCCGTGCCGCGCAGCAGCCAGACGGCTCCGCTGGAGGCGTTCTCCGCAGTCGACGCGGCGGCCAGGTCCCGGTGACCGTCGCCGTCGACGTCGAGCAGGGCGGTCGTGGCGCCGAACCGGTCGTTCTCCTCGGCCACTCCGGGGACACCCGCGGTGTTCTGGTGGAAGACCTGCGCCCCCGTGCCGGTGAGCCCCGCGGCACTGCCGTGCAGCAGGGCGACCGACCCGGCGTCGACGACGCTCCCGACGTCCTCGCCCATGATGCCGAGCGCGACATCCGCGTAACCGTCCCCCGTGACATCGGCGATGGAGACGGCGGAGCCGAGGTGATCGCCCTCTTCGTCGGCGCCGGGGAAGCCCGGCAGGTCCTGGGTGAAGGCATGGGTGTTCCCGGGAGTGAGCCCGGCCGCCGAGCCGTAGGTGATGTGGGCCTTCCCAGCGCCCCAGCCGGACACCACGTCGTCGTAGCCGTCGCCGTTCACGTCCCCGGCTCCGATGGCCTCTCCGAGATTGATCTCGGACGTCTCCTGCTTGGTGAAGCCTGTCGCTCCGCCGCCGAGGAGCAGACGGTTCCCCCAGTTCCCGTCGC
Organism: Streptomyces scabiei 87.22; assembly: GCF_000091305.1. GTDB lineage: Bacteria > Actinomycetota > Actinomycetes > Streptomycetales > Streptomycetaceae > Streptomyces > Streptomyces scabiei. The sequence goes on along the minus strand of NC_013929.1, from coordinate 349,693 downwards.
CGCGGTAGGCGGTCTGGAGGATGTCGTCGCGGCCGTCGCCGTTGACGTCGGCGACCTCGCCGGAGACCACCGGACCGGTGATCGACGCGGGGCCGTTCTCGCAGCCGCCGCCGGTCTCGCAGGAGTCGTCCTCCTCGGACCAGCCCCACCACAGGGACCTGTCCAGGAGCGGCAGTACGGCGGTGGGCCTGCCGTCCCGCCTGATCGGCCCCTTCCACAGCGCGGCCGGGGCGCCCGACGGGTCGTCACCGCTCACCCGCTGCGCGGAGAACAGTGCCAGATCGGTCGTGCCGTCGCCGTCGAAGTCACCGGCCTGGGGCGAGGCCCCGTACGCGATGCCCGTACCGCCGGTCAGGCCGGACGCCGAACCCCAGAGGATCACCGACCCCTCCTTGCCGCCCGCGATCACGAGGTCGCCGTAGCCGTCACGGTCCAGGTCGGCCCTGGCGAACGTGGCGCCGAAGGACTGTCGCGCGAGGGCGGCCCCCGGGACCCCGGCGGTCGAACGGCTGACGATCTTCTTCGTCGCCGTCGACAGTCCGTTCACCGAGCCGTACACCACGGCCACGTACCCGGCTTGCTTCTTGCCCGACACGGTCGCGCTCGGCGCGCCGACGACCAGATCGGCGTAACCGTCCCCGTTGAAGTCCTCCGCGGCCGGGACGGAGGCAGGGGCGGCAGACGCCGGCCCGGAGCCGGTCAGCACCACCGAGGCGGCCAGGGGTAAGGACAGGAGGACGCTGCTGATCCTGCGTCGGGTGGTGCGGGGAGCTCGGGACATGGGCGGTGCCTTTCGAGTCGATCGTGCGAGCTGCTGCTCGGCAAGTGCGACTCCGACTGGGGGTCGAGGGTTGTACGGGACGCGGGTGAAGGGGATCTGACGACAGGGCACGGCGGTCGATGGGACCGGTAGGGCCGGAAGGAAGAGGGGGAGCCGGACGGCTGACGGCGGCTGGAGGGCTGCGGGCGCCGCGCTGTCAGTGTCCCGCCGTAGGGTGTGGGGGTGTGGCCCGTTATCGGCCTCGCTCGTAGTTGTGTACCACCGCACCGGCCTCGCACCGTCGCCCGGAAAGCCCGTCAGAGAGCAGATCCCGCTGTGTTCCAGGACACCCCCATCTTCAGCCGCCTCGTCGACGAGCGTGGCGACATTCCCGCCCAAGTGCGTGGTGAAGCCGAACGCATACGCCGTGACCTGGATCGGGTGATGCAGCGGACGTCCGGCCCCTTCCCGAGCGCAGCGCCGAACTTCCCCAGTCCGAAGCCTCCTTCCGCCGGTCTGTAGGGCGGGGGAGACGGCGAACGGCCACGCCGTGGCTCGCCGGTCACGTCCGGACGCGGTTTGACGCTGTCCGGCTTCGTCCCCCGTACCGGCGGTGACGAGGCGTTCGGTGTCTGCGGAAGAGTTCAGCCGTTCGGCCTGCGCCCCGCCCATTGACGCGCCCTATGGGGCGACTTGAGAAAAACGGCGCGGTCACACCGTCCGCCCGGCCGGCCCGGCTGCCAGAGCTCTGTGTCATTATGCGGGCGCGTCCCAGGGGGCGGGCGCGCGGTCTGCGAAAGCCAGGGGGCGGGGGATGGGAGCGGGGAGAGAGCCGGACGGCTCGTCCAGGTCCGACGAGGAGTGGGACCAGTTCCTGCGCGAGTCGGTGGCGGGTGTCGCCGACTCGCCCAAGGAGCCCTCGGCGCGGGCCCGTGACGTGGCGAATCGGCTGCGTGCGGAGCCTTCGCGGCAGCCGGAGGGCTGGCGCACCCACACGCCCGCGCAACCCGAGCGACGCACACGCTGGTACGTGGTCGGACTGCTGGCCTCGTTGGTGCTGCTCGTCGTGGCGCTCGCCCCGGGGCGGACAGTGGACCTGTTCGGCGGCGACGATGCCGACTCCTCGCCGGAGGCGGCCGAGAGCGCCCGCCCGACTCAGGCACCCCCGACGGAGGCGGCTCAACGCCCCACCATGGACAAGCCGTTCCGTGGTTCGCCGGCGGCGGCCTGGGCGAGCGGGTCGGCGGGGATCACCGTGCCCAAGGCAAAGGCGGTCGGCTGGATGAGCGCGGCCGAGGTCGAACGGGCCCTCGCCCGCAGCCGCGACTTCCTCGTCGAATCCAGCCTGGACCGGGGTGTCTTGAGGGGCGAGCGCCCCAAGGCGGCCATCGCGCTGATCAACGCGCACCAGAAGGACGTCCAAGACTTTCTGGACACCGCTTTCCGGTCCCCGAGCGAGGAGAACGACCCCCTCTTCCTCTTCAGCCGTTTCCAGTCCTCCCGGACCCGCCTGGTCGGCGACGTCGTGAAGACCAGGGGCAGGCTCAGCTACCGGGAGGGGGAACGCGGCGCGCTCCAGGTGACCGCCGACGTCACCTTCGTCTATCCGGTCACCCGCGCACACCCGAGCGGCGACGACGAGATCGTCCGCACGATCGTCCGGCGCGAACTGGTCCTGAACTGGGACGATCCTGACAAGGTGATCACGAAGCCGGGCACGTTCTCGATCGTCTCGTACAAGTACGACGTGACCAACGGCGGCTGTGGCGCCGCCACGGGCTACTTCACCCCGCCCTTCGGCTCGGACCGCCGGACGGACGAGACCGGCACAGAGGTGGACCCGTACGACCGCAGTGTGCCCGTCGGGAGCGCCGGGTCCTCGGAGGAGGAGTGCGGGGCGGCGACGCGGTCCTAGGGGCGTGTTCCTGGCGGTGCACTCCGACGAGGCTGCGCCGCACGACCGGCGTGAGCGGTGCCGGGATGGTGAGTGGGAACCCCGTGTGGCCACCGCGCGAAGATCGAGCTGGCTGCCGGGGCGGCCGCACCGGATGATGGCCGGAGGCAGGCGCGTGTGACGTGATGTGCGTTCGGCCCTGGCCTCGGGGGTGTCAGCCGGTCAGGACGAGAGATCCGGCGAAGCGGCGGACCTGCCTGTCCATGGCCCAGGGGGTGCGGGTACCGGCCGGGGGACGTTGTCGGCGCCGGGCAGGTGGCCGGAGGTGTATTCGCCCGGGGTACGCACGTCGACGACAACCTGCTCGGCCGTGAGCACGAGCCCGTGCTCACGGCCTGGGAAGCGGGAGGGACGGCGGTCCCGGCGCGGCCACCTGTCGCCTGGGGCGATTCAGGAGCGCACGCCGAGGTCGCGTCGCCTCCGCAGCGGCCGAACTCGACGGCGGTGACGTCCGTCGTCGAGGGCGCCCACCGTCCGTGACGGATCCCCCAAAAGGCATGCGGTCCTGCCGGTACGGACGAATGATCCGAACCGGTACCGGGATCAGGCCGCGATGAGCTCCTGCTCGCGGTCCGGCGTCCTGACCCTGGGCTTCCTGTTCGGCAGCGAGAGCCGGAAGACCTTGCGCCACGCGGAGAACACCTGCTTGGGCAGCGGCCCGGTGACGTACTCCAGCTCGTACTTCTCGAACAGCGCGCGCACCTTCACCGCGACCTCGGCGTACCGGTTGCTCGGCAGGTCCGGGAACAGGTGGTGCTCGATCTGGTGCGAGAGGTTGCCCGTCATGAAGTGCATGGCCTTGCTGCCGCTGATGTTCGCCGAGCCCATCATCTGGCGCAGGTACCACTGGCCGCGCGTCTCGCCCTTGATCGACCGGCGTTCGAAGACCTGCACGCCCTCGGGGAAGTGCCCGCACATGATCACCGAGTGGGACCAGATGTTGCGGACCAGGTTCGCGGTGAACGTGGCGGCGAGCGTGGGGAGGAACGAGGGGCCCGACAGCAGCGGGTGGATCACGTAGTCCTTGAGTACCTGCTTGCGGATCTTGCGGCCCACGGCCCTGGCCCGCGCGCGGAACTCCGGGTCCTTGCGGCGGCGCTTGTGCAGGTTCTTGCCGAGCTCCAGGTCGTACGCGGCGATGCCGTACTCGAAGAAGCAGGCGTTGATGAAGTTCCACAGCGGCTGGCCGAGGTGGAACGGGTACCACCGCTGGTCCTCGTCGACGCGCATGATGCCGTAGCCGAGGTCGTTGTCCTTGCCGATCACGTTCGTGTACGTGTGGTGCAGCTCGTTGTGCGAGTGCTTCCACTGCTCGGACGGCGACACGTGGTCCCACTCCCAGGTGGTGGAGTGGATCTTCGGGTCCCGCATCCAGTCCCACTGGCCGTGCAGGATGTTGTGGCCGATCTCCATGTTGTCCATGATCTTCGCCACGGACAGACCGGCGGTGCCGATCAGCCACGCGGGCGGGAAGATCGAGAACAGCAGCACACCCCGGCTGACCAGCTCCAGCTTGCGCTGCGCCGAGATGACCTTGCGGATGTAGGCGGCGTCCTTCTCACCACGGCTGGCGATCACCTCGTCGCGGATCGCGTCCAGCTCGCGACCGAGTTCCTCGATCTGCTCCGCGGTCAGGTGGGCGGTGGGGTCGATGGCGGTCAAGGTGCTCCTACCGTTCGATGTCGCAGGGGCCCGCCGCGGCGGACACACAGGTCTGGATGAGGACGCCCGGCTCGGCCTCGGTGATCTCGCCGGTGCGCAGGTCGCGGACGGCGCCCGCCTTGAGCGGTGTGACGCAGCCGAAGCAGATGCCCATACGGCACCCGGACGGCATGAGCACGCCGGCTTCCTCGCCGACGTCCAGCAGCGGCGTGACGCCGTCCGCGTCGACGGTCCTGCCGGTGGTACTGAACGTGACCGCGCCGCCGCCCCCGTCGTCGGCCACGACGACGCCGGGACGGAAGCGTTCGGTGTGCAGGCGCTCGCTGAGGCCGTGCTCGGTCCAGTGCTTCTCGGCGGCGTCGAGCAGGCCCGCGGGTCCGCAGGCCCAGGTCTCGCGCTCGGCCCAGTCGGGGACCAGCTCGTCGAGGCGGCTGATGTCGAGCATGCCGTCCGTGTCGGTGTGCAGCTCGGTGAGACGCAGCTTCTTCTCAGCGACCAGGTCGTGCAGCTCGCTGCGGAAGATCACGTCGTGCGGCCGCGGTGCGGAGTGGACCATGACGGCGTCGTCGAACTCGGTGTCGCGCAGCATGCCCATCACGGGCGTGATGCCGCTGCCCGCCGTCAGATAGAGCACCTTGGCCGGCTTGGCCTCGGGCAGCACGAAGTCACCGGTCGCCTGGTCGAGCTGGATCAGCGTGCCCGGCTTCGCCCGGCGGACCAGGTGGTTGCTGACCTTGCCGTCCGGGATCGCCTTCACGGTGATCGTGACGCGGCCGTCCTGGCGGTCCGTCGGCGAGGTGAGCGAGTAGGCACGCCACAGGCGCACCCCGTCGACGTCGACACCGATCCGCACGTACTGACCGGCCGTGTGGCCGCGCCAGCCCCGTCCCGGTCTGATCACGACGGTCGCGGCGTCACCCGTCTCGGGGTGCACGGCCTCGATGCGCCCACGCAGGTCGCCGCCCGCACGCAGCGGGCTGACCAGGTCCAGGTAGTCCGACGGCAGCAGCGGCGTCGTGACCAGCTCCAGCAGTTTCCACGCCCCACTGCGGAGGGTTGTACTCGTCATGACTCCAGCTTGATGCGCCACAGGGTGTAAAGTCCTGTCCGCAGGATGTGAATCTGATCGGCCGAATTGTTCGCAGGGAACAAAAACGTGAGCCATGCAGTCCGGAGGGCCAGCGAACTGGCCCTGGATGAGACGACGGTCACCGCACTTCGGGCCGCGCTGAGGACCACCGCCGACGAGGTCGTCCAGGCGATCATCGACGAGGTGCCTCCCTACGCCAACGCCCTGTCGGGCCGCATGGGCGGCACCATCCGCCGGGCCGTCCGCACCGCCCTGGGGCACTACCTGGACCTCGCGAGCGGGAACGCCACGGGCGGCGACGCCGGGGACGCGGCCTACGAGCTGGGCCGCGGCGAGGTGCGCGACGGCCGTTCGATGGACGCCCTGCTCAGCGCCTACCGCGTCGGCGCCCGGGTGGCCTGGCGCTGCCTGGCAGCCGGTGCCGTACCTGCCGGTCTGCCCGCCGCGGAGGTCGCCAAGTTCGCCGAGCTGACCTTCGCCTACATCGACGAGCTCTCCGCCGCGAGCGCCGCGGGCCACGCCGACGAACTGGCGGCCCGGGGCCGGGCCCATGAGCGCCACCTGGAACAGCTGGTCCGCGACCTCCTCGCGGACGCGAGCCCGGACGTGCTGCTGGCCTCGGCGCAACGGGCAGGATGGCAGCCTCCGGGCTCGCTGACCGCGGTCCTGCTGCCCGCCGCCCAGGCCCGGCCGGCCTGGCGCATGCTCGACCAGAGCACCCTCGTCCTGGACGATCTGCCGGACGCCCTCGGCGTGCTGCTCGTCCCCGATGCCGACCGCGCGCATCTCCTGAGGCAGCTCACCGACCGCAGCGCCGTCGTCGGCCCGGCCCGGCCGTGGACGCGTGCGTCCGCCTCGTACGCACGAGCCGTGCGCGCGCGTTCCCTCTCCTCCGACATCCGCGACACCGAGGACCACCTGCCCGAGCTGGTGCTGAGCGCGGACGCGGACGCTTTCGCGGACCTGCGTGCCCGCGCCCTCGCCCCGTTGCGGGACTTGCCTGTCGCGACCGCCCGGCGGCTGGAGGAGACGCTGCGGGCGTGGCTGCTGCACCAGGGCAGACGGGACGAGGTGGCGGCGGAGTTGTTCGTCCACCCCCAGACCGTCCGGTACCGGATGGCGCAGCTGCGGGAGCTGTTCCCGGATCTCGCATCGCCGTACCGGGTCCTCGAACTGACGCTGGCGGTCGGCCTACGGGACGGCTGAGACGTTCCGCGCCCGCTGTCCCGGCGTCGCCGAAAGGCAGTTGAGACGGTGCCCTTGATGGGGAAGGGTCTGTGGTCATGGAGTTCTTCTGCTACCACCGCGATCGTCCCGGCTCCCTCGCCCTGCGCGAGAAGCTGGTGGAGGAACACTGGTCCTACATGGACCGGTACGCGAAGGAGCTGATCGCTCGCGGTCCGACCTTCGCCGATGACGGGGAAACACCGACGGGCAGCGTACACATCGTCGACCTGCCCGATGCGGCCGCCGCCCGCGCGTTCGCCTTCGACGAGCCCAGCTATCAGGCCGGCGCGTACCGGGACGTGCTGCTCCGCAGGTGGCGCAACGTGCTGGGGCGCACCATGTGGGACTTTCCCGGCGGCCGCACCGGCGGCAACCGGTACCTGGTGATCGGCCTCGGCGAGGGCCCGGCAGCCGACCTGGCCCCGCCGCTCGACCGGGCGGAACTGATCGCGTACGGGCCCCTGTTGTCCGACGACGGCGACACCTGGCTGGGTACGGGGGCGCTGCTCAGGGCCCCGGACGCGGACACGGCACGAGCCGTTCTGACGGCAGACCGGTATGCGGACATCGAGGTCCACGACTGGGAGTTCGGCGGGCGCCGATGACTCCGGTCTGATCAGCCTCGGAGCAGGATCCACGAGTGTGCAGTCTCGCGCCCACGTAGCCGGCCCTGACGTGTGATCTCCATCCGCTCGGTACGGAGATCACCGAACCGAGCGGATACGACCGGAAACCATGCGACACGTGGGGCGGGTGAGCCATCCGCGCGGGCGTCCCTTGACGGGCCGGTGATCCCTGCCCCGGGCATGCTGTCGAACGACTCCGGTCCCCGGCGAGATGATGTCGCCGGGGACCGGATCCTGGTAGCGGGGGCGGGATTCGAACCACGCGACCTCTGGGTTATGAGCCCAGCGAGCTACCGAGCTGCTCCACCCCGCGTCGGTCTGACCAACGTACGGCATACAGGCGGGTCGGGCACCGGATTTTTTGCGGGAATGCGGTCGGGGGCCTTCAGGAACGGCCCCAGCTCCGGCTCACCGGTCCTGTCGGCGGGCTCGTCTTCGAGTGAGCCCTGACGCTGTCCGATCGTGGGATCACCATCGCCACCCGCGCCAGGGAGGAACGTCGCCGCAGCCGCGATGTGCTCTCCAGGCCGTCGACAGCACCCCCTCCGTTGTCCGGGGCCGAGGCACGCGGCGGTCTGGACTGCCGAGAAGCTGAGGGCCCCGTACGGGAGCGGCGATCACCACTGCTGAACCCGGCACCCCTCGTTCGGAGCGACAGACAGGGCAGCGGACGGGTCCGAAAGTGGTCGGCTACTCCGCCGTCACGATGCGCTCGACCGCGGCCGTGATGAGTTGTTCGCGCTCCGCCTCCGTGAAGACGTCAGGCAGGGTGAGCTGTTCGACGATCAGCCAGTTGAGCGTCAGTATGAGCAGCTTGACCGCCGTGGTGTCGCCGGGCAGGCCGGACGCCTCGTGATACGCGACGTTGGCATCCACGTCGGCCCGGACCCGCGCCGTGAGGACCTTGCGCAGTTCGGGGCGGCGAGTGGCTTCGAGGCGCAGCTCCAGCAGCGCGAGGTAGCCGGTGCGGAAGGAGGCGATGCGGCCGACGAGTTCGCGCATCAGCTCCGCGTAGGTCTCCCGGTCGCGACCGGCCTCCCGCTGGCGGGCGATCGTGGCCTCGTCCGGCTGGAGCCGCTCGTAGACCCGGGCGCCGGCCTGAGTGAACAGGTCGTCGCGGCTGGAGAAGTAGTTGGACGCCGTACCGGCGGGGACGGCCGCCTCGGCATCCACAGCCCGGAAGGTCAGGCCGCGTGCGCCCTCCCGGGCCAGCACCTCGATCGCCGCGTCGACGAGGGCAGCGCGCCGCTGGTCATTCCGCCTCACCATTGACATCACTCCATCTGTAGTACTACGGTCAGACCACTTCAGTCATAGTACTACGTGTGAGGAGACCTCTTGCGAAAGCTTGTGTACTACGTGGGTGTCTCGCTCGACGGCCGCATCGCCGGCCCCGGCGGCGAGTTCGACTTCTTTCCGCAGGGCGACGAGCAGCAGGCCGCCGCCTACGCGACATGGACCAACGCGCTGTACCCGGAGACCGTACCCACCGCCTATCGTGCGGCCGTCGGCGTCGCGGACGCGCCCAATCGTCGTTTCGACACCGTCGTCATGGGCCTCGGCAGCTACCGCCCAGCCCTTGACCACGGAATCACCAGCCCCTACGCGCACCTGCGCCAGTACGTGGTGTCCAGCACTCTCGCGCCGGACACCGACCCGGCCGTCATCGTCGTGCCGAGCGACCCGCTCGCCCTCGTCCGCGAGCTCAAGGGCGAGGCCGGCACCGACCTGGACGTCTGGCTCTGCGGGGGCGGCCGACTCGCGGGCGCTCTGCTCCCCGAGATCGACGAGCTGCTGATCAAGACGTATCCGGTCATCGCGGGGACCGGAGTCCCGGTGGTCGACGGTGCCTTCGACCCCACGGTCTTCGATGTCGCCGAGCGCACGTCCTTCCCCAACGGGGTCACCCTCACCCGCCTCACCCGCCGCTAGATCGGGGCGCGTTCGCCTGCCGGACGGCGGGCTGGGCACGCCGTGCGGAGCCGCGCCGTTGCCGACGCCGCTGCCCCGCCGGCCCGCCTCCGCCGGGGTTCCGTCGACGCGCAGGCGGAGCCCGGGGTTCGCGGCAGGTCGGTCACACGCGAGGCCGGTTCAACAGCCGGGAGAGCACGATCGCGCTCTCGGTCCGTTCGACGGGAGCGGTGGCGCGCACCCGTTGGATGGCCTGTTCCAGGTGCGGGATGTCCCGGGCGAGCATGTGGACGACGGCGTCGGCCGCGCCGGAGACGGTACAGGCTTCGATGACCTCGGGAATGTGCTCCAGTGCCTGGCGCAGTTCGGCGGGGGTGGGATTGCCGCTGCAGTAGACCTCGACGAAGGCCTCGGTGTGCCAGGCCAATGCCTGAGGATCGATGAGGGCGGTGTAACCGCGGATCGCGCCGGTGGTCTCCAGACGGTCCAGACGCCGCTTGGCGGCGGGCGCGGACAGCCCGGCCGCCTTCCCGATCTCGGCGTACGTGGCCCGCGCGTTGTGCAGCACGCAACGGATGATCGCTCCGTCGATGGCGTCCATGACCTAGCTCCAGACGTCGGAACCTGTGGTGAGACGGCGCAAGAATCAGCCATGGGCCCGCAAATATTGCAAGAAAGTGAGAGGAGACAACAGTAAATGGCGATTGTTTGCACCGCCCGCCGAACATAGTCTCCGGCATGTCCTGATGTCACGCGCCGGGAGCAGTGTGGAGATGACAGCAAGTCTGAGCGAGGTGGAAGCCTCGGCACTGGCCGCGGTGGACGAGGCGGCCATCGGCCGGCTGCTGCTGGAACTGCTCGCTGTTCCGAGTGTGACCGGGAGCGCCGCGGAGTCCGAGCTCCAGCACGTCCTCGCCCGCCGTCTGGAGCGGTTGGACCTCGACGTGGACCTGTGGTCCATGAACCTGCCCGAGCTCCGGGCCCACCCCCGCTTTCCCGGCAGCGAGGCCCCGCGCACGGAGGCGTGGGGCCTGGTGGGCGGCACGCGGCCCCAGGGCGACGGGCCGACCCTGATCCTCCAGGGGCACGTCGACGTCGTACCCTCCGGGGACCTGGCGCAGTGGGACGGCGACCCGTTCCGCCCCCGGATCACCGGGGACGTGGTGCACGCGAGAGGAGCGTGCGACATGAAGGCGGGGATGGTGGCGATACTCGCCGCCCTGGCCGCGATACGACAGGCGGGCGCAAGGCTACGCGGCCGGCTGGCCGCGCACTTCGTGGTCAGCGAGGAGGACGGAGGGCTCGGAGCGTTCGGCACCCTCCAGCGCGGCCACACCGGCGACGCCTGCATCATCACCGAACCGACCAGCGGCGCGCTCATGACCGCGAACGCCGGCGCCCTGACCTTCCGCATCGAGGTACCCGGCCGGGCCACCCACGGCAGCACCAGGTACGTGGGAGTGAGCGCCATCGACGCCTACCTTCCCATCCACCGCGCACTCGCCCACCTGGAAGCCCGCCGCAACACCGACGCCGACCCGCTCATGTCCGCCTACCCGATCCCCTACCCGCTGTCCGTCGGCACCGTCCGTTCCGGCGACTGGGCCAGCAGCGTGCCCGACCTGCTGGTGGCCGAAGGAAGGCTGGGCGTCCGGCTGGGCGAGGACCCGGACCGGGCACGCACCGAACTGGAGGCGTGCGTGGCCGAAGCCTGCGCAGCCGACCCCTGGCTGCGCTCCCACCCCGCCAGGGTGACGTGGCCCGGCGGACAGTTCGCCAGCGGACGGCTGCCGGCCGGACACCCGCTCGCGACCCTGGTCGGCGACGCGCACGCCGACGTCACCAGCGGCCCACGACCTGCGGAGCGAGGCGCCCCCTACGGCAGTGACCTGCGGCTCTACTCCGGGGCGGGCATCCCCACGCTGCAGTACGGCCCCGGCGACGTACGTCTCGCACACGGTCCACAGGAACAGGTCCGCGTGAGCGAAATCGTCACCGTCACCCGGGCACTGGTGCTCGCCGCCCTGCGCACGGTCGGCGAGCACCAGTAGACGCGCCGGCCCTCTCCCCGCCTGTGGGAGCCCCCCCGCGCCCCCGCAGGGCGATGCGCGAGCCGGTGAACCGGCCACTCACCGGCTTTTCTTGTTGAACCATCCGAGCGACTGGATGACGGATGCGCCGATGAACAGAATGCCGAGCGGCACGATCGTGAACCAGGTGGCATCCGCCTTCGCGGCCGCGAGCAGGGCGATGGCGCCGACGGCCAGCGCCAGGAGCACGAGCATGCCCAGAAGGACACGGGTCTTGGAAACCAACGGTGGACTCTCCCAAGTTCAGCTGGGCGCAACGACCAGGACAGAATGCGCTCCCCGTGCCCGTCGAACCGCCGGCGACAGCCGTCGGGCGGGGAGGCCGCAGGCTCCCCGCCGTGACATCACGACTCCCGCGGGAGGCCCATAAGGCGAGTCTCCCAACACGGCTTTCCCCAGGCGCCAGTAGAACTACGTAATCGCATACGTAGGCTCTCCGGCAGGGAACGATGCGGAACTTGGCGTTCGGCGAGCCCATCGGGACGCGCGTCCACGGGGCCGATCACGCCGCCGTCGCGGTGCGTGGGCCCCGTCCCGTTCCCCGGTCAAGTGGGACAGGCGTCGAGCGAGGTCGCCGTGCCCCAACGGATCATGAGATAGCCCGAACCGCCGATCTCCGCCACGGCGTAGCGCTTGTACGGCCAGCCGGAACCCGCGTTCTGGCGCTGCCTCACCAGGGCACGGCACGCCTCACCCGCGGCCATGTCGGCCCAGGTCTCGACCTGCCCCTGGTTCCACATCAGGTAGTCCGACCACACGTACATGGCCGAATGCGCAGGGTCGAAGCCCACTTTGATCTCCTCGTGGCCGAGGACCTGACCGGTGCCGAGCGTCGGTCGCATCGCGTTGCTGCGCTCGATGACCTTCTTGGCGGCGCGGTCCGCGACCCGGATCTCGTCGCCGTCGGTACTGGGGATCATCGCCTCCCCGAGACCGTTCTCGTCCGGAGCCCATTCCGACTCCGGCTCCGACTCTGCCTCCGCGTCGGCGCCGTCGCTCCGCGCTGTGCCGTCCTCCGCGGCCGACCGGCACCGTTCGTCGGCGACGAAGTCCTCCTGCCACGTCACCTGCGCATCGCGGCCCGCCTCCTCGCGCACCGTGACGTAGGTGCGATACGGCAGATCCGGATGGACGTTGAGCACCGCATCACGCAACGACAGACACATCGCTCTGGCGATCTCCGTCTCGGCGATCAACGTTCCGTGCGCGTCGGTGTCCAGGTTGTACGAGAAGTAGACCTCCCGGCGTGCCTCATGGAACGTCACGCTCCCCGGCGAGAGCCGGACCTCGCTCAACTCCCCTGACAGGACGCTCTGATCGTGCAGGACGGAGCGCGCCACGTCGTGTTCGCCCTGCCCCTGAGCCGTACGAGCTTCCGCCCAGCTCACCGCACTCGCCGCGCCGTCGCTCACGACCTTGCCCCGCTCGGCCGCGGTATCCGCCTCATCGGATTTCACGGCCTGCGACCCGGACCCGGCGGACGCCGAAGGCGAAGCCGATCCACCGGACTTCCCGCCCCCGGTGGTGTCGGGCAGCAGGGCGGTCACCCCGCCGACCAGACCGCCGAGCACCGCCGCGGCCACGACCACGGCGCCCACCCGCCGCCTCGCCGATCGACCCGGCGGCGCCTGCCATGCCGGGTCCTCTCCGGCCGGCACGTCCCAGACCTGGGCGACCGCGTCCCCGGCCTGGGTCGGCAGCGCGTGGACGCCCACGACCTGGGTTGCCTGGGAAGCGAGCAACGCCGCGCACGACCCGGCCACTTCGGTGGCCGCGGGACGGTCCTCCGGCTCCTTCGACAGCGCCTTCTCCAGAATCCGGCGCAAGGACGCGGCGACGCCGTCCAGGTCCGGTTCCCCCGACATCACGCGGAAGGCGACCACGTCGGGTGGGCCGGCGCCGAAGGGCAGCCTTCCGGTCGCCGCGTAGGCCACGAGCGCTCCCCACGCGAACACGTCCCCCGCCGGGCCGGCGGTGCCCTGCCGGTACTGCTCGGGGCTGATCCAGCCCGGCGTGCCGGTCATGACTCCGGTACGGGTGACACTGGTGGTGTCGGACGCGTGAGCGATCCCGAAGTCCAGAACCCGTGGTCCGGTGGGCGTGAGGATGATGTTCTGAGGCTTCACATCGCGATGCACCACCCCGACGGCGTGGATGGCGGCCAGTGCCTGCGCGGTGGCCGCCGCGAGCGCGTACAAGCTCCCTTCGGACAGCGGCCCACGTTCGCGCACATGCTGGTCCAGGGTCGGGCCGGGGACGTACGCGGTGGCCAGCCACGGGGTCGCCGCGTCGGTGTCGGCTGCGAGCAAGGGAATCACGTAGGGTCCGGTGACACGGGACGAGAGCGCCACCTCACGTGCGAAACGAGCCCTGAACTCCGGCTCCTGCGCCTGCTCGGGATGGATCACCTTGACCGCCACGCGCGTTCCGTCGGAGGTGACTCCGGCGTGCACGGTGCCCATGCCGCCCGCGCCGAGACGGCCGATGATGCGGTAGGGGCCGATGCGGGAGGGATCGCCGGGACGGGCCGGTTGGACTCTTCCACCGGGGCCGATAGCGCTCACACGTATTTCCTTGCACTGAGGGGCGGTTCGGAACAGGCCGACTGGAGGTGACGGGCCGACAGGAGGTGCCAGGCCGGCAGGACATGACGGACCGACACGACCGACCCGTGCGCGCCCGCTGCCGCTGCCGCTGCCGCTGCCGATGCCGCTCCAGGATCTTGTCCGGGCTCGGCCGGGCGGCCCAAGATGTCGGCATTCATCGCATCATCATCGCTGATCCCGTAGCTCGTCATGGTGTGAACGGCACCAATACACGCGCCCGTTGCAGGGATCTCTCAATCGGAAACTGATCTCGTCGCAGGACTCGTCTCGACACGGAGGCCACGCCGAACGCGGCTGCCCCGTCAGAAGCCTCCCTGCACACCCAGGTCTTCTATCCTCGAGCGCCGTCGAGCGCCGGCCCGTGCCCGCCGGGAGGGTGAGGCGCACGAGTTCCCCTCGCACGCGCGGCGTCCGGGGCCCGTTGCTCCGGGACGAGGTCACGCGCTCTCTCGCTCCGCAAATCGCCACCGGAAACAGGCAAGGGCAAGGAGCTGTCTCCTTACCCTTCTCAACGTATAGCGCACCGGGGGCCTTGCGGCAAGGCCCCGGTGATGCCGCAAAATCGTCGGCCGAAGCCACAAGCTGCGGAAACGAGGGCACTGACGTGCGTGTGTTGTCGACGTACCGGGGACGCGATGACGTCGGACCGGCGGTGGGAACGAAGCGGCCGTCGAGACCGTGCGCGCCGGCGAAGCGATCGCACGGTGCGGTGCGACGACGGGACACGACTGCCGAGGAGGCACGCCGATGAACGGGCCGTACGTGTGGAATCTTCACGAGGTCGACGAGAAGCAGATCGAGGCCGTCGGCGGCAAGGGTGCGAACCTCGGCGGGCTGTCACGGATCGAGGGCGTCCGCGTACCGGCCGGATTCTGTGTGACGACGGACGCCTTCCGCCAGATCATGGCGCAGGTGCCGTCGCTGGACGATCTGCTCGATCAGCTGTCGCGTCTGTCCCCGGAGGACGGGGAGGCGACCCGCACGGTGAGCGCGGAGATCCGCAGGCTCATCGAAGGGGTCGTCGTTCCGGACGAGTTGGCGCGTGCGATCGTCGCCGCGCTCGCCGGGCTGGGCGAGGGGACCGCCTGCGCCGTTCGCTCCAGCGCGACGGCGGAGGACCTTCCGACGGCGTCCTTCGCAGGCCAACAGGACACGTATCTGAACATCGTGGGGCCGACGGAGGTTCTCCGGCACGTCAGCAGGTGCTGGGCCTCGCTGTTCACCGAGCGTGCCGTGGTGTACCGCCGGCGCAACGGCATCGACCACCGCCGGGTGCACATGGCCGTGGTCGTGCAGCGGATGGTCTTCCCCGAGGTGTCCGGCATCCTGTTCACGGCCGATCCCGTCACCGGCAACCGCAAGGTCGCCTCGGTGGACGCCGGCTTCGGCCTCGGCGAGGCCCTGGTCTCCGGCCTGGTGAACCCGGACGTCTTCAAGGTGCGCGACGGCGACGTCGTGACGAGGACGATCGCCGCCAAACCCCGGGCTCTGCAGGCGCTGCCGGCCGGCGGTACGCACGAGGTGGCCGTCGACCCGCAGCGGCAGGAGCAGCCGTCGCTCACGGATGCGCAGGTGGTGCGGCTCGTCGGAATCGGCCGGCGGATCGAGGCGTACTTCGGACGCCCGCAGGACATCGAATGGTGCCTGGTCGACGACGACTTCAGGATCGTCCAGAGCAGGCCCATCACGACACTGTTCCCGGTCCCCGTCCGAGAGACCGGCGACCCGGGGACCAACGACCGGGGAACCGGCGACCGGAAGGCCGGTGACCGGGAGGCCGGCCGGGAGAACCACGTCTACGTCTCCGTCGGTCATGGACAGATGATGACGGACCCCATGAAGCCCCTGGGGCTGTCCATGTGGCAGCTGACGGCCATGGTCCCGATGCACGAGGCAGGGGGACGGCTGTTCGTCGACGTCACCCCGCGGCTGGCCTCGCCCGCGAGCCGTGCCGGTCTCCTGGACGTCATCGGGCGGGGTGATCCACTCACCAGGGACGCACTGGAGACCGTCCTCGAACGCGACGACTTCGTGGCACCGCTCCCGGCCACGGCTCCGGGCCGGCCGCCCGTCGGCGGCGAGTCCGACCCGACCGAGACCGACCCGTCCGTCGTCGCCGAACTGATCGGCCGCAGCCGGGCGTCCGTCGCCGCCCTGGAGCGTGACATCCGCACCAAGAGCGGACCGGCGCTGTTCGACTTCCTGGCAGAGGCCTTCGAGGAGCACAAGCGCGTTCTCAGCGACCCGCTGAACATCCGGGCGATCATGGTGGCGATGGAGGGCACCTGGTGGCTCAACGACAGGTTGCAGGAATGGCTGGGCGAGAAGAACGCGGCTGACACGCTCACGCTGTCCGCCCCCGACAACATCACGTCGGAGATGGGCCTGGCGCTGCTCGACGTCGCGGACGTGATCCGCCCGCATCCGGAGGTGGTGGCGTTCCTCCAGGGCGTCCGGGACGAGGACTTCCTCGACGAGCTGGGCCGACTGCCGGGCGGGGCCGAGGCACGCGACGCCATCGAGGCGTACCTCGACCGGTACGGCATGCGCTGCGTCGGCGAGATCGACATCACGCGACCGCGCTGGCGCGAACGCCCCACCACGCTCGTGCCCGTGATCCTCGACCACGTGAGGAACATGGAGCCCGGCGCCGCCGAGCGGCGCTTCGAGGAGGGCCGGCGGAAGGCGCTGAACAAGGCGGCCGAGGTGGTGTCACGTCTGCGGGCCCTGCCGGACGGTGACCGCAGGGCCGACGAGACGCAGCGGATGATCGACCAGGTCCGCGCGTTCATCGGCTACCGCGAATACCCCAAGTACGGCATCATCAGCCGCTACTTCGTCTACAAGCAGGCCCTGATGAGGGAGGCCGGACGCCTCGTCCGGGCCGGTGTGCTCGCCGCGGAGGAGGACGTCTTCTACCTCACGTTCCAGGAGTTCCACCAGGTCTCGCGCTCGCACCAGGCGGACGACCGGCTCATCCAGCAGCGCAAGGACGCGTTCCGGTCGTACCACGCGCTGACACCGCCCCGCGTTCTCACCTCGGACGGCGAGGCCCTCAACGGGGCGTACCGACGCGACGACGTACCGCCCGGCGCCCTGCCCGGCCTCCCGGTCTCGGCCGGGGTCGTCGAGGGACGGGCCCGCGTCGTCCTCGACATGGCGGAGGCCGATCTCGAGACGGGCGACATCCTGGTCACCACCTACACCGACCCCAGCTGGTCGCCGCTGTTCGTCGGGATCGCGGGCCTCGTGACGGAGGTGGGCGGTCTGATGACCCACGGCGCGGTGATCGCCCGGGAGTACGGACTGCCGGCCGTCGTGGGCGTGGAACAGGCCACCCGGCTGATCCGGAACGGACAGCGGATCCGCGTCCACGCGACCGACGGGTACGTCGAGCTCTTGTCCTGACCGATCAGGCGCCTCCGTGGTCCCGCGGCCGCCGCACGCGGGACCACGGAGGACAGGCTGTCAGGGGAGAGTGCCTTCCAGATACGGCGGAGGCCGGCAAACTGCCCGGCCTCACGGCGATCGCCGCCTCGGGTGATCCACGACGGCATCACGCACCGTCGGAGCACACGCTCGGCCCCACCACCTCGTGCATTGCCCTCTGCCGGAAATACAACGGCGCGAGCAGGAGAGCGGGGACCGCGCACCGGGGCCGGCCGCACGCCAGATCACTCAGGTTCATGCCCATGGTCTCTACGACTTCGAGTGCGACACGGGCACCGCCAGTCCGGCCGACTGCGCTCAGCAGATCAAGAACTTCCTGCCGCACCGCTCGACGCCCACCGCATTCGAGAAGCTGAAGGCGAACCTCCCTGACGCTGTTGTCGCGAATCCAGCGGGCCGGCTCCTGGCAGATGTAGGTCCACGGGGTCGTGCTCACCGGGCCAGCGGATCCGGAGTGGGGCGCCATGGGCGGCAGATGACCAGGAAGATGAGCGTCGCCGTCAGTGCGAGGGCGAGTACCGACAGGGCCATGGGCAGGGCGGTGCCCCGGCCGCCGAGGCCGGTGAGGGCCGGGGCGACGGCTGCCATGAGGAACTGGGTGGTGCCCAGCAGCGCCGAGGCGCTGCCCGCCGCGTGCGGGGCGCGCTGGAGGGACAGGGCCGTGGTGGTCGGCAGGATCAAGCCGACCGGGCAGGCGGTGAGGAAGAGCGCGAGGGCGATCCAGGGCAGGCCCGCGTGAGTGCTGGTGGTCAGGAGGACCAGGGCGATGCCCGCGGCGCCGAGCACGGCAAGGCCCGTCGCCAGGATGCGCTGCGAGGGAAAGCGGCCGAGCAGCACTTTGCAGTTCAGCTGTCCGGTGACGACCAGGCCGATCGAGTTGAGGGCGAACAGCAGGCTGTACGTCTGCGGGGAGGCGCCGTAGACCTCCTGGAGTGTGAAGGAGGACCCGGCGATGTAGGCGAACAGGGCGGCGAAGCCGAGGCTGCCGGTGAGCAGGTAGCCCGTGAAGCGACTGTCCGCGACGAGATCGCGCATGGTGCGCAGGGTGTCGGAGAGTCCGCCGCGACGCCGCCGATGGGCCGGGAGGGTCTCGGTCAACAGGGTTGCGGTGGCGGCCAGGACGACCAGGCCCAGTACGGTGAGGGCGACGAAGACGCCGCGCCAGGAGGTCAGGCGCAGCAGTTGGGCTCCGAGCACGGGGGCGAGGATCGGCGCGGTGCCGGAGACGAGCATCAGCGACGACAGCAGACGCGCGGCGCCGAGACCGTCGTACAGGTCACGGACCACGGCCCGGGCGATGACGATGCCGGCGGCGCCCGCCAACCCCTGGACCAGCCGCATGCCGATGAGCACCGTCGCAGTCGGCGCGAGGGCGCACAGGGCGCCGGCCACGACGTACGCGCTCAGGCCGATCAGCAAAGGGCGCCGTCTGCCGAGAGTGTCGCTGAGAGGGCCGATGACCAGCTGACCCAGGGCGATCCCGATCATGAAAGTGGTCAGGGTGAGCTGGGTGACCGCCGCGGAGACGTGCAGGTCCCCGCTGACCTGGGGGAGGGCCGGCAGGTACAGGTCGATGGTGAGCGGGCCGAGCGCGGTGAGAGAGCCCAGGATCAGGACGAGGGGCGCACGGCGTGGGCGGCGGCTCGCAGACGTTGGTGTCATCATCGCGGCCGATGCGGCGGATCTCTTCGGGACGGGGAGGGACATGAAGTCGATTCCAGGCTGTGGGGTACGGGCCGCTGCTGCCGTTCGTGACCGGGCGGGGGGCCGCGCGGTCGGCGTGGACGGAGTCCATGACGTGCCTTCTCGGGCGCCCGCGGCGGCGGTCTCGGCGGTTGTGGTGGTCGCCGAGGGGGCCAGCGGGGCTGTGCTCGGGCGTACTTGAGGGCGCCGACGTCGACCGGGGGCCATGAGCTGAGGGCCGGACGGGCCGCGCGAACTGCCCCGGATCCGCGCGGCGCGTGCGTGCGGTGCACGCCGGCTGTGTTCAGTCGCCGACCGGGAACAGCGACCGGTTGGCGATGTCGATGATGAACGGGCCGACGTGGGCGGGGTACTTGTCGACGATCGCCTTCTTGTAGGCGTCGCCGTCGTCGCCGAGCAGTTCGCGGGCGTCGGTGAGGTAGCGGCGGACGTCTGCGTACACCTCCGGGCCGGTGGGCAGGCCGTGGCCCGCGAGGATCGTGTCGTAGCCGGATTCGGCGGCCAGCGCGTCGACGGCCTGCTGCCAGCCGGTGATGTCGTTGTTGCCGAGGTAGAGATGGACGTCGTTGTAGACGAGGTCCTGGGCGATCAGGACGCCCTGCTCGGGCAGTTTGACGAGCAGTTCGTCGGCGGCCTCACCGCCTGAGACAGCCTCGAAGACGAAGGCGACGCCGTCGATGACCTCGGTGCCCGGGACGATGTCCACGGAGGGGGTGAAGTCACTGACGGGGATGACCTGTCCGGTGGGCAGGTTGCTGTCGCCGCGGGCGATGATCTGCCGGCGCACCTGGGCCAGGGCGTGTACGGGGACGCCGAAACGGGCGGCGCCGTTGTAGTGGTCCGGGTGGGCGTGGGTGACGATGAGCCGGTCGATCGGCTTGCCGAGGCCCTTGGCGTACGCGATGGCCTCGTCGGCGTAGACGGGGAGCAGTTGGGCGTCGATCGCGACGATCCGGGCCGGGGTCTCGATCAGCTGGGTGGTGGTGTGGAAGGTGTCCGCCGGCGACATGTAGCTGTGGATGCGCACCGGGCCCCTGTCGAGGACCGTGACCGTGCCGTTCATAGGGATGCTCCTTGTGGTGGAGGCGGCTTCGCGTCGCCTTGATGTCCTCTACTGTCGTCGCGAAACCGCAGGCGGGCGAGATCCACCGAAGACGCGGCATGGTCATTCGAGGACATCTGGAGATCGCGGTTCTTCCCGTGAGCCTTGCCGGCGACGCTTCCTCCGGGAGGTCGCCTTCCTTCGGCTCGCCGTCCACCCGCCAGAGGTGCGGGAGCCCGGGCTTCGAGGTCATCGATCCGAGCCGCAGCGCGCCATGCCAAGACGCAGTGTCCAGCGCCTCCGTCGCCGTTTCACCGTGCCGTGTCCCCCTTCGACCTTGTGGGCCACGAGGTCGCGGGAAAGGCTGGAGATCGTTCCGGAAAGGCGTGCCGGGTGACTCCTGCTCGGGAGTCGGCCACCGTCCTGGATCGCCGCAGCTCGGCAAGAGCCGGGAGGGCTGACCGCCCCACTCGCACCACCCCCCCCCCGTAACTGAGGACGCATCACATGAATCCGACCGTCGTACTCGTTCACGGCGCGATGCACACCCCGTGGATCTTCGACGCGCTGCGTGAGCGGCTTTCCGCCCGCGGTATCGCCTCCCGTGCCGTGCAACTGCCCAGCAGCAACCCCGACAGTGCCGCAGCCCGGGGGCTGACCGAGGACGTGCCCGAGGTCCGTGCCGAGATCGCGGCCGCCGACGGGCCCGTCGTGCTCGCCGCGCACTCCTACGGCGGCGTGCCCGCCACGTGGGCCGCCGCGAAGGAGGACCGGGTCGCCGAACTCGTCCACATCGCAGCCTTCGCGCTCGAGCCCGGCGTCTCGATGATGGAGTGGATGGGCGGTGCCTTCCCGCCCACCTGGATCCGTTCTCCCGATGGTCTCGCCGTCAAGGCCGGGGACGCGGAGCAGTCCATCTTCAGCGGGGTCGACCCGGTCCTGACCGCCGAAGCCGTCAAGCGGCGCCAGTGGCAGGGCATGCGCGCCTTCACCGAGAAGCTGGGTGCCGCGCCGGCAGACATCCCCCTGACGTACGTCGTGGCCACCGAGGACCCGTCCCTCCCGCCGGCCGTGCAGGAAAAGTGGGCCGCGCGCGCCGCCCACCGCCTGCGCCTCCCCTCGGGACACTCCCCGCACTTGTCGCACGCCGATCAGGTGGCCGAGCTTCTCGCGGAAGCGGTCGCACGCGTCGAACGGTGAACCAGGACCGACGCACAGAGGATCGGCCGGCCATGTCGCGTCAGCCCGGGCCTGCATGACTGCAGGCCCGGGCGAAGATGCCGTCGAGACCGTACCGGCGGAAGCGGGGCGAGGAACGGTCTTCCGCGGCACTAGCGTTCTGGGAGGTCACGCCAGGGGATCCCGGTCCGCATCGTGCATGCGTTGCCGTCGATCACCCTGGCTTCGGTTCCTGCCCGTCGGTCAGTGGTCGAGGAGGGCGATGCGGATGGCTCGTTCGACGTGGGCGGCGGCGTTGGCGTGGCCTTCGCCGTTGGGGTGGACGAGGGTGACACGCTTGTTGATGGGGGCGCAGGTCAGGAGGGTGCCGGCCAGCTTGGCGGGCCAGTAGTCCGCGGCGTCGCCGCAGATTCCCTCAACCCACTTGGTGCCTGCGGGCTGGCAGGCGTCATGGCCCACGCTCGAGGAGTAGACATCGACGTAGCGGTCGCCGAAGAACGAAGTGACCCGCTCGATCGAGCTGTTCAGCTGCTTGAGGACGTCGTCACGGAGCCAGTCGACATCGGCGTGCTTGATCGCGCCCAGCTCGGTGAGGGAGAGGCGGTTGCAGGCGGTGCCTTCGTCCGGGAGCACTGCCGGATAGCCGACAGTGATCACCTTGGCGTTAGGCGCGGCCTGGTGCACCTTGACCAGCATCTGGATGTACTCGTCCTGAACCCTGGCGAGCTTGTCCTGGATGCTCTCCTCCCCCTCGGGGGGACTGGTGTAGTACTCGCGGCAGGACTTGCCGGGTGTCGCGCCCAGTTCGAGGCACTTGAAGAGCATGCCGCCGAAGGGCAGGCTGTTGCCGCCGACGCCGATGGTGACGATGTCGGTCGTGTCGTTCAGCTTCGCTCGCTGGATCTGCGTGTCCACCGCGGGCCAGCCTCCGGCAGGCGGCTGGACCGGGCTGATCGGCGACTGCTTGTTCTCGGCGATGTCGGCGATGGTGGCATTGCCGCAGCTGACGTTGGTGAGGTGGACGTACTTGCCCGGCGGGAACTCGTCGAGCTCCCGCTCGACAACTCCCGGGTAGGCGTCGCTCGTGCGGTCACAGCCGTCCCGCGACGCGTCGCCGAGCGGGGGCTGCGGGTCTCCGACGAACACGCCGGCGGTGTACGAGTCACCCAGCGCGGCCCACTCGTACTGCTCAGCCGCACCGGCTGTGCCCGAGGGCACGAGCGCGGACACGGCCAGCGTGAGCCCCACGGCCAGCGCTCGCGCTCGCAGGCGGGAGGCGGGGGGCCGTACGGCTCCGCCAGGACGGGTCGGCAGAGCCGTCGAGACGAGGGCTGCCAGCCTGCCCCTAGACGTCGAACGCATCCACGGTCTCCAATCACTCAAAGCAGTCACTCGACTACGCTCCGAAGTTAGATGAGGCCATGTGATCGCCGGACGGATGTGCCAGGTAAACCACCCGTGCGTGGTGTGCTGAGGTTCCCGGCCGCGGTGAGTGCGCCGGGTGGCCGACCCTCGGCGGCGATTCGGCGAGCTGCAGGCGACTGACTGTGTCGTAATGCGTCACGAAAAGTGATGCCGGATTGCAGGTTGAGTCCTGAAGCGATCAGAAAGTCGATCAAATGCGTCGGGCTCAAACAGGAGAGCCGTTACAGCGACGGAAGTGGCGGGCGCCCGGAGGGGTCGCACGTTTCAGGGACGCGTGGCAGCGTTCGCCGACGGTCAGTCGCGGCGGTCGGCGGAGCCGCAGCCGGTCATGGACGAGCCGAGACTGCGCCATTGAAGCGGTGCGGCACGGCCGCGAGAGGGAGAAACCTCCGTCTGTGCAGGGGAGATGCGTGATCTCGCCCCTGCTGAAGAGGTCGGGACCTGTGGGGTGTGCCGGGCTGGACACGAGCCCTCGCGGACCGCAAGCCCTTGCTTGAGCCCCGGGGCGGGCCGAGCCATGATGCGGCTGGTGCTCGTATGGCTGGACCGGTTCGCGTCCGGAGCGCGCCTCACCGGTCGTTCTCTCCGACGTACTTGGCCGGATCCGCGGGCCGACGGCGTGTGCGGTCCGAGGCCGCCGGCGCCCGCCCGCAGGCCGGGCCCCTCCGGTACCTGCGTACGGGCCCCATTCGGGCACAACGGCCAGGCGCGCTCGCGTGGTGGCACGTTGCCTCGTGTCACGTGGGTGAGCATGGGCAGAACCAGTCATCTTCCCGTACCAAGGGGATGCGATGCCCGACCACGCCGACCATGTCCGCCCCGACCATGTCCGCCCCGAGCGTGCCGCGCCGAGCAGGATGCTGTGGCGACAGCCGTCGGAGCAGTGGCTGCTCAGCGGCATCTATGGGCTGGTGCTGGCCAGTGCCATGGTCGCCGCGCTGGACGCGGCAGGGGAGGAGGCCGATCCCGGTTCGGACGCGCTGTGGGTGCTGATCACGGCGGTGGCGTCCGGTGCCGCCCATGGGTACGCGCATGTCATCGCCCAGCGCGCGTCCGTCGAAGGGGTAGCCGTCACCAGCAGACTGCGGTCGGTGCTCGCGGAGTGGCCCCTGGTCGCTGCCGTGCTGCCCACGCTGGGGATGCTGCTTGCCGCGGTGGCCGGGTGGTGGGAAGAGGCCACTGCGGCGGACGCGGCCCTGCTGTTCAACACCGTGGCCTTGTTCGCCGTGGGCGCCTGGGCCGCCCGCAGGGCCGGGCAGGGATGGCCGTCCTCGTGCCGGGCGGGCGGCCTCGATATGTTGCTCGGCCTGCTGATCATCATGGTGAACGCCTTGATCCATTAGCTGCCGTGGGGTGCCATGTCGGCGAGAAACGGCTGTGCCGGTGTCCTGCGGCCAGGACCCGGGAGGCAGCCGGCGGACGGACGTCCCCCGTGTGGATACTGAGGCGTCGATCTCGCAAAGGGGAGTTGTCGTGACCTGGTCCACCGGGCTGCTCGGATTCGCCGCCGGGCTTCTGATATCGGTGGCCACCGCCCCCGTGGGGGTCTCCGGCGCCGTGTTCCTCCTGCCCGTACAGGTCAGTGTCCTGGGGGTGCCGAGCCCTGCCGTGACTCCGACGAACCTGCTGTTCAACGTCGTGGCCGGGCCGGGGGCTCTGCTTCGCTATGCCAGGACCGGGCGCCTGGGCGGGCCACTGACCCGGCTGCTGATCGCGGGCACCGTGCCCGGTGTCGTCATCGGGGCGGTGATCCGGGTCTTCGCCGTTCCGGGCCCGCGCGTCTTCCGCCTCTTCATCGCCGCCCTGCTGCTGCCCCTGGGGCTGTGGCTGTGGTGGCGTACGCTGCGCCCGGCCGCACAGCGGGACATCGGACAGCCGACGCACCGCGCCACCGCCACCCTGGCCCTTGCCGTCGGGGTCGCCGGCGGAATCTACGGCATCGGAGGCGGTTCCCTCCTGGGCCCGATTCTGGTCGGCCGCGGAGTGCCCGTCGCCACGGTCGCACCCGCGGCACTGGCCTCGACCTTCGTGACCTCCGTTGTCGGTGCGGCCACCTACGCTCTGCTCTCGCTGACCGCCACAGGCGACGTCGCCCCCGACTGGCTGCTGGGCCTGTCCTGCGGGACAGGCGGCCTGATCGGCGGATACCTGGGCGCCCACCTGCAGCCCCACCTGCCCGAAACCGCGCTCCGCCTCCTGCTGGGGGCCCTGGCCGTCGCCATCGGCACGCTCTATGCCGTCCAACTGCTGACCTGAACGCGACCGTTCAGTAGACCCCGATGGCCGGGACCACGAGTGGCGCATCGGTACTGGTCAGCCATTTCAGGAATCCGCAACCACCCGTACGGCCGCCCGTCCAGGTCCCCGCTGGCCAGGACATCCCCGTAGAAGACGGCGTCACCAGGAGCGCGCGGGCAAGTGGATCCGCGCCGCGTGCCCCTTGTGTCCCGGGGGCGTGAATCCGGACTCGCCCGCGTCCCGGTAACGGACAAGCGCCTCAAGAACCGGGGCCTCAGCATGGTTCATACCCATGTCGGCGGGGTCCCCGGCTGCCCGCGCCGCATGCCGGCGAGGTCGCGGACCACGCCCTTGACATTCGATCGCGGACCGCACGACAGGGACGATCTTCAGCCGTGCACCATGTGTGTGCTTCGGACGGATCGGCCGGGGAACTCGCCCAACCGAAGCCGTCGCGCGAGCGACCCGAGCGAGGTGTCGTAGATGTCCCGACCGCGGCAGCCGGAGCAGCCGCGCAACCGCAAGGGCGCCAAGGGCGGTAGCGAGGGCGGGAGGACACCGCCGGATCAGCGGCCCCAGCGCCCGTGAGGCGGTGGTCGGCCGACACAGGAGAGGAGAATCGCATGCCTGCCGGATCGAGTTCCAAGCGCGAACGCCAGTATGAACACATCAAGAAGAGCGCCGAGGATCGCGGCGAGTCGTCCGAGCGCGCCAAGGAGATCGCGGCACGCACGGTCAACAAGGAACGGGCCAGGTCAGGAGAGTCGAAAACCTCCAGCAAGGCCTCGACGCGTGACCGGAAGTCGTCCTACGAACGCGGCGGCCAGCGCTCGCACAGCGGATCGCAGGGCCCTACCAAGGACCAGCTGTACGAAGAGGCCAAGAAGCGCAACATCGACGGCCGCTCCTCGATGACCAAGAAGGAGCTGGAGAACGCGCTGGGTCGCTGACGCGAGGTGCACCGACGCCCGAGTTCGCCCGGTCACCGGCCGGGCCGCGGAGCAGGCCGGTGACCGACAGCCCTCTGGTTCGGTGCATCACCGCGTGGCGGGTCACCGACGCCGCCGATCGAATATCGAACCGAGCCGGAGCGCACGCCCGGCCGACCCGGGCGAAACCCGGTGAGGAAGACGAGGAAGACGCAGTCACGCGCCACCGTACGAGCGGGCCTGCGTCGCATCCACATCATCAGACGGGCATGAGCGCACGAGCAGGCCCTGCCGCGACCACGGACGCATGTGCTGCCGGCGGGGGGCGGCTGTCGAGCCCCTGGGCGAGGGCGCAAAACGTCTGATCTTCCAGGCCCTTGAAGATCTACCGGCCATCGCCCGAGCCCGGCACAATCACCCCTATGACGATCACCACGGTGGGGCCGTCCAGGCGCAACACCCCCGTCGCCGTCGCGCTGGGAGTCCTCACGGGCGGTGTGATCGGGGCGTCGCCGGCCGCTCTCGTGGTGGGCGCCATCATCGAGAACGTGCCGCTCTTCGTCGCAGGGCTGGTCCTGCCCGCGGTCTACGGTCTGCTCTTCTTCCTCGTCGGCGCACCGAGGCGTGCCCGGGAGGCGGCGGTCGCGCCCCGCACCGCGCTCGCGTCGGTCGAGAGCCTGGAGGCGGTCGGGGGCGAGGCGACGAGCGACGTGGCGGTGCGCTTCGATCTGACGGTCGCGCCGGACGACGTACCGGCGTACCGCGTCGCGTTCACGCAGCACATCAACCTCGTCGACCTGGCCGACTACCGGCCGGGCGGCGTCGTGGTGGTCCAGTACCCGCCGGACCGGCCGTCGAGGGTGAGGATCGTGAAGCGGCCGACGCCGGAGTGGGAGGAGCGGGCGGCCGGGGCCCGCGTCGACTCCGCGCCCGGCCCGGCCCTGGTGAGCGAGACTCCCGAGAACGGTGCCGTGGGCTTCGTGAGGCTGCTCGCCCTGCTTGTCGCCGCGGCCGGTGTGGTCCTGCTGTTCCGTGCCGACCTGTTCGACCAGAGCGCCGCCACGCAACCGCCCTCCGCCGTAGGGCCGTCGGTGTCTTCGTCCTCCTCTGCTTCTGTCTCCTCTTCGTCGACCACGGTGGTGTCTTCGGCGTCCGGCACGGTCACGCTCGGCCCGCACCAGTCGTTCCTCGACAAGGGGGAACTGCGCCGCGCCGTCGACTCGCTCGCCAAGGGCACGGATACGCGCGCGGTGCTCACCGTCGTCGTACAGGATCGGCTGCTGTCGGTCGTGTACGCGCCCACCGGCGCGCGGACCCCGACCTTCGACCTCGACTCCCTGCCCTACGACCGCTTCCCCTCCTTGGTCGAGGAGGCGAGGACCGGGCTGGGTGCCGGCTCTCCGCAGACCTGGCAGCTCACCGTCGAGCGCCTCACGGGCTCCCTCACCATCAGGGTCGGTGTGACGGGCGCCGAAGGGACGGCCTCGCTGGAGGCGGACGGGCAGGGCAAGGTGGTGCGGCGCACCCCGGCGCGCTGACGGAAGCGGCACCGGCCGCGTCTCGTGGCTCGCCCGTCCGTCACGGGCGGCGGTGAGGGAGGGATGAGGAGAAGGCACATGGGTCTGCAGGGATATCTGGTGCTGTGGTGCGGGGTGTTCGGCACGGTCGCGCTGGTCGGGTACGCCCGGTCGCTGGCCGGAATGACCCGGGCCCAGCGGGCGGTGAGGGTCATGGGACGGATGGAGCGGGTGCGGGAGCCCCGCCACGGAAGCTCGCAGCGCGACGGGATACCCGTGGTCGTCTCCTTCCAGGACCCTTCCACCGGGGAGGAGTTCACCGTGACGAACGACGGTGACCACGGGGAGAGGATCACGGCGGCCTGGCCGGGCCGGGAGATCGGTGTCCGTTATCCGCCCGGGAGACCCCACGCCTTCCAGTTCGTCGGGGACCTCTGGGCAGGCCGACGCGGGCTCGGGTGGCCGAACTTCGCGGTCTTCCTGGTCTACGCGGGCCTGGTGGTCTTCGCCGCGATCGACTGGGCCTGGCCGTGGGCCCTGATCGGCTTCGGTGCGCCCTGGACCGTGTCCGGAGTCTGGTACCTGCCGCAGAACGAACGCGCGGTGAACCGCCGTATCGCCGCGTTGACCTCCCGGCCCCCTGTCCCGGGCCGGGTCGTCGCGGTACTCACGGACACCAGCACCGACGAGGACGGCCACACCAGCACCAGCCACACGCCGGTCATCACCTTCACCACCCAGGAGGGCACCACCGTCACCGCCTACTGCACCGAAGGGCTGCCCGACCCGGCGAACTCCCACGGCCGCCGCGTCACCATCCACTACACGCCCGACGACCCCGCTGTGTTCACCCCCGACCTCGCGGCGGAACACCGGTCCCGCTCACTCGACATCACCTGCGGTGCCGTGGCGCTCCTGCTGGGCGTGGCGGCGGTCGTCGTCGGTGCGGTGCTGGTGTGACGGCCGGTGAGCGGCGTGCGCGCACCGACTGTGTTCCTCTTCTGAACCGAGGGCGTCCACGTCCTCATCGAGGAAAGCCCCGGCCGGTAGGTGATGGTGCGCGTAGGGGCACCGCCGTAGCATCGCATCGCGCCCTGAGCCGCGACACGGCACAGGGGCAGGTCCCGGTCATCGCGGTGCCGCGCACGGCATGGCACTCGCAGCTCGTAAGGAACGGACAGGCATGCGCATCGTCATCATCGGCGGAAGCGGGCACATCGGCACCTTCCTCGTGCCCCGGCTGGTGCGGGCCGGCCACGAAGTGATCAACATCAGCCGTGGCACACGTACCGCCTACGCCGACGCGCCCGAGTGGCGTCAGGTACGGCAGGTCGTGGCGGACCGGGAACACGAGGACCGCGAGGGCGTCTTCGGTGACCGGGTGGCGGCGCTGAACCCGGATGCCGTCGTCGACCTGGTCTGCTTCACCCTGGAGTCGGCCACCGCGCTGGTGGAGCGGCTGCGCGGAGAGGTCGGTCACCTCCTGCACTGCGGCACGCTGTGGCGCTACGGCCCCAGCGACAAGCTGCCGATCTCCGAGACCACCGGCACACCTCCGGTGGGGGAGTACGGCATCCAGAAGGACCTGATCGCCCGGATGCTGAAGGCGGAGACCGCGTCCGGCGGCCTGGTGACGACGTCCCTGCACCCCGGGCACATCGTCGGTCCCGGCTGGGACCCGGTCAATCCCCTGGGGAACAACGACCCCAGCGTCTGGTACGCCCTTTCCGCCGGTCGGCCGCTGCGGATTCCCGGCATCGGAGTCGAGCCGATGCACCATGTGCACGCCGACGACGTCGCCCAGTCCTTCGAGCGAGCCGTCGAGCACCGGGAGGCGGCGGCCGGGGAGGACTTCAACGTCGTCGCCCCCACCGCACTGAACGTCCGCGGGTACGCCCGCATCGCGGCCGGCTGGTTCGGACAGACCGCGTCACTGGAACCGGTGACGTGGGAGGAGTTCCGCCGGGGCACGAGTCAGGAGCACGCAGACAGGAGCTGGGACCACCTCCACCGCGGCCACTGCCTCACCATCGAGAAGGCCAGGACCCTCATCGGCTACGCGCCACGCTACGAACCGGAAGCCGCAGTTCTGGAATCGGTGCGGTGGCTGATCGACCACGGCGAGCTGGAGGTGGCCCGCCCACTCGTCGCCTGACGGGAGGGCGCGTCCGACGGCCGGCTCCGCGCAGCGGCGCCGGTGTGGGCGCCGGGCGAGGGAGACCTCGGGACGGTCACGGGTCCCGGCGCGGACGCACGGGGCACGCCCGCCGACGTCACTCGTGCCGGTGATCACCAGCGGGGCATCCCCCGTTCGCCGCTCCACACGGCCAACCTGGAGGCATGCGTCAGCCGTTCGTCCTCGCCGCCTCTCTGGCCGCTCTCCTGCTCGCCGGGGGCTGCGTCGCCCTCCCCGCCGGCACTTCGCCCCCTGCCCCCCATCTGCACGCGGCCGTTGCGCGTACAGCCTCGCCGCTGCCGTCTCCCCATGAGCCCTCCGCCCGCAGTGCTCTCATCGCCCCCGCCCCGACCCTCGTCAAGACCGTGAGGACGAAGCGCCCCGACGTCCCCCGGCCCGCCGCACAACGGCGGTCCTCCCTCAGCGACACCCGCCCGCAGCGACCTGCCGCTCCTCGGCCATCGGCGCGGCCGCGCACGGCAGTTCGTACCGCGCCGGCCAGGCCCGCACCGCCCTCCTCGAACCGCCACCGGACCGTCCGGCCGCGCACCGCACCGCCCGAGCCCACCTACGACATGCGCACCGTGTGCAGCCTCGCGCACCAAGCCGCCGCCCCCTCGGGAGCGGGAACCCTCTGCGACACATATCTGCGCTGATCACCGCATCCAGGTGATGGCTCCGGCTGATGCGGCCGCCAATGTCCGGCAAACCAGCTGCGCTCAGTGCGTGAAGGCGAGTCCATGAGTTGCGGCGATCTGTCCGGAGGCGTGTCCCGCGTGGAGGTTGACCGGGTTGCCGTCCACGTTCCTCACCTTGAGGGACACGCGTATCTGGGTGCAGCCGCCGAGCCGGGTCCTGTCGAGGTGGAGGGTGTTCGCGGCTGTCTGGTGATGCTTGGCGGTGGAGATGTTCCACTTCGCCACGGGGCCGG
Organism: Streptomyces scabiei 87.22; assembly: GCF_000091305.1. Taxonomy (GTDB): domain Bacteria; phylum Actinomycetota; class Actinomycetes; order Streptomycetales; family Streptomycetaceae; genus Streptomyces; species Streptomyces scabiei. Next base: position 319,176 of record NC_013929.1, on the reverse strand, counting down.
TGATCGGGCCCCCGCACCTGCTTCCGTCCGGGTTCTGCGGCTGGGCTTCGATCCATGTCTCTGCCTGCGTTCCGCTGTGGGCGGTCGACCCGCCGCCGCAGATCGTGGAGCCGGGGGCGCAGGTCGTCAACGCCGCGTCCTGCACCACTGTGATGTCGTCCCCGGGGCCGGGCGTGTAGGTGTATCCGAGGGTGGTCTGTGTCGTCCCCCGCGCGATCACTGTGGTGCCGGCGGCCGGTAGTGTCCAGCGCTCTGTCGACGTGAACGTGGCCCGGGCCAGTTCGGCACCGGCGGGGATCCGCATGGTCACGGTGCGGCCGTTCTGGATGATGGTCGAGTAACTGGTGACCGACAGGCGGCAGTTGTACGTTCCCGCGCTGGGTGCGGTGAACACCCAGCGCAGGGCGGGAGCGGCCGAGTTCTCTCCGGGGGGCACCATGTTCGCGGCCCAGTAGGCTCCGGCCTCTGAGCCGGCGGGGAGCGTGGTGCCGTCGGAGCGGCGGCACCGTACCGCCGCGGTGGTTCCGACGTTGTCTCCGCTGCCCAGGTCGGTCACGTTCGTCACCGACAGGTTCCGCGACCACAGATAGGACTTCTCTCCTGCCGCGGCGGTGAAGACCACGTCGGTCCCCGGTATGTCCCGGTACGGTGCGGCGTCGCGCGTCACCTCGTACTCAAAGGTCGACGAGGCTGCCGAAGCCGCTGACGCGAACGGCAGCGAGCCTCCGCCGAACAGAGCGAGCGCTAGGGCTGCCGCCCCACAGGTCCGCTTCCACTTCATGATGCTCCTGCCTTTGCTGTTCCGGTCCCGGCTTTCGGGTTCTCGGCTGTGGTGGCCTGATGGCTGCCGCGGGCGGGTGTATCGGCAGTCAGAGCCGTTGACGTGACACTCGTGAACCGCGCCTGTTGCTGCGTCACCCCCGGCAGTGCATTCAGCTGCAAAAGCGACATCGTAGGCATCGATGGAATCGCTGCCGGAAGTATCCGAACGGAAGCGATCTCTGCGTGCAAGGATCGGGATGGGATCGGGCGTCAGGGACCAGTCGGGGGTGGGCTTCAAGTGATGGGGACGGTGTTCCGGAGCGAGGATGTGTCTGTCGAAGATCGGTTCGACGTCTGGCGTGAACGGATCGACCCGACGCGCCCGAGCGACGCGACCAGCATCCACGCCTCCGATTTCTGGGCGACGGCCCATCTGATGGAGATGGGTCCGGTGGCGGTGATGTCGATGTCCGCCTTACCGGCGAACTACCGGCGGAGCTCGAAGATGATCCGTCAGTCCGACCCCGAGCGGTATCACCTCTCGCTGCTGCTCGATGGTGAATTGGCTCTGGAGCATGCCGCCCGGCGTGAGGTGTTCGGCTCGTGGGACCTGCATGTCGTCGACAGTTCTCAACCGTATGATCTCCGGGCGACGGACGATCGGCAGCGCCGTGCGGTCAAGGGGATCGGGATTGATTTCCCCAAGGCGTCACTGCCCATGCCGCCAGACCGGATCCGACCATTGCTGGGCAGAAGACTGCCAGGCCAGGACGGCGTCGGCGCATTGCTGACGGAGTTCCTTGTCAACATTGACCGGCAGGCCGAAACCCTCCAGCCGTGTGATGCGCCCACTCTTGGGGTGACCCTGCTCGACCTTGTGTCCGCATGGTTCGCCTCCCTGGTGTCGGCAGAGGCCACACTGCAGCCTGAGACACGTCGACGAGTCACGGCCGAGTGTGTCCAGGCATTCATCTGGAAGAACCTGCGCGACCCGGAACTGACACCGTCGGCGATCGCTACCGCGCACCACATCTCTGTGAGCTATCTGCACCGGATTTTTCAGCAGTCGCCCAGAGAACCCGTCGCCACCTGGATCCGCAACCGGCGGCTGGAAGGCGCCCACTGTGACCTGGCCAACCCTTCTTTGCGTAACCGGCCGATTCACGCTGTTGCCTCTTACTGGTGCTTCCCCCGCCCTTCCGACTTCGCCCGAGCTTTCCGCAGCGCCTACGGACTCTCACCCCAGCAGCACCGGTCGCAGGCACTGTCCGGGCATGCCGGGACGTAGATCGTTCGCGCCGGCGCATGTCCTGCCCGAACATTCCTGGGAACGGCGTCCCCAGGGCCGGTGGTCACGTTGCTCGTGTGCCAAACTGTGGCCTTGACCGGAAGATTGTTTCGGTAGGACATGATTTCCCGGTCGAACAAGAGCCACAGAAGCCAGCAGAGCGGCTGAATTTTTCCGCCAGAGAAGCATGTCGGTTTCTTTCTCTCGCAACATCCCACCCGTCGATGTCGAAGTGGGGCTGACAACGCGACCAGGCTCTCGGGCCGACGCTCGGTCAAGAATGCCCGAGTGGCGTGCTGCCGCGTTGGCAATGTGTGCACGCTTCGTACGCGTTGCGTCTACTCGGCAGGGCCCCGCTCAGTACGGATGACGCGCTTGAAGGGGGTGACTTGAAAGGGGTGTTGCTCCCCGAGGTCGCCGCCGTCACCGGGGATGAGTGGGGGCGTGGCGGAAGCCGCGCGAAACCGCAAGACGCAGTCACGCCGAACCGGAGGCAGTCCGCGCAGGTGGACTGCTGCTCAACATCACCCGCCGGAGCGTGGAGGAGCGGCCTTACAGCATCCCGTGCATGCCCTTGACCAGAACGGACAGGCCGCCCGTCAGGGCCAGGGCGAAGATGAGGCGGCGCACCCACTCCTCGGGGATTCTCGATGCGAGTTGCTTGCCGAGCAGGGCGCCCGCCACCGTGGCGGCGACGGCGACCGACCAGGCAGGCCCGCTCAGGCGAGGCACACCATTGGCGGTCACCGAGAAGAGGTTCACCATGACGCCGTAGAATTGCGCGTTCGGCACGAACTCACGAACCGACCAGCCCGCATTGACCGCATACAGCGAATACGGCGGCCCGCCGACACCGGCGGCGGAATTCATGAAACCGCCCACAGCTCCCGCAGTCAAAGCCCCTCTGGTACCCGTAAGAGCCGGTATGCGCACGCCTCCCATGACGAAAGCGACAGCCAGGGTCACGAGCATGCCGATGGCGACCAGCAGTACGGGTTCGGGCAGCCGTGCCGCCGCCCAGGAACCCGCAGGCACCGTGCATCCTGCCGCGATGATCAAGGGAACCATGGCGTCGATCCGCACCAGCCGCCATCTGGTGGTGAGCCCCACGAGACTGATGGTGCCGGCCGCGAAATTGGCGAGCGCAACGCCCTGGGCCGTCCCGAGTATCAGAACAAGCGCGGGCACCGCGATGAGTGCAAAACCCATGCCGGTGAGCCACTGCACCGACGCACCCAGCATGACTATGCCGCCCAGCAGTAACTCGGCCGCCCCTACGGTCGCCACAGCCCACACCTACTGTCATCCAGGATGATCTACGCCATCCTCCCCAGGAGGTAACCGCGAACGCAACAGCCCGGTGCGGAAGTTCTGCACCTGGGCAGCGGAGGTTCGGCAGGAGTGCGAGCCGTTCGCGAGCTGTGGCGAGGTGGCTGATCCAGGGCCGGTGCCGGGCCAGGCGGAGGGTTCGCCGACGGCCGGTCGTCACGAGTTGCCCGGCCCTGGTGAGAAGGCGGCGACACGGTCGGCGGGGCTCCCGGCAGCTGGCCTCCACGACGGCTTCGGCACCGGCGAGCCGCCAGGGACGCGGCACCGCCTCCCTGAGCCACGGTGAACATCACAGTCGGAAAGGGTTTTCGCCCGAGGGAGGCGAAAAGTACCTTGGGCTGCTGATCAGCTCGCGGTTCCTGCGTGCGCGAAAGAGGCTTCACCGATGGGGCGTCCCGAACTCCCGGTCGACCCGGCGGCCGGTCCGGTGCAGCGGCTCGCGCATGATCTCCGGGAGCTGCGCCGTTCGGCGGGTGGCGTGTCGTACCGGACCATGGCGGAGAAGGCCGGGTTTTCGGTGACGACGCTGGCGAAGGCCGCGAGCGGCGAGCGACTGCCGTCGCTGGCCGTGCTCCAGGCGTATGTCCGGGCATGCGGCGCGGACGCCGACGCCTGGGAGGCGCGGTGGGCGGAGGCCGAGGCGCTGGCCGGGGAGGAGCGGCACGAGGACACCGACGCCACCCCGCCCTATCGCGGCCTGGCACGCTTCGAGGCGGACGACCGTGAGCTGTTCTTCGGCCGGGACCGGCTGATCGACGAGCTGAGCGCGCTGGCGTGCGGGTCCCCGTTCGCCGTCGTGTTCGGGGCCTCCGGCAGCGGCAAATCCTCCCTGTTGCGGGCCGGTCTGCTTCCGCAGCTGCAGGAGAAGATCGCGCAACAGGGGCGTACGGCGGTGCTCCGGATCCTCACTCCGGGAGACCGGCCCGCCACCACCTACGGCCATCTGCTGACACCGGAGGCCGACGACCCCGAGTGCTGGGTGGTGGTCGATCAGTTCGAGGAGGTCTTCACCCTCTGCCGCGAGCGCGCCGAACGGGACCGCTTCCTCGACCTCCTGCTCGCCGCGCGCGACCCGGGCAGCCGGCTGCGCGTGCTCATCGCCGTACGGTCCGACTTCTACGCTCGGTGCGCCGAGCACCCGCGGCTGGCGGAGGCGCTGCACGGCAGCGGGCTCCTGGTCGGGCCCATGACCGCGGACGGGCTGCGTGAGGCGGTGATCGGTCCGGCGCAGGCGGCCGGGCTCATCGTGGAGCGGACGCTGACCGCGCGGCTCGTCGAGGACGTGCTCGACGAGCCGGGCGGACTGCCGATGCTCTCCCACGCCCTGCTGGAGACCTGGCGGCGGCGCAAGGGACGGATGCTGACCCTGGCCGCGTACGAAGCGTCCGGCGGGGTGCGCGGCGCGATCGCCGCCAGCGCCGAGGAAGCGTATGGCGAACTCTCGCCGACGCAGGCGCACGCCGCCCGGCATCTGCTCCTGCGGATGGTCGAGCCCGGCCAGGGCAACGCCGACACCCGCCGCCCGCTCAGCTGGGAGGAAGTCGCCGGGTGGGAGGACCCCGACGTGCGGGCCGTCGCCGGGAGGCTGGCCCGGGCCCGGCTGCTGACCACCGACGACGACGGAGTGCAGCTCGCCCACGAGGCCCTCATCACCGGCTGGCCGCGGCTGCGCGAGTGGATCGACGCGGACCGGGAGCGGCTGCGCCACCACCGACAGCTGACCGACGCCGCCCGTACCTGGCTGGAGCACGACCGCGACCCGGGCACGCTCTACCGGGGCACCCGCCTGGCGCGGGCCGAGGAACTGTTCGCGGACGACGACGGTGGCCACGACGGTCTGACGTCCGAGGAGACGGCCTTCCTGGTCGCCGCGGCGCAGCAGCGGGCGGCGGAGGAACGGGCCGCCACCCGGGCCCGCCGCCGCAGCCGCACGCTCACGGTCTCGCTCTGCGCCCTGCTGGCGGTGGCCCTCGTCGTCGGCCTGACCGCCGTACGGCTGCGCCAGGACAGCGAGAAGCAGACCACCGACACGGCGGCCCGCCGGGTGGCCGCGGTCGCCGAGGCGCTGCGTACCACCGACCCGCGCACCGCGATGCTGCTCGGTGTCGCCGCATGGCGCACGTCCCCGCTGCCGGAGTCCCGCCGCGCCCTCCTCGGCGCACTGGCCCAGCGCGAACTGGGCACCTTCACCGATCCGGCGCCCGGCTCCACCCCCGAGCGGTTCCTGGACGCCTCCGGGCGCTCGCTGCTCAGCGTCGAAGGGGGAACCTGGCGGACCTGGAATATCGATACGCACCGGCGTATCGCCTCGGGACCGGCACCTCGGGGAACGCTGCTGGGCGCAACGCCCGGCGGCCGAGTGCTCGCCATCCTGAGCGCCGAAGGGGTCCGACGACTGTGGGACACCCGCGCGAGGCGCTGGATCGAAGCCTCCGTGGCGCCCGCGGACGTCGTGCGCTTCGGAGCCGGTGGCCGGAATTACCTGGTGTCGACCTCGGCTGACGCCCGGGCCGAGCTCCGCTCCCTGACGGACGGCCGTCTGGTCTTCCGGACCCCTTCGGCAGGCCGGGGGGAGCGGCTCGACGACGTGGCGGCCGACGACGACCGGCTGCTGGCCGTCTGCCCGAGCGGCAAGGCCCCGCAGGTCTGGGACACCGTCACACGCACCACCCGGTCCGGTGCCTGGACGAGCGCTCGCGGCGTCTGCGGCGACCGCACGTCCCTCTCGCTGGCCGGCGGCCGACTCCTCGCCCTCAGCGGGGACCGGGCGCGAGTCTGGGACACCGCGTCGGGGCGTCGGCTCGCCGACCTCAGGGATCCTGGCGCCTACCGTGCCGTCATGAGTCCGGACGGCTCGTTCCTGGCGACCGGCGGTGGCCAGGAGGTCAGAGTGTGGCGTCTGTCCACGCCCACCGCACCCGTTCTCCGGCACTCCCTGAACAACGAGTCGCTGTCCGATCTCGGCTGGGACCCCTCGCGGCCGCTGCTGCGGTACCTCGAAGGCGGCACGGTCCACACCCTCGACCTCACCACCACCCTCACCCGTGCCTGGCGCGCCAGGCCACTCACCGGCATCCGGCTCAGCCCCGACGGCAGGACACTCGCCACCGCCGAACGCGTCGGTGACCGCTACGTCTTCCAGCTCCGGAACACACGCGACGGCAGGCTCCTGCGCACCCTGCCGCCCTCGACACTTCCCGCCCCCGTCAACCGAGAGCTGCCCAGCTCCATAAACCTCACGCAACCTCTGCTGGCCTTCAGCCCCGACAGTCGCGCGCTCGCGTACGGGCTCTCCGACCCCGGTGTGGCGACGGCTCCCCAGCGTCTGACCCTCTGGGATCTGACCGCCGGGCGTACGAAGAGCACGGTGGACGTCGCCACGACGACGGCCGCGGCGCCCACGCACGCGATCGCCCTGGGTCCGGGCGGCCGTACGCTCCTCACCGCACGGGGAACCTTGGACGGCACCGTCAACGAGAAGTGGGACACCACGCGGCAGCGGAGGGCGGCGCTCCTGTCTGCCCCGGGCGGCGCTCACCTGGCCGTCAGCCCGGACGGCGGGCTCCTCGTGACCGACAACCGCCTGGTCCGAGGGGACCGGTCCCACGCCCAGGACCTCGTCCAGCACGACGACATCGGAGCGATCGCCTTCGCCCCCGACGGCTCCACCATGGCGGCCGGCGACGCGACAGGGCGGGTGGCCCTCTGGGACGGCGACCTCCGGCACCGAGCGGGCATCCTCAGGAACGTCTTTCCGGGGCCCGTCGATCAGTCCTCCGACTTGGCCGAGACGATCACGGCTCTCGCGTTCAGTCCGGACGGTCGCACGCTCGCCGTGGGCGGAAACGGAGGCACCGTCCAACTCTGGGACGTGGCGACCCAACAACCCCTCGGCCCTCCCCTGCCCACCCCTGGCGAGAGCATCGACACGCTTGCCTTCAGCCCGGACAGCACCACGCTGTACGCGGGCGGCATGCACGTCCCGCTCCAGCGGTACGTCATCGATCCAGACCGAGCGGTGTCCCTCGTCTGCGCCCGTGCAGGGAACACGGAGCTGACCCGCGCACAGTGGCGGACCCACCTTCCGGACCGGCCCTATCGGCGGGTCTGCCCCTGATCCTCGACGGCCGCGGAGCAGGGAAGCAGCCGGGCGGTCCCGCAGTCCTGATGCATGCTGCCGTGCCCGGGTCGTCGCCGCCGGCAGGCCGATCTGGGGGCCCGCCAGATGTTCCGCACGCGTCCGCCGACGCCACGACGGGGTGAAGCCGGCGCGTGGCGACAGGACGCCCAAACGGGCTCGTATCTGGCGGATATCGGTATGAATAACGCAGAATTCGAGGCTCCGGAGTTGTATGAGGCGGCAGAGGGGGCCTGCCAAACAACCTTCCGGCTGTGAGCGTGAGCAAGATCGCTGCACGTCGAACCACCGGAGCACCCCATGCCCACCAGCGTCCTCATCATGGTCGCCCTCTCCGTCCTTCTCGGGATTCTGGTGATCTTTCTTCCGCTCGGGGGCGCCGACGCATCCGCACCGACGACAGCGGATCGTAGGAAGACGGCCGAGACGGCCGAGACGGCCGAGACCGCCGACGGCCAGAGAAACGCTGACTTCCCACAGGTCCACTGGGACCTCGACCGGGGTTCGGGCGCCTATCTGGCCATGCTGGACCACCTGCGGAACCTCGCGGAGAACTCCGCACAGGGCCGCGTCACACCCGACGCCGACACCGGGGTCAATACCGGCATCCCCGACGACACGGAGCCCTGGGGCTTCGCCGGCATCGTGATCAGCTGTGACAACGACACCCCAGCGGTGCATGCGGTCGTACGGCTCAGCGACTTCTGCGTCGTGCGGTTCTACTCCGACACCCCACCCGGCATCGTTCTGAACCTCGCCTCCGACGTCGCCCACAGGGACGACACCACCGATGACGACTGGTTCCTGGGCAAGGAGGACTACGACACCCTCGCCCGCGTCGCGAACCAGCCGCTGACCTCCGTCGATCTGAGCCGGTCCAGCCTCGAGAACAGCCTCGGGGATCTCAGCTTCCGCGGCATCGACCGCACTGCTCAGGCACGCGGCGTGCTGCGGTACCTCATCGCCATCACCGAGGCCTCACGGCTGAGCCCCATCGCCCAGCGCATCGCGAGCGGCATGGACAATCGGTCCGACGTCTTCCTGACCGCGCAGCAGGTGGGCCTGATGCGCAACTGGGACAGATGCTGAGCGGCAGGCGTATCAGCAGTTGGCGGGGTCACGACGGGTCGGCGAACAGGGCGGGAAGGACGACGGGGCGTGGTGAGCGCGGAACAGACCGGACGGGGCGGTGCCGTCGGCACGGGTGCGGCGGTGGACCGGTTGGGGGCAGCACGAGCCGTGCTGTGGCTGGTCGCCGCGGTCCTGGCGGTGCGACAGGTCGCCGTCGCGCTGGGCACACCGAGGGGTGAGGCGCTCACGGACCTGACCCGGTTCACCGGCACGCCGTTCGGCGGACTCGTCCTCAAGCCCCTCACTCGAACGGCTGAAGAGGCTCTGGGTTGGGGCTGGACCTTCGGCACGCTGTTGCTGGTGGTCGCGCTCGGTCTGGTCGCGGCCCGTGCCCTGCCCGGGCCCGCCACGCGCCGTACGGCACTGTTGGCGGCTCCTGTGGCGATCACCTTGTTGATGCTGTCGTTGCCGGTGCGCAACACGCTGTATCTGGGCCAGACCAGTGTCCTGCCCGTTCTGCTGGTGCTCGTGGGCTGTTTCCTGGTGCGGGGCGAGCGCGCGGGCGGTGTCTGTGTGGGGCTGGCCGCGGCGTTCCAGCCGACGGTGCTGCTGTTCGTGGTGCTGTTGTGGTTCACCGACCGCCGGCGGGCCGCCGCGAGCACCGGGATCACGTTCGCCGCCGCCACGGCGCCGGCCTGGGTGGCGCTGCCGCACGACTCGTACACCTACTGGGTGCACCATCTGGCCGGTGTCGGCCTCGGCGGCAGGGCCGACGACCTCGCCAACCAGTCCCTGCACGGCGCCCTGCTCCGCTTCGGCCTCACCGGCCCGGCGGAGATCGCCCTCTTCCTCGCGCTGGCCGCTGCCGTGGCGGTCGTCGGCATGCGGCGGGCCGTCCACCACGCCCGCGACGGGCAGTTGCTGCTCGCCGTCGCGATCACCGGCTGCGTGGTGGTGGCGGTCTCGCCGACGTCCTGGCAGCACCAGCTGCTGTGGGTGCTGCTCACCGTGGTCGGCCGGGTCGGCACGAAGCAGTCCTCACGCTACGCCTGGCCCGTCGCGGTGGTCCTGGTGATGACACTGCCCGCGAAGATGATGGTCCCGAACGCGGCCGTCCTGCAGCCCCTGCGGGACAACGTCGTCCTGCTGGCCGCACTCGCCGCCGCACTCCTGGTGCCGTTCCTCTCCCGCACCTCGCAGCACTACCGCACCCCGATTCCCACCCGGTACGCCCCCAGGCCGCAGACGCGTCTTCGCTGGGCCCCGCTGCTGCGGCGGGTGGCCACCCGTCCGAACCTGCTGCTGGAGCTGCTGCTGATCCGGGTCACGTATGCGGCCTACCAGCGCACGCGGCTGGAGGCGACCGGCAGCCGGGCCGCCGCCGAGGAGCACGCCGGGCAGATCCTCGCGGTCGAGAGGGTGCTGTTCCTGGACGTGGAGCACTGGTTCAACCACACGGTCGTCCGGATCGGCTGGCTGCGGGGCTTCTTCGACTTCTACTACACCTCGTTCCATTTCGTGGTCCCGCTGACGGTCCTCGGCGTCCTGTACTGGCGCCGTCCGGCGGACTACCGCTGGGCCCGCACCGCGATCGGTTTCACCACGGTGCTGGCGCTTGTCGGGTTCTTCTTCTATCCGCTGGCGCCGCCGCGGCTGATGCCCGGCCTGGGCATCATCGACACCATCCACGGCGTTCAGGACTTCTCCCGCCCGGACTACGGCAGGCTGACGGAGGTGGCCAACCAGTACGCCGCGATGCCGTCCCTGCATTTCGGCTGGTCACTGTGGTGCGGGCTGACCATCGCGATCGTCGCGCCGAGGGTGTGGATGAAGGTGCTGGGGCTGCTGCATCCCTTCTTCACGGTCCTGGCGATCGTGGCGACCGGCAACCACTGGGTCCTCGACGCGGCGGGCGGCGCGGCGGTGGTCGGCGCGGGCTTCGGTCTCACCTACCTCCTGACGGGACCGCGAACGGCGCTGGGCAAGGACGACAGGAAGACGGACGAGGGGGTCCCGCGGACCGCAGTAAGCAGCCCGCCCGATCCCGTCCGCGGTTGACAGTCGGCCGGGTTTGGCGCGGTGGTGTCGCCCACCAGGCCCCTTGGCCGCCGCTACGGGGGCCGTTGGTCCAGGTCGGCTGTGACGGCGTCCGAGCCGCTCTGGCTGAACGGTGGCGAGCGGTGGGCTCGCGGGCTGCACCACCCGGAGCGCCCCGGACCGCCGTCACATGTCAGCCGACTCGAACCGTCGGCCTCAGCCGCCCACCACGGGCTTCGAGCCGATGGCCGCGCAGGCCGCCTTCTTCGTCGGGTAACCGTCCGCCGGATAGATCACCGGCCCGCCGAGTCTCTTGCGGCCGTCGGTGGCGGAGGACTCGCCGTCGTCGGGCTGAGCGTCGGGGTGGTAGCAGGCCGCGAACCGGGTCGGCTTGGGGTACTTGGGCGCGGTGCCCGGTGCGGACTGGTTCCACAGTCGGTCCCAGGCCACGGCGCAGGAACGTGCCGCGTTCTGCGGGTCGAAATCCTTCATGTCCTTGATCGGCAGCTGGCTCAGGTCCGCCTCGGGCGACAGCGTGCGCGCACAGACGACATCGCGCCCGCCCTCGCTCCAGGGCCCGAGAGTGGCTACGGCAGCAGTGGTGGCACCGCCCAGGAGGGCGGCCGTGACCGCACCCACCATGAACAGGTGCCGGCGCCTTCCTGCACCGGCCGTGCCGTGCGGCTGCTCGGTACGTCGCAGGATGTCACGCAGGACGGCCCGGCCGTCGGCGGATGCCGCCCAGCCGTCGGTGTCGTCGTCGGAGGGCCGCAGGGCTCGGATGGCGGCGAGGTCGGATCCCCGACCGTGCTGGGTGACGGTCGGCTTCATGCTGACTCCCTGTGGGTGAGGTGGGACTGGGGAAGAGCGCCTCGGGTCTGCTGTACGTGGACCGGAGGGGGCAGCGCTGCCCTGAACCGCTTGCGTGCCCGGTGCAGGCGCACGGCGAAGGTGGGGGCCGTACAGCCCAGGACCACGGCCGCCTGCCTGGCCGTCAGGCCGTACCAGGCACTCAGCACGAGTACCTCCCGGTCCTGCTCGGACAGCGCCGACAGCGCGGCGGCCACCTCGGCACGCGCCCCTATCGTGTCCGCGATCTCCGAGGTCTCCGGTCTGTCGGCCATCACCGCCAGGCGCGCGGTCAACGCGTGGTGCCGCTGGTCGGACCGCACACGGTTGGCGAGCAGCCGCCGTGCCGAGGCGAGCAGCCACGGCAGGGCATCGTCGGGTACGGATCCGGACTTGCGCCAGGCCAGCACGAAGGTCTCCGAGAGGATGTCCTGAGCTGTCTCGCGGTCCGTACGGTGCAGCAGATACGCCAGGACCCGATCGGCATGGGCCGTATACAGGGCTTCCAGGGCCCGGTGTCCGGCCGGGTCACCGAACTCCCCAGCGGTCGTTCGTCGTCGTCTCACAGGATCTCCATGTTCCGTCCATCAGTGGCCGTCACTGGGGAGATGTACGGCCGGGCCGGATCTCTTACAGCCTCTACGCACCCGGCCGCATCACGGGGCTGCAACCGGGCACTTCCGGCGTCCTCCCTCGCCGGTGCGGTCGGCATCCCGACCCTGGCCCCCTACGCGGCCGGCAAGGGCGGCATCAACCAGCTCGTGCGCACCCTCGCCCAGGGTGGCAAGCGTCCATTCGCTGCACAGGAGCGCCGAAGTGATCATCTGCGGGCGTTTCACCGACAGAGCTGGTGCGAACCACGGGGTGACGGCGGAACAGGTCCCAGAGCTGCCGAGCCGCCAACGTGAGCGACACCCGCGGGCACGTTAGGCTGCGGTTCTGCGGTGGGTTGTGGGGGGTGTGGCATGGGGCAGCGGGGGATATGGACGGCCGTGCTCGGCGCGGCCATGGTGGTCCTCGTCGGCTGCGGTTCCCAGACCGCCGAGACCGCCGAGACCGAGGAGGCGGCGACAGGCTCGGGCACGGCCTCCGTCTGGACGCTCTCCGCTCCGATTCGCATCGACGGCGTCCGTACCGCCGACGGCGGCCGGTCTCTGGTGGTCGATGCCGAAGTGCCCGACGGGGCACGCGACTGCGTGCGCAGCCTGCGCGGTGAGCTCGATACCGTCGAGCACGGCACGGTATACGTGAAGGTCACGTACGAGACCCGTTCCCAGGACCAGGCTTCGGGCTGCACCGACACGCAGCGAGTCAAAGCGACGGTGAAGCTGAGCGAGCCCCTGGGCTCCCGCAAGGTCATGGTGAACAGCATGGACGTGTACACCCCCGTCGGTGCCACGCCGCCCGCCCTGCGGCGGTGCGGTGAGAACGGCTGTGACCCCACGCCGCCGCGCTGCACCTCGTCCTCGTACCAGCAGGCGGTCAACGACACGGACATCCCCGAGCACACGAGCTGGGAGGAACGCGGCTGTGACGGCACGTGGCTGGTGCTGGACCTGTCGACCCGGATGGGGGCGGCCTGCGGTGACGCCGGCGACGGATGCTCCTCCTCCGGTGTCTCCCAGCGCTGGTTCTACCGGGCCGCGTCCTCGGGCTGGCGGCCGGTCGCCACGAGCGGCGATGCGGGGTGCGCCGGGATCCACCGAGTCCAGCCGGAACTGCCCGAGCACCTTTGTGCGTCGCTGCCGCGACTCGACCGCGACTGATTCCCCGAGCCTGCCGGCTGCAGGAGCAGGATCATTTTGCGGATTCACCGACCCGCGCGAGTTGCTGCCCGCGGCGGCTGCCGCCCAGAAGCCGGGCCGGCGGCTCGTGTTCGCGATTCTCGCCCACCACCTGAGCGGGACACCCGCCCAGCCCGATGTGTGGGCCGCCGAAGTCCCGGCGAAGACACCGGGCAACCCAAAGCCCCGCTGCGCCGCTGGGTGCCGGGCGCTCCCGGAACACATCCGGACCTGGCTGATCGACGAAGCCGGATGCACCGGTATCACCGCCGACATACTGCCCGCAGCGATCAACGGGCCGCGCCCCGCTGCCACTCTGCTGGTGGGCGCGAACCGATCGTCAACCGATCGTCTTGACGACTGCCCCAGCGACATCGCAGATGCCACCGGGCGCCACTCGGCCCTCATCGCCGCGCCCGGGCACGGCGTCGTCAAGCGGGAGAAGGAGCAGACCGCCCGGGGCGGACCTTGCCCGCCCGGTTCGTGGCGACGGGTTCGGCGGCCTCACTGCCACCCCGTCCCAGCGATCAGACTAGCGCCGGGGCCGTGGAGGAGCGGCGCCGCGCCCGCGCCACGGCTGGTCACCGGCTCGTACGCGGCGACGCCGACGCGCGGGCCTGCGCCGCCCTCGATCAAGCCGCCTGGGCCGTCACCTTCTCCGATCAGGGCACGCCCCTCCACCGCGCAGAAACCACGGTTGCCGTGTCTGTCTGTCCGGCGTTCCGGAAGGTAGCTTGGTGGAGAAAGCCCCTTGAGGAGGGCGATTCGATGCCGTGGTTGTTCTGGCTGATCGCCGCCGCGGCGCTGGGTGCCGCGGAGTTCTTCACCCTGACCCTGGTCTTCGGGCTGCTTGCGGGCGCCGCGGTGGTCGCCGCCGTGGTCGCCGGCGTGGGCATCGGCCTTCTCGGTCAGCTCGTGGCCCTCGCGGCGGCCTCGGCGGCGGGTCTCCTGATCATGCGTCCTGTCGTGCTGCGGCACATGGCACAGCAGCCGCTCGTGCGCGACGGCACCGACGCGCTGATCGGCAGGCGGGCGGAGGTGATGCAGGAGGTCACCGCGACCCGTGGGCTGATCAGGCTCTCCGGCGAGGAATGGTCCGCCCGCGCCCTCGACGAGAGCCTCGTCATCCCGGTGGGGGCATTGGTGGACGTCATGGAGATCGAAGGGGCCACGGCCATCGTCTACCCCCGCGAACTCCTTCCGTGAGCGGCTGAACACACAGCAACGGAGGCACAGTGGATCCCGTCGTCATCCCCCTCCTCGTCGCGGCCATCGTCGTCGTCTTCCTCGTGGCCTCCAGCGTGCGGATCGTCCCGCAGGCGCGCCGCTACAACGTCGAGCGGTTCGGCCGGTACCGGCGGACGCTCCAACCCGGACTGAACATGGTCGTGCCGGTGGCGGACCGCATCAACACCAAGCTCGACGTGCGCGAGCAGGTCTATTCGTCCGACCCCAGGCCGGTGATCACCGAGGACAACCTCGTGGTGAACATCGACACGGTGCTCTACTACCAGATCACCGATCCGCGGGCCGCGGCCTACGAGGTCGCCGACTACCTCCAGGCGATCGATCAGCTCACCGTGACCACGCTGCGCAATGTCATCGGCAGCATGGACCTGGAGGAGACGCTCACCTCGCGTGAGGAGATCAACTCCCGGCTCCGTGCCGTCCTCGACGACGCCACCGGCAAGTGGGGGATCCGGGTCAACCGCGTCGAGATCAAGGCCATCGATCCGCCGGCCACCATCAAGGAGGCGATGGAGAAGCAGATGCGGGCCGAGCGTGACAAGCGGGCGGCCATCCTGCATGCCGAGGGGGAGCGTCAGGCCAAGATCCTCACCGCGGAAGGCACCAAGCAGAAGGACATCCTGGAGGCACAGGGCGCGCAGCAGGCCATGATCCTTCGGGCGGACGGTGAGGCCAAGGCGGTGGAGCTCGTCTTCCAGGCCGTCCATCGCAACAACGCCGACCCGAAGGTGCTGGCCTACAAGTACCTGGAGACGCTTCCGCACCTGGCGAACAGCGACAACAACACGTTCTGGGTGATCCCGGGGGAGCTGACCGAAGCGGTCCGCACCGTCACCCGAGCCTTCGGTGACGAGTCGACGACGGTCACACCGACCCCCGGGCAGCCGGAGAGAGCGGCACCTGCCGATGATCACGACACCCCGGGCGGCATCGGGGCCCCACAGCTGGAGGCGGGCTCCCTGGTGGCCCTCGACGCCGCTGCCGCGGCGGACGAGGCCGGGAAGCAGGCCGCCGCGGCGGTCAGCGACGCCAAGGCGGAGGCCGAGGCCGCGAAGCCGGCCCAGGCGCCCCGCCGGGCACGGACATCTGACGAGTGAGCCGCCTCGGCGGATGCGGGGCAGACGCGTTGCGGGTGCGGTGGACAACGCCTGCACGGAGCGGGACGGTTGACAGTACGGGCCCGCCGCCTGACCGGGCTGTGCTGTTCCGCCGGTCGGCGGGGTGGTGCCTGCCGGTCGGCGGGGGCGTCACCGCAGCCTGTCGGGTGGTCTGCCTCGTGCAGGCACCGAAGGATCCTGCGTATGACACAGATAAAGCCACCGCCAGAGGAAACAGCCGCGCAGGAGCCCTCGCCTCCACGGCCGCGCGCCTCGTCCGAGTCCGTCGGTCAGATCTCCGGACCCTCCCTGGGGCGCCTGGTCGGGGTGGATCTGGCCCGTGCGCTGGCGGTGTTCGGCATGTACATCGTGCACATCGCTCCGATGACGTCGGCCTCGGGCAGCGTCGGCAGCTGGGTGTACTTCCTGGCCGAGGGACGCTCGTCGGCCCTGTTCGCCACCCTCGCCGGGTTCTCGCTGATGCTGATCGCCGGCCGCCGCGAGCCGAAGACCGGCCTGGCGGGCCGCCGGGCGAAAGCCAGGATCGCGATCCGTGCCGTGATCCTGCTGGCGCTGGGCACCGTATTGGCCATGGAGTACGGGGACATCATCATCCTCGCCTATTACGGCGTCTACTTCCTCCTCGCGCTGCTCCTGGTGCGGCTGAGCGCCAGGACGCTGGCGCTCGTCGCGGCCGGGATCGCGATCGTCATGCCGCAGCTGGCGTTCGTCCTGAAGATGTGGCTCAGCGACTCCGTCCAGCAGAGCATCAACGCCTACGACCCGCTGGAGCGACTCAGCACCGTGGGCGTACTCGATCTGCTGCTCACGGGCCTGTATCCGACCATCACCTGGATGACCTTCGTGGTCGCAGGCATGGCGCTGGCCCGCCTCGATCTGTCCGCCGTCGCCGTTCAGCGGCGGCTGGCCGCGCTCGGTGCCGGCCTCGTCGTGGGCGCCTACGGCCTGTCCATGCTGCTGGCGGGCACGGACGCGGTGTGGAGCCTGGGAGGAGGCGGTGGGCCGTCCAGCGGCTCCGGGCCGAAGCCCATGGGGAGCGGCTCCGGGCCGGGGTCCATGGGCGATGGGTCCGGCGGGCCCGAGCTGTCGGCCTCCGACCTGCTGGGGGCCGTGGCGCACACCGGTACCACCTTCGACACTCTCGGCTGCGTGGGTGCTGCGATCCTCGTGATCGTGGGATCGATGGCGGCGATGGACCGCCTGCCGCGCGTGCGATGTCTGGCGCAACCGGTCATCGCCGTGGGCACCATGTCCCTGACGGCCTACGTCGGCCACTTCCTCGCACAGTCCGCGTGGCCCGCTTCCGGCGCCGGCACCACGACGTCCTGGGTACCCGTGCTGATCTACATCCTGGGGGCGATCGTGTTCGCCGTGATCTGGTCCCGATTCTTCCGCCGGGGTCCACTGGAGTACCTCCTCAACAGCACGACCAAACTGGCGAACCGCGTCCGCTGAGGGCGGACGGCGTCTCAACCGGGCTCATGGCGGTCCAAGCTGCGGGCACGCGGGCAGGGTTCTTCAGCCAACCGGCTCTGCCCGCGGCTTGGACGCCGCGGTGGAAGGCGTCTGCCATCTTCTGATAGCCCGAGTCGTCGGGATGCAGTGGGTCAGCCAGGTCGGCCGTGGTCAAGCCGCTCATGTCGACGTAGGCGACGCGCTTGCCTGCGCCCTGCGCGTCGCTGACGACTTGGCGGACTGCCTGGTGGTACGCGCCCCGCCACTGCTCCTCCGTGCTGCTGGTGGACACGATCAGGGAAGCGACGAGCACGGTTGCGTCGGGGACGCGGGCGGTGATCCGGTGGACCAGCGACCTCAGCCGGGTGACGGCGGTGTCGACCTCGGAGGCCCGGCGGAGGTCGTTGGTACCGATGTGCAGTGTCACGACGTCGGGCCGGTAGCGCGTCAGCGAGGCGTCGGCGAGTGCGGCGATCTGGTCGATGCGATAACCGGAATGGCCTTCGTTGCCGGGGTCGGCCATCGAACCGTTCCGCCCCGAGCCCACGAAGTCCAGCGGATGGCCGTCCGCAGCGAGCTCGCTCCACAACGGTCCCCGGTAGCCGTTGCCCGTACTGCTGCCCACACCCCACGTGATCGAGTCGCCCAAGGGCATGACCCGCAAAGGCGTGTCGTAGGCGGGTGCCACATCCGCCGCTGCCACCGCGACCGCGGCGGCGACAAGCGTGACCAAGGGCAGAGACCAGCACTTTCTCATGGAGTTCCTCCCTTTCGCGGGTGGTTCGAGTGGTTGATGAGTCAGCGGGGCCCCGACGGACCCGGGCGCGCTTCTGCTGATGCGTGCTACCGGATGCGTCGGGCGATCCCGGTCGCTCTGCCCATCAGCCATTCGAGTGGCCCCCGCTCGAAGAAGCGGGACCAGAGGGTGGCGAGGAGGGTGATGGACGCGATGAAGCCGAGCAGGACGTACAACGGCGGAACGGCCAGGGCCTCGGTGTCCAGGAGCCAGATGGCCACGATGTGGTAGACGTACGCGGTCAGTGACATCGAACCGACCGCGATGACGGGCTTGGCCAGGCGGCGCAGCCGTGGGAAGGCGTCCATGGCGGCCAGGCATGCGGTGATCACCAGGATCGCCACACCCGTGGCGGCCACGATGGACAGGGTCGCTTCGCTGTGCGGGGCTGAGGCCAGCATCCCGGCAGGGGTGTCGCCGAAGATGCCGATGCTGTCGGGCGACACGGACGGCACGGATGACCCGGACGACATGCCCGCCCTCTCTTCGGCCTTCCGGACGGCTTCGGCGGCACCGGGCACGAGACGCACCGCCAGCCAGGAGCCGCCGTAGCCGGTGACGGCGAGGGCGGCGCCGGTGAGGGCAAGGCGTATCCGAACGGCCGTGGCAGCCAGGTCGCAGCGGGCGACAGCCATACCGGCGATCACGAACGGGACCCAGGTCAGGGCCGGATAACCGCCGGTGAAGAACAGTGAGACGGGGCCGTCGGCCTGGCCGTAGGAGAGGAACACGCGGCCGCCGAACACCGGCTTCAGCGCGTACAGCAGCTGCGGACCCACCAGGGCCCACCCCACGGCGATCAGTGCCAGGGGCTTGGCGCCCAGCCGGTACAGCGGCAGCACGAGCAGGAAGAACAGCCCGTAGAAGGCGAGGATCGGCACCACCGGGGTGCCGGTCAGGGTCAGGGCCGTACCCAGGGCCACCAGGATCACGGCCCTGATGATCACCTTGGCGACGGCCTGCCGTCCGGCCGGGCCGGTCCTCGGTGTGCGGCGGCCGGTGATGAGGGCGACCGCGAATCCGGCCAGGACGGCGAACAGGGCGGAGGAGCGGCCCTGCGCCAGCTCCATCAGGAAGCCGATGACCCCGCCCTGGCTCGGGGCAGGGCCCACATGGACCGCGTACATGCCGAAGACGGCCAGGCCGCGGGCCAGGTCCAACCCGATCAGCCTGCCCACCCCGGGCGTACCGGTCGAGGGCTCGCCACGCCCGCTCTCAGGGGACGCGGGATCGGACGTGAGCAGCGTGGAGTCCGGGTCAGGAGTCATGAGACCCAGGCTGGAGATCGGGCCGATCATGGACTATCCGGCAGAAGGCTGCCGTGTCCCTGCCGACTGGTGGGAGCTACCCCGCCGTGTGGCTGGAGCTGCCACCCGCCGGGCCGCAGGAGCTCTGCGTGGCTTTATGGTCGATTCGGCAGGGGCCGGACGGATGAACGAAGGTGAGGCGGAGCGCGTGATCCGGGTAGTGGTGGTCGACGACGAGGCACTGGTGCGCTCGGGCTTCGAACTCATTCTGGGCGCGTCCGAGGACATCGAGGTCGTCGCGACCGCGGGCGGCGGCCACGCGGTGGAGACCGTCCGACGGGAGCGGCCGGACGTCGTGCTGCTGGACATCCGGATGCCGGACGTCGACGGACTCACCGTGCTGCGCGAGCTGCGGACGATGCCGGATCCGCCGGTGGTGGCGATGCTGACGACGTTCGACGCCGACGAGTACATCCTCACCGCGCTGCACTCCGGCGCGGCCGGTTTCCTGCTCAAGGACACCGAGCCGGAGCAGCTCGCCCACCTCGTGCGGACCCTGGTCGCCGGCGGTGTGGTGCTGTCGCCCAAGGCCTCACGGACGCTGCTGCACAGTCACTCCGGCACCGGGGCGGCGGTCGACGAGGAGGCGGCCCGGGTCCGGCTGCTCACCGCGCGGGAGCGTGACGTCCTGGTCCTGGTGGCGGAGGGACTGTCGAACGCGGACATCGGGGCGCGCGTCCATCTGGGGGCGGGCACGGTCAAGGACCACGTCAGCGCGATCCTCGGCAAGCTGCGGGTGGCGAGCCGGGTGCAGGCCGCGCTGCTGGCGCAGCGGGCAGGGCTGCTCGACGAGCACACCCGGTCGGGGGCCGGCCGATGAGCCGTGCACGTGCCGTGTGGCAGCGGGTTCCCGCGCCGGTCGTCGACATCGTTCTGGTGGTGGCGGCGGCCGTGGACGTACGGGTGGTGAGCATGTGGGGGGAGACGCGCCTCGAGATGGTGCTGGCCGCCGTCGGCTGCGTCGCGCTGGCGTTCCGGCGCCGGTTCCCGCTCGGCGTGTTCCTGCTCACCCTGCCGATCGCGCTGATGCAGGAGATCGCCGTGGCCGTGCTCGCGGCGCTGTTCACGCTGGCCGAGCGCTCCCGCAACCGCCGCCTTCTCGCGGTGTGCGTCGTCCTGGCCGCCGTCGCGAGCAGCGCTCCCTGGCCCCTGGCCGCGGCGGACCGGACCATGACCCTGGTCTTCTTCGTGTACTGCCTGGCGACCAGCGTCGCCCCGGTCCTGTTCGGGCAGCTCCTCCAGGCGCAACGGGACCTGGCGCGGCGGCTGGTCGAGGTCGAGGAGGCCAGGGAGCACGAGCGCACCCTGCACGCCCAGGCCGTGCTCGCCCGCGAACGCGCCCAGCTGGCCCGCGAGATGCATGACGTGGTCTCCCACCAGGTCAGCCTGATCGCCGTACGCGCCGGGGCGTTGCAGGTCGCCACCAAGGACGAGGATGCCAAGGAGGCTGCCCGCACGATCCGTTCGCTGAGCGTCACCACCCTCGACGAGCTGCGCACCATGGTCACCCTGCTGCGTGCCTCCGGCGGCAGGACCACCGAGCTCACCCCGCAGCCCACGCTGGCCGACCTGCGCAAACTGGTGGCGTCCAGCGGCACTCACACGGAGCTGACGGGTGAACTGCCGCCCACCGTGGGCACACCCGCCCAACGCGCCCTCTACCGCACGGTCCAGGAAGCCCTGACCAACGTCCGCAAGCACGCGCCCGGCGCCGACGCACGCGTCGAGCTGTGGCAGGACGGTGACGGCATCGGGGTGACCGTCACCAACAGCCCTCCTACACGCCCCTCCCTCTCCTTGCCCGGCTCGCAGCAGGGCTTGGTCGGTCTGCGGGAACGGGCCGACATCCTGCACGGCACGCTGGACGCCGGACCGACTGCGCAGGGCGGTTACCGGGTGCGGCTGAGGGTTCCCCTCAACACGGACTGACATGCTGCGGCTTGCGGCTTGCGGTGCACAGACGCACGCGTTATCCGCAGCCGCTAGCGGACGACGGCACCCTGAACTGCGCTACGTCAGCTCGCCAGGCGAACAGGCCCCGGCCCACCAGCAGCACGGTGTGAGGGGTCATCGGGCGGGGGCCAGGAGCTGAGTGGCCGCCAGTTGTGCGTACAGCGGGTCCTCGGTCACCAGTTCCTCGTGGGTGCCGACGGCGCGGACCCGTCCGGCGTCCATGACGACGATCCGGTCGGCGCCGGTCACCGTCGACAGACGGTGGGCCACCACCAGCACGGTGGTCTCGCGGGCCACCTCCGTGATGACGTCCCGCAGCGCGAGCTCGTTGACGGCGTCGAGCTGCGAGGTCGCCTCGTCCAGGAGCAGCAGCCGGGGCCGCCGCAGCAGGGCGCGAGCGATGGCGACGCGCTGCCGTTCGCCGCCCGACAGCTTCGAACCGCGGTGTCCGACCGGGGTGTCGAGGCCGTGGGGCAGGCGCTCGACGAGGGCATCGAGCCTCGTCCGGTCCAGGACTTCACGGATGTCGTCGTCCGTCGCGCCGGGCGCCGCGAAGACCAGGTTCTCCCGCAGGGTGCCTGCCAGCACCGGGGCGTCCTGCTCCACGTACCCGATGGCGGACCGCAGTTCGGCCAGGGACCAGTCCCGGACGTCCTTGCCGTCGACGAGGACCCGGCCGCCGGTGGCCTCGTGGAACCGTTCGATGAGCGCGAACACCGTCGACTTGCCCGCACCGGAGGGACCGACGAAGGCCGTCGTCCCGCTGCCCGGAACCTCGAAGCTCACCTGCTGGTGGACATGCGGGAGGCCGGAGCGGTAGCGGAAGGACACGTCCTCGAAGCGGACCGACGCCGGACCGGACGCCGCCGCCCCCTGCTCGGGCAGGCTGACCGGTGCACGGTCGGCCGGCTCGGTCGCCAGGTGGTCCACCTGCGTGATCCGGGAGATCGCTGCCGCCCCCTCCTGGTAGGAGGACACGGCTTCGACCAGCCTGGAGACCGGCTCGATCAGGTAGAAGAGGTAGAGCAGGAAGGCGATGAGGGTCGAGACGGGAATCTCGCCGGACGCCACCCGCGCCCCGCCGACCCCGAGCACCGCCAGGAACGCGAGCTGGACGGCGAGTTCGTCGGCCGAGCCGGCCACGGCCTCCCACTTCGCGCTCTTCACACCGTGCCGCCACGCCCGCCGCGCCGCCGCGTCCACCCGGGCGGTCTCCCGCGCCTCGGCACCGGACGCCTTCACCGTGCGGAAGGCCCCGAAGGCCCGCTCCAGCGCGACGGAGATCTCCCCGACCGCCTCCTGCGAACGTTCGGTGGCCCGCGCGATCCTCGGCATCACCAGCAGGGTGGCCCCGCCGACCAGCACGACCACACCGAGCGTCACGCCCAGCAGCACGACGTCCAGGAACGCCATCATCACGACCGCCGCGACGAAGGCGACCGCGCCCGTGGCCGCGGAGACGACCGCCTGCGTGCTGACCGCCCGCAGCAGGGTCGTGTCCGAGGTGACGCGGGACATCAGATCGCCCGGCGGGATCCGCTCCCACTCCGCGATCCGCAGCCGCAACAGCCGCCCCACCACGGTGCGCCGGGCGGCCAGCACCACCGACTCCGCCGTCCGCTCCAGCACGTACGCGCCGAACGCCTCCACGGCGGTGCCGAGCACCACCAGGACGGTGAGGGCGATCAGGATCCCGGTGATGGTCCCACCTGACGCCAGCCGGTCCACCAGCGCCTTGGTGGCCAACGGCTGCAACAGCCCTCCGGCGGCGCCCACCAGGGCGCACAGCAGACCGAGGGCGACGGCCCAACGGTGCGGCCGGACATACGTGTACAGCGCTCTGACCGTCTCCCGGGCAGACAGGGACGTCTCATCCGTCGTCGGGGCGGATGCGGTGTTCACAGCTTTCCTTCCTTCTGCGGTCCGTCCGGCGCCGCGACAGGCTGCGGCGGGCCGGGCGTGATCGTGTGGCGGTTCAGCGGACGAGTCCGGCGGTGCCCGAGGAGAGGGCACGCACCAACGCTTCGGGTATCTCAGGGCGTACGACGAGCAGGACGAGGGCGCCCGCCCCCAGCACCAGGCCGAGGAACTCCAGGAAGTCGCCCCCGCGAGGGACCACGTCATGCCCCGGTTCGTCGGCCGGTGGGGGGAGGGGGGTGTCGGGCTCCTTGCGCCGCGCACGGTGTGTCATGCCTCCAGCCTGCGAGCCCGTCCGCCCCGCGCCCATCCGGCAACCGTCGGGTCCACCCCCGCCGAGTGGCTGGACAAGGCCGCCGACCGGTCGCACGGACAGCCCGCCCTGGAGGGCTCTCCACCGGCCGGCAGGGCGGTACCCGCCCCGATCGTCTTCGCCGCCCTCTGGTCCCGCTTCGACGATCCGCGGCTTGGGTCACAGTCGTGGTGGCGTCATGACGAAATGGGCTTCGACGTGGGCGGTGACGATCTGTCGTTCGGGTTGCAGGTGGAGGGCGTCCGGCGGTTCGGCTCCGTCGAAGCCCTCGGTGCTGACAGCGCCGTGCAAGCCGTGATCGGCCGGCACCGGGGCGTTGAGGCCGCTGTCCGAGAGTTCGAGGAGGGCGACAAGTGTGGCGTCCAGCGCCTCGGCGTATGCGCGGGCGCAGCGGACGGCGTCGTGGACGGCGGTGCGGTGTGCCGCGCGGTGGACGGGTGAGTCGGGGCGCAGGGTCCACCAGGGACCGTCGACGCCGGTGAGGTCGAGTTCGGCGAGGCGGGTGGTGAGTTCGCCGAGGGCGGTGAAGTCGGTGAGTTCGGCGGTGGTGCGGACGTGGCCGTGGTAGGCGCGGACGTGTTCGCGGCGGCCGCGTTCGGTGAGTTGAGGAGTGATGGCCAGCGTGCCGGTCTCCAGGCGTTCGACGACGTCACCGTAGCTTCTGACGAGGTCGAGGGCGGCGGTGTTCCGGCGGGTGAGGTCGCTGAGGGTGCCGCCTCGATCGGTGCCGCGGGCGGCGACGGTGATGCCGATACGGGCGAGGTCGGGGTCGACTTCGAGGTGGGCTTCGCCGCGGACGGCCACGCGGGGTGCGGTGGGGGTGCCGTAGGGGCGGGGTGATTGTCCGGTCATGTCGTCAGCAGGTTCCACCGCCGCCGCTGACGAGGCGGAGGTCGAGGCCCGGGCCGGCCGTCGGTGTGCCGTGGAGCCCTGCCTGCCAGGTCCGGCCGAGGGGGTCTCCGCCGAGCAGGGTCGCGATGCTCGGGTAGTACGCGTGGCCCATGTTGCTCGCGCCGCTCTTCCACCTGAGGACGAGTTCGTCGTCGTACGCCACATGCATGGACGGGTAACGCTCGAGCGTGATCCTGGCGGTGAACCCTCCGACAAGCGGATTCGCCTCGGTGCGGTTGAGAGGGGCGAGGCACGAGCCCTTGGCGCTTCGAACGGCCTTGGTCGCGTTGGTGATCCTGCCGGTCAGTTCCCCGTGGACCGGTGACTTGGCGAGTTCGATACGGACGGGGAGGGTCGCGTCGGAGGCGTAGTCACCCTGTCGGGTGCGGACACCGATGGTGCCCTCCATGGCCCGGCCCGCGAAGGCGGCCTGCAGGACGGCGTTCTCGTCGATGTCCGCGACCGGTTTGATCGTGGTGACGGTGCCTTTGGAGATCGTCGCGAGGTAGATCGTGTTCGCGTAGGCGGTACGGCCGTCCTCAACGTCCGCTGTCAGTTGCCTGGCGACGGCGGCGGCGAGCGGCAGATCGCCGCCGCGGGTGTGGAACTTCGTTCCGTGGCGCTTGAGGGCTCCGTAGCGCTGTGTGCCGGACGGGTCGGCCGGCAGTCGGATCGGCTTCGTTCCCGGGAACGGTTTCGTGCAGTGCACGATGCCGTTTCGCTGTGTGGAGGCCGCGCAGATGTCGGGGAGGGCCTTCGGCGTGGAGCTGTTCCGACCCGGGGCCATGGCGGCCTGGCTGGTCCCGCATCCGGCGAGCACAAGGGTGGCGAGCACGCCGGTCGCCGTCAGACGCCTGACACGGAGGCTTGGGGTGGTCGTGTTGGTCGTGTTCATGGCGGCAAGCGTGCAGGGCGGTGCCTGAAACGCTTCTGAAGGCCGTCTTCAGGATTTTTTCAGCTCGAATGGCGGAAACTGAACGGATGCGCCTGCTTCTGGTCGAGGACGAACTACGACTCGCCGACGTCATCAAATCGGGACTGGTGGACAAGGGTTTCGCCGTGGACGTGGTCGGCGACGGCAGTGAGGCCGTCTGGATGGCCGGTGAGCACCGGTACGACGCGATCGTGCTGGACGTGATGCTGCCGGGCCTCAACGGCTTCGCCGTGTGCCGGAAGTTGCGCGAGTCCGGCAACTGGACGCCGATCATGATGCTGACCGCTATGGACGGTGAACTCGACGAGGTCCAGTCGCTGGACAGTGGCGCGGACGACTACCTGGCCAAACCGTTCTCCTTCGCGGTGCTGCTGGCGCGGCTGCGGGCCCTCGTCCGCCGCGGGGCTCAGGAACGGCCCGCCGTCATCGAGGTGGGGGATCTGCAGGTGGACCCGGCGGCGGCGTGCGCCCGGCGCGGCGGCGTGCACATCGCGCTCACTCCCAAGGAGTTCGCGGTGCTGCACCTGCTGGCCCGCAGGGCCGGCCAAGTGGTCACCAAGACGGAACTGCTCCAGCACGCCTGGGACTTCGCCTTCGAGGGCGATCCCAACATCGTCGAGGTGTACGTCAGTGCCCTGCGCCGCAAGATCGACGCACCGTTCGCGGTCCGCACCCTGACGACGGTGCGAGGCAGCGGCTACCTTCTGGAGCGTCCGTGAACCGGCTGTCGGTGCGGTTGCGGGTGACCCTGGCCGCGACCGTCATCGTCGCCACGGTACTGACCGCGGCCTCCCTCGTGCTGATCCTCACGCTGCGCGACAGTCTGGAAGGCGGCGTCGCCGACGAGGCCACCCGGAAGGTCAGGGCCGACGCCGCCGCCCTCAAGGAGGACCCGATCCTCACGGCTCCACCCGGCGAGGACGGCGGCGCGTCGTCGACACCGCCGAAGAGCGGGCACGGCGCCGGCACGGGCGGGGAGAAGGTGGTGATGGCCGGCGGCTACGCGACCGCCAGCAAGGTCGTGGACACCGTCGACGGCCCGGTGACGGTGAAGGCCCGGGTCTCGCTGGCCCCCGTCCGCAACGCCCTCGACACGCTCGAGCAGCTGCTCCTGGTGGGTGTCCCGGCGCTGGTGGTGCTGATGGCCGTCATGACATGGCAGTTGATGGGCAGGGTGCTGGCCCCCGTGGAATCGATCAGGGCCACCTTCGCCGACATCACCGCCAAGAACCTCCACCGCAGGGTCCCCGAGCCCGTCACCCGCGACGAGGTGGCACGCCTGGCCCGGACCATGAACGTCACCCTGGGCCAGCTGGAGTCCGCGGTGGACCGGCACAAGCAGTTCGTCGCCGACGCCGCCCACGAACTGCGCAACCCCGTCGCCACGCTGAGCGCCCGGCTCGAACTCGGGATGACGCAGGCACCCGACCTCGTCACCGAAGCCCTGACCGACGTGGCCCGCATCAAGGAGCTGACCGGTGATCTGCTGCTCCTCGCCCGGCTCGACGGCGGCGAACCACTGATGGGGGCCGATGTCGATCTGGCGCAAGTGGCGGCCGAGGCCGCGGCACGCCCGGCCCCCGTGAAGATCGTGCTGGAGCTGGAGTCCGACGTCATCGTGACCGGCACCCGCTCTCACCTGGAACGCATGGTCGCCAATCTGGTCGCCAACGCGGTCCGTCACGCCGCCTCCCGGATCACCATCAAGGTCACGGCCGACGGACTGGACGTCATCGACGACGGCCCGGGCATCCCGGCCGCCTCCCGCGAGCGGGTGTTCCAGCGCTTCCACCGACTGGACGAGGCCCGGGCCCGCGACGCGGGCGGATCCGGACTCGGCCTGGCCATCGCCCGCGACATCGCCACCGCCCACGGAGGCACCCTGACGGTCCAGGACACACCCCACGGCGCGCATCTGTCCTTCCGCATCACCGGCGCCGGACGGACCGAACACGTCCACCCATGAACCTGCGGCTCGGCCGGCGTGCCGGGCCGAGGCCCCGGTGGGGGAGCGGCGCGTAGTGCAGGGGCCCGGGTCACAGGGGAGATGCCCCGTGCGGGCGCGCGACTGCCGTGGGCGGCTCTCCTCGGCCGGCGCGGACGAGCGCCAGGTAGACGACCGAGGTGACGACCATGCCGGGAATCCAGGACAGGTCGGCGTCGGCGAATCGTCGCGCGACGGGCCCGACGTACCAGGCGTTGCTCATGGCCGGGATGCCGGACACCACGCCGGCCAGGAAGGCGATGAGAACCTTGAGGTTGACTCCGTAGTGGGTCCACGTGGCCCGATCGCTCCAGTACTTCCCGCTGCGGGTGTACATGCCGGGAACGTCGTACTCTCCGTGCTGGACGAGGTAGAAGTCCACCAGGTTCACCGCTCCCCAGGGAATGAGGAGCAGGAGCAGGAACGACAGGAACGCCGTCAGGTTGCCGGTGAAGTCCTGTGACGCCGTGACGGCCAGGCCCACTCCGATGACGAGGGTCGGCAGCATCATCGCCGCACGGGTCCTGAACGAGTTCGGGATCTTGACGAAGGTCGAGAGGCCGGTGATCAGGTTCAGCATCCCGCCGTAGAGGTTCAGCATGTTCGTCACGGCCAGGCCCAGGGCGGTCACCACCAGGACGACGGTCGCGAGTGCGCCCCCGCCGAGCGCGGCACTGGCGCTCTGGAAGACGTCCGCGGCCGCGAACCTGGCCGCGAGCAGCACACCGATGACGCAGCAGAAGGTGGACGACAGGAACACCCCGGCCGCCGTCCACCAGAAGACCGCCCGGCCCGAAGCGTCGCTCGGCAGGTAGCGGGAGTAGTCCGAGACGGCCGTCGCGTAGGTGAGCGCGAACGTCACGGCGACCCCGGTGCCGGCGAGGAACGACGTGAGCGACACCGGACCGGAGGTCACCGCCACGCCGTCCCCTCGCACGAGCGTGTAGGCGCTGACGACGATCAGGCTGACGGTGAGCGGCCACGTCGCGCAGCGGGCGACGACGTGGATGGCCCGGTTGCCCATCAGTGCGGGGACCACGCTCAGCGCGGCGACCAGGGACGTGGCCAGGGGCAGCGGGATCCTGCCGTCCGTGGCGACCTTGAGCGCGATACCGCCCGCGAGCGAGACCGAGACCGTGAACCCGACGTACATGACGGACCCCACCACGACGGGCACCAGGGCACCGAGGTAGCCGAACTGGCCGCGGCTCTGGATCAGTTGGGGAATCCCCAGCCTGGCACCCTGGATCGAGTGCAGGGCCATGAGGACGGTCCCGACCACGTTGCCGATGACGGCGGCGAGCAACGCGAGCGGGATGCTGCGGCAGACCGAGTAGATGATCGCGCCGAAGATGGCGTTGCCGACGTTGAGGTTGGAGGCGAACCACACGTGGAAGAGGTCGCGGGGGCGCCCTCGGCGGTGGGATTCGGGCACCGGATCGACGTGGTGCGGTTCGATCCCGGCTTCAGAGGCGGGTGTTCCGGTCATGGGCTCTCATTCCTTTCCCTGGCCACCCTGCACGGTCGTGGGGTGCCGGTGAACCGACCGGGCCGAGGCCGCGCGGGACCGCGCCCGCTCATCGAGCACCTGGGTGAACCGGGCGAGGAAGTAGTCGGCGGCCGGTGTGTCGAAGCAGAGGGGCGGCTTGATCTTCAGGACGTTGAGCTCGACTCCGGTGGGCTGGATGACGACACCGAGTTCGAGCATGCGTTCGCAGATCTGGGTCGCGGCAGCGGGCGCCGGCTCCTTGTCGCCGCCCGGTACGACGATGTCGACCCCGCGGTAGAGGCCCTCCCCGTAGACGGCGCCGATCTCGGGGAAGCGCGCCGCCAGGGTGTTGAGCTCTCCGCCGAGATACGCGCCGACCGTGCGCGCGTTCTCCGGCAGGCGTTCGTCACGCAGGACGTCGAGGACCGCCGTACCGATCCGGCACGAGACCGGGCCGCCGCCGGTGGAGGAGAAGAACCCGGCTCGTCGGCCGAACTCCGCCGCGATCTCGGCCCGGCACGCGACGACACCGAGGGGATGTCCGTTGCCGGTCGCCTTCGCAGCGGCGACGATGTCGGGGGTCGCGCCCTGGCCTTCGAACGCCCAGAAGGCCGGACCGGTCCGCCCCATCCCGACCTGGATCTCGTCGGCGATGCACACCCCGCCCGCCTCGCGCACGGCGGCGTAGGCCCCGGCCAGGTACCCCGGCGGGGGAACGATTCCTCCCTGGCTGCCGAGCAGGGGTTCGGACACGAACGCGGCCACGCCACCGCCGGGGCCGGCTTCGGCGCAGGCTCGCCGCACGGACTCCACGTACGGTTCCGCGCGCGCACCGTGCCGTCCCCGGTACGGGTCGGGCGTCTCGGTGACGTGGACGTGTCCGTCGAGTTCCTCGCGCCAGCGCGGGCGGTCATGGGGAAGCGTGTCCAGGGCGAACACGTCCGAGGTCCAGCCGTGGTAGGAGCCTTCGACGGCGACCACCGAGCGTCGCCCGGTGTGGATCCGGGCCAGTTGGACGGCGAGATCGACGGCCTCGCTGCCCGAGTTCACGAAGAAGAAGGTGTGCAGTTCCTCGGGCAGGGTGGCGGCGAGCCGTTCCGCGTACTCGCCCATGGCGTCGTACAGGAAGCGGGAGTTGGTGTTGAGCAGTGCCATCTGCCGAGCCGCCGCCTTGGTGAGCGCGGGGTGCGAGTGCCCGACGACCGCGACGTTGTTGATCATGTCGAGGTACCGTCGGCCCGCGCTGTCGTAGAGCCAGTGCCGCCGGCCCCGGACCATCTGTACGGGATGGTCGAAGTACGTCGACTGGGCGCCGGCCACGTACTTCGCCCGCCGCTCCTGCACACGTTCGACCGTCGTTCCCTGCTCCGCCCGGACGGGCGTCCCGACGAGCGGCGACGGGTCCGCACAGAGCGTCAGCAGTGCCGCACGGTCCCGGACCCTGCCGTGGCCCGGCAGGTCGGGTGAGAGCCCGAGCTGGACGTGGACATGGGCGGGCAGCGGGCCGGTGGACGGCGCGACCACGGCGACCTCGGCACCACGGCGCACGGTGTGCCCGACGGGGACGTGCGCGGCCACTCCGGCGAGCCGGACGAAGAACGTGGTGGTGTCGACGCGGCTTTGCAACACGACGGCTCGGGCCTCGGCCCGGACCACCGTGGCGTCGAACGGGGCGAAGACCTCCGTGCCGACGGGGACGAACAGATCAGCCCCCAGATGCAGTGCGGCGGGCGCGCGGTCGGTGAGGTCCGGCCGGCCGAGACGGACCTCGTCGAAGCGCCCGACGGCCGTCTCCGCGTCGGACCCGAGCGGTGGGAAGGCTCCGCCGTCCGGCCAGTCGCCCGCCGAGAACAGCTCCGACTCGACGCTCAGATCGACCGGCCGGAGCGGACCGGACTCCTGGCCGAGAAGGACCGGGCTCGGCGAATGCCGGGCGACGAGCTCGGCCAGGTCGGTCTCCGGCGCGTCGAAGCCGCAGGCCCGGCGCACCACCGCCGTCGCGAGCGCCGGGTCGGTCTCCAGCACGGCGCGCAACGCCCGCCAGTCCTCGGCGGCGACCTCGGCCGCCCCCTCGTCGTCGGGATCCTGTTGCGACGCGAGGGTCTGGAGCGCCGCGCAGAGCACGGCACGCGCACGCACCAGCGTCCAGAGCGCGTCCGCCTCGGCCTCGGACAACGACAGCCGGTCGAGGTACCCGGCGAGGACGGGCAGCACCGCTCCCAGCGGGTCCTCGGGCGCACGTGCGACGGCGGCCAGCATCGGTGTCGCGATCTCGGCGGCCCGCCACGTCCACACCAGGTCACCGAAGTCGATGATCCCGGTCGGCGCGAACTCTCCGTCGGCATCGACGTCACCGACCACGTTGTGCTCGTGGATGTCGGTGTGCACGGCCTGTACCGGCAGTCGCCCGGCGGCATCTCCGGCGGTGTCGGCAGCGATGAGCTCGGCGACCGGAGCGAGTGCCCGCTCGAAGAGTGCGTTCTCCGCGTCCGTGAAGTGGCCGGTGAGGCCCGACACGGTCTGGACCGCGTGGCGCGGATCCCATGAGGAGCGGCGGTGCAGCCCGGGGTGGTCGAACCCGGCGAGTGCGCTGACCGATCGCGCGGCCAGTCGGCCGAGGCAGCGCAGCGCCCTCGGCGAGAGGTGCGCGACAG
Source organism: Streptomyces scabiei 87.22 (assembly GCF_000091305.1). Lineage (GTDB taxonomy): Bacteria > Actinomycetota > Actinomycetes > Streptomycetales > Streptomycetaceae > Streptomyces > Streptomyces scabiei. The sequence continues at coordinate 287,859 of NC_013929.1, read as the reverse complement.
AGCCCAGCGGTGTGCCCGGCACCCAGTCCAGCAGCTGTATGCGGAGCCCGTCGAGGTCGACCAGGTCATGGTCCCGAAGAGTCGGGACGGCTGTCGGCACCACGAGACCAGGATCCCGGGACCGGAAGTGACGGATCGCCAGGTGTTCGGCGTGGGCCGCCTCGGCACCGCCGTCGGCCAGGGTCACCTTCAGGACGTGTCGTCGCCCGTTCCCGGCGTCCTCGACCAGCATGATCTGGTCCTGCGTGCTGCCCAGGTCGGTGAGCCGGCCGTCGATTCCCCACTCCTCACGAAGGAGGCGGGCCGCGTCCTGCTCCGACAGCATGGTGCCGGTGCCGGTGCCGGTGCCGGTGCCGGCGCCGGGGGCGGCGTGGACGGAGACGTCGGCGGTGGCTTCGTCGGTGGACGACCGCTGCGTCTCAGCCACGGTGGGCCATCCTCGGACGCCAGTCCGGGTCGCTCCAGAGGCCGAGACGTGCCTCGGCGGCCGCCCCGAGACGGAACGCCGTCAGATCGTCGAACGGCCGGGCGACGATCTGCACCCCGGTCGGCACACCGTTGCCGGCGCGGCCCGAGGGCACGTTGAGGACCGGATGCCGGCTCGCGATGTTGAAGAGCTGGGTCAGGCACTGGCTCACGAGGTTGGCGAACCGCACGCCCTCGGCAAGCTCCACGGACTCCGCGGAGGTGGCGTCCGCCGGGTAGCCGGTGGTGGCCAGGGTCGGGCAGATGAGGGCGTCGTGGTCGCGGTATATCCCGGCGAGTACGGCGTGCATACGGCCTTCCTCCTCGAAGGTCCGCAGGGCGCCGAGCTTCTTCAGGGCCGCCTCGCTCGCCTCGACGACGTCGAGGACGTTCCGGGACCACCTCGGGTCGTCGGCCGGTGCGCACTCCCGTACGGACGGACCGAGGAGGAGGCCGTAGTGGGCGAATGCGGTGGCCATGATCGACTGGCGGGTGATCGGGATCTCGACCGGGGTCACCTCGGCCCCGGCGTCCCGCAGGGCGTTCGCGAACCGCTCGATGTTGGCCGCCGCCTCGGGGACGACGGGGAAGTCGCCGATGGTGACCGCGAGCGCGACCTTCAGTCCCGCACAGGATCCGAAGGTCGTTGGGAGAGGTGGAGCAGCGGGTACCGAGACGTGGTCCACGAGGTCCGGTCCGGCGATGACGTTCTGGAAGAGAGCACAGTCGGTGACCGTGCGAGCCATCGGCCCGTCCTGGCAGTACGTGTCGAAACTGAGCGGCGGCAGCGACGGAACCCGTCCGTAGGGGGGTCGGAACCCGACGACACCGCACAGCGCCGACGGCACCCGGATGGAGCCCGCGATGTCGGAGCCGGTGGCCAGGGGGGCGAGTCCGGCAGCCAGTGCCGCACCCGAGCCGCCCGACGAACCGCCGGGGCTGTAGTCGAGGTTCCAGGGATTGCGTGTGACGCCCCACAGCTCGGAGTGGGTGGTCACGGCGATCGAGAACTCCGGTGTCGTGGTCCGCAGGTGCAGGACCGCACCGGCGTCGATCAGCCGCTGGACCATCGGCTGCGTCCGCGTCGCGACGGTGCCCTCGGTCAGCAGGGAGCCGAGGCGATGGGACCGGCCGGCGATCGGCATCTCCTCCTTCACCGCGACCGGGACACCTTCGAGCGCCCGGGGTGCGGGACCCTTCCCCGCGTACCTGGCCTCGGCGGCGCGCGCGACCTCGTGGGCCTCGTCGAACATCTCCTCGGCGACCGCGTTGACCTCGCCGGTCTTGGAGACCCGCTCGATCAGCGAGTCCAGGACTTCCACCGGGGACAGCTCGCGCCGCCGAAACGCCCCCAGCATTTCCTCGGCCGACAGATAGTTCAGATCCATTCTTCGCTCCTCCTGGCAATGGGCAGTGCGGGTAAAAGGCCATACGGGCACGCAAAGAGCTAATGCGTGAAAAGTGACGCGGGGGCGCCTGTCGGGCCCAGTCCGCGCTCCTCCTGGATGGAGTTGCCGCCGTCCACCACGAACAGCTGTCCCGTGACGTAGGACGACTCCGGCGAGGCCAGGAACGCCACCAGAGCGGCCACCTCCTCGGGACGCCCGGCGCGACCCACCGGCGTTGCCGCCCCGAGGGCGTCGACGTGCTCGTCCAGCCCTCCGGTGGCGATCCAGCCGGGGGCGACGGCGTTGACCGTGACGCCCCGAGGGGCCGTGTCCATGGCTGTCGAGCGCGTGAGGCCGATCAGGCCGGCCTTGGCCGTGTGATAGGCGACGTCGCCCTTGTACGCCATCACCGGGCCGGAGAGCGACGACATGTTCACCACCCGGCCGTACCCGCGCTCGAGCATCGGCCGGAGGGCGGCGCGGGTCATGTGGAAGGTGGTGTCGAGATTGCGCGCCAGGGCGGAACGCCACTGCTCGTCCGAGGCGGTGGCGATGCTGGACGGGTCCTCGGGATCGGCCACCGAGACCATCCCGGCGTTGTTGACCAGAACGTCGATCCGCCCGAAGACGTCCAGCGCCTCGGCCACCACCGACTCCGCGAACCGGGCGTCGGTGAGATCCCCCGCGACCCCACGGACGGGGCAGCTGCCCGCCAGCTCGGCAACCCGCGAATGGATCCGCGCGGTGGTCGAGGTGATCATCAGCGAGAAGTCGTCGGCCAATCGCTCGGCGCATGCGAAGCCGATGCCGGACGCACTGCCGACCCCGGTGATGATCGCGACGGGCCGGCCGTCGGCGTTGGTCGGGTTCATGTGGTGCTCACCCTCGGATCCCTGGACGCGCGATGGCGTGAATGAGTTGGACGTTCGTCACAGTAGGCAGCTTGGAGCGCCCTGGCAATGACTTCACGACCTGCATATCCACGACTCAGTATGAGTTGTACGTTCGTACCAGTTCAGCTTGAGTGGTAGGCTGCGGCTGCCTCACCGCTCAGGCGGACTGCTCCGCGATTGCTACCGTGCGGCCACTGCGCCATGCATTGCCGTCGTGCGACGCCCGACGGTCACCCACAGGGGAAGGGGACGAGGAAAGACATGAGCCGGCCCGGCGGATCCGCCCAGCAACGAGACACCCCCGTACTGACCGAGCGCGGTGGGGTCCGCAAGGCGGCCATCCTTGATGCGGCCCTGCGGGTCATCGGGGACAAGGGACTGGCCGGGCTGTCCATGCGGGCCATCGCGACGGAAGCGGGCCTGCCGCTCGGAGCTCTCGGCTACTACTTCAAGACCAAGGACGACCTGATCCTCGCGGCGTTCGAGTTGCACACCCGCCGGGAGGCGGACCGGGTCCTCGCGGCTTTCGCGGGTGTGGTGGACGGCGACCACGCCGACGACATCGCCGAGCACCTCACGGCGTTCATCCAGCACGGACTGACCGAGGCACGAACGAGGCTGGTCGCGGAGTACGAGTTCCTGATCGAAGCAACCCGTAGGCCGGATCTCGCGCGTGTCTCGCGGGCCTGGCGCCAGGCCCTGCAGATCCAGGTCGGTCACGTCGCGACCCGGCTCGGCTCGGACGATCCCGAGACGGACGCGGAGATCATCCTCTCGGTCGTCGCGGGTCTGGAGATCGACCACCTTTCCGCACCGCTCGACCCGTCGACAACGCAGGCGATCCGCACCGCGCTCCGCCGCACGATCACCAGGCTCGGGCTCCACGGCCACGCCGCGCGGCCGTAGATCCCGTCCGGCAGTGCAGGCGGACGACATCTTCGGTGGCGTCGACGACGGGTTCGTGCCGAGCGGCGGACATCGGCAGGCGGCGGCTCGTGCCGGGTGTTGCCGCGGTCGTCCTCGTGGGGCTCGGCATCAGGGCCGCGGTACGTCCCCCGCCTCGTTCCTGTGTCGCCCGCCGATCCGGGTCCGAAGCTCCCTTAGGCTCGATTCGCCCTATACGACCTCGAACGGGCGGAGAGCGGGAGGCGGGTATCAACCGCGAGCGGCTCATCAGAACGCCGACGTTCTGGCTGCGTCCTTCGTTCGTGCTGCGTGTCGTCGGCCGGTTCCAGAGGATCGCGGGTTTCGACCGCTCGATGGCTCTGGCCTCCGGTGCGCTGACCGCGCTGATCCCGCTGGCGGTGCTGAGCGGTGCCGTCTTCGGCGGTGAGTCCGCGGACCGGATCATCAACCGTTACGGCCTCACCGGTGAAGGTGCCGAGGCGGTCCGGGCGGTGTTCTCCGCCGAAGCCGCGAGTGCCGGCGTCGGTGTTTTCGGGACGGTGTTTCTGGCGATCTCGGTGCTGAGCTTTTCCCGGACCATGCAGCGGTTGTTCGAGCAGACCTGGGAGCTGAAGCCGCTCGGTGTGCGCAACACGCGCAACGGCCTGTGGTGGATCTGCGTGCTCAGCTTCTACACCGCGGTGATCGGTTGGCTCTACGTGGCTCTGGGCGGGGGACGGCTGGGGCTGGCAGCCGCGGTGTGCGAGGTGCCGGTCACCACCGTCTTCCTCACCTTCAGCGGCCGGATCCTCTCCGCGAAGCGGCTCGCCGGGGCGGCCCTGCTCCCGTTCGCGGTCTGCGCTGCTGTTCTGACCGCGGCCTATTCGGTGCTCGCGACCGTCTACCTGCCGCGCCTGTTCAATTCCTACGTCTCGCGCTACGGCGCGGCCGGCGCGGCGTTCGGGATGGCCTCGGTCCTCTTCGGCGCCATGCTCGTCCTCGTCCTGTCGTCGGCACTGGGGCGGGAGGTACGAGAGGAACTCCTCCGGATCCGGCAGGGCCTGCGCCCTTCCCAGGACGAGGTCCGCCGCCAGTGGGACGGCATCGTCGAGCAGACCCGGTCGCGCTGGCGTACCGCGCGCGGACAACCCCCGCGCAGCCGGCCCGAGGACGACCACCCACGCTGAGAGAAGTCGTCGCGGTGTACTCGCCCACGCACGCGGCCGATATGCCGAGCAGCCGGGTGAGCTGCCCGACGGTTGCGATGCCCGCAGCACCGATGAGTTTCGGGGACGGGGCCGGTCTGCACAGGTATGGAGACTCACACACTCGAGACAGCCGGCGCGGACCTCGTCCATGACGTTCGCGGGCCGCTGCCGACCACCGATGGACGCCCGCCGTTGTTCATGATCGGGCAGCCCATGGACGCTACCGGCTTCGCCGCGCTCGCCGCGCGCCTGCCCGAGCGGACCGTGGTCACCTATGACCCGCGCGGCCTCGGTCGCAGCACGCGTAAGGACGGGCGGGTCGACCACACGCCGCAGACCCAGGCCGACGACGTGCACGCCGTCATCGAGGCGCTCGGGGCCGGGCCGGTGGAGATGTTCGCCAGCAGCGGGGGAGCCGTCACCGCTCTCGCGGTCGTGGCGAAGTATCCGGCAGACATCACGACCCTGGTCGCGCACGAGCCGCCGCTCATCACCCTCCCGCCGGACGGCCCGGCAGCCGTGCGGGCGTGGGCCGGAGTGCGTGAGGCCTACGAGAAGCGGGGATGGGGGGCCGGGATGGCTGCGTTCGTGGCGATGACCTCGTGGAAGGGAGAGTTCACCGACGCGTACTTCGCACGGCCGGAGGCCGATCCCGCCGAGTTCGGGATGCCCACGGTGGACGATGGCTCACGCGACGATCCCTTGCTGTCCGACCGGTCCTGGGCGGTCAGCAGCTATCGGCCGGATGCCGACGCGATCGCCGCTGCGCCGACCCGTGTCGTGATCGCTGTGGGCGAGGAATCCAAGGATGTGCTGACCGGCCGCACCTCCGTCGCGGCCGCTGAACTGCTCGGACAGCAGGTGAGCGTGTTCCCGAGCCATCACGGCGGGTTCTTGGACGGACAGTTCGGATATGCGGGGAAGCCGGACGAGTTCGCGCATCGACTGCGCCAGGTCCTTGACGGCGCCGCGCAGACCAACCGCTAGGAGCAAGCCGGCGTACTCCTCGGCGGGAGGCCACCCGGCAGGTACGCGTCACCACTCTCCGGCACACACCTCCCATACCTTCCGCCATGCCGAGCGTGCACTCGGGTCACCCGTGTGCACGCTCGCGGACGACCACGTCATGACGCTCGTGGTCGAGGCCAGTAACCCTGTGACCGTGCGGCAGATGGCCGTCGCGGTCGGCCTCACGGCCGGCATCGCGGACCTGTCCGCCACAGCTACGTCCTCCTGCCCCGCTGTCCTGACCGGCGACCGCAGCCAGGGCGGCATGCCCGAGTCCGCTGCGGGCGTCCGGCGTCCGGCGTTCCCGTGCGTCGGCCTCGGTCCAGCGGTGGTGTGTGACGATTGTGGTGGTCAGCGGCCCTGATCGGGGTCGAGGACAGCCTGGATGGCCGGGGCCAGCCCTCTTTCGATCTCGTCGGGCGTCAGGGCGGTCACTGCCGGGAGGCGCAGCAGATAGCGGGTGAGCCCGAGGCCGAGGAGTTGCGCGGAGACCAGGCCCGCGCGCCGCGCGGCGAACTCCGGGCCCAGGGCGGCGGCGAGCGTCGGGGCGACCTGCGCCGCGAAGATCTCGTGCATCCGCGCCGCGGCCTGTTCGTTGGTGACCGCCGACCGCATCAGGACGAGCAGGGCGTCGTCGGCCGGGTCACCCTCCCAGCGTTCGATGAAGTGCCGCACCAGGGCCTGGGCGAGCCTGGCCGCCGGGACGCCCGTCAGGTCGGGCAGGCGCAGGTCGATGGCGAGTGTCGCGTCGAAGAGCTGGGCCTTGTTCCCGAAGTAGCGCATGACCATCGACGGGTCGATGCCGGCGTCGGAGGCCACGGCCCGGATGGTGGTGCGTTCGTAGCCCTGGGCTGCGAATCGTTCGCGTGCGGCGCGCAGGATCGCGGCCTTGGTGCGGTCCGAACGCCGATCGGTACCGGTGATCTTGGCGGCTTGCGTCATGTCAACGACTGTAGGCCAACACATGTTGACTTTCCAGTGCGCAGCCGCGCATCATGTCAACGAACGTTGGCCAACAAGTGTTGGCAAGCAGTCGTTGACGTGTCCTGGAGGAGAGACGACATGAACACCACCACACTCCCCGACCGTACGGAGGTCGCCATCGTGGGCGCCGGCCCGACCGGCCTCGCGCTCGCCGTCACGCTCGCTTCGGCCGGCATCGACTTCGTCGTCCTGGACCGGCTGCCCGAGGGTGCGAACACCTCGCGTGCCGCCGTCGTCCACGCCCGCACCCTGGAGGTCCTGGACGAGCTGGGAGCCTCCGACGAGCTGATCGCGCGTGGCGTCCAGGTCACCCGGTTCGCCGTCCGCGACGGCGCCCGCAGACTACTGACCGTGCCGTTCGACCAGCTGGCCACGCCCCACCCGTACACGCTCATGGTCCCGCAGTACGAGACCGAGAACGTGCTGCTGGACCGGCTGCGCGCGCTCGGCGGCGACGTGCACCGCCCCTACGAGGTCGCCTCCGTCGTCCAGGACGAGGACGGCGTGACACTGACCATGACGTCCGGCCGGACGCTGCGCGCCGCGTACGCCGTCGGCGCCGATGGCATGCACAGCACCGTGCGCGAAGCGGCGGGCATCGGTTTCACCGGCAGCGCCTACGCCGAGTCCTTCGTCCTCGCCGACGTGGTGATGGACTGGGCCCCGGGCCCCGCCGAGGTCTCGCTCACCTTCGGCACCACGGGCCTCGCCGTCGTCGCCCCGCTCCCGGGCGGCCACTACCGGGTCGTCGCCACCGTGGACGACGCTCCCGCCACACCGGACCTCGGCTTCGTCCAGCACATGCTCGACGAACGCGCCCCCGGCCAGGCCCGGGTCACCGACCTCGCATGGTCGTCACGGTTCCGGGTGCACCACCGGGTCGCCGAACACTACCGGGCGGGGCGCCTGCTGCTGGCCGGTGACGCCGCCCACGTACACAGCCCGGCCGGCGGGCAGGGAATGAACACCGGCATCCAGGACGGCCATGCCCTCGGCCGGGCCTTCGCCGACGGGCAGCTCGACGGCTACGAGGCGCAGCGCCGCCCCGTCGCCCGGCGGGTGGTCGCCTTCACCCACCGGATGACCCGCCTCGCCACCACGCGCAACCCGATGGCCCGGGGAGCACGCAACACCGTGCTCCCCCTGCTCGGCCGAACGTCCCTGCCGAAGAAGCTCGCCACCGAGCTCGCCGAGCTCAACTACCGTTAGTGAGAACACTGTTCGGGGACCACTCGGGCCGTCGTCTCCTCGAAGGCCAGCACATGGTGGCCGGTGTCCCACAGCAGGGTCAGCAGGGCGCGCACCGACGCTTGGTCGACGTCGTCGACGACCAGTACGGTGCCGTCCGCGCCCGGTGGCGACACGTGATCGGGTCAGATCAGACCGAGTTCACGTCCCACCGCGACCGCGTCGAGCCGGGAGGCGACGCCGAGCTTGCGGGGTTCGAGAGCCTGCCGCGCCAGCACCACGGATCGCGCGGCCTCGGCATCCGACATGCCGAAGCCCGCGCGCACGGTGAGCACGGCCCCGCGGAAGCTGTGTCAGCCGGCCATGACGGTGTCCGGGGTGCAGCGCACCTCGCAGACGTCCAGCCCAGGGCGCTCCTCATTCCCCTGGCCGCCCTGACCGTGTGGGCGGAGGGCCATCTCCCCGCGAAGGCCTCCGAGAGAACGCGGTCTCCGCAACGCGACCGGGCCGGGAGCGGGCCGCGGTGGCCCGAGCGAGCGCGCGACGGCCAGGGGTGACAGCGCCTCGTCGTAGGCGCCGGCGTGCTCCATCGATACCGGCCACGGTCGACCGGATTCTTGGACCAGGCACGCGTTGCGTGTGCTGCAGCCGCTCGTTGATGCCCATGCGCACAGCGGGTAGAAGGGGCGGCATGGCGGAAGTGGTGGAAGCTGGACTGTGGGGGCTGGTGGCGGGTTCGGCGCTGTTGCTCGGTGCCGCGCTGGGTTACGGGCTGCGAGTGCCGCAGAAGGTGATCGCGACGGTGATGGCCTTCGGTGCCGGGGTGCTGATCTCAGCGGTCTCCTTCGAGCTGGTCGGGGAGGCGTACGAGCAGGCGGGGCTTGCTCCGGCGACCGTCGGCACCCTGATCGGCGCCCTGGCCTACACCGGGGGCAATGTGTGGCTGGCCCGCCGGGGCGCGCGTCACCGCAAGCGCTCCGGTCACGAGCGGACCAAAGCGCAGCCCTCGGAGGCTGAGCAGGGCGGATCCGGGATGGCGCTCGCGCTCGGCGCTCTGCTCGACGGGGTGCCGGAGTCGGCGGTCATCGGTGTGAGTCTGCTGGACGGCGGTGCGGTGAGTCTGGTGACCGTGGCTGCGGTGTTCATCAGCAACGTCCCCGAGGGGCTGTCCAGCGCGGCGGGTATGAAGAAGGCCGGCCGCGGTCGGGGGTACGTCTTCGGTGTCTGGACCGCGATCGCCGCGGCCGGCACGGTGGCGGCCGTCCTCGGATACACGGTGGTCGGGTCCTTCTCTCCCGCCGTGATCGCCGCGGTGACCGCGGTGGCGGCCGGGGCGATCCTCGCCATGATCGCGGACACGATGATCCCCGAGGCGTTCGAGGACGCTCACCTGGCCATCGGCCTGATCACGGTGAGCGGCTTCCTCGTCTCCTTCGCCCTCTCCCACACCTGACCGCCGGGAGCCGGACAGCGCTGCCAGGGCGCTGCGTGCGGCGGTGGTGCCCAACCGGCCTCCCCGACGTCCTGGTCCCGCCTCCGGCACCGCCGGCGACATCTGCGACCACTCCCTCGACCCTCGACCAGCACAGCCTCAACCTGTTCGTCACGGACGCCATGGGCCACGACGTGAACGCCTCACTCATGGCCACCTCCTGGTCAACGCCATCACTCTTCGCAATCGAGTTCCTGCGGTGTACAACCTTCACTCGACGTGGTCCGTCTCCCGTCACGTCACACACGTTCCGCTCAGGAGGCACAGTGCCCCGCCGCACTCTCACCGTCGCGATCGCCGTCACCGCGCTCGCGACCCCCCTCGCGTTCTTCGCGACCTCCGGCACGGCGTCGGCCGTGCCCGTGCCGCCCCGCACACCGATGACCGACTTCAACCACGACGGACACGCCGACCTCGCGGTCGCGGCACCCTTCGGCACCGTCGGCGGTGTGGAGAAGGCCGGTTACGTCTCGGTCGTGTACGGCACCGCCTCCGGGCCCGGAACGGCGGGCCACCAGATGATCAGCCGGGCCACTCCCGGCGTCCCCGGCGACCTCCAGGACACCTTCGCCTTCGGTGCCCAGACCCTCCCCGGCGACCTCGACGGCGACTCGTACACCGATCTGCTCGTGGTGGGCGGCGGCGACAGCGGCGAGCCGACCGTGCTCTGGGGCTCCAAGGACGGTCTCACCGGCCAGAACACCGTTCTGCCGTACCGGTACTCCGAGTTCGCCCTCGGTGACTTCAACGGCGACGGCAAGCGCGACCTCGTCGTGAACTCCGTCCCGAACGACGACCCGGACGTCTCCGGGATGACGATCCAGTACGGCCCGTTCACCCGCGACGGCAAGACGCGCACCCAGGACAGCATCACCACGGATGACGGTTCCTCGGGTCTGCGCTCCTTCATCACCGGTGACCTCACGGGTGACGGTGTCGACGACATCGTCACCACGCACGGCTTCGAGGAGATGCAGCACGAGGCCCGCTTCTGGAAGGGGTCGAGGACCGGCGTCGGCCACACCGCCAAGGCCCTCGGCACGGCCTACAGCGGCACCGTCGGCGATGTCGACGGCGACGGCTACGGCGACCTGATCACCCGCGACATCGGTTCCGTCAGCGAGGTCATCGACGACGCCCCGGGCAGCATCACCATCCAGTACGGCGGCTCCACCGGACCGAGCAGCACGCGCAAGAAGGTCATCACCCAGGCCACCGCGGGGGTTCCCGGGGCGAGCGAGGCGCACGACGCCTTCGGCGCGTCCCTCAGCGCCGGTGATGTGAACGGCGACGGCAGGGCGGAGGTCGCGGTCGGCGTTCCCGGCGAGAGCCTCGGTGCCGCCACCGGTACCGGCGCGGTGATCCTGCTCAAGGGCGCGTCCAAGTCCGCCGGTGGCATGACCGGCAAGGGCGCGCTCGCCTACAACCAGTCCACCGCCGGCGTGCCGGGCGTCTCCGAGTCGGGCGACGACTTCGGCCGCCAGGTGAGCCTCTCCGACCTGAACAAGGACGGCAAGGCGGACCTGACGGCGACGGCCCCCGGCGAGGACGGTGCCTTCGCCGACTCGGGTGCCCTGTGGAACCTCTACGGCTCCGCGAGCGGCCTGACCACGACAGGCGCCGGCACGCTCAGCCCCGTGAAGCTCGGTGCCCCCGAGAAGGACGCCCAGTTCGGCCACACGCTCGGCGGCTGACCCCCTCAGCACCACAGGAGGAGACGGTGCGCACAGCAGCTGTCCATGAGTTCGTGGCACTGGAGGCGGTGCGTGCGGCGGTGCCGGTTGCCAGCGCCGATCAGACCCGGACTGTGACCCTGCTGTGGCGGCACCCCCATCCCTCGGGACCAGTCCAGCTCGCCGCGAGAACCGAGTTCGTCCAGGAGCAGGCGGTGGAGCTTGGCCCACACCCGGGCCTTGCTCCGTTCGGTGAACCGCCGGTGGGCCGTCGGACCCGATGGTCCGAACGACGGGGGCAGTTGCCGCCACGTGCAGCCTGACGTGGGATTCGGCTCGACACCCCATTGGTGGAGTCCGTTCCGAGGGAGCTGACGCTGGGGAACGTCGTCCTCGGTCGCGCGGTGGACACCCTCCGTGCCTTGCACGACACTTCGGCTCGGCATCTCAGAAGCCCGATGCCGCAGCAACCGACGACACCGGGGGTTCAGCCTGCTCGGAATGGAGCGACACATGTCCCGCCAGGACAGTCACGACATCATCGTGATCGGCGCCGGCGGAGGCGCCGGCGCCTCCGGACTCGCGGCGGCCGCCGCGCTGCGTGCCGCCGGCCGTGACGTCGTCGCCCTCAAGGCGCGCAACCGCATCGGCGCACGCCTGCTCTCCGCCCCCGCCGAACGCCCGGGGCGGGCCCTCGACCTGGGAGACACCTGGTTCTGGGACGGAGAGGAGCGCGTACGAACCCTGGCCGCCCGCAGCGGCCTCGAGACCTTCGACCAACACCTCGCAGGCGACACGATGTTTGAGGAGACGACCGGCACGCGCCGCCTCACCGGCAACCTGATCGAGGCCCCCTCCCGTCGTTTCACCGCCGGGACCCAGGGCGTCGCCGGCGCCCTCGCCGCAGCGCTGCCCCCAGGTTCTCTTCGACTGGACACGCCCGTCACCGCCATCCACCCGAACGGCCAGGACGGCCTCGACGTGCTCGCCCCGGCCGGTACGCTCCACGCCGAGCACGTCGTCCTGGCCGTCCCTCCGGCCCTCGCCCTGGAGCGCATCGACTTCGGCGACACGCTCCCCGCCGACCTCGTAGGCCTGGCCCGGGCCACCCCGGTCTGGATGGGAGCCGTCGCCAAGGTCGTCGCCGACTACCCGACCGCCTTCTGGCGGGAGGGCGGGCTGGCCGGTGCGGCGCTCAGCAGGACCGGCCCGCTCCAGGAGGTCCACGACATGTCGGGACCCGGCGGCGAGCCCGCCGCGCTCTTCGGGGTCGCGCACGCCCGCACCGTCCGCCCGGCTTCGAGCAGGCCGTCACCACCCAGCTCGCCCGGCTCTTCCGCCCGCCCGCCGGATGCCCCGTGGCCCTGTACGTCCAGGACTGGGCGGCAGAGCATTGGACCGCCCCGTCCACCGTGCAGCACCTCACCGACTACTCGCTCCTCGGTCCCCCCTCTACCGGCAACCACTTCTCGGTGGGCGGCTGCACAGGGCGTCGACCGAGACGGCGACCGAGTACGCCGGGCACATCGAAGGCGCCCTGGCCGCCGGCGAGCGGGCAGCGCAAACCGTCCAGGCAACTTCTGGCGCGCTCGATGCCCTTCCCGCCTCGTACCTGTGAATCCCTCCGGCTTCGGGCCGGTGCCATGACCGCCCCCCTCCTGCCCAGACCGGCCGGCCCGCCCACCGGATCCGCACACTCACCCACACCACTCACCCGCACCACTCACCCGCACCAATGACCCGCTCCGGAAAAGGGACATGACAAGCACCGCGCCCCGCAGCACGACGGCTCCCACACCCGACCTCGCTCAGGTCCAGCCCCGGATCCTGCGCGTCCTGTTCGCCTCCCAGGTGCTCAGCGGCGCGGGGCTCGCCGCCGGTGTCACCGTCGGTGCCCTGCTGGCCCAGGACATGCTCGGCTCCACCAGCCTCGCCGGACTGCCCAGTGCCCTGTTCACCACCGGCTCCGCGCTCGCCGCCGTCGCCGTCGGCCGCATATCCCAGGCCAGAGGCCGTCGGCCCGGCCTCGCCACCGGCTACCTCACCGGCGCCATCGGCTCGGCCGGCGTCATCATCGCCGCCGTCCTGGACAATCCGGTCCTCCTCTTCATCACCCTGTTCGTCTACGGTGCCGGCACCGCCACCAACCTCCAGGCCCGCTACGCCGGAGCCGACCTCGCCGCACCCGGCCACCGCGCCCGCGCCGTCTCCACCGTCCTGGTCGCCACCACGCTCGGCGGCGTCGCCGGCCCCAACCTCGCCGCCCCCACCGGCACCTTCGCCGAACAATTCGGCATCCCCGCTCTCGCCGGGCCCTTCATCCTCGGCGGTGCCGCCTACGCCCTGGCCGCGCTTGTCCTCGCCCTCTGGCTGCGACCTGACCCGCTGCTCCTGGCCCGCGCCGTCGCCCAGGCCCAGGAAGCAGACGCGACGACTGCCCCGACCGACGCCGACACGACGGAAGGCCGTGAAGGCGTGGTCCTCGGCGCGCTGGTCATGATCCTCACTCAGCTCGTCATGGTCGCCATCATGACGATGACCCCGGTCCACATGCACGACCACGGCCACGGCACCGGCGCCTCCGGCCTCGTCATCGCCCTCCACATCGGCGCCATGTACCTGCCCTCACCGGTCACCGGATGGCTCGTCGACCGCTACGGCCACATGAAGATCGCCGCAGCCTCCGGCATCATCCTGCTGGCTGCCGGCATCCTCGCCGCTGCCGCGCCCGGCGACTCCGTCGCGCTCCTCGCGCTCGCCCTCGCCCTGTTGGGGCTGGGCTGGAACTTCGGCCTGGTCTCGGGCACCGCGATCATCACCGACACCGTCCCACTGGCGACCCGCGCCAAGACCCAGGGCCTGGTCGACGTCTCCATCGCCATCGCCGGCGCCACCGGCGGCATGTCTTCCGGCATCGTGGTCGCCGCCTTCAGCTACCCCGCCCTCGCTCTCACCGGTGGCATCCTCTCCCTCGCCCTCCTGCCCGCCGTCGCCGCCACCGCCTACCGCCGATGAGCCCCATGAACACCGAGCCCTCTGCGCCCGGCATCACCGTCGACGGCGCCTATCCGGCCATCGTCATCCACTTCATCGCCACCGGCCCCGCCGCACGGCTCAACCTGCTGCCACATGACCGGCCACTACCACCTCGGCCCCGTTGCTGATCTGGGCCGAGATTTCTACGCACTCCACCTCGTGCCCCAGCCGATAGCGACTCGACTCGATGCAACCTGGCACCGGGCAGAATCCGGCCACTGACGCCGACAGCCGGCGACTGGGAGCGTGTCACCACCGACCTGGTGCAACTTGTCCGCGAAGGGGACTGCGACGTCCTCAGCCTCGGCCTGCTCGAGATCGCCCGTGCCCTCATCTGCGCCGCTCCGCACAGCTACGTACGCGCCTTCGGTGCCGCTATCGGCGAGTTCATCGATTACCGGCCCGAGGAGCGGTCCGCCGCGCTGGCCCAAGTCGGCGCGTCACTCGACAGCATCGTTGCCAAGCAGGATTTGCGACCCGGTGACGGCCTGCTCGCCCCGCTCGCCCGTCCGTGAGACCGCCGTGGGCCTCTATAGGTACGCCCACGTCTGCCTCGGCCGAATGCCCGATGCCTGGCCGACACCACCGGCTCTCCGACCGAGATGGCCGGACCTCGTACGCCCGGAGGATGAACGGCGTGAACCCCGCTTCCCTGGACCGCTCGGCAGGATCGTCACCGCCCTGGCCAAGAGGTCTACCCATGTGCCGGCCGAGCGGCGGCTGCTGGACGACGACGCCAGGCCGACCGGCTGGCGGATCGTCTCCGGGCTCACACTGGGCGATTGCGTCGCCGGGTTCTTCGCCCTGCTCACCCGGACGCGTGCAGCCCAGCCCGCACCGCCAGGACCTGCTGGCACGCGCCCTGCAAGCCCTCCTCGATCCCCACACGCACATCGAGCGGCTGATCCTTCGAGAACGAGTGACCGAAGTGCTCACTCACTCCGTTCGTGGCGCGATGCGGCAGCTGCCCCCACCGCAGCGTCCCGCCTCGTCTGCCGTCGCTCCGCCCAATTCATTTCGACGGCGGCGGCGCGGTTCCGGGGGATCTCGGACACCATCGGCCGGATGGGGCTGCGCAGCGGTAGCGAGCGTGATGCCGACGGACATGTGCTGTACCCGAACATGGGGACCAGGCTTCCCGATCTGCTCGTCGACATGGAGAACGACTGGGGCAACCTGAGCCAGCGGTTCAACCGGATGCTGGCCAACCGAGTCCAACGCGACAGTCGGCAGAACGTCCTGTCGGGGGCGTACCGGCGGCTCCACGGGACATTCGTCCGGGAGAGGCTGTTCACCATGGAGCAGTCCTCACGGGTGCTGAACGCGGTCAAGGGATACCCCGGCAGCCCCTGACCATTGCCACTGTCTGACGAGCACGAGCACAAGAGGCGGGGGGTCTTGCTTTCCGTGTACTGGGCGAACGTCGAGCCACGCGCCGACGGCGAGGCCCCGTTGCGTCGACGGCCTGCGTTGGTGTTCGTGATCGTCCTGACTTCGGTCGTCGTGCACCGCTGAACCGGGGCGGCGCGGCGGCGGGTGCGGACAGAGGCGGGCATGCTGTGCTGCTGACTCGCGACAGGGGAACAGCTCCACGGGCGCCGGCTGAGTCGTGAGGCTTGGCTGGTCCGGCACAGGAGTCTCGCTGGTTCCTGGCCTGGCGCACTCGCCTTGCCAGGCAAGCCGTGACGGCCCGTCGGACGAACCGGCGAGCCGTAACGGACGATGTGGATCTATGCCTATGCCACGCCCGAGCCGTACCCGGGGTGGGCCGTGTTACTGCCCCAGTACTCGTACACGGTCACCTTGACCGCCGTCTCCTCCAGGAAGAAGTTGCCGATCGCCGACGCGCATTCGCCGTTGTTGGACGGATCGGTCACGACGTAGGCGACAGCGCCGTCACCGTCGTAGCCCTGCACCACGGCCTCGGTACCACGGTTGTCGGTCGTGTTGTCGCAGACCGTGATCTTCTCGTAGCCCGGGTAACCGTTGAGGTCGGCGTCGAAGTACACGGCACCGCTCCGATTGCTCGTGTACACCCAGCCGCTGTTGGACGACGCCTGTGCCTGGGTGGCGAGGCCGATCGTCGACATCGCGACGATTCCGGCGACCATCGAGGCTCTTCGCAAAGTTCGCATGGTTCCCTCCCGTTTCCGCTTCGCCTCCGTCGGAGGCACCGAGGATTCAGCTGATGGAGATCTTTCGTCCGTGCGGTGGTCCCGGCAAGGTGGTCGTAGGAGTTGTGGACTCTGCGGCAACCGGCTGTGAACTCGGTGGCAACAGAGCGGAGTTGAGGCTCATGCGGCAGCGAGGACGAGAGAGGCCAGGTGATGGTGTGTAGTGCTCTGACCGCATATCTTCGCCGGGTTGGGCGGGTGTGGGGCCATTAATGCCAGCTACCGGGCCGAGGCATCCGCCTATGCTCGGCTCGTGCAGCCGCTTTCCGACCGCAGTAATCCGTTGATCACGGCGTTCCCAGCTGAGCTTGCAAGCGATGCCGAGGCAGTCCTGGCAGTGATGCCTGATTCTCGGCTCCAGCCGCATGCCTCGTTCTCGGTCACTGTCGAGGGGCAGCAAGTTTTGATCCCCGGGCGCCTCTACAACGACGAGCCGCCAACTGACGCGGTGGCGTCGCTTTCGTCGCGCCAACAACAGATTCTGCACTGCCTGTACTCAAGGCACTGCGACGGCATGGTCAGGCAGCGCCACCTGGAGAAGGTCGTTGGTTCCACGGACCCATGGATCGTCCCCTTCGTCGTGCAGCTGGTTGGCGAGTACGTCTTGGAGATCCTGGTCGTCATCTGCGATGAGCTCCGTGATCTCGCCACGTCCGGCACCTGCGGCCACCTCGCTTACGGGCAGTTCCTCGTGGACAACCCTGCTTTCTTCGCGCGCACTCAACGGCGGGTCGTGAGCTACTGGAGCTGCTACTACCGGGGCACCTACGCGAGTTTTCCGGGCTACCCGGGGTGCACGATTCTTGACCTCCTACGGTCCGCTGCCTCCGACAAAGCAGGACATCCCTGGCCCAACCTCGCTCCAGCCGGCGCCAGGGTGGACGGCTACTGCTAGGACCCGGCCGGGCAAAGTCACCGGGCTGGTCAAGCGGCATCGGCGAGGGGACGTCCGCCCCAACGGATGCCCTTCTCACTGCGGATGCGAGGGCGCTCGCGGCGCTGGGCTGCCAGCACGTCGGGGTGACGGGCAGCTTCTGCCCCTCCTGGTCGGTCAACCTGCGCACGCGGACAGGCTCAGCCACCACACCCCCAGCACTCGGATCGGACGTCACGCAACATCCAACCGCCCCGACCACCAACCCGGCGAACCAATGTGGTCAGAGCAGTAGCGAGTTGGTGCGTGATAGCGGGTGAGGCGACATGCCTGGCCGGTGGCATAGTCATTTGGGCGGTGCTGGCACATCGGTTGGTGACGGGGATCCCTTGGGGTCATTTCGCCTGCTTGGTCGGATAGTCGGCGGCACCGTGGCAGACCGGTCGAGGGTCGTCGCCATGCTGCGCGAGGCGGGGTCCGCAAGCAGGCTGCGGGGGCCGGCGTCCGCCACCAACTGGTGCTCGTCGACCGGCTGATGGCCACGCTGATTCTCTGCGGAACGACCTGCCGCACGCGGCGCCGGACCAGCTGTTCGGCGTCGACCGCTCCACCGTCACCCGCGCGATCGCAGAAGTACGCATGCTCCTGGTGGAGCGGGGCGCGCGGTCCCCGGCCACCCCGGCCTGCGTCTTCGGAGGCTGCTGGACAGGTTCGCCTACGCCCAGGCCGAGGACATCAAACTGCGCGTGAACGCCACCGAAATCCATTCCGCCGACCGTCGGCCGGACGTGTTGGCCGGCGCGCGTTCGTCTCGGGGGAGAAGAGGCAGAACACGATGAAGGCCACCGTCATCGCGACCGGCGAGGCCGCACGCTATGTATCGCGGATTTCTTGCCGAGCTGCTGAGGGCTGAGTGCGACGATCGGGCCCGTCGCCGTTCCGAACGACGTCTCAAGGCAGCGCAGTTCTCTCGGGAGAATTCGCTGCGGTCCTTCGACTTCAAGACCGACGGGCACGTCGAGCCGCGGTCGTCCACACCCTGACGACGTGCGAGTGGGGCAAGAAGGGCTTGCCGCCCTGCCTGATTCGTGACTCCGGCACGGGCATCGCATCTGCTGACAGCGCTCGCCACCGAGGCAGCCATGGCAGGCTTCCGAGTCCGCTACTCGCCACTGAGCCAGTCGATGAGCTGGTCAAAGCTGCCGCCCGAAGTCAGACCACAGAGGAAAAGGCCGCCTCAAGCCGGATCGACAGTGAGGGTGACCACCCAGCGGTGCGGAGAGATCGGCCTGGTCCGTGTGAAGCCGTGGTTCTCGAAGACAGCCATGGGACCGGTGTGGAGGAAGGATCCCGATAGCGTACGGCCGTGGGTCTCTTCGGGATAGCCCTCGACCGTGCCACCGCCGTTGCGGCTGATCTGAGTCAGCGCTCCTTCGAGGGCTGCATGCGCGACACCGCGCTTGCGCAGACCCTTTCCGGTGAAGAAGCAGGTGATGCGCCAGTCCGGTAGGACCGTGAGGTCCTTCTCGTATCTCCGCTCTCTCTTGATCTCCGGTAGCTCGGCCGGTGAACCGAACTGGCACCAGCCCAGACAGTCGTCGCCTGCGAAGACGAGCGAGGCATGGGTCCGGCTCTCACGGACCCGCTGTTCTTTCTCGGTCCGGTTGTGCTGGGGAGTGCGTCCCTTGCCGACCTTGACGTGAAAACTCATGCACCAGCAGCCGCCCCTCACGCCGTTGTTCGCCTCGATCAGCTGGGCGAAGGCGGCCCAGGTGTCCGTGTCCAACCGGCGGACGGAGAGCGGGGGAGTGGTAGCATCAGCGATCTTTTTGTTGCTCACAGACACCTCCTCGGAGATCTTACGGTGGCCTGCCGGACTCGTATGCTCCAGCCCGCTGTGGCAATTCCCTAAACTGCATGCCTGATGTTTGATGAGACGCGATCCGGACTTGGATAGTCGAGGTTGTGTTCCAGACGAGTAGAAGACGTCATCTGCCTGACGCAGATGACGTCTTCCTCCCCGCAGGCCGGGCGGATTTGCCGTCGGCGGGGTGTCATTCACCGGGTCGATGGATGGGATTTGCGTGTCAGCTCGGCCGGCGTGAACGGCCCACGCCCCTTCGATTGTCCGCTGAATGTGACGCATCATGAATCGCCACAGTTTGATCATGCCGCCGGCCAGGCATATGGCCTCACCCGCTATCGCGCACCAACTCGTGCGCCGGCAGTCGGAGTGCGCGGTGCCCGGTCAGTACGGGTGCCTGTTGCCCTTGTTGGTCCAGGACGCGTAGGCCTTGGCGCCCAACTCCGGGTAGATCTGCTCGACGTGGATCCTTCGCTGGTCAAGAGGCTTCTGGAAGTCCTCGTACTGGAAGGAGTCGTCGAAGCCGATCGTCCTGGTCGCGTCCAGGTCGGAGGCGAAGTACACCGCATCGATGCGCGACCAGTAGATGGCGCTCATGCACATCGGGCATGGGGCCCCGCTGATGTAGATCGAGCAGCCCATGAGCATCCGGGCTCGCTCCGGCACGGGATCTGGTGACCCCTCTGGGCGGGACACGTACGCGAGCGTGCTCTCGTTCTGGTGCTCTTCGGAAATGGAAGGTGCTTCGGGGTTGAGGCGCTGGACTGCCTTGCGAATTGCCTCCACTTCGGCATGAGCAGTCGGGTCACCCGTGAGGAGGACGCGATTCTGTCCGCGGGAGATGATTTCGCCATCACGGATGATCACCGCACCAAAAGGACCGCCCCAGCCCCCGTTCACAGATTCGGTGGCCAGTCGGACCGCTTCCGTCATAAAGTCCTTGTGTCGCGTGTCAGGGAGAACGCTCGTGCCCATGCCGGAACCTCCGATCGGGAATCCCGTCGAGGCGCGCCCTGATTCGTCAAGTGGCCCTTGGATTCCCTGTGAACTAGGCTACGCCGTATGAGTGAAGGTGCAAGCGGCAGCGCGACCGTTGTGACCTCCCAGAAAGTCCGGGAAGGCCTTGACGACGAATACCGCCGCTGGCAGGAGAAAATGAACCAGGTCGTGCGGCACTTCGACGGATTCGCGGGCACGGAGACCTATCCCCCCGGTCCCCCGGGCTCCGGTGAGGAGCGCCAGTGGGTGGTGGTGTTCCGCTTCAGCGACATGGACCAACTCACCGCGTGGTTGGACTCGACAACCCGCGAAGAGCTCCTCACCGAGGGCCGTCCGCTACTGGAGGGCTCCCCGAGACAGGAGGTCCTGGCCGGCAGTGAGCCCGCGGTTCCCGACCGTGAGGAAGGGGTTACGGCGGTCATCTCGCACGATGTGCGACAAGGCAAGGAGGAGGATTTCGAGCACTGGCAGACTAAGGTACTGAAGGCGCAGGAAAAGTTTCCGGGATTCATGGGGAATGAATTGTTCAGACCGGTGAAGGGAATCCAAGATCATTGGGTCGTTGTTTTTAGATACGATACCCGTGAGCATCTCGATGCTTGGCTGGATTCTGATGTCCGGGAACGGCTGCTGCGCGAGGGCCGTGAGTATTTCTCCGCCTACGACGTACGCAAGGTCGGATCTGCTTTCAGCGGCTGGTTCCGTTTCGGTGAGGGCGCGGGCACGGAAGAGATCCCGCCCAACTGGAAACAGGCCATGACTGTCGTGCTGGCGCTGTACCCCACGGTCATGGTGTTGAATCTGACGGTGGGTCATGGGTTCGATGTCGTTGGCGTACCCGGATATCTCGCGCTGTTCTTCGGAAACGTACTGAGCGTCAGTATTCTCACCTGGCTGCTCATGCCTTTGGTGAACCGGGCCCTGGCCTTCTGGCTCCAGCCCGGCCGCACCCGCACCGTGGGCGTCCACGTAGCAGGCGCCGCTGTCGTCGTCCTTTGTTGGGCGCTGTGCATCCTCCTCTTCGGGCTGACCACCCACTGAGGACATTCGTGCGGCGTGCGTGTCGGCGTTGTATGTCCTAGCGGTCCGACCCGGCGCCGAACGGCCGCGATCACACCAAGATGAACGGCTCCGTCAGATGCGGCGTCGCCAGGTGCAGCGTGGTGGCGGTTTCGCGGCTGAGCATGCGTTTCCTTGAGTGCCTCGCCGCCTCAGGGTCGTTCTCGTGCGCATAGGCGAGCTCGACGTTGAGCAGCTGAAGCGCGTGCACCAAGAGGTCCCCGGTGATGAGCGCCAGCTCGCGCCCATCGGCGACCAGCACGCTCTGGTGCCCGGGCGTGTGACCGGGCGTGGCGACCGCGCGCCCGGCGCGCAGCGGCGTGTCCCCGTCGAGGAGCCGGAGCCGACCGGCGGCCGCGAGCGGGTCGGTGAGCGCCTCGCGAAGTTGCGGGTTGAGCGCGTCGAGGGCGTCGAACTCGGTCCGCTGGAGCAGGTACTCGGCGTTCGGGAAATAGGGGCGGCGGCCACCGGGCGCACTGCCGGTCGAAGCGGTGCCGTCCATAACGCCGTCCGCTGATGGAGCGGCCGCCTCGGTGACGACCGCCCACCCGACGTGGTCGGTGTGCAGATGCGTCAGCACCACGGTGTCGACCTCCGCCGGGTCGATGCCCGCGGCGGCGAGCGATGCGGGGAGCGTACCGGGCACGGGCGCCCACGAGCCGGCCGGGCTGTCCGCCGGACCGATCCCGGCGTCCACGAGGGTGATCCCCTTGTCGCCGCGGATCGCGTACGCGCGGAACTGGAGCCACCAGCGGCCCTCCGCGTCAACCGCGCCCGGGTCGTATCGGTCGGCCTCGGCCCACTGAGCGGCCGTGGCCTCGGGGAAAGCCTCGGCACGCGGGGAGAAGAACGGGCCCTCGCCGTCGGTGAGCGCGATGATCTCGGTCGAGCCGATCCGGAGCCGGGGAACGCTGAGGGGCATGGCCGCGATACTGCCATGCCTGTCTCCACACCCAACTGCCTTCTCAGAGATAGGAAGTGTCACGATCTGACCCCTCATCGGGCCGGAGCGAGGGGCTCCCGCCGGGGCCGACGGTGACCGAAGGCGCGCCAGGCCCGTGGGCCGCCCCGCGGGGCGTGCCGCGCTGAACGCGGGTCCGTCACGTGGACTCGCGCACCACCAGCTCGGTCGGCAGCGTGACCTGTCGCCGTGGCGCGCCGTGCTGGGTGATGTCGGTGAGGATGCGGGCCATCGTGCGACCGAGTTCCTCGACGGGCTGGCGCACCGTGGTCAGTGGCGGGCTGGTGTGGCGGGCGAGGACGGAGTCCTCGAAGCCTGCGACGGCGACATCGCGCGGCACCTGCCGCTTCTGCCGCTTCAGTTCGGTGAGGGCGCCGACGGCCATGAGGTCCGAGGCGGCGAAGACCGCGTCGAGGTCAGGGGCGCGTTCAAGAAGCGAACGCATCGCGCGAACGCCGCTCTCCTCCGTGAAGTCTCCTTCCTCGACGAGCAGCTCGCTCGCGGAAAGGTTCGCCTCGTGGTGTGCGGTGTGCCAGCCGGCGAGCCGGTTGCGGCTGACGTCCATGTCCAAGGGGCCGGTGATGGTGGCCACGCGCCGCCGGCCGCGTTCGAGCAGGTGCCGGACCGCCGCGGCGGCGCCTCCGGCGTTGTCGGCGTTCACGTAACTCAGCTGTTCGCCGGCGTCGCGGCGGCCCGCGAGCACGGTGGGCAGGCCCATCTCCTCGAGCATGCCGGGCAGTCGGTCCGTGGAGTGCACGGAGACCAGGAGCACGCCGTCCACACGGCGGGTCGCCACCGATTCGGTCAGCTGATCGCGTTCGGCCTGGTCGCGGACGAGCATCAGCTGCAACTGGGTGCGGCTGTCGGCGAGGGCGCCGCTGACACCGCGGATGAGCGCGGCGAAGAAGGGTTCCGATCCCAGCCGGCTCTCGGATTCCGGGATCACCAGGGCCACGGCGTCGGTGCGGTTGGTGACCAGGCCCCGGGCGACCGAGTTGGGCACGTATTTGAGTTCCTTGATCGCTGCGAGGACCCGGGCGCGGGCGTCGGCGCTGACGAGGTCGGAGCCGTTCACCACACGGGAGACGGTGGTGCGGCCCACACCGGCGCGGGCGGCGACCGTTTTGATCGTTGGGCGGCGGTTGCCGGACATGCGCTTCCCCCTCGGCGTCGCGCGGCGGTGCCTGCCGCGGAGGTGACCTGCGGCAATTCTTGCAGACCTGGCCCTCGGCACGGCACCCCGGGGCGCCGCGGTGCCGACCGCACAAGCCGCGGCCCCGGGACGAGTTGCGTTCAAGTCATTGACAGACCCGCACTGCTCCGACGAGTCTTCGATGCGCGGTGGGAACGTGCCCACTCCAAATTGGGCACGTTCCCACCATGATTTGTCAGAGCCGCTGTCCGGCATCGCTGTAGCCATCGCAGAACTCGTCACTCCGATGTGCCGGCGCCGCCGCTGGGAGGAGATCCATGGGCACGTTCGGTTGGTCGCACAGAAAGGCGATGGCGACGGTCGCGGCCGTCGGTGCGCTGACGCTTGTCGTCGGTTGCAGCGGCAGCGACGACTCGGTCACCGGTGGGGGCAAGAAGGACGGCAAGGTCACCATCACCATGGGCCTGTTCGGGGTGATGGGCATCAAGGAGACGGGCCTTCTCGAGCAGTACGAGAAGGAGAACCCCGGGGTCGACATCAAGGCCGAGATCGCCGGTGACGAGCAGACCTACTACACCGCGTTGCAGACCAGGCTCGCCGCCGGCAAGGGCCTGAAGGACATCCAGGGCATCGAGATCGGGCGTGCCAAGGAGATCACCGAGACCCAGGCCTCCAAGTTCGCCGACTTCGCCGGGACGTCGGGCACCGACCACTTCCTGCCGTGGAAGGAGTCCCAGATCAGCACCGCGGACGGCAAGGTGCTGGGCCTGGGCACCGACATCGGCCCGATGGCCGTCTGCTACCGCAAGGACTACTTCGAGAAGGCGGGCCTGCCCACCGACCGCGACGAGGTCGCGGCGCTCTGGGCGGGCGACTGGAAGAAGTACGTCGAGGTCGGCCGCACCTTCAAGAAGGATTTCAAGGGTGACAAGGTCGCCTACATGGACGCGGCCAGCGGCCTGTTCAACGCGATGGTCTACGGCTACCCCGAGCAGTACTACGACGAGAAGGGCGAGTTGATCTACGACTCCAACCCCGCCGTCAAGGAGGCGTGGAACCTTGCCGCAGACGCCGCGGAGGGCGGTCTGACGGCCAAGCTGCGCCAGTTCCAGCCCGGTTGGGACCCCGGTCTCGCCAACGGCACTTTCGCCACGGCCGTGTGCCCCGCCTGGATGCTCAGCCACATCAGCGAGAAGGCCGGTGCAGCGAACAAGGGCAAGTGGGACGTGGCCAAGGCACCCAAGGGCGCCAACTGGGGCGGGTCCTTCCTCGGCGTGATCGAGCAGAGCCCGGTGAAGAAGGAGGCCCAGAAGCTCGTCGCCTGGCTGACCGCGCCGGAGCAGCAGGCCCACATCTTCAAGGAGATCGGCAACATCCCCTCCTCACGCGAGGCACTGGAGAGCGCCGACGTGAAGAACGCCAAGTCGGCGTACTTCAGTGACGCGCCGATCGGCCAGATCTTCGGCGCCGCCGCCCAGGAGATACCGGACAAGCAGGTCCTCGGCCGTAAGGACGGCACGATCAAGGACACCTTCTCCCAGGGCCTCACCCTGATCGAGCAGCAGGGCACCGCACGGGACAAGGCATGGAAGACCACCGGCGAGCGCATCGAGAAGGCGGTCGGCTGACCCCCGTCCGTCCGGCCGCGGCCGTCCGGGCCCGCCTTTCGGCGGCGGGCCCGGACGGCAGGCTCACCCATCCGCTCTCAGGAAGGATCTTCCGGTGGCCACCTCCACCACCACGGCCCCCGCCGGGCACTCCCCGGACAAGGGCCCGGCCCGGCGGCGCGGCGCGCTCCTGCACCGCCTCGATCTCAAGGGCGCCCCGTACGCGTTCGTCGCGCCGTTCTTCGTGGTCTTCGCCGCGTTCAGCTTCTACCCCCTGATCTACACGTCGTGGATCTCGCTGCACGACGTGGAACTCGCCACCCTCGACGTCATGCAGTGGGTGGCCTTCGACAACTACGTGGAGCTGTGGGGCGATTCCCGGTTCTGGAACGCGCTCCAGAACACGATCACCATCGGTGTCCTCTCCACGGTGCCGCAACTGCTGATGGCCCTGGGGCTGGCGCACCTGCTCAACTACCGTATGCGCGCCTCGCTGTTCTTCCGCGTCGCCTCCCTGGTCCCCTACGCCACCTCGGTCGCCGCCGCCGCCCTCGTCTTCACGATGCTCTTCGAGCGTGACTTCGGCATGATCAACTGGGCGCTCGGCACGGTGGGGATCGACCCCCTGGACTGGGAGGGCGGCAAGTGGCCCGCCCAGATCGCGATCTCCACCATCGTCATCTGGCGCTGGACCGGCTACAACGCGCTGCTGTACCTGGCCGCCATGCAGGCCATCCCCGCCGACCGGTACGAGGCGGCCTCCCTGGACGGCGCCTCCCGCTGGAAGCAGTTCACCCACGTCACGGTGCCCGGGATCCGCTCCACCATCGTCTTCACCATCGTGCTCTCCACGATCGGCGCCACCCAGCTGTTCGGCGAACCGCTGATCTTCGGACAGGGTCCGAACGGCATCACCGGCGGCGCGGACAACCAGTACCAGACCCTGGGCCTGCTGCTGTACGAGGAGGGCTGGAAGAACTACCAGATGGGCCGCTCGGCCACCGTCGCCTGGGCGATGTTCCTGCTGCTCGTCCTCGTCTTCCTCGTGCAGCGCCTCGTCAAGCGCCTGCGCTCCGGCACGTCCTGACCTGGAGTCACCATGACCACTCAGAGTCTCCCGGCCCGGACCACCAGCGCGGTCCGCACCTCCCGGAAGCCGGCCGGCCGCGGTGGCCGGCTGCTGCGCCAGCGAGCGGGCCGCCAGCACCACGCCGGCCCGCTCGCCTATGTGCTGCTCGCCGTGATGGCGCTGCTGTCGATCTTCCCGCTGTACTGGACGATGGTGGCGGCCTCCACCGACAACACCCGGGTCAGCCAGACGCCGCCGCCCTTCCTGCCCGGGCCGAACCTGTTCAGCAACCTCGCCCGGGCCTGGGACGAGGCGGCGATGGGCAAGGCCATGGTCAACAGCCTCATCGTGGCCGGGGTGATCGCCCTGTCCACGGTCATGTTCGCCACGCTCGCCGGGTTCGCCTTCGCCAAGCTGCGGTTCAAGGGCCGCAACGGGCTGCTCATGCTGGTGATCGGCACGATGCTGGTGCCGCCGCAGCTCGGTGTCGTACCGCTGTTCATGATGATGGCCGAGCTGGGCTGGTCCCAGCAGCTGCCCGCCGTCATCTTCCCGACGCTGGTGAGCGCGGTGGGGGTGTTCTTCATGCGGCAGTACCTGTCGGAGGCGCTGCCGGACGAACTCGTCGAGGCCGGACGCGTGGACGGGGCGCACTCGCTGCGGATCTTCTGGAGCATCGTGCTGCCCGTCGCCCGGCCCGCGATGGCCGTCCTGTTCATGATCACGTTCGTGCACGCCTGGAACGACTTCTTCTGGCCCTTCGTGGTCCTCGACATGACCAACCCGACCGTCCCCGTCGCCCTCACCCAGCTCAGCGCGGGCTACGTCCGTGACCAGTCACTGATCATGGCCGGCGCGCTGCTGGGCACCCTGCCGCTGCTGGCGATGTTCATCGTCTTCGGCCGGCAGATCGTCAGCGGCATCATGGCGGGCGCCGTCAAGGGCTGACCCGCCCCCACCGCCCCCGCACAGCCGAGCCCCGCCCCCTCGCCCGGCCCGGCGCGCCCCGTAACCCGTCGCGCCTATCGTGCGCCGGGTGCCACCCACCGCACCCGCGCACACCACCATCCCCCTCGAAAGGACTTACGTGGTCACCGCAGCACAGCAGAGCCGGTCCGCCCCGGACGCCGCACGCACCTTCCCCCGGGGTTTCCTCTGGGGCTCCGCGACCGCCTCGTACCAGATCGAGGGGGCCGCTGCGGAGGACGGCCGTACGCCGTCCATCTGGGACACCTACGCCCGCACCCCCGGCCGGGTCCGTAACGGCGACACCGGTGACATCGCCACCGACCACTACCACCGCTGGAACGAGGACGTCGCCCTGATGGCCGAACTCGGTCTGGGCGCCTACCGTTTCTCCCTCGCCTGGCCCCGGATCCAGCCCACCGGCCGGGGCCCGGCCGTGCAGAAGGGTCTGGACTTCTACCGGCGGCTGGCCGACGCGCTGCTGGAGAAGAACATCCAGCCCGTCGCGACCCTCTACCACTGGGACCTGCCCCAGGAACTGGAGGACGCGGGCGGCTGGCCCGAACGGGCCACGGCGGAGCGGTTCGCCGAGTACGCGGCCCTCGCGGCGGACGCCCTCGGCGACCGGGTGAAGACCTGGACCACGCTCAACGAGCCCTGGTGCAGTTCCTTCCTGGGCTACGGCTCGGGCGTGCACGCCCCCGGCCGCACCGACCCGGTCGCCGCCCTGCGCGCCGCCCACCACCTCAACCTGGGCCACGGCCTGGCCGTCCAGGCACTGCGCGACCGCCTGCGCGCCGACGCCCAGGTCTCGGTCACGCTCAACATCCACCATGTGCGCCCGCTCACCGACTCGGACGGTGACGCCGACGCGGTCCGCCGGATCGACGCCCTCGCCAACCGGGTCTTCACCGGGCCGATGCTGAACGGCGCCTACCCGGAGGACCTGCTCAAGGACACCGCAGAGCTGACCGACTGGTCCTTCGTCCAGGACGGCGACCTGCGCACCATCCACCAGCCGCTGGACTTCCTGGGCGTCAACTACTACAGCCCCACCCTGGTCTCCGAGGCCGACGGCAGCGGTACCCACACCTCCGACGGACACGGCAACAGCGCCGACAGCCCCTGGCCGGCCGCCGACCGGGTCGCCTTTCATCAGCCGCCCGGCGAGACCACCGCGATGGGCTGGGCCGTCGACCCCAGCGGGCTGTACGACCTCCTGCGCCGCCTCTCCGTCGACTTCCCCGGGCTGCCGCTGGTCATCACCGAGAACGGTGCCGCCTTCGACGACTACGCCGACCCGGCCGGCCAGGTCAACGACCCCGCCCGCATCGCCTACGTGCGCGGGCACCTGGCCGCCGTCCACCAGGCGATCCTGGACGGTTCGGACGTGCGCGGCTACTTCCTGTGGTCCCTGCTGGACAACTTCGAGTGGGGCCACGGCTACAGCAAGCGCTTCGGAGCCGTGTACGTCGACTACCCGACCGGCACCCGCATCCCCAAGGCCAGCGCCCGCTGGTACGCCGAGGTCGCCCGTACCGGCGTGCTGCCCGGCGCCTGACCGGGCCGGTGCGGCACACACAACATCCCCGCGTGGTGTGCCGCACCAGGGGGGTCAGGTGCGTGTGAACGACGGCAGGGATGCTCCGTGCAGCGCGTCACTGCTTGCACCGGAGCGTTCGCTGAGCACCTCGACGAAACCAGGTACGGGGAAGACGACGGCCTTACGTGATGTCGCCGGAGTCGTCGTCGTTGTCGGCGTACCACCAGCCGGCGCACTGCTGGTTGCCGTTGCGCCGCAGGCAGGCCCGCACACCGTGGTGTGCCCCGTCGATCCGTTCGGTCTGGACGAAGCCGTCGCGGGAGGCTGTCGTCTCGCAGTAGTCGTAGGAGCCCGCCTGAGAGTTGTTCCACCAGTAGTGCTCGGCACTTCCCGTGGCGACTCTGTGGGTCCGGTGGATGGAGATGACGTCCCCGGCTCGTGCGCCGACCGTCTGGAAGAACGCCGCTCCGTTCCTCCGCTCGCTGTACAGCTTGATGGTCGCGCCGTGAAGGGTCACGGGATAGTGGGTTTTGACCTCGGCTGTCACGAGGATGTTGTTGTTGCGGTGGCAGGCGTTCGCGGCGTGGGCGGCCGTCGGCGTCAGCAGCGGCACGGTTGCGGCCATGACGAGCGCGCCCACGGCAGCGGCGTAGGTTCTGGATCTCGTACGGTGGATCAAGGTTTCCCCTTACTTGCTTCGCCCCGGAGGGCGTTGGTCACGACTGAGACGCACGAAGGCGGCGCATGGTTGTGGTCCTTTCCCGCCCCGTCCCGCCTTCCACGGCGGAGCCAGGTCGGCAACGAGGGTTGTGGCAAGTCGCAGACCCGCGGGACTCGGCCCGACCCGCTCAACGCCCCCAGGCAGTACAGCCGGACCGTCCACCGGCCAACTCGAAACACGCCCGCGCGTCGGACGGCCGCTCGATGCCGATCATCAGGGTGTAGATGGCGCGGTTCGGTACGGCGACCTGCCCCGACTGGTGCTGCCCGTCGGTGGTCTCGACCCATACCCGGTCCCCGCGCCGCGGTTCGGTGATCCGGCCCCATGACGCCCGGCACATCAGGCTGACCCGCAGCTCCACGACCCGGCCGGCGATCTCCCGCCGCGCACGCGAGCCCGCGTCCGTCCAGCAGTCCGTGTCCCTCTGTTCGGAGTTGCGGCCCGTGCAGCTCTCACCTCGGCACGGGCCTGTGCTCAGCCGAGGCGCCGCCTCCTCACGCCCGTCGCCGTACGTCCAGGCCCAGGTGGCCCAGCTCCCCGCGCCCAGCGCGGCGGCCAGAGCGGCTCCCGCCATCGCGGCCACCACGGCCCTGCGGTTGGGGTTCTGTGCCCTCGGGGCGAGCGGCGGCGTGCCGGCCCGGACGTCCGCCCTCGCCGGAGAGTCCACCGTGCCTTCGCGTCTGGTTTTCTGTCCCGCGGCCTCCCCTGCTGCCGCGGTGTCGCGCGCGTCCCGTCCGCTCCAGGCACGGTCGGCGAGCCGCCACAGTGCCAGCAGCCTCGCCGGGTCCGTACCGCTCAGCTTCGCGAGCGTCTCCACCGCGTCGCGGGGCGGCAGCGTCCTGCCGTTGAGATAGCGCTCCCACGACGACTTGCTGTACGAAGTCCTGGCAGCCAGCGCGGCGAAGCTCAGACCGGTGCCGTGCTTGGCCTCCCGCAGCCGCTCCAGCAGGTGGCGGACCTCGGGCGCGGCCGGCCCCGAAGTGCGGCTCGGCTCGGGCCGAGTACCCTCAGCCACTCGGCTTCCTGAGTTCGCGCCAGGTCATCGGACCGACGATGCCGTCGTCCTCGAGCCCACGGGATCGCTGGAACCTCTGGACCGCGGCCTTGGTGTTGGGCCCGAACGAGGCGTCGATCCCCTTCGGGTCGAAGCCGTGCTTCTTGACCAGGCACTGCACCTCCGCGACCGCTTCGACGGTGGTTCCGACGCCGTACTCGTCGGCCAGGGTCGTGCTGTGCCCGGCGTACAGAAGGCCGTCGCGCACCGTGAAGTAGCAGGGGAACGTCCGTGCGGAGTACGTGGACGTCGGGACGCTCGTGCTCCTGCCCTGCTCGCCCGGCTCCGCCGTCGACTCCCAGGGGCGTGCGGCCACCAGGGCCGCCACGGCACATGCCACCACGACGGCGGTCGCCGAGGCCATGGCCAGCGGCCCCCTGGGCAGGGGCCGACGGGAGCCTTTCCGCTCGCTCGGGGACGCCCTCTCATACGGCCGCTCTGGTTCCGAGGACCGCTCCTCCTCGCGCACCGCCTCCGGCCCCGGCTGCTCCTGTGCACCCGGCGGCGCGGCGTCCGGTACGACAGCGGACGTGGCCACCTCCCACAGCGCCGTCAGGTTGATCCGATCACCGCCGCACGCGTCCGCCATGGCCTCGACGGCGGTGCGGGGCGGCACCGCCTTCCCGTTGAGGAAACGCTCCCACGACGACTTGCTGTACGAGGTCCTGCTCGCCAGTGCGGCCAGACTCAGACCGCTGTGGTCCTTCAACTGTCGCAGCTGCACCACAAGTTGCCGGATCCGCGGATCCAACGACTCGGGCAGCGCCTTCCAACGCCGCATGCCCCACCTCCTTCGCGTATTCCTTCGTGCGCGGCCTCAGCGTGGCCAAGCGTACGGAGATACGAACGTTGCGAGCACACGTTCCCCACCTCTCTCGTCCCTCGCGCCTTCACACCACCCCCACGTCCCGCCACAGCATCGTTCCGCATGACGTCCCAGCAGGTCAGAGCGAGATGCGTCCCGTGCTGTCCCAACCCGGCGGATTCTGTGGCCGGTAAGGAGCCCGACCCTCCACCATGGCTCTCGTTCGAGCGGCCGGCAGGGTTCACCCGGGCCGTCCGGTCGAGCACGACCGATATCCAGACCACACCTTCTCCGGGGGTCCCCCATGGCACTCAGCGCAGCCCGCAAACGCACCGCGATCATGCTCGCCTCCCTCACCCTGATGGGTGGCACGGCCACCGGGGGCGTCGCCGTCGCAGCCGGCACCGCCGCGGCCACGGTCTTCCCGTGCGACGTCAACATGAGCTCCACCGGCCGGCTCTCCGCCGGTTACTACAACGGCAACACCGTCATCCCCTCCACCTCGCAGGTGACCGCCGCCGGCAAGGAAGCGCAGTGCATCCTGAAGTACCACGGCTACAACCCGGGGACGGTCGACGGCATCTTCGGGCGCAACTCCAAGGCAGCGGCGAAGAAGTTCCAGGAGATCTACAACGACGCCTGCAACGGCAACCTGGACGAGGACGGTGTGATCGGCGAGGAGAGCTGGCCCCGCCTGCGCCGTCTCTCCTGCTGACCGTGGCGTAGACGGCCCACCTGTGGACCGCCTCGGGCAGGGGTCTCGTGCGGCGTGTCCGAGCCGGAGCGAATCGGCGACGGGAGGCGGCGCGGGGTGGAGGAGGCGCTCGTAGGGATCGAGGTCGTCGAGCGGAGGCGGGGGCATGCACGTCCTCCGCGAGACGCACGGTCGGCTCAAACCCGGCCGTGAAAGCCGTAGTTGTCCAGCACGGCCTTGGAGACCTTGATCCCTCCGGCGCGGCAGCCGACGCTGAGCTTCAGCTTCGGCCTGCCGCGCCGCCGGTGCCGGCCCCGTTTCTTCCGGCCGAGGCGCTGACACTCACACCGCTGCCCTCGTGAGTGCCGCTACCCACCCGCAGGAAGCAGCTCCGCCGTGGAGCCGGCCCGCAAGCCTTTCCCGGCCCCAACCCCCGTGCCGGTTGCCAACTGGGCGTCCCGGCCCATCACACCGCTGGATGCGGCGGGCTGCCAGAACGAGTTCGCATGGCCGTAGTACGTCACCAGTACGGCGATCACGTTGCGGCCCGGGCGCAACAGCCCGGCGATGTCGTACTCGTCGTAGCGCAGCCGCCGCGGCTGGCAGCGGATCAGTCCCCGTCCCACCTCAACACCGTTGACCCACAGGAGGTACCGCGAGTCCGCTGACACTCGCAGGGGCGCCCTGTCCGGGACGCCCGAGGCGGTCTCCAGGTCGAAAGTCCGACGGAACTGCGCCCTCGAGAACCCAGCCGGCAGGAGGTCGCCCCCCACACTGGTCGGGTCAACCGCGAACTCGGGCAGCTCCGCCGCAATCCAGTGGCCGTGCCAGCGCCCGCGAGGGAAATCGCCAGTGCTCATCAGTTACTTCTCCTTGCTTCAACCACTGGATTGATCAAGACGCTGTACGTGACGACCGGCCCCGGGGCGGTCAGAGAAGAGGTGCGCTGATCCGCCTGGCGGCCGGGGAGTGGGCGGGGCTGCGCCTGACCGCGTCTTGTGGATTCGAGTGAGGTGGGCGCTGCGGGGGCGCCGGTGGCACCCGCATGTCCGGGAAGCAGCCGTGGTCACGCCCGGCGACGGGCGGGCAGGACAGCGGCGATGGTGATGCCGTACCTGTTCTTGTCCGTCGCACGGGGGCGGGTGCCGCCTTCGTCCTCGTCGAAGACGTCGTGCTGCTGCCGTGCCGGTACGGGGTCGGGTCAGGGGTTGATGAGGACCTTGAGGCTCTTGCGGTCGGCCATGTCCTGGTAGCCGGCCGGGACGCCGTCGAGGCCAGTGGTGACGTCGAAGACCTTGCCGGGCTCGATGGCCCCGCTGAGGATGTCGGGCAGCAGTTCCTCGATGTAGGCGCGCACCGGCGCGGGACCGCCGGCCAGCCGGATGTTGTGGCGGAAGAGGCTGCCGAAGCCGATCGGGGCCTCCTCGTACTGCGGGACGCCGACCCGGCTGATCACGCCGCCCGGGCGGACGATGCCGACGGCCTGTTCGTAGGCGGGCATGTTGCCGACGCACTCCAGGACCACGTGCGTGCCCTCTCCGCCGGTGAGCTCCCGCGCCCGGGCGATGCCTTCCTCGCCCCGTGCGGAGACGACGTCGGTGGCGCCGAACTCCCGCCCGAGGTCGGTACGCGCCTGATGACGGCCCATGAGGATGATCTGCTCGGCGCCCAGCCGCTTGGCCGACAGCACGCCCAGCAGGCCGACCGCGCCGTCACCGATCACGGTGACCCGCGTCCGCTCGCTGACCCCGCCCGCGACGGCGGCGTGGTAGCCGGTGCCGAACACGTCCGAGAGCGTCAGCAGGGACGGGATCAGGGCGGAGTCGGCGGCGACGGGGAGCTTGACGAGGGTGCCGTCGGCGAGCGGGACACGGACCGCCTCGGCCTGACCGCCCTCCTCCGCCTCGCCGTCCCAGAAGTTGGCCTGGGCGTGGGCGCAAGAGGTGTGCAGGCCCTCGCGGCAGAACGCGCAGGTGTTGTCGGAGATCGCGAAGGGGGCGACGACCAGGTCGCCGCGCTTGACGGTGGTGACCTCGGTGCCGGTGTCCTCGACGATGCCGATGAACTCGTGCCCCATCCGCGCGGGACCGTCCTCGGGCTTCGCCGAGGCGTAGGGCCACAGATCGCTGCCGCAGACACAGGAGGCGGTGATGCGGACCAGGGCGTCGGTGGGCAGCTTGATGACGGAGTCGGGGACGTCCTCGACGCGGACGTCGCCGGCGCCGTACAGGAGGGTTGCGCGCATGATGTGTTCTCCAGGTGCTGTTTCGGGGCGGTGCTGTTTCGGGGAACTGCTGGTCAGAGCGGGCGTGACGGTTCAAGCCTGGTCGGCAGGGACGGGGGCCGCATACCGGACGCTCGTGCCGGGTGAACCGGCACGCTGGTGCTGTCGCAGGGCGAGGGCGATGGTGGGGATCAGGGTCAGGGCGGCGATGGCGGCGCCGACCACGGTGGGGCCGGTGGTGCCGGCGCGTTCCAGGGCCAGGCCGGCGAACCAGGAGCCGATGGCGGTGCCGAGGTTGAACGCCGAGACGGTCAGGGCCGAGGCCAGGGTGGGTGCCTGGCCGGCGTAACGGACAGCCAGGGCCATCAGGACCGGGTTGGCGCCGAGGCCGAAGAAGCCCAGCAGGGTGACCAGGACGATGGTGGCGGGGGCGGAGCCGGCCGACAGAACGATCGCCAGGAGGAGGAGCGTGGCGCCCGCGGCGGCGGCGACGGTGACCAGGTGCGGGCGGCGGTCGCCCAGCCTGCCCCCGACCAGCGAACCGGCGAGGGCGCCGAGGCCGAAGCCGACGAGGACCAGCGGCACCAGCCCGGCGGCGAGCCCGGCCCGGTCGGTCAGCAACGGTGCGATGTAGGAGTACGCGGCCAGGACACCGCCGGTCGTGGTGGCGCAGGCGGCCAGCACGAGCCACAGGCGGCCGGAGCGCAGCGCGGTCAGCTCGGAGCGGATCGATCCCACCCGCTGGGCCGGACCGTCCTGCGGGACGGTGCGGGCGATCAGAGGGACGGCCGCGGCCGCGAGGGCTGCGAGAGCCCAGAACGGTCCGCGCCAGCCCATGAGCTGTCCGGCGAACGCGCCCAGCGGCACGCCCACGACGTTGGCGAGCATGGCCCCTGCCCCGACCAGGCCCAGGGCGCGGGCGCCGGCGGCAGGGCCGGCGGCACGGGTGGCGGCCACGTTGGCCACGGCCCAGAACGCCCCCGTGGCGATCGCCGTCAGGAACCGTGCCGCCAGCAGCATCGTGAGGCCGGAGCCGACGGCGACGATCACATGCCCGAGGGCGAAGACGGCCAGGGCGAGCATCAGCGTCAGTCGGGTGGGCAACCGCAGCGTGAGCATCGCCGTCAGCGGCGCGCCGACGATCATCCCGACGGCGAAGACGGTGATCATCAGGCCGGTCCGGGCGACGCTGACCTGCAGGTCGCCCGCGATCTCGGGCAGCAGGCCGGCCACGACGAACTCCGTGGTGCCCATCAGGAACGTGCCCAGTGCGAGCACGTGGACGACCAGCGGAAGCCAGGTGGACGGGGGCTGACCGTTTTCGGCCCGTACCGCCTCGGCCGGAGCGTGGAGGGTTGCTCCTCGCGTACTCAAGGTTCATCTCCGTGGGGTTGCGATCGGGGTACGTCACCCAGAGAACAAGCCGCTCCACCCTTGAGGAAGGCTGCGTTTATAGGGGGGACAGACTCAACCTCCCTCTTTGCGAGCCGATCGCTACCGTGAAAGGCATGGAACCGCTCCCCGACGACCGCTCCGACCACCGCACCGAGATCCGCGACTTCCTCGCCAGCCGCCGCGCGAAGATCACCCCTGAACAGGCGGGACTGCCCACCAGCGGCCGACGCCGGGTGCCCGGCCTGCGGCGCGAGGAGGTCGCCGTGCTGGCCGGAGTGAGCACCGAGTGGTACACCCGCCTGGAGAAAGGCCACATCAACGGCGTCTCCGAGGACGTGCTCGCCGCGGTCGCCCAGGCCCTGGAGCTGGACGACGACGAACGCACCTACCTGTTCGACCTGGCCCGCGCCGCCCGGCCCGCCCGCCGCCCGCCGTCACGCCGCAGGGATGTCGCGGTCCCGCCCCGCGTCCAGTGGCTGCTCGACTCCATGACGATGTCCTCCGCGTTCGTACGCAACGGCCGCCAGGACATCGTCGCCGGCAACGCGCTGGCCCGGGCCCTGCACGCGCCGGTCTTCGAAAGCGAGACCACCGACAAGCACGGCCGGCCCAACGTCGCCCGCTACATCTTCCTCGACCCCGGCTCGCAGCAGTTCTTCGTCGACTGGGACGCCGCCGCCTCCGCCACCGCCGCGCTGCTGCGCGCGGAAGCCGGACGCGAGCCCCACGACCGGGCCCTGCGCGAACTCATCGGCGAACTGTCCACCCTCAGCCCCGACTTCCGCCACCGATGGGCCGCCCATGAGGTCCGCATCCGCCACGACGGCATCAAACGCCTGTGGCACCCCGAGGTCGGTGACCTGGAGCTGACCTACCAGTCCCTGGACCTGCCCCTGTCCCACCGGGCCATGCACGACCTGACGCTCTACACCGCCGAACCCGGCAGCACCTCCGAAGACCGACTCAAGCTCCTGGCCAGCCTCGCAGCAACCAGACCCACGTGACACGACCCGGCACCAGCCAACGCCGTCCACCCACATCCTGAAGCCACGACAAGGTGTTCGACGCTCACGGCTGCCGACTGGAAGCTGCCGGTGAAGGCGCTATCGGCCGTCGCCGTCACGGTGCTCAGACGTGTCGGCCCGGCTCGTGGTCGAAGACTCGTGTACTGCGTCCATGGCCTGTGCCTGCTTCTGTGCCTGCTTCTGAGTCTCCGCCCAGGTCGCCAGCAGGGTGAGGCAGTCGGCGCTGGGCGTACCGGGGGCCGCGGTCCAGGTGGTGATGGTGACGTGCGGGTCGCCGGGCAGTGCGAAGTCGTCGTAGACGAGTTCCAGCGTGCCCACGGCCCGGTGGTGGACGACCTTGCGGCCGCGTGAGTGGCGGCGCACGTTGTGCTTGGCCCAGCGGGTGCCGAAATCGGTGCTGCGGACGGAGAGCTCGCCGATGAGTTCGCTCACCTGCTTGTCCAGCGGGTCGCGCCCGGCGGTCGCGCGCAGGATCGCGACCAGCAGGTTCTTCGCCTGGTCGATGTCGTCGTAGAAGGCTTCGGCACGCGGGTCGAGGAACACGTACCGGGCGAAGTTCGGTGGCTGCTTGCCCGCGGGGAACAGATCGGCGTACAGGGCGCGGCCCAGGTCGTTGGCCGCGAGAAGGTCGAGGCGGCCGTTCTGCACCACGGCGGGCACGCTCATGGAGGCGAGGACCTGCTGCACCGACGCGGTGATGGGCGAGGTGGGCCTGGGGCGCCTGCGGGGTGCGCCGGGCGCGACGTTGCGGGCCAGGTCGTAGAGGTGGGCACGCTCGTCGTCGTCGAGTTGCAGCGTACGGGCGATCGCATCGAGGACACTCTCCGACGCTCCACCGAGCCGGCCGCGCTCCAGACGGGTGTAGTACTCGACGCTGAGGCCGGCGAGCATCGCGACCTCCTCCCGGCGCAGCCCCTCGACACGACGGTTGCCTCCGACGAAGGGCAGCCCGGCCTGCTCGGGGGTGATCCTCGCCCGGCGGCTCATGAGGAAGCCCCGGATCTCCTGCTGAAACTCCATGGCTCCCACGCTAG
Organism: Streptomyces scabiei 87.22; assembly: GCF_000091305.1. Taxonomy (GTDB): domain Bacteria; phylum Actinomycetota; class Actinomycetes; order Streptomycetales; family Streptomycetaceae; genus Streptomyces; species Streptomyces scabiei. The sequence goes on along the minus strand of NC_013929.1, from coordinate 250,418 downwards.
GACGTCTGCTTCCCACAAGGGGGTCCCTGAGAGTGCCTGGCAGGCCCCCGTGGGGCGAGGGATGGTGGCAAGGCACCCCAGTAAATCCGTGTGAAAAGGAATCTGCACATGCGTGGAGCTGTCATTCATGCCCCGGGCGACGTCCGGGTGGAAGAGCGCGAGAACCCCACGATCGTCGCACAGACGGATGCGATCATCCGGGTGTCGGCCGCCTGCGTGTGCGGTTCGGACCTGTGGGACTACCGCGGCATCAACGAGGTGAAGCAGCCGACCCCGATCGGGCACGAGTACGTCGGCGTGGTCACCGAGATCGGCGACGAGGTGAAGAACATCGGAGTCGGCGACTTCGTCGTCGGTTCGTTCATGGCCTCGGACAACACCTGCGAGATCTGCGAGGCCGGCTACCAGTCGCGATGCGCGCACGTCGAGTTCGTCGGCGCCGGCGGGGCCCAGGCGGAATACCTGCGGGTGCCGCTCGCCGACGGCACCCTCGTCGCCACCCCCGCCATGCCGGACGAGGACCTGATTCCCTCGCTGCTGGCCGCTTCCGATGTGCTCGGCACGGGCTGGTTCGGGGCCGTGGCCGCCGAGGTGGGGCCGGGCAGGACTGTGGCCGTGGTCGGTGACGGTGCCGTGGGCCTGCTCGCCATTCTGGCCGCGAAGCAGCTGGGCGCGGAGCGGATCATCGCGATGTCGCGGCACGCGTCCCGGCAGAAGCTCGCCCGCGAGTTCGGCGCCACCGACATCGTCGAAGAGCGCGGCGACGAGGGCGTGGCCAGGATCAAGGAGCTGACCGGCGGATACGGCGCCCACAGCGTGATCGAGGCCGTCGGCACCCAGGAGTCGATGATGCAGGCCATCCGCTCCGCCCGCCCCGGCGGACACGTCGGATACGTGGGCGTGGCCCACGGGGTGGAGCTGCCGGGCGAGGAACTGTTCTTCGCCGAGGTACACCTGCACGGCGGCCCCGCTCCGGTGCGCCGCTTCCTGCCCGAGCTGATCCGGCTCATCTGGGACCGCACGATCGACCCGGGCAAGGTCTTCGACCTGACCCTGCCGCTCGATGAGGCCGCCGAGGGCTACAAGGCGATGGACGAGCGCCGCGCCATCAAAACCCTGCTGAAGCCCTGACCCTGTCGCGATCCACCGTCCGACGAAAGGACACCCGAACAGATGACCGCCTGGTCCTCTGGCGACATCGCCCGTGTCGCGGCCACCGATGACCTCCGCATCGCTCCATTGCGGGCAGACGGGGTCACCCACGGCACCCTGACCTGGATCTGGTCCGTCGTGGTGGACGGACGCCTCTTCGTCCGCGCCTACAACGGCACGAACTCCCGCTGGTACAAGTCCGCGATGAACCAGCGCGCGGGCCGCATCACCGCCGCCGGCTCCACTTTCGAGGTCACGTTCGCCGCCGCGGACCCGTCCCTCACGGATCGGATCGACGCGGCCTACCGCGACAAGTACTCCGGCAGCCCCTACCTGCCTCCCATGGTCGCCACCGGCCCCCAGGCCGCGACCGTCGAGATCACCCCGGGCCGGACCGCCTGACATCACTCGGCCGCTGACGCGGGCGGGCATCACGCGCCCCGTCAGGAAATGGTGTCCGCCGACCGTGGCCATACCGTGCTCGCCGATGGTGCCTCCAGCATGCCGGCCATGGCCTCGAAGAACACCCAGCACGACACCTACTGAGGCGGGTGCACGGCAACTCGCCCTCACTCTCGCTCGATCGGGCAGCAGAGGGCTACCGGGCGATGGCCGAGCGTCGCGCCGTCAAAACCCCGCTGAAGCCCTGACCCCCCACTCACCGACTCGCCCTCGCCCTCGCCCGGGGCCTCGAGAATCCCGGGCACGTTGAGGGAATGTCCGATTCGACTGGAGACTCCCATGACCCCCACCTACGACTTCTCCGGACAGGTCGCCTTCGTCACCGGCGCCGCCTCCGGCATGGGCCTGGCCGCCGCCCGCGCCTTCGCCGACTCCGGCGCCGCCGTGGTGCTGGCCGACCGCGACCCCGATACCGTCCACAGGGCTGCCGAGGAGATCACCGGCAGCGGCGCGCAGGCGATCGGTGTCGTCTGCGACGTCACCGACGAGCAGCAGGTGGAGGCGGCGGTGCGGACCGCGGTGAGCGAGTACGGCCGTCTGGACATGGCGTTCAACAACGCCGGCATCCAGGTGGACCCTTCCGACGCGGCCGACGAGACGGCCGAGAACTTCGACCGGGTCAACGGCGTCAACCTGCGCGGCGTCTGGGCGTCGATGAAGCACGAACTGCGGCAGATGCGCGAGCAGGGCAGCGGCGCCATCGTCAACTGCTCCTCCCTGGGCGGGCTCGTCGGACTGCCCGAGCGCGCCGCGTACCACGCCTCCAAGCACGGCGTCATCGGCCTGACCCGCAGCGCCGCGGTCGAGTACGCACCCCGTGGTATCCGCATCAACGCCGTGTGCCCCGGCGTCATCAACACCCCGATGGTCGCCGACATGCTCGAAGGCCAGGCCGAAGCCATGGCCGGGATCATCAAGGAACAGCCCATCGGCCGACTGGGGACGGCGGAGGAGGTCGCGGCAGCCGTCCTGTGGCTGTGCAGCCACGGCGCCGGGTTCGTCATCGGAGCGGCTCTCCCCGTCGACGGCGGCTTCACCGTCCACTGACGTCCGCTCACCGACACACGCCGAGCCAGCACACCGACCCCCACTGGCGTCGTTCAGTCGATCAGACCAACGGCGCCACCCCGACAGGAATAGGGACTCGTTCGGCTGCACACGACCCCCTGTGCGGCTGGTGTCTGAGCCAGGGCGCCAGAGCCTCCGACACCCGTGAGGCCCTCGACTCCGGCCGCGGTCGCGGCGCGGCAGCCGGCGGTCGGCGAGCGGACTCGGTGCGGCATGCACCCCCACCTCTCCACCGTCGTGTTCGACGACTGCAATGGACGTCTGGCACCGCGACCACGCGAACGCCCCGGTACGTCTGAGCATCACCGCCAGGTCCATGCGTCGGACTTGATCAGCTGAACACCGTTGGCACCGAAGCTGGTTGAGGCGGCCAGGAGCTGTCGGTGGCTGGTGACAGGATCATCCACATGGTCTTTGTGCGTACTACTCCGCCGCGGCCCGTGGACGTGGCCGCGGTCTTTCCCGAGCTGGCGCCGTTGGCGCGTCCTGCGATTCGGCTGCACCCGCGTCCCGGGTCGCCTTCGGTCGGGGAGAGCTCGGTCGGGGGACCGTTGCTGTGGCCGGCTGAGGAGCCGTGGCCGCACTGCGAGGCCTCTCACCTGCACGTGGACAGCGGGTTCCGCGAGTCTCCGGCCGACGTGCGGCTCATGAGGCGCATGCGGGTTCGGTGGCACGGCGATCACGGTGGTCCTGGGACGACGCCCGAGGAGGAGGCGCTCAAGGCACAGAACGCCGCGAGGCTCGCGGAGCGGCTCGACGCCGGCCCTCCGCCCGCGGACTGCCCGGTCCCCATGCTGCCCGTGGCCCAGCTGTATCTGCGCGACATTCCCCTGCTGCGCCCGCCCGGACAGGCCGACCTGCTCCAGGTCCTCTGGTGCCCCTACGACCACGATCCGGATCACAAACCGTTGATCGCACTGTTCTGGCGGTCCGCCGCCGGGATTGGCGACACCCTCGCCACACCGCCCGAGCCGTACGAGGTCAACTGGGAGGGCTATCTGCCGGAACCGTGCGTGCTGGCACCGGAAGCGATCACCGATTACCCCGACAGCCTCGACCTGAGCCCTCAGACGCGGTCGATGGTGGAGGACCGGAGCAGATGGCAGGCGGCCGGCGCCACCATGAACAGCTCCTACGCGACATACCCGCGCGACTTCTACGACGAGCATCTGGGCGACGCGCCCGGCTGGAAGGTCGGCGGCTGGCCTCCATGGGGCCGCACCGACCCCAAGCCTCGATACTGCGCTGTCTGCGAGGTGCGGATGGTCCCGCTGCTGACCATCGCCTCCCGCGAATGGGACGGCGGCGAGGGGCACAGCTGGGCTCCTTACGAGGACCAGGCCGCCGCCAATGCCACCGGTCAGTGCTGTGGTCAGCGCCCCTCGCAGCCGACCAAGGTCGAAGTCGGCAGCACCGACAACATGCAGATCTACATCTGCCCGGCGTCCTCAGAGCATCCGCACACCGACCTGATCCAATGAGCTACCAGGCCTGTCACGCACCCGCCGCAGCCGGAGACAGAAGTGCCGCCGCGTCAGGGTGTGTGACAAGCCGTTCGCCCGACGACGGCAGGACCCGACGCCCGCGAGGGCGGAGCCGCGATCGGCCCCTTCTTCTCGCAGCAAGTCCATGTGCCGTGAGGCGGCACACGCGCTGTGAGGTGGTCGGGCGATTGCTGTGTGATGTGGGGCGTCCCCCGTTCCCACACCCACCATGCGAAGAGCCGCTCATGAACCTGCGCAAGAGGCATCCCCAGGATCCTCGCCGACCACAGCCGATCTCCCGGCCACCACAAACTCCGCAGCCCCAGGATTCCTTACAGGACCCGCTCGTCGCCGTCCTCCTGTATCTCAGCCATCTCGACCACGAACACTTGTATTCCGAGGAGGAGTTGAGCCGGGCGATCCATGACTGCCACCGGTCGTACGGCAGCGTGGCGGACCTGTGCGTCTGGTATCGGCAGTCGCTGGGCGTGGGGCAGGCCGTGACCGTCGTCCAGGAGCGGCGGGACTGGGCGCTGAACATCGCCTCCCACCTGGCTCACCGCCATCCCTACGACCGCTCCCTGCCCTGGTGCTCGGGTGTCACCCTGGCCGAAGCCTTCCGAACGGTGGGTGCGGACCGCACCTTACGGCGCGCGCGCCGCCGGGCTTTCCTCGTGGCCGCGCCCGTCATCGGCCTGTACCTGTTGATCAGCTGCCTGGGAGAGACGGCCGAGAACATCATGGCCACGCGAGTCGTGGGCCTGTTGAACGTGGGCCTCCTCCTCGGTCTGGTCCAGCTCGCCGCCGTCGTGGCATGGCTTCAGTGGTACGGACGGTACTGCCGCACCACGATCGACCCTCTCGTCGAGAGCCCGGTGACGCCCGACGAGCGACTGGAGCACCAGCCATGACCGGTACGTACGTCACAGCCGATCTGCCGGTCTTCTTCGTCTTCCTCGTCTGCGCCCTGTTCCTGGTGATGTGGGCCGGACCTCAGCGGGGGACGGTGTCGGAGTTCTACGTCAGCGACGGCCTTCTGAAGCCCGCCCACAACGGAGTCGCCCTGTTCGGGGACGTGATGTCCGCGGCCGCCCTGCTGGGCAGCCCCGGCCTGATCGCGCTGACCGGGTACGACGGCACGCTCTCCGTGCTGGGGCCGGCCGTCTCATGGATCGTCATCCTCCTCCTGGTGGCGGAGCGCTACCACAGCACTACCGAGTTCACCATCGGTGACCGCCTGGCGCGGCGTCTGCGGTCCCGGCCGGTGCATCTGGCGGCGGGTGTCGCGACCCTCGTCGTCTGCCTGCTGTACCTGATCGCCCAACTCGTCGGCGCGAGCGCGCTCACGGTGGGCATCCTGGGCTCGGCCGGACGGGGCATGGAAGGGGCCGTGTCCGCCGGTCTCGGCGCGCTCATGGTCCTCTACGTGGTCCTGGGAGGGATGCGCGCGGCTACGCTGGTCCAGACGGTCAAGGCGGTTCTGCTCGTGGGTGGCGGTGTCGCCCTGGCGCTGCTGGTCCTGGCCAGGTTCGACTTCGATCCGGGTGCGCTGCTGAGCTCGGCCGCCAAGGGAAGCGGCCACGGCGACGCTTTCCTGAGGCCGGGGCTCCGCTTCGGCGGTGGATCGACGCAACTGGACTCCCTGAGCGAGCAGCTGGCCCTGCTGATCGGAGCCGCCGGTCTGCCGCATCTGCTGATGCGGATCAGTACTGTGCCCACGCCCAGTGCGGCGCGTCGATCGGTCCAGTACGCGGCAGTGCTGACGGTCGTGTTCTATCTCGCCGCCCTCGTGCTCGGCTTCGGGAGCGCGGCACTCGTCGGCACACAGGTCATCGCGGGCGACAGCCCGTCCGGCAACACGGCGGTGCTCCTCCTCGCGGCGCACATCGGTGGCTCGCTCCTGCTCACGTTCGTCGCCTGTCTGACCTTCGCCACCGTCCTGGCCGTCGTCGCGGGCGTCACGCTCGCCGCCGCGACCTCGCTGGCCCATGACATCTACGGCGCCTTCCTCACTCATGGGACGGCGTCCGGGCAGCAGGAGCTGGTCGTCGCGCGCGCGGCGGCCGTGGCGGTCGGTACCACCGCCACGCTGCTGGCCGTGTTCGCGCGCAGCCTCAATGTCTCGTTCCTCATCGGACTGGCGTTCGCCGTGGCCGCGTCGGCGATCGTTCCCGCCCTGCTGTACAGCATGCTCTGGAAGAGCTTCACCACCCGGGGCGCGACGTGGAGCATCTACGGCGGTCTGCTCACCTCCGTGGTGCTGGTGGGCCTGTCGCCCCAGGTCTCCGGGAGTGCGACCGCACTGCTGCCGCAGCTGGACTTCTCGGTGTTCCCTTTCCGCAACCCGGCGCTCGTCGCGGTTCCGGTCGGCTTCCTGCTGGGCTGGCTCGGCTCGGCACTTCCCGGACCCGTCGAGCCGACGGATGTCCCGCCGAGCCCGCGCGTCGTCCCGGAGGAGCCCGGTGCCCCCGTGGTCCGTCCGCGAGCATGACCGCCTCGGCCGGGGCGTGACCGCCGGGAGACCCGGCACGGCGTGGTCAACGATCCGCGGAGCCCGCTGAGCCCGCTCTCAGCCGAGGGAGGCCGTCTCTGTTCAGAGAGCGGAGCCGGCTTCACCCGCGGACCGCCCGACGTCACCCCCGGACCGCCCCGAACGCACCCCGGACCGACGCGGGCACGCCCCGGTCGTGACTGCCGGCGGCCGCCGCTCGGGACGGTTGTCGGCGGCCGGACGAGGCGCGGTGCGGCCCGGCTTCCGGCCCGGCCGTGCCGACGCCCGCGCGCCCACCGCCCGCCCATCGCGCGGGCACGGGCAGCCGTGGCGGCACGGGTGAGCGGACGTCAACGCACTGATCGACGGCGTCCGCCAGTGCGTCGACGCACCGATCGTGCCGGATGGGACCGGCTGAACACCCACGTCTCCCACGCCGCGCGCGAGCTGACCGCCGACCGGCTCGAAGCGGCTCGCACGCCACCGGCTCCAGCGTCCGCGGTGGCGGTCCGGCATCCTCGACGGCCCTCCGGCCCTCGGCCCGGCCCTCGACGATCCAAAGTCACGCTGACGAGCCGAAGTTCGGCACAGAACGAGCTGAGCAGGGCCGAAGCCCGTTTACAGTGGTGTGGTGTCCGCAGGAAATGCCGTCGTCGCGCGCAACGTGCGCCTTCTCAGAGAGCAGCGAGGTCTGTCCCTGGCCAGGTTGGCCCGGGAGGCGGGCCTCGCCAAGCAGACGTTGTCGAATCTGGAACAGGGCACGGGCAATCCCACCGTGGACACGCTGTTCTCGATTGCCACGGCGCTGGGGGTGCCGGTCACCAGGCTCGTGGCCGAGCGCGAGCAGGTGATGACCGTCCAGCGCGGGGCCGACGTGGTCTGGAAGGAGCACGAGGGGCTGGAGACGCGGGCCCTGGACCATGTGTACGGGTCGGGTGTCATCGAGAACTACCTGGTGCGCGTGGGCCCCGACCGGGACGGCGCGGGGAGGCCGATCGAGCCGCACCCGGTGGGCACGCTGGAGCATCTGTATGTGATCAGCGGGCGGGTGCGCGTGGGCCCGGCCGAGAGTCCGGTGGAGTTGGACGCCGGTGACTTCGTGCGCTACCCGGGTGACCGGCCGCATGTGTACCAGTCCCTGGACGGGGAGAGCCTGGTGCACATCGTGGTGAGCGTGCCGCGGGTGCAGCCGGGCACGGGGGGCACGAAGACGCAGCGGACCCACGGTGGCGACGCGCCCTGAGCCGTGTGCCGGCCGGATCAGGGGGCGGGCGCGTCACCCTGGCTCGACGCCGCGTACCGCTGGGCCCTCGCGGCCGAGTTGATCGCCCGCGCCGCCTCGTAGGCCACGCGGCGTAAGGCGGGAGCGAAGCGGGCCCGGTCGAACCGGTGATCGGCCCCGGCTACGGAGAGCGCCGCGACCGGTCGGCCCGCGGGCCCCATGACCGGGACGGCGACGCAGGTCAGACCGAGAGTGGCTTCCTGGTGGTCGTAGGCGATGCCGTCCCGCCGGATGCGCCGCAGTTCGGCGCGGAAGACATCGGGGTCGGTGACCGTGTGCTCGGTGAGCCTCGGCAGTCCCGCCGCGATGGCCGCCTCCATGGCGTCGTGGTCGAAGGCCAGCAGCGCCTTGCCTACGGCGGTGCAGTAGGCGGGGAGCCGGGCGCCGATGCGTGAGGGGGAGCGGGTGGCGCGGTGCCCGTGGATCTTGTTGACGTACACGATGTCCGTGTCGTGCAGCACCGCGAGGTGAACGGTCTCCTGCGTCAGTACGTACAGGTCCGCGAGATGGGGCAGCAGCCGCTCGCGCAGCAGCAGGGAGGTGGGGCCGTACACCCGGGTACCGATGTCGAAGAGCTGGGCTCCCAGGCGGTAGTCGCTGCCGACCCGTTCGACGAGGTCGTTGCGCTGGAGGATGCCCAGCAGCCGGAACGCCGTCGACTTGGTGAGACGGGTGCGGCGGGCCAACTCGCTCACGCCGATCTCCCGGTCCTGTTCGGCGAGCGACTTGAGCAGGACGAGTGCCTTGTCCACCGCGGTCCGCTGATCCGGCGCGGCCGTCGGCGCCTGGGGGCGTGAACCGTCAGCGGGTGGGGGCTCGGTGAGCGAGCCCTCGATGAGGTGGGGTGTGGGGGAGGAAAGAGACATGGCGGGCTCCCGGAACTGTGCGGATGCAGCCATCATGATGGACGCGCGTCCAATGTAGAGGCCCCCTTGCGCGTTGTAAACGGTCGGGGACAGTGCGTTGACATCGGTTGTCGGTGTGCCGCATCGCGGCACGTGGGCTGTGCCGGGTCCGTACGTCCGTCGTCTGCTGGGCGCATGCACCAACTCGAAACCGCCGTGCCGGCGCTCCGCTCGGCACCCCGCGTGCCCCGGCACCACAGCGCGGCGCGACCCGGGGAGCCGGGTGGCGTGCCGGTCGCACGCGCACGATCCGGACGCCTGGGATCCGCCCCGGTACCCGTGCTCCTCCGTGATCGCGCGGTACGTCCGCCAGGCCCTGCCGCCGCGCCCCCTCCCGCTGCCGGACGCGCACTCGCGCCGCTCGCTCGCCCGGACCTCGTCCGTGCACGCGCCGAGGAGAGCCGGCGATGACCGCCCCGCCGGTACGGCACGGAGAGCGTGTGACCGGGGTGCCGCGCGCCAATGTCGATGTGAGCGCGTACTTCGACCTCGACCACGGGCTGATCGACCGCACGATCTTCAGTGACCGGGCCCTGTACCAGCAGGAGTTGCGCAGGGTCTTCGCGCCCAGCTGGCTGTTCCTCGCCCATGAGAGCCAGTTCGGGCGGCCCGGCGACTTCTTCACCACCTACATGGGCGAGGACCCGGTCATCGTCGCGATGGGCCGGGACCGGAAACTGCGGGCGTTCCTCAACGCCTGCCGGCATCGCGGGATGCGGGTCTGCCGGGCCGACGCCGGCGCGGCCAAGGCGTTCACATGCAGCTACCACGGCTGGTCGTACGACATGTCGGGCAAGCTCGTCAACGTACCCAACCAGGACGACTATCCGGACCACTTCGAGCAGGACCGGTGGGGACTGGTCGAGGTCGCGCGGCTCGATACGTACAAGGGCCTCGTCTTCGCCACCTGGAACCCCGAGGCGCCGCCGCTCGCCGAGGCGCTGGGCGGGATGACCTGGTACATGGACGCGATGCTGGACCGCGACCCGGAAGGCACCGAAGCCGTCGGCGGCGTGCACAAGTGGGTGCTGGAGGGCAACTGGAAGCTGGCGGCGGAGCAGTTCGCCTCCGACTGGTACCACGTCAACATCTCGCACGCCTCCGCGCTGATGGTCATGTCGCCGACCGGCAAGGGGCCCAAGGCGGAGATCGTGCAGACCCCGGGGCGCCAGTACGCCGATCCGCTCGGGCACGGGCACGGCTTCCCGACCCACCCCAAGAGCCGCTTCGACGACCGGATCGTGCACGCCCACTACGACTACGAGGCGCTGCGCGAGCGGCTCGGCGACGCCCGGGTGGAAGGACCGATGACCACGGGGCACGCCACCGTCTTCCCCAACTTCTCCTACCTCCCGGTCAACGGCTCCATCCGGATCTGGCACCCCAAGGGCCCGGACCGGATGGAGGTCTGGGCCTGGACGCTCGTCGACAGGTCCATGCCCGACGAGGTGAAGAACGCCCAACGGCTGTACAACCTGCGCACGTTCGGGCCCACCGGGATCTTCGAGCAGGACGACGGCGAGAACTGGAGCGAATGCCAGGCCACGGCCCATGGGTTCGTCTCCGGCTCGATGACCCTCAACTACCAGATGGGCCTGGGGCTGGAGACCCAGGACGGTGTCCATCCGGGCACCACCGGCCGCCTCTACACCGACGGCGCCGCCCGGACCATGTACGCGCGCTGGCGAGACCTGATGAACACGCCCGCCTGGCACGAGAAGGACGACACCTGATGAGTACGCACGCGAGCGGCACCGCTGTGCGCGTCGCCGCTGTCGGCGACATCGAGGACGGCGAGGCGCTGAAGGTGCCGGCCGAGACCAGCGGTCACGGCGAAGCCATCGCCGTGTTCCACGAGGGCGGTGCCTACTTCGCCCTCGACGACACCTGTTCGCACGGCCGGGCGTCCCTGTCCGAGGGGTGGATCGAGGACGGCGAGGTCGAGTGCCCGCTGCACAGCGCCCGATTCTGTCTGAAGTCGGGCGAACCGCAGTGCATGCCCGCCACCCTCGCCGTGCGCACCCACCACGTCGAGGTCCGCGACGGCGCCGTCTGGCTCCACCCGGGCCGGACCGCCGCGGAGGCCGACGCATGAGCACCCCGCCGCCCCCGCCCCGGCGGATCGCCGTCGTCGGCACGGGCCCGGCCGCCGTCTCCACCTGTGACGCGCTGCGCGCCCAGGGATACGACGGGCAGGTGGTCCTGTACGGCGCCGAGCACGGCCTGCCGTACGACCGGCCGCCGCTCAGCAAGGACGTCCTGCTCGGCAAGGCCCGGCGCGCGGACATCCTGCTGCGGCCCGAAGGGTGGTACGAGGAGCAGCGCGTCCAGCTCCGTGACGGCACCCGGGTCCGGGCGATCCGGCCCCGCGCGGGCGGAGTGGAACTGGCCGACGGCACGATCGCCGAGGCCGACCGGATCGTGCTGGCCACGGGAGGCACACCGCGCCCGCTGCCGGTCCCCGGGGGCGACGACCCGGCGGTCCACCAGGTGCGGACCTGGGAGGATGCCGACCGCCTCCGGGAACGGCTGCTGCCCGGTGCCCGGGTGATCGTCGTCGGAGCCGGCCTGATCGGCGCCGAGACCGCCGCCGTCGCCGTCTCCCTGGGCTGCCGTGTCACCCTCGTCGATCCCGTGCCGGTGCCGCTGGCCGCGGCCGTGGGCGGCGACATCGCGGGCGCGCTGCACCGCAGGCACACCGCCGAGGGCGTCGAGGTGCTCACCGCCGGGGTCGCACACGTCGAACGGAGCCCCCAGGGGCTGCGCGTGGGCCTCACCGGGCACGGCGGCACCCTGGCCGCGGACATCCTGGTGGCCGGCATCGGAATCCGCCCGGCCACCGACACGGCCGAGACGGCCGGGCTGCGCGTCGACAACGGCGTCGTCGTCCACCCCGGGCAGCGCACGTCCCACCCCCACGTCTTCGCCGTCGGCGACGTGGCCCGCCCCGACGGCCACCGGGTACGGCACGAACACTGGGAGGCCGCCCAACGGGACGGTGAGGCCGCGGCCCTGGGCATCCTGGGCCGTCCGGCGCCGGACGCGGGAGCGCCCTGGTTCTGGTCCGACCGGTACGGCGCGCGCCTGGAGGCGGTCGGCACCATGGCGGACGCCGGACGGCACGTCCTGCGCGGCGACCCCGCCGACGGTGCCTTCACCGCCTTCGGCCTGCGCGGCGACCGTCTGGTCGCGGCCGCCGCCATCGACCGTTCCCGCGACATCAAGGCCGCCCGACGTCTCATCGACCGAGCGATCCCGCTGTCCGCCGAGGAACTGACCGACGAGCACACCGACCTGCGGACCCTGCTCACCCGCTGACCCGGACCGTTCGCCGGGCCGCCCATGCGGCCGTGCCGCCCCGTGGCACACGCGCTCCCCGGACCCGGTCCGCCGCGCTGGAATGCCTGCACGCAGCAGGCCCCGTAGGAGGAACCATCCATGAGCATCCACGCACCCGAGCCGGCGGTCGCCGGGACGGAGCCGGTCTCCGATGCCGATGTCCGGCTGCACTTCGAGGTACAGCGGCTGTACGCCCGGGAGGCGCAGCTGCTCGACCAGCACCGCTACGCGGACTGGCTGGAGCTGTTCACGGAGGATCTGCACTACTGGGCGCCGGTACGCACCAACCGGCTGCGGCGACAGCAGGCGCTGGCCGACGGGACACCCGGCGAGGTGGCGATCTTCGACGAGACCAGGGCGAGCCTGGCCTGGCGCATCCGCCGGTTCGACTCGGGCATGGCCTGGGCCGAGGACCCGCCGTCCAGATCCCGGCACCTGATCACCAACGTCATGGTCCGGGCCGCCGAAGAGCCGGGGGAGTACCTCGCCGAGTCGGCCTTCCTCTGCTACCGCAACCGCCTCGAACGCGAGGTCGACCTCTACGCGGGCGGCCGTACCGACCTGCTGCGCCGCGCCCCGGAGGACGGGCGGCTGCTGATCGCCCGCCGCACGATCCTGCTCGACCAGAACGTCCTGCTCGCCAAGAACATCAGCACTTTCCTCTGACCGTTCCTCCGACCGGACGACCAGCGGTCGGACGGGCGCGTGCCGGTCGGCCCGACGGCGGAACGGCGGGTGAACGACCCATCAGGAGATCTCTCGTGACCACAGACCAGACCCAAGAGCCGAAGCTCGTCGAGCAGACCGTGCGGACCACGCTCGGGCCCGTCAGGGTCAGCGAGACCGGCGAGGGGCCGGTGCTGGTGATGCTGCACGGCGGCGGTCCCGGCGCGAGCGCCGTCGCCAACTACCACCAGAACCTGCCCGCCCTCGCCTCCCGCTTCCGCGTGGTCCTGCCCGACCAGCCGGGCTTCGGCGGCAGCTACCGGCCCACCGAGGCGGAGCTCGGCGCCCGCAGCATCACCGAGATCACCGTCGACGCGCTGCTGCAGACCCTGGACGCCCTCGGCATCGACCGCTTCCACCTGCTCGGCAACAGCCTCGGCGGCGCCGCCGCCCTCGCCACCGCGCTCGAAGTCCCCGCACGGGTGGAGAAGTTGGTGCTGATGGCCCCCGGCGGCGGCTGGCTGCCCTTCGGACCCACCCCGACCGAGGGACAGAAGGCCATGTTCCGCTACTACCACGGCGAGGGCCCGACACTGAAGAAGATGCGGGACTTCATCGGGGTGATGACCGCCGAGCCCAAACGCTGGGCGGACACCGCCCAGGCCCGCTACGAGGCCTCGCTCGACGAGTCCCACATCGCCTTCTACCACGCCTACAACGCGGCCTTCGCCAAGCGGCACGGCATGGACCCGCTCTGGCAGCGCGTCCACGAGATCACGGCCCCCACCCTGCTGCTCTGGGGCCGGGACGACCGCACCATCACCCTGGAGGGCGCACAGCTGATGCTCAAGCAGATCCGTGACGTCCAGCTGCATGTGTTCGGCGGCTGCGGCCACTGGGTGCAGCTGGAGCGCCGGGCCGAGTTCGAACGTCTGGTCACCGACTTCATCGAGGGGGCCTGACCATGGGCAGCGGCTGGCTGGAGAACGAGGTCGCACTGATCACCGGCGGGGGATCCGGCATCGGCCGCGCAGTCGCCCTGCGCTACCTCGCCGAGGGCGCTCGCGTCGCGATCCTCGGCCGTACGGCCGCGCAACTGGAAGAGGTGGTGCGCGCCGCCGGCGAGCTGGGCGACCGGGTACTGCCCCTCACCGGCGACGTACGGAGCCCGGACGATCTGCACCGGGCCGTGGAGACCACCGTCGAACGGCTGGGCAGGCTCGACATCCTGGTCCCGAACGCCGGCATCTGGGACTACCACCGCAGCGTGACCCGTTTGTCGGGCAAGGAACTGGCCGAGGCCTTCGACGAGATCTTCGCGATCAACGTCAAGGGGTACGCGCTGGCCGTGGAGGCCGCCTGGCGGGAACTGGTCGCCACCCGCGGCAGCATCGTGATGACCCTGTCCAACGCCTCCCAGCACACCGACGGCGGCGGCTCCCTCTACACCGCCAGCAAGCACGCCTGCCTCGGCCTGCTGCGCCAGTTCGCCTTCGAACTGGCGCCGAGAGTCCGAGTCAACGGGGTCGCCGTCGGAGGCATGCGCACCCAACTGCGCGGCCCCGAGAGCCTCGGCCTGCACCACCGCACGCTCGCCGCGTCCTTCGCCAGGAACGAGGAAGCCCAGGCACTCTCCGGTGAGAAGCCGCCGCCGCTGATCCCGCTGTACGACTCCAGTGTGGAACCCGAGGACTTCACCGGTCCGTACGTCCTGCTGGCCTCCCGCACCGACAGCGGCACCATCACCGGTGCCGTGATCCCCGCCGACGGAGGCATCGCCGTCCGCGGTTTCCGCGCCCCCGCGGGCGGCGCGGGACTGTGCCCCCCACATATGAACGCCTCGCCCGACAGCCATTGAGGAGCCGCCGTCATGGCCGCCGTCGACATCAGTCCCGCCACCGCGCTGCACCGCAGAGCCCAGCATCCCGGGCCCCCCGCCGTCGTCTACGAGAACCGTGAGATCACAGCGGTGGAACTCGGCGCCACGGTGGGGGAGTTCGCAGCCGGACTGTCCGAGCACGGACTGCGCCGGGGTGACCGGATCGCCTACCTGGGCCTCAACAGCGTGACCTTCCTGGAGACGCTGTTCGCCGCGGCCCGTCTCGGCGCGGTCTTCGTCCCCCTCAACTTCCGCCTCGCGGCCGACGAGGTCCGCCACATCCTCAACGACTGCGGCGCCCACACCGTCGTCGTCGAGGAGGGCCACCGCGAACTGGTGGAGTCGATCCTGCACGACATCCCCGCCCGCACCCGCCTGCTCGTCGACACCGATCCCGCATGCCCGGCGACGGGGACACCCGCACCCGCCTGGACGCCGCTGTCCACGCTGCGCGGCCCGCACCGCCCCGTACGGGAACCGGTGGCGCTGTACGACGACGACCTCGCGGCCCTGATGTACACCTCCGGCACCACCGGCCGGCCCAAGGGCGTCATGCTCACCCACGGCAACCTCTGGTGGAACGCCGTCAACGTCGACGCCGTCGTGGACACCCGCGCGGACGACGTGAACCTCGCCCTCGCTCCGCTGTTCCACATCGGCGGCCTCAACGCCTTCACTCTGCGCACCCTGGTGCGCGGCGGCACCGTGGTGCTGCGCCGGTCCTTCGAGCCCGCTCAGTGCCTGCGGGACCTCGTCGAGCATCGTGTGAACACCTTCTTCGCGGTCCCCGCCATGTACGCGGCCCTCGCCCGGGTGCCCGGCTTCGCCGACGCCGACCTCGGCGCCCTGCGGTCCGCGATCGTCGCGGGGGCTCCCGTACCACCGCAGCTGATCCGGGACTACGGAGAGGTGGGCCTGTCGCTCCAGCAGGCCTGGGGACTGACCGAGACGGCCCCGTTCGCCACCTATCTCCCGGCCCGGCTGCTCCCTGAGAAGGCCGGCTCGGCCGGTGTCGCGATGCCGTACACCGAGATCCGGTTGACGCACCCGGGCACGGGGACCGGGATCGAGGAGCCGGACACCCGGGGCGAGATCTGCGTACGCGGCCCCAACGTGACCTCCGGCTACTGGGACAACCCGGACGCCACCCGGGGCGCCTTCGACGACATGGGCTGGTTCCACACCGGGGACATCGCCTACCGGGACAAGGACGGCTTCTACCACATCGTGGACCGCCTCAAAGACATGATCATCAGCGGCGGAGAGAACGTGTACCCCGCAGAGGTGGAGCGTGTACTCGCCGAGCTCCCGGGCGTCCTGGAGGCCGCCGTCGTCGGGGTACCGGACGCCAGGTGGGGCGAGACCGTCCTCGCCGTCCTGAGCTGCGCGGCCGGTGCCGAGCCCACGGTGGAGGAGGTACGGGCGTTCGCGGACCGGTATCTGGCCCGCTACAAGCTCCCCACCGACGTCCTGGTCATCGACCGGCTGCCCCGCAACGCCAGCGGCAAGCTGGACAAGATCGAGCTGCGCCGGTGGGTGACGGCGCGACGGAACGCGCCGAGCACGGCCACGGCCACGGCCTGAACATCATGCGGGGAGCACGAGTGGTGGTCACACCTCCCGACAGCGCGCGGCGGACCGTCATCGGCGACGGCTGGTCCCTGCGGCCGCTCGCCGGCACGTCCGGCGAGCCGCTCGGGGCACGCCGGCCGGCCGCGCGCGGCTATGCGGCCTCCTGCGACGGAACAGACCGTTCCGGAGGCGGAGGCGGAGGCGGAGGTGAAGACGGGGGCGGGAGCGCGGAGTTGCTCGTCCATGTCCAGGCGGTCCCGCACCACCCGGTGCGGGCCTGCTATCCCTTCGGCGCTCACGACGTGGTCGTATGGCTCGGCGACGGTGACGACGAAACCGATCACGGTGACCACGGAACCGATCACGGCGACGGCGGAACCGATCACGGCGACCGTGGCGCCCGTGCGGCGCGTGTGCCCGAGGAGGCCGGCGCGGACCTGCTGCGTGTCCTCGTCCCCGCGCTCTTCGCCACCGACGCCCGCTGCCGCCGTGTCGTCGCCGCGCCGGACGAGTACGACGGCCACGCCCAGCGCGTCCTGCTGGCGGGAGGGTTTCGCAGGATCACCGAGGCGGACCTGCCCCACGGCTCCGTCGTCCTGTTCGCCGCCGAGCCGCCCGAGGTCGCCGGGCTGTCCACCGCCCTCGACGACATGCCTCACTGAAGGGGCCGACCGAGCGGGTCCACCACACCGTCAGCCACGCCACAGCCGCGCCGCGAGCCGGGACCGACCCGGCCCGCGGCGCGGCTGTGGCGTGCGCGCGTACATCGCTGGTGCGTACACGGAATCCGTGCTGCACAGCGGCACACGGGCTAGGCCGGGTCGGCCGGTCGGCGCGACCGTGGCCGCGTGCTTGCCGCTACCGCAATCTCCCAGAGCGCCGCCGACCCGCTGTCGGGGCTGGTGCTGCGCGACGTCCCTGAACCGATTCCGCGTCCGGGCTGGTCACGTGTCCGCGTCGTCGCCTCCTCGCTCAACATGCACGACGTGTGGACGCTGAGAGGAGTAGGACATCCTCCCGACCGGCTGCCCATCATCCTCGGGTGCGACGCGGCCGGCTACGACGAGGACGGCAACGAGGTCATCGTCCACCCGGTGATCGGCGACCCGGACGCGGGCCGGGGCGACGAGACGCTCGACCCCGGTCGCGCGCTGCTCTCCGAGCGGCACGACGGGGCGTTCGCGGAGTATCTGACCGTTCCCGCCCGCAACCTGGTCCCGAAGCCGGACTGGCTCTCGTTCGACGAGGCCGCCTGCCTGCCCGTCGCCTGGACCACGGCCTACCGCATGCTGTTCACCCAGGCCCGGATCACCGCCGGTGACCGGGTGCTCGTCCAGGGCGCGGGGGGCGGCGTCGCCTCCGCGGCCATCAGGCTCGCGGTGGCCGCGGGGGCCGTCGTGTACGCCACCAGCCGGAGCGCGGACAAGCGCGCCGAGGCCGTGTCGTGGGGAGCCCGTGCCGCCGTGGCCCCGGGCGAGCGGCTGCCCGAGCGGGTGGACGTGGTCATCGAGACGGTCGGTGAGGCGACCTGGTCGCACTCGCTGAAATCGCTCCGCCCCGGCGGCACGGTCGTCATCGCCGGGGCGACCAGCGGCATGAACCCGCCCGCCGACCTCGGCCGGATCTTCTACCTCCAGCAGCGCATCCTCGGCTCCACCGGCTGCACCCGTGTCGAACTGGTGGCGATGCTGCGGCTGATGGAGGCCACCGGTGTCCGGCCGGTCATCGACCGGACACTTCCGCTCGCCGAGATCCACAAGGGCCTCCAGCTCATGATCGACGGCGGCCTCACCGGAAAGCTCGTCGTCCATCCGCCGGGCCCGGCCCGCCCCAGCACATCGCAGCAGTAAGGAAGCACCATGACCGCAGCAGCCGTCGGGCTGTCCCACTCGCCCCTCATCGGCAGGAACGACCCGGACCCCGAGGTCCTGGCCCGGGTCGACCGGGCCGTCGAGGAGGCACGGGAGTTCATCCGCGCCTACGACCCGGAACTGGTCGTCCTCTACGCGCCCGACCACTACAACGGCTTCTTCTACAAGGAGATGCCGCCCTTCTGCCTGGCCACCGAGGCGCACGCGGTGGGTGACTTCGGAACATCGGCGGGCCCGCTGTCGGTCGACACCGCCGCGGCGAGGGCGCTGGCCCGCGGCGTGCTCGACCAGGGCGTCGATCTGACGGTCTCCGCCCGGATGACCGTCGACCACGGGTTCGCACAGCCCCTGGAGGTGCTGTTCGGCGGTATCGACAAGGTGCCCGTGGTGCCGGTCTTCGTCAATGGCGTGGCCACTCCGCTCGGTCCGGTCGGCCGGGTCCGGGCCCTCGGCACCGCCGTCGGGCGGGCCGCGGCCGAGATCGACCGCAGGGTGCTGTTCCTGGCCTCCGGCGGCCTCTCCCACGACCCGCCCGTGCCGGTCCTGGACGGGGCACCACCCCGGGTCGCCGACGCCCTGATCGAGGGCCGCCCGCCCACGCCCGAGCAGCGGGCCAGGGCCGAACAGCGGGTCGTCCGCGCAGGCCGCGACTACGCTGCCGGCTCGACCGAGATGATCCCGATCAACCCGGACTGGGACAACCGGTTCCTCGACCACGTCGAGAACGGCGAGCTGGCCGCGTTCGACACCTGGACCGTCGAGGGCATGGCGAAGGAGGGCGGCAACTCCGCCCACGAGGTCCGCACCTGGATCGCGGCCTTCGCCTCCCTCGCCGCCACCGGCCCGTACGACCTGGCGTCACGCTTCTACGAGGCCGTCCCCGCCTGGATCGCCGGCTTCGCCGTCGCCACGGCGAAGGGACGGTGACCACCATGGCCATCGACACGTACGCGGTGGAGCGAGCCGTCGCACGACTGGCGGCCGCGGTCGAGGGCGGGCGGCCCGTCGCTCCGGTGCGGGATCTGCTGGGCGAGCACGACGTCGCTGCCGCCTACGCCGTGCAGCAGGAGCTGACGCGCCGCAGGCTGGCCGCGGGCGCGACCGTCGTCGGACGCAAGATCGGGCTCACCTCCCCGGCCGTGCAGAAGCAACTCGGTGTGGATCAGCCCGACTTCGGGATGCTGTTCGCCGACATGGACGTCTCGGCCGAGCCGGAGATCCCCATGGAGCGGCTGTCGCAGCCGAAGGCCGAGGCCGAGATCGCCTTCGTACTCGGGGAGGACCTGGCGGACGGGGATCTCGACGCCGCCCGGGTCCGGGGCGCCGTGGAGTACGCCGTCGCGGCGATCGAGATCGTCGACAGCCGGATCGCGGCCTGGGACATCCGGCTCACGGACACCGTCGCGGACAACGCCTCCAGCGGCCTGTTCGTGCTGGGGGAACACCGGGTCACGCCGGACGCGTTCGAGCCGCGCGAGACCACCATGCGCATGTACGCCGACGACGAGCCGGTCTCCGAGGGCGCCGGCGCGGCCTGTCTCGGTGACCCGTTGAACGCGCTGGCCTGGCTGGCCCGCACGGCCAGGGAGCACGGCCTTCCGCTGAGGGCCGGGCAGATCGTCCTGTCGGGCGCTCTGGGCCCGATGGTCCCGGTGTCGCCCGGCGTCCGGATACGCGCCGAGATCAGCTCGCTGGGCACGGTCACCGCGCTGTTCTCCGCGCGGCCGCAGGAGCGTCACCAGCCCGAGGAGGAGGACGCGTGACACGAACCAAGGTGGCCGTCATCGGATCCGGCAACATCGGCACCGACCTGATGATCAAGATCCTGCGTCTGTCGGACACGCTGGAGATGAGTGCCATGGTCGGCATCGACCCGGACTCCGACGGGCTCGCCCGTGCCGCCCGCCTGAAGATTGCCACCACCCACCAGGGTGTCGAAGGGCTGATCGCGCTCCCCGGTTTCGAGGACATCGGCATCGTCTTCGACGCGACCTCGGCCAAGGCCCACATCGCCAACGCAGCCCGGCTGGCGCCGTACGGGAAGCGGCTCATCGACCTCACCCCCGCCGCGATCGGCCCGTTCGTCGTACCGCCGGTCAACGGGGACGCCCAACCGGACGCCATGAACGTGAACATGGTGACGTGCGGCGGCCAGGCGACCATCCCCGTGGTCGGGGCGGTCTCGGCGGTGACCCCGGTCCACTACGCGGAGATCGTCGCCTCCATCGCCTCCAGGTCGGCGGGGCCGGGCACGCGGGCCAACATCGACGAGTTCACCGAGACCACCTCCCGCGCCATCGAGTCCGTCGGCGGCGCCGCCCGGGGCAAGGCGATCATCGTCCTCAACCCGGCGGAGCCCCCGCTCATCATGCGGGACACGGTGTTCTGCCTCATCGGGGACGCCGACCACGAGGCCGTACGCGCGTCGGTCGAGACCATGGTCGGCCGTGTCGCCCAGTACGTCCCCGGCTACCGCCTCAAGCAGCAGGTGCAGTTCATCCCGGTGGACGGCACCGAACCGGTGCACACCCTGGTGCCGCCGGGCGCGGGTCCGGTGCGCACCCGGGTGTCGGTCTTCCTCGAAGTCGAGGGCGCCGCCCACTACTTGCCCGCCTACGCCGGAAACCTCGACATCATGACGTCGGCCGCCCTGCGGGTCGCCGAGTCGATCGCCCGGCGCGACGCCGTTCCCCCGGAGGGCCGCCCATGACGCACAAGCTGTACATCCAGGACGTCACCCTGCGGGACGGCATGCACGCCGTCCGGCACCGCGTCGACCCCGTCGACGTCGGGCGGATCGTCGCGGCGCTCGACGCCGCCGGGGTCGACGCGATCGAGGTCGCCCACGGCGACGGGCTGGCCGGCGGCTCGCTCAACTACGGGCCGGGCAGCCACACCGACTGGGAATGGATCGAGACGGCGGCGGCACACCTGACCGACGCCGTTCTCACCACGCTCCTCCTGCCTGGCATCGGCACCATCGCCGAGCTGGAACGCGCCCACGCCCTCGGCGTCCGTTCGGTGCGCGTCGCCACCCACTGCACCGAGGCCGACATCTCCGCGCAGCACATCGCCAAGGCCCGTGACCTCGGCATGGACGTCGCCGGGTTCCTGATGATGAGCCATATGGCCCCGGCCGTCGAACTCGCGGCCCAGGCACGGCTGATGGAATCGTTCGGAGCGCACTGCGTGTACGTCACCGACTCCGGCGGCCGGCTCACCATGAACGGCGTGCGCGAGCGGGTCCGCGCCTACCGGGACGTGCTGGACCCGGCCACCGAGATCGGTATCCACGCACACGAGAACCTGTCCCTCTCGGTCGCCAACAGCGTGGTCGCCGTGGAGGAGGGCGTCACCCGCGTCGACGCGTCCCTCGCCGGGCAGGGCGCCGGTGCCGGCAACTGCCCGATCGAGGCGTTCGTGGCGGTCGCGAACCTTCAGGACTGGAAGCACGGCTGCGACCTGTTCGCCCTCCAGGACGCCGCCGACGACCTGGTGCGGCCGTTGCGGGACCGCCCGGTCCAGGTCGACCGGGAGACACTCACGCTCGGCTACGCGGGCGCGTACTCCTCGTTCCTGCGACATGCGGAGAGCGCCGCCGGTCGTTACGGGGTCGATGCCCGCGCGCTGCTCCTGGAGGTGGGCCGCCGGGGGCTCGTCGGCGGGCAGGAGGACATGATCGTCGACATCGCCCTCGATCTGGTGTCGGCGCGGATCCCCACCCGCTGATCCCACGCACGGTATGCCGCCCGTCCCTCCGGCCCAGGGAGCGACGGGCGGCATACCCGGAAAAACATGCCTATTGCATGCGCTTGACCGTGTCTCCCCGGCGCGATCGGCCGCTGTTCCACAAGGCGGCACAGCCGAGCGCGACGGACGGCCGGGCTTCCTACAGTCCACGGCATCAGTCCCCTTGTGGCCCGTATCACTCCGAGACCCGGGCCTGTCGGAGGTGAACCGCTCCATGTCCGAGACCAGCAGCGACGCCGCGGTCGGTACCGTCGCACCCCCAGCCCCGCCGCACGAGCCCAGGGAGAACGTCGCGCGCGTCGCCGTCGCCAGCCTCGTCGGCACCACGATCGAGTACTACGACTTCGCCGTGTACGGCACGGCCGCCGCGCTCGTCCTGGGCCCCGCCTTCTTCCCGTCCACCAGTTCCACGGGCTCGACCCTCGCGGCCTTCCTCACCTTCGCCGCCGCGTTCCTCGCCCGCCCCGTCGGCGTCGTGCTGTTCGGGACGATCGGCGACCGGCTGGGCCGCAAGCGGGCCCTGGTGACCTCGCTGGTCCTCATGGGCATCGCCACGGTCGGGGTCGGCCTGCTGCCGACGTACGAGACCGTGGGCGTCCTCGCGCCGGTCCTCCTGGTGGCCCTGCGGCTGCTGCAGGGCGTCAGCATGGGCGGCGAGTGGGGCGGCGCCGTCCTGCTGGCCGCCGAACACGCTCCGCCGGGGCGGCGCGCGGTGTACGCGTCCATACCCCAGATCGGCGCGCTGCTGGGTTTCCTGCTGTCGAGTGCCGTGATCCTGCCGACGATCGCGGTCGCCGGGCGGGACGGCTTCGCCGCCGGGGCGTGGCGGGTGCCGTTCCTGCTGAGCACACTGCTCATCGTCGTCGGGTTCTGGGTGCGTACCCGGGTCAGCGAGTCACCCGTGTTCAGGACCGGGCCCCAGGGCGACCGCCCTGCCGCCCCGCGGTTCCCGCTGGGCGCCCTGGTCAAGGAGTACCCGGGGCGGCTGCTGCTCGGCATCGGCGCGGCGGCCGGCGGCTCGGCCGTCTACTACCTGACGATCGTCTACAGCCTGTCGTACGGGCCGAAGGCGCTCGGCATCGCACAGAACACGATGCTGGCCGCCGCGAGCG
The DNA here is from genome assembly GCF_000091305.1 of Streptomyces scabiei 87.22. Lineage (GTDB taxonomy): Bacteria > Actinomycetota > Actinomycetes > Streptomycetales > Streptomycetaceae > Streptomyces > Streptomyces scabiei. Next base: position 227,385 of record NC_013929.1, on the reverse strand, counting down.
TGGCCGCCGGCGTCACGGCCGCCGCGGTGGTACCCGTCGCCCGGCTGGCCGACAGGGTGGGGCGGCGGCCGGTCATCATGGCCGGGGCGATCGGGTGCGTGGTGTGGGCGCTGCCCATGTTCGGCTCCATGGGGACCGGCAACGGGCTGGTCATCACGGGCGCGTTCACCGTGGGACTGGTGCTGTTCATCCTGATGTTCGCGCCGATCGCGGCCTTCCTGCCGGAACTGTTCCCGGCCCGGCTGCGCTACACGGGGGCCTCGGCGACCTTCATCCTCGCCAACACCCTCGGCGGCGGGTTCGCTCCACTGGTCGCGACCTGGCTGAACTCCCACTGGAAGTCGCCCCTGGTTCTCGGTGTCTACGCGGGAGGACTGTGCCTGGTCAGTCTGCTGTGCGTACTGGCGCTGCCGGAGACGCGCGACCGGGACTTCGCGGCCTGACCGTTCTTCCCGGTGCGTGACTGGGCGCGGTGACCTCGAACGGGGTCACCGCGCCCAGTCACGCACAGAGAACGGTCCATCGGACAGGGGCCAATGGGGCGCTCGGTGTTTCGTACACAGCGGAATTGGCCCCCTCAATTCGGCCCGCACATGGCTCTGTTGCATCATTCGCGCCTTCATTACCTTCATGGCTGAAGGAAGTTCGCATCCGGAGCTCTTCCGGAATGAGGAGGGTCACCGTCATGCGTACCGAAATCGACAGCCAGTCATTTCTCGTATGGAATTCCGGTGCCGGCCTCGTCGCCGAGGAGAATGACAAGGGAATGGTCGTGGCAGATTCCTGGCTCGTCCGGGACGGCCGGGTCCGGAGTCATGAAATGCACTGGGACCGGTTCTCGGACTCGGTCGGCTCCCACGGCGTCGACCGGGGCGAGATCGCCGACTTCCGGGCTGCCGTCACCGCGAGGCTGCCGCGGGCCGGCGCATGGTTCCCCCGGGTCGAACTGCTCGCCGGCCCGTCGCCCAGGCTCGCCCTGCGGCTGCGCCCCGCCCCCGCGCTGCGGGACACCGCCCGGGTCTGGGTGGCCGACGGAGTGGACCCGCGCACGCGTCCCACGGTCAAAGGACCCGACTTCGCGGCCCAGGGCAGGCTGCGCAAGCAGGCCAGACTCCACGGCGCCGACGAGGCGCTCCTGCTCGACGAGGACGGCCACGCGGTCGAGGGAGCCTTCAGCAGCCTGCTGTGGTGGGACCGCGGCGACCTGTGCACCGCCCCTGACGACGGCCGGATCCTGTCCGGCATCACCCGCCGGCTGCTGCTCGACCGCGCCGCCCGGCTCGGGGTCACGGTGCGGCACACGAGGGTGAGCCCCGCCCGCCTCGCCCGCTGCGAGGTGTGGATCACCAGCGCCCTGCACGGCATCCGGGTCGTCACCGGCTGGGCTCCGGGTGGCGCACCGGCGCCGCCCGGCGCCCTCGGGGCGGCCGGCCCCTGGCAGGCCCACCTGGACTCGCTCCTGGCACCACTGCCCCCGGGCTGAGCACCACCGCGTCCCGACTTCCCGGCCTGAACCCCCAACCTCCCACCGCAACCCCCAACACCCCACCCCTGCACCGATGTTCAGCACAGAGTCCCCGCACAGAGTCAAGGAGAGCCGAGATGAAGATCCGATCCCTGCAGCGGCATCTGGCGTCCGTCCGCCGTATGAAGCTGGGCCCTTCGCACCGCGGGCTGCGCGCGCGGCTGGAGTTGGTGTCCGAACGCTCCCTCGGTGTGGGGACCTTCCTCTGGCACACCCTCGACCGGGCCGCGGACCTCGACGCCCCGCTCCTGCACCATCTGCCGCGCGGCGGCGGCGAGAAGGACATCCGCACCTACTCCCTGGCCGATCTGCGGGACGCGACCGAGCGGTACGCGCGCTGGTTCCACGCCGCCGGTGTGGCACGCGGCGACCGGGTCGGCGTCTACAGCGGGGACGGCATCGCCAACTTCGTCCACTTCATGGCCCTGAACAGCATCGGTGCCATCCCCGCCCCGGTGAACCCGAACATGGCGCCCCAGACCGCGGCACGCTACCTGAAGCGGCTGGAGCCGCGTGGCGTCGTCGCCGACGCCGACCGGCTGGAGACCCTGCTGGCGGCCACCGACAGCCCCGAGGGGTTGGGCTTCACCGTCTCGCAGGAGGAGGTGGACTCGGCGGGCCGCGTCGGCCCGCTGCCCGTCGGCTACCCGTACATGCACGGCGACCACGACCCGGTGCTGATCGCGCACTCCTCGGGCACCACCGGCATGCCCAAGGCGCCGATCCTCGGGCACCGCCAGTTCTTCGCGGGCAAGCGCCCCCGCATCCTCACCATGCCGTCCGGCGTCGACGACAAGAACCTGCTGGTGTTCCCGCCGTCCCACGGCTCCGGCCTCAGCTACATGATGATGGCCACCCTGACCGGCGTACCGACCCTGGTGATGGAGGAGCAGCGCGGACCGGCCGTGGCCGAGGTCATGCGCTGGTGGAAGCCGACGGTCGTCATCGCCTTCCCCATCACCTTCGGCGAGCTGGCGGCACTGGGCGTGGAGCCGTCGGCGGCCTCCCGCGTGACCACCTGGCTCAGCACCGCCGACGCCTCGCACGAGGCGCACGTCCGTGAGCTGGTACGGCTGGGCAGGCACCGCGTCGGCGGCAAGTGGCGCCAGGGCTCGCGCTACATCGACGGACTCGCCTCGACCGAGGTGGGCATGGCCGTGTTCCAGAACATCCACGGCCCGGACACCGACGCCTACAAGCGGTGCGTCGGCCACCCGGAACCCATCGTCGAGGAGGCCACCGTCTACGACGAGCACGGCAAGCGGCTGGGCCCGAACGAGATCGGGTTCATCGCGGTCAAGACCCCGACCGAGACCCTGGGCTACTGGAACGACCCCGATCTGACGCACCGTTCGAAGCACGACGGCTTCTGGCTCACCGGCGACATCGGGTACTACGACGAGCAGGGGCGCTTCTACCAGTACGACCGTGCCACCGACGTGATCCACACCGCTCGCGGGCCCGTCTACAGCCTGCCCACGGAGGAGATCGTCCTGAAGGCGTGCCGCCAGGCCGTGGACTGTGTCGTGGCCGCCGCCATCAGCCCCGCCGACGAGGAACTGTCCGAACCCGTCGCCGTGGTCCGGCTGGCCGACCGCTGCGACCTCACCTCGCGGGAGCTGCTGGCCCGGCTCAACGGGGCGCTGCGCAAGTCGGGGGCGCACGAGCTCTCCGCGGTCGTACTGGTCAAGGGCGAGAACGACATCCCGCTCGGCGTGACCGGCAAGGTGCTCAAGCGCGAGGTGCGCACCACCTACGAGAAGGTCCTCCTCTCCGACGACGACCACGGGCTCGACATCGCCCGCACCCGCTCGGCGCGCACCGAACCGAGCGCCCCTGCCCCGGCCTCGCGGCGCCGATCGGCGAAGGCCGCGTAGACCCCGCCCCGCCCCTTCCGCGGCAGTCCCGGTCCTCCCCGCCCGGGACTGCCGCCGGGCAGGGGCCGGGCCGGGTCACGCACCAGTACAGGAGAAGGGACCCTGACACATGATCAGCGTTCTGCCGGGCACCGTGGCGGTCTACGCGGACCTCGCCTGCCCCTGGGCACACGTCGCCGTCGAGCGACTGTGGCGCATCCGCGCCGAGTCGGACCTGGCCGGGACCGTACGGTTCGATCACCGGGCCGTCCTCCTGGAGGTGGTCAACCGGGGCACTCTGCCCAAGCCGGTCATCGACGCCGAGATCCCGGTCGCGGCGGAGATGGAACCCGACGCCGGCTGGCGGCCCTGGACGGAGCCCGACTGGCGCTGGCCGGTGAGCCGGCTGCTCGCGGCGGAGGCGGTGCAGGCGGCGAAGGAGCAGGGGGCGGCGGCGAGCGAAGCCCTCGACCGGGCCCTGCGCAGGGCGTTCTTCGCCGACAGTGCCTGCATCACGATGCGCCATGTGGTGCTGGACGTCGCAGGGTCGGTGCCCGAGGTGGACGCGGCGGCCCTGGGCGAGGCCCTGGACACCGGGCGCGCACGGGCAGCCACACTCGCCCAGGTCGCCGACTTCGCTCCCGGAGGCGCGGTCACCAGCCCGCATCTGTTCACCGCCGACGGCGGCTCCTGGCCCAACCCCGGGGTCGACTACCGGTGGGCGGGCGAGCCCGGCGACAGCGCCGTCGTCCTGAAGTCCGACGATCCCTCGGTCTACCACCGGATTCTGGCGGCGGCGGCGAACTCCGCACGCTGACGAGGGGATCACGACGCCGCCGGCCGGCGTCATGTACGGGCGTCGCCGACCGGTGGCGCTCCCGGCCCGGTGCCCCGGCTCCGCCCGACTGCCGGCGGGCGGGCCGGCCCGGTGCCGAGGCCGGGCTCCGACGTGTCCGTCTGCTTCGGGAGGTTGTCGATGAGCGCTGAGGTGAAGCGCGGCTCGCCCGCGATCCGCTACTGGGATCCGGAGGACGACGCGTTCTGGCGCCGTACGGGGCGGCGCGTCGCGATGCGGAATCTGGCGTTCTCGATACTCGCCGAGCACGTCGGGTTCTCCGTCTGGAGTCTGTGGTCCGTGCTGGTGCTGTTCCTGGGACCGGAGTACGGGCTGTCCCCGGCGGACAAGTTCCTGCTCGTCTCCGTCCCGACCCTGACGGGAGCCGTCCTGCGGATCCCCTACGCGCTCGCCGTGGGCCGGTTCGGCGGACGCACCTGGACCGTGCTCAGCGCGGTCGTCCTGCTGGCGCCCACCGTGCTGGCGGCGGTGTACCTGCGTCCCGGCACCTCGCTGGGCACCCTGCTCATGGTGTCCGCCGTGGCCGGCCTCGGCGGCGGCAACTTCGCCTCGTCCATGGCGAACATCAACGCCTTCTTCCCCGAGCGCCACAAGGGCTGGGCACTCGGCCTGAACGCGGGCGGCGGCAACCTGGGTGTCGCCGTGACGCAGTTGGCCGCCCTCGCGGTCCTGGGAACCTTCGGCGCGTCCGAACCACGGCTGCTGCTGGGGGTCTTCGTCCCGGCGATCGTCGTGGCCGCCGTGTGCGCCGCGCTGTTCATGGACGACCTGCCCGGAAATCGCAACGACACCGACGCGCTCAGGGACGTCCTGAGGGACGCCCACTGCTGGGTGATGTCCTTGCTCTACCTCGGCACGTTCGGCTCGTTCATCGGCTACTGCTTCGCGTTCGGCCTGGTGCTGCAGACGCAGTTCGACCGTACGCCGCTCCAGGCCGCGTCGCTCACGTTCCTCGGGCCGCTGCTCGGCTCACTGACCCGGCCGGCCGGCGGCTGGCTGGCCGACCGGATCGGCGGCGCCAGGGTCACCTTCGGCGTGTTCGTGGCGCTGATGCTCGGTACGGGGGGCGCGGTCGTGGCCTCGCGCACGGACTCGCTCGGTCTGTTCGTCGCCGACTTCATCGTGCTCCTCGCCCTGGCAGGGGCGGGCAACGGATCGACGTACAAGATGATCCCGGCCATCTTCCGGGCGAAGGCACTCCGGGACGGCGCGGCCGACGAGGGCGACGACGGAACCGGCGCCCGGCTGGCGCGGGCCCGGCGGCTGTCGGGCGCGCTCATCGGCATCACCGGAGCCCTCGGCGCGCTCGGCGGTGTCCTCATCAACCTGGCCTTCCGCGCCTCGTTCGCCGGCTGGGGGAGCGGAGTCCCGGCGTTCACCGGCTTCCTGGTCTTCTACGCCGCCTGCGCCACGGTCACCTGGGCCGTCTACCTCAGGCGCCGCCCCCGCCCCCGGACCGCCCACGACTCCCGCCCCGATGCCGTCCTGTCGGTCTGAACCCCGATCCGAGATCCCCGCCCGCACGCCGGTCCGCACCCGGCTCGAAGGAGCAAACATGGCAGTCGCCTCCGACCCCGTCCTCACCTTCCCCCCGGATCAGGTCCCCGATCCGCAGGAGTTCATCCAGGCCGCCATGCGGTGGCACTTCAGCCCGGAGACGGGTTCGCCGTACTGGCTCCGCAGGGCCCGGACCCTGGACTTCGACCCGCGCCGGGACGTACGCACCTTCGACGATCTCCGGCTGTTCCCCAACACGGTCAACGAACTGCGGGACGTGCCCGCCCGGGACCTGGTCCCGCAGGGCTACGGTCCGGCGGCCGAGGTGGTCGGCATCTACGAGAGCGGCGGCACGACCGGTGCCCCCAAGCGCGTCGCCTATCTCGCCGACTGGATGGACCGGTACGTGACCTGGTCCACCCGGCGGATGGACCAGCGCGGCCACCCCCACGGAGCCCACTGGCTGGCCATGATCCCCAGCGGCCCCCATCTGTGGGGAGAGGTCGTGGCCCGGCAGGCCCGCCGCCGGGGCGGCTTCACCTCCACCATCGACCTCGACCCGCGCTGGGTGAAGAAGTGCCTCGCCGAGGGACGCGCCGACGAGGCCGGCCGCTACGTCGAACACCTCCTGGAGCAGGGCCGGTTCCTGCTGGAGACCCAGGACATCGGCGTCCTGGTCATCACGCCCCCGCTGCTGGAACGCCTCGCACAGCACGAGCACCTCGTCAAACTGGTGAACGAGAAGGTCCGGGTCATCATCTGGAGCGGCGCCCACATGGACGCCGACAGCCGGTACCTGTTCCGCACCGAGGTCTTCCCCGACGTCCAGCTGTTCGGGAACTACGGCAGCACCATGATTCTCTGCGGCGCCGTCGAGCGCGCCGACGGCGACGAGGAGTGCGTCTTCGACCCCTTCTCGCCCCATGTCACCTTCTCCGTCGTCGACCCCGGGACGGGAGAGCCGGTTCCCTACGGCGCACGCGGCCAGGTCGTCATGAACCACATCAGCCGAGGCGCCCTGTTCCCGAACAACCTGGAACGCGACGTCGCCACCCGTATCCGTCCCGAGGCCGGACAGCTCGGCGACTCGGTGGCCGACGTCAGCCCCGTCAAGACCTTCGACGACGAGGTCGTCATCGAAGGGGTCTACTGATGAGCGCCCCGACGGGTACGGCGACGCGCGCGCCGGCGGACGCCGCACCGGGCCGCCCGATCCAGCTCGACGCGCTCGGTCCCCGTGGCGCCTTCCGGGCCCGGAACCGGCTGACCGTGGCCGATGTCACCGGGCGGCCGGTCGCGGAACTCAGTCAGGTTCCGAGCCTGTTCGTCCAGCGCGGCCTGTCCGCGCTGCGGGCCGCGCGCCCGGCCGGCCCCGGTGAACTCGCCGAGGTCATCGCCCGGGCGGGGCACACGTTCGCGCACGGCACGGTGGGCGGCCTGTCCGCCCCGGAACATCAGCGCCTGGTGAGTCGGGTCGCCGGTGTGCCGGTCGCGGTGGTGAGGGCCGCCGCCGCCAGGATCGAGCGCGCGGCGGCCGAGGTGGAACGCACCGTGCGCGGTGCCCGCCCCACGGCGACGGCCGGTCACTGGCGGGATCCGCGGACTCGGGGCGGCGGCGCGGTCTGGGCCCGGCGGGGTGACGTCTTCGCCGTGCACGCCGCCGGCAATCACCCGGGCGTGCACAGCCTCTGGCTCGAAGCGCTGATGCTGGGATACCGGGTCGCGGTACGGCCCTCCGGCCGGGAGCCCTTCACCCCGCACCGGCTGGTGACCGCGTTGCGCGAGGCGGGCATCGGCGACGACCGGCTCCTGCTGCTGCCCACCGACCACCACGAGGCCGACGGCATCGTCCGGGGCGCCGACCTGTCCCTGGTGTACGGCGGAGATGCGGTGGTGGAGAAGTACCGGACGCATCCGAACGTGCTGACCCAGGGTCCGGGCCGGTCCAAGATCCTGCTGGCGGACCCGGGCGTGGGCGCCGTGACCGGCGCGGGCGGGGCCGCGGGCAGGTCGTCCGCGCTCGACACGGTGGTCTCCTCGATCCGGGACGAGGGCGGAGTCGCCTGCGTCAACGCCACCGCCGTCCTCGTGGCCGGCGACCCGGGGCCGGTCGCCGAGGCCATCGCCGAGCGGCTGGCCCAGCTGCCCAGCCTGCCGCCGGACGACGACAAGGCCGTCCTGCCCGTCCGCCCCACCGCCGAGGCGCGCGGGCTGGAGAAGTACCTGCTCACCCAGGCGGCCGGCGCTCGCCCGCACCTCGGCGCCGAGGGGATCGCCGACGAACTGGGCGACGGAAGCGCCGCACTGCGGCCCGCCGTGATCCAGCTGGACCGCCCGGACGCACCGCAGCTCGGCATCGAACTCCCTTTCCCCTGTGTCTGGGTCGCCCCCTGGTCGCCCGAGGACGGCATCGGACCGCTGCGCAACACCCTGGTGCTCACCGTCATCGGCCGGGACGGACGGCTCGTCGAGGAACTGGTCGACGAACTGGTCGACGAACCGACCATCGGCAACGTCCATGTCGGAGACCGTCCCACGCACTGGATGGCGCCGGGCGTCCCGCACGACGGCCATCTCGCGGAGTTCCTCATGCGCTCCAAAGCGGTGGTCCGGTGAACGCGGACACGCCCCCGGCCCCCTCACGTCTGCTGCACATCGCCGCCTCCCCCATGGGGGAGCGCTCACAGTCCAGAGCCGTCGCCGAGACCCTGGTCACCGCCTACCGCCGGACCCGTCCCCACGCGACGACCGATGTTCTCGACCTCTGGCGGGAACGCCTTCCCGAGTTCGGCGCGGCGGCGGTCGGGGCCAAGCGGACGGAGGCCGCCGGGGGACGGGCCGACGGCGAGGGCGCCGTGGCGTGGAAGGAGGTCCGGCGCGTCTTCGAACACTTCGACAGCTACGACCGATACGTGTTCAGCGTACCCATGTGGAATTTCGGAATTCCCTATGTACTCAAGCATTTCATCGACGTGGTGAGCCAGGCCCACATGCTCTTCTCCTTCGACCGGGAATCGGGCTACCGGGGTCTGCTCAGAGGCAAGAAGGCGGCGGTCGTCTACACCAGCTCGGTCTACGGGCCGGGTATGCCGACAGAATTCGGCGACGACCACCAGACACCGGCTTTCGACGGCTGGTTGCGGTGGGCGGGGATCACCGACATCTCCACCATTCAGCTGAGAGCGCAGCAGATCGCCGACGACGCCGATGTGCTGCGCCGCGACGCACACGCCCGGGCACAGGAGATCGGCAGAAGATTCTGAGCCGCAGGCCCGCCCCCTCCCGTTTTCGAACAGCGCACGACGCGATGCCGTTCTCGATCCGCAACAGGAGCACCCGCATGCCCGTTCCGCCCCTGCTCGAACCCGTCGGCCCGGCCGACCACGTCCCCGACACCCAGGAGGGCGAGGAGTCCGCGACCGGCCCGAGCGCACCGTCCTGGCATCCGCCCGCCTGGCGGGGCCTGCCGATACGCCAGCAGCCGCAGTGGCCCGATCCCGACGAGGTGGCCGCCGTCACCGACCGGCTCGCCCTGCTGCCGGCCCTCACCACGCCCAGCGACGTCCGCAGCGTCCTCGCGGCCCTCGCCCGGGTGCAGAACCGGGAGGCGTTCGTCCTCCAGGGCGGCGACTGCGCGGAGCCGCTCGGCCCGGCGGCCGTCACCGGCGCCCGGGACAAGCACCGGGTGCTGGGCGCCGTGGCGGAACGCGTCAGCGGCTGCCTGGACCTGCCAGTGGTCACTGTCGGCCGCCTGGCGGGGCAGTTCGCCAAACCCCGCTCGGCCGCCGTCGAGGAGGTGGACGGCCGGCCGCTGCCGGTGTTCCGGGGGCTCACGGTCAACGGGCCCGAGCCGCACGAGGACGCCCGCACCCCCGACCCGTACCGGATGCTGTCCGGCTACTACACGGCGAGGAACGTCCTGCGCGAACTCGGCGCCCTCGCCCACGGGACGGCCAGTTCGTTCGCCCCGCGGGCTTGGGACCCGGCGGCCGCCCGTGAGGTGCCGTGGAACCGGCGCGAGGAGGGCACGCCCGACGGCTCACTGCGCTCGCTCGTCCACGGGTACGGGCAGACCCGCTGGACCGAGGACCGCGGCTGGCTCCACACCGGGCTGTGGACCAGCCACGAGGCGTTGCTCCTGGACTACGAGAGCCCGTTGACCCGCCAGGATCCGGTCACCGGCGAATGGTTCCTGCTCTCCACACATCTGCCGTGGATCGGCGACCGTACCCGCCATGTCGGCGACGCCCATGTGGAGTTCCTGGCGGGCATCGCCAATCCGGTCGCCGTCAAGATCGGCCCCGGCGCGGAGCCCGCCGAGATCGTGCGGCTGTGCGAACGGCTCGACCCGTACCGCAGGCCGGGCCGGCTCACCCTGATCTGCCGGCTGGGGGCCCGGGGACTACGCGGCCGGCTCCCGTCGCTCGTCACGGCCGTACGCGCGGCGGGCCATCCCGTGGTCTGGATGTCGGACCCCATGCACGGCAACACCACGGCCACCGGCACCGGCGTCAAGACCCGTCACCTCAAGGACATGCTGGACGAGGTCACCGACTTCTTCGACGTGCTGCGCGGCCTGGGCGAGTGGCCCGGCGGGGTGCATCTGGAGGCGGCCGCGGCCGAGGTCACCGAGTGTGTGGGCGGCACCCGCGTCACCTGCGAAGCCGAACTGGACGCCGCCTACGAGTCGTTGTGCGACCCGCGGCTCAACAACGAGCAGCTCCTGGCCATGGCGGACATGGTCGTCAAGCTCGCCGTGTGAACCACTCCTCCGACACAACCCCCAGCCGCCGCGCCCTCGGTGAGGGCCGCGCCGTTTCCAGGGAGGCCGCCATGCGAACCCTGCTCGTCGACAACTACGACTCGTACACCTACAACCTCTTCCAGCTGATCGCGCAGGTGAACGGGGCCGAACCCGTGGTCGTGCACAACGACTCACCGGACTGCGCCACGCTCGACCTGAACGACTTCGACAACGTGGTGATCTCTCCCGGGCCGGGCGATCCCACCCGGCCCAAGGACTTCGGCGCCTGCGCGCCGATCATCGAATCCGCCCGGCTGCCCCTTCTCGGCGTGTGTCTGGGCCACCAGGGCATCGCCGCCGGGTCGGGCGCCCGGATCGAGCGGGCACCCGCGGCCAGGCACGGCCACCTCACCGCCGTACGCCACGACGGACGCGAACTCTTCCACGGCCTCCCGCAGGACTTCACCGCCGTGCGCTACCACTCGCTGTGTGTGCGCGAGCCGCTGCCGCCGGAGCTGGAGCCGACCGCGTGGGCCGAGGACGGGGTGCTGATGGGCCTGCGGCACCGGACGCGCCCGCTCTGGGGCGTACAGTTCCACCCCGAGTCCGTCGCCACGGAGTTCGGCTACGAACTGCTCGGCAACTTCCGCGATCTCACCGAGCGGTTCCACCACGAGCGCGGTCGCGCGCGCCGACGTACACCGGCGCGCTCCGCATCCCACCTGGTACCCGTGAAGACCGGCACGCGGCCCACACCCCGGAACGTCGAGCCACGCCCCTACCGCCTGCACACCAGGATCATGGAGTCGGCGGTGGACACCGAGGCCGCGTTCACCCGGCTTTTCGCCGACTCCTCGCACGCCTTCTGGCTCGACAGCTCCCTGATCGACCCGCGGCTGTCCCGCTTCTCGTTCCTCGGCGACGCCTCCGGCCCGCTCTCGGAGATCGTCCGCTACCGCGTCGGTGACGGCGCCGTCGAGGTGACGGCGGCGGGCGGGCAGCCCCAACGCGTCGAGGGCACCGTCTTCGACTACCTCCAGACGGCGTTGCGCGCCCGCCGCGTCGAGAACCCCGCACTCCCCGTCGACTTCTCCTGCGGCTACGTCGGGTACTTCGGCTACGAACTGAAGGCCGACTGCGGCGCCACCACCACACACACCTCACCGACCCCCGACGCGTTCTGGATCTTCTCCGACCGGCTGATCGCGGTCGACCACCAGCAGGGCGCCACTTATCTGCTGGCCCTCAGCGACGGCAGCCCACGCTCCGACCGCGACGCGACGGTCTGGATGGAGAGGACCGCCGCCGGGCTCGCCGCACTGCCGCGCCCCCGGCCCACCCCCGTACCCGACCAGCAGGCCGTCGACAACGCCCTGCTGGAACCGTCGCTGGTGCGCGACCGCGCCCAGTACCTGGCCGACATAGCCACCTGCAAACAGGAGCTGCTCGCCGGGGAGAGCTACGAGATCTGCCTGACCAACGCCGTCCAGGCCCCCCGCCCCGCCGACGGACTGCGCTTCTACCGGAACCTCAGACGCTCCAACCCCGCCCCCTACGCCGCCTATCTGCGCCTCGACGGGATGGAGATCGCCTGCTCCTCGCCGGAGCGCTTCCTGCGCATCACGCGCGACGGCATGGTCGAGACCAAACCCATCAAGGGCACCGCCCGGCGCGGCGCGGACGAGGCGGAGGACGCCAGGCTGCGCCGGGAGCTGACGACGAGTCCCAAGGTCCGGGCCGAGAACCTGATGATCGTCGACCTGCTCCGCAACGACCTCGGCCGGGTGTGCGAGGTCGGCAGCGTCACCGTTCCCCGGCTGATGCGCACGGAGACCTACGCCACCGTGCACCAGCTGGTGTCGACCATCCGCGGGCGGCTCCGTGCCGACGCCGACGCCCTGGACTGCGTCCGCGCCTGCTTCCCCGGCGGCTCGATGACGGGCGCGCCGAAACTGCGGACCCTCGACATCATCGACTCCCTCGAGACCCGGGCACGCGGCGTCTACTCCGGCGCGATCGGCTTCCTCTCCTGCAACGGCACGGCCGATCTGAACATCGTCATCCGAACCGCCGTACTCACAAAGGAGGGCCTGCACGCCGGCGCCGGCGGCGCCATCGTGCTCGACTCCGATCTCGTCGAGGAGTACGAGGAGATGCTGCTGAAGGCGGCCACATCACTGCGGGTGCTGCTCGCGGGCACGTCCGGCCAGGACAGCGCGCCCACGACCGACGGCCCGGCACCGGCACACGCCGCGGAGGGCGGGCTCCGATGACCGGGCGGGCCGGTGCCGTCCGTACGCACTGCCCGTACTGCGCACTGCAGTGCGGGACGGAGTTACGGCCCGACCTGGACGGACCGGCACCGCTCGCGGTGTCCGGGTGGCCGGAGTTCCCGGTCAACCAGGGCGCGCTGTGCGGCAAGGGACAGCACGCCGTCGACCTGCTGGACCCGGCCGGCCGGCTCGGCACGCCACTGGTCCGCGACGGCCGGGGCACACCGCTGCGGCCCGCCACCTGGGACGAGGCCCTCCGGCGCGTGGTCACGGGCATCCGGTCGACGCAGACCGCGCACGGCAGCGACGCCGTCGGAGTCTTCGGGGGCGGCGGACTGACCAACGAGAAGGCGTATCTGCTGGGCAAGTTCGCCCGGGTCGCGCTCCGCACCTCGGCGATCGACTACAACGGCCGGTTCTGCATGTCGTCCGCGGCCGCCGCCGTCAACCGGGCCTTCGGCCTGGACCGGGGGCTGCCGTTCCCGCTCGCCGACATCGCCGGGACCGACTGCGTCCTGCTGGTCGGCGCCAACCCGGCCGACACCATGCCGCCCGCCCTGCGTCACTTCACCCGGCTGGCCGACCGGGGCGGGCGGCTCGTCGTGGTGGACCCGCGCCGCACCCGCACCGCCGCGCGGGCCGACCTGCACCTGCGCCCCCTGCCCGGCACCGACCTCGCCCTCGCCCTCGGCATGCTGCACATCGCGCTGGCCGAGGGGCATGTCGACGAGGACTTCGTCGCCTCCCGCACGACCGGATTCGAGGCGGTGCGGACCACCGCCATGGAGTACTGGCCGGCCCGCGCGGAAGGACTCACCGGCGTACCCGCCCACCAGATACGAGCGGCCGTACGGATGTTCGCCCAGGCGCCCACCGGCATGGTGCTCACCGCCCGGGGCACCGAACAGCACAGCAAGGGCACCGACACCGTCCACGGCTGGATCAACCTCTGCCTGGCCCTGGGCAAGGCGGGCCGGCCGTACAGCGGATACGGCTGCCTCACCGGCCAGGGCAACGGACAGGGCGGGCGCGAACACGGCCAGAAGGCCGACCAGTTACCCGGCTACCGCTCCCTGACCGACCCCGCGGCCCTCGCACACGTCGCCCGTGTCTGGGGCGTCGCCCCCGAGGAACTGCCCGGCCCCGGCACCTCGGCCTACGAGATGCTCGACACCGCCGGTACACCCGACGGGGTCCGGGCCCTGCTCGTCATGGGTTCCAACCCGGTCGTGTCGGCCCCGAACGCCGGCCATGTGGAACGCCGGCTGCGCGCCCTGGACCTGCTGGTGGTCGCGGACGTCGTACGGTCCGAGACGGCCGAACTCGCCGATGTCGTCCTGCCGTCGGCCCAGTGGGCCGAGGAGACCGGCACCCTGACCAACCTGGAGGGCAGGGTGATCCTGCGCCGCAAGGCCGTCGAGCCGCCCGCCCGGGTGCGCACCGATCTGCAGATTCTCTCCGCTCTCGCCGCACGGCTGGGCCGCACCGAGGGCTTCCCCGCCGACCCACGCCTCGTCTTCGACGAACTGCGGGCCGCCTCGGCCGGCGGCCGGGCCGACTACGCGGGCATCAGCTACGAACGGATCAGCGCCGAGAACGGGGTGTTCTGGCCGTGCCCGGCCCCCGGCCACCGCGGAACGCCCCGCCTGTTCCTTGACTCCTTCGCGACACCCGACGGACGGGCCCGCATGGTGCCCGTCCACCACCGGCCGACGGCCGAGACCACCGACGAGCGGTACCCCCTGCACCTGGTCACCGGGCGGGTGCTGGCCCACTACCAGAGCGGGGCGCAGACCCGCCGGGTGGCCGCGTCGAGAGCCGCCGCGCCGGAGCCGTACGTCGAGATCCACCCCACGACGGCCGGTCGGCTCGGGGTGACGGACGGCGAGCCGGTGACGGTGACCAGCAGACGGGGGAGGGCCGTCGCCCCCGCCAGACTGAGCACGGACATCCGCCCCGACGTGGTGTTCATGCCCTTCCACTGGTCCGGGCCGGGACGGGCCAACACCGTCACCAACCCCGCGCTCGACCCGGTCTCCCGCATGCCCGAGTTCAAGGTGTGTGCCGTCCACGTCGCACCGGTGGCCCCGCCCCGTACCCACCCGCCGGGACGGCCGGGTGCGGCGACCGCCGTACAAGCCCTGTGATCATCGCTTCCTGGAGGTACGCATGGGAAGGGAAGACGGCACCGCGCACCGTGTTCTCGTGGTCGGCTGCGGTATGGCGGGAGCGCGTTTCGTCGGACGACTGGCGGCGCTGAACCCCGACGTCCGGATCACCGTCCTCGACGGTGAACACCACCCTGCCCACAACCGCACACTCCTGACCGGCGTCCTCGCCGGCCACCACCGTCCCGAGGACACGGCCCTGCCCCTGCCGCCGGGCATCGACCTGCGAACCGGCGTCCGGGTCGTAGCCGTGCGCCGCGCCACCCGCACGGTCGTCGACTCCACCGGCACCGAACACCCCTACGACGCGCTGGTCCTGGCAACCGGCAGCCGGCCCCGCGACCCCTGGCCACGGTTCCGTCGGGCCTCGGGCGAACACCGTCTCCACACCCTCGACGACTGCCGGCGGCTCATCGCCGACCACGTCGGCACCCGAACCCGCGCGGTCGTCGTCGGAGGCGGTCTCCTGGGCGTGGAGGCCGCCCTCGGCCTCGCCGCCCGCGCCCACCCGGTGACGCTCGTCCACCGGGGCCCCCACCTGCTCCACCGCAGGCTGGACGGCAGGGCCGGAGCGCTGGTCCGCGCTCTCCTGGAGGACGCGGGCGTCACGGTACGCACGGGAACCCCCGCGACGGGTTCGGTCCGCGGCCCCGGAAACCCAGGGATCCTGCTCGGTGACGGCGACACCGTCGGCGCGGACTTCGTCGTGGCCGCCTCCGGGACCCGGCCGTGCGTCGGGCTCGCGCGTGCGGCGGGGCTCCCGGTCGGCGCGGGGGTGAGGGTCGACGACACGCTGGCCAGCGTCGCCGATCCGCGGGTGTACGCCATCGGGGACTGCGCGGAGCACCGCGGGGTCGTGCACGACACGGCCGTGCCGGCCTGGCGGCAGGCCGAAGTCCTCGCGGCGAGACTGTCGGGGCACGACCGGCACGCACGCTTCACGGGAAGCCGCGCCCTCACCCGGCTCATCGCCGGGGACGTCGACCTGGCGGTGTTCGGCGAGGCCACCACCGGCACCGGAGCCGTCCTCCCCGGCGGGGCCGGGACCGATGTCCTCTCGATATCGGACGACCGGCGACACGTCTACAAGAAGATCGTCATCCGGGACGACCGCGTCGTCGGCGGCATCCTGCTCGGCGATCTCGCCACCGTCGACACCGTCCGCCGGGCCTACGAGGCGACCCGGCCCCTGCCACCGGACCGCCTCCACCTGGTCTCGGCACTGGGAGGAGACGGATGAGCGACCGCCTGGTCCTGGTCGGCCACGGCATGGTGGGCCACACCCTCCTGACGGCCCTCGACGCCCGAGGCGCCCTGCGGGACCGCCCGGTCACAGTGGTCGCCGAGGAGTACGTCCCGGCCTACGACCGCATCCAGCTGTCCCGGTACCTCCGCGAGACCGGCCCGGCGGACCACTTGTTCCGGCGCACCGGACCCGCCGGCCTGCTCCTCGGCGGCCCCGGCCCGGGTGACGGCACGGGCATCCGCACCCGCCTCGGGGACCCGGCCGTCGCCATCGACCGCCGCCGACGCCGGGTGACCACGGCCGCCGGCCGCGTCCTCGCCTACGACGCCCTGATCCTCGCCACCGGAGCCCGCCCCCTCGTCCCGCCCGTACCCGGATCCGCTGCCACAGGCTGCTTCACCTACCGGACGGCCGCCGACGTACGGGCCATCCGGGCGCACTGCGACACCGCGGGTGCCGCGGGCTCGGGCGTGGTGATCGGCGGCGGGCTGCTGGGCCTGGAAGCGGCGGGCGCGCTGAGGACCCTCGGACTGACGGTCCATGTCGTCGAGTTCTCCCCCTGGCTGATGCCCCGTCAACTGGACGAGTACGCGGGCTGGACGCTCCGCCGCCACATCGAGAACCTGGGGATCACCGTCCACACGGGCACCCGACTCACCGCCGTCGAGACCGACGCGTGCGACCGGGCCACCGGCGTACGGCTCCAGCCGCCCGACGGCGCACCGCCCCTCGGCGTCGGAGCCGACGTGGTCGTGTTCGCGGCGGGGGTCCGCCCCCGCGACGAACTCGCCCGGTCCTGCGGACTGGCCGTGGGGGAGCGCGGCGGCGTCGTCGTCGACGAGACGTGCCGCACGCGGGACGAGCACATCTACGCCGTCGGGGACTGCGCGCTCCCCCACGACGGACACGCTCACGGACTGCTGGCCCCCGGCAACGCGATGGCACAGGTGGTCGCCGACCGGCTGACCGGCGGCACACGGACCTACACCGGCTGGGACGCGGCGACCCGGCTGAAGCTGCTCGGCGTGGAGGTCGCCTCCCTCGGCGACCGGCCGGAGGAAGCGGCGCCCGGCGCGTACGAGGCCACCCACCTCGACACCCGGGCCGGGGTGTACCGCAGCCTCCGCGTCTCGGGCGAGGGGCGCCTGCTCGGAGGGACGTTCGTGGGGGACACCTCCGGCTACACGACACTGCGCCCCCTCGTGGCCGGCGGCCTGCCGTTGCCCGCCCCCGTCGAGGAACTCGTCGTCCCCGGCGTGCCGCCGGACCGGCCGTCGGCCGTCGGACCGCTCCCGGACGAGACGGTGATCTGCCACTGCCACGACGTCCCGGCCTGCACGGTCCGCTCCGCCGTCCGCGACGGCTGCGCGACCCTGGCGGCGGTACGCCACCGCACCCGTGCCGGCAGCGGCTGCGGCAGCTGCGCGGACACCGTGGCCGCACTGCTCGGTGAAGGGCTCCCCGCCCTCGGCCCCGCCGCGACCACGCCGACGCCTACGGGGAGCCCCGTATGACCGAACGACCGAACCGAGGACCGAACCGACGACCGAACCGACGAGTGGACGGACGGGCGGCCGACCGGACGCCGCTCACCGCCGCGCCGTCCCCGCTCCATGCCCGGCCCGGCCGTCTACCCGTCGAGGCCGTGCCCCGGCCCGTCCGCGCAGGCGGACCGCTCGAACGCGGCCGCGATCCCGCGCACGCCGAGGACCGCCTGCTCGGGCGGGGTGGCGCCGAAGCCGAGGACGAGCGCCGGAACGGGGGCCGTCCCGGTGGAGTAGTAGGAGGAGAGCGGGTAGACGGTCGCCCCGGCATGGCTGCTGAGCCGGGACAGCAGCCGCTCGTTCGTACCAGGGGGGAACCCGGCGACGAGATGGGTGCCCGCGGTCGTCGCCGACATGACACGCACCATGCTGCCGAACTGGTCGCGCAGGGCACGGACGCATCCCTCCCGCCGCTCCCGGTAGGCCTGGCGCATCCGGCGGATGTGGCGGGCGAAGTGGTGCTCCGCCATGAAGTCGTGCACGGCCGCCTGTTCGAGCACGGGCGGCGCGCCGTACGCGGAGTGCTGGGCGGCGGCGACGATGTCGACGAGATCCGGCGGGACCACCGCGTAGGCGAGCCGCAGTGCGGGGAACAGTGCCTTGTTGAGGGTGCCCAGATAGATGACCCGGCCCGCGGTGTCCATGTGTTGGAGCGGCGGGAACGGACTGCCCGAGGTGAATTCCCCGTCGTAGTCGTCCTCGATCACCCAGCCGTCGGACCGCACCGCCCAGTCGAGCAGCTCACCGCGTCTGAACTCCGACATGAGGCAGCCTGTCGGGAACTGGTGGTTGGGGGTCACCAGAGCCATCCGCGCCGAGGGGTGACGACTCTCTCCCGAGGAGATGCACAGCCCTTCGTGATCCACGTCCACCGGGCAGGGCACGACACCGGCCGCCACGAGCGCGGTCCTGGCACCGGGAAACCCCGGGTTCTCGACCATCACCTCGTCACCGGGCTCCAGCAGGACGCGGGCCAGCAAATGGGTGATGGTCCGCGTGCTGTTCGTGATCACCACCTGTTCCGCCGTGCAGGACACCCCCCGGGCCAGGCCCAGATAGGTGGCCACCTCCTTGCGCAGGGGCCAGTATCCGACCGGGTCCTGCGCGTGCAGCAGGGAGTTCGGCAGCCGGGCGGCACGGCGTGAGACGACGCGGGACCACTGCTTGCCGGGGAAGAGGTCCAGCGCCGGTACACCGAGGACGAAGGGCTGGGCGACGGCGGTGGGCGATGTCCGCTGCCGCTCGTCGAACGCGCGGGTGGCCTGGAGCATCAGCTGCGCGGTGCCGGAGAGCTGCGACGTTCGGCCCCGCTCCTCGGGCGGAGTCGGCAATCGGGTGACCTTCGACGTTCTCGCGCTGCTACGTCGTCCCTCGCCGTGGTGGACGGCCACATGGGTCCCCGACCCCACCTGCCCGGTGGCGAACCGTTCCGTCACGAGCCGTTCGTAGGCGACCAGCACGGTGTTCCTGGAGACCCGGAGTTCCTGGGCGAGCGTCCGGGTGGCGGGCAGCCGGACGCCGGGACGGAGTTGTCCGCTGCAGATCGAGTCCTTGAGCCGTTCGTAGAGCTGCTGGTAGAGGGGCTCGGGCAGGGTGCGGTCAAGGGTGAATCCGCCTAGCGGCAGCGCTGTGGACTCTTGCGGCACGGCCTGTGCACCTCCGGGATCATGTGGGGGGAAGGGCCTCGTGGCGCTGTACCTGGACGGGACCACTCGTAGGGGGAGCGGCGGGTGCCAGGCCAGCAGACGGGACAACCGGCGAAACATGCCAGTCACCGTTCCGGAGTGCGGGACACGCCGGTGCCAGGACGTCGCGGCGGCCGGCTCGCGCTCGGCGGGAAACCCCGACCCGCGACCGGCCCCGGTGCCGCGACGGCGCGGCTCGGTTCCTTCTGCCTTTGCCGGGTCGGACCGCGGCGCGGCGGGTACCCGGCAGCGTGCGCAGGGCCGCGCCCGCCTTCGCGTCGACGGCCCGGGCCGCCGTCGTACTGCTCCGGGACCGGGCGGAGTGGCCGGTGGCGCACCTCGGCGGCCGGCGCGGGACTTCGGCGGCCGACGCGCCGTGGAGAAGGCCAGGCGCGCCGGTGAGCAGTGGCGGGGTCATGTGACGGAGACCGGGGACACCGGTGACTGGGACGAAGCGGCCGTCCCCGTCGGCCCGTGGGGAGTTCGGTGAGGCGTCGTGGACGGGCTGCCCACAGGCGGAGTCCGCCGTGCCTCGTGGAAAGCCGTCTCCGACTGGGCCGCATGGTGCAGCTGATCCGCCTGATCTGCGACCGCACCGGCCCGGCCAGGGCCGTGACGCCCGGCTCACGGTCGATCAGGAACCCTTCGTTGACCGGCCCGAGGTCGTCAGAAAGTGAGTTGGCGCCACCGAACGGCAAAAACATCCGCCGCGACCGATGCCGTCGAGCACCGAAGCTGTCCGGTTTGCTCCGAGGAGCACGCCGCCACCCCGGGAAAGCCCAGCTCGCGGATACGGACCTGGATGGCGGAGGCAGGTCCGTATCCGCTCGCAGCGTCACCGCGTCACATGCTCACCGTCGGGCGGGGTCGGGGATGGCGGTGATGGCGTAGTCGGTGTTCGCCGGGTCCGCCGAGTAGAAGTGTGCGTTGGTGACGTACAGCCGGTCGCCGTGGCGGGCGAGGGTGGTCGGGGTGTCGAATCGGGGGTCGCTCACCTCGGCGATGACCGTGCCCTTGGTGCCGCTGTCGTCGAGGTGGAGCACGGTGATCTTGTTCGGCGTGTTGCGCACGACGTAGAGGGTAGTTCTATGGTCCAGCGGTGGCGTCCGAGCCGCTGCGCGGACTCGATTCCCCTGCGGGCGATGCGGTGGCGGATGCCGCGCTGGAGCAACCTCGCGGGCGCACCTTCTGGTTTCTGGTGCTGCCGTACATCCTCGCCCGGGCCGCGACCGGCAGTCGGGCCGGAGGCGGACCGGGCCGCGGCCGGTACTCGGCACCTCGGTGCCGGGTGACTGCCGACGGCCCGCCATGGTGGTCATGGACGGAGCGCGGGCCCGGTCAGAACACGTCGGTGGTCCACACGAGGTGCATATCCCATGCGATGTCCAGGGACTTCTTCGCTCCCTGATACCACGCACGTTGCGCGGTGTCGTCCGGCACGGTGTGAAGGGCCGCAAGCACATCGGCCGGCATCCATGCTCCACCCCAGTGGCCCAGCCAGGTCCCAGGCCTCTCGGCGGGTTCCGGGGTTCGCGGTATGGCGTAGCCCTCGCTCCGGAGAATCTCCAGAGCGGTATCCCGTTGATTCCTCATCAGATGCTGCGGGGAGAAGATCCCGTAGGCATCCGGACTGATGCCGTTCCCGTTCAGGTAGGCCTCCCATGCCGCCTCCGCCGTGGGCTGATCGCGCCAATCGACCACGGGGATCTCCACGGGGGGCCGCGCCGCCCACGGGCCGCCGGTACTCGCGCGCACCTCCTGCGGTGAGGATCCCACCACGACGAATGCGAGCTCGTGGCACGGGACAGGGAGCTCGATGCTCTGTCCTGTCCCGCTGTCCCAGCTGGTCGTCATTCCTGCCGCGATCCGGACGATGTACTCGCCATCGTCAAGCCCTTCATGCGCGTCGAACAGAGCGCCCTCGAGTTTCTCGGCCGGTACGCCGTCCCTGTTGAAGAGCCTCCGGATCGGAGGGCCCCCCGTCGCAGAAACGATCTCGAAGTCGTAGTTGTCCGGGCTGCCCAGGTCGCGGCCGAGTGCGTAGGACGAAACCTGACAGGCAGTACCGTCTTTCACCACGTACGTCTTCCGGGCCAGACCACAGGTGATGAACTTGCGACCCTCAGACGTGGGAACTCTCACCTCCAAGCGCGTCAGCATCAGGTGCAGGCCGTCCCGAGACACCGTCTCCACCCAGTCGGTGTTAATCCACCCGTTGGTCATGCTGCTCTCCCTGCCGTTCGATGCGAGTGGATTCGATGCCCGACCGTGGGCAGGGCACGATGCCGCCCGGCCCGGAGGTGGGCGATCATGGCGTGCCGGACGCCGGACGCCGGACGCCGGACGCGGGACGCCGGACGCCGGTCTCCGGGGTGAGGGGCAACACGACGGTGGCCTTACCGCTGCTCAAGGCACATCTACGGGCTCGTAGAGCACGTCGGTTCTGAGTATTGTTTTCGTACCCTCAAGAAGCGGGGCCGAGTCGTGAAGCGTCCGATGCCAGAAGAGGAGCGCATCACCCGGTTCGGGTCGGTGGGCACTCAATACTTCCTCAGGCTTCGCGAGTCGCGGCCAGTCAGAGAAGTCACGTTGCGCAAAGGGAAGATCGTTCTGTTTATCGGCGATGAACCGCGTTTCTCCGCCCACGGCCTCATACGACAGGTAGACGACCATCGTCAGGAGAGTGCGCTTTCCATCGGGGGCGACATAGGGCGAATCGTAGTGCGGGACAATGAATCCGCCGTGTTCGTAAGTGATGAAGCGCATACGCGGATTGACGGCCGCCGGCCTCCAGGGCCTACCGTCCGAATCCGTCGGATCGTCCGATCCCACTTCGAGCGATAGAAGCGTCCGCAGCCTGCGGTAGAATTCTGCCGCCAGGGACGTGGATTCGGCCGTTGCGCGGAGATGGGCGACCGGATCTCCCTCTGCGTAGTTGGCGGCAATGCCGTCTCGGCCCACCGGGGCAAAGCGCTGGGCGGCCAGTTCGGTCGCGAATGTCCCCACTTCAGCCGGAGTGAGGAAATGGCGAATCACCTTGGCGTTGGCCTTTGGGATCTCCAATTCGATCGGAGCCCATGAGTCATCGGCAGATATTCGGCTCAGCGCATCTTCGGAGAACTCAAAGGGATTTACCGGCATTTCGAACATGATCACTTCTCCGTGCTGAGGCCGTCGTCGATCCCAACGTGGCCGTGGGCCCCACGGCCCGGAACGGCCGCGGGCAGCGCATTGAGATGGACGGCTGGACCGCGGGCCACGTACTTGTGCGCTTCGAGTCTGTGGAGGGACTCGAAGCCCCTGGGGGCAATGCCTGCAGGGAGCGGGGGCCACTGGGCGATTATCGTCACGATGACGATATTAGGTCGGGGTGAGCCCGCAAAGCAAGCAGGACGTATCCGACGCGGCGGAGAGGGCCGGGAGACGGGACGGGGACCGGCTCAGGGGACTACCGAAGCGAGGTCGCCCCACGTGGCACTGGGCCGCTCCGTACCGCAGCGGCTGACGCCATCGAGGGCGTCGACCTTGCCGGGCACCGACCAGGTGCGAGTTCCTTCCGCAGGCACCCTTCGCGCGCTGGGGACGTAATGCCCGCAGTGCCAAGGGAGTTGAAAGAGGCGGCATGCTGGACGGCCGTCGAAGGCCGACTGCTCCGTCCCGCTGACCTGGCCCGCGCGGCCGCCCGGCACGAGGACACCATGGTTCAGGACCTGTGCGCGACAGCGGCGCTCACGGCTTTGGGGGACGAGGATGCCTACGACGAGCTGCTGCCGCCGCTGCTGTCCGCGCGCAATCCGCGTACCCGTTCGGCCGGTGTCACCGCGCTGCGGCGGGCGGGACGGTCGGAGCGGGCGGAGCCGTTCCTCATCGACCGTTCCGCGCTGGTGCATGCTTGTGCACGATATGTCGTACGGCAGCAGGGTGATGACCCGGCGGCCTGGTACCGGGAGCGGTGCACGGCATCGGACGCCCGCGAGTTGCCGCCCGGTGCGGTCATCGGGCTGGCCGAGTGCGGGAACCGCGCAGACGCCGGGCTGCTGCGGCCGCTGCTCGTGCACTTGGCGGCGGGGGTGCGGGCGCTAGTGGTGGCAGGACTGCGGGCACTGGACTGCGCGGATGTGGACCAGTTGCGGCCGCTCCTCGACGACCCTGCCGCCGGTGTCGTCCGCGAGACGGTCGCCGCCCTGCTGCCCTTTGTCAAGGAACTGCCTGCCGACCGGCTGTTGGAGAGCACCGGCTCCGAGCGGCCGAGGCACGTGCGAGTCGGCGCGTTCCGGCTGCTCGATCATGATGCCGCTCGTGGTGGCCGCGGCCTGCTTCGTCCTGGCACGGATCTGCGGCTGCCATCGCGTGCGGACTTCGTGTGCGAGGCGGATGGGACGCGTGAACGCGCCCTGCACCGCCTTGTCGAGTTCCTCGCCGACCGTGACCATCGCCGTAACGCTTCTTGTTCTCCGCTGTCCTTGGCGGTGACCTCGCCGGTCTTGGACGTATCGGGCGAGGTTGGCGACATGACCGTCGGCGCCGAGCTGCTCGCGCACGTCCGCCCCCCACAGCATGCTCTGGACCATCACCCACGCCCCGGCACCGGGCCGTCCGCTCGGTGCCACGGCCCTGTCGACGTCCGGCAGCCACCACCGCCTCGGCGACACCCTGCGGGCGACACGCGTCTTCGCGGGCGCCGCCTTCGATGTGATCATCCTCGGGGAGTACGGCGAGGAAGCGGGAGTCCGCCGCTCCTGACGGCACCCCGCCATCCCTCCCCGGCGATGACGACCACCTCGTCGCCGTCGAACCAGCGCCGACGGTCCGCCTTGGGCGGATTGAGGCGCAGCCCGTACCCGGGGGCCCGGCGGGCGTCGGCGTGGCTGCGGTAGCCGACGGCGCACTCGCCCCGGGCGCGTGCCGCCGCGACGACCGTGGCGAAGGACGTCTCGTGGCCGGTCACGACGTAGTCGGCGGCCGACCGCAGGTGGATCTGCGTGCCGCTGGCCGAGAACAGTTCGTCGAACACGTCCGCCAGGTGATGGTTCTGGGAGATCTGTGCCATCAGCAGCCCGATGAGCTGGCCGCTGATGATCACGTCCGCTCCGGGGCCGAGCGGGGCGAGGGGCCGGTTGCCGTCGTCGGTGAGCTCGGTGACCACCGGCAGCTCCCGGCCGGTGCGCCGTTCGAGGTGGCGCAGGACGAGCAGGGTGACGAGCGTGCGGGTGTCCGGCTCATCGAGGGGCACACCGGCCCGTGGCTCCTGGCCGAGCACGATGACGCTGTCGTAGGAGCCGAGGTTCAGGCCGGCCAGGGTGTCCGGGCGGGTGGTGTCGTCCCTGAGGGCCACACAGGTCCAGTCGGCGCCTTCGCCGTCACTGTCGTCGTCGCAGGCGGCCCGCACCACGGCCTCGTCCTCGTCCGCCGCCACGTCGGCCACCGAACCCGGGGGTGCGTTGCGGCCCCACTCCCGCAGGACGAGGGGTGCGCGGCGGTTCCAGCCCAGCACCAGCAGCCGCTCCGGCCGGGCGTCCGACGGCCGGGGGCCTGCCACGGACCGCTCGTCGACCAGCGGCACGCAGTCGGCGAGCTCGGCGGTGTCGTCGTCGGCGGCGATGACGAGGAGTTGGTCGTCGGGTTCGAGCACCGTCCGCGCGGGCGGGTTCAGCCAGGGCACCCCGCCGCGGATCAGCCCGACCGCGCTGGCGTTGCTGTAGGCAAGCAGCGCCTCGCCGAACTCCCGGCCGGCCAGGGACGGGTGGGCGGCAGCACGATCACCGAGTCGGCGGTGGCCGGACTGGTCAGCGCCAGCACGGACGGGTCGGCCGAGGGACCGCTCCGGCAGATCAGCCGGGTCCGGCCGGTCGGGCCCACTTTGCTCTGCAGGGACTCCTCCATAGCCGTCTTGTCCCGGTCGGCCAGAATCGCCACGGCCGAACGCCGCTGATTGGCGCCCGCCGCGACCAGTTCGCTCACCACTGTGAAGACCTGTTCCGACCAGCCCAGGACCACCACGTGGCCGCGCTCCAGGAGCTTGGAGCGGCCGCGCCGCAGGGCGATGAGCCGCTCGGTGAGCCCGGTCGTGATGAGACCGACGAGGGTCGAGACGTACACCAGGGCGACCAGGGCCAGCAGCACCGACAGCGCCACCCGGGCCGGACTGCCCGTGGTGCCGCCCAGCCGCATCGTCTCCCCGGTCAGGCGCCAGATCGCCGCCACCTTCCCGGAGAGGGTGGCGGGGGCGTGTCCGCTCGTCCACACCAGCGCCGCGCTCGCGGGGAGGACGACGGCCAGGCAGACCAGCACCAGCCAGCCCACCAGGGCCGAGGTGCCGCGCGTCAGGCTCGTGTCGAACCAGTACCGCGCTCGGGCACCCGTTCCGGGCCGCTGTTCCACTGTGTTCCCCCTCCGCGCACAGGTCTGTGGGGGGGGCAGTGTCCTGTCCCGGCCTCGCGCGCCGGGCGGCACCGGGGAGCGATTCATCCCTTCGCCGTAATCGGGGGCAGGCGTCCGCCCCCGCGTGCCCCCGCGCACCCGGTCACGCACCGGTTTGAACGGGGGCTTTCCCTCGCCCGTGTCAAGTCACCACAACCCGGAGCGAACCGGTCCGGCGGGCCCGTAGAACTTGCGGCATGACCGAGCATCACCAGGCTGACGCCGACCACGGCGGCCTGACCAGACGTACGCTCACGACGGCCGCGGGCACGACCGCCGTGGCCGCCTTCCTCAGCGCCGGCAGCGCGGCGGCCCTGCCCGCACAGTCGCCCCCGCGTAATCCCGCCCCGGCGGCGGCCCTGTCCGCCGCGCGCGGCGCGGACTTCGACCGCTGCCTCGCGTCGCCCGGGCCCTGCTCGTCGTCGACGACGGCCGACCCCTCGTCCCCGGTTACCGGCGTGTGCTCAAGGACGGCCTGCCCCGCACCCGGACGGCCAGGGCCAAGAAGGTCCTCGTCATCGGGGCGGGCCCGGCCGGCCTCGTCACGGCCTGGCCGCTCCAGCGCGCCGGACACCACGTGAGCGTCCTGGAGGCCAACGGCAACCGGGTGGGCGGGCGCATCAAGACGTTCCGCCGCGGCGGCCAGGAGAAGGCGGCGCAGCCCTTCGCCGACCCACGCCAGTACGCCGAGGCCGGCGCGATGCGGCTGCCCGACAGCCACCCGCCGGTGATGGACCTCATCGGCCAACTGGGCCTGAAGAAGCAGCCGTTCCACTACGTCGACGTGGACGGCCACGGACGGCCCGCCGCGCACACCTGGATCACGTCAACGGCGTGCGCATGCGCCGCGCCGACTACGCCCGCGCCCCCGGCGCATCAACCGCTCCTTCCGAGTCCCGCGCGCTCACTGGGACACCCCGGCCGCGGCCATCCTGCGCTCGGTCCTCGACCCGGTGCGCGACGAGTTCAGCACGCTCGGTCCGGACGGCAAGCGCACCGACAAGCCGCTGCCCGCACGCATCCAGGGCTGGGCCAGGGTGATCCAGCGCTTCGGCGACCGGTCGATGTTCCGCTTCCTGACCGAGCACGCGGGCCTGGACGAGCGGACGGTCGACCTGATCGGCACCGTCGAGAACCTCACCTCACGGCTGCCGCTGTCCTTCGTGCACAGCTTCACCGGGTCCTCCCTGATCAGTCCGGACACCGCGTTCTGGGAGCTGGAGGGCGGCACCGCCGTCCTGCCCGACGCGCTGCTGGCCAAGGTCCGCGACACCGTGCGGTTCGACCGGCGGGTGACCCGGATCGAGTACTACGACCCCGACCCCGACCCCGACCCAGACCGGGCCGGCAGCGACACCCGGCACGTACGCGCCCGGGGACCCCACGTGTGGGTGGACGCCGTCTCCGAGGGACGGGGCGGCCCGGTCGTGCGCGAGCAGTTCACGGCGGACGCGGCGGTGGTGACCGTGCCCTTCTCCGGTCTGCGGCACGTGCGGGTCAGCCCGCCGATGTCGTACACCAAGCGCCGGGCGGTCACCGAGCTGCACTACGACTGCGCGACCAAGGTGCTGTTGGAGTTCAGCCGCCGCTGGTGGGAGTTCGACGACGCCGACTGGAAGCGGGAGCTGGCTCGCATCGACCCAGGGCTGCACGACGCCTACCGCGCCGGACGGACCCCGGGCGACGGCAGCCTGCTCGGCGCCCACCCGTCCGGCCACATCACCGCGGGCCAGCGCACCCACTACGCTGCGAACCGCGCCGTTGACCGCGACCAGCCGGCCGCGGTCGACGTCGTCGGTGGCGGCTCGGTCTCGGACAACGCCAACCGGTTCATGTACCAGCCGTCCCACCCGGTGCCCGGCAGCGCCGGCGGGGTGGTCCTGGCGTCTTACAGCTGGGCGGACGACGCCCTGCGCTGGGACTCCCTGGACGACGAGGCCCGCTACCCGCACGCCCTGTGCGGGCTCCAGGAGGTGTACGGCCAGCGGATCGAGGTCTTCTACACCGGCGCGGGCCGCACCCAGAGCTGAATGCGCGACCCGTACGCCTACGGCAAGGCGTCCGTCCTGCTGCCCGGCCAGCACACGGAGCTGCTCACGTCCATCCCGGCCCCCGAGGGGCCGCTGCACTTCGCGGGCGACCACAGCTCCGTGAAACCGGCGTGGATCGAGGGAGCGCTGGAGTCCGCCGTGCGCGCCGCCCTGGAGGTCCACCGGGCGTGAACCGCGCCGGGCGCCGCTCCCGTGCGAGGGGGTGGCGCCGCACGCAGTCGCCGTCTTGGTAGAACGCTTCAGCCGCTACCACGATGCCCGACCCGCAAGGCACTCGCTGAACTACTGTCGTATCGAGCTCGAATGGTTCCGCACCCGCATGTGCGGCCCCCTGCAGATCCGCGCGGTCACCTGCCCTCTGCTCCCGGGATCCAACTGCTCGTGGCGCGACGGACTGATCAACCCCGCTGCTTCGGCCATCGGCACGCAGGCCCCCACCGATCAAGCCGCTGCCCTCTACGTACTCACTTCATGCATGCCGTCAGCTGCTTCCATGACAACGATCTCGACCACGCCAGCGTCCTGCAGCGCCCCCGTGTCCGAACACGAGACCTCATCAACTCCCGCACCGACTCCCGCACCGACTCCCATTGCCGATGGTGCACCCCCATCAGCAGTTTGGACTCGGAGGCCGGTTGATCGGAGACCGGCTGACGGGCAGGGCCACGAACATCGAACGTCCAGGATCATGACGTGGGAGGACGATCATGTCGCTTGATCCCACCAGCGAGAGCCAAGCCGACTGGACAGTGAGCTGAAGACCACGTCGAACGTCTCTGGAGCACCTCCTACGGTCGCCTCTCGGCAGCCCCTGCGAGGGTGATCACCAGCCATACACTCGTCCGCATGCGCTATGGGCTCGAAAACATCGCACAGTGGGACGGTCGTATGACCCGGGCCGTCGGCAACCCGCACGAAGTGGCACGGCGCGATGAGCTGGCCGACGCCGGCCGCGACGGCAACTGGCAACGCGTCTTGACCATCCTGAGTTCCAGGGACCAGCGCAGCTGGGTCAACGCCGTGCGTCCGGACGGCAAGAAGCGGTACGCGCCGCTCCACCAGGCCGCGTGGCATGGAGCCCCCACCGGCATCGTGCAAGGCCTCCTCGAGTACGGGGCGTGGCGCACCTTGCGCAACAGCGCGGGAGAGCGGCCCGCCGATATCGCAGCCGCACGCGGGCATCACCATCTCGCCCGCATCCTGGAGCCCGAGGTCAAGCACCATGTTCCCGGCGACGTCCTCGCCGACCTGCAGCGCAACTTGTACGCCCTGATCACCAGGTACGACAAGACCGCCCCGTACTGTGTGCGCCTGCCCCAGCTCGAGGTTCTCACCGAGCTCGATCCGCCCGCGTACTGGATTCGGACAGCCGGCGGAATCTTCATCATCGCGCTCCGCGGGATGGAACTGAACGTCGAGGCCATAGGCAAGATGGACCACGACTCGTCGCCGGTACTTCGAATCACTGCCGACGGCGTTCACGAGCCGTCGGGCGAACCCTGGACAGCCCGCACCCCGGCGGCCGTGACCATCGCCGACCTCTTCGATCCCGAGCCCGCACACTGGGGCCTGCGTGGCGACCCCTACCTCTGGCGCGCTCTTCGTGGTCACTTGTCCGATGCCGACGCCCCGACATCGGTCGATGAAGTCGTCAGTCGTCTGCACACGGCGTTCAGAGAGCTCGTAGGCTTGGACCTCGCCGAGGAGCGGCAGTCTTTCGTGTACCGGGCGCAATACGCCCACGGCGGCACGTCCAGCGGAATGATCTCTCTGGACACGTGGCGAGAGCGCTTGCTGCCCTTGCTCGCGGAGCGTGCGAGGACTCTGCTGGAAGCTTGATCACTGACTGATCGTTTCAGAATGCCTTCCGGAGTCGGCGGAGGCAGATGATCGAGCAGGCGAGTTCGAGTAGACCCTGGTGGAGGTCCGCTCGGCGTTCGTAGCGGATGCGGAGCCTCTTGAACTGGTGGAGCCAGGCGAAGGTGCGCTCGACCACTCACCTGGTGCGTCCGAGACCAGAACCGTGCGGGGCGCCGCGCCGGGCGATTACGGGTTTGATCCCGCGTTTCCGTAGCAGCCGACGGTACTTGTCGAAGTCGAAGTCGTAGCCGCGGTCGGCGAACAGGCGCTCGGGCCTGCTGCGGGGCCGTCCGTGCAGTACGGGTATCGGCGGAATTGCGTACAGCAGCGGGATCGATTCCGTCACGTCGTGACGGTTCCCTCCGGTCAGGGAGACGGCCGGCGGGGTACCGTGCCGGTCAACGATCACGTGGTGCTTGGAGCCTGGGCGGGCGCGGTCAACCGGCGATGGCCCGCCATCTCTCCCTCCTTTCAACGCTCTGATGTGTGAACCGTCGATCGCGCAGTCGTCCATCTCCGGCTTTCCTGCGGTCCGTTGCTCGGTCAGGAGTACTTGATGCAGGCGCGGCCAGACACCGGCCTGGGTCCAATCGCGCAAGCGTCGCCGGCTGGTGACTCCTGAGCATCCGATCAGCGTGACGGGCACGTCTCTCCAGGCCACTCCCTTGCGCAGGACATACACGATGCCCGCCAGTGCCACCCGGTCGGGAGTGCGCACTCGTCCGGGGGATCGGTGCCTGCGCGCCGGTGGTGCGGGCAGCAAGGGCTCAACACGCTCCCACAGGTCATCAGGAACGAGATCGTCAGATGCCGAGCATGGCCGGCCACAGAGGAAGTCTTTTGGCCGCGCCCAGGGCGAGGGCGCCGATGACGGCTCCGATACCGAAGGCTGCCCAGTAGGCGCCGAGCAACCCGGCGCCCGCATCGAGGTCGTCGGAGACGACCGCCAATCCATCAGAAGGGAGGGGGACCTGTCCCCCCAGCGGATTGGAGGGGACGTAGCCGGTCCACCAGGAGCCCTGTTTGAGGCCGCAGAGCGCGTCGGTGTCGTAGGGGGAGGCCAGCCGCAGTCTGTCGGGCGGGAGGCCTTTGCTCTCCCGCCGCCTTTGCCTGCAACCCCGCGAGGTGCAAGAAGCCCTCGACCATGCCCGCCTCCAGCAGGACGATGAGCAGTGGCGAGCCAAGTACGCAACCCGCGCGGGCATCGAGGGAATCATCCACCAGGCCGTCGCGGTCGTCGGGATGAGACGTGCCCGCTGCTTCGGTTTCCAGAAGACTCATCTGGAGCACGTCTTCTCCGCCGCTGCGCTCAACCTCATACGCCCCGATGCCTGGTGGAACGGCCACCCGCTCGACCGCACCCGGGTCAGCCACCTCGCCCGACTCGACCTCTCCCTCGCCGCGTGACCGAATAGGCGAGCAGGATCGTCCCCAGCCACAAGCGTCAGTGATGTTGTCGAGTGCGTCACCCGTGTGAGTGAGTATCCAGTGCGATGTTGATCAGGTTCGCCAGGTTCACCAGGCGATGTATCGAAGCCGGCCATCCCGTTCGGATTTCGTCGAACTATGACTGGTTTTCTCGTACATGGGGTCGCTGTTCGCTGAAAACCTTGGCCGTGTGGTCCTCCAGGGTGGCATGGATGTCTCTCACGGTGCTCGCGCCGAGCGGGCGGGAACGTGGCGGCGGCACATGCGTGGAGGGAAGCCCGACTGCCACACCCTGCGGGGCAGATGGAGACCACCTTGACGCTGCCTTTCCCATCGTGGCCGCTCAGCAGAGCGGCCACCAACCGAAGGACAGAGTATGAAACAGATACTTCCCAAGGCCGGTGTCGTCCTTGGCGCTGTGGCGCTGGCTGCCACCGCGCTGGTGACCGCCGGCCCCGCCAACGCGGCGTATTCCGACTGCCCGTCCGGGGCGCTGTGCGCGTACCTGGGCACCGGCGGCGCGGGTGACCCCGGGACGGTCTACGGCAACAACACCAATCTGCTGCAGTACAACAAGTTCAACAATGCCGAGTCGCTGTACAACAACGGCAACAACTGCGACGTCCGCGTCTACTCCGGTCTGAACTACACGGGTTCGGAAGCCCTGGCCCAGCGGGGCCACGCGTACTCCCCCCTGTACAGCCCGTGGAAGGACAACGTCGCCTCCAACCGCTGGTGCTGAGCCGATACAGCGGGCGGCTCCTTGACCTGGCGCTGATCACCGCGCTGGCCGCAGTCGGTTGCTCCTCCTCCGAGGAGCCCGGCCGCGAGCCCGCAGGCCCTGATGTCCGCCCGCTTTCGGGAGCCACCGCGTTCAGCCACGTCGACTCCGTACGCCTGCATGACCGCGAGGAGCGTGCCGTCGCCGCCTGCATGACCGCCCGTGGCCAGGCATACACGGTGCAGCCCGCGATCGCCTCCGCGCGCGGCGCGGAGACGAACCCGTACGGACTGCTCACCCCGCAGCGAGCGGCGGCGGACGGTTACGGCATCGTCGGCGAATACCTCCACCTGCGGTCCACGCCGCCCCCTACCGACAAGCCACGTACGAAGGCCTGGCAGCAAGCCCTGACCGGAACCGCGGAGCACCGGGTGACGCTGCAGCTCCCGGGCGGGACCGACGTTGAGTACTCCACGGACGGCTGCATCGCCCGAGCGAACGCGGAAGTGTACGGGCCGAAGTGGAACACGCTCGAGCCGCTCACCATGAAGCTGGCGAGTATGGTGCTCGCCACGGTCGAGGAACAGCCGACCTACCGTAAGGCGCTCCGGCGCTGGTCCGCCTGCATGACGAAATCCGGGCATCCGGCAGCGGACCTTCAAGCCGCCCGCGCGCCGCTCAACGCCCGCCTGCCCGCAGCGGCAGAAGACGAAGAGGAATTGCGGGCACTGGGCCGTGACGAGATCGAGGCCGCGAACGCCGACGCCCGGTGCCAGATGGACACCGGGTTGGCCGAGGCCGTCGCGGACGTCCAGCGGAAGGTCGAGCGGAAACTGCTCACCGCGCAGAACCGGGAGACCATCGCGCGCTATCGGCAGGCCAAGGAACGGGCGCTCAACGACGCGGCCGAGTGAGGGAACTCGCTCGGCCCACATCTGGCCGGCCTCAGCTGGCCCGGTGACCAGCCCGGCCTCCCACTGGATCCGAACGCCTCGGCGAACTCGACGTCCGCGAACGGAAGTCCCGGCCGTCGAAGAGGTACCAGACGGGATGCCTTCCACCGCGTCCGATCCGGCCTGCGCCCAGGTCCGCAGCGAGCTCACGAAGACGCGTCCGAGGGCCTCCAAGGCGAAGGTCTCCGCGCAAGCTCCACTGCTGTGTCAGTCATGTGACACCTCTCCCACGGTTGTCGGATCCGCCGCCGGATTGACGGCCCCGCACTGCGCCGGCGGCTATGGGCGGGCGCGAGTTCCAGGGCCGCCGTGCGCATGCAGGACTTCGGGGCTGTCCGGAAGCCGGCTGAACGCCATGAGATCAGCGGGGGTTGGCTGATCTCCTTGTTGGACACGGGACGGACGCTTGTGCCAGCAGGCCGTCGACGAACGCGCGGAGTCCTCGGCGGTAGGTGTCTCGCGCGGCAAGTGCTGCCCATCGGCCGCCGACGGCGGCCAGGCACGGCACCTGGGACGCGTCGAGGCTGCTGAAGGGGGTCTGGCGGGCGAGGGTCCGCTCGTCGCCGTCCTGCCGGCCGTCGGAGTGGGCGCGGACGAGGATTTCTCCGACGGTGTAGTACCAGATGCTGCGGAAGACCTCCACGGCCTGCTCGGGCGAGCATCCTCGGTCGCCGGCTCCGGACAGGATGGCTTCGACCATCCACAGCGCGGATTCGTCGAGGAGGCCGACGAACCCGTCGACGGTGAGGATCTCCGCCGCCCACGGCCAGCCCGCGAGAGCGTCGTGCATCGCCGTGGCGGCCGTGACGATGCGCTCCGGCGGGTCGCTCGGCAGGTCCGGGCGCTCGAGCTGGTCGATGTAGTGGTTGAGCAGGAGGACCAGGAGGTCCTCCTTGTTCTGGATGTGGTGGTACAGCGTCGTCGCGCCGATGCCCAACTCGGCGGCGAGGCGGCGGATGGTCAGCTTCTCCCAGCCGTCCCGGTCGATGAGCCGGCGGGCCGCCGACAGGATCTGCGTACGGGAGGTCACCGGTGGCCGGCCGGTGCGGCCGTGCGACGCGAGGGGGGCGGACGGTTCGGGCATCCCTCCATCATGCCGGGTGGCTGTGCGGGGCGGTGAAACCGGTCGGTCTCCGGCTTTCGAGTTCACAGCAGGGGCTCCTCGCTGCTACTTTCGGAACGTGTTCCTAAAGTAGCAGCGCTCTCCAGGGGAAGGGAGTCCACGATGATGAACGGGACGAAGGAGAACGCGACGGGAAGTCCCGTCGCCCGTCCAGGGCTCACGCTCGCCGCGGTGGCCGTCGTGCAGTTCATGGTGTCGCTGGACCTGTCGGTCGTGAACGTCGGTCTCCCCGAGATCGCCGCCGGCCTCGGCTTCAGCGCCGTCGGCCTGACCTGGGTGATCCATGCCTACGCGCTGACCTTCGGCGGGCTGCTGCTGCTGGGGGGCAAAGCAGCCGACCGCTACGGCCGCAAGCGGGTCCTGCTGTTCGGGCTGGGCCTGTTCGGTCTCGCCTCGCTGCTCGGCGGCTTCGCCCAGGCGCCCGGCCAGCTGGTCGGCGCCCGTGCCGCGCAGGGCATCGGGGCCGCCGCGCTCGCCCCGGCCGCGCTGGCACTGCTGACCGCGACATTCCCGACGGGCAAGGCCCGGGTGAAGGCGTTCGGGGCGTGGAGCGCGATGAACGCCGCCGGTGGCGCCCTGGGCGTCCTGGCCGGTGGTCTGCTCACCGAGTACGCCGGCTGGCGCTGGGTGATGTTCGTCAACGTGCCGATGGCCACCGTGGCCCTGGCCATGGCCTGGCGCGGCATCGTCGACACCCGGCCGACCGGGCGCGCCGGGCGTCCCGACGTGCTCGGCGCCGTCCTGGCGACGGGTGGCCTGGGCCTGCTGGTCTTCGGTGTCGTGCGCACCGATCAGCACGGCTGGACCTCGACGATCACCCTGAGCACCCTGGCGGTCTCCGTGGTGCTGCTCGCCGCCTTCGTCTGGGTCGAGCGGACCACCGCCCGCGAACCGCTGGTCCGGCTCGGCCTGTTCGCCAACCGGTCGGTGGCGGGCGCCAACAGCTACAACCTGCTGGTGGGGGCGGCGATGGCCTCGGCGTTCTACTTCATGTCGCTCTACCTGCAGCGGGTCCTCGGCAAGGGGGCCGCCGAAACCGGACTGATGTTCCTGCCGTTCGCCCTCGGCGTGGTCGTCGGTTCCGTGCTCGCGATCAAGCTCGGCTACAAGGTGGCCCCCCGCACCCTGATGGTCCTCGGCGGCCTGCTCACCGCGCTCGGGTTCGCCTGGTTCGGCCTCATCCGCCCCGACGGCGGCTTCCTCACCGACGTTCTCGGGCCGTCGATCGCCGCAAGCGTGGGTTTCGGCCTCTGCCTCGGACCGCTCGTGTCCACCGCCACCGTCGGCGTCGCGCCCGCGGAGACCGGCACCGCCTCCGGCCTGCTCAACAGCTCCCGGCAGATCGGAGCCTCGCTGGGGCTCGCCGCCCTCGGCACCGCGGCCGAGCACCGCTCCGGCCACTCCGTCACGCCGATGGCCCTCAACGACGGGTACGCCCTCGGTCTGAACCTGAGTGCCGCGCTGCTGGTCGTCGGCGTGATCATCGCGCTCGCCGTCCTGCGGCGGCCCGACGAGCCGGTCGGGGGGCCGGAGAGCGTGCCCGAGCCGGCCGCACCCGAGCGGGCCGCGGGCTGACTCAGGGCATTTCCCGGTTCGCCGGGGCCCGGTCCGCCCGCTATGGCGGAAATTTCTCCACCGAATTCGGCGCGGCCGTGAATTATGCATATCCATGGATGCATGATTCATCTAGGCTGCTCCATGGAAAGTCGGTATCGTAATTTACGTCAGCGACCGATCGATGAGAGGAAATTCAATGATTTCCACCGTCAAGGCCAACGTCATCTGCGCCGTCGTGCACAACCGTGCGGTCGTCCACAATCGCGCGGTGGTGCACAACCGAGCTGTTGTCCACAACCGCTCGGTGGTCAAGTGACTTTGACCTGCTAGGTCAACCTGCCACGGTCCCGGGTGGCACCCGGGACCGTGGCCTTTTGCAGTATCGATTCCGGCGACGAGGACTGATATGTCAGCGGACGGCGTCACCTTGCGACTCGTGGACGTGGAGATCTACGACATCGAGCGGGACCTGTGCTTTCTTGTGACCGTGAACGGCGGGCAGTTCTATATTTCCGCTCCCCCTTCCGAGTTCCGCTCCTGGGCGGCCCGCTGTGACGGGACCAGGACGCGGTCCGAGCTGCTTTCCGGAATGGCACCGGAATACGCCGAGGTGGTCGACGTCCTGCTCCACGACGGATCTCTGCGTCCGGCCCGGGCCACCGAGGACGCCGACCGGGCGGCCGGACTCGCCCGCACCACCGTCCTGCTCACCGGCGTCCCCGAACTGACCGCCCCGATCGCCCACGCGCTCGAACCGGTCGGCTACGCGCGCGTCGAGCCCGCCCCCGGGGACCTCAGCGGCGTCGACACCCGCGACACCGTGCTCGTCGCCGCCTTCGCCCACCCCGCCCACAAGGAACTCGCCCGCCTCGACGAGCTCTGCGCCGGCCTCGGACTGCGCTGGCTGCCGCTGCGCCGGGAACGCGGCCGTGCGCTCCTCGGACCGGCGGTCACACCCGGCCTGACGGCCGACTTCACGGACGTACTGGAGCGTCGGCTCGCCGCCGCGCCCGATCCGCGGGTGGTGGCGGCCGTGCGGGACGCGGACGAACCGGCCGGCGGTCCGCCGAGCGGCGCTGACGCCCGCTGGGTGGCCGCACAGCTCGGCGCGTATCTGGAGCGCTGGGTCGCGGAGGGCGCGGGAGGGGACGAGGTCGAGCTCGACGCGCGCGGCTTCGGCCGGATCCACCGCACCGTGCTGCCGGTACCGACCCGGCCCCGGCCCGTGACACGGGGCGACGCCGAGGCGGACCTGCTCGTGGACGACCAGGTGGGCGTGGTCACCGGTGTCCAGGAACTGGCCCCGCTGCCCGGCATGCCGGCCCGGCTGCGCGCGTGTGCGGTCGACGTCGCCGACATGCGGCGGGTCGCCGACTGGCCCAACGACCGGCAGGCGTTCGGCACCTCATGGTCCGGCTTCGACGGTGCCCGCCGCAGCGCCGTGGGCGAGGCGGTCGAACGCTACTGCGGCAGCCGGCTGCCGCAGGACCGGCTCCGCGTCGGCAGCTACACCGCGCTGCGCAGGGCCGGGGTGCCCGCGCTCGACCCGCGCCGACTGCACCTGTACTCGCGGCGGCAGTACCTCAGCGACGGCTTCCCCTTCGTCCCGCTTACCACCGACTCGGAGTGCGCCTGGGTCGAGGGCCGGTCGTGGACCACGGGGGAGCCGGTGTGGGTGCCGGCCTTCCTGGTCGCCCACGGGGAGCACGACCCGGTCGCCTACTCCGACCCTCTGGTGGCCGGGGTGGCGGCCGGGGTGACGCAGGAGCAGGCCGTCACCTCGGGACTGGAGGAGGTGATCGAGCGGGACACCACCATGCTGTGGTGGGCCAACACGCCCCGCCTGCCCCGGCTTCCGATGCCCGAGCGGATCCATGAGCTGGTCCACGACAGCCTGGACGCCTACGACATCACCCTGATCCATCTCGACAACGAGTTCGACGTCCCGGTGCTTGCCGCGGCCGTGTCCGACCGGGCGAACCGCCGGCTGACCATCGGGTTCGCCGCCCGGCCCGACGCGCTGCAAGCGGCCGAGAAGGCGCTCGCCGAAGGGTTCACCCTGCACCACACATGCCACTACCTCGACAACGACAAGGCGCTGGCGGAGGGCCAGGAGCAGCTGCCGCACCTGGGCAACCTCAAGCCGTACCGCGCGGACCGGCGCTATCTCGACTCCTATCGCGCGGACTTCGTCGACGTCCGGGACCTGCTGTGCCAGCAGCAGCTCCACCTCGACCCGCGGGCCGGGGAGCGGGTGGCCCCCTGGGTTCGGGACCTGCCCACCGGTTCCTGGGACGGGCTCCCGGCGCTCCCGGAGCGAAGCCTGGCGGCCTACCGGGAACGGGTCGAGGCGCGCGGCTTCGAGGTGATCAGCGTCGATCTGACCACCTGTGACGTGGAGGCGGCCGGCTTCAGCGCCGCGCACACCATCGTGCCCGGCCTGGTGTCCAACTTCCCCGCCGGCATGCCGATGTGGGGCGGTGGGCGGATCGCCGACGCGGCCGTCCGGCTCGGCTGGCGGCCGGAGCCGCCGGCCGAGGAGGAGCTCAACCACTTTCCGCTGCCGCACGCGTAGGAGACACCGATGGCCGTCATCGACACACTCGGTCTGCCGAACGCCCGCGGACGCGGGCCGCTGATCGTCGCCCAGGTCGTGGACGCCCTGGGCACCGGCCTCTTCCTGCCGTTCGCCGTCGTGTACTTCCACACGGACAAGGGCATCGCACTGACCACGGTCGGCCTGATGCTGTCGGCCGCCGCGCTGCTCTCCCTGCCCGCCGGGCCGCTGGCCGGCCCGCTGATCGACTGGATCGGGCCGCGGCGGGTGGTCGTCGCGAGCAACCTGGTCCGCGTGCTGACCTTCACCGGCTACGTCTTCACGGACGCGCCGTGGCAGCTCGTCGCGCTGGTCACGGTCACGCTGTGGGGCGAGAGCCAGTTCCGGCCCGCCGCCGCCTCCCTGGTGGCGCAGGTCGCCGACGAGGGGCAGCGGGCGCGCTGGTACGCGATGGAGCGGGCGCTGCGCAATGTCGGGATCGGTACCGGCGGGCTCCTCGGCGGCGCGCTGGTCGGCTGGGGCGGCACCGGCGGCTATACCGCCGTGGTGGTGCTCAACGCGGTGTCCTTCCTTGTCGCGGCCGTTCTGGTCGGGACCTGGCGCCGGTCCGCCGAGCCCGCCGTCGGCGGCCCGACGCCGGCCGCGCACGGTCCGGCCATGCCGCGCGCCGGGTACCGGGAGGTGCTCGCCGACCGGGCGTTCCTCGGTGTCCTGGTCACCGTCGGCGTGTTCGCGCTGTGCGACCTCGCGCTCACCGTGCTGCTGAGCGCCTACGTCATCGACGCGCGCGGGCTGCCCGCATGGCAGCCGGGCACGCTGTTCGCGATCAACACCGTGCTGGTGGTGCTGGCGCAGACCCTGGTGGCCAGGGCGGTCGAGCGGCGCCGCAGGCCCCGGGTGCTACAGACCGCGGCGGCCCTGTGGGCCGTGTCCTTCGCCCTGTTCGCGGCGGTGCCCACCGGCCGGCCGGTGGTGGCGTTCGGCGCCCTCGTCATCGGCATGGTCGTGTTCACCGCGGCCGAGCTGCTCCAGGCGCCCACCAGCAGCGCGCTGACCGTGGCGATCGCCGCCGAGCGGGTGCGCGGGCGCTATCTGGGACTGGAGGAGCTGATGTGGAGCCTGGCCCGGGTGCTGGCGCCCACGGCGTTCACCTGGCTGCTGGTGCGCGGACCGGGGTTGCCGTGGCTCGCGCTGGGCCTGTGCTGTCTCGCCGCGGTCGTGGTGCTGGCCCGGCTGGACCGGGTGCTGCCCGCGCACGCCGTACGGGAGCCCGCCGATGCCTGAACCGAGGGCCGAGGTGTGCCGGCCCGAGGAGTTCCGGGACGTCTACCACCGGGTCTACCGGGAGCCGCCGTACGACGAGGACGAGGCTGCGGCGGACGCGTTCGCCGCGCAGCACGCCGAGCACGCGCGCCTGCCCGGCTTCTCGGTGACGACCGTGCTGGACGGTGGCGCGCTGGGCGGCTTCGCCTACGGCGTGCGCCGGGAGGCGGACTGGTGGCACCCGCGGGCCGTCGCGCCCGCCCCGCAGCGGCTGCGCCGGCCGCTGTTCTACGTCTACGAGCTGGCCGTCGTACGGGAGTTGCGGGGCCGTGGGCACGGGCGGGCGCTGCTGGAGGCGCTGCTGACCGACCGCACCGAGCGATACGCCGTGTTGGCCGCGTCGACCCGGGCGCCGGCCCACGAGCTGTACCGGCGGTGGGGCTGGACCAAGGCCGGTGAACTCGCCGGGCCGCCGCACGGCGTCGAACTCCTCGCCCGCCCTCTGCCGCTGCCCTGAGCGGGCGGTCGGCGCCACGGCGCCGACCGCCCGGCCCCCGTGCGACGCGGGCCGTCCCATGCCCCCGGACGCCCTGGTCACAGGCCCTGGGCACGACTTATGGAGAACGCGTACAGAAAGTCGCCAGACCCCCGGTGTCAGGCTGCTCTGCCGCAGGTCCTTGGGACCCCGACGGACAGAGGGAGGCACGGCGACATGCGGGTGGAGAAGCACGTGGGCGAGGTCGGCGCTCTCGGCATCTCGCGGTACGAGAAGCCGGGACGGCACAACCGACGGACCCACCGGGGCACTTCTGTGCCGAGGGCCGGGGCGCACCATGCTTGAGGGCTGCGTGCCGTGGCCCGAGCCGTGCGCCGACGACTACCGGGCCAGGGGGTACTGGAACGACGAGATTCTCGGCAGCCTGCCCATGTCCGCCCCGGGCGCGCGGGACAGGCCGGCGGTCGTCACCGCCACCCGCACCCTGACCTACGGCGAGATGGACCGGGCGGCGGACCGGCTCGCCGCCGGACTGCGTGGCCTCGGTCTCGGTTCCGGTGACCGCGTCGTAGTCCAACTACCCAACGATGTCGAGCTCTTGGTGCTGTGCATTGCCCTGTTCCGGCTGGGGGCGCTGCCGGTGTTCGCCTATCCCGCGCACCGGGCGGCGGAGATCGTCCA
Organism: Streptomyces scabiei 87.22; assembly: GCF_000091305.1. Taxonomy (GTDB): domain Bacteria; phylum Actinomycetota; class Actinomycetes; order Streptomycetales; family Streptomycetaceae; genus Streptomyces; species Streptomyces scabiei. The sequence goes on along the minus strand of NC_013929.1, from coordinate 186,881 downwards.
CCTCGTCAACAGCGCGGAAGCGGTGATGTACGTCTGCGCGGACGAGGCGCTCGACTGCGATTACCGGATCATCGCCAAGGACGTGCTGGCGGGCGCGGTCACGCTGCGGCACGTGCTCGTGGCCGGCGACCCGGGCCCCTTCGCGGCGCTCGCGGAGGTCGACGGGGACCCGGTGGACCTGCCGGTGCCCGACGCGCGGGAGGTGGCCTTCTTCCTGCTCTCCGGTGGCACCTCCGGGCCGCCGAAGCTCGTCCCGCGCACGCATGCCGACTACGCGTACCAGCTGCGCCAGAGCTCACGGCTGTGCGGGTTCAGGAGGGACACCCGCTATCTGTGCGCGCTGCCCATGGGCCACAACTTCGCCCTGGGGTGCCCCGGTGTGCTGGGCACGCTGCGCATGGGCGGCACCGTGGTGCCGGCCATGGCACCCACCCCCGAACTGTGCTTCCCCCTGATCGAGAGCGCCGGCGTGACGGTCACCTCGCTGTCGCCGCCGCTGGTGTCGCTGTGGCTCGACGCCGCCGAGCGGACCGCGCACCACCTGGGGTCGCTCGAACTGCTCCAGGTCGGCGAGGCCAGGCTCTCCCCCGGGACGGCGCGCAGGGTGTCCGGGGGGTTCGGCTGTGTCCTGCAGCAGGTGTACGGCATGGCGGAGGGCCTGCTCAACTACACGCGGCTCGACGACCCCGAGAACGTCGTCCTCCATACGCAGGGCCGCCCCCTGGCACCGGCCGACGAGACACGGGTGATCCGCGAGGACGGCCAGGAGGCGGGGCCGGCCGAGGAAGGGGAACTGCTGACCCGCGGCCCCTACACGGTGCGCGGCTATTACCGGGCCGAGGAGAGCGACCGAGCTCAGTTCACCGGTGACGGCTTCTTCCGCACGGGCGACGTGGTCCGGCGGACGGCCGCGGGCTACTTCGAGGTGGTGGGGCGCACCAACGATGTCGTCAACCGGGGCGGGGAGAAGGTGCCGGCCAGGGAGGTCGAGCAGTATCTGCTCGGCGACCCTCGCATCGCCCTGGCCGCCGTGATCGGTGTTCCGCATGCGGAGCTCGGCGAGCAGACCTGCGTGTGCGTGGTCCCACGGGAGGCGGAGCACCCCCCTACGCTGTCGGAGGTGCGGGACGGGCTCAGGGACCGCGGCATCGCGCCGTACAAGCTCCCCGACCGGCTGGTGGTGCTCGACCGGATGCCGCTGACGGCCGTCGGGAAGATCGACAAGAGCGCGCTCAGAGCCCGGCTCAAGCACTGACGGGCCATGCACGAATCTTCTTCCTCGTGCTCCCGGACAGCAGAAAGGCCGATTTCCGTACGCGTAGGTGTGTGTTATGCGATACGAACCGATCGGAGGAGTCGAGTGGGCATCGACGTAATGGTTTTCGACGATCTGCATCTGTCCAGGTCCGCACTGACGGCTTTACTGGAACAGCGTGCGGAGATCAAAGTGGTGGGGTCGGTGGACAGCAAGCTGGCGGCGCTGGAGTTCGCCGAGCTGCACAGGCCCGATGTCGTGGTCATCAGCTTCGACGGCAGAGACGCCGAAACGATCGATCTCGCCGAGAAGATCGCGGTCCTTCCCGAATGCCGGACACTGCTGGTCGCCACCGTATGCATCCGGTCGGTCGTCCGCAGGGCCTTCACCGGTGAGATCGACGGAATGGTCCGCAGAAGCGCCCCGCCCCGCCGGTTCTTCGAGGCCGTCCACCTGGTGCACCAGGGCGAGCGCGCCTTCGATGCCGAGCTGACGGTGGCGGCCGTGGCGGGCGGGGACTGTCCGCTGACCCTGCGCCAGTTGTCCGTGCTGGAGCACCTGGACCGTGGCGACACCATGGAGGAGATCGCCGATCGGCTGTGTCTGTCGGAGGGGACGGTGCGCAACTACATTTCGTCCGTGGTGGCGAAGATGGGCGCGCGCAACCGTATTGACGCGCTGCGCATTGCCCGTGATCTGCAGTGGATCTGAGGCGTCCGGGTGCGCGGGCCGCTCCCGGCGTGCCCCGTCGCCGTTCCGGGAGTCACCTGTGTGATGTGCGGTTTGCCCCGCATCACATTCCACAACTCCGTGATGCCGTTTGGCCATATTTTTTTTCCATTCGTCGCCGTGCAAAACGCACGGCGATGAATGTGAAGTGAATCTGTCGCAATGTGATTGTCGGCTGCTAGGTTCGTGGCACTGGTTGCAATACGGCCAGTAATTGCTGACTGGGGAGGTAGGTCGTGCCGCACCAAGCCGCCGTCTCGCAGGTGTCCTGGGAGAAAGTGGCGGATTCCATCGAATTCATTCCCGACCAGTATTCCGACAGAACCCAGCCGGAATCCGTGGCGCGGGAAATGCTCGGCTGCGACGCGGCGGACATCGACACTCTGGTCGAGGGAGGTCTGCCGTTCGAGGACCGCGCCGGGGTGCGTTGCTTCGACGCCAACGACCTCTACAACCTCGGCATGTACTCGGGCAGGTCGACGACGCAGCCGGAGCTCGCCTTCCGCATGCTGTTCCGGTTCGCGGGCCGGCCCGTCGACGATCTCCTGCGCCCGAAGTCCTGGACCTTCCGGGTCCGCATGGAGTGCGTCGACTGCGCCGGCGTGGCGCCCTGGCACCTCGAAGCGCCGGACGTCCAGCGCTTCGGCGGGCGCGTCGAGGAGGTGACGACGCCGACGGCGAGCGCGGGATCGGCCGAGTACACGGCGACGGTCACCACGACCGGCGCGCGCACCCCCCTGGTCTCACCGGTGCTTCGGCAGCTCGTCCACGACTACCTGGACGCCAGCTACCGCTGGCAGATGATCCCCGTCCCCATGCAGGCGGACCAAAGGCTGGTGCACTCTCTCGGCGCCACAAGCTGCATCGCGGCGAGCCTGTTCCTGGCCGAGCGGTTCCGCGCGGCCGGATACCGGGCCGAGGCGAAGCGGGGCTGGTTCTGCGGCGTGCTCGGCGGGGCTCTCGATCTGCCGCACGCCTGTGTCGAGGTCGAGGACGAGGACGGTGCGCTCAGAACCGTCGACATCGCCAAGGCGCAGCTGGCCGCGCGGCTCTCGGCGGACACCCGGGCCTTCCAGGAACTGTGCCTCGGGTCGATCTACAACAAGGTGATCCCTTCCACCGCGTCCTGCAACGAGGCCCTCGGCCTTCACGCATGCGGCTCGCAGCTGCCGATCCGGGTGCGCGCGGACATTCGTGCGATTCGTTGAATCCAATCTTCGGCCACTGCGTCGGGAAAGGCGAGTAAAAATGGCGGTACGCGAAATCGAGCCGATTGTCCTCGACCTGGGTCGGCTGGAGAACCTGGCCGAATCCGGCTACTACAACCCCTACACGATGTTCGACTGGCCCGAGGCCATCGAGCCCGACCAGCCGTGGATGAGCGAGAGCCTGACCACGTTGGCCGGCACACCGATGTGGGACGAGCTGACCCGCGAGCAGCAGATCGCGCTCACCAGGTTCGAGGCGATCAATTTCTTCAGTCTCAACATCCACGGCATCCGCGAGCTGATGAGCGAAGTCGTGATGCGCATCCACGAGCGCCCGTACGCCGATGTGTCGGAATTCCTGCACCACTTCATCGGTGAGGAGAACGAGCACATGTGGTTCTTCGCGCAGTTCTGCCTGCGCTACGGCGGCAAGCTCTACCCGGCGCAGCCGACGTTGAAGGCGGACTCGGTCGAACACCTCTCCACGGTGGCCCGCGAGCTGATCGTGTTCGCGCGCATTCTGATCTTCGAGGAGATCGTCGACTACTACAACGCGCACATGGCGACCGACCAGTCGCTGCCGCCCATCGCCCGTGAGATCAACCGTGTCCACCACCAGGACGAGAGCCGGCACGTCGCGTTCGGCCGGATGATCTTCACCCACCTGCTCGGCCAGGTGGCCAGGCGCGACCCGGACGAGGTGCCGCTGGTCGCCGAGTACCTGGAGAACTACCTGCAGTACAGCATCGCCACGCTCTACAACCCGGCGGCCTACCGCGACGCCGGCATCCCGGATGCCCTGGCGCTGCGGCGGCGCGCGCTGCAGCACCCCGCCCGGTCGAAGGCGCACGACGACGTGCTCAAGCGGACAAGGAAGTTCCTCACCAAGTCAGGCGTCGGCAGGGAAATCATCAAATGACCAGTCCCGTACAGACGGTCCGGGAATTCATCCTCGGACGCAATCCCCAGCTCGGCCAGGTACCCGACGATCTGGACCTCATCGACAGCCGGGCCATCAACTCGCTGGCATTCGTCGAGTTCATCTTCCTGCTGGAGGAGATCACCGGCGAGGCCATCGACCCGGAAGACGTGAATCTGGACGACTTCCGCACCGTCAAGGCGATCGAGGCGCGATTCTTCGAGCAGAAAGCAGCGCGATGACCACAGTGACCGACAACGGCCTGAGCACCCTCGACGGTGGCCAACTGCGTTTGCTGCGGGCCGTCGACTCGGTGTTCCGACGCTTGGCCGACGGCTGGGACGCCCCGGAGTTCCGGTACCCGTTCCTGATGCGGTGCCAGGACCTCGACCGGTTCGACTACTACGACAACTTCCCGCACCTCGGTCTCACCGCCACCCGGCTCGACCCCGAGCGCGTCGGCCCCCTGCTGGCCGAGTCGTCCCGTCCGGTGGACCGGATACCGACCGACGTGATGGAGCCGAGCGGCTTCGCGCTGCCGTCGGCGGCCTGCTATGCGGTCTACGTCGACCTGGCGGGTACGGCCGTCCCCGCCGAGGGCACCACGCGGACCACCGTCGGCACCTGCTTCCGCAACGAGAACCACTACGACGGCCTGCAACGGCTGCTCGGCTTCTCGATGCGCGAGATCGTCCACGTCGGCCCCGAGGACGGCGCGAAGAACCACCTTCAGCGTGCCAAGGACGCCGTGCTCGTCCTCTGCGCCGAACTGGGCCTCGACGTCCGGGTGGAGGTGGCCACCGACCCCTTCTTCGACAAGAACAGTGGCAAGGCGAAGATGCAGCGGCTGTTCCCGGTGAAGGAGGAGTTCGTCGTCGAGGGTCTGGCGATCGGGTCGGTGAACTACCACCGGAACTTCTTCGGCGAGCGATGCGCCATCCAGGCCGGCGACGCCACGGCGCACACCAGCTGCCTGGCCTTCGGCCTGGAGCGCTGGGTGCACACTCTGACCCAGCGGTTCGGGGGCGTCGCCGCCGCCGTGTCGGCGGTCGAGGGCCTGGGCTGATGCGTCGTTCCTTGGCGGAAACACTCGGCGTCGGGGTGAGCCTGCTGCAGTCGGGCATGGGAGGCGTCGCCGGGACGGAGCTCGCCTGCGCGGTGTCCGATGCGGGTGCCGCAGGCTGCGCCGGCGGCTACAAGCTGGTCGGTGACGCGCTGTCGGCCATGCTCACCCGGCTCACCGAGGGGACCGGCCGGCCCGTCGGGGTGAACCTGATCCCGGAGGTGGTGGGGCCGCGGGAACTCGACCGGCAGGTGGCCCAGGTTCTCGACGAGACCCCGGAACGCGTGCACCTCTCGTTCTTCGGTATGCCCGAGGACGCCGTCTTCGAGCGGGTCGCCGCGGCGGGACGGCCGGTCGTGGTCCAGATCGGGACCGTCGCCGACGGCGTCCACGCGGCCGAGCAGGGCGCCGTGGTGGTGGCACAGGGCGTCGAGGCCGGCGGTCATCTGCTCGGCACGGCCCGGCGCGACGAGCTGGTCGGCGCGCTGCGCGCACGCATGCCCGACACCTGCCTCGTCGCCTCGGGCGGGATCGGCTCGCCCGAGGAGGCCGGCAGGGCCGTGGCCGCCGGCGCCGACGGCGTACTGCTGGGCACCGCCTTCGTCGTCGCCACCGAGTCCCGGGCGCACCCCTGCTTCAAGGCGGCGGTGACCGCCGCCGAGGGCAGCGACACCGTGATCACGGATGTCTACGAGATCGGCTGGCCGGGCCGACGGCACCGGGTGCTGGCGACCTCCGCGACCGCCGACCCGGGGCAGGCCAAGAAGTTCATCGGCCGCACGGTGGTCGAGGGGAAGCCCTACCTGGTGCCGCGGTTCAGTTCCGCGGTGCCGACCGAAGCGACCACCGGCCGGATCGATGAGATGGCGATGTACTGCGGCCTGTCCTGCAGTGCCGTCTCCCACGAGGTCCCCGCGGCCGCCGTCGTCGCCGAGTTCGCGCGCGTCCTCCCGGGCGCGGGAGCCAGAAATCAGACAAGGGTGGAGAGCCATGCCAGTGGATGAAGAGACGCAACAGGACCTGTCGTACCACCAGGACGCGCCGCGCGCCCGCACCAGGGACGGGGTCGAGCTCTACTACGAGTCCGTCGGTGAGGGCACGGCCGTCACCTTCCTCAACAACTTCTTCCTGACCGCGCCGTTCTGGCGGGAGTACACCGGGGAGCTGTCCCGGCGCCACCGCGTGGTGACATACGACTTCTGCAACCACGGCGCGTCGACGCGGCTGCCTCAGGAGCCGACCTGGGAGGAGCACGCGGCCGACGTGATCGGCCTGCTCGACGCCCTGGAGATCGAGTCGACGTACCTGGTCGGCACCTCGGCCTCCACTCAGCTTGCCCGGGACGTGGCGCTGGAGTATCCGGACCGGGTCCGGGGGCTGGTGCTGGCGGGCCCGGTGTTCGGTCTGCGCGGGATGCGCCGGCACCGGCAGCTCAACCGGGCCTGGCTGCTGACGCTGAAGAACGAGGGCATCGCCGCGCTGTACAACCACATGTACCCCGAGGTGATCGCCGGCGAGATGAACGAGGAGGGCGGTACGCCGGGCTTCCTGGGGCTCAGGGAGAGCTTCGTGGCGATGAACACCCCCGAGGAGCTCATCAACGGCCTGACCCTGGCCCAGAAGGGCGACACCAGCCCCGAGCTGCTGTCCCGCGTCGTCGCGCCGACCCTGATCGTCCTCGGCGACGACGACATCCTGCTCAGCCCGGGACGCGGCCGCGATCTGGCCGCGCTGTTCCCCAAGGGACGCTGCGAGATCATGTCGAACGCCGGTCACGTGCCCTACCTCGACGACCCCGAGACCTTCCAGACGCTGGTCCTGAAGTTCGTCGAAGAAGCGGAAGCACATGTCTGACCAGGAAGCCGAGGCCGCCCGGCAGCGCATTCGCGGGCTGCTGACCGACCTGTTCGGGAACGACCGCTTCGTCAGCGGGGTGCCGGACGACATGTCGTTGCGCGAGGCGGGCGTGTCCTCCACCGGGCTGGTCGGCCTGCTGGTGGCCATGGAGGACGCGTTCGGCTTCGAATGGGACGACGAAGTGCACCCGGAGGTACTGCGCTCCATCGACTCGCTGGCCGGCCACGTCGTCGCCCTGCGCGGCTGAGGGACCCGGGATGACCGTCGAGCCGGAGCTCCCCAGGGGTGTCGCGGCGGAGACGGCACTGTCCTTCCACCCGGTGCCGTGGCCGCACGGCCCGGCCGAGCAGTTCGCGGCGGGGCGCCGCGCGGCCGGCGCGGCGCTGGCCGCGGCCGGGTCGGCCGACCGGGTTGTGCCCCGCGCCCCCGACGGCCGGCCGGTCTTCCCGCGGGGGTTCCCCGGTTCGATCTCCCACACCGAGCGCCTGGCGGTCGCGGCGGTGGTGCCCGGTGCCCAGGCGGTCGGGGTCGACATCGAGGACACGGCGGTGACGGAGCGCATGGCCCGGTTCGTCTTTCGCCGACGGGAGCGGCAGACCCTGCTCGCGCCGGCCGGGGAGTACAGCCCGGGTGAGCTGTTCGTCGCCAAGGAAGCGGCCTTCAAGGCATTGAACGCCATCGCCGTACTGGGCGACTTCGTGTTCTGGCAGATCCAACTCAGCCGGTCCGGTGACGTGTTGCGCGCCTCGTACGGCGGGGCGTCGGTGCCGGTCCGGGTGCGTTCGCAGACAGATCTCTCGCTCGCCGTGGCGATACGGCGTTGAACTTCACATCTCGCCTCGAATGGGGAACGAACCAATGATCCACGATGTCTTCGAGGTCATCGAAGAACTCTTCCGCGAACGACTGCGCATATCCGAGATCAATCCGGACGTCCCGCTGGTGGACTACGGGCTCGACTCCGTCCGGTCCATCGATCTGGTCATCGAGATGGAGAACACCTTCGGCATACGGATCTCGGACGAGCAGGCGGCGTCGATGCTGACCCTGCGCGACGCCGTCGACCACGTCACCGCGTCGCTCATGGTGCGGCCGGGGCAAGGAGAGAACGCCGCATGAGTGCCGACTCGGATTTCGCGCGGTACGCCCGGCCGGAATTCGCCCGGCTCTTCCGCGCCCTGCATCTGGACGTCACCTACCGGGCCGGCCGGGGCGATCACCTGACGCTGGAGCGGCCGGACGGTGAGGCGGGCTCCGGCACCGGGGACCAGGTGCTGGACCTCGTCGGTGGTGCGGGCTCGTCGCTGTTCGGGCACAACCATCCGGCGCTGGTCGAGGTGGCGCGGCGGTGCCTCGACGAAGAGGTCCCCTTCAACGCCCAGGGAAGCTTCCGTCCGGGCACCGCCGAGCTGGCCCGGCTTCTGTCGGACACCGTCGGCGCCACGACCGGTGCGAGGTACGTGGTGACCCTCGGGAGCACCGGCGCGGACGCGGTGGAGGCCGCGGTCAAGCACGCCACGGTGGAGCGCAGGCGGCGACTCGGCGCACTGCAGGAGGAGTTCGAGCTGATCCTGCGCCGCGTGCGCAGGGAGGGTGCCGGGCACGTCCTGTGCGCGAGCGGGCCCGCGGCCGGGCTGCCGTGCGAGGAACTGCTGACCGAAGGGCTGGAGACGATCGCCGCGATGCGACGGGCCGACCCGCTCTTCGTCTCGCTGAAGAACGCCTTCCACGGCAAGACGACCGGCGCGGGCACGCTGACGCACGGTGGCAACGTGCCCGCGGACCTGCACGTACCGGGCCCCCGGCACCGGCGGCTGCACGACTGGACGCCCCGCGCGGTGGTGACCGCGCTCGACGCGGAACTCCTGCCGGTGTACCCGGTCACGATCGACGCCGACGGTGTGCCGCACTCCGTCGTACGCCATCTGTCGCCGCTCGCCGCCTGCTTCGTGGAGCCCGTGCAGGGGGAGTCCGGCGTGCACGAGGTGCCCGCCGAGACCCTGGCGGCCCTTCGTGAACTGGCCGACCGTCATGGAGCGGCCCTGGTCTTCGACGAGATCCAGTGCGGCATGGCGCGCACGGGCACCTTCCTCGCCTCCGCGTCCTCGGGGGTGGCCGCCGACTACTACCTGTTCTCCAAGTCCCTCGGCGGCGGACTGGCCAAGGTGTCGGCGCTGCTGGTCACCGCCGACCGGTACGTACCGGAATTCGGCCGGCACCACACGTCCACCTTCGCCGACGACGACTTCTCCTCGCGGATCGCGGCCGCAGCGGTGCGCCTGGCCCTCGACTGGCGTGAGCGGATCGGCGACGTGGGCGCGCTGCTGCGGGAACGGCTCGACGAGGTGGCGGCCCGCTGGCCGGACGCCGTCGCCGAGGTGCGCGGACGAGGACTGCTGCTGGGCGTGGAGTTCCGTCTGCCGCGGCCCGAATCAGGGCTCCTGCGCGAGGTGTTCGACTCCGAGTCGCTGGGCTACCTCATCGCGGGCCGCCTGCTGCACACGCACCGGATCCGCGTCATCCCCACCCTGTCGGCGCCGACGACGGTCCGCGTCCAGCCGTCCGCGCTGCTCCAGCCGGCCGACGTGGACCGCGTCGCGGCGGCGTTCGACGACGTCGCCGGGCTGCTCTCGCACGGCGACTACGCCACGCTCCTCGAGCATCTGACCGTACCGCCGGCCGGTGACTGGCAGCCGCGGCAGCATGTGCCGCAGCCTCGCGAGAGCCGGCTGGTCCGCCGCGGTGCGCGCCGGGCCGAGGTGCCCCGCGTCGTGTTCCTCGCCAACCTGGACGTGCCGGGCAAGCTGGGGGCGATGGCGCCGGAACTGGCCCCCTGGTCGGACGAGCAGTGCGCGGCCGCGCTCGACCGGATCCAGGGGGAGCTCGACCCGTTCGAGGTCGTCCGGCACCGCGTCACGTCCGAGACCCGGGGCACCGTCGAGGTCGTCATGGTGGCGGTGCCGTTCACCGCCGCCCAGGCCAATGCCGCGCTGCGGGCCGGTCAAGGGCCGTGGCTGCGCCGGACGGTGCTCGACGGGGTGGAGCTGGCCGTCTCGCTCGGTGCCGACGTCATCGGTCTCGGCGGCCACACGTCGATCGTCACCAACGCCGCCCGGGACGTGGTCGAGGACCTCACCAGGGTGACGTCGGGCAACTCCCTGACCGCCGCCTGCGCCTACGACCTGCTGCGTCTGACGCTGCTGGAGTCGGGGGCGGGTGAGCGCCGCGTGGGACTCGTCGGCGGCGTCGGCAACATCGGCGCGGTGATGGCCGAACTGGTCGCCCCGCACTGCGAGTCGCTGGTGCTGGTCGGCCGGCCGGGCTCGGCGCGGCGGCTGGCCACCGTCACCGACCGGCTCACCGGTGTCACGGACGTGTCGGTCGCCGAGGACCTCGAAGCGCTGCGGGACTGCTCCATCGTGGTGAGCGCCACCAATGCGGCCGACCCAGTGATCCTGCCCCACCACCTCGCCGGCGACCGCAAGGTGCTGGTCTGCGACCTCGCGGTCCCCGGTGACGTGCACCCGGCGGTGGCGGGTCTGTCGAACGTCACCCTGGTCTCCGGCGGGCGCATCCAGCTTCCCGGACTGCAGACGCCCCGCTTCCCGGGCATCACACTGCCGCCGGGGATTCTCTACTCCTGCCTGGCCGAGACGATTCTGCTCGGCTTCGAGCCCACGACGTCGAGCCCGTCGTACGGCGGACTGACCTCGGCCGGCGTGCTGGCAGCCCGGGACCTGGCCGGCCGGCACGGATTCCACCCCGCCCGCATCGTCTCCGACGACGTCTCGGTGCGGCCGTGGGTCGTCGATCAGCTCAGCAGCGTTATCGAGGAGAACATCGGATGACCGTGACAGACCCGTTCCCGAGCGTGTGGCACGCCCTGCTGGCAGAGGCGGAACGCGGCTCCGACGGATCGGCGCTCACGCTGATCCCGGAGCCCGGCACCGAGGACACCCTGCGCTACGACGCCCTGGTCGGCAACGCCGCCCGGTGTGCGGCCGCCCTCGCCGAGCGGGGAGTCGGACATGGCGACCGGGTGCTGCTCTGCCTGCCCACGGGCGTGGAGTTCCTCACCGCCTTCTTCGGCACCCAGCTGCTCGGCGCCGTACCGACGGCGATCGCGGTACCGATACGGTTCGGCGGTGCCGCCGGGTTCGCGGGCCAGATGAAGGAACTGGTGGCGTATCTGCGGCCCGCCGCGGTCGTCACCACGGAAGCCGTCATCGAGGCCCTGCCCGAGCTCGCGGGCGCGACCCTGCTCGACGGTGCCGCACTGTACGCGCGGGCCATCGCCAGTGACGCTCCCTCGCACCCGATCCGACGGCCGGACCTTGACGACACGGCGCTGATCCAGTGCACCTCGGGCTCGACAGGCAGGCCCAAGGGCGTCATGATCTCGCACGCCGCCCTGGCGGCCAACTGCAGGCAGCTGACCGACGCCACCGGGTGGACGCGCGCGGACACGACGGTCAGCTGGGCGCCGCTGTACCACGACATGGGGCTGATCACCGGCGTCCTGTGCCCCGTCTATGTCGGCGGCGGCACGGTGCTGATGCCCCCCACCCGCTTCCTGCGCGCCCCGGGAGAGTGGCTGCGGCACATCAGCACCTACCGCGGTGCCGTCGCCGCCGCGCCGAACTTCGCCTACGGCTACGTCACCTCGCGGGTGCGCGACGAGGAGCTGGACGGAGTGGACCTGTCCTGCTGGCGCATGGCGTTCTGCGGCGCGGAACCCGTCCAGCCCGCCACCGCCCGGCGCTTCGTCGAGCGGTTCTCCCGGTGGGGTCTGCCGCCACGGGCGTTCACACCGGGCTACGGGATGGCCGAGGCCACCCTGGTCATCACCGTCAAGCGGCCCGACGCGCCGTTCCGGTACGACTCCATCGACCGGGAGACCGCCGTCACCGGGGGACGGGTGGTCGACGTCGACCCGCAGAGCCCGACCGCGGTGCAGGTGGTCGACTGCGGCGTGCCCGTGGCCGACGCGGAGGTCCGTGTCGTGGACGACAACGGCGACCCCCTGGGGGAGAACCGGATCGGACACGTCCAGTTCCGCAGTCGCTCGCGCACGACCGGGTACTTCGACCTGCCGGAGGAGTCCGCCGCCGCGACGGACGCGACGGACTGGTGGCGGACCGGCGACATCGGCTACCTGCGCGACGGCAGCCTGCGGATCACCAGCCGGGCCAAGGACCTGATCATCATGCGGGGGGCCAACTACTTCCCCTCGGACTTCGAGCAGGCCGCCGAGACCGTGCCCGGGGTGCGCCTGGGCGCCGTGATCGCGGTGGGGCACCGGCCCGAGGACGCCGACTCCGAGGAACTCCATCTGATCGTCGAGACCGAACTGGACGGCGCGCAGCACGAGGCCCTGCGCCAGGCCGTGCGGGCCGCGGTGAGCTCGCGGACCGGTGTGACCCCGGCCGCGATCCATCTCGTGCCGAAGCGGAGCATCCCCAAGACGACCAGCGGCAAGCTTCAGCGGGCCAAGGCCCGGCACCTGTTCGTCGAGGGCGCGCCCGCCGCCCCGATCCGAGGCGCGAGCGGGGCAGCGCCCCGGTGACAGCCGCGGGCGCCACGGCGCCCGCGACGCCGGCCACCACCCACCTGCCGTGATGCCGCACCCCCGCCCATCCGTCACTCCATCCACCCGCCCCTGACGAGGCGTCGGCACGACGTCCCGGGGTATCGAGCCGTGCACGCGGCAGGAAAGAGGAATTGAGGGTCATGGTCGATTTGCCGCATGCCACCAGTGCTGCTGCGGTGATACGTGAGCACGCGCTCTCGACACCGGAACACACCGCGGTGATCTTCGTGGACGACGTGGAACGACCCGACGGCGCCACCCGGTGGTCGTACGCCGCCCTGGACGCCGAGGCCAGGAGGATCGGCGCCTGGCTGGCCGCCCGCTACCCGGTCGGAACCCGGGTGTTGCTGCTGTACCCGACCGGATTCGACTTCGCCGCCGCGTACGCGGGGTGCCTGTACGCCGGAGTGGTGGCCGTACCCGCCCCGCTGCCCGGCCGCTACCGCCACGAGCAGGAGCGGGTGAGCGGCATCGCCCGCAACGCCGCGGTCTCCGTGGTGCTGACCGACGGCGCGAACCTGCCCGAGGTCCAGGTCTGGGCACGGACCCGCGGGCTCGGCGCCCGGGTGGTGGCGACGGACGGCGGGGCCCTGCCGGACCCGGAGGCCTGGACACCGCGGGAGCCGGACCGACGGACCGTCGCGATGCTCCAGTACACCTCCGGTACGACGGGCGAGCCCAAGGGCGTCGTGCTCAGCCACGGCAACCTGCTGCACAACGTGGACGGCCAGCGCCGCGCCTTCGGACTGACGGCGGACGTGCGGCTGGGCGGGTGGCTTCCGCTCTACCACGACATGGGGCTGCTCGGTCAGCTCCTGCCCGCGCTGCTCCTCGGCGCCACCTGCGTGCTGATGCGGCCCAGTGCGTTCTTGCAACGGCCGCACCACTGGCTGCGGTTGATCAGCGACTACGACATCTGCTCGTCCGCGGCGCCGAACTTCGCCTACGAACTGTGCTGCGCCCGGGTCACCGAGGAGCAGATGGCCGGCCTGGACCTGTCCCGGTGGCGGATCGCCTCGAACGGCTCGGAGCGGATCGACATCGCGACGCTGGACGCGTTCGCGAAGCGCTTCGCCCCCGCGGGGCTGCGCGACGACGCGCTGTGCCCCTGCTACGGCATGGCGGAGGCGACGGTCTTCGTCTCCGCCGCGGCACGGCGCAAGGCGGTGGTCACGACCGTCGACGCCGACGAGGTGAAGCGGCACCGGTTCGTCCCGGCCGAGGCCGGTGTCGAGCTGGTGAGCTGCGGGACACCGCACGACTACGAGGTGCGGATCGTCGACGCGCGTACCGGCGACGAAGCGGAGCCCGGCGACATCGGCGAGATCTGGCTGCGGGGCCCCAGCCTCGCCCGGCAGTACTGGAACGACCCGGCGGCGACGGAACACGCCTTCCTGGCGAGTGGGTTCGTTCGCACCGGCGACCTGGGGACCGTGCTCGAGGGCGAGCTGTATGTGGCGGGCCGGCTCCAGGAGGTGCTGACCGTGGGCGGCCGGCACCTCCACCCGCAGGACGTCGAGCGTGAGCTGCGGGCGCGGTACCCCGAACTGGCCTCCGCCGGGGCCGCGTTCACCGTGCCGACGGCGGGTCTCGTCCCCGCGCAGGCGCTGGTCGTCACGCACGAGGTCCTCGGCCGCCCGGCCGAGGAGTGCCTGCGCGCTCTGGCCGACGGGATCCGGCAGACGGTGGTCCGGAAGTTCGGGGTCCCCGTCAGCGGTGTATGCCTGCTGCGGCGCGGCGGGGTGCGGCGCACCACGAGCGGGAAGATCCAGCGCGTGGTGATGCGACGGCTGTTCCTGGACGAGGAACTGAAGGTGCTGTACGCCGACCACGAGCCGGGCGTGGCGGAGGTGCTGCGCGAGCGACGCCGGAAGCGGGCCGCCTCCTGACGGCGGCCACCCACGGGTCGAGGCGCCGACCGGGGAGATTCCCGGTCGGCGCCTCGTCGGCTCGGGCGCCCGGCCGATCCGGACGCCCCGGCGGCTCAGTCCACCCCCACCGCTTCGGCGTACCACCCGGGCGCGGGTCTCCGCGTCGCGCGCAGCATCGTCTCCAGCTCCTGGAGAACGTCCCGGGAGCGGGTGGCGGCGGCGGGCACGATGTCCTGCATCAGGAAGTAGCCGTGCACCAGACCCGGCCCCGGCACATGACGGACCGGCACCCCGGCGACGGCCAGTTTGTCGGCCAGTTCGACGCCCTCGTCGTGGAGCGGGTCGAACTCGGCCGTAGCGACCACCGTCGGCGGCAGGTGCCGCAGGTCAGCGCTGAGCAGGTCGATCGCGGGATCGAGACGCCGCTCCAGGTCGGGGACGTACAGGTCGTAGTGGTACGCCATGTCGTCGACGGACAGCAGATAGCCCTCGGCGTGTTCGCCGGCCGCGGCGAACAGCAGCCGCGGGTCCACCGGCGGGTACAGCAGCAGCTGGGCGGCGAACCTCAGTTCGCCGGAGTCGCGCGCGTCCAGTGCCACACCGATCGCCAGGCTGGCGCCCGCGCTGTCACCGGCGAGCACGTGCTCGCGTCCGGGGAAGGCGCGACCGGCCCAGCGCGCCGCGGCGACGGCGTCGAGGAGGGGGGTGGGATAGGGGAACTCCGGTGCCCGGCGGTAGTCGGCCGAGACGACCACCGCACCCAGCGACGCGGCCACGATGCGGCAGACCTGGTCGTGGCTGTCGATGTCGCCCAGCGCCCAGCCGCCGCCGTGCAGATAGGTGACCAGCCGCCCCTCGTCCGTCCCCGGTGTGTAGACCCGGCACCGGAACGTCACCCCGTCCGCGGCGTCGACCGTCCGGTCGACGGCGGTGACGGCGTCGCGGGGGCCCCCGCGACGCCGGGGCTGGCCGGTCGCGTTGGCGAGATACCGCTCGCGGGCCTCGGCGACCCCGAGGTCACGGACCGGAACCGGAGGGCCGTCGGCGCGTTGCCAGGCGATCAGGTTGCGGAGTATGCGGTCCAATGGCATAGCAGCCCTCCCCAGGACTGGCTCGATGCGAAATTACGGCGCATACGAATGCCGCCGGAAATTGGTCAGCGGCAGCGGGATCTCACTGTACTCGACAGTCACGTATTTGTGCGGATGTGAGAAATGCATATACGGCGGTGAATCTCGCACATTGCGGCGGGTTGATCCGCGCCCGTAACCTGGCCGGGAAATTCGTTGGCGGGACAAGCCGCTCGAGTATCCGCGCGACTCAGCACAACAGAGAAGGAATTTGCCATGATTGTTCTGGGGTGCAACGGGTTCACCCGGGGCGCAGAACTCTTCGCCGAGCAGTATGGCGCGGTCGGCACCGAAAAGCATTACGTTCTCGGCCATGACGCGGGTGCCGCGCTGCTGATCGACGGCAAACTGGTGGCTGCCGTCGAGGAAGAGCGGCTCAACCGGGAGAAGAAGACCTCCGACTTCCCCGCCGACGCGGTGAAGTGGTGCCTCGAAAAAGCGGGGATCGAGTTCTCCGACGTCGATCTCATCGCCATACCGTGGAAATTCTCCGACCAGGTCTTCGACGCGATGATGGCCGAACTGGCCGGGGCTCCGCTGAAGCCGGCGGACAAGGTCCTCCGGCTGAGCCACCTCGGCGCGCTGTTCGACGGGGCGCTCGGCCCGGACGCGATCCTCGCCGACTTCGCCGCACGCACCGGGTTCACCCCGGATCCGGACAAGGTGGTGTTCGTGCAGCACCACCTCGCGCACGCGATGACCGGCTACTACATGGCGGGGCAGAAGGACACCGCGTTCCTGATCAGTGACGGCCGCGCCGAACTGTTCTCCTCCCTGATCGGTGAGATCCGCGACGGCCGCATCCGGGTCTTCGACGAGTCGACGATCAGCGCGAACGACTCGCTCGGCAACCTCTTCGCCTCCATCACCCGGTACCTGGGCTTCGTGCCCAACAACGACGAGTACAAGGTCATGGGCCTTTCCGGGTTCGCCGAGCCGCCCTCACCGAACCCGTTCCTCGAACACATCGTCCAGCTGCACGAGGACGGGCGCTACACCCTCTGCCGGCCGCACGACCCGGAGAACGGCCGCGCCTTCGACGACCTGTTCGCGAAGTACTTCGGACCCTACGAGGACACCGTCGAGTACAAGGCCAACCTGGCCGCCGCGGCCCAGGAGATGCTCACGGTCGTCACCAGCCACCAGCTCCGCGCGCTGGAGGCCCGCACCGAGCTGAACCACCTGCTGTTCGAGGGCGGCCTCGCGCTGAACTGCGTGAACAACACCAAGCTGCTCGAAAGTTCGCGCTTCGAGGACATGTCGGTCAGCTTCGGTGCCAGTGACACCGGAGTCGTCATCGGCGCCGCCGTCCACGCCTGGGCCAACCACCCGGACACCAGCGCCGAGGTGAAGTTCGCCGGCTCGGTCACCCCCTACCTCGGGCCGGAGTACGACAGCGACACCATCGAGCAGTCCCTGCGCGAGTTCACCGGGCGGGTGCGGTGGACCCGGCTGGCCGAGGACGAGGTCGTCGACCAGGTGGCGAAGCTGCTCACGGAGAAGGTCGTGATCGGCTGGTTCCAGGGCCGGCTGGAACACGGTCCGCGCGCCCTCGGACACCGCAGCATCCTGGCCAACCCCAAGTTCCCGGACATCAAGGACGTCATCAACACGCGGGTCAAGCACCGCGAGCCGTTCCGGCCGTTCGCGCCGATCGTGCTGGAGTCGGACGCCCCGAAGATCTTCGAGATGGGCCGCAAGAAGCGTTCGCCGTACATGACGTTCGTCTTCCCGGTGCGGCCGGAGTACCACGACATCATCCCCGGCGCCACGCACGTGGACGGCACCTCCCGGGTGCAGACGCTCACCGACGAGGACGCGCCGCTGCTGACGTCGCTGCTTCGCCGGTTCACCACGCTGACCGACGTGCCCTGCCTGATCAACACCTCGTTCAACGTGGCGGGCGAGCCCATCGTGTGCTCGCCGGCCGACGCGGTGAACTGCTTCCTGGGCACGGAGATCGACTACCTGGTGCTCGGCAACTACCTCGTCACGAAGACGGACCGGTCCGCTTGACGTCTGTGGCCCTCGCTCCGGGACACCGGTGAGCGGCGTCCCGGAGCCGGGGAGGAGAAGGGAGCCATTGGGTGAGTACCGTTCACGAGACGACCGTGGACCTCGCGACGGTCGTGCGCGACCTTGAACAGCTGGCCGCGGAGCTGCGCGCCCCGCGGCTGCGGCGCATCCCCCCGGAGATCAGCGCGGCCTGCGACGCACTGTCCTGCGCCGCCGTCCTGCTGCGCAGCCGGCAGCACGTCCCCGGCGGCGACGCGATGCGCGGCGAACTCCTCTTCGACGCGATCGCGTTGGCCCGCAGCACCGTCGAGGCGACGAAGGTCGCGTGCCGTGAGCGCGCGGGGGCCCGCGTGCGAGGTTCCGGCGCGTGACCGGGACGGTGACGGCGGTCAGCCGCGACAGCGGGCACGCGTTCAGCAAACCGAACCGGGAGAGCATCACCCTGCTGGCCGGCCTGGGCGTGGCGGGCGACGCCCACGCCGGTCGGACGGTCAAGCACCGGGTGCGGGTCGAGCAGGATCCCACCCGGCCGAACCTGCGCCAGGTCCACCTGATGCCCGAGGAGGCTCTTGAGGAGTGGGGCGCCGCGGGGTTCCGGGTGGTGCCCGGAGCGTTGGGGGAGAACATCACCACCCGCGGCATCCACCTGCTCGGCCTGCCCGTCGGCACCGTCCTGCGGATCGGCCATGACGCGGTGCTGGAGGTGACCGGCCTGCGCACGCCCTGCAAGCAGATCGACGACTTCCAGGACGGCCTGCTGAAACACGTCGTCGGCCGGGACGACGCCGGTGCCGTCACGCACAAGGCGGGAATCATGAGCGTCGTACGGGCGGCCGGTGTGGTGCGCGCCGGTGACGCGATCGAGGTGGAACTCCCCCCGGAGCCCCATCTGCCGCTCGGCCGAGTCTGATCGCCAGGCCGCGGCCCCCTCGCCCGACCGCCCGTGTGCCGCCCACACGGGCGGTCGGCATGTCCGCGACCCGGCGTCGGCGGGCCCCCAGAAAGCATCCAGATTCTGGCCAGTCGCAGATGTGAGGCTGTGCCGGGCTTCCGGTCGCTCCTGAGCCGCCATCCCAGGCCAGGGTGCGCAGAGCCGCACGCCCCAGACCGACGAACCGGAGTTGACGGATGTCACAGGAGATTGTGCCGCCCAAGGCCGTGCCGGTGAGCACGGCAGCTCCCGTATGGGACCCGGAGACTCTCCGACAGGAGGTCGCCCGGCTGCTGGACATGGACCTGCGCCCCGAGCACGACGACGTGAACCTCTTCGAACTCGGCCTGCACTCCATGCAGCTCATGGTTCTCACCAACAAGCTCAACCGCGCCGGTGCCCGGGTCGACTTCCGGCGGCTGTCCGAGGAGCCCCGGCTCTCGGCGTGGTACGCGCTGCTGGCGAACACGGCCGCAGGCGCGCCCGCGCCGGAGCCGGCGGACCGCCGGGCCGCCCGGGACGGCGTCCTCGACACCGGGGAAGCCTTCGCGCTCACCGCGGTGCAGCAGGCGTACTGGATCGGACGGAGCGACGACCAGGCGCTGGGCGGCGTGGGGTGCCACGCGTACCTCGAGATCGACGCCCGGGACGTCGACGCCGGCCGGCTGGAGCGGGCCGTGCGAGCCCTGCTGGATCTGCACCCCATGCTGCGCGCCAGGTTCGAGGCCGACGGGACGCAGCGGGTGCTGGCCCGGTCCCCCTGGCCCGGCCTGACCGTGCACGACTTCGGCGGCCTGTCCGCGGAGGCAGCCGCCCCCGCCCTGGAGGAGCTGCGCGGCCGGCTCTCGCACCGCCGCCTGGACGTGGGTGCCGGTGAGGTGCTGGACCTCCAGCTCAGCCGGCTGCCCGGCGCCGGACACCGGCTGCACCTCAATGTCGACCTGCTCGTCGCCGATGTGCACAGCATCCGGCTGCTGCTCGCCGACCTGGCCGCGCTGTACGAGGACCCCACGTCGGTGAGCGGGCCGGCGTACACGTTCCAGCGGTATCTCGCCGAACGCGCCGAGACCCGGCGGAGCGAGCGCGAGACGGCGCGCGCCTACTGGCAGCGGCGGCTGCCGGAGCTGCCCGGCGGTCCCCGGCTGCCGCTCGCCGTCGAGCCCGCCGCCCTCCCGGTCACCCGCTTCGTGCGGCGCACCCACGAACTGGCACCCGGCGAGTGGCGCGCCCTGCGGCAGCGGGCCGCTCGGGCCGGTGTCACCCCCGCCGTCCTGCTCGCCACGGCCTTCTCCGAGGTCCTCGCCCGCTTCAGCGGCGAGGACCGGTTCCTGCTCAACCTGCCCCTCTTCGACCGCGATCTCGAGGCGCACCCCCAGATCGGGCGCATCGTCGCCGACTTCACCAGCCTGGTCCTGCTGGAGGTCGACCTCATTCGCGGGGACGACTTCGCCGAGCGCGCCCGAGCCGTGCAGCGGCAGCTCCACGAGGACGTGGCGCATGCCGCGTACACCGGTGTGGACGTGCTGCGCGACTTCGTCCGCGCCGACGGGGACGCGCCCCGCAGCGCGCCCGTCGTCTTCGCCTGCAACCTCGACGCCCCGCTGGTCCCGGACGCCTGCGCCGCCCGGTTCGGGGAGCTGACCTGGATGCTCTCCCAGACCCCGCAGGTCTGGCTCGACCACCAGGTCTACGCCACCCGGGACGGGGGGCTGCTGCTGGCCTGGGACACCGTCGACGACCTGTTCCCCGCGGAGATGCCGGCCGCGATGATGACGGCCTACACGACGCTGCTGCGCGACCTGGCCGGCGACGGCCCCGTCGAGGTGGATCTCACCCTGCCCGTCGCCCAGCGGCGCCGCCGCGACGAGGTGAACTCCGAGGTCCGCGAGCACAGCGGTCGCCTGCTGCACACGGCCTTCTTCGAGCGCGCCGGACAGCGCGCGGCCGAGCCCGCGCTGCTGTGGCAGGACGACGGGCGGCTCACCCACGGCGAACTGGCCGAGCGGGCCCTGCGTATCGCGGGCTCCCTCGCCCGGCGAGGCGTCGGGCCGGGCACGTCCGTGGTGGTCACCGCGCCCAAGGGCCCGGACCAGATCGCCGCGGTCCTCGGCGTCCTCGCCGCGGGAGCCGCCTACGTACCCGTCGGCGTCGACCAGCCGGCCGCCCGCCGCACCCGCATCCTGGAGCTCAGCGGCGCCCGGCTCGTCCTGGACGGCACCGGGCTGCCCCGGTCGCCGGGGGGCGCCGCCGAGGTGCTCACCCTCGACGAGGCGCTGGCCGGCGAACCGCTCGACGCACCGGTGCCCGCCGCTCCGGACGACACCTCGTACGTCATCTTCACCTCCGGTTCCACCGGCACGCCCAAGGGCGTCGAGGTGAGTCACCGGGCCGCGGTCAACACCGTCGAGGACATCGACGAGCGGTTCGGCATCGGCGCCGGCGACCGGGTGCTGGCCGTCTCCGCCCTGGACTTCGATCTCTCGGTGTGGGACATCTTCGGGCTGCTGTCCGAGGGGGGTGCCCTGGTCCTGGTGGACGAGTCCGACCGGCGGGACGCGAGCCGGTGGCTGGCCCTGTGCGCCCGGCACGGGGTGACGGTCTGGAACAGCGTTCCCGCGCTGCTCGACATGGCGCTCACCGCGGCGGACGGGAACGCGCTGCCCGCCTCGCTGCGGCTGGCCCTGCTGTCGGGCGACTGGATCGGCCTCGACCTGCCCGGACGGCTGGACGCCGCGACGCACGGGCGATGTCGCCTCGTCGGGCTCGGCGGCGCCACCGAGGCCGCGATCTGGTCCAACGCGTACGAGGTCACCGAGGTACCCGCGCACTGGGTGTCCGTCCCCTACGGAAAGCCGCTGCGCAACCAGAGGTTCCGTGTCGTCGACGGCCGGGGCCGCGAGTGCCCCGACTGGGTACCGGGCGAGCTGTGGATCGGCGGCGACGGTGTGGCCCTCGGGTACCGCGGGGACGCCGCCCTGACGACGGAACGGTTCCCCGTGGTGGCGGGGGAACGCTGGTACCGCACCGGCGACCTGGGCCGCTACTGGCCCGACGGGAACCTGGAGTTCCTGGGGCGGCTGGACCACCAGGTGAAGATCAACGGCTTCCGGGTCGAACTCGGCGAGATCGAGGCCGCTCTGCAGTCGCATCCCGAGGTCTCCTCGGCGGTCGTCGTCACCGTCGGCGACCGCCGCCGCGAACTGGTCGCCGCGGTCGTGGAGCGCGCCCCGCACGACGCGGGCCAGGACAGTGGCGCCGAGGACGCCGGCCCGTCGCCGCACGCGGACAGCGGACCCGCGCCCGAGGCCGACCCGCTCGAACAAGGGCTCGTCGAGGCGGTACTGGCCGAGGTGATCGCTCCCCTGGTGACGCCCGCCACGGCCCCGGCCGGGACCCTGCCGGTGCGCGCCGAACAGCGCCCCGTCCTGGACGCCTGGCTCGACCGGCTCGCCCGGCAGGAGGTCGTCCGGCGTGACGGCGCCGCGGTCCGTCCGGGCGCGCGCTGGGCCGAGGTGCGCGCCCCGGGGCGGTTCGGGGAACTGCGGGAGCGGACGGCCGGCAGCCACCTGGAGCCGGTGGCGAACGCGCTGGCCTGGGCGGCGCCCATGCTGACCGCCGTCCTGACCGGCGAGGCCCACGCCTCGGTGCTGCTGGACGACCCGGTGCTGTCGCCGGAGGGCCTGGCCGACGCGATGCCGGCGACCCGGGACTGCCTCGCGGCCATCGCGGCCGCCCTGCGGGCCGACGCCGCGGACGCCGCGCAGCCTCTGACGGTCGGCGAGTGGGACGCGATGAGCGGGCTCGGTGCCGGACGGCTGCTCGCAGCTCTCCCACCCGGCTCCGTCGACTACACACTGCTCGGCTCGTCCCCCACGCTCCTGGCGGCGGCCGACGCTCGGCTCGCGGACTCCGGCCACCGGGTGCGCACCGTGCACCAGGGCGGTGCCGCTCTGCCCGCCGCGCACCTGCACGCCTACGACGCGGTGGTGGCTGCGAACGTCCTGCACCGCATGCCGAGTCCGGAGACCGCCGCGGCCACCATGGCGCTGCTGCTCAGGCCCGGAGGCCGGCTCCATGTGCTCGAACGCACCCACCTCACCCCGCTGGCCCTCCTGATCGCCCTGCCGCTGGAGGCGGAGGCCGGCCGGCTCCGGCCCGGCGGCCCGGGTGGGTCCTGGCTGCGCTCCGGTCAGCGGTGGGCGCGGGCCTGCGTCGCTGCCGGGCTGGTCAACGCGCGCGTGGAGCGCGCCGAGGCCACCGGAGAGGTCCTGCTCACCGCGGAACGGCCCCGCACGGCCCGCGGGGCCGACGTGGAGGACCTCCGCCGCTGGCTGGCCGACCGGGTGCCGGCCCACATGGTGCCGGGACACTTCGCGGCGCTGCCCGTGCTGCCGCTGAGTGCCAACGGGAAGGTCGACCGGCGCGCCCTGCAGAGCCTCCTCGCCGCGCTGACCGACTCGCCGCGGGAGTCCGCCGAGCCGCCGCGGGGGGCCATGGAGCAGACCGTCGCCGACCTGTGGACCAAGCTGCTCCCGGTCGCCTCGGTGGGCCGCGACGAGAACTTCTTCGCGCTCGGCGGGGACAGCCTCCTCGCCACCCGGCTGGTGACAGAGGTGCACCGGGCCCTCGGCGTCGAACTGCCCATGCGGGACGTGATGCGGGCGCCGACCGTCGCCGCCCTGGGCGCGCTGATCGAGGGGCTGCTCGGCGCGGCCCAGGACAGGGAGCCGGGGGACGAGGCCCTGGCCGGTGACTTCGAGGAGGGTGTGCTGTGACCGTCGGTGAGCTGATCAGCGAGTTCGAGCTGGCCGGGATCCAGCTCTGGCGGGAGGGGCGGCAGCTGCGCTTCCGGGCGCCGCGCGGTGCCATGACGGACGAGCGGCTCGCGGCCCTGCGCGGCAGCAAGGAGCAGCTCCTGTCCGAGCTGCCCGACCGGGTCCCGTCCGGAGCGGCGGGCGGCGCGGCCCCGGGCGCGCCGGCGAGCGCGTGGGTGGCGGAGCCGGAGGCCCGCCACGAGCCCTTCCCGCTGACCGACATCCAGTCCGCCTACCTGCTCGGCCGGGACGCGGCCTTCGACTACGGCGGCGTCTCCTGTCACATCTACCTGGAGTTCCGGCGCCCCGCCGACCTGGACCCGGACCGGCTGCAGCAGGCCTGGGACAGCCTGGTCGAGCGCCACGACATGCTCCGCTCGGTCATCGCGCAGGACGGCACCCAGCGCATCGCGCCGGCCCTCGCCGACACCCGTATCCGGGTCACCGACCTGCGGGAGGCTTCCGCCGAAGCCGTGGGCGAGGCGACGGCCGCCGTCCGCGAGGAGCTGTCCCACCGGGTGCACCCGGCGGGCGAACGCCCCATGTACGAGGTGCGGCTGACACGGTTGGCGGACCACAGCCTGCTGCACCTGTCGATGGACTTCATGACGCTGGACTGGATCAGCATCCAGTTGCTGCTCACCGAACTGGACCGCCGCTACGAGCGGCCCGGATGCCCGCTCCCGCCCATCGACGCCACCTTCCGCGACTACGTCGCAGCGGAACGCCGGCTGCGCGACACCGAGCGCTATGCGCGCGACCGCGCCTACTGGCGGGGCCGGGTCGACGAGCTGCCCGCCGGACCTGCCCTTCCTCTGGCCGACGGTCACACCCCCGCCGACACGCCGCCCCGGTTCCGCCGCCTGGCCGCCTCGCTGACCGAGGACGCGTGGAAGGCGCTGAAGGCCAGAGCGGCCGCGCACGGCATCACCGCGGCCAACGCCGTGCTCGCCGCGTACGCCGAGACGATCGGCCGCTGGAGCGCGGGCGAGCGGTTCAGCCTGGGGCTCACCGTCCTGAACCGCATGCCGCTGCACCCTCATGCGGACCGGCTGCTCGGTGACTTCACCTCGGTGAGCCTGCTCGCGGTGGACCAGTCGGGGCGGGCCGCCTTCGCCGACCGGGCCCGTGGCCTCGGCGAGCGGCTGTTCGAAGACCTCGACCACCGGTTGTGCGGCGGTGTCGAGGTGCTGCGCGAACTCGCCCGGCGGCGCGGTCGCGAAGCCGCCCTGATGCCCGTGGTGTTCACCGGTGGTATCGGCGTCGTGGGCCGGGCCCTGGGGGAGGGGGCCGAGAGGCTCCGGCCGGTGTACGGGATCAGCCAGACGCCGCAGGTGTGGATCGACTGCCAGGCCACCGACCAGTTCGGCGGCCTGGAGGTCAACTGGGACGTCAGGGAAGGCGTGTTCCCCGACGGCCTGGTGGACGAGATGTTCGCGGCGTTCGCCGGACTGCTGCGCCGACTGGCGGAGCAGGACGGGCCCTGGGCCGCGGCCGATCCGCTGGGCCTGCCCGCGGCGCAGCGGGCGCGTCGGGCCGCGGTCAACGCCACCGCGGCCGCCGAGCCCGGCGGGCTGCTGCACGAGCCGCTGGTGGCGTACGCCAGGCACAACCCCGGCCGGACGGCGGTCATCGACGCCACCGGTTCGATGACGTACGGGGAGTGGCTCGGCCGCGCAGCCCGGGTGGCAACGGAGCTGCGGACCGCGGGTTGCCACCCTGGGGACTTCGTCGCCGTCCTGATGGACAAGGGCCGCGATCAGGTGGTCGGCGTCCTGGGCGCCCTGCTCGCGGGCGGGGTGTACGTGCCGGTGGACGTCGCGCAGCCTCAGGTGCGCCGGGACCGGATCCTCACCGGCTGCGGGGCGCGGTACGCGGTGGTCCGCGACCCCGACCTGGCCCGGACGCTGCCGGCCGGCTGCCGCCCGGTCGACGTGTCCGGTGCCGCGCCGCTGCCGTCGTCGGAGACTCCCGTCGAGCATCCGGTGGCGCCCGGCGACCTCGCCTACGTGATCCACACCTCGGGCTCCACCGGTGAACCCAAGGGCGTGATGATCAGCCACCGGGCCGCCGCGAACACCGTCCACGACATCAACCAGCGCTTCGCGGTGGGGGACACCGACCGCGTCCTCGGCCTCGCCGCGCTCGGCTTCGACCTGTCGGTGTACGACCTGTTCGGGCCGACGGCGCTCGGCGCGGCCCTGGTACTGCCCGACCCGGCCCGCCGCGGCGATCCCTCCCACTGGGCGGACCTGGTGGAACGGCACGGGGTGACGCTGTGGAATTCGGTGCCCGCCCAGTTGCAGATGCTCGCCCACTATCTGGACGCCGAGCCGCGCGGGCTGGACCGGCTGCGCCTCGCGCTGCTGTCCGGTGACTGGATCCCGCTGGCGCTGCCCGCCCACGCCGGGCGCCATCTGCCGGGCGCCGAACTGGTGAGCCTCGGCGGGGCGACCGAGGCCGCGATCTGGTCGATCCACCACCGCATCCGCCGCGTCGAGCCGCACTGGCGCAGCATCCCGTACGGCACCCCGCTCGCCAACCAGGGGTTCCGGGTCCTGGACGGCGCGCTGCGCGACCGCCCCGACCTGGTCGCCGGCGAGCTGTACATCACCGGCGTCGGGCTGGCGGAGGGCTACCTCAACGACCCGGAGCGCACTGCCGAGCGCTTCCCGCGGCACCCGGAGACCGGGGAGCGCCTGTACCGCACCGGCGACCTCGGACGCTATCTGCCGGACGGCGAGATCGAGTTCCTGGGCCGAGCCGACCAGCAGGTCAAGATCCGGGGGCACCGCATCGAACTCGGCGAGATCGACGCGGTCCTCGGCGAGCACCCGGCGGTCGGTTCCAGCGCCGTCCTGGTGGAGGGCACCGAGGCACTGGAGCGCTCGCTGGTCGCCTTCGTGGAGCCGGCGGTCCGCACCGGAGGTACCGACTCCACGGTGGCGCGCGCCGTCGCGGCGGAGGCCGCCGCGGTGAACGCCGGGTACGGGCAGGGGCCCGCGCCGGACCCGGGGCGGATCGCCGGGTACGTGGACCGGCTGAACCACGCCTTCGTGCTCTCCATGGCCGAGGCCCTGGCCCCGTCCGGCCTCTTCGCGGGCGAGGAGGCCCGCTCGGAGGCGGAAATGGCGCGCCGGCTGGAGGTCGACGAGCGTCACCACGGGCTGCTCCGCCGCTGGCTGCACGCCCTGGAGCGGGCCGGCCTCGTCCGGCGCGAGGGAACCGAGGGCACCTGGCGCGGTGCCGCCGCGCCCGAGCGCGCCGAGGTGGAGCGGGCCTGGGCGGACCTCGCCGCCCACGCTCCCGCCGAAGTCTGTCCGCCCCCGCTGCTCGCGTACTTCCGCGCTCACTCCGACGTCCTGCCCGCCCTGCTGCGCGGCGAGGAGGAGGCGGTACGGCTGTTCTTCCCCGGCGGCAGCCAGGACATCGCACGTGCCTGGTACGCCGACAACCTGGCCGCAGGACGCCTGCTCGAGACGCTCGCGGCCGCTGTCCGCGGCGTGGCGAGCGAGGTGCGGGACCGGCCGCTGCGGGTGCTGGAGGTGGGGGGCGGCATCGGGGCGGCCACCGGACCGGTGCTGGAGGCGCTGGGCGACCGGCCGGTGGAGTACCTGTTCACGGACGTTTCGGAGTACTTCCTCACCGACGCGCGGCAGCGGTTCGGCTCCCGGCCCGGGACGAGCTTCGGCCTGTTCGACATGGACCGGGACCCCCGGGAGCAGGGCCTGCTGCCCAACTCCTTCGACGTGGTGCTGAGCGCGGGAGCGCTGAACAACGCCCGGGACACCGCGCGGGTCATCGACCGGCTGCGGACGCTGCTCGCCCCGCGGGGCTGGCTGTGCCTGCTGGAGATGACCCGGGAGCACCCGGAGATCACGGCCACCCAGGCGTTCATGATGGAGGAGCCCGAGGACCTCCGGCGCGAACGGGGGAACCTGTTCGTCCACGAGGAGGAGTGGCGGCGGCTGCTGGTCGAGGCGGGCGCTGAGGACGTACTGAGCCTGCCCGGCCCCGACGACCCGTTCGCCGCGCTCGGCCAGGGCGTGTTCGCCGCCTCCTTCAAACAGGACCGCGCCGAGCTCGATGCCGAGGAGGTCGGCCGGTGGGTGGCCGAGCGCCTGCCCGTCCACATGGTCCCCGCGCACATCCAGGTGGTGGACGCGCTGCCGCTGACCTCCAACGGCAAGGTCGACCGCAAGCGGCTGCTCGGCTGGGTGCCGCGGCGCGGTGAACGCGCGGCCGAGCGGACGGCCGAGCCGCCGCGCCCCGGAGTGGAACGGCGCGTGGCCGAGCTGTGGGCCGAGTTGCTCGGTGGTGAACTCCCCGACCGGGAGCGGGGGTTCTTCGACGCGGGCGGCGACTCGCTGCTCGCGGCGCGGCTGGTGGGGCGGGTGCGTGCATGCGTGCCGGAGGCGGCCGACGTCTCCTTCGACGTTCTGCTGCGGGCGCTGCTGCACACCCCGACGGTGGCCGGCCTGGCCGGCCGGCTGACGGCCCCCGCGGGTTCCGGCGGCGGGACCCCGGCCCGGTCGGCCGCGGGCGCGGTCCGGCGGTCCGCGCTGGTCGACCTGGGCGGCGGCGGGTCCGGTCCGCTGCGGCTGCTGGTGCACGAGGGGCTGGGCACCCTCGTGCCGTACCGGCCGCTGATCAAGGAGCTCACGGCCGACAGCTCCCTGCTGGGGCTCGCCGTGCCGGACAGCGACGGCTATCTCGAACTGGCCCCGCACCGGCTCGTCGAGGACCTCGGCGCCGCGTACGCCCGCGAGGTGCTCGCCGCCGGGCATCGCGAGGTCGAGGTGGTGGGCTACTGCTCCGGGGGGCTCATCGCCGCCGAACTGGCCCGCGCGCTCGGCGAGGGCGGGGTCGTGGTCCGCGGGCTGACCGTGGTGTCCAGCTACCGCATCCCGTACCGGCTGGACGACGAGCTCATGGTCGACTATGCCTTCGCCCGCGTCATGGGCGGTGACCTGGACGCCCTCGGGTGGCCCGCAGACGAGGGCGAGATGGGCCGGGCGCTCGCCGCGGCGCTGGCCCGCTCGCCGAAGGCGCTCGCACCAGGGGCCTTCGAACTGCTCGACGGGGACGAAGGGCTGGACGCCGTGGCGCACCGCTTCCGGCTGCTGGCCCGGCGCTCCCGGGACGAGCGGCGCGCGGAGCTGCACCGGGCGCTCGCCCGCACCGAGGCGGGCCTGGGCGACGTCGGCCAGGTGGCGGCGCTGCACCGGGTGTTCTCGCACACGGTCGAGGCGGTCACGGCCTACGATCCGCTGCCCTACGCCGGCGACATCACCTTCCTGCGCCCGCTCGCGCCGACCCACTTCATCCCCGGCTTCCAGGACGACATGACGGGCTTCTGGCGGGAGATGTGCCTCGGCGAGCTGACGGTCGTCGACGTGCCCGGGGACCACTTCACCTGCGTCCAGCCGCCGTACGTGGCGCGGACCGCCGCGGCGCTGACCCGGCGGACGGGAGCCGGGCGGTGAACGGCGCGGGGTGCGGCCCGCTGCGCGTCGTGGTGTGCGGCACCCGCTTCGGGCAGGTGTACCTGTCGGCGCTGCGCCGGTGCCCCGAGCGTTACCGCCTCGTCGGCGTGGTGGCCCGCGGCGGGGCCCGGTCGGTCGCGCTCGCCGAGGAGTACGGCGTCCCGCTGTACTCCTCGGTCGACCAGTTGCCCGGGGACGTGGACGTCGCCTGCGTGGTGGTCTCCAGCTCGGTCGGCGGCGGCCAGGGCGCGGAGCTGGCCCGGCAGCTGATGGAGCGCGGGGTGCATGTCCTGCAGGAACACCCGGTGCACCCGGCCGAGTTGGCGGACTGTCTGCGCACGGCGCGCGGCACCGGGACGCAGTACCTGCTGAACACCTTCTACCCGCACATCGAGCCCGTGCGGCGGTTCGTCGCCGCGGCGCGGCGGCTGGTGGAGCTGCGGACGCCGGTGTTCGTGGACGCGATGAGCGCCGTCCAGGTCTCCTTCGACCTGCTGGACATCCTCGGTGAGATCTTCGGCGGGGTGCGGCCCTGGTCCCTGGGCCCGGTCTGCGCGGCCGGTGACCGTCCGCTCACCTCCGTGGACGCCACGGTCGCCGGCGTCCCGCTGACCCTTCGGGTGGAGAACCGGATGGAGCCCGGTGACGACAGCACGAGTCTGTTCCTGCACCGCGTCACCGTCGGCACCGACGCCGGGAACCTGACGCTGGTCAACACCCACGGCCCCGTGGTCTGGAGCCCGGTGCAGCGGACCGCGCCGGACCCGGTGGGCAGATTCGTGCCCGGCCCGGGCGCCAGCGCCGAGCTGCTGGGACCGGACGGCGCGCCGTCCTGGAAGGCGGTGCTGGAGGAGGCCTGGCCGGCGGGGGTGGTGCACGCCCTGGACGAGCTGGCGGCGCGGATCGCCGAGGGCGCCGACCCGCTGCGCGGGACCCAGCGCCATCTGACGGTGGCTCACGCCTGGCAGGAGCTCACCGGCGCGCTCGGCTATCCGCAGGTCGCCGTCCCCCGGCCGGGACCCGCGGTGACTGCGGCCGACCTGCTCCCCGCCGTGGGGTGACAGGGATCTGGGCCCCGAGTACAGTTATCGTACGCGTACAAATACTGCGTACGACAAACATGGAGGAGCAGTGAAAGAGAAGGGTCCGGACCGGGGACGAGTGCTCCTCGCGGTGGCCTTGGCGCAGTTCACGGTGACGATGGTGATGTCGATCGTCAACGTGGCGCTCCCCGCCATTCGCAGCGGCCTGGGATTCGCGCCGGAACAGCTCTCGTGGGTCATCAACGCCTACGCGCTGGTGTTCGGCGGGCTGCTGCTGCTGGGCGGCCGGGCAGCCGACGTGTACGGCCAGCGGCGACTGCTGGTCCTCGGCGCCGTGGTCTTCGCCGCAGCGTCGCTCGGCGGGGCACTGGCCCAGAACCCGACGCAGATGATCGTCGCCCGGGTGGGGCAGGGCCTGGGCGCCGCCGCCATGGCGCCGGCCGCACTCGCGGTGCTCACCACCACCCAGCGGGAGGGCCCCGAACGCACCAGGGCACTCGGTGTGTACGCCGCCGTGTCGGCCGTCGGCGGGGCGGTGGGCGTGCTCGCCGGCGGGCTGCTCACCGAGTACGGCGGCTGGCGCTGGGTCATGTTCGTCAACGTGCCGCTGGCCCTGGCCGTCGCCTGGCTGGCAAGGCGGCACGTGCCCGCGGGTGCCGCCGCGGGGACGCGCCGGCTCGATGTCCTCGGGGGCGTGCTCGGCACCGGGGGCATCGGACTGCTCGTCCTCGGCGTCGTACGCACCAACGAGTACGCCTGGAGCTCGGCGACGACCCTCGGCACCCTCGCGGGGGCGGCGGTGCTGCTCCTCGCCTTCGTCCTGGCCGAGACCCGGTCGCGGGTGACCGACCCGCTGGTCCGGCTGGGGCTGCTGGCCCGGCGTGGCATCGGCGGTGCCAATCTCTTCCTGCTGCTGGTGTGCGCGGGGCAGTTCGCGGGCTTCTACTTCGTCTCGCTCTACCTCCAGCAGGTGCTCGGGCTGAAGCCGGTCACCACCGGTGCGGCGTTCCTGCCGTTCTGCGCCGGAATGATCGCCGGCAGCGCTGTCTCGACCAGGCTGCTCGGTGCGCTGTCGGCCAAGGCCCTGCTGGTACCGGGCGCCCTCGTGGCGGCCGCCGGATTCGGCTGGTTCGCCCTGATCAGCCCCACTGGCAGCGTCCTGGCCGACATCCTCGGACCGTCCCTGGTCGCGGGTTTCGGCATCGGGGTGTGCTTCGTGCCGCCGACCGGCGCGGCCACCCAGGGGCTGCCGCCCCACGAGGCGGGCATGGCATCGGCGCTGCTCAACAGCGCCCGGCAGATCGGCGGCGCGCTCGGCCTGGCCGTGCTGGTGACCGTTCAGGTCCAGCACACCCGCGGCGCTCTCCGCTCGGGCGAGTCACCCGAGGAGGCCATGACCAGCGGGTTCGGGCTGGGGCTCGGCCTGGCCGGGGCGATTTTGGCCGTGGCCGCGCTGGTGGCCGCCGTCGTCCTGCCCGGCCGCTCCCGCGAGGGCGCGCCGGCCGAGCCGTCCGGTCAGGCCGGTCTCCCTGCGACGGAGGTGCGGCGATGACCACCCGGGCGGAATCCGCCGGGCGTCCGCTCACCGGGCTGCTGCGTCCGCACCGGCTCGGCCTGACCGCCGTCCTGCTGCTGCAGATCGTCAGCGCCCTCGGGGGCCTCGCCCCGCTCGTCGCCGTCGTCGAGTTGGGGCGTGCGCTGCTGCTGCCCGGCCCGGTGGACAAAGACCATGTATGGACGGTCGTGACCGTCGGGGCGGTCGGACTGCTCGTCCGCGTTCTGTTCGGAGCCCTGTCCTCGGGCATCGGACACCTCATCGACGGCGAGCTGCAGCTGTCCGTGAGGCGGCTGCTCGCCGAGCACCTCGGCCGGGTGCCGCTGGGCTGGTACGCACGGCGCAGCTCCGGCGAACTCGGCCAGGTGGTGCAGAACGACGTGGCCGCTCTGCACCCGCTGACCGCGCACACCCCCGGGGAGATCACCTCCGCGGTCGTGGTGCCGCTGGTGTCCCTGGTCTACCTGTTCGTCGTCGACTGGCGGCTCACCCTGATCGCCCTGGTCCCGGTGGTGCTCGGCCTGGTGCTGAACCTCATGCTCATGTCCGACAGCCGCAGTCGTGACCAGCTGGCCCTGGACGCGGCCATGGGCCGGATCGCCGGCTCCGCCGTCGAGTTCGTCGAGGGCATCTCCGTGGTGAAGGCATTCGGCGGAGCCGGCCGGGCACACCGTGCCTTCATCAAGGCGGCCGACGACTTCGCCGACTACTTCCTCGGCTGGGTGAGCGGCGTGGCCGCCCTGGGTGCCCTGGCCTCCCTGGCGCTGTCCCCCACGTTCGTCCTGGTCGTCATCCTCACCGGCGGGACGGCACTGATCACCGCTGACGCCATGCCGCCCGCCGACCTGCTGCCGTTCCTGCTGCTGGGGCTCGGCCTGACCGCCCCGATCGCCGCGCTCGGACACGGCCTGGACGACGTACAGGCAGCCCGGCGGGCGGCCGGCCGGATCCAGGAGCTGCTGCGGGTCGCTCCCCAGCCCGAGCCGGCCACGCCCGTGCCACCGCGCGGTCACCGGGTGGAGCTGCGCGACGTCGTCTTCTCCTACGAGCCCGGACGCGAGGTCCTGCGAGGCGTCGACCTCGTCCTCGAACCCGGCACGGTCACCGCCCTGGTGGGGCCCTCCGGGAGCGGCAAGTCCACCCTGGCCCAGCTGCTGCCGCGGTTCTTCGACCCGACGCGCGGCAGCGTGTCGCTCGGCGGCGTCGACCTGCGCGACATCGGGTCACGGGACCTGTACCGCCTGGTCTCCTTCGTCCTGCAGGACGTCCGGCTGCTGCGCACGAGCGTTGCCGAGAACATCGCCCTCGCGGTCCCGCACGCCGACCGCGACGACATCGTCCGCGCGGCAGGACTGGCCCGCATCCACGACCGGATCCTCGAACTGCCCCGCGGCTACGACTCCGTGATCGGCGAGGAGGTGGGGCTGTCCGGCGGCGAGGCCCAGCGGATCTCCATCGCCCGGGCCCTGCTCTCCGACGCCCCGGTGCTGGTGCTCGACGAGGCCACCGCCTTCGCCGACCCCAGTACGGAGTACGACGTGCGGTGCGCCCTCGACACGCTCAGGGAGAACCGCACCCAGCTCGTCATCGCCCACCGCCTGGAGACCGTCGCCGAGGCGGACAAGGTCCTCGTCCTCCAGGACGGCATCGTGGTGGAGCAGGGAACGCCCGCCGAACTCCTGGCACAGGACGGGAAGTTCGCGGCGATGTGGGAGGCACAGCGGACATGGCCCGACAGCGCGCCGCCGGCCCGGGAAGCGGCCGCGGAAGGAGGAGAGTACCGATGATCTCCCTGTTGCTGAGGGTCCTCGGCGACGAGCACGCCGGCCCGCTGCGCCGCACGCTCTCCCTGATGACCGTGGCCGCGGTGGCCGAGGGTCTGGCGTACGCGCTGCTGGTCCCCATCCTGCGCGCCCTCTTCGGCAGTGAACCGCAGCACGCCTGGGGATGGCTGGGCGCCTTCGCCGCCGCGGCGAGCGTCTGCGCCCTGCTGCGTTACCGCGCGGACGTGTCGGGCTTCCGCGCCGGTGCCGCGCTCTCCCGCGGACTGCACCACCGGCTCGGCGACCATCTGGCCCGGCTGCCCCTGGGCTGGTTCACCCCGCGCCGCGTGGGCGACGTGACCGTCCTCGCCAGCCGCAGTGTGCTGCAGGTGATGGCCGTCCCGGCCCACCGCCTGCAGCCGCTCATCTCCGCCGGGGTGCTCCCGCTCACCGTCGTCATCGTGATGCTGTGCTACGACTGGCGGCTCGGCGTGGCCGCGGTGGTGGCCAAGCCCGTCGTCGCGGCCGCGCTGATCTGGACCGGCCGGGCCACGGCGGCCCACGACGCGGAGCGCGCGCGACGGGGCGACGAGGCGGCGGGACGCGTCGTCGAGTACCTGCGTGCCCAGCCCGTACTGCGCGTGGGCGGCCGGACCAGCGAGCGGTTCCGGCTGCTGGACGACGCCCTCGACGGCCAGCGACGCGCGGTACGGCGTTCCGCGCTGTCGGCGCTGCCCGGCGTGCTGGGGCTGTCCTTCACCGTGCAGGCGGTGTTCACCGCGCTGCTGGTGCTGGGCACCTGGCTCGCCCTCGGCGGCCGGATCGAGCCGGCCGAGGTGCTCGCGCTGCTGGTGCTGGCCGCCCGCTGCGTGGACCCGCTGCTGTCGCTCTCCGACCTCAGCGGCCAGATGCGGGCCTCCCGAGGGGAGTTGGAGCGGCTGGACACCGTGCTGCGCGAACCGCCCCTGGCGGAGCCCGGGAAGCCGGTCGAGCCCCGCGGCAGCGGTCTCGTCCTCGACTCGGTGGTCCTCCGCCGAGGAGGCCGCACCGTGCTCGACGGAGTCTCCCTGACCGTGCCCGAGGGCAAGCGGGTGGCGGTGGTCGGCCCCTCGGGGGCGGGAAAGAGCACCCTCCTGCAGCTTCTTGCGCGCTTCCACGACGTGGACGCGGGCGCCGTACGGCTCGGCGGCGTGGACGTGCGCGACATCGGCACCGAGGACCTGATGAGTCGTGTCTCCGTGGTCTTCCAGGACGTCTACCTCTTCGACGGCACCATCGAGGAGAACGTGCGTCTGGGCCGCCCCGATGCCGATGAAGCCGACGTCCTCGCCGCCGCCGAGGCCGCCCGCCTGGACGAGGTCGTGGCCAGGCTTCCGGACGGCTGGGCGACCAGGGTGGGCGAGGGCGGTGCCGTCCTGTCCGGCGGGGAGCGTCAACGCGTCTCCATCGCCCGGGCCATGCTGAAGGACGCCCCCGTCGTCCTGCTGGACGAGGCGACCTCGGGCCTCGACCCGGAGAACGAGCAAGCCGTCCAGGACGGCCTCGACCGCCTGCTGGCGGGTCGGACCGTGGTCGTGGTCGCCCACCGGCTGCGCACCGTCCGAGAGACCGACCTGATCGCCTTCCTGGACGGCGGACGGATCGTCGAACAGGGCACCCACGAGGAGCTGTTGCGCCGAGGCGGCCGCTACGCCCAGTTCTGGCAGGTTTCCCTGACCCCCGTACCGAGCGAGTGAGGCGGAGATGTCGACCGACCCCCTGATACCCCACCGCACCGGGACGGCGGTACGCCGTCCGGTGCCCCGCCGGTGTGCCCGAGCTCAGGTGCTGTGCTTCCCGCACGCCGGCGGTGCCGCGAGCCACTACCGGGCGTGGGCCGCGGACGCCCCCTGGGACGTGGAGTTCGCGGTGATCCAGTACCCGGGACGCGAGGACCGGTACGACGAACCGGCCCCCACGGACATGTCCGAGCTGGTCGGCCCGATCACCGCCGAACTCCTCGCCGACCGGCACGAAGGCGCGCACCTGCGCACCGTGCTCTTCGGGCACAGCATGGGAGCCGCCGTGGCGTACGAGGTCGCCCGGGGACTGACCGCCGCCGGCCGACCACCTGCCGCCCTGGTGGTGTCCGGCCGGCCCGCTCCGCCGCTGTCCCGGCCGGGCACCGTGCATCTCGGCAGCGACGACGACCTGTTGGCCGACCTCCACCGGCTCGGCGGCACCAGCAGCCGCGTCCTGGACGACGCGTCCCTGATGGCCGCCGTCCTGCCCACCATCCGCCGTGACTACCAGCTCATCGAGACCTACGGGCCGCTGCCCGGCGTGCCGTTGCGCGCCCCGGTCACCGTCCTGCGCGGCGACCGGGACCCCGAGGTCGACGAGCGCGAGGCCGCGGCGTGGCGCGAGGCCACCGAGGGCCCCTGCGAACTGCACGCCCTGCCGGGGGACCACTTCTATCTGGAGGCGCACCGCCTGCAGATCCTCGACCACGTCGTGGCCCGGGCCCGCGGGACAGCGGACGTCACGCCCCAGCGGTGGCCCAGCATGCCGTGAGCCGTAGGGCCGCGGCACACCGCGACCAGCCCGGGACCCGATCACGGCCCGGCCGACCCATCCCAGCGGACCTTAGGGGGACCCCGATGAGCAAAGACCTTGTGAGACCGCCCGCCGAGATGATCCGGCGGTACCGGGAACGCGGGTACTGGACGGACGAGACACTCGGCGAGTGGCCGTACCGGACCCCCGACCACAGCGCCCGGATCGCCGTGGTCACCCCGGACCGCTCCCTGACCTTCGGCGCACTCGACCTGGCCGCCGACCGTACGGCCGCGGGACTGCGGGCCCGCGGACTGCGGGCCGGCGAGCGCGTGGTCGTGCAACTGCCCAACTCGCCCGAGCTGGTGGTGCTCTCGCTGGCGCTGTTCCGGCTGGGTGCTGTGCCGGTGTTCGCGCTCCCCGCCCACCGGGAGGCGGAGATCACCCACCTGGTGGACACGGCCGAGGCCACCGTCTACGTCTGTCCGTCGGAGACCGTGGACGGTGACTACGCCCGGCTCGCCAAGGAGGTCGCGGCCCGCTGCGGCACCCTGCGGGAGGTGCTGGTCGCGGGTGGCGGCGGTGCGTTCACGCCCCTCGACGAGGTGGACGCGGAGCCTGTCGAACTGCCCGCGCCCGACCCGCTCGACGTGGCACTGTTCCTGCTCTCCGGCGGCACCACGGGCCGGCCCAAGCTGATCCCCCGTACCCACGCCGACTACACGTACCAGTTGCGGGAGAGCGCACGGCTGTGCGGCTTCGGCCCGGACAGCCGCTACCTGGCGGCGCTGCCCATGGCGCACAACTTCGCGCTGGCCTGTCCGGGCGTGCTCGGCGTGCTGCGGCTCGGCGGAACAGCCGTACTGGCACCGGTCCCGACACCGGACGTGTGCTTTCCGCTGGTCGAGCAGGCCCGGGCCACGGCCTCCTCCCTGGTTCCGCCGCTGCTGCGCCTGTGGCTGGAGGCCGCGGAGTGGAACGACTGCGACCTCTCGTCCCTGGGGCTGCTCCAGGTGGGCGGTGCGAAGCTGGACCCCGACACCGCGCGGCGGGTGCCCGCCACGCTCGGCTGCAGGCTGCAGCAGGTCTACGGAATGGCCGAGGGCCTGCTCAACTTCACCCGCCTGGACGACCCTTCGGACGTCGTGTGCAACACCCAGGGACGCCCGATGTCGCCGGCCGACGAGATCCTCGTGCTGCGCCGGGACGGCCGGCCCGCCGCCCCGGGCGAGCCGGGCGAGCTGCTCACCCGCGGCCCCTACACCCTGCGCGGCTACTACCGGGCGTCCGACCACAACAGGACGAGTTTCACCGAGGACGGCTACTTCCGCACCGGTGACCTGGTGACCCGCACCACGGACGGGAACCTGGAAGTGGTGGGCCGGGTCAACGACGTGGTCAACCGGGGCGGCGAGAAGGTGCCTGCGCTGGAGCTGGAGGAGCATCTGCTCGCCGACGACCGCATCAGGGCCGCCGCGGTCATCGCGCTGCCCGACGAGCTGATGGGGGAGAGCACGTGCGCGTGCGTCGTGCCCCACGACCCGGGTGATCCGCCGACGCTCCGCGAGGTACAGGCGGCCCTGAGGACGCGCGGGATCGCCGCCTACAAGCTGCCCGACCGCCTGGTGGTGCGGGCGAGGCTGCCGCTGACGGGCGTGGGCAAGGTCGACAAGAAGGCGCTGCGCGCCCAGGTGCTCGACGAGGGACCGGTCGGCTGAACCGCCGCTGTCCGTGGCCCGCCGCGGGCGGCGGCGGGCCACGGACGCGCTGCCGGGTCAGGCGCGGGCGATCAGGCCGTCAACCACCGCTTCGAGGCCCTGGTGATGGGTGTCTCGGGCGGTGAGCTCGGCCCACCGGTCGGCCAGGGACGCCAGCCGCGGGAAGGTCTCCGCCGGCAGGGTGGCGAGTGTCTGGTCCCGGTACGAGGGCCGGGCGCTCTCGGCCTGGTGGCGTGCTCGGGTCACACGGATCATCAGCTCACCCACCGTGTAGTACCAGACGGTGCGGTACGCGTCGACCGCCTCCTCGGGGGTGAGGCCGCAGTCGACGGCGGCGTCCACGATCGCCTCGACGATCCACAGCGCGGAGGCGGCCATGAGGTTGTCCGTGGCGAGCACCTCGACGATCCAGGGGCAGTCGGCGAGCACGTCGTGCAGGAGCTGTCCCGCCGCGATCATCCGCTCCCGCGGATCCTCGGGCAGCTCGGGGTGCGGGATGTTCTGGGCGTGCGCCTCCAGCAGGAGCAGCAGGAGCTCGTCCTTGTCATGCACGTGGTGATAGATCGCCATCGGGGTGCTGCTGAGCTCTTTGGCCAGGCGCCTCATCGACAGGCTGTCGGCACCCTCCTCCGCCAGCAGGCGCTGTGCGGCCGCGATGATCGCTTCCTGTGACAGCCGGGGGGGACGGCCGGTTCTGCCGACGCGTTTGGTTCGAGACTCCATCCGTCCCTCTTCCTTCACGACTTGATGAGCGATTCCGCGGACGTCATGGCCCGACGGAAGATGGTGATCTGGTCGGGAAGAGAGCCCGGACCCCATGGCACGGTGGCCCCGCCCGGCGCCGGAAGGAGGCCGGGCCGCCGGGGACCGCATCGGACACCGTGCGCGTGGACCGCTGTCGGCTGCCCTGATGTCCGCAACCCGGTGATGTGCTCGAAACACGCCACAACTTGCGCGGTTACCCCTGAGGTTTTGTTGAAACCACACCGTATCACCAGATCTCCTCACGATATCGGGGCCCGATACCGGCCCGTCGCCTGCAGCGAGCGGACGCTCACAGCGCCGAGATCTCGTTCAGCAGGTCGTCCAGGCCGAGGGATCCCTGCGACAGCGCCGCCATGTGCCAGGCCTTGAGGTCGAAAGCCGCACCGTGCCGGGCGCGGGCCGCCTCCCGGCCCTGGAGCCAGACCCGCTCGCCGAGCTTGTAGCCGATGGCCTGGCCTGCCATGCCCAGGTAGCGGATGATTTCGCTCTCGACGTAGTCGGCAGGACGGCTGCTGTGGCCGGCCAGGAACTCCTCGGCCAGTTCGGGGGTCCAGCGCTCCGTGGGGTGGAAGGGGGAGTCGGCCGGTATCCCCAGTTCCAGGTGCATCCCGATGTCGATGACGACGCGGATGGCGCGGTGCATCTGGGCGTCCAGGTAGCCCAGCCGCCGTTCGGCGGAGGACAGAAAGCCCAGCTCGTCCATGAGGCGTTCGGCGTACAGGGCCCAGCCCTCGGCGTTGGCACTGACGACGCCCACGGTGGTCTGGTACCGGGAGAGGCTGTCGGCGACGTGCGCCCACTGGGCCAGCTGCAGGTGATGGCCAGGTACGCCCTCGTGGTACCACGTGGTGACCAGGTCGTAGGCGGGGAAGCGGGTCTCGCCCATCGTCGGCAGCCAGGTGCGGCCGGGGCGGGAGAAGTCCAGCGACGGCTCGGTGTAGTAGGGGGCTGCGGCGCTGCCCGGCGGAGCGATGCACGACTCCACCCGGCGGATCCGTTCGGCCAGCTCGAAGTGGGTGCCGTCCAGGGCGTCGATGGCCTCGTCCATCAGGGACTGGAGCCACTGCCGGGTCTCCTCGACCCCTTCGACGGCCTCGCCGTGCCGGTCGCACCAGGACAGCGCCCGCCACGGATCCCTGGTGCCCGGCAGCACCTTCTCGGCCTCCTTCCGCATCTCGGTGAGCAGCCGGTGGAACTCCGCCCAGCCGTAGGCGTACGCCTCCTTCAGGTCGAGGTCGGTGCCGTTGTGGTAGCGCGCGAGGAGGCCGTAGCGTTCGGGGCCGACGATGTCCGGGGTGCCCTCGACGGCCGGGGCGTAGCTGTCCCTTAACCAGGTGCGCAACTCCACCAGCGCGCCGGTGGCGATGCGGGCGGCCGCGGTCAGTTCGGCGCGCAGTCGCTCGGGACCCGGGTCGGTGAACCGTGCGAACCAGCTACGGTCCGCGCCTATCCATTCGGTCAACTGGCCAATGACAGCGGCGACTTGGCGGGGTCCTGC
Source organism: Streptomyces scabiei 87.22 (assembly GCF_000091305.1). Classification (GTDB taxonomy): domain Bacteria; phylum Actinomycetota; class Actinomycetes; order Streptomycetales; family Streptomycetaceae; genus Streptomyces; species Streptomyces scabiei. The sequence goes on along the minus strand of NC_013929.1, from coordinate 147,135 downwards.
AGGAAGGCCGCGTCGGCGGCCGGTGTCCAGGGCGGCCCGGTAGCCCCGCAGCGCGTCCGGTACGGCGCGCAGCCGCCGGGCGATCGCCGCCCAGTCCTCGTCGGTGTCGGTGGGGTTGAGCGTGAAGGCGGTGCGGACCTCGTGCAGCGGTGAGCTGATGTTGCTGACCGTGCGCAGCCCCTCGCCTGCCTCGTGCACGGCGAGTTCGGCGGTGAGCCGCTCGCGCAGCAGGCGGGCGCAGCGGCGCTCGACCGCGCTGTCCGCGCCGGGCGTTGCCTCGGCCTCGGTGAGCTGCTTCAGGGTGGCGCGGGCGAGGCCGGCCACCGCATCCTGGCCCGCAGGTGAGAAGTCGGGGAGCTGGCCGGAACTCGCGGTGACGCCGATATACGTCCCCATGATGGGGTCGAGGTCCACGAGAGCGTCCACATAGGCGTCCGCGATCTGGCGGGGCAGCCGACTTGCCTCGGGAATGGTGGAGTTGGACATGCGGACCATCCTGTATGGGTCAGTCCGCCTTGTCACCACCGAATGCGAGGACGCTCCTCGGTGCCGAAGGCGGGCTGGCCGGCGGGCCGATCGATGGCCTTGCGGAGAGTAGTATTATACGCGTATACTGACCGCGTGCGGAAGTGTCACGGGGGATGTGTCACTGGCCTTGCCGTAGGCTCCTCATGAGCTGCGACGGTGGGAGTGTCGTCCCCCGTCACCCCGCCGTCGCTTTCTTGACTTCTTATTCGACGCCTGCCCATTCTTTGAGCGCTGACCGTTGGCTGCTGGCTGGTTCTGAGCGGTTGTTGAACGTGGCGTGATTGAATGCAATATTGTTGCCGACTGCTCGGTCGGTGTGGTGGACTCGTCGACAGAGCGATCATTGATACGGGGGAAATAATGCATGGTCGGATTTCAGTGATAGTGGGATGCTCTTCTCGCGGGGTTGAGCGGATCGACTCCATGTCTTCTGCCGCCCGTTGAGGGCGATGATCATGTCGTGCGTTGTGCGACCACAACGCTGTCCGCTGTCTGTCTGAACCCTGTGTATCGGTATGTGCGGGTGACGCTGCGTCCCCATTGATCCGGGATGTTCATCGCTGTCACCCTGTCATGCCTGTTTCTCGTAGGCCTGCTCCACCTGCCCGGCTTTCCGTGAGGCGAGGACTGCGGCCGTCGGCGAGCTCACCCCTGCTCGGCCGGACGTGGCGTCGCCCTGTACTCGGAGGAAGTGACATGAAGGCCCATTACCGCACTGCCGTGGTGCACACCTCCCGTGAACCGCTGGACATCGCCGTGGGGTTCGCCGCCTCAGGCCTCTTCGACACGACCATGGTCCACGAGACCGCGGGCGAGTGGTCCATAGCCGGCGGAGTCGCCGCCGAGGTGATAGTCGATTCCGAAAGCATCAGGTGCACGAGAGACGGTGTCACCAGAGCGGAACCCTGGTCCGGCGACCCGCTCACCTCGGTGAAGAACTTCCTGGCCGACCTGCCGATCCATGATTGGACGGCGTACGGCTGGTGTGCGTTCGAGCTCTCCCACGCCATCGCCGGAATGGCGGGAGAAGAGGGAACGCTTCTTCACCTCGTGGTCCCACGGACAGAGCTTCGACTGGCCGACTCCCGGGTCTACCTGCGCAGCCTCGACAGCGACGCGCTGGCCGCCGCCGAGAACATGGTGGCCCGGATCGCGGCGGAGTCCACGCCGACCGAATTACCGACCGTTCCGGCCGACCTCGAAATCGGTGCGGACGCCTATCGTCGGAGTGTCGCGTCGCTCGTCGCGGAAATCCGTGCGGGCAAGCTGCAGAAGGCCATCCTTTCCCGGGAGATACCCGTAGCCGCCCAGATCGACTTCCCGGCGAGCTATCACAAGGGACGCCTGGAGAACACGCCCGCCCGATCCTTCCTTTTCGACATGGGCGGGCTGCGCTGCTTCGGGTTCAGCCCGGAGACCGTCGTAGAGGTCTCCGCCGACGGCCGCGTGTCCAGCCAGCCGCTCGCCGGCACGCGAGCTCTGACCGGGGATCCCCAGTTGGACCAGAAGCTCCGGGACGACCTTCTCGCGGACCCCAAGGAACTGCACGAACACGCCATTTCAGTGAAGGTTGCGGTCGACGAACTGATCGGCCCGTGCGAGCCGGAGTCGGTCGTCGTCCAGGAGTACATGTCGATCAAGGAGCGTGGTTCGGTCCAGCACCTGGCCTCCCGTGTGGTGGGGCAGCTGCCCCAGGGCGCCAGTTGCTGGGACGCCTTCGCCGCCGTCTTCCCGGCCGTCACGGCCTCCGGAGTGCCCAAGGAGTCCGCCTACCAGGCCATCAGCCGGTACGAGCGGAACCGGCGCGGCCCCTACGCGGGTGCCGTGCTGAAAGTCGGCGAGGACGGTGCCATGGACGCCGCCCTGGTGCTGCGCAGTGTCTACGCGCAAAGTAGCCGGACCTGGTTGCGGGCCGGCGCCGGCATCGTCGAGCGCTCCACACCGGATCGTGAACTCGAGGAGACGCGGGAGAAGCTGCGGTGTGTCGCCGCGTCGTTGGTGGGGTGCGCCGACCGCGCCGGAACCACGGCCCTCCGCACGGACGCCGTCCGTTCCGGAGCACGTGGCTGATCGAGCGATATCTCTGCTGGCGAGGAGCGGACCGATGGCTGGAGGCGACAGCACGATGCTGACGGTGAGGGAATGTCTCTCTGTTCAGTTACTGGGCCCCGTGCGTGCCTGGAGAGGCGACACGGAGGTCGTCCTGGGTCCGCCGAAGCAGCGTGCCGTCCTCGCGCTGCTGGCCGACCGGGCCGGTGACGTGGTGAGTATCGAGCACATCATCGACGCGGTCTGGGGAAGCGATGTCCCGCAGACCGCCGCCAACGGTGTGCACACCTATGTGGCCGGGCTGCGCCGGGTCCTGGATCCCGGCCGCAGCAGGCGGGGCAGCAGCTCCGTGCTGGTCTCCGCGGCCGGGGGCTACTGCTTGCGCGTCAGCCCCGACGTGGTGGACCTCACCCGGTTCACCCGGTGCCACGCACAGGCCCGCCGGGCCCGCGCGGAAGGCGATCTCAACGGGGCCCTGAAGCTGTACCAGGAATGCCTGTCCCTGTGGCGCGGCGAGGCGTACGGGGGCATCCCGGGGCCGCACGCGGCCATGGAACGCACTCGGCTGCAGGACCTGCGGATGACGGTCGTCGAGGAATGGGCGTCGGACATGCTGCGGGCGGGACGCCAGGGCGAGGTCGTGGCAGACCTGTCCGCGGCGGTGGCCGAGGAGCCGTTGCGGGAGAAGCTGCGCTGGCTGCTGATGCTCGCCCTGTACCGCTGCGACAGGCAGGCTCACGCGCTGGCCGTCTACACGGAGACGCAGCGGCTGCTCAGCCGGGAACTGGGCATCGAGCCGGGCGCGGAGCTGGCGAACCTGCACCAGGACATCCTGGCCGGACGCGAGGTCGCCGCCTGCCGGGACGAGTCCCGGGCTCCGGTCGCCGCCCTGGTGGGCAGCGCGCCGCACGATCGTCCACGCCCCGCGCAACTGCCGCCGGTGGCGAGGGGCTTCGTAGGCCGTGGGACGGAACTGAGCGACCTTGAGGAGCTGTTGTCCGAAGACGTGTCGCGCTCCGGCGCCGCCATGACCGTGGCCGTCGTGGACGGCCTGGCGGGCGTGGGCAAGACGGAGTTCGCCTTGCAGCTGGCCCACAGGCTCACCGACCGTTTCCCGGACGGCCAGCTGTTCGTCGATCTCGGCAGCACGGGCCTGCGGGGCAAGCGGCTCACGGCGTCGGAGGCGCTCGGCCAACTGCTGAGCAGTCTCGGCGTCGACGATGACCGGATGCCCGGCGATCCGGCCGGGCGGATCAGCCTCTACCGCAGTCTGCTGCACGGGCGGCGGATGCTGGTGGTGCTCGACGACGCGCTCAGCGCCGAACAGGCCCGCTCGCTGATCCCCGGCGGCCCGTCGATCGTGCTCGTCACCAGTCGGCATCGGCTCACCGGACTCGTGATCCGGGACGGGGCCCACCCGATCACGCTCGGTCCGCTGTCCGAGCGCGAGTCGACGGAGCTGTTGACCTACCTGGGCGGGGACCGGCTCCGGCACGAGAGGGCGGCCACGACACGCATGGCGCGCATCTGCGAGGGGCTCCCGCTGGCCCTGCGCAGCGTGGTCGAGGCACTGATCGCGGCACATGACGTCCCGACGACCACGGCTGTCAGCCGCTACGCCGACAGGCGCCGACTACTGGACCACCTCACCGTGGAGGGCGACGCGGCCGCGAACGTGCGCACGGTGTTCGAGGCGTCCTACCGGGCGCTGCCCGAGGAGGCAGCCCGCATGTTCCGCTACTTGGGCCTGTCCTCCGTCGGCCCGATCACCCTGCAACAGGCCGCACTTCTGGCCGACACGAGCCTGACGACCACTCGGCGCCTGCTCGACGTACTCGCCGACCGGCATCTGCTGGAGCGGACCTCCCAGGGCTGCTACCGGTTCCACGGCCTGATCGGAATCTACGCCGCCGAGTGCGCCGAGTACGAGCCGAAGAGCCACCGTGACCTCGCACTTATCCGACTGCGTGAATGGGAGGACGACTTCGTCTCGCGCCGCGTGGCGGCACTGGAGCAGAACAAGACGCCCCAGGTGACGATGGTCTGACCGGCCCCGTGACGGAAGAGGCGGGGCCTGGTCCCCCGTCCCCTCCCCGCGCGGTCGAGCGAATCCCGGCTGCCGCACCCCACCGGCCGGCCCCGGCGGGCGCGGCAGCCGGCCCTCGTCAGGCCGGTCCGGCCAGTCGGAAGCCGCCGTCCGCCGAACGGCGCACCGATACTCGGGAGCGCAGCAGCGCGGTCTCCTCCCAGGCCGGCGCCGCGATGCCGGGGCGGCGGACGGCGTCGAAGGGGAGCGCGTCACCGGCGCCGCACAACTCACCTTCGTGGCCCACCTCCTGAGCGCGGCCATTGCGGTCCAGGACGCGCGCCCGGACGTGCGGCACCGCGGTGCCGAGTGCGCCCGGCGACTCCGCGTCGCCCGTCGGCCGGACCTCTCGGGAGGTCCAGGGCAACGCGCCGTCGATGGGGGCGAAATCGGCGCGCAGCCGCGTACCCGGCAGTGCCGCGAAGTGCCGGGCGACCAGTGCATCCGGCACCGGGCCGCCGAGGAGCTGCACGAGCCGTGGCCGGATGGGGAGCGTCGCCACGACGGCGTCGTACTCCTCGGGACTGAACACGGCGGCGCACAGCATCCCGTCGCGTGCCACCGGCGCCCCGGTGTCCGGCAGCGCGCGCAGCGAGCCCCCACATGCGAACGCCCACCACATCGCGGACACGGCGCGCGGGTCGGCCGGAGGGCCGGCCACGAAGACCCGGTGCGGCGCGGGGCCCGCCGCCCGGATCCGCTGTGCGGTGGCGAGCCGCCAGGCCCGGTGGTCGGTCAGGTAGCCGACGGGTCCGTCGGGCCCGCCGCCGGAGAGCATCAAGTAGGCGGCTTCCCTGGGGTGGGACAGGGGGAGCGCCGACTCCCGCCGGTGAGCGGCGGCGAGTCGCGTGGTCCCCTGGTCGTCGAGGGGCAGCGCTGCGAACCGCCGCGGCCACGCGCCCCGGGTGGAACGGCTGCACAGGACGGTGGAGGCGCCGCTGATGGAGGCGATCGCGCGCAGTTGCGCCCGGTTGTGGCCGTGCGCGGCCGGCACGCACACCCCTCCCGCCTTCAGGACGGCCAACTGCGCCACCAGTGCCTGCTGTGAGGTTCCCCCGTCATGCGGGAGCCGCTGATCAGCTGGTCAGCAGGGGTTGACGGGTGTTCAGATTCGTTGGTTCGGCCGTCGCCTGCTCGGCGTAGTACTTCTCCTCGAACTCGATCGGGCTGAGGAAGCCGAGCCGTTCCTGGATGCGGCGGGAGTTATAGAAGCCGTCGATGTACTCGAAGAGCGCGAGATTCGCCTCGGCCCTCGTGGTGAAGGTGCGGCCACGGAGGCCCTCGGTTTTGATGAGCATCCAGAGGTTCTCCGCGAGGGCGTTGTCGTACGAGTCCCCGACGGAGCCCATGGACGCCTCAACTCCCGCCCGCATCAGCCGGGTTGTGAGCTTGATGGACGTGTACTGACAGCCGTGGTCGGCGTGGTGGATGAGCTTGCCCGGCTCGACCTCGCGGGACGCGAGCGCGTACTCCAGCGTGGTCAGGACCAGGTCGGCGTCCGCGCGGGCGGAGGTCTCCCACGCGACCACCCGCCGGGAGAATGCGTCCCGGATCGCGGAGAGCCACAACGGTCCCTCGCCGGTGGAGACCATCGTGAGGTCGGTGACCCACAACCGGTTCGGCGCCGGTGCGGTGAAGTCCCGGTTGACCAGGTCCGGGGCGAGGCTGGCCTTGGGATCGCGGCGCGTGAAGCCCTTCCGCCGCGGGCTGATCCCCGCGATGTCGGCCTCGCGCATCAGGCGCTCGACCCGCTTGCGGCCCACGCGTGTGCCCTCGCGTCTGAGGACGGCGTGCACGCGCGGCGATCCGTAATTGCCGCCGGACTCCGCGTGGATCTCCTTGATCCGCTCGGCCAGTTCGACGTCGCGGCGTCGCCGTTCGCACGGTTCCTTCTCCGCGCGGCGCCAGCGGTAGTAGGTGGAGGAGGGGATGTGCAGTTCCCGCAGGACGCACTCGACTCCCAGGCGGGGATGCTCGTCAACGAGCGCCGTCACCTGGGCCGGGTCGGGTCGAGTTGCGCCGCGAAAAAAGCCGAGGCCGTCCGCAGGACGTCGTTGGCCCGCTTGAGCTGGGCGTTCTCCTTGCGCAGGGCCGCGAGCTCGGCGCGTTCGTCGGTGGTGAGACGGTCGTCGCGTTCGCCGGCGTCCGCCTCGGCCTGGCGGATCCAGCCGCGCAGGGCCTCGGGGTGCACGCCGAGGTCGACGGCCAGCTTCTTGATCTGCGGCTTCGGCTCGGTGGTGCGGTACATCCGTACCGCACGCTCACGCAACTCGAGCGAGTATTTCCGGGGTGCAGCCATGGTCACAGGTCCTCTCATGAGTCCCATCTGACCCGCTGTCAACTTCCTCCGCATCTCGGGGGAACCTCACTGGTGGTCGTCACAGTGGATGATTACGGGATCGCCGAGCTGGACTCCAGCGTGGATCAGCACCGACGCCAGCTGCGTGGCCCGTAGTTCGGCCTTGGCGAAACTCAGTTCGCCGCGGGCGTCCTGTATGGCGACCGCGTCGGGACGGCGTCGGGCCGCCCGGGTGAACAGGGCGTCCAGGGTGTCCTCCGATGACGAAAGCGGCCCCCCGACCACAGTATGGCGCGTGCCGGGGCCGGAGGCATGCGCCATGCCGAGGGCGGGTGCGGGGCGAGGTATCCGTACGGCGCGCACGTGGCTTGGCGTCATGGCGCGGTCAGTGGTCACGGGGCTTCCTCCCAGTTGGCATGGGACCAGCCTGGTCGTACCGTCTGGGGAAGTTCTTGATGAACGTCCCCCTCCTCGGATGGCGGCCACGAGGCAGCGGCGCGGTCCTGCAACAGGGGGTGCCGGAACGCGGCCGGGTGCCTACGCCCACCTTTCGGAGGGCCACGGCCTGTGGTGACCGATTCGCGCGTGCTGCCATCGAACGGCCGGCGATCGCGTGCAACGAGTGCGTTGCACGGAGGTGCCCGCGGTGCCCGCCTTCGGGTTACCCAGACGAGAACTCTGGTCTCGCAGCGCTGCAGCTCGTCGGCCCATCCTCGGGTTTGGGCTTGATCCGCTTTGACGGACATTCGAGATCAGGGGTTCTGCCCCGGGAGGATGTCCATCATGGAGAGCATGGGGAAGAAGAAGCCTCGGCCTCGCCGTTCGTTCACGCCGGAGTTCAAGGCGGAGATCGTCGAGCTGTGCCGGCGTGGTGACCGCTCGGTCGGTCAGATCGCCAAGGACTTCGACCTGACGGAGACCGCGGTGCGGCTGTGGGTCAGCCAGGCCGAGGTCGACGCGGGCGAACGCGATGGCCTGGCCAGCAGTGAACGCGAGGAGCTGGCCGCGTTGCGGCGGGAGAACCGCCGGCTGCGCGAGGTCGTCGAGGTCCTCAAGCGTGCGACGGCTTTCTTCGCGAAGGAGACCCGGTGACGGTGCACCCGTTCATCGAGGCGGAGAAGCGTGCGGGTCACAGCGTCAAACGGGCGTGTGAGCTGCTGAAGGTCTCCCGGACCGCCTTCTATGCCCGCCGCACCGCAACGCCCGGTCCACGCGCGGTCCGTGACGCCGAACTGGCGGCACAGATCACCGATGTCCACACACGATCGCGGGGAACCTACGGTGCCCCGCGCGTCCATGCGATGCTCAAGCGGGCGGGCGCCGGGTGCGGGCGGCGCCGGGTCGCGCGGCTGATGCGGGCAGCCGGCCTGCAAGGCAGGCATCGCAGACGGCGGCACCTGACGACGGTCCCCGATCCGAAAGCTGTTCTGCGGCCCGATCTCATCGCCCGCGACTTCCGGCCCGACCCCGACGGGCTGGATACCCGCTGGTGCGGCGACATCACCTACATCGCCACGGACGAGGGCTGGCTCTACCTGGCCACCGTCATCGACATCGCCTCCCGCCGCGTGGTCGGCTGGGCAACAGCTGATCACCTGCAGACCGATCTGGTCGCCGATGCCCTCACGGCCGCCTGCCGACAACGTCGCCCCACCTGGCCGGTGATCTTCCACTCGGACCGCGGCTGCCAATACACCAGTCAGCAACTCGCCGCACTGGCAGAGCAGTTGGGAGTCCGCCTGTCGGTCGGCCGCACCGGACAATGCTGGGACAACGCACTCGCCGAGTCGTTCTTCGCCACCATCAAACGCGAGTTGCTCGACACCACCGCCTGGCCCAGCCGGGCCGCCGTCCGCACCGCGATCTTCGATTTCATCGAGGGCTGGTACAACTTGCACCGTCTGCACAGCAGCCTCGGCTATCGCAGCCCCGCCGAATACGAGACCGCACTCGCAGCCTGACCACCACACCAACGGTGTCCGTCAAAGCGAAACAAGCTCACCGGTCTCCGGCGCGTCCAGGAGGACCTTGCGTCGGTCCTCCAACTCATCGGCCCGCAGTGCCTCGCGCTGCCGGTGCACCTATCGCACGAGAGGAGGCCCTTACGGCATCGTGCGCGAGGACAGGGCGGACGCCTTCGGCCGGTCCACGGCGGCCGGGCTGTCCCGTCCGGGCTTGGTGGCGTACGCGGAGTCTTTCGACGTCCCTGGCGTACGCACCACCCCGGACTCCCTGGCCGACGACTTCCGCCAAGTCCCTCGCCACGCCCGCCCCTTCGGCGGTCGTGCTGCCTGCGGTGCTGCGGATGCTCGCGCCGACGCACCTGGACCGAGGCGGTGAAGCGGCCCGCGCACCTCGGCCGAGGCGGCGAGTGTGCCCGCGCACCTCGGCCGAAGCCGCCTCGCCCCGCCCCGGACATGACGGTGGGGCGGCACCAGGCCGCCCCACCGAACCCCCGTTGCCCGCTTCGGCCCGGTCAGCGCAGGAGCGCGCCGAAGCGGGCGCCCGTGGCGGGCGCCGAGAGGTCGCCGGCGCCGAACGCGAGGGACGACGTGGCCGTGAGGCCGGTCGCCGTGCCGCGCAGCACCCAGACCGCGCCGTTCCAGCCGTTCTCGGCCTCGGAACCGGCCGCGAGGTCGGCGTGGCCGTCACCGTCGACGTCCAGCAGTGCGCTGCTCGCGCCGAACTGGTCGTCGCTCTCCGCGGCTCCGGCTACCCCGGCGGTGTCCTGGTGGAAGATCTGCGTACCGGCGCCCGTGACACCGGAGGCGCTGCCGGGGACCAGGGCGACGGACCCGGCGTCGGTGAGGTCGCCGATGTCCTCGCCCGGGATGCCGAGGGCGATGTCGCCGAAGCCGTCACCGTTGACGTCCGCCACCGAGACCGTGGAGCCGATCCCGTCGCCTTCCTCCTCCGCGCCGGGGAACCCGGGCAGGTCCTGGTCGAAGGTCTGTACGCGCTCCTCGGACAGGCCGGAGGCCGCCCCGAACGCGATTCGGACCTTGTCGCCGCTCCAGCCACCGTTCCCGTAGTTGCCCACCACGACGTCGTCGAACCCGTCGTTGTTCACGTCCCCGATGCCGGTGCCCGTACCGGTGGCCGTGCCGTCCGCGGGGACCCAGCCGCGGGTGAAGCCCGTGCTGCCGCCGCCGAGGAACAGACGGTTGCCCCACTGGCCGTCGCCCGCGTACTTCCAGGCGACGATGTCGTCCTTGCCGTCGCCGTCGCCGTTGACGTCACCGGCCCGGGTGGAGCGGATGGGCCCGCTGATCGAGTCGCCGTCCTCCTGACAGCCGCCGTTGGTGGCGCAGGACGCGTCGCCTGCGTCGTCGCCCCACCAGTCGGCCCTGTCCAGCAGCGGCAGGATGGCGGTGGGCTGTCCGGCACGGGTGACCGGGCCCTTCCACACGGTGGCGTCGCCGCTCGCCGGGTCGTCGCCCGCGCCGGACAGGGCACTTGAGGGCGGCGGCCTCGTTGGGGAAGTGTCCGCGGGCGCGGACGGCCTTGCGGATGCGGGCGTTCACGGACTCGATCGCGTTCGTCGAGCAGATGACCTTGCGTATCTCAACGTCGAAGGAGAGGAAGGGCACGAACTCGGCCCAGGCGTTCTCCCACAGTTTGATGATCGCCGGATACTTCCGGCCCCACGCCTCCTGGAACTCCAGGAACCGCTCCGTCGCCGCATCCTCGCTGGGGGCGGTGTAGACGGGCTTGAGGGCCTTGGCGACCTTGTCCCAGTCCTGGCGGGCCGCGTAACGGAACGAATTGCGCAGGAGGTGGAGCCGTACGGAAACAAGATGTCTCCTTCTGTGGTGTGCCTCGTTGACCTGGTATGGCGTTGTTGGAGGGGAAGCACGGTCGACTCGCCGTGCGGTTCGAGGTGTTGCTGCCACATCTGGACGAGCGGCAGCGGAGGCTGCTGCTGGCCACCGAGGCGAGACTGCTGGGGCACGGCGGTGTCCGGGCGGTCGCACGGGCCGCGGGGGTGAGCGAGACCACGGTCCGCAGGGGAGTCTTCGAGCTGGAGGCGGGCGAGACCACGGCGTCCGCGGGGCGGACCCGGAGGCCAGGCGGGGGCCGCAAGCGTGCGGAGCAGGTCGATCCGGCTCTGCTGCCCGCGCTGTTGGCGCTGGTCGAGCCGGATGAGCGGGGCGATCCGATGTCGCCGCTGCGGTGGACGACGAAGTCGCTACGGATCCTCGCGGACGAGCTGACGGGCCAAGGCCATCCCGTCTCGGCGATGACGGTGGGCAGGCTGCTGAAGGACAACGGATTCAGCCTCCAGGCCCAGGCTAAAACCTTGGAGGGCGAGCAACACCCGAACCGGGACGCCCAGTTCCGCTACATCAACGAGCAGGTCAAACGACACCGGGCCGACGACGAGCCCGTCATCAGCGTGGACACGAAGAAGAAGGAGATGCTCGGCCAGCTGCCGAACCCCGGTCGGCAGTGGCGCCCGAAGGGTGACCCGGTCCGGGTCGATGACCACAGCTTCTTCTCCGGGCCGACGGGCGAAGCCGCCATCCCTTATGGAATCTACGATCCTTCGGCGGACACCGGCTGGGTCAACGTTGGCGTGGATCACGACACCTCGGTCTTCGCGGTCGCCTCGATCCGCCGCTGGTGGCAGGCCCGGGGCCGCCATGACTATCCGCAGGCCAGCCAGCTATTGATTACCGCGGACGCGGGTGGCTCCAACGGCTACCGCTACCGCCTCTGGAAGGCGGAGCTAGCCGAATTCGCCGCCGAGACCGGGCTGGCAGTCACTGTCTGTCACTTCCCTCCCGGCACCTCGAAGTGGAACAAGATCGAGCACCGGCTCTTCTCCCACATCACGATGAACTGGCGGGGCCGCCCGCTGACCAGCCACGAAGTTGTCGTCAACGCCATCGCGGCGACGAAGACCCGCAGCGGACTGCGGGTCGAAGCCGAACTCGACACCGGGCGCTACCCCCTGGGCATCGAGGTCAGCAAGGCCCAGCTGAAGAGCCTGCCGATCGAGTACCACGACACCCACGGCACCTGGAACTACACCGTCCGCCCCGACGGCCCCTGCGACGGCGAGCCCACACCCCTCACAGACCGTGACGCTGCCCGCCGACGGGTCCTCGACCTGCTGGCCGAGCCGGCCCTGACCGGGATGAGCCGCGAGGACCTGACCGCCCTGGCCGGCAAACTCACGCCCGAGCTGGGCCCGCTTCGCGAGGAACGACTGCACCGCAAGCGCGGCGGCCCGCGCCGCCACGGCGCCGGAGACAACAAGCGCCCGGTCCTCGCCCCCGCGGACCGCATCCTGCTGAGCGTGATCTACCTCCGCCACGTGTGCTCGCAGAACCTCCTCGCCGAGATGCTGGGTCTGTGCCAGCGCACCCTCGGCCCGTCCATCAAGGAGATCCGACGCCTCCTCCAGGAACACAGCATCTCCATCACGCCCACCACGCTGTGCTTCTCAAGCAGTCAGGAGCTCGAGGATTTCGTACGCTCCGGGACCCCGGTCACCGCCCGCCTCCAGCGCACCCACCACCTGGCCGACCCTGCCCTGACCGGCATGGACCGCACCGAACTGGCCCTGCTCATCGACCAGTTGTCGCTTCAGCAAGCCGCCCTGATCGAGCGGCGCCGCCACCAGCATCGGGGCGGACCACGCCGGCCCGGCACCCGCGGCGGCGTCTTCCGGCAGAAGATCACCGATGCCGAACGCCTCCTGGCCGCAGTCCTCTACGAGCGCAAGCTCGGCACCCGACAAGTCCTGGCAGACGCCTTCGGCGTCAGCCTCGGCACCCTCAACAACGCGCTCAAAGACGCCCAACCCGTCCTCCGCGAAGCCGGGATCACCCTTCCTCCCGCCCCGACCCGCTTCGCCACCGGCGCCGAACTGCTGGCATCCATCGACAGCAACACGCCGACAGGTTGATTCTTTACGGCTCCACCTCCTGCGGGCCTCGTTCCGTTACGCGGCCCGACAGGACTGGGACAAGGTCGCGAAGGCACTCAAGCCCGTCTACACCGCGCCGACCGAGGACGCGGCCACGACACGGTTCCTGGAATTCGCCGAGACCTGGGGCAAGAAATACCCGGCGATCGTCCGCCTCTGGGAGTCCAGCTGGGCGGAGTTCACGCCTTTCCTTCAGTTTGACGCGGAAATACGCCGCATTGTGTGCACGACCAACAGCATCGAGAGCGTCAACGCCCGCATCCGCAAGGCCGTCCGTGCCCGCGGGCACTTCCCCACGGAGCAGGCCGCGCTCAAGTGCGTCTATATGGCGGTCATGAGCCTCGACCCGACCGGCGCCGGCCGCAAACGCTGGACCATGCGCTGGAAGGGCGCCATGAACGCCTTCGACCGGGGCGACCGTCAACCAGGTCGTGCTGGCCTGGCAGTTGGGCGGCCCGCTCCCGATCGTGCCACTCGCGGGGGTCTCCTCGGTGGCGCAGCTGGAGGAGAACCTCGCCGCCGTGGACCTGGAGCTGACCGCCGAACAACGCCACCGGCTCGACGCGGCGCACTGAACCGGCGCGCGGCCCGCTGACCTGGCGCCGGCCCGTGCACTGCCGGCGCGCCGGGACACGAGGTGACCGGGCGCTCCGGTGTGGTTCGCCTTCGCTTTCGTCTGCTTGCCCTCCCGGGAGGCGAGGTAACTTTCTTCGGCCGGGTCCCCAGCGTGCTCGGCCTCGCCACCCGGCTCGGCCTCGCCAACACCACCTTCCGCCGCAACTTCCCCGACATCTGCGCCGGGACGGCGGTGCTGGACGCGGTCCGTCTGGAGCTCGGTGTCGATGTCGCTGCGGTGACCACCATGCAGATCCGTGAGGTCGTCGAGCGGCTGGTCGCGGCCGGCCAGTGGAAGCCGGGCGACCCGGGAATCATGGTCGTGCTGGACGCCGGATACGACGCCCCGCGCATCGCCCACCTGCTGGACGGCCTGCCCGTCGAGATCCTCGGCCGACTCCGTTCAGACCGGGTGATGAGGCGTCCGACACCCTCCCGCGAAGAGTTTCACCTGGCCAACCCCAAGGGCGGCCGGCCGCCCAAGCACGGCGGCGGGTTCGTCTTCGGCGACCCCACAACCTGGGGCACCGAGAAGGCCGTGACGGCCACGGACACCCGGCTCTACGGAAAGGCCACCGCACAAGCGTGGGACCGACTGCACCCGCGGTTGACCCGCCGGGCCGCCTGGCTCGACCACAACGGCCCGCTGCCCATCATCGAGGGAACCGTCATCCGCCTGGTCGTTCAGAAGCTGCCCAGCGGCGGAGTCAACAAGCCAGTCTGGCTGTAGTGGTCACGCACCGGCGCCACCCAAGTGCACGTCGATCGCTGCTGGCAGTCCTTCCTCCGCCGCTTCGACATCGAGCACACATTCCGCCTGTTCAAACAGACCCTTGGCTGGACCAAGCCCCGGCTTCGCAGCTTCGAAGCGGCCGACCGGTGGACCTGGCTGGTGATCGCCGCCTATGCCCAGCTCCGGCTCGCCCGACCGCTGGCCGCCGACCTGCGCAGGCCCTGGGAGAAGCCGACCGAGGCCAACAAGCTCACGCCCTCCCGCGTCCGGCGGGGGTTCAGAAACCTGCGCACGAAGACCGGCTCCCCCGCCGGTGCACCGAAACCATCTCGTCCCGGACCCGGAGGACCTCCAGGCTCGAAGAATCGTCAGCTGGCCACCCGCCGTGGAGTGGGGAGAGTTCTCGCGACCGGCGAGGCATACACCCGTCCGGCCCATCACAAAGTTGGCACCAAGCCCCGACGTCAAACGTCACACCCGCCCCGGCAGTGAGATCTTCACGGCAGTCGGGTTGGATAGCGATGCGGCGTGACAGCCAGAAGCGGGGGGAAGGGAATTGTTCACGTTCCTTGTGCTGGGCTTTGTGCTGGTCGCCCTCGCCATCGTCCTGGCCGCCATCGGGGTGCACGCTCTGCTGCTCGGCCGTATGCCCGGTCGATGGCTTCAGCAGCAAGTACGGCAACCCAGATTCTGGGGAGCAGGGGCGATCCTGATACTGATCAGCTGGAACTTGCGCTCCCCATCGCTTCTGGTCGTCGGTGTCGGCCTCATCGCGATTGGACATGCAGTGAAGTCCTCACGATGAAGCCGGGCCGACCCTTGAGGTTAAAACGCCAAGCTGAGCGCGGCCTACTCCGCCCGTCGGTCACGTCGCGTACAAGGACGAGCCCGGGGTGCAGGAGTCGGTGACGGGGAGCTGAGTCCGCCAGTTCGGCGGGTGTGATCGTCTGCGGACGGTGCGGAGTGGAGGCCGGGGCCGGTGGTCCCGGCCTTCCCGCTGTTCGCTTCTGATCGGCTGTGGCACCCCGACCCGTCAACCCACCCATTACAGGATCACCAATAGTAAGTGAGAGTCTTAAAACACTCAGTGGCGTTACAAGTTGACTGAGTGGATTCGGCTATGATTGTGGGTGGTTCAGATCATAGGGAGGGTGAGTGAGTCAGTCACCGCAGGAAGAGGGCGCGATCAACGCGACCACGGCGCGGAACAGCCTGTACTCGCTGGTGAAGCTCGTCGAAGAGGAGGGGCGCACCACGTTGATCACCAAGCACAAGGTGCGCGCTCTGCTGGTGCCGCTGGACCGGTTCCCGGCAGCCCGGAGGACCGATGCCTTCCCGGCTCACGTGCTGAGTACGGCGCAGAGGGACTTCGGTGACCTCGTCACGCTGGCGGCCCAGGGTCAGCCGCAGGTGCTCCTGCGGAACACGACCCCGGTCGCGGTGCTGCTCCCCGCCGACTCCTCTCCTGATGCCCTCTCGTCCGACACGGCTGCGTACCCCGGCGCGGCGTCCGCAGGAGGTGCGGTGAACAGTCAAGGCAGCCAGGACCGCGGCAGCACGCCCCGCAGGCTCGCCACGCTCGGTGACGCCATCGGTTCCGTACTCACCGACGGCCCTGTCGGCGGCCCCACCTTCGGGCTGTCAGGCCTGGACACCGCCACCGGCGGTCTGCAGCGGGGCAAGCTGACGCTCGTAGCAGCCCGCCCGAGCGTCGGCGGAAGCCTGCTGGGTCTGGCGGCCGCACGGAAGACGGCCCTTGTCGACCACGACATGGTCCTGTACGCGGCCTCGGGGCCGAACCGGGACGACATCTTCCGCCGTATCATCTCCGCCGAGACCGGCGGCGAGTACGCGCGTCTCAAGCAGGGCCGCCTTACCCAGCATGAGCAGAACATCGCCCACCAACTCGTCCAGGCCGGCGACCTCCTGATGATCGACGACGGCAGCGACCTGACGGCCGAGGACATCAGGGAGACCGCCCCGCACATGGAGGGCCTGGCCCTCGTGGTCGTCGACCGCCTGCAGACCGTCCACAGCGCTCGCCTGCCGCTGTCCGGGGAGCGTCTCCCGGCGGCCTCCCAGGTACTGGCCACTCTCGCGCGCACCCTGCACGTACCCGTGCTCGCTATCGTGGACAGCGACGACCCCGCACTCCTGGATCTCCTGGACGCCGACGTCACGTTGACCCTCACGCCGACCGAGGACCCGGCCCGGGTCCAGGTGACGGTCACGGAGCGCGACTTCGGCACGATCGGTTCTGCGTACCTTCAGCCCGATCTGGTCCACGCCCGCTTCCTCGACGCCGGTGCCGCGCCCCTCGAACACACCGACAGCCCGGCAGGACCGGGACTCTCGGCGGCCGTCGGCGAGACGGCAGCGCGGGAGCTGGCCGAAGCCGCACTTCCCTACACGGCCGGCGGACACCAGGGGATCCCCGCCGCCCTCACCCGCGAGCTGGCCGCCTGGCGGACCGCGGTCAAGAGCGGCGACCAAGGCGCGCTGACGGCACTCCTGCCGTCGCTGCTCCAGGCCGCCGCCACGGTCTCCCAGTGGCCGGACACCCACGAGGGCCACCGCCTCGCCAACGCGCTTCGGCCCTACGGCACGTCCCAGTCCGCCGGCACTGCCGGAGGCGCCGGGCAGCCCCAAGCCACTGGTGCAGCTGTTCACGCCCCGGTGGACAACACACAGGCCCGGGCCAGCGTGCCCGAGGACGGGGAAGAGGACGGCGAGGACGGTCTGGCGCCGGGGGATGAGGAGGACGAACCCGAGGGCCACGTCTTCCCTGCCTTGAAGATCCTCAAGGACTCGGTCGGCCGCTCGAAGATGCACCCGATCAAGGTCATCCGCAAGGAGGAGCGCGACAGCGGCCCGTGGCCGCTGATCACCGAGCACATGGACGGCGAGCCTCGCTGGGTCCACCCCGGCGTCACCGCCAGCCGCGTTCCCCACATCCGGGCGAACGGCAAGCGGGTGCGCCGCGACCAACTCGACGTGCCTGAGTCCTTCGGTGAGGGCGTGCTGTGCCTGATCGACCGCAACGGGTCCTTCCCCTCCGCCTGTTCGGCCGTTCCCCTCGCCCCGAACAAGCTCCTTCACACCGGCCCGCTCGACGAGTACGACAAGGCCGGCGCAGGCATCTACCTCATCGACATCCCGGAGTGGGCCCGCACCGACATGCCGCACCCCCTGGGGCGGATCATCGACCGTCCCGACGAGAACGGCCACGTGTGGGTCACCACCCCCCACATCAAGCAACTGATGAAGCTCGTCCGGGACAACCACCTCGCCGCCATGCCGGCCATCCACGATTCCTGGACAGGCAAGGCCAACGAGTCCCTCTTCAAGCCCTTCTACGAGGCCACCCGCAAGGCACGCACCGAACTCGTCCAGGCCGGCGGCGACCCCTACAAGGCGTACAAGACCCGCCTGTCCATCGCGCTGCGCCTGTTGTGGCCCAAGCGCCCCGCACAGCGCTCACCGTTCTGGCGGCCGGACTGGCGCATGAGCATGGTCGCCGAGGCATCCGTCCGCCACTGGACCGTCGCCTTCAAGGCCGTCCAGGAAGGCCACACACTCGTCGCCCTGCGCAACGTCGACCAGGCCATCTTCTGGACTCCGCCCGGCACCCCGCCGTCCACGTACCGGATCGGCACCGGCTTCGGCGAAGTCAAGCGCAAGTTCGTCCAGGCCGGCCAGACCATCCTCGAAGGTGACGACTGATGGCCGGTCCCACCGGACGCGGCAACTCCCTGGGCGCCGCCCTCAACGACCTCCTGCGCACCCAGGTCACCCCCCGCCACCGGCTATCGTCGTACAACGCCAAACACTGGCACGCCCAGCTCAGTCAGCTCACCGCGACCCACCGCGGCCAGCAGGCCCTGGCGGACGCCGGTCTCCACGTCACGGCCAAGACGCTCATCAACTGGCTGTCCGACGCCGAGTACAACGTCCGCCGCAGCTACCTGGACATCATCCACACCGCGTACGAGAACGTCGCCGTCGTCCCTGCCGACCCGATCCCCCGTCACATCAAGCGAGGCCAGTACGAGATCAGCGGCATCGTCAAAACCGGGGACGACGAACGCACCCGCGGCACCGTGGACGCCGCGCCCCTGCGGATCGACGGCACCCGGGGCCAGTGGGACGCGATCGAGGAACTCTGGTTCGCCGGCGAACTCTCCGATGACGAGTTCGAGGACCACTTCATCGACGACGTCATCGTCGAGGACATCGGCGAAGGCACCGACGGATGGGAGTTCCCCGGCGCCTCGTACGCCGTCGAGGTCAGGTAACAGCACGCGGTGAGTTCATGAGCTTGATTCTTGACTCGGGGTTATTGGAGTTGCCGAGGTCAGGTGCCCAGGGCGCGCCAGGATTTTGGCCTGGAGATCCGGCACCGGTCGAGGTAGCTCTGGAAGGCGGTCGGTCGTCGGGAAGGGGGTGCCTTCTCGGTTGGTGGGAGACCACTGAGGCGCTCGATGTTGATGGCGATGGCCGTCAGAACGTGCTGGACATGGGCTTTGCTCTGTCCTTCGGTAGCGGCAGCGGCAGCGGCAGCGGCAGCGGCAGCGGCGCATGCCGTGTCCGTGGTCGAACTCGTTGACCGTTCCCTCGACTCCGGAGCGGACCGCGTAGCGGGTCTTCCACTCGGGCGTCTGCTGCTCGGCACGGACGCGGAGTTGCAGGTCGCGGAGCTCGCGCGGGGGAAAGCCCACGGTGCGGGCGCTGTCGGCGGTACTGGTGCACTGGGCGCGAGCCGGGCAGGGGCGGCACTGGCTCTTGGTGAATCGTGCCACGATCAGCGGGGCCGCGGTGGGCGAGGAGGTCGGGTAGGGGCCGTACCTGCCCGCTGACCTGGCCCTGGGGACAGGCGACCTGCTGACGGTCGTAGTCGATGTGGAGGTCGTCCGCCCCGTCCCGCTCCACGATGCCCAGGCGGCGAAGGAAGTTCCTCTCCGGCTGCGGCTGACGGGCCCCGGGAGCACCGTCGTCCGGACCGCCCGCCCCTTCGGGGCCAATGCCGTGACTTGGTTCGAACGCTATTCGAACACCTCGCTGTTGGACTGCTGCCAGCCCGAAGGGAATCTCCGGGTTCGTCCCGCTGCCCCGCCGCCGGCCGTCGAGCGCACCCGGCAATCCGGTCCGTGAACGGCGGCTGTATCCCGGTACATGTGGCACCGGTTCCGGCGCCCCCGTGCACGCGAGCCGGGCGGTCTGCGGGAGACAGTTCCCGCAGACCGCCACCACCGCCGCCGTCTTTGGCGGCTACTTCTGGTCGATCGGCAGGGCCAGGTCGGTGACCTGGAACTTCTTCGGGAAGGAGCCCTTGTCCGTTGCCTTTCCGGTCAGCAGGTTCACCCCGTACAGACGGTGGACACCGGCCGTGGCGATGGCGGCGAAGCCGCGGTTCGTGCCGCTGGTCGGGTGGTAGTAGATGTCGAACCCGGCGTCCAGGGCCGCGTCGACACCGAGGTTCCCGGTGGGCGCCAGGGTGCCGGCGTTGGCCGGGGACTGCAGTGAGATCCGGTCGGCCATGGTGTCGAGGTCGAACAGGGTCGTCGCCGTCGCGGTGCTGAGGTCGTTGTTGGTGTAGGCGGCGCCGGTGACACCCCGCGCGGTCGACGGCGGCGTGGTCGGGTTGGTGAGCGTTCCGTCGACGGTGGTGGTCAGCGGGGCGGCGGGGTCGTCGATGTTGTGCCGCAGGTTCTGCCCGGTGTCGGAGACGACCCGCAGCCGGTTCGCGGCCGGGTTGAAGTCGACACCGAACGCGGTGCCCGACAGCGCCACCGTCAGCTGGGAGACCTTCCTCGCCTTCGCGCGGGCGTCCAGGGTGTAGATGCCACCCCTGTCGCCGACGCCGTACAGCTTCCCGTTCTGCACGCGGAAGTCGATCCCGACCAGCCTGCTGTCCCCGGCCAGCCCGGAGATCTTGCCCAACGACCAGGCATGGGCGGGCCTGTCGACGTCGAACTCGACCAGCCGCTGACTCTCCGTCAGGCCGATCGCGGTCAGCCCGCCGCCCCCGGCCGAGGCCGGGACGCTGCCGAACGCGAGCGCAGGGGCCGCACACGAGGCCGCCAGCACGACGGCGAAAGCCGCCATCACTCGTTTACGCATGTTCTCTTCCCTTTCCCGATGCCCCGGACAAGGTCGCCCGGAGCTCTGCAGGGAATCCGCCGCCCCGCCAGGCGCGGATGGGAGTCCGCCGCGACCGCCACCCGTACGGCCCCCTCGTCTCACCCGTACGGCCCCGCGCATGCCCCGGCCTCGCGATCACACGCAGGACCGTCACCGGCCTCGCCGACCGGCTCCCGACCGTCGCGCCGGACCTGCCCGGGCACCCGGACTACCCCCGCATCCTCGCCGCCTTCAACCACGCGACCCGGCCGCTGCGGGCCAAGGACGTCTGCGAAGCCTTCGGCCACGAACTGCTGCCGAAGAGCGTCGAAGGCACCCGCGCCAAGCTGAAACGCCTGGTCAAACTCGGGATCCTCACCGAAGCCGACACTGGCAACTTCGCAAGGAAGTAATAGCGGCGAGCACCGCTGTCAATGCCACGAGCGCGCCGAGTGCGGCTTTACGTGCTTTCTCCTCCTGATCGTCGGTATGCGGTATCGCTCGAGGCGGTCACTGATGCAGATGCGCGCGGACCAGAGGTCTGGTGCGAAAGGTCCACGAGTTCCTGGTAGCTGAACACCCGGTTGCGGACCGCCTCGAAGCCGGGCACGGTCTGCTCGAACATCGCGTTGGTGTAGTCCGCGAGCCCGCTGCGGTGGGTGAGGAGGTGGCGCACCGTGATCCGGTCGTCGGGCAGCGGGCCGGGAAGATGACGGTTCACCGGAGCGTCGAGCTCCAGCCGCCCCTCCTGGACGAGTTGGAGCAGCACCACGCTGGAGAAGGTGTTGCTGACGCTTCCGATGCGGAAACGTGCGCGGACGTCCATGGGGACGCCGGTCTACTGGTGGTACAGCAGCCGTACCCCTGCTGAACAGCCAAGACGGTAGTTGGCGCGGCCTTCTGGCGCGGGATGGTCCGGAAATGGTCCGGATCTTGGTACGTGCTGGCGCGGGCGGCGGGAATCGAGCAGGAGCGGGTAGCCGTGGGAGTGATCGGTAGCGGGTAGGGCGCTCACTCGGGTGGCCCTGTGTTATCGGCTACGGCCGGTGGTCGTCGCAGAGCCATCCGCGGGGTAGAAGCGCGCGCGGCAGGGCTGCACGCTGCGGGAACTCATCACCGCGGCACAGGACACCGGACACTGGGCCGCCGCGGGAACCTCCGAGCAACTCGCCGACTTCGTCGAGGAATGCTTCCGCGCAGGCGTCCTGGACGTGATCTCACTGGGCGGTCTCGCGGACCCGCGCCAGCACGACCTCGTCGCCAACGGCCGCTTCGATCTGGGCCTGGGCCGCTCGGGCGGCCGTCCGCCGGGACAGCCGGCCGCACCGTTGCCGAAGGCGACCCCGGTCGTCGACGGCCGCACTCCGAACGGCCTGTTGATTCCGCCCCGTTTCTCCTTCGAGCATCTGCTCGGGTCACCCCGTATCGCGCTGCAACGGAGGCTGCTTCTCCTGCAGGGCGCCGAGTCACAGGACTACGCGGAGCAGATCGACGACCGACGGCCATGGTCCTGGAGGCGGTGGAGGGTTACCGGCCCTTCTTCCAGCCTTCCGAGTTCCTCGACAAGCCGTACGTCAGCGTCTCGGCGGACGTCGTCGTCGCCGAGAACGACGACACCGCCCGCGCACTCGCCACCGGCTACGGTCCGTGGGTCCGCAGCATCCGCACCGCCGAGGGCGCCATCGAGTACCCGACGCCGGAGGAAGCGCGCGCCCACCCATGGACCGGCGAGGACCGGGCCCTCGTCCAGGATCGCCTCGACACCCAGTTCGTCGGCTCACCGGGCCGGGTGGCCGACCAGCTCGAACAACTCCAAGAAGCTACGGGTGGTGAGGGCCGGCACGGCCAGGTCGGAGTCCGCGACGGACAGAGTGGTGGCAGACCCAGCCCGTGACTGCAAGGCGTTGCCTTCCACGGCCGGCACCCGCACGGACACGCCGCCGCTGACGGTCCAGCAGATCGCCGTGGTGGTCGCGTGGACCGTGGACGTACGGGTGCGGTGACCTGACGGCGCCGACTACGAGGCTCCGCACCTGGCCAGGGTGGTTCGTGCCAGCCGACGTAGCCAGGCGTGGGCGTGGTCGGTGTCGTAGCGCTGATGCCATGACAGGTATATCGGTGCCGACGGCAGTTCGAGCGGGAGGGGGAGCACCACCAGGCCCAGGTCGGCGGCCGCCGGCCGCGTGGTGGCTTCGGGGACACTGATCAGGTTGTCGGAGCCGCGCACGAACTCCAGCGCGGCCGCTTCCGTGGGCACTGTCGCCACCACGCGGCGGGAGAGGCCGAGCCGCGCGAGGGCGTCGTCGATGGCATTCCCGAGGTTTCCACGCCGCGAGACGGTGATGTGCTCGGCGGCGGCGTACCGCTTCGCGGTGACGGTGCCGACGCGGGTGAGGGGGTGCCCCTGCCTCATGACGATGACGAGGTGGGTCTCGCCCACGTTCTCGACACGAATGTCCGGTGCGTTCGGGCGGTTGGCGTTCGCCTCCAGGTCGACCTCGCCGCGCCGCAACTCCGGGGTGTCGGTGCTCGATTCCGCGACGAAGCGCAGTCGCACGCCCGGCGCCTGGTCGCGGACGGCGGCGAGCAACGCGGGGCCGCTCAAGGCGACCAGGGAATCGTGCCAGCGGAGTGTGAACGTGCGCTCCAACGTTGCCAGATCGAGTTCACGGCTCGGTGCCAGCACCCCCTGGACCTGGTGCAGCAGCTCATGCACCTGCTCCCGGACGGCGATCGCATACGGCGTCGGGGCCATCGTACGGCCGGTGCGCACCAGGATCTGATCCCCGGTCGTGCGCCGAATCCGGCCCAGGCTCCGGCTCATCGCGGGGGCGGTGACATGCAGACGCGCCGCCGCCCCGGCCACACTGCCCTCCTCCAGCAGCGCGTCCAGGGCGGCGAGCAGGTTCAAGTCCAATTGCATGTGGGTAATCCTAGACGTGCCTGACATGCATTTGAAGTTAACTGTGGGGCTGCATACCGTTGAGGCGAAAGCGCAGGAAAGAACGCGCAGTTGGGCCCTCGACCGGACTCAACACCCCTTCTCAGACGGGAATACCACCATGCCCGAAACGCTCCAGACCACTGATGTCGCCGTCTCCGACGCGGACCTGCTCGCCCAGACCGCGATCGCCGTACGTGAGGCGGGTTCGGCGCTGCGCCAGCGCTTCGGCGAGGTGACCAGCCCGCAGAGCCGCGAAGAGTTGATGCGCGCGCTCGCCGTCAACGACGACGCGGCCCTCGACATCCTGCGTCCCCGCCTCACGGGCCTGCTTCCGACGGCCGGCTGGGTGGAGGACGAACTGGACGGCGGGGCGCTGCCGCCCGGCGAGTGGTGGGTCGTGGATCCGGCCGAGGGCAACGTGAACCACCTGCACGCCCTGCCGGAGTGGGCGGTGACCGCCACCCTCGTGCGTGAGAACCAGCCGGTGCTCACCGCGGTCCACCTGCCGTTGACCGGAGAGACCTACACCGCGCTCACCGGCGCGGGCGCGCACCTCGACGGCCGGCCGCTGCATGTCTCCCAGAGCGCGGACCTCGCCCTGAGCATCGTGGCCACCAGCCAGGCCCGGCCGGACGAGGACGAAAAGGTCGTGCGGCGCGTCGGCTCCTCGATCACCGCGATGCTCTTCGACGCGCTCGTCGTGCGCGTCGCCGTGCCCGCCACCTTGCACCTGCTGAACGTGGCCGCCGGCCGCATCGACGCCTTCTGGCAGTTCGCCGGCGCCCGCGCGGACCTGCTTCCCGGAGCGCTGCTCGTCACCGAGGCCGGTGGACGGATCTCCGATGCCGAGGGCCGCCCCTGGACCCCGCAGAGTCAGAGCTTCCTGGCCGCCGCGCCAGGCGTCCACGCCGAGGCCGCAGCCACGCTCTCGCGCTGACCGCGCACCACACCCTGCACGCACGGAAGGACCAGATCATCATGACCACGATCGCAGTTCTCGGAAACGGTCGCGTCGGCGGCAACCTGGCGGCAGCCCTCGCCCGGGCGGGACACGAAGTGACCGTGGCGGACCGCACGTCGGGCGTCGCCGCCGTCCGGACTGCCCGGATCGTCATCAACGCCACCCCGGGTGCCGGTTCGCTGGACCGGCTCGCCGCTCTGCGTGAAGAACTCCGGGACAAGATCCTCGTCGACGTCTCCAACGCCACCACCGACGGACCGGACGGACTGCCCGCCGATCTGCTCCACCCCGGCTCGAGCCTCGCCGAACAACTCCAGGAAGCGCTCCCCGAAACGCGCGTCGTCAAGACACTCAACACCATGCTCTTCCCGGTGATGACCTCGCCGGCCACGCTCGTCCAGGCTCCCACCGCGTTCCTCTCCGGTGAGGATCTGCAGGCCAAGCAGACCGTCCACGAACTGCTCACCGACCTCGGCTGGCAGAAGGAATGGATCACCGACCTCGGCGGGATCCAGACCGCCCGCGCCACAGAGGCCGCGATCCTGTTCGTACCGCACGTCATCCGGTCCGCCGGATTCACACCCTTCGCGATCTCAATCGCCCGCTGACTGTCGAGCTGAGCCGGCTGGAGGTGGCCGGAGACGGCACGTGGCGTCGATGGTCTTTGTACTTCTGCCACTCGCGCACCGCAGGCTCGTACACGCTGTCAAGTCGCTTGAAGAGCGCGCCCAGATCAGTAGTAGGAGCCGGTCATCGCGGGGTAGTTCGTGTATCCCTCCGCGCCCCCCGCGAAGTACGTGTCGCGGTCGGCGAGGGGACTGCGAGCCGCCAAGGCCAAGGGCGGCCAGGGCGGCCGCCTTCCCGCTGCCCCGGGCGACATGGCCGTCGACCTACGCACCGCGTACCTGGAGGGTCGCGCGAGGGGATCGCTGTTGATCTCCTCGCCCTGTCCGTCATGTAGTAGCGGACGGCCCGGTCCGCCGAGCAGACGGCGAGGTCCCGGTCGCCGCAGTCGTAGAGCACCCCGCGTTCAGGCTCAGGACCCAGGGGAAGTCGAGCAGATGGGCCTGGCGGCTTCACCGGCGTCGAGCTCCAGACAGGTGACGACGGCCTCGTCCGACTCGACGACGGCGGACGCCCCGTGGCCCAGCGCGTGCGCCTTGCGCGCGTGGACGTCGGCGAGGAGCGGCACCATGGTGGACGCGCTCTCCTCGCCGGGCGCGGCCGACGCGGCGAGTTCCTCGTAGACGGCCGCGCACTCCGTGAGCGCGTCGAGGGCCTCGCCCGGTTCGCCCGCGCTGGTCAGCGTGGAGCCCAGGCCGTACAGCAGGTTGCCGAGCATCTCCTTGGCCGCGTGGTCGGCCGGGTTCCGCTCGATCAGGCCGTACATCAGCCCCCGGGCCTCCTGCTGCAGGGCCACGCCCTCGGCGGGCCGCCCGCCGAGCATCAGCACCTGCGCCTCGGTGAACAGCTCGCCCACGCGCCGCTGGAGAGCGGTGTCGCCGGGGTCGCCTGTGCCACCTGTGCCGCGGCCGTCATCGGGTGCACCCGACCGCGACCGCCGACGCCACTTCATCCGACTTCCCCCTCAACGCCCACGGGGGTTTCATCCCCTCCCAACTGCCGTGCAAACAGGCTGAGTTCTCGACCCGGGGCGAGAAGGGCCTACGCATGACGATTACGGGAGGGGGCGGTCACAGGCCTGGACCAATCGCATGGCGCCCGCCATGATGACGCCGCCATGACAACAGTGTCGGGCGGGTCCCGTCCGGCGGGTCTCGTGGATCTCGTGGATCTCATGGAGGGTCACCGTGCGGGGAACCTTCGTCAGGGCGGCGCTGGCCGCCGTGTTCCTGTTGTCGCCGCTGGTGTCCGTCCCCGCGGACGCGCAGGAGCCCGCCGGTGCCGCGGTGTCCGCCGCCGGCTGGACCGCCCCGCTGAGCACGCGGGGCCGCTGGATCGTCGACGCGGACGGCGACCGTTTCAAGCTGCGGTCGGGCAACTGGCACGGCGCGAGCGGGACTTGGAACGGCTCGGGGAGCGTGGACGAGGACGCGAACCATCACGCGGGGGAGAACTCCGGCCGGACACCGCTGGGCCTCGACCGCGCCCCGGTCGCCGAGATCATCGCCGGGTTCCGGGAGATCGGGATCAACAGCGTCCGGCTGCCGTTTTCCAACGAGATGATCCACGACGGCGTCCCCGTCACGGACGACGCCGTCGCCGCCAACCCCGCCCTGCGCGGCCGGACCCCCCTCCAGGTGTACGACGCCGTGGTTCGCGACCTCACCGCCGCCGGTCTCGCCGTCATCCTCAACAACCACACCAACACCACCCGTTGGTACTGCGGGGTCGATGGCAACGAACGCTGGAACGCGAGCCGTTCGGACCGGGAGTGGGAGGACGACTGGCTGTTCATGGCCCGCCGCTACCGCGACAACCCGCGCGTCGTCGGCGCGGATCTCTACAACGAGGTGCGCCGCGACATCTGGGACGACGCCAACTGGGGCCTCGGCGACGCCCACGACTGGTTCGCCGCCTCCCAGCGCGTCGGCGACCGCATCCTGACGGAGGCCAACCCCGAGCTGCTGATCATCGTCGAGGGCATCAACTGGACCGGCGTCCCCGTCGACGGCCTGCCCCACGAACGCCCCACCCTGGAGCCCGTACGCCGTCTCTCGCACACCCTCGTGGACTCCGGCAAGCTCGTCTACTCCGCCCACTTCTACGACTACACCGGCCCCCGGCACAGCGGCGCCACCGGGATCGGCGAGACCAGCGACCCCCGCTACCGCGATCTGACCCCGGCCGAGCTGGTCGACGTACTGACCCGGCAGGCGTTCTTCGTCACCGGCGAGCAGAACCGGCACTTCACCGCCCCGGTCTGGATCAGCGAGTTCGGCGTCGGGGGCCGGGCGGAGACCGGGGTGCGGCCACGGGCCTGGTTCGAGAACTTCGTCGACCAACTCATCCGTACCGACGCCGACTTCGCGTACTGGCCCCTCGTCGGACGGCACGAGAACCGCACCGGCAACGGCTGGGCCCTGCTCCACTGGGACGCGGCTGGCGACCGTATGGGCGTGTACGACGGTGACGACTGGCGGGCCGCCGCCTGGGCCCGGCTGACCGGGGCCCCGGGCCGCACCGGTCACGTCGACCCGGTGCCGGAGTGGGTGATGCTCAGCCCGGACCACGGTGACTTCGTCGCCTCGCGGCGCATGCGCGCCCTGCCCGACTGGGACCCCGGGGCCCGTAAGGCCGTCTGCCCGGACGGGCTGCGCCTGCTTGGGCTGAGCCACACCGGCAATCGGGGCCTGTGCTCGGACGTGTCCGCCGGGCCCGGGTGGGACCCGGCCGCCGGGCACCGGGTGGTCGTCGACGAGCGGTATGTCGTACCGGGCCGGGACTGGGCGGGCGGCTACACCAAACTCCAGTGCCCCGACCGGCACTTCCTCACCGGCTACAGCGTGCGCGGGGCGGCCGTGTCCGCCGCGCTGTGCGTGCCCGCCGCGCCCGGCCCGCCCCTGGGCACCGGTGGGCACACGGTCTGGTTCGACCGGGGCGACAACCGAGGCTCCGCCCCCAAGGGCGGTGACTTCGCCCAGGGGCACTACAAGGGGCAGTGCGCGGACGGCGAATACGCCGCCGGGATCGCGTACACGGGCCGTGTGGGCTCGTCGCGCACCCCGGACGCGCTGTACTGCCGACCGCTGGGCTGAACGCTGACGCCGCGCACGTCCAAGCCCGCGTCGCGTGCGTCTTGGCTTGTCGTTTATGTACCGTCCGCGTCATAGGGTGGGGGGATGGTTCCAGACGGCGTCTGACCGGCTGGCAACCTTCTGAAGTTCGCGGGCACTTCGGAGTGATATGGCCTGCATCACGGTGTCGAGGAGGGCTCGGGCTTCGAGGGGTTGCAAACCACGGCCGGATCGACATCGGCCGGCTGCGGACCGTGCTGGCGGACCGCTGGACCTGACTCCTGATCGTCGCGCACACCCAGCTCCGGCTCGCCCGCCCCCTCGCCATGGACCTCCGCCGGCCCTGGGAGAAATCCGCCACCTCCGACCGGCCCACCCCGGCCCGGGTCCGCCGGGGGTTCAGGAACATCCGCGCTCAGCTCGCCTGCCCGGCCCGTGTTCCCAAACTCGGAGGCACCGGCCCCGGACGGCCACGCGGTGCCAAGAACAAACACCGAGCCCCCCGCTACAACGTCGGCAAAACCTTCAAACGCCCCGAGACCCTCAAGGCCATCGGCAAGCCAGGAAGATCTTGGTAGATAAGGAGCAAGTTGAAGCTCCACGGCTTCCAGGACCTGCGCCGTCGGACCGGCCGCGAACGACTGGTGGAGGGCACGCTCCTCGTCGCCCACGTCGCCGCGTACGTCACCCTCCTCCTGACGACCATGCCGCTCACGCACGCACTCGTCTTCGCGGCGCTCCACCAGGCCTGGTTCGGGCTGCACCTGGGCATGGCCTTCGCGCCCCACCACAAGGGGACGGACATGCCCGACCCCGACGGCGAGAAGGGGGGACACCTGCGGCTCCAGGTCCTCACGTCCCGCACCGTCAGGGGCAGCTTCCTCACCGACTGGTTCCGCGGGGCCTCAACTACCAGATCGAGCACCACCTGTTCCCCGGCATGCCCCGCCCGCACCTGAGGCTCGCCCAGTCCATGGTGAAGGCCCGCTGCCGCGACCCCGGCATCCCTACGCGCAGACCGACCTCGTCGACTCCTACCGTCAGGCCCTGCGGCACATGTGGGAGAACCGCTGCGTGCCGACATATGAGGAGCCGACGCCTTGCGCCACTCCGGACGCCGTCGCGGCGCACATAGGCTGGTGCACATGACCTCAGTGGAGGAGGAACGCCCGCGCGCACTGCTCGCGGGGGCTTCGCGGCGATGGGTGCGGCTGCTGCCGTGGGCCGTGGCGTTCGTGCTGTGCGTCGCCCTGCTGCCCACGACCATCGTGGTCCTCAGCGCCGACTACGGCCTGACCGGAGGCGTCGCCGGCGCTTTGGCCGGCGCTTTGGCCGTCGCGCAGGCCGCGCCGCTGCCGCTCGCCGTCGTACGGCCGCTGCAGGCCTGGTACGTGGTCTTCGTCGCGGACGTCGCCGGGGCGCTCGCCCTGCTCACCGTCGACTTCCAGGAACGGCTGCTGTGGCCGTTCCCGCCCATGGAGATCGTCGGGTACGTCGGCCTCTGCCTCGCCCTCGGGCTGCGCGAGCGGCGTCGGACACTGCTGCTGGTGTGGCTGGCCACGGCCGCCGCGAACGTGGCCCTGGGGTTCGTCGCGCCCCATGGCTTCGGTGCCATGGGCCTGCTGTTCACCATCCTCGGGGGCGTCGCGCTCCTGCTGGGCGGTGCGCTGCGCGAGCGGTCCGAGGCGCAGCGCAGGCTGGTCGAGCAGGAGACGATCAGCGAGGCCGAGCGTGGCCGGCGGACGCTGCTGGAGGAGCGCGCCCGGATCGCCCGTGAGCTGCACGACGTGGTGGCACACCACATGTCCGTCATCACGGTGCAGGCGGACACCGCGGAGTACCGCCTCGACAGGCTGCCGCCGGACGTGCGGGAGGAGTTCACGTCCATCGCGGCGACCGCGCGCGAGTCGCTCGGCGACATGCGACGGCTCCTCGGCGTGCTGCGCAACGAGGAGGCGCACGGCGAGCTCGTGCCCCAGCCGGGCCTGGCGCAGATCGGGCAGCTGGTGGAAGTGACGGCGAGGGCCCGCGGGCCGGTGGAGTTCACCCCCTGCGACGTCGAGGTGCCCGAGGCGGTCGGCCTGTCCGCGTACCGGATCGTCCAGGAGGCTCTCTCGAACGTCGTGCGGCACGCGCCGGGTGCCCGCACGCAGGTGTCGCTGTCGGTGACGGCGTCCGATCCGCAGGACGGTGCGCGGCTCACCGTCCTGGTCGTCAACGGACCGCCGCCCCAGCCGCCCGACGGGCCGCTGGAGGTGGGCGGCACTGGGCACGGCCTCGTCGGCATGCGCGAGCGGGTGCGGCTCGTCGGAGGCAGCCTGGACACGGGGCCGCTGCCGGACGGCGGCTTCCGGGTCGCCGCCCGACTTCCCCTGAACTTCCTTGACTGAAAAGGACTTCACATGACGACGCGCGTCATCATCGTCGACGACCAGGCCATGGTGCGGGCCGGCTTCGCCGCCCTGCTTGCCGCCCAGAGCGACATCGACGTGGTGGGCGAGGCCCCCGACGGCGCGCAGGGCGTCGAGCTGAGCCGGCGTACCCACCCGGACGTCGTGCTGATGGACGTGCGGATGCCCGAGATGGACGGGCTGGAGGCAGCACGCCGCCTCCTGGAGCCGGCACCCGGTGTGACACACCGGCCGCGTGTCCTGATGCTCACCACCTTCGACGTCGACGACTACGTCTACGAGGCGCTCCGGGCGGGCGCGAGCGGATTCCTCCTCAAGGATGCGCCGCCGGCCGACCTCATCGCGGCGGTCCGCGTCGTGGCCTCGGGCGACGCGCTGCTCGCCCCTTCCGTGACGCGCCGCCTCATCGCGGACTTCGCCAGGCAGCGTCCCGCCGTCCGGGGCAAGCCCGCGCTGCGGCTCAAACGCCTGACGGAACGTGAGACCGAGGTCCTCACGCTGGTGGCCCGCGGGCAGTCGAACGGGGAGATCGCGCAGACGCTGGTGCTGGCTGAGCAGACGGTGAAGACACACGTCAGCCGTGTCCTGACCAAGCTCGACCTGCGCGACCGCGCCCAGGCGGTGGTCTTCGCCTACGAGTCGGGGCTGGTCGCTCCGGGCGAGTAGGACCGCCCCCGCCCCTCCTCCACCCCCTACCGCGGTAGCACCCCCACATTGGCTCCCCGGTATGACGCCCGGCGCAAGGCCGTCCCCGCACTCTTCACCCGTCACAGAGGGTGCATGTGAGAGGGAGACGGGACATGAGGCTACGCAGGGGCAAGCGGCAGAAGGCGGACAACCGGCCCGAGGTCTCGGCCGCCACGGTCCCTCTCGCCGTCGAACTGCGCGACGTCCGGCGGCAGTACGGCCGCGGGGCGGGCACGGTGCACGCCCTCGCGGGCATCGACCTCGCCCTGCCGCGCGGCACGTTCACCGCGGTCATGGGCCCGTCCGGGTCCGGCAAGTCCACCTTCCTGCAGTGCGCCGCCGGGCTCGACCGGCCGACGGCGGGATCCGTGCGCCTCGGCGGCACGGAGATCACCGGCATGAGCCAGAACGAGCTCACCGAGCTGCGCCGCAGCCGCCTCGGCTTCGTCTTCCAGGTGTTCAACCTGCTGCCGTCGCTGACCGTGGAGCAGAACGTGCTGATGCCCGTGCGCCTGGCCGGGCAGCGCCAGGTTCGGCGCCAGGCGCAGGCGGTGCTCGCCCAGGTCGGACTCGCCGACAAGGCGAAGCGCCGGCCCGGAGAGCTCTCCGGCGGTGAGCAGCAACGCGTGGCCGTCGCCCGCGCCCTGGTCACCAGCCCCGACGTGATCTTCGCGGACGAACCCACCGGCGGCCTCGACACCGGCACCGCCGCCGAGGTCCTCGGCCTGCTGCGCAACGCGGTGGACGCTCTGGGCGCCACCGTTGTCCAGGTCAGCCACGACCCGGCCGCGGCCGCCTGGGCGACCGTGTGCGGTTCCTCGCCGACGGCGCCTTCGCCGACCACCTCGAGCGCGGTTCGGCGGAGCAGATCGCGGCACGGATGGCCGTGCTCACCTCGCGCGCCTCCCGCTCCGGTGCGATGGCGAGGGCGGCGGCGTGACGCGCCCCAACGGACTCGCCCGTGAGGCCGTGCGCTTCAAGCCCGCGTCCTTCGTGGGGACCTTCCTCGCGCTGTTGATGTCCGCACGGATCGTCTCGGCCTGCAAAATCCTGCTCGAGACCAGCCTGCGCGCCTCCGTGCCGCCAAAACGGTACGCGAACGCGCCGGTCGTCGCGGCGGCGGACCAGAACACGTACGTCGTCACCGGCAACGGCGAGGAGCGTGATGACGGTCCTGGACCGCCGCCGCGAGCTGGGCATGCTGCGCCTCGCCGGCTCCACCCGGCGTCAGGTGATGACGATGCTCCGCCGGGAGGGCCTGCCGGCCGCTGTGGTGGGCGTGGTCCTCGGCTCCGCGATCGCCGCGGCCACGCTGATCCCGATGATGAGCGGCGTGACCGGTGACATGCCGTACGTGCCCCCGCTGGTGTACGGATGCTTCGCGGTCGCCGCCGGCGGCCTGGCCCTGCCGGCGGTCACGCTGCCGGCCCGGGCCACGCTGCGCCGCTGGTCCTAGCCCATCCGGGGCGGCAGCCGGCATCGC
The DNA here is from genome assembly GCF_000091305.1 of Streptomyces scabiei 87.22. Classification (GTDB taxonomy): domain Bacteria; phylum Actinomycetota; class Actinomycetes; order Streptomycetales; family Streptomycetaceae; genus Streptomyces; species Streptomyces scabiei. Next base: position 114,586 of record NC_013929.1, on the reverse strand, counting down.
ATCGGCCCCCGTACCCGGCTCCCACCCCGTATCGGCTCCCGTCCCTCGGGCCGCGGAGCAGCGCACACCGTGCCGCGGTGGCCCTTGCCCGCGTCCGGCACAAGCCGCGGGGCGGCAGCGCCACATGCCGTGCGCGCCCCCCACTGCCCCCTTCCTCACCCGGGCAATGACGGAAAGGACACTCATGACCACAACCCTGGCTCCCCCGGCCCCCATCGGGAAGGCCGCTGTCGGAGCCCTCGGTCTACTGGCACTGTCCGCCGGCGCTCTGGAGTCGGTGGTGTCACCGACGATCCCGCTCCTGGAACGCGAACTGGACATGAGCCAGTCCGAAGGGGCGCTGCTCAGCATCGTGCTCCTCATCACCGGGGCACTCATCACGCCGTTGGCAGGCAAGTTCGGCGACCGCTACGGCGGGAAACGGGTCCTGATCCGGCTGATGGCACTTGTCGCGGTCGGCGGCACGGTGTCCGCCCTGGCCCCGAACCTGCCCGTGCTGCTGCTCGGCCAGGTGCTGCAAGGGGCGATGGTGGGCGCGCTTCCCCTGTCGTTCATCGTCGTGCGCAGAAACCTGCCCCCGGGAGAGTCGAAGGTTGCCATCGGGGTGGTCAGCGGACTCTTCGTCGGGGGAGGGATGGTCGGCATGCTGTCGGCCGGGCCGGTGGCGGAACAGCTCCCCCGGCACTGGATGTTCGCGCTGCCCACGATCGCGGTCATCGGGGCCACCCTGCTCGTGAACAGGCTCATGCCGTCCGACCAGCCGGGCGGGTCCGACGGCGCCGACATCGACTGGCCCGGCCTGCTACTTCTGAGCGGGACACTGGTCACGCTCATGCTCGTACTCGCGTTGGCGCCCGAAGCGGCCTCGCAACCACTCGTGCTCGGCGCCCTCGTCGTCTTTCTGGCCGTCTTCGTCACCGGTTGGGTGTCCGTCGAACGGCGTGCGGCCTCTCCGATGATCGATCTGCACATGCTGGCACGGCCCGCGATCTGGAAGGCGTGTGCGCTGACATTCGTGATCTGCCTCGGCACCTCGATGGCGGTCTATCTCGTTCCGCAGCTGCTCGACGAGCGCGGCGACGGGTACGGATTCAGCGCCGGCGCCACCGAGATCGGCTTCTTCCTGCTGCCCGGCGCCGTCGCCGCGACGCTGGCCGGGCCGCTCGGCGGTATCGGGGACCGGCGTTTCGGCTCGCGTGCCGTGGTCAACACCGGGGTCGTCATGATGGCCGTCTCCCTGGTCGTCCTGGCGTCCGTGCACACCGAGGTCTGGCACCTCGTCGTCGGCAAGGCGCTGATCGCGCTGGCCAACGGCCTGTGCGTCACGGCGATGATGACCAGCACTGCCACGGCCGTCGATGCCAAGGACACCGGCATCGCCACCAGCCTGATCCTGGTGAGCCGCGTACTCGGCTACGCCGTGGGCGGGCAGCTCGGTGGTGCGCTCCTCACCGCCGCAACCCCTTCCGGGTCGCAGGTCGCGGCCGAATCGGCCTACGTCACCGGCTTCGTCGTAGCCGGCGTCGTCACGTCGCTGGCCCTGTTCGTCACTCGCACCATGCCCAAAGGAGTCAAGGAATGACCCTCACCGATCAGCTGACGGATGTCCCTAGCACGCCGAGGCGCAAGGTCCTGATATCCGGGGCCGGCATCGCGGGGCCCGCCCTCGCGTTCTGGCTGAACCGCTACGGATACGCGGTCACGGTCGTGGAGAAGGCACCCACCCTGCGTGGGGGTGGCTATCCCATTGACGTGCGCGGCACCGCACTGGAAGTCGTCCGAAGGATGGGGATCCTGCCGCGGCTGCGGGACGCGCACATCGACCTGCGGCGGCTGACCTTCCTCGACTCGGACGGCAGCGAGGTGACCTCCCTTCACCCGCATGCCGTCACCGGCGGCGTCGCGGGACGGGACCTGGAGGTACGGCGCGGGGATCTGACACAAGCGCTGTACACGGCGGTCCGTGACGACGTGGAGTTCCTGTTCAACGACTCCATCGACACCCTCGACCAGGGCGAACACGGGGTCGACGTCACCTTCCACGGGGGCGGCAGCCGTACGTTCGACATGGTGTTCGGTGCGGACGGCATGCACTCGCGCACCCGGGAGATGCTGTTCGGCCCCGAAGAGCAGTTCCACCGCTACCTCGGCTACTGCTTCGCTGTGTTCACCATGCGCAACACCTTCGGGCTCTCCCACGAGACCGTGATGTGGAACGCCCCGGGCAGGGCCGCGGCACTGTACGCCGTGTGGGACGACGACGAGGTGCACGCCTTCCTGAACTTCGCCCGGCCGGAGCCGCCCATGGACGTGTTCCGGGGCCCGCAGGCCCAACGCGACCTGGTCGCCGAGGTCTTCGCCGACGCGGGATGGGAGGTCCCGGGCATGCTGGCAGCCCTGCGCGAGGCGGAGGACCTGTTCTTCGACGGGGTCAGCCAGATCCGCATGCCCCGCTGGTCCAGCGGCAGGGTCGCGCTGGTCGGCGACGCCGCGTACGCGCCCTCGTTCCTCACCGGACAGGGCACCAGCCTCGCGCTCGTCGGCGCGTACATGCTCGCCGGCTGCCTCGCGGACCGGGGTCACGGCGCGGGCTTCGCCGCCTACGAACGCGACACCCGGCAATTCGTGACCGCGAACCAGGGGCTGGTCAGCCAGGGCGGCGCCACCCTCTTCCCCACCACCGCCCAGGCCCTGGAGCAGCGCAACGAACGACTGCGCAGCCTCAGCGCCATGCCCCCGGCGGAGGGAAAACCGGCTCATTCGGCGCTCACTCTGCTCGAGCCCCTGCGCCCGGCATGACCGCCGAGCCGGGTCGGGCCCTGCTGGCTGATGGAGCTCCATCTGGAACAAGTCGAGCCGTTCCGTCACCGGCCCGTGTCATGTCGTCAGCGCGGGTCGACGCGCGGCCTGGACGTCGTCTCCGGCCTCCACGGCCAGGACGTAGTCGAAGCCGAGCTGGACCAGGTGCGGGGGCAGCGAGGGAACGATGGGGGACACAGGCAGCTCCTGACGTACGGTCGCCGTGCCGATCACGGTGACGTGCCAGCAGGGTCGGCCCGCCAGCCTGTGGACAGAGGACAGAGAACCCTCCACCCTGAGCCGGAACGGACGAACCGGGGCTGCAAGGGTCAAAGCAGGCCCCCTTGTCGATTCGTGGTCGGCCCGACCACGGACCCCTTGCCGATGCGGCGCGGGCCGCCAGGAGCGCACGTTTCTCCTAATCCAGGGTGTGAGCGGTTCGGTCTGGTCCCCACAAGGGGCCGACAGGCGGCTTGCGACGGACGGCGGAACGCCTTCGGCCCTCTTGGTCCTGGAGACCCGCTTTGAGATTGGTGCCGCTGTCCACCCGGTGGGTTCCGTGGCGGTGACATGGGCGTCGGGCAACGCCTGTTGCCAGCCTGGCCCCAGAGGCCTTCGCATAGAGCGGCGAGACCCGGCGCCTTCGCCACCGCCACGGAACCCACCCCCGTCGGTGCATCGCGGTGATGACGCGGGCACCGGGCTGATGCCTCCGTTTCCCCGGGTCCTTCGAGGCCTCTGTCAAGAGCGGCACAGCCCGGTGTCTCCGTGATCACCACGAAACTCACGGCTGCTGGCCGGACGTTGACCGTCACGGCGCGAGCCCGCTCCAGGGACTACCTCTTGCTTCCATCCGCGAGCCCGTGAGCTCTGCAATAGACCGAGCCCCTGGGGTGCGCTGGTGTCGCGAACGGCTACTGAGATGGCGGACCTGTGAGTCCTGGGATTAGGGCGCCGCGTGACCCGCATGTGCTCGTGACCTGCACAAACGAACGGATCCAGGAGGACAGCTTGAACGTGTCCTGCGGCATCGACTGGGCGGAGCGCCACCACGACGTCGCCTTCGTCGACGACACCGGCACCCAGCTCGCCAAAGCCCGCATCAGCGACGACGCAGCCGGCTACCACAAGCTCCTGGACCTCTTGGCCGAACACGGCGACAGCCCGGAGAACCCGATACCCATCGCCGTCGAGACCAGCCACGGCCTGCTCGTCGCCGTCCTGCGCACCGGCAGCCGCGAGGTCTTCGCGATCAACCCGCTGGCCGCCTCCCGCTACCGTGACCGCCACGGTGTCAGCCGCAAGAAGTCCGATCCCGGCGACGCCCTGGTCCTGGCGAACATCCTGCGCACCGACCGGCACGCGCACCGGCCGCTGCCCGCCGACAGCGAACTCGCCCAGGCCATCGCGGTACTGGCGCGCGCTCAGCAGGACGCGGTCTGGAGCCGCCAGCAGGTTGCCAACCAGGTCCGCTCACTGCTGCGCGAGTACTACCCCGCCGCACTGCACGCCTTCCAGGGCAAGGAAGGTGGCCTGACCAGGGCAGACGCCCGGGTGATCCTGACCCTGGCCCCAATCCCGGCGAAGGCTGCCCGGCTGAGTGCGTTGTGGCTAACCGGATTTCGTTCGAGGTGTGCGGCGCGGGTGATCATCTGGACGGAGGTTCGGGTGCGGTCGCGGGCATGAGAGAACGGGCCCCTTGGTAGTGACGCGGTTACGACACCAGCACGACCAAGGAAGCCCGTTGCCCGATCAGTTGAGCAGCATCTCTGTGCCTGCGTCCACCGCGGTCACCCCTGGGTGTGACTGCTACGTGCACCGGTTCGGTTCGCTCGCTCCGGGACGGCGGGCAGCCTGCTATCCCAGTGACATGACGGATGCGGAGTGGGCCGAGGTCCGCGCCGCGATGCCGGTGCCGGCCTGGCTCCTGAAGCGGGGCGGGCGCCCCGAGGCGTACTGCCACCGGACAATGCTCGACGCGGTGCGCTACCTGGTCGACAACGGCGTGAAGTGGACGGCTCTGCCGGTCGATTTTCCGTACTGGCGGGCGGTCTACGACTTCTTCCGCCGCTGGCGGGCCTACGACTATGCGCGTGAGCTGTACGAACGCCTGCGACATTCGGCGAGGGAACGCTCAGGCCGCAACGCCGAGCCCAGTGCCGGGATCATCGACAGTCAGTCGGTGGACGCCTCCGAGACCGTCGGCGAGGACAGTCGCGGATACGACGGCGGCAAGTCACGTGACGGCCGCAAGCGTCACATCCTGACCGACACCGAGGGTCTGCTCCTGGAAGTGACCGTGACCACGGCCGATGTGCACGACTCCAAGGCCGCCCCCGCACTGCTGGAGACGTTCATGCAGCAGCCGGGACGGCTGCTGCAACTGGTGTGGGTCGACAGTGCCTACCAGGGTCCGGCGCTGGCGAGGGCGTTCGCCCGTCACGGAGTCCGGACCGAGGTCGTGCGCCGCTGCGACGGGCAACGCGGATTTGTCGTACTGGCCCGCAGGTGGGTCGTGGAGCGGACGCTGAGCTGGCTGGCCCGCTCACGCCGCCTCAACCGCGACCACGAACGCCGCCCCGACCACCACGCCCAGATGGTGTGGTGGGCCGCCGTGATCAGACTGTCCCGGCGCCTGGCCGCAGACGCTCCGCGCTGGCCGGAGAAGCGTCCCGGCCGACTGCCCCGGGCGCGGGCATGAACCGTCCGTCGTTCGCCCGCACCAGCCAGCCCCGCTTCTCCAGCACGTAGGCACGGTGCCGGATCTTCTCCACCTCGTTCTTGATCTCCGCTTCCCGGCCCACCGCCCGCGTCAGTTCCACCCCGTTCACCGGCCCCGAAGCGGCCACCATCGCGGCGAACACCTCCCGATACAGGCCGCTGAGCACCTCCTCGCCCATGCCCGACCGCCACACCGGCGGCCGCTCACCATGCCCCACGCCGGAGCCGCTCGACCCCAGGGCAGCAGCCATCTCGCCACCAGACGGCACCAGAACCGGCGTATTCACCGGGCTCTCCCCAGCCAGCACCGACACAAGTTCCTCACGCCCCACCCGGGCCCGCTCGACCCGCTCCCGCGCGGCATCCACCTCCGCCTGAGCCTGCTCCAGGACCTCCGTCCAGGACTCCAGATCCTGCCTCGCCCGCGCCTCACGCTGTTCCATCAACCTCAGCACCGACGGCATCGCACCCTCCTCGATCCACAACAAGCCGTCCGCTGCCTGCCCCTACCCCGCCGCGATCATGCCCCGCACACGACGAAGCCCCTGCTCACCGAACAGGGACTCCCTTTGCCACAACGCACTCAGATCGTCCCGAAGCCCGGGGAACCGCTGGAGCAGGTCGAACTCCTTCAGGTAGGTCCGATCGTCACCGTCCGGGGATTCCCCGGTCAGAGAACCCACAGTCAGGGAATCCAGGTACTCGCCCAGCGTCGACTCGGTGAATGCCGTGTGGTCCTTCTCCCTGTTGCCCTTGACGAGCTGCACCGGCAGCGACGGGGCGAGGGAGGCGATGTGACGGAACGTCCAGGTGCTGACGGCCGGCCAGTCCGAGCCCATCCGGCGAAACACCGCCGGGGTCTCGCTGTGCAGGTGGGCCATGGGTGTGCCCGTGGCCGCCGGCAGCGGTCGAAAGTCGGAGGCTTCTGTCACTTCTTCCAGCTCCTTCCGGTTGTTCTCCGGGTCCGTGCGGTCGCTCACCTGCCGCCGTCGTCAGCGGCCCGGGCGCGGTGACCGGCCGAGGCGGCACGGTGTCGGCGGCCTCGCGCCGCTCGGTGAAACGGTTCGCCGTGCGGTCGAGCCGGGCGAGGTATTTCGACAGGTCATCACGGGCACGTTCGCTGTCCGGGCCGAGACCGCAGCGCTCGAAGACCCGCAGTCGGCGCAGTACGGGCATGAGCACCTCGTCGTGATGCAGCCGGAGGTCGTAGATGCCCGCCACGGCGATCTGCGCCGACTTGCGCGCGAAGTTGTCGATCCCGTGGCCGGGCATCCGGAAGGACGTCACGACCCTGGTGACCGCACGCATGGCGGCATCGGGCACCAGGTCGAACGTCGCGTCGAGCAGGTCGCGGTAGAAGACATGTGCAGGTTCTCGTCCTGGGCGACCCGGGCCAGCAGTTGGTCGCAGACGGGGCCGCCGGAGAGGCGACCGGTGTTGCGGTGTGCGATCCGGGTGGCGAGTTCCTGGAACGACACGTACGCGAGCGCCTCGGCGGCCCCCGTGTACTCGAGTTCGAAGCCCGTGGCCAGGTGGACCATCCGGGCCCGTTCGAGGGCCACCGGGTTGACTGCTCGAGTTGCCAACAGGTAGTCCCGGATGACGTGGCCGTGGCGGTCCTCCTCCGCCGTCCACCGGTGCACCCAGGTGCCCCACGCACCATCGCGGCCGAAGTACTCAGCGATCACACGGTGATAGATGGGCAGGTTGTCCTCGGTCAGCAGATTGACGATCAGTGAGGTACGCACGGCCTCCGGCAGGTTGGACTGCCCGGGGGCCCATGCCTGCCCGCCGAGCACGCCGTCGAAGTCGAGGCCCCGGCTCCAGGGGACGTACTCGTGCGGGAACCACTCCTTGGCTGTCGCCAGGTGGCGGTTGAGGTCGGCCTCCACAACCGGTTCGAGGTCCAGCAACAGTCGGATGTCGGCGGTGGGCACAGTTGTCATACGGCTTCCCTGAGACGGGGAGGGGAAAGACGGCGAGGGGAACACGCGAGCCGGATCCGCGGTGTCCGCTGCGAGCGCGCGAAATACGCGAAATACCTGCCCGCTTCTGCACGGGTGGCGAGGGGCCGCCGGCCAAGAAATCCGGGGCAGGCGTGACGCCATTTGAAGAGTACCCGCGAATTCTCGCGGGACCGGAAAATGTAGTCGGGATCACATTCACTCCGAACGTCGAATGAATACGGGATTTCGAGCGTGAACGTGAGGTGAACAATTCATGCACAAATCCCGTCCGCAATATCGAAGGGCTTCCCTAACGATCGGTCGGTCGGCATGATCGAGATGCATTCCGATTCGGTTTCCAGGAGAGAAAACATGGCCATGGTCAGTCCGCGCCAGTTGATCCAGAACCACCCCGACAGGGAATCCGGCACTCCCTCGAACTCCATCGAGGTTCGTTTTCTGCGGCCGGGTGACGTCAAGGCGCTCATCACGCTGGAGCATGCGAAGTGGGACCAGGACCAGGCGGCGGACCGCGTGGAGCTGGCCGCCCGTATCCAGGCGTTTCCGGGGTTGAGCATAGGGGCGTTCGAGACGGGCGGGGCGGCGCTGGCCTCGTTGTTCATGAAGCCGATCACGACCGCGGAGTTGGGCTCAGCGGCCACCTGGGCCGACTGCGCCCGGGTGGAGACGCCCCATCCAAAAGCCACCGGATCGCTCTTCGGAATCAGCCTGAGCAGTGTCGACGCGGACGCGGTGACCGCCATATTCGAGTTCTTCTGGCCGCACGCGCTCAAACACGGCTGGCGCGATATCTATCTCGGCTCCCCGATGCCCGGTCTCCAGGCATGGCGGCGCGCCAACCCGGACATGCCGGTGGAGGTATACATGCGCGAAAAACGTCAGGACCTTCCTCGTGACCCGCAGCTACGCTATTACCACAACAAGGGTTTCAAAGATATCGTGGCCTGCAAGTCCGGATATTTTCCACACACCGCGTCACTCGATTACGGGGCCATACTCCGCGGGCACATACCACTGTCTGCCGGTGCTCCGCTGTGGCGCCTCGTGCCGCTACCGTGGTTGAAGCAGATGCGGCGGCTCCTTTTCCGGCTGGTGTAGCCGACATGAACGCCGAGCACACCGTCATCATCGGGGCGGGCATGGCCGGGCTGCTGACGGCAGCGGTGATCGGGGCGACCGGTCGCCCGGTCACCGTCCTCGAACAGAACCGAAGCCATGGGATGCCTGCGCCGCGCGGCGGTGTCCCGCAGGGCCGCCAGCCCCATGTACTGCTCCACCGCGGGCTGTCGGCGATCGAGGAACTTCTTCCCGGGCTGCGCAAACAGTTGGTCGCCGCGGGCGGGGTGCCGCTGGACACGGGCGACCTGGCGTGGCTGGGCGAACGCGGATGGGCGCCGTTCGGCACACCGGCGCTCGAACTGGTCTCCGCCACCCGCCCGCTGGTCGAGCACCTGGTCCGGCAGCGGGTGGCGGAGCTGCCCGGGGTGGAGCTGCGCGGCGGTGCGCGGGTGCGAGGCCTGAGCCGCGGCGCCACCACGACCGGCGGCGGCTGGATGGTCGAGTGCTTCAACGCACCGCCCGTTCGGGCCGACCTCGTCGTCGATGCCTCCGGGCGCAGCTCCCGACTGCCCGACTGGCTGTCGCCATGGGGAATCGAAAAGCCTGCGACCACCGTCGTCGATGCCGGATTCGGCTACGCGGGACGCGTCTACGCCGCCCCACCCGACCACCTCGGCAAGGTCGCGGGAATCGTCATACTTCCCGTTCCGGGCGCACCGGCCGGCGGTGTGGCGCTACCAGTCGAAGACGGACGCTGGATGGTGGCGGCGGTAGGCGCCGGAGACCACCGGCCGCCCCGCGACCCGGCCGGTTTCGACGCCTTCCTGAACCGGCTGCGGGACCCGGCGCTCGCCGACTTCACCCGCAGCGCCCACCCACTCGGCGACATCACGGCCCACCGCCGCACCAACAATGTGCGGCGCCGCTACGACCGCCTGACGCACTGGCCCGACGGGCTGCTGGTCGTGGGCGACGCCTTGTGCGCCTTCAACCCGGTCTACGGCCAGGGCATCACCGTCGCCTCCACCCAGGCCCTGCTCCTGCGGCAAGCGCTGGCCACAGACGTGCGCCCGGGACGGGAGCGACGCCTGATGCGCCGGCTTCACCGGGCGGCGGACCTCCCCTGGGCCATCGCGACCGGCGAGGACCTGCGCCACACCGCCGGCCGCCCGGCATCCGGCCTCGACGCGCTGTTCGGCCGCTGGTCCGGCGAGGTGGACCGGCTCGCCGCACACGGCAACCTGAGGGCCCAGCGCGCCCTGGACCGCGTCTATCACCTCGTCGGCTCGCCCGCAGGCCTGCTCCACCCGGCACTGCTGGCCTCCGCCGTCCGGGGACGCCTCCTCGGACTACCCACCCCGGTCCCCCGACCGCCACTCACCACCGGCTCCGCACAGCCAGACCAGACGGACACCGACCGGCACCCCTCGTACCCACCGGCGCCATGACCGCCTTGGACTGCCCCAGCCCGTGCTCCGCATCTCAGCTGTCTGACGCATGCTCAGCTGCGCCGGGGCGGACCCCCTCTCAGGACCGCAGCTTGATCGAACCCGGCGAACCTGTGCGGCCACAACACCAACGACCGTGTGGATCAGGCCTCGACGCGTACCTCCTTGCGGACCTTGGCGGTGAGGGCGGCCGCGTCCTCGCACAGAACTCGCTGAGCAGTCGGCTCTTGCCCATGCCGGCGTCTCCGGCGACGTCGATCACGGCGGGGGCATCGTCCTGCCCCACACGGCCGATCACCGAGTCGAATCGTGCCAGGTCGGCAGCCCTGCCGACCAGCTTCGCCGTCTCGTCGAACGTCGGCACCATCGTGTCCCCCTCCATTGATGTCCCTCTCGATGTCCCACTCGGTGAGCGCTCCGGTCCCCTCGGACAGGACGCCCCGGAAGTCTGTGCGGTCGTCATCACGGCGGGGGTAGCACGGTGCGGTCCTGCCGCGGGTCGCGGCCTCGGTGGCAGTACCGAAACGACTGTGGTCATGGTTTGGCAGCCCCGTCTCGGCCCGACAGTCCACTTTGCATGCTTCGCTCACTTGCTGGTGCTGTCGACGAACGAGGTGTCGATCCGAGGGCGAACGAACGAGGTGTCGATCCGAGGGCGAACAGCGCCGCGCTGGGCGCCCACTGGGTCGTCACCAGTATCTCGTTGTGTGTCGTAGAGGCCGATGCGGTGTCTGTGCGCCGGTCCCTGGGGGCGACAAAGACGGTGATGACCGAGCCTTGATCGAGCAAGGAGCCGGCAGACGGACTCTGGCCGCAGACGCGGCCCCCTGTTTGCCTGAGGTCGCTGCAGAGGCCCGAGCTGCTGCGCACCAGGCGGAATCCGGTGGTCCGGGCTTGGGCCCGTGCGTCCGGCAGCGTTCTTCCGAGCAGGTCCGGAGCGGGCACTTGATGCTGTCTGGACTCGGCGGGAGAGTGGAGGGTCAACCAGACGGACGTTCCTGCACCGCCGAGTGCGATGACCAGCGAGACGGCCACGGCGTGAAGGACGCGGCGGGGGCGTGTTCGACGGCGGGGGTTCCTTGCCTTGCGTGTGGCGGCTGATGGTGGCTCGCTCCGCTCCAAGTCGAACTCGGTCCGCCCCGAGTCGATATGGAGGGTTGCGGTGGTTGGAGCTTCGGCCGTCAGAGAGGTCCGCACCGCGGCAACGGCGGCCCGCATCGCCGGAGCATCCTGGTGACGTTGTGCCGGGTCCTTCGCGAGCGCCTTCAGGACCAGTGCGTCCACCTCCGGGGGAATGCCGGGAACGATCTCCGAGGGGGCTCGCAGTGTTTCCCGGACCTGTCGGTGGGCGACCGAGAGGGGAGAGCCGCCATGGAAGGGAGGGCGTCCGGTCAGCAGCTCATGGAAAAGGCAACCGACCGCGTACAGGTCGCTGCGCGCGTCCGCGGGCTGCCCGATGGCCTGCTCCGGCGACAGGTATTCCGCGGTGCCGATCACTATGGAGGCCTGGGTGATCGCCGTCTCCTGGCCCGACATGGCCCGCGCGATACCGAAGTCCATCACCTTGACGGCGCCGTCGGCGGTCAGCATGACGTTGGCAGGCTTGACGTCACGATGGACGATGCCTGCCCCATGGGCGTGTTCCAGTGCCCGCAGGACGCCGTCCGTCAGCTCCAGCGCCTGCTGGAGCGTGGGGGGAATCTCGGAGCGCAACCTCTCGGCGAGTGTCGTCCCGGGCACATACTCCATCACGATGTACGGCAGGACGCCGCCGCCGGTGAGTTGTTCCTCGCCGCTGTCGTAGACAGCCACCACTGACGGGTGGTTCAGTGACGCCGCCGACCTTGCCTCGCGGCGGAACCGCTCGCGGAAGTACGGGTCGAAGGCCATATCGGCACGCAACGTCTTCACCGCCACCGTACGCCCGAGCCGCAAGTCCTGAGCCAGGTAGACCTCGGCCATTCCTCCGCTGCCGAGGCGGGAACCGACGCGGTAGCGTCCCGCCAATGTCTGACGCTGGATCACCTGTTCTCCTGTGAGCGCTCTACCGCGGGCGCGGTGGACGATACTGCCGGCCAAGCCGCGTGTGAGGTCCGGAGGGCCCGTTCGCGGAGCACGTGGTCGCCCCGAGTGGCCCCGGGCCCGCACCCCTTCGGCACAGGCGGCCGGACCGTAACGGGGAAGTCTGTGGAAATCTTGTGGAGCGCCCTGGCGGTGCCCATGCGGCCTCGGCCTGTTCTTCGGTTTGCTCCCGTGACCGGTCAGGGGGCGTCGAGGGGATTCTTCCGGTGCGGGAGGAGGGGGCCCGGTGACAAAGTTCTCGGGGCGGTGGTGCAGATGTCAAAGAACGCCCGCTCGCAACCGATCCGCACCTTTGGCTCAGACCAGAGCGAGGGGCAGCCCGGCGAGCTGACCAGCGCCGAGCGCGAGGAACTGCGGCGGTTGCGCAAGGAGAACCGCGAACAGCAGCAGACCATCGAGAAACTGAAAAAAGCGACCTTAGATTCAACCGGTCAGAGCAACAGCGCTGGTTGAGGACGGTATACGTGGCGAGACTGGGTCGGCCGGGGATGTCGGACGAGATGAAGGCCGACCTGTGGCGGCGGTGGAGGTCCGGGGAGTCGATCAGCGTCATCTCGAGACAGATCGGCAAGCCGCCCGGCTCGGTGTTCACCGTCCTCAAGCACCACGGAGGAATCGCTCCCGTGCCCCGCAAGGCGCGCGCCGGAAGCTTGACCATGGGCGAGCGGGAGGAGATCTCACGCGGGCTTTGTGCCGGCGATTCCTACCGGGCGATCGCCGGCCTGCTGGGCCGTGCGGTGTCGACGATCAGCCGCGAAATCAACAACAACGGCGGACGCGACGTCTACCGGGCAATCGCTGCGCAGGAACGCGCACTTGACCGCGCCCGGCGGCCGAAGCAGTGCCTGCTTGCCCGCAGGCCCGCGCTGAGGGAGACGGTGCTGCTTCTGCTGAGGGAGGAGTGGTCGCCGGCACAGATCGTCGGTCACTTGCGTCGGCATCATGGTGACGACCCGGGGATGGAGATCAGCCACGAGACGATCTACCGATCGGTCTACACCACCCGCTGGAAAGTGATCCCCCGCGAGCTGTCCAAGCGCCTGCGAACTGGCCGCCCGATCCGGAAGAACAAGCGCCACACGGTGAAAGGACAGTGGCGCTCACAGATCACCGATGCCCGACCAATCGAGGACCGGCCCCAGGCGGCGGAGGACCGCAGCGAGTTCGGGCATCTGGAAGGCGATCTGGTGATCGGCTCGAACAACAGCCAGGTCGCCACGCTGGTCGACCGGAAGCCACGGTTCCTCACGGTCGTGAAACTCGCCAGCCGCCACACCACCGTGGTCGTTCCCGCTCCGGCCGAGACCTACGAGCGCATGGATTCCCGACTACGCAGCACGCTGACCTGGGATCGCGGCATGGAACTGGCAGCCCACAAGCTTCCATGTGAGGCCTCATACCACGGCGGGCGCATGGAACCTGAGCACCTCGTCCGCTCCGCCAGAGCCGTCCGCACCCGCTCCAGCTCAGCTTCGAGTTCGTCCACCCGCACTGCCGCGGTCTTCTGCCGCGCTATCCGAAACCGCCTGCATCGACGGCATCCGCCACCCCACGGCATCTCGGCCAGGAACGGACCGAATCTCCCGCGGCACATGGGATCTCATGCCGACCAGCAGAATCCGCGTACGAGGTTCGAAGCAGAACGACCTCTGAGAGGGTGTGTCAGTCCTGCGCGATCACGACCACCTCGTCACGGCCGGTCCAGCAGCGTCGCTCGTTCTTGTCCGGGTTGATGCGCACTCCGTGGTCGGGAGCGGCCATGGCCCGGTCGTGGCGGCGGTAGCCGATGGCACATTCGCCGCGCCGCTGCGCGGCTGCGACGACCGTGGCGAAGGACGCCTCACAGCCGGGCAGGACGTATGACGACGCCGGCCGCAGGTGGATCTGACTGCCGGTGGGAGAGAACAGTTCCTCGAACACTGCGGCAAGGTGCCGATTCTGGGAAATCTGGGCCATTAGCAAGCCGATGAGTTTTCCACTGATGATCACATCCGCTCCGGGGCTGACGGGCGCGAGCGTCCGATTGCGGTCGTCGGTCATCTCTGTGACCACCGGCAGCTCCCGTCCCGTCTGCCGTTCCAGTAGTTGCAGAACGAGGAGCGTGACGAGGGTCCGGTTGTCGGCCTCGTCCGGCTGCTGTCCCGCCACGGGGTCCGGGCCGAGCACGACAACGCTGTCGTACGAGTCGATCTCCAGACAACGAAGTGTCTCGGGTCGGGTGATGTCTCCAGGCCGGAACGTGACGGTCAGGCAAGGTGCGGAGTGTGTATCGATGCCCCTGACCTGTTCGGCTGTCACCTCGTCCCGGTCCGCCACCACGGCAATGACCGAACCGTGCGCGGCGGACCGGCCCAACTGTTCGACAATGAGCGAGGCCCGCCGGTTCCATCCGAGGATCAGGAGCCGTTCGGGCCGGGCGTTCGCCGGCCGCCAGGGTGTCATCACCGACTCGTCGACCAGCCCGGAGCAGTCGCTGAGCCGTGCGGTGTCGTCGTCCCGCGTGATGACGATCAGCCGGTCTCCGGGGCCGATCAGGGTCTGCGGCGGCGGGTTGAGCAAGGGCCTGCCGTCGCGCAGCAGGCCGACCACGCTGGAGGTGGCGTAGGCCAGCAGCGTGTCGCCGAAGGAGCGGCCGGTCAGGGCCGGATCGAAGGCGAGGTAGAACTCGTCGCCGGCGAAGTCCAGGAGGTCGCGGTACACCAGGGACAGTCCGGGGCGGCGGGCGGACTGCACGATCAGCCGGGCGGTGATCGCGTCGCTCTCCAGAACGATGCCGCGCGATCCGGCGGCGAGGGTGGCCGCCAGCCGATACCGGTCGTCTCTGACGGCGGCGACGACGGGCGGCCCTTCCCCCTGGCCGAGTGCGGAACGCAGCGCCAACAGCGTCTTGACCACGTCCGGGTCCCCCGACGGATCGTCGTGGGGCAGTACCAGCACGGCGCTGGCCGCGCCGGGGTTGGTCAGGGCGAGCAGGACGGGATCGGTGGGGGGACCGCTACGGCAGATCAGCCGGGTGCGGCCGGTGGCCCCCACCTTGCTCCTGAGGGCCTCCTCCATAGTGGTCTTGTTCCGGTCCGCCAGCACGGCCACCGCGCCGTACCTCTGGTTGGCGTTGGCGGCCACCAGCTCGCTCACCACCGTGAACACCTGCTCGGACCAGCCCAGCACCACCGAATGTCCCTGCTCGAGAACGGTGGAGCGGCCCCGTCGCAGTGCGGTGAGCCGCTCAGTGAGTCCGGTGGTGATCAGGCCGACGAGAGTGGACACGTACACCAGGGCGACCAGGGCGAGCAGTACCGACAGCAGCACGCGCAGGAGCGGGCCTGTCGCTCCGCCGAGCCGCAGTGTCTCACCGGTGAGACGCCAGATCTCTGCCAGCCTCTCCGCGCGGGACGCCGGCGCATGTGGGTCCGTCCACACCAGCACGGCGCTCGCCGGGAGGACGACTACGAGGCAGCCCACAGCAAGCCAGCCGACGAGCGCGGAGGTGCCGCGTGCCAACGTGGTGTCGAACCAGTAGCGTGCCCTGCCTTTGAGTTCGGCCCTTCGTCCCACGCCTGCCCCCTGTTCCGCCGAGCTCCCGCGGCAGCGGCCATGCCGCTCCGGTTTGCCCCGCTGCTCCCCCACCGGCCGGCCACGGCCACAGCCACAGCCACAGCCACACGGAAGTGTGCCGACGAGGCGGCCGTGACATGCGGATCACCGCCTGTCTTTCATCCCTTCGGGGACGTCGCCAAGGGGCGAGGCTCTGTGGCCTTCCGACCCGGCGTCAGCGGTTCGACCTCGGCATCGCTCGTTCGGGGCAACGCTGCGGCGCAGGTGGGCGGGCCGGGTCGGCGGACCGGTACAAGTGCGTCATGACTGGAGATCACGAAGCCGTCGTGGCAGGTTCGGACCTGTCCAGGCGCAGCTTCGCAACGGCAGCGGGAATGGCTGCGGCGGCCACGACTCTGGCTGGTGGCGCGCCTGCTTCGGCGATGCCTGTACAGGCCGTCCCGGCCGCACCGGCGCCCACCCGGGGCGCGGACTTCGACAGGTGCCTGGCTGTGGCACGGGCCCTACTGGTCGTGGACGACAACGACCGGCCTTTGGTCCCACGCTACGAGCGAGTGCTCAAGGACGGACTGCCCGCTCAGCGGTCGGCAAAGCCCAAGAGGGTCCTCGTCGTCGGGGCCGGCCCGGCCGGTCTGGTGACGGCGTTACTGCTGAAGCGGGCGGGCCACCACGTGACCGTTCTCGAGGCGAACGGCAACCGGGCGGGCGGACGTATCAAGACCTTCCGCCGCGGCGGGCACGAACGGGCAGCTCAGCCTTTCGCCGACCCCCGTCAGTACGCAGAGGCGGGCGCCATGCGCCTGCCCTCCAGCCACCCGCTGGTGATGGGTCTCATCGACCAACTGAACCTGAAGAAACGGCGTTTCCACTACGTTGACGTCGACGGTGAGGGCCAGCCCGCCAACCGCACCTGGATCTACGTCAACGGCATCCGGATGCGGCGGGTGGACTACGCCCGGGCGCCCCGCCGCATCAACCGGTCGTTCGGCGTGCCGCGCGCCCGCTGGGACACTCCCGCCGCGGCCATCCTTCGGTCGGTGCTGGATCCGGTGCGCGACGAGTTCAGCACCGTGGACGCCGGCGGCAAGCGGGTCGACAAGCCGCTGCCGGAACGGGTGCGGGGCTGGGCCAGGGTCATCCAGCGATTCGGTGACTGGTCGATGTTCCGCTTCCTGACCGAGCACGCCGGGCTGGACGAGCGCACGGTCGACCTGATCGGCACGCTGGAGAACCTCACGTCACGCCTGCCCCTGTCGTTCATCCACAGCTTCATCGGCTCCTCCCTCATCAGCCCCGACACCGCCTTCTGGGAGCTGGAGGGCGGCACGGCGGTGCTGCCGGACGCACTGCTGGCGCAGGTGCGCGACACGGTCCGGTTCGACCGCCGGGTCACCCGCGTCGAGTACCACGATCCTGACCGTCCTTCCTCCGAGACCCCGCACGTCGGCCGCAAGGGCCATCGGGTGTGGGTGGACACGGTCTCAGAAGGGCGCGACGGCCCGGTCGTGCGCGAGCAGTTCACCGCGGACGCGGCCGTGGTCACCGTGCCCTTCTCCGGTCTGCGGCACGTACAGATCAGCCCCCTGATGTCGTACCGCAAGCGCCGCGCGGTCGCGGAACTGCACTACGACAGCGCCACGAAGGTGCTCCTGGAGTTCAGCCGCCGTTGGTGGGAGTTCACGGAGGCCGACTGGAAACGCGAGCTGGGCCGGATCGACCCGAAGCTGTACGACGCCTACCGCACCGGCCGCACACCCGCCGACGGCAGCCTGCTTGGCGTCCATCCCTCCGTGCCGGACGGCCACATCACCGCAGGCCAGCGCACCCACTACGCCGCCAACCGTGCCGTCTCCCGCGACCAGCCGCAGGCCGCACACGTCGTGGGCGGCGGCTCGGTGTCCGACAGCGCCAACCGGTTCATGTATAACCCCTCCCACCCGGTGCCCGGCAGCTCCGGCGGAGTGGTACTGGCCTCCTACAGCTGGGCCGACGACGCACTTCGCTGGGACTCCCTGGACGACGAGGCCCGCTACCCCCACGCCCTGTGCGGACTGCAGCAGGTCTACGGCCAGCGCGTCGAGGTCTTCTACACCGGCGCCGGACGCACCCAGAGCTGGCTGCGCGACCCCTACGCCTACGGAGAGGCATCCGTACTACTGCCTGGCCAGCACACCGAGTTGCTGCCCTCCATTCCCCTGCCCGAAGGCCCGCTGCACTTCGCTGGTGACCACACCTCCCTCAAGCCTGCCTGGATCGAGGGCGCCCTGGAATCGGCGGTCCGCGCCGCACTGGAGGTCCACACCTCGCGATCTGATGGGCAGCCTGCCTACTGAGCGCACTTGGTGTTCAGCAGCGAAGTCGCCGAAGCAGGTCCAACCCGGGGCGGCGGACAGTCGGGGCACGGCGGTGGCCTGGCGCTTGCGCAGCCGCAGCCTGGCGATGCCCAACTCATCAGTACCGTCAAAGATCCGCTTCACGCCACTTTGCTATCTGGGCTGATCAAGGGCCGTCGGGAGTGTAGTTGGGGGGAGTGGTGCTCGGTGGAGTCTTCGCCGAGCTCCCCTCCACCGAATGGAGCCGCCGCTGGTAATGGCAGTGGCGGGTGCTGCCTGGCGCCTGCGGTGCCAACGTGACCAGGTCGATACGTGTGCGCGAACCGGCCGGCTGGCTCGGCGGTTCGGAGCGAGGTGCAGCACCAGGAGCCTGCGCACCTCTGCCAGGGTGAGGGGGGTCAGGGTGGCGGAGGCGTTTCTGCAGCCCCCTTTGCCGCAGCATCGGCGGCCATGACCGCGAGGTAGGCGTGGGCGAGCATGGCCAGGGTGATGTGCCGATACCCGCCCGGGTAACGGCGGACTTCGTACTCGTCGAGGCCGTACTCGTTCTTCCAGCCTGGAAGCACTCCTCGATCTGCCAGCGCATCCCGTCGACCCGCACCAGGTCGGCCACCGTGGTCTCCAAGGGAGCGTAGGCAAGGAAGTTGGCAAGTACGCCTGCCCTCAACTGGAAGAGCAAGACATCCCCTCAGCGCCCCGCGATGGGGGTGTGGGAGGGGTTCTTCGCCGACCATGGACGACGTAGAACCCGAGATGCTGTCTCCTCAATTCCTCCTCTGCCGAGTCGCCCGCACATACCCCTCCTGACCGTTGCGTGCTTCCGCCCCGTCGGCGGGAAGGCGGCCAACCCCCTGGTCGGCATCGGAGTCGACGTCACCCCCGGCTTCACCGCCGCGGCCAAGGACCCCGGCCGTCTGCTCGGTGGCAGCCGGCGGGCACAGAACTGTGTCGAGGACGCGCGCCGCGCCCAACTGGACCCGCACGTCGCGCCCAGAGCGCGGCTCTATCTGGGCGCCCTCGGCGGGCAGCCCGTGGGCTTCGACCTCTCCCCCGCCAACGAGGGCACGATCGTCGGCGTCGCGGGGCTGGTCCTGGCGGTCACCGTCGCCATGACCACGGTGGTCGCCATCCGTCTCGTCCGCCCCCTGCGAGCCCTGACGGCAGCGGCACACCCGTGTCGCGGTCACCACCAAGGACGAGACCGGCTATCTGGCCGCCGCCTTCAACGACCTCACCGCACGCCGCGAACAGTTGGAGACCCAGCGCAAGGCCATGGTCAGCGACATCGCGCACGAGCTGCGGACCCCGCTGACCAACATCCGCGGCTGGCTGGAGGTCACCCGCGACGGGCTGGTCGAGCCGGACCTGGAACTCATCGCCTCCCTGCATGACGAGGCACTTCTCCTGCAGCACATCATCGACGATCTGCAGGACCTCGCCGCCGCAGACGCCGGCACCCTGGCACTGCACCGTGAACCCGTACGCGCGGACGATGTCGTCGCCCAGACGGTGTCGGCCCATCGCGCCCGGGCGGAGTCCTCGGACATCCGCCTGTGCACCCACACCGATCCCGGCCTCGTCCTGGACGCCGACCCGGTGAGGATGCGGCAGGTTCTGGGCAACCTGACCTCCAACGCGCTCCGGCACACCCCGGCGGGCGGCACTGTCACCCTCACCGCTCGTCAGGACGGCGACCTGGCCGTCCTGATCGTGGAGGACACGGGCAGCGGCATCGCCGCCGATGACCTCCCCCATGTCTTCGAGCGTTTCTGGCGGGCCGAGAAGTCCCGCAGCAGACGCACCGGCGGCAGTGGACTGGGCCTGTCCATCGTCCGCCAGTTCGTCGAGGCACACGAGGGAACCGTCACCGTCGACAGTGACGCCGGCAAGGGTTGCGTGTTCACCCTCGGACTGCCCCGGACCCAGCACACGGACCGGCGAACCCCGTGAGGTGCGCGGCATGAGGTGCGGCGGTGTGAGGCACGGCCGACGGCTGCCGCGCGGGACGCTGTCCGTCCCTCGGCCGACCAGTGACCGAGGACTCAACCCATCGTCTTGGCGCTCTGCGTCCTCCGTCGCTGCGCCGGCGTGATGGCGCCAGGCTCTTCCTGCTCGTCCGGGCGCAGGCACTCGATCAGGTAGTCGCCGGTGTCGGGGCAACGGGTCACTCCGTGCGTCTCGCTGCCGAAGCCGGGGAAGTGGCGGTCGAAGGACTCCAGGGCGCTGAGGTAGCGCAGGAGAGGGCCCTCTTCCTCCCCGATGCTTTCGCCCGGCATGAGGACCGGGATGCCGGGCGGCGTCACTGTGACCATCGCCGCGGCGATGCGGCCCGGCGCGTCCCCCAGACGAATCCGTTCTGTGCCGCCGCGGATTAGGCGCTCGTAGCACAGCTGGGGCGGGGCGACCGGCTCCGGGAGCTGCTGGAAGGCCCGGTCGAGTAGTTCAACCAGGCAGGCATCGCGCAAGTGGTCGTGCATCTCCTGGCAGAGATCGCGCAGACTGCGCCCTGTGTAGCGTCGCGGGTGCTCGGCGACCAGGGCGGGCAGCACGCGGTCCAGCGGGGCGTCACCGTCGTAGAGGTCCTTGAAGTCCATCAGGGCGTCCAGAAGCGTGCCCCATTTGCCCTTGGTGATGCCCATGGAGAACAGCACCAGCGTGGTGTAGCTGTCGGTCTTCTCCACGACGATGCCGCGCGTGGTCAGATAGGCGGTGAGGATGCGCGCCGGGATGCCCCACTCGGACATCACACCGGTCGCGTCGAGCCCCGGGCAGGTCAGGGTGACCTTGATCGGGTCGAGCATGCAGTAGCCGGCGGCCAGGCCCGGGAAGCCGTGCCAGTCCGCGTCGGATGCGAGGTGCCAGCAGGATGCCTCGGTCTGCAGCAAGTCCGCAGGAGCTTCGTCGAACGGCAGCCGCGTCCCGCTTGCGGGGTCAGTCACCTCATCCGGCTGCCACACTCCGCCGGCCCTGACTGAGCGGCGGAGAGTCGCGGGGGCGAACGCCCTGGTCGAGGCCTGGGAGGTATCCGAGCAGGACTGGCCGGGCTGGCGATTCCGTGGCTGTCCAGACCGGCGGGCAGCAGCAGGGTTTCCGCTCGGTCGAGGTGTCGACCCGCCGGACATTGCGGGACTCATGGACCCGTCGCCCCGCATTCGGCGGGCACGCACCGCCTCCTCGAGAGGCGGCTGGCATGGCAATGGTGGGGCACTGGCACGGTGGGCCCGGGGCGTGTGTTGCCTGCTCGTTAGTCGATCGTGCGCTGGCGGAAGGTGTCGATCGTGTCCCTTACCGCCGGTGCCTGCGGCCACTCCGCCCTGGAACTCGACGAACCGGCAGTCGCCCAGCGGCCCGGCGGTGAGGTGAACGCCAGGAGAAACTGGGTCCTGTGCCCGAAAGTACGGTGAAGAAACCAGGGAAATCAACCGTGTGTTCCTGCACTCGCCGGGCACGAGGAGCGACGGAGGTTGATAACTATGGTTCCCCTGCTTCTCGTTCTTCTGCTGGCCCTGATTCTCTTCGGCGCGGGTTTCGCGCTGAAGGCACTGTGGTGGATCGCCGTCATCGTGCTGGTCGTCTGGCTGCTGGGCTTCGTCATTCGCTCCGCGGACACAGGCGGCCGCAGGGGCCGCTGGTATCGCTGGTAACCCGCCAAGCAGCAGCACACCTGTGGGCTCCGGATACGTCCGGGGCCCACAGGCATGTCCCGGATCAGGACATCTCTCCGGGCAAACAGTGTAGCTACCACCTTGAGGTTCCCCCGTCATGCGGGAGCCGCTGATCAGCTGGTCAGCTGGTCAGCAGGGGTTGACGGGTGTTCAGATTCGTTGGTTCGGCCGTCGCCTGCTCGGCGTAGTACTTCTCCTCGAACTCGATCGGGCTGAGGAAGCCGAGCCGTTCCTGGATGCGGCGGGAGTTATAGAAGCCGTCGATGTACTCGAAGAGCGCGAGATTCGCCTCGGCCCTCGTGGTGAAGGTGCGGCCACGGAGGCCCTCGGTTTTGATGAGCATCCAGAGGTTCTCCGCGAGGGCGTTGTCGTACGAGTCCCCGACGGAGCCCATGGACGCCTCAACTCCCGCCCGCATCAGCCGGGTTGTGAGCTTGATGGACGTGTACTGACAGCCGTGGTCGGCGTGGTGGATGAGCTTGCCCGGCTCGACCTCGCGGGACGCGAGCGCGTACTCCAGCGTGGTCAGGACCAGGTCGGCGTCCGCGCGGGCGGAGGTCTCCCACGCGACCACCCGCCGGGAGAATGCGTCCCGGATCGCGGAGAGCCACAACGGTCCCTCGCCGGTGGAGACCATCGTGAGGTCGGTGACCCACAACCGGTTCGGCGCCGGTGCGGTGAAGTCCCGGTTGACCAGGTCCGGGGCGAGGCTGGCCTTGGGATCGCGGCGCGTGAAGCCCTTCCGCCGCGGGCTGATCCCCGCGATGTCGGCCTCGCGCATCAGGCGCTCGACCCGCTTGCGGCCCACGCGTGTGCCCTCGCGTCTGAGGACGGCGTGCACGCGCGGCGATCCGTAATTGCCGCCGGACTCCGCGTGGATCTCCTTGATCCGCTCGGCCAGTTCGACGTCGCGGCGTCGCCGTTCGCACGGTTCCTTCTCCGCGCGGCGCCAGCGGTAGTAGGTGGAGGAGGGGATGTGCAGTTCCCGCAGGACGCACTCGACTCCCAGGCGGGGATGCTCGTCAACGAGCGCCGTCACCTGGGCCGGGTCGGGTCGAGTTGCGCCGCGAAAAAAGCCGAGGCCGTCCGCAGGACGTCGTTGGCCCGCTTGAGCTGGGCGTTCTCCTTGCGCAGGGCCGCGAGCTCGGCGCGTTCGTCGGTGGTGAGACGGTCGTCGCGTTCGCCGGCGTCCGCCTCGGCCTGGCGGATCCAGCCGCGCAGGGCCTCGGGGTGCACGCCGAGGTCGACGGCCAGCTTCTTGATCTGCGGCTTCGGCTCGGTGGTGCGGTACATCCGTACCGCACGCTCACGCAACTCGAGCGAGTATTTCCGGGGTGCAGCCATGGTCACAGGTCCTCTCATGAGTCCCATCTGACCCGCTGTCAACTTCCTCCGCATCTCGGGGGAACCTCACCTTCCCGGGAACCGGGCCTCATGGCTGGGGCCCAGTGAAGCAGTGGAACCTGCGCCTCCAAACCACCGGACCCCAGCCACCCCGACACCCCGCACCCCGCACCCGACAAGCAGCATCTGCAGCCGCAGGCCACAGTGGCTCTACACCTCTTCCTGTCCGGCCCACGCCACCCTGCGCAGAATCAGCTGGTGAGCCCGCCCGCTGGACTGCTCCTACAGTGAGGTGTAGGAGCAGTCGCGCTCGCAGGCACTGAGAGCGCCCGACGACAGCGGACCGCGATGACAGCGGACATCGACGTCACGGCGTTCTTCGACGCCACGCCAAGCCCGTACCTGGTTCTCGACGCGGACCTGGTGATCCGCTACGTCAACGCGGCGTACCTGACGGCCACCGGGCGGACCAGGAAAGACCTGGTCGGGAGGCACTTCTTCGACGCCCTGCCCCAGAATCCCGGCGCCCTGGACGACGCGCAACGGAGCCCGAAGGCATCCCTGCTGCGGGTCCTGGACACCGGGGAAGCGGACACCCTGGTACTGCAGCGCTATGACATCTCCGCCCCCGATCAGCCAGGTGCGTTCGAGGAGAGATGGTGGTCCAATATCCACACGCCGCTTCCCGGGCCGGACGGCGCGGTGCAGTGGATCGTCCAGCGGGCCGAGGATGTCACCGCCTTCGTCCAGGCGCGCCGAGCGCGCGAGCTGGCCAGTGAGCTCACCGAGCGGGAGGAGGGCATGGCCTCTGAGCTGTACGTGCGGGCCCGCGAGGTGTACCGGCTGAACGAGGAACTGCGTCAGGCCCACGCCCGTGAACGGCGGTCGCCGTCACCCTGCAGGCAGCCATGCTCTCCGCGCCTGACCTGGACCGGCACCGCGACACCATCGCCGTGCGCTACCTGCCGGCGACCACATCACTGAACGTGTGCGGCGACTGGTACGACGTCGTCGATCTGCCCCCGACCGCTACTCGGCGGCTGTGGGGGATGTCGTCGGCCACGGCCTGCACGCCGCGGCGGTCATGGGCATGCTGCGCAGCGCCCTGAGCGCGGTCATCCGCGCCATCCCCAGCCCCGCCCAGGCCCTGGAAGTCCTCGGCCTGTACGCCCGCTCCCTCGAAGGCGCAACGGCCGCAACCGCGGTCAAAGTACTCATCGACACCCGCAGCAGGCTGATCATCTACAGCAACGCCGGACACCCGCCACCCGTCCTGCTCCACTCCGACGGGACCTGCGACCTGCTGGACCAGGCCACCGATCCGCCGCTCGGCGCCCGCCCGCACCACGTTCCGCGCCCCCAGGCCGGCCTGCCCTACATCCCCGGTGACACCCTGGTGCTGTACACCGACGGCCTCATCGAACGCCGCGGCGAGGACATTGACACCGGCCTCGCGCGCCTGACCACAGCCCTGGCCCAGGACCGCACCCTCGCCCCTGCCCAGCTGGCCGACACTCTGCTGACCCGCCTCGCCGTCGCCGGCGGCAGCCCAGACGACATCGCCCTCGTCATCATCCGTCTATACTGACTTCGGCTCGTTAGGGTGAAGTTTCTTGAACTCCCTGAAGGGCCTGGGGCGGTGGCTATATCCGTGGTGTTGTGAGGTATGCGGATGGGGGTGGGCTGACCGCTGCGGGGCGGCAGCGCCGGGAAACAGTACGGATGCAGGCAGCCGAGCTGTTCGAGCAGAAGAGCAAGCCGTCGGAGGTCGCACAGCACCTGCGGGTGAGCCTGAAGTCGGCTTACCAGTGGCACCAACTGTGGCGGGTCGGCGGTCGTGAGGCTCTGGCCTCCCATGGCCCGAGCGGATCGCGATGCCGACTGTCCCCTCGCTGTCTGGAGAAGCTGGCCGGGTATCTCGAGGAGGGGCCGGCCGAGCATGGCTGGGTGGAGGACCAGGTGTGGACCGCGGCAAGGGTGGCCACGCTCATCGGCAGGAAGTTCCACGTCTCCTACAGCGTCTCGGGTGCCACCAGGCTGATGCACCGGCTCGGCTTCAGCCCCCAGCTCCCCGCGCGGCGGGTCGCCGAGCGCGACGAGCAGGCCGTCACCGCCTGGAAGGAGGCGACCTGGGACGAGGTAAAAGAGCCCGGGCGGCCTGCGGAGGCTACATCTGCTTCGAGGACGAAGCCGGGTTCACCCGCCGACCGCCCAAAGGACGTACCTGGGGCCGGCGCGGCCGCACCCCGGTCGTGACCGTCAGCGGACGACGCTCAGGACGCCTGTCGGTGGCCGGACTGATCGCGATGCGGCCCGGCTCCCGCACCCGGCTGTGCCACCGCCTGCGTACCCACCCCGCCGGCAAAGGCGCACGTCGCAGCATGGGCGAGCGCGACTTCATCGCACTGATCGACGGCACCCACCACCTCGTCAAGGCGCCGATCGTGCTGGTCTGGGACCGCCTGAACACCCACGTCTCCCACGCCATGCGTGAGTTGATCGCCGAGCGCGAATGGCTGACGGTGTTCCTGCTCCCCGCCTACTCACCCGATCTCAACCCCGTGGAATGGGTATGGGCACACGTCAAACGCAGCCTGGCCAACCTCGCAGTGGTCGCCCTCGACCGGCTCGAAACGCTGGTCCGCAACCGGCTCAAGCGCCTCCAGTATCGGCCCCACACCCTCGACGGTTTCATAGCCGGTACCGGCCTGACCCTCGTCGATCCAGCGTCACCTTGACGAGCCGAAGTCAGTAACGCTGCGTCGCCCTCGACAGCGTGCGGGTCACCACTGAAGCTGTGATCGGCGCGGGTCTCACGTCCCAGTCTCCGGGCGTCCACGATCAAGGGGAAGCTTCAGGAGGCCGCGGCGACGCCGATGCCGATGGCGATGAACAGCCAGCCGGTCGTCAGCTCCCAGCGGTGGCGGATCTCGGGCCGAGCGAGGAAGGCCCGCAGCCGCGCGGCGACGGCGACGAGGGCGAACCAGTAGACGACGCCGATCAGGACGTCGAGGATGCCGAGGAAGAAGATCTGCTGCGCGGTCGAGCCGCCGTCGTGCACGAACTGCGGAAGGATGCTGAGGAAGAACAGGGCCGCTTTGGGGTTGAGCACGTTGGTGAGGAAGCCCTCGGTGAAGCCGGACCGCCGGCGGCCGCTGGACGGTTCGTCCGGGGCCTGGGTCCGCGGGGCTATGAGCCCGTCCGGGCGGGCTGCCGCTGCTGTTTCGGTGCGGCGCTCGTGGGCGGTCCGCCGGGCGGCCAGGACTGCCCGGATCCCGAGGTAGACCAGGTAGGCCGCGCCGAGCAGTTTGATGGCGTCGTAGACCACGGGTGAGCGGGCGGCGATCAACGACAGCCCCGCGGCGGCGGCGAGCATGTGCACGCACAGCCCGGTCTGGGCGCCCAGCGCCGCGGCGCGTCCCTTGGCGGGATGCTCGGCAGCCGAGCGGACCACCACCAGGAAGTCCGGGCCGGGGACCATGTAGGCCACCATCACCACACCGAGGAAGCCCGCCAGGTCGACCGACATCCGCTCTCCCCTTCGCTAGCCCCGTGGCCTGTTCGCCGCCGCGGGATTTCGTCATGGACGGGTCCTGATCTGCCGCGTCGGGCGCCGGCCGGCATGTCCGTCGCCGGCCAGCTGAGGCCCGCTCAGGCTGCGAGCGTTCGCCTGGCGACCACCGAGGTGACGGCTTCGTCGAGTATTCCAAGGCCCTGTTCCAGGTGTTCGTCGGCCACGGTCAGCGGCGGCAGGACCTTGGCCACTTCGTCGTGGGGCCCGGCCGTCTCCAGCAACAGGCCGCCCCGGTACGCGGCGTCGCACACCTCGCGGGCCGCGCCGGGGCGGTCGAAGGGCAGACCCCAGGCCAGACCGCGCCCGCGCGGGGCGGCCAGCCCGTGCCGTCGGGCCGTCTCGGTGAGGGCGCGGCGCACCCGTTCGCCCAGGGTGCTGGTGCGGTTCTCCAGAGCGCGGTCGGACCAGAACAGCTCCAGAGCGCGGGCCCCGGTGACGAACGCGGGGTTGTACCCGCGGAACGTGCCGTTGTGCTCGCCGGGCTTCCACACGTCGTACTCGGGGCGTATGAGCGTCAGGGCCATGGGCGTCCCGTACCCGCTGATGGACTTGGACAGGCAGACGAGGTCGGGAACGATTCCGGCCGTTTCGAAGGAGAAGAACGGTCCGGTACGTCCGCAGCCCATCTGGATGTCGTCCACCACGAGGAGTGTTCCGTGCTCTTGGGCCCAGGCGGCCAGGGCGCGCAGCCAGGCCGACCGGGCAGGGTTGACGCCGCCCTCGCCCTGGACAGTCTCCACCACCACCGCCGCGAGCGGCCCGTCCGCGGCAACACCGTCCAGTGACCCGACGAGCCGCGCCACCGACTTCCCCTCGTCGTCCGAGGAGTTGTCGAAGGGCACGGGGACGGTGTGCGGCAGTGGTACTCCGGCTCCGGCGCGCTTCGCCGAGTTGGCGGTGATGGCAAGGGCCCCGAGCGTCATGCCGTGGAAGCCGCGCTGGAAGTAGGCCACGGTGTGCCGACCGGTGATCTTCCGGGCGAGCTTGAGTGCGGCTTCGACGGCGTTGGTGCCGCCGGGGCCGGGGAACTGGACGCGGTAGTCCAGGCCGCGGGGGGTGAGGACCAGGTCGCGCAGGCGTTCCAGGAAGACACGCTTGGCGGTGGTGTGCATGTCGAGGCCGTGGGTGACGCCGTCCCCGGAGAGGTAGTCCAGCAGCGCGGCCTTCAGTTCCGGCGGGTTGTGCCCGTAGTTGAGGGCGCCGGCGCCGGCGAAGAAGTCGATGAAGGACCGTCCGGACTCGTCGCGCAGCACGGCGCCGCGTCCGGTGGCGAACACGGTGGGCCAGGCCCTGCTGTAGCTGCGGACCTCTGATTCCATGGTGGCGAAGACGCTCATGCCCAATTCCTGTCCTGGTGCGTGCGGGTGGGGTGGGTGGGTGGCGCGGCCGGGGTCAGCCGGCCACGGGGTGCTGGTGGCGCTGGTAGAGCACCAGGGCCGGCGCGGTGGGGTCTTGCGCGGTCCACAGGACCCGTCCGATCAGCAGGGTGTGGTCGAGCACGGTGGGCGCCTGGTCGAGGCGGCACACCACGGTCGCGGCAGTGGCCGTCAGGACCGGGCAGCCCTCCTCGTCCCGGTGGGGGACGCCGTCGAAACGTTCCGCCGGGGGCAGCCGGGCGAAACGGTGCATCAGATCCCGTTGCTGCCAGCCGAGGATGTTGACCGCGAAGCTGCCGTGCGCGCGGGCGTGCCGTACGGTGCGGCCGCTGGCGGCGAGCGAGACGAGGACCGAGGGCGGCTCGGTGGACAGGGAGAGCACCGCGTTGGCGGTGCAGCCGACCGGACCGTCGGGGCCGGCGGTGGTGATGACCGCGACGCCGGTGGCGAGCTGCGCCATGGCGGAGCAGAACTCCTCACGGCCGGGCAGCGCGGTGGGGGTGGTGGGCGCGGTCACGTCACCGGGTTCCTTCCGGGAGGCGGGTGGTGCGGCGGGCGCCGGGGGCGGGCCGGGCCGTGGGGGTCGGGCGGAGCGGGCCGGATGCGGCCGGGCGGGCCGTGTCCAGGGCGGCCTGGACGGCCTTGCGGTCGGTCTTGCCGTTGAGGTTGCGAGGCAGTTCGGGCAGGCGCAGCAGGGTGCGGGGCACCATGTAGGCGGGCAGCCGTTCCTGCAAAGCCGCCAACAGCGGGGCGGGGTCGGGAGCGTCTCCGGTGTAGACGGCCTCCAGGACGGAGGTGGAGCGTTCGGTGCGGGCCACGACCACGGCGTCGGCGACACCGGGGCACGAGCGCAGGGCCTCCTCGACCTCGCCCAGTTCGACGCGGTAGCCGCTGATCTTGACCTGGTTGTCGAGGCGGCCGAGGTGGACGAAGTCGTCACCCTCGCGGGCCACTCGGTCCCCGGTCCGGTACCACTGGGAGCCGGTCAGGGGACCGCCCTCGTAGGGGGTGAGTCCCGTGTCCGGCTCGCCGGTGGCGAACCGTCCCGGGTCGTCCACCGGGTCCAGGTAGCCGGGGAACCGTTGCGGGCCGCGTACGAGGAGTTCGCCCTGGTCGGCGGGGCGCATCCGCTCGTCGACGACGACGGTCTCGGCGCCGGGGTGGGCCGTGCCGATGGGCACGGTGCCGTTGGCGGTCTGCGGCCAGGTGGCCGGGTCGGCGGGCAGGCGGTAGCCGGTGCAGGTGACGGTCAGTTCGGTGGGGCCGTACAGATTCTCCAGACAGGCTGCGGGCGCGGCCTCGGCGAAGGCGCGGGCGTGCCGAACGGTGAGGGGTTCGCCGGCGAAGGCCGCGTAGCGCAGCGTCGGCATGGAGTCCGGCGGCAGTCGGCGCAGCCGGGCCGCGAGCGAGACGACCGACGGCACGGAGAACCAGTGGGTCAGCCGGTGCCGCCGGACGAATCCGGCCGGGTCCATCAGGTCGTCCGCGCTGGGCACGACGAGGGCCGCGCCGGTGCTCCAGGCAACGAACATGTCGAACACGGAAGGGTCGAAGGTGAGGCCGAAGGTCTGCGAGAGACGGCTGTCCGGCCCGGCGCCGCTGCGTTCGACCGCGTGGTCAAGGTAGGCGTCGGTGTTGGCGTGCCGGATAACCACTCCCTTGGGCCGGCCGGTGGAGCCCGAGGTGAACAGGACGTAGGCGGTGTCGTGCGGCCCGGGCCCGGGCAGGCCGCGCAGGTCCGGTGCCTTGGACGGGTCCGTCAGGGCGACTGGGAGGAGGGGCGCGGCCCGTCCCGCCGGTCCG
Organism: Streptomyces scabiei 87.22; assembly: GCF_000091305.1. Classification (GTDB taxonomy): domain Bacteria; phylum Actinomycetota; class Actinomycetes; order Streptomycetales; family Streptomycetaceae; genus Streptomyces; species Streptomyces scabiei. Next base: position 84,860 of record NC_013929.1, on the reverse strand, counting down.
CTGTCGCTGGTCGCGTCGGCCAGAACCAGTGCCGCGTCGGCCTGTTGTACGACGGCCTCGTTGCGTCCAGATGGAGCCGCTGGGTTGAGCGGCACCACCGCGGCGCCGAGCCGTTGCACCGCCAGGTAGGCCGCGTAGGTGACTGGGGTCCGTGCCGCCAGCAGGGCGACGCGGCGGGGCGGGGGCGCGTCGGCGGTGAGCCGGGCGGCCAGGGATTCGGCGTGGGCGCGCAGCTGCGCGTAGGTGAGTGTGGTGGTCCCGGCGACGAGCGCCGGGCGGTCCGGGTGGCGGGCGGCCGTGCGGGCGAAGCGGTCCCACAGGGTGAGCGTGGTCGGCACCGTGATCAGCTCCCCTGCCCGGCGTGTGACGAGACGTCGGTGAGTGCCGTGGGCACGCCGTAGCCGTGGGCGGCGTGCAGCGGGGAGGCCGCCGCCTCGAGTTCCGCGAGGGCGGTGAACGCGCTGGTGACCAGGGACGGCCGGGGGCGGCCCCGGCGGGCCGAGTTGGCGGCGAAGCGGAGCAGGCGGGGAAGTTCGCGCCACTTCGCGGTGGTGGCGTCGACGGCCCGGCGTTCCTCGGGGGACAGTGCCCCGTCCGCGGTCAGCAGGTGCGCGTCGCGGAAGATGTGGTGCTGCGCCGCCGCCCAGACGTCCTCCAGCACGCCCCGTTCGCCATCGTCCCGCAGGTCCGCCAGTACAAGCCGCGCGGTCTCCTCCAGCGCGCCGGCCCCCGTCAGCCAGGGTTCGCCGGGCAGGTGTTCCGCGGTCGTGCCCTGTTCCTCGGCCAGCCACTGGTACGTCTCTTGCGCCGGGGTGGGGACGGGGAAGCCGAAGGCCAGGGCGTTGCGCGCGCGGTGCACCTCCGACAGGCCCCGGGGGAAGGCCAGCAGGGCCGTCAGCTCGGCCCCGGACAGCTCTCCGGCGAACGGTTCCTGATGTCCGCCGCCGCTGAACAGGGCGGTAAAGCCGTCCACCACGTGCCATCCCCCGTCGGGCGTACGGCCGTCCACGAGGATCAGGTGGGGCGCGTGGGCGTCCGCCGCGCCGGACAGCCAGGGCAGCGCGCCGCTGTCGGCGACCGCCAGCACCCGGGCGTGCCCGGCCAGTTCGACGGCGATGCCCGTGAGGGCTGCCTCGGCGTCGGGGGCGCCCCGGTAGGCGAGCCTGCGCCCGTCGGGCAGGTTGTTCAGGGCGCGGTCGTGGTGTGAGAAGCGGCCGGTGGCCGGGTCGACCGCGAGCCGCACGGAGCGGGCGGTCAGATCGGCGCGGGCGGGGGCCCGCGCGGCCAGGTAGCCGGCGAGGTTCTCCGTGTAGCAGCTCAGTCCCCGGCTGATGGGGCGGGTGGCATCGGTACGCATCGGTTTCTCCACAGGACGGGTGTGGTGGTCAGGACGTTCGGGGCGCCGGGTCCGGGCGGCTGCGGGGGGCGTCCGCCGGGTGCGCGGGGTGGGCCTCGGGCGGTCCGAAGGCGCAGGCCACGGCGACCGGTTCGGCGCCGGCCGCGTCGTGCCAGGGCGGTCGTCGCCACTGCAGTGCCCCCCAGGAGCCGTCCTGCCCTTCCGGCCCTGCGCGCACCCGCCAGGGCGCGCCGGACAGGCCGGTGCCGCGCGCCTTCACGCACGCCTCCTGGACGGCCCAGATCCGGGCGAAGGCGACGGCGGCCCGCTCGGGCGGCTGGCTCGCCAGGCGTGCCGCCGTCCCGGGTGCGCAGCAGCGGCGCAGCAGCGCGGCCGAGGGCGGCCGGGGCACCTGGGCGTCGACGCCGACGTCCAGTCCGGTGGCCACGGCGGCGGCCGCGTACGGGCCGCTGTGCGAGATGCTCACCCCTGTGTCCGGGAAACCGGGAAGCCTGGGGCGACCGCCCGGCTCGGGGATCACCGGGGCGCGGGCGCCTGCCTCGCCGGCCGTCTCGGCGAGCAGCAGCCGCAGCAGCGCCCGGCCGGCCAGGTGTTCGCGGGCCCGCCAGGCCGCCATGCCGGCGGCCGAGCGGTACTCCTCGGGGCGCAGCCGCTGCACGGCCGCGGGCGCCGCCAGCACGGCGTCCGCGGGTGCCAGGGCGACGACAACGCCGGGAGCCGGTGTCCACAGGCGGGCCGCGGGAGCGCCGGGTGGGCCGTCCGCCCGGGCGGACGGCCGACGCCGGGCCGGGGACGCGGTGGCCGACGGGCGGGGGACGGTGTCAGGCAAGGGTGGTCTCCTGGTCCAGCAGGCTGAGCGAGCCGTTGGCCAGGTGCAGCCGGTCGTTGCCGTAGTTCAGCGAGGCGGACCGCAGATCGCGCAGGGCGCGCTCCAGGCCGAGCGGCTGGTGCCGCAGATAGCCGTGGCGCAGTCCGACCAGCTCGATCAGCTCGTCCACGGCGGCCGGGCATTGCTCGGAGGCCGTCACCTTCAGGGCGTTGACGAGCAACTGCCAGGGGGCGCCACCGCGTTCCCGATCGGGCAGCGAGACGTACACGCCGGTGGCGTGGCTGAGCATGGCCTGCACGGTGTCGATGCGCTGGCGGGCCCGGGACAGCCGGGTCAGCAGCAGCTCGCTCTTGAGGTCGCGGCGGCGGCGTTCCTCGGGGCTGCGCAGCAGCCGCAGGGTGCGGGAAAGGGCGCCGGCTGCGGTGCCCAGCCAGCAGGCGCTCCAGCCGAGGTGGGCCAGGGGCGCGAAGACGCATGGTGCGCGACTACCTGGCGGGAAACTGGGAGGCCGCGCTGGCAACCGCCCGCCGCATCGAAGTACGCAGCCGCACCCACCGAACGGCGGGCGTCCCCCACCTGCCGCGGGTGCTGGCTGCGGAGATGCACTGCGCCCGCGGGGACATCGCATACGCCCGTGCGTGGCTCGATCTGGTCCCCGACACCCTCACCCACCCCCTGGCTGCGCGCACACGCCTGGCCCTCCGGTACCAGTCCGGACGAGCAGAAGAGGCGCTGAACAGCGCCCGGCACGACGCGCGGCAGGCACGCAAGAACGGCCAACTCGCCGACGTCGAACGGCTGCTGCTGCGCATCCTGTCGCTCGCCGCGCTACAAGACCAGCCCCAGACGATCCAGCAGACCCTGGAGGAACTGGAAACCCTGCACGAGGAGGCCGCCACGCCGACGACCTATGAGGCTCTCCTCCTCGCACGAGGCATCGCCCATCGCAACACGGACAGCGCACTGACCGCCCACCGCTTGATCAGCCGCCGAGGTGACGTCCACCTGAGCATCGCCGCCAGCATGTGCCTGGCGGACCTCGCCGACACACCCCGAACCTGGCTGACCGAGGCCATGCGCAATGCCCAGCGCCTCGGCCTCGGAGGCCCATTCCGTACCGTCGTCACCCGCGTCACACAACGGCGCGACATCCCCGTTCCGAGATTCCGTCAAGCCCACCAGACTCTGAGCGAACCCGACATCGCGCTGGTACGCATGGTCAGTGATGGCGCGACCAACCGGCAGATCGCCGCACAACTCGCCTGCAGCCACAAGACTGTGGAACAGCGCCTGACCCGACTGTTCCGGCGCACCGGCACCGGCTCCCGGACAGAACTCGCCGCCTCGTGGATGAACGGAACCCTCACCCGGCCCGGCAAGGTCTCCGATCCGTCCAGCCCTGTCCCCCCGGACGACCGCTGAGCGGCGGACACGATTCCGCGCATCCGGATGGGTGCCGCCCCGCGGGGTCGTCGGCCGCCCCACCATTCCGGTGACCATCACCAGGCGGGCATTGCCTTTGTGATTGGTGGCCGGGCCGTTCAAGACATCGGGTCGTCCTTCATGGGCCCGGCGAACTGTTGGACCGCCGCCGCTCGGTGATCGAGCGCACGATCTCGTGGCCGTCCGACTACCGCAGACTCAGCCCCCGGCACGAACGCGATCCACGCAACTACCCGGCGTAATCCGGGATTAGGGGGTTAACAAGTCAAGTCCGAAGATCCTGTCTGCTTCGGAGGCCAGCCAGCAGGAGCGGCCAAGACCGCCTTCCCGCCGCGCTGTCCGGTGGGAGTCATCGAGGATGGGGGCATGACAGGGGAAGCGAGCGAGATCGTTCTGAGCAAGCAGGATCTTCGTGAGGTCACCGCGTTCGCTGCGGCATGCGCGGAGGGCGTCCTGGAAATATTCGAGGCTGATCAGCCGGACGACTTACGACCTCGAGACGCCATCAGTGCCGCGTGGGCATTCGCCCGGGGCGGCGAGCGCCGGAAATCTTTGCGCGACACAGCGTCGGCGGCTCTCAAGGCGGCCAAGAGCGCGGAGACTGCGGCTGCGCGCGAGGCAGCGTGGGCAGCGATGTCTGCGGCAGGCGCCGCCTATCTGCATCCGTTGGCCAAGGCCACCCAGGTCAAGCACAGTCTCGGAGCCAGCGCTTATGCAGCCCGAGCGGCCGAAATCGCCGCTGACGACGATCGGAGCGTCGGTGCTGAACACCTCAAGCGGATGATGCATCGTGCAACACCGATCGTCGTTGACGTGCTCAAGCGCTTCCCGACGGCGCCGGATGGCGGCGGACGGGTTGGCGAGCTGATCCGCATGCTGGACGCTGACCTTCGCACCCTCACTGAATCTCGGCGTTCGGATGGCGCGGCCTCGCAAGAAGGCGTGTCTGGCACTCGCTGACGCGGCCTGCGGCCGTCTTCCGAGTCACGCGGATGCTTGAAGCAGCGGTGTGAAGGCACGTTGCTCATCGAACGGCTGCCGGGTCTGGAGGCAGTGGTGAAGCTGTCCGAGGAAGCGGTTGAGCAGGTGGCGCTGGGCGGCGTTGTGCCAGTCGCCGTGCTCGCGTCGGCGGCGGTAGTGGGCGTTCGCTCCAGGAGAGGCATGGAGGGCTGAGAAGGCCCACAGGAACCCGGCGTGCATGAGCCGGTTGTTCTTGACGAAGCGGCGGCCGACGAAGCGTTTCTTGCCGGAGGCGCGGGTGATCGGGGCGGATCCGGCGTAGGACTTGAGTGCTCTGGCGTCGGCGAAGCGGGTCCGGTCATCGCCGATCTCGGCAAGGACACGGGCTGCGAGCTGGGGACCCAGGCCGGGGAAACTGAGCAGGATCTCGCTGTCGGCGTGCTGATGGAAGGCAGCTTCGGTGGCCGTGGCGAGGTCGTCCGCGGCCTGGCAGGTGGCGTCCAGCTGCTTGAGCAGGGCCAGCAGTTGCTGGCCGAAGGCGTCCTCGACGGCCGGGAGGTGGTGGGCGTACTCGGCGCGGAAGACGCTGCGCAGGCGTTCGGACTCGGTGTCGAAGGACCGGGTGCGTCCGCTGCGTTTGAGGGCGGCCCGGATCTGGGCGAGGCTCAGTGCGTTGTGGCAAAGGGAGTCCCTGTTCGGTGAGCAGGGGCTTCGTCGTGTGCGGGGCATGATCGCGGCGGGGTAGGGGCAGGCAGCGGACGGCTTGTTGTGGATCGAGGAGGGTGCGATGCCGTCGGTGCTGAGGTTGATGGAACAGCGTGAGGCGCGGGCGAGGCAGGATCTGGAGTCCTGGACGGAGGTCCTGGAGCAGGCTCAGGCGGAGGTGGATGCCGCGCGGGAGCGGGTCGAGCGGGCCCGGGTGGGGCGTGAGGAACTTGTGTCGGTGCTGGCTGGGGAGAGCCCGGTGAATACGCCGGTTCTGGTGCCGTCTGGTGGCGAGATGGCTGCTGCCCTGGGGTCGAGCGGCTCCGGCGTGGGGCATGGTGAGCGGCCGCCGGTGTGGCGGTCGGGCATGGGCGAGGAGGTGCTCAGCGGCCTGTATCGGGAGGTGTTCGCCGCGATGGTGGCCGCTTCGGGGCCGGTGAACGGGGTGGAACTGACGCGGGCGGTGGGCCGGGAAGCGGAGATCAAGAACGAGGTGGAGAAGATCCGGCACCGTGCCTACGTGCTGGAGAAGCGGGGCTGGCTGGTGCGGGCGAACGACGGACGGTTCATGCCCGCGCCCGGGGCAGTCGGCCGGGACGCTTCTCCGGCCAGCGCGGAGCGTCTGCGGCCAGGCGCCGGGACAGTCTGATCACGGCGGCCCACCACACCATCTGGGCGTGGTGGTCGGGGCGGCGTTCGTGGTCGCGGTTGAGGCGGCGTGAGCGGGCCAGCCAGCTCAGCGTCCGCTCCACGACCCACCTGCGGGCCAGTACGACAAATCCGCGTTGCCCGTCGCAGCGGCGCACGACCTCGGTCCGGACTCCGTGACGGGCGAACGCCCTCGCCAGCGCCGGACCCTGGTAGGCACTGTCGACCCACACCAGTTGCAGCAGCCGTCCCGGCTGCTGCATGAACGTCTCCAGCAGTGCGGGGGCGGCCTTGGAGTCGTGCACATCGGCCGTGGTCACGGTCACTTCCAGGAGCAGACCCTCGGTGTCGGTCAGGATGTGACGCTTGCGGCCGTCACGTGACTTGCCGCCGTCGTATCCGCGACTGTCCTCGCCGACGGTCTCGGAGGCGTCCACCGACTGACTGTCGATGATCCCGGCACTGGGCTCGGCGTTGCGGCCTGAGCGTTCCCTCGCCGAATGTCGCAGGCGTTCGTACAGCTCACGCGCATAGTCGTAGGCCCGCCAGCGGCGGAAGAAGTCGTAGACCGCCCGCCAGTACGGAAAATCGACCGGCAGAGCCGTCCACTTCACGCCGTTGTCGACCAGGTAGCGCACCGCGTCGAGCATTGTCCGGTGGCAGTACGCCTCGGGGCGCCCGCCCCGCTTCAGGAGCCAGGCCGGCACCGGCATCGCGGCGCGGACCTCGGCCCACTCCGCATCCGTCATGTCACTGGGATAGCAGGCTGCCCGCCGTCCCGGAGCGAGCGAACCGAACCGGTGCACGTAGCAGTCACACCCAGGGGTGACCGCGGTGGACGCAGGCACAGAGATGCTGCTCAACTGATCGGGCAACGGGCTTCCTTGGTCGTGCTGGTGTCGTAACCGCGTCACTACCAAGGGGCCCGTTCTCTCATGCCCGCGACCGCACCCGAACCTCCGTCCAGATGATCACCCGCGCCGCACACCTCGAACGAAATCCGGTTAGCCACAACGCACTGACCGCGACCTGGCAGTTTGCCCGTTTGCCGACCGCTCCGCAGTACTGGCGGGCCACCCCGACCGACGCGCTGCCGCACTTGGGGAACGACACGTCGTCGATCACCCACACCTCGGGCCCGACCACCCCGGACAACCGCTCGGCGATCCGCCGCCTGACCGGCAGCGGATCCCACGGCGACTGGTTCACCCACCGCGGTCGGCTGGGCCTGTCGTTCACCGGGGGAGGCTGTTGCCCCACAGCGACTTGTCGTCCGCGTTGTCCCTGGTCACCAGCCGAGCGGGCAGCTGGTCCTCCAGACCGTTGGGGATCTTCACGATGGTCGAGTCGTGGTCGGTCGGACCCGGCTTGAAGGTCCTGCCCTTCGCTGCGGCCTTCGCGTAGTACATCGCGTACTTGGCGTACAGATCGGCGGGCTGGGAGACGGTCGCGTCGATGTACCCGTCGCGGATGGCGTCGAGTTCCTGCGGGATGCCGTCGTTGGAGACGATGGTGATGTGGCCCTTATTGCCCGCAGGCTTGAGCAAGCCCTTCTGCTCGAGGAGCGCCAGGGTGGGCTGCAGGAAGACGCCGCCGGCCTGCATGTAGATGCCGTTCAGGTCGGGGTGCTGGGCGAGTAGCGACTGGAGCTTGGCGGAGGCGACGTCGCCCTTCCACTCGGTGGGCAGCTCGAGGACCTTGATCTTCGGGTACTTCTCCTTCATGCACTGCGCGAACGCCGCCGAGCGGTCGCGTCCGTTGATGGAGTCCAGGGCGCCCTGGAACTCGGCGACCTTGCCCTTGCCACCCAGTTGCTCGCCGAGGAACTCGCACGCCTTGGTGCCGTACGCCCGGTTGTCGGCGCGCACCACCATGTAGACGTCGCCCTTGTCGGGCCGGGTGTCGACACTGATCACCGGGACCTTCGCAGCCGACAGCGTGTCCAGGGTGGAGGCGATGGCGCCGGAGTCCTGGGGCGCCATGATGATGGCCTCGGCGCCCATGTTCTGGAACAACTGGACATTGGCGACGAGCCTGCTGACGTCGCTCTGCGAGTTGCTGACCGGCAGGGCGTCGACGTCCGCGGATCTGATGTCCTTCTTCAGGTAATGCCCGTAGGAGTTCCAGAAGTCGGAGTCGGCGCGAGGCAGGTCGATGCCGATGGTGGGCTCGTCGCCGCTCGAGGAGTCCGTGGTCTCGCGGTTGCATGCGGTGGCGAGCGCCATGATCGCTAGTACGGCGGCGGCGGTGGCGGCGGTGGAGCGGGGGCGAGCGAGCTTCATGGCCGTTCTCTCTCGAGTCAGGGCGGTAAGCCGTCGGGGCGACGGGGGGAAGGTGGCGTACTCGCCTGCGGGAGAGAGGCGAGGCCGGCGACCGGGCAGGCGACTGGTCGGCACAGGGGCATGCGCGGACCGCTCTCGACGTGGAGTGAGTGAGGGTCAGCCTGAGACCGAGACATGGGAGAACACCGGATCTGGCGACCAGTCCTCCGATGTATCTGGATTCGGGAGGACGCTACGCCGATGTCACCCAGGTTGGCAAGGGCCAGTGCGCCGGCTTGCGCGACACCGCCCACGGACTCCACCGCCCGCCGCACCCGTTACCGCACCGCGTGCCCACCTGCCCATGGGTAACCATCGGCAGTGAAGTGCGGCCGATGTTCACTGTCGGTCGACGCTCCTGTGCCCACAGCCGCCATCCAGCTATACATCCGATGAATGGGGAAGCGGCCGAAGTCTTGCATCGAGCCTGCCCGTCGCGCCGCCGGGCGCCCAGGCGGCGCGGCCCCCCACCGGCCCAGCCGACGTGACAGCGCCTCCTGAACAGCTCGTTGGTGTCCAATCACCGAGCAACATCAGGAGGCCCTGGTGCCGCAGTCTTCCGTGTCGATGGCCGGGCAGTCCAGTTCAATCACGCTGGAGTGTGACTGTCTGCGCTTCCCGTTCGGCCATTCCGCGGTCGCGAGCGTCCTGACCGGGGCGCGCTCCTCGCAGGAGGTGCGTGACACCGTGGAACAGCTGCGGCGCCCGATTCCGGCCGCCCTGTGGGACGAGCTGCGCGCCGAGGGCCTGCTGGCCCCGGACACTCCTGTCCCCGCAGCCGCGCCGACCGGGGAAGCCATGCCGTCGGAGGAGCCGTCATGAAGGTTCGCCCTGCACACCAAGGTCCGCGCCGATCTCATCGAGGGGTACGAGGCCGCGCACGGGGAGGTGCCCGAGCAACTGACCGTCGTCATCCGCGCCGTGGGCGTGGGGGAGTGGACGACCGGTACGGCCGTGCGGCTACGACCTGCCCGTCATCGCACGGCCGGCCACGCCCCAGGGTGGATCACGGCTTCGGAGCTGGCGGGAAGGGTGTAATCGCGGGACAGGCGTCGGTGCAGCATGAGCCAACCGAGGCTTCGTTCTACTACCCGCGCCTTTTGACGACGTGAAAGCCGCGGATTTCCGGGTTTCTATTGACGACTTCGACATCGATTCCGAGGTTGGCGCCGTGCTCGATGACGGTGATCGTGAAGTCGGTGTCGACCCAGCTTTTGGAGAGGGCGGGTACATTGTCTTGGCCTGGTCGAGAAGCTCTATCCCTACGGCGTTTTCGGACGCAGGAAAGGACTCCGTCCGAAGTGCGAACATCCGGGTACGCCTCTTCATCGGACTGTAGGCGCCGAGGTAGATCATGAGACGCCACTGCATCCCGACGGCGTTGGCCAGCGCGTCGACTTGGGTGACCGTGGCGATGCGCCGCTCAGCCGCCTCTTCCTACCGGCACCTTGATGCGGCAAGGATTTGCGTGTGGTCGGCTCGTCGTCCACGGCGGTCTCCATGATGGCCTTGAGGAGCCGGCATGCCTCGGCCGTCATCGTCACCGTCGGCAGCAGCTGCCCGCAGGCGCACGGATGACGGCCCGTTCCGTCCGGTGCCCCGTACGGGAGAGGGGGCGCCGAACGGAACTACGCGGTCCGGGAGGTGGGCACCGCTCAGGAGGTGAGCAGCGCGAGGTCCACGGCGTTGGCGATCGCCTGCATGCCGGCGCTGTTGGGGTGCAGATGGTCGCCGCTGTCGTAGGCGGGGAGCAATCGCGCCGGGTTGGCCGGGTCCCGGAGCGCCGCGTCGAAGTCGATGACCGCGTCGAAGGCGCCGCTGGTGCGGATCCAGTCGTTGACCTGGGCGCGGATGGCGGCCTTGGCGGCGGTCTGCGAGGAGTGCGGCAGGATCGTCCCGCCGATGATTCGGACACCGGCCGTGTGTGCCTGGTCGATCATGGTCTGGTAGCCGGCGATGATCTGGTCGGCGGGGGTGGGGGTGGTGGTGTTGTTGATGTCGTTGATGCCCTCCAGCACGATGGCGTTCTTCACGCCCGGCTGGGTCAGGACGTCGTGGGAGAACCGGGTCCTGGCCGCGATGCCCTGCTGCGCGCTAGGGCTGTCGGTGACCACGCGGTTGCCGCCGATGCCCGCGTTGACGACGCCGAGGCGCTGGCCGCCGGACTGGGCCTGGAGCCGCCGGGCGAGGTAGTCGGGCCAGCGCTGGTTGGCGTTGTTGGTGGCGCTGGAGCCGTCGGTGATGGAGTCGCCGATGGCCACGACGGTTCCCTTGGCCGTGGGTGACACGACGTCGAGTCCGGCGACGTAGAACCAGCGGGCCGTGGTGGTGGTGAAGTTCGTCGCGGCCTCCTCGGCCGCGTGGTTGCCGGTGCCCGCGGCGGACAGGTAGGAGGTCTGGTGGGCATCGTTGTGGTAGGTCGAGGCGCCGGTGGTGCCCGGGAGGTGGACGCTCACCAGCAGGTTCTGCTCCGCGACGACCGGCATCGGGATGACGTCGCTGGTCACTTCCTGCCCGGCTGGGATGGTGGGCGTGGCCGACCGGCCGAAGGTGACGGTACGCGTGGTGCCCGCGACCGCGGTGGCGCCGCTGGACTGGACGGCCACCGTGACGGCACCTACCGAGAGCGCAGCGGTGCTGCGCAGGTTGGACAGCCGGATGCGCAGCCCCGCGCCGGAGGTGTTGTTATGGACGACCATCCGGATGGTCTGCGAGGTGAAGGTCTGGCCGCCGCTGACCATGGCCGGGCCCCAGGTCGCCGAGCGCGGGCGCTCGGTCAGGCTCCACTGCTGGTTGGTCGTGTTCCGGCAGGTCCACTGGATGATCGCGTGGTCCTCCGCGGTGGAGTTGTCGGAGACGTCCAGGCACAGGCCGCTGCGGGCGGAGACGACCGCCGAACCGCTGAAGGTCCAGCGCTGGTTGCCGGCGCCGGTGCAGGGCCACTGGATGATCGCAGCCCCCGCGTTCAAGGAACCGTTCTGGATGTCCATGCACTTGCCGCTGTTGATGTTGACCAGCGAAAAGGTGCCGTCGCCGTGGTCGACCGCCTCCCACAACTGGCCGGGGCCGCCGGAGACCGTCTTCTGCACGACCCTCGCGCCGTTGGCCAGGGAGTCCGACAGCACGGCGGCGTTCTTGCCGCTGTGCGCCGCTGTCAGCGCGTAGACGTGGCCGCCCTGCGGCGCGCCCGCGGCCGAGGCGTCTGCCGCCGGGACCAGGGCGAGTCCGACAGCGGCCAGACAGGTGGCGGATGCCGTGGCTGTGAGTCTGGCGGCGAGTCTTCGGGTGGTGTGCATGTGCGGCCCTTCTTTGCTGGGTGGGGACGTGCGGCTCTTCCGCGTGGGGACGTGCGGGTCGAGGGGCTGGGGCGCTCAGGAGGTGACGCTCCGCAGCGTCTTGATCTTGTAGTAGCCGTCGCCGGTCTTGGTGAAGGTCCACTTCTGGTTGGCCTTGTTGAGCCAGGGCCACTGCAGCACGTTGCTGTTGTTCGCGGTGGTCCCGCCCTCCACGTCGGCGGCCTTGCCGCTGTGCCGGGCGACCAGCCGGTGGCGTCGCCGGGCAGCGTGGTGGACAGCAGTGCCGGCTGGCCGTCCGGCCGCCGATCCTCACGCCGCCCATGTTCGCGTAGCCGCCGGTGGCCGAGTTGGCCCGGATCCGTACGAAGCCCACGTTCCGGGCGGGCCGTTCGGCCACCTTGGTGGCGCGGTCGCCGGCCCAGGTGCCGGTGGCGACCTGGGTGAAGTTCGTGCCGTCGGTGCTGGTGGAGATGCACGAGATACGCCCAGGATGCCACCTTCCACAAGACCGCCGGGCTGGAGATGCGGGCGATGGAGGGCGCGCCGTCCTTCCTGCCCTCGCAGGAGCTCCCGGACGTCCAGTACGCCGCCTTCGCCCGCTCCCTGGACCTGACCGGCATCCGCGCGGTGAAGCCCGAGGACGTCGAGGCCGGCCGGCGCGCGGGCCTGGAGGCGGGCGGCCCCGCGGTGATCGAGTTCCTGACGGACCCGGCGGTCCCGCCGCACGCGACCCGGCAGCAGATGGAGACCACCGCCGAGTCGATCCTGAAGGGCGACGCGGACCGGGGGCCGATGGTGCGGCAGGGCTTCAAGTCGAAGGTGCAGGAGTTCTGCCGGGGCGCGAGAAGAAGTGACGCGACGCCACATGCAAGCGGGAGACTGTGGGTCAAGCCCCGAACGTCCACAGCAGGTTGGTGTGCTGCTGCCACGTCCACTGCTTGGCCACGGCGCCTGCGGCGACCATGCCGCCACCGTCGAGGACCAGTCCCGTGCTGCGGTTGGCGATCGAGTACTGGCCTTGGCCGCGGTGGGTGATGCGCCACTGCTGGGTGTTACTGCCGTCCCAGGCCTTCTGCCGGGCCGGGTCGCCGTTGCTGGTAGCGCCCCAGCCGTCGGCGACCATGCCGTTGGTGCGGTTGACGAGCCTGTAGTAGCCGTTGCCGAGTTCGATTGCCTGCCACTGGAGATTGGCGTGGTCTATCGACTCCCACTGCTTCAGGTTGGAGCCGCTGGCGACATTGCCGCCGCTGTCCAGCGCCCAGTGGTTCGTGACATTGTTCAGGCGGAAGTACTTGTCGGGCCTGAACGTCACCTTCAGTGATCTGATCACGTCATTGTTGCCGGTCACCCCGAGATCGGGAGTGTTCGAGGTGAACGTCCAGGCGGTGCCGGTGAAGTTGTCGCCGGAGTAGCCCGTCACCTGGTAACCGTCGGGCACCAGGATGGAAGAGGCCGCGGCGGGCGCCAGGCCGGCGGCGGACAGCTGGGAGGAGGTGTAGCTGCCCAGCGGCAGGACGGCGCGGGCGCCTTGATAGTCGACGTTCTGGAACACCGTCGCGGAAACCCTCACGGGCATGCCCTGGACCTCGACGCACACCACGGAGGCGTTGGCGTTCGGCGCGGTGGCCGGCACGGTGACGTTGATCTGGTCGGTGACGGTGTACGGGAGCGAGACCGAGGGATTGTTCAGCAGATAGACGCGGCTGATCGTGTTGTCGATCACTGGGATCCGGAGCTGGCCGTTCGTGGGCCAGGTGAAGACATGGGCGAAGAGCTTGCCGCTTTTCTTGGTGACCCTCCCCCATGCGGGTTCGGTGGCGAACGGGCTGCCGCTGGTGCCGTGAATGCTGTCGCTGTACGTCGACATCCATGAGGCCAGGCCGTTCAGGACGGTCTGGGTTCCCGCTGTGACCGAGCCATCGCCCTTGGGGCCGATGTTCAACAGGAGGTTGCCGTCCCGGGAGACCACCGTGACGAGTTCCTGGACGACATCCTTGACGGATCTGTAGGAGTTCTCCCTCCCCGCTTGGTAACCCCAGGCGCCGTTCATGGTGGCGCACCGCTCCCACGGCCGGCCCATCGGCTCGGCGGGTATCCCGAACTCCGCGACCGCGTAGTCACCGAGCCCGTGGTCGCGCTTGACCCGTTCGTTGACGATGAGGCCGGGCTTGCGGGCGATCAGCCAGTTGTAGAGGTCGACGCCGTCCGATTCCAGCCACCAGTCCTCCAGGGTCGGGCTGGAGGGCTCGGCGAACCAGTCGCCGTCGAACCACAGCAGTGCCGGGTCGTAGCGGTCCAGCAGCTCCTGAAGCTGCGCCTTCATGTCGGCGATGTAGGCGGTGCGGGCGGCCTGCGACGACATCGTCGTAAGACCGCTCTCGTGCCGGTCGGTCTGGGAAGGGTGGTTCCAGTCGAGGATCGAGTAGTACAGGCAGAACTTGATCCCGCGGCTCTCGCACTCGGTCTTGAGGTTCATGAGCGGGTCGGTCTGGATGCCGTTGAAGTCGCGCAGGTTGTACAGCTTGGTGCCGGTGGTGTCGGTGAAGCCCGCCACGTCGGAGTTCCACATCGCGTAGCCCTCGTGGTGCTTGGCGGTGATCACGAGGTACTTCATGCCGGCGTTCTTGGCCAGCTCGGCGATGGTGGCGGCGTTGAACTGGGTCGGGTTGAAGTTCTGGGTGACCTGGTTCTGGTAGTTCGCCTTGCTCCACTGCTGGCTGTCGAACGCCCACTCGCCCTGGCCGAGGTAAGAGTAGGACCCGAAGTGGATGAACATCCCGAACCGGGCCTGGTACCACCAGTCCATCTTCGAGGGGACGGTGTACGCCTCGGCGGTGGCGGGCCACAGGGCCTGCGGCAGTCCGAAGGCCGCCACTCCTCCGGCAAGGGCGGCGGCCTTCATCAGAGAGCGTCTGCTGAGGGGAGCTGAGGACATGGTGCGGCTCCATGTGTCAGGGAGAGGGAAGGCAGGCGTTACGAGCGGACGGCTTGGGCGCTCCACTCCGCGTCACACCCGAGGAGTCATCGGATTGATTTATATGAGTACGGCGGTGGCCGCGTCTAGGGGCAAGACGATAATCCCTGGCAGCAATGGGCCTCTGAAGGGTTCCGAAGAGGGAGGGAGCGCCGAGGTTGGGCTATACATCGGATCTCTTCAGGAGGTACAGGCCAAGGGCGGCCCGCGCGAACGGGACGAGACAAGCAGGTGGTCGCCGCGGTGAGCGTGGCCGCCCCGGCCTGCCGTCTCCATCCGGAGGCGGAGACGGAGAGATCACCCAAAGGTCCTGACCACAGCAGCGACCGTACGGCGGTCGCCGCGGGGTGACCCCGCCCACGCTGCCGGCGCACTGCCCGAGCCGCGCCCTGTCCCGCGACGTGGGCCAAGCCACGCGTCAGGGGTGGTGAGGCCAACCTGCGCGGTTCTTCGCCGAACAGGCGGCACGAGCCGCGACATGGCGCAAGGTCGGCCACACGAACACGGTCGGCACGGCCGCGGTCGGGGCACGGCGCCGCCCGCCATGCGCTCGACAACCTCTCGGCTCATCGGTGGCGAGGCCATGTCCTCATTGAGGATTATCCATCCTGAAGTGGTTGGTCGCGGGTCTGGTGTGGGCTGCGGATGGCGTTCTCGTGCAGGTGGAGTTCTTGATCGTGCCGGGGTGATCGTCTGTCAAGTCACTGGGTTCTTCCGGATTCGCTGACACCTTCGGTAACCGTTCCCCCGCTGGCAAGGGACACCGAGCGCGTCTTTGACTTGCTGGAACACGGCAACGGTTATGTGAAGGGACACTGACGTGCGTGCACGGGGCATCAACTACGACACTGGGTTCCTCCCTGGGGAGGAAATTAGCGTCGGAGACCTTCAGGTCGC
Source organism: Streptomyces scabiei 87.22 (assembly GCF_000091305.1). Lineage (GTDB taxonomy): Bacteria > Actinomycetota > Actinomycetes > Streptomycetales > Streptomycetaceae > Streptomyces > Streptomyces scabiei. Next base: position 69,430 of record NC_013929.1, on the reverse strand, counting down.
GGCTGGAGGTCGTGCATCGCCTGGTGCCGCGGGGCGTGGCGGCTGAGCAGGGTGGCGTACTCGGCCGTGAGGCCCGCGAGAGTGGCCTGTGGGGGACTGGGGGTTCCGGTCGGTGGGCGTCTCGCATCGGCCGGGCTTGGTCAGCAGCACGTTGATGGCCCTGGCGACCACGAGGGTCTGCCCGCTGGCGGTGACCGATGTGCTGCTGGCGGAGGTGACGACGCGGGTGACGCCTTCGTAGCCGTATGCGCCGTACCTGAACCTGGGCGGCACCTCCGGGGAATCGCGCCCCGGTCCTCTGCGAAACATGGCATGTCTACGGCAGAACGAATAGGTACTTTGATGAGCGAAACGGCCTCTTCATCTCCCGAGATGAGCGCTTTCATCCGCGCTACCCGCCAAACGGCGGGCAAGTCCCGCCGTACGGCGGCGTGCCGGAGCCCGGCGTACGCGCGGATCATCGCCGTACGATCCGCCACACGCAGCATGAGGAGCACAGGCAATGACGCTCACGCCGCCCCCGTTCGACCCGGAACTCGCCGCCGCCCTGGAGATGATCAAGGACACGTTGCTGACCCAGCTGACCATGGACGAGATCGAAGCCACCCGTAACGGTCCCGGTATAGAGATGTGGGCGGACATGGACCTGACCTTGGGCGGGGCGTTCGAGGTCGAGGACCGGGTCGTGCCGGGTCCCGAGAACGCGCCCGACATCTCGCTGCTGATCTGCCGGCCGGTCGATCCGGCGACGGACGGTCCGCTGCCCGTGATCTACCACGTCCACGGCGGCGGCATGGTGCTCGGCAACAACCGCGTCGGCGTGGACGCCCCGCTGCGCTGGGCCAATGAGCTGGGCGCGGTCGTGGTGTCCGTCGAGTACCGCCTGGCACCGGAGAACCCGTACCCGGCGCCCATCGACGACGTGTACGCCGGGCTGCTGTGGATCGCCGACCACGCCGAGGAGATCGGCGCCGACGCCGAGCGGATCGTCATCACGGGGGCCAGCGCGGGCGGTGGCCTGACGGCCGCGCTGGCCCTGCTCCTCAGGGACCGCAAGGGTCCGCGCCCCGTCGGCCAGATGCTGATGTGCCCGATGCTCGACGACCGCAACGACACCCCCTCCGTGTACCAGATGGAGGGCCTCGGCGCGTGGGACCGCACGGCCAACGACACCGGCTGGACCGCGCTGCTGGGTGAGCGGCGCGGCGGCCCGGATGTCTCCCCGTACGCCGCCCCGGCCCGCGCGGACGACCTGACCGGGCTGCCCCCGGCCTTCCTCGACGTCGGCTCCGCCGAAACGTTCCGCGACGAAGTGGTCGCCTACGCCACCCGCCTGTGGCAGGCCGGCGGTGCCGCCGAGCTGCACGTGTGGCCGGGCGGCTTCCACGGCTTCGAAAGCTTCGCCCCCCAGGCGGTCCTCTCCCAGGCATGCCAGGCGGCCCAGGTGGCGTGGCTGCGCAGGCTCCTCGCAGAGTGACGGGGCTGGGTACCGGGGGGTGTGGCTGACGCGCGGCTGCCACCGCGCACCCGCCTGCCCACGCGTGGTGGGGGAGGCGGTTTCTTTCGCCGCGGGTTGCGCAGGGGGTTGGTCGCGTAGTTCCCCGCGCCCCTTCAGGGGCGCGTACGCGGCGGTCGCGCGGGGGAGGCGGCCCGTGCCGCACTCCCCCGCGCGACCTGTGAGCGTACACACTCCACGAAACGTGGCCCCTTGGCGCACCATGGGGCCATGAAAGAGCTGGCGGGGCGGCTGACCGCACTGGATCCGGATGCCGGCGCCGCCGTCCGGGTCATCGCCTACTTCGACCGGCTGGCCGAGCACCGGGCCGGTCTTGAGGCGATGGTGCGCGGGGTCGCCGTGCTGGCCGGGTGTCCGGCGCGGCTCGCCGACGCCGGGCGGCGGGTACGTCTGCGGGTCGAGACCGACGGGCACCGCCGGGACACGGACCAGTCTCCCGACCCCGCGTGGCCGTCCGCCGCGCTGTCGCCGGACGGTGCCCCGGCGCTGTGGCTGGAGCGGGCGGGGGCACCCAGCGTCGTCGACGCGGTGACCCTCGAACGGGCGGCGGCTGCCATCCGCGTCGTCCTCGACCGCACCCGTGGCCGCGCACCGACGGCCCACGCCGACGACCCGGCGCTCGTGGAAACCCTCCTCGACGCCACCGCACCCGAGCAGGTACGGCTGCACGCGGCCCGGCAACTGGGCCTGGACCCGGCCACCCGGGCCCGCGTGGCCGCGCCGTTCGACGGCCCGCCCCGCATCGTGAACGCCTCCGCCCGGCGTGGACCGATCCACCCGCACGCCCGGCCGTCCACCCCCGGGCCGGCACCGGTACCGGCCCGGGGCACCGCACCGACCCACGCCGGACCCGCCACCGCGGACCCGGGACCGGCGCACCTCGACGCCGGATCCGCCGGCACCGCCCTCCCACCGGGCCGGGTCGGTGTCGGCCCCGCCGTGCCCCTGCTCGAACTGCCGGACTCCTGGGCCGCCGCCCGCACCGCGCTCCGTTTCACCGCCGACGGCACCCCGCACGACCCCGGACCCCGGGTCGTGTACGCCGATGAGCTCGGCGGTATCGGGCTGCTCGCCGAGCTTGTCGTGCCGGGGGCCGATCCGCCGCCCGATGTGCGGGCGCTGGATGCGGCGGTCGCGGACGCGCCCTGGATGCTGACGACGTTGCACGCGGTCGCCTCGACGGCGAGCCTGCGGGCAGCCGCCGTCGAGGTCAACGTCCACCACTCCACGCTCCAGGACCGGTTGGGCCACGCCGAGGCGCTGCTCGGGTGGGCCGTCCGTACCCCACAGGGCCGACTCAGGCTGCAACTGGCCCTGGCCATGCGGCATTTGGGGCGCGCATAGGGGAGATGCAGGCGAGGTACAGGGGAGGTGACCCATACCAGGCGGTCACCGGACGGTCCGGTGAAAGCCTTCGGTCAGGGCCGCAGGTCTTCCGGGTGGTACAGCGCTTCGTCCAGGGGGTGCGGAAATCCGTCTTCCTTAGTTGTAGTGGCGCAGGAAGTAGCCCGGGTAGTTGTACGACTCGAAGCGAACCGAGCCCGACGCCGTGCCCGTCCGGGCGATGAACGTGGCGTCCTTCGCGAAGGTCGACGTACCGGCGAAGGTAGTTGCCGGAGCTGTCGCGGAACGAGTAGCCGCCCGCGTCGGCCAGTCCGGCGACGGCCGTGAAGGTGGACGCCTGTTTGACCGCGGTGGTGCTGGAAGTGCTCACCACGGGGAGGTTGATCAAGGGGCAAGGCCCACGTTCGGCGAGGCCTCCAGTCCAATGCGGCCCCCTGCACCGACAGCTTCCTCGTTCTGAACCGGTCTATCGCTGTGTCTGCCTGGTCCCCGCAGTGCACGGCGGCCTTCGCCCTGATCCTGTGTTCCAGGTCTGGAAACACAGGATCGGTACGAAGGCCGCAGACGTGTGTGTGCTGGTGCTGGCGCTCAGCGAGACGGGTTCGCCTGAGCTCGCCCTGCAGAACCGACGTTGCGGAGAGCAGCCGCCTTCTACCCCGCGGACGGCGGGCCCAGGAGCACCACCTCCAGCGCACTTCCCTCCGCAGGCCAGTCCGTGCGCGGCTTGTCCTGGTTTGCTGGCAGGGATTCCCAGCGGAGATAGTAGGTGCCGGTGTCGTTGCGGCCGGCCAGGTCGGTCTGCAGTCGCACCGCCAGGCCAGGGTAGGTGCCGCGCACATCCGTGATCTCGGCGGGCAGCGCCGGGGTCGCGGCCTCCGCCACGGGGTGCAGGCCACCGTCGATGACGATGCTCCGCGGTTCACCCGAGCAAGTGAAGTCGACGCGGATGTTGCCATCCTCCATCACCTCGGAGCCGAGCATGGACACTGTGAAGACGAGGCTGCCGCCACCGCCGAACCTCCAGCGGCCCTTCCAGTCGCTGACTTGGTGGATGTCCCACGCGCCTGATCCGTCGGGGCGCGCGACGTAGATCTGGGAGTTCCCGTCACCGTCGTACTTGTGATAGCTGATGATCGGAGTGCCCTCGGCGTCGAAGCCGAGCTTCGCGTTGCCGTTGAGCAGACCGCCGCCGTTGGGCACCGGGTCGATCACATCCGCCTCGCCGTACCGGAACGGGGTCGTCAGCGCAGTGCCGGCACTGTCGAACCAGTCGACGAGGTTCCTGCTCTTGGCGTAGCTCAGCCGACTGTTGGTCGCGGCGTCACCAGTGTCACGCCAGACCCAGATCATGTGGAACCATCCGTCTGGTCCGAGGGCGGGGTTCTCGAAGTAGGCGTTCCACGTCCCGCTCGGATTGTCGTCGGATCCCTCGCCGTCGAAGAGCGGCTCGTCGACCAGCCGCGACCAGGCGGAGGAGGCCTCGTCATACACGTTGAAGTAGGTCACGCCGTCACCTGACCCACCATTGCGATGGCTGAAGACGAGACTGCCGTCCTGGCGGTTGACGAACTCCGGATAGGTCACCGAGTTCTCGGTCGACGCATCGATCATCGTGGTCACCCGGGTCAGCGACGTCACGTCGCCGGGCACGGTGGTGCGGAAGTACACCAGCGCCACGTTGTGCATGTTGCCGGACACATGGAGGTTGCCGTCGCGGTCCAGTCCCATCGAGACGTAGTTGTGGCTGTCCCAGCCCAACGTCGAGGGGAGCACCTTTGTGGTCCAGCTGTCGTCCGAGAGGCTGCGGTGCGCGATCGTCATCCGGCGTGCGTCGTCGTAGTAGGCCACGTACTGATCGTCATTGTGTGTCAGTACCCGTTGCGTCACCGGCATGCCGGCCCACGTCGTGTCCACCGGGATCGTCTGGAGCACCTGCTGCTGGGCATCGGGGAAGTCGTAGGAGCCCTTGTCCACCGTGCAATCGAGCGTTCCCGGAGGTGAGATGGCCGGGGTGGAGGTCGTGAGGGAGAACGACTTCGCGCGCAGGTTGCCGGTGTTCGAGTAGAGGCCGGCGGAGCCGCCCACACGGGTCGGGTCGGTGGTGGGCAGCGTGTACGACGTGTCGACGAGGGTGGCCCCGGAGTCGCTGTTGCGCACCGAGACGGTGAAACGGGTCCCGGTGCGACCGAGGTTCAGTTCGAGAGATGTGCCGTAGGGCGCGTTCATGTTTCCCTGGGCCAACACGGTCGGTGTGGTGCTGGCCGCCATCTTCAGCAGCTGCCACTGCCCCGTGCGGGCCCCACCGGCGGTCGTCACGCGCAGGACGTAGTAGTCCAGCGAGGTCGTTCCCTGTACGTTCGCCGCGATACCGCTCCATTCCGCACCGGAAGGGGAGCTGCTGACGATCCTGATGTGAGCACTCACGGTGTACGAGCTACCGAGCTGGACCGGACGGTAGGTGGCGACAGCGTTCGTCGGGGTGGCAGCGGAGAGGGCTTCACCGGATGCGATCGACCACGTTCCTCGGTCGGAGGCCCAGTTCGCCCCGAGGGAGCCGTTGGCGCGTTCGAAGTCATCGGACCGCGTTGCCGTAGGTGTGATGGCCGGGGTGGAGGTCGTGAGGGAGAACGACTTCGCGCGCAGGTTGCCGGTGTTCGAGTAGAGGCCGGCGGAGCCGCCCACACGGGTCGGGTCGGTGGTGGGCAGCGTGTACGACGTGTCGACGAGGGTGGCCCCGGAGTCGCTGTTGCGCACCGAGACGGTGAAACGGGTCCCGGTGCGACCGAGGTTCAGTTCGAGAGATGTGCCGTAGGGCGCGTTCATGTTTCCCTGGGCGAGCACGGTCGGTGTGGTGCTGGCCGCCATCTTCAGCAGCTGCCACTGCCCCGTGCGGGCCCCACCGGCGGTCGTCACGCGCAGGACGTAGTAGTCCAGCGAGGTCGTTCCCTGTACGTTCGCCGCGATACCGCTCCATTCCGCACCGGAAGGCGAGCTGCTGACGATCCTGATCTGAGCACTCACGGTGTACGAGCTACCGAGCTGAACCGGACGGTAGGTGGCGACAGCGTTCGTCGGGGTGGCAGCGGAGAGGGCTTCACCGGATGCGATCGACCACGTTCCTCGGTCGGAGGCCCAGTTCGCCCCGAGGGAGCCGTTGGCGCGTTCGAAGTCATCGGTCCTGGTCACTTGGTCGACGGCCGACGCCGGAAAGGGCGCGGAAAGCGTGACCAGCATGCACGCCAGGGCGGCGGCACTGGCGATCAGCGTGGCCCGCAGCCGCGGCAGGAACCTTCGACGTCTTTGTGTCATGGGCATGATCGTTCCTTCTGTGTCGGTAGTACCTGACGTGAGACAGGGCTGCGGACGCATGGGCGAAGCCCGCCGCGGGTGACCGCCATGCCGCTGAGCGCCAGTTCGGCGGGTGATCGGCTCCGACAAGGCCTTCTCTTGGCAGTTCGCAGGACAGCACACGATGTCATGACTGGCCTTACAAACAGCATGTGTCGGCGGGGGTAACATAGGATGTATTACTGGGACACCATCGGTGGTCCGCCTAGGGCCTCGACAGAAATCGCCAGGTGAGCCCCGAGAGTGCAGCTGGCAGACGCGTCCGACCCCCAGGGCTAACTGCTCCGAACATAGGATATATTCAGCCGATAGGTCGGATTGCGCTCTCGCTTCACCGCCGTGCGCGTGCGGGCCCCGGGCAAGGCGGTCGACCGTCCGTCGCGGCCTGGGACTTGACCTTCCAGGGCCACTCTTGGCCGTGCCGGCACCACCCGTCCCCCTCGTGACCGCCGCCCCACACCTCCCTCACCGCTGAGTGATTGGCCGGGAACATGGTCCGGGCGGCCAATGAGGACATGGCCTCGCCACCGATGGGCCGAGAGGCCGTCGAGCGCATGGCGGGCGGCGCCGTGCCCCGACCGCGGCCGTGCCAACCGTGTTCGTGTGGCCGACCTTGCGCCATGTCGCGGCTCGTGCCGCCTGTTCGGCGAAGAACCGCGCAGGTTGGCAGGCGAGAAGGCAGGCCGGTTCCGATACCGCTATCGCTATCGCTGCATGCAGATGACATAGTGAATCGCGGATGCGGAGCCGTCCGCGACATGGGTGGGTCGGTAGGCTGCCTCGGTCCACGGTCGGCCACCTGACCCCCAAAACACCACCACGGACTCCGTGCAGCCGGACGCTTAGCCACGGCGATGCCCGCACGGCTGACCAGCGTGACGGCCTCAGCTGCATCGCGGCAGCAGCTGCTCCCCATCAGCCCAGGACGGGCCCCGGGTCGCCTCACGCGCCCGCATTCGTGACGGCGGGGGTACAGCGGCCCGCCAGAACTCCGGCCCGGCAGACGGCCGCTCAGCGCCACGGAGCCCCCTCCCCTCCGGCCTGGTTGTTGACGTAGTAGGTGCTGTTGGCCGCGGCCGCGCTGTCGGCACCGGCGAACAGCCCCGCAACCAGGGCGGCGGCCGCTCCGACGGCTGGGAGCTGGCGTGGTCTCAGGAAATCGCGCATGTGGTGGTTCCTTCGAGCTCGTCATTGAGGGACGGAACAGGTGAGATACGGACGACCGTCCCGGTCTGCACCGACAATCGGATCGGCCCGGGCGGATGGTGGATCGCGTGCGCTTCTTCGGTGCTGTACGCGGCCGGGTGGACGGTGCTCGGTCCGGACCACGGCGGCACGACCGTCAGTTCACGTTCGTGCCCTCCGGTCAGCTCGAGCCGGTCTGCCTCGCCGGGGCGCCGGGTGAAGGAAACCCGGTGACCCCCGCGAGTTCGCAGTTCGGTGAAGCTGACCGGGAGATCAAGGGGCCAGTTCGGCAGGATGCGGATCACGCCGTCGTGGCTCTGCAGCAGGCACTCGGAGATCACGGCGCCGGCCGCGAAGTTCTCGGTCCACACCCCCATGCGCGCCATGAAGTCGAAGGGTGTCGCGTCGTCGTACCGGCCGCCAGCGCACTGGACCCGTGCTGTCGCCGTGCCGTTGGGGATCGTGCAGTACCGGACGTGGCGCAGCCACCGCTCGAGGTCGAGCTGACCGAGCCGTGCCTCCTGCATGGCGACGAACACGAGGTCGTTGCCTCCCTCGGTGCGCTGGCGGCGGACCGTACGGCGGGCGATGTCGACCTGGTCGGCCGGTGACGAGAGCGAGACGGCTTCGCACGGGAAGACCGCCATCGCCGCGGCCGGGACGTTGTAGACGACGTCCGGGTCCTCGCCTGCGACGCTCACCCACACGGTGCCCTCGTCGGTCTCTGTCGTCGGCAGCGGGACAAGCTGGGACACCGCGGCGCGGGCGCGTTCCACGAGGTCTTCGGGCAGAGCGTCCCGTCCGGCGGTACGCAGCGCCTCGTCCGCGTCCACCAGTGCCTGGAAGGCGAAGGTGAAGAACACGATGTCGACGTGTCCGTCGACGTTGAGGCGCAGCCCGTCGGACAGGCCGTACACCTCCGGGACGACCGTGGGGTAGACGTGCAACCGTCCGTCGTCGCGGGCCAGGCGCTCGGTGCCCGCGTCGAGATAGTCGAGCAGGAACTGGGCGACGTCGACCAGGAAGGGTGCGATGCGGTCCGCCAGCAGGTCGACGTCACCGGTGTAGAGGTAGTGCCACCACAGGGTCTGCACCGCCCAGGCCGGGATGAACGCCTCCCACGCCCACTTCGGGCACAGGTAGGGCGCGAGCGTGGTCTCCAGCGGCCAGCCGATCAGTGAGAAGGCCGCACCAGGCATGCCGTAGTACTGCTCTGCGGTACGCCGGGCCTGTGGCAGCAGCGAGTCCAGCAGATCCAGGTAGGGGTGGTGGAGGTCCTCGTGGCCGGTGACGAACAGGCCCCAGTACAGCTGTTGCACGTTGTAGTTGAAGTGGTAGTCGCCGTGGAAGCCGGAGCCGATGTCCCGGTAGGTCCACGGGCCGAACAGGCCGGGCGCGACACCGCCGTCCCGCAGCGCACAGCGCGTCCAGTACAGGTTGCGGTACCACAGCGCCTCGAGTTCGTGGCCACCGACGTCGATCGCCGAGCGGGCCCAGAAGTCGCGCCATGAGGCCGTCGTCGCCGACCTGGCCGTGTCCTGGTCACCCATCTCGACGGCGACCGGGGCGGCCGACAGCGCCGACAGTTCGTCTTGGGTCAGATCGATCCGCAGGTTGAGTTCGCGGGTCGGTGCGACATGCGTGGCGAGGGGGTCGAGAGCGACGCGTCGCCCCTTGAAACCGGCGACGGTTCCGGCCGTGAGTTCGGTGTCGGAGGTGAGCCCGAGCCGGAATGCCGGAGTGTCGGGCAGAGCCTCGCCGGTGACGGGCAGGCCCTGCACGAAGGCGAGGTGATGGGACGACTGCTCGTGGGTGAGGTGTTCGTTCGGCGTGAACGCCGACTTCGGGCGCGTGTAGGCGTTGCCCGCTTCGATGGGGTCGGCGGGCCCGTCCGCGCCGTCGTAACCGAGCGGGTCGGGGAGTACGCGCAGGCCCCGTACCGGCAGCGTCGCGGTACCGTGCGCCGACCAGCGCACCCACGCGGTGTCGGAATCCGCCGCGACGAAGATCTCGACCGTGGACGGAGCGCCGTCGATGGTGAGCTGCACGCTGCAGATCCCGGTGGCGATGTCGACGTGATAGCCGAGGACCTCGCAGCGCCGGGTGTCGAGGCTGAGCAGGACCGAGCCGCACGGAAACGGCTTGGGGTACGGCGCCCCGTAGCCCTCCTCGGTGTCGGCGAGGTACCGGGCGAACTCCTCGTCCTCGTCCGGGCGTCCGTGCCGGGCTGCCTCCTCGGCGGCGGTGAGCACCTTGGCGAACGTCCCCAACCGGTCCGGGTCGACGACCTGGGCCCGCTTGTCCCAGACGGCGTTGTGGCCGAGGTGGATCACGATGGCGTCCGGCCGCGGCACGACGACCGCCCCGAACTCCCCGTTGCCCAGCAGGGCGCCCTCGAAGAAATCGCCGGCGGCCGGCGTGCGGACGATGGGGTGGCGGCGGCTCACATCGAGGCCGTCGACCGCTTGTGACAGTGGCGCGTACAGGGGGTTGGTGGTCATTTGAACACTCCGCCGAGCGCGATGCCCTTGGTGACGTTCTTGTGGAAGACGAGGTACAGCAGGATGATCGGGATGGACGCCAGCGAGAGCCCGGCGAACAGCGCCCCCTGGTCGGTCGTGTACTGGCCCTGGAACGAGAGCAGACCGACCGGCACGGTCTGCGACTCACCGGACTGCAGCAGCACCACGCCGAGTTGTGTCTCGCCCCAGACGAACACGAGCGTGAGCATCGCCACCGCCGTCACCGCTCCCTTGGCGAGCGGGAGGACGATGCGGACGTACGTGCGCCAGGCCCCTGTGCCGTCGAGTGCGGCTGCCTCCAGCAGCTCGACCGGGAAGTCGACGAAGAACGAGTGCATGATCAGCACGGTGGTCGGCAGGGCCAGGGCGCCGTACGCGATGCCGATGACCACCGGCATGTTGAGCACGCCGAACGCGTTGAACGCCTGGTAGTAGGGAACGACCATCAGCACGATCGGCAGAACGGTCGACGACACGAACAGCCGGGTGAACCAGATGCGGCTGCGGTCGGACAGGTGCGTCGCGAAGTACGCCGCCGTCACTCCGGCCCCGAGGTTGAAGACGAGCGCGGTGACGGCCGCGATCAGACTGTTGCCGAAGTAGTTGGTCAGTCCGGCCGTCCCGGCCGAACCCTGCCAGGCCCGCGCGTAGTTGCCGGGCAGGATCTTTCCGGTGATACCGAGGCCGTTCAGGTAGATGTCCGCGTTGGACCTGACGCTGAGCAGCAGGATCAGCACGAACGGCACGACGGCGAGCAGCGTCCAGAGCACGAGGGCGGCCCGTGCGGTGCCTCGACCGAGCAGATTACGCATCACGCCTCCTTCGAGCGGCTGGCCCGTACGCCGACGAGGCCGACCGCGATGAGTACGACTGCCGAGAGCACGGCCAGTGCCGACGCCGGGCCGAACTGCCCCTTCAGCAGCGCCTCCCGGTAGATCCGCACCGGCAGGATCGAGGTCGCCGTGCCCGGACCGCCCTGCGTCATCGCCCACACGGTCGTGAATCCGTTGAACGCCCACATGAACTCGAGCAGGGCCGTCATGACGAACACCGGCCGGATCATCGGGAGAGTCATGCTGAAGAACTGTCGTGCCGTCGAGGCGCCGTCGATGCGCGCGGCCTCATAGATGGAGACGGGGACCTGTTCCATCGCCCCGAGCAGCAGCAGGAACGCGAAGCCGACGCCCGCCCACACGGTCACGAACACCACCGGCCAGACGGCCGTGGAGGCGTCACCCAGCCACGCGTGCGCGTTGCCGAGTCCGATGTGGCCGAGGACCTGGTTGACGCCGCCCGAGTGCGGCTGGAAACTCGCCGTCCAGAAGATCGACACGGCGGCCGCGGGCGCGACACCGGGCAGGAACCAGATGACCCGGTAGAAGCGCCCGCCCTTCACGCCGTGGCTGACCGCCGCGGCGAGAAGGCTGCTGATGACGATCGTCGCCACCGCCGACGCGGCGGCGTACACGAGAGTGACGCCCAGCGACTGGTAGGTGTCCGAACTCTTGAGAACAGTGCGGTAGTTGTCCAGCCCCACGGAGTGCATGGGACCGAAGCCGACCCAGTCCGTGGTACTGATGCGTACCGTCTGGACGATCGCGCCGAGGACGAAGACGGCGAGCAGGACAAGCGCGGGCACCAGTGCCAGGCGGGTCACCAACGGTGAGGTGGTGGCCCTCGACCGGCGACCCGACCCCCTCCCGCCCGCGCCGGGACGCCTCGCGGATCGCGATCGCGCCCGGCTGGGCACGACGCCCGTGGACTTCGCGGCGTCGCCGGCGGCGGCCCCCGGGTCCGACGCCGTGATCACGGAATGCGTGCTCATACACCTCTCCTCGAACTGGGATACGGCTCGTTCACGGTCGGCTCAGCTCGCGGACTTGCGGAAGCTCAGCAGTTCGTCCTGCTGCTGCTGTGCCAGCGCGGACGGCGAAAGGCTGCCGGAGTACATCGCCTGGATCTTCGGGTCGATGAAGGTCTGCGCAAGCGCGTTCGGCACCACCGACGTCCAGCCGGCCGCACTGCCGTTCTTGGCGATGTCAGCCAGGATGCTGCGGGAATTCGCGTCCAACTTCGTGAAGGCCGAGGCGGGCAGGTCCTTAACCCCGGGGAGCAGATTGGCGGTGCCGACCACGCCCTCCGACTGCGCCTTCTCGGACATGACGAACTCGAGGAACTTCTTCGCCCACGCCTTGTGCTGCGCCCTCACCGGGATGCCCAGGGCGTCGCCGTAGTAGCCGGTCTGCGTGGTCTTCGTCCCGGCGTTGACCGGCGGCAGGAGCAGCCAGTCGGGCTTCACCGAGGTCTTCGCGGGCACGAAGTCGGCCGCCGTGAAGTTGCCGCCGAGGAACATTCCCGCCTTGCCCGCGAGGAACGGCGTCTCGGCGTCCTGGTACTTCTGACCGAGGAACCCGTCCTGGTAGACGCCCGACTTGCGGTAGTTCTTAAGCGTCGAGAGCACCTTGGTGAAGGCCGGGTCGGTGTACTTCGCGGTGACGGCGGTCTTGCTGTTGTAGGACGCCAGGTAGTTCTCGAGCTGCGCCGGCGACGCCGAGGTCGGCAGCAGGGCGTCGACCATCCAGCTGGCCTGATAGCCGGAGGCGCCGCCGAGCTGCAGCGGTGCGTACCCGGCCGACTTCAGCTTCTTGGCCGCGGCGATGAGGTCTTCCGGCGTCGCGAACCGGTGATCGGTCGGCACGGTCACGCCGGCTTTGGCGAAGGCTGCCGGGTTGTACCAGACGACGTTGTAGATGGCCTGGGAGAAGGCGACGACGTACGGCTTGCCGCCGACCTTCAGCGACCCGGAGACGCCGCTGCCGTAGCGCTTGGCGAGGTCACCGGAACTCCACACGTCACTGAGATCGGTCAGCCCGCCACGGCTGGTCAGAGCGGTGTAGGGCGACGAGCCGACCGGGACGAAGCCGACGTCGGGCGCGTTGGCCGAGCCCAGCACAGTGAGGTTCGAGCCGGCCTTCTGCTCCTGGCTGATCGTCTGCAGTTTGACCGTCACGTTCGGGTGCGCCTTGTGGAAGGCCTTGGCGAAGTAGCCGAACAAGGTCTCCTGCCCGGTCTGCTGCTGAACGGTCAGAGTGACCGGCGCCGAGCCCGTGGTGTCGCTCCCCTCACTCCCCGACGACGAACACGCCGCGGCAGAGGAGGTGAGAACGGCGACCGCGGACAGCGCCGTCAGGGCGCGAGGCAGCGGGTTTCGGCGTGCTTCATTGAAACGTCTCATGGTCGGGAAACCCCTCGATAGGGCGCGATTCGGATTCGCGAAGCCGGGTAAAACATCGGATCTACTCAGTCCCTGCGGCTAAGGCGTGAAACGTTACAACCGCGTTCCAGCAACGAGCAATGGCCGAAACAAGGTTGTTTTCTCCACCGTCAGGCCGAAAGCTTCCCCCAGCGATACGACTAGACATCCGATGCCTTGCCGGGGGCGACCTCAGGCGTGCAACCGTCTCACCACCGAGGGTCCTCCTCGGCTGCCTGTGGAGCGTGGCGTGACGTTACGAGCGCATTGCCACACTTGGCAAGAGTCTCATCCGATGTATGCGCAGGATCGTGACCGACGGCACGAACACCGAGATGGATCACCAGGATAAAACGCCCATCTGATCACTTTAGGGACCCGTCCTCGACCATAGACATCGGAGGACTGACTGCGCCAACGGGCCGGCGGTCGTACTGTCAGGCACCGCCGCAGAAAAATCATCCGAAGTATCGAGGGACGGGCCGCAAGGGACCGCGTCGAAGGCCGGCGCGCGCTCCCCGCCCGGTGACCTTCCCGGCCCCGTCCACACATCTGGGCGAGGGCGTCCGAAGCACGGGCCCAGGTCACTGTTTCTCGCCGACGGGGTCAACCGGCGTGGCCGGCACACGGCCGCACAGGAGGCTCCCCACGTGTGCTTCCGCCGGTGGCCTCAGGTACCCGGCTCAGCCGGACCCATCTGGCAGCGGGGTCGGTCCCGGCGATGCGGTGGCGGCTGCCGGCCCTGGCACTGTCCGTCAGGCTCACCGATCACGAAAGGCTCAGCGTGTCCTCAACAAGCGTCTCCCGGATCACCGGTCTCGACACGTACGACATACGGTTCCCCACGTCCCGGGAGCTGGACGGGTCGGATGCGATGAACACCGACCCCGACTACTCGGCCGCCTATCTCGTACTGCGGACGGACAGCGAAGACGGCCTGGAGGGCCACGGCTTCGCCTTCACCATCGGTCGTGGCAACGACGTGCAGGTCGCGGCGCTCGACGTCTTGCGAGCCCACGTCGTGGGCCGGTCCGTAGAGGATCTGTGCGATGACCCAGGCAGCCTCGCGCGCGACCTCACCGGCGACAGTCAACTGCGCTGGCTCGGTCCCGAAAAAGGTGTGATGCACATGGCCGTCGGCGCCGTCATCAACGCCGTATGGGACCTGGCCGCCAAGCGGGCCGACAAGCCCCTGTGGAAGTTCCTCGCCGACGCCGACCCCGAATGGCTCGCCGACCAGATCGACTACCGGTACATCACCGACGCACTCACCCGCCAGGAAGCAGTAACGATCCTGCAACGCGGCCGGGAAGGCCGTACCGCACGGGAAAGCGACCTCCTCGCCCACGGCTATCCCGCCTGTACCACCTCGCCCGGCTGGCTCGGCTACACCGACGAGAAGCTGACCCGCCTGGCACAGCGCGCGGTGGCCGACGGCTTCCGGCAGATCAAGCTCAAGGTCGGGGCCGATCTCGACGACGACATCCGGCGCTTCCGGGCTGCCCGTACCGCAGTCGGCCCGGCATCCGCATCGCCATGGACGCCAACCAGCGCTGGAACGTCGACGAAGCCATCACCTGGACCACCGCGCTGGCCGATTTTGACCCCTACCCTTGTCCAGCAAAGGCAGCAACTGTGTGACGTCGTTGCGGTTTCCGCCGGTCAGCGAGACTGCGAGCGGGATGCCCTGTCTGTCGGTGAGGACGTGGTGCTTGCTGCCCGGCCGTGCACGGTCGACCGGGCTGGGCCCGCTTTTGGGCCGCGCCGAGCTGCCCGGACGTGGGAGGAGTCGATCACCGCCCGCGACCAGTCCAGCTTCTTCGCGGCCCGCAGTTTCCTCAGCAGCACCAGGTGCAGTTCGTCCCACACGCCGGCCTCGTTCCACGCGGCCAGGCGCCGCCAGCACGTCATCCCCGACCCGAAAGCCCAGCTCCTGCGGCAGGTACTCCCACTGGATACCGGTGTGCAGCACGAACAGGATCCCGCACAACACCTGCCGGTCCGGCACCCGAGGCCTGCCCTCCACCAGCTTCGGACCAGGCTCGGGCAGCAACGGTTCGATGAGCGACCACAGTTCATCCGACACGATCCATGGCCGCGACTGTCGTTTCCCCACGAACGGGGCGAGGGGCGAGGTCGCCGGACGGGCAGCTGCCGATCCGGTGCGGACAATGCGCGGATCGTGCCCTGAGGGGTGGATGTGAGGGTCAGCCGGGGCCCGAGGGATGCGGAGGTGGAGCGACCGCACGGTTGTGAGCCGAACGGACGCACTGGATGGTGCAATCATTCCTCCGATGTATCTTGGGACTTCGAGGCCGCTACGACGGCGTTGCCGACGTTGACAAGGGTTCGCCGCCAGAGATTTGCGGGACGCCACGCCGTAGGGCGCCGAGGCGCCGTCCCGACCTCGGGACTCCGTACTGAGGCCCCGTACGACCTGCGGAGTTTCGGCCTTCGCGCGTGACGGGCGATGCGCTGCGGCAGCTCACATGGAGCCGCCGGTGCCGGCGAGGGCGGGAGCTGGGGTGGGCTCACTCCGAAGTCATCGGATGGCGGTTCGCGAGTCGACCTCGTGGCCATTCGTGCCGTGGTCCGTCTGCATGTGTGAGCGCTTGACTGGCATCGCCGACGAAATACATCCGAGGAATCCATTGTCAGGCGCGATCCCTGCATCTAAGGTCACTGTGCGCCATACATCCGATGACTGTGCTGCGGATGAGCGAAGCCCGCCGACAGGTCCGGCCCGGGCGCACCAGCGGCGGCCCAGCCCTACGGCCGACACCACTCAGACGAAGCCCGCATGGCAAGGGAGCCCCCAGTGAAACTGCTTCGAGTCGGCGCCCCCGGTGAGGAGCGTCCCGCGGTCCGTACCGACGACGGCCGGCTGCTGGACCTGTCCTCTGTGGCCCCTGACATCGACGGCGACTTCCTCGCCTCCGGGGGAGTGGACCGGGCCCGCGCGGCGGTCGAGGCGGGAGAGCTGCCCGTGCTCGACCCGGACGGTCTGCGCATCGGCGCGCCCGTCGCGCGTCCCGGCAAGATCATCTGCGTCGGGTTGAACTACCGCGACCACGCCGCCGAGACCGGCGCGGCGATCCCGCCCCGCCCCGTGGTCTTCATGAAGGACCCGGGCACGGTCGTCGGTCCGTACGACGAGGTGCTGATCCCGCGCGGCTCGGTGAAGACCGACTGGGAGGTCGAGCTGGCGGTCGTCATCGGACGGCGGGCCCGCTATCTGGAGGGCCCCGAGGAGGCGGCCGGGGTGATCGCGGGGTATGCGATCAGCCATGACGTCTCGGAGCGGGAGTTCCAGCTGGAGTACTCCTCGCAGTGGGACCTGGGCAAGTCCTGCGAGACGTTCAACCCGCTCGGGCCGTGGCTGGTGACCGCCGACGAGGTCGGCGATCCGCAGGACCTCGGCTTGCGCCTGAGCGTCAACGGCGTCAAGCGGCAGAACGGCCACACCGGCGAGATGATCTTCGGGGTCGACCACATCGTCTCGTACTTGAGCCAGTACTTGGTTCTGGAGCCCGGTGACGTGATCAACACCGGTACACCCGCGGGCGTGGCTCTGGGGCTTCCCGGCACTCCCTTCCTGCGCCCCGGCGACACCGTCGAGCTTTCCGTCGACGGCCTCGGCAGCCAGCGCCAGACCTTCGCCCAAGCGTGAAAGGCAGCACCCCCTTGACTACCACCTCCGCCCGGATCACCGCGGTCGACACCTACGACGTCCGCTTCCCCACCTCACGGGAGCTGGACGGGTCGGACGCGATGAACCCGGACCCCGACTACTCCGCTGCCTACGTCGTACTGCGCACCGACGCCGGCGACGGCCACGAAGGCCACGGCTTCACCTTCACCATCGGCCGCGGCAACGATGTCCAGGTCGCCGCGATCGACGCTCTGCGACCCCATGTCGTGAGCCGCTCGGTTCAGGAGCTGTGCGCCGACCCGGGCTCGCTGAGCCGCGACCTGATCGGCGACAGTCAGCTGCGCTGGCTCGGCCCCGAGAAGGGCGTGATGCACATGGCCATCGGTGCCGTCGTCAACGCCGTCTGGGATCTCGCCTCCAAGCGCGCCGGGCAGCCCCTGTGGCGGCTGCTCGCCCACGCGGAGCCCGAGTGGCTGGTCTCCCAGGTCGACTTCCGCTACATCACAGACGCCCTCACCCCCGAGGACGCCCTCACCCTTCTGCGCGACGGCCGGACCGGGCTCGCGCAGCGCGAGGCCGTCCTGCTGGAGCGCGGCTACCCCGGCTACACCACGTCACCGGGCTGGCTCGGCTACTCCGACGAAAAGCTCACCCGGCTGGCCAAGCAGGCCGTCGCCGACGGCTTCACCCAGATCAAGCTCAAGGTCGGCGCCGACCTGGACGACGACATCCGGCGTCTGCGCACCGCCCGCGCCGCTGTCGGCGACGGGGTACGCATCGCCATCGACGCCAACCAGCGCTGGAACGTGGACGAGGCTATCGAGTGGACCAATGCGCTCGCCGAGTTCGACCCGTACTGGATCGAGGAGCCCACCAGCCCCGACGACATCCTCGGCCACGCCTCCGTACGGCGGGCGGTGGCCCCCGTGAAGGTCGCCACCGGCGAGCACGTGCAGAACCGCATCGTCTTCAAGCAGCTCCTCCAGGCCGGCGCCATCGACGTGCTCCAGATCGACGCGGCCCGAGTCGGCGGGGTCAACGAGAACCTCGCGATCCTGCTCCTCGCCGCGAAGTTCGGGGTGCCGGTGTGCCCGCACGCCGGCGGTGTGGGTCTGTGCGAGCTGGTGCAGCACCTGTCGATGTTCGACTACCTGGCGCTGTCCGGAACAACGGACGACCGGGTCATCGAGTTCGTCGACCACCTCCACGAGCACTTCACCGCTCCCGTGGTGATGCGCGACGGCCACTACACCGCGCCGCTCATTCCCGGTTTCTCCGCCACCATGCGGGAGAAATCCATCGCCGAGTACCGCTACCCGGACGGCGCGTTCTGGGTGGCCGACCGCGCTGCTCAGAAGGAGGCGGCATGATCGGTCTGTCCGGGCTCAGGGCCGTCGTCACCGGCGGAGCGTCCGGTATCGGGCTCGCCACGGCCCGCGCACTGGCGGCCCAGGGCGCGTCGGTGGCCGTGCTCGACCTAGACCCGGGCGGTGTCAGTGAACCGCTGCTCGGCCTCCAGGCCGACGTCACCGACGACGTCTCCGTGCGCGCAGCCGTGGAACAGGCCGCCGAACGGCTCGGCGGTCTGGACATCCTCGTGAACAACGCGGGCATCGGCGCGGTGGGCACCATCGAGGACAACCCGGACGAGCAGTGGCACCGGGTCCTGGACGTCAACGTCCTCGGCATCGTCCGCACTACGCGCGCCGCCCTGCCCCACCTGCGCCGCTCCGCGCACGCGGCGGTCGTCAACACGTGCTCGATAGGCGCCACCGCGGGACTGCCGCAGCGCGCCCTGTACTGCGCCAGCAAGGGCGCGGTCCGCTCACTGACTCTCGCCATGGCCGCCGACCACGTCCGCGAGGGCATCCGCGTCAACTGCGTCAACCCCGGAACCGCCGACACCCCCTGGGTCGGCCGGCTCCTCGACGCAGCCGACGACCCCGAGGGCGAGCGGGCCGCACTCAACGCCCGTCAGCCCATGGGCCGCCTGGTCACCGCCGACGAGGTGGCGGCCGCGATCGTCTACCTGGCGAGTCCGGCCGCGGCGTCCGTCACCGGCACCTCGCTCGCGGTGGACGGCGGTATGCAGGGATTGCGGCTGCGCCCGGTGGACCGGTCGTGAGGACCACCACGCTGGGCGGCAGCGCCGTACCGGTCTCGGAACTGGCGCTGGGCTGTGCCGCCCTCGGCAACCTTCTCCATCCGGTCACGGATGAGGCCGCCCATGCCGCGGTGGAGGCGGCCTGGGACGTCGGTGTCCGCACCTTCGACACCGCGCCCCACTACGGTCTCGGTCTGTCGGAGCGGCGGCTCGGCGCCGCGCTGCGCGACCGTCCCCGTGACACCTACACCCTGTCCACCAAGGTCGGACGGCTCCTCGTGCCGGGCCGGGAGGAAGGCGCCGGCGACGACCTCGCCAACGGCTTCGCCGTCCCGGCCACCCACCGCCGCGTCTGGGACTTCAGCGCCGACGGAGTGCTGCGCTCCCTGGAGGCCAGCCTGGAACGTCTCGGCCTCGACCGCGTCGACGTGGCCCTGCTGCACGACCCGGACGGACACGCCGACCAGGCGTTGCGCGAGGCGTACCCGGCGCTGGAGCGGCTGCGCGCCGAAGGCGTGATCGGAGCGATCGGCGTCGGCATGAACCAGTCCGCCCTGCCCGCCCGGTTCCTGCGTGAGACAGACATCGACATGGTGCTGCTGGCCGGCCGCTACACCCTCCTGGAACAGGACTCGCTCACCGAACTGCTCCCGGAGGCAGCCGCTCGAGGCCGGAGTGTCGTCATCGGCGGGGTGTTCAACTCAGGGTTGCTGACGGCCCCCCGGCCAGGCGCCACGTACGACTACGCCCCCGCTCCGCAGCCGGTCCTCGACCGGGCGCTACGACTCCTCGCGGTCTGCGAACGCCATGACGTGCCACTGCGTGCCGCCGCGCTGCGCTTCCCGTTCGGCCATTCCGCGGTCGCGAGCGTCCTGACCGGGGCGCGCTCCTCCCACGAGGTGCGTGACACGGTGGAGCAGCTGCGGCGCCCGATTCCGGCCGCCCTGTGGGACGAGCTGCGCGCCGAGGGCCTGCTGGCCCCGGACACTCCTGTCCCCGCAGCCGCGCCGACCGGGGAAGCCATGCCGTCGGAGGAGCCGTCATGAAGGTCGCCCTGCACACCAAGGTCCGCGCCGACCGCATCGAGGAGTACGAGGCCGCGCACCGGCAGGTGCCCGAGCAACTGACCGTCGTCATCCGCGCCGCGGGCGTGGGGGAGTGGACGACCGGTGCGGCCGTGCGGCTACGACCTGCCCGTCATCGCACGGCCGGCCACGCCCCAGGGTCTGACAACGTGTCCGATCACGGCCTGTGCGGCGACCGGCGGGGGAGCCGCGGTCGCGACGGCCTTCGGGCGGTTGCCGCACGAGCTGTCCTGCTCGGACAGCCGCAGCCCTCGCTCTTGGTGTCGCCGTGGCGTCATGGATCGGCCAGGCGTGGGGAGCCTGTCGTGACCCGGACCGGATAACCGGCCATACCCCCATCAGCTGCTCGTACAGGATGTAGCTTTAATTTTCAATCATTGTCCGCTTGTACTCACGGCGCCGACCGCCGCCGCGGTGACCATGTGCCAGGCCCAGCCGCGGTGCGAGACGGGCGGGCCCCTGCGTTGAACTGAGAGAATTCACATGTCCGAAGCAGCCGCAGCAGTTCTGGCTCGTTTCAGTGAACAGGTGCTGGGTCTCCCCCTGCCCGTGGGAATCCGCCTCTGGGACGGCAGCACGGCCGGCCCCGAGGACGGGCCGGCCTTCGTCCTGCGTGACCGCGAAGCCCTTCGGCGTCTGCTGTGGCGGCCCGGCGAGCTGGGGCTCGCCCGGGCCTGGGTGGCCGGAGATCTGGAAGTCGACGGTGACCTGTACGAGCTGCTGAAGCGCATCTCGACGCTGGTGTGGGAACGGGACGAGCCCGGCAGCCGCACCGCGGCGTTCCGCCAAGCGCTGAGCGTACTGACCACACCCGCCACCCTGCGTACGGTGAGCCGGACGCTCGGCCTCGCGGGGATGGGGCTCCCGCCGGCTCCGCCCGCCGAAGAGGTGGTGCGCCGTCGCGGTCCCGCGCACAGCATGCGGCGTGACAAGGCGGCCATCAGTCACCACTACGACGTGGGCAACGACTTCTACGCCCTGGTGCTGGGCCCCTCACTCGTCTACTCCTGCGCCTACTGGCAGGGCGACCCGTCCTCCGGCTCCGGCGACACGCTGGAGCAGGCCCAGGAAGCCAAACTGGATCTGGTCTGCCGCAAGCTCGCCCTGCGCGAGGGACAGCGGCTGCTGGACGTGGGCTGCGGCTGGGGCTCGCTGGCCATGCACGCGGCCGAACGCTACGGCGTACAGGTCGTAGGGGTCACCATCTCGGTCGAACAGGCGGCATTGGCACGCGAGCGTGTCGCCGCGGCGGGGCTTGAGCACCTGGTGGAGATCAGGGTGCAGGACTACCGGCAGATCGACGACTCCCCCTTCGACGCGATCTCCTCGATCGGTATGGCCGAGCACGTCGGCAAGAAGCGCTACCGCGCGTACGCGGACATCCTGCACCGGCTGCTGAAGCCCGGCGGGCGGTTGCTCAACCACCAGATAGCGCGGCGCCCTTTGAGGGACGAAGGGGAGTACCGAATGGACCCCTTCATCGACCGGTACGTCTTCCCCGACGGCGAGCTGGCTCCCGTCGGTTCCACCGCGTCGCTGCTGGAGGAGGCGGGCTTCGAGGTGCGCGACGTCGAGGCCCTGCGCGAGCACTATGCCCTCACGCTACGTGAGTGGGTGGCCAACCTCGAAGCACACTGGGACGAGGCGGTCAAGCTGACCTCGCCCGGGCGGGCGCGGGTGTGGCGCCTGTATATGGCGGCCTCGGCGGTCGGGTTCGAGAACAACACGATGGGCGTCAACCAGGTGCTGGCGGTCAGGACCGATGGTGGCGGCCGGTCCGGCATGCCGTTGCGCAGGGATTTCCTGGGAACCTCGGCCTCGGCGCTCGCCTGACGCGGTGTCTCTCGACTTAGAGGTCCTAACAGAAGTTGTTGATCAAGTGACTTTCGGCTTGGGTGGTCGTTGGTCTGGCCGTGGGGAAACGTCAGTCGCGGCCGTGGATCGTGTCGGACGAACTGTGGTCGCTCATCGAGCCGTTACTGCCCGAGCCGGGGCCGAAGCTGGTGGCGGGCCGGCCGCGGGTGCCGGACCGACAGGCCCTGTGCGGGATCCTGTTTGTGCTGCACACGGGCATCCAGTGGGAGTACCTGCCCCAGGAGCTGGGCTTCGGCTCGGGCATGACCTGCTGGCGGCGCCTGGCCGCCTGGAACGAGGCCGGTGTGTGGGAGAAGCTGCACGTGGTGCTGCTGAAGAAGCTGCGGTCGGCGAAGCAGCTGGACTGGTCGAGGGCGGTGATCGACTCCTCCCACGTGCGGGCGGCCCGACGGGGCCCAAAAGCGGTCCCAGCCCGGTCGACCGCGCACGGCCGGGCAGCAAGCACCACGTCCTTGTCGACGGGCAGGGCATCCCGCTCGCGGTGTCGCTGACCGGCGGCAATCGCAATGACGTCACTCAGCTGATCCCGCTGCTGGACAAGATTCCACCCGTGGCCGGCACGGTCGGGCGGCCGCGGAGACGGCCGGACATGCTCTTCGCGGACCGCGGCTACGACCATGACAAGTACCGGCGACTGTTGCGGAAACGCGGCATCCGGCCCGCGATCGCCGAACGGGGCCAGCCACACGGCTCCGGCCTGGGCATCTTCCGCTGGGTCGTCGAGCGCACCCTCTCCTGGCTCCACGGCTTCCGCCGCCTGCGCATCCGCTGGGAACGACGCGACGACATCCATGAAGCCTTCCTCGGCCTCGCCACCTGTCTCATCACCCACCGACACGTCCAACGCCTTTGTTAGGACCTCTTAGGCCCCCGCACCCCCAGGTCTGAACAGCATCGACCCACCCCATCGTTGCTCCGGACGCGCTGAAACCCCGTGTCGCCCATGACGACGTGGCAGACGAGCGGGCAACGTCCCGGTCCGCACCGGACGCGTGAGGTGATTTCCCGTATGGGGCGTGCCCCGGCGGACCACTTGATGGCACGGCCGCCGGGGCACGTGGTCAGCGAGAGTCCAGATTCGCTGGTGGGGCTCGCGCTTCCACCGAACTCCTGGTTCACCGCCGCTCCCTGGGCGGTCGATACCTGCGCAGACGGCAGATCAAGCACACCATTCCCGAGCCGAGGGACCAGCGCGCCAACCGTCGTCGCCGCGGCAGCGACGGCGGCCGTCCCACCGGGTTCGACAAGCAGCTGTACAAGCCGCAATGAAGTCGAGCGCACGATCAACCTGGCTCAAAAACTCCAGGACCGTAGCTACGCGCTACGACAAACGCGCCTACGTCTTCCACGGCACCGTGACCCAACATGGAACCACGGCGACCGGCTGCGAGATCCGCCGGACACCCCCTAGCCGGCGAGGCTGGTGGCGTAGCCGCCACCGTTGAGCTGCGTGCCGCCGGCCCCCAAGGACAACACCGCCAAGAAGGCCAGGATCCTGATCGGCAGCAACGGCAACGTCACCGCGGCAAGTGCGTCGCAGTCTCCGGCGTCTCCACCCAGCCGCGAGCACTGAGCAACCAGTGGACCTGCGACTCTGGCAGCACCCTCAGCGCCAAGAAGAACCAGATCTGGCGCCTCCAGGGCATGCGCTGGCCTGCGTTCCTTCCATGAGGGCTACCGGCACCGGCAGGAGCCCATGGGCTCCCTTCCCCTGTTCCCGGACGGCCGCCGTCCGCGTCGTAGGCCGTCAGGTTGGGGTTGTCGGAGGTCGCCAGCGGCTTGAAGATCATGGTGTTGCCGAGGATCTTCCCGATACTGGTGCAGACACCGGCGCCGTCCTCCAAGCGGGCGCGAGCGAAGGTCCAGGGGACGGTCCTGCGGCGCCGATCCAGCATGACCCGCGCCCAGTTGTACGGCAGCGGCCCGGTCTTGATGCGGCGTCGGCTGTCTTCGCGGCCGAGTTCGACCGGCCGTCAAATCGCTCGTACGTTCATCGGCGAGTTCAACAGGCGTTCGGGGTCGAGCAGATCTGCCGTGTGCTGTCCAACTCCGCAGAAAAGCCAGGCTGGTTTAACCTTCAGCGTCTGCATTCCGCGACCGGCGTCGTTCCCGCCCGCCGAACACAAGGGCAATTACTACGCCCAACCAGCTCCAACCGGCGGCCGGCCCAACCCGTAGAGCCTCAACTGATCCCGGAGCGGTTCAGTGCGTGCAGGTGGGAGGTGCTGCCGCGCGGAGAATGCAGCCTCAGTCGATCACTCAGTGAATGGCTACCAACGGGTCCGGTCACCAATTCCCTGCCGACCGAGCCCTTCTGTTGATTACGAGTGCCATTGTGATCTTCCCTTTACCGGTCCCCATACCCAAGTCGGTGTCGCTCTTGCTAGGTTGATGTCCACACCTCCGAAGCGAAGTCGGGCAGATCCCGCAGTCTCACGGAGGCGTGCCCCCCATGCCTTTATCGAGGCCTTCTTCGGGTGCCCGAAAAACGTAGCGGCTGAATTCCCGCTGCCCTCCATCCGCACTTCACGCCGCGTCCTTCGGGCATTCACCCCCATCAACTGGAAAGTGCACACTTAAGTGATGAGACCCCTTCAGAGTGTCGGCTCCCGGCTGACTGTCGCTGCCATGACGATCGTGCTGGGCACGCCCGGACTGGCCACCGCCGACGAGGCGGCCGACGGCAACGACGCGACGTACTACATCTCGCTCGGCGATTCCCTGGCCTCTGGCTACCAGCCGGACGTCGACAAGGACACCGACGTCGCCTACACCGACCAGCTGTACACGCAGCTCAAGCAGCGCACTCCCGGGCTGAAGCACATACGTCTGGGCTGCACCGCTGAGACCACCGAGTCTCTGCTCAAGGGCGGCAAGTGTGACTACCCGAACGCCAAGTCCCAACTGGACGCCGCACTGAAGGCCATGGCCCAGCACCACGGCAAGGTCACCTATGTGACCCTCAGCGTGGGCGCGAACGACATCCTGCTCAACTGCGTCAGCCCGGCCGGCACCCTCGACGGGGCGTGCCTGAACAGCCGGAGCCAGACCATGGCGACCAACCTCGCCCAGATCGCCGGCGCGCTGCGCAAAGCGGGCGCGAAGGACACCCAGTTCGTGGGCTCGACGTACCACAACCCGTTCCTGGCGACCTGGTTGCTGGGCGCCGAGGGGCAGCAGGCCGCCAAGGAGTCGGCACCTCTGCTCGAGGCCGCCAACACGGGGATCACCCAGGTCTACAAGTCCACCGGCTTCAAGGTGGCGGACCTGCCCGGGACCTTCTCCTCAAACGACTTCACCACCCAGGTGAACGTACCCGGCGCGGGCGAGGTGCCGGCGAACGTGGCCAAGATCTGCCAGCTGACCTGGGCGTGCACGAAGAAGGACCCCCACCCCAACGCCGAAGGCCACAAAGTGATCGCGGGCGCCTTCGCGGCGGAGCTCGCCAGGAACGACGCGCCCGCTGCGGGCGCGACCCCGACCCCGACCCCGAGCGAGTCGGCCACGCCCGAGCCCGGCAAGGACACGGGGGCGAACGACCCGAAGACGAACGGAGATCTCGCCGAGACGGGCGCGTCGAGCAGTGCTCCCGTAGTCGCGGGTGCCGGTCTCGCGGTCGTGGCGGCCGGCGCCGCCGCGGTCTACTTCGCGCGCAGGCGCCGTACGGTCGAGGAGGGCTGACGCGTAGTCAGTTCATGCTGACCCGAGCAGCGGGCCGCTCGCGGTATCGCGGGCGGCCCGCTCGGGCTCGGCCACGGACGGCCCAGAAGCAGACCCCAGCCACCCCGGGGACCGTGCCCCCGCGAGCTCACCGACGGATGTACATGGATACGCTCCCCGCCCTGGTCTGCAAGATCACAAAATGCCGGTTCTGCGCTGCGGGCGTTGTCACGTTGTTGGGTGGGTGGGGCCTGACGGTGTATCGAGGCATGGTTCAGTCGGGCTCCGGTCTGTTGCTCAGGCCACTGCGGGCCGACCGGTTACTGACTTCGGCTCGTCAAGGTGACGCTGGATCGACGAGGGTCAGGCCGGTACCGGCTATGAAACCGTCGAGGGTGTGGGGCCGATACTGGAGGCGCTTGAGCCGGTTGCGGACCAGCGTTTCGAGCCGGTCGAGGGCGACCACTGCGAGGTTGGCCAGGCTGCGTTTGACGTGTGCCCATACCCATTCCACGGGGTTGAGATCGGGTGAGTAGGCGGGGAGCAGGAACACCGTCAGCCATTCGCGCTCGGCGATCAACTCACGCATGGCGTGGGAGACGTGGGTGTTCAGGCGGTCCCAGACCAGCACGATCGGCGCCTTGACGAGGTGGTGGGTGCCGTCGATCAGTGCGATGAAGTCGCGCTCGCCCATGCTGCGACGTGCGCCTTTGCCGGCGGGGTGGGTACGCAGGCGGTGGCACAGCCGGGTGCGGGAGCCGGGCCGCATCGCGATCAGTCCGGCCACCGACAGGCGTCCTGAGCGTCGTCCGCTGACGGTCACGACCGGGGTGCGGCCGCGCCGGCCCCAGGTACGTCCTTTGGGCGGTCGGCGGGTGAACCCGGCTTCGTCCTCGAAGCAGATGTAGCCTCCGCAGGCCGCCCGGGCTCTTTTACCTCGTCCCAGGTCGCCTCCTTCCAGGCGGTGACGGCCTGCTCGTCGCGCTCGGCGACCCGCCGCGCGGGGAGCTGGGGGCTGAAGCCGAGCCGGTGCATCAGCCTGGTGGCACCCGAGACGCTGTAGGAGACGTGGAACTTCCTGCCGATGAGCGTGGCCACCCTTGCCGCGGTCCACACCTGGTCCTCCACCCAGCCATGCTCGGCCGGCCCCTCCTCGAGATACCCGGCCAGCTTCTCCAGACAGCGAGGGGACAGTCGGCATCGCGATCCGCTCGGGCCATGGGAGGCCAGAGCCTCACGACCGCCGACCCGCCACAGTTGGTGCCACTGGTAAGCCGACTTCAGGCTCACCCGCAGGTGCTGTGCGACCTCCGACGGCTTGCTCTTCTGCTCGAACAGCTCGGCTGCCTGCATCCGTACTGTTTCCCGGCGCTGCCGCCCCGCAGCGGTCAGCCCACCCCCATCCGCATACCTCACAACACCACGGATATAGCCACCGCCCCAGGCCCTTCAGGGAGTTCAAGAAACTTCACCCTAACCTCGCGCTTTCACGAGGTGGGCTGTCCAAGAGTTGATCAGAAACACAGAAAGTGCCCTTGACCTGCAACGATAGGACTTGCTGAGGGTCCTGTTGGCTGCAAGGAAAAGAGCACTTTCCAGGTGAGAGAGCCTATCTCGTCGTACCCGCGTGTCCGTGTCCAGGGAGACGGTCGGCAGGTGGTCTCGCAGGCCGGTGCGGTCCTGCTGCTGGAGGCGGTCCGCAAGACGGGTCTTGACCAGGCGATATCGGCAGCCCTGGCGCCCTGGCGCAAGCCGCGGGCCGTCCACGATCCCGGGAAGATCCTCCTGGACCTCGCGCTGGCGGTCGCGATGGGCGGGGACTGCCTGGCCGATATCGGCATGCTGCGGGCCGAGCCGGCCGTGTTCGGGCCGGTCGCCTCCGACCCGACGGTCTCCCGCCTCATCGACACCCTCGCAGCTTCCGGGGAGAAGGCCCTACAAGCCGTCCGTTCCGAGCGGGCTGAAGTCCGTCAACGTGCCTGGCGGTTGGCCGGACGGGCAGCGCCTGATGCGGGCGGGACGGTGACCGTGGACCTCGACGGGGTGCTGGTGATCGCGCACTCGGACAAGGAGGACGCCGCACCCACCTGGAAGCGGACCTACGGCCATCACCCGCTGATGGGCTTCGTCGACCACGGACCGGGCGGCACGGGGGAACCGGTCGCGGCCCTGCTCAGACCAGGAAACGCGGGCTCGAACACCGCGTCCGACCACGTCACCGCCGCCCAACTGGCGCTGGCCCAGCTGCCGAAGAAGTACCGGCGTGGGCGCCGGACCCTGATCCGCACCGACTCCGCGGGCGGCACCCACGACTTCGTGGGCTGGCTCGCTCAGCGGGGACGGTGGCTGTCCTACTCGGCCGGCATGGTGATCACCGACGCGATCCACCAGCACGTGCTGAAGGTTCCGGCCTCGGCCTGGACGGCGGCCGTCGAGACCGGCGGCGAGATCCGGGACGGCGCCTGGGTCGCAGAACTCACCGGCGACGTTCTGGACGGCTGGCCCAGGGGGATGCGGCTGATCGTCAGGAAGGAACGGCCGCACCCCGGGGCACAGTTGAGGCTCACGGACGCGGACGGCTTGCGTCTGACGTGTTTCGCCACCAACACCTCCGGCCGACCGATCGCCGAGCTCGAGCTCCGTCACCGGCTGCGGGCCCGGGCCGAGGACCGCATCCGGGCCGCCCGGGCCACCGGCCTGCGGAATCTTCCTCTGCACCGCACGGCCCAGAACCGGATCTGGTTGGAGATCGTGCAGATCGCTCTCGACCTGCTGGCCTGGATGCCGATGCTCGCCCTGACCGGCAAGGCCCGTCTCTGGGAACCCCGCCGCCTGCGGCTCCGCCTGTTCACCACGGCGGGGCAGTTCGTGACCACCGGTCGTCGGCGGATCCTCCGCCTGGCAAGGCACTGGCCCTGGACCAGTCACATCACCGCCGCCCTCGAACGGCTCGCACGCCTGCCGAACCCGGGATGAACAACGGATTCACCCGCCCCTACGAGAGAACCCTCCAGCCGGAACAGTGGAACCCGGCGTCCATCCGAGACGACACTCGGGCCCTCAACCTGCCCAGCCTCAGCCCACAGCACGAAAACGGTCCACCGACCCCGTCGGCGGACCGTCACGCAAGATCGAGGCTAACGAGCCGAAGTCAGTAACGGGCTGTCGGACTTCGAGACGGTGCAGGAACTGCGGTGCGATCTGCGGTGGAAGGCAGGATGCGGGCTGGGCCTTCACGACATGGCGTTCGATCCGTCACTGCTGGCCTACTTCCGCCGCCGGCTTGCCCGTTCCGCCCGCCCGAACCGCATCTTCGAGGCCGTGCGCGAGGTCGTGAAGGCCACCGGTGTCCTCAAGGGCAAGCACCGCCGGGCGCTGGACTCCACCGTGCTGGACGACGCGGTCGCGACCCAGGACACCGTCACCCAGATCATCGCCGCCGTCCGCGCGGTGATCCGCGAGGTCCCCGGGGCCGACGCGGTCGCCGCTGCCCAGTGCGGCGCGCACGACTACACCGACCCGGGCAAACCGAAGATCGCCTGGAACGACGAGCAGGCCCGCGCCGAGCTGGTCGACGCACTGGTCACCGATGCCCTGCGGCTGCTGGGCCACCTGCCCGAACAGCAACTCGGCGACAAAGCCGCGAACGCGGTGGGCATCCTGGCCCTGGTCGCAGGCCAGGACGTCGAGCCCGCCGAGGACTCCGACGGCCGCGACGGCCGCTGGCGCATCACCCAAGGCACCGCCCCGAACCGGATGGTCTCCACCATCGATCACGAAGCACGCCACGTGCACAAGACCCGCAGCCACCGGCAGGACGGCTTCAAGGCCCACCTGGCCGTCGAGCCCGAGACCGGGGTATACACCGCCGTCGCCCTCAGACCCGGCGCCGGGCCCGAGCACCACGAGGCCGCGGTCGGCCTGGACCTGCTCGCCGAGGAGGACACCCCGGTGGACGCCTTCGGTGACACCGCCTACTCCACCGGCGACGCCCGCCAGGCCCTGAACGAGGCCGGGCACCGGCTGTTCCTCAAACCCGCCCCGCTGCGGCCCGCCGTCCCCGGCGGCTTCACCCTCGACGACTTCGCCATCGACACCACCACCGCCCTCGTGACATGCCCGGCCGGACACACCGTGGCCCTGTCCGACCCCGGCGGGCAGCACCACCAACGCAAAGCCTCCTTCGGTAACTTATGCACCGGATGCCACCTGCGCGAGCGGTGCACCAAAGCCAGGGCCGGACGCATCCTGACCATCCGACCGCACCACGACCTCCAGACAGCCGCCCGCCACCAGGCAGCCACCGACCCCGGCTGGCAGGCCGACTATCGCCGCTGGAGACCACCGGTCGAACGCGCCGTCGCCTGGCTCGTCCACCACGGCAACCGGCGCCTGCGCTACCGCGGCACCATCAAGAACAACCTCTGGCTCCACACCCGAGCCGCCGCCCTCAACCTCCGCCGACTGATCAACCTCGGACTCACCCACACCAGCGGCAACTGGCACATCGCACCGGCCGGTACATGACCGGAGGGGCTGTCCGGCCTGACGGCCGGGTGTGTCAACTTAACGGCTGATCTTGGTTGTTGAGTTATCGCTGGTCGGTGGGGGTCAGGCGGCCATCGAAGGCGATCTGGAAGGCGTTGAGAGGTGCCTTCCAGCGCATCGTCCAACGGCGCCGCCCCTTGCCCGTCGGGTCCAGGCTCATCAGTGCCATGTAGACGCACTTCAACGCGGCGGCCTCTGTGGGGAAGTGGCCGCGGGCCCGAACCGCCTTGCGGATCCGGGCGTTCACACTCTCAATCGCGTTCGTGCTGCAGATGACCTTGCGGATTTCGACGTCGAAGGACAAGAAGGGCACCATCTCGGCCCAGGCGTCGGACCACAGCTTGATCACGGCCGGATACTTGGTGCCCCACCTCTCGGAGAACTCCAAGAAGCGTTCGGTCGCGGCGGCCTCGCTGGGAGCGGTGTAAACGGGCTTGAGGTCCTTGGCGACCTTGTCCCAGTCCTGGCGGGCACAGTACCGGATGCTGTTGCGAATCAAGTGAACAATGCACGTTTGGACGACAGTGCGGGGCCAGACCGTCTCGACCGCGTCCGGCAGACCCTTCAGCCCGTCGCAGACGAGCATCAGGACATCTTCAGTTCCGCGATTCTTCAGCTCGGTGAAGACCTGCAGCCAGTGCTTGGCGCCCTCACCACCGTCACCGGCCCAGATCCCGAGAATGTCCCGGGTGCCCTCGACCGTGACGGCCATCGCAACATAGACAGGACGGTTGGCGACCTTGCCATCGCGAATCTTGACGTTGATGGCATCCACGAAGACAACCGGGTAAACGCGGTCCAGCGGGCGGGCCTGCCATTCCGCCATGCCCTCCACCACCTTGTCCGTAATCGTGGTGATGGTCTGCTTGGACACCTCCGCCCCGTACACCTCGGCCAGATGAGCCGATATCTCCCCGTGCGTGAGGCCCTTCGCGGACAGGGACAGCACCATCTCGTCCACGCCGGTCAGTCGACGCTGCCGCTTTTTCACGATCTGCGGTTCGAAGGTTCCGGCGGTGTCACGGGGCACCTTCACCTCGACCGGGCCGACATCCGTCAGCACCGTCTTGGCCCGGGTGCCATTACGGCTGTTGCCGCTGTTCCTGCCGGCCACATCGTGCTTGTCATAGCCGACGTGATCGGTGATCTCGCCCTCCAGGGCGGACTCAAGCACCCGCTTGGTCAGCTGCTGCAGCAGCCCACCCTGCCCGGTCAGCTGCAGCCCCTCCGACCGGGCACGCTCCACCAGCATCGCGACGAGCTGCTCGTCGGACACGGGCGCAGCCTGCCCCAACTGGGCACTCTCGACAGGCTCCACGCTCTCCAACTCCACGGCGGTATCAGTCATTTGGCGTCTCTCCCATGATCGTCGGATCCGCCGTTAGATTTACACTCCCTGACGGCCGAACAGCCCCTCACCAAGATCTTCATCGACCTTCTAGTACTGCAACGGTGCTTGTTCTGAGTACTGGGCAGTTCAGGGGCTGTGTCCGCGTCGTTTGTAGTGGCTGATGCGGGCTTGGTGCTGGCGTCGGCGGCGCCAGTGGGACCAGTGCAGGATGTGGTCGACCGGTGCTGGCCGGCGGTTGGTGAGGCGGGTTATCAGGCGTCGGATTTCGGCGAGGCTGAGTGCGTTGTGGCAAAGGGAGTCCCTGTTCGGTGAGCAGGGGCTTCGTCGTGTGCGGGGCATGATCGCGGCGGGGTAGGGGCAGGCAGCGGACGGCTTGTTGTGGATCGAGGAGGGTGCGATGCCGTCGGTGCTGAGGTTGATGGAACAGCGTGAGGCGCGGGCGAGGCAGGATCTGGAGTCCTGGACGGAGGTCCTGGAGCAGGCTCAGGCGGAGGTGGATGCCGCGCGGGAGCGGGTCGAGCGGGCCCGGGTGGGGCGTGAGGAACTTGTGTCGGTGCTGGCTGGGGAGAGCCCGGTGAATACGCCGGTTCTGGTGCCGTCTGGTGGCGAGATGGCTGCTGCCCTGGGGTCGAGCGGCTCCGGCGTGGGGCATGGTGAGCGGCCGCCGGTGTGGCGGTCGGGCATGGGCGAGGAGGTGCTCAGCGGCCTGTATCGGGAGGTGTTCGCCGCGATGGTGGCCGCTTCGGGGCCGGTGAACGGGGTGGAACTGACGCGGGCGGTGGGCCGGGAAGCGGAGATCAAGAACGAGGTGGAGAAGATCCGGCACCGTGCCTACGTGCTGGAGAAGCGGGGCTGGCTGGTGCGGGCGAACGACGGACGGTTCATGCCCGCGCCCGGGGCAGTCGGCCGGGACGCTTCTCCGGCCAGCGCGGAGCGTCTGCGGCCAGGCGCCGGGACAGTCTGATCACGGCGGCCCACCACACCATCTGGGCGTGGTGGTCGGGGCGGCGTTCGTGGTCGCGGTTGAGGCGGCGTGAGCGGGCCAGCCAGCTCAGCGTCCGCTCCACGACCCACCTGCGGGCCAGTACGACAAATCCGCGTTGCCCGTCGCAGCGGCGCACGACCTCGGTCCGGACTCCGTGACGGGCGAACGCCCTCGCCAGCGCCGGACCCTGGTAGGCACTGTCGACCCACACCAGTTGCAGCAGCCGTCCCGGCTGCTGCATGAACGTCTCCAGCAGTGCGGGGGCGGCCTTGGAGTCGTGCACATCGGCCGTGGTCACGGTCACTTCCAGGAGCAGACCCTCGGTGTCGGTCAGGATGTGACGCTTGCGGCCGTCACGTGACTTGCCGCCGTCGTATCCGCGACTGTCCTCGCCGACGGTCTCGGAGGCGTCCACCGACTGACTGTCGATGATCCCGGCACTGGGCTCGGCGTTGCGGCCTGAGCGTTCCCTCGCCGAACGTCGCAGGCGTTCGTACAGCTCACGCGCATAGTCGTAGGCCCGCCAGCGGCGGAAGAAGTCGTAGACCGCCCGCCAGTACGGAAAATCGACCGGCAGAGCCGTCCACTTCACGCCGTTGTCGACCAGGTAGCGCACCGCGTCGAGCATTGTCCGGTGGCAGTACGCCTCGGGGCGCCCGCCCCGCTTCAGGAGCCAGGCCGGCACCGGCATCGCGGCGCGGACCTCGGCCCACTCCGCATCCGTCATGTCACTGGGATAGCAGGCTGCCCGCCGTCCCGGAGCGAGCGAACCGAACCGGTGCACGTAGCAGTCACACCCAGGGGTGACCGCGGTGGACGCAGGCACAGAGATGCTGCTCAACTGATCGGGCAACGGGCTTCCTTGGTCGTGCTGGTGTCGTAACCGCGTCACTACCAAGGGGCCCGTTCTCTCATGCCCGCGACCGCACCCGAACCTCCGTCCAGATGATCACCCGCGCCGCACACCTCGAACGAAATCCGGTTAGCCACAACGCACTGAGTCCCTGCGTCACACGGCAGGCTGCACCGGACGCGCACGACAGGCACACCCCGCTGCGGCGCGCGGGACTGGACAGTCACCCCGCCACGTTGCGGGGCTGCCCGCGCTGGTTGATGGCTTTGGTCAGTTCGCGGTTGGCTTCCCGCGCCGCGCTCAGGTCCGCCTGGCTCTCTTCTGGGGCCGCAGTCGGTTCGACGTTGCGCTGTTTCAGGCCGGTGATCCGGCGCTGGAGCGCCTCGATGTCGGTGGGAATCTCCAGCCCTGACTCGCGCCATGCCTGCTCGCCCAGCTCGCCGGAGAGCCGCCTTTCCAGGAGCTGGATCCGCGCCGCAAGCAGGGTGTTGCGGGCCTGGGCGTGCGCGAGGTCCGCCTGAAGCGACGCGCGGCTGACTGCCACAGAGCTGGCCGGTCCTTGCTGTGCCGGCTCGGTCTCGGCGGCGTGGACGAGGGCGAGGAGATCCGGGTGCCGGTAGAGGAAGGTCCGGTCCACCCCGGCATGGCGGGCGATGGCGGACACGCTGATCCGGCCCGTGCCCTGGGCCGCGGCGTTGATCGCCTTGACCACACGCTCCCGGCGCCGTGCGGAGTCGGCCTTGCGGCCGTCGCTCGCGGCGTTCACATGCTCCTCCGCGGCCGTACATCGGGCAGAGGCTGACCGATCCGGCGCATGCCCGGCATGCCCAGCATCACGCCGCGCCTGCGGCGCACGGTCGAGACGGCCTGCTCGATCTTGGCCCGCTCCTCCGCGCCGAGGTCGTCCAGCCCACCTCGGATCCGGCTGATCAGCCGCCGGACGTCAGCGAGGTACGCCTCCAGGTCTGGGAGGTAGGAGATGTCGGTGGTGTAGTGCTTGCAGCCCAGGCAGCGGAACCTCAGCGGGCAGCTCTGGCCTCCCGCGGCCACGTTCGTCGGCTCCTTGCAGACTCCGTAGGCGGTGGCCACCTCCCCGATCTCCCGGCGGACGTGCTCGGAGTCCAGCAGCCCCTGGGCCTTGCGCCACACGCGGTTGCCATGCCGGTCGAACTGGAGGGCCGTCACCCGGTCGATGGCCTCGCGTCGGCGGTCCTGCCCGATGCGGTACCGCGTGCCGCTGCGCGAAGCTGTGCCGGTAGGCGTAGGGGAAGATGCGGCTCTTGTCGAAGGGCAGCGTCTTCGTGACCGGCCTGCCGTCCTTTTGGACCTGGATGGGGACGAGGAAGTCGGGCAGGGCCTTGACCCATGAGCGGTGCTGTTCCCTGATGCCGGAGATCGGCTTGGTTCCCGCCGGGTTCGAAACCGAGGAGGGCAGGAGCTTCAGCACGGCCGCGGGAGTGTCCGGGAAGCGCTGGCGCACGCGCTCCTGCTGCCCGAGCAGGGCCTGCACCTCGTCGAGCCGACCGTCGGCATCCGACACGTTGCTCCCGAACGCGCGGCGGGCCATGTGCGGCACCACGGCCCGCGGCAGTTCCGCCCGCCGTGTCAGTCGCTCGAACAGCTCGTAGATCGCCTCCGGCCTCATCGGCGCACCGATCACGCCGCGGAAGAGGTTCACCAGCAGGAAGTCGCTGCCGTCGGCGCCCAGGAGCTCGAAGTGCTCGTCGATGTACTGGTCGAATGCCTGCACTACCAGGAAGTCCACCGGCTGGATCCACGCGGCGCGTGACTTGGACCAGGCGCCGTTGGCGTTGTCACGGCGCCGCACGTGCAGGTGAGGCCCCTTGTAGTCGCACCCCAGCGCGCGCGAGTCCGGCAGCATGTGGCAGTTGGACCGGCGAAGACCAGCGGCCTGCCCTCGCCGAAGCTCCGCCCGGGGCCAGCAGCACGACGACGAGCCGGTCCCGCGCGCAGCGGCACTTCAGGAACATGCTGACGATCTTCTCGTCGGAAGCGCGGTCCAAGACCGACTGCGGCTCCTGGACGCGGTGGCGGGCACGGAGCCGGTATGAGAGGCCGGAATCCTCCCCTGAGCCTCCACAGGCAGTCCCGGCTGTCGGCCAGCTCGTAGATCTGCCCGAGCACGCGGCGCGGCGCCTCGCCTACCGAGACCGCGTACGACAGCAGGCCGCGGGTGGCCGACAGCACGACGTTGATCCTGCGCTCCTGCCGTACCGGTTTGCCGCCCGGCCCGCTGAGGAGAGTGCCGCGACGGTCCTGCCGTGCGGGCACGTGCTTCAGCCAGACGATGAACAGGCCCAGGTCGCGGGCCGCCGTGCGCCAGTCGCGTGCCGTCGCACGGCACCAACGCAGGTAGAGCGCCGCTCCGTCGGCGTTCGTCCTGGGGGTGAGCTCGGCGCGGCTCTTGCCGAAGCGCTGGTGCCGCGCCCACTGATCAGCGATAGGGACGACTTGGAGCTCGTCGTCGACGACGGTCCAGTAGCGCGTGCCCGAGGGCAGGGTCACGGGAAATGCCCGCATATCTCTCTCCGGTGCTCAGACGGTCATGCAACAACCCGCCACAGAGCCACACCCCCCGAGTACGAGCGCCTCAACGCCAACGAGGACGACTCGCACCACGTCACGCCACACCTTCCGGAACCTCATAGATGGTGGCATCACTGTTCGACGGCGACTGGACTGACGAAGGCGCGCGTCCAGCGGCCCTGCCGGAGAGGTCTGCGGCTATACGCGGCAGCTGTCGGTGTGGGTGACTTCTCGGAAGTTGGCGATGAGGGGGCTGGCCATGGACTCGCGGTAGACGACGGTGGCGCGACCGTAGGGCCAGGTGATGTCGTCGTGGAAGTCCTGCTGGGCTTCTGCGCAGCTGCCGAACATCAGACCGCGGACGATGTCGGTCCAGTCGGCATCGTCCTGGTAGCTCCGCCCTTCGGGGTAGCTTCCAGGGCCGAAGGTGACGAACATCGTCTGTGCCGAGGGGTTGAATGTGACGGTCACTTCGTCGCCCATGTACTGCTGCCCTTGAAGGACGGGAGCTGCGCCCTCGCGCAGGCGCTGTGCGGCGGCTTTCTCCGCCTGTGTGGCCGGTACCCGGGCGGCGGCCCACTCCTCAACGGTGGGCTGAGCGCTGTCGCTGCGGGTGTAAGCGGGGGAGGGGGCAGGCGAAGAACGAGGGCTCGGTGAGGAGGATGACGGTACGTCGGAGGCGGTCAGCGCGGGGCCGGTTTCATCGCTGGCGGAGTGCTGCGCTGCAGGCGTGAGGCCGGCCGCCGACGTTCTCTGACCGCCGGGTGTGGAGGCCGGTCCCCGCGTGGCGGTGGATGACTGCGTGGCGACGAGGACGCCACCGAGGCTCCCCACGACGACAGCGGCTGCGACGACCGCCAGGTACAGGCGAGTACGGCCTGTGTGTTTCGAGGGGGCAGGCCAGATCGGCTCGTCGGACGGCAGGTCCCAATTGAGGCCGACCAGGTCGGCTATCAGCGTCGGCTGAGGCAGATCGGCGGGCCCGGTGACGGCTGTGGTCTGGCTGGCAAGCAACTCACCACACTCTTGCGCGAGTTCGGATGCTGCCGGTCGGCTGGGGGGTTCCTTCGACAGGGCCCTGTCCACCAGCTGGCGAAGATCATCGCCCATGCCGTCAAGGTCGGGCTCGGCGGACAGGACTCGAAAAGCCACGGCGTCCGCAGCACCGCTGCCGAAGGGAAGACGCCCTGTTGCCGCGTAGGCGACCAGGGCACCCCAGGCGAACACATCGCCCTCTGGGCCGACCGTCCCGGTGCGGTAATGCTCAGGGCTGATCCACCCCGGCGTGCCCGTCATCACGCCAGTGCGGGTGACGGAAGTCCCGTCCAAGGCATGAGCGATACCGAAGTCCAG
Source organism: Streptomyces scabiei 87.22 (assembly GCF_000091305.1). Taxonomy (GTDB): domain Bacteria; phylum Actinomycetota; class Actinomycetes; order Streptomycetales; family Streptomycetaceae; genus Streptomyces; species Streptomyces scabiei. The sequence continues at coordinate 32,249 of NC_013929.1, read as the reverse complement.
CACCATCGGGCCAGAAGGCGCCAAAATGACATTCTGGGGCTTCACATCCCGGTGGACGACGCCAGCTTCGTGGACTGCGGACAGTGCGGCTGCGGTACCCGCGGCCAAGGCGTACAGGCGGGCCCCGGCCAGGGGCCCGGCGGCCACGTACTGGTCGAGGGTGGGACCGGGTATGAAAGCGGTGGCAAGCCACGGAGCGGGCGCATCGGGGTCGGCATCAAGCACCGGAACCAGGCAAGGACCTGTGACACGCTGGGAGAGCTGGACCTCCCGCCGGAACCGAGCACGGAACTCGTCGTCTGCGGCCTGCGCCGGATGCACGACCTTGACGGCCATCCGCTCCCCAGCGGCACTCAGCGCGGCGTACACGGTGCCCATACCGCCGAACCCGAGCCGGCCGACAACACGATACGGACCGACACGCCGCGGATCACCTTGCTGCAACGACTGAACACGGCTGGACACCGATGCTTCCCCCTGGTGATCAACGGCACGCATACGCCGAAGTGGTGACAATCGTATCGGCTCACCCGCGCAGCCAGACACGATTGAAGGCTCCGCCCACTGCCTGACGATCTGTCCGACTGCGCTACTACCTGGATCTACGGGAGGCATGTGGCTGCCCGCACTACGACCCCCGCGGCCACGAGTGGGCCCGGCTGCCCGGGGCATCGTCTACGGCTCGTCCCGCTGGGCCTCCGGAGCCCCGTGTAGAGTGGCGCCATCGACGCGGGGTGGAGCAGCTCGGTAGCTCGCTGGGCTCATAACCCAGAGGTCGCAGGTTCAAATCCTGTCCCCGCTACGAAGAAGAAGGGGCCCGGCATCAGCCAGGCCCCTTCTTCCATTCCTTGATCAAGCGCGATGGCAGGCCCTGAGCCTGCCACCGGGGTGCAACCGTGCCTGGCCCGAAGTGCCCCGACTGCCGCAGCTGCCCCTTTCCCGCCTCTGACCGGTTACAGCTCGAACTGGAGGTCCACGATGTCGTTGAGCTGCACTTCGAGGCCGTGCGCGCGGCGCCCGTTGTCGCGGAAGTAGATCTCGCCCAGCGCTTCGGCGGCGACCTGGCGGAGGTCGTTCTCGTCGGCGCCGGTTTCCTGGGCTTGGAGGAGGCGGGCGGCGTGGTGGGGTGGCAGGGCGAGGGTGAGGTGGCGTACGCGGGCCTGGTCGGTGGTGCCGGGGGCGGCGGTGTAGCCGAACCGGGCCTGCACATCGATCATGATGCCGCTCGTGGTCGCCGCGGCCTGCTTCGCCCTGGCACGGATCTGCGGCTGCCAGCGCGTGCGGACTTCACGTTCCAGCCGGTCGGCGAGTTCGGGCCGGGGCTGTTTGATCTGGTTCTTCACATACCGTTCGACGGTGCGCTGGCTGATGCCGAGCAGTTCGGCGACGCGCTGGGTGCTGCGCTGGTGCTGCTTGACCAGGTAGCGCATCTGCGCCCCCGCGGACTTGGGGATGGGACGCGTGAACGCGCCCTGCACCGCCTTGTCGAGTTCCTCCCCGACCGTGACCATCGCCGTAACGCTCCTTATTCTCCGGTGTCCTTGGCGGTGACCTCGCCGGTCTTGATGTACCGGGCGAGGTTGGCGACGTGGCCGTCGGCGCCGAGCTGTTCGAGGACGTCAGCGCCCCACAGCATGCTCTGGGTGCCCTCGTGTTTGACCATCCCGGGCGAGACCCCCAGCCGGAACGAGCCCGGTACCGTTTTGCCGTCGGCGTCGTAGGGCAGGACGTCCAGGGGGCTGGGTCCGTCGGCGGCGTACACGGCGCAGTCGGAGAGGACCGCGACCGGGTACTGCCCGGTGGCGGCTGCCAGGTTCAGCATCTTGCGGTGCATGTTGATCCGGGCCCGGGAGATGACGGCCGCGCGGATGTCGGGGCGCCAGGTCGGCCGGGCGAGAGCGGGCCAGGCCTGCCCTGGCTTCCAGCCGCCGCCGCGTGCCTTCTCCTGTAGTTTGCCGATGCCGCCCTTGACGGTCATCTTGACCGCGTCCACCACGATCCCCAGCTCCGGGTCACGGCTCTTGTAGCCGTCCATCGCCTGAAGGAAGTCGGCCGGGGGCAGCTTCTCGGCGACGCCGAGGTCGGCCATGGTGGCGACGTAGGCATCGCGCAGCCGCTTGTACCAGCCGTCCAGGAACCGGCCGCTCTCACGGCGCACCCAGCCCTCCAGGGGCGTGACGTCGTAGCCGAGTTCGACGGCGTACGCCACGGTGGGCGTGGCGTACCAGGCCGGACCGGTGGGGCGCTGGCCGGTCGGCGTGAACGGGCTGGGCAGGAGCGCGGCGTCGAGGTCGCGCCACTGTTTGGCGACTTTCACCCGGGCGAGGTCGACGTGGGAGAGGTCGACCAGCCAGGATCCGGGCACTGCCGCGTCGAAGGCGGGCTTGGTGACGTGGACGGGAGGCGTGGCCAGGCCGACGACGGCGCCGTTGGCGGCCGCGCCGAAGGCGAGGTTCACGTCGATGCCGACCAGGTAGCGCTGCATGCACTCGGCGTCGGTGAGGTCCCGTGCCCAGTCGTAGGCCTCCTCGAACAGCCTTTCGTCGGGGCCGCGCACGTGGAAGCGTGGCAGGTGGGCCAGGACGGGGTGCCCGTCGATCGCCTCGCACGGCGCGGGGTCCACCGGCTCGGTGCCCAGCGAGCCGGGCCGGAGCTCGCGGTGCCGCCTGCCGCTCTCGTCCGGCTCGCTCGCGCGGGTCGGCGGATTGAGGGTGGTCATCAGCTGCAGCCCCGTCACGGCGGTGGAGCCGACCGGCGTCATCACCCGGGCCGCGTACACCCCCAGCACCCGGGCCAGCTCCGCAGGCTCCAGCTGGGCGGCATGGCCCCAGGCACGGCCGTCCAGGGCCCGCCAGGAGGGGATGCACAGCTGCACGCACTGCCGGCGGCCGCCCTGGGCGGGGCGGTAGATCCGCGCCCACGGCCCCAGTCCCCGCCTGGTCAGCTGCCAGTCGGCGCGCTCCAGCTGCCTGATGACCCGGTGCCCCTCCGGCAGCCGCCCGGCGAGCCCCTCGGACTCCGACAGGGCGGCGGGCAGCCCGTAGCGTTCGCACGCCGCTTCGGTGAGCACCAGCAGCGGGTCGGCGTCCTTGCCCGAACCGTGCAGCCTCTCCGCCCCCAGCCGCGCCTCGGTGAGCGTCCATTCCACCAGCGCGGGCAGCGACTTGGCGGGCACGTCCAGGATCAGACCGCCGACGCCGTAGCCGGTCACCCGCCGCTCGGCATCGGCGTCGAGGACGAGCAGCGGACCGTGCGCGTACGCCCCGCCGGACGCGGGGGTGTCCGCCGGAGCGGCCTTCTTCACAGCGGGACGCCGCGGACCCGGGGCCCGTTCGGGACGCGGCAGCGACACGGCGGCCGGTGCGCCGACCGCCGCCGGGGGCTCCTCGGCCGCAGGCGCGGCAGCGGCTTCCGGGGCCTCGCCTGCGGGCTGGGACGCCGCGGGCGCCGCGGGGGTGACGGTCTTCGCCGCCGTGGTGTCGGTGTCCTCCTGCGGGGCGCCGGTGTTCTCGGGGGCGGGGTAGAGCTGGGCGAGCTGCTTCAGCAGACGCGCGTACGCCTCCCGCTCCGGGGGCCGGGGTTCGGTGCGGCCTGACTCCCAGCCGCCGACGGTCGCCCGCCGCACGTCCAGGGCGGAGGCCACCTCGTCCAGGGTGAGGGCGTGCGCCTGGCGCAGCCGCCTGCGCTCGGCCGGCGGCGGCAGCGGGGAACGGGACGCGACCAGCGCGTCGACCGCGTCGAACAACTCGGACATCGAGGCACCTCCGCTCCCACCCTACCCTGAAACAGCCCTATCGCGTACTCATTGCGTACGGATCACGTACACTCAGCGTGCGGGCGGTGTCCGGGGTGATAATGTCCGATCACTGAACCGGGACTGGCGAGAGCGTGACGAAGTAGCGCGAGAGCATGCGACGTGTTCGAGGGGGAGTGGTGGCAGCAGCGAGCGACGGCTGGGCCGGCATGGGCTGGGACTGGTCGGATGCCGTCGGCATCGCCGGCGCCTCGATGAAGGAGCCGATCCGGACAGTTGGAACGGGAGCCGTCCTCTGCACCGGGCGGCGGTGTTCGGCTCCCCGGAGGCTGTTGCGGAACTGGCCCGCCGGGTTGCCGATGTGGACGCACTGGAGAACGGAGTGACGGCCCTGTGGGAAGCCGTCATGTCCCGGAAGCCAGCCAACGCACAGGCGCTCGCCGCCGCCGGGGCCGATCCCTGGCGGCCATCGCTCGGCGGCTGATCAGGCAGTGCCCGGCTGGGCCTCGTAGCTCTTCGCCGTTCACAGCCGCCCCGAGCGCACTGGCACCCGGCCCGAAGAATCTGCCTCAGTGTCAGTGGCGGCGGCCACACTTGATCCATGACGCTCGATCGTGCCGACGTGGCACCGCCGCTGCTGATCCCCTCCGGATCGGCGATCAACCCGATGGTGCTGGACCGGCCGATGCTGCTGCCCATCCTCGACGCCAACGCCCTCCTGGTCGAAGCCTGCGCACTGGCCAAGCACGGCGGTCGGCAGGACCGGGTCACCGCGCTGGCCGTCACCGGCCGCGCCACCCCGTACATCGCCGCGCACGTACCCGGCGAAGTCGACGAACACCTGGCCAAGGTTGCCGCCGACCTCGAAGCGTCGGAACGTCAGGCGCGCCGCGTACTCAATGAGCAGATCCTGCCCGCCCTTCGCGTGGTCGACCTGGAGATCCGCGATCACCTGGCCCCGCAGACCCGGCACATCCTGCGGGTCGACCGGGAGATGCCGAAGCGGCACCGGGGCGACCCGGACGACGCGCCCACGATGGCGCTCGCGGAGTTCCTGGGGCCGTGCGTCATCGTTTCCAAGGACAGCGTCTTCTCCCGCTTCGGGTTCGCCGTCATCGACTGGATCCCCGTCGCGGAGAGCGTGCTGCGCATGGCCGGCCTGGAGGCCACCGCCGCGAACGCGCTGGTACTCATCGACATCGCGTTCCAGCTGTTCGGTACAGGCGTTCACCGCCTGGTGGTCCTCGCCGCGAACAACCCGCTGGCCGCGACGGCAGCCGTGGGCGGGCTGCTGTGGTGGTGCCACCGCCAGGGCTACCTGACCCGCGACAACTGGAGACGTCGCCTGTCGCAGGCAGGGGGCGTGGCGAAGCCGCTGCTGGAACTCGCGGAAGCAGGGATGACCGAGCACCGCGCGCTCGGCGACTCGCTCCTGGTGGTAGAGCCGCCGGCCTATCCCACCCGCGAGCAGCTCGCGGCCCGGTACCTCGCGCGCTGCGGCCGGTCCCTGACGCCCGGCGAGCTACGTGACGCGCTCGCCCGGCGCGGCCACATCATCTCCGCCGCGCAGCTGAAGCGGGACATGCAGGACCACGGGGCGTTCGTCCGCGCTCCCGGCGACCTGTGGACCGTCGGCCGTCCGGTCCGGCAGAAGGCCTGACCCGGGCCCGCCCGAGAAGCGGCCGCGGGGCGCCCGGCGGGACGGCTCCCGAAGTCGCCGCGCCGCCCGGCGGGATGACGAGGGCCAAGGCGCGCACTGCGCCCTGGCCACGGCGTACTCAGGTATTCCGACGTCATCAACCGGAAGGCAACCATGAAGCTCGGCAAGCAGCAGAACAAGGACGTGCCCTTGATCAGGCACGACAGGGACACCTCGGGAGACCTGTGGTACGCGATGACACGCCTCCAGGCAGACCATCCCGACTCGGCTGGCCCCATCCCGCCGTTCGAGCGGCCGGTGGCGCGGCTGTCGATCGCGGATCCGAACGACATCGTCCTGTCGGCGCGCGTGGAACTGTTCGAGGATGAGCCGATGGGCCGCCTTCACGACGTGATCGACACAGTGACGCGCGACCTCGCCGGACCCAAAGGAATCGGCGCGTACGCACTCGTACCCGACGTCGCGCTGGAAGTCATGATCGGAGTGCGACAGGAACTGCCCCTGCACGCCGCCCACGTCGCAGGCCTCACCCAGCTCCTGTGGGACGCCATGGGGACCATGAGCACCCGCAACGCACCAGGGGGCGGCCAGTGCTTCCACCGCGAGGGAACCGGGCGGGCCCGCCCGCTGTGGGCGTAGTCGTTGTCAGCCCGCTACGACGTCGCGAAGTTCCCGTACAGCGCGCTCGCGGTGGTGCTGGGCGGGGATCGCCTCGTACAGGTCCAGGGCGCGGCGGCGGACCAGGCCGGTGCGGTAGTCCGCGGGTAACGCCGTCAGGGCGTCGACCGCACGGCGGCACGCCTGCTCGGTGTCACCGTCGTGATGCGAGCACGCCGCCGCGTCGATGTTCAGCAGAGTGCGCGTCATGGTGCTGGTCGGCGCCGACAGCTCCAGTGCCCGCTGCTGGCTCTCCCGGGCGCGGCGGGTGTCCCCGAGTGTGGTGAACGCGTGGCTGAGGTGGACGTGATGCTTCTGCTCGCCGTACGTCAGCCAGGTGTCCGACCGCTCGCCCTCGGGGAGCCGGCCCATGAGGGCGTCGGCGGCGGTGAGCGCGGCGCGGGCCTGCTCGGCCTGGTGGTTGAGGGCGTAGGCGCGGGCGGCGACCGCGGCCGCCAGCACGGCGGCGGCGGTCGGCCGGGTGCCGGCGGCGTGCCGGGCCTGGTCGGCGAGTTCGGCTGCTGCCCGCGGTGCGCCGTAGTTGAGTGGCACCATCGCCTCCCTGGCCAGCACCCACGCGTGCAGTTGGGGGTCGCCGGATTCGGCGGCGGCCCGGGCGGCGGTGGCGAACCACCCGCGCGACTCGCGGCGGCTGCCCAGGTCGTGCAGCACGATCGCGGTCATCCCGGCCATCTGCCCGGCCGTCCGGCACAGCCGTGCCCGGACCGGTGCGGGCTGCGGGACGGTGAGAAGTGGGCGCAGGGTCGTGAAGTCGGTGACCAGGTCGGCCAGTACGCGGGTGGGTGCCTGGCCGTGGTAGCCGTACCCGTAGCTCTCGGCTGCGGCCTCGAGGTCGGCCAGGTCCTCGGGAGCGTCGGGGGAGAGGGTCTGGTCGACGTCGGTCCGGGCGGCGGTGAGCGCGGCGAGGGCCGGAGCGGTGAGGCCGGCGGCCAGCGCGCCACGCAGCAGGTTGCGGCGCTTCATCGGATCTTCTCCATGGTCTGACTCCGTGCTGAGAACGGCGGTGTCCTCCCAGGGTTGCGCAGCAAGCCCCAGTAAGGCACCGGGAATGCGCAGTCCGCCGGCGATTCTCTCGACAGTTGCCAGCGCGGTGACAGCCGCGGCGCCCCGGGCGATCTGGCTGACCCGATCGGATTTGAGCGCGCACGCTTCGGCGATCCGGTTGAAGGAGATCCCCGCGTCGTGGGCCATCGCGAACACCGTGGTGAAGTCCCGCTCACGCAGGGACCGGACGAACGCGGGGTCGCCCAGGAGATGGCGCGGCACTTGGGCGGGTGACGGCGGTAAGTCGTCCACAAGTCCCCCAGAACTCTCGTGGAATGACAGTGCGTCAGCCCAACGACCATACCCACCGTGGGGGCCCCATCACGGGGTTATCGCCCGCATGGTTCGCGGCTGTACTGATGGTGTTCGCGGCCACGGCTATCCAGGGCCCGGCCACCAACCCCCGCAGGAGGATTCCATGCAGAGTCCCGCCACGCCCCCGCCCGCCACGTCCGGGCCGTCGACCGGCGGCCTGGTCCGTTCCCGCCGCTCGATCGTCGCCGCCCGGGGCCGCAACGCCATCCCCTCGGACGGCGGCGGCACCGGCAAGAGCGACGGCAACGACTGACGGACCGGGAGCCCTGACGCGATGACGCGCCTGTCCATCGCGGCGTGCCTGGGCGAGGACTTCCTCGCCCAGGCACTGCACCGCGAACACCGCCACGTACCCGGCGCCCTCGATGTCGCCGGACTGATGACCTTCGACGACCTCAACCAGATCCTCGCCACCCACCGGCTGGAGCCGCCCCGGATGAGGCTGTCCCGCGACGGCGAGACGCTGCTGGTCGGCGGCTACACCACGCCGGTGGCCACGCGCCGTCACACGGTGTGGCACCGCCTGCACCCGGCCGAACTGCACGCCCGCCTGAAGGAGGGCGCCTCGATCGCCCTGGACAGCGTCGACGAACTCCACCCGCCGATCGCCCGCCTCTGTGAAGCGATCGAGCGCGAGCTGCACACCCGCGTCCAGGCGAACCTCTACGCCTCCTGGAGCGCCACCGAGGGCTTCGGTATCCACTGGGACGACCACGACACGGTCATCGTCCAGCTGGACGGCGCGAAACGGTGGCGGATCTACGGCACCACCCGCCCGTACCCGCTGTACCGCGACATCGAGGACCCCGGCGAGGCACCCACCGAGCCGGTCGCCGACCTGGTCCTGTGGCCGGGCGACGTCCTGTACGTGCCGCGCGGGGTATGGCATGCGGTCTCCGCCGACCAGGGCACTCGCTCCCTGCACGTCACCTGCGGACTGCAGACCCACACCGCGACCGACCTGATGACGTGGGTGTCCGAGCAGCTGCTCACGCACGAGGACTGGAGGCGCGACCTGCCGCTGCTCGCCGCACCGGACGTCCAGGGCGACGCCGTGGACGGGATGCGTAAACGGCTCGCCGAACTGCTGGACGACCCCGAGCTGCTCGCCCGCTACCGGGCCGCGATGGACGGCCAGGCCGCCGGGCGGATGGTGCCGAGCCTGCCGTACATCGACACCGTCCCCGTCGACGGCGGCCTGCGGGTCCGGCTGACCACCGCCCGCGCGGTGCTGGACGTCGGCGAGGACATGGTGACGTTGTCGGCCGCCGGCACCGTGTACGAGTTCGCGCCCGAGGCGGAGGCGGTGCTGCGCCCGCTGGTCGACGGCCGGACCGTGGACCTGGCCGCGCTCGCCCACACGGCCGATCTCGCCCTGGAGGACGTCGCCGCTCTGGTCCAGGAGCTCGTTGCCGGGCAGGCCGCGACGGTGGGGAGCCTGCTGTGACCGCACAACTCGCCCTCGGTACCTACCGGTGCCAGGCGATCCCGGAGGCGGCCGTCCGTGCGGCCGCCTCCGGCGCGTGGATCGACACCGCCCCCAACTACGCCACCGGCCAGGCGCAGACCCTCCTGTTGCCGGTCCTGGCCGCCCACCCGCACGTGCGCATCTCCACGAAGGCCGGATTCTTCACCGCGGCCACCGGCGCTGACGCCGTGAACGACGGTGTCCTCACCGAGGACCAGGCCGTCGCCGGGCACAGCCTCGCCCCCAACTACGTGCGCTGGCAGATCCGCCGTAACCGCGCCCAGCTCGGGCGCGAGCGGCTGGACCTGGTCCTGCTCCACAACCCCGAGCGCGCCCACCCCGGCGACCGCCCCGCCCTGCACCGTGCGATCCGGGACGCCTTCGCCGTCCTGGAGGAAGCCGTGGCGGCCGGGCACGTGACCGGGTACGGGATTGCCACGTGGGCGGGCCTGGAGGAGGCGTTCACGGTGGGGGAGCTGCTCGCCCTGGCCGCCGAAGCCGCCGGCGGACAGCAGCATCACCTGGCCGCCATCCAGTTGCCGGTCAGCCTGGTGATGATGACGCCGATCGTGCAGGCCCTTCACGGCCACGGGCCGCTCCCGGCCGCCGTGGACGCAGGCCTGCGGGTGATGGCGTCGGCCCCGCTGCACGGCGGGGAGCTCCCCGGCATGGTCGACCAGGAGCTCGCCGACCTCATCCGGCCGGGCCTGACCCCCGCACAGACGTGCGTCCTCACCGTCGCGTCATGCCCAGGAGTGACGGACGTCCTTCTGGCCGCCTCCGGTGCGCCACACTGGAAGGAGGCGGCCGACGCCGTCGCTCAACCCTCCCTGACCGCCGCCAAGTTGCGGGAGATCACTGGTGTACTCGCCTCCCCCTGACCCGGACACCGAACAGCGCATGCGCGTCCACCGCGCCAGCGCCGCCAAGGCTTTGGACGTGCAGACCGAGCCCGGCGGGGAGTTCTGGGGGTGGGCCGGGCGCACCCTGGGAACCCCGGCCCGTACCGCCGCCGGAGAACCCGCCTGGCTGCGGCTGGTGTCCGCCCCGGAGGACAAGGCGTCAGGGAAGTTGTGGGACGGCGCCCTGGACGCACAGCATGCATTCGGCGACCTCTACGGGCACCGGCCCGCGCTGCTGGGCGTGCACGACGCCTTCGACGACACCACCGCCTACCGAGCGGAGCTTTCGGCCCGCGTCCATGAGCCGGTCCTGTCCGACGACCCGATCCTCCGGCACGACTCCCAGCTGCCGGACTCCTGGTGGGCCGACCTCACCGGGACGCTGGAGAAGGTGTCGGTGGTCGCCACTGAGCGCGTAGCCGTACGGCAGCAGTACATGGACCGTGCCATCCTCGAGTTCCTCGGGATCCCGGCCCCGGCTGTAACTAGCTGGACCTCCGCCCACGCCGACCTGCACTGGGCGAACGTCACAGCGCCGCTGAAGGTGCTGGACTGGGAGGGCTGGGGGCGAGCTCCAGAAGGCTTCGACGGCGCCACGCTCTACGCCTATTCGCTGCTTCAGCCGGACACCGCCGCCCGCGTCCGCGCCGCCTTCCCCGTGCTCGGCAGCCCGGCCGGCCTCGCCGCCGAAGCGACCGTGTGCGCCCAGCTGCTCCAGACCGTGGCCCGCGGAGACAATCTGGTCCTCGAAGGACCGCTTCGGAACTGGGCTGAGGAACTCCGCCGCCGCTGAGCCCGCGTGGTCGCCCCGACCCCCATGAGGCCGACCACGCCGGGCGCGACCCCCGACCACGGTCTGAGTGGCGTGTCCGAAGTGACACGCAATTCGAACAAGCGATCTAATGCCGGTATGGACGTGACCGACTTCCCCGACGACCTGGTGCAGACGCAAGCCGCCTGGAATGCCACCTACCAAGCGCTCGCCGCACCCCGCCCCCGCGACACCACAGCCCTGCGCCGCCGCCTGCTGCTCCTGTCCGTACGGCTGTGGTGGCACCCCTACTGGGAGACCGTCCCCTTGGTGCCGGCGGCACGGTCCGAGCTGCGTCACCTCGTCCGCGCTCACGGAGCTGTCCGGGCCGCGTGACAGGCCGCCCCGGTCGACAAGGAGCACGAGGTTGCGCTGGGGGTTGCGCCCTATCTGTTGCGCTGGATGTTGCGCCAAGGGTTGCGCTAGGTGTTGCGCGGCCCGCAGGACCGTCCCGGTGTCCGCGCAGGTCACCACGCCGTTTTGCCGTGGTCGGATCGCTGACATCCCCGTTGCGGCTGCTCTGCCCATGTCCCTTGGCTGGAGTGAAGGAGGAAGGGAGGGGCGGGATGGGCGGCGCGGCCGCGGCCGGGGATCGGGGCGCGCTCAGCCCGGTTGCGCGTCGGCCGGGGCCGCCGCGCCTCGCCGCCGTCAGCCCGGCGGCGGAGCCGGGACAGAAGTCGCCGGCGCCCCGGTGCTGTCCTTCCGGTGCCGAGCCCCACCAAGGGGTGAGGCGGGAGAGCCCCGCCGGATGGAGGTACCGCTGTGATCGTCCGACTCCTGGGTGGCCCGCTCGCCGGTCGCGTACTCACGACCACCGACGCCCCGTGGGCCGGAGGCTGGCTCACGGCCGGTGACGCCGACTGGGGCCTGTACGTTCCCGTGCACCGCGATCCGGCGACCGGCATCGTCCTGGCGGAGGCCCGGGTCACCATCCCGCGCCAGCGGTAACCGCCGATCACCTGCCGGTCAGGACGAAGGGGCGGGCTGCCAGCACCGGCAGCCCGCCCCTCATCGACTTCCGCCCATCAGGCCAACGGCACGCTGCGATCGGCGCGCACGACCGTCCCGTCGGCCAGCCCCACGTAGGGCCGCATCTGCGTGTACGGAATGCGTTGCTCTCGCTCTACCCGCCGCAGCTCATCGGCTCGGATCAGGAACCGTGCGGGAGGGGCGCCAGGAGCGAGCACGTGGGGGAGCGGAGTTGCCCAGTTCTCGCCTCGCGTGACGAACATGCGCCGATCACCGGGGAGCTCGATACCCCAGCTGGTGATGGCGATCGGCTGGTCACCGGTGTTGACCGCCTCCACGCTGACGAAATGATCGCCCAGGTCCTGGCTCCCGTCGGGCAGGTCGTACACAGGGATGGAATTGGAGACCTGGAGGATGACCCGGGGGCCTACGGGAGCGGGCAGGTAGCTTGCGATGTGGAAGCGGTTCTCCTGCTGGTTGTGGTTTCCGACCTGCAGAGCGGCGGGGCCATTGAAGGTGTTGCCGACCACGCCTTGGCGGGCCGCGAATTCCTGCTGCTCGGCCACCAGTGCCTGAAGCTCGGTGGCGACCTGCTGCTGCTCGGAGTCCGCAAGGTTCTCCAGAAGCGACTCGAAGCGGGTCTGCCACGATGCCTCCTGGCGCAGGCGCGTCCGCTCCGTCTCGCCGGTGGCGTCGGCCTCCTCCAGAGCCTGCGCAGTGCGGTCCAGGCGCTCCAGCTCCGCGCTCTCGCGCTGAGTGTCGCCACGCCCCAGGAGACGGGCTACGCGTTGCCGCAGACCGGTCCATGCGTCGGTGCCAGCGGCCTGGACGACGGCGGTCCCGCCGGCTCCGGCCACGGCCATGAGAGCTTCAGTGAGCATGTGCCAATCCTTCGAGTCCAGGAAGCCGACGCCTCAGGCGGCACTGAGGCTTGCGACCAGTGTCCCTGGCACCTCTGACATCGGGACCCTCGTCAGTACCTGACGCTGTCGGGGATCTTGGGCACCCTCCTGGGAGGGATGAGCCTGTCGTCCGCACTCCGGGACGCTTGCGATGAATCAGATGATTCCTGGCACTATGTCCGCTATGCAGCTGCCCGTGCCCTGCCCTGGCCATCTGATCCCGGACGCCACCGACCGGTTCGATGCTGCCTATCGGGCGGCCAAGGCGCAGCGTGCCGTGTTCGTGGGCATTGAACGCGAGGGTGAGCGGTGGACGCTGAAGGTGAAGCTTCCCCTTGATGTTGGACACCTGGAGACTGGGACATGAGGTTCCAGAGGAAGTAGTGCCAGGTGGGAAGTAAGAAGCCATCTCATTTGGATGACTCGGTATTCTGTGGGTCATGGTGGGGATCGTTGAGCGGCTGGTGCCGGACGAGTTGTGGGAGTTGTTCCAGCGGGTGGTGCCGGAGGCGCCGTCGCGGCCGCAGGGCGGTGGTCGGCGTCGGCACGGCGACCGGGAAGTACTGGCCGCGATCGTCTTCGTGGCTACGTCGGGTTGTACCTGGCAGCAGCTGCCTTCGGCGTCGTTCGGCCCCTCCGGAGCGACCGCCCACCGGCGGTTCGCCGAGTGGACGAAGGCAAGGGTGTGGGCCAGGCTCCACCGCCTGGTCCTCGACGAACTCGGTGCCCGCGGTGAGCTGGACTGGTCGCGGTGCGCGGTCGACTCGGTGAACATGCGGGCCCTGAAAAGGGGGACCTGACGGGTCCGAATCCTGTCGACCGGGGCAAGTACGGATCGAAGATCCACCTGATCACCGAACGGACAGGTCTGCCCATATCTGTCGCCATTTCCGGGGCCAACCTGCACGACAGCCAGGCCCTGATCCCGCTCGTGAAGGGCATCCCGCCGATCCGCTCGCGCCGAGGCCGACGACGGCGCCGGCCCGGCAAACTCCACGCCGACAAGGGCTACGACTACGCCCACCTGCGGCGATGGTTACGCAAGCGCGGCATCACCCACCGCATCGCCCGCAAGGGAGTCGAGTCCTCACAACGGCTGGGGCGCCACCGCTGGATCATCGAACGCACGATGGCATGGCTCGCCGGCTGCCGCCGCCTCCACCGACGCTACGAACGCAAGGCCGACCACTTCCTCGCCTTCACCAGCATCGCCTGCACCCTCATCTGCTACCGCAGACTCACCAAATGAGATGACTTCTAAGAGCAACCGCAGCAGGCGGTACTCGGAGGAGTTCAAGCGCGACGCGGTCGCGCTGGTCCGGTCCTCCGGCAAGACCGTCACCGAGGTGGCTCGGGAGATCGGGGTCAGCTCCGAGGGGCTGCGGAACTGGGTCAAGCAGGACACGATCGACCGCGGGCAGGGGTCGCCGGGTGAGCTGACGAGCGCGGAGCGGGAAGAGCTGCGTCGGCTGCGGAGGCAGAACCGTGAGCAGGCCGAGACGATCGAGGTGCTGCGAAAAGCGGCGGTCTTCTTCGCGAAGGAGAGCGATCGATGAGCGAGGTGTACGCGTTCATCGAGGCGGAGAAGACCACCCACAACGTTGCTCTGCTGTGCCGGCTGCTGAAGGTGGCCCGGTCCTCCTTCTACGCCTGGCTGGCCGGCGAGCCGGCCCGCGCCGCCCGCCGGGCCGCCGACGACGCCCTGGCCCACGAGATCACCGTGTTGCACATAGCCTCCCGGTGCACCTACGGAGTGCCGCGTATCCATGCCGAGTTGCGCAGGATGGACCGGCGGGTCAACCGCAAGCGAGTGGAGCGGATCATGCGTGAGTGCGACATCACCGGGGTCACCCGGCGCAAGCGCCGGTCGCTGACCCGTCCAGCGAGGAAGGCGGTGCCCGCTCACGACCTGATCGGCCGTGACTTCACGGCCGCCGACCCGGGGCGGAAACTGGTCGGTGACATCACCTACATCCCCACCGACGAGGGCTGGCTCTATCTCGCGACCTGGCTGGACCTGGCCACCCGCGAGATCGTCGGCTACTCGATGGCCGACCACCACCGCGCCTCTCTGGTGGTCGACGCACTGACGATGGCCGCCGGACGTGGTCGGCTACAGACCGGCTGCATCGTGCACTCGGACCGCGGAGCCGAGTACACCTCTGACGAACTCCGCCGGGAAATAAGCAGGTTGGGCCTGCGGCAGAGCATGGGCCGAACCGGCTCGTGCTACGACAATGCCGCCGCCGAGAGCTTCTTCGCGCTGCTGAAAGCGGAGATCGGCACCCGCCGCTGGCCCGACCGGACCACTGCCCGCGCTGAGATCTTCGCCTTCATCGAGACCTTCTACAACCGCAAGCGGCTGCGAAGGCATCCAGTCTGGGGCTACCTCACCCCGCTGGAGACCCGTCAGCGACACGAGCAAGAGCATGCCCTCGCAGCGTAAGCCTCGAGTGTCCAGCATCACGGGGAAACTTCAGGGTGTGAGGGTGGTGTCGGCTTTCTTGGTGTGTTTGCACTGCAGGACGAAGGGGCCGTCGGGGACGTCCTGGACGCCGATCGGGTCCGGTGGCTGTTGCCAGGTTCCGTAAAAGGCGCCGTCGCGTCCGCCGTCGTTGGAGTCGGCGAAGGTGTGCACGGACTGTGCCCACACTTCGCGGAGTACGGCAGCGCACAGGTCCTGGAATGCACGCCAGCCCAGGGTGTGCAGGGCGAAGCCGGGGGAGCCCGGTGCTGCGACGGTGCCTTTGCGGGGGTGGTCGGTCACTGTGGCTGGTCCTCGGCGGGGCCGTTGTGGGGGAAGCGGACGGGGCGTTTGAGGTTGTTGCCGTGGGTCCAGGGCAGGGCGCCGTCGTGCTGGAGGCGGCCGACGACGATGCCGGGGGCGATGCCGGCCTGGCGGGCGAAGGCTTTGACGTTGTCGAAGGGCATGGGCCTGCGGGCGAGGCGCCGGTAGGCGGCGTTGTGCTCGGGCGGGATGAGGGTCTGGGCTGCGAAGGTGTCGGCTTCTTCTTCGCTGCGGTCGCCTTCGGGGGTGCGTTCGTCGGCGCGGTCGGTGTTGTCGAGGAAGGTCAGTCTCTTGCCATGGAGGAGGGTGTGGCCGATCTCGTGGAAGACGGTGAACCAGAAGTGGTCGTCTTTTTTGAACCGGTCGCTGAGGGCGATGCCGACCTTGTCAGGGGTGAGCCAGCGAGTAACGCCGGAGACGCTTGTCAGGGGAGGCGCGGGGAGGAAGACGACGGCTACGCCGGCCTGGGCGCACAACTGGGTGATCCGGCCGGGCCAGGTTGCCGGGTCGTCCAGGGTGAGGGCGCGCAGGCTGGGCAGGAGGGCGGTGAGGGCGGCGCGGTCGAACGGCTGGCAGGGCAGGGCGCGGGCCTTGAGTTCTGCCTGGCGCAGCCATACCGCGGTGGCGTAGTCGTCGGTCTTCAAGACGGTGGAGCGGCGGAAAGCGGTGCGGTAGCTGCGCCAGAGGTCTTCGGCGACGCCTGGGTCGGCGACGCCGAAGAACGCCAGCAGACGCTGGAGGTTGTCCGCGCTCCTGTCCTTGTTCGGCAGGATGCTGCGCTTGACGAGCTCGGTCAGTGAGAAGTTGTCGAGCCAGTCGATGCGCTTGCTGAGCTGCTGGAGTTCCTGCTGGCGGGTGACGTGGGTGCGCCAGGCGGCTTCCAGTTGGTTCCACATCGAGGCTGGGATGCCGGTGGCGCGCTCGAGGAGAAGCGCGGTCTCGGGGGTGAGGACTGCGGTGCCCTGGACGATCTGGTTGATGTGCTTGGTGGACAGGCCAGTACGCCGGGCGAGGTCGGCCTGCGGGATGCCGAGCGCTTCCAGTTGTTCCTTGAGGGTCTCGCCGGGCGGCTGGGCGGAGTCGGGCGCGTAGGCGAAGGGCGGGGCGGGAGGCGGGGTCACGGGTGGTGCCTCTCTGAGGTCGGGGAGGCGGGGGTGGCGGGGGCGGTCATCGCGTGATGGCGATCGCGGTGACTATCAGTGCGCGTACGGAGTGCTCGTCAAGGGTGCCGTCACGGTGGGCGGCGGGCGGGTCGTCGCGCGGGCGTACGACGAGGTGGCCGTGGTCCCCGAGCGAGACGACCCGGCTGATGCCGCTGTCGGCCGGATCAGGCCGTAGCCGGGCGGCCGCGAGGCGATGCAGGTCGGCCAGGTGGTCGGCGGCGGCCATCTGGCCGAGGCGTCTGTGGAGCGCGGCGGCGGCCTCCGGCCCGAAGCGGACCCGGCGGGCCGCGTCGCTGTTGCAGACGCGGGCGAGCTCCGCGTCGTCGAAGGCGATGTCCACCGGCAGCCCCAGAAACCTCTTGCGTATACCTGTCGCTTCCATGCTACTCTCTCGATCAAGAAAAGTTTCATTGGCTTGCTAGGTGTATGAAACCCCGCGCATGGTGGAGCGCCTTTGCAGGTCAGATCGATCCCTCTTGAAGGAGGTACGTCATGCCCGGCAGGGCGAGTGGGTCTGGTGGGAAGCGGGGGCGGAGTGCGGTCACGGGTCGGTTCGTGAAGCAGTCGACGGTGCGCAGGCATCCGTCGACGACGGTGAACGAGCGCGTGTCGCGGCTCGAAGAAGAGCAAGTAGGCGGGCTTCGGGCCCGCCTTTCGCATATCCCGGCCCGCCGCGGGCGGGCCGGGGGAAGGGGAGGTGGCCGTCATGACGACGGCAGGCATCCAGCACGAGGAGACCGGCGGCAAGGCGGCGACCGTCACGGTGGACGGCGAGCCGGTGGAGATGCCGCAGCGCACGACGCCGAACGCGGTCCCGGGTAACTCGTTCGCCGGCCACGAAGAGGAGGGGGGATCGCCGTGCGCGAGGGGGAGACGTTGGTGTCGGTCTCCACCAGCCCGATGGTGGCGGCGTTGTCAGTGGCGCATGGTAGACCTGGTCCCTGAGTGAACTTGTCTAATTTTACTGCTAGTTGATCAACTATCGAGTGAAGAGGTGCGACATGGTCGAGGCAGAACTTCCCGGGCAGGGGGTGGTGTTCTGGCCGGTGGGCACGGGCGACTCCACCACGATCGTGCTGGGCGACAACCTGGTGATGCAGGTGGACTTGCGGGACATGAAGGCCGCCGATGAGGACGACGCGGTGGTCGCCGCCGTCATCGACCGGCTGGAGGAGACCCTGCCGCAGCCCGACGGCACGACGCCCTACCTGGCGGTCTTCGCCCTGACCCACGCCGACTCGGACCACTGCTGCGGCTTCGGCGACCTTCTGGAGAGCTCCATCCTGATCGGGGAGATCTGGGCGACGCCCCGGCTGTGGCGCGAACTGTCCGAGGACAAGCCGATGTGCGAGGACGCACAGCGCTTCCAGGACGAGGTCGAGCGACGCGTGGACGCCACCCTCAAGGCCATCAAGGACGGCAAGGAGCCGCCCAGCGGAGACCGGGTGCGCATCATCGGCTACGACGAGGACCGCGAGCTGCACTCCTACGCCGAACTGCCCGACGAGTACTTCACGTTCCCCG
This sequence comes from Streptomyces scabiei 87.22, assembly GCF_000091305.1. Lineage (GTDB taxonomy): Bacteria > Actinomycetota > Actinomycetes > Streptomycetales > Streptomycetaceae > Streptomyces > Streptomyces scabiei. Next base: position 14,271 of record NC_013929.1, on the reverse strand, counting down.
GCGACGTGATCACCAAGGTCGACGGCGAGGACGTCGCGGACCGCTTCGAGGCGTTCGTCCACGCCCCGTTCAAGGATCACTGCGCCGGCGACCGCAACGACACATCTCTGGCACTGCAAGTGCAGCTGAAGGCCAGCGACGGCACAGTCGGCCGCCTTCTTTTCCTCGGCGACCTCGCCTACCCCATCATCAAGATGATCTTCGAGAACAGCGAGGCCGCAGGTAACGCGGACCGAGTGGAGTGGGACGTGCTGCTTTCCCCGCACCACTGCTCCAAGAAGGCCATGTACGCCGAGGGCGAGGACGGCAAGGAGGAGCTCAAGCAGGACCTTCTCGACCTGCTCCAGGCGCATGCCAGTCCGGACGCCAGGGTGATCGCCAGCTCGTTGCCCTTCCGCGAGAAGGACGAGAAGGGCAACAACCCGCCGCACCTGCTGGCCCGGGACGCCTACGCGTCGATCACCGACTACGAGGTGCTGTGCACGGGGGAGTACCCCTCCAAGGAGGAACCCCGCCCAGTGGTCTTCGCCCTGGAGGCGGGCCTGGGACTGGAACTCGTCGACGTCACCGACCTGGAGAACAAGTCCCAGGTGCTGCATGCCGCAGGCGGCGGCCGACGGCTGCTGGCCGCGCTGGGCACCACCCGCTTCCCGGCCACCGCCCTCACCGCCGCAGCTGGTCTGCCGCGCCAGCGCGGCACGGACGCCGCGCGCGCCGGTGTGCAGCGGGCCAGGGGCGACAAGGCCGAGCCCGCGGTACAGATCGGATTCGGTGCCGCGTGAAGGACAGCGCCACCCTGGAACTCACCGAGGGCCAGCAGCTCGCCATCGACCAGCTGCACCGGATCGTCCAGGCGTCTCGAGGATCGGTGGCGGCCACCCACGTGGCCGCCACAGCCGGCGGGTACGTCGAGGCCCGCGTCAGCGTCGGCTGCGCCAACCTGTCGCCCACCCAGGGCGGCCTGCGGCTGCGCAGCGTCGAGGCGGTCACCCTGCGGATCCCTCCGAACTTCCCCTTCACCGCCCCCAGCGTGCAAACCCGGCACACCCGCTTCGCCGGCGCCCCGCACGTCAACTGGGGCCGCCACCTGTGCCTGTACCGCTCGACGGCGACCGAGTGGGATCCGGCCGACGGCATGTACGGGTTCATCACCCGCCTCCTGGACTGGTTCGAGGCGGCCGCCGCGGGACAACTGGACCGGCCCGGCGAACCCCTGCACCCCCCGAACGCCCTGACCGACCACACCGCGGGACTCCTCGTGATCCGACACGACGCGCCCGTCGCACGACCGGACGGGCCGTGGCTGGGCGCCGCCGTACTGCACCAGGTCAACGACATCAGATGCGACGTCGTGGACTGGCTCGCCGTTGAGGACCCCTGGCCCGACAGCCTGGAACAGTTGCGGGAGAGCGCCGCGCTGCCGGCCGGCGCCCGCGCCTTCCTCGCCCCCGTCGTCGTCACCACGAAGCACCTGACGTTCGAATACCCGCTCACCGCGCGCGAGCTGGTGGAGTCCTTGGCCCGCGACCACATCACGCCGCGCCTGCTGCTGGGGCTGACGGGATTTGTCGCAGGCCACAACCGCACCCTGCTGTGCCCCGACGCCGACGCCACCGTGTCGACCGGGGACGACGAGGACACCCCAGCCGCGCCGGTGCACCTGCTGCTGGGCACCCCCTCGCGGGGTATCGCCGGCGACGGGCCGCGCCGGACGCACCTGGTGGCCTGGCACCTGCCCGACTTCGCCGATCAGGTCGGGCGCCTGACCGCCGACACTGCCTTCAGCGGGCATGCGTACTTGGCCGAACTCGGCGACGAGGTCGTCCGGTTCGGCACCGACTGGCTCGACCGCCAGAGCACCCGGTGGATGCGCGTCTACGAAGCCCGGCCCGAGGTCACGGTCCGACGCGACCACGCCAGCCCCGCGGCCTGGCTGCGCGGCAAACGCATCCTCGTCCTGGGCGCGGGCGCCCTGGGAGCACCCGTCGCCGACATGTGCGCCCGCGCCGGAGCCGCGCACCTCACCGTCGCCGACCACGGACTCGTCCACCCCGGAATCCTGGCCCGCCAACCCTATACGGACGCCGACATCGGCTTTTCCAAGGCGAGGGTCCTGGCCGACCGCCTCAACCGGATCGACCCCCACGCCACCCGTGTCGAGGCCCTCGTCGGCAACGTCACCACCCAGCTGTCCGCCCTCGACCTGCACACCTTCGACCTGATCTGGGACTGCACCGCCAACCGCATCGTCCGCGCCCACCTCGAACGTGCCCGCCGCACCGACACCGCCCCCTGGCCCCACCTGGCCACACTGATGATCGGCCACCACGCCACCCGCGGCATCGCCGCCATCTCACCCCGCGGTGCCACCGGCGGTGGCACGGACGTCCTGCGGCGCACCGCGCTGGCCGCGCACGCCGATGCCACGCGCGCCTTCGACGACCTGATCGACGACTTCTTCCCCACCACACCCCCGACCGAGCTCTTCCAGCCCGAACCCGGCTGCTCGGACGCCACCTTCACCGGATCGGCCGCCGACGTCACCGCACTGGCCGGACAACTGGCGACCGGCGTCCTCCACGCCCTGGCCGAACCCGCCGACCGGCACGCCATGGCCGTCCTCATCGTCCGCATGCCCACCGGCCCCACCAGCACCCAGCCGTCCGGGCCGCGCTGGCTGACCTGGCCCAACGACACCCTCGCCACGGACGAGGCCACCGGTTACGACGTGCGCATCACCCCCGCCGCACTGGCCGAGATGCGCGCGGAAGCCCGCCGCGGCGCCCGAGTGCGGGGCCCGCGCGTGGAAACCGGCGGCACCCTGCTCGGCGCCGTCGACGACGCCACCGGTGTGATCTTCATCGACGAGGCCACCGGCCCGCCCCCCGACTCCCTGCTGACCGAGGCCTACTTCCAGCACGGCCTGGACGGCGTCGGCGGCCACCTCACCGCCCGCCGGAAGGCTACCGGCAACATCAGTCGCTTCCTGGGCATGTGGCACACCCACCCGCACACCGCAGCACAGCCCAGCACCACCGACCGCGCCGCCATGACCAGCCTCACCCTCCCGCTGGACGACGCCCCCGCCCGCGCCCTCGTCCTCATCGCCGGAGGACCACCCCCCGTCTGGCACCAGTGGCTCGCCACCGGGGACAGCCCCGACCTCTACGCCCACCTCGCCGCCCGCACCGCCTCGGTCACGGTTGAGCCGCCCCCGCAGCAACCACCCGCTCACCTCGGCCCCGTGCAGTGGTGGCCCGGCGGCTACTCCACCCGCCCCCACAGTCCCGTCCCCGTCCCACGCAAGGGCTCCCGCTCATGACCCGCACCATCGGCCTCGCCCTGTCCGGCGGCGGCTCCCGCGCCGCCGCCTTCCACCTCGGCTGCCTGCGCGCCCTGCACGACCGCGATCTCCTCGACTGCATCCGCGTCGTCTCCGGCATCTCCGGCGGCTCCCTCCTCGCCGCCCTGTGGGCCTACGGCCCGAAAGAGTTCACCGACTTCGACGCCAGCACCACCGACCTGCTGCGCTCCGGCCTGCAACTGGACATCGCACGCCAGGCATTCAAGCCCTCCGCGGCCGCCCGCAACCTCACCGCGGCCGCCCGCGCAGGCACCCGCCAACTGTTCACCCGCACCACCCAGGTCACCGTCGCCCGCCCCGCCAACCGCACCGACGCCCTGGCCGCCGTCCTCGCCCACAAGGCGTTCGGCACCACCACCCTGGCCGACGTCACCCACCCCGGTCTCGACGTCGTTCTGACCGCCACCGACCTGGCCACCACCAACGCGGTTCGCTTCGGCAGCACCCGCAGCGGCTGCTCCCGCTACGGCACCATCACCGAGCCCGTCCACGTCGCCACCGCCGTAGCCGCCTCCGCCGCCTACCCCGTCTTCCTGCCGGCCCTGGAACGCACCTTCACCTTCCAGTACCGTGACGGACACCACCAGCAGCACACCGTGCTGCTCACCGACGGCGGCGTCTACGACAACCTCGGCCTGTCCGTCCTCGAGCCCGGACGCTCACCGCACCACACCCAGCACGTCTACGACGTGCCCTTCATCATTTCCTGCGACGCCGGCCTGGGGGAACTCGCACTGAAGGCACCGCACTTCATGTTCGGACGCCTCAGCCGCTCCTTCGCCACCGTCCACCGCAAGGCCCAGGACTCCGCCCGCGCCCGCCTGCACGAGTGGGCCGCGAGCGGACGCATCGACGGCTTCGCCCTTGCCTATCTCGGAATGAAGGACGACCGCCTGCCCGCGCCGCCAGCCGACCTCGTTCCGCGCAGCGCGGTCGCCTCCTACCCGACCAACTTCGCCGCCATGGCCCGCAGCGACTTCGAGGCCATCACCACCCGCGGCGAACAGCTCATGCGCACCGTCCTGCCGATGTACCTGCGCCCCGCGCACGGCTAAGGAAGCGAAGCTGCGCACCTTCCACTCTTCGCCAGCCGTGTCCCGCCGACGGCTTCATGCCTTGGGCACGAGCGATTCTGAAGACAGCCCGAAGGGCCGCAACCCGGGTGTGCCGCTCTGCGAGTACAAGGAGTCGTCGTCCTGCCGCGACGGGGCGGTGCACCACGCCAGGACGACGGCGGCGCAGGACGGCTACTTCGGTGTCGACACGCCCACCCGGCTGTGTGGCTACAGACCTGGTTTGCTCACGATCTGGATGAAGGATGGAGTTCTCATGGCTTCTCCTACCGCAACGCCCGGCGTATCTGATGGGGCGTTGTCCCCGTTGGGGCAGCGTTTGCGCGTACTGCTGGGTGCCGAGCGTGTTGTGGGTGATCTGCGGCGTTACTTCGGTATCGATCTGCCGCCCGACGGGGTGCCATACACCGGCAGTCGGTTCGAGCATCTGGCGGGTGGGGGAGACCGGCCGGAGGTCGCCAACCGGTTCACGGCGGAAGACTTGGTCGCGGTACAGACTTTGTCGGTGACCGTTCCGGCGGCTGTTGCGTTGGATCTTCTGGAGGGCCCTCTCGGTGCGCGGCTGTCCGGTCTGCTGCACGCCATTCCCAGGGACATCGACATGGTCGACGCCGACGCGGACGTCGTAGCCGACGGCTCGCCGGCGGACCAGGCCTGGCAACTGCTAGAAGATCAGCCTGATGTCGGATGGGTGATCGCGGGGAAGCTCCTGGCCCGCAAGCGTCCGCGGTTGCTGCCGGTCTACGACAAGGTGGTGCGCTGCGCTCTGGGACGCCCGCGCCCCTCGTTCTGGCTTGCGCTGCATGCTGCGCTCCGCGCGGACGACCACGCCCTGCACCGCCAGTTGTTCGAGCTGCGTCAGGTCGCAGGGGTGCCGGAGACAGTGAGTGCGCTGCGGATATGCGACGTGGCGGTGTGGATGGGGCACCGGGCGGAGGGGCACGCCTGTCCTCGCTGACGTCGGCAGCGAAGTTGCCCTTCTGGCGTGTGAGGGTGACGGACTTTACCAACCGTCACCTGGGTGTGTGTGACGTTCGCGTGGAGTGGTCCGCGGGGCCGGGGGAGGGGTGTGGACTCGGGGCCGGGAGCGCCGCCAGCGGGGCGGCCCTGGGGCTGGAGGGGGCGGCAGCGGGTGGGTGGTCGGTTGGTGGTGGGCGAGTTACGGGTCCAGGAGATCGTCCGTGGGAACGGTCAGGTGTCCTACACGGTCGTGGATACGGACTGCACGCTTGTGGCGGAGGCGGACGGGTTCTTGCGTGCCTGTCGGGCGGGCACGGATCGTACGTACGCGTATGTGCTGGTGGATCATCTGCGCTGGCTCCGCTTCGCGGGCCTGACGGTGGAGTCGGTGTCGCTGGAGGATCTGCGGCACTACATGGCGGCTCTGGGGGCGGATTATCCGGGGCCGTTCGGTCTGCCGTGGCGGGAGAACAAACGCCCGTACGGGCACAGCGCGTTGAAGACCACGGCGGCCTGCCTGAAGGGCTTCTACCTCCGCCTGGGCACCCACGGCGTGAACCCTGCACTGGCGGAGGCGCTGCGTGTGACGCGTTTGCCGACGCGGGTGGATCGGCGGCGGGCGATGCTCGGGCACGTCCTGCACAGCATGCCCGCGAACCCCCTGGCTCCGGCGGAGCAGATCCGCCGGCATCCGAAGATGCTGCCCGAGGGCGCCCGGGAGGTGCTGTCGGGGGCGGTGTCGTGCGCGCGGGACCGGATGGTGGTCACGTGGTTGGCCGACGGCGGTTTCCGGATCGGCGAGCTGTGCGGGCTGCGCCTGGTCGACCTCCACCTGCGCGAGCAGGCCGCGTGCGGTCAGTGCCGGGGGCCGCACGTGCACATCTGCCACCGTGAGGACAACGCCAACCGGGCCCGGGTCAAGACCAAGACACCCTGGACCTGGCAGGACAACGTCGTAAGCGGCGGGACGGTACGCCGGGCGAGCCCGGCGATGATCCACACCTACTTCGAGTACATCACCACCCAGTACCCCGCCCAGACCGCTCACGGCATGCTCCTGGTCAGCCTGCACGGTCCCTCCCGAGGCCAACCGTGGACCACTGCCGCGGCCCGCGGCATGCTGCGCCGGGCCGCGGCCCGTGGTCAGATCGGACGGGTGGTACCGCACGCCTTCCGGCACAGCTTCGCCACCGCGGTGCTGGACGCCGCACGGGGCAACGCGGTGATCGCGCGGGAGGCCGGCGGCTGGGCCTCGGCCGCGACCGTCGAGCAGGTCTACGGCCATGTGGACGTCCACGACCCGGTCTTCGCCGCGGCGCTGGAACAGGTGTGGGGGGCACGGCCGTGATTTCTCTGACGCTGCTGCCCGGCCGCACCGACACCACCCGCGTCGGCCGCGACCGCCTCGAACTGCTCACAGCCCTCATCGACGCCCCCGCATTCGACCCGCTCTTCCGCGACCCGCTGATCTTCATCCCGCCTCAGCACCCGGTTTACGCCTGGCAGTGCGCCGTTGACGGCTGTCTGCGCATCCGCCGGGTCAGCCACAACCTGTGCAACACGCACAACCTGGAGTGGGAGCAGGCCGAGCGGGCGGGGCAGGCCAAGCGCGCCTTCATGGACGCGGCCGGTGCTCTGCCGGCCGCGCGGGGAGTGGATTACGGCCGGTGCCTGGTCTGTCCCGACCGCCCGGCGATCAGTCCCACCACCCGGCTGTGCCAGCAGCACCAGACCAGATGGCACTACGGGGAGGCCGCCGGCATGGACCAGGACCGGTTCGAACACTGGGCCCGTACACAGGACCCGCTTCCCGGCTACGGCCTGTGCCAGGCACGGTGCCCGTTCCTGGCCTGCACCTCACTGGGGCTGTGCCTCCAGCACCTGAACCGGTACAAGATCGACAACCGTCCGGGAGGAGCCCGGTCGCAGAACTCACGCGGTCCCCTCAAGGACGGCCGACCGCTCCCGGTGACCTACGGCGACGAGAAGACATTCCGTGCCTGGTGCGCCGCTGCGGAGCCGGTCACGCAGCCAGGGCTGGTCAACCTTCATGGCCTGTCCCCGCTGCTGCGGGCCGAGATCCAGTGGGGCCTGCACACCCATGCCCAGGCCGCACAGCACTCCGAATGGAGCACCAACGGCATCAGGAATCTCGTCAGATACTGCTGGCGGGGCAGCATCACGTCCCTGATGGACCTGCACGACGAAGGCTACGCAGGCCTGACACGCAAGCAGATGGACTCCGAGGTCCGCAAAATCATCTGGGAGATCATCAACGGTCTGCGCTGCGTCTACTACAGCCCCTCCGACACCAAGGACGCCGGCTTCCTGGAGACCGATCACTTCGGACGGCGCTTCAAGAACGCCCAGAGCCACTTCGACATCACCGCCGTACCGCAGCGGTGGCTGCGCGACCTGCTCTGGGACCACCTCGCCGAGTTGCTCCGTTCACCGCAGTGCCCCCGCACCCGAGGCCCCTTCGACCAGATGCGCCGCGCCGCCGTCGAACTGGGCGTCTTCCTCCAAGCCGACGCCCCCGACGCCGGCCACGACCACACCGCGCTGCGCCGTGAGCACGCCGAGCGGTTCGTCGCCGACCAGCGCCACCGCGCCCGCCACAGTCTGCCGTCCCTGGGCATGGTCCTGGTCGACGGACGATCCCCCACCGTCACCGATCTGAGCTGCCAATTCGTCTTCAACCAATCCCGCAAGCTGCTCTACAGCGCCATCACCGCCGGCCACGCCGAACGCCTCGGCATCGACACCGGCTTCCTGACCGCCATCCCCTTCGGCGGCACCGGCATCAAACAGCGCTCCCGCAACCCTTTCAGCGACGACGTCGCCCGCGCCCTGACCGACGAGACCAATCTGCGCCGCCTTGAGGAACTCGACCTCAACGACCGGGGCCTGCGGGACATCTGGGAGACCATCGTCGCCACCGGGCGCCGCTGCAGCGAGGTCGTCGGACTGCGCCTGGACTGCATCGGCCGCTACCGCGGTCTGGCCATGCTGTGGCACGACCAGACCAAGGTCGGCAACTACAACGAGGGCATCCGCATCCCCGAGCCCGTCTACCAGTGCCTCGATGCCCGCCGAACCAAGACACTCCACCGCTTCGAAAAACGTTACGGCCGCACCCCAACAGCCGCTGAACGCCCCGGCCTGGCTTTGTTCCCCTCCCGCATCCGCAACCCCAACGGCCGGCAGCCGATCTCCTACGGACACTTCAACCAGCGCTTCAAGACCTGGATCGCCGGCCTCGACCTCGGCGGCGCCTACGTCGCCCACCAGGCCCGCCACACCCTGGCCACCAACCTGCTGCGCGCCGGCGCCACGCTCACCCACATCCGCCGCTACCTCGGCCAGCTCTCCGAACGCATGGCCGAGCACTACGTGAAGATCACCAACAGCGACCTCGAAGACGTCCTGAACACCGTCTGGGTAGCCGGGCCCGGGGCACCCCACCCAGGCGAACTCCTCTCCGGCGACACCACCCCCATAGACCGCGAGACAGCCCTCGCCCTGGCCCTGGACCTCTCCCGCCGCAGCACCCCCGCCGACGGCGGATTCTGCACCTACCAACCCGTCGTAGACGGCGGAGCCTGCCCCTGGAAACTCGACTGCGAGAACTGCGACAACTTCGTCCTCTCCGGCGCAGACCTCCTCTACTGGCGACGCAAAGCCGAACAGTGGCGCTCCATCGCCGAGAACGCCCCCGACGACGCCACCGCCGACTACCTCCACACCGTCTTCGAACCCACCGCCAAAGCCATCAAAGGACTCGAACAGGCCCTGGCCGCCCTCGGCATCCTCGACGAAGCCCTCACCCTCGACCTGCGGCGCCCACAGGACTACTTCCACCGCACCTGGAGCACCGCCTTCCGCGCCCGAGACCTCGCAGCACTTCAGGCCCCCGACGACGCCACAGGACAGCCATGAGCCCCCGCACCGACGCGGCCGTCCAAGCCCGCCGCCAAGCCACCCAGGAGATGCTCGAACGCCTCCAGACCGCCCTGGCGGCCGCAGCCCGCGACCACACGCCTGTCACCGTCGCAGCCCTCGCCCGTACCGCCCGCGTCTCACGCACCTTCCTCTATCAAAACCAGCAGGCCAGAGCCCTGATCGAACAGGCCACCCGCACAAGCAGACCCCATCCCGGAGTCTCCAGCAGCGCCAGCCGCGCACAGTCCGCCTGGAAGGAACGTGCACTCAACGCCGAAGACGCACTCACCCAAGCCCAGCGCGAAATCCGCACCCAGCGCACCCGCATCGCAGAACTCCTCGGCAAGATCCGCGACCTCGAACACGATCTCCCCGAAGGCGCACTTCAGCGCATCGTCACCGAGAACACCACGCTTAAGCAGCACGTACGACAACTCACCCAGGACAACCAGCAGATTCAAGAACGACTGACCAGCGCCCGCCAGAACAACCGCTTCATGGACAAACGCATCGCCGACCTCGAAGCCCAACTCGCCCCGTACCTCACCACACCACCCCCGCGCCCCTGACCCAGCCTCGGATCGATGCCAAACGAGAGGGGCCTTGCCGACGACCGTCAGATCCAGTCGATGCCCAGCTTCCCCAGTGCGTCGAGCTGGTCCTGGGTGAGCTTGTCACGCCTCGATTTGGTGTTGGAGACCCATACGCCCAGTCTCACGGCCACCGGCTCCGTCTCGCCGTCGACCGCGATCTCTTCAGCGTGGCCGCGCGGGACAGGCCGGTGGGCGCCTTCCCGTTCGACCCATTGTGCGAGGGCTGCCAGGCCGCGCTGGAAGGCCTGCTGTGCCTTGCCCGGGCCCTTCGTCGCACGCGTAGCCGCAGGGGGCGGAGACGGCGCCTGGACGGGCTTCACACCCAGCTTGGACAGCCGCTCCTGCTGCTCGGTCGACAGCTGCGCCCAAGTAGCCGGCTGGGCCTGCCGTTGGAGCCATCGTCCGATGTCGTCGCCGTCCATGAGCACGCCGGGTGCGATGTCGGGCAGGTGGCCGTCGGCGTCGACCAAGTCGGCGAGGACGCGGTAGTGGCGCTGCCAGTCCAGCGGCCACGGGCAGTTCCAGTCCTCATCGACCGCCGCTAGTTGCTTGGCGCGCTCCTCCGCCCGCTTCGGGTCCTTGCCCAGGCCGCCTTTCCGCCGGAGGTTGGCGATGTGCTGCCCGATGGGCACCAGGCCCTCGGCTTCGCTCTCGCCCCAGAGGGCGTCCTGGCGGGGGGCGAGGTGGCCGGTGGCCTGCCGGTAGGACCGGAGTGCGGCGAGCTTGGTCTCCCAGGCTTCCTCTCCGGGCTCCCAGACCATCCCGGCCTCCGGCGCGTCCAGCAGGGTCTTGCGCCGCTCCTCCAGCTCCCCGGCCCGCAGCGCCTTCCTCTGCTGGTGGACCCAGCGCCCAAGCGGAAAATCCTTCGTGACCCCTACTTCCACCTCAACGCCGTAGGGCACGGCGTAGAGGCCGGTGATCTCGTTCTCCTTCCGCCAGCGGATGAGGGCTTGGTAGCCCTCCAGCCACACCAGGGATTCGGGCCGGTAGACGCGGGTGCGCAGGAACGCGGCGATCGTGGCGGCGTCGCGCGGGCTGGAGAAGTGGAGCAGGGCCGACTCGGCAGCGGCGCCGGTGCCGTCCTGCTCCTGGTCCTCGCCGTCGCTCTCGCCGCCGGTCCCGACGATCTGCCCGTCCTCATCGCGTTGGATGTGCACCTTGCGCTTCCCGCTGCTCAGGGCGCGGGAGGCGAGCTGTTCGACGAGTCGTTCATCATGACTGCGGAGTCCTTGGAGGATCGCTACGAGGGGGCGGAAGCTGGCGGAGGCGACCATGTCGGTGGGGTCTTCGCCGGGTTCCAGGAAGATCGGCACGATGATCCTGGCGACCTTGGTGGAGCCGTCGCGGTTGAGCCGGAGCGCACGGCCGATGTTCTGGACGATCTCGACCTGGGAGCCGCGGGTGTCGGCGAAGCAGATCGCCTCCACTCCGCGTTCGCCGGTGATGTCGACGCCTTCTCCGAGCACGCGAACGCTGGCGAGGAACGCCCGGTGTACGCGCCGGTTGGTGGCGTCGATTCCGTTGGCGAACTGTCGCAGTACCTCCCGGCGTTCGCTGACGAGGTGGTCGCCGCACAGCCACGCCGACCACACCCGGTCCGGGGGTACGTGGCGGCTGGCTTCCAGCTCGTAGAACTCCGCGTCGATGGACGATTTCGGTAGCCGGTCCGCGGCCGCCAGGTCGTCGTCGGAGGCGTCGTTCACGTACAGCTCGGCTGCCGTCTTTGGCATCTTCTCCGCGAACGCCGCGGCCTCCTCCACCTTCTGGTGGAAGGTCATGACCGTACGGAGGTTGTACGCGGCCGCGTGCTCCAAAAGTGCGGTCTGTAGGAGCGCCAGGCGTCGGCCGCGCTGCGCTTCCTCTGATTCCCCGAGGACGGGGGAGGGGTCGCGGATTTCCAGGACGTCGATCTCGAAGCCGGCGAGGATTTCACGTTCGATGGCCTCCGAGAGCCCGAGCTCTGCCAACCATGGCCCGTAGGTTTCCGAGTCTTGGCCCATTGAAGCGATCTCGAACTCCTGGCCGTCTGCGCCTTTCTGCGGGCGGGGTGCGGCGAGGATGCGTGGGGTGGCGGTGAGGTAGAGCCGGAAGTCGGCGGCGATGCGGGTGTTGTCGTGGAGTGCCGCCCATGGCCTGCCAAGATCGCCTGCCGTTGAGTGGGCTTCGTCGATGATGGCGAGCGCGAAACCGTCCATCTGCTGTCCATACAGCCGCTCCCCGCCCGTCAGAGCGGCCTCCAGCGGCCCACGAACCTTCCCCTGGCCCGTCGGGTCGTCGAAGTCCTCGCGGTCCACGAGAGAGGCGTACGTGGCGAACACGATGACCGGCCCGTGCCCGGCCCATAGGGCGAGCTGGATCGGGTTGGTGGTGGTGCGCACCCCCAGCTCGTTCAGCACCGGGTCGTTCTCCAGCGAGCACACGGCGACCATGGGGGAGCGGTGGCCCACGGCCCGCCACGCTTGGGCGGTCTGCACGAGCAGGTCCAGGGTCGGCACGGTCACGAGGATCCGGCCCTCCGGGAAGCACTCCAGCGCACTTGCGGCAGCCATGATCGTTTTTCCCGACCCGGTCGCCGACACGATTGTGCCACGGGCACCCTGAGGGGGTACAGATGATCTTGCAGAGAATCCGACCCATTTACGGAAACTCGACTTCTGGTCGATCTGGTGTTTCTTGAGTGGAATCCTGCTCATCGTCCGTCCTCCTCTCCCGTGTCGTACAGCCAACTGTTCTGAAGCCTTTCCAGCGCGATTTCCTCCTGGCCCTTCTGCGTCCAGATCCCTTCGAGCCAGAGAGGGGTCGTCTCGATCCTCTCGCACAGCACGAAGCAGCCGGGCAGGTCGATCAGAACGAGCTCGCCCGCGAACATGCCGCCGGGTCCGTAGCGGTGCCACAGCCGCTTCAATCGCGCCTGGTGCTCGTGCAGGTACGCGTCGAGCGTCTGCGGGTAGCGCTCCGGCTCCGCCAGGTGCACGGTCCGCAGGGAGATGTCCACGAGTTCCCGGGACGCCTCCTGGTCCCAGTGCTCGGAGTTGGTGCCGGTCACGGCCGTGTAGTGCTGCTCGCAGACGTCCATGACACGCTCGACGAGTTCCGCCGACGGCTCGCTTCCCTCTGTGTCACGGGCCGAAGGCCGGCCCCTGGCCAACGGCAGCAGAACGGGACGATCACCGGTGCGGACGGCCGTTTCCAGGTCTAGGCCGTGGTGGTCCAGGTAGGCCAGGAGGAACAGGGCCAGGGCGTGGCCGGGGTCGCTGGCGTGCTGGATGTAGGGCTTCTCGCTGGTCCAGCCGAACGTGGTCTGGTGGCGCCGCTGGTGTGCGGGTCGGGGAAGACGACGGCTCGGGTGAAGAAGTCGTCCAGGCGGCTGAGGAGTTCCGCATCTGGGTTGTCCGGCTCACGGCCGCGCACGGTGGTGGTGGCGTTCTCCCAGATGGTGGTGAGGTACCGCCGGCGGGCGCCCTCCTGCTGCCGGAGCTCGCTGGACGGACTCTCCTCGACCACCTCCACCACGCGGTACATGCCCTGGTCCCCGTACAGACCGTCCGGCTTCTCCAACGCCTTGCGGGCCTTGGCGACGGCCTCCTCGACCGACCGCCCGCAGGCGTAGTTCGTCACCACCGATGCGCCCGGGTGCTCCGGATCGGCGCGCTGCGCCACGATCCGATAGCGGATCAGCTCCGGGTCCGTCCCTGAAGTAACCTCACGATGGATTTCGTTCCGCGCTTCAAAGCGCTTTTCGAAGCCTGACGGATTCAAAGAGCCCTCGCTTCCCGCGCCCCGCCCGGGTGGTTGGGGGGTGTCCCGTGTTTCCGCCAACGGTACATGCTGCATCAACCTGAGGCGCGCGCTACACTAGAACCCGACACGAACGAGCGACCCCCTCCCTGGTAGCCAGCCCGGCCCGAGACAGTGGGCCCCAGATTCTGGAGGCGCAGCCGGAAGGACCGTCAGGCGGGGGAGCGCAGCGGACCCGCCCCCGGGCGTGCGGAGCACGCCCCAACTCCCGCACTAAAGGCCTCACTAGCCGCACGTGACACCCCGTCAAGCGGGCGACCGCGCATCGCGCGCCGCGCCGGGCGCCGCAGCGGCCGGTCCCACCGGATCCTGAAGCGCAGCGAAGGGATCCGCCCACGCATCGCGTGGGCAGCGGGAGCGCAGCGACCGCCTCCCCTGCACATCGCGCAGCGATGTGACCCAACTCGATTGCGCAGCAATCGAGTTGCTGCGATGGGCGCAGCCCATCGCCAGCGCTTCCGCGGAGCGGAAGCGCAACACCCGTGCGCAGCACGGGTGTTCGCTTGCACATCGCGCAGCGATGTGGTACCCGCTCCGCGGG